>NZ_KI912158.1:481-1773 GCF_000517125.1 Arthrobacter sp. MA-N2 | reverse complement strand
CTGGCCTGCTGCCGGTTTCGTGGACGGTCAGTTAAGCTAACCCGACCTTCTTTTCGAACTCTACCGGGCTGATGTAGCCGATGGTCGAGTGCCTGCGAACGGCATTGTAGAAGCGCTCTATGTAATCGAACACGTCGGCACGAGCATCGTCACGTGTCCGGTAGACCCTGCCTCTGATCCGCTCGGTCTTCAGCGACGAGAAGAAGCTCTCCATCGCGGCGTTGTCCCAGACATTGCCAGAGCGGCTCATCGAGCAGGTGACGCTGTTGTCGGCCATGAGCTTCTGGAACTGCTCGCTGGCATACTGGCTGCCCTGGTCCGAATGGTGCAGCAGGGCATCCGGCTTTCCCCGACGCCAGATCGCCATCATCAGCGCATCGGTCACGAGCCCGGCGGTCATCTCGGCCTTCATCGACCAGCCCACCACACGGCGGGAGAAGAGGTCGATGACGGCGGCAACGTACAGCCAACCTTCTGCGGTCCAGATATAGGTGAAGTCGGCGATCCATCGCTGGTTCGGACGCTCGGCATGGAACTCCCGGCCGAGCGTATTCGGCGCGATGGTCGACCGCCGGCCCTCATCCCTGGGCAGGCTTCGCCGGCGCGGCCTGGCACGCAAAGCCTGGGCACGCATCAGCCTCTCGATGCGATGCAGGCCGCAATCGATGCCTTCCGCCAGCACGTCCCGCCAGACACGTCTGGCACCATAGGTCCGATCCGAACCAAGGAAGCTTGCCCGGACCCTGTTGCCGATTTCCTCGTCGTCGCGTGCTCGACGGCTCGGTGATCGGTTGAGCCAGGCATGGAAGCCCGAGCGCGACACATCCAGCGCTTCGCAAAGCCATGCCACCGGCCAGATTCCCCGGTGCTTCGCAATGAACGTGAACCTCATGTCACGTCCTTCGCGAAGTAGGCCGCGGCCTTTTTTAGAATATCGCGCTCCGCCTTGAGCTTGGCCACCTCGCGCCGCAGCTTCTCGATCTCAAGCTGCTCCGGCTTCATCTGGCCATGGCCGGGAAAGGCCTGCGCAGGGTCGGCCGAAAAGAGCTTCACCCATTTGCGAAGCTGGTTCTCATGGACATCCAGATCCCGAGACGCCTGCGCCACACTCACTCCGCGGTCCTTGATCAGGCGGACCGCCTCGATCTTGAACTCACGCCCAAATTGCCTTCGTCGCATACCCCACCTCCGGTTTCATGAAACACCCAATCTCGGTGTCCACGAAACCGGCAGCAGGCCAATGCGATCAAAGGACAATCCGCCCGTATCGACGTCACTCATCTTCTGCTCGA
>NZ_KI912158.1:255-381 GCF_000517125.1 Arthrobacter sp. MA-N2 | reverse complement strand
CCCCAGGGCGATCACTTTCAGGCGACGTTCGATGAAATGGCGGATCGTGTCGCCATAGCGCCTGAGCAGGAAGGCGAGCGCGAAGAAGCGCGCCCCGCGAGCGAACACGCAGGAGATGATGAAGAA
>NZ_KI912158.1:0-155 GCF_000517125.1 Arthrobacter sp. MA-N2 | reverse complement strand
GACGATCGATGGCGCGCTTGATGGCGAGTTACTGGTGATGCGCGAGAGCGCCGTCCAGAGCTTCAACACGCTCCAGCAAAGGCTCAACCGCAAGACGGTCACCGCGAAGATGCTGGGCGAGTTCCCTGCCCATATTCGTGTCTACGACCTGCTTG
>NZ_AQRI01000026.1 GCF_000517125.1 Arthrobacter sp. MA-N2 | reverse complement strand
GCGACTTTCAGATCTGCCGTGGCCGACCACGTTTCGGTCGCAGGTTTATACAGTTCGGTCGTGGCGATGGCGACGCCCCTGTCGAAGCCCCCGGTTACAAGCACCGAGCCCGTGGATAGAAGGGTCGCGCAGTGGCTTGAGCGGGCAACTTTCATACGTGCCACGGTGGACCAGGTTCCGGTCTGTGGGTTGTAAAGCTCGGCTGGGTCCAATCTTTGGGGGTTGGCGTAACCGCCACAGACAAGCACAGTGCCGTCGAGGAGCAGGGTGGCACAGTGGCCGTGGCGGGCAACTGCCATGCTGCCCGTTGCAGTCCACGTTCCAGCCGCTGGGTCATAGAGCTCGCTACTAGCCAAGGGGGCTCCATATTCGGCCAATCCGCCGGCAACCAAGACTTTCCCATTGGGCAGTAGCGTGGCTGTGTGTGAACTTCGGGCAGTCGCCATCTTGGCTGTGTTCTGCCAAAGTCGGGCTGCTGGGTCGAACAATTCGGAACTTGCCATGGGTTCCCACCAGTAAATCGATCCCCCAGCAAACAGGACTGTTCCATTTGGCAGCAGTGTCGCTGTGTGTGAACTTCGGGCAGTCGCCATCTTGGCTGTCTTCTGCCAAAGTCCAGTTGCTGGGTCGAACAACTCGGCACTGCGCAAAGCACCGTCGCGCTCCCCTCCGGCAACGAGTACTGTACCAACGGTCAGGAGCGTGGCCGTGTGCTCTGTTCGGGCTTTAGTCATCGGCTCTGCTGCTGTTACCGCAGGTTCCTTGGTTAGTTCCGGCGGAAAGCGATTCCGAAATCTGGCTGTATGCCACTCTTGATAGTTGTCGTGGAACCCCTTCACGAAGTTCAGGTACGGAGCAGATCCATAGCCGCCCATTCCTTCTACTGAGAACCCCATATCCCACACGTCGTCGTTGTCGAAGATGATCCTCATCGCCATGCGCGGTAGGTCGAAGCCGGCGAAAGGGGCGAGCTCGGCGGCTTCAAGTTCACTCGGGACTATTGTGTATCCCACGCTTCTGATAAGGGAGAAGTCCATGATTCTGTCGCCGGGCAAAGGGTCCCCGCTTGTTGCCAGACTCTGCATCGTAAACACGCCGATTCTGTCTTGCGTGCACGCGACCAGGCCCTCCTGCGGATGCGTGGATTCGCGAGTCTCGAACGTGCAGAGCAGAGAGTACCCTCCTGCCAGCGCCTGAAAACCGCGTCTTATCTTGTCTAAATTTGAGTCAAATTCATTTTCCTGAGAACCGGCATACGACAGCTTGAGAAACGCGGCATCATCGGCGTCTTTGTGGAGTCTCAAGGTCTGCACGATACTCTCGGCCGAGGGGCCTGCTCCCGGGCCGTAGATCTCCTCCGTATCGATGGGCTCGTGCCAGGACCCACGACCGAAGACCGTTTCCCACAGGATGATCCGCTGGCGGTGGGCCTCAGCTCCCATCGGAAGCTGCCCCAAACGCTTCAAAGTCTGATTGATTTCAAACGAAACCTGCTGTCGTTCCATCACAGAGCGCGGAACGCCCTGGGCGCGTTTTTGCTCCTTAATGTAGGCAGTCTGCGCAAGGCAAAACGCCTCATCAGGGGTGAATCCCGCGAGTACCAGCCGCGACATCATTCCATTGACTGCCCCATCCAGCCAAGCCATGGAACGTATCATGTCGCGCGAGCGACGGAACGTCAATGGACCCAGACCTGCTGAATGGCGTTTGATTCCGTGAGGTTTCGTTGAACGGTGGGTAAAAAGTGGAGTGACAGGCCTAGCGATGCAACGTCAGCGAGTACTCCTGGGCTATACGTTGCAGATCAGGATCATCATGCTCGATGGAGTGAGTAGCATAGGTTTCCACTTCAGTGCCATCGAAAATGGCCCAGCACTCGTAATCACCGAGCCTGGACACGTATCTGATCCCTGAATAAAGCGGCTCGCCGTCATCATCGGTCGCGGTATAGATGCGTCGCGCTATTTCTCTTGTAAGCAGACGATCCTTTCCCCTTATGTCATCCACGTCTATGGCATCAATGTCGAACCGTTCCAGGTCCGCACCCATTCGCCGGCTCATCCACGTGCGAGTATCCCGGTGCTCCACATCCACAAAGGGCAGAGGATCTATTAACTGGAGTTCATACTTACGCCTCTGCAGGCGCCAGTCACGGGCAATCGATCCAGCTGGCATATGATGCGGATCGGCCGAGAAGTTAAGACGCAACATCGCTGGACTAGGGCGTAATCTAGCCAGTGTCTCCGCAAAGCACCCCTCCGCATTGCTGGCGGCATAGAGGACACCGCCGCCAGGCACGTCGAACCGGTTGCCAGCTCTTCGACTCTCAGCTTGAAAGGGATCAATCCAAGAGAACCTCTGGTCATTGCCGGTGTATGAAACCCGCCACAGCGGTGCTGCAGGCGGCACGAGACGTGGTTCGACGGACCTGGCCAACTACTAACCGCCCATCAAGAATGCATCGGCGGCGGCAGCAACATCCCGGAACTCGTCCTGGCGCAATGCCTCCACCGGCGACACATCATCGAGCTGCGGGTTCATTCCCATGAACCAGGCTCGGATAGTCGCGGATGCATCCTTGACGGACAGCTTTACGAATATGGCGTATGTCTCGCGCATGCGGCGTTCGACCGCGATGGCCGGCCGCTGGGTCCCTGTTCGCCAGCGGTCTACTGTTTGGGGGCTAACCCCGGCGATTTCCGAGGTCAGAACCTTGCCAAGGTGATCCACGAGAAAGCCAATTATGTCTGGAAGGCTGTTCTCCACGGACTTACGGTGGGCTGTGGTTCGACTCGAAGTCACGATCTGACGATTGGGCGTCATGGCTTTCCCCATCCTTCTATATGCTCCTGCGCTGGTTAAACGCCAAAGGCTCGATATATGTTCCGATAGTGTTCCCGATAGGATGACGATACTGCACCGAGGGCAACTCGCCACGCATCCGAGCTCACGAGATTACCAACGTCACGTCATATTGCTCGCGAGGGACTGGCCGGTTCCCGACTCAGTCGGTAAGGACCGACATTTGCGGCGGCAGCTGATGCAGGTTGCAGTGGGAGAGTGCGGGGGCAATTTAGCACCAACTGGCTCACCTGCCTCTATGAGGGCCCGGTCTGCAGGGCGCAAGGCGGACTTAGCTTCCGTCCTGGCAGGATTCAGCGCCAAAGACTGCGGATTATCTAAAACGAAGGATTGCAAGAACAGCTTGAATCGAGAATCCAGGGGACAAAGGCTCATCGCAGTGGCGCGACGTCCTGCCCCGGAAAATTGGGGCGAGGAAGAAAAAGGAGCAGCCCGGGCCCCGGCTCTCACAAATAGTTCTCAAAACGGTACAGTCGAACTAAGACCCCGAACCGAGTTTTGAGAAGAGAACACCCTATGGCCACACACCGCATCGGCTACGCCCGGGTCTCCACCCGGGACCAGAACCTGGACCTGCAGGTCGAAGCCCTGAATAAGGCCGGATGCGACAAGATCTACAAAGACACCATCAGCGGCACCAAGTCCCAACGCCCCGGCCTCGACCAGGCTCTGGACAACCTGCGCCACGGTGACACCCTGGTGGTGTGGAAGCTGGACCGCCTGGGCCGGAGCGTGAAAGACCTCTTGGACTTCGCTGGCGGACTGAACGACCGCGGCATAGGATTCGTCAGCCTCACCGATGCCATCGACACCACAACGGCCTCCGGACGCTTCTTTTTCAACGTCATGGCATCCCTGGCCCAGATGGAACGGGAACTCATGGTCGAACGCACGCAGGCCGGCCTACAGGCCGCACGTCAACAAGGACGGGTCGGCGGCCGCAAACGCATCATGACAGATGCCAAGATCCGCTCAGCTCGCAAACTCCTCAAACAAGGAACACCGCCGCGGGAGGTCGCCGACACCCTAGGAGTCTCCGTACCCACCCTCTACCGATGGGTCCCGGCAACAGGAGCGACCCAGGCACCAAAGAAGTAGTTCCTGCAGGTTGGTGCAGGCGGCTTCCGAAAAGATGACTGTTGGTGCAGAGGACTATTGAGCAGAATGCAGTTTCGTGCAGGGCACTTCTGACATTTCAATATCCATACTCGTCTGCACAACCCCGGAATTCCGCGGGCGCTTGTGCAGTCGACTTGTGAAAACGACAGCTGCCATTGATCCCTTCCGAGGCCGGATCGGTGTCTCAAAAAGCTTTTGTTTTTCAAGACGCTAGACAGTCGAACTAAGAAATGTGTTTGCTTCCGCGCCTGGTCCTATTCAGCTCCGGCCGACGGCCGTTCACCTGTCTCATAACTAAGGATGAGTACTCAATTTTTGCTGGGAGGTTATGCGACAGAGCGAAGGGTTGTCCGGCTTGCGGCGCCCTACTAGATGACATCGGCAACACTTTGGCTTCGTGGGAATTTTGGCTGCTCCCAGAAGGACCCTGACCGAGATTCCCGGTCAGGGTCCTTTCTGCGGTTGGTGCGGGCTTCTTAGTGGCCGGCACCGAGTTTGCCGGCGAGGCGTTCTCGCATGAGGGTACTGGCGTCGTTGAGGCCGATGATCTTCACGTCTTTGCCGTGGTGGCGGTATTTCTCGGTGATGGCGTCCAGTGCTGCGATGGTGGAGGCATCCCAGAGGTGGGAGGCGTGCATGTCGATAACGACGTGCTCGGGGTCCAGTGCGTATTCGAACTGCGTGTAGAGGTCGTTGGAGGAGGCGAAGAACAGTTCACCGTCCACGACGTAGGTGGCGGTTTCGTGCCCGCCGATGGTCTTGACGCTGCGTTCAACGGTGACGAGGTGTGCCACGCGGCGGGCGAACAGGACCATGGCCACCATGACGCCGACGCCGACGCCGACGGCCAGGTTGTGCGTGGCCACGGTGCCGATGACGGTGGCGATCATGACCGCGGTTTCGCTCTTGGGCATGATCTTCAGGGTCCGGGGATGGATGCTGTGCCAGTCGAAGGTGGCGACGGAGACGAAAATCATGACGGCGACCAGTGCGGCCATGGGGATCAGTGAGACGATGCCGCCCAGGGCTACCACCAGGATCAGCAGGAAGACGCCGGCGAGGAAGGTGGAGATCCGCGTGCGGGCGCCGGAGGCCTTGACGTTGATCATGGTCTGGCCGATCATGGCGCAGCCGCCCATGCCGCCGAAGAATCCGGTGACCACGTTGGCCACGCCCTGGCCCCAGGCTTCGCGGGTCTTGTGGGAGCGGGTGTCCGTGACGTCGTCAACGAGCTTGGCGGTCATGAGGGACTCAAGAAGCCCCACGAAGGCCATGGCCAGGGAGAAGGGGAAGATGATCTGCAGGGTCTCGAGGCTGAACGGCACGTTCGGGACGAACAGGGTCGGCAGTGAATCGGGCAGCTCGCCCTTGTCGCCGACGGTGGGGACCGCGACGGCGGCGAAGACGGTGATCAGGGTCAGGACCACGATGGCAACCAGCGGCGCCGGGACGGCCCTGGTCAGCTTGGGCAGGCCGAAGACAATGACCAGGCCCAGTGCGGTCAGCGGGTAGACCAGCCACGGGACGCCGATCAGCTCCGGGACCTGGGACATGAAGATCAGGATGGCCAGGGCGTTGACGAAGCCAACCATGACCGAGCGGGGGATGAACCGCATGAGTTTGGCTACCCCGGACAGGCCCAGGATGATCTGGAAGATGCCGGCGAGGATGACGGCGGCGACGAAGTAGTCCACGCCGTGGGTCTTCACCAGCGGAGCAATGACCAGGGCGATCGCGCCGGTGGCGGCGGAAATCATGGCGGGGCGGCCGCCGACGAAGGCGATGGTGACGGCCATGGTGAAGGATGCGAAGAGTCCGATCCGCGGGTCCACTCCGGCGATGATCGAGAAGGCAATGGCCTCCGGGATCAGGGCAAGGGCGACCACCAGGCCGGCAAGGACCTCGGTCTTGAGCCGGCGCGGTGACATCAGGGTGCCCCGGACCGATTGGAGCTGTTCAGGGGTGAACGCCGGGGAGTGTTCGGTTTGTGTGGCGGCCATTTCTGGCTCCGTTTCATGCTCAAGAAGACACGCGGAAGCGGCTTCGAATGTTAAGGGGTAACTGGGGGCGCAGCGCAGCGCCGTGAATGCGAAGCCCAGCAACTAGGCTTGGACGTCTACACCCATTTCCCCCAAGTCTACCCTAACGTGGTGGTAGAGTTTAGGGCGGGCAACGCAGGAGGTCTTTCATGACGGAACGGATCAGCAGCCGCACCATGCATATCGGTGAATTGGCTGAAAGGACCGGGCTGTCCTTGAGGACCATCCGCCACTACGACGAGGTGGGACTGCTGCCGGCCACGGGCCGCACGGAAGGCGGGTTCAGGGTGTATGCCGAGAACGACGTCGAACGACTGACGCTGATCAAGCAGATGAAGCCCCTGGGCTTTTCCCTGGAGGAGATGGCGGAAATCCTGGAGCTCCTTTCGGCACTGGAATCCGGAGGTGTTGATGGGGCTGGTCAGGAAAAGCTTGCGGAGTTCATGGGGCGGGCGAAAGACCAGCGCGCGAAGATTGCCCGCAACCTCTCACAGGCTGATGAGTTTATTGAGCGGATGGCTAAGAACTCCTGAGGTCTTAGCTGCCCAGCCACGTGTAACGACTGGTGAGCATGTGGAACAAATCATGTTTTGATGCCTGCTGCTCGCTGGTCACGACCGGGCGGCGCTGCAGGGCCTCGGCGAACATCCCAAGGCGCATGCGGTAGCGTGCTGCGATCTCGGAGGCGGGATACCGGCTCAGGGTATCCATAACCCTCACCATGTCGCGCATCTCCTCAATCCGGAAATCCAGGACGCTCATCGCGCTGAGAATCTCCAGCACCGGGGTCTGTTCCATGCCGAACAGGGGGCCGTGCTCGGGATCGTCTTCGAGGGGCTTGATGATCCCGAGGGTGAGCAGCTGCCGGACGGATTCCTCAGATACGCCCGCGGCCGTTGCCGCACCGCAAAGGTCAAGCAGGTTGTGGTGGGAACCGGCCTCAAAGGGTGTCACTGTCGCTCCTGATCTTATGGGTGCCGTGGCGGGCCGAACTAGGACGATGCCGCCGCCCGGCCGATATTCTCCGCTGGAGGCTGAGCGCCACCTATAACCTACTCTAACGTTAGGGTAGAGTGTACGTGATGCGAGAAAGGCTCAGGAAACAGCGGGAAGGTTGGAATGTCGATGACAGTTATCACGCCTGCGCTGCCCGGCCCTTCCGTTCTTGAAGAGGCGCGCAGGCGCCGTACGTTCGCTGTCATCTCCCACCCTGATGCCGGTAAGTCAACGCTCACGGAGGCGCTGGCGCTGTATGCCAGGGTGATCAAGGACGCCGGTGTCACGCACGGCAAGTCCAGCCGGCACGGAACGGTTTCCGACTGGATGGGCCTGGAGCAGGAGAGGGGCATTTCGATCAGCTCTGCCGCTCTTCAGTTGAACCACGGGGACGCGGTGCTGAATGTTGTGGACACGCCGGGCCACGCGGACTTTTCCGAGGACACCTACCGGGTCCTGGCGGCGGTGGACTTTGCGGTGATGCTGATCGACGCCGCCAAGGGTTTCGAGCCCCAGACCCTCAAGCTCCTGGACGTGTGCCGCCGCCGGGGGCTCCCGATCATCACCGTTATCAACAAGTGGGACCGGCCCGGCCTTGAGGCCCTTAATCTCATTGACGGAATCGCAGAGCAGACAGGAATGAATCCGGTGCCGCTGACCTGGCCGGCGGGCAGAGCCGGCGAGTTCGCGGGGTTGTTCGACCTTTACCGCGGGGAAGCGGTGCAGCTGGAGGCGGTCCGCGGCGGTGCACTGCCCAGCCTGGAGACGACTGTGGCGGGCGGGCCCGCGACGAGGGACGCGCAGTGGCAGGCAGCCTTGGAGGAGGCCGAACTCGTCACCGCCGCCAACGGGAAGTTTGACCCCGCAGCGTTTCAGGTGGCCCGCCAGACCCCGGTGCTCTTCACCGCCGCCGCGAAAAACTTCGGCGTACGACAACTGCTGGATGTGCTCACCGAACTCGGCCCGGCCCCGTCCGCCCGCCGCACGGCCGAAGGCGGCCACCAGCCAGTGGACGCAGGCTTTTCCGGGTTTGTCTTCAAGGTCCAGGCAGGCCAGGACGCCGCCCACCGTGACCATATCGCTTTCCTGCGGGTCTGCTCCGGAGTCTTCGAACGCGGCATGGTCCTGACCAACGCCAGGCTGGGACGGCCGTTCGCCACCAAATACGCTCACAGGGTTATCGGCCGGAGCCGGGAGGTTGTTGATTACGCCTGGCCCGGGGACATCGTTGGGCTCGTCAACGCCGCCCGCCTGCGGGTCGGGGACAGCCTCTACGCCACCGAAACGGTCCGGTTCCCCGAGATCCCGCACTTTGCCCCCGAACTTTTCACGGTCGCCCGCGCCGCGGACCCCGGGCGGTATAAGCAGTTCCGGCGTGGCATCGCCCAGCTCGAACACGAAGGCGTCGTCCAGGTCCTGCGCTCGGACCGGCGCGGGGAACAGGCGCCGGTCCTGGCGGCCGTGGGGGCACTGCAGTTCGAGGTCGCCCAGCACCGCATGGCTGGGGAATTCCACGCCCCGGCAACCTTCGAACCCCTGCCCTACACCCTGGCTATGCACCTGAACAACGCAGGGGAAACCCGTCTTCCCGAGACTTTCCGGGGTGGGGAAATCATGCACCGCTCCGACGGCGAAACCCTGGCGCTCTTCACGGACCGGTACAAGCTCGAGCACTTCCGAGAAGACAACCCTGGAGTGGAAATCAGCGCGATCGGTACCTGAGCGTCCGGCTTCGTGCTCAGCCGGCCATCCGGCCGCTGATCACGGCAATGAACTGGTCCGCCCGTCCCAGGTCCGAGGCGAGGGCTTCCCGCCGTGCCGTCGCCTCCTGCAGCATCGACTCCAGTTCGCCCCGTACTGCCTCCCGGTCATAGTGGCCCCGGGAGGTCAAAACATCGAGCATCTCCGCGATTTCATCGAGACCGAAGCCAAGGGATCTCGCCTGCCGGATCAGCAGCAGGCGTTCATAGTCCTCCTCGGAGTAGACCCGGAACCCGCCCTCGGTCCGGGCGCTGGGGTGCAGCAGGCCCACCGAGTCGTAATGCCTGATGGTCCTTAGTGACAGCGCAGTGCGTTCGGCCAGTTGCCCAATGTGCACAATCTTCCTCCCGGATGGTTACGGCTCCTAATTAGAAGTCTACCATTACGTTAGGGTATGGTTGGTGGTGGGCCGGAAGGTCCCCTTACGTTTACCGGCGCAGCGCGGCGCCTCCCCACACTCGCACCGCCCGGGCATTCGTTTGCCCACAACCCATGAAATGGAGCCCGCATGACTGTTGCCGCCCACGCACCAACCCTGACCCCGGAGCAACGCCAGTCCGTCCTACGAACTCTCCGTTCCCCCCGCCTGCTGCGCACTGAGGTCCTCGCCGGCCTCGTTGTGGCGCTGGCCCTGATTCCCGAGGCCATCGCGTTCTCCCTGATCGCAGGGGTGGACCCGCGCATCGGCTTGTTCGCGTCCTTCACCATGGCCGTCTCCATCGCCTTTGTCGGCGGTCGTCCGGCGATGATTTCAGCCGCGACAGCAGCAACCGCTCTCGTCATCGCCCCCCTGGTGAAAACCCATGGCCTGGACTACTTCATCGCCGCCGTCATCCTGGCCGGCATCTTCCAGATCATCCTGGGGGTGCTGGGGGTCGCGAAGCTCATGCGGTTCATCCCCCGCTCGGTGATGGTCGGCTTCGTCAACGCCCTGGCGATCCTGATCTTCACGTCGCAGCTGCCCGAGCTGATCGGTGTCCCCTGGCTGGTCTACCCGCTCGTCGCGGCCGGTCTGGTGATCATTTTCCTGCTGCCGCGGATCACCAAGGTAGTGCCGGCTCCGCTGGTGGCCATCATTGTCCTGACCGCGGCCGCCGTCGTCTTCGCCATCAATGTCCCCACCGTCGGCGGAAAGGGAGAGCTCCCCGAGAGCCTTCCCTCCCTGTTCTTCCCGAATGTTCCGCTGACCTTCGAGACGTTCCAGATCATTGCCCCGTTCGCGGCCGGCATGGCCGTGGTGGGACTGATGGAATCGCTGATGACGGCCAAACTCGTCGACGACGTCACCGACACGCACTCCTTCAAGACCCGGGAGTCATGGGGCCAGGGCGTCGCCAACGTCATTACCGGCTTCTTTGGCGGTATGGGCGGCTGCGCCATGGTGGGCCAGACAATGATCAACGTCAAGGCCTCCGGCGCCAGGACACGGATCTCGACCTTCCTCGCCGGTGTCTTCGTCCTGGTCCTGGTGGTGGCCCTCGGTGACATCGTGGCGCTGATCCCGATGGCCGCACTGGTCGCCGTGATGATCTTTGTCTCGATCGCCACTTTCGACTGGCACAGCATCCACCCCCGGACCCTGAAACGGATGCCCAAGAGCGAAACCACCGTCATGCTCGCCACCGTGGTCCTCACCGTTGCCACCCACAACCTGGCAATCGGCGTGATCTTCGGGGTGATCGTCGCGATGGTCGCATTCGCCCGCAGGGTGGCGCACTTCATGAGTGTGGAGCGAACCATTGAAGATCACTTCGGGGAAACGTTCGCCAAGTACAAAGTCAGCGGCGAATTGTTCTTTGCCTCCTCCAATGACCTGTACATGCAGTTCGAATATGCCGAGGACCCGGACCGGATCGTCATTGACCTCTATGATTCCCACCTGTGGGATGCTTCCACCATCGCGGCGCTGGATTCCATTGCCGCCAAGTACCACAGCTACGGCAAAGAGGTTGAAGTTGAAGGGCTTAATTCGGCCAGCGCCGCCATCCGCGAACGCCTGGGCGGGATGCTCACCGGCGCCCACTGACGCCACGGCTCCAAACCTGTCCACCGCCGCCCACCCGCACCAGGGAGGCCGGCGGTGAGCGGGTTAAGGTGGTTGAGCTCACGGCAGGGCGTGGCCGGACGGACGTCCTGGGCGGGAACGGTCACTGGGGCCGCCCTGATCACTGCCGCCAGCGCACCGGGCCAAACGGCAGGGCTTTCGCCGTTCACGGATCCACTCATCACCCAGCTCGAGGTCAGCCGGACCGATATTTCCTTCAGCTATCTGGTCGGCACCCTCGCCGGGGCCCTGGCGCTGCCGTTCATCGGCCGGGCACTGGACCGGTGGGGTGCACGGCTGGTCATCACCGCGGCCGCACTGGTTTTTTCCGGGACGCTGCTGGCGATGAGTTTTGTCACCGGGGTCCTGGGACTGACCGCGGGGTTTGTCTTCCTGCGGATGGCCGGGCAGGGAGCGCTGACCCTTGCCGCCACGACCGCTGTGGTGAAGGCGGTCACGAAGCGTCGCGGCCTGGCGGTGGGCATCACCGCGGCCGTTGGATCGGCGGGCATCTCACTGACGCCGGTACTGGTGGAGCGGCTGATCAGCGCAGGCGGCCTGCAGCAGGCGTGGCGGCTGGAAGCGGCAGGCGTGCTGCTGGTCATCCTCCCCATGGTCTTGCTGTTGCCGCGGCACCGCTCCGCCACCCCTGCCCCCGGTCCTCCCGCCCGTGAGGATTCTGCCGCCACAGCCCAGCACGGGGTCGGGGATCCGGGCGGACACGTCCCTGAGCGGCTGTGGAGCGGAAAGCAGGCGGCACGGACCCCAATTTTCTGGGCCATTGCCGCGGCGCTGACGGCAACGGGCATGCTTTCGACGGCGCTGGCATTCCACCAGGTGTCCATCCTGACCGCCCGGGGCCTGACGAGTACCGGGGCCGCGGCGAATTTTATCCCGCAGACGGTGACGGGCATCCTCACGACCATCATCCTGGGTGCGGTGTCACACCGACTGGATCCGCGACTGGCGCTGGCCGGGTCCATGGGTCTTCTCGCGGCCGCCCTGCTGTTCCTGCCGCTTGTCAACGGAACCCTCACCGGCATCTTCTACGGTCTGCTGCTGGGTGCGGCAGGTGGAGCGGTGCGCGCCGTGGAACCCATCGCGTTGGCGAACTACTTTGGAACCGCCAGCATCGGCGGGATCCGGGGTGTGATCACGGCGATCAACGTTGGTTCCACCGCGCTGGGGCCAATCCTGTTTTCGCTGGGACGGGACGTCAGTGGCGGCTATGTATTTCCCGCACTGCTTGCGGCGGTGATTCCCCTGGGGGTTGCCGTCTTCGCGTTGCTTTGCCCGGCCCCCGGCAGTACCGGAGGGGTCCTGCGGCGCAGCACCCGCACGAGTGCCTAGACGGCTGAAGGCCCGGCAGCACTGCTGGACCTGACCTTCAGCCGTGAGACGGGAGCCCTCTAGGCGTCCACGACGATGGCGGTCACCACCGGGGCGCGGTTGTAGAACCGGCGCATCCACTCCGTGGTGGCACGCTCGATCACAGCTTCGGGGTCCTTCACCTGTCCGTGCCCGTTGCGGGATGCATGTGCCTGTCCCACCGCTTTGCCGACGGCGGCAGCGGCCTTGTCCAGGTCCGCATCGGTGCAGGCGAACCCCCGGGTGAAGAATTCCGCCGGTTCGGCCAGTTCCCCGGTGTCCGCGTCGAGGATGGCCAGCACGGTCACGGACCCTTCTTCGGCCAGCTGGCGGCGCTCACGCAGGGTGTCTTCGGTGGTGCCGCCGACGTTCTCGCCGTCGACGAAAACCAGGCCGGCTGTGACTCGCCCGGAGATCGTTGCCCGCCCCTTGTGCAGGTCCACCGTGACGCCGTCTTCCGCCAGGACGATCCGCGCCGGATCGATGCCGGTGCTTTCGGCCACGCCGGCGTTGGCCACCAGGTGCCGCCATTCCCCGTGCACGGGCATGACATTGCGGGGCTTGACGAGGTTGTAGCAGTAGGCAAGTTCACCGGCGCTGGCGTGTCCGGAGACGTGGACCTTGGCATTGCCCTTGTGGACCACATTCGCGCCGAGCTGGGTGAGGGCGTTGATGACCCCGTAGATGGCGTTCTCGTTGCCGGGGATCAGGGAGCTGGCCAGCAGGACAGTGTCGCCTGCGGCGATGCTGATGGCATGGTCCTTGTTCGCCATCCGGGACAGCGCGGCCAGAGGTTCGCCCTGAGAGCCGGTGCAGATCAGGACCACGTTGGGGTCATCGCTTTTCTGCAGCCGACGGAAATCCACCAGCGTATTGCGCGGGATCGTGAGGTAGCCCAGGTTCTGGGCGATGGTCATGTTCCGGACCATCGACCGGCCCACGAAGGCGACCTTGCGTTTGTGCCGGTGCGCGGCGTCGATGACCTGCTGGATCCGGTGGACATGGCTGGCGAAACTGGACACAATGATCCGCCGCGGCGCGGTCCGGAACACGGTATCGATGGCCGGGGCCAGATCCTTCTCAGAGGTGGTGAATCCCGGCACGTCGGCGTTGGTCGAGTCGACCAGGAACAAATCAACACCCTCGGTGCCCAGCCGGGCGAACCCGGCCAGGTCGGTGATCCGACGGTCCAGCGGGAACTGGTCCATCTTGAAATCCCCGGTATGCAGCACCAGCCCAGCCCCTGTCCGCACGGCAATCGCCAGCCCGTCAGGGATCGAATGGTTCACAGCAAGGAACTCCAGATCGAACGGACCCAGGGGCAGGTGTGTCCCCTCCGCCACCACCACCGTTTTCGGGGTGATCCGGTGTTCCTTGAGCTTGGCCTCGATGAACGCGACCGTCAGCTTGGACCCGACCACAGGAATGTCGGGCCGTTCCCGCAGCAGGTACGGGACGCCGCCGATGTGATCCTCATGCCCGTGCGTGAGCACCACGGCCACCACATCATCGAGCCGGTCCCGGATGGCCGTAAAGTCCGGCAGAATGAGGTTCACCCCGGGCTGGTGGTCCTCGGGGAACAGCACCCCGCAGTCGATGATAAGCAGCTTGCCTCCGTATTCGAAGACGGTCATGTTCCTGCCGATCTCCCCGATTCCTCCCAGCGCGACGACGCGCAGTGCGCCGTGGGCGAGCTTGGGAGGCGTCTTGTGTTCGATGTGGGCATGGTTCATGGTGTGCTGTTTTCCTTTGACTGGACGGCGGGGTGCTGGTGCCCGCACTGCGCGGGAGGCAGTGCCTAGCGGCGTGGCGGTTCGGTGGTGATGTAGGACCCGCCCTGTCCTGAGGCGCACTGGCAGTTGATGTCCACTTCGAAATGTACCGTCACTTCATCCAGATGGGCGGTGTTTTCCACCGTGACGGTCTTACGGATGGTCTGGGATGCAGACATGATGCTCCTTCTTTTTGTGGTGCGTGGTGGTTTCCCGCGCAGGTATAGCTCAAAACGTGGTGATGGCGCGGGCCGCGTACAGGGCAGCGCCGACTGCTGCGGCATCAGGTCCCAGCGCGTTCAGGCTGACCACGGCGGCGTCCCCGATGCCGGGCCCCGCTTCCTTGACCAGGCTGCGGCGGAACGGATCCAGCAGCAGCGCCCCCAGGGCACCCAATGGGCCGCTGAGAACAATGTGCCGGGGATTGATAATGTTCGCGGCCCCGGCCGCTGCACGGCCCAGCGCCTCGGCGGCCGCCTCGGCAATCCGCAGCGCAGCCGGATCCCCGGCCACCGCGAATGCAGCGAATTCCCGGAACGTGACAGGTGCGTGGGCCGTCGCGTAAGCGGCCAGCACTGCCGGGACGGAAGCGATAGTGTCCAGGCACCCTCTGTTGCCGCAGCGGCAGGGAAGCCCCTGATCACTGACTCTGATGTGACCGATCTGGCCCGCCAGCCCGGCGTGGCCGGTGTACGGCTGACCGCCAAGGACGATTCCAGCAGTGACCTCGGAACCGGCACTCAGGAACAGCACGGCCCCATCCGTGGCCTGCAGGTGCCGCGAATGAGCAAAAGCTGCCATCGCGGGGGCCGCAGCGACGGTCACCGGGACTCCCAGAGCCTCCTGAATGACCGCCTGGATGGCCCCACCGGAGCAGCCGCGGAAGGCAATGCCGCCGGTCACCGGCCCGGCACCCGGAACCGGGGGTCGCGGAAGGGCCACACTGGCAGCGCCCAGACTGCCCTCTTCCGCCCCAACCTCGGCCAGGAGAATCCGCAAGGAATCTGCAACGGCTTCCGACAAGCCGGCACCGGTCTGCAGACCTGAAGCCGGGACGCTTGCCCGGGCCACAATTTGCCCGCCGGGCCGGAGGAGCACGGCATGCAGGAGGCCGCTCGAGACTTCAAAACCCGCCGCCAACGGCCTCCCCTCCTGCAACTGCACCAACACCGCCCGCCGGCCGTGACTGACGGTGTAATCGGTGCGGACCCGGCCCTCGCGCCTGAGCCTACTCACAACGTTCGACACCGTGGCCGCGGAAAGCCCGGTGGAGCGGGCAAGTGCCGCCTGCGTCGCCGGCCCGGCAGCCAGCAGGCCAGCCAGAACAATCTCCCGGTTCCGCAAGGCCAGCGCCTGCTGCGAACCCGGAGCCGCCCCGCCCGGGCCCAAGGTCGGGGACGGCGCCGCAACGGACCCCGGTGGCTGGGAAGCCTGGACCGGACGGTCGCTGATGCTGAGGGAAGCCACGTAACATCTCCTGGCCAATAAGGCGGAAAGAATAACGGTCAAGAACCGCCATAAACCAACTCTACCCTGACGTTAGGTTAGAGTCATAATCGCAGCCACCATCACATCAGTACTCTACTCTTACGTTATGGTAGATATGAGGCCGGTTCCTACCGGGAATGTTCCCGACCGGCCGCCTTCAAAGAGCTGCACCAACCTACGCCTTCAAGAAACGGGGAGTGACCATGCACGAGTGTTCGGTTCGCGGCTGCACAGCACCAGCGGATGATGTTTTCCATGTTGAGGGCCCGGATGAACAGGCCCTGGCGGTTTGCGGTGCCCATAAAGACGCCATGGAAGGCGGTGAGGACTGGGTCCTGACGCATCCGGACGGAGCCGGGCCCGGTGGGGCCGACGTCCTGGTCTCACGGGACGTCCCGTGGCGGGTCCTGGCCGCCAGTGCCAAGAAAGCGGAAGGAAACAAAACCGGACTGATTCTGCACCTGACCCTCAGCCATGCCGGACAGTCCAGGGAACTGCAGCTGCTGGTGCCCTGGGATGAAGCCGAGGTCCTGAGGGGAATACTGGATTCTTGACTCCCAGACCTGTCAGACGGGTGCATCCGGCACGGCGGCCCCCGCAAACCGATAACCAACAGACAGCGCAGCGCCCAGCCGTGCCGGAGCCTGAACTCTTGATTGTCACCGGCATGTCCGGGGCAGGACGCAGCAGTGCGGCCAATGCCCTCGAGGACCACGGCTGGCGTGTCATTGACAACCTTCCCCCGGTGCTGCTGGGGGCTCTGACCGAACTGCTGACCGGGACGCCCGGGCAGCCCTGGAAACTCGCCGTCGTTATGGACATCCGCGGCGGCGGCTTCTTCAACGACCTGCGTCAGACCCTCCGCACCACCCTGCCAACTGACCTTCCCTATCGGATACTCTTTCTGGACGCCAGTGACGCCGTGCTGGTCAGCAGGTTCGAAAAAGAACGCCGGCCCCACCCGCTGCAGACAAACGGGAGAACACTGGAAGGAATCAGCGCCGAGCGGGAAGCGCTTCGGGCCGTCAAAAGCGCCGCGGATATTGTCCTGGACACCACCGAAATGAACGTCCACGCCCTCTCCACGGCCATCACGAAAATGTTTTCCACCACCGGAACGATCGTGGTCCGGGTGGACGTCATGAGCTTCGGCTTCAAGCATGGGCTGCCGCTGGATGCCAACCACGTCGCCGACGTACGGTTCCTCCCGAACCCTCACTGGATACCGGCACTCCAGCGATTGTCCGGCCTGGAGCCGCAGGTCCGGGAGTACGTCCTCGAAGCCGAGGGGGCCAAGGACTTCCTTGACCGATACGTCCAGGCCCTCGTCCCCGTCATCAACGGGTACCGCCGCGAAAACAAACACTTCGTCAACATCGCAGTTGGCTGTACCGGAGGTAAACACCGCTCCGTTGTCATTGCCGAGGCGCTCACGGCGCGACTCGCCCAATTTCCCAACCTCACTGCCAACACTCACCACCGCGACGTGGGACGCGAATAGCGACGAGAGCGCCCATCCAAGCCAATCCAGCAGGAATGCGTGCTGGTCCAATCATCCAGCGCAGACGCCCTCTGAACTGACATCGCGTCGACGGCCTTCCGATCCAGCTCCAGTGCCTCGAAACCTCCCCGCCTCAAAACGCTGGAGATTCAAGACAGCCGGAGTGCAGCGGCGCGACAAAGAGCGATCATAAAGCGCCGCCATTTACCGGCAAACTCCACAGATACCACCACACCGATGGGTAAGGCGTTCTATGGCATCGTGGCCGTGTTCGCGCAGTTGCGCATCGACACCATTAGGGAGAACACCATGGCCGGCCTCGCGCATGCCCGGTCCCAGGGCCGCGTTGGCGGACGCCCTACGGTCATGACACCGGAACGGCTACAAGCCGCTCTCTTGCTCCATCAGCAAGGGAAGAACAAGACACAGATCGGAAAGGCCCTAGGCGTGAGCCGCATGGCCGTAGCGCGGGCGCTTGAACGTAGCGGGACCTGACAGTCAGCCCTACTTGCTCAGCGTCGCTGGATATCCTCATCCCACTCGCCGCCGCCCAAAGTATTGTACAAATCCTCAAAGAAGTCCTCCCACACGGAGAGAAGTTCCTTGACGGTGAAAACCATCGGCTCAGTGCGATGTGATTCCGGGGCTGAGCTGCGCATTGAGGCAATCAGACTTTCAAGATGACGTGAGCATACGCCGCATACTTTGACTGATGGTTTATCGGCATCCTCTACTTGACCGAGGCCTAAGCCTTTGTCAGCGATGCCCACAACAAAACGCTGCGGAGTGCGGGAGCATCCGACGAACATTCCACCCACGAGTTCCCCCACGCAGGCAACCGCGTCTTTGCTGGAAGGCTTTGTCGGGATCATCTAGGCACCTATCTCTCGTCGCACACAATCCGCGTCAGGCGACTGGCGGCCACGCGGAGATTTATGGCCAACGCTACGCGACGTTACCCGCGGTTGTTCGGAAGACTCAGTGAGGGAGATAGCGGCCGTGCCATTCGCCGGCAACGGGCCGACGGACATCCTTGGCCGCTACCCAGCAGGTGTACTGGCTGCCGCCGTCATCGGTCCATGCCACATCCACATCGTCCTTCGTCCAGTGTGTCGCGTACCCGTGGATTTCGAGCGTGTCGCCGTTGACCAAGGGAACCAGGGCGATCACCTGGGGTTCCTCGCCATAGGTGAATCTGCGTATGGTCTGGCCGGTGAACTCGGGTCGCCTGTCGGCGTGCTCGTACACGGTGCCGTTCATTTCGAAGATCCTCCGTGGCTCGAACATGCTCGTCATGCTGCTCTACCTCTCGGATCCGGAGTGGTCTGTGCCTTCACGGTGGCGCGCCGTTTCAGGACTGCATCAGTCGGCTTAGGCACGTCGTGTATGCGGTCATGGTTTCTTCGAAGGTGAGTAGTCGCAGCCCGCCGTACACGGCGGCCTCGGCCCGTCCATCCTCGGTGTCCTCCACCTCGCACAGGAGAGGTTCGCAGCTGCTTCCGTTCGCTGTCAGGGTTGCGATACCCCACGGGTGTTCCGGGGCCGTCACGGTGATGCCGGCAGCGTCAAAGGTGTCCCGAAGGACGTAGGTGGTTACAGTCCGCCACGACTGCACGAACGGCGGCCGCAGCTGCTCGATGAGCTCGTCGTCTTTGCCGTGGTAGGCGCTGGTCAAGTCCATCGCCAGGGCATCCCATTCGCGTGCATCACGGACCATCAGGTGGCCGGTGCGAATCTGGGCTATTGCCGCGTTGAACGTCGTGGTCAAGTCCCCAAACTTCCTGTCGTTTCTGGTGAAGCGCTTGTCTTGCCATTGCTTGGATCACGCGGGCCTACGGCACCAAGTGGTGATTGTCGCCGTCAGCCATTGTGGTAATCACCGCCCCCAGCCCGAGCAGGAGCCCCCTGCGCGCCTTAGAACCTGCCCAAGGGCTTACGGTGCCATCGCTCCGGAACGCGACCCCGCACACCGAATGTGTGTCGTCCCGGCTGAAAAAAAACCCAGCCACCACGACCAGGGGAGACGGCCGCCCGATGGCTTGGACCATGGGAAACTCTCCCGTGACCGGCCGGTACTCTACGGAGGCTGTGCACGGCCACCGCTCGCCCCGGTGGACGTGGGGACGGCTGGTGACGTGGTGGTTGTGTGCAGGCGGTCAGTTTGGGTCCGGTCGTCCCCATGTGTGCGGGAAAAGCCCGAAGGAGATAGCTTTTGCCGTGCCCATGGGGGCGAGGGGTTACTCACCGTCGCTGGTTGCGCCAATCATTTCTTTCTCGCGTGAAGCGTCGTCATTCGCTTTCGACTGGCGGGCGGCCTTGGTGCCACGTGGACGGCCGCCGGCCTTCTTGGTCGGGGCGTCCAGGCCGAAGCCGCGCAGATCGGATTCGGTCCAGTCCGCGCGCAGGGCGGCCTGGTAGTCCTTGGCGTACTTCTGCTCTGCGGCCGCTAGCAGCTGGGCGGCTTCTGCGAGTTCGACGCCGCTGGCAGCTGCCGTCTTCACCGCGTTCACTTTCGCGTCCCGTGCAGCGTCAATTTTTGCGGCCGCTCTTGCGGCTATGTCGTTGATATCCATACCTCAAGCCTAACCGTTCGTCCCGGCCGTGCCGGGAGGTTTTTGCGGGAATGCACACAATCGTGCGAATACCGATGAAGCCATCGCAGCGGAGCAAGCTGGGTACTTATCTACGATAAGTCCGCTTCAACCTCGCTTTCGCGCTCGGTTGGTGGCAAACTGGTGTTTGCGTCCCCCAGGTCTGGGGGTCGCTGCGCTGGGCTTTTCAGTGACCGTGAGGAGGGAACGTGCCGGATCGTCGTCGTCGTGCGAATGTGAAGGGCGGGCGTCCTCATTCGTGGCAGGTGACCGCTTCCGATGAAGAAGCAGCTGCTTTGGTTGTCCGGGCTGAGCAGGCCCGTAAGACGGTGCCGGCCTTGCTCTTTGACGCTGCGATGGCCCAGGGCATGGCGGAACAGTTTGTGCTTGACGTTGAGGTTCGTGAGGAGCTGACCGCGATCCGGAACATGATGCGGGCGCTGGGTAACAACATGAACCAGCTGGCGAAGCACGCGAACGCGACGGGGGAGTTTCCGGCAGAAGCGACTGCCGCTATCAAAGCCGTGCAGCGCACCGCCGCCCGCATCAATGACACACTCTTGGATCTAGGTCAGCGATGATTCCCAACGTCAGCACCGGCAGCCGCATGTTCGGCCTCATCCAATACCTTGCCGGACCCGGACGGGCCAACGAACACACCAACATGCATGTGGTCTGCGCGTCGGAACAGATCGTATCCGTGCTGGACCGGCAGGAACTCGATACCGAAAACACTCGTGCCTTGGGACACGAAATGAACTTCCCCAAGAAGGCATTCCGGGTCTCCGATGACGACCGCGATCACGTGCTGCATGTTTCGTTGTCGCTGGACCCGGACCAGCTGGGGGAGTCGGGCCAGCGTGACGATGAGTTTTGGGAAACCGTGTCGCGGAAGTTCGTCTCCGAAATGGGTTTGGACGGCGCGGACGGGAAAGCCGGGTGCCGATGGGTTTCCATCCGCCACGGGCTGAGCAAGAACGGCAACGACCACGTTCACCTGGCTATGTCCATGATCCGCGAGGACGGCACATGGTGGAGCGATTACAAGAGTAAGTTCAAATCCCAGAAGGCCGCCCGCGTGATCGAGAAGGACCTCGGCCTGCGCGTGCTCGGGCAGGGGCTTAAGACGAAGGGAACCAAGCCGGGAGAGCTGGAATCACTGGCCCGCCGACGTGCCGAAGCAGCGTACGGGCGCGAAGCTAAGAACAACCAGTCCATGGTGCCCTGGGCAATGCTGGACAAGACCGCCCGTGATCACCTGATCGGGGTGCAGCGGACCATCGAGCAACCGCGCGTGGAGCTTGCCCGGCGGTTGCGCGGAGCAGGCGCTGGAGCACGTTCGGAAGCTGAGTATGTGCAGCGGCTCCGAGGCTCGGGCCTGTTGGTTCGGCCCTACTTCGCCAAGGGCAGCACCACGACAGTTGCCGGATATTCGGTAGCGTTCCGGCCGCAATCGGGGGAGCGTCCTATCTGGTACGGCGGCGGAACCCTGGCCAAGGATTTGGCGTTGCCAGCGCTGCGCGGACAGTGGCCCGAAGCTGACCCCGCGGCCGCCGTCCCGGAATGGAAAGCCGCAGGTAAGAACAAGGCATTCGCTACCGCCGTCCCCGCAGGTTCGGACGTGGTGTCCGCCGAGGTTGTGAACGGCTTCTTCCGGGAGATGAAAGACGCTGCCGCGCTATTCCGCGACGTGCAGGGAACCGATCCGGCACGGTTCGCGCAGATCGCCCGGCAGGGTGCAGGAGTGCTCTCGGCGTGGAGTGTCGCAGCCGGGGCAGAGGGAGACGCAGCGGCCAAGGACCTCGCGGCCGCCGCCGATCTTTTCGCCAGGCACGCGCAGCTGGCCGAAGAACCTAAACGAGCCGTGCTGCCCACCCGCGAGATTATTGCCGGGATCGCAACGCACCAGGCCATCAGCCTGTCCAGACGGGCCGGGGCGTCGGCCGTTCTGGCCGCATGGAGTGATTTCGGGACCCAGTTGGGGAAGGCGTTCAAGGCCCATGACTACGGGCACACATCCGACCGGCTGGCCCGTGAGGTTCGGCAGAACCTGACGGCCGTGCAGCGGGCTTACCTGTCGGTGGACGGCAACCCGATACGGCCCCACTTCGGTGGCACCGCGCCCATGAAGGGCACTGCGGATGCAGCGGTGGCCGTACTTGACCGGCCCGTAGTGGCCGCACCCGGTGAAGCACCGGAGCCGGTTCAAAAGCCACGACCGCGCCTCGAGGTACTGGAGGAGCAGTTGCGGGCGGCCGGCCTGCCTGAGCAGGCAATCCGGGCACGGCTCCAGGCAGAGAAGATCATGCCGACAGGTCCGCGCCCCGCCCAGGGGAAGGCCGCGGTGCCCAAGGCGTCCAGGGCACCGACACAGGGACCAGACCAGAAAGTACAACAGAGCAGGGATCAACAGAAAGGTGGGGGATGACGTTGAGCGAGACTGACGGCGTTGATGGGTTTGTTGAAGAGAGTTTCCAGCATGCGTTGGCGATGGCCGCGCAGATTGGTTCCAGTGCGGCCCGGACGTGGCAGCAGCATGCCGAACGGGCGCGGGCCGATAACAGCCGGCGCGGTGCGATGGACCGGCTGGCGTTCGATTCGGAGAAGCTGGCGGCCGCGACTGCGCTGGCCCCGACTGCCAGGAACCAGTGGTGGGAATCGGCCGGGCAGGCAGACATTGTGGATGCCTACCGGATTGCCACGGCGTGGAAGGACCACGACCCGGTGGCCGCGTCGGCTGAGCAGAATATCCGGACCCAGCTGCAGGAACGTTTCGGGTTCGACATTACCGATGTCGTGCGGGATCAGCAGCGCATCGACGCAGCCCACGCGCCGGAGGCTTCGGTGGAGGCGTGGATGAATCTGGGTCCGGGGGAGCGGTCCACGGTTCAGGCACCGGAAGCCGTCGAGGCTGCCGCCCAGCGGTGGGCCATCATGCAGCAGAGCCCCGATTACCAGGACCACGTGTTGGGGCAAGTTCAGGCCAACAATCCGCAGGCCAAGGACCAGCTGGTGAAGGACTGGCTGGCGGCCGGCTCACCGGAGGTCCGGCCGTTCGATCCGGAGTTCCTTGCAGCGCAGAAGCGGTTCGATGACCGGGAGCCTGCCCGCGCGGAGACGCGTGAACTGGAGGCAGAGCAGCGCCGGCAGGAGTTCCTTGCCCGGCAGGGACGGACCCCCGAGCAGGCGCTTAGCCAGGTCAATACGGCTGGTTCCACCGAGGCCAGGAAAGACGCCGAGGGGTATAAGGCTGTTGCTGCGGCCGAGTTCGCCCGTGCTGATCAGGCGAAGGACGAAGCCGCACGCGAGGAACACAGCGGGCCGTCCCACGCGGAGGAGGAGTGGTACCGGGACGAGTTTCTTGCCCGCCATCCCGAAGCCCTCGACGCTGAGGTCAAAGCGGACAGGGCGGCCCACCAGGGGGCCAGCCACGAACGTGCGGGCAACGTAGCGGAGGACCGCGCGGCGGCCGCCTACGGGACTGCTGAGCACCGTGCAGCGCTGGAACAGCAGCTCGTGACAGCCGGGGTGCCCGCCGAGGCTGTAAAGGCACGCATGCAGGGCGAGAAAATCCAGAAGTACCCGATCACCCACGCGGCCGCCGGCAAGGGCGCGAAGGCCGGTAGAACCCGTGGAGCGAACGCCAGTCAGGCACAGGCGCAGAGCAAGAACCGTACGCGCGGCCGCTGACTCCCGGCACCGCTTAGAGTAGCCCCGTACACCGTTGGTGTGCGGGGCTACTCTTTGGCCAAACTCTACCTATGCCTGGGCGTGCGTGGGGATGCTGGGCGAGAGTTCTGACTGCTCACCGCCGTGACTATGTCGGGAAGCCGGGCGGCTTTCCCCTAGGACGGGGATCAATCTGCAACACTCTTCTCGCCTCCCTAACGTCGCCCGCTCCGTATTGTCGGGCTGACGTTGTTAGGAGCGGAACGTGTCGTATCCTCCGATTTCCCGGCCCGGTCTTGGGGCGGGATTGCTCACTGTTAGGACGAAAATAACAGCGCATGCTAACGGGACTGCTAAAGCGTCTGGTGCTATCGGGATGAAGTTTTGGACCACCCAGGTAACGGCCCAACCAAAGGGGATAGTTGCTGCTATCCACGACCAGAATTTCCAGCCCGTGGGGAATGGCCGGTCTACTGCATTGCCCATAGCCGAACAATAATCCCGCTTGGAGAGGGAACGCTAGCCCGTGATCGTTCCTGTTCTGATCATCGCGAGGGCGTCAGCTATGGTGCCGTCGCTTGAGTATTGTGACCCTTGTGAATAATGAAGCCGATCAAACGCCCTCTCAGCGCATGTTGGCGGAAGCGCTGAAGGAGATGCACCGCCTCTACTCGGAAGATCCAGTCAGAGCAGTCCGCGGCCAGCACTTCATTAAGACGCTGCATGGCCACATTGCCGCCGAGTTGAAGCAGAGACTGCATCCAGATGCGGTTCGCGCGGGAGTTTACGTCAAGGAAGAAGCGGCCATCCTCGGCTCCCACAAATCGAAAGACGTCGATGTCGCGGTAATGCATCCGACGTCAGGCCCCCTGCTTCTAGTAGGTGTAAGAAGTCAGATGAGCTCAGTAGGCAGAAACGTCCTAACCTATTACCAGGACATCGTGGGGGAGGCCATCAGTCTCCAAGAGCGCTACCCCATGACAGTGCATTCCTACGTCTACCTTCATCCGTTCACGTACAAGGAAGAAAAGGCTCAGACCAAGACTCTGCCAGCACGCACGGTTACCATCGAAACCGACTACGCGCGCTATGCGAAGATGTACCGCGCTATTACGGGCAGAGATGACAAGTTTTATCGAGTCCTCAGCGGAATCTACGACCAGTTCGCTTACCTCGTCGTGGACTTCGAGAAGTCGCCTGCAGAGTTGCGGGATGACCTAGTAAAGCAGGCCGTCCCCGATACGGACCTGTCCCTTGAAACTTTTGTGGATCGTTTGGTGGCGACGTATAAGAGACGGAACATATGGTTTGACCTGTTTATCTAGTTCTCCAATAGGAAAGTCTCTCAATTCCCTCGTAGACGAGAGATAGTCCGGAGGCCCCTAGGAGCTTGTGAACCGCGGCATCGCCGGCGGCGTAGGCGGCCTTTATGTCACCGGTCTGGAGAGCCTTCGAGATAGAGTCACTGTCAACCAGGTTGGAGTGTTCAGTTCGAAGAACTCTTACTTTGGAGGCTTCGTTGGGGACCATGACAATTACTCCGCCGCCGAGCGAGTGAACCTGCAACCCGATGCTCAGCAGTGTGAGTGGCGTATACCAACTTGCGGCGAACTGATCCGGCGTGCCTCGCTTCAGATACCCTCCCAGCAGACTATTTGAGGCCAACCATTTCTCGTCATTGATCAGAAGCAGGGGACGCTCGCTGAAGACGCTCAGAATAATGTCGGGCGCGAGAACGCCTGGCACTCGGTACCAGGGACTGCGGCGCATCGCCTTGTATCCCGCTGAAACACCAGTTTTGACGCCAAGTTTCACATAGCGTTCTTCGCCCGGAGCGAGGTCATCGTCTGGAACCCAAAGTGCTCCCCTGGCTTCTGCCACCATCTCAGATGTGCGGAGACCGTGTCCTTTTAGGCGCCTGGAGTTTATAACTGCTGGATAGAGGCTTGAATCGGGGATCTTGTACTTAGCAATAACCTCAGCTGACGGGTGAAAGTACTTCTTGTCGCCAGCTATGTAGCCGATCCTAAACGTCATGCTGTCTGACGCCGCATGAGTATGTACGGGGTCGGACTCCGCTAGTAACTCAGCCAGTCCATCGGGCAATATGGCTCGTTGAAAAGCCCGGTCACCGTCGTTGAGGTCGGAGATTCTAATCGGTCCGCCGATAGCCTCCACGCCTTGAACCATCTGTTCATGCGTCTCGTAGGCTTCGTAATCCACGACGTCCGTGGACCCTCCATAACCATCAGCCAATAGCAGCAGGACATCTTGGTTGATATCCGGAAAAATTCGTTCCCTCGTCCTCAGAACTCGAAGAGATGAGAAATGGCGTGCCAGATGATTCCAGAGCGGCCTGGCGTAGGCCACATAGGTGAAATCGAGGGGAAGAACGACGGCAGCACGTCCTCCAGGCTTCAGAAAGGACATCAGATGAACCACAAAGGGCATCCATAGACTTCCGCTCGGGTTCATGGGATGGCCTAGGTGGGTCTGCACCTGCGCCAACGCCGTACGACGCATAGCCTCGGGTATGTGGCGAAGCCGAATATAGGGAGGGTTGGCAATAACCGCATCCACGGGCGTTGGCTTCAAACTCATAAAGTCGCCGATGCGGAGCTCTGATTCGTTGATCAACTCTGCACGGATTGCTTCGCGAGCAGTCGATTCATCGAGTTCCGCCGCAATCCATTGCGTACCCTTGCGTCCGCGAACGGCAGCAACGTCTCTGATTGCTTTAATGAACGAGCCGTCACCGAAGCTCGGCTCGAGAAGCGTCTCATGGTCCCCCCTAAGGGTCCAGGATGCAATGAAATGTGCGGCATCTTGCGGAGTGTAATAGGCACCACGTGCCCGACGCTCTGACAGAAGAAGGCCGCTAACGATAGAGCTTTCCGTCTGACTCGGGGGCTCGAAGACGAGATCGGATCGAGCAGGGCGTCCAGGGCCGCTGGGAATCAGCTCTTCGATGCCAACTAGATCTTCCTCGCGCCAGACAAAACCCTCCAGGCGCCCCACTGGCTCGGGTAGCCACGAAGCCTTCCGGCTACGCCAAGATCGAATGGTGGCCTTGGAGACCCCAAGTCGCTTTGCTAGTTCAGCGGAGTCAATAAGCCCTTGTAGTGTCGGCGCACTCGGATCTGTTGTCACTCGCCCACCTTAATTCAATGCAACAAATCCGTTGCATTAGACATGCCGATACTTGAGAAAGTGACGCGGTCTACTCAGTGGGTCCCGGGGTCTGGACGGTTGTCGCGTCGAGGTTCAGGCCTTCGGGCAGAGGATCAGTGGGGTAGCGGACCATCTGGTCGCCGTGGTCAGACCGGCATTCGGAGAGTGGCCCGCCTTCGGCCATGATCCGGTCGAAGTGGCGGTCAGCGTGATCGAGCATCCAGGTACTGACAGCCCCGCCGCCTTCGGCGTAGGCGACCTCGTATCCCTGCCACAGAGCGGTCATGCGCATCATCACCGATTGGTGGTTCCACCACTGCCGGCACCACCTGATCCCGGTAGTACCGCGCTGGGCCATGACGCCGGGTGCGGAATCGAAGTGCTCATACAGGGGACCGTAGATGCCTTCGTAGAAGTCATAGACGGTGCGGAATGCTGGCTCGGGAGCCTCTTCGGTCTCCTCAGTGACGGAGGCCGAACCTTCCGTGTCCGGGGCGGCGGCCGAGTTATCGCTGATTTCACCGGTTTCGGTGTTGACCCCGGCGGCTTCTGCCACGTGGCCTGCCACACGGGATTCGATGCCGGCGGCCACTTCTGACCAGTCCAGGTCATCGAGCCGGGCGTCCACTGCCTCTTCGATGCGCTTGGTGTACCGGCGGAGAGCTACTTTGGTCAGCAGCTTCTCGACGGCGGCGGCGTCCAGCCCGGCCAGGGCGGCACCGCCAGTACTCAACGCGCTGAGAGCCGCTGACTCCTCCGGGCCGGGTGCTGCGTCTGCAATGGGAACGGCGGCCGCCGTCACGGAGGGCTCAGGTTCGTTGGCTGTGTCATCGAAGAACAGGCCGGATCCCGGAAGATCATCCTCCGGGACCCGCTCCGAGACTGACTGGGTGTCGCTCACGGTGCCGCTACCGGTGTGAGGTCAGGATTGCGGCGTACGGCGTCGGCTTCGGCCTCTGCATCACTGATGGTGCGGTCTGCCTGCGGGTCATGGGCGTGCAAGGAAGCCTTGACGGCCTCTTCGTGCTTGGTCCACATCCACGGGGTGGACTTGACCAGGGCAGCGCGGTTCTGGCCGGTGATGAGGATGCCCCGGCCCTTGGGGAGCGCGGCGAGTTCGGCCACATCGAAGATCCGGTCCCGGTGTTCCTGTTCGGGGCCTCGTGGGGAGTTCTTGGATCCGGGTGAACCGGGAGTTGTGTAGTAGTAATCCCCCACGGCTTCGGAGGTTTTGGACAGGAACGGCCCCGGCTTGTTCCCGCCCAGGTACAGAATCCAGTTCGCGGCCTGATAGAGCGCTTCCATGCCCTTTTCGCCCCAGACGGATTCACCTTGGGAGTAGGACTGCAGAATGGTGGCCACGAGGATTCCGCGTGAGCCGAAGTGGGAGTATTCCTTGGGGAGCTTGGACCAGCGGCAGACGTTGGCCGCTTCATCCAGGATGGCCGCCAAGGGCACCGGCAGCCGTCCACCGGGGCACTCGGTGGCATACTCGACGGCTGCTTCCAGGACGGCCACGGCCATCGCCGTTACGAGGGCGCGCCCGCCACCGGCCGAGTCCTTGGAGAGCGAATACAGGGTGTCTTTGCCCCGGACGAACTCTGCCGGGTTGAAATGGGGACGGCCACGGTAAACGGAGCCCTCAATCTCAGGGGAAGCCACGGTATCACCCTCAGCAGGATTGACCCACCGGGAAATCTCCTGGTTGGTCAGGCATTCGGTCATGATCTGCGCCGTGGAGAACACACCTGAGCGTTCGGGCAGCGAGTCCGGGGAGAAGATGCTCGCCAGCTGGTTCAAGACTTCCACATGGCGCGTGTCGTTCAGGATTGCAATCGCTTCGGGCTCCCGTACGTCCCGGTCAGAAATCCAGGCCTGCACCGTGGACAGGGGCAAGCCCTTCACGGCGGCCGCGAGGAAGAACCCGCGCAGCAGCTGCGTGGCGCGGAGCTCGAAGAACTGGAAGCCCTTCTCTCCCACGGATTCCATCTCGGCCTTCGCGAACGTGTCAGCCAGAGTCCACGCGCTGGCCGCGTCATGGACCATCGAGAGCGGATTCCACCACCAGGTGGGTTTCTCCCCAACGATTCTCTGCGGGTCAAAGACCCATATGGTGCCGCCGTTTTTGGCCCGCACGTCACGCGTGGCATCGGTAAGGAACCGCTTGTTCTCCGTCACGATCACCGCGCCAGGGGATTCAAGGATAAAAGGCACCGCGTAGGAGGCGGACTTCCCGGCACGAGGGCCGGCGAAGATCAGCCCGACAAGTTCAGCGTTCGCGTACAACGGCTGGGAAGTGGGGATGATCTTGCCCAGTTCGAAGCCGGGCCAGCCTTCGGCCTGGCATTTCATCTTCCGGTTGTCGGCCAATGCGCTCTTGACCGAGAGTGACTTGACCTCCTTGGCCGTTGCCATGTGCCGGGCCGCCGCGTCTACCCACGAGGAGCGGGGGGCGAGCTTCCGCAGCAATAGCCAACCACCCACGATCAGGGCGGCCAGAGCCACCCCAACGGTGGCTATCCCGGCGACGTACAGGCCCGAGAATTGACGCGGGCCCTTCACCAGCTCCTGGATGATGACCGGCGGGTTGGCCCACGTCCCGGTGACGTAGAACCCGCCAACACTCAGGCCGCCCACCACGGACAGCAGCACTCCGACCAGCACGGCCATGCCGGCCGTCGTTGCAGCGTTTTTACGGCGCAGGTACCGCGCCCGTGTTGGCGCACCCATCAGGCAGCCTCCTCTTCTTCCGTCCGAACGAACCGGTTACTGCGTTCGTCGGTGACGTGATGCTTCTTCTCGATCTCAGTCAGGGTCATCTGCACCGGGATACCCACCCGGCCGGGGACCTTCAGGAGGATCTTTCCCGCGCCCGGAGGGGCGGCGGGGGTTCCGTCAGCGTTCAGCTTCGGCTTCCAGTCCGGCGGTGCGTTGAAACCGGATACCGTCTCGATTTCCTTGGCGTTGAGCGGCTGGACCGCGCTGAGCTCGTGCAGGTCATCCAGGGACAGGGCCATGAGGCCCAGGAGGCCGCTGCGCTGGGCGAAGCCCTTGGCCGTGGCCCGGTCCTTTGCGTTGGGCAGGGACAGGAAGTCCTTGGGGCTGTGCGTGATCTTCAGCTCTGCTACACCCTTACCCCTGTTAGTCCGCCCGACCCGGTCGGCCCGGTCGATGATGCCCTCACAGGCCCGCATCGGGTACCAGAACTCGTCCTGCACGGACAGGTAACCGCCCCAGTGCACGGACGGGTCATACCGGGACAGTTCCCAGTGCGCGTCGATGGCCGAGAAGCCGATGTTCCAGGTGGCGAGCATCGCGGCCGAGAGCAGCTTCGTGTTCGAGTCCGGGATTGAGGAGGTATCGAAGCAGAACCCGCCGGGATTTCCCACGGGAATGCTCATGGATTCGCTGCCGCCAATCAGCGGCCCCATTTCGCCGTTGAGGACGGCCAGCACGGACAGGTGCAATGTCCGGTACTCCGTGAGGAACTGCTGCGCATCGTTGCAGGCCACCGCCGAGAGGACTTCCGGCGGCGGGTTCAGGAACGCCGCTTTCAGGTCATACAGGGAAGGTCTGCGGACCCGGTTGATGACCGAGCGCACCAGCAGGGCCAGTACCGCATCTTCACTGTCGGCCAGCGGCAGGCCGCGGTTGATCTGGACGACCAGGGCAACCATGTCCACGGCCTTGCCGATGGCCTCCTGCCGCATTTCCTCACCCAGGACACCGCCGATCCTTGCAGCGGCATCCCCCAATGCCCCGAGGTGCAGGAGATTGATCCTGTCTTTCCCGCGCGGGCCGACGCTGAACACCGTGCCGCCCATCTTTTCGATGGCTTCGCGGTATTCGTTTTTCAGCGGGTCAAAGACCATCGGGACGATGCCACGCGCGGCCATGGAGTAGATGAACCGCTGCGCGACCGAGGACTTGCCGTTCCCGTTCAGGCCAAAGAGCATCATCGAGGGTGAGGAAATCAGGCCCGCGTCGTACCAGGTCTTCATGTCCCCGGCCACGGCGGTGCCCACGTTCATATCCCGGCCCAGCGGAGTCCCGACGTTCGGCCGGGACGTGCCGGCCGAAAACGGATAAATCCCGCACAGCTGGGTCGAGGACGAATACCACTGCGGCGGCGCTGGACGCTTGCCCCATCGGCCGCCGCCAAACCCGGTAAAGCCCTTGGATGTTTTGACGTGATTCACTTCGCTACCGCGCTTACTCATTTGGTGCCACTTCCGATCCAGAGGGGCGTAGTGCTGTACCGCCAAGGAAGAACGCCGAACGGAAGGGTGGTGTGGAACGCGGCCGAACCGGCGTGCTCCACGAACCGGTACGGCATGATCAGCTGGTTCATAAGGGACTTCACCTGATTCAGTGCGTCCCGATAAGACTTCTGATCCGGGGCAAACGTCACCGTGACCATCATCGAAAACAGCGACAGCCTGGCACCCTGCGCCAGCTCCTCTTCAGTCTTTTCGGCTACAGCCTTGGCCGCCCGGTCCCAGGACGTGGGCCGGCCCTTGCGGGTGCTGATCTTCCAATCAGCGGTTTTCACCAGCTTGTCCACGATTCTGGCCCCGCTACCGGGGTCCACAGGACGGTAGAACAGTGCAACGCGCTTGCGGAGGAACTTCGCGTTCGGCCCGAAAATCCGGTCAAAACTGCGCGAGGTTATGTGCGCGCCCGGAGGAACAGTCATCATCAGCGTCATCGACGCAACGCCATCGTGGAACACCACGCGGCCCTGTGAGTCATCGAAGAACCCCGGCCCGGCATGCTCCCAGTCCTTGACCGCCTGGCGGCCTTGGAGAGCATCCAAAGCCATTTCCTGATCGCGCATCGGCTGGTACGCCAGCTGCGCGACGTGGGCGAGTTCTTCTTCCACCAGTGGTTCGGGTGTGCCGGCCCCGGCATCACGGAGCATTTCGCTTTGGCCAGGAAGGCGGGCGGCTACCTCAGCTACGGCAGAGGACACGTCCTTATCGGTTGCACCCAGCGTTGCTGCATCCCAGACCATCGTTGCGTAGACGTTCAGCACGGCCGAGCGTGCGGGCAGGGTTCCCACCGCGTGGTCCAGGACTTCCTTGGCGAAGGCCGGGCCACCAGGGGCGACGTCGTCACGGATTGCTGCGCATGTCCCGGCTGAGGATTCCGAGGCTGAATCGACCACAACCGTGGCCCCCGTCAGGCCTTCTTCCACGCTCAGGGAAGAGAGCCAGCTGCCGTACTTGGAGACCTGGGCGTTGACCATGGATTGTTCCTGCATCGAAGCCCCGTCCGGGGAGCAGCCGAATACGGCTGCCAGCTGGTTCACGGCTTTGTGGTGAAGCAGCGAGTACTTCCGGCCCAAGCCGTCAGTACCTGAAATCGTGTCCACGTCCAGCAGGGCACCGGGCAGGCGCTCCGCGTCTTCCGGCGGAAGCGTGGACAGCGCCCCGGTGACGTAGAACGCCGAGCCGGAGGACTTCCGGGTAGCCAGGGACAGCGAATCGGTGATTTTGCCGATGATCGTCCGGCCGCCGAATTTCACCATGCCAAACAGCACGACCAAGGCCGTGACCAGCAGCACTACCAGCGCCACCAGATACAGACCCTTCATCATGAATAGCAGCGAAAACACCAAGCCCGCAGCCGAGACGATCAGCGCGGGAAGGCTGAGGCCATAAAGACCAGGTGAAGCAGGCTGAAGCCAGTTACCGAATTTTTCCTGTGCAGCGTTATCGCTCATGAGCCCAACACTCCCTTTCCATCAGAGTCTTTAGCTCCCTGAGCGACAGCGCCGCCCAGAGACTGAGAAGCAGCCTGAAGCCCCGAACCTGGCCCGGAAGCCCCGGCCGACGCACCGCCGCCAGCCGCCAACCCGCCCGAGGAAGGCGAACCACCGCTTGGACCAGCAATGCCGCTACCGCCAGGTGTCCCAGACGGACCAGCACCACCGGTAGAACCGCTCGGGCCAGAGGAGGAAGCACCACCTGAGCCGCCGGACGTGGAAACGTCCGGTGAAGCACCCTGCGCTGTGGAATTGCCGGGAGACGGTGAACTGAACCGGCCCGCAGTTCCCCCAGCGGAAGCGCCAGCGGCGGCAGAGCCGCCCCCGGTCATCACGGCCGCTCCCCCGGCCACGGCGGCACCGACGACAGCAGCGCCGGCAGCCATGGCCATGGTCCCGCCAGCAGCTGAGCCCATCGCGGCCGTCGCTGGGCTAAGGAGCTTCATAAGCGCCGGAAGGGCAGCAACAGCCAGCACCAGCAGCAACATGCCGTTGATGACGCCTCCAATCCCGTCATCACCCGACTTCAACTTCCACGCGAACGCGTAAATGATTGCCGCGACAGGCTTGTAAATCAGGAAAGCAATCAGCCACTTAGTGACCGTCGAGAAGCCACCTTCGGCACCGCGGATCATGGCCGCCGCAGCGGCGACCGGCCACACAGCGACCAGCAAAGGCAGGACCACGGCGCGGACGATCATGATGATCCACTGCAACAAAGTAGCGATCACCCCGAAAATTCCGGCCACAATCGCCAAGCCGGGACCGATTTGACCAACGGCCCCGGCTGCCGGGCCGAGCTGGTCATAACCGTTAACGGTCACGCCGGCCTCGTCGAGGATGTACTTCGCGAAGGCGTCCCCAGCGGGGATGGCGACCTGCATCAGCGCGGTCCCGGCTGTGGTCACCATGAAGACCATGAACAGGGCCTTCGAGGCCTTCACTGCCTGATCCCCACGGGCGTGGACCATAGTCCAGATGCAGGCGACCATGATTCCCACCGTCGTCAGGAAGATGCTGATTACCTGCAACTGGTCAGACAGCCACTGCATGGAGGCACCGTCCAGGCTGACGAGCATCCCGGCATCCAGCCAGGAGGTCAGGAAACCCTTCATGATCGAATCCCAGGCGCCCATCATGGCTTCACCCAGGCTGTTGGCTCCCGAATCGACGGCAGAGTTCACCGCACCTGAGGCCGCGTTCCCCACACCGCCAACCACTTTGCCGGCAACGCAGGCCAAACCATCCGTCAAAGGATTGCAATCAGCCATTTGAACCACTCCACTCCACAAATCCGCCCTTGACGGGAACGGGCGGCTGGCCGACAAAGGTCGAGCCGTCGTCAAGAACTTTCAGCTTCCAGTCCCCGTCAACCCAGCGGAAGGTGAGCGGAAGACCGGCATAGCCTGAACTAGTCGCAGCGGTAGCCACGACGAGCGTTATTGACGCTTCGTCACCGGTGAAGCTGTCCACGATGAATCCGGCGAAGGTTGCCGGAGTGGTTCCTGCGGCCTTGTCCGGGGTCTTGTCCAGCAGAACCTTCTTCCCAGGAGAATCGATCGCGTAAACCTCACCCGCTTTGCGTGCGTTGATGAGGTTCCCCGCCGCATTCATCGACACAGCGGTGAGTGCCGCACCCAAGGGTGAGCGGGCGAAGCAGACAGGGAATCCGTCTTTTGTTTTGGTGGGGCCGTAGGTGTCCGAGACGGGCCACGTCCACCCCTTGTCGGCTTCCCAGCGGAGGTCTTTGGGCATGGCCGGCTTAGAGGACGTGTCCCCTTCGGGCACGTCGCAATCACCTGTTGCTTTGGTGGCTTCTACCGCTATCGGGTTGGGCGGTGTCGTTCCGGCTGGTTTGACCAGGATCAGGAACAACAGAATGGCGACGAGGAAGACCAACGCGACTGATGCCCACAGCGCGACCTTTCCCCTCAACGTTTGGGGGTTCTGCACCTTGCTCAATGGTCGCCTCCTTATCCGACGAACAGTGCGCCGAGGAGGCTGGCGGTACCCAGGCCGATAGCGCCTGTGAGCCACCATCCGGCCTTGCCCATGAACTCTTCACCGCGGCCGCGCTGGTGAGCGAAGAACAGGCCGATGAAAAGGATCATCAGGCCCAGCACGGCGAGGGAACCGCCGATGATCTTGGTCCACATCAGAACGGTGTCAAGGCCGTCCTGGACCGGGCCGGGGAGCGGCTTGGCTTCGGCTACAACCATGGTTGCTACCTCGGTGAGTTTGGTGAATACAGTCATTTCATTTCTCCTTTAGTGATTGAAAGTGCGGCTCGGACCTTTGCCAGGTCTTTTGCCGGTACATCCGTGAAATCGGCCAGTGCAGAGCGCTTGATCAGCAACCCCGGAACCCAGGGGGCGGGGACCAGAGGAACGGCACCAGCTAGAACCTTGAGTTCGTTCTGGATCAGCTTGGGGGTCCGTCCCGGTACGGCCGGGACAATCAGGACCGCGCTGAACGCAGCCCGGCCGTGGGCAGCAATGGCGGCTTTGGCCGCATCGATGCCGTGCAGGCTGGCGCGGGCGACAAGCACCACGGGTGTCCCGTCCGTGGGAAGCTGCTGGCCGTGGTCGGCACCGTCCAGGATCGAAGCCCAAGCCGTGGCCCCGGCACCGCCGTGCGCGGCCACGAAACCGACAGGCTGTTCTTCGGCTGCCGGGGTTGGTTCCTCTTCAGGTGCGGCGGCGCGGACTTCCGGTGCGATGCTTTGTGCGGCCGTCACCCAGGGACTGACGTTCTCGGTCTTTTCGGTCACGTTCATAGCCCACGCGCCACCGCTGCTGCCGCCCGCAACCACGCCCTGCGCGTTGCAGGCTGGAGGGCGCCGAAACGGATCTGACCGGACTTCAACGCCTCATCAAAGGGCACCACAACCACATCCCGGACGTAGGGCCGGAACTTCTCTGCCGTCTCCTGCGAGAGCCGGGCCTCGCCTCTTTGCCGTTCCGAGACGATTACAACGGCATTGGAAGCGAGTTCGGCAGAGCGCTCAGCCTTCAGGTCCAGGCCCTGCAATGTCAGGAGAGCAGCCTCTACCCGGTCCTCTTCATTGGTGGTGGGAACCACCAGCTGGTCCGCGTGGTCGATCATACGGTTCCACTCGGCGCTTCGGTGGTTGTTGCCTGAATCCATGAGGATCAGCCGGTAGTACTTGGAGACGACCCGATGCAGTACGTCAACCTCTTCAGCGGTTACTTCGTGCGTGCCATCCACATCAGCGTCAGAGCGCAATACGTCGTACTTGTCCGTGCTCTGGTGGTGGACGAATGCGTTGATGTCCGCCGACTGGGCTGTGGGCGAGAGCAGCGCATCAGCGGCGGCGATTACGTCCAGTGCGCTCCTGGCATGGTCACCCTTCTCTGTACGCCACCCCAAAGTCCCTGTCGTGGGGTTGTTATCCCACCCCACGACGCTGCCGCCGTTGCGGCCGAAAACGGCAGCCAAGCCAGCCACGGTGGGTGTCTTGTTCGATCCGCCTTTCTGATTGACCACTGCAATGGTTCGGGTGCCGGCGAAGTGCTTGGATGCCAGCCGGATATCCTCGCGTTCGCTCAGTTCATCCTCGGACGGCGCGAGGGACAGGCCCAGGCTGTTCAGCAGACCCCGGAATCCCTGAGTAGCCGGCTCAACGGCGCTGGGGGCAGCAAGGAAGCTCCCCGCTTCCCTGATAGACCGGCGGGTAACCGTCTCTGCCGCTGCTGGTGCAGCGGACGAGGCTGGCTCCCTGACGACGGTCGTAGTGGACCTAGCCGCCGCCAGCGTGGTTGTCGCGGCGGGCACGGACGGGATGCGCTCAATGATCGCGCTGGCATCCTCCGGGACCGTTGCGGGCTGCTCTTCCTCGACTTCACCAGACGGTGAGACCACCAGGTAGGAAACCCCGGTGTCGTCCATCGAGGTCACACGGACGGGGCGGCCGAGGGTGGCTGCCTCTCCGATGACGCGCTTCATGAGCGCCTGGCGCAGGTCGTTCACGTCCAGGGCTTCGTAGGGGTGTTCTTCCCCGTTGATCTTCAGAACACCGGTGTTGTCCCCGTTGATGATGGCGCTGATCACCGGTTCCGGCTGGATCAGCGATTTTTCGATTGCCATGGGCCTACCTCTTTCTTTTCGGAGTGGTGATGCTGTTTAGGAATCTTTTGGAGCGACACGAGTAATCAGCCACGGTTCCTCCTGCCCTGACCGGTGGAGAGAGAGAACCCACGGGCCGTTATTCGTGGAGAACTCCGCCGTGACCGACATAGGGTTCCCCTTCTCCCTGACCAGGACCGGGCCAGAGAGAATCTTGGTGACCGGGATCCGGCCAGGGTCGATGTACTGCGCGGACTCCTGATAATCGGCGCTCATGCGCGGCTGGAGCGCATCGAACCACGCCCGTGCCGTCACGTCCGGACGAGCAAACTTACCCATCAGATCAATGGCAAGAGCCTTGACCTCCGCTTCCGCCGAGGCATCCCAGGTCACGACCGGCACGCCGTGATCCTCGTCGTGTTCGTGCAGCTCCACTGCGGCGCTGCTCGACTCGGCAGGCTGAGGGGTGGTGTTCGAAGCCGGGGCAGCGCAGCCCGTGAGGGCCGCGGCCGCGACCGCGAGGACAAGGCCGAAATTCTTGGTGCTCATTAGAAGCTCACTCCCTGTGCTTTGAGGATCGGTGCTGGGTCGGTGGTCTGGTTGATCGGGACCATGGGGTTGGGCAGGGCGCCTGGGAAGAACTCCATGTGCAGGTGCCGCCCGGTCACGTTGCCCGTGGCCCCCTCGGTTCCCAGCGGGGTCCCGGCGGCCACCACGTCGCCTTCCTTGACCTTCACTGACCCGGCCTCCATGTGGTACATGCCGATGGTCAGCTTCCCGTCCGTGGTTTGGCCGGTCACCCCCGTGCCGAACGTGCCGTCAAGGTTGCGGACCTTGACGATCTTCATATCCGTCACCGCCACGATGGTTCCCGCGCGGCCGGGAGTAGCGAAGTCGATCCCATAGTGGAAATTCGCCAGCACTCCCCCAACCGTCCCGGCAGGTGCAGCGCGGGGGCCATAGCCACTACTCATGACCGCACCGGGCAGCGGGTGGACCCACTTACCGGAGAGTTCACCCAAGACAGCTCCGCCGGCGCTGGGGCATGCCCCGCTGGCATCAATCCCGGCCGTGGCTTCCCCGCCCAGGGCCTTCACTACCTCAGCTGCAGGAGCACGGAACTGCGCGTAGTGGTCCTCCACAGCATTGCCCTGAACGCGGTGAATGGCCGTACTGGGCTCCAGCTGCTCCCAACCAGCAACCCTGCTCAGCGCCTTGAAGAAGCTCGTGGCGCTGATGTAGGGGTCCATCCGGTCCGAATAAGAGCCCCACGCGCCGTTGTCCCGCTGCTGGAACAGCCCGCGTGAGTCCGGGCCCGCCACGTCGCCGTGGTCGATGACGTTCAGCGTGGACTCCCCAATAGCGGCCTGCACACCAAGAATCTGAGCCGCCGCCGGCAGACCAAGATCCTTCGCCGCCTTCATGATCGCGGCCGCGTTCTCCAGCTGCTTACCAGAGAAAGCACCCGCCTTCGCCGGAATGCTACCCACGGCCACACTGCCGCCGGCCACACCACAGGAGGAGGCAGCCTTAGCCCCACCCGCACCCAAGAACAGCACCACAATCAAAATGGGGGCCAAAAGAAAAGCCCCTACAGCCAGGCCTACGCTCCCAGCGCCGCCCTTCACGATGCGGACCGAACGGCAGAACGCCGCCGCACCCAGGAGTCAGCCGTCCACAATGGCCCGGCAGCCTCCACCGTCAGGACCACGTCCGGGCGGCGGACACGGAAAACGACGCCGGGGCGACGGTCTGGGAAAACGTCTGATGCGGGATGGGATGTCAACAAGCCGGCGGACACTAGGTCGGCCACGACGGCGTTCAGGGAGTCTCCCAGCCCCGTAAGCCGGGCGACCTCGGCCTCATACGTCACGCACGCGGCCCTGCCTTCGACGAACTCCCGCGCGTCCATCATGCCCAGAAGCTCAGAGAGCACCCGCACCTGATCGTCCGGGAGGTTCAAGCCATCAACCCACGAGCGGAAATTCTCGCTTACCTGCGCGGCCCGATCACGAAGAGCTCCGTTCATCGGCCACTCCGTGCCGAACGGCAATGAAGTCTTCACTATCTGCCCATCCCCCTAGAACATCATTCCCACAACTAACAGCAACGACCGACAAAACTGACGTTGGACCAGCTCGTCATTCTTCACAGACAGGACCAAAAGTGCTTGTCACACGGCCTCCCTGTGCAGAAGCTCACGCCACGCTGGTAGCTGAGTTTCGGGCCATATCGTCATATCACATTATATGGCATATCATCAGGAATGCACAGTTTGATACACAATAGGGAGGTGCCGAAATATGTCCCACTCGCGATTCCTGGCCTCACGGAGGGGTCCTTGAACATGCTTGGGGTCAACGCGCTCCGAACATCAATCCTTCGATACCTCGCGCAGCATCCCGATGGAGCAACGTCCGGGGAAATTGGTCGCGATCTAAATGTGGATTACCGGACCGTCTGGAGATATCTAAAAGAGATCGAGACGCAGCGCGGCGTGACCTCCCACCAGGCAGAGGGTAAGGGCCAGTCAGACAGGTGGCGCGTCTACAAGTTGAATGTGGAAGCCCGCGAAGCAGCCATAAACACTTACCTGGATTTCCTGCGGGGAACATAGCCTCCACGTTGTCGTACTTAATGACACATCAGACGTGCGGCGCGGCGTGTCGGAAAACTTTGCACTAGCCCTATGGCTAGTGTGGGCGTCATGGGAACTGTTCTTCGCCGTAAACGCGGCACAGGTATCAGCAACGTGCAGGTCAACTACGCAATCCCGAAGCACTGCAAGGACAAACTCCATGAGGTTTCCGAGCGCATGGGACTCAGTGACGCCCAGGGCCTGGAACTCATCCTCAACCACCTTGAACTTGAAGCGGACGGCCTCCCCGCGTGGGTAGACCGTCAGAGCCTGCAGGAGGCATTGCCTATCGCTAAGGCCAGTTAAAAACTGAAGGCCCGCACTAGGCGGGCCTTCATTAAGTATGTCGTTCAGATCCTTGTTCTTGGCGGATCACGATCTGAACTATTCAAGCTTCCTCTCGCGAGGACGCTCCCCTTTTTGCACCCTTCAAACGAAAGGTTATTGCTGCCTATGGTACCGGACCCGGTTCCGGCGTCAACGCATGCTCGTAGTCGTGTTTCCTGTCAAGTCACAGCCGATGGACCTCGGCTAGAGGATGAGCCAGGCCCCCGGCGGCTACAGCTGACGCCCGAGAACGTCTCTGCTCTGGGAGCAGGCCTTCCGGCCGCCGCTGAACCCGGATCTGGATCCGCTATTGGCTCCAGGAAGCGCCGTAAAGGGCGTGCTGGCAAGTACAAGCCCAGACGCGTACGCAAAGCCAACGAGCGCAGCAACCGCGCCGTATGGTCCGTCGTGCCGGCCGGGTACAGGCCTGCCCGCCACATCATTCGCTGGCTGCGTAGCATTCAGGAGCTCGCGGAGTTCCAGCTGGCTCGCAAAGACTTGAAAGCCAACATCTGGCGGTTCGTGAATGCCATCGCCCAAGGCCCTGGCTTTGACCCCGCCAGCATGACCATCATGCCGCTCTGGCAACGGCTCCAGGAGCGGTTTGGATTCCCCTCCAAGAGCATCTCCAATTACTTCCGCCGACTCCGTGACTGGGGCGTCCTCGCCGTCGTGGCCACGGGTCGCACAGCCGAGTTCACGCCTAAATCTAGCGGCCGCACCGAGAACGAAGCAGCCATCTATGTGCTGCTGGAAAAGGCCGACGTTCAGTCTGTGGAAAAAAGTAGCGTACCGGTGCCCACTAGGGCTGTTAACAACCCCCCGCACGCGATGCGCGAAGGGGATTCAAAAATTCAAATGGAAGCGGCTCCGCCGCTGACGTCTTCCAAACGCGCCGCACAGCGGCGCGAGGTCAATCACCAGCTGCTCAACCGGAAAGAACCCTTTTGGGATCCAAACACAACGACAAACGCCGGGAACAAGCGTGAGCGCCGCGAGGCCGAGCGTCTAGCCTCGCTGGAGCTCCAATTCAGGTCTTTTCCCCTCCAACGCATCTCCACAGCCCATGTCGCCGCCATCTGCCGGCCTTTCCTCCGGGCAGGCTGGACGGTCAAAGACCTCAAGCACGCCATCGATTGGCGCCCGAACACGGACGCCCGCTACCACCACGACGGAGCGGCCGGCGTTGACAACACCGGGGCTTGGCTCCGCTTCCGTCTGGGCAAGTGGATCCGCCCGGATGGCGGGTTCTACCGCTCTCCCAGCCAGAAGCAGGCAGCCGAACAAGCCCAGCGGGTGGCCGAACGTCGCGCCGCCCAGGAACGCCGGGAACGCGAACGCGGCGAATGGGCCACCTACACCCCTCTTGCCATGGGGTGGCGCGAGCGAGTTGCCCTGGCACAGGAAGCCCAAAGCGCATGACCATGGCTTCCCAAAATGAGAAGCAAACTACGCGCTGACACCCAATGTGGACCGCTTTGAGATGTATCCTCCGGTCTCCACCGGCCCACTGAGTATGTCAGTCTGATCGGAGCCCACTAGGACGGCCCGAACGGTACCCACCAGCCGGACATGCCGAACCTAATGACGGCTTGAATGGTACCCACCTGTGAGCGTTGATCCATCCAGTGTTGGATCGACGACGGGAGGGCCCGGGATGGGGTCAAGAGTGGAGTTGTTCGCGCAGATTCGGAGGGATGCCCGGGTGGAGCGGGCGTCAATTCGGGAGCTTGCCCGCAGGCACCAGGTGGCGCGGAAAACCGTGCGTAAGGCGTTGAGTTCCCCGGTCCCGCCAGAGCGCAAAACTCCTGAACGATCCTCGCCGCGGCTTGATCCTTTTAAACTGGCGATCGACGCCATGCTCGTTGAGGACACGACGGCACCGAGGAAGCAGCGTCACACTGCCCGGAGGATTCTTGCCCGGCTCATCGAAGAGCACGGAGCGGAGGAGTTGTCGTATTCGACGGTGCGTGACTACGTTCGGGTCCGCCGGGCGCAGATCGATGTGGAGGCCGGCCGCCGGGTTGAGGTGTTCGTTCCCCAGGAGCACGCCCCGGGCGCGGAAGCGGAAGTGGACTTCGGTGAAGTCTGGATCGTGCTGGACGGGGTAAAGACGAAATGCCACATGTTCATCTTCCGGCTCTCCCACTCCGGCAAGGCCATCCACCGGATTTACCCCACCCAGGCCCAGGAAGCATTTCTGGAAGGCCATGTCGAGGCGTTCAACGAGATCGGCGGCGTGCCGGTCAAACACATCCGCTATGACAACCTCACCAGTGCCGTCAGGTCCGTGGTGTTCGGTCAGGGCCGGAACCGCCTGGAAAACGACCGGTGGGTGCTGTTCCGTTCGTTCTACCCGTTTACTGAACTACGACACGCGTTTGTGCTGGTTGACGCCTAGATTCTGGTTCGCTGACTACGGTCTGTCTTGTGATGAGCGAAGACGTGGACAGAGACCTGGCTCGACTGTCGGTGCCGCTGGTAGGGGCGGTTGAAAGCACAGGGGACCTGTGTCGGCCGTGTCGGCTAGTTGATGCCGGAGGCGCACCGATCGCGGCGGTATCGGCGTTCTTCGACGAGTTGCAGGCGGCAGGCAGATCGGCCTCGACGCTGCGTTCCTACGGGATGGACCTGCTGCGGTGGTTCCGCTTCCTCTGGGAGATCGACGTCGCCTGGAACCGGGCGAGCCGGGTCGAGGCCCGTGACTTCGCCCGCTGGATGCTGGTATCGGGCAAGCCGCAACGATCGCATTGGCGCAGGCCCGGCGAATCAGTGAAGCGCCGGGCGAAGCCGGTCCCGTATTCGCCCGCGGTCCGGGCACACACCGAGACGGTGCTGCGCCGGTTCTACGACTTCCACCTCGACACAGGAACCGGGCCACTGCTCAACCCGTTCCCGTTGGAGCGTCCACGGCGCGGGGGTCGTGCGCATGCCCATCACAATCCAATGGAGCCCCACCGAAACGAACGCAGCGGCCTGTTCCGGCCGCGACTTGCCTCGAGGATCCCGCGCAGCATTCCTGACGCGAAATTCAACGAGATCTTTGCGCGCCTGCCCTCACATCGGGATCGTGCGCTGGTTGCCTTCTATGTCTCCACCGGGGCCAGGGCCTCGGAGCTGTTGTCGGCCCTGCGCAGCGGTGTTGATCCGGGCCGGCAGGTGATCACAGTGATCCGGAAAGGCTCGGGGGCGAGTCAGGAGCTGCCGGCTTCAACTGACGCGTTCGTTTGGCTCCGGCTCTATGAGCTCGAGATGCAAGGACGCCTGCCGAAAGGGCGATCGATGCCGATCTGGTGGACGCTCCGGGAGCCCTATCGTCCCCTGACTTACCATGCGGCGCACCGAATGTTCGAGCGGGCGGTCCGTGCGGCAGGGAGCGATGCGACGCTCCACGGGCTGCGGCATACGGCGGCCTACCGGATGGCCGAAGACCCGAATCTGCCATTGACCGATGTCCAGTTCGTGCTCGGGCACGCGCTGCTGACGACCACGCAGATCTACCTCACTCCGCGCAAGCAGGAAGTAATCCGGCGGGTCTTGGAGCACCACGAGCAACAGACCCGCCAAGCCGAGCGCCGGGCAGTTCCAGCGCCGGCACCGGGCTATGCGCCCGAGACCCTGCAAATCCTGTTCGGAAGGTCATGACTATGACTGTCCTGGTCGTTGACGATCCCAAAGCTCACCGCAGTACCCAGCAGGTCACCGCACCACTGCTGAGCGAATCACTTCGGGCCCGGCCGACCGCCACGCGCTGGGCTGCAACGATGCTGGACCGGGACGCAGCGTTGACCCGCATGAGATCGCGACATGTAGAGGCGAGCGATCACATCAAGATCCCCCGTCAGGGCAGTCAATGGGTTCTGGACTGGCTTGACGAGCATCCGGGCGCGACGTGGCAGGAACGATGGTCGGCGACCGGCGTTGAAGCAGCAGGTCGGCCCTGGCGGCAGATTCCCCTGGCCTGGCTGCGAAACCTAGGCAGGGAGAGCCAATGGAATGACGAACAGTTCCTCCGCTCGCTCCACATCGTATTCGGCGCCGACCTGATCCGCCCCTCACTCTCCTGGCTCTGCATCGCGGCATTCGGGTCCGGGTCCTTGGCCCGGACTATGGCGGCCATGCGCGACCCTGCCGGATTCGCCGAACTCCGGGCCAAATGCACCGCCGACCCGAACGTCTCCCAGACTGCACTGACCCGCAACCTATACCGCGCCGCCGCGCTGGTCTCGGCCATGGGCGGGACGATCAGCGACATCACCCCCGGTGATGTCGTGGAAGTATTGGACGCCGAAGCCTCCACGCGCGGCACCACTATCGGCTCGACCGGCCTGTTCTACCGGCTGCTGCACGAGATGGGCTCCTTCGGACCCGACGCGCCAGCCACGTTGCGCCACTTGCGCGTCGCCGGACAGAAAACCCCCGAACAGATGATCGACCAGTACCAACTCTCTTCCGACCACATCCGCGGTCTCTTGATCGCTTACCTCAAGGAACGCCAGGCAAGCCTCGACTACAGTAGTCTGACCTCGATCACCTACCACTTGGCGGGGCTGTTCTGGGCCGATCTGGAACGCCATCACCCGGGCATTGACAGCCTCGACCTCCCCGCCGGCGTCGCCGCGGCCTGGAAGCGGAGACTGCGCACCATCACCCGTTCCGTCACCGACTCCGATGGCCGTAAACGTGATGCCGAAGTCGAGCGGGTCAGTTACCGCGAATGCCTGACTCCTGTCCGGGCGCTCTACCTCGACCTGGCTCAGTGGGCCGTCGAGGACCCGGCCCGCTGGGCGCACTGGGTCGCCCCTTGCCCGATCGGAAGGGAGGAGATCGACCGCCGGAAGGCCAAGCGCCACCTGAAGTCCCGCATGGACGCCCGCACGCGAGAACGCCTACCGGTCCTGCCAGTCCTGGTCGAGAGCGTGAACCGGCGCCGGAAGGAAGCCGCCGAACTGTTCGAATCAGCAACCCGGACGGCCCCGGGAGCGACGTTCACCGCGGCCGGTCAAAACCTGATGCGAGTGGCTCCATCCCGAGCGGCTGCCGTGAAGATCTGGGCAGTCGAACCCGACACCGGTCAGCGGCGCGATTTGGGTCGCGAGGAAGAACACGCGTTCTGGGCTTTCGCCGCCGTCGAGACCCTTCGGGCTACCGGGATCCGCGTCGAGGAACTCACCGAACTGTCCCACCACAGTCTGATCCAATACCGGCTGCCCACCACCGGAGAAATCGTTCCCTTGCTGCAGATCGCGCCGTCAAAGACCGATACCGAGCGGCTGCTGGTGGTCAGTCCCGAACTAGCCGACGTCCTCAGCCTGATCATCCGCCGCGTCCAGAACCCGAAGACCGGAGCCATTCCGCTGGTCGAAGCATACGACGACCACGAGCGAGTCTGGAGACCAGCGGCGCCTCTCCTTTTCCAGCGCCGCGTCGTGGGCGAGCACCGCGCGATGAGCGCGGGACTGATCCGCAAACTGCTCACCGCAGCCTTGGAACATTCCGGCCTGGTCAATCCCGTCACGGGAGAACCGCTGCACTTCACACCGCACGACTTTAGAAGGCTGTTCATCACCGAAGCCGTCCTCAGTGGGCTGCCGCCACACATCGCGCAGATCATTGCCGGCCACCGAGACATCAACGTCACCATGGGCTACAAGGCCGTCTACCCCACCGAGGCCATCGACGCCCACCTGGCATTCCTCGCCCGCAGACGGTCGCTACGGCCCAGCGAGGAATACCGCACCCCCACCGAAGAAGAATGGAAAGAGTTCCTCGGGCACTTCGAGAAACGCAAAGTCGCGGCCGGGACCTGCGGACGAGCGTTCGGAACACCTTGCATCCACGAGCACGCCTGCATCCGCTGCCCGATGCTTTGGCCCGACCCTGCCCAGCATGGCCGGCTCCTCGAGATCCGCGACAACCTCCTTGCCCGCATCGCCGAGGCTGAACGGGAAGGATGGATCGGCGAGATCGAAGGCCTGCAAGTCAGTCTCGCAGGAGCCGAAGACAAACTCGCCCAGGCTCAACGGCGCCGGACGGGCCAACCGACTGTCTCTCTCGGGTTGCCCTCCGCCAAGAAAATTTGATCATCACCGACAGCGCCAGCCATCCCTTTCGAGCGAGTTCAGAGAATATGGATTTGATGCCTTTTATTGCCAGCCAGGTCTTGCCGGCGCTCACGAGAAAGGCGGGGTCGAGGGCGAGGTGGGTTGGTTCCGCCGCAACCGGCTTACGCCGATGCCCGTGACGAGGTCCCTTGAGGACCTCAACGACCGGATCCGGGGCCGGGAGGTCCAAGACGATCAGCGGCGGATCGATGGCAGGATTCGCACCATCGGCCAGGACTTCGCCGCCGAGCGCCCGTTCCTGGCATCGTTGCCGGCCGAAGAGTTCGATCCCGGTCTGGTGCTGAACCCGAGAGTGGACCGGTCCTCAATGATTACCGTGCGGATGGTGAAGTACTCGGTGCCAGCACGGTTCATCGGCCGGAGGGTCCGGGTCTCCTTGCGGGCGTCCGAAGTTGTGGTGTTCGACGGCCGCGCGGTGGCGGCCCGGCATCAGCGGATTATTGCCAAGGGTGGGCAGTCGGTCCAGTTGGACCATTATCTGGAGGTCCTCAAGACCAAGCCCGGCGCTTTGCCTGGTTCCACGGCTTTGGCCAGGGCGCGGGAGTCAGGTGCTTTCACCAGCGCCCATGAGGCCTTCTGGTCTGCCTCGCGCAGGGTCAACGGCGATGCCGAGGGGACCCGTGAACTGATTGACGTCCTGCTGCTGCACCGCTCGATGGAAGCCGAAGACATCGAGGCGGGGATCTCCGCAGCACTTGGAGTAGGTGCCGTCAGCGCCGACGTCGTAGCGGTTGAAGCCCGCAGACACGCCTCCAGCATCCCCGCTGGTGGGTCCCATCCTGACCGTCATCGCGGTGCACATGCTGAAGCGAAAGTGCAACGAGTTGTCAGCCTAACCCAGCGTCGGCTGATGGACCCGGCGACTGTCATCGCCGGGCTCCCTCCGGACAAGCGACCGCTCCCGACAATCAGCGCCTATGACGAGCTGCTGGCCAAACGCACCGAACATTCCGCAGGAACCGCGTCGAAGGAGAACATCTCATGAGCCCCACCGCACCGGCCACCACCATCACTCCAACCCTGCGCCGGCGCCGCGGCCTGACGGAACAGGCAGCGGTTGCCGCCGTGGACCAGGCCTGCCGCCGATTGCGCCTGCCCACCGTCCGGGCGGTCCTGGACGAGGCTCTGACCGTGGCGGGGAAGGAACAACTCTCCTACCAAGGCTTCCTGGCCGAGCTGTTGCTGGCCGAGTGCGATGACAGGGACCGTCGCTCCTCAATCCGACGCGTCAAAGCCGCGAACTTTCCGCGGGACAAATGGCTCGGTGATTTCGATTTCGACGCGAACACGAACATCAACCCCGCTACCATCCATACCCTCGCTACCGGCGAATGGATCCGGAAAGGTGCACCGCTTTGCTTGATTGGGGACTCCGGAACAGGCAAATCCCACCTGCTTATCGGGCTGGGAACCGCTGCAGCTGAGAAGGGATACCGGGTCAAATACACTTTGGCCACCCGGCTCGTGAACGAGCTCGTCGAAGCCGCCGACGAGAAAGTCCTCGCCAAGACCATCGCCAGATACGGCCGGGTGGACCTGCTGTGCATTGACGAGCTCGGCTATATGGAACTGGACCGCAGAGGAGCCGAACTCCTCTTCCAGGTCCTGACCGAACGCGAAGAAAAGAACTCCATCGCCATCGCCAGTAACGAGTCGTTTTCCGGCTGGACCAAGACGTTCACTGACCCCCGGCTCTGCGCCGCGATCGTTGACCGGTTGACCTTCAACGGCACCATCATCGAAACCGGTACCGACTCCTACCGCCTCGCCCACAGCCTGACGAGGAACGCGCACTAGAGGTTGTCGTTGGCCACATCATGCCGCGCAGCAGGACAGTTTGGAGACGTCAGTAGTGAAGGACTGGGCTGCGATTTTGATGCCTTCGGCCATGGTCAGATACGGGCTCCAGAGATTCGCGACCTGGTCCACGGTCATCCCGGCTTCAAGGATGTAGACCCCGGCGGCGGCGATGTCCCCGGCTTCCTTTCCCACGGCAGTGATCCCTAGGATCTGACCGGTGCCAGCGTCGGCAACGATCTTGATGAAGCCACGGGTGTCACGGTTCACCAGCGCGCGGGGGACAAATTTGAGCGGCAGAACCCGGCACATGCACCGGATCCCTGCCTGGTTCGCTTCCTTGTCCGTCATCCCGACGGCCGCCAAGGCAGGGCTGGTGAACGTGACCCGGGGCAGGTGCCGGTAGTCGACCTCGCGACCGGCACCCTCGAAGGCGTTCTCCACCATCAGGGCACCGTGCGCGGCGGCTACGTAGACGAACTCCCGGTGCCCCGTCACGTCACCCGCTGCCCAGATCCTTGGGTTAGTACTGCGAAGGCTCCCGTCGACCAGGACTTCACCGCGGTTCCCGGTTTCGACGCCGACCATGCAGAGGTTCAAATCCTCCGTGACCGGGCGCCGGCCTGTTGCCACGAGCAGGCGCGCGGCCCTGAACTCCTCCTGTCCTCCTGAGACGGAAGCGTCTACGACCACGTCCCCGGTGGCCGGATCGTAGCCTACCTTGGACACTGTCGCTCGGCGGACGACCCGGATGCCCTCGTCGGCGAAGACACCGGCGAGGGCGTTCCCGGCTTCAGGCTCTTCGGCCGAGGCGAGCCTGGAGCGGACCAGCATGGTCACCTTCGTTCCGAGCCGGGCGAAAAGCTGCGCCTGCTCCAGTGCCACGTACCCGCCGCCCAACACCAGCATCGAAGGGGGAACTTCCTGCAGCTCCATCGCACTCGTGGACGTCAGATAATCCACGTCGTCCATTCCCGGTACTTCAGGGATCCAGGGGGTGGAGCCAGTTGCCACCAGATAATGGTCGGCGCTCACTGTCTCGGTGGTCCCGCCCGGGACGGTGATATTCAAAACCGGTGCGGCCGCGGTGCCGGCGAACGCCGCCGTCCCCTGCTGAAGCTTCCATCCGTAGTCCGCGGCGAGGTCCACATACTTCTCTGATCTCATGGCTTCGACCAGGGACCGTTTCCCGGCGACCAGTTCGGGCATATCCACCGGCGCTGAGGAGGTGCTGATGCCCGGGAAACGCCCGGAAGCGTCCACGGCGACGTGGCGGGCTTCCGCGGCGGCCAGCAGGGCCTTGGACGGGATGCAGCCCGTGTTCACGCACGTGCCACCCACAGTGCTGCGCTCAACCATCAACACCCGCTTGCCGCGATTAGTGGCCCGGATGGCAGCAGCGAAAGCACCCCCGCCGGAACCGATGATGGCCAGGTCATAATCGAAAGGTATTACCGACATGAGGGACTCCTAAAGATGCGAGGGGAGCACAACTGCTGCTCAGCCATGGCGGGCCTTCAGCCGAAGACCTGCTCTGCATCTCATTCTCAACCTTCCCCTACACTGGAATGTCAAGGAATCGCCGTCCTGGTGGCCTGCTAAGAAATGGGTTCATGATGCGTATCGGTGAGGCCGCGGCAGCGGCAGGGATGACGACGAAGACGTTGCGCTTCTACGAGGACAGCGGGCTTCTCCCGGCAGCGAAAAGATCCTCTAACGGCTACCGGGACTACACCGAAGACTCCGTGGCTAGGCTCGAGTTCATCCGCCGCGGACGAGCCGCCGGCCTCGCCCTGACGCAGATACGGGAAATTCTTGGCCTCCGTGACGCCGGAGAAGCCCCCTGCTCCCACGTCCAGGACCTGCTCTCCAACCAGCTGGCCGACCTGGACCACCAGATTGCTGAACTGATGGCGTTGCGATCCGTCGTCGCCGGCCTCCACGCCAACGCCGATGCCGGGACCGACGCAAGCTGCGATCCCGGACGTATCTGCAGCTACCTCTGACACCCTCCTCCAAGGACGCCTGCTTCGGGACCTCGGATTTCGTCCCGACCCGTGGCAGTGGTTTCACAGGGCCAGAACGCAGACAAAGAGCGCCTGGGCAACTTCGCAACATCGTCCCCGGGCGTCCGGCTGGTGGGTACCGTTCGGGCCGTCCTAGTGGGCTCCGATCACGTTGACACAATCACCCACAGTGGGCACAGCGCAACGGCGAAGTTTCCCATGGTCCAAGCCATCGGGCGGCCGTCTCCCCTGGTCGTGGTGGCTGGGTTTTTTTCAGCCGGGACGACACACATTCGGTGTGCGGGGTCGCGTTCCGGAGCGATGGCACCGTAAGCCCTTGGGCAGGTTCTAAGGCGCGCAGGGGGCTCCTGCTCGGGCTGGGGGCGGTGATTACCACAATGGCTGACGGCGACAATCACCACTTGGTGCCGTAGGCCCGCGTGATCCAAGCAATGGCAAGTCCCGTCATTTCTGGAAAAGCAGAAATCTACATTCCAAGAAATCCGGAAAACTTCCTAGAAGTTCCTAGGGGGACTTGCAATCAATCTCCTAGGGGGGGTAGAATAGATATAAGAAAGCAGCCCATCCGGAAGGAACACGAACCATGGCCACCGCCACCAAAACCCGCAAGACAGCCGAAGAGCGCAAGGCTCAGGCCGAAGCCCTTCACGCACAGCTCACCGCTCAAATCGAAACGTTCACCAGCTCGGCCGAGTGGATGAAGTTTCTCGCCTTTGCCCAGGCATTCCACGCCTACAGCCTCAACAACGTGATTTTGATCCTCTCGCAGTGCAACATCGCGAGCCGCGTTGCAGGCTTCCGCAAGTGGCAGGACCTCGGCCGTCAGGTCCGCAAGGGTGAGAAGGCCATCAGGATTTTTGGCTACAGCACGAAGAAGGTCACCGAAACCAACGAGGCCACAGGCGAGGACGAGGAAAAGACCGTCGTCCGCTTCCCCATCCTCTCCGTTTTCGACATCTCACAGACCGACGTCATCGAAGGGGCCGAGGACTACAGCAGCCCCGCCCGCCGCCTGACCGGCTCTGATGATCTGGGCATCGTCGCCAACGTCACAGAATTTCTGACCGCGCGCGGCTGGAGCGTCACCCACGAGGCCATCCCCGGCGAAGTCAACGGCTACACCACCACGGACGGCACGCGCCGCGTGGTGATCGACGCGAACCTCTCCCCCGCGCAGGCAGCCAAGACAGCCATCCACGAAGCCGCCCACGTGATCTTGCACGCCGAGGAGGACCACAAAGAATACGTGGCACACAGAGGCGTCAAGGAAACCGAAGCCGAAAGCGTGGCCTACGTCATGGCCGGAATGCTCGGACTGGACACCAGCGCCTACAGTGTCGGCTACGTCGCCGGATGGGCCAAGGCCGACATGGAAACTATTAAGGCCACCGCCGCTAACGTTCTCCGCGCCGTCCACGAGCTCGCGGAAGCCCTCGACACCGACGACGAAGCTGCATAGAGCAAACCCAATTCCGGCCCATTTAGGGCCACGGGGTGGCCCGAAATGGGCCACCCCACTTACCGAAGGAGCAACCTTGCAGCAGCTCGAAGGCCAGGGTGAACTCTTCGCCATCGCGCCCGATCCATTGATCTACACCAACGGCGAGCACCCCACTCACTGCGTGAAGTGCCGCGAAAAGCTCACGATGGCCTACGAAGGCGGAGGAGGCAAAGGCTACCGCTGGGAGAAATGCCAGAAATGCGCCCGAACCAAAGATCCCGCGTTCACGCGGAAACTGCGCGCAGCCATCAACGAGGCCCGCAGCAAATAGACCAGTAAGCGGCGGCCGAAAGGCCGCCGCCGTCCTCGCAAGCTCGGCCGGCGGTCCACGGCAAAGTTCCATGGCCCCAGGCGTACCGCTGCCGTCTCCCCGGACGTCGTGGCTGTGGAGTACCTACAAACCAGGATCCGCCGGCACCAGGTCACCGCGGCGACCCAAAAAGCCTAGAACACGCTGATTCGGAGACGCTGACCAGAAACGTCGGGTGTAGGAGTCCTACAAGCCGGGGCAAGTCCCCCATGGTCCAAGCCATCGGGTGGCCGTCTCCCCTGGTCGTGGTGGTTGGGTTTTTTTTCAGCCGGGACGACACATATTCGGTGTGCGGGGCCGGGGTCCGGAGCGATGGCACCGTAAGCCCTTGGGCAGGTTCTAAGGCGCTCGGGGGGCTTCCAGTGTGGTTACGGGCGGTGACAACCACAAGCTGCAGAGCGGCGGTTAACCACCACAGGGGTTCCGCAGGCCAGCGTGACGCTATGCACGGCAAGTCTCGGTTTCTGTAAAGGCATAAAACCAGAAATCTACATTTCAAGAAATCCGGAAAACTTCCTCTGAATCTCCTAGGGGGACTTGCGTAGAAGTTCCTAGGGGGGATAGAATAGAAGTATCAAGAAGCCCACCGGAAGGAACCACAATGATTCAGAAATGCATTGCCCTGGTTGTTCCAGCCCGACTCAGCGAGGACGTAACAGCAAAGAATCTGGATGTCCGCCAAGGCACACTCCAAGCCGTTTACGGCCCACTCGATTGCATCGTCAGCGGTGACTGGCAGGTCTACCTCAGGGCAGACAGCAGGAACCTCCGCCCCAACGTCAGGGCCACGCAACTGCTTCACGAGACAGGGCTCTATCTGCCCGAGGTTGCAGGCAACGCCCTCTACCTCGGCCGCACAGATCACGGCTGGGACGCCGACGCTCCCGCCCATTTGATCCGACTGGCAGAGCGCCTTTTCGATATCCGCCTTCCAGCTGCCGAACTCGTCTAGACACCCACAGGTGGCCGGGGATCCCCGGCCACCCCCGATCCCCCAGGAGCAGGAGCCATGACCACCACTGTCTACACAATCACCGACGAAACCGGCCGCGAATGCAGCAAATGCACCGCCACCAAGAAGGCCATGGACCGCACGGGGATCACCTATGAAGTCCGGGAAATGACTGAGGCTGACCGCGAAGCGTTCAAAAAGGCCGGCCACATGTCGGCTCCCGTCGTTGTCACGGACTCCGACATTTGGGCCGGCTTCCGCCCCGACAAAATTCTGACGCTAGCCGGAAGGGAATCCTGATGGCACTGACCAAGGAACAGGCCGAGAAGATCCAGGGACGGGGACGGGTCGACTCAACATCGTGGTGCTGCTCCGGCCCGTTTCCGCTGAAGGGCTGCCCCGATTGGCGGAGCCACTGGCACTCGGATTGCACGGTCTGCCACTGGACAGAAAACCCCAGGTTCTGGGGACCGACTCCGGAGGACGCCGCGGCGCTACTGATCGAACACCTGGACCAGGAACACCACCGGCATGGACCCAGCAAACCCTTTTTTAGTTCCCGCCCCGCTTTTCAACAGCTTAGAACGCGAAAGGAACCAAGACCATGAGTGAATTGGCCGGACAGCTCGCACTCTTCGACACGCAGAGCTTCCCCACCATCCTTGATGCAGAATCCTACGAAGTTGCCTACTGCCCCGCGTGCCACTCCAATTGGGGCGCGGAGAATGCCCGGACCAAGCCACGCATTCAGGACCGCCTCGACGAGGAACACGAAATGATGGCTGACGGCCGCTGCGCCTACATGCACCAGCTCGCGATCACAGAACCGTTCTACACACTGGCGGAGGTTGCCCTCGTCCGTGCGGGCGGCTGGCCCTGCCCCTACCCAAGGCCCAAGGGGTTCGGAGGCCTGTACCAGCTCCGTTCGTCCTAGTCCCCCACCAATCCAAAGGAGAAACATGCAAAACACCTACGCCGCTGAAGCCCAGGCACTTCTCGCCGAAGCTGCCCAGGAACTTCCAGAGGATGCCACGGCAGCCGCCGCTATCAAGGCCACCATGGCGCAGGCATACGCTTCGCTCGCACTGGCGCAGGAAGTCGCGGCCGCAAGCGAAGCAAAAACTACGGCTCCCAAGATCTTCTAGTTTCTCCTAGCCCCCCTTGCAATTGACATGCAAGGGGGGCTAGAATAGAGTTATGAAGGAAATCAAAAGGAAAGAAGCCGAGGCGGAACTGACCAAGGCCGGATGGAGGATTATTCGGCAGACGGGCAAGCATGACGTATGGGCCTCGCCGGACGGGACAGTCACCGTGGCTGTTCCCCGGCACCGGACCATCAGCCCCGGAGTCGTCCGGCAGATCGCCAAGGGACTGCCGACCACGCCGAGCGGCTGGCAGTAGCCTTCCCGGTAGGGGCCGCAAGGCCCCTACCGGCCCACCGCCCGGCAGTACGAGAGGAAGAAATGACCGTCAAGCGCGAGCTCGAAGCTGTAGCCCACAAAGAGGGCAAGTGGTGGATGATCCACATTCACGAGTTGGATCAGGTCACGCAGGCCAGCAGAGCGAAAGACATCCAGGACATGGCCACGGACCTTGCGGCCGCCGTGCTCGACCTCGACCCCGACGAGGTTAAGGTAAATGTCAGCCTCCGAGCCCCTGACGAAGCCATGAAGCGCTGGACCCAGGCACGGGAAGACATTGAGAAAGCCCAGGAGCTTTCCGCTAAGGGTGCCGCGGAATCACGTGCCGTCGTCGCAGAACTCAGCGAGCAGTTCAGCATTACCGAAGTCGCCCGCATGCTCGGCATCTCCACCCAGCGAGTCTCCCAGCTCAAAGCAAAGAAGCCCGCCGAAGCATAACCAGAAATCTACAAAACAAGATTTCTGTAAATCCAGACGCAACGCGAATCCGGTTCAAGTGGCCGGCCCCTGGAACCCAAACGATCAAGGAGAACGGAACTATGGCACAGAAGATCATCCCCGGAGGATTTGAGGCCCGCGCTATCGCAGGCAAGTCGCCCGAAGAACTGGAGACCCGAAGCCAGGAGTATCACGAGGACGTCGAAGCCATCAAAGACGCAATCCTGCGCCAGCTCGGAGCCGGGACCGACATAGGCGAGCTTGTCTATGCCGGAATGCTGGAAGCCCAACGGGAAGTGGCAGAGGGCTACAACCTTCTGGATAACCGGCCCGGATCCTGGGAAGCCGCCGGACTGTCGCAACTAATGGAAAGCGTGCACGCGCAGCTCAACACGGAACGCGAGCTGACGGACGGGCCGACGTCCAAAGAAATCTAGGAATGTAGAAACCAAGAAAACAACAAATCTATATTTCAAGCAGCGTGTATATCCAGAAATGTAGATTGGAAGGAATGTAGATTCGTCTCATGCAGGTACTAGCGATTTACTCAGAGAGCGGTGGAGTCACCAAGACGTCCACGGCGGTCTCGTTGGCCGTCATTGCGGCCAGGAATGGCCGGCGGGTGACGCTGGTTGACCTAGACCCGCGGGCCGCCACCACGAAGTGGGCGCGAGTGGCCCCCGAAGAGGACCACCTACATGTCGGAGCGATCCTCGCGCATGACGACTGCGAAGGCTACGCGGAAGGCCTGGGCATTCCCGTTCCGGGCTGGTCCGAAAACCTCCGCATCATCCCGGCGGCGAGGAACGTCAGCAACAGGGAAGCCGAGTATTCCGACAGTGCGGAGTTCCGGCTGAAAACCTCGCTGGTCGGGCTGGAATCTGACCTGGTGATCATTGACTGCCCCAACCGGCAGGGCGGCCCGCTCATCAAGGGCGCACTGACAGCCGCGGATTCCATCGTCTACGCCTCGAAGCTCTCAGGAGACGGCGTGGACGGTGTTGTTGGGGCACGGCAGACGGTGACCCAGTTCAAGAAGAACCTGACACGAATCGGGGCTCCCGACTCGCTGGAGGAGGTGGGCATCATCGCGGCCGCCATAGATGACAGGGCAGTGGCCCAGCCGCTCGTTGAGCGGGTCTCCTTCGATGACCTCGAAGAAACAGGCTTGCTGCTGACACCGATGGTTCCCAAGCGCACCATCGTGGAGCAGGTCCGTCTCACGGGGGAGTGGTACGGCGATTATCCGAGTGGGCGCGTAGTCCTTGATGCCTACACCGAACTATTCAAGAAAGTGATCCGATGACCGAGAAGCCGGACCTGGGGAACCGACGCACCAAGATGTTGATCAAGCCGGCCCCCGATGAGCACGTAGATCCTATCGAGACGCCGCAGGTAGCGGCGCCGGCCCCTGCTTCGGAAAGGTCCGTTCCGGCGGCCGCCAAGAAGCCGGCAGCTGCCGCCGCCCCGCGAGACCTCAACCTTCAGGTCAGTGACGAGGTTTTCGAGACCATCGATTTCACCAAGTTCAAGACCAAGCTCACCAAGCGGGCCATCGTGGAACAGGCAGTGCTTGCCCACTGGGCCAAATACCGCCAACAGTAGGACCGACGAAGGCTTGAACCGTACCCGGAGGTGGGTGGGGAAGCGAACTAACATCTTTGGGAAGGGCTTGAACTGTGACGGAAACTGGAGACATTCTCGCCCTGTGGGCGCTGATCGTGAGCATCTTCGGAACCGGGATCGCCCTGCTTGCCCTGGCGGTGGCCTATCTCGACTGGCGCCAAGTCGGCATGGAATCGCCTTGGACGTTCACGGCCGTCGGCGGAGGTTACTGGAGGCTGGAGCGCATCCACCGAAAGCCAGCGCAGATACGGCGATTTGAGTACGGACAGATGTGCTCTGGACTCCAGTTTGCAGTCGCAAGTGGCGCAGGCTTCCCTATGAAGGTGTATCGGCGAGGGGACACGGAACTCGTCTCCGTAAGCCCTTCCAGCAGCGTTGAAATAATCACCATTGTGTACAAGGAACATGGCTTCTTGGACAGGCTCCTAAGGAAGATCCCGAAGCGCAGCACACTATATGCGCAAAGCTCAGTCGATGAGGGCTACCAGCGATGGGACACCCCCCTGCATCTGAATCCCTGATTCTCTCCGTACTGGCCACGCCCAGCACGGAAACCGCCGATTCCGTGCGCTGCTCGCCCGTTCCGCGACACACCCAGCGCAGAGCGCACGAAACCGTTGCACGAAACGGTTTTGCCCGTTTCCGTGGCCGCTAGGTTTGTGGGCAGAGAGGAGCCGCACATTGAACGTTATCGGCTACGCCAGAGTGTCCACCCGAGACCAGGACCCGCAATACCAGGAGCACGCCCTCACAGCTGCAGGAGCATCGAGGGTATTCACTGACCACGGGGACTCCAGCAGAATCCGAGACAGGCCCCGATGGGTTGCATGTCTGGACTACATGCGGGACGGCGACACGCTTCTGGTCCACCGACTCGACAGGGTGTCGGGGGAGTGGCACCTGTTCCAGCTCATTAGCGAGCTGGCAGAGCGCGGCATCAACATCCGATCCCTGACCGAACCGGAGGTCGATACCACCTGTGGATGTTGGTGTTAGGTGGCGGCTTTTTGTGTTCGCTCTGTGTCGCTAGTTGCCGATGACGAGGATGCTTGCTGCTGCTTCTACCACGTCGTCGGTGATGGTTTCGAGTTGATTGATTTTTAGGACGCGTGTGATCTGTGGGAATAGCCGTTCGAGGAGACGGAAGTTGCCACGGGTGATGCGTTCTACTGCGGCAATTGCCTGGGCGTCGGTGAAATCATCGGGGTCGAGGGTCCGTCCAAGGCGTTTCCAGTGTCGGTCCAAAACGAAGAGGAGTTCATCTCTGCCCAGGGAGCGGTACCGGTGGGAGAAGCCGAGGCGGCTGTATAGCTGGGGGTAGTGCCGAAATCGTTGGTCGATGCCGGGCATGCCGATGAGGATCATCGGCAGGTGGGTTCGGTCGTGGTTGTCACGGAGGAGTTCAAGGGCTGTCGCGTTAAGCCGTTCGGCTTCGTCGATGATGAGCAGCTCAACGAGTGTGGTGACTCTGTTCATCGAGCGTGGTGCGGCATCGAGCTTGTGCAGGTGTTCATCAATGCACGAGCCAACTCTCACCTGGTACCGGTGGATGTCCTCCATAAGGCTTTTGGGTCGGCAGAGAACGTCCGGGGTGTAAAAAACGGTCCGGGAACGGTTGGCGAGTGCATAGTGCTTCTCGTCCTGGTCGCCGCGTGGTCCCCACTCGGTGATGTAGGGCTCAAGGTCATCCCAGTTTGCGTAGCGGCGCGCGGAGAGTGTTTTGCCCACCCCGGCGTCCCCGTGGCAGATCCCTATTGTTCGTTCTTTTCGGACTGCGTTGGCAAACTCGTTGAAGCGCCGGTGTTCCTTGGTGACGATGAAGGTGGGGTTCATCATTAGTCCTCTTCGTAGGTGCGCAGCCGGCGCCGGCGCCGTACTGGTTCAGTGATGTGCGGTTCGTCGCGGCTGGTGACTGACGGAATGCGGTCGTTGATGGTGCGGCGCAGTTCTTTCCGGCGCGCTCTGCGTGCGGCCTCTATGTCCCGCAGACTCAAACGAAGGTTGGGGTGATCTTCGTCAACAGCAACGCAGACGAACGTGTCATGGTCATAGACGCGGATCTCGGATACGTCCCGCGGGTCGTAGCGGATGGTGACGGTTTGACCCACGAAGGGCGCCAGCGTGGGCGAGAGGTAGCGCTGGCCTTGAAAGTGGATGCCGTCGCGTTGCACGGTCCGGTTCTTTGGAACCGTCAGGAGTAGCCCGTCGAGGTCCTCCAGGGATTCGGGCATCCGGGGAAGCCAACCGTCCGCGACCCAAGCATCCCGTGGTGAGACACCGAGTTCGCTGTGGGGCCGGTCGTTGTAGGCGGCGACGAAGCTTCCGATGGCGCGATCTAGTCCCGGGAGGTCGAGCGCGGCGCGTGGTTTCCCGTCCCGCGATCCAAGATGCCCGGGGAGGGTGGAGAGAACTTCTGTGTTGATGGTCCCGAAGAACCGCTCGATCTTTCCTCTGCCCTGCGGGCGGCCGATGGTCGAGTGGATGATGCGGACGTGCAGCTCGATGGCGGTGCGTTCGAGGTGGTGGCTGGTGAAGTCGGAGCCGTGGTCCACGTGCAGGATGTCGGGCAGCCCGCACATTACCCAGCTGGGGTCGCTCTTGCGCCAAATCGCCTGGCGGAGTGCCAAGGCGGTGTTCAGTGCTGATGGTGCACCGGTGAAGACGGTGTAGCCGCAGAGCGCCCGGGAGTAATCGTCCATCACTGTCGTCAGCCATGGCCGGTCAGGTTTCCCGGTGGCGCCGCTAATCAGGATGTCGAGTTGGGTGTGGTCAGCTTGCCAGATTTGGTTTGGGCGGTCGGCGCGGCGGCGAAGGACAAGTTCATGCCGGTCCCTGTACGATCCAGGACCTTCGAGAGCCAGGGTCACCAGGGCAGGGTCTAGGGCCTGGACGATCTTGCGGACGACGGAGTAGCTCGGCGCCAGCGCGCCTCTTCTGCCCGCTTCGGCCGCGGCGAGTCTGTGCAGCGTTGCCATGCTCGGACGGGGCTTCGTCAGTGCAAGTCCCTCGATAAACCTAACCACTCCGGGGTCTATGCGCCGCGTGCCGGCATCGGCGCGCGGTCCCAGGTCGAGGGCACTCGCACCACCAGCTCGGTAGAGCCGAAGCCAACGTTGAAGAGTGCGGGTGCTGATCCCAGTTTCGCGGGCGAGGGCGGCAAGCGGGATCTGGTCCTCGACGTGAAGTCGAAGGACTCTCCAGCGCTCATCGCCGGTCAGGAGCACCTACATCTTGATGCCCTCGCGCACGGCGAGGGCTTGCTGGTGGCGGTAAAGAGTCGCACGGCTCCAGCCCACGAGGCGGGCCGCGTCTTCGGCGGTGCGTCCCTTCGCCCGGGCGTCCTGCGCGATCGCCAGCTTGTCCGCAATGACAAGCGGATCCGTCAGCGGGCGGCCAAAGCGTGTTCCGTTCTGCCTGGCAGCGGCGATGCCGGCATTGACGCGCTCGATGATCAGCTCGCGCTCATACTCGGCCAACGTGGCGAGCATGTTCAACATCAACCGACCCGTCGAGGTCGCCGGGTCGATGCCGTCTGAGATGGATCGGACCTGGACGCCGCGTTCGCGCAGCAGGTTCACGGTGTTCAGCACGTCGATCAATGACCGGCCCAGCCGATCGACCCGCCACACAACGACGATGTCGCCCTCCTCTGCATACTCCAGGAGCCTCTTCATTCCAGGCCGCTCGATCGCCGTCTTGCTTCCCGAGGTGACATCGGCAAAAACGTCGCGCTTCTGCACGCCGGCGGAGACGAGTGCGTCGAGTTGCAGCTGGGCATCCTGGCTCGAAGTACTCACCCGCGTATAACCCAAATGTCTCATTAGGCTATTTTGACTCAGAAAACCCGTCATAGGCCCCCGTTGAGACGATTTATGGTGAGACGTGTTTCCGAGACGTCAGCGGGCCCGGCTTTCTCAAGCTGCTGTCATTTTCAGAAGTCGTCTGCACGGAATGTCAGAAGTCGTCTGCACAACGGTTCCAAGTCCCGCAAGGGACCGGCTTACGGGCACTACAAGGACACTTCGTGTGACTAGAGTTCAGTCCATGATCGTTTGGCTCAACGGCACCCACGGAGCGGGAAAGACAACAACGAGTGCGCTTGTGCAGCGAATGCTGCCCGACTCCCGCGTCCTCGATGCCGAAAAGGTCGGCGAGGTGCTCATGGACATTAGGCCGGGACTTCCCGCAACGGGCAACTTCCAGCACTGGGAGCCATGGCGGCCGCTCGTTGTTGAAACCGCACGGCGCGTGCTTGAGTTCACCGGAGGCACACTCGTGATGCCAATGACTGTCCTGGTCGAGAGCTACTGGCGGGAGATTAGCGACGGTCTTACGAAGCACGGCATACCGATCCGGCATTTCGTGCTCCATGCCGACCAAGCGGCGCTGCACGACCGCATACAGAACGACAAAGTTCTCGGCCCCTCGACGTTCCGCTTCTCGTATTTGGAACCATACGCGGACGCAGCTCGTACCTGGCTACACAATGAAGCGGAGGTCATCGACACCACAGACATCACGCCGGACCAAGCTGCGCAGCAGATCGCGGACTCGGTGCTTGGCCGCTGAAAGTGCCGAACGTCCGGCCTGCGTGTCTCCGCCAAGAGGATCCCGAATCGGGAAGGACGTTCCATGGTTTGAAACTGCATTGCCCCATTCCCCTAGGGTGGTGGTCATGTCTGAGCCATATTTTTTCTCCGCCGAAGCGGACATAGTTGATCGTGGCCGCGTACACCAGTGGCTCAGCGAGCAGTCCTACTGGGCGCAAGGTCGGGGTCGTGAGCAGCAGGATGCAGCTATCGACGCCTCTCGGAACTACGGGGTCTACGACGTCGGGACTGGAGAGCAGGTGGCCTACGCTCGCGTCGTGACTGACGGCGTTACGTTTGCCTGGCTGTGCGACGTGTTCGTTGCGCCCGAAGCCCGCGGTCAAGGCATCGGGAAGATGCTCGCCGCCGGTGTATTGGCGGACCTGGAACCTCTAGGCCTGAAACGGATTTTACTTTCAACGGCAGATGCTCACGGGCTTTACGCCCAATATGGCTTCACAGAACTGACTGAGCCATCAAGAATGATGGCACGAGTGCGCTGACCCATCCGTCACTAGGACGCCTTATGGCCGTCATGTGTGACCTTCGGGGATAAATGGCGGCTTTTCACGGCGCTGTTGGCGCTTGGTGCAGCGGCAGCCAGGCCTAGTGAGTAGTGGATGCAGGGACGTCCGGAATCTTCAAAGACCCCATGCCCGGTAACCTGCCAACCCGCACTTTCATATATCTTGCGGGCGGAAAGGTTTTCTTTTAGCACTCCGAGGGTCGCCTCTGCGAATCCCTCCATCACGAGTGACTGAGTGATGTTTGCAAGCAAGGCTCGCCCCAGTCCGCGGGACTGAATCGCGGGGTCAACGGCCAGCAGCGTGAGGTGAGCCGCTCGTGCAGCAGCCGGCGGAGTCTTATCTATTGCCAGCGCAAACCCATAGGTCCTTGAGCCGCTTTCCGCGAGGGTAAGGATACTTCCCGGGACGGTGAGTTTTGCCATTGCTCTGCGCTTCACTTGTTGATCGCTGTGTGTGCCATCACGAACGGCAAGGGCGTTCATCCAGAGTTCTGCGCATCCAGGGAAGTCCGCCTCGGTTCCCGCGCGGAATATTAGTGGCGCGGGCCGCCTGTTCCTGTTGTGATTTTCCATCCATACATTTGTAGCGCAGTCGGCCCGATTCGTGTCCGTGGGCTTAGTGAGGAATAGAACGTATCTTGCAAACGATCGTTCGCAAGACAGCACTTGGTTTTCCCTCCTGCCCCTGGCATCCAAGGATTCGCGGTGTAACGCCTGCCGTGTGCGCGCCAAAGTAACGGCTGGCTCCATGCGCGAAACACCGCGTGCAAAGATCAACGCTTCAGGAGGACGGACCCGCCCGGGAGGCCGCCATGGGGCTCCGCTCATACAGGCGCCGTTCCAGATGTCGGCCTACTCCCCCAATTTGTCGCTGCGTCTCCCCAGATGCAGGGCTAGCCGCGCCCACCAATCGAGCCGATCTCCGCCCCTGTTCGCACCGGAACTGCTGGGCAGCACGAACACTTCGCTACCAGCGATTCTCCAGTACTGAAGGCCCATCTCGACACTCTGACCGGGATCGGCGTGCTCGACGTAATCCTCGGCAACACCCTTGCCGTTGAAAGCCACACACTGAGGCCGGAACTCGCGCACCAGTGCCTCCAACCGTGCGTGGCCGGCGCCAAGTTCGTCGGACTTGTTCAGGTCGGTCAAACCGATCCCCAGTCGCGGAAGGTCTTCGTCGTCCTGCCAGGTCAACGCCTCGGAGGTCAGCCCGGAGTCGTAGAGAAGGCCCCAGAACGCATTGCCGCCGTCCGCGTAGTAGTGGCCTTTTTGGAGGCTTTTGCCACCTGGCTTTGGCATATCCCCACTGATGAGCAGCTGCATTCCTGCAGCAATCCGGTCCGGCAGACCCGCTCTATCCATTCCCCGCCTCCTTCGCCTAGGCGCCTCATGGTATCGGGCTTCCACCGTTTCCGGGCGTACTGAGGCTTAGCGTTGGACATTGCACTTTTCAGACGCCACCTCAGGGCTCCTTTCGCCTCAGGCAGACCGGATCCCCTGATTCTTGCAAACGAAGGATGCCGAGAAAACAGCGAACCGAGAATCGGGGGTTGATTGCCCATCGAAGGTGTGGATCGCGGCAGAGCAACGTGACTATCAATCTGGTCCAGAACAGTCCCACGACTTCATGGGCTGACTCCTTTGCAGGGTTTGAGGTAAGCAACTGCGCTTGCGGTCGGTTCGCTGTCGTCCCCGTTCCCTACCGTACCGCCTGCGATAAGAACAGTGCCGTTGGCGAGCAGTGTTGCCGTGTGGTCGCTGCGGACGTCTCCAAGGCCAGTCTGTAGTGACCACGTCTCAAGCAGGGGGTCAAACAGTTCGACGCTGTCAATGCGCTCGTCTGAGCCCGTCATTCCACCGACAACAAGGACCGTGCCATCGGGCATCAGTGTGGAACTGTGATCGTAGCGGGCGACTTTCAGATCTGCCGTGGCCGACCACGTTTCGGTCGCAGGTTTATACAGTTCGGTCGTGGCGATGGCGACGCCCCTGTCGAAGCCCCCGGTTACAAGCACCGAGCCCGTGGATAGAAGGGTCGCGCAGTGGCTTGAGCGGGCAACTTTCATACGTGCCACGGTGGACCAGGTTCCGGTCTGTGGGTTGTAAAGCTCGGCTGGGTCCAATCTTTGGGGGTTGGCGTAACCGCCACAGACAAGCACAGTGCCGTCGAGGAGCAGGGTGGCACAGTGGCCGTGGCGGGCAACTGCCATGCTGCCCGTTGCAGTCCACGTTCCAGCCGCTGGGTCATAGAGCTCGCTACTAGCCAAGGGGGCTCCATATTCGGCCAATCCGCCGGCAACCAAGACTTTCCCATTGGGCAGTAGCGTGGCTGTGTGTGAACTTCGGGCAGTCGCCATCTTGGCTGTGTTCTGCCAAAGTCGGGCTGCTGGGTCGAACAATTCGGAACTTGCCATGGGTTCCCACCAGTAAATCGATCCCCCAGCAAACAGGACTGTTCCATTTGGCAGCAGTGTCGCTGTGTGTGAACTTCGGGCAGTCGCCATCTTGGCTGTCTTCTGCCAAAGTCCAGTTGCTGGGTCGAACAACTCGGCACTGCGCAAAGCACCGTCGCGCTCCCCTCCGGCAACGAGTACTGTACCAACGGTCAGGAGCGTGGCCGTGTGCTCTGTTCGGGCTTTAGTCATCGGCTCTGCTGCTGTTACCGCAGGTTCCTTGGTTAGTTCCGGCGGAAAGCGATTCCGAAATCTGGCTGTATGCCACTCTTGATAGTTGTCGTGGAACCCCTTCACGAAGTTCAGGTACGGAGCAGATC
>NZ_KI912157.1:353250-353406 GCF_000517125.1 Arthrobacter sp. MA-N2 | reverse complement strand
TACCACGGGACGGGTTCGCCTTCCGGGGTGACCGGCTGGGCGTGGACCACGGTTTCGCGGTGCGGGCGCTCGTTCTTGACGAGTCGGACGGCGGGCCGTTCCTCGGTGGCCTCGAACACCGGGTCGATGTCCTCGCCGATGACGGTTACTTCCATG
>NZ_KI912157.1:30978-353150 GCF_000517125.1 Arthrobacter sp. MA-N2 | reverse complement strand
GGGGGCGCCCCCCCCGCCACCGGGAAGGCCGGGACGGATACCTCGAAGGTGATCCGTCCCGGCCTCGGCTGTCCTAGATCAGGCGGCGCTGGTAGGAAGTGCCCTTGTCTCGGGCAACGTCCGCGACGGCTCCGCGGTTGATGAGTTCGCGCAGCAGCACGGCGAGCCGGAAGTCAGAAACATCCTCGGCGGCCAGCTTCAGGTAGCGGTCTGCCTGTGATCCGCGGCCTTTGAGCCATTCCAGCCAGCCCATCAGGGTCAGCATGGGGGCGCGCTGTCCGGTCGGTACGGCCTTCATCAGCTCGAACGCGATAGCTTCGGCGCGGTCGATGCGTTCCCAGTTGGGGCGGCCGGTGAACTTTCCGGTGAGGGTGTCACCAAAGTTGCCGTTGTGCGTGGTGATGGTGTCGCGGAACAGGTAGTCGCGGATGTGGCGGTGCTGGAATGCTGCGGCCAGCTGCCGCGCCGTTTCCGTGTCCGGCGTCCCTTCGCCGTCCAGCACGGCCGCCCATGTCCGGCATGCGGCCTCAAGCTCCGCGTCGGTGCCCTCCGGGGCCTGCACCGGAAGTGCCCACGTGCCCAGCAGTTCGGGCTGGTAGACGTCGATGCCCGGGGCGGATCCGAAATAGGTCAGCGTGGCGTTGGCGTTGCTGTCGCGGATCTCGTCCAGTGAGTTCTTCTCGGTGGCGCCATAAGCGGCCCAGTAGGTCCCCGTCACCAGGAAGACCTTTTTCACGGGCATCCGTGCAATGGCCAGCTCGGTGCTGAGTGCGAGGACGTGGGCGGCGTAAGGGAAGCCGTAGGCCGGTTTCTCGTCGGTATAGACGATCACGTAGCTGCCCGTGGCCTTCTCGTCGTTGGCCGCGTAGGTTGCCATCATCTGCGCGTAGTGCAGTGGGGCGGCCTCCGCCGGGGCGTCCATCCGCAGGCTCGCGCCGAGGGCGCCCAGACGGGTCGTAAGAACGACAAAGGACTCCTTGGGCTGGTTGCCCAGCAGGTGCGGCACGGCGGCGAGAAGATCGGCGGAACCGGTGATGGTCAATTTTTCAGTCATGGTTTTTGTCCTTGCAGAGACGTGGGGCGGGTCGGGCGGCTCAGGTGACCGGCCAGCTTCCCTCTCCCCCCGTTGTTTTTTGGCTGCTGGCAAGCTTGCTTGCTTGGTGCCCGAACCGGCCCGTCTACCCATCGGGCAAGGGCCGAAAAATCTTGCGGGACCGCAGCGAAGCAAGGTCCCTGGCCTAAGAATTTTCGGCACGCAGGCCCCCGGAGGGGGCTAGACGGGTTGGGGCGGGCACGTACAATCCGGAGGACAGCAGCCAGAAAACGTCGTAGACAAACAGGTTCAGGGGGTCCGGAGCTCTGCGACGGCGCGCCCTGGACCCAACAGCCGGCCGCGCCAGCGGACGCCCATCAACTGGTTCACGCGCAGCGGAAACCAGGGCGAGCCCCGCGAGCCTGCCCTTCCACCCCCGGATCCACGGACAAACCCAACCCGGCCGCCCCGCCCGGGATTGCCGCCGGCGTCCCCCCGCCCGGCACCAGGGTAGGGCGGGATCGGCGGTCCGCCGCCGCCAACCACCCACCAAAGCCGGCCACAGGCGGCGGACCGCCCGCACTTCGGAACGCAGCGGGGCCCACGCAAAGAAGCGCCCACCTACTCGTCTGAGTAGGTGGGCGCTCTTTGGTGGCTAGTGCATGTTTGGCCGGTGCTCTGGCGCGAACAGCACAGCCACGAGCTCGTTGTGCCAATCCAGCGCGGCGTACTGGCGGGTGGTGTCCAGCAACCCGGGGTTAACGTGGGCATCCGCGGTCACCGCTTCTGCCATCCCGCGGATGTGCCCGGCGAGGTCCTTCGATGCGGCCGCGCTGTAAGACTCGGGGGACTTTTCCACGAGTGCGGCCAGGGTTTCGAGGAAAACAACGGTTTGGGCCGTGTTTTCGGTGATGCGGTTGGTTTCATTCATGGTTCTTGTCCTTGCTGAGACGGTGGGGGTGTTGGGGGCGATGAGGTGACCGGCCGCAAGGGGCCGGTCACCTCCGGCCCTACTCGCGGCGGTCGTGGAGTGGGACGGCTCCGTAGTGTCCGGCTGCGCGGCGGAACCTCGCGTCGCTGCTGAAGATGAACGTGCCGCCGAACATGTACCACGGGACACGGGTCTTCGCGCGCCGTCGGACGGGGCTCCGGGGCGGGCCACGGTTTCGCGGTGCGGGCGCTCGTTCCTTGACGAGCGCGGACGGCGGGCCGTTCCCTCGGTGGGCCTCGAACACCGGGTCGATGTCCTCGCCGGATGACGGTTACTTCCATGACGCGGGCGGAGATTCCCCGGTTGGAAAAGTCCGTGCCCAGGGCGTCGCGGTAGATCAGGGCGGTGATGCCCTTGGGGGCGCTGGTTTCGTTGCTCATGTGCTGGCTCCTTTGAAGGCGGTGGGGTGCTGTCCTGCCCGGCTCCGGCCGGGCAGGACAGCGGTTCTCAGTGCTGGTTACGCGGCGTCCCGCACGGCGAAGGGCATCCGGTACCGGCTGGGAAGCTCGGCGGCGGCCTCGGGCAGGTCTGCCGGGCCTTGGGCCTGCCCGTTCTTCCAGCTGGCGAACGCCTGCTCGGTAATCGCATCCCACAGCCGGGCCTTGGTCCGGTAGTAGGTGCAGGTCACGTCACCCTCGCAATAGGTGGCGATCCCGAACAGGTTGCCGATGCTGTCGGCCGTGCGGGTGACGGCGACCATGACGTAGGGCCATTGGCCCAAGGCCCAGCCGTCGGCAGCCCCAGCTGGAGAGCACGCCCCCAGCCGTGTTCTTCGATCAGTTCCATCCAGTCGTAGCCGCGCGCGTTCATGTGGGTAATCACCCAGCACAGGTCACGCGCGTCGATGGTTTCCCCGGTGTCAGCGAGGGTCACGGTCTTCTTGCTTACTGCGTTCATGGTTTTTGTCCTTGCAGAGACGTGGGGGTGTCGGGGCGATCAGGTGACCGGCCAGCTTCCCTCTCCCCCCGTTGTTTTTTGGCTGCTGGCAAGCTTGCTTGCTTGGTGCCCGAACCGGCCCGTCTACCCATCGGGCAAGGGCCGAAAAATCTTGCGGGACCGCAGCGAAGCAAGGTCCCCTGGCCTAAGAATTTTCGGCGCGCAGGCCCCCGGAGGGGGGCTAGCGACGGGTTGGGGGCGGGCACGTACAATCCGGAGGACAGCAGCCAGAAAACGTCGTAGACAAACAGGTTCAGGGGGTCCGGAGCTCTGCGACGGCGCGCCCTGGACCAACAAGGCCGGCCGCGCCAGCGGACGCCCGAATAGGTGTGAGCCCTGGCGAACACGCTCCCCCCGGCCCGCGGACTAGGCTGGGGACCGGTTGGCGGACTGGCGTGGCTGAGGGGGAAGGAGTTGGGGTCGATGACGGTTGCCCGGCGCTCGGCGCCTGATCCCGAGTTCGTCCAGCTGTACCGGCGGGGAATGTCAACAGCAACTTAGAAATGACCGGACGCGGCATGTTGGTCTGCCCGCTGGCGGCAGGTGATTGACCGGGCGCGCGGCCAGAGTATTTTTGGACAGGGGGTCAGGCGCCGCGCCGGTGTGTGCCGGGTTGGCGGGCGCCGGCTGACCGGGGTTTTGGGTTAGCTCATGGGGCAGGTTCCTTTCCCGTTTTGGGCTTGCATGAGCCCGGACGGACTCGCCCGCTGGTTTGGCAGAGGTGGGTGGGTGGAGGAGCGAGCGGGTCCACGGGTCGCGGTGGCAATGGTTTTGGGCATGAGCTCATCGAACCCGGACGGTGGGGATATTGGAGCTGATCGCCAGAGAGCGCTTCTCGTAGGGAGGCCTCGACAACCCGGCAGTAGAGCCCTCGGGCCGCGTCCGCCGACACCGGCAAAAGGCCGATGTCATCGACGCAAATCAAATCCACGCTCGTGGCGCGGGTGATGGCTTTGTTGACCGCCTGTCATCGATCCGGTGCCGGCGCACCGAGAGCGCCGAGGTCCTCCATGCTCAGCCAGGACACGGACATGCCCTGATCGATGGCCTGCTGGCCCAAGGACTCCAGCAGCAGCGGGGGTCTTGCCCGTGCCGGAGGGCCCGCAGGCAATCAGGTTCTCCGCCGCCCGGCACCCCATCCAGCGTCGCGCAGGAACGATGTTGTCGCCGCCGCGGGAGGGTGGAAAGGGGGCCTCGTCCCAGACATCGAAGGTCTTCCCGGAGGGAAAGCCTGCGCGCTTGCGGCGGGTGGCCAGCATCGAGGCGTTCCGGCCCGTGGCTTCGGCCTCCCAGCAGGACGCGCACGACCTCTGTCGGGGTCCCAACGCTGGGCTTTCGCGGTCGCCAGGACGTCGGCGACGACGGCGCGGGCGTGCGGCATCCGGGTGTGCGGCGCATCAACCCGATCACGTTTCTCGACCCGCCGGGTCCGATAGCGAGCTGGGGCAAGGGCTGTCGCGCTCATTCGGTGGCTCCTTCAAAGTCTTCATCACTGGTGGTGGCAGGCGCGGTGGCGGCAGGCGCGGCGGTGCCGAAGTTGGCCCAGCCGCTGGTGCCCTGGCTGAGCCATTGGCCTTGGTCGTCGGTGACGGTGCGGGTGCTGGTTGTGTGGTTTTTCCCGCCGGCGGTATTGAAGATGGAGAGCAGGTCCTCGTGGGTGAAGCGCTGATGCCACCGCGGCGGAACCGAGGCCCTTGTCGACCTCGTCGGTGCCCAGGACCTTGGCGAGGGTGACGGCACGTTCCATTTTGTGCCGGATCTTCCCGGTCCCGGCCGCGGCGGCTTCCTTGAGCCAGAGCGCAGCGCCGCGCGCCGAGGGCCAGGAAATCTTCCTCGGCCTTGTTGGTCGGGCGCATGACCCGTTCCAGAGCCCCGGCTGGGGCGGCGGGAAATGGGCGTCAATGATCGCCGGAGTGCCTGGGCGGGTGAGTTTGTGCGCGGCGCGGAAACCTCGACCGGGGCCGGTAACACCCGGACATGGACGAGACGATCGACGGCTCGGTCTCGCGGTCCGCGCCCGCGCACCCACACCATCTCACCCATCAGGATGTGCGGGGGACGGAGTACCGGGGACTGTTCGAACGTGATCATGGGCATGTTTCGGCGGGACCTGGCGGGCTGGCCGAAAACTTGCTGTCACCGGGTTCCGGGACCGGGTGCAAGCGGGGGCGTTCGAGAACCCGGAGCATGTCCTTGGGGACCTCCAGCGTGGACCGGTGCACCCGCGAATTCACCTCCTCCATGAACGCCTCACACGCCCGCTTCCAGCTCGGCGAAGGACCCGTACTCGGGCAGCAGGTTCGTCTCTTTGGGGACGAGGTCGGCTTTGGCGATCTTAACCGCGTTCTCCACCCCGCCCTTGGAGGCAGGGTCGGCCCGGGATGCACGTCTGCATGGACGTCCGAATAATGCCTGGAAAACGCCACAATCTGCGCGTTCCGCACGGGGATCCCGGCGATGTGCTCGATCGTGACGGTCTTCCTCGTTATCCGTGAGTACGTAGGTCGTGACCCCGCCGACCAGGCGGAACGACCGGTCCAGGGCGGCGAAGACGCTCGGCATCGTCTTGTCCCGCAAAGCGATCACGATCCGGAACCGGGAGAAGGCCAGCCAAGCCACGAACAGCACGGTCTTCACCCCATCAACGACGGGCCCGTCGCCGTAGTCATACTGAAGCCAGAGACCCGGCTCGGGCGTCCAGGGCCGGTGCACGCGCACGTTCCGGGCCCGGTATTTCGCCTTCAATGCAGCCAGCGTAGTCCTGGTCGTGCGCTCACACCCGGTGAAGCCCAAAGCCAGGAGCTTCTCATGCACGACATCGCCGCGGATCTTCCCGCGGGACTGCTCCCACCCAGGAAATCATCTGCGGCAGGAACGGGTGTCGGTCATCCGACCGCGCTGCCGGGCCACCGGCGCCTGCGCACCTTCCTGGCGGGCTTTCACATAAGAGCGCACCGTGTTTGTGCGAAACGCCGCAGATCTTCGCGGCATCCCGGTACGACCGGGTCAAATCATAAGCAGCTAAAATTTCCATGAACTCTCCTGGAGACTTCACAACGAGCCCCCTCCTTCCCATAACGGGTGAAATACAGACGATCGACATCGCCATTTCACCGCGGAAGGAAGGGGCTCTCCCCGTAACGACACGAGGGGATGGACAAGGGAATCCCCGGCACGCGAGACCACCAAAGGAGGCCAAATGCTGTTCAAAAATGCTTGCCGCCACGGGTCAAAACCTTGCCGCGAACGGTCAGTCAGATTTTCCGACTCCGGTCAGTTTAAAGTTGCCGCTTACAGGGGAACGCCGACGTCGAAGATCGCGGCCTGGGCCGGCGTTGCGGAGACGACGGTCCGGTATCACCTGCAGATCGCGGCCAAACAAGACCCGTCCATCCGGGAGGACCACAAGGCGGCGCTGGCGCCGCCGGAGCCTCGGGTAACGGCGGCTGGGCTGCGGAACCTCGCCGATGTCCTGGCTTTCCATGCGTCCCAGGGGCGGCTGCCCGTCAGCCACGGCTGGACGCCGCGGGAGCAGGCCTTGGGAACCTGGCTGGCCAACCGCCGCCGCGAATCCGCCGAGGGCGCCCTCTCCCCCGTCTACCGGGATGCCCTGGCGGTCATCCCTGGCTGGGACGCCCCCTCGACCCGGAAAACCCAGGACGCCGAACGCTGGCAGCAACGGCTTCAGGAGCTGCAGCGGATCCGGGCCGACGGTGGTGAATGGCCCCGGCACCAGAAGACAGATGACCAGGAAGAACGCACGCTGGGGGTTTGGCTGCACTCCCAGCGGATCGACTACCGCGCCGGCAGGATGGACCCGGTCAAGTTGGAAAAGCTGGACCGGCTCGTGCCGGGATGGCGGGAAGGACGCGGCCACCGTGGCGGCCGTAGACGCCGGGATCTGCCCAGGTAGGGCCTACTCCCCCGGCAGGTCTTGAGGAGCGGGGGGACGGGCCCCTGTAGGGCCCGCCCCGGCACCGGGTTTAGGTTTCCTGGTCCTTTCGGGTCTTGGTGGTGGCACGGTAGGCGGTGATGGAAGCGCCGAGCGCTGCCAGGGAGAGCACGAAATTCAGGATGGTCAGTGGTTCCATGAGGGTTTCCTTATCGGTGAGATGAACCTAGGCTAAGAAGGAGCCCGGTGGCCGCAACCTTTGCGGTCACGACCACCGGATTTCAGCAGCTACACCTTCCTTGCTTTACGCTTACGCTTCCGAGTTGCCGCTCGGGGGCGTTTGCCCGTTAAGAGCGCGTTCCGCGTGGAAAGCAGAGCGATGACAGCTGTCAGCAGGCTCACGACCGCTGTCGCGAGCTTGATCGCTTCGTCGATGCTCATGTAGCCACCTCCTTCCTGCCCCGCCGTGCGAGGCCCCCGCCGTCGCAGCCGGTCGAGGGTGGGCCGTCAACCCCGAAGAGTGCATGGGCAGGGCCGCGAAATAAGGGAGCCCCGGCGACCGCGTGGTCCTGGCCGGGCGCGTGGGTTGACGGGTCGGGCCCCCGGACGGCTACGATGAGCGGCCTTGTACGGAGAACAACCCAGCCACATGTAAGGCAAAAACAAGCTTTTACTGGCCGGAGCGCAGCGAAGGACCGGTTCCTGGGTGGAGCGCAGCGGAGCCCAGGGCTTTCAGGGGCCCTGGTTATGCCCATTGGCGGGCAGGTGGAGTCCTCCGCACAGCTCAAAGCTGTCCCCACTGGGTACAACCCGGGCCTCGTTTGTCGTACCCCTCCCCCAAGATGGGAGCCGGCGGTCAGGCACCTGGCCGCCATCCTTTGGCGTGTCTATTCGAATATATGTTCTAGGGTTGTGGTATGTCCTCCGAAGAGTTTGCGGCCGCGCTTCAGGCGCAGTACGCACGGCGGGCCGGCCCAATCGGGCTGACCGTGGAAGAGCTTGATTTCGAGCACTTCCCGGTCAAGAACGGGTATCCGGGGATCCCGGTGAAGGCGTGGATCCGGTTCCCGAACTGCGCGGAGCTGGTTGACGGCGAAGTGTTCGCCTGGACAGCGAAGGCAGCCGAAGTGACGTGGAAGGACGGGCCGGTCACGTACCGGACCTGGGTGTGGAGTTCGGCGGTTACCCGCCGGGAGGAAATGATGAACAGGAATTTGGGAGAGCGGACCCGTGGCAAGAGCAGCAACTGACAACCCCTTGGATGTGCCGGTGCAGGTCCGGTTCACCGCCAAGGGCATTCCCCTGGCGATCAGGTATGACGGCCGGATCTGGGCCGTGGCCGCAGAGCCGGTGCACTGGTTCACGCGGGCGGACTGGTGGAACACCGCCAAGCGGGCACCAGTCGGCATCGGCAACCTGGTGGACATTGAACATTGGCAGGTCCAGGTAAGGCTGACCTCGACCTCGGCGCTACGCACCTTCGAGCTGCGCCGCGATCCTCTGTCCGAGCAATGGCTGCTCGCGGCCATCACGGATGCGGGGGCGGCCGCGGCCTAAGCCCGACAGGGCTGGCGGCGGTACCGTGGCTGTCATGACTGAGGACGTGCCGGCCACGCTCCATCCGCCCGTGCCCCTGGCGCTGGCGAAGGCAGTCGAATCCGTGCCGGCGGAGGCGGCGCTGCCCGGTGGCAGCGTCTATGAGCCCAAGTGGGATGGCTACCGGATGTGCACCCTCGTGGGAGCTGGCGGGGTGTCGTTGTGGTCGCGTCAGGGCAACGACTTGACGCGCTATTTCCCGGATCTCGTGCGGGCCTTGGCGGACCAGGTTCCGCCGGGGTGCGTCCTGGACGGGGAAGCAGTGGTGTGGACAGCTGACAGACTGGATTTCGACGCCCTGCAGCGGCGATTGGTGGCTTCAAAAGTTGGCCTGCCTGCCCTAGTCATGGAACACCCGGCCTCGTTCGTTGCCTTCGATCTGCTGGCCGCCGCCGGACACGACATCAGGGAAGCGCCGCTGTCTCAGCGCCGGGAGCTGCTGGAGCAGCTAGCAGGCGATTGGGCGCCTCCGCTGAACCTCTCCCCCACAACCAAGGACCGCGTCCAGGCCCTCACATGGTTCGAGGAACTGCACCACGCGGGGCTGGAAGGGCTCGTAGTCAAAGGCGCCGCCCAGAGCTACCAACCCGTGCGCCAGTGGGTAAAAGTGAAGCGGCGCCAATCCGTGGATGTGGTGTGCGCTGCGGTAATCGGTCCCATGCACCGGCCGCACTACTTGGTGGCAGGGCTGCCAGTGGAAGGCCGGCTAAGGATCGTTGGACGGTCCACGGTGCTGCCGGCGAAGGCTGCACGGGAACTGGCCGCGCATCTGCGGCCGCCGCAAAGGCTGCATCCCTGGCCGGAAGTAATCACGGAAACCACGCTGAACAGATTCAGTAAGGACAAAGGCCCGGTGCTTCTCACTTTGGTAGAGCCAATGGTGGTAGAGATTTCCGCGGATGCTGCCTGGACAGGCAATGCCTTTCGACACGCCGTTAGATACATTCGACCGCGACTGGAGCTATCCCCTGCCGGTGTCCTGCTGCCGGACCGGTTTAAGTCGGGTTAGCGATCCGTGCGGATCACTATGAGGTTTTGGCCCTCTTCCAGAAGCGCGTACAGGTTTTCCCGCGCTTCTTCATAGGTGTCGCCCTCGGCCTGGATGTGGTTGTAGCTGCCATCCGGGTTAGTAATGGTGCCGGTGAGTATCACCGCATGAGTCTATTTGGCCTCAGGTTCAGCGGGCTCGATGAGCTCCGGCCCGTTGTTGCGCACGCTGTTAACCCGCGGGCTGACAATCCGGGGTGTCAGTGTCGGTTCCGGCAGGGAGTCTAGCAGGTGCTGGATGTCGTCCTTGTCAGTCAGGTCCGGGTCGAGCCATTCCGCGAACCGGTCCCGCGGGATGATGACCGGGGAACGGTCATGAACGTGCCCCAGCGCGTCCTGGGTGGTGGTGGTGAGCACAGTGCAACTGAGCAGCCACCTTCCCGGGTCATCCTCGGGCAGGGATGGGTCCGCCCACCACTCGTACAGGCCGGCAAAGCCCAGGATGGGCTCCTTCTCGGAGTACAGGTAGTTCGGGATCTTTTTGCCGTCCTCGGTCTTCTGCCACTCGAAGTAGCCATCGGCTGGCAGGATTCCGCGTCTTTTCAGCGCCGCCTTGCGGAATGACGGCTTCTCCAAAATGCTCTCGCTGCGAGCATTTATAAGCTTGTTACCGATTTTGATGTCCTTTGCCCACGACGGCACCAAACCCCAGTGGGCCACGAGCAGATGTCGCTCGATGCTGCCCTCGTCCAAGCGCTCAGCCACGATCGGCACGCTCTGTGTCGGCGCGACGTTCCAGCTCGGCGGGGGAGGCGTGCCCTCGACCTCCTTGGCATCGAAGTAGCTGAGCAGGTCCCCGCTAGCCTTGGACATCACGTATCTGCCGCACATGCACCCATTCTGCAGGAGAACCCCAGCCAGCAACCGACCTCAAACGGCAAATGCTGCAGAGGACTTCGGTGCAACGGTCCAGTGGCACTCGCAGTCGCCCGTTTAGTCGGCAACGTCCATCTCTCGGAGGAAGCCTGCCGCGAGGGCAATCCACTCTTCCGGCGTCGCGCCGTCGGTCCAGATCTCTAGGTACTCAACCGGAGTCAGGTTCTTTGGCTCCTCGGGAAACGGCTCCTCCTTATAGTTGTGAAAAGGCGAGGTGGACTTAAGCTGCCACAACATTTCGCGGGCCTGCGAACTCGTCCTGTGCCCTCCAATTTCAAAACGGGGAAAGCTCTGAGGATCGCGCTGCTGCGGAGGCCACGCGCGCCAGGCGTTGTAGAAAGCCAATTCCCAGTCGAGGTTGTTCCACCGCCAAGGGCCATAAAAACCATTGGCTACAAGACCGCCCATGAAGCCTTCGGCGGTGTTACGCAGTCGCTGTTGTTTGTTCACATGTTCAAACTACTAGTTGGGCCGGAGGCGTTCTTGCCGTGACATCTGTCAGCCTGGAAGATCTGCCGGTGCCGCTGAAGCTCGCTCTTGAAGTATGGAGAGAATCTCTGGCCGGTAGCGTTGCTGTACGCGGTGTTTGGTCCCCTTCTTCATCTCCGCGATCAGCTTGCTGATTGACTCGGCGTGGCGAAATTCTCCACCAGCAGCGAAGAATGCCCGCAACCAAGGTTCCTTCTCCAGGACATACCCGCTATCCGTGATAGTACGGATCAGTTGAACAACGGCGGCTTTCCCGTTCCCGGTCGAGAGCCCGTTGTACTGCTCACCAACCATGCACTTGGCCGCCTCGAGCTGAACGGGGTCGAGTGCTTCGACCGATCCTGTATCCAAATTCTGTGCACCTGCACCGTCAAGCCAAATCCGGACCATATCCGAGGGGGACCAGACGACCACAAAGAGGCGCGCCACCTTGTTGTTGTCAACGAGTTCCCTTAGTAACTCACAATCGTCCTGCTCATATGGATGCAGGACAGTGAGGGTTCCGTTGAAGCGATTGCTCTCCTGTGTAAGCTTTCGCAAATCCGAGATTCCCACGGTCCGTTGGGAGCCCTTCTCCACAGCGACATAGTTGATGAACTCCATGTCAGCGCTATTTGGCTCTCGCAGCCTCTTCAAATCTGAGGCTGCGAACAGGTACGGCGGCTCGCCAAGCCACTCGCGGATAACAGCGCTCTGGGGCACCATTGAGGTACCTGCCTTCGCCCAGGCTTCGCGGGTCATGTATGCCAGTTCAGTCATGTCCGGATCCTTTCACGCACCTCCGACATTTAGGGTTTAAGTTGGCTCGAAGCATGCCTCCATGCCGTCAACAATCACTGCCAATTGTTAGTAAGCTCCGCCAAGCTCACGGAACAATTGTTCGATGGCTTCCTTGGATGTTGCTTCAGCCAGCTTTTTCTCGAGAGTTCCGTCGGTTTGGCCTGATAGCTGGATGGCCGACAGCATTCCAGCGGGGTCCTTGATGACAATCGCGGCGCGGCGGAAATCGTCGTCGTGCTCTCGGACGTATCGTGCCAGGGCAGCCCACTTTGGTGCCGTGTCAGCTAACGAGTGATTGTGCGGGTCCACCAGATCAATGGCTACTCCGCCATCACCGTCATCATGGAAGAACAGGAAGTCCGGATAGAGATTCTTGGACACCTCGGAATCCAGATAGTGCACGGACAGCGCGTGGCTGCCGCCTACGGGGTTCCGATACCATCCCAACAGCGTTCCGGAGGCCTGCTCGGCTTCAAGGACACTCTCTTCCCATCCCGTCAAGGTGTCGGGGTACAGCCTGGTGTCGGGCAGCGCGTAGAGATGGCTCGCATATAACGGAAGCTCCTCGACCAGCCCGGTTTCCTTGTTCAGGAATTCTGTTTTCTGGGAGATATTCTCTGGCATACCGAGTTTGCTGGTCAGGGCCGAACCTACGGGTGCAAAGATGGCTTCAAATTCCTGGCGTTGCGTCGGTTTCAGGCGGGCCACCGAGCCCGCCGTGTTGCGCCGCCAGGATTCCACGCGGGCACCGCATTGGGCTTCCAGCGCTTCCCGGGCCTCGGCGGACCTTGCCACGGCGACGGTCCGGACGACCACTTCATCCCAATCCAGCTCGCCGGCGATGACCAAGGAGGTGCTGTACCAGGCAGCGGCGGCGTCGGGGAGTCGTCGTTTGGCCTCTTCCAGAAGCTGACGCAGGTTCTTTTGGCTGGTAACGGCCGTGCGCGCAATGGTCCCGGTATTGGCACCGCTGTACTGGTCGAAAGTGGCCATTTCAAAGCTCACTTCGAGCAACGAAGCCGCAACCTTGTCGATGGCCACCTTGTTTTGGCTGTACACAGAAGCAAGGGTCTCCACAACCACGTTGCGAGATTCTTCGGTGTAGGAAGACCCTCCGGGGTGCTCGAAGTTGGAGTTATCCAGTAGGGCACCGAGCCGTACCAGACGATTCACATTTGAGTTAAACCGGCGTACCGGTTTCTGCTCCCTGGTCAGCTCACCGATGGCATCCCAGACCGCTTCAGGCACGTCCAGATTCCGCGTCATGCGCTTTGGATTCAACTGCACCGGAACCTCAATGTCCGCCGAATCCATAAAGGACTTCACAACCTGCGCCACTTCAGCCTTGTTGAAGTGTGGCAGGTACAGATCCACTGCGTTCAGCTCATCGAATTCGGGCTCCTCAATTTTCTTGGCCAAGGGGTTGCGGACCATGCGCCCGATGAGCTGGGCGATCTGCGTGTGCTCCTGGGCGCTGCGCAGGGACACCATAACCTCAGCTCGGGGGCAGTCCCATCCTGTGGTCAAAGCTTGCATAAAGATCACGGCACGCAGGTTCCCTGACTGCGAAATCGAGGTTGGGGCAATGTACTGAACCACCCGTGGCATCTCCACCCCGCTCAACCATGTGGTCGTTGTGATTGGGGCATGGACACCAAACGCGTGAGCTATGGAGTCAGCGTCATCAAAGGCGTCGGAGGCATCGGTCAGTGTCTGGACAATCTCGCCAATCTTGGCGGCCGACGTAAGGTCCGGAACCTGGATGGCCAGGAGCGGCACCGGATAGGACGAAGCGCCCGTGGCACGGGCCCACTCCTGCCATTGCCGGTCGGAACGATCCAGGTCAGCTACAGCCTGACGAATCAAGGTGTCATCACTGGGCTGGTCGTCCAGCGCGTAGCTGACGTTAATGCGCTCCTTGATAAGACCGGAGGCGCGCACCTTTTGGACGTCTGCCACGACTTGCACCAGGGAACGGCCAGCAGCGCCGCGCATGGCCTCCTCAAATTTCTTCGGGGTCGCCGACAGCCCAATCACTATTGGTGCCGGCGGGTTCACGATCGTGCGGAAAGTGTCGTTGCCCCCTGGCACCTCGATGGTCGACCCGTCAAGGATTCGTCGCAGGATCGTCGGCCGGCTCCGGTCCGTGGCTCCCCTGTGTGCCTCATCTACCAGAACGATGAAACCGCTGCCGCGCTGCTTGATGGTGTTGCCGATAGTTTCCCACAGCGAATACCTGCGCCCGTCGCCGGTCTGGATGTGGCGGGTAGCGCCGGTCCCGAGCTTTTGGACGTTTAGGAAATATACGAGCCCTGGATCGAACTCCGCTTGGTCGAAGTCAGCCTCGACAGTCCGGAGCATATTCATATTGATCCGGTCTGAAGACGCCCGGATCTTCTTGCGGGACTGCTCATTGAGTTCTCCGTCATCGGTCAGCCACAGGACGGTGGTTTCCGGACGCGGATCAGAGTCCTCTGTTCCGAAGAACAGTCCCTCCAGTACAGCCGAGGCAATCACGGTCTTTCCCGCGCCTGTCGGAGCACTTATGCCGATCGCTGTCTTGCGTTCACTGTTGGAGCGAAGTCGTTGGACGGCAATACTGATTTCGTTGAGTGTTTCCTCAACGACGTCGGACTGGTAGTCGGCAAGGGTGAATTTCACGAGGAGCTCCGGTTGATTTGAAAGGCGTCAAGATAGGAGCCATAGATAGGCTCGACGGTGATCGCGTCGCCGAACGCCTCCCCGGCGAGGTCGCCTTGTTCGGGGGAGTCTGTGATGATGAAAACGTGTTTTACCCGGTTCTGTTTTGCGGCAAGGACTTCTGCCAGCTCAGCTGCCTTTCCGGCATCAAACAGGACGGCCATCGAGGAATCTTCGTTCCATTCATAGGCTGAGTCCCCGGTTCGTTGCACAACGGTGCCCACCGCACCAGACTTCAGCCAGAACAAGGGCGCCAGGCGTTCGTACTCCAGTGCTGCGTGCACACGGCTCTCTTCAAGATAAGCAAGCTCAAGGAACTCCACGTTGGTGGGCAGGCCATCAGAGTATGTAGAGCCATCCTGGCGAACACCCGTAACCACTGTCTCGATGCGCGGCTTCGTGACGTGGTGAAATACGCCCTTGGCTTCGTACTCGGAGGAGCCTGAAAGGTAACCCGCTTTGCGCAGCGCGGCATCGTCTTTGGCTGACAGCTCGTTGTTAGTGACCAGGATGCACTGTCTGGTCCCCTGGTCCTCGCTGTTCAGTCGGATAACGGCCTCAGCCGTTGTACCAGACCCCCCGAAGAAGTCGAGGATCACGGCGTCCTTGGGGGCCACCATGCGGAACCAACGCATCAAGACCTCATGGTCTTTGGGGAATGGAAAGCGTCTGTCTCCGAGAATCGTTTCGAGACGTTTCGAGCCAGGCATTCGAGTCTGAGTAAATGTTGGGTAGGGCACCTGAGATTCTTGGTCCTTCAAGTACCTCTTGAACCTTGGAGCCGTCGACTCGTTCGGACCAAAGAGGATTTTTCCCTCCTCTATTAGCCGTACCATCACGTCACGTGAGTAACGCCACCCGTTGGCAGGCGCCTTTACCGGCGCGCCTGTGACTGGATGCAATATGTCATACCGAAGCGTCGGGCGAGGGTTGGGACTCGTCAAATTATCGGCCTGATAGACCTCGCCGTTCTCATCGATCTGGTCATATCGGAAGACCGCCGGCTCAAGCTGTCCCTTCAATTTCCTTAGTGCTGCCCGGAAAAGACTTGTCGCCAGCTGCGTGTCACCATCGGCCTGGCCCCAAGCTGTTCTCGCTGCTTCTTCAGAAAGCTCAATCCCGGGTTTAGTCGCTAGCCAACGAGTATCCGCGTCGGTGAGTGCCATCTTGTTTCTGGCATAGGTCAGCATGTAGTCCACGCCACCAGCGGTGTATCGAGAGTCGTTCTTCCCGCTGCCCTGCCACGTGATGTTGGCCAGGAAATTCTGATCATCAAAGATCTCGTCCAAGAGCATCCGTAACCTATGATGCTCCTCGTCGCCGATTGCCACGATGATGACGCCCGTGGGTTTCAGGAGTTTCTTGGCAAGCGTCAGCCGACGTTCCATGAAGCTCAGCCACTTCGAGTGTCGGAAGCTGTCCTGCTCACCGACGTAATGGTCGTTGTACTGCCAAGTTTTGTTGCCCGTATTGTACGGAGGATCGATATAAATCAGATCTACCGATTCAGGGTGGGTGTATCCAAGCATTTCAAGGGCGTGGAAGTTCTCCCCGTTAATCACCACATGAGCCGGATCTTCAGAGTTGCCGGTACGCACGGAGCCCACAGTTATCAGACCTGGAAAGACCACCTCGCCGAATTGCCGGGCCGCGGTGACGTTCGAGAGCTTCTCTTGAATCACGGTCCCGTTCTCGTCTGCAAGTGTCAGAGTATCTCCGCTGATGGCACGCACTTTATGGAACGTACCGTCAGCTTCGCGGATGACAGTGCGACCGCGACGGACCTGAGCCTGGGGCATTCGAATGCCCTCCGGAGAATGCCGCTCAAAGACGAGCCCAAACTTCTTGGTGGTGCGCTCGAATTCGGCCTTCAGCCTTGCTCGGAGTCCTTCGTCCGTCACTTCGTTCAAGTAGACCTCGAACATACTCTTGGACATGAAACTCCTTGAAATAACCGCACAAACGAACATCCAGCCTTATGTCTATCAGCAAAAGTTCAGCGCTTTGGCACTCTGAGACTCAGCCGCTCCCCTGACGTCTCACCAGCGTTTCAAAATCGTTGTTCTTCTTCCCAACCCGATGCTGGGTCCGGCTCATCCGAGTCCACGAGGTCATGCACGGCGGGTGCAGCTTGGACATCAAGAAGCCTTAGCGCCGCCTTTGCTCCGTCAATCAGCTCCCCGTAAGTGATCACCTGCACCCTGGACAGATGGCTGTTATAAGTCCGGATAGCCTCGGAAACAGCTTTGGCGTCGTGGCCCCCGTTTACATACTGAGGGTGACCAATAACTACGCTTGCGGTCGCTCGCCTCACATCAACATTTAGGTTTTGCTGGATTGAAGCGGATTGCTCGTCCAGGGCACGAAGATAGTTCATCGTTTGTCCTACGGCCTGATGAACTTCGCTGCCGACAATCAGGTGATTGCGAAAAGGCTCAACGAGCTTCGGGACGCGTGCCCGTTTCAACTCCACGACGTGAATACTGCCATCTGCCCGTAACAGCGGGATATCCAGCTGATCAAGGACGGTGAGCTGCCGCCTTTGGTGTTGTCCAATGAATTGCCCACCGAAGAGCCACCATTGATCATCCAGTGCTGTTTGGAGTGCCTGCTCACTGCTTTCCGGATCATTGACGGCAGCCTCAAGGACAGCTAGGGCAACCCGACGACGCTGGGCCGTAACAAGTGAACTCCCCACTGCCACAGCGTCACTCTTCGACATGGCCTCGCGAACATCGGGCATGCGGAGAAGATCAGAAACTAGCGAGACTGCCGAAGCAGAATCACCGGTAGCAAGTCTTTCGAGAAGTGCCGCCGTCGAGCCTTCCTCCACCACAAGAAATTTGCCATCGGTGGGGAGGTTTTCGTTAAGGAGCGCCTGCACTAGCTTTATTTCGTCGTTCTCGCAGGACCACCGATAGTCCGCCTTTTTCTGGAACTGATAGGAGCTACCTGCAGTGCCGCGCTCCCAGGTTTGGACAATAAACGTGTGTCCCTTTATCTCCCCAGTGGACCTATCTCCGATAGTGAGCAGCGCAGCAGTCTTCCAAGCACGAGGACCGTTCTTTATAACGGCGTCTTGGATGGACAACACGTTGGGATTCGCTATATCCGTTCTTAACCTCAGGAGAAGTTCCTTCTCAGCAGACATAGAAGGATTCTGTCAGAAACAGCATCCATTCAAATCGCTTCCTGGTCAGTAGCGGCCTGGAAATGGCCGCGGCCAGGTCGTGGCTTCAGCGGTAACGGCACGCCCTGATACTGCCTACTTTTCAAGGTAGTAAAGGGGTCCCACTTCCTTGGATGTGGCACAGATGTTCAGCTCTCAGGCGGCGCCTGGCAGATAGCTTCTGTTGGTACTGCTGGTCTGGGTAGGTGGTACTGGGGTTCCGGGAACGTGGTACCGGCCCTTCGCTGGTCTGCTCGGGGCCGGCACCGTGTTCTGGGTGGGGTCTATTCCCAGTGGTCCGGTTGGGCGCGGGCCCTGTCGTCGCGGAGTTGTCGCATGTCCACGTCGCCGAGGTTGAGTTGGCGGGCGTTGTTGGCGAGCCGGTTCACGATCGAGTCCGCGGCCACGCGGTCTGGTAGGGCCTCGACCCAGTAGGCCGGGCCGGACTGCGAGGCGATGAGTGTGGGCAGGCGGTGTTCCCGGTTGGCCAGGACCGCGAAGAGGTCGTTGGCCGCTTCGGGGTCGATGCCTACGGTGAGGAAGTCATCGATGACCAGCAGGTCCACGTCCGAGAGCTCGTTGAGCAGCTTTTGGTGGCCGATGCCGTCGCCGCGGGCGATGACCAGCCGGCGGGCGAGGTCGTCCATCCGGGTGTAGGTGACGGTGTGTCCGCTCTGGCAGGCGGCGATGCCAATCGCGCAGGCCAGGTAGGTCTTGCCGCCACCGGTTGGTGAGATGACCAGCAGGTTCGTGGGGTCCTGGCGCCATTGGTGGGCGGCGTAACGCTTCATTCGCACCGGGGTGATCCCGCGTCCTTCCTGGTAGTTGATCTCGGCGACCGAGGCTTGCGGGATGGGGAACCGTGCGGCCCGGATGAGTTTGTCGATCCGGTGGGCTCGGCGCTGGTGGAGTGCGTCGTCCACTGCGGTGAGGAAGATTTGCTCGGGAGTGAGCTCGTCATTGGCCTCGTCGGTGATCAGTTCCTCGAACCGTACGGCCAGGTGCGCGATGCGCAGGGTCCTGAATTTCTCGTGGTCCTCGCTGGTGAACATCAGCCCTGTCCTCCCTGTCCGCCGCGGCGGTAATGCTCGGCCGAGCGCACGTGCACCGCCGCCTGGATGCCGGCGTCGGGGTCGGCGCCGCCGGCGGGTTTGCGGGTGGCCGCCGCCGGGGTGATCGTCCGGGGCTTCTTGGTGTCGGAGTCGATGGTCGCCATGATCCGTTTGATCGTGCTGTAGGTTCCCGGTGCACCGGTGTCGAGCAGGACCTGGCAGGCTGCCTCCAGGCGGGCTTTGTTTCGCTTGCCCAGGGACTCCAGGATGTTCTGGCAGTCCAGATAGCCTTGGGCTTCCACAGTGTGCCGGTCGATGATCCCGGCGATGACGGCCTCGGTGGCCGGCCCGAAGCCCCGGGCGCGGTCCGTGAACCACCGCTTGGACCACAACCCGTCGATACCCCGGTGACGGGTCGGGGCATGCGCGACATCGGTCGAATACTGGCCCTTCCGGCCCTGCCGCCGGACATGCTCACAGATGACCTGGTCCCCGTCGAAGACGGTCACCGTCGTGGAGGTGACACGGACCCGCAGCAGCTGCCCGGCGTAGGTGTAGGGCACCGAGTAATGCTGGGAATCGCAGCTGACGTGATAATTCCGTCCGACCTTGAGCTGCTTCCATTCCACCGAGTCGAACCCGTCGGCCGGCAGCGCCTGGAGCAGCCCGGACTCATCGGCGGTGAAGCGTTCCCACCGGGTGCTGCCATCGGCCCGGGGAATCTGCTCGTTGATCTCGACCAGCCTGGCCCCGATCGCCTCGTTCAGGGCCTGCACCGTGGTGAAGACCTCCTCGGCCAGATAACCGATCACCCGCTTGTTCACCACGTTCACCGCCGACTCGGCCGCAGCCTTATCGCGGGGGCGTTTCGCCCGGGCCGGCACGATCCCTGTGGAGTAGTGCTCGGCCAGCTGCTGGTACCGGGAATTCAGGACGCGGGCCGACTCGCCCCGCTTCGGCCGGTGGGTCGAGGTCGCCGGGTTGTCCGGGACCACGAGCTGCGGGACCCCGCCGTAGAACGAGAAGGCCGCTACGTGGGCGGCAATCCAGGACGCTGATGTCATGTCCGTGTATCCATGGCAGAAGACCGCTCCTGAATACGGCAGCACCGCCACGAACAGGTAGACCCCGGTCACCTCGCCGGTGACCGCGTCCACGACCTCCAGGGTGTCCCCGGCCCAGTCCACCAGCATCGCCCGGCCCGGCTCGTGGTGCAGTGTGGCCACGACATCGCTCACGCGGGCATGCTCGGCGAACAGGGCGCAATACTGTGAATACCCGTATTTCTTCCCGCCGTTCACGGTGCTCGAGGCCAGATACCTGCTCCATGCCTGCTGGAGGGTGAAGTGCCGGTTCTCCCTCATTGAGGCCAGCACCCGATCGAAGTCCGGGCGTTCGTATGACTCCGTGACCCTCTTACGGCCGTCCGGAAACAACCGGGCGATCTCCTGCGGGGACATCGCCCCTATCTGCCCTGCGGTGAAGCCGTAAGCCGCGATCATCTTCTTCGCCGCGGCCACGTCACGGCGTGAACACCCCGCCCTCGCGACGATCTCGTCATAGCTGCGGCCGGCGACGGCCAGGGTCATGATGGCCTTGAAATCGGCCATACTGCCTCCTCACATAGGAAGAGGCGGCGCCCAGTGCACCGCCTCACCCACAGCGCAGCACCCACAGACCACGGCAGTACCAACTCCCCAGAACGGCAGTACCAACAACTCGGAACGCCGGTACCAACTCACGCTATCTGCCAGGCGCCCATCCCCAACGGGTCTTCGCAGCCCTGAGGCTTGCTCGGACTGACTCAGCGTCCGCTATACCCGCGGATACATCCCTCCACGCTTCATAGAGGTCCCGTGTATCTATGAGTGCTCCCCCGGCCTCGGTGAGCGGCCGGAGGTCGTCATCGTTGGGAATCGCTTGAACTCGCGTTGACGGGTTAGTGCCGCGCCAGGCATTGACGACATGCCACACGGCGGGCGGCTCCTGTCCGGTCTCCTTGGTGTAGGCAACCGCCGGACGCCCTGTAATTTGGGGGACGTCATTCACCTTCGCGCCCTTCGCGTACCCCTTCACTTCCACAAGAGCTAGCCAACCAGCATCCGACGGGTCTTGGACGCGAAGGTCTTCAAGCTTCGCTCCGGTTCGTTCGTCGTGGTGATCGTCCATGTCTCTGACTGTGAATCCCAGGTCTTCCAGAATTGCGGTTACTGCCTCCACTAGTTCATCGCCGTCACTAGTGAGAATCCTGCGGGTTCCTTCGTCCGCCAAGCGCGTCGATTCGTCGAGCTGAGCTTGTATTTCCTGTTCCCGTCGCTGAAACTCCGTGAGGGCTTCCTGGTGAGCCTGTCTCAGTGCCTGCAAGTCACTTATGTGCTGGCTAACTTCAGGCGGGGACCATCGAGCACTTGTTTTCCAGTCGAGGTCTGGGGGCACGCTATCTGAATCAACATTGCCAACCATGTCCAGAAAAAGCCGAAGCCAACCCAGGTGCTGCTGAGTTTCTGGGGGCAAGACTAGGTTCAGCTTGCCGCTGCGTTCGGTAAGCAGTGCATAGACGGATTGTTTTGCCCCAACATGAACAAGGGGAATGCACCGCGAGGCAAGGTTGCCGCCCGCTGCGACGGTTTCCTTATAACCCTGCGCAGGTTTCACAAGGCGCCAGGTCATTTTGTGCCCCTCCGGCATGTTGGGAACCACTGATGTTCTCAAAAGTGCGACAAGGGGTGGTGGGACGTCGGCTGGGATTGCCAGCTCATTTGCCAGCGTGAACGCATCCCGAACGAAGAAATACTTCGTTCGGTCTTCCACGAAGCCTCCGGCGGTGTCCGCTCCAAACGAGAGTACGTGCAGATGCGCCGAACGACGAGCGGCATTCTCCGCGAACGTTACCAGGATGTCGTACTCATCTTCGTGCACCATCTCAGTGCTGGTTACCAGCTTGACCGTTGGGACGAGCTCCAACAGTTCTTGTGTCAGCAGCTCCCGAGGGAGGTCTTCGAAGAGCACACGAGGGCGCGGCTGGACGTTGAAGATATTCACTCGCAAACAATATCGGGACGTATGACTAATGACGTCCCATTTCCTTAGAACTGAGACGGTCCCGCTGCCGCTTCTACCAAAGGCTCGATCTCCGAGACCTTGCAGCCCGAATTCGGAACGGCAATCCGTCATGAGACCCGATCCAGACCCGGAGGTGTCGGTAGCGATCCGTACCCTAAGGGAATGACAACTTCAAAGGCGCCACGAGGGAGCCGCCTGCTCGCCGTCGTCGCGCCTGAACTGGCCGACCAGTTTGGTGCGGAGCGAAATGCCGGGATTGACTTCGCCGCGCTCAGCGCCGGGTCCCCAAAGAAAGTCTGGTGGGTCGGGCCTTGCGGCCACGAGTGGGAGTCATCACCTTACAACCGGCTGCTGGGCCAAGGGTGCCCGTTCTGCGCCGGGGTCCGTGTACTTGCGGGCTTCAACGATCTAGCCACCCTCAGGCCCGACCTCGCAGCGGAATGGCACCCCACCAGGAACGGCAAGATCCTTCCCACCGCAGTGTCCCGCAGCTCTGGGAAGAAGGCGTGGTGGATCGACTCCCTTGGGCACGAATGGGAGACGAACATTAGCGGCCGCGCCAACGGCGCCGGTTGCCCGTTTTGCGCAGGAGTAAGGCTTCTGCCGGGCTTCAACGACCTGGCAACGAAATTCCCAGACCTCGCAGCCCAATGGCACCCGACGCGCAATACCATCACAGCCTCCGCGGTCGCGCCGAAGTCCAATTCCAAGGCCTGGTGGATATGTTCAAACGGCCACGAGTGGTTCGCGAAAATTCTGAATCGGGCTAACGGGAACGGCTGCCCCGTCTGCAAGGTTCCGCGGGGCGACGAGTTCGCGGCCGAGAAGCGTCGCCGACGAGCCGAGGGAAAGCCTGTACGCAAGCGCGTCATGGACCCGGACCGTGTGTCACAGGGTCTAGTGCCAGGCCACAACGACATGGCTACCACGCACCCGAATCTGGTCGCCGAGTTTCACCCGGTTAAGAACGCCCCGTTCACGCCGTCCACCGTCGTCGCCGGCACAAGCAAGAAGATCTGGTGGCAATGCCCGCACGGCCACGAGTGGGAGACGACTGGAAACTCACGGGCTTCGAGCGGCACCGGGTGTCCGACCTGCGCAGGTCAGCGCATCCTCGTTGGATACAACGACCTTGCGACGGTACGCCCTGACCTTGCAACTGAGTGGCATCCCACCAGGAACAACGGCCGCCTCCCCAGCGAGGTCACAATCAGCAACGGCAAGAAGGCATGGTGGCTCGGCGATTGCGGCCATGAATGGGAAGCTGTTGTTTCGAGCCGCACAGGGCAAGGTGTCGGATGCCCGGTGTGCGCGAACCGTAGGACTCTCGCTGGCTACAACGACCTTGCGACCCGGCAGCCCCTCGTATCTCGTTCCTGGCACCCGACCAAGAACGGAGTAGTATCACCCTCGCACATCACTCAATACTCGAACAGCATTCGGTGGTGGCTCTGCGAAAAGGGTCATGAGTGGAAATCGACGGTGAATAATCGGTCTCATGGGCAGGGGTGCCCGTTCTGCTCCGAAGGTGGTGGCTTCAACCCCGGGGAGCCCGGTTACGTCTACTTTCTGGAACACAAAACACTGCGATCATTCAAAGTCGGCATCACCAACGTGGGCACGCCCCGCCTCGATCACTTCAAGGCCGATGGGTGGACAGTCCTCAACCTCGAGCTATTCAGCGACGGCCGCCATGCTCGCGCTGTCGAAGGAGCCATCAAGCGCTGGTGGCGTGTGGAGCTCGGATTGCCGATGTGGCTCGGACCCGACGACATGATCCGGACAAGCGGATGGACCGAAACCGTCCATTCCGATGAGCTGACAGCGTTTGAGTGCATCGCCCGTATTCGCGCTGAGGCAGAGTTGCTCCGAAACATGTAGCCGCCGCACATGGCCTTCCACCAGGGGCGAGCCGAGGCGCGCTACTAATGCCTCAGAATGGGTGTCCCAGTTCCTTAGAATCGGGATACCCCAACAGGGAAACTCCCCTGGCCGACCAAATTTGGCGAATGCCACGTAATCCAGCTGACCCATTTGTTGTCCCACAACCCGCGCCACAATGGCCTGCCACGAAGACAACTTTCGGTACGGTGCGGTCATCGAAATTTCGGCATGGAACTCCTAACGGTTACGGCAACCTCAACTGCCAATGTGATCGGTGCCGGAAGTCCCGTTGCTACAAAAGACTTGAGCGTAGCCAGAAGAACGGGGACCCCTCATAGGCTCGAGGCCATCAACTTCTTGAGAGTTCCGTTGGAGCCCCGGCCATCCGAAGTTGGATAACCTGGTAATCGCCGCGCTTTCCCTTGTGTTGCCCCACGGCAGCAATGAACCAGCCGCGTTCGACGGCTTCTGGGTGCAGCTCAGCCTGAACATCTCTGCCTGCGCATATCGCGCGCTCGGTAAAAGCGTCCACGCCAGCTAGATTGGCCGTCAAATCCCATGCTGACGCGCCTAAATATAACCTCGGATGAACTTGCACAGTCGATGCCTGTTCTCCGATGAATAGCTCATCTCCCCAAGGAAACCTGGACTTTGGCATGAAATCTTTCTCTGACATTTTTCCCAAGATTTCCTGCAGAGCATCGCGCCACTGTTGTCTTGGCAGCTCATGCAGGCCCAGGGGGCAGATAAACTTCGGCGCTTCCCAGCGTTCTTGGGTGGCCAAGTAGCGTCCGTTCTCCATCGCCACCATCCGCTCAACCCGCCCCGAATCCAGCTGCCACGAGACGTGGAAGCCGTTGTCGTAACGTTTGTGTTGGGCGATGGCACCCAATCGAGACTTCTGCCGGACGACGGCTGGGGCCTTTTTCCTGATTCTTCGAACGATTCCAGGCCGGCCTTCAACTGCTTCGGCGACCGCTGCTGCCAGGGCCTCCATTGCCTCGTTCGTAACCTTTTCGGACTCGACCAGCACATCATGGTCCCCGATGGCGCCAAGACCGCCGAGCCTCAGACGCACAACTTTCCATCCCGCGCCGGCGAGGAGTTGGTTCCGGGTGTTGTCCTCCCGTTCCTTGCCGGCATGAGTATGGGCGGGGTCAACTTCCACGCATACTTTGGTCTTGGAAATCAGGATATCTGGCGTGAGGATGGGGAAATTCCTGAGGCGCGGTTCCTGCCCACACTGTATGCCGCTACGTCCTTTATGAACCGCGAACCCGGCGGCAACGAGCTTTGCCCGCACCTGCTCTTCAGTCTGGGAAGTCGTAAGATTCCGCGATTGGATCACCGTCCCGACAGGGTATTTAGGACCCTTGACCGTTCTCTTCGTAGCGAAGGAAGCGGCCCGGCATGAGCCGCAGATGGCCATATTTTCGGAGCCGGGCTTGGCAATGACTTCGTGACCACATCCAAGCCGCACCCATCCGTGCAGCTGCTCCCCCACGCAGGTGAAGCATGAACGTGATCCGCCAGCGTCCCGGCGCCAGCCGGATGCCGCACCGCACTGGACCACTGCTGACTCGACGAACTTGTGCCCTCGCCCGCACACCCAACGCACCTTCACAGGTGAAGAGGCGGGAATGTCATTTGGGCCGAAGGCATTATCGTCGTCCCACATGTCCAAGACTTCTGGATGCCTGGCCGCGACAGTAGTACCGGGTTTAGGCGCCCTCCGCGAAAGACCAAGCTGGGTACGCTCGTCGGGCATAAGCGCCGGCCAGTTCTCAAGTGCTTTCACAACTTTCCCCCATCTAAAGCTCCGCGCATAGCGCCCATTAGAGGGATGTTATGTGAGGCCCCTGACAAACTACCCGTATTAGTGGGGTGTCAGGTCAATGGAACGAGACTTACCAGCGGGGAGGCTTTCCCCTTCAGGAACTCACCCGAGTCCCACCCACTAAATGAACGTAGGGGGTGCGGGCGATGTCAGTGTCTTTCTTCCTCGAGGAATTGCAGAAGGCCGTTCATGATGCCCACCCGCAGTTGCGAAGCTTTATCGACTTGGACTTCGGACGTGACAATCAGGAAACTACTGCCCGATAGCTGCTGAAGCCATGAGGGCTTACGATCCAACCTCCACGTCCGAGTAGCCTTGTAAAGGGCTCCACCTTCAGTGACAGCATGCAACTCATCGGTCTCCTTAAGCCGGAAACTCCACCCCAGCCCAACCTCCCCGGTATAGACTCCTGGAACCCTCCCGAGGTCGGCAAGAAGGACCGGCTCTGGAGCATAACCGCGCTGCCTGCAAACCTGAACGAAGGTATAGACAGCCTCGGCAAAGACAGTGTCGTAATCGCTAAGCTCCAACAAACAGCCTTCCCCCTAAGTCATGCGGCTTCAGGGACAGATTCTGGCACGACGTCGTTACGGCTCAAGGCCCGAGTCAGGGAGGAAATGCTGACGCTGAGCCGCTCAGCCGTCTCCTTCAAAGTCTTCCCTTCGCTGCGCAACTGCCGAGCCGTTTCCAGTTTCCCTGGCGTCATCGACCGCGGGCGGCCGCCGAGCCGGCCTCGCGCTTTAGCAGCAGCCAGCCCAGCCTTCGTTCTTTCCGACAGCCGTGACCTTTCGTATTCCGCAAGGGAAGCAAACATGTCAAAGATCAGCTTGCCGTGGGCACTAGTTGTATCCAACCAGGGCTCAGCCAGCGAACGGAAGCCTATCCCCCGCTGACCCAGAACTGTGACGATATCCGCAAGGTCGGAGGTACTACGGCCTAACCTGGTCAGGTCCGCGACCAACAGCACGTTGCCCGGCTGCAGATAATCCAGGCAATCCTTCCAACGTGCCCTTGCCTGGGTAGCACCGGAGGCGTACTCCTGAAAGACGCGCACTGCCCCGGCCGCTACCAACGCATCTACCTGCGAATCAAGCGATTGACCCCGAGTGCTGACCCTCGCATAGCCAACTATGTTCCTGGACACGTCAAAAACCCTCTCTATACCCTTTTGACCGGCTTTCTTTTCGGCAACCAGTTTTGACTAGCGTAAGAGCGATTTCTTGACCTTTTTCTGTGGACTTGTTCGATAGGTGGCGGCGTTCTGTTTTCGCTCTGTGTCGCTAGTTCCCGATAACGAGGATGCTTGCTGCTGCTTCCACGACGTCGTCGGTGATGGTTTCGAGCTGGTTTATCTTGAGGACGCGTGTGATCTGGGGGAATAGCCGTTCGAGGAGACGGAAGTTGCCTCGGGTGATGCGTTCTACTGCGGCGATTGCCTGGGCGTCGGTGAAGTCATCCGGGTCGAGGGTCCGTCCGAGGCGTTTCCAGTGTCGGTCCAGGACAAAGAGGAGCTCGTCTCTGCCAAGGGCGCGGTATCGGTGGGAGAAGCCGAGCCGGCTGTACAGCTGGGGGTAGTGCCGGAATCGTTGGTCTATGCCGGGCATGCCGATGAGGATCATCGGCAGGTGTGTTCGGTCGTGGTTGTCACGGAGCAGTTCGAGGGCTGTCGCGTTTAGCCGTTCGGCTTCGTCGATGATGAGCAGCTCCACGAGTGTGGTGACTCTGTTCAGTGAACGTGGTGCGGCATCGAGTTTGTGCAGGTGTTCGTCAATGCACGAGCCGATTCTCACCTGGTATCGGTGTATGTCATCCATGAGGGTTTTGGGACGGCAGAGTACGTCTGGGGTGTAGAAGACGGCGCGGGAGCGGTTGGCGAGGGTGTAGTGCTTTTCGTCCTGGTCGCCGCGTGGTCCCCATTCGGTGATGTAAGGCTCCAGATCATCCCAGTTGGCGTAGCGGCGCGCAGAGAGTGTTTTACCCACTCCGGCATCTCCGTGGCAGATCCCTATTGTTCGTTCTTTTCGGACTGCATTGGCGAACTCGGTGAAGCGCCGGTGTTCTTTGGTGACGATGAAGGTGGTGTTCATCATTAGTCCTCTTCGTAGGTGCGCAGTCGGCGCCGGCGCCGTACTGGTTCAGTGATGTGCGGTTCTTCACGGCTGATGACTGATGGAATACGGTCGTTGATGGTGCGGCGCAGTTCTTTCCGGCGCGCTCTCCGTGCAGCCTCGATGTCCCGCAGACTCAGACGAAGGTTGGGGTGGTCTTCATCGACCGCGACGCAAACGAAGGTGTCGTGGTCGTAGACGCGGATCTCGGAGATGTCCCGGGGGTCGTAGCGGATGGTGACGGTTTGCCCCACGAAGGGCGCCAGCGTGGGTGAGAGGTAGCGCTGGCCTTGAAAGTGGATGCCGTCGCGTTGCACGGTTCGGTTCTTTGGAACTGTCAGGAGGAGTCCGTCGAGGTCCTCCAGACTTTCGGGCATCCTGGGAAGCCAGCCATCGGCGACCCAAGCATCCCGTGGTGAGATACCGACCTCACTGTGAGGCCGGTCGTTGTAGACGGTGACGAAGCCTCCGATGGCGCGATCAAGTCCGGGGAGATCGAGTGCGGGCTGAGGTTCCCAACCTCCCCGGCCCCAGGTGTCCGGGGAGGTTGGGAAGAACTTCGGTGTTGATGGTGCCAAAGAACCGCTCAATTTTTCCCCGGCCCTGCGGCCGGGCGATGGTCGAGTGGATGACTCGGATGTGCAGCTCGATGGCAGTGTGTTCAAGATGGTGGCTCGTGAAGTCGGAGCCGTGGTCCACGTGCAGGATGTCGGGCAGTCCGCACATTGCCCAGCTGGGATCACTCTTGCGCCAGATAGCCTGCCGGAGGGCGAGAGCTGTGTTAAGCGCTGAGGGCGCACCGGTGAAGACGGTGTAGCCGCAGAGCGCCCGGGAGTAATCGTCCATCACTGTCGTCAGCCAGGGCCGGTCAGGTTTGCCATTGGCGCCGTTGATGAGGATGTCGAGTTGGGTGTGGTCCGCTTGCCAGATGTGGTTTGGGCAGTCGGCGCGGCGGCGAAGGACAAGTTCATGCCGGTCCCGGTAGGATGCGGGACCTTCGAGAGCCAGGGTCACCAGGGCGGGGTCCAGTGCCTGGACGATCTTGCGGACGACGGAGTAACTCGGCGCGTGGACGCCTCGTCTGCCCGCTTCGGCCGCCGTAAGTCGGTGCAACGTTGCGATACTCGGGCGCGGTCTGGTCAGCGCGAGTCCCTCGATAAACCTAACCATTCCTGGGTCTATGCGACGTATGCCGGCATCGGCGCGTGGATGCAGGTCAAGAGCACTCCCGCCACCAGTTCGGTAGAGCCGGAGCCAGCGCTGAAGAGTCCGGGTGCTGATTCCGGTTTCGCGGGCAAGGGCGGCAAGCGGGATCTGGTCCTCGACGTAGAGTCGAAGGACTTTCCAGCGCTCATCGCCGTTCAGGATTACCTACGTTCTGGTGCTCTCGCGGGCGGCGAGAGCTTGCTGGTGGCGGTAGAGAGTGGCACGGCTCCATCCAACGAGACGGGCGGCGTCTTCCGCGGTGCGTCCCTTGGCCCGGGCGTCCTGCGCGATCGCCAGCTTGTCCGCAATGACAACCGGATCCGTCAGTGGCCGGCCAAAGCGCGTTCCGTTCTGTCTGGCGGCGGCGATGCCGGCATTGACCCGCTCGACGATCAGCTCGCGCTCATACTCGGCCAAGGTGGCGAGCATGTTCAGCATCAATCGACCTGTCGAGGTCGCCGGGTCGATACCGTCTGAGATGGATCGGACCTGGACGCCGCGTTCGCGCAGCAGGTTCACGGTGTTCAGCACGTCGATCAATGACCGGCCCAGCCGATCGACCCGCCACACAACGACGGTGTCGCCCTCCTCGGCGTGCTCGAGGAGCCTCTTCATCCCGGGCCGTTCGATCGCCGTCTTACTTCCCGAGGTCACGTCGGCGAAGACGTCGCGCCTTTGCACACCGACGGAGAGCAGAGCGTCGAGCTGCAGCTGGGCATCCTGGTTCGAAGTACTCACCCGCGTGTAGCCCAATTGCCTCATCAGGCCATTCTGACTCAAAAAGTCCGTCACGAGGCTATGCTGAGACGATTTACGGTGAGACGTGTTTCCGGGACATCAGCCAGCCCGGTTTTCTCAGTCCGGCACTGGCTCCTCCCGACGCCCTGAACAGTGTCTCGAAAAGCTTTTGCTTTTCAAGACGGCAGCTTGGGGATTTTCCTGCTTCAGAATTCGAACAGGATGTATCCGGGTGCGGGCATCCGGCGAGTTCTTGTCCATACGGTAAGTCATCGTTCAGTCCGGACAAAGATGTTCCGTGTCGATGTCCTGGTCAGCGCAGTAGGGTCAGGTCAGTTCGTCCATGAGCCGGGCGAGGATGTCATTCATGGCGAGCAGCCCAACGAGCTGATTTCCTTCGACCACGACGAGTCGGCTCAGGTGATAGCGGCTCATCAGGGCCGCTGCCTGGCGGACGGACAGGTCCTCGTTGACAGTGATTGCGGGAATCGTGGCTGCGTCGTAGACGTTCAGGAGGTCCACATCTCCGTCCTGGGCAACAACGGTGTCCAGAAGTTCTCTGTAGCTGAGCATGCCGTAGGCATCATGGGCGTGCTGGCGCTCCACCACCAAGCTCTTCACCTGGCGCTCCTTCATCGTCGACAGCGCCTCACGCAGGGTGCTGTAAGGGGAGATCGTAACGACCTCGGGGACCATGACATCTTTGACGGTCAGCATCTTTTTCCTCCTTTTTAGGTGCGGACAGGCTCAGGCGCCCTCGCGGCGCAGGTGCTCCTCGAACCTGACCACCTGGCGCATGTCGATCCCGGTCAGGTGCTCAATCGGGATCGCGAAGGCCAGGCCCCGGGATTCGGTCCCTCTGACCAGTACCTGGTGCAGCTCCTTCAGGATGGGCGCAGTCAGGTGGGCGCCGACGACCATCAGCAGCACTGATTGTGTGCCTTCGAAGGTGAGCCCGAAAAACGTCTTCCTGGCCTCGCCACCGATGCCCTTGCCCGGCAGGATGGTCACACCCGTCGCGCCGGCCCGCTGCGCATGTTCAATCACCCTGTCTTCAAGCTCGTCGGGGGCGATCACGATGACTGCTGTGAATTTCATGCCGGTCTGCTCCTTAGAACGGGAACTCTTTCCCTCACCATGGCGTACACCATGACGGCGATGACAGGGAAGATGGAGGCATAGGCGATGAGGCCAAACCCGTCGATCAGCACGTTCCTGCCCTCCACTGCGGCGGCAAGGCCGATTCCGAGGGCGGTTACTATCGGCACGGTGACCTCCGACGTCGTGACACCGCCCAGGTCGAAGGCCAGCGCAATGATGTATTTTGGGGCGAAGAACATCAGCACGATCGCGATGGCGTAGGCGACCATGATGAAGTAATGGAACGGGCCGCCTACCAATATCCGGTAGACGCCGAAGCCGATGCCGAGGCCTACACCAACGGCGACAATGACCCGGACGGCGAACGCATTGATCTTGCCCGGTGACGCGTCCTGCGCCTGTTCCCCGATGGCCACCAAGGCAGGTTCAGCCATGGTGACCGCGAAGCCAATCAGCAGCGCAAAGAGCAGGATCAGGGCAGGGGCTCCCTGCTCGATCAGCTGCTCCGCCATCAGGGTCCCAAGCGGGAACAGCCCGAGCTTGAGCCCGACCACGAAGGCATACAGTCCCACCAGGACCATGATGAAGCCGACGACGACCCGCAGGGGGTGCGGCAGCCTGCGCCGGAGAGCGACCCATTGGAAGAACAAGACGACGGCCACAATAGGAAGGACTTCACGGACCATTGACGCGAGTCCAAGGATCATGCCGACCACCCAATCCGTTGCACCCTCCCCGGAGTCAGTCACCGGCGGCGCCGGTGGCCCGGCGGAGCCGAAGGTGTAGACCCAGATACCGTAGAGCTGGACCCCGATCATGGGCACCATCACGCACAGCGCAACCAACCCAAAGCCGTCCGCGAGCAGGCTGCGTCCCCTGATGGAATTGGCCAGGCCGAGACCGATTGCCGCGATCAGTGGGACACTGACGATGTTGGTGGTGACCCCGCCCGAATCGTAGGCAAGACCAATGATCTCCGCCGGGGCGATATACGTGAGTCCCAGCGCCACCGCGTAGCCGCCGATCAGCAACTTGTACACGGCCCAGCCCCGCAGAACGCGCAGGATGCCCAGGATCAGGACCAGCCCCACGGACACTGCGATGACGAAACGCAGCACCAGAGCGTTGATTCGGCCAGCGCTGACCAGCTGGGCCTGCTCCGCGACAGCGATCACCGCCGGCTCCGCGACGGAGGCCGCGAAGCCAATGGCAAATCCAAAGGGCAGCAACAGCCCCAGAGCCCCGCTCCGGACAAACTGATTCGCCAGGTTCTTACCAACCGGAAAGATACTCAGATCCAGGCCATACAGGAACAGGGCAATCCCTACAGCCACGATCAGAAGGCCGGCCGCCAGCTCCAAGGGGCCATCGGGAATGGAACGGAACACCAGCAGCTGGAACACCAAGACGACGACCACGATCGGCAGAAGGTTCTTGAGCGCCTTGAGGAATTCGCCGGCGAATCGACTGAGGTGCTCCATCGGGTCCTTTCCTGATAAAGATCCTGCGAGTACCTCGCCTGTCAGCTCGCCGTTCCGACTCGGTCGTAGCTTTCAACCACGGTTCCAGCGGGAATCGACGAGATGCGGTTGAGTGGGGAGGACCCGCGACCGCACGACCCGAGCCGCTTGTGGACTGCTTGCCCCGTTGCGTTCCTGTCGGTGTCCTCGGGCTCCGGGTCCACGATCGTCATTTCCCGTTCCCTGCCAGTCGGGCGACTCTGCGTTCAAGTTCGGCGATCCGATCGGTGAGCGGCTGGCTGTGCAGAAGCTCGGCGACCTGATCGGCTTCGTCCTCCTCGAGCACGATTCGTGCCACGGCCCGGTCGGGCTCGGCCGAGTCGTAAACGAAGATTTCGCGCCTGCCCGGACGGTCGACAACAATGCGGAACTGCTGGCCGTCGCGGGTCTGGCAGTCATGCAGCAAGCCAGCGCCGGGCACGGTGGAGTGGGTGGTCTCCATGGGGCCCTCCGTTCCCTGGGTTCTTTAGGGTGGATCCAGTCTCCCCCCGTGATCAGTGAGGTGCCATTGGGTCTGACACCCATTTCGGAGCGAGATGGGTGTAGGACTCCGCAGCCTGTGGGTGCGGGGCCTCATGGACAAAGCACCCAGGCCGCGTAAGGCTGGATGGATGCGGACTCCGCTCGAAACCAGGGCCGCCGGCGCGGCAGTCGGCCTGCCCCCGAAGGGACCGGCACAGTTGCTGTTCTGGCGACTGTTCATCATCAACGGGCTGCTCTTTGCGATCGGCACTCTTGTGTTGGCGCTCTCTCCAGCGACGGTGTCGTCGCCCGTCCTGCTGACCGAAGTGCCGGTCCTGATCATCGGACTGGCTCTCATCCTCGCCGCGAATGCCGCCCTGGTACGGGCCAGCCTGGCGCCGTTGGACGCGCTGACGACCGTGATGCGCAGGGTTGGCCTGCTGCGGCGCGGTGGCGACCGGGCGACCGAGGCGGGCAACGGCGACCTCAAGCATCTCATCCGCACCTTTAATGAAATGCTGGATCGGCTCGAAACGGAAACCAGCGCGAGCAGCGCCCTCGCCCTGGCCGCGCAAGAGGGTGAACGTCAGCGGATCTCGCGGGAACTGCACGACCAGATCGGCCAAAGCCTGACCGTTGCTCTCCTTAGCCTCAAGCGAGTTGTCGACCGATCTCCCGACGATCTGCGCGAAGAGAGCCTCGTCGCCCAGGAAGCGGTCCGCGCGAGCCTGGAGGAGGTCCGCCAGGTCGCGCAACGTCTCCGCCCCGGCGTCCTCGCTGACCTCGGCCTGCGCAGCGCCCTGACTTCGCTGGGCACCGAGTTCTCCCGCTCGAGCGGGATCCCGGTGAACTGGGAGATTGATGACGAGCTTCCCGAGCTCAGCGGGGACGTCGAGCTGGTGCTCTACCGCATTGCACAGGAGGCACTCACCAACGTCGCCCGTCATGCACACGCGACACGAGTCGATTTCGCGCTCACCTCATCCATGACTGGGCTGACCCTGCGAATTCGAGACAACGGGCGAGGCGGCGACCTCGCCGAGGGCGCAGGCATCCGCGGAATGCGCGAACGCGCCCTACTCATTGGCGCCGAGCTCACAGTCTCCTCCCGCCCGGGCGGGGGAACCGACGTTCGCCTCGTCGTTCCCGGCGCCAAGGCGAGGGGCTGAACCGATGGACGCACCCACGCGTATCCTTCTCGCCGACGACCACGCCCTAGTCCGCCGCGGCCTTCGCATGATCCTCGACGCGGAACCCGACCTCACCGTCGTCGCCGAGGCCGCAGACGGCACAGAAGCCGTAGCCGCCGCGACAGCCGGCGGAGTGGACCTCGCTATTCTCGACATCGCCATGCCCCAAATGACAGGCATCCAGGCGGCACGACAAATATCGCGGAACACACCCGACGTCCGGATCCTCATCCTTTCCATGTACGACAACGAGCAGTACTTCTTCGAGGCGCTACGCGCCGGAGCCTCTGGCTACGTCCTCAAGTCGGTCGCCGACCGCGACCTGATCGAAGCGTGCCGGGCATCAATGCGCGGAGAGTCCTTCCTCTACCCCGGCGCAATCACCGCACTCATCCGCGACTATCTCGAACGAGACCGCCGCGGCGACCGGATACCGAACAGTATCCTCACTCCCCGTGAGGAACAGATCACCAAGCTCATCGCAGAAGGCAACTCCACCAAGGAAATCGCCGACACCCTCAGGATCAGCGTGAAAACCGTCGACCGCCACCGCGCCAACGTCCTCCAAAAGCTGGGATTGCGCGACCGTCTGGACCTCACCAGGTTCGCCATCCGCACCGGGCTCATCGAGCCGTAAGAGCACCTTTATTGGCCGTCCAGCCCTACAAGGAATTGCCCCAACGATGCGACAAAGAGCGATCAAAAAACGCCGCCACTTATCGGCCAACTCCACATTTTTCGAAGGCTTGCCGGCAGCAGATCAGAAACGGTCGTTATTGACCTGCTCCGGATCTGTCTCCCAGCAACTGGCGCCCCGCCGGCCTCTCCCCCATCGCGACCAGGACCCCGCCTCGGAAAGGGTCGTCATAGACCGACACTCCAGCAGTGCTGGTAGTCGCTCACGTATGCAGCTCTCCACGGACCCTTGTTTGCACGCCAACTTCAGCGCGCCTGGCTCCTTGCCCCTCCCTTGAACAGCAAAGACTGATAATTACGTCCAGACATAATTATTTTTTAAGGCGATCCCTGACGGCTTCATCTAGGAAGTCGATGATCGAAAGTCCGTGCTCAGCCACATAGTCATCCATCTCATCTCGGAGTTCGATTTCTATCTTTGAGGAGAAGGGTTCCATCCGGCGTTTGCTCCGAGGGCGGCCCGGTCCGGGACGCCTGTTGGAGGATGATCGAGGAGCATCTTCCGAGAGTTCAGGTGCCTGGGCACGCAAAGGTTCTGTAGCCTGCGCTTTTTTGCTGTCGATTCGGGAGGTCAGAACATCGACCACGTCCGCAGCGGGTGCCTTGCGGATTGCTGATTTTCTCTCTACTGGCATCAGTTGACTCCATCGATAAAGCGAGCATGTTCGACGAACTTTTCGGTCATGATTACAGCTCCCCTGCTGTTGAGCTTTGTAAGAGGCGCTCTCGAGCTGACCGAGTCCTGCATGGCAGTCCTGAGTGGAAGGTGGGGGCTCCTTACGTCCTGACCATAGGCAGCCTCCAATTCGCCGATCTGGAAGGCATGCTCTCCGGTGAGGGGCGAACTGGTCTTGTTGATGATGATTCCCAGGAACTCAAGTGCCGGATTCAGGTGCGGTAGTGACTGCACTTTCTTCACTGTCTCCATGAATTCGGTGACTCCTTTGACGGAGAAGGCCGCAGGCTCGGTTATAGCCAGGACTCGATCAGCCCAAATAAGGCCATTAAGCGTCAGACGACCCAACGCGGGAGGAAGATCCAAAAGAATGTGATCGTATCCCGCCAATTCCTCGGCGCCCCATGCGGCGGTCTTTAACCGCAGCTCAGGAGTCATGAGGCTTTCCGATTCCAGCCGCGCAAGCGATTCTGAGCTGGGAATGAGATCAATGCCAGGCCAGGAGGTCTCTGTGATGGCCTGGCCCAAAGTGCCGGCATCTCCCCCATATAGCACGTCGAAGATGTCGAACTCGCCTGAGCCTTCAAGTGCTTCGGTGACGTTAGCTTGAGGGTCCAGGTCAATTACCAGCACCTTTTTGCCAATCAACTTGAGACCAGTGGCAAGACCCAGTGTCACAGAGGTCTTGCCGACTCCGCCCTTTCGGTTCCCTATCGCAGTTACTTTCACACGTCACCTCAGTCCTAATTAATAAATCTATCTGTCTGTCCATCTATCCATCCGTCAATCAATCTATCTTTACGTCATGACGTATTTATTGCCGCTCAACCCGCGTCCATGGCACCGCTGTCGAAGCAGGGGCATCTGTCTATCAGTCTATCCGTCTATCTTTACGTCATGACGTATTTATCTCGGCGAGTCGCCTCTGGAAAACGAAGCTACGGAAGGAGGAGCTTTCTCCGACCCAGCGCTACCGGGGAAGCAACAGTGAAACTATCCCTAGATCACGTGGGGCCCAAGGGCTCGCCAACGCAATGCTGGGGGAAGTGCCGAGGCTTTCAGGAACCGCATGAAGTTGGACAGACAGGTTTAGCGCCCAGGTTTAGCACCGAGCTGTCAGGATAGATAAATACGTCTGGATTTATTCCCTGTACCACTAACATAGACCCAGTACTCTGAGACGGCGACATTCAAGGGTAATTACGGGGATGACGCTTTCGTTGAGCCCGCATTTGGAGCGCCCTCGATTGAGCGGGGGATCGCCGCCTCTGGAGTTGTCCGCCCTTCCAACCCGGGCGTTTTCGGATTCAAATGTCTGAGTGCATATCAGCTTGCGGAGAAGACCCGCGTCATGCAGCTCTGGAGGCGGCGCAAGAATAAATACGTCAAGATTGATTCTCCGCCTGCGCCTTTGCTTGACCGAGGGCAGTACAAGCTAAGGAAGCCCTGGGCCAATGTCCATAAGGCCGAATCGAAGTCCGAAACAGGTCAATATTGTTCCCGTTCGACATCGTAGAGATCCGCCTCTACTCCCTTCCCTGTCATATTTCGCCTCAAGCTGCATACCAGATTGCCGCATCGTCGGGTGGTAGCCAGTACTCGTCCCGTTCTGGGTCAAATAGGTCGGCCTTTTGTACCTGGGTGGTAAAAAACCGGTCTAGGTAGGCGTGCCAAGCGGCGCGTTCATGTCGGTTACGGCTGATCTGTTCAAGGTAGTCATCCATGACACCTAGTCGTGCCGCGAGCATGCGCAGGTTGACTGTGGTCGTGTTCCATGTGTGTCCTTGGCGTTGGATCATACCCAGGGCTTCCATCTCTGCCAGCGCTGCCGAGCATGCATTCCGGCTGACACCAGTAGCCCGCACGAGGTCCGCTGTAGTGGGAGCGTCCCGACCACGTTCAATAGCTTCATACACCAGCGCTGTAGCGTCGCCAAGCGCCCGGAAGACAGGACGGATGGCGTGGATTTTTCCTTTTCGCCAGGATAATTCCCGAGCCAGTTGTTGATACTGCTCAGGGAGTTGGATGAGGTAAACGTCGGCGGTTTTGTGGCGTGCGTCCGCAACTTTGGTCAGGATGCCATCGGAGGCAGCAACCAAAACGGGCAGGAGCCGGGCGATCGTGACGTGGTGTTTTCCCATCGCGGCAGCAAGGGTTCGGCAACCAACATCGAGAACGTCAGTTTCCTTGGCTCTCATGTAACCCAGTAGCCCACGAATCAGCAAACGAAGACTAAGGCCCTGCCGGCCTCTGGCACGCAGTCTGTGGTCGACGACTGCGTAGAGAATATTTTCCAGGTCGTTCACGAGCTGGTGCACACCAGCGCTACTGAGTTTCCCCGCCCCCCCTGTGGTTAAAGTTGGGCTTGTGTTGTTAATAGGGGCAGTCTTTTTCCTCTGTTTATGCGGGTCTCGTTTCTGCAGAACTTGGGTGGAGGTGAAGGACTGGGCTTTGGCCCACTCATAGGGCAGGAGTCGTGCCTGGCGTTGAGGGGTTCCATAGAGCGCTGCCAGCCCGGGGAACTGGCCGGTGAGTTCGTTCTCGACGTGTTGTAGTGACCAACCACAGGCGCTGAAGTGATTCAGTACAGCCATCCGAGCTTCGGATGGGCTCTTGTACCTAGCCGTGTCATACAGGCCAGTACGTGCCACCCTGCGCAGCGGAGACTCACTGGCCATGGTTAGTGAGAGCTGCGGCAAGAAACCATTTCGCTGTGCGGCCACACTCCTGGCAGCCCTGGCTTTGAGTGCACGCTTACGGGTTAGTTCCGGAGCCAGAGCGGCCCGAAGCTCGACCAGCGCAGAGGCTGGGTTGCGGCGGCGCAGGATGTCGTAGGCCTGGGAGAGTGGAGTGACGAGGGTTTGATGGCCTCCGGCCTTGTGCACCGAACCAGGGACACGGATACATCCGTCCGTGATGTTCTGGTGAGGACTCGGGTCCAGGCTCGTCGCCGTCAGCGCCAGCGCTTCCACCAGCTCCCTGGCTTCGGTTGCGTCCATACGATCCCGCAGCGGGATGTAAACGTGCCGGCCACCACTGGGGGAGAAGTCCTCAACAAAAAGCACCCCGCATGCCGACAACAACCGGCCCACCCGGGCAGCGTCCGCATCAACCACACCCTTGAGGGCCTTGGACGTGTCAAAATCCAAGCACAGCGTGGCAACACAGCCATCCGGCCCATGCACCATCACCGCCGCAGGACGCTCCGGAAGCGACCGTGTGATTTTCGGCGTGGCCCGCGGCCGCGGGTACTGGAATCGCGAACCAACCCACCGACCCAATCGGTACGAAGGTGCGCCAGCAATCATCGGAGCAAGGCTCCATGCCTCTTCTGGCTTCACATACGGCGCGACACCCATAAGGGCATGCGTTGACGCCGATACCGGTTCCGGTACCATGGTGTGCAGTAGTTCCTTTCGAGGTAACACAAATGGCACCCACAGCGTGGGTGTTGTCAAAAGTTCAGATCGTGTCCCGCCAAGAACTGGATCTGGACTTAATGCTTCCGAGAAGGCCCGCCTAGTGCGGGCCTTCCTCTCTTAAGAGGCGATACGGCCGATAGGCAGTTCCTCCTGGCCGCTAACGAATGTCATGTCGATAGCGGCGAGCTTTTCAGCAACGGCATGTGCGATGAACTCACTAGCCGACTGCCCTTGGTGATCTGCAACAGCGAACAACTTTTCTGCATCTGCAACGGGGAGCCGGGTAGTCAGAACATGACGGTCCCCTTTAGAAGGGCGTCCTCCGCGTGCGCGTTTCTGAATTGCCATGCCCCTCACGTTAGTTTCTGAAACGCTGGGGATCGGACATAAAGTACGGCGTGTCGGCTTCATCTCTTTTAGAAGCCTTTTGCGACGGCGGCGGCTGCGGCGAGCCAGGCTCGTTGGGTGGCTGGCTGGAGTGCGTCGTAGCGGATGGGTCCGTTGACCAGGGCGGGGTCGTAGGGGATGCGGACAACGGCTCGTACATGGGGGGCGAAGCCGTCAGCGATCCGCCGGGCTTCGTCCTTGGCGCGTTTGAGCGCGTCGCCGCTCATGCTGCGCTTGGCGTCGGTGGACTCGGACACGATGACGACGGCGTTGCGGGCCAGCTCGGCGTCGTGGCCGCCACGGGATTCGAGGGTTTGGAGAGTCAGCCGGGCGGCTTCGGCGCGGTCTTCGATGGCTGTCACGGGGACCACGAGCTGGTTGGTGTGGTGGATCATTCTCCGCCAGTTGGCGGCCCGGGCGGTGTTTCCTGAGTCCATGACGATCAGACGGTAGTAGCGGGTGAGTACCTGGTGGGCGATGTCCACTTCCTCTGCGGTCACTTCGTGGTCGCCCTCCTCGTTTTCGTCTGAGCGCAGGACGTCGAACTTGTCCGAGGTCTGGTGGTGGACGAACTGGGCGATCTCTGCTGCTTGGGCGCTGGGGGAGAGCAGCGCCTTTGATGAGTCGATGAGATCCAGGACGCTGTTGTTGTGGCCGCCTTTCTCGGTGCGCCAGCCGAGGGTGCCCTGTGATTCGTTGTTGTCCCAGGCGACAGTCGCCGCGCCGCTGTAACGGGCCAGGATCGCGCTGAGCATGACGACGGTGGGGGTCTTGTTCGCTCCACCCTTGCGGTTGACGACAGCCACAGTGCGAGGGCCGGGCCAGTGCTGGCTCACTGTGCGGATGTCCTCGCGTTCGGCCAGCTCTTCAGGCGAGGGGTCCATGCGGAAGCCCAGGCGGCTGAGAACGCCGCGCCAGCCGCGCGTGGCCGGCTGGAGCACGGGCGCGCTGATGAGGAATGAGGTGTCTTTGAGGCTGCGCCGTGTGGCAGGCTCAGCTGCGGCTGCTGTGGCGGCCGGCGCGGGCCCCTGGGCTGAGTCCTTGACAGCTGCACCGAAGGTCACCGGCGCAGGGTCGGCAGGGCGTGCCGGCACTTCTTCGGCCGGAGAGGCATCGGGAGCCGAGGCTGGTGTAGGAGCAGGCGCGGCCGTAGTCGTGGCCTTGGCCGTTCTGGGGGAAGGGGCTGCCGTAGCGGGCAAGGTGTCCTGCTCCTGCTTCGGGGTGGGCTTGATAGGAGCGGCCTCGCTGACAACACCTTCGGGGGAGACGATGATGAGGCCCTGGCCGTCCGGATCGGTGGTGCTGACGCGGACGGGTCGGCCAAGCTGAGCAGCGGTTTCAGAGATGAGGCGTAGCGCCTCGCCCAGGACAGCGGCTTCGTCGGCGGCCTCGATCGCGTGGGAGGTTCCGTTGATGGTGACTTCGCCGGTTCCGTTGGTCCGCAGAACGGCGTTGATCTTGGGGAAGTCGAGTGCTTGAGTTTCCATCATCTGTCCTTACTTTGTGCCGTTCGGGGGCGTGAAACGGTTGACCTGCCAGGGCTTGTCGGCTGCGCTGCGGAGCAGCTGCACGTCGTAGTCGCCGACATCGGTGGGAAAGACGACATGGCAGCCGAAACCGTTGTTCTCATCGATCCTGAGTTGGCCCGTTCCAGTGATCCTGGTGACCGGGATGTTGGCCGGGTCAACATATTGGTAATCAGCGGTTGCTTGGGCGGTGAGGAGCTGGCCGAGTTCCTGGATCCATTGCTTGTCCGTGACAGTGGGACGGGCATACAGCGTCATGGCCTCGGTCGCGGTTTCCAGCGCGGCTGTTTTGCTTGCCTCGTCCCAGGCAATGCCTAGCGTGGCCGGCGCTGTGCCGCCGGGAGCTTGGGGCTTACCGCCCGCGCTGAGCGTGGCTGAGCTGGCGGCGGAAGCACTGGGCGATGGTTCCCCGGGCGTAGAGCTGGATACCGGCGCGCATGCCGTGCACACGAGCAGGGCCGCGAGGGCTGTCAGGGTGCGTTTCATGGTTCCTCCGGTGAGTTGCTGCCGGGCAGGTAGAGAAAGGCGCTGGGAGTGCTGTTCTCTACTGTGCGGGTGTAGTAGGTGTGGTCGTTCGGGGCGGGGTTGCCGTTGTAGCCCTCTTCCAGGAAGCTGCCGTCACCGTTAACGGCTTTGACGACGGCGACGTGGCCGTAGGTGCCGTCTGCGCCTCCGGTGCCGGGGGAGTACCAGACGACAGCGCCGACACGTGGCGTTTTGCCGGTGGGCCAGCCTTTGGCGTCCCAGCCGTCTTTCCAGGTGAGGGCAGAGCCGAGGACGGCACCGTCAGGCCGGAAGGTGCCGTTGAGGACCTTGTAGGGGGCGGTGGTGCTGCCCAGTTGCTGGTTGACACGCCAGAGGGCGAAGTCGACGCATTCGCGGGTGTACATGCCCAGCGGGGATGGTTCGTAGATCTTGGCCGTGCGCCACGGCAGGTCATCGTCTTTACCGGATTGGCCGGGGATCCCGCAGGAGCTTTCCCCGCCGGCGTCGGTGATCTGAACGTCGCCTAGGGCGGCGACAACCTCGACGGCGGCGGCCCAGTAGGGCTGGTAGTGGAACGGGTCGGCGTTGCGCTGGACCCTGTGTGCGGCCGTGGTGGGTTCGAGCTGTTCCCACCCGCTGACCTTCTGCAGGGCGGTAAAGAAGCTCGTCGCTGAAGTCGTTGGGTTCATGCGGTCCGCGTAGGTCCCCCATGCGCCGTTGTCGCGCTGCTGGAACAGTCCCCGGGAGTCAGGGCCCGGGCCGTCGCCGTAGTCCAGAACCCGGAGCCCGGATTCGCCCATGGCCGTCATGACACCGATCGTCTGTCCCCGGGCGGACAGACCAAGGGCTTTGCCTGCATTGATGACCAGGGCCGCGTTCTTCAGTTGCTCGCCCTCGTAACCGGCAATAGCGACTTTGGGCAGCTGGCTTGCGTCAACGCTGACGCTGGACCCGGTTGGTGAGCAGACATCGGCCGCGGCCTGGGAGCCCCCGCCGAACAGGATGATGGACAGCACCAAGCCGACGGGTGCAAGGACGGCGCCGGCGACCAGCGCGGGCGCGCTCGTTCGTGATTGCATGTGTCCCCCTCACATCTGCTCGTCGGCTGCTGCGCCCTAGGGCTGGTCCTCGTCGTTCACTTCTGGTATCTGGCCCTTCCTGAGCGTGTTCCGGTTCTCCCAGACCCAGTCCTTGACTTGATCTCTGGCGATTAACCATGTCTTCTCGACTTGGTAAGCAGGAATCACTCCGGTTTGGAGCCAGCGGTAGACGGTGTTCCGGGACAACCCGAAGATCTCTTCGAGGTCCTGAGGCGTAAGACGCTCCGGGTACTTGGCGAAGAGTGCTTCCAGGTACTTGGGGTCCACGCTCAGTCCGTCCCACCGCATAGAGCCATCGTAGACCACAAATTGGTACTGTGATGTACTGGAGGTGACTGAAAGGTATTAAAGCTGTTGTTGGGGGTCACTTTTGGCCTTTCGTGTCGGATGGTACCGATACGATCTTTGCGGACATTAGTAGGGGATGTGAAATGCCGGTCTCAAAGAATCGCTGGGTGACGCTCGGCGCAGAAACTATCGACGAACCCGTTTCAGCTATCCCGGAAGAGCCGCCTTTCGTCCCTACGGGGGCGACCAGGCCGCAGCTGAGTGTTCCGCAACCGGACCAGGCGGACCGGCTTCCCCGAAGGAACGTTGCGGGGAGGGAACCGAGCTTTTGGTGGCTTGGTGTCCACGGCGGCGCTGGCGAAACTTCGCTTGCACGCCTGGACAAGAGAACCAAAGCCGCCGAACATCAGTGGCCTTTGACGGCAGCCGGATCCGCGATCGTCCTGGTTGCGCGGTCCAATATCCCGGGTCTTCGTGCAGCACGGCTCGCTGCCACTGAATGGGCTTCCGGCTCTCTTTCCGGGATCCACGTCGCCGGCCTGGTGGTCATGGCTGACGCTCCCGGACGGCTCCCCAAAGAGATCCGCGACTTCGCCCGCGTCGTCGGTGGGGGAGTGCCCCACATGTGGCATTTCCCCTGGGTAAACGCATGGCGTTATGGCCATGACGTCGCCACCGAGGAACTTCCCAAAGAAGCCCGCACCACTCTTGAACAGGTCCAGATCGCAGTAACTGCCACTGCCGGACACACGGCTAAGTAGAAAGTAGAAACTAATGATGTTTTCCAAGGCCATGGAATGGTCAAGCTTTGCCATCACTGAGATACCGAATCCGGGCACAGGTGAAGCGCCTCCCGGCTCTGAAGGTTTGCTGACAATCCTCAAATGGGTCGCATGGATCGTCTTCGGCCTTGCCGTGGCGGGCATCCTGATCACAGCCGGAACGATGATGATCAACAACCGACGCGGAGAGGGCGGCGAGCATGCCGGCCGTCTGGCATGGGTCCTCGGCGGGTGCATCCTGGCAGCCTCCGCTGGCGGCGTCGTAGGCGCCCTGGTCTAAGGAGCCGAGCCATGACTGAACCGACAGTGAACGAAGACCAGAATCCGCTCACCAAACCTAAGTTCATCATCTCGGCCGTTGTCGTGGCGATCATTGTCGCGCTCGGGGTAATCCTGGCCCTGGTTCCCAGAGGCGGGGGAACGGCGTCCCCTGAACCGAGCTCCACCAGCACGAGCACCAGCAGCCAACCTGCGGCGACGTCGGGGGCCAGCGTGTGCGGCCTGCCATCCGGTGATCAGGCCAAGCCGGCCACTACACCCGCTGATACCAAATGGGAATTGGTCGGCAAGATCGCCGCACCAACATCGCCCACGCAATTTGGCCCCGGCAAGACCGAAGCCAACGGCCTCCGCTCCTGTTTCGCACACTCACCGACCGGCGCGTTGTATGCAGCGGCAAACATGACTGCGTTGTCCTCAGCTGGAAAAGCGGACCTCGTTTATCAGCAGTTGGCTGTACCAAGCCCGGAGCGAGATGCGGTGCTGAAGTCATCCCCAACAGCCGCCCCAAACTCCGTGACCGCCCAATTGGCCGGCTTCACATTCCGTTCTTACGAGGCTGACCGGGCCGTCATTGATCTCGCATTCAAGGGTGCAAATGGAACTTTCGTCTCCATCCCAGTTCCGCTCCAGTGGTACGAGGGCGACTGGAAGTTCGTTGTTCCGGCTACAGGGGACACTGGGGCGCGACAGCTCAGTGACCTCAGTGGCTACGTTGAGTGGGCCGGTGTCTAATGGCTGACTGCTCCGGCTTGAATGCAATAAATCCCTTTTGCCAGGCAGGGGCGGCCATTGAAGATGTCGCCAATGATGCCGTGAAGAACATGGCGAAAGCTATTGCCGATGCCGTTGGACAAACAGTCCAAACACTCGGGACCTTTTGGTTGAACGTGGGAACTCCCGCTCTGACCGCGGCCCCGGGAGGGTCCACGGCGAGTGACCCGGTGTTGTTCCTGCAGAACAGTCTCTACTTCTGGACGGCTTCCCTGGCTGTGCTGTCCGTCCTTGTGGGGTCAGCAAAGATGGTGATTGAGCGCAGGGGTGCGCCTTTGCGGGATCTGGTGCGTTCGCTGGCGACGTTGATCGTCATCTCCGGCGCCGGTGTGGCGGCAGTGGGACTGCTGACGGTCGCGGCGGATCAGTTTTCTGCCTGGATCATCACTAATTCCACGAACGGGACCTCGTTCAACGAAAACATCACGGCCCTGTTGGCGCTTTCGGCCACCAGCCCGATCGGGTCGATCATGATCATTCTCCTGGGGCTCATCGCGATTATGGCCTCCGTAATGCAGATCGTGCTCATGATCATCCGCGGTGGCCTGCTCGTCATCCTGACAGGGATCTTTCCTACGGCTGCAGCTTTCAGCAACACCGAGGCCGGCAAGGGTTGGTTCCAGAAGTGCACAGCTTGGCTGATCGCTTTCATTCTCTACAAGCCCGCGGCCGCCATTATCTACGCGACGGCCTTCCAACTCAGCGGCAGCAAGATCTTCGGAAACGTTGGTGACGGCAAGGACTTCGGCTCCGCGCTCCTGGCAACAGTCACCGGACTGGCTCTGATGATCATTGCCTTGTTCGCCCTGCCAGCCCTCATGCGGTTCGTCACCCCGATGGTTGGTGCTGTCGCTGGCGGCGGTGGCGCTCTGGCAGCAGGGACGGTCGGCGCACTGGCTTCCGGCGCAATCAGCATGGGCAGCGCCGGACGCGGCGGCGGATCATCCACCAGCTCGACGACAACCAACAGCGCATCTAGCCAAAGCCCTGCATCGCAGGGCCCTTCGGGCACTGGCAGCCAGGGAACAGCAGGAACGAACGGCACCCGGGGTTCGGGAGCCACGGGCGCCCAATCAGGAACTGGCCCGACAGCATCTACCGCCGGTGCGGGCAGTGCTGCTGCAGGCAGCGGAGCAGCCGCCAGCGGCGGCGCTGTGGCCGCGGGCGCGGGCGGTGCCGCCGTACTGGCCGCACAGAAGGGCGCAGAAGCAGGCCAGGCCGCTTCCGGGGCCATCAAAGACATGAGTGAAGAATCCACGGGGGGTGCTTGAAATGGCAGCGATCGAGAACACATACAGGGAACCGACCTACGGCAACTGGCGACGTCCCCGTAAGGCGGGCATCGGCACCCTTGGTGGGCTGGCAACAGCCGGTTTGTTTGTTGGCCTCATCATCACGGTGATCTGCCTCTTTGTTGGGGGCTGGTTCGCCGGGCTCATTGCTCTGTTCATTCTTGGGGTGGCGCTGGCCGTCGTGTCGGTGACCGACAAGCACAACAAATCCGTAGGGGAGCGGGTCTTCGCCCGGCTGGCGTTCCGCTCCGCACGGCGCAAGAAGGCCAACATCTACCGCTCCGGCCCGCTGGGGCTGACGCCTTGGGGCGAGTTCCAGCTGCCTGGGATCTCCGCCGGTTCCAAGCTTTACGAGTTCACCGACTCCTATGGCCGCCCCTTCGCGCTGATTCACCTTCCCTCCACCGCGCATTACACCGTTGTCTTCGGCACCCAGCCCGACGGGGCGTCCCTGGTTGATCCCGAGCAGATTGATGCCTGGGTGGCTAACTGGGGCGGCTGGCTGGCCTCGTTGTCCAATGAACCTGCCGTCGTGGCTGCATCCGTCACGGTCGAAACCGCACCCGATTCCGGGGCACGGCTGCGCAGGGAAGTTGAATCGAACATCCATGACGACGCCCCTGACATTGCCAAGGCCATGCTCCGCGAGGCCTTGAACACCTACCCGCAGGGATCGGCCACGATCCGCGCCTGGGTCGCGCTGACGTTCAGCGCCGCTGCCCGGGCCGGCGGCAAACGACGCACGGCCGAAGAGATCGCAAGGGATCTCGCCTCACGGCTTCCCAGCCTGACCGAACGTCTGGAATCCACCGGCGCCGGGGCCTGCGCCCCGTTGAACGCCCAGGAACTGTGTGAGGTCGTTCGGGTCGCTTACGACCCTGCAGCAGCTCGGCTCATCGACGAAGCCCACTACCAGGGCACACCCGTTGACCTGGACTGGGGCGATGTCGGACCGTCCGCCCACCAATCCAACTGGGACGGCTACCGCCACGATTCCGGGCACTCCGTGTCATGGACAATGACGGGCGCCCCGCGCGGACACATCCTGGCATCAGCGCTGGGCCGCCTCGTCGCACCGCACGGGGAGATCGACCGCAAGCGCGTCACCTTGCTGTACCGTCCGATCGAAGCAGGCCGCGCGGCCGCCATCGTGGAGTCCGACCAGACGAGCGCCCTGACCCGGGCCTCCTCGACCAACCGCCCCACCGCACGCGCTCTGGTCGACGCGCGCGCTGCGCAGGCCACCGCAGCGGAGGAAGCCAAGGGGGCCGGGCTGGTCAACTTCGGCATGGTCGTAACCGCCACGGTGCTGTCCGCCCGTGACCTTGAGGACGCCGTGGCCGTGGTGGAGGGCAACCTCGGCCCCTCGGCACGTCTGCTGTTGCGGCGCGCGTACGGCTCACAGGATTCTGCCTTTGCCGCGTCCCTGCCACTGGGGCTGGTCCTGCCCAAGCACTTGAAGGTTCCCGAAGAGATCCGCGAGGCCATGTGATGTTCGGCAGCAAGACCCAGCACCAGCGCACACCGGCCCCAGCCACGAAGCTCGCCCCCGCGGTCTCCCGCCGCCCGGGCCTGCGGGGCTGGCGCGGCCGCGGACAGGGCGAAGCCGTCTACGTCACCGCTGCCGACGAATGGCGCGGAACCTCCGTCCAGGTCTGCGGTCTCTGGCCATTCGTGGGCGGCTCCGGCACCCCGATCCTCGGAGTTCCAATCGGCGTTCACACCGACACCGGAGCGCCCTTCAGCGCCGATCCCATCAGCTGGTTCATGCACGGCATGATCAACAACCCCTCCATGTTTGTCCTCGGCCTGCCGCACTACGGCAAGTCCACCCTGGTCCGGCACATCGTCCTGGGCCTGGCTGGCCGGAGCATCAACCCGTTGATCCTCGGTGACCTGAAGCCGGACTACGTTGACCTGATCGAAGCCCTCGGCGGGCAGGTCATCAGCCTGGGCCCCGGACGCGGCCACTTGAACGTCCTGGACCCCGGTGAAGCCAAAGGAGCCGCCGTCAGGCTGCTCGCTTCAGCCGAGGAACACCGGGCCAAGGCGAACCGGGCCCTAAACGATCCAGAGGGCGACCAGGCTGCGGCCGCGCAGCTGCTAGCTGCAGCGGCGAAGGCGGAGAAACTGGCCGAACAGCTGATGGCCGACTCGCACAACCGGCGCCTGAACATGATCACGGCGCTGATCACCATCGTGCGGAACGCCAAGCCCAGCGCCCACGAGGAATCCCTGATTGACCGGGCACTGCACATCCTGGACGAGCGCCTGGACCGCGTGCCCCTCATTGGGGACCTGATCGAGGTCATCAAAGACGCCCCCGACGAGCTGCGCGCGATCGCCTTGGACCGTGGCGACATGAGCCGCTACCTCGACGCGACCGACCAGCTGCGCCAGTCGCTGTACTCCCTCGACGGCTCGGGCCGTTTCTCGGACATGTTCTCCCAGCCCACCGACCAGCCGATGGACCTGACCAAGCCCGTGGTCTTCGACCTGTCAGGAATCTCCGACACGCAGCGCGACATTCAAGCGGCCTGCCTGCTGGCCTGCTGGTCAACCGGGTTCGCCACCGTCCAGGTCGCCCACACCCTGGCAGACGCCGGCCTGGAACCGCGCCGTAACTACTTCGTCGTCATGGACGAGCTCTGGCGGGCCCTGCGCTCCGGCGAAGGCATGGTCGACAGGGTCGACTCACTCACCCGCCTGAACCGTACCGAGGGCGTCGGGCAGGCCATGATCACGCACACCATGAGCGACCTCGAAGCCCTGCCCACGGAAGCCGAACGGATGAAAGCCCGCGGATTCGTCGAACGCTCCGGCATGGTCGTCTGCGGCGCGCTCCCCGGAGCCGAAATGGAAAAACTCAACAAAGCCGTCACCCTCTCCCGGGCCGAACAATCCCGCCTCATCTCATGGGCTGACCCGGGGTCATGGACCGACGTCGGCGGATCCCGCAAACGCGTACGCCCGGGCCTGGGCAAGTTCCTCTTCAAAGTCGGTGGCCGCCCCGGGATCCCGGTCGCCCTCAAGCTGACCAGCGTCGAAGAAAAACTGCACGACACGAACAAGCGCTGGACGATCAGCCGGAACGGCGAAGGGGACAACTGATGGGTGCGCCAAACAGCGGCAAACGCTCCCGGATGGATGGCGAAACCATCCTGCTCTGGGTCTTCATCACAGCCGTGGTGCTTGGTGTCGGCTCGGTGGCCGGCGCCGTGCACCTGGGCTCAATGTTGTCCGGTGATGGCCAGAAGCTGCCGGCGAACCCGTTTGAACTGGTCTTCAGCCTGCTCTCGCACAAGGTCACCTGGCCCGAGGCCGCCACCTGGGTACTGATCAGCTTTGGCGTCCTCATCATCCTTGTGGCCGTTCTGGTGGTCCGTGCGGTGCTGCGCAAACGGTCCAAGCGTTCCCGGGTGGACGCCGCAGCCCAGCACATGGCCAAAGCCCGGGACCTGCGCGCCCTGAGCCTGCGCGGCGCAACGGCCACCGCCGAACGTCTCGGAGTCAAAGGTTCACCGGGCGTCCCGGTAGGCAAGACCGTCCTCGGCGGGCAGATGGTCTACGGATCCTGGGAAGACATGCACATCGACATCTGGGGACCCCGGACGGGCAAGACGACATCCCGGGCCATCCCTGCGATCCTCGCCGCCCCGGGAGCTGCGCTGGTGACCTCAAACAAGCGGGACATCGTTGACGGAACACGCGACGTCCGGGCGGCCGACGGGCCGGTGTGGGTCTTCGACCCGCAGTCCGTCGCACTCGAGGAACCCGACTGGTGGTGGAACCCCCTGTCCTACGTCACGGACGAGGTCAAAGCGGCCCGCCTGGCGGACCACTTCGCAGCCGGTTCGCGTGGCCCTGATGCCAAGACGGACGCCTACTTTGATCCGGCTGGCCAGGATCTCCTTGCCGGGCTCCTGCTCGCCGCGGCCCTTGACGGCCGCCCGATCACGCAGGTTCACACCTGGCTGACCCGGCCCGCTGAGGATGAAGCGGTCGACATCCTCAAGACCCACGGGTACCTCCAGACTGCGAACGCCGTCGGTGGCGTGATCAACGCTCCCGAGAAACAGCGTGGCGGCGTGTACGGCACGGCGCTGCAGATGGCCTCCTGCCTCACCAACCGCCAAGTGGCCCGGTGGGTGACACCCCGGGGTGAGAACGATGAGCGGCCGCAGTTCGATCCGGCGGAATTCGTCCGCTCCAAGGGGACCCTGTACAGCCTGTCCAAGGAAGGCAAAGGCACCGCCGGCCCACTCGTGACAGCACTGACCGTGGCCACAGTCGAAGCCGCCGAAGAACTCGCCGTCCACTCACCCGGAGGCCGGCTCGCCACCCCCATGGTCGGTGTCCTGGACGAAGCGGCCAACGTCTGCCGCTGGCGCGAACTGCCAAACCTCTACAGCCACTACGGCTCCCGGGGCATCGTCCTGATGACCATCCTCCAGTCCTGGTCCCAAGGCGTGGAAGTCTGGGGCCGTGACGGGATGCGCAAACTCTGGTCAGCCTCCAACATCAAGGTCTACGGCGGCGGCGTCGCCGAAGCCGAATTCCTGAACGAGCTCGCGCAGCTCGTGGGGGAGTACCGCTACTCCAACACCACCCGCAGCCGCTCCAAACAAGGCACCTCCTACAGCCACGACGACGACCGCAGAGAACGCACCCTGGACGTCTCCGACCTGGCCGCGTTCCCCCGCGGCCGCGCCATCATGTTCGCCTCCGGCGCCCCCGCCGCACTGCTGGAAACGGTGCCCTGGATGAACGGCGCACACGCCGACGCAATCCGGGCCTCCATCGCTGCGCACGACCCGGCCAACCATCCGGCACTCGCGGCAACTAACCGATGGGTAGCCGCTGGAGCCTCTGATGAGTGAAGGCCTGGGCGAATGGGACGACAAACCGGACGACACTCAAGCTGACGCCAGGGAAGAAGCCGAGGACGACGGAGACCAGCCCGAACTGTTCTACCCAAACGTCGCCGAATTCGTCAGCAAAAAGCTGGCCACCAGCTATCGCCGGCAGCTTAACGTCCAGGGAGGAGTGACCTGGTGCCCGCAATGGTGGAAGCACGCGGAAGCAATCAGCCGCCTCGAAGCACTCTGGCGCGCTTGGGAGTTCCTGCGCCTCGACGGGACCACAGGGATGAGCGTGTGGTGGCGCGACCACGCAGACCACCACATGTCCGTACTACTCTCAACTGACGGGCCGTTCCGCGGCTGCAACCCGGACGACGGGCACCGCTCCAAACTCGCCCCGCTACCCTGCGAGGAACCGCCCCCAGGGCTATTCTGACCGGGGCTTTGTCTAGCCAACCCTCAGGTGACCACGCGGGCTGTCCACAGTTGGGGTCAAACCGGGTTATCCACGGCTGAAATCGGGAGCCATCGGGAAAGCTCCCTCAGCAGCAGTAGCGGTGGATAACCCATCAGGATTGTCCCCGGCTGTGGGCAGCGGAGCCACAGCCAGACGGCATCTCAATAACAGCCGTGGGCAATCTCCTAGCCAGCCATCGCTGCAGGTCGGCGTCTATACGAGTCCTAGGGCTGGTACAGGAATCCCGACCAAAACCTGAAAGCTTGCGGCGTACGAGCTGGGAGACTGGGGCGGCCCAGGCCGTGACTTCATCTTTTTTGCGAGACATCGCACGACGTCCGGGGCCTGCGAACCTTGCGGCAATCCGCCAGGGCCGTCCGCGACGCCTGCGACGCCCGCAGGGCCAAAGGCCATGTACGAGGCGGACCTCGCCGGCGATTGCGACACAAAAGCAGGCGAGTTGCTTTATTGGTCCGTTGTGGCGGTTAGCTCGGCTGGACCGACAATTAGCCGATCGTTCTGTGAAAGTGTTAGCACAATTCGATCGTTCAAGTCGGCCACAATCTCGGGAGGTAGCTCATTATCAACTACAAGAATCTGAAGTTGGTCGCTGTAGGAGTCGGATATCTCAGCGAAGAGCCGGTACATGTCAAGAACACGTTCACCATCCAGGCCATCCTTCCCCGAATTAGCCGATACTCCATCCAGAACGACAAATCCTGGTAGCGCGAGTCCTCTGTCTATTGCGACCGTGTGATGAGCCAATGTGTGCGCCACGTTGACAATAGTCTTGAGCCCTTGGCTCGACAGCTCGTCGAACGTCCGTCCACTGACCTCAGGCAGATAGCTTGTTCTGTTGATCCGGACGGTCAACAAATCGCCCAAGGTAGGGGCATTCAGGCGCTGGAGGTAGTCGAGCATCCGTGCTTCAAGAGCAGCGATGTTTTCCTCTGCCTCAGAGACTGCAACATCGTGGGCTTCAAGGTCCGCCTCCAGCTCGGCCTTCCGGTCGCGGAGTATGTCTAGGCGCTCCTGCTGGTTCGACTGGTGCGCGAACAGTTTCAATGAACGCAGGAGCCAAGCAACATTTGCCTCGACCGTAGCCACTTGTGCTGCTAGAGCTTTTAGTTCGGATGCATGGCTCGACACAAATTGCTCGGTTGCTTGATCAAGCTGAACCGACAGCTTGATCAGTCGTTCGGCCCCCTCGTTACTCGCATTGCGCAGCCGTTCGAGGCTATATCGCCGTTCTTCAATGAGCTGTTTGGTTTCGGCGATTTGAAAAGTAACGCGGTCCTGTTCCCGAAGAAGGGTCTCCCTATTTGGAGCGATGTCTGGCTCAGGTTGCTCGCATAAGTAGCAAATGGAAGTTTCTACACGATGTCGGTCCAGGTCGTGGCCGCAGCGAGGGCAAACGATGAAATCAAAGTCAACCATCCATTCGTCTGCCACTATCGAGCGTGTAAGACGCTTGGAAAGGCTCACCAACTGACGTTCCAGGTCTAAGAGGTCACGAAGCTGCGCCTCATGTTGCCGAAGCTCGGCTTTATCGGCGTCAATTTCCTTGCGTAGGTCTAGCACGCCAGCCCGCAACGCAGCGATCTCCTCTGCTGGCTCATGTTCGAAGGCACTACGGGTGTCATGCTGGCTTTGCTGAAGTGCGGACAGTGTCTCCTGCTCGGCCTCCAAAGTACCCTCTAATTCCTCCTTGCTCCCGAACTCTGCCTCCGCCAGAAAAGCTGCCACTACTTCATGCTCGGCCTCTGCTGCGCGGATGGACAGATCCACTTGACGGATTTGGGCAGAAAGTCGTGCGAGTTCCTCGTCGTATAGGCCATAGGCGATTTCAAACACCCAACGCCGTTTGTGATCACGGAATGTCTCACGGTGCCCAAAGACCTGAACGTCCAACTCGTCGCCGGTGACGATGCAATAGTGCAGCCAGTCGTTAATGGTTACCGGCGTTTGGTCAAGGGTGGGTTCTTTTCTAGCGCGGGGAACAGAGACCACTGGCAAACCAAGCTGTTGCAGTACGAACTCTCCATAGCCCGCCGAGCCGGCGGCCGGCAGGCGCAGAGCTATACCTTCTACCTCTTCGGACGAATCCGCCTCTGCCACTTCAACTGGGGCATCCTTAGTGGTGACCATAGGACGGTAAAGCTTCCACAGTCTGTCGCCGAGCAGGACCTCGCCCGTTAGTGCCCGCACCTGCTCCATTTCCGGTGGCATGTGCTTAGGAATGTTCCCCAAGAAGCCTCGGAGCAAGCGAACGAGTGTGGTCTTGCCCGTTGTGATGTCCCCACGAATAAGGTTCAAACCTGGCTTCAGGTCGACGGTCCTGTTGCCTCCCAGCAATTCAATCGAGTTGATTCGGAGTGCATGCGAACTCGCGTCCCTTACGTGTTCAACCCGAGAGATCCACCACGGCACTCTCCGCAAAGGTGCCTTTCCATACCCCTTTTTGTGTGGCTCCGAGGGCGCGTCCTTCTGTCAGATTTGGATCTTAGGCCTTCCGGTGAGGCACCACCCTGAGTACGATTCGGACTCTATTCTGACGGGTTTTAGGAAACATCCTGACGTCAGGTTGGGGTGTACTTCAAACTCTTAAATGATTGGGTGTGGGCGTCACACGCTGCGGATCGAAAAATCCCCGACTACATCACTTACTCTCGAAGCGTTTGTGGCTGTTCGCGTCTCGCAAATGGCGTACTAAAATTCTTTAGATCCATTTGGGCGCTCCGGGTGTTTGGGCCAGGGGTGCTTCGTTCCGGGTGGCGGTGACGCCGTCGGTTCCCCTGCCGGTCGCCCAGCGGGCAACTCCGGCAAGCGGGCCGGAGATCACCAGGGGAGTGTCCGGACCGGTGCTGCCGAATTCAAGCTCGGGCTGCGGGCCGGTGACCTTGATGAGGAGTCCGGTGTCGGTGCCGCGGGTTTTCCACGCTCCGGTGATGTCTCCCAGGAGGCGTTCGAGCACCGGTGCGGGGATATCGCTGAAGGTCGCGCCGTTGTCCAGGTCCACGGCGTGGGTCCAGACCTCGCGGGTGCGCATCCAGACGGTTTCCTCGGCCGGGACAGTCCGGCCCTGGGCGGTCTTGACTTTGTGGTGCCAGGAGTCTGCTGGCAGGTCGCGCCATTCGACGTTCAGGTGCACCGCTGAGTGGTCGAAGAGGTGCCGCAACGCGATCGGCGGGAGGGTGGCCCCGAAGTTGATTTCGTGGTCCCGGACCTCGGTGGACGCGTACATGGGTGTTTCCACGCCGGTCGCGGCCCATTCGATGAGCCGGGCGATGGCGCGGGCGTTGTAGCCGATGTGTGCGGTCACGTGGCGGCGGGTCCAGCCCGGCAGCAACGAGGGGCCGTCGAGGTCCGCGTCGGAGAGCTCGTTGAGCTTGCGCGCGAAGAACGCGGTCCCACGCCGGGCCTGCAGCAGCGATTCGAGCAGCTGCGGGTCCGACGTCTGGTCGTGGCGCGCGACCATCAGGCTTCCTTGACCACGCGGTTGTTCAGCTGGCCCAGGCCCTCAATGGTGGTGACCAGGAGCTGGCCTTCCTGCAGGTACCGCTTCGGATCCTGCGCATGTCCGACGCCGCCGGGGGTGCCGGTAGCGATGACGTCGCCCGGGTTCAGGGTGATGATGGTGGAGATGTAGGAAACCAGGAATTCCGGGGTGAAGACCACGTCGTTCGTCGGCGTGGACTGCTGGACTTCGCCGTCCACCGCGGTGGTCATGAGGCCGCCGCTGAATTCGTCCTTGGTGACCAGGGCGGGACCGAACGGGGTGGACTTCTCCCAGGTCTTGCCCTGCAGCCACTGGATGGTGCGGAACTGGTAGTCGCGCATGGACACGTCGTTCAGGACGGCGTAGCCGGCGATGTGGTCTGCGGCGTCGGCTTCGGAAATCCGGCGGCCCTTCTTGCCGATGACGACGGCGAGTTCGGATTCCCAGTCAACGGTGTCGGACTCCTGCGGCAGGGCCAGGTCATCGTTGGGTCCGATGAGTGACTCGGCGTACTTGGCGAACAGGGTGGGGTACTCGGGGACTTCCCGGCCCATTTCCTTGATGTGGTTGCGGTAGTTGTGGCCCACGCAGATGATCTTGCCCGGTGCGGGGACAACGGCGTCGAGGTCGGCGCCTTCGAGCGGGTGCGTGGCGCCGGAGGCGGCCTGGGCGATGGCTTCCCAGTTGCTGTCCTTCAGGAGCGCTCCGACGTCGGAGAACCCGTCAATTTCGGTCAGCGTGTCGCCGTCCTGGCGGACAGCCTTCGTGACGGTTTCTGCTCCCTGGGAGAGACGGAGGGTGAGGAGTTTCATGCGTTCTTGCGTCCTTCGGTGTAGGTGCGGTTAAAGTTCAGCCGTTCAAAGATCGGGGCGTCGCTGAAGCGGAACAGATCAAACTCTGTCTCGGCCTGCAGGGACCATTCGGCCCAGGACGGGACCACGAACAGGTCGCCCTTGTCCAGGGTCCTGGTCTCGCCGTTCAGGACTACACTGCCACGGCCTTCGAAGACCTGCCACACGCTGGAGCCGACCTCGTGCAGGGGTTCGGTGGACGCGCCGGCCCGGAAGCGGTGGAATTCCGCCCGGATCGTGGGCATGACGTCCCCGCCGGTGGTCGGGTTGGTGTAGCGGACGGCTGCGTGGCCCTGGGAGACGGTGGCCGGGTGGCCCTCATCTTCGAGCAGGAGCTGCTCGCGCAGCGCGGCGTCGGTGTACTTCCAGCGGTAGGCGGCGATGGGGGAGCTGGTGGTGTCATCCAGGCCGGAGAGGGGGCGCAGGCCGGGGTGGGCCCAGAGCCGCTCGGAGCGGGAGATGTCCGGGGTCGCCTCGTCGGTGACGCGCTCGGTGCCGAACTCGAAGAATCCGGCGTCGGCGTAGTGCACGAACGGGATGTCCAGGCCGTCGATCCAGGCCATCGGCTCGTCGGTGTCGTTGTGGTGGCCGTGAAAGTTCCACCCCGGGGTCAGCAGGAAGTCACCGCGGGACATCCGCACCGGATCCCCGTTCACCACGGTCCAGACACCCTCGCCCTCAACCACGAAGCGGAACGCGTTCTGGGAGTGGCGGTGCTCCGGTGCGGTCTCACGGCCACCGAGGTACTGGATGGCAGCCCACAGCGTCGGGGTGGCGTAGGCGGTGCCGGCAAGGCCGGGGTTGGCCAACGCGATCGCACGGCGTTCCCCACCACGGCCCACCGGCACCAGATCACCGGCACGGGCAGCCAACGGATACAGATCGCTCCACCGCCACACGTGCGGCACAGCCTTCGGAGAGGGAACCATCGGCATCAGATCCCCAATTTCGGTCCACAACGGAATCAGGTTCTCGGTCTCGAAGTCCGCATACAGCTTTTCCAGCTGGACAGCCTCTTCAGGCGTCGGCTCCGGCACGGCGTGGCTGGCGGCCACTGATTCATGGGTGATGTTCTCAGTCATGGCAGTCCTCTACTTTGCGTGGGCGCCGGCAGTACCCAGCCGTTCGGCGATGTCGGCTCGGAGTTCCTTCTTGTTGATCTTGCCGACCTTGGTGGCAGGCAGTTCGTCTACAACCACCAGGTGTTCGGGAATCTTGAAGGCCGCCACCCCTGTTTGGCGCAGCATGCCCTGGATCTGATCGAGGGTTACTTCTGTTCCGGGTTTGACGGTGATGTAGAGGCAGAGCCGTTCGCCGAGATGTGGGTCCGGCATGGCGATCGCGGCCGCCATGGTGACGTCTTCGATCCGGTAGACGAGGCTTTCGATTTCTTCGGCGGAGATCTTTTCGCCGCCGCGGTTGATCATGTCTTTGTCGCGGCCTTGGACGATGAGGTTTCCGTCGGGGCGCCGTTCCACGATGTCTCCGCTGGCGTACCAGCCATCGGGGGTAAAGGCGCGGGCGTTGGCTTCCGGGGCGCGGTAGTAGCCCCGGGGTGTGTAGGGGCCGCGGGTCAGGATGGACCCGGCAACGCCGTCGGGCAGGTCTTCTCCGGCCTCACCCACGATGCGGACTTCGTCGGCTTCGGATACGGGGCGGCCCTGCGTGGCGCAGATGACGTCATCCGGGTCATCGAGGCGGGTCGTGTTGATCAGCCCTTCGGCCATGCCGAAGACCTGCTGCAGTGTCGCGCCCAGGACCGGTTTCACCTTCCGAGCAATTTCATCCGGGAGGCGGGAGCCGCCCACCTGGAGGACTTCGAGGCTGGCCAGCTGATCGCCGCCGGTTTCCTGCTGGTACTCGATCCACCGCTGGGCGACCGCGGGGACCGCCGTTGACAGGGTTACCTTCTCGCGTTCGATGGTGGCGAAGGCTTTGCGCGGTTCAGGGCTGGGCAGCATGACTGCGCGGCCACCGGCGAACAGGATCCCCAGAATGCCCGGGCATGCCAACGGGAAATTGTGGCTGGCAGGAAGCGTGCCCAGATACACGGTGTTCTCCGTGACTCCGGTGGGGATGGAGGTGGCCTTGATGTTATAGGCGTAGTCGTTGTGGGTTCTGGTGATGAGCTTGGGCAGGCCGGTGGTGCCGCCGGAGAGGAGGAACAGGGCGGGCGAATCGGGTGACGGTGCGGAGTCGTCCAGTCTGGCCCTTGCGCCGGGGGCATCCGCTCCGGGAGCCAGGATGTCCTCGAGGCGAACGTTCCGGGCGTTGGCTTCCCCCGACACGAGAATGAACTCCAGCGACGGGATGGTTGCCGCCAGGCCTTCGGCCAATTCCTGGTGGTCAAAGTCCTTGATGACGTCCGGGACGGCGATGGCCCTTGCTTCGGAGAGTTCCGTGAGGAAGGACAGCTCGTATTGCCGGTGTGCCGGCAGTGCCATCACAGGAATGATGCCGGCACGGAAGCATGCCAGCGTCAGCACGGTGAATTGCCAGCCGTTGGGCAGCTGGACCATGATGCGGTCATCAGGCCGCAGTCCCAAGCCAAGGAGTCGTTCCGCGGCCGCATCCATTCTGTTTGCCAGTTCGGCGTAGGTCAGCCTCAGATCCCCGTCAACGACGGCGACCTTCTCCGGCAACCGGTCGGCCGTGTCGACGATGTAAGAGCCCAGAGCGCGGTCTTCCCAATAGCCTTTGGCACGGAATTCTGCGGCGAGGTCCGCCGGCCAGGCAATGGTGCCTTCACTGGTGTGGCTGCTCATTTCATGTACTCCTCGACATTGATCACTACTGCGTCAAGCGCTATGAGACCGTCACGGGTCAGGCGCAAAGGGTTTATTTCGATCTCGGCGATTTGGTCATTGGCAACGAGCGCGTCACCGAGCCGGACCAAAATGCCTGCCAGCTCGGCCGTGTCCACGGTAGGACCGGAGCGGAAGCCGTGCAGCAGTTCGCGGGCCTGGAGATCTGCGGGCATGCCTTCAGCCTCGCGGGCGGATAGCGGGGCCGAACGGATGGAAATGTCGGCGAAGACTTCAGCGGCGGTGCCGCCGAGGCCAAAGACGACGATCGGGCCGAAAACGGGGTCGCGGCGCACTCCCGCCACCAGGTCAACCCCCGATGGTGCCATGGCCTCGACCAGGAATTCGCGGGCCCCGGCTGCCTCCAGGCCGTCCAAAGCCAGGTCCATGGCCGCAGCGGTATTCACGCCCAGGTGCACACCGCCGATCTCGGTTTTGTGCAGGACGGCTGCGTCGAGCAGCTTCACCGCCACCGGGCCGCCCAGCTCGGCGAGAGCCTCCTGGGCGGCGGCGCGGGTGCTGCAGCTGCGCCGGGCGGGTGTGGCGATGCCCAGCGCGCCGAGCAATTCCTTGGCACGGTCCTCGTCCCACGGTCCTTCCACATCGGGCCAGGCGAAGGAAACGGCCGCAGCCTGAGCACGCTGGAACTGTCCCCGGGCGTCGTTGACCAGCGCGGCAATGCCGTGGGCCAGCGACGTTGGTCCGGTGATCAGCGGCAGGCCGTGGACTTGGGCGGATTTGCGGGTACGTTCAACGTCACCGTCGGGTCCGTCCACACCGATCAGGAACGGGAGCGCCTCGGCCGCGCCGGATTCGGCGACGGATGCCGGCAGGTCGGCCACGGGTTCTGTCAGTCCGTATACGGCGACCACATCGATGGCCGGATCCGCGGCCACAGCTGCCACGATGTTTCCGTACCCGGGGCCGGGACGGCCGGTGTCCACCGGGTTTGCTTGGAACGTGATGGGCGGCAGGATCGTCGCGATGGTGTCCTGGCTGGCCTGAGTGAGGCGCGGCAGCGTCACGCCGGCAGTATGGAGAGCATCGGCGATCAGCAGGCCGGGGCCGGCCTGGCCGGTGATGAGCCCGACGCCGGGATCGGCCGCGGGTGCCAGGCGGCGCCCAGTAAGGGCGGTGACAGCGGCAACCAGCTGGTTCTCGTCGTCGACGATCACGGCGCCTGCCTGTTTCAGGACGGCACGGGTGGTGCGCCACGACGTGGCCAGGGCGCCGGTGTGTGACTGGGCAAATTCGGACACATCATTCTGTCCGACTACCAGCGCGACCACTGGTTTGACCGCGCTGAGGCGGGAGACCGACTCCGCCAGGGCAGGGCCGTCCGCAACGGTCTCCAGGTGCAGGGCAACTGCTTGGGTCTGGTCATCGGAGATCAGGTAGTCCAGCACGTCCGGTGCGGTGATGTCCGTGCCGGCGCCGATGCCGACGGCAAGGCTGACGCCCACTCCAGCGCGTTGCAGGTGGAAGGCCAGGACGTGGTTGACGCCGCCGCTGGCGGCCACCACGGCCACCGAGCCGGGTTCCAGTTCTGCGACGCCGGGCACAAAGCTTGCGCGCAGGTTACGGTGCGGAACGAAGAAACCAGAAGTGTTGGGGCCGAGCAGCCGGATCCCCGTTTCCCGGATGGCTTCCCGGACGTCCCGGTCGAACGCGAGACCGGGGCCGCCGGCTTCGGCGAATCCGCCTGCGCAGACCAGGGCCGCTTTGACGCCGACGGCTGCACTGTCCCGCAGAGCCTGGGCTGTGGCAGCGGCAGGGACGCAGAGGACGGCAAGATCGGGACCGCCCGGGATCGCGGCCGCTGCGCCGGCGATGCTGGTGTGCATCCCGTTCTCACCGCGGCTGTTCACCAGTTCCACGGGTGCCGGATACGTGGCTAGGGACTGCGCCATGACGGCACCCAGTTTCTCCGGGCTGGACGAGGCCCCGACGACGATCACGCCGCGGGGTTCGAACAGCGGCGACAGGTTATGCATGGTCTGCCTCCGGAGTGGCGACAGCGTCTGCCCGGCCGGAGAGCACCAGGGTGAGCGCTGATACCGAGCCCCGGTCGTCAACGATGACACTGGTGAGGCCGCGGCCGAGCCGGGCTTCCTCGGACAGGAGAATCCGGGTAAAGGGGTTACCGCCCCGGATCACGACGGCAGCGGCCTGGTCCGGCAGCTGGTCAAAGACTGCGGCCAGGCCCTCTTCGGTGTCCGGCGCGGTGAGCAGCAGTGCCGTGGTGGTGTTTGCCTCGGCAGGGTCGGTGACCACGGCAATGCTGCCGCCTGGCCCGGCCAGGGCGGCCCGGCCCCCCTGCTGGGTGAGGGAGAGCTGGCGCCCGCCGAACCGGACAGAGCCGGCATCGAGGGGTGTTTCCAGTGGTGTGTGGCCGTGCCGGGCCAGCCAGTCTCCTTCCACGGACTCAACAAAGCCGGCATCGCGCTGGCGGATCTTGTCGATGTCGATGCTGCGGGAGAAGAAATGGAAGGTGAACTGGGTGGGGGCGAAGGAGTTGTAGTACCTGCCGAAATGTTCCCACCAGCTCAGTCCGCCGCGTGCCTGGTTCTGGATTTTGGCCACCTGCGGCTGACGCTCGGCCTCGTAGTTGGTGAACGCAGTTTCGAGGTCGTCCTGGTGTGCGGCGACTTCGCGGACCAGGGTGATGGCGTCCTCCATGGCCATCTTCGTCCCGGATCCAACGGAGAAGTGTGCCGTGTGTACGGCATCGCCGAGCAGGACGACGTTGCCCTTGTGCCAGGACTGAGTCCGGCGGGTGCGGAAATTCGCCCAGCGGGAGCTGTTGGCCACCAGCGGTTCGCCGGCGATGTCCTCGGCGAAGAGCTTTTCGAGGAATCGTTGGGTCTTCAGGTCCGAAGGTCCCGGGGGCTGGCTGACATCGAATTCGTCGAGCCCGGCTTTGCGCCAGGTTTCCTCGTCGGTTTCGACAATGAAAGTGCTCAGCTTGTCGCTGATCGGGTAGCCGTGAACCGCGAAGTTACCGAACTCGCTCTTCCGGTGCAGGAAGGTCATGCCCTTGAAGATGTGGCTGGTTCCGAACCAGATGAACTTGGCGGTGGCCATCTCAGCGGTGTGGCCCAGGCTTTCGCCGAGCTGTTCCCGGGTCGATGAATTGGCGCCGTCTGCGCCCACGATCAGGTCAAAGTCTGCGAGCTGGGACAGGTCCGGGACATACTGGCCGAAGCGCATGTCGACGCCGGCGTCCGCGGCCCGTTCCTGCATCAGCTGAAGTAGGGTCTTGCGGTAGATCGCGGCCATGCCGTTACCGCTGAAGGACTTCTGCTCGCCCTTGAGCCAGACCTCGATGTCGTCCCAGTGTGTGCCGAAGTCCCGCAGGCCGTCGTGGACCACGGGATCGGCCTCGTTGATTTTGTTCAGGGTTGCGTCGGAGAAGACCACGCCGAAGCCGAATGCGTCCGTGGCCTGGTTTCGTTCAAAGAGCACGACTTCGGCGTCGGGAACTGTCTGCTTGAACAAAGTTGAGAAAAACAGTCCGCCAGGACCGCCGCCAATGCAGGCTACGCGAAGTGCCATCGATGCCACCTTCTGAAAAATTGGGGGAGTGGGATAGATCAAGTATGTTACTGGTACATGTTGGCCGTCAAGCTTTTGTTACATGTTTGCTTCTGGGGTGACTGCGACGGTACGCCCGATGATGCCCTCCACGTAGGCGTTCGCCTGTGGCCCCAGCTGTTTGTGCACCCGGTCAAACAGGCTGAATGCTGCCGGGCCGGGCCAGTTCGCCGGCTGAAGCTCCTGCGGCAGCTCGGGATCGCGAAAGGGGAAGCGGCGGAAGTCGTCGATGATCCGGGTGCGCTCCACCAGTGCCTGCTTCCCGTCCTTGTTGGCGTTGCCGCGTTCGTTGTCCAGGTGCGCGTAGGTGCTCAGGAAATCCCGGTAGTCCCGTCCCAGCGCTTCCAGGTCCCAGCATCGGGCGGCCAGGTCGCGGGCCGCCTCCGCGTCATCACAACCGCACCAGAGGACATCCACCCGCGCAGACACAAACCGGGAAGCGAGCTCCTTCGCTTCCCGCGAAAGATCGTGCGGGGCCAGCCAGGTCGAGGGGGAGAGCTGGCCAAATCCGGCCCAGGCCAGCTGCTTGCGAAGTTGCTCCCGGACCGCCCGCTCGGTTTCGGGCACCTGGTAAATAACCATGGTCCACCGACCGGTCCAGCGCTCCTGCCTGCGGCGGAAGATCCGTGCACGGCCCTGAATGAGCACGTCAAGCATGTCCTCACTGAGGGCGTAGACCGTCTCCCGGCCCTCCCTGCGGGTGGTGAACCAGCCCTCCTTCTTGAGTCTGGACATGCTGACCCTGATGGTGGCCGGTTCCATGCCGAATGCCACCATCAGTTCGGTCAGCTCGCCAAGCTTGACCTCCCCGCCGGCATAGCGAAGGTAGTCGCCGAACAGATTCAGGACGAGCGACCGGGGTGTCTCCGCCATGGGGCCTCCTTTTCCGGGATTTATATGCAACATGACCTCTAACGGTGCACATAAAAATGTTACATCAATTCTTGGTTCGGCGGCTTGGCGCGAAGGGCCCTGGCCTGCGGTTACCGGCCCTTGCGATCGGCTGGCCGATGATGCCGGTAGGGATTCCGTGGTCTCGGAAAGGAGTTGGCGGTGCACTGCACCCAACAAGCCACCTTTTCGCTTGGCTGCGCCTCGGGCTGCCGCTGCCCGGCGCCAGGGGGCGGTGGAAGAGGGGCGCGGCGAAAGTCTCCATCGTGCGCATCCGTTCAACGAGCGTGACGTTGAGTGGATCATCCTGCCGTGCAACGGCGCGGCCTTTGTGCTGCGGGGCCAATGCGCCGGCGAGACTCTGGTTCCCCGCCACAATCGCCTCAAATGTGACCAGCCTAACGTTGACGTTATCGAAATGCCGGCAGCTGTACCGCCGAACCCAGGTCTTCCCCTCCGGGGCCGCAGGACCCATTTTGCTCACCTCTGACTAGGAGTTCTGTCCATGTCCACTGCCATAATCCCCGCCGAAACCACGTTCGCCGATCTTGAGCACCGCCACGCTTTGCTGGCCCGCGTCGATGAGCTCTCTGGGCTGCTGGCCGCCAATGCCTTGATCGCTGACGAACAGCGCAAGGTACCCGACGAAAGTATTCGCGCCTTGGTAGACGCTGGTGTCTTCCGGGTGACCCGGCCCCACGCCTACGGCGGACTCGAGGTGTCCTCCCGCACGCTCTTCGAGGTGCTCGCTGCGGTTGGCAGGCACTGCCCGTCTTCAGCGTGGATCGGCGGTTTGTCCAACGCCTCCGCGTGGGCCATCTCGCACTTCCCTGAGCAGGCCGTCACGGAGATCTTCGAAGAGAATCCCGACGCCTTGTTCTGCGGGGCCATCACCATCGCCGGCGAGGCGAGGCGGGTCACGGGAGGCTTCGAGGTCAATGGAAGCTGGGGTTTCCAATCAGGCAGCTACTACGCCGACTGGGCGATGCTCGGGACTCCGGTCATCGATGAGCACGGCGAGGTTGTCGATCAGGTCTTCGTCCTGATTCCGCGCTCGGAGCTGGGATGGAAGGACACGTGGCACGTAGCAGGCATGCGGGGGACTGGCTCGAACACTCTGAGCGCTGAGAAGGTCTTCGTGCCCGAACACCGGTCGATGTCGCTTCCGCGAACCCTCCAGCACGAGTTTCCCCAAGGCTTCCCGGACAGTGCGCACTTCAACATGCCTTTAGTGCCATTGTTCACCGTGGCGCTCATCTCGCCACAGATCGGCATGGCCCGCGGAGCACTCGACACTGTCCTGGCATCGCTGGGCAAAGGCAAGGGTATCTCGCACTCCTTCTACAAGAACGCCTCTGAGGTCTCCTTCGTGCAGTCCCAGGTTGCGGAGGCCGCGTCGTTGATCGACACGGCCGAGGCGCTGTTGCGCACCGCCACCGAGGAAATCGACCGGTGGGGCGCCAGCGGAGAGTTCATGCCGATCCAGGAGCGCGCACGCGCCAAAATGGCCGTCGACCGGGCTGCGGTATGCGCCCGAGAGGCTGTGGACACCCTTCTGAACGTCGGGGGGGCCTCCAGCTTCGGAACATTCAACCGCCTCCAGATGTACTGGCGCGACATCGAGACCGCGTCACGGCATGCCTTCATCTCCCCGGCAATCGCTCGCGAGGCCTACGGCCGGACCCTGCTTGGCATCGCCCACATGCCGACACCGTTCGTGTGATGCTCCCTTGCACACCCAAATCCCGGAACCCATCCAGCAGAGAGGAGCACGGCCATGACCGTTGACACCATCCAAATCCCGACCGATTCCGCGCTCAAGCGGGCCTATGGCAAGATCCCGACCCCGGTAGCCGTAATCACTGCCGTCCACGACGAGACCCCGATCGGCATGACCGTCGGTAGCCTCGCATCGATCTCCCTTGATCCTCCCCTGGTGTCCTATTACGCGCTCGACACCTCAGCCACCGCCCAGCGAATCATCGAGGCAGGACGTTTTCAAGTGAACCTGCTGGCCAAAGGCCAGGAGGACTTGTGCTTCCAATACGCCTCGAAGCGCCGGGTGGACGAACGGTTCGCCGAGGATACCTGGGGCTGGTCGCCCAACCACCTGCCGCAGCTGAACGGCTGCGTCCTGTGGCTGGACTGTGAACTCCACGAGCGCCGCACGGTCGGTGACCACACGATGCTCGTCGGGCGTGTGCTCCATGTCCAAGAGGGAGCATCGGACGCCACACCGCTGGTGTTCTACCGCTCCCAGCTGGGCGAACTCGACGCCAAACACATTCAGATGACCCAACCGCACAACTTCGAGTGGTCGCTGTACTGACCGCTCAAACCCCCACGAAAACCACCAGGAGATCCATATGACCCTCCCCATGACTGCCCGGGACCTGCAGGGCGTCTACAACATACTGCCCACTCCGGCGCTCAAGGACGCTGACCTCCTGACGGTCGATGACACGGTCGACCACGACGAGACCACCCGGCTCGTCCGGTCGGTCATCGATGGCGGCGTCGATGGGATCATGACCAACGGCACGTTCGGCGAGGCCGCGACTTTGTCGCAGGCGGAGTTGGAAGGGTTCGTCGCCCAGGTCGTCCGCGAGGTCGACGGTGCGGTCCCTGTGTTTGCCGGTGCCACCGCCCTCAGCACGCGGGAGACTATCCAGCGCGGCCGCCGGCTGATGGAACTGGGTGCCACCGGTCTCTTTCTGGGCCGGCCGATGTGGAGCGCCTGCGATGACAAGACGATCATCGGCTACTACTCCGACGTCGCCGAGGCACTGCCTGAGGCCCCCATCGTGATCTACGACAATCCTCAGGTCTTCAAAGGCAAGATCAGCACTGCCGTCTACCGTGAGCTGGCCCAAATTCCCACGGTGATCGGCGCCAAGTACGTTGCGCTGACGCCTGACTACGAGGCGGACGTCGAAGCATGCGGCGATGACCTGACCATCATGCCGCTGGACACAGACTGGCTCAGCGCCCGTCGGCGGGTCGGCGGGGCAGCCCGAGCCACATGGACCGGCAGCGGCAACTGCGGGATGGCCCCGCTCATCGCCCTTCGAGAGGCTATCAACAGCTCGGACTACGAGCGGGCCCAAATGGTCAGCGACGAGATGCGCCGCGCCATGGAGACCCTCTTCCCGAACGGAAGCTTCGCGGAATTCTCCCTCTATAACATCCCGCTCGAGAAGGCGCGGTTTGCCGCTGGCGGCCTGGTCGACCCTGGGCCGGCCAGGCCGCCCTACCACCACGTTCCCCAGGAATACCTTCTGGGGGCCCGGGAAGCAGGGACCCGCTGGGCCCGGCTGCACCAAAAGTACACCCACGCGACGATGCTCGCCGCAACTACACAGGAGTCATGAAAATGAGCCACCAGAAACTGTCTTATGCCGAACTGCGCGTGACCGATCTCGAGAAGGAACTCGATTTTTGCACCACCGTCCTGGGCCTGGAAGAAGTGGCCCGCGAGGACGGCCAGGTCTTCCTGAGCTGCGGCTATGACGACTTCATCGACCTCTCTCTCACCCAGGGTGGTACAGGCGTTCGCAACTTCGCGATCCAGGTCGACGCCACGGACGACCTGGACCACTACGAGACCCGCCTTGCGGCTGCCGGAGTGCAGACCTCCCGGTCCAAGGAACGCGTCCCGGGCGTCGAGCAGGGTCTGTCCTTTCAACTGCCCAGCGGCCACGACATGGAGCTCGTGCTGCTGAGCAACTACACCCAAACCCATATCCAGCCCGCCCTGACCAAGGTCAAGAAGACCTACGGCGGAGTGAACCCGATCGACGTGGACCACATCACGCTGCGCGCCGACAACGTCAAGGAGCTGGCCGAGTTCCTTGAGACGGTGCTGGACTTCCGCATCTCCGAGGCCTTCTCCCCGGCACCGGGCGTCTGGGGAGCCGCATGGACCCGGGTTGGCGAGTACCACCACGACGTGGCCATGATGCAGAAGCGCGGCGAGGGCGAAACCCTGGACCACCTGTGCTGGACGCTGAACAACTTCGACCACCTCAAGGTCGCATCGGACTACTTCGCCCAGGCCGGATACAAGACCGAGACGGGCCCAGGCCGCCACGGCGTCGGCGGAAACCTCTACAGCTACATGTGGAGCCCCGGCGGCAACCGCTATGAACTGACCGCCGAAATGCCCCGGATGATCAACACCCCGGCCGCGCCGAAGATCTGGAGCGACATGGCTGCCATGTTCAGCGCCTGGGGCGACCTGCCCCCGGAGTCCTTCCAGAACGGATCCTAAGCATGACCGGACAGGCCAAGGCACCCTCCGAGGAGGAACTCGGAGCATTCCTGGCGGACCTGCACAAGATGAAAAGCCGCGACGACCAGCACGTCGAGGAGCCGAACCTGGTGGTGTCGTCCTCCACAGCCCATTGGCTGACCGAGGAACAGACCGGGAACCCCTCCCGGATCGGACTGCTGCTGCACATGCCGACACGGGCCACCGAGTTCTTCCTCCAGCAAATCCCCGCCGGATCCGCGACGGACCTGCAACGGCACGTCCACGAGTCCATCCACTACGTGGTGGACGGTTCCGGATGGTCGGAGATCGGCGACCAGGTCGTCCGCTGGGCCAAGGGCGACTTTGTCTACACCCCGCCGTGGATCTGGCACCGCCACTATGCAGAGAAGGCCGCCACTGTGGACATGATCATCATCGAAAACTCGCGGCTGCTCAGCGCAGTTGATGCAACCCAGCGGGAAAGCTTAGGAAACATCAGCTTCGCGGAGCAATTCGGCGCGGCCACAACCAGGAAGGAACTATCATGACTGCCATTCCAACCATTCCAACCATGACGGCAGTGCCGACAATCGGACACGTCATCGACGGCAAGATGGTCGACGGCGAACGATTCCGTGATGCCGTCGATCCGGGCCGGCTGTCCGAGACCGTGGCACGGGTCGCCGTCGGGACACCCGAGGATGTTGACCGCGCGGTCCAGGCGGCACACCAGGCCTTCGCCTCCTGGCAACAGATCCCGGCAGGGGAGCGTGCCGCTCTGCTGATGCAGGCAGCCGACATCCTCGCCGGTTCCGCAGAGGAACTCGCACCGCTGCTGGTGCGTGAGCACGGCGGCGTCCTGTGGGAGGCGCAGACGGACTTCGCCCTGGGCACCGGCGTACTGCAGCACACCGCAAGCCTGCTCGAGGGTTTTATGGAGCCCACGGTATACGACGACGAACAGTCCACGATCCGCATCGAAAAGGCGCCCCGCGGCGTCGTCGCGGCGATCGTTCCGTGGAACATGCCAGTGGTGCTGACCATGATGAAGCTGGCCCCTGCCTTGGCCACCGGCAACACCATGGTGCTCAAGCCGTCCCCGTTTGCCTCCGCCGCACTGACAGTGGCCCTGCACCGCATCGCCGAGGTGTTGCCCGATGGCGTGCTGAACGTGGTCCATGGCGACGGCGACGTCGGAACGGCACTGACGACGCACCCGCTGGTGCGGAAAGTCGGGTTCACCGGCGGCACGGAAACTGCCCGCTCCGTCATGACAGCCGCGGCAGGAACGATCAAGAACATAACCCTGGAGCTGGGCGGGAACGACCCGGCCATCGTGCTGGACGATGCAGACATCGAGGCCACCCTCGACAGAATGCTCACTGGCATCTTCACCCGGTCCGGACAGATCTGCTTCGCCGTCAAGCGCGTGTACGTCCCGCGGGCGATGCACGACGAGTTCGCCCAGGCGCTCTGTGCCCGAGTCGAGAACTATGTGGTCGGCCACGGCCTGACCGAAGGCGTGGCCTTCGGCCCGCTGGCGACCGAGGCCCAGTACCGCAAGGTCCTGGACCTCATCGAGTCCACCCGCGCCGCCGGCGCCGACATCATCGAACTCGGCCACCGCGCCGAAGGGACGGCTTGGGATGACGGCTATTACGTCCTCCCGCACGTCGTCCGCGGCGCCGCCCATACGGACGCCGTCACCAGTTGTGAGCAGTTCGGTCCGGTCATTCCCCTGATCCCGTACGACGACGAGGAAGAAGTCATCGGGTGGGCCAACGACAGCGAGTACGGGCTCGGGTCCTCCGTATGGACGTCAGATCCAGAGCGCGGTCTGGCCATCGCCAGCCGCATCGAGGCCGGAAGCACGTTCGTCAACACACACTCCTTCGAGTCCCTGGATCTGCGGATGCCGTTCGGCGGCGTGAAACAAAGCGGCATCGGGCGCGAGTTCGGTAACGCGGGCCTGGCCGAGTACGTGGAGGAGCACTCCATCCGGTTGCTGAAGTAGGACCAGCAAGGGGTGGGCCGCCGGAGGCCGGAAGGACAACCGGCGCCCCACCCCTGCCGTTCCGGCCTTCCCGGAACCGCCGTATGCTGAATCGACCCTCCGCACCGGATCCGCACCGGCGCCCTAACCCGATACCTGGTGAAAAACGTGCCACACGATTCCCCTGGCCGCCACACAACCACGGCACAGACCGGCCGCACCGAATGGATCACAAGGCTTCAGCCTGCGCCGGGACAGCCGGCCGCCAGTATCCTGCTGCCAGCCTCGGTAGGCCGTGCAGAAGCGCTGCTGGGTCCCACGGCTGGCCGTTGGGCGGCGTCAATTGCCCAAGATAATACTGCCCGGATCATCAACGTGCTGCCCGAATTCGGCGGGGGTAAGAAACCCTACGAAGTCCTCCGGCTGGGAGTGGAGTCCCTGATCGTCCGGGTACTGATCCATCTGCACAGCCCGGGACACGAAGAAGTCATGACAGCCGAGGCTGACAGCAGCGTACGGGAAATGGTGCGGCGCGGAATTTCCTATGACCATATTCTGCGGGCATTGCACATGACGCAGGCGGACCTGACTGATGCACTCTACGCCGCATGCAGGGACCTGATTGGTGCCGAACGCTCCGGAGAAGAGCTGGCCACCGCATCCCGTGAACTCTTCGAGTTCTTCGACGCGTTCGGCGATGAACTGGCCAAGTCCTACCGCCTCGAACTTGAACACTGGCAACGGACCGGGGAGGCACAGCGCGCGGACATAGCCCGCGGACTCCTGGACGGCACGGTCGGCGTGGCGGAAGCCGAAGCCGCCGTTGGATACCGGATCCGGGACCGCCACCACATAGCCGTCGTCGTTGCCACCACAGAATCGCTCGTCCACGACCGGATTGACGCACTTTCCCGGCAGGCCCGGGACATCCTCGAATCCTTCGGATGCACCGCCCAGTTCCTGGCACCCACCGGTCTCGGCCGCGTCATGGCTTGGGGCAGCGCCCCCGATCCTGCCGACCTGAAGATCATCCGGCCCCCGGTCCAGGCCGACCACGTCGTCACGGTGGGCACCATTACCTCCGGAGAAGACGGTTTCCGCAGCAGCCACGCTGAAGCAATGGCCGTCCTCCGCCTCCTCACGCACCGGGAACACGTACGCCCCGACAGTGTGGTCTTCGCCGACGTCGAGGTCGCTGCGCTCATGAGCTCCGACCTGGACCTGCTCCGCCGGTTCGTCGGCCGGCACCTGGACGGACTGTCGGAAGATTCCGCGTACATGCGCGACATACGGCGGAGCATCCAGGAGTACCTGAACACCGACCGGAGCCTGGCACGTGCAGCCGAACGCCTGCACGTTTCCCGGAATACGATCACCTACCGGCTCAAACGCGCCGAGGAAATTCTCGGTCATCCCATCGGCAGCGACCACCACGCACTGCACACGGCGCTGATTATCAGCGGCCTGCTCGGCGAGGTGGTCCTCCGCCGCCAGAGCGGCAGAGACTGAGCGCTGAGACTGTCATACCCGAGGGCGGCCCCCTCCGGAAACCAGTGGAACCACCCGATCACGATGCAAGCATCAGGGCCCAGAAGTCGATCCATCCATCGCTTGCTACTGTCGTCGCCGCCTCGCCCGCGCAACTGCCTAAATCATGGCACCTCGTCAACGATCCCGTCAGCCAGGTCCTGCCGGTCACGCCGGAAGCTTTGACACCGTCCTCATCGCGGCAAGGCAGTGAAGAAGGGCGGACGCGTCACCGTGATGGAGGAACGGAAACAGCTGCGTGACATGGGACGGCCAGCACCCAGCGCCTGCGCTTGAGGTCAACAGTCAGCTTGCCCGACCCGGACATCGGGATCAAACCACCGCACTCCCTCAGTGGACCTAGCGGCACCTAGGGTTGGTGCGGTGGTCCCGCCTGGACGAGGCTGCAGCGACGGCAAAGGAGAGCCGAGGCAGACACCTCCGAACGGCGCATTTGAATTTCAAACAGCCCGGTGCTGGCAGACACGTTCGGCTGGCGCGTGCTGTTCTCAGGGGATGAACCAGCATTCCTGCCCCAGGCCCGCAAGACAACAAGAAACGGCGCTTCCGGCCGAGCACGTCCGCTCGCCAAAACGGCTCACCGGGAACACACTGCTGCTCCAAGCTGCGGATGCCACCGCCTGATCAACAGCAAACTCCCTCCAGGCACTGACGACCCTGCTGGGATACATCTCCGCCGACATGAGTCGGGCGCATGGCAGGCTTTCGATGGAACGGTCTAAACCGAATTGGAACGCGCCCTAGATCTGGCCAAGGCCCGGATCGGCCCTTGCTCACCGGATGCGTGACATTGCGGCTAATCGATATCGCCAACGGGGGCTGGCAGAAGATCCCCTTGATCAAAGCGCGCATGGCCGGCGAAGGCTGCCTGCTCGCACCCGCCCAGGAAGCGTGCCCCTAGGCCAACATCTGCGAGAAACCTGGTCTCGGGGACCAAGCAGGCGTCATTGTGTTAGCGGCCATGAGAAACTGCCCATAGGCGGCCACGAAAGTGCCCACTGACGGCCAGTAAAACTGCCCGACGGTGGCCATGAGATCTGCCCACTTCCTTACTGAACCGACCGCGCCTTAAGCGGCGGGAGCCTCTCCCTGGGGTTTGATGACGGTGTCTAAGCGCACCAAGCGAACCAGGAAGAGGCCCTGTATGAAGTCTGACGGAGAAATCATGGAAATCCTTGCTGCCTACGATCTGACCGGATCGTTGCGCGCCACCGCGGAGCTCACGGGCTGCTCGCACCACACCGTTGCCAAACACGTCACCGCCCGGGATGCCGGCAGGCCCATCGGGGAGCCGACGGCACGGGGCCGGGTCACCGACCCGTACCTGCCCAAGATCGAAGAATGGGTGGAAGCCTCCAAGGGCCGGATCCGGGCCGACAAGGCCCACGAGAAGCTCCTCGCCCTTGGCTACACGGGTTCGGAGCGCTCCACCCGCCGGGCGATCGCGCAGGTCAAAGCAGCGTGGCGGCTGGGCCACACCCGCATCCACCGGCCGTGGATCACAGAACCGGGGATGTGGTTGCAGTACGACTTCGGCGACGGGCCCCGGATCGGCGGGGTGAAGACCATCCTTTTCGTGGCCTGGCTGGCGTTCTCACGCTTCCGCATCGTGATCCCGCTCAGGGACAGGACCGCGCCGAGCGTGTTCGCGGCCCTGGACCGGTGCTTCCGGCTCCTCGGAGGGGCGCCGACCTACGTCCTCACGGACAACGAGAAGACCGTCACCACCGCCCACGTCGCCGGGGTCCCGGTGCGCAACCAGCAGACCCTGGACTTCGCCCGGCACTACGGGGTGACCGTGCTGACCTGCCAACCGGCGGACCCGGCCACCAAAGGCGGAGTCGAAGCGTCCGTGAAACTCGCCAAGGCCGACCTCGTGCCCAAAGACACCAACCTCCGCGACGAATACCGCACCTTCGTCGAGCTCGAGGCCGCCTGCCAGGCGTTCATGGACGAGGTCAATCACCGGGAGCACCGGACGACGCGGCGGAAACCTGCAGCCATGCTCGCCGAGGAAGCCCCGCGCCTGCACCGGATCCCGGACACCGCCCACACGGTCGCATTCGGCCTGGCCCGCAGCGTTCCGGAGAACACCCCGATGGTCACCTTCGAAAACGCCCAATACTCCGTCCCGGCCCACCTGCTCGGAGCCCGGGTGTTCGTCCGCACCCACGGCACCGGGCCCGGCGAGCAGGTCATCATCGTCCACCACGGCACGACCGGGCCCGTCGAAGTCGCCCGCCACGACCGGGCCCGGCCCGGCAGCCCCGCCATCAACGACGAACACTTCCCCGGAACCCGGGCGAAGCTCCCCGGCGACTACGAGGTGAGGGCCCGCAGCGCCGACGAGGCAGCGTTCCTGGCCATCGGCGAAGGCGCCAGAACCTGGCTCGTCGAGGCCGCCGCGGCCGGGACCGCAAGGATGAACGTGAAAATGGCAGAAGCCGTCACGCTGGCCAAAATCGCCGGCACCGACCAGGTCGACCGGGCCCTGGGCGACGCCGCACTCCACGGCCGGTTCGCGCACCCGGACCTCGCCTCGATCCTGAACGCCAACATCCGCCGCACTACCACCCACACCGCCAACGAAGCCACCTCCCTCACCCAAGGAACAGGGGCGTGGGCCGCGATCGGCAACCCCGCCATGAACACCACAACCAACAAGACCACCACAGCCAACATCACGTCGGAGGAGGCCCGATGAGCCCCGTCACCACGACCAACACCGCCGCTCCGCCGCTGCCGGCGGACCTGGAGGCCCTGATGCGGTCCCTGAAAATGCCCCACGCCCGGGCGCTGGCCCCGGAACTGATCGCCACCGCCCGCGCCCAGCGGTGGGAACCGGCCGAGGTCATCAAGGCCCTCTTCACGGAGGAAGCCGCCGGCCGGGCCCGGTCCATGCTCGCTTCCCGCCGCAAAGCAGCCGGGTTCCCGACCGGGAAGACATTCGAGGCGTGGGACCCTGCAGCGTCCTCCATCCCGGCCCCGACCCAGCAGGCGCTGCGGACTCTGGAATGGGTCACCCGTAGGGAAAACCTCGTCGTCTGCGGGCCCTCGGGGACGGGGAAGACGTTCTTCCTCGAAGCCCTCGGCCAGCAGGCCGTCGAAGCCGGCATGCGGGTCGCCTGGTTCAGGCTCGAGGACCTCGGCGTCCTCATCCGGGCCCACCGAACCGATGACAGTGTCACCCGGGCCGTCGCCCGGATTCTCCGAGCCGAGCTCGTGGTGATTGACGACATTGGCCTGCTGCCCGTGGCCACCGACGCCGCCGAAGGCCTCTACCGGGTCGTGGACGCAGCCTACGAAAAACGCTCCGTCGCGATCAGCTCAAACCTCCACCCCGCCGGATTCGACGAGCTCATGCCCAAAACCCTCGCCACCGCCACCGTTGACCGACTGCTGCACCACGCCCACGTCTGCCAGACCAGCGGCGATTCCGTCCGCCTCACCCAAGCCCTCGCCGGAAAAGGAGTCACCCGCTTGAACTGACCAACCCAACGATGGCCAATCCCGCCGAAACCAATCAGTGGGCAGATCTATTGGCCATAACCGGGCAGTTTTACTGGCCACCAGCGGGCACTTCTTGTGGCCGTCCATGGGCAGAAACAACTGGCCATTGACATCATTGCCTGCCTGCAAGGATGAGGTCAAGACAGAGGCTCGAGCGATGCTCGGGTCGCTCATCAACTGCAGTTGGAACCGCGAGGGAGCAGTGGAAGCAGGCCGACGCTGAGGCGAGCTGCCCAGGCTTTACCTTACGGCGCTGAACGGTCCGCGACTCGCTAGAAATTCCTCGGATGCGGTTATGCCCTCATGTCGCCAAGCCTGGAGCTTCAGTAAATCGCCGTCGTGACAAAGTAGTCACCCGAAGAGAGGAATTTTGCATGTCTGTAAGAGAGAGTGCTGCCGCCAGCGGGGAGCAGGGGGCGGCTACCACGAACACGGCCCCGACTAGGCGCACGATAGCTGCAGCGACAGTCGGGACTGCGCTGGAAATGTACGACTTCGTCTTGTACGGGTCGGCAGCGGCGCTCGTATTTGCCCCCCTCTTCTTCCCCAAGATTGATGCCACGGCCGGAACGTTGGCGGCATTTGCCACTTTCGGGGTGGGCTTTGTCGCTCGACCGATAGGTGGAATGATTTTCGGGCATTTTGGTGACATCATTGGCCGCAAGCGTGTCCTAGTCATCACCATGATCGCGATGGGCGTCAGTTCGACGCTGATCGGTATGCTCCCAACTTACGAGACCATCGGTGTGTGGGCTCCAATTCTCCTGGTTACTTTGCGGCTTATACAGGGTGTCGCAATGGGTGGGGAGCAGGGAGGCGCGTTCGTGCTCGCCGCTGAGGCTGATGGCCCACACTCACGACGTCGGGGCTTCCTTGGGTCGTGGCCTGCAGTGGGCATGGCCGGCGGACTCGTACTCGCGACCCTCATCTTCGGCGCCTTTGCCCGCCTCGAACCAGACGTATTCCTGGCTTGGGGCTGGCGCGTTCCATTCTGGCTGAGCGCGCTCATCGTCGGCGCCGGACTAGCGGTGCGGCTAAGCGTGCCCGAACCCAGCGTTTTCCAGACCGTCAAAAGCGAAAACGGCACCGTCAAAGCACCGCTTATAGAGGCAATCCGCCGCTACTGGAAACAGATTCTGCTGGTCATTGGAATGAAGTCAGGTGAGACGGCTGCCTTCTTCCTCATCGCGACGTTCTCGGTTGCGTACGGCTCGCAGACCCTCGGGCTACCCGCCGCAAATATCCTTAATGCGGTGCTGATCGCAGCGGTATTTCAGATGATAGCAATCCCACTGTGGGGCGCCCTTTCCGACAAGATTGGCCGCCGACCGGTAATGATTTTTGGCGCATCCTTCCTGACGTTGTTTGCGGCTCCGTTTTTTATGCTGCTCAACACCAAATCACTGCCTCTTATCTACGTTGCACTCATTCTCGCGATGAGTCTGGGGCATGCCGCGCTGAGTGCGCCGGTTGGTGCATTCTTCGCGGAGCTCTTCCCCACCAGGGTGCGGCTCAGCGGAGTCAACCTCGGCGTGCAACTGACCGCCATGCTTGCCGGTGGATTCACTCCGCTGATCGCAACCGCTCTACTGGCTGCGGTCGGGCACTTCTGGCCCGTGGCTGTCTACATCGCTGCACTCGCGCTGGTGTCGCTGATCGCGACAATACTCACACGCGAAACGTTCAAGTCCGGTACTTTACCTGTTGATTAGGGTCCAGTCTGCACTGATAGATGACTCGCCCATGGAACATGATGAGCAACATCCAGTGGAACGTATCGGCGATTTTCTAAAGGAGCGGCCCACTTCCCTTACACGCGTGTCAATACACCGAGAACATATTCCGACTCTTCGGCAAGCGGTGGAATGGGCTCATCGTCGACCTGCTCTTACAACGGCCTGCGCGATTCAGCGAACTGCGCCACGCCTTGCCGCAGTTATCCAACCGAATGCTCAGCGACCGATTGAGTGAGCTCCAAGAGGCGGGCCTGGTCGTTGGCGAGGTCGACCCCGGACCTGCGATCGCAGTCACCTACGAACTCACTGACCGAGGTCGAGGGCTCGAACCAGCCCTCGATGCCCTTCGCGTGTGGGCAGGGGCGCCGACCGACGAGGACGGCAATCTTCTGCCGCCAACTTCGACCGATCATGAAAGCGAGAATCGCTAATGGCCCTGTCTCTCAACGATCTGCCACTGCGCCCCGGCGCCAAACCTTCGACTACGCCGTCGAACCCTCACACTCAGCTCGAACAGGTCGCTCCACCGGCGATGCAGGACCGGGCCCGTGATCATGCTCTTTCCCTGCCGGGCGTACGACGCGGGCCGAGCCATGTCTCGGTCCCAGGCTCCGTCGCGTTCTACCTCGATTCGCCCGTGGCCGAGCCCAGCATCCCAGACCTGTTCGGGGGCGAGTGGGGACATATCCATCCGCCTTCGGACGGTAGTCTGCACCTCAACGTGCCGACTGACGTTGCTCAGAAGCTGATCGCCGCAGGCTGGGCCGAACACCACAGCCTGGTCGGCAAGGGATATCTGCCACCCATAGTAATTATGGTCTATGGCCCCCGCGACGAGGGCGAACTTGCCGTCGTCAAGTTCGCCATTGAGCAGAGCTATCTGGCCGCCGGCGGATCGCTGGCCTAACAGCGCGATAGAGATCGACTTCACCCCGCTCACACAACGTTCGGCGGCAGCCCAAACTCACGGCAGAGGGCATCACCCCTGGTCGTATTCCCGTCCGCAATGTCGCCCCGCTCCTGGTTCAGGTCTTCGCGGATGCCTGAACGGGACAGCAAGTGGATGGTTTCCTGCGGGGATTCCAGGTCGTCCGCAGACATCAGCGCCGCTGACGGGTGCCCGTGTCTCGCTGAGGTACGGTTCTTCAGCAGACGGGAGTTGTCCCATCCGCTTCTACTCCCGTGCTTTGAACGCCGATAATGGACCTTATGTAAAGTTGTAAAAAGGTTGTCCGCATTTTCTGCGAATATGTCCACTCTTGATAACGGCCGCGCAGGCGTAGGAATCCGCTCTGACCAGCCCGTTTACTCGCTTCGCCGTGGCAGGGATCTGCTCGGGCGAACCGGTGCGCCCTGCGCTGAACGGCTGCATAATCGGCGACTTACCAGGCGTTTTGGGCCTTGGGTTTGCATTTTTTGCATCTCGACTGCAAAACTTGCAGTCGACATAGGAGGCTTCTTGGGTGATAAGTTCGGCGGTCTCGCGTTCTTGCCTCTGCCGAATCGGGAGCCGGACCGTGACGGGTTCCTGAGCGAAGTGCTCACCGGGTGGAAGAGATCCCACTTGGCGCAGAACTTCACCCTGCAGACGACCAAGCGCCGGGTCGCCTCTGTGATGCGCCTGGCGGACTTCTCGGGCAAGTATCCCTGGGAATGGGGCCCGGTCGACGCGGACGAGCTGTTCGCTCATCTTCGCGGTGTTGAGAACCTTGCCCTTTCCACCGTCCGGGCCTACCAGACGGACATCAAGCTGTTTTGCGAGTATGCAACCAACCCTGAATACCCGTGGAACGAGAACTGCGGGCGGCTCTTCGGGACAACCTTTTCCCAGGTGATCACCGAGTTCAACAAGGCCCGACACGTCCAGGATGCCGATATGGGTCCGGAAAAGCGTGCCTTCACTCCCGAGGAGCTGCAGGCATTCTTCGACCTGGCCGACCTGGAAGTCGAACGGATTATTAACTCGGGGCGCAAGGGCGCTCTTGCCGCGTGGCGTGACGCTGTCGCCTTCAAGACCGCCTACGGCTGGGGCCTTCGGCGCGACGAGGTTCGTCACCTCAGCCTCGTGGATTTTTCCCGCAATGTTAAGGCCCCGTACTTTGGTGACTACGGCATTCTGCGCGTCCGCTTCGGGAAGCCGCAGAAGGGCTCCCCCAAGAAGCAACGGTCCGTCCTGACCCTTGTGGACTGGGCGGCCGAGGCGGTTGATGACTGGGTCAGACGCGGCCTTCCCCGGTATGGGCAGCCTGTCGGCGACCTCTTCCCGACTGACCGTGGAGGCCTGGTTCCGGAAAAGAACCTCCGGGCTCGGATGCGCGGGTTCCTTGACGAACTCGGCTTCCCGCCGGGGCTCGATCTTCACTCCCTGCGCCGGTCCTACGTCACGCACATGCAGACCGAGCACGGCTATGACACCAAGTTCATCTCAATGCAGGTTGGCCACGAACACACATCGACCACCACGATCTACACCCTGCCCTCCCCCGACTATGCCGCGCGCGAACTCGAACGCGTTCTCAACAACACCCTGCTGGCCAGCAACAGCAGGGTGCTGACCAAACCCAAAACGCCTCCCGGAAAGACACCACGATGAACCGTCAGATCGACTACCAGTTTCGCGTCAAGGAGCTGATGGCACGCGCCGGAATGCGTAACAGCCGTGATCTTGTTGCTCCGCTTCGGGAGCGCGGCATCACGCTCTCCGAGTCGCAGATCTACCGGCTCGTCGGCCAGAACCCGGACCGGATCTCGTTCCAGGTCCTGGCAGCGCTCTGCGACATTTTCAAGGTCGAAGCCAACGAAATCCTCACCTACACCGCAACGGACGCCCGCACGCAGCGCCGTCGCACCGCGGTCGGCGACGGCACGGATGTCCCCCTGCTGGCCGCCTACCGGCCGGTCCGGGCGCGCATTACCCGCCCCCATGAGCAGTGAGTTCAAGCCGCGCGGCCGTCCCCGCTCAAACAGGACGAGCGAGGGCTGCGACCGCTGCGGGAAAACCACCGGAAAAATCCGGGTCCGCTGGCCAGACGGACGCATCTGCGGCATCTGCTTCACGAACGCAACCCACCGATACGGCCGATGCCCGCTCTGCGGCGCCGACAGAATGCTCCCAGGCCGGACCGATACAGGCGAGGACACCTGCCGCGAGTGCGCCGGCATCACGACAAACCTCACCTGTGACAACTGCGGCCGCGAGGCCGAGCGCTTCCGCGGCGGTCACTGCATCACCTGCGTACTCACCACCGATCTGACAGAGCTCCTCAGGCCAAATGACCCGCCCGACCTGCGGCTAAAACGCCTGATTAAGATATTGACCGAATCCACCCGACCCGAGAGCATCTACACCTGGCTGCGCAGCAACGGTGGCCGATCCGCATCGCTGCTCAAACGAATCGGTGACCGAGAGATCGAACTCTCCCACCAGGCTTTCAACGAGCTTCCGAAGACGCCGGCAGTCGAGCACCTCCGGGCAATCCTCACCCACAACCGCATCCTGCCCGCCCAGGAAGACCGCCAGCTGGCCATGTTCGAACAATGGCTCGACGAACGCCTCAACCAACTCTCCACTACACCGGAAATCCACGCACCCATCGAGCGTTTCGCCCGCTGGCACCACCTCAAAAGGCTTCGGACAGAATCGTCCGCGACGAAGAACATGAACTACGCCGTGCGCTCGGCGAAACAGGAGATCACCGAAGCAGGAAAATTCCTCCGCTGGCTCCACGACGAGCACGGCAGGACAGCATCTTCCATCCGCCAGATCCATCTCGACGAATACCTCTCCGAGGGCACCTCGACCCGTCGACATATCAGGAACTTCATCCAATACCTCAAGCGGGAAACGCCAGGGAAGGACATCCAGGTCGCTGCGCGGCTGGCCAAAACGACACCTGTCCTCAGCCAACAGGAACGCCTGGACCTCGTCCGCAAGCTCATCGAGGCCGACAACGTCGCCGTCTCGATCCGCATCGCAGGCCTGATCTTCCTGCTCTATGGCATCCCCATCGGCAGAATCGCCATGCTCACCATCGACGACGTCGAAGTGACCGGCAAGGGCATGTTCCTCAACCTCGGCCGGTACCCAGCGCCCATCCCCGAGCTGCTGGCACCCATGTTCTGGGCCCACATCCAAAACCGCGGCGGCCAGCAGACAGTCAACCGCGACAGCCGCTGGCTCTTCCCGGGCGTCCGCGCAGGATCTCCCCGATCCCCCAACACCCACCTCCTAAAACTTCGCAGGATGGGCATCAACATCCAGGGCATCCGCAACGCCACCCTGCAATGCCTGGTCAAAGAAATCGACGCCACCTCACTCGCCCGCATGCTCGGATACAGCAAGCAGACTCTGTCCCGCCACGCCGGAGCCGCCAGCGCACCCATGGCAAGCTACGTCGTTGGCAAGAACCCCCACTTCGCCCAGGAGCGAGCCGGCAAGACGCCCTGACCGCGGGAGGCTCCGCGACAGAAGCTCCGGACAGAAGCACAGTTCCCCAAGCCAGGGAATACGCCCCAAACCGATAACCCGCTTATCCAGTTGTTTGCTTTAATCTTCAAGTAAGCCGCTATTTTCAGAATACACCTACCACTCCTGCTGCCCAATCAGGACGGGCTAACACCGGGCGCTGATGAGTAGCGACCGGTCTCCTCTCCAGTTTTGACCAGCCCAAAGTTCCGGCTGTTTAGCGTTGCATTTTCGTTGCTTTACTCTTGCAAGCCTGCGATGATTGAGAAATGGAAGCAACCACCCGGCATGACATTCATCTGGGGACCACCCGGATGAACATTCACGACCTTGTGCGCGAACTCAATGAGAATCTGGGTACGACGGTCGTCCAGACCATGGCCGGAGTGAAGGACCGCACGTCTCCGTTCCGCTGGGCCAAGCCTGACGGCCCGGAGCCCCGCCCCGAAGTCGAATCCCGCCTGCGCCTGGGTCATCGCGTCTGGAAGACCCTTGAGCTCGCTGAAGGAAAGCATGTCGCGTTGGCCTGGCTGATGGGCGCAAACCCGCGCCTGGACGAGGAACTTCCTGTCCTTTACATCCAGCAGCTGCGTTCCCGTGAGGTTTTGGGAGCCGCCGAAGCATTCGTGAATGACACCTACGCCGCATGATCCCAACCGCCAAGGGGCGCCAGTGCGCCTCGACGGGGCTCACCCTTGTCCAGGCCGCCGGCCATATTTCGTTCAGGGTGGCGAAGGACCGCTACGGCGCGTTGTCGGTCAGGAAAAATTCCATCGTTGGCCCGATGCCCATCGGAACGGACGCGACCAGCGATTCCCGGGGACGGTACGACAGCATGGGCTCAACGATCTACCTGGCCGACTCCCGCCAGTGCGCCTACGCCGAGGTATTGCTCGGCTTCCGGCAGCAGCGCGCGTCCGTGGCCAAGGCCGCGGAATCGATCGGATGGACTGTCGAGGACTACATCACCAGTGTCCGGGCCCAGGCCGAGGAGAACGGGATTGACGTCCCATGGGCCATATCCGTGGACTGGCAAATGGACCGTTCGATTTACGAAATTCGGCTCCCTGGCCAAGGGTGGTGGGTTCAGATAGACGACGCCGCCACCCTCCGCGCCCTTGAAGCCCTCACACCAGCCACGGCGGGGCTGACCGAACGCCTGCAGCTCCTCACGGCCGGCTCCCTCACCGGTGACGACCGTGATCTGACAACCCTGCTCGCCCACGTCATCCGCGGAACGGTGTTAGACGATGGCTCAGAACCACTGGGTATCAGCTACCCATCAAAAACACTGACTGGAAGGTGCTGGGCGTACTGGGACCGACGGGCTGACGAAGGCCTCTCCCCCAGCCGCAACGGCCTGCTGCAGCTGACCTCCGAAAATGTCGGACCGGACCCTGAATTCCACCGTGTAGCCGAACTGTACGGTCTATCGGTCCTCGGAGCTCGCCCATGAAATCAAGGAAATCTTCCGAGCGCCGCCCCCCCCCCCCCCCCCCCCCCCCCCCCCCCGGTAGGCCGCCCACTGCTGACGGCTGCAGGACCCGGCCGTTGGCAGAGGGGGCCCCGGCTAGATCAGGCATTAGGCACTTCGCCACTTTGAGGCTGCTCGGGGGTAATGCGCTGCAGCAGCGCGTCATGGGCTTCCTGGAGCGCGTCCGCGCGGGCCTGCGCGGCGGCCGCCCGGGTTGCTGCTGCCGCAGCTTCGGCCGTTGCTTCCTGGCCGGCTGAGCGGGCCTGCTCTAACTGCTCGGCATTGGTGGTTAGCTGGCGTTCCAGCTCCTCTATTTTGGCCACCAGCTCGGAGACAGCGGACTCCTTGTCGGCTGTCACTTTGTCGAGGTCGGCAACAAGCTCGGCGACCTCTTCATTCAGCTCCTTTTTCTCCCGGGCCCAGAGCTCACCGGTGGCGGCGTGGCGCTCGTTCGCAAGGGTGGACGCTTCCGCCCAGACAGCCCCGGCCAGACGCGCCGCCTGCTCGAGGATGGCCGGCGGGGTTGCCGCGACCTGACCTCCGGCGGACTGCTTCTCCTCGGCCCATTCCTTCAGATAGCGGGTGGCGTCAGCGTTACTAACGCCTGCAGCAGATCGAACAGTGGACACGGTCGGGCGCCGCTCGGCGCTGATCTGCTCCGCAGCGGCAAAAACCCGGTCTTTAGCACTCGAGCTCATACAAAGTCCCTCAAAAGTAGTAGGAGTAGTACCAAAACTACTCCTACTACTCCCATTCGGCAATACCAAGCCCTCCCGGGCCGACCGCCCCCGTCCATGTGGTGGATAGGCCCACGCCAGAGGGCTGGGTAGCGGGGGACCCCCGCGTGGGTGGCCCCAGGCGCAGAGCGGTTGCGGATTTGCGGCGCCGTCCAGGAGCCTTGGGTGCGATACGCATCCACGAAAAGAGTAGGAGTAGTAGTTTGCTTCCTACTACTACTCCCAGAGTGCAAGGAAGCCCATTCGGGTCTGACTGTGCCCCCGGAGATGACCGCTCCTCGGGCTGCTTTGAAGGGCAGAACGTTTGGGGGTCACTGTGACTCAGAATGCAGTGGCAGCATTTACGGGGCGCTCTGCTCCGGTGTGTGGCATGTCGCCCAGGACGTGTCGCTGCACCGCACCCGCATCCCTGGGCGGGAGCCTCAAGGAGCTGGAGGCCCAGCTCGATGAAGCCGTGGCCCACCGGCAAGGGCGGGGGCGTCTCCTGGGAAAAGATCGGCAGGGCCTTCGGGATCAGCCGGCCAGGGTGGCCCAGAAACGCTGGGAGAGTGTATCCGCGGATGAGCGCACGCCAGCGTAAGACCTTGGAGCGACGCCCGACCGCCCCGGAGCACAGGGGATTCCGCCCCTGCAGCGCCCCTATTCCCCTTCCGGCACGTCGTCCGCCAGTTCGCCCGCGGCGATCCGGTCAGCGGTGCGCCGGTAAGCATCTGCTATATAGTCCTCGAGATCCTGGCGCCCAACGCGCCAGAGCCCCCGGGCTCCAACCTGAAAAGCGCGAAGCTCCCCGGTATGAATGAGGTTCCGGATGAGGCTGCTTTTGGAATTCAATTCTTCGGCGACCTGCTCGATGGTCAGAAAGCGGCGCTTGCCGTGTTCAGCGGTCACCTGGACATCCTAATGTGAGCAGCACCCAGACGGGACCAGTTTGCGGGCCGCGGCCTTCCGTTGAGATTTCCTGGGCTGGACAGCATGCAGGGCTTACCGGCTCATGCCCTTTTGAAGGAGCTTTGTCGGGCCGTTGGCTCCGCGCGTCTTGCGGGCCTTTGCAGGCCTTGATCCCTTGTCTACGGCTGCGCTGGGCGGTGTGCCCTGGTCCTGGTCTGCGCTGAGCCGTGCCTGCACAGCCTCGCGATCAGCAACCCCTTCGAGGCTGGCCGCCAGTTCCTGTCGGCGCTCGGCTGAGTCGTATGTGGCTCCTGCTTTGTCACGCAAATGCTCGGGGCGGTGATCGGCACGGGCGGCTGTCCAGTTTGTGATCAGCCGCCTTTCCATGTCGTCCTCCTCGACCACGCTGTCCGCAAATTTGTGCCGCTGTTCCCAGTTGTGTGCTTCGATGGGTTTGCTCTCCCGGAGCCAGGCCAGCGCTTCGTCCAAGTCCTCCTTTGAGGGCCGATCAACGGCCTCCGCGCGTTTCCTGTCTTCCCGGTCGGCCTCGGCCAGCAGTTGCACAGCCAGGGCGTTTTCATCGCGGCCGGCACGGCGTTCCTGTTCTGCCTGTTCGCGGTCCCGCTCTGCTTTAGCCAGGGCCTCCGCCACCGTTGCTTCATTCGCGCCGAGGTTGTCCACGTCCAAGCCGTACCGTCGCTGTACCTGGTCGCGGATCACTTCTGCCGCGTCGCGCGCGGCCGGGTCGTGGTCCTTCCATGCGGTGGCCGCCTCCTGTGCCCTTTCGACGTCGCGGCCGGTGGCTGTGTCCCACCACCGGTTGTCCATGACTGGGGCGAGCTGTGCACGGGCAGCCGCCCGCTCCGCATCGAACCGGGCCTGCAGTTCGCGGGCTTGTTGTTCCTCGGCCGCTTGGGCGCGGCGCAGCTCTTGCTCGCGTGCCCTGGCAAGCTGCTCACCGAGCCGGCCGGCGACAGTAAGCGCAACGCGCGACATTCCCTCAAGAGCCTCATCAATGCCGTCAGATTCACTCATGGTTCCCCTCCTTGGTGCTATCTCTCAATGTCTGGGCGGGCGCTCCCGCTTCGGGTGCTCGCGTGGGTGCGTGCCTGCACGTATTTGGGCGGCAGCACGGAGCCCGCGGACCGACCGGCAACCTGCCCGGCTGTACTCGCGCGTACCGCGACGGCCGCTTCGCTATCCGCTGTGGGCATGGTCGCCGGGACGCTGGGTAGTGCGGCCGCGACCTGGCTCAGGTGGTGCTTCACCATGTGGCTGATTTGGCGTGCTCGGCGCAGGTCATTTGAGGCCTTGTGCATGTCGTGGACGGCCTTTGCGACGTTGAGCAGCTGGCGCAGCATGATTGCCTGTGCGGCGGTTCCGGTGCCGCCCATCGAAGCTGCCATAAGCAGGAGGGAGGCCCCGCGGGCAGATGGTCCTGCGCCGCGGATGGGGCGGACTGGGTAGCGCCGCAGTTGTGCTGTCTTGGACAGCTCGTCGGCTGCTGCTGCGAGTGGTCCTGGCGTTGCCTCGGTCGCCGTGGACCAGGCGGCGAAGGCGCCGGATGTCTCGCGTGCAACGTGCGCCCAAGTCGCATGATCGTCCAGCGGGACGGAGCGCAGCGTGTCGCGGAGCCGGGCAACTTCGTCGCTGTACTGCTCCCACATTTGCGGGTCCGGTTCGTGGGCTTCGCGGCCGATCGTGACCGGGCGGCGTCCACGTGCAGCTGCCTGCCATTCTGCAACCGCAGCGGCAGCACCTTGGGGGCTGTCAGGCCACTCGGCACGGAGCTTGGGCAGGGCAAGGTCTTTGGCGAGGTGCCCGCCTCCGAACCAGACCGGCCGGCCACTTTTGGGGGGACGTTCTGCCACGCTGTAGCCGACCACGACGTCGTCACGTCCGGACGCGTACCGTGGCCTGACCAGGGCACCGGTGCGGCGAAGGCGTCGAATGAATTCGGCCTCATCCTGGGCGGAAGTCGCGCAGGCACGGACTTTGCGTTCCAGAGACCGGCGTTCCGGTTCCGGGGCTCCCCGCCGTTCGGATGCCTCACGTTCTCCCGGCCGGAGGCCACGAGTGGAATGAGTGGGTGAAAGTTCTTCCAAACCGTACTTCTTCTCAAGCTCGCGCGCGGCCTGTTGGGCACGGGGGAAATCACGCCAGCTGCTCCACTTCGTGCCGTCCTCGCGAACCATGGAGGCAGCGATGTGAATGTGGTCGTTCCCGGCTTTGCTGTGACCGTGACGGATCGCCACCCACTGCACCGGCGCCCGTCCGCTGGCTTCGGTGAACCCCATCTCGTCCATGAAGTCCTGGGCGATGGCCGCCCATTTCTGGTCGGTCAGGTCGCCTTCTTCGGCGCGCAGTGACAGTGAGCAGTGCCAGACATGGCCGCCGGGAATCTCGACACCCAAGACGCTTCTGGCCCGGTCCAGTTCCTTGGCGATGGCTTGGGCGGCGTCGGCGTTCAGTTCGTCGTCGTTGTGCCAGGCCATGATCGACGGTGAGCCGGCGACAAGGTGCGGGTCGGTGTGTTCGTTCGTTCGACCGGGGCCGGCAAGATAGGCGATGAGCCCGTGCATGCGGGTGCCTTTGGTGATGTTGGGAATCATCAGCGGACCATCGAATCCAGCATCGTATTGATCCGGTCAGCGACCGCCCGCACGCGGGTCAGCACCGTGCGCGCTGCTTCGGGAAATTCGTCCGTGGCGTTCGCGTGCCGGGCGAGCTGGTTGACGTTGTTCGACAGGGCGGCAAGGTAGCGGCGGGCCGCGATGAATTCCACAGCCATCGCACGCCGTTCAGCGAGCGACTCGGAGTTCTCCGCGTACAGGGCCGCGCTGACCAGAATCTCCGACGGGCTGCGCCCGGTACGTTCTTCCAGGACCTTCAGCTGCGCCCGTTCGAACTCCGACATCGACACCCGCACGTACCGCGTGGCACCGTCAATGTTCGCACGGCGGCGGCGGGCGAACCGGCGGGGAGACCTCTGCTCTTCGCTCATCCCGTGCCCCTCCCCCACATGCCCAGCGCAGCGCCCCGGAATTTCCGGGCCGACACCCTCAGTGTCGCCGATCGACGCGCGCAGGCAGTGGATCGACACGCGGGTTATGGCACATAACCACATAGCTTGCTCCGGCGAGCCACCTGCGCGTGCTCTCGGCGCTTGGGGTGGTTGCTCGGTACTGCCCTGGACGACGCTGCGCGTCTGACTTGTTCACAACGACTGCGTCGTTCCGTTTCGGCTGGTTGAGGCTACTGCCCGGTCTTTCCTTGGCAAGTCTCCACGGCCGGCTTTCGCGGCATATCCTCGCTCCGCTCCGGTATTCCACGGTCCGGCCGCTCCAACTGGCCAATTCCCTCACCGGCCAAGTTTCGGCAAGCGTGCCGAAAGGAACGCGGCATAGGGCAAGCGAAAGGTACAGTTGTGGCTCTCATCTCACCAACCACAGTGGCCAGGCAATACGGAATCTCTCCCGTGCAGCTGCGGCAGTGGCGGCGCCAAGGTATCGGCCCCGAATACTTCCAGTTCACACGACGAACCGTCAGCTACTCCGAGGACTATCTGCGGGACTGGTTCAGCGATCCCAGGAACGCCGGCCTCCTGGCAGGAGATCCTCCGGCGTCGCCGGAAACGTCTCGCCTGAAGGGCGCGTCACGCGCCAGTCGGGCTCAGGGCAATCGTTAGGCTGGTTCCATGGCTACCCTCGACATTGAACAGACACGAAACCAGGCCCGGGCGCTGCTGGACTCCCGCATCGATTCCGTCACCGCCCTGGTGAAGAGCCGCCAGCGGATCAACGATTTGCGTGACCAGCTCGTGGCGGCCGAACGCGATGACAAGCGCGCCTACGTGCAAGCCACACGGGATGGATGGAGTTCCGAGGAACTAAAAAAACTTGGCCTTGAGCCGTCCGCCGTAAAGCGTCGCCGCGCGACAAAGCGGTCCGCCGAACCGGAACAGGGATCCGACCAGAACGCCAGCACGTCCTCGAGCGAACAGTAACCCCGCAACCAACGCCGGATTGAACACCGACAGCCGCTGCGGAGGCAATCGATAGAGCAACTACAGACAATTGAAGGACCGGAACATTCCGGTCCTTCAATTGCGCTTCAGCACGCAACGCACAAGTCCTGCGGAGCTGCGCAAAGACTCCTTGCAAGGATGGCCAGATAAGGCCGAAACAGTCCTCCATGGTCCGAAACTTAGACGGCCGTCTCCCGACCATTCCGGCTCGGTTTCTTTCAGCAGGGATGACACACCTCAAGGGTGCGGGGCCTGGGGTCCAGCGGGCACAGGAACCAGACGCCGGGGAGGGCTTCTATGGCACAGAGGGGCTTCCCTGGTTGGTCCAGGGCGGTGACAGCCACAAGCTGCAGGTCGGCGCTCAACACTACCGACGTCCGTCGGCCAGCGTGATCCCGGCAATGGCACCAATCGCAGTACATGGCGAAAAGGCCGGCCCACGAATGGGCGACAGCCTTGAGACCCCTGAAGGGTCTCGGTTCAGTGCTTTTCGGATTCCGCGCCCTCACGAACGTGGGCGCCGCAATGCGTTCCGCCGTCTTCTCATAAGCGGAATCGATGTACGCTACCAGGTCATCCTCCCACGCCCGCCAGATGCCGTCGGTTTACCAAGGCCGGAATCTACTGGACCTCCTGTAGGTCAGCATTTTGGGGGGACGGCGAGGACGCCCGGATCCCGGTCATGTTCACGTCTTCAGTCCCCTGCCCCACGGTTACGCTTCCTCGTTTCGGTGCATCATTTCGTCCAGTGTCCGCTGCCCGCGCCGCAGCTCCCCGGCCTGCACCGGAGGCCACGGCTTTCCGCCGTTGTACTTGCGCTGCAGCCGTTTCACTTCACGCATCGTCGCCCGAACAATAAGGTCCGAAACACTGGCATCGCCCTCCTGCAAACCTGCCGCCTTGAACGCGGCCCGGACCTGCCCCGCCTGCTCCTCGGTGTAGTAGGGCGTGAACGCCGGAAACCTCTTCGGTTTGGTCATCTGCAGAGCGTCCTACTGCACAGTCCGCAGCACGGCAGGGCACGGGTGCGGGCTGTCCAGGGAACCCTTGTAACGTGTCTGGACCCAGTCCGGATTGAGCATTCTTTTCCCTTCGTCATCAGGTGATTGAACTGTCGGGGCCGGCGTTCGTGCCGGCCCCGACAAGGATGCTGCTTAGAAGGGCGGTTCCGACTCCGGTCCGTTGCCCCAGCCGCCCGCGGTCGCGCCGGCGGTGGGCAGACCCCAAGGGTCCTCCTGCGGGGCTGACTGCGAGCCCTGGTTGCCGTTGCCCTGATTGCCGAAGCCGCTGCCGGCCTGTCCGCCCTGGTTGCCGCGCTGGGTGCGGTTGACCTTGGCGGTGGCCGTCTTCAGCGAGGGGCCGATCTCGTCCACCTCGAGCTCTATTACGGTGCGCTTCTCGCCTTCCTTGGTTTCGTAGGAACGGGACTTCAGCCGGCCGGTGACGATGACGCGCATGCCCTTGGTCAGGGACTCGGCCACGTTCTCCGCTGCTTCCCGCCACACGGCGGCCCGGAGGAAAAGTGTCTCGCCGTCCTTCCACTCGTTGGACTGCCGGTCGAAAGTCCTGGGCGTTGACGCGATGGTGAAGTTCGCTACGGCGGATCCCGACGGAGTGAATCTCAGCTCTGGATCTGATGTCAGGTTTCCAATGACGGTAATCGTGGTTTCGCCGGCCATGATGGTTCCTTTTCCTCGTGTGCTGGTGATGTTCTCGGTGTCTGTTGTGGGTTCGTTCTGAGGTTCGGTCCCACCTGGTTCGTCGTGGGTGAGGTCGTTGGGTTGGTACTGGTCCGCGGTGTGGGCGTCCCAGAGCCCGCCTTCCCCGACCGGGGCGCGGCTGAGCGCCTCAAGGAACCCGTCATCCCCTCCCCTGCCCGGAACGGCGTAGCCCTCGTACAGGTCCTCACTGAGAGGTTCCACAATGGCGGGCTCCACAACGTAGGGATCCACAATGTCGGTGGGAATCCGGCCGCTGGGGTTGACCTGCCGGAACAGGTCCACCTCCAACGGGATCCGTGGGCTGAGGTTGAACCCGACGACCGGGCGCATTCTCTCCACGGTCCTCACGCCGCCTTGTGGCTCATGGCCGCTTGAACGAGCTTGTCGCGGCGCAGGCCGGACCAGTGGTCCTGGTCATCGGCGTTGTTCACAACCACAGGTGCCTGGGAGTAGCCGAGTTCGGCGGTGATGTACTCCAGCGCTGCCGGCACGTCGGTGATGTCCACGGCCGTGTAGGTGATGCCCTTGGAGTCGAAGTAGTCCTTCGTCTTCTCACAGTTGGGGCAATCGGGCTTGGTGTAGACCGTGTAAGCGGTCGGTGAAGCAGTCATTTTCAGCACCTGGTTTCGTATCAAATAAGTTTCGTTCGTCTGGCTGACTTGCTACCTCAATTTTAGCAATCATTCAACTGAATGACTAGGGGTTTTCCCTTTTATTCTAGGGATTTTTGGCACATGTTTATACACGCAACTGTGTGATTCCCCCGGCCGCCGACTCCCGGTTACGGATGGTGAGTCCCACCGCCGGCTACTGTGGTCATCCCCGTTGGTTCGCCAGGTCCGCAGCCCCCATGTGCCTGAAAAGCCGCTCTCGGGACTGTTGGTGAGATGCCAGCAAAACGTGCACTCCCCCATTGAATTGGTGTCGTCTGGGACTGTTATATGCAGCTGGTCCGAGACTGGCTGTCAGGCTGGTGCTGTGACTTCGGACGGACGTGGCCCTTGTGTCGTTTTGCCCTTGGGATTATCTAAGGTGCGCTTGCAGGGATCTGCCCGCTCATCGGGAGTCCAGCATCGGTTCTGTCTACTGCGATGGCTTGATTAGAAGCCTGCCCAGCCTCATAAGTTGTGGCCCATCCCAGACTTGCCTCGCCGTATTCCGCCGACACCCGCACTGATCCGAAGGAACTGCAGGAGGTACAAATGGCCGTAGTGGCGCAGGCTTACGACTTTGTTGTTGGCATCGATACACACTCGAAAACTCATACCTTGGCAATCATCTCCGCGGTAACCGGAGCCGAGATTGCGAACGAAACTTTCCCGTCAACAAGTACTGGGATGAGCCGGGCGCTCCGCTGGATTTCCCGTCGCAGCACCGGGGATAAGTCAGGGGTACTGCTCTCCATGGAAGGAACCGGATCATACGGTGCCAAACTTCGGCAGCTGGCAACGGAGTCGGGCTTCCGAGTAGTTGAAGCACCGTTTCCTGAGCGTCGAATTGGGCGAAAACGGGGTAAGTCAGACAGTATCGACGCAGCTCGGGCGGCCAGGGCCGTCCTCGGAATCGAGACGAATGAGCTTCGAGAACCGCGTGCCGGCCAGCACCATACGGCGCTGCGCGTCCTTACCGTTGCTAGGACTTCAATGGTTCGCGAACGCACGGCGGCGATCAATTCGTTGATCGCGCTGCTCCGCGTCGTTGACCTGGGAATCGATCTTCGTAAGTCTTTGACCTCAAAAACAATCGGAACCATCGCGGCGTGGAGGATGCGGGATGAAGGTGTCGGTACCCGGGTAAGTCGTTCGGAGGCTACCCGGTTGGCTAAACAAATCCTCGCGCTTGAAGATCAGCTCGAGCAGAACCGGGCCGATATGGCCCTGTTGGTCCAGCAGACCAATCAAGCGCTCCTGGACATGCCAGGTGTGGGACCGATCAGCGCCGCAGCAATTCTTACCGCTTGGTCTCATCCGGGCCGCGTTCGTTCGGAGGCAGCCTTGGCAGCGCTTGCCGGCACATGCCCAATTCCAGCTTCGTCCGGGGGAACGACCAGATACAGGCTCAATCGCGGCGGGGATCGTCAATTGAACAAGGCGATCCACACGATCGCCGTCGTAAGAATGCGCTGGCACCAGGAGACCAGGGAATATGTAGTCCGCCGGACGCGTGAAGGACGAAACAAGAAGGAAATCATCCGCAGTCTGAAGCGCTACATCACGCGACAGATCTTTCGAACCCTCGGTACGGCTCACGAGGTCAGTCACGCGATCTCGAGGCATGCTTATTAGAGCTCTGCGATTCGAGACTGGGCAGCTCGTCAGGGAGTCTTCATATCCGACTTACCGTCGCAGGCCAACCGTGCATCCATCACAATGATGTGGACCAAACGACCAGCACTCCACTTAGGGCGCACAGCCCAAAGATGGACAGCAGGGGCGTGCCCGACAGTTTGTACCCTGGGTCCTGACCCCACTGTCCGAGGCTCCGGAAAATTATGAGCAGGATGCCTGCCATACAAAGGAGCCCCGCCGTCAGCGCTAGGAGAGAAGGAAGACTCCTGTCTCCCACAGCGACCAACACAACCACCACGAGGCCTAACAGGCCGCAGCCCCCGAGCATGGCGATCCTGAGCGCTCTGGCTACACCCACACGAGCCGGTTTCATAGGGTCCGTTGAAGACGTCGTCATGGGCTGAGCCTAACCGCCGCAGTCCCGAGATAACTACCGGCGTCCCCAACCGGACAGGACGGGCTTGACGTATATAGAAGCATCCCTGCTGACAGAACGCCGGCCCCGGGAATAGGCGCGTCGGCGGCGCTGGGGTTGGACCATGGGAGACTTTGCCCGCGATTTGGGCCTGACGGTATTACGGCGTGGCAGCTTGAAAAGTAAGCATGCTTTCTATTAGTTTTGTTGCAGCTTCTCCGCCTGTCCCCCATCAGGCGGAGTGGGTGCCAGGGAGGCCCCGTCAGTGCTCGTGCTGCGGGGCTTTTCGCTGCCTGCGCTGTGCGCGGCGGTTGTCAGTTGGTCCGGAACGGCAGAGGGAGTGTGCAGTGGCTCAGGGTGACATTGAGACGTACTACGAGGACGGCCAGTGGAAGAACAAGCGCGAGGGTACTGACCGCGCGTTCGGTGCCGGCTACAGCACCAAGGCCGAAGCGGAAGCTGCAGGCCGGGAAGCTGCCCAGGCGGACAAGGTTGAGCACGTGATCAAGAACCAGGACGGTCAGATCGGGTCCAAGAACAGTTACGGCAACGATCCCAGGAACGTTCGGGGCTGAGCCGGCTCGGGGGACCTGTGGTTGCCCATTAACCCGGAAAGGAGCCGGCGTGTGCCGGCTCCTTTCGGGCTTCTCTGCAAAGAAATCTATGGTTCAGTCTAGTTGAAGTGGCGGCCGCCCTGCCCAGCGTCGTTGCTGGAGCGCGGCTCTTCCTGGTTGTTCGCGATGTTGCGCCGGACGGCGGTCCGCCGCTGGTGAGTGGTTGCTGTGGTTCGCCCTGGGCGGCGGACCGCCCGACTTCTGGATGGTTCCTGGCCCTCTCGTGGTGATTCGGTTGGGGCCTGTGCCGGGCGGGGTTCGTGGTCCGCCACCCAGCACAGGAGCCGTGGTCTATCCGGTCGTTTCAGCCTTTTCGCCGCTGTCGATGATGATCTGCTCGACCTCGCTTGCCGTGTAGCCCCAGAGGACCAGCTGATTCAGGTAGTCCCGGTGGGTTTGGCTCGGTGAGCGCCACGAGTCCTTTTGGATGGTCTTTTCGTAGCCTGCGCAGATCAGGGCAATCAGTGAGAACTCCGGCCGTGCGGTCGTCTTTGCGACGTGGTCCCTGAGCGGGTTCCATGCCCACTGGGTGGATTCTTCGAACTTCACTCCGGCCATCTCGGCGGCGACCTTTCCCTCGTAGCCGCTGGCGGTTTCGGAGTGGTGGGTGATGGCGTGGACGGTGAAGTACTGCCAGCCCTTGGGGGCCTGCTTCTTGGCCAGCAGGTTCTTGACCCATTCGCGGCGCACGGTGGTAGCTTCTCTGCACTTTGCAAGGGCTGACAATAGGTTTGTTCGGCTGGTCTGGATAGCCGGCTGTATTGGCTGTGCTCGGCCGGTCGTCGGCTGACTTGTTCAGTCCGCTTTTTGACGGTGAAAGAAATTCGTCGCCGTCAGCAGGACACCGCTGTCGACCAGCCACCGGGTAGAACTCGAGCAGTGACACACCCCGCAAAATAGATGGCTAGCCCTGGCGCCACCAGCGCCAGGGCTTGAACCTGTATCGCAACGGGTTCCCCTTCGAGGTTTAAACGCAGGTTCGTTCCAAGCCCGGTTTCTCTTGGTTCCCTGAAGATCACCGAACAGTCGAAAGAGCTTGAGGGCAAAACCGGCGACTGATCGACAGCGTAGGCTCCTACTATGAAGCCTCGGGGAGTACTTCTGCTAGGAGTGGCCGCGGGTGCCACCGTGCTGGTGTATACCCTTGTCGTCGGCAGCCTGGCAGGTGAAAACCGAGCATGTCCAGCAATGGGTTGGGCCTTTGTCGGTGACGTAGAACTGTTCTTTTCCACCCAGCCGGAATCGTTGTCAGCTTGTTTCGGCGAGGGCTGCACTCCTGAGCCGGTGACGAAAAGCGCGGAGGGTAAATGGCTAGTGCCGCAATCTCCGCCCTACCTGACTCCGCCCGTAAGCATCACCTCGATATATGTGGACGCCAGCACTTCGTCTGGGAACCGACTGACCGGTGCCCTGCCAGTAGAAACGGAATCAACCGGGGAATACCCCTTCGGACGCGAGTGCGGGGGACCTTTCAGATTCAAGCCAGTAAAAGTGGTCCTCGGATAATGCTCGGCGTCCGCTGAGATTTCCTTTTAGGAGGCGGTAGCCTCGGGAGTTCATTGAACATGGGGGGAATGTCGTGGCCGAGTGGCTGAATGGGGTGGTCCCGTACATGATCGCTCTAAGTGTTGCGGCGGCTGTGTTCGGAGTCGCGCGATCGATGTAAGCGGCAACTTTAAACTGACCGGAGTCGGAAAATCTGACTGACCGTTCGCGGCAAGGTTTTGACCCGTGGCGGCAAGCATTTTTGAACAGCATTTGGCCTCCTTTGGTGGTCTCGCGTGCCGGGGATTCCCTTGTCCATCCCCTCGTGTCGTTACGGGGAGAGCCCCTTCCTTCCGCGGTGAAATGGCGATGTCGATCGTCTGTATTTCACCCGTTATGGGAAGGAGGGGGCTCGTTGTGAAGTCTCCAGGAGAGTTCATGGAAATTTTAGCTGCTTATGATTTGACCCGGTCGTACCGGGATGCCGCGAAGATCTGCGGCGTTTCGCACAACACGGTGCGCTCTTATGTGAAAGCCCGCCAGGAAGGTGCGCAGGCGCCGGTGGCCCGGCAGCGCGGTCGGATGACCGACCCGTTCCTGCCGCAGATGATTTCCTGGGTGGAGCAGTCCCGCGGGAAGATCCGCGGCGATGTCGTGCATGAGAAGCTCCTGGCTTTGGGCTTCACCGGGTGTGAGCGCACGACCAGGACTACGCTGGCTGCATTGAAGGCGAAATACCGGGCCCGGAACGTGCGCGTGCACCGGCCCTGGACGCCCGAGCCGGGTCTCTGGCTTCAGTATGACTACGGCGACGGGCCCGTCGTTGATGGGGTGAAGACCGTGCTGTTCGTGGCTTGGCTGGCCTTCTCCCGGTTCCGGATCGTGATCGCTTTGCGGGACAAGACGATGCCGAGCGTCTTCGCCGCCCTGGACCGGTCGTTCCGCCTGGTCGGCGGGGTCACGACCTACGTACTCACGGATAACGAGAAGACCGTCACGATCGAGCACATCGCCGGGATCCCCGTGCGGAACGCGCAGATTGTGGCGTTTTCCAGGCATTATTCGACGTCCATGCAGACGTGCATCCCGGCCGACCCTGCCTCCAAGGGCGGGGTGGAGAACGCGGTTAAGATCGCCAAAGCCGACCTCGTCCCCAAAGAGACGAACCTGCTGCCCGAGTACGGGTCCTTCGCCGAGCTGGAAGCGGCGTGTGAGGCGTTCATGGAGGAGGTGAATTCGCGGGTGCACCGGTCCACGCTGGAGGTCCCCAAGGACATGCTCCGGGTTCTCGAACGCCCCCGCTTGCACCCGGTCCCGGAAACCCCGGTGACAGCAAGTTTCGGCCAGACCCGCCAGGTCCCGCCGAACATGCCCATGATCACGTTCGAACAGTCCCGGTACTCCGTCCCGCACATCCTGATGGGTGAGATGGTGTGGGTGCGCGGGACCGAGACCGAGGTCGTCATCGTCCATGTCGGGGTTACCGGCCCGGTCGAGGTTGCACGGCACAAACTCACCCGCCCAGGCACTCCGGCGATCATTGACGCCCATTTCCCGCCGGCCCCAGCCGGGGCTCTGGAACGGGTCATGCGCCCGACCAACAAGGCCGAGGAAGATTTCCTGGCCCTCGGCGCCGGCGCTGCGCTCTGGCTCAAGGAAGCCGCCGCGGCCGGGACCGGGAAGATCCGGCACAAAATGGAACGTGCCGTCACCCTCGCCAAGGTCCTGGGCACCGACGAGGTCGACAAGGGCCTCGGTTCCGCCGCGGTGCATCAGCGCTTCACCCACGAGGACCTGCTCTCCATCATCAATACCGCCGGCGGGAAAAACCACACAACCAGCACCCGCACCGTCACCGACCAAGGCCAATGGCTCAGCCAGGGCACCAGCGGCTGGGCCAACTTCGGCACCGCCGCGCCTGCCGCCACCGCGCCTGCCACCACCAGTGATGAAGACTTTGAAGGAGCCACCGAATGAGCGCGACAGCCCTTGCCCCCAGCTCGCTATCGGACCCGGCGGTCGAGAACGTGATCGGGTTGATGCGCACGACCCGGATGCCGCACGCCCGCGCCGTCGTCGCCGACGTCCTGGCGACCGCGAAAGCCCAGCGTTGGGACCCGACAGAGGTCGTGCGCGTCCTGCTGGAGGCCGAAGCCACGGGCCGGAACGCCTCGATGCTGGCCACCCGCCGCAAGCGCGCAGGCTTTCCCTCCGGGAAGACCTTCGATGTCTGGGACGAGGCCCTTTCCACCCTCCCGGCGGCGACAACATCGTTCCTGCGGACGCTGGAGTGGGTGCGGCGGCGGGAGAACCTGATTGCCTGCGGGCCCTCCGGCACGGGCAAGACCCTGCTGCTGGAGTCCTTGGGCCAGCAGGCCATCGATCAGGGCATGTCCGTGTCCTGGCTGAGCATGGAGGACCTCGGCGCTCTCGTGCGCCGGCACCGGATCGATGACAGCGTCAACAAAGCCATCACCCGCGCCACGAGCGTGGATTTGATTTGCGTCGATGACATCGGCCTTTTGCCGGTGTCGGCGGACGCGGCCGAGGGCTTCTACCGGGTTGTCGAGGCCTCCTACGAGAAGCGCTCTCTGGCGATCAGCTCCAATATCCACCCGTCCGGGTTCGATGAGCTCATGCCCAAAACCATTGCCACCGCGACCGTGGACCGGCTCCTCCACCACGCCCACCTCTGCCAAACCAGCGGCGAGTCCGTCCGGCTCATGCAAGCCCAAAACGGGAAAGGAACCTGCCCCATGAGCTAACCCAAAACCCCGGTCAGGCGCCCCGCCAACCCGGCACACCCGGGGCGCCTGACCCTGTCCAAAAATACTTGCCGCGCCCGGTCAATCACCTGCCGCCAGCGGGCAGACCAACATGCCGCGTCCGGTCATTTCTAAGTTGCTGTTGACAGATCGAAACATAGGCGAATGTCCTTCAAGATTTCCATTGCCTCCATGGCCCTGGCTGGGATCACTTTTGTCCTGTCCGTGGTCATCAGATCCATTGGTTCCATGCCGGTATAGCCGCGGGACCGATAAGGCCTCCCAGAACGGACGTTTTCCCGAAGTGGAGCGCTCCTGTCCCAGTTCAGGCGCGAAAGACCGGGATGCCCAGATTGGTCGGACCGCGCTGGGCGGATTTTTGCGCGTCGGCGCGTTTCTCTTTGAGGAATTGGAGTGTGAGGTCGATGCCCTCAAGTTCGCCCAACCAACCCTTATTTTGTGCAAGCTCACGGCGGGCGATGAGATCGGTATTGATCTCGTCGAGACGTTCGATCATGCCAGGGTCAATCTGGAGCATGGGGCAGCGGATGCAGGCGTGTTCGTGTTCGCAGGGTGTCGCGTAGGGGCGGCCGCAGTTCCCCAGCTCTACTTTGCGTTTGTCGAAGTGCTCCTCGAATTCAGCCCACTCTGTGGGACTTGGAGATCGATATTCCCGTGCCGGGCGGGCGGCCCGGCGCTCGTTGAGGTGTTTTTGGTAATGCCGGATGACGTCTTCGCGGAAGACGGTGACGTAGCCATGGGTTGTTTGGATATCGAGGTGTCCCAGAAGTGCGGCGCCGATGTGGATGGGCAGGCCGTTATTGACCAGGTCCGTAGCTAGAAGGCGGCGGAAGTCATGCGGTGTGAAACGGCAACCGCCCAGCTCTGGATGATCGATGGCGACGGCGTCGCTGAGCTTGGCCAGTTCATCACGAAGCGAGCCGGCGTTGATCACTTCGGTGCGTTGGCCGATCGTACGCTGGAAGAGGAACGGCAGCGGCTCGCTGGTGACTCTTTCCGATGGGTTGAATCGAGTCGCCAGCGGCACGCTTTCCCTGTTCCTGGTCAGTCGCCGGATGATCGTGGCGATGACGTGGAAAAGGTCAGGGCTCATGGGGATGACCCGTTCCCGATCATTTTTGGAGGGAGCGACGACCAAGAGCGCGACGATTTCGCCGTTCGGTCGGATGTATTGACGGATGCTCAGCTGGGACAGTTCCAGCAGTTCGTCGCACCGAAGGCCGGTATGCCTCAAGGTCTCAACAGCCGCCCACTGCCAAAACACGGCGTCCTCGGTGAACGTCACGTTGATCTTGCGGTTGGCGGACAGATCAAGCACGCGGACATTGGCTATTCCATGGAAGCGGCGGTGCCGGGCGTCTCCTTCGGTATATAGCCGTTGATACTGCTTCCCTCCGACGGTGATGATCTCGTCTTTGCGGGTTTCGCCGGCCACTTTCAAAAGTTCATGGAAGTGGTCTTTGCGTTCTGTGGCAGCGGCGATGAATGCCGGCAGCACCGGCTGTAAGAGGCGGATTCTGGAGTCCATGCGTTCTTTTGCCCGGCGGGCCGCTTTGCCCAGCGTCCGGGTCTCTCTGCCCGCGATCGGGCAAGGCGCTACCCAACGGGCCCAGCGTTCGGGCTCTTCGGCCGCCCAGCCCTGCAGGTCAAGATAGAAGGCCCTGATATTCGTCATGACGGCTTCGAGCTGAAGGCGTGGCTTCCCATCTCGGCGGAGGGCCACCACGGCCCGCCAACTTGCGTAGTCCGCTTGAGAGATGACGAAAGTCGCTTGGCCAGGGTTGATCTTTTGGAGGCCCGTCCAAAATTTCCCGCAAATGTCTTCTGCCAGGTCCCGCAAGGTGGCGAAGTCGATGTCGTGGCTGCGCCGGGTCAGGTAGGCAATGAATAAGTCGCGGATGTCGGGGTTGGTGATGTTGTGTTTGTCGACCAGCTCAGCCGGCGTCTGAGCGGGGGGACGCATTGCCCCGCGGAGAGTTGGCGGGACCTGGGCGGGAAAGTGCCCGGATTCAGACATCACCCGCCAGGCAAGGTAACCGACGTGCGTTTCATAGCCACGGCCCCATCCGCCTTCGCGCGTGGCGATGGCGTAGTGCAGCATCGCTTCCGCGCTCAGATCAGCGAACCTGATCCCTTGGGTCGTTAACGCTGATGCCACATCCATCCGCGCGCATCGTTTGAAGTGATGTGATGTGTCCTGTTGTTCCACGAGGGCCAGGAAGCGGTCCAGATCCGGGTCGTCTTGCGCTTGCTCAAAATGCTCGTGGTAGCGGTAGAACGAGTTGATCTTGAACGCTGCCAGCGATGGACGGATGACCCGCAGACAGCACAGGAGCATCAGCGAATGCCCCAGTTCACCGTCCAAACGAAAGTTTCCCGTGGTCAGCTCACGTATTTTGCGGTGACCATCATTGAACCCGGAGGAGATCCATTTCTCCTGCCAGGTCCGTCCGGAGTGCCTCACGAGATAAGCCAGCAGCCATTTCAGCCCGTGATGGCGCAGTGATTCACGTGGCTGCTTGCGGGGCCATATCGTGTCGGTCAAAGCGATGATGCTCTCGGGGCTTGCCGCGTCCAGATCACCGCGCGGCCATGGCGGAAATTCCGGTCGCGCCGCCGGAGCAGCGATGATGACGGTTTGGTTCCGGGTTCTGCCGGGAACAGCTGCGTTTATCGACCGCTGTTGTGGTCGTTTAAGGGCCTCAGGCACCGAACACCACTGAGAAGTCGTCGGGGTCGTAGCCCGGGGTCAGCGTTGGTTGGGGCCGTGGGGATGCCATGTGCTCTTGCACTTTTTGGAAGACCTCATCGACCCGAGGCCGTAGATAGGGAGCCATCGAGGAGACTTGTCGGTGCCGGCTCACGGCCATGATTTCAGGCAAGGTCAGATTCGGGTCTGAGACCATGCGGTTGATGGTCGTGTGTCTAAAGTCATGCAGCGACCAATCTGTACCCAGCACTGCATTCACCCGTTGCAGCATTCGGCGAGCAGCATGATACGTCAACGGCCGCGGTTTGCCGTGGAGCGCCCGCCAGATCAACTCATCTGGCCTGGGAACTCCGTGCTCATGGAAGTACATGGTCAGATACTGCAGGGACTCCGGTGAGACAGGCACCGGTTCCAGGACACGGGATCCTTTCGATACGACCCATACACGTTGCCCAGACCAGTCGATCTGATCGCCGAGGACGCCGAGCAGCTCACTCGCGCGGGCCCCGGAGGACACATACATACTTACCAGGGCACGATCACGGTTGGTCCGCAGAGCCTCCATCAAATCGTCGAAAAGGTCATCCGGGATGGAACGGGGCAGCCATTCGGACTTCTTCTGCCGCAAAGGAGCTCGTCCTACTCCTGGCGCTGTTTCGGTCCGGCCTCGATGAACCATACGTCTCCGCCCTGCAGCCTCAGGAACCGGGTTTATCAGAGGCCCACGACCGAAGCGTGCGTGGTAGGAGTAAAACGACGAAATCACCGATAGGGCGTGATTGATCGTTGCCGGCGCATAGCCGCCGACCAAGGGACGCTTACCCGTGCGCGAATTCCTGCCCCGCTGACCGGTCCCCCGCCGCTGAGGATTCACCGCGGACCGCATCCACCCCACGAGGACCTCGACCTCCGCACGAGTGGCCTGCTCCCATCCACTGCCGAGCAGACCAAGAATGCGCCACCACCTGAGCAAGTCGTTGCCGTAAGAGCGGACGGTCAAAGGGCTCATATCGCTCAGAACGAGATCACGGAGGAACACTGAGAAGTCCTCGATCTCTTGCCCCTTGTCGTCGATGACGACGTAGGGCAAGAGGCCCTCCGGTCTTGGGACTACCGCGCCTATCGCCATTAGGCCAATCTGTCCCTCGAGCAGTTTGAGCCGCACTTCGTCCACGAGGACCGCCTCTCCGGAGAACCCTGATCCAGACTCTACGATGAAGTTCAGTTAACAGGACTGACTGCATCAGCTTGTTGTTCTCGATCAGGGTTTTCCGTTCGGCCTTCTGTTCCTCGGTCATCGGGCCTTTCGGAGCCGATGACGTGCCGTAGCCGCTGTAGTAGCGGAGGGTGAAGCCCAGGTCTTTCCATCCGGTGACGACGGCGACGGTGGAGTGCTCCCCGCGATAGTCCGTCTCGATGTAGACGGCGTTTCCGTCCTCGTCCGTGGCCGGTTCCCCGTCTGCCCTTTTCAGGGACGTGACCCGGAGGGTTTCGCTGTCCTCCCCGTACCCGCATTCCGGAACAATAATCGTTCCGGCGGCTTCCAGCTCTGCAGTGAGAGCGGCCAGCGCTGCGGCGCGGTCGCGCTTGTCGCGCAGCTGCTGGGTGACGTGCAGGAGCATGCCAGGTTCGTCCATGATGACGGACTCGAGCTCGGCGGTCGCTTCCTCGTCTGACTCAAACTCAGCGAGAATGAGGGCTTCCTCGACCGTGTAGCCCTTGCCCAGGGCGGCGGCTCCGGTCTCGGTGGACTTGGCTTTGAGTGCGGACTCGACGGTGGTCTTGGTCCGTCCGGTCTTCTTGGCGATCGCGGCCGCCGAAACCCCGATCAGTGACAGCTGGTGGTAGGCGTCGGCCTCGTCGGCTTCGGTCAGTTCGGCGCGCTGGATGTTCTCCACCACCTGCGTGACGATGCGTTCGGCTTCTTCGGGGCTGTCGATGATCATTACCGGGATGCTGTCCCGTCCTGCTTCGACGGCGGCGCGGGTGCGGCGCTGGCCCATCAGGACGTGTACGGTGCCGTCCTCCTTGCGGTGGGCGATCACGGGTTCCATCACGCCGTGTTCCTTGATGCTGGCGATGAAATCGGCGGTCAGGGCCGCGTCCTTGCGGACGTTGATATCGACGGTCAGGGTGGCCGGGTCGAGCATTTCGAGCGTGGGTGTTGCGGTCATGGTTTTTGTCCTTGCAGAGACGTGGGGCGGGTCGGGCGGCTCAGGTGACCGGCCAGCTTCCCTCTCCCCCCGACGCTTCTATGTCTGTCAAGCGGCTGGAATCGGGAGCTGGCGCGGACTATAGCGGGGCGGCTTTGGTGACCGGCCAGCTCCCCTCTCCCCCCGTTGTTTTGGCTGCTGGCGAAGCTTGCGAGCTGTGGCCGACGGAGGCCCGTCTACCCGTAAGGGCAAGGAGCGGGAAATTCCCGGAGGAAATCAGCGACGTAGGAGCGCCGCAGGGAAATTCCTGGGCCGCGGGCCCCGACGAAGGAGGGGCTAGACGGGCCGGAGCGGACACGTACAATCCGTCAGGACAGCCGCCAAAACAGAAAAAGCGCTTCTACAGCCCGAGCGAAGCGAGGCCCTTTTCAGCGTTTAAAAGGGCTGAGGCCGGCCCCGTGGGGCCGGCCTCAGCTTTCCCTCAGCAAAAGGAAACTCGGTGCTGCAGCGTCATCGCTGCAGGAAACTTACAGGTCCAGCGGGGATTTCTCCCAGGAGATATCAACGATGGGGGCGCCTGGCTGCGGCATGGTCAACATCGAGAGCTCGAGGACGTCCTGGGCATGGGTGGCACCGGCAGGTGCTGCGTCCTCGTCCGTCAGGATGTATTCGTGGCTCATGTGCTGCCCCCAGGCTCGTAGTGGATCGTCTTCGTTTCCACTGTAGCCCGGGCATTCGGCCGTTTACTGCGTGTGGTGCTGCGCCCGCGGCAGCGTGGTCTGTGGCCGGAGGAGATGTTCCTATAGACAACCGCCGTGAGAGGCTTTGCACAAAGACTCACATTTGGGGAATTACTTTGGACATACTTTCGATAGTCCTCGGCGTGGTCGTGGTCGCTGGGCCTGTGGTCCTAGCTGCAGTCGCGCTGTATTGGATCATTCGCCTCGGCGTGAAGCACGGGTTGCGTTCCTATGATCTGGATAAGGCCCGGGAGACAGAACCCGTGGTCTAAGCGCTTCGCGTCCGTGGGGCTGTGGCCTCTTTTTGCAGGCTCCCACTTGCCGGCCACGCCATACCTGATTGCCACCACTGTCGCGCCATCGGCGGCCGGAGGAGCGCATGCGGGGGAGGCCGCCACCGCGCCCAGGGGGCCGGACCGTTTTCCCGGCCCGGCCCCCGTTTGTTTAGTGGTGCCGCTTGTAGGCGGTGTCCTGGTTCTTCGCGACCGGGGCGATGGTTCCCCTGCTGACCAGCTGGTCCATCAGTTCCGCGAGCCGGTAGCCGGGTGTGTCCGTCATGGCTGCGGTGAAGTGGTCCGCGGCGACGGACGATTGGCCTTTGAGGTATGCCAGCCATCCGATCAGGGTCAGCAGGGGCGCCCGGTAGCCTTCGGGCGCGGCGTCGATGAGGTCCCGGGCGGTTTCCTGGGCCCGGTCCACGCGGTTCCAGTCCGGGGTGATGCCCTCCCCCAGGAGCAGGTTCCCGCTTTCCTCGGCGTCGGGCCGTTCCGGGTCGATGACGTTGCAGAACAAGGTGTCGCGCAGGTCCGGGCGCTGGAAGCATGCGAGCAGCTCCACTGCCGTTGCCGGGTCCGTCCAGCCGTCCCGGGTCAGGGCCTCGGCCCACAGTTCCCGTCCGGGATTCAGCTCGGCGCCGAGCACTCCCGGGAGCGCGTGGCGGATTTGTTCCTCCCTGTCTGCCGGTCCTGCAAACGGTGCGTAGCTGGTGCCGGGCGTCTTTTGGTAGCTGCTGCCGCGGAATACCATTTCCGCGTTCAGTTGCCCGTCGGTGATGGACTCCAGCGGTTCGGGCGGGCAGCACCCGGCGTCGCTGTCGCACAGGAGGTTTTGCCAGTGCGACGGGGTGACCAGCCACGCGTCCTGCAGAGGGGTACCCGCACCTTCCAGCGCCTCGATGACGGCCTCGAAGTGGTCGTAGAAGGGGCGGGGCTGTCCGGGTGCGGGGGTGCTGGCTGTGTAGATGGCCAGCAGCACCGCCGTGGCCTGTGTGTCCAATGCGAGGTAGTCCACCATGGAGCGGGCGAAACCGGCGGGTTCGACGAACGCGGGGGCGTCGACGCGCAGGGTCGCGCCCAGGGTCTTGCCCCGCATGGTCAGGAACACAAAGGATTCCCGCGGTACGAACCCGAGGGAGTGCGGGATGAAACCGAGAATGTCGGCGGGGCTGGAGATGCGGATGGCGTCGTTCATGGTGTTTATGTCCTTTGCTGAGGATTTAGGTGGGTGGGGCGGCTCGTGGTGACCGGCCAGCTTCCCCTTCTCCCCCGTTGTTTTGGCTGCTGGCGAAGCTTGCGGAGCTGTGGCCGACGGAGGCCTGTCTACCAGCAGGGCAAGGGGCGGAAATCTTCGTAAGGGAATCAGCGACGAAGGAGCGCCGTCGAAGAATTCCTCACCGCAGGCCCCGACGAAGGAGGGGCTAGACGGGCCGGAGCGGACACGTACAATCCGTCAGGACAGCAGCCAAAACGTCGTAGACAGAACAGGGCCAGGGGCGGCGGAGCCCTGCGGAGCCGGCGCTGGCCCCACAGCCGGCCGCGCCAGCGGACGCCCTTTCCTGGTGAGCCCTGCGAACCCTTCCATCAGCACCCCTGGTCTTCTTTCGGCGTCCCTGGCTTCGGCGGCCGCGCGGCCCCGGTCGCCGGCAGTAAGTGTGCGAATGGCGGTCCGACTACGCCGACCCCCAGCGCAGGCCGGCCACGACGGCAGACCGCCAGCGGTGGCCGCCCCGGCGACGGGGCGGCCACTTGAAGGGGCTATTCTGCGAGGAGTTCGGCCAGTTCGGCTGCATCGGAGACCAGCACCGCCGCGCCTTCTTTTAGAAGCCGGTGGCATCCTGCGGAGTTGGCGCTGTTTATCTGTAGTCATGGAGCAGCGTCTTCGATTGTCAGTTATTGGTTGGTTTTTCTTTGTGGTGGACACGTCAGTTTCGTTGTCAGTGGCTGCCCATAGGGTGCTCCCATGATTGCCCCTGGAGCGTTCGGGTTTCGTTGGGTGCGGTCCACTTCGGGAGTGGACCTGGCCGTCGTGTTCGACCGGCGGAGCGGGGTGATTCATCCGGGGGCGTGTGACTGGTTGCTGTCTTTGGTTGAGTCCGGCGCTTCGCCGAACACGGTGCGCAACTACGGTCTGAGGATCGCGGGGTTCCTGAGCTGGCTTCCGGCTCAGGGGCTGGCGTGGACCCAAGCCAGGCCCTCGGCGATGGTGCGGTGGAAGAACCATCTGTCAGTAACTCCCGTGCAACATGGAGCAGGGGTGGCGACGCTTAGACGTCCCTCGACGGTCGGGGCGTGGCTGGTTGCGGTGGTCGAGTTCTACCGGTGGGCGGCGAATGAGGGTCTGGTCCCAAAGGAGCTGGTGGCCCGTTTGTCGGAGGAGCAGTTCGTTCGGCCTGGTCCTCGGGGTGGGGAACGCGGCCGGACGCGCAGTGTTGCCGCGAAGGAGCTGCGGGTCAGGTCGGTGGAGGTGCCGAGGACGCCCGCGTGGTTGTCGGAGGCAGCGGACCGACGGGCGTTGCTGGCGCTGTCGTTGCGTCCACGGGACCGGTTCTTGGTGGAGTTGCTCTACTTCGCAGGGTTGCGTGTGGGTGAGGCGTTGTCGTTGTTCCGGGAGGATCTGCACTTGCTGGCGAACAATCGGCCGCACGGCTGCGAGATCAGGGGTCCTCATGTTCATGTGGTGCGCAACCGTTCGGCGAACGGGGCACGTGCCAAGTCCCTGCGGGTGGTCCCGTTGCCTGCGGAGCTCGCGTTCTCTTACCAGGAGGCGCTGCGGGAGCGGATCGGCCGTGTTGGTGATGACCGGGGTCGGAACGTTTTCGTCGCCCTGGAAGGGCCGACGGCGGGACAGGCGCTGAGTTACGCGAGGGTGGTGGACTTGTTCAGGCGGTTATCGAAGCTTCTGGGGTTCAAGATCCGTCCGCATGTGCTGAGGCACACGAGGGCGACGATCTGGTTGCGCGGGCTGGAGGGCGACCCCATCGATCTTGACGTCGTACGGGTGCTGCTCGGTCACCGGTCGATCGCTTCAACGCTGATCTACACGCACGCCTCCGAGGAGTCGCTGCGGGCGGCGGTCGCCAACCCGGCAGTCCAGTTCCCGCAATTCCCGGCGGCGGGCGCATGAGCGCCGTTGCGCAGGAACTGACTCCGTCGCCATGCGGTGCCGGCACCGGATGGCGCGAGTTTCTGGCCGGGATGCTCAGCGATGACTGGGCCGTCGGTTCCTGGGACCCGGGCCGCGGCGTGTTGACGATCGACCCGTTCAACGAACTCAACGATTTCAAAGTCTGTGACCGCCCCGGCTGCACCAACCCGGCCGCCCGCGTGGCGTTTTGCCAATCGTGCGTGCGAAGGGCAAGGGCGGAAGGATTACCAGTCGAGGAATACGCCCAAACCCGGCCTAAAGCGGATCCTCTGGAAGGGCGGTCAACGCGGGGCTTCACGCTGTGTGGGGTTCACGACGAGACAGGCCGCCGATGCGGGCGGGCGCAGACGACCCGTGGACTCTGCCCATCGCACTACTACCGGTTCACCAAGAGCTGCAAAGCCCGGGACCTGCCGATCACCGATGAGATGCTGGCGGCGTTCATCACCGACCGGCGAGGGAAAGTGGCCCACCCCTCGGTGCCATGCCCGGTGCAGGGCTGTGACCGGGTGTTCTCCACACCCCTGGGGAGCGGGCTCTGCGACTATCACGACTCCGGGCTGCGGGCGGCGCAGCGGCTGGATCCCGAGCTCACCGTGACAGGGTTCATCGGATCCGACAGTGTCCTGGAACGCCATCAGTTGCCGTTGCGGTCCTTGCCGGAGCCGATGCGCACCGAGCTGCTGTTCGTCCTTCAGCAGTACTCGACCCGCGGTCACGGGAGGCTGGGAGTGAACAAGCTGCGGCCGTTTATCAACGACGCCCGCCACGACGAGCACACCAATCTGCTGGAGTGTTTCCGCACGCACGAGCACGCCACACGGCTCAAGGGAGTCCGGTCGGTCGGGATCCTGGTCTTGGAGAAGGCCCTACGGAGGTTCACCGGGTATGAGTCGCTGCAGGAGGATCTCATCTACTTGCAGGACCTCCCGCTGCGGGTGACGAACTCGCACCCCAACGCCGACCTTGCCGGGGCCCCGCTGGACATGAAGGAAATCTCCCAGCCATGGCTCGCCGCGGCTTTCCGTGAGTGGCTCGGGTCAACGTTGGAGCCCCGAACCCGCGTCCAGCGGTGCTTCGCCGCCTGCGTCGAGGCCTCCGCGGTGCTCCGTGCCAAACGCAGCGACGCAGGCATCGACCCAACCCGGCTGGCCTACCAGGACATGGCGGCCATCTCAACCCGCTTCGAGGCCCGCTGGCCCGTCAGGGCCTCACAAACAAGCCATGCTGTGTGGTGGGAGCTTTGCCGGACCGCCAGACGGCTGGGTACCTGGAGGCAGATCCCGGAAAGCTTCGCACAGAACTACGCAGGCCATAAGAGAACGACACGGCGGGACCGGAACGACCAAAGAGTCGAAAACGACAGGGTCACCCCTGCCGCGGTGATCGAGCACCTGCGCAACCACACAGGTCAAATGAACGTCGGCCGGCACACCAAAATGTATCGGTGCGTGCTGGAGCTATTGATGGAAACCGGACGACGGCCGGGCGAGATCACCTCTCTGGGCACAGACTGCCTCCGACAGGACCGACACGGCGGCTGGCTGCTGCGCTACACCGCCCACAAAACCGGAGGAGCCATCAAAGAGCTCCCGGTCGAAACACCGGTCGTGGAATCGATCCGCCGCTGGGAAGGAGTCCGGGAAGAACTCGGCATCCGGGCCTCCTTCCTGTTCCCGACAGGCCGGCGCCGGCTGAAGGACGAGAACATCCCACACATCGGCGAGACATACCTGGCCCGGATCCTGCACACGTTCGCCGAGTCGCTCCCGCCCGTTCCCGGTCCCGTGCTGGACCCCGACGGGAACACAGTCGACTTCGACCTCGCCAGCGTCCAACCATATGACTTCCGCCGCGCCTACGCGCAGCGGCACGCGGACAACGGAACCGACCCGGACGTGCTGCGCCAGCTCATGGACCACGTCTCCATGGCAACCACGATGGGCTACTACCAGGTCAGTTCAAAACGCCGCCGCCAGGCAGTGAGCACCCTCGCACCCCTGGCCCACGACCGTCACGGCCACCAGATCGGGATCGGTAACGGACGAGTGCAACTGAAAATCACCCCGGTCCCCTACGGAGACTGCGCAGAACCATCCAACGTCGCCGCCGGGGGCACCGCATGCCAGCTCCGGTATCAGTGCGCCGGCTGCGGGTTCTTCCGCCCCAACCCCTCACACATCCCCGAGATCGAAAAGGAAATCCTGAAACTCCGATCCCAGCTGCGCATCGCCGAAGCATCCGACACCGCCACCTACCTCCTCAACGCCCAACGCGGCCTGATCACCGACTACGAAAAAGTGCTGGCAACCATGCGCGCACGCCTCGAACAGCTCCCGCCCGAACAACGCCGCGAAATCGACACCATGTCCGAAGTCATGCGCCGCGCCCGCAGCGCCGCACTGGCCAACAAACCGATCGAGCTGAGAGAACTATGACCACCGGCCACACCCCGGCCAAGGGAAACGCCGCTGCACTGGCCCGGGCACGCGCGCAGACCTCGGCCCGCAAACACCAAGACGTCGCGGCAGCGCTGAGAATCGCCGCGGACCGCGGACACTCACTCACCATCTCCACCCTGGCCGCGGCCGCCGGGGTGAGCCGCCAATACCTATACAGCCAACCAGACCTCGTGGACGCTCTCCGCCGCCACCAAAAAACACAAACCGGTCTCGAAGATCCGCCGCTGCGGGCTGCCCGGGCAGCTGATCTGGTCAACGCGCACGAGATCATCAAACGACTCAAAGGCCACATCCGTGAACTGAACCTAAAACTCGACGCGGGACTGGCAGCGCAGATAGAACTACGTGACGAGAAACGGCTCCGGCAACTCTACGAACAACGCGGCCAAGAGATCGACCGGCTCATCGCCAACAACACCGACCTGTCCCGGGCAGTCGCCCAACTGCGGGAAACCGTCCGCGCCCTCGAAGACGACCTCACGATCGAACGCACCGCACTGCGCGAGCTCACAGGCCAACCATCAAACGTCACCAACATCCGGTTCGGCGACGCCCCGAAACCCACCTAACCTGGGCCTCTGGGTTGCATTCCGGATCCGGCAAGATCCTCCCGACGAACGCTGACCGGAACCACCACTGAAAACACACCAAGTCGTGGACGTCGTTGACACAACAAAACCACGGAATCTAGCGCAGAACAGTTGACAGCACACAGATAACGCTGTGGACGCTCCCGGGGACGGCCGCGACATGCCGGGCAATGGTTTCGGCGTGGTGGGCGGTGTTCAGCGCCCCTGAGCGCCAGCGGGCTTCCACGACACAGGTCGCCCCGGCGAGGGCGGCGATGATGCGGTTTCTCTGCAGGAATCTGTGCCGGGTCGGGGCGGAACCTGGCGGGAGCTCTGAGAGGGTCAGGCCGTTGCTGCGGATCGCGGCGGCGAGGTCCGCGTTGCCGGACGGGTAGTCCCGGTCAAGGCCTCCGGCCAGTACCGCGAGGGTCGCCGGTCCTTCTCCCTTGCTTCCGGCCAACGCGGCCCAGTGCGCGTGGGCATCGATGCCGTAGGCCAGCCCTGAGATCACACAGATTCCACGTTGGGCCAACCCGTAGGCCATATCTCCTGTAACGGAGGCGCCGTAGCTGGTCGAGTCCCGGGATCCGGTGAGGGCCGCACACTTCGAAGGCGCCGGGATGCCGTTGTCGATGTTGCCCCGGTACCACAGCCCGTACGGGGCGTCGGGCAGGTCGTCCAGGCCTTCCGGCCAGTGTTCATCTCCCGGGATGAGGAACCCGCCGCCCAGGCGTTCGATGGTGGCCAGGTCCTTCTCGGCGTCGAGCTCCGGTACCCTCGGAGCCCACCGTCTCAACGCTTCTGACATTTCTTCGACGGTGGCCTCAGGGATGGCGTGTACGGGCTGCGCGCCGGTGGCGAGCCTCAGCGCGGCGTAAGCGCCGAGCCTGCCCACGAGGGCGCGGCCGACACGGTCGCCGGGTTCGAAGAGTCGGGTCAGGGCTGCGCGTGCAATGCGATCGTTCATGGTTTCTCTCGTCCTTTGCTGAGGATCCGGTGGGCGGGGGCGGCTGTGGTGACCGGCCAGCATTCCCTCTCCCCCGGGTTGTTTTTGCCTGCTGGCGGAGCAGCGCGTAGCTGTGGCCGACGGAGGCGGGGCAACCCAAAGGGCAAGCAGCGGATGGGTTGTGGAGGAAATCAGCGAAGCGCCGACACAAGGCATCGGCTGCACAGCCGTCCGCAGGACGGTTGAGCCGGTGGAGCGGGCACGTACGATCCACAGGACAGCAGCAAAAACAGAAAACGCTTCTACAGCCCAAGCGAAGCGAGGTCCGTGCAGTAACCCTGGACGTCAGCCAAGCGAGCCCCAGAAACCGGAGTCTTCAGGCAGCGCCTGGGTTCCGGGCCAGACTGTGGTGCTCTCGCGTGCAGCACGGGCCTGCCGGTGGCGCCGCATCGCACTTCAGATGGTGCGCCTTTGGAGCTCGCGGTACACAGTCGTTCGTGACACCCGGAACAGTTCGGCCAGTTCGGCCTGAGTATGCGCGCCCGCACCGTGCAGCGTCAGAAGATGCTTCCGCTGCGTCTTGGATAATTTTGGCTGCTTGCCCTTCAGCCGCCCCTTGGCCTTTGCGACTGCCATGCCCTCGCGGGTGCGCGCCCGGATCAGATCCGCCTCAAACTCGGCCACCATTCCCAGGACATTGAACAGCAGGCGGCCTACCGGGTCAGTCGGATCGTGGGTGCTGCCGCCGAGACTAAGCACAACCCCTTTGGCCGTCAGCTCATCGGCAATGTCCCTAGCATCTGAAAGGGAGCGGGCCAGGCGGTCGAGCTTGGTCACCACGAGCGTATCGCCGGCCCGGCATGCCGCCATCGCTTCGCGGAGTCCAGGGCGCAGGCGGTTAGCTCCTGTAAGTCCGTGATCGACAAAGATCTGCTTCTCTTCAACACCCAGGGCAAGGAGGGCGTTTCGTTGCGCGGTCAGGTCCTGGCCGTTCGTTGAGACACGGGCGTAGCCGATCTTCATTCCAGTCATGAGGAACAGGGTTGCAGTAATCCCCCGCGGGATTCTGTTGATCGAAGCAACACCTTCTTTCAAGGTGGTTCGACATGTATCTCAGTTCCTCGTCAGCAGCAGGCATCCGGTTTCTTGCCTCGGTAAAGCATGGGCATGGTCTCAAACCGTCCGCCCGACATGCTGGCTTCGATAAAGAGGTCGGCTACCGCTTGCTGCGCGAGGAATACTTGCGTCTGCGTCGCAACGGCAAGACTCCCAGCGAGACGACGGCGGAGCTCGGGTTCACCACGTCCCGGCTGGCGGCGTGGGAAGGTGACGTCGGCCAGGTCAAAGACCGGCATCATCTTCGGGTGAATATTGACGAGGAGGCCAGCTTTTGGGCGGCGTTTGATCGCGGGAAAAGCCTTGGGGAGGCAGCTAAGGCAGCGGGTGTGAGCCGTTCAACCGCATATCGGTGGATACACCGTCGTTTCGACCAGCTACGGCAGTCCAAGGTGACCGTTAGGCGGTGCCAGGACCAATTGCGCTTGACGGACCGCCTCAGGCTGACCTTCGAACGCGACCGTTTATCCCGACTATCGAAAGAGCGAAACGCGGCCACGGCCGCGCAGCACGCCGCTGTCCTCTCCTCCGGTCGTTACGCAGACCAGATGCTCGGCGCGGTGCTCTCAGAAGCGCAGCAACGCCGTGCTGCACGGGCCGAGAAGTATTGGCAGCTGATGCGCAACGGGGTGAGCAACGCAGAAGCATGCAGACTTCTTGGTATGCACCGAAGAACAGGGACGCAGTTGCGTAAAGCCAGCAATTTCCAGATCCCAGCCATCACATTGCCGGCCGTAACCGCGGGCCGCTACCTGGATGCGCGGGAGCGGTTGCAGATCGCGGACCTGCTGCGCCTGGGGCACTCAATGCGGCGAATCGCGGCGGAACTGGGCCGTCACACCTCCACGATCAAACGGGAACTCGACCGTCACCGGGACGCTCAAGGCCTCTACCTGCCCCGCACTGCCGATCATGACGCCCGGCTACAACGGGCCCGACCGAAAGTGCATAAGCTCGTTGCCAACACCCGGCTGCGCACCCTTGTGCAACGCAAGCTCAACCGTTTCTGGTCGCCGGACGAAATCTGCGGGTGGATGAAGAAGACATACCCCGATGACCAGACGATGCGGTTGTGCCCGGAAACGATCTACCGGGCATTGCTGCTGCGTGAGGACCACGGCCTGCACCAGCGGTATGCCGCCAAGCTGCGCACCGGCCGTAGGGTCCGCAAGACCCGTTGGCGCACCCGCACCGGGCAAGGCTCCCGGATCCGCAACATGACCATGATCGACCAGCGGCCGGCAGAGGTCGAAACCCGTCTAGAGGCCGGCCACTGGGAAGGCGACCTCATCGTCGGCGTCGGGTCAGTCTCGGCGATGATGACACTCAGGGAAAGAAAAACACAGTACGGCATCATCATAAATCTGCCCCTGGATCACACCGCTGCGAGCGTCAACGCAGCCGCCATCAGCGCGTTCGCGAAGCTGCCAACACACCTGAAGCGAACACTCACCTGGGACCAGGGCGTGGAAATGGCCAGCCACGAGGAACTAACAAAGAAAACCGGGGTCCAAGTCTACTTTGCCGAACGCTCCAGCCCCTGGCAGCGCGGCGCTAACGAGAACTTCAACGGGCTGGCCCGCCAGTACTTCCCCAAAGGCACCAACCTCGCCGTTCACAGCGTTGAGCACGTCTCCCACGTGATGCGGGAACTCAACGAACGGCCACGAAAAACCCTCGACTATGACACCCCGGCAGCACGATTTAAAACCGAACGCACAGCGCTGGCCGCCGCTTTGCGATAGCCTCAAAGCACCGGGGAAACACCCGAAAATCACGCATCTGTTGCGTCGACCCCCAGAAACCGCCCCCCCATCACCGTGCATATCACCGTGCGGGTCTTACGTACATGGCCCAGGCCAGCAATGGCCCGGAACGTGGCGGCGGACTTCCGCGGTACGGTGATCGACCGGCTTACGGACGACAAAAACAGCTTTTAGATTGGCCCCTAAATTAGTAGCTTGCAGCGACCCGCCGCCCTTCTCATGATTGCTCAGAGTTCTCGGTCAGTAGCTCTAAGCTCGGTCATTGACGATCTTCCTGACCGAGGTGATGAAAAGTGCCGCAGCCCTATGTCTCTTCCCGGCGCCTCGTCGCGAATTCACTCTCGGCAATGCTGGCAGCGATTGAGGTCTACAACAAGCCGCGAATGGAGTACCGAGACGAGGTCACCGTGGTGCTCGTCGTCAACGCCTGGGAACTCGCGCTGAAGGCGACCCTACGGCAGGCGGGAAAGCGCATCTTCTACCCTAAGAAGCGCAACGAGCCCTACCGAACGCTAGCGGCTGAAGATGCACTCAAGCAGGTGGTCATCAACAAGCTCTTCCCGACAGGTGTGGACGGCACGGCCTTGGCAGCCAACGTCACAGCTCTCGTCGGGTACCGTAACCGCGCGGTGCACCTCTACGCCGCCGATTTGGGCGAGATGGTTTACCCCTTCTTGCAGACCAGCGTCCTCAATTATCGGGACTTCATGCTCGACCGCTTCAACAAGGACTTGGCCGATTCAATTACCTGGCAGCTCCTGCCCCTCGGCGCTAAGGCACCGACGGAGCCAATCCAGTTCATGAAGACCGAACCTGCCACCTCAGCCGTGACCGAGGTTCAAGATTTCATCGAGGGCCTACGCGAACTACTCGACAAAGCCCAAGCCGCTGGCGCCGACATGCAGCGCGTCGCAGCCGTCTATGACGTTCACCTGAACTCAGTCAAGGCCGTAACGCGGGCCGACTTGGTCGTGTCAGTGGCGCATGAAGGCGAGCGGGTAATGGTGAAGAAGACCGACCCAAATCAGACGCATCCCTACACGAGGACCAAGCTGCTTGAGCGGGTGAATGCCAAGCGGAAGGGGCCCGGTAAGGACAGAACGCTGACAACCCATGATCACCAGGCCCTGTGCTGGAAGGATCATCTGCGTGACGACCCACGCATGGCATGGAAGCACAGCGACGGTGTGACCTACGTTTGGTCTGGCGACGCGATGCGGCATATGGTCAACCTCACTGACGAGCAGTACGCGGAGGTCCGCCTCGAGTACCGAGAAGACCTACGTGCGAGAAAAGCCGAAGCCAAAGGCTGAAGGAGCGCCAGGAATCTCGTCAAGTAGTGACCTCGGTGCCCGGAATACATGGGGGCCGAGTTCTCACCTCCACTCAATCGACGTCTCCGATCAGTACAGATAGACGATCCTTTACTAGGACAGGTGAGCTGACAATGGCCCATGAGTGCGTACCCTCTTTGCATGGGTGAGTTCGTTCGCTATCAAAGCGCCGTCCCTAACCGTCGCGGGCGATTTCCAGGTGTGTTCGCGATGGCCAACGGACTCAGAGATGAGGGACTCTTGGGTGAAGCAGATAAGCAATGGCTCCAGATTGCTAACGCCAACGCCTCGGCAATTTATGCCGACCCGACAACCGTGGCGGCGGATTGCTACAACTCTGAGCTGAACCCTGGCGCCAGGTCGTGGTTCAAGGCCGAGTCCACACAGCTTCTCGATATGACAGCTGGATATCTGGACCTACTCGACCGGCACGACGTCCCCTGGGTGGCGCTTCGCACCCGGAACCCCGGTCGACTCGTCTACGAGGACGCAGTGCAAGTCGTCGCAGTTCCTCACACCTATCCGGACCATTGGCCGTTCAAACCGGTCCGGTAAAGGATCCCCAAACTGGACGGAAAGGCCCAAGACTGCCGGTCGTGCAAGAATCGCGGCATGGATGAGCATGAGCGGCAGATGAGGGAACAGCAGTTGATAATCGTCGAGGCGCTGGTGCAGGCGATGGATCGGCGCGACGAGGTCTTCCAGGTGATTGACGATTCAGAGGACATGGACGAAGCAATACGTCGCGTGGGTCAGCTGTTGGGTGTGGGAGAGCATGGCAGCCGGGCAGTCCTCGACCTGCAGGCCAGAAGATTCACGCGAGACCAGCGTCAGGCCCTCGCTTCCCATGCGGAAGAACTCAGATCAAGGCTGCCCGACGGGCGCTGAACTGGCCGCGTGCGATCCGCTGACGGTTGATCGTCCTGGCCTCACACCCCAGCTTTCAGCGTCATGAAGTGCATTGTGAACTCCGTGCCGGCGATTAGTCGGCGTCCGGTACGACGCACGCTCGACACGACTACACGCGCAGCACCCGACGCGCCGCATCACCGTTGGGCCGCGGACCATGGCAGCCCTGGCGCTTGGCAAACCCCTGGATCTGCATCGCCGTGCGAGACCCGCCCCCAAAGTGTCCGGTGGAGGATCCTCAACCGGGCACGGTTCTGTCTGCCAGATTCCCGGCCGGGGCGGAAGGAGCTGCAATACTCTGACCATGGCCGTTTATTTTGAGTGCAGAACCCGGACAAAGATGGCCAAAGCGGAGCTGTTTGACCTTGCCCGGAGCATTGACGCCCACACTGACTCCATGGCGCAGTCTCGTGAAGAGGCCGTAGGCGGCGTGAGGTCCGGTCTTATCTCTTTGGGTGAGGAAGTGACCTGGCGAGCCTGGCACTTCGGCGTCCCGCTTCAAATGACGAGCAGGATAACCGAGATGCAGTCACCCGACTACTTCGTAGATGAGCAGGTCAAAGGTCCGTTCCGACGTTTCCGGCACGTCCATGAGTTCAGCCAAGACTCCGCAGGAACCACGATGGTGGATCGCATCGAGTTCGAGGCACCGTTCGGACCCATAGGACGCCTGGCCGAGAAGCTGGTGCTGGGCCGCTACCTCCAAAGGCTGATCGAGGCGCGCAACCGACACCTTGCAGGTGACTCGAGTCTCGAATAGATCGTCCCGGTAGCCGATCCTTAAGGGACACCACCTGAACCATCTGCCCCGGCAACGTGGGATGGGGCCGGTTCCGTCGTTGCGTAAAGAGCGTTGAGCTGGCGGTAGAGGATTCGGGCGATGTAGCGCTTGAGGGATCTGCGGATTTCACGGTAACTGCGGCCTTCTTGGGTGCGTTTGGTGACGTAGTCCCGTGTTCCGGGGTCGTGGACCATCCGGGTCATGGTTATGGTGTGCAGGGCTCGGTTGAGGCGCCTATCACCGCCCCGGTTGAGCCTGTGCCGGACAGTGTTGCCGCTTGAGGCTGGCAAGGGATTCACCCCTGCCAGTGAGGCGAAGGCAGCTTCGCTGCGAACCCTTCCTGGATGCGACCAAGCTGTCAGGACGGTGGCGACTGTGACAGCCCCGGCGCCCACCATCTCCAACAGCGGCGCAGCGGGGCTTTGCTGGATCAGCTCTGTCATGCGCTTCTGGTTCGCAGTCAGCTGGGTGGTCACTTCGAGAACGCGGCGCGCCAACCGCACTGCTTCCTCGCGCGCGATCGATAGTTCGATCTGCTCCTGGCGTTCCCGCCATCTGGTGATCGTTGCGATCTGGGCGGGAACCAGAGGTTTACGAGCGTCGATTCCCAAGTCGTGTGCCCGGAGGAGGGCGGTGAGTGCATTGACATTCATTGTTCGGTCCCGGGTCAACTGATCCCTGGCTGCGCTGAGGATCCTGAGTCCAGCACGGGCTCCTTCATCCCGGCGCGGGGCGCGGAGCTGGGACTCCTCTAGGGCCAGGACTGCGGTTCCGATGGCTGCGGCGTCCAGCGGGTCGGATTTGCCGATCGCCCGGCGCCCTCGGGCGTTCATCCGTGGAGCTTCGGCGACGTCGTAGCCGGCGTCGGTTACTGCCCGGGCCAGACGTGCCCCGTAGGAGCCGATACCCTCTACGGCCCATAGACAGGCCATGTCGCCGTCTGTCCGTCGGCCTGCCCAGGCAAGTGCGCGGGAAATACCTGCCGGGGTGGTCGGGAACTGCTCGCACGCGATCTGTCGCTGGGTGCTGGCCTCGATGATGGCGTAAGTGTGGGTGCGGGCGTGGCAGTCCACACCGATGACGAACGGGCGGGTCTGCGCAACGATAGTCAACGCGGCCACCCTCCTTCCTTTCGAACGGGCAAGACAGGTCGCGTCGCGACCGGCACTGGACCTGGGAAGAGTCACTTCGAGGCAATACTGTGATGAGCCACAACCGCAGGGGCTGGGCAAGCTTCTAATCAAGCCACCGTCGTGGGACAGGTCAAGGCCGGCCGCTCCACCCAGCGCGGACAAGTCGGGGGAAATGCACCCTCGCGGGGGCAATTGTTTTTTCGAGTCACGCGCCAGGCAGAACGACCGGCATCAACACTGCCAGCTAGTCCCAGACCAGCCACTGCAAGACTCACAGTTGTTTTTTGGTTGCTGGCAAGCTCGCTTGCTCGGCGGCCGACGGAGGCCTGTCTACCCGCAGGGCAAGGGGGAGGAAATTCCCTGGAGGAAATCAGCGACGCAGGAGCGCCGGAGGGACATTCCTGCACCGCAGGCCCCGACGAAGGAGGGGCTGGACGGGCTGGAGCGGACGCCTAGAATCCGGAGGACAGCAACCAAAAAAACGTCGAAGACGTAGACAGGTCCAGGGTCTCCGGAGCCCTGCGAGGGAGACACTGGACCCAACAGCCGGCCGCGCCAGCGGACGCCTAAATGGGTGCGAGCCCTGCGAGCATGCCCTTCCTCCTGAGTAGGGTGAGGCCATGAGTGATCAGCCACCGCGTTCGGGCCGCCCACACCGGGTGCGGCACGGTGCCGGGATGGGGTCTCCGCGGATCCGGAGGTTCCTGGCCGTGGTATTCACGGTCGCCGCGGCCGGATCGCTGGTGTTGGTGGTCCTCGATGAAGACATCGGCCGGCCGGCGGCGGGCGATGTCTTCATCGCGGTCCTCAATGGCCTGGCGGCTTTCCTGTTGTGGCGCAAGGTATCCGAAGACGCACGGGCATGAAGAAACGCCGGCACGTGCCCGGGCCTGTCCGGGGTGCAGCGCAGCGGAAGCGATCCTGATCCCGGGATTATGCCCATTGTGGTCAGGCGGAGCCCTCCGCGCAGCTCAAGGCTGTCCACACTGTGCACAACCCCGGGCCGGCCTGGAAGCAACCGGCTGCGGGACTGTCCTGAGGCGGCAGTCGCCCCCGCTGCACCGGTGAAACAACTCCCGAATATTGTCTTGCAATATTCGGGTTATTGTGAGACAATATTTGTATGGCGATTAGGTGGGCGGACAGCGCAGACAAACATGGAATTGCCCGTGAGGATGCGTTGAATGCGATCCTGAACCAGATCTACCACGTTGAGCAGTTCGATGAACCGCGGGTGGAATCGGGCGCACGTCCGGACCTGTTTATCGGCCCGTCCCGGGACCGCCGGATGATTCTCGAAGTCATGGCGGTCATTACCCCGCCCAACGACATCCTGGTCTTCCACGTGATGGAGGCCAGGCGCAAGATACTCGACATTGCCGAGAGAGGAGCAACGGAATGAGTGAGAAGAAAACCAAGGGCGGCCAGGACCTGACCCCGGAGGAACAGGCCCGCTTCCATGCCCTGGGGGAATGGGCGCAGACCGCCGACATCGGCCCTGACGCCCACATCACCAAGGCGTCCGGGCCAGGTGCCGGACGCGCCCTCCTGGAAGCAGCCCTGGGTTCCCCCGAAGCGGTGAAGAGAGCCGTGGGCAAGCCGTCCCTGAGCAGCGGCGGAACGTCCCCGTCCCGGACCGTCCGCCTCCCGAAGGACATGGACGCGCAGCTGCTCGCCCGGTCCGAAATGGAGCACCGCAAGCCCAGCGAAATCCTCAGGGAAGCACTGGCCCAATACCTTGCCAAAGCCTCCTGAGGGCAGGCAGCTGATTGACGTGCACCCCCTTGGGTGCCCGCCAGCCCTGACCGCAGCCCGGATCCGGTCCGTGCCGGTTTCCTGGATGGAACGACGAGGCCGGATTTAATCCTTTTGGCTGCCGGGATTCTTCGTCTCCGGGGACACGCGCTCCAGCAGGGCGTTGTGGACCTTCTCCAGGGTGGTGGCGCGGACCTCGGCCGTTGCCAATCTGCGTGCCGCTGCCGCCGCTTCCTTGGCCGCGGCCCGCTCGGCCTCCCGCGAATCCTCCAGCTGCTTGCCGATCACGGCAAGCTGGCGCTCCAACGCCGCACGTTGGGCCTCCAGCCGGGTGATGTCCTCGGCATGGGCAGTCGAGGCTGCGTCTTTGTCGGCGCTTGCCTGGTCCAGGTCGGCAACGAGCTCGGCGATCTCCTGGTCCTTGTCCTTGCGTTCCTGCGCCCAGGCCGCCTCTACAGCGGCGTGGCGTTCAGCGGCCAGGGCGGACGCTTCGGCCCAGCAGGCACCGGCCAGGCGTGCCGCCTGTTCCAGCAGGGCGGCGGGTGTCGCGGCGACCTGCCCGCCGGCGGCCTGCTTTTCCTCGGTCCATTCCTTCAGGTACCGGGTGGCGTCGGCGTTGCTCACCCCGGCGGCCGCGCGGACCGTGGACACGGTCGGCCGGCGCTCGGCACTGATCTGCTCGGCTGCGGCATACACGCGGTCCTTCACGCTCAACGTCATCAAAAACACCTCTTCAATCCAGTCATAGTAGTAGTAGTAGGAGTAGTATCAATACTACTCCTACTACTATGGTTCCGCGCCGCCGCACCCCCGGCACGCGAACTCGTGCGTCTCCTGCCCTCGCCCTTCGCCTGGATCGTCCCGTCCCCCGGCTGAAACGGCTGCGGCCACGACGGCGGCCCGACAGCGCAAGGCTTGGATCAGAGGAAACCTTGATGACGGCTCGCCCGGGAGATGGCGGCACGCCGGGTCTTTTCTGTGGATGGCGGGCGCCGGTTGTCCACAGCGGCGTGCGGCCGGGCGCGAGAGGCTGTGGGAAACGCGTGCACAAGCACCCCGGCCCTGAAACGGCGGGCCGCCATGCTGTCGTTCCTGGCTTCTAGGATGGATCCCCGACGTAGGGAGAAGGAGAAGCATGGAGGTTAACGAGCGGCCGAGGGCCAGCGCCTGGCAGATCGCGGGCGTCTGGATCGCAGCTGCAGCGCTGCTACTGACGGCGGCACGGATGGGACTGGACCTGTGGCAACTGATCGGACATTGACCACGGGCAGCGCACTGGAGCACCGGAGCGGATGGGTTTCAAACGCGCACACAGGGAATTGGCGCGGCCGCTGTCGGTGTTGTCAGCAAGGCGCATGGTTCTGGCCTATGACCGGGGGAACGGGCCAGCCCCGGAGGCGAGGCAACCCCCTCCCACGGCAGGCGCAAGCTCCTAGGATTGATCCCCCACCCATCCACAGAGGGGAGACCATTGGAGCAGCAGCCGCGACCTCGCGCCAACTCATGGCAGATCGCTGCCGTCTGGATAGCAGCCAAGCACTGGTGCTAACGGCAGTCCGGACAGCCATGGAAGTCTGGCACCCGTAACCTTGTCCATCGGCGTTGGCCGGGAACACAACCGGTTCCCGAGTCCTCCCCGGATGGCCCTGACGCTGTGCACCCTGACGTCATTTCGGACGCAACGCCGCCGGCAATACTCCCGACGGATTAGAGGGTAGCCGCATTGTTTGTGTGTTCTTCGCGGCGCGGGAACCCTTTTCGCGGCCCCAGGTCCAAGGAAATAGTGCGTTCTTTCAGATGGAGGCCACTCCTGAATTCCGGCAAATTGGTTGGGAAGAACGGTGGAGGGCACCACTCCGCGGCCCAGATGTCCTTGTCGATGCTTTGAAGGTCCGCATCGGGACTGTAAGGCCGGGCGGCGACGCTCACCAGCCGGTGCCAATCAAATTCATGGGCGATGCGTTCTTCGCTAGTGCATCCCCACCCGCCATCGAGCCAGGTCCGGTCCGGGGGACGTTGCCACTTTCCGTTCAGACTTTTCAAAAATTGTTGCTCGCCGGCGATGACGAACTCGCGGGCCATCCCGGCGGTGTTTCGGTTGATGGTTTTCACCTCGTCCTGGCCGGCGCCGCGGCGGCCGATTATTGTTTTCCACCCGAGTCCTGAGTGGGTCATTATTTGACCGGACCGGCGGGGTGTCACGGTAAGAACATGGCGTCTGTCCAGGGGGACGAGCCACCCGTGCGTACTTTCGAAGCCACTAACCCTGGCAACGCTGAGGCCGATTTCGTTGGTGATGAAGTTTGCTTGTGGATCGTTGCTGGTGACGACGCCCCAGTGCGCGGCCGCGACCTGGGCCAGAAGCCGCTGAAGCTCAATCACTCGTGCGCCGTTCGTACTGTCTTCGCTCCCGGCGCGCTGCAGCCGGGCAGGGATCCGGCTTCCGAATCTCTCGTTGAACTCAGGCCCGCGAACGAAGAGAGATGCGACGAACGGAACGAGCGTCCTCAGCCAGGTGTTTGCCTCTAGAGGCCGGGCGGTATCGACCAATTGGCTGATCGCGGATGGCAGGGTCTTCTCGTAGTACGCCCACACCCGGTCCAGGGACTGCGGCTGCCAGTTCTTCTTCAGGGTGTAGAGGTCTTTCGCCGAGCCAAGTTTGTCGCCTGTTGTTGGGAACGGCTCCTGGGATCCTCGTCGGAGGCACCACAGGGGCCTGTACCGCCGGGATCCGTCATCCGAGAGAGAGAAACCTCCCATGTAAACAGCTGGCAAATAGTGATGGAGCGACATGAAGGCATTCTGCACCCTTCACCATCCAATTCCACTTGGACGGTACAGAGGGCGTGTCCCTGGCTTCAGCGAGTAACGCAGAAGCTGACTCTTTCCAGCCTGGCCAGAGGTGATCAATGGAAGCATGCTCAACAGATTCAGCACGGACAAGGGCGCGATTCACCTCACCCTCGTGGAGCCGCTCGTGATCGAGGTATCGGTAGATGTTGCCTGGTCCGGAAAGGCGTTCCGTCACCCGATCCGGTACGTACGCGCCCGACCTGAATTGGACCCCTCCGACGTACAGCACCACAGGCACTGATCACGATGCGGCGGCAGGCCTCGGAAGGCTGATAGTGCTCAGGTCCCACGCGTTGCTGGCCTGGAGAGACATGCCTCGTAGGCCGGTCCGGCGGGTGGTCCCCTCGATGAGCAGCAAGTTCGTGGAGAACAGGATCGGCGGAGCGACTTTTTCCTGGGCGTCGCTGAAGAACGTGGCGTCGACGCAGCCGGTGCCGTCGTCGACGCTGATGAACACGACGCGTTTGCCGCCCCGCATGGGCGGGGTCTGGGTAGCCACACGGATTCCCGCAACGAGGACCTTGGTTCCGTTGCGCAGGGTCAGGAGGTCTTTGGCTTTGGTGACGCCGAGCCGGTCCAGGAGCGGCTGGTAGGAGTCGATCAGGTGGTGGGTGACATCCAGGGCCAGGATGTCCAGTTCCTCCCGGGTGATCTCCAGGTCCGTCAGTTCGGGCATGCCGGCCGGGATCGTTGGCGCGTCGACCGCCGGGAGCGGGAGGGCGAGCTGGCCGGGGATGACCTGGAGCCGTTTTGCGGTGCGGGTGGCCTGGTTCCGGGCGGCGATCGCCGGGCGCGTCCGTCTGCTCTGGCCGGTGTAGAGCGTGTCCAGGGCCCCGACCAGGGCCAGGCTCTGCACGGTCGACGCGCGCAGACGTGCCCGTTCCTTCAAATCCGCCATCGAGTCAAAGGGCCGTTCGGTGAGGATCCTGTGGATTTCCCGGGCCTGGATGCCTTTCACGTCCGCCAGGGACATGCGGATCCCCAGCCGGCCGTCAGAGGTCGGTTCGGTGACGTATTCGTCGGTGGAGCGGTTGACGTCCAGGGGCAGGATGGGGATGCCGAGGCGCCGGACCTCGGCCACGAGCAGGCGTTTGGGGTACATGCCGGGGTCATGGGTCCAGAGCCCGGCCATGAACTGGACCGGGTAGTGGGTTTTCAGCCAGGCCGACTGGAAGGTGGGTTTGGCGAAGGCGGCGCCGTGGGCGCGGCAGAACCCGAAGGACCCGAAACCTTTCACGACGCCCCAGACCCTGTCGATCACCTCGGGCGTGTAGCCGCGTCCTGCGGCTTTCTCGTGGAAGAACTTTTCGACGCCGGGAAGGCGGTCTTCGTCGGACAGGAAACGGCGTAGCACGTCGGCGTAGGCGAGCCCGCAGCCGGTGAAGGTATCGATGATCCGCATGAGCTGTTCGTGGAAGACCACGATCCCGTAGGTGTTCCGCAGGAACGGTTCCAGGTCCGGGTGCAGCTGCTCCACGGTTTCCCAGCCGCCGCGCCGGTTCAGGAAGGGTTTGACCATGTCGGCCTGCATCGGACCGGGCCGGAAGAGGCTGATGTCGGTGATCAGGTCATCGAAGACGGCCGGCTGGAGTTTGCCGACGAGTTCACGCTGGCCCGGGGATTCGATCTGGAAACACCCCAGGGTGTGGGTGGAGCGGATGAGCTCGAAGGTCGGCTCATCATCCAGGGGCACCGCCTCAAGGTCGATGGTCTCCCCGGTGGTGCGTCGGATTTCGGCGACGGCGTAGGCCATGGCCGACTGCATCCGGACCCCGAGGACGTCGAGTTTGATCATGCCCATCGGGTCCATGTCGTGCTTGTCGTACTGGGACATCGGCAAACCCATCCCGGACGGTTGCACCGGGGTGCGATCCAGGAGGGAGGTGTCGGAGAGGATCACCCCGCAGGGGTGCATGGAGATATGCCGGGGCAGACGGTCCAGGCGTTCGGTGATGTCCACCAGCAGGTCCAGCTGCCGGCTGCCTTCGACGCGTTCGGCCAGGTCCCGGAGCTCGGGTTTCTCGGCCATGGCTTCGCGGAAGTGGGAGGCCGAGAAGCGCCAGAGGTTCTTGGCGATCCCGTCAATATCGTCCGGGTCCATGCCCAGGACCATGCCGGCGTCCCTTGCCGCGCCGCGGGCCCGGTATCCGGACTGCATCGACATCAGGGTGACCCGTTCCGGTCCGAAGCGGGCGAAGATCTCGTGGTAAATGTCGTGCCGTCTCGCTGATTCGACGTCGATGTCCACGTCGGGCAGGGTCCGGCGCCGGGTGCTCAGGAACCGTTCGAAGAGCAGGTCGTGGCGGATCGGGTCCACGAACGAGATGCCCAGGGCGTAGTTGACCAGGGACCCGGCACCGGATCCACGGGCAGCGGAGCGGATGCCCATGTCCCGGATGAGCCGGGCGACCTCGGCCACGGTCAGGAAGTAGGACGCGAACCCCAGATCGGCGATGGTGTCCATCTCCAGCCGCAACCTCGACTCCACCACCCCCAAAGCAGCCTGGCCGGTGCCCGCATAGAGGGTGTTCACCCCGGCGCGGGCGCGTTCCCACAGCACGGTCAGAGGGTTGCCGGTGATGCCGATGATGGAGGCTTCGGGCATGACCGGCACACCCCAGCCCGCATCAGTGACGGGGTCGATCCGGCACCGGTCCGCCAACGCCCCGGTCTCGGCGAGCAGGGCTCTGGCGGCTCCGGCGCCGGCCTGCCCGACCGCGGCGATCTCCGAGGCGAGGGCGTTCATCATCGGTCCGGGTTTGAGCCAGGCCTGGGCCGTGGGCTGGACCCCTGTCTCGTCCAGGCGGCGCAGCGCCCGGGCAGCATCGAGGATGTCCGCGGTGATCGCCCCGTCCGGGAGAACGTAGCGGACGGCGTTGCTCAGCACCGCCTTGACCTTGGCCCTGCCGGCGAGGCGGAGCATCCTGGTGGCGTGGGTGTGGCTGAACGGCAGCCCGGGCGCGGACAGGTGGGAGACGACCTCGACCCGCAAAGCGTCCCTGGGCAGGACGGCGAGCCATTGTTCCATCTGGGCCATGCCGTCACCGCGGGTCCCGACCTTGAGCCCGACGTCGGAAAGCGGCCCAAGAAGCACGGTCCCCACCGGGCCGACATCGCCGAGAAGACGCGCAGCAATCTCCGCCCTGGTCACCGCGACGGTCTTGCGCGCGTGGGCGGCGGAGACCAGCCGGCACAGCGCCGCGTATCCCGCGCCGTCGTTGTGTCCGTGGGCGAGGATCACGACCCGCCCGCCCACGGCTCCATCGTCGTCGAGGACGGCGAGCTCGACGCCGAGGATCGGATCGATCCCGGCCGCCACGCAGGCACCGATATGTTTGGGGATTCCGTAGAGCCCGTCGCGGTCTGTCACGGCCAGGGCGTCCGCTCCCCCGGCCTTCGCCGCGGCCGCCAAAGTGTCAGGCCAGTCCACCCCGTAATGGGCGGAAAACGCCGACGCAACATGCAGGTGGGTAAACATCAGGAGCTTCTAACCGAGGATGCGGGCCAACACCCAATCAGCGTCATCACGCACCAACTCGAACACCCGCTCCGCCGACCGGCCACGACCGGAGGCGGTAATCCGCCAGGTCTCGGTCTCCAGGACCTGCGGGCCGATGCCCTTCTGAATGCGGGACTGTTCCACCCACCACGGACGCCTGGTATAGAACCGCAGAGGTGTCTCAGTGCTCCGGTACTGCCGGTCCCGCCACTCAAAACCCAGAGGGCAGCCGTCCGGAGTCGTCCGCACTACCACACGCTCATCAACATCCAGCACTAGAACACACCTTCTAATAGAAAAACTTTTAATAGAATATGCGTTCGACACTACGTGTCGCCACCGACAGTTTGAGGGAGGACCGGGAACCACTGACCTGACCGCAGATCCCGCCCCTTACCTTCGAAATCTCGAGACCAGCTTGCGCCCCCGTTCCTCACTGGGGTGCGCAAGCTGACTCGGCTTATTCGCGGCCAGCTTCCCTAGGTAAAGGACAACAAGCCCTCACGGTCCCTAGGCAGCTCCCTGATCGCGACGGGAAATCCTACGTGCAGCTTCCTCGGAAGACATTGCTTCAAAGTTCCGGTCGACATCCGTACGGAATTCCTCCACCAGATTCCGGTTGTGATCCCGAAGATAGATGACGGTTTGGGACCCATTCAGCTTCTTCACTTCGGGGTGCTGCTGTTTAAGGAACCGCTTAGAAGGGGAAAGCTTCTTTTCTCCCCGCTCGACCGTTTGCTCTTCCTGCAGCGTTTCGGTGGCTTTGCGGTTGTAAAAGGAGCGGCTGGCCATGAGCAGGTTCCCGCGCGTCCATTCCGCCGGGACCAGCAGAAGCTGTTTCCCGTCGGCACACGGCAAAAGTACATCCTGCTCGAACCAGTCAAGGGCCTGCGGATCCCATGTACTGACCGTCCTGCTGATCGCGCCCTGCGCAAGTGACGGGTAGGTTTTCATCATTTCCCGGGTGTACTCGATCAGCACCGCGAAAATGACGCGAGTCGTCATATCCGACGTCAGGTCTTTGCCTACGCCTGGGACGAACAGGGCAAGGTCTTCAAGCCTGGAAAGTGCTGCACTCCTACAAACGGGTGTCTGAAGCTCGTCCCAGAGAAGCTGGCCCATGTCCGCTCCGAAGCCTCTGCCGCGGCAGCCTTCTGCCGTCAAACCCAGACGCGTTTCATTGGGTTCATGGAGGTCCTGGAGCAGTTGCAGTCCTCGGCGCAATTCTGCGGGAGCTGGACTGTCACGGCAGCGGAGGACTTCAGTGAAGAAGGAGTGAAGGCAGTTCCGGGAACTACACGGCCGGGCAGATCATCCCCAACTTCGCGATCACCGCCGTGGGATCTGACGGGACGATTTCCTTCACGAACGATTCCCCCGGCACGGTACAGCTCATCGCCGACACCATGGGCTACTTCAACGGCCCCGTGACCGGCGGCCTGCCCGGACCGCACCAGCTCCAATCCATGACCTCCACCCCCGCCACAGGGTCGCCCACGACCAGCGCCTTCACCTGGGACGCGGCTGGCCGGATGACCGGCCGTGCGGGGGAAACCCTGGCCTACACCGCGGACGGGAAACTCGCCACCACCACCGGCACCAGCACCCTGCCCGCGAACCCGAACCCTTCCGCCACGGCAGGCACCCCGCCGGCACCCGTATCGGGAACCGCGGGCAGCACCGGGACCCGCTACTACGACGCCGGCGGGAACCTCGTCGGGATCACCGACGGCACCGGCACCACCGTCACGCTCGGCTCCATCACCGCCCACTCCACCCCGGCCGGAGTCAAGACCGCGACCAAGACCTACGGTTTCGCCGGCAAGACCGTCGCCCAACGCACCGCCGCCGGCGGGACCGTGAAACTCGCCTTCATCCTCAGCGACAGCGTCGACACCACACAGACCATCCTCCAACCCAGCAGCGGGGCCACGCCGGTCACCGCCCAGACCCGCTACACCGACCCGATCGGACTCGCCCGCGGCCCCACCCAGACAGCAGCCGGTGGCGGCGCGTACGCCACCGCCACGGGTGCCACCACAGGTGTGGGGTCCAACGCGGCCAACCCGGCAGGTTACGGCGCCGTCAACGGGTACATCGGCGGACTCTCCGACACGATCAGCACCCTCACCCACCTCGGAGCCCGCGACCTCGACCCCGTCACCGGTGCCTTCACAAGCCCGGACCCCCTCCTGGATCCAACCGAACCGAACAAATACAGCCCCTACGCCTACTCCGGCCAGGACCCCGTCAACCACAGCGACCCCTCAGGACTCGACTGGGGCGGCGACGACGCCCTCGCACTTGGGGGTTTGGCGTTAGCCGGCGGCCTTATCGACTGGTTCTCAACCCAGCTCAGCGCACACCCAATCCAGCTGCCGTCGATCCAATTGCCCACGATCCATTGGCCTTGGGAACAGCAAAGCTCATCCAGAACATCAGACGGGTCATCGTTAGGAAACGGCGTTTCAGGATCCCCCGCGATACCCGCATCCGCGGACAGCACCATCTCATATGACACCCCAATGGTCGGCGCAATAGGTGCGGACGACGGCTACGTCGCCGACTACCCCCAGGCCACAGGAACATACTTCCCCGCCATCCCCCAAAGGCCCTCGTCAACCAACGACCACGGGGCCCGGAACGACGGGGCAGCACTCGCAGCCGCCAACGCCATCATGCACGCCGCCAGCGAAGCCGCTACCGCGGCAGTCGGGAACGCGAATCTTGCATCGGCAGCCGCAGCGAAGAATGGTGCTGAGATTGTCCGTCTTGGCCAGGCGGGCGAAGATGCAGTTAGAGGTGCCTTCGATATCGGTCTGAAGAAGGCGGCAGAAATCGATGGTCGGAAACGCATCTTCGACGGCCTCACCGATGAAGCGGTCTCTGAGGTCAAAAATGTGGCTCGGCAATCGTTTACCCGACAACTCAAAGACAGTCTGAAGTTCGCGAAAGATACTGGGCGAGTCTTTGACCTCTACGTGCGTGGCGGCGCGAACCCAACGACGCTTTCGGGACCTCTGCAGGACGCGATCGCCGACACCCCCAGATTCAATCTAAAATTCATCCCGTGACCCGTTCGAATAAGAAGTCCGGTGCGATGAGCGCGACTGAGTTCATGGCTCAGCTTCAGAAGGACCAGGAGTATCAGAGCAAGAAGACAGCCTTTGACGCCGAGCATCAAGCGAGGGTGAGTCTGTTCCGAAAGGCTGAGCAGCCAATTGTGGAGGATCTGCGCGGAGTTGGCCTCGACGTCAAGTCTGTATGGGATCTGGTGAACACCGCTGACCCGTATCCTGCCGCCTTACCTGTGCTCTTCGAACATTTGGAACGTGGTGGGTACCCGGATCGAGTGTTGGAGGGCCTGGGGCGTGCCCTGGCCGTCAAACCAGCACAGATCTACTGGCCCCGTCTTCGTGAGCTCTACTTGCGCGCGACAGGACCGGACGAGGAGCAGGGACTGGCAGTTGCGTTGGCAGCCTCTGCGACCCCGGAAAACCTCAATGCATTGTTGGATCTGCTGAATGAAACCACACGCGGAAGTTCGCGGATCCTCTTCCTCAGCACGATCGTGCGCGTCGGTGGCGATATTGGGCGCAATGCAGTGGAGTCGCTACGGCATGATCCGTTGTTCGGCAAAGAGGCCAGAGCACTGTTGAAACAGCGATCTTGAGCGTTGTGGCTTTGTCGGGTTGGGGTACACCCCAAACTGACGTAAACCCGGCGTGAAACGATCCCAATGGATACGTGTCAGGCTGGGGTCCAAAGTGGCATTTCTTGACACATGAGTGACAGACTCTTAGAGTTTCCCTGACACCATGGGGAGACAATGACTGGCCAGACTTTCGGCTATATACGGGTCAGCACACTGGACCAGAACACGATCCGACAACTCGACGGCGAGCATCTCGACCGGGTTTTCATGGACCGCGCGTCGGGGAAGGACCAAAACCGCCCGCAGCTGGAAGCATTGATCGATTTCGCCCGAGACGGCGACACCGTCCTGGTGCACTCCATGGACCGCCTGGCCCGGAACCTCGATGACCTCCGCGCCATCGTCCGCCGGCTGACCGAGAAGAAGGTGCAGGTCCGGTTCGTGAAGGAGAACCTGACCTTTACCGGAGACGACACCGCGATGGCGACGTTCCTGTTGTCGGTGATGGGGGCGTTCGCCGAGTTCGAACGGGCCCTCATCCGGGAACGGCAACGTGAAGGGATCACGCTGGCCAAAAAGGCCGGCGTCTACAAAGGCAGGGGCAAGGCGCTGAACGCCGGGCAGGCGGCCGACCTGGTACGGCGCGCCGCCGCCGGAGAGGCGAAAGCCGCACTCGCCCGGGAATTCGGGGTCAGCCGCCAAACCGTCTACCAATACCTTCAACCGGAACCCCAGTAGAGCACCACAGACGAATCGTGCAGGCATGTACTGAGTAAGGAAGATCCGCCGCTCAGCCCCGGAAGATCCGCTCACCCGCGCACTAACGAAACTTGGGCGGCTCACGACACCTTCAGGAGGACCGGGTCTAGATTGCCCCTGACGACACTGTCAGGAGGACCGGGCCTTCTAGACCTGTTCGATTAGTCCATATTGTGGCCCAAGCGGCCTGCCAAAATTTTTTCACCTCGCAAGTCTGCCGTATCAGGCAGCGGTCCCATTTCCTTGGAAATGGGACGGTGACAAGGGACCGCTCCCCTGCACCCGTAATTCTGTCAGTGGCAAATGTCACACTGTCTGCAATTAAGTTGGCCGCCAGTCGTTCCCGCCGGAAGCTATAGAGGGCGAGACGGTCTGGCCAGACCTTGGGGAATCATCATGCCGCTCGTCGCACATTTCAACGGTTCGAGGACCGAAGCCCATCAGCTAGCAGAAGATGAATGGGCCGTTCTCAAATCTGCCTATAAGCAGGGAACTCTTACGATGACCTGCGGTCAGCCTGGTGTCCCTAAAACATCCAAACTCGGTTTTCAGTACTTCGCGCATAAGCGGGGCGCTGATTGCATACTTCATGCGGGTGCCCCGGAAAGCGCGGAACATCTGGCACTCAAGGCTGCGGCGGAAGCTGCAGCCAAAGCATGCGGCTGGGCATCCACTATCGAATACCCTGGTCCCCAGCGCAGCTGGATCGCGGATGTCTTAGCGGAAAAGGACGGACGAAGAGTCGCCATCGAAATACAGCTTTCCCCACAGCAACCCACGGAATTCGTCCGGAGACAAGAACGCTACGAAGCCTCTGGCATCGAATGCATCTGGCTCGTCGCCCCACACAACAAACGGAATGCGGCCCAAGTACCTTCCTATGTGATCAAGGGTTCCTCGGATGAAGTCATCATCGAGACCCCTGCAACCAGCTTGGGTGAACGCGCCGGAGATGTGGATCTGACTTCAGCTATCCGGGGGGTTCTGACCGGACACCATATGCAGTTCATTGAGGCTACCGTTACAGCATTCAGCATCTCGACCGGCATGAAGAGGTGCTTTCGCAGTGAATGCCGAGCATGGATGACGATTTGCCGCCTTGAACGCATCCAGGTTGAAACACGATGCGGCTTGAAGGGCACCGTAGGCGCAGAGTACTTCGGCCGGCTGCACTTGGAAGACCGCGCCGAGAGGGCCGCCTGGCCGGTCATCCTCAAAGCCATGTACGCCGATAGCGACTTGGCCAGGCCGGCACCGCTTCGTACAAAAAACAGCGATGCAGCCGGTCACGCCTACCTTGGCTACACGTGCCCCAGCTGCGGCTATCTCCAGGGCGACATTCCCATGATGAAGGAAATCCGCAACTGGCACGAGTACGTCATTCCACAGGCTGCTCCCATTCCGCTAAAAGCGTTGGCCTTAGAGGCCACACATATATGTAGGGATCAGGGCACCGGTTTCTGCAGCCAGTCACCCAAGGTTCCAACGGCCGCATCTTTTCCTGATGGTCAGGTCGGACGTGTTTGGCACAGCCGTGAACTCCTGACTGACGCGCTTTCTCCCATTCCCCCGAAAGGAACAAGGGCTGCGGCAAAGGCGGCAACCGGGCCGCAACCGTATAAGACGGGAGATAGGGCAGATGACAAGCACCTGCAAAGGTCAGAGAATGCGGCACAAAGGCAACCGCACGCCAAACAATCGCCACCTCCCGCAACAGCTGCAACGACCAGAGAACCCTCAGCAGCATCACCCCCCGCAATCCCACCTATTAGCAAGGCGGACCAGCCCCCCAAGCAGTTGGCCCAGCAGGAAAGTTGGTCGGAGGCCCGCCTCCGAGTGCTGGCGGCTAGGAGTCACTCCCCTGAAAAAGTGACGGAAATGTCTGGGGTGAAGCCGGTAGAAAACATGACGGCGAAGGAGCTAGCCAATGCCATATTCATTGCAACGACCCTCCTCGAGAACGGCCACGTTCTTGACGTTTCAGCTGCCCGTCGGAGACAAGGACTCCATGACAATCTCCCGGACCTGTTGGGAGAGCGCTACCCAAAGGGAACAGTTTAAATTTCAAACCTGGTCCAGTTAGATTTCAAACCTGGTCCAGGTGTCCCAGCATAATCTGACCATCCCGAATGTTGTCCCAAAATCTCGCCCTTGCACAACAGTCACAGAGGTAGCTTCGGGACGGCGACCCTCTTCGCCTCAGGATTCCATGCTCAGGTACCGGTACACCGTGGCACGGCTCGCCCCGATGATTTTCCCTATGTCAGCTGGTTTGAGACCACGCGCCTTTAGTTCACGTGTGCGCTTCACCTTGTCATGGTCAGCGGTGACTTCCCGTCGGCCTGCCTTTCGACCATTTTCGGCCGCAGCAGCCATGCCGGCCCGAGTGCGCTCGGAAAGCTGGTCGCGTTCGAGTTGGGCGAAAGCGGAAATGATCGTGACCATGGCCTGGGCGATCGCTCCCCCGACCTCACTATCAGGTTCAGTAACGATGCCATCCCGAAGCGATCGGAACTTGATGCCGCGCGACTTGAAATCATCCAGCAACTCCAGCAGGTGGCGGGTATTGCGCCCGAGCCTGTCCAGCTTCCACACCACCACCTCATCTCCGCGGCCGAGACGGTCCAGCATCCTATCCAACTCCGGACGGCTTACCCGGGTCCCGCTGATTCCTTGATCCCGGTAAATCCGATCGCAGCCCGCAGCCTCCAGCTCACGGATCTGCAGATCAGTGCTTTGATCCGCCAAGCTGACTCGTGCGTACCCAAGACGCGCCATCCCACTCCCCAGTCTTATCAAAGGACGAAAATTAGTGATGTTGAGAATATCAGAGTGAGACACATTGTTGGGACATATCGTGACCTGAAAAATCATGAACCACTGTGTAGTGACCTGTGACTGTTAGCTGAGAATGGCGGTTAAATCGCAGTTCAAGTTGGCGGTTTCATGGTTCGTTGCGTCATAGGGACTGTCGAAGCTTCGGTCGTCGGATTGGTCCCGCTCAGGTTCGTTCGTCCCTCCCGATGTTCAGGTAGCGGTATATCGTCGCCCGGCTGAGTCCGGTTATCTTTCCGATGTCGGCGGGTTTGAGCCCTGATGCTTTGAGTTCGTGGGCGCGTTTCACGGCCGGGTTTTCTGCTGTGACGACGGGTCGTCCGCCTTGGCGTCCGTGAGCTGCCGCGAAGGCCATGCCTGCCCGTGTCCGCTCGGTTGTCGTCTCACGTTCGAGCCGGGCCAGAGCGGTCAGGATCGTCAGCATGACCTTGCCGTTTGGGCCGGTGGTGGTAACGCCTTCGGTCAGGGACCTGAACATCACGCCTTTCGCCTCCAGCAGTTCGATGAACGGGAGGAGCTTCCTCGTGGAGCGACCCAGCCGGTCCAGCCTCCAGATCACCAGCTCGTCCCCGGGGCGCAGCTGATCAAGAATGTTGTCCAGCTCGGCTGTGCCGGCCCGTGTTCCGTTCACGCCACGATCTGTGAAAATCCGGTCACAGCCGGCTTCCCTCAGCGCGGATATTTGAAGCTCGGCAGACTGCTCTGCAGCGCTGACCCGGGCATATCCGATGGTTGCCACTTCGCCCCGATTCGTCGGATGAGTATTTGGGTTCTGATGATTTTGAATTTCGCGTCCGTCTGAGAGTTGGTCCAGGTGCCGTTACTGCGCGTGGCGGTTCCGTTAGCTGATGCCGATGACGAGGGTTGAGCGTGCGGCTTCGATGACGTCGTCGGTGATGGTGCCCAGTTCGTTGATTTTCATGACCCGTTCGACTTGGGTGAAGAGCCGGTCGATGAGGCGGAAGTTGCCCCGGGTGATCCGCGCAACGGCGGCGATGGCTTGGGCGTCGGTGAAATCCTCTGGGTTCAGGGTCTGGCCGAGTTTGTGCCACCGGCGTTCCAGGACGAAGTGCAGTTCTTCTTGTTCGAGGGGGCGGTATTCGTGGGCGAAGCCGACCCTGCTGTAGAGCTGGGGGTAGCGGCTGAACTGTTTGTCGATGCCGGGCATGCCGATGAGGATCAGGGCGACATTGCTTCGGTCGTATCTGTCCCTGAGCAGTTCCAGCGCGATAGCGCTAAGACGTTCGGATTCATCGATGATGATCAGCTCCACATGCTTTCCGATGCCGGCAGGCGGTGCTGTTTTCTTGCCGATCTTTTCCAGGTGCTGGTCTACGCAGATAGAGACGCGGGTGCTGATGTGCTCGAGGTCGGCGTGGATCTGTTTGGGTGAGGTGAGCACGGACGGGGTGTAGAAGACGGTGCGTGCCCGGGCCAGGGCGGCATAGATCAGGAAGTCGGAATCGTCGCGGGGACCCCACTGTTCCAGAAGGTTCTCTGCTTTGTGCCAGTTGGCGTAGCGCCTGGCGGAGAGGGTCTTGCCGATTCCGGCCTGGCCGTAGCAGATGCCGATGGTGTGCTGACGGCGCACCGCGTCGGCGAACTCAACGAACCGGCGGTGCTCTTTCGTGGCGATGAAGGCCTGTGCTGTCATTGGTCATCCTCCAGATAGGTGCGTAGCTTCGGGCGCTTCCTGGGCTGGTCCTCCGGGCCCGGGGCCGGAGCCGGTTTCGCTGATGCCAGGTCCGGCAGGTGCCGTGCCACGACGGCGATGCGCTCTTTGATCTGCCCGCGCAGCTCCCGGCGACGGGCTGCCCGCGCGGCCTGGATGTCTTTCAGGGTGATGGTGGAGGTTTCGTGGTCGGGATCGACGGCCTTGCAGATGTACTGGTTCTTGTGGAAGATGCGGATCTCGGTGATGTCCCGCGGGTCGTAGCGGACAATGACGGGTTCGCGGACATAGGCGGCCAGCAAGGGTGAGACGTATCGGAGGCCTTGGAAGTGCACGCCGTCGCGATGGACGATGCGGGGTTTGGCCACGGTCAGCAACAACAGGTTGAGTTCGTCCATCGATGCCGGCAGCCTGGGCAGCCAGCCGTCGCCGGTCCAGGCATGGTGCGGGGTTGCCTTGATTTCCGGGTGCTCGCGCTGGTGGTAATCCTCCATGATGAAGCGGCCAATGCTCTCGTCGAGTTCCTTGAGGGTTATTCCCGGGGCCGGCGGGGTGTTGCCGCGACTCAGGTGGCCGGGAAGTTCGGCTAGCAGCTCCGTATTAACAGTGCCGAAAAACCGTTCGATCTTTCCCCGTCCTTGGGGCCGGGCGACCGTGGAATAGGTGATTTCGAAGTGAAGGTCCTTCGCGGTCTGGGTCAGATGGTTGCTCGTGAAGTCTGATCCGTGGTCAACGTAGAGGACGTCCGGGATACCGCACATCGGCCAGCCAGTCCCGGCTTTGGGCCAGATCCCCTGCCGCAGTGCCAGGGCGGTGTTCATGGCCGAGGGTGCCCCGAGGAAGATCGTGTAGCCGCAGATCGCGCGGGAGTAGTCGTCCAGGATCGTGGTGAGCCAAGGGCGCGCCGGTTTCAGATTGGCGTCGAGCACGAGGATGTCCAGTTCGGTGTGGTCTGCTTGCCAGATCGCGTTCGGCCGCTCGGCACGGTGCCGCCATACAAGTTCATAGGTGTCCCGGTATACAGCCGTGCCCTGCTGGGCGAGCGTCCTCATGCCGGGGTCAAGGGCGGCAGCGATGGACCGGACCGTGCTGTAGGAGAGCGGCGGCCAGCCGTGGCCGGCAGCGACCCGGTTGGCCTTGCGGGCGATTAGGGCCACCGGCAGGGCTGGTTTCACTAAGGCCAGCCCCTCAATCAGCGCGAGCAGTTCGAGGTTGGTCCTGCGTTGACCGGTCCGGCGCTTTGCTGTCGCTAACCCTGAGATGCCGTCGCGTTTGTGGGCCGCGTGCCAGCGCTGCAGTGTCCGAAGTCCGATGCCTTCGTGCGCGGCCAGGGTCGTCAGCGGAACGCCCTCTTCGATATGCCGGCGCAGGATCTGCCAGCGCACCAACGCTGTCGGGTCAGGCGTGGAGGCAGCATCCCCCGTCAGGGTACTGCTGCCTCCGGCCGTCACCGGACTGTTTTCTGTGTGGCTGTTGAACGCCGCCGCGGCGCAGCAGGGCCCGGTTCGCGCCGGAGTGCCCGGTAGATGGTGGTCCGGCTGACGCCGAGGACCTCGCCGATCTTTTCGACCGTCATGTCCTTCTGCTCATACATCCGTCGGGCGGTCCGGAGCTTGTCCTTGGTTAGCAACGGTGGCCGGCCACCAACGCGTCCCCGCGCCCGTGCGGCCTGAAGGCCTGCGTTGGTCCGTTCACGGATCAGATCCCGTTCGAACTCCGCCAGGGCTGCGAACACGTGGAAAACCAGCCGTCCGCCCGAGGAGGTCGTGTCGATCGCTTCCTGCAGGGACCGGAATCCGATGCCGCGTTCCTGGAGATCGGCCAGCTGATCGATCAGATGCCGGATGGACCGGCCGAGCCGGTCCAGCCGCCACACCACCAGCGTGTCCCCGGGCCGGAGCTGATCCAGAACTTTCGTCAGTTCGGGACGGGACTCCAGAGACCCGGAAGCCGTGTCGGTGAAGATCCGGTAGCAGCCGGACGCCTTCAATGCGTCCTGCTGCAGGGCCGCGTCCTGGTCCCCGGTCGATACTCGGGCGTAGCCCAACAGATGTCCCATGCGCCCAAATGTACCAATACCCGTCAACTAGCAGAAGAACCGGCACATAGAATACGGCACTGGGTTTCGCTACAAAATTCAGGGGTGTATTGAATCTCTTCAACGGATCGGTTGGTTTGTAGCAGATACGGTCGTTTATGGATCAAGCTCCCGCCGAGGCCGCTGTTGTATAGCGCACGGGGTGAATTCGAGTAGTGGCAAGTGTTGTTTTCCAGTACAGCGACTTGAGAAAGTGTACGAACCAACATTTCAAGCCAGCACGGGGGGCAAGGGCCAGTGATATCCGACGAGACAACAAAACCCACGGAACTCGACCAGGCCGCCACTCGCCTCTACGGGCAGGGCCAGAAGAGGGCGAAAACTGATTCGGCCTCAGGAAGCAGCAGCGGGCCAGCTCTTCCTGTGAAGACGATCCTGTTCGTGCACGTTTTGATGTTCGTCCTGCTCGGGGCCGCAGAGTTCCTCAGGGTCCGCCGATTAGGTGACGCGGTTTCGGCGGTCATGGTCATCGTTCTTGGATTTCTCATCTGCGGGTTGATTATGACAATCGCGTTGATGGTTTTCTACCACAACCAGCGGCTGGGCCGTCTCCTCGTGTCGGAACGCAACCCTGGAGCGGCAATAGTCACAATGGCCTGGAGCGGCATGCTCTTGCCTTCCTTTGTCACCTCGCCCGCGCTACTCAAGGGCGCGAACATGAAGGGCTTTAACGTCGACGTTGCCGCCAGCCCCCAGGGCCTGAGCTTCTGGCGCGGAGGCCGCAAGATCGTCGAGCTCGGTGCGATCCCCTGGGCAAGCCTCCGCTCCGTCGAACCAAGCCGATTCCCAGCTGCAATCGGGTCACGCCAGATCGAATCCGTCGTCTTCGAATTCGACCACAACCCCACCCTTCAATCGCCAATCACCCTTGTGCCCAACAAGAAGGAACCGACCGCCCAAATCGTCGATCGGCTGTTGACTAAGCGCCCATAGACACCTGGGGTCTCCAAGGATGCAAGTGAATCATCAGTGATCGGGCTTGTCGACCGAGTCGAAGTCTCGGGTGGGCTAGAAGCCCCAACGGACTCAACCCGCCACTTTGAGCTGCAATTTAACCGCCATTCTCAACTAACAGTCACAAGTGACCGGCCGGAGCGCCGGCCGGCTCATCAAAGGATCGTATTTGAGATGCACAAGGGCGCCGTCCTGCCACTTAAATGTCCCGTCCACAAACGTCGGTTCCGGAACATTGAGTGCGTAATGTTGCGGGTGAACCTTTTCATTGTCGATCTGAGCGTGTTCCGCGCTGTTCGATCCACCACAGCACAGCAGGGGCACTGCATATGACGCTCGAAGACGACCTCACTACTTGGGTGGCCAGTCGACCAGATTGGCAAAAACATGCGGTCGCTCGCTTCTGTCGAGGAGAGGAGCTATCGCCTAGTGATATCTGTGAAATCGCGGACCACCTCATAGCTGATTCGCACCCGACAATAGAACCGATTGCAAAGTCAGACATTCCAGGCGCTTCCGTTGGGCAAGGCTCAGTCCAGCTCGCAGCAATATCAAATGTCAGTGGAGTGAACGCTCTACTTCCCGATCAACGGCTTTCATTCGGGACTTCGGGACTGACGGTTATCTACGGAGACAACGGCAGCGGTAAATCGGGTTACGCTCGGATGATCAGAGAGGCTGTGACGGCCAGAATCAAGGCACCGCTGCTTCCTGACGTATTTTCCGCGAATCCACAGCAACAGGCGGCGACTGTCGAGTTTTCCGTTGCTGGTGCAGCTGGTAACTGGAGTCTCAGCGATCCGCAGAGCAAGGAGCTATCCTCCATCCTTTTTTACGACGAGGAGTGCGGAGATTCTTACGTCACTACTGCAGCGGAAACGAATTATCGACCATCCACGCTAACTATTCTTGATCGCCTCTCAGCAGCGTGTGATCTTCTTAAGAAAGAGCTAGCTGAACGCGCTAGTGCTAATCAGCGAGAAAAGCCTGAGTTGCCACTCATGGTTGAGGAGAGCACATCAAAAGGTTTTCTTGCCAGCCTTAGCGCCTCAACAACGGTTGCGCAGGTTGAATCTGCGACAACACTGACAGAGGACCACGCGCACCTATTGGCAAGTTGGCTAGACGAGGAAGCAAGACTCCAGAGAAGTGATCCGAGCACGGAAAAAACGCGTCTTGCGCGCCTTGCAACACTATGGTCAAGGGTCCACACATATGTGGACCAACTTTCAAAGGAAGTCAATAAGGAAGCTTTGGACCTCGTCCTAGCGGAAAGGGAAAGGGCTGAAGGTCTGCGGAAGGCAGCCGAGCTTGCCTCCTCTGCCAATTTTGGCGCTGAGCCGCTCGACGGCGTCGGATCGGTGGCATGGCGGGCTCTCTGGGAAGCTGCCCAAAAATACTCCCTCTCCCATGCCTATCGCGATCACGATTTCCCCAAGGTAGATGAGGGTGCCGTCTGTGTCCTTTGCCAGCAGGATCTCGGGTCCGACGGCGCTGACAGGCTGATCCGGTTCAATAATTTTGTATCCGACACCACGTCTAGAGACGCGATGGCGGCAGAGCGGGAACTGAAGACTCTAAGTACCAAGCTTCAAGGGCTGGCAGTGCGGCCGGCCGTCGTCAGTGAAGCGCTCGTGGAGCTCAAGTCCAACGACGAGCGGACTGCAGCGGTGGAAACGTGGGTTGCGAGTGCTATCACGTCCATATCGCTAATCAGTAAATGGGCCATCAGTGAAGCACCATCGCTCCCAAAGGAGATCATCGACTCCATAAGCTCGGTGATACTCGCCAGAGCAAAAGTTCTTACTGATACCAGCAAGGCCATCGACGCCGAGACATTTCTAAAACAGAGGAAGGACTCCAGGAACCACGTTGCTGAGCTTCAGGGGCGAGGCCTGCTGGCAGGTTCCAAGGCCAGCCTCCTATCGGAAATTGAGCGTCTCAAAGTCCTCAAGAGTATTGAGAGCGCCAAACGCCTTACAGACACAACAGGCATAACCCGCAAGGCCACGGAACTCTCAACCGCTCATGTAACCAATATCGTTCGAGACCAGTTCACGAGGGAAACCGAGCGGTTAAGGATTAGACGAGTCACTTTGACTCCTTCCCGCGGCCGACGCGCAGTAACTCTTGAGCACCAGCCAGAGCTCTTGGGCACAAGCATTAAGGCACAGATCAGTAACGTCCTCAGTGAGGGCGAACAGACTGCGCTAGGACTGGCGGGATTTCTAACAGAGGTGATGTTCGACGGGTCCCGTTCCGGTGTCGTCCTCGATGATCCAGTTTCCTCGCTGGACGCCGGCCGCCGTTCGCTCGTTGCACACCGCATAGTTGAACTTGCTCAAGACCGACAAGTCATCGTCTTCACCCATGAGGCAACGTTTGTAACCGCACTGAACAAAGAAGCACGTGACCAGGGCGTTGAGATTCACGAAAGAGCCGTACTCCGCGTAGGTAATCAGCCTGGCAAGACAGTCGACCAGCATCCCTGGAAGACCTCAGATACGCCTGCCCGAATCTCAGAACTTGAGCAAGGACTGTCTCGTCTGAAAAAGGAACGGCAAAGCCTCGACGATGAAGAGTACGCTCGCCTCGCCCAGGATTGGGCAGGTCGACTCTCTCAAACGTGGGAACGAGCTGTGAACTTGGACATCGTCAATCACCTCGTAGACCGCGGGACAAATGAGGTAAAGCCGAGGATGTTCAAGATGCTTCCGAAATTTACCGACCAAGATGACCTCGATTTCCAGTCCGGCTATGGAAAAACCTCAGAATGGGCTGTCCGTCATGATCAAGCTCCCGAGGTCAACTTCGTGCCTCCCGAGCCAATTGAACTTGAGACCGAGCTGGTTCGGCTGAAGACTTGGGCAGCCCGAGTTAAGTCCTATAAAAAATAGGACGCTTGTACGCTCACACAGGCCTAGGTGACTAATGCTCTGCGCCGCCTGCAACCGCAAGAAGTGGGACATCTAAGGGCCGCAGACCATGCCAGATGTTGGGTGGGCCCGCACCGCCCGGTGCGGGTCTTGCTGTTTTCGGGGGTTGAGGACCAATGCTCGGAAAAGTCACGTTAGTGATTGGTCTTCCCTGATTTGGCGGCAATTTTGTTCTTGAGCACGTCGATTCCGCTGTGACCAGGGTTTTTCGTCGTTGTTTCCCAACACGGCTTGTCGACGGGGATTTCACGGAGTTTCGTTCCTCGCGGCCGGGTGTCGGTAAACGATCGTTTATCGACACCTGTCATGGATCCTGTTCCTCGGATTCAAACTTGGCGGCTCAGGACACCCTCAGGAGTACCGGGCCTACTACGGCGGCCCCCAGGAGCTACGACGGGAGGTCGCGGGTGTCAGGGTGCGGAGCCGACGCTGCGCCCGAGGACCCGTTAGTGGAGGAACCATCACTGGCGTCGAAGGATTCGAACAGGGGCCACCACTTGGCGTCGACCGTGTTCTTGTCCTGCTGATACCGCTCGTACAGTTTGTCAACGTTGTCAACGAGCCACTCGTTTCCACCAAATTCCTCTGGGCTTGGGGGCCGGGGCTGCTCTGGCACTTGAATTACGCCGGCGGTATCGATGTGTTCTTTGCTCAATTCCTCGTTGAGAGCTTCGTCTCTGGCGACGGTTTCCTTGCCCGGCCGCTCTTGCCCCAATGGAGCAGTTTTCTCGTTATTGACCGGGGGCGCTTCGGCGGCCGGAGCGGCTGCTTCAGCGGAGCCGGCGCCGTCGCCGATGCGGACCAGCGGGGCGCCGACGCCGATGCGGACCAGCGGGGCGCCGACCTCAGCGGTCTCATCTTCGGCAACTAGGATTTCCTCGATCACACCGGCGATCGGAGAGGGGATTTCGGTGTCTACTTTGTCGGTGGCAACGTCGAGCAGCGGCTCGTCCACCTCTACCCGGTCACCTACCCGCTTGAGCCAGCGGATGACAGTTCCGGTGGCACTCTCACCGAGGACGGGCAAGAAGATGTCGTACCCATGGGCGAGAGCAGCGGCGGCCGCTCCTCGAACTTCGGGGTCCGCACTGGCGGTATCGATGTGTTCTTTACTCAATTCCTCGTTGAGAGCTTCGTCTCCGGCGACGGTTTCCTTGCCCGGCCGGGCAGTCTTTCGGCTCGCATTGTCGATCGATCTGGCCACCGGTCGAAAGAACAGTCCGTTGACGAAATCTCCCCAGAAGTCGTCCCGCCGGACAATGGGCCCGTTCATTTCGTGTCCTTTCCCGGTTCGAGGCTTGAAGGTAAGTCTGCTCCCAGGAGGGTTAGAAACGAGAGGGCTCCGATACCTTCGACAAATCCGGCTGCCCGACCATCAAGCTCCCAAGCGACTGCTGCTCCGACGAGCCCCAGAAGAAACGCGAGCAAGCAATGGGAAGATATGAATTGGGAGAACTTCATATCTTGGATACTCATCACTACTGGGAGCGAAAGAATCATCCTCGCCACGCCGAGCATCGCGCCGCCCAAGAATCCTGAGAGCAATGTGTCCAAGTTCATGAGGCTATTGTTCACCTAAGCGAACTTCTCTGATCGCTTTGTCCCGGATTTTCTTATGTTTCTTCTGCTTGCCTTCCAACCCAGTGACATAGGGCTACCCCCGCATCCTGCGCAGGACAGGGACCAGGTCATGTGCGGGCAGGGTCTCTGGCCAGCCGGGCATCTTGACGGCGCCGTCCACGGTCTTGCGATCTGAGCGTGCGGGCCATGATGAGGGAAGCGAAGCGGATGCAGCGCAATCACACCCGCGGCGCGAACGGCAGCCGGCGCCGGCTGGCTGCCTGCGCCGAAGTCGGGGGTTGAGTAGGATCTGCGTCGCCAGTAACGCTAAGCGGCGAAAGTCCTTGTCGTTCTGGGGATTCTGGGTATGGCCGGGCTGCACTGAGTCCGGAGCGGGCCTCGGCACGTGCCTTCCTGACCCGGTTCAGTCCTCGACGCGGGCTGCCGCGCTGGCCTTGCAGGCGTCCTTGGCAGGGGTCGCCGCATCGAATGATCCAGTCCGCTTGGCCCACTGGTTGAGCCCGTCCTCTGCAGAAGTGGTGTCCCAGCATTGGGCAGTACGGACCGTGACGGGCCCCAGGACCCGCGGCTGGCTCACTGCATGCAACTTAGAGAACGCCGACCCCATCATCGTTCCCGGACAGGGCTCATCGAGCCGGGTGCGTCAAGTGTCCTTGCCGGACGCAATATCCGTGAAGATCCTGTCCAGCTGAATACCCCTCGAGCTGGCGCCGGGCGTTCTAATGCAGACTGCTGACCCTGATGTATCGAATGCACTGACCGGCCATGTTGCCTTCCCAACGAAGGGTGTCAGGTTGAACCCCGAGATCCCTGGCAACAAGTGTCAATAAATAGCGCAACAGGCCCGAGCCTGACATAAATGCCGGCGCCTTCCTGACGTCTGGTTGGGGTATACCCCAACCAGACGGCATGTCCAACTGCGCAAGCTGCAACTGACCGACATTCACGACGGACGCCTTCACCTGGACGAACGAACCATCCCGCTCGCCCAAGCTGTTCGCGACCGTCTCTCTGCATGGCCGCAGGTCACAGGCCAGCCGATCCAATACCTTGCTCCCCCACGGCTGGGCGGTCTGCCGGTCCAGAATGGTTCGCCCGATCCCCCCAGTACAGTTCCAGCATGGCCGTATTCACCGCTCGCTGGACGCGATGCTGCGCCGAGCGCACCTGGTCCTTCACAGACGCAAGGACATCGGCGTAGCGGCCAGGCGGCGGAGGAAGCGCCCCGCTAGGACGCCCGAGCGCGTGTAGCGCCACTAGCACTCCCACCATGGCCTGCCCACTCAGCTGCGGGCCGTGCGGTCCGGCTCACGCGGAGGCATCCATTTCCGCGACTCCCTGCTGGGATGCTGAAGTCAACGCAGCCATCGCTGCAGCACGGACCAGGCCGGGAACCACGCCCGGCGCCAGCTTTGGCCATTTCTCCTCCTAGCGCCTGCAAAGCGAGGGGAGCACCTAGAGCTCGTTGTGGATCCTGCGGACCCTGTCGAGCTCCCCCATCGCCTCTCCACCACGGGTCGCCGTACAGGAACGTCGGCAACGTCGAGTAGGGCGCCTCGGTCGAGCTCAGCCAGGAGAGTGCTCGGTCGACCGTAACCCAATGGACTTGCATTCATTCACGCTTTCATTCATGCATGAAAGCTTGCTTGCTCTGGTCGACACGACCGCAGGGGCGGTAGGTTCGAGATGTATAAATGAATGCATTGTTTCATTCTTTCTTTCAGTCCTTCCTTCCTGCATTCATTCAAGAAATCTGTCATGCTGTCATGCAATCTTTCTTTCATGCATTCTTGCAAGCATGCATGAAATCCTCCCGGCCAGCGACCAATCGGTAGTGGCCGGCCGGGAATTAACCCTAGCGTGTTAAGGATTGCAGTCATTCATGCATGAAAGCATGCTCGATGAACCGAGAATGATCGACGGGAAGTCGCGCACCACCGGGTGGGGCGCCGGGGTCGTCTGCGACTTGAAATGACCGAAAACCAGGGGATTTCTGGGGGATGTAAACATGCATGAAAGAAAGAAATCATGCTGGCAGGAAAGATTGCTTGCATGACATCTTGGTCACAGTAGGGGGCGGGCGGCGTGGCTGCTTGTAACGCATACGTGCCTCAGGAATGCTTTCAAGCATGCAAACAATCATGGTTTACAGCGAGTCGGGTGGTGCCACCAAGACAACGACTGCTGTATCACTGGCGGCCGTCACCGCCGCTTCAGGGCGCAAAGTTGTACTCGTCGACCTCGACCCGCGGGCCGCAGCCAGCAAGTGGATCGGCGTTGAACCCAAAGAGGAAGGTCTGCACGTCGGCGCCATCCTGGGGGACGCCGATCCGGAAGGCTGGGCTGAAGATCTCGCTGTGACGAGCTCGTGGTTCCCGAACTTTCGTGTCGTCCCCTCCGCCCGCAGCGTCTCAAATCGTGAGGCTGACCGCGCTGACCATGCGGAGTTGCGCTTACGCACGTCACTTATCGGGATAAACGCGGACGTCGTCATCATCGATTGCCCGAACCGCCAGGGTGGCCCTTTGACGCTGTCTGCCTTGAACGCCGCCGACACAATTGTGTACGCAGCAGGAGCCACCGTCGATGGAGTGGATGGTGTTGCAGGCGCCCGCAAAAGCGTCGAACAGTTCCGGATGTCCCGTAAGCGGATCGGCGCCCCGGACAATCTACAGGAGGCCGGCATCGTCGTCGGCGCCGTCGCTTCTACGGTCATGTCGCGCATCGCGGTGTCCAGCATCGACGAGCTTCGGCAAACCGGGATGCTGCTCACCCCACTGGTCCCACACCGGACCATCGTCCAGGAGATGCGTGTGACACAGGAATGGTATGGCGAGTACCGAAAGGGCCTGCCCGTCGTGGAAGCCTACACCGAGTTGATGAAAGAGATCGTCAAGTGAGCGATGACTTGAAAGAACGCCCGCCCGTCCTCAAGCGCAGGCCCCGGCCGGCGGCCGATGAGAAGGTCGATCCGGTGGACTACTCGCCGGCGGCCCCCGCCCAGGCATCCGACGCCACTTTGGCACCGGTCGTCGCACAGGCTGCCGAGCCTGACGCCAGTAGGCTAGCGCCAGTGGTTAAGTCGGAGCCAGACACCCCGGCTCCAGCGACCCAGCCGTTGACGGTCGAAACGCCGGTGGCCCCACCGGCCGCGACACAGGCTGTTAAACAGGCGGCGACCGTCCGCCAACAGGCCAGGGCTTCGACGAGCACCAAGAAAGCAGTCAATACAAAGACTAGCCGCCGGGAAGTGACATACCCGTTCAGCACGCGGCTGGCCCAGAACGTTGTGGATGTGCTTTACGCGGCGGCAGACGAAGAAGGCATCTCGATCCGCGAGGCAACCGAACAGGCGATTCTTAGCCGCTGGGGCTGATGACGGAAAGCGCTGATGAGGTTCTAACGGGCATGAATGAATGAAATCTTTCATGCATGAAAGAAGATAGACCTCCGGATGCCAACCCTAAGATGCTCTTGTGAAAGCAAGGTCCGCGAGGGCCCACTCATCGGGTGGGCCCTCAAACGTCTCCCACGGATAGTCTTCGCCGGGGGAGAGCAGCTCAGCGACAGTATTGACGTTCTTGGATAGCCACTCCCTCCAGAGGATTCGGTCGTTCTTGTATTTCTGAAGCTGCGCAGCGACGGCCTCCAGGACGCCGAAGTGTTCGGCAAGCTCCTTCAGCGACGTCGTGGCCACCACTGACCATGCCCTTTGCTTGTTCCGAACGATCATGTTCCAGGCAGCCATCACGTCGAGCGCTTCACTGACAGCGGTGCGTGATAGATGGGTGATCCGGACGAGGTCCGCCGTTGACAGAGCCGGGGAGTGCTCGAGTGTTTCGTACACGAATGCCGCCGGCAAGCCCAACTCCCTGAAGACCGGACGGAGGGCATGGATTTTCCCCTTCCGCCAGGTCAGGTCTTCGGCTGCTGTCTTCACCTCCTCTGGCACCGTCAGCATGTAGAGATCCCCTTTGGTACCGCGGCCTTCTTCCACCAGGGTGACCAAGGGATCTTTCTCGCTGCGCAAGGCTCTCAAATGGGATCCGACCGTTGTGTGATCCAGGCCGGTGGCCACGGCGATGGACCGAGCGCCGAATTCCACAAACCTTGACGCTGTCTTGTGAGCAGCCTCCCCCAAAGACCGCAACACCATGCGTCGAGCAAGTCCGGTCCTGGACTCGGCGTAAGCGTGTTCCTTTAGGCGGAGTGCATTGCGCCAGGTTCTGATGAATCGATGTTCGGCATCGGGATTCGATGAAATCGGATTTCCTTCAGTCCATTGGGGCTGTGTATTTGGCCGGCTTGTGGGGGATATGTGGTCATTGTTCTTTCCGCTTCTGGATTCCTTGTTTCTGCTGAGGTAGCTGACCGCGTTCATCCAGTCCCGTCGCAAGGCGGGGATGCGGTGGCGGGATGCATACCGGGCATAGAAAGAAGCGAGCCCAGGCCAGACCCCTTGCAGGATCCGGCGCTCCACCTCGACCAGCTCCATGCCGGCTGCTGCAGCGCCGGCAACAATTGCCTGGCGGGCTTCCGAGTCGGAGGCGTATCGGTTGGCGTCGTAGAGCCCGGTACGTGCCATCTGCTGCATGGCCCGGGACATCCGGCCTGCAGGGTATTGGACTCTTGGTGCATCGACGGCCGTCGGCATGTACGTCTGCTCAAGGCGCAGCGCACGTACTGCGGCTATCTCACTGGCCAGATCATCGTTCATGGCAGACCAGATGGAGACCGAATTGGGACGGCGGGCAACGTCGTAAGCCATGGAAAGTGACATGGCGAGCTGCTGGTGGCCGCCACGTTTGTGAGGGGAACCTGGCGTACGCATGCAGCCGTGTAAAAGATTCTGGTGAGGCGACTTGTCCAAGGTGCGGTGACGGGTGCCCAGTGCCTCGACCAGATCGCGCGCTTCCGAAAAGGTGACGCGCTCAGACAGCGGTATGTAGACGTGGCGGCCGCCATTGGGGGAGTAGTCCTCAATCCAGCGGGCACCGCAGTTGTGCAGCCAGGTCTGAACGGCCCTCACATCAGATTCAACCCAGTCAACACCGGCCACTGACGAGTCGAAGTCAAGGAAGATCGCGGCGCAGGTGCCGTCCGTGCCGAAGATGCGGACGGCAGCAGGAAGTGTGGGGAGGATCTCAGTCAGTGCACGCTCATGTTTGTGAGGGTAGGTTTTTCCGCCATCTCGGGAGAGTCGGATGCGTGGCTGACCTGCAAGAAGAGGCGTCAGGGCGGCCCATGCCTGAGCGGCGATATCGGTGGGGGATGGCTCGCGAGACACGCCAGCGTCGTTTGCTGCTGGCAGCACGAGAGCGTGCTGTTGTACGATGATTTTGTTCCTGTTCGGGGAATGAGTAATGGCCGATCCTGCAAGATCGGTTTTGTTACACAAATGAAGACCTGTCGAGGACTTCCATACGATTTACGATCTGTTCGCCGGCAAGCTCCGGATCGTGAATCTTCAGCTTCGAAGGCCCGCTACGTGCGGGCCTTCTTTGTATCTACGAGGCCATGCGGATCGGCAGCTCGTCTTGATGCGTGAACTGACCAAGCAAAGCCAAATCTTCGCGCAGCGACCGGTCGACGGCAGAGGAAACGTAGTCGGTGACAGTCATGCCTTTTGCGGCGGCGATCTTTTGAACGTCTTCCGCGGTCTTGGCCGGTGTGCGGAAGCCAATGTATTTGCGGAGGCCCTTGCTGGGCCGCCCGCCTCCACGATTGATTACTGCGCTCATTGTCAGGTCCTTTGAATCTCGCACAACCAGGCGTTGTGACTGCTTCATCGTTGGTGCCACGTGCAGTCGATCAATGTGAGGTTTCTGTTTACAGCTATCGACTGAATCGAAACTAGCATTGCTCGCTACGGCTTCGGGGGATTTGTTTACAGAAAACGGCCCAGCGTGTCGCCCCTCTCCATTAGCGAGCCAGCTTGGGAACTCGCCGGCTAAGGGTTCCACGACGCGGCTCTGTCTATGCGAGGAAGCCGCCGCCGCTGACCATTGAGTACCCGCGCACGGGCGCCTGGTTTTGCTACTCGCCAGGAGGGTCCACACATTTATTCGACAAGCCCGAAGGACCTGCCCAGGGCCTCGTAGTGGCGGCGGAGCTCATCCGTCACCACCGAATATTTGACCCGCCGCCCGGTGCGGTCCTCCAGAGGAAGCGCTCGCGCCGGGTCAGCAACGACCACCCCGGCGTCCGCGAGCTGATACAGGTGGGCCTTGACTGTCGGACGACCCAGCCCCGTGCCGTCAGCTACCTCGGCCGCCGTGGCGGGGCCCTTTTCTGCAAGGAAGCCAAGGACGGCAACCTTCGCGTGATTGCCGCCGAACGCGTCAATTGCCGCCTCCAGGGAGGCTGGCGCTTTCGGTCGGACATAGCGGGGCATGAGTTATATCTTGCCCCAACCTTTTGAACTTGGTCATACGCAGAGCTTAGCGCATAGCTAAACTATGCGCTAAGCTTCAATCGCAAACAACCATACCGATTGACCCGTTTTGTGACTGATGTCCGTCACTAAGTAGGTGAGATGGGTCTCTTCGGGGGATGTGACAAGAACATACCGCTGGTTTGCGGGAGGATTTGCCAGGCTCCAATCGATGGATTTTTGTCGGGGCTGGCTGGTAGGGACTGGGACCGTCCGGAGCAAAGGGGGAGGTGATGGAGATGGCTGGTTTGGTGCCTTTTGGAGTGCGGTGGCCGGCAAGACCGGCTGGGATTGCCCACCGGACAGGGCTGGGGGACGCCCTTCAGAATGCCCTCGCGGACCTAAAGGGCACGGGCCTGGTGACCTCCCACGGGGAGGCCGGGGTCTTCAAGCATGGACGCCCGGGGGTGGTGCTGCGGATCCGACGTCCTGGTGTTGTCTTGGCCGTCGGAGCCGCCGGCCCCTGGCGGCTCACGAGGTCATGTGTCCGCAACGGGGCCGGGGGACTGTCCTGATGCAGCGTAAGTCGCTGGGCCTGGTGGCACTCCTTGCCATCCCCGGGCTGTTCCTTGGTCTGATCTTCACGATGCTGCTCCTGTTGGCCCCCGCGAAGTCGGCGGTGGCCAGCTGTGGCCCGGCTGTTTCTGTCGTCATCGACGGCAACACCAAAGTCGAGGGCTACACCGAAGAGCAGCTGAAGAATGCCGCGGCGATCATGGGTGCCGGAAAGGCGCTGGACCTGTCCGTCCAGGGGCAGATGGTCAGCGTCATGGTCGCCCTGGGGGAGTCGGGCTTGCGTGTGCTGGATACCGGCGACGGACCCGGCCCGGATTCCCGGGGGTTGTTCCAGCAACGCGACAACGGCGCGTGGGGCTCCTACGCGGACCGCATGGACCCCGCCACCAGCGCAACGAACTTCATCAAGGCCCTGCAGGGCGTCGCCGGCTGGGAGCTCCTGGAGCCGACCATCGCCGGTAACAAGGTTCAGCGCAACGCCGATCCTTACCACTACCAGAAGTACTGGCCCGAGGCGGTCAAACTCGTTCAGGCCCTTTCGAACTCGAAGTTCTCCCTGGAAGGCAGCGGCTGCGCCGTCCCGGGACAGTCCGGTGCCGGGGATGACTACCCGTGGAAAAACTCTCCGACCTGGATGCAGGCCGGAGCGAACACAGCCAGCACGTCGCCGCTGGGCATGTACTACCGCGAGTGCGTGGACTTCGCCCTGTGGCGGGTGAACCAGCAGATGGGATCCGCCAGCGCACCATTCAAGTTCCTCAACGGCACCTTCCGCCCGGACGGGCAACAGCTGGGTTCTGCCGTGACGTGGAAGGCCGGCTGGGACGCCAAGGGCTGGCCTACCGGCAGCACCCCCCGGGTTGGTGCCGTTGTTTGGTACGCGCCCGGAACCGGGGGAGCAGACCCGACATTCGGCCACGTCGCAGTCGTCAAAGAGGTCAAGGACAACGGGACCTACGTCGAAGAGGGCTACAACGGCAACCCGCCCCCGAACGACCACAGCTACTACACCCGGACAGTCACCAACAACGTCCCCTCAGCCTTCCTGTACCTGCCCGCCCACGAGGAGAACAAGTGAAAAAGCCCCTGACCCTGCTGACAGTGCCCCTGCTCACCGCCGCCTTGCCTGCCGTGGCCCTGCTCTGCGTTTCCTGCGCACCGGCAGCGGACACGGCACCGGCAGAATCAGCCGGCACCACCACCACGGCGTCCGGCCCCGTCTCCCTGAGCGTCGGAAGCGGACCCCAGGCGCCCGGAGGAACAGCCCCGGCCGCCACCGGCATCACCTGGGACCAGGCCGGCAAAGACAAAGCCGTGGAAACCGCCCAGAACGCAATGGCCGACTTCGCCCGCCCCGCCGTGGAGGAAAAGCAATGGGCCAACGACCTTGCCCGCTGGCTGACACCACAGGCCACCGCCGACTACTCGGCGGTGGACCCGGCCAACATCCCGGCCAGCCGCGTCACCGGGGCCGCCACCTTGTCCGTCGATGACGCCAACGGATACGGCGTCACAGCCGCGGTTCCCACCAACGCCGGGACCTACACGGTCCAGCTGCTCCGCACGGGCAAGGACGCCCCGTGGAAGGTCAACCGGCTCACACCACCAACGTCCTAAACGCCGCACCTCTGCCACCGCACACACGTAAAGGAAGAAGTTCATGGGTACTGCACCAACCGAGGTCCTGGCCTTTCCAAAGATCAGCGCCATCGTCCGCGAAAACCGGACCGCCGAGGTCATCGTCGCGGGGAACTCCCGGATCGTTCCGGCCGGGGAATCCCTGCAGGACCTGCGCAACAACGCCCTGGCCCTCGTCGTGGGCGAGGCACAAACACTGCAGCGCCCCGTCAGGGTCCAGATCGAGGATCCCGAAGGGCACGGTGAACTGATCGTGCACCCGGACCACAAGATCGAATCCGTCTCCTACGCGCCCCGCCCCGCCCGCCGCCGCGCAGAACCTCCCGAAACCACGCCCGGGACCATCGCCCCGGCCGTGACCGATACCGCCCCGGCTCGTGCACCCAAGCCGGCAGCCGCCCCGACAGAACCCGCAGCCACCCTCTCAGAGCCCGCAGCGGTCCCCGCTGCTGCGGTGCCAGACGGGCAGCCCTCTCCGCCCCACCCCGTCGAATCCGGCACCACGCCGGCATCTACCAACCCCGTGGAACAGCAGACCGCCGCGGTCGCCGGGCAAGCGCTTCCGACCCGGCGGACCCTGAAGGAAACCTCGTTCCTGGTCAGCGCCCCGGTACTGGAACCGGCCACCCAGGGCTGGCGCGGAACACTCACACGCCTGGGATTCCGGATGGACCCCTCAGCAGAGGAACTCTCCGAGCGGGAGGACATCCGCACCGTCAGCCAGCACTGGCCCGGTCCCCGCACCATCGCCGTGGTCAACCGCAAGGGCGGGGCGAACAAGACCCCCACGGTCGTGATGCTCTCGGCAATCCTTGCCCGCTACAGCGGCGCCGCCACCGTCGCCTGGGACAACAATGAATCCCAAGGCACCCTGGGCTGGCGCACCGAAAAGGGTTCCCACGACCGGAGCGTCCTGGACCTGATCGATTCATCGACCGAGCTTCTCTCACCGGCAACGAACGCCGCGGAAATCGCCAAGTTCGTCCATCACCAGACCGCCGACAAGTTCGATGTCCTGCGCTCGGACGAGAACGAAGAAGGCGACCACGAAGTCACCGCCGAGGAAGTCGATATCGCCCACCAGGTCCTCACCCGCTACTACCGGCTCGTCGTCATGGATTCGGGCAACACCGCCCGGGCAGCGAACTGGCGCCGGATGATCGATCACACCAACCAGCTCGTCGTCCCCGTGACGGCCATCGAAGACCGCGCCGAAGCCGCCCGGCTGACACTGCAGACCCTCGAATCCCGTGGCGGCCACAACGCGGAGCTGGCCCGCAACGCCGTCGTGATCGTCTCCGAATCAACCGACGCCAAGCGCAGCATGACCGGGGAAGCCCTGAAGCGGGCCAAAGACGAGGCGCAGCGGATCGCGGACGGCTTTGAGCCGTTCGTCCGGGCCGTCGTCCGGATTCCCTACGACCCGGCCCTGGTCAACGGCCCGATCCGCTACGAAACCCTCCAAACCGCCACCCGGCGGGCATGGCTGGCCGCAGCAGCCGCCGTCGCCAGCGGCTTCTAAGCCACCCCCCAAACGGCCCCTTGGAAGGAGGAACCATGCAACAGCCCCTGAACCCCTGGATCACCAGAGACGCCGTCGACAGTGCGGACGAGGAAGCACCGGGCACGCACCTGCCGCCGACCGCGGTGATCACTGCACCCCTGAAGGGAATGGTTGAACCGGACGCGGCAGACCGCCTGGGCCCCCGCACCATGCCAGGTTCCGCAGCGCTGTGGATCACCGGCACCCACGGGGGAGCCGGTGAAAGCCGGATCGCCGAGCTCCTGCCCGGGGCACGCGTCACCGATCACTGCTGGCCCGTCCTACCGGACGGAAGCACACCACGGGTGCTGCTGGTGTGCCGGGCCGACATGCGCGGCCTGACAACCGCCAGGAACGCCCTGACCCAATGGGCATCAGGGGCGGCACCGACACTGGATCTCCTCGGCCTCGCCGTCCTGGCAGACGCGCCGGGAAAGCCTCCCAAACCCCTCCGGGACTTCACCGCCATCGTCGGCGGGGGAGCGCCCCGGCTCTGGACCCTGCCCTGGGTAGATGCCTGGCGCCACGGGGACTCCCCGACACCACCGCCGGCCCGCGAGTACCAACGATTCATCACCGACCTGGCCGTCCTGGCTACCGACACCCCACCACGCACCATCAACCGAAAGGTCTCACCATGAACCCCTCCGCCGTATTTGACGGAAGCGTCATCCCCAACCCCACCCCGGTCGTCCCGACCGAGGCCGGAGGACTCCTCACGCTCCTGAACTGGGCCTCCGGCATCGGCCTGGTCCTGGGCGTCCTGGGCGTCATCATCGTCGGCATCGGCATGGTCATCCAGCTCCAGCGCGGTGAGGGCGGCCAGGCTATCGCCAAGCTCGGCTGGGTCCTCCTTGGCTGCATCATCATCACCGGCGCCGCCGGCATCGTCCGCGCCTTCGTCTAAACCAGCACCAACAACGGGAGGTTCACCATGAGCCAGTCAACAGAGCGCACCACCGAAAGCAATCCGTTCACCAAACCCGGTTTCATCCTTGCTGCCGCGCTGGTGGTCGCGCTGATTGCAGCAGCCCTCGTCATCTTCCTGCTCCCCAAAGGACAGGACAACAACCACGCAGCCCCGCCCCCGGCAGGGTCCGGCAGCCCGGCCACATCGAGCCCCAGCGCCCCGGCTGCAGCCGACCAAAGTATCTGCGGACTTCCCGCTGCGTCGGAGTCGGCGCTGGGGGCTGCACCGAAGACGAAGTGGGAACTCGTGGGGACCATGGCTGCGCCAACCGATCCGAAAATCGGCCCGGGAAAAACGGACGATCAGGGCATAAGATCCTGTTTCGCCCATACACCAACAGGGGCGCTGTACGCGGCGGTAAACCTTTGGGCACTAGGTATTGACCCCTCCAAGGAGCGAGCCATTGCCGAGCAGCTAGCAGCCAAAGGACCTGGCCGTGATGCTGGGATGAAAGCACCCCAGACCCAGGCCCCGGCCTCGGCGATGAGGGTCCAGATAGCGGGCTTCAACGTCTCATACACGGCGAACCAGGCCGTAGTGGAACTCGCGTTCAAAGCCGACAACGGAGCGCTTGCTTCGGTGCGGACAACGCTGCTTTGGCAGGACGGGGACTGGAAGGGCGTCGTTGCCGACAGCGGCGCACCTTTGGAGGAACCACGACAGGTTCGTGACCTTTCCGGATTCATCCTCTGGAGTGGAGCATGAGGCCTACCTGGAACCCGGTAGGAGACTGGTTCTCAGGGCTGGCTGATGATGCCATGGGCAACATGGCGAAAGCCATCCTGGAGGCCATGAGCCAGATGGTAACGACACTGTCGACCTTCTGGGTGTCCATGCCCGCGGTGAACCTGGCCAGCGAGGACGGAACGACGCCGGGCCCCGTCGTCTCCATGGTGAACAGCGAGCTGATGGTCTGGACTCTGACGCTGGCTGTCCTCGCCGTCATTCTCGGTGGCATCCGAATGATCTGGGAACAACGCGGAGCACCGCTGAAGGACCTGCTCCGGTCCCTGGTCACGCTCACCCTGGTCACGGGCTTGGGCCTGGGTGTCATCTCGATTCTGGTGATCGCGGCAGACGCTTTCTCGGCCGCCATCATCCAGCGCTCCACGGACGGAAAGGGATTCGCTGAGTCGATGAACCTCCTGGTCGTGACCGGCCAGACGGGGGTCGGCGTGTTCATCCTCATCGTCCTGGGCCTGATCGGATTGCTTGCCTCCCTCGTGCAGATCGTCCTCATGGTGGTGCGCAGCGGCATGCTCGTGATCCTTGCCGGCATCCTGCCCACCACGGCCGCTTTCACGAACACGGAGATGGGCAGGCAGTGGTTCCAGAAAGCTGTCGGCTGGACCATTGCCTTCCTCCTCTACAAACCCGCTGCGGCCATTGTCTACTCGGTCGCGTTCCTCCTCATGGGAAACAACACCGGGAAGGACGTTTTGACCGGTTCCATCACGGGCTTCACGCTGATGATCGTTGCCTTGTTCGCGTTGCCGGCACTCATGCGGTTCGTGACCCCGATGGTCGGGGCCGTCGCCTCCGGCGGGGGAGCCGGGGCAGGCGCGGCAGTAGGTGCCATGGCTACAGGTGCCGTGTCCCTGGGCCGGGGCGGCAGCGGCAGGGGCAATGCCGCACCGACGCCGGCGAGCACGCAACCCAACCAGCCAGGCACGCCCCCGAAGGGCAGCAACGGAACACCTGGCCCGAAAGGAAACGGCGGCCAGCCGACGCCAGCCTCGACAAGTCCAGGTGGCCCTGGTGGAGCCACCGCGACAGCCGGAACCGCGGGGGCAGCCACGGGAGCGGGCAAGGGTGCAGCAGCCGGTCCCGTAGGAGTCGCCGTCCTTGCAGGAACACAGATCGCCGGCCAGGTTTCGCAGGCCGCACAGCAGACCGCGCAGGATTCAACCGGGGAGGGCCCCAGTGGCAGCAATTAATACCGAGTACAAGGAACCGTCCTACGGCAACTGGCGGGTACCTCGCTCAGCGGGGCTGGGCAACCTCGGAGCTATCGGGACCGGGATTGTCATGGCCGGGCTGTTGGCCGGGATCATCAGCTTCGCCATCTGGGGTCTGTTCCCGGGCCTGGCCGTCCTGGCCGTGGCCGGGGTCAGCGCCCTCCTGCTGACAGTGAAGGACAAGCACGGCCAGTCCGTTGTGGACCGGTTCGCGACACGGATGAGCTTCCGACTGTCGAGGTCCTCGGGAACGAATCTCTACCGTTCCGGCCCCCTGGGCGTGACGGGCTGGGGCATGTACCAGCTGCCGGGGCTTGCGGCGACGTCGACCCTGTACGAGTTCACCGACTCCTACAAGCGCCCGTTCGCGCTGCTGCATGTGCCGGCCACCAGCCACTTCACAGTGATTTTCTCCACCGAACCCGACGGCGCCTCACTGGTGGACCCGGAGCAGGTTGATGCGTGGGTGGCGAACTGGGGCGGCTGGCTCGCCGGACTGGCGGACGAGGCCGGCCTGGACGCCGCGGCCGTGACCGTGGAGACCGCACCGGATTCCGGGTACCGGCTGCGGACCGAAGTGGACATGAACATCGACCCGGACGCGCCGGCCTTTGCCCAGGCGATTCTGCGCGAGGTCGTCAACACGTACCCGGAAGGGTCGGCCACGGTCCGGGCCTGGGTGTCCCTGACGTTCAACGCCGCCCTCCGGGCAGGGTCCAAGAAACGCACACCCGAAGACGTCGCCCGTGACCTTGCCTCCCGCATCCCGGGCCTGTCGGCCCGGCTGCAATCCACCGGCGCCGGCATCGCACGCCCGATGCCGGCGCAGGAACTCTGCGAAGTCGTCCGGATCGCCTACGACCCGCCCGCAGCGCTGATCATTGATGAAGCCCACGCCGCCGGTTCCCCGGTGTCCCTGGCCTGGGGCGAGGTCGGCCCGACCGCGACCCAGGCAAGCTGGGATACCTACCGGCACGACAGCGCATTCTCGGCCTCCTGGACCATGACCGGTGCACCGCGGGGGTCGGTGAACTCCTCGGTCCTCTCACGGCTGCTGGCCCCCCACGGAGACATCGACCGGAAGCGGATTTCACTGCTGTACCGTCCGATGGATTCTGCACGGGCAGCTGCCGTGGTCGAGCGGGACCAGAACAACGCCAACGTCCGCATCACCTCCGGGACCCGGCCCTCCGCCCGCGCCCTGGTCGACGCCCGCTCCGCCGTGCAGACCGCCCAGGAGGAAGCCCAAGGCGCGGGGCTCGTGAACTTCGGGATGGTCGTCACGGCCACCGTGACCGATAAGGAACGCCTCGCTGATGCCGTCGCGGCCATCGAACAGACCTCCGGTACCGCCCGGGTGCTGCTGCGCCGCGCCTACGGCGCGCAGGACACCGCGTTCGCGGCCTCCCTGCCGTTGGGGCTGGTCCTGCCCAAGCACAGCATGCTGCCCTCCGAAATCAAGGACGCCCTGTAATGGCCCGCATGAAACTCTTCACCCGCCCGTCCAGGAAAGCACCTGAGCCCGTAACGGCGGCGCCGGTGAACGCTGAGCAGGCGAAGACTGGGCGGCAGCCACGGGAGGCCGGGCCGGGTTCCCGTGGCTGGGCAGGGCGCGGCGGGGGCATGGCCGCGCTCGTCCCGTCCGTGACGGAGTACCGGGGAACGACGGTGCAGGTCTGCGGGCTGTGGCCGTTCTCCTCCGGTGCGTCCTCGCCCATGATCGGCGTCCCGCTCGGACGCCACGAGGAAACCCAGGCCACGGTCTGCTGTGACCCGATCAGCTGGTTCCAGCGGGCACGGCTCATTTCCAACCCGTCCGCGTTCATCCTGGGCAAGCCCGGTCTGGGGAAGTCCACCCTGGTCCGGCGCATGTTCCTGGGGCTCTCCGCCCAGGGCGTCCACCCCCTGGTCCTGGGGGACCTGAAGGGGGAGCACGTCAAGGCGGTCAAGGCTCTCGGCGGGCAGGTCATTTCCCTGGGCCGCGGCGTTGGCTACCTGAACATTCTTGATCCCGGCCAGGCCGTCGAGGTCGCCCAGCTCCTTGAGGCCAACGGCCACCACGAAGCCGCCACCCGGGTCCGGGCCGACGCCCACGGCCGCCGCCTGAACATGGTCGTCTCCCTCATCACGATCAGCCGGAACAACCCGCCCACAGACCAGGAACAGACAATCCTGGACCGGGCCCTGCGGGTCCTCGATGACACGTTCGACGGCATCCCGGTCCTGAAGGACCTCCTGGACGTGATCGTCTCTGCCCCGGATGAGCTGCGCCAGGTCGCCCTGGACCGCGGCGACATGGCCGTCTACCTGCAGGAAACCCGGGCCCTGGAGGCCACCCTGCTGGGCCTGACCGGGGGAGGGAAGCTCGGAGAAATCTTCTCCGCCCAGACCACCAACCCCATGCGGCGGGACCGCGCCGTGGTCTTCGACGTCTCCAGCATCGACGAGACCGAGACGGACCTGCAGGCCGCCGTGCTGCTGGCCTGCTGGTCCTACGGCTTCGGCACGGTCAACGTCGCCAACGCCCTGGCAGACGCCGGCCTGGAACCGCGCCGGAACTACTTCGTGGTCCTGGACGAGCTCTGGCGGGCACTGCGCTCCGGCAAGGGCATGGTGGACCGGGTGGACGCCCTGACCCGATTGAACCGCTCGGTCGGCGTCGGGCAGATCATGATTTCCCACACCATGTCCGACCTGCTGGCCTTGCCGGCGGAAGAGGACAGGATGAAGGCCCGCGGATTCGTGGAACGTTCCGGCATGGTGATCTGCGGCGGTCTGCCCGCTTCGGAGATGCCGCTGCTGACCTCCGCCATCCCGTTGTCGCGGCAGGAGCAGCAGAAACTCATCTCCTGGCAGGACCCGCCCGCCTGGGACTCCCGCGGAGTCGACGTCGAACCCCCGGGACGGGGGAAGTTCCTCATCAAGGTCGGCGGCCGCCCGGGAATCCCCGTCCAGATCGGGCTCACCTCGATCGAACAGGACGAGGGCTTGAACGACACCAACACCCGCTGGAACAAAGAAACGCTCATGGAGCCTGCCGTTCCGCAGCTGCCCACCGAAGGGGGCACACCGTGAGTGCACCGAACCGCAAAGGAATGGGCCTCGGTGATGCCCTGCTGGTGTGGTTGGCCATTGGCCTCATCGTCGTCTTTGGCGGCGGGACCTACGCCGCCGTGCACCTGGGCTCCTGGATGGCCGGCATCGCCGCACCCCCGGCGCAGCCCATTGATCTGATAGCCGGGCTCATCAAGGGCCGGGTGCCCTGGCCCGTCCAGTCCACCGTCGCCGCCGCCCTCATGGCCGGCACGGTCCTGGTCCTGGCCGTCGTCGTGCTGCTGGCCTGGAAGAAAGGCGCGTCCAAGCGGGCCCGGGTCGATAAGGCCGCCCGGTACCTCGGGCGCGGCAAATCCCTGGCCGCGTTCTCCGAGAAGGGCGCCCAAGCCACGGCCGAGCGCCTGGGCGTGAAGGACACCCCGGGCATCGTCGTGGGCAAGGTGGTCTCCACCGGCCAGACGTTCATCCAGTCCTGGGAAGACCTCAGCATCGACATCTGGGGGCCCCGGACCGGTAAGTCGACCTCCCGGGTCATGCCCGCGATCCTCGACGCCCCCGGCGCCGTGGTCTCGACCTCGAACAAGCGCGACGTCGTCGACGGCACCCGCGGCATCCGGATCCTTACAGGTCCTGTGTGGGTGTTTGATCCCCAGAAAATCGCCCAGGAAGAACCGGACTGGTGGTGGAACCCGCTCTCCTACGTCACGGACGAAGAGAAGGCCTACAAACTCACCCAGCACTTCGCCGTCGGCTCGCGCCTTCCGGGGTCCAAACCTGACGCGTACTTCGACCCGAAGGCCGAAGACATTCTCTCCTCGTACTTCCTGGCCGCCGCGCTGGGGGAGCTGCCGATCACCCAGGTGTATCTGTGGGTGACGGAGCAGGTCAGCCAGGAGCCCATCGAAATCCTCAAAGAGCACGACTACGAGCTGCAGTACAAGGGCCTGGAGTCCACGCTGAAGCTGGCCGACAAGCAGCGCGACGGCATCTTCGGCACCGCCGAGAAAATGATCCAGTGCCTCAAGAGCAGGAACACGCTGCGTTGGGTCGCCCCGGCCCGCGGCGCCTCCGTGGCCAGGGATCCCCGGCGCCGGTTCAACCCGCACGATTTCGCCGCCTCACAGGAGACGATCTACATCCTCTCCAAGGAAGGTGCCGGCTCGGCCGCTCCGCTCACCACGGCCCTGACCGTGGCGATCGCCGAGGCCATGGAGGAACGGGCCGAGCGCAGCGGCGGGCGCCTGCCCAAACCTGCACTGTTCGCCCTGGACGAGCTGGCCAACGTCGTCCGCTGGGCCGGACTGCCGGACCATTTCAGCCACTACGGCTCCAAGGGCCTGATCGTCATGGCCATCCTGCAGTCCTGGTCCCAGGGCGTCGAACTCTGGGGGGAGGCGAACATGCGGAAAATCTGGTCCGCCGCGAACGTCAAGGTCTACGGCGGCGGGGTCGCCGAAGAAGGCTTCCTCCGGGCACTCTCGGACCTCATCGGGGACTACAGCTACACCAACATCTCCATCTCCTCCGGCAAAACCGGGTCCAGCCGCTCCCGGCAGGAAGGCAAGGAACGCATCTTCGACGTCTCCAACCTCGCCGAACTCGACCGCGGCCGCGCCGTGGTCCTCGCCTCCGGCGCACCCGCCACCCTCGTCCGGACCCTGCCCTGGTACACCGGACCCCACCAGGAAGCCGTCGAGGCCTCCATCACGACCCACAGCCCCCGCCCCGAAGAACGGGAGATACCGGCGGCAGCCGGGCCCGTGGCCAATCCCTGGCTCACGAGGTAGGAGGTTCTGAGATGAACAGTGATATCGGACGATTCAGCACAGCCCCCGCCCCCTACGAGACGGAGGCACCTTCAGAGAGGCCGGCGGAAGAGCAGAAACCGCCGGAACTGGTCTACGGCTCAGCCGAAGAGTTCCTGCACGAGCAGCTCCTGCCCACCTACGTCCGCGACGTCGACGGCCGCGCCGCCAAATGGTGCCTCGAATGGTACTTCCACCCCGAAGCCCTCTCCCGAGTGGAAGCGCTCTGGCGGGCCTGGGAACACCTCAGACTCGACGGCGCCACCGGCATCAGCGTCTGGTGGAAAGACCACGCGGACCACCACATGAATGTACTTCTGGACCCGCGCGGCCCGTTCTACAAATGCGACATGCAAAAACACCGCGACCCCGAACACCTCGAACCCAAAACGGCACCCGAAGGCTGGTTCCCCGACGTCCGGACCATCCAGCCATGACCCGGCCCACCGACCGTACGGAAGGTCGATCCGAGCCAGAAACGGACAATTGAGGTGAAGCCCTCAAATATGCCGCAGGCTGTGGCACATTTGCCGGTCCTGGCATTCGTCATCGGTGGTGGGTAAGGGATGCATGAAGGTTTGGGCGGTCCGCGTGGCCGAAGGACGCAATTGTCCAGACACTGTCTGGACAATTGAATCCGGGCTGTCAGTGGCCCCCGATAGGGTGAATCATGACCCAGATCGAGCCGGACCTGCCGCGTGACTTCACGGCTGCACTTATGTCCCCTCAAAGACCTTGTGCGGCAGGCGCAATTCAAGGCCCAGCGTGTGGTGAACAGCGCCATGATCGAGCTGTACTGGAACATCGGACGAACGATGCTGGACCGGCAGGCCAACGAGGCCTGGGGCAGCAAGATCCTTGACAGGCTGGCGCGTAACCTGCGGTCGGAGTTCCCGCACATGAGGGGCTTCTCCCGGACGAACATCTATAACATGCGTGCGTTCGCGGCCGCATGGACCGGGCCTGAACCAATTGTCCACAGACCTTCTGGATAATTGAGCTGAGCCACAACGTCACGCTCCTGAACAAAATAAACGACCACGAACTGCGACGCTGGTATGCCTCCAGAGCCGTAGCCCGGGCGCAGCTCGCACCCGTCACGGACAACCGCTGGTGGGACACGGCCACCGGGCGCGACATCAAACGGGTCCACGAAACCGCCATCGTATGGAAAGACCACGACCCCGCAGCCCGCAGCGCCGCCGACACCATCCGCGACCAAATACAGAAACGCTTCGGCCTGAAGGTCAACGACCGGAAGACCGGAATCGTCAGCTACCCGAGGCGCTGTGTACCAGGAAGCCGACATGAAATACGGCTCGGCCGAACGCCGCCAACACCTGGCAGCCAGAATCGACGGCGTCGCCGACAAGGAAGCTGTCTAGGCACGACTCACCGCCGACCAGGACCAAGCCACCCCATCAAGCGCCGCCGTAGCTGGGGCAGCAGGCCGCAGCCCGAAAGCACGCAAAGCCCGCGGCATGAACGTCGAAACCAAGACCTTGCAAAAGAGACTGAGCCGCTAGAAGCGGCCCAAACTTTTCAGGATTTCCGCGACACGATTGAGTCTCTCGCTCTACTAAAAATGGGGAGGTCTATCCCTATTCCTTCGAATGCTTATGCCTAGGATGAAGTCTGTGACTGTTTCCCGAGATGTTGACCTACCAGGCGGCTACGCCCATTTGCTCAAGGAGCTCAAGAAGACCGTTCGCGGGGCAAGAACTAAAGCACTTCGAACGGTCAACATTCAGCTGATCGAGTTGTATTGGACCATCGGCCGCGGTGTGCTCAAGGAACAACGGGACCAAGGCTGGGGTAGCGGTGTCATCCGCCGCCTCTCCGAGGACCTTCGGGCGGAGTTCCCCGACATGAAAGGCCTATCTGCCCGGAACATTCAATACATGACCACATTCGCCGGTGCCTGGCACAACAGCCCAATTGCGCAACAGCCTGTTGCGCAATTGCCGTGGGGCCACATCACCGTCCTGCTGGACAAACTCACTGAGCAGGAAAGCCGAGTCTCCTACGCGGCGGCAGCAGTCGAACACGGCTGGTCCCGTAACGTCCTGCTGAACATGATCATGAACCGGACACTGGAAAGGACCGGCACCGCCCCGTCGAACTTTACGCAACAGCTTGTTGCGCAGGATTCGGAACTCGCCCAGCAAATCGCCAAGGATCCATACAACTCGAGTTCTTGGGCCTCTCCGGCGCTGTTGCCGAGAGAGCCCTTGAACTGGCCCTCACCAGCCGCATCACCGAAACCCTGCGTGAGCTGGGACCGGGATTCTCGTTCGTTGGCCGGCAAGTTCACTTCGACGTCGACGGAGATGACTACTTCATCGACATGCTGTTCTTCCACATGGACCAAAACCGGTTTAACTGCACTAGCAGTGGCACTTCGGTGGGCACGAATCGGGCGCGGCGCCCTCTGAACCGTCGGGCCCGACAGAGATCTGGTCCTCCGGGAGGGCGGCCACCGGCCCGCTCCGCGCACCCCCAACTGTCTGTCCGAGTCTTCGTCGCCGCAAGTTGATCTGGAGGTTACTTCTGCTCGGACTCTGGCGACGTTATTGGCACGTGTGCCTGACGTTCGCTCATATGCGTATTATTGATCAAGACATAGCCAATCCAGAGCCGAAGGAATAAGTCAAGCCTCGGTAGTATGTCCTGCGGATTCACTTGGTGCGTCACTGGTGCGGGGCTATCCATCTTGTCCTGAACCCCGTAGAAGACATTTTCTGTGACGTTGTTGTAGCCGAGGATGCCAGATCGCTGAGGTTTTCCGTGGCCTTCATGCACGTGCTCCAAGTGTCGGTTACGGATATGAATGACGTTATCGAAGAGCCACGATCGCGCATCGTCGAATCCTGCCGGAAGCTCGCCGAGTCCCCTTTTGGCTCCATATTCCGAGGCGTGGGTGAAGCTCTTGAAGCTTTTCCACGGTATCTTCGCGGGGCCGAAGAAGCTCTCGTGAAGGGCCGCCACCCGGTTGAGGACCTGCGAGGCACTGTTGAAAAGGCTTTCGACCTCCATGATCAGCGCGTCCCCCAGTTCGCTCGCTTCTTCCTGAAGCTCCAATTCCTCGGCTGAAAGCATTTCCCCGATGCCCTTCTTACGCATCAGGTCGAAACTTCTCTTAGAGGCAGAGACATATTCATGACCCATCCGTTGGATCGACTGATGCCTCGAAGTCACAGCTCGATAACCCCGTGAGATTTCCCGCACCCTCAAGCCGAGGTCCCAGCGACTCCGGGCTTCCAAGTTCTCACGCAATGAATCAATTTCGATCGCGATCGGACCGTCTGGCATGATCTCATCCTCTCAAAGACTTCCGGAAGCCTTTCGTGTCGACCCAGCTTTGCTAGCTTCGACATTCGCAAATTTCCTGCCAGCGGGCCTATTACTGTCACATCCCGGCAGTCCAAGCTGGGCCACGACACGGTCCCAGCTGGAGTTGGCATGTTCAGGTCTCGGAAGAGCCGTCATTCTCGGTCAGTTCCGCACCGGCCTGAAGGCGTTCTCGGATTTGGGCTGCCTGGTCCTGCTTCGCTCTGATGTGACGCAGTGATTCTTCCAAGGCGGCGACTTCGCCTAGCCAGGTCTTCTGCCGGGCTTCGTCGATGCGTTCGAGGGTACTGGCCTCGATCTCCCGCAATCTGGGCAGCTGACCGGGGTCGATCTGGAGCATCGGGCAGCGGACGCAGGCATGTTCGTGGATGCACGGGGTGCCATAGGGCCGGTGGCAGGTTCCGAGCGCAACTCGCCGGAGGGTGAAGTGGTTCTCGAATTCGGTCCATTCCTCCGCGGTGGGGTCCCGGTACTCGTGCGCCGGCCTGGTGCTTCGGCGATGGTCGATGAACGTCCGGTAGTTCCTGATTACCTGCTCGGGATAGACGGCGACGTAGCCCTGCGTCGTGTTGAGGCTGATGTTGCCCAGCAGGTGTTGGGCGATGTGAATTGGCAGCCCGCTGTTGACGGTCTCGGTCGCGAAGATCCTGCGCAGGTCGTGCGGGGTGAATTTCAAAGACATACCGTCAACGTCTTTCAGGTTGGCTCTGCTGGCCGTGTCTTGGAGCAGTCTGCGAGCCCCCGCAGTGGAGAGGACTCTAGGCACTCCGCCGAACCCGATTTGGAACAGGTGCGGGAGCTTGGATCCCCAGCGGCGTTCCAGCTGGTCGTAGCGGCTGATGAGGGGAAGGGTCCCATCTGGCCCCTTGAGCCGGCGGATGATGGCGGCCAGGACGGAAGCCAGTTCCGGGGAGGCTGGGATGAGCCGCTCCCTGTCGCTCTTGGACGGTGCTACTTGCAGAAGCACCGTGACTTCGCCGCCGGGAGGAATGTAGCGGCGGACGGATGTGTGGGTCAGCTCAACGAGCTCCTCGACCCGCAGTCCTGTCAGCCGGAGGACTTCTATGACGGCCCAGGACCAGAATGCCCTCTCTTCGCTTCGGTACAGGCGGATGACGGAGCCGGTCTCGAGGTCCTCGACCGACGGCCGCGAGTTGTCTCCGTAGAAGCCGCGGAAGACGCGGCGGTATGTCTTCTCACCGACGGACAGGAGCTCGCCTTCCCCAGTACGGGACGCTGCTTCAAGCAGGGCTGCGGTGTGGCGGCGTTCCTGTTCGGCTGTGGCCGCTAGGGCCCCGAGCCAAGGCGCGAGCATGCGGGTGCGCTGGTGCATTCGGGCTATCGTCCGGTGCTTCTGTTTGGTCAGTCCGGTTGTTTCCGCGGCGCTGACAGGAGACGGACAGGCCCAAGCTGCCCATCGTTCGGGTTCGGTGACCGCCCACTGAGCGAGGTCTAGGTAGAACCCCCGCACGGTGGTCAGGTGGGTGAAGTAGTCGCGTCGTTCCCGGCCTCCGGGCAGGTAGCGTAGCCGCTGTTTCCAGGCGGTTGCGACGTCGTCCGGCAGTCTGATCGTGCCGAGTTCCGGGTGGTGGCGCTCGACGTCCGACCAGAAGTTCCTCACCAGTACCCGGACCATGCTCTCCAGAGTTGTGTAGTCGACTGCGGCGGATCTCTCTGTGAGGTAGTCGATGAATAGCGTGCGGATGGCCGGGTCGGAGATGCCGTGCGCGTCGACAAGCTGTGTGACGGTGAGCCGCCCGTTGCGGAGCAGGGCCCGGTAGTCGGCGGGTTCCCCGACAAGTGCGCCGCAGGCCTGAAGCGCCTTCCAAGCTACGCCGGTCGCTCGGGTTCTGCCGCGCAGCGCCTTCCATTCGGACTCGACTTGGAGGAATTGTGCCGCGGTGACCCGCAGCAGCGGGGTGCCGGTGCGGATCCGAAGAAGCGTCAGTGCATTCAGGGCAAGCATGTGCGAGGTCTTCGAGAGCTGAAGTGTCTTCAGCCATGTATCCAGCTGAGTGAAGGCGTCCGCCTCGACGACAGACCTGTAGGTGATGAACAGGTGCGGTGGGGTGGCGGTGCGCAGCCATGTCAGGGACGGGCGTACGACGTCGAGCACTATGAGGGCGATCGAGGCGCTGCCCTGTAGGGATTTGCGGTATGGGTTGATGTCCTGCTGCCCCCATGACATTCCGGCCTGATCACAGCCCGCGGCTTCCCATCGCTGCTGCCAGTCATCGCCGGGAAAAGAACTGAGCCAGTCCAGCAGGTATTTCAGTCCTCGCGCGCGTTCCCGGCCTCGCTTGGGCGTGTCATTGAGCCGTTCTGTCGCCTGAGCAATGATCGTCTCGATTGTCAGAAAGGCACCGGGAGGAGCTTCGCGGAGTGCCCAGCCGACAGTGACGGGACTACCGGTCACTGTCGCCGTCATGGCGTCTCGCCGAAGAGGTCCGCCAGATCGGAGTCGCTGTATCCCCATGCCGTGTTCGTCTCGGGTGGCTGGGGCCGTGGCGCCTGATGGTGTTGATGGACACGCGCCAGCATGTCCTCGGTTTGCGTGTGGATGTACCGGGACGTTGTGCTCAGATGAGCGTGCCTGAGCACGGCCTGCACATCGGTGAGGGGAATGGTCGGATCGCTGGCAAGGCGCGTGGCGCAGGTGTGACGGAAATCGTGCAACGTGACATCCGTGCCCAGTGTCTCGTTGACTCTTTCGAGCACAGCCCGGACCGCCGAATAGCGCAGAGGACGGTACGGCCGGCGCAGCGTCCACCACAGAGCGTCCCCGGGTGAACTCCGCGGTGCTTCGCTCAAGTACAGGCGCAGCCAGGTCAGTGAGTCTGGCGATGCCGGTACCCATTGATAGGCCCGCGTCCCCTTGGAGATGACGCCGATCGTCTGGTTTCCCCAATCGACGTCCCTGCCGGTCATGCCGAGCAGCCCGCTGGCCCGCGCACCGGTCGAAAGGTACATGGCAACGAGGGCGCGGTCCCGGTTCGTTCTCAGGCGTGTGAAGATCCGGTCGACGAGGTCATCCGAAAGCGCCCGCGGTGGGCTGTCAACGACCCGCTGGCGATACGGTGCCCGCGGCTGGGGCTGGAATTCCTCCAGGGGATTGTGGTGGGCGTACCTTCGTACGCCGGAGCCGGCGGCGGGCACCGGATTGATTACCGGCCCTTCGCCGCGCCTCGCCTGATGCTCGTAGAACACCGACAGCACCGAGAGCATGTGATTAATGAAGGCAGGCCGATACCCTTGCTTGGCGCCCAGCCCGGCCGCCTGCCGCATCCACAGGACCAGGTCGCGCACATCCTGCCTGCTGGCGGCCTCCCAGCGACGCCCGAGCACCGTCAGAAACCGCCACCAGCGCAAAACGTCGAATGCATAGGAGCGAAGGGTCTGGGGGCTGCAGTCGTTGGCCGATAGATCGCGCAGGAAATCGTCTATGACAGCGACGTCGACCTCCTCGGGGAGACCAACGACGCGCCAGGCCAAACTCAAGTCAGTCGTCTGGACGACTTCGCCGACGCTCGGCAAGACAACGCGCGATACGTCAAGGGCCGCCTTCGGTGCCGGAAGAGGTTCGATGCTGTCCATGCCTGAGCCTGTCAGATCGCACAGACATTCTCCGGCGACACTCCGTTAGTGCGGTCAACGGGCTATGTAGTCATTGAACTCAAAACCGGCAAGTTCCAACCCGAATACGCCGGCAAACTTAACTTCTACGTCGCCCTCGTCGATGACATGCTCCGCCGCGAGCACCACAACGAAACAATCGGAATCCTCATTTGCGGCACCAAAAACGACCGCAGCGTCCGCTACAGCCTTGGCCGCTCGTCCTCTCCGATGGCCGTCGCCGCGTACACCTATGACAAGCTCCCTGCAGACGAGAAGCGGGCTCTGCCCAATGAAGGGCATGTTGTCGCCGCTCTGGAATGGGCCGAGCCCGGCGAAGGACCAGAGGAATGATTGCCCCTCCAGCCACGCTAGTGCTTCCCCGCGCCTAGTCATGAGCACAGCGTAGCCCGAGGTGCAGATTCCGCTGAGGATGTGTCAGCTTGGGCTCTATGACCGGCGCCTTGAGGTGTCAGGAAACGCCTGCGGGCCGGGACCGATATTGGGATCGTAGGTGGAAGCTGTTTCCTTCGGACCCTCCCCCTCGGCGGGCGTACGTTCAGGGCACAGCCTGATGCCTTCTTAGGTGTAGGCGGTGATGGTCAACTGCTCCAGAGTGGCATGGCCACCTTCCGCAAAAGCTTCGACGATGTGGGTGTTACCTGACGGAAAGATCAGGTCGGTGATGACCTTTTCACCCCCTTGGGCGAAGACTTCCACAGAGCACGCGTCCACGATGATTTCCAAATTGACGACGCCGTCTTGGGATCGCACGGGGCACTTTTCGATGGAGGGAAAGAGCTTGTGAAAACCCGTGCTTCCGGACCGCGTTCTGTCAACGGCCAGCTCGCCGGTGTCTGCGTTGTAAGTAATGGCCGTGAAGCGTTCTCCGTTTTGGGCGGCAGGGCCGCTTGCTAGTGGGCCGGGGTCGCGGAGTTTCAAGCCGAAGTGGTGCGCTGTGCCTGCGCGGAACTGGGCTTGGATGACAAGCGTGGGGCCGCTGGCCATGTCCGGAAATGTCGCGGACGTGCCGTCGATCACCACCGGTGCTTGTTGCCTGTAGGCTCCGACAGGGGTCCGGTTTGCCGGCAGAATTGGCCTCTGTACTAGTGCGGGACAGCCCTCGATGGTTGACAGAGTTATCTCCCGTGCAAGCGACATGGCTGAGCGCCAGGGGGATGTGGGGATGTCGTTGGCGTAGTCCCAGTTATTCATCCAACCGATCATGATGCGCCGGTTATCGGGGACGTTGCCGAATGACACGGCCGCATAGTAGTCCCGGCCCCAGTCGAGCCATTGGTAGTTCCGTAGATCATGTTTCGGTTCTGCTTTCTCTTGGGCAGCCGTGCCGCGATCCCAATTGTCTGCAGTGAAGCGGTGCCCGTCGAAGTGGCCGATGAAGTATTGGCCACCGGAGCCACCTGCAACTGCGCCGGGGTTGATGTTCACGGTCATGACCCATTTTGTTGTTGCTGGGTCCTCGTCCAGGGGGAGGCAGAACAGGTCCGGACACTCCCATTCTCCGCCGGCGGCGTTGGCCGGACCGAAGTCGCTCAGATAATCCCAGTCCTTCAGGTTCCTGGATTTGTAGAGCAGCACCTTTTGCTCGAGGGCTTCGACGGCGACCATTACCCAGTAGGAGCCGGCGCTGCCGGAGTACCAGAACACTTTGGGGTCACGGAAATTGGCTGTGCCCCGGGTGAGGACCGGGTTGCCGCTGCATCTTGTCCATGTCATCCCCTGGTCCGTGCTGAAGGCAAGGGATTGGGCCTGCGTTCCGCGGTGGACGGATTTTTCTTTGAAGGCGCTGGTGTAGATGGCGACCCACGGGGAGGAACCGGGGCTTCCCAGACCGGAGGAATTGAGGTGGTCGATGACGATGCTCCCCGAGAAGATGTCCTCTTCGTCGCTGCACAGGATGGCCACGGGGTGCTCGACCCAGGTGCTGAGATCGGTGGAGGTGGCATGGCCCCAGGACATGTTGCCCCAGACATTTCCATACGGATTGTTCTGGTAAAAGAGGTGGTAAGTGCCTTTGTCGTAGATGAGGCCGTTGGGGTCGTTCAACCAAGTGTCTCGGGCCGTGTAGTGGAGAAGAGGACGAGTATTTGCGAGGCCACGGCAAGGGGTCTCGGGCTGCAGGGGCTGGGTCTCAGTCATTGGAGCCCTTTCCGGATGAGTCGGTCAGTTCCATTGACGCGTTCAGCTCGGCCCTCGTCGGAGGGTTCGCCCCGTGTCGTCCGACGGTTATTGCCGCGGCCAGTGAAGCAGCGGTTCCCAGGCGGGTCAGCCGGCCGTAATCAAAGCCACCCTCGAATTCCTGGACCAGGCCTGCGATGAGGGCAGCCATGTAGGAATCTCCGGCGCCCACAGTGTCGGCAACTGTTACGCGCGGTGGAAGCATTGAGACTTCACTTGTTCGTGAGCAAAGATAGGATCCGTCCGCACCGTTGGTGACAACCGCCAGGTCGCAGCCCAGTGCTAGAAGGCGCCGGGCGATGCTTTGGGCGGCCTGGCCGGGGTAAAGCCAGTGGGCGTCCTCCACGCTGAGCTTGACGACGTTTGTCAGGGCCGAAATGTCTTCGAAGGTCGCGACGGTCTCGCTGTGGCTCCCGAGAAGGCCTGGGCGGATGTTGGGGTCGTAGGTGATGAGGCAGCGGCCGGTGATCGCCTCCAGCAGCCTTCGCACTCGGCTGGCCCCTGGTTCGAGGAACGTGGCCAAAGATCCTGTGTGCAGAACAGCTGGAAGTGATGTTGGGCTGAATTCCGGCAGTGACCATTCGAGGTCGAAGTCGTAGGTGGCCGATCCTGTGTGGTCCAGGACGGCTGTCGCGGTTGAGGTGCGGTTCAGGTGCATGGCCCCGGCCATCACCTGGACGCCCGCGGAGTCCAGGTGCCGGCATATAACGCGGCCGTGTGCGTCGTTGCCCAAAGCTGTCAGCAGCGAGGTGGTAATCCCCAAACGGCCGAGGCCGAAGGCGACGTTCATCCCCGAGCCGCCCGGAAACTCGGCAGGTCCTGCGGCTGTTTCAATAACGTCGATGAGCGATTCACCGACAACCACCACCTCGGGATTCGGGCGTGCGGCAGCTGGGTTGAGGTACATCGAGTGCTCCTTGAAGGTTCAGAGGGGTCCTGGGGCCGGATGGGGGGAATGGTTCGTCAGAATGCGGCTTGCGTCTGGTGCCCGGTTGACCCTGGGGCCTGGGTGTCTGTGACGGAATTACGAATTACCAGAGGGCATCCGAGGACCGTCGGGTGGTCTACTAACAAGGCCAGATCGGTTTTGCCCTCGATCGCGTCGATGAGGTTCTTTGCGGTGGCCCAAGCGCCCATTTCATAGTGGGGCAGCGCCACGGTGGTGAGTGGAGGGTGGCGAAACCGTCGAGTCGGCCAAATAGCGAAAGACCTCGCCATCCTGATCGGCTCCAGCCATTCCCCACGAGCAATGACTTCCTCACCGCAATCGATGCCATGCAGACACACAGTGATTGCGATAATTTCAGTGGAAAGCCGGCTTTACGGAATTGGGCGTGGTTGACGGTTACCGTCATGTTCGGTGGCCGCCGGCTTCTCCCACCCAACTCGGAGGGCCCGCTGCTGCTACCGGAGGGCCAGCTCAGCCAGGGCCGCAACACACCCCCAGCCTTTGATGCCGGGGGTGCAGCAGCTGCGGGAGCCTATGAAGGCTGCTGTATGAGCTGTTGAGGCGCTGCTAGCTGTTGGATATGAACGGTCGCCGCAGGGGTCACGGGTGCGTCGGTGCCGAGTTCACCTTCGATGACGGTAATGACGGCGGAGAGCGAACCGTTGTCGGCGACGTGCTGTTCGTAGGTGCCCCAGCCAAGGCCGTGTGACCAGAAACTGGTGAAGTCGCCATCTGTTGCCGGAGCGAAGGATACTTTTCTCTTCGAGAGATCGACGTTAAAGCCGGAGTAGGCGGTCAGGAGTGCATAACTCGCCAGAGATCTCGCATAGTGGTGCCCCGCCTCGTTCTCACTCCAGGGGTTGCGTAGGAAGCCATCCTGGCGTGCGCGCACTCGGTCAACGATGGCCTCGGCTTCGTCCATGAACCCCTCGTAGACGAGGCTTGCGGCCACTTGGTATTCGACCCCGGTCCAGATCTCGTCGCTGTAGCCGAAGGGGAAGCGAGGCCGACCCCCGTCCGGCCAGCTGCAGAGGACGAGCCCGGCTTCGTCGTTGAGCGCGTACACGCGCTGGACGGTGTCCACCTGGCGCATTTCCTCGCGGAGGTTGGATCGCACGATCGTCTGTAGAGCAGTTCGGACGTGGTCTTCCGGGAGCACATGGCCCAGCCCGGTCACGTGTGCGAGGAACTGGCCGAGAAGCTGGTCAGAATGCACGCCCTGGCCGAACTGATAACGGTGCGAATCGACGTCTGCGAGGTCCTGCACATAGTGGGAGCCGTTCCAGCATAGTGCGTCGAGGTTCTCACTGGAGATGCGCGCCTCCGCCTCGTATTTCGCCGCGCTCTCCTCATCTCCGATTCCGTGGGCCATTTCGGCGCCTGCGAGCAGTGCGGCGACCATGAGGGTGCCCATCATGCCGTTGGCGCCGTAGAACTCGATGTCGTAGGTGTTGCTCTGCTGGGCATCCGGAACCAGATCCCCGTCGGTGTCCCACGTGCGTTTGGCGTATTCGATGGCGCGCTGCACGCCGGGCCACACGTCGGCGAGGAAGGCGTCGTCCCCGGAGAGGCGCCATTCGCGGCACGCACGGACGATCGAGCCGAGCTGGCCGTCGGCTGCGGGGACCATGCGCCATCGCTCCTCGCCGAGGGTCTGCCGGGAGCGGAAGGGGAGCGCGCCGGCTTCGTCGGTCTCAATCATAAACTCGACTCGCCGCATCGTCTGCTCCAGACGGGGGAAGAGGAAGGCGACGCCCTGGGCGTAGTTCCATACGTGGTTAACGTTCCCCAGTCCACAGCCGACGTGGTCGCGGATTCCTTCCCACCCGTAGAAGTTTCCGTCCTCCAGCCAGAAGCAGGTGTGGCTCCGTATGACGGTAATATTGGCGGCTATTGCTTCGACGACGGCCTGCGGCAGTGATGAGCGATAGATAGCTTCGGTAAAGTGGCGGGATCGGGTGTCGAGTTCCCCGAGCCTGCCGATGAGGTCTTTCAGCGCCGACCAGGCGTTCTCATACACGAGCGCGTAGTGGTTGCGGATGATCGGGTAGGCGCCGGCAGCATGGCGCTCCAGATCAGCGTCTACTTCGATCCAGCCCTTGGGTCGGTTGGGGACGTGCCAGGTGAACGCAAACTCGAACGATTCGGTGCGCCCCGCGGCGACCTCCTTGGGCACGGCAATGGAGCCTATCTGCTCGCGCAGTCGGAGGTAGCTGAAGTCGTAGAAGTTGTCGAGTTCGGAGCCCGGAGCTTCTACCGAGTGGAAGAAGTCGAGTTCGCCGTCACTGCGGAAATCGTCCCAGAAATCCTGGGCGTTGTCGGTCCACTGGCCCTTCAGCCACTCGGGCCGGTAATTCGCGCCGTGCTCTGTGGTGGCGAACGCCAGAGTTCCATATTGCTCCGACCCCGGGTCGTCCGTGGAAGTGTAGTAAAGCCCTACGAGGCCATTGTCGTCGCGGAGCTCGTTCTTCGGGTCGCCGCTGAGCTTGAGGTTGCCGAAGACGTCGTAGCCTTGGAAGCCCAGGGCGTTCGTCAGCGAACCGACCACGGAGACCTTCAGGTCCTCGGAGGTCAGGTTGGTGACGTGGTAGCGGATCACGGCTCCGGGGATCCCTGAGGCCTCCTCGTCCCCGGGCACGAACGGGGTGAACGCTTCGAGGACGACGCTCACCGGCATGTCGGGAGACGTGAGTTCGACGAAGACGTACGGGTAAAGGGACCACATCCTCGAGGTACGAAAGCGCCGCAACCCTGCCAGCTCCCCATTGAAGTAGCCGTGGGACTTGGCATGAGGACCGACCAGTTCCGCCTCGAGCACGGCAGTGTGAGTCTCTCCGTCTGGGGACTCGGTACGGATAGCGAAGAAGGTAAAGGGCATGTAGTTGCCCTTGCCCGGCCAGTTGAAGATCTCCCAGTCCCGCAGCTCGCCGCGGGCACCTACGGAGACGTTGCCCGTGCCGATCCCGCCCAGCGGGAATGCGGCCTGGGTTGCTGTCTGCGGATAACTGCGCACGCGATCGGCTAGGTCGCGCCAGTCAGTGGTGTTCGTCATGTAATCTCCTGAGTTTCTTGAAGGGTTACGTGCGCTCCGCCCACGCCGGGGCATGGGCGGAGCGGCCGTTCATTCGTGCCCGCAGCTGGCGCGGGCCACGAAGGTTGGAGGTACGAGGATTGTCTCGTGGGGTCGGGTCGGGGACGCGATTCGCTCGAACAGCAATTGGACGGCGAGACGTCCCAGCTCCTGGGTGGGCTGCGCCACGACCGTGACCGGCGTTTGGAAGAGAGCGAAGCCCGGCATGTCGTCGAATCCGACGACCGCCACGTCTTGTGGGATGCGGAGGCCTTCCTGGATCAGGGAGGCCATAACGCTCGTGAGCATGATCGCGTTCACGCACACGTATGCAGTGGGTTGCGGGTGTGCGGAGAGGGCGAGAGCAGTCACAGCGGGACCGATTGTTTCGAGTGTGTGACTAACGCCGATAGTCTCTCCGAGCTTGCTGCCGGCAATGATGAGGGTGGCGTCAGGGACAGACTTCACGATCGCGCGCATGGTCTCCAGCCGTTCACGGCTCGGCGTCGCCACCGTGGTTCCTACCACTGCAGCGAAATGCCGGTGTCCGTGCCGCAGCAAATCGTCCATAAGGAGCTGTGTGGCCTTCTGGTTATCCAGCAGAACGCTGTCGACCCTGGCGTCTTGCAGGCGTCGGTCGAGCGTGACCACGGGGATGCCGGCACGCTCGAGGGGCTCAAGCGCCGAGTAGCTCTCAGTTGCGGGCGAGATAATAAGTCCTGCTACACGTTCCTCGATGAGGAGGTTGATGTACTTGCGCTCCTTGGCCAAGTCCTCGTCAGAGTTGCAAATGTTCAGTGCGAAGCCACGTTCGGCAGCAGCGTTCTCGACGGATCGAGCCATCGAGGCCACGGAGGGGTATTCGATATCGGAAACGATCAGCCCGATGGTGTCCGCCTTCTGGCGGCGTAGCGTCCTCGCCGCACGGCTGCCCCGATAGGAGAGCTCCTGCGCGGCCGCGAGGACGCGTTCCCGGCGCTCATCACTGACCGCGCCGGCTCCGCTGAGCACGCGGGAGACCGTCGCCGTGGAGACATCTGCCATGCGGGCAATTTCAAGATAGGTCAAGGGGGCTCCTTTCAGTGGGTGGGCGGTCTTAGCAATCGATGGGTTGCTGTGCCGGGACGGTCACTTCAGTGCGCCCGCGGCCAGTCCGCGCTCGAAAAGCCGCTGCAGGCAGAGGTAGGCAACGATCTCCGGGATCGCAGTGACGACTGCGGCGGCCAGAACCTTCGTCTGGTCGTTGTTGAACTGGCCTATGAAGAACTGCGGCACCAGGGTCACGGTCTGAGACGCCGGGTCCTGCAGGAACACCAGTGGCAGCAGATAGGCGTTCCATGAGGTGATCAGCGTCAGGATGACGATGGCGGCAGCGATGGGGCGGGTCAGGGGGAGGACGACGTCCTGGAATGTCCGCCAAGTGCTCGCTCCGTCGACGCGGGCGGCCTCGATGAGTTCGCTTGGGATGCCATCCATGAAGTTCCGGGCCAGCAGGACGGTGAAGGGGATCTGCAGCGCAGCGAGCGGCAGGATCACCGACCAGAAGGTGTCGTAGGCGCCCATTGAAGTCGCCGTGGCGAAAAGTGGGGTAAGCAGTACCACTTCCGGAAGCGTAAGCGCCGCCAGCAGCGTCCAGAAGTAGATCTCCCGCCCGCGGATGTGCAGTTTGGAGAATCCGAACGCTGCCAGCATGCTGCAGGCGCAGACTATGATGATGACGCCGGTCGCGATGATGGCGCTGTTGCGGAAGAATTCGGGCAGCAGCGGAATCGACAGCACCGTGACGTAGTTGTTCCACCCGGTTCCGGCGAGGGAGCCCTCCACCATGGCTATTAGGGGGAAAACGAAGGGCAAGACAAGGAGGGTGGTCACGATTTGGAGGACGAGCCTTCCGCGCAAGCTGCGAGTCTCAAACATTCCGTGCCCCTTTCTCGCGGCCTGCAGTGTTGAAGACGATGGCGACGCCGACTGCGAGGATGAGCAGCACCACCGAGATGGCAGCACCGTAGCCGACCTCGGACTGCGGCACGCTCACCCGGTAAATGAGGGTGCCCAGGAACTCGGTCCCATAATTCGGTCCTCCCCCGGAGACGAGGTAGGGGATGTCGAACGTCTTAAGGGAAGCGATCGCGCTCAGCGTGGCCAGGGTGACAGTGGTGCTGCGCACGGCCGGCCAAATGATGCTGAGCAGGATCCGCAGGTTGCCGGCACCGTCGATCCGCGCTGCCTCGAGGACCTCTCCGTCGATCTGGCTCATCGCGGCGAAGTACAGGATGAAGGCAATTCCGGTCGACTGCCAGATCTGGATCGAGATGATCACTGCCAGCGCCGTCTCCGGCTGGGCCAGCCATGACTGGGCCAGGCCGCCTAATCCCAGCGCCTCGAGCATGGAATTGAACTGCCCTTGCGGGGCGTAGATCTGACGGAAGACCGGGGCCATTGTGGCCGGGGCGATCACTACCGGTACGAACACGAGGACCTTGTACAGAACCGTCCATTGAAGTCGGGAGTGGAGCAGAGCGGCGAACACCAGACCGAGCACGATTTGTGCGGCCGTGGTCGCGGCAAAGAAGACGGCGGTATGCCCGAGTGCTTTCCAGAACACTGCGTCCCCGACGAGCTCGGCATAGTTCCGCAGGCCGACGAAGTCCTGCTCGTCGCTCACACCATCCCAGTTCAGGGTCGAGATGTATCCGGTGTAGCCGATGCAGTAGTAGATCAGCACTGCGGAGACGATCAGTGCTGGGAGGATCCACGGCAGGCCTGAAGGCCTGGCTCGTCGTGGGATGCCAGGTTTTCGCCCGATCGGGGTTCCGATCACGCCCGGGCCCCTCCTGGCCGGGAGGTCACGCGATGCAACGGGAGCCTCTCGTGCATGCTCTTTCGTCAAGCTGGGCCGACCACTTGGGCCGTCTGCCTGGTGCAGCCGGTCAGCCATGGCTCTTGTTGGCCTCGTATGCCGCCTGCAGGGCGGCCGCAGCCTGTTCGGGCGTCGACTGGCCGCCGATGACCGCCTGGTTGGCTGTGACTAGTGCTTGGATCATTGCCGCTGGCAAATTGGCCTGGCGCGCCTGATCGACCTGGTTCACCCGCTGTCCCAGTGCCTTGAGTGCCGGCTCCTGGACGGCCGGATTCACCAGCGAGTTCGTCGACCAGTCGGTCGACACGCTTTCCAGGGCCGGGTAGTCCGTGAGGTGATCGGCGACGATCTGCTGACCTTCCTTCGTTGATGAAAGCCACAGCGCGAAGGTCGTCGCGGCATCCTGCGCCTTGGAGCGAGCGTTGACAGCCAGCGCATAGTCGGGATCCCCGAACAGGTTCGGCTTGTTGCCCTTGCCTGCTACGTCTGGAAACGGGACTGGCGTCATAGTGATCAGCGGGGTGTCGGAAGGAACACCGGCGGCCGCCACAGCCGCTTTGAGGGCAGGCTGGGTTGTGTACTGCTGGTACCAGCTGCCCATCTGGACCATCGGCACCTTACCGGAGAGGAAGCCATTGTTCGCGTCCGGATACTGCTTGATGCCCACAGCTCCCTCGTCGAGGATGCCGTCGGTGCTGAGCTGCTTGAAGATCGAGAACGCCTGAACGATCGTCGGGTCGGTCCACTTCACCTCGCCCACGGTCGCCTTGGTAAATGTGCCCGGCTGGATGCTATCAGAGATGGAGTGGAGTGTGTCGATGTCGAACCCTGGCTGGCCGATGCCCTCTTTTAGGCACCCCATCCCGTTCGCGCGGAACACCGAGCATACCCGGGCCCACTCCTGGAGGGTGGTCGGCGCCTTCAACCCGTATTTGTCGAAGAGTCCCTGGTTGATCCAGAGGAATCCCGAAGCGATGCGGCCGACCTGTGCTGCTTTGAGCTTGCCGCTCCCATCCGTGAACGCCTTGACTCCGGCTGTGTAGAGACCCGAATCCCAGCCGTCCCCGCGAAGTTGCTTCATCGTCGAGGTCAGGTCGAGGGCATTGGCCCCGAAAGTGCCTACGTCCCCCGTCGCTCCGCCCGCTGCGACGTCGAAGACATCGGGGCCAGATGGTGACGCCAAGGCAGGGCGGAGGGCCGAGTTGTAGTCGGCGTCCTGGATCTTCTTGAACTCCACCTTAATGTTCGGGTACTGCTTGTTGAACGCGGCGATCTCCTGCTGCGCCTCACTGTCATCCGGCGTCCATCCCCACCACTTCACGGTGCCGGAGGTGGCCGTGCCGGATGCCCCCGTCTGGGCGCTGCTGCAGCCGGACATGGCGGCCACGCTGATGAGGGCTACTGCAGCTGCTGCCAGCCCGCGTGCCCGAAGAGCCTTGGAAGGGAACAACGTTGTCTCCTGTTGCTTGAGATTTTTCCTTGGTGTGAAGGAAAAATGTAATGGATTACATTCTGCGGTGCATGCCAATATCGCATTCCTAGGCTCTCGGGTCAACAGCGCTATGCCATCAGAATCGAATATTCCGATTTCGGAGCTGAGGCTCCTTCATCTCAAGGCCCAAACGCGGGCAGCCGACCTCCCATTCAGAACCAAACCGGGTCCTGACGTCAGAGACTGCGGTCAGCGGCCCGAAACCCCACATGAGTCGCAAATTCCGGCACGTCCGCGAGCAGCTTTACCATTCTGGGCGGGTGGGCGCCCAGCCGGCGGACGGTCATGGCTGCGGCCTTGGTCGCCGTGAGGCCTATGGCTTCCAGTACGGCCGGTGCGAGCCCGTCCGTTCCCCCACTGCGCCCTCCAAGTGTCCGCCCGCCCGACCCCCAAGCGGGTTCAATCAGTTCCGGGGCAGACTCCCTTTTCAAAGCACAAATTACCTCCCAAAAGAGGTATCTTGGTCCGCCTACATTCCAGCCGCCAGGTCGGAGACCTCAGCGGGAGTTCAACCGGAGCGAGCCCAAGCTCCACGTTGCCTATCGCCGTCACCCACAAACGCGCCCATGGCGTTCTGGTTAGGGATTTCGCCTCTTATGGTCCTCCAGCAAATTTCCGAATGCCGATAGTTTGCCTTCCGTCTAGGCAAGGACGGCGCCGGCAGGGGAGCGGTTCAATTGACCAGGGGTTGCCAGGATCAGCCCTAAGGACCGTCCCGGAAGAAGGTAAAGGTATCCGGAGCCCTACCGTCAGGTTCGGGTGTGCCCCAACCCGACGAACCTCTTAGCCAGTGTGCTAGGTTCTCGGACCTTGCGCACCGGCCAGGTACCCATCGGAGGTTCGAGGCAGAACGCGACGCAGCGCCATCCTCCGTTGCCCCGGCCCACCCGAATCCTGATGGGCCGAGACCGACTTGGACAGGATCGCTGTGGGGGAATGAGGCTTGGGACGCACTCCAATGTCACATGGTGTCTCGGGCTGTGATGATCTGGACTCCCAGAAGCGGTAGGATCACCGCTCCAGCTCGGCGACCGCTCGCTGGGCATGCAAGACGCATCTACGAGGCGTCGTCGGCCCTTCAGGTCTCCATGCTTACCGGTGGAACCGTATGACCGCGGCCGAGGTCGGTGGAACGCTCAGCGCGAGCTGGCCCCGGGCATCGGGGCTGAGCGGAGCCCACTTTCCTTGCCAGGGGCGCTGTTAGTGATCGCTTCACCTCCGATCATCGCCGTCTCCGATGAAGGATCTCCTGGCTCACCCGCTTCGAGGGTGAGAAGGGCTGCTTCGGTCCACCCGAAGTTTCGGCGTTCGATATTTACTCGCGCATTGGTGGGGGCACCATGGGTGGCGGATTCAAGTGGTCGTTGCAACACGTTCTTTATGTTGCTGATTCTTCCAGAATCTGGTCCAGGGCTTGTGCGGGGGTTTTCCAGCCGAGGGTTTTGCGTAGGCGCCCGTTGAGTCCGGCGGCGGCGTAGTCGAGGTCTTCGGGGGTGACTGTGGTCAGGTCCATGCCTTTGGGGAAGTACTGGCGCAAGAGCCCGTTGGTGTTCTCATTCGTGCCGCGTTGCCAGGGCGAGTGCGGGTCGCAGAAGTAGACTTCGGCTCCCGTGGCGATCTTGACGCGTTCGTGGATGCCGACCATTTCCGCGCCTTGGTCCCAAGTCAGGGAGCGGCGCAGCTGGGCCGGCAGGGTCGGCAGGGTGTCTTCGATGGCGGCCAGGACCTGCTCGCCGGTGTGTCCGTGAGGCAGGTGCAGGAGCATCACGAAACGGCTTGTGCGTTCCACGAGCGTCCCGATCGCCCCGGTGCCGGGGGTCCCGATGATGTAGGGTCGGGCCGGGGCGCGGTGCCAGGATTGCTCCCGGCCCGTTTCCCCGACCCGCCCTCCGCACCGGACATGCGACTCTCATCGCATCCGGCGCTCCACGGATAGCCACTCCTTAGGCGGCGCTGGCCCACGGTGTCGGGATGTTTGATGCTCGCCACCGGTACCGTGTGATGGGTATCGTCGCGGTGTCGAACATCGTGATCCCGTTGACCTCTGGTTGGTTTCCGGGCCTTCCGGTCAGGAAACGCCGGTAAAGGTCCCGCCACGTGATTCCCGGGTGTCGTTTGTGGATCCATTGGGTGACCCGATGCCACGCAAACGCATCAAGATAACCAAAGGTCGCTTTAGAGACCCCGTGGCGGAAATAGTTGCACCATCCCCGCAGGACCGGGTTGAGCCGGCCCAGCAGATCCGCCAACCCATGGTGTTCTGATCGACGTGTCAGCGCCCGCACTTTCCCGAGAATCGACAGCAACGATTTCTTGGACGGGTAGGTGTAGACGCTCATTTTGGTTGTTCCTTTCCTTCGCCGCCGCTGGATGCGGAAACCGAGAAAGTCGAACCCCTCGTCCAGATGGCAAATCCGGGACTTGGCAACGGAGATCTGTAACCCCAGCGGGGCTATTACCTCCGCGACTTCGTCCCAGAGCGCGTCTGCGTGGGCTTTGGTGCCAGCCACCATGATCACGAAGTCATCCGCATAACGGATGATCCGATAGGTGGCCCCGCCCCGCTTCCGGTGTGCTTCCCTACGGTACGGGCTGCCATGGGCATCCCATTTAGCGCAGAAATGCTCGTCCAGCACCGACAAAGCGATGTTGGCCAGAAGCGGTGAGACGATTCCACCCTGCGGGGTGCCGGTATCGGATTCCCTGACCTTACCGTCACCGGACATCACGCCCGCCTTCAGGAAACGACTGATCAGGGACAGGACCCTTTTATCGGCGATACGCTTGCGCACCTGCTCCATCACCGCAGAATGCTTCAGCTCGTCGAAACACGCCTGGATATCGGCCTCAAACACCCAGTGATAGTTACGGGTGCCCATGGCGTGTATCTCGGCGATCGCGTCCTGGGCCCGGCGTCTGGGGCGGAAGCCATAACTTACCGGCTTGAAATCCGCCTCGAATATCGGTTCCAACACCAATGCCAAGGCTGCTTGCACCACCCGGTCCGCCGCAGTCGGGATACCAAGTCTGCGCAGTTTGCTGCTGCCCGGCTTCGGGATCAGACGCTCCCGTACCGGCAGCGGGGCAAATGTGCGGGACTTCAACTGCTCCCGTACCTGCCCGAGAAACTCCACAACCTCGGCACCCTCGGCGATAAGCGCCGGGATGAGCCGGTCAACACCGGCGGTGCGTGCACCCTTGTTCCCCCTGACCCGGCCCCACGCAATGGTGAGGAAATCCGGGTCGCAGACGAGGTTAAACACATCGTCAAAAAGGCGGTCGGAATCTTTGACCGCCCAGTGGTGCAGTTTCGTCTGCATCGCACGTACCCGCACGGCCGCCCCCTCAGGGGAAGGCCATATCAGTTCACCGGTATTCACCAGTGCCTCCGTTCCTGCAGTAGCTACTGCGTCATATCCGCTGGGGTCCTTCGCCATGTGCGGGGCTTTCCCCCGCTCGGACTACTACGACCCCTCCGCCCCACCGTGCCGCCGTCGACGGACAACGCATCAACCCGGACCTTGCCGTCTCTGGCCGAGACGCCGAAGCCGGGAGCCGCACGGTGGTTCCCACGTTCACTGTCAACCGATTGGCGGGTTAGGTGCCCAGCTATGCCCCTGCGATATCGCCACGGCTACGCCGCAGGCCTTCACCGTGGCCTCCACTGCCAACGACCTTAACCAACAGCGGAGTTGCCAACACCCAGTGGGTATCGGTGCGCATCGCAGACCAGCCCATATCCACCGGATTGGAGCTGGCGGGAGACTTGAGAAGCTTTTAGCACTGGTTCCTCGCGTACACCTTCCCGCCTTGCTTGCCGGACCCGGACCATCCGGTAGTACTGGCCCGTCCCGGCGTTGTCGGGGCTGCTTGCCACCCTCACCGGCGTTTCCCGGTTCAGGCTGCCCCCAGCTTCGTCATGCTGCTGCGACAGCACAACGGCGAAGGTCTTCCACCTCCGCTCGGTAAAACAGCGCCTCGTGGCGCACCAGGTCCCCTTCCCAGTGGCCTGGCACTGCCCGGTCATCGGCCTCTGCCGGGCGTTCGCTGATCAGCAGCTCTTTCGGGACCCGGGGCCGGCGCATCCCGGGTCGTTTGTTCGGTTGCCGCACCGCCCTGCCGGTGCGCAGGGCCGCGGCGAGCTCTGCCCGCAGGCCGCCGCGGCCTTGGATGTAGATGCACTGATAGATCGTCTCGGGGCTGATGCGCATGCTCTCATCATCGGGGAAATCGATTCGCAGCCGGGCACTAATCTGTTCCGGGGACAACCGTTCCCGGGCCGTCAGCATCCCGGCGACATACAGGGCCAAGGCCTCGTTGACCGCCAGTTTCCGGACCTTGGGCCGGCGGGCCTGCTTCTGGGCCCTGTTCTGCGCCACGGACGCAAGATACGGGCGCCTGCCCCCGTTGCGGCTGTTCCGGGTCAGCTCGCGGCTGACCGTGGACGGGCTCCGTCCCAAACGCCGGCCGATCTCGCGCACCCCGCGACCCTCTGCCCGCCACACACCGATCAACTCGCGTTCATCGAAGGACAAAAACCGCCCGCACGCGGGCTCAATCGAAGGATCCACCCCACCATGCTGACGGACAATCCTGCTGGCAGTGCCCTCGGAGAACCCCGCAACACCTGCCGCGGCCTCATCAGAAAGACCCGACGACCGCGACGCCCAAAACACCCGCACAACCTCACGCAAAACCTCAGGCCGACCAACACGCACCACAACACCGCCCAATCACTCAGGTGTTGCAACGACCACTTGAACCCGCCGACCATCGTTGTATGAATCCGTGCGGTTCAATCGTCTTGCAAGCCACCGGATGCAAGACAAGCCGACAAGACACCCCGGGCGCTGCAGGCGCCTAGCAAATACCCGGCCGGAAATATCTTGCTACCGTGTATCACAACTTCAAGTTGGAATGTCTGTATCCAACCGCTGTTGCAAGACATGAATGGGGCCGGGCATGAGCAAAACGATCGGCTACGCCAGAGTTTCCAACAAGGCGCAAGCCACCGACCGGCAAATCACTGACCTCATCGCTGCAGGGGTCCGCCGCGATGACCTCTATGCTGATCACGGCGTCAGTGGAGCCAGAGCCCACCCCCCCGCACTCGACATGCTCAACCTCGCCACTGAGCTGCGCCGGAGGCAGATCAACCTGCGCGTCCTCAACCTTGGCGGCGGAGACGTCGATACCGGCACCCCCATGGGCGCGATAGCCTTCACCGTCATGGCCGCCCTGGCGCAAATGGAACTCGACATCAAACGCGAACGCATCATAGACAGTGTCAGCAAACGCCGCGCATCCGGCAGAGACCTCGGCGGCCGCCGAAGCACCTTCACCACCAGCCAGATCGAAAACGCCCGCCCCCTCATGACTTCCCGGCGGCCAGGCCCGATGAACAAATCAAATGTCGTGCCGCAGCAGCCCAGCTCCCGCTGGCAGCCCGCTCGGTCCTTATTCGCATGAGCCCGAGTGGCAATAATCATCCTTGGCTATGACGGTCGCGCGACCTCCTTGGCGATGCCTTTGACAGACGCAACGAGTTCGTTGATCCGTGCGTCAGTGGCGAGACTCTTCAGAATCGTGACACTAATCCCGTAGATTCCTACGTCCGCAGGTATTTCAGGCACGGCCGCAGCAACGCAGAGAATGCCTTCAGTGGTCTCTTCGTCATCGATTGCGTAGCCTCTATCTGCGATCTCCTCGAGTTCTTCAAGCAGTTCAGGTATAGCAACCTTGGAGTGCCGTGTTCGTGCAGGAAGGGGTGACGCAGCTTGCAACCGCGACATGCGGTCATCGGGCTTCAACGTAGCTAGCATGGCCTTACCGAGGCCTGTACAGTTCGCGGGAAGTCTCAGACCGACCTTCGAGGCAATCCGAATCGCTGTATTCCCGTCGTGTTTTGCCAAATATACGACTTCAGTGCCGTCAAGGGTCGCAAGCTGGACCGTTTCGGCGATTGACGCATCGACGCCCCGGAAAAGGTCCGTGAACCTTCGCAGAGGGTCCAGGGAGCTGAGATAAGCCTGGCCCAGCTCAAGTAACCGTGGGCCCAAAAAGAAGCCGTCGTCCGTCTCGATGACAATGCCGCTCTGACGCAGGGCCGCACAGATATTCACGGCGGATGATCGGGGCACCTGGGCTTGAGCCGCCAAACGCCCCACACTGACCGCGGTCCCCTGCGACTCGGCCAATACTTTCAGGATTGCTTCGGCACGTAGCACTGCCGGCGACGGCACTGCGCTTGACCAGCGTGCGCCGCCACGATCTAAATGCGATATCTGTTCCATGCGTTCTCTTCGTTGATCCTAATTCATATGGCAAGCGGACGTATCAATCTAGGTTTTCGATGGTTGAACCGATGAAAGATGATCGGTGTCATTGATGCATGGATGCCCGATGGTTCAACCTCTGGATTCGGCTCGATCACGGAACAGGTAGGGCCCTGATACAGGAGTGTGGATCTTCCAAGAGTGCTCCCTGCCGAGCACTAAAACGATGCTGCGCAACCTCACCATGTCGCCTTCTGGCACAGATGTATCATACTGAATCTTGGTATTCATACAGCCGGAAGGTCCCCAGTCCCGTGGAGTACATGCCTCCTGCCGGCGCCAACGCAGGCGCTCCGGATGCGTTACTGCATGACCGGATCAGAAGCTACAGTGTTCCCCCTGGGCTGAGCCCCGAGGAAAAATTCGAGCACTGGCGGACCTGGTACGGCAGCGCCATCGACACTCCAGTGCGGTTGGAAAAAACCGAAAAACTAGTCCGTCCGAGTTTCAATCCAACCGCTTTAAGCCTGGATGGTCCTGGGTTCAGCCTTGTTGATGTCACGAATGAACCCGTGACTTGCTACTGGAATGGGGATGCTTTTTCCGGGGACTGGCTGGTGTATTTCCGAAGTTCGTGTCCTGAGTTCAGCTTCTCGGGTCGCCCAGAGGAAGTTTCTCGTGGCGCGGTCAGGTTTCTTGATCTTTCTTCCCCCGGCAGTTTCCATGCGCCGGCCGGCTTGAGTGCGGTGCGGCTCCAACTCGATCGGTGCCTGCTGGGCCTCGATGACAAGTCAGTGAAACGGTTGCAGGGGTTGGCCGATATCAGAGAGAACCCTTTGGTGCGAGGGTTGATTCTTCCAGCGTTGTCCGGCTGGCAGCGGACGGGTATGGACGGGGAGGTGCCGCGTCTCCAGCCGGTCCTCCGGTCCATGATGACGGCCCTGGTCAACTCTCTGCTCGAAACCCCGGCCGAGGACGGGGACCTAAGACTGGCCCGCATCGCAGCGATCAAGAAGTTCATACGCAGGAATTACAGGAACCGGGCCCTTGATGTGGACGAGGTTGTGGCTTACTCGTTCCTTTCCCGCCGTGCCCTTTACGACCTCTTCGAAGACGAAGAGGTCCAGGTGAGCGGATACATCCGCGCGCTGAGGACTTTGGAGGCCCTTGAGCTCCTCACCGAAGCAAACTCCTGGAAGCGATCCCTGACAGACATTGCGGAGGCCAGCGGATTCACGAGCCTGCAAGCCATGCGGCGTGCCGTCAGGGAGGCAACGGGTTCCTCTCTTCGAGATGTGAAGGAGAACCCTGAAGTACTGCAAATTCGAGCCGCTGAACTAAGAAGACTGACCGGGACGGGTAGGGAAGGCCCGCCGTTGTAACTCCGCGCGAGTGCAGCGTTTCCTAGCCACTGGGAGCGACGGCGAGGGCGGAGAGACGTGCAGATCCGCGTGCGTCTCCGCAGTGCATCAGTTGCACAGTTGGATGAAGTGTGCGTCTATTTCGCGGGAAGTGAATGAGCTGTTAACGCCGACCGAAAATAGGGCCATTCGTGCCAATTGAAAACGGGGCCACGGGGTTGTGGTTCTATTGTGCCGTACTGGCTGCGGGCTGGTGTTTTTTGAGCCGGTAGCTGTTGCCTTTGAGGCTGATTACCTCGGCGTGGTGGACGATCCGGTCGATCATGGCCGAGGCGATGGTCAGGTCCCCGAAGACGTCGCCCCAGCGGGCGAATGGGAGGTTGGACGTCAGGATCATGGAGGCGTGTTCGTAGCGGCTGGAGACGAGCTGGAAGAACAAGTTCGCGGCGTCCTGATCGAACGGGATGTAGCCTACTTCTTGTCTTAAGAGTCCGTGGCTGAAGCAGCCCCCGCGAGGGAGGCGAGGGCATGGTCAAGATCTGCCACTGGATGCTTTGCGTGCTCGCTAAGCCAGGTCAAGATGGGCACAGAGGTAGAAGTTTAAGATCCATGTCCCTAATGTCCAAATCGAGAGCTTCGCAGCGTCGCGGGCGACTCCCGTCGAGGGGTCCCGCATGAGTCCACCGTGGGCGTAGGCGGTGATCCGCGGCGTCGTACCCAGCTCCATTAAGCTGGATCCCCATTCCAGACCAGCGCGCTCGCGTCGTATCTGTCCCGTTCACGAGCTTCTTCAAGAATCGTTCGGTGGCCGCTTGTCCGCGGGGTCCCTGCTTTAGCGCCTTGCAGGATGTTTCGGTCGCGTCCCGCCAGAGAAGAGTCATTTAGCCGACCACAACGGAAGAACACGCACCGCGGCGGGCAAAGTGAAATGTCTGCGCACTCGTTGGAACGGTCCTCGCACCATCATGCGCTTCCAAGGCTTGGACCCAGTGCATCACCACGTTCACGCTGTGGGTTAAGCCCGAATCCAGAGCCTGGGACATGAGCCTCTATCCAACCGCAAGCCTTGCTTTCAGCGCCCCTCCGACGGAGTCGCAGGGTGGCTATGGGCATCCGGATGCAAAGGCGGAAATGCCTTTGACGATCGAAATTCCTCGAGAATCTTTTCCGGGTATCTCCACGCCTAGGGACATGACCGTCGCCCTGTGCCAGCCCGGGGGTGAAATGTTCCCGTGTGGCGTTGCAGAAACGAATGTGTTTGGGCTGTCGACGTCTGCCCTGGGAGCCCGAACCGCTGGATGAGCTGCTCCCACATCCGTCCTACTGAGTAGTGAATAGAGAGGAGCGCAAAGAAAATGGATGGGCATTATGCGGTCAAGGAAAAAGGCTTCATCGGCGGTGAGTCGCGGAAACCTCATAGAACGGAAACCGCTGCGAGGGTCCTCTAGAAATCTGCTGTGCCGCTCGTGTTGATGCTTGAATTTGTCGAGGCCAGGGAGTCCAACGGGGGGAATCTTGTTCGGCGCGTCGGGCGCGGGGGATGAACGAGGCCGGCTCCCGATCATTGATCGCTGAGGAATAACGTAGCCCCCTTCCACGGGGAAGTAGAAAAAACAACGTCATCTCGCGAGCTGTTCGCTTTCGACCATGGATGAAACCCTAGCGCGCCGGCGGACGGACCATCCAACGCCGGACCGGGCAGGAGAACGCCCTGTGGCCGCGGTGGGTGGGGGCCGCACGGGACTCGTTATCGTCGGCCTCGATTCGAGAGGCGTGGGCCTACGTCGTTCGTCGCGAGTTCTTTTGGGCTTCGGTGGGTGCCAACTGCGGGAGCCGGTTCGATCTCGAGCTCCGCTTGGCTCCGGGCGGCGCCGATCCTGTTTGCGCTGCTCCCAGGAGGGGTTCTCCTGTTTCGCGTGCGTTTGGCCAGGCGCGGTGGTGGAAGCGCGATCATTCGGGCGAAAAAACGGGTGCCGGCCGGACTTTCTCGTTGGTTGCGCCGTGGTGGCATCCGCGAGGCAGACGAGACCGCGGCTCGCGCCAGTGCGTCGCCTGGTCGGTTGTAGCCGCGCAAGACGGTGTGTGGCCCAATGCTCCACGGAGCGCTGCCCTTGCCGAGACTCGGATACCAGCTTGGCGCTGAATGCTCTCCGATTCTCCGGCGGGTTGGGTGCCCGGAGCGCCGGCGTCAGTCTGTATGACCTGTCGCTGTGTAGAGTCCCGCGCGCATGCGCTGGCCCGGGTGAGACTTCGAGCGATGGTGTCGGGGTAGGTCTTGGCGTAGATCATCTACTGTCGATGCCCGGCCACTGCCAGGAGCAGCCGCGATGACGTGCAACCGGGGTGTTGTGTTATTCAGGTGTTTCGCGTGGCGAAAGCGCCGCCCTGCAGTCGTGTGCGAGACAGCCGCCAGCGGTGCCCCGTCCGCGGTGCCGGCGCCGCCAGCTTCCTACTGAGAGAGTGCTTGGAAGCCGTTGGCGCACTGCCTGATCGAGATCGCACAATCGCGCTTGGATGGCCATAAGACACCCCTGCAGCAGAAGACATGTGGAGCGGGTGGGCAGGTGGAACTTTGGCCGCTCCTCGTCACGCGCGGGGTCGCCATGGCGGCACATGCATCGGAGCGAGTAGAAACCCTTTTGACGTGGGGACGAGTGATATTTCGGGGATCCACGCGCCCCGAGGCCGTCCGCCGATCGGGAGATGACCCCGTCTGCCCGGTCGTACGCGACGACGCGCTTGACTGTGTGGAGCAAGATAGTAAGGACCCGGCCGTCGGGGAGAAGATGGCGTTTGAGCACGTCGGAGCGTCGTTAGCCGGACACACGCCTTCGACCCTCAGACGCGCTGGTCCACGGAGCAAGTTCGAGCAATGCCACAATCCCAGAACCGGTCGCGTCACTCGGCCCTTAGGGCTTTCCGGTCGCCCGGACCGGCGGCCTCGAGCCTGCTGTGCGGCTTCGTGCCAGCGGGCGCAAAGCGAAAGCGGCGGAATGTCGGGATCTCGCGCGGCTTCAGGTCCATACTACCTTTGCTGGTCAAGTTCGTGCCCGTGGGTTCGGAGCCCGTGCAGCGGCGAACCCACCATCACTGAAGAATCGTGCGTCGTCAGCGGGGACCACACTGTAGGCAACGGGCCAGCGAGCTCGGAGCCTGGGTCGCGGTGCCCCACGTGCACAAGTCGGTGAAGAACGACCGGACATCCACAAGCCAGTCCGTAGGTGGTTGTCCGGTTCGGCCAGTGCCCTTCGTTGCCGTGCTCCGCTGGACGGTTCGGGCGGTAGGCCAGCGCCCAAGGGCACGAATCCGCGGTTGCGTGCCGCGGAAAGGACGTTCCGGCACTCGGTGACCTCGGGATTGTTCTTCCCTCGCACAGGTCATTTCCCAGAAGCTAGGCCAGGGAGGCGGATCGTTCGTCGCCGGAGCGTGCTGGCGCTTGATGCGCGCTGTGTGAGTACCGCATTCATGTAAAGCGCGGACGGTGACCGCCTGGAAACTGGCTCCCGGAACCACCCGCTTGAACCAGTCCCCGGGGAGATCGATCGGGGACGGTCGCCGCCTTATGGCCGCGTGTGCTGCCGGTCGTCGCGGCCCGCGACCGGTCCGGAAGGACGCCAAGCAGGCACAACGCGGGCGCATCCAGAATGTCGGTGCCGTTTGCGCACCTTTGCTGCGGTATCCGGCAGGTTCATCGGTCGGTCAGCTCGGACAGGCTGGCGTCGTAGTCGCAGCGCGACCATCGTTAGCCGCGCAGGGCAGTGCGGGACCGCCCCTTGACCGCCCCGCCGCTTCGCGCGCGACGCGCCCCATGAGAAGATCTGCCCGCCCAGGCAGCAAATCAGCCGCTCCCCTCGCCCCTGCCGCCGGCGGCAGGCGCCACGGGGCGCGGATCCGCCGGCGCCCCAGGCCACGGAACCGGCGCCACGCGCCAACTCGCGCGACTCTCACCGGCGGCTGCCATGGCCCAAGCTCGGGCCGCACGAAATCGTCCCATAAACCAGCGCCCCCCACGTTTCGGGCGAGTGTCGGATGAGGATCGGGTTCGATGACTCTCCCACCACAGTGCTTGCAGGCGTCGCACACAGCCCAGCAGGCGGAGACTTCAGGGAGCCCGTTCAGTTCCGCGCTGGCGGGCCTCACCGCCGACGCCGCGGATCCCACTCCCCACCGATTCGGATGGCCAGAAACCACCGGACCATTCACCACTTTGGGGAATACGAACGGCTCATGCCTGCCTGAGCTCCCGGGCCGGGCGGCATCCCGGGTCCCCCGAAAGCCGCCTCCATCACCGCTGCCCCGGGCAAAAAGAGTCCAGGGCCGCGGACTGGTCCTGCGGCGAAATAGGCGACAACGCATACCGCCCCCCCGCCGTGCACGACGTCGAGGTGGAAGCCCCTGCGCTGCCGGGCGCTGCTCTCAAGCTCGACAAGCGCCCTCTCCAAACATTGCCCGTTCGGTCGCGACATGTGGCGATAAACTCATTACGGACGGTGGTGGGGAGATTACTTACGCGATGCCCCCCAAGGCATCCTCCCCTGGGCACCACGTGGGGGCCCCGCGGACGAGTCGACCCAGCTTCTGCCGCAACAAGTATTGACACGGGAGGCCATCGGTGCGGAGATTCGCGTGCACCTCCGATCTCGCGTGCAGTGGCGCCCGGAAGACGGCAGCCCCTCAAAGACGCCCGGCCCGGGTAGGAATAGGGGGCCGGGCGGCCCGCCTGACCGCGGCGGCCTAAACCCACAAATGCCCCGCTCGCGTTGAGGTCTTTGCGCCCCGCTCATCGGTGGAAGTATTTCATCCCAAGCAGCGCCAAACCCCAGGGTCATCGGTCGTCACGGGCACCCCGGGTGCTCGTCCCCGGTGCAACCCTTTGAGCAGGAGGACTGTGATCCGTGGGCGGGCGACCCGCCGGGGTCGCAAAATCCGCCAAAATCCGCATTCCAAGAAGAACCACCGTGTCGGCCCGTGACTTTCCCGCTTCCAGTCGCCGATCGCCGCTGGCCCGTCGGCGGAGCAGGAGCGTTCACGTTTGCCCGATAACCGGCGGGGCGCAGGGGCCCTCGCCCACGGCGATCCTTTCGGCGACCCCGCCGGGTCAGAGGTCCCTTCGGAAAGCACGCAGAGGACTCCCGGCGAACGGATTTTCCAACCGAGAGCACCGCGGCCATGGGGGGCCAGCCTCCCGCCCCCCGCATTTCCGTGGAAAACGAGCCCCCGGGCCTCACCCGGTCGGACTGGTTCTCCTCGTTCGCCCCAGCGGCCCCGCTTCCGTTTCTTGTCGATCCCGCTGGATCCCAGGAATCCATAGAAACGCCGCAAGGGCGGCGAGGGCCCGGTGGTTTCACGGACGGTCCGGGCGGCGCCCTCGGGCTGAGCTGACGCGGTCAAAGCGCCAGCTGCGAAGAACGCACCGATATAGTCGCCCGATCAGCGGCTTGGTCCACCTTCATCCGGGCGACTTCCGGACTCAGCCAATCGTCGGAAGTGTTTCCCGCCACCCCAAGAGGACCGTACGACCTGAAACCGTGCTAGCTGCTGCGGCCCATGACAACCAGCCACTCCACGAACTGCTCAACATCATCCACGCACGGCCTCCGATCGTTGATACCGGAAAGCCCATCAGCCACAGACTCTTAAGACAAGACCTCGTCGACCACCAGGAGGCTGTAGCGGCGGAGTTTGACCAGTTCCTGGGCGAGTTTCCCGCGGGAATGGGCCTCCTGCAGCCGAGCGACCCAGCCGGTCGCGGAATCGAAGAGGACCCGGTGCCCAGCCCTGGCTGCCTTGATGCCGATGCCGACCGCGAGATGGGTTTTGCCGGTTCCGGGCGGCCCGAGGAGGACCACGTTTTTGGCCTCGGAGAGGAACACCCCGGTGCCCAGGTGCGCGATGAGGTTCCGGTCCGCGGAGGGCTGGTGGTCGAAGTTGAACTCCTCCAGATCCTTGTGGGCCGGGAACCTCGCGGCCTTGATCCGGGTCGCCGCGCCGGAGGCTTCGCGTTCGGAGACTTCACGGGAGAGGACCGCGGCCAAGTATTCCTCATGAGACCAGCCGGCGTCCCGGGCCTGATCCCCGAGCCGGCGGAACCCGTCGCTGATCCGTGGTGCGCGCAGGGCCCGGGCGTAGTACTCGATCTGTGACGGTGTCCCTGTCATGAGGCCACCTCCAGAAGGGCAGGCTGGAGGCCGAGGTCGATGCCGAAGATCTCGTCATAGGCGGCCAGATCCCGAACCTCCACCGCTTCTTCGGGTTCGGGGCGGTGCACCCGCTGGGTCCTGAAGTCCCGTCGCATCACCGCCGCGCGGGCCACGTGGGCCGGATCGGTCAGGACCAGGTGCCGGGCCCATGCCCGGACATGGGTGGCGATGATGACACCCTCATGGGTGACCCAGACGGTGTCCAGGTCAGCGACCACATCCACGATCCGCCCAATGAATGAAGGGTCCACGGAATAGTCGTTGGAGAACACCCGCACGTAGTAATCCCGCGGCAACCGCACCGCGTTGCGGAACACCGCTTCCGGCGTCACCGGCGGCAGCTCCCGCATCCTCTCCCGGTCCAGGACGATCAGCTCGTCCGGGCGGCCGTGGCGGGACCGCGAATACCGGTGATTCGCCTTCGGCAGCCAGTCCTCCAGCTGGCCGTTGAAATCCGAGGGTGAGCGGAAATCCCGGCCCGGCATGAAGCGTTGCCGGAAGAACCTGTTCATCCGCTCGACCATGCCCTTGGACTCCGGATCCCGCGGCGGCAGCAGCTTGATCTCCAGTCCCAGGGACCCGGCGAACGCGGCCACCGGCTCCGTGGGCCGGCGCCTGCCGATGCCGGACTCGTTGTCCCACAACAGCCGCGACGGAACCGCCTGCGCGTCCTGCAGCAGAGTCCACATCCCGCCCAACAGGTCTGGCGTCGTCCGCGACGGCAGCATCCGCGCCTGGATGAATCCCGAGAACGGCGAGGTCATCACCAGCACCGGCGGCGTATCGGTCTGACCCTCACCGACGGGCAGCGGCTCGTGCGGGAACCAGAGATCGCACTGGACCTGGAACCCCGGTTCATGGACCAAACGGTCAGCCGGGTCAGGCGGCGCGTATTCAGGCCGGATCGCGGCCACCTTCGCCCGGAACAACGACGCGGAACCGGACCAGCCCACCCGCTCCGCCAGCGTCGCGGCCGGCATCGTCGGCGTCTTCACCAACAGCTCCCGCACCCCGGAAGCAAACGCATCAAAACTCGAGACTCCCGCCGCCCGCTGATACTTCGGCGCCCGGTCCGACTCCAGCGCCCGGTCCACCGTTCCGCGGGAAACCCCACGATCCTGCCGATCTCCCGCTTCGAGTGCTTGCCCGTCGAAAACAGGTGGCGTATCTCCGCCCAATCATCCAAATTGATCACCTTCCATAGTGGTCGGTGGCCCTATTTTCAGTTGGCGTTCCTGGCCCTATTTTCGGCTGGCGTTAACATGAGCCCGCCACTCGGACCAAATGTCAGAAAAGGGTTGCCCACCCAAGTCGAACCAACGTGACTTCGTAGAGAACTGATCTACGGATGGGGCGAAGCCGACGACGATGCCCAATGGCAGACAGCCATTGTGGGATGGCCGTGTGCGCCGCAAGGTCCAGCTATTCGCAAAGTCTAAGGCCCTGACTGCGGACCGTGTTCCGAGCCGTGCGGGGGCGTCTGGATTGGCGCTGATGATCCGTCGGGTGGCGCACTGAACTCGGTCGGGGTGGGTCTCTCTTTGGGGCGGCTGCGGGAATCTGCTCGGGCCAGCGTTGGCTGGACGGTCATCTGTGCACGAAATGCAACACCCGTCGTCAAAGACTGCACGAACTGAAACACATCGCGACCCCGCCGGCCATAGGCTTCTTACGAAATCGATCTTCAGAGCCACCGGAGTTAGAGAAATCGTCCGCGCAATGATCACGACCACCGAGACCGGGACGTATTTATCACGTCGCGGCGGACAAGCCGCACCTGATCGAAGAGGGCCTGAATGCGGCTGTCGATCAAGTTCGACAGCGAGCCATTAAATGAGGGCCGGCTCAGCCCCCTGGTAACGCGCATCGCGTAACGCGCCAGGGTGTTTTACCGCAGCCGTGTGCGTCGGGGGTCCCATCGGGGATTACTAGGGAAAACGTGCCAGATTACGGATCTCCGCCGGTGACAGCCAGCCAAAATGTGTCAGCCGGTTGGCATTTTAGCCAAGGGGTTGACGGAAATGCGGGGCTGACTTAGTGTTGTTGATCACGGTGGATGGACCGCCGGAATCAAGCCTCGAAGGACTGAGGTCCGGCCTGCTTGCGTCGACGCGGCAGGGGGACACCCGCCAAAGGAGTCCGACGGACGGCGAATCTTCGCACGTTTTTGGGCTGCTTAGGTGTTGCTTTAGAGGTCGATGAAGATCGGAGAAAGCTTGTGAAGCAGGGATTGGTCTGCAGGAACTACGAACTCGATTGGATGGCATGCGACGGAGGTGCGGAACTGGGACGCATCGACGCCGATTATCTGATCATGACGGCGAAGGGCGACCTTGAGCACTTGCGAAAGTTGGTGCCGGCCCCCTTGGAAGCCACGGACGAAGTCGTCATTTACATGGGCTGGTTCAAGGAGACCGAAAAAGACGGTGAAAAAACCTGGGCTTACCCCTTCCATGAATGGGGCGTCGGCATCAAGTGCCGGCTGAAGGACGAGCCCGGTTCCGAGGGCCTCTTCCTCGTCCAGCTCTACGTCGATGATGACCTGGTCCTCGTTCACGGCCGGGAAGTCTGGGGTTACCCGAAGAAAATCGGCCAGATGGAAATCACTCCTGCGACCTCCGAGGACTCGGACCACTATGACTTCTCGGTGAGCCGACGGGGCGCGCATCTGGTTTCTGGCCGCGTTGAAAATCTGCAGGCGATTCCAAAGGAAGAATTCCCGTTCTTCGGCACGCAGTTCCCCATCTGCTATCGCCAGACCCCGGCGAACACCACCTCTGGGCTTGAGAAGAAGGAGCTCGTGTACGTCCAGGTGGACTACGAAGCCAACGACACCATGAAGGGGACCGGGAGCATCGCAATCCAGGACGGCCCGTTCGACCAGATCCCGATCGGTCCCCTGACGGACATCACCTCGTACTTCGGTCGGTGCACCTTCAACCACAACGGGATTGCCCACCGAGTTGTGGAAGCCGCTGAAATTGCCCGGCCGGTCGACCTGTCCAAGGCGGGTAAGACTCCAGCAGCTGTCTAAGGAGTCGTTCTTGCCGCTCCCTCTGCGGTCCCGATCCGGCCCGCAGAGGGAGCGGCAACCCTAATCGCTTCGCCGGCCCTGACCGGTGAATCAGCTGCGCTGATGCAGCCGAATAGACCCCAGTACAGATCAGAAATTGAGGATAACGTGAAACTTCTAGGCAAGACATGCATCGTCACCGGAGCCGCCTCCGGTATAGGCCGTGCCTCGGCCATTGCCCTCGCCGCCGAGGGCGCGAGCGTGGCAGTCAGTGACGTCGACGGTGCAGGCGGCCAGGAGACAGCGGGGATGATCACCGAGCAGGGCGGTGACGCCATCTTCATCAAATGTGACGTCGCCATCGAGGAGCAGGCCCGCCACCTCGTGCACGAGACTGTTGAACATTTCGGCAAGCTGAACGTGCTCTTCAACAATGCCGGCATCAACCCGATGGAGGGAAATGTCGTCGACATGCCCCTTAAGGAGTGGCGCAGGGTCTTCGCAGTTAACGTGGACGGCATCTTCTACTGCTCACGCTACGCCATCCCGGAAATGCGTCGGGCAGGGGGCGGACGGATCATCAATACCGCCTCTCCAAGTTCATTCATTGGTTGGCAGGATAACGCGGGCTATATTGCGTCCAAGGGCGCCGTGATGTCGCTGACAAGGGCCATGGCCATGGACCATGCGAAAGACAACATCACGGTCAACGCTCTGGTACCGGGCCTGATTATGACCGGAATCGGCCGGGACTTCCTGGCAGCACAAGCTGACCCCAAGGCTGCAGCCGAAGGCAACCCCCTGGGCCGGGCAGGAGAGCCGAAGGAAGTGGCCCCATTGGTTGTCTACCTGGCTCAGGACGAAAGTGGCTTCTCCACCGGAGCGCCGTTCTTCATCGATGGCGGACAAATTGCCAGTTGAGCAGCCAAGGATCACAGGAAAGGGGAGTTGGGCATGGTAGCAAGATCAGCCTACCCAGTTCTGCAGGATCTCATCGCGCCGGACGCGGAGGTTGAACGGATTGCAACCGGGTTCACCTTCACCGAAGGACCTATCTGGATGCAAGACAATTCACTGCATTTCAGTGACATGCCCCAAGACAAGCGCCGGCGCTGGCATGAGGATGAAGGGCTCAGCATCGTTCGGGCCCAGAGCAACAAATGCAACGGCATGACCCGCGATGCCGACGGCCATCTGATCGTATGTGAGCACAGCACCAGCTCCGTTGTTCGCGAGGCAGAAGGCGAACGACACGTACTGGCATCAGAGTGGAAGGGAAAGGAACTGAATAGCCCGAACGACGTCGTCGTCGCCAGTGACGGTTCCGTGTTCTTCACCGACCCGACATATGGGCGGATGCCGGTATTCGGAGTGGAGCGGGAAGTGGAGCTTGACTTCCGTGGTGTCTATCGCCTCCCGCCTACGGGTGGCCTGGAGCTACTCCTGGACGATTTTGCTCAGCCTAACGGCCTGTGCTTCTCACCGGATGAATCACTCCTGTACGTGAACGACACCGAGCGGGCGCATGTGCGGGTTTTTGATGTCACCTCCGACGGCCGGCTTCAGAACGGCCGTGTCTTTGCCGCCCAGATCAGTGAAGATCCGGGGGCGGGGGATGGATTTGTTGACGGCATGAAGGTCGACGAACAAGGCAATCTCTACGTGACCGCACCCGGAGGTATATGGGTCTACGCCCCGGACGGTTCAAAACTAGGGTCGATCAACGTCCCGGAGAAGGTCGCCAACATGAACTGGGGCGGACCCGACTGGAAGACGCTGTACATCACGGCCTCCACCTCCATATATCGGCTGCGGATGCGAGTCGGCGGCAACCTCCTGGGCTACATGCGCCGACAGCTCCCCTCGACGTAGAGGGCCAACAGCTAGCTGGCGCGCGCCGGCCTCTCACCAACAAACTCATCTGACGGAACGCTGATGAGTTACTTTCCCAACGGATTTTGAAGGGTGATTTATCATGCAACGACGCAATCTGGTTATCACAGTCGTGTCAATTATCAGCTGTATTGCATTGTCGGCGTGTGGCGGTCAGGCTGCTCCTGCGGGCGCCAAATCTCCGACCATTGCTTTCGCCCAACGCAATTTTGCAAGCGACTGGTGGACCGCCCAGACGGACGGCGTCCGGGCGGCAGCGAAGGACAGCGGAGTCAGCCTGCTTGAGTCCGATGGGCGCGGAGACCCGGTGGTGCAGAACTCTCTCGTCAAGAACTTCATCACCAAAGGAGCAAACGCGGTCATCCTTAACCCCGCTGACCCCCGCGGTGTAACACCTGCATTGAAGGCGCTTAAAGAAGCCAACATCCCGCTCATAGCAGTGAATTCGAACCTGGACCCCTCGCTTGCCGAGTACGCCTACTGCTACGTAGCAGAGGACCAGGTGGCTACTGCGGCCGGCGTAGGAAAAGAGCTCGCCAACGTTCTAAAGAGCAGATCCGGCCTGGAGACGCCCGTGAAGGCGGTCATGGTGGGCGGCTTTCCGGGCGAAGTCGTGACAGATCTCCGGACAAAAGGATTTCTGCAGGGCTACCAGTCCGCACCAGACGCACCGAAGCTAAAGATGCTCCCCACTATCTACGGTCAATGGGTCGCTGACACGGCCCTGTCTGCGTTGCGCGAGGTTGCGACTGGCAACCCCGATCTAAAGCTGATCTTCGTAGCAAGCGACTCCATGCTCCCAGCTGTTCAGTCAGCACTGACGGGCCTGGGAATGTGGGACAAAGTTGTCATCGGGACCTACGACGGTGCCATGTCAACGGTGAAGTACATGATTGATCACCCGAGTGGTCCGATCTTTGCCGACGGGGCAAACAGCCCGGACGTCCAGGGGAAAGTAGCCCTCGACATGGCTCTCGCAGCGGTTGGGGGAAAGCCCCAGAGCGAGGCATGCCCCGGCGGAGTCAAGTATATCTCCACCCCTTTGTACACCCCCAAGAATGCTGCCCAACAGTTCAAGCCTGAGCAGAAGTTCTAGCAGGGCATGCAAAGGCCAAGCGTTGGGAGGAGGACGCCATGAACCTGAATAATGAGCCGCGGATCAATGCCGGGACCCGGCATCCCGGTGGGTCGGACACATCACCACGGACATCGGCAGCGCTGAGCCTCCGCGGAATTTCGAAGAGCTATCCCGGTGTCCAAGCGCTGGAGGGTGTCGACCTTGATGTCTGGCCGGGGGAATGCCACGCATTACTGGGCCAGAACGGAGCGGGCAAGTCAACGCTTGTAAAGGTGATGTCAGGGGTGGAGGTTCCCACCGAGGGAGAAATCATTCTCGAGGGCAGCCCGCGGCGCTTTGGCAATCCCGGTGACGCGCAGGCGAACGGTATCTACACGATTCATCAGGAGTTGAGTCTTGCTCCCGGACTGTCCGTGGCGGAAAACATTTATCTCTCCGACCTTCCCACGACACGCGCTGGGCTTGTCGACTGGAACCGACTTCACCGTAGAGCCACAGAAGACCTCCTGAACCTGGGCTTCGACATTCCTGCTGACACGCCGGTTGGCACCTTGTCCATGGCTGAACAACAAGCCGTCGAGATCGCCAAGGCCGTTCACCGAAAAGCCAGGGTGATCCTTCTGGATGAACCAACGGCCACGTTGCCGAAACCTGAAGTGGAAAAGCTCTTCGAGTTGGTGGAACGACTCAGGGGAGAGGGTGTGGCAATAGTGTTCATCTCCCACAGGCTCGATGAGGTCTACCGCCTATGCGACCGGATCACCGTAATGCGAGATGGTCGGAAAGTGCTGACCCGAACTTCCGCCGAGCTCCCAGAAGAAGAAGCGGTGCGGGCGATGGTGGGCGAAAATCTCATCGGGGAGCTCGTCGGTCAGCTCACCACTGGCGGCCGGCGGCGCATCAATCCTCGCACTGTAGACAGCGGCAAAGAAAAGCCCATGCTGGAAGTCCGAAACCTCAGCGATTCACATTTGCTGGACGAAGTCGCCTTGAGTGTAATGCCTGGGGAAGCGGTGGCCGTCACCGGTCTGGTCGGGAGCGGTCAGTCTGAACTGGCCGCGTGCCTGTTCGGCAGCCGGCCACATCTCACAGGTGAGTTCCTCATGCGCGGGCGCCAGGTCTCCATCCGGACGCCGCGCGACGCGATCAAAGCCGGACTTGGGTGGATTCCGGAGGACCGCAAGAGCCAGGGCCTGGTTCTTGACATGTCGGTCCAAGCAAACATATCCATGCCCAGTCTCCACACGATCAGGCGGTTTGGCTTTCGAAGGGGCTCGAAGGAGCGGCGGCTCGCAGACGGTATGATCCACAGCCTCGGAATTCGAGTCAGGGATGCCGACCAACACGTTGGCACTCTCAGTGGCGGCAACCAGCAGAAGGTCGTTTTCGCCAAGTGGATTGCTGCTGGAGCAGAACTGCTCATCGTCAGTGAGCCTACGCGCGGCGTTGATGTAGCAGCGAAAGAAACCATCTACAAGGCCATTGGGACCTACCTGGCGCAGGGAGGTTCCGTCCTCCTCATCACATCCGAGATCGAGGAAGCACTGATGAGCGATCGAATCTATGTCATGCAACGCGGCCGGCTTTCGACCTCGTTTGCTCACGACATGATCGACTCCGACGGCCTCCTATCCATGCTGCGCTAGCCCCCATCCACATGCTCTGAGAGGACACAGATCTACATGCAAGTTTCCACCGTAGACCGGGATGCAGGAAAAACGGGTTCACCCGACCGGAACCGAAAACAGACGCTACTTCAGCGATTCAGGCAGTACTTCCTTGGCGGCTATGCTTTCCTGCTGCTCGGAATCATCGTTGTCATCATCATTGGATCGGTCGCCTCACCGTTCTTTCTGACTCCCAGGAACCTTGAGAACATTGTCCTGACCGGCGCCATTGTCTCAATTCTTGCCGTAGGGCAGTTCATGGTGATTGTCACCGCCGGAATAGATCTTTCGGTCGGCGCTGTCGCTGCCCTGTCGACCGTATTTTCCGCCTGGGTCATGGCACAAGGCCAATCCATGCTTATCGCCATCGTCGGCGCTCTCGTATTATCTGCTGGTGTCGGCGTGCTCAACGGATTAGCTGTGGTGTTCGCTCGAATTACCCCATTCATCGCCACGTTGGGCACGATGAGCATCATTCAAGGAATCGCGTTTTTCGTCCAGGGCGGGTCGCTCATTGCGATAACCAACGAACAGTTCCTGGAACTGTTGGACGGCCGCATCCTGGGGATCCCGTCGCCGACCATCCTTTTCATTCTTGTCACCGCCATTGCGGCGATTGTCATGCGCTGGACCATTTTCGGCCGGCAGCAATATGCAATTGGGGGAAACCTGGAGGCAGCACGCCTGTCCGGCCTGCCCGTACGCCGCAATCTGATCGCCGCGTACGCCATTTCAGGCACCCTCGCGGGTTTGGCCGGTCTGCTGCTCGCCGCTCAGCTTTCAGGCGGCAGCTCCCTGGTCGGCCAAGGATACGAGCTCAACGCGATTGCCGCCGCAGTCGTCGGCGGCGCCGCACTGTTTGGAGGCAAGGGAAACCCGATCAGCGCCGTGCTGGGCGCTCTTCTCATCGGGACGATCTCAAACATAATGAACCTCCGCAACGTAGAAGCAGAGGGACAGCTCATCATCCAGGGGCTTCTTGTCCTACTAGCCGTATACCTGACGTCCGGCGGAGGTGCCACTGGTATGGGCCGCCGCCTGAAGGCGTTGTTCCTTTCCGGTCCCCTGAAAATCCGTCAGGGGACTGGAGCCGAAGCGGGCTCCGGACAAAACCCGTAGAAGTTCTCTATTAGTTCATGCACGGTTACAAGATTTTGATGGAGGCAAACCTAATGTCAACAAAAAAGGAATATGCGCGTAAGCCTGAAAGGGTGGATGTCTGCATAGTCGGCGCCGGGGCGACCGGTGGAACGGCAGCAAAGGTGCTGACCGAAGCGGGATTGTCGGTCGTGGGCCTGGAACGGGGCCCCTGGCTGACGCCTAAGGACTTCTCCTTCGACGAAATCAAATACCTGGGCCGCAACTATCTGCACCCGGACATGCGAATCAAACCTCGCACCAGACGGCCCGATGAGAACTCGAAGTCAGAAATCTTCCCGTTCTCACCTCTCCCACAGATGGTCGGAGGCGGGACAGTTCACTGGAACGCCTGGATGCCCCGGCCCCGGCCTTCCGACTTCCGACAGCTTTCCATTCATGGGAACATCGATGGCGCGAGCCTGGCGGACTGGCCGATTTCCTACGACGACATCGAACCGTACCTGACGAAAATTGAGTGGGAGTTCGGCTGCAGCGGCCTGGACCGGGAGAGCCCGTATGAAGTGCGGCGCAGCCGCCCCTACCCGACTCCTCCGCCCCCGGTTACAGCGTTCGGCCGAAAGTTCTATGAAGGCTGCGAGACGCTCGGAATCGATGCCTCGCCCGTTCCACAAGGACTGGTCACCAGGGAACACAACGGCCGTCCGGCGGCCGAATGCACCGGCTTTTGGAACCTCTATGGCGACCCCGGACTGAGCAAGTCCACAACCCTGACAAGTTTCATCCCGAGTGCCTTGGCCACAGGGCTGTACGAGCTGCGGGCAGACTCATACGTGACACGTGTGAACGTCGGCCCGGACGGACGCGCTAAGAGCGTTCTCTACATCGACTCAGACGGACGAGAGGTGGAACAAGAAGCAGACATCATCATCCTGTGCTCCACCGCCATCGAAACCGCACGGTTGCTGCTCCAGTCCAAGTCCAACCTCTTTCCGGACGGTCTGGCCAACAGCAGCGGACAAGTGGGTCGAAATGCCACCTTCCACGAATACTGCTACGCCACCGGTCTTTTCGATAATGACGTTCATGATCCCCTGTATGGCTGGACCGGCTACTACCTCAACGGCGGCTCATTCCAGTTCTATGAGACGGACGAGTCGCGAGGGCACATCAACGGTTCCTTCATCACGGCATCCGGCACGCTGCAGCCGATCAACTGGTCCATGCCGGACCGGCCCCTCTGGGGGCAAGCCATGAAGAACTCAGACCGTGACTACTTCAACTACGCCATGAAGATCGGCATGATCCTTCACGACCTGCCGCAGGAATCCAACCGGGTCGATCTGGACCCGGACGTTAAAGACGCGTGGGGCATGCCGGCGGCCCGGATCACATATAAGAATCATCCGAACGACGTTGCGATGGCGAACTGGCAGGTGGCACGTAACGCCGAAATCCTGGAGGCGGCCGGAGCTTCGCGTATTCACACCGTCGGCCTGGCAGACATGATCCCCGGAACCACTACCCATCAGCATGGTACTGCCCGCATGGGGTTCGACCCGGCGACATCCGTTCTGAATGAGTGGTGCCAGGCACACGACGTGGACAACCTCTTCATACTCGACGGAAGCTCCTTCCCGACCGCAACCGGAGTCAACCCGACACCGCTCATGATGGCGAACGCCTGGCGGTGCGCGGAAAAAATCGCTGCGACTCCTGGGATCGGCAAGCACTCGGCCGCCGACACAAGCAAGCGGCCAAAGGCCACGGCCCGGCCTTACGTTCCGAAGGACGGTGGACGGCTCGAAAGCGACGAAGTTCACCCGACGAGCAAAGCCGCATGGCGAACAACAATCCCTCCCATCGACCCGGACTCCACCGAACGGCTCTTCTTCGACGAACACGAATGGGCCACAGTGGAGGCAGCCACGGCACGAATCATGCCCACGGATCACCAACCCGGAGCAAAGGAAGCCGGCGTGACGCTGTTCATCGACCGCTACCTCTCCGGGATTGAGTACATCTATGCGTCAGCGGACGGCAGCGGCTTCCTTGAGCTGAGCGGGAAAGAGGCAGACGCTTGGCGTGGACGCATAGGCGAGTTGCAGGAGACGTACCGAGAAGGCATTAAAGAACTCGACCGGCTGAGCCGAGAAGCATACGCGGCCGACTTCAAAGCACTGACCGATGAACAGCAAGATAATGTTCTGGCCGCTTACTCCGGGGCGCCAAAACCCGAGACCATCGAACTGACCGAGAAGCTGGTTACCGTCCCCGCCAGCGCCGCCGCCTCCGACCGCGGCGCTTCCGACAACGGCGCAGACTTTTTCTCCGCGCTGTTGCTGCACACCAGGCAAGGGTTCTATGGAGACCCCGTCTACGGAGGAAACCGAAATCACGTCAGCTGGGATGTAGTCGGCTTCGATGGCCCCAAGAGCCTTGAAGACAGCGCGAACGGCAAATTCAACGTCGAGAAATACATGCTGGGAGAGATGGAATGGCCCTACAAGTGGTCCTCGGACAAAAAGTCTGAATGACCGGCCTATCCGGGGTTGGTGGTGCGGGCGCCAACCCCGGACGGTCCTTTCTGGCACGCGCGTCAACGCGGAAGCCTCCGCCAGCTTGGGGTCAAATGGAGCACCCCGCAGCGGAAACACCAAGAAGTGCGCGTCCGAACGCCACACCAGCCGGCAAATCGGGCTGCACAAAGAACGGTCGTCGGCCTGTGGTAGTGCGATGCGCAAAGCACGCGAAGACATAACGGCCCCATGTCACTCAGGAAATTTAGGGTCCCGTGGGATCTCCCATGCTGATGGGAGCAGAACCTCCTCCACGGACCGAGTTGGAAATATCCGGCAGTAGGCGCACAGCGCGCGTTTCGAGAAGGGAAGGTCAAAGTGGAAACAACTACACGAATCGTTATTACAGACTGTGATCACGATTCCATTGCCATAGAACGCGCAGTTGCCGACGAGCATCAGATACGCCTGATGATGGCACAGTGCCGCACCGAAGACGACGTCATTCTGGCAGCGACAGGAGCGGATGGGGTGCTCGTTCAATATGCACCGATCACCGCCAGGGTTCTCGATGCCTTGCCTGATATTAAGGCCATCGGCCGCTATGGCGTGGGGCTTGACACCGTAGACGTTGGTGCCGCCACGGCCAGGGGCATCGCAGTGTGCAACGTCCCCGATTATGGAACCGAGGACGTCAGCGACCACGCTATTGCTTTGGCGCTGTCCCTTGAGCGCGGCGTAGTTCAGTTGGATCGCCGGATACGAAGGGGAGAGTACGATCTCGCGGCTGTTCAACCACTCCACAGAGTAAACACCCGTGTGTTCGGAGTGGTTGGGCTGGGACTGATCGGCTCGGCCACAGCCCGCAAGGCCAAGGGACTCGGATACTCGGTAATTGGCCATGATCCGCTGCTCCAACCAGGAACAATCACCAACGATGGCGTAAGCGTCGTGGCTTTTGAAGAACTCCTCTCCCAGGCGGACGTCGTTTCTCTACACGTACCGCTGAAGCCTGAAACCCATCACCTCATCAACGCCCAGGCGCTTGCCCGGATGAAGGAGAGCGCTGTTCTGGTCAATACATGCCGGGGAGCCGTCGTAGATACTTCCGCCGTGGCAGATGCTCTCGTATCTGGCGGACTGCGGGGGGCAGGACTTGACGTGTTCGAGGAAGAACCACTGCCCGCTACCCATGCACTGATGTCCCTTGAAAATGCCGTGCTGACACCTCACGTGGCTTGGTATAGCGAAGAATCCTATGGCGAGCTAAAGCGGCGCGCCATGGAAAACATCGTTGACGTTTGTGCCGGCCGGACGCCCCGCAACATTATCAACCCGGAGATCCTCGTATGACACGACTGACGGAGACGATGAGGGCGGCCATATTGACTGCCCCTGACGTCATCGAAAACCAGCAAGTAGCGGTTCCCAACGTCCCGGAGGGGTGGGCACTTGTCCGGGTTGAATTCACAGGTCTTTGTGGAACGGACTTTTCCATCCTGCACGGAACTCACCCCCGCGCGGAATCACCCCTCATCATGGGCCACGAGATTACAGGTGTTGTAGAAGTCGCTGGCGCTCACGGGCCCCCAGCCGGCACCCGGGTCACCGTCGAACCCCTCATAAACTGCGGCACATGCCCGCCGTGCATCCAAGGCAACAGGCACGTTTGTCGTAATTTGAATCTCTACGGAATCGATGCACCCGGATCGCTGGCTGAATTCATAGCCTTACCAGCTTCCGTGCTCATTCCCGTGAAGGAAACCGTGCCGGCAAGGGAAGTGGCACTGGCCGAGCCGCTTGCCGTCGCTGTCCATGCCGTCTCCCGCTCAGGCATGACCGGGGGAGAAGACGTAGTCGTCTTCGGCGCCGGCCCCATCGGCATCCTGACCGCGCTGGTGGCCCGACACAGAGGCGCACGACAAATACTGATCGTAGAACCAAGCGACGAACGCCGCCTCGTCGCGCAGAACCTCGGCTTTGCCACTGTGCCCAAGGGAGGGGACCCCGTAGCGACAGTTCTCTCGATAACTGAAGGGAACGGGGCCGACATCGTCTTCGATTCCGCAGCCCACCCCTCAGTGGCGGCGATCCTGCCGCAAACCGTACGCGTGCTAGGCACCATTGTGCTCGTCGGTGTCTACAAGAAACCGACAGAGGTGGACCTCCAAGCCCTAACCTTCGCTGAGAATACGGTCATCGGTGTGCGCGTCTATACCCGTGATGATGTCGAGCGCGCCGTCGAATTGCTCGAAACCGACGCCCTGGGCCTGGGCAGACTACCTGTTGAAGTCTTTGCGTTGGAAGACGCTGCATCCGCCTTTGACAAGGCCATGTCAGCCAGCGGCAAGCTGAAGGTTCTTGTCACCCCGAACGAGGATCTAATGGGAGACCGACGATCATGACGCCACCCCCCTTCGACCTCACGGGAAAAACAGCCGTCGTGACGGGTTCCTCCCGCGGTCTCGGTGAAGCGATCGCGGCCGGGCTAATTCACGCTGGCGCCAGCGTGGCCGCCTTGCAGCGCGGTGCTCTGTCGCAGAAGCTGGTGGCACTCGCCGATAAATCACGCGCGCAGCTCACCCACATACCTGTGGACATGGCCAGTGAAGCCTCCATTGCCGAAGCGATCGAGCAAACCCTGGCAGTCCATGACGTGGACATCCTTGTTAACAACGCGGGCACCCAAATACGCCACGACGCCACGGACTTTCCTCTGAGTGACTTTGACGCGGTAATGAACATCAACACACGCGCAGTCTTCCAGCTCTGCCAAGGGTTCGCCCCCGGAATGCTCCAGCGCCGTTACGGCAAGATCATCAATCTCGCATCTCTGCTAACATTTCAGGGCGGTTTCAGAGTGCCGGCATACGCGGCATCAAAAGGCGCTGTTGGTCAGCTGACCAAAGCCCTTTGCAACGAATGGGCCCACCGTGGCATCAACGTTAACGCCATTGCGCCAGGCTACTTTTCGACCGAAATGAACGGTGCCTTGATCGCGGACGACGAACGTCGAGAGCAGATCTCTGACCGAATCCCTGCCGGAAGATGGGGAGCTCCTGAAGACATCGCCGGCAGCGTCGTGTTTCTGGCCTCGGACGCTGCGAACTATGTGCACGGCACCGTCCTGCCGGTCGATGGGGGGTGGCTGGCAAGATGATCATTGAGACCCGAACTCAACGACCGGCACCGTCCGGGCTGCTTCTCAAAACTCCTGTCATAGCAGTGCTGCGTGCCTCTCATGCGCGGGAGTATCTGCCCGTCATCGACGCGCTGGTCAGAGGTGGTATCAGCACGATTGAACTCACGCTCAGCACAGAAGGCGTCTTTGATGCATTGCCCCTTCTTGTCAGAGAGTTCGGCTCTGAAGCCGAAATTGGTGTAGGGACAATAACGTCGGGGAATCAGGCGAATCGGGCCCTCGCAGGAGGCGCAGCCTTCTTGGTCACCCCAACCATGAACATTGAAGTTTTGAAGTCCTGCGCGGCCCGCGGGATACCTGTTTATCCTGGGGGCCTGACCCCGACGGAATTGCTCGAAGGCTGGAACGCGGGCGCTACGGCAGTGAAAGTCTTTCCCGCTTCAACCGTTGGCCCGGGCTATCTCGCGCAGCTACGTGGCCCGTTTCCAGACATCCAAGTCATACCCAGCGGAGGAGTCGGAACTGCCGATGCCATTGCATGGATCGAGGCAGGCGCCATGGCCGTCAGCATCGGTAGCCCCTTGCTGCAGGATGTCTTTGACAGCGCTGACCTGGCCGGTCTCGCCAAGCGCGCAGACGATCTGACGGCTCGCGTAGCAGAATCCCTAGCAGCGAGGAACGGGAAGATGATGACAGGTGGCCAGCGATGACCACCGTCCGAGCGTCATCGTTCACCGGACCGGTTGAAGTCATAACGTTCGGGGAAACCATGGCCCTGATGAGGGCTGAGTCCCCAGGTCCGCTAGCACAGGCACGCTCACTTGGCCTGGGTATCGGCGGAGCGGAGAGCAACTTTGCGATTGCCCTGCGGCGGCTGGGAACTTCCGTGGCATGGGCGGGCCGGGTTGGAAACGACAGTTTGGGAGATCTGGTCGTGCGGGAGCTGATGGCCGAAGGCTTAGAAGTCATAGCTCTACGGGATTATGGGGCTCCAACCGGACTAATGATTAAGGAAAGGCGTACTCCTGACGCAGTGAAAGTCTGGTACTACCGTTCGGGCAGCGCCGGCTCCCGCCTGACCCGCGAGGACGTTCCTGTTGGGCTGATCGACACAGCCAGGCTGTTGCACATCACGGGTATCACCCCCGGCCTTTCTTCCTCCGCCTCAGATGCAGTGGACTATGCCATCGACAGGGCGCGCACCTCGGGCAAACTAGTTTCGTTCGACCTGAATTACCGGGCAGCGCTATGGGCGCCCGAGAAAGCAGGACCTCATTTCCGAAGGCTTACGGCCCAATCGGACATCGTCTTCGCAGGTGACGACGAGGCAGGAATCGCCGTTGGTCCCGGAACTTCTCTGGAGCTGGCCCATCGGCTCAGTGATCTTGGCCCGAGCCAGGCAATTATCAAAAGAGGTCCGGCCGGCTGCGTAGCGGTTGTAGACGGTGTCGAATACGAGGCCGACGCCTTGAAAATCCAACCGGTGGACACGGTGGGCGCAGGCGATGCTTTCGTAGCGGGCTACGTATCGGAACACCTGCGCGGCAGCTGTGTCGAGGAGCGTTTGTCCATGGCCGTACGCACCGGAGCGTTTGCCTGTCTCGTTCCCGGTGACTGGGAGGGAATGCCCCGTCGCGGAGAGTTGGCACTGCTAGAGGCAATCGAACCGGTGGCACGCTGACTTGGGCCACGCCACCGAACGAACCGGGCACGGCGATTCGAAAGCGGAGCTCCTACCTCCGTTGGAGATGACCATGGCGTGAGCGGGAGCTGAACGGGGACTTCGGAGGTCTCCGGTGCTCTGCTGTGCACTGCTCAAAGTTGAATAGATCTCAAGGAGAACCATGAACCACCGCGTCCTTGGCCGTACGGGCCTGTCAGTCTCACCGATCAGCGTAGGGACGTGCGCTCTCGGCAGCCACCCCACCCAATACGGCTACGAAGTCGACACTGATACCGCCGTTGCCACGGTCAGGAGGGTTTTTGAAGGCCCGTTCAACTTCCTGGACACCTCCAATGAATACAGCCAAGGCGAAAGCGAGCGAAGAATCGGACTCGTCGTCCGTGAAAACGGCGGTCTTCCCGAAGGCTTCGTCTTAGCCACCAAAGTGGACCCATGCAAGGAGACTGCAGATTTCTCGGGCGATCGAGTCCGCCGGTCTGTGGAAGAGAGCCTCGGGCGGCTTGGCCTGGATCGCCTCCAGCTCGTGTACCTCCATGATCCTGAAAGAATCACCTTTGAGGAAGGAACGGCACCCGGCGGTCCTCTCGAGGCTCTGCTCGAATTGCAGGACGAGGGAGTCATCCAGCACTTGGGTGTCGCCGGAGCGCCCATTGACTTGGAACTGAAGTATCTAGCAACTGACGCGTTTGACGTGGTTCTTAGCCACAACCGCTACAGCTTGGTTGATCAGACGGCACAACCGCTTCTGGAGGCCGCGACTGCTCGCGGCATTGGGTTCGTCAACGCCGCACCCTACGGCGGAGGAATGCTCGCCAAGGGCCCCGCCGCGGTGCGCAGTTACTGCTACGGGCCGGCCAGCGAAGCCGTCCTCGAACGTGTTACAGCGATGCAGCAGCTGTGCGGGGATTACGGAGTACCGCTCGCCGCTGCGGCGCTTCAATTCTCCACGAGCGATCCCCGTGTAAGTTCCACCTTGGTTGGGATGTCGGATCCAGAGCGAATTGATCAAACTGCACGCCTGTTTGATTGGGATATTCCAAAGCAGCTTTGGTACCAGCTCCAAGCCCTGGCTTCGGCCGGCACGGGAGATTTGGAGTGAGTTCCCTCACCCTCGATCCCTTGATGGGATGGACTGCAGCCATGCGGGCTCGACCACGCGACGCCACAGCAAGAAAAGACAGTCGAGTCAGATATTCCAACACAATGGCGAACCTACGGACAACGCATCATGGGGCGGCCTACAAGCGTGACGTGGTAAGAGGTCGAGAAAGGGGAATTGGACAGAATGAGGAGAAAGAAGGCTGGACAGCAACCTGCGGAACCGCGGTATCCCATGCAGGACTGGTCCTGGATTGAAGTCGGCGCCGATGTGGAGGTGCAATACCCGATGGGCGTTTCCTACAAAGCAAGAGTGGATGCTAAGTCACCGGACTCAAAGATTGTCTGGGTAACCAACTCAAACGGACACGGACGGAAGATGTACGGACACTGGGAAGGCATCAGGCTGCTCCAGTCACTTGGCCACGCGTATCAGGAGTCCCCCGTTTGAACGGCCTCAGGACGATTCTCCGGACTCAGAGAAAACACACCTGCCGGTGCTTCTTGTGCTGCCAAGTGCAACGCAAAAACCATCAACCGCAGATCCAGACCGCCACCTTCGCTGACACGGAGCAGTACCTGGAAGATCCAGTCCGGTGCAGCAACACCAGCCGTGACAATTCGGACCCTCGCTGACTTCTCCGCGGTTGGTCGGGGAATCAAAATGACCGAGTTGGGAGGGGTGTGAAGGAGTGAAATATCCGCTGAGGATTCACGGTTGCCTCCTGCACTCCACGTAAGGGAGTGCCGGGCCTTCCTACGGTTATGGCGTCACCGTGATGCGAGCCACCTCATCCAGCAACGGGCTCGTGATAACCACGATCGATGTACCCGGTTTGATGTCGAACGCTACATTGCCGCGCGTCTTGTCACCGACAGGGACCTGGCCCGTACCAAGCTGACCATCGATCCCCAGCTCAGAGTAGGCTTCGCGACCGTCAGCATCCTTGGCGGTGAAGTACAGCGGGTTCGTGCTCGTCATGCCCTTGTCCGTTTCCCAGAGAACGTCAAGTATCAGGAAGCCACCGTTCTTGGCGGGCGAGGAACCCGTACGTGGCCAAGTAAGTTGCGAAAATGGCCAACTAAATTGAGAAAGGACAATGGGACAGGACACAGTCCCGGAATTTAGTTGAAGCTTAAAGTATTTTACTTTACATAAGGCTGGTTATCGGCTAAAAGTCGGGCTAGTTGATGGCCTGACATCAGGCTATAATTTCCCGCATGAGAACCGTACCGCTCAGCGAAGCCAAGGACAAGCTCTCCGCCCTCGTGGAGGAAGCAGACACGACGCACGAGATCATCCAGATCACCCGGCACGGGCACCCATCGGCGGTGCTGATGTCCGCCGATGACCTGGAATCCCTGCAGGAAACCATCCACTGGCTCTCACAGCCGGGCATCCGCGAAGACCTGGATCAGGCCCGGCGCGACATCGTCGAGGGCAACACGACCAGCGGCGCAGAGCTCCGCCGTGAATTCGGGCTGCCTCCGCGGTGACCCAGCCAGAATCCACCGGCCCCGCACCCTGGAACGTCGAGGTCACCAGCCCGGCACTGAAGGGATTCCGGCGGCTGCCAGAGAAAGCGGCAACCGCGATGATCGGATTCGTCACCGGCGCGCTGGCCGACAATCCCCACCGGCTGAGCAAACCCCTCACGAACGAACTGCTCGGACTCCGCACCGCACGGCGCGGCGACTACAGGGTGCTGTTCACCCTGGACATTGAAGCGCACATCCTGTACATCCACCGCATCGAACACCGGTCCGACGTCTACAAGCCGCGTTAGACTCGCCATTTCCCCAGGGAACGATTAGGGGCGTCGTCCACATTGTGGGTGACCGGAAATCTACTTCCGCTTCGAAACTTGGTTCCTGTGAAGTCTATTTCGCTACCCAAAAACTCGGCTCCAAACGCCCTGAGGCGTCGATCCCGGACTTGGCCACCTATCGTGTCCGTGAGTGGGCAGTCAGAGTACCTTGGACTCGGTAGCCCCGGGCCGGATCTGAAGCTTACGGCCGGTGCCCCGGCGGAAGGTATCCATGGCCGTTTCGTAGTCGTCCAAGGCAAAAGCGTGGCTGAACATCGGCTTGACGTTGATGGCGCCCGCCGTGAACATCTCTACGGCTCGTCCGAAGGTGTGCCGTGCAGCCATGGATCCGACGATGTTGATTTCATCCTTGGTGATGCTCAGTGGCGAGTATCGGGCCTTGGCGTCGACGGCGGCGACTCCGAACTGCTGGAAATAGCCGCCCGGCTTCACCCTCGGCATTCCGTCTTCGATGGCCGCAATGACCCCGGTGCAGTCAATGACAACGTCCCACGTTTCACGCTCGAGTTGACCGGCGCCGGTAGCAACAATTTGGACGCCGACTTCCTTGGCGAGCTGCAGGCGGCTCTCGTTGGGGTCCACGACGCTGACCGAGGCCGCGCCCGCGCGGGGGGCGAGTTGAGCCAGCAACAGGCCCATGGTGCCGGCACCGTAGATCAGGTAGTGCTCGCCGATTCTGCGCGGAAGGATGTCAAGGGCCCGGATAGCGCAGGAAATCGGTTCGATCATCGTGGCGTCGTAGAGGTCTGCATCCGGGGCCAAGGCGTACACGTTTTTCGCCGGGGCGAGGAGAAGCTCTGCCGAGGCGCCGTGGCTGCTGATCACACCCATCGAGTCCCAGTTGCGGCAAAGGTTGTTACGGCCGTTGAGGCAGTACTCACATTCCCCGCAGGTCATCGTTGGATCGACCGCCACCCGGTCCCCGATCGAGAATCCGGTGACAGCCTCGCCGATTGCTTCGACGGTGCCTGTGGCCTCGTGGCCGGGAATCATCGGGAATTGGCCCCCGAGGTAGTCGCCCTCGAATACGTGGATGTCAGTGCCGCACATTCCGACTGCTGCAACCTTAATGAGGACGTCCTTGGGACCTGGGGTGGGGTCTGGCAGGTCTTTGACCATGAGTTGACCAGGTGATTCAAATACAACCGCGCGCATCGGTTGGCTCCTTCGTAGGTTAAGTGAACAAATCAGGTGAGAGACAGACGGGAGCGCCGGTGGAGGCAGATTCGAGGGCAGCAATGGCCACCGCCGTCGCGATCAAGCCATCCCTGCCGGACACCGCCGGTTTCCGGCTATCCCGGATGGATGCAACGAAATCGTCGATCATGAGCTGGTTGGTATCCAAGCCCCACTGAATCCAGCCGAAGTTCTGGTCCCCACCGAACTGGGTTAGCCGCTGGCTGAACAGGTCGGCGTCGGCCGTTCCGCCGTCGCCGACCACGGAGAGAGTCATACCGCCCCACGTTGGATAGCTCAGCGGCCTGTTCCAGCTGCAGTCTATGGAGGCGAAAACGCCTCCGGGGTAGGTGAGCATTACGAGTCCGGATGTCTCCACAGTCACCGATTCGGAGTGGACGATGCGGTTGCTGACCGCGTAGACCTCCTCCGGTGGTGTGCCCATGATCCAGCTATAAGCATCGGCGAGGTGGACGATATGGTCCATCATCGCGCCTCCACCTGCCAGTGCGCCGTCGGCGAACCACGAGCGCTCCCGCATGGGCATGACGCTTTGATTGGTACCGGAGAAAGCTCGCGCCTGCCCGAGTTGTCCGCTGATGACCAGATCCCTCACTTGGCTGAGGGACTTGTCGAAGCGCATTGGGAAAGCGGTCATCAACGGGACCCCTGCCTCCCGGCAGCTGCGGACAATCGCCTGCGAGTCCTCCATGTCCACCCCGAGCGGCTTTTCGCACAAGACGGCTGCACCGGCCTCGGCCGCCTTTTCCACCAGTTCGCGGTGGTAAAGGGTTTCGGCGCAAACGAGTACGCCGTCGACGCCCTGAGCGAGCAGCTCGTCGGCGTCCGAGTAGTAAGCCACCTCGTATTTGCGCGCCCAGGCGGCCCCGCGGGCTGCGTCCCGGTCGTAGACGCCAACGACCTGGGCGCCGGCCTCACGCAGGTTCCGGATGTAGGCGTCAACGTGCAGATGAGCCACGCCCAAAATGCCTATGCGCTCCACTTATTCACCTTTTCCTATTGATTCAATCCGGACAGGCTGACCGGTGCGTGCGGATTGCCGCACGGCGGCCGCCAGTTGAACCGCCGCGAGGGCGTCACGGGGCGTGATGGCCGGATGTGCTGTTCCGTCAACTACTTCCAGGAAATTCTGCAGCTCCAGTTCGAACGGGTTGGCCGCCAGCGACATATTGCCGAGACCTGTGCTGCTGTCGTTCCGTTCTTCGTGCAGCCGCAGGGTCAGCGGCGTGGATTCATCCGATGAGAATCCGAGAATGCCGTGTTCGCCTGCGATTTCGAAGCTTGTCCGGAATTCCGGAACGGGGCTTGACCAGGAACTTTCGATATGGGTGATAGCACCGCCAGCGTGCTTGAGTACGGCGATGGCGTGGCCACGCGACTTTGGGGCTGACTTGGCGAAGACCGAGACCACCTCTCCAGCAATCCAGCGGGCATAGTCCAGGTCGTGGATCATTAGGTCGAACGCGATTCCGCCCGACTTACTGTCGTCCTCGAACCAGCTCGCCTGGCCGCGTTCCGGGGCAAATGACAGACGGGAGAGCCGAAGCACGGCCGGTTCTCCGATCCGGCCGGCTTCGACGGCCTGCCGTGCAGCCGTGTATTCCGGGCTGTAGCGGAGTATGTGTCCGACGTGCAGGTGCACGCCGGCCCTTTCGAAGGCGCTGATGACCTCCAGCCCCTCGTCTACGCTGAGGGACAGCGGCTTTTCACAGATTGCCGGCTTGCCCGCCGCCGCCACTGCCAAAGCAAATTCTGCGTGGAGATGCGTTGGGGCGCAGATGTCAACTATGTCCACCGCTGCCAGGAATTCCTGGAGGTCGTCGTAAATGTCGACTTCCAGGTTGCCCAGATACGCGGGTCGGAGCGTTGTGGACCGTGCAAGAACGGCCGACGGGGCCGAGCCGATAGCACGCCAGGCGGCCGTGTGAACTTCGCCCATGAACCCCGTGCCGATGATTCCGACTCTTCGTTCGCTCACGCCAATACGTCCTCACGGGCTGAGGGGATGGGGTCGTTGCGGAAATCCGCCCATTCGGGGTGCTGCTTCAGCCGACGCTGGATGTCCTCGTAGGCGGCAATGGACCGGCGGAGTTTCGAGTAGACGTCCCCGCCCATGGAAAATCCTTGGACGCCGATTGGCCCCGTGAAGCCGGTCTTCTGAAGCAAGCTCAGCAAATAGAAATTGTCCTGTTCACCATCATCCAGGAGCTCGATTGTTGCATCCGTGCCGTTGTCGCTGGGAACGCGGCGGCTACCGCAGAAGTTTGCCCCGGACAGGTAGGGACTGATGCGTTCCAATGTCCGTTCCGGATGTTTGCCGTCGGTGAGGTACCAGTGGTGGCTGGAGAATGTGATCTTGAGGTTGGGGTGGTTGACAGCAAGGCATAGGCGCATGGCGTCGTCGAGGGTTTCCATCCAGCATCCGATGTGGTGGTACAGGGACAGCGTAATGCCACGTCGCTCGGCGATGGCGAGGAGGTCCTTCAACATTCTTTGCACGGAGGCATCACCGCGGGGGTCGGAATTGGTGTGGGCCTCCGGGCTGCCGAGGATGGCTAAGTCGACGAGCGTGCAGCCTTCCATCGTCTCCAGCAGCTCAGAAACCCGGCGCACCCCTTCGGCGTCGTCCGGGCCGGACACCGAGGCGTAGACCCCCGTGACGTCGATGCCGAAGCGCTGGTTGATTGCGGGGATCCTCGCGACATCGGCCCAGGATTCATCGCTCCAGAGGGTGAGGTTAATGCCGTCGTAGCCGAGCTCGGCCAGCATCTCGCATTTGGCCTCGAGATTGTAGGAGCCAAGCGAGTTATAGAACCAGGTGTCCAGCGCGAATAGGGCATTCGTCTTCATGATTTGGTATTCCCTTCAGGCGGTCCGCGCCAAGTCGTGGGTTTCGTCTGTACTGGGGTCTGGGACGGTTATGCCGCGGGCCATCGCCACGAGCCGTTCGGCAACCATGACGATTGGCAGCATGGGGTTAGCGGCGGGGATGGTGGGAAGAACCGAGGCATCAACGACACGCAGGCCTTGGCACCCGTAGACAAGCCCGCTTTGATCGACCACGCCGCCGTTGTTAACCGGCGCCATTTTGCAGGTACCGGTGAAGTGATACCCGGAAGCGATCGTCCGGTAGATGGCCGCATCCAGCGACTCATCGTCCGCTACAGTTTCTTCATCCATGCCCAGCGGTTCCCCCAGCAGGCCGGCCAGCGGTTCGGCCGTCAAGACTTGCCACCCGCGCCGGACGATCTCTCGCATGACAGCTAGATCAATCGGATCCGAGAGGTATCTGGGGTCCACGAAGGGTAGTACGGCAGGGTCCGTAGAGGTGATCTGGACGACGCCGGTGGACCGGGGTTTGTTGATGACGCAGCCGATGCCGGCCACGTTGTCCAGCCCCTCGTTGCCGGCTCCGGCCATGCCGCGGGCACCGTCTCCAGTGGTGCGCACATTAAGGTAGCTGAACATGGTCAGCTGGGCATCGAGGCTGTCCGGCTGCTGGCTGGTGGAAAACCGCCATACCGCCTGGAGGCTGGCGTCGTCAGGAGACCAGGACCCCTCACGGGGAGGCGCCATCAAGGGCACACAGCTGTGGTCGGCCAGGTTTTCGCCAACGGGTAGGTCCGAGACGAGCGGAACTTCCATTGCCGCGAGGAGCCCCGAGGGTCCGACGCCGGAGCGCTGGAGCAGTGCTGGCGTCACAATGGCGCCAGCACTTAGGACCACCTCACCGGCCGTGATGGTGCTGCCGTCCGCCAGCTCAACGCCGGTCGCCCGAGCACCGTCGAAAAGTACGCGCGAGACCAGGGTCTCCCCGCGAACAGTGAGGTTTTCGCGGTGACGGACCGGGTTGAGATAGGCGATAGCGGTGGAGACGCGGCGGTTTCCGGCACGGCTTTGGGGCACCGGGCCGACACCCTGCGCGTCGGGGGCGTTGAAGTCCCAGCAGTCCGTCGCTCCTACGCTGCGTGCACTGTCCACGAAGCCCTTCTGCAGGCGCGCGAGTTCCGGCTCCGCCGTTCGTGTGATCGGATAGGGACCGCCGCGCCCGTGGATGCCGACGCCGGGAGCGGTGTCGTCCTCCAGGTCACGGAACGCGGGGAGCACCTGGTCCCAGGACCAGTCGGGGTTGCCGGCGCCAGCCCACTCTGCATAGTCGGCGGTGGCTCCGCGAAGGGCCAGGGTGCCGTTGATGGCAGAGCCGCCGCCGATGAGCCGGGCCTGAGGAACCACAATCGTCGCGCCATTCATTTCAATGTTGAGTCCCCAGTCGTGGCGGGGATCGACCTCGGGTGCGTGGCCGCGCATTGGAACGTAGCGCGATTCGTGCACGCCGTCTGGCGTTGCTTCGTTGGTGGGGTAGTCCGGCCCTGCCTCCAGCAGCAGGACCTTGGTGCCCGGATTTTCGGTGAGGCGCGCTGCAACGACGCAGCCCGCTGTTCCTCCGCCGACGATGATGTAGTCAAATTCATTACTCACGGGATGGCCCTCCTGACCATAGTTCTTTCGTACGCTGGCCTGCCTGGCGGCCGCTAGTTCTGGTTCCAGCCGAAGATTCGATCCATCGAGGCGGAAGCGTTATAAGCGCTTTGTTCGGGGTGCCACCGGTACGGGGTCACTTCCGCGGAGCAGTAGTCGTTGAACCCGACTTCCGTCAACGCCCGCAGGACCTCCGGAAAGTTCACGTCGCCGGAAAGCAGGTCCACGAAGGAACTCAGTCCTCCTGGGTTGGTGCGGTAGTCCTTCACATGGACCTTGACGATCCGGTGCCCCAGGATCTCGATCCATTGCTCGGGGAATCCCGTTCCGAGCGCATTTCCAATGTCAAAGTACGAACCCACGTAGTGACTGCCGACTTCGTCCAGGAACTCGCGCATTTCTCGGGGAGTGGTCAGGAATCGGTTCCACACGTTCTCTACTCCGATGCGGATGCCTGCCGCCTCAGCGAAGGGCGCCAGCTCGCGAAAGGCGTCCAGGGCGCGGTCATAGGCGTGGTCGTAGCGCACAGTCTCCGCGTCCGGAATGAAATCCACCCCTACGTAACCCGGCACGACCAGTACCGTTTCGGCTCCGAGGACTTTGGCGGTCTCGATCTGGACCTTGGTTGCATCTACTGCCTTTTGGCGGACAAGGGGACTATCGCTCACCAAGTTGTACTGCAGCTGCAGCATTGTCGCCAGGGAATGAATTTCGATACCCAGGTCTTCCGCATGTCCCCTGAGAGAGCGTAGTTCCTGCGGGGTGCTCTCAAGACTAAGCTTCCCGGTCTCCGACAGAACCAGTTCCACACCCTGAAAGCCGGCTGAGTGAGACAGCCGGAGGGCTTCCTCGGGCGACGTTCCGGATGCCAACGACCAGACGTTGATTCCTTTTTTCATGTTCGTTCCCTACCTGCTCTGCCTGCGCCGCATAACGGCGTCGAATATGACGGCCGCAATCAGCACTGCCCCGGTAATCATGTATTTCACGGGCGAAGGAAGCGCGAGCAGGTCCATTCCATTGGAAATAGATCCGATAACGAGGGCGCCGAGAACGGCAGACCAGACACTGCCGCGGCCGCCGAAGAGGCTTGTCCCGCCGATGACGACTCCGGCGATGGCGTTAAGGAGGATTTCCCCTGCGCCGGACGTCTCGTTGACTGCCAGCAGCCGTGATGCGGAAAGGATTCCGCCGAGGGCAGCGAAGGTCGAGACGAGCACGAATACCAGAACAGTGGTGGTTTTCACGTGGACGCCCACACGGGAGGCCGCCTGGGCGTCGCCGCCGACCGTGAACAGCCGACGACCAAAGAGCGTGCGGCGGCAAATGAAATCCATCAGCAGCACAAGTCCGAGAAGCAGGAGCACGCTCAACGGAATGCCCCGGCTTGCACTTAAGACAAGGACAGTGGTGGCGAGGACAAGCGCAATAACCGCGAGCCGGATCATGTCAGCGGCAACCGGAGTGTTGTTCAAGCCCACCTTGCGGCGGTTGACTCGGACACCGAATGTCCGGACCGATATGGCAGCTACCAGGATCGCCGTCAGGGCCCACCCAACCCACGGAGCGAAGAAGGAGCTTGTAAGGCCCTCAATGGCAGGATCGGTGAGGTTGATGGCTCCGGTGTCTCCGAGCAGCAGCAGCTGAAGACCTTGCCAGCCGATGAGGCCGCCCAGAGTCACGACAAAGGACGGAACGCCGAAGGTGGAGATGATCAGGCCATGGATGAGCCCCACCACCGCGCCGCATCCAAGGGCGAGAAAGATTGCCCACGCGGCGGGCAGGCCTTGTGACACGTTCAGGACCGCCATCACGGATGCGGCGAGGCCACTTACCGTTCCAATAGACAGGTCGATTTCGCCGATCAGCAGGACCAGGACAACTCCGATTGACATCGTCGCGACTGCCACAATCTGCAGGGCCAGATTCGTGAGGTTGGTCGGTGAGAGAAATGCCGGGTTCAGGATGTAGAACACCGCCCAAATTACGGCCAGGCCGATCACGACCTGGAGAACGCCGACGCGGGTAGCATCGTCGGCGCGAACCAGTCCCCGCAGCCTGGCGGCGAGCGAAATGTCTCTATCCTTGAGGGGCCCGTCGGGTGACGGAGAAATCAGTGTTTGGGCGCTCATGCAACTTCCTTCGGCGTTGAAAGCTGTGTGCCGGTAATCGCGGCCACAACTTCGTCTTGGTATTGCTCGTCCCCGGGAAAGGACCCCCCATTTCGGCCGAGCCGCAGAACTTCAATCCGGTCAGCCACGGCAAAAACCTCGGCAAGGTTGTGACTGATCAGCACCACAGCGAGGCCGCGTGCCTGGAGCCGCCGAATGAGGTCGATGACCTGGGCCTTCTGTGCTACGCCGAGGGCGGCGGTGGGTTCGTCGAGAATGACTAGCTTGGGGTTACCCAGCAGGCACCGGGCAATCGCAACAGACTGCCGCTGGCCCCCGGAGAGACTGCTGATGGGTACACGCAGGGAGCGGGGATGGACAGAAAGTTCGGCCAGTAGCTGGCTGGTTTCCTGTTCCATTTCGAGTTCGTTCAGAATCGATCCGCGGTGGCGTTCACGGCCCAGGAAGAGGTTCGCCACCACGTCGAGGTTGCTGCACACGGCCAAGTCCTGGTAAACGGTGGCGATCCCCAGGTCCACGGCGGCGAGAGGGCTGTCGAGGTGGATGGTTTTGCCTTCAAATTCCATCACGGCACTATCTGGAGCTACGGTTCCGGACAGCACTTTGACGAATGTCGATTTGCCGGCACCGTTGTCACCCACAAGAGCGACAACCTCCCCTCTTTTGATGGAGAAGGAGACGTCCTCCAATGCACGGATTGTCCCGTATGACTTTGTTACAGAATGAAAGCTCAAAAGGGCTTCAGTCATGATGCCATGACTCCTTTGTGTTCATAGTTTGGGTCAGCTTCAGAGCAGCCCGGCCTTGGTGCAGGCCGCCTTGTAGTCCGGGGTACAGATTTCGTCCAGCTTCCAGAAGCCCTTGGGTTCGATCATGTCTGCGACGTTCTTGACGGTGATGACGTTGTTGGACCACAAGTAGGCAGGAATCTTTACTCCGTCGGGGCCATCCACGGTGCCGTTGACCAGATTCGCGGGAGGTGTCTGGCCCTGCGCCAAAGCGACGGCGATCTTTGCGGTATTCGCGGCGAATTCCTTGATCGGCAGGTTAATGGTGTTGTACTGCTCACCAGTGAGGATCCGTTGCAGGGCTGCAGACGCCCCATCCTGTCCGGTGATCAGCCGGGTGGTCGGGTCGATGCCGTTGGCCTTCATTGCTGCGATTACGCCGCCGGCGAGCTGGTCATTCGCCGCGTAAACACCGACGAATCCGTCTTTACCCACCTTGGTGATCGCCTGGGACATCTGATTCTGCGCGTTGTCGGCGGACCAGTCCTTGGTGTCATACTCGGCGGCGATGCTGAAATTTGTCTTATCCAGAATCGAGTGCGCCCCCGCCTTATATTTTGAGCCGAAGGCGTCGGAGGGAGACCCGTTCATCACGATGAGTCCGCCACTCGTGATGCCCTTGGCCTTCAGCCCGTCGACCAAGCTCTGGGCCTGCTGCGCTCCGATGCCGGCGATGTCCGTTGTCACACCATAGTCAACGTTCTTGCTCTGGATAATACTGGCGTAGCTGATCACTTTCGCCCCGGAAGAATGCACCTTGTCCACGATTTGCGCCGCCGACCGGAAATCGACGGGAGCCACAACCACGACCGTCGCACCGTTCGTCACCGCCGCCTCGGCCTGCTGCAGCTGCGTGCTGGCCGAGCCCTTGGCGTTGTAAGTAGTAACAGAACAGGAAGCGCAAGCGGCTTTGGCTGCTGCCTCAAAGACCGGCTTGTCCTGCTGGTCCCAGCGCGCGGTCACCAGATCAGGAAGCAGCAGCGCAATCTTTCCGCTGGGGGCCGCCGTCGCTGCCGGGGAATTTGAGGGCTCGGCGCATCCGCTCAGTCCCAAACCGGCTACTGCGAAAACGGCCAACGCCACGGCGGCAGACCGGTAATTACGATTGGTTTTCAAGAGAAAACCGCCTTTCTTTCGTCATTGAAATATCTGATGCAGGGCCTTGGAGGGCTTGAATCACGCCGGCTGGGCCTTGGATTGCAAGAAACTATCGGGTAGTTTGTTCTCGTGAGAACAAACTACCCGACAAGCACGCCCTCGGCAATACCGCTCATTGGTTCGACAGCCGCAGGACGAATGCTGAGTGCCATTCGCACGGACGGCCCCATGACGCGGTCGGACGCCACTGCGGCGGCTTCGCTGGCCCGGAGTGCAGCAGGAAAGGCGGTGGATGACCTTCAACGTTTGGCCCTGCTCCGTGCCGGCTCGACCGTCGGAGACGGCACGCCAGGCCGACCGTCCGCCACACTTGAAATAGTTGATTCCGGTGCGGTAGTCATTGCGTGTGTCCTTGGTTCCAACGGCCTGGATCTGGCCGTCATGGACCTGGCACGCACCATTAAGCTGCGCCGGTTCGAATCCTTCAACGCCACAGGCATGGATCCGTTTGAGACGCTGGCAACAATCGCCAAGACCATCAACGAGGTACACGGGGCGTTGGGGCCGAAGTGTGTAGGTATCGGCATCTCCGTCCCGGGCGTGTTCGACCCCCACGCAGGCATAGCTCGTGCCGTCCTTCCTCTGGGATGGCGCAACATCCCGATGGCAGCGGTCCTGGAGCAGTGGCTACCTGCCAACGTGCCGACGTTGATTGCCCATGACGCGACGCTCGGGGCGCTTGCGGAGTTCCGTATGGGCGCGGGACGGGGGGCGCAGCGACTTCTGTACCTCGCGGGGCAGCAGATCGGTGTGGGTTCAGCGCTAATCCTGGCCGATGGACAAACGGGCCGATCCGACCAACCCCTGCAGGCAGGACACCTGATCGTCGATCCTTTAGGACCCAAGTGCAGCTGCGGATCGAGGGGTTGTTTGGAACTCCTCGTTGACGGACGCGCCCTGGTCGCCGCAATGGGTGAAGTCGCATCCGCTCCCTTCTCTTTGAGGGCCGCGCTTGATGCCCTAAGCCGCGACACCCCCCTCCCCGCGGCAATGGATCGAATCGTCGGTCATTTGCAGGTCGGCTTGATCAGTCTTGTTAACACGCTTTCACCCGATCGTGTCGTTCTCGCGGGGACGCTGTCCCCTTTAATGTCGAGATTTGAGGAACGAATGAACGACGCTCTGGACATCTCTGTCGTTGCCCAGATACAGCCGGTGACGCTCGTCGGTTCCACCTTTGACGACGCACAGATCTTCGGTGCCGCCGAAATAGCCTTCGAACCGTTGCTTCGGGATCCGGAAGGCCTCTTCGAGCAGGTCAGCCGTGGCACCGCGGATTGCTGATTGCCTGCCGGCCGGAGAGGGCCACCCCATGAAACGTGACGCATTCCGAGTACAACAGCCACAAGCGAGGAACAAGATGCTAGACAGGGCCGCTGGAGGCGGAACCGATGCCGGCACCGATGTGGGCAGGGCGGTCGCAGCCCAGCCCCCGAAAGTCAATCTGGGACCCGCAAACGGAACAGTGGTCGCCTTTGACGTCGGAGGGACCGCGGTCAAGGCAGCGCTTATCCATCCGGACGGCAAGATGAGTCCGGTCCGCAGGATCCCCACACCCGTCGCGGGGAAGGAGACCCCTGCACTGCTCGTCGACCTCATTGAGCGAACCATCCATGACTTCTCGCAGGAGCTCGCGGGATCGGACCGGTGCGCGGCCGCGGTGGTTGTGCCCGGGATTGTTGATGAGGAAGCGGGCACCGGTGTCCTCGCGCACAACCTTGGCTGGAGCAATGTGCCGTTCCGGCCGATATTTGAACAAAGACTCCAGATGCCCGTCTATTTCGGGCATGACGTTCGCGCCGCTGGCCTAGCGGAATACCGCCTTGGGGCGGCTTCCGGGTACGAAAACGCGGTCATCATGGCATTGGGCACGGGAATAGCGGCAGCACTGTTTGTGGATGGCAGGATCTGCGTCGCTCGAGGTAGGGCAGGGGAAATCGGGCACCTCAGGGTTGCGGCCCATACGGCATGCGCCTGCGGAGCGACCGGTTGCCTGGAGGCCATTTCTTCGGCCGCGGCCATCGTTCGAAGATACAACGCCCGTTCCGGAACCCCAGTCACGGGCGCAGATGAAGTGGTCCAGCGCCTGAAGAACGGCGACCGTTCCGCTGAAGCGGTATGGCTGGAAGCTGTCGACGCTCTGGCGGAAGCGATAGTCCAGATCTCGGCGCTAATCGGTCCTGAGGTCATGGTCCTGGGCGGCGGTTTGGCCGAATCCGGTCCGGATCTTTTCCATCCACTCAACGATGCCCTGTCGGTCTTAGGAGCGACGTCGTCGCCTCTCGTTCTACCGGCGTCACTCGGCGAGGACGCCGGGGTCATCGGTGCCGCAATCGCCGGACGTCGGAAACTCTAAGCCAGTCCCACCAGCCGGACCGCGCGATTTCCTAATGTAATCACCCACTCGGCTTCCTAATGCAATCACCCACTCGGCCGACCTATCATCTTCAGCTGCGTCAGCCATCGCCCAGCAGCGGAAAAGGAGCACCATGGAAATCATCATCGTCGAATCACTTGAGGAAGCCGGAGAAGTAGAAGCGAAGCGGCTTGCCCGGATTATCAATGAAAACCCGGAAACCGTCCTTGGCCTAGCCACCGGATCGTCCCCACTGCCTTTGTACCAAGCGATGGAGCGATACGTGTCAGGAGGGCTAAACATGCGGAACGTGAGCGGCTTCGCCCTGGACGAATACATCGGGATCGCGGCATCGGACGAGCGGTCGTATACCGCCACGATTGAGCGTGAAGTAACAGGGCCGCTCGGGCTGAACCCCGAACTTGTCCATGTTCCCGAGGGCGACGCAGCAGACCCCCAGCAGGCTGCAGACCGATACGAGGCAGCGATCAAGTCAGCTGGAGGCGTCGATGTCCAGATCCTCGGCATCGGAAGTGACGGACACCTGGGCTTCAACGAACCGGGCTCTTCGCTCGCCAGCCGCACCCGAATCAAAACTCTGAGCCAGCTGACCAGGGAAGATAACGCTCGGTTCTTTTCCACCCTCGACGAGGTCCCGCGACACTGCATAACCCAAGGTCTGGGAACCATTATGGACGCTCGGCAATTGCTGCTGTTTGCACAGGGAGCTACAAAGGCCGAGGCCATAGCTGCGGCACTCGAAGGCCCGGTTTCAAGCCGATGCCCCGCCTCGGTTATCCAACTGCATCCATCGGTGACAGTGTATGTCGATAATTCAGCTGCCGCCGGGCTGGAGCTTGCGGATTTCTACAAATACATCCACAGAAACAAGCCCGACCAGTCCAGTTAAAGCGTTACGCAACCGAATGCCAGAATCGGCGTCCCAGCAACGGTCTGCGACGACGGGTTCTGAACCGACTAAACACGGCTTCCCGCATCGCGAAGGCTGCACAGTTTCAACGGTCAGGCGCGATGTGCCCGTGCTGCGATCTAACCGACCGACGATCCGGGCCCCCTGGCAGAGGCACGGGTGCTCCACCATGAGGGGGCGTGCCGGCCGGCGATGCCCGCGCCGCAGTAGCTGATCGTGTTCCCCGGGATCCGATGCGCGCTCATTGATTTTCACTCAGCGATGGCGTGACGGCAGTGTTCGCCGATTGCTGGAGCCAGCAGCAATTGCCGCGCCGCTTTCGACGGCTACTCCGACATCGACATCCGCCGCCGTTTCATTCCTAGATCAGGCCCTGTGCGAGCATCGCGTCGGCCACCTTGACGAATCCTGCGACGTTCGCGCCTAGCACGTAGTTTCCCGGGGCGCCATACTCGTCCGCTGTTGTTTCGCAGCGGCGGTGGATTCCGACCATGATCTCCGTGAGGCGCTGTTCCGTGTACTCGAAGGACCAAGAATCGCGGGTCGCGTTCTGCTGCATCTCAAGTGCCGAAGTTGCCACCCCGCCGGCGTTGGCTGCCTTGCCCGGGCCGAACAGCAGGCCGGCGTCCTGGAAGACCGCAATGGCGTGACGGGTGGACGGCATGTTGGCGCCCTCCCCCACCGCGATGAGGCCGTTGCGCACCAGCCGCGCGGCGGCCTCTCCGCCGAGCTCGTTCTGCGTCGCACAGGGCAGCGCCACCGTGGCATCGACATCCCAAACGGAGCCGCCCTCCACATAGGCGACGGCGGACCGGCGGACGGCGTAGTCCTTGAGGCGTCCGCGCTCGACTTCCTTGATCTGACGGAGAAGTGCGACGTTCAAGCCCGCTTCGTCCACGATGTAGCCGGAGGAATCGGAGCAGGCTACTACGACGGCGCCGAGCGACTGCGCCTTAGCAATGGCGTTAATGGCGACATTGCCGGAGCCGGAGACCACTACGCGCTGGCCATCGAAGGATTGACCGCGGGTCTTGAGCATTTCCTCGGTGAAGATTACAGTGCCGTAGCCGGTGGCTTCGGGACGCACGAGGGAACCGCCCCAGGAGATGCCCTTGCCGGTCAGGACGCCGGACTCGTAGCGGTTCGTGATGCGTTTGTACTGGCCGAAAAGGTAGCCGATCTCGCGTCCGCCCACTCCGATGTCACCAGCCGGGACGTCCGTGTACTCGCCGATGTGGCGATACAGCTCCGTCATGAAGGATTGACAGAAACGCATGATCTCGGCGTCCGAGCGGCCACGCGGGTCGAAGTCGGCGCCGCCTTTGCCGCCACCGATCGGCATGCCGGTCAGGGCATTCTTGAAGATCTGCTCGAAGCCGAGAAACTTCACGATGCCCAGGTACACCGACGGGTGGAACCGCAGTCCGCCCTTGTACGGGCCAAGGGCGGAGTTGAACTCCACGCGGAAGCCACGGTTGATCTGCACGCGTCCGGCGTCGTCCGTCCATGGGACACGGAAAATGATCTGCCGCTCCGGTTCGCACAGCCGCTCAAGGACGGCGCCCTCAAGGAACTCGGGGTGTCGGTCGTGTACCGGGCCGAGGCTTTCGAAGACTTCAGTCACCGCTTGGTGGAACTCGTCCTCCCCCGGATTCCTGGCCAGCACCGTGTTCCGGATGGCTTCAAGCCGTGCGTCCATGCAACTCTCCTCGAATTCGGCGCCCGCATTGGACGGACGCACTACGACAATTCTCAATACTGATAGGACTACGGTGCAGTCCGGCTCCGTTTGACCTGGTTGCGACAGTCCCACTAGCCAGCAAGGCTAAGACCCGCCAGCACAGGAACCCATACCTGAAATCCCTGGGCTCTTTCGAATAACGCCCTGGTTTCGACGCCAGAGCCGGCGATCCACACGATCGTTCCGTCCGCGGCCACAGCGTCAACCTGACCGATCCGAATTCTCTGGCCCCATCGTCGAATCTCTACGATCTTTCCGGCCGCCAGGCACCAATCCTCGGCGATATGGGCTTTGATGGCGATAGGGGCTTTGAGTTGTTCCATGTGCTGGTTCAGGCAACCATCCATCGGTCCAACGTGGTGTAGACCGTATTCACCTGTCCCGGCGCAACCTGTCCAATGAAGCTCCGTCACCCGGGCACATGGTTGCTGTTCTCGATCCGGGTGATCTTCGAAAGCCCTGACGGAAGATCCGGGTCGAGGCCTTCACGGAGGCTCGTTGCTCGGGCGGCGAACTGGATGGGAATTATCGCCAAGAACGGAACCCACTCCGGCGCCACTTCCGGGATAGTGATGACCTGACCTCCGATCGGTGGGAGGTTGCTGCCGATATACACCGTGTTTGCGCCTCTTGCCAATCCCCCTTCGACTACCTGGGCCGCAAGATGGGCGCCCACCGAGTCTGCGGCGATGGCGACGACCGTGGTAGTCGCCGACGCGGAATTGATGCTTCCGTGGAGGAATTCGCTGGCTTCAAAGACGGACGCCGGAAGAAGCAGCGTCTCTCTGAGTTTGATCGCTCCTTCTTCTGCAACAGCTTCCGCGAAGCCTTCCCCCGCGAGTACAAATCCCGAAGCCCACGTGGTAAATCGCGCTCTTTCGTCGTGCAAAACCTGGGTCATTCTCCGCGGAATCTCCGCAATGGCGTCGCTCAACTGACCGGGCCGGGATGACATTGCGATGCCGAGCAGTGCCGCTAATGAAGCTGTGAAGCTCTTCGTCGCAGGAATAGCAACTTCCACACCTGCCCTGTAGTCAACGACGAGATCCGAGGGAACAAGCGCGGCCAACTCGGAATCCGGTGAATTGGTCACAACAATCAGCTGTGCGCCCAAGGAAAGGGCCCGCCTCGCGGCAGCCAGGATTTCCCGGCTCTCCCCAGACTGGGATATGGCGATGACGGCTGCGCGGCGAAGATCCGTTGCGGTTGCTCCCCAGCCGAGCTGGGCAGGGGACACCAAGTAGGCGGGTTTTCCCGCGACGTTCCGGAAAAGCTCAGCTGCGTACGTGGCGGCGGAACGAGATGATCCGCGTCCGAGCAGCACGACAAAGTCCGCTGCTTCCAATACCGCGGCCAGGGAGTCAGCCTTTGACCCCGCCTCCCGTAGTGCTGAAGCCACCCGATCGGGCTGTTCGTACATGTCCTCGAGCATCCACTCGCCAGGAGTTTTTCCATTCATTGCGGCGGTCCCTTCTGCATGTTAGCGTGATACGACTGATAATGATGTTACAACAACATTGGGAGCTAGTGTGGAAACTCTTTCCGAGTCCTCGGACTCGATTTCTATGTCTTCCGACCGTAAAGGCGCCCTGGTTGACAGTGCTGTCAAGCATCTGTGGCGGCACGGCGTAACTACCGAGGAGACGCTCCGAGCCGAGGGTCCGGTGGCAGTAAAGGCCCAGGGGGTATACATCGACGATATCGATGGACGCCGGTACCTGGACGCTCTTTCGGGGGGCTCGGCGGCGGCCACCCTTGGACATGGCCGTGATGATGTGGCGGACGCGGTTTCCAGGCAGATGCGGAATATGGCGTGGGTTTCCCTGCGTACTTTCCTTAACGAACCGTCGATCCGGCTGGCGGAACGCATCGCGCAGATCGCCCCAGGGGACCTCACAACTTCCTTTTTCGTCAGCTCTGGTTCCGAGGCGGTTGAGAGCGCCACCCAGATCGCCAAGTCCTATCACAAGAAGCGGGGCAATCCGTCAAAAACGAAGTTCCTGTACCGGAAGTCCAGCTATCACGGCACCAGCCTGATCGGTGCCAGCGCCAGCAGCAGCCCCGAATTCCGGGAATGGTTTCAACCCCTCGCACCAGGATTCATCGAGCTTGACGCCTGCTACGTCTACCGGCGGCCCAAGGGCATGACCCCAGAAGAATACGGTGAGCTCTGCGCTCAGGCCATCGAGGACGAAATCCTCACACAAGGTCCCGACACCGTCGCCGGCATCCTCGCCGAAGCAATTCCCGCTGCGTTGGTCCTGACACCGCCGCCCAACTATCTGCAACGTCTTCGTGAGATCTGCGACAAATACGACATCCTGTGGATCGATGACGAGGTGTTCATCGGCGTTGGCCGGACCGGAAAATACTTCGGGTTTGAGCACTACGGCGCACAGCCCGACATTGTTACCTCGTCCAAAGGCATCACCGGAGGCTACATCCCGCTCGGCGCAGCCATCGCCTCGCAGCGCATCATGGATGTGCTGCTCGAGGGGCCCCAGGCCAAGGTCGCAGGCCACACGTACTCCGCACATCCTGCCGCCTGCGCCGCCGGACTCGCAGTTCTCGACGCGATCGAGAATGAGGACCTGGTCCAGAATGCAGACGTTCTCGGTTCATGGATGCTCGACCAGTTCCGCGAATTCGGCGAACGCCACCCGCATGTGGGGGACGTCCGAGGCAAGGGCATGCTTATGGGCATTGAACTTGTTCGAGACACCAAGACCCGTGAGCCGTTCCCGGCAGCGTGGGGCGTGGGCAAGAAGGTCGTCCAAACGGCCATGAACCAGAACTTCATGTGCCGGGCGTCGGGAGACGTTATCACCCTCTTTCCAGCCCTCGTCTCGACCCGATCCGAAGTTGAAGACATGGTCACGGCGACCATGCGCGCAATCGACGAAGTCCTCAATGACCTTCCAAAATAGCGAGTCATCTGACGGAGGCGGAAAAGTGGAATTCATCGAACAGGTCTGCGCACGACTGGAAACTACGGCCGTACGGGACCACATGAACGTCGCAGAAGCAATCACGAGCCAGTTCGCCCTCGTGGATGCCGCGCAGCGCGTGATGGGCTCGGACGCGGTTTTCACCGAAGACTACGGGCAGGTCAGGGACTTGGCAACGGTCGGTTTCGGAGGCGGAGGACGGCCCAGAAGTACGGCCAATGTCGAACAGGTGCTGGCCGACTTCTTCGGAACCGAAGACGCTGTACTGATACACGGCGCAGGTTCGGGTGCCATCCGGGGAATGCTCAACGCCGGCCTCAGGCCGGGGGCCAAAGTCGTGCTGCACAACGCGCATCCATATAAAACAACTCTGCCGGCCATGAATCACATGGGACTGCAGCTGGTCTACGCGGACTTCAATGACTTGAAAGGCCTCAAGGACACGCTGCATAACGCCCGGCCCGATGGGATCTACGTCCAGCACGTTCCACAGCAGCTCGGCGACTCTCATGACATTGCCGCAGTCATCGAATCCGCGAGGGAGATCTGCGGCGCAGATGCGGCCATCCTCGTCGATGACAACTACGCAGTGATGCGTGCCCGGAAGATCGGCGCTCAAATGGGTGCCAATGCATCCGCGATTTCGCTGTTCAAGCTCCTCGCCCCCACACCCATCGGGGTAGTCGTAGGAGACGGAAAGCTGGTCAACTCGATACGCCGGGATCTGTCGTCCGCCGGTTGCCAGGTACAAGGATCGCAAGCCATGGGAGCGTTGCGCATGCTGGTTCACGCACCCATTGCCCTGGCGATTCAAAACCAGACCGTGCTCGATGCAACGCAGCGCATCAACGAACTGGCGATTTCCGGGGAGCTTCCCTTTGTCCACCGGGCTTTCGCCGCGCAACCTGGAATCCGATCCATCGTGCTCACCTTCGACCGCCCTCTGGCGGAAGAATTTGTTCGGTCCGCATGGCGAAACGGGTCCCCCAGCCAGTCCGTCGGTGAAGAAGCCCAGTATGAGTTCCTGCCCCTGTTCACTTACCTGACCAGCACCTTCCTCAAGGCCATGCCAGGGCTCGAGCAATACGCCATCCGCATCAACCCGATGCGTTCAGGGCCGGACACGATCCTGCGCATTTTGCGGGCCAGCCTCTCCGACGAATCGTTCCGCAACGCCGTTTCCTCGCTCGAAACGTCTAAGTCTTCCTCCGAGCGTTGACACCTACCAATAAGGACATGAATATGAAAGACACGCTGCTAGTCCCCTTTAGTTTTGCCATCGATACGGTCAACGGAACACTGGCTCCTGAACGCCCACCCGTACAACGGCGCCTCGACGACATGAAGACCGCCTACGCCCAGGAAACTTCCGGCGACGACCTCGTATACGAAGTGCGACAGATCGACGTCCCCACCACGAACTCAAACCTTCTCTCCTCGACCACTACGCTCTACCCGGGGAAGACCAACGGCGAGTACTACATGACCAAGGGCCACTTCCATCAGAAGCGTGACCGCGCGGAAGTCTACATAGGCCTCTCCGGAGAAGGCAGACTGCTGATGTCCTCCGAAAGCGGGGAGGTCGTGGTAGAGGAAATGCGCGCCGGAAGCGTTAATTACGTGCCAGGAGGGTGGGCCCACCGCAGCGTCAACGTAGGCGAAGAACCGCTGGTGTTCTACGCCGTCTATATTGCAGATGCCGGGCAGGACTACCTCGCCATCGAACATCAGGGCGGCTTTCCCGTCATCATCGTCGAGGGCGAAAACGGACCCGAAGCCGTGCCAAACCCAAGGTTTCAGCAGGCATGACCACCATTGCCATTACCCCCCGCGGGTTTCGCAGCAATGAGGGGCGGCATAAGGCATTGTTGCGGGACCACGGACTTAGTCCCCGCTACCCCGCGCAGGACAGACCGCTCACGGTGGAGGAGCTGAGCGAACTCGTGGCGGGCTGCCGGGCGGCCATAGTGGGACTTGACGATGTCTCCGAAAGCGTCCTGGCAACACCCGGGCTGGAAATCCTCGTCCGGTTCGGCGCAGGAGCGGATAACGTCGATCTCCTCGCAGCGCGCCGTCACGGTGTGAAAGTGGCCACCATACCCGGGGCGACGGCGACGTCCGTCGCGGAGCTGGCCTTGGGACTCATGCTTGCCGCAGCCCGAAGAATCCTGCCTATGGACAGAAGCATCCGGCAGGGCTCCTGGCAGCGGCAAACGGGCTTTGAGCTCTCCGGTCGTTGCCTCGGACTGGTGGGAGCCGGACGGATCGGTCAGGAAGTTGCGGTACGGGCCAAAGCCCTTGGCATGGATGTCATCGCTTTCGACCCTTTCGCCGCCGTGTCGCCGCTAGCATTGGTCACCTTTGAGGAACTGTTGAGCCGTTCCGACGTGATCTCCATCCATGCCCCTCTGACCTCGGAGACTGCGGGTCTCTTCGACGCGAACGCTTTGGCAGCGATGCGTCCCGGAAGTGTCCTGGTCAACACCGCCCGTGGGGGGATCATTGACGAGGCAGCTCTGGCGGTAGCGCTGAAGAGCGGACCGCTTTCCGCCGCCGCGCTTGACTCATTTGCGGACGAACCAACCAGAGAGACCGCTCTTTTCGGGTTGGAGAACATCGTGCTCACTCCCCATTGCGGGGCCACCACCGTCCAGGCTGTTGAACGGGCCGGCGTGATGGCGGTCGAAGAGGTGCTGCGGGCGTTGGCCGGTCGGCCGATGCTGGGAACGATTGACTGAGCCCGGCGGCCTCGGGACTGCCGACTATTCGGCAGCCCGGGCCCGGGGCCGCGCCGCGGCTGCCCTTCTCTTCGATCTTGACGGATTACTCATCGACAGCGAAGATGCCTGTTTTGAGGCTGCAAAGACTGTCCTGGCACGGCACAGCGGCCTCACGCTTCCGACAGCCTGGTACGGCGCGCAAGTGGGGAAGTCCGCCGAGGAGACATACGATAGTCTGCGAACGGAATTTCGTCTTCGTCCCCGGCTTCAGGAACTGCTCGCGGAGCGTTATGAAATACTAGCCCGGTGGTACGCCGAACCGACAGTTCTTCCAGGGGCGGAAGCGCTGATTCTGGAAGCGGTGCGAGGCGGAAAACTGCTCGGCGTCGTATCATCGTCGCCGCAGCCTCTGGTCGAAGCGGCCCTCGGTGCTCTGGCGTTCGGGGGCTGCTTCCATACCGTTGTTACGGCCGACCACGCGATGGTTGCCAGGCCCAAACCGTTCCCGGACCCGTATCGGACGGCGTGCAAGCTGCTGGACTTGGATCCTGCCGAGGCCCTAGCCTTCGAAGACTCATCCTCCGGAGCCACTGCCGCGGTGCTGGCCGGCATCCCCACTGTCGCGGTCCCCAACCGGTGGACAGTGGGTCAAGCATTCCCCGACGCAGTCCTGAAGGTGCCGACACTGCTCCATTTATTGCCGGACAGGGACTGAATCGCCGGGCATGGGGACGGGGAGGGTGTTCAACCGATCCAGAATGTTTTCCATATCCCGCGGATCCCTGGCCCGGATCGCCTCCTTAGCCGGGCCTGCCAGCAACCGGGTGTCCAACATCTGGATCTGGGCCTTAAGACGTGGCACGAGACCGGGAGCGACACTCAGGCTCCGCAGACCCAGGCCTACCAGCAACGGCAGCACACGGGCGTCTCCGGCCAGTTCACCACAGAGCGACACAGGCGTGCCCGACGTGGATCCGGCTCTGGCGACAAACGCCAGCATGCGGACCACCGCCGGACTGATCTCGTTGTAAAGGTGCTGTACCCCAGGGTTGTTCCGGTCGGAGGCCATCAAGTATGCCGTCAGATCATTTGACCCAATGCTCAGAAAGTCGCTCTCCTCGGCAAATTCGTGTGCGAGGATGGCTGCGCTGGGCACCTCGATCATCACCCCGATCCGGAGGGGCGCTACGACTTCGGCAGCGGCAATGAGTTCTCTGACCTCATCCAACTCCCGGAGTTCGGACACCATGGGCACCATGACACGGATATTCGAATACTCGGCTGATGCCCTCCCGAGTGCCCGAAGCTGCGCCGAAAAAACGTCACGGTGCGCCAAACTGAGTCGCACGCCTCGCAAGCCCAGGAAAGGATTCTCCTCGGTAGGGACACTCAGTCCGGGCAACGGTTTGTCTCCCCCGATGTCCAGGGTACGGAAAACGACGGGGCGGCCGGCTGCCTCTTTTGCTGCGGCGCAATAAGCAAGGAACTGGGCCTGCTCGTCGAGGAGCTGTCCGGCCTTGATAAACAGCAGTTCGGTTCTGAACAGCCCTACACCGTCCGCCCCGAAGGAAACAGCACGGGAGACATCTTCGGCGCTGCCCGCATTGGCGTAGACGGCTACGCCGATTCCATCCAGGGTGTGGACGGGGTTCGGGTCGATTTCCCAGACGGATTCCTCGACAGCGCTAAAGGCAGCCAGATCAGAGGCGGACGGATTGATCTGCAATTCGCCGGTCGATCCGTCGACCGTCGCTTGGATTCCATCCTCCGCGAGTGCCATCAGCCCGGGAACAGAGACCACGGCAGGAATCCCCAGCTGGCGGGCAAGGATCGCCGCATGTGACGTCCGTGCGCCCGCCTCTGTCACGATCGCCCTGACCATGGAAGGGTCCAGCCCCATGGTGTCCGACGGTGTAAGTTCCTGAGCAAAAAGAATGACCGGTTCCGTGCCAGAAACCAGTGGCCGGGCTGAAGCCGCCGACGCCCCGGGGTTGGTCTCCTGGAGGTGGCGCACGACTCTCTTCGCGAGGTCGCGGATATCTGCAGAACGTTCCCTCAGGTAAGGGTCGTCCAGGAGCTGCAGTTCGTCAGCAAGTTCGCCACTGACGGTCCACACCACGCGTGCCGCGTCCCCTCCCGCAGTGATGCCGGCAACAATTGGATCGAGCCACTCAGCATCGTCCATCATCGAGAGCTGGACTTCGAAAATTGCGGCATGACCGGCGCCGAGCCGCTCGGTAGCGTCGGCGACGACGTCCAGAAGTTCGGCCTTGCTGCTCCTCAAGGCTGTATCGAGGTTGGAAAGCGAACTGGAAGAACGTTCTTCCGGCTCTTCGTCGCTGAACATGAAGCGTTCGTCCCGGAATACCTGTACGAGGGCCGTCGCCCGGCCAGGAGACACTCCCAATCCCAGAAGCTTCATACCGCCGCACCTTCATCCTCAGCCAGTTGGAGCAACAGTGTACTGAGGTCCTCTACGGCCGACCGTGCATCACTGCCTGCGGCACTGATTTGCACCGTACTGCCACAAACCAGACCCAGTTTGAGAAGACCGATCAGGCTCTTTCCACTTCCTGTTTTGCCGTCCTTTTCGAGAGTTACCACCGACTCATATTCCTTGGCTTTCGCAACGAATATTGCCGCAGGTCGGGCGTGGAGCCCGGAAGGGTTGGTCACGGTGACAATTCGCGAAACGCTCACAATGCCCCCGCTCGTGCGGGCGTGTCCAGTGCACTGACGCCCGATGAGGGCTGCGCTGCTGGCAGGAGGTCCGGGCCAAGCGCGAACCCGTCGCGGTCGAAGATGCCGAGAACCTGAGGGTTGGTGGCCACGCCGCCGATGACCGCAACGAAGCAACGGCTCACAAAGACCTGAGATCGGAAGGCATAAACCACGGTGTCCCCCACGGAAACCTCGCCGGGCCCCGTCACGTGCAGCGTGCCGTAATAGTCAATTGCGTCCGGGGGGTCGAGCTCAACAGTGGCCCTGACGGGTTCACCTCCGGACTTCGGATAGATTATGGCATTCCTGGCCTTGGACCGGGGATAAAATCCGCCACCGAGTGCGTAGGTCGCTTCGGCCGTTTGGTGGGTGATTTCACTGACGTAGATCATTGCCGGCAGTTCCGGCTGGTCGGATACGGCATGGAGGGGTGTCTGCCCGGTCAAGCAGCTGCCGGGCTCCACATGCGTAGCACCGTTCCTGGCCAATACTTCGAAGGTCGCGAGGCAGGATGCACTCGGGGCGTTTATCGCCTGCACATCAGTGAATCCATTCGCCCGCAGCAGCTCGGCTGCGCGAGTCACCGTCGTCAGGTTCGGTGTTGGCCGGAACTCCTGATCGGTTTCATCCCACAGCAGGCAGGGAAAGGACGTCACACCGGCCACCCGTACGCCATCAAGAGCATCCACCGCTGCGGCCGCTTCCAGCAGGTCTTCAATAGGAACGCCGCCCTTCTGCGCCGGATAGTAGACATCTCCCTCTCGGGAAACCCTTATCTGCACGGGCTGAACCTTCCCCGCGGCGACCGCAGCACGGGAAATAGCCTCCGCCTGCGGGACTCCGAAAACCGTGATGAACTCCGGAGCCATCTCCACGGCAAGCTGTGCTTCGCGCGCAGGGACCTGGACGAGATGCCCAAGATGCCCCATGCGCAGTCCGGACCTATATAGGACCCGGGCCTCTTCGAAGTCAACGGCAACGACACTGCTAATGCCAGCCTCCGCTATTGCCTTGGCGACGATGGGATTCCGCCCGAACTGCTTTGTCATCTGGTACGTCGTTAGGCCATGCGCGGCTGCACCTTCGGCGACCAGACGCGCATTCGCAGCGACCGTATCGATATCGATGACATAGCAGTTTGCCGGGATGTCACCCTGCTGATGCAGCTTCACGGCGGCCTCAATCAGCGCAGGGTTCCGCCGCGTGGTTACGTCTAAAAACATACAATTTCCTCCTCGAATGAAGTTCCTGAACCCAAAGGGGCGACGCCTAGAAGCGTCGCAGCGGTCGCCCCAATATCTGCTGATGTTCGTCGGGTGCCCAGATCCACGGATTGAACCCTGGAACCGGCCACAAGCAATGGCACAAACTCACGGGTATGCCTGCTGCTGCCGACGGACGGATCGTTCCCGTGGTCCGCAGTAATGAACAGCACGTCCTCGTCGCCGAGCAGGTCGAGAAGAAGCGCCAAGTGCCTGTCCACCCTTTCCAGCACCTCGGCATAGCGCTGCGCGTCCTGCTCGTGGCCGGCCAGGTCGGTTTCCTGAATATTGGCCACGACCAACCCGGATTTCATAGACGCCAATGCCGAACAGACCCCCGCCATGACCGCCGATGTATCGACGACGTTGTCCCTGACAGCGCCGTCGCAGCGGACTACGTCAGCCGCTTTCCCCAGGAGGACAACCTCGTGCCCGGCGTTCAGCGCCCGCGTAGGCAACTGCTCGTTCACGTCGAATTCGATGCCAAGATGACGAACTTGGTAGTGCTCGTTGTAGACACCCAGCTCCGGAGAATCCACACCGACTTGTCCCGGGGATTTTTCCTTGACGTGGGCCCGGATCTCGTCAATACCGAACCCGCGGCTGGCGACGACGATGATCCGGCCAACCGGTGTCACTGCCCGTACAATCTGCCCGATGCTGGTGAGTTCGTCAAAGGACTTATCGTCCAGTGAGCCGGTCACGTTGATGTTGAGTCCGGAGGCGGCCTCAATGTTGTCGGCCACAAGAACGCATCCGTCGACGACGAGCGCAGGGCTGTCCCTCTCCAATGCGTCGACTTCGTATCCGGCGTTGACAAGCGCCTCAGTCACCGGGACCTTAAGTTCGGAGAGCAGCCTCGACTCAATGCGATCGAGACCGCCGCCCATAAGTTCCTGATGGCCCAAATAGGTGTCCGCCCCGGGGTGAATCGGCGAACAGCGTCCATAGGCACCTTTGGCCACCGGCGCAGGAGCTATCTTCGACAGCGGCGTAAGATTTCCCAGTCCCAGGGATTCGAGAATCGGCAACTGCAGGTCCCCTGCAGTTTCGTCGATGCTACGGAGCGTGTTGAAATTTGGCTGTTGACCTTCGGAGTCGGGGAGTGCCCCGACTCCAAAGCCGTCCAGGACGAGGATAACGACGCGCCGTTGCGGGGGGAGCCGCATCATCCGCTAGTCCTCCTCTAGAAGAGCACACAAGTGAACCGTTATGTAGGATATTTCCGACTCTGGCACGGGCCGTCCCAGCTCATCCTCGAAACTGTGCATGATCCCCCCGATCACTGTTTTTTCCCGGTCTCGGCCGGTGATTTCCGATTCGACAGCCTCCGATGGCGCCGCTTCCGCCTCACCGCGCTGCAGGCGGGTCAGAGCGATGACAAGGTGTGTCACGAAGGGAGCCGCATTCTCCTCCGTCAATTCCAGAGAGAATTGCCTGGTAATTTCAAGGAGGGCACTCTCGGCCAGCTTCCGTGCCACGGGGCTCGCCATTCCCGAATCTTCCAGAAGGTCCAGACGTTCGCGAAAGGACTCCCGAACATCGGCTGGCGCCGTGTCATGCGGCTGCGTTGTGCCCGTCATGATGGTGCGCCGGCGGTGCGGGACCGGTGGGCCAGGATCTCCCTGACCAGCATCGGAATTGCGACACCCGACTGCTCATAGGCAAACCCGAAAGCCCTCCGGCCTTCGCCCACAAGTTCGGCGACATGCTTTTCGGTAACGGGCATGCCCGGAGTACCTGCGATGCCCACCAGATTGGCACCGAGCGTCGCCGTCGCGGCGGCCAGCGCGCCGCCGCCGCCGGACCAGCACGTGCCCAGGTAGTAGTCGGCTTGACCGCTCTTCACCAGTCTTGCTCCTTGCATGTCCCCCATTGCGACAGCCTGCACCCGGTCACCCCCGGCGTCCTGGGCCATCTTGGCCATGATCTTGGCATCTACTCCGGCAAGGACAATCCGAACCGCTCGATTTTCTATCACGAGAAACTCCTTTGTTATCGCTGCACGCGTCGGGGTTTCCGACAGCTCCAAGCTGGCATGCTTTATAATGTTGTTACGTTGTTATTACACGTGTGACGCTCAATTGAGAAGAGAGTGGGAGTCATAATGTCCCGGCCTACGCCCTCCGTCCGCCGTAATGTGCGGATCCCCTACTACGAGCAGGTCAAGCTTCTGATTCTGAAGGAAATCGAGTCGGGAGACATGCAGCCCGGCGACATGCTCACTTCGGAAGGTGACATGTGTGAACGCTACGAGGTCTCCCGTACCGTGGTCCGCCAGGCCATCGGCGAGCTCGTTAACGAGGGCATACTGGTTCGCCAACAGGGCAAGGGCACCTTCATTTCCCGTCCGAAGGTCAGGGAACAGTTCATGCAGAGCACCGTAGGCTTTTTTGAAGATCTGAGCCTCCGCGGCCACTCCGTACAAAGCAAGGTCATCAGCTGCAAGCTTGTCGGCGCGGAAAACACCGTTGCCGAGGCACTGGAAATTGACCCCGGGTCGAAATGCGTGGAAATCACCCGCCTTCGCTACGTCAATGAAGATCTGATCGCCTTTACAAAGTCCTACATCAACAGCGCGGATGCCAACATGGTCGACGACCTGATTGCTGCCGACCTTTCCACTAATTCGCTGTACCGAACTCTTGAAGAAGACTGGGGCCTGCGCATTGAGTCCGGCAGACGCTCCCTTGAAGTGGTGACGACCAGCGGCGTGCTGCCGGGCATTCTCGAAGTCAAGGCAGGGACCCCGGCGCTCTATATCGAATCGATCGGACGAGACGCAGGCGGCACCCCTGTCGAGTATTTTCGTGCATGGCATCGAGCCGACCGGACCCGACTGGAAATTGACGTAGTTCGTCGGTAGCTGCCCCGCCACTTCTACCGGCGGATTTGGGCCGGCGCCACGCGAAGATGCCTGCCTTGCAGTCGGACCACCGCGGAACCTCAGAGATCCACCAGCTGCGCCGCTGCGGCCCCCTAGCGGCGCCCGCAACTGGCGGCCCGCCCCAACGCCTGCGGGACGGCGGCTTCCATGAGGCGGGCCTGCGGGTCCTTTGACCGCCTCCGGGAGAGACCGCTGTGATGCGGCGACGTGCGGCGGTGCCGTTGATATCAACATTGATCCTCCTAGTCATAATCATATTATGATGAGTCCTGTTGCGGGTCAAGGAATTCTTCAATGGGAAGGTGTAGCGATGAGTGATTTTGTACGAACGGTACTGGGTGACGTGAAACCGGAGGAACTGGGCTTGACTCTGGGCCATGAGCATCTCATCACCCGCCCAGCCGACCGTCTCCTTCACGAGGATCAGGGCAGCGAGGACCTGCTACTCGACGATGAAGACCTTGCGGTGGCGGAATTGGCGAGGTTCCACCAGGCCGGCGGCGGGGCCCTTGTCGAACTCACAACGAAAGAGTACGGCCGGGATGCCGAAGCACTCGGGCGCATTGCTGTCCGGAGCAATATCCATATCGTTGCCACCACGGGTCACGTCACGCCCTATTTCTGGGCCGGCGTGCTCGACGTGGACTCCATGTCGCGGGAGTGCCTTGTTCAGGAGATGGTGGAGGAACTGACCATGGGTATTGGAACCAGCGGAGTCAGGGCCGGCGTCATAAAGGCCGGGAGCTCCAGGGGTGAAATCACGGAGACGGAGGAGCGGGTGCTCCGTGCCGCTGCGGCCGCTCAGAAGCTGACTGGGGCACCCATCACGACGCATACCACGGCCGGCACCATGGCGACGGCGCAGGCCCGCATATTATTGGATGCGGGGGCCGACCCGGAACGTGTCTGCATCGGTCATTTGGACAGGTCCCTCGATTTTGAGGAACAGCGCCGCCTTGCCGAGGAAGGCTTCCGTCTCGGCTACGACCAGACGTCCAAGGACTGGTACGAACCGGACAGCCGGCGGATCGACTTCATTGTGCGGCTCGTGGAACTCGGATTTGGCGACAGGGTTTGTCTCTCAGGCGACCTGGCTCGGCGAAGCGCTTTGGTCTCCTGGGGCGGAGGCCCGGGATACACCCATATCCCCCACCGTCTGGTTCCGTGGCTTCGACGAGCCGGCCTTGGACAGGACGCAATTACGACCCTGGTCTCGAACCCCGCCAAACTCCTTACCTGGTCCTGAATCGGGGAATGACCCGACTGCCTGTGCCGGCGGAGGCAGTCGGGTCAAGTGAAGGAGAAGCACTCACTGAAAGGTGCTCCTGGAAGCCGCTGTCGCAGCTCCGGATATGTGTCGCCCCTGACTGGGTGTGGTCGTCAGAGGGAAACGCCCACGAGGGCTAGCAGATTGGCAATGATGCCCACGCCAATGGCTGTCACCGCGCCCAGGGCCATCGGCATCACCGGTGCATTGGACCGCTGGTTGATGAACCAGGCGCCAACGACGGCCGCCACTCCCCAGCCGCCGGCAAATGCTGCTGCGGCCATGGCCCCGCCCGCCAGGAATGCGATTTCCATAACGTGGAAGATCGCGGTTCGCATGGTGTCCGCAATTTCCCGAACAACGGTGAAGCGGTCCAGGTTCTTGAAGAACCACAGGAGGCTGAACACTTCGATGACACGGAAGACGGCCACGGCGCCGGCAGCAACCCACGGGTTCGGCATCAGCATGGCGATGGATGGTTCCAGGGAGGTTCCTGTAAGGATCCACACGCCGGTCATGACGGCGGTCGTATACTTCATTGGGACGAAGGCCAGGAACCAGGCGGCCGCTGCCAGGGCGGCGGGGATTGCCATTCCGTGAAGATATAGTGAGGCCGAAATCGGGTCGCTGGCCATGTACCCGAGATTATATGCCGCCCCTGCCAGCGCATGGATGACAATGATCAGCGGCAGGTTTCGTTTGATGCGTCCGGTATTTTTTCTGAAGAAGTCGTCTTCATCAGGGGCGTTTTGGACCGAACCCGAACCGGCCTCATCCGTGAGCCATTCCGGCGGCACATCGCCGAATTCATTTCCTGGCCGACGCGCTTCGCGCACGACTAGAACCACGAGATAAACGAGCCCCGCCCCGAAGGCCCAGGCCGGTGGATACGGCAGCCCGAGCGTCGCGGCGGCGGCCCACACGGCTGTGGCCACAATGGCTGAGCAGAACCCCTGCTTGAGTCCGTAGTGGTAAAAAACTGTGAGAACGGCAAACAGGAAGAATGCTTCGAGGGCCGGTTGGGTGATGAGCTGAACAGTTCTTGCCATCTCAATAGGTGCGGCAGCCATGAGGTCCGAAGCCAACCGAAGAACGAGGGCAACAGCCGCGCTCCATGCTGCTCCCAGAACGAATGAGGACAGCACCCCGAAAAGCCCACGCCGAGATTTGTACCAGGCCTCATCGTGAGTCGTCCGCATTGCAACGCCGATGTAGTCGGTTGCAATGAAGATCAGGTAGAGCATGGGAATGGCATGGCCGAGCGAGAACGGCAAACCGAACGCCCAGAGGAACCCGAGCCCCAGCGTAAACGACGTGCGTCGGATGGATTTGGTGTCCACGTTGCCGGCCTTATAGGAGGGCAAGATCGGTCGGAGCCCGTCATGGAATATTGCCACCCCGCGGTTCGCAAGAACTGCGGATAGCCCTCCCATCGCGGCGAAAAGAATGGCTTGTGGCAACAGAGGGACGGGCATAGTTACTTCCGAACCGAACATTGGGGCGCTCCAAAGGGTGAAGAGTGTGTGTACAAGAACCAGCGGATTGCGGCTCTACCTGTGGCTTCCGCCGTTTGTGTTAAGCTGCGTTCCCGGTTCGCCGTATTCGCATTGGCTCCAGCAGAGCCCACAGGTGCACTGCGGGCGCAATTGTTGAACCCACTGTGACCAGAGCTGCGCTCAACAGAATTGGTCTATGTCCTTCGCTTTTTCATATTGCTCCATCTCGGAGTGACGAAGCGCTTGCCCCAGCCACTAATACAAAAGCCACGGCGACCGCCGTGGGTCGGGGAGAAATTTCGTCCGCGAGCATCCAACTTTGTCATCATATTATTATGACGTGATGACCTGTCAAGGTCATCACGTGTCTAAAATAGCTTGCGGCTACCGAGCGGCTTTACCGGTTGTCATCGAGAGCCTGGGCGGCCCTCACGGTCGATCATTCCGCCGCCCTAGAGAAGGTCCCGCACATGGCCCGTTTCGTTCACCGAAATGAGGCTGCGAGCAGCCCTTTGGTCAGCGATCACCCGGGTGATTGATCCATATGCCGGAGAATAGGGAAGGGCAAGCCAAAAGGCTTTGTCTTGGCCCAAAACATGGCCGGTATATGCATTAATGACGCCCGCGTGGGTAAACAACACGGCAGTACCACCTGGATGTTTACGGATGATCGACTCTACGGCCCCGACAACTTGAGTTCGGAACGCGGTGAGATCGATTTCAGGGTCATAAAAATGTCCCTGCCGGAGCGCCTGCCATCGGGGGTCGTTCGCCTTTTTGAGTTCTTCAACCGGCACATACGCGGGGCCGGCCGAGTCCCATTCAGCAATCTCCTGGACGAGGGTCGCTGTGATACTAAGCCGGTTTGCCAACGGTGATGCCGTCTCCACTGCACGCAGCAAGGGCGAGGAATAGATCTCATCGATCCGTTCCGCACCCAAAAAGTCAGCCACCTGTTGGGCTTGACGGACGCCGTCGGCTGCCAGACCGGGGTCCGCTGCCGCAGTCGGAACCGTTTCGGTTGGCCCCTCGACACGCAGCGGGAGCCCGTGCCGAACCATTATGAGTCGCACCTCCCTATCCCACCTGAGTGGATAGGGCGTCACGAAACCGTTTCGCCCCTGACCTGACGAGTTCATATGCGCCCTGCTCGGCGGACAGGCCCGGCACCAGATCTGACCCGGCGAAGACGGCCACCGCACCGGCTTGGAGAAATGCAAGAGCATTTCCTGGCGTCACCCCCCCCGATGGCACCAAGGCAAGGTGGGGAAACGGTCCCAAGAGGTCGCGCAGGTACCTGGGGCCCGCGGTATTCGCGGGAAATATCTTTATTGCCGCGGCTCCCATCGAATGGGCGTTGTAGACCTCGGTCGGGCTCAACGCACCGGGAAAAAAGGGAATGTCATGTTCGTTGCATACGGCGGCCACTGCGGGGACGAGGCCAGGCGACACGACAAACTTGGCTCCCGCAGAGATCGCTTCTCGGGCCTGATCTGCGGTCAGGACCGTGCCAGCGCCCACCACCGCGGATGCCTCGGAAGCGACTTCCCTGATGATTTCCGCGGCTGATGGGATAGTGAAAGTGAATTCGACGCACCGGATACCTTCACCGCTGAGCGTACGGACCAGCCGCACGGGATCATCCACGGATTTGGCTCGGATGACCGCTGCGACTCTATCTTCTTTGAGGACGGTCAATACTGGAGTAGTCATAGTTCATTCCTACGGTCGTGGATGTCTGATTCTAAGGCGCAAATAGGAGTCACAATCCGGCGGTGGCCATCGATGTGCCGCTCTCGCTTTTGCCCGACAATGCCAACTCGGACAAACGGTCGAATGAAGGTCCGGAGGCCGGGATCTCAATTCCGAATACTTCCGCGATGACCTGTGTCCAGCCGTGAAGGAAATAGACCCAGCCATCAACGACAGTGACGTTTAGCTGAGCGTCAGCCGACCTCGCTTGGGCAAGAAAGACAAGGTCACCCCGGTAGTTCAAGTCCCAGACAATCGCATTCTCCGGGAACCTGGCCCGGTCGGTAAGTGGAGATCCGGGCATGTCCTTACCCAGGCCAGTGGCATTGATGATTACAGAACCCTCCGGGAGGTTCTGCAGCACCGCATCGTTGTCCTGCGGATTCGGCGTATGCACCAGTTCCAGGGGGACGTCCGACTTCAGTTCGTCGTGCACCCGGCGAAGACTCGCCAATCGTTGCTGGCTGCGGTTCGAAATTACGACCCGCCGAGGCCGGTCCGTTCCCCTCTCCGGGCGGGTCAGATACCAACTGATCGCAACTGCCGAGCCACCAGCCCCCATGACGAACACGTCGGCCTCACGGTCACGCCAGTAACCGCGGGGGATAAAATCCTCCAGGGCAAAGCCTGACGAAATAGGATCCTTCGCATGAGCGGTGAGGATTCCATTCGGCTTCGAAATACAGCTGACCTCCGACATCAGCGCCGCAAGGGGATCTACGACATCGAACAAATCCACGGCAGCGTTGTAGAGATCAATCTTGTGCGTCGTTACAAGGGCGCCAAGACTGAGGGGGTCATCCTTAATAAAGGCCACCACATTCCTGTAGGTGTCAGGCGATGCATGCAGCGGCATGTCAATGCCGACAAGTTGAACGCCGCTCAACCCCAGCTCCTGAGCCCACAGGGGAAATACCCTGCGAATGGAAGAGCTGCCGGTCGTCACCCCAATGAAATACAAGGTTGGACGGACCGCTGGCTGGAGAGTGTCATGTTCATAGGTGATATCCACTTCTTACCCTTTCTCGTCTGCGTATGAACCGGGTGGAATGCCCGTCGAGGTTTGAGCTGCCCACATCAGCAACATATAATCACATCATCATGTAATGATATGATGCCAAAGTAAAGTCCCAAGCCCTTGGCATTGCCGCCGCAACGCAAGTCGCTCGCTTCCGCAACTCGTCGGCGAGCTGGAGGCACGTCCTCCCGCTCAAGGGATTCGCCTTCATAGCTTCAACTGCCTCGATTCCCCTGCCAGCAGGGGAATCGACCGTCACCAGCCAAGGAATTATTCGTGTTTGAGACGCCATTCCAACCTTCGTCCGCAGCCAGCGTTACGGGCAGCAACCGCGTTAAGCGCGGCATGGCCGAGATGCTCAAGGGCGGCGTCATCATGGACGTCGTCAACGCCGGGCAAGCCCGCATCGCCGAAGACGCTGGTGCCGTTGCCGTGATGGCGCTCGAGCGCGTTCCCGCGGACATCCGCGCCCAGGGCGGCGTGTCCCGCATGTCGGACCCGGACATGATCGATGCGATCATCGCCGCCGTGTCCATCCCTGTCATGGCCAAGGCCCGGATCGGCCACTTCGTCGAAGCCCAGGTCCTGCAGTCCCTCGGGGTGGACTACATCGACGAGTCCGAGGTCCTGACCCCGGCCGACTACACCCACCACATCGACAAGTGGAATTTCACCGTTCCCTTCGTCTGCGGTGCCACCAACCTCGGTGAGGCGTTGCGCCGCATTAACGAGGGCGCGGCCATGATCCGCTCCAAGGGCGAGGCCGGCACCGGCGACGTCTCCAACGCCACCACCCACATGCGCCAGATCCGCGCCGAGATCCTCCGCCTCTCCACCCTGCCCGAGGACGAGCTCTACGTTGCGGCCAAGGAACTGCAGGCCCCGTACGAACTCGTCAAGGAAATCGCCGCCACCGGCAAGCTTCCCGTGGTGCTGTTCACCGCCGGCGGCATCGCCACCCCGGCCGACGCTGCCATGATGATGCAGCTCGGTGCGGACGGCGTGTTCGTCGGTTCGGGCATCTTCAAGTCCGGCAACCCGGCCCGGCGCGCCGCCGCCGTCGTGAAGGCCACCACCTTCTTCGATGACCCCGACGTCATCGCCAAGGTCTCCCGCGGCCTCGGCGAAGCCATGGTCGGCATCAACGTCGAGGAAATCCCCGAACCCCACCGCCTCGCCCAACGAGGCTGGTAGCCGTACGCCCTAATTCGCTCATATAGGGGTTGGATGAAGACGTGGCACCCCTTGGTTGGGTCCCCAGGTAGTAGTCCAGTGTTTGTGTGAGTTTCGTGTCCGAGAATGGACACAGGAGGAAATTCACGAATCATGGCACGCAGACACACCCCCGAGCAGGTCATCGCCAAGGTCCGGCAGGGCCAGAAGATGCTCAACGACGGACGCCCGATGGTCGAGGTCATCAAGGAGCTCCAGATCACCGAGGCGACCTGGTACCGGTGGCTGAATCAGTACGGGTCCGAGAAGAACGCCGAGGCCTCCAGACGGACCAAGGAGCTGGAGAAGGAGAACGCCCGGCTCAAGCGCCTGCTGGCGGAGAAGGAACTGGCCATCGACATCCTCAACGAGGTGGCGAAGGGAAAATTCTGAGCCCCGAACCCCGCCGCCGTGCCGTGCACATGGCAGTGGAGAAGTTCGGGGCGTCCGAACGCTTCGCCTGCGCGCTTCTGGGCCAGAACCGGTCCGCGTTCCGGAAGAAGAAACCTGACATGGGCTTCGAGGAGGCCCAGCTGCGTGCGGACCTAAGGGCCGTGGCCGTGAAGCATCCCGCCTGGGGCTGGCGGAAGGCCAGATGGCACCTGCTGTCACAGCCTGCATGGGACGGGGTGGCGCTGAACAGGAAGCGGGTGCGCCGGCTCTGGCGCGACGAAGGTCTGGTCTGTAAAGCCGGGGCGCGGAAGAAGCGCCGGACCGGGCCCGGCGCCGGGGAGCAGAAGCGCCTCACAGCGGAGTATCCGATGCATGTGGTCAGCTTTGATTTCCAGTCGGATGTGACCACCTGCGGGCGGCACATACGGTTCTTCAATGTCATCGACGAATACACCCGTACCGCCCTGGCAGTCATTCCGCGCCGGTCCTTCAAAGCCGCCGACGTGGTCGCGGTGCTGGAGGACATCATCGCCGAAACCGGCACAGCCCCGACTTACGTCAGGTGTGACAACGGGCCGGAGTTCACCGCCGCGGCACTGATCGAGTGGTGCAACACCCCCGGCGTCGACACCGCGTTCATCGACCCCGGCTCGCCCTGGCAGAACGGCTTCATCGAATCATTCAATGCCCAGTGAGTATGTCAACTTGTTTCAGGACCACTGAGACGGCCTGATCCAGGACCACCCACTACCCAGCTGGCCTGAGTGCTGGACCTTGCCACCTCGGGAGGTGACGGGCGCAGCAGGCTGGCTTCCGATGTTCAAGCAGACCATGAACGAACTGCCATACTCTGACAATGGCCGTTTACTTTGAGTGCACGACACGGACGAGCACGCCCCAATCGGAACTGTTTGACCGTGCCCGGAGTATCGACGCCCACAAGGACTCGATGGCGCAGTCTCGTGAAGAGGCGGTTGCCGGCGTCACGTCCGGGCTCATCTCTTTGGGTGAGGAAGTCACGTGGCGAGCTTGGCACTTCGGCGTTCCGCTTCACATGACGAGCCGGATCACCGAGATGGAGTCGCCGAACTATTTTGTGGATGAGCAGGTCAAAGGTCCGTTTCGGCGGTTCCGGCACGTCCATGAGTTCAGTCAGGATTCGGCGGGCACCACGATGATTGATCGGATCGAGTTCGCGGCACCGTTCGGCCCCATGGGGCGTCTGGTGGAGAGGCTGGTGCTGGCCCGCTACCTCCAAAAGCTAATCGAGACGCGGAATCGGCACCTTACCGAGGATCCCACTCGCGGATAGTTCGTATCAGTAGTCCGAGGGCACCGGCTAGCCTCCGGTTTGTTGGGCGATGGTGTGTGCCAGACGGTAGGAGTCTGTCCCGGTTTCGATGATGGCTCCATTGAACGTAAGCCTGTCCACGATCGCGGCGCACAGCCTAGGGTCGGTGAAGGTTTTGGTCCAGCCGGAGAATGATTCGTTGCTTGCGATGGCGATGGAGTTCTTCTCTTCGCGTTCGGTGAGGACCTGGAAGAGGAGTTCGGCGCCGCGGCGGTCCAGTTCCATATAGCCGAGTTCTTGTCTTAAGAGTCTGTGGCTGATGGGCTTTCCGGTATCAACGATCGGAGGCCGTGCGTGGATGATGTTGAGCAGTTCGTGGAGTGGCTGGTTGTCATGGGCCGCAGCAGCTACACGGTCAGGTCGTACGGTCTTGGGGTGAAACACTTCCGACGATGGCTGAGTCCGAAGTCGCCGGATGAAGTGACCAAGCCGCTGATCGGCGACTATATCGGTGCGTTCGCAGCTGGCCTTGACCGGTCAGCTCAGCCGAGGGCCGCCCGGACCGTGAACCACCGGCTCGCCGCCCTTGCGGCGTTCTATGGATTCCTGATCCAGCGGGATCGACAGAACGGAAGCGGGCGCTGGGGCGAACGAGAGAACCCAGTCCCGACCGGTGAGGCCGGGCCGCTTCACGGAATGCGGGGCCGGGAGCTGCCCACCCGCGGCGCTCGGTTGGAATTCCGTCGCCGGGAGCCTCGCGTGCTTCCGAAGGACCTCGACCCGGCGGTCGCCGAAAGGATCGCCGTGGCGCAGGCCTGCGCCCGCGATCGGGCAATCGTGACGCTCCTGCTCCGCACGGGCCAGCGGATCGGCGACTGGAGCGGAGAGCACGGCCGACACGGTGTTCTTGGAATGCGATTTTGCGATGTCGACCGGCGTCGCCGCACGATCACAGTCCTGCTCAAAGGTGCACGGGACGAGCACCGGGTGCCCGTGACCGATGACTGGTGGCCGCTGCTGGATGAATACTTCACCGATGAGCGGGGCAAGACCTCAACGCAGGCATTGTGGGTAGGCCGCCGTCAGGCGGCCGGCCGGCCACTTGCCTACCCGGCGTTTGAGGCTGCGTTCCGGGCGGCCACTGCACGGATCGGAGTGCACGCGACTCCGCACATGCTCCGTCATACTGTTGCGCAGATGCTGGTCGACGTCGCGGGCCCCCACGTGGCCCAGGAGATCTTGGGGCATCGTAGTATCTCCACCACCGTCGATGAGTATGCACATGTCGACGAACGGGCAATGTTGGAGGCGCTTGTCGAGACCGCGCGCCGGCAGCGCAGGGCTCACCTCGACGTCGTGCACGCCGGGGAGCGGTATGCGTTCGCCTATTCGCCGCAGACCATCGCGGCCCTGGACTCTTTGCAGGGGCAGCGGTGATGGAGGCGCTTTCGGGGACCGGGATGCGCCCGGCCCGGGAGCTCAGGAATGAGCCGTTCGATCCCAAAGTGGTGATGGATCCGGTGGTTCTGGCCATCGAATCGTGGGAGTGGGATCCGCGGCGTCGGCGTGAGGCCCGCCAGGCGACTGAACGGCTCCTGAAGTCTCCGCCTGCTGGGTGTGCGACGCTGCAGCAATGGTGGGAAGTCATCGAACCGGATCTCATCCGACACTCGCCCGAACGTGGCAGGGCGCTGTTTATGGGACGATTCGTGCGCCCGAGCTGGGCCATGGCAGCCGCCGTGAGAGTCGAGACTTGGGTGCGGGTCCTGCCACCGGAGGATCCGCTGCGGCAGGCGAGGGAGCGCCTGATTGTTGCCTGCGGGCAGATCTCATGGGCGTCGCCGAAGGGGCGGTCAAGGGCGGTCCGCACTGCCCTGCGGCTAATGGTCGCGTGCGACTACGACAGCCTGTCCGAGCTGACCGACGATGACCTGCGGATACCCAGCAAAGGTGCAAACGGCACCGACATTCTGGATGCGGCGTTGTGCCTGCTTGGCGTCTTCGACCGGTCGCCGCGACGCGGCACAACGCGCCATAAGGCGCGACCTCCCCGATCGATCCCGGAACTGGTTCAAGCCGGTGTTCCGGAGCCATTCCAGGCGGTCACCGTCGCTTACATGAATGCCTACTCACAGCGCATCAGCGCCAACTACAGCACGCTCCGGACGAAGATCCGCTCCCTGGCCTACTTCTGGAAATACCTGAGGGAAGAACATCCCGAGGTCACCGAGTGCCGGAACGTCCTTCCGCGGCACGCACGCGGATTCGTGCCCTGGGCGCTGGCTACCGCCCGAACCGTCCAGCGGAGCACGGCAACGAAGGGCACTGCCGACCGGACAACCACCTACGACTGGCTTGTGGATGTCCGGTCGTTCTTCACCGACTTGTGCACGTGGGGCACCGAACCAGGCTCCGAGCTCGCTGGCCACGTGCCTACAGTGGTCCCGCTGACGACGCACGATCTTAATGATGGTGGGTTCGCCGCTGCACGGGCTCGAACCACGGCACGAATGACAGCAACGGTAATGGACCTGAGCCGCGAGATCCCGAACATCCGCGCTTTCGCTTTGCGCCGCTGGCACGAAGCCGCACAGCAGCTCGAGACCGGTCCGGGCGACCGGAAAGCCCTAAGGGCCGAACGCGACCGGTTCTGGGATTGGGCATTGCTCGAACTGCTCCTGACCAGCGGTCTGAGGGTCGAAGAAGCGTGTGAGCTAACGACGCTCGACGTGCTCAAACGCCATCTTCCCGACGGCCGGGTCTACTACATGCTCCACATCAAGCCGTCGAAGTACGACCGGGCACGGGTCATCCCGATCGGCGACGGCCTCGGGCGCGTGATCGCCGAAATCATCGCCCACGTCAAAGGGTTCTACCGCTCCGATGCAGTGCCGCCATGCGACCGCCGTGACGAGAGCGCCAAAGTTCCACTGCCCACCGCTCCATACCTGCTGCAGGGGTCAGGCCATCCAAGCGCGATGTCGATCCAGGCAGTGCGCCAACGGCTCCAAGCACTCTCAGTAGAAGCTGGCGCGCGGCACGCGGACGGGGCACCGCTGCGGCTGTCTCCACACGACTGCAGGCGGGCTTTCGCCACGGAACACCTGAATAACAACACCCCGGTGCACGTCATCGCGGCCCTGCTCGGCCATGCCGGCATCGACACAGTAATGATCTACGCCAAGACCTACCCCGACACCATCGTCGAAGGCTACCGGGCCAGCATGCGCGGACTCTACACAGACATCTACGACGACGCCGCGCTCCGGGCACCAACCGCCGAGGAATGGAGAGCATTCAGCGCAAGCTGCAGCCTCCGTGACATGGGCACACACCTTTGCGCGCTACCGACAGGCGAGCACTGCAGCCGCGGTCTCGTCTGCCTCGGATGCACCCACGCGCAACCAAAGAAATCCGCCGCACCCGTTTTTCGCCGAATGATCGCCTCCCACACCCGCGCCCTGGCCAAAGCACGCGAAACAGGAGAACCCTCAGGACAGATCGCAGCCCGGGAGCTCGAGATCGAACGGCTCCGCAGTGCACTCCACCGAGCCCAAGAACTCGACGACGACGTAGCCCACGCCCTCGAATCAGCCGGATAAGAGTCCGTGCGGCCCCGCACCCACCGGCCACAGGACGTTCCTGCCCGGTCCGGCGTTGGATGGGTCCGTCCGCCGGCGCGCTAGGGTTCATCCATGGTCGAAAGCGAACAGCCCGGAGATGACGTTGTTTTCTACTTCCCCGTGGAAGGGCTACGTATTTCCTCAGCGATCAAGATCGGAGCCGGCTCGTTCATCCCCGGCGCCGACGCGCCGAACAAGATTCCCCCGTTGGATCCTGGCCTCGACAAATTCAAGCATCAACACGAGCGGCACAGCAGATTTCTAGAGGACCTCGCAGCGAGTTCGTTCTATGAGGTTTCCGCGAACTCACGCGATGAAGCCTTTTCCTTGACCGATAATGCCATCCATTTGTTGCGCCTCTTCTATCACTATCAGGGACGGATGGGAGCAGCTCATCCAGCGTTCGGGCTCCCAGGGCAGACGTCGACAGCCAACACATCGTTTCTGCAACGCACACGGGAACATGTCACCCCGGGCTGGCACAGGGACGGTCATGTCCTAGGCGTGGAGATACCGGAAAAGATTCTCGAGGAATTTCGATCGTCAAAGGCATTCGCCTTTGCATCGGATGCCATAGCCACCCTGACTCCGTCGGAGGGCGCTGAAAGCAAGGCTGCGGTTGGAATAGAGCTCATGTCCCAGGCTCTGATCGGGCTTAACCACAGCGTGAACGTGATGCACTGGGTCCAAGCCTTGGAAGCCATGATCACAGACCGTTCCACGAGTGCGCAGACATTTCACTTTGCCCGCCGCGGTGCGTTCTTCGGTTGTGGTCGGCTAAATGACTCTCTCTGCGGACGCGACCGAAACATCTGCAAGGCGCTAAAGCAGGACCCCGCGGACAACGGCCACCGAACGATTCTGAAGAAGCTCGTGAACGGGACAGATACGACCGAGCGGCTGTGTCTGGAATGGATCCAGCTAATGGACTGGTACGACGCGCGATCCGACTACGCCCACGGTGGACTCATGCGGGACCCCTCGACGGGAGTCGCCCGCGACGCTGCGAAGCTCGATTTGGACATTAGGACATGGATCTTAAACTTCTACCTGGTGCCCATCTTGACCTGGCTTAGCGAGCACGCAAAGCATCCAGTGGCAGATCTTGACCATGCCCTCGCCTCCCTCGCGGGGGCTGCTTCAGCCACGGACTCTTAAGACAAGAGGTCGTCGATGCAGAGCAGGTCGACGCGGCCGTAGCGGGCGATGGTTTTGGCCAGCATCTTTTCGTCGGCGGCTTCGACGAGTTCGTTCACGAGCCTGGTCGCCAGGGTGTATTTGACCCGGTAGCCCTTCTCTGCCGCGGCCGTGCCAAGGCCGATGAGTAGATGGGATTTTCCCGTCCCGGAGTCCCCGATGAGGCAAAGTGGTGCACCTTTGCGGATCCAGTCCCCGGTCGCGAGGGTGTGGATGGTGGCGGGGTTGATGTTCGGGTTGGCGTCGAAGTCGAAATCCCCGAGCCACTTGTCCCGGGGGAAGTTGGCGGCTTTGACGCGGCGGATGGAGGAGCGCCGATCCCGGTCATCACACTCGGCCAGCAGTAGCTCGGCCAGGAACCCCTGATAGCTGAGTTGTTCTTTGCCGGCGACGCTCAGGGCCTCGTCCAGGACTGCCCGGACCGTGGGCAGGCGCAGCCGGCGGCAGGCCTGGTCCACGGCAGCGACGGCGGCCTGTTCGGTCAGGCCGCGCCGCCGGCGCAGGGTCGGCGTGATGGTGGTGGCCGGTGCGGTGGGACTCATGAGATGTTCTCCTTCGACGCTGTTCCTGCGGGGTGTTCGGTGCGTTTGGCCAGCAGCTCGTCGTAGGCGCTGACCGATGGCAGGGGCCGTGTGTCCGGCGGGAGCCCTGCGATGACGGCGGCCGGGTCCATGAGCCGGCGCTGGGTGAGACTGACAACCCGTTGCACATTGACTTCATCGTGAGCACCGGGATGTCGGTCCGAACCGGACCCACCCCCGGAAGCAACCGTTGCGTGTCTGCGGGCTTCGACTGCGACGACATCGGCACTGACAGCCCCCACCCCCAGCGCCGCGGTGATCCCTGCCTGGACATCGGCGGCGTACATGGAACGGTGGAGCAGTAGCACGTCGATGAGTTCACGGGTGCCGTCGGCATCGCCGTTGACCCGGCGGGACGCCGCCCAGAACGCCTCATGGGCACTGGTGAACGTCCCGGACTCCCGCGCCCGGGCCAGAGCGGTGGAACCGGGCAACGCACCGGGCTTGGTCTTGAGGACCTCCAGGTAGTGATCCAGCTGCACCGACTGCCCACCTTTGGCAACGATCCGCGGATGCCTGGCGGCCACGGTGCGGCCGTCGAACACTACGACCTCGGAGGCCCGCAGGGACACCCGGACTTTCCGGCCGATGAACCGGGCCGGGACGGAATACTTCACCATCCGCACGGTGATCAGCGAGGACCGGTCCACCCGCGGTGTCAGGACAAGGCCCGGGTCGAAGACCTCTGCCGGCAGCGGCGCCAGGAGCGGCTGCTCGGCGGCGAGGTCCTGGCCGATGGTGCGGATCCTGTCATTGATCCGCCGGGCATCGTCCAGGGCTTCCCAGGCCCGGATGCGGTCGTTGAGCTCATCCAGAGACTCAGCGACAGGCATGGGCGAGAGCCGGTTGCGGCGGAACCACCCCACCTCGCCCTCGACCCCGCCCTTCTCATGAGCTCCGGCGATACCGGGCTGACAGTAGAACGGGTCGAAACCAAATTCTCTGAACTCGCTCGAAAGGGATGGCTGGCGCTGTCGGTGATGATCAAATTTTCTTGGCGGAGGGCAACCCGAGAGAGACAGTCGGTTGGCCCGTCCGGCGCCGTTGAGCCTGGGCGAGTTTGTCTTCGGCTCCTGCGAGACTGACTTGCAGGCCTTCGATCTCGCCGATCCATCCTTCCCGTTCAGCCTCGGCGATGCGGGCAAGGAGGTTGTCGCGGATCTCGAGGAGCCGGCCATGCTGGGCAGGGTCGGGCCAAAGCATCGGGCAGCGGATGCAGGCGTGCTCGTGGATGCAAGGTGTTCCGAACGCTCGTCCGCAGGTCCCGGCCGCGACTTTGCGTTTCTCGAAGTGCCCGAGGAACTCTTTCCATTCTTCTTCGGTGGGGGTGCGGTATTCCTCGCTGGGCCGTAGCGACCGTCTGCGGGCGAGGAATGCCAGGTGGGCGTCGATGGCCTCGGTGGGGTAGACGGCCTTGTAGCCCATGGTGACGTTGATGTCTCGGTGGCCGGCAATGATCTGCGCGATGTGTGGCGGCAGCCCACTGAGGACGGCTTCGGTGATGAACAGCCTTCTAAAGTCGTGCGGTGTGAAGTGCAGCGGTTCTCCCGTGACGGGATTGACCAGGCCGGAATGTTCCAAGGCTGCGGTGAGCAGTTTGCGGATCAGTCCCGCGCTCATCGCGCGGTGCTCGCCCACGACGCGGCGCTGGAAAAGGAGAGGCGCCGCTGGTCTCCAGACTCGCTCGTGGTCGTCGTATGCTTCGACCAGCGGAATGGCTCCGGTCTTCGGGTTCTGGACGCGGCGGATGATCAGGCTGAGGACGTCGGCTAGTTCGGGACTGACCACCAGCAGCCGCTCGGTATCGGTCTTTGACGGCGCGATCTGCAGCAAGGGAACGATTTCTCCGGTGGTGGGCAGCCGGTATTGGATCAGACTGTGGTGGGACAGTTCGGTGAGTTCCTCGACGCGGATCCCGGTAGCCCGAAGGGTCTCGACGGCGGCGAAAGCCCAGAACGCGTGTTCTTCCTCGCGACCCAAATCGCGCCGCTGACCGGTGTCGGGTTCGACTGCCCAGATCTTCACGGCAGCCGCTCGGGATGGAGCCACTCGCATCAGGTTTTGACCGGCCGCGGTGAACGTCGCTCCCGGGGCCGTCCGGGTTGCTGATTCGAACAGTTCGGCGGCTTCCTTCCGGCGCCGGTTCACGCTCTCGACCAGGACTGGCAGGACCGGTAGGCGTTCTCGCGTGCGGGCGTCCATGCGGGACTTCAGGTGGCGCTTGGCCTTCCGGCGGTCGATCTCCTCCCTTCCGATCGGGCAAGGGGCGACCCAGTGCGCCCAGCGGGCCGGGTCCTCGACGGCCCACTGAGCCAGGTCGAGGTAGAGCGCCCGGACAGGAGTCAGGCATTCGCGGTAACTGACCCGCTCGACTTCGGCATCACGTTTACGGCCATCGGAGTCGGTGACGGAACGGGTGATGGTGCGCAGTCTCCGCTTCCAGGCCGCGGCGACGCCGGCGGGGAGGTCGAGGCTGTCAATGCCCGGGTGATGGCGTTCCAGATCGGCCCAGAACAGCCCCGCCAAGTGGTAGGTGATCGAGGTCAGACTACTGTAGTCGAGGCTTGCCTGGCGTTCCTTGAGGTAAGCGATCAAGAGACCGCGGATGTGGTCGGAAGAGAGTTGGTACTGGTCGATCATCTGTTCGGGGGTTTTCTGTCCGGCGACGCGCAAGTGGCGCAACGTGGCTGGCGCGTCGGGTCCGAAGGAGCCCATCTCGTGCAGCAGCCGGTAGAACAGGCCGGTCGAGCCGATAGTGGTGCCGCGCGTGGAGGCTTCGGCGTCCAATACTTCCACGACATCACCGGGGGTGATGTCGCTGATCGTCCCGCCCATGGCCGAGACCAGCGCGGCGGCGCGGTATAGGTTGCGGGTCAGTGCAGTCTGGGAGACGTTCGGGTCGGCGGTGCATTTGGCCCGGAGTTCGGCGAATCCGGCAGGGTCGCGCATGGCCGCCATAGTCCGGGCCAAGGACCCGGACCCGAATGCCGCGATGCAGAGCCAGGAGAGTGAGGGGCGGATCAGGTCGGCGCCGAATACGATGTGGAGCGAGCGGAGGAACTGTTCGTCATTCCATTGGCTCTCCCTGCCTAGGTTTCGCAGCCAGGCCAGGGGAATCTGCCGCCAGGGCCGACCTGCTGCTTCAACGCCGGTCGCCGACCATCGTTCCTGCCACGTCGCGCCCGGATGCTCGTCAAGCCAGTCCAGAACCCATTGACTGCCCTGACGGGGGATCTTGATGTGATCGCTCGCCTCTACATGTCGCGATCTCATGCGGGTCAACGCTGCGTCCCGGTCCAGCATCGTTGCAGCCCAGCGCGTGGCGGTCGGCCGGGCCCGAAGTGATTCGCTCAGCAGTGGTGCGGTGACCTGCTGGGTACTGCGGTGAGCTTTGGGATCGTCAACGACCAGGACAGTCATAGTCATGTGACCTTCCGAACAGGATTTGCAGGGTCTCGGGCGCATAGCCCGGTGCCGGCGCTGGAACTGCCCGGCGCTCGGCTTGGCGGGTCTGTTGCTCGTGGTGCTCCAAGACCCGCCGGATTACTTCCTGCTTGCGCGGAGTGAGGTAGATCTGCGTGGTCGTCAGCAGCGCGTGCCCGAGCACGAACTGGACATCGGTCAATGGCAGATTCGGGTCTTCGGCCATCCGGTAGGCCGCCGTATGCCGCAGCCCGTGGAGCGTCGCATCGCTCCCTGCCGCACGGACCGCCCGCTCGAACATTCGGTGCGCCGCATGGTAAGTCAGGGGACGATAGGGCTCCCGGAGCGTCCACCAGATCGGCATCGATCGCCCTTTCGGCAGGCGTCCTTGCATCTCGAGCTCATAGAGCCGGAGCCAAACGAACGCGTCAGTTGAAGCCGGCAGCTCCTGACTCGCCCCCGAGCCTTTCCGGATCACTGTGATCACCTGCCGGCCCGGATCAACACCGCTGCGCAGGGCCGACAACAGCTCCGAGGCCCTGGCCCCGGTGGAGACATAGAAGGCAACCAGCGCACGATCCCGATGTGAGGGCAGGCGCGCAAAGATCTCGTTGAATTTCGCGTCAGGAATGCTGCGCGGGATCCTCGAGGCAAGTCGCGGCCGGAACAGGCCGCTGCGTTCGTTTCGGTGGGGCTCCATTGGATTGTGATGGGCATGCGCACGACCCCCGCGCCGTGGACGCTCCAACGGGAACGGGTTGAGCAGTGGCCCGGTTCCTGTGTCGAGGTGGAAGTCGTAGAACCGGCGCAGCACCGTCTCGGTGTGTGCCCGGACCGCGGGCGAATACGGGACCGGCTTCGCCCGGCGCTTCACTGATTCGCCGGGCCTGCGCCAATGCGATCGTTGCGGCTTGCCCGATACCAGCATCCAGCGGGCGAAGTCACGGGCCTCGACCCGGCTCGCCCGGTTCCAGGCGACGTCGATCTCCCAGAGGAAGCGGAACCACCGCAGCAGGTCCATCCCGTAGGAACGCAGCGTCGAGGCCGATCTGCCTGCCGCCTGCAACTCGTCGAAGAACGCCGATACCGCCGCGATCGGTGCGCCTCCGGCATCAACTAGCCGACACGGCCGACACAGGTCCCCTGTGCTTTCAACCGCCCCTACCAGCGGCACCGACAGTCGAGCCAGGTCTCTGTCCACGTCTTCGCTCATCACAAGACAGACCGTAGTCAGCGAACCAGAATCTAGGCGTCAACCAGCACAAACGCGTGTCGTAGTTCAGTAAACGGGTAGTGGGAGCGGAACAGAACCCACCGGTCATTTTCCAGGCGCTGCCGGCCCTGCCCGAACACCACCGCGGTGACCGCGCTGGTGAGATTGTCATACCGGATGTGCTTGGTCGGGATACCGCCCAAGACCTGGAACGCTTCGATGTGGCCTTCCAGAAAGGCTTCCTGGGCCTGCGTCGGGTAGATCCGGTGGATGGCCTTGCCCGAGTGGGAGAGCCGAAAGACGAACATGTGGCACTTGGTCTTGACCCCATTCAGGACGACCCAGAGTTCCCCGAAGTCCACCTCGGCCTCCGCGCCCGGGGCGTGTTCCTGCGGGACAAACACTTCCACCCGGCGGCCGGCCTCCACATCTATCTGCGCCCGGCGGACCCGCACGTAGTCTCGCACCGTCGAATACGACAGATCGGCCGCTCCGCGCTCCTCAATGAGCCGGGCCAGGATCCTCTTGGCGGTGTGGCGCTGCTTCCTCGGCGCGGTGGTGTCCTCGGTCAGCATGGCATCGATCGCCGTCTTGAAAGGGTCCAGCCGGGGCGATGACCTCATTGGCGTCTTCCGCGCCGGCGGGAGAGGATCCGACAATGCCTGCCGGACTGTGTCCCTGCCGATCTGATACCGCTTTGCCAGCCCACGGATCGACAGGCCCTCAACGCGGGCGTCTCTGCGGATCCTGGCAAACAGCTCCATGCGCACCCTCATCCGGACCTCCCAATGCTCGCTTTCATCAGATGAAAACAACACTGGGGGTGGTCCTGACTCAAACCGTCACAAGCAACCGGCGAGTCGTGGGTGGTCCTGGTTCAAGCCGTCACACCGGTCCTGAATCAAACTGCCATATTCAGCCCAGTTCAGAAGGGAGCAACTCTCCGGAGAAATCATGGACACCATGGCCGAAGCGCAGTATTTGGCCGAGGAATGGAAAGCTATCTACAATCATGAACGGCCCCACGGATCCCTGGACGGCATGACGCCGAAACGCTACTGGGAAAACTGGACGCAAGAAAACCAATTAGCTATCGCATAGACGCTGGACTGCTAACGGGGGCCCAACCACCCTCACCCCGGCGCCGGCGCGACCGGGACGCTATTGCCAAGAGTGGCGGAAATGCCGCTCTCCCGACCGCCAGCGCAACGAGATTGGGACTAGGGTCGAAGCCCTCGTGGAGACCAACCCCCTTCATGAGGTTCTGGCCTCGGTGCTCGGAATCGGTCAGGACGCCGGCCGGCACCCGAACGCAGGTGAGGCTAAAACGCACCTGTCCCTGCCGCTCCGTTACCTCGATACAGGCGAACGCCCCAGGCTATGAGCGCCGCAGTCCGTCATAGCTGTGACGGCTCCCAAATAACACTGAGAATGGCACATCTAGCCGACAGTCACTTTCCCTGACCCACACGTGCACTGAATTAACCGAGCTGTTGGGAGTTGCGTACGCTCTAACGCCGCAACACCCAACAGCTCGTGCCGCCACCAATTTTCCAGGAGAGCGGGAACCTCAAGGGGATGCGCCAGCCGATAGGGTGTCAGGCTGGCTGCTTGATGCCAGGCGAGTCGACAATCGCACTTGCGCTTTCATCAGCGCGAACGAGGACACCCGCCCCTGGCAAAGCAGACACCCCGACGGTGTCGCCAACGGCGATGCCGGACACCGCGCTAGGTGAATCTACCCAGATATCTGTTCCATCTGCCAACTGGATTGCATATCGGAAACCTGCGCCGCGAAACATGACGCCGGCTACTTTCCCGCCCAACATTCCCTCCTGCCCTGGGGCAATGGTGATCGATTCAGGACGCAGCGAAACGAACGCCTGTTCTCCGACCGTCCAGGGCGAACTCAAGTAATGCGGGAAGAACTCGCGCGAACCCGAGGCCCACTCGATTTCCGCGTTCTCGTCACCACTGTGAATCACTCGACAGGGAACCAGACTCGTATCACCAACAAACTCTGCGACATATTGAGACTGTGGGTGGCGGTAAATCTCGAACGGGGTTCCTATTTGTTTTATTTCCCCGTGAAGCATCAACGCGACCCGGTGGCTCAAGCTCATCGCTTCATCCTGCGCGTGGGTCACGTAGATAAACGTAGTTCCCAGTCGTGCCTGAATGCTCCGTAACTCTTCCTGCATCCGCTTACGGAGCTGCAGATCCAATGCTCCTAGCGGCTCGTCCAGGAGGAGGAGCCGTGGCTCATTCACGAGTGCCCGAGCCAATGCGACCCGCTGCTGCTGGCCCCCGGATAGAAGTCGTGGGTGTCGGCCGCCGAGCGGCGTAAGATCAACCATTTCGAGCATAGCGCTGACACGGCGTCGGACTTCGCTCTCCGGGGTTTTGGAGACCCGCAACCCGTAGGCGACGTTGTCGAACACAGTCATGTGAGGAAACAAGGCATAATTCTGGAATACAAGGTTGAATGGCCGCTTGTCTGGGGGAACACGAACCAAGTCTTGGCCCCCGTACATGACTTGACCCCGGGACGGCTGTTCGAGACCACCCAAGATACGCAGCAACGTGGATTTTCCACACCCTGAAGGTCCGAGCAACGTCAGGAACTCCCCTTCCTCGATCTCTAGATCAATCGGCCCCAACGCCGTCGTACCGCCGAAGTCCTTTCCGACGCCCTGCAATGAAACCAAGCTCATCGTTTACTGCCCCTTAATGCATTTACAAGGCTGCCGCGGAGCAAAACCGCGACGCCGCCGATGATCAACAATGATGCGACTAAGAGCATTACAGCCAGCGCATTGATGCCTGGCGTCAGTCCTCTCCGGATCTGGCCTAATACCCATACGGGCAATGTGGTCCCCGTACCTATCGTGAAGTTGGTGACTAACAGCTCGTCAAGAGACACAGCGGCGGCCAACAAAGCCGCGGCGATCAGCGATGGTTTAAGCAACGTGAGGGTCATGTCAAAGAAGACCTTGAGCTGACTCGCTCCGAGGTCCCTGGCAGCCTCTTCGATTCGTATATCCATAGAGAGCAGCCGCGATCGCAGCACCAGAACAATGTAAGGCGTTGCTATAAGAATGTGTGCGAGGGCACTGGCTGCCAGGCCGACTTCCAGATTCAGGAAGGCGGCCGCTGTAAGAAGTGCTATTCCAATCATAACGCCCGGCACTGCTACCGGAGCGTAGACCGCCGGCGTCAGTGCGGCCGAGGTCAGACGGCGCCGACGACTCCGGACCAGTACGAATGCCGTGGGTACCCCAAGAGCTAGACCACCAACCACCGACGCACCCATGAGAATCAGACTGTTCCCCAAAGCCGCATCGAATCCCGTCGTCTGAATAATGGACGCGTACCAGTGGCCCGTGAAGCCCGTGAACGGAAGACTCGGAACTGGCGAACTATTAAAGGAGAACGCGATGAGGACCAGTAGGGGTGCAGCAAGGAATATCAGAATAAGTACGGATGCTATCTGCACTATCGGGAATCGACGGAAAAGCGAGGTCCGAGTACCTGTCAGAAGATTCTTACCATTCGGAATTCCCCGGGCACCAGCCATAAGATGCCGGAAACGCGAGGCTGTAGCGGGGATCATAGCCGCTACGCCTTTCTGCAGGAGCCCGAAGCAGCCGAGGGCAACAAAGACGGACCCGACGGCTACGAATGCCAACGCAGCACCCAAAGGCAGGTTCGCCGCACCGCCGAATTGGTCCTTGATGACCGATCCCACCATCTGGCCGGAGATACCTCCAACAAGCTGCGGGGTGATGTAGTCAGTCGTCGCTAATACAAAGGTGAGGGCGAAAGCTGCCTTCATTGCAGGCATCGCCAATGGGACCGTGATCTGCAACATGCGCCGAACGCGTCCCGCTCCCAAATCCTGGGCGGCTTCCACGATGCGGGGATCGATATCTTGCAGGCCGCCGTAAATGACCAATGTTGCGATTGGCAAGTACACGTACACCAGCGTCACGACAATCGCGAAATAGCCATAGAACAAGAATCCAATCGGCTTATCTACGATGTGCAGGGACATCAGCGTGCTGTTTACGATCCCGTTGGTGCCGAGGATCGTACCCCACGCGTAGACCCGAACGATGTATGACGCCAGCAACGACAGTGCGATAGCGAACAATACCGGCTTTCCAAACCTGCCCAGTCTGAAGGTAATAGCGTATGCGAGGACGAACGCCAGGACAGTCATACAAGCAGCCGCAATGGCGCCAACTGCAAGGCTTTTTGCGATCAATGTCAGATATAGCGGCGAACCCAAGACCTCGGCGTAGTTCGCCGCAGTGATATTTCTGGTTACCGTGAAGAACCCCGCCTCCCAGAAGCTGTAGAGCGCCAAGATCGCCAATGGAAGGGCAAGGACACCCAGGACGTATACCCAAAATGGTAACGCGAGTAACGCTAGCTTTTCCTTACGGTCTGCTGTTTGCCGAGGGACGTCAGCGGTCAGGTTCATAGAGCCTTGAACCTTTCCCATGCCTTGATCCATTCCGGGAATGAAACAAAGCCACTGTTGTTGTCAAACGGCACGCCGGGCTGGAGCGGTGCCTTGCTGAGAATCGCGTCCAGGCTGGAGAACTGAAGCTCCTTTGGTACGCCGTACAGTGCACTGTCGACAACTGGGAAGGACCAGGCCTTGGTCGCTAAGGCCGCCTGCGCACCCGTCTCCAGCGTGTTATTGATGAAGGACAAAGCCACCGGTATATCCGCCCCCCGCACCACGGTGCAGCAATCCAGGTAAGACCACGATCCAAGAAGGCTCGTTTCCATTTTTGCGCCCGCTTTACGTGCATCCAGGAACGAAGACGCGTAACACGGCAAATCAACCCAAATGTCGCCACGGGCTAGAAGCGCCGGCTCCTCGCCATACTGATGCAAGGTGAGGAGCTGTGACTTGAAACGATTGAGGGTGTCAACGACCTTTTGGAATTCGTTCGGCTTCAGCTTCTGCGGGTCCGCGTAACCGAGGAGGCGTGCAAACGTGGTGATTACGGCGTATGGGTCATCCGGGAGTCCCACTTTTCTCGCAAGCTTCGGGGAGAAAAGGTCATCCAGGCTCTTTGGTTCGGTCGTGAATCGCGCGTCCCACTGCATATAACCGTAGCTCCATTGCAGCGGGATGCTGAGTACCGAACCATTCCGGCTTATCTCGGGCCAGTTCCGGAACGTTGGGTTGATATTTTCCCAGTTGGACAACAACGCCGGGTTCGTTGGAATGACTCGTTTGGCTGCCAGTAGCTGGTCGTCGTATCCATTCGTCATAGTGACGAGGTCGATTGCGCCCGGCTGCGCCGTCTTTGTAATGGTGTCTTCATTACCTCCGATGTAACCCCACTGGCTTTTTACATTGGCAGTATCGAGCTCCGGTGCATGATAGAACTGCCAGCCAATTATTTTTGCAGTCCCACGCGCGTTGGTGACTTGGTCCAGGGTGATACCTGCGTCGGGCGCTGCTGCGGCGTCGGCGCTGGCGTTGCTGCCGCAACCCGAAAGGGTTTCGGCAAGTCCGAGAGCAGTCGCTACGCCCAGCAGTTGTCCACCCCGCTTCAGCAGGAGCCTTCTTGGCAGGTAATTACCCCCTGACCGATTGTCGAGGGGCGGATCCTGCTGAAACAAATTTTTAGACATCGCGTCAGACGTCCTTTCTACGGGGTCTACGAGTCGAATGATCCATAGCAAGAATGCGAAGCACAGCTAGCTCACGGCGGTCTTACCAGGAAGCGTGCTGCTCGAAATATGGCTACAGCGGCTTCCGAGGTTACGCGGGGACTCCAGCGCGCGACACGTCGAGCGGCCGGGCGAGTTCCTTGGCCTCAACGACGAGATTGTTGATTCCGTGATGCCTCACGGCGCCCCTCGCGAAGTAGGCGGTGACATCAGCCAGCGGACCGATGCCAAGTTGGTCGAAGGGACCATCCTTGATCGCGACAGTGCCAATGCCCTTCTTGGCCTCGGTTGCGTCCGTCTCCACCTTGACGAAGACGAGCTGCTGCTTCTCAATCGCGACTGCATCTGGGGACGGCACTTGTCGAAAGCAGATCGTGTAACCAACCCCGTGTCCGGGGAACTCCTGTGCGGGGATGGTCTCAAGGCCGTCGAGCGTGACGGAAACCAGCTCTGTGCCCCGACGAGACACCGAGTACTCGTATCGGCTCGATTCCTCCTTCGGATGCGGAGAGACTTCGAAGTCACCCATCTTCTTCGGGTAGCCCCACACTTCCCGGCCGAAGACCAGAGAGAAATCATCGTCGACGTAACTCTGGACGAGGAACACGCCTTCGGTGTATGGCGGCTCCGTGAGCTTCGCCACGATCCCGATGTTGAAATCGTAGAAGGGGTACTCCCACGTTTTGACGCCGTCATGGACTGTCTCATTGAGGTAGACGAGGTCGATGATCACGTCCCCTGTGGCCGCCAAGGGTGCGGGCACCCATTTGTTGAGCTGCTCAAGGTCGCCCTTGGCCGTGATGACCATGAAATCGCTGTTCGACCGCATCACTTCCTCGGGACCCTGTTCGCACGCGAGCCAATCAAGCTCGAATCCTCGAACTACTTCTGCTTGCTTCTTCACCATGGCGCTCTAGACCTCTCCGGTTGTGCGGGACGAGATTGAATCGGGCGGGCCGGCACGCAGTGGCCGGTTGACTTTTTAGACAACCTTGGACTGGCTATGTGGTTGTCATCACATGATGATGACATGCTGAGTTGGTCGTGTCAATGGCACTTTCCACCGTCTGAAGACGCCGGAGAACGGAGTCCGATGACGAAATGACCAGGCGGAGCTTGACCGGTTAACGGTGCTCGGGGTGTTTTTCCGGTTAGGTCGGCAGGAGGGAATGTGGCGGAGTGGCGCTCCGCTACGGCATATGACGTCAGCAGCCCCGCACACGATTGCTACCGGGGCTCCGGCCCGCCCCTCATCTCTTTCATCCGCTGGGGTGGAGGCTCCACTCGACGGGCCATGGCGAGGACGAGGACGACGCCTTCGTGAAAAAGCCGAGTGCGCGATCAGACCACCACCAATACTGCTGCTATCCGAGTAGCGATGGCCTTTGAGCAGCGGACCCTTCCGCTTTTTACTTAAGGCGGACCACATCCATCTCCAGACGTGTCCGGTCGATCCGGTGCCATGCCTGGAAGAACTCGATCGGACGCCCGCTAGCATCACGCCCGACCGATTCGATGTAAAGAACGGGGGCACCAGGTTTGATTTCAAGTATTGCCGGAAGCATTCCGCTAGCGCTCACGACCTCCAAAGATCTCCGACCTGATTCGATCCGAAGTCCCCAATGGTCCTCAAGAGTTCGGTAGAGAGAATTGACGGAGAGGTCAGAGTCGAGGAGATCGGCGACCAAGTTATGGTCGCCGCTGTTGATATAAGACTTGGTGAATACGACTAATTCCTTATTGACATAGCGCAGCCGGGTAACCTCGGTGCATGCGGAGCCGGGCTCAATTTCGAGCGCCTGGGCCACGGAGTTGCCCGCCTCGACCAGCTGACAGCTGATCACTTTACTCTTCACCGAGTGGCCCCGGAGCGAGAGATCTTCAAAGAAGCCCACGGTGCTTTGCATGAACTGCTCTCGCACCTTGGTGTGGGCAATAAATGTTCCCTTGCCATGCTGGCGGAACAGGACCCCTTCGTTGACGAGCTCGCCGATCGCCTGCCGGACAACAGTGCGCGAGACCTCGTAGCGTTCGCACATTTCGCTTTCCGAGGGCAGCATGTCCCCCGGCTTCATTCCCTCAGATTTAATTTCCTTCAAGAGGAGGACTTTGAGCTGCTCGTAATAGGGAACTCGAACGCCGCGAAGGATTTTAGGTGCTGGCCGGGACACGTTGACTCCTCATTTCCGTGGAACATCGAAGCACAAGTCACCGTGATAATAACGACATGGCAACGCAACGAATTGTACTACCTACGGGTTCCATGTTTAGAGGTCCCATATGGCGGCAACAGGTTGATTTCGTTGCATGAAATCGAGCGGCCGAATCTCCATGGCGGAGGGCGGGGTTCGGCAGGATCGGGGCTTACTGACTTCCTGGCGTGTCAGATTTTTGCGGACGGGGTTGACAATTCGGCCTCTTTCTCCGGCGGGACGAATGATGAGACAGGACATCAACGAGACTGAGACCGGACATAGTGCCCAGCCTTAGTCTCGTTGGCCACGTTGACGTAGGAAAATGCCATCTAAGTTGAGACAGGACAGGCAGGAACCGTCGCAACTTGGATGGCCATTCCGTACAACGCGGCTTGCCGCGAGGAGAAGTCCTTCACCGAAGCTCCCACCAAGGGCGAGCGATTCAAAAGCCGCAATCAGCGCGTTCACCCTTCCAGGTGCGCCAGCGCGCGCGTCCCGCCCTTCATGCCATGGAGCCGACCTCATGGCGCGGGCAGAAAGGACAGCACCTTCGCGGGAAAACGATCCCGTCCTGCCATGCAGGACGACGTAGCGTCCGTTATCGGCGTTCTAGAACTGTGATTTTGGGTGTGATTCGCACGTTGATTCGGTGCGCGTTTCGTGCGACCATGAGGATATGACAGCTGTTGCAGGAGCCCGTGGTGGGCTAAAGGCGCATCAGGATTCGATCCGGCTTCCCGAGGCTGAGCTAGTTCGCGAGCTGCGGGACATCTTGGGAGCGAAGCTCGTCGCCTATATCGGCTCCGTGAAGGAAACCCGCGCTGTGCGCCAATGGGCGGACGGTGAAAGGAAGCCGTCCGCTGAGGTGATGACCCGGCTGCGCCATGCCTATCACGTGGCAGCGCTTTTGGCTGAGAGTGACTCCCGCACGGTGGTCCAGGCATGGTTTCAGGGGATGAATCCGCAGCTGGACGACGTGCCGCCGGCGCGGCTGCTGCGCGAAGGCAAGGTCGAGGACGCGGCTCAGGCGGTCCTTGCCGCCGCGCGGGCATTTGCGGCAGCAGGCTGACGGGTGGGGGTTGAACAACTAACGTCGGTGGTCCCGCATAACCGGGTATGGCGGATCGGGTTCCGTCCCGACCCTTGGGCGTGGAGCGGCTGGGAATGGGCAACCAATGGCAGGCGGCTGCCGGAGAAAGCAGCGGCAGCGATCATCGAATTCGTCACCGGCGCACTTGCCGGCGATCCCCACCGGCTGAGCAAGTCCCTAACGAACGAACTGCTCGGACTCCGCACCGCCCGGCGCGGCGACTACAGGGTGCTGTTCACCCTGGACATCGAAGGGCACATCCTGTACATCCACCGCATCGAACACCGGTCCGACGTCTACAAGCCGCGTTAGCTGAACTCTTTGTCCGGTCTCAACATAGTTGTCAGTTCCGACGTGGGATTTGACAGGTTGAATGAGACAAGAGAAATACCCGGCTGTCTCATCAAACGTGTCAGTTCCGTATAGGCCTTGCAGCTCGGGTCAGGCGCGGCCGACGCAGGACATGTTCCCTCAGGGACCTTTCGCCGGCCACTTGGCAGGGCCGATTAGCGGATTTGAGGCACCGTCTGCCGGAGCTCCAACTCCGGCCGCCATCCAACGACGACTTGGAGACGCCGCGCTCCCACCGGATTTCGCCCCCATTTAGCGCTAATCGAGATGCCGAGCATGTCGTCATGTGGGGCAGCCATCCGTGACGCCCGGTTCCCGATCATTCCTTGTAAAGGCAGGTGTCTAAAGGCAGGTGTCGCGTTTGGGTGGCTCGAGAGCAACGACGCGGTCGCAGGGTGTCGATACGATTCATTCTATGGACGCGACTGATGCACTTCGGGGAATAGAAACAGCACTGCGGCTGTCCATCTATAAAGTACTCGGCGACGGATGGCTCACGGCGTCGGGTGCGCCCGACTGCGCAAGGCTCGAGGAGAAGCGCGAGGCCGAGGCCAAGCGGCGTGATGGCGCGGTCACCTCAGACGAGCTCATCGAGTACACCGAGACCTACCATTTGACGCAAATCGTGCTCCGAAACTGGGAGTCCTTCCAGCCGGTGTTCAAGGATAAGAAGCGCACCGAGGTGCACTTCGGGATCGTCGAGGATGTCCGCAACACCATCGCTCACAGCCGAGACCTCATGATCTTTGAGCGCGATCTCGTGTCCGGCATTGCTGGGCAGCTGCGCGCCCAGGTCTCGCGCTACCGCAATGACCTCGACGGATCGACGGTGTACTACCCACTAATCGAGAAGGTGCGGGACAGCTTAGGCAACTCTGGGCTCACCACGAGCGAGCACGGCTACGACAAGCCGATCGCCCGCGTCGATGTCGGCGAAGAAATGACGTTCACCGGCAGCGCCTTCTCTGCCGACGGCAACCCGGTCATCTGGAAGATCCAGAAGACCAACTCGCGCCACGTCAGTACCGCACAAACCGAAGTCGCCCGCGGTGACGGCGTGGAGTTCTCATACCGCTTCACTGAGGCGGATGTGAACGAACACCTCCACTTCGGCGTCGCCATCGCCACTCCGTCGAAGTACCATCGCCTTGGCTCGACCGACGACATCCGCTATTTCCACTACCAGGTGAACCCGCCCCGTCCCTCGACTCCCAACATCGGGCAACGGCCCGACAACAATAAGGTTCCCGGCAGGAGCCGCCTCTTCAGACCCGGTTCCCGGTAGGATTCGCCGCAACGGGCCACATCGCTGGTTGAGTCCGTTAGGAATTCTGCACCACCGCGTCAACAGCAGCCCTGTTCTAGGTGGGGTTGGGTTGCAGCCCAGCAACACTGTGAGCTGTCTTCTCACATGCCGCGTTGAGATCTCTATACGAAACGCGGTGAGCGGTGTGATCGCCATCTCCCCCGGGCTCAGGTTGACGAAATCATTGTTATCGGCTAAAAGTAAGGCTAGTTGATGGCCTGATATCAGGCTATAATTTCGTTCATGAGAACCGTACCGCTTAGCGAAGCGAAGGACAAGCTGTCCGCCCTCGTGGAGGAAGCAGACACGACGCACGAGATCATTCAGATCACCAGGCACGGGCACCCGTCGGCCGTGCTGATGTCCGCCGACGACCTGGAATCCCTGCAGGAAACCATCCACTGGCTCTCGCAGCCGGGCATCCGCGAAGACTTGGACCAGGCCCGGCGTGACATCGTCGACGGCAACGCGGTCAGCGGTGCGGACCTCCGCCGTGAATTCGGGCTGCCGCCGCGGTGACCGACCCAGAATCCACGAGCCCCGCACCATGGAACGTTGAGGTCACCAGCCCGGCGGACTCCGCACGGCACGGCGCGGCGACTACAGGGTGCTGTGCACCCTAGCCATAGAAGAGCACACCCTCTACGTCCACCGCATCGAACACCGCTCCGACGTCTACAAACCGCGCTTGTCCGCTCTCTTCGAGGAGAGTGCCTCAACATAGTGATCAGCCGCGACGTGGGAACTGACAGGTTGAATGAGACAACGGTGGCCTCGGCTGTCTCATCAAAAGGTGTCAGTTCCTTACGGGCTGCGCGGCTTGAGCGCGGAGAAGGCCGCGGGGCATGCCCGTAGGAGGATTCCTTATGGGGGTTCGTGCGGCACCGTCCGGTGGTCACGGGTGATCCGTGCTGTTCACGGATGCGTGATCACTCAACTCTTGGTCTCGTTGGGATGGCTTGTATGGACCTGCTCAAGAAAGACCACGTGATCCACGACGTAGAACCAGATGCGGGCATCACCCTTGAGTGTGGGCTTGTGCTGCCACCGCTTATGGGTGGCGCCGCTACGCTTCACAAGGCCTAGTTCGCCGCGTAGAGGGTAGTTGAAGGGGGTTATCTGTTCAGGGGTCTGGGTCAGAAAATCCCAGGCGTCGACCAGGGGATTCCTGATCGTGGCTTTCAGATCTGTCCAGCCGCGCCGCGCTTGGACGGAGGCAAACCGAAGTTCGTACTCACTCTTCTTCGTCGGTCGCTCAACCTTTTCGCCCTTCTCACTCTTCGCCATGCTCTACGGACGCTCGACGGCTTCCGGGTCGTCGAGCCACTCCACAGGTTTCTTGCCGAGACCGGCTGCGATGGCCGTGGCAGTCTCGCGCCATGAGGTCAGTTCTGCAATGGCCAGATGAGGCTGATTGGTGGCAAAGGACGCCCTCGCTGCCGCCAGGACATCATCGGCACAAGCCTTCCGGTCAGCTGGGCTCAGGGCAAGCATCCACGGGAAGCGGTCGCTCATGCGGGCTGCAAGCGTTCCCTCCGTGCTTGTTGAGACTGCAACGAGCTGGGCTGCCAGTTCCAGCAGTGAAATGCGTGCCGCATCTGCACTCTCGGACATCAGCACGAGGGACTCGCCGTCACGGCGGGTGACCCGGACAGGGTGGTCTGCCGCTGCTGCAAAAACATCAGCGGAGGAGCGGCTCAGTTCAGAAGACTGGAACGACGTCCGGGTCTTGAAGGGCTGGAATGTCGCTGGGGTTTCGGAAGACTGGAAGGTCTTTCGTGATTTTGTTGCTGCGCTCATATACCAACACTAACTCAGAACGTGTTCTGAAGTCTATGGGCGCTAAGCGCGGGGGATGACGGTTACGGCTCCTCCAGTGTCTGGACCTCGAAGTATTCGGCCGGCCAGTTCCCCGCTTAAGCAGAGGGGCGTTGCGCGCTCTGCTCTCCGATGCTGCCATTGGAGCCATCATCGAGGGCTCGGAGAAAACCGACCGAGGTCTTGATGCCACGGCCACCGACTACGCCTCTCCAGAACATCACACATCAACAGGCAGCCCGAGCAAGGCGCGGCGCGGCGCAGCGGACGCGGGCTCAAGAGAGCCTGATGATCGTCCAGCCTCTTCCCGTTCCGACCCGTCTATTTGGCGGCGAAAGCCTCAACAGCTACGCGGCCCCCATGCACGGCGCAACGCCACAACGATCGGCGACATTGAACGAGCAGTCAGCCAGAACGGGACCATGGCCCACACGATCATGAGATCTGAGCCCGACCGAGTCAATGTCTGGCACCAGCTCGGTCGGCTCCACAGCAGTCCTTTCGCCGCGCGAAGCTCGATCCGCGGCCAACGCGTCCTCGAACGCCACCTCTGCCTGCGGTGCACCAACGGCGAATCGGCCATAGGACGTCTTCCGACAATCGGCCGGGTGTGCATCCGCCACCGTACTTAGAACGGTGGCGGGCGCGGGAGCCATTCTGTGCTTCAGAGCACGTAGGGCGGGACGGAGGCGTCGTTGAATGGCTCGAACCAGTCCTGGATTTTCATTGGGGCGAGGCCCAGTTGCATGTTCAATTCGATGTCGCTTTCGAAGCCGTCCATGGCGTTCTGGTAGAGCATCTCGCTGTCCGTGTCTTCGAGCATGTGTTGTTCAAGTAGACCACGCCAGTCCTCTGCAAGATCGAGGCAATACAGGTCCTGAATGACCTCGACCTGGTCAAAAAGGCAGCGGAGCGCCAGTTCCTGGGCGACGCAGGAAAGAGGGGTCCAGCCGCGGGTCAGCGCCGCGGTCATATCCGCAGCTATGACCAGAAACTGCTGTGCGAAGCGGACGTCGTATTTGTCGGCGTGCCTGGGTGGCAGTCCGGACAGGACGAAGGTGTTGGCGATGTCGTGGCGATCAACCCGGGCAAGGTCCCGTAAACCGTTGAGATCCTCGAAAAGCTGGTCGATCAGGACGGCGGAGGCCTCCCATAAGGCGCCAGCCAGGAGCTTTGCCTGGAAAAGGCTCCTGTCTCGCCGCTCCGGGGTGATTGAGCCCGCCCATTCGAGGTCATCAGCGTCCAGGCGGCACCGCTGATCCTCAGTCAGATCCTCCAGACGCGGTTCGAAACCTAACTGCTCCAGGGTCAGTCCCCTAAGTCCCGCCCCGACCTGCAGCGCGTGCTCGACATAATTCTCTTCCCCGGTCATGGCCCCGATGTTACCGTCTTACCTCTGCGGCTCCCGGAGCATGGACTTGCCGGGACGACACCGCTCCCGTATCGTGGCAGAAGTTTCACCACTTTCACCACTTTCACCTAGTTTCACCTACATTCCCCTAAGAGGTCTGGTGCAGAACCCCTTCAAGCCGACGGCCGGAGCGACTCCCCCTGCATTGGTAGGGCGGGCCGGGCTTTTGGACGAGTTCGAGTATGGCCTGCAGCAAGGTTCCGGAGCACCCGGCCTTCTGACCATCATCACGGGATCCAGGGGCATCGGCAAGACAGTCATGTTGAGCGCGGCCGAAGGGATCGCACGGGCTCACGGCTGGGCCGTCATCTCCCGGACAGCCACACCCGGGTTCCTGGCCGGAGTCGGCGACGACATGCTCGCTCTCGTCGAGGAGCTCGGGGACGGGCCTCCTGCCCGGAAAATTACAGCCTTTTCCGCGGCAGGGTTCGGCCTGACAACCCAGCTTCCTCCGGAACGGGCGGCCGACTGGCGCCGCACCGGGAACGAACTGCTGCACCTGCTGGACGCACAAGGCACAGGACTGGTCATCACCATTGACGAGATCCATGCCGTCGACAGGACGGAGATATCGCAACTGGCCGCCGACGTCCAGCACTTCATCCGCGACCGGCTGCCCATCGGCCTGATCTTCGCCGGCCTCCCCTCAGCCGTGTCCGACCTCCTCAACGAAGGCGTCGCCACCTTCCTGCGGCGCGCCGACAGGATCAATCTCCACGAAGCAGCCATCACCGAAGTCACCGCCTCGTACAGAGAGCTCTTCAGCCAGGGAGGCATCAGCATCTCCCCCGACCTCATCAATCAAGCCGCGGAAGCCACCGAGGGGTATCCCTTCCTGATCCAACTGGTGGGCTACTACCTCTGGCTCGAAGCCGACAAGGCAGGATGGAAACTGGACCAAAGCAGCGTCCGGCGTGCAATCGCTGCCGCCCAAAGACGGAACACCCTGGTGGTCGTCGAGTCGGCGCTCTCGGACATTTCTGACAAAGACCGCGAGTTCCTCGACGCGATGGCCGCCCAGGATGGTCCCTCCGCAGCCGGCCAGATCGGAGCCATCATCAAGGCCAAGCCCAATGTCGTGTCCAAGTACCGGAACAGGCTCATAGCTGCGGGCCTGATCGAGTCCGCAGGCTACGGCAAAGTGGACTTCGCAATCCCCGGGCTCCGCCAATACCTTCGCGAGTAGATTGACAGAACGTCCATTGTCGGCGTTGACCAAGACGGGTTTCGTGTTTCGTCCAATGCAAGAACTCCTGTTCTAGCAGGTCAGGCGCGGTTCGGTGAACGCTGGCGGCCGGCCTTAGATTGGACTGGTCGACGACTGTGGTTGATGAGGATATCGGCCTGTTGCGTGTTGAGACCGCGTTTTGCCGTTGGGCCGAGGACAGCACATCCCTGAACAGACGATCGGTGGCGTGCACGCGAGGATCTGGGAATCGCTTCGCGGGCATGACCCGCCAGTCATGTTCCCAGTCAATCTTCAGTCGACGCGTTTCAGTTACGGCTGTAAATGTGTGGATCAGCCTGGGTGTTCCAGAAGCATCGTTGATCACCAACGCAGGGCCATGCCGAAGAACGAGAATATCCTTCGCCTCGAGCCCGGTTTCCGCAAGTAGCTCCTCAAGGGCCTGCTACTCGGGGGACGCTTCGTGTTCGACAAAACCGTGATGCAGTGCCAGAGACACTCTCAGAGCTCACGTGGAGCCTTCCTTCGGAAGGGGGCGATTCTTCCGCGGCATTCCATGACAACCGCGACGACGGTCCGCGCCCGAGGAATTTCCCGGCCGTCACCGTGCGAAATCGCAGGGGTTGGATGGGCTTCAACTCTTGGGTGCTCACCACGGGCCCCGCCGGTCCGTAGCCATCCAGCGTTGAAGGGCGCTTCGATGGGTTTGACGCATTGAGAACAGCCCCTGAAGATCCCGCCGATGGCGCCCCGTGGAACCAGGACGACTTCGACTTGGCACCACCGCCAGCCGTTTGGATGGCCCAGTTAGATATCGGCCAGCCCGAGTTTCTTGGCGCAGGCACGGTCCACGACCTCGCGGCGTTTCTGGGCGATGTCGGGCAGACTGCGACCGCGGCCGGCAAGCCTTGGAACCCTGTGGCATCTCGCCAACGCCCTAGTCGATCTTCGAGAGGAAATCGGCCGACCGGTCGCTGCGTGGCTGTACGAGTCGCTGGAGCGGGAGGCTGCGCTCTGGGACGGCCGTTTCGAGGACCTCTTGGACCTCGCCGCCGCGATGCCAAGACCAGAGCGGCGGGCGATGGGAGCGTCTCGCCGTCTGGGCGTCAGCCCGGACATTGACGTACCGATCGCAAAAGCCGGCAAGCCGAAGGTCACCGTGGTCGAGCGAGGTGGGCGCCGTTGACGGTCGATAACCTGCTGCCCGATCCTTGGCCGGAGGAAGCTGTCGCTGCACTCGACATGTGGCGGCAAGGGCATCTGATACGCGTCAACCTCGGAACCTGGTTGGCGACAGCCCGCCGTGTGGACCCGGTGACCGGTGACAACTTCCCCGAACATGGCCACGGGCTGCTTGCCTCCGCTGCTGACATCTGTGACACGGCTTATTTCGCGGTGGTCTCCCAAACCTGCGACATCGCGGCGGCAGGGCCGGGCCGGCGCCATCCCTTCGTCCAGGTCTGCCCCGTGCGGGATTTAGAGGCAGTCTTCGACTCACAGAAGGCCCGCCAGGCCCGCAACGGCGAGATCGTCGAATACGTCTACCTGACCATGCCCCCAGTCCCGGGGAAGGAATGGGGGCATCGATTTACGCATCTCGGTACCGCTCAGCAAAGGATCACTCGTTGGGAGCAGCCCCGTTGAAGGCTTCGCCGGCGAAGACGACGAACTCGACCTGGCTGCGAGGATCGCGGCAAAGTTTGAGCGCCCCGCGCTGCACGACTACTTGTCGAAGGATCTCGCCGAATCGCTCAACTCTCTTGTCACGAAGGCACGAAAAGGATCCGCGGACAGGTGTGAAGATGTCGAACAGTTCAGGCTTGAGATCGAAGGCCACCGCCTTGCGCCAAAGCGTTCGGCTGGTCATGGTCACCGATGTGAACTTCAATACCCCGCTGAACTTGCGGAAGAGGAGTCCACTTCGCGAGTACTGGAAGACCCTGAAAAAGCCGCTTGGGAGCGTCGGCATCGAGCAAGCACTCATCGCGTTTCGGCACATTGACGAGCTGAGAGCCAAGGACTACCGGCATTCCGTCCCTCTCAACGTTCCGGCGCTTGGCCGGGGCCGCTTTGACTGATCAGTTTGAAAACCCGCGAGGTCGCTCTCCGTTGACGAGCGATGGGCCAGCCGCTGCGCTCGGCTCCTGAGGAGGAACGGTGGACTGCTTTCTCCGACTCCCCACACTCACGCCAAGCCGATTTCGCGCAAGACGGAGGCTAGGTTCTACGACGTCCCGGGGGGAGCCTCCAAGCGGCGCCTGAACCGGAAAACCTCCGGCCCAGTGCCTCATCCAGTGCACCGAGATTGTCGTGAAGGCGGTGCCAGAGTCGGTGTGCCCGCTCCGTCCGCCCCGCTCTAAGGGACGCTTCGATCAGGCGCCCGTCCCGTTCAAGCTGACGAGCTCCTGCCTTCGACGCCAGTGTCGCCAAGCTAACCGCTGCCTCCACGGCCGCCACCAGGTTGCTTTCCTCCAAGGACCTGCCTAAAGCATTCACGTGCTCCCGCAGCGTGTCCATCATCGTGACCAGAAATTCAGCCACGTCCCCTGGCCCGGCGGATTCCTTGACGGACGCTTCAATACGGCTCGGGTCGAGCACGGCCTCCCGGTTCCGCAGTGCCGGATTGAACCGGCCAGGGTCATTGTGCTGCGGACGCTTGCATTCCTCCTTGGGCCAACTCCGGCGACATGGTTTCATCCTGCTTACCATGGGATCACCCAGGCTGTCAGGGGCTGGTGTTGACGGCGGCCAGCTGGTCGCTGCTGGTGTAGCTGTAGCTCTCGGCGCCTATTCGCTGTCGATGCACTCGCATCGACCGGTAGTTCGTCGTCTCCCCCTGGTACTTCTTGCATCCGCCGCGTTTTTGCTCGTCGAATTTGCAATCGGCGTGTGCGCAGCTTTTCTGACCGGGCAGAGAGACTTGGGGTCGACCATCTGGCCTTAAAGGATGAAATCTTGAATAAGGAGGAAATTGAAATCGATCAGAGTCTTGCAGTCTGATGATGGGCCGTCTCTGCTGATCCAGCCGACCGCCGGGTACTGGTGGCGAACTGTTAGACGCCTGTCGATCATAGTACTTGGTGCCATGATCGCGTTGGTGATTGTAGCGATTTCTGTCCATACTAATTCGAGGTTTCTCAATCCTGCCGAATTCGAGGCACTACAAGGCGGCATGGAAGCATCCGTGCCTTCCAAGCTGTCATCGCGGCTCTCTGGTATGTCATTCTGATCCCGGCCCTTGCCTTCCCAAGGTTAATTTCTCCTAAAGGCCTCGGGCTCGCGGATGTGAAGCTGAAAATGCCTCTCGGGAATGTACTCGGAGCACTTGGATGCTACTTGGTTTGGAGCCGGCTGTTCTCAGAGGGCTTGATGGGCTTCTTGGTGACCGTGGTGGTGACGGTACTGCTGTTGCCAGCGTAGACCGCGGAATGCAGAGCCAATGAAGGCACCGGGGATGTGTTCGAGGGCCCCGAAAGCCGGGGATCCTGACGGATGCATGGCGAGTCTCTTCGCACCTTCCCTCGGATCTCCCGGCGGGATGCAGGTAGTAGTTAATCAGAAAAACCAAGTACCGCGGCGGCAGCTTCGAGTGGTCCGGGTAGAAGTTCGTTAAAAAGTCGAGTACCTGTTACGCATTGCCAGTTAACCATCCCAGGGGCAATTCTTGTCCTAACGAAATCCGAACGCCAAACGGGATATGCGGGCAGCTGGAATTCGTCGTCAAATTCACTTATCTGGGAAGGTAATCCAATGAACACTCTCATGATCAACACCCTCGCATTCATTGCCGGCGTCAAGAACCGTTTCACCTCCGAAAAAGGTGCAACCGCAGTTGAATACGGACTTTTGGTTGCGCTGATCGCCGCCGTGATCGTGGCCGTCGTTGCTACTCTGGGAACACAGATCAACGCGGCGTTCACCACCGTTTCAGGCAGGCTGCCGGCTCTGTGATCTTCGGCCCGGTATCCATACCGCGGACCGGGATCATCAAGGCTTTCACTAGCAATTCGCAGTTGTAAAACAAAGCACCAAACCAATGAGCCCAGGGGCGGACGGGATAGTTCGAGCATCTGCTCCGCTAGTCCTGACTCCGCCTCTGGGTTTCTTGTTTTCGGTCTTGACATTCATCGCGACGGTCATTATTAGCAACTGCCGCATTGGGACCCGATTTTCGGCCTCCGCACCGGCACCTCCAGGTCTCTGACGATCGGCCCACGCCGGCAAGACCCCAAGAAGCGGGATTTCATGACGGTCCCCAGTCAAATTGGGGCAATCACGATTCGACTTTCCAAACAATATTGATGTGAGGGGAACAAGTGAAAACTCGCCTACTGGGAGGCATTGTTGCTCTAGTGCTCGCCGTTGCCGGCACACTGCTGCTGGTCTCATACGTTCAAGGGTCCGAAGCCCGGGCCCAACGCGATCTTCAACCCGTCGACGTCCTGGTCGTGCAAAGCCAAATACCTACGGGCGCGACCACCGACACTATCAAGGCGGCCGTGAAACTGGTCTCGCTTCCTCAATCTTCAGTTCCCAACGGTGCGCTCAAGAGCCTGGACGGTCTCGATGGCAAGGTGGCTGCAACAGACCTGCTTCCAGGTGAGGCTCTGCTCGGAGCCCGTTTGGTGGATCCGAATGCGCTGGCAGCTCCGGGATCTGTTCCCGTTCCATCAGGAATGCAGGAGATCTCCGTACAGTTGGAAGCCCAGCGGGTCATCGGAGGCCGTATACAGGCCGGCGACACCGTCGGGGTGATCATGCTTTTCGCATCCGGCGCCGGCAACGACCCCGCTGCCGGGGAGACAGCACAGCAGGTCTTCCACAAAGTGCTGGTCACCAGCGTCCAGCGCGCGCAGACCAAAGCAACGGACACGACCCAGGACCCCAAGCAACAGGCGAACACCGAGCTTCCGTCCGGCTCCCTGCTGGTCACTTTCGCCCGCAGCGACGTGGATTCGGCAAAAATAGCCTTGGCTGCACAGTTCGGGACGATTTGGCTCACCAAGGAGCCCGCGTCCGCAACAGTGAGTACGCCCACCGTGGTCAAGAAGGCGGATGTGTTCCGATGAGCCGCTACGTACTGATCACGCCGGACCAGGATTTTGAACGGCGCTCGAAGCAAGCCGCAAAAGGCCTCCACGGCACCCTCCACGTGATCTCCGCCGATTACCTGCCGCCGAGCCCTGACGACATCCTCCGGATCATGACCGGCGAACCCGTTGAAGTGATACTGCTCGGACCGGGCCTCCCCCTGGAAGACTCAATTCGGATTGCCAGCCTCTTCGACCTTCAATACCCCGAAATCAGCATCGTTGTCGTGACGGAGAAGGAAGCAGACGTCGCCCTGCCAGCCATGCGTGCCGGCGTCCGGGACCTTCTGGCACCCGGGTCTCAGCCCGATGTCATCAAGGCCATGCTGGAACGCTCCAGTTTGGCGGCAGCGAGCAGGCGTCGCGGACTGGGCAATTCCGTTGAAAGCCGGACGGGCATTGGCAGGATCATCTCCGTCATGTCGCCCAAGGGAGGAGTCGGCAAGACAACCGTGACCACGAACCTCGCGGTCGGACTTGGCAAAGTAGCTCCCATGGGAGTCGTCGTCCTGGACCTGGACCTCCAATTTGGCGACGTTGCTTCAGGACTCATGCTGGAGCCCGAACGAACTCTCGCCGATGCAGTGCAAGGGGCTGCGGTCCAGGACAGCATGGTGCTGAAATCCTACCTTTCTGTTCATCCGGCCGGGATCTACGCCCTTTGCGCACCTCTGAATCCGGTGGATTCTGACAAGATTTCCGGTGATCAGGTGGCCCATTTGATCCAACAACTCTCCTCGGAGTTTCAATACGTAGTGGTCGATACCGCTCCGGGCCTGGGGGAACATGTCCTAGCAACCCTGGAGGTTGCTACTGACGCCGTCTGGGTGTGCGGCATGGATATTCCGAGCATCCGGGGCCTCCGAACCGGCTTTGGTCTACTCAACGAGCTCGGGTTGATGTGCGAACACCGCCACGTTGTCCTCAACTTCGCCGACCGCCGTAGCGGCCTCTCGCTCCAGGATGTGGAAGCCACCATCGGCTGCCCCGTTGACATCGTCCTTCCCCGGTCCCGGACGCTGCCGTACTCCACCAACAAAGGTGTGCCGTTGCTTCAAGACGGGAGCAGGGATCCGGCGAAGAAGGGGCTGGCGGAGTTGGTCGAGCGGTTCAAACCCGACTGGGAAGAGCGGTCTCACAAGAAGCTTCACAGAAGGGCAGTAGTCCAATGAACCTGAGCAAACGGCTCCAAGCCGCCCGAGGGCTTGAACCCGCCGTCGAAGTAGCCTCGGCCAAAATCGAAGCGGGTCCCTGGAGCCCGCCTCCCGCCGGCGGCGCGGGGATGACCCCCGGCAATTCCACAGCGAGGGAAGCTTCGGATTCCAATGAAGCCCTCAACGCGGTCAAGGACCGCGTTGGCATCGCGTTGTACGAGAGGATGGGCAGCCGGATCACCGAGGCGTCCATGGGCGAGGACGAGCTGCACCAGTACGTCAAGGACGAACTCCGCGTCATTATCGAACAGGATGACATTCCGCTGACTCTTCTGGAGCGCCAGCGCCTTGTCCAGGAAATTATCGACGACGTTCTTGGCCTCGGTCCGATCCAGAAATTCCTGAACGAAGAGTCCGTCACGGAGATCATGGTCAACGGAGCAGAAAAGATCTACGTGGAGCGGGCCGGACGGTTGCATCTCACCGGCACCAAATTCAGCGACGAAGAGCACCTCCGGCGCATCATCGAGCGCATCGTGACCAAAGTCGGCCGACGGATCGACGAGTCTTCGCCCTTGGTCGATGCACGGCTTTCCGACGGCTCCCGCGTCAACGCCATCATTCCGCCCCTCGCAATCAATGGTTCAGCGCTCACTATCCGCAAATTCAGCCGTGTCCCCCTCAGTGTGGACAAGCTGATCTCCTTCGGCACGATCTCCCCCGAAATGGCCGAACTGCTGCACGCCTGCGTCCAGGCCCGCCTGAACATTATTGTTTCCGGCGGTACAGGTACCGGCAAAACCACCTTGCTGAACGTCCTCTCCAGCTTCCTTCCGGCGGACGAAAGAATCGTCACCATCGAGGACGCGGTGGAACTTCAGCTGCAACAGGACCACGTTGTCCGTCTGGAAAGCCGCCCCCGCAATATTGAAGGGAAAGGCGAAATCAGCATCAGGGACCTTGTACGGAACTCCCTCCGCATGCGCCCGGATCGCATCGTCATCGGTGAAGTACGCGGCGGGGAATCCCTAGACATGCTTCAAGCAATGAACACCGGTCACGATGGCTCTATATCCACCGTCCACGCCAACTCCCCGCGCGACGCCATCGCCCGGCTGGAAACTCTGGTGCTCATGGCAGGAATGGATCTGCCCCTCCGTGCCATCCGCGAACAAATCGCTTCCGCGATCAACCTGATCGTCCACATTTCAAGGCTCCGGGACGGTACCAGGCGAGTCACCCACGTCACCGAAGTCCAGGGCATGGAGGGCGACATCGTGACCCTGCAGGATGCGTTCGTCTTCGATTACTCCGCAGGTGTCGATGCCAACGGACGGTTCCTTGGCCGCCCGGTTCCGACCGGGGTGCGACCTCGGTTTGCGGACCACTTCGCCGAACTCGGAATCACCCTCTCCCCCGCGGTTTTTGCACCAGCGGTTGGCGGTGCATTCCGGTGACCAGCGAAAACTCTGTATTCCTTGCAACGGGCGTCGTGCTATGTTTTGTCGCGCTGAGCATCCTGGTGCTCGTGGTCTTGGGACCTGGTCGCGGCCGGATTGCGATGTTCCGCCGGCGACCGGGGGCCACAGATGAGCGTTCCCTCCTCACCAAAGCCACCGAGCAGGCAACGTCGTTCGTTGAACGCCGAGTCGGCCGCAGCGCCGCTTTCGGCAGCCGCGATTCGCTGGAGCAGGCCGGCCTGAAAATGAGCCAGGCAGATTTCATCCTGTTGGTGGGATGCTCGGCCGTCACAGCGGGAATCATCGGCTTCTTTATCAATGGATTCGCCTTTGGCGTCCTGTTTCTTTTGGCCGCCCCGGTGGCCGCCATTGTTCTTCTGAAGGCCCTGACAAGCCGGCGCAGGGCCAAGTTCGAAGACCAGCTCGGCGACACCCTGCAAATGCTTGCCGGCGGCCTGCGTGCCGGCCACAGCCTCCTTCGCTCGGTCGATGCTGTTTCGAAGGAAACCGAGGCACCCACGTCGGAAGAGCTGTCAAGAATAGTCAACGAAACCAGGCTCGGACGCGAACTCCGCGAATCCATGCAACACGCCGCGCAACGCCTCCGCAGCGACGACTTCGACTGGACAGGACAGGCGATTGAAATCCACCGCGAAGTCGGCGGTGATCTGGCAGAAGTCCTGGATCACGTGGGCGAGACCATCCGTGAAAGGGCCCAGATCAAAGGACAGGTGAAGTCGCTCAGCGCCGAGGGCCGGCTGTCGGCCTACATCCTCACAGGCTTGCCGATCGTCGTGTTTCTTTGGCTGAGCGTTGCCAATCCCAGCTACGTGGGAACTCTGTACACAACGGTATTGGGCTGGATCATGCTCGTGGTCGGCACGCTGCTATTGGCCGCCGGCGCCTTCTGGCTCAGCCGAGTCATCAAGATCAAGTTCTAGGGGAAATCATGACGGCAATGGCATGGGTGATCGTGACCCTCATTATCCTTCCCACTACATACCTAGTGTGGTCCGTAGTGTCCGTGGACAGGCGGGGATACGCGGCAGTCCGTTCCAATTTGGCCCGGGGCCGGAGTCTCCTGGATGGCACCGGAGCCTCGGCAGTCACCACGAACGAAACAAAGCCAACCTCGCCGCTTGGACTCCGTGTGACCCCCAAGGGCTACGCTGCGTGGCTCGACAAGCTTCTCGCCAAAGCAGGCCGGCCAGCCCGCTTCCCTCTGGACCGCATCCTGATAGCCAAGCCGGGCCTGGCACTCATTGTCGCAGTCCTGGCGATCATGGTCCTGATGAAGTCGCCCAACGGACCGGGCCTGCTCGTGGTAATTGTCCTGACAACCCTGTCATACTTCGTGCCGGACATCCTGCTCCACGGCCGCGGCGCCGAGCGGCAAAAGGCCATTGAATATGAACTTCCCAACACCTTGGATCAAATGCTGATTTCGGTCGAAGCCGGGCTCGGCTTCGAAACGGCCATGGCCCGGTCCAGCCAAAACGGCAAAGGACCACTGGCTGCAGAACTAGCCCGGACGTTGCAGGACATGCAGGTCGGGCGTACACGCAAGGACGCTTACCTGTCGATGGCCGAGCGCTCCGATGTTCCGGATCTCCGGAGTTTCGTCTCGGCAATCGTCCAGGCCGACATGTACGGCATTGCCATTGCGAATGTCCTGCGTACCCAGGCCAAGCAGATGCGGATCAAACGCCGGCAGCGTGCGGAAGAAAAAGCCATGAAACTACCGGTGAAGGTCCTTTTCCCGCTGATGTTCTGCATTCTTCCGGCGCTCTTCATCGTGATCATCGGGCCGGCAATTATCAAAGTGATGGACAGCATGTCCGGAGCCTACTAATTTCCTCACGACGCATTTCGAAGGAGCAATCGATGTCTAGATTCCATGCACGAAGCGCAGCGAATCGGCATGGCCGGGAGCGAGGTGCGGCAGCCGTTGAATTTGCCCTCGTTCTCCCCCTGCTTCTCTCCATGGTCCTTGGCGTCATCGACTTTGGGGTGGCTCTGAGCCAAAGTGTCAACCTCCAGGGATCGGCGAGGGAAAGTGCACGGCAGGGCGTGACACAAGGTGACGTCATTGCGTCCGCCAACCAGGCGAGCGGATTGCTGGACACGAGCAAACTTCAAGTGAAATTCGTCGTGGACACCTCTGGTGGCGCGCCCGGAGTCATGGTTGTCTGCATGCGCTACCCGCAATCGTCCATCTCGGGTTTCTACTCGTGGGTACTCAATAGCAACTTCGAGGCCAAAGCGGTCATGAAAATGGAGGGCACAGCAGCTGTGACCTCAGGTTCGCAGAATTGGAGCGGAGGATCATGCACCCTCTAAAGGACAGAGACGGTAGAGAGACCAGTATCGACGAAAGTGAGAGCCCTGCACCTCCAGGAATTGCTCAGGGCGCCCGGCATCCGGACCCGACAAACGGGGAGCGCGGTGCATCGATGCTCATCTTTGCCCTGTTGGTCCCGGTCCTCTTTGGATCAATAGCGTTGGCCATCGATTACGGCCATTTGCTTTTCGAACGCCAACATCTGAGCAATGCCCTGGATGCCGCCGCCCTGGCGGGTGTAACCTCGCTCCCGAACGACCCCGTCTCTGCGCAGAGTGCCGCGCTCTCGTACGCCGGCTTGAACGACCCCGGCACGGTCCCCACGGTCAAATTCTGGTGCGTGGTCGGCTCCGCCGGAGCCGCAAAGACCGTGGCGAGCGGGCAAGTTCCCAGCGTCTGTGACCCCGGAACGACAGCCGGCGCCAAGTGCAACGAGACGATCTGCGCGATTCCCTGCGCAACAGGAAGCGGCCACACCTGCAACTCGATAACGGTTACCGCGTCCACGGATGTACCCTTCGCGTTCGCACCCGTGATCGGCATAAACACCGGGAATACCGGCGCACTGTCATCTAACGCATGCCGCGGATCCTGCGGTGCACAAAGTCCCAATCCCATGAATGTCGCCATAGTCGCGGACCGCACCGGCAGCATGAGCGACACTGACCTCTCCTCGCTCAAGTCAGGGATCCAGAGCACCTTGCAGACCATGACGAAAGACCAGCAATACGTGGCGCTGGGCACCATCGGCCGAAGCAGTTCCACCTCCGGCTGCATCACGAACCCCTCCGGCTCGCAAACAAGCGGGCCATGGCTCCCTGTTCCGTTCTCCAACGACTACACCACCTCGGCCACCCCGCCGGCCCTCAACAACAGCAGCAATCTGGTCAAGGGCCTGCAATGCCTGGCCCATTCGAGCACCGGTACCAGCCTCGCGTCACCGATGAAAGCTGCGGCCAGGTATCTGTTGGGGTTCGATCCCAACAACTTGGGGAGTCTGCCTACGCGTTCAGGGACACCACGCAATGCCATCATCTTGGAGACCGACGGCCAACCCAACGAACCCGACGTCGCCGGATCCACTTCCATATCGACCCCCGGGGATATTGGAAGTTCCAACGGCATCACGGCGTGCAACAACCTCAAAGCAGTCGCCGCCGACGCCAAGGCACGCGGAATCCTGGTCGTCACCGTCGGATACAACCTGAGCACCGAACGATGCGGCGGTACTGGAGCGTATGTCCGCGATGTCCTCGCCGCGGCAGCATCGCCGGACGCCCAAGGTAACCCGAGCACAGCAAACAGCTGCACCACTGCAGCGGACATCGCCGCAGAGAATTCTGACGGAGACTACTTTTTCTGTGCGGGCAGCGGAACGGCGTTGGGGCCGATCTTCGTCTCGGCAATCAACGCAATCAGCGGTAGTTCCCATCTGATTAGCATCCCGAACTGACAGCGGACGTAGAACAGTCAGTACCCTGAAGACCGGTCCTCCTCGATACCCAGAGTCGAGGAGGACCTTCACGGCTGGATTGTCACGATTGAACGACCGCAAATAGAAGCTTCGGCCCGGCATATTGCGGGGTATTTCTCGCCTCGCTTTGCCCGTTGGTTTCGTCGGTAGCGGACGACAGGCGCCGGAAGGTCAGTCTAGAAAGGAGTTGTCAGCGACCGTTGCAGCGCAACCTAGAGTGCATGCACTCCCGGCAGAGACGTCTGACCGGTACTGGTTGACGCGCAGAAGGCCCGAGGCGCGCCGGGGTGCGAAGCGTGGCTGCCCGGGATATGAAGAACGATGCATATGCTACCCCTTCCGCGTTCGGGATTTTCCTTGGCCGAACGACTCTGATTGTTGTCACTCCCCAGGACCCTCCGGGATTTCCTCCTTTGAGGGCCATGTTGTGTATCCCAAAGCCCTCTCCGCCCGGTATTTCGGAATAGCCATAAACGCAGCGCAAGCGATGACCACAACCTCAAGGAACAAGAGTGCGGCGGATGCGTAGACGTACCAAGGAGCAGAAGACCTGCTAACAGTCGAGACAATTGCACCGACAACAAAAAGGGGAAGCGTCGCGTAAAGGAACCACGAAGTATAAAACGTGACCAGTCGAAAGCTACCTGCCGCTGGTTTCACAGGCATGGACTTCCAGGTTTTCCTCGATACCCCTCGAATAGTCTGGTTGTTCAATTGTCCTCACTTACAAGTGTCCTCGGTTGCGCCATCGCTGCTCGATGTCTGACTCTTTCGCTGATCTTCGCTCACTGTGGACGCATCAGCAAGGTCGGTGCCTAGGAAACCTGCAAGCCATGAAGCGTAAGCACGGTTCGGTGCGGTAACGAGTTTGGCAGCTCTAAAGGCCCCCTGCTTTCTGCCCTTCCGGCCCGGCTAGCTTTGCGGACACAAGACGTATCCTTCCCCAACGCCCATCTCTGGGATTGCGCTGAGGAGGTCCATCCCAATATTGAAGCCATCTTGAAGACCGTTGATGTCTAAGACCATGGTCGCGACTGAGAATTCGAGTTCGACGGCACCTAGACTAAGTGACAGATGTCCGCGAGGCCGTCCGCGTTGTAGGCGTAGCTGGTGCCGTTGTTGGCGGCGAGCCTGTTGGCCTGGTCCCACCAGGTATAGGAGACGGTGGGGCCGCCGGACGCGGCGCCGGTGAGCCGGCTGCCCCGGGGCGTCGTAGGTGTTCGCCGTGGTGGTTCCGGAGACCGACACGTGCTGGTGCTGGTTCCGCGAGCAGAATCCGGTCAACACTTGGGTGCAGCCATTCACTCATTAGCGTGTGTACGGCGGATAAATGCGTTCAGTACCGGACCGCAGCTGAATTTGACGCGGCCTGCGGCTTCGCAAGATCGTAGACATTGGTTCCGTCGATCTCTTCTTTGCTGAACGTGTCCGTTACCCATTTCTGGATCGCTAGGACCTCCGGGCTATTTCCGGGAACCTTCAGCTGTTCGGGCTGCTCCACTAAGTAGCAAATTTTACCGGCGGCTACCCAGCCCTGGAACTGCTTCAAGGTCGGGCTTGGATCGTGAACAGCAAAGCCACCGAGCGGCATTATCGCCCGGTTGGACTCGAGCTGAAAGCGCGCTGCGGTTTGAGCCGGGTAGGTGGCGGCAACCCAGGTACACGCGGCTGGAGCCATTTGGAGTCGATCCAATATGTTTTTGCTCGGGCTGTTGCCGATTGCGAGTCCATGTTCCCAGGCCGGGTTCTGTTGCTTGACTCCTTGGAGGAAACGACTCAGCGAGTTCGGGTTTCTCGTCAAGCCCCCGGACAATGGAATTGACCCGGACTGAGGTGTGCCCGCAGTGATGACAGAACAGAACAGAGGTCCGATCAAAAGCGCTCCCATCGCCAGGAAAGTTGCACCCCGATGCAGCCATGGCCGCGGCGCCCGGACGGCACTGGCAGCGGCTGCCACCAAACCTGCAAACTGGACGGTGTTCCCCAGCCACTCGGGAAAAACGTCGCTAAGCCGCCACATTGCGTTGGCGAAGATGATGCTCACTGCCAGAGCCAGCGCGGTCAACACGCGCCCCCGGATCGTACTGGCGCCTAAGAACAACAACCGGGCGCCAATGCCGACGCAAAGGGCCAGCGGGGCCGCCAGAGAAGCGGTGTAGTAGGAATGGAAGCTGTTCCCCATGAAGCTCAGGGTCAGATAGGTGGTGAGAAACCAAAGCACGGCACCGGAGGCAAGCAGCGCTTCATTGCGTTCGAACCGCCGCCTTGCGATGGCCCAAATGATGGCCGCGCTGCTGAGCAACGCAGGCAGCAGCAGCCAGCCGATTTCCTGCCCTACGGAGGCACTGAGCAGTCTGAACAGTCCGGCGTCCGACCCCACCGCGTTGAACTGCTGCGGAATCAGCGTCATCGAAGGGTCATCTTCATGCTGAACGACGCGGTCGATCCCGTTGTACCCGAGCGTCAGCTCAATCATGCTGTTGTGCGTTGAGCCTCCAACGAAGGGGCGGGATTGGGCAGGAATCATGTCCACCGCGAGGGGCCAGGCCAGGGAGCCAACGACCACGACGCATCCGGCCAGCGCGAGCCCGAGGAACCGCTTTCGCCATGACAGCTTGGCGAAAAGTAGAAAGACGACCGCGATCGCCGGGAGGACAAGGAATGCTTGCAGTTGTTTCGTCAGGAATCCGAGTGCCAGCAATCCACCGGCGAGGAGAATCGGTTTGAGCTTGCCGGCCTCGGCTGCCCGGACCCCCGCGTACAGCGCCGCGACCATCAACAGGACCATGAGGGGATCCGGATTGTTGTAGCGGGCCAGAAGCACCGTGATCGGCGTGAACGCGAAAACTGCTGTGGCGATCAGGGCCGCGGAGGCCGGGAAATACCTTCGCATCAGCGCAAAGATCAGCAAGGTGCTGGTCAAGGTGATGAGGACTTGAGGAACCAGAATCCCCCAGGAGTTGAGCCCGAAGAGACGGACGGAAAGTCCCATGACCCAAAGACTGAGCGGCGGTTTATCCACGGTGATGGAGTTGCCCCAGTCCGAGGACCCAAAGAAGAACGCTGTGAAGTTGTGCTCCCCGGATTGCACGGCGGCCGAGTAGAAGGCGTTGGCCCAGCCGTTTTGATCCAGCTTCCAGAGATAAAGAACCGCCGCGGAAACGAGCAGCACAGCCAAGGTCAGCTTCTCCCAGAGAGCGATTGGGGCCGGTCTCCGGGCCGTGAAGTTAGCCGCCCTCCGTCCGGTGGAGACGATAGATTCGGACACCGTCAACGGACACCTCCATTTGCCCTGCCGGCGCAGGTTTGATCGTTGCCAGGGATTGGGAACCGCAGAACCATCATTTCGGTTCCCCTTGGACAGCCAATCTTCCGACAGGATGCAGGTCTCGCTTCAGAAGCCGGGTCCGACCGGGACAACGGGATCAAAGCAGTGACCCGATTGTTGGACTACGAACGGTCGCCCTGCGATTCAGTTCATCAGATCGCCGGAATCGGAAGACCCAGATACGTTTCAGAGCGAAGCGCACCACGGGAGTAAATATGTTCTCTCCAGTTCGTCCAAGCCGGGTGCCGATGGTGAAGTCTGAGTGCCCGGAAAGCAAGGGGGCGATAAGCGGCGGCAACGCTGCCGAGTCGGGCGAGAGATCGACGTCAAGATAGGCAATAACCTTTGCTTCGAACGTTGTCCAGGCGTCGCGGAGAGCGAAACCTCGACCTTTGGCCTTCAAGCGCCGATTGCCTGCACTGGGAAGTTCGCTGGCGAGCTTCCGCGAAATAGCCCCTGTTGCGTCAGTGCTGGCGTTGTCGTCGATCGCGACTACCCAGCCGTACAAGAATTCCTGCGACAGGTAGTCGGCAAGCCGGCGGATGCTTCGGTCGAGTATGGCGGACTCGCTGAAAACGGGGACAACTATTTCGATCGCCAAGCCCCCAGAGCTAGGTGTCATGCGGCGATCGTACATATCACCGATACCCATTACTAGGGTGCTGCGAGGAGGCAGGAAAGTCCTGAACAAACCTTAGTGGAATGTTTAGGCAATCTTGACGTTCGGCGTACCAACGGCAAATTTAAACTGACCGGTGGCCGCATGGTTTGCCCGCTGGTGGCAGGCGATTGACCGGGGGGGGAGCACCGATCTAACCTGACGAGCGAACAACACTCCCCCAGGGCCCGTAGCGGCAGCCGCCGGACGATCCCCGCACCGCCAGGTTGCCGACAGCAGGGTTTCTCGCCTTCCAATAGGGCCGCGAAGAGAGTTCGCTTCGGAATACCGGAGTATACCTTTTCACAACCGACGGCCTACGATTGGCAACGGATCGAAGTGGCACTGTCATGTGCACGCCCGGTCGTTATGAAGAGCGACCATGTCTACACGAACCCCGGAATCTCAACGTTCTTTCGCGTTGGCCAGGATCTGCTGGATGCGCTGGTAAGACACGCCGAACACCTGGGCTATTTCGGGCGGGGTCATGCCTTCTTTGACAAGTTCTCCGATCGCGTCAACGCGAAGTTTCCCGGCCTTGTTCAACAGCTCGTCCGCCCGGACCTTGAGGGACTCCGCTTCCGTCCACGCGATCGCGCCAGGGCTCTCCGCTTCGAAAACGACGCTGAAATGTATCCGGTCCAGGGCAATCGGGAATCCTTGGGCAAGCCGGCGAGCCAGGGAACGTTGGGCGGCCATAAGGCGAGGGCCGGTGACACTAATTGATCTCTCCGGATCCTGAACTGTCCATCGCGCACCATCCCAGGAGGCCGTGATTTTCACCGTGTCAGAACCCGGGGACTCCTCGGGCACCCCGCGGTCACTGAGCCATCTGCGGAGCCGGCCCAGATCATAACGGGCCATCCCGCGGTTCCCGCTTAGGCGCAAATCCGCTGGCGTACCGTTCAAGCTGTCGGCCAAGGCTTTGAAGGACATCACGTCCTGCCCTGCCCACTTGGCTGCCTGTCGCAAGGTCAGCGGCAATTCAGGCGGCGGCACTTCTGCGTTCAAGCCCATTTCCCTCCGACAGCAGGTTTCATCGTAGAGCCAACATACCCCCGGACCCCGCCCGAATCCTCGCAAGAGTGTTATCTATCTGTTTCTGGAGCGGTTCACCCGCCTCTGACGACCGAACCGCTCCGGCGTCAGGAGTTGCTCCACCCGGCTGCCCCAGCTCAAAACTCGCAAAGGTCTTGAGCAACGAAATGCGACGCCGCAAACCATGCGCAAATCCCGCGTTTCGGCCCCGAGCGGGCGCGAGGTCTCACGGCTCCCTATCCGGGCAACGCCGTCCGCGCCGCCCTGCGGGACTCATCGTCTTCAGGCCATGATGTACGGCGCCCCCACGGTCTAGTCCTCATACTGCTCGTCAGGGTCTGGTGGAAAAGCAGAGACGGACCGCTTTGCACTGCCCGGCAAGGCTCCGGCCGCATAAGATCACCACCATCCGATTCCGTCCACCGGACCTGAAAGAGTGCCGCCACCTTGCGCAGAACTCCGAGCACCGCCCCCGCGAAGCCGCTGTCCTCGCCCTCATAGCCACCACGAGCCGTACCCTTCGTGCCGTGCGCACCATTGTCTTCCCCGCCCTGTGCCTGGCCACGCACCGACCGGACAGACCCGCCCGCCACCGCCGCGCCACACCACCTGCACAATTGATGCCGACCCTTGACCGCCAGGTCCTTCAGCGTCTGGCCAGCGACATGCACAGCAGCAAAGCCGCCGACCAGTTCGCAGCAATGTACATCAGGATGCTCCCAATGCGGGTGGAACGTATCAGCCAGGCCCTGGACGACGGCGAGGACCACCTGGCCATGGACGCTGCCCTAAGCCTGAAGGCCAGTTCCGCAATAATGGGGGCTCTCCGGATGGAGCAGCTATGTGCGCGGCTCGAACACGCCCTGTCCCAGACGGACCACATCGGCGCCGTCGCTGCCGGCAAGGACCTCAAACTGCACCAGGCTGAACTGGAGAAGGCGTTGGGTAGCACCTAGGCCAGAGTATTTCCGCCTGTAGTGCAGGCTGGCTGATGGCTGTTCCTACCGGAAGAGCCGGGAACCATTGACCCGGACCAGGCCCCTCAAAGGATTACGTTCTTGGTCGTACGCCGCGGCGAAGTCACCAGTTAGCCAGGACGTGGCTTTACGCGGGTTCAGGACTCTGCCCGATCGTAAACGAACTGCCTAATGCAACTGATCGGGCGTCGACTCGACGTCCTTAACCAAAGGCTTCACGGCCCCGGCCCGGTGCGGGCGATCGCGGACGCACTTACGTATCACGGTGACATCCTCGAAACCTTTAGCGCCTCCTACCGCCTACCCAATTGGTCTTATGCCAGCCCTAGTTTTGGATCTCCCAAAGTTTTGCTCAAGATTCGCCTAAATCCTGAAGAAATTTCCAGAACAAAACTTAGTTGAAACTTTGAGCTTTCTTGATGCGAGGCCAGCAAAGTGGATCTTGTTCCGCTACACGGTCTCAAACGAAACGGAAACGTCCCCATGGACAGCTCACTCAGCTCTGGCACGGGTCCCCGCCTGGGGGCGAGGACCCGCCAACGTATCTCCGCACGCCAGGTGCTCAGGATGATCGCGATGACGGCCGCGACGCTCGCGACTCTGGCCTTCCTTGCGGTCGGTGTCGTGGCCCCGCTGTTGCACATCGGATTCTCCCCGGTTCTGACTGGCAGCATGCGCCCGGCTTACGCTCCCGGGGACCTGCTCATCACGGTTCCAGCCGATGTGAGCAGCCTGCGTCCGGGCCAGATCGCCGTCTTTACGCCTCCGGGTGAAAGCGTCCCGTTCGCTCACCGCATCACCGCTATTGCCGGCACCCCGTCGAAACCGATCCTCACCACCAAAGGCGATGCCAACCCGGCCCCTGACCATTGGCAGGCTGTACTGGACCAGACCCAGGTGCCGGTGGTCGTCGCCGTCGTTCCCTCGGTTGGAAACGTCCTGCTGTGGATCGAAAGTCCGCTCCAAAGGGCCCTCCTGACGGCTTTGTTTGGCCTGACGGTCACCGGATCCGCTGTCTGGTGGATCCTCCGAAGCGCCCCTGCCTCATCGGCACGCCGCACATCGGGCCACTCCGGCCGCCGTCGCGCCGTCCACGCTCTCTAAGAACCCATCACACACCACCCTCCCGTAAAGGATCTGCCATGTCTGAAATCAAAGCCCACCGCGCCGCCCGCTCCACCCGCCGCCCCGCCCTGTTCGCCGCCTGCGCCGTGGCAGCTGCCGGCCTGGCCATCACCGGCGGCGGCGTGTTCGCTGCCTTGAACGCCACCGCCTCCAACACCACCGCCCAGAACGCCACCTCCGGCACCCTGAGCCTGACCATGGCTAACAACGGAGCCGGGTTCGGCCAGTCGGTCTCCAACCTCGCTCCCGGCGACATCGTGAACCGCTACGTCAACCTCACCCAGGGCGACACCATGGATGCCAAGGCCCTGACCCTGGCGGTAGCAGACGGCACCCCGAGCAAACTCACCACCGACGCCACCAAGGGACTCCACGTCACCGTCACCGACTGCTCCGGCACCTGGACCACCACCGGCGCCGGCGCTTGCACCGGAACCGGGGCCACCACCACCGTCCTGGCGACGGGCGTGCCCCTGAGCTCCCTCACAGCGACGCCCTCGACGTTGATCGCCGGCACGGTCGCAGCAGGTTCCACCCTGAACCTCCAGATCTCCCTGACCCTGCCGGACCAGAACGAAACCACGGTCAACGGCGTCCTTCCCGCCAGCCCCATCCAAGGCCTGGCCTCGGCGCTGACCTGGACCTTCGGCGAAAACCAGCGCACCTCCACCGTCGTCGGAAGCTAAAGTCGGAAGCTAACGCCGGCAGCTCAGAAGGAGTGAACGTGCACCACTACCCCAGCAGGGCCGCTGCCGCCATCGCGGCCGCGGTCCTGCTGGCGTGCACGTCCACACCCGCCCAAGCCGCCACGACAGCGACCGCATCCGCCTCATACGCCCCATCCCAGACCCCAACCAGCGGTACCTGGGGAGCGGTTGCAACACAAAGCAGCAGCGGTTTCGGCACCGGCCCATTGGCCCTCTCATTCACCAATCACGGCGGGGTGGGAAATCCTTCGTTCACCCCCCAATACTTCACGGTGGGGAACACCGGCACCCTGTTCATCACTGCGGCAAATTACAGCGGTTCCGCCTCGGTCTTGGCAAACGTGCAAATTACTCTCGAATCCTGCAGCGGCACCTGGAATGAAACCTCTGGTGTGTGCTCGGGCGGAAACGTGACAACGATCTTCACAGTCTCTTCCGGGTCATCAACGATCCCGGCCACGCTGGGCCCGGCCCCGGCAAGTCCGGGAACCGGCATACGACTCCGGGCCACGGCCAGCAGCAGCGGCAAGGTCGCAAAGTCACCCGCTTCGACACTGTCCCTCGACGTTTCGGTGGATCGCACCCAGGTCCGGACCGCAACGACCACCGGAAGCTGACCCGCACCAAAAACACCCCTTCAGCATCTCATTTCAACTAGACACGAACTTCGAACAGGACCAGACCATGGCAGCCACAGCACGGCGGGAAGTCTTCCAACCCGACCCCCTGCTCGACCTCGCAGACCAGCTGCAATGCACCACCATTCCCAGGAGATACGCACTAACCTTCCTGGAAATGCTCCAGATGCGCGTGGAGCGCATCCTCTGCGCCATCGTGAGGAACGACGCCAAGGACGCCATGGACGCCGTCCTCAGCCTCAAAGTCAACGCCCACATGGTCGGTGCACGCTCCATGGAGGAAACCTGCAACGGCCTTGAACAAAACATCCTCGACGGCGACATGTCAGTCGCAGCACGCAATGCCCGCTCCCTTCCCGGCAACATCGGCACCCTCAAAACCGCCATGCACGATTTCCTCTCCCGAGTGCTCACCGACGGCCCGACCGCAGAGAATTAATCGCAAACCAACCAGCAGCAGCCGCTGAAAGGACAGGGAACCGGCTCATTAATAGGTCCGAGGTGGTGTTTCTTCCTCGCGGTCCGTCATCGACGCCGCCCCGGTTGGGCCCGGACCCTTAGCCCCGGTACCGGAGCTCTCGGATCCTTCATCTCTTGCACCGGCCAGGATCTTCTGGATGCGCTGGTAGGACACCCCGAACACCCCGGCAATCTCCGGAGGAGGAGGCTGCGATCCGGACCGTCACCGGGGATTCCCCAGGTATTTTCCGGCTTCTGAGCCAGTTGCGGAGCCGCACCGGTCCGCGCCACGGTTCCCAAGCAGGCGTAGATCAGCCGCCGTGCCGTTGAAGGGCGTCTGCGAGGGCTTTGAAGGACATCACATCCAGTCCTGCCCGCATGGCTGCCTGCCGCAAAGTCAACGGAGCCGGTCCTGGACACCCTGATCATCGGCCACCCGAAGCCCGGCTCCTCCACCGCCACACCCGCCCCGTAACCCCGAGGCCGCACGCCGGACCACTCCCGGTTCAGACCGACTGCCCCGCTGGGCTGAATCCTGCCGCAAAACCCGAGACCGGAACATAGAAAGCAAGAAGCCACCGTACTGTTCGTCAATGACCACCCGGAGGAAAATTAGATGCCTGGTCTTGGTGCACGCGGGCCGCGGCGCTATTCACTCGAATCAAAAACATGCGGCTTGGACTGAGTCAGCCTTGTGCTGGCAGCCAAACGGGGTCAGCGACGGAAGGATCCTGGAGCCCGGACGTCGCTGACCCCCCCCTAGGGGAACGCACGAACGCAACGAGCGCCCAGCTGAAAGGGAATGCGTGCACCCCTGTTGACTCATTGCAATACCTCCGGGAAGAGTAATACGTTGCCTCATTTGAAAACCTCCGGATGGGTGGTTTCGTTGCCTCGTTGAAGAGCCTCCGCGAGGCCTAGCTGTTCCAGGCGCGGTTGACGGGTTTGAGGGGTGCTGGTTTCTTGGCTAAGGCCAGTGTTTCCAGCTGCCCGGTAAGCGCCAGGATCTCGCGGGAAAGGGCTCCGGGCTTGATGCGTTTGAAGGCGGCGTTCATCTGGATGACCGGGCGTTTGTTCATCCGTTCATGCCGGATCGCGCGTTGGTGGGGTGTGGCGGGGGCGTCGTGTTTCTTCGTGACTTTCGCGCCGTGCCGCTGCTTGGAGAGTAGCTTCTGCTGCGGCAGCAGGTAGTTGGTGAAGACACGGTCCAGCTCCCAGATCTCGTTGAGTTTGGCCAGTTCCGCGTCGGTGTCGTAGCGCAGGTAGCCGACCAGTTCCCGGACCCTGGCCCAGTTCTTCTGCTCCACGTGGGCTCCGTCGTTTTTGTTGCCGGGCCGGGAGCGGGTGAAGGTGATCTCGTGCGCGTGGCAGTAGGCCAGCAGATGCTCGTTGATGAACTCGGAACCGTTGTCTGAATCGATGCCGATGATCGGGAACGGGAACACGGCAGTGACGTGTTCGAGGGCCTCGAAGACCCATTTGGCGGCCTTGTTCCGCACCGACCGGTTCACGGTCCAGCCCGTGGCGATGTCCGTCACGGTCAGGGTGCAGCAGAACTCGCCGAAGCTGTTGCCTCCCTCGTGGCCCACCAGGTCGATCTCCACGAACCCCGGGACGGCGTCATCCCACTCGGCCCAGGTGCGGACCGGGATCTGGGATTTGAGCAGCGTGCCCGGCTTGGTATGGGACCGTCCCCGCGGGAAAAGTTTTGCCCGTTCGCCGGCGAGTTTCCGGTCGATGGTCGCTGCGCTCATCCGCATCAGCAGTCCGGCCTGTTCATCGGTCAGCTCAAGCTCCCGGTCCCTGCGCAGCAGCGGGACCAGGACAGGCAGCATCGGGGCCAGCAGCCTGCCGGCAGGGGCGCGCAGCACGGCCCAGCACTTGATGAGGGCAGGCAGCAGATCAGGCCCGTAGACCGCGGTCCTGCCCGGGCGTGGTCTGACGATCTTCAACACCAGGGCATCCCGCAACGCCGCCCGGGCGTAGTCGCGGTGCCAACCGGTCAGCTCGACCAGTTCGTTCAAGATCCGGGACTTCCCTGCACGATCAGCACCCTTATAGGCGAGGGCCTTCTTCTTCGTCACAGCTTGCCGCTGGGCCATCGTTAGCTCCATGAAAACGGGCATAGCCCCCAACCGCCGCCACAATTGCGAACCACGCCGCTACACGGAGGTTTTCAAATGAGGCAACGTATCCGGCTACGCGGAGGTTTTCAATGAGTCAACGCGGCACCTGTTCCGTACCCTTTTCAGCCCCTATGATTGCGGAGGGGGTGCCGCCGAACGGGCGAGCCCAAAGGACGCTGCCTGGGGGCGGGTTTGAAAGATACGGGTGAACGCGGGGCTGCCGCTGTCCTGATCGCACTGCTCATGGTGGTGCTGCTGGGTTTCGGAGCCCTCGCCATTGACGTCGGCAACATGTACGCCACGAAGGCGAAACTCCAAAACGGAGCCGATGCCGGGGCCTTGGCAATCGCCCAGGACTGCGCGACGCGAGGAACAAGCCTGTGCACCACCACCGCCCCAGGGAAGGCGCTGCAGCTGGCCCGGGCGAACGCCGACGGCGGCCTTGCCAGTGCGGCCGCCCCGGCCTTCCCCAGCCCCGGTACCGTCGTGGTAGATGTCTCGGCCCAGGACGCCAACGGGAGCGGAGTCTCCCTGGGACTGGCAAGGATATTCGGCGTCAACCGCGCCGACGTCAAAGCCGAGTCCACAGCGAAATGGGGGTCACCCTCCGGCGGGACGGTCACCCTGCCGGTCACTTTCTCCGAGTGCCAGTTCGATCTGTCCGGAACGATCCAGGTCCTGCCGATCCACGGCACCACGACCTGCGTCAGTTCCAGCCCATCAGGTCACATCATCCCCGGAGGGTTCGGCTGGCTGCAGTCGGACACGGGAAAGTGCGGGGCAACGATTTCAGTCGCCAATCCGGCGGTTCAGTCCAGCCAGGGTGTCAGTGAACCCGGACAGTGCTCGGCAGTGTTCGACTCCCTAAAAAACCAGGTCATCATCCTGCCCGTCTTCAACGACGTCGACAGCAGGGGCAACTACAACATCAAAGGATTCGCCGCGTTCCAGCTCCTCGGCTTCAATTTCCCCGGGCACAGCTGGAACAACAACGGTTCCCCCAGCTGCAAGGGCAGCTGCAAAGGCCTCATCGGTAAATTCGTGCAGTTCACCAGCCTGAGCGACTTCCCCCTGGGCGGCCCGGACCTCGGCGCCAAAGTGGTCCGGCTCAGCGGATAGGGGACACCCGTCAGGGTGCGGCTGGGTGACTATGTAAAGGAAGGCACGCTGCCGGAAAGTGTCGAGCCCGAGATCTGGCTTCCATTGCTTGAATGCAAGAGACGTACCGAGCAGCGCATGGTATGGGTAGGCCCCATCGAATTTGCACTCTTCACGGCCCTCTGCGTCTTCCTGATCGTAATGGAACCATCGGTTTGGTTCTGGTGGCTTTCGACAGTTCTATTCGTCGGCCTGGGGATCTGGGTGCCGCTCTGGTCGATCCGTCGTGCCCCTAGGATTGACGCCTTGATCGCCGAACTGAAGGCTCATGAAACAGACCGGTCATCCTTCTAACCTCTGTTTCCCGGCTGTCTTCGGGACCAGTAGCATCAGGGCAATCAAAATGATCCGTTCGAAGGATTGGGACCGACGGATTGCAATCCGAAGAGGGACCGATGGAATACGAGTTCAGGGGTGGGTTTGAAATTCCCGGACGGTCCAGTATCCAAGGACCGTGGATCATACTCATCATGAGCGCCTCGCAGCGTGAGTTTCGACCCAGATCCCGTTGGTGGGCGCGCCACTTCGGCTCTTGGCGGCTCGAGCGTCCCTCCGTCCGCGAGGTTTATCCGGGCCGTCCGCATCCCTTCTATTCCTGGGGACGGGTGAACTTCCTCGCCAAGGAGAACATGCCATGGACATTTCTGGCCAAATGGCCTGAGGGTGTCCTTGGCGCCGCGGAAGAACTCGGCTACCCGGTTCGATATGGCGACCAGATCCCGTGATGGCGGCCTACACGGCACTGGCCAGACGCCGGACAGTCTTCTACACCCCCGGGGTGCTCACCCACCCAAAGAACTCCGAACGGAAATCAATGATCTGACCTTGCGGGTCTCCCTCTGCATCGATCAGCACCTCTACACAACAGCCCAGAAAGCAGGCCCCCGGACCAGCGCGAGCAAGAACGTGGAACTGATCATCATCGACGAGTCCGAACGGCTCGGCCCCACGGCCCTTGAACTGATGAGGGACCGCTACGACCGCGACAACACCGCCCTGATCCTCATCGGCATGCCCGGAATCGAAAAACAGTTCAGCCGCTATGCGCAGCTATTCAGCAGGGTCGGATTCGCCCACGAGTACCGGCCCCTCTCCCCGGACGAACTGCACTTCGTCCTGGAACGCCGCTGGCATCGCCTCGGACATGACCTGGATCCCGACGACTTCACCGACGCCCAGGCCGTCGCCGCGATTGCCCGCATCACCAGCGGAAACTTCCGTCTTATCGACCGGCTCTTTACCCAAATGGAACGGGTCATGCGCATCAACGAACTGACCGCCATTACCGACGACGCCGTCGAAGCCCCACGCTCCACCTTCGTCATCGGTATCAGCTGAACCACCACCTTTTCTACGGAGGCCCCATGCCTGGACAGCGCATCGGATACATCAGGGTCAGCAGCCTGGACCCGAACCCCCAACCCCAGCTCACGGGCATTCAGCTGGACCGGGTCTTCACCGACAAGGCCTCGGGCAAAGACGCGAAACGGCCCCAGCTCGAGGAACCGGTGTCCTTCGCCCGAGGCGGCGACACCATCGTTGTGCACAGCATGGACCGCCTCGCCCGCAACCTCGTCGACCTGCGCGCCCTGGTGGAAAGACTCACCCTCAGAGGCGCGCGGGTGAGTTCGTCAATGAAGGCCTGACCTTTACCAACGAGGACTCACCCAGGGCCAATCTGATGCTCTCCATGATGGGCACCCTCGCGGAATTCGAACGCGCCCTGAACCGTGAACGCCAACGCGAGGGGATCACCCTGGCGAAAGCCCGCGGGGTCTACCGCGGACGCAGCCAAGCACTCACTCCCGAGGAAGCAGCCCAGCTGCGTCAGCTCGCCGCAGCAGGCGAACCCAAAGCCGGGCTTGCACGCCAATACGGGATCAGCCGGGAAACCGTCTACCAATATCTGAGAACAGACAGCTGAGCCCGGCCGAAGACAACATCGGTCAAGGCAACCCACTTAGAAAGCCGATTCCATCAGTCAGACCGCCCCAGAACCGCCATTCCCAACTGTGAAAAAACCGCCATTCCTAACCAAAAGTCACAGGTCCGGAAGGCGTTTCCTAGACGCCCTCGGCGCCACTCTTGGATGCCAATCTGACGGGTTTTGCAGTCTGGAGGATGATGCACAGTTCGGGTGAAGACCGATGGATCTTGTGAATCCCAGCGGGGTGTCGTTTCCCGCCGGGACTTGTTGTTCCCGCCCGGTGAATCACGTCGCGCCAGTATTCGACCGGGCCTGGACGGGCGGTTTATTTCTTCGGTTTCGTGCGCCTCTTTTGCACCGGGGGGACGTCCAGGTGCGGGACGGCCCGCAGCATGAACCGGTCAAAGTGCGGCACGGTGAAGCCGGCGTAGCCGTGGGCGGGCGTATAGAGCAGGCCCATGTTGATGAGTTCGGATCGCGTGGGGGCCAGCTGGGTGGACTCGCGTCCCATGACGGCGGCGACGTCGGCGGCCTTTTGGGAGTCGGGGCCCAGCTGTGCCATGGCGCGCATGTAGGCGATCTGCAGCTGGGTGGCCCTGTCGAGCCGGACGCGGAAGAACGAGGAATCAAGTTTTGCCTCGTAGGCGTCCTTTGCATCCTCAACATCTTCCAAGGTGATGGAGTCGCCGTCTGCGACTGCCCACACCTGGTACCCAAGTTCCTGAACGAAGTATGGATAGCCTTCGGTGAGGTCGAAGGCGCGGACCAGTGCCTCGTCTTCGAAGTGCACATGTTCGATGTGCGCTGGCTCGGCCAGTGCTTTCTTGGCATCTTCGAAATCCAGGGATCCGAGTTTCGGGAACTTGAAGAGCCGCTCGGCGTAGGATTTTGCGTCGCCGGCAAGCTCGGCGATCTGGGGCAATCCCGCGCCGACAAACGTTACCGGGAGTTTTCTCTGCACCGATTTGTGGATCGCTTGGATGACGGCTTCGAGTTGTGATTGGCTCAGGAACTGGACCTCGTCGAATAGCAGAACCAGGCCCGTCCCGTGTTCCTTGGCGGCTTCGCCTATCGAAACCAGGACGTCCGTCAGGTCCAGGGTAAGACTGCCGTGATCGGCAAATCCTTCGGCGGCGTCGACATCGAGTGACAGGGTCGGGATACCCGAGGAAGGATCGATGGAAAGGCTGAAGGACTGCAGGACTTGGGCAGCCTTCCGTGCTTTGTCTCCCCACTTGGCCCGTGGTGAAATCTGGTAGAGCGCGGCCCGCAGCTGCGAGTAGATCGTCCTGCGGAAGTGGTCGTCATCGTGTTTGCTGGCCTCGAGCTCCAGCACCTTCCATTTAAACTCTTCTGCTATCTGACGGAACTCCCCCAACAAAACGGTTTTGCCCACACCGCGAAGACCGGTGACGATCATGGATTGATTGGTGCGGCCCTTGGCGAGCCTGCGCAGGAGGATCCGGAAGTCCTCAAGGAGATCGTCACGGCCGATGACAATCTCCGGCGTCGCACCCGCGTTCGGAGTGTAGGGGTTGTTCACTGGATCCATGTCCCGATCTTACAAGATTTACTTCCCTTTATTGGTTTCTAATAAAGTGTGTATTTTGCAATAAAGTAATCCGGGCCGGGCTCGAAGCTTACAGGTGCTGTGCGGCCTGGCTTCAGTGAGCCCCCGGCGCCCTACGGAATCACTGGTTCAGGTGGTCCAACGGCGGACGGAAGCCTTGGATGCTTTTCACGGATGAGAAATCCAAACGTTCAACCAGGCCCGGGTGGCGCTGATCAACAGCGGCGGAAGAGGTCGGCCCCGCTCCTCGCTGGAATACGCCCACCCTGCTGGTGTTGCGTGGATCACATTTGGTCTATGGTTGGGCCGCCTGTTCCAGCAGGGCTGCGGGGGTGGCGGCGACCTGGCCGCTGGCGGCCTGTTTTTCCTCGGTCCATTCCTTCAGGTACCGGGTGGCGTCTGCGTTGCTCACTCCGGCGGCCGCGCGGACCGTGGACACGGTGGGCCGGCGCTCGGCACTGATCTGCTCGGCCGCGGCATAGACGCGGTCCTTCACGCTCGACGTCATCAAAGCGCCTCTCTAAATTCCAGATAGTAGTAGGAGTAGTAATGATACTACTCCTACTACTGATGTTGAAGATTAGCACGGCGGCTCGGACTCCGGCCACTCCGGATCGGAGCGCAGCCGGCTTTGGAACGCGTTATGCCCATTGGGGTCAGGGGGAGCCCTCCGCACAGCTCAAAGCTGGGCGGTTTCTCACAAACGTCGCAACACCGACGGAAAGTGGTGTTGATTCATGCGCAGTTCCACCGGCGGCCACGACGGCAGGTGGCCGAAACCTGGATGACGACTCGCCCGGGAGATGGCGGCACGCCGGGTCTTTTCCGTGGATGGCCTGGCGCCGGCTGTCCACAGCGGCGGGCGGCCGGGCGCGAGAGGCTGTGGGCAACACGTACACAAGCACCCCTGCCTGGAGGATGCGGCCGCAAGGCTGTCGCTCCTGGCTTCTAGGATGGATCCCCCAACAGGGCGAGGGAAAAGGAGAAGCATGGAGGATCAACAGCGGCCGCGGGCCAGCGCCTGGCAGATCGCTGGCGTCTGGATCGCAGCTGCAGCGTTGCTGCTGACCGCGGCACGGATGGGTGTGGATTTGTGGCAACTGACCGGACATTGACCAGCCAGGCCGAGGCGTTCCACGCCAGCCGGCGCGGCTTATGGATCCCGGTCCCGGGGGGCACGCATGAACCGCCCGCTTGGCGGAGGCCCGCTTAGTGGAGGACGGGGTCGCTGCGTGTGACGGTCAAGTGCTCGTCGTCCTGTCGCTGAGCAAACGTGCCCTACTGGGCCCCGTCCGGCGACGCTGCGGAGCGCCTTCCAGACGGCGTATTCCTGACGACAGGCAAAGATGCCGTGTCGAAGAACCGGTATTCCGTCACAGGAAGGCGGGATGTTCCGGCGGCCTCAGCTTTCTCACGGATGAAATCGCGGTCCTCCCGGGAGAGGACAACCTGCCCGTGCGGGTCACACGCCATGTCCCCGCGTGCGTCCTGGCCGAACTTGGCCGACAGGGCCGGAGGCACGACCAGACATCCCGGATTCTCCAGAAGCCATGCCCGGGTCCCGGAATCGAGCCGGTCCCACTCGTCCTTGAGGCTCACGCTCATCACTACCGCCTTCGTCGCCGGGGGCTTTCCTGAATGAATTCCATCCAGAATACCCGTTACCACTCACGCGGATGACAGGACCCGCGTCATCTCATCCCGTCACGGTGAAATCTCACGGAGCAGCTGACAGGACCACTTGCGGAAGAAAGACGGTCCAACATTGGTCTGGAGCACGTCACCGCAACAGCACAGGATCTCGCCACAATAGTGACGGCCAGCCCGTGCCCTGCCCTGAGCCGCCACGCCCGCAGGGCTGGGTGCCGCCGGGGCGGGGAACGGTACGACCGACGGGCGCTGGTGAAACGACGCGCCATTCCTTCCGCCGGGCCCGCGCGGATTCAGCCGGTCCGCCCACATGCGGTGGATCGATCTTTTGCCGGACCATAACGGCCGGACACGGTGTGGTGTCCGGACGACAAGTCGTGCCAGGCGTTAGCAGCAGCCTGGTTTTCAGGAGGATGGCCATGGCCGGGATGTTTGAACTCTTCATCGATGAGGACGCGTGCTTTAGATTCAGGCTCAAGGCCGCGGATGGAACCGTGGTGGCGGTCTCCCGGTCCTTTCCCGACAAGCCCGCTGTCGTTTCGGGCATCGGGCTTGTGCGCGAGTGTGCCGGAATGGGCCTGATCACGGACCTGTGCCCGGAAGTCTCCCACCGGCGTTCACCGGCCGCCCCGCCGGCCCCCGGTGTCAGGCAGGTCCGTTCCGCGGCGCCCCAGCGTGCCGTCGGCGCCGGCCCGCACCGGCCGGCGGGGCCGCGGCTGGCTCCAGTGCGGCGTGGCCTGCCCAGCGTTGCCTGAAACGGGGCCGCCCTCCCGGGGAACGCCGGACCTGGGGCTGCACGCGGATCCTCCCGGCAACGCCTCGGGTGAGGACAATGAACCGTGCCGGTGGAAACGGTTCCTGATGCCACCGGCCCCCGGGGGGGAACAGGTGTGCCCGGGTCAGAGGCCACCCTCGGGTCCCTGACCGTGCTCCCCGGGTAGTGCCTGGGCTTCGGGTGTCCGGTGGAGGTGTTGTTCGAGTTTGGCTTCTGCTTCGCTGCGGCGCCGCCCGACCACCCGCATTTGATGCGTGGCCGGGCTGCCCATGTCCTCCCAGAGGGGAGCCCGCGGCGCCATCCGATGGCCAGGGGCCGGCGTGGAGGAAGGCTCCTTGTTTTCACTCATGTCTGCATCATCCCACTGCACCGGCCCGGGTAGAAGACCGGGCAGGGCGATTCCCGTCCGTGGCCGGGGCCAACGACGCCCGGCCGGCGAAGGGGCGGCATGCCGGGTGGCTGCTGCCGCCGCACGTCCCGGGCGGGTGCTGTAGACGGTGGCTGAAGACCATGTTTGAATCGGGTGAATTATCGTGTGACACCCTCGGGGCCAACACGTTCCGGTCGAGACCGGCGGGGAAGGGACAGACATGAGTGCTCGGACAGATGGACAGGAGGAACCCGTCCACGACGGCGTGCAAAATGAGACCGATCCGGTCCCGAAGGACCCCGCCGGTCCCCCGGCCCTTCGGAACGGCCGCCCCGCTGACGGTCCCGGGGCGGCACCACAGGACGCCGCGGGCAGGGCATCCGGCGGCGGTGCCGGGGATCCCACCGGACCTGCGGAAGAACAGGACGATGCGTCCCCGGATGACCGCGGGCTGACGACCGATCTGACCCCCGGCGACTAGCAGGCCCCTGGCCGGCGGAGAGGCGTTGGCCTGACCCGGCGGCGGGATCCTATGCTTTTGGTCGGTTCGCGAGTTCGCCGATGGGACTGCCGTTCAGGCTCTGAAGCAGGGCCCGGGGATCCGGGTAGACCTCAAGTGCCCCGGCCGCGCGGAGCTCGGCTTCACTGATCCCTCCACACGTGAGGCCGATGGTCCCAATATCCAGTTGTGCCGCGGCTTGGACATCCCAGACCGAGTCTCCGACGAAGACGACATCTTCGGGCCCGAGTTCCAGGCGTTCGAGAGCCGCTTGGAGGATGTCAGGAGAGGGCTTGCTTTCGGCGGCGTCAGCTGAACTTGTCGCGCAGTCAATCCAGGCGTCCGCGTCCAGGACGTCCCGGAGCACCTGCAGGTCCCGGGCATGCGCCGATGACGCCAATGCCACGGCGAGGCCCGATTCGGCGCACCGTTGCAGAAGTTCCCGGGCTGCCTCGAAGGGCCGGAGGGCAGGCCAGAAGGTCGAGAAGATTGCCCCGTGGGCGCGTTCGATTTGCTGCCGGACGTCTTCATCGGTGCCGAGCGGAAGCAGCCGGTCAAGCAGTTTGTCCCCGCCCATGCCGATGTGGCGGTGGATTGATGACATGGGAACGTCCAGGCCCTGCTGCCGGAAACCCTGCCACCAGGCGATGGTGTGGAAATAGGTGGAATCGACCAGGGTCCCGTCCACATCAAACAGAACCCCGCGCTGCTTCGCGGATTTCGATTGTTCCTCCATGAGGCATTCACCTTCCCTTGTCTTTTGAAACCACGTGGCCCCGCCCGTGGCGGCGGGGCCGGGACCGTTTCCTGGCCACGAATGATCCGACCGGCAGCAGGAGGCTTGAACGGCGCCCGTCGTGCCGCCGTCCTAACTTTTCACAGCGCTGCTCGTTTCACTCGCAGGAGCCGGCACCGTGGTGACTGGTGCCGGACAAGGCTTGACCCATTTTAGGGACAAAGAGCCCGCACCCCACAGTGTCTTCCGCGGCCCGGTGCTTGCACCTGCCGGTCCTGCCCCGTACCTTGGGGACAGCGGACGAGGGTCCGGATCAGGCGCCGGCACTAGATCCGGTTGCAACAGAGTGTGGTGAGGGAAGCAGAGATGGCAACAGGAACAGTGAAATGGTTCAACTCCGAGAAAGGCTTCGGCTTCATCGCCCCTGACGACGGGTCCGCGGACGTCTTCGCGCACTACTCGGCAATCGCCAGCAGCGGCTACCGGTCATTGGATGAGAACCAGAAAGTCCAATTCGACATAACCCAGGGCCCGAAGGGCCCGCAGGCGGAAAACATCCGCCCGCTCTAGAACACTGCGCCGGGACTGAGGGCATCAGCCCGCTCCGCACTGCTGACGCCCGGTCAGCCGTGCCCCCGGATCTTCGGGGTCAGGCAGTGCGGAGTGTTGCCCGTATCAGGGTTCATCTGCAGTCCGGTGGGGCCCCAGCGTCGCGGCCCCCGATGGAGCGCAGAAGCACCGTGGCATACGCCACCGGCACCTACGTCCGCCAGGCTGGGCGGGCGACGCGAAATGAGCGCGGCTTCAGGGCACCAACGGGTGCCTTGCTTCTTCCGGCGTTTCATCTTTCGTCGTTTTCTGCGTCACGATCCACGCGAGCACTATGACCGCCAGTTGCACCGGAATCCGGAATGCGACGAGAAGGGGCGGGATGCCGGCGGTGCGCCTGTCCACGGACGGACGCACCGCGGGTTCCTTTGGTCTGCTCTTTGGTGTGTGGGGAGTTCGATTCCCGCCTGGTTCCTTCTGGACCCCGCCGGTCAATGGATCAAGGCTTAGGCAGCGCGGTCCGGTCCCCTGGCAGTGACGCAGGCGGCAGGGAAGCCTTGCCGGGTCGGCTGATTCGGGCAGCAGTCCCTCGCGGACCACCATGCCAAGCCGGTCAAGGACATCCGTTCCTGCATCGGCTGCACGGAGGTCAATGACAATGTCCATTCCCGGCAGGAACGAATTCGTGCGGCGCACGATCGCGTACAGGGCCGGGAGGTTCCTTTGGGTCACGCTTCCGCGGACGGCCAACCGGACCGAGGCCAGACCGGTGTCCAGACAAACAAGGATCTTCAACCTCTCATCCGCACAGCCGTGGCGCACTTCGATCGGAACGGGGCCGCGCACACGCCTCACCGGTCTGGTGTTTCCGGTCCGGACAGGGGATGTCATGTCCACGCCGCCTCTGGCCGCTGCTCACCGGAGCGGCGGCCAGTCATCACGGTCATACCCACACAAGCTGCAATGGACCACCGGACTTTTCCGTTCCAGTGTTTCCACGGCCACGGCCACGGTGCCGGGGCCTTCCGAGGTGTCTGAAACTCCGGGCATGCTTGTCCCCGCTCCTGGTCGCTGACAGCACACCGGCTCGATCATGCGTGCCGCCATGTGCCTCACGTCACACTAGCCGTGCGAAGAACAGCCCAACAGAGGCTTTGGACCATACCCAAACGAACGCGCACAGGACACGGGAGGAAGCAGCACGATAATGACCGGCAGCGCGGGCCGCCGTGGACGTCGGGGCATCCAGCCACGATTGCGTTCGGATCGGCAAAGCCAATGGAAGTTGCCGGCAGCAGCCTTGGATCCGGCATCATCCACCGCACCCGCAACGCCGACTGCGCAACCCGCGGGAACTCTGGACCTTGGTTGAGGACCTCGGCCGGGCGGATGAGACACGGACGCCGGCGCTGGAACTGGGGAACACCCGGGTGAGCCGCGAAGAAGATCTCCTGTCTTCCGATCGTGAGCTCCACGCGGTCCCATCCAACACTTACACGGGGCCACGCGATCACTTCGCGGCTCCCGGTGCCCGGGACTTGCCCTCCCGGGAAAGGCGATGGCTTCTGCTGCGATTTCGACCTCGCTGACAAGATTGAGGTGCGTGATCCGTGTTCGGGACCAAAGGAAGATACCGCCCACGGTCATGGCCCCGGAACGGCATCGGCAGCAATACCGGCGGTGTCCAGCCTGATAACCGGCAACAGAGGGCGTCGGTCAAGGCATCGGTCAAGGCGGCGGGTCCGCCGGCAATCGGTTCATGACAGAGGATCCCTTGGGTGGTCTGCCGGCTGACATTTGGGTCGCGGGTGCGGCGGCAGGTCGTCAGTGCGCTCACATCGCGGAGACAGGACTTCCCGGGGCCCTTATGACAGCACTGTCCGGCGGCGCTTAGCCGACGTGGACCCAGGGCCGTCTGGTCACAACGGGTTCGGCTTCGCGAAGCACCTCACGGGTGACGGGCGCGATTTCGCCCTCACCGAATGCGAGGAAACGCAGGAGATTGGTGACGGGGTTCCCCTCGGTCCAGCGGAAGTAGATGTGCGGCATCAATCCCGTCACATCCCGGATATGCAGCAGCACCGAAGCGATCGTGTTCGGCACCACGGGCCCGTGGACTTCCAGGACATGGTACCCGTGCCGGATCACGCCGCGGACCTCCAAAGCCGTCTCGAAGTCGGAGGAATCGTCCACGATCACTTCCAGGAACAACGCCTGCTGGTCCAGAGGCAGATGGCTAACCTCCATGGCGGAGGTCAGTTTGTCGCGGTAGGCCTCGGGGCTCAGGCGCAGCGGTTCGTGGGCGATGATCGCAATCGGCCCGTCCAGGTTGGAGGACATGAACTCCAGTGCCTGCCGGTCCATGTGGACATGGGTGGCGTGGAGTTCGAAGGAGCGCCGGATGCGTGAGAGCAGGGAAATCATGATGATACCGGCGATAAAGAACGCTGCGATCCGGATGCCTTCGGGGCGTTCGATGATGTTGGCCACCGTGGTGTAGATGAATACGACGGCGATGATCCCGAACCCGATTGTGCGCTTGCGCTGTTTCCGGCGCCGGGCGGAAAGTGCCACGGCCACCGCGGCGGAGGTCATCAGCACCAGGACGCCGGTGGCGTAGGCGCCGCCTTGGGCGTCGACGTCGGCGTCGAAGAGCCAGGTGATCAGGAACCCGATGGCAGTGAATACGAGGACCAGCGGCCGGACGGCGCGGGCCCACCCGGGGGCCATGCCGTAGCGGGGCAGGTACCGGGGCACGAGGTTCAGGAGCCCGGCCATGGCTGAGGCCCCGGCAAACCAGAGGATGGCGATGGTGCTGACGTCGTAGACGGTGCCGAAGCCGGCCCCGAGGTATTCGTGGGCCAGGAATGCCAGGGCGCGGCCGTTGGCCTGTCCGCCGGGCTGGAATTCCCGGGCCGGGATCAGGATCACCGTGGTGAAGCTGGTCGTGATGAGGAAGGCGCTCATGATGACGGCCGCGGTTGTCAGCAACCGCCGGGCACCCTCGATCCTGGCCACCGGCTTCTCTTCGGTGTCACCCGGGCGTCCCTTGATCTGCGGCATCACGGCCACGCCGGTTTCGAAGCCGGACAGGCCCAGGGCCAGCTTCGGGAAGACCAGCAGGGCGATCCCGACCACCATGAACGGGTTTCCGTGCGAGGTTGTCAGGGCGGCCCACCAATTGGCCACGTCAACGGGGTGAGTGAATGATTCGAGGATGGTGGTGATCACGACCACGACGTTCAGGCCCAGGTAGATGCCGACCAAGACGACTGCAACGCCGATGGCTTCTTTGAAACCGCGCAGGAAGACGGCACCGAGCAGGGCCAGCAGGAAGAGGGTGACCGGCACGTTTTGGCCCTGCATCCAGGCCGGAACGAGAGGGTTCTGGATCGCGTGGGCGGTGGCGTCGGCCGCCGAGAGCGTCATGGTGATCATGAAGTCCGTCGCGGCGAACCCCAGCAGGACCAGGACAAAGAGTTTCCCGCCCCAGCGAGGCATCAGCCGCTCCAGCATGGCGATTGAGCCCTCGCCCCTGTGGCTTTCGCCGGCCACCCGGCGGTAGACCGGCAGGGCGCCAACCAGGGTCACAGCCACCAGAACCATGGTCGCCAGCGGCGAGATCACGCCCGCGGCCAAGGCCGCGATGGCCGGTTGATAGCCCAGGGTCGAGAAGTAATCGACGCCGGTCAGGCACATCACTTGCCACCACGGATGCTTTTTCAGGTGCGTATCGCTCACCGCGCCAGGTCCCTGGTGGACCCCCTTGGCGTCCTGGAGGCCGAACAGCAGCCACCTTCTAAGGTTGTCCCCGGCTCCCGGCCGTGCCGCTGAGGGATCAGCAGGCGGCCTGCTCATCGTGGTCATCTGTGCCTCTCCGCGCGATGCCCGCCATCGTGTTTCACTGCCGACGATAACACCGCCTCCGGGCGCTGGTCCCGACCCGGCGCCGTTCTTGATGGATCCTTAACGCCGGCGGCGCGGCCGCCATGAGGGTGTTTGCTGGGGAACGGATTCAGTCAGACGCGGGCGGGGCCGGAATTTCAACGTAGAGGTTGAATCCTGCGGTTTCCGGCAGGTACCAGTGTCTGCGGTGCCGCAACGGACGGTAGGTGTGCCCGAAGGGGTCCTTCACGCGGATATGTTTCGTCAGGTCCCGGTGTGCGAGCAGGCGGTCGATTTCCTCCAGGTTGGTCGGGTGTGATGCAAGGCCGTTGATCTCAAGAGACCATGAACTCTCGGCCGGCGCTGGCCCGTGTTCCAGGCTGAGAGTTTCGAACAAACCCGACACCACCTCTTCCCTGGTGATGGGAAAGAAGCGCCGGAGCCGGTGACCTTCGGGGTGGGTATTTTGCGCATGCAACCATGCCTGGCGGAGCCAATGGAATTCCACCGGGCCGAGCGACGGCGCAAGGATCAGGTGACGGTTCGGATCAAGGGCCAGGCGGTAGGCGTTGCCGCTGCGGTCGATGACGCACGCCGCTTCCCCGACGTACTCAAATCCCGCCAGGAGATCCTGTTCGGACCGGTGATAGGAAAAGTCCCCGCTGTCATCGACGGCGATGTAATCCCGGGCGTCACCGGTGCGGGCCGGAAGGCCTGGGGTGTCCGGTTGCTGGCGGGGAATGGTGTTCATTGTGGTTGGCTCCTGCCAAGGACCGGACTGCGGCCACGGTAGCCGCAGGGTCCTCTTCCTTCATGAGACCACCCGCCGAGCCTGGGCGGAATGGGCCCCAACGCTTTCCATAAGCAGGAGGGCAGGAAATTTGCGTGATCTTGATGCGCCGGCTCATCCGGACTCACCGCGGCTCGACAGGAGGCGGGGCTTTGGACCGGCCGACCGGCAGCCCTGAGGACCTCAGGGCAGGAAACGGTATCCGATGCCGGTTTCAGTGATCAGGTGGCGCGGGTTCCCGGGTTCCGGTTCGAGTTTCCGCCGGAGCTGGGCCATATACACGCGCAGGTAGTTGGCTTCCTTGCCGTAGGCGGGCCCCCAGACCTTGCTGAGGAGTTGTTGCTGGGTGATGAGTTTCCCGGGATTGCGCACGAAGAGATCCAGGATGCTCCACTCCGTCGGCGTCAGCCGGACGTCCTTGCCGTCGCGCGTCACGCGTCTCATGGCAAGGTCAACGGTGAAGGATGCGGTGGTCACCACCGGGGCTTCTTCGCTGGTATCGACAGTGCGCCGCAGGACGGCCCGGAGCCGGGCGATCAGCTCGTCGAGCCCGAACGGCTTGGTGATGTAGTCGTCGGCGCCGGCGTCCAGGGCTTCAATCTTGTCGTCGGAGCCGTGCCGTGCGGAGAGGACCAGGATGGGCACGCTGCTCCACTCCCGCAGCCGGGTGATGACCGTGGTTCCGTCGATGTCCGGCAGGCCCAGGTCAAGGATGATGGCGCCGACCGGGTGCTGGGCTGCGGAGCGCAGCGCCGATTCGCCGTCGGAGGCGGTGGTCACGGTGTAACCGTGGGCTTGGAGCGTGATCCGCAGCGCCTTGAGGATATGTGGATCGTCATCGACCACCAGGACATGGTTCACCGGGCGCCCTTCTGAGTGGGAAGGGGCAGTGTGTGGCCCCGCTGAAGGAGCACGGATTGCGCTTCCATCGGCGCCTGCCTGGTGTCGTGCTCGTACGCGAGCCCTGTGGACAGCGGAAGCCGGATGACCATGGTCAGGCCTCCGCCCGGAGTCTCTTCCGCGGTGAGGGTTCCTCCCATCGCTTCCGTGAATCCCTTGGCCACGGCGAGCCCGAGGCCAACCCCGGTGGTGGACGGGACGTCGTTGAGCCGCTGGAATGGCTGGAACATCTGGACCACGCTTTCGGCGGGGACTCCTTGGCCGTGGTCGATGATGCGCAGTTCTCCGGCTGGCCTCCCGTCCAGGGTGGATGAACTGTAGCCGCCCGCGGCTCCCACCAGCACAACATCGGAATCCGGAGCGTACTTGAGGGCGTTCTCCACGATGTTGGCGATGACGCGTTCCAGCATCCCGGCGTCGGCGTCGATCTCCGGCATGTTTGCGGGCAGGTCGACGCGCACCCGCCTCGGCGGTATGCCGTGGAGGGCGGCCGGGATGACTTCGTACCAGCGCACCGGGCGGATGAGGGCGTTCACCGAGTCCGAGGTAATGCGGGACATGTCCAGGAGGTTCCCCACCAGGACGTCGAGCCGGTCCGAGCATTCCTCGATGGTTGCCAGCAGTTCCTGTTCCTCCTCGGGTGTGTAATGGACGTTGCTTTGCCGCAGGCCGCCCACGGCCAATTTGATCCCGGCCAGCGGAGTCCGCAAGTCATGGGACACGGCGCGCAGGATGGAGGTGCGCATGGTGTTGCTCTCCGCCAAGCGCATGACTTCACGTCGGCTCGCTGCCAGTTGCCGCCGCTCGAGCTGGGCCGAAAGGTGCGCGCCGAAGGCGCTGAGCAAGCGGCGGTCGCTGGCGGGCAGGATGCGGCCGGAGAGGACCAGCCGGGTTCCGGCGTCGATCTCTTCGGTGTTTTCGCCGCCCTCGGGAGGGAGGTCTGCGGCCTCTCCGGCCTTGGCGACCAGGCGCCAGCTGGTGCCAGTACCCGCGGCCGCAGAACCCGCACCCGTGTCCCCGGTGGCTCTGTAAAGTGCCGCGCCGCGCATCTGGAACACGTCCAGCGCTTGCTTCAAGAGTCCTTCGACGGTGTCCTCCGCGCTCGATGCTCCGCGCGTGAGGTCACCCAAGGTGGCGGCCTCGGCGCGGGCCCGGGCGGCTTCCTTGGAGCGTCTGGCCGAGACGTCCACGACGGCGGCCACCGCGGCTGAAACCCCCACGAAAACCAGCAACGCCAGGATGTTCTCGGGGTCGCTGATGGTCAGGGTTCCGATGGGAGGAGTGGAGAAATAGTTGACCAACAGGCTGCTCCACAAGGCGCCCAGCAGGGCCGGCCACAATCCGCCGACCAAGGCCACTGCCACAGAGCCTGTCAGTTGGACAAGGACGGCCGTCGCGATGTTGTGGGAAGGACTCGCGGCCAGCAGGAGCTGCAAGAGAACCGGAAGAACCACCGCCATCGCAAATCCGACGATCACCCTGGCCCGCCCGAGGTCCCGCTGCCTCGGACGGTCGACGCCCCGGCCACCCAGGGGATGCGAGACCATGTGCACGTCGATGTCGCCGGAGTCACGCACCACCCGGTTGCCGATTCCGCTACCGGTCAGCCGGCCGATGAGGCCCCGGCGTCGGGAAATCCCGACGACGATCTGCGTGGCGTTGACGCTGCGGGCGAAGTCAAGCAAGGCCTTGGCCGGGTCCTCCCCTGCCACCGTGTGGTAGCTGCCGCCCAGATCCTTGACCAGCAGGCGCTGGGCTTCCAACGCCTGCGGAGATTCCGCGGCCACGCCATCGGCTGCGCGGACGTGTACGGCGAGCAGGTCGCCGCCATTGACCCGTTTGAGGATCCGGGCGGCCCGGCGAACGAGGACTTCCCCTTCGGGCCCGCCGGTGAGGCCGATGACGATGCGTTCCCGGGCGGGCCAGCTCGCCTCGATCCCTTGTTCCGAGCGGTACTTCGCGAGTCCTTCGTCCACGCGGTCCGCCAGCCACAGCAGCGCCAGTTCCCGCAAGGCCGTCAGGTTGCCGAGCCGGAAATAGTTGGACAGCGCGGCATCGATCTTGTCCGCCGAATAGATCTTCCCGTCGCCCAGCCGTTGCCGCAGCAGCTCCGGTGAGATGTCCACAAGGTGGATCTGGTCGGCGCGCCGCACGACGTCGTCGGGCACTGTCTCCGCCTGCCGGACCTCCGTGATGGCGGTGACGACATCACCGAGGGAAGCCAGGTGCTGGACGTTGACGGTGGAGAGGACGTTGATGCCGGCGTTGAGAAGTTCCTCGACGTCCTGCCAGCGCTTGGGATTGCGGCTTCCGGGGATATTCGAGTGGGCGTATTCATCGACGACGGCGGTCTGCGGCTTGCGTGCCAGGACCGCGTCGAGGTCCATCTCCTCGAAGCTGGTGTCCCGGTACGCGATGGTGTGCGGCGGGATCACTTCCAATCCGTCCATCAAGGCACGGGTATCGCTGCGCCCGTGATCCAGGGCGAAAGCCACCACCACGTCTTCCCCGCGTCCGCGCAGCCGGTGGGCCTCTGCAAGCATGGCGTAGGTCTTACCGACCCCCGGGGCTGCCCCGAGGAAAATGCGCAGCGTTGCCCGTGCCATGTGGTCATTCTTTCACTTGATGCGCGCGCCGGTCCCTCACGCGTATCCGGGCTTCCCTCATTTGGCCGGCGCCGCTGAGGCGGGCGCCGCTGCGGCTATATCCAGGTTCAGCTCCGTGACGTTCACGGACGGCTGCCCCAGGAAGGCCTCAAGGCCGGTGACCGTGCGCCGGTCCACCATGGCCTGCACCGTCGCAGGACTCAGCCCGTGCGCCTTGGCCACCCTGGGCACCTGAAGGCGTGCATAGGCCACCGAGATCTGCGGATCCAGCCCGGACCCGCTCGCTGTCACTGCGTCGGCGGGGACGTCGGACTCCTTGACCCCCTCTGCGGAGGCGATCGCGGCACGGTTGGCTTTGACGGCGTCGAGCAGTTTGGGATCGTTGGGTCCGAGGTTGCTGGAGGTGGACGCCCCCGGGTCCCACTTGGCGGCCGAGGGGCGGGCATGGAACCACAGGGGACTCTGGGTACCGGCGTCGTTGGCAGAGACCTGCGCTATCAGGGCCGAAGCGGCGGGCTTGCCCGCCGAGTCTTTCACGATGGAACCATTGGCCTGGAACGGCGCAACCGCCTGGCCGATACCGAAAACCGCCAGCGGGTAGATCAATCCAAGGACCACGGTGGCCAGGAGCAGGAACCTCAGGGCCGTTCCTGCTTGCCGAAGATAGCCGGGAAGGGTGTTCATGGTGGGCTCCTAGCCGATGCCGGGGATGAGGGAGATAAGCAGGTCGATGAGTTTGATCCCGATGAAAGGCGCTATGAGACCGCCCAGGCCGTAGATCGCCAGGTTCCGCGCCAAGGCCTGGTTGGCCGAGACGGCACGGTATTTGACGCCGCGCAACGCGAGCGGAACCAGGGCGATGATGATCAGGGCGTTGAAGATCACCGCGGACAGGATGGCCGAGGACGGCGAGGACAGACCCATGATGTTCAAGAGGCCAAGCCCCGGAAATGTGCCAGTGAAAAGCGCCGGAACGATCGCGAAGTACTTCGCGACGTCGTTCGCGACCGAGAACGTGGTCAGCGCGCCGCGGGTGATGAGCAGCTGTTTGCCGATGCCCACGATGTTGATGAGCTTGGTGGGATCCGAGTCCAAATCCACCATGTTGGCGGCTTCCTTGGCAGCCGGGGTACCTGAGTTCATGGCCACGCCGACATCCGCCGCGGCCAGCGCGGGGGCATCGTTGGTGCCATCTCCCGTCATGGCCACCAGCCGGCCTTCGGCCTGCTCTTCCTTGATGACGGCCAGCTTGTCTTCCGGGGTGGCCTCGGCGACGAAGTGATCCACCCCGGCTTCGGCGGCGATCGCCTTGGCCGTGATGGGGTTGTCGCCCGTGATCATCACCGTCCGGATGCCCATCTTCCGCAGTTCGGCGAAGCGGGCGTGCATGCCCGGCTTGACCACATCGGCCAGGTGGATGGTGCCCAGGACATCCGCGCGGCCGTCGCTGCCGACCCGGGCGACCAGCAGCGGGGTCCCGCCCTGGGCGGAGATTTCCTGCACCTTGTGGTCAACCTCGGCAGGCGTGTGGCCGCCGGCGTCTGCGACAAACTTGGCGACGGCGGCTGCGGCGCCCTTGCGGATCTGCCGCCCGTCGAGATCCAGCCCGCTCATGCGCGTGCTGGCGCTGAACTCGACAACGGCGAAGTCTTCCGAGCTCGTCAGGAGCGCAGCCAGGTCCGGGCCGCTGACGCCCTTCTCCGCCGCGAGCTCCACGATCGAGCGTCCCTCCGGCGTCTCGTCGGCCAGGCTGGATAGCCGGGCCGCTTCGATGAGTTCGGTCCGGTCGACGTTGTTGGCGGGGAAGAAGTTGACCGCGCGCCGATTGCCGTAGGTGATGGTGCCGGTCTTGTCGAGCAGGAGCGTGGTGATGTCTCCTGCGGTCTCCACGGCGCGGCCCGAGGTGGCCAGGACGTTGTGCTGCACCAATCGGTCCATGCCGGCGATGCCGATGGCCGGCACGAGCGCCCCGATAGTCGTGGGGATCAGGCAGACCAGCAACGCCACCAGGACAATGGGCGACGGCGTTGCGCCCGCCAAAGAGGCAAACGGGGCCAGGCTCATGGTGACCGCCAAAAACACGATGGTCAGGGAGACAAGGAGGACGTGGAGTGCGATCTCGTTGGGCGTCTTTTGCCGGACGGCGCCTTCCACGAGCTTGATCATCCGGTCAATGAACGTTTCCCCGGCCTCGGCGGTGATGCGGACGGCGATGCGGTCCGAGAGGACCTTGGTGCCCCCGGTCACCGAGGAGCGGTCGCCGCCGGATTCGCGGATGACGGGCGCCGATTCACCAGTGATGGTGGATTCGTCCACGCTCGCCAGGCCCTCGATGATTTCGCCGTCGGAGGGGATGACGTCCCCGGCTTCGCAAATGACGACGTCGTTCTTCCGCAGTTCCGTTCCCGGCACCTCTTTGAGGGTGCCGTCCTCCAGCCGAAGCCTGGCGACAACGCCTTTCCGGCTGGCCCGGAGGCTGTCCGCCTGGGCCTTGCCCCGGCCCTCGGCGATGGCCTCCGACAAGGTCCCGAAGAGCACCGTCAGCCAAAGCCAGACTGTCACCGCGATGCCGAACACGGCCGGTTTGAAGATGCAGATGGCCGTGCAAAGAGCCGCACCGACCAGCACGGTGAACATCACCGGAGAATGGATCATCTGGCGCGGGGCCAGCTTCCGCACTGCAACGGGGAGGGCGGTCCGGATGCTGGCAAGGTCCAGCTTGGCTGGCGCCTTAGTGTGGTGTTTGTGCTCCCCCGGTGTACCGAGGGGGTTGCCGTCCGCGTAAGTTTGTGCGGCCGTGTCCGTCTGTGACGGGGTCATTTGAGGAGTCCTTCTGCGAGGGGGCCCAGAGCGAGGGCCGGGAAGTAGCTCAGGGCCGTCATGATCACTGTGACGCCAAGCAGCAGGGAGCCGAAGAGCCAGCCGTGGGTCGGGACGGTGCCGGACGACGCCGGGATCTTGGGTTGTTTGGCCAGGGAACCCGCCAAGGCCAGCACGAGGACCATGGGCAAATAGCGGCCCAGCAGCATGTCGATTCCAAGCATCACGGACAGGAAGGGGCCGGAGGTGGTGATCCCGGCGAAGGCCGAGCCGTTGTTGTTGGCTCCGGAGGTGAAGGCATAGAGCACCTCGCTGAACTGGTGCGGTCCGGAGGCAGGTGCGTTGGCCACGGCATCCGGAAGCAGGACGGTGATCCCGGCCAGCGCCAGCACCACGGTAGGTGTCACGAGGATATACATGGCCGCGAGCTTCATTTCCCGGGGCCCGATCTTCTTGCCCAGGAACTCCGGAGTCCGGCCCACCATGAGCCCGGCGATGAACACCGAGACGATCGCGAGGATGAGCATGCCATAGAGGCCGGATCCCGTGCCGCCCGGGGCCACTTCACCTAGCATCATGTTCACCATGGCGACTCCGCCCGCCAGGGGCGGCAGGGAATCGTGGGCGACGTTGACCGCACCGGTGGACGTCAGCGTGGTGGCCGTGGCAAAGATGGAGCTCGTGGCGGGGGCCAGACGTTGTTCAAATCCCTCTCCCAGACCTCCGGCAGCAGCGGTTGCGGTTCCTTGTGCGCCGGCAACGGCCCAGCCCATCAGTGCCGTGGACGTCAGCCAGAGGGTGCCCATGACAGCGACCACCGTGTACCCCTGCCGCTGGTCCCCCACCATCCGGCCGTAGGCGTACGGCAAAGCAAAGGGGATGAGCAGGAGCAGGAAGACTTCGAACAGGCTGATGAAGACGTTCGGATTCTCAAAGGGATGGGCAGAGTTGGCGTTGAAGAAGCCGCCGCCGTTGGTACCGAGTTCCTTGATGGCTTCCTGGGAGGCCACCGGTCCGCCGGGGATCGTCTGGGTGACACCCGCGGCTTGGTTGATGACTTCGGTGGACCAGAAATTCTGGACCACGCCGCCGATGACCATCACGATGGCCACGAGGGTCGCCATCGGGAGCAGCACGCGAAACGAGGTACGGGCCAAGTCCACCCAGAAGTTCCCCAGCCTGTCCGTCCGGGTCCGGGCGATGCCGCGGATCAAGGCGACGACCACCACGATTCCGACGGCGGCAGAGAGGAAGTTCTGCACGGCCAGCAGGCACATCTGCACGAAGATTCCCACGGTGGCTTCGGGGACGTACGTCTGCCAGTTGGTGTTGGTGGCAAAGGAGATGGCCGTGTTCATGGCGATCCACGGATCAACTCCGGGCAGGGAGTTGCTTCCGGGCAGCAGGCCTTGGAGCCGCTGGAGCAGGAACACCACCAGGATGGACACGGCGGAGAAGACCAGGACGCTGCGCAGGTAGATGGACCAGCTCTGTTCGGTATTTGGGTCTACGCCGGACAGCCGGTAGAACAGCCGCTCAACGCGGGTCGATTTCTTTCCCTCGAAGACGCGGGCGAGGTAGACGCCCAGCGGTTTGTGCAGCAGAACGAACAGCAGTAAGAGGATAGCGACTTGCGTGATGAAGGAGGCAGTACTGAACACCATCCGGTATCACCACTTTTCCGGATGGATCAGTACGGCCAACAGGTAGCCGAAGAGACACAGGCCTGCGATGAACAGGACCAACCACATCACCGCGTCCGCGCTCACTGCCCGTTCACCGGCCCGTCGCCGTCGACCATTTTGCCCAGAAGGTGGGCTATCCACATCACGATCCCCATGGACACCACGAAAATCCCCACAACAGCCACGTCGGCCACTGGAACGTCCTTTCATCCGTGCCCCGTTTGCGGGGCTGCTGCCAGTCAACTCCTTTGCGGGCAGGAAAAGGGCCGTCCTAACGGTTTCTTAATGCGGCAGGGTTGAATCTTGACGGCTTCTTAACAGGTGCGACGGGTTCGGTGCCCGGGTAGCTGGAACCGACGCAGGCCAGCCGTTCGGCTGCGCCGATGTCGTTTCCGGGTCATGGACGTTAAGGATTCATCAAGATCGACCCCGCCTGGGGTGAAAGCTTGGTGGCCGGTGTTATCTTCAGCGATGATCGCGGTGTTGTGCGTCGCGCTGAAAGGACACCATGACTACCTTGAGCAGGCCACCGGCGGATCCTTCAGCACCACGACCGGGGGGCATGGCGTCCCTGCGGACGTGGCTGCTTTTCGGGCTGCAGGACTCCAAAGGAATCCACCAAGGCCCGGGCGCGGCGAGCGACGCCCACTTGAAGAAGCATTCCTGGTGGCAGGTCATGTGCCTCACCGGCGTCGACTACTTCTCCAGCCTGGGTTACGCGCCGGCCATTGCGGTACTGGCCGCGGGAGTGATTTCCCCGATCGCCACCTTGGTACTGGTTGGCCTCACTTTGCTTGGCGCCCTTCCGGTCTACCACCGGGTGGCAGGCGAAAGCCACCGCGGTGAGGGATCCATCGCCATGCTGGAGCGCCTGATGCCGCGCTGGACCGGCAAATTCTTCGTCCTGGTGCTGCTGGGCTTCGCCGCGACAGACTTCATGATCACCATGACCCTATCCGCAGCAGATGCCACTGCCCACCTGATCCAGAACCCGATAGCACCCGGCTGGTTGCAAGGCCAAAATGTCGCGGTCACGCTGTTCCTGCTGGCGTTGCTCGCCGCCGTGTTCCTTCGAGGATTCAAGGAAGCGATCGGGGTCGCCGTTACCCTCGTCGTCCTGTATCTGGGCTTGAACGTCGTGCTCGTGGTGGTCACAATGGCTGAAGTCGTTGCCTATCCCGCAGCCGTCACCGACTGGTGGACGGCGCTGTCCACCTCCCACGGAAACCCGCTGATGGTGGTCGGCATTGCCTTGGTGGTTTTCCCCAAACTGGCGCTAGGCATGTCCGGTTTCGAGACCGGCGTCGCTGTCATGCCGCAGATCCGCGGCTCCGAAACAGACACCGAGGAAAACCCCGTCGGACGGATCAAGGGAACCCGCCGGCTCCTGACAACGGCAGCGGTCATCATGAGTGCCTTCCTGATCACTACCAGTTTCATCACCGTTGTGCTGATCCCGGAGCAGGAATTCCAGCCCGGCGGCCAGGCCGACGGCCGCGCCCTGGCGTTCCTGGCGCACCAGTATCTCGGCGTAGGGTTCGGCACCGTCTACGACCTGAGCACCATCGCCATCCTCTGGTTCGCCGGCGCCTCCGCCATGGCCGGGCTGCTGAACCTGGTCCCAAGGTACCTCCCCCGCTACGGCATGGCTCCAGAGTGGGCCCGGGCGGTGCGCCCCCTGGTGCTGGTCTTCACCCTCATCGGGTTCCTGATCACGTTCCTTTTCAACGCCGACGTCGACGCCCAAGGTGGTGCGTACGCAACCGGTGTGTTGGTGCTGATGACCTCGGCAGCCGTGGCGGTGACGCTCTCCGCGCGCCGCTTGAGGCAGCGCAAGCGCACAGTTGGATTCGGCGTCATCGCCATAGTGTTTATCTACACCACGATCGCCAACATGTTCGAGCGTCCCGAAGGCATCCGGATCGCCGCCATTTTCATCGCGGGCATCATCGTGATCTCCCTGCTTTCCAGGATCCGGCGCTCCTTTGAACTGCACGCCACCCACGTCCATTTGGACCGGCAGGCGCTGGAATTCATGTCCACCAATCTGAGCGGTCCGATTGCGCTCATCGCCCATGAACCCCTCCGCCTCACTGCGGAGGCCTACCGGGACAAACTCACCTCGGCCATCGAGGTCAGCCACATTCCGGTCGATTACCAGGCACTCTTCCTCGAAGTGATCGTGGTTGATTCTTCCGACTTCGAAACCGCACTTGAAGTCCGCGGCATCACCCGGCACGGACACAAGATCCTCGAAGTCCACGGCCCGGTGGTCCCCAACACCATTGCCTCCGTGCTGCTGCACATCCGCGACGTGACGGGTCTGATGCCGCATATCTACTTCCGCTGGACCGAAGGCAACCCGGTCATCAATCTCCTGAAGTTCCTGTTCCTGGGCGAGGGCGAGATCGCCCCGGTGACCCGCGAAGTCCTGCGCGAAGCCGAACCCGATATCACCCGGCGTCCTTGGGTCCACGTCGGCTGACCGCGCCGAGGCCCCATCGCCGACGCAACGCCGGTGTCAGGGCCGTTCGGGCGCCTCTCCGTTTGCGACCGCCTCGATCCAATCGATCGCCTCGTCCGGGAAATAGAACCCCGAGTGCCCGCTCCGACCAGCCCACCATGCGTCGGAAGCGATCGGTCCGTCAGCTTCCGTGATCTCGGCGACCACCTCCGCGGGCACCGCATCGCCATTGTTCTCGATCAGCCATTCCCGCGTGGATGGCTTCAGTTTCGGCCACCAGTGCTCGATACTCATGGCCGAATTCTGCCATGTCTGGCATCCTTGCTCGAGCCCTTGGCAAAGCCTGGCATCGCGGGATCGTGGGAAGCGATGAATGGCGATTCCCACGATCCTGTTCGCCATCACGCCAGGTTCAGATAACAAACTTCTACAGGTACGTGGTCACCAGGCTTCCCGACCTCATAGCCGCGGGGCACAATCTCAAAGACAAAGACTGCAGCGAGCGGCATGGTCCAGCGAGACTGTGCTGACTGCAAGGGGTGGAATCAGGCTCATTAAGAGAGTGCTAAATTTCCGCCCTCCGGCATATGGAATCCATTAAGAACCGGGCGGCCGCTGTGTTCGGTGATGTGATGAAAGGGAGGAATCCATGGCCACCCGGGCCGTGGACCGGTCCTCGCAGGAGATGAATTCACCATGAAGCGCATTGCCTTGACCAAGGGAACGGCACCCGATGCCACGGTCCCGGGCACGCGTCCGAAAGACTATGTCGTGGTCGATGACATCGGTGATTTCACGTACTACCCGTCAGAGTCCGCCATGCTCGAGGACCTGGAGTACGTCGACGAAGCAGCCTGCGTCCTCGACCGGGCCGGCAACGACTGCCGCCTGACCCTGGATAAGGACAGGAACCTGTGCCTTGGCCCCGTGTTCGGGCCGGTGGAATTCAGCTGGCTCCGCCAGGCCTGGATGAACAACCGGCACCGGAACATACAGGCCCATCCCCTGCAGCGCTTCTACCCGGCAAGCCGGGATGCCCTTGTGGCCGAATTGTTTGAAACCCTTTCCCTCGAACGCGCCAGCAAGGCCAACGGGACACCGTGGGTCCTGGACGTGGGCGGGGAAGAAACGCACCCGGCCACGCTCAGGGACGTCGACGGTCTCCTCGCAGGGCTGGATCACCTCGAACGGGCCACCGTTCGTGACCCCTTCGGACATGAATACCGGCCAGTCCGCCACACCACCCGGTTCCTCGCCCCCGGCGCTGGCTCGATCTACTACGTCGAGATCGACCCCCGTCGACGGCACCTCCAGACCTCAGGCATACAAAACTGACACCCGCTTTTCTGCGGGCCCTCTCCCTTCCCACCGGACAGGAGAGGGCCTGCAGATCATTCCGGCCGGAAATAGTTGACACGATCATCGGATGGCCGGTGAACCCGTTCCCCATGATCTGGACCTTGGATGGGCCTCATCTTCGCGGGAATTATTGGCGCTCCCCAGATCATCATTTGGTCCCGATTCCTGTTCGGCCCTGCTCGGCCGGCATCAGGACAGGACAAGCGGAACCAATAGACAAGCCGGACTGGTTGCTATGTCCACGTATCGTCATGGAGTCCTCGGAGGATCGGGCCAAGCATGTCGACAACTTCACGCTCCGGGCAAGAGCCTGCACGGCGGGTACTACCTGGGCAGCCCTGGCTCATACCGTCACTGACGATCGTTTCGGCCCTGGTTGCTGTGATCGAACTTGTGATTGCCGCCTCATCCGCCAACGTGGGGGCTCTGGTGTCCGGCTTGGTGTTTCTCCCCCTGACCGGGCTAGGTTCCTGGATGTGGCGCCAGCAAAGACTCGATGCGCATGCCCGTGACATCATCGAATAGCCGCCGCGTGGCACCGCCCAAGGTCGACGTCGTCCGCATGGCTGCCCACGGTCCCTGACGAAATGCCCACCGGTGCTGTGGCCATCTTGCTGGCGTCAAGCCGTGTGTTGCCGATGTTGTGCTCGTTGGTCATCGATCTGTGCTGTCGCGGATGCTGGGGTCGCTGCGCACGGTGACGACACCGGGAATCTGGATCAGAACAGCGGTCAGGTCTGCCAGTTTCGCCCGTCCGCGTACTTCCATCAAGACGCACACGTCAGACTCTCCAGTGGTGGCCGGCGTCACTTTGAGGGCTTCGACGGTGCAACCGCTGCGGGTCAGCTCGGCCATCGCCTGACGAAGAACCCCGGTGCCCTGCCTGTACGTCAACGAGACCTCTCCGAAAATGTCCTGACTGCGCCGCATCCGGGCGGTGATGGGCGTGAACACGAGCGTGATGAGAAAAGCGCCGACCGTGCTTGCGATGGCGAGTGCGTAGAGTCCGGCCCCGGCGGCCATGCCGATTCCGGCTACCACCCAGATGCTCACGGCCGTGATGATGCCCCGGGCGCTTTCCCGGCGCACGAAAATGATGCCGCCCCCGAGAAACCCGATGCCGGTGATGATCTGTCCGGCCAGCTGGCCCGGGTTGTTCACCACCCGGCCGGGTTCAAGGATGTCGTCGAACCCATATTTGCTGATCAGCATGAAGACAGCCGCGCCCATTCCCACGAATGCGTGGGTGCGCAACCCTGCGACTTTGTGGCGCAGTTCTCTTTCGAGGCCGATCAATGAGGAAAGCACGAAAGCCACGGCAAGTGGAAGAAGCTGCGCGCCCAGGTCAGTCATGTCTCTCCGATATCGGTGCGTCCCTGGCGGGGAACGGTTCGCCGTTCACGACCAATCCGGCCCCCTTCAGGGGACCACACGACGATTAGACACCGGAAAAACCTTTCCGGAGCGCCTCTTAACACAATCCCTACGCCGGGGGCCCGGATATTAACGGAATCCTAACGGGCGCGGTCGAAGCCACCGACCATCCCGCTCTCGCTCGCTCCCCCGGGCTGCATCAACGGCCGGCGAGGGTGTGCAGGCTCGGCCGGACGGTGGTGATGCGGTCGCCGGACGCGCCGGCTCAACAGGTACCTGATAAGCGTTGGCTCCCCGATGTTAAGAGACTGCTAAATTTCCGCCTGCCAGCATATGGAAACCATTAAGACCGACGGCGGGCAGTCCGTTCGGTGATCTCATAAAATTCGGTGATCTCATAAAAAAGGAATCCATGGCCATCCGGGCACTGGACCGGTCCTCCGCAGGAGCTGACGCCATGAAACGCACTGAAACCACCGCACGGACAGTACCCGATGCCACGGTTCCGAACGGCTATGTAGTAGTCGATGAGAACGGTAATTTCTCGTACTACCCGTCACGGTCGGCCATGCTCGAAGACCTGGAGTACGTTGACGAAGCAGCCTGCATTCTCGACCGGGCCGGCAACGACTACGGCCTGACCATGGACAATGACAGGAACCTTCGCCTGGGCCCTTCATTGGGCACGGTGGAATTCAACTGGCTCCGCCAGGCCTGGACGAACAACCAGCATCGGAACATGCAGACCCATCCCTTGCAGCGGTTCTACCCGACAACACTGGAAGCCCTCCTGGGCGGATTGTTTGAAACCCTTTCCCTCGAACACGCCAGGGTCACGGACGCACCTTGGGTTCTGGACGTGGACGGCGAAGTAACCCACCCGGCGACACTCAAGGACGTCGATGGCCTCCTCGCCGGACTGGACCACCTCGAACGGGCCACGGTCCATGACCCCTTCGGACACAACTACCAGCCAATCCGACACGCTGGACACCGCTTCTTCTTTCCCGCCGCAGGATCCATCTACTACGTCGAAATTCCCGGCCGATTCAAGCGAAGCGGCCTACACGCCTGACCCGCCGCCGGTCACTTCCGGCACCTTTGGGATCAGGGTCGGTGGCCCGGTCAATCAGTACCGACGGGAATTCAGGAACTCAGGATTCACCTGATTGCCGCATCCCGAGGCACGTGCACATCCACACCCCGCGACCAGGGACTGGATCCACAAAGGCGCGCCCCTGTGCCTGATCGGTGACTCTGGCACCGGCAAGTCCCACCTCCTGATCGACAACTGGTTCTAGTTGCAACTTTGATGCGTCTAATGCAACACTCGGCAGATGCCGGATGGACGTGATTCTTAGCTTCGCCAAGGTAAGCCCAACTCACCCGACGTCACCTGGACATCCCGGTCAGCCGAACAATCTATCGAGCACCAGGAGTCAACTGGCTCTTCGAAGGCCTCATGCCGACCACCCACATCACCGAATCGCACCTCTGCCTTCTCCTGTTGACCGCGGGAATCAAACCCCGCTCGACCAAAGAAGCCGCAGTGCGACACCAGCTCACGACCGCGCTTCCCGCGCGAAGAGTCGCCGATACAATCGGCATCGCCGTCGACACCGCTACCATGTGGTCCCAGCTTTCCGGCGGAGTCTGGAAGGACTGCCCCAACCTTCGATAGCGCAGTAATCGATTAGATCCCCTCCGAATATGTGCTTACCCCCGACAACATGAATCAGCTGGGCCTCGAGTTCGGTGCGCAGCTGCGCGCCGGGATCCGAGAGCCTGCGCCGAATCTGGACGTGCGCCCGACGACGCAGGTTCCCTTTCTGCAGGGCCGGCTGGGTGACGACGGCATTGTGCGCCGGGAGCTGTCCGTTGGCCGCTGCCCGCTGGGGCATGATCCCCACCTTCGCCAAGGCATTTGAATCCAAGTTCGCTACCTTCAATGCCCGCAGCGAGGACGTTGTCGACAAACCGACATTCAGGAACTCTGTTCCGCGGTGGCGGGCCGCTGTCCCGGCCGCCAGCTACGCGGAGTGGAAGAAGTCCGGGCCAAAGAGGACGGACCCTAAGCAGCGCTACGAGATCGCGCCGGAGGACGGCGCCACCATCGCGTTCGCCGGCCTGTACGCGCCCTGGCGCAACACCGCAGTGGAGGACGAGCGCACCCGGACGCCTAGCTGCTGTCCTGCACGATCCTGACCATGCCCGCTCCCCCGTCGGACTCCGACCATCCCGCCCTCGCCAAGTGTGGGCTTGTGCTGCCACCGCTTATGGGTGGCGCCGCTACGCCTCACAAGGCCTAGTTCACCGCGTAGAGGGTAGTTGAAGGGGGTTATCTGTTCAGGGGTCTGGGTCAGAAAATCCCAGGCGTCGACCAGGGGATTCCTGATCGTGGCTTTCAGATCTGTCCAGC
>NZ_KI912157.1:0-30878 GCF_000517125.1 Arthrobacter sp. MA-N2 | reverse complement strand
GCTGGAATGTCGCTGGGGTTTCGGAAGACTGGAAGGTCTTTCGTGATTTTGTTGCTGCGCTCATATACCAACACTAACTCAGAACGTGTTCTGAAGTCTATGGGCGCTAAGCAGCTGTGAGAACGGTTAGCGACTCCTCCAGCGTCGGGACCTCGAAGTGATCGAAGTATTCGGCCGGCCGGTTCCTCGCTTAAGTGGAAGTCGTCTGCGGTGCTCTATCGTTCTGGAACGAATACGCGCGAGTGCTATGGATCGTTTGCAGCTCGATAACCGGGGGTGCCGTCCGGCATTACTCAGCGGGGCCAACCAGCCACAGTGCCAGGTTTCTCGGGTGCCGGCCATCGTTCTGGCAGTATTTCCGTATGGTGTGGATGTGGACGATCATCGGTGCGGTTTTGGGTATCGTTGGAAGTTTTGTATTCGAGTACCTTGGTCGCTAGTCGTCCGCAGGTCGGGCTGTGTGAGGCCGCACAGAAAGTGTCCGGTCTCAATTTTGTTGGCCATTCCGTATGCGTTCTGCCCGTGGGGCAAGCTGACGGCTCTTGTCAGGGCTGAGAAGTTGACGAGTTGCTGTGGCCCAGCGAGCGGGGACGCCCGGACGGGGGTCTGCCAGATTAGCGGCGGGTCTGGCCTGGCATGCGGTCAGTTAATTCTGCCTTCGAACGCGATGGCGAATGCATGGAGGGCTGGCTTCCACCTCGATGCCCATCGTGCCCGGCCGGGAAGGCCTCGATGGCACCTGCAGCGGTACCTGTTCCGGGACCGATAGCGTCATACTCCCTATGAATGAGAGCCGGGCGCCGAGAACCCGTGTCGGGAATTTCCGGTGCGCTGAAGTCCTCGGCGGTGCGGGGTGTTCCGACCGAGCCGCGTAGGATCAGCCGGGCAGTGAGGTCCGATCCGTTGGCCACGGGTTTACGGCCTTCGATTTGCCGGATGAGCGCATTGGCGGCGGCCACGCCCATCTCGTATGCAGGTTGGGAAATGACCGTCAGCGGCGGGCTGGTCAGCCGGGTCCACGCGAAGTCGTCATACATCAGGAACGAAATGTCGCCGGGGATGGACAGGCCCAGCTCCTGGATGGCCTCCAGGACGCTGAGTGCAATGAGGCCGTCGGAGGCCACGATGGCGGTGGCCGGTTCCGGCATGAGGAGGACTTCCCGGGTGATGTTCCGGATGGACTCTGCGTCGCCGGCATTCAGCCGCACCAGGTCCTCGGGGAAACCCCGTCCGGCTTCGAGAAATACCCGCTGCATGCCCTCCAGGCGCTCGGTGATCTGCGAGGAATCCAGCTCCGCCCCTTCGATGTACGGGGAGTCTGTCTTGAGGGTGGAGATGAACGCGATCCTGCGGTGGCCGGCCTGGAGGAGGTATCGGGTGGATTCGTAGGAAATCTCGGCCATGCTCACGGCGATGGTCTCCACGTCCAGCCGCTCGGCTTTTCGGTCCAGGAGCACCAGGGGCCGTCCGGTTTCGTGAACGTACTGTAAATGTTCTGTTTCAAGAGACGACGCCGGGGCGACGATCAGTCCGTCCACCCGCTTGTCGAGCAGGACCTGGACGGCCTCGATTTCCGCGGTGAGTTCCTCGTCGGTGTTGATCAGGATGACGTTGTAGCCGCTCTTCTTTGCCGTGTCCGTGATTCCCCTGGTGGCCAGGCCAAAGTGGGGGTTTTCGATGTCACCTACGACCACGCCGATGGTGTTAGATTTCCCCGTGTTCATGCTGCGGGCGAGCTCGTTGGGGCGATAGGAAAGCTCCTCCGCCGCCGCAAGAACCCGTCCCCGCACTTCTTCGCTGACGGCCCCGTAGTTGCCCAGGGCCCGTGCGGCCTGGGCCTTGGATACCTGTGCCGCCTTCGCGACGTCGGCGACCGTGATCTCGCGCCGCCTCGAACCATTGCTGCTCATGCATGCCTTCCGAAGGGGCCTTGACGGCCAGTGTGGTTTGGGTTACATTTTTTTGCAACCCCTTGTGAGTCCGGTCTCAATCCTAACCACTGAGACCGGACTCAGCAAGGGAATTCCTGAAAGGCCCTAGGCCGCTTCCTGCTTCTCATGATTGGAAATTTGCTGTGACTAAACGACTGAACTTCCGCCCGGCGGTGATCGTTGCGGCTGCTGTCGCAGCCCTCCTGGCACTGAGCGGGTGCGGCGGATCGACCCCTGCCTCGTCGTCGACGGCCGGGAACCCTTATGGCCTCATCGAACCCGGTACCATCCGGGTGGCCAGCCTGGGCGATGCCAAGCCCTACACCTTCACGGACGCCACCGGAAACTTCACAGGCTTCGATGTCGAACTGTTCAAGGATGTCGCGCACCGCGCCGGTGTGGACAAGGTCGTCTTCACCGGACAGGACTTCTCGGCGATCCTGCCAGCCGTCGCCAACGGCCAGTTCGACGTCGGGGTCGCGGCCATCGGCATCACGGACAAGCGCAAGCAGACCGTGGACTTCTCCAACGGCTACCTCGCCGGATACCTGACCGTCCTGACGACCAAGACCTCAGGGATCAAGAGCGTCAACGACCTGGCCGGCAAACGGCTTGGAGTAGTGCAGGGCACCTTGCAGGAAGCCTATGCGGTGAAGAATTTCCCCACCGCCAACCTGGTGCGCTTCCCGGACAACAACGCCGCGATATCGGCCGTGAACAGCGGCTCGGCAGACGCCCACTTCCTGGACTACGAGGCCGCCAAGTCCTACGAGACGCAGTTCGGACTGGTCAGCGCCGCCGACATTCCCTCCTTTGACGCACCGGCCGGCTTTGCCCTGGCCAAGGACAAGACCGCCCTCAAGGACGCCTTGAACAAGGGACTGGCCGCGGCCATGGAGGACGGCACGTGGGAGACGCTCTACAAGAAGTGGTTCCCGGGCTCCCCGATGCCTGCCCAGTACCTGCCCAAGGCCGAGCAGACCGCCACCCCGACCCCCAGCAAATAAGCCCCTGCCAAGCAGGCAGGCGGACCGCACCCGGTCCGCCCGCCCGACAGCCAACTAAGTCTGAGAGCAAACCATGGACTGGTTTAGCACCATCACACGTACATTCTTCGATTTCGGCGCGATGGCCGAGGTCCTGCCCCAACTGATCGGTGTGGGCCTGCTGAACACGCTGATCATTTCGGTCTCCGCCACCATCATCGGCGTCGCACTGGGCATGGTCGTTGCCGTCATGGGGATCTCATCCTCCAAATGGCTGCGCATCCCCGCCCGCATCTACACCGACCTGTTCCGGGGCCTCCCGGCCATCCTCACCATCCTGCTGATCGGCCAGGGCTTCGCCCGGCTAAGCCAGACAATCTTCGGCCCCTCCCCCTACCCGCTGGGCATCATCGCGCTGAGCCTTATCGCCAGCGCCTACATCGGCGAGATCTTCCGCGCCGGCATCCAAAGCATCGACAAAGGCCAGGGCGAGGCCTGCCGCGCCCTGGGCATGAGCTACGCCAAATCCATGCGGCTCGTGGTAGTGCCCCAGGGCATCCGCCGGGTCCTGCCGGCCTTGGTGAACCAGTTCATCGCCATCGTCAAGGACTCCTCGCTGGTGTACTTCCTGGGCCTGCTCGTCGGCGAACGCGAACTCTTCCGCGTGGGCCAGGACGCCGCCGTACTCTCCGGCAACCTCTCCCCGCTGGTCATGGCCGGCATCTTCTACCTCGTCATCACCGTGCCGCTGACGCACCTGGTGAACTACTTCGACAGCCGCTTCCGCACCGGCCGCCGCCGGCCAAGCGCGCCGAGCAGCGGCCTGAAGGAACTCACAGAACTCGACGCGGCATCGCCGCTGATCACCGGGAGCAACACATGAGCGCCAGCACCAGCACCAACAACACCACCGCCGGTGCCCAGACCTTCCACGGCTCCAGCCTGGAACTGAAAAACCTGACCATGGCGTACGGCGACATCCAGGTACTGCGCAACGTCAGCCTGAACGTCGCTCCCGGCACCACCACCTGCATCATCGGCCCCTCGGGATCGGGCAAGTCGACCCTGCTCCGCGGCGTCAACCGGCTCCACGAACCCAAGAGCGGCGACGTCCTCCTGGCCGGTGAAAGCGCACTCACGGTCAAACCGGACATCCTGCGGGCCCGCATCGGCATGGTCTTCCAGCACTTCAACCTCTTCCCCGACCACACCGCACTCGAGAACGTGGCCCTGGCGCTCTGGAGCGTGAAGGGGATGTCCAAGGCCGCAGCCAGGGAACGTGCCCACCGCAGCCTCGCCGAAGTCGGGCTCGCCGAACGCGCCGACCACCGCCCCCGGGACCTCTCCGGCGGCCAACAGCAACGCGTCGCCATCGCCCGGGCGCTGGCCATGGAACCCGAAGTGATGCTTTTCGACGAAGCCACCAGCGCCCTGGACCCCGAACTCGTCAAAGGCGTCCTGAACCTCATGGCCGGCCTCGGCGGCCGCGGCATGACCATGCTGGTGGTCACCCACGAAATGGGCTTCGCCCGCAAAGTCGCCGACCAGGTGGTCTTCATGGATGAAGGCGAGGTAGTGGAGAGTGGTACGCCCGCGGACCTCTTCGACAACCCCCGCAGCGAACGGCTCCAACGCTTCCTCTCGGAAGTCCTGTGATGCCGAACGCTGCAACTTCTCCCACCCGTACGGCCGTCGTCGGATTCGGAGTCTCCGGCAAGGTCTTCCATGCGCCGCTGATCTCTGGTGACCCGGGCTATTCCCTCGACGTCATCGTGACGGCGGACCCTGAGCGCGCTGCGGAAGCGGCCAGGCTCTACCCGAACGCGCGGATTGTCCCGACCCCGGAGGCACTGTTCGCGTTGGCCCCGGAGCTTGACCTCGTGGTGCTCGGCACTCCCCCGCTCACGCACTTCGACCTGGCCGCAACCGCGATCGGCCATGGCCTCCATGTGGTGGTGGACAAACCCTTCGTCACGGCATCGGCTCACGGTGAAGAGCTCATCGCCAGGGCGGCCGACGGCGGTGTGCGGCTGACGGTATTCCAGAACCGCCGCTGGGACGCCGACTTCCTGACCCTCCGGAACCTCATCCAGGAAGGAGCCCTGGGTGAGGTCCGGAGCTTCGAATCGCGATTCGAGTGGTGGCGGCCCGAAGGCTTCGGCAACTGGCGGGACACCGCCTCCGTTGCCGACGGTGGCGGGATCCTTCACGACCTCGGCGCCCACTTGATCGACCAAGCCATCCAGCTTTTCGGTCCCATTGAAGATTGCTATGGCGAAACCGCAAACCATGGTCCGCGCGGGGACGGGGCCGATACCGACGCCTTCGCGTCCCTGCTCCATACCTCGGGAGTGCGGACCAGGCTGTGGATGAACGGCATGGCTGCCCAGGCCGGTGCACGGTTCCACGTCCTGGGCTCCAAGGCCGGCTACACCAAGTGGGGACTCGACAGCCAGGAGCCGGCCCTCGCGGCCGGCCTGCCGCCGTCGGATCCCGCCTATGGCGTTGACCCCCAGGATTCTTGGGGGGTCCTGGGTGTTGACGGGGCCACCGCGCCCGTCCCTGCCGAAAAGGGCGCCTACCCCCGGTTCTATGCCGAACTTGCGGCGGCTATCCGCGGGGGCGGCCCTTTGCCGGTGGACCCGGCAGAGTCACTTGAGACCCTCAAAGTCATCGAAAGAATCCACGCCTTCGCGTAGGCAGATCTTTCCATCTGTGCCAAGGCCGCCCTGCGCGGCCAACGACCAAACCCCAAAGAAAGGGAGAGCCATGTCCTCCACGGCCCCTACCAAACATATCGTCATCATCGGCGGCGGCATCCTCGGAGTCTCCACAGCCGTCCACCTGCTCCGCGAAGGCGCGTCCGTTGTCCTGCTCACCGAAAAGGGCCTCGCCAGCGAGGCCAGCGGCCGCTCGCTCTCGTGGTTGAACTCCGCGGGAGAACGCTCCACCCCCTACCACCGGCTGCGCCTCACCGGGGTCGACCGTTACCGCACATTGTTCGCCGCGGATCCCAGCCGTGAATGGCTGCAATTCGGCGGCGGCCTCATGTGGAACGCCGCCGGACAGCAAGCCGCCACGGAAGCACGCCACGCCTACGAAAAGTCCGTCGGGTATGACTCGAAGCTGCTGAAGCCAGAAGAGATCGAATCCGCCACCCCCGGCATCAATCCAATTGCGGTGCCGGAAAGCGCCATTTTCAACCCCGGCGAAGGCTGGGTCAGCCTGCCGGACCTGATCGAACTCCTCATGGACGAATTCCACGCCCGCGGTGGCCAGCTTGTCCTCAACGCCGGCAAGGCCTCGGTCACGGTCGACGACGGCCGCGCCACCGGCGTCGAGACCGTCGCCGGCGAAACCTACCGGGCCGACGCCGTCCTGGTGGCCTGCGGTGCCGCCACCCCCGCCGTCGTCGCACCCCTGGGCGTCGACATCCCCAACGGCTCCCCCGTCTCCATGCTCGTGCTCACCAAGCCTGTAGATCATGGGGTAAAGGCCGTCATGAACACCCCCCGCGCCGCCATCCGGCCCAACCCGGGGAACACCTTTGCCCTGGACCACGACTGGTACGAAGAGCACATCACCGAACACGCGGACGGCTCCTTCAGCATCCCGGAAGACATCGTCCAGGAACTCGCCGACGAGGCGTCAAAGCTCATCGCCGGCAACCCCGAGCTCAAACCGGCGTCCTGGAAGATCGGCTACAAGCCCATCCCCGGTGACGGGGAACCCGTCCTCGGCGAACTCGGCCAAGTGCCGGGCTGCTACGTCGCCTTCACCCACTCCGGAGCCACGCTCGGACTCATCGTCGGCGAACTGCTGGCAGATGAAATCCTCACGGGAAGCAAACACCCCATGCTCTCCACCTTCCGCCCCGGCCGATTCTCCTAGACGACACTGGACAGGCAGGGGCCCGTCTTCGACCGGCCCCTGCCTGCAGCAAATCTGAACTTCCCTACGTTCAACCCCGCTGGGCTCTCCGCGCCCCCTGCCTGCCGACGCCATGGAAACGCAAACCTCCGGGTCGGACAGCCACTGCCGCGGCCCTTCGCAACGACGCAGAACGGGCAACACCGGGATCTGGTAGGGCGTGGCTCCACCGGATCATGAGCTGAAATCTTCGGTACTGAAACCAGAAATTGCGGCCTGGAACAGGCTTGGCTATGCAGTGAAGCAGGCCATCGCGCTGTCCCCGACGGACCACGTTTGCGCCTTTCGGCAAGCGCAGATCGGCCAGGACGGTTCCCGTCCCGGACGAGGCAGCCCGCTGCATCGCGTTGCATCGACCTCCCCCTCCACGCGGATTCCACGGATCCTGATTCTTCTTCCTGGCTTGGCCCCGCACATCCAAGCGCCCGCCGGCCCTGGCGCGCTGCAGCCTGCCCTTTTGGCCTGCACCTGTCTTCTGCTCCGCCATCGCGGCCATCTCGCGACGACCGCCACATTCAGCGGGCGCATGTAAATTTCCCGGATTCCCTTGACAGCAGCCAGGAGTGATGTTTATCTCGTTAAGACATCAGTCAAGTGACAGAAGATGTCTGACAACCTCCCCCAGAAAGACCTTGATCATGCTGAATTTTGACCCTGACCGCTTCCTCTCCATCCAGAATGGCTCCGTTGCCGTGGCGGAAAAGCTGGACGCCACGGTGCGCCAGTGCCTTGATGACGGTGCCGAGAACCTCTTCTTCCTGGGCGCCGGCGGGGTGATGTTCCTGACCCAACCGGCGCTGCGTCTCCTGCAGACCAAGTCCACGTTCCCGGTCCATTACGAGATGGGGGCCGAACTGGTGGAAGCGGACTCCGTCCACCTCGGCCCCAAGTCCCTGGTGATCATGCCGTCCCTGTCCGGAACCACGAAGGAGGCCGTCGCGGCTCTTGAGTTTGCGAAGAACAAGGGTGCCACCGTTATCTCGTTCACCGGGCACTCGGATACGCCGATCGCGCAGAAGGCGGACTACAACTTCACGAATTTCGCTGAGGATGACACCTCGTCCGAAATGTTCTACCTCCAGACGCTGCTGGTCGCCCTGTCGGTGATGCGGCACCGCGGAGAGCTCGATCGGTACGAAGAAACCGTTGCCGAACTGCAGCTGCTCCCCCGGCTCCTGGTGGACGTCAAGCAGTCCTTCGAGGAACGGGCCGCCGCGTTTGCCGCCACCATCAAGAACGAGGACTACCACATCATCACCGGCGCGGGATCGACCTGGCCCGAAGCCTACTACTACGGCATGTGCATCCTCGAAGAGATGCAGTGGATCCGTACCCGCCCGGTCCATGCCTCCGATTTCTTCCACGGCACCCTGGAACTCGTGGAGGAAGGCGTCAGTGTCATCGTCTTCGGCGGCGAAGACGAAAGCCGTCCCCTGACCGAACGCGTCGTACAGTTCGCGCCCCGGTTCACCGACAAGGTTCATGTCTTTGACACCAAGGACTTCGAGCTGCCGGGGATCTCCCCTCAGACCCGGGCCTTGATCTCCCCGGTCCTTCTGGCCACGGCCTTCGAACGCGTCAGCGCCCACCTGGAGGTCCTGCGCGATCACCCGCTGACCACCCGCCGCTACTACAAGAAGCTGGAGTACTAGGCCGCGAAAGCGCGCCCGGTACCAAGGAAAGGCAGAACAATGAAAACCTTTTTCAAGGCCGTCGCGGCCGCCGGCATCGTAGCCGTCGCCCTCACCGGGTGCGGCTCCAGCAGCACGACACAGCCCTCCGCGGCACCGGCGGCCGACCTGACACCCGTCAAGTACGAAGGCAGCGTCAGTGTCATCACCCGCTACGCAGGGGCAAACGCGGCCTTCTTCGAAAACATGGCCAAGGCCTACGAGGCGGCACACCCCGGGGTCAAAGTGAATCTCCAGCAGGAATCCGACGAGGGCTACAAGGACAAGATCAAGACCCTGACGGCATCCCAGAGCCTGCCCGACGTCTACTTCTCCTGGGCCGGGGACTACGCCGAGCAGTTCTACGACAACGGGCTGGCCCTGGACCTGACCAACATGATCGCCCCGAAAACGGCATGGGGGTCAACCATGACCCCGCAGGCACTGGACGCCTTCACCAAAGACGGCAAGACATACGGCGTTCCCCTCGGCCTGGACGCAAAGTACATGCTGTACAACAAGAAGCTCTTCACCGACGCCGGCGTGGCCGTGCCGACGGACCTGAACGGGCTCCTGGCTGCGTGCACGACCTTGAAATCAAAGAACATCACCCCGATGTCCTTCGGTAACAAGGACGGCTGGCCGGCCATCCACTTCATCACCCAGCTCAACAGCTACAACGTCCCCGCCGCGACCCTGGATAAAGACTACAAACCGGCCACGGCGTCATTTGAAGATCCCGGATACAAACAGTCCCTGGACCAGTTCGCCCAGATCGTTGACAAGTGCACCACCACCGGCAAGACGGCCAACGGCACGGACTACTACTCCGAACGAGACGCATTCGGTCAAGGCAAGGCCGCCATGTTCTACGTCGAGAACCTCGAGTTCGCCGCCGCAGCACCCAAAGGCAGCAAAGCCGAGGCGGACGGCTATGATCTCTTCCGGCTTCCCGCGCCCGCAGCGGCCAAGGGCGACACCAAAGCCCTCACCGGCGCCCCGGACGGCTTCCTGATCAACCCCAAAGCCAAGAACCCCGCCCTCGCCGTGGACTTCATGAAATTCGTCACCAGCAAGCAGAACGCAGAAGCCCTGGCCTCCACCATCGGCTTTCCGAGCCCCGTCACCGGTTCCCTCAACGAATCGAACTCCACCCCCCAGCTCCGCGCAAGCATCCAGGACCTGCAGAAGGCCAGCCGGCTCTCCATCTGGCTCGACACCGTCACCGTTCCCGCGGTGGCCGACGCCTACCTCTCCGGCGTCGAAGGCATGATCAGCGGCACGAAGACATCCCAGGACGTCATGACCGCCGTGAAGACCGCGTCCGACCAGGCCAAGTAGCGTGTCAACCCAAGAGAAGACGTTCCCGCCGCCCGGCCTCAGCGCCGCGGCGGCGGGAACGCCCGTCCCGCGCCGCCGCAAGCCTGCCCGGAAGAAAAACACCTGGCACGGCCTGATCTGGGTGCTTCCCGGCCTGGTCACCCTGTTTCTTTTTGTCTACTACCCCCTGGTACTTAACTTCCGGTACAGCCTGGAAACGTCCAACATCTTCACCGGACAACAGCGGTTCGTCGGCCTGGAGAACTACACCCGGCTCGCCGCAGATCCGATCTTCTGGAAGGCCTTGGGCAACAATTGCCTGTACGCCGGGATCTCCATCGTCTTCCAGGTGGGCTTTGCCCTCGTGCTCGCCTCACTGATCGAAAACCTCCGCAATCAACGGTTCAGGGCAATCCTCCGGTCAATCTACTTTCTGCCCTCGGCGATTTCCCTGACCGTGACAGGCCTGCTGTTCGCCTTCATATACCAGCCCCAGGGCGGCCTGCTCAACGGCATGCTGGACGCGGTGGGCCTGGATTCCCTGCAGCAGGCCTGGCTGGGCAACCCGGCCACGGCGATGCTCGGGATCATCATGATGAGCCAATGGCAGGGATTCGGGTACTCCACCCTCCTCTTCGCCGTCGCCATCCAGCGCATCCCGCGGGACCTCTACGAAGCCTCAGCGCTGGACGGCATCGGCCCGGTCCGGCAGATCTTCTCCATCACCATTCCCCTGGTCCGCGAAATGACCGGGCTCATGATGATCGTCACGATCTCCGGCGCGTTCCAGGTCTTCAACGAAGTCATGGTCACCACCTCCGGCGGCCCCGACAACTCAACCCAGGTACTCGGCACCTGGCTCTACCGAAGCGGTTTCATCAAGAACGACTTCGGCTACGCCGCAGCCATAGCCACCGTCATCTTCATCATCACCCTGGCCCTGGCCCTGATCCAGGTCCGTTACACGAACAAGAGGAGAGTCTGATGACCAGCCCCGCACGTCTGTGGCCCATCATCGGCCGGCTCATCCTGACAGGCTTTCTGCTCGGCCTTGCCATCGTCGTCCTCTACCCCCTGCTGTGGATGTTCATCAGCTCGATGAAATCCAACTCGGAAATACTCGGCAATCCGTTCGCCTGGCCCACAAACCTTGACTTCAGCAGCTACGGCCGCGCCGTGGACCGGGGCGTCGGAACCTACCTCTTCAACAGCGTCCTGGTGACAGCGGTCAGCGTCGTGTCAACGACGCTGCTCAGCGCCTGGGCCGCCTTCGGGCTGACCAGGATCAACATCCCCCTCAGCAAACCGATCCTGATGATCATCGTCGGCGGCCTGATGCTCGCCCCGACCGTCGCCCTTGTCCCCCTGGTGAAACTCATGCAGGCATGGGGCCTGTACGACACGTACTGGGCGCTCATCATCCTCTACACAGCCTTCCGGGTCCCGTTCACCACGTTCCTCATCCGCTCCTACATGATCGATCTTCCGATCGACGTCGACGAGGCGGCGGTCCTGGACGGCGCCAGCAGGCGCCAGACCTTCTGGCGGGTGACCATGCCCATGTGCACACCCATCATCGTCTCCGCCGTCATACTCCAGGTCCTCTTCGCCTGGAACGAGTTCCTGTTCGCCCTGATCTTCATCGGATCCGACACGCTCAAGACACTCCCGGTCGGCCTTGCCACCCTCTCATCGCGCGCCGTCACGGACTTCCCCTCCGTCTTCGCCGGAATGACCATCGCCGCGGTCCCGATGATTGTGCTGTTCATCCTCGGACAGCGCTACTTCGTCCGGGGACTCGCCGAAGGCGTCGGACGCTAACAACACCCCGCCCCACCAGCCCACATACCACCCCGCCGGCACGGAAAGGAACCCAAGATGCAAGCATCTGAACGACCCGCCCTAGGGTCGATAGGTGACAACACGATCGACCAGTACTTCGGATCCAGGAACCAGAGCTTCGTCGGCGGAAATGCACTCAATGTCGCCGTGCAGTTCAGCCGGCTGGGGCATTCCACCCGCTACGCCGGAGCCATCGGCCCCGACGAAGACGGCCGCCGAATCCGCCAGGCCCTGGAAAGAAACAACGTCATCACCGACGGTCTCGTCGTCCTTGACGGCGTCAGCTCGATCTCCAGAATCCGGGTCATGCCGGACGGAGAACGCCTCATCGAATTCGAGGACTTCGCGGTCTGCGCCGACTACAAACCCGACGACCGAGAACTGGACGCCCTCGCCCAATGCGCCTTCGTCCACATCGGCATGAGCCCTTTCGCAAACGAAATCCGGAAAGAACTCAGCCGCAGGGGCGTGCCGATCAGCCAGGACTGCGCCGTCAGCACCGGATTCGACCTCCTGGACGTCGCCTTCTGCTCAGCCGGCGATGATCTGGACACCGCCCGGGCAATGGCCGAATCCGCGATCGGCGGCGGCGCCCGCCTGGCCGTTGTCACCTGCGGGCCGGCGGGAAGCATCGCATTCGACGGGACCGCATGGACCCGCCAGCACGCCGACCCGATCGAAGCGGTGGACACCACCGGAGCCGGCGACAGCTTCATCGCAGGATTCATCGCCGCCTTCGCGCGCGGCCAGGCGCTGCAATCGTGCATGCAGGCAGGAGCAGCCACCGCAGCAAAGACGTGCCTGCACTGGGGCGGCTGGGCCCAGGAAGGGCAATAATGGAAAAGCCCCGCTCCGGCTGAAGCATCACCGCACCACCGGTCCGGGGCCACCCACGGACCACCCCAACTCCAGACCCAACCTCCGCACCCTTAAGGATCCACGATGACGACGTCCCTGAACCAGCCAGCCGCCAGCCCCCGGACGGCCCCGGTCGGTGGCCGCGGTCTGATGTCTGTTCAGGTCCGGGACCGGCTCATCGGATACTTCCGGGAGAACGGCACCAAACCCGGAGACCAGATCCTCAGCGAACCCGAGATTGTCGAGCTGTTCAAGGTCGGCCGGAGCACCGCCCGGGAAGCAGTCAAACTCCTCGAACACGAAGGACTCGTCGAGGTCCGTCCCGGACTTGGCCGGTTCCTGACTTCCCTCGCGACCGCGACCGTCGACCGGCCGGTCACCCGGTTCGAATCAGTGACCGAGCTGCTCAAGAGCCTCGGATACGACGCACAGACCCTGGTGCTCTCCGTTGAAGAACACCGGCCCGAGGCTGTCGAGCGCGAAGCCCTGCAACTCTCCGAAGAAGACACCGTCGTGCGGCTGGTCCGGCTCCGCTCCGATGGCGAGGAACCGCTGATCTTCAGCATCGACACCATCAGCAGATCCCGCATCCCGGGTCCGATCAAACACATCGACTGGAGCGGTTCCGTCTCCACCTTCCTCCGCGACCAAGGATACCCGCTCTCGTTCTCGGCGGCACGGCTTCAGGCAGTAAACATGCCCGCAGACCTGAAGGAACGGTACTCACTGGAAGGCCACGACCCGTGGTTCCTGATTACGGAAACGGCCGTCACCGCCAACGGTGAACCCGTGCTGTACGCCCAGGACTACCACCGCGGGGACACCTTCACCTTCAACGTGCTCCGCCGCTGACAATCCCGCCACCGCTTCACACCATCGGCCAGCTTCAGGCAAGCCCCGCACGGCCGAAAACGTACCTGCCGTCCCGCCGCACCCCCGCGCGCCCGGACGACACTCATATGCACCCGAAACGAGGAACCATGTCCAAGCAAAAGCAGTTCAAGCTCCGCCCGCCCGTCATCGCCGCCGACACTGACCAGTCCTACTGGCTGCAGTCCACCCGGGACCTCGATGACACCCCGGCCCCCGCCCTGGGCGGCCCGGCCACGGCCGATATCGCGATCATCGGCGGCGGGCTCACCGGACTGTGGACCGCCATCCGGATCCTGGACGCGGACCCCGATCAAAAAGTGACAGTCCTCGAAGCCGACATCTGCGGCTCCGGCGCTTCCGGGCGCAACGGCGGCCAGATCCATTCCTGGTTCGAAAGCCTGGACCGGCTGACCTCCGTCACCGGACCGGAAGAAGCCCTGCGCCTCGCCCAGGCGACCAGGGAAGCCATCCAGGAGCTGAAAGCCCTCCAGGACGCGGGCGAGCTCGACATGGACCTGAGGCTCGATGGATGGATCTGGAGCGCAAGCTCACGGGCCCAGGAACAGGCCTGGGAGCCGGCCCTGGAAAGGTGCCAGGCGAACGGAGCGGCACGGTACCGGCGGCTGGACGCGGCAGAACTCAGCCGCAGGACGGGCTCCAGCATCCCCTACACTGGCGTTGTCGAAGACATGGCAGGATCGCTGAACCCGGGCAAACTCATGCGGAACCTCAAGAAGTACGCGATCCGCAAAGGCGTCATAATTCATGAACACACCCCTGCCCTGAGCATCACCCCAGGCGGCCGTGTACGCATCGAGACGCCCGGGGGCGAACTCACAGCGGCCAGGGTCCTGATCGCCACCAACGCCTGGGCATCCTCCATCCCCGAGCTCCGCCGCAAAATGTACGTCGTCGACAGCCAGGTCGTCGTGACCGAACCCATCCCGGACCAGCTTGACGCACTGGGCTGGAAATCCGGGGAAGCCATCTGCGATGCCCAAAACCAGGTCCTCTACTACCAACGAACCGTTGACGGGCGCATAGTTTTCGGCCGGGGAAGCGGCGGAACCATTTTTGGCGACCGCATCGGGGCCAAGATGAACCGCCATCCGCGGTGGGTCCCGGACAGCCTCCGGGAACTCCAGCGCGTCTACCCCAGCCTCAAGGACGTCAAAATAGACTACGACTGGCTCGGACCCATCGACTGCGTTCCGGCACACGTGCCGATGTTCGGAAACCTCACCGGCCACGAGAACATCTACTACGCCGTCGGCTGGAACGGTACCGGCCTGGCCCAGATCCCCGCCTGCTCACGCATCCTCTCAAGCATGGTGCTCGGCCTGGATGATCACCGGGCGCACAGCAAGCTGATCAACCAGGCCACCGCGAAAAGCCTCCCCCTGGAGCCGATCAGATACATCGGGGCAACGATCGTCCGGGCCGCCTTGATTCGGAAGAACGCCGCGGAAATCCGGGACAGGAAGCCTGGCATCCTCACCGAAGCCGTGGTCCGGCTCATGCCCAAGGGAACCACCGAACACTGAGCTGCGCCACCACTCGCAGACACGCCCCCACCGTGGTGAGGCGATATGCAGCCATACCGAAGACAAGGACTGATCATGTATCGCCTGACCGGCTCCAGACGTTCCTATGACTGGGGGTCCGAAACCTCCATGTTCGAATTTCTGGGAGGCGACCCTGACGGGGCGCCCTTTGCGGAGCTGTGGCTCGGCGCCCACCCGACCGGCCCCTCCATGGCCCATACCTCCACCGGGGCCGCCGGACTCGATAAAGTCATCGAGTCCGACCCCATCACGCACCTCGGCCACCAAGTCCAGGCCGAGTTCGGGCGTCTGCCCTACCTGCTCAAACTGCTCGCTCCGGCACGCCCCCTCTCGATGCAGGTCCATCCCACCCCTGAGATGGCTCAGGCAGGCTTCCACGAGGAGGAAACCCGCGGGGTGCCCGTGACCGACCCCGGCCGCAACTTCAAGGACGAATACCACAAACCCGAAATGGTCTACGCCCTCACCCGATTCGAGGGACTCGTCGGGTTCCGGACCAAGGACCAAGTCCACAGTCTCTTGTCGCGCCTGGGCGGACCCGTCACCGCCGCCCTCGATGCGGTGGCCTCCGCCGCGGCGGAGGCCGGCCTCCGGAACGGGCTCCGTCAGCTCCTGCAGCTGAGCACAGAGGACCTTGACCATGTAGTTGCAGCATGCCGCCACCTGGCCGCCACCAGCTCCGACCCTGAAGAACGCAGAGCGTATGGCACCGTTGACGAGTTGGCCCGCGTCTACCCAGGAGACGTCGGCGCGGTCGTTTCCCTGCTCCTGAACCGGGTCCTCCTGGAACCTGGCCAACTCGTCTTTCTCGGCGACGGCATCCCGCACGCCTATCTCAGCGGATTCGGGCTCGAGCTAATGGCAAACTCGGATAACGTGCTGCGTCTCGGGCTCACGTCCAAACACCTCGACAGCAACGCCATGATCGACGCACTCGACTTCACTTCAACAGGCTACGACGTGGAATCCGCTCCCAATGGCGCCGTCACGCACGTGTTCGCCCCGCCCGTCCCCGAATTCTCACTTTCCATTAGCCACCCTGAGCGCGCGGACGGCCCGCACACCTTGCCCGGAGACGGACCCCGAGTGCTCATCTGCGTGGAAGGAACCATACAGGCAACGACAGACGGGGAACCCCAAGGACTCAGGCTGAACCGCGGGGAATCAATCTTCGTCCCCGCCGCCGACGGCCCCCTCACAGTCAAAGGTTCCGGAACCGTTGCACAGGCCTTCGTTCCCAGGTCAGAGAAATGAAAATTGGAATCCTTACCAGCGGTGGCGACTGCCCCGGACTCAACGCCGTCATCCGTGGCGCCGTCCTCAAGGGAATTGCCATTCACGGCCAGGAATTCGTCGGTTTCCGGGACGGTTGGCGAGGCGTCGTGGAGGGCGACGTCATCGACATTCCCCGCACCATGGTCCGCGGTATCGCCAAGCAGGGTGGAACCATCCTCGGCACGTCCCGCACCAACCCGTTCGAGAACGGCGGCGGGCCGGATGTCATCAAGGCCCACATGGACCGCCTCGGGATCGACGCCATTATTGCCATCGGCGGCGAAGGCACCCTGGCCGCCGCGAAGCGCCTGACCGACGCCGGCTTGAAGATCGTGGGCGTCCCCAAGACCGTGGACAACGACCTCGACGCCACCGACTACACCTTCGGTTTCGACACCGCCGTCCAGATCGCCACCGAGGCCATCGACCGGCTGCGCACCACCGGAGAATCCCACCACCGCTGCATGATCGCCGAGGTCATGGGCCGCCACGTGGGCTGGATCGCCCTGCACGCGGGCATGGCTGCCGGCGCGCACGCCATCCTCATCCCCGAGCAGAAGGTCAGCATCGAGCAGATCACCGAGTGGGTTCAGGAGGCCCACGACCGTGGCCGGGCACCGTTGATTGTTGTTGCCGAAGGGTTTGTCCCGGACCACATGGAATCCCCGCACTCCGAACGCGGCCTGGACACCTTCGGCCGTCCCCGGCTCGGTGGCATCGCGGACCAACTGGCCCCGGAAATCGAAGCCCGCACCGGCATCGAAACCCGCGCCACCATCCTGGGCCACATCCAGCGCGGCGGCGTGCCCTCAGCCTTCGACCGGGTCCTGGCCACCCGGCTGGGCATGGCCGCCATCGATTCCGTCGTCGAAGGCCGCTGGGGAACCATGGTGGCCCTCAAAGGCACGGAAATCGAACATGTGGGCTTCGAAGCCGCCCTGGGCAAACTCAAGACCGTCCCGCAGAACCGCTACGACGAAGCCGCGGTACTGTTCGGCCAGGGTGCATTGCCGGGTCACGATTAGTTGTCTCACGTGCGGGGAAAGTCCTATTGACCAGCATCGGCCGCCGGGGACCGGCTGAAAGCTCGGCGGAACGAGGCCTCTACTAATGGGGGGAGCGCGGTGTTAGGTACTCGCGTAGTCCTGGGATTGCGAAGTCCACAAGCCCGTGTCCTGCAGGCTCTATTAGCCCGGCGTCCAGCAGCCGGGTTCGGTAGTTTCCCACGGCGTTTGGCCGCATGCCGGTTCGTTTGCCGATGTCTGTGGTGGAGGAAGGCCCGGGATCCTCCGCCATGGCCTGAAGGAAGTCGCGATCTCTCCCAGATGTTGTAGACAGTGCCGCCTCGATGACTACGCGTTCGTTTCGGCGGCGGGCTGCGGCGACTGCTCTGTTTACAGCTGCAGTGTCCAGGCCTCCAAGGGCACTTTCCGCTTCCTGCCAGAGGTAGTAGCCGACCAGTTGGATCAGGAACGGGTAGCCGCCGGTGCCTTCTGCCGCGTTCCTGGCCAGTTCGGGGCCGAGCGTCTTCCCTGCGCCTTCAAATGTCTCGGCAAAGGAGCGTTCGACTTCAGCGATGGAAGCTGCGTGGAGGTCGATGCGGTCTGCTCTGCGCAAGAACGTGGCGACTCCTTCATTGAGCAGGTCGGAGACCGCGGCAGGCAATCCGGCAAAGATGAGTCCGATGGGCAGTCCCTCGCGAATGAAGTGCTGCACGTCGGCCGCGAGTTGGGATAATTCCGTGCGATCAGCGGCATGGATCTCGTCAACGGTGATGACCAGGCCGGTGCCGCGCTGTGCCAGCAGGCGGAGAAGCTCTGCACCACGGACACGCCAGTCAACCTGTTCCTCAGGAGCGAGTTGGGTCGTCACGGCGAAGCCGGCAACTGACAACGCGGTGACCCTCCGGCCTGTAGGCCCGTCGCCCAGTTCATTGGTTAGCCGCCGCATTGCTTCACCGATGCGGCCCAGGAACCCTCCGGTCGCGGTCTCGGAAACTACCGCCCAGCCACTTGCTATGGCGAGGTCTTCGGCGGCGCCCAGCATGACGGTCTTGCCGATGCCCCGGGCTCCGGTGAAAATGGTCAAGAGACCCGGGGCTCCCGAACCGAGACGTAGACCGTATGCGAACTCGTCCAGCACTCCCCCGCGGCCGACCAGATCGGGCGGAGTCGCCCCTGCTGTTGGACGAAACGGGTTTTCCATGGGCGCTCCTGTGAATGTCTATGAATCCTGTGATTCTTGTGTATTACACCGTATCAGTTTGGTTTATGTGCGAACCCCGCGGCTGTGGCCCGGTACCGGCCGGCTCCCAATCCCCGCCACATTGCCTGGGGGCGCCGACGCTCCAGTCCTCATTTGTCCAGTGTCTGGACAATTAGTTCCGCTGCCCACAGCTGGGGGAAAATCCTGATGGGTTATCCACCGCTACTGCTGCTAAGGGAGCTACCCTATGGCTCCCAATTCCAGCCGTGGGTAACCCGGATTGACCCCAACTGTGGACTGCTAGGAGTCACGTTTTGTATGGTGTGGCTCCCAGGCGATAGGGCTATTCCTCGAGCTTGACTTGGAGGTCCCTGAACACTGCGTCGCGCTGTTTCTGGGAGAGCTGAAGCAGTGGCACATCACGCAGCTCGTCGAGGTTGATGTCTTCGTCCTCCTGGTCATCGTCGTCGAGCATGACGAGCATGTCGTCGTAGGTCAGGACCATGACGTTGCGCTGCAGTGGCCGGAACGCGAGTTCACCCCAGTACTTGGCGAGGGCGCGGCATTCCATCCGGTGTTTTACAGATCCTTCTTCCATGCCTTCCTGGAGCCCGGGCGCCGCGTGCAGGGCGGTGACGACGGTACCGCGGCCTACTGCGTGGAGGATGGCTTTGAGTACTTGGTGCCCGGCCCGGTGCCCGCGGAACCGGGGCTGGACGCTCACCCAGGTCACGATCATCAGGTCGCCTTGGCGGACCGGTTCGCCTCCGACCGTAAGCAGGCTGGGCTGGGACCCGGCAGCGATGAACACTTCGGCGAATTGGGACAGTTCGGCGCTGTGCGCGTCCAAGGTTTCGAAGAGGTTGACGTCGCCGATGTCGGGGATCACGTAGACGCTGGCTTCCGCGACGGTGACCCGGCCTTGGGCGTCGACCTCCAGGGTGTCGTAGCCGGGTTCGAGGATTTCAGCGTCGATGTAGGCGCGCACGTCCCATGACTGCGGGTAGTCTTCGGGCCGGTCCCAGGAGTCCGGTCGGGCTGGGTAGTCCAGGGCGTACGTCAGTCGCACCCATTGAAGGGCGTCGCCGATGTCGTTGTGGTCGTCGGGCAGGACTTCACCTTCCACTGCTTTGCCGCGGGTGTGCTCGATACCAGCCATGAGAGTTTACCAAATTCACCACTCGGACTAAATTCACCAAATTCACCAAAATTCACCTGCTAGGCTGATTCGATGATAGCTGTGGAGAATCCGTTCCGCCCTACAGCGGGGGCTACCCCGCCTGAGGTCATCGGCCGCGCGGGGCTGCTTGACGAATTCGAGTATGGGCTGCAACTGGGCTCCGGCGCTCCGGGACTGCTGTCCATCTTCACCGGCGCGCGTGGGATCGGCAAGACCGTCATGCTCGGTGCCGCCCATGACCTCGCCAGGGAACATGGCTGGGCCGTCGTCTCGGAGACCGCCACCGGGGCCTTTATGGGCCGGATCGGCGAGAAGATGCGCCGGCTCGCCGAAGAGCTCGGCGACGGGCCCGAACCCCGGCGACACGTCACGGGGATTACCGTTGCGGGCTTTGGCGTCACGTCCCAGCTTTCTCCGGAACGACAAGTCGATTGGAGGGAGCTCGGGGAGAACCTCCTCGGGCTGTTGGATGAGCGCGGAACCGGACTCCTGATCACCGTGGATGAAATCCACGCGGCCGACCGGGCGGAACTGTCCCAGTTGGCCGCGAACGTCCAGCATTTCATTCAGGACCGGCTCCCCATCGGGCTGATCTTCGCCGGACTGCCCTCTGCGGTGTCGGACCTCCTGAACGAGGGCGTAGCGACGTTCCTTCGCCGGGCTGACAAAACAGACCTGCATGCCGCCGCGGTACGCGATGTGGAAGCGTCGTTCACGGAAACGTTCGGCACCGCCGGGATCATCATCGCGCCAGAGCTGGTGCACAAGGCAGCCGTCGCCACTGGCGGCTATCCCTTCCTGATTCAGCTGGTCGGCTACTTCCTGTGGAGGGAAGCGGAAAACCACGACGGTTCACTCTCATCCGCCACGGTCGACCGGGCGATAGCGGCAGCAATACGGCGCAACGAACGCGTGGTGATTGAAGCCGCCCTCGCCACGGCGTCCGGAAAGGACTTGGGGTTCTTGCACGCCATGGCAGTTGACGAGGGCCCCTCAACCGTCGGCGACATCGTCCAGCGGACCGGATCCCGCCCGACGCTCGTCGCCAAGTACCGCACCCGGCTCCTGGCGGCAGGGCTCATCGAGTCCACCGGCCATGGCAAGGTCGCATTCGCCATTCCCGGCCTTGGCCAGTACCTGCGAAAGCATCCGCTGTAAATCTGCAGCCCTTAGCGGCTGGGACCGCTCCTGGATTTCTGCGCCCCGAGGGCCGCGCCGGAGTTTGTCTTTTGTGCCTTCGCCGGCGCTTTACCGGTGACGAGTGCGGCGCTGGGGTGGGTGCCCTCGCTGCGTGCAGCGGCGAGGCGTCCCTTGATGCGTTCCTCGCTGGCAGTTCCGGCGAGTGCGGCGGCGAACGCCTGGTGATGGCCGGCGGAACCGTATTCTGCGCCTGAGCTGGTTTCGGCCTTCCGGCCCTGGTCTTGCAGGCGTTTGCTGTTGTCGTCGCCGGTGACCCGGCTTTCCAGTTCACGGCCCATGGCTTCGATGCGGGCAAAGAGTTCGGCTTCGGTGCGTTCGTAGCGCTGTTCCAGCGGCTGCTCCTGGGAGCCGGTGAATCCACCCTCGGCGAGAAGCTTCGCTTCGTGCCAGTCCCTGGCGGCGTCCACGAACGTAGCTTCCTCGAAGTGTCGGTCGCCCGCGCCGGCGAAGTTCGCCGTGGTTTCTTCGCGCAACTGGTCGATAGTGGGACCGTTGATGCCGTCTTTGCCGATCAGGTACAGGCGTTCCTTCACAGCGGTGTCGGCGGCCTCAATGGCCGCCGGGGTCCTGGCGTCGTGGGCGCTGTGCAGCGCCTCCGACAGCGCGGGGTTGTTCAGGTATTCGACGGGCACCTGGTGCCGCTCCATTTCCGGGGCCAGCGTCCGGGCCTTGGCGCGGAGTTCTTCGGCCTGGGCCGCGGCGATGAGGGCCATGCCCTTCCGGTGCTCCGCGACAGCGGCACGGCGTGCCTGTTCTGCGGCGATGGTTTCGATGCCGGATGCCAGGTACGTGGCGTCCGTGCCGACGTCGCGGGTGTCGATGCCGTAGCGGCGCTGAACTTCGGTCCGGATCTTCTCTGATGCTGCGAGGGCGGCCGGGTCGTGGTCCTTCCAGCCCTCGGCGACGGCGTGGGCCGCGGCGATGTCGCTGGGCTGTGCCTTGTCCCACCACTGGTCCTTCGCCACGGGAGCCAGCGCTGCGTGGGCGGCGCTGCGCTCGGCAGCAAGGCGCGCCCGCGCTTCGTGCGCTGCCTGGGCGTCCTGATGTTCCTGTTGCCGCTGGCTCTCCTGGCGCCGGCGTGCCAGTGTCTCGGCAATGCGTGAGGCGACCATCAGCGACTGCCGCAGACCGCCGTCCAGGACGTCATCCATTCCGTCTGATTCACTCATGCTGTTCCCTTGCAGTAGGTGGTGGTGGTCTTTATCGGTCGAGGCCCGGCCCGGCGTCGCGCCGGCCGGGCTGGGAGGTCTTCGCCGGCGTCGCCGGTATTGGCGTCGTGGGCAGTACTGATCCCGGACGGATAGGGACCATGCCGCGCCGGGCGATATCGATCGCCCTCGGCGGTAGTCCAGCGTCGGCCGGCTGCTGCCCGGCACCCACCAAGACCGTCTTGGGCATCGTCCCGGTAAACGGGGCCAACTGCTCCTCGACCACCGAACGGATGCGCTGGGCCTCACGGGTCCGCCCGGACTGGGCATGCATTTCATACACGGCGAAGGCGGTGTTGATCAGCTGCACCATGAGCGCTGTTTGTGCGGCCGTTTTGGTCTTGCTGGCCGCGGCCATGAACAACATGGCCGTTCCCGCAATCGACGGGAGAGCGACAGGTTTGCTGTGTTGCCGTGGTGCGCGCAGCTGGGCGGTGCGGGACAGTTCGGCGGCGGTGGCCGCCAGCGGACCCGGGGTCGGTTCAAGCCGGTAGGACCATGCCGCGAACGCCCCGGAGACGTCCCGTGCTGCCTTCGCCCAGGTTGCGTGATCATCACGTGGAATGCTGCGCAGCTGGTCAGCCAGGGCGGCCGCGTTGCGGGTGTATTCCACCCACGCCTCCGCCGGCGGTGTTGCGTTCTCGGGGCCGGTCCTGGAGACCGTGCGCCTGTTCCGGGCGGCCGCGTTCCATTCCGCTGCGGCTTCCGTCGCCTGGTGCGGGGTGTCGGGCCATTCTTCCCGGAGGGCCCCGAGTTTCAGGTCTGAGGCGAGGGTTCCGCCGCCGAACCAGATCGGCCGCTGTCCCCGGGCGGGGCGTTCGGCTACGGAGTAGCCGACAATGACGTCGGTGGTGTTCTTCGCGTAGCGCGGACGTATCAGCAGGCCGGTGTCGCGGGCCCTGCGGACGAACTCCGCTTCGGTCGCTGATGCGCTGGCGCTGGCGCGGACTTTCCGGGCCAAACATGAGCGGTGCATTTCCCGGTCGTCCCGGACGGCGGTGGCCTTCTCGGCCCGGTCGTATCCGCGGGTGGCGTGCACGGTGGAGAGCTGTTCCAGACCGTACTTGACCTCCAGCTCACGGCAGCTCTGTTGTGCACGCTGGTAGTCACCATGGGTGGAGGCTTTGGTGCCGTCCTCGCGGACCAGGGACACGGCTATGTGGATGTGGTGGTTGCCGTTCTCACTCGTGCCGTGGTTGACCGCGGCCCACCGGCACCGTGCCTTGCCGCTGGCTTCGGTGAAGCCCATGGCGTCGACGAAGTCGTTGGCGATATCGCCCCACTGCTGGTCCGTCAGTGCGCCCTCTTCGGCGCGCAGGCTCAGCGAGCAGTGCCAGACACTGGCGTCCTTGTAGCCGATGTGCACGCGCTCCTTCTTGGCCGCGTCCCACTGCATGTCTTTGATCTGCACCGAGACACCAAACACCTTCCGCGGCCGGTCCAGGTGCTTGGCAATCGCCAGGGCATCATCGCGGTCCAGAACACCGTCGTCGTACCAGGCCATGACCGCCGCATCCCCTGCCACCAGGTGCGGGTCGGTGTGGGAGTTCTTCGTCTTGTTGGCATCGGTCGAGGCCAGATACAGCACGAGTCCGGACATCCTGGATCCGCGGGTGATGTTCGGAATCATCGGCTACATCAGCCCGTCAATCGCGTCGTCGATCCGCATGGCCACAGTGCGGATGTGCTTCAGCGCCTCACGGGCTTCAGCGGGGAACTCGCCCGTGGCGTTGGCCTGCCGGGCAAGCTGGTTGATGTTGTTCGAGGAACGGGCCAGCAGATTGTGCAAAGACATGAGCTCCGCCGCAATGGCGCGGCGTTCCGTCGGTGATTCAGAGTGCTCCGACAGGGCTGTTGAAATCAGGAGGTTCGGGACGGTGACCTTTTCCCGCTCGGCCCTGGCAACGAGCGCGGCTTCCTCCTCCACGGTGACCCACACCTCGCGGCGCTTCTTCGTCCCCGCCGGCGAATTTTCACGGCGTCGCTTGGACAGACGCGGACGGGACTCATTCTGCTCAGTCACGCACTCCCCCATCCTTTTGAAAGCCCAGCGCAGCGACCCCGAAACCGGGGACCACACCAACCAGTGTGCCAAGCAAACCGCCAAAGGCGCGGAAGCGACACACCATTTACACCCGTGTAAATGTATAGCTTGCTCCGTCCGGTTGGGTTTGAACGTTTTTCCGCCACGTGTGCGGGGTCTCCGAAAACCCTGCTTCCGGCTGTCAGCGGTGGCCGGTAGGGTTTGGGTATGGATATCAACGACATCGCCGCAAAGGCCGCCGCCAAAATCGACTCCGCCAGGGACGCCAAAGTCAGCGCCGTCAAGCAAGCCGCTGCCAGCGGCGTCGAGGTCCAGGAAGCCGCTCAGCTGCTCGCCGCGGCAGAACAGAAGTACGCCAAGGACTACCAGGCCGCCCTGCGCGCAGACTGGACCGAATCCGACTTGCGCGGCTTCGGTCTGGATGCCCCGGCGAAGAAGGCCGGCGGGCGTCCGCGCGGCCGGAAGGGCGCGCAAGAGTCAGCTCCCGTGGCTGGCGTATCGGAGTAGCAACCCCTCGCCCACATGGGCACGGCAAAAGCTATTTCCTACGGGCTTTTCCCGCACACACCTGGACGACGGGACCCACCTGACCGTCTGCACACAACCACCACGTCACCATCCTCAGCGCACGTCACCCTGGGTTAGCGGTGGCTGTGCACAGTCTCCGTAAGGAGCGGGCCGGGTCGGAGAAATTTGAAGATCGGGCGTCCGCGTTTCCGTCCGGGTGTGTGCGGTTAAACAGAAGAGGACCGGCCTGGTGGCCGGTCCTCTTCTGTTCCTCGGACAAAGGAAATCTGTGATCCACACTAGCTGAATGTACCGAGCCTGAGCGGCTGACGGGTCATCGTATTGTGCGCGTGGTACCCACCTTGCGGGTCGCGTGGTCTGCGGGGCCCGAGCCGCGGCACGTTGGTGGTTCCTGGCTGTCGCGTCGAACGGCGGTCCGCCGCTGATGAGCAGCTTCTTTGGTTCGCACCGTGCGGCGGACCGCCCGACCTCTGGAAGGTTCCTGGCCATCATGTGGTGGGTGGCCGGGGTCTTTCCCGGGCGGCGGGGGCTTTGCCGGGCGGTGGGGGTTCCGCCCGGCAAGGGCTCTTATGCGGCTTCGTGTTCCTGTGCGGGTGCGGCGCTGTCGAGGATGATCTGCTCGACCGGGCTGGCCGTGTATCCCCAGGCAATGAGCCGGGTCAGGTAGTCGATGTGGCGGATGCTCGGGGACCGCCATGAGTCCTTGGCGATGGTCTTCTCATACCCTGCGCAGACCAGCGCGATCAGGGATACCTCGGGGCGGGCCGTGGACTTGGCCACGTGGTCCCTCAACGGGTTCCAGCCCCACCGATCCGGGCTCTCCCCCGTCTTGGCTCCTGCCATCTCGGCGGCGACGGTTCCCTCGTATCCGCTGGCCGTTTCGGGGTGGTGGGTGATGGCGTGGACGGTGAAGTGCTGCCAGCCTTTGGGCGGCTGTTTCTTCGCCAGCAGGGTCTTCACGAAGTCGCGGCGGACCACAGTTGCCGACTGCATCAGTTTGTTGTTTTCGATCAGGGTTTTCCGCTCGGCCTTCTGCTCCTCCGTCATCGGACCTTTGTTCGCCGGTGATGCTCCGTAGCCGCTGTACCGGAGAGTGAAACCCAGGTCCTTCCAGCAGGCGACGACCGGGACGGTGGAGTGATGGCCGTTGTAGGACGTGACGATGTGCACGGCGTTGGCGTCCTCGTCGGTGGCCGGTTCCCCGTCGGCCCGGTTCAGCGAGGACACCCGGACGTTCTCGCTGTCCCCGTCGTATCCGGCGCGTTCCACCACGGTGGTCCCGGCGGCTTCCAGTTCGGCGGTCAGCGCCGCGAGTGCGGCCGCGCGGTCGCGGCGGTCCCGCAACTGCTGGGTGACGTGGGCGAGCATGTCCGGTTCATCCCTGATGACCGATTCCAATTCCTCAACCGCGTCCTCATCGGCGGCGAACTCAGCCAAAATCAGGGCCGCTTCAATCGTGTACCCCTTGCCCAGGGCGGCGGATCCGGTGTCGGTGGACTTCGCTCTCAGCGCGCTCTCCACGCTCGTCTTCGTCCGTCCGGTCTTCTTCGCGATCGCGGCGGCTGAAACGCCGATAAGCGACAGCTGGTGGTAGGCGTCGGCTTCGTCCGCTTCGGTCAGTTCGGCGCGCTGTATGTTCTCCACAACCTGGGTCACGATCCGGTCGGCTTCCTCGGGGGACTCGATGATCATTACCGGGATACTCGTGCGTCCGGCCTCGACGGCGGCGCGGGTGCGGCGCTGTCCCATCAGGACGTGCACGCCTCCGTCGTCCTTGCGGTGGGCGATGACAGGTTCCATCACGCCGTGTTCCTTGATGCTGGCAATGAAATCCGGTGTCAGGGCCGCGTCTTTGCGGACGTTGATGTCCACGGTCAGGGTGGCCGGGTCGAGCATTTCGAGGGTGGGCGTGGCGTTCATGGTGTTGCTCCTTCTTGTCCGAGAAGTCGGTGAGTGGGGCGGCTTAGGTGACCGGCCAGCGCCCCCTGCTCCCCCGACGCTTCTATGTCTGTCAAGCGGCTGGAATCGGGAGCTGGCGCGGACTATAGCGGGGCGGCTTTGGTGACCGGCCAGCTCCCCTCTCCCCCCGTTGTTTTGGCTGCTGGCGAAGCTTGCGAGCTGTGGCCGACGGAGGCCCGTCTACCCGTAAGGGCAAGGAGCGGGAAATTCCCGGAGGAAATCAGCGACGTAGGAGCGCCGCAGGGAAATTCCTGGGCCGCGGGCCCCGACGAAGGAGGGGCTAGACGGGCCGGAGCGGACACGTACAATCCGTCAGGACAGCCGCCAAAACAGAAAAAGCGCTTCTACAGCCCGAGCGAAGCGAGGCCCTTTTCAGCGTTTAAAAGGGCTGAGGCCGGCCCCGTGGGGCCGGCCTCAGCTTTCCCTCAGCAAAAGGAAACTCGGTGCTGCAGCGTCATCGCTGCAGGAAACTTACAGGTCCAGCGGGGATTTCTCCCAGGAGATATCAACGATGGGGGCGCCTGGCTGCGGCATGGTCAACATCGAGAGCTCGAGGACGTCCTGGGCATGGGTGGCACCGGCAGGTGCTGCGTCCTCGTCCGTCAGGATGTATTCGTGGCTCATGTGCTGCCCCCAGGCTCGTAGTGGATCGTCTTCGTTTCCACTGTAGCCCGGGCATTCGGCCGTTTACTGCGTGTGGTGCTGCGCCCGCGGCAGCGTGGTCTGTGGCCGGAGGAGATGTTCCTATAGACAACCGCCGTGAGAGGCTTTGCACAAAGACTCACATTTGGGGAATTACTTTGGACATACTTTCGATAGTCCTCGGCGTGGTCGTGGTCGCTGGGCCTGTGGTCCTAGCTGCAGTCGCGCTGTATTGGATCATTCGCCTCGGCGTGAAGCACGGGTTGCGTTCCTATGATCTGGATAAGGCCCGGGAGACAGAACCCGTGGTCTAAGCGCTTCGCGTCCGTGGGGCTGTGGCCTCTTTTTGCAGGCTCCCACTTGCCGGCCACGCCATACCTGATTGCCACCACTGTCGCGCCATCGGCGGCCGGAGGAGCGCATGCGGGGGAGGCCGCCACCGCGCCCAGGGGGCCGGACCGTTTTCCCGGCCCGGCCCCCGTTTGTTTAGTGGTGCCGCTTGTAGGCGGTGTCCTGGTTCTTCGCGACCGGGGCGATGGTTCCCCTGCTGACCAGCTGGTCCATCAGTTCCGCGAGCCGGTAGCCGGGTGTGTCCGTCATGGCTGCGGTGAAGTGGTCCGCGGCGACGGACGATTGGCCTTTGAGGTATGCCAGCCATCCGATCAGGGTCAGCAGGGGCGCCCGGTAGCCTTCGGGCGCGGCGTCGATGAGGTCCCGGGCGGTTTCCTGGGCCCGGTCCACGCGGTTCCAGTCCGGGGTGATGCCCTCCCCCAGGAGCAGGTTCCCGCTTTCCTCGGCGTCGGGCCGTTCCGGGTCGATGACGTTGCAGAACAAGGTGTCGCGCAGGTCCGGGCGCTGGAAGCATGCGAGCAGCTCCACTGCCGTTGCCGGGTCCGTCCAGCCGTCCCGGGTCAGGGCCTCGGCCCACAGTTCCCGTCCGGGATTCAGCTCGGCGCCGAGCACTCCCGGGAGCGCGTGGCGGATTTGTTCCTCCCTGTCTGCCGGTCCTGCAAACGGTGCGTAGCTGGTGCCGGGCGTCTTTTGGTAGCTGCTGCCGCGGAATACCATTTCCGCGTTCAGTTGCCCGTCGGTGATGGACTCCAGCGGTTCGGGCGGGCAGCACCCGGCGTCGCTGTCGCACAGGAGGTTTTGCCAGTGCGACGGGGTGACCAGCCACGCGTCCTGCAGAGGGGTACCCGCACCTTCCAGCGCCTCGATGACGGCCTCGAAGTGGTCGTAGAAGGGGCGGGGCTGTCCGGGTGCGGGGGTGCTGGCTGTGTAGATGGCCAGCAGCACCGCCGTGGCCTGTGTGTCCAATGCGAGGTAGTCCACCATGGAGCGGGCGAAACCGGCGGGTTCGACGAACGCGGGGGCGTCGACGCGCAGGGTCGCGCCCAGGGTCTTGCCCCGCATGGTCAGGAACACAAAGGATTCCCGCGGTACGAACCCGAGGGAGTGCGGGATGAAACCGAGAATGTCGGCGGGGCTGGAGATGCGGATGGCGTCGTTCATGGTGTTTATGTCCTTTGCTGAGGATTTAGGTGGGTGGGGCGGCTCGTGGTGACCGGCCAGCTTCCCCTTCTCCCCCGTTGTTTTGGCTGCTGGCGAAGCTTGCGGAGCTGTGGCCGACGGAGGCCTGTCTACCAGCAGGGCAAGGGGCGGAAATCTTCGTAAGGGAATCAGCGACGAAGGAGCGCCGTCGAAGAATTCCTCACCGCAGGCCCCGACGAAGGAGGGGCTAGACGGGCCGGAGCGGACACGTACAATCCGTCAGGACAGCAGCCAAAACGTCGTAGACAGAACAGGGCCAGGGGCGGCGGAGCCCTGCGGAGCCGGCGCTGGCCCCACAGCCGGCCGCGCCAGCGGACGCCCTTTCCTGGTGAGCCCTGCGAACCCTTCCATCAGCACCCCTGGTCTTCTTTCGGCGTCCCTGGCTTCGGCGGCCGCGCGGCCCCGGTCGCCGGCAGTAAGTGTGCGAATGGCGGTCCGACTACGCCGACCCCCAGCGCAGGCCGGCCACGACGGCAGACCGCCAGCGGTGGCCGCCCCGGCGACGGGGCGGCCACTTGAAGGGGCTATTCTGCGAGGAGTTCGGCCAGTTCGGCTGCATCGGAGACCAGCACCGCCGCGCCTTCTTTTAGAAGCCGGTGGCATCCTGCGGAGTTGGCGCTGTTTATCTGTAGTCATGGAGCAGCGTCTTCGATTGTCAGTTATTGGTTGGTTTTTCTTTGTGGTGGACACGTCAGTTTCGTTGTCAGTGGCTGCCCATAGGGTGCTCCCATGATTGCCCCTGGAGCGTTCGGGTTTCGTTGGGTGCGGTCCACTTCGGGAGTGGACCTGGCCGTCGTGTTCGACCGGCGGAGCGGGGTGATTCATCCGGGGGCGTGTGACTGGTTGCTGTCTTTGGTTGAGTCCGGCGCTTCGCCGAACACGGTGCGCAACTACGGTCTGAGGATCGCGGGGTTCCTGAGCTGGCTTCCGGCTCAGGGGCTGGCGTGGACCCAAGCCAGGCCCTCGGCGATGGTGCGGTGGAAGAACCATCTGTCAGTAACTCCCGTGCAACATGGAGCAGGGGTGGCGACGCTTAGACGTCCCTCGACGGTCGGGGCGTGGCTGGTTGCGGTGGTCGAGTTCTACCGGTGGGCGGCGAATGAGGGTCTGGTCCCAAAGGAGCTGGTGGCCCGTTTGTCGGAGGAGCAGTTCGTTCGGCCTGGTCCTCGGGGTGGGGAACGCGGCCGGACGCGCAGTGTTGCCGCGAAGGAGCTGCGGGTCAGGTCGGTGGAGGTGCCGAGGACGCCCGCGTGGTTGTCGGAGGCAGCGGACCGACGGGCGTTGCTGGCGCTGTCGTTGCGTCCACGGGACCGGTTCTTGGTGGAGTTGCTCTACTTCGCAGGGTTGCGTGTGGGTGAGGCGTTGTCGTTGTTCCGGGAGGATCTGCACTTGCTGGCGAACAATCGGCCGCACGGCTGCGAGATCAGGGGTCCTCATGTTCATGTGGTGCGCAACCGTTCGGCGAACGGGGCACGTGCCAAGTCCCTGCGGGTGGTCCCGTTGCCTGCGGAGCTCGCGTTCTCTTACCAGGAGGCGCTGCGGGAGCGGATCGGCCGTGTTGGTGATGACCGGGGTCGGAACGTTTTCGTCGCCCTGGAAGGGCCGACGGCGGGACAGGCGCTGAGTTACGCGAGGGTGGTGGACTTGTTCAGGCGGTTATCGAAGCTTCTGGGGTTCAAGATCCGTCCGCATGTGCTGAGGCACACGAGGGCGACGATCTGGTTGCGCGGGCTGGAGGGCGACCCCATCGATCTTGACGTCGTACGGGTGCTGCTCGGTCACCGGTCGATCGCTTCAACGCTGATCTACACGCACGCCTCCGAGGAGTCGCTGCGGGCGGCGGTCGCCAACCCGGCAGTCCAGTTCCCGCAATTCCCGGCGGCGGGCGCATGAGCGCCGTTGCGCAGGAACTGACTCCGTCGCCATGCGGTGCCGGCACCGGATGGCGCGAGTTTCTGGCCGGGATGCTCAGCGATGACTGGGCCGTCGGTTCCTGGGACCCGGGCCGCGGCGTGTTGACGATCGACCCGTTCAACGAACTCAACGATTTCAAAGTCTGTGACCGCCCCGGCTGCACCAACCCGGCCGCCCGCGTGGCGTTTTGCCAATCG
>NZ_KI912156.1:697122-697242 GCF_000517125.1 Arthrobacter sp. MA-N2 | reverse complement strand
GGCGAGCGGGTGGAGACCCGAAATAGCCACGGCACGGGGTGTTCTTTGTCGTCGGCGATGGCCACGGCCCTGCGTGACGGGCAGGCTTTCGCCCGGTTCGGGAACCAACGGCTCGCGGAA
>NZ_KI912156.1:696717-697022 GCF_000517125.1 Arthrobacter sp. MA-N2 | reverse complement strand
GAGTCACCGGCGATCTTGCCCGTAAGAAACTCCTGCCCGCCGTGTACGACCTCGCCAACCGGGGCCTGTTGCCGCCAAGCTTCGCGTTGGTCGGCTTCGCCCGTCAGAACCGGGAGAATGAGGATTTTGCGGCTGGGCTAAAGGAAGCCGTCAAAGCGTATTCCCGGACCCCGTTCGACGACGCCGTCTGGAACCAGCTTTCCGAGGGTATCCGGTTCGTGCAGGGGGAGTTCGATGACGATGAGGCGTTCAAGCGTCTGAGTGCCACTCTGGATGAGCTGGATGAGACCCGCGGGACGCGGGGG
>NZ_KI912156.1:581755-696617 GCF_000517125.1 Arthrobacter sp. MA-N2 | reverse complement strand
TCACGCGCCACCTGCACACCACCACGCAAATCCGCCTTGGACGGCTCACGCAACTCAACACTGATAAAACGGAACGACTCCCCCGCAGCCGGCCCCTCCTTCAAAATCGAAACCGCACGGGAAATCTCCGCCCGCGACAACGGATCCAACGGATGCGCCGTCCCAACAACGGCTTGAGCTTCACTGCTGATAGTCATGATTATCTCCTTGATTGGTCCTGTTCAGGATGAGGATCCCCAAGTACTCCGGAAACCGGCTTCGGAGAAGCCGAGAGTGTAGGCACGGAGTTGTTGACCCACCCACGCCCTGCCCGGACCTCGTGCCTGGTCTGGTAAGCGGAGTCACCGTTGCGGGACCAATAGACACAAAAGGTTCTTGGATTGTCAGAACCGTCCATCTTTGGTGCATAGGAGACTGCTTTATTGGTGGATATGGGACAGCTTTTTTGGGTATACGAAATTGCACCTTGGTGCATATGATATTGCGCTGAAGATTACCTCAGAAACCCGATTGGGGTCCTAGATGAATCGTCTGCAAACCCCGACATCCTCTATTTCCAGAGGGTCGGTCAAGCTCTGCTACGAGCTACGAGTATCCTGTCTACGCCCAGGCAAGCAGCTAAAAAAGGATGGCTGCTCAACAGGCGCAAACGGGATGACCAGCCACTGGCCCCCGTAGAACTCCACGTACGAGTCCGAGGGGCAGCCGGCAAAGGCTTGTTCTCGTGTCATGCTGATCAATTCCTTTCAAACCAAGTAGCCGGCGTTTCTCGGTGCCCGATGACGTTTCAGATGCCTTTTTCAAGCCGAGACCTGGCGTGATGCCGGTCACAAGCATTCACTTCATGTATCAAAAATACGGCAGGGAATTCATTTAGGCGAGTCATTCATAAAGATTTCACTGAGAAATTCCGGACCACGTTTTCCCACCGCAGTTAACATGTTGGAAACATTCGGAAACATGACAGTGGCTATCGCAGATGGCCCGGGAATGCTAATGTTCTGCACCTCGGGCCGATTACTTGCGTCGCCTCAGAAGCAAGGCGGGCGTGCCCGTCGGAGGGAAAGTTGGTTCCCAATGTCTGCCAGCGGTGACCGCTTCATTACTCCCCGCTCCCCGGTAGAGGGCCTGAGGCGCCGGAAGCTTTCCTTCTTGCCCGTCTTCGCGCAGGCAGTCGCCGGGGTGGCGCCGGCGGGTGCGATGGCCGTCATTCCGGCTCTTGTGTTTCCGGGTCTTGTCTTTGGATCAACCGGACCGAACCTTGTGCTGACATTCGGGGCGGCCATGGCGGTCATGGTCCTGGTTTCCTTCTGTCTGAGACCGATGGCAAAGCGCATGGCTGCCGTCAGCGGCCTCTACAGCTACACAGCCAAGGGACTTGGCCAACGGTCGGCAATCACCGCTGGCTGGTCGGCCATGTTTGGTTACGGCCTCATTGCCATGGCCAGTCTGTTGGCTGTTGGCACCTATGTCGTCCAGCTGCTGATCAACCTGGGAGTCCCGATACCGGATCCCCGGCTAATCGCGGTCCTGGTCATTCTTGCCGCCGCTTCCGCCGCGTGCCTGCTCATGGTGCGCGGCATCCAGGTATCCGCCCTGGTGACGTTTTCGGTCGAATCCATTTCAATTGGAGTCCTCGCCGTTCTCATGATTGTCTACTTCGCCGTCAACGCGCCGAAGGTCAGTGTCGCGAGCGTGCTTGCCTGGAACGGGAATTTTGATTCGCTATCGATCGGAATCGTCGTGGCCGTAAGTGCCTTTGTCGGCTTCGAATGCCCGACCACCCTAGGCGGGGAGGCATACAGGCCCTTTGTCAGCGTCCCGCGGGCCATCACATGGACCCCCATCGTGACCGGCGTGCTCTTTATTCTTGCCGCGACCGCCGAGGACATAGCCCTCAACGGGGCACCGTTAAACATCGCAGCCAGCTCAACTCCGTTGTCAGCCCTTTTTTCACAGACTTCCCCTGCCTTCGCCGCAGTCCTTGACCTGGGAATCGCAGCGTCGTGGTTTGCGTGCGCAATCGCCTCCGTGAACGCCCTCGCCCGGATATTTTTCTGTATGGGCAGAGAAGGCGTTGCACCACGAATGGTCGGCCGGACCCATCCCGCCTTTCGAACCCCCTCGATGGCAATCATGATCGTCATGCCGGTAGTTGCTGTCGTTCCCATCGCGGTCATCATCTCCGGTGCGAGTCCCGAGCAGGGCCTCGGGAACCTCTTCACGCTGGGCGCCTATGGATACCTGGGGGCCTATATCCTTGCCAGCGTGTCCATGCCCTTCTTCCTGCGCCGGATAGGGGAGGACACTTACGCGAGCTGGATTCTGGGAACGGTAACCTTTCTGGTCCTTGGGGCCGTGCTCTGGCAGTCTGCGACGGTATCAATTCACACAGGCAACCTACAGACCTTCGTCTACGGCGGTGTCCTCCTCGCCAGCGTCCTTTACGCCCTGTTCCTTCGCCTCCGGTTACCTGATCGTCTGGCGTCCGTGGGCATCTACGACGAGACCCGGGAAATAGACCTGTTTCACGGCAAGCCCACCCCATGACCTACAGACCCACGCACTCCGGCCCCAGCACAACGTCAAACCCGCTCAGGATCTTGGAGATCGTGGCACGGTTCGGCACCGGGACTACCGCGAAAGAGATCACCGATGCTCTGCAGATGCCCCCGGCGACCGCCTACCGGGTTTTGAATGCGCTCGTCGCGGACGAATACCTGGCCCGCACCTCCGACCTCCGCGGATTCGCACTCGGACACGCGATTTCGGGCCTGATTACGGCTGCGACCCCGCCAACCGTTACCACCGCGGCCCGCGCCGTCATAGCTGAATTCCGCCGTGGAAACCGCTTCGCAGTGCACCTCATCATGTTCCGAAACGGGTCCCTCAGAATCGCAGATGAAGATCCGGACTACCCGCTCCAACCAGCATTCGAAATGCTCCGGTATCCACACGCTTCCGCCGCAGGGAAACTGATGCTCGCTGAACTCGGCGATTCGGCATCCCCTCCCCTGGGAGGGCAATTGATGAAGCTGACGCAGCACACGATCACAGACAGGGGGCAACTGGAAGAGCAACTCGCGGAAATACGGTTCACAGGCGAGGCATCGGACATCAACGAATTAGCACAAGGAACCGCCAGTCTGGCACTTCCAGTAAGACTGCCGGACGGGTCTGCCGGCGCAGCCCTCTGCCTCTCGGGCCCCTCGGAACGGTTCCCTGCTATCTGCGAACACGCGGAAGCGGCCCGCGAACTGACATCACGACTAGCACCGTTCCTGTTCTGATTATAAATCGGAACGGATCCATAGAGCACTCCGGACACCGCAGACGGCTGCTGTTACACAGCTGTCCTCATTCTTGGCCCCCAGGTCCCGTTAGACGGCGATCAATGCAAATCAGTGCCCGTTGCTGCCTTGCTCCACACTGCCGGCCAACCTCAGATCCACCGTTATTCAAACACTCCCTCGGCTAGACGGTGCTGGTTTTCCCTTCCGCGTAAGCCCAAAGGCAAGGCGCGGCTGCTTTCAGCGACCCCTATAGGGCTCCACGGTTTGTACTTCCATTACCTGCCTTCGGTTCTGCGGCTGTTGTGGGTGCAGTATGGCCACGTCGAGATGTAACCGTCTGGCCGTGGAGGCGGCCTTCACTTCGGCTCGCAACTCGGTAAGATCAGCCACAATCTGCACTGTTTTCACCGACTCGGCGATGCGCTTGAGATCCAAGATGTAACCAGATTTGCCGGCTTTCCCCAGGGCACCGGCGGGCGGGGTGACTGAGCTGAGCGATAAGGACCTTCTCCGTCCTCAAGACGGTGATGGGCGAGGCGACGACCGGCACCGGCGGGCACCTCCTAAGAGAATGGCAACTATGGAGACCAGAGACACCACCGACGTTTACGAGGCGCTGAAGACCCTGCGCGGACAGCTAGCACAGCTGGCCGTGGACGGCCGCATCGTCATGAGCGGGGACATACTGAACCCCCGCCACGACTCCGCGCAGGCCACGGCCGAAGCCCTCGCAGGGCTGGACGCCGCCATCAAAGCCACCTGCTGGATGGAAACCCTGAGCACCATGGACGGGGATTATCCTCTCCTGGAGACCTGAGCAAGGGCGGCCTACGGCCGCATGCCCGGTCTTCAGGTGCAGTGCCGGAGAGTTCAATGAGCGAGAAATTGCGTCGGGCGTCCTGGGCAGCGCCCGAGTCGTCCGAAAGATAATTTCGGCGTTGCAGGAAACGAAAAATGGTGAGGTCGCGGGCATCGCGTCCCGCACCGAGGAAAGGGCCAGAGAGTACGCCGACAAGCACGGTGTCCCACAGGCGTTTGGCTCTTATGGCGCGCTTCTCGCTTCCCCGGACATCGATGCTGTGTACATTGCGCTTCCCAATACCTGCACCTCGAGTGGATGGAACGCTGCTCCGCTACGACCTCACGGACGCGGCTAACAACGCACGGGCGTTGGAAGCCCTCGACAGGGCAGCACGGAAGCAAGAGAGTGTCTGAACCGATAGCACGCTTGGATTCAACATCGCCGGCCTCGGCCAGACTGTCAGAATCGTTGCAGACGCTATCGCCCGGCCCTGCGATCTGGGGGTTGTCTGCCCGTCCTCCGTGCTCGTGCTCCCGGCAGCTGCTCGGGACCTTCTCGCTACTGACTGTGACCATGGCTCCCGCGTTCAACTACTTCCGCCACCATCGCCGGGGCGGGCCTGGCCCTCTACCTCGGGAATGCCGACCCGCTCAAGTACGAAACTATCGGCCACGTCGTCCACGGCTCGACAGTGAGACAGCAAATTCACCGCTCAGAATAACTCCTCGTGTCGCACTGGTGCTGCAAAACACCGCGACAGCACTATCGGTGATTGCTTGATAATGTTTTCAACATGGCGCGCAAGACGGTAGTTGTTCTCAAGGATGACCTCGATGGGTCGGAAGCCATTGTCACGGTGGAGTTCGCTATCGATGGCATCGAATATGAAATCGACCTCAACGGAGAGCACGCCAGTGAACTTCGCCAGACGCTCGGCCGGTTTATCGAGGCCGCTCGTAAATCCTCCGGCGCGCGCGGGCGGCCTGGCCTCCGCCAACCGCCCGCGGGCAGCAGAGACGCCAAGGCTATCCGGCAGTGGGCACTCGAAAAGGGCCTCAAGGTCAACGCCCGTGGCCGTGTGCAAGGGGACATCGTCGAGCAGTATCAGACCGGCCACTGAAATTTGTGCGGGCACCAACTGTCCAGGCGGTCGTGTCAACACCGGCGTGCAAAGATCGAACATCAAGGACATGATTTATCGCGGCAGACTCCTAATAACTCCCGTTTCGGCGATTCAATTCAAGGCCATGACGCCGCAACTGTGCATTGCCTGCGGTCGGATTTATTAAAGGCGGCCAGTGGCCCCAGAAGCTAGCCATTTCTTTTGGCGCGCGCCACGATGAACGCAGTGCCGGAATCGTGATGTTGCCGGTCCGGGGCACCATCGATCAGTACCCGTTTTGTTTCTCTGGCAACCGCCCCAAACGGGAGAGCCTTGTCACCGCTTCCGGTTCAGCTTGCTTCCGGAAGCCACCAGGATCACGGAGTAGTCGTGATGAAATTCCTTGGCTGTCAGGTGGAGAGGCGGCCGCTGGGCGCTTGATCTGGGCTGGCCGCGGGGTTCAGCCGAACAGGACTGCGGCTTCGTCGTAGCGGTTCTGGGGGACGGTCTTGAGTTTGTTCAGGGCGTCCTCGAATGCTACTCGTTCGATTTCGGTGCCTTTGAGTGCTGTCATGGTGCCCCAGAAGCCTTCGACCACGGAGTCGATGGCGGCCATGCCCAGGCGGGTGGCCAGGACGCGGTCGAAGGCTGAGGGCACGCCGCCGCGCTGGATGTGGCCCAGGATGGTGGCACGGGTTTCGATGCCGGTGCGGGCTTCGATTTCCGGGGCCAGTTGGTCCGCGATGCCACCGAGCCGGGGACGGCCGAAGGTGTCGAGGCCGCGTTCGGAGTGCGGTGATTCCATGTGGTCCGGGACGAACCCTTCGGCCACCACTACCAGTGGCGCGCGGCCTCGGGTGTGGGCTTCCTTGACCCATTGGGCTATCTGCTCGATGCTGACTTTCTGCTCGGGGATGAGGATGGCGTGCGCGCCGGCTGCCATCCCGGCGTGCAGGGCGATCCAGCCCACGTGCCGGCCCATGACCTCCACGATCATGCAGCGGTGGTGCGATTCTCCGGTGGTGCGTAGCCGGTCCAGGGCCTCGGTGGCGATTTGGACGGCGGTGTCGAAACCGAAGGTGTAGTCCGTGGCGTCAAGGTCGTTGTCCACTGTCTTGGGAACGCCGACGATCTTCAGTCCGGCGTCGGTCAGGCGTTTGGCCGCGGCCAGGGTGCCTTCCCCGCCGATGGCGATGATCGCCTCGATGCCCAATCGCTTCATGTGGGCCTTGATGACCTCGGGGCCGCCGCCGTTCTCGAACGGGTTGGTGCGGGAGGTGCCAAGGATGGTTCCGCCCTGCTTCGCGATGCCCCGGGACCATGGTGCGGGGAATCTCGATGACGTCGCCCTCAACCACACCACGCCAGCCGTCCCGGAAACCGACGAATTCCTGGCCGTGGACGGCAATGCCCTTGAGCACGGCACCGCGGATAACGGCGTTTAGACCGGGACAGTCGCCCCCGCTGGTGAGGATTCCAATTTTCATGTTTCGGCTCAAAATCTAAGAAGGTTTGCGGGCATGGGTTCGGCCCGGTGACATGAGTGGTGGAGGGCGGACGCCTAGGCCGATCCCAGGGCGGCAAGCACCGGCATGGCTTCCTCAACGACATCCCTCACCGGGAACGAGGGCCGCTTCACGCCTGCCATTTCTTCCATGACGCGCACCACCTGGCACGAGTAGCCGAATTCGTTGTGTCGTACCAGACACATAGACCACCAGATTCTTGCCGTTGGCGATCGTGGCCAGACCGTCCACGATGCCGGCCCGGCGGGAGCCCACGAAGTCCGTGGAGACAACCTCGGGCGAATCGATGAAGTCGATCTGCTTGCGCAGCTCCGAGTGCAACGACATCTCACGAAGGTAGTCGTTGACCTCCTCCTTCGTGGTCCCCGTCTCCAGGCTCAGATTCAAAATGGCCATCGACACATCCGGAGTCGGCACCCGGATCGCGTTGCCGGTCAGCCTGCCCTGCAACTCAGGCAGGGCCTTGGCCACCGCCTTGGCCGCGCCCGTCTCGGTAATCACCATGTTCAGCGCAGCCGAACGCCCCCGCCGGTCGCCCTTATGGAAGTTATCGATCAGGTTCTGATCGTTCGTGAACGAATGCACGGTCTCCACGTGCCCGTGGATGACCCCGAACCTGTCATTGAGCGCCTTGAGCACCGGGGTAATCGCGTTCGTGGTGCACGACGCCGCGGTGACGATCGTGTCCGAGTCCAGAATCGAGGAATGGTTGATGCCATGAACAATGTTCTTCAAATCGCCCTTGCCGCCGGGGCCGTGAGCAACAACCCGCGCCACGCCCTTGCTGGCCAAGTGCTGGGACAGGCCCCTCGGCATCGCGCCACCGGCCCGTGTTATCCACCACCAGGGCATCCTTGATGCCATAAGCCGTGTAATCGACCGTGGAAGGGTTCTCCGAGTAAATAACCTGGATCTGCACACCGTTGGCCGTGATCGTGTTCGCAGCCTCGTCCACCCGGATGGTCCCCTCGAAAGAACCATGCACCGAATCCCGGCGCAGCAGACTCGCCCGCTTGACCAGATCGTTCTCCGCCCCCTTACGCACCACGATCGCACGCAGACGCAGCCCGTGCCCGCCACCGGCCTTCTCAATCAGCAACCGCGCCAGGAGCCGGCCGATCCGCCCGAAACCATACAACACCACATCGGTACTGCTCCGGTCATCCGCGCCCCGACGCCCCACAACCCCGGCCAGCTCGGCCCGGAGGAATTCCTCCAAAGACAGGCCACCGCCCTCGGACCTGAACTTCTCATTCAACCGGGCAATATCAATCGCCGCAGCCCCCAGCTCCAGCCCCGCCAGGACATCCAACAACGGCGCCGTCTCCTCCAAAGGCAGCTCTTCCCTGCTGATCCGACGCGCGAAACGATGCGCCTTCAAGATCCCCATCGTGGACGTGTTGACCAAACTGCGCCCATGGATGCTCGTCACCACATTATTTTCCCGGTACAACCGGCCAATCACCGGAATCATGGCCTCAGCCAACGCCTCCCGGCCCATCCACAAAAGACGAGAAGCTGAAGTCTCTAGCATCGGGCTTCCTTTCCGAATAATGCTGGTCTGTTTGAGTTCTGGCCCCTGAGATGTTCCAGGGAGGGCTTGGCATCAAATGGATGTTTGGCTTGCCGTTCTGGCGGCCGGAACACGGCCGGTAGCGGCGTGGCCAGCCAGGACGGCGATCTGGGCCAGCATGGTTGAAGGGGCGAGGGTCCAGAGCAGGGCGGCGGTGAGGGTCCAGGTAATGGCGGGGATGTTGAACACGTGGATCACGCTCTCGCTGCTGGGTTTGGGTGGGGTATGGGTTCAGTCCCCGGTGCGGGTGTGGACAGCGCCGGGGACTGAAGATCGGGGAAAGGGGTGTGGTCCCCGGTGCGGGTGTGGAGGGCGCCGGGGACCACGGTTAGTGCTTGCTTGGCTTTATTGTTCGTTTCCTGTGCTGCAGTGCCCGCCGTTGGTGCCCCGGGTTTCGGTGGGGAGGTTCAGGGTGGGGTTTTGGTTGAAGAAGCCGTGGGGTTCGAGCATGAAGCCGATGTTCTGGCCGGGGCATCACGGGCCAGTCTTCGAGACGGACGACGTGGTGCATGCCGAAGGTGTACCAGACCACGAGGTCCCTCATCCACGATGTTCCGGTCCTTTTTCGGTCCAGATATGCAGGCCGTCATCGGCGCCGGTGGACTGGTTCGGGAACTCCCCGGCAGCGAAGCGTTCGGTCCGGTCGTACGCGGTGACCCAGAGGTTGTTCCGGGCGAACTGGGCGCGTTTGGAAACGTAGGACTCGTCCCCGGCCGCGAGCTGGATGCCATCGGTGGGGATCAACCGGTACGCGACCGGTTCATCGACGATGTTCCTGCTCTCGTGGTTGACGATCTTCCAGAACCGGTGCTTGCCCGAATCGGTCTTGCGGATCGCGGCTTTCTCGGTCTCCAGCAAACGATCCACGGCCATGAACGCGGTATGGGTCGGGTTCTCCCGGGGGATTTCCATGTCCACTTCGTAAACGGCGTTCTTCACACCATCAAGCTCGAAGTCCATCCGGACGTTGAACATGTGCTGGTGGATCGGGGCGTACAGGCCATCGTTGTTCAGGGACTGCCCGTACGGGCTCTTCTCACCAGGCTTCTGCCCGGCAGTGGAAAGAATACCGGTGGCCTTGACCAGGAACTCGATGCTCCCGTCAAGGAAAAGGTGCCAGTAGAACGCGTACTCATAGTTCGCGACCGTAGCAATGAAGGAAATCACCAGCTTCCGGCTGCGCCGGGTCTCGGTGGTGCCCTCACGGAAATCGAAGTGCTTCCACAAAATGGAATCGTCTTCCTCGTGCATGCAGATCGCGTTCTCGATCGTCCACGGGTTACCCAGGCTGTCCACGCTATGACCATCGAAGTACCTGATCTCACCCAGGCAATCACAACCCAGCGTCAGGGAGTTAGCCATGTTACCGATGTTGTACTCACCGGAATCAAACGCGTTCTTCTTCGCCTGCACCGGGGCCGTGTCACCATACGGAACAACCATTTCCGACAACGAAGCCCGGTTGATCACCGGACGCTCAACACCCTGGTCCCGGAACTTGAGCTGATGCAGGACCAGACCCTCACGCGGGGTGAACCCCACCCGGAAAGACCAATCAGCCCACTGCACATGATTACCCGTCACTGTGAACGAAGCACCCTCGGGCTGGGTGATCTCAATCGGCTTCAGGTCCGTACGGGCCGGACCAACATACTTGGGCAGATAATTACCCGAAGCCTTCGGAACCGGGATCGCCTGATCATCCTCAAGCTTGACGACCTCACCGGAATTCAAATCCACGATCACAATGAAGTTCTCGATCGGGTGCGCGTACGGGCTATCGTCCGCCTCGTCCCGAACAAAAACCAGGGCACGCATCAAACGCCGCCCCTCATCATCCTCACCGAAATACCCCACGGACCACGGCTCAAAACAAACCAAGGACATATCCGTGATCCCACGCTTGGCCAAAGCAGCCTGAACCTCGGGATTCTTCCGGCAACTCTCCTCACCCTCGGCAAACTCATCCACCATGAACGGCGGCTGAACACCCACAGCAAGCTGAGCCCACTTATCAACCGTGCCCGTATCAAGACCAACAACCGCCTCGAACGCACGCCCCTGAGCCCGGTCCACCAAAACCGCGTCCGCCTCACGCGCCACCTGCACACCACCACGCAAATCCGCCTTGGACGGCTCACGCAACTCAACACTGATAAAACGGAACGACTCCCCCGCAGCCGGCCCCTCCTTCAAAATCGAAACCGCACGGGAAATCTCCGCCCGCGACAACGGATCCAACGGATGCGACACACCCACAACGGCTTCGTTTTCAATATCAAGAGTCACGAAAATTTCTCCTTATTAGGTCCTGATTCAGGACGAGCTTGCTGATCCAGATGAGTGCCGGCCGTGCCGAATTGCGGCGCGTACATGCCAAGCTTGGATTCCCCAATGCTGTTCTTCTCTGACAGAATTGTTCATCCCTTTGGTTGGAAATAAGACCTTGGTGCCAACAAAACTGCACCGACAATCGCTGCCACCCCTGCAAATCCGGGGGACTAGCGCCAAATCGGCGTCCCACTTCCGTGAGATCAGCCGGACTCTACTCCGAGCCCGACCCGTGTGATGCTGGTCACCGCATTCCCTTCACGCATTAAAGCTACGTCAGGGAATTGATTTCGGCGAGGCCTTTTTAGAGATTTACGTGAGAAATTTAGGACCACATTTTCGCATCTGAGTTAACATGTTGGAAACACTTGAACACGGCCACAGGAGTCCCTCCCAAGATTGCTGAAGTCCTGACTTGGGGGCCGATAACTCTCAACATCGCCGCCACGAATCAGCCCAACGATGTCGCTGCTTCGCATCCCGCGCACCCGGGGGTTTGGCCTCTGGACCCGGCATGACTCTCTTGCCCTGTCTTTGATTACCCGCGTGGTGTTGTCGCCGCATTCGGCCGGCTTCTTCCGCGGCCAACGTTTCCAAGTGCCCGGTTCGGGTGTCGTAACTGCGGCCATGACTGCGCACTGGAGAGCCCGAAAGGACGGACGATTGATACGAGATCCAGCGAAGGTTTGATGCCGGCAAGCCCAAGCATCACCCCGCGGCGTTGAATGCCTGGCGGAAAGGGTCTCCGACAGGCAACTGCCCCAAGGACGTAGGTCCTTTGAGCCGCCGTCGAAATAGCGGAGTGATGAACCGAACACCACATGCAGACACCCTGATACCAACTTTCCCTTCGATGGGCATGCTCACCCCCAGGGACAAGGGAGGTCCTCGACCCGGGATGCAACCCTTGGCGTTGACCCGCAGTTCCCGTATGTTTCCAACATGTTAATTAGATCGGGAAAATGGGACCATCAATTTCTCACGGAAATTTTCGTCCGCGCCTCCCCAAAATGAATTGCCTGCCGTACTTTTAGTTGGTAAAGGAATGCAGGTGAGCGGCATCACAACGGCGGAGTTCAGAGCAGAGCTTGGCCGAACCCATTGGGAGGATGCCTGGTCTGTGGATAATCCCTCCCGGACCCCCACCGGGGTTTACGAGGTGATTACCAGCAGAGAATCATGTGCACCAAGGATGACCGGTTCTGACAACGAGGAACAGTTCCGGCAAACCCACGGGCCCTTTTGTGTCTATTGTCCCGACGGCATCACCACCTATCCTCAGCCGAGACGGCTGTAAGTCCGCTGCTTGGCGCACGCCTGCACGGCGTTTTCAAGGGCCGGTCCCGGAGTGCTTCAGTCCCTTGCCGTCAGCAAATTCGTCATTTACGTGAACCAATTCAAGGAGAAGAGCATGACTCTCGATATTGAATCCGTGACCGCCAACGGCGGGCACTGCAGCACAGGAAACGAACGATGAGCCGGCAAGGCTCCGTGGGGAATGCTCCTTCCAAGCCTGGTTCCCAGCCGGGGAAGCTGAAGGCCAACACCCTGGGGTTGTGGGATGTTGTTTTCATGGCTGTCGCGACGTCTGCGCCGATTACGGTCATGAGCGGTAACGTTCCGATTTCGGTGGGTTATGGTGTCGGAACGGGGACGCCGTCGACGTACATCTGGGCGACGGTGATCTTGTCGGTTTTTGCGGTCGCGTATGTCACGATGGCCCGTTACGTGACGTCGACGGCGGCGTTTTACGGATTTATTTCCCGTGGTTTGGGGCGTGTGTTTGGTCTGGGGACCGGTTATATGGTCACTTTCAGCTACATCGTCTTTGAGGCCAGCATCATCGGTATTTTCTCTTACTTCGGTCAGTTGGCTTTCAAGGACCAGCTGGGCCTGGATGTGAACTGGGTGGTCATTGCGCTGTCCGGTCTGATCCTGATCGGGGTGCTGACGTACTTTGAGATCAGCATGGCGGCGAAGATCCTGACGTTGCTGCTGGCTACCGAGATCGGGATTCTGGCGGTCATGGCTTTCGGTGTGCTCTTCCATGGCGGAGGCCCTGACGGGCTGATGCCTCAGACGCTGAACCCGGTGAATGTGTTCCTGCCAGGTGGCCTGTCGGTCGCTGCGCCGGGGCTGGCGATGTTCATCGCGTTCTGGTCCTGGACCGGGTTTGAATCGACGGTGATGTACGGGGAGGAATCCAAGAACCCGAAGAAGATCATCCCTATCGCCACGATGATCGCGGTCACCGGTGTCGGTGTCTTCTACACGTTTGTCTCCTGGATGTCTGTTGCCGGTAACGGTGGCGCGCAAGCCATTGCCTTGGCGCAAAGCGCCAATCCCCTGGACATGTTCTTCCACCCCACGGACGTCTTTGTCGGCCACGGGTGGGTGCTGGCCATGGAATGGCTGATGATGACCGGATCCTTCGCTTGCGCCATGGCTTTCCATAACGCCGCGGCACGGTACATGTATTCGCTGGGACGGGAAGGAGTGCTGCCTGGCGTCTTTGGCAAGACCCATGCGAAGCACGGGTCCCCGCACGTCGCGTCGTTTGTCCAGACAGGCATTGCAATCATGTGGATCCTTGGGTTCTTCTTCTTGAACCAGGACCCCTACGCGGATCTGTTTACCATTCTGGCTGTCCTCGGGACGTTCTCGCTCCTGATTGTGCAGACCCTCACCATGGCCGCCGTGTTCAACTACTTCCGACACCATCACCCGGAAGAAAAGATGTGGCGCACCAAGATCGCTCCGATCCTTGGTGGAGTGGGAATGGTGTGTGTTGTCATCATGATGATCACGAACCTGGATACCGCTGCCGGGCCTGCGGCCTCGACGTTGCTCTTCAAGCTCATCCCTTACATCACCGTCGGGCTCTTCATCGTGGGTGCAGGCCAGGCCCTTTACCTGCGGAAGACCAACCCGGTCAAGTACGAAACCATCGGCCACGTTGTCCTCGCTGACGACCACGGCCTGGTCCTGGATGAAGAAGACCTCACGCATCTTAGCCCGGTCGAGCTCGGTGTCGCCAAGGCGCTGCAGGAGACACGCGGGAAGCTGACTCTCAGCGATGAACTCGAACTCGAACGCGAACTCGAACGCGAGGAAGACCTGCGCTAGAAAAACAACCGGTTCCCGGTGCGGCCCCAACCGCACCGGGAACCGAACCCCCTACCCAACCCAAACCCCAGTAGTGAGAGCGTGATCCGCGTGTTCAACATCCCCGCAATTACCTGGACCCTCACCGCCGTCCTGCTGCTCAGCGGAAGCTACCACGCACTGCAGGCGGCACGGTCCCGCCAACGGAGGGACCGGGTCAACAACATCCTCCATGCCCTCATGAACATCCTGATGGCCGCCATGCTCTGGAACCTGGCACCCGCCACCATGCTGGCCCAGATCGCTGTCCTCACCGGCGCGGCATTGTGGTTTGTCATTCAGGCCGTCGCCCGGCCGGAATTCAAAACATTCTGTGCAGGCAGTCAAGGCCGGCTCAAATGCGCCTACCACGCCCTCACCATGGCCGGCGCAGCCCTCATGCTCGCCATGATGGGTCAAGGAACCACCCCCGCCCAGGGAACCGCCCCTGCACAGACAATGACAATGCCCATGCCCATGCCCATGCCCATGCCAGCCACCCACCACGCGATGGCAGCCGCACCCCAAAACACGGCTACGGCAATGTTTGGTCACTCACCCGCTCTAGCGATCCTGCCGACAATATTCTTCGGAGCCGCGGCGGTGGCCTTCCTCATCCTTCTGCTGCGTGGCAGGGCAACGGCAACCACTCCCTCCCACGCATCGGCATCCAGACTCCCCGTCCGCGCAGAACACGGACTTGAAGCCATCGGTGCCGCCGTCATGGCGCTGATGTTCGCAACCATTGCCGTATGACCCCCGACCACACTGCCCTATCCCGAGGTCCACACGGACACCGACGTCCCGACGGCCCGACTTCCTTACGAAGAAAACATAAGGAGACTTAATGAGCGTTCAACCGGCTTCGAGAATCCGCGATGCGCGTAGGCATCTGCTGCTTCAGGCTGTCCCGGTGAGCGCAGCCACCGACCACCCCCTGACGGGATCCACCCTGACCCTTCCAGGCCTGCCGTGGCCGCTTTTGCGGTGCGTGGCGGCACTGGCCGATGCCCCCCTGACCCTGATAGCGGAGCGGCTACGTGATGCCATGCTCCCCTACTTGGGAAGCAGCGCGCTGGTCATCTTCACCGAAGACTGCACGGGGTGGCCACAGAAGAAAGTGGGCGAGGAAGACATCATTTCCCGGGTCTCGATCGCCGAGCTTGACACGCTTCGCGCCGCCCTTTCGGATGAGACACCCTGGTTCGGTGAAGCCGAGATCGGCGGCAAACCCCGCCCCGTGCTCGCCCTGAAGCACGCCGAGAGTGGTGCCCTTCTCGTCCTCACGGATCCCCACCCGACCGGGCCCGGGCACAACACCGGGCTGGATGTGGTGACATATCTGTGGCGCATCGCCGCCCGACGGATCCAGGAAAAAGTGGCCGACGCGCCGCCGTCGTACCTTTTGGAATCGCGGGCAGCCTCAGGTGAACGCATCCGCGTGACGGCGGAACTGACCGATCTGCACTCCACAACCCTGGAAACCCTTCTGGCGGCCCTGCGCTCAGCTTCCTTGGACGATGCAGCAGCCCGCGCAACCGTCACTGACCTCACCGCCAAAGCCTTGGTGAGGCTCCGCACGCTCAGCGACCGCACGATGCACCTGGCGGAAGAGCCCGTCGCTACAGCCTTCGAACGCCTACGGGAGGACCTGCGACCTCTCACGCGCTTCAGCGGCGTTGAGGTCGAATTCATCAAACCGCCGCCGAATGGAAGGGCACTGCCTGGGGAAGTTGCCCACGCGGCGCGGGCCATCGTCCGCGGACTTGCGCTTGCCATGATGGAACAACCCGAGGTCAGCAGAGTCCGGACGCAGTGGGACTGCGACGGCGAGAACCTGCTGATCAACGTACGCGACGACGGCCGCGGCGCACTCACCGCCGACGCACCGAGCATCACCCGTCTGGACCGCCGGGTCCAGGCACTTAAAGGACAGTTGCGGGTCGACGTCATGCCAGGCTGGGGTGCAGACGTCTTCGTAACGCTTCCCTTGGACCCACCGGCACGTCCGGCCGGGGATGTCGCCGGATGGAACCTTGCCGCCCGGGAACTCGAAGTCCTCCAGCACCTTGTCGCCGGTCACCGCAACCGCACCATCGCCTCAACGCTGGGCATCAGCGAGAATACGGTCAAGTTCCATGTACGGAACCTGTTCAAGAAGCTCGACGTCGGTTCACGCACCGAGGCGATCGCCCTGGCACACAGCCACGGACTCCGATGACGGGCTAACGCCCAGGCGGCACCGTGACAATCTGCGGCCCAGTAAAGGCACAACGGCACAGTGATCCGGTCATGGTTGCTGGACCGTTGAAGAAGCGATCGCGAACGCCGTACCGACACCTGCCATCACCGCTGCCCTTTTCGCCGGCTTGGCTTCCCGCGAAGACAGTTCTCCCGCCATGAAAATGGTCTCGGCTCTCCGCAACCAGTTCGGCGGCCATGCCACCCGTCCGTCCAAGTAGCACCCCTGGGACCTGCGAGGTTCCCGGAACAGACCCCCATCTGCGGTGCCGCGGAGCACTTCGTACCATTTAGGGCCGGACCTTGACCTGCTCCTCAAGCTCGTGAACAAGGTCGCAGGGCACCATCCCTAGTTGTGGGTGTTTCGGCAGCCCGGATCTATCGCAGCAATTGCTGTGGGGCATCTCGGGCACCGCTATACCGCCGGTCACCGGCGAGTGGAACGAGCGTCCTGGGGGCGGGTCTGCCGCGTCGTTCAGGCTTCGGCGCCTGGCGTGCCGGGAACCGGTCAGGCTGCTAAGCCCACCATCCCCGCAGCGGTTAAGGCATCGCCGGGTGCCAGGATGCTGAGTCTGCAGTCAGCCTGGAAGGGATCAATATACGCTGGCAGGTGATGGGACTGCGAGCAGGCGTGCAGCTGCTGCAGTGCGGCCGGTTCAACCCGCGCGCGTGTCACGTCGATTTCCAGGGCCAGGCCTTCCATCAGGGCGTTGGCGCGTTTGAGGACCACATAGAGGGCCTTGATGCTCCGCGCCGTCACATGCCCTTGGGCCGCGACCCGTGCCTGGGAACAATCCAGGTCTACTCGTACCAGGATGCTGAGCTTGTCGTTCATGGTGCTCCTGCCTTCAGGTGTGCCGCGACGCTGCGGCCTTTGCAAGCGTAGGCATGAACTGTGGGGCACGCAACACCCCGCGTTGACTCATAAAAAACCTCCGCGTAGCCGCATACGTTGCCTCATGGGAAAAGGTCCGGGAAGGGTGGCCGCGGAGATCCTTGAGGGATGGGATTGACGATGGGTGAACGCAAAGCCGTGACGAAGCACCTGGCCGAGTCCTACCGGGCCGGTGACCGGGCCAGGAAGGGGCGGATCCTGGATGAGCTTGTCGAGCTGACCGGCTGGCACCGGGACCATGCGCGGGCGGTTTTGCGGCATGCGCTCGATCCGCCGCGGCCACGGCCCGTCAGGCCGGGACGCGCCCCGGTGTATGGGGCCGACCTGCAGGACGGTCTCGTGCTGTGCTGGGCGGTGCTACGGGGCCCTGCGGGCAAGCTGCTGGCCCCCATGCTGCCGGATCTCGTGCCGATGCTGCGGGCAGAGAAGGTCCTGGACATTACCGACGGGCAGGCAGCGATGCTCGCCCGCATGAGTGCGGCGACCATTGACCGGCGGCTGGCCGGTCAGCGGGCGAAGCTCCTGCCGCATGGCCGGTCCCATACCAAGCCCGGATCTTTGCTGAAGTCCCAGATCCCGATCCGCACCTGGGCCCAGTGGGACAACGCTGTGCCGGGTTTCGTCGAGATCGATCTGGTCGGCCACGAGGGCGGCGCCGCGTCCGGGCAGTACTGCTTCACCCTCACGGTCACCGATATCGCTACCGGGTGGACGGTGAACCGGTCCGTGCCGAACAAGGCACAGAAGCACGTCTTCGCGGCCCTGCGGCACGTCCTGGCGGTCTTCCCTTTTCCCGTCATCGGCATCGATTCGGACAACGGCAGTGAGTTCATCAACAACGAACTCTTCGAGTTCTGCCTCGAGCACCGCATCACCTTCACCCGGTCCCGCCCGAGCAACAAGAACGACGGCGCCCACGTCGAACAGAAGAACTGGTCCAGGGTCCGTGAGCTTGTCGGCTACCTGCGCTATGACACCGCCGCGGAACTGGAGCTCCTCAACGAGATCTGGGAGCTGGACCGGATTTTCACCAACTACCTGCTGCCCCAGCAAAAGCTCATCGCCAAGGTCCGCCACGGAGCCAAGGTCAGCAAAACCCACGACCGGGCGACGACCCCGCACAGGCGCGCCGTAGCAGACCCCGCCGTGGCACGGATGCCCGTGATCCGCATGAACGCCCAATACAAGAAGATCAGGCCGGCCGCGCTCTCACGGCAGATACTGGCCCTCACCGGCCGGCTTGAAGCCATCGCCACCGCCAAACAACCGGCACCGATCAAACCCGCTGTGAACGAACGATGGAACCACACCAGCCGGAGGTTTTCACATGAGGCAACGAATCAACCTTCCCGGAGGTATTGACGTGAGGCAACAGGCACCCCTGGCGCAAGTACTTTCCGTGAGTCTCGGCAGGTAGGAGTGGGGTAGTAGCCAGAAAGCACCCTGCCCCGTACCTTGGATGAAGACCACCACACGTCGGGCTTCGCAAAGAGTGAACCGATGATCCTTTGCCGGACACGAACATCCGAAACGCAGCGCCGCGTCTCGGACATGACGAGGAAATACCGGGCGACGCCCGGCGTTCAGGAGGACACCCATGGCAGGTATGTTTGAACTCTTCATCGACGAGGACATGTGCTTCAGGTTCAGGCTCAAATCTCCCTGCGGAGACGTGGTGGCCGTCTCCCGGTCCTTTCCCGACAAGCTGGCTGCGGTGTCCGGTATCCGGGCCGTGCGCGAGTATGCCGGAATGGGACTGATCACGGACCTGTGCCCGGAAGTCCCGGTCCAGCCGTCATCAGCCGCGCCTCAGGCACCCGATACCCGGCAACGACCGTGGGCCCCGGCTGAATGTCTTCCCGAGATACGGCGAACAAGCGCCGCGGGATCCTACCGGCCAGCAGATCCGCGGCGGGTACCTGTAGGGTCCGGCCTGCACAAGGTTGCCTGAGGCGCAGGGACCTGCGGAAACTGAAGCCAGAAGAACTGGATCAGGAGAAGGACCAATCGGTACCCGGGAGCCGTCCGTAGCGGCTACGCGGTACCTGCCAGGAGGACCACGACGCCGCTACCCATGTCGAGCATGGAAGCTGGTGATTATCGGGTCCCGCCACTTAGGGCGCCGACGGGGTGATGGTGCATACTGCCGGTTTCGATGAATCTCTGGTGCCAGGAGAGGGCTTCGTTGAGGAGATGCGGGGTGTGTTTTCCGTAGCTCTCACGCTTGGCGCGGTCGAAGTAGTCCTGAAGCATTGGGCGGTAGTCGGGGTGTGTGCAGCGGTCAATGATCAGTTGTGCGCGCTGTTTCGGTGCGAGTCCACGAAGGTCCGCCAGGCCCTGTTCGGTAACGATGACCATGGTGTCGTGTTCGGTGTGGTCGACGTGGCTGACCATGGGCACGATGCCGGAGATGCTGCCTGCCTTGGCGGTACTGGGGGACATGAAGATCGAAAGCCAGCCGTTTCGGGCGAAGTCGCCGGAGCCGCCGATGCCGTTCATGACTTTGCTACCGGCGATGTGGGTGGAGTTGACGTTGCCGTAGATGTCGGCTTCTATCATGCCGTTCATCGCGATGCAGCCCAGACGGCGGATGAGCTCGGGGTGGTTGGAGATTTCCTGAGGGCGCAGCAGGATCCGCGTGCGGTAGAAGTCGAGGTTGTTGTTGAATTCCTTCATGCCAGCGGCGCTGAGCGAAAATGAGGTGGCGGAGGCCATCTTCAGCACGCCCTTGCGGATCAATTCGAGCATGCCGTCCTGGATGACCTCGGTGTATGCGGTCAGGTCTTCGTAGCCGCTCTCGGACAGAGCGGCTAGTACCGCGTTGGCGATGTTGCCGACGCCGGATTGCAGCGGCAGCAGTTTCTTGGTCAGCCGGCCCTGTTTGATTTCATTGGTGAAGAAGTCCAGCAGGTGCCCTGCGATCCGCTGCGAGGCTTCATCGGGAGCGCTGAACGGCGAGTTCCGGTCCGGGGCGTCGGTGGCGACGACGGCGACGATTTTGGCGGGATCCACGCGCAGGTATGGTTCCCCTATGCGATCATCAGGTCTGATCAGCGGTATGGGTTTCCGGTCAGGGGGCAGGGCTGTGCCGTAATAGATGTCATGCATTCCTTCCAGCCCTGCCGGCTGGAACCTGTTGACTTCGAGGATGACTTTATCTGCCTGTTCGAGCCAGGTCTTGTTGTTTCCGACCGAGGAGGACGGTATCAGCCGGCCATCCTCAAGGACACCTGCTACCTCGATCACGGCGACGTCGATATTGCCGAAGAATCCGGACCAGGTGTGCTGGGCCACGTGGCTGAGGTGCATGTCGATATAGTCGATCTCGCCATTGTTGATGCGTTCGCGCAGTGCCGGGTCGGATTGGTACGGCAGGCGCAGCTCCATACCGTTGACTTTGGCCAGGGCGCCGTCGAGCTCGGGGGCAGTCGACGCGCCGGTGAGGACCTTAATCCGGAACGGATCGCCCGCGGAGGCGGCCGCCTCCATCCGGGCCGCCAAGGCCTGCGGCACCGCCTTTGGGTAACCGGCTCCGGTGAAGCCACTCATGGCCACCGTCATGCCGGGCTTAATCAGACCGGCAGCCTGCTCAGCAGACATCAGCCGGTTGAACATGTCGGCGTTACGGATACGGTCCTGCATCAAGGCCCCTTCATTGGAACTTCCGCATCAACTCTACGTCGTGGAGGGTATTAAACCTCGTTTGTGAAGACGGATCGAAGCACCGCATGACCACGCTTTACGTCCCATTTGCGTGATCATGTCCTGCCGCGGCTGGACCGGTCCAGAGACCGGATGCGGGGCCGGAACCGGTCCTGACAGATGCTGAATTGATGTCGCCAAGTCTGGCCAGGGCCCGATTCCTGGCCCGCCGGCCTCATCGAAGCGGCCGGCCACGGAAAAGTCGACTTTGCCATCCCCGGTCTCCGGGAACACCTTCGCAAATACTCACGCGCCTGATCCGGCCAGCATCGGGATCCTGAGACCTAAGTGGCGACGCTCCGAGCACGGGATTGCCCTGGAACATCGCTTGGACAGTTGCGGAGCGGAAAAAGCCGCCTTGGCTACTCGTTACCAGGCTCTCCCACCGGCGCTTCCGGCGGCCAGTCAATGTCCAGCTCGTAAACCTCATGCTTGCGCAAGTAGGCGGCGATGAAGGGGCAATGCGGAATGATTCGCTTGCCGGAGGCCACCACGTCGTCCAGGGCAAAGTGTGCCAGGACTTTGGCCAGTCCGCGGCCTTTGAACTGCGGACGGGTCTCCGTGTGCAGGAAGTCAATATGGCCGGGCTTGTCCATAAACTGCGAGATCACGGCAACTTCACCATCAACCAGCAGCTCGTAGCGGTGGAATTTGTCGTTCCTGACCGTCGTGACGTCCGGGCTGAACGACTCTGCGGTTGAATCCGTGAACTCAGTCATGAGTCGAGATTCGCACGTAAACCGGGCGCTGGCAATGGCGCCGAGGGGCCGATAGCGGTCGCCTGGGACGGTGCTCCCGCCGGCACCCGCCCCAGCAGTAGAACTCCCAGTGCAAAGCACGCCGCTCCCCCACCGAGAAGAGTCAGGGTCAGCCCATTGAAAGCCGCGTCGACCACCGGGATGAAGACCACGACGCCGGCAGTCACCACTGCGACGCGGGTCCTGCCGCGGGCGTGAACGGCCGCCGTCGGGCGCTCTTCAAGTCTGCCGCACAGCAGCAGCACCGGCAGCAAAAGGGCGATGACGCCGAGCAGCACCAGCGGCCGGGCCCACCACCATTCGGCTGTGCCGGCCGCGGGTTTGGGGAAGTCGGTGAGCAGCAACAGCCCGGACATGGCTGCGAGCAGCGGCAAATGCCACAGATACACCGTCATGGAACGCCTACCCGCCACGGCCACCACCCAACGGATCCAGCGCACATCAGCCACCCATGCAAGGCCCGGGCGCAGCAACTGGAGGGTCGCCGCCTGCGACAGGCCCAAAAGCAGCATGCAGAAGTTGGGCGGATTCAAGTCCACGATCATGTTTCCGGAGTAGACCCCAATCCCGGTCACGAACCCCAACAACAGGTTGCTGCCCACAATCAATCCCACGAACCAGCCCCGGCTGCGTCCTGCGAAGATTCCGTCGGCAATGAAGAAACCGAATTCCTGGACCGCGCACCAGACAAAGAGCATGTTCACGAAGGCGAGCATCGGGAACGCCCCTCGCAGGGAGTCGAGGGTGATCACGGCGGCAACCAATCCACCGAGCGTCAACCAGGGAGAATGTCCGTGCAGCCGGGCCAACAGGGGAACGCTCAGCTGCGTGGCCAGATAGGCGGCCAGGAACCACAGGGGCATGCCCGCGCCGGTGACGATGAGCTGGACCACCTCCGGGTCGACCCCCAGGAGCCGTGCAGCCCACAGCCCTACGAACATCGAGGCCAGCAGCGCAGTTGCCGGTCGAATGAGGCGCAAGAGCCGCAATTGCGCGTACTCAATTCCGGTGCCGCCGCGCGCACGTAGCCGCCGCCACGATTCCAAACCCGTGATGCCGCCGAGGACGAAAAACAGCGGCATCACTTGGAATACCCACAGCACGGAATCGAACCAGTGCTGTTCCATGAGCGTATTTTCGGTGGTGACGGTGCCGTCCGGGTGCAGCACGGGGCTGACCATCATGCAGTGCGAAAGCACCACCAGGACGAGGCAAAAGAACCGGGCGAGATCGATCACTGGATCACGTGGACGGCCAAGTGCGGCCTGCCCCTCGGACGTCTGTTGCCTCAAGAAACCCATTGCGCTCCCTCGCGAACTGCTGACACCATTGTCCGCCCGCCCGACGGCGGGAACCAGAGCGGGCGGACCTCAAACAACGGCGCGCCCCCGACACCCTCGCTCACTTATGACGCGAAATTCATCGACGCTCCTTCAGCTATACCGGAAAAGCTCCTCAGCCGAGCGTCACGGCAAGAATGGCGAGCACGACGGCGAGCAACGGCGTCGTGCCCTGAAGAACCGCGGCGCGGAGGTACTTTTTGCCGCTCAAGGCAAGTACGATCGCCGCCAGCAGCATAGAGCCGCACGAGCTGAAGACGAGGGTCCAACCCACCTGCGGGTGCCCAAGTGCAACCAAGACGATCCCCGCGAGCGCCCCGATGGCGAGGAAAAGGTTGTAGAAACCCTGGTTGTACGCGAGTGGTTTGGTGGTTTCGGCGTCGGCCTGGGTAGTGAGGCTGAAACGCTTCCACGTGGCCGGGCGGGTCCAGGTGAGGGACTCCATGCTGAAAATGTAGACGTGCAGCAAGCCGGCAACGAGGGCGAAAAGCAGGGAGGCCAGAATCATGTGCCGATCCTAGCCTCCCTGCAGCAACGCGCAGGTGTCAGCGGTGACCGGCGGCGTCATCCCGAGCGACCCCCAACCCTCCTGCACCTATACGCCCCAATCCCTCAACCCTCCTGCAGATCATGAACTGGTCCCCGGAAGTTGGACTGGCTAAGTAGGATCCTAGGCTGCGAGGGCCTGGGCACGGTATTGCACCGGGCTCAGGCCCTCGAGTTTTGTGGAGATTCTTTCGGTGTTGTACCAGCGGATGTACTCGTGCAGCGCTGTTTCCAGTGCCTCGGTGTTGAGGAACCTGGTCCTGTGGAACATCTCCTCCTTGAGGTGGCCGAAGAAGTTCTCCATCACGGCGTTGTCGTAGCAGTTGCCCTTGCGCGACATGGATTGGACCGCGCCGGCGCCCTCAAGGAGAGTGCGCCAGGAGATGTGCTGGTACTGGACCCCCTGGTCGGAGTGCACCAGAGGCTGCTGGCCTTGCCCGAGGCGGCTCAATGCCTCACGCAGCGAGGTGTTGGTCAGCTCCAGGTTCGGGGAGGACCCGATCGAATAGGAGATGATCTGCCGGTCGAAGAGGTCCATGACCGGTGAGAGGTAGAGCTTGCGGTCCCCGACGCTGAACTCGGTCACGTCGGTGACCCATTTCCGGTTCGGGGCATCGGCGTCGAATTCCCGGTTCAGCACGTTCTCCGCGACGGCGCCCTGCCCGCCCCGGTAGGAGTTGTAGCGTTTCTTCCGCCGCACCTGGCAGACCAGCCGCAGCGAACGCATCAGCTTCAGCACGGTCTTCTTCGCGACCGCCCACCCCTGCCTGCCCAGCTCGGTGTGGATGCGCCGGTGCCCGTACCGGCCCCGGTTCTTCGCGAAGATCTCCGCCACCGCGGCCTTCAGTGCTTCCTGCGGGTCCGGAGCCTGCAGGCGCCCCTGGTGATAGAAGAACGTGGACCGGGCAAGCCCGGCCACCTGCAGCAGGACGGGCAGGGGAAAGCCGGCCTTGAGAGCGATGAGGGCCTGGACCTTCACCGTCGTTCCTGTGCCCTCAAGGCCCGCAATTTTCCCAGATACGCCACCTCGGCCCGCAACCGCTCGTTCTCCCGCCGCAACCGCTCCAGCTCGGGCAGTTCCGCCGGGGGCGGGGAATCGGGCTGCCGGGGCCTGCCCCTGGGCTTGGGCCGCAACGCGTCCGCGCCCTCCCGGCGATACGCCCGGACCCACTTCTGCAACAGCTCGCGCGAGGACAAACCTGCCTCCACTGCCAGGTCAGGGCCGGTCTCGCCCGCGAGGAACCGCTCGACCAGGGCGAGCTTGAACTCGAAAGAGTACGACTTCGCCGGCTTGCTCACCAGCGCTCCTTGCCCATGAATCCTCCACCGCCCAAACAGTGCCTTGACCGGCACACGTGACACACCCAGCATCCTGGCCGCCGCCACGTGCCCGACGCCTTTCTCAAACCACGCTACAGCGGCCTCGCGCTGGACCTCGGACAATGAACTACGTGCATGCATAAAACTGCTCCCTGGAAGTCGGAACTGAATTTCTCAGTCCAACTTCCGGGGACCAGTTCATCATCTGAAAGAGCGTCCGGCATTTTGGCCTCATAGGCGAGCGAGCGTCGGCAACGCGCCCCCCCTGTTGCCTCGGCCCCGTCTGGGCTAGTCTGCTTTCACGGCCTGCCAGGCCCGCAGTTCAGGCATCAAGGACGATCATGAGGAGCAAGAATGGCTGACCACACATACAGCGTTTCCGAGATTGTTGGAACTTCGTCCGAGGGCATCGACGCCGCTATCAAGAACGGCGTTGCGGCTGCGAGCCAGACCCTTCGGAACCTCGACTGGTTCGAGGTCAAGGAAATCCGCGGACACCTCAGCGAAGGCGCGATTTCTGACTGGCAGGTAACTATCAAACTTGGATTCCGCCTCGAGCGTTAGCCCACCCAGACCCAAAATTACGATGGCCGCCAGCCTCTCTGTGGAGAGGCCGGCGGCCATCAGTTGCGAGGCTGGACTCACCCGCGGGTCCAGACTTGGACGGGGTCACCGCCACAGAGGAGTCGCCGGCCACGGCCGGCAAATTCGATCCACAGGAATTGATGGTCTGGGGAAACGTCATCCACGAGGCCGGCGTCGAATCCCCAGCTATCCTCGTGGACCCAGACGACTTCTCCGCGATTAAGTTCGGACCATTTCGACGGCGGCAGCTGGAGCGACGCTGCGGCGGGCCGCTGGTCCGACGTCATGAAGCGGCTCGGACCCCATGCCCTTAAAGTCTCGGGACTCATCTGGACTAGACGTCCAGATACTGGCGGCGCCAGACCGTGGCCACGCCATTGTGGGACGGGAAGACGTGGCCTTCGAAGAAGGTATGCACAACGTGGGGCTCACCGTCGGGGCTCCACTGGCCGGACGCCGGACAATGCGAGCCCGTGGATCCCATCGACCCGGCGGTTGCCCGGTCCCGCAGCAGCGCGATGCGTTTCATCATTGAATTCCATCCTTGTTATGCGAATTATGCGAAAAGGTCTGCATTCAGCGTAAGACGCCCCCCGGAGGTCACCCAATGGGCATATCGACAGAATCTCACTAATTCGCTATGCATTGGCACAGTGAATTAGGCGCCCTCGCTGAAACGCGGCTGGTCCTCACCCAAGGCATGGCGCGCGGAGAGACCCTCCGCCGTCGCGGTTCCCGCACCGAAGCTGCCCAAGAGTTTGAGGGCGTCGTCCGACGGCGAACCCGCCTTCGCTGAGTAGACCCTCAGGACTTGGTCCGGGTCTTCGGGGAGGGACAGATTCTCGAAGTTCAGCTCCATGTCCCCCACAGTGGGGTGGTGCAAACGAACGGTTCCGGCTGAACGCGCTGCCACGCGATGCCCGGCCCACCATTGGCGGAAGTGTTCACTGTTGACTGCGAGTTCGCCCACCAACTGGTTGGCTTGGGGATCATCCGGGTGCCGTCCGGTATCGGCACGCAGGGACCCAGCTGCCTCCGCGGCCACCGTCTTCCAGTCCCGGAACAATTCACGTGCCCGGGGGTCCAGGATCAACCAGCGCGTGAGGTTTCGCTCAGCGGGAGGCATGGCGGCGAAATCGGCAAACAGCAAGACCGCCATGCGGTTCGCCCCGAGGATGTCGCTGCGCCGGCCAAGCAGGAGTGCGGGCACCTCGCCCACAGCGTCCAGGAGCTGGCGCAGAGCGGGGCGGACCCGTGGGGTGGCGCTCGGCGCTTTGGCGCTCTCCGCGCAGTGCTCAAGGAGGTCCATCATGTGTGTGTGCTCACTGGGGTCCAGTCGAAGCGCCCGCGCCACGGATTCGAGGACCGCCCGGGACGGATGGATATGGCGGCCCTGCTCAAGGCGGGTGTAATAGTCCGTGCTGACATCAGCCAAGCGGGCAATCTCTTCCCTGCGCAGCCCGGGAACGCGGCGCGCGCCCGACGTTTCCGGTAGGCCCGCATCCTCCGGCGACATCCGGGCACGCATCGCTTTGAGGAATCTTCCGAACTCGGCGCTTTGACCCATGTGCCCATTCTTCCCTTCCGGATGGCACGTTTCTATGGCCAAAGTAGGACTCCCAGTCCTAGGAAACACAGGGGGCGGCAAAACTGCTGATTGTTGTGCCGAAAATGCATAGGCTCGAGAATGCCAGTCAGGCAATCCACCCACCAGCGACGAAAGGGCCGGACATGTCCAACGCTCAGAATTCCACCGTTCCCGGGATCGTCCTGAATAACTCGGTCACGATCCCACAGCTCGGCTTCGGCGTCTTCCAAGTCCCGCCTGCCGAAACCCAGAGGGCTGTGGAGGACGCCTTCGAAGCCGGGTACCGGCACATCGACACCGCAGCGGCATACCAGAACGAATCCGGCGTCGGCGCGGCAATCAAGGCTTCCGGCATCGCCCGGGAGGAACTCTTCATCACCACTAAACTCCGCAACGGCGAACAAGGCCGGGCCGCAGCGGCGTTCAACCATAGCCGCCGCGAACTCGGCCTCGACGTCATCGACCTCTACCTGATCCACTGGCCGGTCCCGTCGCAAGGCCTCTTCCTCGACGCATGGAAGGCGCTGGAGAAGATCCATGCCGACGGCGGAGCCCGGGCAATCGGCGTTTCCAACTTCCTGCCCGAACACCTCGACACGCTCCTTGCGTCAGCCGACGTCGTCCCCGCCGTCAACCAATTCGAGCTGCACCCGACGTTCCAGCAGGCGGACTTGGCGGCGAAGAGCCGCTCGCACGGGATCGCCGTCGAGGCCTATAGCCCGCTGGGGCAGGGAGCGGACCTGCAGTCCGAAACGGTCACCGAACTGGCCGCAAAGCATGGAGCCACACCGGCGCAGATCGTGCTGGCCTGGCACCTCGGAATCGGGAACATCGCCATCCCCAAGTCCGTGCACCCGGAGCGAATCCGGCAGAACTTCGCGGCGGCGTCGTTGCAGCTCGCTCCGGAGGAACTGGCCGCCGTCAGCGCGCTCGACGGCGGTGCCCGCCTCGGCGCGGACCCCGCCGTCGCATCCTTCAGCCAAATGTAGATCGCCCGCCAAGAACAAACAGCGTAAGGAAACCCAAACCATGCAGTACACCCACTTGGGCCGCTCGGGCCTTAGCGTCTCCCGCTTGTGCCTCGGAACCATGAACTTTGGCCCGCAGACAGAAGAATCCGCAGCGCACTCCATCATGGATTCGGCGCTGGACTCCGGAATCAACTTTTTCGACACCGCCAACGTCTATGGCGGCACCGAGCATCGGGGATGGACCGAGGAAATCCTGGGGCGTTGGTTCGCAAAGGGCGGCGAGCGCCGGGAACGCGTGGTGCTCGCAACAAAGCTCTACGGAACCATGACTGACCGTCCCAACGAGTCGAAGCTATCTGCCCTCAACATCCGGCGCGCCTTGGACGCCAGTCTGAAGCGGTTGCAGACCGACTACATCGACGTTTACCAGTTCCACCACGTGGACCGGAACACGCCATGGGACGAGATCTGGCAGGCCATCGAGGTTGCCGTCCAGCAAGGCAAGATCCTGTACTCCGGGAGCAGCAACTTCGCCGGCTGGCACATTGCCCAGGCGCAGGAGGCGGCCGCGCGGCGCAACTACAACGGACTCGTGAGCGAGCAGTCCATCTACAACCTGCTCACCCGCAACGTCGAGCTGGAAGTCATCCCCGCCGCCGAGCAGTACGGCCTTGGACTGATTCCGTGGTCGCCCCTTCACGGCGGGCTTTTGGGCGGGGTGCTGAAGAAGGAGCGCGAGGGCGTCCGGCGCCTCGAGGGCCGTGCGGCCGAGACCCTGAAGAAGCACGAAGACCAGATCCGCCAATACGAGGACTTCGCCGACGACCTGGGGCACGAGCCCGGGGATGTGGGCTTGGCCTGGTTGCTGCACCAGCCGGCCGTGACCGCACCGATCGTGGGTCCGCGCACACAGGAGCAGTTGGATGCCGCCATCCGGGCTTTGGACGTCACTCTCGACGCCGATACCCTCAAGCGGATCGACGACATCTTCCCCGGCCACCGGACCGCCCCCGAGGACTACGCCTGGTGAAGCCCTTACGGTAACGCCGCCCAACTGACTCGCAGTTGTTGTCGTTTAGAGCCCTCATAACGACAACAACTGCGAGTCAGTTGGGTGGGGAGGCACTGTGCAAACCGCGACCGATAGGAAAGACTTCCGATATGGAATCTGCACCATTGATCAAGCTCAACGACGGAAACGCCATTCCGCAGATCGGTCTCGGAACCTGGCCGCTCGACGACGCCGAGGTCGCCACGGCGGTGGTGTCCGCCGTCGAACTTGGCTACCGGCACATCGACACGGCCTACCGCTACGGTAACGAAGCCGGCGTCGGGCAGGGCGTGCGGGACTGCGGCCTCCCTCGTGAAGAAATGTTCATCACTACCAAGCTGGACGGCACCTACCAGGGCCGAGATCGCGCCGTCGACGGGCTCGAAGGCTCGCTCCGGCGCCTCGGCATGGACTACGTGGACCTCTTGCTCATCCATTGGCCGCTCCCCCAACGGAATGAGTTCGTCTCGACGTGGAAAACCTTTGAGCGGCTCCAAGCTGAAGGGAAGGTGCGCTCGATCGGCGTGTCCAACTTCAAGCCCTCGCACCTGGAACGGCTCCTGGAGGAAACCTCGGTGGTGCCGGCAGTCAACCAGATCCAGATCTCCCCGTCCATCACGCGGATCGATGAGCGCGCCTTCAACGGCAGCCACGGTATCGCAACGGAGTCGTACAGTCCGCTCGGCGCCGGCCGCGATCTCCTGAACGCGCCCGTCTTGGCGGCCATCGCGAAGAAACACGGAAAGACGCCCGGGCAGGTTGTGCTGCGCTGGCACGTCCAGGAGGGGCTAGTGGCCATCCCGAAGTCCGCAAATCCGCTGCGCATGAAGGAAAACCTGGACGTTTTCAACTTCGCCTTGGACCGGGAAGACCTGCTGGCTATCGCCACCTTGGACGCGGGCCAAGACGCGGGCGTCGATTCCGACGTCCAGGGACACTGACGCGTGGCAGGGGACATCGACGGAACGCTCATTTGGGTAGGCGCATACACAGCGGACAGCGACGGGCACGGAATGGGTATCGGTGCAGTTGCCGCGCGTGAAGACGGCAGCCTCAGTTGGCTCGGTACCGCCGTCGAAGCACCCTCGCCGTCGTTCCTTGCCGTTCACCCCACGCTGCCCGTGGTCTACGCGGTAGCCGAGGCCGCACAGTCAGTCCGCGCGTATCGAAGGACAGGAGTGTCCGGCCTCGAGCCGCTGGGCGGTGCCTGGCCGGCCGGAGCTGCGGCCTGCCACGTCGCAGTGGACCCTTCCGGTCGCTTCATCGTGGTCGCCTGTTGGGGCGACGGCAACGTGCTGCTCTTCGGGCTCGACGACGACGGCGGTATCACCTCGCGCTTTGCCGCGCCGCCGGCGAAAGATCCACATGCCGGCGTCGACGACGGCACCGACATCGCCACAGGCGGCGCCCGGGTGAGCCGTGCCCACGCAAGCCTCATGCTCAACGACGGCCGGATCATGACCACGGACCTCGGGTTCGACCTTGTGCGGGTGTGGAACTACTTCCCCGACACCGGACTGCTCAGGGACCATGAAGTCGCCCTCCCCATGGGCAGCGGCCCTCGGCACTTGGTCCAGCACCCCTCCGCCGACGCCGTATTCGTCGTGACGGAGTACTCGATCGAAGTGGCGGTGCTCCTGCCCGGGGCAGACGGCCGCTTTGTGCTCCACCGGCGCGGTCCCGCCACGGCAGACGGAGCCGTCGACGGCGATGCTGCCGCCGAAATCGCCTTATCCCCCGACCATCGCTTCGTCTACGCCGGTATCCGCGGCTCCAACCGGGTCTCGGTATTGGCGGTGGAAGGCAGCGGGACCCGCCTCCGTCCCGTAGCTGATGTTCCCAGCGGAGGGGACTGGCCACGCCACCACCTGGTCCGCGACGGCTGGCTCCACGTGGCAAACGAGCGCTCCGGACAAGTCACCACCTTCGCCTTGGACCGTGCTACCGGTATCCCGGGCGATGTCCTCGAGCAGCTGAGCGTAGGTTCGCCTACCGCTTTGGTCATCGCGACCTGACTTCACTCATCCAGGCGTGAGATCTCGGCGTTTTCGCGACCCTAAAGAGGCGAGATCTCACGCCTCGATGCGTTGCCTATCCCTGCACGGCCTCGTCCACGGCAGCAAGCAGGGAATTGAACCGCGGGTTGGCATCAAGGTCATCAATGAGTACCGCGCGGCCGTGTTCGTCGGCGAGTGGCACTTGCCAGTTGGGGTAGACCTCCGACGTCGTTCCGGGCTGATTCTGCACCCTGCGTTCCCCCACGGCATCCACCAGCGCAACGCCCAGCAGGACCGACGGCGCCTGTGCCAGCAGACGGTGCAACGCCTCGATGACCTGTTCCTCGCCAAGCACCGCAGCGCTGTCGGCGCCGTCGGCACTGTCACCGCCGTCGCCAAATCCCGTGGGCAACAGGCCCCGTTCCCGCAGGAGCCCCATTATCTTCTCCAAGGCGGTCTCATGCTCTGTGCGTTCTTCGGCCACGCTTCGCTCGAGCAAGCCCAGCTGGCCCCGGAGTTCAACGTGATCGCCGGCGAGATAACCAGCAGTCGGCGGGAGGTCGTGGGTGTTGACGCTGGCGAGGGCCTGCGTCCGGTAGCGTTCAGGCGGCAGGGGCGAGTCGCCGTCGTACTCGAACCAAAGGATCGACGTACCCAAGATGCCGCGGGCCGCAAGGTAGTCCCGCACCCAGGGCTCGAAGACGCCCAGGTCTTCGCCGATCACCACCGCGCCCGCGCGGTGCGCCTCCAAGGCGAGGACGCCAATGAGGGCCTCGTGGTCGTACCGGACGTAGGCGCCGTCGCGCGCGGAGTTGCCGGCGGGGACCCACCAGAGCCGGAATAGCCCCAGGATGTGGTCCACGCGGATCCCGCCAGCATGGCGGAGGACAGTGGCGAGCATCGCGCGGAGGGGGGCATAGCCCGCTTCGGCCAAACGAACCGGGTGCCACGGCGGCTGGTTCCAGTTCTGGCCGAGCTGGTTGTACATGTCCGGTGGCGCACCCACGCTCACACCAGGGGCGAAGGTGTCGCGCAGCATCCACGCGTCGGCGCTGCTGAGGTCTGCCCCCACGGCGAGGTCGTGCACCACTCCCAGTCGCATGCCGGAACGCTTCGCCGCAGCTTGGGCCGACTCGAGCTGTTCATCGCAGATCCATTGCAGCCAACGGTGGAAAGCAATCCGATCGGCCAGCGAGCGGCGCATGGATTCAACCTGTGGCGAGCCGAGCGTCGCCGTAGGGTCCGCCCAGAAGGGGTCCTCAGGAGGCCGGTCCTCGCGGATCGCGCACCAAAGCGCAAAATCATCAAGACCTGGGCCGGACTCACGGCAGAATTCCTCGAAAGCCTGCTGCCGGGCCGGTGAGAGCCGGACCGTGTGAAGAAGTTCCAGGGCAGCAAGCTTGGCGGCGAAAATCTGATCCCGATCCAGCCGTTCAGCGTCCTTGTTAAAGGCATGGACATCATCCATCAAGCGGTCCACCGTGGCGCGCTTTCGGGGCTTGACGTATGCCAATTCAGGAATTTCTTCAATGCGAATATAGATGGGGTTGAAGAACCGCCTGGTGGACGGAGAATACGGCGACGCTTGAACCGGAGGCACAGGTTCGGCGGCATGCAAAGGGTTCACCAGCACATAGTCGGCTCCGCGAGCACCAGCCAACGACGCCAAATCGGCCAGATCCGCGAAGTCCCCGATTCCCCACGAGCGCTTAGAGCGTATCGAGTATTGCTGCGTGGCGAGTCCCCAGCCGTGCCGCTCCTCGAGCTGCGCCGCCGTTTGGAGCTTGGCCGGGACCACGGCCAGCGCGGCAGTGGCGGTCACGCCGTCGGACTCGGCCGTCAGCGAATGCCAACCGAGCGGCAATCCGGCCGGCACCTCAAAAGTGGCACGGCCTGTGGGCACTCCATCCACGTTACGCGGGGGCGCCCAGTCCTCCAGTTGAACGGCCGCGAGCTCCGTCCCATCCTCGAGTGAAATCGTCAGGCGGGCCGGCAAGCCGTCCCGGACGTGCACGTGCACGTGCGCCGTGGTTCCTTCTTGGACGACGACGGCGGGCGGCAGCATCCGACGCCACGGCGCCACTTCTGCCTCCACGAGAGCCGCCTCGATGTGCTCGTTGGAATCCGCGGTGACTCCCAAGGAGCCCAGTACTTGGATCAGCGTTGCGGGCGAAACATCATGTTGCAAGCCATCCCAGCCGTGAAAGGCCGTCCCGACGCCGTGAACGTCCGCGAGCCGGTGAAGCAGCTCCTCGTCAATGGCTGCAACCGGGTACCCCGTTGTTTGCTGGGCCACGGTGTTCTGCTGGATGGGAGTGTTGGTCATGTCCGCCTCGTCTGCGATGTGATTCGTCCGAACGTGCATACCGCCCCGCATGCAAATCGAGCGAGGCAACTGGTTCCGATTATTGCAGGGGAACGGTGACCCGCACAGGGACGACGCCCAGATCTGCTGAACGCCGTCCCGTTCGTCATGACTGCGGCCAGGACCGCGCACTTATGTTCTTGCGGCCCCTTCCCGATCGACGGTGCAAACTACGGCAACCGTCGGGTCCAGCTGCTCTATGCCGTCGGCGGTCACAAGGATTACCCGGGCAGTGGATATGTCGAAAAAAAGCCCTCTTGCCTGGAGGGAACCATCTGCCAGCCCCGGGCCCGTGAGCGGATGCCCGGCGAGCCTTCCCAGCTGGACAGCGACATTGACCAGACCAAGCTGGTCCACGCGGTTATAGCCCGCAGCCTCGGCGGCCCTCGCCACCGGATGACCGGCCAACAACTCGCGGTAGCTGGGCCTGACATGGTCCAGCCATGCGTCGAAGGACCCTCCGATGGAACCTGGGCGGGGACCTTGCCCCTCGGCGTCGGCAATCACCGCTTTCATCGCGCCACAGTTCGAGTGGCCGCAGACCACGATCGTGTCCACCGATAGCCCGTTCACCGCGAACGCTAGCGTCGATTCGATCGAGCCATCCCTCCCGTCCTCGCCCACCACGTTCCCGATGTTCCGCAAAGTCAACAGGTCCCCGGGACCGCTGCTCGTGATCAGGTTCGGATTGACGCGCGAATCCACGCAGGCCACGAAAAGGGTGTCTGGATTCTGGGCGTCGGCGAGGCCTTGCACCAACGGGCGGACCTTGTGCGAGTGCCGCCGGTGGTACTTGTCGATTCCCAAGAGGATCGATCTCAGCGGCAGCGGCTCGACGCCGTCGGGCCCGGGAGCCGGAGTCCGCCCGGCCCTCGGTGGAAGCGGGAACTCCACGGCCTCCTGCCGTTGGGGTGAGCGAAGCGGTGCGTCGCGGAAGGCCGTGCTGCCGTGCTCCTCAACCTGCACCGCTCCACCAGCCGCCGAGTATTGTGCCTGCCAAGCAACCAGTGCCTCGTGGAAGGCGTGGTCGATGTAGTCGGCGTTCAATTCCACCAGGACGTCCGCACCGTCAGGGACAGAATCCAAAACGCGCTTCAGGCGCGGAAGTGCAAAGAAGCTGCACGAGCCGCCGATCGCCACCCGCCACGTCGCCCGGGCCCCTTCCTGCAACAGATGGGCGTCGATGGACGCCCGAAGCACCCTGAATAGGAGGCAGAGCGAGGCAAGCGCCAGTCCGATGATCACCCCCTCGAGAAGGTTCAAGAAGACCACGCAAACGAGCGTCACTACGTAGACGAGCAGATCGCCGGTCCGGCGGCTGGTTTTGATGTCGGCCACCTTGATGAGGCGGGCGCCGATGACGATCAGCAGGCCGGCCAATACCGTCAAGGGGATCAGCTGGATCAGTCCAGCGAACAGAGCTGAGAACACCAGCACCCATACACCATGGAGGATTGCCGACTTGCGTGTGGACGCTCCGGCTTCCACGTTGGTGGCACTACGGACGATCACGCCCGTGATGGGTAGGCCGCCCAATATTCCTGACACCATGTTCGCCGATCCCTGGCCTACAAGTTCCCGGTTGAGGTCGGTGCGCGGTCCGGACTGCATCTTGTCCACGGCCACTGCGGAGAGGAGCGATTCGATGCTCGCGATCAAGGCCACGGAGATGACTGCCAGGGCAACGGCACGCCAATTGCCGTCCGGTAGGCTCGGCAAGGCCACGGCATCGAAAATTGAACCACTGAAACTGATCCGCTCGACACCGGGTGCCATTGCCAAGGAAATGGCCGTACCGGCGACCACGGCCACCAAGGGCCCGGGGACTCTCCGGAATGGGCGCGGCAGGTGCCTCCACGCCAGGAGGATACCCACAACAGTCAGTCCGAGCAGCGCCGAATGCAGTTCGACATTGGTGATCGCTGCGGGTAGGGCGGTGATATTGGCAAGCGCTGACTCGGCGGCCTTTGACCCCAAAAGCACCTGGATTTGCTGCAGGACGATCGTGATGCCAATCCCGGCGAGCAGCGCCCGGACCACCACGGGCGACACTGCGAGGGCGGCCCGGCCAACCTTGCCGAATCCCAGAAGCAGTTGGACAACGCCGGCGGCCGCCGTGATGGCGCAGGTCGCCGGCCAGCCGAACTCTTCGACCAGTCCGGCGACCACCATGGTCAATCCGGCGGCGGGACCGCTCACTTGGAGGGGCGAGCCGCCGAGGGTGCCTGCGACGATTCCACCAACCGCCGCGGCAATAAGCCCCGCCATGACTGGGGCGCCGGAGGCTGCGGCAATGCCCAAGGACAAGGGCAAAGCGACGAGGAACACGATGAGCGACGCTGGAGCGTCGGCTTTCAATCCGCTCACGAACGGCAGACCCGCAAGGTCCTTCCATTTGGCTGTCAAGCCGGTCTGGACGGACGAGGTTCTGGAATCGGATGGGCTTGGAGCGCGTATTTTGTGATTGTCGGGCATGGATTCCTTCGCTCGGAGCTACGGGATACAACCACCGTAGGTCGGTTTACGCCGGATATGACAATTCGCAAAATTCACCTGTGGATAACGGGCATTTGTATTGACCAATTTTGATAACCCCCGCAAGCCCCGAGCGACGAGGCTCGGATCCCGCGATAGTGGATGATTGAGCTATGGACGCCGTAGATGCGCTCAACGAAACCGCTTTCTGGCTGGAGCGGGAACTCGCGGACACCTTCAAGGTCCAGGCGTTTCGCCGGGCTGCGGGCATCATCGCCGGCCTCAGCCGCGAGGAGCTGTCCACCCGCGTGAAGGACGGCCGCCTCAAAGGAACCAAGGGAATCGGCAACCGCACGTTCGAGGTGATCAGCCGGGCCCTCGGCGGAGCCGTCCCGGACTATCTCGAAGGGCTCCGCCGTCGTGGGGCCGAGCCCTTGGCCGATGGCGGGCACGAGTTGCATGCTACGCTCCGGGGCGATCTTCACAGCCACAGCAACTGGTCCGATGGCGGGTCGCCGATCGAGGTCATGGCCGACGCAGCTCGTATTCTTGGCCGGGAATATCTTGCTTTGACCGATCACTCCCCTAGCCTCACCATAGCCAACGGGCTCAGCCCGGAGCGTTTGACTGAGCAACTCATGGTTGTGGACGGGATCAACAACAGGCAAGACTCCGGCTTTCGCCTATTGGCCGGAATCGAAGTGGACATTCTCGAAGACGGCGAGCTGGACCAATCCGCGGAATTGTTGAGCCAGTTGGATGTGGTGGTGGCCAGCGTCCACTCGAAGCTGCGATCCGACAAGCGATCCATGACAGGGCGGATGCTCACCGCCATCGAAAACCCGCACACGAACGTCCTCGGACACTGCACCGGCCGTTTGGTCAAAGGATCACGCGGAACCAGGCTTCCCTCGGAGTTCGATGCAGAAAAGGTCTTCGCGTCGTGCGCGGAACACTCCGTGGCCGTCGAGATCAATTCGAGGCCGGAACGCCAAGACCCGCCGGACGAGTTGATCCGCATTGCCCTCGACGCGGGCTGCCTCTTCAGCATCGACAGTGACGCGCATGCCCCCGGCCAGCTCGATTTCCTGCAATACGGCGCCGAGCGGGCGGAGGCCAACGGTGTACCCGCCGATCGGATCGTTACGACGTGGCCGGTGGATCGGCTTCTGAAGTGGCTCCAGCCCACGCAATAGCCGCCGTCGCCGCCGGCTGCATAATGCCCGACGGCGACTTCCGCAGCAAACGCCGACGCCCGCCGTCGAATACTGACGACGCAACTGCAGGAGCGTTCACCGAAATGGCTTCAAAACTGAGCGAGCGTCGTCGGCGCCGCCGCACGCGCTAGCGGTGCCGCGCAGCCCGGGCCCGCAGGGCCGCGAGCACCCAGACGAGCGCGAACAGCGCAATGAGCACCAGCCCGGCGTCGCCGAGGTCTATTTCGCCCAGCCATGTGGTGACAGGATCGCTCAGGCCGAAAGCCGAATTGAGGAAGCCGCCCAGCGTGATGACCGAGATGAAGAGCGCCGAAAAAGCCGAAATACCGGTAATGACGGCATTGAATCCAAGCTTGCGCTGGGGATCATGGATGGCGGACTTGTACATGCGCATCATGGCCACGCCGTTGATGGAATCGCACATGGTCATAGCGGCGGTGAAGGCCAACGGCAAAGCCAAGAGGGCAAGCACAGGCACACCGGCGAGGGACGCCGCCGTCGTGAGCACCAGCAGCCCGATGGTGGTGGCCGTATCGAAGCCGAGTCCGAACAAGAATCCGATCACGTAGATGTTCCTTGGACGCTGGACCTTGGACAGTGGCTTGGCCAACAACCGCGCGACGAGCCCCTTGGTTTCTAGATCCTCGACGGCGATCTCCCCGCCGGCCCGGGCGGCGCGGTACAACTGCACCGTGCGAAGGAACGCAGACCCGTTGAAGATGCCCATCGCCAGGAGGAAGATCCCTGAGATACCACTACCGATCAATCCCAACACCAGATGGCCAGTGGTACGCTCCTCCATGAGCTGGCCCACCAAGGTGGCGCCGCCCACCAGCATCACACCGGCGAGGATCACCACGGAACTGTGGCCCAGGCTGAAAGCAAAACCTACGCTTACGGGATCTTTGCGCTGTGCCACGAACTTTCGGGTCGAATTGTCGATCGCCGCGAGGTGGTCCCAGTCGTAGCTGTGCTTGATGCCGGCAACATAGGCCGTCAGCACAAGTCCCAGCGCGAGCGGCTGCCCGCCGCCGGTTCCACCCACCAGCAGGAGTACGACCGTGGCAAGGTGCAGCAGGACAACGGAACCGAACATGAACGCGAGCCGCGACTTCATCGGGAGATGCTCGCGTTGGCGGTACATTGCGGCGAATTCGGCGAGTGATGTCATCAGTACTTCCTGAGGTTCAGCGGCGCCCGGCCGTACCAGCGTTGACGCAGAAGACCGGTGCAAGTACCGAGCAGCCGGTTGAGTTCCTCTGTGCTGTTCGAGAGGGATCGTAGGACCAAGCCCGTGGTGCCCGCAAGGGTTTGCGTCATCGACACTCCCGAATACGCGTCATACCCTGCCGTGAGCCCGTGCAGTTCATCGGCGAGCGCCTGGTCAACGCGCGGATCCACCACTATGAGTGAGCCCACGTGGCTGTAGCCCTCCATGAAGCCCATGCCTGTGACATCGCCCAAAGGCGGCCGTATGAGGAGGTTGTCCAGAGCAAGCAGCGCCGCGCCGCCGTCGGACTCCACCTGGATTTCGTTCCGGAGCCGGAGTTCCCGGTATTTGAAGGAAGCGCCGTCCGGCGACCATCCGGGGGTGATGACTTCGGCCATGATGAGGCTCGACGTCGGGTGCATGGTGATGTGCGTGTTCTGCCGATAGCTTGCGTCCCGGTAGGCGATGAGCTGGTCGGGCGCCAATTCCAGTTCCGCCCCGGGCCTCAGACGGATAGTCATCCGCTGCTCCGCATACGAGCCCGGAGTCCGATAAATCTTCGTGGCCGACTGCGTCGTCAAAAGCAGCGAAGCCCCGGCCTCGACCTCCACATCCACAACATAGAGGTCCGCCCCCAGATACGCCCCGCCCGGATTGACCATGACATAACAAAGCTGCCCGGACCCGTCCAAGTAGTGCGGCCTCAAAACCCGCAAGGCCCCCTGATGAAACTGCCGCACGGCCACGGATCGCTGCCCACGCAAGGCGACCCGCATGCTGAGCTCGCCTCGGGGCGAGCCAGCCGAAGAGGCCGCCGGAGGTGACCCGTCCGCCGGAGAAATCTCAGCCGCCGTAGCCGTCGTACTCATGACGCCAAGTCGAGCATCAGGACGTCGTGCCGCATCCATTCGATGACCTTGTCGAGCCCTTCGTCAGTCTTGAGGTTGGTGAAGCAGAAGGGCTTGTCGCCGCGGAATTCCTTGGAGTCCCGCTCCATGACCGAGAGGTCTGCACCGACGAAGGGGGCGAGGTCGGTTTTGTTGATGATGAAGAGGTCCGATTTGATCATGCCTTGGCCGGCCTTGCGGGGGATCTTCTCTCCCTGCGCGACATCGATGATGTAGATCGAGAAATCCACGAGTTCGGGGCTGAACGTGGCGGAGAGGTTGTCGCCCCCGGATTCGACGAAAATCACCTGAAGGTCCGGATGGCGTCTCTTGAGCTCCTCGATCGCCGCCGTGTTCATGGAGGTATCTTCGCGGATGGCGGTGTGCGGGCAGCCGCCGGTTTCGACGCCGATGATGCGGTCCTCGGGCAGGATGCCGTTGGCCGCCAGAATTTTGGCGTCTTCGATCGTGTAGATGTCGTTGGTGATGGCTGCCATGGAGATTTCCCGGCTCATGTGGCGGGTCAGGCGCTCCACGAGCTGCGTTTTTCCGGCGCCGACCGGGCCGCCGATGCCGATCTTGATGGGTTCAGACATGTGTCCTCCTGTGGTTCTAGCTCATGAACATTCGCGCACGTTGCCATTCGTGGCGCATCTGCGAAATTTCCAGCCCGGGGCTGACGGACCCGAAGTCGTCCCAGCCGAGGTGCCGGACCTGTTCGACGGCGGCAGCGACGCCGTCGTGCGCTCTGCGTAGCAGCCGCTGCCCGGAGTTCTGGCCGAGCGGGATGGCGCGCACGGCGTTCTGGGTCAGGGAGGTGACCGCCGCGAAAAGGTACGCGCCGAGCGCTTCTTCGAACGGCACCCCCAGCGAGCGCGCGACGACGGCGAACGCCAGCGGCTGGTGGCCGGCAGCCTGGCCTGTGGTCACGAGAGTCCGGTATGCCTCCAGCTCGGCCGAGGGAAAGGCCTCGGTCCCGATCTCGATCAGCCGGCCGCCCATCTTGGTACTGGCCTCCCGCACCTGCCGAGGGAGGAGCTGCGCGCTCACATGAGCATCCAGCCCGGCCACGTCTGCCCCCTCATAGAGGAAGCGAATGGCCAAGCCATCGGAATACGTCAACTGCTGCGAAATGAACGCAGCCAGCCAAACCCCGAAACTTCCTTCATTCGATACGAGCCCACGATCGATGTACGTCTCAAATCCGAGAGAATGCGCAAACGCCCCGGTAGGCAACGCGGAGTCAGTCAGCTGCTGCAACGCGAGCTGATACGGCGCGGGGCTAGTGGGTGTGTTCAGCATGGCGGAAAGGCACCGGCATGACGCGTTCTTGGCGCTCGTACGGCACGCCGACGTGTTTGAGGTAGTCCTCCACAGTGTGGTCGTATTGGCATACCATGACTTCGGCCCCGTACTCGGACGAGGCGTCAAAGAACTGGGCCTGCAGGTGCCGGTTGCCCAGCGAATGCGCCACGATTCCCATTTCGTAGATGCTGCGGGCGGCGATGACCAGGACATCACTCGGGAGCACCGACACCACGATCATGTTCGCATCCCCGACGGCGAGGATGTCGCCGTCGCGCAGGTCTCCGGAGCCGGCCGGGAGGCGGATGCCGAGCTCCTTGCCGTGGTCCGTGGTGACGCGTTGGATCCGTTTGACCAGTTGGGCGCTGGGCAGGACCACCTTCTCCTTGTGAAGACCGGCGTACCGTTCGGGGTCCGGCAATTCGTGCAGATTGCCCAGGATCTTTTCGATGATCATTTTCTCGCTTCACCGTGCCTAGAAAAGGAAGTAGCGCTGGGCCATGGGAAGCACCTCGGAGGGCTCGCAGGTGACGTCTTCGCCGTCGACCGTCACCTTGTAGGTTTCGGGGTCGACGGCGATATCGGGCGTCTCGCCGTTGAATTTCAGGTCCGTCTTGCTCAGGTTCCGGATGCCGGACACCGGCCGAATGACGCGTTCGAGTCCGAGTTCCTCCGGGACGCCGGCGTCGATGGCCGCTTTGGACAGGAAGGTGATGGAGGATCGCTGCAACGCCTTGCCGTACGTGGCGAACATCGGGCGCATGGTGCGTGGTTGCGGGGTAGGGATGGAGCCGTTGGAATCACCCATGAGTGCGTAGGCAATCTGCCCGCCTTTGAGGACCAGGTCCGGCTTGACGCCGAAGAAGGCCGGATTCCAGAGAACGAGATCGGCGAATTTGCCCACTTCCACGGAGCCGATGGAGTCTGCCATCCCCTGCGCGATCGCCGGGTTGATGGTGTATTTGGAGATGTAGCGCTTGATCCTGAAATTGTCGCTGTCCTCGCCCAAGCCGTTCGCGGCGCCGTGGCTGGCCCCTGACGCGTCTTTAAGCACACCCCGCTGCCGTTTCATGGCATCGGCCACCTGCCAGGTGCGGATGATGACTTCGCCCACGCGGCCCATGGCTTGGGAATCCGAGGATGTCATGGAGAAGATGCCCAGATCCTGGAGCACGTCTTCGGCGGCGATGGTTTCGGCCCGGATGCGGGAATCGGCGAAAGCCACGTCTTCCGGGATGTCCGGGTTGAGGTGGTGGCACACCATGAGCATGTCCAGATGCTCTTCGATGGTGTTGCGCGTGTACGGGAGGGTGGGATTCGTGGACGCCGGGAGCACGTTCGGCAATCCGGCGATCTTGATGATGTCCGGAGCATGTCCACCGCCGGCACCTTCGGTGTGGAAGGTGTGGATCACCCGGCCGTCGATTGCCTTGATGGTGTCCTCCACGAATCCGCACTCATTGAGGGTGTCCGTATGGATTGCCACTTGCACGTCGTATTCATCGGCGACGCGCAGGGACATGTCGATGGACGATGTGGTGGCGCCCCAGTCCTCGTGGACTTTGAGGCCTACCGCTCCTGCCCGGATCTGTTCGGCCAGCGGCTCGATGGCGGACGCGTGCCCCTTGCCAAGGAGACCGATGTTGATCGGGAGCCCTTCCGCGGCCTGCAGCATCCGCGATATGTGCCATTTGCCGGGCGTGATGGTGGTGGCCTTGGTGCCCTCTGCGGGACCTGTGCCGCCGCCCACCATGGTGGTGATGCCGCTGCACAAGGCCGTGGGGACCTGGTCCGGGGAAATGTAGTGGATGTGGGAGTCTATGCCGCCTGCGGTAAGGATCTTTCCCTCGCCCGCGATCATCTCGGTACTCGCGCCGATCACAATGTCCACACCGTCGGCAATCTGCGGGTTCCCGGCCTTGCCGATCTTGAAGATGTGCCCGTCCTTGAGCGCCACATCGGCTTTGTAGATCCCGGTGTAGTCGAGGACCACCACGTTGGAGATCACTGTGTCCGGGACGTCGAGCGTCTGGTCCGATGCTGCGCTTGATTCAGGCAAGCGGCCGTCGCGGGTTACTTGGCCGTTCTGCCCCATGCCGTCCCGGACCACTTTGCCGCCGCCGAACATGACTTCTTCGCCGTAGACCGTGTAGTCCCTCTCGATCTCGAGGAAAAGTTCGGTGTCCGCCAAGCGGATGGAATCACCCGTCGTCGGGCCGTAAAGGTCGGCGTACTGCTTGCGCGAAATTTCAAAGCTCACTGGGCTGTTCCTTCCTTGCTGGCTCCGGGCCCTTCGGTGGCGGCGGGAGCTCCGCCGTCGTTCCCTCCGGCCCCCGCATCAAGCGATCCGTTGACGGCGTTCCGCAAGCCGTAGACCTCGCGGCTGCCCGCAAGCGCAATGAGTTTGACGGTCCGGGAGTCGCCCGGCTCGAACCGGGCGGCCGTTCCGGCCGGGATGTCCAGGCGGCGGCCGTGGGCGGCTTCGCGATCAAATTCGAGGGCCGCGTTCGCCTCGGCAAAGTGGTAGTGCGAGCCCACCTGGACGGGGCGGTCGCCACGGTTGACCACCCCGACGGCGATTGCCTCGCGTCCGCTGTTGCACTCAATGGGCTCTGCTTGGAGCCGGTACTCACCGGGAATCATGGTGGCCTCCTAGCGGATCGGGTCGTGGACCGTGACGAGCTTGGTGCCGTCAGGGAAAGTGGCCTCTATCTGGACGTCATGGATCATCTCCGGCACGCCTTCCATGACATCCTCGCGGCGAAGCAGCGTGGTGCCGTAGCTCATGAGTTCAGCGACGGTTCTTCCATCGCGGGCACCCTCAATCAGTTCGTAGCTGATGATCGCCACCGCTTCGGGAAAGTTGAGTTTGAGTCCGCGGGACTGCCGACGGCGCGCGAGGTCGGCAGCGACCACGATCATGAGCTTTTCCTGCTCACGGGGCAAAAGATGCATCGGTTCTCCTTAACGTTGTGCGCTGCAGAAGCGGACATCAGATCACTCGAGGCTCAGATAAGCCGAGGACGTCGGGGCAGCTACTTCGGTTATAACGCCAAACACCGGACATATCCAGATCGACCTTTCACCGCCCCTCCCGAACGAATTGTGACCAGCCTAGGCCGGGCAGGTTTCCGCCAGGTTTCGGCCTGCCGCAGCGTCAGGCCTTCTTGGCCCTGTGCTTCCTGAGCTGCCAAACGACGAGGATCGCCACCGCAATAAGAGCCACCACTGCCGCGGCACCCCGGCCGACCGCGCGGGCCACTTCCTCGTACGAGTTCCCAGCCACGAAGCCCAGAGTCACGAACAAGGACCCCCAGATGATGCCGCCGCTGAAGTTCCAGAACGCGAAGCGCCGGTACGGCATGCGGCTGAGTCCGGCGAGGGCGGGCATGACGGCGCGGAAGAATGCAGTGAAGCGGCCAAGGAACACGGCCAAGCCGCCCTTGTCTTTGAGGAAGTCCTCTGCCTTCTGTAGCTGGGCGCGTCGTTTGTCCAGGATCTTCAAGGCCATCACCCTGGGGCCGAAGTGCTTGCCTATCTCGTAACCCACGGTGTCGCCGGTAATCGCTGCGGTCACCACAATGGCGATCATGGCCCACAACGGGAAAAGTCCACGGCTCGCAATCACCCCGCCCACCACGGCTGCCGTTTCACCGGGGATCACAAAGCCTACAAAGACAGCATCCTCGGCAAAGACCAGTGCGAAAACGATGCACCCGATCAGGAACGGGCTGGTGTTGGAAAGTCCATCCAAAAGGGCCTGCATGAAGAACAGTCTCGCAGTTGAAGCCGTACTTGGGCAGGAATGCCAGACCAACTACCGTTGATCGCCTGTGCAGGCCGGTCGAGAATGGTGGATGTGGACGACAGTTTCGCTGAGGTGATCTCCCATATGTGGCATGCGATCGGCGCCGAAGACGGCGCGGATTGGCCAGCCACTAAGCTAACGACGACCGGGCCACGGACCGTCCTGCCGGCGGCTTTCGACGTGACCGGACTTGCTACGGGAGCGGTTGCTGTCGCAACGGTGGCCGCAGCGCAGCTCCTCGCCGCTCGCCAGGACTCGCGGCCACCCGCAGTGACGGTAGACAGCGTGGAGTCATGCGCCGCGTTCGCGTCAGAGAGATTGTTCACCCCGATCGGCTGGACCCGGCCACCACTGTGGGACCCCATCGCCGGAAACTATCGTGCGGCGGACGCTTGGATCAGGCTGCACACCAACTACGCCCGGCACCGTGCCGCCGTCGAGCAGGTTCTGGGCGCCCATGACCGCGAAACAGTCCAGGCCGCAGTGGCCGAACTGCGTGCCGAGGAGTTGGAGACGGCCATCGTGGAGGCGGGCGGATGCGCCGCCGTCATGCACCACCGTGGCCAGTGGCTTGCCTCCGCTCCCGGGGCAGCGACCGCAGACGCGCCTCCAGTGACCGTCGTCGAGCGCCAGTCGTCCGGCAGCGGCGCGCCAAAACCCAGCGGAGGACGGCCATTCGACGGCGTGCGCGTGCTGGACCTGACGCGGGTGATCGCTGGACCGGTGTGCACCAAGTTCCTGGCAGGGTACGGTGCGGACGTGTTGCGGATCGATCCGCTGGGCTTCGACGAAGTGCCGTCGCTGTTGCCCGAGACGACGCTCGGCAAACGGACCGCCTCCTTGGATCTCACCGCGCCCGCCGATCGCGGGACGTTCGAGGAACTGCTCGCGGGTGCCGATGTGCTCGTGTCGGGACTTCGAGCGGATGTCCTGAAACGCTTGGGCTACGACAGCGAAGCCCTGACCGCCGTGAACCCCGGCCTGATCATGGCCGCCCTCGACGCTTATGGATGGGACGGCCCCTGGCGCAATCGCCGCGGCTTCGACAGCTTGGTACAGATGAGCTGTGGAATCGCCAGCGACGGCGCCACGGCAACAGGACAGGAGGAGCCGTTCCCGTTACCCGTTCAAGCTCTCGACCACGCGACTGGCTGGCTGTTGGCCGCGTCCGTCGCACGCGCTCTCACCCGGCGGCTCACCCACTCGACAGCCGCCGGCATCCAGGCCTCACTCATCGGCACGGCCAATCTGCTGTACTCGCTGACCCCGCCAAGCGACCACCTACCGGCGCCCTCAACCGAAGGCATCGCGCTTGAGGCAACCACCACCGACTGGGGGCCGGCGCGACGCGTGCCCCTCCCCGGGCGAATCGACGGCGTCCCCGTGCACTGGTCGCAGCAAGCCGGACCGCTGGGCCGCCATCCCGCCGTGTGGGACAAGTAAACCCCCGGAACCGAGTGGTTCCGGGGGTCTTGGGTGGGCCCTGTGGGGATCGAACCCACGACCCACGGATTAAAAGTCCGATGCTCTACCAACTGAGCTAAAGGCCCCTGCGGGCTGTAGAAACAGCCATAAATACTGTACCTCAAGCTTAGGGGCGTTTTGACACGGCCCGGCCCGCGGCGTTCTCCCCTCTTTTGAACCAATCGTCGACGACGACACGCGGCAGCCACGGCGTGTCAGGGCGCCGGCGGATTCAAACATGGGGAGGATGCGACAGGCTGCGGTCAGGAGTGCACGAGCGAAAGCACAGGAGTAGCGTTGGGGCATGAGCGAACAATCGGGACCTCCTGTATACGGCGGAGCAAATAGGCACCACAAGCCGAAACCCTTTGCGCCGATTGACTTCGAACCGTTCGCCGGTGGAGCGGACCCCGCGCGCGTGTCCGAAGCCGCGCACCTTGCTGCCCAGGCCCTCGTCCGGCGGGGCCGCGATAGCGACGACCCCAAGATCACCAGGCGCCTCGTGAAGCTCGCGGACGAGCAAGGTCTGGACGCCATCGCCGAAATGTGGGCCGAGAGCCCGGCGCGGTCCCTGCCCGGAGCGTTGTGGCGCCTCTACGCGCTGCGTGCGGCCACCATACAGAATTCCGAGCGCATCTCTGTGTACTTCAAGGCCGGCAGGGACACCGCCCAGGTTTCCCACGTGGTGGCGGGGGCCGCCGAGCCGCCGGGAGCCGACGAAATGAAGCAGATGGCGGACGCCATCCTTTCGGGAGCGTTCGACGGCGATTTCGACGTTGCGCTGGAACGCTCGGCCGCGTTTTGCCGCGTCGTCGCACTCGGCCAGGCCACCCTCGCAGACAGCGCAGAGCATTCAAACGAAGGCCATGCAAGCAAACTGACCCGGAATTCGCACCAGCTCGTGAAGACCGCAGAAGACCTTGAGCACGCGGCCAATGCATGGCGCCTGGGTGAGCTGGACTGACATGAAATATAAAGGTGAGGGGCGGGCAGAACACCCCGGCCGCCAGCTGTCAATGTTGACTTAGTTCGGCCGACGTAGAAAACTGAAACTGGTGTCGAACCGCGAAACCCCCGGGCTTCAACTTATAGCCGCTTCGAGCGGCCTACCGCCGAGAGGCGTATCCGGTTCGGCACCATTTTTATGCCCATCGGCGAAGACGCCACCCCATTCCCGTCCCTCCCGCCTACCGGAAGCCAAATGAAGCTGCGTCTCTTCCCCCAAGAACCCGCCGGGTTGCAGTTGTTGTCGCAAATGGCCCGCCAGATTCTTGAGGCGACAGGGACGCTTTCGGAGATCTTCGGAGCCCCCGTAGCGGAACACGAACGGCTGGTGGAGGAGTTGCACGAACACGAGGCGAAGTCCACCGACCTGCATTTCGCCTTGCTGACTCACATGCGCACCAGTTTCGTGAACCCGCTCCCCCGCGAGGACATGTACGCCCTTTCCCGTTTCCTCAACGAGGCGATGGAAAAGCTGGATGGCGCCGGTGAGCTCGTGGCACTCTACAAGCTGGACCGGGTGCCCAAACGCGCGGCGGACCAATTGGAGATCATCAGTCGCCAAGCGGAACTCACGGTTGATGCCATGCGCCAGCTGGATGATCTCGATGAGCTCGAGGACTATTGGATTGAGGTCCTCCGCCTGGCCAAACGGGCCGAACGCAGCCACCGTATATGGGTGGCCGAGATGCTCCGCGACATGAAGTCGGCCCAGTTCACAAGGAACCGCGATGTCGCCAACCAACTGGTGGACGTCACCAAGGACATGCGCCGCGTCGCCACCCAGGTGGGCAGCATCATCGTCAAGGAAGCATGAGGTGGCGGTCGCGTTCTTCGCCCTTGTGGTGGTACTGGCGGCTGGCTTCGCATTCCTGAACGGCTTCCGCGACGTCTCCACCGCCGTCGCGCTCTCCGTGCGGACACGCGCCCTCACTCCATCTGTTGCCGTCATCCTGGCGGCCGTTTTCAACTTTGCCGGCGTGCTGCTCAGCGGCGGTTTTGCGATGGTTTTCAGCCAGTCGTGGGTGCGTCTACCCTCAGGGACAACTGGGCTGATCGTGCTCATTTCAGGGCTGTGCAGCGCCATCCTTTGGGGAATCTACGCTTGGTGGCGTGGGGTGCCCCTCTCGTCGACCCATGCCCTGGTTGGGGGCTTGGTGGGCGCCGGAGTTGCAAGCGCCGTCATGGGAGGCAGCTCCGTCAACGGCGAGGACAATATTTTGCTGGGGCAGGTGATCTTGCCGCTGCTTTTGTCCCCCGTCGTTGCCTTCCTTGGCGCCTATCTTCTCGTCTGGCCTGTCACGTGGGCGGCGCGATACACCCAGCCTGATGTGGTGCACGGCCGTTTCCGTCATGCCCAATCCGTCTCGGCCGCCGCGGTTGCATTCGGCCACGGCTTGCAGGACGGGCAGCGAACCGTCGCAGTGTTAGTGCTCGGGGCTGTGGCCGCCGGAGTGTCAGAGCCTGACGCCCTCCCCGTCTGGGTCGTTCTCCTGACAGCTGTCATGCTCACGGCGGGGACGCTTTGCGGCGGCTGGCGCATCTCCTACACCCTCGGTTACAAACTGACCAGGGTGGATCCATTGCGGGGATTCATCGCCCAAAGCCTCACCTCGTTGATGCTTTTCGTCGGCGCCATCGGCCTGCACTTGCCGCTTTCCACCACTCACACCGTGACGTCGGCGGTGCTCGGGGCCGGAACCAACCAGAACTTTTCCGTCACCAACCGGCGCATGGTGCTGCGGATCCTGGGGTTCTGGGTGGCGACGCCCATCGTCACCGCCGCAGTCGCCTTTGTCTTGGGATTGGCACTTTCTCCCCTATCCCGCTGAGTTCAGGGAAACCCGCCAAACACGCAAAAGCCCGACGCCGGCGGTCACCTCGCAGTAGCCGCGACGTCGGGCTTTGGCGTCGTTTATCCGAAGCGGCCGGAGACGTAGTCTTCCGTCGCCTTCTGGGACGGATTGTTGAAGATGGTGGTGGTGTCTGCGAACTCGATGAGCTTGCCAGGCTTCCCGGTGCCGGCGATGTTGAAGAACGCCGTCTTGTCGGAAACACGCGCGGCCTGCTGCATGTTGTGGGTCACAATGACCACGGTGTATTCGTCTTTGAGCTCATTGATGAGGTCTTCGACGGCCAAAGTGGAGATGGGGTCCAGCGCGGAGCATGGCTCATCCATGAGGATGACCTGCGGTTCCACGGCGATGGCGCGGGCAATGCAGAGCCGCTGCTGCTGCCCGCCGGAGAGTCCTGAACCCGGCTTCTCGAGGCGGTCCTTGACCTCGTTCCAGAGGTTGGCGCCCCGCAGCGATTTCTCCACGAGGGCGTCCGCGGCACCCTTGCTGATCCTCTTGTTGTTCAGCTTCACGCCGGCCAGCACATTGTCGCGGATGGACATGGTGGGGAACGGGTTGGGCCGCTGGAAGACCATGCCGATCTGGGCGCGGACCGACACGGGATCCACACCGGGACCATAGAGGTTATCGCCGTCGAGCAACACTTCGCCTTCAACGCGGGCGCCGGGCAGCACTTCGTGCATGCGGTTCAGGGTCCGCAGGAAGGTGGACTTGCCGCAACCGGACGGGCCGATGAACGCCGTCACCGATTTGGCTTCGATGTTGATGTTGACGTCTTCAACGGCGAGGAAGCTGCCGTAGTAGACGTTCAGATCCTTGACGTCGATCCGCTTAGACATGGTGTTCCTTCGGTGCTGTGGTTGGAAGTTCGTGGAGAGCTTGGTAGCTCAACGGCCGGCCTTGGGGGCGAAGATCCGGGCGATCAGCCTGGCGCCCAGGTTCAGGAGCATCACCAGGATGATCAGTACCAGTGCGGCACCCCATGCCCTCTGGCTCGACGGGTCCGGGTTGGACGGTGAGGTCGGGTTCAGGATCTGCGTGTAGATGAACGTGGGCAGTGAGGCCATCCAGCCGCCGAACACGTTGTTGTTGATGGTTGTGGCAAAACCTGCGGTGACCAGGATCGGTGCTGTCTCGCCAATGACGCGGGCAATCGCCAGGGTGACGCCGGACGCGATGCCCGAGATCGCCGTCGGGATGACCACTTTGAGGATGGTGCGCCACTTGCGGACGCCCAGCGCGTAGGCAGCTTCACGGAGTTCGTTCGGCACGATCTTGAGCATTTCCTCGCTGGAGCGAACCACCACCGGGATCATCAGGACCGAGAGCGCGACGGCGGCAACCGCACCGGTCTTGGTGCCCGGGCCAACCACGGCGAAGAAGAAAGCCGCGGCAAAAAGACCTGCGACGATCGAGGGGATGCCGGTCATGACGTCAACGAAGAATGTGATGGCGCGGGCCAGGGTCCGGTCGTTGCCGTATTCCACCAGGTAGATTGCCGTCAGCAGGCCCACCGGCACCGAGATGACAGTGGCCAGGAGGGTGATCTGCACGGTACCCACGAGCGCGTGGTAGACGCCGCCGAGGACCTTCGTGCCTTGATCAACGCTCTTGTTGTCGAGGGCTCCTGTGACGCCGTTCATTGATGTCGTCAGGAAGCCGGGGGTAATGATGCCTGGGATGCCATTGACCAGGACGGTCCAAATCACCGAAATCAGCGGCAGCAGGGCCACGAGGAACGAGCCGACAATAAGGCACGTGGCAAGCTTGTCTCTCGCCTTGCGAGCCCCTTCCACGGCAGCGCTCCAGCCGACCAGACCGATCGCAAAGAGGATGGCGGACACGACGCCCCAACCGAAGGCATTGAAACCGATCAGCGCAAGGATCGCTGCGCCGAGGACCAAGGCAACAACCAAGACGACGTACGGTGCGAAGGCGGGCAACTGACCCTTGGTCAGGGCAGAGCGTTTGCGCGCCACGGGGGCTGTGACAGTCATTAGTTGGCTCCCGAAAATTCTTTGTGCCGGGTGATGATCCAGCGTGCAATCATGTTGACACCGAGGGTGATGACGAACAATACCAAACCGGCAGCGATCAAAGTGCTGACCTTGAGTCCGCTGGCTTCGGGGAAGTTCAAAGCGATTTCCGCGGCGATGGTCTGGTTGCCGGACTGGATCAGGCTCGCGGTCAGGACGCCGGAGGAGAGGACCAGCGCGACGGCCATCGTCTCGCCAAGTGCACGGCCGAGGCCCAGCATGATGGCGCTCACGATGCCGGGGCGGCCAAAAGGCAGAACAGCCATCTTGATCATTTCCCAACGCGTCGCACCGAGGGCCAGCGCGGCTTCCTCATGGAGCTTGGGGGTCTGCAGGAAGATTTCCCGCGACAAGGAAGTGATGATCGGGAGGACCATGACGGAGAGGACAATGCTCGCGGTCAGGATGGTCTTGCCGGTAGCCGAAGCAGGGCCCTGAAAGATCGGCAGCCAACCCAAGTTGCTGGCAAGCCAGCCATAGGCGGGCGAAATCTGCGGGGCAAGGAAGGCCGCACCCCAAGCACCGTAGACCACCGAGGGAATAGCGGCGAGGAGGTCCACCACGTAGCCGAGGCCCGAGGCGAGCTTGCGGGGCGCGTAGTGCGAGATGAACAACGCGACGCCGATGGCAACGGGGGTGGCGATGACAAGCGCGATGACCGCGGCAATCAGGGTCCCCACCACGATCGGCCAAATGTAGGCGAAGAAGCCTTGGCCGCCCTGGATGTCAGCAGGCGGAGCCACGAGCGCAGGGATGGCCTGGACTACAAGGAAGAGTGCGACGCCGAAGAGAACCGCGAGGATCAGGCATCCCGCGGCCAAGGTGGCCCCGGAGAAGACCTTGTCCCCGGCGCGTCCGGCACCTTGGGAAGTGGTCAAGGAGTTGGTGGTCACTTCACGATCCTTCAGGTTCACTCAAAAATGGCCAAGTTCCCCGCCCCGCCCGGTGATGTTTCACCAGCGCGGGACGGGGAACTTCGATATTCAGCGTAGTGGTACCACCGTACGCGGCACCACTACTCCGTTGTGGTCCTTAGGCCTTGGCCTTGATGGAGTCAACAGCGGCCTTTGCCTTGTCCTGCAACGCCTTGGAGAGCGGGGCGGACTTGGCGGAACCGGCGGCAGCCTGCTGGCCGGCGTCGGAGACTACGTAGCTCTCGAATGCCTTGACCAGGTCAGCGGTTTCCTGCTTGTCGTAGGTGGTGCAGACGACGTGGTAGGAAACCAGCACGACCGGGTATGCCGAGGAATCCGTGATGGTGCGGTCAAGCTTGATGGAAAGGTCGCCGGTGGTGCGGCCGGCAACGGGCTTGCCGAGTTCAACGGCCTTGGCGGCAGCGTCAGCGGAAATCTTCACGAAGTCCGAGCCAACCTTGATCTGCGCGGTGCCGAGCTTGCCGGAAACTGCGGAGTCGTCGGCGTAGGTCACGGCACCCGGGGTGTCGGTGACGGTCTTGACGACGCCGGAGGTGCCCTTGGCGTTCTCGCCCTTCAAGGATGCAGGCCACAGGCCAGCAGCCTTGTCGGTCCAAACCGAGGGAGCAGCAGCTGCCAGGTAGTCCGTGAAGTTCTGGGTGGTGCCGGAGTCATCCGAACGGTTCACCGGGGTGACCTTGAGGTCCGGAAGCGTGACGCCGGCGTTCAGGGCGGCGATTGCGGGATCGTTCCAGTTGGTGATCTGGCCGCGGAAGATCTTAGCAACCGTGGTGGCGTCGAGCTTCAAGTCCTTGACGTTCGGGATGTTGAAGGCGACGGCGATCGGGGAGATGTACACCGGGATGTTGATGGCGCCATCGGGGCCGCACTTGGTCTTGGAGCTGGCCAGTTCGGCGTCAGTCAGGTAGGCGTCGGAGCCTGCGAACTGGGCCGAGCCGTCGAGGATGGCCTTGCGTCCTGCGCCGGAACCATCCGGGGAATACTGCACGGTGGCGCCTGCGTTGGCGGAAGCGAAGTTGGTCTTCCAGGCGTCCATTGCGGCGCCCTGCGCCGAGGAGCCGATACCTGTCAGCGTGCCGGTGACCTTAACGCCTGCAGTGGTCTGAGTTGCCGCCGGGGTGTTGGTTGCGTTGTCCGAACCGCAAGCGGTCAGCGCAAGGGCGCCGACTGCGAGGACCGCGATTGCCGCGTTGCGGCCGAAGCGAGTTGCCTTCACTAGGATGTACCCCTTCCAGGGATTCTCTGATGCGTGCCGAGGGAGAATCGGCATAAAGAAGATTTGCGTACGTGTTTGTACCTTTATTGACGGTAGGAGCCGCAGGTAACGGAATCGGCGGTCCAAAGTGAATGGAAGGTTAACGACGGGTGACGATTGACTTACATGCCCAGCGTTGCCCTTGCGCTTGGCGCGCCACAAGGGATTATGTGACACCTCTCACCCGCGGGTCCCCCTCGGGCCGAGCCGACCCCGATGCGATCTCCTGAATAGACTTGAGCCATGGCCGCCCCTCAAGGACTTTCAGCAAGCAAGAAATTCCTGCGGGCGCGGCTGCGCACAGGCTTCGTCCGCAGTCGGAACTCGCTGGTTCCGGCCGTCCAGATGACGGTGTGCGCCGTGGGCGCCTACGCGTTCGCTGAGTACATTTTGGGGCACTCGGGGCCGCTTTTCGCGGCTACCTCGTCACTGATCGCGCTCGGCTTCTCGCGGGATCCACGGCTTCGCCGGGTCGTGGAGGTGGGGCTTGGGTGCACCCTCGGGATCGTCGTCGGCGATTTGCTCCTCCACTGGCTGGGTTCGGGGATCTGGCAGGCCGCCGTCGTCCTTCTTTTCTCCATCCTGTTGGCACGATTCCTGGACAGTGGCTCCATTTTCACCACCCAACTGGGCCTGCAATCACTGCTCGTGGTGCTGCTGCCTGCGCCGGCCGGCGGACCTTTCACACGGAGCATCGACGCCGTGGTGGGCGGGGTTTTCGCCCTGCTCGTCACCATGCTGGTCCCCAAGGACCCGCGCAGGGAGCCTCGCCAGGACGTCCGCAAACTCCTCCACGAGCTCTCGGAGGTGCTCCGCGAGTGTGCCGAAGCATTGATCAACAGCGACTCGACCCAGGCGTGGCACGCTCTCATCCGGGGGCGGAATTGCCAGCCCCTGGTGGACCGCATGCGCCAATCCCTCAAGGCGTCAGGCGAGGTGGCGACGATCGCTCCCGCGTATCGGCGGCACCGCGACGAGCTGACCATGCTTGCGGAATCGCTGGATTCCATCGACCTAGCACTCCGCAACGGCCGGGTGTTCGCCCGGCGGCTCACCAGCGCCATCAACCATGCCGCCTTGACGGACGAAGCCACGGACAGCATCTCGGAAGTGCTGTTGGACACCTCCGCGGCCGTCGAGGAACTATCGCTGGGCCTTGCGGAAGTGCACGACGGCGCCCGACGCGCCCACCTGCGCGGTGCGCGGCAGGACTTGGCGGACATTTCCACCCGGCTGCACCCCAAAATGCTCCACGTCCAAAAGCTCGAGGGCGAAACGGTGGTGATGCTCTTCCGCCCGCTCATGGTGGATTTGCTCGAAGCCGCGGGCATGGACCCCCGGGAGGCGAGAGACATACTTCCCGAGCTGCAGTGAGGAGCTTGACTGTCCTACCCCTCCACTAGCCTTGTACGCATGGCTTCCAAGACCTCACGCACTTCCAAAACACCCGCGTACAAGTGTGCCGAATGCGGGTGGAGCACGGTCAAGTGGGTGGGTCGCTGCGGCGAGTGCCAGGCGTGGGGCACCGTGGAGGAAACAGGAACCACGGTTGCGCGTACGACGGCGGCAACAACGGTTCTGGAGCCGGCCCGCCGCATTGCCGAGGTAGACGGGACCACGGCGGCGTTCCTGCCCACTGGTGTCGACGAACTGGACCGCGTCCTGGGTGGCGGGCTCGTCCCGGGCGCGGTGATCCTGCTTGCCGGGGAGCCCGGCGTCGGGAAATCCACCCTCTTGCTGGATGTCGCAGCGAAATTCGCCCGCACGGGGCAGGACGTCCTGTATGTCACAGGCGAGGAATCGGCCGCCCAGGTCAAACTCCGCGCGGAACGGATTGACGCGGTCGCGCACAGCCTCTATCTCTCGGCGGAAACGGACCTCGGGCAGGCGCTGGGGCAAGTGGAGAAACTTGAACCGAAGCTGTTGATCGTGGACTCCGTGCAGACGCTCAGCAGCGCCGACGTCGAGGGCAGCGCGGGCGGTGTGTCACAGGTCCGGGAAGTGGCTGCGTCCATTATCGCTGCCGCGAAGCGCCGCGGCATGACCACCCTTCTCGTGGGACATGTGACGAAAGACGGCTCCATTGCCGGCCCGCGTCTCCTTGAGCACTTGGTGGACGTGGTGTGCCAGTTCGAAGGCGAGCGCCATTCCCGGCTCCGCTTGTTGCGCGCGGTCAAGAACCGTTACGGGGCCACGGACGACGTCGGCTGCTTCGACCTGAACGAAGCCGGCATCGAAGGCCTCGCCGATCCCAGCGGCCTCTTTGTTTCACGGACGCGGGAGCCCGTTTCCGGTACCTGCATCACCGTGACCATGGAAGGCCGCAGGCCGCTGCTGGCCGAGGTTCAGTCGCTCCTGGCCGAAAGTGCCAGCTCACAGCCGCGCAGGGCCACCAGCGGGTTGGACAGTTCGCGCGTCGCCATGCTCCTGGCCGTACTCCAACAGCGGGCCGGCTGCATCCTGCACAAGGACGACTCCTACGTTGCCACCGTCGGAGGAGTGAAGTTGAGCGAACCTGCCACCGACCTCGCCGTCGCGCTTGCCGTGGCCTCGGCAAAGGCCCGGAAGGCGCTGCCGCAGAGGTTGATCGCCTTCGGCGAGGTTGGCCTTGCCGGGGAAGTCCGCCCCGTTCCAGGGATCAACCAGCGCATCCACGAGGCCCAGCGGCTTGGTTTCACGCATGCCGTGGTTCCCGCCAGCCCCAACGGGCCGGGCCCGATCCCGGAAGGCTTCTCGGTCCGCGAAGTGGCACATCTGGCCGAGGCCTTGGAACTGCTGATCACTTAGCGGCAGATAGCCCCACCACTGGACATGCCCCCTGCACGAACCAAGGAGTGGACATAACAGCATTATGTCCACTCCTCGGCTGATACGAGGGGCATGTCCAGAGGGATTGCGGTGCGGTTGGAGGACTATTTCGCGGGGTTGTGCGTGCCGATCGGCAGCAGCGTGAGGTTCGGGTGGTTCTTCTCGATCCGGCGCAGCGCCCAGACGTCGTTGAATAACGCCAGGTATTCGCCGTCGGACCGCAACAGCACCTCAGCGCCAGGGACGTTCGCGAGCGCGGGCATGGCATCCGCCGTCGAGATCCTCGCCATCGAGTACGGGAGGCGCTCCAAGCGCATCGGGGCGTTGAAGTCGTGGGCCATGCGGTCCTCCACCACTTCGAACTGCATGGGACCGACAGCGGCGAGCACCGGCGCCTGGTCCCCACGGACGTCGGAGCGGAGCACTTGAATGACGCCTTCGTGCTCAAGTTGCTCGATCCCGCGGCGGAATTGCTTGAAGCGGCTGGGATCCTGGGACCTGGCCACCTGGAAATGTTCGGGCGCAAAAAGCGGGATGGCGGGGAATTCCACGGGCTCTTCCAGGAACAGGCTGTCCCCTACGCGCAGGGATGACGCGTTCACCAAGCCAACAACATCGCCGGGGTAGGCTTCGTCGATGACTTCGCGTTCACGCCCGAACACCTGCTGGGCGTACTTGGTCGCGAAGGACTTCCCGGTACGGGTCTGCGTGACCACCATGCCACGCTCAAAGACGCCGGAACACACGCGGATGAACGCGACGTGGTCACGGTGGGCCTTGTTCATGCCGGCCTGGACCTTGAAGACAAAACCAGCGAAGGGCGCGTCGACGGAACGGGGTTCGCCGTCGATGTCCGGCCGGGGCGCGGCCGGAGGCGCGAAATCCACCAATGCGTCCAGGATTTCCTTGACCCCGAAGTTCAACGCTGCCGAGCTGAAGAGGATAGGCGTCGCCGTTCCTGCGTGGAAGCTTTCCACGTTGAATTCAAGGTTCGATTCGATCACCAGCCCGGCTTCGTCGACGGCGTCGCTCCAGTTGTTGCCCTGCGTTTCCGCTGCTTCTTCCGGGGTGAAGTACTCAGTGATGGCGATGTTGGCGCCGGCGTTGTTACGGGCGAACCGGGCGAAGCGGTCATTGCGCAGGTCCCAGACTCCACGGAAGTCGCCGGAAATGCCCACAGCCCAGGTCAGCGGCATGGGTTGGAGGCCGGTACGTTCTGTGATTTCGTCCATCAGCGCGAGGGCGTCCAGGCCCGGCCGGTCCCATTTATTGATGACGGTGATGATGGGCAGGTTCCGCTGTTTGCAGACCTCGAAGAGCTTCATGGTCTGCGTTTCCAAGCCCTTCGCGGCATCCACCAGCATGACGGCGCAGTCAACGGCGGCCAGGACCCGGTAGGTGTCCTCGGAGAAATCGGCGTGACCCGGGGTATCCAGCAGGTTGATCACGGTGTCCCGGTAGGAGAACTGCAAGGCCGCGGAGCTGATGGAAATACCGCGGTCCTTTTCCATCTGCATCCAGTCCGAAACGGTTTCCTTGCGGTTGGCCTTGCCACTCGACGCACCTGCGGTGCCGATGACTTTGGCATGCAGGGCGAGGGCCTCCGTCAGCGTGGACTTGCCCGCGTCAGGGTGCGAAATGACCGCAAAAGTCCGACGCCGGGACGCCTGGTGGTGAATTTCCTGGACTCGGGCGGGGCTCAGGACTTCTTGGGACACGGTGCTACTTTCGCTGCGATCTGGGCGTTGCCCGCACTGAAGAACGACGGGCCATGCGTGGGATGGAGGCTGGATCCGGGCCCGTTGCCGGCCGGGGCCAACGCAGGGAGCGGCACGGTTGCGCGCCAGCCAAGGTACTAAGTTTATCCCAGCCCGCCAAGCTGGCCGAAGGCGGCGTCTAAAAGGCACGGCGGGAGGACGGCATTCAGATGTCTATGCCGGCATATCCGATAGAGGATCGGCGTGCTTGCGGCGATAGGTGAGCGAGCGTTTGCCTCCCTAGCGACGCTCGCTCACCTATGAGCTCTTTTTCGCCCACGCTCGCTCACGTCCTGTATCGAAGGCAGCGTTTAACAGGATTGAAACGAGGTGCACAAACCTCGGAAATCACCGGCCGATAGTTTGAAATGGTGAAACCGGGAAATGACTTGTTCTACGATCCCCTCGGCCCCTCCTCCGCCGCGAACGCCGGCCCGAATTCCAGTGCGGCCAGGGACTGGCCCCAACAGGGACGCCGCCCGGAAACCAGTGCAAGCGGAACCGGCGTTCCCGGAAGGCAATCACATCCGGACACCGGAAAGGCTGCGGCCAGGGAAGCAGCACTCTTGAGCGTACGACGCGACCTTGAGCGGCTCGCCCGGCTTCGGATGACTCCCTGAGCTTCGGGGAACCCGGCGCAAAGTGGTGGTCTGGCTGCCGCCGTCGAACGCGTTTCAAGGCCCTCGTCACGTAACCTTCTTTGGGGCACTTTAAGGCTTGCCTGTGCGGTTCTTGCCGGTCAATACCTCTATCATTGAGCTTGCGGGAAACCAAGTATTTTGATCCTGTCGGCTCACTGCTGAAGACCGGCACACTTGCGGGCACGATTGCCTGCACCTTTGAAGGGAACACCTATGGCTCGGAGCCCCGAAGAATCGCTCAAGGCGACTCTGGGCAGGGTGGCCCCCGGAACGCCGCTGCGCGACGGCCTGGAACGTATCCTCCGCGGGCGCACTGGCGCCCTGATCGTGCTGGGAACGGACCGGACCATCGAGTCGATCTGTTCCGGCGGCTTTGAAATCGGCATCGACTTCTCCCCGACCCGGCTGCGTGAGCTCGCGAAGATGGATGGTGCCATCATTTGCGACAAGGACGCCGGGAATATCCTTCGTGCCGCGGTCCAGCTTGTGCCGGACTCCAGCATCGAGACCCAGGAGTCCGGGACGCGCCATCGGACAGCGGAGCGCGTGGCCATCCAGACCGGAGTACCGGTGATTTCGGTCAGCCAGTCCATGCAGATCATCGCCCTGTATGTCAACGGCTTGCGCCATGTGCTGGAAGGCTCCGAGAAGGTCCTGGCACGCGCCAACCAGGCCCTCGCAACCCTTGAACGCTACAGTGCCCGTTTGGACCAGGTCACCAGCGCCCTCTCGGCCCTCGAGATCGAGGCCATGGTCACCGTCCGGGATGTGGCCGTCACCCTCCAGCGCCAGGAAATGGTCCGGCGTATCGCCGAGGAAATCTCACAGTATGTCCTTGAACTGGGCGAAGACGGCAGGTTGCTGTCCTTGCAGCTGGAAGAGCTCACCACTGGTCGCGGCCCGGGCAGCGACGTGATCATCCGCGATTACGCCGGTGCCGACGCCTCGCCGGACGAGATCGACGGCGCAGTCCAGGCTCTTCTGGAGCTTGGCCCCACCGAGCTGATTGATCTGGGCAAGATTTCCGGCATCATCGGTTTCGCCGGGGGCTTGGACGTGCTCGACGCCGGGGTACAGCCCCGCGGATACCGCCTCCTGTCCGGGCTGAAGTCGGTTCCGAAGGCCGTGGCCGACCGTTTGGTGGAACATTTCGGCGGACTCCAGAACCTCATGGCCGCTACTATCGACGACCTCATGACCGTGGACGGCATAGGCGATCAGCGCGCCCGGACCGTTCGCGAAGGGCTCAGTCGCATGGCTGAAGCCAGCCTGCTGGACAGGTTCCTTTAGCCGGCACAGGCTCCTTGCTCCCGCCTTTAGCTGAGTTGGAAGACGGCCTTGGTGCTCGCCTTGTTCCCCAGCATGGCTTTGAATGTGTAATACGCGCCGCCAGCGCCGGGCTTGGCTGAGACCACGCCACAGCCCTCCGTTGTCCGGTTCCGTTGCCACACGAAATTGGCCGTCTCGCTCTTGCCCGGATCAATCTGCTTCACGAGGTCCTCGCCCTTCGCCTGGCAGTCCTTCGAGGAGAAAATCCGGTCCTCGCCACTCGTCACCAAGAACTCCATCTGGGAGGTCCCCACATTCACTTGGCATGGGGCGGACCCGCCGTTGGTGATCTTCATGCTCAGCACCGGGTTCTGCCCGGCCGCATAGGAAGGCTGGTCCGTCGACGCGGTTACCGTCACCAGGTTGAGGTCGCAGACCGGGGTGGGCGCAGGCGTTGTGGTGGCGGCCACAGTGGGAACCACCTGCGGGGCCTGGGCCGCTGCAGCTCCGCTCGGGTCATTCTTGGAGGCGCCGGAATCGGCGTTGCTCGCACGCGAGGAAGTCATGGCCATAATCCCGGCTACGAGCATCGCCAAGACCACCAGCAAGGCACCAAAAACCACTAGCCTCCGACGGCGGTACACGGCAGGGCTCGGCCGGCGCCTTTGCGGATTTGCGGCACCCTGCGGTCGGTTTGCGCTTGAGTTCCGGGCAGGGCCTTTCGCCGACGGCGACGTGCGCGCGTTTGACGGTGGCTTGCCCTGGTTGACCATACTTCTAGGCTAGGCAACGCCGGGCCTGCTTGGGGCCGCACCACGCCGCCGCGGCCCGATTAGAGGCTAGTTTCCGTCGATCCGACTGTCGGCAGCCAGTAAGGAGATCATCAAACCGTCGAACGTCCGCGCGTCCCAACCGGTGAGATCCTTCCATCGCTCCAAGCGGTACGCCATAGTGTTCGGGTGGACATGCAGCGCGTTGGCGCTCAAGGTCACGGAGAACCCGGACTGGGCAAAGCTCCGCACAGCTTCGACCAAGTGCGGCTTTTCGGCCACCAGCTCCCTCCCTTCAACGACCAGCGGTAGCAGTCTTTCCCGCTCGCTGCGCAACAGGGCCTCCCACCATCCGGTCGCGAAGAGACGAACCGGCTGCTCCGAGGTGGCTATGGCCAGAGCCAATCGAGCGTCGACGATCGACTCGGCCGCCCCCTCGAGTCCGCGGCGATCTATCCCAACGCCAAGTCTCACCGCGGGAAGCCGCTCGCGGAACCGGGCGGCAAACCGCGTAAGGTCAGTTCGTTGAGTAAGCGCCACCACAGTGTCCTCATGAAGAATCAACACCGCAGTGCCCGGGAGGGCGCTGACGACGCTGCGAACTGTCATCAGATCCTCTGTCACGGTGTCCGTGACTATCGCGCTGAAGGTGGCATTGACGTCGAACCCGAGTGCGGTGGCGATCTCCCCAGTCTCGGCGCCAAGACTTCCCGCCATCAAACGATCAACGAGCCGTTGCTGCAGGACCACTTCGCGTCCAACGGCCGCCTGGCTTACCGAGGCATGGGCTTCAGCAATCGCCGGAGTCAGGAGCCCCACGTTCTCCCACATGAGCGTGACGAGTTCAGGTAGGTAGGGGCGCTCCTCTGGCGTGGCTAGCTTATCGAGCAGCTTCCAGGTCTCACGGCTGCCGATGAAGAATGCGCCAATTACGGCCTCGACGCTGACTCCTTGCGCCGCGCGGAGCCTCCCCAGCGCGGCGGCCCGCCCAACCTCGACGGCGGTAGGCGTCCGGCGCTCCCCCAGTAGTGTGACCGTCTGGAATTGCTGTTCGCCGACATGCTGCACATGGTCCTCAAAGGGAACCACGCCATATGCCGGAACTTCGAACCGGATCTTCCGGGTTATCGCTTGGGCAATCGCCTCTTGGTCAGCCAATGCCCGGGAGCAGAGATCTGCCGTGTACATTTGTGCGCTCTTCACAGCATGCTCCTCGTTCGGATGGTGCCACACTATCCGACCTTGTGGTTTTCACAGATAATTACTCAAAATACCGCCAAATCTTAGCGAAAGCCATGAAGACTTGTAGGTGATTCACACATAGGCTTGAGACATCCGTTACGGAGGGTGACGGGAAACACCATCACGTTGGACATGGGGAGCCAGCAGCGGCCCATATGTAACGGATGCCATCCGGCGGATCTGGGCCGGCCTTTCCAGGCCGATGCCTTCCTCAGGGGCTACCACTCTCCGGGCACCGCAACCCCGCAATCCGGACCACGACAGGAGAACCATGTCAACGACGACAGGAACCACGCCAGCGAATGAACTGGCCACTGCACACTTCACCGCCGAGCAGCTGATCCTATGCCATTACCGGAACATCGATACGGGCCGGGCAACGGCTTCCGTTGAGTTGTTCGCACCCAACGCAGTCGTGACCGCTGCAGGACACACGACACATGGGCTTGAAGAACTTGCCCGCTCATTGGGCCGGAGAGAGGCACAAACCGAGCGGGTCACCCAGCACGTCATCACCAACCTCGCGGTGCTTGAGGCATCTCAGGGACGGATCCTCGCCACCGGGGTGCTCACCCGCTACGCCCGGGGATCGCATTCCCTGCTTGAACGTGTGGCCCGCTTTGAGGCTGAGCTTGTCAGGTTCGAAGACTCATGGCTCATTGCCGCCATGGCACCCGACGAAGCCAGTGCGGTGGCATTGTGATATATGGCTCCAGCCCCCAGGGCATCGTCCGCCGCGGCGTCTCCGGCGTCGAACTCCTCGACACGGCGTTCGCTGACCTCGGATCCGCACTGGTCGCGGGCATCACGCGGGAAGAACTCGACTCAGCGTCGGTAGTGGACGTCTTGCATGAGGACAATGATCTCCTGGCACCTGTGCCCGCACTGACGGGGAACGTTTGGGCCCTCGGCCTGGCGTACCAAGACCACGTCAATGAGGCAAAGTCTGCGGTATCCAGAGAGGCACCGGCCTACCCCCCGGTGTTCCTCAAAGCAGCATCCTCCATTACGGCCCAACGCATGCCGATCTCCCTTCCGAAAATCGCACCCGATGAAGTTGACTACGAAGGCGAGATAGCCGTGGTCATCGGCAAGTCCGGGCACCGTATCCCCGCCAACGACGGCTGGGATTATGTCTTCGGCATCACCGCGGCGAACGACGTCTCGGCCAGGGACGTGCAGTTCGGACGATTCACATCCGGCATGCTCGATGTGATGAAGGCGAAAAGCTTTGACACCTTCACCCCGCTCGGCCCGTGGGTGGTAACCCCTGAGGAATTCGCCAACCGCGACGACATCGGGCTGGCCACCTACGTCAACGGCGAGCAGCGGCAGTCGGCACGGTCCAGCTCGTTGTTCTGGACCATCCCCGAGATCATCGCCTTCGTCTCCCAGTTCACCACCCTGTCCCCCGGTGATGTGATCCTCACCGGGACGCCCGGAGGAACCGGCCGGGCTCGGCAGCAGTTCCTCAAGGCCGGAGACGTAGTGCGGGTCGACGTCGAGCTCGTAGGATCGCTCATCAACCCCGTCGCCGGCCCAGACTACTCGAACTGAAAAGGAGCGTCATGAATACCAGCCAGACCCCGCAGGCGGAAAGCTCAAAACAGCTCCGCAAGGTACTCATCTCCAGCTACCTCGGCACAATGCTCGAGTACTACGACTTCCTTCTCTACGGCACAGCGGCCGCCCTTGTCTTCGGACCTGTCTTCTTCGCAAATCTAAGCCCCATCGCCGGGACCATCGCCTCGTTGGGAACCTTCGCGGTCGGCTACATCGCGCGCCCGCTCGGTGCCGTGATCTTCGGTCACTTCGGTGACAAGTTTGGGCGCAAACGCGCACTCCTGGCTTCGATGTGGATCATGGGCCTCGGATCCTGCCTTATCGGCGTCATCCCGAGCAGTGCGGCCATCGGTTCCTGGGCTGCGATCATCCTTATTCTGTTGCGCGTGGTCCAGGGCATCGCCATGGGGGGCGAATGGGGCGGAGCTGCCTTGATGGCCCTCGAACATGCGGAGACCAAGAAGCGTGGCTTCCAGGCCGCTTTCACCAATGCAGGGGGACCAAGCGGTTCCGTGCTGGCAACGGTCGCCATGGCCTTGGTTGCGCTCCTTCCGGAGCAGCAGTTCATGAGCTGGGGGTGGCGTTTGCCCTTCCTCGCCTCCGCTGCCATGCTCGTGCTCGGTATCTACATGCGCCGGCAGATCGATGAAACACCGGTGTTCAAAGCCGCGATCTATCACCAAGAGAAGAAGCTCAAGGAGGCCGCGCCGATAGTCGAGGTCCTCAAGCGACCTAAAACCGTCATTCTGGTGGCTCTTGCGATCATCGGTTCCAGCGGGATGCAAACCGCGTTCTCGACATTCGGCGTCACCTACGCCGTCCAGAACGGCGGCGACCGGACACAAGTGCTGATGGCTTTTGCTATCGCATGGTTCTTCGCAATCTTCCTCACGCTTGGTTATGCCAAGCTTTCGGACCGGTTGGGTCGCCGTCCCGTGCTCATCTTTGGCATGGCGACCTTGGCCTTAAGCGTCTACCCCCTGTTCACTCTGCTCGGCCGGGGAACGTTTGGTTCGGTTGTGGTCGCGTTCATCATCTTCGCGGTATTCCACTCCGCAACCTATGGCCCGCTGGCGGCATTCCTTCCGGAACAGTTCAGTACTCGCAGCCGCTACACGGGCGCTTCCTTGAGCAACCAGCTCTCCACGCTCTTGGGCGCCGGCTTCACGCCCGTGATCCTGGGGTCGCTTGTCGCAGCCAACGGCGGTTCGATCGTGCCGGTAGCGATCTACATGGCTGCCATGTGCGCCATCAGCATCACATTCCTGCTGATCCTCCGTGAGTCGAAGGACAACGACCTTGAGACCGTAGGCACCGTGCCTCTACCTGCCGAAGTCCGGACCCCGACTCCGATGGGCTCAGAGACGATCTCCTGACAACAGAACCAGGTTGAGGCCAGCCGCCGCAACGGCGAGCAGCCCCGTCCATTATGGGAAAACATGAAAATCGCCGCGCTCCTGCGGCCAGAACTTAAAGGTGAAGAGATGATTCTTGATATCGGGCATGTAGCCCTCCAGGTCGCTGATGTCGATGCCGCAGCCCATTTCGCGGTGGAAGTCCTGGGCATGCACGAAACCGAGCGCACCGAGCACTCGTCGTACCTGACCATGACAAGTTCATATCCCTCAATGGGCAGGGTCTGCCCTCATCATGTGATCGAATACCGGCAGGGGCCGGAGACGGCACTCGACCATGTCGGCTTGATCGCCGAGGACGAGGCATCACTTGACGAGGCTGCACGCCGTGCAGTTGCCCATGGGGCGACGCTCCTGGGCGACGGCCCGGCTCCGGGGATAAAACGAGCAGTACGAATCGCCGCGCCGAGCGGCCACGTGTTCTGGCTGTACGTGGCCATGGACAAGGTAGACGTCGACGACGCCGAACACGGAGTGCGTCCGCAGCGACTGGGACATGTGAATCTGTGGGCCCAGGATGTACCTGCCCTCGTGCAGTTCTGGGTTGATGCGTTCGGATTCAAGATTTCTGACTGGATCCGTGACCCGGAGAGCGGCGAGTGGGCCGGCTTCGCTCGCTGTCACCTTGAGCACCACACCCTCGCTGCGGCACAGGCCCCGGTTGACGGCATCTACCACTACGCGCTGGAGCTTTCGAGCGTCTCCGAGATTGCCAGGCTTGGCGACCTTCTGGGGCGCCGCCGCGAGGGGTTCCTTTGGGGGCCGGTGCGCCACGGCGCCGGTGACAACGTCGCCGCATACCTGGTCGGGCCTGGCGGGGTCACCGTCGAGGTCTACGCGGACATGCAGAAGATCAGCGATCCGACCTGGGAACCGCGAGTGTGGACGGACGCTGAGCTGCCAACTGGGGCCAATACCTGGGGACCGCAGGGCGGCGCGTCGCGCATGGCCTTCAAATCCGGCCTGGCCAAGCTGCCTGCATCGCGCTGAACCGCAACAATTTCACTGGAGTAACAATGTCGCAAGAACCAAACGAAGCACGCACCAAATACGACGTCGTCATAGTCGGTGCAGGCCCGGTAGGCCAGGTCCAGGCCCTGCTCCTCGCACAGCGTGGATGGCGGGTCGGAATCATTGAACGCTGGCCTACTCCATGGCCCCTTCCGCGGGCATGTGCAATCGACCACGAGGCCCTGCGGGTGCTCCAATCACTGGGTCTGGGCGACGAGGTCGAGAAGCTCCTCGACAAGCACGGCGGACCCGGCCGTCGCATGGCGCTCGTCGATGCCGACCGGCACGAACTGGTGTCGGACTGGGCTCCGGCCCGCAGCGACTTCGACTGGCCCGGGCACAGCTCCTTCTTTCAGCCTGAACTCGAAACGTTGCTTTTGAATACCATCGCGGATCATCCACTCATCAATCTTGTCCGTGGGTGGGAGGTCGAGTCGCTGACGTCCACCCACGACGGTGCCATTGTCACGGCCAGCCGCACCAAGACCGGTGATGGTGCGCTGGTTTCCCCGGACCAAAAACTGGTCTTCGAAGGGAAATACCTCATAGGGGCAGACGGGGCAAACTCGATCGTGAGCCGGTACCTGGGAGGAGACATCCATGATCTTGGGTTCTCGTTTGACTGGCTCGTTGTCGATTTTCGGCCGTTCGAACCCATCACCTGGGACCCACACATCGGTCAACTGCTCGATCCCCAGCGCCCCACCACCTTTACCACCGCCGGACCAAACGTACGCCGGTTCGAGTTCAAGTTACTCGAGGGCGAAGACCCGGATTCCGTCAATAGTCCCGAATTCGCCTGGGGGCTTCTGCAGAAGTGGGATCTTGGCGAAGCGCAGGGTGAATTGGTGCGACACGCGGTCTACAGGTTCCGTGGGCAGTGGACGGAGCAATGGGGCCGGGGCCGGGTTCTTGTGGCGGGCGACTCCGCCCACCTGATGCCGCCGTTCCTTGGTCAAGGAATGTGCTCTGGATTGCGGGACGCGGCGGCCATCGCGTGGCGGTTGGACCTGATACTTCGAGGTTTGGCGCCGGAATCCATACTCGAGAGTTACCAGAGCGAACGTCTTCCCCATGTGCAACAGGTCATCACCGACGCGGTTGCCATCGGCGAACTCATCTCCATCACGGACCCCGGTCAGGCTGCCGAGCGGAACCAGCGGCTGCTGCAGGAAGGGCTCGACGGCGGTTCGGGCGCCAAAGGCTTGAAGCTCGGCTGGCGCCTCGGGCCGGGTCTGCAGCCTGCCGACGACCAGATCGCCGGATTCCTCGGAGTCCAGGGCGTCGTCTCGCACTCGGGACGCATGGGACGGTTCGATGACGTCGTTGGCGGCAGATGGCAGTTGCTGGCTACCGAGGGTGATCCGGGGTGCCGAGGCCCGCCACATTTGGGAGAAACTAGGCGGCGTCGCCGCCCATGTCGGCCCCGGAAGCGAAATAGCCGACGTCAACGGTGACTACGCACGATGGTTTGCGGCCCGCGGCGTGACCATGGCCCTGATACGTCCGGATTTCTACGTCTTCGCCTCGGGCACGACCCTGGCGGACGCCAATGAACTGATCCTGCGCCTCGGCGAAACCCTTGCGTTGACTGATTCTTCGGATCGCGTCGCAGCGGTCAGCTAGCGAATAGACGCAGCGCATTTGCTGTGGCGCAGGCCGTGGGGCCGGCCCTGGGGCCTGTGCCACCTTGCACGTCTCGCGACGGCGGTAGGACAGGCCTCTTTGGCGGCAGCCGTCAGATCATTCCAAGCAGAAAGACATGAAATGCCTCATCTCTCCGCGGTTGTTGCCGCAACCTTGTCGGACTCATCAGACCGAGTCTTCGGTGTCATGGGCAACGGCAACGCATACTTCGTCGATGCGTTGCATGAACACGGCATCGAATACTCGGCAATGCGCCACGAGGCCGGAGCCGTTTCTGCAGCCGACGCCTACCACCGCATCTCCGGCCGGCTGGGAGTTGCAACAGTTACTTACGGAGCAGGATTCACCAATACGGTAACGGCGCTCCAGGAGGCACAGATGGCCGCCACACCCATGGTGCTGGTGGCAGGAGATGCACCCAACTCGGGCAGCCGCCCATACGACACGGATCAAAGTGCGATCGCTGCGGCGCTGTCTGTCCAGACTTTCCGCGTGAGCTCCGTCCATGATGCCCAACGTGTTGTCCACGAAGCCGTCGCGACCGCCCTCTCCACGCTTCAACCCGTGGTGCTGGCCATCCCACATGACATCTCCACGTCCTCGGCCGAGTGGGTCCCCGAGCTACCTTCGGCAGGTGCTACCCGGCCCGAAAACGGCGATTCGTCCTCCGACACGGGTCTGGTCCCTTCAGTCGCACTCGATGTCGCAAGCAAAGTCCTCGCTGCCGCCAAGCGGCCTCTGATCCTGGCCGGACGCGGGGCGCGACTCTCCGGGGCGGGCCCTGCGTTGGGAACCCTCGCGGCCGGACTAGGCGCCCTCACCTGCACCACCCTTCTGGCACAGGGACTGTTTCCTGATATGTCCGCGGACCTCGGCATCGCCGGGGGTTTTGGACAGGAACTGGCTCTGCAGACCATGGCCCAGGCCGACGTCGTCCTCGTGGCGGGTGCCCGGCTGAACGGCTTCACGCTGAACATGGGGCAGCTGATCGGCCTCGAAGCCACCGTCATCCAAATCGACATTCTGGAAGGCTCCCGCCATCCCAGAGCCGATATCTTCATTCACGGCGACGTGGGCACGGTTGCCACCATGATTGAAGAGGCCCTCAATGGGTTAGGGGGCGTCCGCGCGGCCCAGTGGCGGCAGTCGGTGGGCGACGTTTCCACCGACGCATACCAGCATCGGGCAGATGTTTCGGAATTCGGCGCGGACGGGCTCCTGGACCCGCGGGCGCTAGCGAAGACCATCGGCGAACTATTGCCGGAAGACAGGGTACTGCTCCAGGATTTGGGGAATTTCTCGGAGTGGATGCCTACCTGCGCCAGGCTGTCCGGCCCTGGCCGCACCGCCATGCTGGGCAGTGCATTCCAATCGATCGGGCTGGGGCTCGCGGGCGTCGTCGGAGCAGCGGCCGCCGCGCCGGAATCGACTATCGTGCTCGCGACTGGCGATGGGGGACTCCTCATGGCATTGGCCGACATGGAATCCGTCGTCCGCGAGTCAACGAGCTCCGTCATCATCGTTTTCAACGATGCCGCCTATGGCGCTGAAATCCATCAATACGGAAACTACGGGCTCCGCGTCGAACCAATGCTCATTCCGGACGTTGACTTCGCTTCTCTAGGTGCCTCCCTCGGAGCCCAGGTTGCAACGGTCCGGGAACTCTCAGATCTCCAGGCCCTCCGCGACTGGAACCTCCGCGGAGGTACAGGGACGCTGATCCTGGACTGCAAGGTTTCTCCGGAAATCGTTAGCCCCGTGCTCGGCGAAGTCGCCAAGGGGCTCGAACGTCCAGCAGTCACCGTCTGAGATGGCCTCTACCGAGGCTGTCCCGGCACCAGGCAATGATTTCCGGGCCGGAACACGTCTATCTCAATTTTCAACACGAACAGGAGACAGGGATGTCTTGGGGATTAATTACGGCCATGGGCCACGTCGGCATTCAGACCACCGACCTTAGCGGATCGGTGTTCGACGCAACCCAAGTCCTGGGACTACGCGAGACGGAGAGGACCTCCGAGGCTGTGTATCTCGCAGCCAGCGACGTCCACCACGAACTCGTCTACGTGGAGTCTGAAGTCGACGGGATCGACAGTTTCGGCCTGGTCGCAAGGGACGGCGACGCACTGAAGACCATCCGCAAACGCGTCGATAGTGAGGGATTCACGATCATTAGCGAGAAGCCGCGCGGTGCGGGGATCGACGACGGCTTCTCGTTCATCGGTCCCGAGGACTTCGTTTTCGAGATCTACGTAGGCATGCAAGAGGACAGAGCAGCCCAGAAGTCCTTCGGGCCTGACCGCTACGGCCATTTTAACTTCCACCCCCGCGATGTGGGCGGGATGATGCGATTCCTGCAGCGGGTTCTGGACTTCCGTCTCTCGGACGTTATCGGTGACGATTTTGCCTATTTCATGCGCTGCAATCCAGATCACCACGGTATCGCCTTGGTCCGGGGAGCAGGGACCTTGCATCACCACGCTTGGCAAACACAGAGCCTCGCAGACCTCGGAAAACTCGGGGATCGCCTGAACAAACTCGGACGCGAATTGATCTGGGGGCCGGTACGGCACGGCGCCGGACACAACATCGCCGCCTACTTCGTGGAACCGTCCGGAAACGTCATCGAGCTCTACACAGACCTTGAGCAGATCTACGACGACGATCGTCCGCCTGTGGTCTGGGGCGAGGACGAGAACTGGTACAACATGTGGAGCAATTATCGCCCCATGGATTTCCGGACCCATGGACTCGCGCCGGCGAATCCTTACCGCTAAAGCACCCCCTAAACACTGATGACGACTGCGATGGCGGCCGTCACGAAAGGCAAAACCATGAACTACGCAAGCTTCACCGCAACTGACGGTCACCCCACCTGGGGCATCGTGAGCGATGGGTCCGCATACGACCTTGGGCCCACGGGCCTGAACCTTGCCTCCACCCTGCGTTCCGCCGTCGAGCAGGGCATCTTCGGGACCGTCGGCGAGGAATTCCGCACCGCTCCGGCCCGGCCGGAAGCCGGGATCGAATTCCTCCCGGCCATCACCGATCCGGGCAAAATCATCTGCATCGGCGTGAACTACCGCAGCCACCAGAACGAAACGGGCAACGCCGCGCACCAGAAGGAACAAAAAGCCCCCACCGTCTTCACCCGCTTCCCCGACTCCCAAATGGGCCACCTGCAAACGGCACAAATGCCGGCATCGACGAACGAATTCGACTACGAAGGCGAAATGGCCCTCGTCATCGGCAAAGAAGGCTTCCACGTCACCGAAGAAGACGCCTTCGACCACATCGCCGGCTACGCCGCCTACAACGACTTCTCCGTCCGCGACTGGCAGCTGGCCACCACCCAATGGACCCCGGGCAAGAACTTCCCCGCCACCGGCGGCTTCGGCCCCTACCTGGTTCCCGCCCCGGACCTGGGCGACGTCGACAAGCTCACCCTGGAAACCCGCGTCAACGGCGACGTCCGCCAAAAAGCCTCCCTGGCCGACCTCTACTTCACCATCCCGCAACTGATCGCCTACATCACCGGCTTCACCAGGCTCTCCCCCGGCGATGTCATCGTCACCGGCACCCCTGGCGGCGTCGGCCGTTTCATGGTCCCCTCCGGACTGCTTTCCGAAGGCGACCTCGTCGAGGTCGAAATCACCGGCCTGGGCACCCTGAGCAACACGGTCCAGCTGGCCTCCTGATGGACAAGGTCATCGACACCGACGTACTCGTGATAGGTGCAGGCCCCATCGGCTTGACCGCGGCGAACCTGCTCGCGGACCAGGGTCTGAGGGTGGTGATCGTGGAGCGGAACCCCGGCACCAGCGACGATCCGCGGGCCATCAGCGTCACCGATGAGGCGCTGCGGGTCATGGCGCAGATCGGCGTCATGGACAAGCTTGCCGAGGATGTGCTCCTGGACACCGGGGCCCGCTACTACGGACGAAGGGGCCAACTGTTGGCGGAAGCACGCCCCGCGAGGCCGCGGCTGGGCCACCCCGGCAAGTCACAGTTCGACCAGCCGGTCATGGAGTCCCTCCTGCTCGAAGCCGCCCGGCAGCGCCCCCTCATCGACGTCCGGTTCAACACCGAGGCCTTCCGGATCACCGACAGCCCGGACCATGTCGACACCGTACTGATCGATGATCACGGCAAACATACCGTTAGGGCCAAATGGGTGCTGGCATGCGACGGCGGCCGAAGCCCGGTCCGCTCGCAGCTCGGAATCCCGATGGAAGGCTCCACCCAGGTCCAGAAATGGATCGTCGTGGATACCGTAAACAACACCGAAGAACCGGAGAAATTCTCTGAGTTCCACTGCAACGGGACGCGTCCGGCCGTCATAGTCCCGGGCGTCAAAGGCCGGCGCCGCTATGAATTCATGTTGCTCCCGGAAGACGATGTGAAGAAAGTGACCGAGCCCGAATCCATCATCGAGCTGATTGCCCCGTTCCAGAGAATCGCCGCCGAAGACATCCGGCGCTCAGCGGTCTACGTTGCCCACCAGCGAGTGGCCCTGAACTACCGGGCAGGACATGTGCTTCTCGCCGGCGACGCCGCCCACATGATGCCCCCCTTCGCCGGCCAGGCGCTGAATGCCGGCATCCGCGACGTAGCCAACCTCGCCTGGAAGCTCGCCGCCACCATCCAAGGCACCGGCACCGACGCACTGCTCGGGACCTACCAAACAGAACGGCGCCCCCATGCCGCGGACATGGTCCGTCTGTCGCACCGGATCGGGAAAGTGGTCATGAACGTCAACCCCGCGTTGACGGCTATCCGGGACTTCGCCGTCACCGCCCTGGGCATCATCCCGGCAGCCAAAAACTGGCTCGCGGGCATGAAGTTCCTCAAACAACCACACTTCACCGAGGGATGCGTCATTGCACCGGCCAAGGATCTGCCAAAGGCCGCCGCCGCCCTCGTTGGCCGCTCACTCTTCCAACCCGACGTGCGCCTCTCCACCGGGGAAACCGCCGCGCTGGACACGGTCCTCGGCACAGGCTGGGCACTGCTGCGTTTCCCCGCCGGCCCCAGCATTGAGATCCGGACAACGGGCAACGCACCGTCCGGCTTGGACACGACCCTGACCATCGCCGATGTCACCGGTGCTTTTGCGCCCCTGGCCGGCAGCAATGTCACCTTGATCGTCCGGCCGGACCGCTACGTTGCCGCCGCCACGACGACCTCCGGGATAGACGCTGCCCTCGAATCCTTGGCAACGTACGTTCCGGGGCATCTGCTGGCGTCCGCCGCTCCGGCGCAGACACCGTAGCTCTTGCGAACAGCGACTGCGGCCTCAGCTTGGTTCCAGGCCTGCATCGCGGTAAGCAGCGCGCGCCAGCTTTGAACCCAAGAACATGAGCAGCGAGGCGGAGCCCGGACTGTTCCTTGTCCGGGCGGAGACCGCAGCGGAGAAGGACGTGTATTGCTGGACGTCGGCTGGTAGCGGTCCGGCAATCTGGGCCTCCGGGACGAACATGAGTTCGCTCATCTGCTGGATTGCCAGATCGGCACGGCCATCGAGAAGCGCCGCAGCGGTAAAGCCCTGGTCGATGATGGTGGCATTCTCGTTGACTTCTTCGGCGATGCCCAGGTCCTGCAGCAGGCGGGCGAAGTAGATGCCGCTTGGCCCGTTCCGTGAGTAAGCCACGGAACGGGCTGCCGTCAGCGCCTTGGTGAGTTCAGAGACGGTCGAAACGTCGGGAATCTCGACGTCCGGGGCGGCCGCGATGCCGATACCGGTTTTGGCCAGCGGCGTCAGGGGTCCGGCGTCGATGGTCCCGTCTGCACCCAGGGTTGTCAGCTGGGCCGTGATACCGATGATCACATCCGGCTTTGCACCGGCGGTGATCTCCTCGACCAAAGCGCGGCTCGGGGCGAAATAGGCGTCGACCGCGATTCCGGTGCTTTGGGTGAATGCGGGCAGGATGCAGTCCTTGACGGCGCCTTTGAGGGCGACGGCGCAGAACAGGCTCAAGGCTGGGCTGGTAGTCAAGGTTCCAGCTTAGATCTTGGCGGGTGCGAGGGTGATGTCGAAGCGGGTGCGGGTCCAGGTCTGGTTGTTCAGGTTCCGTCCGTCGGGGGTGGGTGTGCCTGGGGCTTGGGTGTCGAAGTGTTTGACGAGGGAGTCTTTGACGCCGAAGACGGAGTCGCCGATTTCGATTTGCGGGTCTCCTTTGACGAAGATGTGGGTCACGAGGGTGCGTTGGCCTTCGGCGGTGACCATGAAGTGCAGGTGGGAGGCCCGGACCGGGGAGCGGCCGACGGCTTCGAGCATTTTGCCGACGGGTCCGTCGTGCGGGATGGGGTACGGGGTGGGGGTGAGTGCCCAGAACGCGTATTTGCCTTCGTGGTCGGCGTAGAGGTGGGCGCGGCCGGCGACGCGGTCATCGGTGTATTGGACGTCGTAGAAGCCGTCTTCGTCCGCTTCCCAGACTTCGATGCGGGCGCCGGGGAGGGGGTTGCCGTCGGTGTCGGTGACGGTGCCTTCGACCCAGCAGGGTTGGCCGTGGGCGCCGCCGGCGATGTCTCCGCCGATCGGGATTTCGGGGGCGTCCTGGACGAAGAAGGGCCCGAAGACGGTGGCTTCGGTGGCGGGGGCGGTGCCGGTATGGGCAGGGTTGTTGATGGCGATGGTTTGCATGGAGGCGCCCAGGACGTCGGAGAGGAGCACGAATTCCTGGCGTTTGTCGTCGGTGATGTGCCCGGCGGCGGTGAGGAACTCGATTCCGGTGTTCCATTCCTCTTCGGTGAGGCGCACTTCGCGCAGGAAGTTGTGCAGGTGCCGGGTGAGGGCCTGCATGAGTTGTTTCAGGCGGGGGTCTTCGGTTTTGTCGAAGGATGCGAGGACGGTGTCGAGGAGTTCTTGTTCGACGGCGGTCTGTTCGGGGCTGATGGTCGGTGCGGGGTGGGTGGTCATGGCGGGGTTCCTTAGAGTCCGGGGGTGGTGGCGTGTGCCGGGGTTGCTCAGAGGTCCAGGAGGACCCGGGGGTCTTCCCCGGTCAGGGCCGCTTGGAGGAGCCGGGTGAGGTTTTCGGTGGTGGCCGGGCGCGGGTTGGATGCGGGGACGGCCGGCAGGACGATGTTCACTGCTTGGGCGATGCCCTCGGCGGTGAAGCCGTAGTCGGACAGGGCCTTCGGGGCGTCCAGGCGTTTGCGGAGTTCCTGGAGGCCGGTCAGGGCGTCGGCGGTTCCGAACGCTGCCGCGATGCGGGCTGCCGCTTCGGGGGCGGCGGGGGCGTTGAATGCCAGGACGTAGGGCAGGACGGTGGCGTGGGTCTGGGCGTGGGGAAGGTTGAAGGTCCCGCCCAGGACGTGGCAGATCTTGTGGTGCAGCCCGGAGCCTGCGGAAGCGAACGCGACCGCGGACAGGTACGCGCCGTAGAGGGCCTGCTCGCGTCCTTCGGCCCCGGTCGGGTCCTGGACGATCAGCGGCAGGCCGCGGTTGAGGGCCCGGATGCCCTCGGCGCCCAGGGCGGCGTTGATCGGGTCGGCCCGGGGGGCCCACATCGAGTCGATGCAGTGGGCCATGCCGTTCAGGCCCGAGGCGACGGACATGTCCACTGGAAGGGACAGGGTCAGGGCCGCGTCGTAGATGACCGTGACGGGCAGGACGGCGTCGTCCACCCCGGTGTTCTTCCGGGACGCTTCGGTCAGGCCCCACACGTTGGTCGCTTCGGACCCGGCGTAGGTGGTGGGCACGGCGATGATCGGGATGCCCGAGGTGAGGGCGATGGCTTTGGCCAGGCCCGTCGTCGAGCCCCCGCCGACGCAGACCAGCAGGTCGATGCCGGCGTCGACGGCCGCGGCGCGTGCCTTTTCGGCGGCCTCGATCGGGACGTGCATCACGACCTCGTGGTGCCAGAGCGCGACGTCGATGCCCGCAGCGACGGTGCGGGCCATCGGGGTTTCAAAGTCCGAAGCGATCACCATCACCCGCCCGGCACCGAGCCGGGCCACTTCCGCGGCCAGGTTCACGGCAGCCGCACCGGTCCCGAACAGAACACGCTGGCCAAGGGTTACATGGTCGAAAGTCAAAGTCATTGCAGTGGATTCCTTCACTTCGTGGTGGCTAGGTGGGGGTGCAGTTCGAACGTGCCCGCGCGCAGGCCGTCAAACATGGCGTCGAGGGATTCCCGAAGTGCGGCGGCGTCGGAGGCGGTGGCTGCGACGTAGAAGTCCGGACGGACGATCACAAAGTTGATGTCCAGGTCATCGAACCACTTTGTGTAGGTGCCGTCGACGTCGGCGACGTCGCAGTCCGTTCCCGGGGCGCCGATGCTGACGCATCGTCCGCCGAGGGACTCCAGCCGCTGCGCTTGACGGGAGGTGAGCATGTCCACCCCGGTCATCCCGCGGCCCACCACGGTCCAGCCGCGGCCGACGACGTCGTCAAAGCGTCCGCGGCGGCCGTTGGCTTCCACGACGCCCTGGACTGAGAGTTCGCCGGCGTGGGCGGATCCTTGGCGCCAGAGGCCGGGCCCGAGAGAGGCGATGTCGGTATCCACCGGGACTCCGTTGGACACCGCGTGTTCGGCGATCATCCGGCGGTCCCGCTCGGCTGCTTCTGCCGGATCGGCGATGCAGATGATCTTGCCCAGGTCCATCGAGAAGTCGATGTAGTGCCGGACGTGTACCTTGCGTTCTTCGCCGTAGGAGTCCAAGAGGGCGTCGCCTGCTTTCCCGTTGAGGATGAGGTCCAGGCGCCAGGCGAGTGCAACGGAATCGCGCAGGCCGGCGCACATTCCCTCGCCGGCGAAGGGCGGCATGAGGTGGGCGGCGTCCCCGGCGATCAGTCCGCGCCCGGCGCGCCAGGTTTCGGCGCAGCGGGCTTGGAAACGGTAGACCGCTGAACGTTCCAGCTCGGCGTCGTCCGGGGTGACGTTCCACGGTTCCAGCAGGCGCCACGCGGATTCAGGGGAGCTCAGTTCCTCCGGGGATTCGCCGGGCAGGACCATGAACTCCCAGCGGCGGCGTCCGGGACCTCCCGGAACGATCGTCGTCGGGCGTGCGGGATCGCACAGCTGCCACGCGGACGGCGAGAAGTGCATCGGCTTTTTGGGGATCATGTCCAGGATCAGCCAGTCGAAGAAGAATCCGTGGTCATCGGAGTCCAGACCGAGGGCTTTCCGGACGAAGCTGTTGGCTCCGTCCGCTCCCACCACGTAGCGGGCGCTCAGTTGCTGCTCGGCAGTGGTTCCGTCTGCCGTTCGGGCGGTTCCGCGGATCAGGATGCCGGCCTCGCTCTGTTCCAGGCTCGTGGCTTCCCAGCCTTGGCGGAACTGGACGGTTGGCAGTGCGGCGGCGATGCCGCGCAGGCGTTTTTCGAGGTCCGGCTGGGAGAACCAGTACCGGGTGCGCCAGCCGGACGCGGCCATGCTTGCCCAGTCGACCTCCAGCAGGGTTTGCCCTGCGGCGTTCTTCCAGTAGTAGATGTCATCGTGCACGCCGATGGCGGGATCGTTTTCCGAGTCGATGCCCAGGCTGGAAAGGATCCGTGCAATTTCATGGTCGAAAGTGACGGCGCGGGGCTGGGCGTAGAATTCCGGCCACTTTTCGACGATGGTCACGCGGTGACCCTGTTGACCGAGCAGGACTGCGAGCAGTGTGCCTACCGGGCCGCCTCCGACGACTGCGACGTCGGCATCAAACGTTCCGCCGTGGGTGCGGTCCGATGCGGTATGGGTTGCTGCTGCGGCCGGGGGCCGGGAATCTGTGGGGGTCATCTGCGTTTCCTCATTGAAGTGATCCACGTCATAGCTCATATATCGATAGTGACATCTATCTCAAAAATGAGCAAGTCCTCAGTTTTCTCTTCGAGGGGTGCGACCTGTGCATTGCCGCCGCTACTGGCGTACGGTTTTCAAATGGCCTCCCAGGATTCACTTTCTCCCACCGCCGTGCCCGGCGGACGCCAGCAGCGCCGGCGCGAGCAGACCCGCGCCAGGCTGATCGACGCAGCGCGGACGCTGATGGCTGAAAGGGGTGTGGACGCTGTAGGGCTCTCGGAAATAACCGAGGCCGCAGACCTCGGCGCGGGCACCTTCTACAACTATTTCCAATCCCGCGACGAGATCGTCGAAGCGGTCGCCGAGGCCTCCGTCGAGTCCCTCGGCCAGTCGATGGACGCGTTAACGGCCGAGATGGAGGACGCTGCCGAGATCTATTCCTTCTCGCTGCGCCATGTCGTCTTGAAGGCCATCACGGACCCCCTTTGGGGCTGGTTCGTTGTCCGCCTTGGCGTCGCGCATCCCCAACTGATCGAGATCCTGGGGCCCCGCGCTGCCCGCGACCTCCGCAAGGGGATCGATTCCGGCCGGTTCACGATTCCCGATATAGATGTTGCAACATCGTGTACGTTCGGCGCGCTCTTGGCGACCCTGCACCTGGTCCTGTCCTCCAAGACGGAGGTGCACGCCGATGAACTTTTTGCGCAGACCATGCTCTGCATGGTGGGCGTCCCGTCTGCCGAGGCCCAGGAGATCGCATCGCGGCCTCTTCCTCCGCTGCCGGAAGTGTAGATTCAAGCGAAAGATTGCAACCCCGCACCTCAAGGTGCGGGGTTTTCTCTTGCGCGGGAAGATTGCCTCTTGCTTAATGTTGAGATTAATCTCACACTTGAGTTCTTAGTCACTTTTGATGCTTAGTTCATCCACTCCCCTCTCGAAGGACGCGCAGAGTTGCGGGCCCGGCCGACGGAGTCAACGAAGGAAGACCACATGAACCCCACATTCACGCAGGAGAGGTCTCAGCGCCGAGACACGCGCCGGCCGCTCTTGTCCAACAATGCAGTCATCGCGCTGTGCATGGTGGTGACCCTCATGGAGGGTTACAACCTAATTGTTTTTGGTTCCGTTGTTCCGCTGCTGCTCCAGGATCAGTCACTGAAGATCGACGAGGCAACGGCGGGCCTGGTGGGTGGCATCGTGTACGCCGGTGCGCTGATCGGGGTCCTGGGCGGGACTGCACTGGCCGAACGGATCGGCCGGCCACGGGTGATGGCACTGGCCGCCGCGATCTTCGCACTGGGCTCGGCCTTCGCCGCGATAGCGCCGACGCCGGAGTTCCTCGGAGCTGCCCGCATGCTGACCGGCGTCGGGGTCGGCGCCGCACTCACCACCGCCATGACGCTGGCACGCAACCACGCCCCGGAAGGGCGCGGCAGCCTGGTCATCACCATAGCCATGGCCGGAGTCCCCATGGGCGGGACCATCGCCGCGCTGGTGGGCATCTTCCTGATGCCGCTGTGGGGCTGGCGGTCCATGTTCTGGCTCGGCACGACCATGACGGCCGTCATCCTGGCCATCCTGCTCTCCTGCCGGATCACTGAACCAACCGAAGTCCGGGACACCGGTCTGACCCCCGTGCAGAAGTTCCTTGGCCTGTTCAAAGGCCGCGGATACATATTCGTCGGCCTCGTAGCCCTGGCCGCCATCACCAACATGACCACCTGGCTGGGCCTGAACGTCTGGCTCGCCGAATCCATGCGGAGCATGGGATTCAGCCTCACCGAGGCACTGATCTTCGCGTTCGCGCTCACCGGGGCCGCCGTGATCGGTTCATGGTTCACGGCCAACGCAGCGGACAAGCACGGATCAGCCAAAGTGGGCATCGTCTGCGCGGCACTGACGCTCGCCGGGCTCCTGGGGCTCCTCCTGGGCCCCGCGTCCCTGATCTTCTCCCTGGCCTGCGTGGCACTGATGGGCATCGGCGGACACTCGGCGCAGAACCTCATCAACGCCACGGCCACCGGCGCGGTCGCCCCCCATTCGCGCGGAACCATCCTCGGACTAACCAACACCATGGCATTCATCGGATCCTTCATGGGCCCCTTCTTCGGCGGCCTGGCCTTCACCGCCGACGGCGCCCCCGGCCTCTTCGCCCTCTACGCCGGATCAGCCATGCTCTGCCTCCTGATCAGCGTCGGCCTCTTCTACGCACACCGCGCCGCGCCCCGCCAGGCCGCCGAGACGCCGATCCCTGCCCTCGTGGAAGGCTGACGTCGGTCATCTCCGGCCGGCTCCACTACAGTGGATGGCAGGAATCGGCCGCCAAGGGCCAGCCACGAACCGCCGCACGAGGAACCCCATGTCATTAGCAGGCGCCGCTGAACTTGCCGGCACCCGTCACCTCGCGGACTTGCACCGGTCCATGCAGCGATGGTTCTCCGAGACTGCCCGGGTATTGCCGTGGAGATCACCGGATTGCAGCCCATGGGGAGTTCTGGTCAGCGAGGTGATGCTCCAGCAGACACCGGTGGTTCGTGTCCTGCCGGTATGGGAGGACTGGCTGCAACGCTGGCCCCATCCAGCGGATCTGGCCAAGGAACCTTCGGGCGAGGCCGTGCGACATTGGGGCAGGCTCGGTTATCCCCGCCGCGCGCTCAGGCTCCACGCGGCCGCCGTCGTGATAGCCGAAGAACATGGGGGCAAGGTGCCGGACACGCATGCGGCGCTCCTAAGCCTTCCCGGCGTCGGCGAGTACACGGCAGCGGCAGTGGCTGCCTTTGCCTTCGGGCGGCGCGAAACCGTGGTGGACACGAACATCCGGCGAGTGCATGCCCGCCTCGTTTCGGGACTGGCGCTGCCGTCGCCGTCGCTCACCGCGGCCGAGATGCGCCTCGCCGAATCCCTCATGCCCGACGACGTCGCGCTCTCCGTGAGCTGGAACGCTTCCGTCATGGAGCTCGGTGCGCTGGTCTGCACGGCCCGCTCCCCCAAGTGTTCCGAATGTCCCGTCCGTGAGTCCTGCGCGTGGCGTGCCGCGGGTGAGCCGCCGCCGACGTACACACCCAAAGGGCAAGCGTGGCACGGCACGGACCGGCAGCTCCGGGGCGCAGTCATGGCCGTGTTGCGTGCGGCCGAATCGCCCGTGGCGCGGGAAATGTTTGAGCGCCCGGCAGCTGACCTTGGCTTTGTCGCCGACGGCGCAATGGTGCCGCTTGCCGCCTTGCATCGCCTGAATTCCGCGCCGGAACAGCTGGAACGGGCGCTTGTAGGACTCGTGCGCGACGGTTTGGCCGAGATGCACGACGGCGGACTGCGGCTCCCGGCCTGAGCTTCCTTTACACCGCTTCCGCACCTGAAACATTGGAAGGGTGCGAATCTGAGTGCCGCTGGCGGCAGACATTCAGCCTCCGGCCCGATGTCCTTAACCTGCGTCCCCCCGCCCGTTAAGACCTCGGACTGAGCGTTATCACGACTACGGACGCGATGTCCAGTCACATTATTCGGGGGGTCACCATTTCCAATGAACGTATTTCTTTCACATCCTTTGTCAGCCGGGCGCTTCCTGCTGCGACACGCTGGAACGAGCGCGAACTCGCGGTCCTGGGCGCAGCAGTCCAGGACGGGTATGTACCGACACTGGCGCCACTGAGTAAACGGCAGCAGCTGACCCAGCTGGTAGTTCAGTACGCCGAGGTACTGGTGCAAGCGCCCCGCCTTCAGTCCAACCATCAGATGGTGCGCCGGATGGATCATTTCAACCAACCCTTGGTTGTCTGGCGCCTGATCTCGGGTAACCATCGAGAACTCGGGCGGGGTGTGGGCCTTTTCCCGGACTACGCGGCGGCGGCCGCTCATGCGCGCTCCGTGCAGCGGGCAGTCGGGGAACTCACGATTACTTTCGTGCAGAGCCAGCCCGCCCGGGAGTTCGGGTGGTACGCAAGCCTGCGGGGGCGCCCTGTATTGACGGCCAGCTCCTGGTACCCCACGATCCGGGAAAGGGACCGCAGTGCCGCCGCCGCACTGGATCTGCTCGGCGCCGCGCGCCTGCTGGAAACAGTGATCCGGCACGGACATCGGCATCTTTCGGTCGAACTGTCGAGTGAACAGGTAGGGCCGGGGGATGCTGTCGAGGGCCCAGTTCCCGAGGACCCGCTGCCCGCGCTTTCACCGTAAGTTCACCTGATCGAGGGTGTTTCTTAGTCGAACAAATCGAGGTGGCGGGCAACGATGCCCCAGACTCATAGCGGTCGGCTCTGTCCCGACAACTTCAGCAGCCGAGCAAGCGCCATGGCAGTAAAGGTACTGCGCGGCGGCGCAACGGCAACGCACACCACCCGGAACTAAGATGGGGAATCTTGACATGAATTTAAAGTCCTTTCAGGCTGTCGGCGCCATCTGCGTCACTGCCCTGGCGTTCGGCCTGATCAGCACTGCAACCGCGACTGCGGAACCCACCACATCCAATCGCCCGCTGGCGGCCGTTGGTTCGGACACCATCCAGGACGTCTGGAATGCCTTGAGCAACACGGGTCCGATCAAGTCGGTGGCCTCTTACAACGCCTTTGGCGATGCCGCCACGATCGTGACGAAGACCGGCGTTACACCGATTACCCGGCCGAACGGTTCCGGAGCCGGAGTCAAGGCCCTGAGTGCCAGCCTGAATCCGCTTAACCACGTCTACAAGGACTCGGCCAACAACTCGTTCACCCTGAAGAAGAACGACGTCGACATCGCCCGGTCATCTTCCTCCCCCAGCGTTACGGGCACCGATCTCACGTTCCTTCCTTTCGCGCGCGATGCGGTCACCGTAGCCGTGAAAGACGCCGCCAACAGGCCACTGAGCCTGACCACGCAGCAGGTCGCCAACATTTTCAGCTGCACCGCCGGTGACGGTGTCACCATCGACGGCACCACCGGAAAGCCCGTCTTCGGAACCATGACGTTCACGCCCAAGCTGCCCCAGGCCGCTTCCGGTACGCGTGCCTTCTTCCTCAAGGCAATCGGTGTCACGCCGAACACCACCTGCATTTCGGACGCGGAACAGGTCTATCCCGAAAACAACGGCGAGGCACTCGTCAACGACGGCGACATCTTCCCCTTCTCGGCCGCACAGTGGATTGCACAGAAGAACGGTGCAATGACCGACACTACGACTGCCGGCCAGTTGCTGGCGGACATCGACGGGCTCAAGGCCATCGACCAGAATACGGCTGCCCCGGCGCTGGCGCCGGGCGACCTCTACGGTGATCCGGCTGTTGCGCCCGCGAGCGGTAAGGGCATCTTCGCCCGGGACACTTACAACGTTGTCTCCAGCGGGGTCCAGACCAGCAAGTTGACCTACAACGTGGTCCTCAACAACGCCGTCTCGACCAGCCTGAAGACCACTGCGGGCAAGAGCATCATCACCAAGTTCGGTTTCAAGACGCTTTCCTACGTTGGCGACTGGACGATGGGAAAGAAGTCCGGGTACACCAACTAGGCATTCAACCGGCATTCCCTGGCCAATTCATCAAACGTTTGCGCGCAATACCAGCTTGCTTTACTTAGCCACGCGCACAGAATACGGCTGATGACGCAGAATGATCGGTAATTCTTGGCATTATCTCCGCACATAGCGGCGGGACAATCGGCCGCGGGTGCAGGACGTTAATTCAGCACAAATACTTTTTTACCTGAGAGAGAAGATAAGATCATGGCTAACGCCACAACAAAGAAAACCCGCTGGGGACTTAATGCGACGGCAACAGTTGCCGGGACCGCGCTCCTGCTTGGCGGAGGAATTGCCGTTGCCAGCGCCGCGTTGCCGGTTGGTTCGGCCGGCACGGTAACCGCCAACAACCACGCCGGTTCCTGGTCACCAGCAGACCTGGTTGCCCTCAAGCTGCACAGTGACATGGCTTGCCCGACGGTCGGCGGCATGATGGCCGGTGCATTGATCTTCATGTCCGAGGTGGGGCAAGAGATCAAGCCGGCGACGAGCACTACAGAGGCACAAAACCTCTACCCGTTCACGCAGGATCCGATGTCCCAGATGTCCCTGACGGGCACGGCCATCGCGGACGACAACAACCTGGAGTCCGGATTCGTTGACGGCGCCAAGGCACCCATTGCCGATATGACAGCCGTGGTCCAAGCCAGCCACACCTACAGCATCGGCTACGTCTGCACCGTCCTGTCCGACGATTTCAGGACCGCCACGATCAATCCGGTAGGCGGCACGACCGTGGCTTCCTGGGCTACGCTCACTACCGACGCGTCGAAGAACTGGACGATCAGCCAGCCCGTCGTCGCCACCCCGACACCAACAGCAACGCCGTCCGACACGGAGACGGCAAGTCCTTCCCCGAGCGCAACGCCTTCAGCTAGCGAAACGGCCACTCCGTCAGCGAGCGCAAGCCCAAGCGGAACGCCCTCGGCAAGCGAAAGCGTAGCGCCGACCGCGGGCGTGACCGTTCCGGCGACCAATTCCGCCGATGCCCAGGTCCTGAAGGCCGGAGATCAGCTTTCCATCGGCCAGAAGTACGTTGTCAACGCCCCCAGCAACACTTTTGCGGCCGGCGAAACGGTCTCGGGTGAAATCCACTCGAATCCGATCCTTTTGGCCGAAACTGCAGTAGCCGGCTCGGACGGATCAGTCAGCTTCACCTTCTCGGTCCCGGCGAGCCTTCCGGCCGGAACCCACACGCTGATCCTGAAGGGTGCTTCGGGCGCAACGTTCCAGGTAGCCGGGCTGATTGTTACCGCCTCGGCGAACGCTCCCTTCCTCGCCGACACCAACTGGGTCCGCACTGCTACCGCCAACCCGGCAAGCAGCGCAGGGCTGGCCGCAATGGTCATCGGTGGCCTGACGCTCGTGGGCGTGGGCGGCGGCATTTACCTTTCCCGACGCCGTAAGGGCAGCAGGGCCTGATCTTTATCAAGAATTGCCCGGACCTTCTGAGGTCCGGGCAATTCTATTTTCAGCCCCAATTCCTTTTGTTCACCTGCGGGAAATCCTTTCTTTGTCCAGGCACAACGGGCCCGGGCCTGGTTCGGGAAACAATAGTCCAGCAGCTTCCGCTGCCATTCGGCTAAACACTCCATTGATAGGCCCGAAATAGTCGGCCCACAGGACTTCGCGGCCGATCCCTTAATAATGGAAAGAAAGTATTCATGCCGCTTCCATGGAATACCCGACGGGTACACACCGGGACCCGCCAGCGACGGGCCGGGCGGTGGGCTTCCCCCTTGGCCGCGACTGCGGCTGTGGGCGCCCTCCTGTTGCTCTCCCTTCCTCCTGGCTCGGCGGCCCCGGCGGTTCCGGGCACCGATTGGGGGCCTGCCGGCTCCATGGTCAGCGACACCGCTGCGACCGTCGCTTGGGACAACACCAACAACGCTCCTGACAGCACGGTCCCGCGCGGGGCTCAGCAACAGCTGCCCCATACCGCAGGGAAGTCCTACAACGACGTCGATAAGCGGCTGCGCGACGCAGCAGCCGCCGCATTCGGGCCGGGCAACGGACGGACTGGCCTTTCCCTGACGGTTTCCCAAACAAGGAACCTGCAGAACCAGTCAGTGACGGTCAGCTTCAGCGGCGCCGATCCTGCTGCCGGTGCCAACGGTGCCAGCACTTCCTACCTTCAGGTGTTCCAGTGCTGGGGCAAGCCGGGCGCGGACAACAAGCCTGATCCGGCCGCTACCGAACCTGACCCGGCCACGTGTCAGTTCGGGGCTACCGGCCTGGACGGTGACATCTCCAACACGGCACACCAACGCTCCCTCCTCAACGATCCTCTGGTCCGCGGCGGGGACTGGGAAGCCGCCGATCCGGTTTCCCCCACCATGAACCTTCCCGCCCCCTTCAAGGCCGTCACCGGGGAACAAACACGAATCTCCGACGGCTTCAACCTCAGCGAGTACCGCAATCCGTTCTTCAACCGCACCACCACCAACGAGTTCTCTCGTTTCCTGTCATCGGAACAGGGGTCCGGCTCGAGAACCTTCGAAGTGCAAAGCGGTGCTGAAGCCTCCGGGCTGGGCTGCGGTCACCGGCCGGATGCACCCAGCGTGGCCAAATGCTGGCTCGTTGCAGTGCCCCGAACGGCTGCGATGGACGCCATTCTCCCTGCCGGGCCATTGGCGCCCAGCCTTTGGGCGATGCGCCTGCAAGTCCCCCTCCAGTTCCAGGACGTCGCGGCTGTATGTCCCACCGATCAGGCGGCGACCCTCAGCGTGGGCTCAGAGGCACTGAGTGCGGCAATGAAGTCGTGGATTCCCGCCGTGTGCGACACCAAGAAATTTACTTTGGGCTTCTCACCGCTGGCGGACCTGCAAGCCCGCACCCAGCTCCAGCAGCCGGACGCGCTCGCTTTCATCACCCGCCCCGCGCCTGCCAACGTTAACGCCCTCTACGTGCCGACTGCACTCGCCGGAGTAGTCATCGCAATGACGATTGACAATGCCTGCACGGCATCCTTCACGCCCTATACGCTGGCTGATTGCGGCTATCGGGACAAAGCCGAGTGGGAAGCCGACAAGGCACGTAGTGCGGGTCTGGTGCGCGATCTGAAACTCAATGCCCGCCTCCTGGCCAAGCTTCTCACGCAGAGCTACGTCCAGCACACGGCTCCTGCCGCTGCCGCCGACGCCCCCTTTACTAAGCCTGGCAGCACGAGCTACGGGCAGCCGATGACATACTCCATCCAGAATGATCCGGAGTTCAGATCCCTGAACCCTAAAGGCCTTGGCTCCTCCGGTAACGTCAGCCCTCCCGTCGTTGAAGGACTGCGCTCCGACGCAGCAGCCGCCGTCTGGGACTGGTTGCTCAACGACAAGGACGCGAGGGCCTTCCTGGACGGATGCCCGGATCCTTCAGGCATGACCATCAACCCCTTCTATTCGACCCGGAGCTACGGCGAATGTCAGGAACAGGCCACCGCACTGGACCAGCTGGCGAGCCGGAAGATTTCCGAAACGAAGACTCCTGACGGCTTCACCTACGCTCCCGTGTCCTACCCTTCCGAGGGTGCCGCATATCCCCAGGTCTATTGGGCCCAGGGGCAAGCCATCCGGAACGGCAACGGGACTATTGACCAGCCGGCACTGACCGTGGGCGACCAGTACGCCCGGGTACAGGATATGGCTGCCGCGGCCCAGAACACTGTGCGCGCCCAACCCGCCGCCACCACGGCGTGGTGCGCGGATTGCAGCCCGCCCGCCTACAAATCGGTGCCCCGTCAGGAGTACGGCAGCCGTAGCATCCTGTCAATTACCGACGCCGCCTCAGCAGCGAAGTTCCAGCTGCCTACGGCTCAGCTGTGCAATGTCAGCGGCGCACAATGCATCGGCGCCACCACCACCAGCATGCAGGCGGCCGCCGCGCAATTCGAATCCACCGAAGTCCCCGGAGTGGGCCGGCCGGCTGCTGCCCCGGACTACGCCAAGGCCTATCCGCTCACCCTCCCCATTTACGGCGCGGTGAACCTGGCCTCGGTCAGCCAGACCCAGGCTGCGACCTTTGCCGGGCTTTTCTCCTACATCAGTACCGAAGGCCAGAAACCCGGCTTCAGCAGCGGGATGTTGCCGCCAGGATATGCGCCCCTCACCCCGCCCCTGCTGCAGTTGGCCGCTACCGGGATCCAGAAACTACAGAGCGTGTCCGGGCCTCAGCAGACCGAACCCGCCGCCCCCCAGCCGCTCCCCATGGAATCCGGAACCAGCGGAGACGTGGCCTCCACAATGCCGGTAACCGCAGGACCAATATCAGCCACGACGGATACCGTCCCCGCGGCAGCGCCGGCGGCCGGCCCCGCACCCGCCGCGGCAATGGTGCCCGGCCGGACCGCGTCCACCAGCAGTGCCTGGCCGCAGTACACGCTGGTGATCGGGCTGGCAGCGGCCTTGGCCAGCGCTGCCGCCGCACCGTTGCTGGCACGGGGGCGGCGGAAATGAGCACAGTACGGCCCGGAACCCGCCCCGAGGAAGCGCAGGACAGTCCCCGCCCCTTGCACCAGCTCTTGGAGCAACCGGACTATGTGTTCCGGGCCATCACAAGGGTGGGAGGTGGAATCGTGCTGGCCATCATGGCCTTGGTGGGCCTCTTTTTGGCTGGCAACGGCCTGGGCGCAATCAACGCAGTGGGGCTGGGCACCTTCCTGACCACGCAGAACTGGGCCCCGGAAACGAACGACTTCGGCATTGCCGCTGTTTTGTGGGGCACCGTGCAGATCGCCGCGGTCGCGCTGGCCGTCGCGATGCCCCTGTCCCTGGGGACCGCATTGTTCATCACCGAAGTGACCACCGGATGGATGCAGAAGGCCCTTACCAGTTTGATTGATCTCCTGGCTGCCGTTCCCTCGGTGGTCTTTGGCCTGTGGGGCGCCTACATGCTTCAGCCCAACGTGGTGGACTTCAGCAAGTGGCTGTCCACCTGGTTCGGCTGGATACCCTTCTTGCAAGTCGACGGTGTGGACCCTGCCAGCCCGCTGCGGGATACCGTACCCTTCACGGCATCCGCCTTCATCGCCGGACTGGTCGTAGCCATGATGATTGTCCCGATTCAGACCTCAATCATGACCGAATCCTTCCGGCGGGCGCCAATAGGTGAGCGCGAAGGCGCCTACGCCCTGGGAGGCACCCGCCTTGGCATGATCCGGACGGTCGTGCTGCCATTCGGCCGCGGGGGGATCATCGGCGGCACCATGCTCGGGCTGGGGCGGGCACTTGGCGAGACCATCGCCATTTACCTCATCATCAGCCCCGTCTATGCGATCAATTTCCATGTGTTGGAAAAAGGCGCCAACTCGATTGCCGCCATGATCGCACTGAAGTACTCCGAGTCCAACGAATCCGCCATGAGCGCACTGATGGCCGCCGGATTGACTCTCTTCGTGATCACCATGCTTGTCAACATCACGGCCTCAGCCGTGATGGCTAAATCCCGGTCCGGTGCAGAGAGCGAGGGCTGATCATGACCACAACCGACGACGGGCCCGCCATCCATGTGAGCCCGCTGCCCGCAACCGCCGAGCCGCTCCGCCCGGCTACCGTACTCCCGCTGCTGGCCAAACCTTCCGCCGGCCCTGAAGAGGCCCGGGTACGGCCGGGAGCCGGCCGTACCCACGTCCTGACGCTGGCCGGCTCAGCCGCCGGCGGCTTGGGCATGGGCCTCCTGCTGACCGTAGCGCTCGGACTGATTCCCCTGGGCTGGTTGTTCATCGTCTCCTACCTGTGGTTCCTGCTGTTGTACACCGCGCTGGTGTACCTGCGTCAACCGGCTCCGGCAGTACGCAATGGCCTGCTGACAATCCTGCTCAGCTCCGCCGGTGCCGCCGTCGCGGGCACGCTTGGCCTCGTGGTCGTGTTCACGTTCGCCCGAGGCCAGGACGCCTTGTTCCACCTCAATTTCTTTACCACGGACATGACCGGCGCCGGGCCATTGTCCGGACTGGACCAAGGCGGTGTCCTGCATGCCCTCGTAGGAACGCTGGAACAGATTGCCATCGCCCTTGCCATCACCATCCCGCTGGGACTGACGACGGCGGTATTCCTCAACGAGGTCGGCGGACGGTTGGCGCGCATCGTGCGTACGGTTGTTGAGGCGATGACGGCACTCCCGTCGGTCGTAGCGGGCCTGTTCATTTACGCCGCTGTGGTCATGTCCATCACCCATCAGACCAACGGTTTTGCCGCTTCACTGGCAATCACCGTCCTGATGCTGCCGATCATGATCCGCTCGGCCGACGTCGTGCTCCGCCTGGTGCCCGGAAATCTGCGCGAGGCAGGCCTGGCCCTGGGCGCGGGGCAGTGGCGTGTGGTGTGGCACATCGTGTTGCCGACGGTCCGCTCGGGCCTGACCACCGCCATCATCTTGGCAACCGCCCACGGAATCGGGGAAACAGCCCCGGTCCTACTCACGTCCGGCTTTACCGGAGTAATGAATGCCAATCCGTTCTCCGGGCCCCAGACCCCGCTGCCGCTGGCAGCACTGGACTATGTTCGTTCCCCGGTGCCTGGGATGGTTGCGCGCGGCTTCGCCACCGCCGCGTTCCTGCTTTTCGTGGTGCTGGTGCTATTCATCCTGGCCCGGATCATTGGCGGGCAGGACCCGGGGAAGCAAACGCCGGGCCAGGCTCGCCGAGCGGCCGCGAAGTCCAGGCGCGAGCTACCGCGCATCGAACGCAACCACGCCCAGCTGCTGGCGAACCCGGGTACGGCCCCTTCCAACAACCTGCAGGAGAACCAATGATCCGCCACCTTTCCAAGCGACGGAGCCTCCCGGCGGTCCTGGGAATTCTATTGTCCCTAGGCCTGGTGCTGGCCGGCCTGGCGCCGGCGCATGCAGCCAACTACCTGCGCATCGGCGGCTCCGGCTCCTCTTGGGCCGGCAACGCTCTGCAGGACTGGATTGCGCGGGTCGGCGCCCAAGGGGTGACCGTGGATTACGAAAACAAAGGGTCCTCCACCGGCCGTAAGGAATTCGCGGACCAGATGAAGCAGTTTGCCATCTCTGAGATCCCCTATAGCGGTGACACCGCGGACCCGCGCGACAACAGCATGCCCGGTTTCTCCTACGGCATGCTGCCCGTGGTGGCCGGCGGCACCGCGTTCATGTACAACCTCAAGGCCGGCAGTTCGAGGATGAACAGCCTCAAGCTCTCCCAGCCGGCCATCGCCAAAATCTTCACCGGCCAGGTCACCCGCTGGAACGATCCCATCGTCGCCGCCGACAACCCAGGGGTCGCGCTGCCGGACGCAACCATCAACGTGGTTGTCCGCTCGGACGGCTCCGGGGCAACGGCCCAGTTCACCCTGTGGCTCTTGCGCCAATACCCGGGCGACTACGCGAAGTTGTGTGCGGTCACCGGCTGCGATCCACAGCACGCCACCTCCTTCTACCCCACGCAGGGACTGAAGAACTTCGTGGCACAGAACGGCTCCCAGGGCGTCACCACCTACACGGCTAACAATCAGTACACGATCAACTATGACGAGTACTCCTATGCCCAGGGGATCGGCTTCCCCGTGGCGCAGGTCAAGAACGCAGCTGGCTTTTACACGCTGCCCACCGAGTACGCAGTGGCCGTGGCCCTGACCCAGGCGAAGATCAACCAGGACAAAGGTTCGCCCAACTATCTCTCCCAGGACCTCTCCGCGGTGTATGGCTACAAAGACCCCCGCACCTACCCGATGTCTGCCTACTCCTACATGATCGTCCCCACGCAGGCCACCAATGCCGTGAACCCGGCCCAAGGGGCCACGCTGGGATTCTTCGCAAACTACGCCTTGTGCGAGGGGCAGCGTCCCATGGGCCAACTCGGATACTCGCCGCTGCCCATGAACCTCGTCCTGGCCGGAATGGAACAGATCCGCAAAATACCAGGCGTGGACCAGGACACCATGCGCAAGATGGATGAAACCCGGGCGAGTGTCTCAAGCGGCTCGGCAACTGCCTGCAACAATCCCACTTTCAAGCCCGGCGATTCCCCCTCAGCCAACCAACTCGTGCGGACGGCCCCCTTCGACAAATCCTGCGACGCTGCCTGCCAGGCAAATTGGCGTGGTGCCGACGTGGCCGTCAACCAAGGTCCGGCCGGGGCCACGGTAGCCGCCGGAGCAGAAACGGCCGCCGCCACGGCAGGGGGTTCGGCCCAGGCCGGCGGCGGGGACCTTCCCGGGGCTGATCCAACCGCCGGAGCGGCCGCCTGCGACCCGGATAGCGGAACCTGCGCCGCAGCGGCAGCCGGGGCTGCTGGGGGTGCTGGCGGCGCCGGGGCAGCCCAGCAGCTGACGCCGGTCACCACCACATTGGCCTCCAGCCGCGGCTGGGGACAACCGCAGAACCTCTTGCTGATCATCGGCGGCCTGGTTGGCCTCCTCGTGTTTGTTCCGCCACTGGCCGCCGGGGCCTTATCCCGGCGCACGCGCAGGAAGGGCGGCATGAAGGCATGATCGCGACGCTCACCGGACGCCGCCAAACCGGGCCACGCCCGGTACGTCGTGGACTGCTCGACTGGCTGCGTCGTGCCCCCCGGACCAGACGCCGGGCCACACCGGTCAGGCTGCCGCCGTCGTCCGGCCAGAAGGCACTTTCGCTGGGGCTTGCGATGGTCTCAGTTCTCCTTTTCGGACAGATCATCAACATTGTGATCATCTCCCACGTGCAGCATGCCACGAGCCAAACCCGGTTGTTTGAAGAGCTGCGGACCAGCCTGGCGGAAGGCTCTGCCCCACTGGGACAGACAGACAAGGATGGCGGATTGGTCGCCCCCGGGACACCGCTGGCACTGCTCTCCATTCCTGCCTTGAACGTCCAGGAGACAGTGGTCGAGGGAACGTCGTCACGGGAACTGATGGATGGCGTCGGTCACCGCCGGGACACTCCCCTGCCCGGGCAGAGCGGCACGAGCGTCCTCATGGGCAGGGCAGCCGCGTATGGCGGAGCCTTTGGCCAGCTGGGACGCCTTACGCCGGGAGAACGTTTTACTGTCACCACCGGGTTAGGCGTGGCCGAGTTCGAGGTGACCGGCCAGCGCCGCGCCGGTGACCCCGGGCCGGCCCTGCCCGTCGGTGACGAAGGGCGCCTGACGCTGACCACGGCGGCCGGGCCCGCGTTCCTCCCCGACGGGGTTCTGCGGATTGACGCGAAACTGCTCTCAAAAGCGGTGCCGAAGGCGCCACCCGTCCTTTATGCAGCCTCCCTGGAGCCCGCTGAACTTCCCCTAGGATCGGACACCTCGGACCTCGTAGGGCTCCTGGTGTGTCTGGAATTGCTGATTCTGGCCGCCCTGGCCGCCGTGTGGTCATGGTACCGGTGGGGTCAACGGGAGACCTGGCTGGTCTTCCTTCCCGCCCTGGGTGCCCTGTCCGTGCTGACCGGCACGCAGGTCAGTCTCCTGCTGCCGAACCTGCTGTAGTGAATACGCAAAAGAAAGAACCCTCATGACCATGCCATCATCCCCCGGCCACGCTCTGGCCGTTTTCGATCCGCCCGAGGGCGGGGACTTCCAGGATCCGTTCGCCGGCAGCGAGGCGGCCGAACTCAACGCGGAGTCAGTCAGCGCCTGGTTCGGTGAGCGAAAAGTCCTGGACCGCGTCTCCCTGAACATGGCCGCAGGACAAGTAACAGCCCTGATCGGTCCCTCCGGCTGCGGAAAATCCACCTTCTTGCGGATCCTCAACAGGATGCACGAAATGGTGCCTTCGGCTTCGCTGGCCGGCAAGGTGCTGCTGGACGGCTCGGACATCTACGATCCAGGCCGGCAGGTTACCCTCGCCCGCCGGAGTATCGGCATGGTCTTCCAGAAGGCCAATCCGTTCCCTGCCATGTCGATTTATGAAAACACCGTCGCTGGCCTGAAGCTCGCGGGGATCAAAGCCGGCAGGGCCGAAAAGGACTTCCTCGTGGAGGATTCGCTGCGCAAGGCATCCCTCTGGGAAGAGGTCAAGGACCGGCTGCACCAGCCCGGCGGCGGACTGTCAGGCGGCCAGCAGCAAAGGCTCTGCATCGCCCGCTCCCTGGCAGTTTCCCCGCGCGTGCTGCTGATGGACGAACCCTGCTCGGCGCTGGACCCAACGTCCACCCGCCGTGTCGAGGAAACCATCGCGTCGCTTCGCGGACTTGTCACCGTCGTCATCGTCACGCACAACATGCAGCAGGCCGCGCGCATCTCCGACAACTGCGCGTTCTTCCTTGCAGCACAGAATTCCCCCGGTGCGATCGTGGAGCACGGCCCAACTGATGCCATGTTCCACTACCCCCAGGACCCGCGCACCAGCGACTACGTGAACGGGCGTTTCGGGTAGATGCGAAGAGCAACCTCACCTACCGCCCGCGCACGCCACCGGATCCGAAACCTTGCCGCCGGTGTCTTGACCACACTGGGCCTGACCATTGTGCTCATTTACGGAATTCCCCTCATGACGGGGGCCCAGCCGTTGCTCACCGTCCCCGGGCACAGCAGCGAACCAGTGCCGCCATCCGCCGGCACGACAGATACAGTGCCCCCCGTGGTCAGCACCCCGGCGGAGGCAGAGGCGGCGGCAACCCGAGAATTGGAACGGGCTCCCGCCGGACCGGGCCAGCCAGTGCGGGTGCAAGTGCCGAGGCTGGCCCTGGATATTCCGGTGTTACCCATGGCGCTGCCCGCCGACCACCGGGTCAATCCGCCCTCCAACGGCTTCGCCTATTGGATCAGCGATTACGGCCCGGCAGGGCCCGGAGCCACAAATACCACGTATCTCGCCGCTCACTCGTGGAACCTCGGCTACGCAGCGTTCAACGCTCTGATGGACATCCAAGCCGGCGCGGGCCGGGTGCAGCCCGGCGACGCTGTCTTGGTCACCACCCTCGAGGGCGTCACCCACTATACGGTCACCTCTACGGCCGGTTACGCGAAGTCCACCCTGGAGTCAAGGGATGACCTATGGGCCGTCGTGCCCGGGCGGCTGGTGCTCCTGACTTGCTTCCAGCTGAACGACGCCGGTGCCACACAAAACTATGTCGTTTACGCCAAGCGAACGGACTAAAAAGTATCTGCGTCCCACCGGTCCTTAACCAAACTGCCATGGTCATAACGATGTGCCTGCCAGTTGCGGGCATCCCGTTCCGGGCATGGCGCAGCGGGATACCCTCAAATTATGCGCAGGTTGTGGGCCGCTATCGCATTAAGCACGACGGCGGCACTCTGGTCAGGCTGCCAACCTCAAGTGAGCGCGTGCCCGGCAATTGCCGTTGCCCCGGTGGTGTCCCTCACGGTTGCGGCAGACTATGCACCCATGGTCAAGACCATCCATGTGAAAGCCTGCCAAGACGGGAAATGCCGTGAGGCTGAGTTGGAATTGCGCCCGGGCAGTGTGTCGGTCCCGCAATCCTGCAGTCCCGAACCCAGCGCGGCCTGCTCAGCCGTCTCGTCCCCGGACGGTACCCGCTACGGTGCCCTGAGCATGGGGACGTTGACGGCATCGCCCATCACTGCCGAAGTAACCGGCTCGGACGCAACCGGCGGAATCTTGCCGGTCAGGACACTGGACTTTAAACCCAAGAGCGCCAAGCCTTGGGGCGAGCAGTGCCAGACCGTCATCACAGCGAGCCTCCTGCTCGATGCCCACGGCCTACGGCAGTCCTGAGCCCAGAAGCCCCGCGCCCGCCTCACATCTCGCCGAATCCCTCTTCCACGAGGCGCCTGACGTAATCCACGGCTTTCGATGAATCCTTGCCCCACGCTTCGACTTTGAGCTTGCCGCCTTGGCCCACGGCGAGGCTCATGAGTTCCATGACGGATGTGCCGTCGACGCCGTTCACCGTTGCCTCGACGTCCATGCCAGCGAGTCCACCGGCAATTTTCGCCGCGGGCCTGGCATGCATTCCCATCGGGTTGATGAGCTCGAATTCACCGCTTTCCGCCGGTTCACCCTTCCCTTGGGATGGTGGCGGCCCCGCGGCATCAAAAGCGGCGTCCGGCCCGAATCGGACCGATTCCGCGGCCGCCTTCACGGCGGCGGCCAGGGCACCACCTTGCGTAGCCACGGCGGCCGCAACGAGGCCTTCCACCAAGGGTGCGTCGGCAAGGAGGACTTTGTCCGGCTCGGTACAGAACTCCGTCGCTGATTCTGCGGTCATGACGGCGGACCCAAGGTCCGCCAGGACCACCAGGCCATCTCCTGAAGCCTCCGTAAGACCTGACTCGAAGGCCGCTATCGTCTTCTCCAGGTCCGTGCCGATCCGGCCATCGGCCGTGCCACCAACGGCATAGAACTTCACATCGGGGGCCATCTGGGCAGCCAATTCCACTGCGCCTTCGGCGATTTTCCGGCTGTGCGAGACCACCACCAAGCCGACCGTCATTCAGCAGACCCTTCGGGGAACCCGGCGGCAGTGGCGGCTGCGCGCAACAGCAATGCCGACGATACGGCCCCGGGATCGCGGTGACCGGCGCTGCGTTCACCGAGGTAGCTCGCGCGTCCCTTGCGGGCAATGAGGGGATCCGTAGTCACGGCTCCCACTTCTGCAGCCTCGGCCGCAGCAGCCAGCACCGCCACCGCATCTCCACCATCGGCCAGGACCTCATCCGCCGCTTCCACAGCGGGGGACCACGCATCCACCATCGTTTTGTCTCCCAGTTCCGCCTTGCCTCGGGCAACAATTCCGTCGCGGGCCGCAGTCAGTGCTCCGGCGAGCGCAGCGGCGTCGATTTCCGCAAGTTCTCCCAGAGACGTAGCTGCGCGAAGATACGCGGTCCCGTAGAGCGGACCGGCGGCGCCGCCCACCTTGGACATCAGCGCCATCGCGGCAAGCTTAAGTGCCGCGCCAGGTGTTTCCGGTGGAGTTTGGCCCAGTTTCTCTATCACGGCCCGGAATCCGCGGTCCATGTTTTCGCCGTGGTCCGAGTCGCCGATCGCACGGTCCAAGGCAATCAGCTCCTCACGATGCTCGGACATGAGCCGCGCGGAGAGCGTCAACCACTGAACCGCCCAGTCGACCCCTAAGTCCACTGTCACATCCCCCAACGCAGGGCCGGAGTGTGAACGGGGGCATCCCAAAGGGCCGTTAGTTCGTCATCGAGTCGCAGCACCGAAATGGAGCAGCCCTGCATCTCCAGCGATGTGACGTAGTTGCCCACCAGCGAGCGTTCCACTTTGGCCCCTCTTTCCGCGAGGATCTGGGCCGCGCGGCGGTACACAATGTACAGCTCACTGAGGGGCGTGCCACCCATTCCATTCACAAAGAGCAGCACTTCTTCTCCGGCTTTGATTCCCAGATCTTCCAGCACGGGTTCCAACAATCGGCTGGTGATGCCGTCGGCGCTCTCCATCGCGATCCGGTGCCGGCCCGGTTCGCCGTGAATGCCAATGCCGATTTCAATTTCGTCTTCGGCAAGCTCGAAGCTCGGTACGCCGGCATGTGGCACGGTGCATCCGGAGAGGGCCACACCCATGGTGCGTACGTTGCGGACAACCCCTTCCGCGACACCCGCGACGGCCTCGAGGGAATCCCCCCGCTCAGCGGCTGCTCCGGCAATCTTTTCCACCAGCACGGTTCCGCCCACGCCACGGCGGCCTGCCGTGTACAGCGAGTCTTCCACCGCGACGTCGTCATTGACGAGAACCGAGCGGACGCTGATTCCTTCGGCCTGGGCCATCTCTGCCGCGGTCTCGAAATTCAGGACGTCGCCGGTGTAGTTCTTCACAATGTGTAAGACGCCCGCCCCGGAATCCACTGCCGCGGTGGCCGGAATGATCTGGTCCGGCGTAGGCGAGGTGAAGACGGCGCCGGGCACGGCGGCGTCGAGCATTCCGTGCCCCACAAAGCCGGCATGAAGCGGCTCATGGCCGCTCCCCCCTCCCGACACAAGTCCCACTTTGCCAGCCACCGGGGCACCTTTTCGAACGATATAGATGGGGTCCGTGTGGACATCCACGAGGTCGGCATGGGCCATGCCAAAACCCTCGACGGACTCGTCCACCACCGAACGGGGATCGTTGATGAGCTTTTTCATGGCGCGCTCCTGATGCGTTGCTGGTAGGTGATTTGACCCTACTACCAGCGCCCCGGGCACGGTAGGGGATTGCTCCCCGGAGAGAAAGCTGCAGCCCGGAAAAACCGATGGCACAGGCTCCCCTGGCTAAGAACCAGGAGAAGCACTCGAAGCTAGAGGACCTTGATCATTCGGGTGTTTCCCAAGGTGTTGGGCTTCACCCGGGCCAAATCGAGGAACTCGGCCACGCCTTCGTCGTGGGAGCGGAGCAGTTCCGAGTAGACCTGGGGGTCGACGGCGGTCTGGTCTGCCATGACTTCGAATCCGTGGCGCTTGAAGAAATCCACTTCGAACGTCAGGCAGAAAACCCTGGCAACTCCCAATGCTCGCGCGTCTTCCAAGAGCTGCTGAACAAGGACGTGGCCCACGCCCTTGCCCCGCCAACTGTCTTCCGCCGCCAAAGTGCGCACCTCGGCCAGATCTTCCCACATGACATGCAAGGCCCCGCAACCGATCACCTCGCCGTCGGACGACTCGGCGATCCGAAACTCCTGAAGGCTCTCGTAGTAGGCCACGGTTTCCTTGGCCATCAGGATTCGCTGCTCTGCCAGCGGTGCCACAAGCCTCTTAATCGCGGCAACGTCACCGGTGCGGGCAGGGCGGATACTGAAGGTCGAAGTCACAGCCCTATCCTATGTGCACCCCCTATAGCCCGAGCTCCTCGGGAACGGGGATGTCCTGTCCGAGCACCTGCTTGGCCAGGAAGTGCTCCACGACGCCGTACCAGACCTTGGCGTGCTGCGGCTGCAGGATCCAATGGTTTTCGTCCGGGAAGTACAGGAAACGGTGTTGGGTCTCGCCGTTCTCGTCGGCCGGCAGCCCGGAGCTGGAAAGCAGCTCGTACCAAAGCCTCAGCCCCTCGCCGATTGGCACCCGGTAGTCCTTGTCACCGTGGATCACCAACATGGGGGTTTCGATCTTTTCGACATGGAGATGGGGTGAGTTTTCCATCGCCATCTCGGCGGTCATTTCCTTGAGCCAGTACTGCGAGGCATCCGTGGTGGGCCCAAACTGGTCCAAGGCCCACAAACTGGCGTGCGTCACGATCGCCTTGAAACGATCCGTCTGGCCCGCCACCCAGTTGGCCATGTATCCGCCGAATGATCCGCCCATTGCGGCAGTCCGCGTCTGGTCAATATCAGGCCGGCTGACCACCGCGTCAGTAATGGACATGAGGTCCGTAAACGGCGCTTTGCCCCATTCGCCCCAACCGCGTTGGATGAATTGCTGTCCGTACCCGGTGGACAGTGCGGGGTCCGGGAGCAGCACGGCGTACCCTTTCGACACGAGCAGCCAAGGATTCCACCGCCACGTCCAGGCATTCCACGAGCCCAAGGGACCACCGTGGATCCACAACAGCAGGGGCACCGGGTTTGCCTCCGATGCTCCTTCCGGGAGCGCGAGGTAGGCCGGAATGCGCGATCCGTCAGCCGCGTTGGTCTCCACCCGCTCCAACGAGCCTTTGATCGCTGGGCGTTCGGCCGGCGCAGGAAGCCGCTCGACGTCCCCCGTGCCAAGGTCGATCCGGACGGGCTCCGCCGGGAATTCATATGAGCTGCGCAACGCGAACGCGCTCAGCCCGTCCGGAGAAACCACGACGTCGGTGTACGCCGCCGTGTCTTGTGTGACGCGGGTGACCGTACCGTCGGCGAGGGCGACCCGGAAAACCGGCGTGGCGCCGTCGTCGTCGGCTGTGACCAGGAGCGAGCGCCCATTCGGAAGCCAAGCCGCCGGACTGCCCCAGCGGTCCCAGCCGGGCGCGAGCGGTTCGAAGTCGGTGTTCTCTCCCGCCGCGACGTTGAGGAGATGGAGTTTGACCTCGGGCGCCTTCCCGGGAGTGCTGTCGCTTTCGCTGACGACCGCAAGGATGTTGTTATCAGGGCTGACCGGGCCCGGGAAATAGCTCATTCCCTCATGATCAAGGAGCACCTTGAGGGACCCTGAGGCAACGTCGACGGCGGCGAGCACAAAGCGTGTATCCGCCTTCGCGAGCGGCTTGGCGAGGCTCGTATAGATCGTCTTCCCGTCCGGACTGACTACTGCCCGGGTGTTGCGGAGGTTGCCGCCGACGCCCGGAGTCAGGTTGCGCAGCTTCAGGGGCGCGGTAGCGTCCACGGTCGCTGGCTTTCCAGACTCCGCAGCATCCCCGCTTTCCACGGCAAACAGCCGGGGCTGGGCCGGGCCGAGATCGGCGTCCCAATAGCGGACCGGGTACCCCGTGTGAAGAATGGCCGCCACTTTGTTGTCCTTGCGGCTCTTCCGCCGCGCCTCGTCGTTTTCCTCATCGCTTGAACCGGCCAGGACCGAAGCAGTGACGAAAGTGGCATCCGCGGCCGATGCGGCCATGACGCCCCCGATGCCGCCAGAACGGGAGTGCACCACCCGGGCCTCGCCACCGTCGGCAAGCAGAAGCCACAATGCGCTCACGGGCTCGGTTTCGGGGCTGTCCGGGTCGGGACGGGCGGAAGTGAAATAGAGATCGCCGTTTGCCGCAAATACCGCACCGGTCTCGCCCTTGGCGCTGCGCGTAATCCGGCGCGCGTGCTTTCTTCCGGCTGGATCAAGCTCCCAAAGAGCCGTGACGTATTCAGTGCCTTTGGCATTAAGGGTGGAAACCGTCGTGACCAGGCGGTTTCCGTCTGGACTAAGGGCCAGGCCGCTAACCCGGGGGATGGCCAGGTAGTGGTCCAGATCGTGGAACGGAGTTTCGGGTTGTTCACTCGGGGTCTCTGAGGCAATCGAATCCATGCTCCGATTCAACACGTAATGTGGGACAGATCACAGAAGGTTCACTATGAGTGAAACAGTTATTTCAGACCTGGGCCTTTATATGGCCCGGGAACGCAAAAACCCCGTCCGCTCCTTTTCGGGAGGGGACGGGGCTCTTGGTTCGAAACTTACGCGCTCGGAGCGATTTCCGGGATGCGAGGCTTGGCGTTGCCCGCGAAGGTGAACTTCGCTTCATCGCCTTCGCCGTCCACGTCGACCACCACGATGTCACCCGGGTGCAGTTCGCCGAAGAGGATCTTCTCGGAGAGCTGGTCCTCGATCTCGCGCTGGATGGTGCGGCGCAGCGGCCGGGCACCCATGGCGGGATCGTAGCCACGGGTCGCCAGGAGGACCTTGGCGGCCGTGGTGAGCTCGATCCCCATGTCCTTGTCCTTGAGGCGGCCCTCGAGGCGCGTGACGAACAGGTCCACGATCTCGATGATCTCGTCCTGCGTGAGCTGCGGGAACACCACGACGTCGTCAACGCGGTTGAGGAACTCGGGGCGGAAGTGCTGCTTGAGCTCTTCGGTGACCCGTGCCCGCATCCGGTTGTACCCGGTGGTGGTGTCCGTGCCGGACTGGAAGCCCGTGGCCACGCTCTTGGAGATATCGCGGGTGCCCAGGTTGGTGGTCATGATGATCACCGTGTTCTTGAAGTCCACCACGCGGCCCTGGGAGTCGGTCAGGCGGCCGTCTTCCAGGATCTGCAGCAGCGAGTTGAAGAGATCGGCGTGGGCCTTCTCCACTTCGTCGAACAGCACCACGGAGAACGGACGACGGCGGACCTTCTCGGTCAGCTGACCACCCTCTTCGTAGCCCACGTAGCCCGGAGGTGCACCGAAGAGACGCGAAACCGTGTGCTTCTCGGAGTACTCGGACATGTCCAGCGTAATGAGGGCGTCCTCGTCACCGAACAGGAATTCAGCCAGCGCCTTGGCGAGCTCGGTCTTGCCGACGCCGGTGGGTCCGGCGAAGATGAACGAGCCACCGGGACGCTTGGGATCCTTCAGGCCTGCACGTGTGCGGCGGATTGCCTGGGAGAGGGCACGGATGGCCTCGTCCTGGCCGACAACCCGCTTGTGCAGTTCTTCTTCCATCTTCAGCAGACGGCTGGATTCTTCCTCAGTGAGCTTGAAGACCGGGATACCCGTGGAGTTCGCGAGAACTTCGGCGATCAGCTCTTCGTCCACCTCGGAGATATCGTCCATACCGCCGGACTTCCAGTTGCGTTCCTTCTCGGCACGCTCGGCAATGAGCTTCTGCTCCTTGTCGCGCAGCGAGGCGGCACCCTCGAAGTCCTGGGCGTCGATGGCCGATTCCTTCTCCATCTTGACCTCGGCGATGCGCTCATCCATGGCCTTGAGCTCCGGCGGAGCCGTCATGCGGCGAATGCGCAGGCGTGCACCGGCCTCGTCGATCAAGTCGATCGCCTTGTCCGGCAGGAAGCGGTCCGAGATGTAGCGCTCGGCGAGCGTTGCCGCAGAAGCAAGGGCGCCGTCGGTGATGGTCACCCGGTGGTGTGCTTCGTAGCGGTCACGCAGGCCCTTGAGGATCTCAATCGCGTGCGCGACGGAGGGTTCCTTGACCTGGATCGGCTGGAAGCGGCGTTCCAGAGCGGCATCCTTCTCGATGTGCTTGCGGTACTCGTCCAGGGTGGTGGCACCGATGGTCTGGAGTTCACCACGGGCCAGCATCGGCTTGAGGATCGATGCGGCATCGATGGCACCCTCGGCAGCGCCGGCACCCACCAGCGTATGGATCTCGTCGATGAAGAGGATGATGTCCCCGCGGGTCCGGATTTCCTTCAGGACCTTCTTCAGCCGCTCTTCGAAATCACCACGGTAGCGGGACCCGGCCACGAGGGAACCGAGGTCAAGCGTGTAGAGCTGCTTGTCCCTGATGGTCTCCGGGACGTCACCGCGGACAATCGCCTGGGCGAGGCCTTCGACGACGGCGGTCTTGCCGACGCCGGGCTCACCGATCAGCACGGGGTTGTTCTTGGTGCGGCGGGAAAGGACCTGCATGACGCGTTCCATTTCCTGCTCGCGGCCGATCACGGGATCGAGCTTGTTTTCGCGTGCAGCCTGGGTCAGGTTGCGGCCGAACTGGTCCAGCACCACCGAACCAGCGGGCGTGCCTTCCTGCTGGCCAGGTCCCGAACCGGAGCCCGCAGCCTCCTTGCCCTGGTAGCCGGAGAGCAGCTGGATGACCTGCTGGCGGACGCGGTTGAGGTCGGCGCCAAGCTTGACGAGGACCTGCGCGGCAACGCCTTCGCCCTCGCGGATGAGGCCAAGCAGGATGTGCTCGGTACCGATGTAGTTGTGGCCGAGCTGCAAGGCCTCCCGGAGCGAAAGCTCAAGCACTTTCTTGGCGCGCGGGGTAAAGGGGATGTGACCGGACGGGGCTTGCTGGCCCTGGCCGATGATCTCCTGCACTTGCTCGCGGACTCCATCGAGCGAAATGCCCAGGGACTCAAGCGCCTTGGCGGCAACGCCTTCACCCTCATGGATCAGACCCAAGAGGATGTGCTCGGTACCGATGTAGTTATGGTTGAGCATGCGTGCCTCTTCTTGGGCAAGCACAACAACGCGACGGGCACGGTCCGTAAATCTCTCAAACATTTCGCCACACTCCTAGCTACGACGTACTTTGATGCTACGTGGCAACGCAGGAATTTTGGGGCGTGTTCGCCACAGGGGAAACATGCCGTGGCAGGGAATAAGTTGACACATGCCATCAACGAAGTTCAGGACACACGTGGAGACTGCATCCGGGGGCTTGGCCAAGCAAGCGGAGTCGCGCCGCCACCCCCGCGAGCCGGCCCACCGCCGTCGTTCTTCCCGGCAAACGTCGCGTCGACATTGTGAATATCCACGTCCGGCTCCAAGCCCCGCCGGATAGTGCCGCGATACTGCCAGCTCCACGAGCGAGCTGCGAAACTGATGCGGAAATGACAATACCCCGGCCCTCGGGCCGGGGTATTGATACTAGGTGTCAGGAATTGGCCTTCTGGTAGGCTTCCTGAATTTCAGCCTGAATACGGCCACGGCTGTTTACGGTATAACCGTTCTCGCGGGCCCATTGACGGATCTGTGCGGAGTCCTGATTTCTCCCCGCGGCAACACGACTGCGCGTTGCGCGACCGGTGGAGGTCTTGCGTGCCTTGGCTACAAACGGCCCAAGGGCGTCCCGCAGCTTGGCCGCGTTAGCACTGGACAGATCCATTTCGTAACTGACTCCATCGAGCCCGAAGCGGATAGTTTCATCCGCGGCGCCCTCGTCCAGGTCGTCAACGAGGATAATTTTGACTTTCTGTGCCATGAATGGACTCTCTTTTGGAGGTGTCGGATATGCAGAATAGCTGGACTGCTAATTAATGATTATCGTCCAGGTCATGGCACCTCGTCAAAGAGAACGTCAAAGAGATCGCCTAAGGCGCTATTAAATCCTGTGGAGCAGCCCCAAGAAAGGGCTAATTGGCAGGTGTTGAACCGTCGCCAGTCGGCTTCGATATTCCGAATCCGGCTTCTTCCTGCGCGCGGGCTTCTGCTTGGCGCTCTGATTTGTCTGCGTTGAAGATAGCCTTCATGGCAAACCAAAAGAGCAGCCCGACCACGACGGACGGTGCAAGAACGGCAATGTATTCCATGGTCAGTGACCTTCTGGCTTGAGGAGTGGGAACAAGATGGTTTCCCGGATGCCTACTCCGGTGAACAGCATGACCAAGCGGTCGATGCCGAGGCCGATGCCGCCCATGGGCGGAGCACCGTACTCAAGGGCTCGCAGGAAGTCCTCATCCAGCTGCATGGCTTCGACGTCGCCCGCGGCTGAACGGCGCGACTGCTCCGTGAGGCGTTCGCGCTGGATGACGGGGTCAATCAGCTCAGAGAATGCCGTGCCCCGTTCCATACCGCCGATGATGAGGTCCCAAGCCTCGATCAGCCGGCCGTCCTCCCGATGCGGGCGCGCAAGGGGCTGCGCAGAAGGCGGGTAGTTGTAGACGAAGGTGGGGTTGAGCAGTGTGGGCTCGACGATCTCGCCGAATAATTCGACCACAACCTTTTCGGCGTCCCACTTCGGATCCACTTTGACCTCGTGCCTGGCGGCAATCGCCTGCAACTCCGCCACCGAGGTGTCGGGGGTAATCTCCTCGCCAATCGCCTCGGAGAGTCCCGGGTAGACGGCAACCCAAGCCCATTCGCCGTCGAGGTCGATTTCTCCGGCATCCGTCCGGATGGTGCGGGTGCCCAAGACGTCCGCGACGTTCAGGATGATTTCCTTCATGCGCTCGGCCATGACGAACTGGTCTGCCCACGCCTCGTAGCATTCCAAGGTGGTGAATTCGGGGCTGTGCGTGGAGTCGACGCCTTCGTTGCGGAAGACGCGGCCCATGTCGTAGACGCGGTCGATTCCACCCACCACGGCGCGCTTGAGGAAAAGCTCCGTGGCGATGCGCAGCGTCATCTTCTGGTCGAAGGCATTCATGTGCGTCTCGAAAGGACGGGCCGTAGCGCCACCGTGGACGAGCTGCAGGATGGGAGTCTCCACCTCCACATAACCGCGCCGATCCAAAGTGTCGCGAATCGAGCGGATGATCGCAGCGCGGGTGTAAACCATTTCCCGGGCCTCATCGCGGACCATCAGGTCAACATAGCGCTGCCTGACGCGGGTTTCCTCGTTCAATTCCGCATGCAGCACCGGCAGCGGCCGCAGCGCCTTGGACGCCATGGACCAGGAGTCAGCCATCACCGACAGCTCTCCCCGCCGGGAGGAAATGACCTCGCCCTTGATGAAAACGTGGTCTCCCAGATCCACCAGCGCTTTCCAGTCGGCGAGCATTTCCTCGCCCACGTTTGCCAAGCTGAGCATGGCCTGAAGCCGCACGCCCTTCCCGTCAACCCCGCCTTCCTGGAGGGTGGCGAAGCAAAGCTTTCCGGTATTGCGCACAAAAACGACGCGGCCAGTGATACCAACGGTGTCGCCGGTGGTTTCGTCTGCCTGGAGGTGGCCGTACTTTTCGCGGATCTCAGCGAGGGAATGAGTCCGCTCAACACCCACCGGGTAGGCCTCTGTTCCGCGCTCGATGAGCTTGCTGCGCTTTTCCATGCGGATGCGCATCTGTTCGCTGGCGTCGGCCGGCTCTGCGGAGGTATGCGGGGAAGGGGTGTTTGCGGAAGTCACAATTCCCAAGTTTACCGGGGATTCCCTAGAGTTCCCTATCCACCTCCTGAGAGTTCCCCAGTCCTCCCCTTCTGCGTTCACGGCAACATAGACTCAGGCTGTGGAGACATGGACAGTTGAAACCGACGACGACGGCGGCCACCTTGAGGTGCATTCGTTCCGACCGGCGGCCGCGGCGTCCATTCCCGGCGCTCAAAGCGCAGCGGAAGGCCCCGGCGTCGTACTTGTTCATGGCACCTTGGTGACCGATGCGCTTTACTGGCCCTTCGCGAGGAACCTCAGCGTCCTGCTTGGCCGGCCGGTGCATTCCTACAACCGACGCGGCCGTGGCCGCTCGGCACCGCAACCGCCTGACTACTCCGCCGCGACGGAGACCAGCGATTTGCTTTCCGTCATGGAGGCGAGCGGATCCACAGATGTTGTTGGGCACAGCTACGGCGGATTCGTGGCGCTCCAGGCAGCGTTGCGCGCACCCATTTCACGCCTCGTCACGTACGACGCCGCTGTTTCCCTCTCCGGCAACTTGAACGGGCGCTGGCGACCCCAACTGGAAGCAGCCGTCACGGCCGGCCAACTCGACCATGGGTGGGCGCATTTGGTCCAGGGGCTAGGCACGGCCGGCCCTATTTCGTATTTGCCGCTGGGGGCCTTGCGAGTGATCAGCATCCTCTCCGCCAAGACGAGGTTGGGATCCGAGATGAGGGAACTGCTGCCGACGGCGGTACTGGAGATGCGGGCGATCATCGACACCGACTCGCATATTCAAGACTTTGCGGAGTTGAAAACGCCAACCCTGATGCTCAGCGGAGGGTGGAGTCCGGCGTACTTTGCCGAGATCGCCCGGCAGCTCGCGGATGCCGTTCCAGTGGTGGATTTCTCGGTAGTCCCCTTGCAGTTCCACGAAGGTCCCCTCAGGCCGGGGAAGCAACTCGCGGTCAGAATTGCCCGCTACCTGGCCCGAGCGAGGGGCGACGACAGCCCCGACCTAGGATAAAACGGTGAGAGAACGTGAGGTCCCAACGCCCGACGGCGGCAAACTCGCCTTATACAGTTACGGCTCGGTGGATGCCCCCGGAGAGCGCCGGGTGGTGCTCATTGGCGGCGCCTTCCTGACCGCACTCATCTACCGGCCTTTTTCCATGGCGCTGTCCAAGGGACTCGGCGAGGACTGGGCGGTCGACGTCTACGATCGCAGGGGCCGGGGCAGCTCATCGGAACTACCCGCAAACTATTCCATGGCCACGGAAATCTCGGACGTCCGCAGCATCATGGACGCAACAGGAGCCAGAAACCTCCTGGGCCACAGCCTAGGAGGGTCCGTGGCGCTCAACGCTGTCCAGGAGTTTGCGGGAACCAGCTACGAGCCGGACAAACTTGCTGTCTACGACGCCGCCGTGAATATCGACGGGAGCATGGACACCGGTTGGCTGGACGGCTTTGCCCAATCCGTGGATAGCGGGAAGGTGGGGCGCGCCATGGCCAGGCTGAAGCGGGGAATGCAACCCGGGACGGCCTTGGCCCGCATACCGGAGCCTATCTTGGCAGGACTCATGGCCGTCGTTTCCCACACCAAGGTCAATAAGATGCTCAGGGAACTCATGCCAACGGGCGTAGCCGAGCTCAAAGCCGCCTACAACGAGGCCGCACGCCCCCGGGACTTCTCCGTGCTTCCCCGAAGCACGCGGTTCATGGTCGGTAGCAAGAGCCCGGAGTACTACAAGGTCATCGCCGAGAGACTGTACGCAGCCGTCCCAGGAAGCACGATCGTGGTGTCACCGAAAGGCTTCCACGGGTCCATTCCAGCTGCCGTGAAGGAACTCGTGACGGACATTTCCAGCTATTTCAGGAACTGACGGAACCCTGCGGCTCCGTTAGGCTCGAAGCATGACGCGCGAGAACATCACAACGGCCGACGGCGGAACCCTCGAGCTCTTCACGACGGGCGGTGAGCGGGCCGCTGCCGGCTCCGGCGTCATCGTCGTGCCGGCCTCGATGGTGACCGCAGCAGACTACTCCAAGTTCGCCCAGAAACTCAGTGCTGCCCTTGGCCGACCCGTGCACACATTCAACCGCCGTGGCCGTGGCGAATCGTCACCACAACCCGAGGACTATACCCTGGACGTCGACATCCGGGATCTTTCCGAAGTCATGAAGCACACGGCCAGCACCGACGTCTTCGGCCACAGCTTCGGAGGCGCAGTGGCACTTCACGCGGCGCGCACGCTGCCCGTGGAACGCCTGGCGGTCTACGACCCCGCAGTCTCCGTCAACCACAGCGTGAAAGCCGATTGGACGAGCGAATACGAGCGCGCGACGGCGGCCGGAGACTTTGACCGTGGGCTCGCTGTTCTCGTGAAGGGCGTCGAAACGGAAGGCGCCTTCGCAAGGATGCCGCTGTCCATGCTGACGCTGGTCAACAAGCTAACCGCCGGGACCCCCATGGGCAAACAGATGCGCGAACTCATGCAGGCCGGCGTCCGGGAAATCAAGGCAGTCATCGCCGCTGACATGCCCGCAGAGCCCTTCCTCGAGCTCCCGCTCGAGACGCTCATTGTGGTGGGGGAAAAGAGCCCGGCCTACTTCGGAGTGGCCTGTGGCCAGATCCACGACGTCCTCTCCGGCTCGAGCTACACCATCCTGCCCGGCCACGGCCACGATGGAGTGATCAAGGCACCGGACAAACTCATCGCCGAGCTCTCGGACTTCTTCTCGGGCTAGACGCCCGCTCACGTATGCGCGGTTCCGGCCGGACGCCCGCTCACCTATGCCGGATTCCGGCCGGACGCCAGCTCACATATGCGCGGTCCCGGGCCCGACGCCGGCTGACGTATGCGCGGTTCGGGTCGGACGCCCGCTCACTTGTACGTGATGGAGGGTCTGGGTGAAACGCCCGATACGTGATGGAGGGTTGCTGGCAACCGGTGGATTGGTGATGGAGGGTTCGGGCCGGACGCCCGCTCACCTATAGGTGATGGAGGGTTGGGGTTCCGGGGGCCCGCGGGTTGGGGGTGTGGTTGGGTGGGTGGTTTAAATGGTTCAGGCCCCGACATGTGTGTCGGGGCCTGAACATTAATGGTTGTCCGGCGGTGTCCTACTCTCCCACACCCTCCCGGGTGCAGTACCATCGGCGCTGTGGGTCTTAGCTTCCGGGTTCGGAATGGGACCGGGCGTTTCCCCCACGCTATGACCGCCGTAACCCTGTTACCCGTCCCCCTTCGCCGTGTGGCGGGGGGTGGGAAGTCTGGTTACAACTTGTCCAAACCCGGTTGAGGGGTTTGGTGGTGTTGTTATTCGGTTGTTGGTTCCTGGAGCAACGGGTTTTGTTGTTCGGGAACCACATAGTGGACGCAAGCAGTAATGGTTGTGTGGTGTAAGTTATCGGCCTATTAGTACCGGTCAGCTTCAACAGTCTTTAGTCCTGTCTTCCACATCCGGCCTATCAACCCAGTGGTCTGGCTGGGGGCCTCTCACACACGAGGTGTCTGGAAATCTCATCTTGAAGCGAGCTTCCCGCTTAGATGCTTTCAGCGGTTATCCCATCCGAACGTAGCTAATCAGCGGTGCACTTGGCAGTACAACTGACACACCAGAGGTTCGTCCGTCCCGGTCCTCTCGTACTAAGGACAGCCCTTCTCAAATTTCCTGCGCGCGCAGCGGATAGGGACCGAACTGTCTCACGACGTTCTAAACCCAGCTCGCGTACCGCTTTAATGGGCGAACAGCCCAACCCTTGGGACCTACTCCAGCCCCAGGATGCGACGAGCCGACATCGAGGTGCCAAACCATGCCGTCGATATGGACTCTTGGGCAAGATCAGCCTGTTATCCCCGAGGTACCTTTTATCCGTTGAGCGACGGCCATTCCACAATGTACCGCCGGATCACTAGTCCCGACTTTCGTCCCTGCTTGAGATGTCTCTCTCACAGTCAAGCTCCCTTGTGCACTTACACTCGACACCTGATTGCCAACCAGGCTGAGGGAACCTTTGGGCGCCTCCGTTACTTTTTAGGAGGCAACCGCCCCAGTTAAACTACCCATCAGGCACTGTCCCTGACCCGGATCACGGGCCGAAGTTAGATGTCCAAAGTGACCAGAGTGGTATTTCAACGATGACTCCACCCGAACTGGCGTCCGGGCTTCAACGTCTCCCACCTATCCTACACAAGCCACTCCGAACACCAATACCAAACTATAGTAAAGGTCTCGGGGTCTTTCCGTCCTGCTGCGCGTAACGAGCATCTTTACTCGTACTGCAATTTCGCCGAGTTTATGGTTGAGACAGCGGGGAAGTCGTTACTCCATTCGTGCAGGTCGGAACTTACCCGACAAGGAATTTCGCTACCTTAGGATGGTTATAGTTACCACCGCCGTTTACTGGGGCTTAAATTCTCAGCTTCGCCTTGCGGCTAACCGGTCCTCTTAACCTTCCAGCACCGGGCAGGAGTCAGTCCGTATACATCGTCTTGCGACTTCGCACGGACCTGTGTTTTTAGTAAACAGTCGCTTCCCCCTGGTCTCTGCGGCCCCGATCCCCTCCCACCAGCAAGTGGTGTTCAAGGTAGGGGCCCCCCTTCTCCCGAAGTTACGGGGGCATTTTGCCGAGTTCCTTAACCATAATTCTCTCGATCGCCTTGGTATTCTCTACCTGATCACCTGTGTCGGTTTGGGGTACGGGCGGCTGGAACCTCGCGTCGATGCTTTTCTAGGCAGCATAGGATCACCGGATCCCCCCGAACGGGGGTCCCATCAGATCTCAGGAACGTCATCAAAGACACAGCGACGGATTTGCCTATCGCTGACCCTACATCCTTAGACCGGGGCAACCATCGCCCGGCCCGGCTACCTTCCTGCGTCACACCTGTTAATACGCTTACCTCCCGGGATCAGATCCCGCGCTCGGCCAAAACCCGCACACCACAAGGGTGATTGGGCAGGCTCCGGGCGGTTAGTATCCCCCGCTTGGCATGGGCGGTCCTTCGCCGGTACGGGAATATCAACCCGTTGTCCATCGACTACGCCTGTCGGCCTCGCCTTAGGTCCCGACTTACCCAGGGCAGATTAGCTTGACCCTGGAACCCTTGATCATTCGGCGGACGGGTTTCTCACCCGTCTTTCGCTACTCATGCCTGCATTCTCACTCGTGTAGGCTCCACCGCTGGTTTACACCGCGACTTCACCGCCCACACGACGCTCCCCTACCACTCCAGACGACTGAACCACGAAGGCTTGTCTACTATCTGAAATCCACAACTTCGGCGGTGTACTTGAGCCCCGCTACATTGTCGGCGCGGAATCACTTGACCAGTGAGCTATTACGCACTCTTTCAAGGATGGCTGCTTCTAAGCCAACCTCCTGGTTGTCTTCGCAACTCCACATCCTTTCCCACTTAGCACACGCTTAGGGGCCTTAGTTGGTGGTCTGGGCTGTTTCCCTCTCGACTATGAAGCTTATCCCCCACAGTCTCACTGCTGCGCTCTCACTTACCGGCATTCGGAGTTTGGCTGACGTCAGTAACCTTGTAGGGCCCATCGGCCATCCAGTAGCTCTACCTCCGGCAAGAAACACGCAACGCTGCACCTAAATGCATTTCGGGGAGAACCAGCTATCACGGAGTTTGATTGGCCTTTCACCCCTACCCACAGCTCATCCCCTCCATTTTCAACTGAAGTGGGTTCGGTCCTCCACGACGTCTTACCGTCGCTTCAACCTGGCCATGGGTAGATCACTCCGCTTCGGGTCTAGATCACGCCACTAACTCGCCCTATTCAGACTCGCTTTCGCTACGGCTACCCCACACGGGTTAACCTCGCGACGTAACACTAACTCGCAGGCTCATTCTTCAAAAGGCACGCCGTCACAACTACAAGGCTGCTCCGACGGATTGTAAGCACACGGTTTCAGGTACTGTTTCACTCCCCTCCCGGGGTACTTTTCACCTTTCCCTCACGGTACTGGTCCGCTATCGGTCATTAGGAAGTATTTAGGCTTATCAGGTGGTCCTGACAGATTCACACGGGATTTCTCGGGCCCCGTGCTACTTGGGATCCTCTCCAGGCGGTACACAACATTACGGTTACGGGGCTAACACCCTCTCCGGCCGGCCTTTCAAGACCGTTCACCTATGCCTGCACCCACACCCCACCGGTCCGGCAGAACCAGTACGGAAAGTCCCACAACCCCGCCCATGCAACGCCCGCCGGCTATCACACATGGAACGGTTTGGCCTCATCCGCGTTCGCTCGCCACTACTAACGGAATCACTCTTGTTTTCTCTTCCTGCGGGTACTGAGATGTTTCACTTCCCCGCGTTCCCTCCACACACCCTATGTGTTCAGATGCGGGTCACCAGATCACGCCTAAACGCCCCTGGCGGGGTTTCCCCATTCGGACATCCTGGGATCACAGTCCGGTTATCGACTCCCCCAGGCTTATCGCAGATTCCTACGTCCTTCTTCGGCTCCTAATGCCAAGGCATCCACCGTGTGCCCTTAAAAACTTGACCACACAAAGATCAAAAACTCTCGAAAGAACCAAACCACCGAAATGGCCGGGTTCATAAAAAAGAAATTGCTGTAAGACACGCAAACAAACACCAAAATGCCTGCCGCGCGCCTAGATGCTCGCGTCCACTATGTAGTTCTCAAACAACAACCCCGTACCACACACCCCGCACCAGCCCCCCACCCCCACAACAGGAACAGGAAACCACACGCACGAACCATGCAGCCAGGAAACCAGAAACAAACAAACCCGGAACAAACCAGACAACCCTCACAGGCCACCCAACCCCTCCCGGCCCTGTTGCCTCAGGACCCAACAGTGTGCCAAACACGAACACCAACACCCTCCCCGCACCCTTCCAGACCACCCCCCGCAAAACGAGGAACAACCGTACTAAGCACAGAAAAAACACCGGCCGCTATCTGCTGAAATTCCACCCATGAGCACCCACCGCAGAACGAACGCCTGCGCAATGGGCTTTGCTTCCACACACCCCCGAACCATCCATGCAGACAGCACAGGGGCAATAATGGTGCTCCTTAGAAAGGAGGTGATCCAGCCGCACCTTCCGGTACGGCTACCTTGTTACGACTTAGTCCCAATCGCCGGTCCCACCTTCGACAGCTCCCTCCCACAAAGGGGTTAGGCCACCGGCTTCGGGTGTTACCAACTTTCGTGACTTGACGGGCGGTGTGTACAAGGCCCGGGAACGTATTCACCGCAGCGTTGCTGATCTGCGATTACTAGCGACTCCGACTTCATGGGGTCGAGTTGCAGACCCCAATCCGAACTGAGACCGGCTTTTTGGGATTAGCTCCACCTCACAGTATCGCAACCCTTTGTACCGGCCATTGTAGCATGCGTGAAGCCCAAGACATAAGGGGCATGATGATTTGACGTCGTCCCCACCTTCCTCCGAGTTGACCCCGGCAGTCTCCTATGAGTCCCCGCCATCACGCGCTGGCAACATAGAACGAGGGTTGCGCTCGTTGCGGGACTTAACCCAACATCTCACGACACGAGCTGACGACAACCATGCACCACCTGTGAACCAGCCTCAAGAGGGGAACGCATCTCTGCGCTTTACTAGTCCATGTCAAGCCTTGGTAAGGTTCTTCGCGTTGCATCGAATTAATCCGCATGCTCCGCCGCTTGTGCGGGCCCCCGTCAATTCCTTTGAGTTTTAGCCTTGCGGCCGTACTCCCCAGGCGGGGCACTTAATGCGTTAGCTACGGCGCGGAAAACGTGGAATGTCCCCCACACCTAGTGCCCAACGTTTACGGCATGGACTACCAGGGTATCTAATCCTGTTCGCTCCCCATGCTTTCGCTCCTCAGCGTCAGTTAATGCCCAGAGACCTGCCTTCGCCATCGGTGTTCCTCCTGATATCTGCGCATTTCACCGCTACACCAGGAATTCCAGTCTCCCCTACATCACTCTAGTCTGCCCGTACCCACTGCAGAACCGGAGTTGAGCCCCGGTCTTTCACAGCAGACGCGACAAACCGCCTACGAGCTCTTTACGCCCAATAATTCCGGATAACGCTTGCGCCCTACGTATTACCGCGGCTGCTGGCACGTAGTTAGCCGGCGCTTCTTCTGCAGGTACCGTCACTTACGCTTCTTCCCTACTGAAAGAGGTTTACAACCCGAAGGCCGTCATCCCTCACGCGGCGTCGCTGCATCAGGCTTTCGCCCATTGTGCAATATTCCCCACTGCTGCCTCCCGTAGGAGTCTGGGCCGTGTCTCAGTCCCAGTGTGGCCGGTCACCCTCTCAGGCCGGCTACCCGTCGTCGCCTTGGTAGGCCATTACCCCACCAACAAGCTGATAGGCCGCGAGTCCATCCAAAACCGCAAAAGCTTTCCACCACCACCACATGCGCGGAGCGGTCATATCCGGTATTAGACCCAGTTTCCCAGGCTTATCCCAGAGTCAAGGGCAGGTTACTCACGTGTTACTCACCCGTTCGCCACTAATCCCCCCAGCAAGCTGGAGATCATCGTTCGACTTGCATGTGTTAAGCACGCCGCCAGCGTTCATCCTGAGCCAGGATCAAACTCTCCGTTGAAGTAAAACAAAAACAGACACAACCACCACCACCGGAAACAACGGCGACAGGGCTGCACAAAATTTGAAACCAGCTGAAAACCAGACCCCACCCACAAAAACAGACAAGGCCCGGCAAAATCAACCAATTCAATAAAAAATCGGTATCAACAAACTTGGCACACTATTGAGTTCTCAAACAACAGACACACCCGACACCACCCAAACCACACGGTCCAAGATCGCTCCGGAGCAACTTCCCAAACTTACCCAAATCATCATCACTTTGCAAATTGGCATTTCTACCAATTGCACAGGATCATCATTCGAATTCCTCCGAATTGCGGCGCACAAAGCGCAAGCTGTTTAGGCTCAATTCGAAGGGGTTGGTCACCCGTGGTTCCCAGCTCTAGGCTGTCTCCCTCGCGGCGACTTAGAAGACATTACACGCCTTCTTCGGGCTGCGCAAATCGGGCGCCAACACCAAAGCATTTACCGATCTGGTTTGGCCCGACACGCCGGGCAGTGCCTGATGGCGAGGACCTGATCGTGGGCGGAACCATGTCTCCCATGGAGCCTGAAGTGGGTCAGCAACAGTTAGCGCAGCAGCTCCTGGCCGGGCCAAGAGCAGGGAATTGAGCTCGTCGCCCCGGACGGGCTGTTGAACAGCCTGACGAAAGGTTCTGGCGACCGCTCTGGAAGCGGTAGCCAGACGAAGGAAATCCCGGCCCCCTTCGCCAACGTGTTCGGCGCTAAGGCCTCAAAGGGCACCTTCTCGGGGATCCCTGAGAACGTCATCGGCGAGATGACCGGATGGCAGAACCAACTGCTGGGCCCGGGGACGGCGGACAAGGGACCAAATTCTTGCTCTCGAGCCTGACTGAGATCAAGAAGCGGCGCGTCGAAGACATGGCATCACCGTCTGTGACGGGCTCAAAGACCTGCCGGACGCGCTCAACACGGTCTGGGAGGTGGAGTCCTCCGTCCAAAGGGGCCAGCGGTACCCCGCGATCACCCGCCTGGGAGAACGCCTGAAGCAGGTTCATGCAGTTCCTGGTGACAATGCCAATTTCATTTGAGCCCAAGTTGGTGCGAACTCGCAGTCTGGTCCGGACCCACGTTCAAGCAAGTCGAGGGATCGATCACGGCTTGATTTGAGTCGTCTGGTCGCGCGTGTGTTCGTCACAATCCAAGCGGCCTCTCCTGCCCGGTCTTTCCCGGCGGCAACAGGGACCTCCTGATCTGATGAAAAGGATGAAGAAGCCTGCTCCTGGGCTGCTCACGGAACTTTCCAGCGCGGTTCAGGGTCCCGGACAGATTCCGTGGGGGCTCACAAACGAAATGCACGGTACCTTGGAAGGCATTGCATTGCCGCTACGCCGATACGGGCGCGCATGGTTCCCATAGCCCAGCAAATGCCGCCCGTAGAAGCAGCGTAGCCATCGGTTGCGAACCATCCTGGCTGGCTCAACTTGCCTGACCAGCCTGCGGCGGTGATGATTGGCTCGGTATTGACGGTCGAAGTCTGGGTGAAGTTTCCGGGCTTGGGCCGTCTGCTTCTTCTGGCTGGCAACGACGGACGGGCTCCCGCTCGGGCCGGCCCGTGACGACTTCGAAAATTTTGCCTCTAACGCTCGCGACGAACAGGTTAACTGGGTGCTGCGTGAGGGCAGCGGCAAGCCCGCCCCACCGTCTGCTTCAACGGAAACGACACGGGGGCTAAAGAAGCTGGAGAACTCCTGCTGGACGTCAACGCCGTCAGCCTCCCGGCGAATCATTCCGGTCGGTGTTCTTTGCGATGGTGACCGAAACAGGCACGCCGTGAGCGCCGCTGGCTTTCGCTGAGCCGAGCGTGCCGACGGATCCTTGCAAATAGCTCCACTCTCAACTCCATCACTGCCTATCATCGTTGGACGAACAATCCCGATGAAATCAACGCTGGAGTGGGCCCGGTTCAAACTGCCGCAATCGCAACCAAACACCAACCGCGGATCCACCGTTAAACGGACACTCCTCCGGGGGAATCCACCCATACGTGATCGGGGGTTGCTGGCAACCGGTGGATTGGTGATGGAGGGTTCGGGTCGGACGCCCGCTCACTTGTACGTGATGGAGGGTTCGGGTCGGACGCCCGCTCACTTGTACGTGATGGAGGGTTTGGGTGAAACGCCCGATACGTGATGGAGGGTTGCTGGCAACCGGTGGATTGGTGATGGAGGGTTGGGGGGAAGCGCCCGATAGGTGATGGAGGGTTTGGGCCCGCGGGTTGGGGTTCCGGGGGCCCGTGTGGGGGGTGGTTGTGGTGGGGTGGGTGGTTTAAATGGTTCAGGCCCCGACATGTGTGTCGGGGCCTGAACGTTAATGGTTGTCCGGCGGTGTCCTACTCTCCCACACCCTCCCGGGTGCAGTACCATC
>NZ_KI912156.1:2289-581655 GCF_000517125.1 Arthrobacter sp. MA-N2 | reverse complement strand
AATCGGTATCAACAAACTTGGCACACTATTGAGTTCTCAAACAACAGACACACCCGACACCACCCAAACCACACGGTCCAAGATCGCTCCGGAGCAACTTCCCAAAGTTACCAGACCCGCCCGCCCCGCGCAACTCCCGAACCCGGGAACCACACCAGACAAAACACCATCCAGGACCCCCCCAAAACCACACCGGAACACAAAAAACGAACCAGAAAATGATTTCCATTTGGAAGGGAGTCGGTCGCAAACATTCCGCACCAGCGGCGGCGACTCGAATAACTTTACACACCCCAACCACCCCACGCAAATTCACTCGACGTAAAGGTTCTGCACTCCAAAAAGCCCTACAACCCTGCAATTTCGGGCCCTACGCCACATCATTGGACGCCTTTCGGGTCACTAGCCGCAAACATGGCGTGCGTCACATCGATCGCGACGCCGCCCGCCCAGGGGAGACGGCGCCGCCCGCCCAGGGGAGACGGCGCCGCCCGCCCGCGGGCGTATACGAAAGACGGCGCCGCACCACCAAAGGTGATGCGGCGCCGTCGAACTCCAAAAGTTAGAACGCCTCCCGAACAGAAACGGGCTAGTGCGCGGCCGCCCCCTGAGTCTTGCGCATCATGGCAGAGAGCACCACGGCAGCCACTGCGATCAAAGTGGCTGTCAGGAAGGCCGCCTGCATTCCGGCCACAAAACCGGAAACGGCCGACACCACCGCGAAGATCGAGACCAGAAGCGCAGTGCCCGCAGCTCCCGCCACTTGCTGCAGCGTGCTCATGATGGCCGAGCCATGCGAATAGAGGTGCGGTGGGAGTGGGTTAAGGCCGGTGGTGAACGCGGGAGTGAACAACAAAGCCAGCCCCAAGCTGAGTACCGCGTAGAGGACAATAACCCACCACAACTGGCTATCCGCGGTCAGCATCGAGAACTGCCACAGCGTGAGCACCAAGAGGATGGAACCGCTCACGGTGAGCGGAAATGGCCCGAGCTTGTCGAACAGCCTGCCGACGACCGGCCCGAGCAAGCCCATCGCCAAGCCGCCTGGAAGGAGTGCCAACCCGGTCTCCATCGGCTGCAGGTGGAGGACGTTCTGAAGGTAGAGCGGCAGCAGGATCACTACGCCGAAGAGCGCCATCATGGCGACCACCAAGAGGAGCACCGAGACGGTGAACATCCGAAACTTGAAGGCCCTAAGGTCCAGGAGGGGCGCCTCGGACTTCTGCAGCTGGAGCTGACGGAAAACGAACGCCACCATGCACAACACGCCAATGACCAGGGCGGCAATCGGCAGCGTAGCAGCTCCGCTATGGCCGCCGATCTGACTCAAGCCATAGACCAGTCCGCCGAAAGCGGGAACGGTCAGGACCACTGAGACGAAGTCCAGCTTCACGTGTCCGCGTTCGCCCACGTTTGTCAGGAACTTCGCTCCGATCGCCATGGCCAACAAGGCGACCGGTAGCACGAAGACGAACATGAAGCGCCACGAGAAGTGGTCGAGGATGATGCCGGAAACGGTGGGACCCAAGGCCGGTGCAACAGAGATCGCGATGGTCACATTGCCCATCACCGCACCACGGCGGGACAGAGGAACGAGCGTCAAGATGGTGGTCATCAGCAGCGGGAGCATGATCGCCGTGCCGCCCGCCTGGACGATCCGTGCCAACAAGAGCACGGCAAACCCGGGGGCCACTGCAGCAAGCAAGGTGCCGGCGCTGAAGAGCCCGATGGCAAGGAGGAACGCGGCCCTCGTGGTGAGCCTTTGGAGGATGAAGCCGGTGGTGGGTATGACCACGGCCATGGTCAGCATGAATCCAGTGGAAAGCCATTGGACCGTGGGTGCGTCAACGTTGAGGTCCGTCATGAGCCGCTGCAAGGCGACATTCATGATGGTCTCGTTGAGGATCACCACGAAGGTGGCCACGAGTAGCGTGACGATGACGGTGACAGACTCGCGCGGCATTCTGTCGCTGGCTAGTTGTGTCCCCGTTACCGGCACGGGGTTGCCGTGCTCGTCTGACGTGACGTCGGTAGACATGAGGATTCCTCGGCTGTGGGTGCGGTGGTTTCCGGCGCGCTACGCCGGTGAAGACTGCAACAGTCTAAGCCTCTGGAGCATTCCCGTCAGCAGGTTATTCCAAACGTTTGTGAGCGGGCATCCGAAAGTTAAGAGTGTTCAGGAACTCAACGGCAGGTTGTCGATCAACCGCACGGGGCCAACCTTCGCCGCGATAATCGCGAGCCCCTCGCCACGGAACGGGGTGTCCCGGCAGTTCTCGGCGAGCGGTTCCAAGGTGCGGGGATCGACCACCTCGAAATAGTCCAGGCGCACGAGGGGTTGCGATTCAACGAGCGCGACGGCGGAGTCCAGCTCCAGCGGTTCGTTCGCCATGGCGCGGGACTCGAGAAGGCGGAGCGCACGGGAGAGCACCAAGGCCGCCTCCTGCTCTTCTTCGGAAAGGAAACGATTCCGGCTGGACAAGGCGAGTCCTTCGGTGCTGCGCACGGTGGGCACCGCCACGATGTCCACCGGAAAGCTGAGATCCGCCACCATCCGCTTCACCAAGGCCAACTGTTGGGCGTCCTTCTGGCCGAAGTACGCACGGTACGCGGCAGCACCGCCGTCGACGGCTGGACCGCCAGGCATGCCGTAGTGCAGCAGTTTGGCGACCACCGTGAGGGCGCCGTCAAAGTGACCGGGACGGGATGCGCCCTCCCATTTCTCACCCAGCGGCCCCGATGTCACGCGAACCAACGGTTCGCCGCCGGGATAGACCTCCTCAATGGATGGGGCGAAGACGAGATCCACGCCCTCGGCGTCCAGCAGGGCCATGTCGGCGTCAAGGGTGCGCGGATACCGTTCCAGGTCCGCGGCCTCACCGAACTGGAGCGGGTTCACGAAAATGGACGCCACCACGACGTCGTTCTGCTCGACGGCGGTGCGGGCCAGCGCCGCATGCCCGGTGTGCAAGGCTCCCATCGTGGGGACGAGGCCCTGCGAACTGCCGCGCTTTTCCGCGAGCAATCGCGCACTTTCGGCCCGCAGTTCCGCCGCGGTGGTGACAAGTTTGATGCCCATAGTCAGTTTCCTTCCTGCGTCCCGGCAGCGTCGCCGCCCGGTCGATCGTCGCCGTTGTCCGGCGTACTTGTGCCGTCCAAAGCGTTGTTGATGTCGCCGAGCTGGCCCTCCTTGAGCAATCCACGGTTGACAGCCCGACGGGCCGTGGCCCGGGCCATCGCCAGGTAAGCGTCCAGGACATCGCCGCCGGCACCGGCGTCGTACTCCCTGAGTGCCTCCGCATGGGCGGACACCGTTCCCACATCTCCGCGGGCCACCGGACCGGTCAACGCGGACTCGCCTGAGGCCAGTGCATTCTCCAAGGTAGCGCGCAGCAAAGGGCCGAGCATGCGCTCAGGCGAATCGACGCCGATTTCCCGCAAGAGCTGCGAGGCTTGGGCCACGAGCGTGACCATATGGTTCGAACCGTGGGCAAGGGCTGCATGGTAAAGCGTACGGTCGGCCTCAGCGATGGCCACAGGTTCGGCGCCCATCTCCACCACAAGGGCCTGGGCGATGGGCAGCATGGCTGCGTCGGCCGTAACTCCGAACGTGCAGTCCATGAGCCGGGTCAGGTCCAGGCTCATGCCCGTGAACGTCATGGCCGGGTGGAGGGCGAGCGGAATGGCGCCGGCGGCGCGGACAGGCTTCAGAATCCCGACGCCGAAACGGCCGGAGGTGTGCGCCACGAGCTGGCCGGGCTGCCACGCTCCGAGCTTCGCCAGTCCAGTCACGAGTTCGCCAAGAGCATCGTCCGGGACTGCAAGGAGTACCAGTTCGGACCGCTCCACAATGTCCTGGATCCCCAGGACGGGGACCCCGGGAAGCAGTGTTTCGGCCCGCTCGCGGCTCGCCTCCGACACGGCGGAAACCCCGACGACGGCGTGCTCGGCCCCGCGCAGGGCCGCACCCAAGACGGCGCCCACTTTGCCGGCGCCGATGATTCCAACGCCGAGTCGTCCTGGCCTAGCCATGGTCTGGTTCCTCCTGGTTTGATGACAGGTTTGCTGGGTGGTTTGAGAAGTGTTGCACTGCGTGTAACGGCGGAAGCTGGGCCAGCCACTTTTCGCTGCTCTGCAGCTTGCGGGCTTTCCGGGCTCGGCCCGCTTGCTGGTCGAACAAGCCGACCGCTTCCGCCGTGGCTGCCTGGATGAGCCGGGGCGCTACCGGGCCTGGGGTCGTGTGGAGCACCAGATCGGCCACGCCGAAGAGCCGGGCCAACGGACCTTGGTGGAGGGCCATGGACTGGGTTCGCTGATGCGGGACCAGTACCAACTTCCGCCACCAACGTCCGGAGCGCAGCAACAAGGCCGTATCCGTGGCAAGGAAGCCGTTTCGTCGCCAGCCCAAGGGGGAAAGAATCCAGGCACGCTTGGGGGTGGTGACAAAGCCGGCGTCGGAATCGAGGCCGGTCAAGCCCGCGGTGAAGACACGCTCCGGCTCGGCGGTGCCGGGATCGGGCAGGACGAGCGAGAGCATCATCATCACTTCGGACTTCCGGCCGACGGGAAGCAGCATGGTGCGGTGCTCGGCTTCGCTGCGGTGGTGTTCACCATAGCCTGCAACGTTCACGTGGATCCGATACCAGCCAAGAATGCGCCACAAGGGTGGCTGCGTGACTTTGACGGCTTGGATCCGGCCTGGTGGCACGGTCTGGGCCTGGGTATCCAGGAGTCCGTAGCGCAGACGGATGCCGTCAGGGGAAATTGCTGCCGTGAAGTTGTAGCCCTTGTTGAACGAGCGCCAGTAGGCCGTGCCCAAACCGAGGATTGCTGGAATCAAGTAGAGGATGAAGGCGCGGGACTCCGTCAGCACGGACAGCAGCACGGATGCGATGGCGCTGAGCACGATGAAGAAACTTTGCTCGCTCAGGATGAGCGAACCGACAAGCCTTCCAGGCGGGAGGTAGAGCACCACCAGTTCAGGAGCCTCGGGCACTTCGACCGTTTCGCTCCCGTCAGCAATACCGGCGGCCCGGCCCAGGATGGTGGCACGGAGCTGCTTGGCCTGGGCGAGTCGCAGGTAGGAGAGCCGCACCGCCGAGTGTCCGGCATCGGCCACCTCGAACTTCAGCTCCGCGAGCCCGAAAATACGGGCAAGCAAGGGCTGTACGATGTCGATGGCCTGGACCCTGTCTAGCCTGGCCTGGCGCTGCTGTTTGAACAGGAATCCGGTGTTGACCCGGACATAGCCTTCGGCAAGCTGATAGCGGGTGAAGTACCAGCTGAGGACGAAGGATCCCAAGGCCAGCAACAGCACGGCCCCTCCACCGGCCAAGAGCCATGGCGTGCGGTCGTTGAGGTTGTCGCCAATGTTTCCGCGGCCTTGGAGGGCCCGCTCAAAGGTATCTCGGCCAAAGAAATAGACGATCGCGACCAGTGCCACCCATCCCCGGACGAACGGCGACGCCGGGTGCACACGGTGCCAGTCGCCGTCGACGGCGGTCTGTTCCTGGGTCACAGCCCGGCCAGCCTCGCTTCGCCGCGCGCCGAAAGCTGCTCCCGCAGCCGCGCGCCTTCAGCGGCGGGGATACCGGGCAAGTGGGCGTTTGTTCCAGCTGAGGCCGTGTGGAGTTTAAGGGTGCACAGCCCCAGGACTCGCTCGACCGGCCCCACGGCAACATCGACATACTGCATCCGGCCATAAGGAACCACCATCACCCGCTGGAAGAAGATGCCGCGGCGGATCAACAGGTCATCGTCGCGTTCGGCATAGCCGATGGCGCGCACTTGCCTCGGGATCAGCACGAGCCTCCACAGGGCAAGGAGCAGAAGCGCCGCGGGAACGGCGACGGCGAACCACAGGGGCGGCCACTTCCACCAGCCCAATTGAACGAAAAGCAAAGGCAAACTGAAGACGGCAACCATGAGCACGTTGCCGATGGTCCACTCCACGAGCCGCACGGTCACGTACTTCGGTGATACACGCAGCCATTGGATGCCAGGAGGGTCAATCGCCGCGGTATGCATATTCGCCTTCGCCCTTGGCCTCGCCGTGGCGGGTACCCCTGACCTCGGGTCCGCCTTCCAGGTCTTCCGGGGGGATCCGGCAGAACCGCTCCACCACGAGCCCGACGATGGTCATGACGAGGCCTCCGCCGCCCATGATGAGCGCGAGCCAGAAAATGCCCTGATCACTGCGGAGGTTCCAGAGCCGGAGTTGCTCCAACACGATTCCCACATGCCAACCGAGCAGCACCGTGCCCGCGTAGGCGCAAGCCTGGGCCAGGAGAAGGGTTCGCGCAGCCAGAATGGGGTTGAGCATGGTCTTCTTCTTGCCGTTCCGCCAGCGCAGGACGCGGATACCCATGATCAACGTGAGCGCAGCGATGACACCCATGGTTACCAATGCTGATGGCGGAAGCACCGGCGTCGCCATGCTGTAACGCGTGGTGAGCACGGAAGCCAGCCAGCCAACGATGGCAAGAACGACTGTGATGATCGCCAACAGGATCGGACGCATGGCCTTCATGGACTATTCCACCGCCCCGGCGGCAGCAACGCTGCCGGACCCGTCGAAACCGTCGAAGGGCCTGAGCCCGGAAAAGTCCCCGGCCTTGGCGGCCAACTCGGCGACGCTCTCGCCGTTCAGCTGTGCGGCAGGATCCAAAAGCGCCCACGGATACAGCACGAAAGCCCGCTCCGCAGCCCGGGGATGCGGAAGGGTAAGGATTGCGTCCTTGCTCGTGAGTTCGCCGTAGACAATGATGTCCACATCCAGGGTGCGGGGGCCCCAGCGAACCTCGCGTACCCGGTGATGCTTTTGCTCGACGTCGTGGCAATGCTGCAACAGCTCGAGCGGCGCAAGGGTGGTCTCAACCGCGACCACCATGTTGAGGAAGTCCGGCTGTCCTTCCGGTCCGCCAACGGCCTTGGTCTGAACCACGGGAGAGACACCGAGGAGGCGTATTTCCGGGCGATCGACGAGGTCGGCAACGGCGGTGGACAAGGTGTCGTTCCGCTCGCCCAGGTTGCTTCCCAGGGCCAGGATGGCTTTCGTGAAACGGGAGCTCATGCACGCTCCCTGTGGACGCTGACAGTGACGTCACCGAAGGGAACTTCGATGGGGGCCTGGGGTTTGTGGACCGTGACGTCAACCCCCGCCACGTCGAAGCCGGCCAAAATGCCCTCCGCGATCCGCACGGCAAGGGCCTCGATGAGGTTAAGAGGCTCCCCGGTAATGACGGAGGTAATGTATTCGGCCACTTCGCCGTAGTGTGCCGTGAACTGCAAGTCATCGGTTTCCGCGGCCTTGCTGAAATCGGTGTACAGCACGGCGTCGACGACGAATGGCTGTCCATCGCGGCGCTCGAAATCGAAAACGCCGTGATGCCCGACGGCGGTCACTCCGGTCAGTGCGATCTTGTCCAAACCGGTTCCTCCCCCTTTGCTCACGAGGCTTTAGTGTCTGACGCGCGCTGCAACCTTGACGGCGTCAAGGCTGGGTCCTACGTCGTGGACCCGCACGGCCCACGCGCCGTTCGCGGCGCTGATTGCCGTAATGGCGGCCGTGGCGTGGTCCCGTTCCTGCGGTGCCGCTGCCTTGCCGGCAACGGTCAGGAGCGTTCCGAGGAAGCGTTTGCGGGAAGCCCCGATCAGGACCTTATGGCCGAGTTCATCGAGCCTGCCGATGTGCTTGAGGAGTTGCCAATTCTGGTTCTCGTCCTTGGAGAAGCCCAGGCCCGGATCCACAATGATTTGCTCCGGGGACACGCCGGCTGCGTAGAGCTTGTCGCGGACGCCCTTCAGCTCCTCGATGACTTCCTCCACGACATTGCCGTAGTCGGCAAGGCTGTTCATGGTCTCGGCGTCGCCCCGGCGATGGGTGAGGACATAAGGCACTTTGGTGCGCGCGACGAGTTCGGCCATCTCAGGCTCGAGGCTCAACCCGGAGACGTCATTGATGATCGCGGCACCGGCTTCCACAGCCGCTTCGGCCGTGGAAGTGTGGGTCGTGTCGATGCTGACGAGGGCCCCAGCCTTGACGAGTGCCTGGATCACCGGCAAGACCCGGCGTTGCTCTTCTTCCGGCGAGACAGACTCGGCGCCCGGGCGGGTCGATTCCCCGCCGACGTCGATGATGTCCGCTCCTGAGTACAACATCCGCAAGCCGTGGGCGATGGCAGTATCCGCCGTCGGGTGCTTGCCGCCGTCGCTGAATGAATCCGGCGTGACATTCAGGATTCCCATGACAAGCGTGCGGTCGGCCGGCAGGTCCGCGAAGCGGGCGGCTGGACGTGGTTTGCGAAGAATAGGCAGGGGGCTCGTGGCCGGGCCTGTTCCTGGTGCTGCTGCGAGGGAATCCATGGTCTTTCTTACCTTCCGAGTATGAGGCTCATGGCTTCGGCGCGGGTTGCCGGGTCATGAAGTTGCCCGCGCACCGCGCTGGTAACGGTCTTGGCGCCGGGCTTGCGGATGCCACGCATGGACATGCACATGTGTTCGCATTCGACCACGACGATCGCGCCCCGGGGCTTGAGGTGAGTTACCAGGGCCTCGACGATCTGAGTGGTGAGGCGTTCCTGCACCTGGGGACGCCGGGCGAAAATGTCCACGAGGCGGGCCAGCTTGCTCAGGCCCGTCACCTTGCCGTCGTGGGAGGGGATATACCCAACGTGCGCGACGCCGTGGAACGGGACCAAGTGGTGCTCGCAGGTGGAGTAGAACGGAATGTCCTTGACCAGCACGAGTTCCTCGTGGTCGAGGTCAAACGTAGTGGACAGGACATCCACAGGATCCTGGTGCAGGCCCGCGAAGACCTCGGCGTACGCCTTGGCTACGCGCTTTGGCGTATCCACGAGTCCACCCCGGTCCGGGTCTTCCCCCACTGCGATGAGGATCTCGCGGACGGCAGCCTCGATGCGGGGACGGTCGACCTTGTACCCGTGGTGTCCGTGGCCGTGGCTGTCCGAAGATTCCCCGGATCCGCCCGCAGCCGAGTGGCCGAAGGCATCACTGGAGGCACCGCTGAAGTCGTCGTCGTCGATATGAGTCACAGCAGAAAGCTTAGCCGTGATGGGAAACGTCGGTGCCCGCGTCAGGTCCTGTACCGGTGAACGGCTCCTGGCTCCCGACTCCCTGCGGATGCGGTGACTGGGCGTCCAAAGGTTCTTCGAGACGTGCTTTCTTGGCTTGTTCCTGGGCTTCGCGCTCGGCCTTTTCCGCGCGGGATTCCACCGGCGGGAGGGTCTGGACCGGACGGGATTCCTTGGAGAGCCAGACCTCGCGGAAGTCGCGCTTGCGGATGTCGCGGAAAATGTAGGCGATCTCGGCTTGGTTCAGGGTCTCGCGCTCAAGCAGTTCGAGGGCCAGCTGGTCCAGGACGTCGCGGTTCTCGGTCAGGATGGCATAGGCCTCGTCGTGGGCCTGGTCGATCAGACGGCGCACTTCCTCGTCGACGATGTACGCCACGGAATCCGAATAGTTGCGTTCCTGCGCCATGTCGCGCCCGAGGAATGGCTCGCCGCCACCCGCACCAAGCTTCACTGCGCCGATACGCTCGCTCATGCCGAACTGGGTGACCATCTTGCGTGCTGTACCGGTGGCCTTTTCGATATCGTTCGAAGCCCCCGTGGAGGGGTCATGGAAGACGATTTCCTCCGCGACGCGACCGCCCATGGCGTAAGCCATCTGGTCCAGGAGCTCATTACGGGTGATCGAGTACTTGTCGTCCTCGGGGACCACCATGGTGTAGCCGAGCGCACGGCCACGGGGCAGGATGGTGATCTTGGTGACCGGCGCGGAGTTGCGAAGAGCCGCCGCCACCAGGGCATGGCCGCCTTCGTGGTACGCCGTGATCTTCCGTTCCATTTCCTTCATGACCCTGCTCCGCTTCTGCGGGCCGGCCATGACACGGTCGATCGCCTCGTCCAAGGCACGATCATCGATCAGGTTGGCGTTGGACCGCGCCGTCAGAAGGGCCGCCTCGTTGAGCACGTTGGCGAGGTCTGCACCGGTGTAGCCAGGGGTCTTCTTGGCGACACCCTTGAGGTCGACGCCGTGTGCCATGGGCTTGCCCTGGGCGTGGACGTTCAGGATTTGCTCGCGGCCAATCAGGTCCGGCGCTTCCACAGTGATCTGGCGGTCGAAGCGTCCCGGACGCAGCAAAGCGGGATCCAGGACGTCCGGACGGTTGGTTGCGGCGATCAGGATGACGTTGGTCTTGACGTCGAAGCCGTCCATTTCGACCAAGAGCTGGTTGAGGGTCTGCTCGCGCTCGTCATTGCCGCCGCCAATACCGGCACCGCGGTGACGGCCGACGGCGTCGATCTCGTCGACGAAAATGATGGCGGGCGCATTGGCTTTCGCTTGCTCGAAGAGGTCGCGGACGCGGGAAGCACCGACACCAACGAACATTTCAACGAAGTCCGAACCCGAGATGGAGAAGAACGGGACGCCGGCCTCGCCCGCGACGGCACGGGCCAGGAGGGTCTTACCCGTCCCCGGAGGGCCGTATAGCAGCACGCCCTTGGGGATCTTCGCCCCAACGGCTTGGAACTTTGCCGGTTCCGCGAGGAATTCCTTGATTTCCTGGAGCTCCTCAACGGCTTCATCCGCACCTGCAACGTCAGCGAAGGTGACCTGCGGCATATCCTTGTTGACCAATTTGGCCTTGGACTTGCCGAACTGCATCACCTTGGAACCGCCACCCTGCATGCGGGAGAGCAGGAACCAGAAAAGCACACCCAAGAGCAGCACAGGCACGAGGAGCGAGAACAGTCCGGAGAACCAGTTGTTTTCGACCGGCTGGTCCGTGAAGCCGCCGGATGGCTGGGCGTTGGTGACAGCCTTGACGACGTCTGCAGCGCGGGCCGTGACATAGAAGAACTGGACGTTCTTGCCCTTGTCCTGGCCATCAATGACGAGGTTGTCTTTCAGCGTCAAATCAACGCGGTTCTCGGCGTCGTAAATTTTGGCCTGATCCACCTTGCCGCTCTGGGCGAGGATCGCGAGACCTTTATCGGTGTCGATACGGGTGGATCCGCCGGGGGCAAGGGTTGCAAATGCCACCAGGAGCAAGCCGACTACGACAACAATCCAGATGCCCGGGCCCTTGAAGAAACTCTTAGCTTTCATCTGTTCGGGGGCTCCGCCCCGTCCCTCCTGGTAGTGCTGCACGGCGCAGCTTCTGCGCGCGTGTGGTGCTGCGTCATTTTCTAGCTTTACACCGTTCGGAGTGATTCACGCACAGTAAGGGATAAAAGTTCCCTCTAGGCGTACACGGACGTGCTCCTGGGCGGGTTATTCGTAAACGTGCGGGGCGAGGGTTCCCACAAAGTCCAGGTTGCGGTACCTCTCGGCGTAGTCCAGTCCATAGCCGACAACGAATTCGTTGGGAATGTCATAGCCGACGTACTTGACGTCGATCTCCACCTTGGCGGCCGTCGGTTTGCGGAAAGCAGTACAGATTTCCACGGAAGCGGTGCCGCGCGATTCGAGGTTGGTCTTGAGCCAGGAGAGGGTCAGCCCCGAATCGATGATGTCTTCGACAATGAGGACATCCTTGCCCATCAAGTCGGTGTCAAGGTCCTTGAGAATGCGCACGACACCGGAAGACTGGGTGCCGGAGCCGTAGGAGGACACTGCCATCCAGTCCATGCTGACGTGGCTGTGAAGTGAGCGCGCGAGGTCGGCCATGACCATAACGGCGCCCTTGAGCACGCCGACGATCAGCAGTTCACGGCCCTCATAGTCCTTGTCGATCTGCGCGGCCAGTTCACCAATTCGTCGCTGGATCTGCTCCTTGGTGTAGAGAACGTGCTTGAGGTCTGCCTGGACGTCGTTTGAATCCACCAATGGCTCCTGTGTTGATGCGTGGGTGCGGCTAGTGTTGGGGCGATCTTTGATGCCGGAATACTAGCTTCCCACAGCCGCCGCCTTCACGGGGAACGGCAGTTCCTCCTGCGGAGGCCTCCTGCTGGAATTCGCTGAGGGATACGCGATGGACGCTGACGCTTCCGGGAAGCTGCACTGGACCGGCCGAGCCCTGCCGGCGCAGTAAGGCTTCGGCAGCTTGAAGCCGCCCGTAGCTAGGCTGTTGGCCCCCGACGTCGGCGGCTGCTTTGGCGATGACCCGGAACCTCAGTGCGGGGGCAAGTTCCCTCAACGCGTCTTCGGGGAGCCAGACGCCGTCGTCGGTCCGGTGCAGGAGGTCCGCATAGCTCTCTGCGGCGAGCTGCTCCAGGAAATCAGCGTCCTGTTGGAGAATCGCGGCGGTACGGGCGAGTGACTCGGCGACGCCGGGCCCCAGTTTGTCCTCAAGCAAGGGCATCACCTCCACTCGGGTCCGCGAGCGGGCGAAGGCTGGGTCCGCGTTACTGGGATCGTGCCAGGTTTCGAGTTCCTCGGCCGCACAGATTTCGAGCGTTTCTGCGCGGCGGAGCCCAAGGAAGGGACGAAGGAGTTTGCCCCGGGCGGGGCGCATCCCGGCAAGGGAACGGGTTCCCGAGCCGCGGGCAAGTCCCAGCAGCACCTGCTCCGCCTGGTCATCCAGGGTGTGCCCGAGCAGGATTGCCTGGCAATCGAGCTCCGTAGCGGCTGCTTCGAGGGCTGCGTGCCGCGCGTCCCGTGCTGCGGCTTCAGGTCCGAATCCGGTGGCCGCCACCTCCACGGTCCGCAGCTGAACAGGCGAAAGTCCCAGCTCTTCCAGGATCGCCACGGTGCGCGCCGCGACCTGGCCCGAGCCTTCCTGCAACTGGTGGTCAACCACGACGGCGGCCACGCTCACGGAGCGGCCGTCCACGTGTCCGCGACGAGCGAAGTAGGCAGCGGCGGAGGCGAGGGCCAGGGAGTCGGGCCCACCGCTGCAGGCCACCAGGATTCGCTCGGGGTAGCCTGCGGAGGCCAGCGCGTCCCGTACCATGTTCCGGGCTTTGCCGACGACTGGCGCCAAACGTCCGGGACGCCGTCGTCCGCTGCCCGGTGAACTGCTGAGCGAACTACTGCGTGCACTTCTACTGCCTGTTCCGGAGCCGGATGGGCTATCCAGGGTCACAGCCCCATCCGCTCAAGCCACAGCTTGGAGTCGTGGATCTCGGCTTCGGTGGGCAGTTGTTCAGCAGACTCCCACACCCGGTTCAGGCCTTCCATGCCAGCAACCGCAACAACTTCGCGGACAAACTTGGCCCCGTCGCTGTACTGGCGCATCTTGGCATCCAAGCCGAGGATGTTGCGGATGAATTTCTCGATGACGCCGCGATCTTTGCCCCGTGCGCTGAAGCGCTGCCTGATGGTCTTCACCGACGGGATCAGGGTGGAATCCACGGCGTCCATCACTACATTGGCGTGGCCTTCCAGCAAGCTCATGACGGCTGTGAGGTGCGAGAGCGAGGCCTTTTCCTCGGGGTTTTGCAGGAGGTCCAAGATGGCCCCGCGGCCTGGCACGGCCCCCGTGGAGCGGTCGCGCAGGGAACGCGCGGCAGCGGTGGCGCGGTCCATGATGGAGTCCACATTGCCGAGGAGGTTGGTGCTGAGGCGCCCGATTTCGTCCAGCATGTGAGTCCGGAGCCACGGCGCGGCGGCGAACTGCACACGGTGGGTCTGCTCGTGGAGGCAGACCCAAAGCCGGAAATCGTCCGGATCCACGTTGAGCTCGCGCTCCACGGAGATGATGTTGGGAGCCACGAGCAAGAGCCGGCCAGCAGGGGGCGCCTTCGAGTCCGCGGCGAGTGCCGCAAAGGGATCGTATTGGCCAAGGACCTTGCTCGACAAAAAGGCAAGCACGGCCCCGAGTTGGCTGCCCGTAATGGCACCACTCGCGGCCGCCGCGGCCGGAGTCATGGCCGGGCCTCGCCGGGAATCCAGCATTTGCTGGAGGGCCGGCTGGAGCATCACTGCGAAGCTTTGGGTGTTGGCCTTCGCCCACGACGCCCTGTCCACTACCAGGACATGGGAATCGCGGAGATCGCGAGCGGCTTCCAAACCGGTGATGTCGTGCACATGCGGCACCGAGATGTCCGCGTTGAAGCGGAGGTTGTCGACGGCTTTGCCGATCTGGGCCGGACTCAGGGATGGACCGGGGGGAGCGAGCCGGGCAGCCGTGGAGGCGGCCAGCTCCCAGTTGATGAGGGACTGGGCTTGCTGCTGAGACTCCATACGATCCATCAGAACACAGCGGGCTGAATCTGCGCCCTTAAGTTCGCTCAGCGGCGAACGTCAGGCAGCTTGAACGTCAACCACCAGTGCAGCCGCACGAGGCGAGTGCCGTGGCAGACCTGTCCAGCGCCACCTTGTTCCCGGCGGCACCGGGCGTCAGCCCGTTTCCGATAAAGGAGAACACCAGAAGGCGACCATTCGCGTCCACGACGTAGCCGCTCAAGGCGATGACCGTATTCAGTGTTCCGGTCTTGGCCCGGACCAGCCCCGCCCCTTGGGAGGTGCTGGCGTCACCGTAGCGGTCACCGAGTGTTCCGGTCAGCCCGGCCACCGGGAACCCGGCGAGGGCCGCGCGGAGGCGGGTGTCGGGCCCGGAGGTGATGGCCCGGACCACATCCGCGAACTGCCGGGCTGATACCTGGTTACCTAGGGCCAGGCCGGACACGTCTGCCAGATGCATGGAGTCCGTGGCGATCCCGAGCTCCGCCAGCTGGGCGCTCACGGCCGCCGTCGCGCCGTCGTTGGATCCCGCCTGTCCCATGGAAAGCGCAGCCATCCGGCCGAATATCTCGGCGAGGTAGTTGTCCGAGGTTTCCAGCATCAGGTCCACCTGCTCCCGGACGGTGGCGGACTCCACGCTGGCGAGGACGTCCTGCTGTCCGGCCGGAGCTTTGGCACGTTCGACGCCGGGGGCCACCGTGAATCCGGCAGCGGCACCTGCGGCTTGGAGCTTCCCCGCGAAGGCCTCGGCGGCGGTGAGCGCGGCGTCCTGCGGTCGCGTACCGGTGGTTGCGCCGGGGCTGGTCCGCGCAGAGTTCAGTGCGAGCGGGAAGATCGGCGCGGTTTCGCCGGCAGCGACATCGTCGAGGCTCCATGCCGGATTCAGGGCCGGCCCGCTGAACAAACCATCGTCCAACTGGACGGTGACCGGGCCTTTCACTCCACGTTCCTGCAGCGCTTTGGCCGCATCGGCTGCGAGGGTTTCCACACCGGCATGGCCCAGCACTTCGCTTGGCTGGGACGGGCCTGCACCGAGCAGGACGTCGCCCCCGGCGCTCAGGATGATCGTCGACGCCGATGATCCGGTCAGGACCCGCGTGCTGAAGCGTGTTTCCGGGCCGATCGCCCGCAGTGCCGCGACGGCGGTGAGCAGCTTCATGTTGGACGCCGGCACCCGGTTCTTGGCGCCGTCGCGGTCGTAAAGTGAAAGTCCGGTCAACGCGTCCTCAACGACGCCGGTGAAGTCTCCCCCGCCGTCGGGGGTCAGGAGGGCGTCGAGCTGGCGTGTGACATCGGCCGGAAGCGGAACCGGTGCAGAAGGATCCAGGGGTGAGACCACCTGGGTACGGCTCAACTTATTGGGGATCTGTTGCCAAGCCGGCACGTGGGGCGTGGGCGAACTCACGGCCCCCAGGAACCCTGGACCGAAGAATCCGGGCGCCACCCCCAGGCCCATCGGCACCGCCAAGGCAGCGATGACAATGGTCAGGAGGACCAAGGGCAGAAAGCGCCAAGAGCGCTTCGACGCCCGTTTCCTAGGTCTGAAAGCAGGGGTCACCTGCTGGTTCGAAGCCGGCTTTCCGGCTCCCGCCTCGTCAACGACCTTCATGCGGCTTTAGTCCTCAAAGTCTTGAATGTCCCCACCGTTTCAAGAAACTTGGGCCTCTCGCTATATCCTCAATAGTAGTCGGCGGCGTCGGCTGTTCTCTTGCCGCGCCCATGCCAATACCGTCAAGGAGCATTCCATGAAGCACGACGTCACGATCGAGATCCCCAAGGGCTCGCGCGTCAAGTACGAAGTTGACCACGAGACCGGTCGCGTCCGCCTGGACCGCGTCCTGTTCACGTCCATGCAGTACCCCACTCACTACGGGTTCTTCGAGAACACCCTGGGCGAAGACGGCGACCCGCTGGACGCATTGGTGCTCCTGCAGGACTTCGACCTCTACCCCGGCGTCATCGTCGAGGCCCGTCCGATCGGCGTGTTCAACATGACCGACGACGGCGGCGGAGATGCCAAGGTCCTGTGCGTTCCGGTCGACCCGCGCTTCGACCACATCCAGGAAATCTCGGATGTCAGCGAGTTCCTGATCAAGGAAATCGAACACTTCTTCACCCGTTACAAGGACCTTGAGCCGGGCAAGTGGGTCAAGGCCGAGGGCTGGGCCGATCGCGCAGCCGCCGAAGCCGAGCTGGAAGCTTCCATCAAGCGTTACGTTCCGCTCGCCCACTAAGGTCCCGACCACCCGTCCCGCGGCGGGGATCTACATGCACGACGACGGCCGGTGAGGTTCCCTGCGAACCTCACCGGCCGTCGTCGTCACGAAGCAGTGGGCTCAGTTTAACCGGTTGAAACCTGGCTACCTGCCGGTAATGTTTGATCCACCATGTTCACGCTGACCATCAACCAACGCGACAACCGTCGCGACGGAGACCTCGTACCGCAGCTACTGAAGGACCTGCGCCACATCCCTGCGCGCCTGGACTTTGACCGCTCGGTGGAAGATGAAGTCCAAGGCATCGTGGACTGCCCGCACCAGGCTGTGGACACGGCACTCATCGCTTTGCGGAGCGGGCAGTGGTACGTGGGAATCGGTGTCGGGCCGGTCAACGAGCCTCTCCCGAGCCAAATCAAGGACGCCTCCGGACACGGGCTGGTCTACGCGCGCCGCGCAGTGGACCGCGTGCGGAACAGCAAGGAGCGGGTCCCTGTGGCCGTCGAGGGGCCGGTCGCTGCCCTCGCCGCCGAATCCGAAGCGGTGCTGCGGCTCCTGGGGCACATCGTGCAGCACCGAAGCGTTGCCGAGTGGCGCGTCCTTGACCTGCTGACGCCGGGCGTGCGTGGACAACAAAAGGCCGTCGCCCAGGAACTAGGGATCAGCACCCAGGCAGTCAGCAAGGCACTCTCCCGCGCGCAGTGGGCGGAGGAGCACGCTGCCCGGCCAGCTGCTGCCCGTTTGCTCAAGTTGATCCTGGAGGTTTACTAGCGCCGGGACGTTTCCGTGCATGGACGATCCTTCGACAACCTTCAGCCGAACTTGTCCTCGACACATCCGATGCCTTGCGCCTACCTTGGGTCATGATCCCCAAGCCAAAGCTTCGGCGGGTTCTTCCAGCCTTGAGGCAAGCCGTCACGGGCCACCGGCTCCTGTTTGCTGCAAAGACAGCCGCCGCGGCCGGGCTGGCTTGGTACCTCGCGCCGCTCATGCCCGGAACTGCAGCCTCCTACCCTTATTACGCACCTTTGGGTGTTTTGGTCAGCATGCACCCTACCGTCGCCGCTTCGGCGAAACACGGACTGCAAAGCCTGCTGGGGCTCGGCTTGGGCATTGCCATGGCCTTCGTCGTGACCACCGTGAGCACGCCGACCGCGCTGGCGGTGGCCGTCGTCGTCGGGCTGGGAGTGGTCATCGGCGGCCTGCCAAGACTCGGAAGCGCTTCCGAATGGGTTCCCATGGCGGCATTGTTCGTGCTGGTCCTGGGCTATTCAAATACGCAGGGATTCTCTTTCGCCTACGTCCTGCAAATGGCCATGGGGGTTGCTGTCGGCTTCGCGGTGAACTGGCTGGTCTTTCCTCCCCTGCATCTTGAAGGCATCGATCCAGCCATCGACGGACACCAACGGGCGCTGTCCAAGCAGCTCGAGGACATGGCAAGCGCCATGATGGAATCCTGGCCGCCGAACCATGAGGATTGGGCGAACCGCAGCGGCGAGCTCGCCCGCACCGCGACCGCAGTGCGGACAGCTGTCCAGGCTGCGAAGTTGAGCGCTAAAGCCAATCCGCGGTCGCGCCGTCGGGCCGGACGCTTGGGCGGCGACCTGGCCGGTTTGCGCACAGTGGAACGGCTGACCTTCCACGTCCAGGACATCACCGACGTCCTGGCAAGCGTGATCTGGGAAGAGAACGCGGGGACTGTCATTCCCGAGGGCGTCCCCCGGAATTTGTCCCGGGCACTGGAGGACGTTGCCACGTTGATAAGGCGATGGAGACATGGAGACGCAGAGGACTTCAAGGGGGCCTTGGATGACGCTCATGACAGCGTCGCGGCCCTCGGCGGCACCCTCACGGAGGTGGCTGCCGAGAATGCACCCGTGAATGCCCCGGCGTCAGTCGCCATGAGCCTTCGGCGTATCATCACAGCTGTCTCCGACGGCTGAGCCGAGAAGCGTCGGTCCGCCCCCGCTCGCCTGCTTACAGGAGGCCACGCAAGATCAGGGCCGCGCCATCGTCGTACACCGAAGCGGTGACTTCGTCCGCGACGGCAATGACTTCCTGGGGGGCCTGGCCCATGGCAACGCCGCGGCCGGCCCAGCTGAGCATCTCGATGTCATTGCGGCCGTCTCCCACCGCCACCGTGTGGCGCGGGTGCGTGCCCAGTCGCTGACGCAACTGCTCCAAGGCACTTGCCTTGGTGACTCCGGCAGCGGCAATGTCCAGCCAGGCGGTCCAGCCTACGGAGTACGTGACGCCGGACAGCCCGATCTCGCGGATTGCGGTGGAAAATTCCTCGGCGGTGTTCTCGCTGCTGAACACCACGACGCGCACTGCGGTGGCATCCAGCATGGTCTGGAAGTCCACGCCGATTGCCTCGACGCCGAAACTGGCGTCCTGGAACCGTTCGGTGGCGAGGAAGTTCCCGTCCTCGTCCTCAAGGGCGTACTTGGCGGATGGCAACTGCTCGCGGAGCGCCCTCAACGCCGGTGCAGGATCGAAGGTGGCTTTCTGGATGATCTCGTAGCCGGCATCCAGCTGCGGATCGAGCCTTACGGTGACACCGCCGTTGCAGCACACTGCGTAGCCGCGGTCCAGTCCGATCTGCTCGATGATGGGCAAGGTGGCGTTCAAGGATCGGCCGGTGGCGATCAGGACGTCGTGACCGCCGGCGACAACTGCCCTGGCAGCATCGCGGACGCCCGGCGACATGTGGCCATCGTGGTCCACGAGGGTTCCGTCAACATCCAAGGCGACCATGAGTTTGTGATTGAAATTCCGCTGGTCATCGATGCCAGCGACTGAGGTACCAGTCAAAGTAGTCATGCCTCCAGTGAACCAGACCCCACCAACACCGGCTAGGACGCAGGCCACTGCAAGGGATTAACAAGCGGTGAATACTCCCATGTTTTCCACAGTGTGAGTATTTACCTCCGGAAGTTATCCACATAGGCGAAGTGCGGGGTACTCCTCTGCGTGCCGACCAAGGAAGGTGGTCCCATGAGCAAACCACCTCCATTCATCGTTGCCCGCGATCAGCGCCCCGGCTCCGGTGATATCCGGATATTGAGCCGGAGGTACGCAAAGGGCGAGCTCGTCAGGGTCCGCAGGGGCGTCTACCTCGCCAAGCAATACTGGCTCTCCCTGACCCCCTGGGAACGCTATGCCCGGACCACGGAAGCCGTGGCCCTGGAACTCCCCACGGCCGCCTTTTGCTACGAAACCGCCGCGCATGTGTGGGGCTTGAAATTGCTTGGCGTACCTTCCCATGTCCACCTGGCCGTGAAGTCGCCTAGCCATGCAGGGGCCGGGAAGGCCACAACCACTGCCGCAATGCAGGCAAGGTCAGGAAACACCGGCCTTGAGGACGTCCGGGGCTATGGAATATTCCGCCACTGCTACGCAGGGTCGCCGGTGCACCACCGGGGCCTGAACGTCACCCCCCTGCTGCAGACCGCCGTCGATGTCATGGCCCGCTCTTCGTTTGCGAAGGCCGTCATCTTGGCGGACCACCTCGTGAATCCCCTGCACTTCAAGGGCATCTCCACCGTCAAGGCGGACCTGCACGGCGCCGCAAAAGGCCTCCATTCCTCCTCCCGGCAACAACAGGTTGCCCGCGTCATCGATTTTGCCGATGCGCAGTCCGGATCCCCCGGGGAATCCTTGAGCCGGGCTCAGATGCACCTTCTCGGGTTCCCGGGGCCGGAGCTTCAGCTCGGGTTCCAGGACAGTGACGGTTTCGTTGGCCGGGCAGACTTCTTCTGGCGGGAGCTGCGGATTATCGGAGAATTCGACGGCGGCGCGAAATATCTGCAGGACGAGAACCTTCACGGACTCTCGGCACGCGAGGTGGTCTTGGCCGAAAAGAAGCGTGAAGACCGCTTGCGGGCATTGGGATTCACGGTGGTCCGCTGGGACTGGCCCATCGCGAAAGATCCGGCGAAGCTCACGAGGAAACTCGTTGAGGCGGGTCTTCCCCTGGGGCAGGCAAAGAATAAGAAGCTTCGCCTGCTATAGAACCGGCAAGACCTCGAGGCCACCGATGTACTTCTGGAGAGCCTTGGGAACGTTGACCGAGCCATCCGGGTTCTGGTGGTGCTCCAGGATGGCCACGATCCAGCGGGTGGTAGCCAAGGTCCCGTTCAGGGTCGCGACGGCGCGCGTGCCCTTGGCAACGCCTTCCTCGTTGACCGTGCGCTCACGGATGTTGAGGCGGCGGGCCTGGAAGGTGGTGCAGTTTGAGGTGGAGGTGAGTTCGCGGTACGCATTCTGGGTGGGGACCCAGGCTTCGCAATCGAACTTACGGGCAGCCGACATTCCGAGGTCTCCGGCCGCCGTGTCAATCACACGGTACGGGAGCTCCACCTTGGCCAGCATTTCCTCTTCCCACGCCAAGAGCCGCTGGTGCTCGGCAGCGGATTCTTCAACCGTGGTGTATATGAACATCTCCACCTTGTTGAACTGGTGGACACGAATGATTCCGCGGGTGTCCTTGCCGTGCGAACCGGCCTCGCGACGGTAGCAGGAGCTCTGTCCTGCATAGCGGATGGGGCCGCCGGAAAGGTCCAGGATCTCATCCGCGTGGTAGCCGGCGAGGGCCACTTCCGAGGTTCCCACCAAGTAAAGGTCGTCGTCAGCGAGACGGTAGATCTCGGCGTCGTGCTTCACATCGAAACCGGTGCCCTGCATAGTCTCCGGACGCACCAAGGTGGGGGTGATCATCGGCACGAAGCCGGCCTCTATGGCTTGGTCCATGGCCATCTGGAGCAGGGCCATCTCCAGGCGGGCGCCTACACCGCGGAGGAAATAGAAACGCGCACCGGATACCTTGGCGCCACGTTCCATGTCGATCGCGCCAATGAGTTCGCCGATTTCCAGGTGGTCCTTCGGCTCGAAGTCGCGGAATTCGCGGGGTGTGCCAACGGTCTTGACCACCACAAAGTCATCCTCACCGCCCTCGGGCACGCCGTCCACGATCAAGTTGGGGATGACGCGGAGCAGCTCTTCCTGCTTGGCCTGGGCGGCATCGGCCTCGACGGAGGCTGCCTTGACCGAGTGGGCCAGTTCCTTGACCTCGGCCAGCAGTGCCTGCTTTTCCTCGCCCTTGGCCTGTGCAACCTTCTTGCCGAAGACGTTCTGCTCAGCGCGGAGGTTTTCGTAACGGATCAAGGCTGCGCGGCGGTCTGCATCGGCGGAAATGATCGCGTCCACCACGGACTCGTCGGCGCCGCGGGCGCGCTGGCTTGCACGGAACTTGTCCGGGTTTTCGCTGAGGTCTTTAACGTCGATCACCAGACAAGAGTATCGAATGAGGGCACAGCTGCGCGGCCAGCGTCCCACCGTGGCACGCTCCCCTGCCGCGGTGCGCGTCCGGACCCGGCGGCGGGATAGGGTTGGACCACCATGAGCGACTGGATCCTGTACGCGATTTTCGCTGGGGGCGTGGTCTTCGCCGCCTCCAGTTGGTGGGGTGTGCGCCGGCTCAGGGCCAGGCACACCCGCAGCGCCGTGCGTGAAGACGCGCACAAGCCCGGACCCGGCTTGCAGAGAGTCGCCGTGATCCTGAACCCCGTCAAAACCAAGGCTGAGGAAGCCCGGAGGATCATCCGGGAAGCCTGCCACCTTGCCGGCTGGGACGAACCCCGTTTCTTCGACACCACTGCGGAGGACCCCGGCCACTCTCAAGCCAAAGCGGCGCTGGCGTATGAGCCCGACGTCGTACTCGTGGGCGGAGGCGACGGCACGGTGCGGGTGGTGGCAGAGGCCCTTGCCCACACCAACGTCGCAATCGGTCTGATTCCCCTTGGAACCGGAAACCTGCTGGCGCGCAACGTGAACCTGGATGTCAACGATCTGCGCGGCAACGTCCACACAGCACTTTTCGGGAACCAGCGCTACATCGACACTGCTCGCATGGCCATCCACAACGCGCTGACCGGCGCCTCCTCGGAACATGCTTTCCTGGTGATCGCGGGCATGGGCTTGGATGCCGAGGTCGTGGGCGACACCAACGATGATCTCAAGAAAGCAGTCGGCTGGCTCGCCTACACAGAGGCGGGTGTTCGCCACCTGCCCGGCAGGCGCAAGAGGGTCACCATTGCCATGGACGACGAACCCGAGCAATCCCGGAAGATCCGAAGCGTCTTGTTCGCCAATTGCGGCCTGATTCCAGGGGGTATTGACTTCATCCCCGGGGCGATGATTGACGACGGCGTCCTGGACGTGGTGGTGATGAGCCCTCGCAGCGCCATCGGCTGGCTCGCTGTGTACGCCAAGATCTTGTTCAAGCACAAGCGGAACCTGCCGGTCATGAACTTCTACCGTTCAGGAAAAGTGGTCATCCGGAGCAACGAACCGATGGCGACGCAACTTGACGGCGATCCGTCGGGTGAAGCCACGGAGGTCACCGTCAAGGTGGAGCCGCGTTCTCTTCTGGTGCGAGTGCAGTAGCTGATGCACGTGGATTAGCGAGCCGCCCTATTTGGCGTTCTTCGCCGCTTCCGCTGGCTTGTGTTCTGCCAATTTATGCTCCGCCAAGGCTTTGGCGGCTGCGCGCGCTTCCGATTGCTCGCGGATCATGGCCTGTTCTTCCTCAAAGCGCAGCCGATCGGCACGGTCGGCGTCGTCGCCGTCCCAGTCCTGATTGTCCGCCTTGGGCTTCGGGTTGACGATCATTCCCTGGCCGCTGGTGTCATTGCTATTTCCCGACATCGCCCGCTCCCTCCGTTAGGGGCATGCGTCCATCAATTGTGGATCAAGCAAGCATACGCACAGAATTATCCACGCGATAGGGGTTGAAGGGTCAATTATCCCAGGCGTCGGGAAACGTTTTCCCCGCCCAGAATGTCCCGGACCCACGCATGCGCGGATGCGAAGGCAGCGTCCGAAGTATGCGGAGCAACCGAAGTCTGCTGCGCGTCGGCCCTGGCGTAGGAACCCAGGAAGCGGGTAGCAGGGCTGATCCGGTGCAGGCCCGCCAAGGCATCGGCTACACGAGCGTCGGAGGCGTGGCCGTCGGCGTCGATGCTGAAGAAATAATGGCCAAGGTATTGGCCGGTGGGCCTTGACTCAATGCGGCTGAGGTTGACCCCGCGGGTGGCGAACTGATCCAGGATCTCCATGAGGGCGCCGGGGCGGTCTTCCGGCAGCGGCACGACGACGGTGGTCTTGTCCGCACCCGTCCGTTCCGTCAGCGCGCCCGGGCGGCTGACCAGGACGAAGCGGGTGACCGCACCCGGGTTGTCTCCGATGTTCTCGGCAAGCACGTTCAGGCCCGGCCGTTCGGCTGCGACCAAGGGTGCGCAGATGGCCGCCTCATAGTGCGCATCGTCTTCGAGAAGCCCGACGGCGGCAGCCGCCGTGGAGGATCCGGGGACGTATTCTGCATTCGGGATATTTTCGTCGACCCAGAGCCTGCATTGGGCCCACGCATGGCCATGGGTCGAAATTCGGCGGATGTCCGAGATCTTCACCCCCGGGCGGGCAACGAGCACGAAGGTGATGGGTACGAGGGCTTCCCGGATGATCCGCAGCTCGGTTCCAGTGGCAATCGCGTCCAGGGTGGCCGTCACGCCGCCTTCCACCGAATTCTCGATGGGCACCATGGCCGCGTCGGCCTTGCCTTCACGGACGCGCTCCAAGGCAGTGTTCACATTGGTGCACGGCACCCGGTTGGCGTCAGCCGCGCCGGGGACCTGCAGGAGTGCAGCCTCAGTGAAGGTGCCCTCCGGGCCGAGGAAGGTGTAAGTAAGCGCGGATGCCGGCATCAAATATTCCTTAGGTGTTATGCGGCGCGGCTAGAGGACGACCGGCTTGAGGCCGTTCTCCGAAACCATCGGAAGGCCGGACTCGAACCACATATCCATGCCACCGCCGATGTTCGTTGCGGTGTAGCCCTGACCCACGAGCCATTGAACCGCTCGGTAGGAACGTCCCCCCGTGCGGCAGATGACAAAGAGGTCTTCGTCAGGATCCAGATCGTCAAGCCGTGCAGGGAGCTGGTCAAGGGGAATGTGCAATGCGCCCTCAGCGTGACCGGCTACCCATTCGTAGTCCTCCCGGACATCCAAGATTTTCGCGTCGGCCGGAACATCGCCGACAGGCACGGTCTCGAAATCGCTCATGTGACTTCCTTCCAGTTGATCCAAGTCTCCAGCCCAGCCTAGTCCCCGCCGGCTACCCTTACCTCGCTTCGCTTCGGCAAGGGAACCCTCGCGGCGTGGGCCCACCGCCGGAAGCCTCGGGTTACGGTACTTCCTCACTCGGCCGCCGCGGCACTAGTCTTGGCGCTAACGCCCGGCACAAAGCCCGGCGACCCGCACAAGTCAGGAGGAGTCACATGGCTACTGGCGAGCCCACTATCTTGGCGACCTCCGGCGGCTACAAATCCGGCCATCGCACCAGGATGGAGTTCGATCTCCTGGTGCACCACGCCGTCGAACTCTCGGGAGTGAGCGGGCGCGCGCCGCGCGTGGCGCATATCGGCACAGCGTCCGGGGACCAGCGTTGGTTCGCCGCGGAATTGGATCAGGCCGCCCGCGTTTCCGGTTTCGATTTCAGTCACTTGAACCTCTTCACGATGCCCAATCACCATGACCCCGAGGCCTACCTTTTGGAACAAGACGTGGTGTGGGTCAACGGGGGCTCTGTAGTCAATCTTCTGGCTGTGTGGCAAGCGCACGGACTGGATGGCATCCTCAGGCGTGTCTGGGAGCAGGGAGTGGTCCTGGCCGGCGTTTCCGCGGGCTCGATTTGCTGGTTCCAGGGCGGCACCACGGATTCCTATGGCCCTGAACTGCGCGCCGTCACCAATGGCTTGGGATTCCTCCCCTATGCCAACGGCGTCCACTATGACTCCGAGCCGGGCCGCCGCCCGCTGGTCCATCAACTGGTGGCGGAAGGCGTGCTGGGTGAAACGCATTGCACCGACGACGGCGTAGGGCTCGTCTACCGAGGCACGGACCTTGTTGATGTGGTCGCCGAAGTCAGGGGCAAAGCCGCCTACCGGGTCACCGCGGCACCCGGCGATTCCACCGGCGCCGTAGCCGTGGAAGAGCGCTTGGAGTCCCGCTTCCTTGGCTGACATCCACGAACTCGGCGCGGTCGAGTTACGCCACGCCTTGGCCACGGGGCGGCTCTCCGCAACGGAAGTGTCAGAACACTTCCTTGCCAGGATCGCAGAGCAGAACCATAGCTTGGGCGCTTTCATCACGGTGACGGCAGAGCAAGCCATGCTCGACGCCCATGAGGCGGACTCGGCCTACGTTCGCATGCGGAGGGAAGGCAGCGAACTTCCGTCGCTGCACGGTGTACCGCTGGCCTTCAAGGACCTCACCGATGTTGCAGGAGTCGTAACCACCCACGGCAGCGCCGCCTTGGACCGCAAGCCCGCCCCGGAAGACGGAGCCCTCGCAGCCATGCTCAAAGGCGCTGGCGCCATCTCGCTGGGCAAGACTCAGGTTCCGGAGTTCGGACTGACGGCATACAGCGAAAACCGCATCGCTCCGCCGTCGCGCAATCCGCACGCATTGAGTCGCAGCTCCGGCGGGTCGTCGGGAGGGAGCGCTGCCGCGGTCGCCGCTGGCTTGGTTCCCTTCGCACCCGGGAGCGACGGCGGCGGTTCCATACGTATTCCAGCTGCGGCATGTGGATTGCTGGGTTTGAAGCCGGGCCGCGGGTTGGTGCCTGCCGGCGAAGGTGTCGGGGACGCCGCACGCTTGGTGGTGGCCGGGCCCTTGGCGCGGACTGCGGCCGATGCTGCGCTCATGATGGACTCCTTGGTGCCGCGCGAACTCCAGCCGGAAGAGGGCTACCTTGCGGGCCTCGCGGAAGCGCCAGCCACCTTGCGCATCGGAGCGAGCCTCGACAGTCCATGGTCCACGGCATTTCCCTTCAGCACCGGGCAAGAGGCCTTGGATGCCTTCGCCCGCGGAATCGAAATGTTGACGCAAGCGGGCCACTCCGTGTTCGACGCCGAAGTCCGCTACGACAACCGCTATCCGCTTGCGTTCACCACTGCCTGGACTGCCGGCGTCGGGAGCGCACGCATACTGCCTCAGCGCGAAGCCCTGCTGACCCCGCTGACCCGGACCTTCCGGCGTAGGGCACAACAACGGAGCGCAGCAAAGGTCAACGAAGCGGTCGGCTTCCTCCGGCAATTCACGCACGACACCGTCGCCCAGTACGCGCAGTGGGACCTGGTGCTGACGCCGGCGTTGGCGCAAGTGCCAAGACCGGTGGGTTGGTTCACCGGAACAACGTCAGGAGGCGAGCAGTGGCCGGCCCCCGACTGGCCAGGCGACGCAGATGACGATTACCGCAAGCAATGCGAGTTTGCGCCATGGTCCTCCATGGTGAATGTGTGCGGACTGCCTGCGATTACCCTCCCTGTCCATTGGACCGGACCGGCCCCCGGAACGGGGCTTCCCATGGGCGTCCAACTCATCGGAAAAGCGGGATCCGAACTCCTGCTCCTGCAGCTTGCAGCGCAGCTTGAGCGGCAGCAAAAAACGACACCCAACACTTCAGGTTAGTTGCCTAAGGCATCTAAAAAATGTGACAATGCGCTCAGTCAATGTCACCATGGATTAGATGAGCACAACTCTTGACACGCGGACGCCCGCCAAAAATACGGGCGATACGTCATTTTTCGGCCACCCAAAGATGCTGGCCAGTCTCTTCTCCGTGGAAATGTGGGAACGCTTCTCCTTCTACGGCATGCAGGGCATCCTGCTTTACTACATGTACTTCACCGCAGACCACGGCGGACTATCGATCAACAAATCGCTCGCCGCCGGATTGGTTGGCGCGTATGGCGGAGGCGTCTACCTCTCCACGATCCTGGGCGCCTGGCTGGCGGACCGGATCTTCGGCTCAGAGCGAGTTCTGTTCGGTTCGGCCATCATGATCATGGCCGGCCACGTCGCCCTCGCACTTCTCCCCGGCATCCCGGGCCTGGTAGCGGGCCTGGTGCTCGTGGGAGTGGGCTCCGGTGGCCTCAAAGCGAATGCCACGGCGTTGGTCGGAAGCCTCTACAAGGAGAAGGACGAACGCCGTGACGCCGGCTTCTCCATCTTCTACATGGGCATCAACATCGGCGCCCTGATCGGCCCGATCGTCACCGGCTGGCTGCAGGAAAGCAACGGCTTCCACTGGGGCTTCGGCGCGGCCGCAGTTGGCATGGCAATCGGCCTCGTCATCTACGCGCTCGGCCGAAACAAGCTCCCGGAAGAAGCCCACCGCGTCCCCAACCCCCTTCCTTCAGCACAGCGGCGCCGCTACGGGCTCATCTTCCTGGGCATCGCCGTCGTGATCGCTGTGCTGCTTCTGAGCGGTGCGGTAAACCCGGGCAATCTCGCCCGCAGCATGGCTTACGCAGCAATCGCCGTCTCGGTGCTGTACTTCACGCTGATCTTCAGAAGCAAGAAGGTCACGCCGATCGAGCGAAAGCGGGTTACCGCGTTCATTCCGCTCTACATTGCCTCGGCGGCATTCTGGGCGCTCTTCCAGCAGCAATTCACCTTCATTGCCGTCTACTCGGAAGAAAAGCTGGACCGTAACCTCTTCGGTTGGGAGATGCCCGCCGCCTGGGTGCAGTCCATCAACCCGGTATTCATCATCGTCTTTGCCGGCGTCATGGCTGCCCTCTGGACCAAACTCGGCCCGAAGCAGCCGGGTTCCCCGGTCAAATTTGCCGCCGGACTCTTCGTCATGGGCCTGGCGTTCCTGGCGTTCATCCCGCTGACCGGTGCGGGCAAGACCCCGCTGCTGGTGCTCGTGGGAATCCTGTTCCTCTTCACCCTGGCGGAACTGTTCCTGTCCCCCATCGGCCTGTCCGTGAGCACCAAGCTGGCACCCCAGGCGTTCCATACCCAGATGGTGGCCCTGTTCTTCCTCTCGGTATCGCTCGGCACCACGCTGGCCGGAATTCTGGCCGGGCTGTACAACCCTGACAACGAAATGCCGTACTTCCTGGGCGTCGGTGGCACCGCAGGGGTGATCGCAGTGGCTTTGGCAGCAGGCTCACCAGCCATCAAGAAGCTGATGAGCGGGGTGCGTTAGGACACCCGCTTAAACCGCGACGGCGGCCGGAGCGCTGGGTGGGATTCCCGCCAAGCGCTCCGGCCGCCGTCGTCGTTACTAGTAGTTGTAGTTATAGTGCGAAGCGGTCGTGGCAAGAATCGCGAAACCGACCCAGACGATGATCGCGCCGACGATGCCGAGGTATCCCATCACGAGGCCGGCGATAGCCATACCCTTGCCGGCCGGCTCCTTTTTGAGGGCCATGTGCCCGAGGATCACGGCAGCGATCTGCGGCAGGAAGAAGAAGCCGAATCCAATGAAGACCGCGATACCGCAGCACATGCTGGCAATACTCAAGCCCTTGGGCTCGGCCGGCATGCCGTAGTAAGCGGGCTGTCCATAGGGGCTGGCGGGCTGGCCATATCCGGGCTGGCCTTGCGGGACCTGAGGATAAGGCGAAGCGGGCTGGCCGAATTGGCTCGGACCACCCTGCTGCCGCCCGAACGGTTCGTGCGGCTGCTGCGGCTGGCCGTACGGGCCCGATGCAGCCGGCGAGGCAAACGGCTGCTCGCCATACGGGTTCTCACCCGATTGATCCGCAGCTGGGGCCGCAGGCGGAACGTACGACGGCGGTTCATAGCCCTTCGGCGGTTCCTCGCCCTGGGGAGCGTTCTCGGGTCTGGCTGGCTGATCGGTCATGGAAATCCCCCTGTGAGTCTTTGTGCCAAGCCTACCGCCGAGCCAAGGCGCACAGAAGCTTATGGGCCCGGCTTCCCCAGCGCGTGCCGCATTCCGGTAAACGTGCAGTGAATCTTCAAAGTGAAGCGGAAATAAGGAGTCATAGGCACCCCAATAGTCGGTTTTCTCTTCAAGCGCACAGAACCGTCTGGCATGCTGGGTCAATGGCTAGCCGTGCGGGCACAGTTGCCCTTCCCCAGGACCTTGTAGACATCACCGCTCTTCTTGACGCGTACTACGACGTGACGCCGGATCTAAGCGATCCCGCCCAGCGCGTTGCCTTCGGAACCTCCGGACATCGGGGGTCGAGCCTGAAGGCCTCGTTCAACGAAGGGCATATCCTCGCTATCACCCAGGCGATCGTGGAATACCGTGCCGCGCAGGGCATCACCGGCCCACTCTTCCTCGCGAAGGACACTCACGGGCTGAGCGAACCTGCACAAAATTCTGCCCTTGAAGTGCTTGCGGCCAACGGGGTGAATGTACTCATCGACGCGCGCCACGGCTATACGCCCACCCCTGCGCTGAGCCACGCAATCCTCAAGTACAACAACGAGGCCGGCGCGGGGCAGCCTCAGGCGGACGGCATCGTAGTCACCCCGAGCCACAACCCTCCGGCCGACGGCGGCTTCAAGTACAACCCTCCGCACGGCGGCCCAGCCGACACGGACGCCACCGGCTGGATCGCCAACCGTGCCAACGAACTCCTGGAAAACGGGCTGCGCGGCGTCAAGCGTATTCCGCTGAACGACGCCCTCAAGGCAGATGCCACCGGGAAGTTCGATTTCTTGAGCAGCTACGTGGACGACCTCCCCTCCGTCTTGGACCTCGATGCGATCCGCACTGCCGGCGTCCGCATCGGCGCAGACCCCATGGGCGGCGCTTCCGTGGACTACTGGGGTGAAATCGGCGAGCGTCACCAGCTCAACCTGACCGTGGTCAACCCCACCGTCGACCCGCAGTGGGCATTCATGACCCTCGACTGGGACGAGAAGATCCGCATGGACTGCTCCTCGCCGTCAGCCATGGCCTCACTCATCAAACGTATGTCCGACAGTGCTTCGGGCGGCACGGGCGCCTTCGATATCGCCACCGGAAACGACGCCGACGCGGACCGCCACGGCATCGTGACACCCTTTGTTGATGGGCAAGGCGGGTTGATGAACCCGAACCATTACCTCGCCGTCGCGATCGACTATCTGTACCGCAACCGCACGGGCTGGAATCCGAACTCCGTTGTCGGCAAGACCCTCGTCTCTTCCTCCATCATTGACCGCGTAGCTGCGGGTCTGGGGCGCAAGCTCGTGGAGGTTCCCGTGGGCTTCAAGTGGTTTGTCCCGGGGCTGCTCTCCGGCGAGGGCGCCTTCGGCGGCGAGGAATCGGCCGGCGCGTCCTTCAACAAGCGCGACGGCAGCGTCTGGACCACCGACAAGGACGGCATCCTGTTGGCCCTGCTGGCCTCCGAGATCACAGCGGTCACTGGCAAGTCACCGTCGCAGCTCTACAAGGGCCTCACCGATCAGTTCGGCGCACCCGTGTACGCCCGGATCGACGCCGCGGCCACGCGTGAGCAGAAAGCCAAGCTCGGCAAACTCTCCGCTGCGGATGTCACCGCAACCATGCTGGCAGGAGAAGAAATCACGGCCAAGCTGACCGAGGCTCCCGGAAACGGCGCCCCAATTGGCGGCCTCAAGGTGGTGACGGAGAACGCCTGGTTCGCGGCCCGCCCGTCCGGGACCGAGGACGTCTACAAGATCTACGCCGAGTCCTTCAAAGGCGCCGACCACCTCAAACAGGTCCAAGAAGAGGCCAAGGCACTCGTGGACAGCGTGATCTCCTAGCCCTCGGGGGCGTTTGGCTCCGCCGGGAGGCGCCACAACTTCAGGATTCGACGGATGGTGTGGTTGCCTTCCGGCGCCATGTCCACCAGCGCAATCTGATTAAGCACGACGGCGTCACCCGGCTTGGGCCGCTTGCCGTCGTGGTGCGAAATGTGCGGACGGTAGTGTTCCATGACGTATTGCGGGGTTGCCGGGCGCCCTCCGATGCTTGCCACAGCCTCGAACAGTTCTTCGTGCAGGCCCTGCAAAATGGGATGGTGTTCCACGAGGCTGACCGCGATGGAACCTTGGTGACCGAATCCGGCGTCGGGCCCGACGGTAAGGTCCGCGCCCAAGGCGCCCATCGCGGGTGCTGTGACAAGCTCGCTGAGGCGAGCGGCGACGTCGTCATCGTCGGAGGGCTCGACGTCGAACCTCAACAGAGTGATGTGCAGCGGCCAGTCGCTGCGGGGGAAGATCAGCCCGTCAGCCACCGATTCGACGAACGCCACCAAAATCAGGTTCCGCATAAGGAAATTTTGCCACCGAAGCTCCTCGTCCCGGGGCCGACCCTCGCTCACATATCCGGCCTTAAACACCTACGCTCCATCACAAGTCGTGAAGGAGCGTAGGCAGAAAAGGCAACAAAAATGAGCGTGCGTCACATGGGGCGGTGCCGTTAGACGGTGCGGACGACGTCCTCGTACGCGAACTTCGGCTTGGCTTCGCCGAATGCGTCCGGGCCCGGCTGGCCGATATTAACCACGAGGAAGCTCTTCTGATCCCCGGCCGGGAAGAACTCGGCGTCGATCGCTGCGAAGTCGGCACCCGTCATGGGGCCAGCGGCAAGGCCGAGGGAACGGACGGCGAGGATGAAGTAGCCAGCCTGCAAGTGGGCGTTATTGTTGCCTGTGGCTGCGGCGAGCTCGGGGTTGACGTCGTACATAGCCTTGGGGGCCGCGTAGACCGGGAGGAACTTGTCCCACTGCTCGTGCCAGGCGGTGTCGTAAGAAAGGACTGCGACCAGCGGGGCGGAAGCGGTCTTTGCCTTGTTGCCCGGAGAAAGGGTCTCGACGAGCTTCGCGCGGGCCTCCTCCGAACGGACGTAGGTGACGCGCAGCGGCTGGGAGTTGAACGCCGTGGGGCCGAACTTGGTCAGCTCGTAGATGGCCTGGGCCTGCTCCTCGGAGACTTCACCGGCAAAGGAATTGGCAGTGCGGGCTTCGGCAAAAATGGCGTCGACTGCTGCGGCGTCAATCACTGCTTCTTCGTGGGCGATCGTCATTCGCATACCTTTCGCTGTGCCCGCAGCCGTGGACGGCCGGGCGCTTATGCTTTCCATGGTTTCAACTTCAGCCTCGGGCATCCTCTTCCCGCAAAGCCACGTGACGTTCCACACAGCGGCAGGGGCGAGCCATTCGGGCGGTAAGGTTGCACCCGGACAATCACAACTTTCAGGGAAGGCTCCCGTCGATGAGCATGCTCGGAACCAAATGGAAGCTGCACGGAAACGGCAAAACAATCCGGCCGGGACACGTGGTGGCACCCGAGGAGCGGCTCGCATGGCCGCTGACCATCGGCGTTGGCATGCAGCACGTCGTCGCGATGTTCGGCGCTACCTTCCTTGTGCCCATCATCACGGGCATGCCGCCGGCCACCACGCTGCTCTTCTCCGGCATCGGCACCCTCTTGTTCCTGGTCATCACGAAGGGCCGCGTACCCAGCTACCTTGGCTCGAGCTTTGCTTTCATCGCCCCCATCCTGGCGTCCCAACAGCAGTTCGGCGTTCCCGGTGCGCTCGGCGGAGTGGTGCTTGCCGGCGTCGTACTGGCGCTTGTCGGCGCAGTGGTGCAAAAGTTCGGCGCTGAGTGGATCAACCGGACCATGCCGCCTATCGTCACGGGAGCAATTGTCGCCCTGATCGGGCTGAACTTGGCGCCCGCCGCGAAAGCGAACTTCGACAAAGCCCCGGTCACCGCTCTCGTCACGCTCGTGACGATCATCTTGGTGAGCGTCCTGTTCCGCGGCATTCTGGGCCGCCTGAGCATCCTGGCGGGTGTAGTGGTGGGCTACTTCACCGCCATGGCGCGCGGCGAAGTGGACTACTCCAAGATGGACGCGGCCTCGTGGATCGGACTGCCGCATTTCCAGACGCCCGAATTCCACCTCGGCGTCGTGGGCTTGTTCGTGCCGGTTGTCTTGGTGCTTGTGGCTGAGAACGTAGGGCATGTGAAGTCCGTCGCCGCGATGACGGGACGCAACCTCGACGACGTCTCCGGGCGTGCTTTGATGGCCGACGGCGTTGCAACGGTCCTCGCCGGGTTCGGCGGCGGCTCCGGTACCACAACGTATGCCGAGAATATCGGCGTCATGGCAGCCACGAAGGTCTACTCGACTGCGGCTTACTGGGTTGCCGGGGTCTTCGCCATCCTGCTGAGCTTCTCGCCCAAGTTCGGCGAACTGATTGCCACGGTGCCCGCCGGGGTGCTGGGCGGTGCCGCGACCATGCTCTACGGGATGATCGGCGCCCTGGGCGTGAAGATCTGGGTACAGAACAAGGTCAACTTCTCCAACCCCATCAACCTGACCACGGCCGCCGTCTCTTTGATTATCGGGATCGCCGACTACACATGGACCATCGGCGAATTGAAATTCACGGGCATCGCGTTGGGCTCGGCCGCTGCCTTGGCGGTCTACCACGGCATGAAGGGCCTGGCCCGTTGGCGCGGGACCGTCGCCGAGCCGGAGACCGAGACCACGGGGCTGCCGCCGGCTGTGAAATCGACGATGAATTCCGCGGCTAAGAGGAGCGGGAAGAAGCCATAAGGGCCCGTCCCAGAGCAATTCATGTGTTCGGCGGGGAGGGTTGCCCTCCCCGCCGAACACTATTGGCTATGACAGGCGCTTGCGGACAATCTCACTGACCGCCTTGCCGTCGAAGCGGCCAGCGACCTTTTCGTTGACCGGTTTCATGACATATCCCATGTGCAGAAGGGTCAACTCCACGCCGTCGGCCTTCAGGGAGGCGATGACCTCGTCAACAATGGACTCGACTTCTTCGAGGGTTAGCGGTTCTGGCAGGTAGGCCTCGAGTACCTCGGCATCCGCGATCTCCGTGGCGGCACGCTCGGACTCTCCGGCCTCCTCGTAAAGGCGAGCGACCTCGTGGTACTGGGAAGCCTCCTGCTGCAACATCGCCGTGATCTGGGCGTCGTCCAGATGGATGGGCGTCTCCCCGGCCTTCTCACGGGTGTCAATCTCGCTGAGGACGTTGCGCGTAGCGTTCAACGCGATGCGGTTACCGTCCTTCATATGGCTGACGACGTCTGCGTGCAGCCGCTCTTTCAAGGTGGTCATGGTGTGCTCCTCGATTCGAATTGCCGTGCTGGCCGGCTGCCAGCTCGGCAGGCGGTGACGGCGTCCCGGCTGGGTCGTCGCATCGTAGGCGCATGGCAGAAGTTCGAGCCATACTTGTACCTTCATTATCTGCCCTGCGACGACGCGTAGCCCCGTTGAGCATGCCCCCTCTTGGCACTCAGGATTGGACATATTGGCACTATGTCCATTCCTCGTGGCAACCGGAGGGCATGTCCCTTGGTGGACGGAGGCTAGACCCCTTCAAGTACCTGGCTCGTGGCCCACGCCAGGTACTTGGCGGCGTTCGCTATGGCGTCGTCGGCGTCGGGCACTCCGTTCTTGCGCTGCGCAACATCGAGCAACTGTCCCGCGGCAACCACCCCGTGCCCGGCCAGTTCTTCGGGCGTCACAAGGATCCTGCCTGCCACCACAATCACAGGGATGCCATGCCGATGCGCTGAATCGGCCAAGGCGATGGGTGCCTTGCCGGTCAGCGACTGCGAGTCCATGGAACCTTCGCCGGTGATCACCAAATCCGCGCTGCCAAGCTGCTCGGGAAGTCCCGTGAGTCCCGCTACGAGTGCGAACCCGCCTTCCAGCGTGGCCTGGGTGAAGGCCAGGAACGACGCCGGGAATCCGCCAGCCGCGCCGGCACCGGGCACGTTGACGTCCTGACCGCCAGCTTCCCTGAGCAGGGAAGCCCAGTTGCGCAGGCCGGCGTCGAGCAACTCCACAGCCTCCTCATCCGCGCCCTTCTGCGGGCCGAAAACATGCGCGGCGCCGTCGCTGCCAAAGAGCGGATTCTGGACGTCGACGGCGATCCGGAACCTCACCGCGGTCAGGCGCGGATCCAGCGCGGAAAGGTCGAGGGACACGACGTCGGCGAGCGGGCCTCCACCGAGCGGAACCACGTTCCCGGCCGCGTCCAGGGGCTTGAGCCCGAGCGCGCGCAAGGCCCCGCTGCCGCCGTCGGACATGGCGGAACCGCCCACGCCGAGCACAATCTCGTTGGCTCCGGCGTCGAGAGCTGCGGCGATGAGCTGGCCGCAACCGTAGCTGTGGGCGCGCAAAGCGTTCTCCGGAGTCGGCTCCATGTGCGTCAGTCCGGACGCTTGCGCTGTTTCGATCACCGCGGTCGCTCCGCCGAAGGAATTTTTCCGGATAGCCCATGCGGCACCCACAGGTTTGAGAATGGGGCCCACGACGGCGGTGATCCGCTCCTCGTAGCCTGCCGCCACGGCCGCGTCCAATGTTCCTTCTCCGCCGTCGGCAATGGGGAATTGGGTCACCACGGCATCCGGATAGACACGCAATACGCCCTCGGCCATGGCCGATGCAGCCTCGGCAGCGGTGAGGGAACCTTTGAACTTGTCCGGGGCTATCAGGATGCGCATGCTTCCATCCTGCCAGCGGGCTAGGCTTTTCACAGATCAGTGGGTAGGGATGTCGAAAACAGCTCACGCGGTTCGTATAGAGGGTGAGACGCGGGCAGGGTGCCAGCGCCACACCCCAAGGAGGAACAGTCATGTCACGCTATCTGCTCAGCATTTACCAGCCCGACGGCCCCATTCCGGAACCCGAGATCCTGAACAAGATCATGGCCGATCTCGACGTCCTGAACCAGGAAATGCGCGACGCCGGCGCTTGGGTTTTCACGGGTGGGCTGCACCCCGCCAGCACCTCCACAGTGGTGCGGATGAAGGACGGTGAAGCGCTCATCACGGATGGCCCCTTCGCGGAAGCCAAGGAGCATGTGGGTGGACTGTGGATCATCGAAGCCCCGGACCTGGACGTGGCACTTGAGTGGGGACGCAAGGCCGCCCAAGCTACCACTTTGCCTATCGAGGTCCGGCCGTTCGCGGGATATCGGGAATAGTTTCCCCATGATCCATATTTCGGAGATCGGACAAATATTCCGCGAAGAGTATGGACGCTCCGTGGCTATTCTGGTCCGTGTTTTGGGCAGCATCGACGCGGCCGAAGACGCGGTCCAGGATGCCTTCACCGAGGCGGTGGCCCGTTGGCCAGCCGCCGGGCTCCCACCTAGTCCGGCCGGCTGGATCATCACCACGGCCCGCAACCGTGCGATCGACCGGTTACGCCGAGAGGCTACCGGGAGGGAAAAGATCGCCCAGGCCGCCCTGCTGGACGGCGAGCTGCAGGGCGGGCTGCACGGCTGGCTGCACGGCGACGAAGCCGAAGGAATCGAGGTCGATTCAGTGGACGACAACCAACTCCGGCTGATCTTCACATGTTGCCACCCCGCCCTCAACCGGGCCGCGCAGGTCGCCTTGACACTCAAACTCCTGGGCGGGCTCACCACCGGCGAAATTGCCCACGCATTCCTGGTGCCCGAGCCCACCATGGCCCAGCGCCTGGTACGAGCCAAAGGCAAGATCCGCGACGCCCACATCCCCTACCGTGTGCCAACGGAGGCTGAACTGCGTGAACGGCTGAAATCGGTGCTGGCCGTGATCTACCTGGTCTTCAACGAGGGCTATGCGGCGAGCTCGGGCGCCGGGTTGGTTCGCGAAGACCTCTGCCGCGAGGCCATACGTCTAGGCAGGCTCATCATGGAACTGATGCCCGATGAGCCCGAAGCCAAAGGGCTCCTGGCCCTCATGCTTCTGCTTGATGCCCGCCGCGCCGCCCGGACAAGTCCCGACGGCGGCCTGGTGCGGCTTGCGGACCAGGACCGCAGCCTCTGGGATACCGGTCTGATTGCTGAAGGGCATCGCTTGGTACGGGAATGCTTGAAGCTGAATCAGCCGGGGCCGTACCAACTCCAAGCTGCCATCAACGCGGTGCACAGCGATGCCGCACACCCGGCGAGCACCGATTGGCGACAAATCCTGGCGCTCTATGGGCAACTCATTGCCATGGAGCCGACCCCGGTGGTCGCCTTGAACCGAGCCGTGGTCCTCGCGGAGGTGGAGGGACCCGCTGCGGGTCTTGCCGCCGTCGATCTCCTTGAACTGGGCAATTACTACTTGTTCCACGCCGTGCGGGCTGAGCTGCTCCGGCGCCTCGGCCGCAACGACGAAGCTGTCGCCGCATACCGTGCCGCGCGGGAACGTACCGACAACGGCGCGGAGCGGGACTTCCTGGAAGCGCGCATCCGGGCGCTCACCACCACTGCCCCCGGCCCTGCAGCACCGACTTCAGGCGATCCGCACGGTCGGTGACCAAGCCGTCCACGCCCATATCCAACAACCTGGCCATTTCTGCGGCTTCGTTGACCGTCCAGACGTGGACCTGCAGTCCAAGCCGGTGCGCCCGCCGTATGAAACCGGGCGTCACTACCGTCAAGGGTCCGTAGCGGACCGGCACTTGGAGGGCGTCGACGTCGTGCAGGATCTTCCGCAACCAACGTGCCGGAAGAAGCGGTCCCAGCAAGGCGAAGGCAGCGTTGCAGACCATCCCCGCCGAAGAAGCCGTTCGACGGCGGAGCAGGCGTAGGACCGCTCGACGCCGGCGGTCGGAGAAACTCGCGATCAACACGCGATCATGGGCATCGAGCCGTTCAATGACCTCGGCAAGGGCTTTGACGGTGTGCCAATCCTTGACGTCGATGTTCAGCCGTGCCAAGGGGAAGTCGGCCAGGGTGTCTGCCAGGAGCGAAATCCCTTCGCGGCCGCCGATGTGCGCCTTGGCAACCTCGGCGGCGGCGAGCTTGGAGATCTGGCCTTGGCTGTCCGTGACGCGGTCCAGGGTCTCGTCATGGAAGAGGAGTACCACGCCGTCGGCCGTGGTGCGGGCATCGGTTTCAACGTGCGTGAAGCCAAGCCCAAGTGCGGCGCTGAACGCCGAGGCCGAGTTCTCGAGCCCTTCCGGCGAAAATCCGCGGTGGGCGAAGGCAAGCGGCACCGTTTGCCCGTCCGGGCGGCTGAAGAAGGGCAGGTTTGGGCTCACATCGGTAGCGTAGCCCGTGGCCTCAGGATTCCTGCGGGACGATCTCCACGCCGTCGCCGCAGTGCACCAGCGTGCGGCCGCGGCCGCCGTCGAGGTTCACCCAAACCACGCTGTGGTCACCCGACACGGCGTCCACCTGGCCAGGGTTCTCAAACCCCGGCGCGAGCTTGACCCTCACGCGGTCTCCGCGGCGCAACTGCTTCCAATGCTCAGCCGGCACTGCGCGGAGAACCGGCGTCTCGGGCCACCCCGTCGTCTTCCTCTTTGCCATCATGTCCCCTGTGATAAGTATCGAATGATGGCAAGAGCCTATGGGAAGTAGTTGAACGGCAGTTGGACTGAAGCTGTGTAAAGGGTAAGCGGACCCAACTAGCTGACAGTAGTTGTCGTTTAGACGCCCCAAAACGACAATAAGTGCGAGTTAGTTGGGCCCAGGACGCTAGACGCGCAGGGAAGCGAGCTTCGCCTCTAGGATCTGGGCCACACCGTCATCGTTGAAGTGCGGGGCTTGCTGTCCTGCCGCACTGATGGCTTCGGGGTGGCCGCTGGCCATCGCGTAACCGTCGCCTGCCCAGCGGAGCATCTCGACATCGTTGGGCATGTCCCCGAAAGCCACCACATCCGCGGCGACAATGCCCCGGGATGCCGCATATTCAGCCAACGTCACGGCCTTGTTGACACCGGGGGCGGACATTTCCAGGAGTGCCGTCCGTGGCGCTGAGTGGGTGGTCTCCACGAGATGCGCGACGGCGGGCTGCACCTCCGCCAGGAAGGCATCCGGCGTTCCGCTCCGGGTCACCGCAAGGAACTTGACGACGGCGTCTTCCGCGGTGAGCGTTTCGTCCAGCCGGGCCGGCGTGAACTCTGCCAGGAGCTCACTGGTCTCGTTCTCGATGAACCCTGGTTCGAGGTGGAATCCGGCAAGGGTTTCGGCCCCGAAAAGTGCGTCTGGACGGAGCCGCTTGATGATCCGGCGGGCCTCCAGCACTGACTCTATACTCAAGGCATTGGAGGACATCAGTTTGTCCGCTTCAAGATCCCACACCACGGCTCCATTGGAACAGATGACGATACCGGTGTGGCCGATCTGCTCGCGGAGAGGGTGGAGCCAGCGTGGCGGCCGCCCGGTCACGAACACCACCTCGATGCCGGCGTCGCGGCACGCATGGAATGCGCTGATGGTGCGGCTGCTGATCCGGCCGTCATGGCCAAGGATGGTGCCGTCAATGTCACTTGCTACGAGCCGCATTATGTCAGTCTACGTGGGGCGCCCCGCGTCGAACCCGCCAAGGGCTAGTGCCGCTCGAAGTGGCCCGTGATGACGGCCCTGCCCAAGGTGTGCGAAGCCAACTTATGGACGAGCGCTTCCGTGGAGGCCCCGGCGTCAGGACCCAACTCTGCGACATCAACAGCGTGGACGGCCACGATGTACCGGTGCGGGCCGTGCCCGGGCGGAGGCGCGGCACCCAGATAACCGGGGAACCCGGCGTCGTTCTTTAGCTGGAATGCACCTGCCGGCAAGCGCGAACCACCTACGGCTCCGGCGCCGGCCGGCAAGGAGCTCACACTGGCCGGCACGTTGACCACAGCCCAATGCCAGTAACCACCAGCTCTGGGCGCATCGGGATCAAAGACGGTGACAACGTAGCCCTTGGTGCCATCCGGGGCGCCGCTCCAGTTCAGCTGCGGGGATTCATCCTTTCCGCCGGCCACCCCGAAGCGTTTGCTGGTCTGGGCGCTGCGCAGTGCCTCACCGTCCCGGAACGACTCGCTGCTCACATCAAAGGACGGGACGTCTGGAAGATCGGCGTAACTCATGGCTGCCTTTCGATGCTTGACTCGGTCTCGGACGGCTGAAGGGCATTGAGTTCGGCGCGCGTGGGCGGGTTCGCGCCTGGTCGGGACACCGTGATAGCTGCGGCACGCGCTGCGTGGTTGAGGATCTCTTCAAGTACTTCGACGGGCAGGGCGTGGAGCTCTTCCCGGTTTTGTGCCCCTGCCAGTTCGTGGTCGACGATCCCGGAGAGCAGTGCGGCCATGAAGGAATCCCCCGCGCCCACCGTATCCGCCACGTCTACCTTGGGGGCGTCCACTTGAGCCTCACCCGCGGCGGTGACGCCCCACGGACCGGCTGCTCCCCGTGTGACGACGACGATGGCCGGACCAGCGCTCCCGCCCAAGCGCAGCCAGCGCCGGGCCGATTCCAAGGCGTCAACGCCCGGATAGAGCCATTCGAGGTCTTCGTCGGATGCCTTGACCACGTCGGCAAGCGCAACGAAGCGCTCCACCTGGGCGCGGGCATAGTCCCGATCCTTGATGATGCTGGGACGGCAGTTCGGGTCGAAGCTAATGGTCGCGTTCGGGTGGGCATGCTCGACGGCGGCAAGGACTTCAGCGGCGCCCGGCTCCAACATCGTGGCGATCGAGCCGGTGTGCAGGAGCGATGTCCCCTGGAGCATGAAGGGCAGTCGCGCGGCGAGCCCGGGAAGCTCCCATGTGAGGTCGAAGGTGTAGCTGGCCGCGCCGTCGTCGTCGATCAGGGCCGTGGCCACACTGGTGGGACTCTCGTCCGGCGGCAGGGGGACCATAACGGAACTGGACCGCAGGTGGGCCGCAATCGAGTCTCCGTAGGCGTCCTTGCCGAAGCGCCCCACGAACTGCACTGCGTGGTCCAGCCGGGCCAATCCGACGGCAACATTGAGGGGACTGCCGCCCACGTGGGCAGCAACTCCCGAGGAGCGCTGAACGACATCAACCAGCGCTTCACCTATGACTGTCAGCATGGGACAACTCTGCCACGCGGAGGCAGCGTGCGTCTCGCGATTGCAGCTGGTTTGTCCCAGCAAGCCTCACGCCAGCAGCCTTTGCACCAACTCCCGGCACTTCTTGTACGCAACCGCCCTGGGGTCGATCAGATCGAAATGGTCACCTGGTACCTTGAGGAACTGAGCCGCACCCCCGGAAGCCGTGGTTGCGGCAACATAGCCCTCGGATTGGCTGCACGGGACGTCGTCGTCCGCCGCAGCGTGAACGGCAAAAACCGGGATGGCAAGCGGGAGCGAACTCATGGGGTCCGCATAGATATGCCGTTTGGGGTATCTCACCGAGTCGCCACCCATCAGGTTGTCGACGGCGCCGTTGCTCAAGTTGAGTCGCTCGGCATCTGCCAGGTTCAGCAACCCCGATTGGCTGACCACACCGCTCAGGTTCACTGACGAGCCGTTGTCGTGCCGATGGAGTTGACGATCGGCGTCCGGCGCGCCGATCGTGGAAAGCTTTTCCCGTCCGGCCGCCCAGACCGCGAGATGGCCACCCGCGGAGTGGCCAAGCGCAACCACTTTGTCGAGGTTGAGCTCGTGCGCCCCGGCAATCTCGCTCAGGTGGTCGATTCCCGTGAGGACGTCTTCGAAGGTGTGCGGCCAGCCGCCACCGTTGCCAGCCCTCCGATATTCAAGGTTCCAGGCGGCTATTCCATGCGCAGCCAGGTCCTTGGCAATCGGCTCACCGAGTTCGGCGCCGTACTGCGACCGCCAATAGCCTCCGTGGATCACCACCACCACTCCGTCCGGCCGACTGCGGTGTGGCTGCAGCGAGTTGTCAGGGACGAAGAGCTCGCCCCATTGGCTGGGGTGCTCCCCGTAGTAATACTTGTGCCGCTTCATCGTGTCCTCCTTTGTGCCGAGCCTATCGCGGCGAAACGCCGCGTAGGGGGAGCCAAGGCCGTGGAGATCTTGCTCAGGGTCAATGGCCGCTTCACGGGAACCCGGCCCCGTGCTCGTACGGACCCGCTCCCGAAACTGTCGGCCCACAGCCGTAAGCTGGAGGCATGGCTAGCAATTGGGACAGCTTGGATCCTCAGCTGCGCGAATCAGTACAGGCGAATGTGGAGCTCTACGAACGCGTCCGGCCTGCACTGAAACTCGTCACCCGCGACGTCTTGCTGACTCTGCGGGACATGCTCAAGGACAGCGAATCCGTGCCCCTCTTCGTCACGGGACGCACCAAGACGGTCGAATCTTTCCGGGAGAAGATTTCCCGTACCGAGGCGCCCCTTGACGGCGGCCCGCGGGTGCTGAAGTTCCCGGACCCGTTCCGGACCTTGAACGACATGGTGGGCCTGCGCGTCATTACCAAGCTTCCGGCCGAAAACGCTGCGGTGGCCAACCTGATCAAACGTCAGCGCCAGCTTTTCGATTGCCGAGGCGACCTTGAAAAGGACATCGGATCCATCGAGTCCGGCACGTACGGATATTCAAGCCGCCACCTCATCCTGCGCACCATCCAGAACGAGTCGGTGAAGGCTTACCAACAAGTCTTCAATCCGGACATTCCGCCGAACGGCAGCTACTTCTTCGAGTGCCAGATCCGTACGGTATTTGCGCACGCCTGGAGCGAAATCGAACACGACATCCGCTTCAAGGCCGAGGATCCGCGGGCCTGGACGCCGCACTTCGACCGCCAGTTCACCGCCACCGCGGCCATGCTGGAAACCGTCGAGAGTGCCTTTGCCGACCTCCACGAACGCTACGAGGAAGTCCGCGGCTACTGGGATCTCGAGGGCGAAGGTTCCATGCCCCTCACGCCCAACCGTGTGCGGGACGTCTGGCGGACGCTGCTTCCGCATGTTGACCGTAAAGTGGACGACGACTGGGGCTGGGCCGCGGAGCTTCTTGCGGCCCACGGGCTGAACAAGACCGTGGAGCTAGCCGGACTCCTCAGCGCCAACCGCATCACCGAAGTCCGCAAAGCCCTGGACCACCGCTACTCCCCCGGACCGGACCGCCTCCTGGATGACCTCCTGCTGTGGCAGTACGGCACCGAACACATCGACCTCACAGCCGAGGCGCCCGACGTCGTCCCCCACCCCCGGCGGGACAGCCTCCAGCGGCGGCTCAAGCAGATTGAGCGATACCGCCTGAGCAACAACAGCAAGTAACTCGCAGTTAATGTCGTTCTGAGGGCTCAAAACGACATCTACTGCGAGTTAGTTGGGCCGGGAGATCGGAATTTCCACGGCGCAGCCACGGCGGTCCCGGCGCCGACGGTGCGCCCGGCGAGCCGGTCAAGGAGCAACCTGACAGCGCCTTCGAGGGCTTCCGGCTCAGGGGTGCCGCCCGCGGAACCCGGTGCCAGTACGTCGAAACCGGCCGGCTGCATGGTGTCCGAAATGATGACCTGGGCTATTCCCCGCCGTGCGAGCTCGCCCACCGTGAGGTCAAGAACGGTACCTGGAGGAAGGGCGCCAACGATCGCGCCGTCGGCCCCGCCGGAGAGCATGAAGCGCCGCCATCCTTCTCCAATGAGGATCACCGGCTGGTAGCCGTGCTGGGGCAAAATGCGTGCTGCCGTCGTGGCCAAAGCCCGGTCCCACGGCCATTCAAGGTCGCCAATGGCAATCGCTACAAGATCGGTCTTGCCGCGGCGCATTCCCCGGGCCGCCTGGTTCGGTACGTAACCCAGTTCCTTGGCAGCGGCCTGGACGCGCGCTTGCGTGGATTCGCTGATACGGGTGGTGCCGCCGAGGCGCCCGGACAAGACATACGACACCGTGGTGAGGGAAACGCCGGCGCTCTTGGCAACGTCCCGAATGGTCGGTTTCGCTCCAAGCCCCATCGCCTAGCGCCTTCCTTTCTTACGGGAGCCCTTGCCGCGGCCCTTGTCCGGGTTCGGGGCATAGCGCTGCGCCACGGCCGGTTTCTTGGCGCCAGTGCCGCGCCGGTCCGGTTTAGCTGCCTTCTTGGGCTTCTCCTGCTGTGCCGAAGGCTGCCGGGAACTCTGCGCCGTGCGACCACGGACAATACCGATGAATTCCTCGATGACCTCACTCGTGGAATCGCTCGGCCAAGCCAGAGCAATCTGGGTCCCTTCAGCCCCGGTCAGGCGACGCACCACCGTGTCCTTGACATTGAAGTGCCGGGCCACGGACATGGGCAAGACCACGAGCCCCGCACCGGAAGCCACTACCTGCATGGCCAGCTCCGGACCTCCCATCTCGGCAACATCCAGGAAGTTCTCTTCCGCGAGATCCTCCAGTGCCACCTCTTCGAACACGGAGATCTCGTGCCCTTTCGGAGCCACCACCACGGGCTGCTCTTCGTAAAGCGGAATGACATGGAGTCCTTCGCGGTCCACAGGCAAGCGCACAAAACTGAGGTCCGCGGAACCATCGCGCAACACCTCAAGCTGCGCGGCGTCGTCGGACATGAACGAGTGCAGCGGAACGTCGGGCATGCGATCTTCCCAGCGCCGGATCCACTTTCCGGGCGTCACGCCGGCGACGTAGGCGAAACGCAGCTCCCGGGGACCGCTCGTTTCGGCGTCGGAGGCACCAGGAGCACCGGAAGCGTCGGGAGCACCGGCTCTATCGGAGGCCTTTGGGGCTCCAACGGCGGGCGGGGATTCTTGATCGGCAGGCACCAGTTCACAGTACCGCTCACTCGGCTGCCAACGCAGCGCCAAGCCAAGCTACGCGGCGTACACCTGGACCGCCGTCGCCTTGACTACAAAATAGACGCGCGATCCCGGTTCCAACCCCAGTTCCGCGGACGCCGCCGGTGTGATGTCGGCCGCGAGATCCCCGGCCCGGACCCTAATATGGTCTCCGTGCGGTTCAAGATCCGTGATGCCAACCGGAAAAGAGTTGCGCGGGCTGCCGTGCGCAGCATCCAGGAACACGGAAACGGCCGACGGCGGGAAGGCGGCGACGCCGGGCTGGCCCGGTTCCGCTTCCTCGTCGAGGTGTCCCGCGGCGTGCAGGCTGGGAAGTTCCCCTGTGGCGACCGTCCTGAGACCGTCCTCCGTGACGGTGCCCGCCATGAGGTTCACTCCGGCGAGGCCGGCGGCGAATTGGCTGCGGGGCCGCCGAAGGACCTCACGGGTGGCGCCTTCCTCCACGATCCGGCCCTTTTCCATGACGATCACCCGGTCGGCGAGCATGAGGGCATCCAGGACATCGTGGGTGATGATCAGAGCGCGACGCCCCGAAAGGACCCTCTTGAGGAGCCGGCGCAAATGCGGAGCGGCATGGATATCCAGGGCAGACATCGGCTCGTCAAGGAGCAACAACTCGGGGCTGGCTGCCAGCGCCCGGGCCACGGCAACGCGCTGGGCTTGTCCTCCGGACAACTGCCCAGGCTTCCGTCCGGCCAACTGCGTGACATCGACTTCAGCAAGCCAGTGCCGCGCAGTTTCACGCGATTGTGCCCTGGAAGCGCCAGCGCTGCGTGGGCCGAATGCCACGTTGTCCAAGACGCTCAGGTGCGGGAAAAGCAACGGCTCCTGGGCCATCAGTGCGGTACCGCGAACATGCGGCGGGGTCCATAACCGGCTGCCGCCGTCGAGGTTGAACAAGACCCGCTCCCCCAGACGTGCGGAGCCGGCGTCGGGCCGCAAGAGCCCTGCCGCGACGGAAAGAAGCGTTGATTTCCCGGCCCCGTTAGGTCCGAGGATCGCCACGGTTTCCGCCGGTCCAAGGCTCAAGGACACGTCCAAGTTGCGGGCGCGCACAGTGGCTTCGATGTGGAAGCTCATGCCGCGGCCTCTGCCGGGATACCCGTCCGGTGCGGACGCCGGTAGGACAGCCCGACGACGATCACCGCCACGGCTACAAGCACCAGCGAAAGGGCGACGGCGGCATTGGCGTCGGTCTCGCGCTGAAGGTAGATTTCCAGCGGCAGAGTTCGCGTGACACCCTGCAAGCTCCCCGCAAACGTGAGGGTTGCCCCGAATTCTCCCAGGCTGCGGGCAAAGGACAACACCGCTCCGGAGGCGAGCCCGGGAAGGACCATAGGCACGGTCACGCGCCGCAGAATCGTACCGGGGCGGGCGCCAAGCGTCGCGGCAACGGCTTCGTAGCGGTTTCCGGCCGTCCGGAGGGCGCCCTCGAGGCTGACTACTAGAAAGGGCAGCGCGACGAACGCCTGTGCCAGGACCACCGCCGTCGTCGAAAAAGCGATCTGGATGCCCGCGAGCTCGAGGCTCTTGCCCAGAAGTCCCTGCCGCCCGAAGGTGTAGAGCAGCGCAATGCCGCCCACCACCGGCGGCAACACCAAGGGCAGGAGCACGAAGGCGCGGAGGAGCCTTTGACCGCGGAAGGGCCGCCGGGCAAGAACCAGGGCCAAGGGAATGCCGAAGAGGACGCAGAGGGCTGTGCTCGCTGCGGAGGTGCGGAGGCTGAGGCCCAGCGCAGTGAGCGAGGACTCGGAGGTCACCAACGGGATGAATTGGGCCCAATCGACTTTCACGACCATGGCGGCCAAGGGCAGCAAGACGAACAAGCCGCCCACTGCCGCCAGTCCGTAGACCCAACGCGGTATCCCGCTGTAGTTCATCAGCGCCTACGGTACGCCAAAGCCTGCGTCGCCGAGGACTTTCTTGCCTTCGCTGCCGGTAACCAAGCTGATGAAGGCCGCGGCAAGGTCCTTGTGCTTGCTGGTTCCCACCGTGGCGATCGGGTAGGTGTTGACCGCATTGCTGGACTCGGGGAACGGGACGCCCTTGACCTCGTCTCCAGCGCTCTTGACGTCGGTGACGTAGACCAGGCCGGCATCGGCCTCGCCCGAGGTCACCTTGCCCAGGACGTCGGTCACCGAGGACTCTTCGCTCACGGGCTTCAGGGTGGTGCCGGTGGCTTTCTCCACGCTCTGGGCAGCTGCCCCGCACGGCACCTGGCTGGCGCAGACAACCACCTTCACGCCGGGCTTGACGAGGTCCGCGAAGGAAGAGATCGACGCCGGATTGGCCGGCGGAACGGCGATGGTCAGGACATTGGTGGCGAAGTTCGTTGCCTTCCCGTCCAGGAGGGAAGCGTCGGACAGCTTGCCCATGTTCTTGGTGTCCGCGGAAGCGAAGACGTCGGCCGGGGCACCCTGGGTGATCTGCGTGACCAGGTCCGAGGATCCAGCAAAACTGAGGACCACTTTGGTGCCGGGGTTCTTCGCTTCGAATTCCGAGGCCAGCGCAGTGAACGTTGCTTTGAGCGAGGCTGCGGCGTAAACCGTGACGGTGCCGGAGAGCTGGGGCGAACTGCTGCTTGCGGTGCTGGCGGCGCTGTTTCCGTTAGTGCCGGGCGTCCCGGCACAGCCGGCGAGCCCTGCCAGCAAGCTCCCCCCTGCCAACAAGACTCCAAAGTTCCTGCGTGCGATCTTCACGTAATGCTCTTTCCCTGCGCGGTTTCAACAATGACGGTGGTGGCCTTGACGACGGCCGTAGCCACGGATCCCAGCTCCAGGCCAAGTTCGCGGACCGCCTCACTGCTCATGAGGGACACCACCCGGAAGGGCCCGCATTGGAGCTCTACCTGGGCCATGACCTTGTCCGTGGTGATTCCCGTGACCAAGCCAACGAAGCGGTTGCGGGCTGAGCGGCCAACGTTGGTGGGGTCCTCGGGCAGCGCTGCCTGCTCACGAGCCACATGGGCAAGCTCTAGTCCGTCCACTACCAGCCGACCAGACTCGTCTTTCATCCCCGTGAGGGACCCGTGGTCAATCCACCGGCGAACGGTATCGTCACTGACCCCGAGGAAGCGGGCGGCCTCCGAGACTCGTATATGCGGCATGAATCCATCCTAGAACCTCATATGCGTTTTAAACGAGAACTATTAACCGCAAAACCGTATATGACGGTCCGCGGGTGGGTCGCTTGGCCACCCAAGGGACGGAACCCCGGCCGCCGCCGAACGTCCGCCGCTGTGCCACTTCCCCGCGGTGGCGGATACCCTTAGAACCATGACCTCTGCAAACTCCCAGTCCATGAAGCCGGCCACCGTTGCCAAGAAACTTGGCATCTACCTGCCCGCAACACCCCAGGAGTTCCAGGATTCGGAAATCACCCGCGCCGATTTCGCCGAGCTCCAGGCCAACGCGCCGGAGTGGCTCGCCGAACTCCGCAGGACGGGTCCGCACCCGCGTCCCGTGGTGGCCCAGAAGCTGAACATCTCCATCAGCGGGCTCGCCCGCGGCGGCATCACCGAGCCCCTGACGACGGCGGAAATCACCGAGCTGCTAGCAGCTCCCCCGCAGTGGCTCGTCGTCGAGCGCGCCACCCATGCAGCCGTCCGCTCCGAGGCGAAGCGCATCAAGGAAGAAGCCACCAAGAAGGAAGCCACCAAGGAAGCGAAGACGAACGCCTCGGCAAAGCGGGACGCACCCAAGGCATCCAAGCGGGACCACGCCTAGTCCCACCACTCGCCTCCACGCTTTGCTCAGCGCATACTGAAGGTGAAGCGTGCGCATTCGCGTGGAGGTGGTCCGATTGCCCGCCACAACTGGAGTCCAGCTGACGGTCTGGGAGATCGCCCTATGGGCAATCCTCATCATGTGCGCTGTTGCATTGACGGTCCATGCCGTCAGCAAAGGCGTCGTCCAAAGAAGTGCCGAAAGTGGACATGTCCCCCTGCGCGATCCGCTCGGCCACCGCAACCGTGACCTCGTCAAAGAGCCCGACGCCATCTTCTGGAACGTCTTCGCCGGACTCGTGGTGATTGTCCCGGCAATCGTCATTCCCGCATTGGCCTCGCCCGCCGTCGGACTTTTGATGCTCTTCCTGGGCATCGGTGCCGCCCTTGCGGCCTTCTCAGTCGGCCGGAAGTTGGAGCGGAAGCGTCAAAGCAAGCCCGAAAACCGAGCGGGGTTCGCGGACGCCGCAGCGCGTCATGACGCCATCTTGGCCCGCTGGCAAAAGTACGAGCTGGACCCTGCCAGGGGTATCGACTTCCCCGGCATGAGCGACGTCAACATTCCGCAAACCGCTGCCTTGGTCCGGGCTCTCCAGGAAGCGCAACGCTGCCGGATCACCGCTGGGACAGACTATCCGCGCGCCGTCGAGCTGCTGGACGCCGCGATGGCCGAAGCTGAAGCGGCAGCAGGCGTTTCGGCACCGTAGGCCGCGGCTTCCAGAAGTGAGGTCCCGCCCCTTTCATCCGGTGAAAGAGGCGAGACCTCACGTGTGGATTGGTACCTGTTCCTAGGAGACCGGCACGGTGGCTACGCGGTTGTTGGCGGTGACGATCCTGGCGGCCGTTCCCAGGCCCATGCGGACTGCTCCATCCACATGCTGGTAGCCTTCCGCAGCGAGGTCGGAGGACGACCAGTAAATGGGCCCCACGTTGGCGTGCTGGTCCTTGCCGTAGCGGTGCAAGCCGCCCAGGTCGTAGCTGGCCGCGTAGGCGCCGCGGGTCCATTCCTCGGAGCCCCAATCGGATTCGTAGTAGACCTCGGCATCCAGGGCCCTCTCGCCCAGGAAGTTCGCGATGGACTCAAGGATGGCTTTCTTGCGCTCCTCGGCGCTGAGTTCGAAGACGGCATCGGCCTTTTCGTCGGACACGAAACCCACCAAGGTGCCGCGGGTATCTCCATGGTTGGTGTTGTCGTAAACCTCCTGGACCAAGGCGTCCGCACCGAAGCCCGTACCGGACAGGCCGTCTTCGCGCCAGAACGGCGTGCTGTACACAGCGTGGACCTTGATGACCAGGCCCAGGGACTGGTGCTGGTGCATCTGGTGTTGGCGGCGCGGCAGCGGCGGGTTGAAGGACACCCGGGAATACAGGTTCGGCGGGACCGCCATGATGACGAATCGCGCATTGACGATGGCGCACTCGGACTCGACCGTGACGCGGTGGCCTTCGCCCTCTCCCCGAGCTGGCTCCCAGTTGATGGTTCGGACGGGACTGTTAAGTACGACGTCGTCGCCCAATTCAGCGGCGATCAGCAGGGAGACCTGCTGCATGCCGCCGATAACCCGCTTGTCCAGGATGAAGTCTTCGTCGGTGAGGTTGGAGAAGGAACCTGCCGAAGCCGCCATCAGTACGGCCTGCAGCGCCGAGAAGGCGTGGGCGGGCTTGGTGAGCATGCCTCCGGCGATGAAGAGGCCGATGTTGTTGCATGCTTCCTCGTCCGTGGAGTTCTGTCGCAACCAGTGGTGGAAGGAGATGGTGTCCAGTTCGCGGGCCTTGGGGTGGGCCCAGGGCTCCTCCGGGCCGATCTCGGCAGCGAGCCCGTCCAGGATGGCCGTAAGCTTGTCCATCTCGGCTGCGGTGGTCTCGCTGACCGGGAAGGAAGCCCCGGTGTAGCGGGTGCGGTGGCCATCCGGCGCCAAGTAGACAGACTCTCCATCGCGGTAGCGGGAGTACATCTTCAAGCCCAATTCGTCCAAGAGTCCCATCAGGGCGGACTGATCCGGGGACACCCATTGTCCACCGATTTCCAGCATGGCTCCGTCAATGGTGTCGGTCCAGGTGCGGCCTCCGACGCGGTCGCGCGCTTCGAGCACGGCCACGCTGAGTCCGGCCTTCTTCAATTCGCGTGCGGCCGTCAGCCCCGACGGACCAGCACCGACAATGACGACGTCGCGATCAAGATTCAACATGATGTCCTTTCTGTGGCCGCCCCCGTTGGCTGACCAATAAATGAATGACGTTCATTTATCTCAACTGTAACCGGCGTGGCCCCGGCTGTGAAGACCCCGGTGGAATAATGCTGAGGACACAGCCTCCAGAAAGGTCCGCGATGCCCGCACCCACCCCTGTTCCCGGGGAGACCAAAGCGCGCCGCAGGGCGGGCCGGCCAATGGCGGCGATCCTGGACCAGTACGGCATCACTGCAGCCGCCTTGGAACTGATCAGCAAGAAGGGCTACGACGGCCTCACCATGGCCGCACTCGCCCGCTCCCTGGGCGTGGCGCCGTCGGCCCTTTACAACCATGTGTCCTCCAAAGATGAGGTCCTCAAGCTGGTTGAAGAGGACCTGATGTCCAAAGTGGACTACGGCGGCTTCGGCACGTTGCCTTGGGAGGACGCCGTCCGGCAGTGGGCGTATTCCTACCGTGGCATCTTCGCCAGGCACACTCCTTTAATCTCCGTGATCGCAGTCCTTCCGGTCACGGACGCGCCACAGACCCTCGGAATGTACGAAGCCGTGACTAAGGGCTTCCTCCGCGCCGGTTTCCCGGAGCAGCAAATCATCCCGAGCATCGTCGCCCTCGAGGCCTACATTTTCGGGGCTGCTTTCGACGCGAACGCACCGGCGGACATTTTCGACTCCGGCAAGCTGGCAGACTCGACGCCGCACTTCACCTCCGCGGTCCGCAGCCTTGGATCCGAGGGGAATAACTCCACCGCCGATCTGGCATTCAGCCTGGGCTTGGATGCCTTGATCACCGGGCTCGGGGCGCTAAGGGTGTAGCCCAACTAACTCGCACTTAACGTCGTTATGAACCGCCAAAACGACAACAAGTGCGAGTTAGTTGGGGGTTAAACAGAGGAACCCCGGTCAAAAGACCGGGGTTCCTCTCAAATGCGTGCGCGAGGGGGGATTTGAACCCCCACACCCTTTCGGATACTGGCACCTGAAGCCAGCGCGTCTGCCGTTCCGCCACTCGCGCGCAACTTCTTTCGCCAGGCTGTACCAGGATTCCCCGGACTCACCCCTGCGAAAGCAGCGAGATCAAGCATAACGGACAAGGACTTGAAAACACCAATCGACTAAGAACAGGAGCGTGAAACCCCGGGAATTGCTGGATCGCCACCTCGCTGCGCACTGCAGAAATCGCTCACGAGAGGCGGTGAAGTCAGACGAGCCGGCGAACTTTTCCGGCGTTCCGGGCGTTGTGGAATAAGACCATTCACAGTCTTGCCCAGTAGTATCGGGGTTGAGGACAGGCTCTTTGCGTGCGCTGCGGCCACTGCAAGGATGCGTCGCGGCTATTCGTACTGCAGGGTCACCGAAACGGAAGGAGAAGGACCATGGGCTTGCTTGACAGGGTTGAACGTGGCCTCGAAAAGGCCGTCCGCGGCGTCTTCTCCACGGGGTCGCGTGCGCGGGTGGAACCCGTGGAGATAGCCAGCAGGCTTCGCCGCGAACTGGACCACGAGTCCATCACCATCGCTGCCGGCCGCACGTTGGTTCCCAACGTCTTCGATGTCCATTTGAGCGATGGAGACTTCGCCCGGGCCCAAGAGTGGGGAACGCCCTTGGCCGAAGAGTTGTGCGACGTCGTCATCCAGCACGTGCGCAGCCAAGGTTACATTCTGCAGGGTCCGGTACGGATCTCCTTCCAGCACGACGACGCCCAGCGCGAAGGCCACTTCGAAATCGCGTCCAGCACCGAGAAATCCAACGGGACCGCCGCGCCTGCCGCCCCGAAGCCCGTTGTCCCCGCAGCGCCAAGGCGTGAACCCACACGGCTCCAGCCTGTACTCGACATTGGCGGACAGCGCTATTCCCTTAACGCACCTTCGATCGTGCTAGGCCGGTCCTCCGAGGCGGACATCCCGGTGGATGACACCGGCGTCTCACGCAAGCACCTTGAAATCCAGACGGTGGACGGCGTGACCCGCGCCGTGGACCTCGGTTCCACCAACGGAAGCTACGTCAACGGCCACAAAGTGGACGGTAGCGTGGAACTTACTGACGGATCCACCATCACCATGGGACGGACCAAGATCATTTTCAGACTTCTTCCCCTGCCCTCTGGTGGGCGCCCGTGAGCGACATCAGCGAACTCACCATCACAGCGCTCCGTTTCGGCTTCCTCCTGCTGCTTTGGGTACTGATCTTCAGCATCGTCTCGACCATGCGCCGTGATCTCGTGATCGGCCGCAAAGCAGCCATGGGAACGCCGACGGCGCGCGAAGTACGCAAGCATCCGGAACTCGCCCCTGCACCGCCCCAACCAGTGAAGCAGCAGGCCCGCCAACTCGTCGTCGTCGAGGGTCCGCTGAAGGGGACCACGCTTCCTTTGGCGGCCAGCCCCATCCTCTTGGGCCGCGCCCAAGAAGCCACGCTTGTCCTGGAAGATGATTACGCTTCGGGCCGGCATGCGCGCTTGTTTCCCCAAGGCAGCCGGTGGTTCATCGAAGATCTAGGCTCCACCAACGGCACCTATCTCGCCGACCAGCAACTGACCCGCGCCCTGCCGGTGGAGCTTGGCGTCCCCGTGAGGATCGGCAAGACGGTCATCGAATTGAGGCCGTAGCCCATGGCTTCCCCCCAGCCCTCCGAGGGCAAGGCGCTGCCTCCGGAGCCGCCCCTGATCATGCATTACGCGGCGCGGTCCGACGTCGGGCGTGTCCGCTCGAAGAACGACGATTCCGCCTATGTCGGCCGCCACCTTGCCGTCGTTGCGGACGGAATGGGCGGGCACGCGGGCGGAGACGTCGCCTCGGCATCCACCGTGCTGGACATGATCCACCTTGATCACGATGCATACCCGGACGGGGCGGAAACTGTCCTGGCCGACGAAATCCAGACTGCCAATTCCCTCCTCTCAGAGCTTGTCCACGTGGACCCGAAGCTCGCAGGAATGGGCACAACGGTCACGGCCCTGCTGCTCGAAGGCAGGCGACTGCACTTCGCGCACATCGGCGATTCCCGTGCATACCGCCTGCGCGATGGCAAGTTCGAGCAAATCAGCGTGGACCACACTTTCGTGCAGAGGTTGATCGATGAAGGCCGGCTGCGCCCTGAGGAAGCCGAAACCCACCCGCACAAGAACGTCCTCATGCGCGTTCTGGGCGACGTGGACGCCAGCCCTGAACTTGACTTGGACGAGCTCGACGTCGAACCCGGCGAACGCTGGCTCGTCTGCTCCGACGGCCTGAATTATGTCCAAGGCCCGGTGGTGGAGCAGGTGGTCCGCGAAACCAAGGACCTCGCAGAATGCGCCGACCTCCTCATTGAGCTCACACTCGCCAACGGGGCTCCGGACAACGTCACCGTGGTGCTCCTGGAAATCGTGGAAGCAACCGCTGGGGACGAGCTCAGCACGGCCGCCGTCGACGTCGTCAATCCGGTGCCGACCGTCCCGTCGAAAACACCGTCAGCCGAAAAGACCGCGTCTGAGGATAAAGAGTCCGGCCCCGCAGGCAAAACAGGCAATCCGGCGATAACGCCAAACAAAACAGCGCCCGACGCCGGCCCCTCCGACGCGGCCAAGGTCCCAGAGGCGGCGGGTCCGGCAACACCAGGCGGCACCTCTGAACCGCCGACCGCAACAGACCCGCACTTGGGCGAACATCTGTCTGCGGAAATCCTTCGCGAAGAACTCTCGAGCCGTCCGCACGAATTGGTCGGCGCCGCGGCTACTGCGGCGGAAACAGGGTCCATCCCCACAGTGGCCGGACGCAGCGTCGCACGGCGCGCTGCCACCGTGCTGACCCATAAGGCTGAACAGGACCGCCAGGATCCGGTGCAGCTTGTCACCCGCAACCGGCGCTGGTTGACGCCCGCGATCGCTGCGGTCTTGGCCATTTTTGTGGTTGCCGGGCTATGGCTCGGTTACGCATGGACCCAGACTCGCTACTACGTGGGTGAATACGAGCAGCATGTGGCGATCTTCAATGGTATTTCGCAGAGCCTCGGCCCGTTCCAGCTCTCGAAGGTGGAGGCCGTGACCAGCATTCGCATGGACTCCTTGCCTGAATTCACTCAACAGAGTGTTCGCCAGACCGTCCCGGCCCGCGATCTCGCCGATGCCCAGCAGATTGTGAAAAGCCTGCAGGACCGGGGCACTACCGGCCTACCAAGCAATTGCCCCACAGCCACACCCAGGCCAACGGCAAGCCCGAGCGGCACGGCAAGTCCCGCGCCGGCGAGCCCAAGTCCTTCGAATGCGCCCACGGCGTCACCCACGTCCACACCGGTTCCAAGCTGTGTGGTGTCCCCATGATTCAGGCAATAACAGCACCTAGCCCGCGCCGCAACGTCGAGCTCGCGCTCCTTGTCGTTGCCCTTGCTGTGGGAATCGGCGCCAGCGCCATGGTCGGGCTCAACAGCCCCGCGGCTTTCGACAGCGATTTCTGGTTCCAGTCGAGCCTTCTGGTCGTGGCCGCACTGGCTTTCCACATGGTCCTGAGGTTCCGCGCAAAATATGCGGATCCGATCATGCTTCCGATCGTCGTTGCGCTCAACGGCCTGGGACTGGCCCTCATCCATCGTATGGACCAGCCGGGAGAGGACACGGGCAACAACCAGCTGCGCTGGACCATTCTGGCCATGGGTGTGGCAATCGTGGCGATCTGGTTGCTGAAGGACCACCGGCTTCTTCGCCGTTTCACCTTTGTCTCGCTCGCGGCCAGTGCGATTCTTCTGGTACTGCCCCTGGTGCCCGGGATATCTGCCGGCGAAGTGCTCGGGGCCAGCGTCTGGATCCGACTAGGGTCCATGACTTTTCAACCGGGAGAAATCGCCAAGATCACCCTGGCTATATTCTTCGCAGGTTATCTTTCCTCCAATCGGGACCTTATCCTGCTTGCCGGCCGCAAGATCGGCCCCATGCAATTTCCGCGATTCAAGGACCTTGGCCCCATGATCACGGCATGGCTCGTGAGTATCGGCATCCTGGTCTTCCAGCGGGACCTCGGCACCTCGCTCCTTTTCTTCGGCCTCTTCATCGTCATGATCTACGTGGCAACGAGCCGCATCAGCTGGGTGGTCATCGGTCTTGTACTGATCCTGGGCGGCGGATTCCTGGCGGCGAAGTTTTTCTCGCACGTGGCGTTCCGCTTGGACAGCTGGTTGAACGCTTTCACTCCGGAGGTTTTCGGCCGGTCCCCTGGCGGCAGCGGGCAAATCGTCCAAGGCCTCTTCGGCATGGCCGACGGCGGCCTCGTCGGTACGGGCCTCGGGCAAGGCAGGCCGGACCTCGTGCCGTTTGCCAATAGTGACATGATTGTCGCTCTTATCGGCGAAGAACTGGGACTGATCGGTCTGTTCGCAGTGGTGATGCTCTACATGCTGCTCTTCACCCGCGGGTTCCGCGCCGCTCTCGGCGCACGGGACGCGTTCGGCAAGCTCCTCGCTTGCGGCCTGTCCTTTGCCATCGCGATTCAATGCTTCGCGGTGATCGGCGGCGTCACACGGCTGATCCCTCTGACGGGTCTCACCACTCCCTTCCTTGCGGCAGGCGGTTCCTCCTTGCTTGCCAACTGGATCATCGTGGGTTTGTTGCTCATGATTTCCCACACCGCGCGCGGCCCGGTGGACACTACGCCCATTACCCACGCCCCCAGAGAGGCGGTGACTACCGCATGAACCATTCCATACGCAACTCGTGGATGGCAGCCGTTGCCATGTTCGCCCTCCTCTTCGGTGCGATCAGCTACGTTCAGGTCATCGGCGCCAGCGACCTGAACGACAATCCCTGGAACCAGCGCGCCGTCCTGGCGAACTACTGCAATGACCGCGGTGCCATCATCGTAGGCGGCAAGCCCATCGCCGAATCCGTGGCCGGGGATGAAACCTGCAAGTACCAACGCAGCTACGCCCAGCCCGAGCTCTACGCAGGGATTACGGGTTACTTCTCCAGAACTTATGGATCCACCGGACTTGAGCAGCAGCTCCGGGATGAGCTGGCAGGCAGCTCCGACCAACTCTTCCTGGACCGGGTGAGCCAGATTTTCCTCGGCAGCCAGCCGAAGGGAGCGTCGGTGGAACTGACCCTCGATCCAGTGATCCAGAAGCTCGCCTACGATCTCATTCCTGACGGCCAGCGTGGTTCGATCGTCGTTACCAACCCGAAAACGGGCGCCATCATCGCCATGGTCTCCAAACCGTCCTACGATCCCAATCTGATCGCCACGCACGATCCCGCCAAGGAACAGGCAAGCTACAACCAGCTCAACCAGGTTCCGGGCATCAACCTGAACCAATCCGTGAGCGGACCGACCGGTGAGCTGCTGGCGCCCGGTTCCGTGTTCAAGCTCGTCGATACCGCTGCTGCGTTGAGCTCCGGAAAGTACAATAAGGACAGTGTCCTACCGAACCCGGACAGCCTCCCCTTGCCCGGTTCCAATGCTTCGTTGCCCAACTATGCCGGCGGAAACTGCTCAACCCGTAGCACGGCAGATTTCCCGTTCGCGCTGGAGCAGTCGTGCAACACGCCGTTCGCCAGCATCGCCCTGGACCTGGGGCAAAAAGCCATCGCGGACCAAGCCGCCAAGTTTGGCTTCGGGCAGGATTTCGGCGACCAGCTCAAGCTTCAGTCCGCGATCAGCGTCTTCCCGACGGACCTGGACCAGGCAGAGCTTGCCCAGTCCGCCGTCGGGCAGCGAGACGTCAAGGCCACTCCGCTGCAAATCGCGATGATGACCGCGGCAATTGCCAATCACGGCGTCCAGATGAAACCGAACCTCATCAAGACCGTGCGGGCACCAGACCTTCGGGTCATCAGCGAACCCAAAGCCGAGACGTTGCGCACCTCCACGACTCCCGAGATCGCCAGCCAAATCACCGAGTGGATGACCGACGTCGTATCCAAAGGCATCGCAAGCGGCGCCGCGGTACCGGGAATCCAAGTGGCCGGAAAGACCGGCACGGCGCAACTTGGCGATACAGGCCTGAATAACTCATGGTTTACCGGGTTCGCCCCGGCGAACGACCCGCAGGTGGCCGTCACCATTGTCATGGAGAACGTTGACGTGCTAACCGGAGCAAAGCTAACCAGTCCGAACGCGAAGAAGATTTTTGAGGCGGTGTTGAATAAGTGAGACCTTCGTCAGGAATCACCCTCGGCGGCAGGTTCCAGCTGACCAGTCGCATTGCGATTGGCGGCATGGGAGAGGTCTGGAGGGCCAAGGACCAGATCCTTGGCCGGATCGTTGCCATCAAGGTGCTCAAGGAGGAATACACCGGCGACCCCGGGTTCCTCCAGCGCTTCCGAGCCGAGGCCCGCCACACCGCGTTGCTTAACCACGTCGGGATTGCCAACGTCTTCGACTATGGAGAAGAAGACGGCTCCGCCTACCTGGTCATGGAGCTGGTGCCGGGTCAGCCGTTGAGCAGCATCCTGGAGCGTGAGCAGGTCCTTTCGCCGGACCGCACACTGTCCATCATTTCCCAGACTGCCCGGGCGCTTGCGCCCGCGCACGCCCAGGGCCTGGTGCACCGCGATATCAAACCGGGCAACCTGCTGATCACGCCGGACTTCCGTGTCAAGATCACTGATTTCGGCATTGCGCGCCTCGCGGACCAAGTCCCGCTCACACAGACCGGACAGGTCATGGGTACCGCCCAGTATCTGGCGCCGGAACAGGCTACGGGACAGACGGCCACGGGTTCCTCCGACATATATTCACTCGGCGTTATTGGGTACGAGTGCCTCACCGGGCACCGTCCGTTCTCCGGTGAATCGCAGATCGCCATTGCGCTGGCCCAGGTCAACGACGCCCCGCCGCCGCTGCCTGAAAGCCTGCCCACTCCCGTTCGCGCGCTGCTGATGTCCATGCTCGCCAAGGACCCGAAGAACCGTCCTGCAGACGCCATCAAACTGGCCGAGGCGGCGGAAGCTATCCGTCGGGGCGACATCGCCGCGGCCCATGCAGCCGTACCAGGGATGTTGTTGTTCGAATCCGCCACGGGTCCCATCACTGCACCTACCAGCATCGCTACGGCGCCTACAGGCATCGTCACCTCGCCGTACGGCCAGGAAACGCGTTCGACGTCGACGTCGGCACTTCCCGTGATCGGCGCCGCGGCGGCAGGAGCCGCAGCCGCAGGGGCTGCGGGCGAAGGTGGAAATGCGCTCTCCCGCGCCAATGCCCTGGCCGCCGAGCGTAGCTTGGATGAGGCCGACGAGCACGACCAGTACCTCCATGAGGAAGAGGAGTACCAGACCGAGCCGCAACGGAAGAGGCGCAGCCCGTGGACCTGGCCGCTCATCGCCCTGATTGTGCTCGTGCTCCTTGCCTTGCTCGGAGCGTTCCTGACCCAGTCCGGATTCTTCAACCCAAGTAGCCCGGCACCGGCCAGCACGAACCCTCCGTCTGTGACCTCCAGCGCGCCCCCTACCTCCGCGAGTCCGACCCCCACGCAGACTTCGGCCAGCCCGACACCCACCGCGACCACCCCGGAGGCCATCAACCTGATCCCGGAGGCGTACAAGGGCCAGCCGTATGACAGGGTGCGCTCGGACCTCAACGCGCTCGGCCTCGTCGTCAACGGTATCCAGGTCTTCGATCCATCAACGCCTGGCACTGTCATTGACATCAACCCTTCCGGCCCCGTGCCCAAGGGAGCGACGATTGACGTGAGCTACTCCAAGGGGCCGCAATTGGTTTCGGTGCCGACCATCGGCAAGGGAGCGACCGAATCACAAGTGCAGGCTGCCATCGAAGGCGCAGGCCTGCGCTGGGTGACGGGAGCCCCCGTTGATGGAACAACCGGCCAGGCGCCGGGAACATTCGTCAGCTCCGATCCTGCCGCCGGACAAAAAGTGGCTGCTGGATCCGTAGTGACCTACCACTTGTCCACGGCGACGCCTACTCCCTCTGCCACGAGCAGCAAATAGGACACTATGCCGACCGGACGCTCCACACCTGCCCACAGAGAGGACAGCACTCCAATGACAACCCAGCGCGTCCTCAACGGGCGGTACGAACTCGGTGAACTACTCGGCCGTGGCGGCATGGCGGATGTCTACAAGGGCACCGACACGCTGCTCGGCCGAACCGTGGCGGTAAAGCTGCTCCGTGCCGATCTTGCCCGCGATCCACAGTTCCATGCTCGCTTTAAGCGCGAAGCGCAGGCAGTGGCGGCCCTGAACCACTCCTCGATCGTGGCCATCTATGACACTGGGGAGTACACAGTGTCCGGTGGTCCGGGCGAGGACGTCCGGGTCCCTTACATCGTCATGGAATACGTGTCCGGCCGGACTCTCCGCGACCTGATCCGGGCCAAGGAACTGGACATCGATCAAGCCATCGAGTTCATCCTCGGCGTGCTTTCTGCGCTGGAATACAGCCATAAGGCCGGGATCGTCCACCGTGACATCAAACCGGCCAACGTCATGGTGTCTGGTGATTCAAACGCTGTGAAGGTCATGGATTTCGGCATTGCCCGAGCCATGGCGGACTCTGCGGCAACCATGACCCAGACCCAGGCTGTCGTTGGTACCGCCCAGTATCTCTCACCGGAGCAGGCTCGTGGCGAGACCGTGGATGCCCGTAGCGATCTGTACTCTGCAGCGTGCCTGCTGTTCGAAATGCTCACCGGCCGGCCTCCGTTCACGGGCGACAGCCCTGTCTCGGTGGCTTACCAGCACGTCCGCGAGATCCCGGAACCGGCCAGCTCGTTCAATCCGGCTGTTTCAGAGGCACTGGACAGCGTTCTTGCCAAGGGCCTGCAGAAGGACCGGGCCGACCGTTTCCAGGATGCGGCAGCCTTCCGCCGTGCCTTACGCGCGGCAAAGAACGGCGTGGCAGTTCCCGCCGGAACACCCACGGACCCCCAGGAGCTTGTACCGTCGACGCAATTGCTTCCCGAAGGTTCTTTGGCGCGCGGCCTGACGGGAGCAGAATTCCTGGACGCCGCCCAGACGGGAGGGCCGGACGGTGGCCGGGACGCCGGCGACCAGGACACCATGCTCGCCTTCGCGGCCAGCGAATCGGACTCAGACCACGACGGCGCCATGCCGCTTGGGTTCGCCCTTGAACACGAGCGGACCGCCCGCCAGAAGTCCCGCCGTCGTGCTTGGACGGCCGTAGTGATCATCTTTACGTTGCTGGTCCTGGCTGGTGGCGGATTGTGGCTGTACAACACAGTGAACCAAAAGCCGGCCCCACCGGCGTTGGTGTCGGTGCCGCAGGTGGCTGGCATGAGCGAAGCCATGGCACTTCAGGCGCTGTACGGCGCCAATCTCAGCCCTGAGTCACGCCGGGTTCCGCACGATACCGTCGCCAAGGGCACCGTGATCAGCACTGACCCTGCAGTGGGGTCCGAAGTGGCACCGAACTCGCGCATCATCCTGAACGTTTCAGACGGACCGGTCTCCGTGAAAGTACCTGCAGGCCTCAGTGGCCTTACGGAAGCCGCCGCGCGCGACCTCCTCCGTCAAGCCGGCCTCGTGGGCGGATCGAGCACCTTGGCCAATAGTCCTACGGTTCCCGCAGGCTCCGTGATCAGCACCAAACCCGATTCCGGGGCTGTTGTGGGCGCAGGCAGCACCGTCGACTTGGTAGTGTCCACAGGCAAGGTTTCCATGCCTCAACTGGTCGGCTTGAGCGCTGCGGATGCCGAGGCCCTGCTCAAGGAGAACGGCCTGGTCATGGCGGTGACCGAGCAGGAAAATTCGCAAGTGACCCCGGGCACGGTGACGAGCCAAGGCGATGCGTTCAAGTCCCTCGTGGAGCAGGGCAAGACCGTCAGCGTAATCGTGGCGAAGGCTCCTGCTCCGTCGCCGAGCCCTAGCCCCAGCCCGACTACCAGCCCGAGCCCAAGCGATACCCGGGGCGGCCACGGGGGAAACTCAAGCGGTTAGCACTGGTGGCAGCTAGCGCTGGATCAGGGGACTCAGGGTGGCTGCACGGGCGGCCGCTCCGGACATCCCCAGTGATTCAAGCCAGTTGCCGAGCATGAGGTATCCACCTTCGGTCAGCACTGATTCAGGGTGGAACTGCACTCCGCACAGCGGCGCCGTGCGATGCTGCAGGCCCATGACTACCCCGCTGGCGGTTTCAGCGGTGATTTCCAGGACGTCGGGGATACTCTCGCGGACAGCTGCCAAAGAATGGTAGCGCGTAGCCGTCACCGGCGACGGCAGACCGGCGAAAACGCTCTTGCCGTCATGTTGCACGGGTGAGGTCTTGCCGTGCATCAGCTCGGGCGCATGAGTGACCGTGCCACCATAGGCCTCCGCCAACGCCTGATGGCCAAGGCAGACGCCGAACATCGGCTTGTTGTGGTCTCCGCACCACTTGATCAACTCGATGCACACGCCCGCTTCGGCAGGGGTGCCGGGACCGGGGGAAATCAATACCCCGTCTCGGGCGTCCGCCAGCTCGATCGCCTCGGCGAGGGTGACGTCGTCGTTCCGGACCACTGTGGTTTCCGCACCGAGTTCCTGCAAGTAGCCGACGAGGGTGTAAACGAAGCTGTCGTAGTTGTCCACGACGAGGATTTTTTTGGTGCTCATGGCTGCTGTGCTGAACCAATCGTTGAGTCGCTGAGGGTGGTGAACTGTGAAAACCAGGGGAAAAGGAACTCGACCATCAGGACAAGCGCGCATGCCACGAGGGCTGCTGATGTCAGGATACGCACCCACAGGGGTCCCGGGAGGTGACGGAAGATCCATCCGTACATGGGTTATCCCTTTCCGCGCGTATCGGCGACTTGTTTGGCGATCTCCTGCGGCGGACCGGCGGATGCCGGCTGCCAGCTTTCCAGCAAGGAGTAGGCGATGATACGTTCTTGCGCACCGAATCGCGGATTGCAGCTGGTCATGGTCAAGTAGCTTTCGGTGGGTGTCGCTCCGGGCTGGGTGGGGACCGGAAGAAGGACGTCCGTCCGTGAAGGCAGCACGATCTGGTTGTTGCGGAAAACGTATGTGTAGTAGCCGTCGTTGGTCTGCACGTAGATTTTGTCGCCTGGAACCAAGAGGTGGATGTTATCCAACACCGCGCCATGGGTCTGGCGGTGTCCCGCGACGGCGAAGTTGCCCGGGGCCCCAGGCATACTCGTGGAGCCGTAGTGGCCGAGACCCAGCGTGTCCAGGACGTCGGAGCTGGTTCCCTCGATGATGGGCCGCGAGTAATCCGGTCCGAACCGGGGAATGTACATGATGCCGATCATGCTGCCATGCCCAGGAGCCTGGGCAACCACTGGCTTCCCGTAGTCCGGTGCTCCGGCAGTGGGGACGGCGGGCGTGAGGGGTCCCGCGAAATCCTTGGCAAAGCCGTGGACGGCTTGGCTTTGTTTCGCATCGGCTTCGATATTGGTCCACCACAGCTCCCACGCTACAAAGAGCAAGAGGACGACGCCTGCAGTAAGGAGGAGCTCGCCGATGACTTGGACGACCTTGCGCACCCTGTCACCCGTGCTTGGGCGTCCCTTGCGTCGAGCGGAGCGGGACTCGTGTCTCCCGGTGCGGGGAGCCTCCACACCGATTTCCGCGCCGTCGTCGGACATGGCAGCGGCTTGTTCCGTCTGCTCCTGCGGCAATGGGTCTCCTCTTGACAGGCGCGGAGGCTCGGCGACGAACAGTGTCCGAAATCCGGCTAGACTTGATTGCTAGTACGAACCCGGAATTGCCGCGTGCGCGTTGACCGCTGGAATCTTCCTTCCTGCAGGATATCAAGCCGGCGTGGCCTTTCATTCAGCCGGCCAAGGAGGATCCGTGCCCGAGTCCAAGTCCCGCAAGAGGTCCACCCGCCCCACCGAGGCGGCCACCGCACAGCAATACAAGCCGAACCCCGTCTGGTACAAGCCCGTCATGTTCGGACTGATGATCATCGGCTTGCTCTGGATCATCACTTTCTACATCACCAGCGGCCAGCTTCCCGTGCAAGCATGGGCGTCCTGGAACATCGTTGCAGGCTTCGGCATTGCGATCGTGGGCTTCCTCATGACCACGCGTTGGCGCTCCTGAGCGGTCACCTCACATTTCCGCCGCCTGCACCGTCTACTAGGCATGACCACCAGGCACACCACCATTGATTCTCCGCTGGGCCAATTGACGCTGACTGCCCAGGACGGGGTCCTCACGGGCATCTTTTTCGAGGGACATTGGCATATGCCGCCTTCGGAATTCTTCGGTGCTCCCGCACCTGCGAAGGACCCCTTGTTCCATCGAGCCGCCACTGAAATCGGCGAATACCTGGCTGGCGAGCGAACAGTGTTCGAGTTCCCTTTCAAGGCCTCCGGGAATCCGTTCCAGCAGCGGGTCTGGGCAAGGCTCGAACAAATTCCCTACGGGGAAACCGTCAGCTACGGGGAATTGGCCACCGAACTGGGTGATCGCAAGCTGTCCCAGGCCGTCGGTTCAGCGGTTGGCCGCAATCCGCTCAGCATGGTCATCCCGTGTCACCGGGTCGTGGGGCACGACGGGAGGCTCACCGGATACGCCGGCGGCCTTGATAACAAGCGGTTACTGCTGGAACTCGAAGAACCGGCGGCGGCGAAGGAAAGCAAGCTCTTCTAATGGTGCCCAAGAAGCCGTTCGAGCTGATCGTCCGGGAGCACGGACCCACGGTCTTGCGTGTGTGCCGCGTAGTTCTGGGCGTCGACGACGCGGAAGACGGCTGGTCCGAAACTTTTCTCTCCGCTCTGAAGGCCTACCCGGAACTTCCGGCGGACGCCAACGTCCAGGCCTGGCTCGTGACCATCGCGCACCGCAGATCCATCGACATTCTCCGGGCCAGGAACCGCCGGCCGGTTCCGGTGGATGAACTGCCTGTGCGGCCGTCCGCGCTCGGCATCCCGGGCGACGGTCACGGAGAGGTGCTCGACGCCGTCGGGCAGCTTCCGCCGAAGCAGCGCCAGGCGGTGGCCTACCACTACCTCGCCGGGCTCCCTTACACGGATGTCGCCGAGCTTCTTGGCGGCACTCCCGACGCCGCCCGTCGGGCGGGTGCCGACGGGGTCAAGGCGCTACGCAGTATTCTCGCCGCCGGCTTCGTGAGCTCCCCAGGCTATGTGAAAGAAGAGACCCCATGACCATCCACCACGAGGAACCGGACGTCTCCGGGTTCTTCGCACGCGTCGATTCCGTGGACCCAGCCGTCCTTCGGCGGCTCCATGACCGCCTCGCAGCCGAAGCCGCGGAACGGCACACCCTCGATATTGCCTACCGCACCTTGGATTCCCCGATTGGCCACCTCCTGCTGGCTGCCACCGAACGCGGTCTGGTGCGGGTGGCCTTTGACGTGGAAGATCACGACGCCGTATTGCAGCTGCTCGCCGAAAAGCTCAGTCCACGGATCCTCTTCTCGCCGGCTCGCCTGGATTCCGCGGCCCGCGAGCTGGATGAATACTTCGCCGGGTCTAGGCGCAGTTTTGACCTGCCCTTGGATTTCAGTCTTTCGCGCGGATTCCGCCTCAGCGTCCTGGAGCATTTGCCGCGGATCGCCTACGGCCACACGGAAAGTTACGCCCAGGTGGCCTTGGCGGCCGGAAGCCCCCGGGCCGTTCGCGCGGTCGGCAGTGCTTGCGCCACCAACCCGCTTCCGGTAATCGTTCCATGCCACCGCGTGGTGAAATCCGATGGATCTTTTGGCAATTATCTTGGCGGCACGGCGGCCAAGCGCACCTTACTGGCTCTGGAGGCGGCATGAGTTCAGGGGGGACGGAGCCGCTGTTTCCGCTCGAGTTGCCGGACGCGTCCGACGCCGGCCCTCGGGAGATCGCGCCCGGTGCCATTCACGTTCCGGGCTGGCTGAGCCTCGAGCAACAACGGTGGATCGCGGCCCGTTTCGGCGAGTGGACCCGTGGCCCCGTCCCCTTGCGTGCCGCGGTTCTTCCCGGCGGTCACCCGATGTCCGTCCGGACGGTTTGCCTGGGCTGGCACTGGCAGCCCTACAGGTATACACGCGAGGCCTTCGACGTCAACGGGGAGCGAGTCCTCGACTTTCCCGAGTGGATGCTTCGTTTGGGTCGCAAAGCCCTGTTCGAGGCATACGGTGACCCTGTCGAAGCTGCGGACTTCGCGCCGGACACCGCGCTGGTGAATTTCTACGACGGCGCCGCCAAGATGGGGATGCATCAGGACAAGGACGAAAAGTCCCGGGCTCCTGTGGTCTCACTCAGTATTGGGGACAGTTGCATCTTCCGCTTCGGGAACACGCACACGCGCACCAAGCCGTATACCGACGTCGAGCTGTCCTCCGGTGACCTCTTCGTGTTCGGCGGCGCCTCCCGTTTTGCGTACCACGGCATCACCAAAGTGCTCCCCGGAACGTCCCCCAAAGGATGCGGACTGCCCGGCGGGCGGATCAATATCACGATGCGTGTCACTGGAATGTCGTAGGCCCGGGGCACAATGTCAAAAGCAGCTTTTGCCCGACGTCCTGTGGAGGATTGACCATGACGCCGCCTGAGAACGGCACCATCATCGGCGATGATGGCCTTGCGCGGCCACCTTGGGCCTCCGTTGACCCGCTCTTGCGCGAGTACTACGACCACGAGTGGGGCATGCCTGTCCGGGACGAGCAGGGCTTGTATGAACGCATCAGCCTCGAAGGATTCCAGGCGGGCCTGTCCTGGGCCACCATCCTGCGTAAGCGCGAGGCCTTCCGCTCCGCCTTCCTGGACTTCCGGCCTGATAGTGTCGCGACCTTCACCGAGGCCGACGTCGAGCGGCTGATGCAGGATCCGGGGATCGTCCGCAACCGCCTTAAGATCCGGGCCGCCGTGACGAATGCCAAGGCCACCATCGCCCTGCGCAGCGAAGGTGGATTGGTGGACTTCGTTTGGTCGTTCCAGCCGGAGTCGACGCCGGAACCGCGGACCTTTGCCGACGTCGCCACTCAATCGGTAGAGTCCGTTGCTTTGTCCAAGGCCCTCCGCAAGAAGGGCTTCGCTTTCGTGGGGCCCACCACCATGTATGCGCTGATGGAGGCCATCGGCATGATCGATACCCATCTCGTAGACAGCCACCGTCGGGGGAGCTCCGGGGTGTGGCTTTGAGACCCTTTCTCTTTCCATAGAAGTGCACAACTTTATCCACAGCTGTGGACAATTCATGTGGACATCCACGCACCTGTGGAGAAAATCCCTGACATTCAGCTCGCTATGGGGACATCTGCCTTAGAGCTGTTGTTTTACCCAGTGTGAACAAGGTTGTGGATAGTCGTTCCAGGGCCAAGAGTTCACCGGGAAAGCATTGAGAACCAGCTTCCCGGTCGAAAAGTGTGGAATAATCTGCGTATGAATGCAGATAGTAAGGCTTGCTCCTTGGGAGTTGACAGCCATTACGTTGAGTTGGCCGTCGAAGTGTTCGCGATGCTGGCCGACGCTACGCGGGTGCGGATCATCTTGGCGCTTCGCGAGGGCGAAATGGCGGTTGGCGCGCTGGCGGACCTGGTGGGGAAGTCCCCGGCGGCCGTATCCCAGCACCTTGCCAAAATGCGCTTGGCAAGGATGGTTTCCACGCGCCAAGACGGAACCAAGGTCATGTACCGATTGGAGAATCAGCACGCCCGCCAGTTGGTCGCGGATGCCATTTTCCAAGCAGAACACGCCCTGGGCGGCACCCCTACACACCACCACGCAGAAGAAGCAAGGGCATGAGCAGTCATCAACACCTTGATCATCATGGGGAGCACGTGCACGATCACGAGCATGACCACGACCATGACCATGACCATGACCATGACCATGACCATGACGGACACTCCCACGAACACCACAAGGGTCTCAAGGGGTGGCTGTATGAGCTGTTTGTCCCACACACCCACGACGCCGCCGATTCCATAGACGATGCCCTTGAGTCCTCTACCCAAGGCATTCGGGCACTGAAGATCAGCCTGTTTATCCTCCTCGGCACCACCGTGCTGCAGTTTCTTGTGGTCCTGATCAGCGGCTCCGTCGCGTTGCTTGCCGACACCATCCATAATTTCTCCGACGCTCTCACGGCCGTGCCCTTGTGGATCGCTTTCATCCTGGGACGTCGTGCAGCAACCCACCGGTACAACTATGGGTATGGGCGTGCGGAGGATCTTGCCGGCCTGTTCATCGTCGGCGTGGTTGCGCTTTCCGCCGTAGTCGCGGCATGGCAATCCATCGATCGCTTGTTCCACCCGCAGCCCCTGCACAACCTGTGGTGGGTTCTCGCGGCCGGTCTCATAGGCTTCGCGGGCAATGAAATTGTGGCTGTCTACCGCATCAGGGTCGGGCGGCAGATCGGATCTGCCGCCTTGGTCGCCGACGGCGTGCATGCCCGCATTGACGGATTCACGTCCCTCGCCGTGGTGCTTGGCGCCGGCGGCGTGCTGCTCGGCTTTCCCTTGGCGGACCCGATCGTCGGCCTGTTGATTTCGGGGGCCATCATTGTCCTGCTCTGGGGTACGGTACGCAGCATTGGACGACGCCTGATGGACGGGATAGAACCCGAACTGCTCGACACCGCCCAGGCGGCCCTGGAAGGGACCCCCGGCGTACTCTCCGTGCCGAAATTGCAACTTCGCTGGGTTGGCCACCGTCTTCAGGGCGCCACCACCATCGTCCTCACCGACGCAGCCTTGTCAGCGGTGGAAGAAATTGTCGACAACGCCAGACACCAGCTTGAGCATGCACTCCCCAAGCTCGACGACATGGTGATACAGCCCATGACAAGACCGGACAACTGATGGACGCGATCCTGCCCCCAAGCAGCGCCCAGCTGCTGGGACTATGATTGCCCACTGAGCAGGGACACACCGAATCCACGAAAGAAGATGCCCATGAGCCAGCAAGCGATTCCGGCGAAACCTCGTCGGAACGTGGAGATGGTGCTGTTGGTGCTGGCGCTTGGCGTCGGAATCGGTGCCCTTGCAATGACCAGCGTGGACAAGAAACAAGCCCTTGACGCTGGATTCTGGCTTCAAGCGGGAACCTTGACGGCACTGGCCGGGATCTTCCACGTTGTCCTGCGGTTCAAAGCCCGCTATGCGGATCCGGTGATCCTGCCGATCGTGGTGGCTTTGAACGGCCTCGGCATCGCCATGATTCGTCGACTGGATGCGTCGAACGGTACCTCTGCGGGGACCAACCAGCTGACATGGACCATCGTCTCGGTCTTGGTTGCAGCCGCCGTGCTGTGGCTGTTGAAGGACCATCGGCTATTGCGCCGGTACACCTTCATTGCTCTCGCGGTCAGCGCCGCCCTTCTCATCCTTCCCCTCGTCCCGGGAATTTCCGCCGGCGACATCAACGGCGCGAATGTCTGGATACGCCTCGGTTCGCTGCAATTCCAGCCCGGGGAAATCGTAAAGATTACGCTTGCCGTCTTCTTCGCGGGCTACCTGTCGTCCAACCGGGACCTGATCTTGTTGGCCGGCAGGAAATTCGGGCGCCTGCAGTTCCCCAGGATCAAAGACACCGGTCCCATGATCACCGCTTGGGTCGCCAGTGTGGGGGTCCTGGTCTTCCAGCACGATCTCGGCATGTCGATATTGCTCTTCGGCCTGTTCATCGTGATGATCTACGTTGCCACGAGCCGAGCCAGCTGGCTCGTCCTGGGCGTGGTTCTCATGCTTGCTGGCGGATACGCCGCAGCAAAGATTTTTTCCCATGTGGGCCTGCGCATCGACGCCTGGCTCAACGCGTTCGATCCCCAAGTATTCACCCGCTTCCCGGGGGGAAGCGCCCAGATTGTCCAGGGCCTCTTCGGAATGGCCGACGGCGGCCTGATCGGAAAGGGCCTCGGGCTCGGAAGCCCCGACCTTGTGCCGTTCGCCAACAGCGACATGATCATCGCTTCACTGGGTGAAGAACTCGGCCTGATCGGGCTGTTCGCTATTGTCCTGCTCTACTTGCTTCTCTTCACCCGCGGATTCCGTGCCGCTTTGGGCATCAGGGATGCGTTCGGGAAGCTCCTTGCCTGTGGGCTGGCCTTTAGCATGGCCCTTCAGTGCTTCATCATCATCGGCGGCGTCACCCGCCTCATTCCCCTCACCGGACTGACGACCCCGTTCCTCTCAGCGGGCGGATCCTCCCTCCTTGCCAACTGGATCATTGTCGCCCTCCTCTTGCGGATCAGTGACGCGGCCCGCAGGCCCCAAACAATTGCTTCCCAGAACGAACACGTTCCGGTCTGAACTCCCTCTACGCCCGGGCCGCTGAGCTCCGTTCCTGGAGTTCCGCAGCAGCCGGCGGCAGGATTGCCCCTCTGGTCCGAGGCTCAGGCCTGCCGCCGAAGCTGCTTATTTGTTCTTGAGGCTGTCCCCTTTTACCTCGCCTGTGTTGTCGGGGACGGGGAGAAGCTGTGGGGCCGGATTCAGTCCCCACAGCTTCTCTTGGCGACTTAGCGCCCAGTGATGCAAGGATGCCTATTGGCATCTGCCGTCACCCTATTTGGCGTATTCAGACGCGTTTCCATTGTTGGTTCGTTCCGCCATTACAGGTCCAGACCTCTACCGACGTGCCGTTGGCCGTGTTCTGGTTTGCGACATCGAGGCAGAGACCGGATGACTTGGACACGATGGTTCCGTCCGAATTCACCGTCCATTGTTGGTTCGTTCCGCCGGTGCAATCCCAAATGCCCACGCTTGATCCGGGACTGGTCGCGTTGTTGAGGAGATCAAGGCATTTGGAGTCGCCGAAGATGCGAAGTTCTCCGGCTGCCGTCACGTTCCACTTCTGGTTCGCGCCGCCGTTGCAGTCCCAAATATCTTCCAGAGTTCCGTTGGTTGTGGAACTGTTCGGCACGTCGAGGCAGCGCCCGGAACCGACGCCGACCAGTGCCCCCACAGGGGCTGCTTCCTGGAAGGTCATGGCTTGGTTCTGCGGTGTCGTGGTATCCGCTGATTTTCCGGTGGTGTTGGCCCAATTGCGGTACGGGCTCGTCTGGGCGGTGGTTGCTGTGAGGCTGATGACCAGCCCGCTGTACCTGTTAATGATCCGGTAGCTGCCGGTTGGTGAAGTCGAACCGCTGGTCGACGGGGTGCTGAGGTCCGCTTGAATGAACCACTGCTGGCCTACGGTCGGCCCGGTGCCGGACAGGGGAGCGAGACCTGGCTTTGCCGCCCAGGCCCGGCTTGTCGTGACGGAGGAATCAACGCCGAGCGCAAGACCGGAAACATTGTTGGTGATGCGGTACGAACCGTCGTTGTTGCTAGTGAATTTCCACCCTTCAAACCCTGCGCCGGCCGGAGCACTGACCACTGCAGTTGCATTGGCCCCGGACTGGGTGAGGAGCTGCCCCGACCCTGATTTGATGTAATACGCCTTGCTCGGATCCACGACCGGCGCTGCCGGGTTGTTCGAATCGATCGTCACGTCCACGTGCTCCGAACTCGACACAGTTCCGGAAGTGTTGGAGCAGTAGAAGTAGCAGTAGGACCGGAAGGTCTTTCCGAGGATATTTCCGGTGGTCGCGGTAGCGGAGTCACCCATGAACCGGTACCAGGACTGCTGGGTGTAGTTGGGTGTGGAGCCGATGTCGGTCCACTGCTGGGTCGCTAGATCGTCCGTGGCATAGAAATGCAGGGGCCTCGATACACCATCTCCGAGGTCGGTCTGGGGGGTTCCGATGTACTTGCCCAGATAGGCATTGTAGGAGACGTTCATGACGAACAGGTCCGAACCGTTCTTGGGGAGTTGCCCGGCGGCGGCCTGCTGGCCGATAGTCCCGGTGTTCAGGGGATTGTAGTCCTGGCTCGCCGGAACATAGCCGTTGGGGTAAGCGGTGGAAACCGAGTGAAGATTGCTCTCGCTACCGCCTATGCCGGGGGTCTGCCACTGACCGTTGTAGTACTTCTGCCACGATCCCTTGGCCATTTTCTGGGAGATTGGCGCCCGGGCGACATGTTCCCCGAACCCGTCAGGGCCCCAGCTGCCCCCTTGGTTTATGACTCGTGAGCCATAGTAGACGTAGAAATACCCGGAAGCATTGTCTACAACCAGGCGCTGGTCGCCATCGCCGTAGTAGTAGGTCTGGTTCGGGAACGCTGTCGTGTCTCCACGCGTCGTACTGTACGGGGAGGTGATCGCATGGTCCTTGATCGACCACGTCTTTCCTTGATCCGTCGACACCGCATAGTCGATCGCGTCGAAATGAATTCCGTCACCCATGGGTTGGGGCGTGAACTCGTTGTGCACCAAGCCGTACCAGTCCCCGGTGTCCGGGTCGACCCACGTGCTTGAAAGATCGCAATAGTTACGCTGTGAATAGCTGCTGCCCGCCGGGGCATAGCTTGCTTGGACACCGGTGGGGCTGTTGTTGCATCGCCACGTCGTGTCCTTGTTGCTGTCCAACGAGTTGGCCGGATTCACCGAGTCACTGATCGAAGAACGCGTAGCGTTGTCAAAATTCGTTCCTGTGTAAAAATCCCAGTGCCTCTGGGCAGTGGCAGCGTAATCAGATATCGACTGCTGGAAGTAGAACGTACCGTCCTTGTCGATGAACGGGTTGGCCGGAGTGTCAGTAGGGTGTCCATCCTGGGTGACCGAGCCACTCGACACCGTGTAGGTCGTTGCAGTCGTCGTAGCCGAAGCGCCTGCGGGGGTTGTCGCCAGAGCCAGGCAGGCTGTTGCAATCACCACCGCTGAAGCGTACAAACTTCGTTGTCTTACCATTCCAATTTCCTAACTCGTTTCGGGGAAATATCCCAGTGGTGACCCAGGAATCGCCCTTGATTTGCAGCCCGTTTACAGCGCGTCCCGTATACCCCCGGATACAGGCAAACCGGCTGGCAATCCCGCACAGCTCCGAAATGTTATCGATAACCTGAGATTGCTAAACCCAACTTTGAGCCCTGTTGTCCCTTCCGGTCAAGACTTCGACGAGATTCACGTGCAGTGCTCGCGAAATCGCCGGGCCGCCACGGGCACGGCGGTGACGATGAGGGATGGACCTGTCATTGGGAACGCGCGGGGATATCAGACTCGATCAGGCTCGAGACCAGCCCCTAAGTCAGGCGTTTCCACTCTGCGAAGAAAATTGTCGACCCGGGCGAGAATCTATCCCACGGAAGTTACACACTTAACAACAGGCAGGTACCCACAAGTTATCCACAGTTGGGGAAAAGCTGTGGCTACAAAGTGGAAAACTCCCGAAAGGGCGGGCTCCAGGACCGTGCAAGGGCGGTCGAACTACAACGGTGTGAGTTATTAACGTTGTTGATAACCCTGTTGATATTCTGCTCTCGCCGCACGCGACGGTGAGGTTGTCCACACATCTCCCAAAATGGCGCTTCTTATCCACATAACCACAGGCGAATCGGCGGCAGTTATCCACAGTTGTGGACACCCATCCACAGGAGAACCAACAATCCCCGCCATCTCGCCATCTGCAACCCATCCACGACGGAACTACATGCTTGTAAGTTACGCACATTGTGGATAAATCCTGTGGAAAACCTTCACCGGGGCCTTCAGGGCCCTCGCCGATCTTGTTGATCGCAGATGCTTGCGGGGCTGGCGTTGGGCGACGCTACTGTTGGGTCCGCGTCCCCTGGAAATGCGTCTAGAGTCCTACGACGCACGGACCCGCCGCAGCGACCGCTACACAGCCTGAGACGCGGCACGAGCCAGCCGCAGGGCCGAGGGCATCACGGAGTCAATGGATCGCTTGGAGGCACTCCGGGGATAAAATGCGCCTGGAGTAAAACGCGGTGGGAAGCGTTTAGCCTACCGTGACCCGGAAGATGGTAGCCAGTACCAGAATCGCGGCCACAAGAGCCATCCCGCCAGCCTGCAGCAATGCCCGGCGCGGTCCGCGCGGGGCAAAGGCAATCACGACGGCACACAAGCCACCCGTAATCAGGCCACCAAGGTGGGCCTGCCAAGCGATTCCAGGCACAACGAAGCCGATGACACCGTTGATGGCAATAAGGATCCACAGTTGCCGGGTGTCTCCGCCACGCCGGCTCTGGACCACCAGCAATGCACCAAAGAGACCGAAGATCGCACCGGATGCACCTTCCACACCGGTGGGAGGCAGGATAGGCGTCAGCAGCAGGAAGCCGACGGAGCCGCCGATCGCTGACAGCAGATAAACAGCCAGGAAGCGGATACGTCCCAGCACGGGCTCAAGCACCTGGCCGAAGATCCAGAGCATGTACATGTTGAGCCCGATGTGCAGGACAAAACCTTGGGAGTGGACAAAAGCGGACGTCAGCATCCGCCAAGGTTCGAATGCCCCAAACTGCGGGGTGGCGTAAACGGATGCGAAGGCGAGTTGATTCTCCACGACATCGCCGGGGATCAGCCACTGCAGGATGTACACCAGGACGCACAGTCCGATAAGCACGTACGTCGCCAGCGGACGGCCAGTCGCAATGGCGCCGCCATAAGCGGAACGCACGGCCGGCGTCGAACGCTTCATTTCATTGACGCAATCAATGCACTGGAACCCGACGGCGGCCGCCCGCTGGCATTCGGGGCATGCAGGACGCCCGCAACGCTGGCACCGCACATAGGAGGGCCTGTCCGGGTGCCTGGGGCACACCGGAATGCCTGCGGACGGCTCTGCCGCCGGGATTCCATAACTCATATGCTGCTTAGACTCCGGGGATCAGAGCTGGACGATGTCAATGCTGTTGATGACCACGTCTTCGACAGGGCGGTCGCCCATTCCGGTGCGGACAGCCTCGATGGCGTCGACAACCTTCTTGGACTCTTCGTCGGCAACCTCACCGAAGATGGAGTGCTTGCCGTAGAGCCAGTCAGTGTTGACCGTGGTGATGAAGAACTGGGAACCGTTGGTGCCCTTGCCCATCTGGACGCCGGCGTTCGCCATGGCCAGTTTGTAGGGTGCGTTGAAGTTCAGTTCCGGATGGATCTCGTCGTCGAACTTGTAGCCCGGACCGCCGATGCCACGGCCGAGGGGATCGCCGCCCTGGATCATGAAGTCTTTGATGATGCGGTGGAAAATGGTGCCGTCGTACAACGGGGTACCGGTCTTGTCTTCGCCGGTCTCCGGGTGCGTCCAGGACTTTTCGCCGGTGGCCAGGCCAACGAAGTTGGCGACTGTCTTGGGCGCATGGTTGCCGAAGAGGTCAACCACGATATCGCCGAGGCTCGTGTGGAAAGTTGCTTTTGCGGTTGCGATGGTCATAGCGCCATTCTTTCATGCAGGGTCAACGCCGAGCCCGCCAGGAAGGCGGTTCCGCGCTCGGTGAAATCTTCCATCAATCCGCCGGATGAATAGCCGGTGCTCCTCAAGCGACGTAGGCTAACAACAAACGAGCATGTTATCGGGAGGTAGTTGTGAAGAAATCAGACCGGATTGCCCGCGAACTTGAACACACCGTCGTCAACGGTGTGGAGAATGCCAAGGACTGGGCGACGCCGCGAGTCGAAGCAGCCGTGAACTGGGCGGTTCCCCGTATCCAGCACGGTATCGACACCGCTTCACCGAAGCTCCAGGAAGGCCTGAAGTCGGCTGCGCACAACCTCGCCGACGGCGTTGCCACCGTCACGCCGCGGCTCCAGGAAGGCCTGGCGAACCTCGCGCCCAAGATCCACGACGCCGTTGAGGACGCCTCGCCCAGGATCCAGGATGCCCTTAACAAGGCCACGCCAGCGCTCGGCCACGCCAGGGACAAGGTTGTTGAGGAATATCTTCCCAAGCTCTCCGAGCAACTCGGACAAGCCTCGGGAGTTGTCCATCAGGCGCTTGAGAACGCACCCGCGCAGGTGGATGCCGTCGCCCAGAAGCTGGTGGACTCGGGAGTGGTGCACAACCTGCAGGAGCAGGCACAGGCCACCGCGGCACAGCTGAAGGCCGCGGCCGGGGAAGTCAAGGCTGCGGCCGGGGAAGCAACGAAAACAGTCTCGAAGGAACTCGCCAAGAGTAAAAAGCCCAAGAAGCGCGGGCTTCTGATCTTCACCGTTGTGACTGCAGCCGTCGCAGCCGGAGTCGCTGCGTGGAGGGCCAGCCGCCCGGTGGAGGACCCGTGGAAGACCCCGGTCCCGGTGACTCACTCATCGTCTCCGGCAGCCGTGGCGACCGAGAAAGTGGCTGACAAGGCCAACGAAGCCGCCGCCAAGGTCGCGGACACGGTTGACGGCGTGGCGGTCAAGGTAGCTGACACCGCCGAGGCCGCAGCCGAAAAAGCTGCACACGTCGTCGAGGAAGCCAAGGACGCCGCCGCTAAGGTCGCGACCGATGCCAAGACAGCGGTAAAGAACATCGCCGCAAGCCTCCACAAGGACGAAGCCGGCAAGCACGAGGCCGGCAAGGACGAGGCTGCCACGGACGAAGCCGGCAAGCACGAGGCTTCATAAGTCGCGTTCGCTCCGCATTGAAGGGATTCCGGTTCGCCGGGGTCCCTTCAATTGTTTGGCCATTTGTCACCGGAGCCTTCCTCGAGAAACACCGCCCTGATGTTAGATTGATGGGGATGCAAGCCGATAGATCTTTCGTAGATGCAGTCACTAACGCAGCCGCCGTACCCGTAAAGCCGAGCGTTTCTATCGTCATCCCGGCTTACAACGAGGAAGGCGTCATCCGGCAATGCCTGATCGCTGCCGTTTACCAGTCCGTACCTGCCGACGAGATCATCGTCGTGGACAACATGTCCAAGGACCGCACTGCGGAAATCGTCCGGCAAATGCAGCAGGAATACCCGGAGAGCCCCATCATCCTGCTAAGCCAGGACAAGACCCAGGGACTCATTCCCACCCGCAACTTCGGCCTCAATAGCGCGACATCGGATGTCCTGGGAAGAATCGACGCCGATTCCGTCCTGGAACCCGACTGGGTCGAGCAGGTCCAGAAGTCCTTCGCCGATCCCTCCGTGCAAGCGGCCACGGGTCCTGTGGTCTACTACGACATGCCCATGCGTCGGTTCGGGCTCAAAGCCGACGACAAGATGCGCCAACTCATGCTTCGGCTTGCGAAGCACCAGTACCACTTCCTTTTTGGTTCGAACATGGCGCTTCGCCGTTCAGCCTGGGAAACCATCCGTGACGAGACCTGTCTGGATGAGAAGGACGAAATGCACGAGGACATCGATCTGTCCCTGCACCTGGCAGACCACGATCTCAGGGTGCAGTACTGGCCGCAGATGGTCTCCGGGATGTCGGCCCGCAGGCTCGAGGATTCACCGCGAGACTATCGCTACTACGTGACCCGCTTCGACCGAACCTACAAAGCCCACAACGTGAAGAAAATGGCACTGAAGGCTCCCATGGTGGTGTTCTTCTCGGTCTATTTCCCGGCCAAGCTGCTCCGCGCCATACACGCAGCCAACGCACCCCAGGGCCGCCGCGGCGGCCTATAGCATCGTCGGCCGCCGTACGACTTCACGCGGCGATAGCTCAGTCGGTCCCGAGTTCGGCGATCTGGCCGTCGCCTTGAACCGCTTCTCCTTTACCGCGCCGTTGACCGGCAACGACGACGGCCAGCCCGGCCAGGATCAAGGCGAGCCCCGCGTACGTCCCCGCAGGCAGCTTCTCATGCAGGAAAATCGCCGCTAGAAGTGCTGCCCCCGGGATCTCCAGCAGGATGATCATCGAGACCAACAGCGGGCTCATAGTGGCCAAGAGATGGTTGAAGGCCGTGTGGCCCACCAGTTGTGCACACACGGTGATGGCCACGATCCCCACCCAGCCGCCGACGTCGAACCCTACAAGGGGCTGACCGCCCGCGAAGGCAAGGACAGCGACAATGGCAGCACAGATCCCGTAGCAAAGCGTTGTGTACGTTCCAGTGCGCATGCTCTGGCGGGCCTTCCCCCCGGCCAAGGTGTACAGGCCGGCCAACGCGCCCCCGGCGAGGGCCAGGACGTCACCGAGGAAAGCTTTTGGAGAAGATCCCATATCGAAGCCCGTGATGGCCGCAACCCCGCCCAACGCGATGCCAAGTCCCACCAGGACCGGCCAACGGTGCCGAGTCCCCCGAAAGAGCTGGAAGACGGCGATCCACGCCGACTGCAGGCAGACCAAGGCTGTAGCGGCAGCAACTGACGTCAACTGTAGCGCCGTGATGAAACACGCGAAGTGGAAGGCCAGCGCCACTGCCGCGACGGAGGACCACATGAATTCGCTGCGGGTGATCTTACGGAACTGGCGGGGTTCGCGGATCAGGACCGGCGAAGCCATGACGACGGCGGCGATGGCGTTGCGCCAGAAGGCGATGGCCAGGGCCGTGACGGAGGTGGCGCCGAGTGTTCCTGCGATGAGAGGTCCGGATGATGCGACGCCGAGCACGCCCAAAGCAGCAACAATGAAGTTCACATTTCAACCTTAGTGCGACGGTTAAAGCGAAGAGTCCCGGTCATTTCTGACCGGGACTCTTTCTTATGGTGGAGGCACGGGGACTCGAACCCCGAACCCCCTGCTTGCAAAGCAGGTGCGCTACCAATTGCGCCATGCCCCCATAAGAAGCAACCCGTCCATACTACCCCAAGTCCTTTGATGGTATTACCATCTCCAGGCTGGGCGCTGGGCTAGTCAACCGTGTCGGTTGCCTTGCTCCACACTGCTTTCCGGGCTTCGGATTCCTGCGCTTTTTTGTAGAGAACGATGCCTGCGATCGCCGCTGCAACTATGAGCAACTTCTTCACATGCACCCCGTTCCGGTCCAGTTTCCTGAACCCCTTGCGAAACCTGCGCAGGTTCCGTGGGCGTACCAGGACTTGAACCTGGGACCTCTTCGTTATCAGCGAAGCGCTCTAACCGCCTGAGCTATACGCCCCGATACCTCTTCGGGCCGAGACATGACTTTACAGCACATCCCGGCCCGATCTCAAATCGAGGTATTTTCACCACTGTTTTCCAGTGGTTTCCCCCTATTTCAGGCCACTTAGGCTAGTCGTCGGTGAGGGTCACGCCAATGCCACCAACGAGTGTTGCTGAAATGTTATAGAGCACAGCACTCAACATCGAGAGGGCAGTCAGCAAGACAACATTCACCACGGCAATGATCGTGGCAAAGGAAGCGACCTGTCCCAGGGAAGCGACCTTCTTCAGTTCAAAACCACCGCTTTCCGAACCTGCCAGGGTGCCCAAGAGGCTGTCCACTTGGTTGAAAATCCCGGTAAGGTCCAGAACAGTCCAAAGAACGATCGCGGCAATCACGGTGACGATGCCCAATGCGACGGACAGCAGGAACGCCATCTTCAGCACCGACCATGGATCGACCTTGCTGACCAACAGGCGGGCACGGCGAACCTTTGCCTTCGGCGCCGGCTTCACAAGCCCTGGAGTCCCGGGAGCGGGTCGCTGGCCTTGAACGGGTCGCTGACCAGGCGCGGCGGGGCGCTGCCCTGCCGGTCGCTGCGCCCCCACTGGACGCTGCCCGGGAACGGCTGGACGCTGTCCCGGGACCCTTTCTGCGCCGGTTCCCGCTGCACCCGAGGTGGATGCTGCGGGCCGCTGCTGGGGACGGGCCGGTGCGTCTACCCGCGGAGTAGCCGACGGTTGCCGGAATCCTCCAGGGACACCCGTACTCGGCTTGGGATATGAGTCCGAATTGCTCACTCGTTACCTCCGGTGTTGTCTTCGTTCAGCTCGACGCCGGACCCACTACCGGATCCTGCGGCCGACCCCGATTCGGCCGTCACGGTCACCTCATTGGCGCCGCCGTTTGCAGCCAACGTTACGTCATCGGCCGCCTCGGACGGGCCTCCGACGGGATTTTCGCCACTATTGAAGCCTGCGGGCCCGTCAGTGCCATCGCCCGGTTCGTCGTCGGATTCTTCGCCATCAAGGCCGCGTTCGCTGTTACGGGCCACCTCGATGATGCGGTCATTCTTGTCCGGCTTCGCGAAGATGACACCCATGGTGTCGCGGCCCTTGGCTGGAACGCCGGCGACGGCGGAACGGACAATCTTTCCACCCTCCATGACTACCAGGACTTCGTCTTCTTCATTGACGATGAGCGCACCGACGAGGTGCCCGCGTTCCTCCTGGTACTTACCGACCTTGATCCCAAGGCCACCGCGGCCCTGGAGCCGGTACTCCTCGACGGCGGTGCGCTTGGCGTAGCCGCCTTCGGTCACTACGAACACGAACGAGCCATCCTGGACGACGTCGGCCGCAAGGAGTTCGTCGTCTTCGCGGAACTTCATGCCGGTTACACCCGAAGTGGCGCGCCCCATGGGTCGCAGTGCCTCGTCGGTGGCAGTGAAACGGATCGACTGGCCCTTCCGGGAAACCAAGAGGAGATCGTCCGTTTCGGACACAAGCTGCGCTGAGACAAGCTCATCCTCATCCCGAAGGTTGATGGCAATCACGCCGGCAGTGCGGTTAGTGTCGTAGTCTTCCAGGCGCGTCTTCTTCACGAGCCCGTTCTTGGTGGCGAGCACCAGATACGGCGCCTGTTCGTAGTCGCGCAAGTCCAGGACCTGGGCGATGTGCTCGTCCGGCTGGAAGGCCAACAGGTTTGCCACGTGCTGTCCCTTGGCGTCGCGGCCGGCCTCGGCAAGCTCGTACGCCTTGGCCCGGTACACGCGGCCCAGGTTGGTGAAGAAAAGCAACCAGTGGTGCGTGGTGGTGACGAAGAAGTGCTCCACGACATCGTCGCCGCGAAGCTGGGCGCCCTTGACGCCCTTGCCGCCACGCTGCTGCGAACGATAGTTGTCGCTGCGGGTGCGCTTGACGTATCCGCCGCGAGTGATGGTGACCACCACTTCTTCCTCGGGGATGAGGTCTTCCATCGACATGTCGCCGTCGAAGCCCATGAGGATGTGGGTCCGACGGTCGTCGCCGTGCTTGGCCACGATCTCAGCCAGCTCCTGGCTGATGATGTCGCGCTGGCGCTGCTCGGACGCCAGGATCGAGTTGAACTCCGTGATCATCGCCTCAAGCTCGGAGTGCCTGTCCTGGATCTTCTGCCTTTCCAACGCCGCCAGCCGGCGCAGCTGCATGTCGAGGATGGCGCGCGCCTGGAGCTCGTCGATCTCCAGCAGCCCCATCAGGCCATCGCGGGCAGCCTCGGTGGTGTTGGACGCTCGGATGAGTGCAATAACCTCATCCAGCATGTCCAGCGCCTTGAGGAGTGCGCGCAGGATGTGCGCCTCTTCCTCGGCTTTGCGAAGCCGGTAGCGGGTCCGCCGGACAATGACGCTCACCTGGTGGGCCACCCAGTGCCGGATGAAGGCATCCAGGCTCAGCGTACGGGGTACGCCGTCGACGATCGCCAGCATGTTGGCACCGAAATTGTCCTGCAGCTGGGTGTGTTTGTAGAGGTTGTTCAGCACCACTTTGGCCACGGCGTCGCGCTTGAGCACGATCACCAGCCGCTGTCCGGTACGGCCGGACGTCTCGTCGCGGAGATCCGCGATGCCCTGGATCTTGCCGTCCTTGACCAGTTCGGCGATCTTGATGGCCAGGTTGTCCGGGTTTGCCTGATACGGAAGTTCGGTGACCACCAGGCATGTACGGCCTTGCAGTTCCTCGACGTTCACCACGGCACGCATGGTGATAGAGCCGCGGCCCGTCCGGTATGCGTCCTCGATGCCTTTGTGGCCAAGGATGGTGGCACCGGTCGGGAAGTCCGGACCCTTGATGCGCACGAGCAATGCCTCAAGCAGCTCTTCACGGGTGGCCGTTGGATTGGCCAGATACCACTGCACACCATCGGCGACTTCGCGGAGGTTGTGCGGCGGGATGTTGGTGGCCATGCCGACGGCTATGCCGGAGGAACCGTTGACCAGCAGATTGGGGAAACGCGCCGGCAGGATAGTGGGTTCCTGGTTCTTGCCGTCGTAGTTGTCCTGGAAGTCGACGGTTTCCTCGTCGATGTCGCGGACCATTTCCATGGCCAGCTGGGCCATCTTGGTTTCTGTGTATCGCGGAGCCGCGGCGCCGTCGTTGCCAGGGGAACCAAAATTACCCTGGCCCAGCGCGAGCGGGTAGCGCATGGTCCAGTCCTGGATGAGGCGGACCAGGGCATCGTAGATCGCGGTGTCACCGTGCGGGTGGTACTGACCCATGACCTCGCCCACAACGCGGGCGCATTTGTTGAACGAGCGGTCCGGGCGGTAGCCGCCGTCGAACATCGCGTAGAGCACACGGCGGTGGACGGGCTTGAGGCCGTCTCGGACGTCCGGAAGCGCACGGCCAACGATAACGGCCATGGCATAGTCCAGGTAGGAACGCTGCATTTCCGTCTGTAGATCCACCTGGTCTACGCGATCGGTCAGCACATCGCCCTCAAGTACGGGTTCCGGAATGCCGGCCGACTCGGCGGGGACCTCGGGTGTTTCTTCACTCATAGTTTATGATTTCCGTTTCAGGTATATGTCAGTACTGGAATATTCCTAGGGGCTTTGAAGTCTCTAGATATCCAGGAACCTGACGTCCTTGGCGTTCTGCTGAATGAAGTTCCGGCGCGATTCCACGTCCTCACCCATCAGCACGGAGAAGGTCTGGTCTGCCGCCAGGGCGTCGTCCATGGTGACTTGCAGGAGCGTACGGTGGTCCGGATCCATGGTGGTGTCCCAGAGTTCGGTGTAGTCCATTTCGCCGAGGCCCTTGTAGCGCTGGATGCCGTTGTCCTTCGGGATTCGGCGGCCCGCGGCTTGGCCGGAGACCAGCTTGGCGTCGCGTTCACGGTCGCTATAGACGTAGTCGTGAGGGGCGTTCGACCACTTGATGCGGTACAGCGGAGGCTGGGCGAGGTAGACGTAACCGTTCTCGATCAGCGGACGCATGTAGCGGAACAGCAACGTCATCAGCAGCGTGGTGATGTGCTGGCCGTCCACGTCGGCATCGGCCATCAGGACGATCTTGTGATACCGCAGCTTGGAGATGTCGAAGTCCTCGCCGATCCCAGTGCCGAAGGCCGTGATCATGGACTGGACTTCATTGTTGCCGAGGGCCTTGTCCAGGCGTGCGCGTTCCACGTTCAGGATCTTGCCGCGCAACGGCAGGATGGCCTGTGTTTCGGGGTTGCGTCCGCGCTTGGCCGATCCTCCGGCGGAGTCACCCTCCACGAGGTAGACCTCGCAGCGCGCGGGGTCCTTTGAGGAGCAGTCGGAAAGTTTGCCTGGCATGCCGAAGGATTCCAGGGGGCTCTTGCGACGCGCGTTGTCGCGTGCCTTGCGGGCGGCCATCCGGGCTTGGGCCGCCTGGACAGCCTTGCGGATGACATCGCGGGCGGGACCGGGGTTTCGTTCCAACCAGTCGCCAAGTTGGTCGGTGACCACGCGCTGAACGAAGCCTTTGACCTCGGAGTTACCCAGTTTGGTCTTGGTCTGGCCTTCGAACTGGGGCTCGGACAACTTCACAGAGATGACAGCGGTGAGGCCCTCCCGGATGTCATCACCGGTGAGGTTGTCCTCTTTTTCCTTGATGATGGTCTTCTCGCGCGCGTAGCGGTTGATGAGCGACGTCATCGCAGCACGGAACCCTTCTTCGTGGGTGCCGCCCTCGTGCGTGTTGATCGTGTTGGCGTAGGTGTGGACGCTCTCGGAATAGGCCGTGGTCCACTGCATCGCGACCTCGACGGCGATGTGCCGCTCAGTATCTTCGGTTTCGAAGGCGATGACGTCCTCGTGGACGATGTCCACCTTCTTGCTCGAGTTCAGGTGCTTCACGTAATCGAGCAAACCGTCATTGTATTGGTAAACGACGGTGCGGTGCTCAGCCGCCACTTCGCCTTCGGTGGCAACTGCATCAAGATCCAGATCATCGTCACCTGTCCCTGCGACAGGACGCTCGTCCGTGAGGGTGATGCGCAGGCCTTTATTGAGGAAGGCCATCTGCTGGAAGCGTGCGCGGAGGGTCTCGAAATCGAAATCGGTGCTTTCGAAGATGGTGCCGTCCGGGTAGAACGTCTGGGACGTTCCGGTCTGGTCCGTTGCTTCGCCCTGGACCAGCCCACCCTGTGGCTTGCCGCCGTCGGCGAAACTCATCCGCCAAACGTAGCCCTGGCGGCGCACCTCGGTGTCCACCCTGCGCGATAGTGCGTTGACAACGGAAATGCCGACGCCGTGGAGGCCACCGGACACGGCATAGCCGCTGCCGCCGAACTTGCCGCCCGCGTGCAGGATGGTCATGACAACTTCGACGGTCGGCTTCTTCTCCGTGGGGTGCATATCCACCGGGATACCACGGCCATCGTCCACGACCTTGACGCCGCCGTCGGCCTGGAGAGTGACCTCAATGTGGGTGCAGTACCCTGCCAGGGCCTCGTCCACCGAGTTATCCACCACTTCATATACCAAGTGGTGGAGGCCGCGCGGCCCTGTGGATCCGATGTACATACCGGGGCGTTTGCGCACCGCTTCGAGACCCTCAAGGACGGTAATGTCACTCGCGCCGTACTCCCTAGACCCCGAGGGCGTGTCAGGCTTATGGGCGTTCTCCTTTGCGGGATCTACTGCCAAGGTCTCTGCATTGTCGTTAGCCACAGGCGCTTTCGACTCCTCCGTGTTCGATGGTCGCCGGCCGTCACCGCACCAAAGAAGCACGTCCGTCAGGACACACCACGGGGATACGGCAGCCGCCAACAGGGACGTCACTGCTAACGCCGGCTACCTCGCGATTGGCGGATCCGCTTTCACATTGCTGTTTAGCGGTGCCAATCAACGTTCGCCGGCGCCCAGTTGTCTATGCCGATTCTATCGTGACTGGGCGCAGTTCCTTGCAAAACCCGGCCCATATGGTCAGGAAAGTGGCTCTGGGAGGCCACTGGCCACATCTTCAAGCCGCCAAAACGGCACCCTCTAGGGAGCTATACGGTCCGGGGAGGTTTCTCGCCCCTGTGCGCCGTTCAAGCAAATGCGCTGCCGCGGGTGGAGGGAAGTTACCCGTAGGTATCCCGGGGGCCCCGCCCGTTGACGCTTCGGCCGCCCTTGCGCCAGCTCGGTGCGGTGGGCGCAAGCACTTGAATGGACGTCACCACTCCGTCTCCGAGTTCCCTTCGGAACATGTCCAAGAGGCTGGTGCTCAAGAGCCGGAGCTGTGTTGCCCACGCCGTGGAATCGCAGCGGACATGAAGCGTGGTGTCGGTGAAGCTCTCCGGAGTGCAATGCGCGGAAATTTCAGGTCCCACCAAGGCATCCCATTCCGCCATCACGGAGCCGACAGCCACGGGAGAGGTCCAACCACGTTCAGCTACGAGCCTCCCCACCACTTTTCCCAAGCCAAGAGGATCCCTGCCGCTACCGTGGAATTGGCTGAATCCGCGGGTATCGCGGACGCCCTTGCGTTTAGCAGCGACGCCCGTTCGGGGAGCAGCACGGCGGATTTCACCCCGCGCAGCGGCCGCTTCCCGCATCCGGTTCAGGGCCGATTGGGCAGCGTCGATCTCGTCAGGGTCCCTGCCCGGCTGGCGTCCGCCGGGGCTATCCTTCTCCATCAATGCCTCCGGGCACAACCTTCACACGCCGCCCGGCCAGTTCTTCGGGAATGTCGGCGTCGACGGCGGCTGTCACCAGCACCTGTTCGGCGCCGGCCACTATTGCAGCCAGTTTACGCCTGCGCTCAACGTCCAATTCGGCGAACACATCGTCGAGAATAAGGATCGGAGCAGAACCGCCCGTACGTGTATCGTCCAACATCACGTAGTACGAGGCGAGCCGCAAGGAAAGGCACATGGACCACGTTTCCCCGTGCGAGGCATAGCCCTTGGCCGGAGCTTGGCCCAAGACCAATTCGAGTTCATCGCGGTGGGGCCCAACCAGCGAAATCCCGCGCTCCAGCTCTTTGCGGCGCGAGGCGGCAAAAGCCTGAACGTAACGCTCAGTGAGCTGTTCCACGGAAAGCAAGCGGAGATCCTCAACCCCGTCCGAAGCTTCGTCAGCGCGCTCGGCGGGACCGCCGTCGTCGTCCAATACCCCCTGGATAGTGGAGCGGTAGATCGCGCCGGCCTCCTTGGTGCCATCCGTCAACTGCGCGTAAGCGCTCTTGAGGTGGGGGCGGAGCCGCTCGACGAGTTCCAGCCGTGCATGGAGAAGTTCCGCACCGGCCCGGGCCATATGCTGGTCCCACACATCGAGGGTTGCCTCATGGCCTGAGGTGAATTTCCCGGTGCGGGCCGATTTCAGCAGGGCGTTGCGCTGCTTGAGGACGCGGTCGTAGTCGCTGCGGGTCGCCGCGTGCACGGGCATGAGACTCACCAGCAGTTCGTCAAGGAAGCGACGACGGTTGGACGGATCACCCTTGACCAAGGCAAGGTCCTCAGGTGCGAAAAGTACCGTCTGGCATATGCCGAGAATGTCGCGGGCGCGCACGGGGTTCCCGCGGTTGATCCGCCCGCGGTTGGCGCGGCCGGCATTGATTTCGAGTTCGACTACCGTTGTTTGTTCCCCGCGGACGAGCTTCGCCCGGATCAAAGCCCGCTCCGTGCCGAAGCGCAGGAGGGGTGCATCCGTACTGACCCGGTGCGAACTCAGGGTGGCCAGATATCCGATGGCTTCCATGAGGTTTGTCTTGCCGATGCCATTGGATCCCACCAAAACAGTGACGCCCGGGCCGAGTTTGAGGTCAACCTGGGCGTAACTGCGGAAATCGGTGAGGGAAAGGTGTTCGAGGTACACGCGTATTGCTGGTCGCCCGCGCCTATTTGGCCGGACGTGTGGCGTGTCCGCCGAACTGGTTGCGCAGCGCAGAGACCATTTTCATGGCCGGTGAGCTGTCCTCACGGGAGGAGAAGCGGGCGAAAAGCGCTGCCGTGATGGCCGGAGCGGGAACCGCGTTGGCGATGGCTTCCTCCACGGTCCAGCGGCCTTCACCGGAATCCTCGACGTAGTCACCGATTGAGGCCAGGCCCGGGTCTTCGTCCAAGGCCTTGACCATGAGGTCCAGGAGCCAGGAACGCACTACCGTCCCCTTTTGCCAAGCACGGAAGGTGCCGGGAAGATCCTTGATGATGTCCTTGGCCGCGAGCAGTTCGTAGCCTTCGGCATAGGCCTGCATCAGACCGTATTCGATGCCGTTGTGCACCATTTTGGCGTAGTGGCCTGCGCCCACGCCGCCTACGTGGACAAAGCTGTCGGCACGCTCTCCTTCGGGACGAAGAGCGTCGAATACGGGCAATGCGAGCTCAATGTCCGCGTCCGAGCCACCCGCCATGAGTCCATAGCCGTTCTGCAGGCCCCAGACACCTCCGGAAACACCGCAGTCGGCAAACCGGACGTCCTTGGAGGCCAGGAAAGCACCGTGCTTCTGGTCCTCGGTGAATCGCGAATTGCCGCCATCGATCACCATGTCTCCGGCAGAGAGCTTCTCACCGAGTTCACTGATCACGGCATCCGTGATGTCGCCGGCAGGAACCATGACCCAGACCAAGCGCGGAGTCGGAAGCGCAGCAATGAGTTCATCGATGGATCCGACGTCGGCGACGTCCGGATTGCGGTCGAAGCCGGTGACTTCGATTCCGCCGTTCCGCATGCGCTCGCGCATGTTGAAACCCATCTTTCCAAGACCGATCAGTCCGATGTGCACGGGGTGAACTCTTTTCTGCGCTGGTGGTTTGGTATTGACCCAACTGGCTCGCATTTGTTGACGTTCTGGAGGCCTAAAACGACAACTATTGCGGGCTAGTTGGGGAGGCGGACAGGCATCACGAGATAACGATAGTCGCCCTTGTCGTCCCCGTCGGCGTCAGCCTGGGCAGTGATCATGGCCGGCTTGGGGGCTGTGGTGAAGGAAAAGCGCACGAACTTGGTTTCGATGACGCTCAAGCCTTCCACCAGGTAGTGCGGGTTGAAAGCTACTGTGATGTCTTCGCCGCTTAGCTGGGCTTCCAGTTCTTCGGATGCCTGGGCGTCCTCGCCGGTGCCGGCGTCAAGGCTCAACTGGCCCTGGGTAAAGGCCAGGCGGACAGGGGTGTTTCGTTCGGCGACCAACGACACGCGGCGAACTGCCTCAACAAGCTCTTGTGTCTGGACTGTCGCATGGATCGGCGTCGACTCGGGGAACAAAGACCGAATCTTGGGGTAGTCGCCGTCGACGAGGAGGGAGGTGGTGGTGCGCCCGCCGCTTTCGAAGCCAATCAAGCGGCTGTCGTCATCAGCGAGGGCCAGATGGATGTCGCCGCTGCCGCCGAGGGTCTTGGCAACCTCGTTGAGAGTCTTGGATTTCACCAAAGCACTCGTGGAAATCCCTGGAGTGACCGGCTTCCACGGCACTTCCCGCATGGCGAGGCGGTAACGGTCCGTGGCAAGGAGGGTGATCATGTCATCCTCGATCTCCATGCGGACACCGGTCAGGATCGGAAGGGTGTCGTCCTTGCTTGCCGCGATGATGACCTGGGAGACCGCCTGGGCAAAGGCGTCGCCGGGCAAAGTTCCACTGATCGGGGGCAGCGCGGGCAGCGGCGGGTATTCGGATTCCGGCATGGTGGCGAGATGGAAGCTGCTTCGACGGCACGTGAGGGTGACCTTGCTGCCATCGGTTTCGATATCCACCGGCGCCGAGGGAAGGCTGCGGCAAATATCGGCCAGGAGGCGCCCGGAAACCAGGATGGTTCCCTCGGTAGTGATGTCGGCCGGAATCTCAAGTCGCGCTGAGGTTTCGTAATCAAAGCTCGAGAGACTCACGGTTCCGGCTTCTGCCTTGAGCAAGAGCCCGGAAAGGATCGGGACGGGCGGCCGCGGAGACAACGACCGGGCTGTCCACGTGACGGCTTCTGCCAGGACGTCCCGCTCGACTCTGAACTTCACGGAAGGGTGCCGCCTTTCATTGCTGCTGCCAGTGTGCCACCCGGAGCCCCTCAGGAGCCCCGAAAACCATCGTCCGGAACCGGATAGCTGCATGGTCCGCGGGGGCGAACTACAAAGCAGCGCCAAGGATGGACGCGATGGAGACAGCTTAGCCGGAACTTCGGGCATTAACCCATCCCCGGCTTGCTGGTCTGTGGTTCGGAGCAGCCTCGGGCTGCGTCGGTGGGCGGGCGGAAGGAGATTGTTATTTGAGGGAATTCATTTTTTTGGGATTAGTAGTGTTAATAACCCCTGTGGAAACTGTGGATAACCGCCTTTGGGCCCGCAGTTCCGCGGTTAAGGCCTGTTCACGATATGTGGGTGGACAGGGTTTTAAACAGGGTGTGGACGTGGATAACCCCCAGGGCCGTTTTTGATGATCCACAGATGCCTTAAGGGTTTTAAGCCCATTAACCGCGCTTGTCCCCTTAAGTATCCACAGGCTTATCCACATGTGCCTGTTAATAAGGTATGTAGTAGCGGCTTAGGAATCGCGCTGCTGCTGCTTGATGCGGTTGGTCAGCTCTGTCACCTGGTTGTAGATCACACGGCGCTCGGCCATCAGCTCGCGGATTTTGCGGTCTGCGTGGATCACCGTGGTGTGGTCGCGGCCGCCAAGTTCCTGACCGATCTTCGGTAAGGACATGTCCGTGAGCTCACGGCACAGGTACATAGCGATCTGGCGGGCGGTCACCAAGGTACGCGTGCGCGACTTGCTGCAGAGCTCCTCCATGCTGAGCTTGAAGTACTCGGCCGTTTGCTTGAGGATTTGATCGGCCGTGATCTCCTGTGCGCCGTCGTCGGTGATCAAGTCCTTCAGCACCATTTCGGCGAGGGCCACATCGACAGCCTGGCGGTTGAGGCTGGCGAACGCCGTGACGCGGATCAGGGCGCCTTCGAGCTCACGGATGTTGCTGGAGATCTTGGACGCGATGTATTCCAGCGCGTCGTCCGGGGCGGACAAACCCTCGCTCTGGGCCTTCTTGCGGAGGATCGCGATGCGGGTTTCGAGTTCCGGCGGCTGGATATCGGTCAGCAGACCCCACTCAAAACGGGACTTCATGCGGTCTTCGAACCCGGCCAGCTGCTTGGGCGGAAGGTCCGAGGTGATGACCACCTGCTTGTTGTTGTTGTGAAGGGCATTGAACGTGTGGAAGAACTCTTCGAGCGTCCGGTCCTTGCCCGCCAGGAATTGGATGTCGTCAATCAGCAGCACATCGACGTTGCGGTATGTGGTCTTGAAGCTGGCACCTTCGTCATCGCGAATGGAGTTGATGAAGTCGTTGGTGAACTCCTCGGAATTCACGTAGCGCACCCGGATGCCGCTGTAGAGCCGACGGGCATAGTGTCCGATCGCGTGCAAAAGGTGCGTCTTGCCGAGCCCGGAATCACCGTAGATAAACAGCGGGTTGTAGGCCTTGGCCGGTGCTTCCGCGACCGCGACGGCGGCTGCGTGGGCAAAGCGGTTGGAAGAACCGATCACGAAGGTGTCAAAGACATACTTCGGGTTCAGCCGGCCGAATTCGTGTGAAGTACTCGGCGGAGTGGGTTGTGGCTTTAGTTCCACGGCAAGATCGTTTACGGAAGAGAGCTCGACGGCGGGGGCCGGCTCTTCGTGGATGGGCACCAGATCCGTATCGACGTCGATCGCGCACCGGATGTCGTCGGAAAAGACGCTGCGGAGCGCGTCGTCGAGGGCGTCCTTGACTTGCGTCTGGAGAACCTCTCGGGTCAGTTCGTTGGGTACGGCCACCAAAAGGGTGGAGCCGATGAGGCCTTGAGCCTGCGCCAAAATAACGAACCCACGTTGCCTGGGTGTGACGCGATCGTCTTGTTCCAGCAGGCTCAGCACCCGCCGCCAGGAACTTCCGACCGTGTTGGCGTGGTTGGCTTCGTCTACCGTCATCAATTGGTTCCCTCGGGTGCTTGCTTGCCTGGATTGCGGCAGCCGATGGTCCGTGGCCAATCATTGGGCGTGGATTCCGAACCGAATCCACAGGGTTATGCACAGTCCGTGGATAATCGGCTACTGAGACACTCTAGGGGATGAAAACTCCAGAAGATAGCTGGGAACAGGCTTGTGGATAATTACACGGCTGTGGTTCTGAAAGGGGCCTGTGAGCCACTTCATCCACAGGCAGCCCGGTGCACTTAGCCACAGCTGGGGATAGCGGGCACTAGGGCTCCCGGTTTGACCTGACAGGTCTTTTTGCCCTAACGTTGTGAAGTCCTATGTGTCCGCTTTTTGACCACCCGCACTTCCGGCAAATCCGGCGTTCGGCGGCGGCGGATACACAAATAAACTTAGCGTCGGCCAGTTCTTCCCCTATTGATCGGGTGGGCGCACCTTTGATCCACTGGAGTAACTAACGTGAGCAAGCGGACTTTTCAGCCGAATAACCGCCGTCGGGCCAAGAAGCATGGCTTCCGCCTTCGTATGCGCACCCGTGCCGGCCGCGCCATCTTGGCCGCCCGTCGTGGCAAGGGTCGCGTCGAGCTGTCGGCCTAAATTACTGACTCGTCGGTCAGTCTCCCAAGCGAGCCAATAGGTGCTAGCCACCCGTAACCGTCTACGGACTTCAACCGACTTTTCAACAACTGTACGTTCCGGCGTCCGCAATGGACGCCGGAACTTAGTGTTATATACGGCACCTCTCGGTGTCGGAGAGCCGAGCCGTATCGGCTTCATAGTTTCCAAAGCTGTCGGGAACGCTGTGACCAGGAACCTCGTTAAGAGGAGACTGAGAGAAGCAGGCGCTTTGTCTTTGAAGAAGCACGGCACGGGCCTTGCTGTTGTTGTCCGGGCGCTGCCCGCGGCAGCGACGGCAAGCTGGGACCAGCTGCTGACGGATTACAACGCCGCCTTGGCGGCAACCACGAAACGGCTTGGCGGATCCTCGCCGCGAGTTGTTTCGCCCACCCAGGGCACCACAACGGAAGGGACAACGCGTGCATGAGCTGAGCTCCGCCGTCGTCCGCTATTTGAGGGTTGCTCCGAGAATCCTTGGAACATTTCTGTGGGAGCTGCCCCGCAACGTCCTCATCATCCTCCTGAAGACGTATCGCACGATCATCTCTCCCTTATACGGCCAGGTGTGCCGGTTCTTCCCATCCTGCTCGGCCTATGCCTTGGAAGCGGTGACGGTACACGGTGCCGTCAAAGGAAGTTGGCTCGCTGGGCGGCGTCTTGTGCGTTGCCACCCCTGGAACGCCGGCGGCGTGGACCACGTCCCCGCCGGACATCGTCACTGGCCCGAAGGCCAGACGCCCACAATTGTTGTACTGAACAACCCGGATCAGTTCCTGGCTGTGCGGTCTGATGAAGACGGTCGCCGCACAGCGGCCTGAGGAAATAGGGAAAACGTATGGACATCTTTGGAACAATTCTGGCCCCGTTCAAGTGGCTAGTGTCCGCGATCATGCTGGGGTTCCACGACGGCCTGAGCTTTATCGGCCTGCCACCTGAGAACGGCTGGACCTGGACGCTGTCCATCATCGGCTTGGTGTTGGTGATCCGAGCCGCACTGATCCCTGTTTTCGTCAAACAGATCAAGGCGCAGCGAGGAATGCAGCTGCTGCAGCCCGATCTGAAGAAGATGCAGGCGAAGTACAAGGGCAAGACCGACCAGCTCTCGCGCCAAGCCATGGCCCAGGAGCAGATGGCGCTGTACAAGAAGCACGGCACTAATCCGTTCTCGGCTTGTTTGCCCATGTTGATCCAGATGCCGTTCTTCTTCGCGCTGTTCCAGGTGCTTTCCGGTATCACCCAAGCTCGTCAGGCCGGCCAGGGTATCGGAGCCCTGAGCCATGAGCAGGTGGTGCAGTTCGACGAATCCAGCATCTTTGGCGCCCCCCTTTCGGCGTCTCTGCTTCACGGCGGACCTGCTGGTACCGACCAGACGGTCGTGTGGATCCTGTCGATCGTGATGATCCTCGCCATGACCGCTTCGCAGTTCATTACGCAGAAGCAGATCATGGCCAAGAACATGTCTGAAGAAGCCATGGCCAGCCCGTTCATGCGCCAGCAGAAAATGATGCTCTACGTCCTGCCGCTCGTCTTCGGCATAGGTGGCATCAACTTCCCCATCGGCGTGCTCATCTACTGGACTACCACCAACCTGTGGACCATGGGGCAGCAGTTCTTTGTCATCCGCCGCATGCCAACGCCGGGATCCCCCGCAGCGAAGGCACTTGCTGAGCGTCGCGCCGCCAAGGGCCTGCCTTCTCTGCCCCTCGTGGGCGCCAAGAAGGACGCAGACGTCGCTGCCGAAGTGGCCGCCGTCGAGCTCAAGGCACAGCAGCGCATCCAGCCACAACGTAAGAACAGGAAGAAGAAGTAATGTCTGTTGAAAGCACCGAAGAGGAAACGGCCGCTGGCGTCACCGAGGAACTGGCAGAGACCACGGCAGCAACCCCCGATGATGGCGAGTCTTCCGGGAAGGGCGTTTCCCTGAGCCGCCTTGAGGAAGAGGGCGACGTAGCCGCAGATTACCTTGAGGAGCTCTTGGACATTGCCGACATCGACGGCGATATCGATATCGAGATCCGCAACGGCCGTACCTACATCTCCATTGCGGCCGAAGAGGACTCCGAGGGTCTTGAAAGCCTGGTAGGCCAAGACGGCGAAGTGCTTGAAGCCCTCCAAGAACTCGCTCGCCTGTCCGTGCTGTCCGCCACAGAGAGCCGCTCGCGCCTTGTGCTCGACATCAACGGTTACCGCAAGGAGAGGGCAGGCGATCTGCAGCAGATTGCCGAGGACGCCGTTGCGAAGGTCAAGGAGACTGGTGCCGCAGTGGCTCTGGAACCGATGAGCGCCTACGAACGCAAGATTGTGCACGACGCCGTTGCGGACCTGGGCTTTGTCTCCGAGTCTGAGGGCGAAGGCGCAGGCCGCCACATTGTGGTTTCGGCCGACTAGCGGATCATGGTTGAAATTACGGCCGCCGAACTGCAGGCGGCAGAGAAGATTTTTGGTGACCGCCTTGGGCTCGCCCAGCGGTATGTAGAACATTTGGCGACGTCAGGGACCGAGCGCGGGTTGATTGGCCCGCGTGAGGTTCCCCGCCTCTGGAGCCGGCACGTTCTCAATTGTGCAGTCATCGAATCGGCTATCGCCCACGGAAGCCACGTTGCGGACGTCGGGTCCGGCGCAGGGCTTCCCGGTCTGTGCTTGGCAATTGCGCGTCCCGACCTTGAACTCACTCTGATCGAACCCCTCGAACGCCGTGTTATCTGGCTCCAGGAAGTAGTGGACGATCTCGGCCTGGATAACGTCACGGTCATGCGCACCCGTGCGGAGCTCGCAGTGGGGATGGTCGACGCCGATGTTGTCACGGCGAGGGCTGTCTCTGCTTTGTCCAAGCTTGCTGGCCTGACCATTCCCTTGCTTAACGGCAAGGGTGAGGTGGTCGCCATCAAGGGCCGCAGTGCTGCCGAGGAGATTGAGCAAGCAGCAAAAGTCGTCCGCAAACTCGGCGGCGTGGAAACGTCCGTTGTGGTTTGTGGGCAGGAGCTTTTGGAGGAACCCACCACAGTGGTGAGGATCGTCGTCAATAAACAGCGTAAGATCGCTTAGCTTCGGCGCTGTGTCCCGCGTGTCCGTAACTGAGCGGTTAAGCTAGAGAACGGCAGCTAGAGCCGAATGAGAGTGAGAGTGTGACTGTGGGCAGTAGCGAAACCTCCACGCAGCGGATCCCGCCATTTATTTCCTTGGGGTCTGCGCGGGCTATGGCTGCGCCCTCGGCCTCATTCGAGTCTGCGTTGATGCGCACTAAATCGGTTTCAAACACGGGTGTTTCACGTGAAACCTTGATTGTCGAAAATGACAACGTCATGGACTCCATCGACGACTCCAGCCCGATTGCACGACAGCTCGCGAACGAGACCCGACGCCGGGAACGCTTGGTGGGGCGCGATCTTCCCAAACCTGAGAAAACCCGTATCTTCACGGTGTCCAATCAAAAGGGTGGGGTAGGAAAGACAACTACAACGGTCAACATCGCGGCTGCCTTGGCCTCCGCCGGTCTCAATGTCCTGGTCATCGACATAGATCCCCAGGGCAACGCGTCCACCGCCCTGGGTATTGAGCACCACGCCGACGTCGACAGCATCTACGACGTGTTGATCAACGACCTTCCCCTGCGCGACGTTGTGGCTCCCTGCCCGGACATTCCTAATCTCATTTGCGCTCCGGCCACGATTCACTTGGCCGGAGCGGAAATCGAGTTGGTTTCCCTTGTTGCGCGCGAGCAGCGTCTTCGCCGTGCCATTGATGTGTATGCGAAGGAACGGGCGAAGAATGGTGAAGGCCGCCTGGACTTCATCTTCATCGACTGCCCGCCCAGCCTGGGCCTGCTGACCGTCAACGCCTTCTGCGCGGCAAGCGAGGTACTCATCCCGATTCAGTGTGAGTATTACGCCTTGGAAGGTCTCAGCCAGCTCCTCAAGAACATTGAAATGATCCAGAAGCACCTCAATGCCGATTTGGTTGTTTCTACCATCTTGCTGACGATGTACGACGGACGCACCAACTTGGCCGCGCAGGTAGCTTCCGAAGTTCGCCAGCATTTCCCCGATCAGGTTCTCGGCGCAGTGGTCCCACGCTCGGTCCGCATCTCAGAAGCACCGAGCTACCAACAGACTGTGATGACTTACGATCCTTCATCCAGCGGCGCGTTGTCCTATATGGAAGCCGCCGCGGAAATCGCCGAACGCTAGACTTTCTGAATCACTGCAACATCCTTGGCGGGCTCCATTCTTGCCATTCCACCGGAGGGACATACTAATGAGCGAAAAGCGACGAGGCCTGGGTAGGGGTCTTGGGGCTCTCATTCCCAGCTCCGCTTCGGCCGGTGCATCGGGCAATGGCGTTCCGGCGTCCCGCCCCGTGGACCTCTTCTTCCCCGAAGCCCGCAAGGCGGCGGACACGGTCGATACCCCGGAAGTTTTTGAAACCGAGGTAGCCAAGAGTTCGCCGTCGCGGGGCTCCTCTTCCAAGAGCCCGACGCCGGCAAAGTCTCCCGCGGCGAAGTCACCTTCCGCAAAGGTCGCCGCCTCGGAGGTTTCACATGAAGTGAAGGCCGCGTCCGCTAAAGAGACTGTTTCTGACACTCCTCGCGTGGAGGCTCCCGAGGTTGAACTAGTCGAAGTTCCAGGAGCGCGTTTCGCGGAAATTCCCGTCGGCGACATCCATCCAAACCGCAAGCAGCCTCGTAGTGTCTTCGATGAGGACGACATGGCGGAGCTCGTTCACTCCGTCAAAGAGATTGGCGTCCTCCAGCCAATTGTTGTACGTACTTCTACCGAAAAGGGTGGAGAACCGTATGAATTGGTCATGGGCGAGCGTCGATGGAGGGCAGTTCAGGCCGCTGGCCTCGAAACCATCCCGGCGATTGTCCGTGATACGAATGATGATGACCTCCTTCGCGATGCTTTGCTGGAGAACCTTCACCGCAGTCAGCTGAACCCCTTGGAAGAGGCAGCCGCCTACCAGCAGTTGTTGGAAGACTTCGGCACAACCCACGAACAGCTGGCTGATCGGATTGGACGCTCGCGGCCGCAGGTCTCTAACACGCTTCGTCTCCTCAAGCTGCCACCCTTGGTCCAGCGTCGCGTTGCGGCAAGTGTTCTTTCGGCCGGCCACGCGCGTGCGTTGCTTGCTCTGCCGGACTCGGCCGCAATGGAGCGACTCGCGCAGAAAATCGTCGCCGAGGGTATGTCTGTACGTGCTACCGAGGAAGCAGTTGCACTGTACCAGGATCCTACGGTGCCGCCGAAGAACAGCATCCCACGCCCCAATGCGCGCCACGAACGCCTGGACTACCTTGCTTCGTCCCTTTCGGATCGTCTTGACACCAACGTGAAGATTACCCTCGGGGCTCGAAAGGGTCGCGTGAGCATTGAGTTTGCAAGTGTTGAGGATCTGAATCGGATCATGGATGTAATATCGCCCGGTGCCGAAGGGTAACTGCTTGATTTCTGGATGACTCGAAGATTGATAGTGTGCTCCATTCGTTCCACTTGCCGCGGGCTAAGGGCGCCAGCTCTTCGATGGTCGGTATTGCGTTGCTTTGCCTGGTTGGCACGACGCCTCACCCTCTACGGGCCACGACTGGGATCTTGCTTGTCGCAGACCTAGCTTTGTCATCGCCTGAGTTGTCGAAACCCATCACGGTTCTTGCGGCGAGATCCGCGATGAAGGACTATCGGTGCAGCGTTGATACGCATATGGATACACAGTGTGGCAAGCGCCTGGAGACCGGCCCGTGTTCCAGGGTGGTAGCGTCCGGTGGAGGTTTAGGCAGGTATCGCCTGTGCTGTGCAGTGTTTCACGTGAAACACTGCGGTCTTCTTCCTGGATGACGCGGCGCGCGATGGTTCGCCGTCGGACTCGCTTTGGAGACTTCGCCGTTCTGCTTCGGTGGGGACTTTCCGGGCCGACTGTGACGGCATGTGTGTATCCCGAATTTTCGGCGAATCCGAACTATTTGCGCACCTCATCTGCTAGCAGCCAAGTGTGCACCCTTATCAGTCCACACCCAATAGAAGCCATTAGCTCCGTGATGTTTCACGTGAAACGAGGCTCCTTAAGAAGATCGAAGCCGTGAAAGGACAAACAGAGCCGCCAGCAATTGATACTTAACTATCAGTAGGGTTTTGCGTCGTGCGCTTTACGTTCGCGGTTCCGCGTGGGTCTGGGGTTTCTTGGACGGTGGCAGCAGGGTCCCCGGTTGGTGCTATCTATCCGCTGGAAACACTTTCAATCATCGAACGCAAGGGCCAGCGGTCCCGAGAGTGTTGGCGCTGGATATCCTGGGCTTGTGGCGCGCAATAGCGCGGTCATAGTTCCCGTGCGCTGGACATCGGCCTGGACGCTCCGTTGTAGTCGATCATGTCCGTTATTGCTCAGTTTGGAGATCGGTGGTTGTTTCGTTCTTCCGTGTGGTCCTCGTGGAGCGCGGTTGCTGTGCAGTGCTGGCGAGTGGTCCTCGGCTGGTGACTCAGCGGGCAAGCTAACGTGCGAGGTACCTCGGTCACGTGGATCTGACTATTCTCCCCGTTGACGCCTTCATGGCGAGGGTGTATTCAGCGAGCACCCGAGTGATCCCTGTACAAGCTGATAGGAGTGCTCCAAGAGGAGAGTTGCAGATCCGCAGCGATGGTGCCCCGTTCCGTTGTGCGCCCCGTTAGGCGCTTCGATGTGTCCTTGCTGGCGGTACAGCGTGTCTCAGTGGTGATTGTGAGTAGTGGTACACACGCCCTGTCTCCGTAGATTCTCGCTCGATCTTCATTCGGCGAATGCGCTTGTTTATGCTCCCCGGCAGTCAAGTGAGAGTGTTGCGTGCATGCTTGGAGAGCGCTCTCCGTGGCGGGTATTGCGTGACGCTCTCGATCTGGCGTGTTTAGAAGGTCGGCGGTGGACACAGCGTGCGGATCCCGGCCGTCGCCGCCGATATGGCCCGGCAATCCGTTTGGGCCGATGCGTGTCGTCGACTCGCCTCGTGTCACATGCCTGCTTCGGTCTTGACGCCAGAGCTACGCAATCCTTGCACTCTTGATTGCGAAGGCTGGATCACGTTTGTTCTGGGAGGCAAACGGTTGTTCCGTCGTACGCTAGTTTTGAAGTGTGGCGGGAGAGTTCGGCGCTGGTGAAGACCATGATTGTATGTGGAAGCCAATGACCGCAGGAACCAGAGTTCTTCGGTGTCTGGTGCCTTTGTGATAGTTAGGAGACGCGTACGAATACCCAGCTTGGGAACCGTAGGCGAACCACGGCGGCTGATCACATACCTGTCTCCCTAGTCTCCGGGAGCATCATCGCCAACTCCTGGGGCGAGCTGCTTAACCGAGCTGCGTACAAGGCGATGGATGGGTGCAACAGCTATCGCGGACCGCGCTTCACATTGATGTGGATCGATGGTTTTGTGGCTGTCCCAGAGCTGTTGAAAAGTCCCTGGAAGCCGGTGGATATCGCTGTGGATAACTTTGTTGATAAGTAGTGGGGGCTGGCAGTCTGTGGATGCCAAGTTGCGACGCTTCCAGTGGCCGTGGACTGGTACGGCGGAGGCCGTGATTCATTGGTGTGATTGTTTCACGTGAAACGGTCCCTAATTCTCGAAAGCCTGCTGATTCTCTCGAATTTGTGTCGAAAACGGGTAGTCTTTCTCGGTTTCAGGCCAGTTCTGACGTTGCTCCGAAAATTGTCAAGCTGTGTGGAGTCACTGGGCTAGTTTTTGGGGTGTTTTGGTCTCGGGCAGGTTGATCCCGACGTGTTGGGCGGGGGCCGGTGTGGTGGGTCGTTGGCGGAATCTTTCTGGGTGTCGTTCGTAGTAGTCCTGGTGGACTTTGTCTCGTTTGTCCCAGAGTTCTTTCCACGAGCCGTTGTGGACTTGTGAGGGTGAGAACAGTGCGATGCCGGAGTGTTTGTGATCGGTGCTGTACCAGTGCACATAGCCGGTGAGGTACTCCCTCGCGGCCTCGAGATCGTCAAAGGTGCGGGGGTAGCCGGGCCGGTATTTCATCGTGCGAAACCCTGACTCCGAGAAGGGATTGTCGTTGGAGACGTACGGGCGGTTATGGGACAGTTCCACACCGTGGGCGGTGAGGGTCTCACGGAGCAGGTTTGATTTCATGGCCGGGCCTGAATCGGCATGCACGATGTCCGGGGCGCCGTGCCGGGCGATGGCTGTCTCGAACATGTCCGCGGCGAGGTGGTCGGACTCGCGTTCCTCCACCCGCCAGCCGACGATCTCCCGGGAGAAGATGTCCATGATGGAGTACACCTTGAAAACCTTCCCCTGCCACTTGGAATAGACGTCGGAGATGTCCCAGGACCAGACCTGGCAAGGTCCGGTCGCCTTGAGCACCGGCTTCTGAGCGGAACCCCGCTTGCCGCCACGCTTGCGCGGGAAGGTTGGGCGGGCCAGCTGATCCTCGTACCCTGCCGCGATCCGCCACCAGGTGCGGTTGGAAGCGAGCAGCACGCCGTCGTCCCAGGCTGTGGCGAAGGAATGGTCAACAGAGTTGCCCTTCCCCCAACCGGCCAGGATGAACCCCAGGATCCGCTCCTGATGCGCGGAGCTGATCCGGCATTCGTAGGCCCGGTCAACCTGGTGGATCGGGTCCTGCACCGCCGGACGGGGATTGAACCGGTAATGCCAGGTCCCGCGCGACACGCCCGCAAGCACGAGCGCTGTCCGCTGGGAGCCGGTGATCACATGCAGCGCCAGGACAAGACTGTTCTCGGCCGCTACGAATCCTTCTGAGCGCTCGTCTGGGTTGTATCGGGCTCGGGCACGCTCAACTCGTGCAAGAGCCCGATAGCTTTTCCCAGCGCGGAATTCGTATCCTCCAGCTCCTGCACCCGCTTCTGGAGTTTTTCGACTTCGGCACGGTGGGCAGCCATTTCCTTCGAGCGTGCTTTTTCAAACGCGGAGAGCTCACGATTTGTAGGGGCCATGCCTCCATGCTCCCGCGGAATCAGACCACGGTCGATATCGCCCTGGACCAACATCTTGCGCCACCTGCGGAACGTCCAGTCGGAAATGGGCGTCGAGGCAAGCCACTCCTTCCTCGTCCCGTGCGGCTGCAAATAATACTCATGCATGAACTCACGGATCTCTTCACGCGTAAAACCCTTGTTATCAACGGGCACCGCCGGCTCCTTCAATCAACAGCTAATGAATGACTCACAACCAGCTTGACGAAGAGGGCTCTAACAACCTTCACTCTCTGAACGAGGGTCTACTCATTTGCGCGCGCTCGAAGTCCCGCAGGCCGGGCTCGAACGGCGGCACTGCGTATAACCTGGGTCGGTGGATATCGCTGTGGATAACATTGTGCATAACTTTCGACTGAACGGTGGATATCTATTCCGGCATGGCTTAGAGGAGGCACTCGGTACGCCCTTACGGAAGACCTATCGGCTTCTGATTCTTAGCGATTTTTCGAGGTCGTCTGATGTTACGGGACACGCTAAGGTGAACATCCGCTCCGGAGTTTCGATATGTTTCACGTGAAACAGTGGCTCCCCGGGGACGCAGATAGTGAAGTTTCCAGGTGAACAAGGGATGCCGCAAAGCTCACTGTGCTTCATGTCTGGAATACATCCTCACGAGCCGAATGCGTAGGGGATGATCGACAGCGACTTGGGACGAGCCTGATTAACCTCCGGGCAGCGTGTTTGGCATTGCCTGGTGCGCATTTCGGCGAGAAAATTTGGGCTCAGGAAGGCTTCTGGCCGATGCATCTGTCGCGTCCGAATCGCCGGGAGATGAGCCAGGCTGTGCAATTTCGGTGGATGCAATTGGTCCAGCTGCCGCGCCGGATGACAAAGTTCCAAGCAGAGTGAACGGTACAGGTCGCGGTCCAAGTCCAGAAGGCCCTCCGCCGTCATGCCATAGTGTGCAGCTGAGAGTTTGAGCATCTGTATTGGCCCTACATTCTTGAGGTGAGCTGGTCAGTGGTGGTTCGGGAAAGGTCTGTTCGGCACCGGCTAGCACGTTTGGATGCACTAGCGCCCAGCGGATTACCGCATGACCCAGCAGCCCGCGGCACTGCCCAAGCCCAGTACTGCCGATGCCATGACGTGGATCATGGTCCCGATCGCAAGTGGGGAGTTTAGAGGGTATAAATACTGGGCGCTGTATCGACTTCCCCGTGAACGAGGGATCGGTGCTTGGGTGCCTGCGGATTCCGCCAGCACCGACTGTCACCCATCTGTGGGACGAAGATCGACGGGAAGCCTTCCGACAAGGGACTTTGTACCGGCCGAGAGCTGCACAGATAGTATGAGCTTGCACGAAGCATTCGATCGGGTGATTTATTCGGCTTAAGCGCCAGGCACGCCATGCGAAGCAGATGTGGCTCTAACAAAACGGAAGGCTCACACGCCGTTCCAAGACCGTGAGCACCACTCCCGGCTCCTGGTTCGGGAATGGTGGCGTGGGGATTCTCCATGACCTCGGTCCGCTTCCACTAGAACTCGCTTGAAAGGATCATTCAGCTCAGTACCGGGCGCGGGGAACCTCCAGTGGTGAATCGCCATCCTGCCCACTTCCGTGTCTTCCTTGGATGAGCGATTCATCTTTTGTAGTAACAGCCCTACAATCCCCAGGAACAACCACAAGGAGGTTTCGCCTTCCGGGTTAGAAATGGCGGCGATGCCGTCAAGTGTCTCCGATGGTATGCGGCTCCAAGTCGTTGACGAATGCATGAGCAGTTGGGCGGTCTCCGCAGGCGGGGATCCTTCCTACCCTGGATCTGTTTCGGCGAATTGAAAGAATCACTATTTTCCGCAAATGTAACTGAATAGCTTTCCGATTAGACAATATTCGTCCAGCCTCTTTATGACGCTGCGGGTGTGATCGTTTTGTGCACGGTTCGGCTTATAGACTCGGCGCGCGGTCTCCGATGGAGCTATGGGAGAGACTGCGATTTCCCGCCTCGATGCATGTGCCCTGGCTTCGAAGCGGATGGCTAAGAGATGGTTAGCACTGCAGGATAGAGTCGGCTAGTACCGTTTCACGTGAAACATTGTTGTAGATCCTAAGAAGACATTTGCCCAAGTTGATTGACGATAGGGCCGGACCATTGAATATTCGCGGAGACGTGACGCGCCCGACGCCGTTCAGTGAGGAACGAGTCCAGACAGTCTGCAAATATAGAGGCCCAAAGATGCGCTCCACTGACCCACCACAAATCGGGGATGTTTCACGTGAAACAGTCCGTGCCCGAAGGACCAGGCACTAGACGACTTAGACCACTGGTATAACTTCTCCCCCGAAATGCCCGACACCATGTTTCACGTGAAACGGTCCTCTGCCCATTCTGAACCACTGACTATTGAGCACACTACAGCGAGAGAAGCGCCAGAGATTGGCTAACTGGCTCTAGTGTGCAGTATGTCCGGCTTCGTCCAAGGCCATAACAAAATTGGCGCAGCTCTTCGAACTGAAATCAGGTTCAGAGACAAACTGCGGGCCCTCTTTGCAATCGATAAGAGCCTCTGGGCATGAAAAAGCCGGTGATTGTCGCTCAAAAGCGAAAACCACCGGCTGACTCACAAGCGAAAGAACGCCTGAGATTCCTAGTGCAATGCCTTAGGACAGGACGGACTCAAATTCCTTTTCGAAGAACTGCTTCGGCTTGGCACCGATAACCGTGCTCTTCACTTCTCCCCCGCTGAAGAGGTAAACGGCCGGGATGGAGGTGATTCCATATTCCGCCGCGATAGCGGGGTTGTCGTCGACATTCAGCTTGACTACGTCAACTTTGTCACCGTACTCAACCGAGATTTCGTCCAGAATCGGACCCAACTTACGGCACGGTCCGCACCATTCTGCCCAGAAATCCACGATGACAGGCTTTTTAGCGGCAAGCACGTCGGTGCTGAAACTAGCGTCGGTAACGTCTTTAGCGTTGCTCATAATTCTTTCCCTTCGAATGGATGGCTGCTGTGCCGATTAGGCGTGCAGGTCTGCAAGATAGTGCTCGACGTCCAAGGCGGCGACACAACCCGAGCCGGCCGCTGTGATGGCCTGGCGGTAGGTCGGGTCAACCACGTCCCCCGCGGCGAAGACGCCCTTGATGCTCGTCTTCGAGCTGCGGCCCTCGACGGCGATGGTACCTTCAGGAGCTAGCTCCAGTTTGCCCTTCACCAGCTCTGTCCGCGGATCGTTGCCAATGGCCACGAAGACCCCAGTGACAGCGAGCTCGGACTCGGTACCGTCGACAAGGTTCTTCAACTTCAGGCCAGTGACCTTATCGCCTCCGATGACGTCCTCGACGGCGGAATTCCACACGAACTTAATCTTTTCGTGGGCCTGCGCACGGTCAGCCATGATTTTGGAAGCCTTGAGAACATCGCGGCGGTGCACCACGGTAACGGACCTGGCGAACTTGGTGAGGAAGATTGCTTCCTCCATGGCCGAGTCGCCGCCACCGATCACGGCGATGTCCTGATCCTTGAAAAAGAAACCGTCACAGGTTGCACACCAGCTCACTCCGTGGCCAGAAAGGCGCTTTTCGTTCGCAAGCCCGAGTTCTCGGTAAGCAGAGCCGGTCGACAAGATGATTGCCCGTGCCTTGAAGGTCTCCCCTGTGCCGATAGTCACCGACTTGATGTCGCCGTCGAGATCCAGTTCGGTGACATCCTCAAACTGGATCTCTGTCCCAAAACGTGCCGCTTGCTTTTCGAAACTCTCCATGAGATCGGGTCCCATGACGCCTTCGGGGAAGCCCGGGTAGTTTTCGACGTCCGTTGTGTTCATCAGTTCCCCACCGGCTGTCACGGAACCGGCGATGAGCAGCGGGTTCATGTTGGCGCGCGCGGTGTAGACGGCTGCCGTGTAACCCGCAGGCCCTGAGCCTACGATGATGACATCACGCACTTGTGACGCGGTGTTTTCTGCGTTGCTCACTGTTGGGTGAACCTCTTCCTTAGTCGATGCACCGGATTATCGCGGCGGGCCACATGGCACAACCCCATCGCGGCGTCTAATATTCCGGCGTTTCCGGGGACCCTAATATCCACCAACATCAGGGTACCGTCTGCCGGCATGGAGCCGGGAAGGGCCCGGACGCCATCGGCCGACGGACGCTGGGCTACTGGACAGGGCTTACTGGACCAGGCCTACTGGACCTTGATCTCCGCAAGGCGTAGGCCGTAGCCGTAGCGTGTCTTGGGCGCCGTGAGCTTCGGCAGCGACTTGATCGAGATGATCACGTACTGGGCGGTCACAGGGGTGCTGAGAGGCATGGCGAGTTCAGGAGAGGTGAAACTGTTGGTGCCTACCAGTTTGGCGCCGTCCATGGCCGGACGATCGTTGGTGTACACGCTGATGTTTCCGCCGGAAGCCCCCAATTGACTCAAGATGACGGACTTGACTTGGGCTGGAGCCTGCAGCTTGACGAGCAAAGAAACTCCGTCCGGCGCGAGGCCACCCCAGTCCGCAGTGGCAAACTCCATATCTGACCAGTAGCTTGCGGCATTGCCGTCATATGCCTTGACCAAGTCTTTGTCGTAGGTCGCGGCGAAGTCGAAATCGCCAATACGGGTGACTCCATCAATGACCGGCGGCGCGGCGACCACAGGGGCTGTGGAACTGCTGCTTGGCTGTCCGTTTCCTGTTTGAGGCGCTGCGGCGGACTGCTTGGCCGCCGGGGCGCCGCCGGGGATGAGGTTGCCGAGGTTAGTGACGGCAAGGATCAATCCGACGATCAGGACAGCGGCTAGAACGCCGCCTACAAGCCATCGGAAGGATCGCGGCTCACGCACGGGCTCATCGTCGTAGTATTCGTCCTCCTCGAGAGGCTCGGCCTGCTCGCGGGCCGTCGCCGGGAAGCTCGACGCGCCTCGTGTGTACCCGCCCGCTGCGGCGGCGGCCGCACCGCGGGAGGCGGCGTCGTCCTTGATGTAACCGTAGTCGTCATCTGCCCAGAGAGAGACTTTGGCGTCCTGGGCGGGGGTCGCGGAGGTCGGCGCTGGCGCATTGGAGGCGGGAACCGCCCGCATTGTGGGCTCCTGCTGGATTTGCTGGGGGGCCGTCTGGCTTGGCTCGGCGGACCTGGCAGCATCCGAGGCCGACGATGCAGGAGACGTTCGCTGGCCGTCGTCGGAGCTTGACTTGCCGGCACCCTTCACGGCGGCTGCGGCCGCGGCTGCTGCCGCCCCTGCGCCGGCAGCAGCGGCGGCGATGCGGGAACCGATAATCCCGGGAGCCGACGTCGGCCGGTCGGCTGGCCTCGGGGGAACCACCGGGCGGCGCGGGTCTTGGGCAGGAGCAGTAGCTTCCCGCGGTTCACCGGCAGGGTTCGGTTCGACCTCGTCGTAGCTGATGTACTCGGCGTCGTGCTCGTCGTCGTCGTAGAGTCCGTCGTAGGTCTCTGGCTCGTGGGACCGCGCCTGGCCGAAAATCTCGCTGCCAAGCGTGTCCGTAAAGAACGGCTCGACGTACGGCGGGTTGGTTGCCACCACAAGGTCCAGCAGATCAGGAGCGCTGCTGTGGTTGGTGATGAGGTACGTGGTGCTGTCGCTGACGCCTAGATCCAGGATCTGGACGTGCCCGGGCCGTTCGCCGGTGGCTACCTCGCGGGCGCTCTTGGCAACTTGCTCAGCGTTCCCCGGGCCGGCTACCAGGATACTGACAGGCCTGTTGAGGACCTGGTCCACGCCGTCGAGCACCAGATCTTGGTCGTGCGAAGTCAACACGGTGGCTGTGACTTTGTAGCGGCCGCCAAGCACTGATCCGACATCGATCGGGTGGGACACGGGTTCCTCCTAGACTGTCCGGAAGCTGCGGGTCCTGAATACGTGATCCGGCCAGCCGGGTGACCCGTGGTCTGCAACTACCTGTATTAGTTTCTGATCCTAGCGGATTGGGCCGTTCGGGCCCCCGGTTTGCGCTGAAACGTCACCTTTTACGGTGAGATCCACCGCGGAAATAGGGGTTGTTTCCCAGCGTCCCCTGGTAAGTGCGGCGGCCAGGCAGCGGGATGCCAGGGCGGCCTACGCCTCCCTGAGCGGTGCCGGGGAGGTCCTCATCCGGCAGGTAGGACTTCTCGACGTCGGACCAGGCATCCACCTTGTCCTTTCCCTCTTGACCGCCAGCTGCGTCATCCCACGTTCCGTCTTTCGCCGGGATGGTTTCCAAGGCGGGACCGGCCCGGAACGACGCTGCGTCGAACTCGCCCGAGATGCGCGGAATGAGACCGGTATCGTCGGATACCGTGGCGCGGACCGGCGTCGGGGGCTGCTTCCCGCGTGTGGACGGGGCCGGAGTCGAAGCGGGGCCGCTACGGCCCAACCGGCCGAGCAACGGCCGGAGCAAATCGCGCAGCTCGCTGACGTGGAAGACTCGCAGCAGCAGCAAGTACGCGAGCAGCATGACGGGCCCGACGACGACAACCGTCACCAGGGCGGCGGGCCTGCTGCTCCAGGCGAAGCCGTCGGCTTGGTAGCTGCCCAGGAGCCACAAAGCCAAAGCGCCGGCGATTGCTGAGCCGAGCGCCGCGTAGCCCATGCGGATGTAGGAGTTCGCAATGCGAGGCCCGTCCACATGGCCAAGGAGCCGTCGCAGGAACCAGACACTGATGACCACGGAGAGAATGTTGCCGAGCGTGTACAACACGGCAATCGCGAAGATGATCTGGCCCACCGGCAGGAACTGGATGATGAATGCGCCAACTACGTTGAGCACGGCCAGCATGAGCTGGATGTAGAACGGGGTACGGGCATCCTCATTGGCGTAGAAAACGCGGGACATCATGAAGTTGGCGCTCATGAACGGGGTGCTCAGCGCGAGGATCGTCAGGGTCTGGGCGAGCATGACCCCGTCCTGGGGCTTCCCGCCGGAGAAGAACATGCCCAGCGGACCAGCGAGGGCAAAGAGGGCCAAAGCCCCGAAAACGGTCGCGACGGCCATAGTCCGCAGTCCGTGCGAAAGGGCTTCCCGCAGTTCGGCTTTGTTGCCGGCCTGGGAGGCGTGGGCCATGCGGTTGAACAGCACGGTGGCGAGCGACAACGCAATGATCGAGTGCGGTAGCAGATAGAGCTGGCTGGCGACTTCCAGGACCGCGTTGCCGGGAAGGGTGGCGGCGGCCGGATCTTGCGCGTGCTCAAGTCGAAGGCGCTCAGAGCCGGGAATCGTGGCGATCCTCATGACGTACAGGAAAGCGAGTTGCCCGACGGCGGCGGTCAGGAGCGTCCAGATGCTCAGTTTCGCTGCCTGGCCCAGTCCCACTCCCCGCCAGCCGAAGCGGGGCCGGAGCCCGAGCCGCAGGCGGATCACCGGAACGAGGAGTATGGCGGTCTGCGCGAGCACGCCGACGGTGGAGAAGCCCGCGATCAGGAAGGTCTGGAAAGGCCCCCAATTGTCCAAGGTGTGTGGGTTGGTGTTGTTGGCACCGAGGATCCAGATGAACATGCCCAGTCCGGCGATGGCCACCACGTTGTTCAGGATCGGCGCCCACATCGCGGGACCAAAGGCGCCGTTGGCGTTGAGGACCTGGGTCAGCAATGCATACAAACCGTAGAAGAAGATCTGCGGCAGGCAATAGAACGCGAAGGCTACGGCCAGCGATTTCTGCTGGGGAGAGTAGCCCTGGGTAGTGAGGTCGATAACCATCGGCGCGGCCAGCGTGACCAGCGCCGTCAGGCTCAAGAGAACCAGCACGGCCAGGGTCAGAAGCCGGCTGATGTAATCCGCGCCGCGGTCCGGACCCTTGCTGGCTTTGATAATCTGCGGGACCAACACGGCGTTGAAAACGCCACCGGCCACCAGAAGGAAAATCAGGTTCGGCAGGTTGTTGGCATTGATGAATGTGTCGTTGACCGTCGATCCCAGGCCCAGTGCGGCACCAAGCATCCAGGTTTTGGCGAAGCCGAGGAACCGCGAAACGAGCGTCCCGGCTGCCATGACGGCGCTGGAACGGGTTTCACCGGACTGGGTTGACTGGGTTGTTTTGGCGGCAGACATTGTCATTATCGTCCCACGAGCCGGGCTGCCTGTTGCGTCAAGACTTTATCAAAGACCGTATTAAAGGTGTTCGGGCAGTACATCCCGGGCAAGATCGGCGATCCGCCGCTCATTGGGGAAGGACAGTCTGCGGGCCAGTTCCCGCAGGGGAACCCAAGCGGCGTCGATGGCCTCTTGGTCGGGATCGTTCTCGATGGTCAGTTCCCCGCCCGTGGCCCGCAGCAGGAAATGGTGCACGGTTTTGTGGACGCGATGCCCGCTCACGGTGAACCAATAGTCGATGCTGCCTAGCGGAGCCAGGACACTGCCTTCGATTCCGGTCTCTTCTGCGATCTCGCGGACGGCAGCTTCCTCGTTGTTTTCCTTGCCCTCGGGATGCCCCTTCGGCAGGCACCACTCAAGGCGGCCACCCCTGTTAAGGCGGGCGATGATCGCAACCCTCAGTTCGCCGTCGGAGGTGTCTACGACGACGCCGCCAGCAGAGACCTCCTCTACCGTGGGAAGGGAGGCCTGAGCCGGGTGCGGAGCGGGCGCGACGTGGGCACCAATTGCCGACGGCAATGGTGCGTTCGTCCTCCTGCCAGGAGCACTCGGGATCGGGTTGGCCATGAAGTCCACTCTAACGACTCTTGCCCGTTGGTGATGACCGGGACATGGACGCCCGGTGACGTGCGGATGGCGTTCGGCCGTGATCCCGGTGTTGTTGCCACGCGTTCGCGCTGTGTCCTCCTGTCATGAGGAGGAGCCGGTGTGATGGGCCGGTGAAATCTGACAAGCTTAAGGAACTATGGCGCAAGTATTGGACAGTTCTTCAGTCAATTTCCAGATGGATCCAGTGGTCCTGGACCTCGGTCGGCGGTTTGTGGACGCTGGATTCGAACTGTCGCTGGTGGGCGGTCCGGTCCGGGACCTCTTCTTGGGCCGGGTTTCGCCGGACCTGGATTTCACCACCAACGCCACCCCCGCGCAAACCCTTTCCATCATCAAGAGGTGGGCAGACAATTTCTGGGAGATTGGCAGGGCCTTTGGAACGATCGGGATGAAGAAGTCCGGCTTCCAGATTGAAATCACCACCTACCGCGCCGAAGCCTACGACGCCGAATCCCGCAAGCCGGTGGTTGCCTTCGGCTCGTCGTTGCTGGATGACCTGCTCCGACGCGACTTCACCATCAACGCCATGGCACTGCGGCTGCCCTCCCTGGAGCTTGTGGATCCGTTCGGCGGCGTACGGGATCTCCACGCCTCGGTGCTGGCTACCCCGGGGGCTCCCGAAGCGTCATTCTCCGATGACCCCCTGCGGATGATGCGCGCCGCCCGCTTCGCGGCGCAGCTTGGTGTTTCCGTGCACGACGACGTCCGCGTTGCCATGTCCGGGATGGCCGAACGGATCAAGATCATTTCCGCCGAACGCGTGCGCGAAGAGCTCGTCAAGCTCATCAACGGTGCTCATCCGCGGGCGGGTATCGACCTCCTCGTGGACACCGGCTTGGCCGAATTCGTCCTGCCCGAGGTTTCTGCACTGCGCTTGGAATCCGATGAACACCACCGCCACAAGGATGTCTACCAACACTCCCTTCAGGTCCTGGAGCAGGCTGCCTCGCTCGAGACTGGTCCGGACGGCCCGGTGCCGGGTCCGGACTTTGTGTTGCGTTTCGCCGCCCTGATGCACGACGTCGGGAAGCCGGCGACGCGTCGCTTCGAGCCGGGCGGCGCGGTGAGCTTCCGCCACCACGACATGGTTGGTTCCAAGCTGACGGCAAGACGCATGAAGGCCTTGCGCTTCGACAACGACACCATCAAGGCAGTGGCGCGGCTTGTGGAGCTGCACATGCGCTTCTACGGATACGGAGACGCGGGTTGGACCGATTCCGCCGTGCGTCGCTACGTGGCAGACGCCGGTCCCTTGCTGGAACGTCTGCACCGTCTCACGCGGTCTGACGTCACAACCCGCAACCAGCGCAAGGCAGAACGGCTCTCCTTTGCCTACGATGACCTTGAGCAAAGGATTGAGGTCCTGGCCGAGCAAGAATCGCTCAATGCCATCCGACCTGACTTGGATGGAGCGCAGATCATGGCTTTGCTGGGACTCAAACCCGGACCCGTGGTTGGCCGCGCCTACAAATACTTACTGGAAGAACGCATGGAAAACGGCCCCATGTCTCAAGCGGAAGCCGAATCCAGGCTTCTGGCGTGGTGGGCAGCGCAACCCGAGTCCGCCGTCGAACTTTCATCGGAACCAGCCGTCGATGCCCACGCTGGCACCGCCGAACCAGAGGAGTCCTAAGTGAACCTTGTACCCAGACCCTCCCGGCCACAGCTCTGGATCATGCGTCACGGTGAGACCGAATGGTCTAAGAGCGGCCAATACACCGGTTTGACGGATCTTCCTCTGACGGTCGAGGGCGAGCAGCAGTCCGTGGAAGCTCGCAAGATCTTGGAAGGCATCGACTTCGACATGGTGCTGACATCGCCCCTGCGCCGAGCCCGGCGTACCGCGGAGTTGGCGGGTTTCCCCGACGCCATTCATGAGCCGCTGGCTGTGGAATGGAATTACGGAGACTACGAAGGCATCAGCTCGGACCTCATCCGCAAGGACAACCCGGACTACCTCATCTGGACCGACGGCGTCCCCAACGGCGAGACGCTCGACTCTGTGGCAGCACGTGCGGACAAGATCATTGCCCGTGTCCTGGAGTCCGGAATGGACAACGTCCTGATTGTGGCCCACGGCCATTTCTCCCGGATCCTCACCGCCCGCTGGCTTGAATTGGACGCCGTGGAAGGACGCCACTTTCTCCTGGGAACAGCCAAGGTCTGCACCTTGGGATGGGATAAGCGGACACCTGTCATTCTTCGCTGGGGACTGTAAGAAGAATTAGTTTGTAAATTGTTTGTAGTTGGCTGGTCAACACTGCGATTCATGGTGTAACTTTATTTTAATCCCAGAGCGAATCGCCGGGATTAACCCGGATTAGGGCGTGCGCTACCCAGTCAATCAGCTGTGGTGGCGCCAAAGCGGAAAAGGAGGTTGGGAAAATGATTACTTTGACTAGCGGATGGAAGATGACCGTTGCTGGCACCCCGGCCTTCGCTGCCCGACGCCGTTTTGCGGCCTGAGCTCCCCTGATGCACTTCCGCGCCTGAATGCTGGGGCGGTTCACGGTTTAGTCAGAGGCGAACTGGCCTTTCATTGAACGGTGACACGCCATTGACGTGGTGCGCAGTTTCCTCATAGTTCGGAACCAGCTTCTTGTTGGGGACGGCTGCCCCTTGGAGAACATCTGCCGGACTTTTGCATTTCGATGCGGTCATTCCGCTTAATCCACCCAGCATTTCCCGATATTCGCGCGCCTTTTTCCATCCCTGTTTCTTTGAATTCAGAGGATCTAATTGTTGTGCCCGAATTCCGGCAATTCTTTCAACAACTGAAGGAGGTGAACCATTGGCCAAGCGCCTCAAGGATCTGATGGTCTTCAACGGCAAACCCGAGGTCAAAGACAGGACTCTCTTCAACGGACAGCTGCTAGACCAGCGCAGGGAAGACGTCTACGTCGTCCTGCACCAAATGGGCATCATCCGCTGACTTCGCTTCAGGAGGGACAGATGACACGCTTCGGACCGTTGGCCGCGGGAGCCCACGCAGCTAGGCGTGGGCTCCCGCCCTTAAACCGGCTCTCCGTGGTTCGTGGTGAAACGGATTCCGTGTCTTGAGAGCTGAAGGGCTCGTAGCCCTGCTGTGATGGATGTTCTCTACGCATTCATCAAGAGTCAGGAGCTACGAGCCTTGATCGAGCCTACTTCCCCGCGCCCCGATGCTGCCACCGCCCTGTTCAATCTGCCCGACTACCGCGTCACCGATACTGAGGTCCTCGCTTTCGGGCAGCGGCGGGTCCGCGTCGAAGCCACGGCCGAGGCCGGGTGCCCGTGCTGTGGCGTCATCAGTACCCGCGTGCATTCACGCCGGCCCCAACGCCTGCGTGACATCCCTGTGGCCGGCCCGGTCGAAGTGATCTGGTCCAAGCGGAGATTCTTCTGCGATGAGTATCTGTGCCCGCGGCGGACGTTCGCGGAGGAGACTGCCCAGGTGCCGCGCCGCGCCCGGTCCACCCGCCGGCTTCGCGATGCCCTCGTGTCCGCCGTCATTGGATCCGGAAGGGCCGCCGCGGAAGCGGCCGCATCGTTCGGCGTCTCATGGTGGCTGGTCCAGCGGGCCCTGGATTCCGCGGCGCTGACACTGCCCGATGTCGACGGCCTGGCGCCACGGATGCTCGGCATCGATGAACACCGCTACCGGTCCGTGCGGTTCTTCCGGGATCCCGAAACGAACGCCTGGAAACGGTACGAACCCTGGATGACGACTATTGTCGATCTGGACAGCGGACAAGTGCTCGGGATCGTGGACGGGCGTGACAGTGAGGGCGTCGGGGACTGGCTGTTCGCCCGGCCGCTGCAGTGGCGTCTGGGGGTGCAGGTCGTCGCGATCGACCCGTCAGCGGCTTTCCGCAAGGCACTGCGGATGTGGCTCCCGCGCACAGCAATCTCGGTCGACGCGTTCCATTTGGTCAAGCTCGGCAACGACATGCTCACCGAAGTCCGGCAACGACTCACCCACCAGGTCCACGGCCGGCGGGGACGCTCCATCGATCCGGTCTGGGCCAACCGACGGCTGCTCTTGCGCGGCGCCGACACGCTCTCGGACCGGGCACGGAAAAGACTCAGCACCGTGTTCGCCACCGACGACGCCACCGGGAAGCTGCAGACTGCGTGGTTGGTCAAAGAACAGCTCCGGACGCTGCTCGCCACCGGGTCTCTTGCCGACGCGGCCGCGGCGAAAGACCACCTGAAGGAACTGGTCGAACGAGCCGCGCAGCCGGAAACGAACCGGCTCTGGCGCACGATCTGCCGGTGGTGGAAAGAAATCGAAGTCCTCATTGTCACCGGTGCGACCACCGCGAAAGTAGAAGCCAACAACACAGCCATCAAACACATCAAACGGACAGGCCGGGGATTCACCAACGCACGCAACTACAAAACGCGTATCCTGTTGCGCAGTGCCGCCAAAACAGCGGCATGAACATCCATCACGGCAGAACAATCACCACGAACCGTGAAGAGCCCTTAAACCATCGGGTTAAGACCGGGACGCATCCGGTGGCCCTGAAGGTAAGCTCGATCCCATGCAGGAGACGAAGCCGCACAGCCAACAAAAGCGTGCGCGCTTTGTGGTTCCCAGCCGTAGTGATTCCTTACTGGGAAACTTCACCGAACTGATCGGAGGGCCCCTGGGGCGGCGTTCTTCCCCGGGCACCATCTCCCCCGGATTCTTCACCGTTGAACGCGTCCTGATCATCCTCACGATCGTCGCCGCACTCCTGTCGATCCTGATCAAGGGCTATTGCCGCGTCAATGGTTGGCATTCCCCCCAGCAGTTCTACGCCACCTGCTATTCGGATCTTCCCGAACTGTTCAGTACCCGAGGTCTTGCCGATGGCGTGTTTCCGTTCTTTGACCAGAAGAGCCTCTTCGAATATCCCGTGATCACTGGCCTCATAGCCGGTGCAACGGCATGGCTGGTTCCGGGCCACGGCGCCAATCAGGAACGGATCCTGGGCTACTTCGATGTGAATGCCACCTTGATAGCGGCTGTGTGGGTCGTGACAGTTGTGGCTACCGCGCGCATCAACCAACGCCGACCCTGGGACGCAGCCATGGTGGCCTTGGCGCCGGGGATCCTGCTGGCAGGGGTCATCAATTGGGACATCTGGGCCGTGGCCATGCTCGCGGTAGGGATGTACTTCTTCGCGAAGGAACGTCCCATCCTTGCCGGTCTTTTCATCGGACTGGGGACGGCGACCAAGCTCTACCCGGTGCTCGTCCTGGGCGCAGTGCTTCTACTAGCGGTGCGCACCGGCCGCATGCGGGTCTTCTTCGTGACAAGCTCTTCGGCAGCCGTAGCTTGGCTGATCGTGAATGTCCCTATCGCCGCCGTGAACCCAGCCGGTTGGAGGTACTTTTTCGACTTCACCCGGGATCGTCCCGCTGGATATGGTTCGTTGTGGTTCGCCTATAACCTCGTTGCCGACCGCCTACACCTGTCACAACTTGGTCCGGAAACCATCAATGCCTTGGCACTGAATATGTTCCTTCTGGCGTGCATCCTGATTGCCGTCCTGTCGTTGGCCGCCCCCCGGCGGCCCCGCCTAGCCCAATTGACGTTCCTGATAGTGGCCGCGTTCATCCTTAGCAACAAGGTCTATTCGCCGCAGTACGTGCTGTGGTTGGTACCGCTGCTCGCTTTGGCCAGGCCCCGTTGGCGCGATTTCCTGCTCTGGCAGGCTGCCGAGGCGTTGCATTGGACCGCCACATGGATGTACCTGGGCCAGTTGAGTAGCGGTGGCCCGGCACAGAACAACATTGATATGCCCTACTACGTCATGGCCGTCATGCTGCATATAGCCGCAACAGCATATTTGATGTTGCGGGTCGCTTGGGACATCTGGGAACCGCAACTGGATCCCCTCCGGGTGCACGGTGTAGATGATCCGCACGGTGGCGTGTTCAACGGTGCCAAGGATTGGTTCCGGGTGGACTTGATGAGCCCGACGGCATCCGTGCTGCCCTGGCGACGCGTTGCTCCGTCGCCTATCGCTTCCGAACCTGCCGAAGATGCAGCGCCGCCCATGCGGGACTCAGCGCCGCCCGCGCACGGCTCTGTACCATCTGCGCACGGCGAGGCAGGACGCGATGGCTGAGGTCGCCGTCGTCGGCTCCGGACCGAACGGCCTGGCCGCAGCGGTAGTCATGGCGCGCGCGGGCCTGGATGTCCGAGTGTACGAAGCTGCAGAGACTATAGGGGGCGGTACCCGTACGTCCGAACTGTTGGAACCGGGGCATGTCTACGACGTCTGTTCCGCCGTCCACCCGATGGCTCTGGCTTCGCGGTTCTTCCGGGAATTTGAACTCGAGCGGCGCGTGGAGCTGCGTTTGCCGGAGGTCCAGTACGGAACTCCGCTTGACGGCGGCAAGGCAGCCCTCGCGTACCGCTCGCTGGAGCGGACCGCCGCTGAGCTCGGGACCGACGGAGCTGCGTTTGCCAGCCTGATGGGACCCCTAGTGGAGCACCTCGCCGGGGTGTTGGACGTAACGCAAAACCAGCTACTGCGGGTACCCGGCCAACCACTGGTTGCGCTACGGCTGGGCTTGGCAACGCTGGAGCAGGGCTCGCCGTGGTGGAACCGGCGCTTCACGGGGGATGCGGCTCCGGCACTCCTGAGCGGCGTCGCGGCGCATGCGGTGGCTCCCCTGCCTTCGCTCGCGTCGGCAGGAGCGGGACTCTTGCTGGGCGCGCTGGCCCATGTGGGCGGGTGGCCCATTCCGGTTGGTGGCTCTGCCGCGATAGCTGATGCCATGGCCCGGGATATCGAGACCCATGGCGGGGTCATCGAGACTGGCATGCGCATCGATTCCTTGGAACAGCTGCATCCAGCGAAGGCCATTTTGCTCGACATCGCCCCCCCTGCACTGCTCCGTATGGCTGGATCAGCGCTCCCGACGCGATACAGGCGGTCGCTGGAAACATTCCGATTCGGGAATGCGGCGTGCAAGGTGGACTTCATCCTCTCGGGGCCCGTGCCTTGGACGGCCCCAGGGTTGGCGGTGGCCGGGACGGTGCATGTGGGTGGCACACGTGCTGCCATGGCTGAGGCCGAAAACCTTGTAGCCGCGGGACGGCATCCCGTGAAGCCATACGTCCTCGTGGCCCAGCCTTCCATAGTGGATCCCGGGCGGGCGCCTGCCGGGCGGCACATTCTCTGGTCCTATTGCCATGTGCCCAAGGGGTCAACCATTGACATGGCTGAGGCGATCATGTCCAGGATCGAGGAGTTTGCCCCGGGTTTCCGGGATGTGGTGCTCGCCTGGAAGACTACGACGGCGGCGGACCTGGCCAATTACAACGAGAACTATGTGGGCGGCGACTTTGGCGCAGGACTGCTTGACCTGCGCGGTCTGGTCCGGCGTCCCGTGCTTTCTCGTGTGCCTTGGCGGACTCCGTTGCCTGGCGTGTACTTGTGCTCCTCGTCCACGCCGCCTGGACCTGGCGTGACGGGAATGCCCGGATACCATGCGGCCAAATATGCCTTGAAGGACATATTTGACCTGCCGGTACCCGGGCTGGGCTTGGGCGCGTAGTCTCCGCCCCCGGACGCTCCCTCACGTATGCGGTTGCCCACTCGGACGCTCCCTCACGTATTGAACTGGTCCCCGGAAGTTGGACTGGCTAAGTAGGATCCTAGGCTGCGAGGGCCTGGGCACGGTATTGCACCGGGCTCAGGCCCTCGAGTTTTGTGGAGATTCTTTCGGTGTTGTACCAGCGGATGTACTCGTGCAGCGCTGTTTCCAGTGCCTCGGTGTTGAGGAACCTGGTCCTGTGGAACATCTCCTCCTTGAGGTGGCCGAAGAAGTTCTCCATCACGGCGTTGTCGTAGCAGTTGCCCTTGCGCGACATGGATTGGACCGCGCCGGCGCCCTCGAGGAGAGTGCGCCAGGAGATGTGCTGGTACTGGACCCCCTGGTCGGAGTGCACCAGAGGCTGCTGGCCTTGCCCGAGGCGGCTCAATGCCTCACGCAGCGAGGTGTTGGTCAGCTCCAGGTTCGGGGAGGACCCGATCGAATAGGAGATGATCTGCCGGTCGAAGAGGTCCATGACCGGTGAGAGGTAGAGCTTGCGGTCCCCGACGCTGAACTCGGTCACGTCGGTGACCCATTTCCGGTTCGGGGCATCGGCGTCGAATTCCCGGTTCAGCACGTTCTCCGCGACGGCGCCCTGCCCGCCCCGGTAGGAGTTGTAGCGTTTCTTCCGCCGCACCTGGCAGACCAGCCGCAGCGAACGCATCAGCTTCAGCACGGTCTTCTTCGCGACCGCCCACCCCTGCCTGCCCAGCTCGGTGTGGATGCGCCGGTGCCCGTACCGGCCCCGGTTCTTCGCGAAGATCTCCGCCACCGCGGCCTTCAGTGCTTCCTGCGGGTCCGGAGCCTGCAGGCGCCCCTGGTGATAGAAGAACGTGGACCGGGCAAGCCCGGCCACCTGCAGCAGGACGGGCAGGGGAAAGCCGGCCTTGAGAGCGATGAGGGCCTGGACCTTCACCGTCGTTCCTGCGCCCTCAAGGCCCGCAATTTTCCCAAATACGCCACCTCGGCCCGCAACCGCTCGTTCTCCCGCCGCAACCGCTCCAGCTCGGGCAGTTCCGCCGGGGGCGGGGAATCGGGCTGCCGGGGCCTGCCCCTGGGCTTGGGCCGCAACGCGTCCGCGCCCTCCCGGCGATACGCCCGGACCCACTTCTGCAACAACTCGCGCGAGGACAAACCTGCCTCCACTGCCAGGTCCGGGCCGGTCTCGCCCGCGAGGAACCGCTCGACCAGGGCGAGCTTGAACTCGAAAGAGTACGACTTCGCCGGCTTGCTCACCAGCGCTCCTTGCCCATGAATCCTCCACCGCCCAAACAGTGCCTTGACCGGCACACGAGACACACCCAGCATCCTGGCCGCCGCCACGTGCCCGACGCCTTTCTCAAACCACGCTACAGCGGCCTCACGCTGGACCTCAGACAATGAACTACGTGCATGCATAAAACTGCTCCCTGGAAGTCGGAACTGAATTTCTCAGTCCAACTTCCGGGGACCAGTTCATATGCGGTTGCCCACTCGGACGCTCCCTCACGTATGTGCCCAAGGAACGGAACCCTCCTGCAGTTAAATGATCTGAAGGAGCGTTCCCCTGGAGAATGGGATATCTGAAGGAGCGCCCGGAAACAGGGCGCTGGAAGTGAACGGGCGTTGGGTTAGTTTGCTGCGGTGAAACGGGCGCGGCGGTGGGCGGGGGTTTCGATTTCATCCAGCATGGCGACGGCGTAGTCCTGAGTGGAAATACTGTTGCCCGCGGGGGAATCCCGGGCGGTGGAGTAATTGCCTGTGCGCTCACCGGGCTGGATGATGGGTGCCGGCGCCAGGACGGTCCAGTCCAGAGTCTCGGGAGCTTTCCTGACGGCGGCGAAGGCTGCGGCCGCGGTGGTGGCCTCGGCCTTGTAGGCCTCCGGAAAATCAGGTGAATCGAGGAGGCGAACGCCGTCGATCTCCAGGGTGCCTGCGCCGCCGACGATCATCAGGCGCGTACCTTCCGCGTTGCTGTAAGCGGTATCCATCGCTGCAAGCCATTCTCCGTGGTCTCCGCCGGTGCGGCTCGGCCCGGTGGCGAGAATTACGGCGTCGTGCTCTTTGGCGATCGCCGCGAAGCTCTGCCCATCACCGAGATCGGCCGCTAGGGCCTTCGCCCCAGCAACCGCTGAGCCCTTGCGGGAGATGGCCGTAACCTCGTGGCCGCGGGTGAGGGATTCGTGCACGATCTGGCTTCCGACCATGCCTGTTGCGCCGTAAACTGCGATTTTCATGACTCTCCTTGGGTTGCTATCTCTGCAATAGAGATAAAGTATCTATTTGATACTGATAGCTTCAAAGGAACTTAGTTACCTCATGGATACCAGCAAGCTGCCGGCAAACGTTTTGGACCCTGATTGCCCGTCCCGCGTGATCTTCCAACGCATCGGCGATAAATGGGCTTCGCTGGTGGTCCAAGTTCTCGCAGAAGGCCCGGTCCGCTTTTCCGAGCTCCGCAAGATGGTCCACGTGGTGACGCCGAAAGTGCTGACTCAAACCCTTCGTTCCCTTGAGCGCGACGGGCTGATCAAACGAACTGTCTATGCGCAGGTGCCGCCTCGCGTCGACTATGAGTTGACTGCGCTGGGAGCATCATTGTTGGGACCCCTCAAGCAATTGCGCCAATGGGCGGAAGACCATGTGCCCAGCATTCTCGAGGCCCGCGACGTCTACGACGATGCCCGGGATGAGGCTGTCCTAAGAGGCTGACCGGGCTCGCTCTGCCCAACTGACTAGCAATAGATGTCGCTATAACGGCTCAAAACGACATCTCATGCGAGCTAGTTGGGTGGGGCGACGGGGGTTCGCAAGCCGAGGCGCCCGTCGCGCATGGTTGCAACAGAATCTGTGAACGGCAGGAACTCTGTGTCGTGCGTGACCATGATCGTTGCCGTCGCGAACTCGTCCGTGACCTGACGCAGGAGACGCACGATCGACTCGCTGCGCTCGTGATCCAATGCCGCCGTCGGCTCGTCCACGAGCAGCACCCGGGGCTGACCCATGAGCGCGCGTGCAATGTTCACGCGCTGCCGCTGGCCTCCCGAGAGCTGGTGCGGTCGCTTGCTGAGTGAAGCACCAAGTCCGACGACGTCGAGTAGTTCCGAAGCGCGCTTGCGAGCCGCCGCGGCCGGCTTCCCCCGGAAAAGGTCGCCGATGATCAGCTGCTCGACGGCAGTCAGTGAAGGCAGGAGATTGGGTTGCTGGAAGATGATGCCTACCTTTTCCCGACGCAGGGCGGTGAGTTCGGTGTCGTTTAGTCCTGTTGCATCTTCGCCGTCGATGATGACGAGCCCGGAACTTGGCCGGACCAGGGTGGCCGCCACCGCGAGAAGCGAGGATTTTCCGGAGCCTGACGGGCCCACAAGGGAGGAGAATTCACCGACGTCCACCTGGAAATACACGGAGTCCAGGGCCTTGAGCGTTGACTCACCGTCCGGGTATTCCAGAGTGACGTTGACTAGCTTGAGTACATGATTCATGAATATGCCTTTCGCAGAATATTTAAGCTGAAGACAGCCTGGCCTAGTTGCCGCCGAGTGCGATCAGCGGATCCACCTTCGTGATGCTTCGTACTGCCACCGCCGCACCGCCGAGCCCCAGGAGCACAATCCCGGCAATGGGCACGAGCGTTGTCAGCGGAGTTACGAGGAACGGGGCAGCTTGTGCGGCGAAGACGCCACCCAGTACGCCAAGCCCACCGCCAAGTCCAGCCCCGGCCAGCAAGACAATTCCTGCCTGGACGAGCGCGTCACGCACCACGAAGCCGGACGAGGCGCCCATGGCTTTGAGCACGGCGATGTCACGTGTGCGCTGGACCGTCCAGACGGTAAGAAAGGCCACGATGACGAGTGCCGAGATGCCATAGAGGAACGCCTGCATGAGCATCAAGGACCCGTTTTCACTCTTGTACGAGCCAAGGGCTTGGAAGGATCCGCTGGGGGTGGCACTGACAGTGCCGGCCACCGCATTGGCGGCGTCGATGTCCACGGAGGCACCGGCGTCGTACGACACCGTGAGGACCGTCCCGATCGATTCCCCGTTAGGAATATGCGCGAGTGTCTGCCACGCAGTCCGGGAGGTCCAAACAACTCCGGTGTGCGAATACCACTCATCGTGGGTGATCGCGGAGACCGTCATGCCGGTACCACCCACGGTCACCCGGCTACCGACAATCAATGAGAGTTCCTTTGCCAGGGACTCCCCGACCACCACCTCGCCTTCCCTGACCGCCACAGGCGAGATGCCGCCGTCGGACCCGAAGACCGCGACGTTGGCAGTGCCCGCAGCATTGTTGGTCGAATCGAGGGACTGAAGCCTCGTCTGGGTGATGCCGAGTGCCTCGGCAGAGGAAACACCCTGGCGGTTTCGCCATGCCTCGAGCTGTTTGCCCGAGATTTCCGATTCCGTGAATGACGCCTTGGCCTCGCCCCCGGCGGGGGCGCCGAAGACGATTTGCTGCGCCGGGAGGGCTGCGATCGCCGACGTCGACTGATTGCCCAGGCCTGCAGTGAGTCCCGAGAGCATAACGAGCAGGAGCGTGATGAGGGCGACGACGCTTCCCATCAGGGCGAAACGGCCCTTGGCAAAGCGGATGTCGCGCACGGCGAGAAACATGGAATTCCTTTGGTTGGGAGGCGATCTTCGGGTCTTGTTTCAACTCTCCGGGCAGAAGGCGCATGGGACATCAGGAGGTGGATGGACCTGTCGGATCGCCTTGGATGACTCGAGGATCATCCGTTTGGTTGATTCAGCCCGAATGGCGCGGAATCCGGGCAGAAGTGTCGGGATGCGGGGATACGCTGGAGGGCATGCAGGGAGACGATTTGCAGCAAGCCACCGCGCAAGCCGCGCTGCCCCAGTTGCCAGGTGACACGGTGCAGCCGAGCGGTTCTGTTGTGATCTTGCGTGTCCTGCGGGTCAGTCTGCACGTCGGTTTTGCGGTGCTTTTGCTGGTGGCCCTCGTAAGGCTCGCGACCGCTGGCCTTTCTCCCATGGCCACTGGGGCGGGACTGGTTCTTGCCGTGCTTCTGGCTGCCGTCTATCTCGTGGGGACAGTTCTTGAGAAGAGGCATGCGGGGAACCCTGAGCGCTTCGATCCGCAACCTTACGCGCGCTGGTGGCTTGCCGTCGTAAGTTTCCTGTGGGTGCTCCTCATGCTCATCAGTCCGGACTTTGCGTGGATAGCTTTCCCGTTGTTCTTCGTGCAACTGCATATCTTGCCGCGCCGCTTCGCCTTGGCTGCCATAGCTGCAAGCACCGCACTCCTGGTCGCGGCCATGTGGTTCCACAACCGTGGTGCCGGAGCGGATGCCTTGCAACTTCCCATGGTCCTCGGGCCTGTTTTCGGGGCCGCCTTCGCTGTTGTCACCGGCCTGGCGTATCGGGCGCTCTACATCGAAGCAGAGAATCAGCGCCTTGCCGCCGAGGAATTGCGCCGAACCCGAGCCGAGCTGGCACGCAGCCAGCACGACGCCGGCGTGCTGGCTGAGCGAGAAAGGCTCGCCCGCGAAATCCACGACACCCTCGCGCAGGGATTCTCAAGCATCGTCCTGATGGGCCGTTCGGCGGAGAAAGCCCTCGACGCAGGAGACAGCGTCACGGCCCATGATCGCCTCAAAACCGTCCGCGAGACAGCGGCCAGCAACCTGGCGGAGGCCCGGAACTTTGTCCGTGGACTGGGATCCCCCGGGCTGGCGGAAGCCGGGCTGGCCGACACCCTGAGACGCCTTTGCACGAAAACCGAGGCCGAAGCAGCCGCGCGCGGGGCCACGCTGCGGTGTCGCTTCGAGCTCCAGGGCACGCCGGTGCCGCTGCCGAACCCTTACCAGACCACCTTGTTGCGGGCGGCCCAGTCTTCCCTTGCGAACGTTTGGGCGCATGCCCACGCGAGCACCGCCGTCGTCACGCTGTCCTTCCTGGACGCCGAGGTGACCATGGATGTGTTCGACGACGGCGTAGGCTTCGATCCCACCGCCGCGGCCGCCGCGGCAACGCGGGGTGACGGAACCGGCGTCGGGCTCAAAAGCCTGCGTGAGCGGCTTGTGGCCCTTAACGGAACGCTCGACGTCGAGTCGGCTCGCGGGGAGGGGACCGTGGTGGCAGTCCGGCTGCCGCTGGGTACTGGCAACCTGGGTCTGGAGTCGTCCCCATGACCAACAACATCAGGGTCTTGCTCGTGGATGATCATCCCGTGGTCCGAGCCGGGCTCCGGGCAATGCTTGCCGATTTCGAGGGAGTCCGAGTGGTGGCGGAAGCGTCCGACGGCGACGCCGCCTTGGCAGAGCTGTCAAAGCTCCATACCCTCGGCGAGCCCGTGGACGTGGTTCTCATGGATTTGCAAATGGGCTCGGGGATGGACGGCGTCACTGCGACCGGCAAAATCAAGGCAGGTGTTGCCGGGACTCCCCCACCGCCGGTCCTGATCCTGACCACGTACGACAACGACGCCGACATCCTCGCAGCGGTGGAGGCCGGTGCGAGCGGATACATGCTCAAGGATGCGCCGCCCGAGCAGATCCGGCAGGCCGTGGTGAGTGCAGCGGCCGGCCGGACAGCACTCGCACCTGAGGTTGCCGCGCGGCTCATGGGCCGTATCCGCAATCCGGTTCCCGCGCTGAGTACGCGGGAAGTCCAACTTGTAGAGCTTCTTGCCACCGGGATGAGCAACCGCGCGATGGCGAGGCAACTCTTTATTTCCGAGGCCACCGTGAAGACGCACTTGGTACACATCTACGCCAAGCTGGGGGTGGACAACCGGACGGCGGCCATCGCGGTGGCGATGCAGCGCAGGATCATCCGGAACCAATAGCCCGTTTAGACCCAACTAACTCGCAGTTGTTGACGTTATGGGCGCTCTAAGCGACAACAAATGCGAGTTAGTTGGGCAAGGGGCACGCAGGTGGACCATCACAAAAGTGCAACGTATCGCGCCATGAATCAAGAGCGCCAAGCATAGAAGGCATAATGGCGAAAATGGGGAAAACGAAGAATCTTGTCCTGGGGCTTGCCGCCCTGATGATTGCTGGCTCGCTGTCCGCTTGCGACGACGGTCGTTCCGGGGCGGAGGGCGCGGCCAAGCAACTCGCCTCGTCCTTGGCGGCGCTCGACGTCGGATCACTCGCCGTCGACGGCAAAGATGCCGCGTCAGCGAACGAGCAGCTCAAGGCGGTATTCGCGGTCCTCGACCCCGCGAAGCCTTCCGTCGAAAGCGGGGAAGTAAAGCTCGACGGCGACAAAGCCTCGGTCCCGCTCAACTACACGTGGAAAGTCGGAACCACGGAGTGGAAGTACACCTCCCAGGCGACGCTGAAGAAGTCGGGTGACAAATGGGCCGTCCAGTGGACTCCTTCACTCTTGGAGCCGGATCTGAAGGACGGCGAGGTTCTCGACAAAACCGTCACTACGCCGCCCAGGGCCGATATCCTGGGCGCCGGAGATGCCAAATTGGTCAGCTACCGTCCGGTGGTTCAGGTGGGCATCGACAAGACCACGATCGGATCGGCAGATCCTGCGGCTTCGGCCGCGAAGCTCGCGCAACTGCTCGGCGTGGACGAAGCCGGGTACGTGAAGCAGGTCCAGGCGGCCGGCCCGCAGGCCTTCGTCAGTGCCATCACCCTGCGGCAGGAGGGCCGGACGATCACAGACGAGCAAATTTCTGCCATCCCCGGCGCCCGTGGCATTCCAGATTTCCTTCCTTTGGCGCCGACGCGAACCTTCGCTCGCGCACTATTGGGCACCGCAGCCGAGGCAAGCGCCGAGCAGATCGAAAAGGCCGGAGGTGCCCTCAAACAGGGAGACACAGTCGGAACCGGTGGTCTGCAGGAACAATATGATGCCCAACTCCGCGGCCAGGATGGGGTTTCCATCAAGGCGCGGCCGCAAGGCATGACGGATGAGCAGATCAAGGCGGCGAAGCCCGATCCCCGTAGGGTGCTTTTCGCCGCTAGTGCGAAGCCCGGCGATCCGCTCAAAACCACACTGGATCCTCGCTTGCAGCAACTTGCCGAGGATACTTTGACGGGCGTTGGACCCGCTTCGGCTATTGTGGCGCTCCGACCCTCCACCGGCGCGGTTCTGGCTGCGGCTTCCGGCCCCGGAAGCAACGGCTACAACACGGCAATGCTCGGACAATATGCCCCGGGATCCACGTTCAAGATCGTCGATTCCCTGGCGATGATCCGGAATGGAATGACGCCGGATTCCACGGTTGAATGCACGCCGACAATCACGGTGGACGGCCGGACATTCAAGAACGCCGAGGGCTATCCGGTGACTTCCTTGGGCTCTATCGCCCTGCGGGATGCTTTTGCGCATTCGTGCAATACGGCATTCATCAGCGCACGGGACAAGGTCAGCCAAGCCCAGCTCGAATCCGCGGCAACTTCCCTGGGGCTCGCGGTCCAAGCACCGAAGCTGGGGGCCGACGCCTTCCTGGGCTCAGTCCCCGGAAACGCGGACGGCACGGAGCACGCAGCCTCCATGATTGGCCAAGGCAAAGTGCTGCTCTCCCCGCTTGCCGCCGCGGTCATGGCAGCTTCCGTGGGCCACGGCGCGCCGGTGTCGCCGCAACTCGTCCTGAACCCCGGCTCAGTCTCACCCTCCACAGGCGCCACCCCGACGGCGTCCGGCTCGCCGTCGTCGTCGGCGTCCCCGACCGCGTCGGGGGTCTCCGCGCCAGCCGCCTCCGACAAGCCGGTCACCCCTGCGGAGGCGGCCGCGCTGGGCGACATGATGCGCGCCGTGGTGACTTCCGGTCATGCTGGTTTCCTCGCGTCGGTGCCGGGTGCGCCGGTGGGGGCGAAGACCGGGACGGCCGAGTTCGGAAACGACAATCCGCCCAAGACACACGCTTGGATCGTTGCAGTGCACGGCGATCTGGCAGTGGCAGTGTTCGTGGAAGACGGCGGCCTTGGGGCGACCACGAGCGGCCCGTTGCTCAAGTCGTTCCTGACCGCGGCCGGCTGAGCCACACATCTCAGACGCACGCTCACCTTTAGGCGCCAAACCGGGAACGCTCGTCCACATCTAGTGCAGGAGGGATATCGGTTCGTGCCTCATATGTGCAGGAGGATCTGTCATTTCGGCTCGATACGTGAACGAGCGTCGGCCCTAGACACGCCCGCAACGCCGGGTGCACACTTAATTCAACGCTTGTTGAATTAGCTGCATGAATTAGTTGCACCCTCCGGGAGTGGCCATGGACCAGCTTGAAAGCACCACGTGCGTCATCGCGGGCGGAGGGCCGGCCGGAGTGATGCTCGGACTCTTGCTGGCGAGGGCCGGCGTCGACGTCACCGTCCTCGAAAAGCACGCTGACTTCCTGCGCGATTTCCGTGGCGACACCGTCCATGCCTCCACCATCCGGCTCCTGGATGAGCTCGGGCTGGGCGAGGGATTCCGGGCACTCCCCCAAAGCAAGCTCGGCAATTTCAAACTCCCCACGCGCCACGGAGAAGTGACACTCACAGACTTCGACCGCCTCAAGCCACCCTACGATTACGTGGCCATGGTTCCGCAGTGGGACCTCCTGAACTTCCTGGTGGACGCCGCGCAGCAAGAGCCGCATTTCACGCTCAGGATGAATACTGAAGCTACCGATTTGGTGTACGACGACGGCGCGAAGGTCGCCGGGGTGGCGTACCGCACCCGGGACGCGGCGTCGGGAGAGGAAACCGGCTCGGGCGAGCTGCGCGCAACGTTAACGGTGGCCTGTGATGGCCGCAGCTCGGTACTCCGGAAGAAGGCAGGCCTCGTCCCCCACGAATTCCCGGTGCCGTTCGACACCTGGTGGTTCAGGCTTTCCCGGCGTGCAGACGAACAGGGACAGTTGGCCTCCATCATGCCCCGCTTCTCCGGGACAGATGTGCTCCTCAGCCTGACCCGCAAGGACTTCTACCAGATTGCCTACCTTGCGGAAAAAGGCAAGGACGCCCAGTTGCGTGCTGAAGGGTGGAGAGCTTCCGCGGACGTGTGGCCCGCATCCGCCCGGATCTGGCGGACCGCGTGGACGAAATCAGGTCCATGGACGATCTCCATTTGCTCGATGTGAAGCTCAACCGGATCAAGCCATGGCACAAACCAGGTCTCCTCCTCATCGGAGACGCCGCCCACGCCATGTCTCCCGCTGGCGGTGTCGGCATCAATCTGGCCATTCAGGACGCCGTCGCCGCGGCCCGGCGCATCGCCCTCCCATTGCTTCGAGGCACCTTGTGCGAGGCCGATCTCGCCTCAGTGCAGAAGCGCCGCTGGTTTCCCACCGTGGTGATCCAGAACGTGCAACTCATTCTCCAGAAAGCGGTCTTCGGCCCCGCAGTGAGAGGCCAGATGACCGGACCGCCGAGTCCGCTGGTCTTTGTGGCCCGTCACATTCCTTGGTTCGGAAAACTTCCGGCACTCATGATCGCCTTCGGTCCCCGGCCGGAGCACGCCCCGGATTTTGCGCGCCGAAAGGCTCCCGCAAACCGGAAACCGCTGTGAACAGGGGTCGCCGCCCGGGACAAGTGAGCAGCCGCGACGCGGTTCTCCGGGCGGCACGCGAACAGTTCAGCCGCAAAGGATACGACGCTGCGACGCTCCGGGCCATCGCGTCCGAGGCTGGGGTTGATCCGTCCATGATCAATCACCATTTCGGCACCAAAGAGCAACTATTCATCGCCGCGCTTGAGTTGCCCGTGGATCCCAAGGATCACGTGGCCGCAGTCCTTGAGGGACCTCCGGACGGCGTGGGGGAACGGCTGGTGAACCGCTTCCTGACCGTTTGGGACTCGCCCGCGGGAGCGGCCGGCGTCGCGGTTCTCAGGACCGCGATGCAACACGAAGGGAGCGCTGCCCTGGTCCGCGAGTTCGTCCTCAACCGCGCCATCAACCCGCTCCTGACCGGGCTTGGCGTCCCCACCCAAGAGGCCCCGTGGCGTGGAAATCTCGTTGCATCGCAGCTTTCCGGGCTGATCCTGACCCGCTACCTCATCAAACTTGAGCCCATCGCCTCGGCCCCGCACGCCGTCGTCGTCCGAGCATTGGCGCCAACAATCCAGCGCTACCTCACCGGGGCGCTGGCTGGTGGACTGCCGGGCTGGATGGGGGACGACTGAAGAGTCCCCCGCTGTCCGTGGGAAGATTGGGCAGTGGCCCACATTGATGTTTCCGGTATTGACTACTTCCTCTCCGATGGCACCCAGCTGCTCAACGGCGTGACCTTCAAGGTCCCGGACGGCAGCAAAACTGCCCTGATCGGGCCCAACGGAACGGGCAAGACCACCCTGTTCAAGATCATCGCGGGGGACCTCACGCCTGACGAGGGAGTGGTGGGCCGTTCAGGGACCATGGGCATCATGCGCCAGTTCGTCGGCCAGGTCCGCGATGAATCCACCGTGCGCGATCTTCTCGTCTCCGCTGCGCCGCCGGCACTTGCCGCGGCCGCCAAGGCGGTCGAAGACGCCGAACTCGCCATGATGGAGCACGACGACGAGCCCACCCAAATGCGGTACGCCCAAGCGATCGTGGACTGGGGAGACGCTGGCGGTTACGACGTCGAGACCGTCTGGGATGAGGTCTGCATGGCGGCGTTGGGGCTCCCCTTTGACCGCGCGCAGCACCGCCCGGCGTCGAGCCTTTCGGGGGGCGAGCAAAAGCGCTTGGTGCTTGAGGCACTGTTTTCCGGACCGGACCAGCTGCTTCTCCTCGACGAACCGGACAACTACCTTGACGTCCCGGGGAAGCGTTGGCTCGAGAACAAACTCAACGAGTCCAAGAAGACGGTTTTCTTCATTAGCCACGACCGCGAGCTACTCAACAACGCGGCGGGACGCATCGTGACGCTTGAGCCCGGCATCAACGGTGCGGGCGCCTGGGTACACGGCGGCGGTTTCGGCACGTATGTGGATGCACGTATAGACCGCAACGCGCGCTTTGAGGAGCTGCGCAAGCGCTGGGACGAGGAGCACCTGAAGCTCAAGGAACTCGTCATTATGTACAAGACCAAGGCTGCATTCCGCTCGGACATGGCCAACAAGTACCAGGCGGCGCAGACGCGGCTCGCCAAGTTCCTGGAGGCCGGGCCGCCTGAGGCGTTGCCGTTGGAGCAGAACGTGCACATGCGCCTCAAGGGAGGCAGGACGGCCAAACGCGCTGTGGTGGCTGAAAAGCTTGAACTTACGGGCCTGATGAAGCCGTTCTCCACCGAGATCTGGTTTGGCGACCGCGTGGGGGTGCTGGGTTCCAATGGCTCCGGAAAGAGTCACTTCCTGCGGTTGCTCGCCGCCGGGGGTTCCGACCCGGAGCGCGAGCACTTGCCTGTTTCTGACGTTGAGATTGCCGAAGTCCCGCACGAGGGCACCGTCAAGCTGGGTGCCAGGATCCGTCCGGGATTCTTCGCGCAGACGCATTCCCGTCCGGACCTGCTCGGCCGGACGCTCTTGGACATTCTGCACCGCGGCGACGAGCACCGCTCGGGGCTGGGTCGCGAAGCTGCTTCCGGGGCGCTCGACTCTTACGGGCTGGTGGGCTCGGCCGAGCAGAAGTACGAGTCCCTCTCCGGCGGGCAGCAAGCGCGCTTCCAGATCTTGCTTCTCCAGCTGTCCGGCGCCACGCTCTTGCTGCTGGACGAGCCCACGGACAACCTGGACTTGCATTCAGGCGAAGCACTTGAACGCGCCATCGATGCTTTCGAAGGCACTGTCCTGGCCGTGACGCACGACCGCTGGTTCGCGAAATCCTTCGACCGTTTCCTCGTCTTCGGGTCCGACGGGAAGGTCTACGAATCGGCTGAACCCGTTTGGGACGAGGTTCGCGTGGAGCGCGCGCGCTAGCTCCCAACCGCCTCCCCGGGACGCTCGCTCACCTTTGGCCCGTTTTTTCGGAACGCTCCTCCACTTTTGAAGTGGTCCCCGGAAGTTGGATTGAGAAATTCAGTTCCGACTTCCCGGGGAGCAGCTCATTTGGTGCAGGAGCGTTCGGGGTTTTGGCCCTATAGGTGAGCGAGCTTCGGGTGGGGCAGGGAGACCTCATCCCGGGGGATGAGCGGGACCATCTAATCGATCTCTTCTGCCACATGATCAAACAACATGATTAAATGATCACTTCAAGTTAGCATTTGAGCATGAAGACTTCTGACCGCCATCGGTTCATTGGCGAGTTGCTGCGCAAGCGCGAAGAAATCACCGTTGACGAACTCGTTTCCGAATGCGGGGCCTCGGGGGCCACTATCCGGCGGGACCTGGAAATCCTCGCGTCGCACGGGGTTCTTCGTCGGATCCACGGCGGTGCCCGGAGCCTCGTGGAACGCGGCGACAACCCCGGTTATGGGCAGCGCGAACTGGAGGAGCAGGACGCGAAGGGAAGAATCGCCGTCGGCGTCGAACGGCTACTCAGCGACCGTGACCACGTGTGGCTGGACAGCGGGTCCACGGCAACGGAGATTGCCCGCCGGCTCGCGCAACGTGAACTGACCATCATGCCGATGTCCCTCCGTGCCGTGGAGTTCCTGGCAACGGATCATCCCTCTGGCCGGCGTCCGGGTCTTTTGTTGCCCGGGGGCAGCTTGGTTCCGGGCGAGCAGTCCTTCCGTGGACCGATGGCCGAGGCCAACATCCGCTCGCTGCGCTTCGACGCGGCCATCGTGACGCCGTGTGCCATCAACCTCAAGGACGGCCTGTTGGCGCACGACATCGAGGACGCCGCGATCAAGCGTGCAGGCCTCGAGTCGGCGGCACGGGTGATCATCGGCTGCACAGGAAATAAGTGGAATGCCCAGGCCATGGCCTTGGTTGCAGCCATGGACGCAGTAGATGTCATCGTGACGGACCGGAAACCGACACTCGAAGAACGCACCCAACTGGAAAATCTCTCCGTGGAAGTTGTGATCGTATGAGCACCAGCACCAGAACCGCCACCAACGTGAAGGCCGCAGCGATCGCCACTTTCCTGGTCTTCGGCATGAATGGCCTGGTTTTTGCCAGCTGGGCTGCCCGCATTCCCGCTGTGACCCAGACTTTGCACCTCACCTCCGGGCAGATGGGCACCCTGCTGCTGTGCACTGCCGTCGGGTCCCTTGTGGCCCTGCCGTCCGCGGGATGGGTCATCGGCAGGATCGGTACGGCCAATGCCGTCCGCGCCGCCGGGCTGCTGGCCGCGTGCGCGGGTGCGGCGATCGCTTTCTCCCTGATGGCCGGCTCCGTGGCCGCCACCGCTGTGGCGCTGTTTTTCTTTGGGGTGGGGGTCGGCCTCTGGGACGTGTCGCAGAATATCGAGGGGGCCGACGTCGAACATCGCCTCGGGCGAACCGTCATGCCGCAGTTCCATGCCGCCTTCAGTGGAGGCGCTTTTGTGGGTGCATTGATCGGCGCGTGGCTATCCCAGATCGGCGTCGGACTTCCGGAGCACTTGCTGGTCATCGCCGGCGTCGTGGTGCTTCTGACGCTGACGGCTCCGCATTACTTCATGCCTCACGAAGCCGCACTTGTGACGTCCGACGGCGGTGTGCCCACCGTCAAGGGTCCCTCGGCGTGGAGGGACTCCCGCACGCTGCTGATCGGCGTCGTGGTTCTCGGGGCGACCCTCACGGAGGGCGCTGGCAACGACTGGATCGCGAAGGCCACGGTGGATGGCTTGGATGCCACGGAATCAACGGGCGCCCTCTTGTTTGCCCTCTTCGTGGCCGCGATGACCCTGATGCGTTTCTTTGGCGGCCGGGCAATCGACAGATTTGGGCGTGTAGCCGTGCTGCGGGTCAGCATGGCCGCAGCAGCAGCGGGCCTGGCGCTCTTCGTCTTTGCGGGCAGCCTTATCCTTGCCGCGGTGGGCGCGGCTCTTTGGGGAATTGGCGCTGCTTTGGCCTTCCCGATGGGCATGTCCGCTGCTGCCGATGACCCCAAGCACGCAGCCGCACGCGTCTCTGTGGTGTCGACAATTGGCTATGTGGCGTTTCTCGCCGGGCCGCCGCTCTTGGGATACTTGGGCGACCATACCGGCATCCACATGGCCCTGCTTGCGATCGGGGTTCCGATCCTGATTGCCCTGTGGCTGGCCGGCGCAGCGAAACCTTTGGTGAAAAGCAACTAGCTCGCAGTTGTTGTCGTTTTGACGCGTTATAACGACAACAACTGCGAGCTAGTTGGGGGGGCGGTGGCGCCGAGGTGGTTACGGAGCGGACGTGGCGGGTGCCGAGGGGATAGCGCTCGGCGATGCTCCGTTGGTGGGAGCGCCGCTCTGCCGGTTCCGGCCCTGACCCCCCTGGCCATTGAAGTTCTGGAACTGGCCGCGGCCCGGACGGGTCTGGCCCGCGTCCATTGCCTTAGTGACGCCGACGCCGGCAAAGAACCCGACGGCAACCAGCAACACTGCAAGGAGGATCTGCGTCAGGCGACCCATCTGGAAGCGCTTCTTGGGCACGAACGGCTCCGGGGTCTGGGGTTGGCCCCAACCCTGCGCGGTTGGCGCGTCCGTGCCTTGCAGAACCGCCGTTGGCTGTCCGGTGTAGGGCTGCTGGGCGTAGGGCTGATGGGGTTCCGGCTGGTTCATCGGACCGGGCTCCGGCGGTGAGTAGGACATTTGTGGATCTCCTGTTTGGGTGTTTCTTCGTTTGCTTGCTGGGGAGTAGAACTATGGGTGGGCTATTCGTATCGCAGAGCGTCGATCGGACGTAGTTTCGCCGCCTTGTTGGCCGGGTAGATGCCGAAGACCAGGCCGATCGCCGCCGAAACCAGGAATGACAGCCACACGGTCCACCACTGGACTTCGGGCTGGGTTCCCAACAAGGGGAAGGCGCTGCCGATGTACCCCGCGGCGATGCCCAACACCCCGCCGATCAGCGAAATAATGAGCGATTCGATCAGGAACTGGCTCACGATGCTGCCCCGCGATGCTCCGATCGCCTTGCGGATACCGATTTCGCGGGTACGTTCGGTCACCGTGACGAGCATGATGTTCATGACGCCGATTCCGCCCACCAGGAGCGAAATACCGGCTACCGCGCCCAAGAGGATCGTCAGTGTTGCCGTCGTCGTGGTGGCCGTGGTGAGGATCTGAGCTTGGTTCCGAACCTGGTAGTCACGGTTGACGGAGGTGACGTTGTGCCTGGCATCGAGGATCATTTGGACCTCGTTCTGTGCCTGGTTCATCACGTCCGCTGACTTGGCCTGGACGGTGATGGACGCGAGGGAAGGCGAGTACCCGGTGAACTTGTCCTGTGCGGCGCTGTAGGGGATCACCACAATGTCATCCGGATCGTTGAGGCCCGAGGAACCCTTCTGGGCCAGGACGCCGGAAACCACGAAGTTCTGGCCGTTGAGGGCAATTGTCTGTCCCACTGCCGAGGTCACTGAGCTGCCGACAAGATCCTGCGCCACGGTATTGCCGATCACGGCAACCGCGGTGCCGCTGGTAGCGTCGCCGTCGCTGAAGTATGAGCCCGCCGCCAAGGTGTCGTTCGAGATGGCAAAGTACGACGGCGTGGTCCCCACGAAAGTTGCGACCGCGTGGGTTGCGTCCTGGTAAGTACCCGTGACGTTCTGGGCAGTGACTACCGGCGCCGTCGCGGCGACATCGGGGGCCATAACGGGGTCAGTCAGGGCGGCCATGTCCTGGAGTGTCAGGTTGGTGCCGCGGGACCGTGGTCCGGTGACAGTTTGTCCGCCACCTGCAGCGCGTCCACCCGCCGTCGTCTGGCGGCTGACGGTGAGCACGTTGGTTCCGAGTTTGCCGATTTGGGCCTTGATGGCGTTGGAGGTTCCGGCACCCACGGCCAGGAGGATAATGACGGATGCGATGCCGATCAGGATGCCCAGCGTAGTGAGTATCGAGCGCATCTTGTTCGCCATGACCCCGGTCAGGGCAAAGCGCACGGATTCGGCGATCATCATGCTGGTACCGCCGTCGCAACCGGATGCGCGTGAACGTCCCGGATCCTGTGGTCCTCAATGATGTGTCCATCCTGGAACCGCACTACGCGGTTGGCCCGCTCTGCGACGTCCGCTTCGTGGGTAATCATCACGATGGTGCGTCCATTGGCGTGCAGCGACTCGAAGAGGTCCAGGATCTCGTGGGAGGACTTGGAATCCAGGGCTCCGGTTGGTTCGTCGGCCAGGAGCAGCACAGGGTTGGTTACCAGAGCACGGGCGATGGCAACTCGCTGCTGCTGGCCACCGGAAAGCTGTGAAGGCTTGTGGTCGGCCCGTTCGGCCAAACCCACTGAATCGAGGACTTCCAAGGCCCGCTCACGCCGTTCCTTGCGGTGCACTTTCGCGTATGCAAGGGGCATGGAGACGTTGTCCACTGCCCGGGTGCGTGGAATCAGGTTGAAGTTCTGGAAGACGAAGCCGATTTTCCGGTTGCGGATCTGCGCGAGTTGGAATTCGTCCAAGGTCCCGGTATCGATGCCGTCCAGATGGTAAGTGCCCTCGGTGGCGCCGTCGAGGCAACCGATGATGTTCATCATGGTGGACTTTCCGGAGCCCGAGGCACCGATAATGGCCACGAAGTCGCCGCGGGCAATGGAGATACTGACGGAATCCAGTGCCCTTACCTCGGCCTCGCCTTTGCCGTAGATCTTGCTCACGGAATCCAGTTGGATGACAGCGTCGTTCACGGCTGCTTACCCACCATTTCCGCGGGTGCCGCCGGTGCCGCCTGTGAATCCGGCGCCTCCGGTTCCGCCTGTGCCACCAAATCCACCCGTCCCGCCGAGGCCTCCCGTGCCGGTCCGTCCGGTGGTGCCGGTGGTGTCCAAAGTGGAGGAGATGGCCGGGAGTTCGATCTGATCGCCCGCGCTGAGTCCAGTGAGCACTTGGGTGCGGCCATTGTCCGTGATCCCGGTGGTGATGGTCACCGGGGTCGCGGTCCCGTTCTTCATAACGTTGACGGTCTGCTTGGTTCCGGTGGTGGTGATGGCCAGCGAAGGCACCGTCAAGGCGTTCTTGGCAGTTGCCGTGGTCACGGAGATGGTTGCGCTCTGGCCGAGACGGAGAGCAGCCGGGGGGTTATTGATGGAGATAGTCACCGGGTAGCTGACCACGTTGTTAGTGGTGGTGGCGTTCTGGGCGATCGCCGTGATGGTACCGGTGACGGGGGCTGCGGAGGGGTCTGTCTTGAGTGCCGGGAAGGTGAAGGTGGCTGAGTCGCCGGTCTTCATGGCGGCGATGTCCGATTCGGCGAAGTTAGCGATGACCTGCAGGTGCGCGGTGTCGCTGATCGTGATCAGTCCGGAGGACGAGGTGCTGGCGGCGCTCGTGGAGGCGCTGCCTGAAGATCCGGAACCTGAGGAGCCGGAGGCGGAAGACCCGGAGCCGGCTGAGCCGGAGCTGCTGCCGGCGTTGCCTCCAACGACGGCGTTCACAGCGGTGACCGTGCCTGAAACCGGGGCGGCGAGGGAGCATGACGCCAGGTTCTTGGTTGCAGTGTCAACGGCAATCTGGGCGGACGTGGTGTTGGATGTGGCGCCGCCGCCGCTTTGCGCGGAGCTGAGGGCGGTGGCAGCCGAAGCGAGCTGCTCTTTGTCCTTGAGGGCCGAGCTGGCCTGCTGGTTGACTGCCTGGGTCAGCGCCTGGTTGTCCTTTGCCAGCTGGGCCTGGGCTGCGTTGAGGGCGGTCTGGGCTTGTTGGCTGGCGGGCTGGGCGCTGGCAGCGGTCTGCGCAGACGCGACGGTGGCATTGTCATTGTTCACGGCAGTTTGCGCCGCGGCCACGGCACTTGCCTGCTGGCTGGCGTCTAGGTTCGCCGTCTGCTGGGCGTTGGCTAGATTCTGGTTCGCCGAAGCCACCTGGTTGCTGGCCGAAGCCTGCTGTTGGTTCGCCTGGGCCGCTGCCGAATCCAATTGGGCCTGGGCAACAGCCAGGGCGTTTTGGGCGTTCGTCGGATCAATCGTGACCAGAACCTGCCCTGCCGTGACTTGTTGGCCCGTCACTGCGGAGACCGTGGCGATCGGACCAGTGCAGTTCTGCGCGTTGATGACGGTGGTGCTTGCCGGGGAGACGTTGCCGCTCGCGGTGGACACGGCGGTAAGGTCTGCCGCGCTGACCGCGACGGTGCGGGCGGTGGTGTCAGAGGCTGTTTGCGGCAGACCGTTCAGCACGAGGAAGGCGCCCGCGGCAATGCCGACGACGGCCACCCCGATGCCGCTGTTGATGAGTTGAGGCTTTGAGAGCATGCCCGAAGACTATGGTCGCTCTCTTGGAGCAGGCCGAGTGCTAGCTGATGGTTTACCCTATGTGACGCCCTGATTTGTGTTGACTGGGTGTTGTCTAGAGGTTATCTATACGCGCTGCCCTGCATGTCGCTTGCGACTCGCGACGCTCAACTTCCAAGAAACAGCGCGGTGCGCATCAGTATTCTCTTGGATGCATATGTTCTGGAATCCCAGCCAAAGCAGGAGTACGACGCCGGACGCCAGGCACGCGCCACCCACCACATCCGTGAGCCAATGGGCTGCCAGATACATCCGGCTTACCATCATCGCCAGCATACTTCCGATAGCAAGGAGCCAAGCCCAGACGCGTCCGATAAGAAGGGCGAGGACCAGCACAAATGCTGTGGTAGCAGATACATGCCCCGAAGGGTATGAATATGTATCCGTGGCCACATTCGCGTTGGCGGGGCGCGGCCTCTCGATGATCCATTTGAGCAGATGCGTCAACAGCATCACGGTCAGCCCGGCCACAGCAGAGAACGCCGCCGAACGGAGCCTTCTACGGATCAACAATGCCCAAGCCAACAGTAGATGGAAGATCCACATACCCGTGTAGCCGATCCAGTTGAGGAAGAGGTTCACATTGTTCCAGAACGGGGTGTGCAGTGTCACCGCAAAACCGTTCCATGCATCGTCCAGGGCTTGGAAAGGCGGGGTCCTGTTTCCTGCCAGCAGCACGCCTCCTAGGATCACGGCGATCGCGAGCAAAGTGGCCGCGATGACCGTTGTGCGGCGCGGGGCAAGCCTGCGGGGAAGAAGGATCCTTGCCATCCCCACATCCTAGCCAGCACGCCGATACTCTGGTGGGATGCGAAGAATCCTGCGACGGGGTCAGGGTCGGGTGATACAACTCGACAGGGCAGTGGTCCGTGCTGTTTCGCGCTGGCCGGAAGGCAAGCACGACGACGTTCTGAGGAACCTCTCCGGGGCCGCGACCAAGGGCAAACTCTGGTTTGCCGCAGCCGGTGTCCTGGCGGCCTTCCCCGGCAAGCCCCGTAACGCAGCGATCCACGGACTCCTTGCTCTGGGGCTCGCGTCGGCCGTCACCAACCTTGGTTTCAAGACGCTGCTGCCGCGGACCAGGCCTTTGCCTGAACACCTTCCGGTCTTCCGCTTCGTCAATCCCCAGCCCACCAGTTCGTCCATGCCCTCCGGGCATTCCGCGTCGGCCGCCGCTTTCACCCTCGGTGTTGCATTGGTATATCCCCCGCTTGGGGCCGCACTTGCCCCCATAGCGGCCGGTGTGGCGTATTCCCGCATCCACACAGGTGCCCACTGGCCCTCCGACGTGGTGCTCGGCTCAGCGATCGGCGCCGGTGCAGCTCTTTTGACGCGAAAATGGTGGCCGTCCCGGCTCCCGGCTCCGGCCACGGACCGTTCACCGGCCGACGCGCCTGCAGTCGGCGAAGGCGAAGGATTGAGTATTGCCGTGAACGCCCTCGGTGGTTCCTACTCGCCAGACACCGAGACGGAACTCCGGGAAATATTTCCCAAGGCGTATATTCGTTTGATTACCGAAGGCCACGACATAGCTGAGGAAATCCAGGCCGCAGCAGGGAGGCCTGGGACGCAGGCCTTGGGCGTGTGGGGCGGAGACGGAACCGTCGGCGCTGCCGCGGCGGCCGCCGTCGAGCATTCCCTGCCTTTGTTGGTGCTGCCGGGCGGCACTCTCAACCATTTCGCCCGTGACGTGGACGCCCGCTCTCTCGAAGGGGCGCTCAAAGCCGCCAAAACGGGAGCCGCAGCATGGACGGACCTGGGTCACGTGAGCGCGGGACGTGGCATTGACGGCGAGGATGAGATCTCTGAGCTCATGATGCTGAATACGGCCAGCATTGGCCTGTACCCCAACTTGGTGCGGCGACGCGAACGGCTGGAACCCGCACTGGGGAAACCCCTCGCGGGACTCGTCGCAGGCCTGCGCACCTTCGGAGCGGCAACCCCCACCACGCTGCTGATCAACGGGGTGCGCCACAAGCTGTGGATCCTCTATGTGGGCCGCGGCCGCTACTATCCGCGGGATTTGGCCCCTTTGACACGGCCCGTACTCGACGACGGTGTGCTGGATATCCGCATGGTCACAGCCGACGAGCCTTTTGCGCGGCTACGGCTCCTGTGGGCGGTCCTCACGGGAACCGTGGGTACATCCAAGGTGGCCCACCTCATCGAGGCAGGGGAGATCAGCATCGAGGCGTTCGGAGAACCTCTGGTGCTAGCGGTCGACGGCGAGCCGTTGCCTGGCGTGCGCACCGCAAAGTTTACGGTGAAACGCCGGGCGCTGCGGGTGTATTCGCCGCTTTCCTAGTGCCGAAAAGACTTTCTCGCGGCTGGCATCATCCATAGGGACTACCCTGACCAGCCCCTGAATCATCCCTGAGACCGGCGAATTCCGCCATGCAGGTGGTTAGCCTTGTACCGACAGTCGACACTAAGCTGCAGTAAGCGGAGGGAACGCTTCCATGATTGAAGCAAAAGGCTTGAGGAAGGTCTACGGTACAAAGACGGCCGTGGACGGAATCAGCTTCACCGTAAAGCCCGGGAAAGTCACGGGTTTCCTTGGCCCGAACGGCGCCGGCAAGTCCACCACCATGCGCATGATCATGGGGCTCGACCGTCCGACGTCGGGCGACGTGACCGTCAACGGTCGGCACTACTCGGAGCACAAGGCGCCGTTGCACCAAGTAGGCGCGTTGCTCGATGCCAAGGCCGTGCACACGAGCCGCAGCGCATACAACCACCTGCGTGCCATGGCTGCGACGCACGGGATTCCGAACTCGCGGGTTGAGGAAGTCATCGAAATGACGGGCCTCACCGCAGTTGCCAAGAAAAAGGCCGGCGGGTTCTCCCTCGGCATGGGCCAACGGTTAGGCATTGCCAACGCGCTCCTGGGCGATCCTGAGACGCTCATCCTCGACGAACCGGTGAACGGACTTGATCCCGAGGGCGTCCAGTGGGTCAGGAACCTCGCACGCTACCTTGCGAGCCAGGGCAAAACGATCTTCATTTCCAGCCACCTCATGTCCGAGATGGCCCAGACCGCCGATAACCTGATTGTGATCGGGCGCGGCAAGATCATCGCCGACACTACGGTGGATGCGCTCATTGAGAGCCAGTCCCGCAAGCGCACCTTGGTTCGAACCTCGGAGACTACGCGCTTGTCCGAGTTGCTGGCCCGCGACGGCGTCCGGGTCGAGCAGAACGAGCGCGAGACCTTGGAAGTGTATGGGGTTGAGCCGCTTCGAATCGCCGAGCTTGCGCTTGACAACCGGGTGCTGGTCTACGAGCTCACCCCGCTCACGTCCTCGCTGGAAGAAGCCTACTTCAAGCTGACCAAGGACGAGGTGGAATACCACTCGCACATGACCGGTGGACCGGCAGGGCCAGGCGCGCCGCTGGGCGCAAACTCCGCCGGCGTTGGCGCCGGCACCGCTGCCACCATGGAAGGGATCCAGTCATGAGCACCACAACCATCAGTAAGAAACATGCGATCCCGTCAGCCGGGTCCGGTGGCGTCAATTTCCTCCGGGTTCTGAACTCCGAATCCATCAAGTTCCGGACTCTCATGAGCACCAAGCTTCTGTTGGTCTTGACTTTCGTAGCTATTGTCGGCGTCGGCGTGCTGTCCGCCCTCGTCCGTTGGAACTACATCAACCAGATGGTCGAGGTTGGCCGGCAGGGCCATAAGGAATCGGCGCAGCAAGCCGTTGAGTCCTTCCCGCCAGGCGCGGGATTCAACCTCTACAATCTGCCGAACGCCGGACTGAACATCGGCATCCTCATCATGGGATCGCTGGCCGTGCTCTTCATTGCCTCTGAGTACGCCACGGGCATGATCCGCTCAACCATCAACGCGGCGCCGGGCCGGCTCTCTACCTTCGGGGCCAAGGCCGTGGTCTTGATTGTCGTCTCCTACATACTTTCGATCGTGGCAGGCGTCGTAACTTTCCTGTTGGCGTCACCTATGTTCGCCAACTTCGGCCTTGACCTCGGCTGGAGCACTGACGGCGTCCTTTACAGCGTCTTCACCGGCGGCCTGTACGTCTCCGGGGTTGCGGTCATCGGGCTTTCGCTCGGGACATTGCTGAAGAACCCTGCCGGTGGCATTACCGTGCTTGTGGGCATCATGTTCGTCCTCCCGTTCGCCGGCCAGTTCCTGGCCTTCGCGCCGGGCGATTTTTGGAAGTACGTCCCGCAGTACCTGCCCAGTGAGGCTGGAGGCCGGTTCTTGTCGATCGGCCATGTGGACGGCACCTTGGATCCGGGGGCCGGCGGGCTCGTGTTCCTTGGTTACGTCATTTTGTTCATGGTTCCCGCCCTCATTGCGCTCAAGAAGCGCGACGTCTGATTCGTAACCGTCTGATCCTCGACCAAGGAACAGCCACTCCGGGCAGGGCCACTAGGCTCAAGCCATGAGTGAAGAGTTGCCAGCACAGGACGCGTCGGCCCGCGTGGCCGATGCGTCCTTTGCTGAAATCACCCTGCGTCGGCGGGGCAGGGTCCGCCGCTTCCTCTTTGAGCACCCACGGCTCATGGACTTGGTGGTGGTGCTTTGCTATTCGCTGCTGGCACTGCCCTCCTTCATCGCCTCGATCACGGACGGCAAGTGGTTCGCCGCTTTGCTGCTCGTTGCCATTGCCGCCATATTGTTCCTGCGCCGCCGCAATCCGCTCAGCGTCACCGCGGCCGCGGCGGTCCTCGAAGTGGCGGTGACGCTGCTGAATCCCTGGGGTTCGAACGTCTCCGCGGGACTGTGGTTTGCGCTCTACGCGGTGGCCGTGGCGAGGACCCGGAGATTCTCTTTGACGGTGTTCGGGGCGGCCAGCCTGCCGTTGACGCTGGTGTATCTGTTCATGTGGACCAGCCCGGTCACGCCGTCAAACGGAGAGGCGATTCCGGAGGACTTCCATCTCATCAGCAACATCACCGCTGCGGTCAGCATCTTGTTGTCCAATCTGATTGCCACCGGCATCGGTATTTCGGTGCGGCAGCGGCGTGAGCATGAGAGCGAAATCAGGGCCTGGGCGGCGCGCACGGCGCGGTTGGGTTCGGTCACCGAACGCAACCGGATCGCCCGGGAGATGCACGACGTCGTGGCCCACTCCCTGACGGTCATGATCAGCCTCTCGGATGGCGCCGCCGTCGTGGTCAAGAGGGAGCCGGAGCGTGCAGGTGAGGTGCTCGGCGAACTCTCGCGCACCGGCCGGACGGCGTTGGCTGATATGCGCCGTGTCCTTGGCGTGCTGCGGGAAGATTCGGGCGGTCCGGCGCCACTGACGCCCTTGGTCACGGGCCACAACCTGAGCAATCTGCTCGACGGATTCCGGACAGCGGGGCTGCCCCTGCACTACTCCCATACGGGACCGGCCCTGCCCGAAGACCCGGCCCTCCAGCTCACCGTTTACCGGATCGTGCAGGAATCGCTCACCAATGTGCTCAGGTACGGACACTCCTTGGGTCAAGTGGATGTTCGGATCGTCCGGGACGGTGACATGGTCACCATAGACGTGCTCGACGACGGCCGGGGCTCCCGGGATCCGGAAACCGAAGAGGCGGCGTTGGGAACGGGCCAGGGCATCGCGGGGATGCGTGAACGGGCGGGAATTTATGCTGGCTCCGTGGATGCCGGACCCGGTATGCACGGCGGATGGCGGGTCCATGCGGAGCTGAATTGGAATGGCGACAAGGGGAAATCATGACTGACAGTGCTCCCACCAGGGTCCTTCTGGTGGACGACCAGCCCCTGCTGCGCATGGGATTTCGGCTCATCCTGGAAGGCGAAGAAGACCTCGAGGTGGTGGGGGAAGCCTCCGACGGCGCCGAAGCTGTGCGGAAGGTCGAGGAACTGGAACCGGACGTGGTGCTTATGGACGTCCGGATGCCTGCCATGGATGGAATCGAAGCCACACGGCGGATCACGGCCTCGGCGTCCAGCGCCAGGATCATCATCCTCACCACCTTTGACCTCGACGAATATGCGTTCTCGGGATTGCAGGCGGGGGCGTCCGCCTTCCTACTCAAGGATGTTGCGCCTGCCGAACTGGTCCAGGGTGTCCGGCTCGTAGCCAGCGGCGACGCTGTGGTGGCGCCGAGGGTCACCCAGCGCCTCCTGGAGACCTACGTCCGAGGAGGGCGTGTGCCCGGCCCGGCCACGGCCCAGCCGCGCGACCCGCTGCTCGAAGAACTGACGCCGCGCGAAACCGAGATGCTGGAGGCTATCGCCGGGGGGCTGTCCAACGCGGAAATCGCCCACAAGTTCTTCCTGGCCGAGGCCACGGTCAAGACCCACGTCCGGCGGATCCTCACCAAGCTGCACCTTCGCGACCGCGTCCAAGTGGTTGTCTACGCCTACGAAACAGGGCTCGTGATCCCGAGCAATCCGGACTACTAGGACTGGTGACGCGGATACTGCCTCGCGATGCGCAAACGGATCAGCGACGCCCGTATCCGGAATACGGGTGTCGTGCGGAAATTTGCGAGTCGCCAGGACGAAGCAGCGTCGTCCGTGGCGAGGCTAAACTCGGAGCCATGCCTTCGAACTCCGCTGCAGAACACATCCAGGATCTTGGCGCATATGTGAGCGCATCGCCGTCGAGCTTCCACGCCGTCCACGAGGCCGCGCGCCGGCTCGATGCGGCCGGGTTCACGGCCCTTGACGAACTTCAGCCATGGGAGGGCGGGGCCGGCAGTTTCTACGTCATCCGGGATGGTGCCCTCATCGCATGGGTGGCACCGGACGGCGCAACCCCCGCTACGGCGTTCAATATCCTCGGCGCCCACACGGATTCGCCATCCTTCAAGCTCAAGCCCAAGCCGACAACAGGCAAGTTCGGCTGGCTGCAAGCTGGCGTCGAAGTCTACGGTGGGCCCCTCTTGAACTCGTGGCTGGACCGCGAGCTTCGGTTCGCGGGACGGCTCGTGATGCTGGACGGCACCCAGCACCTCACCGCGACGGGACCCCTCCTGCGCTTTCCGCAGCTGGCCATCCACCTGGACAGGGCCGTCAACGATGGCCTCACCCTGGACAAGCAACAGCACATGAACCCGGTATTTGGACTCGGCGATGCCGGATCCGCGGACGTCTTGGCAATCCTGGCGGACTCCGTGGCCGGACCTTCGGTGGATCCCGCCGAGATCGGCGGCTATGACATCGTCGTGGCGGACACCCAGGCGCCGGAGGTCTTCGGAGCCGAGGGAGAGCTCTTCGCTTCGGGACGCCTCGACAACCTCTCGTCCACCCATGCCGGACTCGCCGCACTCATCGCGCATGCAGCCGCGGGTGTTCCGTCGGACGGCCCCATAGCGGTCCTGGCGGCCTTCGACCACGAAGAAATCGGCTCTGCCTCCCGTTCCGGTGCCTGCGGACCCATCCTCGAAGACATCCTGACCCGGATCTCCGACGGGCTCGGCGCCACGGTGAGTGAACGGCGGCAGGCGTTGTCGGCGTCGTTCTGTGTTTCCGCGGATGCCGGCCACGCCGTTCACCCCAACTATCCCGACCGCCACGATCCCGCCAACCGGCCCATCCTCAACGGGGGACCGCTCCTCAAGATCAACGCCAACCAGCGCTACGCCACGGACGCCATCGGGGCGGCGTTCTGGGCCCGGCTCTGCGGCGAGGCGGGAGTGCCCTACCAGGAGTTCGTCTCCAACAACGACGTCCCGTGCGGCTCCACCATCGGCCCACTGACGGCGACCCGCCTGGGGATCCGAACGGTCGACGTCGGCGTGCCCCTTTTGTCGATGCACTCGGCACGCGAGCTGTGCGGCGTTGAAGATCCGCGTCACCTGGCAACAGTTGCGGAGCTGTTCTTCCGCACGGCGATCTAGCTCAGGACGCGAGGCTCACCACGAGGTTGATTGTGGTGGCCAGGATCCCGACGCCGAAAACATAGGCGAGCAGGCTGTGCCGCAAAGCTGCGGATCGCATCGCCCTCGTGGTGATCGCGGTGTCGGAGACTTGGTAGGTCATCCCGAGGCTGAACGCCATGTAGGCGAAATCTGTATACTGCGGCGGTTCTTTTTGGTTGAATTCGATGCCCCGGGGCGGATCGGACGTGTAGTAAACCTCCGCGTAGCGCAAGGTGAAGAGGGTGTGCACGAGAAGCCATGACGACACCGCACCGACCAGGGCCAACAGGGCGAGCATGAATTTGTCGAGGCCATGCGCGTCCTTGGCGCCGAGCATTACCAGCACGAAGGCTGCGAGGGAGCCGACGGCGGCACACAGGATGAGGAGGTCCGACGTGGATCGCCGTGGGTCTTCTTCCGTGGCATGGCTTGCCGTTTGGGCGGCTTTCATGGGTGTGATGACTGTCCACACGAAGACGTTGTAGACAACGGCAGCTACGGCCCAGCCCGTCGCGGGCGCGTAGATCCATTGGCCCCATATTCCGGTTGCTACTGCGGCGGCGATGCCGGTAACGACCATCAACAAGAATCGCAATCGGGAACGCTTGGCGCGGGTCGAGTTCGGACCGTGGTTCTTTACGGCGGCATTCATAGTCAGATCATGCCACGCGTGCCGGTGGGAAGGCCTTCAATTTCCCGCCCGCGGCGCGAACATGATTACCGCGACCCCCAGAAGGCAGATCATGGCTCCGATGATGTCCCAACGGTCCGGTCGGAAGCCGTCAAGGAGCATCCCCCAGGCCAGGGATCCGGCGATGAACACGCCGCCGTAAGCCGCAAGGACGCGCCCGAAATGCGCATCCGGTTGGAACGACGCGACGAAACCGTAGATGCCCAGGGCCACGATCCCAAGACCCGCCCACCACCAAGGCTTGGCCTCCTTGACGGATTGCCACACGAGCCAGGCTCCGCCGATCTCGGCAATGGCCGCAAGGACAAAGAGAGAGGTGGATTTGAGGATGGTCATGGGATCAGTCTGCCTGAGCTTGGCGCAGTACAGGCTGTAGGGCGAGTTATCCACAGGCTTCGATCGTATGACTGGTTGTGGATGCGCCGGGCCAATTACGCTCCTCGAGTACGTCGTACTCCGAGAGAAATATTGGGGAAATGTCTCAGGTACCTTCTACTTCCACGTCCGGCAGGCCCGAAACATCGGGCATGCCGGAACCGCCCAACCAGGCGCCGCAGCAGGTGCCCCGGTGGCTTGATTCGGTCCAACTCAAGAGTTTGTGGGTCGGGGCTGTCGTAGCCGTCGGGTCCTATTTGGCAGGCTTCCTGGTGGCCACGGCCATGGTCATGAGTTCCGTCATCGGTGCTTCGACATCCAACGGCGGTCACCTGGTGCCCACCGGCACGCCAGGATTTTCCGGCGTGGAAACCGGCAGCGCGTGGTCAGTCCTCGGTCAGCTCACGGCACAGCTACTCGCTATGGCGCATCTCGGGAATTTGTCGACCTTGCTTGAAGGCGCGGTGCCGTTCCTAGGCACGATTCAGGGCGGCGCTTCAGCGTACGCCGTTCCTTTGGGACTGCTTGCGATCAGCAGTTTCAGTGTTTACATCGGCAGTCGCGTCGCTGAACACAGAGTCCCATCTGGCTCCAGGGCGCAACTCGTTGCCCAGTCCCTGGTGACCGGCGTGGTCTATTCCGCAGCAGTAAACGTCGTGGCGGCTGCAGCTGCCATCAGCTTTCCCGCAAGCAACGGCTTCAGCACATCGCCGGTCACTGCGGCCGGCTTCTGGCCCACCGTTTTCTCCATGCTCTTAGGGTTTGCCGTGTCGGCCGCGGCCAGGAGCCGGACGGCAGCCGCAGAGGTTCCGCCGGTGGTCCCTGCGCCCTTGTCAAGAGCCCTCAGTCTGCCCCTCATCGCGGCGTCCAGCCACTTGCTGCTGTTTACCTGCATAGCCGCGCCGGTGGTCTGGGTTTTCGCCGGAGTGAGCAACGGGTGGGCCGGATTGCTCACAGTCCCGCTATGGATCGGGAATGCGACTGGTCTGCTCTTCGTCATGGCCCACCTCGGCGGATTGCGTGTGCTGGCTGACGCCAGCTACATCGGAGGCACGGCTTCGGGGAACACGGACCGGATCCTCTACGGGTTCGACGGCGGTGTGGGTGCGGGTGCCGATCTCGCCTTGACGTTGGGCGCCTTCCTGCTTGCCCTCATCTGCACCCTTCTAACGGGTCTGCTTGTCCTGCTCCGCAGGGGATATGCGGACAATACAAAGCTCGCCACCTGGGTACCCGTTCCCGCGGCGTATTTGACATTAGGGCTCGTACTTCTGCCGTTGCTGAACCTGTCGGCAACCTTCAAGCTGGGCACCTTGGCCCGCGCTAGTTACGGTCTTGGGCTGGTCTGGTGGGCCCCCGTTGTCTTCCTGCTCTGGGGTCTTCTGGTTGAAGCCACCGCCCGTTACCTGGCGCCTTACGTGTTGCCGCTTGTCCCGGTCCGGCTCCGGAACCTGGCCCGGATCGGCGTACCTCCGAGTCCGGCGTCGGTGGTAGCGGACTCCTTGGAGCGGCAGCCCATAGCGGAGCAGCAAACGACCGATCTTCCGTTCGATGATGTCTCGTCAGCAAATGGGGCTCGTGGTTCCGCGCACAACGGTCCACCGCTCGCGAAGCGGCGCTCGCAAGCCGGGCGAAGAAAGGCCCGGCTCGTGGCGGTGTCCTCAGGAGTGGTTGCTGTCTTGGCGATCGGCAGCCTTGTGGCTGTCACAGTGATCAAGGCAGGCAACGGTCCAGACAAGGTGGTTCGAGAATATATCCAGGCCCTTGTGGACGGTGACGCAGAAAGGGCGGTGCGTTTCGCCGACCCCGGTGTGCCCAACGAGCAGCGTGTTCTCTTGAGTAACGCTGTCTACGGCGCGGCCACCAAAAGGATAGATGGATACACCATTCTTTCAAGCCAAGTGAAAGGCAACCAAGCCACCGTCTGGGTTGAGGTCAGGCAGGACGGGCGCCGTTCGGAAATCCCATTCGTGCTTGACAAGGAGCATCCGGACATTCTGGATGACCACTGGAAGTTGCAGTCGAAGGGTTTCAACACCGTCCGTCTTTCAGCCGACGCTGCCGTCAGTGCGTTCTCCGTCAATGGCGTCGGCACTCTGGCCGCCCAATGGGGCGGATATGGTTCCGCGATCGAGCTACCGGCATTTCCCGGGGAATACACTATCGGCCTTCCGGCGAAGGAAAAGTACCTTGCAGCCAAGGAGAAGCGGATCCTCATAGCGATGGGCACCAGCGTCCGGAGCACAGAAGACACCAGCTTGGAGGTGACCGGCAGCAACGAACTGGCTGCGGAAGTCGACCGCCAGGTGGGAGCCGTATTATCCAAGTGCGCTGCATCAAAGGAACTGAGCCCCGACGGTTGCCCGTTCTACGCGTTCGGGTTCGGCGAGACGCGAAACGTGAAATGGTCCGTTCCGGTGAGCCCTAAGATCTCTGTCCGCCCTTCTTACAACGGCACGTGGCGGATCAGCACCGCGACCGCCGGCAACGCTGAGGTAAGTTACGAGCGGAACACATCGTTCAATCCGAGTACCCCTGATTGGAAGCAGGAGAATGACTCCGTCGCCGTGCGGGTTTACGGCACCGCGACGGTGAACTCGGACTCGGTCTCGGTCGAACTCTCGAAGTACTAGGGTGGCGCCTGCCGGTGGCGGCCAACCTGGTTATCCACATACGTGCTGTCGACCATTCCACCCTCCGACACGCCGAATAGGCTTGGACATGTGAAATGGACTAAGATATTGAAGTCTGTGCTGCGCCCTGCTTCCGCTTCTGGTAGCGGTGGTCAGCGCTGTTCATCGCAAATGAACCTCCTGTTACGGAAATGCCGTAACCGCTTAGCCCAAAGGAGGTGGGTTCACATATGCGTCCTTACGAATTGATGGTAATCATCGACCCCGAGGTCGAAGAGCGTACCGTAGAGCCGTCGCTTCAGAAGTTCCTCAATGTCATCACCACCGATGGTGGAACCATCGAAAAGGTTGACATCTGGGGCCGCCGTCGCCTGGCTTACGACATCAAGAAGAAGTCCGAAGGTATCTACGCCGTGGTGAACTTCACCGCCAAGCCGGAAACCGCCAAGGAACTTGACCGCCAGCTGAGTCTCAACGAGACCATCATGCGCACCAAGATCACCCGCCCCGAAGAGCAGAAGGTCGTTGCTGAGTAATTTCAGCTCCCGGCTTTCATTCTTTACCCCGCAGGAACGAACAAGGAGGCAGTAGATGGCAGGCGAAACCACTATTACGGTCATCGGTAATCTCACCAATGACCCCGAACTGCGGTTCACACCGTCAGGTTCGGCGGTAGCGAACTTCACCATCGCTTCTACTCCCCGGACCTTCGATCGCCAGTCCAATGAGTGGAAGGACGGGGAAACCCTGTTCCTCCGTGCATCGGTATGGCGCGAAGCAGCTGAGAACGTCGCCGAATCCCTCACCAAGGGCATGCGCGTGATCGTTTCCGGCCGCCTGAAGAGCCGTTCCTACGAAACCAAGGAAGGCGAGAAGCGCACCGTCATCGAGCTCGAAGTCGATGAAATCGGCCCGAGTTTGCGTTACGCCAACGCCAAGGTCAACCGCACCCAGCGCTCAGGCGGTCAGGGTGGACAGGGCGGCTTCGGCGGCAACAACAGTGGCGGCTTCGGAGGTGGCGGCGCTGGTGCAAACCAGGGCGGCAACTCCGGCGGAACGTGGGGCGGCGGCCAATCCGCACCGCAGGAAGACCCCTGGGCTACCCCGGGTGTCAGCAATGCGGGTGGATGGGGCAACGGCCCGGATTCCGAACCTCCCTTCTAAACAAAAATTAAAGTTCGACGCCGGAACCCGCCGGAACTGCCGCGAGGCACGTGGGTGGCAACCGCCGTCGGACACCACCATCCCGTGGATCCATTCCACGGGCTCCATAGAAAAGGAGCTCCACGATGGCTAAGGCTGAACTCCGTAAGCCCAAACCAAAGTCCAACCCCTTGAAGGCCGCTGACATCACTGTCATCGACTACAAGGACGTAGCATTGCTGCGCAAGTTCATCTCCGACCGCGGAAAGATCCGCGCTCGTCGCGTCACTGGCGTCACGGTGCAGGAACAGCGCAAAATCGCCCAGGCAATCAAGAACGCCCGCGAAGTTGCTCTGCTGCCTTACTCCGGCGCTGGCCGCGGCTAAGGAAGGGATTAACTAACATGGCAAAGCTCATTCTGACCCACGAAGTAACCGGTCTCGGTGCTGCTGGCGACGTTGTCGAGGTCAAGGATGGTTACGCACGTAACTTCCTGCTGCCCCGCGGCTTCGCTCTGACCTGGACCAAGGGTGGCGAGAAGCAGGTTGAGTCCATCAAGGCTGCCCGCGCCGCTCGTGCCCACGCTTCGGTTGAAGCTGCACAGGCCCAGGCCTCTGCGCTTTCTTCCAAGAAGGTCAAGCTCGTAGTGAAGGCCGGCGAGTCCGGTCGTCTCTTCGGCACCGTCAAGCCGGCCGACGTCGCTGCTGCAGTTGAGGCTGCTGGCCTTGGCTCCATCGACAAGCGCAACGTTGAACTGCCGAACCACATCAAGTCTGTTGGTTCGTACCAGGCCAACGTCCGCCTGCACGAGGACGTTTCTGCTGTCATCGACCTCGAGGTCGTTGCAAGCAAGTAATGCAGTAAGCTCTGACGAGTTCGAAGGACCCCCGTCTCCGGTTTCCGGAGGCGGGGGTCCTTTGTTTGTCGCGTTCCGGGGAGCGCGAGCTGGCAGTAGATGCCCTCTGCGGGCCTGAAAAGGGGCATTAGCTGCCAGTTCGCGCTAGGGGCGGGGGTGTTGTGGTTCCGCCACGACGTGGCTGTAGCCCGCGCGCACCATGTCTGCCAGGACGGAAACGTCAACGTCTTCGAGCTTGTTCACGTAGAGGCAAGCAGCCCCCGTCTTGTGCTTGCCGAGCTTGGGCAGCAGATACTCGGCGTCAGGCCCGGAGCGCAGTCCATACAGCGCCAGGTTGGCCTTCCGCGGCGAGAAGCCCACCGCGGGGGAATCGCCCTCGCGGCCGCTTGCGTACTTGTAGTGGTACCTTCCAAAGCCAACGATGCTCGGACCCCACATAACTGCCTCCTGACCGGTGATGCCGCGCATGAGGTCCAACAAGGCGAAACCATCGGCGCGCCGCACGGGATGTTCCACGGCAGCCAAGAAGTCTTCGACGGGACGGTCAGTGGGCATGGTCTTGTTCTCTGACATCCCTGTAGTCTCGCAGAGCCTGCGCACCGGGTCCTTCTCGCAAGTGGATGTCTTCCCCGACCTGCCCTCCCTCGGCAACAACGGGGGAATAAAGGGCACAGGCGCGCAGTTTGGAAGTATAGATGCAAACGCATGTACTCTGGTTTGAAGCCTTCGAACCGTCGAGCAAGAGGAGATTGCCATGGAGACCCGCCGCATAACCGTTCTTTCCGCCGGACTGGGCGTCCCGTCGTCGAGCCGTCTGCTTGCAGACCAACTCGCCGCCGCGGCCAAACGCCAGCTGGGCGACGCCGGATACGAGGTGCGGGTGGACATCGTCGAACTCCGGGACTTGGCCGTGGATATCGCCAACAACTTCGTCACCGGCTATGCTGCGCCGCGCGTCGCCGAGGTGATCTCCGGCGTCGAAGGTTCCGATGGAATCATTGCCGTGACGCCGGTCTTCAGTGCTTCCTACAGCGGGCTGTTCAAGTCCTTCATTGACGTCCTGGACCCGAAGTCCCTGGACGGCAAGGCAGTTCTCCTCGGCGCTACGGGAGGCACTGACCGGCACCAAATGGTGCTCGACTACGCCATGCGTCCGCTCTTCACCTACCTGCGGACGCGGATGACCCAGACGTCCGTCTTCGCCGGTCCCCAGGATTGGGGAAACACCGACGACGGCGAGTCGCCGCTTTCGGTCCGAGTGGACCGGGCCGCGGGCGAGCTCGCCCGGCTTTTGAGCGGGGAGCAGCCGCACCGCAAGGCGGAGCCGATGGAGTCCCTGCCTTTTGAGCAACTCCTGGCCGGGATCACGGCGGGACGCTAGGCGGCCCGGGGCTCACCGCAGCAGGGATCAGTCGTCCAGCAGCTCGATGAACTCGCGGGCCTGCTTCATGCTGATGTCGGAATGCTTTGTCAGGGCCAAGGCCGCGGCTTCGACGTCGCCGCTCTTGGCCAAGGTGCGGATCCTCCCGTAGATCTCGTCGTTGAGCATGTTGCTGCTCACCTCGCGCGTGACGTCGCCCTTGCTGGCAATGGCTCGGTATCGGTAGGGGAAACGTTCCGGCTCGTCGTCGTCGGGAATGAGGCCCTGCGGGGCGGCCTCGGGCTTACGAAAGGGTTGTGGATGCGATGCAAGGGCGCCGACGGCGTCCCGTGAGGCGCGCAGGCCCTCTCCGGTGGCGCTGAGGTACAGCTTGATGGCCGCCATGGCCTGACCCTGGGCGATGAGGGAATACAGCTGCCGGTGTTGATCCTCGCTGAGCTTCGCAGCAGCCTCGCGGGCCAACTCGGCTGGGTCTGCGGCCGCTTTGCCCGTGGCATCAGTTGCGCGAAGTTCCGCGGAACGGCGGGAGAGTATGCGGCTGACCAACAGCACGCCGACGACGACGGCCGCCAGGATCAAGACCGGAACGAGTAGGGATGACATGCGCTAAAGCCGATCTATATAGTTCTTGGCGGTCAACAAATCCGAGTGGGTTTCGTGGCGGAGAAGCTTGATGGCTTGGATCTTCTGGCCGCTGCGGACCATGCCTTGCAATTGCAGCGCGAACTGTGGATTTAGTTGTCCGTTGGGCAGGATGGAACTGTTGTAGCCCGCCTGGCCGATCCCTGAGCCGGTCCCAAGCTGCGCCTGGAGAGCGGCCCGGGACTGGCTGTCCTGCTGGGACTGTTGCTGTGCATTCTGGCTTGGCTTCGTGGAGGCATCGATGCGGGCCCGAGCCGCTGTTGCCGTTTGCACTTGGGCGGCCTGGTGGGCTGCCGAGCGGGCGGCAAGCTCCCGTTGGTAGCGTTCCGCATCGGACAGCCCTGTGTTGCGCGGCTTGAACGCCGCCGTCAGGCCCCAAATCAAGGCCACGAGGATGACAACCGGCATTGCAACCAGCAGCGCATCCCCCACAGTGAAACCCATACTTAGAGCTTATGTCAGAACGCAGTTATCCACAGTACATTCCTGTTTCGGCATAGCTTCTGAGAGTCGACTGTCAAATTTTGAAGACGATTGTGTGGAGCATCACATTGTTGGCATATTTATGCCACTCCAGGGGTTTGTGCGGGCCCGAGGGTGGGGATTGCTTGAATTCGCCTGTGGATGAGTGGTGAACGAAAATAGTTTTGATCCACATGGCGTGAAGAACGTTTGCCCAGCTCAGAAGCTAATTTCCCGGAAAAGAATTTCTCTTTCCACAGGGTCATGCACAGGCTGTGCACAAGTAGGGGTACGTATTCCACACTTTATCCACAAGCTCGGCTTGGTGCCTCGCAAAAGCAGGGCTAACGTGGCTGAGTACCTGCTTTAGGTACTTGGAAAACCCCTGTTTCTCGTGCGCGGCGCCTTGGTGCCGCCCGTTAGCAGCATGCTCGCGGACCCGTCTGTGGATAAGTTGTGGAAATCTCGGGGAAATCCAAAAATGTCGGTGCCCTACGGAACAGTTTGGACCAGCCGGCATACACCGGGCGGCCAGGCCAACCCACACCGGGGCGTTGACCTACCGCACCGCCGGGAACAGTTATTTGCCGCGGTACACAATGGAGGACGGCTTGTCAGTTACGCACTTGGATTCGATCGAGGGCGGCCGGACATCGGACGCCAGCCGCAAACCTCCTCAGGACATCCCCGCCGAACAGTCGGTTCTGGGCGGCATGATGCTGTCCAAGGACGCCATTGCCGACGTCGTGGAAATAGTCCGCGGGCAGGACTTCTACCGCCCGGCCCACGAGACCATATACGAGTCCATTATCGACCTCTACGGACGCGGCGAGCCTGCCGATGCCGTCACGGTGTCGGATGAGCTGACCAAGCGGGGAGAGATCAACAGGATCGGCGGTCCCGCGTATCTGCATGAGCTCATCCAGACCGTGCCCACAGCGGCGAACGCTGGCTACTACGCCGAGATCGTCGCCGAACGCGCCGTCCTGCGCCGCCTCGTCAACGCCGGCACCAAGATCGTCCAGATGGGTTATGGCCAGGATGGAGAGGTAGAAGACCTGGTCAACCAGGCCCAGGCCGAGATCTACGCCGTGGCCGAACGCCGAACCGCGGAAGACTACGTGGCGCTCAAGGACGTCATGGAATCCACCGTTGACGAGATCGAGGCATCCGGCCACCGGGGGGAAGGCATGACAGGCGTCCCCACCGGGTTCTACGAACTCGACGAGCTCACCCACGGCCTGCACCCGGGCCAGATGATCGTCATCGCCGCACGCCCCGCCGTCGGTAAATCCACGTTCGCGCTCGACTTCGCTCGCTCTGCTGCGATCAAGCACAACCTTGCCACCGTGATGTTCTCCCTGGAAATGGGCCGGAACGAAATCGCGATGCGTCTATTGTCCGCGGAGGCCACCATCGGCCTTCAAGACCTCCGCAAGGGCACGATCAAGGATGAGCAGTGGTCCAAGATTGCGACCACGATGGGCCGAATGAACGATGCCCCGCTGTTCATCGACGACAGCCCCAACATGTCCCTGATGGAGATCAGGGCAAAGTGCCGCCGCCTCAAGCAGCAGCACGACCTCAAACTGGTGATCCTCGACTACCTCCAGCTCATGAGCTCCGGCAAGAAGGTGGAGTCCCGCCAGCAGGAAGTCTCCGAATTTTCGCGTGCCCTCAAACTTCTCGCCAAGGAACTCCAAGTCCCTGTCATCGCTCTCTCCCAGCTGAACCGTGGTTCGGAACAGCGCCAGGACAAGCGGCCCATGGTCTCGGACCTTCGAGAATCAGGATCCATCGAGCAGGATGCCGACATGGTCATCCTGCTTCACCGCGAAGACGTCTACGACAAGGAATCTCCCCGTGCCGGCGAAGCCGACATCCTCATCGCCAAGCACCGTAACGGGCCCACTAAGGACATCGTGGTTGCCTTCCAGGGCCACTACTCCCGGTTCGCGAACATGGCGGGCGAGACCGGCGGCGGGTTCTAAAAACGTTAGGACCACGGGCCGCGAACAGCCGAGTAGTACCGACGGTTCGAATCCCGTCACAACTTGTCAGGCCAAGCAAGTAGGCCATGGCTTGGCGGGATCAATTAGGCTGCGACCGACCGGAAGCGCAGGCCGTCGGAGGGGCCCCTCTCGGATGAGGACCCGCGCTCATTCAGACGTTTTTCAGACGTTGGCGGGTGCGAGGGTGATGTCGAAGCGGGTGCGGGTCCAGGTCTGGTTGTTCAGGTTCCGTCCGTCGGGGGTGGGTGTGCCTGGGGCTTGGGTGTCGAAGTGTTTGACGAGGGAGTCTTTGACGCCGAAGACGGAGTCGCCGATTTCGATTTGCGGGTCTCCTTTGACGAAGATGTGGGTCACGAGGGTGCGTTGGCCTTCGGCGGTGACCATGAAGTGCAGGTGGGAGGCCCGGACCGGGGAGCGGCCGACGGCTTCGAGCATTTTGCCGACGGGTCCGTCGTGCGGGATGGGGTACGGGGTGGGGGTGAGTGCCCAGAACGCGTATTTGCCTTCGTGGTCGGCGTAGAGGTGGGCGCGGCCGGCGACGCGGTCATCGGTGTATTGGACGTCGTAGAAGCCGTCTTCGTCCGCTTCCCAGACTTCGATGCGGGCGCCGGGGAGGGGGTTGCCGTCGGTGTCGGTGACGGTGCCTTCGACCCAGCAGGGTTGGCCGTGGGCGCCGCCGGCGATGTCTCCGCCGATCGGGATTTCGGGGGCGTCCTGGACGAAGAAGGGCCCGAAGACGGTGGCTTCGGTGGCGGGGGCGGTGCCGGTATGGGCAGGGTTGTTGATGGCGATGGTTTGCATGGAGGCGCCCAGGACGTCGGAGAGGAGCACGAATTCCTGGCGTTTGTCGTCGGTGATGTGCCCGGCGGCGGTGAGGAACTCGATTCCGGTGTTCCATTCCTCTTCGGTGAGGCGCACTTCGCGCAGGAAGTTGTGCAGGTGCCGGGTGAGGGCCTGCATGAGTTGTTTCAGGCGGGGGTCTTCGGTTTTGTCGAAGGATGCGAGGACGGTGTCGAGGAGTTCTTGTTCGACGGCGGTCTGTTCGGGGCTGATGGTCGGTGCGGGGTGGGTGGTCATGGCGGGGTTCCTTAGAGTCCGGGGGTGGTGGCGTGTGCCGGGGTTGCTCAGAGGTCCAGGAGGACCCGGGGGTCTTCCCCGGTCAGGGCCGCTTGGAGGAGCCGGGTGAGGTTTTCGGTGGTGGCCGGGCGCGGGTTGGATGCGGGGACGGCCGGCAGGACGATGTTCACTGCTTGGGCGATGCCCTCGGCGGTGAAGCCGTAGTCGGACAGGGCCTTCGGGGCGTCCAGGCGTTTGCGGAGTTCCTGGAGGCCGGTCAGGGCGTCGGCGGTTCCGAACGCTGCCGCGATGCGGGCTGCCGCTTCGGGGGCGGCGGGGGCGTTGAATGCCAGGACGTAGGGCAGGACGGTGGCGTGGGTCTGGGCGTGGGGAAGGTTGAAGGTCCCGCCCAGGACGTGGCAGATCTTGTGGTGCAGCCCGGAGCCTGCGGAAGCGAACGCGACCGCGGACAGGTACGCGCCGTAGAGGGCCTGCTCGCGTCCTTCGGCCCCGGTCGGGTCCTGGACGATCAGCGGCAGGCCGCGGTTGAGGGCCCGGATGCCCTCGGCGCCCAGGGCGGCGTTGATCGGGTCGGCCCGGGGGGCCCACATCGAGTCGATGCAGTGGGCCATGCCGTTCAGGCCCGAGGCGACGGACATGTCCATTGGAAGGGACAGGGTCAGGGCCGCGTCGTAGATGACCGTGACGGGCAGGACGGCGTCGTCCACCCCGGTGTTCTTCCGGGACGCTTCGGTCAGGCCCCACACGTTGGTCGCTTCGGACCCGGCGTAGGTGGTGGGCACGGCGATGATCGGGATGCCCGAGGTCATCGCTATCGCTTTGGCGAGGCCCGTCGTCGAGCCCCCGCCGACGCAGACCAGCAGGTCGATGCCGGCGTCGACGGCCGCGGCGCGTGCCTTTTCGGCGGCCTCGATCGGGACGTGCATCACGACCTCGTGGTGCCAGAGCGCGACGTCGATGCCCGCAGCGACGGTGCGGGCCATCGGGGTTTCAAAGTCCGAAGCGATCACCATCACCCGCCCGGCACCGAGCCGGGCCACTTCCGCGGCCAGGTTCACGGCAGCCGCACCGGTCCCGAACAGCACACGCTGGCCAAGGGTTACATGGTCGAAAAACAGACTCATATGGTGTTTCCTTCACTTGTTATGAACAGGAATCGCGCGGCAATCCTGGCCGGGTTGTCACCTCTAGATGATGGCGATGCTCTCTGCAGAAAAATCGTCGGTCGTCAGGAACAATTTCTCGATGTCGAGCTCCCGGCTGGTGATTCCTTGTTCCGCGGCATAGCGAGCAACGGTCTGGAGAGCTTTTCGATTACCGGGCGTGAGGCCGTATTCCCATGGATCCGGTCCCATGAGCTCAGTTTGCGTTTCGAGGCTGGATTGCCAGAAAGCCATGGGGGCAACACGGGGGTTTCGAAGTCGTTCCATCGCTTTTCGCTTCGAGGCAGAAAACGCGGCCATCAAGGACGAGGGAATCCATGGATTCTTATCGACAACTTCGGCTTTGATCGTTATCAGGTGCATGATTGGAAAGATTCCCGAAGTGCGGAAGTAATCCGATTCAACGGCTTGATAGTCGGGGAAGAGACGATCAATCCGATGGTCGCCGGCCAGGAAAGCCGGAGGGAAGTATGCGGAGACCAGCCCAGCCAATGCGCCATTCGTCAGAAGCTCGTCTATGAGGAATCGGCTGTTGGCATCTTTTGGATTGGCGGGTTTGGACTGGCTGTCGGGAAGCCGCCCCAATATTCCGAAGACATCCTGCCAGTCAACATCGTGGAGCTTGACTCCATACTGGTCCTGGAGAGTTCCTCGGATCCAGATCGCGGCTGCGGGTTCAAAACCGCCGATACCAACCGAGCGTCCGATGAGATCCTGCGGAGCTTTAATACCGGCATTGGAGTTGACGAAAATGGATCCGTGTCGAAATCGTCTATGGGGAAAGACGGGAATGGCCAGGAGGTCATCATTCTTGTCCCGCGATTTCAGGTACTGGACCACGTTGAATTCCGAAATATCGCATTCGTTTCTGCGATCCAACCGGAAAATGCGTTCGGGATCCTCTGTGAGGACCGTCAGCTCGATGCCATCCGGCGTCGTGGTCCCCTCAGCAAGTGATCTGGTGATTTCATAGTCGCCGCAAGCCAGCGAAAGGTGCACTTTACCCATCAGTTTCCGGATCCTTCGTCGAGATTATTGGTGTACTTCGGTGGCATCTGTCCATTAAGCGACAGGAGTCGGTGCGTGCCCAAGAGCGTTGAAGACTTCACTGCGAAGGCGCGCGAATTCGGGCAGGCCTTTGGTGTAGACCTGATCCCGGGGCCGCGGCAAGTCGACGTTCATGACTTCGCGGATGGTGGTGGGTGTGCGCGAAAGGACGGCGATTCGGGTGCCTAGGTAGATTGCTTCGTCAATGTCGTGGGTGACGAATCCAATGGTCATGTTCCTCTCACTCCAAAGCCGCATAGTGAGGTCTTCCAGCTCCGAGCGGGTCTGTGCGTCAACGGACGCGAACGGCTCATCCATGAGCAACAGCTTTGGCTCGTACGCCAGTGCGCGGGCAATTGCCACACGTTGTTGCATGCCGCCCGAAAGCTGCCAAGGCTTCTTGTTCAAATGGGCACTGAGGCCAACCGACTCCAAGGCGTCCAACGTCGAGGCGTGACGCTTGGCCTTGCTCGAAGGCCGGTATCGCAATGGCAGCTCGACGTTTTCCCGGACCGTTAACCACGGCAGGAGTGACCGGCTGTAGTCCTGGAAGACCAAGCCGAGAGTCTCCGGTGGACTGGTTACTAGCTCGCCGGCAATCTTCACCGAACCGTGTTCGTAAGGAAGCAGCCCTGACAGACATTTGAGCATAGTGGTTTTGCCGCAACCTGACGGCCCTACGATCGAGAGGAATTCACCTTCTTCGACCGTCAGCGTGATGTCTTCAAGAACGTTTTCTGCACCGTAGTTTTTTTGTAGAGCCTGAACTTCAAGAATGGCCACCGTGGGCCTCCTTCCTATTGTGGCGGCAGTCACCGGTGACTGTGCCGGAAAAGCGCTTACGCATCGATACCGAACTCGCCGTATTTGCGGTCGAGCCAGTGTCCAACGAGGGCCACGCAGCTGTTGAGCAAGACTCCGAGGAATCCGAGCAACAGAATGGCGGACCACATTTCGTCCAAGCGGAACGTGGTGGAGGTGCGGGAGATGAAATATCCGATTCCGTTGACGCTTGAGTAATACTCGGCGGCAACCATCACGACAATCGCAATCGGTACAGCCGCTCGCACTCCGCTCCAGATATGCGGCACGGCGGTGGGGAGGACAATCCAGCGCATGCGGGCACCCCAGGGCAGGCGAAATGCCAGTCCCATGTCTGCACGGACAGGCTCCACGGCCCGGACGCCGTCCGTTGTTGCCAAGAGAATTGGCCACACAGCGGAAGCTGCGATGACCGCAATCTTCATGAGATCTCCTGTGCCGAGAACCAGGAGAAGCGGTGGAATGACCAGGATTGGCGGAAGTGCGCGCATGAACTCAAGCTCGGGGCGGGCGAACGGTTCCACCTTGCGGAACATACCGACGACGACGCCGGCAACGACGCCTATGAGGATGGCAAGAGCCATTCCCAGGAGGATACGGAGAACACTTGGAATCGCTTGATCCACGAGATTGGTTGACAGCCAATTGTCCCTGAACGCAACGACGATGTTTTCCAAAGGCGGAAAGTACAAGGATGTCGAGGACGCGCTCAGTGCCCACCAGATGGCTATTGCCGCGGCGGACACCAGGAGGGGAGATACTTTCGAGAGGACCTTCACTTCGACACGCCCCTTCTGGACGGGTGCCACTGGAGCAAGCGATTTTCGATCGGGAGCAGGGCCGCGTTGACGAGGACGCCCAGGACTCCTGCAGCAAGGGTGTAGCTGTACATACCGGCCTTATCAGCATTTTGAAGAGACGATTGGACTTCTTTCCCTAGCCCCGGCATACCGCCCAGGAGCTCAGCGGTGATGGCAACGATGAGTGCAACGGATGCCGCGATGCGGATTCCCGTCACAATGAAGGGCGTGGAACTGGGGAGGACCAGATGCCAGAACTGCGCGAGGCGGGGAACTCCGAAGAGTGTGAGCGTCTGTTGCGCCACGGGATCGACTGCCCGGGCGCCCCGGACGGTGAGGACAAGAATCAGCCAGAAAGAGGAGATACCGGCCAGAAGGGCTGCGCCGTTGAAGCTGACACCCAACATAAGGATCACCAAGGGCAGAATCGCCACGGACGGGATCGGACGCAGGAATTCGATGATTGGCCGTATCGCCCGTTCCAGTGGCCGCGCTCTGCCGAGCACAAGCCCGGTGGGAATCGCCAAAAGTGCCGCGACCACGAGGCCTGTCAATGCCTGGGCGAGTGTCTGCCCCACTGCGGTCCAGAATTGAGCCGACAGTGCGTCGTGTCCCAGCCTTGCGAGGACTTCAGAAACCAGTGGAAAGGCCGAGGGGGCAAGCAAGCCCGTGCGGCCGACGATCTCGAGGAGTATCAACGCAATTGCGACCGAGAGGACTCCACGCCAGGACCGCGACAGGCCGAGGACAACGCTCATGACCTTCCGGGGGGTCCCACCACGGTACCCGAGTCCTCCAGGTGCCACTGCCGCATCGTTCACCGTGGCGGACTGTGAATCGGTGGCGCTGTTCATGATGCCAATCACTTTCCGCCCACGATGGTTTTGCTGATGTCCACGGTGCGGGTCGAGAACTTCTCCTTGGCCATGACATCGGCGAGTTCCTGAAGCTTTTCAGTGTTCACGGCTGTGGGAAATACATAGGCGGGAACCTTCTGCGCCAATTCGGGTGTGAGCGTCGTATACGTCGTGACGAAGTCCCGGTACACCTTGGGATCGGCGTTGAGCGCGTCCGCGGCCTCCTTCATGGCGGCTTGGAAGGCGGCGACAGTGCGGGGGTTTTTCTGGACAAAATCGGCCGTCATCACGTAGCCCGCGATCGGGGATCCCGTCAGCGAGTCTTTGTAAGGATCGATGATGAGCTGCGCGCCTTTGGACTCCGCGATCGTTGAGAAGGGGGGAAGCAGATAGGCAGAGTCGACCTTTCCGCCGGCCAGGGCATCAACCAAGGTGGGCAGGGGCAGCACCTGGAAGTTGACCTTTGACGGATCGAGCCCTTTTTCCTGAAGCACAATTCGGGAGTTGAGCTCAAATGTCGCTCGGGGCTGATTAACGGCGAGGCTCTTGCCTGCCAACTGTCCGGCCGTCGTGATTCCGGATGTCTTCATGGTGTAGATGCCCGTTTGGGTGTCAGGTTCACCGTCGATCCCGGGGAAGACAGCCTTCAACGGCACGTTTTGGGCTACCGCCTGGATGTAGGTGGTCCATGACATCGTCACTGCCTGGTAGCTATTGGCAACAAGGGGCGGCACTTCCGATGCACCCTTGGGATCGATGTCGATGTTCAGGCCATGCTTCTCGAAAATTCCCTTGGCCTTGGCGTAGTAAATAGGCGCGAAGTCTCCAACGGGGGTGACGCCGATCTTCATCGTCGAAATTTCCGGCGCCCCCTCTGCAGTGGCTGCCGGCGTGGTTGCGTTTGCGGAGCAGCCAGCCAATGCGAGCACGCACAACGCTGCGGCGGTCGTTATTGATTTGGTGCCGAGTCTCTTGAAGCCGTTGATTTTCACGACATTCTTCCTTTCAGGGTGATGTCTTTGGGCGTACGCGGGACAGTCGGCGATAACCGGAGCTTTGGGCTCATTCCCGCTTTGGGTGTTTCCCCTGGATCGCAAACGTCTGGGGGCTTCTCGCCATTGAGAGCGCGTAGGCCTGCTGTCTTGCCTCTCATGCGCCGGTGCTTGAGGGCCTGCCCCGTGAGCAGCCTCGCACTTTGGAAACAACCATGTGACCTAGGTCATCATGCTAAATCGTAAATGTCAATCAAATTTCGAAAGTTGCTATATATCTCGAAACCCTCATAATGGAAACGTGGCTACCATCAACCAGACCAAAGGCGAGATCGTACTCCGGGCACTCCGAATGGATATCTTGAGCGGTCAACTTGCGCCAGGATCCAAGCTCGGGTTTGCGGAACTCGGTCGCCGATACGAAACAAACACAGGCGTCCTGCGCGAAGTCCTCCCGCGCCTGGTCGAACAGGGGCTGGCAACAGCACAATCGCAGCTTGGCTACCGCGTGATCACCGTCAGCGTCCAGGAACTCGAGCATCTAACTGAAGCTCGGGTGGCCATCGAGACTCAAGTCCTGCGGCAGTCCATCCGGTGCGGCGACCTCGATTGGGAATCTGCGCTGGTTTCCATCCATCACCGGCTGACTCAAGTTCCGACCCTTGATGACCGGGGCAAGCTCAATCCCGAATGGCTCGCGGTTCACAGGCGATTCCATGAAGCTCTGCTGGACGGCTGCCCGAACCCGCAGCTCCGCGCGGTTGCCCAACGCCTTCGGGACGCCGCTGAGGTCTACCACTGCTGGATGATCAGCGGCATTGCCCATCCGCAGGATCGCGATGTCGAGCACGAGAGACTTGCCTCGCTGGCCGTCTCGCGGGACATTCAGGGTGCCGCGAATGCGTTGACGGAGCACATTGAAAAGACGACGGAGCTCCTCCTGGAATCCCAGCGGCGCCGGCCACTAGCCGACGCTGGGATTGACGCCGGGTAGCTCGGCAGTCACAAACACGCCTCTCGCGGTTGGGAATCCGACGGTCAGTGCGGCCGGCACCCGCTAGCCAGCCGGGGCATCGGCTGGCCAAAACCGCCAAGTATGACCTTTGGGCTTTGTCGCGCCCTCACCGCAACTCACACTTTCGATATAAATTAGTAATTTCGAAATTTCGTTGACATTTACGATTTAGCGTGATGATCTAGGTCACAGCTCGAATCGGCTGACTGATTAGTAAGGGGTAGTGATGCTGCAAGTTCTTGTCATCGGGGGAGGCATTGGTGGTCTCGCCGCAGCGGTAGGACTACGCCGGGCCGGCCATAGGGTGACGGTGTTGGAGAGGTCAACGTCGATCGGAGAAGTGGGCGCTGGCGTGGGCATGGCTTCCAACGCCACCAGCGCCTTGGAATTCCTCGGCGTCCGAAGTCAGCTGGAACCGGCGGCCAACGCTGTCGAAGCGTGGCTACGACGCCGGTGGAAAGACGGCAGTGTCATTGGGTCGGTCCCGCTGGGAGCGGTAGCTTCGGAAAGGTACTCCTCCCCGTTCTGGACCGTGCACCGTGGTGACCTTCAAGCGGTGTTGCACCAAGCAGCCACCGCATTGAACGGTGCAGGCGAACCCGTGCGCGTCCGTCTCCAATCCAAAGTGGCCACATTGGATACCGCTGAGACCTGCGTCGAGCTGGAGGGCGGCGAAAAGTTGGCCGCAGACCTGATCGTCGGTGCGGACGGAATACGTTCGATCGCTCGGCAGGAGATTGCCGGCGGGGATGAGCCTGTTTATAGCGGCAATGCCGCGTATCGGGTCCAGGTCCCCCGAGAAGCACTTCTGCAAACCGAGAGCCTGCGATCATTCGCTGAAATACCCACGATGCAGACCTGGATGGGTCCTGGCGCTCACGTTGTGCTCATGCCGGTCAAAGGCGGAAGCGTCCTGAACATGACCGTGTGCGTGACCGAGCCGCAATCGTCTGATCCTTCCTGGTCAGGATCGTCCAGCGCGGAAGACCTCCTCGCCAACCTCCAAGGCTGGGACGCGCGAATGGAACTATTAGTTCGCTCCGGAGGAGCGGTGAATCGTTGGGATTTGTTCGATCGGGAACCATTGTCGCGTTGGGTGGCTGGCAGGACCTGTCTGCTGGGGGACGCTGCGCATCCGATGCTTCCTTATCTGGGACAAGGCGCGGCTCAGGCCCTCGAAGATGCAGTCGCCCTGAGCCAAGGCCTCATCGCCGCTGATCCCGGAAGCGTTGCAGAGCAGCTCCAACGCTATGAAGAATTGCGTTTGCCGAGAGCTAGCGAGGTCCAGAACGGTTCCCGTGCCAATCGCGAACTCTTCCATTATCAGGATGGACCCGCGCAGGTAATCCGTGACGCAGATCTGGCCGCCAGAAGTCCTATCCTTGCCGGCTTTGACTGGCTCTGGGGCGGCGGCCCCAGCCAGCTGAAATCCCTTACTGAGACCAGAGGAGCAATCTAGTGCAGAGCAACAGATTCGCAGGAAAGAATGTTGTCGTTATCGGAACAGGCATGGGGCTGACCGGTCCCGACGACATCAGTACCGCAAGCGCCAAGGCGTTCGCCAAAGAAGGCGCCGACGTCGTGCTCGCCCAGTTCACCCAAGAGGCTGCTGATGCTTGCGTCAGCGAAATCCGGTCGTCGGGCGGAAGCGCCCGGGGTTATGCACATGATCCCCGTGATCCAGCCGCCGTCTTCGGACTGGCCGAGCACGTTAGCAAGGAGTGGGACCGGGTCGATGTCCTTGTCACACATCACTTTGCAACTCAGATGGTGTCTGTTGAGGATCTCTCCCTGGAAACCTGGGAAGAAACGATACGCGTCAATCTGACCGGCGTTTTCACGGCCACTAAGGCCTTCCTCCCTATGCTCAAGGCGGCAGACGCTGCTTCGATCGTCCACGCGGGTTCGATCGACGGGAACTTCGGAAACGTCAACATCCCTGCGTACTCTGCCTCAAAGGGGGGCGTTCACGTCCTGATTCACGTGTTGGCCGCCGAACTGGCGCCTTACGGAATCCGAGTAAACGGCATTGGCCGCGCATCGTCAACGGCGATGACGCTCCCCCCGACTATCCTCAGCGAATTGGCGAATGCTACTCCGCTGGCGCGTTCCGGCCGCCCGGAGGAATATGCCGACGCGGTGCTCTATCTTGCTTCGCCGCAATCCTCGTACGTTACCGGGGTGATTCTGCCCGTAGACGGGGGCCGGAGTGCCTTGACCGGGGGCTGTACTCCCGCGTATCAAGGCTTTGCCCGGCCGGAGAGCCCACAGCCAGCACTCAACTAGATGCCGGTGACCTTGTGGTCGCCCGAATGGAGGAAACAATGAAGATTGCTAATTACGGTGGCCGGCTCGCTCTTACGGACGGGAAATCTGTCATGGATGTGGAGGCCAGAAGCAACGGCCGCTTCGCCTCTGATCCAGGCGCGATTTATGGCGAGTGGGACGAATTCAGCCTGTGGGCGCAGACCGTCACAAAGGATGCCGCAGAAGAGCTTGATAAATCCAAGCTTTGGGCCCCGTCGCCCCGTCCCTCGCAAATATTTGCCGTGGGACTGAACTACAAGGATCACGCCGAAGAGATCAAGGCGCCTCTTCCCGATTTCCCACAGGTATTCACAAAGTTCCCTTCGTCCCTCGCTGGAACCACCACACGGGTGATGCTTCCCGAGGAGGGCAATTGCGATTGGGAAGCCGAGCTCGTGGTGGTCGTCGGCTCAGGGGGACGGGACATTCCAGTCGATGAAGCGTTGAACCGTGTCGCAGGCTTCTGCGTTGGCCAGGACCTCTCTGACCGGAGACTGCAGACGCATGGTGCTGCCCCGCAGTTTAGTCTCGGCAAATCTTTCGAGGGCTTCGCCCCCACGGGTCCCTGGCTGGTTGGCACGAGTGACTTCGACGTCAATGGTGCGAGCGTTGAGTGCCGGCTCAATGGGGAAGTCGTCCAGCAGAGCACCCTTGCCAATATGGTGTTTTCTGTGCCGGAGCTGATTTCCAAGATTTCCTCGGTCGCAGAGCTGCGGCCGGGTGACCTGATCTTTACCGGGACGCCTGCAGGCATCGGCGCCGTGCGTAATCCGCAACGCTTCCTTTCCGAAGGAGACACTCTGACCACCACAATTTCCGGCATCGGATCAATTGTCCAAGATTTCGTCCGCGACAAGTTCGCCGAACATGTCCTGGACCGGGCGACACGCTAGAACGACAGTCATGTTCGCCAACGAGCTAGCTGTTCTTGGATCCTAAGACCCGCGCAGCGTCTACCCGCCAGTCAGCAAGTGGTCCGGCAGCCGGTTTCCCGGAGCCCGTCCGCGGATCTCGAGCAGCTCGCGGGCGTGCGCGTGCAGGCGCCGGTCCTCGTCGGTTTTCGGGACCCATGGCGGGATCGGAACGGACGTTCCGCTCTCGTCCCTTGCCACCATAACTGTCAGGCAGTAGGTGGTGAGGTTCATCTCGCGGCTCTTCGGATTTCCTGAGCGCACGTGCACGGCAATATGCATGCCTTTGTTGCCGGTGTAAACAAGCCGGGCTTCGACTTCCACTACATCGCCGATCAGGAGAGGGCGGTAGAACCGCACGCCGCCGGAGAATACGGTCACGGTGTCCTTGCCGCTGTAACGGGAAGCGCAGACATAGGCGGCCTCGTCAATCCACTTCATGACGATGCCGCCGTGGACCTTCCCGCCCCAGTTCACGTCGGTGGGGGCTGCCATGAAACGCAGGACCACGCGCTCGGCCGTGCCGGCGTCGGTATATTCCTGGGCGTTCATGGCTTCGACGATCTTCTCCCGCACGGCGATCCGCGCGAGGGCGTTGTCGCGCTGCTCCGTCTCCTCCGGCGTCGACGGCTCAAACTGGGGGACCGGAACCGGGCGACCGTCGGAACCGACCGCAACGAAGATCACCAAACACTGGCTGCTCATCGTGGCGGCCCCGCCCTTGGGGTCGCCGGAGGACACGATGGTCCGGATGTGCATGGAGGAGCGGCCCGTGTAGACGATGGTGGCTTCCACCTCGACCATGTCGCCGCTGTTGACGGGATCGGCGAAATGGATGTTGCCGACGTACGCCGTGACGCAGTAGGACTTCGCCCAGCCAACAGCTGCTGCATAGGCAGCCTTGTCCACCCACTCAAGGACTGTGCCGGCGTCGACGGATCCGCTGTGTCCGACGTCGGTGGGGGAAGCAAGGAACCGCAAGGTGACGGAGTGGGAGGGGAGCTCGCTCATGACGTGAGTGTATCGACGGCGGGTCTGGTGATGCGCTGTGTGACGCGCAAACGGGCTGGCGACGCGCAGACGGGCTGGCGACGCGCAGACGGGCTGGCGACGCCCGGATACGAGAGTCGCCAGCCCGTTGGGGTGTCGCCAGGGTGGAGCGAAGGGGATACTAGGCGAGGACGCTCAGCCTGGAACCCTTCCGGCCGAAGGCCACGGCGTCTACGGAGATCCGCCCGGCGCCGGTCAGTGCAACTGCAGCCGCTGCTGCGGCGAGGGCCAGGACCAATTCGTAGCCGCCCTTGTCTGCAAATAGGCCAGCGGGGGCGTGGACCAGGAACAGGGCGCCGAGCATGTCCAGCGCAAGGAGGGCAGCGAAGACGCGGGCCAGAACACCGGCGACGAGGGCGATGCCGCCGACCAGCTCAAGGGTAGCGACGACCGGGGCCACCATGTCTGCGGCGGGGACGCCCATCTTGCCGAAAGTTGCTTGGGTGCCGGCAATGGTGAATTCGTTGAATTTCTGCCAGCCATGCGCGGCGAAGATGAAGCCGACGATGACGCGCAGGACGGTAAGGGCTGTGTTGGTCAGGGTGGACTTGTTCATGTGATTGCATCGTTTCCGGGTAGCGGTTGGCTGTCTCGAAGCCCGCGGCGAATGCCGATTTGTTGAAGCTTCAAGTCAAGTTTCGCGAACTTTGCTTGAAGTGTCAAAAAAGCGCGACCGGGGTACATCTCGGCACGAGACACAAAGGCGCGGGAGTCCGAACCCCCTCCTGCGCCCGGCGGCCGTCTTGGCTGTGAGCACGCTCCTTCCGCTCGGTGTTAGGTATCAACCAACATTAGTCACGGCAGGCAGGGTCAGCGCATTCTGAAATTAATGAAATGTGCCCCAAATCCGGCGAATTGAGCGGTGGCAGCAGCGCGGGTTCTTGACAAGTGTTCACTTACACAGAACACTGATGTCAGTTGATTCCTCCCCTTCCACCAAGAAAGGTACCCACCGTGTCCCTGGAGAACATCCACGTCGTAATTGTCACCGCCGACTTTTTCGAGGAGTCCGAAGTGATCTATCCGTTGTACAGACTTCGAGAAGCCGGGGCCACCGTCACGCTCGCGAGCCCTCAAGGCGGGCCGTTGGCGGGTAAATCCGGTCTTCGCTCTCTGGCCGCGGACAAGAGCTTCGAGGAGCTGGAGGCGGGTTCCTTTGATGCCGTACTGATTCCGGGCGGCTTTGCGCCGGACATTGTCCGGCGGTCCGAGCCCGTACTCCGGTTCCTACGCAGCATGAACGCCTCCGGCAAACCCATCGGCATGATCTGCCACGGGGGATGGGTAGGCATTTCCGCCGGAATAGTTGCCGGTCGAAGCCTGACCAGCGTTCCGTCCATCCGGATTGACCTGGAAAACGCGGGCGCGACCTGGATCGATCAGGGCGTTGTGGAGGACGGAAGCCTGGTGACAGCACGAGTGCCGGACGACATGGGCGTCTGGATGAAGGCATTCGTCGGCCTTTTGGAAAGGACCACAGGAAAATGACTGACGTAACGCTCCAGCGCCCGGATGGAGAGCTTGACTCCCTCCAGGAGAGTTATCCGGTGCGGGTCATCGAACGCCGTGACGTGGCCGAGGACACCATTTCCCTGACCCTGAAGCGAATCGATGGTCTCGACTTCCCCGCGTGGGATCCGGGTGCCCACATCGATGTGGTCCTGGGAATGGACAGCAACGGCGAAGCTCTCAGCCGCCAATACTCCCTGTGGGGGGATCCGGGGAACAGATCCGTCTGGCGAATTGCCATACTCAAGGATCCCAAGAGCCGGGGCGGGTCAGTAAAGGTCCATGAGACTCTGGCCGAGGGCGTCCGTTTAACCGTCAAGGGACCCCGCAATCATTTTCCATTGGAACCTGCCGGAGAGTATGTCTTCTTCGCGGGCGGAATCGGGATCACTCCCATTCTCCCTATGGTGCGTGCCGTCGCGGCGAAGGGTCAGCCGTGGCGACTGTATTTCTTGGCCCGGAACAGGGCCCGGCTCGCGCTCCTCGACGAGATCGCATTGCTGCCCCACGGCCGGGTTGTGTTGCACTGCGACGAAGAGGCCGGATTGATCGATCTTCTGTCCATCACAGGGGATCTGGGTCCGGATGTCGACGTGTATGCATGCGGCCCGGGTCCGCTGCTGGATGCCTTGGAGAACCTTTCGGCACACATGCCTTGGACCTTCCACTGTGAGCGGTTCGCCGCTCCGGCCAGCAGAGCAGGTTCCGATGAGCGTCCCTTCGACGTGGTCATGTTCAAGTCTGGCAGAACGGTTCACGTTCCGGTGGGGGTGTCCTGCCTTAAGGTGTTGCGCGACAACGGCGCCGACGTGGACTGGTCCTGCGGGGAGGGCGTCTGCGGGACATGCGAAACGGAGGTGGTGGAGGGCACGCCCGACCATCGTGATGCAGTGCTGACTCCCCAGGAGCGCGAGGCGAACGAAACCATGATGCCCTGTGTCTCACGTTCAAAGTCAGCCCGTATCATCCTGAACATCTGACAGGACGTCCTCGTTCGAGAAAGTAATGAGCCGGGAGGCTGACAGGAATGTCTTGTCAGCCTCCCGGCTCATCGTCGTCTTCAGATCCCCCACAAGGATTCAAGCCGCGTCCCTGCGGCGAAGAGACTCCCCTCTTGACCGGGGAAACCAACGAATTGGTGTCCAAGCGGCATGCCCGACTGCCCGCGTGCGCCCGGCACCACGACTGTTGGGAGACCCAGTGCTTGCCATGGCCGGCTCAGCAGTGGATTTCCCGTCGATTCCAATCCAACGGGGGCGTGCGACTGTGCGGCAGGTGCAAGGACCAGCGCGCCTTGAAGCTCGGACCTCAACCCGGATTTCAGCTCCCGGATCGACTCCAGAGCCGAGATGTACGCGCGTTCCTCAATCGTCCTGCCGCGCCTAAAGAGCAAACGCAGCGGCTCGCTGAGTGACTCAGGATGCTGGGCCTCTTCCGAGCGAAGCCGCACGCTCTCATACGCCATGACGGTCATGTGGGCATCCACCAACTCTTCGGCCTGAACATCAAAATTCAGCGGGCGCACTTCCAGACCTGATCTTTTCAGCATCTCGCCCGCGGATTCTAGAGTCGATGCCATGTCATCCGCTACTTCGAACGAAGAGCCGGGTTGCCACATCCGAACTTGTAGCGGTGCTGCCTGGACCGGGGCAGGGCCCCGGCCTACCCTGTCGACGACCCTGAGATCCTCAATCCCGGCCGTGAAAAATCCCACGGCGTCCAGAGTGCTGCTCAATCCGGTAATGCCGGCGTGAGGATAGTCTCCAGGGGCTGTCACGTGGGCCGCCACCCCGCAGTACGCGGCCGGCCGGGCAACTGATGCCGCAGTTTGAGAGCCGAGGGCAAGGGGCACCATGCCGGCTGCAACGGCCGCAGCGGACCCGGAAGAGGACCCTCCGGGTGTATGACGGGCGTCGCTTGGGTTTGAGGTGGGCCCCGGACTGAAGTAGGCGAACTCGGTCGTGACGGTCTTTCCCATGACAATTGCCCCGAGGGTCCGCAGTTTCCGGACCAACGAGGCGTCCGAAGCTGCCACATGGTGTTGACGGAGGATGGAGCCGCACCGCGTCGGTAATCCGGCGACATCGATAATGTCCTTGACTCCGATGGGGACCCCATGGAGGGGCTTCCTTTCGGAAGGTGGAATCCGGTCCAATGCGGCGGCATCCCTCAATGCGCCGTCAGCGTCCACCCTCACCCAGGCCGAGACCACGTCTTCGACTTCATGAATCCGGTCCAGCGACTTACCCACGGCGTCCGTTGCCGATACCTGGCCCGACTGTAGCTGCTCTATCAAACCAAGCAATGGCCACGGTCCAAATACATTCAATGCGAGCTCCTTCCGGCGACCCTGGAGACCACCAATGCCTCGAGACCTGTAGTTTCAGGAATTGCTCGAGTGGATTCTCTCAGAGAACACCCGTTGACATATGTTCTGTGTAAGAGAACACTATATGAGAGCAGTCATTCCCGACAGACCCTAAACGAGAAGGAGACCATCATGCGCAGTCCAATACCCGTCGAGGTGTTCGATGCAAGTTGCGGAGACATCAACGAAGTAGTCGCCTTCCCTCCGGAGGCATTCACCTCACCCGAGTTCCACGAGTTTGAAATGGACGCCGTGTTCGGCCACGAATGGCTGTGCATTGGGCGCGCGACGGACATCCCGAACAAGGGTGACTACTTCACCGTTGACGCTCTAGATGAACAGCTTCTGATCGTCCGTCAGAGTGATGGAACCATTCGCGCGCAATCCAATGTCTGCCGCCACCGTGCCATGAAGCTGGCCGATGGGCAGGGAAACGCCCGACGGTTCAAGTGCGACTACCACTCATGGGTCTACGGGCTGGACGGAGTCCTGCAATCTGCCCCGGATCTCAATGACAACCCCTGCTTCGTCAAGTCTGAGGTGCAACTCCCGGAGATCCGCTCCGAGGTTTGGGAAAACTTCATCTTTGTCACCTTTGACCCGGACATCCCGCCGTTGAAGGAACGGCTGTCGGCCCTCGCCAAGTACCTCACTAACTGGGGCATCCCCCACCTGAAGTCTGCAACGCCGCAGGAATTCTTCCCCGTCGATGTGAACTGGAAGATCTTCGGAGACGAGTGCTACCACTGCGCACATCTGCACTCCAAGAGCTGGTGCCCGATGTACGACACCGCCTCCGAACGCATCGACTACGACTCTCCGGTCAACGAACCGGAAAAGGGCGTCATTGCCTACGACCTGATCAGCCTGGAGAAGGATCTCTCACCTACAAGGACGGGCAAGAACCTTCAGCCGGTGCTCCCGGAACTGACAGATGACGAGCGTCGGCGCCTTATCTATGTCACGGTTGCCCCGAATCTGCTCTTGATCGCCATGCCGGACAAAGTGAAGTACTTCATGTGGCTACCGACAGGACCCACGACGTCGGTGTTCTCGGCCACGTGGATGTATCCCGAATCCACGCTTCAGAAGCCAGGCTTCGCAGAGGAGTGGAAGATGGAGGTTGAGGACCTCAAAGAAGTCATGGAGGAGGACGTCTACGCGTGGACATCAGTCCAGAAAGGGATGTTCTCCAGGAACGCCCCGCGAGGACGCTACGCACCCAGCGAGGTGGTTCTGGTCCGTTTGAATGAATGGCTTGTCGAAAAGTACCGTGCGGCCGACGCGAAGGCCCCCAATGCCCAGACCGTTCCAGACGCTGATCTGACTCCAGCCCCGGTCAGTGCCGGGGCCTGAACTCCGGCATTGCCGCTGGCCACAACGGGCCCGCTAAAGAATTCACGACATCGCAGCAGGTGGCGTATCGCGTCAGCCTTCCGTGCCCGGCCACCGAGGCAGGGCACCCGGATCCATTCAAGAATCGTTAGGAATGAGACAACTTCATGGCACCCAAAAGAATAGTAGTTACGGGCGGATCAGGGCGTGTGGGCCGCTATGTCCTGGCAGAACTGGCGTCGAACTTCGAAGTGGTCAACGCTGATCTTTCTCCGGCGGATAGCGGCCCCAAGGGGGGAGCGGCATCCGATGTGGAATATATCGCCACTGACGTCATGGACCTCGACGCCGTCAGATCCGCCCTTAAAGGCGCCGACGCGGTAATTCACCTGGCCGCTATCGACTACGACTGGAACGCCGCTCCGGAGAAATACATTCGCGTCAACACGCTGGGTACATGGAATGTGTTGCAAGCGGCACAAGAGCACGGCTTGGAGAAAGTGGTCCTTTGCTCCAGCATTTCAGCTTGCGGCCTTTCGGAAATGCGATCCGATTGGACCCCCCAGTACCTTCAAGTCGACGAAGAACATGAGATCAGGCCGGTCCAGGCATATAGCCTCAGCAAACAAATCATGGAGAACATGGGCCAAGCCGTTTCACGGGGCAGCGACGTCTCCGTCATCTGCATCCGACCGATGGCTGTCGTTCTGGAGGAGTCGCTCGAGGACTTCATCCAATTCATTGACGACCCTGATCTTAAGTGGCTCTTCTACTACATCGAGGCCGCCGATCTGGCCCGGGCCTTCCGGGCAGCGGTTGAAGTTGAAGATATTAAGTTCGGAACGTTCTTCATCAGCGCTGATGACACTTGCCATCCTGAGCCGACCCTGGAGTGGTACAGGCGCTTGTTCCACGAGGAACCTGCGGAAACCGCTAGCAGCCGGGGGGTTTTCGACATCAATGCGCGGGCCTCGATATTTTCCTCGAAAGCGGCAAAAGAACGACTTCGTTGGAAGCCCACCACCAATTTCCTCGAGCTTCGCGAAAGAGGCGGGTTCTCCGTTCCTCTGTCCGTGGATTCAAAGAGCTAGGCACCCTGCGAAAGATGAATGAAAGAGAAACCATGCCCGATGTAGTCCGCCCCGGTGCCGTCGCCTGGACCGGCGACAATCCCTTCATATACCTGAAGACCGACCCGGACGGTACATGGTCGTCCCTGTCGGTCTATTTCCGCATCGCGGCATCGAGATTTGGCCCCGGAAAGGTGAGCGTTGTTGTCGAAAACCCCTACGAAGCCCGGGAACCGGCTACCCGTCTGGTTCTGACCGACAATCTAGACCTTGCCAGGTTCCTCATCAAAGACTTCGTGTCGAAATTCGTCCTCTTCCGGCCTTCCGAGGTCATGGATGACCTCGAGTACCTCGAAGGAGCGGCGTTTACCCAGTCCCTCGATGGTCACGACTGGACGGAACGCGCAACGGTCGGCCCGCGAAGTATCGAAATGACGTGGCGAGGACTCTCGGAGCCCTTCGCGGTCGACGTTCCCGCACCCGAATCGGGGACCGGATCCCATGAAATGTTTGCGGTCTTCAGGATCGCTGATGCAGGGGAAGTCATTGTGGATGGTCGCCGGCTACCGGGGTCGACCGTCGAGCGCGACTTCCTCAACGGGCCCGGCCAGTCCGCAGGAATGGCCATCTCCGAGACCTGGGTTGAACAACCGTGAACGCCAACGAGCTGAGGGCCGCAACCGCCATCATGTCCGTAGAACCACGCTGGACAGGAATGACCACGCTGGAGACCGTCCTTCCGGAGGCAAAACGGCGGAAGTGGCTACTCCATGCCGGCCCGCCATTTAGTTCTTGGGCCGAGGTCCCGGAACCGCTAAGAAATTCGGCGATGCAGGCATGTCAGCTTGAAGGCTGGGCGGACTCGGAGGACGAGTCCCTCAGACTGCTCTCGAACGGAGACATCACACTCGAACCCGCTCAGAACCACGACTGCGTGGTTCCCTTGGCGGGAGTCATCTCGCCTGGGATGGCGCTGCATGTTGTCGAAGACGGGACCAACGCCGGCTCCCGCAGCTATGCCGCCGTCAATGAAGGAATGCAGCACTGCCTCAGACTGGGCATTCGGGACCCCCACCTGACCGCACACCACACTTGGCTCAACAGCACACTTGCTCTGTGGCTCACCGCGGTACTACGCGAAACAGGACCGGTGGACCTCCTGCCATTGATGAGGAAGTCCTTGGAGCTCGGTGACGACGGGCATAACCGCACGATTGCAGGCAGCCGGCTGGTTACCGAGAGGCTGCTTTCCAGCGCTACGGGTGAGACTCCGCCGGGAATCAGGGACTTCCTTGATTCCTGTCCGGCTTTTGCCTTAAACCTGTGGATGGCGGCCGCAGCGCTGTGCCTCAGAGCTGCCGAGGGAATCCCGAAGACATCGGCGATTACCCGGGCGGGCGGGAATGGAGTTTCGTTCGGAATCCAAATAGGCGCTAAACCAGGAGTCTGGTTTAGTTGCGCAGCAGAGCCTCCTCGCGGACCCCGTGAACGAAACTACGATGGACTCAAAGTCCTCGGGGCCATCGGAGACAGCGCGGTGGTGGACTTCTTTGGTATGGGCGGGGGCGCGCTCGGCCACGCGCCGGACACCGTGACGGCGCTGTCAGACTATGCGCCCTTCAATGCGCTCAGCCGTCCGCAATCCGTGATGACGGCACAACATGCAGCCTTGCCGATCCGGACGGGGGTCTCTTGTGACTCCGTGCTGAATGCAGGATTGGCGCCCATTGTTCTCCTCGGGATGATTGAAGCCTGCGGACTCGAAGGACGAATCGGCGGCGGAGCATACGAACCACCTCTTCAACTATTCAGAGCAGCCCAGATTTCCGAATAATCCGTCTGAAGAACGAACCGGACCGTGTTCGGGCTGCACCGCAGGGTGCCGCCCGAACACGGCCTTCCGCCGTCATCAAATACCGAACAAATACCACATAATGGATGGTGACAACTTACATTCCAAAAGCGGAGGTACCGACTGTGGCAACGACGGCGGAATCCAAGGAACGCGACGCCACGGAAGCCTCCCGCCTGGCTGTTGGAACCAGAATCCGTTCGGCACGTACCGAGCGGGGGACCTCGCTGCGCGAGCTGGCCAGAAGGCTTGGCGTCTCGGCCGGACACATTTCTCAAGTTGAGCGGGGCATGGTGGCGCCTTCGATCAGCCTCCTGTACTCCATCGCATCGGAGTTGTCACTGTCCATGGATACGCTCTTCGGAGAGGACAAAACAGCCCCGGAAACGTATGAAGGAATTGAAAAGAGTCCCGGCGAAGAGAAGTTCATTACCCGGTCGGCCGAACGCCGGAAGATCGACTTGGACACCGGCGTCCGCTGGGAACTCCTGACTCCCACGCCACATGAAGTCGTCGATTTCCGGGAGATCGTTTATGCCCCCGGCGGCGGCTCCTCCAAGCCGGGAGAGTTCATCCGCCATAGCGGGCGTGAGTACGGGTTGGTGCTTGAAGGCGTGCTTCATGTTCAGCTTGAGTTCGAGGACTTCATGCTGGGACCAGGCGACTCCATAGCTTTTGACTCCAGAGTCCCCCACAGGCTCTGGAACGAGAATGATAAGACCTCGGCACGAGCGGTTTGGTGCACTTATTCCGAACCGGTTAATTCCTGATTTGACGTGCTGACAGCACGTCCTTTGCGTCGCCCTGCTCCGGAGAGCAGGCTGGCGCCCAAGAACGAGCGTGTTTCAACGCAGGCCGCACCGTCTTCGACATCTGTGCTGAGCAGCAGGCCTCGTTCCGCACAGCGATGCCAGATCCTTCTTCAACCGACCACGGCCGCTCCCGTGGGCAAGTTGAAGTGTTTTCTTAAATCAAACGTTTTGTGAGACTTCGGAGCCGATGAAATCCACTCGGCGCGAAGCATGACGCGATGCATCCTTCATGAGCACGCGAGAAAACCCCGTAAAAAAGCGGTAAAAGCCCAGCTCACGCTATGGGCGCGGGGTGTCTGGCAGCTAATTTCCCTAAGAAACTTTCGTGTGAGCCTTGACACAATGTATTCTGTGATCGAACATTGAATCTATCCCGGGCAAGAGGACATCGAAAGAGCGGCCTCTGTCCGTCCCACTATTTGCCGGGATCCTTGGTACTCATTACCACCCAACCAATCCGTTCATGCGCGGCTTGAAACCGACACACCCACGATGGAGTTTGGATGTCAAACAATTCGGTAATCGATAGCAGCCCTTTGCTGCCTTTTCACAAGAAGCTGCTCATCCAGTCCGCCGGAGGCCCGTTCCTGGACGGATGGCTGCTGAGCATCGTCGGCATCGCCCTCGTGGGGATGGTGCCCGAGCTCGGTCTCGGCACTGCGGAACTCAGCTTTGCGGGCGCCGCAGCGCTCATTGGAATTTTTGCCGGAGGACTCATCTTCGGACGGCTGACGGACCGCATTGGCCGTCAACTCATGTACACGATTGACCTGATCGCCTTGGTTGTAGCTTCACTGCTCTGCGCATTCGTAACCGAAGCGTGGCAGATCATCGCACTGCGTTTCATCATCGGCGTGGCCATCGGTGCCGATTACCCCATCGCCACAGCCCTGCTGACCGAATGGCTCCCGATCAAGAAGCGTGCCGCCATGGTGGGCTCATTGGTTGTCTTCTGGTTCGTGGGCGCCGCAGTGGCGACCATGGTTGGATTCGGCTTCGCCGCAGCATTCGGTGACGGGTCCTGGCGGTGGATGCTCGCCAGCGGGATTGTGCCGGGCATCATCATCTTGCTACTGCGCATCGGCACGCCGGAGTCCCCCCGCTGGCTCATCTCCAAGGGCCGCTTCGAGGAAGCCCATGCTGTCGCACGACGGGTCTATGGCCAGGACGTGGATGTTCACAATCTGGTCCCCGCCGAAAGCGAAGAAGCCAAGAAGGCCGGTTTTGCCGTCTTGCTCAAGGGGGCCTACCTCCGCAGGGTCGTCTTCTGCGGAGTCTTCTACCTGGCAGCGGTCACCCCGCTTTTCGCGATGTACACCTTTGGCCCGACCATGCTGGACGCCTTCGGACTTTCAAGCGGCAACAGCAGCTATCTGGGCGAAACCATCATCAGCGTCCTCTTCCTTGTCGGATGCATCATCGCGTTGCCGCTTACGGAATCTGTCGGTCGACGGCCCTTGCTCATCTGGTCCTTCGTCCTCATGCTCATCCCGCTGACCGTTCTGGGTGCTCTCCCGCAGGGACCGGCATGGCTGATAATCGTCGCATTCAGCGCCTATGCCCTGTTCTCCGGGGGCCCCAACATCCTGGAATGGTCCTACCCCAACGAAATCTTCCCGACCGAAATCCGCGCAACGGCAATGGGCGTCGTCACCGCGATCAGCCGCATCGGCGCCGCGGTAGGCACGTTCCTGCTTCCCATCGGACTGGAAAAGTTCGGAGTCGGAGGAGTCATGTACATGGCAGCCGGGCTTACCGCCGTCGGCCTCATCGTCTCGGTCGTCCTCGCCCCCGAAACCCGGGGCCGTACCCTGGCGGAAGCAAGTTCCATCGCGCCCGGCCGCACCACGCAGAAAGAGAGGGCATCGACAAAAGTCGGTCTCTAGACCCGGAACCCACTCGACATGGAAGAAGCGGAGGCGGGCGATCCAAGACGGATCGCCCGCCTCCGCTCGGTTCCGACAAGCGGGCGACATGCTGGAACGGACTCCCGGAGGCCAGCGGATCCAGCACCTTCGACAATTGCTTGTCGGTGCCCGCCGTTAGGCTGGGAAAGTGCCCCAAACAGTGACCCGCCCCGCCGCACCCTCCAACGCCCGCGAGATCTTGCGGCTGGCCGTCCCCGCTTTTGGTGCACTCATTGCCGAACCGCTCTTCCTCTTGGCAGACTCCGCGATCGTGGGCCATCTCGGCGTCCCCCAGTTGGCTGGCGTGGGGCTTGCCTCCACCCTGCTGTACACCGCCGTCGGACTTATGGTCTTTCTGGCGTATTCGACCACCCCGGCCGTCGCGCGCGCCATCGGGGACGGAAAGCTCGCCAAAGCGCTGGCAGCAGGGCGCGACGGCGTCTGGCTGGCCTTGCTGCTGGGTACCGTGCTGGCGGTGGCCGGTTTCATAGCGGCCGAGCCGTTGCTCGGGCTGTTCGGGGCCGGCGGCGACGTGCGGGCATACGCCATCGAGTATTTGCGGTGGTCCATGCCGGGGCTCGTGGCCATGCTGCTGATCTTCGCTGGAACCGGCGTGTTACGCGGACTGCAGGACACCCGTACCCCCTTGGTTGTCGCAACGGCGGGCTTCGCCGTCAACATTGGCCTGAACTGGATCCTCGTCTATGGCATGCACCTGTCCGTGGCGGGTTCGGCGATCGGCACCAGCATTGCGCAATGGGCCATGGCCGCCGTGTATCTGGTGATGGTGGGACGGAATGCCCGGCGACACGGCGTTCCACTCCGGCCGGATTGGCGAGGCATCCGCACCATGACCACGGTGGGTTCGTGGCTCATGCTCCGCACCCTCAGTTTGCGCTTGGCGATCCTGGGCACGATCCTGGTGGTCACCGCCCAAGGGCAGATGAACCTGGCCGCGCACCAGCTTGCGATGACCATCTTCTCCTTTCTTGCCTTCGCGCTTGATGCCTTGGCCATTGCCGCGCAGGCCCTTATCGGCAAGGAACTGGGAGCTTCGCATCCGGCACGGGCACGCGAACTGACCCGTACGATGATCCGCTGGGGCGTCGCCTTCGGCGTGGTGACAGGGGTTTTCCTCGCGGTGGCGGCGCCGTGGGCAGGCTTTATCTTCACGTCCGACGCCGGCGTCCAGTCCGCGCTCACCGTGGCACTGTGGGTACTCGCCGTCGGACAGCCTCTCGCCGGTTATGTTTTCGTCCTGGATGGCGTCCTGATCGGCGCGGGCGATGCCCGCTACCTGGCGATTGCCGGCGTCGTGAACCTTGCCGTTTATCTGCCGCTTCTGGCGGCAGTCCACCTCACCCGGCCCGACGGCGCGGCGGGGCTTGTGTGGCTATGGGCGGCGTTTGCGCTGGGCTACATGCTGGCCCGCGGAGTCACTCTGGGGCTGCGGGCGCGTACGGACAAGTGGATGGTCCTGGGTTCGCACTAAACTGGACTGGTGACTCTCCCCACCTCTTCAGCGACTTCATCCACGCCAACAGCCGACGGCCTCTGGAAGCCCGTACTTCTCCGAGCCGGTGTTGCCCTGGTATTCGGGGCCGTGACAGTCTTCTGGGGCTCGCCATCCGTCCAGGTTCTGGCCTGGGCTACCGGGGTCTACCTGCTCGCAACCGCGGGCGCCGCGTTCCTGGCTGAGAGTGTTCCGGCAGCCGCAGCGGTCGTCATTGGCTTGGCAGGGGTCGGTGCCTTGATGACGCAGTCTGACACAGGGGTTGGCGTTTCCGCGCTCTTAGGACTGCTGCTGCTCGGAGTCTTTGAGTTGGTCCAGGGGTACCGGAAGCGGGGACGGCATGTGCTTGGCCGCGACTGGATCATTTCCGGCGTGGTGGGCATCGGCACCGCCGTCGCACTGCCGTTCTTCATCAGTCTTGGAGCACACGCATTACTGGGTGTTGCCGGTGGTGGCGCCATCATCTCCGGAGTCTTGTGGGTGCTTTCCGGACTGAGCCTGCGGCACGATGGGCGAACCCCCTCCGCCGAGGCCGTAAACTAGTAATGGTACGTTCTACTCATCGTAGAAATCTCACGGCGCGCACGGCGCCTGCACCCCACGCCACATTGGAGGAATGACCTTGGCTGACCAGAAACCAAGAGAGCCGCGCAAGATGCGGACCTCGGTGAAGGGACCGCTGATGTTCTCCGCGTTTTGGGGCGTCCTGATCTTTTTCGCCGTGCTGATTTTCGCCTCCGGCGGTAGCGCCCGCACCCCGCGCTTTGACCTCGCCTTTACCGGCGCAGGCATCGCATTCATTGTGAGCCTTGTCCTCGCCGCCATGCTTTCCATGAGCCACAAGGAAAACGCCGAGCACCTTGGAAAGGGATCTGGCATCAACCTGAGTTCCAAGAAGCCGGGTCAGAGCCACGGTTCGGCGCCGTCCCCCGTCGCGGGCAGCGAGACCGAAGCGCCCGACGGCGACTCCCGCTAGCTCACTGTCAGGCTCGCGTCACGCCACGCAACTTTTAGTCGACTAGTGACCCCGCCAACTCCCCAAACATGCGGCAGGCCGCCGTCGTGCGCGCTGAAAACTTGCCGCACGTGACGCGGGCCGTTGGTTCATTCCTTGCCTGAGGCTTTCCGGGCGCGGTACGCGGCCACGTGAGTTCGATTGGCGCAGTTGCCGGTATCGCAGTAGAGCTTGGAGCGGTTGCGGCTCAAATCCAGCACGACGGCGTCGCAATCATCCGCGGCGCACACCCGTAAGCGGTCCATTTCCTTACTGCGGATGACGTCCACAAGTGCCATGGCGGCTTCCGTGCCCAGTCGTTCCGCAAGGGGTGCCTCAGGCGTTGTGGCGTGCAGGTGCCAATCCCAGTGATCGTGCTTGACGAGTTGGGGGAGTGCATGCGCGTCGGCGAGGAGTTGGTTGACGGTCTTCGCGGCCGCGTCCTCATCGGCTGTCCATAGGGAAGCCAGCTGGCTACGCAGGCCCTTCACACTGAGCAATTCGGATTCGGTTCCCTCCCTGGCTCCCGTGAATTGTTCCGCGTCCAGGAATGCTTGGAGCTCGGCGACGCCGGGGAGGGATTCGGTGCCGTTGGCGGCCGTATTGATCAAAGTGACCACGCTGCGCAGCGCCACTTCAGTGTCAGGTGCAAAAAGCACTTTGACTCCTTACATCTCGCGAGGGTATTGTCAGCAGCGTAACCTATTTTACTCCTGACAGGAGGCTGCTGTGTCAGCTGCAACAAACCGGGCTGGCGCCGCGGGCTTCATGGCATCGGGCCTGGGGCTCGCGCTCTTTTCCTCAGCAGTCTTCGGCTTGTCCGGCTCATTTGCAAAGTCCCTCCTGGAAACAGGGTGGACCCCTGGCGCGGCAGTTGCCATCCGGCTCAGTGGTGCTGCCCTTATCTTGGTGATCCCCGCTTCCGTCGCTCTCCGTGGCCGTTGGCACCAGCTTAAGGACAACTGGCTCACGATCCTCTTGTTCGGCGTGATTGGTGTTGCAGGCTGCCAGCTCTTCTATTTCAACGCGGTGTCCAGGCTGTCCGTGGGGGTTGCTCTCCTGCTGGAATACCTCGCGCCTACCATGATCGTCCTGTGGTTGTGGGCTGCGAGCCGACGCCGTCCCCGGAAGCTCACCGCCGTCGGTACGCTGCTTTCCCTTGGCGGACTTGTCCTGGTGCTTGATCTCACGGGCGCCGTCACAGTGGACTTCATCGGCGTCTTGTGGGGAATGGCTGCAGCCGTCTGCCTGGTCATCTACTTCTTCATCACAGCCAAGCAGAACGACACATTGCCTCCCATCGTGCTGGCCTCCGGGGGCCTCATGGCAGGTTCAATCCTGATCTGGATCGCCGGGGGGACCGGGCTGCTGTCCATGACTTTCGCCAACGCAGACGTTCACCTCGGCCCGTGGACCACACCGTGGTGGGTTTCCATTGCCGGTCTCGTCATCCTTTCTACGGTCCTGTCCTACGTCACGGGGATCATGGCCGCCCGCAGCCTCGGGTCCAAGGTTGCGTCATTTGTCTCGCTCACGGAAGTGCTGTTCGCCGTGGTGTGGGCTTGGCTCTTGCTGGCCGAATTGCCGGGAGCCATCCAGCTCGTGGGCGGCATGCTCATTGTGTGCGGAGTGATCCTGGTACGCCTCGATGAACTGCGGGCCGGCAAGCGTGATGCCGCTGAGTCCGCAAACTTCAGGGCGGCGCGGGAGCTTGACCACGCGAACGACGTGGAGCCCGTCCCTTCCGAGAGTGTCATCTAGACCTCCCCTGCCGAGGCCAGGCTGGCCTAGCATGTTGGTATGTGCCGCAACATCCACACCCTTCACAATTTCGAGCCACGAGCCACCTCGGCGGAGGTGGAAGCCGCAGCCTTGCAATACGTGCGCAAGATCAGTGGAAGTACAAAGCCGTCCAAAGCCAACGAGGAGGCTTTCGCCGAAGCCGTCCACGAGATCGCGCACATCACCCAGCATCTGCTTGATTCCCTGGTCACCCACGCGCCTGCTCGGAACCGCGACGAGGAGGCGGCCAAGGCCAAGGCGCGGTCCGCTGTTCGTTTCGGAACGGCCTAGACGCCCAACTGACTCGCATTTGGTGTCGTTTTGAGCCTCGAAAGCGACAACAAATGCGAGCTAGTTGGGGAGGCAGAGGCTACTTTGCGAAGGACCGCAGCCGAAGCGAGTTCGCGACCACCAGGACCGAGCTTGCAGCCATGGCCGCGCCGGCGATCATGGGGTTGAGCAATCCCAACGCCGCCACCGGGATGCCGATGGCGTTGTAGAAAAAGGCCCAGAACAGGTTCGTCTTGATGGTGCTGAGCGTCTTCCGGGACAGCTCGATGGCTTGCACCAGCTGGCCGAGATCGCTGCCCATCACGGTCAGGTCCGAGGCCTCAATGGCCACGTCCGTCCCCGATCCCATGGCGATCCCGAGGTCGGCTTGCGCCAAAGCTGCGGCATCGTTGACCCCGTCCCCGGCCATTGCCACCGTGAAGCCCTGGGCTTGGAGTTTCTTGACCGCGTCCACTTTTCCTTCCGGCAGCACACCGGCGAACACATCTTCCGGGGCAATCCCGACGGCGGAAGCCACTTGTGCGGCCACCGCGGCGTTGTCTCCGGTCAGCAGCAGGGGGCGGATTCCAAGCTCCTTGAGCCTCTCGATCGCAGCGGCCGAGCTTGCTTTGATGGAGTCCCGTAGCGTGATGATTCCTGCGGGCTTCCCGTCCACAGCAACCCAAATGGCCGTAGCGCCACCGGTTTCCTCGGTGGCCAGTGCTTGGCGTTGAGCGTCGCCGGGGAAGATGCCGTTGTGTTCCAACCAGCCCGTCCTGCCCACCACGACAGTGCGTTCAGCGCCGGTTCCGTTCAGCGCAACTATCCCGCGGACTCCGCCGCCCGGGGCTGAATTGAAGTCCTTCACGGCAGGGAGCGGGCCGGCGTCGGGCACTGCGGACTGTGCGGCAACGGCAATGGCATGGGCGATGGGGTGCTCGGATGCTGCCTCAATAGCGCCCGCGAGAGACAGGACGTCGGCAGGGGAGCGGCCGTCCAAGGCCAGCGTGTGCCCGACGGCCAGCTTGCCGCTGGTGACGGTGCCCGTCTTGTCCAGCAGGATGGCGTCCACCGTGCGCGTATCTTCAAGTACCTGTGGACCCTTGATGAGGATGCCGAGCTGGGCCCCACGGCCGGTTCCGGTGAGGAGGCCGACAGGTGTGGCGAGTCCAAGCGCACACGGGCAGGCAATCACGAGCACAGCCACGGCCGCCGTGAACGAGGCGTTGAGGTCCCCGCTCAGGGCGAGCCAGAAAACGAAGGTGACAACGGCAATGAGCAGAACCACCGGAACGAAGACGGCACTGATGCGATCGGCAAGCCGCGCGATCGGGGCTTTGCCCGTCTGTGCCTGACTCACCAAGCGTCCCATTTGTGCGAGTGTGGTGTCGGAACCGACCCGAGTGGCTCTGATCAACAGCCGGCCCGAGGTGTTGATGGTGGCGCCTGTGACCTGGCTGCCGGGTCCGGCCTCGACGGGAACGGATTCGCCGGTGACCAATGAAGCGTCTATGGCAGATGCACCGCTCGTCACGACGCCGTCGGTGGCGATCTTCTCTCCGGGTCGAACCACGAAGATGTCGCCGGCCAGGAGTTGTTCGGCCGGGATCTTGTGCTCGACGCCGTCGCGGAGCACCGTTGCGTCCTTGGCCCCCAGATCGAGGAGGGCCTTGAGGGCATCCCCGGCTTTGGCCTTGGCGTTGGCCTCGAGATAGCGGCCGAGAAGCAGGAACGTAGTAACCACTGCGGCCACTTCGAAGTACAGCCCGCCGCCCATGGACTCCATGCCAGGGTGTTCATTGATCATGGGGTCGGCGAAAAGCTGCCACGCCGAATAGAGGTACGCGGCCAGGACTCCAATGGAGACGAGCGTGTCCATAGTGGAGGCGAAATGGCGGGCGTTGATTGCGGCGGCGCGATGGAAGGGCCAAGCAGCCCAACTCACCACCGGAAGTGCCAGGACGGCCGCGACCCAGCCCCACTGCGGGAACTGCAACGCCGGGACCATCGAGATGGCGAAGACCGGGACGGTCAGGAGTGCGGCCGTAATCAGCCGTGGTTTCAGCTGGCGCGCAGCAGGGCCGTGATGCATGTGGTCGCCAGCCATGTGTCCCGCGTGGTCGACCGCCATGACATGGGGCTCGGTAAGCGGGGGGTTTGGCCTCGATTCGTGGATCCGGGCTTTGTAGCCCGTTGCGTTGACCGTGTCCACGATTTGTTGGTCCGTGACGTCGGCCGGGACTATTACCTGGGCTGATTCGAGCGGGAGGTTGACGGAGGCCTCCACGCCGTCGAGCTTGCCCAGTTTCCGTTCCACACGGGCAACGCACGATGCGCAAGTCATCCCCTCGATGTCGAGTTCGATGATGCGCGTGCCCGACTGATGGAGGATGTCCTGATTGTTCACATTGGCCCCTAGGCCTCGTTGGCGACTACCAAGTAGCCGGCTTCGGCGATGGCTTCGCCGATCTCCGACGGCGACAACTCCTGGGTGGAGGTGATGGTGACTGTGGAGATTCCCCCGTCATTCAGATCGATCTCGACATTCTCCACGCCGGCCAAGGACTCGATTTCCTCGCTGACGGCTGAAACGCAGTGCCCGCAGGTCATGCCGGAAACGCTGACGTTCGTCTGGATGGTTGCAGTGTGGCCCATGGCGTACTCCTTGGTGGTGAGTTGGATGGTGTGGTGGGTGCTGGCGGGATTACCGCAGCAGGCGCCCGATGGCATCAGCAGCCTCCTTGACTTTGATGTCGATTTTCTCCGCACGGATTTCCGGGTCTGCCTCGGAGGCGGCGCCCGCTACGCAGTGTCCGATATGTTCTTCGACGAGTCCTAAGCTGACGGCGTGCAAGGCCTTGGTGGCGGCAGCAACCTGGGTGAGGATATCGATGCAGTATTTGTCCTCCTCCACCATGCGGGCAATGCCGCGGACCTGACCCTCGATGCGTTTCAGGCGGCGCAGGTAGGCGTCCTTATTGGCTGAGTATCCGTGCACGGCTGCAGGCTCAAGCTCGATGACCGGGGGGTTGATTTGCAGGTCTGCCTTGCTCATATCATTACGATATACCCCCAGGGGGTATCAATACAAGTACCCCCTGGGGGTATATCAATCTAGTGACAGGGTGTCCAGCGTCAGCTTCCTGGCCGGCTCACTAGCTGGATGAGGTTACCGCAAGTGTCATCCAGGACTGCCGTAACCACGGGACCCATGGGCGTTGGCGGTTGCATGAAGGTCACGCCCAAGGCTTGGAGTTCCTGGTGGGCTGAAGCGACGTCATCCACCGCGAACGAGGCCGCGGGAATTCCATCGGCGACGAGTGCCTGTTTGTAGGTCTTCGCAGCAGGGTGCTGGTCCGGTTCAAGGAGTAGTTCAACGCCTTCGGGTTCTCCGGCGCCAACAACCGTCAGCCACCGGTAGTCCCCGGCGGGCACGTCCGCCTTGGGAACGAATCCCAGTTTCCCGGTATAGAAGGCCAGTGCCTTGTCCTGATCGTCGACAAAGACGCTGGTTACATGGATGCGGGGCTGCATGGGAATCTCCTGATCGTTCCGGGCACTGGTGGCGGTCATGGTTGTTCGGTGGTTGTCGATCCTACTCTTTGCCATCTCGAACCCGCCGACTCATTGCCCCACTCTGCCCAGTCTTCGGGTCGGAGCGAGGGGCGGCCGAGCAGGTAGCCTTGCGCCGCGGTCATCCCGAGCTTGGCGACCGCAGCCAACTCGGCTTCGGTCTCGATCCCTTCGGCCACTAGGGTTGCTCCTATTTCCGAGGAAAAACCAACCATTGCGGCTCCCAGGGCCCGCTGTCCCGGATCTGCGTCGATTCCCGCGATGATCCCGCGATCAAGCTTGATCAGCTCCGGCTTGAGCTGCAGGATGTGGCGCATGGAAGCAAAACCCGCTCCGGCGTCGTCGACGGCGATTCGCAGGCCCGCGCGACGCAGCGGTGCCAGTGCTTCAGCGAGCGGTTCATAGTCGCAGACTTCGTGGCGCTCGGTGAGTTCAAGCACGATGCGGTGCAGGGGGAGGGCGGATTCTCTCAATGCGGCCGCAAACCGAGGGTCAAGACACGAACGTGGCGAGAGATTCGCACCCACGTACAGTCCCGGCGGAAGTCCGCGTGCGGAGGCCAACGCGGTCCGGAACGCAAGGATTTCAAGTTCGATATCCAGTCCGATGGAAGCCGCCTCAATAAAACGAACTTCAGTGGATGCTCCCGCCCGTCCGCCGAATCGTGTCAAGGCTTCCACTCCGACGACGTTGCCCGTTTCCAACGATGTGATCGGTTGGAAAGCCGTCGTGAGCGAGTCCCCCGTGAGCAATTCCCTGGTGCGGGCAGTGGCTGCCGCGCGGGACAACGCGGACTGTGCGTCCAGGATGCGAGAGTTACCCTCAAAGCCGCGAGCCTTGCCTTCCCGATCACGCACTGGCCTCCCGGACACGTCCACCAAGACCCGGCTGCCATTCCGGTGGCGGCATACCGTGACCACCCGGGACCATGAGGAGTCCCCGTCTTCCCTGGCTTTCCAGTCTTCCCGGGCTTCCGTCAAATCGGCGCGGTCGATCACCGCGGTCATGTGCCTTCCCAGCAGCTCGGCCGGTTCGTATCCGGTGATGTCCTTGCAGCCCGCACTGCAGAAGGTGAACCGGCCGTCGGGGCCGATGGCCCATAGCCAGTCGAGGCTTACGCGCAGGGCAGTGTCCATCAAATGGGAGGTGCGGAATGCTTGGCTTCGTTCCTGCTGTTGCTGCCGCACGAGGCGCCATGCTGCCAGGACCACCAGGGGCACTACCAGCAGCGAAAGAAGACCAGGGAAGGCCGTGGAATCGTCGATGCCTCCCCACGGCGGGTATCCAAGAGCCATGGGCAGGCGAATAGACAGGGCTACCGCGGCCTCGACAAATATGACGATCAGCAGCCACCATCCGGTCGAAGCCGACGCCAGCCGGGTCGCTTGGCGTTCTTTTCGGTGAGGCATCTTCTTGAGCCTTGGAACGCGCATGAAGGGCATCACCCAATAGTGCCACCAAGCTCGGGGATTGGGGGGCTTAAACAAAGAGCTCCGGAGTGCGTTATTGGGGGATACGCACTCCGGAGCGGACTTTGGAGCAGGTTCTTTGCTTCCTGCTGACAATTAGCTTACGTGCCCTGACTGCCCTCCGCTACCAATCCGAATAACTACTTTCACTTTACTTTTTACGGGCCTGAATCTGCGGCCGGATCCGGTGTTTGAACGACGCCCCTTGTAGAGCACCCTGCGCGGGCCTAGCGTTAACTTGCACAGGAAGGGGTGGTCCACGTGGAGATCTTCATGTGGTGGCTGGACATAGACCTCAAGAGCAAGGAATGGTTGCGCGAAAACCTCCGTTCCACGGAACTTCCGCAGGAAGTTCTGCAATGTATCGCCGATGCCGGCGGCCCGCACCTTGATGACTTGGCCGGCGGCCTGAGTGATGCAGACTGGGACTTCATCGAGACGCAGTCCGAGTTCGTGGACTGAACCGGTTTCCTCGACCGATCCGCAAAACCGTTGCGGCTCCCGCGCGGGAATGGTTGCATGGGGTTCATGGCTACCGCAGAGAGTTATGTCTTGGCGATCGGGACCAAAAAGGGACTGTGGCTGGCGCGCAGCACAGACCGTAAAGACTGGTCCCTCTCCGGTCCGCACTTCCTCATGAGCGAGATCCCCAGCATCGGGATCGACACCCGTGGGGACACTCCCCGGATCATGGTGGGCGTGCGATCCGAACACTGGGGGCCTACCGTGGCCCACTCCGATGACCTAGGCGCCACCTGGAGCGAGCCCGAACAAGGCGCCATCAAATTCCCCGAGGACACTGGGGCCGCGCTGGAGCGGATCTGGCAGATCTACCCCGATTCGGCGTCCCGGCCCGGCGTCGTCTGGGCCGGTTGCGAACCGATCTCGGTCTGGAAATCGACGGACGGGGGCGAGCACTTCGAGCTGAACCGGGGACTGTGGGATCACCCCCATCGCAGCGAATGGGGGGCAGGGTACGGCGGCGCTGCCGCCCACTCGATCGTGGTCAACCCTTCCGGGGAGAACGTCCACGTCGCCATGAGCACCGGCGGGGTTTACAGATCGCTCGACGGCGGGGCCTCCTGGGAGGCCCGCAACAAGGGGATTACTGCCCGTTTCATGCCGGATCCCTACCCGGAGTTCGGCCAATGCGTGCACAAAATCGCCGCGGATGCCGCCATCGAAGGCCGGCTTTACGCGCAGAACCACCACGGCGTGTACCGCACGGACGACAACGGCGAGAACTGGATCTCCATCGCGGACGGGCTGCCAGCCGATTTCGGCTTCGTGATGCTCACCCACCCCCGCCGCGAAGGTACCGCCTGGGTGGTCCCGATCAAGGCCGATAGCGAGCGGATTCCGCCGGATGGTCGGCTGGCGGTACACCGCACCGACGACGCCGGGAAGACCTGGAAACGCCTGGATGTGGGCCTCCCGGACCATGAATACAACACCGTGCTCCGTGACGCGGCCGCGGTGGATTCGGCCGAACCCGTCGGGGTGTACTTCGGAACACGCGGTGGCTCGGTCTACGCCAGTGCCGACGAAGGCGAGACTTTCATTGAAGTTGCCTCTCACTTGCCTGATGTTTTGTGCGTCCGGGCTGCCGTTGTCTCAGGTGGCCTGGCCGCCGAAGTGGCCGCTGCCTCTGCGGCATCTGCCCTGCCGGCCTAGGACGGACCTTGCCCGATATCACCGTGGTTTTGCCCAGCGTCCTCCAGCCACTCGCCGGCGGGCAGTCCTACCTGACTGCGCCCGCCGACGGAGCTGTAACCGTGGAAAGCTTGCTCGACGCGGTGACCGGGGACTACCCGGTGCTGGCCCGGAGGCTCCGGGATGAAACCGGCTCCCTCCGCCGCTACGTGAATATTTACGTGAATGGCGAGGAGGTCCGGCGTCTGAAAGGTCTGGATACTGAGGTTGCGGCCGGCCAGGAGGTCTTGATCATCCAGTCCGTGGCTGGCGGCTGAGCGGTTCGGGGCCAGGTCAGGCCACTCGCCAGACGGTGCATTCGTCGGTATTGATGGCCTTGCGCAGGCCGCTCAGCTGATCCATGATCCAGACGACGCCGATGCCCGGAGCCGTTTCCTGGACGCTGCCCCTGCGGATGACCACGTCATCGTAGGAGGGTCCGACGGAAAGGCGGGCTTCGATTTGGTCGCCGCGGTGCAACTGGTCAAGTGCGCGGACTCTTGTGGGCTGGGTTGATAGGTCCTTCAACATGGTTGGCCTCCCTGGCTGGAGCTGCCAGCGTTTGCCGGCCATTCCAGTGTGGCGGGCCAATGTTGCAGGGGGATTTCGGCAGGGTTAGCCGTGGGTAAGACTTCGGTAGCCAAAAAAATCCATTGCCCCGCCTACCGGCGAAACGGCCGGGGAGCGGGGCAATGGATTGGAGGTGAGGCGAGGGACTTACTTGAGGCCGAGTTCCGCCGTCGGGGTCTTGAAGGATTCCCGGGCAGTCATCGCGGCGACCGCTGCGATCACGCAGATGATGCCGGTGAAGATGCTGGTCTGGACCCAGCCGCCGGCTTTGGTGCCGCCCATCGCGGTGACGATTGTCGGGGCGAAGCCGGCCATGAGGAAGCCGATCTGGGTGCCGATGGCCAAACCGGAGAAGCGGACCCTGGTGCTGAACATCTCGCCGTAGAAGGAGGGCCACACAGCGTTCGCGGCGGCGTATCCGAGAGCGAAGTACACCACGGAGACCAGGAACATGAGGGGCACGTTTCCGGACTCGAGGGTCAGGAAGAACACCGGCGTCATGATGGCGCTGGCTATGGCGCCGTAGATGAAGACGGGCTTGCGGCCGATCCGGTCAGCGACCTTGCCGAAGACCGGCTGGGTACCGAGGGCCACGATGTTGGCTGCCACGACGAGCCACAGGGTGATGGTGCTGTTTACGTGGGCCACGTCTTTGGCGTAAGCGATGGCCAAGGTGCCGAAGACGGTGCTCACGGCGGAGATGAAGGCGCAGCAGACAACGCGCAGGACGTCTGCCCAGTGCTGCCGGAGGAGGTCGGCCACCGGCAGCTTGGCGATCTGGTTGTTCTTCTTGGCCTCGGCGAATGCCGGCGGTTCGTGCAGGGTGCGGCGGATGAAGAACGCTACCAGGACCACCACGGCGCTGAGCCAGAACGGGATACGCCAGCCGATGCCGTACTTGACCTCGTCCGGCAGGGCGACGACGGGGATGAAGACCAATGCCGCGAGGATCTGCCCGCCCTGGGTTCCCGTGAGGGTCCAGGAGGTAAAGAAGGAGCGGCGGTTGTCCGGGGCATGTTCCAGCGTCATGGAGGACGCACCGGCTTGCTCGCCCGCAGCGGAGAGGCCCTGGCAAAGGCGGGCGAAGACCAGCAGCGCAGGAGCCCACCAACCGATGGCCTTGAAGTCGGGGAGGCAGCCAATGATGAAGGTCGCACCGCCCATGAGCACCAGTGTGAACATCAGCACGCGCTGGCGGCCGATACGATCGCCGAAGTGTCCCAGGATGATGGCGCCGACCGGCCGAGCCACGTAGGCGAAGCCGAAGGTCGCGAAGGACATGATGGCGGCGTTGGCGTCGGCGCTGGGGAAGAAGACGTGCGGGAAGATCAGGGCCGCGGCTGAACCGAAGATGAAGAAGTCGTAGTACTCGACGGCGCTGCCGAGGAAGCTGGCGAGGGCGGCCTTCTTCGGCGTTCCTGCCGTGGCAGTGCCCGGCGTCGTAGACGGGATCGTGTGACTCATGGTGTTCCTTAGTGTGACGGCGATGTCGCATCTGGCTGAATATTGCGTTCCCGAACACTGGGGTGGGTCCGGCAGCGGCCTCACACTGTAGCCACATTGTGAGAGCTACTTGTGCGATACAGCAATGATGGCTGTGAGCGTAGTCACTTGTCAAGATATTTACTCACCATCTAGATATAACTCTCACGATGTGGCAATCTTTAGCTATGGATGTGAAGGAAGACACAAAGACCGACATGATCGGCAAGGCCCTGGGCCTCCTCGTTTTGCTGGGCAATGAGCCGAAGGGCGCCAGTGCGTCCGACCTCGCCCGCCAAGCGGAGCTGCCGTTCAGTACCACTTACCGCCTGCTCGGATCCCTGACTCGGGACGGATTCGTGGACTACGAGCCCGATGGCCGCCGGTATCACTTGGGCCTCCGCGTCTTCCAGCTCGGGCAGCGGGTGTCCAACCACCATGGCTTTGCGGGAACGGCCCGGCCCATTCTGCAGCGCGTGACGGAGGGGACCGGCGAGGCCACCATCCTCTCGGTCCGGGATGGCCATCACCACCTCACGGTCAACAAGGTGGACGGTCCCCAGATGTTCCGGGTCACCAGCGATCCGGGGCATCTTGGAATGCTGCACACCACCGCCGTCGGGAAGGCGCTGGTTGCCTTCGCGGACGACGACGAGCGGCGGCAGCTGGTGGAAGAGCTTGAGCTGGAGCCCCTCACGGAGTCCTCCATCACCGATCGCGACGTCTTCCGCCTGGAAATCGAGAAGGTCCGGCGCCAGGGCTACGCCATCATGGACGAGGAGAACGAGGTGGGCATGCGGGCCGTCGCCGTTCCTGTCCTCAATTCCCAGGGTGTCGCCTTCGCGGCACTTGCCACCGCAGTCCCTGTTTTCCGGATGAGCGTGGAGCAGTTGGTGGCGGTGGTTCCCTTGCTGAAGAGTGCGGCGTCCGAGCTTGCCGACCGTTTACCGCAACGCTGAAGCGTCAGCGGCAATCACTTTTGTTCGCGATAAGAACACTAGTGCAATATGTGAACATTTTGTGTAGTCTGATTCATACCACCGGCGGAGCAGCCCACTTTGGATGACTCAATGCGATCCAGAGAGAGCCAACCCGCGGGTGCAGTTGTCAAAGGAGCAATGAGCATGAGCAACCGAGCCGAATCCTTCTTGGTGGGCCTGATCGGTGAAGGCGTATCGCCTTCGCTGACGCCGCCCATGCATGAGAGGGAGGCCGACGTACAGGGGCTCCGCTACCTGTACCGGCCCATCGACCTGCTGGAGCTCTCCCTGCCCGGCTCCGCCGTCGGCGATTTGCTGACCGCAGCTTTCCGGCTCGGTTACAACGGCCTCAACATCACGCATCCGTGCAAACAACTCGTCCTGCCCTTCCTGGACGAGGTTTCCGAGGACGCAAGGCGGCTCGGCGCGGTGAACACCGTGCTGATCCAGAACGGCCGCTTCATCGGCCACAACACGGACTTTTCCGGTTTCGGTTCAGCTTTGGCCAACGGACTCCCCGACGCAGCCCTGGAACGCGTCGTTCAGCTAGGCGCCGGGGGTGCCGGCTCCGCCGTCGCCTACGCGCTGCTCTCCGCAGGGGTCAAGACGCTGGACCTTGTGGACGTGGACCCCGCGCGCGGCGCCGAACGGGCGGCGGAACTCGCCGCCCTGTTCCCTGACAGCACCGTCGCGGCGCGCACGACGGCGGAGCTCCCGCAGCTCATGCTGCTCGCCGACGGTCTGGTGCACTGCACTCCAGTGGGCATGGCCGCACATCCCGGCCTCCCACTGGACATGTCCCTCGTGGAACCCCGCCACTGGGTAGCCGACATCGTCTACCGTCCCATCGAAACCCAGCTGGTTCTCCAGGCCCGGGCCAAGGGCTGCCGCGTGCTCGACGGCGGACGCATGGCCGTGGGGCAGGCCGCCGACGCTTTCCGCATCTTCACTGGCCGCGACGCCGATCCGGAACGGATGCGGTCACATTTCCTGGAGCTGGTAAACGCCGAAGAATCCATGGCTGAAGAATCGAAGGCTGACAAGGCGCTCGCTGGAGCGGGGCACTGATGCGCACGGGAATCGCTACCGTCTGCCTCTCCGGCACGCTCAAGGAAAAGATGCAGGCCTGCGCAATCGCGGGCTTCGACGGCATCGAGATCTTCGAACAGGACCTCGTCACCTCCCCCCTGAGCCCCGAGGACGTGCGGAAAATGGCCGCGGACCTGGGACTGGGTCTTGACCTATACCAACCGTTCCGCGACTTCGACAGCGTCCCCGAGAACATCCTGCGGGAGAACCTGCGACGGGCCGACGCCAAGTTCAAGCTCATGTCCCGCCTGGGCATGGATACCATCCTCGTGTGCACCAATGTGGGAACCGCCACGATCGACGACGACGAGCTCCGGGCCGAGCAGCTCGGCCGCCTCGCGGAACTGGCGGAGAACCATGGCGTCAAAGTAGCGTACGAGGCCCTCGCTTGGGGCAAATACGTCAGCGACTACGAGCGTGCGCACCGCCTCGTGGACGCCGTGGACCACCCCAACCTGGGCACGTGCCTGGATTCCTTCCATATCCTCTCCCGCGATTGGGACACGGCGCCCATCGAGGCCATCAAGCCTGAAAAGATCTTCTTCGTCCAGGTGGCCGACGCTCCGAAGCTCTCCATGGATGTGCTGTCCTGGAGCCGCCACTACCGCGTATTCCCAGGCGAAGGACAATTCGAACTGGCCAAGTTCATGGGCCACGTAGTCCGCGCAGGCTACTCCGGTCCGGTGTCCCTGGAGATCTTCAACGACGTCTTCCGCCAATCGGATGTGGAACGCACCGCCGTCGACGCGATGCGTTCGCTGATCTGGCTCGAGGAACAGAGCGCCAAGTGGCTCGATGCGAACGGTGATGTTCCGGATAACGCCGCCAACCGCCGTCGTTATCCCATGGAGCTGGCCACACTGCCTAAGGTGGCCGAACCGGCAGGATTCAACTTCGCCGAAGTCAAAACCGATGAACCCGCACAGCTCGAAACGCTGCTGGGCCGCCTCGGATTCGAATTCGACGGCCGGCACCGGACCAAGGACGTGCAGTTGTGGTCCATGGGACAGGCGCGCGTCGTCATCAACGAACAAGCGCCGTCGCACAGTGAGCCCGCCATCGCGGCGCTGGGGTTCGACGTCGACTCTCCAGTGATTGCCTCGGCCCGCGCCCAACAACTGAAGGCCCCCGTGGTGCCGCGCAAAGTCCAGGCGGACGAGGAAGTGTTCCAAGGCATCGCCGCACCGGATTCCACGGAGATCTTCCTGTGCCAAGGCAGTCCGGACGGCACGGCGGCCTGGACCAGCGAATTCGGGCAGAGCCGCGAGTTTGGCGAGGGTCTTGAGCACTCTGCATCGGAAACCCAGGCGGTGATCGACCACGTGAATCTCGCCCAGCCATGGCAGCACTTCGACGAAGCCGTCCTCTTCTATACGAGTGCCCTCGCCCTCGAACCCCAGCCGTTTGCTGAAGTGCCGAGCCCCAGCGGATTGGTGCGATCGCAGGTCATGCAGACGGCCGACCGCGCGGTGCGCCTGGTGCTGAACCTTGCACCTGTCATCCAGCAAGAACCCGGCCGGCAGGGCGTTGGGCCGAGGAAGAGTTACCAGGAACACATCGCCTTCGCGGTGGACGACCTCGTGGCTACGGCACGGGCAGCGAAGGGACGCGGGTTGGAGTTCCTCCAGATTCCAGCGAACTATTACGAGGACCTGGACGCACGTTTCGCCCTGGACCCGGCCTTCCTTTCCACCCTCAAGGAACTGAACCTTCTCTACGACAGGGATGCCAACGGTGAATTCCTCCACTTCTACACCGCCACCGTGGGCAGCGTGTTCTTCGAAATGGTGGAACGCCGCGGCAACTACGACGGCTACGGCGCCCCCAACGCCCCTGTGCGGCACGCCGTCCAATACGACTCGCTTCACGCCCAGAACCTGCACCGCTAAGCAGAAACCCAACTAGAAACCCAAGCAGAAACCACGAAAGCAACCACCCGAAAGGAGCCGGCCGTGCTGCTAGACGCAAATGCCGGGAACCACCAAGACGACGAGCTCGTACCGGCGGCCGAACCGCATGCCGGGCACGCGTCGTCGGACGCCGCTGCCGAAACCCAAGCGGATCTCAGCGCCGAGATCAAGGCCATAGGCGAGGCATACGCCCGGGCGCTCAAGGACGGTGCCGCACCGGAGACCCAGCCCCGCCTGGACTTCGCTCCGTACCGCAGCAGCATCCTGCGCCACCCCACCAAGAGCCTGCACCACGCAGACCCGGAGACCATCGAACTGTACTCGCCGGCGTTCGGGCACCAGGACGTGCATGCCTTGGAATCGGACCTCACCATCCAGCACAATGGCGAACCCCTGGGCGAGCGGATTATCGTGCAAGGCAAAGTGCTCGACGGCGACGGCCGCCCCGTTGTGGGCCAACTCGTGGAAATCTGGCAGGCCAACGCTGCCGGCCGCTACATCCACAAGCGTGACCAGCACCCGGCACCACTGGACCCCAACTTCACGGGTGTCGGACGCTGCATCACCGGAGCTGACGGCTCCTACCGCTTCACCTCCATCAATCCCGGCGCCTACCCGTGGAAAAACCACCTCAACGCGTGGCGTCCGGCGCACATCCACTTCTCCCTGTTCGGCACGGACTTCACGCAGCGCATCGTCACGCAAATGTACTTCCCGGGCGACCAGTTGTTCCCGCTGGACCCCATCTACCAGTCGATTGTGGACCAAGAAGCCCGGGACAGACTCGTGGCCACGTACGACCACGATCTGACAAGCCCCGAATGGGCGCTCGGCTACACCTGGGACATCGTCCTGAGTGGCTCGAAGCGGACCTGGACCGAAAATGAAGCCTTTGGCGACGCCGGAGACGAGGAGTAAGCACATGAGCAAGTTGATCCCCACCCCCGGCCAGACCGTTGGCCCGTTCTACGGCTACGCACTCCCCTTCAATAAGGACAACGAGCTTCTTGCCCCGGGCAGCGTCGGAAGCATCCGCCTGCAAGGCACCGTGTACGACGGCAACGGGGAAACCATCCCGGACGCGATCCTGGAGATTTGGCAGCCCGACTCCGAAGGCAACGTGGTCCAGCGCACCGGCTCCTTGGTCCGCGACGGCTACACCTTCACGGGGTGGGGGCGCGCCGCGGTAGGCAACTCGGGTGTATTCACCTTCACCACGGTCAATCCCGGACCCACCGAAGCAGGAGCTGCTCCGTTCATTTCAGTGGCCGTCTTTGCCCGTGGCCTCATGAACCGCCTCTTCACCCGCATCTACCTGCCGGAAAACGAGGAAGCGCTCGCGGCCGATCCGTTGCTCAGCTCCCTCGACCCCGAGCGCCGCAGCACCCTGATAGCCCGCCGCGATCCGGATGGCGGCCTCACGTGGGACCTGCGCCTGCAGGGCGAGAACGAGACGGTATTTCTCGACTTCGAGCGCGTCGAAGGCGCCTCCCATTGAGTGGCGACGGCGATTTCGGGCTACTCAGCCCGGTTTCGGCGTCGCCCGCCGTGGCGGCACTGACGAGTGACCGTGCGGTCGTCGCGGCCATTCTTGACGTCGAGGCCGCCTGGGCGTCGGTGCTCGACGAGGCGGGCCTCGTGCCCGCTGGTTCCGCCGCCGTCGTCGCGCAAGCTGCCGACGACGACGCCTTCGACGTCGCTTCCATCGCTGAACGCGCACAAGGCGGCGCCAACCCGGTCATCCCGTTGCTGGCCGACCTCCGGCTCCGGGTCAAAGAACTGGACGCCAGCGCGATGGCCGCCGTACACACCTCGCTGACCAGCCAAGACGTTCTGGATTCTGCCCTGATGCTGCTGGCGCGCCGCGTCGTCTCGGCGCTTCTCGTCGAAGTTAGAAGTACGACGACGTCGCTCGCCGCCTTGGCGGAGGAGCATGCCCAGACGCTGTGCGTGGGCAGGAGCCTCACCCAGCACGCGCTGCCGTATACCTTCGGGCTCAAAGCGGCGCAGTGGTTCCACGGGGTGGCCGCAGCGGGGCGACGCCTGGAATCGCTGCAGTTGCCCGTGCAGTTCGGCGGGGCCGGCGGCACCCTGGCCTCAGGCACCGTACTGACGGAAGGTTCGTCGTCGAACCCGTTTGCGCTGGCAGATGACCTGGCCGCGAAGCTGGGTCTGGCTGACGTTCCCGCTCCGTGGCATACCGACCGGCTGGCCGTCACCTCTCTCGGCGATGCTCTGGCGTCCTTGACGGACTCCTTTGGCAAAATCGCTGTGGATCTCCTGTTCCTTAGCCGCCCCGAAGTCGCCGAGTTGGGGGAGCCGCTTGCCGCGGGCCGTGGCGTGTCCTCCGCGATGCCGCAGAAGCAGAACCCGGTGCTGTCTGTGCTCATCCGCAGTGCGGCGCTCCAGGCACCAGGCTTGGCAGCGCAACTGCACCTGGCTGCGGCCAACTTCAACGATGAACGCCCGGACGGGGCCTGGCACAGCGAATGGCAGGCTATGCGGGGATTGCTGCGGCTGGCTCTCGGTGCCGCAATCCAGCTCCGTGAGCTTGCCGAAGGACTTCGCGTCTTCCCCGAGGCGATGCGCCGCAACCTGGACATCTCCGGGCCATTGCTGCTCAGCGAAGCCGTGGCGTCCTCGCTTGCTCCACTCCTTGGCGCGGACCGAGGTGAGGCGAAAGCAAGGCTGCAAGCCGTCGTCGACGAGACCCTCCAGGCGACCGCAGCGGAGCAGCCCCGGATCTACACCAAGCTTCTTCGCGAGGCCGTCCCGCCCAGCAAGCTCTCAGACGAGGAACTGACGGCGCTGCTGGAGCCGGCCAACTATCTCGGCGAGGCCGTCGAAATCAGCCGCCGCATCCTGGCCGCTTACCCGGAATTTTCACACCCCAACCCGAAGGGAGCCGATCGTGGCTAAGCCCAACGTCAAGGCCGTGTTGCTATCCCCGCAGCGCATCCTGGGGGAGAAGCCCCTCCTCGTCGTGGGAAACTCGCTCGGAACGTCTACGGTGCTGTGGACCGAGACAGCAACCCTGCTGGGCGAGGAGTTCGACATCATCGGCTGGGACCTTCCGGGCCATGGAGTTTCGCCCGCGGCCGCCGAAACTTTCAGCGTGGCCGAACTGGCCGACGCGGTGGTGGACCTGGTGGATTCGATCGCGCCCGGCGCGGTGTTCCACTACGCGGGAGTTTCCCTGGGCGGGGCAACGGGCCTGCAATTGGGCATCAAGCACGGCGAACGCCTCAAGAGCCTGTCCGTGCAGTGCACCGGGGCGAAGATCGGCACGCCGGAAGGGTGGCTCGAGCGTGCCGAGACGGTCCGCGCGCAGGGTACTGCCGTGATGATTCAAGGTTCCGCGCAGCGCTGGTTCGCCCCGGGTTTCATGGATCGCCAACCGGTGGTCAGCAGCCGACTCCTGCATGTCCTGCGGGACGCCGACCGCTTCAGCTATGCCTTCTGTTGCGAAGCCCTCGCTGGTTTCGATGTCCGCGCCGAGCTCGGCGGCATCACCGTCCCCACGCAGGCGCTGGCCGGCGTCGAGGACACTGTTGCGCCGCCGTCGTTCGCTGAAGAAATCGCCGATGGCATCAACAGGGGGACCCGCGCAGGCGGCGCTGTTTCCGTGGGGCTCGACGGCGTCGGGCACCTTGCCCCCGCGGAGGCGCCTGGCGTCGTCGCGGAGCTCATGCGGACCTTCATGACGGAGGCCGGCAAATGAGCGCCAATCCGTCCCAAGGCGCTGTCCAGCGTGGCGCCACCTCGCAGGAAATCTACGACGCCGGCATGGTGGTCCGCCGTGAAGTGCTTGGCGATGCCCACGTGGACCGCGCCAACGCCAAGAAGGATCCTTTCACCGAGGACTTCCAGGACATGATCACGCGGATCGCGTGGGGAGGCATCTGGACCCGGCCGGGCCTGACTCGGCAAATGCGCTCTGCCGTCACGATCACCGCAATGGTGGCGCACGGGCACTGGGAGGAGCTGGCCATGCACATCCGCGCGGCCATCACGAACGGGCTGAGCAGGGACGAAATTAAGGAAATCCTGCTGCAGACCGCCATCTACTGCGGAGTTCCCTCCGCCAACACCGCGTTCAAGACTGCCCAGGCCGTCTTCGCCGAGCTAGACAACACCCCCATCCCTTCCCCCAACTAGCTCGCAGTTGTTGTCGGTTTGAGCCCTCATAACGACAACAACTGCGAGCTAGTTGGGATTACCGAATGTAGAGGAACTTATGAACCAGGCTTTTGTGTACGATGCCGTGCGCACCCCTTTCGGAAGGTTCGGCTCCGGTCTTGCCGGGGTCCGTCCGGATGACCTCGCGGCCCATGTGGTGCGCGAAGCCGTCAAGCGCGCCCCGGCCTTGGATGTTGAGCGGATCGATGAGGTGGTCTTCGGGAACGCCAACGGTGCGGGGGAGGAGAACCGCAACATCGCCCGCATGGCCACCCTGTTGGCGGGGCTGCCGGTCTCGATCCCGGGCACTACGGTCAACCGGCTGTGCGGCTCGTCGCTGGATGCTGCCATCATTGCTTCGCGCCAAATCAACGCCGGCGACGCCGAGCTCATGTTGGTGGGCGGCGCCGAGTCGATGTCGCGTGCCCCGTGGGTGTTGCCCAAGACTTCCAAGCCGTACCCGGCCGGTGACATGACCCTGGCTTCGACCACCCTGGGCTGGCGCTTGGTCAACCCGGCGATGCCGAAGGACTGGACCGTTTCCCTCGGGGAGGCCACCGAGCGCTTGCGGGAGAAGTACGGGATCACCCGGGAGCGGCAGGACGAGTTCGCCGCGGCCTCGCACAACCTGGCTGCGGCCGCCTGGGACGAAGGCTTCTATGACCAGTTGGTGACCCAGGTTCCTGGCACGGATCTGGTCCGCGATGAAAGCATCCGGGCAGGCTCGACGGCGGAGAAGCTCGCCGGGCTCAAGACAGTGTTCCGGCCCGAATCCTCCGGGGTTGAGGGGGGAACGGTCACCGCGGGCAACGCGTCCCCGTTGTCCGACGGCGCCTCCGCGGCGTGGATCGGCAGCGAAAGCGCCGCCGGGCTGCTGGGACTGGAACCGCTGGCCCGGATCGCGGGCCGCGGGGCCCACGGCAACGATCCGCAGTTCTTCGGCTATGCACCGGTGGAGGCGGCGAACAAGGCACTCGCGAAGGCGGGCATCGGCTGGGAGCAGGTGGGCGCCGTCGAACTTAACGAAGCGTTCGCGGCGCAGTCCCTGGCGTGTATTGATGCGTGGGGGATCGACCCGGAAATCGTGAACCGGCACGGCGGCGCGATCGCGATGGGCCACCCTTTGGGTGCCTCCGGAACCCGGATCCTGGGGACGCTGGCCCGCAGCCTGCAGGCTTCCGGTCAGCGTTGGGGCGTCGCGGCGATCTGCATCGGCGTCGGGCAAGGCCTGGCTGTGGTGCTCGAAAACGTCACTGCCGGCACTTCGGCACAAACGGTTAAGGGTTAGAAAATGCTGAATTTTATTGACACTGTTGGCGAGGCAGTCTCCGGCATCACGGACGGCTCCACTGTGATGATCGGCGGCTTCGGCAATGCCGGGCAACCGTTCGAACTGATCGACGCGCTGCTGGACTGCGGCGCCACCGAGCTCACCGTGGTGAACAACAACGCCGGCCAGGCCGATCAGGGCCTGGCGCTGCTTATCAAGGAAGGACGGGTCCGCAAGATGATCTGTTCCTTCCCGCGCCAGTCCGATTCCTGGCACTTCGATGCAAAGTACAAGGCCGGGGAAATCGAACTCGAGCTCGTTCCGCAAGGCAACCTGGCCGAGCGCATCCGGGCCGCCGGCGCCGGAATCGGCGGCTTCTTTACCCCCACCGGCTACGGAACCATGCTGGCAGAGGGCAAGGAAACCCGGCTGCTGGACGGCAAATGGCAAGTGTTCGAGACCCCTATCCACGCCGACGTCGCGCTCATCAAAGCGCTCAAAGCTGACGGCAAGGGAAACCTCGTCTACCGCAAGACGGCCCGGAACTTCGGCCCCATCATGGCTGCCGCGGCCAAGCACACCATCGTCCAGGTCTCCGAGATCGTTCCCACCGGCGCCCTGGACCCGGAGAACGTGGTGACCCCCGGAATCTACGTCAACAGCATCGTGAAGGTGGCATGACATGAGCATCCAAACCAACATCCAGACTTCCCCCACGCCGCTCGGCCGGCTTGACCTCGCGCGGCTCGTGGCCCGGGACATCGCCCCTGGTTCCTTCGTGAACCTTGGCATCGGACAGCCCACGCTCGTTTCCAACTACCTCACGGAAGATCAGAACATCACGCTCCACACGGAGAACGGGATGCTCGGCATGGGTCCGGAAGCCAAGGGCGACGAGATCGACGGCGACCTTATCAACGCCGGCAAGATTCCCGTCACTGAGCTCCCGGGGGCGAGCTACTTCCACCACGCCGATTCCTTTGCGATCATGCGCGGCGGCCACCTGGATATCTGCGTGCTGGGCGCTTTCCAAGTCTCCGCCAAGGGAGACCTCGCGAATTGGCACACCGGGGCGCCGGACGCGATCCCGGCCGTCGGCGGGGCGATGGACCTGGCTACCGGCGCGAAGGACGTGTTCGTCATGATGACGCTCCTGACCCGCGACGGCGAGTCTAAACTCGTCGATACCTGCAGCTACCCGCTCACCGGTGTGGGCTGCGTGACGCGGGTGTACACGGAGAAGGCCGTGTTCCTGACAGGGCCCGACGGCGTGCGGGTGCGTGAGACGTTCGGCTGCACGTTCGAAGAACTCCAAGCCTTGGTCCCGGTCCCGCTGCTGCACTGACAACCGCCAGCGCGAACTGGCGGCAGATGCCCTCTGGAAAGACTTTAAGGGGCATCTGCTGCCAGTTCGCGCCAATAAGATTGGTAACCATGACCGATGCAGCAGTAGCCGGGGCGCCGCGGACACGCGCTCCTCAGGCGAGTGACCAGTACGTGCAATCACTGGCCCGTGGCTTGTCCGTGATCCGCGCGTTCGACGCAGCCCACCCCGTCATGACGCTCAGTGAGGTGGCGGCGCGCACCAACCTGACCCGCGCCACCGCCCGCCGGTTCCTGCACACCCTCGTGGAGCTGGGTTATGTCCGCACGGACGGTAAAACCTTCGCCCTGACGGCGATGGTGCTGCAGCTCGGCTACTCCTACTTGTCGGCATTGTCCCTGCCCCAGCTCGCGCAGCCGCACCTTGAAGACCTCTCACTGAACCTGGGGGAGTCCACGTCGGCCGCGGTGCTCGATGGCATGGACATCTTCTACGTAGCCCGGGTGACAACGCGCCGCATCATGACGGTCGGAATCTCGGTAGGCACCCGCTTCCCGGCCTACGCGACGTCCATGGGGCGCGTGCTTCTGGCGAATCTTCCGCCGCAGAAACTGGACGAATACCTGTCTGCGGTGGAGTTCAAAGCCCTGACGCCACGCACCATCACGGCCCGTGAAGAACTCGTGGCCGAGCTGAACCGCGTGCGCAAGCAGGGCTGGTGCCTGCTGGACCAGGAGCTGGAAGTCGGACTCATGTCGATCGCCGCGCCCGTCTGGAACCACAATGCGGGCCATGTGGCTGCCGCGGTCAATGTCTCGCTTCAGGCCCAAAATGTCGCAGCGCAGCCGAACCCGGAGGCCTACCTCGAATCGGTCAGGGAGCAGATCGTGGAAACTGCCAGGGCGATATCGCGGGACGTCTCGGCAAAGCATTAAGTCGGGGGCGCTGATGGTGCTCCACGATCGAGGAATACCATGCGCATGTGTGGGACGAGAGTTCCGGTTATGCGGTGCGAGGGTGGCCGTATCCATCGGACTCGGTCTGCGCCTCGAGCATTTTGTCCAGTGGCCTGTCGTAGCGCTCCTGGATGATCCTCAGGTGCAGCCAGGTCTCCACATTGGCAACGGAGCCTAGCGCTCGAACCTGGTCCAGGGTCTCATGCATTTCGTCCATGGAGCTGACTCCCACCGTGGCGACCAGGTCGTGGCGGCCGAAGCATGTGGCCAGAAATTCCAGTCCCGGAGTCCTACCGAAGAAGTCGACGACTTCTTCGGTACCGGAGATAGTGGAGATGCCGAGTCCGAAGGCCATGGATTTTGATGATGCGGAGCGGCTTCGCACCGGTCCGACCTGCATGACCCGTGCATCGATGAGGCGCAGCACGCGGATCCTTGCCGCGCTGGTAGATAACCCTACTTTTTCGCCGAGCATCTCAAAGCCCATGCGTCCATCGAGCTGCAATTCACTCATGATCTTCAGGTCGAGCTGATCAAGCTCGAGGTCTGGCGAGGGTGGTTCCTTGCCTAGGAAGAGGCTGCGAACCACATCTTTGTACATCAGGACGTCGACGCCAGCCACGCCGTCCGTGGCCCGGATTGCTTCGACCTGTTTGTAGAGTTCCGGCACTGTTGGAAGGCGGAGCTCTGTGATGATTCCATAGCGGCCGGTAGTGAGTGAAGCGAAGACCGCTCCTTCGAGTTTCGAGAGCTTGGCCAGTGCCGGCCCGGCCGAGCCGCTGAGCTGGATAGACACGTGGGCAACGGCGTTCAAGCCAAGCACCCGCGGATGCACGGCGGCGACAATACGCAGCTCGCCTGAGTTGGTCAGCTCATTGAGCTTCGCTGTGGCCAGTGACCGCGTGACCCCAAGCTTCTTTGCGAGGTCGCTAAACGAGGCGCGGCCATCGGTCTGCAGCACGCGGATGAGCCTGTCGTCCAGATCATTCATGGTCTTCACAATAATCGCCTAGTTTCGTGGGACGCGGTGCCGCACCGCCGCGGTCCAGATGGACTGTCATTCACTCTCAATAATCTCATGAATGCTGTGCTTCGCAATCCATTTGGCGAGATAGAGTGCAGAAAGATTTCAAAAAACTTGTCAAATAGCACTTTCGCCGCAAAAACGTTTGACTTGAGTGTGGATTCTCCATACTGTGGTGGGTGTCACCTCGTCATCCCCGACTCTGCGCTACGGCGCGATCCATAGTTCATTGGAGAACTGCATGTTCAAGTACATGAAGCCCGCGCTGGCCGCCGCGGCCGTGGTCCTGGCGCTAAGTGGCTGCGGAAACGCCGCCGCGTCCAGCCCGGCCGGACAGGCGTCAGCCAACGCCCCGGAAGGCCTGACCACCAGCGGCAAGCTCACCCTCTGCATCGACCCTGAGTATGCTCCACTCGAGTACTACGCCAACGGTTCCGGCGGCGACATCGCAGGGTTCGATGCTGACGCGGCGCGCGCTCTGGCCAAGCACTGGGGCGTTGAGGCGAAGTTCGAAGTCACAACCTTCGATGGGCTGATGCCTGGCCTGCAGACACGTCGATGTGACGCCATTTTCGGTGGCCTGTATATGAGCCAGGCACGTCTCCAGGTGGCAGACGCCGCGCCCGTCATGAAGGCAGGGCCGACGATCGTGGCCAGCCCCGCAAATGTCGATAAGTTCAAAACCCCGCTGGACCTCTGCGGACACTCGGTCGCTGCCCAGGCTGCTTCTTCCAACGCTGCCCGTATTACTTCCCTCAAGGACGAGTGTAAGCAAGCCGGCAAGGACGAGCCTCGATTGACTGAATACCCGAAGACGGCTGAAACCGTTCTAGCTGTGATCAACGGCAAGTCCGACGCCCTCATTGAAACCAACGTCGCCGCCGCGTACATGGCTTCACAGAATGAGGGCAAACTAGCTGTCGCTTCCAAGATCTTCCCGGCAGATACCACTTTCGGTGTCTTCACCCGTAAAAACAACACTTTGACTCCGGCACTCGCTCAAGCGTTGAAGGACCTCCAGAAGGACGGCACCCTGGCCAAGATCGCCACGGATAACAAGCTGGAAGCTTCGATCGTCGACGTCGGCTAGTCACGCAATTCCCCTTACCGCGCGGGCCGTTGCAATCGCAGCGGCCCGCGCAACCATTACGAAAGGAAAGATCTGATGGAGTTTGACGTCAGCATCTTCGTCCACCAGCTCATCAGTCCCAGCTATGTTCAAGGCGCCCTCATCTCGGTCGCCGTGGCAGCGCTCTCGCTCGTGCTCGCAACCGTCATCGGATTCGCGGTAGCCATGGGACGCACGTCCAAGTCCCGCTTCTCCCAAGGCGCGGCGGGTGTCTACACTTGGTTCTTCCGGGCCATTCCAGCGTTGCTGGTATTGCTAATCATCTGGAACGCTCTCCCGCAGCTGTTCCCGGTGCTCCGCCAAGACTGGTTCTCGCCTTTCATCGCTGCCTTCATTGGCCTCGGAATCGTGGAAGCCGCTTTCATGGCAGAAATCATCCGTTCGGCCCTCCTGAGCATCGATGAGGGTCAAGGGCTCGCCGGCCGGGCACTCGGAATGTCGCCGGCCAAGGTCATGACCAAGATTGTCCTTCCGCAGGCAATCAGAATCGCGCTTCCCCCCACAGGCAACGAATTCATCGGTCTGGTCAAGTTCTCCTCACTCGCGTCGGTGATCTCCCTTCAAGAGCTCCTCACCACGGCCCAGGTGGGTGTCAATATCACGTTCCGCTACGCCGAGTTCTACGCTGCGGCAATCATTTACTACCTGATAATCGTCAGCATCCTCACCGTCATCCAAAGTTACGTGGAAAAGAAGTTTCTTTGGACGTCCAAAGCCAAATCCAAGAAGGACCTGGCGCAGAAGCCTGCAGGCCAAGGAGTTTTCTCATGAGCAAGAATGTGCCGAACGCGGGCCTCAGTGCTTGGACACCCTCCGATCCGGTGCTGCAAGTCCGGGATCTTCACAAGAGCTACCATGGCCAGCAGGTCCTCCAGGGCGTCGAATTCGATATCAACCAAGGCCAGGTCAAGGCCGTCCTGGGACCTTCGGGATCAGGGAAGTCCACGATGCTTCGCCTCATGGCATTGCTCGAGCCGGCCGACAGCGGTGACATCCTGCTCAGAGGTCGCAGGATCGGCGTACGTGAGGACAAAACCCCTGCGGTTCTGCTCCCGGAACGGGAGTTGGCCAGGCAACGCCGTGACATCGGCATGGTGTTCCAAAAGTTCAATCTCTTCCCGCACCTGTCCGCTTGCCGGAACGTAATGCTCGGCCTGACTTCGGTCAAGGGCGTCCACCACAAGGAAGCCGAAGAACTCGCGATGTCCATGCTGGAGCGGGTTGGCCTTTCCCATCGCGCCGGCCACTACCCATCCGAACTTTCCGGTGGGCAACAGCAACGAGTCGCCATTGCCCGGGCGCTGGTCATGAACCCTTCCGTGCTTCTTTTCGACGAGCCGACCTCGGCCCTCGATCCGGAACTCGTCGGCGAAGTCCTGGACGTCATGGAAGGCCTGGCCAACGACGGCATGACCATGATCGTGGTCACTCACGAGGTTCGCTTCGCCCGGCGGGTAGCCGACGAAGTCACGTTGTTCGACAGCGGAGTGATCGTGGAACAAGCCACTCCGGATGAGTTCTTCGACAACCCCCAGCACGCGCGTAACAGAAAGTTCCTCAGCCATGTCCACTAACAGCAACCCGGCCCGCAGACACCGCCCCGTGGCCGTCTACACGGACATGGAAGATCTGGAATTCTCCGCCGGCCAGAGGCTGCTCGAGGACCACGGCTTCGACGTCAGGTATCTGGGCACCCAGGACCCTGCCGCCATCGCGGAGCAAGCGAAAGATGCAGAAGCCCTGCTGGTGGGCTACGCGCCAATCACGGCGGAGGTCATGGACGCGATCCCGGGCCTGAAAATCATCGCCCTGGTCTCCATGGGCTACGACAACATCGATCTGGAAGCCGCCAAGGCGCGCGGCATTTGGGTCAGCAACCTTCCCGGCGTCGCCACCGAGGAAGTCGCCTCGCACGCACTGGCACTGGCACTCGCCGCTGCACGTGAAATCCCGTATTTCCATCGTGCAGTGGAACGCCAGGACTGGAACTCCCGCCCGGAAGCCAAGGTGTTCCGGCTGAGCCAGGAACGGCTGGGGCTCCTGGGCCTTGGCCGGATCGGAACCCGCCTCGGAGACATGGCATCACGGGTCTTCGGAGAAGTAGTGGGCTATGACCCCTACCTGCCGGACACCGCGGAAACGCGCGCCATGCTCGCCAACGCCGGCATCCGGCGCGTAGAACTTGAGGAAGTCATCCGCACGTCAACCGTCCTCTCCCTGCACATGCCGCTGACCCCGGAGACCGAGCACATCATCAACGCCGAGACCCTCGGCCGCATGCGACCAGGCTGCTTCCTGGTCAATGTCAGCCGTGGCCAGCTGATCGATAATGATGCGCTGCGCGCCGCCGTCGACTCCGGGCATGTCCGGGGTGCCGCACTGGACGTGCTCGACGTCGAACCGGCACCGGCCGGCCATCCCCTCATGGGCCACCCGCAAATCCTGATCACTCCGCACGTGGCATTCCTCTCGGACCATACGCTGGCCGAATACGTCAGGGTCCAGGCCCAGAACGTCATTTCGCTGGCAACGGCAGGCACTCCCGACACCCCCCTTTTCGCCCTTGACACGATGATGAGCACTGCCAGCTGACGCATCGGCTCTGCACACCGCCACGCAATTTTCTACCAGCAAAGGCTTCCCATGTCATTCCTGGCATCCCACGAAATTTCCCCTATAGCGCCCGCCGCAACGCTGTTCTTCGGCGGCCGTATCCGGACCCTCGACGCGCTGAACTCCGTTGCGGAGGCGATGCTGGTGATCGGCAACCGTGTTGCCGTTGTCGGAACGCGACAAGAGTGCCGCGATACGGCGCTCGAACTGACCACCCGGGTCCCCGAACTGGTGGACCTCCAAGGCCGCACGCTGGTGCCCGGCTTCATCGACCCGCACGCGCATCCCCTGATGTACGGACAGTTGCTGTCCTGGGTGGACTGCGGACCGGAAGCCGCGCCGGACATCCCCACCATGCTGGAATTGCTGGCGAAGGCTGCCGCTGACAATCCCGGAGACACTCCGATCCGTGGCTACGGCTACGAGCACCGCAACCTAGCCGAGCAACGCCACCCCACGCGGCAGGAATTCGACACCGTTTCCGCCACACGCGAGGTGTACGTCATGAACGCGAGCGGCCACGGCGGGGTGGTGAACTCGTACGTCCTCGCGAAGGCCGGAGTGGACCGTAACACTCCCAACCCGCCGGGAGGCACGTTCTTCCGGGACGCCGACGGCGAGCTGACCGGCGAGCTCTCCGACGCCGCCTGCGACATCCTCACCGGAGACCAAGGCGTCAAGCTGGGGCACCACGGACCCAACTTCCATCTGGGAGACAGCAAGGAACACCACCGCGCCCAATTGCTGCACGCCCAGCGCGAGTTCCTCAGCCACGGCGTGACGACCATCGGCGATGCGCAGGTCACCAAGCGCGAGTTTGGTGCCTACCTGGACCTCGTGGAGCGGGGCGAACTGGTGACTCGCATCAACGCCTACTTCCTCTCGAGCCTCCTCGACGAAGTGCTGGAACTGGGCATCGTGGACAAGTTCGGCGATTCCCTCCTCTCCTTCGCCGGCATCAAACTCTATGCGGACGGCACGCTCGGTGGTTGGACTGCGTACTTCCCGGAGGGCTACCGCGACGACCCCTGCCGCACGGGTTCCCTGTACCACGAGCCGGCCGAGTACCGGGCACTCGTGGCGAAGGCGCACAGTGCCGGGCTACAGACGGCAACCCACGCCCAGTCGCCCACCGCGATCCAATTGGTGCTGGACGCGGTCAGCGAGGCTCTTGCGGAGAGCCCGCGGGCAGACCACCGGCACCGAATCGAGCACTGCGGGCTGCCCACGCCGAAACAGATTGACAAGATGGCCGAGCTGGGCATCATGCCGGTCAACCAGCCGCAGCATTACTTCAACTGGGGTCCCGGCGTCACGGATGCTATCGGTTCCCCGGGCGAGCGATTCAACCCGCTCGGCGAATTCGTGGCCGCGGCAGTCCCTGTGACCATGAGCTCCGATGCTCCCGTGGCCGATCCCCGTCCGCTGGAAGCCATCCAGACGTCCGTGACCCGCAAGACCCGCTCCGGCGTCCAGCTGGGCGGGGACAATCTCAAGATCGACGTCGTCGAAGCCCTCCGCGCCCACACAATCAACGGTGCGCGCGCCATGGGCCGCGAGAAGGACCTCGGTTCCCTGGAGCCGGACAAGCTGGCCGACTTCGTGATCCTCGCCGCGGACCCCCTGGAAGCCCCCGAAGGCGACATCAGCGGCATCGAAGTTGTGGAGACCTGGGTCAACGGAGCCCTTGTCTACCGCAACTGATCTCTCCGAGTCGCTCAACAATTCAAAGGATTTTCCATGACAAGCACCATTCCCACGGCCAACGTCGGCCTCGCCGTCATGACCACGCTGCGGAACTACGGGATCGACACGATTTTCGGGATCCCCGGCACCCACAACCTTGAGTTCTACCGGCACCTGGCCCCGTTGGGGATCCATCCGGTGACCACGCGCCACGAGCAAGGTGCCGGGTACGGCTCCGACGGATGGAGCCAGCTCAAGGGGCTTCCCGGCGTCGTGATCACTACCTCCGGCCCCGGCCTCTTGAACGCCATGTCGGCAGCGGCGACCTCCTACTGCGAGTCCCGCCCGATGATTATCCTGTCCCCGGGCGCACCCCGCGGCAGCGAATTCTCGGACATCGGGCTGCTGCACGAAACCAAAGACCCCACGGGCGCGGTCCGCGCCCTGATTGGGCGCAGCACCCGCGTTTCCAGCGGCGGCGAGGCCGTGGAGCTCATCCACCAGGCCTTTGAGCTGTTCGCTCACGGACGTCCCCGTCCGGTGCACATCGAGATTCCCCTGGATGTCTTGGAATCGGCCTCCGACGTCGCCCCCTCCGCACTGGAGGCGCGCCCCTTGGGTGCCCCGATGAGGGCGGCCGATGACGTTATTGCGGAGGCGGTCGCAGCTTTGCGTGGTGCGTCGAAGCCGGTCATTCTGGCAGGCGGCGGCTCCCTCGGAACCGGGGATGCGCTCGTACGGCTGGCCGAAGCGTTGAACGCCCCAGTGGTCACTACCATCAACGGCAAGGGCGCCATCCCTGAATTCCACGAACTATCCCTGGGCTCGGAGATCCGTCTGAACGCCGCTCAGCAGCTCTGCAACGACTCCGATGCCCTGCTGATCATTGGTTCCAAAGTGGGAGAGTCCGAACTTTGGGGCGGGAACATCGCACCGCTCGGGGCCTGCATCCGGGTCGACATCGATCCTGGACAGATGACCACCAACGTGGAGGCGACCGTCAGGCTGGTGGGAAATGCCGCAGCCATTGTGCCGCAGCTCCTCGATGGACTGGCAGGACACCAGCCGGTTGCGACGCCGGAACTGGATGCAATGCGGCAAGGTCTTCGCGCCGAGGCCCGCGCCATGGCCCCGGAACTGGCCAAAATCAACGATATCTTGGCCGATGCGTTGCCGGCGGACACCGTCATCGCCGGTGATTCCTCACAAATCACTTATTTCGGAACTACTTCCTTCTTCCCCATGCAGGCCCCGCACCAGCTCCTCTACACACCGGCATATGCCACTCTTGGATACGGGCTGCCAGCAGCGATTGGCGCGAAGGTCGCCGAACCGGAGCGAACCGTTGTTTGCCTGCTGGGTGATGGGGCGCTGATGTTTGCGGTGCAGGAATTCATCACCGCAGTGGAGCAGGACGTGGACCTACCGATCATCGTGGTGGACAACGGCGGCTACGGGGAAATCCGGCAGAACATGGTGGACCGGAACATCACCCCCGTCGGTGTGAACCTTGTCCAGCCGGATTGGGTACGACTGGCCGAAGGCTTTGGGCTGGCCGGATATCGGGTGGAGTCCTTGGACCAACTCGCCGAGACTGTGACGAAGGCCCTGACCGTGAACGGTCCTAGCTTGATACACGTGATCATCTAATGGCCGCCGCTGCCTTCCGGGTACTCAACCCGGCAAACGGGGAGCTCCTGGCTGAATTTCCCGAGACAACTCCGGCCCAGCTGGAAGAGGCCGTGGTGTCGGCGCGAAGTGCGTTCGAGCTCTGGGGCGCTACGACGGCCGAGGGGCCCGGGATTCAACGGAGATCCGTCGTGCTTCAGCGTGCCTCCGAACTCCTTCTGGAGCGCAAGGATGAACTGGCGCTCCTGGGCACAGAAGAAATCGGCAAACTCCTGTCGGAGTCCGTGGCTGAGGTGGAGCTGTGCGCGGAGATCTTCGCGTATTACGCAGAAAACGGGCCTGCGTTCCTTGCGGACGAGTCCCTGGAATTCCCGGGTGCCGTGTTGCAGCGCCGCCCCCTGGGGCCGATCTTGGGCATCATGCCGTGGAACTACCCGTACTACCAGCTGGTCCGGTTCATCGCACCGAACCTGATGCTTGGCAACACGCTGCTCGTCAAACCGGCGCCTGCCTGCCCCCGATCCGCCCTTGCCTTGGAGCAATTGCTGCTCGACGCCGGTCTGCCGACCGGCGCCTATCAGACGGTGCTTGTCAATGTGGAGCAGACCGCTGTCCTGCTCGCTGACCCCCGTGTGCGAGGCGTCTCCCTGACAGGCGGTGATCGGGCAGGACAAGCGGTGGGCGCGCTAGCAGGAGCTCACTTGAAGAAGCATGTCCTGGAGCTCGGCGGCTCGGACGCCTTTATCGTTCTGGACACCGCGGACCTGGATTTCGTGGTGAAATTGGCGGCGGCAGCCCGTATGGAAAATGCCGGACAGGCCTGCAACTCGCCCAAACGCTTCATCGTCGCCACCGCCTTGTACGAGGACTTCGTCCGGGCCCTCGATGCCAAACTTGCCGAATATGTGCCGGGAGACCCACTGAATCCCGGGACCACGCTGGCCCCCATGTCCTCTACTGCGGCGGCGAAGTCACTGATCGCCCAAGTGAACGCTGCCGTCGCTTCCGGTGCAACCTTGCACCGGGGCGGGACCATGGCATCCGGCCGGCCTGGAACCGCCTTCGTGACGCCGGCCCTGTTGACCGGCGTACGTCCGGGAACCCGCGCCTATAACGAGGAACTCTTCGGCCCGGTGGCCGTGGTGTATCGCGCGGAAGACGAGGACGACGCCGTCAGGCTGGCCAACGATTCGCCATACGGTCTGGGTGCCACGGTCTTCACCGGTGACGCTGCCGCGGCAGCGCGCATGGCCGAGCGGCTCGAAGTGGGCATGGTCAGCGTCAACCGGCTGGCGCCGTCGTCGGCTGCGTTGCCTTTCGGGGGCGTCAAGAACAGCGGCGTCGGACGGGAACTGGGGCCACTTGGCATGGACGAGTTCGCGAACCGGAAGCTCGTAGTCCGCTGAATCACGTAATGAAATCTTTGAATTCCGAGGAAGGAACCCAATGAGCAGGACGATCAAGAGCACAGAGTTGAAGGCCACGGCCTGGGGGTGGGTGGAGCAGCAGAAAGAGCAGCTTTCTGCATGGCACACGAATATCTGGGAACTGGCCGAGCCGGCTTGGCGCGAATACGAGTCCTGCGCCTGGTACGTGAGAACCCTGCGCGAACATGGTTTCACCGTGGAGGAATGCAGCGGGGGCATGCCCACCGCGTTCGCTGCCGAGTGGACAAGTCCCGCCGGTCCCGGGGCAAGGATCCTTGGCTACGCCGAATACGATGCCATCCCGGGAAACTGCCAAGCGGCATCCACCAAGCGGGAGCCCCGTGCCGGCATGTCGCGCTTCGCTCCGGGCCACACGGATCCACATTCGGCCCTGGGTATCTCGACGCTCGCCGGCTTCTTGGCGGCGAAGGACGCAATGGAGCAGCACAACATCCCCGGCACCTTGGTATACACCGGTGAGCCGGCCGAAAAGGTCCAGGGATCCAAGGTTGTCCACGGCCTGCGCGGCTACTACGACAACCTGGACGCAATCATCTCGTACCACCCGTTCTACATGATGCCCCTGTGCAATACCGCGCGCTGGGACACTCATTGCGGTTCGTACTACAGCAAGATCTACACCTTCACTTGCGACAGTCCAGAGGGCTGGAACAACACCTACGGCGATAGTCCTATCCCGTCGTCGCACTCTGCCGCCAGGGCGCCGGGAGCGGATGCCGCACTGTTCACGATGTTCTCGCTGACCAAAACTACCCAGGACTCCATGCTTCCGCAGGCGGGTGGATGGTCGCTGTCGGAAGCGATCCTCACGGCTGGGCAGGCGACGGCGGACAACCAGCCTGCGGGACTAGCCCAGATCCAGTACTCGTGGCGTTGTCCGAGCCTCGCCGAAGCCGACTCGGTACTCGCCGTGCTCGATCGCAACGCGGAACTCGCCGCGGCTGCCTCGCACTGCAGCGTTAGTACCCGGTGGGTGGCGCGCAACCGCCCGGGCATCGCCAACCATACGGTTGCCCAAGTGGCGTGGGAGAACATCGCTGCCGTGGGTGCACCCGTTTTGGATGGGCGGGCCTTGGAGATCGGACGTGAAATCCAAGCCTCGTGCGGGGTAGAGCCCATGGAGAATCCATTCCACCCGGCAACCGCGGAGCTCATCAGTCCGCAGGACGCCGAGGCCGAACTGCGCAGGCATATACCGGCAACACAGCAGAACTGGACCAGTGATGACTATGTTGAGATGACTTGGTATGCGCCCACCATCCGCTTCTACACGGCAAGGCCCACGCTGGCACCGGATGAGAAGGGCACCGCGTACCCGGGCTGGGCCATGACCGCCCTGGGCGGAATACCCGAGACGATCGACCCCACCATCACGGCGACAGGCAAGATGATTGCCGGAATGGTCCTGGACCTGCTGACGTCTCCGGAAGTCCTGGCGGAGGCGAAAGCAGAGTTCGACGCCGAGAAGCGTCGCCGCGGTTCGGTGGAGCCGCTGCTCCCGCCGAACTTTAGTGCGCCCACGGATTTCCGCTGGCCTGAATACATCGGGGAAGGCAAAGCGCGTGAGTGGTGGATCCCCGTGTCCGAAGAGGCGTGGAACACTGCCGGGTGAGCCGACGCGCCACCGAGCCCGACCCGGGTTACCGCGTCAGTTTGGCATCGTCAGGGTGCTCGTCGCCGATGTGCCCTGGTACGTTGGCGGCGAGGACCCGCTGGACGAATGCGCTGTATTCCTCCATGTAGTGCCGTAGGACTTGCGCGGTGCCCTCGTCTTGAACTGTTCCGTCCTCGTTGTAGGCGGCGGGATTGAGGGTAGTCGATGTCGTAGTCCGGGCTGTACACGGGCAGGTCCTTGATGGGGATCTCGGTGAATTCGAGTTCCTCCACTGAGCTGCCGAGGAATCACCTGCGCAGCTCCGGGCGCTCTGGCAGGATGTCGTGTACCGCTCCCGCTCACGGGTCGCCGACGCAATGGTCGACGGCGACCTGGGCCGGCTGGACGCGCGCACCTAGTCCGATGGATCGTTCTCCACATGATCGAGGAGTACGCCCGGCACAACGGCCATGCCGATCTCCTCCGGGAGTCGATCGACGGGCTCACCGGCGAGTAAGCGTCGCCCTGGGCACGCTGGGGTGCGGTTGTTGGATGAGTTCCTCCACGCTCGCTCCTGACCCGGGGAAATGGCCGCGGGCTGTGAACGAGCCGAAAACAACAGTGTCCTGTTGAAGGCCCTGAGAGGCGCGGAACTGAAAAATAGAACTCAATCGACGGTCCTCTGTTATTATGGCTATAGTATTCATCATTGTTAAGTGATGACGAAAAGCGTCGGAGTTGGTGGCGAAACGAACATGGATTCAATGACTAATAACACGACCAGTAACACGCCCAGGCATGCTTGGCCTATGGGTTCAGCAGCCCCTGCTCTCGGTCGGCCGGTCAAAATCGCTGAACGGATCGCCTCGATTATTGTGACGATGATAATCGAAAGTAATTTACAGCCGGGCGACCGTCTGCCAAATGAAGCGGACATGCTCGAGCAGTTCGACGTGGGTCGAGGTTCCTTGCGCGAGGCCCTGCGCATTCTGGAGACCTATGGCCTGATCAATCTACGTTCCGGTCCTGGTGGTGGCCCCGTGCTTCTCGATGTCAGTCCTAGTGATGTGAGCCGCAGCTTCTCGCTCTTTCTCAACCTTAAGGGATCGACTATCCGCGAGCTCGTCGAGGCCCGCAAAATCATTGATCCTCTCGTCGCCCGCATGGCAGCGGAGGCCGTAACCCCTGAATCTGCTGCCATGCTCCGCGCCGCCCTGGACCGCGAAGCGTCATTCAGTGATACGCGCGGCGTGGTGGACGCGGCAAACGATGTGCACTATGTGCTCTCCAGAATGACCGACAACAGCGTCTTCAACCTCCTAGCGACGGCACTGAAAGAGATGTATACAACGCGTTTGACGGCTACCGGACTGGCCGAGCGGCTCGCTCAGCCACATCTGCACTCCGAGCACCGCGAGATCGGCGAAGCGGTGATCGCAGGAAACGCTGATCTGGCCGAGGCTCTCATGCGCGCGCACCTTAGCCGAAGCCTCGACGGCGCGCTTGAGGCCACCGGATTCGGGTCAACCGTCATCACTTGGGGCTAACCTATCGGGTGCGCTGACCGTCGGGTCTACTCAATCCTTGAGCCAGATGGTGTTTTCGAGGAGGACAACCCCAACACAGCCGGTCAGGGAAGCTGGCGGTCCCTGTTGTTCCGCACTTTCCCAGAAGGTCGCCTGTGGTCACGGAAGGGTATCGCCAATCGCGGCGATGCCGTTTTCGACAGAAAATCACCACTGATTCCCGAGGCCGTATTGGCTGGCGCAAGAACCGGAATGAGTCTTGCGCCGGGAACCGACAGTGCAAAAAGGGACGTCCAGACCGTCTTAACCCGGGGTTTTAATGGCAGGTCTGTAGGACGCTGCCGGGGCCCGGAACCCGGCGGCCGCCGCTGATCGTTGACTTGGATGCCACGTTGGTGGCCTCGCACGGTGACAAGGAACTGGCCGCGGGCCGTTCAAGGGCGGGTACGGTTTCTCCCCGTTCATCGCTAGTATCGATTACGGCACGGGCAACGGCACCGGGGAAATCCTCGCCTGCGTGTTGCGGCGCGGCAGCGCGGGCGCCAACAGCGCCGATGACCACATCCGTGTCTTCAAGACCGCCACGGCCCAGTTGCCCGAGAGCTTCTTCCCCGATGGAAGGCAGGACGGGCAGGGGAGCCTGGTCCGCACCGACAAATGCCGGCGCCTCGCGGAAGTTCTTCTGGCACCTGCATGCCTTAGGCGTACAGTTCTCCGTCTCGTATCCGGTCCCGCCAGCAAAAGCCGACATGATCGACTGGACCAACGACAAAAAGTACTGGCAACCGGCCCTGGACCAGCAATGGGGTCGACCGCCCCGCTGGGTGGGTCATCGACGCCACTGAAGTCATCGCGCTGAAGGACTCTCCGTCGGTGACCAACATCTACCTGCGGGCCGAGCCTCTGTACCCCGGCGCGGGCCAGACCCTGCTGGACCTGGACGGCCACCGCATCACCGCGTTCTTGACGAACGCACCGCGCTGGCACGGCCCGCTCCTGGACGCACGCCACCGTTCTACGACTCCGCCGCGAACCAGGCCTGGGCCAACATCGCAGCCGTGGCCAGCAACCTCGTCACCGCCGGGAAAATCACCACCCGCGCCAGACGCAGGCAGCTGCTCCTGCCCGAGGCTGCACCGGAAAGAGCACTCATTACGTGGATGCTGGAAGCGATCAAAGGGCTGCGCCACGCACAGCCGATGAAAAATCGAGACTAATACAGCGCCCGATGCTTTCGGTCGGGTTACCGTCGGTCCTGGCCGGGGAACGATAAGGATGCCTTCTAAACGGTCCACCCGCCTCCCGGAGGCATTTGCTCCTGCTCCAGACAGTCCAGACAGCCTCTTGCAAATTGGGCAACGCCCTAGACTGTCAACCGGTGGTAACCCGGTCCAGCAACAGTTTTGCCACCCGGTAGTCCGGATGCGTAATAACGCGTCCGTGCAGAACCGCTGCCGGGTCGCCGTTATAAACAGCCGCGTCATAGGCCACACAGACGGCCCGCGCCTGCGTGACCTCGGCCTCCGTTGGTCGCATTACCTCATTGATGATCGGTAGATGCGTCGGTGAGACAGCGATACAGGCCGTGAATCCGAGATTGGACCAGGACTGCACCAAATCCCGCACTTTGTCTAGGTCCTTGTAGTCGGGGATAAGCGATCCGCCGGTCGCAAACAATCCGTACGCGGCAGCCGTGACTGCGATCCTCGAGCGTGCGTAGCCATTGCTGACAGCTGACAATCCGCCATTCGAGTCGAAGGGCTTCGAACCGATGTCGGCGGCGAAGTCGACATAGCCGAAGTGCAGCCCAACCACGGCGGGATGGGCTGCAATTCGTTCGATCTCAAGCAAGGCGCGACCGGTCTCGATCATCACGTGCAGGGGATGCTTATGACCCGCCGCTTCCAGAATCCGCACGATCTCGTCAAGCTCATCGGCGGACTCGACCTTTGGATACGAGATCACGAAGTCGGCAGAGATTCCGCCGAGGGCCATCAAGTCCTCGACTCCCCAGGGGGAGTTGAGGTTGTTGCAGCGCACGATGATGCGCCGCCCACCGAAGTAAGCGACGTCATCAAGTGCCTGGACGATACGCTCGCGCACGATCGCCTTATTCTCGGGAGTCGCCGAGTCTTCAAGGTCGAGCATGATCCCGTCGGCGTCGACCTCGGGGATCTTGGCCCAATACTTTTGATTCAGGACCGGGACCTCGATGAGACTCACCATCGAGGCAAATTCCTCGCGCGCCGACATGACGCTCAACGCGCGACCAAGTCGCCGGCAAAGAGCTCACGAAGCGATGCGGAGAACTCCTCTGGCTTCTCGCGCGGGATGTAATGGCCCGTGTCGAACCACTGCGCGGCGGCGTTAGGCATGACAGAGGTCATGCGGTCCACGAGCCCTTGGTCGAGCACGTTGCTGGTCCGGCCGATCATCAGCAGGGTTGGCATGGTCAGCTTCTCCGACATCGACCAGAGGTAGGGGATGTCGGGCAGGCTCGCTGATCCGGTGATCCACTGCACGTCCGGATCTGCTTTGAGTACAAGCTTTCCTGCCCAGTTCTTCCGGAGCTGGTGCTCGACGTGCAGATCGATGAATTCGGGGACCCAGCTCGGATGCTCGTTCTCGTAATAGGTTCGGGCCTCGTCCGAGTTGCGGAACCCGCGGATGGAGACGGTGCGCTGGATGAAGTCGCGCATGAACTCTGCCCCGGCGCGGGTTGTCTCGGGGCCGGCATCGGAAAGGGCGAGGGTTTTCACGGTTTCAGGGCGTTCGCCCGCCATTGCGATGGCCACGCGCACGCCGGCGGAGTGACCGACTAGATGGACCGGACCGATTCCGAGAGCATCGACGAGACCGTTCATGTCGTGGGCGAGAGAACGCACTCGGTAGCCCGCTCGGCTCCAGTCGCTGTCGCCATGGCCGCGGAGATCGGGCGCTATGACGTGGTAATTCCGGGCCAGGTCGCGGGCGATGGGGTCCCAGGTGTGGGCCTGGACGTTCAGGCCGTGCAGAAGGAGAACGGGTTCGTTCCCCGGTGTTCCCCATTCAAGGTAGTGGATGCCAACACCGTCAATTTCTAACCGGCCGTCTTGGTATTCGTGTGCACTCATCTTTATTGTTCCCTGTCTACTATCGCTCGTGAATCAGATTGTTCCGGCGGTCCGGAGTTCGGCGAGCTGTTGCTCGCTGCGGCCAAGTACTTCTCCGAAGAAGGAATCGGTATGCTCGCCGAGGGCAGGCGCCGTGCGCCAGACTTGTCCGGGGTGGTTGGTCAGGCGCGGGAAGACGTTCTGCATCCGGACCGTTCCGAGATCGGGGTCCTCAATTTCAACCACGCTCTCGCGTTCCTTATATGTTGGATCATCGAGGATGTCGGAGACGGCGAAGATCGGGGATGCTACTACTTCGCGTTCGATCATCTCGGCCATGCACTCGTGGAGGGTGTGCATGGAGATCCATTCGCCCAGCAGATTGTCCAGCCGCTCGCGCCTCTCGACCTGCATTGCTGACGTGGCGTAGTTCTCGAGAGGTTCCCCCACTAGCGCTGCGACGTTCTGGACTGAACGCGGCGTTCCGGAGGTTACGGTCATCCACCGTTTGTCGGCGGTCTGGAACGTGTTGATCACCGCCGCTGGTGCGGCGGAGAGTTGATTCCCCATGCGGCTCGGGTTCTCGCCCAGCTGGTCGTAGAAGATCACTTGCCATTCGATCAGGCGATAGAGGCCGTCATAGAGGGCCAGGTCGATCCATTCACCCGCGAAATCAGGATCGGTGTTCTTACGGTGCAGCGCGGCCATGATCGCGAAGGAGCCCATGAGGCCCGTGACGGAGTCGCCGTGTGAGAATCCCGTGTGTACGGGGGGGCCGTCGGGGAAGCCGGTGATGTTCACGACGCCGCTCATGGCCTCGCCTACTTTTCCGAAACCCGGCGAATTGCGCTTTGTGGTCGCCACACCGTAACCAGTGACCTGGAGCATGACGAGCTTGGGGTTGATGGCGTTCAGGGAGCGAAAGTCGAGCCCCCATTTCTCCAGCGTGGAAACGCGGAAGTTACAGATGACCACATCTGCCCAAGCGGCCAGTTCACGAGCCAGCTCCCGCCCCTCCTCAGTGCGGAGGTTTACTGTTACTGATCGTTTGTTTCGTGAAGAGACCTTCCACCACAAGTGAACCCCGTCCTTGGTCGGTCCGGCCTGGCGTTGCGGGTCGCCGGACTTGGGGTCTTCGACGTGTATGACGTCGGCCCCCAGGTCGGCAAGCAGCGTGCCAGCAAGTGGACCGGCGATCACATGGGCGAACTCGACCACCTTCAGGCCGCTGAGGGCCCGTGGATCTTGGTTAGTCACTTTTTAACGCTCTTTTCTCTCAATCGGCATGCGAACGACTTCGTCAACGCATTTTCGTAGATTCGGGACTTAGACGGCCCAGTCGCGCACGGGCTCGGGGAATTGACTCGCGGCCTGCGGCGCCCGGCGGCGGTACATCATGAAGGTTCGGCGGAACTCCACTACGGTCGCGCCGCTCTGGTTGATGCCTCGCGTGCGGACACTGACGATTCCCTGATTGGGACGCGAACGCGACTCGCGCAACTCAAGCACTTCGCTCTCGGCCCACAGCGTGTCTCCGGCGAAAACGGGGGTAGGCATTGAAATCGAGTCCCAGGCCAGGTTTGCCATCGCGTTCTCGCTGGTGTCGGCAACTGACAGTCCGACGACCACTGACAGCGTCAGGCACGAGTTCACCAATGGTCGATGGAACTCTGTGGTGGCAGCGAATTCGTTGTTGAAATGCACTTGGTTCGTGTTACATGTGAGCAAGGTAAACCACGTGTTATCGGTCTGTTCAAGGGTCCGACCGAGCCGGCTGCGGTAAACGTCGCCGACCTCGAAGTCCTCGTAGAAGCGGCCCCGCCACACTTTTGGGGCGTGTATCTCTGTTGCCTCAGTCAAAACGAACGTCCTTTCCATGGATCGAATTCGCGAGTTCAAGCACCCGCTGTGCCTGCCGGACGACCGGAAGATCGATCATTCGGCCATCGCTGACGGCGACCGCACGACCTTCCGCGCGAGCCGTCGTGAAACTGTTGACAACCGCCTGCGCATCCCTAATCTCCGCTGCGGTCGGGCTGAAGACCTCATTCACGACCTTCAGCTGAGCCGGGTGGATGCACGCTTTGCCGGTGAATCCAAGACTCTTGCCACGCTCCGCGGAAAGGCGGAGACCGACAGTATCGGACGCTGCAAGATGCACGACGTCGATCGGAGACTCCTTCTCGTTGGCGGCGGACGCCATGGCGAGGCGCGCACGTGGGTAGTGCATCTCCGATTCGTCCGCACAGAGGGCGATACCGAGTTCGGCAGCGAGATCAGCGGACCCGAGCATTAAACGGTGTACTCGGGGATCGGCAGCTACAAGGTGGGCCTCTTCGACGCCCCGCGCGGTCTCAACCAGTGCAATGACCGGGAGCCCGGGATCGCCGACCTTGGCAAGGCTCGCCGCGGTGGCTTTCGGGAGCATGATAGCCGCAGCCCGTGAACCCGCGATGGCGGCCACGTCGTCGACGAACCAGGGTGTGTCGGTTCCATTGATCCTTACCACCACGCTGAGATCCGCAGGACGCTGATCCAGGAACTCGATTGCACGGCGTCGGGCCAGGGTCTTGGAGTCGGAACCGACGGCGTCTTCGAGATCGAGCACAATCGCGTCTGCTGCGCTTGTGGCCGCCTTGGCAAGCTTGCGTTCGTCGTCTGCCGGTACGAACAGAAGCGACCGTATGCCTCGCTGCATCCTTTTCATGATCATCATCATATTGGTTGTCTGAATCTCTTACAAGCCTTATACGCGAAAACGCCGGAAGCTAATGCTTCCGGCGTTTTTTCACTAAATAATCAGGAGGTTATTCGGTTGAGAGAGAGCTCGATAGCCATTGCAGGGCACATGTCAACCGCGCGCTCCACCTCCGCTTCATCGCCCGATTGCACGTCTTCTTGATTGATGACTACGATCCCTTCCTCGTCGAGGTCGAAATACTTGGCCGAAACTGCCACGCAGTTGCCTGCGCCGATGCATCTTTCAGTAAAAGTCTCGATTTTCACAGCTGTCCAATCTCTCTAGATGTCACCAAGTGACGGGAACGGCGCGCACGCCATAGATCATTGAATTGCGGAACTCGAGTTCGTTCTCGGGTACCGCAAGGGCGAGATGCGGGAACCGCTCCAGCAGCTTGGTGAAGACGACCTGCAATTCGAGGCGGGCGAGATTCTGCCCCAGGCATTGATGGACGCCGAAGCCGAACGCCATGTGGTCCCGAGCGTCTCGGTGGATATCGAAGTGATCGGGCTTGGTGAATACCTCCGGGTCGTGGTTCGCTGCTGGAACCGGGGCCAATACTCCTGTTCCAGCCTGAATGGTGACCTCTCGAACGGTGATGTCCTCGGTCGGAACCCGGGACGCCACATGATGGGCCACACTGAGGAAGCGCAGCATTTCCTCGATCGCCGACGGAAACAAGCTTGGATCTTCCCGAAGTTCCCTCATCTGATCGGGATGACGCAGCAGCAGAATGGTGCCGAGCGCTATCATGTTCGCCGTCGTGTCGAAGCCGCCGACGATCAGGAGGTTGAGGACCGCCACCAGGTCGGGGCGCGTTATGGTGCCCTGGTTCAACTGGTCCGTGACAAGCCGGCTTACCAGATCCTCGCCGGGATTATTCAACCGGGCCGTCACGAGGGCGTCGAGGTAGGCAGTTAGCTCGGCGGAAGCGGTTGCGGATTCCGTGGGCGTGCTATCAAGGTTCATCCAGCGGTTCACCATGTCGAGCAGGAAGTGGCTGTCTTCGGCTGGCAGCCCCAAGATCTCGCATATCGCGCTCGAGGGGAGGGGCTCGGCGAGTGACGTCAGCAGATCCGCGGGGGCCCCAGCACCTTCCATATCGTCGAGAAGTCGGTCGACCACCTCCTCGATGTAGGGCCGGAGCTTCGCTACCTGCGGGATCGATAGTTCCCTGGCTACCATGCGGCGTTGTGTGTTGTGCTCGGCCCCGTCCATTCGGATGAAGCCCCTCTGTGATCCGCGGGAGGCTGCATGATTGGCGTTGGAGTTCGGATAGCCGGCACGGCTCGAGTCTGCCGACATCGCCGGATGGCGGAGCAGGGTGCGCACGTCTTCGTGGCGTGCAGCCATCCACGATGAAGAGCCGTCCCACATCTGTACTTGAGTGAGTTCGCCACTGCGCCGGGCTTCCTTGTATTCCGGCGGCGGCAGCAGTGGGTCCGTGCGCTCGAATGGCCACGTGAATTCCGCTTTGGTGCCTCTCGGAACGAGATCGTCCGACATTGAAATCTCCATTCATGCTAATGATATTGTGGAATAGTGTTAGCTTACACACGCCTGGTCCACTTGAAAAGGATCCCGCCGGCCCAAGGCGACTCCGATAGCGTTCGAGACAGGATCCCGCGGCTCCCACTCATGTAAGGACTTCAGATGGACAACATCGTCATTGCTGGCGCCTCAACTGCCGGCCTCACTGCGGCTCGCGAACTGCGGAAGAAAGGCTTCATGGGGCGGCTCCGGCTCGTTGAACAGGACCGTTCCGGGCCCTACCGCCGGCCTGAGGTATCTAAGGGTCTCCTGAGTGGAGCCCTCAATGCCTCCGACATCGCGATCGCTTGGCCCGCCGATCTCGATCTCGAACTCGTACTCGGCGCGCGGCTGGAGCACTTGGACGTCGGGGATCGCGCCGTTGGCATCCGCCACGACGACGGTCGGGCCGAATCCCTCCATTTCGATCGGCTCCTGCTCGCCACGGGCTGTATCGCGAGGCCCACACCCTTCGACCCGACGATAGGCAGAGTGCACACCCTCCGGTCTGCTCAGGATGCCCAGAACATGAAAGCTGACCTTGATCGCGCCGATCGCGTCGCCATCATCGGGGGCGGCTTCATCGGTCTTGAAGTGGCGGCCGTCGCGCAAAAGCTCGGTAAGTCGGTGACCGTCATTGAGGCCGCAGAGATCCCGCTCTCCCGGATCCTGGGTGACGTTTTCGGGAATCGGATTGCCGCACACCACCAGGCCCACGGCGTCGAGCTCATCACCGGAGCCTCCGTCGTAGGTCTCGACGTCGACGGATCTAACAATGTAGCCGCGGTCGCGTTGGCCTCAGGAGAACGCATTGAAGCCGACGTGGTGCTGATGGCCATAGGATCCCGTCCTGCTATCGACTGGCTTGAGTCCTCAGGGCTGCCCTCCTCCGACGGCATCGAATGCGACGAGACCTGCGCGGTCGAGGGTACCGACGGCCTGATCGTGGCCGCAGGTGACCTGGCGAGCTGGATCAATCCTCTTTACCAACGACGGATGCGCGTTGAACATTGGACAAATGCGATCGAGCAGGGCACATACGCCGCCCGCAGACTGATGGGCGCGCACGATCCGGACGGATTCGTCAGTGCTCCCTACTTTTGGTCGGACCAGCATGGGGTAAAGATCCAGAGCATCGGGTCCTCGTTCGGCCACGACGAAGCCGTAGTAATCGATGAGAGCGACGACAGCATGCTCGTCGCCTACGGACTTAACGGCCGACTGCTTTCGGTGGCAGGGCTGAATGCCGGAACCCGGGTCATGAAGCACCGACGTCTGGTACTTGAGGGCGCAAGCATGACCGAGGTGCGAGGAGCCGCCCAGCTGATCGGCTGAGCTCTTGGGACCCTTCGCCATTGAGCCGGGTTGGTCTGTTGACCGGTAGCACCCGCCGGATGCTCCCCTCATGGCGCCCAAGGGTGGCCCGGTTCACCCCTCCGAGAACCGGGCCACCCTCGCGGGGATCGAGCGATCCCCGGAAGACGTTGGACCCACCATCATTGGACCACCGGAGGCAAACCGCCGCCATGGTGGGTCGTTCAAAGGTCTGGCCCCTTCTTTTGCCGGAAGTCCAGTTCCCTAGGTTCTGTGGATCATGACAGGCGAATTCGGAGCCAGCGACAGCATCGCCACGAAAAATGACGAGCCCGCCTACCTCAAGATGCTTCGGATGGCCGTTCGCAAGGAGCGGCTCTGCGCTACGAGCTTTGGTCATGAAGCACCGGCCGCTGGCAGCTGGGTGCCCTGGCATTACGCACGTGCGAGGAGCCGCCCAGCTGATCGGCTGGGCGGCTCCGGGCCGAGAGCAGGACCTGTCAGGTGAAGATGTCGGCGCCGCTTACGGATTGTCCGAGTTCTTTGACGAGCGCACTTACTTCAAGATGCTTCGGGTGGGAGCTGTAGGTTGTGAGATCCTCCACCGAGTCGAAGGTGGCGACGAGGGCGAGCCGATGAAGCCGCCCGCCGTCGGGAGTCGAGGCGACTCCGGCTTCCAGCGAGCGTACATTCGGGATGGTCGTTCGTAGGGCGCGGATCCGCGCCACGAGGTCATCGATCTGCTCGGGATTGCACTCTTCAGAGAACTCCACGATCGCGAGGTGGCTGATCAAAGTTGCACCTCCGCGCCGATGCCTGCGCGTTGGAGCAATGTGTACTCGAAGGCGTTATCGACGGCCTCGTAGAAGTTGCCCAGCCGGTGCAGTTCATCCTGTTCCCCCATCACGAGGCCCCAGTTGTCCCGCACCTTCTCAGGGGTGATTTCAGCGTCGCTGAAACCGAGCGGAGAGGCGTAGACGAGAACTGCCATCCGCCCTCCGCTGATACTGAAAGCCTGTCCGCTTACTGGACATTCCTCGGAGGCGAGGATGCTCGCGCCGAGCGCAATGTGCTCCGGCCCGGTGAACCGTTCCATGTAGTCAAGGGTTGGGGTGCCGGGAATCAACGGCGAGACCATTCGACTGATCGCCAGGGGCAGGATCGAGTTCGCACGGATTCCGTGCGGCGCCCCCGCTCCTGCCATCTGACGCGTCGCGGCGATCACAGCACCCTTCGCAATGGCGTAGGAGCCGAACCATGTTCCGTCGGGCTGCACGAAGCCGAGTGCGCCTGCCGAACTGGTATTGACGATGCGACCGTAGCCCTGCGAGACCATGTGAGGCCAAGCAGCGCGAACGGTCATGAGTTGGCCCTCCAGATGCACTCCCATGTGAGAGGCATAAGCCGGGCCGGGCTCGTCCTGGATCGCGTCGGAAGCGTTGATTCCGGCGTTATTGACAATTACGTCGATACGGCCAAAGGAATCGACTGCCTGTTGCACCATCGCTGCCGCTCCCTCAGGATCAGCCACGCTTCCATGGTTGGCGACGGCCTCGCCCCCGAGTGCCGTGATCTCGTCGACGACAGCTTGGGCGCGGTTGTCGTTCTCCGCGATGTTAGTGATGGAGACGGCGTAGTCATTGACAACCACTTTCGCTCCCCGTTCGGCGAGGGCTAGGGCGTGGGCGCGGCCGATGCCTCCGCCGGCACCTGTTACGAGAGCAACCCGGTCATCGAAACGTACTTTAGACATTTTGGTCATTCCTTTCGGCTGGGCGTCTATTTGACGACACCGGTTTCGGAGCGCCGCACCGTTACGAGGACCGCGAACAATACGATAACGCCGAAGATTACTGTCTGGTAATTGGGGTCGACCTGCGTGAGCGTCATCCCGTTTGTCACGATGCCCAGGGTGAGCACTCCGACCACCGTGCGGGCGGGACCGCCGCTGCCGCCATTCAGTGCGGTGCCACCCATCACCACGGCGGCAATCGCGTTCAGCAGGAATACATCGCCCATGCCGGGCGACGATCCGCCGCCTTGACCGATCAGCAATAGCCCGCCGATGCCGGCGAAGAGGCCGGAGAGGCCAAACATCCAGAACTTCGCACGATTCACCGGCAGACCCGACAGCCGTGCCACGCGCTCGTTGCCCCCGATGGCGTAGATGTGGCGGCCGAAGGGCGTGCGGTAGACAACAGTGGCCATAATTCCGAAGGCGATGACAGCCCACCAGACGATGTTTGGGATTCCGAGGACCGCCGCGCCGTTGGTTGCCTCGTCGAGAAATGGCTGATTCATGGACTGCGCAGAGCCACCAGTGAGCCGTAGCGCCAAACCATTGAAGATGAACAGCACCCCGAGTGTCGTGAGGAAGGACGGCAGTTTCGCGTAGGCCACGAGGAGGCCGTTCAGCAGGCCGCACGCAAGACCGATTGGAAGCGCTAGCCACACCAGTCCGGGCATCCCGTTGGCGGTGAAGACCACTGCAATGGTGCCAGTGAGGGCAGCGACTGCCCCCACCGACAGGTCTATGCTGCCGGAGAGGATGACGACCGTCGACGCGCAGGCGAGGACCATTAGCACCGAGGAAGACCGGAGGATGTTGAACACGTTGTCCAACGTCAGGAAGGCCGGAGTGATCGCGCTGAAGAGGATGATCAGTGCGATCATCAGTGCATAAGGCAGCAAGCGGGTTCCCCACACCCGCCAAGGAGAAGACGCGGTGCCGCGCGCGCCGAGTAGGACAGACGCGTCCGTCGCGTTAACGTGTTCTTTGACGACCGACATATTAAACCATCCTCGCTACAATTTGCTGTTCAGTGAGTTCGGGAGCCTCGTTGTGGCCCCATTCGTGGACGATCTGACCGTCCTTCATCGCAGCGATTCGGTCACACATGCCGATCAGCTCGCGTAGATCGTCGCTGATAATCACCATGGCAAGACCGGCCTCGGCCAAGTCGCGTAGCTGTCCGTAGATCTCCTGACGGGCGCCGACATCGACGCCACGCGTTGGGTTGTCGAGTACGAGCACTTGTGCTCCTGAAGACACCAGGCGAGCGAGCATGACCTTTTGCTGGTTGCCTCCGCTGAGTGAACCGACCAATGTCTCCATCGAAGGCGCCGCGACGTGATGCCGGATCATGGCCTCTGCGACCTCACTGCGCTCCTGCTTGAGAAGCAGGAAGCCGGAGCGGCTCAGGCGTGGGAGGCTCGACCAGGTCATATTCCACTTGATTGACTGGAGAAGACTGACGCCCTCCGAGTGCCGATCAAGTGGTCCGTAGCCGATTTTGCCTACGCGGGTCGTCGGTCGCCCACTCGGGAGAGCGCGACCAGCGAACTTGATGGTTCCAGCCGCGGAGATGTCACCAGATAGAGCGCTTGCGACATGTGATTTTCCGCAGCCGGTCAGGCCTCCGATACCTAAGATCTCGCCTTCCTTTAGGTCGAACGAGACCCCGGCGAAGTGTTTGTGGACCCCGAGGTCGCGCACCGAAAGTAGGACGTCGCCAAAGGAATCACGCCGGCGGTCCTCGAAGTAATGATTCTCTTCACGATCGCGGCCCACCATCAGACGGTGTAGTTCGGCCTCGTCGGTGTCACCGACCAACCGCTCCGCCACGACCTTGCCGTCCTTCAACACGTAGATGCGATCGCAGATGTCGAGGATCTCGTTGATGCGGTGGCTGACGAAGACGAAGGAGGCAGCCTCGCGGCGTGAGCGTACGTAACGGAAGAGGTCATCGACCTCATCCTGATTGAGCGACGCAGTGGTCTCGTCTAGCAGCACGACAGGGTGGTCGATGCCCAGAAGATCACTGACCGCGAAGGCCCGGGTGATCTCGACAAGCTGACGTATGTCGAGGGGGAGGTCCCGTACAAGGCCGTTTTCATCGATGCCGCCGCCGACGAAGTCTTCGCCCGATAGGTGCTTGCTAGCCGCAGCACGCATTTTACGTGGATTCAGCACTCCGGCGGTGGTGAATTGGTGCTCGTGCCCCAGATAGAGGTTTTCCGCCACGGTCAGGTTTGCGATGAGGCCCTGATCCTGATGGGCACGGAAGACTCCCGCACGGTTGGCTTCGCCGTAGCTGGACAGCCCCGGCCTGCGGTCTCCTGCACGCACTTGACCCGTGTCGGGCTGCTCGGCTCCGGAGAGGATGCTGAGCAAGGTCGACTTGCCGGCGCCGTTCTCACCGACCAGACCGATCACCTCACCGTGGTGTACCCTCAGTGAGACGTCGCTGAGGGCGCGCACACCCGGGTACGTGCGGCTGACTCCCTCCGCAGCGAGAACGATGGGGGCTTCCAGAAGAGTCCCGTTGGTCATCCGAGATCCAATGCCGCGAGTGCTTCGAAAGCCAGGCCGTGGCCGAGGTTGTCATGCATGGTTTTGCGGATGTCGCGATTGAGCACCTCGCGGGAATACCGCAAGGCGAGCATCGACTTCTCAGCCATCCCCGTGGCGATCTCCAATGCGCGGGAAAGAACCTGATCGGGGGCGACGATCTCGTCGACCGCTCCGGCATCTTTGGCCTCCTGGGATGTCAGCTTCTGGCCCGTCAGGAGGAAATACTTCGCGCGTTTCTCCCCCACTGCATGAATCCAAGCCGTCTGTACTCCGTCCCCGGGTACGATGCCGTTGGGGAAATGAGCGGCATCCTGGAAATAGGTGCTCGATGATGCGACGACGATGTCCGCCAAGATGCCGAGCTCCGAGTGGATCGTTGCCGGGCCATTGATCGCCGAGACAACGGGAACTCGGATGCTCAGCAGATTGTTGAGCAAACGCTGGCCCTCGAAAACGCTGTTGTCCCAATCAAGCGGACCGGCGAGAGTGAAGCTGCTGAAGTCGATGTCGGCACAGAAGCTGTCACCCGTTCCGGTGAGTACCACCACCTTGGTCTCCGGGTCGGTGGCAACATCGGCGAACATGTAGGCGAGTTCATCGTGAACCAGGCTGTCCCAGACGAGCGAACCACCGTCCGTGTGCAGTCTGATGACGAGGACCCCGTTATCTCCGCGTTCGAGTGCGATCCGCTTGTATTTATTCTGGTAAGTGGCCAGACGGGGGGCGATCTTCGACATGTCTTCCTTCTCTCTGAATTATCGGGCGCGTCAGCGCGCCATTACCCCGGCGTCGACGGGAACGGCAAGCCCCGTCACATACCGGCTGTCGTCGGAGGCGAGCCAGGACACCGCGCCGCTTACCTCTTTTGCATCTAGAAACCCGCCCTCGGGCAGCGGGAGCAGCGGAGAGAAGGATCCGAGGAAAAGCGTGGCTTCGGGTCCGTCTCCCTGCAGCAGAGCAGGTCCGGTCTTGTCGGTGGTGAGCGGCGTGGCGATTGGCCCGGGATTGACAGAGTTGACTCGGATTGAGTGCTCTGCGAGCTCCTGGGCGAGCACTTTCACCAATCCTTGCAAGCCGTGCTTCGAGGCTGCGTAGGCGCCGGTAAAGGGCAGGCCCTTGCTGCCGGAGACGGAGCTTGTCACGATGATCGAACCGCCTTTGCCGCCGGCGATCATCCGAGGGGCGAATGCCTGGATGGTGTTGAAGGTGCCGGTTAGGTTCACGGCGATGACCTGGTCCCAGGTCTCGATCGGAGTCTCGAGTACCCGCCCGTAGGCGCCCATCCCGGCGTTGGCCACGAGCACATCCAGCTGCGGGAAGTCCTTTTCGCTTTCGGCTACCGCCTTCGCCAGCGCCTCGCGATCCCGGATGTCTGCACTCAGAGCGATGCCGCGACGGCCGAGCTTCTCGACCTCGGCCACCGTTTCGAGCAGTTCCTTCCAAGTTCCCAACGGGTATGCAACGTCAAGGTTCTGGCCGGCCATGTCGATCGCGACGATGTCGGCCCCTTCAGCCGCAAGGCGCAGGCAGTGCGCTCGTCCCTGACCGTGTGCTGCGCCCGTGACGAGAGCGGTTTTCCCTGCCAATCTTTGTTCCATCATTTTCACTGGTCCTTCATTGCGTCGTATGAGCGGAGGGTTTCTCTGGAGTTTCTTACGCGTTGAGTGCGCCGAGAGCGCCCTTCTTGACGATGGCCTTTTCGCGCACGGAAGCGTAGGGATCCTTGAACTTCTTGTCCCAGAGAGCGTTCAGGGCATCAAGTCCGCCGTCGCTGTCCAACGCTTTCTGATAGCTCTCTGGCCAGGCCCACCCGGCCGGCTGGGGTGTTGGGTTGACACCCTGTGGACCCCATTCGGATACTGCCGGGTTGGGTATGACGCAGCGGTGCTGGACGATCCAATTATCCCCATTGAGATGGCGCGACATCTTCGTGGCGTCCCAGAGCACAGGCTTGTCCTCCCCAGTCAGATCGAGCAGGGCCGCGGCTGCTTCAGGGGTGTCGATGATGACGCTGTCGGTGTTGATGAAGGACTCCAGGGGGTTCGTCTGGACGCCGTTGATGTGGTCGAAAAGACGCACTGCGGCTAGCACGCCAGAAAAGGCGATGAGACCGGCCGAGGTCGCGACGATGCGATCTTCGGTACTCATGAGCTTGAGGAACCCGGGGTCACCATCCATCCCGCAGATGAGGGCGGTCGAGTTGCGCGCCGCCTTAAGTGCTGCGAGTGCACCTAGCCCCACACCGTCGTTCAAGCAGAGGACGAACTTCACGTTGGGGTTCGACGGGAGGAGCGTCTCCAGTGCGGTCTGGGCCTTGGTGGTGTCCCAGTCGGTGTAGGCATTGGCGACTAATTTCACGTTCGGGTACTCTGAGATCGCCTTCATTGCCCCGAAACGGCGGGCTGTCTCCGAGAGGCCACCTTTGGGGCCGCCCAGCAGGATCAGATCGCCTTTGCCGCCGCCGCGCTCAAGCAGGATCTTGGTCACCACGTAGGCCTCATCCGCAAACGGGCCACCCACATTGCCGGTGAAGTAGCCGTTGAACTTCGGATCAGTCGGCGCGAACCAGGGAAGACGATTAGATAGGTTTTGGTACGCGATCTTTTTGTCGGTCAGTGACTTGGCGTAGCGCTCAATGCTGGCGTCGGCCACGAGATAGGAGTGGACGCCAGCGACGCTAAGAGAAGGAAACGTCAGCGACTGCGCCAAGGCCTTCTGCATATCACCGTCGTACGACGTGAACGAAGCGCTGGCACTCAGTGCTTTTGCGGCAGCCTTGAATGCGCGATCAGCCGACGAGAAGGCTGGGACATTTGCGATCAAGTGATCCATCAGGAGGGGCGACGAACCTGCAGAGGCGGCTAACCCTGGCGCGCCAGGAGTCGCGCAGGCCGCGAGGAGAGCGGAGCCTGCCACCGCCATGCCAGCGATGCCCGTGAAACGGAACACGTCTCGACGGGATAAGTCAGTCTGGTGGAACCTGTCTTGGTATTTCACAACTATTCTCCTAGCGAAGGTTGATTTACGGGCACAATGGTTCTGTGCACCGGGGGAAGGGGGGCGATACCGATTTCGTGCTTGACATTGCTCGACCGCACAACCGCGATGACGGCGATGGCGCTGAAGACGGCTGAGATCGCCACGAGAATCTGCCACGAGCCGCCCTGCGCCACGATCCATGCCGCAACGAACGGGGTGAAGCCGCCAGCGAGTGCACCCAGCTGCATACCCACGGAGATGCCTGTCACTCTTACCCGGGTTTCGAACATCTCGGAGTAATACGCCGGCACCACTCCTACGATGGCTGCTTGTCCGAAGTTCAGCACAGCGATCATCGCCAGCGTCATGACAAAGGAGTTCACGGTCTGGATGCTTGCGTAGAACGTAACGAGGAAAACCGTCTGGAGAATCAACCCGATGACGAGAATCGGCTTGCGGCCGAAACGATCCGAGAGCGCGCCCCAGACGATCATGGCGACCACGTTCGAAAGTGTCGCCACGGTCAATGCTTGAAGGAGGTACTGATTGGCATCTATAGACACTCCCTTGGCGAACGTTAAGGAGTACACGGTCACGAGATAAAATGCGACGTTCTGCGCAGCGAAGACGAAGAGACTGATTAGGATCGCCGATGGGTACTTCTTGAACACTTCGAGAATCGGCAGTTTGCCCTGGCGCCGCTCCTCTTTTGTGCGCTCCTTCACGAAATCCTCGGGCTCCGCTACGGCTCTGCGCACCATGAATCCGACCAGAAGCACGACGATGCTGGCGAGAAACGGAATTCTCCATCCCCACTGAAGGAACTGTTCCGTGGGCATCATCACCGTCATCGCGAAGATGAACGACCCCAGTGCCGTACCGGCATTAGTGCCGGCGGTCGAGAAGGCCCCGAAAAAACCGCGCCGCTTCGGTGGCGCATTTTCCACTGCAAGCGCTGCCGCCCCACCCAGTTCGCCTCCCGCTGCCATGCCCTGGACGAGGCGGAGCAGCACCAACAGAATGGGAGCCAGAATACCCACCTCGGCGTAGCTGGGCAGAATTCCCATCAAGAACGTCGCCGATCCCATCACCCACAATGTGAGAACGAGCATCCTCTTGCGCCCGTATTTGTCGCCGATATGACCGAAGATCACGGCGCCCAGCGGCCGCACGAGGAACGCTATTCCGAACGTCGCGAACGCGGCCAGAGTTCCGGCCACAGGGTCGAGCGTCGGAAAGAATAGTTTGCCGAACACCAAGGCAGCCGCAGCACCGTAGATGAAGAAGTCATAGAATTCCATGACTCCACCGACAAAGCTCGCCGCCGCTGACTTCTTAGCCTGGTCGGCTAGCTGTCGCGGTTGAACATTCATAACGACCCCTTCGTCGTTGTGGAAAAACGAGGCGACCCGGTGGTTTCTGAGCCGAGGAACCTGCGGACAGTACTATTTGGCGACAAAGCCGCCATCGACGGGCAGTGCGACGCCCGTGATAAAGCTGGCCCGGTCGCTAGCGAGGAACAGTGCAGCCTGTGCGATTTCCTCGGGGCGCCCGCGGCGGCCGAGAGGAATGTCCTGCTCTACCCAGGCGTCGAGACGCTCCGAGGCACCCTCCGTCGTCTCCCGCGACCAGAACTTCGGCAGCATCGGCGTATCGATAGGTCCGGGGCAGATCACGTTTACGCGCACCTTCGGCGCCAGCGAGAGAGCGAGGGCCTTGGCGTACATGACGACGCCGCCTTTGGTGAGCGAGTAGAGGGGGCTGAGCCCTGAGCCCACGAGGCCTGCGGTCGATGCGGTGAAGATAATGGAACCGGTGTTCTCTGACTTCTTTAGCAGCGGAATCCCGGACTGTGCGACGAAGTAGGCCCCGGTAAGGTTCACCCCGACCGAGAAATCGTATTCCTCCTCGGTCACCTCGTGGCCGGTCGCCCCGGGGGTTCCGGCGTTGGCGTAGACGACGTCGAGGCGGCCGAACTGCTCGTCGACCCTCTCGAAAGCCGACTGGATGTCCTGCGGCTTCGTGACGTCGAGCTTTACCGCACTCGCTGTACCGCCGGCCTCTTCGATCTCGGCTACGACCTTCTCGGCGCCCTCGAGATTCAGATCTGCGACGACCACGGTGGCGCCTTCGGCGGCCATCAGGATGGCGCTTGCGCGGCCCATTCCTGAGGCGGCTCCGGTGATGAAGGCAATTCTGTTCTGAAGCTCGTTCATGGTATCTGGTAACTCCAATTTGGGTCGTTTGATCGTTGTAGTCTCAGTGCTTTGGGGGGAGTATGTGCCCGCGGAGGACTCCGAACTATTCCCGGGTTTCGAACGCGCGCAGCTCGACGTACTCGTCCAGGCTGTATCGGCCCCACTCGCGGCCGATACTGGTCTGTTTGAAGCCGCCATGCGGTCCGTCGGTGACACTGGCTAGGCAGTTGACACCCACGCTTCCGGTTCGCAGCGCGCCGGCTACCCTCCAGGCCTTGACGCGATCGGTGCTCCACACCGAGGCGTTGATGCCGTATATGGAGTCGTTCGCAATCGCGATGGCGTCGTCGGCGTTGTCAAACGGGATTGCCACGAGCACCGGCCCGAAGATCTCCTCCTGAGCGATCCGCATGTCGTTCGTGACTTCAGTGAAGAGTGTCGGCTCAATGTGGTAACCCGAGGAATGGGCCCTTGACGCGGAACCGCCAGTGAGGACGGTGGCGCCTTCCGCCCGGCCGATTTTGATGTACTCGAGTACGCGGTCGTACTGTGCACGGTTCGCTACCGGCCCAATGCCGGTGCCCGGGTCTTCCGGGCCGCCGAGGGGGATCTGAGCCATCTCCTCGGAGATGCGGGCCGTGACCTGATCGTAAATGCTCCGCTCGACGAGCACCCGGGTGAGCTGTCCGCAGCCTTGGCCCGCGTGCTTAAGGTTGCCGGGATCGGTAGCAAAGAAGGCGTCGAGGTCGGCGTCCGCGAAGACGATATTCGCTGACTTGCCACCCAGCTCGAGACCCACATTGGTGATGGTCTCGGCGGCGAGAGCCATGATGCGTCGGCCTGTGGCGGTGCTTCCCGTGAAGCTGATTTTGTCGACGCGCTCGTCGGAGACGAGCGCCTCGCCCACTTCGGATTCGGCGCCAAGGAGGATGTTCAGCACCCCGTCCGGCAGACCAGCCTCAATCGCTGACTCGGCCATAAGCGCCGAGTCCCACGAAGTAGTGGGATGGGGCTTCAGCACTATTGTGCAGCCGACGGCTAGCGCCGGGAAGACCTTTTGCACGGCCATCCGGAACGGGTAGTTGAAGGGAGTGATCCCCACGATGACGCCGGCTGGGGTACGTTGCACAAGCCGGATCTTACGGGCACCCTCTTTGCCCGAGAGCGGTGGCCCGTCGATTGTGTGTGATTCAACCTCGTCAAACGTCTCGGCGGCCGCAGCATAGCTGTAAGCGGCAGCGAGCGGGGCGTCCGTTTGGACTGCCGTCGCCAGCGAGTGCACCGCCCCAGCCTGATGAATAGCAATGTGCACGAACTCATCGCGACGGGCGTTCAGGCAGTCCGCAAAGCGTCGGAGCACTGCGGCCCGCTCAGCCGGAAGCATACGCGGCCATGGACCGCTGTCGAAGGCACGCCGCGCAGCCGAGATCGCCTGCTGCGCCTCGTCGACCGTCGCACGCGGGGTGACCGCGACGACCTGCTCGGACCATGGAGAGACGATCTCGAACTCTCCCTTACCTGCTACCAGCTGCCCGTCGATGAGGTGTCGGAGTCCGGTTGCGGGGGGTGCGGAATCATGCAATTTCGCATGCATTTTCAGTGTTTCAGGGACCATGTGATTGACCTTACATTCGTTTTCGATTTTAGGTCAATAGTTACGTTCATCCGCATAGTTATATTTTTCTTCAACAACCTATGCCGGGCGACAGGGGCGGCTCAACTTCTACTCGCATTGTGGGTTTGCACTCCGCCTAAGGAGGATTGTTCCGCTGATGGTGTCGGGTGTGTTCGTCATGGCGTCGGGCAGATCCCGCGGTCGCAGAATCCAGTGAAAACGACCATAGCGTCGAAACGGGGATTAGTCCACGTTTTTCGTGGAGCGTCTGGCATAGAGTGGCGGCATGGCAAAACATGACCCGTCGCGGCAACCGACGCCGCGGCGTGACCAGCTGCGTAACCGCCGGGCCCTCGTGGAGGCGGCGCGTGTCCTGTTCGCCGAACAGGGGCTTGACGTGCCGCTGGATGCGATTGCCAAGCGCGCTGGCTTGGGCAACGCCACGCTCTATCGGCATTTCCCTGACCGGCGTGGGCTGATCATCGAGGCGCTCCTGGTGAATCTGGCACGCAACCAGGAGGCCATCTCCGAGGCGATGAACTGCCAGACCGGGTGGGGAGGGTTCGCGAGGTACTTCGAGTGGCTGCTCCTCGAAACGATCAACAACCTTGGGTACATGAGCGCGCTGCGGGCAGTGCCCGAGGGAGAATCCGCCGAAGTTGACCGGCTGCGCACCACGATCCTGCGGGAATTCGAGGAACTAATAGAACGAGCCAAGGCGGAGGGCGCTTTCCGCACAGACCGGTGGATCGAAGACGTCCTGCTGGTCCTTTTCGTCCATGAACACCTGATCCGCAGGGATAGGGAAGAAGCCGTGGCTGCATCACGTCGACTGTTCTCCCTTGCCCTGGATACCCTGAGCACCCGTCCGGAACGCGGTGAGCCCCGCGAGCCCGATGAGGTCCTGACCTTGCGCCAAACGCTCGGAAACAGCCTGGCCGGACTCGCGGTCAATGCCCCCGCACTTCCCGAGTGAGCACCTCCAGAACCCCGCATGCGCCGCCATGCCGCGGCCGGTGTCTGCAGCGGACTTGTTGGTGCCGTGATGCCGGTGCAACGACAACCGAGGGGAATCGGCTTCCAACCACGGGTTCAGCAATGAAAATAGCCTGTCGCGGTGGACGAGCTGCTCCCACGTGAGTTACGTGGCATCACCGGAGGCGAGCAGTGCTGATCGATCATCCGGATGTGCGACCGATGCAATCCTCTCCCTTCGCGTATGCAGTGATATGCCTCGCAGGTCGGCCACACCGTATTCGGTGACCACGAAATCCAGGTCGTTGCCTGTGGTCGTGACAACGCCCGGGGCTGAGAGTTGCGCTGTGATGCGCGGTTCGCCGCGAGAGCTGCGCGATGGCAGGGCGAGTACGGCCGCCCCGCCCGGGCTTTGGTGGGCGGCACGCAGGAAATCGGTCTGTCCTCCTCCTGACGCCAGCCGAGCGCCGTGCATCCACTCTGCGTTGACCTGTCCGAAGAGATCGATTTGGAAGGCTGAGTTGATCGCCCAGAGGCGTGCGTGCTTGGCGAGGAGCACGGGGTCGTGGGTCTCGCTGATCGGACGCAGTCGGATCGTGTTCCCCCAGGGGCCTGGTCCCGCGTTAATGGCGAGGCCCGTGGCTACCTGCAGTCCCTGATCGACTGACTTGCCCGGGCCCCTGAATGCACCTTCCCTGATCGGCGCTAGGGCGCCCCGGGGGAGCGTTCCGGAGTGGAGGCCGATTCGACGGCGGGCTGCGAGGATGTCGGCGAGGGTGTCGGCGATGCGGCCCATGCCCAGTTGCACTGTGGCGGTATCTGGTACTAGGCCAGCCACGTTCCTGGCGATGGCATCCTGGATGGGGTCAGCCACTGGAGGCAGCATGACCGATCGTTTCACCGGTGTGAGGTCGTGCCAAATTACGCAGTCCATACCTTCTAGCGGGAGGGTTGAGCGTCCGGAATCGTATTCGTTTCCGGTGGATACTTCTACGAGCATCCTCACGCCGGGCCGTCTGGCCAGTCCGGGGGTGAAGGCGACCATGTTGCCCAGATCGAGCATGCCCGATGCAATACCCGCAACGCGTACCGCGTAAATGTCGCAGGGAAGCTTGCCTGAACCGAGCAGTCGGTCCGCATCCCAGAGCGAGATTGGCAGACAGTCGACGAGATCGGCCAGCCGGCGCGGCGCCGACCCCGCAATCACGACGATCTCCAGAGACCCTGTTTTCAGATCGTTCTCCGATTCGGCGTCCAAGAAGGCGAAAGCGCCGGAGAGGTCAGCGACCAGTAATCGCACGGATATGTCGCGGCGGCGTGCCTCCGACAGGAGGGCTGCAATCGAAGTTGTGGGCTGCTGCGGGCTCATGGCCGCCATGATCGTCACCCTCGTGCGACCTGCCAGCAGTTCGGCGGCTGCACGCTGGGCCGCCGAATCGGAGCGCCCTCCGTCTGTGAGTCCATCCGTGATGATCATGTGCCTGCCTCCGCAATGCTTGCCTTTGAACGATTATTTCCGTAATAATTATGCATATCAATATTCGAGAAATCGCGTTTGTCGCGCAAAGGAGTCACAGAAATTGAACGAGCTCACCATCGAAGAGTCGCAGAAATTGAACGAGCTCACCGTCGAACAACAGGATCTGGTGAACCTGATCAGGGAGTTCGTAGACAAGGAAGTACTCCCTATCGCGTCCGACCTCGATCACCGGGACGAGTTCCCGGAAGAGCTGGTCGAAGCCATGAAAGAGATGGGCCTCTTCGGGATCACCATTCCTGAAGAATACGGGGGATTGGGGCTCGACCTCTTCACCTATATCCTCGTCGTCAAGGAACTCTCGCGAGGCTGGATCTCCCTGTCGGGCGTGATCAATACACATTTCATGGCGGCCTGGATGATCATGACCTACGGCTCGGAAGAGCAGAAGAGAACTTACCTGCCGCGGATGGCAACGGGGGAGAGCCGCAGCGCCTATTCCATGACCGAGGCCCACGCCGGCTCCGACGTGCAGGCCATCCACACCCGGGCCCGCCGCGAGGGCGACGAGTTCGTCCTGAACGGTCAGAAAATGTGGGTCACCAACGGCCTTCGCGCCGACATGGTGATGATCCTGGCCGTCACCGACCCCGATGCGGAACCACGCCACCGTGGCATGACCGCCTTTATCGTCGAGAAGACGCCTGACGTCGGGGAGCAGCCCGGCCTAGTCGTGCCGCCCCAACTAAAGAAGCTCGGATATAAAGGCGTGGAGTCCACGGAGCTCGTTTTCGATGGCTTCCGCGTTCCTGCGAGCTCGGTTCTCGGTGGGGAGGGGATGATCGGCAAGGGCTTTAAGCAGTTTATGGCGGCGGTCGAACTCGGTCGGGTGAACGTTGGAGCACGTGCCGTCGGTCTTGCGACGTGCGCACTCGAGCAGGCGATCAAGTACGCCAAAGAGCGCGACACGTTCGGGAAGCCGATCTCGAAGCACCAAGCCATCCAGCTGAAGATCGCCCGAATGGCGACAAATCTCCGAGCCGCAGAACTACTGGTGCTGGATGCCGCCCGGCTTAAGTCGACCGGGGCGCGAGCCGACCTGGAAGCCGGTATGGCGAAGCTGTTCGCCACGGAGGTGGCAATGGAGAACGCGGCAGAGGCGATGCGCATCCACGGTGGGTACGGGTATTCACAGGAGTACATGGTCGAGCGCCTTTACCGCGACGCCCCGCTGTTAGTACTCGGTGAAGGCACCAACGAGATCCAGCACCTGGTCATAGCGTCACGGCTCCTGGACTGATTGATGGTGCGGAGAAACGCATGTCCACCACTCACGATAAGAAAGGCACACCATGAAGATCGTCGTCTTGGTGAAGCAGGTTCCCGACACGTGGGGTGAGCGAAGGCTTGATCCCGCAACCGGGTGGGTCGCTCGTGAAGCCACCGATAAGGTGGTCGACGAAATCAGCGAGCGGGCTCTCGAAGTAGCCCTCGCTATGAAGGACCATGACAAGAGTGTCGAGGTTGTGCTCCTTTGCATGGGACCGGCATCCGCCACCGACATTCTCCGCCGCGGACTGGCGATGGGCGCGGATTCCGCAATGCTGGTGTCGGACGCCGCCATTCAGGGAGCGGACCTGAAAGTCACAGCGGCTGTGCTCACCGCGGCGATCCGGACGGTCGGATTTGACCTCATCATTGCGGGCAATGAATCCACTGATGGCCGCGGCGGAGTGATCCCCTCGATGGTCGCCGAGCATCTTGGCGTCCGGAGCTTGACGGCGCTGGACTCCGTCGAAATTGGAACCGTTGTACGCGGCGTCCGAACCACAGAAAACGGTAGCATCACCGCCCACGCAACCTTACCCGCCGTCATCTCGGTGACGGAGCGCACGCCGGCGGCCCGATTCCCATCCTTCAAGGGAGTCTTGACCAGTAAACGGAAACCACTCACCGTCATCACTGCCGCCGAGCTGGGCGTGGAGGTGTCCCGCACCGCCACCGTGATCCGCGGTGTGCAGGCACGCCCCGCCCGGGTAGCCGGGCAGAAGGTTACCGACGACGGCAACGCGGGCGAGGAAATCGCCGAGTTCCTCGCGACAAACCGATTGATCTAGAAGCACCAGGAGATGACATGACTAAGGTATTGACCTACGCCGAGACCTCCGCCGGAGGAACACTCGGAAACACGGTGCCGGCGCTCCTGGCTTCGGCGGCGGCGCTCGGAACAGCCGTGGCCGTGGTGGTTGCGGCTCCAGGGCAGGGTGCTGCTCTAAAGACCGAACTAGGCCGACTGGGCGCGGCCGAGGTGTACGTCGCCGAATCCGCGGCAGCCGAAGGCATCGTGATCGGAGGAGGGCTCGAGGCGCTTTCCGCCGCCATTGAGGTGTACCGGCCGGAAATCGTGGTGCTTCCCAATAGCCGTGACGGACGCGACATTGCCGCACGGTTAGCCGTGCGCACTAACGCCGCCCTCCTCATTGACGCAGTCGAGGTTCGCGTGACCGGCGGCACGCTCGTCACGGAGCATTCGGTTTTCGGCGGCGTCTACAGCGTTGAGGCGACTACGGCCAGCCCCGGCGACCTCGTGGTCATCACGCTCCGTCAGGCCGCAGTCGAAATGCCGCCCGCGGCACAGGAGCCCACCCTCACGGTGGTGCCACTCGAAGTGGATGCGGCCCGCTTCGCCGCGGTCGACGACTTGCTGCTCACAGAGGAGGATTCCCTGCGCCCCGAGCTTCGGAGCGCAGGAATCGTCGTCTCCGGGGGGCGAGGCATCGGATCGAAGGAGAACTTCGCAATAGTCGAACAGCTTGCCGACGCCCTAGGTGCCGCCGTTGGTGCCTCACGGGCGGCCGTGGACGCCGGCTACGTCACACAAAACCTTCAGGTCGGGCAGACCGGAGTCACCGTCGCTCCCCGACTCTATATTGCGCTCGGGATCTCAGGGGCTATCCAACACCGAGCGGGCATGCAGACTGCCAAGACAATCGTCGCCGTCAACACCGACGCCGACGCGCCGGTCTTCGACATCGCCGACTTTGGAGTCGTCGGTGACGTGAACGTGGTAGTGCCTCAACTGATCGAAGCACTGCAGCGGCGGTCGTCGTGACCGGCCTCGCGACTTTCGGGCAGACGAGGAGCTGATAGAGACAATGCCTACCAGAACCGAACGTGTCGCCACGGCAGTCAACCGCCCTCTCACCCGGTTAAACCTTCTAGCCTGGCTCATCCCGTCGGCGCTATTGTTGCTCGCCGGACTGGTGCTGGGCGCGATTTATCTCCGCACACTTCCCAGCGTGCAGTTGTTCCTCGCCGACTACCCGGGACATTCCGAACTGCCGGAGAGCGCACCCGCCGGTCTTCCCGCGTGGCTTGCATGGCAACATTTCCTCAACTTCTTCTTTCTCGTCTTGATCATCCGCTCCGGCTGGCAAGTGCGCACAACAACCCGGCCCATCGCTTACTGGTCGCGTAGAACCCCGGAGCGCTTCCGAAGAACCAATCAGGCCCCGTCTCGCATTAGCGTTACCCTGTGGTTCCACCTTGCGCTCGATCTGCTGTGGATCATCAACGGAGGCCTCTTCGTCATCCTCTTGGCCGTTACCGGCCAATGGATGCGGATCGTGCCTACAAGTTGGGACATCGTGCCGAACGCGCTGTCGGCCGGCCTGCAATACCTCTCGCTCGACTGGCCGATCGAGAACGGATGGAACAATTACAACGCGCTGCAAGTTCTGGCCTACTTTGCCACGGTTTTCATCGCAGCGCCCCTGGCCTTCCTTAGCGGCATCCGGATGTCTCCGGTATGGCCAAAGGGCGCCGCCCGCCTAAATGCCCTGTACCCGATCACGGTCGCGCGAGCGATCCACCTCCCAGTGATGTTCTATTTCGTGATCTTCGTCATCGTTCACGTGACCCTCGTCTTCGCCACGGGGGCACTCCGAAACCTGAACCACATGTACTCGGGTACCGACGAAGTCAGCTGGATGGGATTTTGGGTCTTCGCGGTCTCGCTCGTGGTGACGATCGGTGCCCTAGTTGGGGCCAGACCCATGCTGCTCCGCTGGTTCGCCTCGCTCACCGGCTCGGTAACGCGCTGATCCTCGGCGGGCTCAAGGGATATCTGCCTCGTTCAATGTGATGGTGATGGGGGACATCGACGTTCCCGACGGGTACTGGCCGTTGAAGAGCATTACGCCCTCCTCACAGAGCTGCGTTGGCAGACCAATCCACTGCCGGCAGCCGTCGCGCGTTATAAAGCTCGAGGTGTCGGCAGTGACGAGTGGAATCCGTCTAGACGATTCTGTCTCAAGGACGGAGAGCGCTACCCCGTGCTCACCGAACTCGACCCAAGGGTCGGTGATCCGGACGTAGAGCAGGCCCCCGTGCGCCGACAATACGATCGTCCCTCGGAATTCGATGACTCCGTGGCCGGTCTTGCGGTCCCATCGCGCGACCTCCTTGAGGCCGAAGCGAAAGAGGTTGGGCTCAACAAAGACGGCGCCATCGTCATCAAAGTATTGGCTGTCGCCCAGATTCAGCAGATAGGTGATGAAACTTTCCTTGATCCCCCAGACGAGACCAGATTCTTCGGTCATGCGATTCCTTCGGTGGCCGGTCCAACAGCTAAAAAGCCGGATACAGCATAGGCCTATTCCTGATTTATTATCACGATACTAATTGAAATAACAGTACGGCCGGGATTCGCAACCGAATATGAACTGCGTTTTAGCCAAGCCCAGCGGACACACACTTTCATGCACGGCAGTCCGCGTCACCACGGAGAGTCGCGGTCGAAAAACATGTGGATATGCACAACTCGAAAAGGAAACCCATGAAGTCCCAGAGCGCCGGTTCTGTCAGCATGCACAGCACGGATCAATGGCAGTCCCTCGCGGGCGAGGTCGTCGAAATTTGGTGCGGCGGGGAAGTGTATCGAAAGGGTTTGGTTGATGCTGCCATGCCCGACGCATCCGGTCTGTGGCTTGCCGCAGATGGGGTTCTTCAGCGGCAATTCATAGATTCCGCTTCGGGCTTTGAGGTGTGGACTAGTCTCTATCCGCGCTCGGAGCGAGACGGAGTGGGATAGCTGCCGCACAGGAAATACGAGTGACGGGCGAACTCGATGGAATTGGATCAAGGCGGAGCATCCGGCTTACTCGAGTTGCTTTTGCACATGAGCCTTGTCTAGATGGCGCCCGGCCCAGGTGCCAGGATCTTGCCTGCCAGTTCAAGTCCCCAACGACATTTTCTGCGCAGCGAACCCACGCCCCCTACCGCGTCAGTTTGGCATCGTCAGGGTGCTCGTCGCCGATGTGCCCTGGTGCGTTGGCGGCCAGGACCCGCTGGACGAATGCGCTGTATTCCTCCATGTAGTGCCGTAGGACTTGCGCGGTGCCTTCCTCCGTAACAGATCCATCCTCCCCATAAGCCGCAGGGTCGAATTTGATGTAGGCCTCCGGGGAGTTCAACTGGGGTGCGTCGAGGAAGCTCAACACGCTGCGCATGGAGGCCTGCATGACGGCCGTGCCGATGCTGCCGGGTGAGGTGCCGATGATGCCCGTGGGCTTGCGTGCGAAGGAGTTGGTTCCCCAGGGCCGGGATCCCCAGTCGATGGCATTCTTCAGGGCGCCGGGGATGGAGCGGTTGTACTCGGGGGAGATGAACAGGATGCCGTCCGACGCGGCGATCGCGTCCTTGAGGGCCCGGCCGGCGGGAGGGTAGTCGGCGTCGTAGTCCGGGCTGTACAGGGGCAGGTCCTTGAGGGGAATCTCGGTGAATTCGAGTTCCTCGGGTGCCACGCTGATGAGCGCCTTGGACAGGATCCGGTTGATGGAGCGGCTTGAAAGGCTGCCGACGAAATATCCGATCTTGTACGTGGCCATGGCAGCGAGCTTAGTAGAGCAGTCCGAAGATGGAAATGGCCAGGCAGCCCCGGCACCTACTCCCGCCCGCGCCTTCCGCGTCCTAGACTCAAGCCAACGACCGCTCGGGGCACTCATGTTCGGAAAGGCATTGAGGTTTCGGGAAGGGAGCGCGGGTGAAACTTGGCATAGCGCGGGAACGCCTGGACGGCGAACGGCGGGTGGCCGCGACGCCGGAGACCGTCAAGCAGTTGGCAGGACTCGGGCTGGAGGTCTTGGTCGAATGCGGGGCAGGAACGGCCGCGGGCCACAGCGATGAGGACTACCGGCAGGCTGGCGCACTCATCGTCCCCGCGCTGGATCTCGCAGCCCTGAACGTTTACGCGCATGTCCGCCCCCTTGAGCCCACGACGGCGGCCGCGTTGCGCCGGGGGACCGTCACCGTGGGCCTGGCCTCGCCGTCGTCGGAGCTTCCCACCGTCCGCGCGCTCGCCGAAGCAGGCGTGACCTCGTTTGCCCTCGAGTTGGTACCACGTATTTCGCGGGCACAATCCATGGACGCGCTCACTTCCCAGGCGCTCGTGGCCGGGTACCGCTGCGTGCTCGAGGCCGCGATGCGCCTCCCGCGTTTCTTCCCGCTTTACATGACCGCGGCCGGAACCATCCCCCCGGCCCGCGTGCTGGTGCTGGGTGCCGGCGTGGCAGGCCTGCAGGCCATCGGCACCGCCAAACGGCTGGGCGCGCGCGTCTCCGCCAACGACATCCGGCCGGCGTCAGCGGACGAGGTCGCATCCATGGGCGGCACGTTCATCAAGCTCGACCTCGAGACGGCGGAGGCCTCGGGAGGCTACGCCCGAGAGCTCAGCGCAGACCGTGGCGCCTTGCAGCGCGAGCTGCTCGCCCCGCACGTGGCCCAGGCGGACGTTCTCATCACGACCGCGTCCGTCCCCGGGCGGCGGGCGCCGCTTCTGGTAAGCCGCGAGATGGTGCAGCACATGCGCCCCGGATCGGTCGTCGTCGACCTCGCCGCGGAGTCCGGCGGCAATGTGGAAGGCTCGGTGCCTGGCTTGGATCTTGAGATCCCGACGGCGGACGGCCAGGGCATGGTCACCCTGGTGGGAATGAAGGATGTCGCCTCCGCGATGCCGGCGGACGCTTCGCGGCTCTACGCGAAGAATGTCGCGAACTTCATCGCCCTCATGGCCGCGGAGGGCCAGGTGGTGCCGGACTTCGGCGATGAGGTGGTGGCAGGTGCGTGCCTGACGCACGACGGCGAGGTGCGGCATGGCCCGACGGCTGCGGCACTTGCGGCGCTATCAGCCGAGGCTGCCGAATCCGTGGGCTCCGCAGGTTCCGTCAGCTCGGCGAACGAGGGGGTTTCCTGATGGACGGCATCGCACTGCTCACGATCACCGTGTTGGCGGTGTTCGTGGGCTTCGAAGTGGTCTCCAAGGTCTCGAGCACGCTGCACACTCCCTTGATGTCCGGAGCCAACGCCATTCACGGGATTATCCTGGTGGGCGCCATCATCGTCGCCGGGCAGGCCTCGGACCCGTGGGTTCTCGCGGTAGCCTTGCTCGCCGTGGTCCTCGCTACCGCCAATTTGGTGGGCGGTTTCGTGGTGACGGACCGGATGCTGGAAATGTTCCGCGGACGGAAGCGGGATCTACCGGCGGACAAGGAACCAGTGTCCAAGACGCCCGAGTTCAAATCCCCCGAGGTCAAATCCCCCGGGGTCAAGGAGGACTTCCGGTGACCGCCATCAATCCCATGGCGACCTCGCTCCTCTACCTCGCGGCTGCCGTGTGTTTCATCCTCGCCTTGAAGGGACTGAACTCACCGCGCACGGCCAGGCGAGGCAACCTGGTGGGCGCTTTCGGTGCGGCGCTCGCCGTCTCGACGGTTTTCTTCTCGGTCAGAATGGACAACGTGCCCTGGATCCTGGGTGCGATGGTAGTCGGCTCGGGGGTGGCCGCGCCGGTCGCGCGGCAAGTGAAAATGACCCAGATGCCGCAACTCGTGGCGCTTTTCAACGGGGTGGGCGGTGGTGCAGCGGCGCTCGTGGCGCTGCTGGAACTCGCTCACACGGAGGACTCCTGGGTGCGTGTGGCCATTGTTTTCACCCTGTTGGTGGGGGCGGTGTCGTTTGCGGGTTCCGCCATCACGTTCTCCAAGCTGCAGGAGCTCATGACCACCCGACCGGTCGTGTTCCGCGGCCTGCCGACGCTCATGGGAGCGGTGCTGCTCGCAGCGGTGGGTACCGCCGTCGCCGTCGTTTTCACTGGCTCCCTCGCGCTCGCACTGGCGCTGTTGCTGCTGGGGCTCGCGGCGGGCGTGCTGCTCGTGTTGCCGGTAGGCGGCGCGGACGTGCCGATCGTGATTTCGCTGTTGAACGCCTTCACCGGACTGGCCGTCGCGGCGTCGGGATTGGTGCTGGGCAATGTGCTTTTGGTGGTGGCCGGCACGCTGGTGGGCGCCTCGGGCACCATTCTCACCCGGGCCATGGCCGCGGCCATGGGCCGTAGTGTTGCGGGTATCCTCTTCGGCGCGTTCAAGGGAGGCTCGACGGCGGGCTCGACGGCGGTGAGCGAGCGTCTCGTCCGATCCTCCAGCCCGGAGGACGTGGCCGTGCTTCTCGGCTATGCGCAGCGGGTGATCATCGTTCCCGGCTATGGGCTCGCGGTAGCCCAAGGGCAGCACACGGCCGCCGAGCTTGCGCTCACGCTTGAGGCCCGGGGGATCGAGGTGGATTTCGCGATCCACCCGGTGGCCGGTCGGATGCCGGGCCACATGAACGTCCTGCTTGCCGAAGCCAACGTTCCCTACGAGTCGCTCAAGGAAATGGGCGAGATCAACTCGGAGTTCCGCACGGCCGACGTCGCCTTGGTGGTCGGCGCGAATGACGTCGTCAATCCCGCGGCCAAGACCACTGCGGGTTCGCCGATCTACGGCATGCCCATCCTCGAAGTTGCCGACGCGCGCCAGGTGGTCTTCCTGAAGCGGTCCATGCGGCCGGGATTCGCGGGGATCGAGAACGAACTCATGTACGAACCGCAGACCACGCTGTTATTTGGCGACGCCAAGGAATCCCTGGCGAAGGTATTGAGTGCGGTTAAGGCGCTCTGATTGCCCTAGGGTGCTGGGGTTTCGGCGAGGTCGAAGTCCTTGGCCAAGCGTGAGATCCGGTAACGGACGGTGTTGTTGTGGACATGGAGGCGGGCGGCCATGGCGGAGATGTTTCACCGATCTTCAGGAGCTTCGGGATTCAACGCCAGCTATGAAAAGTTCGTCGAAGCCCTACCCGGCCCGGACTACGGTGGGTTCGTACCTCGGCGACTTCCTCGTCGAAATCGACGTTGTCGCCGTCGTTCCCTAACCCGCGGGAACTCACGGCAAACTGTCAGAAACCGCGGGACGGCGGACAGCGCCGGGACCCGGTTCGGTCTCCACATAGTAGATCGTCCCGGCACCGAGGGTACGGAAGGGGTGTGGTGCGTGACGGGTTGGCCGGTAGTTGTGTCCGAAGGGGTCGCGCACCGTCACTCGTTCAAGATGATCCAGCCGAGCGAGGAGGCCATCGACCTCCCTGAGCGTCGCGGGGTGCGCTTCTTTGCCCCCTAGGTCCAGGAGCCAAGGGGAGTCGGTGGCCTCGCTCGCGATTTCGAGGGTCAGGGTTTCAAATATTCCAGTCAGAAGGGCATCCAGGTTTGTGGGGTAGAAGCGAAGTAAACGATGCGCCTCCGGGTCCCGACGCCGGTCGTTCATCCATGTCTGACGGAGCCAAGTGAATTCCACTCGACCGAACGAGTGGCTAAGCCGAAGCGTCCGTCCTCCCTCCAACGTCAGGCGGAAGTCGTTGCCGGCGCGGTCGAAAATACTGGCCGCTTCGTTTACGGACTCCATGTCTTCGAGCATCGCCGTCTCGGAAGGGTAGTAGGTGAAATCACCGAGATCATCGACCACGACGAAGTCTTTCCGAAGCGAGCCGGGGAGCTCCGGATCGTCTGCGGCACCGTTGGTGGGGATCATGCGTTTCATGGTGAATTCAGCTCCTATGGAGAGTCGGCCCGATGATAGGAGGGCCGTTCCTTCCCTCTTATCATCACATCACCCTTAGGGGCGGCCGCTTCCGATCTTGATGGATTCCTTACACCGACGGGCAGAGATTTTGCGCACTCTTTACGGGTGGAACCGACGGTGAAGGTAGGGGGGGGCTGAGCCACGAGGCCGGTGGCCGTTCGTTTGTAACACTGAATTACCGCGCGCCCAGTATTACGCAACAATGGCATGTTGTTATTATAGTTAGGTTTGCCTTGCCTAGCTCAACCGTTCAGGAGCTGGACGAACGCTTCAACTCAACAAGCAAACACCACCCCAACACTCAAGGGTTCCGCTCCTGCCGGAACCTTCGAAAGGCCTCCATGAGATTCGGCATCAAAACCGCAACGGCCTTCGCCGCAGCCACGGCCACGCTGCTGGCTCTTTCGGCCTGTAGTGGCGCATCCACAGGGACTGCGAGCGGTAGTTCCGCGGCCGGCGGCGACAGCATCGTCGTATACAACGCGCAGCACGAAAACCTCACCGGCGCGTGGGTGGACGCCTTTACCAAGGAAACGGGAATCAAGGTCACGCTCCGCAATGGAGACGACCTTGAAATGAGCAACCAACTCAGTGAGGAAGGCAAGAACACCCCCGCGGATGTCTTCCTGACGGAAAATTCCCCGGCCATGGTCCGCATAGCGGGAGCAGGATTGCTCGCCCCCGTCGATCAGGCAACCCTCAATCAGGTACCGGCCCAGTACCGGCCCTCGACCGGCGACTGGACGGGCATTGCGGCCCGATCGACAGTGCTTGCCTACAACAAGAACAAGCTCACGCCCGAGCAGCTGCCCAAGTCCCTCATGGACCTCGCGGACCCCTCATGGAAGGGACGCATCGGCGCGTCCACTGGCGGCGCGGATTTCCAGGCCATCGTCAGCGCCATGCTTGAGCTTAAGGGAGAAGACGCAACCAAGAAGTGGCTGGAAGCCGCGAAGAGCAACTTCAAGTCCTACAAGGACGACACTCCGGTGCTCGCGGCGGTCAACTCGGGAGAGGTTGACGCCGGCGTGCTGTACCACTACTACTCCTTCGTGGACCAGGCCCAGACCGGAGAGAACAGCAAGAACGTCGATCTCCACTACTTCAAGAACCAGGACCCCGGCGCGTTCGTCAGCGTCTCCGGCGGGGCCGTCCTGGCCTCCAGCAAGAAGCAGGCCCAGGCCCAGCAGTTCCTGAAGTTCATCACCGGCAAGGAGGGTCAACAGGTCCTTCAAACCGGCAATTCCTTTGAATACACCGTGGGCTCAGACGTGCCGGCCAACTCCAAGCTGGTACCCCTCAAGGATCTCCAGGCTCCTTCGGTGGACCCCGCCAAGCTCAATAGCGAGAAGGTCACCGAGCTGATGACCGAGGTCGGGCTTCTGTAACCAAGGCTGCTAGGCTCGCAACTGATACCCTTCTCCCGGATTGAGGTTGTTATGTCCCCTCTTATTGCCATCGGCCTGATCGGAGCTGTTGGCATCGGAGCAGCATCCATGTATTTCCGGCGCCCGGCCCGGGTGGGTCGCCGCGTTGCGTTGGCTCTCGGATGGTTTTGGGCATCCGTGGTTTTCTATGCCACCCTTGCCAGTCCTTCCGGCGGAGGTTCGGTGCTGAATCTGGTTCCGCTCGATCTGACAAACCCGCTCGACCTTAAGGACTTTGTCCTTAATGTCCTGTTGTTCCTCCCTGGAGGCGTTTTTCTTGGGATCTGGGGGATGCGCTGGACTCGAGTGCTCGTCCTCGGGTGTGGAACGTCGATGGCCATCGAAATTACCCAGTATGTGACCGCCTCCGGCCGGACGGCAGACATTAACGACGTGTTGGCGAACACCACCGGAGCTCTGATCGGCTTTCTGCTGGTCGCAGGCGTCCGCAAGGTCGTTCACCGTATGCGCGGAACTAAGCGTCAACGAATATCCTTGCGCGGCTGAACCCTGCACCGTAGCTTTGAGGAAGCGGACGTATGCGTTCGGGGGCATCGGGGTCGAAGCCGATGGTCAGTCAGATTCAGAGAAGGACACGGCTGTGGCAACAGGTATTGTCAAATGGTTCAACGCCGAAAAGGGTTTCGGCTTCATAGCCCCCGATGACGGTTCGGCGGACGTCTTTGCCCACTACTCGGCGATCGCCTCGAGTGGGTACAGATCACTGGACGAGAATCAGCGGGTCCAGTTCGACGTCGTACAAGGCCCGAAAGGCCCTCAGGCGGAGAACATCCAACCCCTGTGAGGTTAGGCCATCCATTCCCGCGGGGATGGTGGCGCCGTAAAGGTTCGTGGACAAGTAAATGAGCGCGTCCGGGTTCGAGGCTGCAAGTGCCAAGGACCCGGACAGCATTTTCATGTCCGTGACCGCGCAGGCCCTGGACGTGAGGGGCAGCATTGCGCCCCGGATCTGACCCTGCCTGACGACGCGCAAATGGCTACGGGACGCGGAGAAAACCCCGGGACGCGCGAATATGAGCCGCGCCATGGACTATCCGTGTCGCCGGGCTTTCGGAGTTACCGGGAGGCTTCCTTGTTGGCGGCCGCGAGCTCGGTCAGGAGGTCGCGGATTTCAACCAGCAGGGCGGTGTCGGCCGGCAGGGGCTCGTCCTCGGGCTCTGCGATGGAGGCCCGGCGCTTGGTCAGCTCGTTGAGCTTGTTCATGGGCGCAACGAAGATGAAGTACACCACGGCTGCCGTGATCAGGAAGGTCACGAACGCGGTGATGACCGCGCCGAAGTTGACGAAGGTCTTCGCATTGTCCGGCCAAATGGAGAAGCCCAGGCCCTCGGCGTTGACGCCGCCGGCAGCGGCGATGACAGGGTTGATGATGTTGTTGGTGAACGCCGTGACCAGGGCCGTGAACGCGGTGCCGATGACCACGGCGATGGACAACTCGATGATGTTGCCGCGAAGAACGAAGTCTTTGAAACCTTTGAGCACGGAAAATCCTCCGATGAATAAATTACGTGTGATGTGGCCGGTTTTGTGATCCCGGCCGCTAGGAACAACGGGAACGACACTACCAATCGAAGCCGTGCAGACGGCGCAGTGCGGCCCGGCGTCTTCCATTCAACGGTGGCCAATCGCTCTGCCGGGGCCCTCCCGGCGTAAGCTCTTATCGGATGCCAGTGCCGCCGTCGGGCAGTATTAGTTAGCAGTTCTTCCTTGCGCGACGCGCAAACCGAAGCAAGCAGAGGCAGGCAATCCGTTGAACTCCCTGGCAGAGATGTTCAGGATCGGTCCCAGCAACAAGGACCATCACCCGGCTCTCCGCTGTGCAGTAGGCGTATTTGTCCCGCTCATCACGCTGACCCTGATCGGGCGACTCGATTTGGCCGTTTTCGCTTCCTTCGGGGCTTTCACGGGCATCTATGGCCGCAATGAAACGCACAGCCTGCGCTTCCGCAGCCAGCTTCGAGCCGGCGGCTTGATGCTGCTGGTCATTCTCTTCGGAACGTTGACCGCCCGCGCGGCGCAACAGTGGGGGATCGGCGCGGTCGAATATTCCTGGTTCCTGACCGGCGCAACCACTTTCGTGGCCGGCGTCTGTTCCGTGGTTGCCGCATTGTGGCGGCTGCGTCCCGCCGGTTCCCTTTTCCACATCTTCGCGTTCGCCGCGATCGCCTCCATTACAGCGCAGCCCCCTTTGTGGGAAGCGCTGCTGGTCGCCGTCTTGACTACGGGCTTGTGCCTGCTGATCGGCATGTCCTCGCGGTTGGTCAAGAACCATAGGACGCCTTGGAAGCGACCGCCACCCATACGCCACACGGCCCCCGAGCGGCGGGCAGCGTGGTTGGAAGGCGGCGGCTACCTCGTAGCCGCAGGCCTCGCCGGGACGCTGGCGACGATGGCCGGTGAGTCGCTCGGCTTCGGGCACCCGTACTGGGCCATGGTGGCGGCCGTGGTCCCCTTGGTAGGTCATTCCACCCGCCACCGCATCCGTCGAGGCATCCAGAGAATCACCGGAACGCTGATCGGCCTGGTGTTACTGGCTGCCATCCTGTGGCTCAGCCCCGCGCCGTGGGCCATGGTCCTGGTAATCGCGGCCTGCCAGTTCGGGGCCGAGTTGTTTATTGCCCGGCAGTACTTCGTGGCCCAGCTTTTCGTGACCCCGCTGGCCCTGCTCGCCACGTTGCTGGCAGTCCGGGTTGACCCGGGGCTCCTACTGCGGGACCGCATCGTGGAGACCGTGATCGGGGCCGCCGTCGGCGTGGCTGTCGTCGTGGCGCCCGCAGTATGGTCCCGGCTCCGGGCGCGGCGCCTACGGGTCTAGCGGACGACGGCGAGCGGCCGCGGTTCGGGCCATTCCGGGAAAAGAACCTCTGTCCGGCGTATTCCACAAGGCTATGGTGTGTGACTGTGGACGGAGGGGCTTATTATTTCCACATACTCCCCACCCGCATATTCGCTTGGAGAACGCGCCATGCTCCCTGAAGAATCGACTCCAACCACGGTCGACCAAGTCCAGAACCTGATCCTGGAAAGTGCCGACTTCGAGGACTTCCTCAATGAACTGGCACGGTTCTCTGCCCACCAGATGGCGGGCGACGGCGATGATGCGCTCTGTGGAATAACCCTGCTACGCGAGCGGAAGGCAGTCACCATCGGGTGGAGCAGCGATGTGGCGCGCGAAGTGGACGAGATCCAGTATTCCTTGGCCCAAGGGCCGTGCTTGACGGCCGCCAAGGAGGAACGGGAAGTCCTCGTTCCGGATCTCCTTGAGGAGAACCGCTGGGGCCCGGACTACGCGAGTGCGGTTGCGTCATATGGCCTGAGGTCCGTTCTCTCCCTGCCGTTCAACCTTGAGGGCGAGGCCAAGGCAGCCCTTAACCTTTACTCCGAGGCGCCGTACAAGTTCAACGAAAGGGCCACCGACCGGGCCCGGGGCTACACACGCGAAGTATCACAGGCCCTGCGGCTTGCCGTCAGGTTCGCCGTCCATAAGGACAGTGCTGACAATCTCCGGGCTGCGATGGAGTCGCGCACGATCATTGACATTGCCGTGGGAGTTGTCATGGCGCAGAGCCGCTGCAGCCAGGAGGACGCCGTCCGGATCCTGACGGAAGCCTCGAGCAATCGCAACATTAAATTGCGGGATATTGCCAAATCCTTGGTGGATTCTGTTGGCGGAGCGGGCACCCTGACCCACTTCCAGGAGCCGGTATACCGTCAGGGCCAAAGCCAAGCGGGGTAGTTTGATTCCACATGGCACCCGCCTCAGCCGGAGGCCGGGTGCTCGACGTCGAGCTCGACGCGAGAGGCGGCGAACCGTGTGACGCCAAACTGGAGCGGGGTCCCGTCGGGCAGGGCGTCGAGTGCCCGCACCTCGAGGACCACGGACCCCACGGGAAGCCCGAGGTCCTCGGATTCCTCAGGAGTCGCATGCCTGCCGCCGACGGAGGTCGACGCGCGCACGTAGTCAGTGATCCCCAGCGCGTGCAGCGCCCCTGTGATCGTCCCGAGGGCCGCGAATTGCTGGGGAAGGCCGGGCACGGAGTCCGCGGCGTACCACTGCGTGGCCCGTGAGACCGGGACGCCGTTGACCGAACGGACCAGCTCCAGCCGGAGAGCTGGCCGGCCGTCGAGCCGCAGGCGCTCGGCGATCCCCGCGGGCGGCGCGGGCTCAATGGCGCATTCGAGCAGCTGACCGGAAGCCACGGAGCCCTCCCGGAGGCTGTCGCTCAGCCGGGTGCGGGTTCCGATGCGGTGCACGAGCGTCCCGTGTGCGGCGACGAAGGTGCCGCTTCCGCGCCGGGAGTCCACTAGTCCCTCAGCCGTGAGGGCCGAGACTGCCTGCCTGACCGTGTTGCGGTGCACCCCGAACCGGGCCGCGAGCTCGTTCTCCGATGGCAGTCTCGATCCGGAGGGGGCTGCCCCGTCGAGGATGTCGCGCCGCAGACCCTCGGCGATAAGCCGCCATGTCGAATATCCACTGGGGGACCGGGTCTGTGATGACATAGTGGTTCACCCTATCGGACCTGTGCCTTCCGGGCGGCCATCTGTTCCCAAGGTTCTCCCGCCTGTTCCGGAACGTTCACTTTGGGGGCCCGTTCCGGCAAGCCACGTCAAGTTATCTAGGCATCTAGACAACTCTAGGTTGCGGTAAGTGCGGAGGACGCGTGGAGCAAGTGATGCAAGAGGCCGGACCGGCCGGGGATGCCATCCGGGAGAGGCAGGGCTGGATGCGCACCCTCGCGATGGCCAGCGGACAAGAGCTTGAGGCCGCCTGGAAGGCCTGGACTCCCCGCCCGACGGTCGAGGCGGTCCGCGGGCCCGAGGAGGGCCTCGTGATGGTCCGGAGCAGGATCGACGCGGCTGGTGCGCGCTTCAATCTGGGCGAGGCCACTGTGACGCGGGCCACCATGCGGCTCCACGGTGGCCCGCTGACCACTGACGTGGTGGGCAGCGCGTACGTGCTCGGTAGCGATCGCGAGCATGCGCGTCTCGCGGCCATCTTCGATGGCCTGCTGACCGACGAGGACCAGCGTCCTCGCGTCATGGCCGAAGTCATCGAGCCGCTTCAATCGGCACAAGACGAGCGTGACGCGGCGAGCCGCACTGACGCCCGAAGCACTCTTGTCGACTTCTTCACGGTCGCTCGGGAGCACGAGTGAGTGCCCCCGCCGATCGGGGCCCCGCGATCCCGGCACCGGGCTTCGCCGATCCTTCAAGGGATGCCCAACGGGCGTTTCGGGCGATCCTCGACGCGCTCTCCCACCCCACTCGCAGCTATCCGCTGAGCGGACCTGCACAGCCGCCGGCGGCGCTCGGGCCGGGACTCGCCGCCGTCGCGCTGGCTATCCTCGATGAAGAATCGGCTATCTGGCTCGGCGGGGCGCTCGACGACGCGGAGGTCGCGGCGTGGCTTGAGTTCCACACCGGGGCGCGGCAGGTCGAAGCGGCCGCAGCGAACTTCGTCTTCGCGACTCCGTCCTCCATGCCCGCACTGGGGTCACTGCGCCTGGGCAGCGACGAGGAGCCGCACCTGTCGGCGACGATCGTGCTGGATGTGCGCGGGTGTGCCGGCTCCCGCCGCTTCGCGGTCCGCGGGCCCGGCATCAAGGGAACCGTGGAACTCGAGGCGCCGTGGGCCGACGCCGGCTTCGCCGGGCAGTGGCACGCCAACACGGCTGCGTTCCCACGCGGCGTCGACCTTCTGCTCATCGATGCCGAGCAGGTCTCGGCACTGCCGCGCACCACACGAATGGCGGCAGCGGCCGCCAACGGACAGGAGGGCTGAGCGGTGTACGTTGCAGTCAAAGGCGGCGAAAAGGCAATCGCCAACGCCCACGCTCTGCTAGCGAAGGAGGGGCGCGGAGCCGAGCAGTTCCCGCCGCTCGAATCCGGTGCGGTGGCAGGCCAGCTCGCAGTGCTTGTGGCCCGCGTCATGAACGAGGGCTCGCTATACGATCCCGAACTCGCGGCGCAGGCCATCCTGCAGGCCCAGGGAGACGTGCTTGAGGCCGTCACTCTGGTGCGCTCGTACCGCACCACCCTGCCCCGTTTCGGTTACACCGAACCGGTCGACACCGCGCGGCTTCCGCCGCAGCGCCGCGTCTCGGCCACGTTCAAGGACCTGCCGGGCGGCCAGCAGCTTGGGGCGACATTCGACTACACGCACCGGCTCTTTGCCGATTCCGGCGTCGACGGCCCCCTGCTCGGCGCGGGGGCTGACGTGGACCATGCGGGGGAGATGCCACGCGTCGCCGACCTGCTCGGTGCCGAAGCGCTCATGGAACCCGTGCCGGAACCATCGAGCTCCGGCGACCCCGAGCCCGCGGACCTGACCCGGGAGCCCACCGTCTTCCCCATGAGCCGGGCCGAGCGGCTCCAGTCTTTGGCCCGCGGGGACGAGGGGTTCCTGCTCAGCCTCGCGTACTCGACCCAGCGCGGCTTCGGCCGCACGCACCCGTTCGCCGGCGAGATCCGCGTCGGCGAGGTGGAGGTGGAGTTCGTTGCCCCCGGACTGGGCTTCCCGGTGCCGCTCGGGCGCATCGCGGTGACGGAATGCCATATGGTCAACCAGTTCACGGGCAACGCGGACACTCCGGCGCAGTTCACCCGCGGGTATGGACTCGTTTTCGGGCGGGCCGAACGCAAGGCGATGTCGATGTCGATCGTGGATCGGGCGCTGCGTGCCGAGGAATTCGGGGAGCGCGTCGTCGCGCCCGCACAGGACGAGGAGTTCGTGATCCACCACGCCGACAACGTGCAGGCCACCGGATTTGTGGAGCACCTCAAACTGCCGCACTACGTCGACTTTCAGGCGGAACTCGGCCTCGTGCGCAAACTGAACGCAGAACGTGAGGAAAACGCATGAGCACCGCCCGGAAGCCCAGCTACAACCCCGGCTACCTCGACGAGCAGACCAAGCGGATGATCCGCCGCGCACTGCTCAAGGCGGTCGCCATCCCCGGGTTCCAGGTCCCGTTTGCTTCCCGCGAAGTCCCCATGCCGCGAGGCTGGGGGACGGGCGGCGTCCAGGTCACGGCGTCGATCATCGGCGCGGACGACGTGCTCAAGGTCATCGACCAGGGTGCCGACGACACCACGAACGCCGTCTCGATCCGGGCCTTCTTCGCCAAAGTGACGGGCGCACGGACCACCACGCACACCGCCGAGGCATCGATCATCCAGACCCGCCACCGCATCCCCGAGGCGGAGCTGAGGGAAGGGCAGACCATGGTCTATCAGGTGCCGATCCCCGAGCCCCTGCGGTTCCTTGAGCCGCGTGAGACCGAGACGCGGCGCATGCATGCTCTCGAGGAGTACGGGCTGATCTACGTCAAGCTCTACGAGGACATCGCGAAGTACGGGCACATCGCCACGACGTACGCATACCCGGTGCTGGTCAACGGCCGCTACCTCATGGACCCCTCGCCGACGCCGAGCTTCGACAACCCCAAGCTGAACCAGAGCCCCGCCCTTCACCTGTACGGCGCGGGCCGTGAAAAGCGCATCTACGCGGTGCCACCCTACACGGATGTGGTCAGCCTCGGGTTCGAGGACCACCCATTCGAGCCGCAGCGCTTCGACCAGCCTTGCGCCGTCTGTGGCTCGACCGGGGTGTACCTCGACGAGATCATCACCGATGACGCCGGCGGCATCATGTTCGCCTGCTCTGATACCGACCACTGCGGGCAAACCGCGGCTGCCGCCGCGGGTGACGCCTATACCGAGAACGACGATACGGAGGAGCCGCAGAAATGACGCTCGACAGACTCAGTTTCGACGACGAACAACGGCCCTTGCTCGAAGTGCGGGGAGCCGGCCACCGCTACGAGGACGGCCACGGATGCCGGGACGTGAGCTTCGATCTCTGGCCCGGCGAGGTGCTCGCCGTCGTCGGCGAATCCGGCTCCGGCAAGTCGACGCTCCTCCGCACGCTTTCGCAGCACATCAGCCTCACAGAGGGAAGCATCCGCTACCGCCATGGCGACGGCACCGTCGTCGAGCTCTCCGAGCTCAGCGAGAGCCGCGTCCGCCGGCTATGGCGCACCGAGTGGGGATTCGTCCATCAGAATGCTGCGGATGGCCTCCGCATGCATGTGAGTGCCGGGGGCAACGTGGGCGAGCCGCTGATGGCGACCGGCTGGCGGCACTACGGGCAGATCCGGTCCGCCGCCGCTGAATGGCTGAAGCGGGTGGAGATCCCGGCGGACCGCATCGACGACACGCCTGCTTCCTTCTCGGGAGGCATGCGCCAGCGCCTCCAGATCGCCCGGAACCTCGTGGTCTCGCCGCGGCTGGTCTTCATGGACGAGCCGACCAGCAGCCTGGACGTTTCGGTCCAGGCCCGCCTCCTCGACCTGATCCGCACGCTCGTCGCCGATCTGGGCCTGGCAGTCGTCATCGTCACCCACGATCTGGCCGTCGCCCGCCTGATCTCGCACCGGACGCTCGTGATGAAGGACGGGTACGTGATCGAATCCGGTCTCACCGACCGCGTGCTCGACGACCCGCAGGCCGCCTACACCCAGCTCCTCGTTTCCTCGATTCTGCAAGGATGACCGTGACACTCATCAGCCCCCCAGAGCCGACCCTCGCTGTCGCGGGCGTAGGCAAAACCTTCACTATGCACCTCCAAGGCGGAAAACAGATCGCCGTGCTGCGCGGGCTGAGCTTCACGGTGGACCCCGGGGAGTGCGTCGTGCTCGGCGGAACCTCCGGCGCCGGGAAGAGCTCGATCCTGAAGATGATCTACGGGAACTACGCCGTCGACACCGGAAGCGTGGTCATCACCACCGTCCACCCGGCCCATGGCGGCCCGGTCGACATCGCAGCCGCGGACCCGCGTCGGGTACTCGCCGCGCGCCGGGACGCCATGGGCTACGTGAGCCAATTCCTCCGCTGCGTGCCACGCATCCCGGCCATCCAGATCGTGGCCGAGCCGCTCACGGAGCGCGGCGTGGGCTCCGAGGAGGCGCTCGACCGCGCTGCCGCACTCCTCACGCGGCTCGCGATCCCCGAGCGGCTATGGTCCCTCCCACCCGCGACGTTCTCAGGCGGCGAGCAGCAGCGCGTCAACATCGCCCGCGGCTTCATCCCCGAGCTGCCGCTGCTGCTGCTCGACGAGCCGACCGCCTCGCTCGACGCGCACAACAGCGATGTCGTGGTGGAGCTGATCGCCGAGAAGCGCGCCCGCGGGGTAGCGATGCTCGGGATCTTCCATGACACCGCGGTGCGTGAACGGGTCGCGGACCGCGTGATCGACGTTCAGGCGTTCGCGCCGGTCCCGGCGGCGATGGCATGAGCGGGCGGGTCGCCATCTATGCGGCTTCCGGAACGTCCCCTACCGACGTCGACGGAGGGCAGTTGCGCCGCCGTGCGGAGTCGTGGCTCGGCCGTAGCGTCTCAGGCTTCCCGGTCACGGCGTCCTCGCCCGAGGGGTGGACGCGGGCCGCCGTGGATGAGATCACGGCGGATGCACGCCGCTACGGTTTCCACGGCACGTTCAAGGCGCCCTTCCGCCTGGCGGAAGGGCGCACGCTTGGAGAACTCGACGCCGCCCTCGCCCGGTTCGCCGCCGGGCATCCTCCCGTGGTCCTCCCCGAGCTGGCCCTGAGCCGGATCGGGAGCTTCTTCGCCCTCGTCCCCGGCGCCCCGGCCGAGCCACTCAACGCGCTTGCGGCCGAGCTCGTGCAGGAGTTCGACGGATTCCGTGCGCCGCCGGACGCGGCGGAGACCGCCCGCCGAAAACCGGGCGCCCTCAGTGGCCGTCAGCGCGAGGCGCTTGAGCGCTGGGGCTACCCATACGTGCTCGACGACTTCCGCTTCCACCTCACGCTCACCGACCGCATCGAGCCCCGACGCCAGGGTGAGGTCGACGCGGTCCTGCGACGGTGGTTCGCAGACAGCCTGGGCCGGACGATCCAGCTCGACACCCTGGCTCTTTTTACCGAGCTTGCGCCCGGCGAGCCGTTCATGCTCCATTCGGTGCATCCGCTGCGCGGGGCCATCGACCCGCTCCTCCCCGACCTGCACCGCCCCGACGTCATGGCAGAAGGAAACGCATGAGCCACGAAACCGTCCTCCGCAACGCCCGCCTCGTGCTCGCCGGAGAGGTGGTGCAGGGCTCCGTACTCATCCGCGACGGTGCAATCGCCGACCTCAGTTCGAAAGCCACGCCCTTGGGCGAGGATCTCGACGGCGACTACCTCCTCCCGGGGCTCGTGGAGCTCCACACAGATCACCTTGAGGCGCATGTCCAGCCGCGACCCGGCACACGCTGGGACCCGGTCCCCGCAGTGCTCGCACATGACGCACAGGTCAGCGGGGCCGGAGTGACCACCGTCTTCGACGCCGTCCGGATCGGTTCGATGACCGGGCGGGAGAACGACGGCACGGCCCTCGCGGCTGAGATCGCCGCGGCGATCACCTACGCCGCGGCCGCGGAGCTGACCCGGGCCGAGCATTTCATCCACATCCGCTGCGAGGTCGCCGCTCCCGGCACAGTCAGCGAGTTCGAGGCGCTCGACAAGATCTCCGACATCCGCCTCGTGTCCCTTATGGACCACACCCCGGGGCAGCGCCAGTACGCCGACGTCGAGGCATTCCGAACCTACATGGTCGGCAAGGGCAGGGTATCGAACGACGCATTCCTGCCCTTTGTCGAAGAGCTCAAGAAGGTCGCCGAAGTCCACTCCGTGCCGAACCGGGCCAAGATCGCCCGGCTCACCCTCGAGCGCGGCATTGCCCTCGCCGCGCACGATGACGCAACCCTTGAGCACGTCGAGGAATCCGCGGGCTTCGGCGTGCTCATCTCCGAGTTCCCCACGACGCGTCTCGCTGCCCAGGCGGCACGCGAGCACGGTCAGCTGATCGTCATGGGCGCGCCGAACATCATGCGCGGCGGCTCTCAGTCCGGCAACGTTGCGGCCAGCGAGCTGCTTGAGGCAGGCCTGCTTGACATCCTCTCCTCCGACTACGTGCCCGCGAGCCCGCTCCAGGCCGTCTTCCTCCTTGAATCCGAGGGGGTGCTTCCGCTGCACGAGGGTGCCAAGCTCGTCGCGAGCAACCCGGCGCGCGTCGCGGGCCTCGAGGACCGCGGCGTCATTGAGGCCGGCCGCCGCGCCGACCTGGTGCGCGTCCACGCTCATGACTTGCCGGCCAGTCCGAATCGTCCGCGCGGCCACCGCGTCCCCGTTGTGCGAGCTGTGTGGCGCAGCGGAGTCCGGGTCTCCTGACGCGATGGGTGCAATGGACCATGCTCAGCCGGCGGCGTCGACGACCACCGACTCGGGAGCCTTCCTCGCCATCGTCGGCGCGAGCGGCGTCGGAAAGGACGCGCTCATCTCCTACGCCCGTGAGCGGCTCGCCGCGGCCGCTGTTTACTTCCCCCGGCGCGTCATCACCCGACGGGAGGGAGCGGGCGAGGACCATGAGCCGATCGACGAGGCAGGGTTCGCGGCGGGGTGCGCTTGCGGCGACTTCGCCGTCTCGTGGCGGGCCCACGGGCTCGGTTATGGCATTCCGGCAGCCGTTGACGACGAGATTCGATCCGGCCGCACAGTCGTCGCCAACGTCTCGCGTGGCGTGCTCGGGGTACTCGCCGCGCGCTATCCGCGGCTCGTCGTAGTCCGCGTGACCGTCTCCGACGACGTCCGCGCTTCTCGGCTTCGTGGCCGCGGCCGAGAAGCGGTGCACGACATCGCCCAGCGCCTTGCGCGCACCGACCCGGCACCCGATCATCCCGTAGACGTCGAGATCCGCAACGACGGAACCGTCGCCGAAGGCGGCGACCGCTTGCTGCGGGCCATCATGAAGGCGCAACAGCTCGTCTGAACCCCGCCGGGTTTTCCGCCGGGTTCGGTGTATCCGAGAGGAAGTCCGTCATGGCGGTTGTAAGGGTGCCGATGTTTCCGGGGAGGGCGAGGGCGTTACGTGCTGCGGTCGGGTAGTCGCCTTGGAGGAGGCTTTGCTCGATGCCGTGGCAGGAAGGTCGGTGCATAGTCTCGGGGAATGGCCGTGCTGTGCATTTGGTCCGCGAGCTCGAGCAGGGCGCCCGGGTGGAGGATCGTCCCGCTGGCTGTGGTGTCCTTCAGCATGTGACGGTTCCTTTGTAGGGCTGGCCCTTCCAGATGTTGCTGGCTGATACCTGGTACAGGCCGCGGATCTGGTACGCCCACGTGCCCGTGGGGGCCGAGAGCTGGTAATAAAACGTCCCGGAGTAGGGTGTGACGGCTGTGCCGTTGGGGTCGGCCACCGTGAACTCGTAGCTCGTGGCTCGCGGGACGGTGCCGTAACTGTTGACGTAAATGATGAGGGTCCGGCCTGAGCAGCTGGCCGTGACGGAAGCGCCGGTGGGGGCTGCCATCGCCATGGTCCCGACGCTCGTTTGTCCGCCCGTGGAGGATTTGAAGGCGGCTTGGGCGATGCCGGGCGCGAAGATCAGTACGGCAGCCGCCGCCAGGACCGCGGCGAGACGCCCCAGCGCAGGGGTCCTGCCGGCGTCGGCGGTGCTTCGGCTTCTTCGCAAGGTCCGCAGCTTTCTGTCAGGCCTGTGGTCCAACCCATTCTTACCGTTCTAAACAGCAAAAGACAGCGGACCCGATCCGGTTCCTTGAAGACAATCGCATGCGGCACGCCGGGCAGTTGGACCGCGCAATGCTTTCGGATTGCCCAGGGCGTGTTCGAGGCGCACGCAGTGCGGTTCCATCCGGAGCGCCCCCGCTATCGAAGAGCTGCTTGTGAGGCTGAGCACCGCGTTCATCGCGAGGTCAGTGTTGCCGGCGATCAGCGGCACCGGCGTCCATGGCGTGGCCGTTTTCGGGCTTTTTCCGCCAGATGGCGACGAGGACCATGACCACCAGGGCGGCCGGGGCGCCATACATCAGGACCTTCAGGACCACAGGGTCACGAAGAGCGCGGATCGCGTTGCCGAGGTAGGGAATGGTGAACACTTGACGGTCAACCTGGCCGCCGGCCAACGTTGCTGTCCAGGGGTCGGCGCCGTTGTTGGCATCGCCCTTGGTACGAACGGTCGCAGTGCCTTGGTTGTTCACTGCCAGGTCGATGATCCGGTGGGTCTCCACCCGCTGGTCCTCCACCGGAATGTGGTAGGTAATGATGTCCCCGACCTTCAGGTCGTGGACCGAAACGGGAACAGTGACCACGACGTCGCCCGGATTGATCAAGGGCGACATCGAGCCTGTCAGCATCGTGCTGGTCTGGTAGCCGAGGACGCGGGGGCCGACAGCGAGGAACAGAAACGTCGCCACGGCCACAACCATCACCACCGTGGAAATGACCCTCACGAAGAACTGGACCACTTTCCACCCGATGCCCCGGCCCTTACCGGGGCCAGGTGTCGCCGTCGTTGCGGCTGTCCGGGAGACCCGCGGGTGGCGGACCAAGGTTGCGGTCATGGCTGGGTCTCCGTTCCTGTGGAAGGCCCTCCGCCGTCGTTTTTCAGGGGGGGCTCGACGGCGGAGGGCTGGTTAGAGGGCGATGTTCACGATGCCGGAGGCAACGGTGTTGCTGGCTGAGGTGCTGGAGGTGAAGGCACCATAGGTTCCCAGACCTGCCACGCCGGCAGCAGTGCCAACCAGAGCCAGGGAAGCAATGACTTTACCGGTGGTGGTTTTCAGGTTGAGACCCATGATGATTTCCATTTCCTCGAAGCCCGTTAGCCGGGATTTCGCGGACTGTTCTGCCCGATGACACCACTTTCCGGCAGGATTTTTAGGAACCTGCAAGGATTCCACAAGCTTTTCTCGGAGATTATTTAGGATTAGTGAAGATTAGTTAAGTATCTGCTCAAGTTCTTTGTGAATGTTGCGCAGGCAGCCTGGCTGGTTCCGTAACCCGGCGGGTCAAGCTCCCTGCCTTAGCCGCTCCCGTACTGGGTGTGCACCCAGGAGCGGCCATACCGTCGCGCTACGCGGCGGAGATGAACGCCTTGTCGTACCGCTCACCGGAACGCTCACATCGGCGTTGGCAGCCGCGGGCTTGCGGGCGAGCGGTGTTCAGGCGAACACGCGGCGCATCCAGGCCGCGACGCCCTCGACAGCGAGTACCGCAACGACCACCATGAAGACCAGGGTGGTCACTTGGCCGTGCAGCGTGAGGACAGTCGAGGCGTTGGTGAGGTAGAACCCGATCCCGCTTCCGCCGACGATCCCCAGGATCGTGGCCGCGCGGATGTTGGTGTCGACGAGGTACAGCGAGTTGCCGATCAGCGACGGCAGCCCCTGCGGCCACGTCGCGGCGAGATAGCGCTGCGACCGCGTTGCCCCCGCAGCGGTGAGCGCGCGCTCCGGACCGTTGGGGACCTCCTCGAACGAGTCCGCGATGAGCTTCCCGAGCAGACCGATCCCACCGAAGGCGAGGGCGACGGCGCCGGCCTGGTTTCCGAGGCCCGTCACCATGATGAGGAAGATCGCCAGCACGAGCTCGGGGACCCCCCGGAACACGACGAGGATGACCCGGAAGGTGTTCCGCACGGTTCCGCTCGGAGCGACATTGCGGGCGGCGAGCGAGCCGAAGATGAGCGAGAACACAAGGGAGAGCAGTGCCGCGGCGAAGGCCACCTGGATGGTGATGAGCAATGCCTCGGCGAAGTCGCCGAACGCGTACGAGCCCAGCGACGGCGGCCAAAAGCTCTCGATGGTGCGCGGGACGAACTGCCACTGCACCTGGGAGAAGTCGATACCGGACATGAACCACGCGGCGATGACCACGACCACAGCGACCACGGCCCACCCGGTGTCGCGGGTCCGTTCGCGGGTCCACGGGCGATGCAGCATCCGATGCACATCGACCGTGGCTGCCGCTCCGGACATCCTGGGGGCAGGTGCGGGCCGGTTCCTGGTGGTGGTCCGGACGATCCGGTCACCGAGGCCCCTGCCGGAGGGCTGCACCCCGAGGAGGTTGCGGCGGATGGTGGAGGAGACGATCTCGAGGACGACGCACATCACGAAGATGACGCACGCGATCCCGAGGCCACGGCCGTAGCCTGTGGGGAAATCCGCGAACGCGACCTTCATGGCGTAGCCGAGACCGCCCACCCCGGCATAGCCAAGGATCGCCGAGCCGCGCAGGTTGATGTCGAAGCGGTGCAGGGCCGTTGCGATCCACGAGGGCAGCACCTGGGGGAAGACTCCGGACCAGAATTCCTGGGCGCGCGAGCCGCCGGCTGCGCGGATCGCGAGGCGAGGTCCGTCGTCGGACTGCTCGATCGCGTCGGCGAAGAGCTTCGAGATCATGCCGATCGAGTGGATACCGAGGGCGAGCACGCCAGGCAGTGGGCTGCCGAGCGCGAAGGTGAGGGCGAAGGCCAAGGCGAGGACGACGTCGGGCACGGCGCGGGTCACGACGCCGATCGCGCGTCCGAGCCAGCGGAGCCAGCGCGACGGCGCCGTATTCTGCGCGGCCATCAGAGCCACCGGGACGGAAATGAGGGCCGCGACGAGCGTGCCGAGCACCACGATGCCGACCGTAATCCCGATCAACGAAAACAGGTCTGTCGGCCCGGGCAGGCTGATCGGGTCCATACGCGAGAAGACCTTCTCGGCGTTGGTCCAGCTCGTGGCGACGTGGGCCCAAGAGAAGTCCAGCTGTCCGAGCGACCAGATCGCGAAAAGCAGCATGGCCAGGAGGACGATGGTGGCGATCTTCCGCTCCACCGAGGCGGGGCGGCGAGGGGCACGGTCGGCTATGTCCAGTGAGGACTCGACAGAGGTCGAGGCGAGGGCCGTCATCGGGTGCCGCCCACGGTGAGCCGCGAGGCTCCAACGGAGGCCTCCGCCTCCATGGTGAGCCTCGATTCCTTGAGCTCACTCTCGATCGCGTCAAGCTCGGCTGTCGAGGTGGACACCCGGCCGTAGATCTCCATGGCCTGTTCCTTCGAGAGGCCCGCAGTCGGCGTGTCGAGTACGACCTGGCCGTGGCGCAGGCCGACGATCCGGTCGCCCCAGCCAAGGGCGAGGTCCACTTGGTGCAAGCTGCAGACGACTGTGAGGCCGTGGTCGGCCGCGATCTCACGGATGAGGCGCATCACCTGTTCGCTTGACTCGGGATCCAGGCTTGCTACCGGCTCGTCGGCGAGAAGGATCTCCGGACGCTGCATGAGGGCCCGTGCGATCGCGACGCGCTGCTGCTGGCCACCGGAGAGCTGGTCGGCGCGCTGGTACGCCTTCTCGAGCAGGCCGACTCGGTCAAGATGAGTGAGCGCGGTGATTTTGAGGGCCTTCGGGTAGGCCCAAAGTCCGAGGCGCGGTCCCCTGAGCCGGGACAAAGCGCCCGTCAGCACGTTCTCGAGCACCGTCAGGGACGGCACGAGCTCGAACTGCTGGAAGATCATGGCCACACGCCCGCGGAACCGGCGCAGTTCCCGGGGCGCAAGCCCGGGGATGTCCTGGCCAAGGACCTCGACGGTCCCGGCCGTCGGCAGCTCGAGGCCGTCGAGGTGACGGAGCAGCGTCGACTTGCCGGACCCCGAGAGGCCGAGCAGTACGACGACCTCCCCACGTTCGACTACAAGCTCGACCCCGTTCAGGGCACGCGTCGAGCCGAAGTCCTTGGCAACGCCCGAGAGGCGGATGACCGGAGAGGCCGTCGTACTGTTCATGATGGCGTTCCTTGATCGGTGCCTATTACTTCGAGCACTTCGCGACGAGGATCTGCGAGCAGAGGTCCTTGATTGTCTGGTAGTAGTCGGCGGTCTTCGCCTGCACCCCGAAGTAGCCGGAGTTGAAGCCGGGGGTTGTGGCGATGCCCGCGGTCTTGATGGCGTCCGGTGTGGCTCCCTGCAGCGCGTCGGTGAGCTTCTTCTGAGCGTCGGCCGGCAGCCCGGTCGAGATCGAGAACGGACCGCCAGGCACGTACTCCTTGCCGATCACTTTGACCTCGCCCTTCTGCGCGCCGGCCTCGGCGATGCTGTCCTCTGCGAAGCCAACATCGCACTGTCCCGAGGCGACCGTCTGCTCGGACTTGTCGTGGGCGCCCGCGAAGTGGACCTTGAAGTCGGCGAACGTCGGATTGCCCGAGGCGTCCTTGCCGTTCGAAGTGACGTCAAGGCCTGCCTTGTGGAGCTGGTACAGACCGAACAAGAAGCCAGAGGTCGAGTTGGGGTCGACGAAGCACACCGTCTTGCCCTTGGCGTCAGCGAGGCTCGTGATAGCAGAGTCCTTCGGGACGATCGCCTCGGAGTAGTAGCCCGGTTCCTTGATCCTCGACGAGTTGATCTGGGCAGCGACCGGGGTGAGGTTCGCGCCCTTGTTGATGGCCATGACGTATTGCAGGGCGCCGGAGGACATGACGTCGACCTTGCCCGCCGCGGCAGCAGCGATCAGGGCGGTGTAGTCGGCGGTGGGGTAGTACTCGACCTTGTAGCCGGTCATCTTGGCGACGTAATCCTCGATCGGTTTGATGTTCGAGTCAGAGCCGGCTTGGTCGGGCACGGCGCCGATGACGATGGTGCCCTCGGCCTTCGCCCAAGAGCTCTGGCTGGCTCCTGCGGCCGCGTTGGCCGGGGTGGAGCTGGGGGAGGAGCAAGCTGCGAGGACTGTCACTGCCGAGAGCGCGGCGACGACGGTCGCGACGGCGCCGAAGCGCTTTGTGCGGGAGACGAACATGGGATTGGCCCTTCGATTCAGGCGCACGTGTGTGTTGGGAGGAGCTTCAAGTCCTAGTGCGCATCGGGTCTAAACGTAGGAAGCCGCGCCTAAGACTGGACCACCGGCGGGTTACCAGCACCTTAATGAGGTCCATACATCTAGACATCTCTGCAAAGGTGTCCGTTCCACCGCGCTCTACAGGCCGTCCAGCGTGTGCCGGGCGAGCCCGAAGGAGAGGGTCATCCCGATACCCGAGGTCACGGTCGCGACCGTCGTGCGAGGATCGGTGCGCTCCGCGACGAGGTTCGTCAGTGCGCTCGAGGCATACACGCCCTGCCAGCGTTCCCGGATCCGCGGCGTGGTCCCGAGGACCGAGCCGATCTCCCGCAGCAGCCGGTCGGTGACACCCTCATCCATGAACGGGCGGCTCGTCGGGGCGTAGTCGTGCGAGTCTCCGAGGAGCAACGAGCCATCGGGCAGGCGGGTGAACATGACGTTGGCCGCCATGTCCAGCAGCTCGGGAGTCTCCCGGTGTACCTCCTCACGCAGGGCTTCTGCGGCAGGCATCGCGGAAAACCCCCCGTATCGCAGCATCGAGGTGCCGGTGAGGACCGCGGAATCGAGCGTGTATCCGGGTAGGCCCGTCGAGCGGGCCATCTGCAGCGCACAGCGTACGATCTCCCAGCGCTCGGCAACATCCGGGAACAGATGGTCGACGTCGTGGCCCGCGCAGACCACCACGTGCTCGCCCGTGAAGGTCCCGCGTGAGGTCTCCACGGTCCCGTCGGCCACCTCGCGCACCGACGTGCGCCACGCAATGGTGGCGCCGTCCTGCGCCTCGAGCCAGGCGGCTATCGCGCCCACCGTCGCGCGGGGGTCCACTCGCAGATCGGCTGGGAGGAACGCCCCGCCAAGGATCGCGCCGTTCGGCCGCGCGTCGTCGGAGTGCAGGCGGCGTCGTACCTCCCCGCCAGTCAGCAGCTGGGCGGCGTCAGTCCCCCGTGCGTCGCGGAACTGCTCGAGGACCGCCATCTCTTCGCGGCTTCTGGCGACGACGACGGCACCCGACTCCGGGGCCCAGAACCCGACGGTGCGCGCGGTCTCCAACCAGCCGCGACGCGACTCCTGCGCCATCGGCAGCTCGCTGGCCGCCTGGGCGGTGATGCAGGCGTGGCCGAAGTTACGCACGGAGGCGCCGACCGCCGCGGAGTCCCGCTCGATGATCCGCACGGTCAAGCCGCGCGAGAGTGCCTCCACGGCATGCGCACACCCGAGGATGCCGGCGCCGACGACGACGAGGTCCGTGTGGTGATCCTGCTCCAAGTTCTTCACTTAAGAATCCTTCCCCGATAACCCGTGAGCAAGAGCGCACGTCCCACAACCGGCGCCTATGTTAACCGGCAGTTCACCCTCCCGTTCGCCCTGAGAGGCCGGACATCGTTCGCACGCCCCTAGGGTTTTTGACCAGTTGCATTTACCGGCGGCGACGGATTCGGCGCCAACTCCCACACCCTTGGAGCCCCACATGATCACCCTTGCCGTCTTCGATATCGCCGGGACCACGGTCGACGAGCGAGACGAGGTTTACCGCACCCTGCGGGCCGCCGTCGAGCGCGAGGGCGCCACGGTCTCACCCGCGGAGCTGCAGAAGTGGATGGGCACGGAGAAGCGTTGGGCGATCCGGAACCTCATGCAGGCCGGCGGACTCGAGCCGACGGACGCCGTCGTCGACTCCGCGTATGCCTGGTTCTTGGACTCGCTCCGCGATTCCTACCGCACCAACCCGCCGCAGCCGCTGCCGGGTGTCCCGGAGGCGATGGCGGTCCTCCGTGCCCGCGGCATCAAGGTGGCGCTGACCACCGGGTTCTCCACCGAGATAGCCGCCCCGCTGCTCGCCGGCCTAGGGTGGACGGCGCACGACGGCGACCCCTCGGCCACGCTCGACGCGGTAGTTTGCGCGGACATGGTGGCCGCCGGCCGTCCCGCGCCGCACATGATCCACCGGGCTATGGAGGCAACGGGCATCCAGGATGTAGCCCAGGTCGCGGCCGCGGGCGACACGGCCGCCGACGTGCTCGCCGCGCGCCGCGCCGGGGTACTCAGCATCGGCGTGCTCACGGGCCACATGTCGCGGGAGGACTTCGCGCCACACCCGCATGACGCGATAGTGGACTCGGTGGTCGACCTTCTCTCCGATGCGCGCTTCGCCGGCACAAGCGTCACCCGATGAGCGTGCAGCCTGGGATGCTACGGGCGCAGGTGTGGAACGGCGGCGGAGATTTCAGCCTGCGCACATTCCCCTTCCCGGAGCTGGGGCCCGGCGAGGCCATCGCATCGATCGACCTCGCCACCGTCTGCGGTTCGGACCGACACACTGTGGGCGGCCGGCGTGCGGGCGCCCACCCCTCGATCCTGGGCCACGAGGCGGTCGGGAGACTTGCCGAGATCCACGGAGGTGGCCTCGTTGACGTCCGCGGCGAGGCGCTGGAGCCCGGAGACCGCGTCGTCTGGGGCGTCACCGCCTCGTGCGGGACCTGCGACCGCTGCCTCCGGGGGCTCACTGCCAAGTGCCGCCAGCTGCTCAAGACCGGGCACGAAGCCCTCCACGGCGGCTGGCCGATCTCAGGCGGGTACGCCACGCACATCCACCTGCGCCGGGGACTGGCCCTCGTGCGGGTCCCGGACACCGTCGGCGATGCGGCAGCCGCCGTGGCGGCCTGTGCCGGGGCGACGGTCGTGGCCTGCCTCGACGCGGCCGACGTCGCGAGCCGCACCCGTGGATTGGCCGGGCTGAGGGTTCTTGTCAATGGCGCCGGCATGCTCGGGGTGTTCGCGGCAGCTGTGGCCAACGCCCGCGGCGCCGCCGTTGTGGAGGTCCGCGACCCCTCGCCCGAGCGCAGCGAGCTGGCCACGCGGTTCGGGGCAACGCGCCTCGCGGCCATTGCCCCGGGCGGAACGCGGGCCGGGGGGACCGCCGGATTCGACATCGTGGTCGAGCTCTCCGGGGCTCCCGAAGGGGTCCGCAGCTGTCTGGCAGCGCTCGACGTCGGCGGCTGCCTCGTGCTCGCCGGCAGCGTTTCGCCGGGCGACGTGATCGCCCTCGACCCCGAGGCCGTGGTCCGCGGCCGCCACACCGTGGTCGGCGTCCACAACTACGAGCCCGAGCACCTGCAGGCCGCGATCGATTTCCTCGACTCGACGGCCGGGACCTTTGACTGGGGCTCTGTCGTGGCCGGACCGCTGCCGCTGGACGCCCTCCCGGGGCTGCTGACGGGTCACGAGAGCGATCCGTCGATCTTGCGCCGCTCCGTCGCACCGGGTTTGATCATGGTCGAGTCCGACCTAGGATGTGAGGCATGGCCCAGCCCGCCGTCGCCGAGCTAATCGACCTGCTTGCAATCGCGGTGAGGGGGATGCAGGCTGGCCAACGGATTCCCAGTGAGCACCAGATCATGGTCAAGTACCAGGTGTCGCGGGCCACGGCCCGCTCTGCCGTTGAGGCGCTTGAGGACCTCTACTTGGTGCGCCGCGTGCAGGGCACGGGAACTTTTGTCAACAGGCGGATCGACTATCCGATCTCGCAGTCGCGTGCCCCGTCCTTCCATGGCATTGTCCGGGCCGCGGGAGCACAGCCGCGCACCGTCCTCGCCGGCAAGGGGATCTCGCCCGCGCCCGAGGACGTGGGCTCGCGGTTCGGGATCCCTCCGGGAACCGATGCGCTGCGATTGGAGCGGCTCGGGTACATCGATGGATTCGAGGCATGCTTCTTCGAGGAGTGGTTCAATCCCCGCGCCGTTGCGAACCTGGACGTGGCCCTGAGGGTCTTCGAATCGGTGGCTGAGGCTTTCGAGGCCAGCGGATTCACCCCCGAACGCACGGAATGGTTCGGAACCGTCGACATTGCTCCGTCCCATGTGTGCACCCGGCTCGGGCTGCCGCGCAACCACCAGACCTGGCTCGTGGAAAGCATCGTCAGCGATGTGGACACTGAGCTGCCGCTCATGATCAGCCGAGCCTGGAGCCGACTGGACCAGGTCCGAATGGTCTTCGGTGCCTCGGCCGGATGAGCCTTGGCCGTGGGGGACCACGGCAACGCGGCGGGCCTGTTGCCTCACGTCAATACCTCCGGGAAGGTTGATTCGTTGCCTCATGTGAAAACCTCCGGCTGGTGTGGTTCCATCGTTCGTTCACAGCGGGTTTGATCGGTGCCGGTTGTTTGGCGGTGGCGATGGCTTCAAGCCGGCCGGTGAGGGCCAGTATCTGCCGTGAGAGCGCGGCCGGCCTGATCTTCTTGTATTGGGCGTTCATGCGGATCACGGGCATCCGTGCCACGGCGGGGTCTGCTACGGCGCGCCTGTGCGGGGTCGTCGCCCGGTCGTGGGTTTTGCTGACCTTGGCTCCGTGGCGGACCTTGGCGATGAGCTTTTGCTGGGGCAGCAGGTAGTTGGTGAAAATCCGGTCCAGCTCCCAGATCTCGTTGAGGAGCTCCAGTTCCGCGGCGGTGTCATAGCGCAGGTAGCCGACAAGCTCACGGACCCTGGACCAGTTCTTCTGTTCGACGTGGGCGCCGTCGTTCTTGTTGCTCGGGCGGGACCGGGTGAAGGTGATGCGGTGCTCGAGGCAGAACTCGAAGAGTTCGTTGTTGATGAACTCACTGCCGTTGTCCGAATCGATGCCGATGACGGGAAAAGGGAAGACCGCCAGGACGTGCCGCAGGGCCGCGAAGACGTGCTTCTGTGCCTTGTTCGGCACGGACCGGTTCACCGTCCACCCGGTAGCGATATCGGTGACCGTGAGGGTGAAGCAGTACTGCCCGGACGCGGCGCCGCCCTCGTGGCCGACCAGATCGATCTCGACGAAACCCGGCACAGCGTTGTCCCACTGGGCCCAGGTGCGGATCGGGATCTGGGACTTCAGCAAAGATCCGGGCTTGGTATGGGACCGGCCATGCGGCAGGAGCTTCGCCCGCTGACCGGCCAGCCGCCGGTCAATGGTCGCCGCACTCATGCGGGCGAGCATCGCTGCCTGCCCGTCGGTAATGTCCAGGACCTTCTCTGCCCGCAGCATCGGCACGAGATCCGGCAGCATGGGGGCCAGCAGCTTGCCCGCAGGGCCCCGTAGCACCGCCCAGCACAGCACGAGACCGTCCTGCAGGTCGGCCCCATACACCGGGGCGCGTCCCGGCCTGACGGGCCGTGGCCGCGGCGGATCGAGCGCATGCCGCAAAACCGCCCGCGCATGGTCCCGGTGCCAGCCGGTCAGCTCGACAAGCTCATCCAGGATCCGCCCCTTCCTGGCCCGGTCACCGGCCCGGTAGGACTCGGCCAGGTGCTTCGTCACGGCTTTGCGTTCACCCATCGTCAATCCCATCCCTCAAGGATCTCCGCGGCCACCCTTCCCGGACCTTTTCCCATGAGGCAACGTATGCGGCTACGCGGAGGTTTTTTATGAGTCAACGCGGCGGGTTGTGCAAGCGCGCGTCAGGAGATAGCCTTCTTGAGGTTGAGCCGTCGGCCATAGACACCCTTATTTGGAGTACCTATGGACCGAAAATTGCACGCCCTCGTAAAATTCGATGTTTCAACGGATGCCGTCGAGATCGACGTGCGGGGGAGCCTGAACCAGGATTCCCGCCCCGCACTCGTGTACATCGTCCGCCGTATCCGGCGAATGGGCATCACTTCCCACATCAGGGTGGGTTTCTCCCACGCCACGCTTGTGGAATCGCAGGCCTTGGCGGGACTTCGCAACGACCTCAACGCGATCGACGGCGGCGCTACCGAAGGGGGCCTCTCCACGGGGTCCGGGGTTTCGCTGGAATTCATGGCGCGGCCTTCCGTCCTCTCAAACGAGGCCGCGGCGGGGTCGAAGTCCATGGCGCTCACCGGCGACTTCTCCGCCTCGATCGATGCCGGAGGATTCGGGCCGCTGGACAAGTACTCCGATGATGAACTCTTCGCAGCCAGCGACTTCGTCTTTGGCCTCTTGGACCAGCCCACAACCTTTGGCACTCCGGAACTACGGGCGCAATACGACACCATTGGCACGGAAATCTCGCGACGGGAAGTCAAAGATGCCACGGGGGATCCCTCAGAACCGCTGTAAACTGGAGCCCACCATTCAATGGAATCGGTGGGAAGTGGTGAAGCGCAGTGGCGAACTCGGCATCCGGAGATTCGGTGGTGGACCGCATCGTCCGGATCATAGAAGCCTTCCCCGAAGGCACTACCTCCTTGCAGCTTTCTGAACTCGCAGGGGCCACGGGCTTGCCGCTCACAAGCGCCCACCGTTTGGTCCGGCAGCTCGCCGAGCACGGGCTCCTGGATCTGTCCCCAGGTGGACATGTCCGCCTGGGATTGCGTTTATGGGAGCTCGTCAACCGGAATTCGCCCACTCTGGCCCTTCGTCAAGCCGCCTTGCCGTTCATGGAGGACATCCAGCAGGTCCTGAACCAGAATGTGAACCTCGCAGTGCTCGACGGGTGGGAGGCGCTGTTCGTGGAGCGGCTCTCCCGCCGGGGATCCGTGGCCAACCGGGCCCGGGTGGCCGGCCGCATGCCTGTCCACATCTCTTCCGCCGGGCTGGCGCTGATGGCGAACCAGCCCCGAGAGCTGCAGGCCGAGTACCTCACGCAATTCGGCGACCCTGCCGGAAAGGTGGCGACCGACGTCGTCCGTCATCTGCTGGCCGAAACCGCCCAGCAGGGGTACGCCCAGCTCGCCGGCGTGGTGGACCCGGATACTTGGGGCATTGCGGTGCCGGTGGTAGATGGCAAGAGGCGTACGGTGGCGGCACTCGGCGTCGTGGTTCCCCTCGCTGAGATGCGACTGCAGGCGCTGGTGCCGGCACTGCAGACTGCGGCACGCGGCATCGGACGGCAGCTCAAGGAACAGCTCAACGAGCAGCGGAAACTCTGAACTCGTTTCCGTTGAACGGAATTCGACTAACGCCGACCCTGCGGTGCGGGTCACACTGAACTTCAGGACATCCCAACCGCAGCCCTTCAGCCGCGGTTCCGCAATGAAGCGAGGAACACACTAATGGCACGCAAAATCATCACCACCCAAGTGGCCATCATGGGTGCAGGCCCTGCCGGCCTCATGCTTTCCCACCTGCTGGCGAAGTCAGGGATCGAATCCACCGTCATCGAAATCCGCAGCCATCAGGAAATCGCCGAAACAGTCCGCGCAGGCATCCTGGAACACGGTTCGGTGAACCTGCTCGTGGACAGCGGAGTATCTGACCGCGTGCTGCGCGACGGAGACAGGCACGATGGCATCGAACTGCGCTTCAACGGCGAAAGCCACCGGATCGACTTCAAGGGGCTTGTGGGGGAATCGGTCTGGCTGTACCCGCAGACGGATGTCTTCCTCGACCTCGCTGCACGGCGCAAGGACGACGGCGGTGACGTCCGCTACAGCGTCACGAACACCACCATTCACGACCTCGAAGGCAAACCCAAAGTCTGGTTCACCGACGCCGAGGGCCAGGAATTCGAGATCCAGGCGGACTTCCTGGTGGGCGCCGACGGTTCCCGCAGCCACTGCCGCTTCCAGATCCCGGAAGCCAACCGCAAATGGTACTTCCACGAATACCCCTTCGCCTGGTTCGGCATCCTGGCCCAGGCTCCCCGCAGCTCCGACGAACTGATCTACGCCAATTCGGAGCACGGCTTCGCGCTGATCAGCCAGCGCACGGAGAGCGTGCAGCGCATGTACTTCCAGTGCGACCCCAAGGAAAACGTGGCCGATTGGGACGATGAGCGCATCTGGTCCGAATTCCGCAAGCGCGTCAACGGAAACGGCTTTGAGCTCAAGGAAGGACCGGTCCTCGAAAAGATGGTCCTGCCGTTCCGCAGCTTCGTCCACACCCCGATGCGCTACGGGAACATGTTCCTGGCCGGAGACGCCGCCCACACCGTCCCGCCGACGGGCGCCAAGGGTCTCAATTTGGCCCTGCACGACGTCAAGGTGCTCTTCGAAGGCCTGGAGTCCTTCTACTCGAACGGTTCCACCGCTCTGCTGGAATCCTATAGCGACCGTGCACTCGAACGCGTTTGGAAGGCTCAGCACTTCTCCTACTGGATGACTTCCATGCTGCACACTGTTCCCGGTTCGGACGACTTCGGACGTGCCCGCCAGCTTGGCGAACTCCACTCCGTGGTGTCTTCCCGACATGCCCGCGCGTACCTGGCCGAGTCGTACACCGGGTGGCCGGGCGAAAAGTAACCGCATCCTGAAGCTCTCGCTGGCACCGGGACCTATGGCACGGTGCCAGCGGACCACTATCCGTCAGACTAAGGACGAAAAGGGAGGGCTTCAAATGACGGTTCTTGTTGCATATGCGAGTGCGCTGGGCTCCACCAAGGAGATCGCTCAACATGTAGCCTCCCGGATGGCGGGGGTGCTGGACGACGTCGAGTGCCGAGCCGTGGCGGAGATTGAGTCCGTGACTGGATACGAGGCCGTAGTCATCGGCAGTGCCATCCACAATCAGGCATGGCTGCCCGAGGCGTCACTGTTCGTGAGACGTCATGCGCCGGGGCTGGCCACGCGACCCGTCTGGGCTTTCAGCGTTGGAATGGCTGACGCCCTGCCAAAGCCTTTCCGCAAGCGCGCAGCGGCCTTCCAGCAGGAACGGATTGCGCGGGTCCTGTCCAAAGAAGTACCGCTTCGAGCCCACAGAGTCTTCTCCGGTGTCTACCGGCCCAGCCAGATGCCGGCGCCGCTCCGCGCCTTGTTTCACCTGAGCGGCGGACGCTTCGGCGACCTCCGGGATTGGGCCGCCATCGACGCCTGGACCGATCAAATGACCGCCCAACTGGCTCATACTGAGCCGTCTCCGGGCAACACCACCACCTAGCTGACTCCTCGCCGGATGGTGCCAGTACCTGAGCGAAGATCTGCCCGCTCCTGAACGAGTCCGAATTTTCAACTGAGGAACAGCTTGCGTCGGGCGTCTTGCGGAATATTACGCTGCAAGAATGGCATATTTTGAGTCGACGCCGAGATCCGTTTTAGTTGAATGAACCAGCGAATTCGGCCAAAAGAGGCCGGATCGATGAGACCGTAACCAGCGTTTCGCCAGCCGGGCGAGCTACCCAGTCCGCGTGCGCCGAAGGTGCCAAGCCAGGAAACGATGGAGTATTGCTATGTCCCAGCAACGTGATGAAGTCACGGACGATTTTGTGGCGTTCTGGGAGGCGCAGGCCCTCCGCTTGGACTGGGCTGAACGATCGAATGGCAAGCCTTGGGAAACGGCCCACAATTGGGTGCCAAGCGACGTTTCCGCAGGCCGTGGACCCGACATCACTTGGTTTGACGGCGGAAAGCTAAACGTCGCATACAACTGTGTGGACCGCCACGTCGCCGCGGGACGGGGAGACAAGGTTGCCCTCTACTTCGAAGGCGAACCGGGCGACCGCCGCGCCATCACTTACGCAGAGCTCCTGCGCGAGGTTTCCAAGGCTGCAAACGCGCTTCTGGCACTCGGCATCGGCAAAGGCGATCGCGTTGTGATCTACCTTCCCGTGATTCCCGAAACAATCATCATTACTCTCGCAGTGGCGCGCATCGGAGCCATCCATTCGCTCGTGTTCGGCGGTTTCTCCGCAGAGGCCCTGCGCTTCCGCGTCGAGGACACCCAGGCGAAGCTCCTTGTCACCACGGACGGTCAGTTCCGGCGAGGCGTCGCGGTTCAGGTCAAGGAAAACGCGGATGCCGCCGTCGCGGGGGACAACGCCATCGAGCGGGTACTGGTCGTCAACCGCACCACTGCCCGCGACGAACTCGACACCATCCCCATGGTGGCCGGCCGCGATGTGTGGTGGCACGACGTCGTCGAACCGGCCTCGGAAGTGCACGAGCCTGAAGCCTTCGACGCCGAGACTCCACTCTTCATCATGTACACCTCGGGGACAACCGGTCAGCCAAAGGGCCTCGTGCACACTTCGGGCGGTTACCTCACGCAAGCCTCATGGAGCTTCGAGCACCTCTTCAGCAACCCGGATCCGGCACTGCGGGACAGCGACGTCCATTGGTGCACCGCCGATCTCGCATGGGTCACAGCGCACACCTACGAGATTTACGGCCCCCTCTCCAATGGCGTCACCCAGGTGATTTTCGAAGGCACGCCCAATACGCCACATCCGGGCCGCCACTTCGAAATCATCGATCGCTACAAGGTCACTCAGTACTACACGGCGCCCACGCTGGTCCGTTCCCTGATGGGCTGGTTCCCGGACGGCGTTCCGGACACCTACGATTTCTCGTCCATCCGCCTCCTTGGCACGGTAGGCGAGGCAGTCAATCCTGAAGCATGGCGATGGCTCCGCAAGAACCTTGGCGGCGGCACCGTTCCCGTCGTCGACACCTGGTGGCAGTCGGAAACCGGCGCCACCATCCTTTCGCCAGCCCCGACGGACACGGACTTCAAACCGGGTTGCGCTGCCCGGCCGCTGCCTGGAGTCAGTGCCAAGGTAGTTGACGACGCCGGCGCCTTGGTACCGGCGGGCGTCCACGGTTTCATCGTGGTGGACCGTCCCGGCCCGGCGATCGCGAGGACCGTATGGGGCAACCCGCGGCGCTACTTCGATTCGTACTGGAGCAAGTACGCGGCACAAGGGTGGTTCCTTGCCGGCGACGGAGCGAAATACGACTCCGACGGCGACATCTGGATCCTCGGACGGGTGGACGACACCCTCAATGTTTCCGGTCACCTGTTGTCCACGATCGAGATCGAGTCGGCCCTCGTGTCCCATCCGGACGTCGTGGAGGCCGGGGTCTGTCCCGTGCCCGACCCCAAGACGGGGCACGCCGTCGTCGCGTTCGTAGTCCTCAAGGGCGGAGCTTCACACGAGGTTGCCGCGAAACTGCGTCACCACGTGGCCCAAGAGATCGGCCCGATCGCAAAGCCGCGCGACGTCGTCGTCGTGGCTGACGTACCCAAGACCCGCAGCGGCAAGATCATGCGCCGGCTGCTCACCCAACTCTTCGAGGGAACCGCCTTGGGCGATACAACCTCACTCCAGAACGAACCGGCGATCGCCGGCATCCAGGACATCCTGCGCGAGCGGGCCCTAGTAAAGGAAAATTCATGACCGAGATCAGCAACGTCGCGCGGCTCTCCGAACCGCTCAAGTTCGCCTACTGGGTGCCGAACGTCTCCGGGGGCCTGGTGGTTTCCACCATCGAGCAACGCACCGGATGGGACTTTGACTACAACAAGAAACTGGCCCGCATCGCGGAGAATTCCGGATTCGAATACGCACTGACCCAAACGCGCTATGCAGCCTCGTACGGTGCTGACAAGCAGCATGAGGCGACGTCGTTCAGCCTCGCCTTGCTGGCCGCCACCGAACGACTCAAGGTCATTGCCGCCGTCCACCCGGGCATGTGGCATCCCGGGGTACTGGCGAAGTACATCATTACGGCGGACCACATTTCCCAGGGACGCGCCGCCGTCAACATCGTCTCAGGCTGGCTGAAGAACGAGTTCACGAATTTCGGTCTGGAATGGCTGGAACATGACGAACGCTATGTCCGCACCGAAGAATTCATCAAGGTCCTCCGCGGGCTGTGGACCGAGCAGGAATACAGCCAGTCCGGAAAGTACTACAACATCACCGATTTCACCCTGAACCCGGCACCGGTGGACGTGCCCGGGCGCGCCCACCCGGAGATCTTCTTCGGCGGCAACTCGACAGCCGCGCAGGCCACAGCCGGCCGCGTTGCGGACTGGTACTTCTCCAACGGGAAGGACTTGGAAGGATTCAAGGAGAACATCGCCGGCGTCGTCGCGGCATCCGGCGAAACACGCCGCGGCACTGAGGGCGCTCTCCCGGCCCCGCGCTTCGGCCTCAACGGCTTCGTCATCGCGCGCGACTCCGAAAAGGAGGCGCGGGACACCCTCCGGGAGATCGTCGAGAAGGCGCACAAGCCCGCCGTCGAAGGATTCCGCGCCGCGGTCCAGGAAGCGGGAGCTTCCACGAAGGACGGCAAGGGCATGTGGGCCGACTCGAGCTTTGAGGATCTGGTCCAGTACAACGACGGCTTCAAGACCCAGCTGATCGGCACCCCGGAGCAGATCGCGGAACGGATCGTCGAGTACAAAAAGATCGGCGTGAACCTTTTCCTCACCGGCTACCTGCATTTCCAGGAGGAGGTCGCGGCCTTCGGCCGGGATATTCTGCCGATCGTCCGGGAACTGGAGGCTGATCTGGCACGCAAGAACGGCGTCGAGCTGGACCTCTCCGGGACACCCGTGGCACAGACCGACTCAACCACCAAGCTGGTGAACGCGTAATGACGGAGCGCAGTTTCGGCTTCCGCACCCGCGCCCTGCACGCCGGCGGGACTCCCGACGCCGAGCACGGCGCCCGCGCGGTGCCGATCTACCAGACCACGTCCTTCGTCTTCAAGGACACCCAGGATGCCGCCAACCTCTTCGCGCTGCAGAAGTACGGCAACATCTATTCCCGGATCGGCAACCCCACCGTGGCTGCGTTCGAAGAGCGCATCGCGTCCCTGGAGGGCGGAATCGGCGCCGTGGCGACGTCCTCGGGCATGGCGGCGGAGTTCATCACCTTCGCGGCGCTGACCCAGGCGGGGGACCATATCGTGGCCGCCTCCCAGCTCTACGGCGGTACGGTGACCCAGCTCGACGTCACGCTGCGCCGCTTCGGCGTGGACACCACGTTCGTTCCCGGGACGGACCCGGCGGACTACGCCGCCGCGGTGCGCGAGAACACCAAAGCGATCTTCGTCGAGGTGGTGGCCAATCCCTCCTCCGAGGTCCAGGACCTTGAGGGGCTGGCCAAGGTGGCGCACGACGCCGGGATCCCCCTCGTGGTGGACGCCACCTTGAGCACGCCCTACCTCGTGCGGCCCTTCGAACACGGTGCGGACATTGTGATCCACTCGGCCACCAAATTCCTCGGCGGACACGGCACCACGCTCGGCGGCGTCATCGTGGAAAGCGGAAAGTTCAATTGGGGCAACGGCAAATTCCCCACCATGACCGAACCCGTTGCTTCCTACGGCAACGTGTCTTGGTGGGGGAACTTCGGTGAATACGGATTCCTCACCAAGCTGCGCTGCGAGCAGTTGCGCGACATCGGACCGGCCCTGTCCCCGCAATCGGCGTTCCAGCTTCTGCAAGGCGTGGAGACGCTCCCCCAGCGCCTCGACGAGCACCTCCGCAATGCCCAGGCAGTGGCTGAATGGCTTGAAGCGGACCCCCGCGTGGCCTATGTGAATTTTTCCGGGCTTCCTTCGCATGCGCACTTCGAGCGGGCCAAGAAATACCTGCCGCTGGGACCAGGCTCGGTCTTTTCGTTCGGCGTCAAGGGCGGCCGTGCCGCAGGGCAGAAGTTCATCGAGGCGCTCCAACTGGCCTCGCATCTGGCCAATGTCGGCGATTCCCGGACCCTTGTGATCCATCCCGGATCTACCACCCACCAGCAGCTCAGTCCCGAACAGCTGGAATCCGCGGGTGTTCCCGAAGACCTCGTCCGCATTTCGGTGGGCCTCGAAGACCTCGAGGACATTCTCTGGGATCTGGACCAGGCACTCACGGAAGCACAGGATGCCCTGGCGGAACCCGCCGTCGTTCTTGGGGAGGCTGCAGATTCCTGCAGCCTGGACAGTCAGAGCATTGGAGCGGGCGCATGAGCAACAACGGAATCCGCACGTGGGAAGGTCCATCCGCGCCGGAACGGCTTAACTTGCTCCGCCAAGCCAAGACCATCGCGATCGTCGGCGCTTCGGACAAGCCCTCCCGTGCCAGCTACTTCGTGGCAAGTTACCTGAAATCGTCCACCAAGTACCGCCTGTTTTTCGTGAACCCGGTGGTCAAGGAAATCCTGGGCCAGCCCACGTACGCTTCCTTGGCCGAGCTGCCCGAGTCCCCGGACATCGTGGACGTTTTCCGTAAGCACGACGATCTTCCGGGGGTACTCGAAGAAGCCGTGGCGGCAGACGCCAAGACCCTGTGGCTCCAGCTCGGTTCCTGGCACGAGGCGGTTGCCCGCAGCGCCCAGGAAGCAGGACTCAACGTGGTGATGGACCGCTGCGTGAAAATCGAGCACGCGCGCTTCCATGGCGGCCTTCACTTGGCTGGCTTCAACACCGGGGTCATCTCGTCGAAGCGGCAGATCTAGAACGCGGCTCTCCGTTGGTTCGGGGTTGGTTCGGGCGACACGGTAAGTGCCTGGCGACACGGTAATTGTCTGGCGCCGCCGGTTTCGGGGGTCGTCAGAGCTTTTCCGTGTCGGCTGGCCATTTCCGCGTCGCCAGGTGTGTGCCGGGGTCCGGAACGCACCCCGAATCACCCGTTCTTCCGGCGAGCAATCATTTGCGGATCGTCCGGCTTGACCTCCTTGGCGGTACGGTTCTTCGGCCGGTGCGGCATGATCGGTTCGGACGCGAAGCGTCGTGGGCCGCTCCACATTGAGGGCGGGGCGTCGATTGCGTAGGCGATTGCGTAGGCGACTTTTTCGTAGTTGACGCGCCAGCCCCTGAAATGGGGCCACGCTTGTTCCGCGCTCACTTCTATCGGGTAGTCGACGGTTCGCAGGAGTTCCACTGCTGATTGGAAGTCCTCGAACTTCACGTCGAGTTCGGAATCGGGATCAGGATCGTCGTCCACCGGGATACGGATGGCACGCGCCACTTGGTTCAGGCATGTGAACCCCATTCGAAGGACCAGCCGTGCCCGAGTGCTCGGCGCCGACTCCGGGCTCAGGGAAAGCTGCAACGCGGCCGCGTCCATCACGCTGAGGAGGGAGTTGAGCCAGTTCGATAGCGGTGCAGGCGAACGAAACCACACCAGCGTGATGTAGGCGCTATGCGACTCGGCAACGTCAGCGGCCCATCGCTCCCACGTGCGGTAGAGCTCGCTGAGCTCACTGGTGCTTGTTTGAGCGGCCATGCCGAACCGGGTGCGCACCAGAAGCTCCGGTCCCCATGCAGGTGATCCTGCCCTCGATACCAGAAGCGTGACTTCCGCTTCACGCCTGTTGAAAGCTGCGTAAAGCGTCGGTAGATATCCGATCTGCAAAGCGATGACTATCAATCCGGTGTATGCGGCCGCGTAGACCAACACCGTGTTGCCGATGTTCGACGGGGCCGCGTAGCCGAGGGTGAACATCGCGGAGCCGGCTTCGCTTGCGGCTTGCCACATGTCGCCGTCGACGAAGGGAAGCAGGAGGAGGCTGAACGACGCATAAAACAGGATGACCCAAACGATCAGGCGGACGAAGAGCGACATCGGCGATTGCCAGGCAAGGATCCGATCGCGTACCTCGTAGGACGCCACGGGTTTTGTGATGGCAAGAAATACCCGCATCGTGGCCAAAGCGGTCACCCGTGACAGCGAGCTGCGCAGCGAGCGCGGCACTATGAGCGTTCCAATCACGCTCATCCAGGTCAGGAGCAACCCCGCCATTCCGACCGAAAAACACGCCCACACGATGACTGTCACTGCGCTCTTTCGACAAGTCCGGACACCAACTTGGCGATTGTCCACCGGAAGGGACGAAGCTGGTGAGGCTCGTATCATTCACGCCTCGCGGGGGCTCTGTCAAGGGTGCGGACCCCGCCGCCGTCGGGATTCGTACGACGCGCGATTACCTCTTTGCGAGCGTTTGTGAGCGGGCGTTTGGGATTGTGGCCGTATATCTGATGGAGGATCGTGTTCGGCTGCCGGATAGTTGGGCCGGCATTAAGACCGCGTCAAGATAAGCCGGGACCGCATTAAGGAACCGTTAGGAACGCCTTTTCGTCGCTCGACACGGAGTTGACTGGCATCAGCCCCACAAACGGGGCGCAGATGAAAGGACGTTCCAATGGCCGACGTGGCTGTTGTGGGGATCTTCGTGGTGTCCATGGGGATCGTGATGTGGATAGCCCACCTTTTGGGGAAGATCGTGGATCGCGACGGGCCGGTGAACGGGCAGTGAGCGCCGACGCCGTGATGTGGTTGGTCCTGTTCATTGCAGGCCTGTGCTTGTTCGGCTACCTGCTGGCCGTTTTGATCCATCCGGAAAAGTGGTGATCGCGGATGGTTTTCAGCGTTGCCTCCTTCATCACCCAGGTGGCAGTCCTGCTCATGCTGCTTGTCTTAATGCACAAGCCGCTGGGCGTGTACCTCGCCGGTGTATTTGAGGGCAAGAAGTCGAGCCGCGCAGAAAAGTTGTTCTATCGGCTGACCGGGGTGGACCCAGACACCGAGCAGGTCTGGTCCGTCTACTTGCGCAGCGTCCTGGTCTTCTCCGCAGTGTCCATCTTGGTGGTCTTCCTCCTCCAGCGGCTTCAAGGAGTCCTGCCAGGGAACAACTCTCTCCCCGGCGTAGATCCCTGGACGGCCATGAACACGGCTATCTCTTTTGCCACGAACACCAACTGGCAGACGTACGTCCCCGAGACCACCATGGGCATCTTCGTGCAGATGTGCCTGCTGGCCGTGCAGAACTTCCTCTCTGCCGCCGTCGGAATCGTGGTGGTGGTCGCCCTGATCCGCGGCATCGCACGGACCCGGACGGACAGGCTGGGGAATTTCTGGGTGGACCTGGCGCGCACTTCGTTCCGTGTACTCCTCCCGATGGCTGCCCTCGCGGCCATCGTGATGGTGATCGGCGGCGTGGTGCAGAACTTCTGGTCCACCGAGGTCACCAACCAGGCAGCAGGCATTACCCAGGCGATCCCCGGTGGACCAGTTGCGTCCCAGGAAGCCATCAAGATCCTGGGCACGAACGGCGGGGGTTACTTCAACGCGAACTCGGCCCACCCGTTCGAGAACCCCAACGTCTTTATCAGCCTGTTCGAAGTCTTCCTGATCCTGCTGATCCCTTCCGCGCTTCCCTATGCCTACGGCCGCATGGTGGGGGACCAGCGGCAGGGGTACACGGTGGTCGGCGTCATGGCTACTCTCTGGCTGAGCTCCACTGTCCTCATGGCTTGGGCCGTCGCGTCCGCGGAAGGAACCGCGACGGCGGCTGCCGGAGGTTTGGGCGAGGGCTTCGAGCAGCGACTTGGCGCCGCCCAAAGCTCGATCTTTGCCACGGCCACCACTTTGACGTCCACCGGTGCGGTCAACGTCGCCCACGATTCCCTCCCGCCCCTGGCCGGCGGCGTGGCCATGGTGAACATGATGCTCGGTGAAGTTGCCCCCGGCGGCACGGGATCAGGACTCTACGGCCTGCTGATCCTCGCGATTGTTTCGGTGTTCATCGCCGGGCTCATGGTGGGCCGCACCCCGGAATTCCTGGGCAAGAAGATCGGGCCCCGGGAGATGAAGCTCGCGGCAATGTACATCCTCGTAACACCCGTCGTGGTGCTGGCGCTCGCCGGTGTCACGGTCCTGCTTCCGGATGCCGTGGCCAATGCACCTGCCTCCGGACCGCACCAGTTCAGCGAAGTGCTCTATGCCTTCACGTCCGGTGCGAACAACAACGGCTCGGCCTTCGGCGGGATCACCAGTTCAGGCCCATACCTGTCCACCATGATGAGCCTCGCCATGCTGCTGGGCCGCTATCTGCCCATCGTGCTGGTGATTGCCCTGGCAGGTTCCCTGGCAAAACAACAGCGGATCCCGGCCTCCTCCGGCACGGTCCCGACCCACGGCTGGCTCTTCGGTTCGCTCTTGCTCGGCGTCACGGTGATCATGACCGCCTTGAGCTACTTCCCGGCCCTTTCCCTGGGCCCCCTCGCAGAAGGACTCCTCAAATGACCAAGTCCGGCACGGCCTTCGCCAAGGACACCGCCGCCCAGACCTATGCGGACGGCAATCCCCTCGGCACCCCGGGAGAACACAAGCACCACACCAAGGCACCCGCCAAGCTGGACCTTGCCAGCCTCCGGTCTGCCCTGCCGGTTGCTGTGCGAAAGCTCGCGCCGCGCCAGATGATCCATTCTCCGGTGATGTTCACCGTGCTGGTCGGTGCGGCCCTCTGCACGGCCATCTGTATCCTCAAGCCGGCTGTGTTCGGCATCGCCGTGACAGCGTGGCTTTGGTTGACAGTCCTCTTCGGGACGTTGTCCGAAGCTATCGCCGAGGGCCGCGGCAAGGCCCAGGCAGACAGCCTCCGGGCCAGCCGGAAGGGCGTTGTCGCCAGGCTTCGGCTCGAGGACGGCACCACCAACGAGGTGCCGGGAACGGAACTGCGGAAGAACGACGTCGTCATTTGCGAAGCCGGGGACGTCATCCCTTCCGACGGCGAAATCATCGAGGGCCTGGCGAGCGTGGACGAATCCACCATCACCGGCGAGTCGGCGCCCGTCATCCGCGAATCCGGCGGCGACCGCTCCTCGGTGACCGGGGGCACCAAGGTCCTCTCCGACCGGATCGCCATTCGGATCACCGCCGAGGCCGGCGAGACGTTCATTGACCGGATGATCAAGCTCGTGGAAGGGGCCGTCCGGCAGAAGACGCCCAACGAGATCGCGCTCCACGTCCTCCTTGTCTCCCTGACCATCGTGTTTTTGGCGGTCACCATGAGCCTGGCCCCGTTCGCTTCCCTGCCCGGGGCGACGCCGTCGCCCATTGTCCTGGTGGCGTTGCTGGTCTGCCTGATCCCCACCACCATCGGAGCGCTGGTGCCGGCCATTGGCATCGCGGGCATGGACCGATTGGTGCAGCACAACGTCTTGGCCACGTCCGGCCGCGCCGTGGAGACTGCCGGAGACATCACCACGCTTCTGCTCGACAAGACCGGCACCATTACGTACGGCAATCGGCGCGCGGTCAACTTCTTCCCTGCCCACGACGTCGAGCGGACGGAACTCATCGAAGCGGCCCGGCTTTCCAGCCTGGCCGACGAGACGCCGGAGGGACGCTCGATCGTGGAGCTCGCGGCGGAGAAGGGCGTCAGCGGCCCGGACCTGCTTGCGCTCCTGACGAGCTCGGTAGATTTCGAGGTGGTCGAATTCAGCGCCAGCACGCGCATGAGCGGTCTGGACCTCGACGGGCGGAAAATCCGCAAGGGCGCCGCGACCGCCGTCGCCAAGTTCGTCGCCGACTTCGGCGGGCAGACGCCTGCCGAAGTGGACCACAAGGTGCAGGAAATCTCTGCGCAGGGCGGCACTCCGCTCTTGGTCGCCGGAGTCGCGAACGACGGCGGAGCCCGGGTCTTGGGCACCATCCACCTGGCCGATGTGGTCAAGCCGGGCATGCACGCCCGCTTCGCCGAACTGCGGCGGATGGGCATCCGGACGGTGATGATCACCGGTGACAACCCGATCACGGCCAAGGCCATCGCCGCCGAATCCGGGGTTGACGATTTCGTCGCCGAGGCCACTCCCGAAGACAAGCTGGCCGTCATCAAGGACGAGCAGGCCCAGGGCCGGCTCGTGGCTATGACCGGTGACGGCACCAACGATGCCCCCGCGCTCGCCGCGGCGGATGTGGGCGTCGCCATGAACTCCGGTACGCCGGCAGCCAAGGAAGCTGCCAACATGGTGGACCTGGATTCGGATCCCACCAAGCTCATCAACATCGTGGGCATCGGCAAGCAGCTGCTCATCACCCGCGGAGCCCTCACCACCTTCTCGGTCGCCAACGACGTCGCGAAGTACTTTGCGATCGTTCCGGCGCTCTTCACGGGCACTTTTCCCGGGCTCGGGCTCTTGAACATCATGGGCTTGGCTTCGCCGTCCTCCGCCATCCTGTCCGCGGTGATCTTCAACGCCCTGATCATCATCGCCTTGGTTCCGCTTGCATTGCGCGGCGTCAAATACCGTGCAGTCTCGGCAAACCAGGCCTTGGCGCGGAACCTGGCCATCTACGGCCTCGGTGGACTCGTGGCGCCTTTCATCGGGATCAAGCTCATCGATCTGCTCATTTCCCTCATCCCCGGCATTGGCTAGGAGCATCATGAACACCCTTTCCGGCTATCTTCGGCAAGCAGGAACGGCCCTGCGGTTCCTGCTCCTGGCCACCGTGGTCCTCGGATTGATCTACCCGTTGGCGATTTTCGGCATCGGCCAAGCGATTGCGCCGTTCCAGGCCAACGGCTCCATCGTGAAAGACGCGTCCGGAAAGCCCGCAGCATCGGCTTTGATTTCACAAGTCTCCGCGAACGACGCCGGTACCCAGAGTCCCCTGTGGTTCCATGCCCGCCCCTCGGCGGCCAAGTGGGACCCGGGGGCGTCCTCCGCCAGCAACCTCGGACCCAACGATCCGAAGCTGCTCGACGCCGTCAAAGCCAACCGTGCTGCCGTCGCTGCGGCAGAGGGGGTCAAGGAGTCCGAGGTCCCTGCCGACGCAGTGACAGCGAGCGGGTCCGGGCTGGATCCGCAGATTTCAGTGGCTTACGCCCGGCTCCAAGTGCCCAGGGTGGCCAAGGCGCACGGACTCAGTCCTGAAACGGTGCAGGCCATGGTGGACCAACGCACGGTCACGGGTCTTGAGGCCTTCCTGGGACAGCCTTCGGTCAACGTCACGGAATTGAACCTGGATGTCGCCGCGGCAGCACCGGCCAAGTGAAAGAATGACCACATGGCACGGGCAACGCTGCGCATTTTCCTGGGGGCTGCCCCGGGGGTCGGTAAGACCTACGCCATGCTTGAAGAGGCCCACCGGCTGAGTGGACGTGGGGAAGACGTGGTGGTGGCGTTCGCCATGGACCATGGGCGCAGCGACACCCGCGCCTTGATGGACGGCTTGGAAGTCATTCCGCCGCACACCATCACGTACAGGGACACGAGCTTCCAGGAGATGGACGTTGACGCGGTCTTGGCACGCAAGCCGCGCACCGCCGTCGTCGACGAATATGCGCACTCGAATATCCCCGGAAGCCGCAATCCGAAGCGCTGGCAGGACGTCGAGGAACTGCTCGACGCCGGCATCAACGTCCTCTCCACTGTCAACGTCCAGCATTTGGCATCGCTCGGCGACGTCGTCACCGCCATCACGGATGTCCGGCAAGCGGAGACAGTGCCCGACGACGTCGTGCGGCGCGCGGACCAGATCCACCTTGTGGACATCTCACCGGAGCTGCTGCGGCAGCGCCTTGGCGACGGGAAGATCTATTCGGCGGACAAGATCGACGCCGCGCTGTCCAACTATTTCCGGCTCGGCAACCTGACCGCATTGCGGGAGCTGGCCCTCCTCTGGCTCGCCGACCGCGTGGACGAAGGACTGGCCAAGTACCGTTCGGAGCAGGGGATCGAGGCGAGTTGGCCGGCCCGGGAACGGATTGTCATCGGCCTCACCGGCGGTCCCGAGGGGGAAGTCCTCATCCGGCGCGCTGCCCGGATCCTCAAGCGAGTGAACGGTGGCGACTTGCTCGCAGTGCATGTCCGCGCGGCCGATGGCGTGGCGTCGGAATCGCCGCAGGCTTTGGAAGCCCAGCGCTTGTTGGTCCGGGATCTGGGCGGAAGCTACCACACGGTGGCAGGGGAGGATCCAGCCAAGGCGTTGCTCGACTTCGCCCGCAGCGTTAACGCGACGCAGATCGTCGTCGGGATTTCCCGGCGACGGACGCTGGTGGGGAGGCTGACCGGCCGGGGGATCGGCAACCGGGTGGTGCGGGACTCCGATGATATCGACGTGCACATGGTGTCGCATCCTTTGGGCGGCAGGGGAGTCGACCGGCCGAGGCAGCGTGACCTCGGCCGCACTCGAGTCGCCCTGGGGTTTGCGCTGGCGGTTGTTCTTCCCATTGTTCTGCAGCTTCTGCTGGCTGCGAGCCCTTCGCACAACATCGCGACCGCCGTCCTTGTCCAGTTGACGGGCTCTGTTGCCGTGGCGTTGCTCGGCGGATTGTGGCCGGCGCTGCTGGGCGCCCTGTGGAGCAGCCTGTTGGTGAATTTCTTCTCCATACCCCCCGAGGGCACCCTGACCATCAGCGACCCCGAGAACATCCTGGCATTGCTGGTGTTCGTGGGCGTTTCCGCCGCCGTAGCCGCAGTGGTGGACGTCTCTGCACGGCGTTCCAAGGAGGCCGCCCGGGCCAGGGCCGAAGCCACCACCCTGGGTGACCTCACCAGAGGTGCGTCGAGCGCAGAAGACACCGTGGAAGGACTCTTGAAGCAGGCATTGGACGTCTTCCAGGTGCGCGGGGCGGCACTGTTCAGGACCGTTGGCCCGAGCGCGGACTCTTCCGGAGCATCGGTCAGCGGCTGGAGGCTCGTCGCAAGAGCGGGGGAGGCCGCACCCCTCTCGCCCGACGGCGGTGACAACACCGAGCAGATCGACGCCGGAACCCGGCTGGTCCTGTCCGGCCGGATCCTGCCTGCGAGTGACCGCCGGCTGCTGAGCGCATTCGGCGCGCATCTTTCTGCACAGCTTGAACGGCGGCAATTGGCCGCGAGCCGCCGTGAAGTCATGCGCTTGGCGGAGAGCAACACCATGCGCACCTCGATCCTGCGCGCGGTCTCCCATGATCTGCGGACTCCACTGGCTGGGATCAAGTTGGCCGTGGGCGGCTTGCGGCAAAGAGACGTCCACTACACACCCGAGGAAGAGCAGGAACTGCTGGCGACCATCGAGGAATGCTCGGACCGGCTCGATGTCCTGGTGGGGAACCTTCTGGACATGTCCCGCATTACCTCGGACTCGGTGAACGCCCTCATCCGCCCGGTGCGCTGGTACGAAGTGATTCCGGCAGCCCTGCATGGCGTACCGCAGGGAAGGGTCCGCGTTGACCTGCCCGGGAACATGCCGGAGATCGACGCCGACGCCGGGATGCTGGAACGCGTCATCGCCAACATCGTGGAGAACGCCATCAAATATGCTCCGGACTCCGACGTAGTGCTGGTGGGAGCGGCGGGCGGCTTCAGCTCTTCGACATTGAACGGGAAACCGGCGGGAGAACTGCGCATCATCGATCACGGCCAGGGCGTCCCGGCTGAAAGCGTTGTCAGGATGTTCCAGCCATTCCAGCGGCTTAACGACGTCCCCTCCACCACCGGGGTTGGCTTGGGGCTCGCCGTGGCCAAGGGATTCACGGAGGCCATGGGCGGAACCCTCACCGCTGAGGAGACACCGGGTGGCGGCTTGACCATGGTGATCAGGCTTCCGCTCTCCACCGGGGCGACGTTCCCGCACGAGGAAGCGCAGGCTCCCTTGGAAGCGCAATCGCTGCTCTTGGAGCACCACCACGTCCCGCCGTCGGGCAGTACGGATGACGTTTCCCGGGAGGCGAGATGAGCAACGTCCTCGTGGTGGACGACGATCCGCATATCGTCAAGGCGCTGCGGATAACGCTCCAAGCCCACGGTTACAAGGTGGCCACGGCGTCCGACGGCGAATCGGCCTTGCGCTCGGCAGCGCAACATCCGGTGGGCGTCCTGATCCTGGACCTGGGCTTGCCGGACATCGACGGCACAACGGTCATTACGCGGCTGCGTGCGTGGAGCAGCGTGCCCATTCTGGTCCTCTCCGCCCGCCACGGCTCAGATGACAAGGTCGAAGCCCTCGACGCAGGGGCGGACGATTACATCACCAAACCGTTCGGGCTCGACGAGTTGTTGGCGCGCCTCCGGGCGATCCTGCGGCGTACCGCGGCCCCGGGCGAAGAACAGCCCATACTGGTCACCGAGTCGTTCACCGTGGACTCGGCAATGCGGCGGGTGACGCGCGACGGCGAGGATGTCCGGCTCACGCCGACGGAATGGCGGATCCTGGACCTCTTCGTGCGGAATCCGGAGAAACTCATCACCCAGCAGCAGCTCCTCAGCGAGGTCTGGGGTCCGGCCTACGCCAAGGAAGCCAACTACGTGCGCGTGTACATGGCCCAGCTCCGCCGGAAGCTTGAACCGGAGCCGGGGAACCCGCGCCACTTGATCACCGAGGTGGGGATCGGGTACCGGTTCATGCCGTGAGTCTTGCCAGGGCTTCTTCGGTTTCACTGCCCTCGGCAAGCCGGGCCTCGGCAAGCCGTGCATAGGCGCCGCCGGCATCGCGAAGCTGGCTCGGAACTCCGAGCTCGACGATCGCACCACCGGCCAGGACCGCCAGCTGGTCTGCCTTCTCCACGGTGGAGAGCCTGTGGGCGATGGTGAGCGTCGTCCGGCCAACGGCCAGCCGATCGAGCGCCGCTTGGACCTGGGCCTCGGTGGCGTTATCCAGGGCGGAGGTAGCCTCGTCCAGGACCAGCACTTTGGGGTTGCGCAGGATGGTGCGGGCAATGGCCAAACGTTGCTGCTCTCCGCCGGAAAACCGGTGGCCGCGGGCGCCGACCATGGTATCCAGGCCGCCGGGCAGGCCCCCGATCAGGTCCGCGATCTGCGCGGAGGCCAGTGCGCTCCACAGGAGTGCGTCGTCCGCCTCGGGTGCGGCCAGCAGCAGGTTCTCCCTGATGGTGTCGTGGATAAGGTAGGTTTCCTGGGACACGACGCCCACGATTTTCGTCAGGGTCTCCGGGGCGATGTCTCGGACGTCCACACCGTCAATGGTGATCCGTCCGGCAGTGGCGTCATGCAGGCGCGGGACCAGCGAGCCAAGTGTCGATTTCCCGGAACCCGTGGGCCCCACGATTGCGGTGCTGGTCCCGGCCGGGAGCGTAAGGTCGATGCCGCGCAGAACGTCAGTGCCGCCGTCGTACGCGAAACGGACGCCCTCAAAGCGGACTTCGCCGCGCACAGAGGCCGGATCCAGCGGCACGGGCTGCGCCGGGGCCGTGATCTCGGGAGTCAGGTCCAGATATTCAAAGATGCGGCTGAACAGGGCCATCGCGGTGACCCATTGGACACCGAGGTCCAGCAGGCTCATCACGGGGCGGAAGATGGCGGATTGCAGCGCGGTGAACGCCACGAGCGTGCCGATGGTCATGCCTCCGCTGGTGACGGGTAGTCCAGCGGCCAGGTAGATGAGCGCCGGAATGGCCGAGAAGATGATGCCCATGGTGGACATCCGCCAGCGGCCGGCCAGTTGGGAACGCATCTCCAGGCCGATCAGCCGTTTGGAGCTTTCCGTGTAGCGGTAGGCGTCGCGCTTGGTGGTTCCGAGGGTTTTGGAAAGCCGGACGCCGGAGACCGAGAGCCCTTCTTCCACCTGCGTGTTCATGGTAGCCAGTTCGCTCTGCAGCGTGGACGTGATGTTGCGCCGGAGCAGGGCCACCCGGCGGGTGAACCAGACAGCCGGCGGGATCACTATCAGCGAGAGGAGCGAGAGCCCGGGTGAAATGGCCACCATCGCGATGGCGGTGGCAATAGCTGTGGTCAGGTTGGATGCAACACCGGTCGCGGTGGACGTGATGACCTGCTGCAGGCCGGAAATGTCGTTGTTCAACCGCGACTGCACCTCGCCGCTGCGGGTCCGGGTAAAGAATCCCAGTGATTGCTGCTGCAGGTGGGTGAACAAGCGCGTGCGCAGCGTGTGCATGATCTTCTGGCCCATGCCCGTGGTCATCCAGGTTTGCAGCACGCCAATGAGCGCGGTTGCGGCTGCCACAGCGATCAATCCGGCGGCCAGCCACGCGAGAAGCGGCAGATCCTTGCCGGGCAGTGCGACGTCGATGATGTGGCGGACCAGGAACGGCTGCGCCAAGCCGATGATGCTGGAGGCACTAATGAGAAGCACGACGACGGCGATGGTCGCCTTGTGCGGCGTGAACAGTGCGGCGATCCGCTTGAGGCTCACGGGATGCTGCTTCAACTGCGTGCGGTCCGCGGGATTGAGGCGCGCAGGACCACGACCGGAATTTCGGGAACCGGAGCCTGGTCCATGGGGATTGGGGGTGAGGATGTTCCCCGTCATAAGCACCACCTCCAGTGGTGAACGGGCACGGGATTCGTGCTGCTAATACAGAGGTTACCTCACTATGTGGTTGCGGGTCAAATTGCTAGACTAGCTGCATGCACTCACAGCCCTCTGACCCTGCCGATCTCGGCGATCTCTTTCATGCCGCTTTCCGAGGGCTGCGCCGGACCTGGGCCGAGCAACTGTCGCCTTGGGAGCTGACACCGCACCAATGGCGGGCGCTCATGACCCTGATGCGGAGGCAGGATGCCACGGCGGGAATCGACGCACCGGCTGGGAACCCCATGCGACTGAAGGACCTGGCGGAACGGCTGCGTATTGCACCGCGTTCCGCCACCGAGGTAGTGGACCAGCTCGAGCTCAAGGGTCTCGTGTGCCGAACCGCCGATCCCACGGACCGTCGCGCCACCCTGCTCGCCGCCACGGCAACAGGGCAGGAACTCTTTGCGAAAATCAGTGCCGAACGGCGTGGCAAGTCTTCCGAGTACTTTGCCCGGCTCAGTGCAGGGGATCGTGCCGAACTGGCCCGGATCCTGGAGCAGTTGGGCGATTGAGCCCGTCTGGCGGCGCATGTCCTGCAGCTCGCGTGGCCGTTGAGGCCCCAGCGACACTGTAATTGACTGGCGCCGCGGATAGTCCATGGCGCGGCTCATATTCGGGGGTCGTGAGACCTTTTCCGTGTCGGCGGGCCATTTTTGCGTCGAGTTCGGCAGACACGTTCAAGGCCGCCGAGCCGTCCGTTTGCCCAGTTCGTTCAGCCGCACCAGCTCGGGAGAAACCCGGGAACGCTTTTCAGGACCGTGCCAGATTTCAGGTTCACGAGGTCAGTCCGCATGGGGGACGGTTCGGGGCGGACGGGATATTGGTCGCCGACATATTGCGGGGCGGCCGTTTCGACCGCGAGGTAGTCACGCGCCGGAGAAACGCATACATCCAGGAGGCGGGACCATTCGGCTGCAGGCTGGTAGAGCACGCGAGTGCCGTTCTTGTCGGTGAGAGTAATGTCAGAGGTCTCCTTCCCGGCGTCGTACTTTCTCACCACCTGCGCGTACTGGCCGGAACTATCGAGGACCAAGGGCTGGCCGTCGGCGGTGGTGCCGCTTTTGGTGTTGTCGGGCGGAGCGCCTCCCGCGAGGGTCAGCGGCGCGAGGGCGCCGTTGGAGAGATTGATGATCGAGTACCGTGGCGGGTCAATGCCCACCTTCAACCCCGGGTCGCTCACGGCGAGCTCGTTCGTTCCGGGGAACCCGAGGATCCCAGCGTGCGTCCCCAGGGGCGATACCTTGCCGCTGTCCAGCGGGTCAATGAGAAACGTGGACCCGTCATCTGTCCGCGCAACCAATGTGGCCGCTCCCGGAACAAATCGCCAGTCCGCGGCTGAGACAGGACCGTGGATTCCCTGGACCGCCTGCGGACCCGCAGATGGATCATTGATGTCGTAGACGAAGAGTGTATTCCAGTACTGCCCGGTGGTGGACGAAGCAGTGAAAGTGAAACCTATGAGGTGATTGGATCCCGCTGCGTGAAGGTTGCCCACGGTCCCCAGGCTCGGCAACGGAACAAGCGTGGGCGGCCCGCCCGTGAGGGGGACGATCTCGAGCGAACTCGTGTTGTCGTCGTTGAGTGTGACGACGGCGAGGGCGGAGGTGAGGGCGGCATACTCCTGGATGCGGTGGGCGCTGACGACGACAGTGCCCTGGTCGCTCCCGGAGAGGCTTGTGCCGACGATGGTGTCCGGCTTCTTCAGCCCCGTGCTGTCTTTCGCGGTTTCCCTTTGCAGGCTGTACAGGGCGAACGCCGCGGGGGTGGCGGAGCGGGCGAGGGCCGAGGTGGAGTTAGGGTGCGGCAGCTTCGAAAGGTCCGCGGCGGTCAGGCCGCCGGCAAGGAGGGCGAGGATCGCGATGGTGCCGTAGAGGCGACGGGCGAAGCGGCGTCCGGCCAGGAGCTCGGCCGCCGCCGCGATGGCTGCAGTCCGCTTGGCCGAGACGGGACGGCGCTTAGTAGACATAGGGCTGCGCCGGCTGTGTGGTGGGGGTGATGGAATCCGGCATCAAAACGATTGCCTCGCGGCTGGCGGGGTTGGGATTGGCCCGGAAGCTGCTGGAGATTGTGACCCAGCTGTCGGTTTTGTACTGGTCCTGCCACCCAGGGTGATAGACGGGAACTCCAATCGGTTGGGCATCAACTGCACAGCAGGTCACCACAAATCGGGCCACGAAGAAAACATTGGAATCACTCTTATCGGGAGTGATAAAACCGGTGACGGTGGCGGTCTTGTCGGCGAAAAAGTCCTGCCCGGCACCGGATCGAAGCAACGATGCCCAGTCCCTCACCGTGAAAGCGGAGTAGTCTCCCTTGCTCGGCAGCGCGGGTGCTTTCAGCGTGAGGGCGGACGCTGAGCCATTGAGGTCGCGCTGGGTGACCGTTGCCGTGGTTAGAGTCGACGGCGGCAGGATCAGCAAAGCGACGACCGCGGCGATGATGGTCAGCACGCTTCCGACAGGCCACAGCCAGGCCCACCGGGAATCCCTCTCCTCGTCGTGTTCGTGGTCGTGCCCGTCCTGGGCCGTGGGAGCGAATGCGAAGGCCGCCAGGGCAAGGACGGCGGCGATCACTGCCATGATGATCGTGAACACGAAATATCGTGGATGGATATACAAGGCAAGCTGCCCCGTCAGACCCAGCCAGATCGTGGCGATGAGGCCGATCAGGCTGAGAACCACACCCTGCCAGCGGGCTACGAGGCGCCTAATGACCATAATTGACCGCCAATCCGAGGACGGCCGCGCATAGCGCAACCAGAAGGCTGAGCTGAAGAAGGGTTTTCGCGGTGAAGGTGGTCCGCATCAGGGCGAGCATCTTCACGTCGATCATCGGACCGAAGACGAGGAAGGCCACGATGCCTCCCGGCATGAACGTTGCTCCGAACGAAAGGATAAAGAAAGCATCCACGTTTGAGCAGATCGCGACGACGAACGCCAACAGCATCAAGGCCAGGACAGACCAGACGGGATTGCTGCCCAGGGTAACCAACACTTCGCGGGAGACGGCTACCTGGATCAGCCCCGCCATGCCTGCTCCAACAAACAAGGCAGGCATCATCGCGCGCGTCTCCTGAGAGAACATCTGCACGCTGCGCCGCACCTTCCCGGCCGGGCCGCTCTGGTGGTCCGCCACGGTACATGTCTCCTGGAAGCGGGTAGTCAGCAGGTCCTGGGGGCGCGGATGCCTGCTGTAGATCCAACCGACAAGGTTTGCAATAAAGAAACCACCAAGGACCCGTGAGACCAGGATGCCGTTGTCCCAGCCAAATGCCTGCGCGGTGGTGACGATGGTCACGGGGTTCAGGATGGGGGCAGCGAACAGGAAAGTCATCGACTCCGCAACCGTGAGGCCCTTGACCACCAATCCCCGAGCCAGGGGAACATTCCCGCACTCACAGACCGGTAGCAGCATGCCCAGAAGCGAAAGGACCAGCCTCCGCAAGAGCGGGCTCCGTGGTAGTCGACGCAGCAGGACGCCGTCCGGCAGCCAGACCTGGACGGCGATCGAGAGGACAATCCCGAGGAAAACGAAGGGAAGGGACTCGATGACCACACTGATTGACAGCGTGGCAAAGTCGCGGGCGGCGTCGGGAAGTACAAAGGATCCTGACGCTCGCGGGGCGAGCACCCGCACGACCGCGAAGAGCGCAACGATGGCGAGGCCGACGACCAGCCGGACAGCAGACTTCGACGCAAGGCCGCGGGCCGGGTTCTTGTGCTCGTGTGTGGGCTGTTCGCGTTTGTCGACTGCAGGCAGCGTCACAAGCACTCCTTACTCCTCGGACCCGGTCGGGCGAGCCTGACCGAAAGGGGCTGCGAAAAACGACTGTACACGCCGGTTGCGTGGGCGACTAGCCCGTCTGCCTTGCGGCTTTCGACGCTGAACGTCTCTCCTTACTTGATGCCGGGGGATACCCGTGAAACTAGAGTGGTGGCCCCGAAAGACAGGTAGCGGCCACTCAATCCGAGGCTTGGAAACGAAAGTAGCTTGGGGAGCGTCGGCCACTGGAGCGTTCAGGTGGCGGAGAGAATGCCCGTTCAGGTTCGTTCGGGCCATATCCTGGCAGGACGTGGGGACGGGCCGCAGTTGTGAATCGAGTTCGGTCCCATGCAACGATCCAGGCAGAGCGACACGCTATTCCAACAAACCTCTGCGGGGGCAGACCGGTGGACGGTTGCTTTGGTCCCGGAACGGGGCTGGCCATGGAAAATTCACAGAACCCACTGGACCGCGGCCGCTGCCATGGGCACGGCGCTATTTGTTCTGGCGACATTCTTCAACGTGGTCCTGCTGGCACCGGCGGCCCAGGCGGCCAGCCTCGTCACCGTGACCCTTACGTTCGATGATGCCCACGTCGATCAGATGGCTGCCGCGGCCTATATGAACTCCAAAGGCCTTCACGGAACGTTCTATACGCCGTCAGGCTTTCTAAACTCCGACAGCCTGCACATGACAACTGCGCAGGCTCTCGCGCTTCAGGCAGCGGGAAATGAGATTGGGGGACACACCATCACCCACCCCGACCTCGCCCAGGCTGACGCGGGTGAGGTTACCCGCCAGGTTTGCGATGACCGCACAAACCTGACAAACATGGGGTTGCGCGTAACGAACTTTGCATACCCATACGCCTCGTCAACCCCGGCTATAGAGACCATTGTTCAAGGTTGCGGATACAACAGCGCTCGTGGACTGGGTGATATCGCTAGCCAGATTCCTGCATCAGCGGGTATGCCCCTCGCCGAGACCATGCCTCCCGCGGACCCCTATCTCACGAAGGCGCCGGACCAAGTCGACAGCACATGGACGCTGCAGAATTTGGAGGACCTGACCCTCAAAGCCGAGCCTGCCGGCGGCTGGATGCAATACACCTTCCACCACATCAACGTCGCGAATAACCCGCTCAACGTGACTACCGCAAACTTCAATTCCCTCATTGATTTTCTGGTGGCCGAGCAGGCCGCGGGACGGATCATTGTCAAAACCGTCGACCAAGTGATTGGCGGCACTGTAAAGACCAATCCGGCCGGCCCGCCGCCGCCTGCGCCCATTACGTCCGGAAATCTGCTCCGTAATCCCGGATTTGAGACCGCCGGCCCTGTCGTGGGAGGGGCGCCTTCGTGTTGGGTTCCGGGAGGCTACGGCAACAACACCTATACCTACAGCACGGTGGCCGCGGCCCACACCGGGACCGCTGCCGAACAACTGGTGATGACCACCTACGCGGACGGTGACGCCAAAATACTGCCACCACTTGATACGGGCCAATGCACCCCAACGGTAACGCCGGGCAAGAGATACACGATGTCGGCTTGGTACAACTCGACGACGAATACCCAATTCGAGCTCTACTACAGACTGGGCCAGGGCAACTGGCAGTACTGGACGTCGAGTCCGCTCTATCCTGCCTCCGCGGCCTACACCCAGGTCACCTATTCCTCTCCACCCGTGCCTGCCGGTGCCACTGCCATGACTATGGCCCTGACCCTTACCAGTTTGGGAACGCTGGTTACGGACGACTACAGCCTCACGGAAGCCGTGCTACCGCCCGGCGCGTTCCAGCCCTTGACGCCGATGCGGTTGCTCGACACCAGGATCAGCAGCGGCCCCGTGGCTCCCAACGGGACAGTCTCATTCCAGGTCGGTGGAGTGAACGGAATACCGGCAAGCGTGTCGGCGGTGACCTTTAACCTGACGGTCGCGAACCCAACTTCATTCGGGTTCGTCACGGCCTACGCCTCTGGCACTGCGAGACCTAACGCATCCAACGTGAACTATGCCACCGGACAAATTGTCCCGAACCGCGTCACGGTTCCTGTTGGGGCAGATGGCAAGGTCACGCTGTACAACCAGTCCACCGGCACCGCCCAGCTGATCGCCGATGTTTCCGGGTATTACGTCGCTGGAACAGCTGCTGCCGCCGGAGCGTTCCAAGCCATCGCGCCAACCAGGTTCCTTGATACAAGGAGCACCCCCACGCCGGTGGCTCCGAACGGAACCGTATCGTTCCAGGTGGGCGGAGCCAGCGGAATACCGGCAAGCGTGTCGGCGGTGACCTTTAACTTGACGGTCGCGAACCCAACTTCATTCGGGTTCGTCACGGCCTACGCCTCTGGCGCCGCGAGACCTAACGCATCCAACGTGAACTATGCCACCGGACAAATCGTCCCGAACAGCGTCACCGTTCCGGTTGGAGCAGATGGCAAGGTCACCCTGTACAACCAGTCCACCGGCACTGCGCAACTCATAGCCGATGTTTCGGGATACTATCTGGCAGGCGTAGCAACTCTCCCGGGTACGTTCCAGCCGATCGCCCCAACCCGGTTCCTTGATACAAGGAACACCACGGCTGTGCCGGGGGACGGAACAATCTCGTTCCAAGTGGGTGGAGTTGGAGGTGTCCCGGCGACCGCGGCAGCGACGGTCTTCAACCTCACAGTTGCCAATTCGACATCGTTCGGTTTTGTCACGGCCTATCCCTCGGGAGCAGCTCTCCCGAATGCCTCGAACCTGAACTACGCCACCGGACAGATTGTCCCTAATAGCGTCGCTATTCCCATAGGACCAGATGGAAAGGTCAATCTGTACAACCGTTCCTCCGGTACCGCACAACTCATCGCGGACGTCTCGGGGTATTTCCTCTAAGCAAGGCGCACTAACGACCCCCGCCGACAAAATCGGCGGGGGTCGTTCCGTGTCTGGACGTCCGTATTGGGGGGGTCTTGCTCAAACCTGGCCGTCCGGGCCGCGGGCGCCCTATCCGGTCTGCTCAACCGCAGCGAGAATGGCTTTCCCGAGTTCAACCGGTTTGGTGAATTGGGGCCAGTGTCCGGTAGGCACATCCATGAATTCGACGTCGTTGATGCGTGCGAGCTCGGCCACAAAGGGGTGGCCCGAGTCGATCCATTCGGCGAGCAGGCTCGAGGGGAACTCGCACGCGATGATGGTTGCGGGGACGTCGTAGCGGCGAACATCATGCAAGTGCTGCTTGTCCGTGGCGACATTCTTTGGCTCCGGGATGGCGCGGGCGCGGAAGTCGGTCCGCAGCTCTTCGTTGAGGTCCACAAGGTCTTCATCCTCGAAAAGCTCCCAAGGGGGCAAAGGCACGGCATCGCCCTCAACAGGCAGTTCGTCGTTGATGACACCGCCTTCGCCGAGCGGGCCACTGTCCACGTAGACAGCCCGGACTACACGGTCCGGGCGGGCGTCGACGGCGCCGTGGATGATGGCACCCCCGCCGGAGTGGCCAACCAGGACCACGGGATTGCCGACTGCGTCCACAGCCGCCACTACTGCGTCGATGTGGTCCCTGAGGCCGATGCCGGACCGGGGGGCGTCAATGGCCTCCAGTCCAGGGAGGGTAAGCGGGTGCACCGTGTGGCCCGCAGCAACGAGCGGCGGCGTGACCTCCGACCACGACGAGGCGTCCAACCAAAATCCGGGAACCATGATGATGTCCATGCCGGTACCCTACGACGAGCTACGGACAGAATGAACCCGTTCGCAGGTCAATCGAGGCGCCCCGCTCCAACGGTTCACACTGTTTCGGACGCTCCGACACGAAGGATCGGTGCGAAGAACGCGGCGAGCTCCGCCGTCGCGGTCAAGGGCAGCACGTTCGCCACGTACTGGTCCGGACGCACCACCACCACCACGCCGCCACGGTCCAGGCCGCGCAACTCAAAGATGTCCGCCGTCGGATCCGTGGCGTAGACGTTCTCGAGGTAACTGAGCTTGAACGGCCCCACTTGCGGCTTGAACGCCGACGGCACGGCGCCGATGTCAACGCCGGTGTGGTCTTGCTGGTAGATCACCTTCACGTCGAACCATGCGTCCCGGTCAGCGCCCGACGGCGTTGCGGCCAGCGGTGAGTCCGGTGAGTTCGCGATCCACTCGGCAAAGTCGGCGACGGGCGCCCCGTGTGCCGTTTCCTGTTGTGCCGTTCTCTGTTGTGCTGTTTCCTGTTGTGCCGTGACGGCGGGTGCCGCGTCAGCGAAGACGTAGATCCGCCAGCGGCCGTCCGCCTTGGCCTGGTGGCCGAGCTGGAGTGGGTTGGTGTCGCAGACCCGGACCACAGGCGCGGACTTGAAGCGCTTTCCGATGGTGAATCCGGTTGCCAGGCCTTGGTGTGCGGGCTCGGCGATGAGCTGCGACGGAGCGTATTGGGTCATGAAACCGGCGGGGAATTCGGCGGTGCTGACATAGAAGTCCTCAAGCTCGGAGGGGTTTTCGAATTCCTCGGGCTTCTTCGCCATGAGCGTGGACCACTGTTTGTCGAAGTCGATGAGGTTCTTCGCGATTACCTGGCGTTCGGCAGAGTACGTGGACAGCAGACTCTCCGGGCTGCGGCCCTCCAGCACGTGCCCGAGCTTCCACGCCAGGTTGAAGCCGTCCTGCATGGAAACGTTCATGCCCTGCCCGGCTTTGGCGCTATGGGTGTGGCAGGCGTCGCCGGTAATGAACACACGCGGCGTGCGGGTGCCGCGCTCGTCCGGCAGGACGTCGTCGAACCTGTCCGTGAGGCGGTGGCCCACTTCGTACACGCTGTGCCAGGCGACGTTTCGCACATCGAGGGTGTACGGATGGATGATTTCGTTGGCCTTGGCGATAATTTCCTCGATGGAGGTGTTGCGGACGGCGCCTTTGTCATGGGAGTCGACTTCGCCGAGGTCCACGTACATGCGGAAGAGGTGCCCGCCTTCGCGCGGGATCAGCAGGATGCTGCCTGCCTCGCCCTGGATGGCACACTTCAAGCGGATGTCCGGGAAGTCCGTGACGGCAAGGACGTCCATGACGCCCCAGGCATGGTTGGCTTGGTCGCCGGCGAGCGTGCAGCCGATCGATTCCCGCACCTTGCTGCGCGCGCCGTCAGCGCCGACGACGTATTTGGCCCGGACAACGCGCTCTTGGCCCTCGTGGGGACCGGCCGTGTGGAGGAGTGTCACGGTGACCGGGTAGTCGCCTTCGCCGGTGACATTGAGGCCGCGGAACTCGTAGCCGTAGTCGGGTGACATGCGAGTGGGGGAGTTCGCCATGAACTCTGCGAAGTAGTCCAGTACACGGGCCTGATTGACGATGAGGTGGGGGAACTCGCTGATGCCCATTTCGTCATCGACGGCGCGGGCCGCCCGGTTGATGCGCGAGGGGTCGGCGGGGTCCGGCTTCCAGAATGCCATCTCGGTGATCCGGTACGCCTCTGCGATGATCCGCTCGGCGAAGCCGAAGGCCTGGAAGGTCTCGACACTTCGGGCTTGGATGCCGTCAGCCTGGCCAATTGCGAGCCTCCCGTCGCGGCGCTCCACGATCCGTGTGGTGATGCCCGGGAACTGGGACAGCTGTGCGGCGGTGAGCATGCCCGCGGGCCCGCTGCCGACGATGAGCACATCGACCTCGTCGGGAAGGTCTGCTGGTCGGTTGATTCCGACGCCGGCAACCGCTTGGACTCGCGGGTCACCGGATACGTATCCGTGGTGATGGAACTGCACGGGCTTTCCTCACTTCGTTGTGTGGTGATCTATCGTCTTTTAGTTCGATAATGGAACGCAAAGTTCTATTATCGAAACAACTCCTTGATCCAAAACTCTACGGCAGGTGTGGCGCAGGTTACAAGTGATCCCGGAAGTGCCCGAGAGTACGGGGTTGACGACCCGAAATTCCTAGGTAATAGTTATCGTATACGATTTCGTACTCGATGAGGAGTGAAACTTGGAACAGGTCACCGACCACACCCTGGCCGCGGCCCGCAAGGTCATCGCGGTGCATATCAACTACCCGAGCCGTGCGGCCCAGCGTGGGCGCACTCCCGAGCAGCCGTCGTATTTCCTGAAGCCTTCGTCCTCCCTTGCGCTCAGCGGGTCACGGGTGGAGCGCCCGGCCGGCTGTGAACTCCTTGGTTACGAGGGCGAGATTGCGCTTGTCATCGGCAAGGCCGCGCGCCGGGTCGGTGTGGAGGACGCCTGGGGCCATGTCGGCTGGGTCACGGCGAGCAACGACCTCGGCGTTTACGAGCTGCGCTACGCGGACAAGGGCTCCAACCTCCGGTCCAAGGGCGGGGATGGTTTCACTCCGGTGGGCCCGGGGCTGATCCCGGCCGCCGACGTCGACCCCTCCGCGCTGCGGATCCGCACCTGGCACAACGGGCAGCTGGTCCAGGACGACACCACCGAAGACCTCCTGTTCCCTTTTGCACGCCTCGTCGCTGATCTTTCCCAGCTCCTCACGCTCGAAACCGGCGACATCATCCTGACCGGCACCCCGGCCGGGGCGTCGGTCGCGAAGCCGGGCGACGTCGTCGAGGTCGAGGTCACCGCTGGCGGCCTCAGCAGCGGCCGCCTGACCACCACCGTGACGGAGGGTACGACGGCGTTCGCGGACTTCGGTGCCCGGCCCAAGTCCGATGACACCCAGCGGGAGGAAGCGTACGGATCGCGGGAAGCGGCGGGTTTGCCTCCCGTGGAAAGCGTCGCGCCGGTCCTGAGCCCGGAGCTGAAGAAGAAACTGGAAAGCGTCGCCACGGCCACTCTGTCCAGCCAGTTGCGCAAGCGCGGGCTGAACAACGTGAGTATCGACGGTCTGCAGGCCACTCGCCCGGACCGTCGCGTCGTCGGTCTGGCCCGGACGCTGCGCTATGTCCCGAATCGCGAGGATCTGTTCACAACCCATGGCGGTGGTTTCAATGCCCAGAAGAAGGCCATCGATTCCGTGAACGAGGGCGAAATCCTGGTCATGGAAGCCCGGGGCGAAAAGGGCACCGGGACCGTGGGGGACATCCTGGCCCTGCGTGCCCAGGTCCGGGGTGCTGCGGCCATCATCACCGACGGCGGGGTGCGCGACTACACGGCGGTGGCAGGACTGGACATGCCCACCTATTTCGCCAATCCGCACCCGGCAGTGCTGGGCCGACGCCACATCCCGTGGGACACGGACATCACCATCGCCTGCGGAGGCGCGACCGTCCAGCCCGGGGACATCATCGTGGCGGACTCGGACGGCATCCTGGTGATCCCGCCGGCCCTCGCCGAAGAGCTAGTGGACGATTGCATCGAGCAGGAGAAGGAAGAGGCCTTCATTTTCGAGATGGTCAAGCAGGGCAACAGCGTGGACGGTCTTTATCCGATGAACGCGCAGTGGCGTGCCCGCTACGAGCAAAGGAGCCCAAAGTGACTGAAACCGCCGTCGGGAGCCTCGCCTTGGGCGAGAAGACCGGGAGCAAGTCCGAGCAGGCGTATGCGGCCGTGAAGGCGCGCATCGTGGAGGGCACCTATACGCCGGGTTATCGGCTGGTGCTGGCCAAGATTGCCGAGGACCTGGGCGTCAGCGTGGTCCCGGTCCGGGAGGCCATCCGCCGTCTGGAGGCCGAGGGGCTCGTGAAGTTCGAGCGGAATGTCGGCGCCACGGTGTCCGGGATCGACCCGACCGAGTACCTCTATACGATGCAGACCCTGAGCATCGTCGAAGGGGCGGCGACCGCGTTGTCTGCGCCGCTGATCGGCGCGGCGGACATAGCCCGGGCCCGTGCGGTGAACGCGCAGATGCGGGACTGCCTGGAGCATTTCGATCCGGTCCGCTTCACGGCTTTGAACCAGGATTTCCACAGCGTCCTCTTTGAACACTGCCCCAATCCGCACATCCTGGACCTTGTGCACCGGGGCTGGAACCGGCTCGCGTCGATCAGGGCCTCGACCTTCCGCTTCGTCCCCGGCCGGGCCCAGGAATCCGTTCAGGAACATGAGGCGCTGCTGCAGCTCATCGAGTCTGGAAGCAACCCGGATGACATCGAAAAGGCCGCACGCCGGCACCGCAGCGCCACCCTCGACGCGTACCTCGCACACAGCAACGCGGGGTCACTTAGCGCCCATTAAACGGCCCGACATAGGCCGTAAGTGACCCCGCGTTGCGACTAGTACTAAGGAAAAAACAATGACGTTCACTGCACCAGAAACCACCACCCATTACGTCCCGAAGGACCTTCCCACCCACATCCAGCACTTCATCAACGGCCGGTTCGTTGACTCGGTCAGTGGGGCGACCTTCGACGTCCTGGACCCCGTATCCAACAGCAACTACGCCACCGCCGCCGCCGGCCAGAAGGAAGACATCGACCTCGCCGTCGCTGCCGCCCGCGAAGCCTTCAAGAGCGGCCCGTGGCCGAAGATGAAGCCGCGCGAACGTGCCCGGGTCCTGAACAGGATCGCCGACGCCGTCGAAGCCCAGGAAGAGCGTCTCGCTGAACTGGAGACCTTCGACACCGGCCTGCCGATCACCCAGGCCAAGGGCCAGGCGCTGCGGGCGGCGGAGAACTTCCGCTTCTTCGCGGACCTGATCGTGGCCCAGTTCGACGACGCCATGAAGGTCCCCGGCGCCCAGATCAACTACGTGAACCGCAAGCCGATCGGCGTCGCGGGCCTCATCACGCCGTGGAATACCCCGTTCATGCTGGAGTCCTGGAAGCTCGCCCCGGCCCTGGCCACGGGCAATACCGTGGTCCTCAAGCCGGCCGAGTTCACCCCGCTTTCGGCCTCGCTGTGGGCGACTATCTTCAAGGACGCGGGCCTGCCGGACGGTGTGTTCAACCTGGTCAACGGCCTGGGCGAGGAAGCCGGCGACGCCCTCGTGAGGCACCCGGACGTGCCCCTGATCTCCTTCACGGGCGAGACCACCACGGGCCAGACGATCTTCCGCAATGCCGCGGCCAACCTCAAGGGCCTGTCCATGGAGCTCGGCGGGAAATCCCCGTGCGTCGTATTCGCCGACGCCGACCTGGACGCCGCGATCGACTCGGCTCTGTTCGGGGTCTTCTCCCTCAACGGGGAACGCTGCACCGCCGGCTCCCGGATCCTCGTCGAACGCGCCATCTACGACGAGTTCTGCGAAAAGTACGCCGCCCGCGCGAAGAACATCGTCGTCGGCGACCCGCACGACCCCAAAACCCAGGTCGGCGCCCTCGTTCACCCCGAGCACTACGAAAAGGTGGCCTCCTACGTGGAGATCGGCAAGACCGAAGGGCGGTTGCTTGCCGGCGGCGGACGGCCCGACCACCTGCCCGAAGGCAACTACATCGCACCCACGGTGTTTGCCGACGTCGCGCCCGAGGCCCGGATCTTCCAGGAGGAGATCTTCGGCCCCGTCGTCGCGATCACCCCGTTCGAGAACGACGACGAAGCCCTCGCCCTGGCGAACAACACCAAATACGGCCTGGCGGCCTACATCTGGACCCAGAACCTGACCCGGGCCCACAACTTCGCCCAGAACGTCGAAGCCGGCATGGTGTGGCTCAATTCGCACAACGTCCGGGACCTGCGTACCCCGTTCGGCGGCGTCAAAGCCTCGGGCCTGGGCCACGAGGGCGGCTACCGCTCCATCGATTTCTACACCGACCAGCAAGCCGTGCACATCACCCTCGGCGCGGTCCACACACCCAAATTCGGCGCCTAAGCGTCCGGCCGGCCCAACTACCTCGCACTTGTTGTCGTTCTGAGCCTCCAAAACGACGACTACTGCAAGCCAGTTGGGTGTTGAATACCCTTTCAAAGAAGAGAGAACCCCATGAACAACGTCATTCCCAAGCCCTCCGTCCCGGCCCCGGACATCGTCCGCTGCGCCTACATGGACATCGTGGTCACGGACCTCGCCAAGTCCCGCGAGTTCTACGTGGACCTTCTAGGCCTGCATGTCACCGAAGAAGATGAGAACACCATCTACCTGCGCTCCCTGGAGGAGTTCATCCACCACAACCTGGTGTTGCGCAAGGGACCGATACCCGCCGTCGCGGCCTTCGCGTACCGGGTGAAGTCCCCCGCCGAAGTGGACGCCGCCGAGGCCTATTACCGCGAGCTCGGCTGCCGGGTTGAGCGCCGCAAGGACGGCTTCACAAAGGGCGTCGGCGACTCCGTCCGCGTCGAGGACCCGCTGGGCTTCCCCTACGAGTTCTTCTACGACGTGGAGCACGTCGAACGCCTCACCCAGCGCTACGACCTGTACACCGCCGGTGAACTGGTCCGCCTGGACCACTTCAACCAGGTCACCCCCGACGTTCCGCGGGGCCGGAAGTACCTTGAGGACCTCGGCTTCCGGGTCTCGGAAGACATCAAGGATTCCGACGGCGTCACTTATGCCGCGTGGATGCACCGCAAGCAGACCGTGCACGACACCGCCCTGACCGGCGGCGACGGCCCGCGCATGCACCACGTCGCCTTCGCCACGCACGAAAAGCACAACATCATCCAGATCTGCGACAAGATGGGCGCGCTGCGCATCAGCGACCGGATCGAACGCGGCCCCGGCCGGCACGGCGTCTCCAACGCCTTCTACCTGTACATCCTGGACCCGGACGGCCACCGGATCGAGATCTACACCCAGGACTACTACACCGGGGACCCGGACAACCCGGTCATCACCTGGGACGTCCACGACAACCAGCGTCGCGACTGGTGGGGCAACCCCGTAGTCCCCTCCTGGTACACCGAGGCCTCCCTCGTCCTGGACCTGGACGGAAACCCGCAGCCCATCACCAAGCGCGAGGACAAAAGCGAAATGGCCGTCACCGTCGGCGCCGACGGCTTCTCCTACACCCGCGAACCGGGCGAGGAAGTCGGCTTCAAACTCGGAGCGCAGCTGTAGCCATGCTGGATGCCAAGACGATAGAGGCCATCGCGGATGAGCTGCTCGAGGCCGGCCGGTCCCGGGTCCCGGTTCCGTTGTTGACTGCCCGGTATCCGGGCATGACGGTGGAGGATTCCTATGCGGTGCAGCGGTTGTGGCGGCGCCGGAACGAGGACGCCGGCCGGAGATTGGTGGGGCGGAAAATCGGGCTGACGTCCAGGGCGATGCAGGCGGCCACGGGCATCACGGAACCGGATTATGGCGCGATTTTTGATGACATGGTGCTGGAAACGGGTTGCTCGGTGGCTTGGGACCGGTACACCCACCCCCGGGTGGAGGTGGAGTTGGCGTTCGTGCTCAAGAGGGACCTTTCCGGGCCTGGTTGCACGATCTTCGATGTCCTGAACGCGACGGACTATGTGGTTCCGGCCTTGGAGATCCTGGATTCGCGGATCGAGATGGAGGGCCGGAGCATCGTGGACACCATTTCGGATAACGCGGCGATGGGTGCCATGGTGATCGGCGGCAACCCGGTCAAGCCCGAGGCCGTGGATCTGCGCTGGGTCTCGGCGATCTTGTATAAGAACCAGACGGTGGAGGAGACCGGCGTCGCGGCCGGGGTCCTGGACCACCCGGCGAACGGTGTGCATTGGCTGGCGAACAAGATCGCCGCGCACGGGGACGGGATGAAGGCCGGGGACATCATCCTTGCCGGCTCGTTCACCCGGCCGATGTGGGTGTCCAAGGGCGATACCGTCCATGCAGACTACGGAAACCTGGGAGTCATCACATGCCGCTTCGAGTAGAACCAGAGCCCACGTTCCGCGACGCCCTGCGGAAGCAAAGCGGCACTGCGGGCCGGCCCCTGGCCGGGATGTGGGTGTGTTCCGGCAGTCCGCTGATCGCCGAGTTGTGTGCCGGGGCCGGGTTGGACTGGTTGCTGATCGACGCCGAACACAGCCCCAACGGCCTGGAATCCGTCCTGGCCCAGCTGCAGGCGGTCAACGGCTACCCGGTCCACACGCTGGTCCGGCCACCGGTGAATGAGACCGTGCTGATCAAGCAGTACCTGGATTTGGGTGTGCAGAACCTGCTGATCCCCATGGTGAACTCGGCGGCCGAGGCGGAAGCGGCGGTGGCCGCGACCCGCTACCCGCCCCAGGGTGTGCGCGGTGTCGGCTCGGCCCTGGCCCGGTCCGCGCGCTGGAACCGGATCCCGGACTACCTCAACCGCGCCAACGAGACCATCAGCCTCACGGTCCAGATCGAAACCAGCGCGGCCGTCGCCGCGGTCCAGGAGATCCTGGCCGTCGACGGGGTGGACGCCATCTTCCTCGGGCCCTCCGATCTCGCCGCGTCCCTGGGGGTGCTGGGACAGCAGGAACACCCGAAGGTGCGCGCCGCCGTCGAGCACTGCCTCACGGCGGCGAAGACCGCAGGCAAACCCGCGGGCGTGAACGCCTTCAACGAGGCCACGGCCCGGGCGTACATGGCCGCCGGGGCGTCGTTCGTGCTGGTCGGCGCCGACGTCGCGCTGCTCGCCCGGGGTACGGAAGCCCTCGCGGCCACGTTCATCCCCGCAACCCCCGACGGCGAAATCCCCTCCAGCTACTAAGTCCCCATCTGCCTCACAGGTTCCCAAGTAGCTCGCAGTTGTTGTCGTTTTGAGCCCCGAGAACGACAACAACTGCCAGCTAGTTGGGGCTTAGTCCTCTTGGAGCGCTTGCGTCAGGTGGTGCGTGGGGATGCGGTCGCGCTCGTAGGTGATCTCGGTATAGCCGTGCGGTTCCGGCCGACCGTCGCGGCCGAGGTTGACGAATACTATTTCCTCGATGGTCAGGATGCTCTCGCGAGTGATCATGTTGCGCACCTCCGCTCGCATGGTCAGCGATGTCCTGCCAAAGCGGACTGCAGTCAGGCCCATTTCCACCAAATCGCCCTGCACCGCTGAGCTGACGAAGTTTATTTCGGAGATGTACTTGGTGACCGCGCGGCCGTTTCCGAGTTGGAGGATCGCGTAGATGGCTGCTTCCTCGTCGATCCATTTCAGCAGGCTTCCACCGAACAGCGTCCCGTTGGCGTTGAGGTCCTCGGGACGTATCCACTTGCGGGTTCGGAACGTGATGTCGGCCTTTTCCATAATGCGAGATTAGCCGAGGCCGGGCGCCCACGTCTTCTGCGGCGTGCCATGCTGTGCGCGACTCCGTAACATGGATACGGTGCACCCGGTTCAGCTCACTATGCGAAACGCCGATTCGCGCACCATGCGGCACGCCGGGAACACGCTGGAGGAAGACCATGAAGATCGATAAAACCCACAATAAGGCTGAGCTGGCCGCCCAGCCATCCGGCCGGGACTGCTGATCATGCCACCGTTGGACGTCGTACTGGGATCCTGGTCCATGAACTGGCCTGCCCTGGTCGTTCTTATTGCGGCAGCCATCTTGTACTCAAAAGGCCTGGTGGCCGCCAAACGGCGGGATATCCGCTGGCCTTTGTGGAACTCCCTTGCCTTCTTTGTCCTTGGCCTCGGTAGTTTCGCTGCCTTGAGCTTTGGATTCCCCGGCACCTACAGCCACGATCTGCGGTGGGCTTTCACCCTCAAAGTGACGTCATACCTGTTTGTGGTTCCGCTGTTGATTGCCCTGGGAAAGCCACTGACGCTTGCACGGCAGACCCTGGGCCCCATTGGCGCAGCAAGGGTGGAAGCGGTCCTCGGCCACGGGCTCGTCCGCATGCTCAGCAACACGCTCGTGGCGGCCTTTCTGGGTCTCGCGATGTTCACTGTCTTCTTGACCCCGTTCTTCTACGTGCTCCGGACCAACCCGGGCGCCGACGTCGTCCTGACTTTGCTTGTGCCTGTCATGGGACTCTTCATGACAGTTCCGATCATGGAAGACGGAGCAGGACGCACTGGGTCACTCATTGTGGTCGAGTTCATCTTTGTGTTCATCGAGTTACTCGCCGACGCGGTGCCGGGAGTCCTGATGCGGCTCAGCCCGGGAATTCTCGACGGCGCCACCTCGATCTTGGGCAACCATCCAGCCTGGTTCCCCCCACCGTTGCGTGACCAACAACTCGCCGGAGACCTGATGTGGTTCCTCGCGGAGACTGTTGACCTCCCGCTCATCATCCTGATGTTCGTCCGATTCTCACGCAGCGACAGACACGAAGCCCGGAGCTTCGATGACCTCAGCGACGACGAAATCGAAGCCCTGAACCGGGCGCACTTAGGGCAGGGCGGCCGAAGCCTGGATTGATGTCGCCTGCCTTGGCTCCGAGTCGAATGCGCCGGGGGCCAGGCCGTTAGGCCATCGCCGTGTGGGAAGCGCTGCGCGAATCGATCGGCTTGGAGTAACACTGCGAGTGACTGACGCCGACGTACGGGCCAAAGTTGGGGACCGCCGCGAAGCCGGCGCTCTCGTAGAAGCTGCGCCCGTCCGATTGGGCCGATCCAGCCTCCGCGGTGATCACGCTGAATCCGTGGGAGTGGGCTTGCGCCTCGAGCGCGGCAAGGATGGAGCTCGCCACTCCCGAGCCCCTCGCGTAAGGAACAACGTAGAGGCGCTTGATTTCTGCGGTCTCGGCGTCCAGAATCCTTAGCCCGCCGCAACCCAGAGGCTGGCCTGAGCACTTTTCGTAGGCTACGACGAAAACAGCGGTATCTGCCTCCGACGGTGCGGGCCCGGGCTCGTGTTCGGAGTTGCCGAATCGTGTGTCCAGTTCCGCTTGCTGCGCTGCGCGGAGGTCTGCACCCACAGGGTTAGCCCACGTGACCTGTCTGATGTTGAGCCGCGGATTGGTTTGCATCGGAACCTCTTTCGCCGGAGGGGTTATGCAAATCAAGCTTAGGAAGTTGGGGTTACCGCGGTGTTTCCTGCGGGTAAGCGTCCGGAGAAATAGCGGGGGGCGCGCCCGAGCAACTCGAGCGCGCCCCGACTCCGCGACTGGCTGAGCGCCGCCGCTAGACGTTAGCGAGCCGTTGACTTGCCAGATCACTCATCGCTCGGACTGCCCGGGCGATCTCATCTTCGGTGTTGTAGTAGTGGGGCGAAAGACGGACAAGGGGATGAACTCCCCGGTCTTCCGTGTCGAACTGTGTCTGCTCCGGAACCGTAGTGGAGACGTTGATGCCTTGTTTCCCCAGTATCGAGGCCGCAACCTCTGTTGGAACCCTGTCGAACTTTGCGGTAACGATGGCCCCCTTTTTGGCGCCCAGATCGAAGGTGCTCACTCCTTGGATTGCATCGAGCTGGCCGCGCAGAGATGCGCCCAGCTCAGTGCATCGTTGGGCAATGGTTTCCATCCCGAGGTCCAGCGCCTGACGAACTGCCGTGCCGAGTCCGAGAATGTTGGAATAGCTGTATTCCCAGGTCTCGAAGCGGGTCGCTCCGGGCTGCCATTCAAACCCGCGGTCTCCATCCCACGTCGCGGATGCGATTTCGGCAACGAATGGCTCAAGTTGCTCGAGAGCACTGGTCCGGACCCACAGGAACCCGATGCCCCTGGGCCCTCGGAGGAACTTGCGTCCCGTTGCCGTAAGCATGTCGCAGCCCAGCGCCTCGACGTCCACGGGAATTTGACCGACCGATTGGGTCGCGTCGAGAAGAAAAGGCACGCCGGCTCTTCTGGCGATCTGGCCGATCTCTGCCGCCGGGTTGATAAGACCACCGCTCGTCGGTATGTGGCTCACTCCAATGAGTTTTGTCCGGGTGTCGATGAGGGATTCCAGGGCGCGGAGGTCGAGCTGGCCGTGTTCGTCATTGGGGACAATGACGATTTCCGCGCCGGTCCGCTGGGCTATTTGTAGATAGGCCAGAACATTGCTCCCATATTCAGCCCGACCAGTGAGAATCCTGTCACCTTTCTTGAAGGACATAGAGTAGAACGCGGCATTCCAAGCGTGTGTTGAATTGTCGAATAGTGCGATCTCGTCGGCTCGTCCATTGATCAGTTCCGCGATGTTCGCGTAGGTCTGTGCGATCCTCACCTGTTCGCTGGCTGCAGCCTCGTAACCGCCGATATTCGCCTCCAGTTCCAGGTGGCCGGTCATAGTGGTCAGTGTTTTACGGGAAAGGAGTCCTGCGCCGGCGTTGTTCAGGTGGATGCGGTTTTCGCATCCGGGTGTCGCCGCTCGGATCGCCTGGATATCAAACATGGGTGCCATTCCTTAGATGGTTCGTATTCTGGTGCTCGGACAGGGGGATTGCAGGGTGTGATCAGCAGCGGACTTCGACAACAATTTCCACTTCGACTGGAGAGCCCAGTGGCAGCTCTGCCACGCCGACCGCGGAGCGCGCATGGACGCCCTGGTCCCCGAAAATCAATCCCAAGACGTCGCTGGCGCCATTAATGACACCCGGCTGGCCTGTGAAGCCCGGAGCGGAGGCCACGAAGCCGACCACCTTGACGATGCGCGCGATTGAATCGAGATCAAGCAGCTCCGCAACGGCAGCCAAGGCGTTCAGTGCGCTGGTGCGGGCGAGCTCGTAGCCAAGGTCCGCGCTGATCCCGTCGCCCAGCTTCCCGATCGATTCCAACTTGCCATCCACCAAAGGGAGTTGGCCGGACGTGAATACAAGGTTCCCGGTGCGCACTGCGGGGGCGTAGCTGGCTAGCGGGGCACTGACGCGGGGCAGTTGAATGTTGAGATCGTTCAGGCGTCCCCGTACGGTACCTTCGAGTGCGTTCGTGCTCAATGTGTTTCCTCCATTGGTTGATAGTGGGATACAGGCTCCCGGCGTGTTGCCGGTGGGGTTCCCGTCAGGCGCAAAAATCCCGTATGGTTTCCGTCAAGATACGGGTGACGTCCCGCAGGGAATCCAAGGATGCCCACTCAGTGGGGGCATGGGCGCCCCCACCGTCCACACCGAACAGCAGGCAGGGGATGCCTCTTTCGTCGAGGAGAGCGCAGTCCGTCCAGAACGGTTCCCCACGCAGAGTGGCAGATCTGCCCAGAATGCGTTCCGCTGCATTTAGAGTTGCCTGGACGATGGGTTGGTCCAGTTGGGTTTCAAAGGTGCTTCCCGACTGCATCCGCCGCAATTCGTAGCGGAAGTCTGGATCTTCCTCGGCGATTTCAGCAAGGATTGTGCGGAGTTCCGCCTCGGTTGTCTCGGGGGTTTCACCCGGCACTGTCCTGCGTTCGAGGGAGATGGTGCAGCGGGCGGGGTAGCTGGAGAGCTCTTCGCCACCGCTGATCAAGGAGGCATGGATGCTTCCGCTGCCCAGCATGGGGTGGCCGTGTCCGGTAGCGAGTTGCTTTGACAGCCGTTCCAGCCCGACGAGGAATCGGCCGGTCTTGGCGATCGCATCGATGCCTAGGTCAGCTCGCGATCCATGCGCTGCTTTTCCTTCGATGGTGACCTCGAACCAGACAAAACCCTTGTGGGCTATCGTGATTTCCAAGTAGCTAGGCTCTGAGACGATCGCGGCGTCAGCGCTGAATTGCCGCAGGACTTCCTCCGTGCCGGCACTTGCGTACTCTTCGTCGGCCACCAGCGCGAGAATGATGTCTCCTCGGTGACTATCCTCTGCAACCGCTGCTGCTGAGACCATCATCGCGGCCAGTCCCGATTTCATATCGAACGCTCCGCGCCCGTAAATGTTCCCGTCTTTGATGACGGGGAGGAGCGGATCTCCCTCGTAGCCTTTCAGCGTGACCGTGTCGAGGTGGCCGTTCAACATGAGGCTGCGTCCGCCCGCGGTTCCCCGTGCCGTAGCGACGATCGAGGGACGCCCCGGTCTGGTTTCCAGCCGGTGGATATCGAATCCTCTCCGATCAAGCCAATGGCTGACATAGTCGGCGATTTCCGTTTCGCCGGGAGCTCCCGGCACCAGATCCGGGTTCGAGGAGTCGATGGCGATCAGATCGGACAGCAAGGCCACCACGGATTCCATGGTGGAATCGTCGTTCGCCAGAGTCATCTAATGTTCCCCCGTCTATCTGACTGAGGCCAGAAAGGCCTTGGTACGTTCATGGGCGGGTGAAGTGATCACTTGGCGGGCCGGCCCGAGCTCGACGATTTGCCCGCCGTTGAAAAAAGCCACCCGGTCGGCCACGTCCTTGGCAAATCCCATTTCATGGGTAACGACAATCATGGTCATGCCGCTCTTTGCCAGTTCGCGCATCACGTTCAGCACGTCGCCCACCAGCTCCGGGTCCAGCGCCGATGTGGGTTCGTCAAAGAGCATGAGCTTTGGGCGCATGCATAACGCCCTGGCTATGGCCACGCGTTGCTGTTGTCCTCCGGAAAGGTGGCGGGGATAAGCGTTCGCTTTGTCGGACAGTCCGACCTGTTCGAGCAGGCGCGAAGCCCTTTTGACAGCTTCAGCCTTGGATTCCTTCAGGACCCTCGTAGGGGCCTCGATGAGGTTTTCCATCACCGTCATGTGAGGAAAGAGGTTGAAGTGCTGGAAGACCATGCCGATCTCGGCGCGGCGACGGCAGATGTCTGGATCGGCAAGTTCATGGAGTCTGCCGTTTCGTTGCTCGTAACCGACGACCTCGCCATCCACCCAGAGCCTGCCACCATCAACGGTTTCAAGATGGTTTATGCATCGGAGGAAGGTGCTCTTGCCTGATCCGGAAGGACCAATAAGGCAAAGCACTTCCCCCGCTCGGACTTCGAGGTCGACGCCTTTCAGGACCTCGATCCGCCCGTACGACTTATGTACTTTCTCCGCCCTGAGCATCGGGCTGCTGGGGTGGGATGCCGTTGCAGTCATTATTTCTTCCTGTCGTTTGCCGGTGCCAGTGGCTTCGCGTGCGTGCGGAAAAAGTGGCGGACTTGTTGCAGTGGGGTCATTGGCATGTTCTTTGTGCCGCGAGCAAAGTGTCGTTCGATGTAGAACTGGCCTGTAGAGAGGATCGTTGTCGCGAGGAGGTACCAGATGCTGGCTACGATCAGCAGCGGAATTGTCTGGAAATTTCTCGAGTAAATGATCTGGGACGAGTAGAGAAGATCTGGAACTGCGATCACGCTCACGAGCGAGCTGGTCTTAAGCAGCCCGATAAATTCATTTCCGGTGGGTGGGATGATGACCCGCATGGCCTGAGGGAGGATCACGCGGTACATGGTCTGGAACTTCGTCATCCCCAAGGCTGCGCCAGCTTCGTTTTGTCCACCGTCGACGGCGATTATTCCGGCCCTGACGATTTCGGCCATGTAGGCGGCCTCGTTGAGGCCCAGTCCAAGGATCGCCGCGGCGAAAGGAGTGATGAGGGCGTTTGCATCGAGGGAAACGCCCGGGATTCCAAATGAGATCACCGGGTACAGCGCGGCCAGATTGAACCAGAAGAGGATCTGGACCAGCACGGGTGTCCCTCGGAAGAAGGAAGTGTAGGCGAAGGCTGCGCCGCGAAGGATCGGATTTGCTGATTGCCGCATGATGGCCAGGATGATTCCGAGGACGATTCCGATGGCCATACAGCTGACCGTCAGCAGCAGGGTATTGAGCAAGCCATTCAGAATGGAGATTTGGCCAAGATACTGTCCCACGGTGGTCCAGCCGAAGCGCGGGTTGGTGATGACCGATTGGAGGAAGACGGCGGCCACGGCAACTATTACGGCCGCGGCGGCCCATCTGCCGAGGTGACGTCGGGGTACTACCGGAAGGTCCTCAGCGTTGACGTGCTGAGCCGTGATTTGGGAGGTTGTCATCTCAGGCTCCCGGCGTCATCAAGGTTTCGACGGGCAGTTTCCAGGTTTTGGCGATCGCCGCGTACGTACCATCTTTGATGAGGCCGTTGACGGCTTCCGTTACGGCGGGAATCAGGGGTGAGCCTTTGGGCAGCGCAATACCCAGTTCGGACGGCTTGTACAACGGACCCGAGACCAGCTCGAATGCGCCGTTGGACTGTTCGCCCTGGTACGCGACTCCGACGCTGTCGGCCATGAGCGCGTCGACCCTGCCGCTGCTCAGGGCCAGATTGGCATCATTCTGTGTCGCGAAGAGTTGGACGTCAATCGCGGGTTTCCCGGCACTGACGCATTTGGCTGTCAACTCCGGCAGGTCGGTCAGGGCCTGGACGGTTCCGGTTTGGGCTGCAACGTGATGACCGCAGAGCGAAGCGAAATCCATGCTCAGGTTTTCAGGGTTTCCCTTCTTGACTCCGAGTCCGGACCCCGACTTCATGAACGGCACGAAGTCGACGGTTTTCTCTCGCTCCGGAGTGATGGTGAAGTTGGAGTTGCCGATGTCATATTTGCCGGCTTGCAAGCCCGGCAGAATTGCGGCGAAGTTCGTGTTGACCTTCTGGCTTTTCAATCCCATCGCTGCGGCAACGGCGTCGGAAAAATTCGCGTCGAATCCTGTGATGGTGGTGTTGTCGGTATCGAAGAACTCGAACGGAGCGTAGGAGGCATCCATCGCGAACACCAGGGTACCTTTCGATTTCACAGCAGCAGGAACGAGTGCGGCTGCTTTCTCATTGACCTTGACTACCGGGGTCGAGGCAGGGGTCTGCGCCGCTTCGCCTGTAGTGACAGGCGATGAACAGCCCGTGACTCCCAGCAGTAGGAGGATGGGCATAAGCGCTAGTCGTTTGGGAGTTCGCATGGCGAAGTCCTTTCGTTTGGTTGGGGTTGTAACTTTCAGTGGAGCGAATCGCGGCCTTCGGTATTGACCAGAACGACGGTGGAGTGCGCATCGAGGCCGAGGCGATGTCTCCGTTCAGCGTTGCCCCGCCCAGTCAGCATCAGCCGAAGTCCAGCAAGGCAGGCTGCTCCTCCGGGGCCCAAGCTGGGTTGGGAGTCGGCGTTGTGGGTCATCGCAGCCAGGGCGGAAGCGTCCGAGACCGCCACGGCAGCGTCGAGTCCGTTCCTCAGGAAGGGCCATGCCAAGGGTGAGGGTGTATGCGAGTTCAGTTCTGACAAGTGGGTTTTGGCTGAAGGCAGCGACTGCAGTCGCCGCTCGCGCAGGCTTGCCAGGACCGCAGCGGCGTTCTCGGCTTCCACGCTCAGGAGCGAAGGCTGCGGAATCGCTGTCTGGCTCCGATAGTGTTGAACCGCAGCCTGGGCTAACGATCCGACACCTATGGGGACGGCGAGCAGGGCTACGGGCAGCGTTTCTTCGGAGCTCAGCTGCCGGTCCAACTCCAGGAAGATCGTCTGATATCCTTCGGCGATCCAACGTGGAACATCCACGTATCCTGCCCAGGAGGTGTCCTGCACGAGCAGGGTCTGCCGGTTTGCATGGGCCCAGTTGACCGCTTCGGTCATGGCATCCTCGTAGGAGCCCGGCACGATGGTGACGTGCGCACCTTTGGCGACGATGTCCCCTATCGTCGACGCTGCCGCGTAAGCGGGTACGAATACCTCGGCCGCCAACCCTAGTGCGGAAGCCATCCAAGCAACGCCCAGGCCGTGATGGCCCTGGGTGGCGGTCGCGAGGGTGTATTTGCCCAGTTCCGCAGAAGCGGTAGTACGAAGCCCGTCGAAAGTCTGAATCGTTGACGTGCCCAAAGTCATTGCAAGGAGCCTGCAAACGGCCCATGATGCGCCGAGGACCTCGTAAGAACCGAGCCCCAACCGGACCGCTTCGTTCTTGACGAAGACCCGCCCCACCCCGAATTCCTCCGCTAGGTGTTTTGTGGGGACTAGCGGTGTCGCGGTGAAGCCGGGGATGGTTAGTTGGAAATCAGATGCACCGCTGTGGATTGCGGCGCACCGCCAAGCCCGCGCTTCAGGAGCGCTGTACGTCTTATCGGCGTCGGTGGATCTCACCGGGACCGCGGCTCTCATTCCCATGTAATTAGAGTCACACGAGATAATCTTTTCGTATATCAAAAGCTTCTTCGAGATATCGTTAAGAAAAATGGGACGAAGGGGCTATCTTTGTACGACTTGCGACGCTTACAGATACTTCGAGAACTCCACCACCGCGGCACGCTTTCCGCGGTGGCCACCGCATTGTCTTACAGCACCTCGGCCATTTCGCAGCAGCTTTCACAACTGGAATCAGAGGTCGGAGTCCGGCTTCTCGAACCCGATGGCCGGAGGGTCAGGCTGACGGCGCAGGCACGCATCCTCGTCGCCCATGCGGAGACAATCCTCAACCAACTAGAAGAGGCGAGATCGGACATCGCAGCCTCTTTGGATGTCATTTCCGGAACGCTGCGCGTGGCCGGGTTTCAAACGGCTGCGCTTAACCTATTGCCCGAGGTCATCGCGTGGGTCACGAGAACCTACCAAGAGGTCGAGGTTCTGCTGACCCAGGCTGAACCGGATGAGGCCATTCCCGGCGTCCTCGCACGGGAATTCGACTTGGCCATTGTCGAGTCGTTCCCGGGGCAACCATTGGTCCGCTCCGAGGCCATCGAACAACACCTTCTCTTCGAAGACGCCATGAGGCTCGGGATTTCAGCCTCAGACCCCCGCGCGAGATTCGGTCTGTCACTGGAACAGTTGGCGGAGGATCCTTGGATCATGGAACCGGCAGGAACCCCGGCGCGAGAATGGGCGGTCGACGTCTGTCGAAAAGCTGGCTTCGAACCTCGCGTGCAATACGAGTCTCCTGATATGTTTGTCCATCAGCGCTTTGCCTCTCAAGGACTGGCCTTGGCCTTCCTTCCGGACCTGATGTGGGCGAACACGAGACCTGACGTGTCTTTGCATTTGCTCCGGCCAGGAATGGCCAGAACCGTTTACACCGTGGTCCGAGCTGGTGCCGGCGGCCATCCCGTGATTCGGGCTTTCCATGACGCGCTGATGATAGCCCTAAATGGCACCACGTCCCTCGTCATGCGGAATCTCCAAGCGGCGCCCGGGTCGCAGTCTTCAAGGGTCCCCAACGGGAAGTGAGGGAGCGTCTGGGCGCGTCGTCGCGCCGAGGGCGTGCCCGCAGGTTCACCAACGGCGCCTAGAGTGGGTCGCCGGTGGGATCTTCTGCCGTCCGGTCGGCCAGGGCAAGTCCGCCCACGGGGCTTTGGTCCCAATGAAGCAGGTGCCAGCCGCGCTCCGGGTCGCCCTCGAGCGCGACGATTCCGGTGTTCTGCAGCTGGTGGGTCGCGGCGAACTCGCGGCCGACATCATACGCGCGGCGCCCGGCCCAGCAACGGATCGCGGCACCATGACTGACCACGACGGCGGTCTTGTCGCCTGCCGCGACTACCTTGGCAATGGCTGCGTCGTAGCGGGCAAAGAACTCGTGACCGTCACCGGCTCCTGGCATGCGGATAGCCAGGTCCCCGTCTGTCCAGGCGAAAACGGTGCTCATGTACCGGTGGTGCGATTCGTGGTCCGTGAGCTTTTCCAAAGTCCCGGCCTCAATCTCCTGCAGACCGTCCAAGACGGTGGCCTCCAGCCCGAGAGCATTGGCGAGCGGGCCGGCGGTCAGTTGGGTGCGGATCAACGTCGATGCGTAGATGGCCGTGAAGTCTTCGCCGGCAAGGGAGTTGGGGAGTGCAGCGGCTTGACGTTCGCCGAGTTCAGTCAGCCCCGGACCGGGAAAGGCTGTGTCTAATTGCCCTAAGACGTTTCCAGGGGTTTGTCCGTGACGGATAAGCAAGAGCCTCATGCTGACACAGTTCCTTACATCGATTCGGAAATACCGGGCCCACGCGGCGTTTTGACCCGGCGATTCGTAGCCAATCAGGACCGGAGCCCTGACGCGAGGCCGACACCCTGCCCGGACGGCAGCGTTGCGGAGGGCAGCCGTGCGACAGCATCGGCCGACTGCCCTTCGCAACGCTGGGTCCTACTTCAGATGGTCGACCAGTTGCTCGGCGATACCCGTGTACTTGCCTGGCGTCAGCGCCAGCAGGCGCGCCTCGGCCTCGGGAGACAATCCCAGACCGGAGACGAACTCTTGCATACGGGCGGCGTCGACCCTCTGTCCGCGGGTGAGATCTTTGAGGCGCTCGTAAGGGTTCTCCATACCCTCAACGCCAGCGATGGCCTCGGCGCGCATGACCATCTGGATGGCTTCGCCCAGGACCTCCCAGTTGGTGTCGAGGTCGGCCGCCAGCACATCCTCGGCAACGTCCAAAGCCAGCAGACCCTTGGCGACGTTCGAGATCGCAAGAAGCGAATGCCCGAATGCGACACCGATGTTGCGCTGCGAGGAAGAATCCGTGAGGTCTCGCTGCCAACGGGACGTCACCAGGGTGGCCCCTAGGGTGTCCAACAACCCGTTGGAGATCTCCAAGTTGGCCTCGGCGTTTTCGAAGCGGATCGGGTTGACCTTGTGCGGCATGGTGGAGGAGCCCGTGGCGCCAGCGACCGGGATCTGCCGGAAGTAGCCGATGGAGATGTAGCTCCAAACGTCCGTGCAGAGGTTGTGCAGTATGCGGTTGAAGCGCGCGACGTCGGCGTAGAGTTCAGCCTGCCAGTCGTGGCTCTCGATTTGGGTGGTCAGCGGGTTCCAGGTCAGTCCCAGGCTCTCAACGAAGGACTGGGATATGTCTTGCCAGTCGGCACCGGGAACCGAAGCAACATGCGCAGCATAGGTTCCGGTAGCGCCGTTGATCTTGCCCAGGTACTGGGTCTTGGAAACGCGGTCCAGCTGGCGGCGCAGGCGGTGGGCGATGACTGCCAGTTCCTTGCCAAGCGTGGTGGGCGTGGCGGGCTGGCCGTGGGTGCGGGAGAGCATCGGGACGGCGCGGTTCTCTTCGGCCATCGCTGAGATCTGCGCCACCAAGCCACTGGCAGCCGGGAGCCAGACATCTTCCACTGCACCTTTGACGCCCAAGGAGTATGAGAGATTGTTGATGTCTTCGGAGGTGCAGCCGAAGTGCACGAGCGCAGTCAGCCTTTCGATACCGATCGCGGGCAGGCGACGGCCGATGTAGTACTCGACGGCTTTGACGTCATGGACCGTGACGGCTTCGAGTTCGGCGAGTTCGGTGACCGCAGCGGCGTCGAACTCGGTGACGATGGCGCGGAGCTTCTCCTGCTGATCGGCGGTCAGGGGACCGGCGCCGGGGAGCACGTTGTTGCTGGTCAGGTAGATGAGCCACTCGACTTCGACGGCCACACGATCGCGGTTGAGGGCGGCCTCGGACAGGTAGTCGACCAGGGGAGCGACGGCGGACTGATACCGCCCGTCCAGCGGGCCCAAAGCGATCGGTTCCGGCGAAGCGGCAAGAGCTAGGCGTCCAGAGGGCGTACGGGTAACAGCGGCGGCGACGGTTTCAGACATGACCCAATTCTTTCATGAACTAGGCCCGCGCCATTAAGCCGCGTTTCTCTATGTGCATAACACCAGCACTTTCCCTTCACAGCCGCGTTATCGACAGTTTTGTCCACATAACCCGGCACGGCGGTTCCGCGCCTTGGAGGCTCGACGTAGCGTCGGTGCCAGCAACAACTATCGAGCCTGGAGGGGAGCAACGTCATGAGCGTTACATTGATGCCGGTCGGTGGACCGGATTTGGATTCCGAAGTGTGTACTTCACGCGCAGGGGAAGTGCAGCAGCTCGGATGGCGGATGACCGTCTGTGCAGACCAAGTTGATGCCGTGCTTGCCAAGCTGGCGCAGCTACAACTGAATCAATGGGAGTCCCCGGCCGGCCGTGCCTACCGGACCACCATTGCGTTGCAGGCCGCTTCCCTCCGAAGGGGGCGTGATGCTTTAAGCGAGGCCGCTGCAGCAACGCTTCGGCATGCCGCGAAACTGACATCGAACACCTCGTCCGGCTTCTGATGTCCGAGATCGCTCCCGTGGATGGCGGTACGGCACCCCACCCCCAACCTCCGGGGCCGGACGGGACCCTGCGCATCCGCGGCGGCGTCGGCGGAATCAACTTCCAGTTTGAAGAGTTGCTTGCTGGCGCGGCCGCACTGGACGAACTTGTACTCCAATTGCAGGCTGTTGAGAGGGAGGCTGAGGCGGTGCGAACTGCCCTATTCCCTTACCAGGCTTCCTCCTACGGGAGCGGAAGCAACGCCATTATTGCCGTCGGGGAAAGTGGCAGGGACATTGGGCGGGTCCGTGAACAGCTTCAGCGGATCGGCAGCGACGTCAGGGCGAGCCACAGGGAATATGAGTTTGCGGAATCGCATCTGGCTATCAGGCTGCGAATGGGTATGGGACTGCCGGTCCTCAGCGACGGTCCGAATCGCTTGGATCTTGGCGCGCGGGGCGCCACTGAAGGAATTGTCCAGGATCTGCCCCGGATCTTGGCATCGATGATGGGGCTACCGCCGGTAGCCGCCAACCTCGTAGGAGCCATCGTTGGACCAACCGACGTCGGCGCCGTTGTCAGGACGATCGCCGCAATTCCGGCGTTTGACTTCCTCAAGCCCCGCCCCATTACGGTCAGCGGTGGCGAGACCATCAGCAAGAGCGTGGACCTGTCGGCGGCAGGAATGTTGGAGGAACTGAGGCACGTATCGGCCGGTTCGGAGGGTGAAATTGCGGTCGTGCAGGTGGACAAGAACGGAGAACGGGCCTGGGTGGTATTGATTCCGGGTACCCAGCTTGGCAACCCTCCAGGGGGGAGCAATCCCTGGGACCAGGCCGGTATTGCCGACGCACTGGGCTACAGCTCGAAGGAAACCAGCAAAGCCATCCGGCAGGCGTTGCTCGAGGCGGGTGCGGTGGCGAGCGAGACGGTGGTGGCCGTGGGCCACAGTCAGGGCGGGATCCATGCCATGAACCTGAGCCAAGACAAGGCGTTCCTTGCCGAGTACAACCTCAAGTTCGTCGTAACGGCTGGATCACCTGTCGGGGGAATCACGCCGCAGGCGGGGATCGGAAGCTTGCACTTGGAGCACGAACACGATGTAGTCCCGGGCGCTGACGGCAAGGTGAACCCGGATACCAAGGACAGGGTCACTGTCACCATGACCAACCCGGTGGACCCGGCGCCGGGTGAAAACCTGCCCATCGGCCCAGCACACAAGCTTTCCGGTTATGAGGAAGGGGCAAAACTGGTGCAGCTCAGTTCTGATCCTTCGCTCGCGGCATCCACAGCCGCTCTGGGCGGGTTGCTAGGCGTTGGGGGAATGGCCAAGATAAGCAGATTCAAGCTGAGCCGTGACGCTCCTCAGCCGCCGGCCACCCCGTCGAGAACAAAGCCAGCCGTTCCCTCAGACATCCGTTCAGGATCGGGAGCGCGGTGAGGCACGACGGTGAGACTCAGAGCCTTTTACCGCCTGTTGGCACCTGGAATCCAGCTTGCCACCATGGAGATCAGGCTGATGATGATCGCCGCGAGAACCGCGGTCCAGAAAAAGCTGTCGATGGTGAGGTGTACCGGTGTGTAGCTGCTCAACCAGGCTGTGAGGGAGAGCATGGCCGCGTTGATGACAATCGTGAACAGGCCGAGCGTGAGGACCGTGATCGGGAGGGAAAGCAAACTGACCAGAGGCCGGACCAACGCATTGACGATGCCGAAAATCAGGCCTATGAAAAGGTACGCAAGAACCAAGCCCAAGGTGTCGCCGCCTTGGGTGACCCCCGCTTTGTTGACTGCATTGGTGGTCGCCGAGGTGGAAATATCCATCCCGGGCAGAATCCAGCTGGCAACCCAGAGGGCCAGGCCGTTGATCAGGACACGCACAATGAATGAACCCATGCGCCCATGCTTTCACATGCGCAGTCGGGGCGGCTCGCCCGCATGGCTCGAAGCCCTGCAAGTAGGCTTATGTCATGAATTCTTCTGACAACGCACCGGTGGGGGTGCGTCCCCGCCCGGTGGTGGACAGGCTCCCTAAATATGCTGCAGGCAAGCCGCCTGCAGCGATAGAAGGCCTGACCAGCTACAAACTGTCGTCCAACGAAAACCCGTTGCCGCCCATTCCCGCTGTACTTCAGGCAATTGCCGATCAGTCGGATATCAACCGATACCCGGACCCCTTGTCCACCAAGTTGCGCACGGCCCTCGCTGGCTTCCTGGAAATCCCCGCTGACGACGTCGTCACCGGAGCCGGAAGCCTCGGTGCGCTGAACCAGATCCTTTCAACGTTTGCGGGACAGAATCACGACGGCAAGGCCGATGAGGTCATCTACGCCTGGCGCTCGTTCGAGGCCTATCCCATCAGCGTGGGGCTTGTCGGGGCTGAGAGTGTGCAGATCCCGCTACTTTCCGACGGACGGCACGATCTTGAAGCCATGGCGGCTGCTGTCACCGTCCGTACCAAGGTGATTTTGCTCTGCACGCCTAACAACCCCACAGGCCCTATCCTCACCGCGGAGGAAACCGAAAGGTTCATCCAATCCGTACCGACGGGCGTCGTTGTTGTTATCGACGAGGCCTACCAGGAGTTTGTCAGGGACGAGAATGCCGTGGACGGCATCAAGCTGTATCGCAAGTATCCCAACGTCGTTGTTCTCCGTACGTTCTCCAAGGCACACGGCCTCGCAGGGCTCCGCGTTGGATACAGCGTTTCAGGTCCGGACCTCACCCAGCATCTGCGCGTGGCCGCCACGCCGTTTGCGGTTTCCCAAATCGCCGAACGCGCCGCCATCACCTCGCTGGAGAATTTCGACCAGGTTGTTGAAAGGGTACAAAGCCTGGTTGACGAGCGGGACCGGGTGACAGCAGGGCTCCGGGAGTTGGGATGGTTCGTTCCTGAGGCCCAAGGCAACTTCGTGTGGCTGAACCTGGGAGAGAACAGTGCCGAATTTGCTGGATTAGCAGCCGAACGGGCGTTGTCCGTGCGGGCCTTCGGAAACGAAGGCGTCCGGGTCAGCATAGGAGAGGTTGAAGCCAACACTCGATTCCTCGAGCTCTGTGCTTCCTATACAAAAGCGCCGCAGGCTTCCTAGCGGTTAACAAATGCCCCTGCGTCCCTTACTGCGGATAAAGTAAGGGACGAAAGCCAAGATATGCCGATTCGGGAATGCATTCCCGAATCGGCATATATCAGCGAATATTGCTCAGCGTCGGGCTGCAGCAGGCAAGGAGACGGAATGGGCGCAACTCAATTGCCCACGCCCGGGACCAACGGCGCGGTGGTGGATCAGCAGTTTCCCTCGGAGGGCGTCTCGAACGATCCCGCAGCCGAGATGATCCAGCTGCTGGGGCCGGACGGCAGGTTAGGAACCGATCCTGTCTTCTCGGACTACGCCAAGCGCCTTGAACCTGGGCAGCTGCGGGGTTTCTACGCCGACATGGCCAAAGTACGCCGTTTCGATCAGGAGGCCACGGCCCTCCAGCGCCAAGGCGAGCTTGCTCTTTGGGTTCCCCTGACCGGACAAGAGGCCGCCCAGATCGGTTCCGGACGTGCCACCCAACGGCAGGACTACATCTTTCCCACGTACCGGGAACACGGCGTTGCGTTGACCCGGGATGTGGATCTGGCCGAACTCTTGAAGCTGTTCCGCGGAATTTCGAATGGCGGCTGGGACCCCACCGAGAATAACTTCCATCTCTACACCCTGGTCCTGGCGGCCCAGACGCTCCATTCCGTTGGCTACGCGATGGGAATCCAGCGGGATCAGAAGCTCGCGGAAGCCGGCGGTTCCAACGAACCGAAGGCTGCTGTTGTTGCCTATTTCGGCGACGGCGCCAGCTCCGAAGGAGATGTCCACGAATCCATGGTCTTCGCAGCGTCTTACAACGCTCCCGTGGTGTTCTTCTGCCAGAACAATCACTGGGCCATCTCAGTCCCCACCGAGGTCCAGACCAAGGTTCCCCTGTTCAACCGGGCCAAGGGATACGGCTTCCCGGGAATCCGGGTGGATGGAAACGATGTCATCGCAGTCCACGCAGTCACTGAATGGGCGCTCGAACACGCACGGGAGGGCCGCGGGCCTGTGCTCATTGAGGCATACACCTACCGCGTCGGTGCCCACACCACGGCGGACGATCCCACCAAGTACCGCGACTCGGCGGAAGAGGTCGCCTGGCGGGGCAAGGATCCGTTGGATCGCTTGGAGAAATACCTCCGAAACGAAGGCTTGGCCGACGACGCTTTCTTCGAGGAAGTCAGGGTTGACGGGGACAAACTCGCAGCCCACGTCCGTAGCACCACCCAAAGCCTGAAGGGCCCGAACATCCGCGAGTCGTTTGCCGGTGTCTACGCCGAGCCGCACCCGTTGGTGGCCGAGGAACTTGCTTGGTTCGAAGAATACTCCGCCGGATTCGAAGGCGACGATCAAGAGGGGGCCGGCAACTGATGACCACCATGACCATCGCCAAGGCCATCAACGAGGGCCTGCGTGCTTCCCTTACCAACAACCCGAAATCCCTGCTCATGGGAGAAGACATCGGGCCGCTGGGCGGCGTCTACCGTGTGACTGATGGCCTCATCAAGGAGTTCGGGGCAGACCGGGTCGTGGATACCCCTCTGGCGGAGTCCGGCATCGTCGGCACCGCGATAGGGTTGGCCCTTCGCGGCTACCGGCCCATCTGCGAAATCCAGTTCGACGGCTTTGTCTTCCCCGGATTCAACCAGATCACCACCCAGCTGGCCAAGATGCATTCGCGCAGCGCGGGCAAGCTGACTGTTCCCGTGGTCATCCGGATTCCTTATGGTGGCGGTATCGGCTCGATAGAACATCACTCAGAATCACCGGAAGCCCTGTTTGCCCATACTGCGGGCCTGCGCATCATCACGCCCTCCAATGCCCACGACGCCTACTGGATGATCCAGCAAGCCGTTGAGTGCACTGACCCGGTCATCTTCTTCGAACCCAAGCGCCGATACTGGCTCAAGGGCGAGGTGGACACCGAAAATGCCGGACCGGCGTCGGACCCGTTCCAGGCGCACATCCTTCGCGAAGGTTCCGACGCCACGATCGTGGCGTACGGTCCGCTGGTTCCGGTCGCACTGGCTGCCGCAGCTGCGGCACAAGAGGACGGATACAGCGTCGAGGTGATCGACCTTCGTTCGATTTCCCCCATCGACTTCGACACGGTCACGGCATCCGCCAAGAAGACCGGCCGCTTGATCGTTGCGCACGAGGCGCCGACGTTCGGTGGGATCGGCGGCGAGATCGCTGCGCGGATCAGCGAGCGTGCGTTCCTGCATCTTGAGGCTCCGGTGATCCGCGTGGGCGGTTTCCACATGCCGTATCCCGTGGCGAAGGTGGAAGAGGACTACTTGCCGGACATCGACAAGATCCTCGAAGCCTTGGACCGTTCCCTGGCGTACTAGCCGCCCCTGATTGCACCCGCCGCCCTGCGGACGGGTCAGCCGAGATCGAGGACCTAAGTGACTGTTAAGAAATTCAACCTGCCGGACGTCGGCGAAGGCCTGACTGAGGCGGAAATTGTCTCCTGGAAGGTCAAGCCCGGCGACACTGTGGCGATCAACGACGTCATTTGTGAGATCGAGACCGCCAAGTCCCTTGTGGAATTACCGTCCCCGTATGCCGGGACGGTAGCTGAATTGCTCGTCGCCGAGGGAATCACGGTCGAAGTGGGAACCGCGATTATCGGCATTTCGGACCTTGCCGCGGGAGAGACAGAGCCAACCCTGACGCCCGCAGCGCCCACGGCCGCACCCGCCGTTACGCAACAAGTTACGCAGCCGGCCGCAGAACAGCTCGCCGAGACCTTGATGTACGGCAACTTGCCCGACGACGCCGTACCGGCCGACGCTGGGCCTGCCGCCAGCCCGCTGGTCGGTTCCGGTCCCAAGGCCGACGCCGTCAAGCGCCGCCCGCGTAAGCGCCCGGAAGGTGCCGGTGAGGCCGCCGCCTCCGTCCTGCCAGCGCAGGCTCCCGCCGCGGCGACGGCGCCCGCCGTCGTTGAGCCCGTGGTCGAACCCACCGCTTCGGCCCTTCCGCTGCGCACCATCGCCGAACAACAGCCTCCCGCGGCAAACCAGGGAGCGGAAAACCAGGCGGCGGGCTTCACCGGACTTGGTGCAACGGTCAGCGGCCTCGTCTACCGGGTGTTGGCCAAGCCTCCCGTGCGCAAGATTGCCCGGGATCTTGGCATTGACCTCGCCGACGTCGTTCCTACGGGAGCCCGCGGCGAAGTGACGCGTGAGGACCTGGTCAGTTACCAGGCGCAGCGCGATGCCGAGGTGGACCAGGCAGACAGCTTCTGGGGTGCGTCCAAGAAACCGCAGGACCAGCGCGTGGAACGGATCCCCGTCAAGGGCGTCCGCAAGGCCACCGCGAAGGCCATGGTGGAATCGGCCTTCACGGCGCCGCATGTGAGTATCTTCGTCGACGTCGATGCCAGCCGCACCATGGAATTCGTGAAGCGGCTCAAGGCCTCCAGGGACTTCGAGGGCATCAAGGTGTCGCCGTTGCTGATCCTCTCCAAAGCCGTCATCTGGGCGGCGGCCCGCAACCCGAGCGTCAACGCGACTTGGGTGGAGAACGCCGACGGCAAGGGCGGTGCGGAGATCCACGTCAAGCACTTCATGAACCTGGGGATTGCTGCGGCCACGCCGCGCGGACTCATGGTGCCCAACATCAAGGATGCGCAGGACCTTTCCCTCAAGGAACTGGCCCTCGCGCTCAACGAACTGGCCAGCACGGCGCGGGCGGGCAAGACGCAGCCTTCGGCAATGCAGGGTGGTTCGCTGACCATCACCAACGTCGGGGCGCTCGGTATTGACACGGGAACGCCCATCATCAATCCAGGTGAGGTCGCGATCGTCGCGTTCGGTACCATCAAGCAAAAGCCTTGGGTGCTCGACGGCGAAGTCATCCCGCGGTGGATTACCACGCTTGGCGGCTCGTTCGACCACCGCGTGGTGGACGGGGACCTCTCCGCCCGCTTCATGGCGGACGTAGCATCCATTCTCGAAGAGCCGGCGCTGCTGCTTGACTGAGCAGGGCGGTGTGCGGGGACGGCAGTACACCGCCGGGCCCGCCTCCGCGGTGCCGCACCGTGCTGCCCGGATCCTGACGGAAGTCTTCCAACCGCCCGTGGTGGTGTCCGTCTTGCTGCTTGTCAGCCCTGCGGTGGAACCGGGCTTCCCGGGGACGATGTGGTTCGGGGCCCTCGGGGCGTTCTTTGTCTGCGTACTGCCGCTGGCCTATGTCCTGGTCATGGTGAGGCTCGGCAGACTGAGCGACCATCACGTCAGCGACCGCAGGGAGCGGGCACCTCTGCTGATGCTGGCGCTCGTCTCCGTGGGTTTGGGGCTGTTGCTCCTGAACGCCATCCACGCTCCGGCGAGCGTTTCAGTGATGATCCTTGCGTTGATCGGCGGTATCACGGTGTTGGCTGCGGTCAGCATTGTGTGGAAGATCAGCGGTCATGCCTCGGCGATCTCCGCGGCCGCAGTCATCGCGGCTCTCATATTTGGACCTGCGTGGCTGCCGTTGCTGCTTCTGGTCCCGGCGGTCGGTTGGTCGCGGGTAGTGCTGCGGGACCACACGCTCGGCCAGGTCATCGCAGGCTCGTTGTTCGGCGGTGGGGTCATCGCAGGACTCTGGTGGGGCCTGCGGAGTTGGCTGGTCTAGTAGGCCGTGTAGCTGAGCGCAAGATCGCGCAGTTGCTGAGCGCCCATGCCGCCGATCATTCCAAACGACAGCAGCATGGCCAGGGTTCCAACGGCCAACATGGCGGAACTGACCGCAAGCAACAATTTCCAGTCGGAACGCATGACGCTTCGGAAAGTCTCCGGCATCTGGAGCAGTGGGGTAATCATGTTCGGTGCGCTGTCCACTGAGCCATCGTCGAGCAATGCCACGATGCGGTCATTGGCCCGGTCGAAGCGCATGGAGCTGATGTGGTTGCCGTGGCGGGCAAGCAAAATGTCATGTCCGACGCGCTGGCGTGGCTGCAGAGTAAGCAAAAGGGATCCCCTACGGGTTGTTGTGGTGGGCGGCTCACGCCCTTGGGGGCCACCACAATTCTACCGGCAGCGTCCTAGGCGCTCGGCTAAAATCGGGGTGAGGCCGCCCACCACAACACGTGATCCCCGTCAAGCGCGGCTTATGGTTCGTCTGTCTTCGCGATGTAGACGTCGCACGGCGCCTTATGGGCGACCGTATTGGCAACGCTGCCCAGGACCCGTCCCAATCCGTGCATCCGGCGGTTGCCGACGACGATCACTTTGGCGCCCACACGTTCGGCTTCTTTGACCAGTGCGTCTCCGGCCTTGCCAAAGACAGCTCCGTAGCTGGTGGTCAATTGATCTGAGGCGAGTTCCGCGGCTAATGTGCGGGCTACCTTTTCGGCGGCGTCGGCGTCGGAGAGAATCCACTTGTCGCCCCCGCTTTCGACGATCTCTACGTGGTCCCCTTCAAAAGCGGTGATCACGCGCAATTCCGCACCCAATGCGGTCGCCAAATTCTTTGCGGAATCGGCGGCGCGCCTAGCTGTTTCGCTCCCGTCGACTCCGACGATGACTATTCCGGTCATATCTCTGCTCCTTTGCTGATGACATCGATGGCTTCTTGCAAAACCGGCGCCAGTCGTCGGACGCCTTCGGCGATGGACTCCGGTGGCACTGCGCTGAAGGCCAGTCTCAGTTTGTTGGACGGCTCGTCCGAGTGCGTGAACGCCGCGCCGGGGATGAACACGACCCCGGCCTCGATCGCCTTCTTGAGTAGTGGGTAGGTATCCACGCCATCTGGCAAGGTGACCCAGACGAAGAAGCCGCCCTCGGGCTTGGTCCAGCTGAGGCCGGGAGGCATGTGTTCTGCCAGGGCCACCAGCAGGGCGTTGCAGCGTTCCTCGTACAAGGCCCGGTAGGTGTCAATCTGCGCGCGCCAGTCGTAGTCCCGGAGATATGCCGAGATGATCATCTGATTCAGAGTGGGAGGGCACAGGGTCACTGCCTCCGATGCGAGGTAGAAACGGCGCTGCAGGTGTTCGGGAACGAGGGCCCAGCCGATCCGTAGTCCCGGGGCGAAGATCTTGGAGAATGATCCCATGTAGATGACGTCATGTGCGTTGGCCCCCCGCATTGGTGCCAGCGGCTTGCCGTCGAAACGCAAGAGCCCGTACGGGTTGTCCTCGAGTACCAAGATATTCGCATTGCTGCATATATCGACGATGCGCTGACGCCTGGCCGGGGCGAGCGTTATGCCGGACGGGTTGTTGAAGTTCGGGATCGTGTAGAGGAACTTGATGTTCTTGCCCTCGGCTTGAAGCTCCGCGATCTTGGCCTCGAGCAGCTCCGGTACCAGTCCGTCGTCGTCCATGTCCACGGTCTCGACCTGCACCTGGTAGGCCTCGAAGGTGTTGAGCGCGCCTACATAAGTGGGGTTTTCCACGAGGACGACGTCGCCCGGATTGCAAAAGACCTTGGTGGCCACGTCCTGGGCCGATTGGGAGCCTGCGGTGATCACGACGTTCTCCGGACGGGCGTCCGTAATGCCTTCGGCCGCCATGATTTCGCAGATTTGGGTACGCAGTTCCTCGGTGCCTTGCCCGCCCCCGTACTGCAGCGCCGTCATGCCGTCATCGGTGATGATGCGAGCGGCGGTCTGGCCGAGTTTCTCAAGGGGCAGGGATTGCAGGTAGGGGTTTCCGCCGGCGAGGGACACGAGCCCCGGACGCATTGAGATGTCGAAGACATCACGAACGGCTGACTGCTTGATATTGGCGGCGCGCTCCGAGAAAAGTCCCTCGTGGCGGTGGGCGGCGGTTGCTGCCCGCTCAATTGCGTCGATTGCTTCAGCGGGCAACTCCGGCCCGGCATCCAATGTTTCGTGGGTCACATTGACAGGATACTCCCCGAAGTTGCCAGTTGGGCAACGAATGTTTCATTAGAAGGTTTAGGTTCCCGCGCGCTGCGCTTTACCTTGGGACCGCGGAAGGCTGGAATAGAGCCATGACGACGCATCCTGAACTCGAATCCAAGGTACGCCGCTTCCACGAGCTCCATGCTGCGCAGCAAGCGCCCTTGGTATTGGTGAATGCATGGGATGTTGCATCGGCTCGGATGGTGGAGGAAGCAGGCGCAACGGCGGTGGCCACCTCCAGCTCGGCCGTCTCCTGGAGCCTGGGGTTCCAGGACGGAGACCACCTTCCGCGGCAACTTGCGATGGAAGCACTCTCGCGTATAGCGAAGGCCACTCGCTTGCCCGTGACTGCAGACATCGAGACGGGCTACGGGCGTACTGACGAAGAGCTCCAAGCCACGGTCCGGGCGGTGCTGGATGCGGGCGCCGTCGGAATCAATATCGAGGACTCAGCGGACGAGCCGCTGAGCGATATCGCCGAACAGTCCAGCCGCATTGCCCTGATCAGGCAAGTTGCCGACGACGCCGGCGTCGGGCTTTTCATCAATGCGCGTACGGACACTTACTGGTCGGGAAAGTTTCCGGACACTGCCTATGAAGAAACGCTGCGACGTGCCGATGCCTATCAGCAGGCCGGGGCGGACGGAATATTCGTGCCGGGATTGGTGGATCTCCATGTTCTCCACGAACTTTCCCGCCGGATCCCCGCGCCACTCAATGCGCTGGCAGGCTTGGGCTCGCCCTCGCCGGGTGAATTGCACGACGCCGGCGTGCGGCGCATCAGCATCGGCGGCAGCACTGCGAGGGCCGCGTACGCGACGGTCTCCAAGTTGGCGTTGGAAGTTCTTGGCGACGGAAACTGGTCCGGTTTGGCCGGTACCCGGAGCTATGCCGAGATGGATGCGTTATTCGGGTGAGTGGCCACCTGGGCGCAAACTCAAGGCGTCCGCCAGGGTGTTCCCGTCAATGTAGATAGCGGCCTGGGATGCTCCCGTAGCAGCCACTGCGGTCTGCGCCAGCTGCGTTTCGATCCGCGTTTGCTCGCACAAGCCTCCGGGGCGAAGTGACCCGCTCAAGTTCACGACGGCGGTAGTGCCGTCGAGGTAGCCCGAAACGTAGCGCAGCGCGGAGCCCGCGAGCGCGTTGTACCAGCCTGCCCGGGCCGCGGTGTCGTCGGGTGCAAGCAGCTGCCCCATCGCCACGGCCAGCGGGTCGCTGCCCGGAGGTGCAGTGATGTGAACAGGTACGAGGCTATCGTCGCAGCCGAACCGTACGCCGCGGCTCCCGCCGTCGCCGATTGCCACGAAATACACGATGGTCCCGGTCGATGCGCCGGTGATCGGGAGGGCTGCAGGTGCTTGCGGGTTTGCCGTGGTTGGCGGCAATGGTGCGGGTGGCGGGTTGAAATACGGGGGAGGTGCCGGGCGGGGCATCGGAACGGGCCCGGCTACCGGCTCCAGCGTCGCTTGGGCGGAGTCCGGCGAAGCCGGCCGCGCGGTGGGCGGAGCGGCCGGGGGCGCGCCGGCCGGGGAACCGCAGCCAGCCAGGCAGAGCGTGAGGGATAGGCACAGTTCGGCGATCGCCGTCGTCGTTCTTTCCGCGCCGCGCCTGACCCGCATGACAGCCTCCGCTCCTGCCCTGATCGCGTTTGGTGCCCTGTAAATCAACGTTACGGCCGGCCGTCCAGGTGGGGGCTGCTCCGCCCATGACGGTTCGGCCTCAGCTCAGTCACGGAACGGTTGCGGAGGGGCTAATCCCGCCCCTTTGATCGTCCGCTCCGCTGGGGCCAGGCCGTCATGTGTCGCCAAAAATGCCCCTGCCCACGCCTCAGTGGCGGGACAAGGGCATTCCTCGCGCGCGGCCGGCACGCTTGGCGCCCAACCGGGGCGCGTGAACCGTGGGAACTAGGCTGCTGCTTCGTCTTCCTGGACGGCGGTCAGGGGCTCGAAGATGCCCTTGATCTGCTCAACAACTTCGGCGTCGTCCTTGGGGTGCAGTTCGGCGAAGCGGATCATGGAACCCGGAACGGCGAGCTTGACGTCTTCAAGGACCTTGGCGCCGGCGATGCCTGCGGCCTTGCGGGCTTCGTCTTGTGCCCAGACTCCACCGAACTGACCAAAGGCGGTTCCGACGACGGCGGTCGGCTTGCCTGCGAGGGCGCCGGCGCCGTAGGGGCGGGACAGCCAGTCGATGGCGTTCTTGAGGGAAGCGGTCAGGGTGCCGTTGTGTTCGGGCGTGACAAACAGGAGGGTGTCAGCTTCGGATGCGGCTGCGCGCAATGCCGCGGCCTCGGCGGGAACCTGGCCTTCGACGTCGATGTCTTCGTTGTAGAACGGGATGTTGCCGAGGGAATCATGGATCTGGACGTCCACGTTCTCCGGGGCGTTGAGCTGGATGGCTTCGGCGAGCTTGCGGTTGTGGGAATCGGCGCGGAGGCTGCCAACAAGGGCGAGAACGGTGTTCTTGGACATAGGAACTCCTTGGGGTCTGGCCGCGGACGGTGCCGCAGGCGCTCGGTTTCTGAGGCATTTTCTGCCTTCACTAGAGCTAAACGGACTACGGTCCGGTTAATATTCCCGAGGCTAGAATGTTTCTTGTGAGCCTCATCCCCATCCGGCCCGAGTTTCCTTCGGGGGCCCCGCCGGAGCGTAGCGACGCCGCGCGCAACCGCGAACGGCTCCTCCAAGCTGCCAGGGAACTGGTGGCAGAGCACGGTGTGGACGCCGTCACCATGGACATGCTCGCTTGCCGTGCCGACGTCGGGAAGGGCACGGTCTTCCGTCGCTTTGGCAGCAGGGCGGGACTTATGACTACCCTCCTGAGCGATTCCGAGGAGGACTTCCAACGCCAGTTCATCTTCGGTCCGCCGCCGCTCGGTCCGGGAGCACCTCCACTTGAGCGGCTCATTGCCTTCGGCGAGGCCCGCATCAAATACGTCGAAGAGTACGGTGAGCTGGCCCGTGCCGCGGCTGAGCATTCCCCGCAAAACCGGCACGACGCCCCGCCAGTGGTCTTGTGGCACCGGCACATCGAGATGCTGCTGCGGGAAGCCGGCCTCAGCCGGGATCCGTGGCTGCTGGCCCATTCACTCGGCGCCACCCTGGACCCCGAGCGCATGCTCCATTCCCTCCGGGAGCACGGCATCACGCCGGAACGCTTGGCCGCCTCATGGCGCGAGCTCGTCACCCGATTGTTGCGGTGACACTGACACGACCTTCGCCAGGCTCCCTCGGCCCGATAGCGTAGCGGCATGACCCACACAGCCATCCGCACCGCCGTCGTCGGCTACGGCCTTTCGGGCAGCGTCTTTCATGCTCCGTTCATCGCCGCCCACCCCGCGTATTCCCTTGCCGTCATCGCCACCTCGGACGCGGGCCGCAGAGCCAAAGCGCAGGAGCGGTATCCTGGCACGAAGATCGTGGACGGTGCGGATGACGTCCTGGCGCTCGCCGATGAACTGGATCTCGTGGTCCTTGGCACGCCGCCCGCGACCCACCACCCGCTCGCGAAGGCCGCGCTGGAAGCCGGGCTCGACGTCGTCGTGGACAAGCCGTTCGCCGTGACCAGCGCGCAGGGGCAGGAGCTGGTTGAACTGGCCGGGCGGCTGGGACGGGTGCTCACGGTCTACCAAAACCGCCGCTGGGACGGCGATGCGCTGACTGTGAAGAAACTCCTCGACTCCGGAACCCTGGGCGAGGTCATGCGTTGCGAAGCCTCCATGGAGCGGTGGGCGCCTGCCATCAGCAAAGCGTGGAAGGCAAGCGCCACGGTCGACGACGGCGGCGGACTGCTTTTCGACCTTGGCACCCATTTGCTGGACTTGTCCCTGCAGATGTTCGGCCCCGCCGAGGTTACTTATGCCGAAATCCTGGCGCGACGGCCCCAAGAGAAGGCTGATGACGACGTTTTCCTTGTCCTGAAGCACGTTTCCGGCCTGATCAGCCACGTGGCGATGAACGTCAACAGCCGGCTTCACGCTCCACGGTTTCGCATCCTGGGCAGCAAGGGCGGCTTCGTCAAGTACGGAATCGATCCGCAGGAGCCGTTCATCGTGGCGGGCGGACTCCCGACGGACGACGGCTACGGCGTCGACGATCCACAGCACTACGGCACCCTGGAAATCGACGGCGTCCGGACCACCGTTCCCACGGAGCGCGGCGCCTACCAGGAGTTCTACCGGATCCTGGCGGAGAAGATCGCCGACGGCGGCGCCACCTCTGCTTTGCCGCTCCCGGTGGATCCGGCCGGGCCAGTCGAGGTACTCAAGCTGATCGAGCAGGCCAGAGCCCTCGCCTAGACCCGCGCGAACTGGCAGCAGGTGACCCCAAACCGCTTGGGAAAGGTCAACTGCTGCCAGTTCGCGCGAAGAGGACGCGAAGAGGAGGGGGAAAATTTCTTGGATCAGGCGTAACCTCGCCGGGACCGCCAGCGATGTAAGGGGAGTGCGGGCCACGTCCGCGCTGATCGTCCGGTAGCAACGAAGCCGCCGCCGGAATAGTCCCAAAACGTTTGTCGGAGGGTTTCATGTCCTTGTTCACTGTCCTTGCCACCAGCAAAATCGCCGCCAGCGTCCTTGCCGCCGGAGCTGTAGCGGTTGGCGGAACCGGCGTCGCAGCCTTCAACGGAGCGCTTCCCGGCGATCTGCAGAAGAGCGCCCATGACCTCGTCGGAGCTCCTGCGCCGATCGCCTCCAACGCAGCAGACGCCTCCAAGACTGCAGAGTCCAAGGCCGCAGACGCCTCCAAGACTGCGACTTCCAAAGCCACTGAAGCCGCTGCCGACGCCACGGCGAAGGCCACTGACGCCGCGGACGATGCGAAGTCTCAGGCCACCGCAGCCGCCACCTCGGCCAAAGCCACCGCTCCTGAAGCATTCGGCCTTTGCACCGCCCTGCTCAACGGTGGCCTGAAAGCTGACACCAAGGTTCCCGGCTACTCCTCCCTGGTTGTCGCCGCCGGCGGCGAAGCCAACGTCAAGGCACACTGCGCAACCGTGGTCACCGAGGGCAAGGCTGCCGGGCTGAAGGCCGATGGTTCTGCTTCCGCCAAGGCCGACGCCGACGGAACCGCGGCACTGCCGGCCACCCCCGCCGTGCCGGCCGTTCCCGCAGGGCCGTCCACCCCGGCTGTACCGGCTGTACCGGCGGTTCCCGCAGTGCCGTCGCAGGTTCCCACCACGCCCGTGCACGTGCCGGCCGATTCTGTCCGCCCGTAACACCGCGGCTACGCTTGAACGGCGGGGCTCCTTGGCTTTTGACAGGGAGCCCCGCAACGCAACAGACGGCAGCAGTGGTCTTTTCCCAGGCCAAGGAAGATGACCGTGCTGCGTGGGAATGGAGGGGTCGCGGGTGCTTGACCCTTTGGCTGACGAATATTTGCAGGCGGACGAGGATGAACCTGCCCTGCTCTTCACAGCTGCCTACAACAACTTTTCCGGACAGGTCCTTGGATACCTGCGCGCCCGCGGCGTAGACGATCCGGAAGCAGTCACGCAAGACGTGTTCCTGGCCCTCTATCCCAAACTGGATTCCCTCCGCGGAGGCCTCCAGGGGGCCAAGACCCTACTCTTCTCGATCGCGCATGCCCGGATGGTGGATCATTACCGCAAGCGCGAGCGGACTCCGGATTCCGCGCCCTACGAACCAGATCTGGACTCGCGGAGTGCGCCTTCGGCGGAGGACCAGGCATTCGGACATGGGGACGGACTGGGCGTGACCGAGTTACTCGCCGACCTCAGCACCGACTACCGCGAGGTCCTGGCACTAAGGGTCGTGGCGGACCTCTCGGTAGAAGAAACAGCGGACATCATGGGCAAGTCCCAAGGAGCCGTGAAGCAGTTGCAGCGCAGGGCATTGAGTGCACTCAGAGAACGTGCACTACTAAGGAACGGCACACCATGAGCGAAAAATCCGCATCCTGTGGCGAGCAGGGCATCGACCGCTTGCTTGCTGATGCCGGACTCGACGAAGCGTACGAGATCCGGGCCGAGCTGCTGGAACTACGCGCCCTCGCGGGCGCGCGGCCGGAGCCGTCGGCCGCCGTGCAAGCCCTGATGGTGCCTGCACGCGTCGCGGCTGTCCCTTTCGCGGCTGCAGCGGTTGGCGCGGCCGCACCTGTTGACGAATTGGCGGCCCGTCGTCGTAGGAAGGGCCGCATGACCTTCGCTGCCGTTGCCGTGGCAGCGTCCCTGGCGGCCGGGGCCACGGCCGCCGCGGCGTCCGACGGCGGCATCCCGGGCACCATCGAGCATCTGGGCGCTGCAGTGGGGTCCGTCGTCAAACAGCTCACCCCCGGATCGGGCGGCAACGCTCCACGAGAGCAGGGGACACCTTCGGAACAGGGTCCCACGCCGAGCCGCGAGCCCAGCGTTCCCGTATCGCCCACTCCGGTGCCGAGCAGCCCGGACACTCCCGGCAGCAGCGCGCATCCCACGTCGCATTCGACTCCCGGGACCACAGCACCGGGTTCCCGGGCCGATCCACACAAAGGACTGCAAGACGTAGCGAAGGGCCGGCCTTCACCGGGGACGATTCCGACGCCCGCTCTCCCCAGCCCCGCGCTCCCATTGCCTCAGCCCGTTCCCTCGGTGATTCTCCCGGGCAACCCGGTCAAACCGTAACGGCGTAACCACTTAAACCACGACGGCGGGGTGCCGCTTCCCAAGGAAGCCGCACCCCGCCGTCGGGCTCGTTAAAAGCTATGCGGAGACCAGTTGGTGCCAGTCGGCCACGAGGGGCAAGCCGTGTGCTTCGGATACCGAGCGGTGTGTGACCTTGCCTGCGGCGATGTTGAGGCCGGCTGCGAGGGCGGGGTCGCGGTCGAACGCGGCCTTGACGCCGAGGTTGGCCAGGGCCACGGCGTAGCGCAGGGTGACGTTGGTCAGTGCGTAGGTGGAGGTGTTCGGAACGGCGCCGGGCATGTTGGCGACGCAGTAGAAGATGGTGTTGTGGACCTTGTAGGTGGGTTCCTGGTGGGTGGTGGGGTGGGTGTCCTCGAAGCAGCCGCCCTGGTCTACGGCGATGTCCACGAGCACGGAGCCGGGCTTCATGCGGGAGACCAGTTCGTTGGTGACCAGTTTGGGGGCCTTGGCGCCCGGGATCAGGACGGATCCGATGACGAGGTCCGCGTCGATGACGGACTTTTCGATTTCGTAGGCGTTGGAAGCGACCGTCTTCAGGCGGCCTTGGTAGAGGGCATCGAGTTCGCGCAGGCGGTTGATGTTGATGTCCATGATGGTGACGTCGGCGCCGAGGCCCAGGGCCATGGCGGCGGCGTTGGTTCCGGCGACGCCGGCGCCGAGGACAACGACTTTGGCGGGGCGGACACCCGGAACGCCGCCCAGCAGCACGCCTTTGCCACCGGCCGGAGCCATGAGGGAGGAGGCGCCGACGACGACCGACAGGCGGCCGGCGACCTCGGACATCGGTGCCAGGAGGGGAAGGGTGCGGCCGTCCTGGACGGTTTCGTAGGCGATGGCCGTGACGCCGGAGTTGATGAGTTCCTGGGTCAGTTCAGGTTCCGCCGCGAGGTGCAGGTAGGTGAAGAGGATCAGGCCCTTGCGGAAGCGGTGGTATTCGGCCTTGATGGGTTCCTTGACCTTCATGACCATGTCGGCGCGTGCCCAGACGTCGTCGGCTTCGGCTACGATTTCCGCGCCGGCAACCGCGTATTCCTCGTCTGTGATGCCGGAGCCCACGCCTGCGCCCCGCTCGACCAACACGGTGTGTCCGTGGGTGCGGAACTCGTGAACCCCCGCGGCGGTGATGGCAACGCGGAATTCGTTGTTCTTGATCTCTTTGGGGACACCGATAATCATTTTGGGCTCCATGTTCGAAGGCTTCAACGGCCTTTTTCTGCGGGGGGACTGTGTTTCCAGAATAAATCCGCTGTGAGGCAGGCGACACGAAAGGTGATAGCCGCCTTAGCGGACTTCCGCATGATTTCAAGGTTTTTGCCTTGGTAGACTCGACATTTGTCGATGCTGGAAGCGTCAGGTGTCGCCTGATGTTCGTCGAGCAAAGTAGTCTTTCCTCCATGCAGCAGGACGTGGAAAAGATCGTCGAGGATGTCGCGCTCAAGTTGGGCCGCGGCCTGTCCCTGGAAGATCTCGACGGCGTCCTCCTCGCCTACAGTTCCAACCAGTCCCACGCTGACCGGGTGCGCGTGAATTTCCTGCTGAGCAAGAGGGTCCCGTTGGACGTCAGTGCATGGCAGCTCTCGCACGGCATCGCCACGGCGGTGCGTCCCGTCGTCGTGCCTGCCAACGAAGAACTCGGCATGGTGGGGCGCGTCTGCGTCCCGCTGCTGGTCCGCGGTTTCCGCGTGGGATACCTGTGGGTCCAACAGGACCTTGACGAGCAAACGGCGACGGCGATCCTCGCCCAGCTGCCGGGCGTCCGGGATGAGTTGGACCTCCTTGCGGGGCTGCTGCTCGATTCAAACACTGCGGAGTCCGAGTTCCGGCGTCAGCGGGAGCACGACTTCCTGGCCGCATGCCACGGCGAATCCAACGCCGTGGCAGCAGTGGCCGGATGGAAGGAAATCCAAGGCAGGGGTCCGTGGCAACTGGTGACCGTGCTCGACGCGGAGAACAGCGGCGGGGTCACCGATCCCATCGCGGCCACCTTGACGCACCGTTCCGCCGCGCTACAGGCAACCATCGGCGTCGACTCCGTGCTTTTCAGCGCCGGCACGGAGACGCATGCGGTCTTGTTGTTCCGCGAAACCGCTGGCAGGGCCGAACACGCCCAGGTCCTGGTCCATTATCAGCTGGAGCTCGCCAAGCGGGCCGGCCGGAGGGTGGACCGGGTCATTTTGGGCATCAGCGAACCGTTCTCGGTCATCCGCCAACTAGGGCGGGCGTACCGCCAATCGAAGCTCGCGGCCCAGGCGGCCGCCGTCGATCCTCGACTCGGCGAACTCGTGGACAGCCGCGCGGCAGGAATCTACCAACTATTCGAGCGCTTGCAGGCGCCCGGCGGTTGGGACGATTCGAGCTCGTCCAACTTCCAGGCGATCGAGGATGCCGACCGCAACGGGGAGCTCTTGCCCGTGCTCGAACTGCTCTACGACGGCGACGGCTCGGTGCAGGAGGTGGCCGCGACGATGCATCTGCATCGAAGCAGTATCTACAACCGGCTGGCCCGGGTGCGGCAGCTCATTGGTGCTGATCCTCTGAACGGTGTGATTCGGCTTGAGTTGCACGCGGCGTTGAAGGCCCGGCGGTGGGCTGTGCGACCGCGGATCTGAGGTTGCGCCGGCTTAGTGCCTTAACAACCTCAACCGGAGGCCGCAGTGCCAACGGTCCGGACGGCGTTGAACCGCTGGCATCCAGGGGCGTGCGCAACACTGCCCGTGCCACTGGACTGAAGGTGTTTTGTGCGGTCCCATCCTCACTGCAGTGCCTGGCTCGCCGCGTCCAAAATTGCGCCCAGGTCCAGCCCTGACTGAGTGGGCTGCGGTGAACCCGTCGAGGCGCTGCGCTTTCCCGGTGGCCTCGAGTGATCTGGCGGCGTCGGAGAGGACGGGTCGCTCGGCGAGGGGGACGGAGAGGACGGGTCGCTCGGTTCCGGCGTCGGGGTTGGGGCCGGTGTGACCGTGACCGGTGGAACCTGGCCGGGGGCAGGAGCCGGCTGAGCGGGGGCGGGAACGGCTGGCGCGGGAGCAAGGATCGGGGGCACGGTTGACGGTATGACCGAAGGAACCTGAACCGAGAGTGACGGTGCCGGAACGCTGGAAGGTGCGACGGCGGCCGTGCCGCGCGGGGGTTGCGCCGGCTCCGCGGTTTGACCTGCTTTGGCGGTTGGCGTGGCTGCCGAAAGTGAAGCGGTTGCGGTGGGGGAGACGCTGGCCGCTGCGGAGGGGGGTCCGGACAGGGGGGACGCTTCGGTATTTGCTGTGGACACGTCTTGGGCCGGGGATTCGTGCCCGAAGAAGGGCAGCTCGAGGGCCTGGCTGACGGAAGCTGCCGCCAGCAAGATGCCCAGGGCTCCTGTCACCATAACCATCCGGTGGCTCATCGTCCGGACGGTTGCAGTCTTCTTGAGGACGGTATGCGGTTCCTGGCTGAACGACGAACCGGTGAAGGACGCCGGAGCATGGTTGGGACGCGAGGCCGTGGGCGCTTCCGCGGTGGCCTCGGTGGCGATCATCGTTATGGCTGCAGTCTCGCTGGTTTGAGCCGCTCGTTTCCGTTCGGCTGCTCGGGCGGCCGCGCGGGTGGTGGGTACCGCCGTCGAACGTGAAGGCTCAGATACTGGCGCCGGAATGAACGGGGCGCTGCCTTCGGCACGACGGCGTCCGCTTGGTTTTGTGCGCTCGCGCGCCACTTGGGCACGACGAGGCTGGTCCATGGTTGGGGACATGGTGATTGCCTCTCAACGCCTTCGAGGTTAGCTGTCGGGTTCGGACGAGGCCGTCCGGCCGCGCGTGGCGGCTTCACCCCAAGGGCCCATGGAGAACTAGGCCCGGAGACTCTGGGTCCCCCGTCTCTGCCGCGATTCTGGCGGATTCCGGGTTGCGGCAGAGCTCGGCGTCAGCCCGGAAGCGACCCGCTGGGGATTGGGTCGCGCACTCGACGTTACAACAGCCGCTCGGTAAAGTCACATTTGGGTAACGGGGCGGATGGCCGGTATTCCTTCTCCGTGAGTCCCCGACAGGCGCGGGGCGGGTGACCCCGGCGGCGGCGAGCTCTACCGTCGAAGAGCCGCCTCTTCGCTACTCGCTGGTGCTTTCCCCGTCCGCCGCAGGCTTCTTGCTCTTCTGCGTCTCCAGCCACGCCATGATGTCCGCGAGCCGGATGCGGCGGTGCGTTCCGCGGTATTCGACAGGGATTTCGCCACGATCGGTCATGTTGCGCAGGTAGGTGTGCGAGATTCCCGCAAGTTCAGCCGCCCGCGACGTCGTGAGCATTTCCTCCACGCTACTGACCGTCACTGCTTCGCCGCGGCCTAGCCGGCCAAGGAGGTCGACCACGGCGTCCCTGGCCTCATCTGGCAGCCGGTGAACGGTGCCGTCCACGAAAACGGTGATGTCGTTGCTGTCCTGGAGCGAGCGTGCCAGGTTCCGGGCGTCGTCCGGGGCCAAGCCGGGAGTCACGCGGGGAGCTATCAATGCCATGGCAGAAGCCTAGCTGTATGCCTCCTCTGTCATGTTAGATTCACGCCTATGGTCAATTACCCAGCCGTTCCGGATCCGGGCACAGCCGTCGCTACGGCAATCGAGCTGCTGGTGCGGCAAGGGTACGAGGCGACATCCGTGGATGATCTCGCTGAAGCAACCGGCATGAGCCGCAGTACGTTCTTCCGGAAGTTCGGCTCCAAAGAGGATGTCGTGTTCGCGGACCACGACCGTATTCTCGCCAACGTCCAGGAGTTGCTTCTTCGCTCGACGGCGGATCCGTTTCGTCCCGTTGTGGATGCGGCGCTCTTGGTCTTTGGCCACCATGTGGGCAATCGGAAGACCTCCCTCGCCCGCTACGAACTTCTGCATCAGGTACCCGCTCTTCGAGACCGCGAGCTCGTCATGACGCATCGCTATCAGCGCGCCTTCCGGAACCACCTCTTGTCTGCCCTGCCCGTGGGGGAGAGCCGGGAGGTTACCGCCGTGGCCTTCGCTGCAGCCGTGGTTGCTGTGCATAACAGCGTCCTGCGCGGATGGTTGCGGGCAATTGCTGCTGGTGGGGAACAAGGCGAGCGCGTCGAGCGTGATGCGTGGGAAGCCGAAGCCCAAGGGTTGGCCGTCCGGCTCGGGCGTGAATTGGGAGCTTTGGCCGATACCTTCGGCCAGCTCTCGGCCGGCGAAGGGCTTGGCGGGCCCCCCGCGGAAAGTGGCCGCCCCGCCGTCGTGGTTACGGTACTGGATCCGGGTGCAGGCAAAGAACAGATCCTTCAAGCGGTCCGGGACGCCCTGACCTGACTTTCGGCGCGGGCGTGGTACGCAGTTCCTTGACATGAAACTCAGTGTCAGCGCATGCTGGGAGCGGAGAACGCAACCCTGAGTGAGGAACCACCCATGACCACGACGTCCGAGAGCACTTCCGAAGAACTCGATGCCGTTTTCCCGGCGGGCACCATGGAGCCCGGGTATGTCCTGGGCGGCGCGCTGGATCCGGATCCCGCCGCCGTCTTCAAGGACGTCAGCGACGAGGATCGGGCCTACTGGGACCGCGCCCGGACCTTCGTCCAAGACGAAGTCCTTCCTGTGATCGCCGGGTACTGGGAGCGCGCGGAGTACCCGCTGCACCTTGTGAAACGCCTGGGCGAGCTCGACCTGCTACGCGACGGAATCGACGTGGACGGCTTTCCGGCCATGAGCAAGACCGCTGCCGGGCTGGTCACCATGGAACTGAGCCGCGGCGACGGCTCCATGGGTACCGTGGTTGCCGTCCAGGGCGGTCTGGCTTTGCGTTCGGTGGCTGAATGCGGTTCCCCGGAGCAGCAGGCCCAATGGCTTTCCTCGCTAGCCCGAGCCGAAGAATACGGCGCCTTCGCCCTGACTGAACCGGCGCACGGCTCTGATTCGGTAGGACTCGAGACGACTGCGGCGGCCGTCGAGGGTGGTTATGTGCTCAACGGCGAAAAGAAGTGGATCGGCAACGGTTCGATCGGCGGGCTGACGGTCGTGTGGGCCCGTGGCGACGACGGACAGGTACATGGCTACCTCGTTCCGCAGGATTCTCCGGGCTATTCCGCCACGACCATTGACGGCAAGCTCTCCCTCCGGGCGATCTGGCAGGCGCACATCCGGCTTGAGAACGTCTTTGTGCCGATGGAAAATGTCCTGCCGGGTGCCCGGAGCTTCAAGGACACGGCCCGCGTCCTCTTGGCGACCCGGCTGGGAGTGGCTTGGTCCGCCGTCGGGCATGCCACGGCCTGCTACGAGACGGCGGTGCAGTACGCGGGCCAGCGCCAGCAGTTCGGCCGCCCTTTGGCTGCCTCGCAGATTGTGCAGGAGCGACTTGCCCGGATGCATTCCGAGCTAGCGACCATGCAGCTCATGGTCATGCAGATGACCCGGCTGGACGAAGAAGGCGTCCTGACCCCAGCGCAGGCGGCGCTCGCGAAGTTCACATGCACCCGCACCGCCCGAAGCGTTGCTTCGAATGCGCGGGACCTGCTGGGCGGCAACGGAATCCTGTTGGCCAACCGCGTGGCCCGGCACTTCGCCGACATAGAGGGCATCCATACCTATGAAGGCACGGAGACGGTCCAAGCCTTGATTATCGGACGCTCCATCACGGGTATCTCCGCCTTCGCCTGAGCGCCACCCCCGCGCCCCCCGGGACGCCCGCTCACTTATATGGCCAAAATCGCGGACGCTCGCTCGGATATGAGCCGAATCGGCGGGACGCTCCTGCGATCTGCACAAGCGCGCCTTTTCGGCTGGTCCTGTTTCTGCAGGAGGGTTTGGCTGGGGGCCGTCATACGTGAGCGAGGATCGGGTGACGACGCCGCCCTTCGCCGCGCCAAGCGTCATGGGCGAAAAATGCTGTCAGAGCCCGAGTTCCTCGAGGATCGGCAGCTTGGCGCGGACCCAGGCCTTTGCGTCGAGCGCATCCGGTGCGCTGAGCGCCAGCCGGGCCAGCTCCTGCGCCTGTTCCAGGGTCACCGTTTTGAGCACGGTTCCGACGGCGGCAAGCGACCGCGCGGTCATGGACAGTGTGGACACGCCCAGGCCAACAAGCACGACGGCGAGGGCCGGGTCCGCGGCCGCTTCACCGCAGACGCCCACGGGTTTGTTGTTGCCTTCTTCCGCCGACCCGGCAACCGTCAGCTGCACGAGACGCAGGACGGCAGGCTGCCACGGGGTATTGAGTTCGGCGAGGGGCCCGAGTTGCCGGTCGGCGGCCATGGCGTACTGCGTGAGGTCGTTGGTGCCCAAGGATGCGAAGCCTACGTGGCGCAGGACCGAAGCCGCGGTCAGTGCCGCAGAAGGGACTTCCACCATGACGCCGGGTGTCTTGATTCCCGCGGCGCCGCACAGTGCGGCAAAGCGCGCGGCTTCGGCCGGCGTCGAGATCATGGGCGCCATGACCCACACCTCGGCCTCCGATTCGCGGGCCGCGATGGCGATGGCCTCGAGTTGGCGTTCCAAAACGCCGGGTGTGGTGAAGTCGGTGCGGTAGCCGCGCACGCCGAGGGCCGGGTTGGGTTCAGTAGCGTCGGTAAGGAAGGGGAGTGGTTTGTCGGCACCGGCGTCAAGGGTCCGGAGCACAACCTTCTTGCCCGGGAAGGCGTCGAAAACGCCCCGGTATGCGGCAGCCTGTTCGAGTACGGTCGGCTCGGTGTCGCGTTCCAGGAAGCAGAATTCGGTGCGGAACAGGCCCACGCCCTGGGCGCCTAGCGCGGCGGCCGCGGCAGCGTCCTTGGCCCCGCCCACATTGGCGAGAAGCGGTACCAGGTGGCCGTCCGCCGTCGTGCCGTTTCCGTCAAAAACCGCCAGAGTGGCGGCATTTTCGAGCCACGCGCGGGCGGCTTCACGCTGTTCGGGGGACGGTTCGAGGGCGAGGGAGCCCGCTGCGCCATCGACGAAGACTTCGGCGCCGTCCGGGATTTCGTCCACTCCGCGCGCGGCGACGACGGCGGGCAGCCCGAGCGAGCGCGCGATGATCGCCGTATGGGACTGCGGTCCGCCGCCAGAGGTGACCAGTGCTGTCACGACGGCGGGGTCCAGCGTTGCGGTGTCGGCGGGGGCCAGGTCTTCGGCCACCAGGATGAAGGGAGTGTCCGACGCCGGGATCCCCGGGGCGGGGACGCCGCGAAGTTCGGCGACGATCCGCGCGCGGACGTCCAGGACGTCGGTGGCTCGTTCGGCCATGTACCCGCCCAGGTTGTGGAGCATTTCCGACACGGATGCGCCGGCTTCCCAGATGGCGCGTTCGGCGGAGCTGCCGTTGTTGTTGATGAGCTTGGTGGCCGACTTCAGGAGCATGGTGTCCTTGGCCATCAGTGCGGTGGCTTCGAGCACGGCCTTGCCGTCACCGCTGGCCTTGTCCGCCCGTGCTTTGAGTTCGTCGTGGACTGACTGGGCTGCCGTTTTCAGTCGCGCGACAGCCTCTTCCGCGGTGGTGGAAGAGGCTAGCTGCTCTCCCGACGGCGGTTCGCTGACTGGCTTGGGCATCTGGCGGACAGTGCCAATGACGCGGCCGGGGCTGACGCCTACTCCTTGGAAATTCTGCACTGAAATCCTCTGTTCCTGCTCTCGGATCGGACCCGCCGGCTACGGCGCCTCGAGTTCCGAACAAATCTACTGTGATTCACTTCATATAGCATTGCTATAGGTGCTAGGGTAGCGGCTATGAGTTTCGATGACCAGCTTCCGCCCAAAACTCGGCTGCTCCGTGCAGCTGCCGAGTTGCTGGCGAGCTCGGACGGGTCACCGGTCTCTACGCGCCAAATCACCAAACTCGCCGGCGTCACGGCGCCCACGCTCTACCACCACTTCGGCGACAAAGAAGGGCTGTTCGACGCCGTCGTTGCAGCCGGCTTCGAGGAGTACGTAGCGGGAGAGCGGGACTTCTCGCCCTCTGGGGAACCCTTGGAGGACGTCAAACGGATGTGGGACAACCACGTCCAGTTCGGGCTGACCCAACCGCACCTCTACTTGGTGATGTTCGGCAACATCCGTCCGGAAAGCAGGCCGGCCATCGTGGCTGATGCCGAGTCGCTTTTGGAGGAAATGCTGAGCAAGGCGGCCATTGCCGGACAGATCAACGTGCCCCCGCGGGAGGCAGCAAGGAGCATCCTGGCAGCCAACGTTGGTGTCACGCTCATGCTCATTGCAGAACCCCTGGAAGACCGGAACCTCGAGCTCTCCACCATGACCCGGGATTCCATGATTTTCGCCGTGTCCACGGAAACAGCCCGTGGCGCCGCAGCAGACGACTCCGGTAAGTCCTCCGTTGTTGTTGCGGCAATCGCGCTGAATGCTGCACTCCAAGCCTCGCATTCAGACCAGCTATCCAGTTCGGAGCTGAAGCTTTTCCTTGAATGGCTTCACCGAATCTCCAGCAGCTCCTAGAGCTGTCTTTCTTCTATAGATATCGACTGACCCCGCACTGCTGTGGGGCTCACGTTAGGAATTCACAGATGGCAACAGTGTCAGTTGCGAAACCGCGCACCAGCGTGCGCCTTGGTGTCCAAAAGTTCGGAACGTTCCTGTCCGGCATGATCATGCCCAACATCGGCGCCTTTATTGCATGGGGCATCATCACCGCCCTGTTCATCCCGGCAGGGTTCTTGCCCAACGCGGACCTCGCCAAACTTGTGGCTCCGATGATTACGTACCTGTTGCCGCTCCTGATTGGCTACACCGGCGGCCGAGCGGTTCACGGCATCCGCGGCGGCGTGGTGGGAGCCGTCGCCACGATGGGCGTGATTGTTGGTACGGACATCCCCATGTTCATCGGCGCCATGATCATGGGCCCGCTCACGGCCTGGATCATGAAGAAGCTCGACAAGGTATGGGAAGGCCGGGTCAAGCCGGGCTTCGAGATGCTGATCGACAACTTCTCCGCGGGCATCGTCGGTGCCGCCTTGGCCATCTTCGGCATGTTGGTGATCGGCCCGGTGGTGAAGGCTTTCAGCGACGGCGCGAGCGCCGTCGTCGAATTCCTCGTCCACAACGGCCTCTTGCCGCTGACCAGCATCTTCATCGAGCCAGCCAAGGTCCTCTTCCTGAACAACGCCGTCAACCACGGCATCCTCACGCCGCTCGGCACCGAACAAGCGCTGCAAAACGGCAAGTCCATCCTGTTCCTGCTCGAGGCCAACCCCGGTCCCGGCGTCGGTGTCCTGCTCGCTTACATGGTCTTCGGCAAGGGCCTGGCACGCGCGTCCGCTCCTGGCGCCGCGCTCATCCAGTTCGTTGGCGGCATTCACGAGATCTACTTCCCGTACATTCTCATGAAGCCGATCCTCATCCTCGCCACGATCGCAGGCGGCATGACCGGAATCTTCACCCTGGTGGTCACGGGCGCGGGGCTGCGTTCGCCGGCAGCGCCGGGCAGTATCATCGCCGTCTTTGCCGCAACAGCGAAAGACAGCTACGTGGGCGTGGGCCTGTCCGTGCTCCTCGCGGCCACAGTTTCGTTCCTCATCGCTTCGGTCATCCTGCGAACCAGCAAGACCACCGATGTGGACGCGCTGGGCCAGGCAACGTCCAAGATGGAAGAACTCAAGGGCAAGAAGAGCTCCGTTTCCTCAAGCCTGCTGGGCGCCGGCGGCGGTACTGCCGTCCTGACCCGTCCTATCCAGAACATCGTGTTCGCGTGCGACGCCGGTATGGGCTCGAGCGCCATGGGTGCCTCGGTACTGCGGAACAAGATTAAGGCAGCCGGTTTCCCGGACGTCAAGGTCACCAATTCCGCGATTGCCAACCTCAGCGACACCTACGACGTCGTCGTGACGCACCAGGACCTGACCGAGCGCGCCCGCCCGGTAACCGCCAGCGCCGTGCACGTCTCCGTGGATAACTTCATGAACAGTCCCCGGTATGAGGAGATCGTGGAGTTGGTCAAGAGCAGCAACGCCGAGCCCGGCGCCGAGGGCACGACGGCGGCTGCCGAACCGGCCGCCCAGGCGACCGCCGTCGGGGGCAAGGATGTCCTGCTCCCCGAAAGCGTGATCCTCGAAGGATCCGCGACGGACCGCGACTCGGCCATCGACGAAGCCGGCAAGCTCCTCCTGGATCGCGGTGCTGTGGACATCAGCTACGTCCACGCAATGCACCAACGCGAGGAATCGGTGTCCACCTACATGGGCAGCTTCCTGGCCATCCCGCACGGCACAAACGCTGCCAAGAACCACATCATGCACTCGGGTGTGTCGATTATCCGCTATCCCGAGGGCATCGACTGGGGTGGCAAGCAGGTCAAGTTCGTCGTGGGCGTCGCCGGCATCAATAACGAACACCTCCACATCCTCTCCTCCATCGCCAAGATCTTCACGGACAAGGCGCAAGTGGCGCAGCTTGAGCAGGCCACGTCGGTGGATGAAGTGCTGGATCTGTTCGGAAAGGTCAACGCATAGTGAAGGCAGTCCATTTTGGGGCAGGGAACATCGGGCGGGGATTCGTCGGCTTGCTGCTGCACGAAGCTGGATATGAGGTGGTCTTCGCCGATGTCGCGGACGCCCTGATCAGCCAGCTCGCCTCCGCATCCTCCTACGAGGTTCACGAGGTGGGCGAAAATGGCGACGTCAAGACCGTGAGTGGGTTCCGAGCCCTGAATTCGGGCTCGGAGGAGGCTGCCGTCGTCGCGGAAATCGCGACGGCGGACCTCGTCACCACAGCGGTGGGGCCGCATATCCTCAAGTTCGTTGCACCGGTGATTGCCCGGGGCATCGCCGGCCGCTCGCCGTCGTTGGCTCCGCTGCAGGTGATGGCGTGTGAGAACGCGATCAATGCCACGGACCTCCTGCATGCCGAAGTGGAAGCCGCTTGGGACGGCGCCGCTGGCGACCTTTCCTCCGTGGCGGTGTTTGCGAATACCGCGGTGGACAGGATCGTCCCAACCCAGGCGCCGGGTCAGGGCCTGGACGTCACGGTGGAGACCTTCTATGAGTGGGTCATCGACCGGACTCCGTTTGCGGGGGCGGCGCCGGTGATCCCGGGGGCGACTTTAGTGGACGAGCTTGGTCCCTATATCGAACGGAAACTGTTCACGGTCAACACGGGCCACGCTGCGGCCGCGTACTTCGGTTATGTTGCCGGCCTGGAAAAGATCTCTGACGCCATGGCGGACGCCTCCATTGCTGCCCGGGTGCGGGCCGTATTGGAAGAAACCAAACAGCTTCTCGTGACCAAGCACGAATTTGTCGAGGCTGAGCAGGAAGCGTATGTGCAGAAGATCCTGTCCCGCTTCACCAACCCGTACTTGCCGGACACGGTGACCCGGGTAGGCCGTGCTCCGCTGCGCAAGCTGGGCCGGCACGAACGGTTCATCGGCCCGGCTGCGGAACTCGCCGAGCGCGGAATCACCCCTGTTGCCCTTCTCGATGCGATGGCTGCTGCCTTGCGTTTCGACGACGGAGCGGACGACGAAGCCGTGGAGCTCGCCCGGATTCTCTCCGAGATGGACGCCGCCGAGGCGGTCGAGCGCATCACGGAACTGCCGCCGTCGCACCCGTTGTTCCCGCAAGTGCGGAAGCTGATCGAAGACCGCAAAGCCGAGTCTTAGGCTCCCCGCCGACCCTCCTGCACGTTTGGGGCCGTTTTCCCAAACGCTCACTCACTTTTGGACCGATTCTTACCGACCCTCCTGCAGATCTGACGGCCACAACGCGAACCCTCCTTCACATCATGATGTGAAGGAGGGTTCGTCGTTCGTGGCGCTCAAACGTGAACGGGCGTCTTAGCGTGCGGCGGTCTCGACGGCGGTCGTTTCGGTTTCGGCCATGGCCTTCCACTCAGCGACCCGGGCCTGGTGCAGCGGCGACTTCCGGACCAGGGCGTAGGCGACGGCGAGGATGACGAACCAGATGGGCGTTACGAGCAAGGCCGTGAGGGTGTCCGGCTGGGTGGTCAGCGCCCAGACCAGGAAGGCGAAGAATGCGAAGACCACCCAGACCATGGGGATGCCGCCGGGCATTTTGAAGCTCGATCCCTCGTGCAGGCGGGGCCGGCGCTTCCGGAAGACGAGGTAGCTGGCCAGGATGATCGACCAGACGAACATGAAGCAGACGGCGGAGACTGTGGTGACCATGTCGAACGCTGCCCCGATGTCCTTGCCCGCGTAGAGCAGTGCGACGCCGCCAAGCAGCAATACGCAGGACAGGAACAGGGCGTTCTGCGGTACCTTGCGGCTGGACAGGCGGCCGAACACCTTGGGGGCATCGCCGTCGTTCGCCAGGCCGAACACCATGCGGGAGGTCGAGTAGATACCGGAGTTGGCCGAGGACATGGCGGAGGTCAGGACCACGAGGTTCACCACAGTGGCTGCGATGCCCAGGCCGGCCAGCGAGAACATGGCGATAAAGGGGCTGTGGCCTGCCTTGAACTCGGTCCAGGGGATGACGGACATCAGGATGATGAGGGCGCCTACGTAGAACAGCATGACGCGGACCGGGATGGCGTTGATGGCGCGGGGCAGGTTGTGCTCCGGATTCTTTGTCTCGGCTGCGGCAGTGCCCACCAGCTCGATTCCCACGAAGGCAAAGACCGCGATCTGGAAGCCGGCGACGAAGCCCATGAATTCCTTGGGGAAGAAGCCACCGTGGCTCCAGAGGTTGGTGAAGCTCGCGGCTCCGGCGTCGGACGTGAATCCGGTGGAAATCATCACGATGCCGACAATGATCAAAGCTGCGATGGCAATGATCTTGATGAGGGCGAACCAGAATTCGGTTTCGCCGAAGGCCTTCACCGTGGGGAGGTTCAGCAGAAGCAGGATGGTGATGGTCGCGAGGCCAGGAATCCAGAGCGGTACCCCCGGCCAGAGCTCATTGGCGTAACCGGCGATGGCGATGACATCGGCCACGCCGGTTACCACCCAGCAGAACCAGTAGGTCCAGCCTGTGAAGAAGCCCGCCCACGGTCCGAGAAGGTCGCCCGCGAAGTCGCTGAAGGATTTGTAGTTCAAGTTGGAGAGCAGGAGCTGGCCCATGGCGCGCATGACGAAGAACAGCATGAAGCCGATGATCATGTAGACGAAGATCACGGACGGCCCCGCCACGGAGATGGTCTTTCCCGAGCCCATGAACAGGCCCGTGCCGATGGCGCCGCCAATGGCAAGCAACTGGATGTGCCGGTTGCTCAGCGAGCGGGCCAAGTGCGGCTGGCTGTCATTGCTGGAGGCAGTGCGTTGCCCCGTGGTTGTCTGGTCAGACATATGGTCATCCTTCGGGTCATTCGCCGCAATGGTGATGTGGCTAACAAATCTGCTAGTCCAAACTAACTCGAAGCATCCAAAAAGCCGTGATTGATCGTTTCACCCAGAATTCATGACGTTTGTGGAATTGAAGCCACCATCCTGTGTCAGGCTGGTGTTATGAGTCACGCAAATCCCGGATTGAAGCCGCTGTTGAGCATGGTTCTGGACGAAGGCGTCTTCACTCTCCGCCGGGCCCACTGGGAGGATCTTCCGGCCATTCTGAGACTGCTCGCCGCGGACCAATTGGGCAGTTCCCGCGAAAACGCGGAGGACATTGGTCCTTATCTGCAGGCGTTCCAACAGATCAATGAGGATCCTGCCCAGCTGCTGGTGGTGGGCCACTTGAACGGCTCTTGCGTGGCGACATTCCAGTTGAGTTTCATCCCGGGCTTGGCGCGAAAGGGTTCTTTGCGATGCCAGATCGAAGCCGTCCGTGTCGCCGCCGAGCTGCGGGACCAGGGGGTCGGTGCCGCCATGATGCAGTGGGCCATCGAGGAGGCCCGGCGCCGGGGTTGCACTTTGGTTCAGCTCACCAGCGACAAGTCTCGCAAGGATGCCCATCGCTTCTACGAGCGGCTTGGATTCGTGGCCAGCCATGAGGGGATGAAGCTGGCGCTCTAGCCGGTGTTTCCCGGGAGATCCTGGACCGGGCATCTCTTGATATTTAGGCTACCTAACTGTTAGGATACCTAAATATGAACACCTATCAAGCTGACGATTCACTCCTGGGCCTCGCCCAATCATTCCGGGAGGCCTTGCGGCAGAGCGTCTACGTGATGCGCCGCCTCGATTCCGAGGAGCAACTCAGTTCCGCGCAGCTTGGCGTCCTCAAGATGGCGCTCGACGGCGGTGCCCGCGTCGGAGAGATTGCCCGGAACCTCGGGGTCAAGGTCCCTAGCGCCACGGAGCAGATCATCAAGCTCGAGCGCGCAGGCCTCGTCAAGCGCGAAGCAGACCCGGATGACTCCCGCGCCGTCCGCGTCGCTGCGACCGCGGCGGGGCGTGCCGCCGTCGAAAACGCAGACCGCCGCCGCAATGAATTCATCGCCGGGATTCTCGCAACGCTGAGCCAGGGGGAACGCGACGCTGTCGAGGCCGCACTTCCGGTGTTCGACAAGATCGCCAACCTCAATAGCCCAGTCCAGAACTGAACAAGCAAAGTAACTAGGAGAGCAGTCCATGAAAGGCCAGCTCGCAGACCAACTGCAGCCAGCGGAAGAAACCCTCGAGGCCGAGAAGGCCTCGTTCCTCAAGCAGCCCAAAGCTGTGTGGGCCACGGCGATTGCCGCCGTCTTCGCCTTCATGGGCATCGGTTTGGTGGACCCGATCCTGCCGGCCATCGCCAAAAACCTTCAAGCCAGCCCCAGCCAGGTCTCCCTGCTCTTCACGAGCTACTTCTTGGTGACAGCCATCGCGATGCTCGTGACGGGCTTCGTTTCGTCGAGGATCGGCGGCAAGAAGACGCTCATGATCGGCCTGGCGCTGATTGTCGTGTTCGCGTCGCTGTCCGGCTTGTCCGGCAGCGTGGGTGAGCTGGTCGGATTCCGGGCTGGTTGGGGACTTGGCAACGCCCTCTTCGTGGCTACAGCGCTTGCCGTGATTGTCGGTGTCGCGAGTGGTGGAACCGGGACCGCCATCATTCTGTACGAGGCCGCCTTGGGTCTGGGTATCTCCCTCGGCCCGTTGCTCGGCGCACTCCTGGGCGGCTGGCAGTGGCGTGCACCTTTTTTCGGCACCGCGGTCCTCATGGCCGTTTCCTTCATCGCCTTGCTGGCCCTCTTGCCCAAGACCCCGGCCCCGGCCACGAAGGCACGTTTGCGTGACCCGCTCCTAGCCTTGGGCCACAAGGGGCTTCGCACCACTGCAGCCAGCGCGTTGTTCTACAACTACGGCTTCTTCACCATCCTGGCTTTCACCCCCTTCATCCTGGGGATGGACGCTTACGGTATCGGCGCGGTGTTCTTCGGTTGGGGCGTGGCGGTGGCCGTGTTCTCGGTCTTCGTGGCACCCGTGCTGCAGCGCCGCTTCGGCACCACGAACGTCCTCGTCGGCACCCTCGGGGTCCTCTTGCTGGACCTTGTTGGGCTGGGACTTGCCGCGGGGCACTCGGTGACCGCCGTCGTCGTGCTGGTCATCGTGGCAGGAGCCTTGCTGGGAGTCAACAACACGCTCTACACCGAGCTGGCAATGGAGGTTTCCGACTCGCCGCGTCCCGTGGCATCCGCCGGTTACAACTTTGTGCGCTGGATGGGTGGAGCACTGGCACCCTTCATCGCTGCACAGCTGGGCGAGCACTTCGGCCCGCAGGTTCCGTTCTTCGCCGCGGCGCTGGCCCTCGCTTTCGCGATCCTTGTAGCCGCCGGTGGACGCCGCTTCCTGAAGTCGCACGAACCACACCTCGTGTAGCCCCCCAAGTAGCTCGCATTTGTTGTCGTTCTGAGCCTTCATAACGACAACAAATGCGAGTCAGTTGGGTGCGGGCAAACGGAGGAACTTAGTGGGCCGGAACCGACTCTTTCGCTGCCGCCTTCGGGTCCGTCAGTCTCTTGTTCGGCAAAGCGAAAGTGATGAGGAACGCGAGGCCGGTGAGCGCCGCGGCAGTCAGCATCACGGCGTCGATTGACTGCGCGAAGCCCTCAAGGATGGGCCGCGTGAGCGCCGGGTTGGCGTGGTGCAGCCAGCTGGTGTCGTTCAGCGAATCGTTCGTGGCGCCGTTCTTGAAGAAGTCGTACAGTTTGGCGTTCGCGGGGTCAGCGGCTACAGCGGGATCCTTGAGGACCTTGAGATAATCGGCGCTGCCCATGGCGTCCTTCATGCCGGAGGCGATCTTGTCGGCGGCCAGGCTGAACAGCATCGAGATGAATACCGCGGTACCCACGGCGCCACCCATGGAACGGAAGAACGCCGCGGTGGACGTGCCCACGCCCATGTCCTTCGACGGCACGGAGACCTGCATGGCCAAAGTGAGCGGCTGCATGCAGAAGCCCAGGCCCATGCCGAAGAATACGGCGATCAGGCCGGGAACCCAGAGTCCGGTGTCCACGCCGAGGGACAGTCCCATGACGATGGCGGCGGCGGTCAGGATTCCCGTGCCGAGGATCGGGAAGATCCGGAAAACGCCCGACGCCGAGATGGTCCGTCCCGCTGAAATGGAACCGAAGAGGATGCCCACCGTGAAGGTGATCATCATGAGGCCAGCTTCGGTGGGAGTGAGGCCCTTGACCAGCTGCAGGTACATCGGGAGCATCGCGATGGCCCCGAACATGCCGATACCGATGATGAAGTTCAACAGGGAGGACAGCCCGAAGGTGATGTTCCTGAAGAGCCGCAGGGGGATCAGCGCGTAGTCGCCGGCGCGCCGCTCAACCAGCAGGAACGCGACGATGCCTATGACGCTGAGGCCGTAGCAGATCCAAGAGTTGACAGAGGTCCAGCCCCAGCTGCGGCCCTGTTCAGCCACGAGCAAGAGAGGCACGATCGCCAGGGTGATGGCTGCTGCGCCCCAGTAGTCGATCTTCTGCTTGACGTGCTTTGCGGGCAGGTGAAGGTAGAGGAACACCACGGCCAGGGCGGCGAGGCCTATGGGCAAGTTGATGAAGAAGACCCAGCGCCAGCCGTCGAAGCCAAGGATGTTGGAGGAGCCAGCGAAGGCGCCGCCGACTACGGGGCCGAGGACCGAGGAAACGCCGAAGACTGACATGAAGTAGCCCTGGAACTTGGCGCGGTCCTTCAGGGCGACGATGTCGCCGATGATCGTCAACGCGAGGGCCAGCAGGCCACCGGCGCCCATACCCTGTATGCCGCGCGCAATGGCGAGCTCGGTCATGGAGTGCACCGAGCCGGCGTAGAGCGAGCCGGCGAGGAAGATCAGGATAGCGGCCAGGTACAGGGGCCGGCGGCCGAAGATGTCGCTGAGCTTGCCGTACAGCGGGGTGCTCACCGTGGACGTGATGAGGTAGGCCGTGGTGGCCCATGCCTGCAGGGAAAGGCCATCGAGATCGTTGGCGATGGTGTAAATGGACGTGGACACGATGGTCTGGTCCAGGGACGACAGGAACATGCCGAGCATGAGGCCCACCATGACGGTGATCATCTGACGGTGCGTCAGGACCTCACCGGCGGCCCGTCTGGGCGTGGTTTTGGACATTGCTTCTCCAAGGGTGGGAAAAAGGGGACTAAGCAGGATAGTTGCTTTCAGTAACTATCCTAATCGTTCCTGTATTCCCTGTCTTACCCGATGGGGGGAAAAATTGTCAGCGCTCCACGAGAATCCCATCGGGATCGCAGTAGATCAGGTTGCCGGGTTCGATGTGCACTCCGTCAATCACCAGGGGGATGTCCACTTCCCCGCGGCCTACCTTGGAGCTCTTCTTGGGATTGCTTCCGAGGGCTTTAACGCCCAAGGGCAGCTCCGCGATCGCCACGCGATCTCGAATGGCCCCATTGATGACGACGCCGGCCCAGCCGTTGGCGACCGCGCTCTCGGCAATCATGTCCCCCATGAGGGCCGTGCGCAGCGAGCCATACCCGTCCACCACCAGCACGGCGCCGCCGCCGGGAGTCGCGAGTACGGCCTTCACCAAGGCGTTGTCCTCAAAGCACTTGATGGTGCGCACGGGGCCGTTGAAGTGGGAGACGCCACCAAGATCCTGGAACTGCAGTGATATCGACTCGACATCTTCGGCGCGCTCGTCGTAAAGATCGGCGGTGTTGATGGGGTTCGCGGGCGTGTTCATCGTTGCTCCTCCTCGGTCCGTTGGAGTTACCCTAACGCGTACGGACCCGAGTGCCCTGCGGATGCAAAGGCAGTTGTCCACATACTTGACTTCATGACGGCGGATCGGACTCCCGCAGCGCTAGGCTGAATCCACACATCCATTCGCTAGGGAGCGCCGTCATGAGCCCGCCAGAGTCATGAGCCTGTCAGATCTGCCCACAGGCCCGACGACGGCGCTCGCCGAGCCGGTGGAACGCGTCCGTTCCCTGTGGGTCACCGGAGTGGTGCTCGTCAATGTGGGCATCAACGCTGCTTTCTTCGGTCCCATCCAGGTTTTGCTGGGGCAACAGGCCATCCAATTCAACGAAGGCCAGAAGGAAGCCATCCTCGCCCTCGTCACCGGCTGTGGTGCCGCGGTGTCCCTCGTGGCGAACCCGCTCTTTGGTGCGTTCAGCGACCGCACCACGTCCCGTTTCGGGCGGCGAGTCCCGTGGGTGCTCTTCGGCGCCGTCCTGGGCGCGGCAGCCTTGGTCGCACTGGCAGGCGCTCCCAACGTGGCGGTCATGGCCATCCTTTGGTGCCTGGTTCAGGCCGGCTGCAATGGGGCATATGCTGCTCTGACGGCAGCCATCCCGGACCGGGTGCCCGTGCCCCAGCGCGGCACGGTCGGCGGGCTCGCGGCCATGGGCCAGACCGCAGGTATCCTCGCTGGTGCGGTGATCGCGTCCGCCGTCTCGGGTAACTTTGCCCTTGGCTACGTCGTGTGCGCTGCCGCGTTGCTGGCCGGCGTCGTGCTTTATCTTTTCAAGAACGACGACGTTCCCCTCCCGGCCGAGACCCGGCCACAGTTCAGGCTGGGGGCTTTCGTCAGCGGTTTCTGGATTTCGCCGATCAGGTATCCGGACTTCGCGTGGGCATGGCTGACCCGCCTGCTGGTCAACATTGGCAACCATATGGTCACGCTCTACTTGCTGTTCTTCCTTAAGGATGCCGTGCATCTCGAGGAAAGCCAGGGGATCAAGCCGGAGTTCGGGGTCCTGATCCTGACGGGGCTGTACGCCGTCATGGTGATAATCACCAGCGTCGTCGGGGGTGCTATGAGTGATCGCATGGGCAAACGCAAACCCTTGGTGATCGTCTCGTCGCTGGTGATTTCAATAGCCGCCTTGATCCTAGGCTTCGAGCCCACGTGGGCAGGAGCCGTTGCCGGCGCGATGGTCCTCGGTATCGGGTTTGGCGCCTATTTGGCGGTTGACTTCGCCCTCATCACCCAAGTGCTCCCCACTGCACTTGACCGGGGACGGGATCTCGGAGTCATTAATGTAGCCAACTCCTTGCCCGAGGTGATCGCGCCCCTTATTGCCTACCCGTTTGTGGCTTTCTGGGGCGGTTATGTCGCCTTGTACGCGGCTGCGGCGGTTATAGGGCTGTTGGGCGCGGTGTTCGTGGTGAGGATCAAGGGCGTTGCGTAGCCCGGAGCTTGTTCTCAGGGAACTGACAACTTGCTGCCGTATCATTGTCAGGACGCGCCCGGCCTAGGGGGCCGCGCTATCTCCCAGAACGAAGCCCAACCAACAGAACGCCGGTAATGTCCGAACCGAACTCCTTGGAACCGTATTCGCTGGATCTGGCCGCGGGGTTGCCCCAGATGGCGGCTGCTCCCACCACGCCCCGACAGCTATTGCGCTACGCCCGGATATTGAAGACTGCCGCAGGATTCGCCCAGCGGCAGTTCGATACCGTGAGCCTTTCGGACGTCTCTACCAGGGCCCACGTTCCACTGGGGACGCTCTACCGCTACTTTCCATCCACTGTGCACCTGATGCTTGCGGTCTACCGGCAGCAGCTACGGGAACTCAATGATGCCAAACCGGCATCCTCAAGGTGCAGCCAACAGGAGCTCACCGGACTTGGCATGGAGATTTTCCACATGCGGGTGATGCAACCCGCCGTCGAACACTGCTTGTCACGCACCTGGGACACCCGCGATGGCGACATTCCCGTGCTCCTGAAGGACATCGAAGCGCTCTCTGCCGGGATGGTCACGGCAGCAATCGGGGACGCCGGCAAGGCGAGGATTCTGCTGCACGTGATCAGTGGTCTGGTCCAGTCGGTCAACTGCCGTAGGATCTCGCTTTTCGACGCGGAGAAGGACCTCAAGAACGCCTGCAAGCTGTTCGCGGGCGCGTAGCTTTTCCAGAAATCAACGTAATTGGTCTAGACCACTTAGGGCAAAAGTATGCGTTTATGCCCTAATGTCTCTAGTCTTCCTATCAAGCACCTGTCTACGAAGACAGGAGCCAAGCGGCTAGCAGCCCATATCCGCAGGAGTTTCACAGCACGGACCAGCCACCCTTGGCCCGGCACCGAAGCCGCTACACCTGCCCCGAATTTCGCCGTGGGTACACGGCTAGCCTGAGGAGACAACGACGTGTCCGTCGAGACCATCACCCCTGAACAGAACCTGACCGCACTGGCGCTGAGCGAAGAGGAAATCTTCGCTGCCCACGAAGGCGGCAAGCTCTCTGTTTCCAGCACCGTGCCGCTGTTGAACAAGCGCGACCTTTCCATTGCCTACACCCCTGGCGTCGCCGAAGTGAGCCGGGCAATTCACGCCAACCCGGAGCTGGCCCGCACGCACACCTGGGCTGAGCGCCTTGTGGTGGTTGTCAGCGACGGAACGGCGGTCCTGGGCCTCGGCGACATCGGCCCCAGCGCCTCCCTCCCTGTCATGGAAGGAAAGTCGGCGCTTTTCAAGGCCTTCGGCGATCTCGATTCCATCCCGTTGGTCCTGAACACCACCAACGTGGACGAAATTATCGAGACCCTGGTTCGCCTGCGTCCGAGCTTCGGTGCCGTGAACCTCGAAGACATCTCCGCGCCGCGCTGCTTCGAACTCGAAGAGCGCCTCATCGAAGCCCTCGACTGCCCCGTCATGCACGACGATCAGCACGGCACCGCCGTTGTGGTTCTCGCAGCCTTGACGAATGCCGCCAAAGTCACCGGGCGCGAACTTGAAGGACTGAAAGTAGTGGTTTCCGGTGCGGGTGCCGCAGGTATTGCAGTCTCCGAGATCCTGCTGACCGCGGGCATCAAGGACGTTGTCCTGCTGGATTCCAAGGGCATCATCAACGCCGAGCGCGCCGATCTGGTGGCCGATTCGGGCAGTGTCAAGGCCCGCTTCGCTCAGCGCACCAACCCTCGCGGCCTTTCCGGCGGACCCGCCGAAGCCCTACAGGGTGCGGACGTCTTCATCGGAGTCTCCTCGTCCAAGCTGGCCGAGGAACACCTGAAGCTCATGAACCAGGACTCGATTGTGTTCGCCCTCTCCAACCCGGACCCGGAAGTCCTGCCCGAGGTTGCCGTCAAGTACGCGGCCGTCGTGGCAACGGGCCGCAGCGACTTCCCCAACCAGATCAACAACGTCCTGGCCTTCCCCGGGATTTTCCGAGGAGCCTTGGACGCCGGTGCGCGCCGCATCACCCCGGCGATGAAGATTGCCGCGGCCCGCGCCATTGCCGGGCTGGCCGAGGAAGGGCTTTCGGCCGACTACATCGTGCCTAGCCCCTTGGATCCCAGGGTTGCCCCCGCCGTCACCGCGGCGGTTGCCGCAGCGGCTGAATAAGCTGGACAGCCAGCCTCACTAGCCGACGACGGCGACGCTCCCGTGCTGGGGAGCGTCGCCGTCGTTCTTTCCGTTAGACGGCCTTTCCGTTAGACGGCAGTAGTGGTGGGTGTGGTTGGCACCCTCATTTCGATATTGCCTGGGGAGGATGGGCTCGGTCGTGGTGCTGCTGATCAGTCCCGTTGTGGTCTGTGACCTTGCCCGCAAGGACACGATTGGTTCGTCTTCTGCCGGGCGGGACGGATTGCGGGCCGTGCCTGGAACCGCCGGATGCCAAGATTGCGGCCAGTGCGGCGCCGAGAGGGATGAGTAGTGCTGTCATAAAGTCCACGATGATCATGTGTTTGTAAATTTCGGACTGGCCTTCGGTGAGCATTACTGCCCAGAATTGCAGCCACGCCGAGGGGATGAGAACGATGACGGCGCTGCCCAGGGCGACGGCAGCCCGTCCGGTCCGTTGGCGGCTCCGGACCGCCGAGGCCAGCACCAGAGTCAGAAGGTGGAGGAATGGGATGAGGACCGGCGCGGCTGCGAAGAACTGGAATATCCCTGAGAACAGCGGGATGCGGTGTTCCTTTTCCCATGGGTCGTGGCCGGAGTCCGCGGTGTAGGAGCCGATGTAGTCCAGCCTGGGCTTGGTCATCGCCCCAATTCCACGTTCAGCCATTGATACGAGCCGCTCGGGGTGGGTTGCGTAGAAAACGGCGATTTTCGGGAGGGTGACTTTGTCCATGAAATCGTGGTATGTGGGTAGGTACACGGCAGACTTGGCGGAGGCAACAGTTGTACCCGATGCCGATTCCATCGAGGGATCAAGGCCGAACCATCGCAGGTCCTCGGCTTTGCTCGGGCTGTGGGGGAGCATCTCGACAAAGACCGCGTTGTAGAGGTTGAGCTCGCTAAACCTCTTCGGTTGGTTGGTCATGAACGCCACCGAGAACGCGGTGAGCGCGACGACAGCGAGAACGCCGGCCCGGCGCACGCTCATCCAGTGCAGCGCCTTCCGGAGGCGGGTGCCCTTGTGAGGGGCCGGACGGGGGCGGCGGGATCGTCCTGGACGCCAAAGTAGGGCCAGTGCGAGGATCGGAAGGAAGGAGACCGTTTGGGTTTTCGCGGCGATCGTGAACGCTGCGGCGCACAGGACCAAGGCCATCCCGAGCCAGCCGGGCCTGTGGCGGCGGAAGCACACCATGAGGGCGTTCAGCAGGGCGAAGGTGCCCAGGAACGCGGCGGGTTCGCTGTAGGGGGAGACGAAGAAGTCGGCGAATACCGGATCGGCCATGAGGAGGGTCAAACCAGCGGCCACGACCAGTCGGAAGACTAGTTTGCCCGGGCAGAGGAAGATGAACCAGGCGAGGAGGAGACCGAACAGCACGGAACAGACGACGCCGATCATCCTGGTGTCCAGGCCCGGGCCCCAACCGGCCAGGGGAGTCAGGTATTTGGCCACCGCAGCGATCAGGATCTGGGACGAGGAGTAGTATTCCCCGGAGCCGTCGGCACCGCACGCTTCCCCGTACCACTGGTGTGGGGTCCATTGCGGGTACACGTATTTCATCAGGTTGGTGTAGTCCCAGGGCCGGACGTTAGTGACTCCCAAATTGCAGAGCAAACGGTTGCCGTCCCCTTGGTCGCCGAGGCCGACGGTGCTCGGGTAGAAGAGCCGGATCATCAGCAGTGCTGCTGCGCCAATGCCGGCGAGTACTGCGGCAAGGATCAGGCGACCGGGCCGGACGCTGGTCGGCGCGCCCGGGCCAAGATATCTCAGCCGGGCGAGGAGGCTTGCGAAGATCCGCCGTTCAATAGGATCGCGCAGCGGCTCGCGCTTTCGGGACGGCTCGGTTAAGGGGTCAGGTGCCATGAACGGCCTCCGATGCATCGAGGGGTGCCAGCGTGCCTTGGCTTTCCCTCAGGGGGGCGAACCCGACCGCGCAGTGAAGAGACAGGGAGGGCTCCGACCCGACGACGATCGGGACGGGTGCCACCCCCGGGGGGATGTGAGCGGGAGCGAAGAATTCAGTCACGAAGTTCTCGCACCGGGCCAGTGACTGGGCATCGGTGTTGACGCTTTGGTCCATAGGGAGCCAAGCATTGACGTCCTCCGCCGTGTGTGGCTGGCTGCAGTCGACTTCCTGTGCCCGGTTGCCGTAGCTCCCGTCCGCGTTCTTCTGCTGCAGATAGCAGGTCCGAAGCCGGGCAGACGCAGCCGTTGTCATGACCTGGCGCGCCGGACGGGTGAGGGAAACCGGCCCCTGTTCTGGACTGTTGATGACTACATCGCACCGGAAGGACCGGGCACCTGCCTCCCAATCCCCACGGGAGGGGAAGTACGCGACGACTCCCATGCCGCGCACCGAGTCCCGGGGCCGGGCCCCAAGGTAGTCACGAAGCCCGGGGGGCGGGCACACTTTCCCGTTGAGCTCCTTCAGCTGCTGCTGGTTCGGTCGGAAGGGCTGGGTGGCCAACGGCGTAACTTCCGAAGTGATTGTGCCTGTGAGGAAAGTCTCGGTCGTGTGCGGGGCCGAGCAGGGCACAGGGGGACTGGAATCTGAGGTGGCGTCCATGGCGTTAGAGATTGTGATGTTGTGACATTCCCCTTTCTGGGGGGAAGCGGTAGAGACTCCTGGAAGGGTCTGGTCGCACCCAGACAGCATCAAGGCCACGACAGCCGCAGCGGCGGTGAAGACTGTTGCGTGGGCGAAGCGGAGGGTATGTCGTTTCATCGGCTAGCCGCAGGTCTTTTGTTCCGACGTCGGGTCCGCTTCCTTGAGGAAATCACCAGGAGGACTCCCACCGCCGCCGCCATGACAATGATGACGAGGATCGACCCGAACCAGTGGTGGACGACGTCGAACCCTTGCATACCCCACGCCTGCTGGGCGAGCGCGATCAACAGGAAACGGACGCAATTCGCTGCGGCCGTCATCGCCATCGCGACGCCCAGCCCGGCTAATGTCTTCTGCAGTTGTGTCCGGCCGATGAGCAGCAGAATTCCGGCAAGGACGAGCAGCGGAACCCACAGCACAAGGGTGGAGCACTGGGTGGTGATGAGCAACCCGAAAGGGGCCGATTTCCCAAGCCCGTAGATGACTGTCGAGTTGTTCACGGCAACGGAGCCCGGGATGAACAGTTCCAGGACCTTGGAGACAGCGCTCGCTTCGCCTTCTCGGAAGGCATCCTGCAGGATGGCCATGAGGCCCGCTATAACGATAAGCCCGATGCCCAGGAAGGGGCTCCCGGATCTCGTGGCGCTCCCGGTTCTGGCGCGTCCGGCGATGGTGGGGTAGGTCACGTTTTTTATTCCTCTTTGGCTAGTAGCTTGACGTCTTCTTCGTTGTTCCTGCGGGTCTTCGCCCAGCCCGAACGCCCTGTAACCAGCCGGTAGGCTGCACGGAACACCACCGGGTAACTCTGGTAGACGTAGAGCCAGTACGCGATTCCCCACCAGATCCCCGTCAGGAACGACCGGCCCGGCGATGACTGCGCCCTGTACAGGGGTCCCCAGATGGCGAACGGAAGGATCCCGGTCACCGCGATGAGCGGTAGAAGCCACAGTGACTGGAACGCCCACGTGGCGAGAGAACCGGTTGAGACGGATCCGCCTCCGACCATGGCGAGGAACAGCGCGGGCCACAGGACGAGCCCGATGAGCTGGAGGAAGGGCAACATGAGGAAGTAGCTCGACTCCAGGGCTCCGAGGTTGGTGAATTCGCGGGAGTTGAAGATGTCCTTGATGTACTTGGCGCACTGCATCCCGCCCTGGCACCAACGCACCCGCTGAGTCAGCAGCCGGCGGATGCTGGGCAATGCTTCCTGCACGACGTGTGTGTCGTGCAGGTACACGGTGCGGTATCCGGCCAACATCAGATGAATCGTTAGCTCGTAGTCCTCAAGCAGCCCTCCCCTCCAAGGGGATCGAGCCTCTCCGGCCAGGGCATCCAAGGCCGAGAGCCGCGTGAACTGCCCGTTCCCGCCGAGCCCAACCGAGAGCGTGCGACGCCTGAGAATCTGCATGGCCGCGATGGCCGTCCTGAACTCGATATCTTGCATCCGCACCAAGTACCGGGACGTCGCCCGACGCCAGAACCCGTCCCCGGGTCTGACCGCGGCCGCCCCGAGGTTCGACATCCACACGGCCGCCTGAGCAGCCCCCGTCAAGGGGTCCCCGAAAGCGTCGGGACCTGCGGCCTGAGCAAGCCCGTTCGGGGCAAGGGCCCCGTCCCCGTCCAGCACCACCACGACGATGCGTTCCCGGTCAACGTCAGGAGCCAGAGAACCATCCAACGCACGATAGGCAGCGTTCAAGGCTTCCCCCTTGCCCTTCCTCGCTTCGGGACGCCGCCGACGGACGAGCCTGACCTCGGGGTTCTCAAGTGCCCGGGCCTGGACGACGTCTGCCGTGTGGTCGTCGCTGTCATCGTCAATCACCCACACGCCCGCCCGCGGGAACTGCTCGGAGATACGCTGCATGGTTGCCGAAATCACGGCTTCCTCATCCCGGCAAGGAATGAAGAAATGCCATTCGAAATCCCCTGGGTCTCCCTCCGGTGCAGGCTTTGCGCGGAGGAAAGGGATGAGGATAGCCGTGATATAGCCAAGGAATACAGAAAGCATGACGAATGCCACTGCACTCGCTGATTCGAAGAGCGACAACCTAGGTCACCTCAGCGTCGGGCCAAGGTCCTTTCGAAGGACCACATTCGTGCGCGCGGACTTCCATTCTTCTATGACGTCTTTCGCATTTTGTGCGTGCGCCAGAGCATCAGGGTGCCCAAGGTGAGGCAGCTAAAAGCGATCATCAGCCATCCCCCGTTGAACCCGGTGTAGGCCAAAGCTCCTGTTCCCGCCACAAGCGTCCCCGCACCAGGGCCGCTTCCGCCAATTAGACCGCCGTACATTCAGTTTCCTTCCGTCTCGGTGAGGAGCGTTTCCCAAGCTGCGGCGGAGAGCACACCGGGCGGACGGGGCCGATGGGCGGACCGTACGCTGTTACTCTTAAGCGCCGAGCGTGGAATACGCGCCACCAAGAGTCTTTTCCGACCCCCGGCAACTACCGGTAGTCGTCTCCGCACTGATTGTGACGGGCGCGAGCGAGGGCGTTCGGTTTCGTCTTCCTGCCGGTGGGGATGCCGATATGCGGCAAGGCCGATTCAGTCGTTGGCCGGGCTAATTAATGAGGATTCCGTCCTGGCGTTCAGTAGGGACCGGTTGTTGGTCAACAGTTACTGACAGAGCGATGAGCAGGCCGGTAACCAGCAGAAGCGGAACAAGGTATCTTGCTTTGATTCTGCTGCGATGCACGGGACGTTCGAGGACGAGGTAGGACATCGTTGAAACAACGCTGGTTCCAAGAAACGCGAGAACAACCTTAGACCCACCCTGGACGGACGGGAGTTGGGAGGAAAGGAACACCCAGATTGGCCAGTGCCAAAGGTAGAGGGAGTAACTCACCGCTCCAATTGCTCTCAACGCGGGCGAGTTGAGGACTATGGCGAGCAGCGAACGTCGTGTGGTCGTTACGGAAAATATCAGGCCCGTTGCGGCTATTCCAGCCAGGGGTAACTGCCAGAACTGCAGAGCCGAATCATTCAGGAAAGCGATCGACCACACGGCACCTAGTACTGCAGCCGAGACATATCCGATAAGCGCTATGGTTTTGCGCCTCGTTCGCATCTCAAGGTCGGCATCCCCCGCCTGGAAATCCTTTGCAGAAAGGTGAATGGCCAACGCGGCACCTAAAAGCAGGGCGCCGGCCCGGGTGTCGGTGCCCTGATAGGCCCGGTCCAGATTTCCCTGGGCCGCCATCAATGCACTAGCGAGGTATGAGGCAACTGCTCCCGCCAAGGTGAGAGCAAGAAAAGTCCTTTTCGGTAGAATCCGCACCGCCCCGAGGACCAGCAAGGGCCATAGGAGGTAGAACTGCTCTTCGACCGCAAGGGACCATAAGTGATTGAGCACCGTGAAGTTCGTCTGTAGATCCCAGTACGCCTTTTGCGAAAGGACCGCTTGCCAGTTTGAGACATACAGCAATGCTGCGAGCGTTTGATTGTTCGTGCTGGCTTGCAGAGCGGGGCTGGCTACGGTGTGCATCCATACTTGGACGCACACCAACAATAAGAGCAAGGACGGGAAAAGACGACGTGCGCGATGGAACCAGAACCGGACCAAGCCGGGCATGTTGTGACTGGTGGTGTCGTTCAGTATCAACCGTGTGATGACAAAACCGGAAATAACGAAGAAGAGGTCCACCCCTAGGAAGCCTCCCGGCAGCGGTAGGCCGAAGTGAAAAGCAAGGACGCCTAGGACTGCGATGGCTCTTAATCCGTCGATTGGGCCGATTCTTCCCGTCTGAGAGGGATTTCTTAGGCTCTCCGACTGGCTTTGCTGGGCCGGTTTTGACCGATTAAGAGGCTGCATGAAGAGTGTTGGCGATCTGGTTGAGCAGCCAGCGCCCTAATCGGTTCTGGGATTCGCCGAAAGGATGGCCGCTTTCGTCATTGACGGTGATCCCTCCAATGACGGGCGGGCAAACTTGGCCATTGCAGAACTGCGACTGGAGGTCTAGCAAAACAGTGTTACCGGGGTGGCGTGCGGCGACTGCCGCCATTACACCGGACATCAGCGGGTTCGGTACCGAATTTTCCAAAAATACTTTCGCGCCGGACGCGGAGAGGATGTTAATCGCGCGATCCATGTTTGCGTCGAACTTTTTTCGGAAAGGCTCGTCGGCAAGAGTCATGAGTTTGCCGCTGTTATCGATCATCTGAGGGTTGTAGTCCCAATTCGACGTCGTCAAAAATACTGCTTGGGGATGGTATTTTTTCACATCCTCGGCCCAGCGATCCGGCCATGTACCGCATGCAGACGGCGTGTCAGTCAAGTCCGAGAATGAAAGCTTGTACTGGGTCGACTCCATGATCCCGCAGCCCCCCATTGCGTCATTGATGATCAGGTTCAGCCGATTCGGGCTCACATTGGCCATTCCCACGCCCAATGCCCTGGCATGCGAATCACCGACAGCGAGCACAGTCATGGCCGCGGCTGATCCAAGTAACTGGGCCGACCCCAACGGGGGCTCCCCGGACGTCGCACTTGCTGAAGGAATTATTGGACTGGGCGACGACGCGATCCTTGGTCCGGAGGTCCCGGATGACAGTGTTGGCGGAGTCTCAGAGGCCGGTGTGCATCCAACGAGGACAACGGCCGCAAGCAAACATCCGAAAGCAGCGGAAATAGAAGCACCCAAACGACCGGGTCCTAACTTCAACACGCGAACATTCCTTTCTTAGTGGTTCGTCGAAGCCGCCCGAACCATCTCTCGAGGTATTAGCAGCCAAGCCTCGGATTGTGATGCCAAACAAACGGACCGCCCGGGGTGGCGGCCGGATACACCGTCATTTCCTCAGTCCGCGCGAGGCCCGCTGTTGCTTCTTTGACCGGGGCTGCGATGAGGGCGTCGTCAACTTCTCCACCTTCAGGATCGGTTGAGGAAAGGCCTCCATCTGCAAGTAGCCGTGGGTCATCGCACCGATAGCGGTCCGGCCCGTCCGGCGTACGACGTCACCGTTGGATGGCTGGAGGCTACTAGTTGCTGTTCGTGCTCAAACGATATGTCCGGAGAAGTGCGTTGGGGGCATTTCTGCCCTGGCTTCGTCTGCAGCAATGGAGCGCATAACGGCGGCCGCCCCGAAGAGGAGCGGCCGCCGTCGTGCAACTGCAGTTGGTGCTACAGAATCAGGGTGCGCTACATGGCGCGGCCCTTTGTCTCCTCTCGTGCGTCGCGTCCAAGCCACAGGCCAAGGGCAACCATGACAACGCCAAGAACGAGATGCAGCCAGTCGTCCGCGGAGTTCATGGGCACGAAGTCGGCGCTCATGTTCGACATGGTGATAAGGCCGTAGATCCACAGGACGAGGTAGACGGCGCCGCCACCGATGAGGTAACCGCGTGCCATCCTTCCAGTCCTCGCGAAGTACAGGCCTGCCGCGCCGAACAGCAGATGGACAATGTTGTGCAGGATGGATACTTGGAACACTCCAAGAAGCATGGCGCCGGAATCATGTCCCGCAAAGGTCATGGCGCCGTAATTGCTGGTGATGCCCGGGATAAATCCCAGTACGCCAACAGCCAGGAAAACCCAGCCTAAACCTAGTGCTGTGTTGTGCAGCGTCAGCCCCATCGCGTGGTGATGCTGAGCTGGGTGCGAAGCAGTGGTCATAGCTCCTCCCGATCACGATTTCCAGCGGCCCTTCAAATGGAGGGCCGTATCGCGGCAAGGAGTCGGAATCCTGCCGACGAAGTTATCTTACTCCCGAAAACCCGGGAAATAGAGGGCAGGGACTGAGACAATGCACGGCTAGCATGGTTCTGTGATGCCCAATCCTGCGATGCATTATCCTGCGATGGCGAGGCAACCGTGAGTGAGCCATCGGTTCCCGGCACAAGACGAGCGATTTTCAGCGACACGAGGGACATCACGCCGTTCAGGGAGGGACATGTCCGCACTTCGGTGAGTGGGCTGGCCGAGGGCCTAGGCGGCGTGATTGCGGGTGTCCTAAAAGGGAGGGCCGCTGGCCGGATTGATGTCGCCGGGGACGTTCCCAGGCTCAAGCGGCTGGCCGGCAAGACCGCCAAGTCAGTGTACGACGCCATCTTCACCAGCACGGAACCGGACCGACTCATCACCCTGGCCCGCAGCTATCCAGGGTGGGCAGGCTTGTGCTACGTGATTGCCGGGCTGCTCGCGTACAAGCATGGCGGATACCTGCGGGCTTCGGAACTGCTGCAGCGGGGCTTGTCTATCCGGATCGACGACGCCGCCAGCCAGTTCTCTGCCAGTTACCTCGGCCGGGTGGTTACCCGGGTCGAGGTCGCCGAACGGATTGACGTTCCGGTCCTGTTCAGCGAAGAATCGGTGTTCCTCGCCCTCTCGCATTGCTTTCGGGAGACGGGCCAGACCGTGGAGGCCCTGGACATCCTGGCCAGCCTGCCGCCGTCGTTGCCCTCCGCCCTGGCCCGCTGCACCGCAGCGGCCGCACTCGAGCGGCATACCGACGTCGTCGCCTGGACTGAGGGACTCCGGAATCGGGACGACCTCTGTGCGGCGCTGCTGCTGATCAGGGCCCAGTCGCTCCGGGCGCTGGGGGAGCGGGCCGAGGCCCAGGCGGCACTCGCGGAGGTGTTGAGGAGGAAAAAGACCAGCCTCGCCTTGCGCAACGACGCGCTCACGGACCGTGCTCTGTCGATGCTCGAGCTCGGGCGGAGGCCCGGAAACGCGCCCCGTCCCATTACGCGCGTGGTGGTGCGCCGGAAGCGCGGCAAGGAAGAGGGGACCGAGTTTGAGGCCGTCGACGGGATCCGGAAGGACGTCGAGGTGCGCCGGCTGTGGAACAAGGACTTCGGCGAACCCGGCGGTTAGGGCCGGCCGGCTGGGGCGGGTCTAGGGCCGGAGCGCACGAAGTACCCCGCGAAGGGCCACGCCAGCCGCTCCGATGAGGGGGAGCAGCATGGCCATGACGACGACCGTGTTTGGCTGGAACGCCACCTGGCCCCTGGGTTTGCGGCCATAAACTCCGACGGGGAGCACGAAACCGCCACCGCCACCGCCCGCGGCATTGTTGCCGTCGCCGCCCCCTCCGAATCCAAAGGACACCAAGGCGACCGGGATCAGTTCTTCGCCGCCGATCTGCAGGGGAGGGCCGTACGCCCTTGAGACGCCGAGCTGCTTGAAGGTCTCCAGGAGCGCTGAAAAGTCGTTGGACATAACGCTGACGATAGGGTGCCCGGACGATGAACGCCAGAGCGATCTTGCTTGGCGTCCGCGTCACTTCCTAGCGTCCCTGCCTAGCGTCCCTGTCCAACGTCACGCGTCAATGTAGGAGCCGAAGCGCCTGTTCGCCGAGCAAGACGGCCCCGAGCCCCACCATGATGATGCCGCTGCTGAGGGTCACGACGCGTGCAGCGGCAGGCCGGGATTGCAGCAGCTTTCGCGAGGTCAGCGCCACCGCCGTGTAGATGATGCCCGCGAACAACACGAACGTCAGGCCCAATACGCCTGATTGCACGGGCACGGGCAATGACGCTTCCGGGCTCACGAACTGCGGCACCAGCGCCAGGAAGAACAGCAAGCCCTTGGGGTTGATGCCGCTCGTGCCCATGCCTTGCAGGAAGGTGCGCAATTGGTTTCGGGATTGCCCGACGGCGTCATCCGCACTGAAGCTTGCGCCTCGCCATGAGCGCATGGTGCTCACGCCGAGCCAGAGCAAATAAGCTGCGCCCGCGATTGTCAGCCAGCCGAGAAGCCCCGGAACGCCCGCCAAAAGGGCCGCGAGCCCGGCAGTCAGGAGGGCTGTGTGCAGTACGTATCCGCTGCACAGGCCGGCCACGGCCGGGACGAAGCTGCGTTGACGCAGTCCCGCGGCGATTGAATATGCCCAGTCGACGCCGGGGGTGCAGGCCAAGGTGACGGCGACGATGACGAAGGCGAGGAAGAGCTGGGGATTCATGGTGGCTCCTGGCTGGTTGGTACACCATGACCTTATGAAAAATCGGCCCATAAGTGTTCCCATATTTAGCCGGATTTGCCGTGAAATTGGTAAGATACTTGCGTGGTTGATGGAATTGACAGAACTATTTTGCGTTACCTCAAAGAGGATGGCCGAATGACTGCCACCGCGCTGGCTGCCAAGGTGGGATTGACCGTGGCTCCATGCCACCGGCGGTTGCGGGATCTCGAGGCTTCCGGAGTGATCAGGGGGTACCGGGCGGACATCGATCCGGCCGCCATTGGCTTGGGATTCGAGGCGATCGTCTTCGTGACCTTGCGCCAAGTGGACCGCGCAACGATGTCGGATTTCGAAGACCGGGTGGCCGCTATCCCCAACATTGTTGAGGCGCAGCGGCTCTTCGGCTCCCCGGATTACCTCTTGCGCGTCATTGCCGCCGATCTCCCGGCTTACCAACGCTTCTACGACGACCAGCTCACGTCACTTCCCGCGGTCGAGCGCCTCACCTCAACTTTGGTGATGAAGAACCTGAAGTCGAATGCCGGGCCGCCGGTTTAGCCTCCCCTATCCCCGCAGCAGCCCCGTGGTCCGGTACGGAATCACCTCGCGCAAAAACATGCTGGTGGAGGTGCGCACGATTCCCGGGCAGAGGCGGATCTCCTCCGACACCCGGTATAGATCGTCAGGGCTCGTGGCGACCACGCGGATGATGAGATCGGTGTCTCCTGCCGGGGCGTGGCATTCAAGTACCTCAGGGATGTTGCGCAGGGCCGCGATCGCCTCGTTCAAGTGGCTTTGATCCAGTTCCGCACTTACCGCTGCCGCGACGCCCCGGCCCAACGCCGAGGGCAGCACGCGGCTGCTGTTCGGACGCAGGGCGCCCGACGCCGTCATGCGCTCCAAGCGGGACTGGACTGTCCCGCGCGCCAAGCCCAAGCGCTGGGCGAGGACCATGGTCGGCATCCTGGGGTCGTCGTCGAGGGCGGCAAGGATGCGCTTGTCCGTTGAGTCCAATTCCTGCATAGCTGCGCTTCCTGCCTCGTTCTGGCGGTCCTGGTCATTTCGTCGAGACTCGGCAAAATGACCATCGCCTGTTCGATTCACCCCAAGAAATTGGTCAGATTGACCAATGGTGCTTGACTCTGTTGCCCCAACTGTAGTGTTCCTGATGAAATAGTGGCAAGAAAGGGAAAGGCTACCGCCGGACCCCCAGGCTAAGGATCCCCCGGTACACCACCCGGCCCCCGGAACACCGTCCCGCAAAGACGCAGCCGCTGATTGACTCTTGTTCACGCATCGTCTTTCTGCACCCCGTCGGCCCCCGCGCCGGCACCACCTAAGAGCCCCTGAGCCACCGAAGCCGTTGCGGTCGCTGAGGGGCTCTTATGCTGCCGCGGGGATCCTGCACGGAACGCGCAGCGACGCATAGTCTTGTGCCATGACTTCCGCTGGCCGCTTCGCCCCGAGCCCTTCCGGCGAGTTGCATGTGGGCAACCTGCGCACCGCCATCCTCGCATGGCTCTTCGCCCGCTCGACGGGCCGCGATTTCCTGCTGCGAGTAGAAGATCTCGACCGTGCGCGGGCCGGTGCCGAGGAAGTCCAGCTCCGCGACTTGGAGGCCGTCGGCGTGACATGGGACGGTGCCGTCGTTCGCCAGACTGACCGCGCCGGGCTCTACGACGACGCGATCCAGCGGCTCACCGACGCCGGGCTGACGTATGAATGCTTCTGTACCCGGCGCGAGATCCAGGAAGCTCCGTCCGCGCCACATGCTCCACAGGGCGCCTACCCGGGAACGTGCAGGAACCTCTCGACGGCGGAGCTCGAGATCCGCCGGTCCTCCCGCCCGGCTGCCATCAGGCTCCGCTCCGAAACGCATGAATGGACTGTGGCGGACGAGTTGCACGGGCCCTACACGGGCATAGTGGATGACTTCGTGCTTCGGCGGAACGACGGCGTCACCGCCTACAACTTGGCCGTGGTGGTGGACGACGCCGAGCAAGGCGTAGACCAAGTGGTCCGGGGAGATGACCTCCTGTCCTCCACACCCCGCCAAGCGTATTTGGCCTCCTTGCTCGGCTTGCCCGTTCCGGAATACGCGCATGTCCCCTTGGTGCTAAACCACGACGGCGCCCGGTTGGCCAAGCGCGACGGGGCCGTGACGCTTGGCGACCTTGCCGCCGTCGGGCTGTCCGCCCCGGCGGTGCGGGATGTGATCCTGGAATCGCTCGGGTTGCCGGCCGGACCCCTTGACGACGCTTTGGATACTTTCGATCCGGCCGGATTGCCGCGCGGGCCGTGGGTGTGGAACGGCCACCAGCAAACAACCCTTCGGAAAGGGGCCTAAGTGCTCGCTTATGTGCTGACCCGCTACGGTGATGCCGACGCAATGGAGCTGCAAGATGTTCCCAAGCCGATCGCCGGTCCCGGCGAGGTCCTGGTCAAAGTGTTTGCCGCGGGCCTCAATCCCGTTGACTACAAGCAACGCGAAGGTGCCATCCGGGTGATCACCAGGCCAAGGCTGCCTTTGGTGGCCGGCAGCGAGCTTGCCGGGATCGTGGAAGCCGTTGGCCCGGAGGTCACCCGCTTCGCTACGGGAGACCGCGTGTTTGTCCGGGTGGACAAGACCAGGCTGGGCGCCTTTGCCGAGCACGCCGCCGTCCACGAGGACCTGGCGGCGCTCATGCCGAAGTCGCTCGGCTACCTCGAGGCTGCGAGCCTCCCGCTCGCAGGCCTCACCGCGCTCCAGGCACTGCGAGACGAGCTCAAGGTCAGGCCCGGGACCAAGCTGTTCATCTCCGGAGGCGCGGGCGGGGTGGGAACCCTCGCCATCCAGCTGGCCAAGTACTTCGGCGCCGAGGTGACCACCACGGCGTCTCCCCGCGGAGAAGCCCTGGTGCGGCGGCTCGGTGCGGACGCCGTCGTCGACTACACGAAGGAAAATCCGGCCGAAGTGCTCAGCGGCTTCGACGCCGCGCTGGACCTTATCGGCGGGGAAACCCTGGAGCAGACATTCAAGATCCTCAAACCCGGTTCGACGGTGGTGAGCATCGCCGGCATGCCCGAACCGCAAACAGCCGTGAAGGACCTTGATGCCCCGGCTTGGATGACAGCGCTTTTCTGGGCGGCCAGCCTTGGAATCCGGCGCCGCGCCCGCGAAGCAAACGTCCGGTACCGCTACCTCTTCATGCACCCCAGTGGCGAGGACCTGAAATTCCTGGCCAAGCTGGTGTCCGAGGGAAAGCTGGAAGCCGTGGTGGACAGCAGCTATCCCCTCGAAAAGATCGCCGACGCTTTCGCGGCACTGGAACGCGGACGCGCCAAAGGCAAGATCGTAGTCACCATGGACAGTCGCGGCAGCTAGGCTGCCGGGTTCCCTGGCTGAGCGTAGCGAGGTTAGGGGACTAGGCTATCCGGGTGGATACACAGACGATTGCCCCTGGATTCGAACCAGTCGCCGAACTCTTTGGCCGATTCCTCAGCGAGGACCCGGAATATTCAGCCCAGCTCGCGGCCTACCACCGTGGCGTCAAGGTACTGGACGTCAGCGGTGGACCGCACCGCCGTCAGGACTCTGTCACCGGTGTTTTCTCCTGTTCCAAGGGGGTGTCCGGGCTCGTCATGGCATTGCTCGTCCAGGACGGCTTCCTGGACCTCGACGCCGAGGTGGTCAAGTACTGGCCGGAATTCGGTGTCGAAGGAAAGGCCACCATCACGGTGGCGCAGTTGCTGTCCCACCAGGCCGGGCTTCTCGGCGTTGAAGGCGGCCTGTCCTTGGAGGAATACAACAATTCCGAACTCGCTGCAGCCAAACTCGCGCAGATGCGGCCACTCTGGAAGCCCGGGACCGCTTTTGGGTACCATGCCCTGACCCTCGGCGTCTTCATGGAAGAGCTCTGCCGGCGGATCACCGGATCCACGCTCCAGGAAATATACGAACAACGGATCCGCTCGGTCACGGGCGCCCACTTCTTCCTGGGACTCCCCGAATCCGAGGAACCCCGTTATGCCACCCTCCGTTGGGACGCCGACCCGGCCCAGCCATGGATTGACCCCGCCAGCCACTTCGGCCTCTCAGCGAACTCTGCCGTGGGGGACATCCTTGACCTGCCCAACATCCGCGAGGTCCGGGCCGCCGGCCTGAGTTCGGCTGCCGGCGTCGCCAGCGCAGAAGGCATGGCCCGCGTCTACGCTGCGGCACTCACCGGGCTCGCCCCCGACGGCGACCGTCCCGCCGTCGCGCCCCTCCTCAGCGAAGAGACCATCCAAGCAGTCACGGCCGAACAAGTCTTCGGCATCGACCGCGTCTTTGACGAGACGAGTTGCTTCGGGACCGTCTTCATGAAGTCACATGCGCGCTCGCCGTACGGCAGCTACCGGGCATTCGGGCACGACGGCGCCAGCGCGTCTTTGGGATTCGCGGACCCGGTGTATGAACTCGCTTTCGGATACGTCCCGCAGCGGGCCGAGCCGGGGGGAGCCGGCTGCCGCAACCTCGAACTCAGCGCCGCCGTGCGGAAAGCAATCACCGGGTTGGCTCAGTAGGATGAACTCATGACCGAACCGACGTTTACCGTTGAAACAGCCATGGTCCTTGCCGAAGTGGCGCACAACCGCCAGAAGGACAAGTTGAAGCGGCCACACAAAGAGCACGTGCTGGCGGTGGGCGATGCGCTGGCGGACTTCGATGACGACGTGCGGATTGCCGGCTATTTGCATGACATCGCCAAGGACACCCCGGTCACCAAGCAGGCGCTGCTTGATATGGGTGTCTCCGAGCGGGCTGTGGGCATCATCGAAAGGGTGACGCGCCGTTTCCAGGATGATCCGGACAGTGACGAGGCCGTGATCCGCCACATCGCGCAGGATCACGACGCCACTTTGGTCAAGATCGCCTGCAACGCCCATAACTCCGTGCAGGAGCGGGTACGCGCCCTCTCCGAGAAGTGGCCTGACAAGGGACCCACCACTCGCTACGCGGACGCCCGGAAAGTGCTCTACAAGGCCGTGCCACGGGGAGAAATCCATCTGATCCTGAACCGCATCAACCCGGACCTGCTGTCTGAGATGGACCAATTGGCGGACTAATCGAATGGATCCGGGCGCCCCGAGAGGAAGCTGTACACGCGACGTCGTGAATGCGAGACTGCGTTGATGAAGATCTTCGAGTGGTGGCCTCGGGTCGGCGCAGAAACCCGCGAGTGGCTTATTGAGCACAACGGCGAACCACTGTCGCAGCATGTCCTTGCCGACATCATGGCGGTTACGGGCGGCACAGCTGATGCTCCGTGGTGGGGCGGCGAATCAGCTGAAGGTGCCCGGCTATCCGATGAGGCTGTGGATTGGATCGAGGCCGTCGCCAACGACGAAGAGCCGACTGCCTGGTGAAGTGGATGGACTTCCAGCCCGATCAGCTTCGAGTGGATCCGAGCTAGCCGCCCATCAGCCTTCGGCGATGCTTCAACTCCTTGACCCAGTCCCTGGTCTGTATGGACCCGAAAGGTGAAGCACCGGCGTCGAGGTCTGCGATGAGCGGACCCGCCGCCTTGAGGGCGAGCTCCAGGACCCCCTCGGACGCGCGCTCTGTCAGCCCGAGTCTCCCCGCCCACGCGAGGAAGTGCTTGCGGGAGATCCCGCTCTTCTTCCCGCCGATCCCCAAGGCGAGGGTCTTGTCCCCGTAGACCACTGTGGAGGGAATGTCATAGACCGGGGCAATCGTGTACTCGCCTTGGCGTGACTGAACCATGGAGACGTTCTTGGCGTGCAGGTCGCCGTTGCCGCTCAGCCATGCAAAAGCCAACTGGATGGCGAGGTTGCGCAGGGCTGGCAGGGGTGCGGAGCAGTGTGCCGCCAAAGCCGCGCACACTTCGCCGAACGGCACGCTGTACTTGTCCGCCGGATAGAGTCCCAGCACTTGGGCTCCGTCCTCGACGGCGAGGCGCACCGTAGTGCCATCGGCTCCGGTGAGGCGATCGAAACGCTCCACGAGCAGCCCGGCCCGCCCGCCGACGTCGTGCACCAGTTGGACAGTACTCACGGGGACCCGCAGTTTGCGCGCATAACGGAACATGAGGAATTCGTTTTCCACCACGAAGGGGAATTCGGGCGCATTGAGTTTGAGGATGTAGCGCTTGCCCGCTTGCGCTACCGGAAGGGAGATCATCCCGGCTGACAACTTGTCCTGCACACCCGCCAGGGCCACCGGATCGATGAGGCCCGAGTCGCCGAGAAGCGCGTCGAAGTCGAGGGGCAGCTTCGAATCGAGCACGACGGCGGAGCCCCCTTCCGTGGGTGGCTCGCCGTGCGGAACGGTCTGGACATCGCCCACGGCATCCCCGCCCGCGCCCATGAGGAGCGCGAGCTCGTCGTCGGCGCTGGCCTTGACCGCCCGACGCAGGGAATTCAGGCGGCGGCCTTCCGGGAGGAGCCCCGTGAAGTAGGGAGGGACAGCTCCGCTCGGTGTGAATACCGATTGCTCGGTCAACGGCAGTGTAGTGGCGACGGCAGGGCCGCCTGATTCGAGGTACCGCGGCAAGTAGCTGAACTTGGTGCCGCCTTCGTGCCGCTCGATGCGCGCCGCCAGGACGCCCTGCTTGTAGACATCGGCGATGCGGTGGAATGTCATAGCTGGCCATATACAGTCTGGCTGCTCGCGGGTTGCACCGTGAGCTCAAGGCCCAGCGTGCTGAGGACAGCGAGGAGTGGTTCCAATTGGACCGTGGTCTTGCCCTGTTCCACGAAACGGACGAACCGTTCCGAGACGCCCGCGAGGTCCGCGAGGTCGGACTGGCTCAGGCTCAGGGCGGCACGCCGGGCCCGGACCTTGATGCCGAGGGCCCTTGTGAATTCCTGGGGGGACATGTCCACCCTTCCTCGTTCTTTGCGGGCATGCGCCTACACGCGTCCGGTACGAACGTACCGGTTTCACCATATTGCGCCTGTGCGGGGCATCAATCAAGGGTCGACGGCATCGAATCGGTACGTTCGTGCCGGTAAGCCGCAGGGACACGTCGTGGGTGCAGGCCGTTCCGGTGTAGCGGGTTGGAGCCCACACTCACGAAATCGCCTAGCTTAGGGAGAGGGCCAACGGGTTCCTTTTAGCCCACAACAGCAGCCCGATGTATGTCAGGTCGAAAACGCTGCAGAGGATGCCAATGCCCAGAATGAACGGTGAATTCTCTAGCACACCGAAGGTGATGGTTGGTGCGAGGGTACCGATCCACTTCGCTACCGCGATCAGCATCGATTGGCCCCGTAATCCGCGACGGGCAGCGAACATGGCGATGAACAGGCCGGACATCAGGAGATTCTGCAGGAAAGCGGCGTACCGGGATGCGGGGTCCCAATCGAACTCGACGATGAACAACCACTGCACGGCGAACGATGCAAGAAGCAGCAGCACGGCCCATCCGATGAAAAGCGGCCGCGTCACGAACCCGGGCAGTTCCGGTCTCCCAAACCTGAGGAAGGTGTACACAATCACGACGTCGGCCAACGCCCAGGCGACGTTGATGATCCCCTGCACGGAGATCCTCGTGCTCAGCGAATGGATCGCGTAGATGGACTCCCATGCGATGTTCAGGCCCAGGGCCGCTGCGGGAATGGCGTAGCTTTTGTCGCGAAATCCGACGAGGATCGCGCAAATGTAGACCGCCGTCCATGCCACACCGCTCAGGATGGTCAGAAACAGCGCCATGGTTCCTCCTCGTCCTCAGGGGCCCCCGCCCATTTCGCCGGAAGCCCTCCCGTTCGCCGGAATTTTCCGGCGAGCCCGCACGCTTCCGGCGAATTGGCAGGTGGGCGGCCGAAACGAGACCTGCTACACGCGGCCCAGTACGTCAATGTCCTCAAGGAATTCCTCATAGACCGCATCGCTGACCGTCGTGCGGGTATCGGCGATCGCGTCGAGGTAGTCCTGCGTGACCGGTCCCTTGCGAGCGTTCGACGCCGGTGCCGCACCGTGCGCGGAAGCACCGGGAGCGCCGGCTGTGTAGACTGCCTTTTCCAGAGCACGCTGGGAGGCGCTGCGCGCCGCGTACTCAATGTCCGCCGGGGAGAACCCCTCGGTCCGCGACACCAGCAAGGCCACATCCACGGAATCCACCACCGAGGCCGGGATGAAGCGCTGCCACATGGCCTCGCGCGCGTGGACGTCCGGCAGGCCGATCGGGATCACGTAGTCGAAGCGGCCGTGGCGCAGGAAGGCGGTGTCCAGTGCGCGGATAAAGTTGGTGGCGCACACCAGCAGGCGGCCGGGCTGTTCGCGGAAGGCAGGGATGATCTTGAGGAGCTCGTTGGTGACGCCCTGCAACGGCGACGGCGGTTCCCCGGACCGTTGGGACGCGATCTCTTCCACTTCGTCGATGAACACCACGGCGTGTTCCAACTCGGCGATCTCCAGGAATGTCTCGCGCAACGCGCCCGCCAGGCCCTTTGGGTCAGAGGCCAGCCGAGAGGGGAAGACCTCCACGAACGGCCACTCGAGCCTGGAGGCAATTGCCTTGGCGAAGGTCGTCTTGCCGGTACCCGGAGGGCCGAAGAGCACGACGGCCCGCGGCGGCACCACACCGTATTCGTCCGCGAGGTCGGCCTCGGCCAGCGGCAACACCAAACGCCGTTCCAGCAGTTCCTTTTCGCGGCGCATGCCAGCCACGTTTTCCCACAGGTCGCGGGCCAGGATGCGGCCGCCGAGCTGGCTCAACGGTTCGAGTTCCTGACGCTGCACCGGGATGGTCCGCTCGAAGTAGTGCAGGTTCTGCTTGAGCAGGAAGCCGCGGCCCAGGAAGGCTTCGACCCGGGTCTCGGACTCCGGCATGAGCGCCGAGAGCTTGTTGAGGCCGTGCGGAGTCATCCGGTTCTCGACGGCGGCCAGGAGCGAAGTGCCGATCCCCCGGCCGCGGAACTCGGGAAGCGTGGCCAGGAAGACGATCCAGCCCTGGTCATGGGCTGCACGTCCGACGGCGGCACCCACCATCTGCTCGCCTTGCACTGCCACGACCGCGTGGTCCTTCTCGCACGATGCCAGCACCTCCGAGAGCGCATAGACCGGCTCGACGTTGTCCGCTTTCAGCGATTCCCAAAGGTGCAGGATGCCATCCATATCCGACGAGTGGAAGTCCCTGATGCGCCAATTGCTCATGCCCTGCTCCTTGGTGGATCGCCATCGATTGCCTGGTGTTGAGCATAGGCGAACCAGGAGCGGAGCGGGGTTGCGCGGGAGTTGCGTTACGTTGCCGCGTGGAACTCCTTGCGCTGGCGGCCGAGTCCTTCAATTTCAATCTCCACCACATCCCCCGGCTGGATATACGGGAAGCGGCCGGACAATGCCACGCCTTCGGGCGTACCCGTGATGATGACGTCCCCGGGCTCAAGCACCATGTGCTGGCTCAGGTGGTGGACAAGGGTGGCAGGATCGAAAATCAGGTCAGCTGTGGTGGAGTCTTGGCGGGCCTCGCCATTCACCCAGGTGCGCAGGCGCAGCGCGGTGGCGTCTATCTCGCCGGCAGGAACCAGCCACGGCCCCAGGGGAGTGGATTGCGGGAGCGTCTTGCCCTTGGTCCATTGCCCGGCGGCGCCCGGGAGCTGGAGTTCGCGTTCCGACAAGTCGTTGGCAAGGACATAGCCGGCGATGCACGCCGTGGCTTCGTCCGTGCTGGAGAGGTATGAGGCTTCCCGCCCGATGACAATGCCGAGTTCCACTTCCCAGTCATACTTCGTCGACGACGGCGGGATGGGGGCGGCGTCGAAGGGACCTGTCACGGTGTTCGCGGGTTTGAGGAACACGACCGGTACTTCCGGCGGTGTGGCTCCAGACTCCGCGGCGTGTGCTGCGTAGTTCAGTCCAATCCCGACGACGGCGCCTGGCCGGGCAACCGGGGCGCCTACACGCAGCCCTTCAGCTTGAATCGGGGGCAACGTTCCGGCGTCGAGCGCTTCTTGCGTCCTGGCGATGCCGCCGCCGGCGAGGAACGCGCCGTCGAGGTCTGCCGTGAGCGGCCGCAGATCGAAGTACTGTTCGATACCCTTGGCATCGCTGGCGATGACCACTGGCTGCTCGTGGCGGACTGGTCCTAAGCGGGCAAATTTCACGTGCATTCTCTCCTTCGAGCTGCGGGGGTGTCCTTCTTCCATGGTGCCACTGGGCCTCAAATCGGCCCGGTCACATTTCGCGGGAAGGGAACGTGGCCGCAGGCCCAACTAGCTCGCATTCGTTGTCGTTTTAGGGCCTCATAAGGACAACGAATGCGAGTCAGTTGGGTGGGGGAACGCTCGTGGAGGCATCGGCGCGGGCGGCGGCGAGCTCATGGATTTGCTTGCGGCACGCATACCAGCCAACCACCATGAGGGCGCAAGCAATCGCCGTGACCAACATGGTGAGCGGGGAGTCGATGAACACCATCACCAACACACCCGCAAGGAAAAGCAGCGAGAGATATCCGGTGTACGGGGCCCCGAACATTCGGAAGGACGGACGTTTCAGCCAGCCCTTGTCTGCCCAGCGCTTGAGCTGCATCTGGCACAGGACGATCGTGGCCCAAGTGACGACGATGCCAACGGAAGCGACGTTGAGGACGATCTCGAACGCCTGCGCCGGAACGAGGTAGTTCAGGGGAACACCGAGCAAGGAGACACCGGCGGTGATCGCGATGCCACCGTAGGGGACACCCGCCTTGTTCATGCGCTGGGCGAACTTCGGAGCTGATCCAGCCACGGACATGGAGCGCAGGATGCGGCCGGTGGAGTACAGCCCGGCGTTCAGCGAGGACAGCGCAGCCGTGAGGACTACGAGGTTCATAATCACGTCCACACCCTGGATGCCGATGTGGCCGAAGAACGTCACGAACGGACTGACGCCCTTCTCGTACGAGGTGTACGGCAGGAGCAAGGCCAGAAGGATGACGGAACCGACGTAGAAGACCGCGATACGGAAGACTACGGAGTTGATGGCCTTGGGCATGATCTTCTCGGGGTTTTCGGTCTCGCCGGCCGCGGTGCCCACAAGCTCGATCGAAGCGTAGGCAAAGAGCACACCCTGCATCAGGATGATCATCGGCAGGATGCCGTTGGGGAAGATGCCGCCGTGGTCCGTGAGGAGGCTGAAGCCGACCTCCTGGCCCGGTACCGGCGTGCCGAAGATAACGAAGAAGGTGCCGACCAACAGGAAAGCCACCAGCGCGGCTACCTTGATGAGCGCGAAGTAGAACTCCATTTCGCCGAATACCTTGACGGAAACCAGATTCAGGCTCAGGACTACAACCAAGGCGATCAAGGCCCAGGCCCACTGCGGAACGACGCCCATCCACGGAACGTATTTGCCGAAAAAGTTCATGTAGAGGGCCGCGGCGGTGATGTCCACGATGGTGGTAGTGGCCCAGTTGATCCAGTAGAACCAGCCGGACACAAACGCAGCCTTCTCGCCGAAGAACTCCCGGGCGTAGGAGACGAAGGAACCCGACGACGGGCGGTGCAGCACGAGCTCGCCGAGCGCACGCAGGATCAGGAAGGCAAAAAAGCCGCAGACCGCGTAAGCGATGACGAGCGAGGGGCCCGCAGCGTTGAGCCGGCCGCCGGCGCCCAGGAAAAGACCAGTGCCGATAGCACCACCGATCGCGATCATCTGGATCTGGCGCGGCTTCAGGCTCTTGTGGTAGCCCTTGTCCTCGGCGTGAAGCAGTTTTTCACTAGCGTGCGCCTGTTGCGGGACCGTGTGGTCCGTGATGGGTGCATTAGTCATGGGAATCCTTTGGGGGTGTCCTATTGGAGTGTCCTGTTGGAGTGTCCGGATCTCGCCGTCCGGCTCAAGTTATTTACTGAGATTGGCGAGACGTTCGGGGCGAAGCAGTTCGTCGAGCTGCTTCGAGGTCAGCAATCCGTGCTCAAGAACGAGCTCGGCCACACCCTTGCCGCTTGCCAGGGCTTCCTGGGCGATGGCAGTTGCGGAGGAATAGCCGATGTGTGGATTGAGGGCCGTGACGAGTCCGATCGACTGCTCTACGGTGAGGCGCAGGTGTTCGGTGTTCGCGGTGATGCCCCGGATGCAGCGTGACGTGAGTGTGCGGCACGCGGCTTCCAGATGGGAGATGCTCTTGTGGAGGCTGTGGACAATGATTGGTTCGAAGGCGTTCAGTTGGAGCTGGCCTGCTTCTGCGGCCATGGTGACGGTGACGTCGTTGCCGATGACCTCATAGGCCACCTGGCTGACCACTTCCGGGATCACCGGATTGATCTTGCCTGGCATGATGGACGAGCCCGACTGCACAGCCGGGAGGTTGATCTCGCCCAGTCCCGCTCGCGGTCCGGAGGACAGCAAGCGGAGGTCGTTGCAAATCTTGGAAAGCTTGACGGCGACGCGCTTGAGCACGCCGGAGAGGTGGACGAAGGCGCCTACGTCCTGGGTCGCCTCGATGAGGTCGACGGCGGTCACCAGCGGCAGTCCCGTGATCTGGCCCAAGTGCCGGCACGCTGTCGCCGCATATCCAACAGGGGCGTTCAACCCGGTGCCGATGGCGGTGGCGCCCAGGTTGATTTCGTGGATCAGCAGTTGGGACTCCGCGAGTCGTGCCCGGTCCTCACCAACCGTCACGGCGTAGCCGCCGAACTCCTGGCCGAGGGTCATGGGGACGGCGTCCTGAAGCTGGGTGCGGCCCATCTTGACCACTGTGCGGAATTCCTGACCCTTTTCCGCAAAAGCCACTTCGAGTTCTTGGAGCGCGGCGAGGAGGCCCTGGACCGAAAAAATAGTGGCCAGGTTGACGGCCGTGGGATAGACGTCGTTGGTGGACTGGCTGAGGTTGACGTGATCGTTCGGGTGCAGCCTGGCGTAGTCGCCTTTGGGGTGTCCCAGGATTTCGAGGGCCCGGTTGGCGATGACCTCATTGGCGTTCATGTTGGAACTGGTGCCGGCTCCGCCCTGGATGACGTCCACCATGAACTGCTCATGGAGTTTGCCGTCGAGGATGTCCTGGCAGGCTTGCTCGATGGCGTCTGCCCGCTCTGCGTCGAGGAGGCCGAGCTCGCGGTTGGCCCGTGCGGCGGCGAGCTTGACTGCCGCGAGGCCCTTGACGAGGTTGGCGTTGCTGGCCAGTGGTTGGCCGGTGATGGGGAAGTTCTCGATGGCACGCAGCGTGTGCACACCCCAGTAGGCCTCCGCGGGGACGTTTCGGTCACCGAGGAGATCGTGTTCCGAGCGGAACGCCGGAGTTGTGGTGGTTTGCACGGCGGTTGTCATTGCTGTCCTTTGCTCGTCTGTGCTTCTTTGACTGCGTCGGTGGGTTGCGTCGGTTGGATGCGTCAGTTGGATGCGAGGAAGTTCGCGGCGCGCAACACGCCCACCGGGCGGCCGCCGCCCAACACAGCTGGGCTGGCAAGCGTGGCGAGCTGGCCGCCGTCGAGCCCCAAGGCCTCGAGAACGCGCACGGTGACCGGCATGCGGGCGCGGTCCCCGCCGTCGGAGATCTTGATGGCGACGCCGGTGCCGTTCCGCAAGCCGATCAGCTGAAGGCCTTCGAAGCCGTCCTTGGCGAGCAAGCCCGGAACCGCGCGCATGATCGCCGTGACGTCGCGACCCTCTCCGGCCACCATCTCGGGGAAGGCGCGCATCGCGTGGGCGACTTGGCCTTCCGCGCCCTTGTTGTCCGCTGCAGCCATGCGGCCATAGGCGCGGGCCATTCCGCGCAGGCTGTGGGCGAAGAGCGGCGTGCCGCAACCATCCGTGCTGACGGCCGCCGCGTCTTCACCCGTGAGCTCGGTGATGGTGTCCCTCACGAGAACCTGGAGGGGATGCCCGGGGTGCAGATAGCCCTGGACAGGCCAGCCGTTGATCACGCAGGTAGCGGCCATGGCCGCGTGCTTTCCTGAACAGTTCTGCGCGAGCTGCGTGGGCTTGCCGCCGGCGCGGAGCCACTCTTCGCGCTCGGCTGTGCCATAGGGGAGGTCCGTGCTGTTTTCCAAGGCGCTCACGTCCAAGCCGTGCATTTCGAGGATGCGGGCGGCGCCTTCGAGGTGCATCGTGGCGCCTGAGTGGCTTGCCGCGGTGAGGGCGAGGAGGTTCTCCGGAAGCCTGAGTCCGGCGCGGACCATCGCGACCGCCTGCAGCGGTTTGAGGGAAGACCGTGGGTAGAACGCGGCGTCGGGCTCGCCTGCTTCGACGAGGGTCCCACCGCCCGGCCCGACGGCGATGAGGGATCCGTAGTGGACGCTCTCCACGAGGCCGTCGCGGGTTTGTTCCGCGAGCGGCACGTGGCGCGGAGTTGCCTGGAGAGTGGTGTTTCCGGGCTCGATGGTTTCCGGCATTGTGGTTTCCGGCATGGCGGAGTGCGTTGCATGCGGGGTGGGCATGGCTTCCTTCAGTTGGTGGATCACGTGCTGAGGATGGTGTCCAACGCAACGCCCACGGCGCTGAGATGGTCGGCCATCGCGGCTTCTGCGGCTGTGGCGTCGCCGGATTCGATGGCTTCGAGGATGCGGAGGTGCTCATCGTCTGAAGCATGCTGGCGGTCGGCCACCATGTTCAGGGTTTCGGATTGGTGGGCCAGTGCCTCGCGGATATCCGCGACGACGCTTTCGAAGACCTTGTTGCCGCTGGCGCGGGCGATGGCCGAATGGAAGGTGGCGTCGAGGCCTACCCAGGTCTCGGGATCTGTCTCGCCGAGCATGGACCCGACGATTTCCTTGAGGTGTTCCAGATCTTCAGGGGTGCGGCGTTTTGCGGCCAGGCCGGCTGCGGGAACTTCGATATGTGGGCGGGCTTCGTTGAGGTCCCGGGCTGAATACTGGCCGAGTGCGAGGTCATTGGCTACCCGGTCCGCGACGACGAACGTGCCTTTGCCGGTCTTGGTGACTGTCAGTCCGAGCGCGTTGCAGGAGCGCAATGCTTCGCGGATGACCGAACGGCTTACCCCGTACTGCGTGGCCAGGGTGGCTTCGGAGTTGAGCTTGGCTCCGACTTCCACGGTTCCGTCTTCGATGTCCTGCCGGATGGCACTGAACACGGATTCCGCAGCACTGAAGCGGGCGAGGGGCCGGGGGGTTGATTGGCTCGCCGCCTGGGCCACTCGGGGGACGGCACCGCTTGTGGCGGTGCGCTGACCCGTCGCAGCTTTCTGGCTGACGGCTGGCTGTCCGGTGGCGGCCTGTCCGGCTGTCCGGCTGTCTGACAGGTTCACACTTAAAATATGGCACAGCTCACAGGACGGTGTCAATGTTGGCCGGCTTGCTGGCTAAACCTCGACTTAAATGCTGAATGTCCCGGATTAAATTGTTTGACGCTCTCATGGTGGCGAGTGGGTTGATTTCTAAGGGCATAGCCGGGCACAGTCTTAACTGTTATGAATACCCTGGTGAAAATTCCGATGCGATGAAGCCGATCGAGTTTCCCGACTTCCTGTTCAGTTCCCCGCTGGCCAAGGCCATCATTGAGCTTGAGCGGATTCGTATCGACATGGGCGACGGAACGGGCCGATCGCTATGGCGATGTGCACCAGAATGATGGTGTTAAAGAGATCGTCCAGCTGCAACAAGCAACGGCCTTCGTCGATGCAACCGTGAACCCGGGAACCACGCTGACGCACGGACTTGTTCGGGAAATCCATCGAATATCGGTTGCAGGGCTGGAGCGTGAGGGCGATCGTACGCCTGGCGCATACCGGCTGAGCGATGTCACGATCAGCGGATCGGCCCATCGCCCGCCCGCTCCGGGTGATGTCCACAGTGACATGACTTCACTTCTGGACACCATTGCTGACATGGCGCCTCGACCAGATGGGATTTCTGCCTCAGATATTGAGAGAGACACCATAGGCCAGTCGGTCGAACCGCATTAGTGTCGAACCGCATTAGTGTGGAACCGCATTAGTGAGGCGAACGAACTCCGGCCGGAGCATACTTGCATCCATGGCCAACCGTCCGCGCGGGGGATGGGATTCAACGACACTGACAGCACCGCCCATCACCGTGGAGGTGCCGGTGCTCAGTGTCGGGGCGGGACCTTCTGATTATGAGGAGTTGGCGCGCTACGTCTGGGCCCTGCGCAGGCCGCGGGGACTGCACATGACGCTGCTGCACCTGGGGGTCGCAGAGGACTTTTGCCGGGACGTAACCCAGTGGACCAAAGGCATCACCAGCGCCGAGTCGGCCATGGTTGGGACAGTTTCCTGGCTTGAGGCACTACCTGTGTTGGAATCCTTTTCCGGCAGCTCCGAAAGGCTGATCGCGCTAGGCAGCGGTGGAGTGTGTGGACTGGAGATTGCCGTGCCCGCCTTCGTGCGTGACTACCAGCTCGCCCTGGTCCGCGGCCTTCACGAACTCCTGGATGAACTGCTTGTCGACAATATCGACGACTTCATCCTCAGCTCTCCAGCCCTTGGATTCCGCTCGCCCCGTTGGGTACCCCATGTGGCCGTGGGCAGACCAAAGTACAGAGGCCGTGGACCGTGGGAGATTGGACGCGTGGGGGTCGAATTCGGCGAATCTCGGATCAGGAACCGTCAATTCCTACCTGGCTTCTGAGCCGGATTGTCCGTGCTTGATGGACCGCGGCCAGGGCGACGGCGCTGGCTGTGAGTCTGAGGGCGTGGATCCGGTACCACTTCTTCAACAAGGGCTTGCGGTGCGTCTCGTCGAGCGGATACCGGCTGAAGAACAGCTTGGGGTTGATGGACCGGAGCAGGTACGCGGTGGCGGCCGCACCCGTCGTCGAACTGGCTGCAGCGACCATGAGCCAACGCCGGCTGCGGGCATGATTCCAACCCGTCGCGAGGGCGGCGATGGCGGCAGGTGCACTGATCGGCGCGACGGGCGCGTAATAGCGGCCGGGGCTTCCGGCTCCAAAGGGAGACCGGGGGAGTCCAGGAGTTGCCTCCGAGGCCGCGACCCGGTCCGGAATTTTCACGAGGGCCTCATAGAGATTGCCGAAGAACCAGTGCGCGTGGCTGAACTCCGCAATGTCCAAGAGCCGATCAGCGATCACGTCTCGACGGTCTGAGGATATCTGTGCCATGCCCACAATCTACCGCCGATGCCCGGTGCCTTCCACGCCAGCCGCGGGGGCGCTAAGGTCGGCTCCATGGCCCGAATGCTTGAGTCTCGATCCGGAAGCCCGGCGTGATGGAGGAAGAGCCCTTGGTCAAGATCCGCCTGATTTTGCCCGCAAATGTGCACCATCGTTCCGGGGGAAATATCTACAACGCGAGGCTGGCTCAATCTCTTCGCTCCCTAGGCGCGGAAGTTTCGATCCACGAGCTCGACGGCGGGTGGCCGTCCGGATCCTCGGCAGACAGGCGTCTTCTTGCTGACGCGCTCGCCGGGGACGAAGTGCCTATTCGTATTATCGACGGCCTCATTGCGGCAGCCGGCCCAGCGGAAATCGAGGCCGCAACCGCTGCAGGGCACCGCGTGTGGGTTTTGCTCCACATGGCACCGACGGAGGAGCAGTCACAGGGGTCGGGTGGACTCGGTGCAGCGACGGGCATTCTCTGCACCGCCTCCGGAACCGCCGAGGCCGTCAGGCAGGGGGGCCGGAGCAACGTGCACGTGGCGAGCCCCGGTGTAGACCGCGTGGAGGAGCTGCGGGCGTTGCCGAGCGCGCGACGGGCTTCGGCGGCACCGCATTTCATCGTTGTGGGTGCGCTGCTCCCCAATAAGGATCAGATCCTATTTGTCGAAGCGCTCGCCCGGATCAAGGACCTGCCATGGACCGCGGCGCTTGTGGGATCAACGGAAGCAGACCGCTCCTACGCCGAAGCCGTGCAAGACCGCATTTCCCACCATGGACTCGAAAAGCGGGTGGAAATAACCGGCGAACTTTCCGGATCGGCTTTGGACGAACAGTGGCGCCGCGCGGATCTCAGCCTGTTGATCTCACGCTCGGAGTCCTTCGGAATGGTCGTTCTGGAGTCCCTGGCCCACGGGATACCAGTAGTGGTCCGCAAAGGAACCGGCGCAGTGGAGGCGCTCGGGGCCTCCGGGGCAGGCGAAGCCATCGACCTCACGGCAGGACTCGACTCCTTGGAACAGTTTCTTCGGACATGGCTCAGCGATGCGACCCTGCGGCGGAAGTGGTGGGACGCGGCCGCGTCGGCTAGCCATGCGCTGCCGCGATGGGAAGACACAGCACGGCGGGTCCTGGGCGTCGTCGCGGGGCCTTAACCCTCCCCCGAAGCCGGGCCAGGCTAGATTCGCCTATAGGTGCTGGATACCCGCCCGCTGCATGGCGTCCCGGTAGGTTTCGATGTTCTTGGCCAGGAGTTCCTGTTGCTTCGCCTCGGACAGGGCAAAGGCCCGTCCGCCGAGCGCGCTCGCTTTGTACACTTTGATCCCGTGTTGCCGCAGCGGCGAATGGTAGGTCTTCTCGAAGAGCGCCAGAAAAGCCGCAGTCTCTGCGCCATGCGCCACGACGGCGGAGACCCTCTTGTTGATTTTGAGGAACTGGCGGAACGGGCGGAGCCCATCGGTCTTTTCCTGTGCGCTGAGGGCCGGCGGCAGTTCGGCGTCACGGACCCATGGATAGCAGTTCCACGGCATGACATAGCGGACGTCCAATTCCGCCGAGTCATAGATGAGTTGCGCACGCCGGGCGGCGTCGTCGTCGTTGAGGTGCGAAACGAAACCCGAGGTAGGGGTCCGGCCCGGGCTGGTCTGCAGGGTGACAATCCGGCATTCGTCCTCGTCATGCACCGGATCGATGTAAGGCACGGAAGAACCAGGTCTTTTGGCCATGAGTTCGTCGCACAGCTGCGTCACGGCAGCAATATTGGGCTCCTGTAGCAAGGCCCTTTTTTCGTCCCAGTCAATGGTCACGTTCTCTCCTTCGGCAGCGCGGCGTCCAGAATCGGCGTCCCTTGCCACTTTACGCGTCGCTCGGGCTCCTGCAGAGCCGAGGTTCAAAACTGCCCGACGCCGGAGGCGCAGCGAGCTTCCAACCCCGCCTTCGGGTGGGCTACTGTCCCTTGAGCTTCTGCATGTCGCGCCGGTCCTTCTTGGTGGGCCGTCCCGCGCCGCGATCGCGCTGCGGAAGTCCGAGGGCCGGGGCCGTGGGCCTCTCGGGGGTGTGGTCAGTGAAGCAGTGGGACGCTGCCTCGGCACCTACCCTTTTGGCAATGAGGCGGCGAACCTCGAGGATGCGTTCGAAGCCGGACTGGCGGACCCGGATGCTGTCGCCGATAATCACCGACTGCGAGGCTTTGACCGGGTTCCCGTTGATTCGTACGTGTCCTGCCCGGCAGGCGGTGGTGGCCGCGGAACGGGTCTTGTAGGCGCGGATGGCCCAAAGCCACGCGTCAATGCGCACATTGTTGCTTTTTGATGTTTGGGCGGAAGTCGGAAGGCTAGTCATGATTGCGAATGAGTATAGTCCGCGCGCAGCCTGGACCGTTGTACGCGACGCTGGCTAACGGCGTCGAAGTTCCGCGAATTCAAGGTGGGGGACGACGGTCCCCGCGTCCCGCTCCAGGAAATTCGTGCCAGGGGCCACGATGTCATCGATGGCATCCAGGACGGCTTCGTTGAGGACAACGTCTGCCGCTTTGAGGTAGTCGGTCAAGTGCTCCTCGGTCCGTGGACCGATCACCACGCTGCTGACGGCAGGATGGTTGAGGGCGAAGCCGACGGCCAATTGGATAAGGGTGAGTCCGTGCCGTTGGGCGACGCGGGTCAGGGCATCGGCCGCCAGAAGCTTGTTCCTGTTGAAAGGTGCCGAGACGTCGAAGCGCCCGGGAACTGCCAGCGCCCGGGAGCTTGAAGGCTGTGGAACGCCCACCCGGTAGTTCCCGGAGAGCCAGCCGCCGTCGAGCGGTCCGTAGCTGAGCACGCCGAGGTTGTACTGCTGGGTGATCGGAAAGACATCCCGCTCGTTGGCGCGCACCAGCAAGGAATAGGGCACTTGGTCGACTACCGGCGGCACGAGGTGGTTCGTCGTCGCGATCCACTGTGCCTCGACAAGTTGCGCAGGCGTGAACACCGACGTTCCGTAATAGAGGATCTTGCCCTGCCGGATGAGGTCGTTGAGGGCCGTGACGGTTTCCAGGACGTCGGTGTTGTAGTCCGGGCGATGCGCTTGGTAGAGGTCGATCCTGTCTGTCTGCAGGCGGTTGAGGCTGCCCTCCACGGCTTTCATGATCCAGCGCCGGGAATTCCCCGCGTGCGCAGGATTCGGCCCCATTTGTCCGTGGAACTTGGTGGAAAGGAAAACATCGTCACGCCGCCCATGGAGGGCCCGGCCCACAATGGCTTCCGCCTCGCCTTGCGAATAGATGTCTGCGGTGTCGACGCTGGTGATTCCGGCGTCGAGGGCAGCATGGACAATGCGGATGCTTTCTTCGGCGCCCGTGGGTGCAGAACCGGTCCCAAGGTTCAGGGTGCCCAGGGTAAGGGGGCTGATCAGGGCGCCTGTGCGTCCCAGGGTTCGAAGCTCGTTGAGGCTCATCTCCGGCTTCCTCCGTGAAGAATCAAGGCTGGGCAATGGATTGACACGACGCTACACATGTCGTGGCCGGGACACTCGAAAAGTGTACAAATTCTTCGTTTTTCGTATTGCGGGGTAATGAAAACAGCACATGTCGAATGATGAATTGACGTGAATCGACACGCGAATACACAAATATTGCCGTTATCGGCATCCAGTGAATTAGTAGGAAGGCAGGCACGAAACTACAGAGAAAGGGACCCCATGACCCAGGCAACAGTGGAGGGATCCGCTTCGATCAAACAGGCGTTCGCGCAGTTTCCCTCAGGCGTGGCGGCGTTCAGCGCCATGGTTGGCTTCGCGCCGGAGGCCCTGGTGGCATCCAGCTTCACAGTGGGAGTCTCGCTCGAACCGCCGCTGGTCATGTTCGCGGTAAACAACTCCTCCGCCACGTGGCCCAAACTCCGGAGCGCTCCTTGCCTTGGGGTGTCCATCTTGGCCCAGGGCCAGGAAGCCGTGTGCCTGCAGCTCTCCTCCCGGACGGAGGAGCGCTTCGCGGGCCTTTCGACCTCCACGAGCGACGCCGGTGCGGTGTTGATCGACGGCGCGGCGCTGGCGCTTGAATGCCAAGTGGTCTCCGAGACCCCTGCGGGCGACCACGCAATTGTGGTCCTCGAAGTGAAGTCCGTGGAAATCAACCACGACGCCGAGCCCCTCATCTACCACGGGGCCGGGTTCAGGCAACTGGCTGCCTGAGTGCACCCTCCCCAACTAGCTCGCATTTGTTGTCGTTTTCGAGCGTCAAAACGACAACAACTGCGAGCTAGTTGGGCGGGCGGACTAGTCAGTTGGGCGGGCGGACTCCGGCGGAGGCTGTGACGCGTCCGGACGAGACAGCCTTGCCGCCATGCGGGTCTCCCACGCGTCCGCGGATTGGCGGGGCAGTCTCTGGTTGCGGGGCAGCCTCTGGCCCGGTTGCTGCTTCCTCGGCACGCGCTGCGGCCCGGGCATCAGCCTCGGCAACAGCAGCAGCCCATTCGCTGTTCATGACCGGAGGATCCTGCTTTACCGCAACCACAAGGGGATGTTCCTTCGCCAGGATTCCAGGACGCGGCTCCCCGGGAACAAGCAGAGCCGGTTCAGGGGTGCCGGGCTCCGCCGTCGTCGGCTCTTCGAAAACCGCCTTCAGGGCGGGGGCGCGCCGAGGCCGTGGGGGCAGGTGTGTAACCGGGCCGACATCGCGTTTCGGGAAGATCCCCACCATGGCAAGCAAGATGATTGAAACCAGCTTCGCGACGCCGACCAGGACCAAAGTGATCGCGACCAAGATCCCCAAAGAAAGGAACATGAGCAAAGCCAGTCCGAGCGTGCCGAAAAAGGTCAGATTGAGGCCAAGTGTTGTTGGATCCTCCACGTAGCCTCCCGAGTCAGAGTTGTGTGGTGGGCGCCGCAACCGTCGGTCCGCGGGCATGTCTTCAAGCGTACGGTCGAAATCCGAGGGAATCACCCGCCGAACTGCGCGTCGCCGAGGTTGTATCGAAGCTGTTACATGTTGTGACAATATTTGTTAGCTAGCTCTCACCTTCTCCTAGAGATAGGGCTCCAATGCCATTCGATCCCGCCCGCCTACGCAACGGCGCCTGCCCTTGCCTGTCCGGCGAGCAGTACACAGAGTGCTGTGGACGCTTCCACAGTGGAGAGACCGACGCTCCGACGGCGGAGCAGCTCATGCGCTCCCGCTACTCGGCCTTCGCGGTCCTTGACAGCGACTACCTGCTGCGCACGTGGCACCCCGATACCAGACCTGCCGTACTGGAGCTGGATCCCGATATCGAATGGCGGCGACTGGACATCGTGGCAACGCGCGACGGCGGTCCCTTGGATGGTGAAGGATCCGTCGAGTTCGCGGCGCACTACCGTTCCGGCGGCGAACGCGGCGTCCAGCGTGAAGTCAGCCGCTTCCTGCGGATCGACCGGCGCTGGTACTACCTCGACGGCGAGGTCGGCTAGCCGCCTCCGTTGGGATCAGCGGTACTTTCGGTGCAGGTCCTCCTTCAAAGAGGCACCGGGAGAGGCATCGGCGATCCACGGCCCTGTTCCTTCGGAGGGGTCCAGGATTCCGGCCTCAAGCCAGGTGTAGTCTCCAGCGAGCACGTTTGAGGACAATTCGTGATCGACGTCGTCGGTATTCTTCCACAGTTGCTCGAAGTATCCGTCCACCCGGATTCTTGCCTGCTCGCAGTAGGCCTCGGCAAGTTCGTAGGCTGCCGCACCTTGCTCCGGCACGGTCCGCAGCAGCATTTCAGCCCGCGAGCAGCATGCAGCCATGGCAAACAATTCCGCCCCGATATCCACGATCCGGCCGAGGAAGGCTTGTTTGTACTCGAGCTTCGCCTGCCAGCGGCCCATCCCATAGAACGTCTGCCGGGCGAGCCGACGTGAAGCCCGCTCCACATATCTCAGTTGCTTGGCCAAGCGCCCAAACTCGCCGTAAGACCTGGGGTCCATGCCGGCTCCGGCCACAAGCTTGGGGAGCCATTTGGCGTAAAAACCTGAGGCGCCGACGGCGGCACGCGCCTTCTCCTGCAAGGTTGCGTCCGCGGAAGCCAGCTCGCCCGCCGCCGAAAGGTGGGCGTCGACGGCTTCGCGGGCGATGAGCAGGCGCATGATCTCGGACGAACCCTCGAAGATCCGGTTGATGCGCATGTCCCGCAGAAGTTGTTCGGCCGCCACCGCGCGTTCCCCGCGTGCCTCCAAGGAATCCGCGGTCTCGAACCCACGACCACCACGGATCTGCACCAGCTCATCGGCCACCAGGTAACTCAGCTCGGTGGACCAAAGCTTGGCCAAGGCCGCCTCGATCCGAACGTCCTTCTGACCGGCGTCGGCCATTTCGGCGGAGAGCTCAAACACGGCTTCAAGCGCAAAAGTGGTGGCGGCAATGAACGCGATCTTCTTCCCGACCGCCTCATGCTTACCGACCGGGCGCCCCCATTGCGTCCGGGCGCTGGACCATTCGCGGGCGATCTTCAACGACCACTTGCCTGCGGCGACGCACAGCCCGGGGATGGAGAGCCGGCCAGTGTTCAGCGTCGTGAGGGCGATCTTGAGCCCTTGGCCTTCGCGTCCCAGCCGGTTCGCTGCCGGCACGCGGACTTGATGGAAGCGCGTTACGCCGTTCTCGATGCCCCGCAAACCCATGAACGCGTTGCGGTTCTCGACTGTGATGCCGGGGGAGTCCATCTCCACTACGAACGCCGTGATCCCGCCCTGGTGCGCCGTCCCATCGGGGTCCGTGCGGGCGGGGACGACGGCCATGATCACAACCAGTTCGGCAATCACGCCGTTGGTGGTCCAAAGTTTCACTCCGTCCAAAAGGTAGGACCCGCCGTCGTCCGCTGGAACTGCGGTGCAGCCCATCCGGGCGGGATCGCTTCCGACGTCGGGCTCCGTCAGGAGGAACGCCGTGATGGCGCCGGCGGCGCAACGGGGCAGGTACTCCCGCTTTTGTTCGGACGTGCCGAAGACCTTGACCGGCTCAGGGACGCCGATGGACTGGTGGGCCGAAATCAGGGCGCCGAGGCTCGGATGGACCGACCCCAAGAGCGCCAGGGCCCTTCCGTAGTAGACCAGTGACAGGCCCAGCCCGCCGTACTCACGCGGAATTTTCATCCCGAAGACGCCTAGCTCGTTGAGGCCGGCGAGGTATTCGTCCGGGATTTTGGCGTTGCGCTCGATCATGCGCCCGGACATCGTGCCGCAGAATTCCGCCAACTTGGCCATGAACTCTTCGCCACGCTCTATGTCTTCGGCCTTGGCCTGTGGCCAAGGATGGATCAGTCCAAGATCGAAATCCCCCAGGTACAGTCCCTTTGCGAAACTTGGGCGGTTCCATTCCGTCTCGCGGGCGGCCTCGGCGACGGCGCGGGCTTCTGCGGCCGTGACATCGGTGCTCTTGTTTTCAGTGGCGGAGGTCATGGGAGGACTCCTCTTGCCGGTTGTGCCGGTTCGAGCCCAGGATCCGCCTCGGGTGGGGGACCCTTCAGCTGTCCCTCAATGCTACTCGCGGGTAGGTACCTGTGCTAGGGGAGGTTTGCGATGGGAATTCCACCGGCAGTTCCACTTTTCCGGTCTGGTGCACCAGCAGATCCCAGGCAAAATTGATGCCGCGGACCAGCCCACCCAACACATTCTTCACGGTGTACCAGGCGAGGCTCCCCGCTCCGACCAACGCAAGCGTGGCCATGGCGGCGACCGCGATGAAGGCTGCCAGAACCAAGCCAAGGATGAGTGTTCCCACGAAGACGTAGGTGCTGGTGTCTAAAGTCGTAAAGTCGAACTGCATTGGGTCCCCTCCGCAACGCTGCCAATGCCGACGTAGGATCGTCGACGACGTTGGTGTCGACACTAGGTGCGGCATCGGCGGTTCAGCTAGCGCCAACACGGGCCTTTCGCCGGTTGATATGGGATCGAAACCCTACCGGCAGGTAGATCACGAAAGGGTTGCGGCACACCCTGCGTTAACCTTGTACGGGGCAGTTTTCGGGATTTCCGCTGCCATCAGGTTCCGGGGTAGCTGAAGGAGAGTACGTGTCCCGCTCAGCAATGTCCTCGGCCGACGCCATCAGTGCGCGGCTCAGAGACCTCGAACTTCTCACCAAAGGCCCCGCGTGGGCCCTCACACGCTCGGCCCCATGGGTCATCGCTGTGCTCCAAGCATCCTTCACGCGAACAAGACCGCAGCTTCCGCTCGAAGAGTTCCATGCCGACGTCGACGCTTTCCTCGAGCAGCTCCGCACGCAGGATCCCGGACTGGGCGGCCAATCGAGCGGCAAGGCGTTTGCGGACGAATGGACCCGCAAGCAGTTCCTGACACGCCGCAGCCAATCGGGCCAGATCGTCTACGAAATCACCGAAGCCGCCGCACGCGTCCTGGCTTTCCTCGACAGCCTCTCCAGCGAACGTTCCACCCTCAACGGTTCCCGGCTCGGAACGCTGCTGGGCGACGTTGAAAAGCTCGCCAACGAGACGAACCCGGACCAAAGCGCCCGTTTGGAATCACTCGAAGAGGAGATCCAAGAGCGCCAGCAGCTGATCGAAGACATCAGCTCGGGCGATTTCGACGGTCTCTTGGACGACGAAGAAGCGGTCGAAGCAGCCGGGAACATCCTGGACCTGGCGGCCAGCCTGCCTGCCGACTACAAGAAGATGCGAGACCGCATAGAAGAATTGGTGGGCGAACTCCGCAACCAGATCATCGAGGAATCGCTCAGCAAGGGCGCCACCATGGCGCAGGTCCTGGAAGCGGACAAGCGCTTGCGGCAGAGCCCCGAGGGCCGGACCTTCCGCTCCTTCACGGCATTCCTTGAGGACCCGCAGCAGCAGTTGCGCTTCCGTTCGGCGATCGGTGACGTGCTAAGCCGTCAGTTCGCGGACGATCTCAGCCATGAGGACCGGGAAACGCTCAAGAACCTCGTGGCGGAACTGCGCACGCAACACAGCCAGATCCAGCGCATCTATGGCCGCCTGTCCGAAAGCCTCAACAACTACATTCAGAGCGACGATATCCGCCAGTCCGTCCGGCTCCGGCAGGTCCTGCGCGAAGCCGAACAGGCTATCCGCTCCATGCCCTACGAACGCGACCGCCCCGGCCTGATCTGCGGCCCGGTATTGTTCAATGCGGGATTCGAATCACTCGCCATGGTCAAGCTCTTCGATCCCGACGAGTTCGCGGCACCTCCAAAGCTCGCCGATCCCATCGCCTTCAGCGACGCGGACCGGGTCCGTTCGCTGCGCTCCGCGAAAGCAAGGCCCGACGTCGTCCGCTCTGCCATGGCGGGCGCCTCCACCCTGGCGGGGGCATGGCAGAACCTGCCCGAGGAAGAACGGCACATCAACACTGTCCGGGCCCTCCTGTCCGAGGCGCTGCACGGTGGTGCGGCGTTCGACCGGGCCGCCTGGGAACACATCGACTTCGAACAAATCGATGGAAGCACACGCACCGCGTACCTGCCCCTCGTGACGCTGACTAAGGATTCCGATGACTGACGCCCTCCACCCCACTGAGCATGCTCCCTCTTCGGAGCAAGGACTGGACATAACGCAGCATGTCCAGTCCGAGGCTTCCCAGAACGGACATGCGCATTCTTCGACGGCGGCCCTGGCGGCTCCGGCGGCTCCGGCGGCTCCGGCGGCCTTGGCGGATGGGCATGTCCACCCGGATCCGTTCCGCGTCACGCCCCGCGACACTTTTGTCGACGGCGCTGCGCTGTTCCCGGGAGATACGGGCGTTCTGCCCATGAAGGTCCGCCAAGCTCTCGTACGGCTGCTCAAGGGCCCATATATTGACGGCGGCCGTGACGACAAACTTTGGACTACCCTCCTGGACAACCAGGTGATTCTCCGCAGCAGGCTCTCGGAACTCTTCCTGAACTTGCAACTGGACCACGAACGGAAGATCGCGGTGCTCCGGCCGGTCGATCCGGAAGCCATCGGAGGCAGCGCCCGTTCAAGCATCCTGCGCCAACAACGAGCCTTGAGCCGGGTGGAAACCATCGTGCTTCTGCGCCTGCGGCTCCTCCTGGACCGCCACGTCACAGCCCAGACCGAGCCCGTCATCACCCGCGAAGAAATCGCCGAACTCGTTGCCCACTACCAGCCTTCCGGCCAACAAGACGCCCTCCGCGATACCGACGTCGTCAACCGCACGGTCACCAAACTCCTGGCCCGCCAACTCCTCCTGGCCACTGGCATCGAAGACACCTTCGCGATCTCCAAGGCCCTCCCACTAGCCCTGCCCTTCGAAAACATCGGCGACATCCCAGCCCAAATCGAAGCACTGATCGCAGTAGCAGCCGACGAATCAGGCACGGAGCCATTGATCGAACTAACGGAAACGGACGACGACGGCGAGTCACCCGAGCTGCCCGACGACGCCGAGTCACCCGAGCTGCCCGACGACGCCGAGGCGGATGACTCAAGAGAGAGCGAAACGAAGGAGGCAGCCAAGTGACTATCGCGACCATGCTTCCTATCGGCGAACTCATCAACCCGGGCCAGATGCGCCTTGCCTCGGTCCAGGTGGTCAACTGGGGCACGTTCCATGGCGCCCACACGATGCATGTGGACCGCAACGGCACCCTGCTGACCGGCAATTCGGGGGTCGGCAAGTCGACGTTGTTCGATGCCATGCTCCGCGTCTTCGATGCCCGTCCGCGTTCAAATGAGGCTGCCGCGCAACGGGCCGGCGGAGCTGTGGAGGACAAGCGGACCACGTTCACTTATATGCGCGGAAAAGTGGGCGACAAAGCTGTGGGCGAAGGCTCGGCGAGTGCTTTCCAGCGCCCGGGCGCAACGTGGTCCGCCGTCGCACTGACGTTCGACAATGCGGCCGGGACCAAGATCACCATCTCGGCCCTGTTTGACCTGCCCAAGAACGGCACCGAGTCCAGCGTCGGCCGGTTCTACGTGATTGACAACAAGCCCCTGGACCTCGGAGCGATCGAGGGCGTCGCCGAGAAGCGATTCACCAAGGGCGCGCTGGAAACCATCTTCCCGGACGCCCAGATCTTCGATGTTCACAAGGCTTTTGCGGAGCGTTTCCGCCGGCTTTTGGGAATCAACTCCGATCAGGCCCTCCCGCTATTGCGGGTGATCCAGGCGGGCAAGGGGCTCGGCGGTAGTGTCAACACATTCTTCCGCGACCAGGTGCTCGATGCTCCTGCGACGCTGACTGCTGCGGACGACGTCGTCGAGGAATTCAGCAACCTCATGTCCATCAGGCAGCGCTTGGAGGACGTTCGTCAGCAGCGCGATCAGCTCGCCCCCGTTCCCGGCATGAACAGGGAGTATGCCCAGTCGTTACTGGAGGCCAACCGGCTCCGGGAGCTCACCGGCGAGGAATTCGACGCCTACAAGCAGCAGCTCTCGGTCACGGTCCATGCCAAGACTTTGGCCAGTTTCAAGGACCTTGCCCAGACGAAAGCCAAGGAGCTCAGCGCTGAGCGAGGCGTCCGCGACGCGCTGGCGAAGGAGCTGCGCCAGCTCGAATCGGATTACAACAACCAGGGTGGCAACGCGATTTCGGCGATCGAGCAGTCCCTGGAAAACGCCCGGATCGGACTCAAACTCCGCCAGCAGGTGGAGGAGGCAGCCCGCCAAGCACTGGCTGACGCCGGACTCAACCTTGAATGGACCGCTGAGGGTTGGGAGCAGGCCCACGAGCAGGCCGCGACCCGTTCCGCCGAGCTCAAGGACGATTCCGAAGCGCTGAGGGAGCTCCGGTTCGAAGCCTTCGACGGCCACGCCACCAAGAAACGTGAGCTTGCCGCAGCCCAGCAGGAGCTCGTGTCGTTGAAGACGCGCAAGTCTCTGCTGCCGCCGTCGAGCATTGAGAACCGCGCCGCGATCGCTGCAGCCACCGGCGTTCCCGAGGAGCGCATGCCGTTCGGCGGCGAGCTGATCGACCTCGCGGAGGACGAGGAACACTGGCGGCCCGCGGCCGAGCGCGCCCTGCGGAGCCTCGCCACGACGCTGCTGGTTCCAGGCGAACATTTCGCCGCCGTCACGCGCTACCTGAACGACAACACGGTCCGCGGTGCGCTGCGCGCAGTGGACGTCTCCAAGCCGCTCGCGGGCGGTGCTTTGGCTGTGGAGGACGTGTCCGACGGCGACTTGTTGACGAAGTTGAACATCCTCACCTTTGGTGCCAATGAGGACGCCGGGCAGTGGATCCGCGAGCGGATCGCCATCGATTTCGCCTACCCGTGCGTGGAAGACCCGGACGAGCTCGCGAAACTGGACAAGGGCCTGAGCCTGGGCGGGGTGGTCAAGCGCAACAGGCACACCGTCGAGAAGGACGACCGCTTCACGAGCCGCCAGGACTACGTTCTCGGTTTCGACAACGCTTCCAAACTGGAACTCGTGGCCGCGAAAGTCGGCGAGCTGGAAAACGAGCTTGCGAAGGCCGCCGAACTCGCCCAAAGCCGCGAGGACTCCCACCAGGGCATGACGCGCCAGCTCGAGGCGTTGCGTCGCATTGCCGACGACGAGCGTGGCTGGGAACAGGTTTCTGCCGTGGTGGCTGCAGAGGAACTCGCGAAGATCGAGCAGCGGCTCAAGGATGCCTTGGCAGCGCAGGCTGATCTGGAGCCCCTCCGCTCAAACATCGAGGCCGTGCGCGAAAGGCACCAGTCCTCCACAGGGTCGGCGGCGGTTTTACAGAGCGAATACAAGACGCTCGACCAACAGATGACCACGGCTGACGCCCTTCTGGATGCCGCACGCAACCGCCTTGGCCAGGCGCCGCCGTCGGACATTACCGTGACTGCCTTGGAACCGTACTTCAGCTCATTCGGCGAAGTGCGCGAACTCCACGAACTCGACACTTTAGCTGCGGAAGTACGGAGCAAGCTCTTGGCGGAGCTGCACGCTGCAGAGTCCCGGGGGCAAGCGTTGGCCGAGCGACTGACGCGCATGTTCGAAGGCTTCGTGCGCGAATGGGGCACCGCCATTTCCGCGGACCACGGCACCTCGATCGGCGCCGCGGGGGAGTTCGAGTCCCGCTATCACCAGATCGTGAGCGAAGGGTTGCCCGCCCAGGAAGCCGAATTCCGGCAATTCTTCAACCAGCGCACGCACGAATCGTTCAGCACGTTGCTGCACTTGCTCGATGAGGAACGCCGCGCCATCACCAGCCGCATCCTGCCCCTTAACGGCATCCTGTCCGAGGTCAATTTCCACGAGGGAAGCTTCCTGGAACTCGACATCAAGCAGACGCTGCCCGCCACCGCGAAGCAGTTCAAGGACGCCATCCACAACGCGTTAAAGACGCGTCACACGCGCCCTTCTCGTGCTGCTGGTGCCGTTTCGGGTGCCGTCACCTCGCCCGAGGCGGACGACGACGTCGAACTCACCAACCGCTACAAGTCGCTCGAAACGCTGGTCAAGCGTCTCGGTTCGCAAACCCCCGAGGACCGGCGCTGGCGAGCCGAGGTGCTCGATGTCCGAGGGCATCTCTTCATCCAGTGCAAAGAACACCGCTCCGTCCAAGGCCCGCGGGGTGGCAAGAAGACCGAGGTGTACATGCACGCTGACACCGGCTCAATGTCCGGTGGCGAACGGCAGCGTTTCACCGCGTTCATCATGGCCGCCGCGCTGAGCTACCAGCTGGGGATCGCCGAACAGGGTTTCACGACCTATGGCACGGTGATGATGGACGAGGCGTTCGTCCTGGCCTCCGAGGAGTTCGCCGGCGCGGGCATCAAGGCGCTGCACGAGTTCGGCTTCCAATTGTTGCTGGCCGCCCCCGAAAACGTGATCGACCTTTCCCGGCACCTTGGCTCCGTCACGGAAATCCTGCGCGACAAACGCACCAACCGCTCCGGCGTACTCACCGCTCCTGTGATTGGTGGCCCGGGAGTGCCGGGCGGATGGCGTTCCGAGGCCAACCCCGTGGACATAGTGCTCCGATAACCCCCGTTTCGGGCGGACGCTCGCTCACGTATGTGGCATTTGCGGCGGACGCTCGCTCACTAGAGGTGAGCGAGCGCCGCGGGTTTTGCCGCCAAACGTGAGCGAGCGTCGTCGCTGGGCTGACTACCTGCCTTGGACCCGGTCCAGGAACTGGGCGGTCCGGGACTGCAGTCCCGCTATGTGACGAACGACGACGGCGGCAGGGTCCGGAATGATCTCGCTGACGGGTGGCTCCTTGCGGACGTTGGTACAGCATCCAAAGTCAGCGCAGATCAAGGTGCCCACTGTGTTTCCATCGCGACCCGATTGGCCTGCGCGTTTGGCCACCCAGAGATAGACCTCGTCTTTGGAAAACACGTCACGGCAAAGCTCGCAAAGGACCGAGCGTTTCTTGCCCGGCCCTCCCTCGGGAGCGCGGAGCATGATGCCAATGAGGTTCCCATCATGTGGAACGACCAGATAGCCGCGCATCGGCATTTTTTCGTCGCGCCAGCCGAGGAATTCGAGGGTGTCCCAGTCGAGGGAACCAAAGTCTTTCGGAAGGTTGAGCTTGGCGGCCTCGGAGCGGCTCGCATTGATGAATGATGAACGGATTTGTTGAGCTGTGATTTTCCGCATGGCGAAGTTCTTTCGAATCGTTTGGACCCGCGAAGGGGAAAGGACGCTGGCGTTTGGTGATCCGCGTCTCGCATAGGCAGTGGGGCTAGAGTCCCTGGCCGCTGAACGGGATGGCCGACGCAAGAGGAGTTGCCAAGCAGGCCAGTACGGCCACCTCGCCAACCATGGCAGCGCCAATGTGTGCAGTGCGCATGCTCATCCTCTCGATCCTTCGTGTTTTCGGGTCCGGCACGGTTCGGTGCATCAACCGGCTCTGTCATCTTTGCAAATGCCGTTCTCCCTGTCCAAAACCCCTATGCATTGAAGCCCCCGCAGACCCGGATGCTCGCTCACGTATGCGGGACTTACGGGGGGATGCTCGCTCACTAGAGGTGAGCGAGTGCCCTGCTTTGGGCCCCGATAGGTGAGCGAGCGCCCGGGATTCGAGGGATGCAGGTCAATTAAGTGATGCTAATGTTTCGTAATTATCCAAAGGGTAGGCTAGCCTTACTTAGGTTTGCATCACTTACCTAAGGAGTCCCGTGGCTTCCCTCCACCCTCGCCGTGCCCTGCTGAAGACCGCAGGAGCAGCGACCACCGCCTTGGCCGTCGTCGCTCTTTCCCTGACCGGCTGCTCGACCGGTTTGGCCACCAGTAATTCCGCACCGATTCAAGGCTCTAGTGGCCAGTTTCCCGTCACCATCAAGAACGTCTTCGGAGAGACCACCATCAAGGCACAGCCCCAGCGCGTGGTGACCGTCTCGTGGGTCAACGACGATGTCGCCCTGGCGCTCGGCGTCGTACCCGTCGGTGTTGCGAAAAACGCCTGGGGCAACAACGACAATGGCTCCACCCCTTGGAAAGACGCCGCGCTTGAGAAGCTGGGCGCCGGATTCGGCACCGCGAAGGCGCCGGCCCAGTTCTCCGAGGCCGACGGTATCAACTTCACCGAAATCGCCAAGTTGGCTCCGGACGTCATCCTTGCCGCCTACTCAGGCCTCACCGAAGCCGACTACAAGAAGCTCTCCGAAATTGCCCCCGTGGTGGCGCAACCCGAACTCGCGTACGGCACCCCTTGGCAAGAGGCCACGACGATCATCGGCAAGGCCCTCGGCAAGAATTCGGAAGCGGTCAAGCTCGTCTCGGACACAGAGGCCACCATCAAGAACAAGGTCTCCGCTTTTCCGCAGCTCGCCGGCAAAACGTTCATTTACGGCAACCTCGAGCCGGCCAAAGGCGATGGTGTCAACGTGTACACCGCGAACGACAACCGTCCACGATTCTTGTCCGAAATCGGCATGAAACTTGCTCCCGTGGTGGAGGACGCCAGCAAGGGTTCCAAGGAATTCTTCGTTCCGTGGTCCGCTGAAAAGGCCAACGAGCTCTCCTCGGACGTCTTCGTGACGTGGGTGCCGGACTCCAAAACCACGGACCAGATCAAGACAGACCCCCTGCTCGGCCAAATCCCTGCCATCAAAAAGGGCGCCCTTGTTGCCGACTCCGACAACACTCTCACACTGGCGATTTCCGCGTCCTCACCATTGAGCCTGCCGTGGGCACTGGACATGTTCCTGCCCCAGCTGGCAAAGGGTGCCGACGCGGCCGCCAAGTAAGCGAAGCGCCAGAGATGACACAAAGTACGACGCTCGGAACCTTGCGCGAGTTGGCAGCACATGACCCTAAAAGCGCATCGAACGGGCATCAAGTGCCAGTTCGCGCGAAGATGCCGGGCAACCGTGCCGCCTGGCTGTTGGTCGCCGTCGTCGTGCTCGCTGTTGCCTGTGCCGCCTCGCTCGCGATCGGCGCTAGGGACATGTCCATTGCGACTGTCTGGCAAGCCCTCACGCAGTTCAACCCCGACGACGGTAACCACGCCGTGGTCCACACCCGCATTCCGCGCACTGTGCTCGGGCTGGTGGCGGGGGGTGCCCTGGGGCTCGCAGGGGCCGCGATGCAGGGTGTGTCCCGCAACCCCTTGGCAGACCCCGGCATTATGGGCGTCAACGCAGGAGCTGCACTGGCCGTGGTCACGGGAATCTACCTCTTTGGTATCTCCGGGGCGAGTGGCTACATCTGGTTCGCATTCGGCGGCGCCGCCGCAGCCGCCGTCGTCGTCTATCTCATTGCGTCCATGGGTCGCGAGGGTGCGACGCCGGTCAAGCTCGCTTTGGGGGGGGCGGCGCTGAGTGCGGGACTCTATTCCGTCATGAACGTCCTTCTGGTGTCGAGCCAGGACACGCTGGACCGCTTCCGATTCTGGCAGGTCGGAGGAATCGCGGGCAGCGACTGGTCCGTAATCCTGGCAGGATTGCCGTTCCTGTTGCTTGGAGCGACGATCGTGCTGGGCAGCGGCCGGGTCCTCAACAGTCTCGCCCTCGGCGACGATATTGCCCGGGGACTCGGGCGGAACGTGACGCTGGCGAGGGGCATCACCTCGCTGGGAATCGTGACCCTGTGTGGCGCGGCCACGGCGCTGGCTGGTCCCATCGGCTTTGTCGGGCTGGTGGTTCCACACGCTGTGCGTTTCTTTACGGGGCCGGACTACCGCTGGATCCTGCCGTTCTCCATGGTGCTCGCGCCAGCCCTCCTGTTGGCTTCCGACGTGCTTGGCCGGGTGGTGCTGCTGCCAAGCGAAGTCCCGGCGGGCATCATGACGGCCATCGTCGGCGCTCCCGTCTTCGTGTGGCTCGTCCGACGCGGCAAGGGCGCCTCCTTGTGAGCAGCCCGAACACGTATGCGTCCCAACTGGCAGATAACACCCCCAAAAACGCTCTGAGAGGGCATGACGTGCCAACTCGCGCCACCTCGAAGCGACTGAACCGGACCGCGCTCTTGGGTGCCTGCGTCGTGGTCCTCTTTGCGGTGACCGTGCTCCTGGGCAGCTACACGGTCACCGTTCCCGACTTTTTCAGGATCCTCACTGCCTACCTGACAGGCGGCGAGAAGATCCCCGGCGCAAGCTTCATCGTCATGGAAAATAAACTTCCCCGAGCGGTGCTGGCCATCCTGATCGGCGTGGCGTTCGGGCTCTCCGGCGGACTCTTCCAAACCATGCTTCGCAACCCGCTCGCGAGCCCGGACGTCATCGGCATCAGTTACGGCGCGAGTGCCGCGGCAGTCCTGGCCATTGTGGTGTTCGGGGCTTCCGGCGCGGCCGTGTCCGCTGCCGCCCTGGCCGGCGCAATCGGCGTCGCGCTGGTCATCTACGCCATTTCGCGCGGACCGAACAACAGGGGTCCGGGCGTCTCGGGCACCCGGCACGGAAACGCGGCTGGCAACCGCCTTATCCTTGCCGGCATTGGTATCGCCGCCGCACTGGGGGCTGTGGTGAATTTCCTCATGACCCGGGCGGATATCCGGACAGCTTCCGAAGCCCTCATTTGGCTCAACGGTTCCTTGAATTCGGCCAATTGGGCGCGTGTGGGCGTCCTTCTCGCCTCGCTCGCGGTGCTCATTCCCGCGTTGGCCTTCCTCGCCGGACCACTGCGCATGCTCGAACTCGGCGACGACGCTGCGGCCGCACTGGGAATCCGGGTGAACGCTGCGCGTTTCGGGCTGGTGATCACCGCCGTCGCACTCGCAGCAGTGGCGACGGCGGCTGCCGGGCCGGTTGCCTTCGTCGCCTTCCTCGCTGGTCCGATCGCGCGCCGGATCATCGGACGGCCCAGCCTTCCGGCGTCGGCGTTCACGGGCGCCCTCATTGTCCTGGCGGCCGACTACATCGCATACAACGTGGCGCCCCTTGTCCTGGCCGGCACGGTACTGCCGGTCGGCGTTATTACTGGCGCACTCGGTGCTCCATTCCTGTTGTGGCTGCTGGTCACGTCCCATCGAAAGGAAGCCTGATATGGCACAACTGAGCGCGCGCGGCTTGACGCTCCAATACGGGCAGCGACGGGTGGTCGAAGGGCTCTCGACAGAGATTCCCGAAGGGATGGTGACCATGATCGTGGGTGCCAACGCTTGCGGAAAGTCCACGCTGCTCCGGGGGCTGTCGAGGCTCCTGAAGCCCAGTGGCGGCGTCGTCACCTTGGACGGAAAGGATATCCACTCCCGTCCGGCCCGCGAACTCGCCCGCACCTTGGGTCTTCTTCCGCAGCATCCCCTTGCCCCGGATGGCATCACTGTCCGCGAACTTGTGGGCCGCGGGCGTTATCCGCACCAAGGATTTTTCCGTAGCTGGGGGACGGGCGACCTGTCGGTGCATGATCTCGCCGTCGAACGCGCGCTCGAAAGCACTGCGACGGTGGAGTTGGCTGAGCGCAACGTCGACGAACTGTCCGGCGGCCAACGCCAACGGGCGTGGATCGCCATGGCCCTTGCGCAGGAAACGGAGGTCCTGCTCCTCGACGAGCCCACCACCTATCTTGACCTGGCACACCAGGTAGAGGTTCTGGATTTGGTAACCGACCTCAACCGCAACCGCGGAACCACGGTGGCCATTGTGCTGCACGACCTCAATCTGGCGGCGCGATACGCGAACCACGTCATCGCCATGAAGGCAGGTGAGATCGTTGCCGAGGGGTCCGCTGCTGATGTGCTCACCGAAGACCTGGTTCGCAACGTTTTCGGACTGGAATCCCGGGTGGTTCCCGATCCGCTGTCCGGAACCCCGCTCATCCTCCCGATTGGCCGCCACCATACAGCCACACCCACAACCCCTCTCGAATTGGAGTTCGCCTCATGAGCGCAGACACAGGAACCGCTGTGCGGAATACAGCCACGGAGCCGATGACCCTGGCCTTCGACGTCACAGTCACGGCTGTGGAGGATATCGGCCCCAATTTTCGCCGCATCACTTTCGGCGGATACTGCCTTCGCGGTTTCGGTGTTTCCGGGGACTCCCTTGACCTGCGGATCAAGCTCATGATTCCCTCGCTCGACGCCGTCGGCCACCCGCTGCCGCTCCCCGCCTTCAACACGAGCGATGCCGGCTGGTACAAGGAGTGGCTAGACATGGATCCCGCGGTGCGTGGTTCGATGCGCACCTACACTGTGCGGAACGAGAGGCTCGACGCAGTCTACCCGGAGATCGACGTCGACTTCGTGATGCACTTCGACGACGACGGCGCCCTTCGCCAGACGTGCGGGCCTCGCCAGACGTGCGGGCCGGCGGCCTACTGGGCGCGCGCAGCGAAACCGGGGGATGCCATCACCATCATCGGCCCCAACAATCGGGCGGCACACTGCATCACAGCGGAAACATACTCCGGTATCGAATGGCGTCCCGGCTTGGCACGGCGCGTTCTCCTTGCCGGAGACGAGACTGCCGTGCCGGCCATCAGCGCCATCCTGGAATCATTGCCGGAAGACGTAAACGGGCATGCCTTCCTCGAAGTGCCTGAGGCGGCCGATTTCCAAGACCTCGCCACAGACGCCGACGTCGAAATCACCTGGCTCGCGCGCGGCGCGCTCGCCGGCAGCTCCAGGCCTCGTGGCGAGCTGCTGCGGGAAGCCGTCCGGGGAGCTGTTCCCGTCCCCGGCTGGGTAGGCATCATCTCGCTCGACGGGCCCGCCGGTCCCGAACCGGAAGACGTCAACATCGACCAAGACATCCTGTGGGATACCCCGCTGCGCATGGACACAGCCGCCATCCAAGCGAGCCGGAATCCGGGCCTTCCCGCCGGTGCGTTGCCGTTCTACGCCTGGATCGCGGGCGAGGCCGGGGTGGTCAAGGAGCTCCGGCGGTACCTCGTCCGGGACGTGGGGATCGACCGTAAGCAAGTGGCGTTCATGGGGTACTGGCGCAAGGGGAAAGCCGAACTCTAGCCAGCCTTCCCCGACGCGCTCACGTATGGCGGCAAAACCCGCGGCGCTCGCTCACCTCTAGTGAGTGAGCATCTCGCGAAACGGCGGCATACGTGAGTGAGCGTCGAATTAACCTGGGCTTTGCCCGCGGGCAACCGGGCGGGGCTACGCTGGCGTCGTGGCTGGGAACGTGCGGCATGCTGACCAGAACGGACGACGGCGGTTTGTTGCCTTGGGCGATTCCTTCACTGAAGGTGTGGGGGACCGGAACGAGATGTTGCCGAACGGCGTCCGGGGCTGGGCCGACCGCGTCGCGGAGAAACTGGCCAAGGCCGAACCTGGCTGGGAATATGCCAATCTTGCTGTCCGAAGCAAGCGTCTCCGTCATGTCGTTGAGGAGCAGATGGACCGGGCCGTTGCGATGGATCCCACGCTCATCACGCTTTATGCCGGCGGCAACGACATCCTGGACTTCGGTACGGACATGGACCAACTCATGGCCGAATACGAAAGACTCGTGGCACGTCTTGCGGCCACGGGAGCCACGTTGGTCTTGTTCACCGGGTACGACGTCAAGGTGTCGGCCGTGCTGGAACCCTTCAAGAAGCGCAACACGCTCTACAACGAGCGCGTCCGCGAACTGGCCGCAAAGTACGGGGCCGTGCTGGTGGATTATTGGTGCCTTGACGCCTACCACGACCGACGGATGTGGGCCTCTGACCGTCTCCATATGTCCAAAGCCGGACACAAATACATGGCGGCGCAGGTCTTGGACCACCTCGGCGTACCGCACAAGTTCTCGCCGAAGGATTGGGAACCGCCGCAACGGCTCAAACTGCGTGATTGGGAACGTCGCCAGCGGCGCTGGGTGAGCGATTGGGTCCTGCCGCTGTTCGGCCGGAAGCTCCGCGGCGTCACGCTGGGGGACACGTTGCGCCCACGCTGGCCGGAGCCAGTGAAGGTTCCGCGGAAGGCCGGTTTGCGTAAGCTCGCGGAGCGCCAAGCCGCCGCGGCTGGTTCGACCGCATCCGGCGACGCCAACTCGGCCGAAAGCAACGCTAGAACCAACGGGGGGACACAACCATGACCACGCACACGCCGCTGCGATTCGTCGCCGTCGGGGATTCCTTTACGGAAGGCGTCGGTGACCGGGACCTTCGCCTTCCCAACGATTGCCGCGGTTGGGCAGATCGTGTCGCCGAGGAACTGGCCCGGCATGAGGGACACACCCGCTACGCCAACTTGGCCCTCCGGGGCCGTCGGCTCAAGCAGATCGTGGCTGAACAGCTTGTGCCCGCGCTCGCGATGGCTCCCACGCTTGTCAGTTTCCACGCCGGCGGCAACGATCTCCTCGGCGCACGGCTGGACATGCGCACCTTGGTTGCCGGATTCGAGGAGGCCGTTGCCCGGATTGCGCAAAGAGGTGCCCAGATCCTGCTGTTCACCGAGTACAACGTTCCGCTCTCGCCAGTGTTGGAACCCCTCAAGCTACGCACAGCCGTTTTCAACAAGCACATCCGGCGGATTTCTGCGGCGTACCGAACGCTTCTGGTGGACCACTGGTGCTTCGAAAAGTACCAGGACCGCCGCATGTGGGCGCCGGACCGGCTGCACATGTCCGGCGTCGGGCACGAATATATGGCGAAGAGGGTCTTGGAAGTGTTGGGCGCCGCGCACTCGTTGGGTTCCCCTGTGCTGGGGCCTTTGCCGCCACGGAGCCGTGCGGAGATTCTGGCCGACGACGCCGCGTGGTTCAGTCGCGATGTGGCGCCGTGGCTTTCGCGTCGTCTCAGGGGAGTTTCGAGCGGAGACCACTTGAGCGCCCGCTGGCCGGACCTTATGCCGGTTGTATTGCCGGAGCGCTTGGGCACGTCCCGTGAACCGGCCCGGCTTTGAGAACCTGAGCCAGCGTCACGCCTAACAACTTTTTGGCGGCGGGCGGGCATCGAAGCCGCGAATTTCCGGGGTTCTCGCCCAGGCGAGGGGCTAAAAGTATGCTCTGCGTGACGCCCCGGACGCGCAACCGGTCAGTCCAGCAGGTTTTCGTACCCTTTGGACGCCGTGGTCACTGTGAATTCGATGATCTCGAAGTCTGCCACCCCGTTGACGAAGAACGGATCCGTTGCCAGGGAAGCATCCAGGGTTGCACGGTCAACGTTGGACAAAAGCACCCCTCCGATGGCCGGAACGCGACGTCCGGACGCAAGGAAAGTGCCGGCGTCGAACGCGTCCTTGACCCAATCCATATGCGCGGGGCGGTGGAAATCGACGATCTCCTCGGGAACTTTGTATGTCAGCGAAACGACGAACATGCCGCCAGCCTACAGCCCGGAGGGCGGCCAAAAGGGCCACCCTCCGTAACCGCAATGCTTTACGGCAGGAGTTTGACGGCTGAGTTCCAGTTGTAGTCGGGGTGGGCTTCGCTGATCTGCAGGGTCATGACGAGCAGCTGGAACGCTTCGAGTTCACGTGAGCGGCGCAGCGGCCCGACGTTCACGGGGCGCAGCCCGGCACCCTTGACGAAGTCGACGACGGCGGCAGTCGCCTCGGCATCGTCGCCCGCCACCAGTACGTCCAGGGTCTGTCCGGCTACCTCACCGTCGGCGAGAGTGGCTGCGAAGACGGTGTTGAATGCCTTCACTACCGAGGCGCCGGGGACCAGGGCCTGGAGTTCTTCAGCTGCCGAGGTTCCGGCGGGGACGGTGAGCGAATCGAAGGTCTCGAAGTTCACGGGGTTGGAGATGTCCACGATCGTCTTGCCGTTGAGCGCGGAGCCATAGGAAGAAAGCACTTCCTTGGAGGCATCGAATGGAGTTGCGAGCACCACGATGCTGCCTTCGACGGGGGATCCGGTGGTTCCGGAGGTCCCGTTGACCTTGTCCGCAAGTGCAGCAGCGGAGTCGGCGTTGCGGCTAAGGATCTGAACGCTCTTGCCAGCGGTAGCGGCGCGGGCCGCAATGCCGGAGGCCATGTTGCCGGTACCGATGATGGTGATGTCAGCCATTGTTGTTTCCTTTGCTCGGGTGCTCTTTGTTCCGCGGATTGCTCCGCATGTATTTACTTGAAGCTTCAACTAAAACAATAATGACCCTAAGTTGAACTGTCAAGTACTAATTTCCTTCTAAGATGAATCCATGACCGAACCGCGCTGGCTCAATGCCGACGAACGCCGTGCCTGGCTGGCCCTCTTGAGCATCAACACCCTCCTACCCGCCGCCCTCGACACCCAGTTGCAAGCGGCCGGGAAACTGTCCCTGTTCGACTACAACGTGCTCGCCATGCTGTCCGAAGCGGATGGTCGTTTCCTGCCGATGAGTGAGCTTGCCGCCCGCACGAGCGCTTCCTTGTCGAGGTTGTCGCACGTTGTCACCAAGCTGCAGAGGCGCGGCTGGGTTGAGCGAGAGGCGCACCCAGGCGATGCCCGCGTCACCGTTGCGCACCTGACCGACGCCGGCTTGGACACCATCGTGTCCCTCGCTCCGGGGCACGTGGATGCCGTCCGCACCTTGATGTTGGATGCCATGACCGACGACGACGTTGCGGACCTCGCGCGGATCGGCGAGAAGATCGTGGCGCGCTTGGACGACGACCACTGGATCCTGCGCGAACACTGAGTCGCGAACACTGGGGTGCGGGCGTGACGCCTGCACCCCAGTGATGAAAGACTGGCGCCATGGATTTTTCTGCCCGGTATGTGGCATTGGGAGACTCGTTTACCGAAGGACTGGGGGACGCCGACCCCTCGCGCCCTAACGGAGTCAGGGGATGGGCGGACCTCGTTGCCCATCAGCTGGCCCGAAGCAATGACAATTTCGGCTACGCCAATCTGGCCATCCGCGGCAAGAAGCTCCGGCAAGTCATGGCAGAGCAGGTGGATGCCGCCGTCGCACTCCAACCGACGCTGGTGACCCTTTATGCGGGCGCGAACGACATCTTCCGACCCAAAGTCGACATCGACAGGCTCATGGAAGACTACGCAGCCGGCATCGAGAAGCTCAGCGCCACGGGCGCTACGTTGCTCCTTTTCACGGGTTTCGATGCCCGCAGTTCCAAGGTGTTCGGCACCATGCGCGGACGCACCGCCATCTATAACGAGTTGGTGCGGGAAATCGCCGAAAACCACGGCGCGCTCCTGGTGGACTATTGGCGATTCAGCGAATACCACGACTGGCACATGTGGGGCCAGGACCGTATGCACATGTCCACTGCTGGTCATATCAACATGGCCAACCGGGTCCTGGCCGTCCTCGAGCACGAAGGTTCCCTCGACGCGCCGCCGCCCGTGCCGCAACCCCAGCTTGCCCGGGTGGAAGCCTTGAAGGCCAACGCGCGCTGGGCCCGCGAACATGCCGCCCCCTGGGTCATCCGCCGGGTTACGGGAAAGTCGTCCGGCGACGGGCTCAGCCCGAAGTATCCGCAGCTCACCCGCCCCTAACCGGACTGCGCAGGGGGGCGCCTGAACCCGGGCGTGGCGAGCAGACCGCCGTCGTTCTTCACTACGAGCACGTCCACGTCCCAGCGAGCCGTAGCCAACGTGAGGGTCCGGGCGCCGCCGGCCATGATGGCGGTGGCCAGGACATCGGCCGTGATGATGTCGGCGGCGGCAACCGATACCTGCCGGTATCCGGCCGTCAGCTCGCTTTGCAGTCCTACGGTCCAGATGTGGTGGCCGCGTTCGCTCGTTCCGGAGGTCGCTAGGGCCCTTTTGCCTGGGTTACCGAGCGGAAACGCGGTCAGGAGCGACGTCCGATCATCGGGGTCAACGATCCCCGCCAACCACGAACGCGTGCCCCCCGGGATCGGCGATCCGTGCACCAGCACATCCCCGCCCGCATTGAGGCACCAGTCCTGCAACCCCAGCGCGAGAAGCGACGTTCCGGCTTCCCGAATCGCATGCGCCTTGACGATCCCCGCCAAGTCCACGACGCCGTCCGGCCGCTCGGCCGTGAACGCCCCCTCCGTCAGGGTTCGCCACTCGGAGGCCTCGACATACAACCGGCGCATGTCCGCCGAAGCATCCGCCAGGGCCAGCTCGCCCCGGGCCATCGCACTCGCCTCCGAATCGGGCCGGTACAGACTGAACGTCCGGTCCAGCCCGTTGAACAAGCGCTCGACGACGGCGGTGGCCGCCTCGAGCTCATCCCCCACGGGTTGGGCTGCCGCCTCTGGAGGGGCCGGGACGGCGAGGCTCACCACTGTGCCCATGCTGGTGAACGTGCGGGCGCGAAGACGCGGTTCCGTACTGTCCCGAGCAGGCTCGCTGGGCCTAGAAATGGGCTGCATCGAGGGCTGCCTGGAGAGACGTCAGATACGCATCGCTGGTAATGGTGGCGCCGCCAATGGTCTGAACGTTCGCCGATTGTGCACTCAGGACCTCGGAACGGAGCAGCGGTGCTGCCCTGGCGCTGATCTGAACCGATCGTTGTTCCTGGTCGGTCAGGTGCAGGGCCGTGATGTCGGTGATCGCTCCGGCCTTGACGGTCACTTGGACCTGGACTGTTCCGAAGCGCGTCTGCACAGCTTCGCCGGCATAGGTGCCGCTCGCCTTGGCTGAGGCTCCCAGGCTGGAGCTGGAGTTCGAGCTGGTTCCGGTGCCCGAGGACGATCCGGGAGCGCTGCTCCCGGTGGTTCCGGCCGCCGTCGAGCCCGTGGCCGCCGTCGAGCCCGTCCCGCCTGCGGTTCCTGCTGAGGAGGTAGTGACCGCAGACGCGTTGGAGGTCGCCACGTGCGCGCCTGCCTGCCAACCGGCGAGAAGGATCGCCGCCGAAGCAAACGCCGCTGATATTCCTGCCCTGAGTCTCACCAGTCGAACCTTTCGTAGTGGAGCTGTTCTTCCCGCACGCCGGAGCTTCTCGCCTCGGCCAGTACCTGCCCTGCCCATGCGGTCGGACCGCAAACATAAACATCAGCATCTGCTATGTCCGGCACAAAGTCCCGCAGCCGTGAGGAGTCCGCGGAGGCCGGTAGCCATGTGTTGCGGCCATGTGCGGCCCGTGGACCTGTCAAGTGGAAGAGGGTGGCACCACGCTTCCGGCACAATTCCAGGATTTCCTGGCCGAGGAACAGTTCCTCCGGGCTGCTGCCGCGTAGCAGGACCGTCGCCTGGCCTGGCGCGAAGGGGGTGGATTCCAGGAGTGCCCGGAGCGGAGTGATCCCGATTCCCGCCCCGATCATCACAACCCGGTCCCGGCTCCGGGCCGCCGTGCTGAAGACCCCGTATGGTCCTTCGATAGCTACTTTCGTCCCCGGCTTGAGCGAGGCAAGGCGGGCCGAACCCGCGCCGAGATTCCGGACGGTGATCCGCAAGGTGGGCTGTCGCGATGATTTCCCCGTCTGCGGTTCTGCCGACAAACTGAACGGATGCGCCTGCCACCACATGCCTGGGGCGAGGAAGCGCCAGACGAAGAACCGGCCGCCGTTGCCGGACAATTCATTCAATCGCAACCCGGTCATTTCGATACTCACGACGTCAGGGGACACTCGCACCACACGTCGCACAGTCAGCTGGTGCCGGTAGGTGGCTATCACCGGCTTCGCAATGCGGTACCAGGCCAACGCCGACCCCGTTCCTATGCACAGCAGCAGCCAGTACCAGCGCTGCCAGGTGCCTTCAGCGAACAGACCGCCCACGCTGAACTGGTGGGGCAAAGCGGTTGCAACCGCCAGGTACGTGAGCAGATGAACGAAGTACCAGAATTCGTAGGCAAAACGGCGTCGTACGGCCACCAGCGAGGTGACCACGACGGCAATGAACAACGCCATGGAGACGAAGGCCAGCCACATATCGGGTACCAATACCCAGAGCGCGACGGCCTCGCTGACGGGATTCAGCCCTTCGGCCATGCCGTAGCCGGTAGCCAGAAGAAGTCCGTGCGCCAATAAGAGGTAGAGCGCCGGTTTGCCTAGTTTGCGATGGAATTCCAGCGCCCTGTCATGCCCGACGGCACCGTCAACGAAAGGCAAACGCGCCGCGAGCAAAAGCATCAGGATGACGAGATCCATGCCGGCAAGCCCCGCGAGGATCCCGACGGCGGTCACCGCTTGGGTGGCGTTCCCGACGGACGACACACCGCCGTCGGCGAGCCACAAAGCCAGCGCCGCCGCGAGGGATGCCCATAGCGCGACCGTGAGCAGGTCCGCTCGGAACATGCGTCGGCGATGCTGCGCGGCGAACTTTCCTTTGGTGGGGTTGTGCCGGGGGTCCCCTCGGTGAGGGGATGGCGGGGTCCCTGCACGTTGGCCCGGGGAGGCGAGGAGTTGTGAGTTCATGACTCAAGATTGAACCCTCAACCTTTCGTTCTGCTGTGAGGGGCCTATCCCGAGCTTATGATTCGAAGCGCGTAGTGCTTAGGTTCTTATACACCCGATTGGCGATAATTTGCCCCAGCCCCTAGACTTATTAGGCGCTAGGTGGCGCGGAGCGTGTGCAATTGCTCCGGTTGGTGGTGACTGTTGGCAACAACGGGAAATCCGCGGGCCGGTAGTTAGGGGCTCAAGTTGCGTGCATTCCAGTATTCGCCCAGTATCCGGCCTCTTGTCCGGACCCACTACCTTCGCCGCAGCGGTGATCATTGGCTGATTTCAGTCGAGTGATCCAGCCCTGCGGAAACTACCGAAAATGGTGTGGATTGGTTGCGGACGTCGCCTGTCGCACGGCAAGCAGGAACTCTGCTGACCGTTTCATTTTAATCTTTAGGAGAGTCGTCATGGCAGCAAACTGCCAGGTGACCGGAGCCGAGCCGGGCTTTGGACACAGCATTTCGCACTCGCACCGCCGCAACAAGCGTCGGTTCGATCCCAACATCCAGAAGAAGCGCTACTGGGTTCCGTCCCTGCGCCGTAATGTCACGCTGACCCTGTCGGCCAAGGGCATCAAGACCATCGACGTTCGCGGCATCGACGTAGTCGTCGCCGAAGTTCTGGCTCGTGGGGTGAAGCTCTAGTGGCAAAGGACAAGGACGTACGTCCGATCATCAAGCTGAAGTCGACTGCGGGAACGGGTTACACCTACGTAACCCGCAAGAACCGTCGTAACGACCCGGACCGTCTGGTCCTGAAGAAGTACGACCCCAAGATCCGCCAGCACGTCGAATTCCGAGAGGAGCGCTAAACATGGCAAAGAAGTCCAAGATTGCTCGCAACGAGCAGCGCAAGGTCATCGTTGAGCGTTACGCTGCCAAGCGTCTCGAACTGAAGAAGACCCTGGTTGATGCAAACGCGACTGACGAAGCACGCGAAGAGGCTCGCCTCGGCTTGCAGAAGCTGCCCCGCAACGCGTCCCCGATCCGTCTGCGTAACCGCGACATCATCGACGGCCGCCCGCGCGGTACCTTCCAGAAGTTCGGTATCTCCCGTGTTCGCTTCCGCGACATGGCTCACCGTGGTGAGCTCCCGGGCATCACCAAGTCTTCCTGGTAATCCAGAAGCACTAGAAGGGTCGGTAACCATTTGGTTGCCGGCCCTTCTTGCATTTAACCGTCAATTCGGTTCAAGTGGTGCAGCACACAACGCCAATTCACGACGCCGAGGGCTTCTTTTTACGAGGAACCGCCCATATTGCCCCGGATTGCCGGGGTTGTTCGTCGCTTGAGGGGTGAATTTGCGTGGGGTGGTTGGGGTGTGTAAAGTTATTCGAGTCGCCGCCGCTGGTGCGGAATGTTTGCGACCGACTCCCTTCCAAATGGAAATCATTTTCTGGTTCGTTTTTTGTGTTCCGGTGTGGTTTTGGGGGGTCCTGGATGGTGTTTTGTCTGGTGTGGTTCCCGGGTTCGGGAGTTGCGCGGGGCGGGCGGGTCTGGTAAGTTTGGGAAGTTGCTCCGGAGCGATCTTGGACCGTGTGGTTTGGGTGGTGTCGGGTGTGTCTGTTGTTTGAGAACTCAATAGTGTGCCAAGTTTGTTGATACCGATTTTTTATTGAATTGGTTGATTTTGCCGGGCCTTGTCTGTTTTTGTGGGTGGGGTCTGGTTTTCAGCTGGTTTCAAATTTTGTGCAGCCCTGTCGCCGTTGTTTCCGGTGGTGGTGGTTGTGTCTGTTTTTGTTTTACTTCAACGGAGAGTTTGATCCTGGCTCAGGATGAACGCTGGCGGCGTGCTTAACACATGCAAGTCGAACGATGATCTCCAGCTTGCTGGGGGGATTAGTGGCGAACGGGTGAGTAACACGTGAGTAACCTGCCCTTGACTCTGGGATAAGCCTGGGAAACTGGGTCTAATACCGGATATGACCGCTCCGCGCATGTGGTGGTGGTGGAAAGCTTTTGCGGTTTTGGATGGACTCGCGGCCTATCAGCTTGTTGGTGGGGTAATGGCCTACCAAGGCGACGACGGGTAGCCGGCCTGAGAGGGTGACCGGCCACACTGGGACTGAGACACGGCCCAGACTCCTACGGGAGGCAGCAGTGGGGAATATTGCACAATGGGCGAAAGCCTGATGCAGCGACGCCGCGTGAGGGATGACGGCCTTCGGGTTGTAAACCTCTTTCAGTAGGGAAGAAGCGTAAGTGACGGTACCTGCAGAAGAAGCGCCGGCTAACTACGTGCCAGCAGCCGCGGTAATACGTAGGGCGCAAGCGTTATCCGGAATTATTGGGCGTAAAGAGCTCGTAGGCGGTTTGTCGCGTCTGCTGTGAAAGACCGGGGCTCAACTCCGGTTCTGCAGTGGGTACGGGCAGACTAGAGTGATGTAGGGGAGACTGGAATTCCTGGTGTAGCGGTGAAATGCGCAGATATCAGGAGGAACACCGATGGCGAAGGCAGGTCTCTGGGCATTAACTGACGCTGAGGAGCGAAAGCATGGGGAGCGAACAGGATTAGATACCCTGGTAGTCCATGCCGTAAACGTTGGGCACTAGGTGTGGGGGACATTCCACGTTTTCCGCGCCGTAGCTAACGCATTAAGTGCCCCGCCTGGGGAGTACGGCCGCAAGGCTAAAACTCAAAGGAATTGACGGGGGCCCGCACAAGCGGCGGAGCATGCGGATTAATTCGATGCAACGCGAAGAACCTTACCAAGGCTTGACATGGACTAGTAAAGCGCAGAGATGCGTTCCCCTCTTGAGGCTGGTTCACAGGTGGTGCATGGTTGTCGTCAGCTCGTGTCGTGAGATGTTGGGTTAAGTCCCGCAACGAGCGCAACCCTCGTTCTATGTTGCCAGCGCGTGATGGCGGGGACTCATAGGAGACTGCCGGGGTCAACTCGGAGGAAGGTGGGGACGACGTCAAATCATCATGCCCCTTATGTCTTGGGCTTCACGCATGCTACAATGGCCGGTACAAAGGGTTGCGATACTGTGAGGTGGAGCTAATCCCAAAAAGCCGGTCTCAGTTCGGATTGGGGTCTGCAACTCGACCCCATGAAGTCGGAGTCGCTAGTAATCGCAGATCAGCAACGCTGCGGTGAATACGTTCCCGGGCCTTGTACACACCGCCCGTCAAGTCACGAAAGTTGGTAACACCCGAAGCCGGTGGCCTAACCCCTTTGTGGGAGGGAGCTGTCGAAGGTGGGACCGGCGATTGGGACTAAGTCGTAACAAGGTAGCCGTACCGGAAGGTGCGGCTGGATCACCTCCTTTCTAAGGAGCACCATTATTGCCCCTGTGCTGTCTGCATGGATGGTTCGGGGGTGTGTGGAAGCAAAGCCCATTGCGCAGGCGTTCGTTCTGCGGTGGGTGCTCATGGGTGGAATTTCAGCAGATAGCGGCCGGTGTTTTTTCTGTGCTTAGTACGGTTGTTCCTCGTTTTGCGGGGGGTGGTCTGGAAGGGTGCGGGGAGGGTGTTGGTGTTCGTGTTTGGCACACTGTTGGGTCCTGAGGCAACAGGGCCGGGAGGGGTTGGGTGGCCTGTGAGGGTTGTCTGGTTTGTTCCGGGTTTGTTTGTTTCTGGTTTCCTGGCTGCATGGTTCGTGCGTGTGGTTTCCTGTTCCTGTTGTGGGGGTGGGGGGCTGGTGCGGGGTGTGTGGTACGGGGTTGTTGTTTGAGAACTACATAGTGGACGCGAGCATCTAGGCGCGCGGCAGGCATTTTGGTGTTTGTTTGCGTGTCTTACAGCAATTTCTTTTTTATGAACCCGGCCATTTCGGTGGTTTGGTTCTTTCGAGAGTTTTTGATCTTTGTGTGGTCAAGTTTTTAAGGGCACACGGTGGATGCCTTGGCATTAGGAGCCGAAGAAGGACGTAGGAATCTGCGATAAGCCTGGGGGAGTCGATAACCGGACTGTGATCCCAGGATGTCCGAATGGGGAAACCCCGCCAGGGGCGTTTAGGCGTGATCTGGTGACCCGCATCTGAACACATAGGGTGTGTGGAGGGAACGCGGGGAAGTGAAACATCTCAGTACCCGCAGGAAGAGAAAACAAGAGTGATTCCGTTAGTAGTGGCGAGCGAACGCGGATGAGGCCAAACCGTTCCATGTGTGATAGCCGGCGGGCGTTGCATGGGCGGGGTTGTGGGACTTTCCGTACTGGTTCTGCCGGACCGGTGGGGTGTGGGTGCAGGCATAGGTGAACGGTCTTGAAAGGCCGGCCGGAGAGGGTGTTAGCCCCGTAACCGTAATGTTGTGTACCGCCTGGAGAGGATCCCAAGTAGCACGGGGCCCGAGAAATCCCGTGTGAATCTGTCAGGACCACCTGATAAGCCTAAATACTTCCTAATGACCGATAGCGGACCAGTACCGTGAGGGAAAGGTGAAAAGTACCCCGGGAGGGGAGTGAAACAGTACCTGAAACCGTGTGCTTACAATCCGTCGGAGCAGCCTTGTAGTTGTGACGGCGTGCCTTTTGAAGAATGAGCCTGCGAGTTAGTGTTACGTCGCGAGGTTAACCCGTGTGGGGTAGCCGTAGCGAAAGCGAGTCTGAATAGGGCGAGTTAGTGGCGTGATCTAGACCCGAAGCGGAGTGATCTACCCATGGCCAGGTTGAAGCGACGGTAAGACGTCGTGGAGGACCGAACCCACTTCAGTTGAAAATGGAGGGGATGAGCTGTGGGTAGGGGTGAAAGGCCAATCAAACTCCGTGATAGCTGGTTCTCCCCGAAATGCATTTAGGTGCAGCGTTGCGTGTTTCTTGCCGGAGGTAGAGCTACTGGATGGCCGATGGGCCCTACAAGGTTACTGACGTCAGCCAAACTCCGAATGCCGGTAAGTGAGAGCGCAGCAGTGAGACTGTGGGGGATAAGCTTCATAGTCGAGAGGGAAACAGCCCAGACCACCAACTAAGGCCCCTAAGCGTGTGCTAAGTGGGAAAGGATGTGGAGTTGCGAAGACAACCAGGAGGTTGGCTTAGAAGCAGCCATCCTTGAAAGAGTGCGTAATAGCTCACTGGTCAAGTGATTCCGCGCCGACAATGTAGCGGGGCTCAAGTACACCGCCGAAGTTGTGGATTTCAGATAGTAGACAAGCCTTCGTGGTTCAGTCGTCTGGAGTGGTAGGGGAGCGTCGTGTGGGCGGTGAAGTCGCGGTGTAAACCAGCGGTGGAGCCTACACGAGTGAGAATGCAGGCATGAGTAGCGAAAGACGGGTGAGAAACCCGTCCGCCGAATGATCAAGGGTTCCAGGGTCAAGCTAATCTGCCCTGGGTAAGTCGGGACCTAAGGCGAGGCCGACAGGCGTAGTCGATGGACAACGGGTTGATATTCCCGTACCGGCGAAGGACCGCCCATGCCAAGCGGGGGATACTAACCGCCCGGAGCCTGCCCAATCACCCTTGTGGTGTGCGGGTTTTGGCCGAGCGCGGGATCTGATCCCGGGAGGTAAGCGTATTAACAGGTGTGACGCAGGAAGGTAGCCGGGCCGGGCGATGGTTGCCCCGGTCTAAGGATGTAGGGTCAGCGATAGGCAAATCCGTCGCTGTGTCTTTGATGACGTTCCTGAGATCTGATGGGACCCCCGTTCGGGGGGATCCGGTGATCCTATGCTGCCTAGAAAAGCATCGACGCGAGGTTCCAGCCGCCCGTACCCCAAACCGACACAGGTGATCAGGTAGAGAATACCAAGGCGATCGAGAGAATTATGGTTAAGGAACTCGGCAAAATGCCCCCGTAACTTCGGGAGAAGGGGGGCCCCTACCTTGAACACCACTTGCTGGTGGGAGGGGATCGGGGCCGCAGAGACCAGGGGGAAGCGACTGTTTACTAAAAACACAGGTCCGTGCGAAGTCGCAAGACGATGTATACGGACTGACTCCTGCCCGGTGCTGGAAGGTTAAGAGGACCGGTTAGCCGCAAGGCGAAGCTGAGAATTTAAGCCCCAGTAAACGGCGGTGGTAACTATAACCATCCTAAGGTAGCGAAATTCCTTGTCGGGTAAGTTCCGACCTGCACGAATGGAGTAACGACTTCCCCGCTGTCTCAACCATAAACTCGGCGAAATTGCAGTACGAGTAAAGATGCTCGTTACGCGCAGCAGGACGGAAAGACCCCGAGACCTTTACTATAGTTTGGTATTGGTGTTCGGAGTGGCTTGTGTAGGATAGGTGGGAGACGTTGAAGCCCGGACGCCAGTTCGGGTGGAGTCATCGTTGAAATACCACTCTGGTCACTTTGGACATCTAACTTCGGCCCGTGATCCGGGTCAGGGACAGTGCCTGATGGGTAGTTTAACTGGGGCGGTTGCCTCCTAAAAAGTAACGGAGGCGCCCAAAGGTTCCCTCAGCCTGGTTGGCAATCAGGTGTCGAGTGTAAGTGCACAAGGGAGCTTGACTGTGAGAGAGACATCTCAAGCAGGGACGAAAGTCGGGACTAGTGATCCGGCGGTACATTGTGGAATGGCCGTCGCTCAACGGATAAAAGGTACCTCGGGGATAACAGGCTGATCTTGCCCAAGAGTCCATATCGACGGCATGGTTTGGCACCTCGATGTCGGCTCGTCGCATCCTGGGGCTGGAGTAGGTCCCAAGGGTTGGGCTGTTCGCCCATTAAAGCGGTACGCGAGCTGGGTTTAGAACGTCGTGAGACAGTTCGGTCCCTATCCGCTGCGCGCGCAGGAAATTTGAGAAGGGCTGTCCTTAGTACGAGAGGACCGGGACGGACGAACCTCTGGTGTGTCAGTTGTACTGCCAAGTGCACCGCTGATTAGCTACGTTCGGATGGGATAACCGCTGAAAGCATCTAAGCGGGAAGCTCGCTTCAAGATGAGATTTCCAGACACCTCGTGTGTGAGAGGCCCCCAGCCAGACCACTGGGTTGATAGGCCGGATGTGGAAGACAGGACTAAAGACTGTTGAAGCTGACCGGTACTAATAGGCCGATAACTTACACCACACAACCATTACTGCTTGCGTCCACTATGTGGTTCCCGAACAACAAAACCCGTTGCTCCAGGAACCAACAACCGAATAACAACACCACCAAACCCCTCAACCGGGTTTGGACAAGTTGTAACCAGACTTCCCACCCCCCGCCACACGGCGAAGGGGGACGGGTAACAGGGTTACGGCGGTCATAGCGTGGGGGAAACGCCCGGTCCCATTCCGAACCCGGAAGCTAAGACCCACAGCGCCGATGGTACTGCACCCGGGAGGGTGTGGGAGAGTAGGACACCGCCGGACAACCATTAATGTTCAGGCCCCGACACACATGTCGGGGCCTGAACCATTTAAACCACCCACCCAACCACACCCACCAACCCGCGGGCCCAAACCCTCCATCACGTATCGGGCGCTTCACCCCAACCCTCCATCACCTATACGTGAGCGGGCGTCCGGCCCTAACGCGGCATAGGTGAGCGGGCGTCGGCCCGGACCGCGGTATAGGTGAGCGGGCGTCGGCCCGGACCGCGGTATAGGTGAGCGGGCGTCGGCCCGGACCGCGGTATAGGTGAGCGGGCGTTCCACCCAACCCTCCATCACGTATCGGGCGTTTCACCCAAACCCTCCATCACCTACAAGTGAGCGGGCGTCGGGCCGGGACCGCGCATACGTGAGCGGGCGTCCGGCCCGAACCGCGCATACGTGAGCGGGCGTCTTGGGGGCCTGGGAGTTCGCCCGCGGCGGAATTGGCCCCCAAAAGAGCCTGAAATAGGGTGAATTTGGTCAAAAAAGCGCGGAAACACGGGGAATTTGCTGGCCGTGTCCGTCCAAGCTGGTAAGTTTTCGAACAGTGGCTCGCGCGCATGCCGTGTGTGAGCTCCAAAATCGTAAAGTCCAGGAGGACACAAATGGCTAAGAACCGTAGCGAACTCGTTTCCGAGGTAGCTGGCAAAGCTGGCACAAGCCAGGCTGCAGTCAACTCCGTGCTCGATGCACTGTTCGAAGTTTTCGAGACTTCCGTCGCCGCCGGCGAAAAGATCACCATTCCGGGCTGGCTCGCAATCGAGCGCACCGACCGCGCAGCCCGCACGGGCCGTAACCCCCAGACCGGCGAGACCATCCAGATCGCCGCTGGCCACAGCGTTAAGCTGACCGCTGGCTCCAAGCTGAAGGCAGCTGTCTCCAAGAAGTAAGACACTTCGGCGAACGGCTCGAAAGGCGGCAACCTGCGGGTTGCCGCCTTTCTGCTTTAGTCAGCTCGATTCGCGGCGCCGCCAACGTTAGCGGACAATGGATAGGTGCCGTCAGCCAAAACACCCGCCACCGCCCCCTCGCCCGCTTCCAAGCCGGGAAGAAAGGCAGTTGCCGTCGTGGAAGGGATCTCCCTCCCATGGCAGCTGGCTGGCTTCGCTGCGCTCCTTTTAGCGCTCGTGGCTGCCTTGGTCTTCTCCGGCGCCTCAGCCGCACGGCAGGTGTCCGATCCAGGTGCCCTGGTCCGTTGGGGCCTGCCGGTGGCCACAGCGGTCCACAACATATCGTTGGCGACCGTGATTGGCGGACTGATCTTCGCCGTCGGCATCCTTCCCCGGAATGCGTCCGGCTCCAGGGGCAGCGATGCCACTGAACACCCCGCGTTCGCCCGTGCCTTGGCCGTAGCGGCAGCCGCAGGTGCCGTGTGGACGCTCTCCGCCGTCGCGGTCCTTGTCCTGACCTACGCCGACGTGGCGGGCCAAGGTCTGTCCGGTGACGCGCAGTTCACTGCCTCCCTCGTGTACTTCATGACGGACATCCAGACGGGCCAGGCTTGGCTCGCCGTGACCATCATTGCCGCGATTGTCACGACGGCGCTGTTCGGCGTCCGCTCGCTGGCAGGACTCGCGCTGACGCTTGCGTTGGCGCTGGGCGGCTTGGTGCCGAGCGCGCTGATTGGCCACTCTGCGAGTTCCAGCGACCATGAAGGCGCCATCAACTCCCTTGGCCTTCACCTGGTGGGCGTGTCCGCTTGGGTGGGCGGCATCATCATGCTCGGAGTTCTCTCGGGTATCTTGCGGGGTTCGAAGGCACTGGGCGCCAAGGACATCACTGCTCAGACACTTGGCCGTTTCTCCACCTTGGCTGGCTATGCCTTCGTGCTGGTGTTCGCCTCAGGAGTGATCAACGCGAGTATCCGCGTCACGACCTTCTCGGCCTTGGTAGGTACCCCATACGGTCAGATCATCCTGGCCAAGGCCTTCGCCACGGTTGTCCTCGGCGGTGTCGGCTTGATGCACCGGCAATGGGTGATCCCGCAGCTGGCCCGAAAATCGATGAGCACGCGCCGCGTTCTGTGGCAGCTTGTGCTCGTGGAACTGTTGGTGATGGGCGCGACGTCGGGACTCGCCGTCGCGCTGGCCAGTTCGGCGCCACCGCAGCTCGCCACCTACGCACCCGATGCGTCGCCGGCGTTCATTTTGTCCGGCTACGAGTTGCCGCCCGAACTCACCCCTGTGCGCTGGCTGACCGAATGGCGGCTCGACTGGCTATGGGTTGCCGTGGCCCTCTTCGGCGCGGTGAGCTACATCCAGGGAGTCGTCAAGGTTCGCAAACGCGGCGACTCCTGGTCCGTGTTCCGGACCGTGAACTGGATGATCGGTTTGGTTGTACTGACGTACATCACGTCCGGGCCACCCTCGGTTTACGGCCGGGTGCTGTTCTCCGCACACATGGTGGACCACATGGCGCTGACCATGGTGGCCCCGCTTTTCCTGGTGCTCGGTTCACCGGTGACCCTGGCATTGCGTGCGCTGCCATCGCGCGGCGAAGGATCCCGCAGGGATGGGTCCCGTGGACTCCGGGAGTGGATCCTTGTGTTCGTGCATTCCAAGTTCTCGCAAGTGGTGACCCACCCGCTGTTTGCCGCTGCGAACTTCGCTGGTTCCATCGTCTTGTTCTACTTCTCGGACGCATTCGGCTTCGCGATGCGTGAGCACGTGGGCCATGAGCTCATGAACCTCCACTTCCTCCTGACCGGCTACATCTTTGTGCTCACGATGATCGGCTCGGACCCGTTGCCTCGCCGGGCCCCCTACCCCATGCGCTTGCTTCTCTTGCTTGCCACCATGGGCTTCCACGCATTCTTCGGGGTGGCCATCATGGGTGGCACCGGCTTGCTGGCTGCGGACTACTTCGGCAACCTTGGCCGGACATGGGGGCCCTCTGCCCTGTTGGACCAGCAGACGGGCGGCGCCGTGGCGTGGGGAATCGGCGAAGTGCCCACCTTGCTGGTGGCGATCGGCGTCGCGGTCATGTGGTCCCGTTCGGATGAGCGGGAGACGAAGCGGACCGATCGGGCGGCAGACAGGAATAACAACGCCGACCTTAATGCTTACAACGATATGTTTGCGCGGCTTGCAGACCGCGACGCCAAACTGGCGGGCGGGGACTCAAAGCAGCCCGAAAGCAAGACCAACCTGGAAGGACGCTGATGAGCGAAACCGTACGCACCCAACTGCGTGTCCGTGCCTCTGAACTGGTGGGCCGTGGCTGGCTCAACACCGGCGGGAAGGCACTGGACCTGGAATCGCTGCGCGGCAAGATCGTGCTGCTGGATTTCTGGACGTTCTGCTGCATCAACTGCCTGCATGTCCTGGATGAGCTGCGCCCGCTCGAGGAAAAGTACGCCGACGTCCTGGTGACGGTCGGCGTGCACTCTCCCAAATTCGAGCACGAAGCCGATCCCGTAGCCCTCGCATCCGCCGTGGAGCGCTACGAAATCCGCCACCCCGTGCTGGACGACCCGGAGCTCGCCACGTGGAAGGCCTATACGGCCCGCGCTTGGCCCACGCTGGTAGTCGTGGACCCCGAGGGGTACATCGTGGCGCACCTCTCCGGTGAGGGGCACGCCGACGGCCTTGCAGTGCTCCTTGAGGAGCTCGTGGCCGAGCACGAAGCCAAGGGGACCCTCCACCGCGGTGACGGACCCTACGTGGCTCCCGTCCCGACGTCGGGCACTCTTCGCTTCCCGGGCAAGGCGACCCAGCTGGACAACGGCAACTACCTCGTGGTCGACTCCGGTCACCACCGCCTCGTGGAACTGCGCCCCGACCTTGAAACCGTGGAGCGCATTATTGGCTCCGGGACCAAGGGATACCTGGATGGCACCGCGGAAATCGCCCAGTTCAACGAGCCCCAGGGCGTGGCGGTGCTGCCGTCGTCGCTGGCTTGGCAGCTCGGCTACGAGGCTGTTGTCGCGGACACCGTGAACCATCGCCTCCGCGGTGTCACGCTCAGCTCCGGTTATGTGCAGACTGTTGCTGGCAATGGCGTGCAGCGCCTGCTCGACGCCGGTCCTGCCCGCGTGACGGAAAGCGGTGCCGGCGCTTGGGCTGAGCACCACGACGCCGGTCCGGCTGACTTCGCGGCCGACGCGGTGGACGTCGGGGTGCTGGGTATTGGGACCGGGGTGTCCCTGTCCTCGCCGTGGGACGTGGTGTGGAGCGAGAAGCTGCAGCGGGTTGTTATCGCCATGGCGGGCACTCACCAGATTTTCACTTTCGAGCCCTTGAGCGGCGAAGTGTCCATCCTGGCCGGCTCGGGCCTTGAGGGCCTGCTTGACGGAGCTGCGGAGGAAGCTTGGTTCGCCCAGCCTTCCGGACTGGCTGTCGATGCGGACCACAACATCTGGGTGGCCGATTCCGAGACCTCGGCATTGCGCCGCCTGGTGCTTCGCGAAACCGGCGTCACCGTGGAGTCGGCCGTCGGCAAGGGGCTATTCGATTTCGGCTTCCGCGACGGCCAAGCCGCCGAAGCACGCCTGCAGCACCCCTTGGGGGTCACGGTGCTTCCCGATGGATCCGTGGCTGTGGCTGACACCTACAACGGTGCCGTGCGGCGCTACGACCCCGCCACCAAGACGGTGTCCACTTTGGCGAGGGGCCTCACGGAGCCGAGCGACGTCGTCGTGGTCTACCCGGAAGGCGGCGAGCCGTTGCTGGTGGTGGTGGAATCCAACAAGCACCAGCTGGTTCTGGTTCCCATCCCCAAGGAAGCCCAGCAGGTGGATGAAGGGGCATCTCAAACGCAGCGGCCCAAAAGCCCTGTGGCGCCGGGCAAGCTGGAACTCACGGTGCGCTTCGCTGCCCCGACCGGACAGAAACTCGACGACCGCTGGGGCGACCCTACGCAACTGAAGATCTCGTCCACCCCTCCCGAGCTGCTGCTGTCCGGCGGTGGCACATCCGTGGGCTTGTTGCGGGCCCTGGAGCTGTCCGCGGACGTCCCTGAGGGAATTCTCCACATTACGGCTCGTGCAGCCGCATGTGATGGTCCTGAGACCGAGGACGGCGAAATCCCCGACCACGCCGCGTGCCACTTGTACCAGCAGGACTGGGGCATCCCTGTGGTTTTGCAGGCCGACGGCGATTCCGAGCTGGTGCTTGACCTGCGCGGTATGGACTAAGCTCCGGTTGGCTGGGCGGCTGCGTCACGTCTCGCATCTTTTTGGCTCCTTGTGCCGGTACCGGTCCCGGAGATCCGGGGTTTTGAGTACTGAGGGCCGCCAAAAAACTGCACGGCGTGACGCTGAATTGTCCACATAGGCCAAGAGAAAGCCGACGGCGTCGCCTCCGGGCGGCATCATGGCTTCATGGACGTTGAACAGGCACTGAACCGGTGTGGCGGCGTCGCGCGAAGGCCGGTGCTGGCGCGGTTTGGAATTAGCGACGCGCAGCTCAGGAAAGCGGTGCGCGGCGGGGTGCGACAACCCGCGCGCGGCATCTATGCGCTCGCCTCCGCACCAGATGCCGATGTGGAACTGGTTCGAAACCGCCAATTACGGACCTGCGTCAGCGCGGCGCCATTTCATGGACTGTGGGCGATTGACCATTCGGGTCCCCCGCACGTGCATCAGCTCCGCAGCTATGGGCGCAACGACGTCGTGCATCACGGCGGTTTGCTGTTACCGTCGCATCCGCACAGGCCTGTGGTCTCCTTGGCCGACGTCCTCATTCACGCCCTCCGATGCCTGCCGTGGCAGGAATCCCTCGTCATGGTGGAGTGCGCCGTGGGTAGGGGCGACATGACGGTCCCCTTTCTGCTTGAGCGGTTGCCTGGAAAGCGCAACGGTAAGGCGCGCGAAGTCCTTCAGTGGATTGATCGTGGGGCCGATTCGCTCCTGGAGACGTTGGCGCGGACGCATTTCCGCAGGGCCGGCATCGATGTCCAGCCGCAGTTCTACGTCGACGGCGTGGGGTACATGGACCTGTTACTGGACGGTTGGCTGCTCGTGGAACTCGACGGTCGCCATCACGCTGAATGGAAGCAAGTGAAGAAGGACCACCGCCGCAACAACTTGTCCGTTATTCAGGGGTACACGGTACTTCGTTACTACTATTCGGATGTGGTGCACGACTCCGAGGCCATGGTTGCGGAGGTGCTTGCCCTTCTGGGGCGGGGAAAGTCGGCGGCCCGAGCGTCGGCTGTGTCACGCTTAGCAACTTTTTAGCGCCCAGCGTCGGGGACAACGCCGGAAACTCAGGGATTCGGGAGTCGGTCACGGCCAAAAACCTGCGCTTTGTGACGCTGGGGCCGCTGACAAAGGCGCCGCCTAGAAGCTCACCAGGGGGGTGACGGTAATGGTGTCCGCACCGATGTCCAGCCGCGTCGTGAAGCTGAAGTCGTGGACGGCGTTAAGGTCCCCCACCATTCCGCTGAAGAGGTCCACTTCGCGGGCGGTAACCCGGGCCTTGCCGTTGAGGGGTGCCACGACCCATTGGCCACCAAAGGGATCGATGCTGACCTTGGGATACTCGGTGATTTCCCATTTGATGGTGCCATCCACCACACGGCTGTTGGTCACATGGTAGAACGGGCAATCGGGCTGGAGCTTCTGTTGCTTGGTGGCTTCGGCGGCGCAGTTGTCCAGGAATTCCTTGACCTTGTCGCTGACCGCCGTGATCATGGCCTCGGTGGGTTTCGTCACGAGATTGAGCGGTGATTGGGGCAAAGTGCCGCTAGTTACCGCGGTGTTGGTGGACGGTGCCGAGAAGTATTTGCCGGTAAGGTTCGCTTCGTATTGGCCGGGGTAGAACACGGCAAAGCTGTTGCGGCCATCGGGTAGGTTCACGGGGACGCCGTTCAGGGTCGCCTCAGTGGAGTTGACCACGGTCACCTCGATTGTCGGCAAGGCCGCCGGGACGAAGGACCACTTGCCGAAGAACAGCCATTCAGTGCCCGTGCGCTCAAGCAAGAAATCCGAGTGCAAAGCCTTGCCGTCAATCTGGTAATCCATGGGGACCGTCACCCGGTTGGCTCCACGGGATTCGGGGTTACCGATCTTGATATCGGTAATTTTCGACGCGGCCGTTTGCAGCGCTGTGCCGTCCAGCATGGCGGCGTTGGCGTTGGGCACGGAGGCGTGAAGAAGCCCGAGGGCTTCCCCGCCATGCCCCTTCTGAAGGGCGTCAAGGTAATCGCGAACCTGCTGCTGCGGACTGGCTATCGAATTGCTCACCAGGTTGACGGCAACGATCGCAGCGGCCACAGCAAGCATCAGGCCGAGCAGCCACCCGGCCGCGGCCTTGACCAACGCTTGACTCAACTGCACGCCCTTTACGTTACCTGCCGGTTCCGCAATACCTGAGCATGCTTCCCCTTACGTGACGAATGAACATGCTTCGGGAAGGCCCGACGGCGGCCGGCAGCCGCCGTTCAATCCGCGCGGACGCCCTTGATGTCCGCGAGGAATACGGGACTCCGGCTGTGAACAGTTGTTCCGCCATCATGTGCAGGGTGACGGTCTTGCCGTGCCCGTGGCGCCAGCCACCAAGCCATGCCGGTTCATCATGGAAAGTGGCAACCGGGCTTGCGCTTCCTTGTGGACTTCGCCGTCGATGATGGCGGCAACTAGCTCGATAGTGGCGCCTTGAGGGTGTATCCCTGCTGGATCGTCGCGAGCTTTTAGCCGTGGATTTGTTGGCGGTGCGCATAGCCTGAGCGCGCAGGCCCGCAGAACGACCGGATTAGTTGGAGGTTCTACCCATCCCCTTTGGCGTACCTAAGGTAAACGACGCCGTTGCCGAAGCGGTGCTCGTCCAGCAATCCAAGCGTTATCCGTACGTCGTCCGGGAGGAACTGTTTGCCGCCCCCGACGACGATTGGCGTGAGGAAGAGGCGGAACTCGTCCACCAAGCCAGCTTTGATGGCTTGGGCTGCGAGCGTTGTGCCACCAATGGACATGTCCCGCGGTGCGGTCTCTTTCAGCGCCCGGATGGCTCCGGCGTCGAACTCCCGCTCAATGCGCGTCCTGGCCGTGGACGAACTTTCCAGGCTCGTGGAGTACACAATTTTGTCGGCGGCACGCCAGATCTCGGCGTAGTCCTGGATGACGGGTGGCTCCTGGGAGAGGGACATGTCCTCCCAGACCGCCATGACCTCGTACATCCTCCGGCCGAGGAGGTACGTGCCGACGGGCCGTTCGAGGTCATTGACGAAGCTGTGCACTTCTTCGTCCGGCATACTCCAGTCGAACTTGCCGGCGGCGTCCGCGGTATAGCCGTCCAGAGACATGATTCCTGTGTAAATCAGTTTGGCCATGCACCGACGCTACACAGTCGCGATCATCCCGAGAAGGGTGCCCGAATCCGACGCAGCCGGAACCGCCAACGGTATAGTGCCCGGCATGAATGACAAAGCGATTTTGCTCAAATACCTGCGTGCGCGCCGAGGCGAGCTCCTCGGCAAGCTCGACGGACTCGACGAGTACGACCTCCGCCGGCCCATGACCCCTACCGGGACCAACCTGCTGGGGCTTGTGAAGCATGTGGCCAGCGTGGAGCTTGGGTACTTCGGGGAGGTCTTTGGCCGGCCTAGCGGCAGGGACTTGCCTTGGTTTGCCGACGATGCCGAGGCCGACGCCGATCTGTGGGTTCCGTCCGAAGAGAGCAGGGAGGAGATCATCGAACTGCACCACTTCTCGGCCGAGCACAGCGATGCAACTATCGAGTTCCTGCCCCTGGACGCTCCTGGGGAGGTGCCGTGGTGGGCGGAAGAACGCCGCCACGTGACCCTTCATCAGATCCTGGTGCATATGTGCGTCGAGACGGCTCAGCATCTGGGGCATGCCGACATCCTCAGGGAACTCATTGATGGCTCCGCCGGGAAAGGCCCTGGAGACCCGAATTTGTCACAGCGCAGCACCGAAGAATGGGGTGATCACCGGGCCAGGATTGAAGCCGCGGCTCGCCAGGCAGACGGGTAGGAATCTCACGCCCGGATGGAACCCAGGTCCTTCGAAAACGCCAAGTGCTTGATTTCTTCCGGATCCGCATCGAGGTCGAACAAAGGGGTGTAGCCGGTAGCCAGATAGAGGTTCTTGGCTTCGGGCTGCCGCGGACCCGTGGTCAGGTAGATCTGCCGGTAGCCGCGCCGGGCGGCCTCGGCTTCCAGCTCCGCGAGAACCACCCGGGCCAACCCTCGACGCCGGTGTGCCGAGTGGGTCCAGATCCGCTTGAGTTCCGCCGTGCTGGAGTCGTAGCGGCGGAATGCCCCGCCCGCGACGGTTTCGCCGTCTTCCTGGAGGATGAGCAGGGCGCCGTGGGGTGCGGCAAACTCGCCGGCCGGGTACCTGTTGAGCTCCTCGGCCGCGCCACCGCTGCCAAACAAGTCCCCGTAGCGCGTGGTGTATTCGACGGCGAGTTCCTCCAGGAGGGGTTTTACGCGCGGATCGTGCATGGGCAGACTCAGGACACCCCACCCAACTGGGTCGCATTTGTTGTCGTTATGAGGCGTCATAGCGACAACAAATGCGAGCTAGTTGGGTGGCCGGTGCGAGGGTGAGGGGCGGCGAGTTCGGTGAGGAGGCGACGGGCCAAGGCGTCGTTCTCGCGGAAGGGTGCAGCGTTGGTGCCGGGCCGAGCGAACGCACCCGCGCCCCAACCCGAGGTCCAGGGTCCGACGGCGAAGAGGCCCACCTGCCGTCCGCCGTCGGGAGCCAACACCTCGTGCGAACTCGAGACCAACAGCTTACCCGTGGAGTGGGGACCGTCCGAGGTGAGGAGCAACTGTTCGGTTCCCCAACCGGCGTCGTGCAGGTCCGCCAGCGCAGGGTTCGCTGAGCGCGCCACCGACGGCGACGGCAAGCGGGCTTCGATGTATGCCGGTGCGTCCACCACCACGGGTGATTGGAAGGACCCGGCCACGAATCGGCCGCTGGCCTCGTCCGGGCGCACCCACATCCCCGGCCCAAGGAACTGCAGCAATCCGGCTCGGTGCAGGGCGAGGATTTCATGGAGGCGGTGCGGTGGCGGCCCGGAATCCACGAAGCTGAAGAAGCCGTGCCACCATCCGTGCACCGCCTGCTGGGAGCGCGAGTTGAGCCGCTCCTGGGGGACCAGCCGGCCTAGCTCCATGTAGACGCGGAGGAGGGCTGAGAACAGGGCCAAGGTCTCCGAATGGTCGGGACTGGTGCGGAGGTTGAGGTCGCGTTCGATGTAGCTCACCACGGACCTCTGAACGGCAGCGTGGTCCGCGAAGGCACAGCCGCTGAAGGGTTGGTCCAGCGCTTCCAGGTCCAGCCGGAGCGCCGGGTCCGGGATCGCCGCAGCAACGAGGTCTTCGCGTTCGCGGCTATACCAATCCAGAGCATCGAAGCGCGCCGAAAACTCGTCCCAGCCGCCGCGGCCCCGTTCCGGATAGCCGGTGAAGAGCTCGCGGTAATAGGCGTAGCCGGCGTCCTTGGCGATGAGGGGCCAGAGCTGGGCGCGGAAATCCAGTTCTTCGTGGGCCTCAAGCAGCGATTCGACGGCGGCCGCGGTGAAGTACCGCAGTGCGCCGACGGGCTCCCCGCGCAGGGTGGAAGAGATCTTGGAGTGGTAGGGCACTCCGCGCCGCGAGCCTGCCCAGAGCCGCGGTTCGGCGCCGGACGGCACATAGTCCAGGCCGCCGTCGGGCCTGTCTTCGAAACGGCCGCCGCGGCCCTCGAACAAGAGCACCAGCAGGTCGACAAACGCCAGCCCCATGCCTGAGACCAGGACGTCCTGGCCGGGGGCGATCGCTGAATAGTCGACGTCGGCGGTATACGACGGCGCCGCGTAGAACCCTCCGTGGCGGGCGGCGAAGTCCGCGAGGCGTGCCGATTCCGGCTCGATTTGGGAATCCGTGTGGCCCAGTGAATACACGACGAGGTCGGCCTCGAGCACGGTACCCGAGGAGAGCCGCACGCTGTACCGCGCACCGCCGTCGGGCAGAAGTGAATGCTCGACGGCGGTGGCCGTGTCCCGGTGAACCGTCACCTCGGCGTCCGGTCCGAGGCCCGCAACGGCGTGACGGAAGAACCATTCGAGGTACTTGCTCTGAAGCTGGCGGCTGGGAAATGAGGCTGGAGTCAACGTCCGAAGCTGCTCAAGGATATGTGGCTCCAATGGCGGAACGTCGCGGATGGACCCGTCGAGCACTCCGGCAGCCCAGGCGGCCAGTCCCGGACCCTCGACGGAGGGACCGTCGCAGGCCACGGAGCCGTCAGTGAACATCGTGACGTCCGCAGCGGTGGAGTTGAGCAGAAGCCCCGGGCTCTGGTCATAGCGCCAGATCCTCCCGGAACCGGGTTCATGCGGCTCCACGATGTGGATGGCCAGGGGGCCGTCGAAGAGTCCGGGTTTGTTGGCCGTGAGCCGTTCGAGGATGCCGGCTGAGCGCGGACCACCGCCGATGAAGGTGATGGTGGGGACAGAGGACGGCATGGCAACTCCTGTTTGCGGTGGCTGGTGGTACCCGAGCCTAGGGAGGTGGTGGGGCTTCGGTCGAGGCCGGGGTAACGGCCGTTCACCACACGTCACGGAGCGTCAAAAGGAGCAAAGAACTGACTCATGTGGCGCCGTGTGAAGCCGTGCGAAGCGCCATGAATCCCTGTGAAGAAGTGCAAAAATCCGCCTTGCAGCCGCTTCCAGGACGCCCCTAGATTGGCTGCCATCCGATAGCCAACAACCGATACGAAGCGAGGTGGCGCATGAGTTCAGCAGCAACCACGGTGGCGCAGTCCGCACAGCAATCTGCACCGGAACCGGCGCCCGGCGCCCTTTTGGAACACAGCGCCGTCACGGAAAGCCCGGCGCCCGCCGCTTCCCAGGGTGACACCGCCCGGCCCGCAGCCGATTACTCCCGCTACAAAGTGGTCCCGGCCCGGCGTCCTTGGCGCTGGGTAGGCACGGTGCTGGTGGCGCTCGGCGTCGTCGCCGTCGCCTGGTCACTCGCGACGAATCCGCGGTGGGAGTGGGGCGTCGTGGCGCAATGGTTCACCGCGCAATCCGTGGTGAACGGCCTCGTGGAGACCCTCAAGCTCACGGTCATCTCCGGGGCGCTCGGCTTTGTCCTCGGTTTCATCTTGGCGCTCATGAGGCTTTCCGCGTCCCCGCTGCTGGTCTCCGTGTCATGGACATTCTCCTGGATCTTCCGCTCCACGCCGTTGCTGGTCCAGATGCTGCTTTGGTACAACCTGGGGTACCTCTACGAGAAGGTCAGCCTAGGTATCCCCTTCACGGATATCCGCTTCTTCGAGGTCCAGACCACCACCCTCATCAGCCAATTCGCGGCTGCAGTCCTGGGCCTGACCCTCAACCAAGCGGCGTACTCTGCCGAGATCATCCGCGGCGGCATCCTCTCGGTGGATCAAGGCCAGCTTGAAGCAGCCGCGGCCCTTGGCATTCCGGCCTGGCGGCGGTCCACCAGGATCGTCCTGCCGCAGGCCATGCGGGCCATTCTGCCTACCGCTTTCAACGAGATCATCGGCTTGGTCAAGGGAACGTCGATCGTCTACGTCCTGGCCTACTCCGAGCTCTTCTACACCGTGCAGGTCATCTACAACCGCACACAGCAGGTCCTTCCGCTGCTCCTTGTGGCGACGCTCTGGTACGTGGCCATTACCTCGGTACTGAGTGTCTTCCAGTACTACATTGAGCGCCACTACTCGAAGGGCGCCGTCCGCAACCTGCCCCTGACTCCGCTGCAGAAGGCAAGGAAGTTCTTTGCCACCCACGCGCCGGTGAACCTTGACCGAACGAAGGAACCCCGATGACCACCACAAGCCGCGGCCACGTGGACATCACCAACGTGCGCAAGTCCTTTGGGGGAACTGACGTCCTCAAGGGCGTGAGCCTCACGGTTCCGCCAGGAGGAGTCGCAGTGATCGTGGGGCCTTCCGGCTCCGGGAAATCCACGCTCCTGCGTACCATCAACCATTTGGAAAAGGTGGACGGCGGGTACATCACCATCGACGGCCAGTTGGTGGGCTACCAGGTCCGCGGGAACAAGCTGCACGAACTGCGCGGGAAGGACATCCTCAAGCAGCGCACGGACATCGGCATGGTGTTCCAGAACTTCAACCTGTTCCCGCACCTCACCGCACTGGAAAACGTGACTGAAGCGCCCGTCGTCGCGCTCCACCGGAATAAGACCGAGGCCCGCAAGCATGCGCTGAAACTTTTGGACCGCGTAGGCCTCAAGGACCGGGCCGACGCCTACCCAAGGCAATTGTCCGGCGGCCAGCAACAGCGTGTTGCCATTGCCCGGGCACTGGCCCTCGGTCCCAAGATCCTGCTCTTCGACGAGCCCACCTCGGCACTGGACCCGGAGCTCGTCAACGAAGTCCTGGACGTCATCCGCGAACTCGCCACCTCCGGCACCACCTTGATCATCGTCACGCACGAAATGGGCTTTGCCCGCGATGTGGCGGACACCGTGTTCTTCATGGACGAGGGCCAGATCGTGGAGCAGGGCAGTCCCCAGGAGATCTTCGCTAATCCCCGGGAGGCCCGGACGCGCAGCTTCTTCTCCAAAGTCATCGAACCAGCTTTCAACATCTGAGGACACGTCACTATGCCACGCATCAAAACCAAACTCCTGGCGCTCGCGGTGCTGCCCGCCGTCGTCCTTCCGGTGCTCGCCGCTTGCTCCGACCCCGGCGCTTCGGCAGCCGGTGCCAGCCCGTCCACAAGCGCCGCGCGCAACGGCGTCGCCTACAACACCTCGCCGGAGCAGCACCGAATCCGCGCGGAAAAGGATCCCGGCGCGGCAGCCGAGGTGCCGGCCGCGATCGGCAAGGACGGCAAACTGACCGTCGGCACCACGGCCGCAGCCATTCCACTGTCCTTCTATGCCACGGACAACAAGACGCCCATCGGCGTCGAAGTGGACATTGCCCAGCTCGCCGCGGACAAGCTGGGGCTCGCACTGGACGTGCAGGTCACCTCGTGGGAGAACTGGCCGCTCAAGACCCAGTCCGGGGATTTTGAAGCCGTGTTCTCGAACGTGGGCATCAACAAGGATCGGGTGAAACTATTCGACTTCTCCACCTACCGCGCGGCATACATGGGCTTTGAAGCCAAGAAGTCCTCCACCTACAACATCAAGGCTGCGGACGATATCTCCGGTCTGAAGGTCTCGGTGGGCTCGGGCACCAACCAGGAAAAGATCCTCCTGGCATGGAACAAGGACCTCGAATCCCGCGGCAAGGCACCGGCAATCCTGCAGTACTACTCTTCCGACGCCGACACCATCCTGGCGCTCTCGTCCGGCCGGACGGACCTGAACCTTGCGCCCTATCCCTCTGTGTCCTACCGGGAGAACACCCGGAACGACCTGAAAGTGGTGGGGAAGGTCAACGCAGGCTGGCCTTCCGAGACCCTTGTCGCGGCCACCACCCTCAAAGGCAACGGCCTGGCTCCGGCCATCACGGATGCCCTGAATTCCGCCATCAAGGACGGATCCTACGGCAAGGTCCTGGACCGGTGGGGCCTGTCCGAGGAAGCCGTGCCGGAGTCAAAGACCGTTACTGAGGCGACGTTCGGGGCTACGGCGAAATGAAATTTCAGGTCCTCGACATCATCCCGCACCTGAAGAACCCCGTCACCAGCCGCATCCGGCTCCAGAGCGGCGTCACCACCTACGCCGCCAATCGCTCACTTACGGTGACCCCGGGTGGCGACGGCTCCGTGGTGCTCGACTTCAACCGCGCCGTCAACCTCCCCTGCGCCTACACAGACCTTGCGAGCTGCCCGCTCCGACCCGCGGAAAACAGGCTGACCGCGGCCATCGAAGCCGGCGAACAGATCCCCTACGAAAGGCAGGAGCAGCAGTGAGCGGCACCCCTGGCGCGAACCGGCAAGGCTTCCTGGCCCTTGAACTCGACGGCGACGGCTCCCATCCCGCGGCATGGCGCAAGGCGCGGCATGCGCCGGATGAGCTGCTGAATGGTTCGCGAATCCGGAGCACGGTGCTGGCCGCGGAATCGGCCGGCTTCCACGTTGCGACGTTCGCCGATGGGCCTATGGGCGCGGGGTCCGATGTTGTGGGCCGCGTGAATGCCCTGCAGCGGGCCGCCTTCGCCGGGCCGGTGACGGGTTCCATCGTGCTGGTGCCGGAGGTGGATACCGTCTATACCGAACCGTTCCACATCTCAACGCAACTGGCGAGCCTGGACTATGTCTCGGGAGGGCGGGCCGGTTGGCTCGTCGCGGCGAGCGGTTCCGCAGAGGAGGCCGCCGCCGTCGGGCGCTCTTTTCTGGAGGGCAACGCCTTGGCGCAAGAAGCTGCGGCGTCGGTGGAAGTGAGCCGGCGGCTTTGGGATTCCTGGGAGGACGACGCCGTGATCCGCGATGCCGCCACCGGACGGTACCTTGACGTCGACAAACTGCACTACGTCGACTTCGAGACGCCAGCTGATTTCGTCGGAGCCGGATATTCCGTTAAGGGGCCATCCATCATTCCGCGTCCACTGCAGGGGCAGCTTCCCGTGGTGGCGCAGGCTTCCTTGCTTCCTTCGTCCGTCGACGCGGTGCTGGTGTCCGCTCCGACCGCTTCGCTGCTCATCGAGGAGCTTGCGGAGGTGCGCGCCCGCCGGACCGTTGTTGGGGGCGGCCCGGCGGTCGTGGCAGAGCTCGACGTCGTCCTCGACTCGCGCGGGCAAAGGGCCTCCACGCGGCTTGCCGAACTGGAGGCGCATACCCCCTGGGCGAGTTCCCGCGCGCGTTTCGTCGGCACTGCCGCGGAGCTGGTGGACTTCCTCGCTGACGTGCTTGCCGTGGCCGACGGGGTGCGGTTGCATCCGGCCGTGCTGGATGTGGAACTCGAGGAGTTGGCGCAACTGGTTCTGCCCGAACTGCGGCGCCGTGGAGCCCTGAAGCCGGTTGCCCAAGGTGGCACGTTCAGGGAGTTGCTGGGTCTTGGGAAGCCGACGAGCCGGTATGCGTCGCCGGCCGCTGCCGTCGCTGGCACGGGAAACTGAGGAGAGAAGATGACACAGCACAACCGTGCTAAATTCCGGCCGAGCGGGAAGATCCAGTTCGGGATCTTTTTCCAAGGCGTCAACTCCGGCACCATCTGGAAGGCACCCGAATCCGGATCGCAGACCGACTTCGAGTCGTTCAGGAGGATCGCCCAGACCGCCGAACGCGGGTTGTTCGCGGCATTCTTCCTAGGGGAGGGCCTGCGATTGCGGGAGCACCTTGGCCGCCCGCATGCCCTGGATGTCGCGGGCAGGCCGGACGCGCAGACCATGCTGGCGGCGCTCGCGTCGGTGACGTCCAACATCGGGCTCGTCGCAACGCAAAACACCACCTACAACGATCCCGCCGACCTCGCGCACCGGCTCGCCTCACTCGACGTGCTCTCCGGCGGGCGAGCGGCCTGGAACGTCGTGACCACGGACAACGCCTGGACCGGGGCCAACTTCCGGCGGGGCGGCTACCTGGACCACGCCGATCGCTATCTCCATGCCGAGGCGTTTGTGGAGACGGCTAAGGGGATCTGGGATTCGTGGGAGGACGGAGCGGTTTCCTCGTCCGTTTCAGCGGATTCCTGGGCGGTGCCATCGCACGCGCGGAGCGTGCACCACTCCGGACAGCACTATTCCGTGGACGTGACGCCGCGGTTGCCGCGCAGTGCCCAATACAGGCCCGTGCTGTTCCAAGCCGGCGATTCCCCGGAAGGCCGCGACTTCGCTGCCCGCCAGGCGGACGTCATTTTCTCGGCGCACCCGAAGTTCGACGACGCCGTGGAGTTCCGCGCCGATATCGTCTCGCGCTCGCTGGCAGCCGGGCGCGCCGCAAACGACGTACAGATCATGCCCGCGAGCGAGTTCATCCTCGCGGCAAGCGACGAGGAAGCCCGCGAGAAGAAGGAATGGGTCCGTAGCTTGCAAATCGGGCCGCAGCAGGCGGTGGCATACCTGGAGCAGTTCTGGGGCCGGGAGTTATCCGCCTATGATCCCGACGGCCCGCTCCCGGAGATCGATCCGGTGGTGGAGGAGACCTCCGAGACGAGGGGGAGCGGCTTCCACGGCGCCAAGGCCCGGCAGCTCGCCGAGCAATGGCGTGCCGAGGCCAAGGAGAAGGGCCTGTCCATCAGGCAATTCGTGAGCTCGCGCACCGCAAGGGTGGACTCGACGTTCACCGGTTCGTACACAGCCGTGGCCGACACCTTGGCCGAATACGCCCGCGTGGGCGCCGTGGACGGCTTCAACATCTCGCCCTGGCTCATCCCCACGGGCCTGGATGACATCGTGAACCATCTGGTGCCCGAGCTGCAGGAACGCGGCGTGTATCCCACGGAATATGTAGGCTCGACCCTCCGGGAAAACCTCGGGCTCGCAACGCCGGTGCGTGCAGAGCGGAACTTCAGGCTCACTCGCTCGCACTGAGGCTGACGATTTGGGCCGCCACTGTCCATCCCGAGGCGGTGTAGTCTGCCACCTGGTGTGGGCGGAGGACTGTATAGAGGGTCTTTGCGCCGTGCACGTAGGCCTCGTCCGTCAGTGCCGCCAGGACTGCCGCTTCAAGGCCTTTCTCGGATTCCGGTGCGTGCGTCCGGACGCTGCCGATAACGGCCAGGCCGTCCTCGATCCTGATGCGGCCGCTGGCGACGGGGTGGTCGAATACCGATATTTCCACGAGGTCGTACAGTTCCAGCGGAGCCTGGGCAAGCTCGGCGTTCTCGGGTAATTCCGGCACGGCGTTCAGCTCCTCCATGGGGGCGGTGAGCAGCACGGCTTGTCCCACGGTGGCCAGCCCGCGGGCGGCGGCGTAGTCCAGTGCGTCCCCTGACTCCGCGGTGACCAGGGTGAGTACCGCCCCGGTCTGCTGGCGGACTGTTTCAGCGGTGCGGTCGGCGTCGGATCCGGGCCAGGCGACGATGTACTCCGGAGGGGCATCTGCCGCGGCCGCTGCGGTGACAACGACGGCGCCTTCCGGAGTTGACGTTTGCCCGCGGACGGCGGCCCAGCCGGCGGCCCAGAGGGGAAAGGTGTCCTGCCAGTCAGCCATGATGCGTGCTCCTTTGGATCGGTTACTTCGAGGATACGGGTGAACCGGCGGGCACTGGGCGGTCCCGGCCGTAAGCGCGGGCCAGAGTCACGGCCGTGATCACGATCAGCGCCAGCATGACCGCACCGAACATCACAACGGCCGGAACCAGAGGAGTGGTCTGAAGCATCAGGCCCAACAACACAACCGGCACTGCCATGCCGAGGTACCCGACGAGGAACAGCCCGGCCAGTGCCTCGCCGCGGGTCTCCGGGGCCGAGATGGCGATGACGGTGCCAATCGCGGACTTGAAGGTCACGCCGACCCCGGCGCCTGCGACGAGCCCGCCGGTGATTAGCAACGGCAACGACGACGCGGCGATCGACACGGTCACCAGGCTAAGGCCTGTGGCCAACAGGATCAGGCCGATGACGAACTGCGCGGTGCGCCCCCAGCGGGAGGAGAGAACCTGGAATGCTGCCGAGGAGGCAAAGACGACGAAGGCGACGGCGCCGGCGAGCACATGGGAGGTCATGCCGAGCTGCCGGGCGACAAAGGAGGGCGCCAGGGAAGTGAAGAAGCCGAACATGGCGAACCCGACGAACGCCATCATGGCCGCGGCCACGTACTGTCCGCGCGCGGCGCGGGGGACCACGACCCGCTGCGGCCGGTAGACCCAGGTTTCGTCGACGTTGTTGACGGTTTCCGGGACGGTCACGATCAGCAGCAGCCCTGCGAGCAGCAGGAACGCGAAGACCACGTATGGGGTGTACAGCGGCATCGGCACATACTCGGCGAGGAAGCCCGTGATGAGCGGACCCAGGCCCAGTCCGCCGATGTTGGCCGCGGTGGAAATGACCTCTGCGCGCCGGGACCCGGTGCCTGGGCGGGCCTCACGGTGGAGTTCGGTCATGTGGGCGGTAGCGGTGGCGGTGAGCATGCCGATGCCCAGGCCGGAGATGAAGCGGGCGAGCAGCAGGCCCGGAAGCTCGGGCCAAACCAGGAAGATCAGCGCCGCGACGACGTTGAGCAGCACGGCCGGCGCGATCACCCTGCGGCGGCCGAACCTGTCGGAGATATGCCCGGCCAGGAAAAGGCTGGCCACTACGCCGGCAGCATAGGCGGCAAAAATGATCGTGATCATGAAGGCGCTGAACCCGCCCCGTTGCTGGTAAAGCACGTAGAGCGGGGCCGGCGCGGCCGCGAACGCCATCGTGATCATGAAGACGAACGTGACAATCCAGAACCCGCGCCGGTGCCGGCGTCGGTTCGCCCGGTGCGGTGCGTCGGTCCGGAAGGATGGGGAACTCAGAGTGTGGGTCATTCCTTCAGTATTGGTCGCGCAGGTAATCGTGTCTAACGCTTATTTACGCTTGTATCCATCGTCATTCGCGATACTGGATTGATGCAGCTTTCCCAGATTGAATATTTCATCGCAGTGGCGGAGTCGACGAGCTTCACCCAGGGCGCGCGGCGGGTCAATATCGTCCAGTCCGCCGTCTCGGCGGCGATCCGCCAGCTCGAACACGAGCTGGGTTCCGACTTGTTCATCCGCCAGGGCCGGTCGATCCGCCTCACGCCTGCGGGGGAGGCGATGCTCCCGCGCGCCCGCACGATCCTTGCCGACGTACAGGCCGCGCGGGACGCCGTCGACGCCGTTCGCGGAACGGTCCGCGGGACAGTGGCCCTGGGCACGCTGGCTCATGCCGGTTCCGTCGATGTGATGCAGATTCTGCGGACCGTCCGGCGGGACTATCCCGGCATCGTCATCAAGCTGCGCCAGACCGTCCAGGGAACGCGCACCAGCCTGGCGGACGTCCGCTCCGGCGCCCTGGACCTGGCCTTGGTGTCCGTGCCCGAAGAGGCTGCGCCCGGCCTCGAGTTGCACCCACTGCACGCTGAGGGAATCGTCTTCGCCTGTTCCGACTCCCACCCCTTGGCCGACCGGAAACGCGTGAGCCTTTCGGAGATCGCGGACGAGCCTTTCGTCGATTTCCCCGAAGGCTGGGGAAACCGCACCACAGTGGACGCCGCCTTCGCCGCGGCCGGGCTGCACCGCACGGTCCATACCGAAGTGGTGTCCTTCACCATGGCCACCGAACTGGTCCGGGAGGGCCTTGGCGTCGCCTTCCTGCCCGAGTCTGCGTTGCAGCACGGCCAGGAGGCGGGCATCCGGGCGATCCATACCCCTCTCGTGTGGCGCATCCAACTGGCGCGTTCCGCCAACAGGCAGACCACCGCCGCAGAGCAGGTCCTCATCGACCAATTCCGGGGAGGCGGCGACAGCATTCCCGCTTAGCTCACAGCGGGAAGGGGTGTCCCGGGGTCCGTCAGAGTGGTTGACTTTCAATCAGCCAAGAGTAAAGTCGGAAAAGTATTTAGTTGAATCTTCAACTATATACTTTGATGTGGGAACCCATCTGATCTATTTCCTTGAGGGAGAACACCATGACTGACATCACCATCATCGGTTCGGGCAACATGGGCCGCGGCATCGGTACCCGCGCCGTCGCAGCAGGCCGTTCCGTCCAGGTACTCGATAAGAGCGCCGAGGAGGCGCAGAAGCTGGCCGCAGAGTTGGGATCCGGGGCCACAGGCGCGGCCTCCACTGAGGCTCCCGCCGGCCGCATCGTTGTGCTCGCGCTACCGTTCGATGCCGCCAAAGAAGTTGTCAGCGGCTACGGCGATGCCCTCGACGGCCGTATCATCATCGACATCAGCAACCCGGTCAACTACGAGACCTTCGACTCCCTCGTGGTGGGCCCTGGCACTTCAGCCGCGGAGGAAATCGCCAAACTTGCCCGCAATGAGGTCGCCGACTTCGTCACTGCAGCTGGACTCCGCCCGCTCCAGGTCGGCGGCCTGCACCATGCCCGTGAATTGGAAGGTTTCCAGCTGCTCCTGATGGCATTGCAAGCCAACCCGGCCTACGAGAGCTTCAATTGGGGAACGGCACTGAAGATCCTGGGCTAAAACGACGGCCCTCTAAAGTTCGGCGCCCAATACAACCTCCCTGAGTCCGGCGGGGAGCAACGGACGCCCTAAACGGTGAGCACGCGCACCGGATTTCCCCGCACCCACGCGCGGACGTCCTCGAAAGCCTCGCCATAGAAGCGGGCATAGCTTTGCGCAGTGACGTAACCCAGGTGCGGTGTCAGCACGGTTCGCGGCGCCGTGAGCAGAGGGTGGTCCGCCGGGAGGGGCTCGACGCCGTACACGTCCAGGGCTGCGCCGCCGAGCCACCCCTCGTTGAGGCCGCGGAGGAGCGCAGCCTCGTCCACGACCGGCCCGCGGGCTGTGTTTACCAGGACGCCTTTGGGGCCGAGGAGCCGCAGTTCGTCCTCCCCGACGAGCCCCCGGGACCGTTCCGATAACCGCACGTGGACACTAACGACGTCGGCCTCCCGGAAGAGTGCCTCTTTGCTCACCTTCCTGGCGCCGGCCCCGGCGGCAGTCTCTTCAGTGAGATGGGGACTCCAAGCAATGACCTCCATGCCGAAGGCCTTGGCGTAACCGGCGATTTTGCTCCCGATGTTGCCCAGTCCCAGTACTCCAAGGGTCTTGCCTGACAGTTCGAAACCCACCGTGCTCTGCCAATGTCCGGCGCGCAGCCGACGGTCCTCGAACGGCACCTTGCGGGCGAAAGCCAGGAGCAGGGCCCACGTCAACTCGGGCGCAGCTGCGGGTGAGCCGCCCGTTCCACAGACGGTGATGCCCTGCTCCTCGGCTGCGCGCAGGTCGATGGCTGCGTTGGCCATTCCGGTGGTGACGAGGAGCTTCAGCTTCGGCAGTTGCCGGAGGCGCCCGGCGTCGAATGCGGTGCGCTCCCGCATGGCCATGATGATGTCGAAGTCGCGGAGGGCGTCCACGGCTTCCTGCTCGCCGGCAAAAGGCTCCGTGAAAACCGTGACGTCCACGCCGTCGTCGGCGAGCTCGGCCCACGGCGCATAGTCGTAGGCGACCGCTTGGTAGTCATCAAGGATGGCAAGGTGCTGGACCATGGAATTCCCTTTCGCTTCTCCGGATCGCGGTGGCCCCGGATATGTGGAAAGTTACACCCTCCTTGGCAAGGGCTAGCTCTTCGGCAGCCCTGCCGGGTTCAGTTCCGAGCTCTGGACCGCTTCTGCCGAGAGGCCCCAACGGTCCAGGATCCTTCCATACGTGCCGTCCTTGATGAGCGAGTTCAGGCCTGCCTGGGCAGCCGCCGCGAAGCCGTTTCCCTTCTTGGTGGTCACCGCGATGCTCGCCTTGAGCGGCCAACCGCCGTCCACCAGGCCCACGTTCTTGGTCTTGCCGTCAGTCTGGGACTTGTAGGACGCGGTCGCATTCGGCCCGAACGTCAGGTCCGCACGGCCCGACTGCAGCGCGAGCGTGGAGGCCGAGTCGTCGTCGTAATACTGGAACTCAACCGGCTTCAAACCGTTCTTCTTGTTCTCAGCGTCCCAGCGCAACAGGATTGCCTCCTGGTTGGTCCCCGAGCCAACAATGATCCGCTTGCCTGCCACATCGGGAGCTGAGTCCACCTTGGTGATGGAGCTGTCGCTCTTGGCGTAGAAGCCGAGTTTGTCCTCGCGGTAGCTGGCGAAATCGAATTTGAGCTTCCGCTCTTCCGTGACGGTGACGTTCGAGATGACGGCCTCGTACTTGCCCGATTCCACGCCCAGCGGCCAGTCAGCCCAAGCCGTCGGGACAATGTCCGCTTTGAGTCCCAGCGATTCGGCCAGCGCGACGGCGATGTCCACCTCGTTGCCCACCGGCGTCTTGTTGTCCGTGGCGTACACAGCCAGCGGGGCCGCGAAGGGGCTCACCGCGACGGTCAGTTTGCCGTCCGCCTTGACCGACTCAGGCACGAGGGCTGCGGCTTCCGGTGAGACCTTTACCGCGAAGCGGTTCTGTTCGGGGGACAGATTGAAAGTCCTGGCAGTGGAGGCGCCAGTGGACGACGACGACGCTGACGCGGCTGAGGCGCCCGGGTCCGAGCATGCGGCGAGGCCGAGAGCCGTGGTCGCGGCGAGTGCCAGTGCGGTGCCGGTTTTGAGGCGCGAAATAGCCATGGAATCCCCTTCGAAAATGATGGATGGTGTGCGTTGCAGCAACTATCCGGCAGGGCAGAGAGCCGGTCAAAGCGCCGTGAAACGCTGGGATACAGGAGTTAACCCGGCTTCATTCGAGGTCCCGGGAGGTCACAGTCCGCGAGCTGAGACGGAGCCCACGCAAGCGCGAGAAATAAGCCGGGCGCCGCCGTCGTTGTCGCAAGAGTGGCCGGGCAACCGGCCCCTTGGACCACACCACATTCGAAAGGCCGGCACCCACGTGACTGTTCCCCTCTCCATCCTCGACCTGGCAATCATCGGCAAAGGTCAGACGGCGGCGGAGAGCTTCGCCGGGAGCGTCGCCATGGCACAACTGGCCGAGCGGCTCGGCTACCGACGGATCTGGTACGCCGAGCACCACAACATGGGCTCGATCGCTTCCTCCGCAACGAGCGTGCTGATTGCCCACATCGCAGCCAGCACCAGCACCATCCGGCTCGGTGCCGGCGGCGTCATGCTGCCCAACCACTCCCCGCTCACCATCGCCGAGCAGTTCGGCACCCTTGAGACCCTGCACCCCGGGCGGATCGACCTTGGCCTCGGTCGTGCGCCCGGCAGCGACCAGAACACCATGCGCGCGCTCCGCCGCGACCCCATGGCCGCGGACACCTTCCCGCAGGACGTGGTGGAGCTGCAGGGCTACCTCACGGGACCCACTCGCATTCAAGGGGTCGAAGCGACGCCCGGCAAGGGCACCAACGTGCCGCTGTACATCCTCGGTTCCTCCTTGTTCGGGGCACGCCTTGCAGCGCAACTCGGACTGCCATACGCTTTCGCCTCGCACTTCGCCCCCAACGCGCTTCAAGACGCTGTCGCCATTTACCGCCGCGAGTTCAAGCCCTCCGAGCAGCTGCAGCATCCTTACGTAATCGCGGGAGTAAACGTGGTTGCGGCCGATTCCGCGGCCGAGGCCCAACGCCTGTTCCTTGAGGTCAAGCGGGACCGCATCTCCCGCTTCCTGGGCGGTGGCCGCGAATTCACCGACGCCGAAGCGGACCTCATCCTCGACTCGGCCCAGGGCCAGCACATCGCGCAGATGGTGAAGTACTCGGCGGTGGGGACGCCGGAGGTCGTGCGTGACTACCTTGACGAATTTTCCCGCCACGCCGACGCCGACGAACTGATTGTGGCCCACCAGAGCACGGGCACGGCGCAGCGCCTGCGTTCGGTCGAGCTGGTCGCGGAGGCTGTTGGACTGAGCCGGGTCTAGTTTGTCTTCCCGGGGCGCGTCACGCCGAGCAAACTTTTGAAGCGTCCGACGGCGGCCTACCGCGGAATTGCGCGGAACGCACGTCTGCGCCGGGGCAAAAGAATGCCTGGCGTGACGCACCCTGCCGAGGACAATCGGAAGCGTTACTTGTTGGCAACGAAGCGGGCATAAGGACGAAACTCCCGCGACGGACACTGGACGAATCCACCCGGAAGGATCGTCCCCATGGCTACTCCGCTCAATTTGTCCGTGGCCGATTCGGCGCTGCTGACAAAATCGCTTCCCCTTGGACTCCTGCGGACCTTCGTTCAATCCGAGGCAGCCCACGACGGAATTACCCCGGAGCTGCTCGCCGAGCTCAGAATGCTGGCCCGCACCCCGGGGCTTTTGGTGGCCTGCAATTACGGTGGAACCCTCTGCACCGCCGAAGGCGTGTCCACGGAGACGCTCCCGTTGGGGAATGCCGCCGTCGCCCTCCGGGCCTTGGCCGCCCTGCCGAACACGCACACGGCCGTTATCTCCGGCCGATCGCTGCGAGACCTGGCTGCCGTGTCCAGGTTGCCGGCGGAAGTCCATCTGGTAGGTTCGCACGGCGCTGAGTTCGACATGACCTACGCGTACAGCATCTCGATGGCCACAGAGGCGATCCTCCAGCAAGCAGCTATGGCGCTCAATGAGTCCATCGGCTTCGAAAAGGGCATCAGCATCGAGCGAAAGCCTGTGGCCGTCGCCATCCACACCAGGCCGGCCACGCCTGCCGTGGTCGCCAGGGTGACCCTCCAAGCGCAGCAGATCGCCCGCGAGCTGGGCCTGGTCTTCATAGTGGATGGATCCGTGTTGGACCTTTCCATTCTGGAGCCTTCCAAAGGCGCCGCGCTGGAGCATCTGCGCACACAGTTGGGGGCCAGCGCGGCGCTGTTTGCCGGCGACGCGGACAGCGACGAACTCGCCATCGCCACTTTGCGGGGCCCGGATCTTGGCTTGCACGTCGGCCCCGGAGAAACATCGGCGCGCTACCGGCTGCCGGACCCGGAATCCTTCGCGAAGGTACTCGCCATCTTGTTCGAGCTGCGCCGGGCATGGTTGTTCGGCGAGGACGCAGTGGGGCTGGAACGGCATTCGATGATCGGCAACGGGACGTCGACGGCGTTACTCACCCCGGAAGCCAAGATTTGCTGGATGAGCCATCCCCTCCCGGATTCCGGCTCCCTGTTTGCCCACATCCTCGGGGGCGACCCGGCCGGCCACTTCAGCGTGGAACCGGTCAAGGCGTCGAAGGTGCTGGGCCAGCGCTACGTGGACAACACCATGATCGTGGAGACGCGCTGGGCCGACGTTACGGTCACCGACTACCTCGAACCGGCCCCGGACGGGATCACCAGCCTGGTCAGGGTCATCTCCGGCACAGGCATCGCGCGGATTGTGTTTGCACCGAGGCCGGACTACGCCAATGCGCCGTTCAATATGGAGGTCAGGGGTGAGGAATTGCACGTGGTGGGCACCTCGGACCCTATCGTCCTTTTCGCTCCCGGAGTCTCATTCACTGTTTCAAGCGACGGCAAACACGGCACCGCCACCGCGGAAGTCAGACTCGCGAACGGTCCCGTCGTCATGAACCTCAGGTGCGGAGACACTGAGCCGACGACACCGGACCCGGCCGGAGAGCTCGCCCGGCGGGCCGCCGTCGCGCACCAATCCCGGCAGTGGGTCCGTGGGCTGGAACTGCCCGACATGAAACCTTCGTTGGTGCGGCGCTCGGCGCTGGTCCTGAAGGCGCTGGTGCACGAACCTACCGGGGCCGTCCTCGCGGCGCCCACCACCTCGCTGCCGGAAGGAATCGGCGGCACCCGCAACTGGGACTACCGCTATTGCTGGCTCCGCGATGGTTCCATGACCGTCAACGCGCTGGTGGATCTCGGTTCTACCGAGGAGGCAGATGGGTTTCTCCGCTGGCTGGGGCGCATCCTGGAGAACGCGCCGGGACCGGAATGGCTGCATCCCCTGTACTCCGTGACCGGCTCCCCGCTGTCCACGGAGGCCATTATCGAAAGCCTGCCCGGTTACGCCGGCTCGCGGCCCGTGCGGATCGGGAACGCCGCCGATCACCAAGTGCAGCTGGATGTCTTCGGACCGATCGCAGAGCTCATCCACGGGCTGGGCAATCGGCGCGGCACCGTGCCGGACGAGCACTGGAAGCTCATGGAGCAGATGGCCTCGGCGGTGCTGGCCCGGTGGCACGAACCGGACCACGGGATCTGGGAAGCCCGGCGGGCGCCGAGGCACCATCTCTATACCAAGGTCATGTGCTGGGTGACGCTGGACCGGTCCATGCAGACTGCGGTCCGGTTCCGGCGCCCCATGGGAGCCGAGTGGGAGGAAACGGCCAACATCATCCGCGCGGAAGTCCTTCGCGAAGGCTGGGATGATTCGGCCAGCTCCTACACCGTGGCCTACGACAGCCCGGACCTGGACGCTGCCGTGCTGCACATCGGACTCTCCGGCCTTTTGGATGTCCGCGACCAGCGCTTCCTGGACACCGTCACCGCCGTCGAGCGGGAACTTCGGGTGGGTCCCACGGTGTTCCGGTACAGGTACGACGACGGGCTGCCGGGCCTGGAGGGCGGGTTCCACATCTGCACCACCTGGCTGATCGAGGCGTACCTTGCCGTGGGTCGCTTGGATGATGCGTTGGAGTTGTTCAACCAGCTCGTGGCGCTTTTTGGACCGACGGGTTTGCTTCCCGAAGAGTTCGACCCGGGCACGGAGACCCACTTGGGCAACCACCCGCAGGCTTACTCGCACTTGGGGTTCATCCGTTGTGCGCAGCTCCTGGACAGGTACCTCGACTCGGTGGACGAAGAGTAGCGACGTGCCCAATTAACCCGCCCGCCACCCAACGGACTCGCCCCCCACCCAACTAACGCGCCCCCACCCAACTAACTCGCACTTGTTGTCGTTTAGAGGGCTCATAACGACAACAACTGCGAGTCAGTTGGGTGCTTAGGTGAGTAAAAGCGCGACGGCGATCATCGCTGGGACGGCCACGACGGTGGTGACAAGGACGGTGTCCTTCGCGACGGTGATTCCCGTGTTGTAGCGAGTGGCGGCCACGAAGACGTTCTGCGCCGTAGGCAGGGCCGACGTGACTACCACGGCGAACAATGCGTGACCCTCCAGGCCCAGGGCGAAGCGGGCGAAGAGGTACGCCATCGTGGGGTGGACGAACAGCTTGAACCCGCTCGCGAGCAAGGTGTCAATCCTTCGGCCAGTGTCCTTTTGCAGCGGCCTCGAACCGTTCAGGCTCATCCCGAATGCCATCAGCATCGCGGGAATGGCGGCCCCGCCGATTAAATGGATCGGCTCCATGACGAGCGAGGGAACTTGCCAACCCGTGCCGGCCACCACCAAGCCGAGTGCCGAACCCACGATCATGGGGTTCCGCACGATCATCACAACGAACCGTAGCGGAGTGGTGCGGTGGCTGCTGGTGCTGGCGTCGAGGGCCATCAGATACATAGGCGTGAAAAACGCGAGCTGGAAGATCAGCAGCGGCGCCACATAGCTCGCGTCTCCCAGGACGAACACCGCGATGGGGATGCCGAGGTTCGCGGAGTTGGCCAGGGATGCGCTCATGGAGGACATGAGCGATTCGGGCAAGGATCGTTTGAGCCAGAACTTCACGATGACGAAGAAGAAGGTGCCTGTAGCTATCGCGCCCACGGCCGTGACCAGGAGTGGCGCCGCGAAGACGTCGTGAAGACGGGCCTTGCCCAAGGTTTCAAAGAGGAGCGCAGGACTTGCGACGAAGAACGTCAGCCCGCTCAGGACCGAACGCGCATTGTCCCCCAGGATCCCGCGCTTGCCGACGAACATGCCCACCAGAATGATGGCCCACACCACGAAGAAGCCGGAAAGGACGCCCAGCACTACGGCATCCGGAGGGGGATGGGCGCGGTGTGGCGTGGGTTCACGGTCCCAGCCTAAATCAGCTTTATTTGCCTGTAAGGCCCGACGGCGGGGTGTTCCGGCATGTGGACTGCGTCATGGGGGTGCCCCGGAGGGGAAGCGGCAGGGAACCCTAGTTCAGGTCCGCGTTGTTGAGGGCGTGCGGCGGGCGCATGATGCCCGGGGTGATCCCCTCGGCGGGATCGCTGCCGAGCTGGACGATTTTGTTGGACCTGTCCACGTGGACAACCTTGGGCTGGTAGGCCCTCGCCTCTTCCGTGGTCATCTCCGCATAGGTGATCAGGATGACGACGTCGCCCACGTGCACCAAGTGAGCGGCGGCACCGTTGATGCCGATGACGCCGGAACCACGTTCGCCGGCGATCGTGTACGTCTCGAGGCGCGCGCCATTGGTCACGTCAACAATGGAGACAAGCTCACCCGGGAGGATATCCGCGGCATCCAGCAGATCCAGGTCGACCGTCACTGAACCGACATAGTGCAAATCGGCATGGGTCACCGTGGCGCGGTGGATCTTGGACTTAAACATTGTGCGGTTCATAACGTGACAAGTTTAGCGCGTGCCCGCTCGATCGCCGGGTGATGCGTGACACAGGGGTCGTTGGAGGAAAGGGGTCAAATCGTGCGCTGCTATTAACATTCGTTCGTGGTGAGGGCGTTTGAGAGCACTGTCCATCGCTGAGCCGCCTCCGCGGAGGTATGCGGGTAATGGTTTCCGGGGACGGTGATGGTTGTCCATTGTCTGCACGCGCTGGTGGCGGCGAGTACCGAGTTTTGGGTGGATGCCGGCAGGACGATTTCGTCTCGCTCAGGGGCAAGGATCACAACGGGAACCGGGCAGGCCAAGGCATATCGTTCTCCGTTGAGGGATTTTTCCCCGAGTTGAGTGAAGCGTTCTTCCGCCCAGGACCGAAAGTTGTGGTCCTCGTCCTGGTGTAGCTGGATGTGCTGGGTGAGGTTGAGGAGAGGAGACATCGCGACGAGCCGTCTTGTTTTGACGTGCCTGGATAATTGGAGTCCCATCCAGGCACCGAAACTGACGCCGAAGATTGAAATCCCTGACACGCCCTTTGCTGCTGCGAATTCATTAATCGCGTCTGCGGTTTGAAGGACCGCCGCGTCCCAGTTCTTCCAAGCATGTTCCTGGTATTCAGCGCCGAAACCTGCAGATCCGGGGTAATTGGTGATGAGCACGTCAAAGCCGGCATCGAGAGCGTCCCAGTAGATGCCGCCGTATCTGAGGTCATCGAGCTCGTGGCTGTCCGGGCCACCATGTAAAGAGACGATGATTTCATTGGCGCGTGATTCTTTTCGCCGTACATAAACGCATGGCACCTCGGCTGGCGTGATGTATTCAAGACTCAGATTATTCTTTGCAAAGGCGATGCCCGGCAGCCTTGTTCGCTGTGTCTGCCACAGTGATCCGATCAGGAGCCCTGTTGAGCGGACCACCGGCTCGAATGCCGCTCCCATGCCAAAGACCTGCGATGTTCCGCAGGGGGAGTCCATGAGGCTGAAGGTCAAATTGTCTGGTTCGGCCTTCAGCAGTCTTTGTCCTTTTTTCGGATGGATGGCGTAGGCGATGACCGTTTTGTCGGAGGCCGCCAGGGAAACTATTGTCCAGCCGCATGGAGGTTCAATGTCTGATTCTCCGGCCGTTCGCACCATGGAAAACCAGATTCCCGACTTATCCGACATTCTGACGATGACGAAGTGGGAAGCCGTTGCGATCACTGTGCCGTCCCCGTGTCCTTGTGGGTTCGCGTCACTGCCAATGCTCCACCGGCCGTCTGAGTCGCTGACGACTGTTCCGTCAGAGAGTACGCATCTTGGTGTGCCCCTCACGGTCTCGAGAGGCTGTGTAATTCCGGATTGGACGTCGGTGAAAAGGCAGGGGCTGTTCGGGGCGGTGGGTTCAAAAACGATGCGCAGCGTTGCCGCCGCGGCGTCTGGGATGAGGCTGGTGAGCTGGTGGGTTTCTTTTGGAGGGGCCTCATAAGCCCGGCAGCGGGGGGAGGCCATCCCGGTGGCCGTGAGTGGATATTCCCGCACGGTCACAAGTGATGCCGTGTGAACGAGGTCATAAATGTAGGGATGGCCAGGAACACAGAAGGGTGATTCGATCTCGGCCAGGCACACGGGTTCGTATTCGCCGACTTGTCTGGGGGTTTGGTGTGAAAGGCGGTAGAGGCAACCATCGAGTGAGCTGAAGACGAAGAGAGTGTTCTCTAGGAGAGCTATCGGGATGAGGTGGTCTTCGTCGAAGAGTGACTCAATGGCCATGATTAGGCTGCTGCCACGATCGGCTCGATTCTCATGTTGCGAAGCAGCAGTGGCAGCAGCGCAGCATTGAGGAGTGTAATGATTCCTGCGGTTAGCAGGAGTCCTTCCGGTCCGGCACTGAGCCATAGAGGTGCGCCCAACGCGCCACCGAGGGTATCGCCAACCAGGAATGCCGATTGTGAAATCCCGAAGATGAAGCCTGTAGCCTTTGCTGGGATAACGGCATATTGGATTGTCTCCTCTGACGCGATCGCGAGGGCAACGAAGACCGCCCGGACGATGAAGATCACGGATATCCATGCTGCGCCGAGGCCCAATGCGAGTGCGGCGGAGAGCGTGATGACTCCGGTAAGAACTTCGGATACTGCGAACAGCGCAAAGGGCCGGCTACCGGTGCTGCTGCGGGCGAGGAACCAAGATGCGGCGATTTGAGCAACGCTCAAAAGTGCCATGGTCAGGGCCGCCTGGGCAGCTGCGGCGCCGCCGTTGGTCAAAATCAACGGCAGGTATGGTGCCACCAGGCTGACGTAGAAGCCGGATAGTAAGCCGATGGCCGCGAGTTTCAAGGCCAAGGCCGTGTATTGGCGACGGTCGATGTCCGGTTCGGGCTTCGCTGGCCCGGGAATTGCAAGAGACCGAGTTGAAGGTTTGGGAGAAACCACCACCCATATGAACGCGAAGGCCACGAGCGCCGGGGCAATCAGCAAGGCAGATTGAGCTCCTGCTGTTTGGGTCGCCGTCAGCGCGAAGATCGATGCAGCCCCGACGGTGCCAAGAAGCACCCCGGTTTGGTTGCCGAGATTCCGGGCTCCAACAATCTTGGGGATCTCCTCCGCGGACGCGGTGGATCGGACCCATGGTCTGATTGCTACTAGAACAAGGGAAGCACCTGCTCCTGCGACCGCTGAGAAGATGACCACCAGAACAACGTCGGTGAACAATCGGCCAGCGATCCCGACACCATAGATGAGCGTCCCGAGCCGCACGGAATTGAGTCCGCCAAAGCGATCTGCGAACGCGCCCCAGGCGAAGGAGAACCCGCCGGCAACCGCCATGACCGCGTACCCGATGCCAAACGCCACGAGAGCATTCAGCTGCTCAAAATAGAGTGGTTGTGCGACTTTGGACATCCACATTCCCCCTGCAAAGAGGGCGGTGAAGACCCCAAGCTGTCCCCGCAGGCCGACCCTCATGCGGTCATGCTTAAGATAGCTTCGCGATTCGCGTTCAAGACGCGTGAATCCGGGAACAAGGCAAGAGCCGCGTCGATGGGTTCAAGGGCGTCGGGATAGCGGTCCTGCCGGAGAAAGATTTCTGCGCTTAACGATGCTCTGCGCTCGGCCTCTTCCCGGGGGAGAGTGCTGTCTATCCATCCGTCGATGTAATTGACGGCCTCTTCGATACGTTCGGCAAGGATGAGGCTGTACACGAGGTTTGTGGCGTGTGTGCATGTACCGGGGTCAAGGGAAGCGGCCCGTGCGTGCGCCTGTGCCGCCGCTCCGTGCGAGGAGTTTTCCCCCTCGTACACTCCGAGGAGAGCCCATGCGGATGCCAGCGTGTCATCGAGTGAAATCGCCGCGCGGCAGGCTGCCAGAGCAGATCCGATGTCACCGGCCGCAGCAAGGCACTTCGCTGCTTCCAGATGGTACTCGGGCATGTGGGGATCAACCTCCAGGAGCTCACGGTAGGTTGCGATTGCGGCCTCTAGGTTTCCCTCTTGTTTGAAGCACTGGGCAAGGTTGTAGATAAGAACCGTGCGGTGGATTGCGACCTTTTCTCCGGTGTCGGTAAGAGTCTCGATGCCCCATCGGAGGAGCCGAACGGCCTCCTCGACGTTGCCGCGGCGGAATAAAATGAGTGCGAAGCCGTTGCGATTGAAAACCTCGTCAAAGATGACGGCATCTTCGCCGCGCTCATCCGGAATCAGCTGCTGGATGAGCGCATAGGCTTGATTCAATAGATCGGCGCTGCGGTTAAGGTCACGCAGCCCGGCTGGGTGGTGTCGGGCATAGAGCATCGCTTTCCCATAGATAGCGCGGATTGCGTCCACGGTAAGCCCCGAAGCGCCCCAGCGGTCGTAGTAGAACTCAGCCTGGACTGTTTCATCCACCATGGCGTGGGCAATGGCCAAGAGGTTCCACACGCGAGGTGAGTGCTCGACATTCTGTAACACGCGCCCGAGACTGATCGCCGTCCAGGCATCTCCTGAATTGACGTAATCGAACGCCAACGAACTGATTCGACCCGCATGCTCCACGAGTGAGAACGCGGAAAGCATGTCTAGCAAACGCTGTTCCTCCGGGGAAGGAACGTGATGGTGGGCGTTGGTGTCGCTGTCGAAGCAGAGCTGCACGGACCAGCCACACACACGAACTGCCACTTCCAAAAATTCCCGGCTGGGCACGTCCAGTTCCTGGGCAGCGGTCACACGGATTACAACGGAACCGAACTCGCGTGCGATATGTTCGGCAATCCTGACATAGCTGCGCCGGGCCCTTTGGCGCTGGAAGAACCGGATCTGTTCATTGGACGTCGCAGCATCAGTAAGGCTGGTAGAGGCGGCCCGAACCTTGGCAGCCAGCCGGGTGTTCAGGGGGTAGACGAGTCGAAGGCTCTGTGACAGTTCGTCTGGGTGGGTGTCCGGCGTCAAGCCGTAACACTTCAGGATGGCCTTCAAGACGCCGAACGAGATGGGGGAACGGGGGGATGCACTCACACAGATCAAGCGGGATCCTTTGGGTTAGTCAAGGCCAGGGGCACCGGCTCGTGGCCGGCACCCCTGGGTGAAAAACTAGAAGACTGACTTACCGCCGTAGAGTACGGCGAAATCGATCTTCTGTTCCTTGGGCTTGTCAATCGTGAGCTGCATTCTTTTCCCCAATCAATGGAAGGGACGGCCCTGTGCCGCCCTCCGCGTGGAAACTAACACGCCTTTCCGCATGGGCAAAGTCACAAGGCTCCGGATCTTGCGCCGGACCGAAGCGGCGGGTATTTGAAAACTGGTGCGCGGGAGTCCGGGGTAGCGCATGCTCGATCCAGCTTTCGAAGAGGATCGAAAACGATCGAACGCAATGCGGTGGCGTTCATTTGCTCACGTTAGCTCGCTCGAACCGGACGCCTGCTGCGATTTCCTTCGCAGGACCCCCTCAGGCTAGGCCCTGCCGCCGGCCTTCCGTGCCCGCCGCCTTTTCAGGGAGCCGTAAGCTGCGAGCAGTTTGGGAACAACCAGGTAAACGGCCGTTGGAACCACCACGAGGGTCAGGACGAGGGCTCGGAGGGCTGGATGCCAGTATTCGGTGAGCGGCCCGAGGGCGGTCATGCCGATCGCGACGAGCGGGAAGATGGCCAGCCAGGTAATGATCGCGCGGGTGTGTATCGAAGGCATGTGCATGGAGGGCATGTGCACGGACGGCGCGGGAGCGGAAACAGGCACGGAAACCGTCGCAGGCGCGGCGCTTTCCGCGGGTGCGGTAAGTGGGATTTCGGTGCTCATGACATTCTCCAACTAATTAGTTGCTTTCGGGGTGAGTTCAGACTAAACGCCGCTCTCGAGAACTGCAACTACTTGGTTGGAATCTGTTAACATGGGTGGATGGCATGGGACACCGAGCGGACCAAGCGGCTCCTCCTTGAAGCGGCCACCGCCGAGTTCTGCCACTTCGGACTCGCCGGCGCCAGGGTGGACCGCATCGCGGCAACGGCCGGAGTCAACAAAGAACGCATCTATCAGTACTTCGGGAAGAAGGACCTTCTCTTCGATGCCGTCATCGCGTCCCAGCTCAGCAAGGTTGTGGACGAAGTCCGCATCGAGGGCAGCGGTCCCGAAGCCTTGGCCGACTACGCCGGACGGCTCTTCGATCATCACAATCAAGATGCAACCTTGCCGAGGCTGCTGTTTTGGGAGGGGCTGGAGCGCGGGGACTATGTGGTGAACCGTCCGGACCGGGCCGCGAACTGCACTGACAAGGTTGATGGCGTCATCCGAGCTTTGTCCGGCACGTCGAGGGAAGACGCGGCCGATCTGATGCTTACCATCATTGCGCTCTGTGACGCCTGGCCGGTCCTGCCCGAGCTGGATGGCCTCATGGCCGGCAAGGGATCGAGCAGGGCGGAGCGGCGCCGCAAAACGATCGTCCACACCGTGTTCCTGGCTGCGCAGGGGTTGGTCCGGGAGCGCAGCACCGTCTAGGCCAACGCCGCCTGGCTCGGCGGATGCACGGGAACCGAAGCTACGCCTGCTTGTTGAGCGTTCTCCCGATGATCGCCTGCGTCAACGCCTCCACGACCTCGGAGTTTGCCAACGGGTTGCGGATGAGGGTGAAGTCGACATCGCCCACGGGCGGTAGGTCAAAGCGCCGCGTGATCACAGTGAGGTCCTCTGGAACCAGCGACGACGGCATGACTGCGACGCCAATGCCTGCCCTTACCGCTGCCAGGACGCCCGCGATCTGCCTCGTGGAGCACGTGACACGCCAGGTCCGGCCCATGGCCTCGAGTGCATCGATGGCCAGTTTGCGGCTGACGCTCGGTGCCGGGTAGCAGATCAGCGGCACCGGGCTGGCCGGGTCCAAGACGGTCTGTTCGACGCCGACCCAAGCGAACTTGTCATGCCGAACCACCGTGCCGTCCTGGGCTTCGCCCACCCACTTCACGAACACGAGGTCGAGCTGGCCGGCATTGACGCGTTTATAAAGCTGGTCGCTCTGGCTGACCGTGAGCTCGAGGTTGATCTGGGGATACAGTTGCCGGAACTCGCGCAGGATCCGCGGCAGTCCGGTGATGGCGAGATCGTCGGCCGTTCCGAATCGCAGCCGGCCGCGCATCGCAGATCCGGAGAAATACCTCGCTGCGGAATCGTGGGCGGCCAGGATGTTCCGGGCAAACCCAGCCATGGCGTCGCCATTGTCCGTCAGTCGAACATCGCGGGTGTCGCGCGCTACGAGCGCCCGTTTGGCCGCAGTCTCCAGCTTTCTCACGTGTTGGCTCACGGTGGGCTGGGCCAGGCCGAGGCGTTCGGCTGCCTTGGTAAAACTCAAAGTCTCGGCCACGGCCAGGAAAGACCGCAGCTGCACGGGTTCGAACACGGGGCTCCTTGAAATCGGTACGTTCAAGGAAGTGTATTGCATTTCGCAATGCTAGTTATACAGCCAATTCACTTCCATAATCATGGCGGCAAACAATAGCGTTAGAGGCATCCCAGCGAAACCGTCTATCCAAGGACTACTTTTGGCACCCCCACCGCCCTCAGCGGCAAACGTCAGCCAACCCTCCGTCGATTCACTTGCCGCAAGCCCCATTTCAGGCGCTGACGGCCTGGATGCCACCACCCAGCCGATCGCCTTAGTGAGCGAACGACTGCCTTGGCGGCACACCTTCATTTCCCTCAAAGTACCCAACTTCCGGATTTTCGCCATGGGCCATTTCGTGGCCGTGATCGCCCTCTGGATGCAAAGGATCGCCCAGGACTGGCTGGTACTCCAGCTCTCCGGTTCCGTCACCGCCGTCGGAATAACCGTGGCGCTGCAGTTCACGCCATCCCTGTTCCTGGGCCCGTGGGGCGGCATGATGGCCGATCGCTTCCCCAAGCGACGCATCCTGATCCTGTGCCAGAGCGTGGCGGCCTGCCTCGCAGCCGTCCTCGCCATCCTGGCACTGAGCCACCACATCGAAGTGTGGCATGTCTACATGATCGCGTTTGTCCTGGGCCTCGTGACTGTCCTGGACCAGCCTGCCCGGCAGGTCTTCGTCAATGAGCTCGTGGGACCGAAATACTTGCGCAACGCGATCAGCGTCAACTCGACCATCTTCCAGCTGGGCGGCTTGATTGGTCCTGCCCTCGCTGGGCTGCTGTTGACGGCAGTCGGCGCCGGCTGGGCCTTCGCAGCGAATGCGGTCGCCTGCTGTTCCACGGTCACCATGCTGATCATGCTCCGCAAGAACGAACTTTATGTCAGCACGCCCGTGCCAAAACGCAAGGGAATGCTGCAGGAAGGCCTGCGATACGCCCTCAGCAAACCCACCATCTACTGGCCGTGGCTCATGGCGGGCTTTGTGGCGGTCTTCGCGATGAGCCTGCCCGTGCTGTTGGCCGCTTTCGCGGACCACATCTACCACGCGGGCGCCGGTGGCTACGGCTTGCTGAACGCCATGGTTGCCCTGGGCGCGCTCGCCGGAGCCATCACTTCGGCCCGCCGCCGCCAATTGCGTTTGCGTTCAGTAGTGCTGTGCGCCGGGATGTACGGCTTGATGCTGTGCCTGGCGGCGTTGGCACCGTCCATGGTCTGGCTCTCCGCCGCCATGGTTCTCTCCGGATTCTGGTGCCTTATGTTCCTGACCGCCGCCAACCAGCTGGTCCAGGTCAGCGCCAACGTGAGCATCCGCGGCCGCGTCATGAGCCTCTACATCATGGTGCTCATTGGCGGCCAAGCCATCGGTGGACCCACGATGGGCTGGCTTGCGGAGAACCTGAACCCGCATGCAGCGCTCTTGGTGTCAGGCGGGGTTCCCGCGCTCGCGGCGGCGACAGTCGCCGTCGTGCTCGCCCGGAGGTCGGAGTTGCGGCTCAAAGTGAACGTCAGGGATCGACGCCGGTTGGTACGGATCGTCGCCCAGTCGGCGTAGCGCCGCCTGCCGGACAGCCGGGCGCCTGGCTGGGCGCCCGGCTGTCCGCGAGCTAAACCAGACCCCTAAGCCGCAAGATGCGGATATTCCGCCGCGCGTCCTTGGAACTGCAGCACGTCCGGGTTGCGGATGGTGCCGTCGCGGATCTCGATGGCACGGGAAATCGTCTCGTTGGCGTCCCAGGCCTCCGGACCCGAAATGACGGTCTCGAGGAACGGCAGGAGCGCTTCGCTGATCTCCCAGCTGGACGAATTCCACAGGTAGGACGGGCTGTGGTCCACGGCGTAGTAGTTGATGTGGTCGCCCACCGTGAACATGGGCTCCGCGAACGTCGTGGTCCGAGCCCAACTGAAGCCCATGCCTTCGTCGCACGAGACGTCAACGATCAAGCTGCCAGGCTCGAATGCGTCAAGGTCCTCGGTCCGCAGATATGTCAGCGGCGAATTCGGGTCCTGCAGCGTGCAGTTGACCACAATGTCGGCGGTGGCAAGGAACGGAGCCAGCGGCAGGCGTCCGCGATCGGTAATGACTTCGCTCAGGAACGGGGCGTTCTGGTCGTGATCGAACTGCACTATCCGCACCGAGTGGATGGGGGAACCGACCGCCGCGACACCGCGGTTGGTCAGCACCTGGACATCGTGAATGCCGTGCGCGTTCAGGGCGGTGACAGCGCCTCGCGCCGTGGCGCCGAAACCGATCACGACGGCGCTGAGCCGCCTGCCGTAATCACCCGTCGAACCCGTCAGGGCAAGGGCGTGGATGACGGAGCAGTAGCCTGCAAGCTCGTTGTTCTTGTGGAAAACATGAAGCCCGAAGCCGCCATCGCTGGCCCAGTGGTTCATTGCCTCGAAGGCAATCAAAGTCAGCTTCTTGTCAATGGCGAGCTGGGTGATGGCGCGGTCCTGGACACAATGGGGCCAACCCCAGAGAACCTGTCCGTCGCGGAGTTCGGCCAGGTCTTCCGGCTGCGGCTTGGGCAGCAGGATGACATCCGAAGTCGAGATCAGCTCTTCACGACTCGCCATGCCACCCACCAAGGGTTCCAGTTGGCTGTCCGAAAAGCCGAAGCGCTCGCCGTAGCCGCGCTCGAGCCGGATGCGCTGCCGGACTTCCGGAGCAACGCGCTCCAGATGCAGGGGATGGACAGGAAGCCGGCGCTCGTCCGGCTTCCGCGATGACGACATGATGCCGAGGGTCATGGCGCCTCTATGGCCGCTCATTTCTTGTTTCCGGTTGCCGGTTTGGCCACCGTGGTTGCGGGGGACTCTGAAGCCCTCTTATCCGCACGCTTTTCTTTGATGGATTTACCGGATTTTTTCGATGCAGCTTGGCGAGGTGATTTGTCAGCCATGATCGCTCCCTAGAGCAGAGCCGAAATGGCTCCTAGCTCCTGACGATACACCCAGACGCTTGGACGCCTTCTATCGTGATAATTCCCCAGACTGGGGAAGGAAGAAAATGGAGCGGGCGACGGGAATCGAACCCGCGTATCGAGCTTGGGAAGCTAGCGCTCTACCATTGAGCTACGCCCGCAATGCCCCGCCATGCTGCCGGAGCAGATCCAGCTTAGCGCAGATGGGGCGGTGTTCCAGACACAGACTCGCCGGTGGGCGGCACCGTTCCGCACCGCTGCGGCGGATGGTGGGGCGGCCGCGGGTATCACGGTCTCGTCAATTTCCCTGCGGTCCTCGTAAAGATTCGGTTAAGGCTCGACGCGGGTGTGTTGTGCTGCGCCGCGCGTGATTATTCTGTAGCAGTTAGCGGCTGCGTCATGGGGAACCCGGCTATATCTATGGGCCTACGCCGAAAGAGGATTCCGTGGCATTTGCAGAGCATGAAGTACTGATTGGTCGCGACGCCATGACCGTCTACAAATTCCTGGTGGACGGCCTGAACAATTCGTTGTGGCGGAGGGGAATCCGCAGCATTTCCCTACGTTCCGGACACGCCGGCGAAAAGGGTGCCGTCTACCAGCAGACTTTGACGGGCCCCGGTGGGCGGCCGATTGCGGCTGACTTCCAGATCACCGAGGCACGGCCCGGCGCTGAAGTGCGTTTCGCCGTCGTCGCGGGTCCTGCGCGCCCCACCGGTGGCTACTATCTCAGCACCGAGGGTCCAAATACGCGGGTGCGGTTTGCGCTGGAATTGCATCCGAAGGGCTTGCAGAAACTGATGAATAACATGATCCAGAAGACCATGGAGGACGAGGTAATCCAGCTAGAGCAGCTGAAGACGGTCATTGAGGAGCAGCCACCGGGAGCTTAGCCAACTATTGGGCGAGCTTGAGACCGCCCAATCCGGTGACCGGAGTGCTCGGCGTCGTGAGGCGTCCACTGCTCAAATCCCAGTATTCAACCGCTCCGTTGCTCAACAGTCCCGCGACGCCCGTGGAGTTGAGGCCAGTGACGCCCTGGAGCGAGCGCAATCCGGAATAGTCCGTCCAGCCGGTTCCCACGACAAGCCGGGCTTCCGACTTCGGAGTAGTGAGCCCGGAGCCGCGGTAGAGGCGCAGGTTCCCGTTCGCTTCCACCGCCAGCAGGTCCTGGAAGCCGTCGGCGTCGTAGTCCACCATGCTCAGTCGGATCGCGCTGACGCCTGATCCCACTTGGGTCCGTCCGAGCAAGGCGGTAAGTCCCAGGTTCCGGTACAGGTAAAGCGCGCCAGTGGAATCGGTGGCCAGGATCTGCGGGAGCCTGTTGTTCCCGCACCAAGTTCCCACGGCCATGGTCATCGATTGCCAGCCCGATGACCCCAACAGCACCGGGGCTTTGAATCCTCCACTGACAACCCCGGGGTAGAGCAGGAGCCTACCGTCCAGCATTTGGACGAGGACGTCGATCACGCCGTCGCGGTCCCAGTCAGTGGTCATGACTTCTTTCGCCCCCGTGAAACCGGACCCTACAGTCCGGGCGGGACCGAACGTGCCGTTGCCGAGTGCCGGATAGTCCCTCAGATTGCCTGTTGGGTCGACGGCGACGAGGTCACCGGCGCTGCGGATGGCTGCCGCGTTGAGGTTCAGCGTGGGTGGCTGTTGCTTCGCGATGGGATCGCAGACGCTCGGGGGCGGAAGCTGGGGAGGGGCAGTGCCCGCGCCAGGACTGTTGACGGTACCGGCGGGGAGCGTCGTGTAACCGAAGAGATTGACCACGCCCCACATGGTGTAGCTGTTGGGGGTGGTCAGGTAGTTGCCATCCGTGAAGGTGATCCCGATGCCGATCACGTTGAACCGGGGATCCCGGAGCAAAGCATCGTGGGCGGGCGAACCTTTCCACCATTCGACCAATTGGGCGGCATTCCGGTCCCAGCGGACGGCGATGACTTCGCCTGCGCCGTTGCTGGGGTTCAGTGCCCGGGGATCGGTCCAGAAATTGCTGCGGTGTTCGATCACTTCGCGGCTGGCGATGTTGTTGGACCAATCCTGCGAAAGGGTGGAGACCGTGGGGTTGTACTTCACCGGGTTCAAGCCCAGGGAGGTCCGGTAAGCGTTGATGGCGTTGAAGACGGCCAGCACCTGGGCGGAGTTGTCGTCATTGACCAGTGCCTGGATGGAAACCTTTGGCACCGCCGCTGGGGAAGTCTTCGTGGGTGCAGGAGCGGGATCGAGTGGGAGGCCATCCGATGCCGAGCCTCCCGGGAGCGTATCCGGTCCGGACGCGGGCGGGATCGAGGGGAGCGGAGGCGGACCGTCCACCGCTTGGGGCGAGGTGGCATTGCCGGGCACGACGGCGGGGCTTGCTATCGCGGGCGGGTTCGCCGCTTCGATTGATGCGGTGGTGCCCACTTCGCTGGGAGCGGCGACGGCCGGGGTGTTGCTGCCGACGGGGGTGTTGCTGCCGACCGGGCCGGCCGCTGGTGACCCCGGCGCAGGTGCGGCCTGCGGAAGGCCGGATCCCGACGGCGGCGCGGAAGCCGGCGTCGAACTTTCGTCATGCGGGGTGGAGCTTGAGCTGGCAGGCGCGGCCGGGGCGGCAATTCCCGCGAGCGGAACAGAGGCGATCAGCGGACCGGAGGCAGGGGCCATCACCGTCAGTAGGCACGCCACCACCACGGCGACGGACACCGCAATTCGTCTCAATGTTTCCCCAGATTCGCTTTTTGCCGCCGTTTCCATACAAGACCAAGACCGAGCGATAACGGCAGTCTATGTGGTGCACTATAGTCCCATGGGCCACTCCTGCACCACAGGGTATACGGCGCATGCGGTACTTTTGATCCTGTGCTGATCTCTGACCGCGACATACGTGCCGAAATCGACTCCCGACGTATCGTCCTGGAGCCCTACGACCCCGCGATGGTTCAGCCGTCCTCCGTGGACGTGAGGATTGACCGCTTCTTCCGGTTGTTCGACAACCACAAGTACGCGCACATCGATCCCTCCGAGGAGCAGCCTGAGCTGACCCGCCTGGTTGAGGTCGAAGGTGACGAACCCTTCATTCTGCACCCGGGCGAGTTCGTGCTCGGTTCCACGTATGAGACGGTTAGCCTGCCGGACGACGTCGCCGCGCGGCTTGAGGGAAAGTCCTCGCTGGGGCGCCTCGGCTTGCTGACGCACTCCACGGCCGGCTTTATCGACCCCGGATTCTCCGGCCACGTGACTTTGGAACTGTCCAATGTGGCCACGTTGCCCATCAAGCTGTGGCCTGGCATGAAGATCGGCCAGTTGTGCTTTTTCCGGCTCTCCTCGGCAGCTGAACACCCTTACGGTTCCGGCGGTTACGGCAGCCGTTACCAAGGTCAGCGCGGTCCCACTGCGAGCCGCAGCCACCTCAACTTCCACCGGACGGCGATCTAGCGTGTCGAGGCGTGAGATCTCGGCCTTTTGCGTGGATGGAAAGGCCAAGATCTCACGCCTCGCTGGACCACCCTCCGCGGCCAAGGGCATCGCGAACGCGGCGTACCACCCCGTCGAATCCCCATGCCTTCACGTGCCGCGCCGTAATGGTCACCGAGGTCCAGCCGATCGCGGCGATCGATTCGTCACGGCGGATGTCGGACTCCTTTTGGGTAGCAGTCAGGTGATGGCTGCCGTCGTAATTGACGGCCACTTTGTACCGCGGAAAGGCCAAATCCGGCCACGCCAGCTCCCAGCCGGTTGAATCCTGGACAACAAACCGCAATTCAGGTTCCGGCAGTCCGTGCCGGCAGATGGCAAGCCGGAGCTTGGTTTCCGGTACCGAGTCGGCTCCGACCCTCGCGAGCTCCAATGCCAACCGGGCGTTCCTACGGCCGCGGATTCCGGGGTTTTCCTTGACTTGCCTCCGCAAGTCGGTGAGCGAACACAGGGCGGCACGGTTGGCGCCGAAACTTCGTGACTGACAGCAGATGAAGTAGTCGGCCGCGGCGACGAGATCGTCCAGGGGAAGCAGCGCCGCCAATTCCAGCCATGTCCTGGCCGCACTGGTGATGGGGATGCCGTCGATGGTCCCCCGGTCTGCGGCCTTCAACGGCACACGGCGCCCCACGACCCCCTTGCGAACGGGTCGATTCCCGCCGTCCCATCGCAACAGATGCACCAAGGGTTGGCGTTCGAGTTCAAAGGGAAGGGGACAGCGCCAAAGGATTGCCGCCGTCGGGCCACAACACACAGTCCCTGGTGAGATGCCGGTCAGAAGCCGTGCAGTGTGGGAGAGCTCCTGGACTTTGCCCCAAGGAACACGGACTCCGCGGCTCGCCACTCGAAGGTCCTTGGTCCATGCCCGGCTATCCGAAACCCCGGCAGCGCGTTGCTCGGCGAGGGTGAACGAGCGCCCCCGGAGAGACTCGGGAAGGGGGCTGGGGTTTCGCATGGATCAATTCTTGGCACAGCACCGGTGCCTCGACCGGCTTATCCACAGTGGGGAGGAAGAGTGACTCACCTACCGCGAATCGAGGCGTGAGATCTCGGCCGTTCACGCGCGCGAAAAGGCCGAGATCTCACGCCTCAAGGGACGCGATTGGCTCGGATGCCTTCCGTTTGCGAGGGGACTTGCGGAAGGCCTTGACCGCAGGCTCCACGAAACGGGCTGCGAGCGGTCCGATGATGGCCATGAGCAGGACGTAAGCCGTGGCAAGGGCGGCCAGCTCGCGCGGGACCGCTCCCGAGGTGACGGCCAGGCCTGCAATGACAATGGAGAACTCGCCGCGCGCAATCAGGGCCGCTCCCGCGCGGAAACGGCCCGGCACGGCAATCCCTGCCCGCTTGGCCGCCCAGAATCCGGTCAGCAACTTGGTCACAGCGGTCACGAAAGCCAAGAGGAGCGCCCAGCCCAGCACCGGAGGAATACTGGTCGGGTCCGTATTGAGGCCGAAGGCCACGAAGAAAATAGCCGCGAAGAGATCCCGCAGCGGCTCAAGAATCCGCGTCGCGTTGTGGGCCGTTGCCCCCGAAATGGCAATGCCCAGCATAAACGCGCCCACGGCGGCGGAGACTTGCAGGGCGGACGCTATGCCGGCCACCAAGAGTGCGGCCCCGAGGAGATTGAGCAGGAAGACCTCAGAGTTTTCGCTGTGCACGGCCCGGGATACCCGATGGCCGTGTTTGAGGGCCACCACCAGCACCAGGGTCACCACGGCCAAGGCGATACCCACCGTTTGGAGTCCGCCCAGGAAGCCCACACCTGCGAGGATCGCGGTGAGGATAGGAAGATAGACGGCCATGGTGAGGTCCTCGAACACCAGGATGGCCAGCACCACCGGCGTTTCGCGGTTACCGATCCGGCCCAGATCCGTGATCACCTTCGCGGCAATCCCCGAGGAAGAAATATAGGTGATGCCACCCATGACAATCGCGCCCACGAGTCCCCAACCGAGCCACACCGCGATGCCCGCCCCCGGAAGGAAGTTCAAAACCAGGTCCAACACGCCTGCTTGCCACGAGCGCCGCAGGCCTGTGACCAGCTCCGCGGCCGTATATTCCAAACCAAGCATCAACAGAAGCAGGATGACGCCGATTTCGCCGGAAAGGTGGGCAAACTCGTGCATCCCATCGAGCTTGATCAGGCCACCGGCCCCGAATCCCAGTCCGCCCACAAGATAGAGCGGAATGGGGGACATGCCGATCCTGCCGGCCAAACGGGCCAAGAGGCCGAGACAAAAGACGACTGCGCCCAACTCAATGAGGGTCAGGGCCAAGGGGTCCATGAACGTCAGCCGTTGCGCAGAATGGCAGCCGCAGAGTCAAGACCTTCCTGCGTACCGACAGCCACCAGCAGATCACCCGTGTGAAGGACGACGTCGGGTGCCGGTGAGGGAACCACTTCGCCTTCCCGCATGATCGCCACGATCGAAACACCGCTGCGGGTGCGGATCTGGGCTTTGCCCATGGGCTGGTTGTTAAAGGGGGAGTCCGCGGCAATGGAGAACTGCCGCGTAGCAATGCCGGGGATTTCCTTGTGGGCTTCGGCCAAACGCATGGCGATGTGCTGCCCACCCAGGAGGTTGCCCAAGGCGGCGGCTTCGTCTGCAGTCAACGGGATGGAGGCCTGGCAGGTATCGGGATCGTCCCACGTTGAGACGAAAAGCTCGGTTTCGCCTTCCCGCATCTCGACAACACCGATCCGGCGTCCCGAAGCCGTGATGAAATCCTTGCGGACTCCAAGGCCTGGAAGTTCTGTCTCATCCACGTTCATAAGTCCACCCTAGCTCTCTTGGAGGGGCGGCGGAATGACGCCGCTCGCTGCCCGCGTCCAGAGCCGCCTGCACCGCCTCCCAGGTCAAAGCGCTAGTCCGCGTTCCCTTTCAGCAATGCCGTCAGGGCCTGGGAGACCGCGAGCGACGCGCCGTAGGTGACGATGTCCGCTCCACCGCGCGGCCAGCCGCACTCGACAGCGATCACGGCGTGCCCTTCCGCCCTCAAGCGGGCGAAGACGGTCCACAATGGGTGATCGGCGTCCAGGCCGCGTCCGACGACGGCGACCCGCACGCCGTCGGGCACCTCGCCTTCGCTGACCACTGCTTCAGTCGTGGCTGCCGGTCCCCAGGGCACGCGGCCGACGGCGAAATTGGCCCCCGTTTCAACCTGCACGATAGCCATGGGTTCCTCCCGCGCAAGCCATTTTTCGGCAGCTTCGGAAACGTCGAAGGCTTCGGCGATGCGCCCGCGGTCGAGCGCCTTCGGGCCGCTAGGAACACCGGCACCCTGGAGCGCTAACCCCGGCTGGCTCCCGAAGGCGGCCGCCTGGATTTCGACCGCCCCCGCGGCGGGGAAACGCAATGACAGCGCGGCAGTGCGCGCGGCCGCGTCCGCTAGGCGCTCGACGGGCAGGCGGCCTTCCTCAACGGCACTGGCGATCGCGGTGAGAGTCTGTTGGAAGAGGCCCGGACTTGTCTCCGAGCCCAGGCACAGCAGATCCGCTCCGGCCATCAGGGCACGAACGGCAGCTTCCGGTACGCCGGTCTGGGCCGATGCGCCGGCCATGTCCAGGGCGTCCGTGATGATGACGCCGTCGAATCCCATGCTGCGGCGAAGCAGGTCCTGCAGGATGCGCGAGGAGAAGGAGGCAGGACGATCCAGGTCCAGGGCTTCCACCAAAATGTGGCTGGTCATCACCGTTGCGCCGCCGGCTGCGACGAGCGCACGGAAGGGGACCAACTCGCGCGCATCGAGCATGGCGGCGGTGGCCGTGACACGGGGGAGTGCGAGGTGCGAATCGATGGCGGTGTCGCCATGGCCGGGGAAATGCTTGGCACAGGAGGCCACGCCGGCGTCTTCGAGCCCCCGGATCCAGGCGGCCGTGTGCCGGGCCACCAAGTCCGGTTCGGCTCCAAAGCTGCGCACGCCGATCACGGGATTGTTCGGGGCGGAATTTACGTCCGCATCCGGAGCCAGGTTCAAATTGATGCCCAGGCTTGCGAGCTCGTGTCCGATGGCGCTTGCGCTGGCGGCAGTCAGTTTGACGTCGTCCAAACGTCCCAGTACCGCATTCCCGGGCTGCGTTGATCCCTTGAGGTAGTGCAGCCGGGTGACGTCGCCCCCTTCCTCGTCGACGGCGATGAGCGTGTTCGGGGAATGTGCGCGCAGCCCGGCGCAGAGCTCGCGCAACTGGACTGGGGACGCCACGTTGGTGCCGTACAGGCACACAGCCGCAAGTCCGGCGTCGTATGCTTCCAGGATCCAGACGGGGACGGCGATTCCGGTGAATCCGGGCATGAGGGTTCCTGCCGCCAGGCGGCGGAGTTCGTCCGTGCGCGCGGGCCCGGCGGCAAAGGACTGGGTGGCGGGGGACTGAATGGTGTCCATGTCCGGCTCCTTGGGAGGGATGCTTAGCAGGGTAGTCAGGGATGGAAACGGCGCAAGCGCGGCATTTAGGCCACACCTAGCTGGTTCCACAGGACCATCACGGCAGCGCCGCGGAGGACGATGTCCTGCGCGTCTGCCGCGAGGCGCACGGACACCGGCGAGGGGTCCTGGTGCAGTAGCCGTTCGAGCAGGGTGTGCTGGACAGCGTCGAGAAGCGGGCCGTCCAAGAGCTTCCGGGGTCCACTGAGGACCACTTCCGCCAAATCGAGGGCTCCCACCACGGGGGCGAGGGCTATGGCGAGCCGTTCCCCGGCTTCCCGGAGCACACTCGCCTCCCGGAGTGCGACGCCGGCCGCGGCCTCAGGTTCGGAGCTCGCCGCTGCTTCGGCCAAGGCCAGTTCCAGTCTGGGGACGGACATCCAGGTTTCGAGGCAGCCCTTCTTACCGCATTTGCACATGGTCCCGCCGTCGGTGCCGACCGTGACGTGGCCGATTTCGCCCGCCGCGGAGTGGGCGCCCCGGGCACGCCTGCCTCCCACGATGAGTCCGGAACCGACGCCGCGGCCGATTTTCACGAGGATCATGTCGTCGCTGCCGCCGCCGAAGGTGTAGTCCGCGTGGACGGCGGCGTCGGCGTCATTGGAGACGAGGGTCGGCAGGCCGGTGTGTTCCTGGATCAGCTCGCGGAGGGCGACGTCCTTCCATTCGAAGTTCGGGGCCGTGGTGACGAGGCCGTCCGCGTTGACGATGCCGGGGGTTCCGACCCCGATCCCCAACAGCGTGGCGGTGGCCCGTCCGACTGCTTCGGAAGCGAGTTCAAGGACTTTGTTGACCACGTCCTGCCCGGTTTCCAATGCAATGGCGCTTTCCACGCGGTCGAGGATGTTGCCGTCCAGGTCGAGGACCGCAGCGCGGACCACGGAATTTTCTGCCAGGTCCATGCCGATCACCTGGAGCCCTTGGCGGTTGAGGTCCACCAGGATGGCCGGTTTGCCGGGCCGGACTTCATCCGACCGTCCCAGTTCCACCACGTGTCCGCGTTCGAGGAGGTCCGAGACGAGGTCCGAAACAGTGACGCGGGTCAGGCCCAGGGTCCGTGAGAGGTTCGCCCGGCTCATCGCACCCGCTGAGTGGAGAGTCTGGCGGACCAGGGAGAGGTTGTGGGCGCGCCCATCGGAAGGCAGGGTCGCTGTGCTTGTTCTATCGTTGCGGTGCCGGTCGTTGCGGGGACGGTCGGTGCGGTGCCGGTCACGGAGGGCGTCCATGAGAGTTAGTAAACTCTACTAACAATCAAAACGCAAGGTCTTCGGTTCCCGAGATCGTGCCGCCAAGCCGGCGGTCACGACTTGAATGGGGCGGGCCCGGAATCGGCAAGGCCTGCCCTCAGCGCTCCGGAACGACGGCGATTTCCGTCTTGTTGGGCGATTTGACCGGCAGGATCACCAGCAGGCCGGCCAGGAGCACCACCATGATGCCCAGAATCCCCCAGCGCTGGGCCTCGCCGGAGGCGACGAGGGGCGTCGCCACAGTGATGCATAAGGTAAAGAGCGCCGGTGCGAGGAAGCTCACTGCCCGGCCAGTGGTGGCGTAAAGCCCGAATAGTTCGCCGGATTCGCCGTCGGGCGCCAGTCGCGCAAGATAGGCCCGGGACGAAGCCTGGGCCGGTCCGACGAAGAGGCAAAGGAACAAACCGAAGACCCAGAAAGTGGTGGCTCGTGCCCAGTGGGTCCCGAAGAACACATAGTCGCCGTTGCCCAGCACGAGGATCGTAGTGCCAGCCACCAGAAGTCCCAGCAGGGATATGACGATGACGGCTTTGGGGCCGATTCTGTCATCCAGAAGCCCGCCGATGATAGCGCCGACGGCAGCCACTACGTTGCCGAAAATCGCGAAGAAGATGACTTCCTTGAGCTCGAACCCGAAGGTCCCTGCAGCGATGACCCCGCCGAACGTGAAGACCGCCGCCAGACCGTCTCGAAAGATGGCGCTCGCGAGGAGGAAATAGATGGTGTGCGGGCTGGTGGCATAGATGGCCTTGATCCTGCGGATGAGCAGACCGTAAGAAGCCAGGAACCCGAGCCGGGGCCCCGGCTTCTTGACGGACAGTTCAGGGACCGCGAGGAGGACCGGCAGCGCAAAGATCGAGAACCAGAGGGCGGAGAAGACGGCCACCAGCCTGATATTGAGGCCGTCCTGGGTAGAGGCCCCGAACCACTCAACGGAGGGCTGGACGAACAGCTGCAACACCGCGAGCAGCGCCACGATCCCGCCCAAATACCCCATCCCCCAGCCGAAGCCACTCACTTTACCGATGTTGGCAGGAGTGGAGATCTGGGCCAGCATGGCGTTGTAATTGACCCCCGCGAACTCGAAGAACACATTGCCGAGGGCAATCAACGAAACGCCCAAAAGCAAGAACTCGGGCTTGGGGAAAACAAAGAAGCACGAGCCGGTGAGGACCGCGACAAGTGCGGTATTGACCCCTAGCCACAGCTTGCGGCGGCCACCGGAGTCGGAACGCTGCCCCGTGACCGGCGCCAGCACGGCAATTGCGACGCCGGCGATCGCCAACGCGGCACCCAACACCGCCGATGCGGAGTCTTCCCCGCCAAACGCCTTGGATGTCAGGTAGACAGTGAACACGAACGTGGTCATGACGGCGTTGAATGCCGCGGAACCCCAGTCCCAGGACGCCCACGCAAGGATCTGCCCCTTGTTCGATAGGGCAGGCCCTGAAGCAAGCTCGGATGCCGGGTGCGGGGCCTCAGGCGCAGATGCCATGTTCATGGAGTGAATGGTAACCGCCCGAAGTGACACTCTTGGGACGCCCGGGCAGCCGGCACCGCATCCTAGCCCCCTACACCATGGAGGCAGACATTGTTTGTCACATGCGGTTGATAAACTACCTGCACCGAACCCAACGTTTGACCGCCTGCTCCAACTTTTGACAACTCATTCCTGACTTTGCGGAGATTCCAGTGATCACAGTCCTTGCCGTGACCTTTGCAGCGGCAACTGCGGCGCCTTGGATCTTCCGGAAACTCCAACGGAATGCGTTCTACGTTCTCGCAGCAGTTCCCGCCGCTGCCTTCGTCTGGTTGCTCTTGCAGTATGACCGGATCTACCCCGGAAAAGGTGGAGAGCCCACCGGCGGTTTCATCGAAGAAACCCTCCCATGGATTCCGAACCTCAAGCTTGAATTCGCCTTCCGCATGGACGTTCTGGCATGGGTGATGTCCTTGCTGGTCCTCGGCGTTGGTGCGCTGGTCCTGGTCTACTGCGCCCGGTACTTCAAGAACAAGGACGCTGACCTGGGCGGATTCGGGGCCCAGTTGCTTGCCTTTGCCGGGGCGATGTTCGGCCTGGTGACAGCCGACGACCTCTTGATGATGTTCATCTTCTGGGAACTCACCACGGTCCTTTCCTATCTCCTGATTGGCTATGCACGCACTCGCCTCGCCGCCCGGCGCTCCGCGTTGCAGGCCCTCATGGTCACCACAGCCGGCGGTTTGGCCATGCTCGTCGGCCTCATCGTTCTGGGCCAGGCCGCCGGGACATATCGGATTTCGGCGATCATGGCCGACGCCCCCACCCTCGTCACGGGACCGGCGCAGGGAGCCGTTGCGGCCGCCGTCGTCCTCATTTTGATTGGTGCGATTACCAAATCGGCGCTGGTCCCCTTCCACTTCTGGCTCCCGGGCGCCATGGCCGCGCCTACTCCGGTGAGTGCCTATCTGCATGCTGCTGCCATGGTGAAGGCCGGCATCTACATCGTTGCCCGCATGGCGCCGGGGTTCAGCGAAAGCCCCTATTGGTTGCCCTTGGTGCTCGGACTGGGCCTGGCCACCATGCTGGTGGGCGGTTACCGTGCGCTGCGGCAGACCGACATCAAACTCATCCTTGCGTATGGCACCGTCAGCCAACTCGGGTTCCTCACCATGGTGGTGGGCCTCGGACGGCCCGACGCGGCGCTGGCTGGGCTAGCACTCCTGCTTGCACACGGACTCTTCAAGGCCTCCTTGTTCCTGGTGGTGGGCATCATCGACCACCAATCCGGCACGCGGGACATCCGAAAACTCTCCGGGGTGTACAAGTCCTCGAGGGCTCTCGCCATCGTGGCGGGAGTCGCCGCGGCATCCATGGCCGGCATACCGCCGCTGGCAGGTTTCGTGGCCAAGGAATCGGTGTTTGAAGCGTTCGTCCACTACGGCACTGGCCCTGCTTCCCAACCATGGGGGCTGGTTCTCCTCGTCGGCTTGGTCCTGGGGTCCATCCTCACGTTCGCTTACAGCGCGCGTTTCATGTGGGGCGCGTTCGCCACGAAGCCCGGAGTGGAACGGACGCCGTTCAAAGCCATCCAGCCAGCTTTCCTGGCCGCGCCAGCCATCCTGAGCATCCTCACCACCGTCTACGGCCTCTGGCCGGATTCCGTCGACGGGTGGATCCAACCGTATGCGGCCCTGTTTGCCAGTCCAGCCGCCGGTCCCGACGCCGGAACCACCGCAGCCGCTGCCAACCATCTCGCGCTGTGGCACGGTCTGACTCCCGCATTGGGCCTCACCGCCGTAACGTTCGCGGCCGGCGTCGTGATGTTCTATGCCCGCAACTTTGTGGCCCGGGTCCAGAGCCGCGTCCCGGGCTGGGTGGACGGGGATCGCGCCTACCAGCGGACCATCGGTGCCTTGGATGACGTCGCCGTCTGGGTCACCGGACGCACACAGCGCGGTTCCCTGTACTTCTACCTGGTGGTCATTCTCACCGTGGCTTTCGCAGTCCCGCTGACGGCACTCGTGATGGCCAACAAACCGCTCCCGGGCGGTCTCTATCTGATCGACCCGAACTCGCCGCTCCAGCTCATCGCTGCGGCGGGAATCGTTGTTGGGGCGCTAGCCGCTGTTCGTGCCAACAAGCGCTTCCTCGCCGTCCTGATGGTGTCAGTCACCGGATACGGGATCGCTTTGATGTTCGCGTTGCAGGGAGCCCCGGACCTCGCCTTGACGCAAATGCTGGTGGAGACCATCATCCTGGTGGCCTTCGTCCTGGCGATGCGCAGCCTCCCTCCGGAACTCCGGGACCGTACCGGCGGCAAATACCGAGTGGTTCGCGTCATCATCGGAGTAGCGTTCGCGGTCACCATGATCTTCGTCGCGATCTACGCCATGGGAGCCCGTATCGCCGAGCCCGTATCGCTCTCGTTCCCCCGGTTGGCTTACGAAGGGGGCGGCGGACTCAACGTGGTCAACGTAACGCTCGTGGACATCCGCGCCTGGGATACCTTCGGTGAGATCTCGGTGCTGGCAGTTGCCGCTACGGGCGTCGCGAGCTTGATCTTTGTCCGCAGCCGGGGGGAGCGGCTCAACAAAGCCGCCACTATTCCCGAAGGCACTGTGGGAAGGCGCGCCACCGGCGGGGGCAGTTCGCGCGAGGACGCCTCGCTGGCACTCGTGCGCAAATTCGCCGGCTCCCTGGCGGACCCTTGGCTGGTGGCTGGCCGAACCCTGGCACCAGAACGGCGATCCATCATCTTCGAAGTGGTCACGCGGCTGATTTTCCACTCGATGATCGTCTTCTCCGTATACCTCCTGCTAGCCGGACACAACCTTCCGGGCGGCGGCTTCGCCGGAGGACTCACCGCCGGACTCGCGCTGACCATCCGTTACTTGGCCGGCGGTCGCTTCGAATTGCGGGAAGCCGCACCGATCAGCGCCGGAATGCTGCTGGGAACCGGTCTTGCGACCGCGGCAGCGGCGGGCTTCGTGCCCCTTCTTCTCGGCGGCCAAGTGTTCCAAAGTGCGATTATCGAGTTCTGGCTGCCGCTGTTCGGTGACGTCAAGTTCGTGACCTCCACCATCTTCGATATCGGCGTCTACCTCGTCGTAGTGGGCCTGGCGCTGGACGTGCTGCGCAGCTTGGGAGCAGAAATCGACGAGCATTTCGAAGAGACAGCCGGCGGAGACACAGGGCGTTCGGCGGAAATCCCGCCCGAAGCCCCAGTGTCCACCGAACCTGCGGCTCCGCAAGCGAAAGGGACCCCATGAGCGTCAACCTCACCTTGTTGATCGTCATGGGCGTGCTGTATGCCTGCGGCATCTACTTGATCCTGGAACGCAGTTTGACCCGTGTCCTGCTCGGACTCATGCTCCTGGCCAACGCCACCAACCTCCTGATCCTGGCCACGGGCGGATATGCCGGGCTTGCCCCGCTATTCAACAAATCCACTGATCCGCGCGCCTACAACGATCCCTTGCCGCAAGCCCTGATCCTGACGTCGATTGTCATCTCCTTCGCGGTGACGGCTTTCATGCTCGGCATCATCTACCGGACCTGGGCGTTGGCACGGCAGGACGATATCCAGGATGACGCGGAAGACCGGCGCGTGGCGAAAACACCCAGCTTCGACGCCGAGGACGATTCCGTCGTTCCTGAAGAAACATCCGAATTCCCGGTCACGGCAGTCACCGAAGCAGCCAAGGAAGGAGGACCCCAGTGAACATCGCCAGCCTGGCGCCGCTCGCCGTCGTACTTCCCATCCTCGGTGCCGCGCTCACCTTCGCCCTGAACAGGAACCCGCTGGCGCAGCGCGTCGTCAGCATTGCTTTGCTGTCCCTCACCCTGCTCCTGGAATGCTTGCTCCTCGCCTCGGTATGGACCACAGGCACCGAATCAGTCACCCTGGGTGGTTGGCAGCCGCCGTTTGGCGTGGTGATGGTAGTAGACCAGTTTTCCTCGCTCATGCTGGTGGTCTCCTCCGTCATCAGCCTCGCGGTGTTGATCTACGCCACCGGCCAGGGAATGGCCGACGGCGACCGTGAAGCACCGGTCTCGATCTTCCACCCGACCTACCTGATCCTGGTTGCGGGCGTCTCCAACGCCTTCCTCACGGGTGACCTCTTCAATCTGTACGTAGGCTTCGAAATCCTGCTGACGGCGAGCTATGTGCTCATGACTCTGGGTGGGACCGGGCCGCGTATCCGCGCAGGGGTCACCTATGTAGTGGTTTCCGTCGTGTCTTCGGTGTTGTTCCTGATCGCCATCGCGATGATCTACGGAGCCACCGGAACCATCACCATGGCAGATCTCGCCATCAAGCTGGCCGCACTTGATCCGGACACCAGGAACCTGCTCCACGTCATGTTGCTCGTTGCGTTCGGGATCAAGGCCGCCGTCTTCCCGTTGTCTTTCTGGCTCCCCGACTCGTATCCGACGGCACCCGCGCCGGTCACCGCCGTGTTCGCCGGTTTGCTGACCAAAGTGGGCGTCTATGCGATGGTCCGCACGGAGACCCTCCTCTTCCCGGGCGATACCTTGAACACCCCGCTGATGGTGGTAGCCCTCCTCACCATGCTCGTGGGGATTCTCGGCGCCATAGCCCAGAGCGACATCAAACGATTACTTTCCTTCACCTTGGTCAGCCACATCGGTTACATGGTGTTCGGGCTGGCGATGTCCTCCATCGCGGGGCTTGCGGCTGCTGTCTTCTATGTGGCCCACCACATCACCGTCCAAACGAGCCTGTTCCTGGTGACCGGCTTGATCGAGCGCCGCGGCGGTAGCTCGTCCATAGACAGGCTGGGCGGGCTCGCCAAGTTGTCCCCGCTCCTTGCGCTCTTGTTCTTCATTCCGGCCATGAACCTTGCAGGTATTCCGCCGTTTTCAGGATTCCTGGGGAAACTCGGGCTCCTGCAGGCCGGCATAGCCTTTGGCACGCCGTTGGCCATCACCTTGGTGGTGGGAGGGGTGGTCACCAGTCTCTTGACCCTGCTGGCAGTTGCCCGTGTCTGGAACCGCGCATTCTGGCGGATACCCGAGGACGCGGACTACCCGGCCCCCGCCCTGACGGACACAGCGGCCGTCGGCCTGCTCCCGCGCACCATGGTGGGGCCAACCGTCGCACTAGTGGTCTTTGGCATGGCGCTGACCGTCTTTGCCGGACCGCTGTTCCACTTGGCAGGGAACTCCGCGGAACAGATGCTGGACCGGTCCGCCTACATCCATTCCGTGCTTGGCCAGAACGCCAAGGTTCCGGGGATCGCTGAACCGTCGGTGCAGGGCGGTGGCAAATGAGCCGCAAGAGGATTTCATTCCGCACTGAGTTGCCCCTGCTGGTGTGGCTGGTGGTCGTCTGGGGTGCACTCTGGCGTGACTTCAGCCCGGGCAACCTGGTGTTCGGTGCGCTGATCGCGGTGGTGGTAGCCAGGATTTTCTACTTGCCTCCCGTGGAACTCGGCGGACGCTTCAACGTGCTCCGAGCCATGTCTTTCGCCGTGGTCTTCCTTGGCAAGATCGTGGCCGCGAGCTTCCAGGTCATGTACCTGGCGGTCTTCCGCGGGCCTTCGGTGACCAACGCCGTCGTCGCTGTTCCCTTGCGTAGCCATTCCGACCTGATGGTCACCGCAACGGGACATGTGATTTCGTTGATTCCAGGTTCCCTGGTGGTGGAGGTGGACCGTTCGACGTCCACGCTCTACATCCACGGCCTCAATGTCCGCAACGATACAGACACTGCAAAGCTGCGCCGGGAAGTCCAGGACACGGAAGCATCGCTCATCCGGATCATGGGAACACGCGCGGAAGTGGACGCACTTCAGGCCGGAGACTGGCCTGCGACGAGGGGAACTGGCTCATGAAAGACATCGTGCTGACCGTGACAGCGGTGATTCTCAGCCTCGCAGCGGCCGGCGCGATCTACCGGATCGCCGTCGGACCTTCGCTCCTGGACCGTGTGCTGGCCTCCGACGTGCTGTTAGCCATTCTGGGTGCTGCGCTGGCGATCGACATGGCCGTCAACAGGCACCTCAACAACCTCGTCTTGCTCGTCGCACTCACGCTGATTGGCTTCGTCGGTTCGGTGACGGTGGCACGCTTTGTGGCCGACCGGAGAGGACAGGTCAATGACTCCTAACGCCACCGGAGTGGACGCCGTGATCGATGCCGTCACCGCCGTGCTGCTGATTCTCGGTGCGCTGATGTCATTGGGGGCGGCAATCGGTCTGTTGCGCTTCCCCGACTTGATGAGCCGGATGCACGCAGCCACCAAACCGCAAGTGTTGGGGCTTTTCCTCGTCCTAGCGGCCATCGGGCTGCAAATACGCGAATGGTGGGTGTGGCCGGTCCTGGCGGTCGCTTGGATCTTCCAACTGCTGACGGTGCCTGTGTCTGCGCACATGGTGGGCCGCGCAGGCTACCGGACCAAACACCTGCACCCCGAGCTGCTCAGCACCGACGAACTCGAGGCCGTGGTGCTGCGGGCGGCCGGCAAGCGGGATGCCGAGAAAGCTGAAGCGGGGGAGTCGGTACCGCCCCACGCCGGAAACGCGGGCGGTGCTGCCGGTCCTGCCGGTGCTGGCGGGAACGCGGGCGGCGCTGCCGGAAACGCGGGCGACGCTGCCGGTCCCAACCGGAACGGCCAGCCGTCAGCCTAGACGATGTCCTGCGTCTTCGAGAAGCGCGAGATGGCACGCTGGGTGCCTCGGCTGGCGACAACTTGGATGACGGCACTGACAGTCGCCGAAATCAGTGCGAACGTCAGCGCTGAGCGGAGGCTCGTCTCCATGTCGTCGTGGCCTTTCGGCGGCTTGTTGCCCGTGGTTTTTTCCCACACGGCATTGACCAGTTTGGTGCCGACAAAGCCTGCGCCGATGCTCACGCCGGTGCCGAGTAGCTTGATGAGGAGGTTCATTCCGGGACTCCTTGAGGGGGAAACAGGTCTGCCCCCAGCCTAACCCCACATCAGGCCCGCTAAGGCGCAAGGGACGGGGGCTGGCGCCTGTTCCGGAAGAACTCCTGCAATGCCCCTGGCTGCGGACGCACGGGTATGATCTCGCGTTCCCCGGCCAAGACGGCTTCCATGGTGCCGAGGGCGAGCAGTTCATCCAGCAGCACCAGAGTGGGCGGCATGAGCCTGAGTGTCCCCGCGGATTCAGCCTCAAGGATTCCGCGGACCGGCATCCACAGGGACGATGACGCCTCCGTGGTTTGATGCTTTGGCTCGGCTCCGGAAACCGGGCACGCAAGGTAGAAGTATGTGTCGAAGCGCTTGGGCTGGTCTTCCGGGGTGACCCAGTTGGCCCAGGGGCGGAGGGTGGCTGCATCGAGCTTCAGGCCGGCCTCTTCGAACACCTCGCGTTGCGCGGCCGCCAGCACTCTGCCGGCGTTGTGGCGTGCCGTCAAGGGCTCGACGGCGATGCTGCTCAGGTGCCATGCAGCGGCATGCCGCTCGACGACGTCGTCCGCGAAGTCCCAGCCAGTGCTGTCCACGGTGTCGACCCGTCCGCCGGGGAAGACCACCATGCCTGCAGCGAAGTCCATGGTGGACACCCGGTGCTGAACGAATACCTCCAGGCCGTTTGCGGCGCCCGCAGGCCGCGCCACCCCTTCGGAACCCCCTCGCCCAGCAGCATCGCGGACCAGGATCACGCTGGCGGCAAGCCTCGGTTCGGCCACCGTGGTGCTTTCCGCTGTACCAATGCCTGTCACGACCGCTCCTTTGCCCCGCTTGCTGCGATGATTCTGCTGGATCATTCTCCCAGTTTCGCCGCCCGACCGCGCCGCCCCGGGCCTGCCGGCTCCAAGAAAAGGAATGATCCAGCAGAATGCGTCACTTTCCCGTTCGGAACCCCGCCAAGGTGTAAACTGAACCACGCCCAAAAGGGTGGATTGATAACGACAGGGGAGCGCCGCCGTCGGGCTCGCAGCAATGCGGCACGGAGGACGGGCGCTGAGAGTGCGGACAGCCGCAGACCCTCGAACCTGATCCGGCTAGTACCGGCGCAAGGGAGTCGAGTTCTCATAGTGTCCGGAACCAGCTCGGCGGAAGCCGAACGTAAGCCGGGAACACTTTCCCCTCCTGTTCCTCAGGAGGACAAAATGACTGGTATTTCTGCAAAGCCGGCCCTCACCAAGCCCGCTTTCAACTGGCGCGTCGTGGACATCGTCGTGGCGGCCCTGATTTCCATCGCCGGTGGCGTGATCTTCTGGGCATGGGACCAGATGGCTTTGGTTGTCACGCCCGCGACCGCCGGCTACCCTCCGCTGGGGGGACTGATCGCTGGTGGTTGGATGATTCCGGCAGTCTTGGGCATGCTCATTGTCCGCAAGCCCGGTGCCGCAATTTTCTGCGAAATAGTGGCCGCCACCAGCGAGCTCATCATGGGTAACCAGTACGGCACCACGGTCTTGATTTCGGGCCTGCTCCAGGGGCTCGGCGCGGAACTCATCTTCCTGGCGTTCATGTACAAGAAGTTCAACCTGCCGGTGTCCCTGCTGGCCGGTGCCGGTGCGGGCCTGTTCTGCGGGCTGAACGACTCCTTCCTGCCGTGGGGCTGGAACATCGCCTACGAAATCGGCGACAAGCTCGTGTACATCGTGTTCTGCACGGTTTCCGGTGCCGTCATTGCCGGAGCCTTGTCCTGGATCGCCACCCGCGGCCTGGCCAAGACCGGTGTCCTGAGCGCGTTCGCGTCCCGTAAGGCCGCCTCGGAGCCTGTCTTTTCCTGATGCCCAGTCCTGATTCCGGTACCCCCGCTGCGGTGCGTCCCGCCGCAATTTCCGCGCGAGGCTGGGGCTGGCGGCACGCCGGCCGCACCACACCGGCCATCCACGGCCTGGATCTGGACATCCGTCCAGGCGAGCGTGTGCTCCTGCTTGGCCCCTCGGGCGCAGGCAAGTCGACGCTCTTGCATGCCCTCGCGGGCGTGTTGGGAGAGGAAGGGGACGACGCCGACGAAACCGGCTCGTTGCTGGTGGACGGCCAGCCGCCCCGGGCCCAGCGGGGCCGTGCCGGACTCATGCAACAGGACCCTGAAACCCAAGTGGTGCTTTCCCGGCTGGGCGACGACGTCGCGTTTGGGGCCGAGAACCTTTGCGTGCCGCGGGAGGAGATCTGGAAGCGCGTCCATGAAGCGCTCGACGACGTCGGGCTGCGGAATAGTGCGGGCGGCAGTGCCAGCGGCGGCTTAGCGCTGGACCACCCGACGTCGGCCCTTTCCGGCGGGCAGAAACAGCGCCTTGCGCTGGCTGGCATCCTGGCGATGCGGCCGGGCTTGATCCTCCTGGACGAGCCGACCGCCAACCTGGACCCCGCCGGCGTGCTGGAGGTCCGCGACGCCGTGGGCCGCTGCCTGGACAAGACCGGCGCCACCCTGGTGGTGGTGGAGCACCGGGTCGCGGTGTGGAAAGACCTTGTGGACCGGATCGTGGTGCTGCAGCCGGGCAGCTCCTCGGAAGGAAGTTCAACGCCCGCGGTGCTCCTGGACGGCGACCCGGATACCGTGCTGGTGCGAGCAAGGGACATGCTCACTGCTGCGGGCGTCTGGGTGCCCGGTTACGTGCCGGCCACCCGGCCTCGTTCCAACGCGAAGGGCGGTGGGCTGTTGCTCGCCACCCAGGAGCTCGCAGTCTCCCGTGAAAGGGCGCGCCGCCGAGGGCTCAAGACCATCCCACCCCGTCCCGTGCAGACCGGGCTCGACGCCGAAGTGTTCGCGGGGCAGTCGCTGACCATCACGGGTCCCAACGGCGCGGGAAAGTCGACCTTCGCTTTGACCCTCGCTGGTCTGTTGGCGCCCGTGTCCGGCGCGGTGACTGCCGCCGTCGAGCTCAGCGACGGCGCCGGCAACGACCCTTTCAAGTGGAAGGCCCAGCAATTGATCTCCCGCATCGGGACCGTGTTCCAGGAACCCGAGCACCAGTTCGTCACCGGCAGGGTACTGGACGAGCTCATGTTCGGGCCCAAGCACCTTGGTCACGGGGAGGATCGCGTGGACGAGCTGCTCGAACGGCTGCGGCTGAGCCACCTCGTGGACGCCAATCCATACACGCTCTCGGGCGGCGAGAAGAGGAGGCTGTCCGTAGCCACCGTGCTCGCTGCGCACCCGCGCGTCCTGGTGCTCGACGAACCAACCTTCGGACAGGACGCCAACACCTGGGCGGAGCTCGCCTCTTTCCTGTCCGAACTGCTCGACGCCGGCACCTCGGTAGTTTCCGTGACCCACGACCAGGAATTCAGCTCCGTGCTCGGCGGGACCGAGATGAGGCTCGCGCCTGCGCTGCAAGGCGGGGCCCGGCAGGAAGCGGGTGCGGCATGAGGGAAACCCTGAGCCTGCGCGGGAACAACGCGCTCCTGACGCGCGCGAATCCTCTGGCCAAGTTCGTGTCGGTCTTCCTGATCACCCTGGTCCTGGCGTTGTCCATCGACTTGGTGTCAGCCTCCACTGCGCTCCTTGGCGAGCTGGCGCTGTTCCCACTCGCGGGCCTCACCGTTCGTTTGCTGTGGCAGCGCGGCTGGCCCCTGATCATCGCGGCAGCGCTCGGCGGGTGGAGTACTGCGATCCTGTCGGCTGACAGCGGCAGGATACTGCTCGACGTCGGGATCTGGTCCATCAGCGAAGGCTCGCTTCAGCTGGGACTCGGCTTCCTGCTGCGCGGCCTGGCGATCGCTTTGCCGGCCATCCTCCTCATGAGCTGCACCGATCCCACGGACCTCGCCGACGCCTTGGCGCAGAAGGCGAAACTGCCTCACCGCTTCGTCCTGGGCACCTTGGCCGCGCTGCGGCTCGTGGGGCTCATGGCGGAGGAGTGGCAGACGATCGGCATGGCGCGGCGCGCGCGGGGTGTCGGCTCGCAGGGAAGCCCGCTGCAACGGACCAGGGCGATGCTCGGCCAGAGCTTCGGACTGTTGGTCCAGGCGATACGCCGGGCGTCGCGCTTGGCCGTGACCATGGAGGCACGTGGCTTCGGCGGTGGACGGCGGACCTGGGCACGCGAATCCACCTACAGTCCCCTGGACGGCTGGGTCTTGGCTGGTGGGGTGGTCATCGCAGCCGCAGCCGTGCTCGCGGCCCACTGGGCGGGGACGTGGCACTTCGTCTGGCTGAAGCAACCCAACTGACTCGCATTTGTTGTCGTTATGAGGCCCCATAACGACAACAAATGCGAGTTAGTTGGGGTCCCGTGCCTGGAACCCGTGCCGGGGAAACTTCTTGACCCCGAGTTGCATATCGCATGAAACGACTAACGCTGGGCTGGACCGGCGTGTTTCATCACAGAACCTCTCGTCAATAGACCATTTGTGATATTTATTGCTTATGACTCAACCGACTGCCGAACATGTAGGTCTCCTTCTTCGCGACGCCCGCGGCGAAAAGGGCTGGACACAGGGACAGCTCGCTTCGGAGCTGGGAACCAGCCAAAGCGCCATTGCCCGCATGGAACAAGGCAAGCAAAACCTCAGCCTCCGCATGATCGAACGCCTCGAGTCCATCTTCGGCCGCACCATTGTCAAAGTCGGCAAACCGCAGATGACCCACCTGCGAGTGGAGGGCGGACGCACGCTGTCAGGATCGGTGGATGTCAACAGCAGCAAGAACGCCGGCGTCGCACTGCTTTGCGCGAGCCTCATCAACCGCGGCACCACCACCTTGCGCCGGCTGGCCCGGATCGAAGAAGTCAACCGGATCGTCGAGGTCTTGACCTCCATCGGCGTCGAGTGCACATGGCTCAATGGCAACGACCTCCGGATCCGCCGCCCCGAGACCCTGGACCTGGCCTCCATGGACGTGGAGGCGGCGCGCCGCACCCGCAGCGTCATCATGCTCCTAGGCCCGCTCCTGGATGAGGCAGCTACCTACCAACTGCCGTACGCCGGCGGTTGCGACCTCGGGACGCGAACGGTGGAACCGCACATGCAAGCGTTGCGCCAGTTCGGGCTCTCCGTGGAGGCCAAATCCGGCTTCTACTCCGTGCAGGCCCCGCCGGCCGACGGCGACGATCGCACCTTCGTGCTCACGGAGCGTGGTGACACGGTGACGGAGAACGCCATCATGGCCGCCGCACACCGAAGCGGCACCACCGTGATCCGCAACGCCAGCCCCAACTACATGGTGCAGGACCTCTGCTTCTACCTGCAGGGACTCGGCGTGGTGATCGACGGCATCGGGACAACCACTCTGAAGATCACGGGCCGCCCGGCGATCGACGTCGACATTGAATACTTCCCGTCCGAAGACCCCATCGAGGCCATGAGCCTGATCACCGCAGGCATCGTGACCAACTCCGAAGTCACCATTTGCCGGGTCCCCATCGAGTTCATGGAGATCGAACTGGCCACCCTTGAGCAAATGGGCCAGCAACTGGAGATCTCGGGCGAGTACTTCGCACGCAATGGGCGGACGAGACTGGTGAACGTCACCACCAAGCCATCCCGATTGCGCGCGCCGGAGGACAAGATCCATCCGATGCCTTTCCCCGGGCTGAACATCGACAACCTACCGTTCTTCGCGGTCATCGCCGGCAATGCCGAGGGCCAGACCATGATCCACGACTGGGTCTACGAGAACCGGGCCATCTACTTAACTGAGCTCAACAAGCTCGGCGCCCAGGTTCAACTCCTCGATCCGCACCGCATCTACGTCAATGGCCCCACCAAGTGGCGTGGCGCGGAAGTCGGATGCCCCCCGGCGCTCCGTCCCGCAGCCTGCCTGTTGTTGGCCATGCTGGCGGCGCGGGGCACGTCCGAGTTGCGCAACATCTACGTCATTGAACGCGGATACGAGGACCTTGCAGAGCGTCTCAACACCATCGGGGCCAAGATCGAGTACTTCCAGGACTGATGGCCTCGATTCCGGCTCGGTGTGGAAGATTCTGCTGGATCATCCAGGCCTGACCTTGGCTCAGGTCCGGAAAGTCGGGGGTTTTCGCCCGCACCGTGGCAATGATCCAGCAGAATCCATCGAGGCCCATCACCGCCGTTGGTTATGGTGGGACAAGACGGCACGGATTTCCTCCATGACCTGCTCCGGGTTGTTCCAAATTGTCTCTGGTGCGAAGCTCAGGACGTCAAAGCCACGTGCCTGCGCAGCATTCAAGCGTGCCATGTCCTTTCGCCACGCCTCCCGGGAGTGATGGAAGGCGTATCCATTGACTTCAACGATGAGCCGCCGGCCAATCAGGAAGTCGACGCGTCCCACGCCGCGGATTTGGACCTGACGACGGAACGCCAGGCCCTCCTGTTCGAACAGGAGGCGGGCGCTGATCTCGGGTACGGATTCGGACAGGCCATCTGCCTTGGCCAAAAGCCTTCTGGCGTTTCCGTAATAGTTGGCAGAGAGTTCGCACTCGAGCAGAGTCCGCGGGACACCGAATTGCTGCATGGCCGATTGGGCAATCGAAATGGCGTCAACCTCCGGCAAACAGGTCAGTGCATGAATGACGGTGTCTTCCACTGAGGCAAGTGGGATGGCATTCTCCGATGACAAGCGAAGACCGCCGTGCCGGACAAAACCCCTGCCCCGGCAGTGTCGCGTGGCCAAGTGAAGGCGCAGAGGCTTGTCCTTGATCCACAGGCCGTAGCGCGAGGCGGCACTGGCACAAGTGAGCTGCCCGTTATTGAGGATCGCGGAAAGGTACTCCGGATCCGCTGAGGGAAGGGCCCATATGCCTTTCCGCGGTTGGTATGCCCCGGCGAAGGCCAGCTTGCAGATAGCTGACGGTGTATGGCCATTGGCCCGCAGCAGACCGACACGAGCGACTCCACCCACCGAGGTCAGGTATTCCAAGGCATCCACGGATCCAGCTAGCCATGGAAATACAGCTGTTGGGCCATTGAATGTGCCGTATGTGGATGAGTGGACCGACATTCTGCTGGATCATTCCGGGTTGGACTTCGCTCATGCCCGAAAATGGGGGCACTTCTTCCCACCGGCAAGAATGATCCAGCAGAATCTGTGGGGAGTCCGGGAACAACCGGCCCCTGTTTCCGGAAGGCTGCCAGGGCGCACAATTGATCCGTGCGCACATTTGGTGTGGAAGAGGAATTGCTGATCGTCGATCCCCTGACCGGCGAGCCGCTCGCACTTGCCGACGCGCTCCTTTCGGGCATCGCCGAAAACGACCGAGCCCAGGATGAGCCCGGAACCGGCTTCAGCCCTGAGGAGATCGACGGCCCCGAGACCGGCCTCAGCCATGAACTCAAGCTCGAGCAGATCGAGACCCAAACCCGGCCGTGCCGCAGCTACGGCGAGCTCTTGCATCAGATCCGCCGGGCGCGGGGCCTCGCAAGCCACGCTGCGCGGCGCCACGGCGCAAGGATTGCCGCGTTGGCCACTTCGCCCGTGGACGCCGCTTTGCACACCACTCCGGATCCCCGGTATGCCATCATGCTCGAGCGTTTTGGCATCACGGCACACGAACAGCTCACCTGCGGATTTCATGTCCACACCTCCGTCGAGAGCCCCGAAGAAGGTGTGGTGGTCCTGGACCGGATCCGGGACAAGCTCGCTGTCGTCACCGCGATCAGCGCCAATTCTCCCTACTGGCGGGGACTGGCTACGGGTTTTGAGAGCTACCGGACGCAGGCGTGGAACCGCTGGCCGTCGTCGGGGCCGTCAGCTATCTTCGGTTCCTTGGCCTCTTACCGGCGTGTTGTCAGAAGGCTCATCGAAACGGGGGTCTTGCTGGACGAGGGGATGGTCTACTTCGATGCCAGGCTGTCCAGGCACGTTCCGACGGTGGAGGTCCGGGTAGCCGATGTTTGCCTCCGGGCCGAGGACGCCGCGCTCATTGCGGTGCTGGTTAGGGCCTTGGTTGAGACTTCTGTCCGTGAATACCATGCCGGAATAGAGCCTGCTGCCGTGCCTACGGTTCTTTTGCGGATGGCGTCCTGGCAGGCAAGCAACTTTGGACTGTGCACTGAACTGCTGGACTTCGGAACATTCCGCCCGGAGCCCGCCGCGGACGTCGTGTGGTCGTTGGTGGAGTACCTGGAACCTGTGCTCGCCGAACAGGGTGAATTCGACTTGGTCCAAACCGGCGTGGCAGCCATCCTGAGCCGCGGCAACGGCGCCATCGAGCAGCGGGGTGTTGCCGAACGCTGGAGCCAGAACGGGAGCGCGCCCGACGCCGTCGGACTGGCCGCCGTCGTCGAGCACGCCGTTCAGATCACGATGCGCTCGGAGAAGGACGAGGGCGACACAAAGCCGCAGCCCGTCCTCACCTGGGTGCGCCAGGACTGGCGCGAAGCGCCGGGCTAGACCTGCTTGAGGGCCCGTTCCAGGTCCCGGACGAGGTCGTCCACATCCTCCAGCCCAACTGAAAGCCGCACTACGCCGTCACTCAGGCCGATGGCCGCGCGGCCTTCCGGACCCATGGCACGGTGGGTGGTGGTGGCGGGGTGGGTGATGAGGGACTTGGAGTCGCCTAGGTTGTTCGAGATATCGATGATGGCCAGTCCGTCCAGCAACGCGAAAGCGGCCTCTTTGGCCGATCGCCCGGCAGAAGGGAGCAGCTCGAAGGTCAGGACCGTGCCGCCGGCTTTCATTTGCTTCGCGGCGAGCTCGTACTGGGGGTGGGACTTGAGCAGCGGATACTTGACCCAGCTGATGGCCGGTTGTTCCTCGAGCCATTCTGCGATCCGCAACGCCGACGCCGAGGAGTGGTTTACTCGCAGCGCCATGGTTTCCAGGCCCTTGGTCAACACCCAGGCATTGAACGCGGAAAGCGATGGTCCGGTGTGTCGCATGAGCTGCTTGACGGGACCTTCGATGAACTCCTTGGTGCCCAGGATCGCTCCGCCCAGGACCCGGCCTTGGCCATCGATGTGTTTGGTGCCCGAGTAGACAATCACATCGGCGCCGAGTTCGCCGCAGCGCTGCAGCAGCGGAGTGGCAAAGACATTGTCGACGACGACGGTAGCGCCCGCGGCGTGGGCCAGCTCGCTCACGGCGGCGATGTCCACGATTTCCTGCATCGGGTTCGACGGCGACTCGAAAAACACTGCGGTGGTGGGTTCGGACAACGCGGCGCGCCACTGATCCAGGTCCGGTCCGTCAACGAACACCGTCTCGACGCCCCAGCGGGGCAGGATCTCGTTGAGGATGACGAAGCAGGAACCGAACAGCGAACGCGCGGCAACCACACGGTCACCGGCGGCCAGCAACGCACCAAGCGCGGTGAAGACAGCGGACATGCCCGACGCCGTCGCGAAGCATGCTTCGGTGCCTTCGAGCAGGCGGAGCCGCTCCTGGAACGTTGCAACCGAGGGGTTGCCGTAGCGAGAGTAGACGAAGCGCTCGTCTTCGCCCGTGAACGCGCGCTCGGCGGCTGCCGCGGATTCGTAGACGAAGCCGGAATTCAGGAAGACAGCTTCGGAGGTCTCCTGGAAATTGGTGCGGTCAAGGCCGCCGCGGACTGCCTGGGTCTCAGGGTTCCAGCCAGCGGCGTCAGGATTGAATGTCACTTAGATCTTCCCCGGATTCGTAGGAAGTCCACGGTTCTTCCAACCATTCACGGTTCGCTCGCCGTAGCGGTCCGGTTCGCCCTCAAAGCCTTCAAGGATGTTGTACGCGGTGTAGCCGGCCTGTGTTGCGGCAATGGCGGCGGCGATTGATCGCTGTCCGGAACGGCAGAGGAAGACCAGTTCGGTGGCATCCGCCTCCGGGGCCTGTTGCTTGAGCTGCTCGATAAATCCCGAGTTGGGGATCCCGCCGGCAAGGTTCCACTGAATGAACAGGGGAGCGTTTCCCTTGTTGTTCGCAGATGCGGTGTCCGGGATGCCGATGTGGGCCCACTCGCCTTCGGTGCGGACGTCCACCAGAATGGCGCCTTGCTCCAGTTTGGCCCAGGCGTCGTGCGGGCTCAGGTCGCCGGCGTAGCTCATGCGTGGCCCTCGCCGTCGAACTCTTCATCAAGCTGGTCCACCGCATTGGCGACGGCGGCATCCGCGCTGGCGATTGCCGCGGGGAGGACGATGGCCTGCGCCACGATCACGTCCGTACCATTGAAGGTCGCGGCCGGGCTGCCGTGCAACACGTATCCCTCGGCAAGGGCGGTAGAGATCCGCTCACAGAATTCCTTGGTATCAGGACCCGTGATGAGACGGTAGGAGAGTTTTTCTTCAGTGGGTTCAGGCATTGGTGCTCCTCAGTCACGCTTGCAGTTCGAAAGTGTCGATACGCCGAGTAGTCACCTGAGGCACCCCGCCGGAGAGAGGGTTGCCGACCAGCAAGTCAGGGCTTCGCGCTGGTGCTCATTACTCAAGAAGAAAATAACATCCATGACGGCGGCCTGCATTACCGGCAGTCGTCATGTTCCGTAACCGGGCGGCAACGCCGGTGGGTGGTGGGGACTAGGCCTCGGTTTGGTTGGGCAGTTGTTCCAGGCTTGCTTGGAGCCGCTGTGGCAGGGCATCAGTCCGTGGCGCTACTCCCGTAGGGGAGCGATGAAACGTGGCGCCTTGATGCTTCCGGATTTCGAGTAACTCGTGGACGGATATCCCGGTGGCTGTCGCCAGCGCGTGCAGCGAGAGGCTGTTGTGATGAGCCAAGGCAAAAACCACGCCGGACAGGGCCTCGAAACCTTCAGTTTCGTAGATTTCCTGCACCAGCTTGGACATGCCGTTCGCATCATCGATTGATCCCGCTGACGCGGCAGTCGCCATGGCGGTCAGCGACCATGCAGCAGAGTCGGGGCTGATGTAGATGCTCATGTCGATACCCTACGGACTCGGACCCTCCGGGGGAATGGGCGGCGTGTTCCTCATTAACCCAAGTGACTCGCATTTGTTGTCGTTGTGAGCCCTCAGAACGACAACAACTGCGAGTTAGTTGGGGGGGAGAAGCCTGATGCGCCGGCCCCAGAACCGGCGCATCAGACGTTTCTATCCGGACGCCAAGCGCAGGATCAGCGCTGCATGCCCGGGGAACCTCGAAACGAGGGACTCGATGTCCTTTTCCGTTGGCTTCGCCGAGTCCGATCTCTCGTAACCGGGCGAGAGGCTGCAGCTGACCAAGGCGAACCCCGGACCGGCCAACTCCGCCCCGAACCACGTGGAATGCGGGGCAACTCCTTGCAAGGTCTCGCCGGCCTCCGGGTTGGGACCGAACAGGGTTTCGGAATAGCCGAGTTCGGAATAGCCCTTGTCCGCCGAGAAGACATGCAGCCTGAGGGGCGTCCCCAAGTGGAAGAACCACAACTCGTCCTGCTTCAGGGTGTGCAGCTGGAGAACCTCCCCGGTCTGCAGCAGGTACCAGTTGGAACTGTAGAGCGGGTGATCGACGTCGAAGCGCGGAGGCAACGCCGAACCGGCTATGTCCTCGTTGCTTACCAGGGCGGACGCGAACCAGCCGCCCACGCTAGCGGGGGACATGTCCAGCCGTTTGATCCAGTCCTCAGCGGATTCAGTCATTGACCGGGTCCTTCAGGGAGAAACAGACCGTGATGCCAATGATTTCCTTGCTGCCCAAGGCACGCAACAACCCTTTTTGGGTCACGATGTCCACATTCACCATGCCGCCTTCTTTGCTGGGGACGGCGATCGTTTCGTGGAAGTTGAGCAGGGGCTTTCCGCTCGCCATCACTTCCTTGTCGTGAGCCACGTGTTCCGCGCGCGAGTCCTGGTGCCCGATCAGCTCCGACTTGCTCATGCCCACTAGGTCCGCGAAGTTCTGGTTGACCCACAGGAAGACCGAATTCGCGTCCTTGACTACCCAGTACACGCCGTCCTGCCGGTCCAGCACATCGGCGACGCTCATGGGCGGAACCGTAGGAAGAAGCGCCGGGTTCAGCGCCGGGGCGAGGGTCACGGCGCTGCCGCCGTTCCGCCGTCGGCCGCTAGTCTTTCGGCGAGGTCCTGCGCCAGGGCCACCATGGTCATGGTGGGGTTCCAGGACCCGCCGGTGGGCCAGAGGCTGCCGCCGGTGACGAAGACGTTCTGCACGCCGTTGAGGCGGTAGTCGGTCCCGACGACGGCGTCCTCCTCTTCGCCGATTGGCAAGCTGGAGCTTTCGTGTACCAAGCCCGGTACGCGGCGCTCGGGGATTGCGGGACGCTCGGCGCCCCAGCTCCCGGCATCGGGATCCCCGTGCCAGTATTCGACGCGCTCCGCACCGGAAGGGGACAGGACCCGCTCCAGCATTTGGAAGGTTCCCTCGTCCATGGTGTCCCACGTGTCGTCGTCAGTGGCGTTGGCCAGCACCTGCAAGGTGACGTTGCAAGTGGGGTCCGCGCTGCCGGACAGGCGCAAGTGGTTCTCCGGATTGCTCTCGTCCAGTTCGCCGAGGACGGCGCAGACGAACACCAAGTAGTCCTCCGAGGACCGCAACTGTGCCAGCGAAGCCGTGGCGACGACGTCGGGGGCGTAGCGTTCGGACTTCTGGGCGTTCTTGTCCGGGAAACGGTCCGAGAGGACCGAGAGTTGCACGTGATACTGCATGCCGGCCGGGCTCTTGCCCGCCAAATAGATGGCCGCCAGTTCCAGCTCGCCGAGCTGTTCGCTGAAATCAAAATCCTTGCGCGGAACGCGGGCCACCACCGAGGTGATGAAATGGGCGGCGAAGTGCCCCCCGGCCCCTTGAACCTGCGGGAAGGAATTGAGAACCAGGGTCGCCGGAGGAAGCGTGCCCATGGCCAGGACCAGGTTGGCATTGCCGACATTCACCACTCCGCGGTTGGTGTTCAACGCGGTGGCCCGTCCGTCCTGCTGGAGCACACTCAACACCGTGCAGTCCGTGACCACGCGAAGAGCCGCGCCCTTGCCTTGGGCCGCGAGCGCCGCCTGCCGGTCCGACAGTTCCAGAAGGACCGCTGGCGTGGAGAACTTCGCGAAGTCCACACCGGAGCGTGCGCCCGTTGCCACAGCGAGCGGGGCCGGCATGCTGCGGGTGGCGGAATCGATCTTATGCAGGCCTGCCTCGAGCCGTTCCTGGAGGGCTTTCTGCATGATTCCGTAGACGGGCCGGGTGTCGTTAATGAGATCGACGACGTCGGCCGACCGTCCGGCGTCGATTTGGTCCGCCGAAACCACGTTGAGCAGATCCTCCGCCGACGTGAAGTGCGACTTGGCGGCGTCCATCACTGCCCGCGGCCAGCCCCGCATTTCGTCTTCCTCGGGGCGGGGGCACCACGCGCTCCACATGATGCTGCGTCCGCCGTAGAAAGGGACCATGCCGTGCTGCCAGGAAATCTTGCCTGGCGGCTGGTTGGCCGTGGCAGCCGCCAAGGTCCAGGGGAAGGTCTCCGAGAGCCCTCCCAGCGTCTCCTTGTATGGCAACGGCAGGTTCTGGAAATGCTCCGGCAAGAAAAAGGGACCCCGTTCAATGATCAGGATCCGTGCGTGCGGATTGACAGTCAGTGTCCGCTCAGCAAAGGCGTAGGCGCAGAACCCGCTGCCGATGACGATGTGGTCGAATTGTTCTTCTTCGCGGACTTTTTTCCATTCTCCCTCGGAGAGGAAGAAGACATGATCCATCACCTTCTGGGGTGAGGGATCCTGGGGACCGGGCGTGGGAAAACCGTGATTGAAATTCTGGGACGAAGAAACTGCACTCACAATGATGCCTTCCATCGACTTGCTGATTCCACGGCACCGTGAAATCAGGTGCCCGCTGGGCCGAAAGGCAGATCACCTTTCCCCAACAAGGTTCACGGAAACTAGTTAACTACCGCGGCGGAGTCTCCACAATAGACTTTGGCGGATTGCCCCGGGCCGAGAGACTTGGGATACTCCACGCATGTCTTCTCTTCCTGTGACGTTTGCCGAGGACGTCATCAATCGGCCTATCAGGATCCAGTTCGAGGCATTCATTGACGAGCACCGCCGTGCGCTCAATGCCTCTTTGAACGGGTTGACCGAGGAACAGGTCCGCCGGTCATTGGTACCGTCCCGGACCACCCTGCTGGGCTTGGTGAAGCACGCGACCTTTGTCGAGAAGGTCTGGTTCGACGAAGGCATCACATGCCGTTCCCGTGCCGAGATCGGCATTCCTGCGACGCCGGATGAGTCCTTTATCCTCGAAGAAGGCGACACCATCGCCTCAGTCCAGCTCGCACACCGGGAGGCGTGTGAGGCATCACGCCGCGCGACCTCATCCTTGGGACTCGACGACTTGCTCAACGGCAACCGACGCGGACCGCTCCCGCTACGCTGGGTGTACCTTCACATGCTGCGCGAGCTTGCGCAGCACTGCGGACACGCTGACATCCTGCGGGAGCAGCTACTCAGCCAGGACCGCCGGCAAAGCCCTACTCAATCCCCGCGAACAACTCGTTAAGCTCGGCGGTGAGCTGCTTACGCATTGCCGGGGTGCCGATCTCCCTTCCGTCTATGTGGTTGACCGGAGCGATGAGCCGGATGCTTGAGATCAGCCACACGGCGTCGGCGTCGAACAGGTCCTCCGGGACCAGCGGGCCGTAGCCAAGCTCCCAGCCCGCCGCCTTCGCTTTCGTGAAAAGAGCGTCTTGGGACGTTCCCGGGAGGATGCCGCTGTCCAGTTGCGGAGTGATAAGGCGCTTGACCGTCCGCACCGAGCCGGTGCCGTCGTCGACCGTTTCAACATGCGCCAGCAACACGGTCGACGTCGGACCCTCCAGGACGCGTCCGTCGGTAGAGGTGAAGATGGCGTCGTCGGCGCCCTGCTTGTGTGCGTACCGCAGCGCGGCCATGTTCACCGCGTAGGACAGCGTTTTTGCTCCGAGCAGCAGCCAGGGGGCGCGGTCGCCCGCCTCCGTGTCGAAGCCCCGGTCAAGGAGTACGACGTCGATGCCCGTCTCGCGCTGCCGGCGGCTGCCCGCGGGGGACGGCGAAGCCTGGATCCAGCACGTGGGAGCCGAAGCGCCTTCCACTCCGCGCGTCACCAAGAGCTTGACGACGACCTCGTCCTCGGCGGGGCTGGGTGCCGGGAAGGCGTCGCGGAATTCCTTGATGGCCGTGGCGATCGCGCGGCGCCAGACGTCTTGCTCGGGAATGTTGAGGTCCAGGGCGCGGGCCGAACTCTCAAGCCGGTTCAGGTGCGCTTGGACTTTCCGTGCCCGGCCCCCGACGGCGAGGAGCGACTCGAAGACGCCGTCACCCCGGGTGGCGCCCAGGTCGGTTGCCATGAGTTGCGGCTGGCTGGAATCGGCGATGCGGCCGTTTTCGAACGCTGGATCCAGGAAGACGAGGATCGTCGAGGCAGGAAGAGTCATGCTTCCAGCTTAGTGTGGCCCCCAGCGGGATGGTCAGGACGAGCGGTCGGGAGCGGTCCGCCAGATAGGCTGGGCTGACTGTTACTTCTTTGACTAGTTCTTTGACTGGGGGTTGTCGAGTGCCGTTTCCTTTTCCGTTCGGGGTGGAGTGGACCTGGCTCCTCACCGCGTGGGCCATTGTCGAGATCATCCTGCGCATTGTGCTGCTGGGCGTCATCCCGGGAAACCGCCGTCCCACCACGGCCATGGCGTGGCTCCTTGCCGTCTTCCTCGTCCCGTCAGTGGGCTTCGTCCTGTTCCTGCTGTTCGGCAATTTCCGCTTGTCCCGCCGTCGTCGTGAACAGCAGGAGCAAGTCAACGAACGGGTGCGTGCCGGCACTTCGGCGCTCGCCGACGTCGTCAGCACCTACTCCGGTCCCGAATGGGTGACGTCGGCCGCTGAACTGAACCGGCGCCTCGGCTCCCTGCCGATGGTGGACGGCAACTCTGCGGAGTTGATCCCCGGCTATGAGGAATCGCTCAAGGCCATGGCGGAAGCGGTTCGGGGGGCCAAGAGCTTCGTCAATGCGGAGTTTTACATCATGAGCAGCGATTCGGTCACCGACGAGCTCCTCACTGAGTTGGAAAACGCTGCCGACCGGGGTGTCGACGTCCGGCTCCTGTTCGATCACATCGGCACGTTGCGGATCCCCGGTTACCGACGGCTGGTCCGCAGGCTGAAGCGCGGCGGGATCCAGTGGCGCCGCATGTTGCCTTTGCTGCCGATCCACGGCCAGTGGCGCCGCCCGGATCTGCGGAACCACCGGAAGATCCTGGTGATCGACGGCGAAATCGCGTTCACCGGGTCCCAGAACCTGATCGAGCCCTCCTACAACAACCCCAAGCACCGACGCGCAGGCCGCAAGTGGGTGGAACTCATGGTCCGTATGGAGGGGCCGATCGTTGCCACCCTCAACGTCGTCTTCGCCACCGACTGGTTGAGCGAGACCGATGAGTCTCTCGAATACCAGTTGCAGGTCTCCGACAGGGCCACTGCGGGGACGATCACGGCCCAGGTGGTCCCGAGCGGTCCGGGGTTTGTCACGGAGAACAACCTGCGTCTGTTCAATACACTGATCTACTCGGCTCAGCACCGCATCTCGATTTGCAGTCCGTACTTCGTGCCCGACGATTCGCTGTTGTACGCCATTACGACGGCGGCACAGCGTGGCGTCGACGTGGAGCTTTTCGTCTCCGAGAAGGGCGATCAGTTCCTGGTCCACCACGCACAGCGCTCCTATTACGAAGCGCTCCTGGAGGCCGGGGTGCGGATCTATCTCTACCGCGCACCCTACGTGCTGCACGCGAAGCACTTCACGATCGATGAGGAGGTGGCGGTGCTCGGCTCCAGCAACATGGACATGCGCTCCTTCTCGCTCAACATGGAGGTGTCGGTGATGTTGCTGGGTGCCGAGGCGGTGGACAGCATGCGTTCGGTGGAGTCGGCGTACAGGGACATGTGCCAAGAGCTGACGTTGAACGATTGGCTGGACCGGCCGATGCTCGCCAAATACGTGGACAACGTGGCGCGGTTGACGGCCACCCTGCAATAAGGCTCAGTCCTCCTGAAGGTGTCTTTAGGGGCAATCTAGGTGTGGTTGAGTTCTGGGTATGGGCCGGCTTCACGAACAACTCCACCGGCACGGTCCAGCTCATCGCGGACACCTCCGGGTAATTCCTTTGCGGCGCCGCGACAGTGCCCGGGGCGTTTTCGGCCCAGACCAGTTCCGTCAGCTCGATACCCGCAACGGAACCGGCGGGGTGTCCGGCCCCGTCGGACCGGGACAGACGATCAGTGTCAAGGTCACCGGCCGCGGCGGTCTCCCGGCCACCGCGGTTTCAGCGGTCGCGATGAACATCACGGTCGCCAACTCCACCTCCTCCGGCGTCATCACCGCGTACGCGGGCGGGACCGCGAAACCGGGCACTTCGAACCTGAACTACACGGCCGGGCAAATCATCCCCAACTTCGCGATCACCGCAGTCGGGGCTGACGGGACGATTTCCTTCACCAACGATTTCCCCGGCACGGTGCAGCTCATCGCCGACACCATGGGCTATTTCAACGGCCCCGTCACCGGTGGCCTGCCCGGGCCAGAGAAACACTGGGCTACACCTCGGACGGGAAACTCGCCACCACCACCGGCAGCAGCAACCTGCCGGCCAACCCGAACCCGTCCGCGGCCGCGGTACCCCGCCGGCGCCAACAGGAGGGGCCGGCGGTAGTACCGGGACCCGGTATTACGACGCCGGAGGGATCCTCGTCGGGATCACCGACGGAACCGGCATCACCGTCACGATCGGTTCGATCACCGCCCATGTCACCCCGGCAGGGGTGAAGACCGCGACCAAGACCTACGGTTTCGCAGGGAAGACCGTCGCCCAGCGCACCGCCGCCGGCGGGACCGTGAAACTCGCCTTCATCACCAGCGACAGCGTCGACACCACCCAAACCATCCTCCAACCCAGCAGCGGGACCACCCCGTTCACCGCCCAAACCCGCTACACCAACCCGATCGGCCTCGCCCGCGGCCCACCCAGACCGCAGCGGGTGCCGGCGCGTACGTCGATACGGCTTCGTCAAAGATCTCGGCCGCGTACGGGTCGTAAGCTGTGAGCATCGCAAAGCGCTCACCCTGTTCCTTGACCGGTTGCAGGTAGTGGGTCCGGATTCGTGCTGTCGGCTTTCTGCCGGTTGTTAGCGTCGTTGCGGTGGATTGGGCGCGGCCGCTGCTGTAGTGGCCAGTAACTTCCGCGGACGACGTCGATTTTCGGTTACTGTTCCTGGTCATACCTCAGTTCACCCCCGATTTTGCCACCGCGAAGGGCGGGCGAACAAGCGTTGGGGTGATATCTTCAGCTGGATCACTGCGGGCGCCGTTGGTAACGTCTACGATCGCAACAAGTTCGCCTGGCAGGATGTCCGCAGCCTCCAGCAGGTCCAAGTCGACGGTGACGGAACCAACGTAATGCAGGTCAGCATGCGTGACCGTGGCCCGGTGAATTTTTGATTTGAACATTTTGCGATTCAAAAATTGCATGATTTTCTTACATTCCTTTGGAGGCACGGGACGCCGGCAGTGTCGTCTGAAGTCCCTCGACGATTACTTATGGTCGACTTCTACGGGTGGTTCGCTGCCCCTGATAGCCGAGGGCCGTCCCGTTTGATCATGTTCCGCGTACAGAGAACGCTTGTAGGTTTCCGGCAGGAACTTGAGGAGGACTAGAGCAACGACGGCCATGAGGCCTGCCAGGTAGTACGCCGGCGAGAGCGGATTTCCGGTGGCGGCGACCAGTGCAGCAGCTACCAACGGACCCATGCCAGCTACGGGGCCAACTCCTAGGTTGTATCCGATAGCACCGGCGGTAAGGCGGATTTTGGGAGGGAAGAATTCCACGATGGTCACCGAGCTCATGACTACAAGCGCAGACACGAACACAGCGTAGATTCCGAGGCCAAGTAACGCGAGCCCAAAGTTTCTGGTCGCCATCATCAGGAAGACCGGGATGACCATAACGGCGAGTCCGGCGCATCCTAGGATGTAGCTGATGCGGCGGCCGAAACGGTCGGAAAACGCTCCAACTATGGGGCAGAGGATTGCGTACAGCACCAGCGCTAGCATGCTCAGAAGGATCGCCGTAGGGCGAGGAAAATCCAAAGTGACATTCAAGTAGCTAACGAAGTACGTTGCAAAGAAGTAAAAACCCGTGCCGGTTGCTGAGGAGAACGCGAAGGCAATGAGTATGTTGCGAATTCCGCCTTTGCCGATGTGCTTGAACGGATTGACCCGTTCCCCCGTTCTCTTGATCTCCTGAAAAACCGGGGTGTCCTCCAATTTCATTCGCATGAAGAGTCCCACAAGACCGATAGGCAGGGCGAGGAGGAAGGGAATTCGCCACCCAAATGAATTCATGTCCTCAACACTGAGGACGTTCGAAAGTAGAAAGACGGCCCCGCTGCCTCCGATAATGCCGAGGGCGGCTGTGGCGGCGATCAAGCTGGCCCAAAGTCCGCGCTTGCGATCTGGAGCGTATTCGACGAGGAACGAGGACGCTCCAGTCCATTCACCACCCACGGAGAGTCCTTGGATGCAGCGAATAGTAACCAACAGAATCGGGGCGGCAACGCCGATACCGGCGTACCCCGGAAGTACTCCTATGAGAGCGGTGGCAACACTCATGATGATAATGGCCAGCGCAAGGGAGGTTCGGCGTCCGATCTTGTCACCGATGTAGCCGAAAACTGCCCCGCCCAGGGGACGGAAAAAGAAAGCAACTCCGAAGACGGCCAGGGAGGCAAGCAGCTGACTCGTGGCATCGCCGGCTGGAAAGAACGTAGCTCCGATGATGGTTGCCACGAAGCCGTAGACGGCAAAGTCGAACCACTCCATGAAGTTTCCGATAAGGGTTGCTGCGATTACGCGACGCCTAGCTTGAGGGTCGATAACAGTCGATACTGCCGATGGGCTCATAGCTGTGATCCTTTCAAGATCCAGAGATGTAAAAAGCATTCAAAGGCCCGGGCGATATTCCGATTCACTCTGAGGCCGATCTTGGGTCAGAGTTGAACCTTTGCCTTCGGGAGGCCACAGTTGGCCAAGCGGACGGGATGTTGGCTGAAGACCCGGGCATAGAGGTCCCCTGGCTCAGCCGGGGCGGCCCGGCCCTCGCTTGCGGGTCTGCCGGGCGGATGGATTACTGCAGGAGCCCCGCGTTGTTGCTCGGCTACCTGGTTGCACTGTATTGAACCTTCGGAGCCTTGGACGTTGGCTACAAGGGTGCCCCCCAAAGAAATCGATACCGAACGAAAAGTCTGCAAGCTGGCATGTTGGCATCCTCATTGATCCTTAGCCGGACGACAGCATCCTTCCACTTTGTCAGACAAGTGTCAAGAGTCACATTATTGAACAAAGTGACCGTTCCATACAAACAAGGAAAACAGAGGTTCATTCATCGCTGGGGTCACCTTTGTACGAAGGCAGACAAGTGAAAGCAGTGGACCTTGACCGAGGTCGCCGCGTGAGCCGGCGGCCTGCTTCTTTCGCCGAAACAGAGCGCTAATGGACCGGGCAGCGTCGAGAGGCGGAAGGATTAATCCGAGATAGCGCCATAAGAGTGGGGCGTGGATGTCAGCCGGCGCAAATGAACAGGGACCACATTGTGGGGTGCCAGTGCGACACGGGCGATGGCCCGCGCAAAACCGGGCGTATCCTCCATCGCTCTAGTCTTGCCTCATGCGCCTCGAAAAACCGGCGGATCGGCTTCACCCACATCGAAGCGATTCCCGCGGCGCCTGGAATCTAACGAGGCCGCAGCGCGGAGGAGCTTGAACCGGGAATCCTGAGCCGCGCGGATTTGCGTCTGCTCCGTTGCTCCATCCAGGGCTGGCCTGGGACGCAAATTGGACGGGAGAAGCCTTCTGATGCAAAGAAGGAAGGCGAATGCGCCTTCTTGTCAGACTTTGGTCAGCTGCTCGGTCTATGGCTCCACTTGGACTAGTCATACAATAGGGTAAAAGCTTTACGCATAGGAGGAAATAATGCCGGATATGTCTGCCGCGTCGATGCCATTCCCGGCGATGCCCGTGCAACGACCCCGCCAGCAAGTGGAGAGCCAGATCAAGCAAGCTATTCTCGATGGTTCGCTTCGAGACGGAGACCGTTTGCCGGCCGAACATGCCCTGGCGCAGTCCTTCAACGTCAGCCGGGCAACGGTTAGGGAGGCTCTGAGATCTTTGGTTGAGGCAGGATTGCTGACTAAGGGGCCTGGAACGACCAGCGGACTCTTCGTGCAAAGCGTGGACCATAACTCGTTCTCGCGGGTGGTGTCTGATCGGCTGATCAGTGTTCTGGATATAGGATCGGTAACGCCAGATGAAGTTTCAAACTTCCGCGACATGCTGGAAGTACCTAGCGCCCGGCTAGCGGCGCAGCACAGAAACGATGACCATCTCGTAGAACTCCACGAAATTATCGGCCGCGAGAGTGGGACTACTTATAATGATCCCGAGATTCCCGAGCTAAATGCACAATTTCATTGTGTTATCGCGAATGCATCGGGCAACCGTGTGCTCGCCGCCTTTGTGTCCGCCTTACATCGCACAGCGCGACCACTCGCTTTCGTTCATACGGATGAGGCATTGGGGAAGCAGTCGGTCGCGCATCATATCCAGCTTTATCGCGCAATCCAGGCTCAGGATCCGGCGGCGGCTGCGGAAGCGATGCAAGCACATTTGAATTATCTACGCGACCACGCCGTTGCGAACGGCAACAGCAAGGAAGTACCTCTCCCAATTGGCAGGTCGAACTCAAGCGGACGCTTGTCGGACGAACTAACAAAGATTTCTTAGCCTGAGACCATTCCGATACCCCCTTTCTTTAGTTGCCAGACTTTGCAGCCGAGGTATCAGAACAGGAGCGACCGTTCCCGGATTCGATGTTGGAGGATCTGTTCCCTCGCGGCAGGGCCGTCCGTCGGTTCCCGCATCGGTAATCAGCTCGGTGCTGGTGCTTCAAGTCCTGCAGGCAGTCTCGGACCGGGCAACCGCGAGGCCCTGACCTACGACCTGCGTTGGAAGGCTGCGTACTCGTTGCCCGGCTGGTTGCCAACTCTCACAAGGTCATCAGCAGCAGGAGCCAGGTTCGCGCGGATTCAGCCCATGGTTCCGGGGAGATGCTGGCAGCACTCGCCCTGACCGCTCACATCCCAGTCATCAAACCCTGGCCACTGCGTCCGGCCATCGAGGGCGGGTTCATTCTCGATGACTTCACCATCGACGAAGCAACCGGCACAGCGACCTCCCCGAACTGGCTTACCCGCAGGTCACCGCCAAAGGCCGGGGCGCGCGGCGCCACCTGCTCGCTCCGGGCCCGGTGCAATGGCTCAGTTCAGGAAGGGAAACTCGTCCTGCACGAGGACTTGGCCAGAAATGTGAAGACACTGCCCGGAGCCAACAACTCTCCGGCCTGCGCCTCCACATCCAGATACCCGCGTTGCGGGCATCTTCGCGTTCCTGCATAAGACCAGTCCTAATCCCCTGCCAAAAGAGCAGTCCGGCCGAGGCGACCAAACCAGCAGCCTCCTAGGCCGCTATCGCGAAGACACCTTGCCGAAGAGACCGGCGACAGGAGAGAGCAGCGAGGTGCGGGCGAGAACCCAGCCGGCTGCGATCATCACGATCGATCCGAGGAAGATCCAGAATCCGAGCCAGCCAGCAGTGTCCTGTGATGCGTACATATGGTTGAGGTTGCGTAGGAGCCCTGTGAGCACCACCAGAGCGACGTGCACGACAATGAAGGCGACGAAGTACAGCATCACGGGGTAGTGAACGGCCCGCGCCCACTCGACGCGGTATGCCTTGGTTAACCGCTGCGCGCGCTTTGGCCACAGGCCCGACATCCTGAACCCGGTAATTGCAGCGAGCGGTGCCGCGAGGAAGACAGTGGTGAAGTAGGCGAGCTGCTGGAGGCTGTTGTAGTTGTTCCATCCGTTCTCAACCGGCCAGTCAAACGATAGGTACTGCAACGCAGCCGAGAGCGCGTTCGGGAAGACCTCCCAGCTGGTCGGTATGAGCCGCGCCCAGTGCCCGGTGAGGAACAGAAGCACCACGAAGACCACGCCGTTCGCCAGCCAGAGTATGTCGAGGGTCTGGTGCAGCCAGAGCGTCAGGCTGATCTTGGTCTTCCCGTTACGCGAATTCCAGTAAGCCTCGGGACGTTTCTGATGGCGTACGCCGAGGCCAGAGCGGATGATCAGGACCATTAGGAACATGTTGAAGAAGTGCTGCCACCCTACCCACGGCGCAATGCCGGGTGGCGCAGGAGTGGCGTACTCGCCTGGGAACCGGGTCAGGAAGTCCTGCATGGCCTGCAGGCTCAGCACCGCTCTGGCAAGGAACACGGCCGAAACCGCGACCACGCCGAATCCGATGGCGCAAAGCATCTGCGCCCGGCTCGGGCGGCGCTTCGCGTCGGGCTGAGCCGTGATGCGCCCCTTGGCCTTTCCCGCCCTGGCGGGCAGTTGCGAGGTGGAGGCATCGGGACGCGCGGCGGGGGTAGGAACAGTGATCGGGTCCACCTCAGCCACGGCTCCGGCCGCTGAGACCTCCGAAGCCCCAGGAGCTGCGTTGACCTGCTTGGCGGCTGCCGTTCCAGGAGGAGGCCATGCCTCTCCCCCAGCGACGCGCGGAAGGCCCCGGCGCAGAGCGGAACCGGATTTGTCCGACGCCTCCTGCACCGACGCTGCCAGCGACGGGTCGGCGTCGTCAACGATTAATGCCTGGGCACTCGGCGCGCGTTCGGCGATGGCAGCGGCACCGTCGGAGTGGGCACTTTCAAACGGCTGCGTGGACTCGTGTTGGGCGTGGACGGGGGAAGTCACTGCCATGGTAGATCCGGCGGGAGGCCATGGATCCCCGCCCGGGACCCGGGGTAGGCCCCGGCGCACGGAGTTGGCAGTTCCGGAGACGCTGACCGGAGACGAAATGGTATTTAGACCTGGTGGCGTTTCGCCCCGATTGCCCGAATCCTGTGATCCCTTCCCAGGTTCACCGGAGAGCGTGTCCTCCGCAATGACGGCAACCGTCCCTGCGGGTGGCCAGGCTTCGCCGCCGCGGGTGCGGGGTAATCCTCTGCGTACGGTCGCCATCCGCTACTTCTTCCGCCCGCGCAGCGCCTCGATCATCTGCGGCACGACAGTGAACAGGTCGCCGATGATCCCGAAGTCAGCCACGTCGAAGATGGGCGAACCGGGATCCTTGTCGATCGCGACGATCGTCTTGGCCGTCTGCATGCCGGCCCGGTGCTGAATCGCCCCCGAGATCCCGAGCGCGATGTACAGCTGCGGCGAGACCGAGACGCCTGTCTGGCCCACCTGATGCGAGAAAGGGACATATCCGGCGTCAACCGCGGCGCGGGAGGCGCCGACCGCGGCGCCGAGCTCGTCCGCGAGGTCCTCAACGAGCGAGAAGTTCTCCTTGGATCCGAGTCCGCGGCCGCCGGACACGACGATCTTAGCCCCGCGCAGTTCGGGACGGGAGGAGGCGGCCTCACCGGCCTCGATCGCGGCTCCTTCCGCGACGGGGGCTCCGGACGACTCGACAGTGAGTGCCTCTACACGGGCATCCGCGGCGGCCTCTGCGCGTGCGTCGATCGCTCCCTGGCGGACAGTGATAATGGGGGCACCGAAGGTCGGCGCCGAGTTGGTGAGGAACGCGCCGCCATAGACTGAGTGGTGCGCCACGAGGCCCTCGTCGTCGCGTGAGACGCCGACCGCGTCGACTGACAGCGCCAGGTGCTCGCGCACGGCCAGACGTCCGGCGACGTCGCGCCCGGCGACTGAATTCGAGACGAGCACTGCATCCGGCCGGACCGCGCGGTAAGCGGCCTGCAGCGCATCCACGACAGGTACTGTTACGGCTCCGCCGTCGGTGTCCGCGGTGAGCACGAGCTGCGCCCCGGCCGCGACGGCCGCATCCACCGCGGCCTGGGCGGTGTCGGAGGGTCCGGCGACCAGCGCCACCGGGGCCCCCAGCTGCCCGGCGGCGCCGAGCAGTCCCGCGGTCGAGGGTGCCGCCCCACCGGACGGAGTTACATCGATAAGGACGAGGATCGGGTTCTCAGGGTACGCCATGGTCACACCAGCCTGTTCTGCACAAGGTACTCGATGAGCTGCGCGGCCGCATCGCCCTCGTCCTTGATCTTCACGCCGGCCGTGCGGGGCGGCTTCTCGGATACAGCGGTGAGAATCGTTTGGGGTGCCTCGGCCGGGTCGGCGGTCACGCCGAGATCCGCGAGCGAGAGCACTTCAAGCGGCTTTTTCTTGGCCGCCATAATTCCCTTGAAGTTGGGGAAGCGCGCTGGCGGAAGCGCTTCAGTGATTGAGATCACTGCCGGCAGGGGTGCGGTCACTTGCTGCGGTCCGAAGTCTGTCTCGCGGGTCGCGGTCACAGAATCGGCGTTAATCTGTACGGCGCTGAGGGATGTCGCCTGCGCATAGCCGAGGTGCTCGGCGAGCATCGCTGGGATCACGCCGGCGGAGCCGTCCGTCGATAGATTGCCTGTGATGACCAGGTCGGGCGTTCCGCGCTGGATCGCCGCCGCCAGAACTGCCGCGGTGAGGCCCAGGTCAGCACCGCGGAGCGCCTCGTCGACGACGTGCACCGCGGAGCCCGCGCCGATCGCGAGGGCCCGGCGGGTCGATGCGGTCGCCGACTCGGGAGCCATCGACAGCGCGACGACTTCCGTGTCGGGGTTCGCGTCAGCGTGGCTCAGTGCGACCTCCAGCGCACGCTCGGTAATCTCGTCGAGCACGACCTCGCCGGCCCCGCGGTCGGCGAGGCCCGTCTCCAAGTCGAGTTTGCGGTCCCCATAGGTATCGGGCACCTCTTTCACTAGGACGAAGATCTTCATCGTCTACCTCTCAAACTCACGTTTACACCCCTCGGGCACGGTTTTCATATTAAGGCGTTGTCACACCGGCAGAAGTTTCCCCGGTATGGCGATCGAATCGCAGCTCGTCGCCGACCACTCCCGACCGCTCGCTTCCTTTGTCGCTTCAGCCAGTCTTTCGGCGATCCCGGGCAGGAACGGCGTCACCTTTCTGGTGACATGGTCAACGTTCAGAAGCAGGCTCTCCAGCGAGCAAGCGATCCGTTGCTCTTCCACATCTCGAAGCAAAGCGACTGTCCGGACGCCGCGGTCAGATGCCTCTATAAGACGTACGTGCGTCGTGTACGGGGCCCCGAGCCGCAGTTCGGAGAGGTACCGTGCGTGGTGATCGACCGAAAACAGCCCGCAATGGTACTTAGGCGCGTAGTCATAACCCAGTCCGCAGTATTCGAGTCCACGAATTGTCGTCGTCGTGAGGATACGCAGATACACATTGACGTTCATGTGATCGTTGAAGTCGATATCCGCAGTCCCGACGACACCGCGGTCGACGACGGGGAGCCGAAGCACCTCGTCGTCGACCGGATGTCCGCCTCGCATGGAAGCTCCCGTCGCTCTCAGCTCGCCGCTTGTTCGAGCGGCTTCACGCCCATGATCTCGCGGTACTCGGTCGGGGTGGCCACCTCGCGCCCGAGCGCCTCGACGATCTGCTTGATCTGTAGGAAGGCCTCGAGGTTGCTGGTCAGCTTCTCGTCCTTGTGCGGGTACTTCCAGACCGTGTCTTCCATGCCGACACGAATGTGGAGGCCGAGCAGGGCGGCGGCCGTCGCGAGGAAGACGGACGCGCGGCCCGCGGCGCAGACGAAGATCTTCGCCTCGGGATCCACGTCGCGCACCAGCTCGACCAGGCGGAGCAGGCCGGTGAACATCTGATGCGGGTTCTCCATCGGGCTCGCGCCCGGGATGGAGGGCAGCACGCACCACACCTGGCCCGGTCCAAGCAGGCCCGAGCGGAACAGGAAGCGCTCAGCGTTGTTCACGTCGGCGTCGGTATACACGGCAACGATGGGGGCCGCGCCGGACTCGAGGATGAGTCGGGTCTTCTCGATCATGAGCGGGGCGGGCTTTGCGAACAGAGCGTCGCCGTTGTAGAGTACGGCGGTGTTCACGGGGACGCCGTCGAGGATCTTTTCCTCGATCGCGATCTTCATCTCGTCCCACTCACCCTGCAGGGCGGTGACGTAGCAGCCGTCGACAGAGATGCCGGGGAACTCTTCGCGCAGCGGGTTCACCACGGCCTTGAAGCGCTCACGATCGAGTGTGTTGTAGCCGTTGTCGCCACGCATGTGGAGGTGGATCGCGCTGGCGCCGGCGCGAGCGCACTCCTGGGCGTCCTTGAGGATCTCCTCAGTGGTGATCGGCTGGTTCGGGTTTGCGGTGCGCGTGTAGAAGGCGCCGGTGATCGCGGACTGCACGACGATCTTGTCCGGAACGTCCCACCTCGGCTGGATCTCCCCTTCGTGGAAGTATGAGTGCGAGGGGTCGATGATTTCCGGGAATCCGTAGGGCCGCCAGATCAGCCGCCCGTCCGCGCGCTCGACGCCTTTCTGAACGCGATCCCAGTGCACAGTGTTGTCGTTGAGTCCCATGTCAGATGCTCCTTAGTTCTGCCCGGCAGCGCTTGTGAGGTACTCAAGCATGCTTGTCAGACGATTAATAGTTGTTTCTAGGAATGAGCTGATTGCTCAAAGCTTCTTCGCCAGGGGCTCGCCGACGTAGTCGCCGTCCTGGATGTAGCGCAGCGGCCGCCCGGTCTCAATCTCCTCAATCACGTGGGCCATTAGACCCGGCAGGACAGAGAGAACCGCGAACGCCACAGTCTGGTTCGCTGACCAGCCCAAGTCGCGGCCGATCGCCGCGAGTGCACCGTCGATGTTGATCGGGATGTTCGTCTTGCCGGTCTTGGCGATGAACGCCCGGTTGATGGCCTGGATCTGTTTGATTGAACTCCCGTCGAGACCGAGTTCTTCTGCGAGATCGAACAGAACGTCTGCACGGAAGTCGCTCGTCTTGTGGGTCGGGTGGCCGAAACCGGGCAAGCGCTTCTTCTGCGAGACGTACTCTTCGACGACTCGTTCTGCGCCTTCCTCGAACGTTCCGTCTCCGCGCAGTTCGTCGGTGTGATCGAGCAGGTGGAAAGAGTGCTCGGGTGAGAGCGTGTTGCTGCCTGCAGCGAGGATACCTCCAGCGACCGCGGGAATGAATTGCGGGTTGCCGGACGCGATGTACCGCGCAGCGGTGATCGTAGAAGCGACGTAACCGTGGTCAAGAAGACTGGTGAGCACGCCGTCGACCAGGCGGGTCTCGGCCTCGTCGGGTAGTCGCCCGGTGAGCGAGAGGAAAGCGCCTTGGGTGTAGGTCGCCTTCTTCATGATTTCGGCGAGGGAGTACCCCCGGAGGTTCACGCCCCCTTCGATTACCTCGCTGACGCTGGTGCTGAAGTAGGACATGTTATTTTCCTTCCTGGTCACGTCGTGCATCCGACGTGAAGTCTGTAACACCGCGTGCCCGCAGTGTGTGTTTCTGGATCTTGCCGGTCGGGGTCATGGGTAACTCGTCGACGAATTCGACGTAGCGCGGCACTGCAAACTTCGGCAGCATCGCCGCTGTCCGCTCTCTTACCTGGTCGGCGTCGAGAGTACGGCCCTCACGCGGGACGATGGCAACCATGACCTCCTGGCCGGCCACCGGATCGGCAATGCCGTAGCAGGCGACCAGTTCGACGGCATCGAGAGTGAGGATGGCGTCCTCGACTTCCCTAGCGGAGACGAATTCACCCAAACGGCGCATCGCGTCATCGACCCGCCCTTCGAACCAGAGGTTTCCGTCCTCGTCCAACCGTCCCCGGTCACCAGAGTGATACCAGAGATTGCGCCACGCCGAAACCGTCTTCTCCGGGTTGCCGAAGTAGCCCTGGAACATCGAGAACGGTTCGCGTGAGCGGATGCAGATCTCGCCGATCCCGCCGACGGGCAGTTCGTCGTCCATCTCGTTGCGAATGGTCACCTCGAACTCCGGAATCACTTTCCCGGAGGAACCGATGGCGCGGTCGCCGCGCAGGCTCCCCCACACCGGAATGGTGCCCTCAGTTGATCCGTATCCGTCGATGATCCGCATGTCGAAGCGCTCCTCGAGTTCGAGGTAGAGCTCTTTGGGCACCATCGCGCCGTACGCCACACGGATGGTGTTCTGCGGGTTCCCTTCCTGGGCGCCGAGCAGCGCCAGCAGTGCCCCGACGAATACGAAGACCGTCGCTCGCGCGTCGTTCACCTCCTGCCAAAACGTGGCCCGCCGGAACCCTGGAGCGATGAAGACCTCCGCACCCGCGACGACCGCGGCCATTACGCCATAGCCCTGCGCCTGGTTGTGGTGCAGCGGAAGAACGACGAGGACCCGGTCATCCGGCCTGATCTCTGCCTGACGGCGAGCCTGCCAGCCGTTCATGTACTGCTGGCCGTGCGGAAGGATGACGCCCTTTGCCGGACCGGTAGACCCGGAGGTGTACATGATTGCCGCGGGGTCCGCCCGGGTCACTTCGGGCAGCTCCCCGATCCGGCTCCGTTCCAGGGCCGCCAACGACGCGGTCCTGAAGGGGGATTCGGCATCCCCGCCGACGAGCACGATCGTCGTGAGATCGGCAAGTTCGTCACGCAGTTGGGTGAATTGGGCGAGGTAGCGGACATCCACGACGGCGGCGACGGCGCCTGAATTCCGCATCGCGTGCAGAAGCCGGGCGTTGCCCACCTCCGGGTTCACCGGCACCTCCACCAGCCCAGCGGTGGCGATACCGAACCACGCTGAGATGAACTCCGGCCCGTTGTCGAGCATGATCGCGACGCGATCTCCCGGTTTAAGGCCGAGGCCCAGGAGTCCTGTTGCTGTGCGCTGCGCGCGCTCCCAGACCTCGCCGCGGTTCGATTGCCCGCCTCTGTGAGCGAGGAAGACTCGATCCGGATCCTCTGCGGCGTTGCGTGCGAGCAGCGCAGGCAGGGTCCGCAAAGATCGATCGTCGATGTTCATCCCCGCAGGGCCCCCTTTGCGTCAATGCGGGTGCGCAGCAGCACGAGCTCCTCGGCAGTGGGGCCGGCAGTGGTGGGCACGTTCTCGGGGACGATGATCTCGAATCCGGTGCTCGCGACAACCGTATCCACGGACACGCCGGGGTGAATCGACTTCAGGCGGGCACTGCGCGTCTCCTCGTCGAAGTCGAACACGCACAACGGGGTGATGATCGAACTGGGACCGCCGTTGGGTAGTCCCAGGTCCTCGCGCAGGTTCTTCTCCCCGCGACCGTATCCAAGAGCCGAGATGTAGTCGACGCGATCGACGAGGACTCGGGGGTCATGCGAGTTGGTCACCAGATGCCACGTGCCGTTCTGGGCGGTGGCGTTGGTTGTGCCGATCGGACCCGGGCCCCGGAACTTCAGCTTCTTGTAGTCGGAGCCGATGCCGATCATGTTCGAGTTGCCGAAGCGGTCGATCTGGATGCCCCCGCAGAAGAACACTCCGTTCGCGCGGTGCCGCTGGTTGTTCAGCAGCTGGTCATGTTGGTAGTAGGCCTCGGACCACTGCATTGCGCGGACATCCGTGATGAACTCGAAGTCTTCGATGACCGGGGTGTCACGCAGGTAGGCCTTGGTCATGGCAATCATGACGGTCATGTTAGGACCGTGGTGCAGGTGGCCGAGCAGAGCGCCCGCACGCGGGACGGGAAGATTGGCCCCGACCTCGACCCACTGGCCGTCTTTCAGGTCGTGGGCGATGGCTGCCGCCATAACCTCTTTCGGGGATGCAGTCTCAGTCATCTCAGCCTCAGAACTCATTCAGGGAGAGCAGCGTGCGGATGCCGATACGCTCCAGGTAGTCAGCGTGGTCTGCCGGGCCCGTGATGAAGTCGGCGATGTAGGCGTCGAGTTCGGCCCGGTCGCCGGTCTTCAGCCATGAGGTGGCCGCGGCGAGGTAGGTGTTGATGTGCTCGGCATCCGGCACGTAGTACCCGTCGGCCGAGTACGGGTGCGAGCCGTAAGGAGCGCGGATGATGCCCGTCGCACCGGGGATGCTGGTACGCAAGGGATCGGCCTTGATGCGCTCCGGAGACACGACCTTCTCGACCGAGACGTAGGTCTTCGTAGCAGCGTTGTACATCGAAATGTCGCCGTACCGGGTACCGTTGTGCTGCACGTTGCCGTAGATATCACTGACTGCAGCGTGCAGGAAGGCGACGTCGATGTTGATCGCAGGAACCGCGATGAGCAGCTCATCGTTTATAGGGTCCCGGTACTCCTTGAGCCAGGGGTTGACCTTAGGCAGGTCGGTGCCGACGCCAGCCTTCCACGGGTTATAAGGCACCCGCTGCGCGGAGGCACGCAACCCTGCGTAGAAATGCGCCTCGTCAAGCTCGAAGATGTCGATCAGCCCGTCCTGGCCGGCTTTCCGGAAGGCGGGTCCGATGCCTGCGAAGCCCTCGGCGCCCACATAGGGCGAGATCACGTGCGAGGCCACGCCCGCGGCGATCAGCAGATCGGTCTCCAGCCCCGAGGATGCGGCGCCAACGACCGTAAGGTCCTTGCGTCCGTCCTTGATCAGCTGGCGCACGATGGCCATCGGGTGGCCCGAGTTGATGAACCCGCCGATCGCGATGGTCATGCCGTCTTCGACGGCGGCCGCGGCCTCTTCGACCTCGACGATGCGGGATGCACGTACGTCACTCACAGTTTCGCCTCCCATTTCGGAGCTCCGGTATTGCGGTAGTCGGTGGCGTACCACTGCGGGTGGCCGTGAATGACCTGGCCGCCGTCGATCGGCACGCTGACGCCGGTGATGAATCCGGCGCTCTCGTTCGAGGCGAGGAACGCGACCAGTTCGGCGACGTCCTCGGGCGCCCCGAGACGCCCCACGGGCGTGTTCACACCGAGCACCTGGCGGTGGGTTTCGCCGTTCTCGCCACTGAGCATCGGGGCCGTCATGCCGGTCTCGACGACGCCGGGCTCGATGGAGTTGACCCGGATGCGGTGAGTGCCGAGCTCCGATGCGAGTCCGACGGAGAGCATTTTCACGCCGGCTTTCGTGATGCAGTACGCACCTAGCAGGTCGGAGTATTGGGACGCACCGGAGGAGGCGTTGAGCACAATGGCTCCACCTTCACCCTGCGCGATCATGGCGTTCGCAGCCTCGCGCGCTACGTAATACGTGCCGTTCAGGTTGACGTCGACGTGGCGCTGCCACTCCTTGAGCGGCTCGTTCACGAGTTCGGCCATTTTGCCGTAGCCGGCGTTGGCGAAGAGCGCGTCGATGCGTCCGAGCGCAGTGACGGCATCGGCAACACCTTGGCGCACGGTTTCGAAGTCAGTCTGGTTGACGGCCGCGGCGTGCACCTTCGCACCCTCCGCCTCGCATAACGACACCGTCTCGGCAAGGAGCTCTTCGAGCCTGTCGAAGACGGCAATGTCATATCCTCGTCGGGCAAAGGCGACCGCGGTCGCCTGCCCGATGTCTCCCGCTGCGCCGGTGATCAGCGCGACGGGACGTGTCTGTTCGTTCATTGTGCGGTATACCCTCCATCGAAATTGAGTACGGCTCCGGTCATGTACCGGGAGGCATCGGATGCCAGGAAGACAAGAGCCGGGCCGATCTCGGCGGGCTCCCCTAACCTGCGCATCGGGATCTTGCGCAGCAGCACCGCGGTGGCGGCCTCGTCGGCGAGCACCTCGCCGGGCATATCGGTCGCGAAGTAGCCAGGCGCCAAAGCGTTCACCCGCACATTGTCACGCGCCACCTCGACGGCAAGCGCCTTGGTGAGTCCGACGACGCCCGTCTTGCTCGCAACATACGCGGCTTGACCGCGCACGCCGATCACCCCGGCGAGCGAGGAGATGTTCACTATCGCCGTGGACCGCGTCGTGTTGCGCAGGCGAAGGAACGCCTGCGCCGCGGTGAAGGTGGCGGTGAGGTTGATGTCGATGATGCGTGCCCAGTCGGTATCGGTGACATCGAGCACGCCGGCCTGGTGCGCCTGCGCGGCGTTGTTAATAAGCGCATCGAAGGGGCCGATAGTCTCGGCGATCTCGGCGAACGCCGAACGGACGGCATCGGCGTCGGTCATATCGAGAACGCGGGTGTGCACGCAGCCTCCGGCGGCGCGGATGCGGTCGGCCACTTCTGCGAGCTTCTGCTCGCGGCGTCCGGTGATGACCACGGTTGCCCCCGCGTCCGAGAGGGCTGCGGCTCCCTCTGCCCCCAGGCCGCCGGACGCGCCGGTGACGATCACGACCCGGCCGTCCAGCGCGAAGGCCTCGAGGGCGCTCACAGGCGGATCCCCATCGAGCGTGCGATCACAATTTTCTGGATTTCGCTGGTTCCGCCGCCAATCTCCAAGTACTTGCAGTCGCGGTAGTGGCGAGACACCGGATATTCGTCGGTAAAGCCGTAACCGCCGAAGATCTGCACGGCCTCGCGGGTCGCAGTGCAGTACGCGTCGGTGGCGTAGAGCTTGGCGATCGCCGCGATGCTCGCGGCGTCCGGATCGTCGGCGTCGACTGCATCTGCGGCACGCAGTGTCAGCGCTTCACCGGCCTCGATCGCGACCCGCATCGTAACGAGTTTGTCCGCTATGAACTGATGACTCGCGATCGGCTTGCCGAAGGTCGTCCGCGCCTGTGCATGTTCCAGGCAGCGGTCGAGGAGGTCGCGCAGCGCGCCCACGGCAAGTGCGGCGAGGAGCATCCGCTCCTTGGCCAGCCCCGGCGTGACGCCGGACCATCCGCGGTCCACTTCGCCGAGCACCGCGGATACGGGGATCCGGGCGTTGTCAAAGAACACCTCGCAGAGGTCGAGGCCCTTCAGCCCCATCTTGGAGAGCTTCCGGGTCTCCACGCCCGGCGCCTTCGGATCGATGAGCAGGAGCGTGATGCCGTCGTGCTTTTTGCCCTCGGTCGAGGTACGCACTGCGGTGATGATCACGTCAGCGACCGCCGCGCCGGTAATGAACACCTTCAACCCGTTGAGCACAAAGTCCTCGCCCTCCCGAACAGCCGAGGTGCGGAGGGCTGCCGCATCCGATCCGGAACCGGGCTCGGTCAACGCGAACGCGATATTCGCGCCTTCGACGGCGCGGGGCAGCCATTCATCCTTCTGCTCCTGCGTGCCCATGCGCTCGATTGCCTCGGCGCCAAGCACCCACAGCGAGAAAAACGCTTGCCCGACCACCAGGTTATGACGGGCGAGCGCGTCGTGGATCACCACGAGATCGCGGGCGGACGCCCCGCCGCCTCCCGCAGAGGCCGGGACCGGGAGTGCCGCCCAGCCCTGCGCCGCGAGGGCGTTCATGACCTCAACCGGGTAGCGCGCTTCACGATCAATCTCGGCAGAATACTCGTCCGTAACAATGCTTCGGCAGATCTGGTCAATCGCCTTGACCATTAGTTGCTGGTCTTCGCTGGTGGTATCCATGGGTCCTCTTCGACGTCCTGTACTTATTCATACAATTTCACGCTTGTCAGACAAAGTCAACGACGTTTTTGGGCCAGGTTCCATAATCGACGCAATCCTCAGCGGCAGCCACAAAAAGTGGGGCCTTCCGCGGGATTTTTCGTGCCGTAGTCGTCGAAATACCGCCGCTTGTCTGATAATGGACAGCAACCTTAGCTGAGTCTCCAAGAAGCTTGGGGGAAAGAGCACTCGAGCGCGCTTTACGAAAGGTTTCCCCTGGGCTGGTCAACGCAGAGACGCACCCGCTGCCGGTGCAAGTAGTCGAAGACGTCGGGGCCGGCCCGAGTCTCCTTAGCCCACAAGACGGCGCTCCAGGTCGCATACGCGCACTCGCCGGGGAACCACGAGTGGGGGCCTTGTTGCCCAACTACGTTCCGATAAATGCATGGTTGAAGTAGATGACCTGGTCCCCGGCGGAATGAACCACGAAAAACAAGTCCGCCGGTCGCTAGAAAACCCGGGACTCCCGGCCACTATCCGCGCATACACGATATGGCACCAATGGCATCGGGAACGCGCACCACGTAGAGGTCAACCGCGACGACGAGGATGCAGCTTCCACTAAGACTTCGAAGGGCAGGTAGCGCCTGGGGTTGTTTATTACCGGGCCGGCAGACTCATGTACACCCCAAACGGGCGTAAACCCGGCATGGAACGATCCCCATGGATACATGTCAGGATGGGGTCCAAAGTGGCATTTCCCTGTTGCCTCACGTCACTACCTCCGGGAAGGTTGATTCGTTGCCTCATGTGAAAACCTCCGGCTGGTGTGGTTCCATCGTTCGTTCACAGCGGGTTTGATCGGTGCCGGTTGTTTGGCGGTGGCGATGGCTTCAAGCCGGCCGGTGAGGGCCAGTATCTGCCGTGAGAGCGCGGCCGGCCTGATCTTCTTGTATTGGGCGTTCATGCGGATCACGGGCATCCGTGCCACGGCGGGGTCTGCTACGGCGCGCCTGTGCGGGGTCGTCGCCCGGTCGTGGGTTTTGCTGACCTTGGCTCCGTGGCGGACCTTGGCGATGAGCTTTTGCTGGGGCAGCAGGTAGTTGGTGAAAATCCGGTCCAGCTCCCAGATCTCGTTGAGGAGCTCCAGTTCCGCGGCGGTGTCATAGCGCAGGTAGCCGACAAGCTCACGGACCCTGGACCAGTTCTTCTGTTCGACGTGGGCGCCGTCGTTCTTGTTGCTCGGGCGGGACCGGGTGAAGGTGATGCGGTGCTCGAGGCAGAACTCGAAGAGTTCGTTGTTGATGAACTCACTGCCGTTGTCCGAATCGATGCCGATGACGGGAAAAGGGAAGACCGCCAGGACGTGCCGCAGGGCCGCGAAGACGTGCTTCTGTGCCTTGTTCGGCACGGACCGGTTCACCGTCCACCCGGTAGCGATATCGGTGACCGTGAGGGTGAAGCAGTACTGCCCGGACGCGGCGCCGCCCTCGTGGCCGACCAGATCGATCTCGACGAAACCCGGCACAGCGTTGTCCCACTGGGCCCAGGTGCGGATCGGGATCTGGGACTTCAGCAAAGATCCGGGCTTGGTATGGGACCGGCCATGCGGCAGGAGCTTCGCCCGCTGACCGGCCAGCCGCCGGTCAATGGTCGCCGCACTCATGCGGGCGAGCATCGCTGCCTGCCCGTCGGTAATGTCCAGGACCTTCTTGCCCGCAGCATCGGCACGAGATCCGGCAGCATGGGGGCCAGCAGCTTGCCCGCAGGGCCCCGTAGCACCGCCCAGCACAGCACGAGACCGTCCTGCAGGTCGGCCCCATACACCGGGGCGCGTCCCGGCCTGACGGGCCGTGGCCGCGGCGGATCGAGCGCATGCCGCAAAACCGCCCGCGCATGGTCCCGGTGCCAGCCGGTCAGCTCGACAAGCTCATCCAGGATCCGCCCCTTCCTGGCCCGGTCACCGGCCCGGTAGGACTCGGCCAGGTGCTTCGTCACGGCTTTGCGTTCACCCATCGTCAATCCCATCCCTCAAGGATCTCCGCGGCCACCCTTCCCGGACCTTTTCCCATGAGGCAACGTATGCGGCTACGCGGAGGTTTTTTATGAGTCAACGCGATTTCTTGACACATGGGTTGCGGGCTCTTAGAGTTTCCCTGACACTATGGGGAGACAATGACTGGCCAGACTATCGGCTATATGCGGGTCAGCGCACTGGACCAGAACACGGTCCGGCAGCTCGACGGCGAGCATCGCGACCGGGTCTTCATGGACCGCGCGTCGGGGAAGGACCAAAACCGCCCGCAGCTGGAAGCGTTGATCGATTTCGCCCGAGACGGCGACACCGTACTGGTGCACTCCATGGACCGCCTGGCCCGGAACCTCGATGACCTCCGCGCCATCGTCCGCCGGCTGACCGAGAAGAAGGTGCAGGTCCGGTTCGTGAAGGAGAACCTGACCTTTACCGGAGACGACACCGCGATGGGGACGTTCCTGTTGTCGGTGATGGGGGCGTTCGCCGAGTTCGAACGGGCCCTCATCCGGGAACGGCAACGTGAAGGGATCACGCTGGCCAAAAAGGCCGGCGTCTACAAAGGCAGGGGCAAGGCGCTGAACGCCGGCCAGGCGGCCGACCTGGTACGGCGCGCTGCCGCCGGAGAGGCGAAAGCCGCACTTGCCCGGGAATTCGGGGTCAGCCGCCAAACCGTCTACCAATACCTTCAACCCCAACCCCAGTAGAGCAACCACAGACGAATCGTGCAGGCGTGTAATGAGCAAATGGAGGCCTCCGCGCAAACGAGTAAGGAAGATCCGCCGCTCAGCAGTCGCCTGCGCAACCCCGGAAGATCAGCTCACCCGTGCAAAAGACTTTAGGTATCACACCCGAGCACTAACCAAACTTGGACCGCCCACGGCACCTTCAGGAGGACCGGGCCAATAAGGCTCAGTCCTCGGCGCAGGCTTCGTCCGCCGGTTCGGCGTGGATCCGCGAGAGGAGCCCATGAAGTTGCCGGATCTCCTCGGCGGAGAATCCAGCGAAGGCTTCCCGTTCGACGTCGGCCACGGCAATCTCGATCGAAGCGACGGCGCGCTTGCCTTCCGCCGTGATTTCAACGAAATGCCGACGGCGGTCCGCAGGGTCCCGGCGACGGTCGGCCAGCCCTCGGCGTTCGAGATCGTTCAAGACGGCCACGAGGGCGCTGGCGTCGATCGAGAGGATATCGATGAGGCCTTGCTGGCTGATGGGACCGGACTCGTCAAGCCGGCACAGGAGGACCGCATGCCTTGGGCTGAGTCCGGAGGAGTCCAGCGCTTGGCGGAGGCGGGTGTTCATGATGCGCCCGTGGCGGGCCAGGAGGAAACCCAGTTGCTTGCCTGCTACTGACGGACTCATCGAGAAATCCTATCACTGAGGAAATTATCGGTCCTTAGGAATCGTTGTCATTCATAAACGATCTGCGCGGCGCGGAGCCGCGTGAGCTTCTTCGGCCCAAAGGAGTTGCCATGAATGACCACGCTTCGAACGCCTCTGTAGTAATAGTCGGTGGAGGCTACGGTGGTATCGCCGTAGCCAAAGCACTCGACGCACAGGCGGCCGTCACCTTGGTGGAGCCGAAGGACGCCTTCGTGCACAACATCGCGGCGCTGCGCTCAGTCGTCCAACCCGATTTCCTGCCGCGAATGTTTTTGCCGTATGACCGTCTTCTAGTGCACGGTACCGTGCTCCGGGACCGTGCCGTGAGGGTGGATGGACACACCGTCGAGCTGGCTTCCGGAACCCGGCTGACGCCCGATTACATCGTCTTGGCAAGCGGCTCCAGCTATCCGTTCCCGGCCAAGAGCGATCGCATGGTCACCACCGACGCCATCGCGCGCTACCAAGCCGCACATGATGACCTCAAGCGTGCCAGCAGGGTCATGCTCCTGGGCGCCGGGGCGGTGGGCCTTGAATTTGCCGGCGAGATTGCTGCCGCATGGCCGGACAAGGACGTGGTGCTGGTGGATCTGGCCCCGGACATCCTTCCCGGACCATACGATCCACGGCTGCGCGCCGAGGTCAATCGGCAGCTGGACGGCATCGGCATCCGGCGAATCATGGGCAGCCCCTTGGTGCAGTTGCCTTCGGTTCCCGCCGGGGAATTCGCGACATTCACGGTCAACACCGTAGATGGCACTGCCATCGAGGCGGACATCTGGTTCCGCTGCTACGGGATAGCCCCGCAGACCGACTATGTTGCAGGGGAGCTGCTCGCTGCCCGGACCGCCGACGGCTATCTGCAAGTCACGCCCGAACTCCGGGTGGCGGGCTTCGAGAATGTCTATGCCCTGGGCGACATCTCGGCGATCGACGTGAATAAGGCCGGCGTCGCTGGACGCGAGGCTGTGGTGGTTGCCAAGAACATCCAGGCCCAATTGGACGGCTCCGCCGGCTTGGACGCCTATACGCCGTCGCGGCCGGTCATCATCCTTCCCTTGGGGCCCTCGGGTGGTTCGGGACAACTGCCCGACGGCGAAATCGCCAGCCCGGAGATGATCTCCCAGATCAAAGGGCAACACATGATGATCGATCGCTTTGTCGAGATGTTGAACCTGGGTTCCTGAGCGTACGTCCACAGGGTTCGAACGCGCCGGCCTGATCACAGCCGCACTGGGACTAGTCGCACTCGGAATTGTGCTCTGGGCCATCAAAGGACCCCGCAGGTCCCAATAGAAACTGCACGAATAGAAACTGCACGACTCGGATCAGACTCCAATGTCCGTAGCCTGTGGAGCCAACTGTGCCCCGCAGGCTACGGGCTTTCTTTCCAGCGGCAAAGGGGCGATTCTGTAATCCCAAGCATGTTTGGAAGCGTTGTTCGGAGGGATCATGACGCGGAAGAACGAGTCCCCGGCGGTGCAATCACCGAGCGAGCCGGGCGACGAATACCCTGAGAAGGTCCGGATCCTGGCCGAGGGACGTTTGGTCAGCGACAGGCTGTGGAACGCCGACCTGGCGCCGGCCCGGCAAAGGAACTGGCGGGTACGCAGCCTCTTCGCCCTGTGGATGTGCGACGTCCACAGCATTGCCGGTTACACTTTCGCTGCCGGTCTCTTCGTCACCGGGCTGGTGGGCTGGCAAGTCTTCCTGGCTTTGGTCCTTGGCATCACCTTGGTCTACTTCCTGATGAATTTCGCCGGGACAGCCGGACAGAAGACCGGTGTCCCGTACCCCGTCCTGGCGCGCATGTCCTTCGGCCTCTTCGGTGCCAACCTGGCCGCCCTGATCCGGGCTTTGATCGCCATTGCGTGGTACGGGATCCAGACCTGGCTCGCCTCCGAAGCGGTGCTGGTGCTGCTGTTCTCGGTGTGGCCCCGGCTGACCCCGCTTGACGGTCCCGATGTGCCTCACATCCTTGGCCTGACGCCGCTCGGTTGGGGCGCCTTCCTGGTCCTGTGGGCGGTCCAGTTGCTGGTCATCCGCCGGGGCATGGAGACGGTCCGGAAATTCCAGGACTGGGCAGGTCCTGCCATTTGGGTTGCCATGTTCGCGCTCGCGATCTACATCCTGACGCAAGCGGGCGACAAATTCAGCCTCTCGATCCCCGGCGTCGCGCCCTTGGATGGCCCGGCAGCCTGGACACAGTTCTTCTCGGAAATCGCCTTGACGGTCACCTATTTCGCCGCGTTGCTCCTGAATTTCTGCGATTTCTCCAGATTCTCACCGGATCGCAGGACCATTCTGCGCGGCAACTTCTGGGGCCTGCCCGTGAACTTCATCGCCTTCGCGCTGGTGACAGTGGTGGTCACGGCGGGCGCAGCCTCCTACTTCACGGCGGAGCAATACCGCGGACAAGACAAGTTCAAGGTCATCACGGATCCCGTGGCGATCGTTCAGGCCATCAACAATCCGTGGATCACCATCATCGCGGCGGTCACGTTCGTGGTGGCGACGATCGGCATCAACGTGGTAGCCAATTTCGTTTCGGCCTCCTACGACCTCGCAAACGTGGCTCCGCACCGCATCGACTTCCGCCGCGGCGGCCTCATCAGCGCGGTCATGGCAATCGTGATCCTGCCGTGGAACCTCTTCAGCAGCCCGGTGGTGATCGTGTACTTCCTGGGTGGCCTGGGCGCGCTCCTTGGTCCGCTGTTCGGGGTCATCTTCACGGATTTCTTCCGCATCCGGCACCAGCGCTGCAAGGTGTCGGACCTGTACCACGAGGACGAGAAAGGCCTCTACTTCTACACGAAGGGCTGGAACCTCAAGGCCATTGCCGCGCTGGTTCCGGCCGCCGTCGTCGCGGGTGTCCTGGCGCTGGTCCCGGCCCTGCAGACCTTCCTGCCGGGAGGCTCGGGCCTGGGCCCGTATTCATGGTTCGTAGGGGCGATCCTGGCCAGCACCATTTACTACGCGATCACCCGTAACGACGCGCGAACGGCCCGCGCACGCACCGAAGAGCACGACTGACCGCTTACCCCTCGGGGAACTCCGCCCCTAGGGCCGAGAGCACTCCGAAGGCCTTGGTCCGGACCTCCTCGTATTCCTCGCCGGCATTGGAGTCCGCCGTGATCGCGCCCCCGACGCCGAGACTGAGCGTGCGTCCGCCGTCGCCGTCTGAGCTCATCACCAAAGTCCGGATCACGACGGCGAGATCAGCCGCCGCGTTGAGCGAGAAGTAGCCGATCGCGCCGGAGTAGACCCCACGCGGGCCGGACTCCAGCCCGTCAAGGATGCCCATGGTGCTGATCTTCGGAGCGCCCGTCATGGATCCTGCCGGGAAGGCAGCCGCAACGGCCTCGGCCCGCGGTGCCCCCGGCCGTAGCCGGGCGTCGATAGTGCTCACCATCTGATGCACCGTGGCGTAGCTTTCCACCGCACACAAGCGGCTGACGGTCATCGATCCGGGCACCGCGAAATGGCTGAGGTCGTTGCGGAGCAAATCCACGATCATGATGTTCTCGGCGCGGTCCTTGAGCGAAGATTCAAGGCCGCGCCGCAGGGCTTCGTCGATTCCGGGATCCGCCGCACGGCCCCTCGTGCCCTTTATCGGCTCAGCCTTCATGCCGCCGTCGGAGGTGATCCGCAGGAAGCGTTCCGGCGAGGTACTGGCGACCGTCAGCTCGCCGAACCGCAAGTAGCTCGCGAACGGCGCCGGGTTGCGCTTGCGCAGCGCAAGGTAGCTCTCCCACGGATCCAGACCGGGATCCGTAGCAGTCACTGTGGTGGTCAGGCAGACTTCGTAGGTATTGCCTTCGGCGATCTGCTCCTGGGCGATGGCGATCTTGGCCTTGTATTCGTCCTCGGTGTCGCGGCTGGAGAACTCAAGCGTTTGATGCCCGACGCCGGGGTCCCCGGCCGGGTGCGCCGGGGCGCCGCTTGCTTGGGGTGCGCCGGCTGCTTGGGCTACCGGGGCCGCGGATTGCACGGCCCCCCGCGCGCGCCCGAGCCAATCATCGGCGTCGGGGGCTTCAACGGCGAGCAGCCAGACCGCGGCGTCACGGTGGTCGAGGACCACGGCCCGGCCCGCGAAGAGCAACGCCGCATCCGGAGTGCCGGCCCGGACGTCGCTGCCACCGGTCTCCCGCTTCAGTTCATAGCCGAGGTAGCCCAGCCAGCCGAGCGTGAATTCGCAGTCATAGCCGGCTGGTGGCCTCACAGCCTTCCTGCCCCACACGGTGTCCAGCCAACGGAAGAAGGGACCGGTAGTCTCCACCGTGGCGCATCCGATGCTGAGCCTGGTGGCCCCGGAACTGTGCATGACCGACTGGCCGAACGAGCCGCCGTCGTCCGCCAGGATGCTGAAGCGGCTGCGCTCGGCAGCGGCGCCGCTGGCAACAGCGGCATTGGAAGAATCGAGCCAAACGGCGTTTGCGGACGTGGCGTAGAGCGCTTGGAACAGGGCCGCCGGGTCCGGCGCGGCAGCGATCCGTTCGGCCTTGAGCTGTAAGCCGCGGCGTGCCGAGAGCTCGGGGGACAGCACCGGGGAGAGCGAAGGGAGATAGTTCAGCGACTGCAGGACGTCATCCGGGGCATTGCCGTCGGCACGGTTCAGCACCCTGATATCGGTGTGGTCGAGGACGTCGTCCGTCTCCAGCCATTTGTCTTCCTGCGCCGCCCAGCCATCCCAGAACGGCTCGTAGCTGCTGCCGTCCCGGGCCATTGCACGGTGCCTGCGTTCGTCGTCGGGAGCGTCCACCCAGACCACGGCGTCCAGCATGGGCCGGGCGTCGCTGGCCGCGGCCCCGACGCCCTCCACGATGACGATTTCGGCGGGCAGGGTCACATTGCTGCGACCGTCGTAGTGCTTTTCCCAGTCCCAGCTGACCCACTCGGCGGCGTCGCCTTTGCGCAACGGTGCCAGGACAGTGGTGACGTAGCGCTCGATGCCGGCGGCGAGTCCGTTCCACCCCGGATAAATGTCCTCAAGATGGAACAGCGACACCTTGTGATGCATGCGGAGTCGGGCGGCAAGCTCGACGGCGAGGGTGGTCTTTCCCGCGCCGGAGCGGCCATCGATGGCGATGATCACGGGTGCTGGGGTCATGAAATAGAGCGTACCTGCTGTGGGCCGTAGTCCTGCCCCTGGTGCGCAGCTGCGAGGGCAGCCCGGGTGTGGGCGACGATCCCGGGGACCGCAGCCATGATGAGGGTCCACGTGACGTCGAAATCGTGGTGGCCGCCGTACCAGGGGTCCTCGATGCCGAGGTCCAAAGTGCTCCGGTGCGCCACGGAGGGGTCGAAGCTGCGAAGCATCCTGATTTTGGCGGGCGTTTCCGAGTCCGGGGCAGCCTCATGGAGCCAGCCATAGTGGTCTACGTCGAGGGCCAGGATCAGGTCGCGCTCGCGGAACCACTCCTGCCGCCAGCTCCTGGCTATGTGCTTCTCGGAAGAGATGCTGTGGGCCGACAGGACACGGGCGGCGCGCGGATCAATGGGGTGCCCGGCTTCGTATGACGTGGTTCCCGCGGAGTCCACAACAACCGCTCCGCCCAGCCCTCCGGCGTCGAACGCTTCGGTCAACATCAGCGCCGCCATGGGTGAGCGGCAGATGTTTCCCGTGCAGACGGTGATGATGCGGTATGGGCTCGGCGCTGAGTGCATGGAGCAAGCATGGGGGATGTGACCCCGACTTGGCTAGTCAAAATTACAGAATTTGTAAAGTCGCTGATGGCGGGGTAAAAGTGCCTCAACTTCCTACCGTTTATGCCCGGAATCGCGGCCGTGGCTGCCGGGATTCCGCGGTCCGGGTTCCAAAACCAGGTAGGAAGTTGAGGCGAGCTGCGTCAGGAAATCCGCAAGTGTTCCAGGACCTCCCCGGCGCCAGGGTAGGCGGCCTGGGTGCCCTTCTTGGTGGTGGCGAGCGCCGCGGCAACCGAAGCGAACGCCGCGGCCTCGGCGAGGGTTTCGCCTGCGGCAAGGCGGGCGGCAACGGCGCCGGTGAAAGCGTCCCCCGCGCCGGTGGTATCGACGGCGTTGACCTTGGTGGGTGCGATCCGGGATATTTGTTCCCCCGGAACGGCGATCGAATCCAACACCACCGAGCCATGTGAGCCGAGGGTAACCAGGACCCGCTCCAAACCGCGCTCGGCGAACTGGCTCCGGACCGGTTCCCAGGCGCTTGCGTGCGCGCCGGGATGGGGCATCTCGGCGTCGCCAAGGAACATCGAAGCCTCGTGGGCGTTGACCAGCAAAACGTCGCTCAAGGCGGCCAAGCTCTGCGGGATTTCGGCGTAAGGCGAGAGGTTCAACAAGACCGTCGCACCGGCGTCGTGCGCTGTTTTGGCAGCCGCCTCCACGGTCTCCAGGCCGACCTCCAGGCAAAGGCAGAGCACCGCGGCGTCGTCGAAGGCGTCCGCGGAAATGTCTGCGGGGGCGAGCGTCCCATTGGCCCCGGCCGAAATGATGATGTTGTTCTCGCCGTGAGCGTCCACCGCAATGACCGCGACGCCCGTAGCCACGTCCGAGGAACGGCGGACCCGGGAAACGTCCACGCCCGCTCCTTCCGTCGAGTCGAGGAGCATGGTGCCGTTCGGGTCATTTCCGACCGCGCCGATCAGGCTCACCGTACCGCCCAATTTGCTCGCTGCGACGGCCTGGTTGGCGCTCTTGCCGCCGGGATTGACCGCAAAGCCGTTGCCGTGGACGGTCTCGCCCGGAAGCGGGAGCCGCTCGCAATAGATGGTCAGGTCCGCATTCAAGGACCCGACGACGACGATCCGGCGGGTCACTTTTCAACCTCGGCTTCGAGGGGCTTGGGAATGAGCAGCGACGCCGCGAAGGCGGCAACCGTGATGGCCAGACCGACGACGACGACCGTCAAGTAGGAGGATTTGGCGTCGCCGATCGCGGAGGTCGCCACAAGGACGGCTGGAAGCACCAGGAAGCTCAGGCCGGCGCCGAGGTTGAATGCGCCGGCGTTCATACCGGGCAGGAATCCGGGGTTTCCTGCGGGGGAGAGGACAACGCCGAGTCCGTTGAGCATGATGTTGACCGTACCGGCGTACATAATGCCGAGCAAGGCCGTTCCGGCGATCATGAGCGGGAGGCTGCTGAGGCCGAAGAACGCGATGATGGCCAGGGCCGCGATGCTGCCTACCATGCCGATGCGCAGGACCTTGGTGTAGCCGAGGACGGGGGCGAGCCGGCCCGTGATGGGACCGAATACCCAGCCGAGGAGGGCATACGGGGTGAGGATCATGAGGGACATCTCGGTGGGGCCAACTCCGAATCCCGGTGCGGCGGCCTGGACGTAGGCGGGAACGATGCCGTTGATGACGGCGAAGATACCGGTCATGGCGAGGGTGGTGGTCAGGAGCGGTGCCCAAGTGGAGCGCTGGCGAAGGTGGATGGTTTCCACCATCGGCGCCTTGGAGCGCTTTTCCACCGTCCAGAAAGCCGCGAACGCGACGACGGCGACCACAATCAGCCCGATGGCCAGCATCAGGGTGCCGGACGAGAACGCGCCAACCAGCTTGGAGCCCTCATTGAGGGCCGTCAGGAGCGCGCCCACCGCGATCACGATGAAGAACACGCCGAGCCAGTCCATGGTGGTGCCGGCCGCCGGCTTGCTTTCGCCGGCCAAGAGGGCGATCAGTGCCGTGGCCACGACTGCCAGGCCAACCATGAGCCAGAAGATGCTGCGGAAGCCGAAGTGCTCGGCGAAGTAGCCGCCCACGAAGGAGTCGACGCCGGCCACTCCGCCGTTGACTGCGGTGATGAGTCCCATCAAGGCCCCGTATTTGCGCGGGTTGTTGACCGCGGAGCGCAGCATGATGAGGCACAACGGGACGGTGGGGCCGCTGACGCCCTGGATGATGCGGCCCACAAAGAGCCACGTGACATCCGGGGCCATGGCCGCGATGACCGAGCCAACGGCCATCAGGAGCATCATACCGAGCAGGATCTTCTTGCGTCCCACGATGTCGCTGAGCCGCGGCAGGAAGAGCGAAAACAACGCCGCGGCGGTGAAGAACCAGGTTTGGGAGAGGCCGATGACGGCTTGGTCCGTGTGGAGCTCGTTGCCCATGGTGACCAGGGCGGGGCTGAGCATTGAAGCGTTGAGCTGGAAGGCCACGCAGGCGGCCAGCAAGGCGACCATGAGGGCCGTGACGTTGCCGCGGTTGGTCTTGGTTTCGTTGATAAGGGTGGTCATTTACTTGGCCTCTCCTGCGGTGCTGCCGGCTCCGGCGATGGCGGGTTCGTGCGGTTCGACGGCGCCGGGTTCGTGCGGTTCGACGGCGCCGGGTTCGCCGATGCGGACCAGCGCGTCCGTGACGAGGTTCCAGAACTTCTCGTGGTCGAGGTCGACCGCGACGGAAGTGTTGCAGTCAGCGGGTGCGGGGGCGCGGAAATCGGCCACGGTCATGCCGAGGGTGAGCTTGCCCTGCAGTTCGATGTCGACGGGTACCTTGCGGGTGCTCACGACGCTCGGATCGATCACGTAGGCCACGGCGCAGGGATCGTGGACCGGTGGATAGTCGAAACCTTGGGCGTCCTTGTAGGTCTTGGTGAAGAACTCCATCAGTTCCATCACGAACTTTGCCGGCTTGGTGCCCACGGCGGCGATCTTCTCGACAACCTCCGGAGTGGCCAGCGCCTGATGCGTGAGGTCCAGGCCGACCATGACCACGGGCCATTTTTCGTTGAACACGATGTGGGCGGCTTCGGGGTCGATGATGATGTTGAATTCGGCCACCGCGCTCCAATTTCCCACGTGGTAGCCGCCGCCCATGAGGACCACTTCCTTGACGCGTTCAACGATGCGCGGTTCCTTGCGGGCCGCCATGGCGATGTTCGTGAGTCCCGCGGTGGGGACCAGGGTCACGGTGCCCGGTTCGTGCGCCATGATCGTCTCAATGATGAGGTCGACGGCGTGGCGCGGGTCGAGCTCGATCGTGGACTGGGGCTGTTCGGGGCCGTCCATGCCGGTTTCGCCGTGGATGTCCGGCGCAGTTTCGATGGACCGGACCAGGGGACGGTCGCAGCCGGCGGCAAAGGGAACGCCTGTGATGCCGGCGATGGTGCCTACCGACAGGGCGTTGCGGGTGACCTTTTCGAGGGTCTGGTTGCCAACCACCGTAGTGACGGCCAGCAGCTCGATGTCCGGGTTGCCGTGAGCCAACAGCAGGGCTACGGCATCGTCATGGCCGGGATCGCAATCCAGGATGATCTTCTTGCGTTCACGGGTCATGGTGTTGGGGTCCATGTTCATCTCCACGTCATTGGGGCCTGCGCAGGCAGGGCGCTAAAGCATTCAGAGGAATTCTGGCACTGGAGCAGGGGTTACGTCAAGCGCTTAACGTTCGTGGTGTCAAGCGCTTGATGCCTTGCCACGTGGGAAAGGGCCGATTCACCGCTACGATCGATGTATGGAATCCGCCAATCGAGTTCACCAAGCCCCAAATCGGGTTCAACGCGTCACCGCGGCGATGGTGGCCTCGCTGGCGGGGGTTTCCACGGCGACGGTTTCCCTGGTCGCCAACGGCAAAACCCAGGGCAGGGTCTCCGAAGACAACATTTCGCGCGTCCGCGAGGCCATTGCCGAGCTTGGCTACGTGGTAGATGGAATCGGCAGTTCCCTGGCTAAAGGCGTGAGCTCGATTGTGATCCTCGTGGCGCCGGATATCTCCAACCCGTTTTTCGCAAAGGTCATCGCCGGGGTCCGTGAATCGCTCGGCTCCGATTACCAGCTGCTGCTCTCCGTGACGGACGCCGGTGAGTTCCCCCGCGCTGACGATGTCCGCAGGCTCCTGGCACTCCGCCCTGCCGGCCTCTTGGTGGATGCACCCAGCGCAGCCTTCCTGGAGGAGCTTTCCGTTGCCGGGCCGCTGGTCCTTCTCGATGCCCCGGGCCTCGAGTCCTACGCCCCGTCGGTCAACCTCGATGTCGCGCACGGTGCCCGTGAATTGGCAGCACATCTTGCCGACTCGGGGCACAAGCGAGCGGCCTACATGGACAGTGTGACCGGAACGGCAACGTTCGAGGTGCGCCGGGCGGCGTTCTTGGACGAGGCCCATGCGCGCGGTATTTCCGTGGCCGACGCGCACATCATCAGTACCACCATCGACGTCGGCGCTGCCGCGGCCGCCTTTGCCGCCGCCTGGCCGGACTGGCAACGCGCCGGGGTCACCGCCGTCGTCTGCGGGACTGATACGCACGCCTACGGTGTACTGCAGGAAGCCCGTGTGGCCGGCGTCCGGATTCCGGAGGAACTGGCGGTAGCAGGCTTCGACGACTTGCCATATTCGGCCACGAGCAACCCGAGCCTGACCAGTGTGCATTTGCCAGCCACTCCGCTCGGACTCAAAGCAGGCAAGCAACTGCGCGGGCTCATGGAAGGCCGCGAGTTGGAGCAGCCGCAATTGACCCTGGAGAGCTCGTTGGTGGTGCGGGGCTCCACGGCGTAGGGAGCTGGTTTGGCCGGCGGCTGCGGGCGGCTATGGGCCGGGGGGCTTTAGTGGATGACGGCCAGCAGTACGCCCACTGACATGAACAGCACCCCGAAAGTGCGGTTGAGGACCTTCTGGCCATGTTCGTTGTGCGTGAATCGTTGGAAGGAACGGGCTGCCAGAGCGAAGAAGAACCACATGACGCAGATGTCGATGAAGACGATCGTGGTGCTGAGGATCAGGTATTGCGGAATCAAAGGCTGCTCGGGGCGGATGAACTGCGGCATGAAGGCCAGGAAGAAAACGATCGCCTTGGGGTTGAGCAGGTTCACCCAAACGCCACGCTGGAACATGGACCAAGCCGGCTCATTCCGCCGCGCCTCCACTTTTTCCTTGTCCAGGTCGGGCCGGTGCAGGAACTGCCGGATGCCCATGTAGACCAGATAAGCCGCTCCCGTGTAGCGGATCACGTTGAAGACCACCGGCGAGCTGGAGACCAGAACGCCCACGCCGAGGGCCACGATCAGGATGTGGATGATCAATGCCGCCTGTTGCCCCAAAACTCCCCAGATGGAGCGGCGGAATCCCGAACTTAGCGAATTGCTCATGGTGGAGATGGCGCCAGCGCCGGGAGTGAAACTGATCAGGGTGCCGGCGCCTACCAGTGCCAGCCAAAGCGAAATCTCCACCGATCCAGCTTATGCCCGCAGGATGCGGCGCCCGGACGTGCGGGTGGTGCGGCTGTCGTCGTCGTTCGCATGACCTGGTTCCACGAGAACGATATGCGCAAGCAACTTGATCAAGTTGCTTGTACACTTAGGGAATGACCGATGCAACTGCGACGGACCAAGTGATGACCCGTTCCTTCTTCGAAACACTGCTTCCGCTGTTGCGGCGTTTGAACGCGGATAGGACGCTTTCTTCGGGGAAGTTGGGCGTGCTCCGCCATGTGGCCGAACATGGCCGTACCCCGACGGCGGAATTGGCGGCGGTGGTCCAGGTGAGCCCCCAGGCCATCTCGCTCGCCGCGCGCGAACTGGAACGGTTGGGATTGGTGGTGCGTGTCCCCGACGTCGGGGACCGGCGCAGGGTATGGATCGAGCTCACCGACGCCGGGCGGCAGAAGTTGGCCCAGGAGTCTGCGGCCGGTCTCGGTTGGCTAGATCGGGCAATCACGGAACGCCTGACGCCGCAGGAGCGGAGGACCTTGGAAGAAGCCATCCCGGTCCTCCGGAAGCTCGGGTCGGAGGCCTCTGTTGACTGAACCAGCCACACGCTCGCGCCTCATGCCGGCCTTGGTCTACGCGGCGCTTTCCACAGCGATCGTCAGCTCGCTGGGCATGCTGTTGGTGCCGACCATCTCCCGCGAGATGGACGTCTCCGTCAGCACGGCGCAATGGATGCTGACCGTCAATCTTCTGGTGGGAGCGATCGCGACCCCTGCCATGGGCCGGCTCAGTGACGGGCCGCATAAGAAGCGGCTGTTGCTGTGGTCGCTGTCGATCATCCTCCTTGGGTCCATCGTCGCCGCGGCGGCACCGAACTTCACGGTGTTCCTGATCGGGCGGGCCCTTCAGGGCTTGAGCTACGGGATTGTCCCGGTGACAATCGCCCTCGCCCGCCGCTACGTCGCTGCCGACAAGGTGCAGTTCTCGATCTCCAGCCTGTCGGTGACCGTGTCCACAGGGATCGGAATCGGCTACCCCTTGACCGGAATCATCGCGGGACTCTTCGACTTCAGGTTCGCATTCTGGTTTGCGGCGCTGTTCGTCGTCACGGCCATCATGGTGGTCTTCCGCACCGTGCCCGCAGGCCCGGACGAGCATGCCCTGCGGGTGCCCTTTGACTACACCGGGGCTGCTCTGCTCGGTCTCGGCCTTGGCGCCCTGCTCTTGGGCGTCAGCGAAGGGCCGAACTGGGGATGGAGCTCGCCATGGACGGTAGGCACCCTCATTTTCGCGGCAGCCGTCCTGGCGTCGTGGATCGGGGCGGAGCTGCGGGCCACGCACCCCTTGATCAACCTTCGGGTGCTGCGCAACGGGGAAGTGTTGCTCGCCAACGGCACGGCGGTCGGCCTAGGCGCAGCGATGTATATCGGACTTTCGATTTCGAGCCTCGTCGCCCAGGCTCCTTCCTCCACTAGCTACGGTATCGCGCTGCCCGTCTTCTGGGCCGGATTTGTGATGTTCCCGCTGTCGGTGGGAAGCTTTGCGGCCAATCGCCTCGTGCGCCGGCTTTCGCGGTGGATCCCTCTGACTGCGCTGTTGCCGATCGGTGCCGGCATGATGACGGCCGCGGGAATGCTGCTGTGGTTTGCCCACAACGGACTGTGGGAGATCCTGATCGGCATGTTGGTCTTCGGCTTGGGGATGGGCGCCAGCTACGCTGCGATGCCGGCATTGATTGCCCGTAGCGTCGCCACCGAAGAGTTGGGTAGTTCGGTGAGCTTCAACCAGGTCCTGCGCACTGTAGGGAGCTCCTTCGGCACCGCGGTCGCCGGAGCGGTACTTGCGGCAAACATGGGCCCCGATCTTCACCCGACAGGCAGTGGAATCAGTGCGACATTCGCCCTTGGAGCAGCACTCTGCGCGGCTGTGTTTACCGTCCTGCTCGTCCACGCCCTCCTGACACGATCTGTCCGGGCAGCCCGGGACGGAGCGACGCTCCGATAGCTTGAGATCGCAACCGGGGTCACGTCGAACCGTCTAGTGCTGGTAGATGTCCCTCCGGTGTCCCATGGCGAGCACCAGGACGATCAGCTCGGCGTCCCGGATCTCATAGATGATCCGGTAATCACCGGTGCGGACACGCCAGTCACCGCTGCTGCCGGAGAGCTTCTTTGCTCCCGGCGGGCGCGGTGTTTCGGCAAGGAGCTCGATGGCGGCCTGGATGCGCCTGCGGGCGTCCGGCGGGAGCTTGCGCAACTGCCGGACGGCGGCCGGCGCGAGCTGCACGGAATAGCTCACGCCAGGCCCAGCTCCGCCTTGACTTCCTCCCACGGCACCGGGCCATCGTCGGTCTCCGCCATTTCCGTCCGCGCCGCGTTCGCTGCCCGGAGATCTTCCAGATCCTCGGCCGCTTCGATCAGCGTGGCCAGATCCTCGGCGTCGATCAGCGCGGCCACGCGGCGGCCCCGGCGCAGCAAATAAACCGGTTCATGGCTCACACGCGCGGTATCGACCGCCTCGGAAAGCCGGCTCCGCGCGTCAGTCACTGTCATCTCGCTCATGGCTCAATTTTAGGCCGTGCGCGCCGAAATGTACATAATGGCTAAAAGCGTTAGAACGCCAAGAGGAGCGTAACGTGGGATCGGATGTTCGGCCGCGAGCCGGTAGTCGTTCACTGCCCCAGAGTCGCCGCTTTCACCAAGAGGTACTGCCGCTCCTGAAGGCTCTTGGTCTTCTTCGCTCCGGCGAGGAAACACTCCCGGGCCCGTATGCGATCCCCGGACATTTCGAGCAGGTGCCCGCGGACGGCGTCGAGCCTGTGCCAGTCTTTGAGGTCCGCCTCAAGCCCGCCCAGTAGCTCAAGGGCCGCTTGCGGCCCATCCACCATGGCCACGGCGACGGTGCGATTGAGCGTAACGACCGGGCTCGGGGCCATGGCCTCGAGAACCGTGTACAAGGCCAGGATCTGCGGCCAATCGGTCTGGTCCGCGGTGGTCGCCTCGGCATGGACCGCGGCAATGGCGGCCTGTATTTGATAAGGCCCGGGATGCCCCACGCCGAGCACGGACGACAGAAGTTCCAAGCCCTCGGTGATCTGCGCCGAGTCCCACAACCTGCGATCCTGCTCCGCGAGCGGCACGAGCACCCCGTCCGGGAGGGACCTGGCCCGGCGTCGGGCATCGGTGAGGAGCATCAGGGCGAGCAGCCCACCCACCTCGTGTTCGCCGGGGAGCAGTCTCCAGAGGAGCCGCGCCAGGCGGATCGCCTCCCGCGTGAGCTCCTCGCGCTGCATGGAGGGGCCGGAACTTGCCGCGTAGCCCTCGTTGAAGATCAAGTACAGGACATGGAGCACGACGCCGAGACGCGCCTTTCGCTCCCCGGCTTCCGGGAGTTCGAAATGGGCTCCCGCCTTCCTGATGCGCTGCTTCGCCCGGCTGATCCTCTGCCCCATCGTGGCTTCCGGTACGAGGAACGCGCTGGCGATTTCCGCCGTCGTGAGCCCTCCGGCTGCCCTTAAAGTCAGTGCCAGCTGCGAGGGTGCTGAGAGAGCGGGGTGGCAGCACAGGAAAAGGAGGGCGAGGGTATCTTCTGCAAACCCGCCCGTGTCCCTCGTTGAATAAGGCGCTTCGCTGGGCGGCGGTTCCAACGCTGCCGCACGCTTTTCGCGCTCTTGCCGGGAACTTTCGCTGCGCCAGTGGTCCACCAAACGGCGAGTGGCGACGGTGAGCAGCCACGCCCGGGGATTGTCCGGAACGCCGGAAGCGGGCCATTGCAATGCGGCCTCAAGCAGCGCTTCCTGGACGGCGTCCTCGCACTCAGCGAATTGGCCGTGCCTGCGCACGAGCACGCCGAGGACCTGCGGCGCGAGGGTGCGCAGCAGGTCCTCGAGCATGGACTCCCGGGAAGGCTTGGCCAAGGGCTAGACCTCCGGCGGCTCGTCCTGGACGCGGCGGAGCTCCACGACAGGCGCGTATTTCACGATGCTGGAGCAGATTTCCACTGCCCGTTCCTCGCTGGCCACGTCCACCACCCAGTAGCCGATCAGGGATTCCTTGGCTTCGGCGAAGGGCCCGTCGGTGGTGATGACGCCGTTGTCCGTCTGCTTGACCAGTTTGGCGGTGCCAGGGTCGGCCAGGCCCGCGTTGAAGACCATCTCGCCGGAATCGCTGAGGTCCTTGTCGATCTGGATCATGAAACCGATCATTTCCCGGATCCATTCGGGATCGGCGGTTTCCATCATGCCTTCCGCGGAACCAAACATCATGATCATGTATTTCATCTCGAACTCCTTATGTGGGCGCCCCGTGCGGGCGCTTTCGTTCATGGGTCGGAACTGCATGACGCTTTTCGACATGGCGAAGGGAATTTCCCGCGGGGTTTTGGCAGGCGCTACGCCCGCGCGATGACCTCCCCATTCGGAATCAGGAAAAAGCCATCATCCGTGGAGCCCCAGCGGTGCCAACCGGCGGAGATCCGGGCTAGGTCTGCCTCGTTGGCGAGCCCGTATTCCAACGCCTGCTCGGCAAAGGCGGAGTGCAGGACACGCTCGCTCCACACCCGCGATTGCCAGCGGCGCTGCTGCGCGGTGGCGTACAGCCAGTTGCTGCTGGAGGGCGCGACGTCGGTAAAGCCCGCCTGCTGCGCCCAGGACACGAGCCGCCGCCCGGCGTCGGGCTCCGCTCCGTTCCGGCGGGCGATCTTTTGGTAGAGCTCCATCCAGTCGTCGAGCTCGGGGACCTCCGGGTACCAGCTCATGCCGTGGAAATCGGCATCGCGCACCGCAACGATGGCGCCGGGCTTGGCTACGCGCCGCATTTCGCGCAAGGCGGCCACGGGGTCGGTCAGGTGCTGCAGGACCTGGTGCGCATGGACGAGGTCGAAGGTCTCATCCTCGAAGTCCAAGCCGTAGATGTTGCCGGTCACGAATTCCACGTTTTCCACGCCGCGCTCGGACGCCAGCGATGCAGCCTGGGCCACGATCTCAGGGGACCGGTCCAGCCCGACTGCCTTTGCGGGGGCCACCAGCTCCGCGAAGTCGCACGTGATGCTCCCAGGTCCGCATCCGACGTCGAGCACTGATGTTCCGGCGGTGAGATGCGGGATGACGAACGCGGCAGAATTCTCGGCCGTCCGGGAGGCGTGGGCGCGTACGACCGATTCGTGGTGGCCGTGTGTGTAGACGTCTTCGGGCTTCTGCTCGTTCATAGGGAAACGCTACCCCACGGACTCGAAAGCGGGCGGAACTGCCCAACTAGCTCGCATTTGTTGTCGCTATGGGGCGTCATAACGGCAATAAATGCGAGCTAGTCGGGGCCCACGCGGCCAGGGTTCCTCGGCGTGGAAACTAGCTGGGGTCCTCAGGCCGGCTCCTATACGCGGCCAGGAACATCGAAATCCTGCGCACGGCTTCTTCGATTTCCCGGACCGACGGCAGGATGACGAAGCGGAAGTGGTCCGGGGTGGGCCAGTTGAAGGCCGTGCCGTGGGAGACCAGGATCTTCTGGTCCTGCAAGAGGTCCAGGACGAACTTCTCGTCGCTCTCGATCGGGTAAACCTCGGGATCCAGCCGTGGGAACAGGTACATGGCCCCGGCTGCGGGGACGCAACTCACGCCGGGGATCGCAGTGAGGAGCTTCAAGGCAAGATCCCGTTGCTCGCGGAGCCGGCCTCCTGGCTTGATGAGTTCCTCGATGCTCTGGTAGCCGCCCAAGCAGGTCTGGATGGCGTGCTGCGCAGGAACATTGGAACACAAACGGAGGGAAGCCAGGAGCTCCAGTGCTTCACGGTATTCGGCGGTGGCGGCATGCGGGCCGGTCAAGGCTACCCACCCGGCACGGTAGCCCGGCATGCGGTAGGCCTTGGAAAGGCCGCTGAAAGTCAGGACGCAAACGTCGTCCGCCACGGACGCGGTGTGGATGTGCTGGGCGTCCTCGTAGCGGATCTTTTCGTAGATCTCGTCTGAAAACAGGACAAGATCATGCTTGCGGGCCAATGCCGCGAACTGCTCCAGGATGTGGCGTGGGTAGACCGCGCCCGTGGGGTTGTTCGGGTTGATGATGACGATTGCCTTGGTGCGCTTGGTGATCTTCGCTTCGACGTCGGACATGTCCGGCCACCAGTTCTGGCCCTCATCGCAGAGGTAGTGCACGGGCTTGCCGCCCGTGAGGGTGACTGTTGCGGTCCACAGCGGATAGTCCGGCGCGGGAATCAGGACCTCGTCGCCATTTTCCAAGAATGCCTGCAGCGTCATGGAGATCAGTTCGCTGACGCCATTGCCGATGAAGATATCCTCGACGCCGATATTCATCAGGTTCTTGGTCTGGTAGTACTGCGAAATCGCGGTCCGCGCCGTGAAGATCCCTTTCGAGTCGCTGTACCCCTGGGCACCGCGGATGTGGTGGATCATGTCCACCACAACCGACTCCGGCGCCTCCAGTCCGAACGGTGCGGTGTCGCCGAGATTCATCTTGAGGATGCGGTGCCCTTCGGCCTCCATTGTCTTGGCGGCTTGCAGGATGGGACCGCGGAGCTCGTAACGGACGTTCTGTAGTTTGCTGGAGTGCTGCATCGGGCGCATGGTTGATCATTTCATGTCTGGCGCCTGACCGCCCGGTGATGACGTTTTGCTGGAGTTTTGCTTCCTTTTCATTCCCACCGGATGATGACCGGCAGGCTGCTCGTGTTGGCTGGGACTTCACGCTCAGTGCCGCGGACCGCGACGACAAAGTGCTGGAGCTCGTCCGCTGAGGCAAGTACCTCGAAATGGCCCGTGGGATCGCTCACGACGGCGGTGGCTGACGAATGCGGCCGGATGTAGGCATCTGGGATGCCTTTGTTGTGGACATCGACCAGCCGGCCGTGGATCCGGCGGGACACCGTGGTGGTCGCGACGGGTGGTTTAGCGGCTGGAGGGCCGGAAGGCTCCTCGAAGCGGATCCCGACGGGAATACGGACCAGGAAACCGAGGCCTTGGCGGATGCCTGCATCGTATTCGTCTGGCTGGAACTCGCCGCTGGAGACCACGGAGTACTGGTTGTGATGCTCGACGGCCAGCAGGAGCTTCTCCATGTTGTCCAATTGGGTGGGGCCATGGCATTCCACGGCTACCTTTAGTTCAAGGTCCAGCAAGGGGCCTTCCCGCCGGGATCGGCCCACCCTGTTCATGGCGACGGTGTGGACGGTGACAGGTGCATCGGTGGATTGACTGGCGAGGGGTTCGGAGCCGTCGTCGAAGCGGACACGCTCTGGCGAAACGGCGTCGGAAAGTATCCCGAGGAGTTCGGTCAACGATGATCGCACAACACCCACGGTGTCACCCCACCAAGTGGTCCAGCACAGCCGATGTGGTCAAGATTACTCTTGCACCGCCCTGTGAGTCACCGGAACATCGGGCGTAACTCCAGTCGATGGTTCATGGCTTGGCGTGACGTCCTTGCGGGCCGCCACGGTGGCCTCGATGACGCCCTGCATGAAAGTCATCACGGTGTGAAGTTCTTCCGGTGAAAGGGCGCCGATGACCGGGGCGATGGCGCTTGCCAGGGGAGAGAACAGCTGACTGCCTGTGGCGCGTGCCGAATCCGTCATTTCCAGATGGACCTGTCGCCGGTCCTTTTCGCTGCGGTGGCGCGCGAGATGGCCAGCCCGGTCCAGCCGGTCCACGAGCGCAGTTGTTGCCGGTGAGCTCAGGTTGAGCGCTGTCCGGAGGGCGCCGGGGGTCATGGTCCTGCCTTCCCGGGCAGCGGCGACCATGGCAGCCAACGCATTCAGGTCTGTGCGATGAAGATCGTGACTACTGCTGACGGCCTCTACGTAGCGATCGGTTTCGACCGTGAATTGTTGGAGTAGCCCGAGGAGCGCCGCAGCGGACGGAACGTGCTGATTGTCATCCATGAGGCCTCCTTCAGCCTCAAATTATCCCACTGATGTGCCATTGACCAATTATCTCCATCATAGATATATTTCGTCGTGGAAGTAATTTGAAAGGGTGTGGGGATGATGGACAAGAAGCCAGGAGCCGGCAATCGAGGCCGCTCGCGGTGGTGGATAGCGTTGGCTGTGCTTTCGCTGATCGCATGGATGGCGGTCGGTGGAATGGGCGGACCAACCTTTGGAAAGCTCAGCGAGGTATCCAGCAACGATCAAGCCTCGTTCCTGCCAGCCAGCGCTGAATCCACGGAAGCCCGTGAATGGCAAAGCAAATTCACTTCCGGCGGGAGCGTTCCAGCGGTGGTGTTGATCGAGTCGCCGGAGAAGCTCTCACCCAATCAATTGGCTGGCCTGGCGTCCCTTGGCGCCCAACTGGCGGCTGTCAACGGAGTCAGCCCTTCGGCGTCGGTTGCTGGGCCGATTCCGTCCGCGGACGGGAACGCGGCGCAATTCATCGTCCCGGTTGAGCAAGGAAACGGAGTCAAAGGGAGTATCCAGTCGCTTCGTGCAAAGGCGGCAGGCTATGTGGCGGAGGCCGGTCTTCCCGCCGGGACGGCCACCTACGTGACGGGACCGGCAGGCTTCCTCGCGGACTTGGTCAACGCCTTTGGCGGCATCGACGGGATACTTCTCTTCGCGGCCTTGGGTGCAGTCCTGGTGATCCTGCTGGCCGTTTATCGATCCGTAGTGCTGCCCTTTGTGGTCCTACTGACCGCTGTCTTCGCGCTGTGTGGTTCCATTCTGGTGGTCTTTGCTTTAGCGAAGGCAGGCGTGGTCCAGTTGACGGGCCAGAGCCAAGGGATCCTGTCCATCTTGGTGGTAGGTTCGGCTACCGACTACGCCCTTCTATTTGTGGCCCGATACCGAGAGGGCTTGGCCTACCTGCCCAATAAATGGGCGGCAGTAGGGCGCGCGTACAAGGGTAGCTTCGAGGCCATCCTGGCATCGGGAACAACCGTCGCCTTGGCGTTGCTCTGCTTGCTCTTCTCGGAATTGAACTCAAACCGTGGGCTCGGGCCAATCGGCGCGATCGGAATCGGCTTTTCAATGTTGGCCAGCCTGACGCTGCTTCCTGCGGCCCTTGGCTTGCTTGGCAGGTCCGCCTTTTGGCCGCGTACACCGAGGAAGAGTCGGGCCAACTCCGACATCCCGCGCGTCTGGAGGCTTTTGTCCAACACCATCAGCAGGCGGCCCAGGGCCGTGTGGGTGGGCGCGGCTGCCATTCTGGTGGTGTGCGCCTCGGGCCTGCTCCAACTCCAAGCCAGCGGGGTTCCGCAATCGGATCTCATCTTGAGCAAATCGGAAGCAGTAGACGGCCAGGCGGCGCTCGGCCGGCATTACCCCGCCGGGGCAGGAAGTCCGGTGGTGGTTGTCGCCGACGAAAAGGCTGCGGATGCGGTCCTTGCGGCTGTCGTAGGCCAGGAAGGCATCTCGGATGCCGCCATGGTGGGCGCTCAAACCGGCGCCAGCCAGCGCCCGCTGGGCCAACCCCAGTCGAGCAATGCGCCTTTGGTGCGGGACGGCCGGGTGCTGATCAACGCCACGCTGTCCTCGGAGGCGGATTCGGCGAAGGCTGAGCAGACCATCGCAACGCTCCGGCAGAAACTGCATGACGTGGCGCCCGGGACGTTGGTGGGAGGAACAACGGCCACCGCGGCGGATACCAATGCCAGTGCGCAGGCTGATTTGTGGCGGATTATTCCGATCGTCCTGGCCGTCATCCTGTTGGTGCTGATGGTGTTGCTGCGGGCCGTTCTGGCGCCACTATTGCTGATCGGCACCGTTGTGTTGTCCTATGCGGCAGCGTTAGGGGTCTCGGCTTGGGTTTTCAACCATGTGTTTGGCTTCCCCGGCGCGGATGCCTCGGTTCCCCTTTTTGGCTTTGTGTTCCTTGTGGCCCTTGGAGTTGACTACAACATCTTCCTCATGACCCGTGTCCGGGAAGAGTCGCTGGGGGCCGGAACCCGGCCCGGTATCTTGAAGGGGCTCGGTGCGACCGGCGGTGTGATTACTTCCGCGGGCGTTGTCCTTGCCGCAACGTTTGCCGCCCTCGGGGTCATCCCGATCCTCTTCCTGGCGCAGATCTCCTTCATTGTGGCGTTCGGCGTGCTGCTCGACACCACCATCGTTCGCTCGCTCTTGGTGCCCGCCCTGTCTTATGACATTGGCCGGCGGATTTGGTGGCCCGGGCGTCTCGGCACGGTTCCCGCGGTAAAAGAGACTCAGCGGGCAACCGCGGCTTCCTGATCCCGCCACCAAGCGACCGTTGCCGCCATCGCGTCTTCAAGGGGCGTCGGCTCCAGTCCCAGCATGGCCTGGCTCGCCGTGGAGTCCATGACGAACGGCCGCTCGAATTGGTACAGCATTTCGGCCAGCTCGCGCATGTCGGTCGAGAACAGGCCGAGGGCCCGGAGCAGCCAGCTCGGAACCACACTCAGCTTCGGTTCTGGAACGCCGGCTGAGCGGGCGACGTTTCCCGCGATGCCGCGCATCGTCATCGCCGGTCCCGTGGGGGCGTGCAGCACCGAGTTCCAGGTTTCCGGCTTTTGCGCGGCAGCGATCATGGCGCCGGCGAGATCCGGGACGTAGGTGAACGAGTGCGGCTGCTCGGCGCTTGCGAGGACCTGGACGGTTTTGCCTCCAAGGACCAGTGGCACCATGCGCTCGCCGGCATGCGCCATCCGGACCCGGGGCCCGAAGAAGTCGCCGGCCACCACACTGACGGTGTTCGCCGCGTGGCTTTCGCGTGCCTTCAGCAGGGCGGAGCGGATCCCGCGTTTGCCTCCGGCAGCTTCGCGCGGGCTGCCTTCGGTCATGATCTTGTCCGGCTCGCTATAGGAGTAAAGGCTCTCGGGGAAGACGACGACGGCGCCTGCCGCCACTGCGGCGTCCATCACCACTTGCTCTGCTTGTGGAAGCTCGGCTGCCCAGGCTTTGGCTCGGTAGGCCGAGCCGTGGATGCAATGAAAAACGCCTGTGGCGCCCTCCAAGGCTTGAGCCACTTTGGCTGCATCCGAGACGTCCACGCGGCGCTTTTCGATCAGCGCGTGCTCCGGGCCACTGCCGGAGCGCGTCAGGATGCGCACCCGCTCGCCGCGTTGGGCAAGTTGCTGGGCTATGGTCCATCCGACGGGTCCTGCTCCGGTGACGACGTACATGGTGGTGCTCGCTTTCTGCTGGGGAATCAATTCAGAGAGCAGTGCTCTCTGAATTCAGGATGAACCTTCCCCGATTGCATGTCAAGAGCACCGCTCACATTTGTTGCCCATGCTCTCATTTATGGCATGCTGGGGTGCATGAACCTCCCTCCCGCCGCAGAGGCCAAGCGATCGACTCCCCGGGAGCGCGCCCGGGCCCAAACCGTGGCTGACATCATCCGCTTGGGCCGTGAGCACCTTGCGCTGCACGGAGCGGCGGCCCTGTCGCTGCGCGCCGTCGCGCGGGATCTTGGCGTGGTTTCTTCGGCTGTTTACCGTTACGTGGAGAGCCGCGACGAACTGCTGACCCTCCTGCTGATCGACGCTTACGGCGAGTTGGGCGACGAAGTGGATGCCGCCGTCGACGTCCTCCCGGGCGACGATTACCGCGGCAGGTTCCTGGCGCTCGGGCGGGCCGTTCGTCAGTGGGCCCTGCGCGAGCCGGCAAGCTATGCCCTCCTGTTCGGCAGCCCGGTGCCCGGATACCAAGCGCCCGCAGAGCGCACCACGGAACCCGGAACGCGAGTGATCTACCGGATGGTGGGGATCTTCGACGCCGCCCACCGCGTAGGTGCCTTGGCCGCCGACGTGGCGCCCGCCGTCGTCGTACCTCCTGCCCTTGCGGCAGACCTGGCGGCCATCCGGGCCGAACTGGGCGTTGCCGTTCCGGACTCCACGCTCGCGCGGGGAGTGCTCGTATGGACGTCGGTTTTCGGCGCGGTCAGCTTCGAAGTGTTCGGCCAATACGGGGCCGACACCTTCGTTGCGAGGGACGAGTTATTTGAGCATCAGCTCGCGGTCCTGCAGGGGATAGTGGGGCTGTAGCCGCTCCCGCGGCACGCGTGCAGGGCGGTGCCCGAAAGGTACAGTAACTGCATGGCCCGTGGACTTGCTGACATTGGAGCGGAGGGCGTCTTGCTCGCCGGGGCAGGCCGCGCCATCTTGATGCAGATCGCGAATCCGGCGGTCGGTCACGGCGTCGCCGAGCACAGCAACTTCGCCGAGCGGCCGCTGGACCGGCTGCGTGCCACCATGACGTACGTGTATGCCGTGGTTTATGGCTCGGAAGGGCAATTGGCCCAGGTGCGGCGGGCCGTGAACCGTGCCCACGCCCCTGTTCGGCGGACAGCGGACGAAAAGTCGAAGGGATACAACGCCTTTGACGCGCAATCCCAGCTCTGGGTGGTGGCGACCCTCTATGACACCGCCGTCACCGTCTACGAAAAGGTCCATGGAGCCCTCGACGACGACACTGCCGATCGCATCTACCTCGAGTATGCGCGGATTGGGACAGCCTTGCAGCTGCCCGCCGAGCTCTGGCCGGCCGATCGCTCGGCCTTCGCGCGCTATTGGGACGAATGCTTGCTGAACCTGGAACCGGACGCAGCCGCCTTGAGGGTTGCCCGCGAGCTGTTGTATCCCACGGGCGGCCCGTTCTTATTGCGCCTCACCATGCCGTTGGCCCGATTGCTCACGGCGGGTCTGCTGCCCCCGCAGCTCCGCGAGGGATTCGGACTGCCCTGGAGTTCCCGGCAGCGGCGCGGCTTTGACGGCACCATGCGACTCTTGGCGGCGGCTTATCCGAGGCTGCCACAGGGGGTCCGGCACTGGCCGAAGAACTACTATCTTCGCCAGCTCGGCTCCGACGGGTAGCGCCGATGCGCGAGCTCACCGCGGTAGAGGCGCTTATCGACGGCAGCGCGAGCCGGTTCCTGGGTGGTGCCCCGCTCCGGGGACTTCGATACAGGCTCACTGAGTTCACCGTGTTCGGCCTCAAGCAGGCGTGGGCGTGCATCTTCGGTGCTTCGCTCCTTGAACGGTCATGGAGTTGTTCAAGACCGGCGTCGGCTCGTGGTCCTATGAGGCGGAGGGTGTCCTCCGGGTTGGCGCCGTTCCGCTCTTCAGCGGCTTCATGTATGCGGCGGTCGGTTCGTACATGGTGCGGGTTTACCGGGTTTTCGAGCTGCGGTTCGCCAGGTATCCGCGGCGTTGGATCACTGCGGTCCTGGCCGCAGCCATCTATGTGAATTTCTTTTCGCACCACTTCACCGCTGATGCCCGTTGGGTCCTGCTGGCCGCCGTCGTGGTGATCTATGGCCGGTGCGTGATGTACTTCCGGGTGTTTCGGCGTCGACTCCGGATGCCGCTGGTCCTGGCCTTCCTACTTGTGGCCCTCTTTATCTGGATCGCCGAGAACATCGCCACCTGGTCGCACGCCTGGCTGTATCCGAGCCAATTGGACGGCTGGCATTTGGTGTCGGCGGACAAGCTTGTCTCGTGGTTCCTTCTGATGATCATCTCTGTGGTGTTGGTGGCATGGGTGTACAAGCCGATGCCGCCTGATGGACCACCCGCCGTCGAAGTCGCCGGAACGCTGCGGAGTCGCCGGAGCGTTCGGGCGACTCCGCAGCGTTCCGGCGACTTCGACGGCGGCCCTCAACCGCGCGTTCTCCCACGGCGAAATCGACCGTAAATCCCCGTGTTTCCAGGGTTCTTTGACCCTCCGGAGGCAAAGTTGAGCGTACTTGACTCAACTTTGGATTGACATTGGAGAGGGGCTGAGTACAGTTGAGTGCAGAACGCTCAACCCGGTTTCATTGAAAGGAAGCAACATATGTCACGCGCTGTAGGTATCGACCTCGGAACCACTAACTCCGTCGTCTCTGTTCTCGAAGGTGGCGAGCCCACCGTCATTGCCAACGCCGAGGGTGGCCGCACCACGCCGTCGGTCGTTGCATTCTCCAAGTCCGGCGAAGTCCTGGTTGGTGAAATCGCCAAGCGCCAGGCCGTCAACAACATCGACCGCACTATCGCTTCCGTGAAGCGCCACATGGGCACCGACTGGTCGGTCGCCATTGACGACAAGAAGTACACGCCGCAGGAAATCTCCGCGCGCATCCTCATGAAGTTGAAGAACGACGCCGAAAGCTACCTCGGCGAAAAGGTCACCGACGCTGTCATCACCGTCCCGGCCTACTTCAACGACGCCGAGCGCCAGGCCACCAAGGAAGCCGGTGAAATCGCCGGCATGAACGTTCTTCGTATCGTCAACGAGCCCACGGCCGCTGCACTTGCGTACGGCCTTGACAAGGGCAAGGAAGACGAACTCATCCTGGTCTTCGACCTCGGCGGCGGAACGTTCGACGTCTCCCTCCTGGAAGTCGGCAAGGACGAAGACGGCTTCTCCACCATTCAGGTCCGCGCCACTGCCGGCGACAACCGCCTCGGCGGCGACGACTGGGACCAGCGCGTCGTTGACTACCTGCTGAACCAGCTCAAGGTCAAGGGCATCGATCTTTCCAAGGACAAGATCGCCCTGCAGCGCCTGCGCGAAGCTTCGGAGCAGGCCAAGAAGGAACTCTCCTCCTCCACCAGCACCAACGTCTCCCTCCAGTACCTCTCCGTCACCCCCGACGGCCCGGTCCACCTGGACGAGCAGCTGACCCGCGCCAAGTTCCAGGACCTCACCAAGGACCTGCTGGAGCGCACCAAGAAGCCGTTCCACGACGTCATCGCCGAGACCGGCATCAAGCTCTCCGAAATCGACCACATCGTACTGGTGGGCGGTTCCACCCGTATGCCTGCTGTCTACGACCTCGTCAAGGAACTCGCCGGTGGCAAGGAGCCCAACAAGGGCGTCAACCCGGACGAAGTTGTTGCCGTTGGTGCCGCACTCCAGGCTGGCGTGCTGAAGGGTGAGCGCAAGGACGTCCTGCTGATCGACGTCACCCCGCTGTCCCTCGGCATCGAAACCAAGGGTGGCGTCATGACGCACCTAATCGAGCGCAACACGGCCATCCCCACCAAGCGTTCCGAGACCTTCACCACCGCTGACGACAACCAGCCGTCCGTGGCCATCCAGGTCTTCCAGGGCGAGCGTGAATTCACCCGCGACAACAAGCCGCTGGGCACGTTCGAACTGACCGGCATCGCTCCGGCACCGCGCGGCGTCCCCCAGGTCGAGGTCACCTTCGACATCGACGCCAACGGCATCGTCCATGTCTCTGCCAAGGACAAGGGCACCGGCAAGGAACAGTCGATGACCATCACCGGCGGCACCGCGCTCTCCAAAGAAGACATCGACCGCATGGTCCGTGAAGCCGAGGAGCACGCAGCCGAGGACAAGGCGCGCCGCGAGGCTACCGATACCCGCAACACTGCCGAGCAGCTCGCCTACTCCGTGGACAAGCTCATCGCCGAAAACGAAGACAAGCTGCCTGAAGAGGTCAAGACCGAGGTCAAGGCCGACGTCGACGCACTCAAGAAGGCCCTCGAAGGCGCCGATGATGCAGCAGTGAAGACCGCTTTCGAGAAGCTGCAGCACTCGCAGTCGAAGCTCGGCGAAGCGATCTACTCGCAGGCCGGTTCCCCGGATGGCGCAAGCAGCGCCGCCGGTGCTGAGGGAGCTCACGCTGGCGCCAAGGCCGGGTCTTCGGATGAAGATATCGTCGACGCCGAGATCATCGACGAAGACGAAAAGAAGTAACCATGCCTCACCACGGCAATGACGCAGAGCACTCACCGTCCAACAACGAGGGCAACGAGCAGCACAAGCCGGTTATTCGGGACAACCGCAAGGTTGACCCGGAGACCGGGGCCGCCCGGCACCCCCAAGGATCGGCAGCTGATTCCAACGCCGCTGCCGCCGAGGGCGACGCCCTGTCCCAAGCTGAGGAAATCCTCAACGGCGTCCAGGTTCCGGCTGAAGAGTCGGTGGCCCCCGGCGCCGCTGCGGAAGCAGAGGCCGCGGAACTCCGCAATGACCTCTTGCGCCTGCAGGCTGAGTACGTCAACTACCGCAAGCGCGTCGAACGCGACCGCGCTGTCGCAGGGGAGATGGCCGTGATCGGCGTCCTGAATTCTCTGCTGCCGGTGCTCGACGACGTCGACGCCGCCCGCCAGCACGGCGACCTCGTGGACGGCCCGTTCGCCGCGATCGCCGCCAAGCTGGAGACCGCGCTCAAGACGTACGGCCTGGAGCGCATCGCGGAAACCGGAGTCGAGTTCGATCCCACGATTCACGAAGCACTCATCCAGCAACCGGGCGAGGACATCGACGTGGACACCGTCAGCCAAGTGCTGCGCTCCGGTTACCGTTCCGGCGGCCGCGTCCTGCGTGCCGCACAGGTAATCGTGGCTGTGCCTGCTTAGCATTCTTCGACATGGCAGTTCGCGGCAGTGATTCGCTAGGACATTGTCGCGAACTGCCATTGTGGTACACAACGAAAGGAAACGCCCTTGGCCAGCCAGGACTGGGTTGAGAAGGATTTTTACGCCATCCTTGGTGTCGCCAAGGACGCCCCTGACGCTGACATCAAGAAGGCGTACCGCAAGCTTGCGCGAAAGTACCATCCGGATACCAATTCCGGTGATGCTACCGCGGAGAAGAAATTCAAGGACATCTCCGAGGCCTATTCGGTGCTCTCGGATGCCGAGGAGCGTCAGCAGTACGATGCCATTCGTGCCATGGGCGGGGCACGATTTGCCCCTGGTGCCGGCCGCGGCGGACCTGCCAATGGCGGGTTCGAGGACCTCTTTGGCGGGCTTTTCGGCGGCGGTGTACGTCAGCCGGCCGGAGCCGGTGGCATCCCTCCCGAGTTCGCTGACTTGTTCGGTGGCGGTTTCGGCGGCGGACAGACCGGCTTCCAGCGCGCCCCGCAGAAGGGCAGCGACCGCACGGCATCCACTTCGATATCCTTCGCGGGATCCATCCACGGCACCACGGTGAGCTTGCGCGAAAGCAACGGCAACGTCATCGATGTCAAGATTCCCCCGGGCATCAGGGACGGCCAGAAGGTACGTCAGCGCGGCAAGGGCAATCCGGGCGCCGCGGGCAACGGAGACCTCATCATCACGGTGAACGTCAAGCCCCACGATTTCTTTCACCGCGACGGCGACAATATCCGCATCCACGTACCGGTCACCTTCGCGGAGGCCGCCTTGGGTGCCAACATCCATGTGCCAACGCTCGACGGCGACACGGTCACCGTCCGCGTCCCGGCCGGCACCCCCTCGGGCCGCACGCTCCGGGTCAAGGGCCGGGGCGTCAAGACGTCGAAGGGCACCGGCGATTTGCTGGTGACGATCGACGTCGCCGTCCCGCAGAACCTCAACAAAGAGGCCGAGGAAGCTGTCAAGGCATTTGCCGCTGCTACTTCCGACGCCGATCCCCGTCACGACCTGGCCGCCAAGGCCCGCTTGTAGCGGGAGCAGCACACGGGAGGGACCTAGTCATGGGCATCGATACCAACGAGCCGATCTTCGTCATCTCCGTCGCGGCCGAACTGGCTGACATGCACCCGCAGACCCTGCGCCAATACGACCGCCTCGGCATCGTGTCGCCGAGCCGTGCCCCGGGCAAGTCCCGGCGCTACTCCCAGCGCGATATCGACCGCTTGCGTGAGGTCCAGCGGCTCTCCCAGGAGGGCGTTTCCCTCGAGGGCATCAAGCGCATCCTCGAGCTCGAAAACCAAGTGGCAGCGCTGCAATTCCGCGTGGCGGAGCTGAACCAGGAACTAGAACGCCGGCGGAGCCCCATGGAGGCCCGCATTTTTGCGGCCGGAGCAGCGGGCGACGTCGTCAGCCTGGCCCGCGGGCAGCGACCGCGGGCGCGGTCCCAAGCAGTGGTGGTGTGGAAGCCGCGTCAGGTGGAGTAGTCCACTAAGCCGGTAACAGGGATGCCAGAACGACGGGGCTGCTTTGATCTGCCCACGTACCGCTCAATGTTTCGTTGCCGTTGAGAGGCCCGCGCTGGGCCCCTGGATTCTGGGCCCCTGGATCCAGAACGCGGTGCACCAGGACCGTGAGTTTACCGGCGTCGATGCTGGTGATGCCGTCTTCGGTTCTCGGGACTGCCGGACTCAGGACCGGGACGTCGGTGCCGGTTGCTCCACTGCCCTGGACCTTGACGGAGCTGGTGCGGGGCTCCAAGGCGCCGTCCACCTCCACAAACTGTTTGGCTTCCTGTTGGCCCGTGAGGATGGCGGTTGCCAGGGCCGTGACGTAAACGGGATCGGCGCAAGCGTCGTACACCCACCTCCTGCCCAATACGGAGTGTTCCATGGTGCCCAGCAGCGAGTCTCCCGCACCGGCCAATTCCGAACCGCGGTAGCTCAGCGGAATCTGGTAGACCTTGCCGCCGTGGGAGAGCAGATGGGTTTCAAGTCCGACTTCGCCGTCCGGATCCTCGAACCTGTAGGCGCCGAGGAGCTCGGGCTGCGCGGAACCATCCTTGGTGAACCACGGTTGGTGGGGCAAGTACTTTTCGATGAGTTCCAGTTTGCTCGGACGCAGGGTTGCTCGATGGATAATAGCCATGCCGTCCAGCCTAAGCCACCTCGAAGCAGTTGCTTCAGGCACCCCCTACTCCGCGAACAAGCCCGCCAGGTCCTCCGCCGTCAGGGCACCACCAGTCAAGGCATCACCTTCCATGACGTCCGCGAACAATTGCGACTTCTTGGCCTTGAGCGCCATGACCTTTTCCTCGATGGTGTCCTTGGCCACGAGGCGGTAGACCATGACGTTTCTGGCTTGTCCGATCCTGTGGGTGCGGTCCACGGCTTGTGCCTCCGAGGCCGGGTTCCACCACGGATCCAGGAGGAACACGTAGTCGGCCTCGGTCAGGTTCAGGCCGAAGCCTCCGGCCTTCAAGGAAATGAGGAACAAAGGTGCCGCGCCGTTCTTGAATTCGCTGACGACGTCGGCCCGGTTCCGGGTGCTGCCATCGAGGTAGCAGAACTCGGTACCCTCTTCCTCAAGACGCTGGCGGACCTTGCCCAGGAATCCCGTGAACTGGCTGAAAATGAGTGCCCTGTGCCCTTCGGCAACAATGTCTTCGAGCTGCTCGAACAGCACATCCAGCTTGGACGAACGCACCGCGGACAGGGACTCATCCACCAGTGAGACATCCAAGCTGAGCTGCCGCAAAAGCGTGAGCGATTGGAAGATGGTGAAGCGGTTTTTATTGACGTCGTCAATGAGTCCCAGGATCTTCTGCCGTTCACGTTGCAAGTGCGTTTGGTAAACCTTCTGATGCCGCGGATTGAGCACCACTTCGAGCACTTGCTCCTGCTTGGGCGGCAGGTCCTTGATGACTTGCTCTTTGGTGCGGCGCATCATGAGGGGACGGACCCGACGTCGGAGCTTGGCGAGCTGGGCCTTGTCGCCGTTCTTTTCGACCGGCTTCTGGTAGTACTCCGCGAAGCGCCGTGGGCTCGAGAACAGCCCGGGGGCCACGATCGAGGTCAACGCCCAGAACTCCATGAGGTTGTTCTCCAAGGGCGTTCCCGTGATGGCCAGCTTGAAGGATGCCGGGAGTTTCCGGGCGCATTGGTAGGCCTTGGACTGGTGGTTCTTTACGAACTGGGCCTCGTCCAGCATCAGTCCGGCCCATTCCTTGGCGGCGTAAGCCTCGTAGTCGATCCGGAACAAGGCATAGGAGGTGATGACGACGTCGGCCTCCGCCATCGCTTCGAGCGGATCCGCGCCGCTCTTGGCAAAAGTCTCGCCAATGGTCCGCACGGCCAACCCGGGAGCGAAGCGCTGCACCTCGGCCGCCCAGTTTCCCACGACACTGGTGGGTGCGACTACCAAAAAGGGGGCGTGCGCGGCGTGTCCGGAGCCAGCGCCACCGGCATTTGAAACAGCCTCCTTCGCGGCGCACATCAAGGCAATTGCCTGCACCGTCTTGCCGAGGCCCATGTCGTCTGCCAGGACCCCGCCCAGGCTGTGCCGGTACAGGAAACTCAGCCAGTTGAAGCCCTCCAGCTGGTACGGGCGGAGCTCGGCGTTAAGCGAGCCCGGCAGCGGCAGACCGGTCACGCCGTCGTCGAGCAAGCCGCCTACGGCCTCGCGCCATGCGGCCGCTTGCTCATCCACGATTCCCAATTGCGCGAGCTCGTCCCAGAGGCCGGCCTGGAAACGGCTGATCTGCAAGGTGCCGTGCCGGTCCGGGTTGTCCTGCAGAGACCGCGCTTCGTCAATGAGCGCGCGGAGCTGGTGTAGCTCGGGCAGGTCCAGGGAGAAGTAGGCGCCGCTGGGCAGCAACATGCGGCTCTGACCTGCCGCGAGGGCAGAAAACACGGCAGCAAAGGACACCGGTTCGCCCTCGAGGGTGATGACGATCCCGAGATCGAACCAGTCGCGGCTGTCCGTGGCCTTGGTGGAAATGGAGACCACGGGAGCTTCGGTGGCTTCGCGGTAATCGGCGATGTCGCCGGAGGTCTCCACCACGACGTCGGCCAGCTCGCGGAGCCGGGGGAGGACCTCTTCGGTGAAGGCCAGGGTATCCAGCCCGTCGAGTTCCACCGAGTCGGCAAGTCGCGGAGCTCCCCATCCGCCGCTGGACGATTCGCCGAGGGCCGCGACCACGTCCCAAGGCCGGCCCAGGGTCTCCAGGATCCGGGCTTCCTCGGCGTCGTCGCGGTAGCCGTGATCGTCAGGGTACCGCCAGAGGGGTTGGGCCGTCACGAGCTTGCCGGCCTTGTAGTGCCATTCCCAGTGCAACCGGACCCGGTGGTCGGCGCCGTAGTTCGCCAGCAGGGACAGCGTCGGCACAGCGAGGACCGGCAACTCCACTGAATGGTCCGCTGCCGTGACTCGGGTGGACTGCTTAAGCTTCGGATAGAACGCCGTGAGGAATCGCTCTTCGTCCTTCGCCGGGATCTGGAGCCGGGACGCGCTCATGACGAAGTCCAGCAGTTCCTGAGACTCGCCGCCCGCCAAGGGGGCCAAGGTGATGAGGTTCCCGGGGGCCGGAACACCGGGCAGCGGACCCTCGTCGGGGCCGGTGAAGAACAAGCCATGCGCCGGGCGGCCGATCAAGCCCAAGGCGGCCGGATCGAGGGCGTCCCCGCCCAGGGTCACTGACGGCGCCAGCTGGAGTCCGTCGTCGGGCTGGCCGCTGTTTGAAGGGCCGCTGCCCAAGCGGCTGAGGTCAAGCCCGACGACGGCGGCCTCCGCGGCGATGCGGACCGGCTCGGTCCCGCCGGAGTGGATGAGCGATACCCCGATTTTCGAGGCCTCGGCCAGCAGGCTCCACAGGTTCTTGCCGGCAAATTCGTTGAGCAGCATCCACATGCTTGACGTGAGCTGCCGGTAGTCCGTGGTGGAATGCGCGGCGAGGAAGTTCTGCATCCACTCGATGTGGGCTTCGTTGAACTCGCGCTTGTAGCCGAGGTAGTTCAAGTTGGTCCAGGAGACATCGCCGCGGATCCACTTGCCTTTGGCGCCCATCATCACGGGGCGGGCCTTGAGTTGGCGCACGCTCCGGAGGGGATCCCGGCGGCCGGTGTAGGAGAAGTGCGCAGCCGGTTCTTCCACCTCGAAGGCCAGCGCCAGGGGCAGGCCTTGGCCCTGCGGGGTGGTTCCCGGAGTGGCGATGAGCTTGCTGAGGGTCTGCTCCCAGGCGGGCCGTTGCACGATTCCGCCGTGCTGGGCCGTCTGTCCGACTGCAGGAGCGCTGAGTAACTGCGCCCGCACTGTGGGAAGGTCTTCGGCGGCGAAGAGCAGGGCAGCAACATGTTTGCAGTCCTTGCGGACCGGACAGCTGCACACTCCGACGGTGCAACTCCAGCCACCGGGTTTACGGACCAGTTTGGCCGAGGTCGAATACGGTGACGGGCCGCTGCCCCGGACCTTCCCCATCATCAAGCCGGTGGAGGAGTCGAAGGTGACGCTGCTGACCCGGCTGCCCATGGCATAGGCGAGTCCGGCCGCCAAAGAGCGGTCGTTGATGGCGGGTGTCTGAATCGCCAGTTCCCAAGAGTCGTCTGAGCGGGAAGGCATTCGTTGGGGCTACTTTCGGCAGGAGGCTATCTATGAATCCTAGCCAGCCGAGAGCCGCGCTGAAACTTTGCCGGACGTTCACCTCGGCCTAGCCTGCCCGGCTGCCGCCCCCGCGTACGTTGAAAGGGTCCGGAGCAGCACAAGCTTCTTAGCAGTGAGGAAATCCCATGACTAGCAATGAGAACCCCGTCATTCTGACGAAGGACAGCATCGACGCCGCCGACGCAGACGTTGTGGACGCGAACGTCACCGTGGTCAACGAGATGTACGAGGAGCTCCTCAACCATGAGGAAATCGCCACCAACGCGCTGCGCAGCTACTTTGTGGACTACTACCTGACCCAAGCACTCGCAGGCGGCTTCGCCCAGTACGTGTTCACTGTCCCGGAGCGCGAAGAGGTGGACGTGTTCGTCCGCGAAGGACTCGAAGGAATGGGCGCAACCGGCCACCTTGAGCTGTTCAACCGCACCGCCGCAGCCTTCGATTCCCTCTCCGAGGACGACGTCGAAACTTACTTGGACGGCGACCTTGACGAATCCGAGGAGGCGCCGGAAGCCGTGGCCGAACTCGAGGCCCTCGACGGCGAATTCGAGTCGCTCCTGGAAACCGAGGACATCATTGCCCTCAACGCGGCCTGGCTCCGCGGCCAGGACGGCGTGCTCTACCTGGACGAGGAGCAGCTCAAGGCTCACATCGCCGAGCGCGTGGCCCTCATTCCCAACCTCGCAGAGCGCCAGGCCGAGGCGGCCGAGGCCGAACTCGAGAACGCCCCTGAATTCGAGCTCATCATCCGTGAATTGTGCGACGTTGCAGGCTACACGCTGGAAAAGATCACCATGGGTGATCCCAACTACGAACACGACGGCGGGACCATCCTCGCCTGGCACTTCACCACCGACCAGGGCAAATTCATCATGATCGAGGAGGACGAGGAAGCTTTCATGATCCACCCCGAGACAAAGGAAATCATCGCCGCTGTCGAGTTCGAAGACGCCGACGAGTTCGAAGACGCCTGAGACGCTCCTTCACCTTTAGGCCTCCCCGGGCAAACGCTCCTTCACCTTTAGCGCTCCCCGGGCAAACGCTCCTTCACCTTTAGGCCTCCCCGGGCAAACGCTCCTTCAGATCTGCCGGCCGGTCCGGAAACATCTGAAGGAGCGTTTGCCCTTTGGTGTGGAAAAGTGAGGGAGGATTCAGTAGCCCATGCTGCTGCTCGGGGTCACCATGGAGCCGGACGGGCCGATCAAGGACCAGACACCGCCCACGCCCTGTCCCTTGATGTCGCCGGGAGCCTTGTCCTGGCCGAAGAAGTAGAGCGGCATGCCGTTAAGGGTGATCTGCATCTTGCCGTCTGCCGTGGGGATAGTACCGAGGGTTCCGGTCACGTCCTCAGCCGCAGGCTTGCTCGAGGTCGTCGTCACGGCTGGCCACGAAGCGGCGCAACCGCCGGTGCAGGCACTCTTCCCGGAGTCCTTGACGTCCTTGGTGAAGACATACACGCTCATTCCGTTCGCAGCTACCACGATCTGGCCGGCGCTCGACGTCGCGGTCTCCAGGTCATAGGCGGCGGCGGAAGCGCCCGACGACGGTGCCGGGCTCATCGCCGTCGGGCTCGGAGCGCTTGAACTCGATGCTGCGGGGCTGGATGCAGTAGGACTGGCGGCGCTTGTGGACGTGGAGGACGCGCCGGGGCTTCCTCCGCAGGCAGCGAGGGCGATGGCCAGAGCAAGGACGCCGAGACCGGTGCTGAGTTGTTTCTTCATGGGGTGCTCTCCTTTGCTGCGCCGGCCATGGACGTGCCGGGAACTAACCCCTACGACGCCGCGGGGTGAAGAATGGTTCACGGGACTGAACCTTTTTCGTGGCGGGCACGTCGTATCGCAGGAGAAGGGGAAGCCGAAGCACACAGGAGGCATCGATGCCGCTCGACGAGGACGTCGTGGCCGCGATTTATCGCGACCACGGGACCGCCTTGCGCCGCTTCGTGCTGAGTTGTACGCCCGACGCGCACTTGGCTGAGGACGTGGTGCAGGAAACCATCCTCCGCGTGTGGCAACACGCCCCGCAGATCACCGGGAGCCTGCGCAGCTACCTTTTCCGTACAGCCCGAAACGTCATCATCGACAACTACCGCAAGGCCCAGCGGCGCCCGGCCGAAGCCTCCGAACGCGACATGGCGGATCCGGAAGAAGCCACCGAACGCGTAGACGAGCTCCTCAACAGGGTCCTCATGGAAGAAGCGCTCCTGCGGCTCAGCACCGAACACCGGGAGGTCCTGGTAGCACTGCATTACGAACGTTTCACGGTCAACGAAGCCGCACTCAGGCTCAACATCCCCAGCGGAACCGTGAAGTCGCGGGCCTTCTACGCCGTCAGGGCGCTTCGCACGATTCTGGATGAAATGGGGGTGCAGCGGTGAACGGGACGGAACGTCACCAATTGCTGGGCGCCTACCTGCTCGGCGGCTTGGAGCCTGCCGAAGCCCAAGCCTTCGAGGCGCACCTGGAAGCCTGCACGGATTGCAGGCGCGAGCTGGCGGAGCTGGAGAGCCTCCCGGCGCTCCTCGACGCCGTCCCCGTGCCCGACGCCGTCGCGCTCGCCGCCGGGCGCAGCGCCCTCGAGCCCCCTGCCGCGGCGCAATCCGCTGCGCAGCCCTCCTGGTCGACATCGGCCCCCTCCGACGCTCGCTCACTTTTGGGGGCCTTTTCCGAAACGCTCCCGCAGCCGATCGTCCTGAAAATGGCCGCGCGACGCCGGAAATCCCGACGTCGGTGGACCGCCCTGGTGGGGGCCGTGGCCGCGGCGTGTCTTGGTCTGGGGATCCTCGGAGGTCCGGTGCTGAACCAGCCACCCAAGCCTGACGCCAGCTACTCCGTGCATACCGGCAACGGCTTGGACCTCACAGTGGGGCTCGTCAGGAAATCGTGGGGAACCGAGTTGCAGTTGGAAGGCCGCAGCATGCCGTTGCAAGGCACGATGTACCTGTGGGTCAAGGGCCGCGATGGTACGGAGGAGATGGCGTGCGGTTGGACCGCGACGTCCAACGGACACATCAAAGTGACGGGGGCGACTCCGGTCCAGCTCGCCGGGATCTCGGGTGTGGAACTCCGTGACGATGCCCAAAAGACGGTCGCCGTCATTTCGGTCCCGGGAAGCTAGGGGTCCCGGGACCTGCTCGGCTGGCGGCTCCCGGTCGGCTACGCGGGCGCTGCTCCGCTGGCAGCAGGATCGGGCAGATCGCCTCGCTCCCAAACGGGCATGTCCAGTCGGTTGAAGCTGTAGAGATGGATTCCCGAGACACCTTCAGGGTGCGCCATGAGCTCGGAAACCAGGCTCCCCGGTGAGTACCTGTCCCCGCTCAACAGCTTGCGGGCAAGAGTTCCTTTGCTGCTGAGGAACTTCAGGGAGGTCCCGACGCCGATTTGGGTTGCCAGAGCCAGCAGTTTGGTTCGCGGAACGGCTCCGGGCACCCCTGCCCAGACCGGTAGTTTCACGCCTTCGCGACGCAAGAGTGCTGCGTAGTCGAGGATCTTCGGGGCAGAAAAGCACATCTGCGTGACCACGTGAGTGGCCAAGTGTTGTTTGGTCAACAAGGCTTCCAGCAGGTCCAGCCCGCTCACTGAAGGGTGGCCCTCCGGGTAGCCGGCAATGCCCGCTGTGATCCTGCCGCCGGAGTGTTCCGCGATGTCTTCCAGCAGGGGGAGGGAGGACGCATAAGGGCCGGCGCCTTGCTGTCCGTCTCCGCCGATGGCAAAGACCTCAGTGATCCCGGCAGCCTCGCAGTCCCGGAGGATGCCTGAAAGCTGAGCCCGGTCCACCAGCCGCCGTGCCGCGAGGTGCGGAATCACGTTGTAGCCGAGCAAACCGAGCCGGACCGCTGTCGCCATGGTCTGTGCGATCCCGTGATGGGGCAAGCACGTAATGGTCAGCGTTGTGGAAAGCGGCACCTCGGCCTGGACTTTCTCGACGATTCCGTCTGAGGGAATGATTTCAATCCGCGTGGGGAACATGCTGGGGTCCTTACGGATCAGGCCGTAGCATGGTGTGCGAGGAGGGTGCGGGCTTCCTGGCGGGTGGTGCCGGAGTCTTGGATGCCTTCGGCGATGTGGGCAATGTGCTCTAAGTGCACCGGGATCTCGCGGCCTTTCTTGCGCATCGCGGTGGCCCAGAGGCGGCCGGCGCGGTAGGAGGAGCGGACCAGGGGGCCGGACATGACGCCGAGGAAGCCGATTTCCTCGGCTTCGGTGGCGAGGTCGACGAATTCCTGGGGCTTGACCCAGCGGTCCACGGGCAGGTGCCGTTCGGAGGGGCGCAGGTATTGGGTGATGGTGATCAGGTCGCAGCCCGCGGCGTGCAGATCGGTCAGGGCTTCGGAGATTTCTTCGCGGGTTTCGCCCATGCCCAGGATCAGGTTGGATTTGGTGACCATGCCCCGGGCCCGGCCCTGGGTGATGACGTCCAGGGAGCGGTCGTAGCGGAACGCGGGGCGGATGCGCTTGAAGATCCGGGGCACGGTTTCGACGTTGTGCGCGAAGACCTCCGGGTTTGAGTCGCAGATCGCGTTGATGTGTTCGGGTTTGCCGGAGAAGTCCGGGATGAGCAGTTCGACGCCGGTGCCGGGGTTCAGTTCGTGGATCTTGCGGACGGTTTCGGCGTAGAGCCAGACGCCTTCGTCGGGGAGGTCATCGCGGGCCACGCCGGTCACGGTGGCGTAGCGCAGGGCCATGGACTGGACGGAGCGGGCGACCTTGGTGGGTTCGAACATGTCCACCGGTGAGGGTTTGCCGGTGTCGATCTGGCAGAAGTCGCAGCGGCGGGTGCATTCGGAGCCGCCGATCAGGAAGGTCGCTTCCTTGTCTTCCCAGCATTCGAAGATGTTAGGGCAGCCGGCTTCCTCGCAGACGGTGTGCAGGCCTTCCTTTTTCACGAGGTTCTTCAGGCCCACGAATTCCGGGCCCATCTGGACCTTGGCCTTGATCCATTCGGGCTTGCGTTCGACCGGGACGGCTTTATTGCGCTGTTCAACGCGCAGCAGCTTACGGCCTTCAGGTGCCAGGGTCATGAGGAACTCCATAATTCAGGTGGCGCGGACGCACCACGATGATTCGGTCCCTCCCCGCTCTGTATTGGACCTGAGAGATTCCGCGTCCGCTGCTTTCGCAGCCGCCCGCTTGCACCGTCGGTGAGTCCGGTTGCCCGGCCTGCTTTCCAGAGTTGCCTTGCCGCGGCGGTACGTGGGCCTGAGAGATTCCTGGGGAGGATTTGCTCCTACGGCGCCTGCTGAACGTACCGGCAGGACTCTCCCGCCGCAGATCATAAGCACGTGCCACCCTTCGGTGACACGTCTCACATGGTATCCGGTGCCCGGACGGCACGCAATGAGGCGGACGGCGGGTGACCGGACTGCGTGCTCGCGACTAGCCCGCATCGTGTGACTAGATCTTGCGGTAGCTGAGGTCGAAGATCATGCGTCCGGCCTCGTGGGCCTTGTTTTCGAAGCTGGTACGGATCCGGCCGTCGAAACGCGGAGCCCATCCACCCACATGATCCACACCCTCATTGGGGCCCGTATGTTCGGTGCTGACAGGTGCGCGGCCTTCCTTGACGGGGGCCCCTCCCACCATGGATTCGACGCCGGATTCCCACACCTGGGTGAGGGGGCTTTCCGCGCCGGTCCGCTCGCCGTCGTGCAGGTTCTCAAACTCAGTGGAGCCGGCGAGGACTTCGCGGACGTGAATGGCATAGTTGGACCAGTCGGTGGCGATCCGCCACAGGCCACCCTTTTTAAGGGACCGTGCCGCGAGTTCGGCGAACGCCGGTTGGATGAGGCGGCGTTTATGGTGCCGGGACTTGTGCCACGGATCCGGGAAAAAGACCCACAGCTCGCTGACCGAGCCCTCCGGGAGCATGGTGGCCAGGACCTCCGGGGCGTTGGCTTCGACCACCCGCACGTTGCTGAGGCCACGGCTGTTGATCTTGATCATGGTGTTGGCCAGTCCGGGGGTGTAGACCTCCACGGCGAGGAAATCCTTGTCCGGATTTTCCTCGGCTGCATGGCACACGGCGTCGCCGAGTCCCGAGCCGATTTCGACGATCAGCGGCGCTTTGCGTCCGAACTCCGCTTCGGCGTCGAACACGTAATCCGGGTGCACCGAGGTGTTGGCGACATGCCGTGGAACTTGGATGGCCCAGCGGTCCGAGTGCTCTTCCCACGCGGCCTGGCGGCGGCCCTGAAGCCGCGTCCCGCGGCGCACAAAACTGACCGGCCGGCCGCCATAGGTGCCGAAGGAGGCTTGGGTGCCAGGGGTCACAGGGCGCGGGGACTGCGGTGTTTCGTGGGAAGTTTCGGGGGAATCTGGGGTTTCACTCATCCACTCCAGAATACCGTCGCCGGGGCAAGGGCCGGCGGGCGGAACCTGCGTATGTGGACAAACTGCCAGAATGGGGTAGTGACCCCTGCTTCAAGCGCCCCCAAGAACACCAGTCAGCACTTCGGCGTCGCCGAGATCCTCGTCGACGCCGAGATTGACGATCTTCCCGCCGCCGAACCCACCCGGGTCACAGCGCGCCGCGGACCGGTCTTCCTGGGCATCTGCCTTGTGCTCATCGGGCTGAACTTGCGGACGGTGTTTTCGAGCTTCTCCGCCGTCCTTCCGGAAGTCACTGCCGACGCCGGACTGCCGGGCTGGGCCGTGGTGGTCCTCACTACCGTGCCGGTGACTTTGTTGGGGGTCTTCGCGCCGTTGGCTCCAATCCTGGCCCGCCGTTTCGGTGCCGAGAGGGTCTTGCTCGGTGCGATGGCCGTGCTGACCGCCGGGCTGCTCCTGCGTCCAGTGGACCTCGCCGGACTCGGGCATTTGCCGGCCCTGCTCGCGGGAACGGCCGCGTGCGGTGCTGCGATTTCCTTGTGCAACGTGTTGCTCCCCGGGGTGGTCAAACGCGATTTCCCGCACCGGCTGGGGCTCATGGGCGGCCTGTATACGACGGCGATCTGCGCTTCCGCCGCGTTGGGCGCCGGTTTCACCTACCCCGTCTTCACGGCAGCCGGGCACTGGACCTCGGCGCTGTGGTTCTGGGCGCTGCCCGCCGTCGTCGTACTTTTGCTTTTCCTGCCGCTGGCGATCCGCCAGCGTCCCGTCCGGCACAACGCGGCCGACGGCGGTGCGAACGTCTGGCGTTCCGCCGTCGCCTGGCAGGTCACCGTCTTCATGGTGTTGCAGGCGATGATGTCCTTCAGCGTGTTTGCCTGGTTGGCGCCGATTCTGCGCGAACGCGGGATCGACGGCGGAACGGCCGGCCTGATTGTGTCCGTGTCGATCGTGCTGCAGATGCTGGGATCATTCATTGCCCCGGGGCTCGCGGCCCGGTTCAAGGATCAACGCGTCATCAACACTGTCGTGGCACTCATGACCGGTGGCGGCTTCGCCCTAAGCATCTTCGGCCCGACGGAACTGATCTGGGTGTGGACCGGTCTGTTGGGTCTGGGGCAGGGGAGTCTCACTGCGGTGGCGCTGACCATGATCATGCTGCGCACCCGCGATTCCCACACCGCAGCGCACCTTTCCGGGATGATGCAGGGCGTCGGTTACGGCCTGGGCTCCACTGGGACGCTGATGGTCGGCCAATTGCACCAAGCGACGGGTGGGTTCGCCGCGGCCGGCATCCTGTTCCTCGTGGTGGGATCCTTGGCGGCCTTCTTCGGCTTTCGCGCCGGGCGGAACCGCTACGTCGGCTAGCCCAACTGACTCGCAGTTGTTGTCGTTCTCAGCGCTCAGAACGACGTTAACTGCGAGCTAGTTGGGTCCGGGTCCGGGCCCGGGTCCGGGGACGGGAGTTACTGGGTGAGGTCCTTGCCTTTGGTTTCCGGGATCATGAAGGCGAACGCGATCCCGATCACCAGCAGGATCACGGCGTAGACGTTGAACATGTTCGCCTGGCCGATGCTGCCAAGCCAGGTCTGCAGGTACGGAGCAGTCCCGCCGAAGACCGCTACGCAGATGGAGTACGGGACGCCGACACCCACGGTGCGGATCTTGGTCGGGAACAGCTCGGCGTACACGGCCGGGACAATCGCAGCGCTGCCGGCGATGAAGAACAACATCACGGACATCGATACGGCCAGCTGCCAGGGGGAGTCCTTCAAGAGCCACGTCATCGGGAAGTGCAGCAACGCCGCACCTGCGGAGCTGACGATCAGGACTGGCTTGCGGCCGATACGGTCGGACAGCTTGCCCCAGAACGGCAGCGAAGCGATGAATGCAATATTTCCGATGACGCCCGCCCACAGGGCTGCTCCGCGGTCCATCTTGAGGGTGGATGCCGCATAGCTCGGCGCCACGACGCCCCAGATGTAGTAGACAACGGTGAGACCGACGGTCAGGCCGATCACTTGCAGGGCCTGCTTGCGGTACTTGACGATTTGCGGCCACATGGGCTCGCGCTTTTCCTTCGGCGCTTCGGCTTCGAATGCCTCGGTTTCCTTCATCTTGGCCCGCATGACCAAGGCGTAGATACCCAAGGCGCCGCCCACCAGGAACGGAACGCGCCAGCCCCAGGCGTTCATGTCGGCTTTGCTCAGCACTCCGGTGAGGATAGCGCCGAGCAGGGTTCCGGCGAGGATGCCGGCTGTGCCGGAGGTGTAGATGAGGGTGGCCCAGAAGCCGCGCTTTTCCTTGGGTGCCATCTCGGACAGATACGTTTGCGACGACGGCAGCTCGCCACCGTGGGCGAGCCCCTGGATGAGGCGGGCCACGAGGAGCATGACGGAAGCGAAGGCGCCGACGGCTTGGAAGGTGGGCGCGATGCCGATCAGGAGGCTGCCGACAGCTGCGAGGCCGACGGCGAAGGTCATGGACGTCTTGCGGCCGATCCTGTCGCCGATCCAGCCGAAGACGAAGCCGCCGAACGGTCGGGCGACGAATCCGACGGCGAAGATCGCCAGGGTGGAGAGGACCGCGGATGTGGGGTCGGCGCTGCTGAAGAGGGCGCTGGCAATGAAGGGCGAGAACGTGGCGTAGATAGCCCAGTCGTACCATTCGACGGCGTTGCCGATGCCGGTGCCGATGAGGGTCCGCAGATGGGACTTGTGTATCTGAACGGTGGCTGAAGCGCCTACGGTAGCGGTCATGTCTTGCTCCAAGTAAAGGTGGGGAGGGTCAATTGCCGGCGGCGAGGGTGGCGATGCGGGAGAGAGCGAGCTCGGCGTAGAGTGCCGCGCCGTCGGCCAGGACGCCGTCGTCGAAGGTGGCATAGGGGGAGTGATTGAACGGTGAGGTGGCGTGGTCCACGCCTCGTGGCACTGCGCTGAGGCCCACGAAGGTTCCGGGTACTTCGGCCAGGACGCGGGAGAAATCTTCCGAGCCGCTGAGAGGCGTGGCCCAGCGGGAGAGCCTGGAATCGCCGAACATGCCCGAGATGACGTTCTCGGCCGTGTGCGTCTCGTCCTCGTCGGTAACAGTCATGGGGTATTCGCTGCGGTAATCGACGTCCACCTCGAGTCCGTGGGCGGCGGCGATGCCCTTGAGGAGCTGCGGAATCGAGGTCATCATCCGCTCGCGGGAGGCTTCCGAGAAGGTACGGATGGTTGCTTCGAAACGGGCAGATTCCGGAATGACGTTCCGCTTGGTGCCGGCTTGCAGCACACCTACGGTCAGAACTACGGGATCGAACATGTTGAACTGCCGCGTGATCATGACCTGCAGTGCCGTGACCATTTCGGCGGCCGCCGTGACGGGGTCCTTGGCCGCATGCGGTGCCGAACCGTGGCCGCCGGCCCCCAGGATCGTCACGAAGAGACCATCCGAGGCGCTCATCATCACGCCCGGCTTGGTGCAGAACTGGCCATACGGTTCCAAGGACGAGAAGACGTGCATGCCATAGGCAGCGTCCACGCGCCGGCCCGCGGCGTCCAGGACACCTTCCCGGATCATGTGGCCAGCGCCGTCGAAGCCTTCTTCGCCCGGCTGGAACATGAGGACGACGTCGCCGGCTAGCTGGTGGCGACGTTCGGCCAGGAGGGTTGCGGCTCCGGCGAGCATGGCGGTGTGGAGGTCGTGGCCGCAGGCGTGCATCGCGCCGTCGATCTTCGAGGAGAACTCGACGCCGGTGCGCTCCTGGACCGGGAGCCCGTCCATGTCGGCGCGCAGCAGCACCACGGGCTTGTCCGCCGAGGCGTAAGGGGCGCCCCCGCGCAAGACTGCGGTGACCGACGTCGTGCTCTCACCGAGGGTGATGTCGTAGGGAAGTCCGTCGAGCGCCTTGAGTACCTTTTCCTGGGTGCGTGGGAGGTCCAAGCCGATTTCCGGTTCCTGGTGAAGCTCGTGACGGAACCGGGCGATTTCTCCCTGCATCTCTTGGGCGTCTGCGGCGATCGACATCTGCTCTCCTGTTTCCTGAACGATTGGTAAGTATCCATAGCCATTGTGGAGTGATTCGACTCACAATCTTCCAAAGCCATGGAAAAATTCAGAAGCATGCCAGAATTAACAGGATCCACGCATCACCTAGGAGAGGATCGCTGATGGAACTCAGTGAAGAGGACCTCCGCCTGATCAATGCCCTCCAGATCTCGCCGCGGATCAGTTGGTCCGATGCCGCCGACGTCCTGAACGTCCATGCCACCACCTTGGCCGCGCGTTGGGACCGTCTTCGCGAGTCCGGAGCCGCATGGACAACCGCACACCTCATGGGCCATCCCAAGAACGCATGCCTGGCCCTCCTGGACGTCGACTGCGAAATGCACTTCAGGCCCGAAGTCACGGCTGCCCTCGCAGCAATTCCCGAGATCATCACGGTCGAGGAGGCCGCCAGCAACCGGGACCTGATGCTCACGGTCATCACCCGGGACCTCGGCGAGTTCAGCAGCCGGCTCTTGCCGCAACTGAAGGAAATCCGGGGCCTCACCAAGTACCGGACCTCGCTCTGCACCCGGATCCACACGAGCGGCTACGCATGGCGGCTCAACGTGCTGAGCCGGGCCGAGCAGCAAGCGCTGCGCGCCCTCGCCGGGCCGGAAGCGGCCAATCCGTACGCCCCCGAGCAGATCGTCATCCCGCTGCCGGAGAGCCATCTGGCACTCCTTCCCTTCCTCGCCCGGGATGGAAGAGCCTCTGCCGCGGAGATCGCCCGCGCCCTGGGGCGACACCCTGCCACCGTGCAGCGGCAGCTCGGCCGGGTGCTCGCGAGCCGAATGCTGTCCTTCCGGTGCGAAATTGCCCAGCAATTCTCCGGGTACCCCATCACGTGCCAATGGTTCGCGAATGTTCCGGCCGGCCAACACGAATTTGCAGCGGCCGAACTGCGGACCATCAGGAACATCAGGTTCACGGCCTCCACCACCGGGAGCACCAACTTTGTGATCATCATGTGGCTGCGTTCGCTGGCCGAGGTCATGGAAATGGAACTCGCCATCCAACAGCGCATCCCTAGGATTGAACTGGTTGAAAGCGTCGTCATGTTAAGCACGGCCAAGCGGGTCGGCTGGATGCTGAACCCGGACTCGACGGCGACTGGCGCCGTCGTGCCGACGACTGCCGGTGAGTTGCTCCCCGTGATCTAGGGCGGACGACGGCGGGGCCCGCGGCTTGGGGGGAGCGAGCCATGGATTTGCTCATGTGGACGGATCCTTCCACGGCTCGTCAGACGGGAAACCGCAGGCCTAGACTGTGGCTCTGAGGACGTTTCCGAGATGGGTGCCATGGCGCGATTGAGTTTTCTTGACAGATTCAGGCCAGTCGGCACTCCGGGGCCCGCTGGCCCCGCCGGCGTGCCGTCCGCTGATGCCCAGGGGCCGGCCGCGGAATTGGGACCCGTATTCGCCGCATTGGCCGGCGACGTCGCATCGTGCGCGGCACTTGTTGAGGAAGCACGCAAGAGTGCGGAACAGGACGTGCTCGGGGCCCGCCGGCAAGCGGCTGCGATTTTGTCCCAGGCGCGGCTCGAGGCCGGTGCCGAGCGAGCCAACGCCGCCGCGCGGACCGGACGGTCAGCATCGGAGAGGGACGCGCAGCTTCTGGAACAGGCTCGACATGAGGCCGCGGCCGTGGAAGAGACCGGCCTGGCACTCATTCCAGGCGTCGTTACCCAGGTCATAGACAGCCTGTTGGCTCCGCAAGGCGCTGGAGACGAATGAAGGCCGACTGGGTGGCTGCGTCTGTGCGTTCCCGAGCCATGGCGGAGCGCCGCGTTGGTGCCGGCAGCAGCCGGGAAATGGCTGCCCAACCGACCTTGGACCATGCCTTGGCATTGCTTCAGGAGTCAAGCTACGCGGAACGGCTCAGGGGAAATCCAGGACTTCCGGCAGCTGAACGTGCCATCCACGAGTCGGTTCTCTGGCAACTGCGGGTCCTCGCCGGGTGGCTTCCAGCGTCGGGCACCTCGCTTGCGCGAGCCGCCGCGGGAATTTTTGAAATCGAAAACGTCATGGCTTTGGCCCGCCGGCTTGCTGGCGGGGCAGAGTCACCGGAGCCCTATCACTTGGGAGCCCTTGCGACCGCTTGGCCCCGCCTGCAGTCGGCCGGATCCAGCGAAGAATTGGCCGCGGCCTTGCACGCATCAGCCTGGGGGGACGTCGGTGTTGCGCGTCCAGGCGACCTTAAGGATGCTTTGACTGTTGCATGGGCGCGGCGATTGGCGGCCGTGGCGCCCGCCGCACGGCCGTGGTGTGGCGCGGCATGCGTCCTCGTGGCAGCCAGGATCCTGACTGTCGACGGTGCGACGCCACCGGCCCCCGTCCTTCGCTTATTGGGGCCGGTCATCGGCCGGTCGTGGCAAGACGCCAAAGGGCTCGCCGAGTTCTCGTCGGCGCTCCCGCCGGGACTGCGGAACGTGGTCGTTGGTATCGAGTCACCAACAGATTTGTGGCGCGCCGAGGCCCGGGCGCGTGTCGCGGTGGAGCGGGACGCTTTCCAGTTGCTTCGTCGTCCGATGCCCGGACCCGACGTCGTGCTAGGCGCCATCGCGGTGCTGTTCACCGATGCGTGGCGGATCCGTGCCGCGCTGACTGCCGCAGCGGCGGGCGCCGGATCGAGCGAGGTGCTCGATGAGGCGGCGTGAGTCAGCGGCCCCTGTGCGGATGGCACGGGTAGCGTTGCTGGCACCGGAGCGGAATCGGCGACGTGTGCTCGTCGAACTTGCCCGCCTGGGCATGGTCGAGTTGGACCTTCCGTACGTGCCGGGCAACGGCGCTGAGGAACTGGACAAGGCATCGGCCGCTGCCATCGTCTCCGGGCCGCTGGCGGGTCTCGTGGGCTGGGTGCCCCGGCGAGACATTCCGGACCTATCGGCAGCCCTGGGTCCGCTAGGGGCTGCGGTAGTTCCGTTGCCCCAGCCACAGTGGATCCAACCGCCCACAATGCTCGGTGGTCAGGGCCAAGCCCGCGCTTCCCGGACACTGGTGGACACCTACGGGACCGTTCCGTATGCCGACGTGGATCCTTCGCGCCTTGCAGGTATTGCCTACGTCCTGATGTTCGGGATGATGTTCGGCGATGTGGGACACGGAGCGATTCTCTTGGCCGCCGGTCTCCTGTTACGTGGTGGCCGCATCAAGAAGCTGGCCAAACTGCAAAGGGCGTGGCTTTTCGTGAGTGGAGCAGGTCTGGCTGCCATGCTCTTCGGAGCGCTCTACGGGGAGGCGTTCGGCCCTACAGGCCTGGTGCCGGTCCTGTGGTTGGAACCGCTTTCGAATCCGGTTCCGCTCCTGGTGGCCGGATTGGGCGTCGGAGCGTTCCTGCTTGCCGGCGCCTACGCCATCGGCACCATCAACCGCGTCAGGGAAGGCGGTTGGGGATTTGCCCTGTACGCCCGCTCCGGCGTCGCGGGTTCCCTGCTGTTCCTTGCAATCGGGCTGCTCGTTTGGGGCCTCGGCACGGGTACAGGGCTGCTGACCGCGGCGGCAGTCCTTCTCGCGCTCGGCTCGCTGGTCATTATCTTCATAGGCCTCTTTGTTGAGGCCGGAGGAGGTGCCGCCGCGATCTTCCAGGCCGTCGTCGAACTCGTTGATACGGTCATCCGCTTGGGCTCGAACCTTGTTTCTTTCGCCCGCCTTGCCGCTTTCGGATTGACCCACGCCGCGCTGCTGATGGTGGTCTGGAACGGCACGACGGCGTTATGGGCGCCGGATTGGCGCGCTGCTGCGGCGATCCTCCTGTTCCTCGTGGGCAATGTGGTGACCTTCGCGCTTGAAGCGCTCGTAGCCGGAATCCAGGCTTTGCGCCTCGAATACTACGAACTGTTTTCACGAATTTTCCAGTCCGAGGGCCGCCGGTTCAGACCATGGTCACCGGAACTGGCGCCCACGCCGACAGATGCGGCCACCGCTCTCCCAGTCATCCCCCTTGGCACCCCGGCTGAAAGGCAACTACCGTGAACCTCTGGTTCGGCACCGTTCCTGTTTTCCTCATCGCTGCAACGGGGGCCATCCTGCTCCTCAGGCGCTGGCGAAAGCCCGCGTTCAAAATCCTGGCGGCCCTCAACATCGCGGTGATGGCAGGATCGTTGGCGCTGCTGGCGGGGGCGCTGACCGCAGCGCCGGCAGCCGCCTCCGGGGGCGTGGCTCCAGCGCTTGCCGCGGCAGCCACCGATTCGCCACCCGGGGCCGGCGGCTCCGCGCTGATCGCAGCGGCCATCGCCGTCGCCGGTTCCTCGATTGGTGCCGCATTCGCCGTTGCCTATACCGGATCTGCCGCCCTCGCGGCGATGAGTGAACGTCCGGAAATCTTCGGCCGGGCGATGGTTGTGGTCGGGCTGGCGGAAGGGATCGCGATCTATGGCCTCATCATCGCCATCATCCTCATCGGCAAGGCCTGAGCAGGTGGTTGGAACGATGTCCCACACCATTGCCGCGATCGGTGAACAGGCCCTGCTGGACGGATTCCTGCTTGCGGGGGTCAGCGTCTTCGCAGGCTCCACCGATGAAGAATTCCGCCATGCGTGGAGGGCGCTGCCCGAGGGAACTGCGGTGGTGGTGCTCACGCCCGCCGCGGCGCGCTCACTGGACCAGCTCCTGGCTGATCCCCGCTCGCCCATGAGCGTGGTGCTTCCCTCGTGACCAGGTTGGGCCCGGAATCCGAAAGCGCCCTGCAACCAGTGCGGAAGGCGCTGCGCGCTGCGGCCGAGGAACTGGCCTCCGGGATCCGCGGCGATGCTGCCAGGGAGGCCGCCGGCCTCTTGGATGCCGCGCGCGCCGAAGCTGCAGGCATCCTCGCAGCGGCGGCCAAAGAGGGCGAGTCTGCGGCTCGCTTGGAGGCGGCAATGCGTTCAGCGCGGGTGCGCCGCCAGGCACACGAACTTGTCTTGGCACAGCGGAATTCCCTCCGCGTGGAACTCCATCGCCGGGTACGGGAAGCTGCGGCGGGACTCACCTCCGATTCCCGGTACGCGGAGATGATGATCCGGCTCACGGCGCAATGCAAGGAGCTACTCGGCCCGGATGCGAGCGTATCCGAGAGCCCTGAAGGCGGTGTCATCGCCCAGGCAGGGTCACGCCGACTGGACCTTTCCCTTCCGGTGCTGGCCGAGATGGCTCTGGACTCCATGCCCGGGGCGCGTGAGCTGTGGAACCGGTAGCGGCACGGAAGGACGGCACCGTGGTGCACGTCAGCGGACCCCTCGTCGAGATCGAGGGAGTTGATGGGTTGTCCATGCTTGAACTGATCGCCGTCGGCCCCCGCCGCATCAGCGCCGAAACCGTGGCCATAACCGGGACCCGGGCAACCCTGCAGGCCTATGAATACACCGGTGGCCTTAAAGCCGGCGACGTTGCTGCCCCGACCGGCGGCGAACTTTCCGGACTGATGGGGCCCGGTTTGCTCGGGCAGGTGTTCGACGGGCTCATGCGGCCGCTTTCCTCGGCACCGATGTGGCTGACGCCCGAACGGTCGGGATCCGCGGAAGACCCGACGTCGTTGGCCCGCGAGTGGACCTTCCAACCGGAGGCGGTACCCGGGACGAGTGTCTCCTCCGGCGATGTCTTGGGCACTGTGCCGGATTCGGGGTCGGTGGTACACCGGGTTCTGGTTCCGGCGGGCGTATCGGGCAAGCTCGGCTGGCTGGCTCCAAAGAGCACAGTTCACCTGTTCGACACCGTAGCCGTGGTGGGCGACCACGAGGTGACCCTTGCCGAACGCTGTCCGGTGCGCCGCCCGCGGCCGTTCAGGACCAGGCACACAAGCACGGAGCCCCTGCATACGGGCCAGAGAGTCCTTGACCTGATGTTTCCGGTGGCGCGGGGAACGGCTGCGGCGGTTCCGGGCGGATTCGGGACCGGCAAGACCATGATGCTGCAGCAGATAGCGAAGTGGAGCGACGCCGACGTCATTGTCTACGTGGGCTGCGGGGAGCGCGGCAACGAAATGGCTGATGTCCTGGACGGACTCTCGCAGCTTGAGGACGGACGGACGGGGGGAAAGCTGATTGACCGTACCGTCATTATCGCCAATACCTCGAATATGCCCATGATGGCGCGGGAGGCAAGCATCTTCAGCGGGATCACGGTTGCCGAATATTACCGGGACATGGGTTATGACGTCGTCGTGATCGCGGATTCGACCTCCCGCTGGGCAGAGGCCTTGCGCGAATTCGCCAACCGGAACGGTGACCTACCCGCCGAGGAGGGTTACCCGGCGAATCTCGCATCGGAACTGGCCTCCTTCTACGAGCGGGCCGGCACTGTGACGACGCTCGGCGGGAAGACAGCCTCCGTGACGGTGATCGGGGCTGTTTCCCCGCCCGGGGGCGACATGACGGAGCCGGTCACCACGGACTCCCAGCGGTTTGTCCGGTCCTTGTGGATGTTGGACCGGGATCTGGCCTACTCAAGGCACTATCCCGCCGTGAGCTGGACAAGCTCCTTCGCCCGCGACGCGGAAGCCCTCGGCACCTGGCATGAGGCCAACGGGCAATCCGGTTGGGCGGCCCGTCGGGCTCGCGCAGCCACCCTGCTGGCCCAGGCGGACCAGCTCGCCGAACTGGCGGAGATCATCGGGACCTCCTCGCTGCCAGGCCACGAACGGATGGTGCTGCTAGGTGGTCGCCTGTTGCGTGACGGCGTGCTGATGCAAAACGCGCTTAGCGCCAATGACGGGTTCTGTTCCCCGGAAAAAGGCGCCGCATTACTCGACCTCGTGCTCGACGTCGTCGATGCTTGCCAGAGGCTTGTGGAACGGGGGGTTGCTGCCACCACGATCGAGCGAGCCGATCTCGGACTGGTTCTTCGGGCACGTGAAGAAACGGGGCCCGCGGACGCGGCGGCTGTCAAAGCCCGCAGCGGTGAGATGCTGAAGGCATTGGAGGCCTTGCAATGACCCATTCACAAGCCGCGGAGCCCCGCGAAGCCGGCCCGTTGCCGCTACCCCCGGCCTTCGCCGCGCAGATCTCCCACGGCGATGTTCGGGAGCTCCGTGGACCACTGCTCATCGCAGGCGGGATAGAAGGAGTCGGCTGGGATGAATTCGCCACGATCGACATGGACGGCGGTGAGCGCCGGCACGGCCTGGTTCTCGAAGTGGACCAGGACCTCGCCACTTTGCAGGTACTTGAAAGCACCGACGGCATGTCGCTGGGCGGCATTAGGATCCGTTTCGAGGGACGTCCCTTGCACATCGAAGTGGGAACCGAATGGCTGGGACGTGTCTGCAATGGTCGCGGTGAACCGCTCGACGGCGGGCCCCCCGTTTCGGGGACGGCAACGCTTCCTGTCAGCGGTTGGCCGCTGAACCCCGTCTACCGGGAACCCCCGCAAGAACCTGTCTTGACCGGCATTTCCGTCATCGATGGATTGACCACCCTGGTCAGGGGACAAAAACTCCCCATCTTCTCCGTGCCCGGTCTTGCGCACTTGACGCTGGCTACCCAGATTGCAGCCCAAGCGACCTCGAGCGGTCAGTCCTTCCGGGTGGTGTTCGCCGCGATGGGCCTGACCCACGCTGATATCGCATACGTCAGGGACCGCCTCGAAGGACGATCTGCCGAGGGAGAATTGGTGCTCCTCCTCAATGCGGCCGACGATCCGGTCATTGAACGGATACTCACACCGCGGATCGCCCTCACCATTGCCGAACACCTTGCATATACCGAGGGCCACGACGTTCTCGTGATCATGTCAGACATGACCAGTTATGCCGAGGCGGTCCGTGAGGTTTCTGCTGCGCGACGGGAAATTCCGGCGCGACGGGCCTACCCCGGTTACTTGTACAGCGACCTTGCCACCCTTTATGAGCGCTGTGGGCGGGTCAAAGGCCACGATGGCTCCGTCACGATCGTCCCAGTGCTGACGATGCCGGGCGGCGACATGACCCACCCGGTTCCGGACCTGACCGGCTACATCACCGAGGGACAAATTGTCCTTGCTCCCGAAATAGCATCCCGTGGCATCTACCCGCCAGTCGACGTCCTGTCCTCCCTGTCGCGGCTGATGCGCAGCGGTGCTGGTAAAGACCGGACACGCGAAGACCACCTCGACGTTGCCGCCCAGGTTCTTGCTGCCATGGCGCGTGCACGGCAAGCCACCGAATTGGCCGAGCTGGTCGGTGCGGCGGCGCTGAGTGAAACCGACCGCAGTTACATCGAGTTCCAGACTCTGGTGGAGAACGGCCTCTTCAAGCAGGGCCGCGACGAAATCCGTACCTTGGACGATACGTTGGCACGGGCCTGGGCTGCGTTGGCTGCGCTACCGGAACAAGAGCTGACAATGGTGTCCACCGATTTCCTGAAGCGCTACTTGCCCCACCGGGATGGCAATCCATGAGTGGCACGGGACGGGCAGCGAAGGTCCGGATCGAGCGGCGGCTGGTCACAGCCCGCCACGGCGCACGCCTGCTGGACCGGAAACAGCACATTTTGGCGGACGAGCTGGAACGGTTCCAGCTGCGCGAAGAACTGAGCCGTACGGAGTGGGAAGCGCTGGCAAGGGAAGCTGCGCTTTGGCTGCGCCGCTCTGCCGCTCTGGACGGAACCGGGCAGATCGAGGCGGCTGCACCGTCGGAAGCCGCCGAGGTCCAGATGCGGTGGGCCAGCGCCATGGGTGTGCCGTACCCCGAAGATCCGGAGTGTCGGCTCCCGGCGGCGCCAGGAGCGGGCGGAAGCTCGGCACTCTCCTACGCCGCCGTCGTTCATCGCAAGGCACTTGAAGCCGGCGTTCGCTTTGCCGCCGTCCAGCGTGCGGAAATGCTGCTGACCGCGGAACTCGCTGCGACCAGAATCCGGCAGCGTGCAGTTGAGAACCGCTGGATTCCGAAATTGGAAAACGAATTGCTGGCCATCCGGCGTCAGCTCGACGCGCAGGAACTTGAAGAAAGCCTGCGCCTGCGCTGGGCGGCGGACCGGTCGGCGGCGAACCGGGGACGACCCGTGCCGGATTCCGATGCGGGAGGGGGCTCATGAGCGACGTGATCCTGGTGGCTGTGAATGACTCACGGGCAGCCTTCCGGGCCGCCGAAGTGGCGGTTGATTATGCCCGTCGGCTCAACGCGAGCCTGAGGGTCCTGACCGTCCAGGATGCGAGGGCGCTGGAGAGGCATCCCGGCAGCATCGATCCCTCCGCCATGGCGAGAAGTTCCGACCTCGCTGCCGACGCGGCCCTCCGGCATGTCGCCGCGCTCGCAACCGCGGCAGGAGTGGAGGTCTCACTCGCCCATCGCTCGGGCCGGGTCGCAGCCGAAATTCTCGCCGAGGCCCGCGACGTCGGGGCGGCCCTGATAGTAGTTGCCCTTGTGGACCGTCCGGGCAGCGCAACACCATACATCGGAAGCCATACCCTGCGGGTTTTGGAGTTCTCGGGCGTCCCCGTGTTGGTGGTGCCGTTGCGCGGAGCATCCTGAGGACGGTCTCGGCCCGCAAGCATGTTCGGGAACCTCCCCGTTGACCGTTGACGTGGGCGGTGCGCACTGGCTCCGTGGCCCCAACCCGTCCGGGCTTCTAGGCTGGAGGGATGAGCGACGACGCAACAGCCGGCATACTACAACGCCCCTACCTTCTAGCGACGGCGGGTGCGTGCGCGTTGGTCTTCCTGGCAGCTTTTGAATCGATGGCCGTCACCACCATCATGCCGCTGGTGAGTCGCGAGCTGGATGGTGCCGGGCTCTATGCACTGGCCTTCGCCGGGCCTCTCGCCACGGGCGTTATCGGGATGGTCGTCGCGGGGAACTGGGCGGACCGGCGCGGTCCGGCCGCCCCGTTGTACGCGTCCGTGGCCTTGTTCGCGGCAGGGTTGTTGATCGCCGGTATCGCGGTTTCCATGCCGATGCTCGTGGCGGGACGGCTCGTCCAGGGCCTTGGCGGCGGCGCGATGACGGTGGCGCTCTACGTGGTGATCGCCCGGGTCTACCCTGCAAGGCTCCACGCCCAGGTCTTCGCCGCGTTCTCGGCTGCCTGGGTCATTCCATCGATGATCGGTCCTTTCGCCGCGGGTGTCGTTGCCCAATTGAGCAGCTGGCACTGGGTATTCCTGGGCGTGGTCGGCCTCGTGGTCCCGGCGTTGGCGATGATCCTCCCCGCCATGCGGGGCATGCGCCCGGCGCCAGGCCCACGGGAGGCGTCTGAAGCCGCCATTGCGCCTTGGGCGATCGGCCGCATGGGATGGGCCGCGCTCGCAGCCCTCGCCGTCCTCGGCCTGAACCTGTCCGGCCAGGTGCCCGGCGTCGCTTGGGTGATAGCCGCCGTCGCGCTCGCCGTTGCCATGCTGGCCGTGCGGCCGTTGGTTCCCCGCGGCACGCTCCGCGCGCACCGTGGATTGCCGAGCGTCATCCTGATGCGCGGATTCGCCTCCGCAGCCTTTTTCGGTGCTGAGGTGTACGTGCCGTACCTCCTCACGGATCGATACTCCTTCACGCCAGCGTTCGCCGGACTCGCTTTGACGGGATCGGCGCTCGCCTGGGCCGGTGCCTCCGCCGTCCAAGGACGGCTGGGATCCAGGCTCGGCAGCGCCCTGGCGGTCCGGATCGGTTCCGCGTTGGTGCTCGGTGCCATCGCCGTCCTCCTCGTGACTACAGTGTCCGGGTGGCCGGCAGGGGTGGCGATTGCGGGCTGGCTGTTCGCGGGCGCCGGCATGGGCTTGATGTACCCGAGGCTTAGCGTCATGACCTTGGCTCTCTCCACGCCCGAGGACCAAGGCTTCAACAGTTCGGCGATGTCCATCGCCGATTCCCTCGGGGGTGCCCTCTCGCTCGCCGTGACGGGACTCGTCTTCAGTGCCATGACGACGGCGGCGGCCTCCTTCCCCGCGTCCTTCTCTGGCGTGTTCGCACTGACTGCGGGAATCGCGGTCATCGGACTTCTCATTGCGCCGCGGATTGCAGGGCGGCCGTCCTCGGGTGCTGAAAGCGTGCGGGGCGCCGAGGCGCGCCGAGCCAGCGAGGCGGACGACGTACGGGCCTAGGCCTTTCGGGTGGCCTGTGGCCTTGGCGGCCTTTGGTGACAGTTGTTTATGTCATGGTGGCGAACATGAGGGCCATGGTGGTGGCGCCGAGGGCTTCGAGTCCGTGGTTTGTGCGGGTGTGGGGTGGTGGGGTTGTTTTGGGGTGGGTGGTTTTTTGTCGTCGGGCGCGCAGTAGGAGGATGAGGAATATTACTGCTGCGGCTGTGAAGAATGTTGCCGGGAGGATCGCTAGTGCCGGTGAGTGATCGAGTGTTGGGGTTGCCGGGCTGTGGGGCGTTGTTGTCATGGTGTGGTGGGTGGCTGGCATGGGCATGGGCATGGTCATTGTTTGTGCGGGGGTGGTTCCCTGGGCGGGGGTGGTTCCTTGGTTCATGAGGGCGAATCATGAGGGCTGCGCCGGCCATGGTGAGGGCGTGGTAGGCGCATTTGAGCCGGCCTTGGGCGGTGGTGCAGAGTGTTTTGAATTCGGGGCGGGCGACGGCTTGGATGGTGAACCAGAGGGCTGCGCCGGTGAGGACGGCGATTTGGGCCAGCAGGGTGGTGGGTGCGAGGTTCCAGAGCATGGCGGCCATCAGGATGTTCATGAGGGCGTGGAGGATGTTGTTGACCCGGTCTGTGTGGTGGCGGGTCCGTGCTGCTTGCAGGGCGTGGTAGCTTCCGCCCAGGAGCAGGGCGGCGGTGAGGGTCCAGGTAATGGCGGGGATGTTGAACACGTGGATCACGCTCTCGCTGCTGGGTTTGGGTGGGGTATGGGTTCAGTCCCCGGTGCGGGTGTGGACAGCGCCGGGGACTGAAGATCGGGGAAAGGGGTGTGGTCCCCGGTGCGGGTGTGGAGGGCGCCGGGGACCACGGTTAGTGCTTGCTTGGCTTTATTGGTCGTTTCCTGTGCTGCAGTGCCCGCCGTTGGTGCCCCGGGTTTCGGTGGGGAGGTTCAGGGTGGGGTTTTGGTTGAAGAAGCCGTGGGGTTCGAGCATGAAGCCGATGTTCTGGCGGGGCATCACGGGCCAGTCTTCGAGACGGACGACGTGGTGCATGCCGAAGGTGTACCAGACCACGAGGTCCTCATCCACGATGTTCCGGTCCTTTTCGGTCCAGATATGCAGGCCGTCATCGGCGCCGGTGGACTGGTTCGGGAACTCCCCGGCAGCGAAGCGTTCGGTCCGGTCGTACGCGGTGACCCAGAGGTTGTTCCGGGCGAACTGGGCGCGTTTGGAAACGTAGGACTCGTCCCCGGCCGCGAGCTGGATGCCATCGGTGGGGATCAACCGGTACGCGACCGGTTCATCGACGATGTTCCTGCTTTCGTGGTTGACGATCTTCCAGAACCGGTGCTTGCCCGAATCGGTCTTGCGGATCGCGGCTTTCTCGGTCTCCAGCAAACGATCCACGGCCATGAACGCGGTATGGGTCGGGTTCTCCCGGGGGATTTCCATGTCCACTTCGTAAACGGCGTTCTTCACACCATCAAGCTCGAAGTCCATCCGGACGTTGAACATGTGCTGGTGGATCGGGGCGTACAGGCCATCGTTGTTCAGGGACTGCCCGTACGGGCTCTTCTCACCAGGCTTCTGCCCGGCAGTGGAAAGAATACCGGTGGCCTTGACCAGGAACTCGATGCTCCCGTCAAGGAAAAGGTGCCAGTAGAACGCGTACTCATAGTTCGCGACCGTAGCAATGAAGGAAATCACCAGCTTCCGGCTGCGCCGGGTCTCGGTGGTGGCCTCACGGAAATCGAAGTGCTTCCACAAAATGGAATCGTCTTCCTCATGCATGCAGATCGCGTTCTCGATCGTCCACGGGTTACCCAGGCTGTCCACGCTATGACCATCGAAGTACCTGATCTCACCCAGGCAGTCACAACCCAGCGTCAGGGAGTTAGCCATGTTACCGATGTTGTACTCACCGGAATCAAACGCGTTCTTCTTCGCCTGCACCGGGGCCGTATCACCATACGGAACAACCATTTCCGACAACGAAGCCCGGTTGATCACCGGACGCTCAACACCCTGGTCCCGGAACTTGAGCTGATGCAGGACCAAACCCTCACGCGGGGTGAACCCCACCCGGAAAGACCAATCAGCCCACTGCACATGATTACCCGTCACCGTGAACGAAGCACCCTCGGGCTGGGTGATCTCAATCGGCTTCAGGTCCGTACGGGCCGGACCAACATACTTGGGCAGATAATTACCCGAAGCCTTCGGAACCGGGATCGCCTGATCATCCTCAAGCTTGACAACCTCACCGGAATTCAAATCCACGATCACAATGAAGTTCTCGATCGGGTGCGCGTACGGGCTATCGTCCGCCTCGTCCCGAACAAAAACCAGGGCACGCATCAAACGCCGCCCCTCATCATCCTCACCGAAATACCCCACGGACCACGGCTCGAAACAAACCAAGGACATATCCGTGATCCCACGCTTGGCCAAAGCAGCCTGAACCTCGGGATTCTTCCGGCAACTCTCCTCACCCTCGGCAAACTCATCCACCATGAACGGCGGCTGAACACCCACAGCAAGCTGCGCCCACTTATCAACCGTGCCCGTATCAAGACCAACAACCGCCTCGAACGCACGCCCCTGAGCCCGGTCCACCAAAACCGCGTCCGCCTCACGCGCCACCTGCACACCACCACGCAAATCCGCCTTGGACGGCTCACGCAACTCAACACTGATAAAACGGAACGACTCCCCCGCAGCCGGCCCCTCCTTCAAAATCGAAACCACACGGGAAATCTCCGCCCGCGACAACGGATCCAACGGATGCGCCGTCCCAACAACGGCTTGAGCTTCACTGCTGATAGTCATGATTATCTCCTTGATTGGTCCTGTTCAGGATGAGGATCCCCAAGGCCCGGGCGTCATCAAACACCGCCCCGCGTCATGAGCGGTGTTCGGCGGACGCTGTGGCAGACCCTCTTGTCTTTGGAACTCGTTTAAGGGACACCGAGCCCGGGCTCGCTGCAGCTGACTTGCAAGTGTCCGGTCTGCGCAAACCCGGCATCCCTTACGTCACGAAGGGCCAGCGGAGCTCTGAACTCTACTGGCGTGACGCCGGTCACGTGGTTCCCATGCAGCAAAGCTACGGCAAATAAAACATTTAGTCCAGCTTTTTTTGTGATGATTCGCAGATCAGGCGTCATCGGGAACGCATCGCATGCCACCGAGGGAGGTTCCGCGGTGCGATCTGCTCCCGACCGGAAGGTTTGATCCCACGGAGTGGGGGTTTTGGCCGAGCCCTAGGGTTATCGGAGTGCATCGGTTTCCGCGGCCGGGTAGATCAATAAAGCCTGACCTGCAAGACAAGGTGGGTGTGATGATCGCAAGTCCCATAGCTTTAGGTCTAATTGAATCGCTAAAAAAAGGGCTGGACTAAATGTTTTATTTGCCGTAGCTTTGCTGCATGAGAACCAAGTGACTCGCGTCACGTCAGCGGAGTTCAGAACTGCTATGACCCTTCGCAAGAGGGTTGCCGGGGTTGCGCAGACCGGGCGCATGAAGGTCCGCGCCCAACATCTGCCTAACCCTCTTCACGCCACGGGCACTTCAACTGCCCAGGCCTCAGGGATCCTCATCCTGAACAAAGAACCAAGGAGAAACCATGGCTCTCAACACAGAAGCCGAGACGCTGGTAGAGGTAGCGCATTCCCCGGCCCGACCTCACGCGCCGAGCTCTCCCGGGCGGTCGTCCCCACGAAAAGGATTGAAGGCGGTGCACCCGGCTCCGGAAGAAACCAAGGGGTTCCGTTTCGTCACGGTGTATCGGGATCGGGAAAAGTTATCCCTGCGGACCAGGCTGCTGTTCACGTTTAGTGCGGTCGCCGCTTTGCACGTTGCCTTCTTTGTACTGTGGTTGTCTGGTTCTGCAGGTGCCGCGCAGCCGCTGGGGCTCGGGCTGGTTGTCACCGCGTATGTCGCCGGTATCAAGCACAGTTACGACTGGGACCACCTTGCCGCGATCGACAATTCCACGCGCAAGTTCGTGGCGCAGCATAGGGACCCCGTGAGCGTGGGGTTCGCGTTCAGCCTGGGCCACAGTTCAGTGGTCACCCTGGCCGGGCTGTTGCTGGTGGCTGGAACTGCCTCGATCGGGCAGTTCATGGAGGACGGCACCATTGGGAACAAGGTGCTGGGCCTGGTCGGTAGCGGCGTCTCCGGACTCTTCCTGCTTGCGATGGGTTTGTTCAATGGCTCGGCATTCGTCCGCGCCACGCAGGTTTATCGGAATGTGCGGGCCGGGGGTGAGCTCCGCGATGAAGACCTTGAGGCTAAAGGCCTCGTTGCGCGACTTCTCGCCAAACCGCTGTCCAAGGTGGAGCGGCCACGGAACATCTATGTCATCGGATTCCTGTTCGGGCTGGGGTTCGATACGGCCACAACCATCGGACTGCTGGTCATCACGGCGACGGCGTCACTCGCCGGCGTCTCACCGCTCACCTTGATGGCCCTTCCGCTCGCGTTTACCGCTGCCATGACCCTGTGCGACTCCGTCAACGGCGTGGCGATGATGAAGATGTATAAATCTGCCATCCACAACCCGCAGCGCAAACTCGGCTTCAACGCCGTGATCACTGGCATTTCGGCTGTCTCGGCGCTGTTCATATCTGTGACCACCCTCGGTGGTTTCGTCAACGCGGCGTTCGAGCTCAAAGATCCCGTCACCACATGGTTGGGGCGAATTGACCTCGGCGATGCCGGACTCATCCTGGTGGGACTCTTTGTGCTGGTGTGGGCCGTGTCCGCGTGGCGCGGCAGACGACTCCGCTAGAAATTGCGAGCTCCAAGAGTTTCTTCCAGCAATCCCTAATATGCCGATTCTAACTAGAACTTCCTTCATCCAACCATTCTTCAAAATCGAAGATCCCACCCAAATTAAGGAAAGAAAATGAACACAACCCCCGATGAACCGTCGAAAGTTGAAGGGTTCGACCGTCGCTCCCTTCAAGGAGTAGCCAACCTTGATCTCTTGGCAGAGATTCCGACAGACGTTCATGAGAAATCCAGCGCCCGCAGCCTCAAATTAGGACTTGAAGCAGCCGATTCGATCGAAGATCGAACCATTACCACCTTTAGCAGAGGACCGCAACCAGCCTTTGCGGGTATCAAGACCTTTCTCAAAGCTCCCTATTGCGAAGACATCTCTGAGGTCGACCAGTTCGACGTGGCATTTTTGGGGATCCCCTTCGACACCGGAACGACATATCGTCCGGGAACCCGATTCGGACCCCAGTCCGTGAGGAACATTTCCGCCTTGTATGACGGATATAACCTTGACCTTGCGGTAGATCTACAACAAGAAATTAGCATGTGTGATGCTGGGGACGTTTTCGTCATTCCAGGCAACATTGAAAAGACCTTTGATCAGATCGACAAAGCGGTCTCGTACATCATGCAAAAGGGAACATTTCCGGTAATTGTCGGTGGTGACCACTCCATCGGATACCCCACTGTTAGGGGAATCGCGAAGAATTTTGACGGCAACATTGGCATCGTTCATTTTGATCGGCACATCGATATCATGGAAAAAGATATGGATGAACGCATGCACACCACGCATTATTACCATGCCACCAATATTCCGAATGTACGGCCCGAAAACTTGGTCCAGATAGGCATTGGTGGGTGGTACGGCGCACGCCACGGACTCAAAGTGGCAAGGGAACGCGACACAACGGTAATTACTATCGGTGACCTCGAGAATATGGGAATCGACAAGGCCGTTGAGGCGGCCCTGGAAATTGCTTGGAAGGGTTGCGACGCCGTCTATCTTTCTTTCGACATCGATGTCGTCGATGGCGGAATCGCTCCCGGTACAGGCTCTCCGGAACCAGGTGGCCTCATTCCCCGCGAAGCACTCAAAGCCTTGCGGCAGGTGGCCGCAGAGGGGCTTATCGGCATGGAAGTCGTCGAAATCTCGCCTCCGTACGACACCTCCGAGTCGACAGCACAACTCGGATGCAGGGCAATCCTGGACGTTCTTGGAACCATGGTAAAGACCGAGCAGATCGGCTCCCGTTCCGCTAAAGGCAAGCGACCCGGAACCCAAGGCATCCACGGCGAGCCACTCGGCGGTTGGGATCCGAAGAGCATTCTCGACCCAGAGGCCACCCGGCGCGGCTAAGGGTTAGAAACTGATGCGTGTCACGAGGGCGGGGTAGGGAGTGAGGCCTACAGAATAGGGGTGCTTACTCCCACCGCCCTCGGAGGCCGCGACTTGTCCCACGCTAGCTGCACCTGCGCGCCGGCGCGCAAGCCTTTCGAGCTGCCCGCCGTCCAGATGCCCGTGATTGAGCGCAGCAGCTCTTTCAGCGGGGTTGACGATCTGGCCGACCCTCGGGCGAAGCCCACCATTGCGCGATCGTCTGGGCCGCTGCCCAGTTGTGCGCCCACAACATCGCTGCGTTCGCGACTCCCGGCAAGAATGCTCGGGACGCCCAGCGAATTACGTCTCCAAGCACTTGGATTACTTGCTTCCCGCCAAACATTCGCACCCAACGGCGAGGACCCAACTTCCCAACACCACGCTGCCAGCATCGCCGCTGACAGCACTGCCCGAAGGATTCGGCATGACAATACACAACCGAAGCAATCCCGCTGTCCGGACCGAAGTGCCCAGGCTCGAGGATAAGACCATCCAGCCAATCCCGCTGAACGAACGCCATGGAACGGCCCGGGACCTCTTTACCATCTGGTTTGGCTCCAACATCATGATCATGACCATGGTGACCGGCGGCCTCGCCACCACCGTGTTCGGACTCGGCTTTGTGCCCGCCGTCGTCGGAATCATCCTTGGAAACGCCATCGGTGCCATCTTCATGGCCCTGCACGCGGCCCAAGGACCGCAGCTGGGTGTGGCGCAGATGATCCAGACCCGCGGCCAGTTCGGTTCCTACGGGGCGTTGCTGATCGTCGTGCTCGTGGTGGTCATGTACCTCGGGTTTTTCGCCGCGAACCTCGTCTTCGGCGGCGAAGCGCTAGCCGCAGTCAGCCCGGGCATCAGTGATGATGCGGGCATCATTGTCATTGGGGTGGTGAGTGTTGTTGCCACGATTTTCGGCTACCGAATCATCCACGCCTATGCACGCTTCTTGAGCATCGTGGCCGGGTTGGCGCTGGTCCTGGCCTTCATCTGGATCCTTTTTGTCCACGGCTTGCCAGCCACCTTCCTTAGCGAGGGCAACTTTACCTGGGCTGGCTTCATGGGCACCGTCTCCGTTGCCGCCCTCTGGCAGCTCGCGTACGCTCCCTACGTTTCGGACTACTCCCGCTACTTGCCTCAAGGCACCGGCTCGACTCCGGCTTTCTGGGCATCCTATTCCGGTTGCGTCCTGGGATCGCTCTTCCCGATGATCCTCGGCGCCTTGGTGGGAACCCTCGCGGTCACTATGGGGGTCGACGCAGCCACCGTCCAAATCCCAGGCAGCATGGGCGCCTTGCTCCAGCCATGGACCATGGTAATCATGGGCATCTTTTGCCTAGGAGTCGCAGCGCAAAATTCCATTAATCTCTACTGTGGAGTCTTGTGCAGCCTCACGATAGGTCAGACGTTCAAGCCGAGCTGGTTGCCTCGCGCCAAGACCCGAAGCGTTGCGGCAATTCTCCTCTTCACCGTCGCTCTCATGGTCTCGCTTTTCGCACGCGACAACTTCATCCTCTTTTACACGAACTTCCTTTCCTTCCTGATGTACGTGCTGGTGCCTTGGACAGCCATCAACTTGGTGGACTACTACCTTCTCCGGCACGGCGACTACAAGGTTGAAGACTTCTTCAAGCGCGACGGCGGAGTCTACAAAAGGTTCAACTGGGTTGCGATCGGTGCCTATCTGGCCGGCGCCCTCATCCAGGTTCCCTTCTCGGCAACAGCGGTCTACACCGGACCCGTCGCGGCAGCAATGGGCGGAGTGGACATCTCCTGGATCGTCGGGCTGGGCGTGGTGTCACCGCTCTACTACGTCGCGGCACGGGTGTTCCGGAAGAAGCCAGTGACATCGTCCCTCGAGGCTCTTTCACTCGAAAGCGACATGGTCTGACCCAAACTGACCTTGGCCTCCTGCCCGGATTCGCAGAGTTTCCGGGCAGGAGGTCATCCTTTTATCTGCTGAGGGCTACGTGGTGTAGAGCAGCGAGAGTCCCAAGTGGGGAACGTCCAGAGCCACTCTGTGCTGGTTTGGAGCTCCAGACTTGATCCGCTCGCCCACCAGATACTTCCCGGAGTTGCCGAGAATGACGCGGTTGCTGGCGTTGATGAGGGCGGCGTCCCGTGGGATCGCGCGCAAGTTTGGCATGATGAGGGGTTCTAAGTCCTTGATCCGAATGTCGCATCCCGCAACCCCTGTGAAGTTTCCATGGACGAAAAACGGCTCCGTGAACGAGAGGATGTATTCCTCGAAGCCGAGATAGTCCAGATACGGGCCCCAGAGAGTCTGCTCACCTGTGGAAGCTGCGGTCGAGAAGAATGGCAGCTTCTCATAGTCGTAATATCGGTCACTGCCCGGGGTCCGGTCAGCGTCCAGCCTTTCCATGCCATCGGAGTTCTTGCGGAACCACCATTCGAAGGCTCTGCCACCCTCCTCAACGGATTCCGCAGCGAAAAATGTCCCGGCGCCCACAGCAAAAGAATTCCTCGCCAAAAACTCCCTCGCGACTTCGTCGAGTCCTACCCGTGCAGCCTTATCGACTTTGGCCTTGCCGGCGAGATTCTGCTCAAGCAGCGAGGCAACGTTCCTGACGAGTTCCGTGGTCTTCGTCGAGACGCCGTTTATCCACGCACTGAGGACATTAGCAGCATGTACGACTTCATAGTCGGTGTTCATTGGCCATCCTGAATTGTTTTGGCGTAACACGAGGTGAGTTTCCTGATCAGGTGGAAGGTGTTTCGTCTGATGTTCTCAAACACGAGTTTCTGGACCATCTCGGGTTGGCCGTGATTTAACGTCCAGGCCAGTCCCAAGTGTTCAACGGTTTCCGCGTCCGGATCAAAATGCTGTGGCGAGGGGTTCATTGGCCACCCTGACTTGATGCAGCGTAACTCAGGGTGAGTTTCGTGTCGATGAGGTGGAAGATATTCCGCTTGATGTGCTCAAGTATCAGTTTCTGGGCTTTCTCGGGTTGGTCCTGGGCTATTGCCCGGACCAATTCCAAATGTTCGGCGGTTGCCAACTCCGGATCAAATGCCACAGTGAGCGGGGTCCAGAGCTGTTGAACTGTTTCTTCCTGAAGCCGGATTTCGGCATTCGCAAGCCTCGGTGATTGCGCGGCTACCGCCAACTCAATGTGGAAGCGGCTGTCAGCAGGTGCTCGCGCTTCCGGAGTCGCGGCCAGAACCAATGCTCGCGCAAGTTCCTGAAGACGATCGACGTCGTGTGCTTCCGCGCGCTCGCATGCCAGACGGACGGTCGTGGCGGAAATAGCGGAATGCTCGTCTCCAATGTCGCGTATTTCCGAAATAGACGTCGAAAGAAACCAATCCCGTATGGTGTCGGTCTGGGCTGGAGGCTGGTTCACGACGAAGGTTCCTCCACTGCGGCCTCTCCGGGTCTCGACGACACCCTGTTCCCGAAGCTCCGCCAAAGCTTCGCGAAGGGTGGCGCCGCCAACTCCGAACATGTCAGAGAGGGTCGCTTCGGGGGGCAGCCGTTCACCTACTTTGAGCAGACCGAGCCCGATCGCCTTGGAAATCCTTTCGACTATCGCGTCGGCCCTCTCGATTTCCGGCAGGGAGCGGTATATCTGCGACTGGAAAGAGGTTGGCGAGGCCAAGAGTCTGCGCTCCGAAAGTGGGCTACGGGATGTGTCAATACTAACTAACTAATAGCAAACTGCAGCGGCGTTCGCTGGTACCCAGACGACGGGTCTTAGGCTGTTCCCCTTGTCCAGTCCTTAAGGGTAGTTAGAACCGTCAGAAAATAGCGTTACCCCTGCCCGTTTGCTTCGAGATCATGGATATCAATCAGAAGGACCCATTCGGTCTTTATGGCC
>NZ_KI912156.1:301-2189 GCF_000517125.1 Arthrobacter sp. MA-N2 | reverse complement strand
CGCCGCATCACCGACTCCGCCAACGAACCCGACCCCGCAGCAGCACTGGCCCGGATCCGGGAAACCTACCGCGCCGGAGACACCGACCTCGCCTGGACACGCCTGACCAACTGGCGCATCCAACTCGCCGCCGCCCTGGACCAAGTAGACGAATCCCCCGTCACAGCGATCGAGGTCGAGGGCGCATCCGATTCACCCAGCACCCTGCTGCTGGCCGCTTGGCTCACGCTGTTCCTCGAGGCCCCGGTCGAGATCGTCGCGGACCCCGCCGGAACGGGGATCCGCCGGGTGCGGCTCAGCCGTGTCACCGGCGACGTCCAGCTGGTCCGCCCCGGCCTGTCCATCGCCGAGTTGACCCAGCCCGGTCAGCCCGACCAGCGGATCTCCCTCCCGCGCCGCAGCCTACGCGACTGCCTCGCCGAAGAACTCCGCCGCCTCGACCCCGACGAGGTCTTCGGAGAAGTGATTACTATGGGACTGCCCCGAACGAATAGCAAGGAGTGACCGATCCAGTGAGCGCTAACCCCAGAGTAAGCATCCATCCCGACTCCGCTGTCCTTATGGCCGCGATCGCCGCACGGCTGATCACCAAGCTGGTGGACGTACAAGACAAGTACGGTGAAGCCACAGTGGTCCTCACCGGCGGCACCGTGGGCATCGGCACCTTGAAAGCGGTTGCCGACTCCCCTGCTGCGCCCGCGGTCGACTGGTCCCGGGTGAACTTCTGGTGGGGTGACGAGCGTTTCGTTGGCAAGGACAGTCAAGACCGCAACACAGTGCAGGCCCGAGAAGCATTGCTTTCCGGCCTGCCTGTAGATCCCGCCCGGGTGCACGAACCCGGTTCATCGGACGAGTTCGCCACGGCAGAGGACGCCGCTGTGGACTACGCGGCCCGGCTCAAGGCCGCTGCGGAGGCAGAACACGCCGCGGATACTTCGGACAATCGTCCGGAGGAAGCCGGAGAGTTGCCCCGCTTCGATGTCCTTCTCCTAGGTATCGGTCCGGATGCGCACATTGCCTCGCTCTTCCCTGAACAGGCGGGGATCCGCGTGCAGGACCGCACCGTGGTGGGGGTCGAGAACTCCCCCAAGCCACCGCCGTCGAGGATTTCCCTGACCCTCCCCGCCATCAATTCGGCCCAGGAGATCTGGATGGTTGTGGCGGGGGCGGAAAAAAAAAAAGGCGTGATCGCCCTCGGACGGGTCCTGACCCTGGTAGTGGTCACCACCTCCGGCCTGGAAGAAGAAGCCATCGAGGCAGCCAACGACGCCAGCCGCGAACACCCCTGCCGCATCATCGTCCTCGCCGACGCCGGCGCCCACGCACCGACCCGACTGGACGCCCAGATCCGGGTCGGCGGAGACGCCGGAGCCTCCGAAGTCATCGTGCTGCGCGGCTACGGGGAACTCGCCAAGGAAAGCGAATCCCTCGTCGCGGCCCTGCTCCTGCCCGACGCACCCATCGTGGCCTGGTGGCCGCACGGCGCCCCCGAGAACGCGTGCGAAACCTCCATCGGACGCATCGCACACCGCCGCATCACCGACTCCGCCAACGAACCCGACCCCGCAGCAGCACTGGCCCGGATCCGGGAAACCTACCGCGCCGGAGACACCGACCTCGCCTGGACACGCCTGAGCAACTGGCGCATCCAACTCGCCGCCGCCCTGGACCAAGTAGACGCACGGTCCGTCACGGCGATCGAGGTCGAGGGCGCCTCCGATTCACCCAGCACCATCCTCCTCGCCGCCTGGCTCCGCCGGGCCCTGGACGCCCCCGTCACCATCGTCCCGGACCCCACCAACCACGGGATCAGAGGCGTCCGCCTGACCCTGCCCACCGGTGACATCCGCTTGCACCGGCCAGGCCACACCATCGCCGAACTCACCCA
>NZ_KI912156.1:0-201 GCF_000517125.1 Arthrobacter sp. MA-N2 | reverse complement strand
GCTGATTGGTCTTTCCGGGTGGGGTTCACCCCGCGTGAGGGTCTGGTCCTGCATCAGCTCAAGTTCCGGGACCAGGGTGTTGAGCGTCCGGTGATCAACCGGGCTTCGTTGTCGGAAATGGTTGTTCCGTATGGTGACACGGCCCCGGTGCAGGCGAAGAAGAACGCGTTTGATTCCGGTGAGTACAACATCGGTAACATG
>NZ_KI912155.1:3473318-3718084 GCF_000517125.1 Arthrobacter sp. MA-N2 | reverse complement strand
CCCACGATGAAGCACTCAAAAGGGCCGCTGCCCTGGAGAAGGGCAGTGACGCCTCCGGCTCCGCAGTGCGGATTCCGGGAATCAGTGATTTCGAAGTAGAACAGTTAGGCGATCTGGCCGGCAAAGCTGTGCACGCCGCCGGGGCCGACTACGAGCTCGCCTTGGTGGATGTCACCAGTGACGCTTTGCTCGGCGTCCCCGAAGCGATGGTGCGCGCACTCTCGGAGCTTCTCAGTTACGAGACGGAGGGTGAGGGAAGTGTCCTGGACGATGTCGCTGAGAGCTGGGCGGCCCAGGAGGACATGCCCTTTGACGCCCAACAGTCCCGCCTGTACGTCCAGCAGTTGGCGTCGCTCGCCAGTGACGTCGAAAAGACTGAGCGTGCCGGTCTCTACGTCTGGTCCGCAGGGCAGTAGACCCGTAGTAAACCCGCCGCACAGGCCGCGTGTTCGAAATACTGTCTGCCATCTGGCACAATAGACAGGTACTCGATCCGCGCGGCCCCTCTCTCCGTGTGTGCATCTTGTCCTTTGGAACCCTCAAGTATGGCCCGCCCCACGGGTGCAGAACGACGGGCTCAACCCCGTTTCAGAAACAGGAGTGACCACAAAAGTGGCCGTAAAGATTCGCCTTAAGCGCTTCGGCAAGATGCGCGCACCGTACTACCGCATCGTCGTCATGGACTCCCGCGCCAAGCGCGATGGCCGTGCGATTGAAGAAATCGGCAAGTACCACCCCACCGAAGAGCCCTCGTACATCGAGGTTATCTCTGAGCGTGCACAGTACTGGCTGTCCGTTGGCGCCCAGCCCACCGAGCAGGTTGCTGCGATCCTCAAGATCACCGGTGACTGGCAGAAGTTCAAGGGTCTCCCGGGCCAGGAAGGCACGCTGAAGACCAAGGTCGCCAAGCCTGCTTTCGTTGCACCGGAGAAGGGTTCCGTCATCATCCCGGAAGCCATCACCAAGAAGGCCAAGCAGTCGGAAGCAACTGAAGCTCCCGCTGACGCTGAAGCAGAGACCACCGAGGCTGAGTAAGTTGCTGGCAGAAGCGCTCGAACACTTGGTCCGTGGGATCGTTGACAGCCCTGAGGACGTCAAGGTCAGTGCCAAGAACAACCGCCGCGGGGAATCCCTCGAGGTGCGTGTTCACCAGGACGACCTCGGACGGGTGATCGGTCGCCAAGGTCGCACCGCACGCGCTTTGCGCACTGTGATTGCGGCATTGGCAGGCGGCGAGCAGGTCCGGGTCGACGTCGTCGACACCGACCGGCGCCGGTAGCGCGCTCAGCAACACTTGTCTTAAATCCGGCCCCTCCACCAGATTATGGTGGAGGGGCCGGATTGTTTTACAGCCAAACTCCAGCCTTGGTCCCTTAGCCCGCCCCCGCGAAGAAATCAGAGGAATCCCCATGCAGCTCCAGGTTGCCAGAATCGGCAAGCCCCACGGAATCCGCGGCGAAGTCACTGTCCAGGTGCTCACCGACGCGCCAGGGGATCGGTTTATCCCCGGGACTGAATTCGTGGTGGAGCCTGCAAAGGCCGGTCCTTTGACCGTTAGCAGCGCCCGGTGGAACAAAGACATCCTGCTGCTTGGCTTCGAAGGGATTTCCACGCGGAACCAAGCGGAGGAAATCCGCGGCGCGCAGCTGTTCATCGAGACGGAAGAGTTGGACGAGGACGACGACGAAGGCTGGTACGAGCACGAGCTCGTCGGCCTTGAGGCCCGGGTGGGTTCGCAGCTTGTCGGCAAGGTGACCGCACTCAACACCATGCCCGTTCAGGACCTCTTGGTCATCGAAAGCACCGACGGCAAGGAAATCCTTGTGCCCTTCGTCGAAGAAATCGTGCCTGAGGTCAACGTCGAGGCCGGCTACGTGCTCCTTACCCCTCCGCCGGGCCTCTTCGAGCTCAACACTGAGGCAGCTGGCGACGATGCACCTTCTGCAATGGAAGAGGACGGCGCTGAAACCAAGGGCGACGCCTAAATGCGCATCGACGTCGTCAGCATCTTTCCCGAATACCTGGCGCCGCTGGAACTGTCCCTGATCGGGAAGGCCCGCCAGGATGGGCTCTTGGAATTGAATGTCCATGACCTGAGGACCTTCACCACGGATAAGCACCGCACCGTGGATGACACTCCGTACGGCGGAGGCGCAGGCATGGTCATGAAGCCCGAGCCCTGGGCGCAGGCGTTGGAGTCCATCGCCGGGAACGCCGCTGTCGGGGCTGCCTCACAGGGCGTCCCCGCAAAGAAACCGGTCCTCATTGTCCCGTCACCGGCCGGGGAGCGCTTCAACCAAGCCCTTGCCTACGAGCTCGCCGAAGAAGAGCAGCTCGTTTTCGCCTGCGGCCGCTACGAAGGCATCGACGAACGCGTCATCGAGTGGGCGGCCGAGCACTTCGCTGTCCGTCCGATCAGCTTGGGCGACTATGTCCTCAATGGCGGCGAAGTCGCGGTCCTGGCCATGGTCGAGGCCATCGGGCGCTTGCTTCCGGGCGTCGTCGGAAACCCCGAATCGCTGGTTGAGGAATCCCATTCGGATGGCTTGCTGGAGTACCCCGTCTACACGAAGCCTTCATCGTGGCGCGATCGGGAGGTTCCTGCCGTCCTCCTCAGCGGAAACCACGGCAAGATTGCCCAGTGGCGCCGCCACGAACAGTACCGCCGCACAGCGGAACGCCGCCCGGACCTCCTCGCGGAGTTCGACGCCGGCGGGCTGACGCGCGCGGACCGCGCGGCTTTCGGCGAACTGGGGTACGACGTCGTCGACCGCCAATTGCGGCGCCGTCCGGACAGCGGCGACCCGGCCTGAGCCACCGGCCGTCGGGCCGTGTCGGAGGGATTGGCCGGAACTCCCGGGGTATGGCAGAATTAACCCTTGTGTCTACTGGGTTCGCGCCTGCCACAGGGGGAGCGTAGCCAACAGCCTGACAACCCGGAACCACCAATCAGTGGTGGTAACGGGCGTTGAAAATCTTCGGCGGTAATTTCCGGACGGCTTCGAGCCCCGGGCTTGGCCGCCGTGACCCAAAGTGGATGACCTGTGGCGTTCACCAGGAGTGGATTAATGCATATCCTCGATAGCGTAGATGCAGCCTCGCTGCGTAACGATGTTCCCCAGTTCCGCGCGGGTGACACCATCAAGGTTCACGTGAACATCATTGAAGGCAAGAACACCCGTGTCCAGGTCTTCCAGGGCTTCGTCCTTGGCCGCCAGGGTGACGGCGTGCGCGAGACCTTCACCGTCCGTAAGGTTTCCTTCGGTGTCGGCGTAGAGCGTACCTTCCCGGTGCACTCCCCGATCATCGAAAAGATCGAGGTCGTTACCAAGGGTGACGTCCGCCGCGCCAAGCTCTACTACATGCGTGCACTGCGCGGTAAGGCTGCGAAGATCAAGGAAAAGCGCGACTTCGCCACCGGCAAGTAGGTCTTTCGACCACGGCTGGTCCTGGATTCGCGTCCGGCCTGCGCCGGAGAAATCCGCAACGCAACAGGAAACGAATCATGGACCACGCAAAACGCCAGCCCCGGAAACAGGGCTGGCGTTTTGTTTTGCTCGCTTTGGTCCTGGCCGTGACTATCAGCGGGCTTGTCCGCTCCCTGTGGATCGACGTCTACTTCATCCCCTCCGAGTCCATGGAACCGATCCTGGGCACGGGAGACCGTATCCTGGTGTCCCGAACCGACTTCGCCGCAGACCCCATTCGCCGCGGAGACATCGTGGTCTTCGACGGACGGGGTACTTTTGCGCCGCTGAACAGTGGCAAGGGACCGCTCGCCGACGCGGTGGCCGCCACTGGACATTGGCTGGGCATCACGGGAAGCGACACCACGTACGTCAAGCGGGTCATCGGACTTCCCGGAGACCACGTTGTCTGTTGCGGCACCGACGGCAAGCTCACAGTCAACGGTCAGCCGCTTGAGGAACCCTACTTGTATCCCGGCGACACGCCGAGCGAACAGAAATTCGACGTCATCGTGCCGAAGGACCGATTGTGGCTGTTGGGGGACCACCGTTCACGGTCGGCCGATTCGCGTAGTCTTCTCGGCGCGCCTGGCGGAGGAATGGTGCCGCTCGAGCGTGTCATCGGGCGCCCGGTCCGGATTATCTGGCCGCTTGATAGATTTGCAGAACTGCCTCGCCCTGTGCAGGCCGGTACAACCTCGAAGAACGGACAGTAGATGCCGGAGACAACTCCCGGGAAGCCGGAATGGCACGACGACGACGCCAGGCTCCTGGACGGACCGTCCGTTCCCGCCGGCGATATTGCAGCGGACGACGCCGATCCGGTCCATCCCGGCCCGGTGGCAGCGCGAACGGCGTCGCCCGCCGCACAGGATTCCCCGCGACGCTCGGCGCGGCGTGGTTCCGACGCGGGAGAAGCAGCCGGCAAGACCCAGGGCAGTCCGTTCCTCGCGTGGCTCAGGGAAATCGGCACCGTGGTGGTCATCGCTATTGTGTTGTCGTTCCTCATCAAGACCTTTCTGTTCCGTGCCTTCTTCATCCCGTCTGAGTCCATGGTCAACACCCTTGACGTTGATGACCGGATCTTCGTGAACCTGCTGGTTCCACAGCCCTTCGCGCTGGAACGGGGTGACATCGTGGTCTTCAAGGACGCGCAGGGATGGCTGCCGCCCACGCAGAAGACAGCGCCAGGGCCCTTCAAGTGGGTCCAGGACAGTCTTGTCTTTGTCGGCTTGCTCCCGGATGAGACCAACCAGCACCTCGTCAAGCGAGTCATCGGCCTGCCGGGGGACAGGGTCTCTTGTTGCGACAGTTCCGCCCGGGTCAGCGTCAATGGCACGGTTCTCAACGAAAGCTATATCAACCCTGCCCAGGTTCCGGCGGCCAAGGCTTTCGATGTAGTGGTCCCAGCGGGGAAAATTTGGGTTATGGGCGATAATCGCAATAACTCCGCAGACTCGCGCGAACACCAATCAGTCAATGGTGGTTTCATCAACATCTCCGACGTGGAGGGCAAAGCCACCGTTATTGCCTGGCCGATTACCCGCTGGCAGATCCTTGACAACCATTCCGACGTTTTCCGCAACGTTCCCGCACCGTCACCCGAGAACACGGCTTCGCCGACGGCTCCAGCGAGCAAATGATGTCGCCAGCAGGGACAAGGACTGCCGCTGGCACCCGGACCAAACAGCCCCCGGACTTTCCAACCCTGGACGTCGAACGGGGTTTCCTGGCCCCGGGAATCACGCTTTTGGCCGGCGTCGATGAAGTGGGCCGTGGAGCCCTCGCCGGCCCGGTATCGGTGGGCATCGCCGTAGTCGATCTTCGGGACCACGACTTGCTTGCGGATGTTCGCGACAGCAAGCTTCTCAAAGCTGTTGATCGTGAGCGTCTGGAACCGCTGGTACGCGAATGGGCGGTTGGCTCCGCAGTTGGCCACGCAAGTTCGGTGGAGATCGATGCACTGGGCATTGTGGGCGCCCTGCGCCTTGCCGGAACGCGCGCCTGGTTCGAGATTCTTGCGACGGGTGTGCATCCTGACCTCGTCCTTCTCGATGGGAGCCACAACTGGCTCTCGCCCCAGACCCAGGGTTCCTTGTTCGACGCCGAGCCTTCCGGACCTGCCTGTGAGGCGCCGGTTCATACCCGTGTGAAAGCGGACATGAGCTGCCTCAGCGTCGCGGCCGCCAGTGTACTGGCAAAGGTGGCCAGGGACCGGATCATGGTAGAGCTGCACGAGGAATATCCGGCCTTCGGCTGGAACGAGAACAAAGGGTATGCCACCTTCTCGCACCGGGCTGCCATCCGTTCGTCCGGTCCCACGCGGTACCACAGGACCAGCTGGAACCTGCTCTAGCTTCCGGCTTGGCTTGGGATCGGGCAGCCGGTGCGGGCGTGGCGGCGAGTCAGCGTTCCATGGTGCAAGATGGAACTATGAGTGCCGAGGATCTTGAGAACTACGAAACCGACATGGAGCTGCAGCTCTACCGCGAATACCGCGACGTCGTTGGTTTGTTCAGCTACGTTGTCGAGACCGAGCGCCGGTTCTATCTGGCAAACCACGTCGATTTGCAGGCGCGCAGCGCGGACGGCGAGGTCTATTTCGACCTGACGCTGCAGGACGCCTGGGTCTGGGACGTCTACCGCTCGGCGCGCTTTGTGAAGAACGTCCGCGTCATCACGTTCAAGGACGTCAACGTGGAAGAACTGCCGCGCAATGAGGAACTTTCCTTGCCGAAGGACGGCGATCTGGGCGATCTCGGCAACTTGGGCAACTAGGAAGCACTTCCACTTTTCCTCCACACCGTCTCTTTGACTGAGTTTCCCACATAGCCAAACTGACCTCTGTCTTCGGGTTGCCCGTACCTCCAGGCTGGAACCGGAGGTGGTCATGAAAGCCAAAGACTTGTTGGGACAGCACGGCGAAACCCTGGCTGTAGGGTTTCTTGAGACCCAGGGAATGCGGATTGTGGACCGCAATTGGAGATGCTCCGAGGGCGAGATCGATATCGTGGCGCTCGACGGCGACACTCTGGTGATCGCCGAGGTCAAGACCCGGAAGAACCTGGCTTACGGGCATCCTTTCGAAGCTGTTGGGGCGGCCAAACTTGCGCGGCTGCACCGCTTGGCCCTGTCCTGGTGCCGTGATCACGAGCTGCGCGCCTCGCGGCGCCGGGTGGACGTCGTGGGAATCATCGACGACGGCGTGGGCGAACCAAGGCTCGAACACCTCAGGGGTGTGGGCTAGATGGGCGTCGGACGAAGCTACTCGGTGGCGTTGCTGGGCCTGAACGGCTACATCGTGGAGGTCGAGGCAGACATTGGCCAGACTCTACCGAACTTCGTGATCCTGGGCTTGCCCGATGCCTCACTGAACGAAGCCAAGGAACGTATTCGTTCTGCGGCCCAGAATTCCGGTATCCCGCTGAGCCGTCGGAAGATTACCGCCAATCTCATCCCGGCGTCGCTTCCGAAACGAGGCTCGGGGTTCGACCTCGCAATCACCATGGCAGTATTGCGCGCTGCTGGTGATATCCGTTCCACCGAAGGTGCCGTTTTCATCTCCGAGTTGGGACTGGATGGCAGGTTGAGACCGGTTCGCGGCATCCTGCCGGCGGTCATGGCGGCTGTACAGGCAGGCCACCACGAAATTGTCGTGGCCCAAGCGAACGTTGCCGAAGCGGAGTTGGTTCCCGGGGCGATTGTTCGTGGTTACAAGACTCTGGCCCGGCTTGCGTTTGATTTCGGAGCCGATCCCCAGGATCTGGCCTTGGACTACGACCCCGCGGACGGTGTGGTTATGGACGGGGACACGGAAGCAACCGTTGTCCCGGATCTTTGTGATGTTTCGGGTCAGGGGGAAGCACGCAGGGCCCTGGAGGTCGCGGCTGCCGGGGCGCACCATGTGCTGTTGTGCGGTCCACCGGGCGCCGGCAAGACCATGCTCGCAGAACGGCTGCCGGGCCTCTTACCGGATTTGGGCGATCAAGAATCCATGGAGGTCACGGCGATCCATTCACTCGCTGCTGTCCATGTTGACTCCGTACAACTGTTGCGGCGTCCGCCGTTTGAGAATCCCCACCATAGCGCGACTGCCGCTGCCATCATCGGGGGTGGTTCCGGCCTGCCACGGCCTGGAGCAGCCTCACGGGCCCACAGGGGCGTTTTGTTCCTGGACGAGGCGCCCGAGTACGAACGAAGGGTCCTGGACGCCCTCCGGCAACCTTTGGAGAGCGGAGAGCTGGTCATCCATCGCTCGGCCGGTACAGCAGCATATCCGGCCCGCTTCCAACTGGTCCTCGCGGCCAATCCATGCCCGTGCGGGAAGGCTACCGGCAAGGGCGTAAATTGCACCTGTACCCCCGTGATGCGGCGGCGCTACTTCGGTCGGATATCCGGGCCATTGCTGGATCGGGTCGACATCCAGCTCCAGGTGGAGCGTGTATCCCTCGCGGACTTCGGGCAATCCGGCGCGGAGGAAGACACAGCTACTGTCGCCGGGAGGGTCTATGCCGCCCGGTCGCGGCAACGTGAACGCCTGGGGAGTTTCGGGATGGAAAGCAACTCGCAGGTTCCCGGGCGTGTACTGCGCGGCGAGCTGCGCCTCCCCTCCGCGACGACCAAAATTCTGGACACTTCACTGGAACGGGGAATCCTCACAGCGAGAGGCTACGACCGCGTGCTACGCCTCGCGTGGACGCTCGCGGACCTGGGCCATCGGGAACGACCCGGTAGCGACGACATCGGGCAGGCCCTTGGCCTGAGGCAGGCGGTTGCGGCCGCATGAAAGGAAACGCCATGAATGAACTCGGCGGGCAGATGCTCCCGGACGTTCAAGCTCGGACGCGAGAGCGCGTGGCCCGGGCCGCACTGTCACGGTTGATGGAGCCGCAAGACGCAGCAGGCCTCGCGTTGGTGCGGGCGTCTGGGGCCGTTGACGGTTTGAGGATAGCGACTGGTGAGCTCAAGCCCGGGCCCGAGCTTGAGAAGGAAGTGACATCACTCTTGGCTGACAACGGGATTTCCTCCGGCGGAGCAGGACTGGCCGCGGCCCTGCGTCGGTGGGCGCCACGGATTCCGGATCTCGCTCCGGAACGGGATCTTGCCACCATGCAACGCCTTGGTGGCCGGACGATCATCCCAGGGGACCCGACGTGGCCGGCCCAGTTGGCCGATCTTGGCCTCCACGAACCGTTGTGTTTGTGGTGGCGGGGACACGAATTGGAGTTTCCCCCCGTGCGGCGGGTGGTAGCCCTTGTCGGCTCACGGGACAGTACCAGTTACGGGGCTTCCGTCACGGGAGACCTTGCATATGGGTTGGGTCAGCGTGGGTACACAGTCGTGTCGGGAGGAGCGTACGGGATTGATGCCCATGCGCACCGCGGCGCTTTGACCGGCGGAACCACTGCCATCCCGACCATCGCGGTGATGGCCGGGGGAGTGGACAGGTACTACCCGTCCGGGAACGAGGACCTATTGCGGGCCGTTGCAAACCAAGGGGCGGTCATCGCGGAGGTTCCCCCGGGCTCGGCGCCCACCCGATATCGATTTCTTCAGCGGAATCGCATCATTGCGGCGCTCGCTGCCGTGACCGTCGTGGTGGAGGCCCGCTGGCGCTCGGGCGCACTGAACACAGCTCACCATGCCGAATCCGTCGGCCGGACTGTCGCCGCGGTTCCGGGTTCCATCCACAGCGCCAACTCCGCGGGTTGCCACCGGCTCCTTCGGGACGGCGGGGCTGTTTGCGTCACGGACGTCGGAGAGATTGCCGAACTGGCGGGGTCCAGCGGTGAAGGGCTCGTCGAGGACAAGGGGGCGGCCGTCTCCGAGCACGATGGACTCACGCTAGAAGACCTGATCCTTTTGGATGCCCTACCAGTCCGCTCGACGACTTCGGTGGAGAAGCTCGCCGTGGTGGCGGGACTGAGTCCTGAGTCTGTTCGGGCGGGGCTTGGACGTCTCGGACTGCTCGGACTGGCGGTATCCGTGAGCGGCGCGTGGAAGCGGTCCGGGAAAAGCGGTTGAGTCATGTGAACAGGCAAGGACGGAACGCGCCGAGATTGAACCTGATTCCACCCCTGAACGTGGCGATGCCATCGTTTGCCGGCCCCGGCTGGCAGAGTGGAAGGGTGCAAGAGAAACCGCTCCCCGAAGCACTTGCCGGGCCCGTTCAGGACTTCCGGCGCTACCTTGAAGGGGAACGAGCCAGGTCCTCCCACACTGTGAGGGCGTACATCGCAGACGTCGAGAACTTGCTGCATTTTGCCGTCGCCGAGGGCGTGGTGGAGCTTGCAGCCTTGGAGCTGGGCACTCTACGTCGCTGGCTCGGAGCCCAGAGCGAAGCCGGCCGGTCCAGGGCAACGCTCGCCCGGCATGCAGCCACAGCCCGCGCATTCACCTCCTGGGCGCTGAGGGAAGAGCTGATCATTTCGGACCCGGCTATTCGCCTCCAAGCCCCCAAACGGGATCACCCCCTCCCTGGAGTCCTTCATCAGCAACAGGTTTCCAGGATCTTCGAGAACCTGTCGGAGCGCGCCGCCGAAGGTTCACCGATGCCGTTGCGAAACCGTGCCATCGTCGAATTGCTGTACGCCACCGGAATCCGCGTGGGCGAGCTCGCGGGCCTCGACATCGACGATCTGGATGTGGATCGCCGAACTCTTCGTGTGCTCGGCAAGGGGAACAAGGAACGTACGGTTCCGTACGGGGTCCCGGCTGCGCTCGCCGTCGACGACTGGCTTCGCCGTGGCCGGCCGCGGCTCGCAACTGCGGGTAGCGGCCCGGCGCTCTTCCTTGGTTCGAGAGGCAGCCGAATCGATCAGCGCCAGGCGCGCAGCGTCGTCAACGAGCTCCTGACGGCCTTGGGGGATACATCGGCAACCGGACCCCACGCACTGCGTCACACAGCCGCCACCCATTTGCTCGACGGCGGGGCGGATCTACGTGCGGTTCAGGAGATACTGGGACACAGCAGCCTCGCGACAACCCAGATCTACACCCACGTCTCGGTGGACCGGCTTCGTAAGAGCTACCAACAAGCCCATCCCCGTGCTTAGGGCCCTCAGCCCCCCGGAAACCGTGCAGCCCGCCGAAGAGTCCCCACGGGAGGAAAACCGCTTCCGGGAATCGCACTGGCGTATTTCCGGTCTGTACGGCAAAATGAAAGCATTGCCGGGGAACTTTCAACCTAAACTTGAATGTTCTTCCAGCGTGGAAAAAATCATAGATAGGTAGGGAAACCGGAACAGCGCAGCACCGCACAGCAAACTTTCATCCAGGCAGAGGTCGTTGGGGAAGACGTACCTACAGCTATGGAGGATGGAATGTCTGTTGCTACAACCCGCGGTGTCTTGTTTGTGCATTCGGCCCCTACCGCGTTGTGCCCTCATGTTGAGTGGGCCATCGGATCGGTCGTGGACAAGCGGACCGATCTTGAGTGGACCCCTCAACCGGCCGCGCCCGGAATGTTCCGCGCCGAGCTCTCCTGGGTGGGAGTCCCGGGCACGGGTGCCCAATTAGCGTCGGCTTTGCGCGGGTGGGCGCATCTGCGCTACGAAGTCACCGAGGAGCCCAGCCAAGGTGTGGACGGTGCACGTTGGTCACACACGCCGGAATTGGGAATTTTCCATGCCGTCACGGATGTCCACGGCAACATCATGGTGACCGAGGACCGCATCCGCTACGCCTACGAGTCGGCGGCCGGGGCTCCGTCGGCTGTCTATCATGAGCTTTCCTTGGCACTTGGCGAGGCCTGGGACGAAGAACTCGAGCCCTTCCGGCATGCTGCTGAGGGCGCCCCTGTCCGCTGGCTCCACCAGGTCGGCTGAACCTTGGCCGGCCCTCGTGCCGGAGCGAAGGGCCGAAGACGCTTTCCATAGCCAAGAGGAGGGCCTCACCTCAGTGAGACCCTCCTCTTGTGCGTCAATGGTGCGGCGATTGCCGTCGAGCTGGGAGCAGTTGTCAGACGTTTCGGATAGCGATGACGGCGTTGTGGCCGCCGAAGCCGAAGGAGTTGCTCAGTGCAACGATGTCACCGGCAGGCAAAGTGCGCGCGGAAGTGACGACGTCGAGCGGGATCTCCGGATCCTGGTTCTCAAGGTTGATGGTCAACGGAGCCTGGCGTTCGTAGACAGCGAGGACTGTCAGCACGGCTTCCACGGCCCCTGATGCCCCCAACAGGTGGCCCATCTGGGACTTGGTGGCAGAGACCGCCACATTGTCGACGTGGGCGCCCAAGGCAGCACGGAGCGCTGTGTACTCGGGCTTGTCACCGACGGGCGTTGACGTGGCGTGGGCGTTGACATGCACAACGTCTTCCGCCTGGATGCGTGCATCGAACATGGCAGCCTTCAAGGCGCGGATAGCGCCCAGGCCCTCAGGGTCCGGGGCTGTGATGTGGTAGGCATCGGCCGTGACGGAAGTGCCGGCGAGTTCGGCATAGATGCGCGCACCGCGGGCGATGGCGTGCTCTTCGGCTTCCAGTACCAGGGCGCCGGCACCTTCGCCCATGACGAAACCGTCGCGGTCGCGGTCGTAGGGGCGCGAAGCGTGCTCGGGATCGTCGTTGCGGCGGGAGAGGGCCTGCATTGAAGAGAACGCAGCGAGTGGCATCGGGTGGATGGCGGCTTCGGCGCCACCGCATACGACGACGTCGGCCTTGCCCGAGCGGATGAGATCGAGGCCAAGGTGCATGGCTTCGGTACCGGAAGCACACGCCGAAACCGGGGTGTGCGCGCCGGCGCGCGCACCAAGGTCAAGGCTGACCGCAGCGGCGACGCCGTTCGGCATGAGCATGGGGACCGTCATGGGCAGGACCCGGCGAGGGCCCTTTTCCCTCAGCGTGTCCCAAGCGTCCAGGAGGGTCCAGACGCCGCCGATACCCGTGGCGAAAGCCACGGCAAGGCGATCGTGGTCGATTTCGGTGATACCCGAATCTGCCCAGGCCTCTCGTGCGGCAATGACGCCGAACTGTGTGGACGGGTCCATGCGCTTGGCTTCAACGCGACTCAGAACCTCAAGGGCCGGCGTCGAGCACCGGGCGGCAAAGTGGACCGGAAGGTCATACTTGGCAACCCACTCGTCTTCGAGCGTGTGGGCACCGGAGACCCCTTTGAGCGCGTTCTTCCACATCGTGGGGACGTCGCCGCCGATGGGCGTTGTGGCGCCCAGACCGGTTATGACTACTTTGCGTGCCATGCGATCACTCTCTGTCGGATCAGCCCACCCATGTGCTGTTTACCGGGGAGGCAGGAGAAAACTTTGGGACATAAAGCACCTGTGCCGGGCTTCGGATGCAACAGCTCGCACCCGAAGTCCGGCACAGTTGAGGCCAGGCTAGGCCTGTGCGTTCGAGATGAAGTTGACGGCGTCGCCGACGGTCTTCAGGTTCTTGACCTCTTCGTCCGGGATGCGAACGCCGAACTTCTCTTCAGCGTTGACGACGATGGTCATCATGGAGATTGAGTCGATGTCCAGGTCCTCGGTGAAGGACTTGTCGAGCTCGACGGCTTCGGTGGCGAGGCCGGTCTCTTCGTTCACGATTTCAGCCAGGCCGGCCAGGATTTCTTCGTTGCTAGCCATTGTTGGCTCCTTTTCTTGTTGTGCCGGCTGCTGCCGGAAATGGGGGCAAACCGCGGATACGGCTTGGGTTTCAAAGCACTATTCAATTAGCAGGTCGAAGCGATCCGAATTACGGAAGAACCACTACCTGGGCACCAAAGACCAAGCCGGCACCGAAGCCGATCTGCAAGGCCAGGCCGCCGCTGAGCCCGGGGTTCTCCTGCAGGAGACGGTGCGTGGCCAACGGAATGGAAGCGGCGGAGGTGTTTCCGGCGTCAGCGATATCGCGTGCAACCACCACTGTCTCGGGGAGCTTGAGTTTCTTGACCATTTCATCCACGATGCGCATGTTCGCCTGATGGGGGATGAAGGCAGCTAGGTCCGAGGCTTCAATCCCGGCAGCGTCCAGTGCCTGCTGGGCCACCTTCGCCATTTCCCAGACTGCCCAGCGGAAGACTGTCTGGCCGTCTTGGCGGAGCGTCGGCCAAACATCCTGCGCGGCCGAAATGATGGCCTGATCGTCCGACTCGTCTGAATGGCGGGCAGTCTCGCCCAGCTTGCGGACCTCGTCGAGGGAATGCGTCATGCCGATCGCGTTCCATTTGCTGCCATCGGATCCCCAGACGGAGGGTCCGATGCCAGGGGTCTCGGAAGGGCCGATAATGACGGCTCCGGCACCGTCGCCGAGAAGGAAGGAAATGGTGCGTTCGTGGTTGTCGATGACGTCCGAGAGCTTTTCGGCGCCGATCACCAAGACGTATTCAGCCGCACCCGAGCGGACCAAGGCGTCGCCCTGCGCAATACCGTAGCAGTAACCTGCGCATGCCGCGGAGATGTCATACGCCGGTGCCGGGGTGGCGCCCAAGCGGTCGGTGAGTGCAGCTGCCGCGGATGGCGTGGCATACGGGTGCGTGACGGTGGAGACAATGACGGCGCCTAGCTGGGATGCCTCGATGCCGGCGTGCTTGAGTGCCTCGCGGGCAGCTCCCTCGGCCATGTCGATGACGCTGACACCGGCGGCGGCCCGGTGGCGGGTCACGATGCCGGTGCGCTGGCGTATCCATTCGTCCGAGGAATCGATCCATTGGCAAACGTCATCGTTTGTGACGATGATGTCCGGGCGGTATACCCCGATGCCGACGATGCGCGAGTATTCATTGGTTGGTGCTTGCTTGAGTACGGGGGCGCTCATGATTCTCCCTCCAGTTCCGCGAAGAGTGCGAGTGCCGCGGACAAGTCATCCGGTGTCTTGACGGCGACGGTTTTGACGCCCGGCATGCCGCGCTTGGCAAGTCCCGCCAAGGTGCCGGCCGGCGCCAGTTCGATGAGTCCGGTGACGCCGCGCTGGACCAGAGTCTCCATGCAGAGGTCCCAACGCACGGGCCGTGAGACCTGGGCAATCAGGCTCTCGACGGCGGCGCCGCCGTCCGTTACTTCCTGGCCGTCGAAGTTCGAAAGCAAGGGGACAGTGGGAGCCTGCGGCTTCAGCGAAGGACGGAGTGCTTCCAGTGCGCTCACGGCCGGAGCCATGTGGGAGGTGTGGAATGCTCCGGCGACCTTCAGCGGGATGACCCTGGCCTTGGCCGGCGGGTTGTCAGCCAGTGCTTTGAGTTGTTCGAAGGTGCCTGCGGCGACGGTCTGGCCCGCACCGTTGACGTTTGCGGGGGTCGCTCCGGCAGCCTCGATGGCGGCAAGGACCTCGACCGGATCACCGCCGACGACAGCACTCATGCCCGTAGGTGTGACGGCGGCAGCGGCGGCCATGTGGTTGGCACGCTCGCGGACGAACGTCATGGCTTCGTCTTCGCTGAGGACGCCGGCAAGTGCCGAAGCCGTGATCTCACCGACCGAGTGTCCGGCGAGGACGACCGGAAGGGTGTTGAGGTCGACGTCGAACAACGACTTCGCTGCGACAAGCCCTGCGGCGACGATCAAGGGTTGCGCAATGGCGGTGTCCTTGATGGTTTCTTCATCGGAGGTGGTGCCGTGGGCTTTGAGGTCGATGCCTGCGATTTCGCTCAGGGAGGCCAGATGGCCTTCTACGGAAGGGAGCTCCAGCCAAGGGGCCAAAAATCCAGGGGTCTGGGAGCCCTGTCCAGGGCAGACGATTGCAAGCACTTAACCAGCTTTCCAAATTGCCGCGTGAACCAGCGGTGTTTGCTTACACCAAGCTCACTGGGTCAGTTTGTAGGAAGTCTACAACGGTTCACCCCGCGGAGCGGGTACCGTGACGCTCCGACGACGCCTTCGGCTGAGCCGAAAGCCTGCCCACAACCAGAGCAGTTTGGAGCACAAAAGCCTCTCGGGGCAGGAGCGGATCCCACCCTGTGACGTCGCAGACGCGCTTGAGACGATACCGCACGGTGTTTGCATGGACGAACAGCTCGCGGGCGGTCGCTTCGAGGGAATGGCCGAGCTCCAAGTAAGTGCTGAGCGTTTCGATGAGCCCGTTGGATGCGGCCAGAAGCGGCCGGTAGATGTTCTTGATGAGGGAGCGGCGCGCGGCGTCGTCGCCTGAGGCGACGCGTTCCGGAAGCAGGTCGTCAGCGGCTACCGGTCGCGGCGCCGAGGGCCAGGCCTTCGCCGCCGTGAGACCCGCGAACGCGGCTTGGGCTGAGCTGCTTGCTTCCAGCAGGGAGCCGGCCTCCGGACCGTAGACCACGGCGCCGGGGGCGAAAAGTTCGCTCAGCTTCAGATATGCGGTGTCGCGGTCTTGCACACCACCCAGAATCAGGATGAGCCGGTCACCCTGGATACCGACCAATGCGTCTTCCGCGTAGCGTCCGGCGGTCCGCCGCAACTCGCTCACATAGCTCGCGCTGGGTTCCGACGGCGAATTTCCCACCATCACCGTGAAGCGCTCCTGGGCCTTCCATCCGAGGGCGGCGATGCGGGAGCGAAGGGCATCGGTGTTCTCGCCACGGAGGATGGCGTCCACGATCAGGGCTTCGAGCCGGGTGTCCCAGGAACCGCGGGACTCCGCGGCGCGGGCATAGACGTCCGCAGCGGCGAATGCCACCTCGCGCGAATAGCGCAGGACCGCTTCGCGCAAGGAGGGCTGATCGGGTTCAGGCGCGATCACTGGGACCTGGTCTTCCACGACTTCGACGACAATCCTTATCAGCTGAAGGGCCTTTTGCAGGCTGATGGAACGGGTCAGCTCGGTCGGGGCATTGCCGAAGACGTCGGTCAGGATCCACGACGGCGAGCTGGGCCGTTCATACCACGTCACGAAAGCCGCGATTCCGTTTTGGGCAACAAGGCCCAAGGCGGAACGTTCGTCGGAGCTCAACCGGCTGTACCACGGCAGCGATTTCTCAAGCTTGCGCATAGTGGTGGTGGAAAGTTGCCCCACATTGGCGCGGAGCCGCTTGAGGGTCTCCGCCTTTTCCGGTGATACCACGCGCGCAGCCGCTTTGCGTTTGACGGGGGTGTGAATCGGCTCTGCCATGCCTTGAGCATACGGCCCATCATCCACAAGCTCCATTTGTGCGAAGGCTACAACTGCGTTTGGCGTGCGTCACGCGAAAGCCGGGCCGCTGCCGGGTTGCTGTGCGGTGATTGTTAAAGCCCGACGGCGGTCCGCACCTTTCGGTGTGGACCGCCGTCGGGATGTTGCTGGCTTCGCTGGATGCTTAGCTTTCGCCGCCTGCCCCGCCGGTGGTGCCGGCGTTGACGTCGAGAAGACGGTACTTCTCGATTGCCTGGGCCGGCGCGCTCGGGTCGACTTCGCCTCTGGCGGCGAGGAGTTGGAGGGTTTTGGTGACGATGGAGTGGGTGTCGTTTTTGAAGTAGCGGCGGGCGGCTTGGCGGGTGTCGGAGAAGCCGAAGCCGTCGGCGCCGAGGGAGGCGAATTCGTTGGGGATGAATTGGCGGATTTGGTCGGGGACGGCTTTCATGTAGTCGGTGACGGCGATGACGGGTCCGGTGGCGTTGGCGAGTTGTTGGGCCAGGAAGGGGGTGCGGGGTTCTTCGCCGGGGTTCAGGAAGGCGTGTTCTTCGGCGGCGAGTCCGTCGCGTCGGAGTTCGTTCCAGGAGGTCACGGACCAGACGTCGGCTGAGACTGCCCAGTCGGTGGCGAGGATGTGTTGGGCTTCGATGGCCCAGGGGACGGAGACGCCGGAGGCCAGGATGTGGGCGCGGGGCCGGTTGTTGTGTTGTTGTGTTGGTTCCGCGGGGGAGAGGAGGTAGATGCCTTTGAGGAGGCCTTCGGTGTCGAGGTTTTCCGGTTCCGCGGGTTGGTTGATGGGTTCGTTGTAGACGGTGAGGTAGTACATGAGGTTGCGGTCTTGGGAGTCCGGTCCGTACATGGTTTCGAGTCCGTGGCGGATGATGTGGCCGATTTCGTAGCCGTAGGCGGGGTCGTAGGTGCGGACGGCGGGGTTGGTGGAGGCCAGGATGGGGGAGTGGCCGTCGGCGTGTTGGAGTCCTTCGCCGGTGAGGGTGGTCCGTCCTGCGGTGGCGCCGATGATGAAGCCGCGGGTCATTTGGTCCGCGGCGGCCCAGAAGGCGTCGCCGGTGCGTTGGAAGCCGAACATGGAGTAGAACACGTAGATCGGCACGAGGGGTTCGCCGTGGGTGGCGTAGGCGGTGCCGGCGGCGGTGAACGCGGCGACGGCGCCGGCTTCGTTGATGCCGGGGTGGATGAGTTGTCCCATGGGGGATTCCTTGTAGGCCAGGACGAGGTCCCGGTCCACGGAGAGGTAGTTCTGGCCCTTGGGGTTGTAGATTTTCGCGGTGGGGAAGAACGCGTCCATGCCGAAGGTGCGTGATTCGTCCGGGACGACCGGGACGAAGCGTTTCCCGAAGTTCTTGTCCCGCATGAGGTCTTTCAGGAGCCTCACGAAGGCCATGGTGGTGGCGGCTTGTTGTTTGCCGGANCCGCGTTTGGCGACGTCGTAGGAGGTGGCCTCGGGCAGGGTGACGGGGGTGTGGGTGTGGCGGCGTTCGGGCACGGGCCCGCCCAGGGCGGCGCGGCGTTCCATCATGTACCGGATTTCCGGGGCGTCGGGGCCGGGGTGGTAGTACGGGGGCCGGTAGAGGTCGGTGTCGAGTTGTTCGTCGGTGATGGGGATGCGCAGGTGGTCCCGGAAGGCTTTGAGGTCTTCCATGGTGAGTTTCTTCATCTGGTGGGTCGCGTTGCGGCCTTCGAAGTGGGGTCCGAGTCCGTAGCCCTTGACGGTCTTGGCCAGGATCACGGTGGGTTTGCCCTTGAATTCGGTCGCGGCCTTGTACGCGGCGTAGACCTTGCGGTAGTCGTGGCCGCCGCGTTTGAGGTTCCAGATCTGTTCGTCGTCCAGGTCCGCGACCATGTCCTTGGTGGCCGGGGTCTTGCCGAAGAAGTGTTCGCGGACGAACCCGCCGGACTCGGCCTTGTAGGTCTGGTAGTCCCCGTCGACGGTTTCGTTCATGATCTTCACCAGGGACCCGTCGGTGTCCTTGGCCAGGAGGGCATCCCATTCCCGGCCCCAGACGACCTTGATCACGTTCCAGCCCGCGCCGCGGAAGAATGCTTCCAGTTCCTGCATGATCTTCCCGTTGCCCCGGACCGGTCCGTCCAGGCGCTGGAGGTTGCAGTTGATCACGAAGTTCAGGTTGTCCAGGTTCTCGTTCGCGGCGAGCTGGAGCAGGCCGCGGGACTCGGGCTCGTCCATTTCCCCGTCGCCCAGGAACGCCCAGACCTGCTGGTCACTGGTGTCTTTCAGGCCGCGGTCGTGCAGGTAGCGGTTGGACTGGGCCTGGTAGATCGCGTTCATCGGGCCGATCCCCATGGACACGGTGGGGAATTCCCAGAACGCGGGCATCAGGCGCGGGTGCGGGTACGAGGAAAGGGCATGGCCTTGTTTGGACTTTTCCTGCCGGAACCCGTTCAGGTCCTCTTCCGTGAGCCGGCCTTCCATGAACGCCCGGGCGTACATGCCCGGGGACGCGTGTCCCTGGAAGAAGACCTGGTCTCCGCCGCCGGGGTGGTCCTTGCCGCGGAAGAAATGATTGAAACCGACCTCGTACAAGGTCGCGGCACCGGCATAGGTCGAGATATGCCCGCCGACCCCGATATCGGCCCGCTGCGCCCGGTGCACCATCACGGCCGCGTTCCAGCGCATGTACGCCCGGTACCGTCGCTCGAATTCCTCGTTGCCCGGGAACTGCGGTTCCTGGTCCGCCGGGATCGTGTTCACGTAATCAGTCGTCGTGACCATCGGTACCCCGACCGACTGCGAACCCGCCCGCTGAAGCAGGCTACGCATGATGAACTGCGCCCGCTCCGTGCCCTGCTCCCTGATCAACGCATCCAAAGACTCAACCCACTCGGCAGTCTCTTCCGGATCACGATCAGGCAGCTGGGAAGTCAACCCGCTAAGGATGTGTGAGGTCTCTTCTCCTGCAGCCACGTCCAACCTCTCTTTTGGCGCATTCATCGTCGCCTCAGGTCCGGCAGGGTAACTGCCCGTCATGAACGCGGCGTGTGCGACATATCGGTTACAACAGTCCGGTCATGTGCGCCGGACAGGTTCTCTTGAGCTCAAGCTGCGCTATCGCGGCGGGCGGTTGCCCTGCAGCCAAAGTCTTCACTGGCCACTGTAGCTTTGTAGGAGCCGCGATGCGTAGCCGCGCTGCCGCGAAGGCGTTGTATGTCACACTCAAGCTGTTACATCGTATGCAGGCGCAGCGGTAACCAGGCTTGGGCTTGGCCGGGGCGCGGAATATGGTGGAACGGGGGACAATGGCTTGAAGCACACGCCCAAAGGGTGTTGGCTTGTAGTAATCGAAATCACTTCAAGAGGAGGAAACGTGAGCGAGGCCGACGCCGCCACATCGGTAAATGTGGCGGAAAGATTGGGTTTCAAAGATGGGGATCTAATTCAGGAACTCGGTTACGACGATGATGTCGATTTCGATTTGCGTGATGACATTGAGGAACTCACGGGTTCCGAACTGCTTGACGAAGACGATCACGAGGTAGTGGATGCGGTTATTTTCTGGTGGCGCGACGGCGACGGGGACCTTGTCGACGCCCTCGTGGATTCATTGACCACGCTGGGTGAAGGCGGCGTGGTGTGGGTGTTGACCCCGAAATCCGGCCGCGATAACTATGTTTCCCCGTCAGATATCCAGGACGCTGCTCCCACTGCTGGCTTGCATTGCACAACCTCAGCAGGCGTCTCCAAGGACTGGAGCGCCACGAGGCTTGTAGCGCGTAAGACGAACAAATGACGCATACCAAGTTGAACTCTGTCGGGCTGCATCCTGGAGTTCCTGCCGTAGGCCAGGAAGCCCCGGATTTTGAGCTAGTGAACCAATTCGGGGAGCCAATCCGCCTGTCCAGTCTTCGCGGCCGCAATGTGGTGGTGGTCTTCTACCCCTTCGCCTTCTCCGGTATCTGCACGGGGGAACTGTGTGAGATTCGCGACAATCTTGGTATTTTCGAACACGCCAACGCCACGGTCCTGGGGATCTCAGTGGACAGCAAGTTCGCCTTGAGGGCCTATGCGGACAAGGAAGGCTACGAGTTCGATCTCCTGGCCGACTTCTGGCCGCACGGGGCGGTTGCTGAGAAATATGGCGTTTTCGATGCCGCTACGGGCATGTCGTTACGGGGCACTTTCATTATTGATGCCGCAGGCATCCTCCGTTATGTGGTCGTCAATCCGCGCGGCCAAGCACGGGACCTTACGGAGTATCGTGAGGCATTGTCCGCCCTGGGACAGGCCTAGCGCCGATGAGCGCCCAACGGCCGGGCGTCGGAATGACCGGCTTCGCTGTTCTGCCGTCGGCCTCGACTACTGAGTTGGATCGGCAGGAACTCGACGTCCTCCGGCGGGCCGCCGGGATTCTCGGTGGTAAGCGGTTTGCCGTTCTGACCGGAGCCGGCCTGAGCACTGACTCCGGAATCCCCGATTACCGGGGCCCGGGGGCCGCACCCCGGAATCCCATGACCTTCCAGGAGTTCACAGGAAGCGCTGCGAACCGGCGCCGGTACTGGGCAAGGAACCACCTTGGATGGTCGCATCTCCGGCATGCGGACCCGAATGCCGGGCACGCCGCCGTCGCACTCCTTGAACGGCGGGGCCTGCTTACGGGACTCATCACTCAGAATGTGGACCGTCTGCACGAGGCCGCCGGCAGCGCCAATGTGGTGGACCTGCACGGTCGCTACGATCGCGTAATCTGCTTGGGCGGGGGGCATGTCTTCACCCGAAGCCTCCTCGCGTCGATCCTTGAGGAGATCAATCCCGGGTTCCTGGAGGCCGCCCAAGCGTCGGGCGTCGTGGAGATGGCGCCTGACGCCGATGCCGCGGTGGAGGATCCCCAAATTATTCGATCATTCGTCGTCGCTGTTTGTCCCGTGTGTGGAGGGACGCTCAAGCCCGATTTTGTGTACTTCGGTGAAAATGTCCCCAAGGATCGGGTGCAACGCGCCTATTCGATGGTGGATGACGCCGGGGCTTTGCTGGTTGCGGGTTCTTCCTTGACGGTGATGAGCGGGCTGAGGTTTGTCAGGCACGCCGCCAAGCTCGGCAAGCCTGTAGTCATCATCAACCGTGGACCCACACGCGGCGACGAGTTCGCGAGCCTCAAGATGGAAGCAGGGGTCAGCGGCGCCTTGGCCTGGCTCGCTGCTGAACTTCCCGAGCTGTTGGCTCCTCAGCAGCCGATTGGTGTTCCGGGCGATTGATCCGGTAGAGTACATGTTCGTTGGTTGAAGCGCCGAAGGCGCTGAAATCAGTCTTTGGGTCTTTAGCTCAGCTGGTAGAGCGCCACGTTTACACCGTGGATGTCATCGGTTCGATCCCGGTAGGACCCACCACGTAGAAAGAGTCCCTGAACTGCGAATAGCACTTCAGGGACTCTTTCTTTTGCGTCCGAGATCGATTGTGGGTTTTAGGACAAAGGTGTGCAATTCCCGGGCGCGTCAGCCCGCCAACACTGGGAAAGCCCCTCCCTTACACACGTCCTGTCTTATGACCCCGAGTTGCCGCACCCCACCGGACTTTGGATCCGAATCTGTAAGATTCGAGTTGTCACACAACGCGCTGGACAGCGCACTGGAGATGGGGAAGACATATGGGCCACAAACTCTTTTACGGCGGAGACGAAATCCGGCTGCACGATCACGAGGACCTTACGATCCTCAAGGAGACCATCCATTACGCGCTGGAGGCGAGGGATCCCTCGTTCGTTGTTATCAAAAACCAGAGCGGTGACCGGGTCCACCTGTTGATCACTCCAGGAGTCGCGGTCCGCATCGATGAGTACGCCGAACACGGGATCCAGGCCTGAACCGTCCCGAAACCGGGCGCTAAGGAACTCGACACCTCTTATCAGGTCAGTATTCGGGGCTGGTGGTTGTCCCGGGCCGTTGGGCGGTCCAGAATGGTCAGCATGACGGCGCCCAGTGATTCAGCCCGTGCCAAGAGGTTGGCGGTCATCGGCACGGCAGTGTTCGCCGCCGCCCCCGCAACCGTTGCAGGTTTGCTGCCGTGGGTGGTGACGCGGTGGAAAGTGCACGAGCCCGTGCCGGGCGGATTACCCGCCCAATGTGCGGGTGTCCTGCTGATCGGCGCCGGCGCGGCGGTGATCACCAATTCGTTTGTGCGGTTTGCCCTCGAGGGAATGGGTACCCCGGCGCCCTTTGCTCCGCCGAAGAACCTTGTGGTCGGCGGGTTCTACAGATACGTGCGGAACCCCATCTATGTAGCCATCGGGGCCGCGGTCGTCGGACAGGGCTTGCTATTCGGAGAGCCGAAGCTGTTTGGCCTGGCGGCCTTGGGAGCCGTTCCCGTGGTGGCATTCGTCAGGTTGCACGAGGAACCGACACTGGAACGCAAGTTTGGCGCCGAGTACGAGGAGTACCGCGCCAACGTCCCGCGCTGGTTGCCACGACCCACTCCGTGGCTACCGAATTAGCGGCGCGTGCAACCGGGGTAGCGGCGCGTGGGGAATTGGAAGAGCGGGGAATTGGAAGAGCTCTCCACCGCGACTATTGGGGGATGCCGCGGTGGAGAGCTCATAAATGAATATACAGAGAATTTCTGGATAAGGAAAGGAAGAGGTTCGGCCTCCGTCGCGACTCCCGCCAGCAGTCAGCCACTATGATGGTATTTGTTCAGTGGATTGAACAAGCGTGATTGCCGTGAATCGGAGTTCGGCCGCCTCAGGGCGGCATTTCCGTCTGGCACACGCCCACTCTGCGCCAGGCGCTCGATTGCGAAGGAGAATCATGGCCGATTCCCGCACCTCACGTTCCGCCGAAGGATTGGGGAGCTCCTCGCCGGCGCCGGCTGTGACCCGCGCAGCAGCGGTCATGGATGCCTTGGCTGCGGCTCCTTCGGGGCGCCTGACGCTTAGCGACCTTTCGAGGGAACTTGGGATTCCGAAGTCTTCCACCTCAAATCTGTTGCTGGCCCTCGAGGAAGCCCGGCTCATCACGCGCGAAGGTGCCGACTTTTCGCTCGGCAGGAAACTGGTTGAACTCGGTGCGGCCTACCTCAGCCGCCTCGATGAGGTGCAAGAGTTCTACAAGTTCTGCGAGCAGGCCCCAACATTGTCCGGTGAAACCGTGCGAATCGCGATGATCGACGGCGATCACATCATCTACCTTGCACGGTACGAGGGGCACCCGGCCGTCCGGCTCACCTCGAACATCGGCGACAAAATGCCCCTTTCGCTGAGTGCGGTCGGCAAAGTGCTTCTGGCCCAACTTCACGACCATGACATCGAGGAGATGTTCCCGGACGACGTGGAGCTCCCTGTCATGACCCCGAAGTCTCTCCGGAGTGCCGCTGAGCTCAAGGCCCAAGTGGCTGCGATCCGCAAGCAGGGCTATGCCCTGGAGGACGAGGAATCGACCCTAGGCGTGGTGTGCCTCGCCGTGCCCGTGCCTACCCACGGGGCACACGGCCCCAGCCTCGGTCTCTCGGTGACTGCATTGAAGGCCACCTTTTCCGAAGAGCAAGCCGCCTTGATGGTCAAGGAGCTCAAGGAGCTCGCCCACTCGCTGGGCAACCCCATGGGCTAAAAACTTTTGGTGCGCGGGAGTCACTCTTTGGTAACCCGCAGATAAATCTGATTACAGCACTTGCAACCTGTTCATTCTGCTGTACTCTGTTCACTATAGTGATTCACGCCATAGGTGGCTGACGCTATCTCGCCAGGCCAACGGGGGTCTGGAGTGTTCTTGAGGGAGTGCTTGTGACAACTCGTACTAAGACAAAGCTTGCTGATATGGACGGCGCCGTAGTCGAGCCGGAACAGCTGCGAAGGGCAACTCTTGCCAGTTCCGTAGGATCCGCCCTGGAGTACTACGACTTCTACATCTATGGTCTGGCCTCGGCCCTGATCTTCGGACCGCTGTTCTTCAAGCCCTTGGGCGAAAGCGGCGCGTTGATCGCCTCGTTCGCTACCTATGGAGTTGGATTCGCGGCCCGGCCCTTCGGCGGAATCGTCTTCGGATACATCGGCGACCGTTTCGGCCGCAAGATGGTCCTCCTGCTGACCATCGGCATGATGGGCTTCGCCAGCTTCGCGATCGGCCTGTTGCCGACCTTCGATCAGGCCGGCCTGCTTGGTGCCGTGCTGCTCGTGACGCTGCGTATCGTCCAGGGCCTCGGCGCGGGAGCCGAGCAGGCAGGAGCAACGACCCTGATCTCCGAAGTTGCTCCGCCCAAGCGTCGCGGCTACTTCGCTTCGCTGCCTTTCGTCGGTATCCAGCTCGGAACCCTTCTTGGCGCAGGTACTTTCGCTCTGATCGGAATGGCCAACAAGAGCGTGCTCGAAGGCTGGCTGTGGCGCGTGCCGTTCCTTGGCAGCATCGTCCTGATCATCGTGGCGGTCTTCATCCGTCTCCGGTTGAAGGAAACTCCTGTGTTCCAGGAGCTGGAGAAGCACAAGAACGTGGTGAAGAACCCCGTTGGCGAGCTGTTGAGGCACTCAAAGAAGAACGTGCTGATTGGCATTGGCCTCCGCATGGGCGAGAACGGCAACTCCTCGATCTATTCGACGCTGCTCATCTCCTTCATTTCCGTCAAGGAAGGTGTCTTCCCGGGCGACAAGTTCATCGGACCGGTGGGCCTCCTGATCGCAGCAGGTTTCGCGGCCGTCATGGTGGTTACCTTCGGCGCCTTGTCCGACCGCATTGGCCGAGTGAAGGTATATCGCTACGGGGCCCTGTTCCAGGCCATCTTCGCCATCCCGGCGTTCTACCTCGTCACTCTTGGCAATGTCACGCTCGTGTGGGCCGTCATGGTGGTCGGTATCGCCCTTGGCGTGCAGTCCATGCTCGGCCCGCAGTGCCCGCTGCTGCCGGAATTGTTCGGTTCGCAGTACCGCTTCACGGGTGTCGCTCTGAGCCGTGAAATATCGGCTGTCTTCGCCGGCGGGTTCGTTCCCCTGATCGGTGCCGCCTTTCTTGCCGCAACGGGAAACTCGTGGGTAGTTCTCGCGGTTTACTCGCTGGTCCTGGCGCTGATCTCATACATCACCACGTTCTTCACTCCGGAAACGGCCGGCCGCGACCTTCTGTCCCTGGAGGACGCCAAGTAGGCACCACCCGTACCCGACGTACGCAAGCAGCGGCGGCCTCTTCCGATTCCGGAGGAGGCCGCCGCTTTGTCGTCAACGGCGCCACACAGCAAAGCGGCCCCGCCGGAATGAACCGGAGGAGCCGCGAAGGTGGACTGATGGGGGCGGTTTAGTAGAAGTGCACTGTGTCCACGAGGTGGGGGAGCTCTCCGCCGTCGAGGAACGTCCGCAGGTTGCTGACGAAGCGCTCGGCGATGAGGCGGTTTTCGGCGGCGCTGAGTGCCGAGGTGTGGGGAGAGACCATGACCTTCGGGTGGTTCCACAGCGGGCTGTCCTGGGGGAGCGGCTCGACGGCGAAGACGTCCAGGCATGCGTAGGACACCTGGCCGTTGTTCAGCGCTTCGAGGAGTGCCTCCTCATCAATGACGGTTCCGCGTCCGACGTTGACAAGAACGGTACCGGGCTTCATGGCCGAGAAGATCTCGTGGTTGAAGAGCTTCTCGGTGTATGGCGTCCCGGGCAAGGTGTTGACGACGGCATCGGCGGAGGCCAGGAGTCCGGCCAGGCCTTGGTTGTCCACTACCTCGTTGATCCCCTCGATGGCTTCGATGTTCCGCTTGGTTCCGCTCACCTTCATGCCGAGTGCGCGGGCGATGCGGGCGGTTTCGAGGCCGATTTCGCCGAGTCCCGTGATGACCAGCCGGGAGCCGTTCACCAGCTTGGTGGGGGTGCGTAGCTCGGGCCAGACCTTGGCGGCTTGGTCTTGTGCGAGTTCCGCGCTGCGCTTGAATCCGTTGAGGATGCCCAGGGCCGCAAACTCGGCGAGCGGAAGCGCGTGCACGCCTGCGGAGGTGGTGACCTTGAACTTCTGCAAGGTTTCGCTGTCAAGGCCGGACGCTTTCACTGCGCCACCGGCGCCTGCAGCCATGGCGTGGATCCACTGCAGGTGGGGGTTGCTCTTGGCGATGCGGGCCAGGCCGGCCGGATTCTCGTTGGGGAAGCCGTAGAGGACCTGCGCCTTGTTCAGCATCGACCAGTAGCGCTCCTCCTGCTCCGGGGTGCGTTTGAAGTCCGGGTCTCCGGAGTGGTCGGCCGGGAAGCGTTCCGGCGGAAGCAGCTCGGGTTCGTAGAGCACTGTGATGCTCGGATCTACTGCACGGATACGCTCCACATGCTCGGTCTCGAGCGGGACTGCGATCGCGATGGTGAGTTCATCAGTCGTCATGGTGTTCATCATACTGAATTGCGGCTAGGATATTGAACAGTTTTTGAAAGATGAACCACAAAGAAGTGAGGTGCAAGCGAAAGATGACCGCCAAGACCGTAGGGTTTGTGGGACTCGGGCTCATGGGCTTCCCCATGGCAGCAAATCTACTAGCCAACGGCTGGGAGGTAACTGCGTGGAACCGCTCGGCTGGCGCGCTCGCAGAGTTGGAGAAGCTCGACGGCAAGCGCTCGGAGTCGGTTGCCGGGCTCCGGGACCAAGCCGTCATCATCTTCATGCTGCCCGATCTCTCCTACATCCAGGATGCCGCCGCGCCGCTGCTCGATTCCTGGCGTTTGGAGGCGCCGCTTCCGGGAACCACCCTCGTAGTCATGAGCAGTGTGTCCCCGACGGCCGTCCAGGACTTCGGGCGGACGGTCCACAGCGCAAGCGGCGGGAACGCCGTCGTCGTCGATGCACCGGTCAGCGGGGGCACCAAAGGTGCGCAGGACGGGACCCTGGCCATCATGGTCGGAGCCGGGGAAGAGCACTTCCAGCGCTTGCTTCCAGTGCTTCGAGCCATGGGCACCACCGTCCGCCGCATGGGCGACTTGGGCGCCGGTTCGCTGGCAAAGGCCTGCAACCAGCTCATCGTCGGGACCACGACGGCGGCGCTTGCGGAAGCCGCCGAACTCGCCGAGCGCTCGGGCATGGATGTATCTTCCCTGTTCGACGTCCTGGCCGGCGGCCTTGCCGGAAGCCGGGTCTTGGAGATCGTCGGCCCACGCCTGGCGGCCAAGGATTACGCTCCCACAGGTCCCGCGAAATTCATGCACAAGGACCTCACGTTCGTCCTCGAAAGCGCGGAGGCGGCCGGGACCGCGGTCCCGATGGCAACCGCCGGCGTCGAACTTTACCGCGAACTGATCGATCAAGGCCTTGGTGACCAGGATCTCGCCGTCGTCCGTCAGGCCATAGCGAATCTCAGCCACTCCGCCCCAAGCCCCCTGAACTAGTTAAGGAAACAACCATGAGTGGACTCTTTGATCTCACCGGGCGTGTGGCGCTCGTCACCGGATCCAGCCGCGGCATCGGCAACGCGTTGGCCCGCGGACTGGCCGACGCCGGTGCCACCGTCGTCCTCAACGGCATCAACACCGAACGGCTCAAGGACGCTGCAGCCGCCATGGCGGCGGACTTCGGACCCGGTCGCATCCACAGCTGCGCGTTCGATGTCACCAGCGATTCCGCGGCAGCCCGGGGCGTGGCCTGGGTCGAGGAGAACGTTGGCCCGCTCGATATCCTGGTCAACAATGCGGGCATCCAACACCGCGTCCCCATGCTGGACCTTGATGTGAAGGATTGGGACCGGGTCATCACTACCGACCTGACGAGCGCCTTCCTCGTGGGACGTGAAGCGGCCCGCCACATGATCCCGCGAGGCCGCGGCAAGATCATCAACATCTGCTCCGTACAGACTGACCTGGCGCGCCCCACGATCGCTCCCTACGTTGCCGCGAAGGGTGGCTTGCGCAACCTGACCCGCGCCATGACCGCCGAATGGGCGGCCTCCGGCCTCCAGATCAACGGTATCGCTCCGGGTTACATCCACACCGAAATGACCCAGAACCTCGTAGACGATCCCGACTTCAACTCTTGGATCCTCGGCCGGACGCCGGCCCACAGATGGGGGACCGTGGCCGATCTTGCCGGCCCGGCGGTGTGGCTCGCCTCCGAAGCTTCGAACTTCGTCAACGGCCAGACGATCTTCGTCGACGGCGGAATGACGGTGGTCGTCTAATGAGCGATATCCAGCACGCTGGCTTTCAGCTTCCCCAGTCCGCCCCCGCCGTCGTGGCCCACGCCGCGGGGGACCTCCGGATCGAGGACATCGCCCTCGTCGTTCCCACCCCGGAGCAAGCTGTCGTCGAGATTGCCTACGGTGGCATCTGCGGCTCGGATCTGCACTATTGGCTCCACGGCGCCGCGGGGGAATCAATCCTCAAGGCCCCGATGGTGCTTGGTCACGAAATCGTCGGCACGGTAGTCCAGCAGGCCGCCGATGGCAGCGGACCGGCGGCCGGCACCGCCGTCGCAGTCCACCCGGCAAGCCCTGCCCCGGGCGCCGCCAGGTATCCGGAGGACCGGCCCAACCTTTCGCCGGGCTGCACCTACCTTGGAAGTGCCGCGCGGTACCCGCACACCGACGGCGCCTTCAGCCGCTACGCCACTCTGCCGTCCCGCATGCTCCGGGTCCTGCCTGCCACGCTTGACTTGCGCACCGCGGCACTTGTGGAGCCGGCAAGCGTGGCGTGGCACGCGGTCGCCCGCGCCGGTGATGTGGCCGGAAAAACTGTGCTGGTGATCGGAAGCGGTCCGATCGGCGCGTTGGCCGTGGCAGTCCTCAAGCGCGCCGGGGCACGCCGGATCGTCGCTGTTGACATGTACGACAAGCCTCTTGAGATCGCCCGCGCAGTGGGCGCGGACGAAGTTCTCAAGGGGGACGACGCGGACGCTATCTCCGCGGTGGAGGCCGACGTCGTCATCGAGTCCTCCGGCAGCCACTTTGGACTGGCATCGGCCATCAAGGGCGCCGTGCGCGGTGGCAAGGTCGTGATGGTCGGGTTGTTGCCCTCCGGTCCGCAACCGGTCTTTATTTCGCTGGCCATCACGCGCGAGCTGGAACTGCTCGGCTCGTTCCGTTTCAACGACGAAATCGATGAGGTCATTGCCGCACTCGCGGACGGCTCGCTCTACGTCGATCCTGTCGTGACACACGAGTTCACGCTGGACCGGGGCCTGGAAGCCTTTGAAGTAGCCAGGAACTCAGCCGAATCCGGGAAAGTGCTCCTGAACTTCCAGCCGCCCGCCTAGCCGTTCAGTAGATCAAGCGGATCAGTCGGGCGGCGCCGGCGGGTCACCCGTCAGTGCCGCTCGACGGGAACAAATACCCGCGGCTGGCCTTCCCAGCTGGGCGCCAAGTCCGTGATGGTCTCCCGCATGATGTTGGACGAGGCCTCGCGGGCTTTGGGGCCGTCTCTGTCGCTAATTCCCTGGGCCACATCCACGTGCCACTGCAAAGCGGCTTCCTTGGGGTGTTCGGGCATGAGGCCGTGGACCGTCCGGCCGGTGAGCGTCTCGGTGACCTGGCCGATCAGGTTCGCGAACATCTCATTGCCGGAGCCGGAAAGCACCAGCGCGTGGAAACGGATGTCGAGATCGAGGAAAGTGGGCATGTCGCCCGCGCGGCCGGCCTCGCGCATGGCCAGCGAGATGTCCAACAGCTCCTTGCGCAGCGACTCCGGTGCGTTCTCAGCAGCCAGTTCCGCGGCTACGGGTTCGACGGCGGAGCGGAGTTCGGCGAGGGAACGCAACTGTGCGCCGCGGCCTTCCCCTGCCAGCCGCCAGCGGATGACCAACGGATCGAAGGGGTTCCAGCGATGGGCCGGAAGGACGCGGATGCCAACGCGCTTGATGGTTTCCACCAGTCCCAATGACTGCAGTACCCTTACAGCCTCGCGTACCACCGACCGTGAGACTTTGAGCTCGTCCTCCAGGTGCTCGGCCAACATGACATGACCCGTGGGCAACTTGCCGCCGACGATCCGGGTACCAAGATGCTCAACAGCGCGGTAGTGGAGACTGGTTGACATAGTGGTAAGCATAGTGGCGTTGGCAGCACCGGCATCGGTAGCCCGGCTGCCTGGCAACTCCCACGGCGCGAGCTCGCCACATAGACTCTTTTGTGACGCGGAAACGCGGGCGTAACTTTCCCGGACGTGGTCCGAATACGTATGGTTTATCGCAGCTACTGCTTTAGAAAGCGTTTCCTCGCGCTCCGCAGGACTCAATGCACAAGAATGAATTGGAGTTTTGATGTCAGCACACATCGGTGTCACCGGCCTCGCGGTGATGGGCGCCAATCTGGCCCGCAATTTGGCCCGCAACGGTTTCACCGTTGCTCTCCACAACCGTTCCGTCGAGAAGACCGACGCCCTGCTGGCTAAGCACGGCACGGACGGTGACTTCATCCGGACGGAAACCCTCCAGGAGCTCGTTGATTCCTTGGAGAAGCCCCGTCGTGTCCTGATCATGGTGAAGGCCGGCAAGCCGGTTGACGCTGTGATCGATCAGCTTGTTCCTTTGCTGGAGCCGGGTGACATTGTGATCGACGCCGGTAACTCGCATTTCGAGGACACCCGTCGCCGGGAAGCAGCATTGGCTGAGAAGGAGCTGCATTTCGTGGGCGTGGGTGTTTCCGGCGGCGAGGAGGGTGCGCTCAACGGCCCCTCGATCATGCCCGGTGGTTCCAAGGAGTCTTACGACGCTTTGGGTCCGTTGCTGGAGAAGATCTCTGCCAAGGTTGACGGGAAGCCTTGCTGTGCGTGGATCGGCACTGATGGTGCCGGTCACTTTGTCAAGATGGTCCACAACGGTATCGAGTACGCCGACATGCAGGTCATCGGTGAAGCGTTCGATCTCCTGCGCTCCGGTGCGGGCATCGAGCCGGCTGAGCAGTCCAGGATCTTCGCCGAGTGGAACAAGGGCGAACTCGCGTCGTTCCTGATCGAAATTTCCGCGGAGGTCCTGGGCCACGTTGATGCCAAGACGGGCAAGCCGTTCGTCGATGTCGTCGTGGACGCTGCCGGGCAGAAGGGCACCGGCCGTTGGACGGTCATCTCCGCCCTTGAGCTCGGTTCTCCGGTTTCGGGCATCGCGGAGTCGGTCTTCGCCCGGGCCCTGTCTTCCCAGGCGGAGCAGCGCAAGCTGGGCCAGGAGCTGCTTGCGGGGGAGGAAATCGCCGTCGAGGTTCCCGAGAACTTCGTCGAGGACNTCCGCCAGGCGCTGTACGCTTCCAAGCTGGTTTCCTATGCCCAGGGCCTGGACATGCTGACTTCGGCTGCGAAGGAGTACGGCTGGGACCTGAAGCTGGATGAGATCGCTTCGCTGTGGCGTGGTGGCTGCATCATCCGTGCCGAGCTGCTGAAGGAAATCACCAACGCGTACGCGGCCGAGGAGAAGCCGGCAAACCTGCTGTTCGCTCCGGCTTTCACGAAGGCGATTGCCGGTGCGCTGCCGGCGTGGCGGCGCGTGGTGGCCACGGCCGTCCAGCTGGGCATCCCGGTTCCGGTGTTCTCCTCCTCGCTGGCCTACTACGACGGACTGCGCCGCAAGCGCCTCGCCGCGGCGGTCATCCAGGGACAGCGCGACCTCTTCGGCGCGCACACCTACGGCCGCGTCGACGCCGAAGGCACCTTCCACACCCTCTGGGGCGAAGACAAGTCCGAAATCTCGGCAGTCGACACCCACTAGGGACCTCGCTGCCCCGATTCGCTACTAACAAAGGCCGGCACTTCCCCGATACTGTGGGAGGCGTCGGCCTTTGCCGTAGGTGGGCCACGAACCGCCACAACCCCCGCCAGACGAGGAGCAGTCCATGCCGCAACGCGTCGCATTTGTCACAGGTGCGTCAACCGGAATCGGATTCGAAGCCGCCATCAAGCTCAGCAAAGCAGGGATGGTGGTCTATGCGGGAGCGCGGAGGGTCGAGAAGATGGAGCCCCTCAAAGCCCACGGGATCAAGGTGTTGCCCCTGGACGTAACGGTGGAAGCCTCCATGAAGGCCGCCGTGGACCTTGTCCTGGCCGAGCAGGGTCGGATCGACGTACTGGTCAACAACGCCGGATACGGGTCCTACGGCTCGTTGGAGGAGGTACCGCTCGACGAGGGGCGGCGTCAGTTCGAGGTAAACGTCTTCGGTCTCGCGCGGATGTCCCAGCTGGTGATTCCCGCGATGCGCGCCGCAGGATCAGGCAGGATCATCAACGTGTCCTCGATCGGCGGCAAGATGTATGAACCCTTGGGAGCGTGGTACCACGCAACCAAGTTCGCCGTCGAAGGCCTCAGTGACTCGCTGCGGCTCGAGCTGAAGCCGTATGGCATCGACGTGGCCATCATCGAGCCCGCCGGAACCGACACCGAGTGGGGAACCATCGCCGGAGAGAGCCTGTTGACGGTCTCCGGACAGGGACCTTACCGGGAGCAGGCACGGGTCGTCGCTGCCGCTTTGGCGTCGACGTCTGGCACGGCATTGTCGACACACCCGCGGATTGTGGCGGGTGCCATTGCGCATGCAGCAAGTGCCCGCCGTCCACGGACCCGATACCCGGTGGGCAGGGGAGCCTGGACCATCTTGGCGTTGCGGCGGGTGCTCCCGGACCGGGCCTTCGACATGGTCTTCTGGAACGCCTACAAGCGTTTTGCCGCCTAGATCCGGTACTCGATGTAGTACTCGGCGGGGTCGACGGCCGGTTTGGTTTCGCTCTTGGCATCGCGGTGCCGCCATGTTGCGGGAACACCGGTAATGATCGACTCAGGCGGTGCGTCTTTGACCACGACGGCGTTGGCGCCTACTGCACTGTCCGCACCGATGGTGATGGGGCCAAGCACCTTCGCCCCGGCTCCGATGGTGACCCGGTCTCCGATGGTGGGGTGGCGCTTGACCTTGGCCAGTGAGCGGCCGCCCAGAGTCACGCCGTGGTAGATCATGACGTCTTCGCCGATTTCAGCGGTCTCACCGATCACCACACCCATACCGTGGTCAATGAAGAACCGGCGGCCGATGGTCGCGCCAGGGTGAATCTCGATGCCGGTCAGGAACCGGGCAAGCTGCGAAATAAGCCGTGCCGGGAAACGAAGATCAGGGTTCTGCCACAGTTTGTGCGTCAATCGGTGCGCCCAGATGGCGTGCAGTCCGGAATACGCGAAAAAGTTCTCAAAGGAGCCTCGGGCCGCCGGGTCATGTGACCGGGCGGCCTCGAGGTCCTCCACTAGTCTTGCGAAGAAGCTCACAAAGACCTTTCTACAGGAAATGAAAGAGAGCGGCGGCGCGGAGTCCGCAATCAGCCGCGGATATCGTCAAAAAGCACGGTGGAGATGTAACGTTCGCCGAAGTCGGGAACGATTGCCACGATGAGCTTGTCCTTGTTCTCCGGACGCTTGGCCAGTTCCAGGGCACCCCAGACAGCCGCGCCGGCCGAGATTCCGCCAAGGATGCCTTCCTTGGTACCAAGGGCGCGCGCTGTGGCAACGGAGTCCTCGAGGGTTGCGTCGAGGACCTCGTCGTACACGTTGGTGTCCAGGATTTCCGGAACGAAGTTCGCACCGAGGCCCTGGATCTTGTGCGGTCCGGGGGCACCGCCGTTCAGGATAGGGGAGTCCTTGGGCTCCACGGCCACGATCTGGATTCCGGGCTTGCGCTCCTTCAGCACCTGACCGACGCCGGTGATCGTACCGCCCGTCCCGACGCCGCCGACGAAGATGTCCACTCCGCCGTCGGTGTCCGCCCAGATTTCCTCGGCAGTGGTGGTGCGGTGGATTTCCGGGTTCGCCTCGTTGGCGAACTGCTGGGCCCAGACGGAATTCTCCGTGTTGGCCACGATCTCCTGGGCCTTTTCGACGGCGCCGCGCATGCCTTCGGAGCCGGGGGTCAGGACAATCTCGGCACCGTAGGCGCGCAGCATGACGCGGCGCTCGGTGGACATGGTTTCCGGCATGGTCAAGATGACTTTGTAACCGCGGGCAGCGCCAACCAAGGCCAATGCGATGCCGGTGTTGCCGGAAGTTCCTTCGACGATGGTGCCGCCAGGCTTCAGCGCGCCGGACTTCTCGGCGGCATCAACGATGGCCACGCCGATCCGGTCCTTCACGCTGTTGGCGGGGTTGTAGAACTCCAGCTTCACGGCAACCGTGGCATCCAAGCCTTCGGTGAGCCGGTTCAAGCGGACCAGGGGGGTTCCGCCGATCAGCTGGGTGACGTCGTCGTAGATCCGTGCCATGTAATCATGCCTATTCTCTGAATTCGCTGAAATAGCTATTGCTGAGGTCAGCCTAACGAGCGGTGGTACACGCTGCTACGCGCGGAGCCACGAGGAGTAATATTTCCGGGCCTTGGCGAGCTTGGGATTGATGATCACCTGACAATAGCCTTGCTCCGGGAATTTGGCGTAGTAGTCCTGGTGGATGGATTCGGCTTCGTAGAAGACCGGCAGCCTGCTGACCTCGGTCACAATCGGCTTGGACCACAGTTCCTGGTTCCGGAGGATGGCTTCCTCGAAGAGGATCTTCTCTTCCGTGGTGCTATAGAACATCGAGGAACGGTACTGGGTTCCAACGTCGTAGCCCTGGCGGTTGAGGGTGGTGGGATCGTGCAGGGCAAAGAACATGTCGAGGATGATGTCTGCGGGGATGATGTCGTCATCGAAAGTGACGGCGACAACCTCCGCATGGCCGGTCATGCCGGAGCAGACATCATAATAGTCGGGGTTGCGGATGTGTCCGCCCGTGTATCCGGAAACCACGGAACTGACGCCCTTGGTCTTCTGATAGACAGCATCAAGGCACCAGAAACAGCCTCCACCGAGTACAAAAGTTTTCATGATCTCTTCAATGGTTGGGAGTCCCGGATGATTCCCGCACAACCTTACGGGACTGTGACGGCGCAGAACCGGTCACCGCCAAGAATCTGGAACAGTACTCTGGGCGCAAGCGCGTCATGTGCACCGAATGCGCAAGAATGTAATGCATGGAAGCTGTGAACACCGCGGTTGCAGATACAGGATCCGGGAAAGAACCGGAAGACGGTGCAGCCGGAACTTCAAGAACCAGTACCCCCACCCTCGGCCAGGTCTTATTGGCGGTGGAGGAGCTCTGGCCGGAGTCACTCGCAGAGGACTGGGACGAGGTTGGGCTGGTGGTCGGACGCCCCACCGCCAACGTCACCAAGATCATGTTTGCCGTGGATCCCACCCTGGCCGCCATCGAGGAAGCCATTGAATGGGGTGCCGAACTCCTCGTCACGCACCATCCCCTGCTCCTCAAAGGCGTCACCTCCGTTGCCGCCACGAGTGCCAAGGGCCTTGCCGTCCATCGGCTCATTGAGTCGGGTACCGGGCTGCTGACGGTTCACACCAACGGGGACTCAGCCGTGGGGGGTGTCTCCGACGTGCTTGCCGACGCCTTCGGGCTCGACAACGTTGTACCGCTGGCCCCCGCGGCCCACGGCTTGCCGGAAGAAGGCATCGGACGGGTGGGAGACCTCCCCGAACTCATGACCCTCGGAGAGTTCGCTGCGCGCGTATTCGAGATCCTGCCCTCGGTGGCCGGTGGCGTGCGGGTTGCCGGAGACAAAGACGGACTGGTCAGGCGCGTGGCCGTTTGCGGTGGTGCCGGAGACAGTCTCTTCGACGCTGTTCGCGCCAGCCAAGCGGACATCTACGTCACGGCGGACATGCGCCACCACCCGGCGTCCGAAGCACGCGAAGCAGCCGTCGACGGAAGGCCCTACCTCGTTGATGTTTCGCACTTCGCGAGCGAATGGCTGTGGTTGCCCGCGGCGGCCGAAGCGCTCGGCAACGTGCTCGCGGACCAAGGGCACGACGTCGAGATCCGGGTCGCTTCCACCAACAGCGATCCCTGGGACTTCATTCTGACTCCCGGCTAAGCCTGGCGGGGGAGCTCCATCCCAGGGCCCACACCGGCGAGGGACCCATACCGAGCGAAGCGAGGTTTGGGAGCCGGTGGGGATGTAGCGAGGCAGAGGAGCACGCTAGGCGCTAGAGTCGACTCAAACAGGCCCAAGGCCTGGCTGGGGTTGAATGTCATCCCCGGCATGATCAAGCGGAGGTAAGCGTGGCCAAGGCAGCACCGGCGGAACAGTTGAAATTGCTCGAACTGCAGGGGTTGGATGCGAAGCTCAAATCCTTGGCCAGCCGCCGTCGTACTTTGGAGAACGATCCCCGCATCACCGATCTCCAGGACGCCCTCGGTGTGGCCAACGGGGCCCTCGGGGCGGCGAAGCTCGCAGTGCACGACGCCGAAGCCGAGCTGCGCAGGTCAGAGGCCGACGTCGAGCAAGTGGCTGGCCGTATTGAGCGGGACGAAGCCAGGCTGAACAGCGGCACCGGACTCTCCAAGGATCTCGTGGCGTTGCAGAGCGATATCGCCTCTCTGAACAAGCGCCGCTCGGACCTAGAGGATGTCGAGCTGGAAATCCTCGAGCGACTCGACGTGCTCAGGGAGCGGCAGGCGGCCCAACAGCAGATCGTCGATGACATCCAGGGTTCCTTCTCCGGGATCCGCTCCGATCTCGACGCCGCGATCGCCGAGATCGTCGCTGAAGAGACGGAGGTGCGCGCCCAGCGGACCGGCTTCGCCGAAGGGCTCGACGCCGGGATGCTGGCTATCTATGAAAAAACCCTTGCCAAGCGCGGGGTGGGTGCCGCCCGGTTGTTCCATGGCAAGTCTGAAGGCTCGGGGATGACGCTCAGTCCCGGCGACCTTGCCGAGGTGAAAGCCGCGGCCGAGGACGACATCGTGTTTTGCCCCGATTCGGGCTGCATCCTGGTGCGCTCCGCCGAGTGGAACTAGCCGCCTGTTCCCGTCCCAACTAGCTCGCATTTGTTGTCGTAATGAGCCCTCATAACGACAACAAATGCGAGCTAGTTGGGGAGGATGATGCTGAGGGAGTGCGGCTTGCGTGCCGTGCCTTCCGTCAACTCCGCGGTCCAGACTTCCGAGGCAGCCTTGAGCAATTGTCCGGGCGTTGCTGGAGCCTTGCCTCGACGACTCAACAGATGCCGGGCCAGTTCGCCGCGGGTGTGCTTGGCGAAGTGACTGACCACAGTGCGCTTGCCATTGGACTCGGAAAAGACGTTGATGGAGACGGTTTGCTCCGCGGGCGGAGCCCATGCCGCGGCGTAGGTGCTCGAGCGACAGTCCACCAGCAGCTCGCCTTCCACCCGCGAGGCGAGGGCCTGCGTGAGCTGCGGCTTCCAGAAAGACGCGAGGCGTCCGACGTCGGGCAGTGCTGTGGCCATGGAAAGGCGATAGGCGGGCACCCGGTCGCCGAAGCCAATGGCGCCCCACAGGGCGGAAATCACGAGGATCGACTCCGCCGCTTTGCGGCGTTGCGCGGGGGTTAAGGTCTTGTACCCCAGCGCGTCGTAGAGAACTCCGGAATACACCTGGTGGGCCGGGGCCGCTGGTTCGGCATGCAGCCGGGTATTGCGTTCGACGTCGTCCCGCAGCGATGCGCCCACCCCCAACAGGGCGAGTGCGTCCTCGTGCGCACTGACCAAGCCCAGGGCGTCGAGTACTTTGGCCCTGTAGCTGTTGAGTTCGGGAAAGCTCAGGGACTCCCATTCGACGGCGGGGCCCTTGGCAGCAGGGGTCTTGCCTTCGGAGGGGGGCAGGAGAATCAGCACCAGTCGATATTAGCTGTATTGCCCAAGTACAGGCGCCAGTTGCCGGGTCGGAGGGCAGGGCCCGACGCCGGTAGACTGTAAGGCGGATGGGTTGACTAGGCGACCGCGCGCCATGTGAGTGGCTCGAGGAACGTCCGGGCTCCACAGAGCGGGGTGGTGGGTAACGCCCACTCGGGGTAACCCGCAGGCCAGTGCCACAGAAAACAGACCGCCCGCGTCTGCTTGTGCCAGCACAAGCAGACAGCAGGTAAGGGTGAAACGGTGGTGTAAGAGACCACCAGCTCCTTGGGTGACCAGGGAGGCTAGGTAAACCCCACCCGGAGCAAGGCCAGACAGGGCACGATCGAGGGCTGCTCGCCCGAGTGTCCGGGTAGGCCGCTGGAGGGCGTCGGCAACGGCGTTCGTAGATGGATGGTCGCCACTCCTTCGCCGGCAACGGCGCGGGAGGACAGAACCCGGCGTATCGGTCAACCCATCCCTCAGCCTTGTGTGAGTGAATTCACGCATTCCGGCCACCAATGGCCCGTGTGCCAGACCTTAGAATGGACACTGAACGTAGAGGTTCCACCGCCGGTTCTGCGTTCGCAGCCGGCGGTTTTCCTTTGCATCGTTCGAGGTGTCCGGGCAGACCGAAGTCCCGCCGATACCAGTGCCGCAGGATTACTCCGGGCGGCCGCCATCTACGTACGAGGACGTATGTAGCTGACCCTAGGAAGGTAGTTCTGTGAGCCAGTCGTCAGATTCTTGTCTTGATACGTGGATGGGCCGGGAGGCGTTGGCTGAGGCCATGATTCCGGTGATCGGCCGGTTGTACCGGGAAAACAATGTGGTGACGAGCATCCATGGGCGCAGCCTGATCAACAAGTCCACGATGAACATCCTGAAGGCGCATCGTTTCGCGCGCCGGATGAGCAAGGACGAGCTGCCTTTGGAGGAGACGGCGCCGTTGTTGGATGTCCTGGCGGGGCTGGAGCTGGGGGCTGCGGCGATTGATATTGCCCGGTTGAATGAGAAGTTCAGGTCCGAGGGCGGTGGCCTGTCTTTGGAGGAATTCCTCCGGGCCGAGCTGGCCGGGGTTGTGGGGCGCCGGGGCGCGGATGACCGGAGCAGTACCGATGTGGTGTTGTATGGTTTCGGGCGGATCGGCCGGCTCCTGGCGCGGTTGCTGATTGAGAAGGCCGGTGGCGGGCACGGGCTGCGTCTGCGTGCGATCGTGGTGCGTAAGGGGGCGGAGAACGATCTGGTCAAGCGGGCGAGTCTGCTGCGCCGGGATTCGGTGCATGGTTCTTTCGAGGGGACCATCCGGGTGGACGAGGCTGCGAACACGATCACGGCCAACGGTGTGCAGATCCAGGTTATTTACTCGGAGAACCCTTCCACGGTCGATTACACGGCTTATGGCATCAAGGATGCCCTGGTGGTGGATAACACGGGCCGGTGGCGCGATGCCGAGGGCCTGTCCCAGCACTTGGCCAGCAAGGGCGTGGCGCGGGTGTTGCTCACGGCCCCGGGCAAGGGCGATTTGAAGAACATTGTTCATGGCATCAACCATTCCTCGATTCTGGACTCGGACACGATCGTCACCGCGGCGTCGTGCACCACGAACGCGATTACCCCGGTGCTCAAGGCGCTGAACGACAGGTTCGGGGTCATCCACGGGCACGTGGAGACCGTGCATTCGTTCACGAACGATCAGAACCTGATCGATAACTTCCATAAGGGCGACCGGCGGGGGCGTTCGGCTGCGCTGAACATGGTGATTACCGAGACGGGTGCGGCCAAGGCGGTGGCCAAGGCCCTGCCTGAGTTGCAGGGCAGGCTGACCGGCAACGCGATCCGGGTGCCGACTCCGGATGTGTCGATGGCCATTTTGAATCTGAGCCTGGAGACGGGGACCACGAAGGAGGAGGTCAACGACTACCTTCGTGAGATGTCGTTGCACTCGGAGCTGCGCAAGCAGATCGACTTCATCGATTCGCCCGAGGTTGTCTCCACGGACTTCGTGGGCTCCCGCCGGGCCGGCATCGTGGACGGTCTGGCCACGATCGCCAACGGCAAGAATCTGGTGGTCTATGTCTGGTACGACAACGAATTCGGCTACTCGTGCCAGGTGGTGCGCGTCATGGAAGAAATGGCAGGCGTGAACCCGCCGTCGTTCCCGGCGAAGAGCGTCGCTCTCGGCGCGGATTCCGACACCGCGTTGGCGACCGCCAGCGTCTAGCCGATTCTGGACCTGCGTCAGGAAATTCACAGGATTTTCCCGGCTGATGCGTTGGTATCAGTCGGGAAATCTGACCAGAATGGACGCATGGAACGCGAAAAGATTCTGGAACATGAAACCACCCTGGAACACGCATTGCACCTAGCGCGCTCCAATCATAAGGAGGCCCTGCGCCTGCTCGCTGAAGCCAAGACGGCGTTCGCGGCTGGCGAGATCGCTGAGGACCGGGTCATTCAGCTGGAGTCGCTCCTGGAGCTGGCGGCCGAAGACCTGAACCGGGTCACCAAGGAGCAGTAGCCCATCTCACGCAGCGCCCTGAGCGGGCGGGTTGGTCCCGCGTTGCGATTATTCACATAGTGACCTGTCCTCCCCACTGTGGATATCGGCAGTGGCTGTCGCTGCCCTGAATTAGTCTCAAGGGACGTAGTCTTCGCCGAAAGGATGCAATCCCTTGAGCACTACTTGGGCCGCCTATCGACGCGCCCGCCGCCAGTCTCGTCAGGCTTGGGTGCTCCTGTTCCTCTTAGTCGCGGCTGGCGTTGCCGGCATTGCGTGGTTCTTCGCGAGCGGCCAGTTCGCCGTGGCCGAAGCCGCCGGCGATGGGCCCACGGAGGCTCCCGTCTTCGACTCGAGCTGGATGAGGCCTGTGGAGTCCGTACAGCCCGTTCCCGTCGGTTCAGCCGCTGATGTCCTCGAAGCGCTTTCCGTGAAGGGACGCTCTGCCAACGACGATTACGACCGTAAGCAATTCGGCCAGGCATGGCTCGACGTCGACCGCAACGGCTGCGATACCCGAAACGACATCCTCCGGCGGGACCTCAGGTCGGTGGAGTTCACCGCGGGTTCCACGTGCAAGGTTGCGTCCGGGCAACTCCGCGAGCCGTATGCGGGCGAGGACATCCATTTCCGGAGGGGATCGGAAAGCAGCAGTGCCGTCCAGATTGACCACCTGGTGGCCCTTGCCGATGCTTGGCAGAAGGGTGCCAAGCACCTCACGGCGAAACAACGCCAGAGTCTCGCCAACGATCCCTTGAACCTCATTGCCGTTGACGGCCCCGCCAACGTAAAGAAGAGCGCGAGCGACGCCGCCAGCTGGCTGCCTGCGAACAAGGGCTTTCGTTGCCACTATGTAGCGCGGCAGATTTCCGTCAAGGCTGCGTACCGGCTCTGGATCACCCAAGCGGAGAAGGACGCCATGAAGCGTGTCCTAGGCTCGTGCCCGGGCCAGCAGACCATCAGGGCGATGTGACGGGGCGAGTGTCGCAGGGACGGGCCGGACAGCAATAGCGCGGTCCGCGTCTCCAATCATGGTCCGGTCCAATCAGTGTCCGAAAGGGTCTGGGTCGACGCCCGGCATCCAGCTCAGGCCCGGCACTCCCCAGCCGTTCTTCTTGGCCTGCTTCATGGCCTTCTTGGCGTAGCGGTCGATGAGACGGTTCACATAAAGCTTGCCGTCCAGATGATCGAATTCATGTTGCATGACCCTCGCGAACCAGCCCGTGGCCACGAAATCCACCGGCTCGCCCTCGCCGTCGAAGCCTTGCACGCGGGCCCACTCCGCCCTCTGCAGCGGGTAGTGCTCCCCGGGGAAGGACAGGCAGCCTTCGATGTCTTCCTCCGGGTCAGGAAGGGACCCGGGGATTTTTGACAGTGTCAGGACCGGGTTCACGAGCACCCCTTCGTCCGGTGCGTCGTCGTCATTGGGGTATTTGTAGACGAAGAGCCGCTTGCCAACTCCCACCTGGGGTGCGGCCAGGCCAACGCCGTTGGCGGCTTCGTTCGTCTCGAACATGTCGGCTATCAAGGTGCGCAGTTCGTCGTCGAACACTTCAACCTCGGCCGCCCGGCGGTGAAGCACAGGCTCGCCCCAGATCGTGACTGGCAGAACGGTCATGTCAAGTGTTCCTCTGGTTCTCTGGCCTGGAAGGCCGGAATTGGCCGGGACAAAGCAAAGGCCGCACTGGATAACCAGTACGGCCTTTGGCTGCGATCGGCGAACTTCACCGATCTCATGAGGGTGAGCGACGGGGGTTGAACCCGCGACCTCCTGGACCACAACCAGGCGCTCTGCCAACTGAGCTACGCCCACCATGTGCCTCTTGATGCTTCCGGAGTGACCCGCAAGCTGCGGAGGCAACGACAAAAACTATACCCCGTCTTGAGGGGTGGTTTCGCCAGTTTCGACGGTTTGGATGAAATTTCCCCAAAAGGTGCTGCAGATCACGTGCCTGCGGGAGCTTCCGGGCCGGCTGTAACTTGCTTGGAAATCCGCTGCGCCGTTGCTGTGTCCGGTCCTGGCGCCGGCACGAAGACCGCCTCGCGGTAGTACCGAAGCTCGTCGATCGAGTCCTTGATATCGCCGAGGGCGCGGTGGCCACCGTGTTTTGCAGGTGACTGGAAATACGCGCGCGGGAACCAGCGGCGCGAGAGTTCCTTGATGGTGCTGACATCGATGACCCGGTAGTGAAGGTGCTCGACGATGTTGGGCATATCGCGCGCGAGGAACATCCGGTCGGTTCCAACCGAGTTGCCGCCAAGTGGCGCCTTCTTGGGGTCGGGTACCCACTTCTCGATGTACTCAAGGACGATTGCTTCAGCTTCCGCCATGGTCTTGCCATGGGGGAGTTCGTCCAGGAGCTTCGAACGGGTGTGCATGTCGCGGACGAAGTCGTTCATCTGCTCAAGGGCGGCGTCAACAGGCTTGATGACGACGTCGACGCCGTCACCGAGAATGTTAAGGTCCGAATCGGTGACCAAAGCCGCCACCTCGATCAGGGCGTCGTTTTCAAGGTCCAGCCCGGTCATCTCACAGTCGATCCAGACGATGCGTTCATTAGTAATAGGCACCTGCCAAGCCTACCGTTCGGCTGTGTGGGAAGCGTGGCGGAGCGCCTGATTGCGCGTCTGCGGCGGACTCCGGCTGGTAAACTGGGCCGTTGTCGAGCGGTTGTTGCCTGCCTCGACGAGCTGGACCAATGTACGTAGGGACTGGAATATCATGACGGCAGGCGGATCGGGCGTGGGCACCTCAAACAGCCGGGATGAGGCAAAGGAACCCGCGGTGCCGTCGGAGACGATCGCCGCAGGCGCCCATTTTCCCAGTGCTGCGGGCATCGGTTCACCCAGGGTCAAGGCCTACGTGGCCATTTGGCAAGGATTCTTCGGCTCTCTCATGATCTTCGTCGGTTCGATCGGCGCGGGCTGGATCGCCAATGGATCGCCGATGGTCCGACACCCGCTTGTCATCGCCCTGCGCACGGAGGGCTGGGGCGTTACGACGTCCACCATCCTGTTGACTGCCGGCGCCATGCTCTTGGTCAGGTCTTGGTTGAGGCTAGGTCAAAGGCTCAAGGACTGGGGCCCGGGCTCGGTCCGATCGGTGGTTGTCGCAGTTGCGGCGTGGGCGGCGCCCATGATGTTCGCCGTGCCGATCTATTCGCGCGACGTGTACGCCTACACCGGCCAGGGAAGGCTGGTCCTTGAAGGCCAGAACCCCTACACCGCAGGCATATCCTCGCTCAGCAACTGGTTTGCCCTCGGAGCGGACCCCGCCTGGGCCGAGGCCAAGACGCCCTACGGACCATACTTCCTATGGCTCGCAAGGTGGGTAGTGGGTATCACTAACGCCCAGCCCGATTTATCCGTCCTGCTCTTTCGTGTCCTGGCGGCGGGGGGAGTGCTGCTTTGCGTGATCTACGTTCCCAAGCTGGCCGAACTCCACGGAATCAATCCTGGTCGCGCCCTGTGGATCGCCGTGGCGAACCCGCTTTTCCTCATCAGCTTTATCGCCAGCGCCCACAACGATGCCCTGCTGGTGGGCCTCGCCGTGGCAGGAATGTACTTTGCGGCCACCGGGCGCCATGTCACCGGTCTTCTCCTCGTCACAGCCTCCATCGGTATCAAACCGATCACGGTGCTTCTCCTGCCCTTCATCGGCCTGATGTGGGCGGGTCCAGCGGCGAATTGGACCCGCAAGTTCCTCTTCTGGGGCGCGACGGCGGCCATCAGTTTCGGTGTGCTGGCCGTGAGCGGAATCCCGTACAACCTAGGGTTCGGGTGGGCCTGGGCCATCCTCGATCCCACCCCCGGCTACACGGCATTCTCGCCTTCCGGGTTCCTGAGCCAACAGGTCGACGTGATCGCAAATCTCTTGGGCTTGCCCGGCGGAACGGTGGCGTCCGGGCTTCGCACGCTCTTGAAGTGGACCGGCATGGCGCTCGTGGTGGTTCTCATGTTCCGTGGGGACTATTCGCGACTGGTGCGACGCGCCGCTCTGGCGTTCGCCGCCGTCGTCATGCTCGCTCCCATCATCCAGCCTTGGTACATCCTGTGGTTCATACCGCTGCTCGCGGTAACCGGCATCCGGGATGACTGGCAGATCAAATGCCTCTATGTCGCCGTCACGTTCTTCGTGGCGTTCGGCGCGCAGGACCAGCTCTCAGTGCTGTCCTTCGTCGAGTTGAACGTCAAGGCCTCGTCCTTGGCATACGTGGTGGCGGTGGGATTCGCGATCTACCTGATGGTCCTGGACGTGCATACCCGTAGATTGTTGATCCGGTCCACTCCCGGGGAATTGCTCCGCAGGCTCGAGCAACGGCTCAGGCGTTCCGGATAGCGGGTACTGCGCCGGGCTTCGGACCGCATTCGACGCCGGTGTTGCTCCACGTGTTCCGAAAAGACGGGGCTATAGGCCAAAACGTGTGTATGAGAGAGGCTTGCTCCCCAGTGTTGGGGGCGAATTTCGGGGGTGGCTAAGCTTTGGAAGCATAGGGTGGCTGGGCTGCTTGCATACCTCCGGACTGTCTGGTTAGTGGTTCGGCCTGGTTGGTGGTCGGGCACTGAGACGGAACGGAAGTTGCCGGTCCCGTGAGTCTGTGAGTCCGAGGGGCCGGAATTTGTCCATTCGAATGTTTGAGCAGAATCCGACATCCGAGCGAAGACGATCCCTGGGCGGTCATGACGCGCCCGGGATTTACACACGTTTTGTCCTATAACCCAAAAGACGACGGCGGGCTGGCCGCGCACGCGACCAGCCCGCCCAAGAATCGAACGGAAGTCTCAGATCTCCTTGCCGGCATCGGCCGGTTCATTCGCGGGGGTCTTCTTGCCCAAAAGATACAGCCGGCGTACGGACCAGCAGAAGAGCACCACCAGCAAGGCATTGCGCACAGTCAAAACCAAGGCCATCCAAGGGTTGTTGTGGCTGAGGGCATCGTAGAAGAGGGGGTAGATAAAGTAGGTCGCCACAGCAATGGCAATGAGCATGGCTGCGGGGACGCGCCATTCACTCCGGCTGTGGACGAGTCCGACGGCCACAGCCGGCGCCAGCCAAACCATGAACTGTGGGGATCCGACCTTGTTGAAAACCACGAAGGCGGTGGCCATGGTCAGGGAGCCGGCCAACAATAGTTCCGTACGGTCAGCCCCACCGCTTCGCTTGCCGTTGTGCAGGGCCCAAAAAATCAGGGCAGCCACCACGAGCGCGGCCAAGACAAGAAGCGGCTGCATCAGTTGTGACATGAACGGTGTTCCCGGGCCGTCCACCTGCACCGAGTTGATGTCCGTGTTCATGTACATCCGTGCGTCACCGACATGGAGGACCGAGAGCCACAACCAAGGAGTGGTGAAAGTCGCTTCCAGTTGCATGCCACGATCGCCTTGTTGGGTGAGAAAGTTGAGGAGCTTGGGGAGCGCCCCTACGGCAGCGGCCAGAGCAATCACCACAGCGCTGGTCAGAATACCGGCTGCAACGACGCGGGTCCTGTCCTTGACTACGGTGAACAAGGAGAGCATGACGGCAGCCGGCCAGACCTTCATCCAGGTTGCAACACTCAGAAGCGTCGAGGCTATGAAAGGGTTCGACACTCCGTACGCCAACGCGATCAGTACGATGGGCGCGGTAAATCCATCCACCCGGGCGAATCCCAGCCAGCCCATGATGAAGACGAACACCAGCCACCACCATGCAGCCGGGATTGCCTCCCTACGCCGTCCCCACCCCGTGAGCTTGGCGATAGCCACGCCGTCGAGCACGGTGATCATGACCACCCATAGGAAGAAGAAGGGGCCGGGTCCAGCCAACCCGGCGATGGCCATCGGTATCAAGGCCAAGATGGGGTAGACCCATGGACTAGGTCCGCTGCTGAGGTTTTCATCCCTGAACCCCGCAGAGGTCCATTCCCGATAGATGAAGGTGTCGCTGAACGCTTCTCCACGAAGAGAAATGGTCAAAGCGAACACGAGGAACACCAAATGCACCACGCAGAAGGCCGCCAGCAGGCCTTTGGGGGTATTGAGCTTCGCCTCCCAGGAAGCTGGAAGAACACGATGACGGAACCGTGTGAGCGCGCTGAAGAATGAGTCCGTGGAAATGGGAGGATCCTTGTCGTAGTAATCGTCACAGGGGCACCGCAAGCCTTAGCGGCACCGGGCCACTGCAGACAACACCGGTTCCGTCCAATCTCATGGCGGAGCAGCATGGCTGGGGGTCTTCGGCATCGAGATAAGGCCCGTTCCATCCTATCTCAGGCCACTTTCGCAGGCCGACCCGTGGGCTGCAGACCCCCGGGAGGCTGCGGGCGACGATGCTAGAGTTGCAATAATCCATGGCAGCCGGCGAATCCATTTTGGCCGGGAGGCGGCAGGGAACCGGACAGGATTTTGTTTGATGGTTTGTCGAAGTTTCGCGAGCGTGAGGTGAGGAGTTCGTTGGCTCATCCAGAGGCGCTTGACGGCTCCAACGCGCCGGCGGACGCTACGGTAATCGCAAAGGCCGCAAGGACGGCGATCCTTCAGGGTTTCATCGGGTCTTTGCTCATGGTGGTCGGCTCTGTCGGAGTTGGTTGGCTCGCAAGCAGCAGTGCCCTGATCCGTATGCCCCTCTTCATCATGGCCAGGACATCTCCGGTCGGAGTGATCCTGTGCACGGTGATGCTCTGCCTCGGGGCACTCTTGCTCTTGCGCTCGTGGCTGCGAATTGCACAACGGATCGGCGGATGGAACGGCTCGGCGCATCCTGTGCTCCGGCGTGCGTTGTGGATGTGGTCAGTTCCGTTGATGTTCAGCTTGCCGCTGTTCAGCAGGGACTCCTACGCCTACATCGGCCAAGGCCGGCTCATGGAGCAAGGCGTGGATCCGTATACCAACGGCATTTCCGCGTTGAGTAACTACTTCTCGCTCGGACCCGACAAAATGTGGACGGAAGCACCCACCCCCTACGGTCCCCTGTGGCTATGGTTTGAACAGGGAGCCGTGTGGCTCAGCGCAGGCGTCCCCGAGCTTGCCCTGGTTCCCTTCCGACTGGCTGCGCTGGCCGGAGTCTTGCTGCTTGCCGTGTACGTTCCCCGATTGGCCGCGCTCCATGGCGTGAACCCGGAGCGGGCGCTTTGGCTCGGGGTCCTCAACCCTGTGCTCTTGTGCAACTTCATCGCCAGCGCCCATAACGACTCCTTGATGTTGGGACTTGTTGTTGCCGGGTTGTATTTCGCCTCGGTCAAGCGACCCGTGCTTGGAATCGTGCTGATCACCGCTTCGATCGCAATCAAGCCAATTACCTTGATTGCGTTGCCTTTCGCCGGGCTGCTGTGGGCTGGTGCCCGCGCCGGTTGGGGCCGCAGAATGATCTGTTGGACGGCCACGTTGGTCTTGTCCCTGGGCCTCCTGGCCGCCGCGGGTATGGTGAACGGTTTGGGATTTGGCTGGCTTGGTGCCCTGCAAACCCCTGGAACGGTGTGGATTTGGTACGCACCGGTGGGTCTGCTGGCCCACACAGCGGGCTTCGTCGTCGGACTTTTCGGCGGTCCTGGCGTTCCGGTGACTGACGTGATCCAAACCATCGGAACGGCGGTTTCGGCGCTTGCCATTGTTTGGCTCGCAGTGCGTACGCCGGGTCGCGGGATCGCTATGCGTGCGCCGATCGACGGCGAGTCCGAGTTCAACAAGACCGTGCTCCGGCGCATGGCCCGGGCCTTTGCCGCCGTCGTCGTGCTTGCGCCGGTCATCCAGCCTTGGTACATGGTCTGGCTGCTGGTGTTCTTTACGGTGACGGGTATCGCGGACGGCCCGCAGCTTCGGACGGTCTTCTATCTGACGGCGTTCTTCACCCTTATCGCTCTGACAGACCAATTGAGTGTCTTCCCGTGGATCCCCCTGGCTGTGGTGCGTGGGGTGGCCATCGCCATTGCGGTCCTTTTCATTGCCTACCTCGTGTTCTACGACAAGAAGACCCACGTCTTGTTCCGCCCGCGGCGAGGGATTCTGAAGTTCAAACCAAAGCCCTGAACGCGCTTCAGCCGAGGTGTTTCATCGCCTCTCGCATTGACAAAGGACTGAGTCCGGTTCGCCGGGCTTCCGCGTAATTCCGCACCCATCGGGGATCGGTTTTGGCGTACTCCCTTAGTGCCCAAGCGATGGCCTTTCTGATGAAGAACTCCTTGTCGGTGAGGTTGGCGTCGAGCACCGCGGCGAGAAGTTCCTTGTCGGTTGCCGACTTTGCCTTGAGCTGGGAGGTGATGGCGGCGCGGCGGATCCAGAGGTCTTCGTCCGTTGCCCACTCGCGCAGGAGAGGGGTCAGCGTGCTCCGGTGGTGCTGCAGAAGGGTGCAGATGCGGTCGGAGACTCCGTCCACGAAGTCCCACCATGAACCTGTCCGGATGATTTCCTCGTAGAGCGGCAACATCTCCAGGTCCTTGGCAACGGACTTGAGCGAGGTCAGATCGATGGCTGCATAGCGTTCCTCCCGCCAGGTGGCCTCGCGCCACAAGTGCCGGACGTCGTCACGCAGTTCAGCGGGCGACTCGAAAGGCAGTTCCTTCGCGGTCGCCAGGACTATGCGGCGGACTACAGGGACTCTGACCCCGAGGGAAGGCATGGATGACTTCATGTACGCTTGTGCCGCTTGTGCGCGGTCGGGATCCGCCTCCGCATGCAGACGTTCCCGGATAACAGCGATCCTTCGGTGTTCCATACATCGACTCTAGGACACTCCGGCGCAGGCTCGGACGCGCCACCCGGTTGACTGGCACCGGGGCGCCAATAGAGTGGTGGGAAGAGTTCACTTCGCGGCCCGGGCCCCTTGGTTACCCCCGTTTCGGAGGCTTGTTATGTCCATGGTGAAGACGCCAGAAGAGATTGCGCTCATGCGCGAAGCCGGGAGGGTTGTTGCCAACACGCTTTCCACGGTTCGTTCGCAAGCCGCGGTTGGAGTGTCGCTCAAGGAGCTCGACGACATCGCGGTTTCCGTCATCGAAGCCGCCGGAGCCAAGCCTGCATTCCTGAATTACCGTCCGCGGTGGGCGTCCACACCGTTCCCAGGGGTCATTTGCACGAGCGTCAACGACGCCGTGGTGCACGGCATCCCGAACGGATACGTCTTGCGGGACGGCGATCTGCTGAGCGTCGACTGCGGGGCATTCGTCGAGGGATGGTGCGGGGACGCCGCAATCAGCTTCATTGTGGGTAGTCCGGATCCGGTGGATCAGGATTTGATCGATGCTACGGCGGCCGCGCTCGCTCGCGGAGTCGAGGCCGCCCGGGTGGGAAACAAGATGGGCGACCTTGCGTACGCCGTTGGCGGGGAGGCCAAACGGAGTGGCTACGGGATCCTTGCCGATCACGGTGGACACGGTATTGGCCGGACTATGCACGCAGAACCGAGCGTGCCGAACATCGGCCGGCCGGGCCGCGGCATGAAGCTTGTGGAGGGCCTGGTCATCGCTATTGAGCCGATGTTGATCCTGGGTGGGAGCGATGATTATTACCATGACGACGATCAGTGGACCTTGCGCTCCGCCAACGGCCGGCGTGCGGCGCACAGCGAACATACGGTTGCGATTACCGCGGAAGGTCCGGTTATTTTGACACTGCCGTAGGCGGGGGCTCCGGAATCCGGACTGGTCAAAGTCGGCGCCCAAAGCGCATGAACGCCCTCTCCTCTACCGCTCTGGAAACTATCGTGAAACCGGCGTCCGCGAACAAGTTGATACCGTTCCTTGGTAGAGATCGGCCGAAGCGGCTTTGGGCCGAAGCGAGGGACCAACGGGGTAGCCTTCCACGATCTCGGCGCCAAGCGCGAATGCATGCCCGACGGCGGCATTCAGCAATGCGGCAGCCACACCGCTCCGGCAGTGGAGTGGTCTTCCGATCCTGGCCGACGAGAGCGAACCATCGGCACCAACAGCGCGACTACTCGCCGCAGACGTCGAAGAGTTTTTCGACGTCGGACCAGGTCGCGGGGTTGGTGGTGACGACACCGGAGCCGGCGACGTTCGGGATCATGGGAACAGCCCAGGGTGCAGCGAGGCCGGACGACACGGATTGGCTTGTGCGTTAGGCCGTGGGTCTTCACGGCTTAACGAAACCAGAAGCGGCCCTGATCTACGTTTCCGCAGGTCAGAGCCGCTCTTTGCGTGCCCCGGGAGGGAATCGAACCCCCGACCAAGAGATTAGAAGGCTCCTGCTCTATCCTCTGAGCTACCGAGGCAGGCGGCGCACGCACAGCACGTGGCTGAGGCGCCATCAAGAGTTTACATTGCGCCAGCAGCCTGTGTAGCCAGCTCAGCGGGTCCGCGACTCTTCCCCCACAGGCGGCGATGGGGTCTGGCTATCCACATACGCGAAGTGGATACTGCCGCGGAAGTTCGCGGCACGTGAAGCTGAAAGAGCCATACAGGCAGCTCAACTCACGTTAGGACAAGACTATGAATGACATCATCACTGTCCGGGGATTCGTTGCCTCGGAACCCAGGAGTTCGACGACCCCGGGCGGGACGGGGACGGCCTCGTTCCGGCTTGGCTCCACTGCGCGCAGGTTCGACCGCGCGAACGACGCCTGGGTGGATGGCAACACCAATTGGTTCAGCGTTCAAGCGTTCAGGCATCTTGCCGGAAACATCGGATGCAGCGTCAAGAAGGGCCAGCGGGTCATCGTGGTCGGGAAACTCAAGCTGAGGCAGTGGGAACACGACGGCAAGATCTACCATGTTGCCGAAATCGTGGCCGAGTCGGTGGGGCATGACCTCATGTGGGGCTCGGCGAACTTCATCCGGACCTCCGGTAGCACCAGCCCGCAGAGCGTGCCCGCGGCCACCGGGGTGGAGCCTGAAAACCCTTGGCCTTCGGCGGATGAAGACGGTGAAGAGGGCCCGCATGACGACGAGGACGGCAGTGTTGCAGCCGAGCGGGAGGTTATTCTTTCGGCCGGAGAAAACGATGAGGCGGTTCTTGTTCATGCTGACACCGGAGAACTTGTAGACGCCCGGGCCTGAGATGACGCTCGTGCCGAAAGAGCGGATGCCTCGGATATCCGCGGATGCCATGCGGTGCGGAAGATAGTGCGCCGCATGGCAGAATGGCCGGGTGATGAGCAGGGGAACGCCGCGAAAACCATCAGGACGCCGCCACGCGGCCGGAAGCCGGGGTTTGCTGCTTGCAGTCCCGTTACTTGTGGCCGGGCTGGTGGCCGGCTGCACGGCACCTGCTCCTGTGGTGTCAGGAAGTACGCCGGTCTCATCGCGTGCCCCATCGAGTACAGCCGGTGCTACTCCAGCTGTCACACCCAGTGCCGGAAACCCCTCAGCACCGGCTTCGCTCAGCGCGGGTGCGGCGACCCTGAAGCAGACCATGGAGACCGCCCTGATGACGCTTGCTGCGACATCCCCCAAACCGACGCAAGAAGCACTGCGATCGCAACTCGTTTCGGCCGGTATTCCTGCCCCGACGTTGGAGGTGACCGCCAGCAAGACACCGACCGGTCTGGACGTCGACGCCATTGAGGCAGCGGCCAGATTGGACAAGGACTGCGTCATGGGCGAGATCAGGGAAGGCCAGGTCTCAGTGTCCGTGCTGCCCGTGCTGGCGAGTGGCAAATGCTTCGTGGGAGATTCGCGCTAGCAGGCACGAATGTGAGTTATGCCTTGCCACCCATTAGATTTAACGGCATGGCGGAATTCATTTACACGATGACCAAGGCTCGCAAGGCCGTTGGCGAAAAACTAATCCTGGACGATGTCAGCATGTCGTTCTTCCCTGGCGCGAAGATCGGTGTGGTGGGCCCGAACGGAGCCGGCAAATCCACGATCCTGAAGATCATGGCCGGCATCGACACACCGTCGAATGGCGAAGCCCGCCTCAGCCCCGGCTACTCCGTGGGCATCCTCCTGCAGGAGCCGCCCCTGAACGAGGAAAAGACCGTCCTGGGCAACGTCCAGGAAGGCGTGGGCGAGATCTACTCGAAGATCCAGCGCTTTAACGAGATCTCCGAGGAAATGGCCAACCCGGATGCCGACTACGACACCCTGCTGGAGGAAATGGGCCACCTCCAGGAAGCCATCGACGCGGCAGATGCCTGGGACATCGATTCCCAGCTCGAACAAGCCATGGACGCACTCCGCTGCCCGCCGGGTGACTCTGACGTGACTGTCCTGTCCGGTGGTGAGCGCCGCCGTGTAGCGCTTTGCAAGCTGCTGCTCCAGAAGCCTGACCTCCTGCTCCTTGACGAACCCACCAACCACTTGGACGCAGAAAGTGTTCTGTGGTTGGAGCAGCACCTCTCGTCCTACCCTGGTGCCGTCCTCGCCATCACTCACGATCGCTACTTCCTGGACCACGTCGCCGAGTGGATTTGTGAAGTGGACCGCGGCCGCCTGTACCCGTACGAAGGCAATTACTCCACGTACTTGGAGAAGAAGCGCGCCCGCCTGGAAATCCAGGGCAAGAAGGACGCGAAGCAAGCCAAGCGCCTGACCGAAGAACTTGAGTGGGTCCGTTCCAACGCCAAGGGCCGTCAGACCAAGTCGAAGGCCCGTCTGGCCCGCTATGAGGAAATGGCAGCCGAGGCCGATCGCACCAGAAAGCTCGACTTCGAAGAAATCCAGATTCCGCCGGGACCGCGTCTTGGTGGCCTGGTCCTGGAGGCGAAGAACCTGCAAAAAGGCTTCGAAGACCGAACCCTCATCGATGGCCTGTCGTTCACGCTGCCCCGAAACGGCATCGTCGGCGTCATTGGCCCCAACGGCGTTGGCAAGACCACCTTGTTCAAGACGATCGTCGGGCTGGAACCGCTTGACGGCGGCGACCTGAAGATCGGTGACTCCGTCAAGATCTCCTACGCCGATCAGAGCCGCGGCGGCATCGATCCCAACAAGACCCTGTGGGAGGTCGTCTCCGACGGCCTGGACTTCATCCAGGTGGGCCACGTTGAAATGCCATCGCGTGCCTACGTGGCCGCCTTCGGCTTCAAAGGACCGGACCAGCAGAAGAAGGCCGGAGTGCTCTCGGGCGGTGAGCGTAACCGCCTGAACCTGGCCCTCACCCTCAAGCAGGGCGGAAACTTGCTGCTGCTTGACGAGCCCACCAACGACCTCGACGTCGAAACCCTCAGCAGCCTTGAGAACGCCTTGCTCGAGTTCCCCGGCTGCGCGGTAGTGGTCTCTCACGACAGGTGGTTCCTCGATCGGGTTGCCACCCATATCCTCGCCTACGAAGGTGACGAGGAAAACCCGTCGAAGTGGTACTGGTTCGAGGGTAACTTCGAGTCCTACGAGGAAAACAAGGTGGAGCGCCTCGGCGCGGACGCGGCCAAGCCGCACCGGGTCACGCACCGCAAGTTGACTCGCGACTAAGAGCGATACGACTCGAGAAGGCCGGCGCCCCGGGAATATCCCGGGGCGCCGGCCTTCTGTGTTACGCCGCAGCTACGCTAAAAACGGCAGCTACCGCGGAATCCGGAGCATACCCTCCTGCGCCACGGTGGCCACATGCTGTCCATCGCGGCTGAAGATCTTGCCGGTGGCCAGCCCGCGGGCGCCCTGGGCGCTGGGGGACTCCTGTACGTACAGTAGCCATTCGTCCACGCGGACGGGTCGATGCCACCACATGGCGTGGTCGAGGCTCGCCACGCTCATGCCCGGAGTCATCCAGCTCAATCCGTTCTTGCGCAACACCGATTCCAGGATGGTGTAGTCGCTCGCGTAGGCCAGGGCTGCCAGATGAAGATTGGGGTCGTCCGGCATCGGGCCGAAGGTCTTCATCCACACTGCGTTGCTGGCTACGTGCTCCGTGGGCGCTTCCACGTAAAGTGCGGGGTCGACGTGGCGGACGTCGAAGGGACGCTCGAAGGACATATGGCGCGCGAGTGGATGGTCGTACTTCTGCAGGATTTCCGCGGTACTTGGCAGGGTTTCGGGATCCGGAATTCCGGCCGGCATCGAGGACTGGTGCTCAACGCCGGCTGCCTCGGTCTGGAAGGAGGCGATCATCGACAGGATCGGTTGTCCCTCCTGGTACGCGTGCACCCGTCGCGCGGAGAATGAGCGTCCGTCGCGGAGCCGTTCAACGCTGAAAGTGATGGCCTGGTTGGCGTCTCCGGGACGAAGGAAGTAGCCATGCATGGAATGGACAGTGCGGTCCTCCGCCACAGTGCGCATACCGGCCACGAGCGATTGGGCCAGCACCTGTCCGCCGAACACGCGGTGGCGCGGCTGTTTCTGGGACGGCCCAAGGAAGATGTCCTCTGCTGTCCTCGCGCCGTCGAAGTCGGCCAGGGACAGTAGTTCGATGAGGGTGGATGTTGGGTCCTCAAGGGCAACCTGATGTTCCAGGCCCGCGTGCGCGTCAGTCATGGTTCGACTCTAGACGCCGCCCGGACCCCTCTCAACCGAGGACATGCCGGTAGAGTCGATGATGTGTCCGATGTACTGACCCAGTCCTTCCATTTCGTCGATCCCCGTGATCTGGCGGATCTCCGCACCTATGCCACGCGAGCCAAGAGCATCGATGACGGCGCTATCCGGCTGCAGGCTTCCGGACGCGTCCTGGCTGCCTATGTGTGCGTCCTGAGGCCGCGCCTCCTGGGCGAAGCGACACCGACCATCCTCGGGCTTCGGACCATCGCCCTCGCCGAGGATGCGCATGCGGACGTCACTGTGACCCTGTCCTCGGTCCTGGACCGCCTGGCGCGCTCCGGTGCCGACGACGTCGAGCTTCCGATCCCGCCGTCGACCGTTTCCGAATCTTGGGCCGGAGTCGGGGCGCCCCGCAGCGGCTGGGAACCACTGCGTTCAGTGCCCGACGCCGAACTCAAGTCAGTCGCAAATGCCGGCATTGCCGAGGTGGCCGGGATTGTTCCGGATCAGCCTGGTGCGTTGATCGTCAACAATGCCAGGGCAACAGTGTGGGGGCGGGAGATTCCAGGACTCGACGGCGTACCCGCAGGCGCGGCGTTCGCGGCCTTGGCGCTCGGTTTCCTTGGCGACGGTGAACACAGGCTCTTCCGCAACGGCCGTTGGTTCCGGCTTAGCGGGAGCCGGGGCCACATTCTGGCACGATCCGGATCCGGACTGGGCTTACAAGCTCGCTGAGCCGCTTAAGGTTTCTGGACCGATGGGCTGTTGACCATCGTGAGCGCAGCCCTCTCCATGTAGTCCCACAGCGTACCTTCGTGAAGCGGCGACAAGCCGAGGGAGTCCACTGCCGCGCGCATGTGGAAGAGCCAGCGGTCCTTGGCTTCCGGTGTCACCTGGAAGGGCATGTGCCGCATCCTCAAGCGGGGGTGCCCGCGTTCCGCGCTGTAGGTGCCCGGACCGCCCCAATACTGCTCAAGAAACATGAGGAACCGTCGCTTCGCCGGGGCGAGGTCTTGTTCGGGGTACATGGGCCGAAGCAATGGATCTCCGGCGACGCCGTCGTAAAAGACATCGATGAGTTTCGCGAAAGTCTCGTGCCCTCCGACGGCCTCGTAGAAGCTGTCGGTGTAGGCAGGCTGGCTGAACGGATCGTTTTGCATCAACTGCCGTCGTTCGGCCGGTTGCGGTGTTGCGGATTCCGGCTGGCTACTAATGTCACTCACCTGCTTTCTGCTCTTGAATCTTGAGGGATTCCTTTGACGATTGAGGCGCACCGGATGCAGCCGTTTCGGCAGGCGCAGCACCCGGGGGTGCAGGCGGAAGATCATTCGGGACGGCTGGTTCCTCCGGCACGTAGTCTCCCTGCGAGCGGTTGCCCACCCTCAGGATCTCCCCGTTGCGCAGATACCAGATGGCGCCGTCTTCAGCCCTGAGACGGGTGATCCGGAGACCGACCGATTCAACGGTGCCAATCACTTCGGTGGTCACGATCACATCGCCGATCCCGAACTGGTCCTCGATGGTGATGAAGATGCCGGACAGGAAATCGCGGATGAGTTGTTGGGCGCCAAAGCCGATGGCCACACCCAAAATCCCGACGCTTGTGAGCAGCGGGGCAATATCTACATTCAGGTATTTGAGGACGTAGATGATGACGATGACCACCACCACAACGCTCAGCACGCTTGTCAGCAGGGAGCCAATGGTGTGGGCGCGTTGGGCGCGCCGTTCATGGTCGAGTGCCCGGAAAGCCGGCTGGACCCACCTGAAATGAGGTTTCTTGAAGAAGCTGGTGCCCTCAGCTACGCGGCGCGTAATACGCAGAATGATGAACCGGGCTACCACCCAGACCACCAAGCCAATGCCCAGCGTCACGAAGATTGACGCGAAATCGATCTTGGCTGCATCGGCCACGATGTTGTCGGTCGACGAGGCGACGTTCATGTGCGGGAATGCTCCTCACGGGATCCAATTGTTCGCCGGGCCCTTTTCGCCGGGCGCGGAATACTCTTTCCACGGTCAACCCTATCCCCGTAGCGTGGCCGGAAGCGCATCAGGCGAGTGGTACGGCTAGCTGGCGGCCGCCGTCGTGTTCGGCTCATGCAGAACGGGAAAGTTGACGCTCCGGGCGATGAAGCACAGCCGGTTCGCCTCGCGGTGCAACTCGGCCACGAGGGAGACATGCGCCGGGTCTGCAACCGTGACGTGCGGCTTCAAGGTGACGCTCTCGAACTGGCCGCTGCCATCGCGATTGAGCCGCATCATGCCCTCGGCCTGATCGACGTAGTCGGTCACCACCACTCCATGTTTGACCGCGACATGCAGGAACGACAACATATGGCACTGGGACAGGGCGGCGAGGAGCAGTTGCTCAGGGTTGTATCGGCTCTTATCCCCGTGGAAGGCCGGGTCAGAGGAGCCCTTGAGGACGGGCACGCCGGGGATCTCGATGTCGTGGTCGCGGGCATAACCACGGTAGCTGGAGGTTCCACTGCCCAGGTTTCCGGTCCAGCGAACGGTCAAGGAGTAGCGGTGTTCGTCCAGGCTCATGCGGAAAGTCTAGCGGCGGTCCTTTCGCCCCCGCATACGCAAGGACCCGGTTCCGGCGAGCGGAAGCGGGCCCTTGCGGTGCTTTGTGCGCTGCGGCTAGACGTCTGCCGCGCGGGCCTTGAGGGCGCGGGCGACGCCGTCGCGGTTTTCGAGCATCATGCGCCGCAGAGCGTTGCTGTCCGCCTGCAGCTCAGCCAGGAACTTGTCCGTGCGATCCACGGTGGCCTGGGTGGTCAGCTGCGCAGGGTAGAGTCCGACGACGATCTGCTGGGCCAGCGCGTGGGTGCGGTTGGCGACAATTTCCGGGACTGCCTCGAAGTACTTTTCGGCGTACGGTTCAAGCAGGGAGGTGTCCAGCACCCGGGTGAAGCCCGCGACGGCGGAGCTTTGGATGGCGTTGGAGAGCTCGCCCGTCACAACAATCTTGTTCCACGCTTCGGCTTTGCCCTCGGGAGTGGGGAGGGCGGCTGTTGCCAAGGCGGCAGCATTCTGGCCGTTGGCCGTGTGATCGCGCTCAAGTTCGGCGTTGATCCGCTCCTGGCCCGCGCGGCTGCCCACCACCAGCGACGTCAGGAGTTCCCAACGCAGGTCCTGGTCGACAGTGAGGCCGTCCAGGACGGTACCGCCGTCCAAGACCGACTGGACGGTGTCCAGTTGGGAACTGCTGGCGGCGAGCAAAGCGAAGGACTTCACGAACTGGAGCTGGGCGTCCGATCCGGAGGCCACGGTGGAAGCGAGCTCCCACAGCTTGTCCGCGGCAGCTACGGTGGCCGCTTCCTTGTGTTCCGCGGCGACGTAGTAGCTGAGTGTGGTGGCGAGCTGCCGCAGCTGGACCAGGATCACGGAGGAATCGGTCTCGGAGGCGATGTTGGCCAGGATCAAGTCAACGTAGCCGCGGGCGGGGGTTTCGCCGTCGCGGGCGCCATCCCATGCCGAGCCCCACACCAGGGTTCGCGGGAGGCTGCCGGCGAAGTCCTTCAGGTGGGCCTTCGCGGTCGCCAGCGACACCGGGTCAAGGCGGACCTTCGCATACGCGAGATCGTCGTCGTTGAGCAGTACCAGGTCCGGACGCGCCAGCCCGGCAAGGGCACGGACATCGGTCCGGGGACCGTCGACGTCGAGCTCTTCCCTGTGGGTGCGTTCGAGCTTGCCTTCGGTTGAGAGGTTGTAGAAGCCCACGGCGAGGCGGTGTGGGCGCAGGGTGGGCTGTTCGTCGATGGCTGTCTGCCGGATCGCAAAAGACGTAATGGTGCCGTCGGAGTCGACATCGAGCTCGGGGGAGAGCGTGTTGACGCCTGCGGTCTCGAGCCAGAGCTTGCCCCACTGGTCCAAGTCGCGGCCGCTCGCGGCCTCGAGTTCCTTCATGAGGTCCGCGAGTTCGGTGTTCTGCCAAGCATGTTTCTGGAAGTATTCGCGGACGCCGGCCATGAATTGTTCAGGGCCGACCCAGGCAACAAGCTGCCTGAGGACCGAGGCACCCTTGGCATACGTGATGCCGTCAAAGTTCACCTCGACATCCTGAAGATCGTTGATCTCGGCGAAAATCGGGTGCGTCGTGGGCAGCTGGTCCTGCCGGTACGCCCAGGACTTCTCCACGGAAGCGAAAGTGGTCCACGCACGGTCAAATTCGGTGTTCTCGACTGCGGCGAGGTGGGACATGTACTCGGCAAAGGACTCGTTGAGCCAGAGGTCGTTCCACCAGCGCATCGTCACGAGGTCCCCGAACCACATGTGGGCCAGTTCGTGCAGCACGGTGATGGCGCGGCGTTCGATCTGGGCGTCGGTGACCTTGCTCCGGAAGACGTAGCCCTCGAGGATTGTCACTGCGCCGGCGTTTTCCATGGCGCCGGCGTTGAACTCGGGAACGAACAGTTGATCGTACTTCTCGAAGGGATACGGGAAGCCGAACTGGGCCTCGAAGAACTCGAAACCTTGTCGGGTCAGTTCGAAGATGTTGTCGGCGTCCAGGTACTGCATGAGGGATTTGCGGGCGAACACACCGAGCGGGATCACCCGGCCGTCGGAGCTGGTGACCTTGCTGCGGACCGATTGGTAGGGGCCCGCGATCAGGGCGGTGACATAGGAGGAGATACGGGGGGTGGGTGCGAAGTGCCAGACGGAGCGGGCACCGCCGTCGTCCCCGGGAGTGGTTTCCACGGGTACCGGGGTGGGGGAGTTGGAGATCAAGTCCCAGTGCGAGGGTGCGGTGACCGTGAACGTGAATGCCGCTTTCAGGTCCGGCTGCTCGAACACAGCGAACATGCGGCGGGAATCGGGCACCTCGAATTGGGTGTACAGGTAGACCTCGTTGTCGACGGGGTCCACGAAACGGTGCAGGCCCTCACCGGTGTTCATGTACGGCGCATCGGCGACGATCCTGAGCTCGTTCTCGGCGGCGAGCTCGGGCAGCTGGATGCGTACGCCGTCGGACACCACCGCGGGATCAAGTTCGGTGCCGTTGAGCGTCACGCTGTGCACCGTCTCCGTGATCGCGTCGATGAAGCTCGAGGAACCTTCGGCGGCCGTGAATTTCACCACCGTGGTGGAGCCGAAGACAGTGGCACCCTTCGTCAAGTCGAGGGCGACGTCATACGAAGTCACGGTGAGCAGTTCCGCGCGATGTCCGGCTTCGGTGCGCGTCAGGTTCAGGCCTGGCAAAGTGGTGCCTCCAAGAATGGGTTGCAAGAAGCCGGATGGGTTCAGCCAGCACCGGCACTGTGAAGTCATTCTTTCACTCGATGCCGGCTTGGCAAGGAAGCTGGATCATAGTGTCGCCGGCCAAGGGTAGCGTTGGAATCATGGGAAAGATGCGCGACTCGTTGGACCTCCGGGCACTCCGCTTTGCGGTGGCATTTCCGCTGCTGCTGGCCGCGGCATTCACGGTGTGCGCGCTCATGCTGCGCAACAACCTTCCGGATCCGGTCGCCATTGCGTGGAACGCCGACGGCGGAATCAGCTTCGCGCCGTTCGCCGCCTACGTTTTTGGCGGAGGCGGGTTCCTGGTCCTGGCGGGTTGGCTCGTGTTCGCCCAGGCCGTTCCCCTTGCCAGGCCAGTGATCATGCGGCGGGTCATGATGGGCATGGGACTCATGGTGACCCTCTTCATCACCGCTGTGCTGGCCGCCGGACTCGTAGGACAAACAGGCCTTGCCGATGCGCGCAGCTCGCACGTTGACGCTACTGTCCTCGCGCTGGGCGCCGGAGCGGCCCTGCCCCTTGGCGTGGTCATGATGATGGCTTTCAAACCTGATCCACACTGGACTCCGGAAGACGATGCCGCCCTCGAGACCGAAAGGAGCCTGGCGGAAGACCCGGCTCTGGCAGAGGATTCCATGTTGCTCTGGGTCCACGCGAGGAGTTCGGTGTTCGTCATGATCTGCGTGGCCACCGTGTTTCCCGCCGCGTTGATCGCCATTGCGCTGCCATGGCTCGGCGCGTTGCTGGCTGTGGTCGCCCTGATGGCAGCGTGTTTCCTCTTCGTCCGGGTGCGCGCCGACAGGGGAGGGGTGCAGGTCTTTGTCGCCGGCGTCCTCCGAGTCCTGACCGTGCCTGCCGTAGACATCGCGGGCGCGGCAGCCCAAGAAGTCAGGGCCGCCGACTTCGGCGGATGGGGGCTTCGGCACCACGGAGGAGCTACGGCCATGCTCGTGAGCAGCGGACCCGCCGTCGTCGTCCGCGAAGTCAGCGGCCACAGGGTGGCCTTCAGCGCCGGAACCTCGGCCACGGCGGACCGGCTCGCAGGAATTCTGAACCGCGTCGCGGCACGGGCCCAGCACGACGAGCAGCCACCTGCCCCCTGAGCGCCGGGAGTTCGCCGGGCCTTTCGGCTTCGTCTTAAGAGGTGGGCAACGGCCCGGTCCTAGTAATCTAGGAACCGCATCCCTCAACGCCGCGCCCGGCTTCGCCGCGTTCGCGCGCCAGACTGAATGGACTTTCCGTGACTACACCCCGCGTCCACATTGCTACGGATCACGCTGGCATGGAGCTCAGCGCCCACCTCGTAAGCCACCTGACCGCCAAGGGCTACGATGTGGTTGACCACGGCCCCAAGGTTTACGACGCCCTGGATGACTACCCTTCGTTCTGCATCAACGCGGCTGCCGCCGTGGTGGCAGACCAGAAAGCCGGCGTTCATGCATTGGGCATTGTCCTGGGCGGGTCCGGCAACGGTGAGCAAATTGCGGCAAACAAGGTCAAAGGCGTTCGCGCCGCACTTGCCTGGAACCTGTCCACGGCAAGGCTGGCCCGCGAACACAACGATGCCAACGTGGTTGCCGTGGGCGGCCGCCAGCACACCGTAGAGGAAGCCACGGAACTGATCGAGGCCTTCTTGGAGGAACCTTTCAGCAATGACGAACGCCACGTTCGCCGCATCGGAAAGATCGCCACCTATGAAAACACCGGCGAAATCGTCGCATAGTGCCTGAGGGGCATTCCATCCATCGCCTGGCGCGTCAGTTCCAGGATGTTTTCGCCGGCCACGCGCTGGGGGTTTCCAGTCCACAAGGGCGTTTCACCGCGGGTGCGTCCCTCTTGGACGGTCATGAGCTGCTGGAAGCAATGGCGCACGGCAAGCAGCTCTTCCTCCGCTTTGACCATGGCGTGGTTCTGCATGTCCATTTGGGTCTCTATGGCGCGTGGAATTTCGGCGGTGACGAATCCTTCCGGGGAGCCTCGAGTATCGGGGCTCCCCGGCGGATCGGCGAGCGGGAGGCTTTTTCACCGGATGCCGGGCCGGACGCAGGAATCAGCTACTCGGGGCCGCCCGAGCCGGTAGGTGCCGTGCGTGTCCGCCTCGTCTCGGCGAACGGCTGGGCGGACTTGCGGGGAGCCACTACCTGTGCGGCGATCACCGAGGCGGAGGTGGCGGCTGTCCTCGCCCGTCTGGGTACCGATCCCCTTCACAACCTCCCGGGAAACCGCGAGGAGTTCATGCGACGCGTGCGGCGCCGCAAGACCGCCGTCGGGCTCCTCCTGATGGATCAATCCGTGGTAGCCGGAATCGGCAACATCTACCGCGCGGAAGTGCTCTTCCGGCAACGCATTGATCCATGGGCTTCCGGCAGTTCCCTGGATGCTGAAACCGCCGGACTTCTGTGGGACGACACCGTGGCCGCCATGTCCGACGGCGTCCGGGACGGGCGGATTGTTACGACCCCTGCGGCGCTTTGGAGCGGCGGAAACGCCGGAGCGCTCGACGGCGAAGCCCACTTTGTCTACAAGCGGCAGGGCCAGCCCTGCCGTCGCTGTGGTGAGACCGTGGGGATGGCTGAAATCGGTGCGCGCAAGCTCTACTGGTGCCCGGGCTGCCAGAGCTGACGTTCGGCCCCGCCCCGCAAACACGCAGGAAACAACGCAGAAACGACGAAGGGCCCCTGGTGAGGGGCCCTTCGTTCCGTGGAGGGGACGACGGGAATCGAACCCGCGTAATCAGTTTGGAAGACTGAGGCTTTACCATTAAGCTACGTCCCCGGACAAGACTGCATGCACCTTTATGAACTTCCGGGTGTTCCGCGCATCTTTCCGGCGGCTGTTGAAGCCGGATATAACTAAACCTAATTCAGGGGCCAAGTGTCAAATGTGCATTCTCCGGCTAGATACCCGTAGACTGTCCTGTGCATTCACGGGGTGTAGCTCAGCTTGGCTAGAGCGCCTGCTTTGGGAGCAGGAAGTCGCAGGTTCAAATCCTGTCACCCCGACTCTGTGTGCCTGTCCCGATCCGGGGCGCGGCAGAACCCCATCCCACAAAACCAGGAGTACTTAGACTGTGAAGAGCGCTGTCGAGAACCTCACCGCCACGCGGGTCAAGCTCAACGTTGAGGTTCCCTTTGAGGAACTGAAGCCGAGCATCGACGCCGCTTACAAGACCGTTGCTTCGCAGATCCAGGTTCCCGGGTTCCGCAAGGGCAAGGTTCCCGCGAAGCTGGTTGACCAGCGCGTTGGCCGTGGCTATGTCTTGGAGACCGCCATCAACGATGGCCTAAACGGCTGGTACCAGGCTGCCGTGCAGGAAACCGGCGTTCGCCCGCTGAGCCGTCCCGAGGTTGAGATCACGGAGGTTCCGGACCCGACCTCGACCGACGGTGAGCTGAAGTTCCAGGTCGAGATCGACGTCCGCCCCGAGGTCGAACTCCCCGACTACGCCGGCATCAAGGTCGAGGTTGCCGCAGCGGACTCCTCCGACGCCGACGTCGACAAGGCGCTGGACGAACTCCGCGGCCGCTTCGGCACGCTGAAGTCCGTTGACCGCCCGGCCGCCGATGGCGACTTCCTGACGATCGACATCACCGCTACGATCGACGGCTCCGAAATCGACTCGGCTACCGGGCTTTCCTACCAGGTGGGCGCAGGCACCATGCTTGAGGGCCTGGACGAGGCCGTCACCGGCCTTTCCGCCGACGAGGAAGCAATCTTCAACACCACGCTGGTCGGCGGCGACCACGCCGGCGAGGAAGCCCAGGTCAAGGTCGTCGTCAAGACCGTCAAGGAGCGCGAGCTTCCTGAGGCCAACGACGACTTCGCCCAGTTGGCATCCGAGTTCGACACCCTTGCCGAACTGCGTGAAGACCTAGCCAAGCAGGCTGCTCAGTCGAAGGTCGTCGGCCAGGGCGTCGAAGCCCGCGACAAGGTCCTCGACAAGCTCGTGGAAATCATCGAGGTCCCGGTTCCGGACTCCGTTGTTGAAGAGCAGCTCGAGCAGCACTTCAACCCGGAGAACGCACACGGCGAAGGCGACCACGACACCGAAGAGCACCGCGCCGAGGTCAAGGCCAACGCTGCCCGTGCCTTCCAGAACGAGATCATCCTTGACGCTATTGCCGACAAGGAAGACGTGAGCGTCAGCCAGAACGAGCTGATCGACTACATCGTCAGCACGGCAAGCCAGTACGGCATGGACCCCAACCAGTTCGCCCAGATCATCGATCAGAGCGGCCAGGTACCCATGATGGTTTCCGAGGTTCGCCGCCGCAAGGCTCTCGCGGTTGTCCTTGGCCAGGCCGAGGTTGTGGACTCCGAAGGCAACAAGGTCGACCTGAGCGACTTCGTGCGCCCCGCAGGCGAAGAGGCTTCCGTTGTCGAGGAAGCCGAAGAAGCAGACGTTGTTCCGAGCGACGATCCTGCCGCAGTGAAGTTCTAGTTTTGCCTCAAGCCGCCCCCGGATCCTAGGATCCGGGGGCGGCTTGGTTTAAGCCCGGAAAGCATGGAAAGCGCGCCCTTCCGCAATCGTGCGCCGTCAGCGAACAGCGCGATTTGGGAGAACAAATCGCCGTGGAAAACGGTTAGTGTCCAAGTAGTGAAGATCAGGGATGGCAAGTTCAGCAATGGCCCTGTCACCAGCGAGAGGTAAGTACTTATGTCACAGCAAGCAGGGGCTCCCCGGATGGCAACCGTCGATCCAGCGGCCCAAGACAATTACATCTACAACCGCCTGCTGAAAGAGCGCATCATCTGGCTCGGATCCGAAGTCCGCGACGAGAATGCCAACGCGATCTGCTCCCAGCTCCTCCTCCTCTCGGCTGAAGACCCGGAGAAGGACATCTACCTGTACATCAACTCTCCTGGCGGCTCGGTGACCGCAGGCATGGCTATTTACGACACCATGCAGTTCATTCCGAACGACGTCGTAACCGTTGCCACCGGACTGGCGGCCTCCATGGGCCAGTTCCTTCTCTCTTCGGGCACCAAGGGCAAGCGGTACGCCACGCCCAACGCCCGCATCCTGATGCACCAGCCTTCCGGCGGTATCGGTGGCACGGCGTCGGACATCAAGATTCAGGCCGAGTTGATCCTGCACATGAAGAAGGTCATGGCGGAGTTGACCGCCGAACAGACCGGCCAGACCGTCGAGACCATCCTCAAGGACAACGACCGCGACAAGTGGTTCACAGCGGTCGACGCGCTCGAGTACGGCTTCTTCGACAAGATCGCCGCACACGCGGGATCGGTCGCCGGCGGCGGCGGAACGGCCAATGCTTCGAATTCCGAGAATTCCGAGAAGTAACCGGCACTAAGAAACATTCAGATCAGGAGCAATAAAATGAATTACAACTTTGGATGGTCTGCCGGTAATCTCCCGTCCAGCCGCTACGTCCTCCCGCAGTTCGAGGAGCGGACCCCCTACGGCTTCAAGCGCCAGGACCCGTACACCAAGCTTTTTGAGGACCGCATCATCTTCCTCGGTGTTCAGGTTGACGACGCTTCCGCTGACGACATCATGGCCCAGCTGTTGGTGCTCGAGTCCACGGACCCGGACCGTGACATCACTCTGTACATCAACTCCCCGGGTGGCTCGTTCACCGCTATGACTGCGATCTACGACACCATGACGTACATTCGTCCGGAGATCCAGACCGTTTGCCTGGGCCAGGCGGCGAGTGCGGCCGCTGTTCTGCTTGCGGCCGGTACGCCCGGCAAGCGCCTCGCCTTGCCAAACGCGCGGGTTCTGATCCACCAACCGTCGCTGTCCGGCGGCCAGGGCGGACAGGCTTCCGATCTTGAGATCCAGGCCGCGGAAGTCATGCGTATGCGCTCCTGGCTTGAGGACACGCTGGCCAAGCACTCTGGCCGGACGCCTGAACAGGTCAACAACGACATCGAGCGCGACAAGATCCTTACTGCCGCGGAAGCTATGAACTATGGATTGATCGACCAGGTGCTCGATTCCCGCAAGATCAAGCCCCAGGCGATCGCCAGGTAACTGGTAAGAATTCGACGCCGGTGCGGTTCAGGAAATATGGACCGCATCGGCGTTCTGGTTCAACCCAAGCAGCCCATTGTGTCCTACAGTGGAAGTTGTCATGGTGGCGCCCCCGCTGCGATCCCGCCAATTCGGCGGATTGGTACGGGGCTGCACCACCCGCATGAAACGAAGGGATTCCCACATGGCTCGGATTGGCGAGAGCACGGATCTGCTGAAGTGTTCTTTCTGCGGAAAGAGCCAAAAGCAGGTTCGGAAGCTGATTGCCGGGCCCGGCGTATACATCTGCGACGAGTGCATCGAACTCTGTAACGAGATCATCGAAGAGGAACTCGCGGAAGTATCGGATCTTGGTAGTTTCGAGTTGCCCAAACCGCGGGAGATCTTCGATTTTCTCCAGGAATACGTCATTGGCCAGGAGCCCGCAAAACGCTCCCTCGCCGTCGCGGTCTACAACCACTACAAGCGCATCCAGGCAGGCCACGCACCAAAGACCGGTCTTGGCGAGGGCGGACACCACGAGGACGTGGAGATCGCCAAATCCAATATCCTCCTGATCGGCCCCACTGGCTGCGGCAAGACCTACTTGGCCCAGACCTTGGCGCGCCGCTTGAACGTACCGTTCGCCGTCGCTGACGCCACAGCCTTGACGGAGGCCGGATACGTGGGCGAAGACGTTGAGAACATCTTGCTGAAGCTCATCCAGGCCGCGGACTACGACGTCAAGAAGGCCGAGCAAGGCATCATCTACATCGATGAGATTGATAAGATCTCCCGCAAGAGCGAGAACCCGTCAATCACGCGTGATGTGTCCGGCGAAGGCGTGCAACAGGCGCTCCTGAAAATCCTGGAAGGCACGGTAGCCTCGGTTCCGCCGCAGGGCGGACGCAAGCACCCGCACCAGGAATTCATCCAGATCGACACCACCAACGTGTTGTTCATCGTTGCCGGGGCCTTTGCCGGTTTGGAGGACATCATTGGATCGCGCTCAGGCCGCAAGGGCATTGGTTTCGGGGCCCCGCTCAATGAGGTCAAGGACAACGTGGACAGTTACGGTGAGGTGATGCCGGAGGATCTGCTCAAGTTTGGGCTGATTCCTGAGTTCATCGGACGTCTGCCTGTAATCACCACGGTTTCCAACCTTGACCGATCGGCACTCATCCAAATCCTCTCCAAGCCCAAGAACGCCCTGATCAAGCAGTACCAGAAGATGTTCCAGCTGGACGGCGTGGAGCTCCTGTTCGACGACGACGCCCTGGATTCGATCGCCGACCAAGCCCTTGAACGCGGTACCGGCGCCCGTGGTCTGCGGGCCATCATGGAGGAAGTGCTCCTGCCGGTGATGTTCGATCTTCCGAGCCGGGACGACATCGCCAGCGTCGTCATCACTGCAGACGCCGTGACCAAGAAGGGCCAGCCCACCATGATCGCGCACGAGGTCGTGGCGAAGCGTCGGAATAAGTCCGCCTAGCCTGGGGTTTGCATGATTGGTGCCGGACCCAGATTCTTCCGGTCAACCGCCCCCCGTACGTGCTATCCAAGGAGTTCCCTGTGCCCGCACAGACCGCCAACAAGGTTGATTTCTGGTTCGATCCATTGTGCCCTTTCGCCTGGGTGACGTCCCGCTGGATTGGCGAAGTGGAAGACGTTCGTGACATCGAGACCACATGGAACGTCATGAGTCTCTCCGTCCTCAACGAGGGCCGGGAGCTGCCCGCTGAGTACGCCGAAAAGATGAAGCTGGGTTGGGGCCCTGTCCGCGTCATCATTGCGGCCCGAGACTTGCACGGAGACAAATACACCAAGCCGCTCTACGACGCGATGGGTGTCCTGATTCACCACGAAGGCATCAAAGACTTTGCCGAGGTCATCTCCAAGGCACTGGCTGAAACCGGTCTGCCGGCCGAGTTGGCCCGCTTTGCCGATTCCGAGGAATACGATGTCCAGCTACGAGCCAGCCACGAAGCGGGTATCTCGCTGGTAGGCCAGGACGTCGGCACCCCGGTTGTTTCTGTCAACGGCACTGCCTTCTTCGGGCCCGTCCTGACCCGTATTCCCCGCGGCGAGGAAGCCGGCCGAATCTGGGATGCCGCGGTGACGCTGGCCGGGTACCCGCACTTCTTCGAGCTCAAGCGCAGCCGCACGGAGAGCCCCGAATTCAACTAGCCCGAATCCTTGCAGTCGTTTGAACCACGCACTGCACGGCTATTTCAGGAATCGCGACGTTCTGCGGTCCGCCAAGATCTTTCCGTTTGTCTGGCACCCGGGGCAGTACTGCAAAGCGGTGTCCGCAAAGGACACTTCGCGGATGGTGGTGCCGCATACGGGGCAGGGCTGGCCCGCTCTGCCATGAACCCGCATGGTGTTCCGCTTGGCGTCTTTGAGCTCGTTTGAAGCTTTCCCGACCGCGGCGGCGACAGCTGCACCCAAGACCCCCTCGATGGACTCATAGAGGACTTGGGTTGTGTCCCTGTCCAAGGACTTGGAGATGGCGAAGGGCGAGATTCTGGCGGCGTGGAGGATTTCATCGCTATATGCGTTGCCGATACCCGCGATGACGCTTTGGCTCCGAAGCAGTCCCTTGATCTGGTGCGAGCTGCCGGCAAGGATCCCGGCCAAAGTCTCTGCCGTGAATTCGGGGCTAAGGGGGTCCGGGCCGAGCGCCGCGATGCCAGGGACGTCGAGGGGGCTCCGGACCACGTAGATGGCGAGGCTCTTCTTCGTTCCGGCCTCGGTCAGGTCCACCCCCACGTGCGTTGAGCCGTCGCCCTTGGTGAAGCTGAGCCTCGCCGCGATATTGCTGCCACCCATCCGCAAATGGGTCTGCGAGGGTTGCTCTGTATAGCGCAACCAGCCGGCCTTGGCGAGGTGGAAAATGAATTGGATCCCCTCGGCGTCGAGACTGACGAACTTTCCGAAACGCTCCACCCCGACGATTTTCCGGCCCTCCAAGGCCGAGTAGGGCGGATCCGCCGTCTTGAGCACGGCGAAGGAGGTGATCTGGATCTTCGTCAGTTCGGCGCCGAGAAGATTCCTGCCCAGGAAGGCAGCTAGCCCGGCTACTTCGGGAAGTTCTGGCATAGCAACACTGTGCCACAAAGCATCCAAATGGCCAGAACCTTGGGACCCGTCAAACAGCCCGTTTCGACCGCCGGAATTACATGCCAGTAGTTCCTGAAGAGGGCTTGTGCTTGCTGGGGAGCGGGTCAAGAATAGTACTTACCCACTTCGAAAGAAGAGGGACGCGGAAACCAAAGATTCAGTGATATGTGTCTGACGCAGCCTTCGGCAAAGCTGGATACAAGCTACCAGTGACGAGGTAGGAAGACCTGAAAGTCTGAGGATTCCGCCAGACTGTCAGTCGTTACCGGACAGCCGAAAAGTCGAAGCCCCACCAACGGCTAAACGCTGATGGGGCTTCCCCTTTGCCCGCAAGCTTCCAAGCACTGCCCGAAAGCGTCCAGGCACCGCCCGGATACTCCGGGTCTTCGAGACTATGCCTGAGCGGGCTCCTCGGCAGGTGCCAGGACCACGTCGCTCACCGTGAGTTCGCCGTCAGCGGCCACCAGTGAGATCTCCTGCGCGTTGGCTGCGGCCTTCAGATCGCCCAGGCCGGCTTGCAGCTGTGCAACAAAGGACTCTCCCGCGCTGATCGTGGCCCGGAGAACTTCCGTGCGCTGCTTGACCTTTGCCTCGGACTTGGCCTTGCGGATGCCGCTGAGGGCGATGCCGACGGTGCCCAGCAGGGTGGTGTCGCCGTCGACGATCTCCACGGCTGCCGGCCACGCCGAACGGTGGACGGAACCGGCACGCCACCAGCTCCAGACCTCTTCTGTGGCGAAAGGCAGGAACGGTGCGAACAGGCGCAACAGCGCATCCAATGTGGTGGCGAGGGCCGCAAGCACAGAGGCTTGCTCCGTTTCGCCGGCAGCACCATAGGCACGGTCCTTGATGAGCTCCACGTAGTCGTCAGTGAACTGCCAGAAGAAGGATTCCGTGATCTGCAGTGCGCGGGCGTAGTCGTAGTTCTCGAACGCCTGGGTGGATTGTGCCACGACGTCGGCCAGCTGCGCCAACAATGCCCGGTCCAAGGGGTTGGTCAGGGGTCCCCACGCGGGCGTTTTTTCCGCGTGGGGGAGACCAACCAAGGGGTTGGTCTGGGCGGACAGATCCGCGCCGACAACGGAGTTTTCCGTGGCACCCAGGTTCAGCACGAACTTCGAGGCGTTGAGCAGCTTGATCGCCAGTCGGCGGCCGATCTTCATCTGGGCAATCTCGTAGGCAGTGTCCGCGCCGAGCTTGGCGGAGGCGGCCCAGTAACGGACCGCATCGGAGCCGAATTCGTTCAGGACATCGGTCGGAACAACCACGTTGCCCTTGGATTTGGACATTTTCTTGCGGTCCGGGTCCAGGATCCAGCCCGAAATGGCGGCGTGTTTCCACGGTGCGCTGTCCTGCAAGGCGTCTGCACGCACAGCGGAGGAGAAGAGCCAGGTACGGATGATGTCGTGGCCCTGCGGACGGAGGTCGAAGGGATAGACCTTGCCGAACAATTCCTCGTCACGGCTCCAGCCGCCCACGATCTGCGGGGTCAGTGAAGACGTGGCCCAGGTATCCAGGACGTCGGCGTCGCCAATGAAGCCGTTGGGTTGCTCGCGCTGGGACTCGTCGAAGCCCGGCGCCGCGTCAGCGGCGGGGTCCACGGGCAGCGACTCGTCGGACGGCAGGATCGGGTTTGCGTAGTCCGGATTGCCTTGGGCGTCCAGCGGGTACCAGACGGGGATCGGAACGCCGAAGAAGCGCTGGCGTGAAACAAGCCAGTCGCCGTTCAGGCCCGAAATCCAGTTCTCGTAGCGGGAGCGCATGAACGACGGGTGGAACTCGATCTCGTGTCCACGCGCGATCAACCGTTCGCGGCGGTCTTCGTCCCGTCCGCCATTGCGGATGTACCACTGCCGCGATGTGACAACTTCAAGGGGCTTGTCGCCCTTTTCGAAGAAGTTCACCGGGTGCGTGATCTTCTTTGGCTCGCCATCCAGCAAGCCGGCGGCGTTAAGGAGCTCCACCACGGTCTCCTTGGCAGAGAACGCCGTCTTGCCGGCGATCGCGGCGTAGGCTTCCTTACCGGCGTCGGTGGTGATCCACTCCGGTGTCTCAGCGATGATGCGGCCGTCGCGGCCCATGATGGCGCGGGTGGGCAACTGCAGCTCGCGCCACCAGGTGACGTCGGTCAGGTCGCCGAAGGTGCAGACCATGGCGATGCCGGAGCCCTTGTCCGCTTTGGCGAGCGGATGGGCTTTGACCTCGAGCTCGACGTCGAACAGGGGAGACTTCACAGTCTTGCCGAACAGCGGGAGGTAGCGCTCGTCGTCGGGGTTTGCCACCAGCGCCGCACAGGCGGCGAGCAGTTCCGGACGCGTGGTCTCGATAAAGATCTTCTCACCGTCTGCGGTGAAGAACGGGTAGCGGTAGTACGCTCCGGCAACCTCGCGGTCCTCTAGCTCGGCCTGAGCGACGGCAGTCCGGAAGGTCACGTCCCAGAGAGTGGGAGCCTCGGCCATGTAGGCGTCCCCGGCGTTCAGGTTCGCGAGGAAGGCACGTTGGGAGACTGCTCGGGACGTGTCGTCGATGGTGCGGTAGCTCAGGTCCCAATCTACCGACAGGCCGAGGGTCTGGAACAGGTTCTCGAAGACCTTCTCGTCCTCCACGGCGAGTTCCTCGCACAATTCGATGAAGTTCTGGCGGGAGACGACGTCGAAATCCCGCTGGTTCTTCGCTGGCTGTGCCGGCGGGCGGTAGTCGGAGTTGTACGGAATGGCGGGATCGCAGCGGACGCCGTAATAATTCTGGACGCGACGCTCGGTGGGCAGGCCGTTGTCGTCCCAGCCCATCGGGTAGAACACGTTCTTGCCGGTCATGCGCATGTAGCGGGCCTGGACATCCGTCTGCGTGAACGAGAACATGTGGCCCACGTGGAGCGAACCGGATGCGGTTGGCGGGGGAGTATCGATCGAATAGACCTGCTCCCGGGTGGTGTCCGGGTTGAACTTGTAGGTTCCTTCGTCCAGCCAACGCTGCGTAAGGGCAGCCTCGAGGCCCTCAAGGGCCGGCTTGTCGGGAACGTTGATGGGGGCGGTGGCGGGCGTGTCTGTACCCTGCGTTGATTCAGCCATGCGCCAATTGTTTCATGGCCCCCTTTGTTCCGCGGCACGCGGGCATGCAGTAGCATGCGGCTCATGGCGGAACTCAAAGATGTTTTGGTGATCAAGCGCATCTACGACGAGGCGGACGACGGCGACGGTTACCGGGTTCTCGTGGACCGGCTCTGGCCGCGGGGAGTGTCCAAAGAACGCGCCCGTTTGGATCTCTGGCTCAAGGACATCGCCCCGTCGCCGCCGTTGCGGACGGAATTTGCGCACATGCAGGAGCGGTTCGAGCACTTCCGCGAGGCCTACGAAGCTGAACTGGAAAAGAATCCCGCGGTGGAGGAGTTGCTGGAGTTGGCGGCGGGCAAGAAGCGCGTGACGCTGCTCTACGGAGCCAGGGATCCGGAGACCAACCACGCCCGGGTGCTGCTGGAGTTCCTGCTGGGCGCGGGCCAGGCAGACTCATGACCGGCAGCATCCCGCGTTAGGGTGGTGCCATGACTGAGGAAGCACAGACGAAGACCGCAGTAGTGACCGGCGCCAGCACGGGAATCGGCGAGGCCACAGTGCGGGCCCTCACCGCAGACGGCTGGAAGGTATTCGCCGTCGCCCGCCGTGCGGAGCGGCTTGCGGCACTCGGCGCGGAGACCGGCGCCGTGCCGTTCGCAGCAGATATCACCGACGACGACGACGTGGCCGCCTTGCTTTCTGCCGTCACCCAGGCCGGGGGAGCCGACACCCTCATCAACATTGCCGGCGGCGCACGTGGCGCAGACACCGTGGCGAACGCACAGAGCGAAGACTGGGACTGGATGTACCAAGTCAACGTCCTCGGCACCCTGAAGCTGACCCGTGCCTTCCTGCCGATGCTTCGGGCCCACGGCGAGGGAACCGTTCTGAACCTGACCTCGACGGCGGGATTCACCGCTTACGAGGGCGGCGGCGGATACAACGCGGCCAAATTTGCCCAGCACGGAATGACGGGCGCCCTGCGCTTGGAGGAAGCCGAGAACAACATCCGCGTGATCGAGGTGGCGCCCGGACTCGTCCGTACCGAGGAATTCGCGCTTAACCGCCTCGGCGATGCCGATGCGGCCGCCAAGGTGTACGCCGGGGTCGAGAAGCCACTCACCGCGGAGGACGTCGCCGACGTCGTCAAGTACGCGGTCTCGCTGCCGCACCACATCAACCTGGACGAGATCATTATCCGTCCGGTGGCGCAGGCCGCCACCCATAAGCTGATCCGCAAGGGCTAGATTCCCGGCGCCCCACGCTCCATGCTGCCAAGTGGAGCTCGCGGCGCCGCTGCCGCTAGACTTGTGGCACAAGCTTTGACCCGGACATCACCGGTGAGCTTCCGGAAGAACGCCCCCGGCACCGCGGGGTCAGTAGAACCGGACGGGTAAGCCCGTCACAGCAGCAATGAGCGGCCGTCGCCGGAACAGCTCCCTTCACATGGAGCAGCACCAGCGGCGGTAAGTGAGGTGGTACCGCGGTACCGGCGCTGTTGGAATCAACAGCCTGGGGCCGTCCTCGCATCCTGAATGAAACTTCGTGTTCACCGGCTCAACCCAGGATGAAGAGATGACGCATTACCCTAAGGCCTCCACAACGCCGTCCGGCACCTCCGCGGGGGTGTCCGCCTCCGTGAAGTTCCCGGAGATCGAAGAGCGCATCCTCAAGTACTGGGATGAGGACGGCACGTTTCAAGCCAGCATCGACCAACGCAGCGCCGATCTTCCCGGTGGGCACCCCGGCAGCAACGAGTTCGTCTTCTACGACGGTCCTCCCTTCGCCAACGGCCTGCCCCACTACGGCCATCTCCTCACCGGCTACGCCAAGGACCTGGTAGGCCGCTACCAGACCCAGCGCGGCAAGCGCGTCGAGCGACGCTTCGGTTGGGACACCCACGGCCTGCCCGCCGAACTCGAGGCCATGAAGCAACTGGGCATGACGGACAAGACCCAAATCGAAGCGATGGGCATCGACAAGTTCAACGACGCCTGCCGCGCCTCCGTCATGAAGTACGCAGACGAATGGAAGAGCTACGTCAAGCGCCAGGCCCGCTGGGTGGACTTCGACAACGACTACAAGACCCTCAACGTCGACTACATGGAGTCTGTCCTTTGGGCCTTCAAGCAGCTCCACGAGAAGGGCCTCACCTACAACGGCTACCGCGTCCTGCCGTACTGCTGGAAAGACGAGACCCCGCTGTCCAACCATGAGCTGCGCATGGACGACGATGTCTACCAGAACCGCCAGGACCAAACCGTCACAGTGACCTTCCCCATCAAGGCAGGAGAGTCGGAACTTTCCACGTCCCTCGCCGGCGTGCAGGCGCTCGCCTGGACCACGACCCCTTGGACGCTGCCCACCAACCTGGCGCTCGCCGTCGGGCCTGACATCTCCTACGCGGTGGTTCCGGCCGGTCCCAACGGCATCAAGGCCGCCTCTCCGGAGGCTCCGGTGACAGGCAGCTTCCTGTTGGCTGCCGATCTCCTCGGCACCTACGCCAAGGACCTGGGGTACGGTGATGGTGCCGATGGCGTAGCTGCCGCTACTGCCGCCGTCACCGCCAGCTACACGGGCTCCCAGTTGGCCGGCCTGGAGTACGAACCGCTCTGGGACTATTTCTCCGACACCGAGAAATACGGCACGCAGAACGGCTGGCGCTTCCTCGTAGCAGACTACGTCACCACCACCGACGGTACGGGCATCGTCCACCAGGCGCCGGCCTACGGTGAAGACGACCAGAGAGTCTGTGAGGACGCCGGTATCCCCGTGGTGCTTTCGGTCGACGAAGGCGCCAAGTTCCTCTCCCTGTTCGCGCATGGACCCCTTGCCGAAATCTCCGGATTGCAGGTCTTCGATGCCAACAAGCCGATCACCCAGGCCCTCCGCTCCGCCGGACGCTTGGTCCGCCAAGCCAGCTACGAGCACAGCTACCCACACTGCTGGCGCTGCCGCAACCCCTTGATCTACCGTGCCGTGTCCTCCTGGTACGTCGAGGTCACCAAGTTCAAGGACCGTATGTCCGAGCTGAACCAGGAGATCAACTGGATCCCCGGCAACGTCAAGGATGGACAGTTCGGCAAATGGTTGGCCAACGCCCGCGACTGGTCCATCAGCCGCAACCGTTACTGGGGCTCGCCCATCCCTGTGTGGCAGTCCGATGACCCGGAGTACCCGCGCACGGATGTTTACGGCTCGCTCGCCGAGATGCGGGCCGATTTCGGCCGCCTGCCGCTGAACAACGACGGCCAGGTTGACCTGCACCGCCCGTTCATCGACGAACTGACCCGGCCCAACCCGGACGATCCCCGCTCTCCCGAAGAGGGCCAGTCCACGATGCGCCGCGTTGAAGACGTCCTGGACGTCTGGTTCGATTCCGGTTCCATGCCCTACGGCCAGGTGCACTACCCGTTCGAGAACCAGGAATGGTTCGACACGCACAATCCGGCCGACTTCATCGTCGAGTACATCGGGCAGACCCGCGGCTGGTTCTACATGCTGCACATCCTGTCCACGGCCCTCTTCGACCGCCCGGCTTTCCGCAACGTGATCAGCCACGGCATCGTCCTGGGTTCCGACGGGCAGAAGATGTCCAAGAGCCTGCGCAACTACCCGGACGTCTCCGAGGTCCTGGACCGTGACGGTTCCGATGCCATGCGTTGGTTCCTGATGTCCAGCCCCATCCTGCGCGGCGGCAACCTTGTGGTCACCGAGCAGGGAATCCGCGACGGCGTCCGGCAAGTCATCCTGCCGCTATGGAACGTGTACAGCTTCTTCACCCTGTACACCAACGCTTCCGGCGCAGCCGGTGGGCAACCGTCCGGTTACGACGCCAAGCTGCGTTACGACGGCTACACGGACACCCTGGACCAGTACTTGCTGGCGAACACCGGGGACCTCGTTCGCAACATCACCTCCAGCCTGGACGCGTACGACATTTCCGGCGCTTGCGATGAGCTGCGCAGCTATCTGGACATGCTCACCAACTGGTACGTGCGCCGTAGCCGGCAGCGCTTCTTCGACGAGAACACCGACGCCTTCGACGCCCTCTACACGGCACTGGAGGCCGTCTGCCGGGTCTCGGCATCGCTGTTGCCTTTGGTTTCCGAGGAAATCTGGCGCGGCCTCACCGGCGGACGTTCTGTGCACCTGGCCGACTGGCCGGAGGCATCACAGTTCCCTGCGAACCCGGACCTCGTCGAGGCCATGGACCGCGTCCAGCAGATCTGCTCTGCCGGTTCGAGCCTGCGCAAGGCCGCCAACCTTCGCGTTCGCCTGCCGCTGCAGGAACTCACCGTGGTGGCACCCGGCGCGGATGCTCTGGAAGGCTTCGCCGCCGTCGTCGCGGATGAACTGAACTTGCGCTCCGTCCGGCTCCTGGACGCCGCGACGGCCTCGCCGGAGGAATTCGGCATCGAGCAGAAACTCGTGGTCAACGCCCGTGCGGCGGGCCCCCGCCTGGGCAAGAACGTCCAGCAAGCCATCAAGGGATCCAAATCCGGCGACTGGTCTGTGCAAACAATCGACGGCGTTGGGGGAGTCGTTGTTTCCGGCGGCCTTGAGCTGGAACCGCAGGAGTACACCCTGGAAACCGTCGTCGCTGAAGCGGCTGACGGATCCTCGACCGCTGTCGCTGTCCTCCCTCACGGGGGCTTCGTGGTCCTGAACACCGAGGTCACTCCGGAACTGGCCGCTGAAGGCTTGGCGCGCGACATGGTCCGTGCCATCCAGCAAGCCCGCAAGGACGCCGGACTCAATGTCAGCGACCGCATCCACACCACGGTTCTGGCCAGCCATGACGTTGTTGACGCCCTGCGCGCCAATGAAGACCTGGTCAAAACCGAAACCTTGTCCCTCAAGCTCGACCCCGTCGTCTCCGGCGACGCCGCCGAGCCGCAGATCACCGTTACCAAGATCGAGGCCTAGTACATGAGCGACGAATTCTCCGTGGAAAGCGTCTACGCCGAACTCCTGGGCCGCGCCCCGGAAAACAAAATGGAACCGCGGCTGGCACCCCTGTACAGGGCCATGGACGTGCTGGGGGAGCCCAACAAGGCGTTCCCGATTATCCATATCACCGGTACCAACGGCAAGACGTCGACCGCCCGCATGATTGAGGCCGGGCTGCGCGCACACGGCCTGAGCACCGGCCGTTACACCAGTCCGCACTTGACCAAGGTCACCGAGCGAATCAGCATCGATGGCGAGCCGGTGTCGGATGAGACCTTCGTCCGGATCTGGGACGAGATCCACCCGTACCTGGGGATCGTGGACAAGGAACTCGAGGCAGAGGGCCAGCCCCGGCTCACTTACTTCGAGTGCCTGACCATCCTGGGATTTGCGATCTTCGCTGACCAGCCCGTCAATGTGGCCGTGATGGAGGTCGGTTTGGGCGGCATCACCGATGCCACCAACGTGGGCGACGGACAGGTTTCGGTGATCACTCCGATCTCCCTGGACCACACCGATCTCCTAGGGGACACCACGGAGGATATCGCCTACGAGAAAGCCGGAATCATCAAGCCCGGTGGCTTCCTCATCAGCGCCGCCCAACCGGTGGACGCCGCTCAGGTGCTTCTGGAGAAGGCACGCGAAGTCGGTGTGCCGTTCCGCTTTGAAGGCGTCGAATTCGGCGTGGAGTCCCGCACCGTGGCCGTCGGGGGCCAGGTCCTGACCATCCAGGGACTCGCCGGCCGCTACGAGGACCTCATGCTGCCCTTGCACGGCGCCCACCAGGCAGAGAACGCCGCGGTCGCCGTCGCCGCCCTGGAAGCGTTCCTCGGGGGCGGCGAGAAGGAGCTGGATGCCGATGTGCTCCGCGAGGCTTTCGGCAATGTCACCTCGCCGGGCCGTCTTGAAGTGGTGCGCACCGCTCCCACGATCATCGTGGACGCCGCACATAACCCTGATGGCATCCGTGTCTCCGCCGAGGCGATCGAGGAGGCCTTCAGCTTCAGCAAGCTGGTGGTGGTCATCGGGATCCTGAAGGAGAAGAACGCGGAGGAAATCCTGAGGCAGCTCAAGGAGTCCCTGGGTGGACTGGCAGAGGAGTTCTGTTTCACCCAGTCCAACTCACCGCGGGCCATCCCCGCCGCGCAGCTGGCCGATCTCGCCGTCGATCTGGGCTTCGGCGCGGACAACGTGCATATTGCCGAGAAGCTCGACGACGCCATCGAATGGGCCGTGGAAAGGGCTGAAGCCAACGATGACCTGGCGGGCGGCGTGCTCGTCACGGGCTCCATCACGGTGGTGGCCGAAGCGCGCATGCTCCTCGGAAAGACAGGTGCGTGAGCATGGCTAAACTCACCAAAGCGCAGCGGGAATGGCGCCCGGGGATGCCCAAACAGCGCCGGTCCACCAAGGTGATGTTCGCTTCGACCGTGCTCCTCCTGGAAGCGTTCGTCGCGTTCTTCGCCACCTTGGCGGTCTTTGGCCTGAAGCGCGGAGAAGTGCCGCCGGCGCTGATCCTGAGCTTCGGCATCGCTTTGAGCGTCGTGCTGGTCCTGGCCTGTGCTGTCCTCAGCAAGCCGTGGGGCATCGGCACCGGCTGGGCATTGCAGCTGGTGCTGGTTCTCACGGGAATCGCCGAGCCTACGATGTTCGTCGTAGGGGTCCTGTTCGCGGCGTGCTGGTGGTATGGCATCCGGGCCGGCATGAGGATTGACCGCGAAAACGCCCAGCGTGATCGCGAGCAAGCCGAGTGGAACGCCGCGCACGGGGAAGACCCCACCGGGCAGTCCGCCTAAGCCGAACCCCGTAAACTAGCTGGGAAACCCGCACACTCAACATTGGAGCAACCGTGAGCATTGAGCGCACCCTTGTACTGATCAAGCCCGACGGCGTCGCCCGCAACCTGAGCGGCACCATCCTCGCCCGCATCGAGTCCAAGGGGTACTCCCTGGCCGAATTGAAGAAGGTCACCGCCACCCGCGAACTGCTGGAACAGCACTACGAAGAGCACGTCGGCAAGCCGTTCTACGAGCCGCTGCTCGAATTCATGCTGAGCGGCCCGGTTGTCGTGGCCATTTTCGAGGGTCACCGCGTCATTGAAGGCTTCCGTTCGCTCGCCGGTATCACGGACCCGACGACCGCGGCGCCTGGCACCATCCGCGGCGACTTCGGCCGCGACTGGGGTCTGGCCGTGCAGCAGAACCTGGTGCACGGATCCGACTCGGTGGATTCCGCCGAGCGTGAGATCAAGATCTGGTTCGGCGCGTAGTTTCACGCCAAGACCAATGCCGGAAGGGGCCCATGTTCACGCGAACATGGGCCCCTTCCGCTGTGTAGCGCTCAGTAACCGGACGTTCCGATGAAGACATTGATGAAGGCGAAGAAAATGCTCGCAATCACGCCGACGTAGAGCAGCGCGGAAATGATCCAGCCGGATTCGCCCAGGATCTTCGCCAGGCGGGCGGGCGCCGGAATGACACCATGCACCACATTCCTGACGGTCACGAACACGAAAAGCGGAATCATGCAGGCCCACACCACCATGCAGAACGGGCACAGGATGTGGATGACATACAGGGCCTGGGACCAAAGCCAGACGATGAAGATGAAGCCCAGGGTCACGCCGGTCTGCAGCCCGATCCAGTACCAGCGGGCAAATTTGGCCCCTGCAAAGATCGCCATGGCAGTGGTGATGATCACTGCGAAGGCGACAATACCGATGAACATGTTGGGAAAACCGAAGACCGAACTCTGTGGAGTCTTCATGACGCTGCCGCAGGACACCCACGGGTTGACGTCGCAGAGCGTGACGTGGTTGGGGTCGATAAGAACCTGCAGTTTCTCCAGGACAAGTGCGCCGGATGCCAGCCAGGCAACAGCACCCGTGAGGAGCAGGAGCCACGCAAAGGGCCGGTCGCGAAGCATCCGCGGCACGGTCGCCTCGGATGGGTCACTCCCAGCCGAGGTTTTTCCCTCGCGACGGGCATCGTTGTTGGCCAGGTTCGGGCTGGCGGGGCTCGGCATGATGGGTGTCCTTTTCTGGAGAAAGCGGCACAGGGCCGGGGACTGCTCTTGGGAGGATTCTAGCCGCGGCGGCTGGGGGACGCCGCCAGGGAAGCTTGCGGCTCGGAAGCTTTTACAGCGTGGTTCCTCCCGGCAGTCCGGGCGTGTGAGAGAATAAAAATGGCCGGAAGCCGATCCACATGCGGAATCCGGTCCGGTATCTTGTTCCCAAGACCGCCAGTCACAAGCAGGGCATGCCCAGGATCCAATGATTCCGGTAGGCCCGCAGAGGCAATGGACGGCACCTGGTTGTGGCAATAGAACAACGGGTTTGGAGCGAGGCCGGCTTTCCGTGGATGCCGCCCCCCATGCTGGTGCGAACCGGAAAGACCACTACTGACTTCTGTCAACGCCTGCGGGTTTTGACAATATTGCCCCTCTGGGCGCCGGATGTGGCGGTTGCGCAAGGGCAGGAGTGTTGCCACATATGGATATTGAGCAAGTTGTAGCCGCCGCCGAAGATGCGGCGTCCACCGAGACCACAGAAGCACCCAAGAAGGTCACCCGCACCCGCCGCAAGGCGGCGCCGAAGACGGCCGCCGCAGAGGAAGCTCCCGACGCCGGAGCTATCGCAGCGGAAGCGGAGCCGCTTGCCGCGGCCGCGGACACCGTAGAACCCAAGGCCCCTGTCCGGCGCAGCCGGACTCGAAAGAAGGTCGAATCTCCGGAGCCGTTGCCAGGTTTCGCGGAGGGAGGTTCCGCGGAAGCCGCCGAGGCTGCTGCGGTTGTCGAACCTGAAGGAGCAGCAGAGGCCGAAGCTGCTCCCGAAAAGCCGGTCCGCCGTCGTCGGACGCCGAGGGCAAAAGCCGCCGAGGAAACGCCCGCCGAAGAAGCGGCGGCCCCCGCTGAAGCTGCCGAAATACCGGCCAGTGAAACCGTAGCCAGTGAAATACCAGCAGAAGAACCGGCCGCTGAGGCGGAAGCTACAAGCCCGATGGCTTCGCTGTTCCTTGAACCAGGCTCGATCACGTCAATGATCTTCCAAGCACCTGACCTGAGCACCGTGGTCAGGCCTGCCGTTGCCGAAGAGGCACCCGAAGCCGATAGCGGCGAGGACGTTGCGGAAGACAACGAATTGGACGACGCCGGCAGCCGCCGTCGTCGTGGCCGTCGTGGCCGTCGTGGCCGCCGGGGCAACGAGCGCGAGGAAGCCGCGGGCGAAGAAACGTCCGCCGAATCCGAATCCGAAGACGAGACCGAGACCGGAACCGAGGAAACCCTCGAAGAAGGCGTGACGTCGCGTCGTCGTCGGCGCCGTCGCCGGGGCGACCAGGACCTGGAGCTGACAGGCGGTGGAGACGACGATCCCCCCAACACGGTGACCCGGGTCCGCGCCCCGCGCGCACATGTGGAGTCCACCAGCAGCTCCGACCGCGTCACCAGCGTCAAGGGCTCCACCCGCCTTGAGGCCAAAAAGCAGCGCCGCCGCGAGTCCCGCGAAACCGGCCGCCGCCGCCAGGTCATCACCGAAGCCGAGTTCCTGGCGCGGCGCGAGTCCGTCGACCGCCAGATGATCGTTCGCCAGCGCGACGACAGGATCCAGATCGGTGTCCTGGAAGATGGCGTGCTCGCGGAGCACTTCGTGTCCAAGACACAGCAGGATTCCCTGATCGGCAACGTCTACCTGGGCAAGGTCCAGAATGTGCTGCCATCCATGGAAGCTGCATTCGTCGACATCGGACGCGGACGCAATGCCGTGCTGTACGCCGGTGAAGTCAACTGGGATGCGGTCACCTTGGAAGGCAAGCCGCGCCGCATCGAGAACGCCCTGAAATCCGGTGATTCAGTGCTGGTGCAGGTCACCAAGGATCCCGTGGGTCACAAGGGCGCACGCTTGACGAGCCAGATCTCGCTTCCCGGCCGTTACCTCGTATACGTCCCCGGCGGTTCCATGACAGGCATTTCCCGCAAGCTGCCCGACGTCGAGCGCAACCGCCTGAAGAAGATTCTCAAGGATCGCCTCCCGGAGAACGCGGGCGTTATTGTCCGCACTGCCGCCGAGGGTGCTTCCGAGGAAGAGCTGACTCACGATATCAACCGCCTGCGAGCCCAGTGGGAAGGCATCGAAAGCCAGTCCACTTCCACCAAGATCCTCGCTCCCGAACTGCTGTACGGCGAACCGGACCTGACCATCAAAGTGGTCCGCGACGTTTTCAACGAGGACTTTTCCAAACTCATCGTCTCCGGCGACGAAGCATGGGACACGATCGAGGCCTACGTCACCTACGTGGCGCCGGACTTGGTGGGCCGCCTTGAAAAATGGACCTCCGATCAGGATATTTTCTCCGCTTGGCGCGTGGACGAGCAGATCCACAAGGCCTTGGAACGCAAGGTCTTCCTGCCCTCCGGTGGTTCGCTCGTGATCGACCGCACCGAGGCCATGACGGTTGTTGACGTCAACACCGGGAAGTTCACCGGCAGCGGTGGCAACCTTGAGGAAACCGTCACCAAGAACAACCTTGAGGCCGCTGAAGAAGTGGTCCGCCAGTTGCGCTTGCGCGACATCGGCGGAATTATCGTCATCGACTTTATCGACATGGTCCTGGAATCCAACCGCGATCTCGTGTTGCGTCGCTTGGTCGAGTGCCTTGGCCGGGACCGCACGAAGCACCAGGTTGCCGAAGTGACCTCGCTGGGCCTGGTCCAGATGACCCGCAAGCGCATGGGGACCGGCCTGCTTGAGGTCTTTGGAGAACAGTGTGAAACCTGCGCTGGCCGGGGGATTGTCACCCACGACGAGCCCGTGGAACACCGTCGGGCCAACGTAGTGGCCGCGGAGCACCACCACCCGCGCACCGAATCACAGCCGGCCACCCGCCCGGAGCAGCGCAAGCGCCGGCGCGGAAGGAGCGCAGGGCCTGCGGAGCTCCCGATGACCCCTCCTGCAGTGGTCCATACTGCCGAATCGACGGATCCGAGCCGACAGGCGGCAACCCGCGCCGCCCTGGCCACCATCGCAGCTGCGGCCCACGCTGCCCACCTGCACGACGACGAGCTGCACCACGCCGCGGAATCGCCGGCGGAGGGGCGCGGGACTGAAGTCCGGGGCCCTGCGGCCGGGGCGGCTCCCGCCCAGGCACCTGCTGCATCCAGTAGCGAGGAACGTTCGAAGCCGGTGTTGCGCTTTGGTGGCGAGGAAGTGGCGTTGCCCTTCGTTCACCACGAAGAAGAACCAGTGAGTCCCGCGCCTGCCATGAGCTTGGATCTCTTGGCACAGGCGTTTGCGGGCCTCGGCGAGGCTCCCGACACCGAAGCTCCCCATAGCGAAGCCCGCAATACTGAAGCCCGCCAGACTGCGGTGACGGCCCAGGAGGCGCCTCCGGCGACCTCCGTGGCCGGTGTCACTGCAGATTCCTCGGATGCAGGATCGCGTGGCCGCCGAAGCCGCCGTAACCGTAGTGCCAGCCGGGCCCAGGGTGCAGCCAACGCCACCAACGTGGAGCACCACGAGGTGGCCGCAGCTGCCTCCGGCGGGGCCGCGCACGAGGCCAAGGCGCCCGAAGCGGCTCCGGCCAAAGCGACGGCGGCAGCAGAGCCGATCATCCTCGGCGTCGGCGTGCCGAAGTCCGAGCTCTAAGAGCACGCCCTCTCCGAGGCCCCGGCCGTTACCGTTCCTGCGGTAGCCGCCGGGGCTTCGGCGTTCCCGGGCTCTTGACCGGACTTTTCACCGGACTTTTCAGCCTGTATCGCATGATCCGGGTTAAGCTGGGTGACTGACACGGGGTGCCGCGCACCAAGCCGGCTGAGACCAGACCCGTAGAACCTGTCCGGTTAGCACCGGCGAAGGGATGTCTCCTATGACTTCTTCAGCGCATTCAGCTGTTTACCCGCTCAAGGTCATTCAACGTTCCGTTCCCAGGGTCCTCAGCATTGCCGGCTCGGATCCTTCGGGCGGCGCCGGCATCCAAGCCGATCTGAAGAGCATTGCGGCCAACGGCGGTTACGGCATGGCTGCCATCACGGCGCTCACGGTACAGAACACTCAGGGAGTCACCGCGGTCCATGTGCCTCCCGTGGAGTTCCTGCGCCAGCAGCTGGATGCCATTAGCGATGACATCACGGTCGACGCCGTCAAAATCGGCATGCTCGGCGACGCGACCGTCATCGCCGAGGTCCGCCGCTGGCTCGGCGAGGTGCGGCCCGCCGTCGTCGTCCTGGACCCGGTGATGATCGCCACCAGCGGGGACCGGCTTCTGGCGGAGTCCGCTGAAGCTGCGCTTCGGCAACTTCTCCCGCTTGCGGATCTGGTGACCCCCAACCTTCCCGAGCTGGCAATGCTGCTCGGAGAACCGGAGGCAAGCGACTGGGCTACCGCGTTGGAGCAGGGCAAGCGCTTGGCTGCTGCCTGCGGAAACACCGTTCTGGTGAAGGGCGGCCATCTGCAGGGTGCCAGCTGCCCCGACGCCCTGGTCAACACCGGGGGGCTCCTGAGCCAGGACGTGGTGGAAATTCCCGGCGAGCGGGTGGAGACCCGAAATAGCCACGGCACGGGGTGTTCTTTGTCGTCGGCGATGGCCACGGCCATGGCGCGGCTTGGCGATTGGGAATCCGCCCTGCGTGTCGTCAAGCCTTGGCTTCAGGAGGCGCTGGCCCAGTCGGCGGTGTTGGAGGTGGGGAAGGGCAACGGGCCGGTCCACCACTTCCACGCGTACCAGCACTCGCTTCGGCCGGGAGATTTTGCGGTCCGGATGTGGGAGGCCGCCCAAACGGAACTTGCCGCCATTTATGGCCTGGACTTCATCCAGGGCCTGCAGTCCGGCGGGCTCGACGAAGGGCAGTTCACCTACTACTTGGCCCAGGATGCCCTCTATCTCAATGGCTATTCCCGGGTTTTGGCGAGGGCAAGCGCCCTTGCCCCGAGCGAAGCCGAACAGCTGTTCTGGGCCCGCGGCTCGCAAATGTGCCTTGAAGTCGAATCGGAGCTGCACCGGAACTGGCTCAACGGACGTCAGGCAAGCGGAGAACGGGGTCCAGTCACCAAAGCCTACGTGGACCACCTGATGGCGGCGTCGGCGTCGGGCAGCTACCCGGTGCTTCTGGCGGCGATCCTGCCTTGCTACTGGTTGTATGCCGAGGTGGGCCAGCAGCTCCATCACGGCTATCTTGCTGCGGGAGCCTCGGCCGAGCATCCTTACGCGGAGTGGCTGCGAACCTACGCAGACGAGGAATTCGCCGAGGCAACCCGCAAGGCGATCGACATCACAGATGCGGCCGCGCAGGCCGCTTCCCCGGCGGAGCGCACGGCGATGATGGAGGCGTTTTCCGGGTCCTGCCGCTACGAAACCGCGTTTTTCGATGCTCCTCGGCTCCACGGCTGAGCCTGGTTCGTTGCGCCCCAAGACTCGGTGAGGGGCTATTTCGCCGGGCGCTGCAGCGTGTTGGACTGAGGATCCAAGCTTTTCCCGGCCGGCAGGGTATGGTGGACGGGCACGGTAGCGGACGGCGGCATAGCCTGTCTGTGGCAGCCATCACATGGCGGCCTCCGGGCCTGGCCTCATTTGCAGCCGAAGGCGAAACTAGCGTAATCTAGATCTTCGGTGCTTACGCCAACACTTGGGTTATGCCCCTAGAGACTTTTCTGTGAAACTAGCCTTTCATTCGGAACTGTTCGAGGGATGACTCATGGATTCCGTACCGGAGTCCACGGCGTTGAGGCACAGCGTGAACCAGGTCCGTTTTCGGATCGGGGTTCCGCACGCAAATTTAGTAATAAACGTCGAGAGAAGTGAGTGCCCAAGTGGTGTACGCGATTGTCCGCGCAGGCGGCCGCCAAGAAAAGGTTTCCGTTGGAGACTACGTAACCCTGAACCGCGTCCCCGGTGGAGCCGGCAGCACCCTTGAGCTGCCCGCACTGCTCCTGGTGGACGGTGACAAGGTCACCTCCGCCGCTGCGGATCTGGCCAAGGTCAAGGTTACGGCTGAGATCCTCGAAGACCTCCGTGGTCCGAAGATCGTCATCCAGAAGTTCAAGAACAAGACCGGCTACAAGAAGCGCCAGGGTCACCGTCAAGAACTGACCAAGATCAAGATCACCGGTATCAAGTAACCACTGGTTGTTCTTCAGGTTTTCAACAGATTCCCCAGAATTTAAAGGCAGGCATTTCAAATGGCACATAAAAAAGGCGCGAGTTCCACTCGCAACGGTCGTGACTCCAACGCCCAGTACCTCGGCGTAAAGCGCTTCGGTGGCCAGGTCGTTTCCGCAGGCGAAATCATCGTCCGCCAGCGGGGTACCCACTTCCACCCGGGCGCCGGCGTCGGCCGCGGTGGCGACGACACCCTGTTCGCCCTGCAGGCAGGTGCGGTTGAGTTCGGTACTCGCCGTGGCCGTCGCGTAGTGAACATCGTTGCTGCTGCAGCTGCAGAGTAATAACACGTTCTGAACGGGTGGAGCGGGCCGTATGGCCCGCTCCACTTGTCTTTTTAACCGCACTAGAATTTACTAGGGCGCGCGGTGGCGCAAAGCTTGCACCACGCATTTCAAGCAGTACTTTCCACACAGAGGAGAAACACGTGGCGACCTTCGTAGACCGGGTAGTACTTCACGTATCCGGCGGAACAGGCGGCCACGGCTGTGTCTCTGTTAAGCGCGAGAAGTTCAAGCCGCTCGGCGGACCCGACGGCGGTAACGGCGGTAACGGCGGCGACGTCATCCTGCGCGTTGATGCCCAGACCACCACTTTGCTTGATTACCACCACGCACCGCACCGCCACGCAACCAACGGCGGCCCGGGCATGGGTGACTGGCGCGGCGGCAAGAACGGTGAAACCCTGGTGCTTCCGGTTCCGGATGGCACCGTGGTCAAGACCAAGGACGGTGTTGTCCTGGCCGACCTCGTAGGAGAAGGCACCGAATTCATCGCCGCTGCCGGTGGCCAGGGCGGCCTCGGCAACTCCTCCTTGTCTTCGCAGAAACGCCGGGCTCCGGGTTTCGCGCTCCTCGGTATTGAAGGCGATTCCAGCGACATCGTCCTGGAACTGAAGTCCATTGCCGACATCGCGCTGGTCGGCTTCCCCTCGGCAGGCAAGTCCAGCCTCGTCGCAGCGATGTCAGCGGCTCGGCCCAAAATCGCCGACTACCCGTTCACCACCCTGATTCCCAACCTTGGCGTGGTCCAGGCCGGTGACGTCCGATTCACTATTGCCGACGTTCCCGGGCTGATCGAAGGAGCAAGCGAAGGAAAGGGCCTCGGCCATAACTTCCTGCGCCACGTGGAGCGTTGTGCTGCGCTGGTGCACGTGCTGGACTGTGGAACCTTGGAAGCGGAAAGAGACCCGCTCTCTGACCTTGCGATCATCGAGCAAGAGTTGGACAAGTACGCGGTGGACATGAGCTACGCCGGCGTGGACGGCGAAGTGGTCCCCCTGAATGAACGCCCCAAGCTTGTTGTACTCAACAAGGTGGACCTGCCGGATGGCCGGGACATGGCGGAGTTTGTCCGTCCGGAACTGGAACAGCGCGGCTACCGCGTCTTCGAAGTTTCCGCCACGAGCCATGAAGGCCTGCGCCAACTGAGCTACGCCATGGGCGAGATTGTCATGGCCGCCCGCAAGGCCGTTGCCACTGCGCCTCCCAAGGTTGTTGCTCCTGTGCTCCGCCCGCGCGCGGTCAATGAGTCCGGCTTCAAGATCCGCCGCGAGGAAAAGAACCTCGAGCCGCTCTTCCGCGTGTTGGGGGAGAAGCCGGTCCGCTGGGTCAAGCAGACTGATTTCACCAACGAAGAAGCCATCGGCTACTTGGCAGATCGCCTGGCCAAGCTCGGCATTGAAAACGAGTTGTTCAAGATGGGCGCGATTCCGGGTGACACCGTGGTGATCGGCGAAGAGGACGGCGTCGTGTTCGACTGGGAGCCCACCATGATGGCGGGCGCCGAACTCCTGGCAACGCCGCGAGGCACCGACATCCGTGTTGCCGACATCGGCGATCGGCCCACCCGTTCGCAGAAGCGCGACGAGCAGATCGAACGCCGCGAAGCCAAGGCCGCCGCGCGCGCCGAGCTGGAAGCCGAGCGCAAGGCGGGCATCTGGACCGAGTCCGTGAGTGGCCGTCGGCTACCCAGGCCCCTGAAGGAAAGCGGCCTGGAAGCCGAAAATGACGACTAGTACGGCCCGCATCGCTGAAGCCACTGATGGTGACGACGCCGCCGAACGCCAAGCGTTGGCCGGCGCCAAGCGGATCGTGGTCAAGGTGGGTTCGTCCTCGCTGACCAGCATCAAGGGTGGCATCTCGGAGAAGGCGCTGACTGCACTCGTCCACGCTCTGGCCGAGAAGCGCAACTCGGGGACCGAGATCATTCTGGTCTCCTCCGGTGCCATCGCGGCAGGTCTCGCACCGCTCGGCCTTGCCAAACGTCCGAAGGATCTCGCCACACAGCAGGCTGCCGCCAGCGTGGGGCAGGGGCTGTTGATGGCGCGTTACTCGCAGGCTTTTGCCGCGCATGGAGTCACCGTCAGCCAGGTCCTGCTGACCGCGGATGACTTGATGCGGCGCACGCAGCACAGCAACGCGTACCGGGCGTTGGACCGTTTGTTGAACCTCGGCGTGGTGCCGGTCGTGAACGAAAACGACACCGTAGCCACGCACGAAATCCGCTTTGGCGACAATGACCGCTTGGCCGCCTTGGTGGCGCACCTCGTGCGTGCGGACGCGCTGGTCCTGCTTTCCGACGTCGACGCCCTCTACGACGGTCCGCCGTCGTTGGGCGCCAAGCGCATCCCGCTCGTTAGCGGTCCCCAGGACCTCGTCGGCGTGACCATCGGCAAGGCGGGCAAGGCAGGAGTCGGTACCGGTGGCATGACCACCAAGGTGGAGGCTGCGTCCATCGCCGCGGGCTCCGGCATCCACGCCCTTGTGACGTCGACGGCGAATGCCGCAGCCGCCCTCGCGGGCGAAGACGTGGGCACGTGGTTCGCCATCAATGGCAACCGCAAACCCGTCCGTCTGCTCTGGTTGGCCCACCTCGCGTCGGTTCGGGGCCGTTTGGTGCTCGACGACGGCGCTGTCAAGGCTGTGCGCGACCGCCACACTTCGCTGCTGCCCGCCGGGATTTCATCCGTGCAGGGGGACTTTGAGCCCGGCGACCCGGTGGAGATGTTTTCCCACGAGGGCACTGTCATTGCCCGGGGGCTGGTGAACTATTCCTCGGAGGAGCTTCCCCGCATGCTTGGCCGCTCAACCAAGGAGCTCGCCAAGGACCTTGGCAGGGGATATGACCGCGTAGTTGTTCATGTTGACGACCTCGTACTGGTCCAGTCGTCCCGCTCCACTAAACTTGGAGAATGACTGAGGCTCTTACCCCCGATGCTCCCGTGATGACCGACGCCCTGACTTCCGGCCATGCCGCCCAGGCGCCGGAAACCCGGGAGCCGGGAACTGCGCCACTCACCCCCGAGCAGGTCGAAGCTGCCGTGCACTCGATTGCCGACCGCTCGCGACACGCCACGCGCCGTATGGGACACGCGAACCGTGCCTGGAAGGACCGCGCCCTGCGTGCCATTGGCTCCGCCCTGCGGGAACACGAAGCGGAAGTTCTCGCAGCCAACGCCAAGGACGTCGAGGCAGGCCGCATCAACGGAACCTCCGCCGCCATGCTGGACCGATTGACCTTGACCGCGGCGCGTATTGAAGGCCTTGTGGCGGCACTTGAGAACCTCGCGGGCTTGCCTGACCCCGTGGGTAATGTGGTCCGCGGCCAGACGCTTCCGAATGGGCTGCGCCTGCGCCAGGTGAACGTGCCCATGGGAGTGGTCGCAGCGATCTACGAGGCCCGCCCCAACGTTACTGTCGATATCGCGGGACTTGCCTTGAAGAGTGGCAATGCCGTGATCCTGCGCGGCGGCTCGGCTGCTGCGCACACCAACGCGGCCTTGGTGGCGATCCTTCGTGATGCCCTGGAATCCGTGGGGCTGCCTGCCGACGCTGTCCAGACCGTGGACCAGTTCGGCCGCGAGGGCGCTGCTGTCCTGATGCGGGCCCGCGGCAGGGTGGACGTGCTGATTCCCCGCGGTGGACGCGATCTGATCCAGACTGTGGTGAACAACTCTTCTGTGCCCGTTATCGAGACCGGCGAAGGAAATGTTCATATCTTCATCGACGAATCCGCCAGCGAAGAGATGGCTGTCAATATCCTGCTCAACGCCAAGACCCAGCGCCCCAGCGTCTGCAACACGGTAGAGACCCTTTTGGTGCACTCGAAATCCACCGTGCTGCCCGCCGTCGCCGCCGCTCTGCGCTCCGCCGGCGTCACCTTGCATGTCGACCCGCGGATCCAGGCGGCGCTGTCCGGCGCGGTGGAGACGGTGCCGGCCGACGACGTCGATTGGGCCACCGAATACATGGATCTTGACCTCGCCGTAGCTATGGTTGACGACCTCGACGAGGCAGTCGCCCACATTCGGAAATGGTCGACGGGTCACACCGAAGCCATCCTGACGAACAATCTGGCGAACGCCGAGAAGTTCATCGCAGATATCGATTCTGCGGCTGTCATCGTGAACGCTTCGACGCGTTTCACGGATGGTGGCGAGCTCGGCTTGGGTGCCGAGGTGGGCATCTCTACCCAGAAGCTGCACGCACGCGGTCCGATGGGCCTCACTGAGTTGACCACTACCAAGTGGATCGTCCAGGGTGAAGGCCAGATCCGAAGCTAGCAACGCTGTAACATAGAACAGAAGTCCTGAACGGTGGGAGGATCCGCCGTCGAAATCCTTTGAACCGCTAGGGGAGAAAATGCAGTTTCAGCAGATCGCCATTTCCGTTCTCACCCAAGGGGGCGAGAGCGGAGCTGAAGCACCGGCTCCGTTGTGGGCTGAACCTTGGGTCTTCGGTGTCTCCATGTTCTGCATCTTGCTGGTGCTGATGTTCGTGGCAGTTTCCTACACGAATCTCGGCAACCGCCACGACGCCGTTGAAGAGCACTCGGATCCGCACCGCCAGCACCCGGCGAAGCACCCAGGGCTGGGTCACTAACATTTCCGCCGCAAAACCTTTCGAGGAAACGGGGCGCCGGCTTCGCTTGGGCGTGATGGGTGGGACATTCGATCCCATTCATCACGGCCACTTGGTTGCTGCCAGCGAGGTCGCTGCGAAGTTCCGCTTGGACGAAGTGGTCTTCGTGCCCACCGGACAGCCATGGCAGAAGTCGCACAAGCAGGTCAGCGAAGCGGAGCACCGGTACTTGATGACCGTCATTGCCACTGCTTCCAACCCCAATTTCACGGTGAGTCGCGTGGATGTGGACCGTCCCGGCCCCACGTTCACGATAGACACCTTGCGTGACCTCCGGAACCAGCGGCCGGATGCAGACCTTTTCTTCATCACGGGCGCGGACGCCCTGGCGCAGATACTTTCCTGGAAAGATGTCGACGAGCTCTGGTCATTGGCGCACTTCGTGGGTGTCACCCGGCCTGGTCACGTCCTTGATGGCATGGGCAGGGAGGACGTCAGTCTCCTGGAAGTGCCCGCCATGGCGATTTCCTCGACCGATTGCCGCGCCCGGGTGGGTGCCGGCAACCCGGTCTGGTACCTCGTACCTGACGGAGTAGTGCAGTACATCGCCAAATACAGGCTGTACTCGGGCAAACCCGGCATGGGGGAGCCCCTGCATGCTATGACCGGATCAGACCGCCAAGCCCGTACTGAGTGAGTTTTGAATGAGCCAGGAACAGCCCCCCATCCGTAGCCGGCGCGAGCTTCGGCGAGCCCGGGACGCCCGCCTGGGAGACACTGGCGGACGCCCGGCAGTAGCCGGGGCCGTTACTTCCAACGACGCCGAGCAGGCCCCTGCGGGAGCTTCGGCCAATCGGGTGCGCCGGGTGGCGGATGCTCCGGTGGACGCGAAGCCCGCCGCGGAACGTTCTTCCCAAGCGCGTGCCCGCGATCGTGCCGCCCTCCGCGCTATCAAAGAGCTCGCGGACAAAGAGCAGCAGCTTTCGCGCGGCGGTCCGCCCACACGCCGCCAGCTGCGCCTGCAGCAGTTACAGGAGGAAGTTGCCCCGGGAACCTCGGCGATCCCGATTGTGGCGACGCCCGCATCCGGGTCCAGGACCTCCAGCGTTCCCGCGCAAACCGCCGGCAAGCAACAGGCCGGTGACGCCCCCATTGGCACATCGCCCGACGGCAGTGTCAGGGTGACGGCAGGACCGCCTCCCGGTGCACCGGATATGACCGTGGAGCAGGCCTTGATGGCCCGCGAGCTGCTGGCTGCCCAGGCCAGGAATCAATCCAGCAAACTTGAGCACATTGCGGCCATGGAATCAGCGGTGGAGAAGGTTGGGGGACCTGGGCGCGACGTCGCCGGTTCGGACGACGAGCCGGCCGATCCTGAGGCTTTGGCTGAGCAAATCGCCCAGGCTGAACGCGAGGCGGTCCTCAACAAGAGGGCCATGGACAAGCAGAAGCTCGCCGAGCGGAACAGCCGTCCTCCGGCTGCGGTCCGGGTGGAGCCTTCTGCGGCCAGTAACCTCGCGATGGTCACCCCTTTGGAATTCGTGAAGGTTCCGGGACTTGACCGTCCTGTCATGAAGCCGCCCAGCACCAGCTTTGTCCCGCTGGTGACCTCGCCTGGAGCGAAGTTGAAGCCTGGGCAGTCGGCGTCGGGCAAGCCACGCAGCTTGCGCGGCAGGGCAGGAGTCCTTGCCCGCGCGGAAGCGGCCGCGAAAGCGGCCGGTCGCCGCCCGGCGTCGGGCCCTGCACCCGAGGGGGAGGCGTTCGCTGAAGCGGCCGAACATCCGCCCGTTTCTGCAACTTCGGCATACGGACTTGAACCGCTCGACGCCGCGACGGCAGGACTTGGACGCGCGCAACGTGCCCGCCTCTTGGTCCTGGGACTCGTCGGCATCGGAGTCATCGCCCTCATTACGGGCATCATCATGATCACCAGCGGACTGTCCCGCTGACCATAAAGGCTTTTGCCACCCAACAGGCTTCGTCCATTCTCGGAGCCGCATACAAGGAGTCCCGTGACTGCACATGAACAATCCGTCCTCTTGGCCCGCCATGCCGCCCGCGCGGCAGCGGACAAGCTGGCCGAGGACATCATCGCTCTGGACGTCAGCGAACGCCTGGCCCTGACCGACATTTTCCTGATCGCTTCCGCCCCGACTGAACGCCAGGTCAACGCCATTGTTGACGGCATTGAAGAGGAACTGCTCAAGCAGGATCTGCGCCCCGTGCGCCGCGAAGGGCGTTCCGAGGGCCGCTGGGTTCTGCTGGACTATGCCGACATCGTGGTGCACGTCCAGCACTCCGAAGACAGGGTGTTCTACGCGTTGGAACGCCTATGGAGAGACTGCCCGGTAGTTGATCTGGACCTCGGCGACGACGCTTCGGCGAAGGCTCCTGCCGTAGAGGAATCCTAGCCTCACAGCGGTAAAAGAACTGAATATGCCGGATTTGGAATTTTCAGAAACGCTGTTCTAAGATATTTGAGTTGCTTCGGAGGAATCCGAAATCGAGCTTGGGTTTCAAAGCCTTTGCGAGGTTCATGAAGCAGCAAGAATATGGGGCTGTGGCGCAGCTGGTAGCGCACCTGCATGGCATGCAGGGGGTCAGGGGTTCGAGTCCCCTCAGCTCCACCCTGGAGGCCTTATTCGAACCATCGACATCGTGGATGCCGTCGAGTAAGTTTTCAACGGTTACCAAAAGGGAACCACCAGATCTGGTGGTTCCCTTTTCTGTGTCGCTGTGGACCGCGTGGCGCGCCTGTGCGCGTCTCAGCGCGTCCGGGCGGCTTGCTCCTGCTCGGAGGGCCTGGTGGCCTGCGTGAGCGGCAGCCAGCGTCGAAACCGGTTCGGCCAGGAATGTCCCTGTTACTTCTTCGTCTTCTACCAAGACTTTGACGAAGAATGCTTGGTTGAGCTGGCGGCGCTCCTGGTCGCTGGCGGCCCGGTACAGGGCTTCCGGATCCGCCAGTAGGTCCAGATAGATTTCGAGATGGCGGGCTCCCGCTTCCAGATTGGATTCGACGCTGTCGAGCTGCTCGCGGACCCTGGTGCGCTGGCGCTCGATGTCGGTCAGTCGTGTGCGGATCCTGTCCTTGGTTATCGTGCCGTCGGCGGCGAGATCGAGCAGGTTCTCTTCTTTTGCGTCGCAGTCCTGCAGTGTGGCTGCCAGCTGCTTTTGAAGGAGTAGATTGGCGGTCTCTTTTTCGCGGAGGGCTTCGCGGATTCGGGTTCGAGCGAGGTCGATGAAGTCCGGTGTGAAGCGGAGCTTGCCGTATTCACGGATCATGGCATCTTCGAGTCTGGCGGTGCTTATGTGGCTGGTTGAACAGTCCTTGACTGTTCGTCCGGCGCAGAAGAAGTAGAAGTATTCGTTGCCACTCCTTCCTATCGAGCGTTGGATGACCATGCGGTGGACGATGCCCCGTTTATGGCAGTTGTCACAGTAGAGCGTGCCCTTGAGGTAGTGGTCGTGGATGCGGCGTCGTTCCCCGGCAACGCCGCGGCTGTCCAGTAACTGCTGGACTTTGTGAAACAGGTCGTCGGGGACGAGGGCTCCGTGGCGTCCGGGATGTTCGACACCATCCAAGGTGATGATTCCGCAGTAGTAGCGGTCGCGCAGCAGCCTCGAGAAGTGTGTTGGGGCAATTGCCTTGGCCGGACGCTTGGCGCTTGGTTTGGTGGTGAGACCGTGGTCTTCCATGGCTTCGGAGAGGTCTGCGAACGTGTAGTTGCCGGTGGCGTAGAGCTCAAAGGCTTGCCGGATGAGCGGGCGCCGGATTTTTGGTCGGCGGCGCCTCCCGACAAGCCCGCACCCACAGCACTGCCGGCCTCGAAGGCCTGCGCATATTCATCGAAGGCGTCTGGGGCGGTCGCCAGTGCATCTATGAATTCCAACACGCGCCTGTGTGCTGCTAGGTAAGTTCGAGCGTCCTTGACTGTCGTGCCGCGGAGATCAATGACGTCTCGAAAGTTGCCGAAGCCTTCGTCATCGATCTCCGACGGCTTGGGAGTCTTGAACGTCGCTCCGGGAGGAAAATCCGATGACAACTCGGTAAGGAAAACGGGATGCATGGGTTATCTCTACCATGTGTCCGGAGCTGGGCCGGGGACGAATCGGCCCGGGGCGGCGAACCGTGAGCGGGGTGCAGCATATGCTGGCAAAGCTTATGCCGCGCAGGTGCGGAACATGGCTACCGCTGTTTCCGCGGCTCGGCCAATCCAGCCGCCGCCAGCTGGCCGCAAGCAGAAGGTGCTGACCGTCCGGAGCATCGTAAAACCGCAAGTGGATATGGATCTTTTTGTGGATACGGCTGGGCAGATGATCGTGAGACTTGCCAAGGAAAAGTCTGATCGCCTCCAGATGGAGGAATGCGGAAGTCGGCGCGAGACACGCTGAGATTGCGAAGACTCTAGGCTGGACCGGATATACGATGATGCGCGAAGACGGCTTCCGCGATCTTGGGCGACTAAGAGGTTAAAGCATAAGTGTTATGTATCGAACTAATAAATTAGACCATTGCAGAAATAGATGGTACTGAATTATAATTCAGACAGATAGGTTCATAGCGAAGAGGTGAAGCTATTGAGGGGCAATCCTTATATCTAGGGTTGCAATCAAACGTAACTAGGGGTTCGCTATCAACACAATACTTATTGGCTATGACCTGAATAAGGCGGGTCAGAACTACGACGAGCTTATATCAGCGCCCAAGGGCTACGGTACGTACTGGCATCATCTGGACAGTACGTGGCTTATTCGTACGGAAGAGTCTGCGGCAGACGTTCGCAATAAGCTAAAGGGTCATATTGACAGCAATGACGAGCTCTTGGTCATTAATGTGACTGGTGATGCGGCTGCGTGGTATGGGTTTTCCGAGCGTGGCAGTAAGTGGATCAAGAATAATCTATGAAAGTCGATGATACTGGCGTTACGGCAAGCAACCTCTATTTTTCTGAATATTTCGGTGTCTCCTCTGACGTTCTAAATGACTATGGAGCGTTCGATATATCGGTAGTGTCTGACCTTCCACTGTTCATTGACCCGTTCCTCCTGTTCAACAGTGAGCGAGATGAGTATCAAAAGCTTCATGAGCAGATCATCGAGTACCTCGTGTTTTTGAGGGACAACGCGAGGCCAGACTTAGATCCGGGATTGATCAAGGCGTGGTACAGATTCAAGGAAGTGAAGGAGAACTGGCTAGGGTTTACGCTCTTCGGAAATGGAGGTCGCGCTCTTGGTGATGACTTCGCTCGGGCCTTGCATGCGTCACTGGGGAGTATTCTTAACGATTTCGGCAATGAGAAGATCACTCAAGGTAGTCACCTTGAAAAGCTGTCGCTTATTAAGCCTGGGGTTGGTCGGGATAGTATTAGTGATTTCACAACTAACCTTATAAAGGATTATTTACTGGAATATACGCAGGCATTTGCGCGGAAGCATATCGATCCGAGCCTGTGTGACACCTTCTCTGTAACGCGAGCGAAGTTCAACTACCAGACCAAGTCTTGGATGACGATCAAGTACTATCTACCGAGGCGTGGTAATGAATTTGTCGTGCTGACGCCAAGTGACCTTCTTACAAAAGACGAAACCTGGATCAATCACTCGGATATGATCAACACTTTCGACCATCTTCCGGGCGCCATTGAGGACGACTCTCTACGCGGGCAAATCAACGCGTATTTCATGTCACGCATGGGCGATAAGCCTTCTGCGCAAGAGCGTGCAGCAGCTGCGCAGGCAACGATCGGAAAGTTCAAGGAACTCATCGATGTCTACATCCGACAGAAGGAAGATCGCGGCGATGAAGCGGCAGCGACGAGTACTGAGAAGACTCAGAACACCTATGACACGCTGGTCGCACAAGTTCGAACGCTGATCCCAGACCTCGCGGAGAAGACCAAGTTTTACGACAAGCCTTGGTCGAGTTATGACGAAGCGCGGGCGCGTGTCCTTGATTTCAAGAACTACGTCGAAAACCAAGATGGCTACCAACTCATCAATCCGTCCGGGGACACGCAGAGACTGTCACAGGAGAAAGAAGTTCAGCTATTCTTCGGTCTGATATGGTGTGCGACTGATTTTGACGTGAATCGTGAGCCGAACAACGGGCGCGGTCCGGTCGACTTCAAGGTTAGTTATGGAGCGAAGGACAAGTCGCTAATAGAGTTCAAACTGGCCAAGAGTTCAAGCCTGAAGCGGAACCTGGAGAAACAGGTCGAAATTTACGAAAAGGCTAACGGCACACGTAGTTCTGTCAAGGTGATCATCTGCTACACCGAGGCAGATCAAAGCAAGGTCGCTAGAGTACTGACGGCGCTGAACTTGAGCAAGGAAGAGGCCGTGATAGTGATCGATGCGCGGAATGACAATAAGCCATCAGCTTCAAAGGCGTAGAGCGTCAAGCTATAATCAGTTATATTTTGAGCAAAAGAATAGTGTAAAAATGGGGGATCGTAGCCAGATGGTATTACTCGAACAAGCAATTATCGATTGGGTCAATGACAGGCCGATGTGGCAGCGTGCCATTTCGGCCAAGATTGTCGCCGGTGAGAATGTCGATCAAAGTTGGATCGACTCTTTCGCTGAAAGCGTGGTCATAGGCGAGGTTACCGACGTAGAGCGGGAACTTACTGTCAAGGATTTGCCGAGTTCTTCTAGTGCTGGCTCACGCGTTGTTCTCAAATCGATCGGCCATCTTGAGAATGTGAACGCTATCCTCGCCGGGGAGATGCTTACTTTTGGCGCGGCTGGACTCACTGCAATCTACGGTGATAACGGCAGTGGAAAGTCGGGCTACGCACGTCTGATCAAGGAAGTTGTTGGAGCTCGGCATCATCAGGATGTGCTGCCGAACGTCTTTTCTTCAAAGCCGAATCAGTCCCAAGCGGCGAAGCTGTCGTACGAGGTTGACGGCGACGAGCGAGAGGGCGGCTGGCCGGCACTTTCCGACTTAGACCTACGTCAGATTCACTTCTATGACGAGGCGTGCGGCGATGACTATCTTGCGACGGAGACGGAACTTGCCTATCGACCGTCTGCCTTGAATCTATTTGATCGACTCATTGCCGTAACCGATCAGGTGCGAGCAGCTGTCGATATCAAGCTGTCTGAGAACGCTGCGCGCGCTGTAAAGCTGCCGGCTCTAACACCAGGCACAGAGGCTCAGCTTTTTCTCGCTAAGTTGTCTGCGAAGACGACCGATGCAGACATTGACGCTAGTGTTTCAATCGCGGGTACCGCTGAAGAGCAACTGGCTGACCTGATTCAGGAAGAAGCTCGCCTGAAGAGCACTGACCCGACGAAGGAGAAGGCCCGTCTCTTGGCCGGTGCTACTCAGATAGAGCAGATTGCCGACAGGTTCGACGACATCGACGGAACCCTGAGTGCCACTCAAGCATTGCATGTGGAGACCATGCTTCGACTGCTCGAACGCTTCGAGGAGCGGCGGAACTCGCTTCAACGACTAGCTTTGCGGATCAGCCCCTTCCCGGTGTTGGCTCTGAAACGTGGAGAGCGCTGTGGGAGGCTGCGGAGTCCTATTCCGTCACGGAGGCGTATCCGGAGCGTGATTTTCCTGCGGCAGGAGCTAGTGACCACTGCGTTCTATGTCATCAGCCATTGACCTCCGATGCTCAAGACCGACTGCATCGCTTTCATGCCTTTGTTCACGACAAGACAGCTCAGAAGGCTGCAAAGGCGGAACGAGAGGCAAAGTCTGAGACCTCCAAGATTTCCGAGATTGCCATAACGACCAGCAAGACCACCGAGGCGTTGGCGTTTCTTGCAACCGAAGACCGCAAACTGGGTACCCGATTGAGTGATGCTCTTGCGAAGGCCGAGGACGCACGGGTGCGCATTGGGCAGAGACTTCGGGGTGAGTCGAATGAATCGCCAGTCGAACTTAACCCGGTTGATACGCACCAGCTTCGATTGCTGGCGACCGGTATTCGCGAGCGGGCGAACAAGATCAACGATGCAGCGTTCCGAACGAGCCTTAAAGCGGCGACGGATGCGAAGAATGAACTCGCGGATCGCATCGAGCTAAATCGCCATGCGGACGCTTTGAAGGCCGAAGTGCAGCGGCTTCGGGGGCATGCTGGGATTTCGGCCGCACGGAGATCACTATCTACGGGTCCGATGACAACAAAGTCGAATGATCTCGCACGGACCTATGTAACGGCGACGGTCAGCGATCGCTTCACGCGCGAGACTGATCGCCTAGGTCTGGAACAAGTAGTTCTTGGCGACAAAGGCGGTAACAAGGGCAAGCTCAAGCACAAACCGGCGCTCCTCGGGGCAACAGCGTCAGGGGCTTCCGTTGAAAACGTTCTAAGCGAAGGCCAGCAGACCGCGCTCGGCCTTGCTGGCCTTTTCACAGAAATCCGGCTCGACGAATCGAAATCAGCAGTTGTCCTTGATGATCCAATTACCTCCCTCGATCACGGGCGACGTGAGCGCGTCGCCAGGCAGATTGCCTCTCTTGCAACTGATCGCCAGGTGATCGTATTCACCCACGACCTGACCTTCCTTGGCGACCTGATCAAAGCGGCTGAAGAAGAGGGCGTTCAGCTCGTGGAGCGGTGTATCACGAGAACAGGCGCTGGTGTGCCCGGAAAGATCTTGGAGGCTCACCCTTGGAAGGCAAAGGATGCCGCCAAGCGCCTAAACGACCTGGACGGCCTCCTCGCCCAATTGAAGAAGCGCCAAGGTGAAGAGTCGGTCGAAGACTACGAACGCTTGGTCAGCGACTGGGCTGGTCAGCTGTCTGAGACTTGGGAGCGAATCATTCGAGGAGAAGTTGTTAACAAGGTAGTCGATCGGGGCACTACAGAGGTTAGGCCAAAAATGGTGCGCATGCTTGCCTTGATCACAGATGACGATAATAGGGAATTTCAGGCGGGATATAGCCAGGTTTCGAAATGGGCTCGACGGCACGACAAGAGCGAGGAGGTCAATTTCACCGCGCCAACACACGCTGAAATGAAGGCCGAACTGGAACGAGCTAAGGCCTGGCTCAAGCGCGTCAAGGCCTATGCGTCGAAGACTAGCTCGTAGCTAGAGCAAGTGCTCGTACGAACTCCGCATCCTCACTCCAACCTCAACCAACCGTGACCGCACCGTATGGGCGGTCACGCCCATCCGCTTACCAATCGTCGCCAGTGAGTCGCCTTGTTCGTAGAGTCTGATAGCTTCCTTGATCTGCCGTTCATCCAAACCGACCTTGCGCGGAGTAACCTCATGCCGGCGTAGGTGCTTACTCACGGTCTCTCGGCTGATCCGATACTTCACAGCCAGTTCCTTGACTCGCGCACCTGTCTGGTAGTCAGCTACCACTTCCTGGCTCTGCTCAGCACTAAGCTGGGTGCAGCGGCGGGGGATAGGCGGTGCGGCACGCGTCACTGCTGGCCGAGCCTTGATCTTGCGTATTAGGGAACCAAGTTTGACGGAATCGCTACTTTGTTTCGAATAGGTATGTAAGACCTCCACCATGGAGGCCTTACCCGGAACGTGGACCAAGTTCACGTTCCGGGTAGGGCCTCATTTTTTTGAGATCTTGGCTACCTGAAGTCGCGGGAGCTGGACTTCGCTACCAGGACCAAGGGTTCCAGCTTGTCTGCCACGAGGTTAGTGACGCCTTCCGGCGTGCGTTCGAGGAAACCGCGGACGATCAACGCGGATGATTCGCGGGCTACCCGGCGATACCTCTTCCAGAGGCCAACGCTGCAGATGACGTTGAGGATGCCGCTCTCGTCTTCCAGGTTGACGAAGGTAATTCCTTGAGCGGTCTGGGGCCGTTGGCGATGGGTCACGACGCCGGCCACTTCAACACGGGTGCCGGACTCGACGTGGGAGAGCCGTTCCACCTGCAGCACCCCTCTGGAATCCAGACTGCCGCGTGCGTGCCGCATCGGGTGGTCATCTGTGCTGATGCCGGTCGCCCACATATCGTAGGCAACATTTTCCAGTGGGGAGAGCTCCGGCAGCAACGGCGGTTGGACAGCCACGTGCGTCCCCGGCAATTGTCCTTCCCGCTCCAGCGCGGCATCTCCGGCCTGCCACAGTGCTTCGCGGCGGTTCATCCCGAGCGAATCGAGCGCGCCGGCTGACGCGAGTGCCTCCAGCTGGTCAGCGCTGAGATTCGCGCGGCGGGACAGATCCGCCAACTCCCGGTACGGGCCGTGTTCCTCCCGTTCAGCCACGATGCGTTTCGCCACTTCGGTCCCGATGGAGGTGACGCCGTCGAGCCCCAACCGCACGGCGTGTGAGCCATCCCGGCGGTGCAGGTGGTCCTCTCGCGGAAGATCCTGCCGGAAGAGCCCGATCTCCGGCTGGTGGAAGGCCAGGCAGGAATCCATGCCGCCCACCGGGCCCACGCCGGCCCCCGTAGGTTCATCGAGCACTTCCAAGGTTGCTTCGGCAAGGGAACGGAGAACATCCGGGCGCAACACCTGGACTCCGTGCCTGCGGGCATCCGCGACGAGGGTTTGCGGGGAGTAGAAACCCATGGGTTGTGCCCGAAGCAGGGCTGCGAGGAATGCGCCCGGGTAGTGCAGCTTCAGCCACGAGCTGGCATAGACCAAGACCGCGAAGCTCAGGGAGTGGGATTCGGCGAAGCCGAAGTTCGCGAAGGCTTGGATCTTGGCGTAGATGGCGTCGGCGTCGTCCTTGCTGATCCCGTTTGCTGCCATTCCCGCATAGAGTTTGGCCTCAAGTGTCTCGATCTTCTCCCGGCCCCTCTTGGAACCCATGGCACGGCGGAGCAGGTCCGCATCCTCGGCAGTACACCCACCCACGGCAACCGCCATCTGCATGAGCTGCTCCTGGAACAGGGGCACGCCCAGTGTCCGCTCAAGGACCGGCTCCAGGAGCGGATGAAGATACGTGATTTTTTCCGTGCCTGCACGGCGCCGGATGTACGGGTGGACTGCGCCGCCTTGGACGGGGCCTGGGCGGATCAGCGCGATTTCGACTACCAGATCGTAGAACTTCCTGGGCTTCAGCCGTGGCAGCGTGCTGATCTGGGCCCGTGATTCCACCTGGAACACTCCGATCGAGTCGGCCCGGCAAAGCATGTCATAGACCGCCGGTTCCTCCCGCGGGATGGTCTCGATTGTCCAACGTTCACCGAAATGCTGATCGATCAAATCAAAGGAATACTGCAGGGCGGCGAGCATGCCCAGGCCGAGTAGATCGAACTTGACCAGGCCCATCCATTCGCAATCGTCCTTGTCCCATTGCAAGACCGTGCGGTTTTCCATCCGGGCACGCTCGATGGGGACCACCTCGCCGACAGGCCGTTCCGTGAGGACCATTCCGCCTGAATGGATGCCAAGGTGCCGGGGGAAACCCAGGATCTGATCAGCAAGGTCCAGGACAGGGGCGGGGATGTTGTTGGTCTTGCCTTCGCTGAGACCGCCCCAATGATCCAGCCGCTTAGACCAGGCGTCCTGCTGGCCCTGGCTATAGCCGAGCGCCTTGGCGATGTCGCGGACAGCGTTCTTGGGACGGTAACTGATGACATTCGCTACCTGGGCCGCGTTGAACCGTCCGTACTTGCGGTAGACGTATTGGATGACCTCTTCCCGCCGGTCCGAATCGAAATCGACGTCGATGTCCGGTTCTTCCTCCCGGAGGCTGGAGAGGAAACGCTCAAACGGAAGGTTGTAGAAAATACTGTCGACGGCGGTGATCCCCAGCGCATAGCAGACAGCCGAGTTCGCCGCTGAACCCCTGCCTTGGCAGAGGATCCCGCGGGAACGGGCAAATTGCACGATGTCGTGCACAATCAGGAAATAGCCCGGGAAATTCTTCGCCTCGATCACTGCGAGTTCCTGCTCGATCCGGCGATGGACCCGTTCGCCGGCGTCGGGGTACTTGTCCCTGACACCTTGGCCGACGAGCTGCCGGAGCCAGGTGATAAGGGTGTGCCCTGCAGGAACATCGAGCTTCGGGAGCTTCGGGCGGGCAGCCCGCAACTGGAACGCAAGCTCGTCGGCGATCTCGACTGTCCGTTCGACCGCGCCGGGGTAGCGGGCGAACCGCACTGCCATCTCGGAACCGCTCCGTAGATGTGCGCCGCTGCTTGCGGGCAGCCAGCCGTCCAGTTCCTCCAGGCTGCGGCGAGCCCGGACAGCCGCCATTGCAGTGGCCAGCGGATAACCCTCCGGAGTGGCGTAATGTACGGCGTTGCTGGCGATGAAAGGTATGCCCGCACGGTCGGCAATACGGACCAGGGCATCGTTGTGGCTGCTGTCGAGGGGATTCCCGTGATCGAAGAGTTCCACCACCACATTGCCCCGCCCGAATCGCTCGATCAGGGCATCCACTTCCCGTGCAGCGGCTTGCTCGCCCTCGCCCAGGAGGGCTCTCCGGACTGAGCTTTTGCGACACCCGGTCAGTACTACGCAATGGTCCCTGAGAGAGTGCGCCAGCGCATCGAGGTCGTAGATGGGATGGCCCTTTTCGGCGTCAGCCGCCAGATGCGCAGACGTCATCGCCCCTGCCAGCCGGTGGTATCCCTCTTCCTTGCGGGCGAGGACCAGCAAGTGATCGCCTTCAGGATCAGCTTCGCCTTGCTGGGGTTTACTGAGTCCGAGCGAAAGCTCGGCGCCGAACACCGTCTTGAGCTCATAGGCTTCGGCCGCCTCCGCCATGCGCACGATCCCGTAGAAGCCGTCGTGATCGGTCAGCGCAAGGGCATGCAGGCCCAGCCGGACAGCTTCCTCCACCAATTTCTCGGGCGAGGAGGCACCGTCCAGGAAGCTGTAGTGCGAGTGGGCGTGCAGCTCTGCATAAGGCACGACGGCGGCACCCGCCCGCGATGCGACCCTTGCGGGATCGAGGGGGACCGGACGGTATGGTCCGCGTTTCCTTGACCAGGCGGGGCTGTCACCGCCGTCCCCTACGCTCTTCCCGGAGTCCGGGCCGCGCCGGTCTGACAGCGTGCGTTCGAACTCCGACCATGGGATTGACGGGTTGTTCCAAGCCATATTGTCTTCCTGCCTAAAGATCAGTGCTCCTTCTGGCTGTTCAGTCGTAGCGGGCCTCTGCCCACCAGTTCTGCTCGTCCAGGAGAAGGAGCCAGGCCTCTCCGTTTCCGTCCACAAGCTGGAACCGATCCGCTTCAAGACCATGGTCGGCGTCCCACCATCTCTGTCTCAGCGGCCAGGGGCCGGCCCACTGAGCGACCAGCCGCCGTCGTACGGGATCTCCGGTGGGACAGAACCACATCGGCGGGGCAATCAATCCGCCACGATGATCTGTACGGACTTTTTCCTTATTCGCGTCGAGCAACAGGACCGGGATGAGGGAAGCGAATACCGTGGCCGGTTGTGGGTCTGGAATCCTGCCGGGCCAGGGCCTGGACGCCAAGGCGGCCGTTCCTGAAGGCAAGGCATCTCCCCAGGGCACCAAACGGCGCCGCTCGGCCAGCAACCGTCCTCCGGAGATGGCAGGCACTACTACGGCTTCATGTCCCAGCATGCTTTGGATCCGGCTCAGTCCATGATGGATCTGTTCCTCTGCTCCATCTCCAAAGAGCGCGCTCCCATGATGGGCGATGGAGTCCACCCGGACGGGAACGAACTCTACCCGGATGACCGGTGAGGAGGGCCCGCCGCGAGCCGATCCGCCGTCGCGCATTCCGCCGTCGGCAGGGGCTTGCGACTGAAGCTGCCAACGCACCCTGTCCACGGCGTCGCTGGCTGTGAAGTGGCGGGGGTGGCCCCACGTCCGCTCGGAGCGGTTGCCCGCTTCGTCGGTGATCAGAACCCTGAGCTCCGTGCAGACCAAGCCTTCCGTCTGCAGCCCGGTCACGAAGGTGTCAGCCGTTGCACGGAGCTGGAAAGCGAGTTGGTCAACCCGGTCCAGGCCCGGTTCGAACTCCGCCTGCTGATTCAATTTCCGCGGGGGCGTACGGGGGATGATCCGGCGAGGATCCTGGCCGCTTGCCAAGGCATGTGCGCTGATTCCGACAGCTCCGAAACGGGCACGCACATCTGCGGCCGGGAGATTGGCGAAATTCCCCAAGGTGAGAATTCCAAGGCGCTTGAGTAAGGAGGCAAGCTTCGCTTGTCCCAATACTTCCACCGGAAATGGACTCAGGAAATCCCGGGAAGAACCCGGCGGCAGCACAAGAAGGGCAGTAAGTTCGCTGGTGCTCCGGGCTGCCTGTTCAGCCGCAAACACGGAGTCTGCGATCCCTACCCTGGCCTCCATGCCGAGGCGGTCGGCCGATTCAAGCACAGCACCTGCGGCCTCTTCCTCGCCGCCGTAATATCGGGCAGCCCCCCTGGCCCGGAGTGCGCATAGGCCCGGGCGAAGTACTTCCACCCCGGGAGTTCGTTCTTCAAGCGAGGAAATCACAGGTTCGAATTCCCGCGCGTCCCGCAAAGGATCAACGGCGCATACCACCAGCTCGGGACAACGGGTCTGCGCTTCCCTTAGCCGCAAGCCCCGGACGACTCCCTCTGCCCGTGCCTCCGCAGAGCAAGCAGCAATGACACCTTGGCCGATGACCGCCGCGGGTACATCGGGCGGCAGTGCATCTGCCAAACGTGCGGCGACCAGCGGCCAATCCGGGAACCAGGCCACCAACGCGCGCACCGGGGTCTCAAGCTGAAACAGCATCATGCTCCCATCCGATGGCGGGACAGATCTACCGGACCGCTGTCCGCAAGATCCACGGAAGCCCGGCGGGAACTGCCCCGCAGGGCGACTTCGAGCTCAAGTTCCTGCCTATTGAAATGTCCGTGGCCCTGCCCAAGCCCGGCCCACTCATATCCATTCACTTGCAAAACGGCTTCGCTCTGCGGCCACGGTCCCAAGACAAGGAGGACGGAACTACGCTCCCGGAGCCTGGCTCCCAGACGGGCGGCCTCGGCGGGTGCGACTCTTTCCGGAGCGCATGCAAGCACTACCGAGAGCACGTCCGCCATGGCGGCGATTACCGCAGTCCAACTAATACCGGGGTCAGGTACCAGGACCAGTCGATCAAGTGCAATGCCGAAACCTGCTGCCGCCTCGACTCCGAAGTCAGGAAGCCCTGCCACTCCACACCAGGAGCCATCGCGTGAGGGGCCGGCCAACAAAGCCATGGCCAGTGACATGGACCCCTGTATGGAATACGCCGCACCCGGGCGCAGCCCGCCCGGCAAGAGCCTGCTGAGCGAGGGGAGCACGGGCAGCGAGCGTTCGCTGCTGCGTTTGCCCTGCATGAGGTGGATTCTCGCCTGTAAGTCATCGCGCAGCGAAGCTGGCGAGGCGGAAGTCAGGCGGGAAGGCATAATTCAATTTTCGAACATATATTCGAATGAGTCAATTGGGGCTACTCTGCCCCAACTCGCCTCGTTTACCTTCGCCACCTCACGCTAGACAGTGAAACTGCCAGAATCGAGGCGAAGATCAACGCCGACGCCGGAGCGGCGACGGTCCAGGGGGCACGCTCCACATAGTTGATTCCTTCAGCGAGGATGAGGCCCCATTCCGGCGACGGCTGTTGGGGGCCGAGGCCGAGAAATCCCAAGGCAGCCAGGGCGAGTGCGATTCCCGGTATCCGGAGCATCGAATGCCGGAACACCGGCCCAAGGATGGCCGGGAGGAGGTAGCGCCACAGGACGCGGAGCCGTCCTACGCCCAGGACCGGAAGGATTCTCACGTGGGGCTGCGCCCTGGCCTCCTGCGCCAAGGCCGCCGTGTGCGCAGCCAGAGGTGCCCAACTGACCAAGGTGACGGCTATCGCCGCCCCTTCAGCCGAGGGACCTGTCATCACTGCCACGATCAGGCCGGCGAGGATAGGCGGAGCGGCGTTGGCTACTTCAAGCGGACCGGTCGCCGCGAGGGGGAAGAGCCCGACGACCATCCCGATCACAAGGCAAGCCAGCACCACAAGCAAAGCCGTTCCCAAGGTGGAGACGGCACCGTGTCCAACCCGGGCGAGGAGGTCCCGTCCGCTGGCATCGGCCCCGAAAGGCAGTCCGAAGCCCGGGCTGGCAAGCCGCGCATGGCTCGAAGTGAACGGGTCGCGAAGCAATCCCGCGACGACGACGAGAATCAACGCTCCCGCAGCGACGAGCGGGACGGCGGAATCCCGCCGTCGTGATCTTCCCGGCGGTTCCGGAACGGGAACTGTCCCGGAACGCAATGCCGCACCCAACAAGAGATACCGGGCCGCCGCGCTGAGGGAACCCGCCCCGACGGCCAGCACGAGAAGGGCCAGTACTCCTGCCTGCAGCGCAGGGATGTCTTGCGCGCTCGCCGCGACCAGGACTGCACGGCCCAAACCGGGAATCGCGAAGACCTTTTCCACGACAACCGCCCCGCCGGTGAGGCCAATGAGGACAAGCCCGATCTGACTCATCACCGATGGCAGGGCACGGCGGAGCACCGCCGCGGTGAGCCTGGCGCGGCTCGCCCCGGCCATGGCCCAAGTACCCACCCATTTCTCGGCGAACGCCAGGCTGATGGCGTCCGAAAGCAGCCGCCCGATCAGGCCACCGGCAGGCATGCCAAGGGAAAGCGCCGGCAACACCGCGTGGCCCACTCCCTGCCAGCCATAGGGTGGGAAACAGCCTAGCCATACGGCACCGATGACAAGCAGCATGGCCGCCAGGAGGAACTCGGGGAGGGCCGTCGTAGCCGCGGCTACGATCCCGGAGCCTCGCCCCGGGTTCCCGGCCAGCCCGCGTAGCACGCAAGGAACGCAGAGTGCGGTAGCCACCAAGCTTGCAACGACCATGGCGCAGGCCATTAGGGTGACGGACACTCCCAGGGCTTCCACAATGCCGGGGCCAACGGGCGTGTTGGTAATCCAGGAATTTCCCGTGTCCCCGCGCAAAAGGCCACCGGCCCATTCGAGGAAGATGTGCACTGGCCCTCGATCGAGCCCGAGTTCCGCGCGGATCATGCTCAGCGTTTCATCAGTCGCTTCCCGATCGGCATACCGGGCCCGCAGGACGGTGTACTCCGGGCGTTGTCCCGAAAACCATGGCAGGAGCCCGATCAGGACAACTATCGAGAAGAGTGCCACGGCTCTGGAGGCCGTAGTTTTGATGAACGCCCTGCCCCGCATCAGCCAACAATTCCTGTTTTGCTGGTGATCAACGCGCGCTCGCGGGGATCGCGTTCCACGTGGCGTATCCCGGTCGATTCGCCTTGGATAACGCGTTCATGCAGCAGCGGCACGGCCGCATCCTTCGAGAGGATGAGCGCCTCGGCCGCGGCAATTGCCGACCGGCGCTCCGGGCCTGGAGGAATGGCGGCTGCCCGGCCCAGCGCTGCGTCCACTTCGGCATCGCAGAACTGGGAGATGTTGAAGGAGCCTTTGCAGGAGAAATCACTGAACATGTAGGCCACAGGGTCCCCTGAGTCCAAGACCGTGGCACGGGAAAGGATGAAGGCATCGAACTTGCCGGCCAGTGCGTCTGACTCGATGTGCTGGTACTCCCGGACCACCTGCTCCACGATGAAACCGGCGGCCTCGAGCTGCTGCTCAAGCTGCACGGCGACCTCGGGCAGCTCGGCCCGATCCGTGAACGTGCCAAGTTTGATGCGGCGACCGCCGGCCGGTGCTGCTTGTGCCCGTTTCTTCAGGGATTCAATGTATGTGGCGTTTTGCCTTTCCTGGGCCGCCCAGTGAAGTGCAGGACCCAGGAGGCCTTCTGCAACGTCCGCACGTCCTTCGTAGGCCTGTTCAACAATGGCGGCCCGATCAATCGATGTCCTTGCCGCTGCCCGAACTGACGGATCCGCAAAGGCGCCCGTTTTGGTGTTCAGGTAGAGGGTGTTGGTCCGGGGCATGGGGACTTCGTGAATCAAGTCGGCTTTGATCTGGGCGACTTGGCCTACGGGAATAGCCTCGACGACGTCGGCGGTTCCGGTCCTCAGCGCGGCTGCGCGCGCCGTGCCGTCGGGAACGTATTGGACGTCGACGCCGCTGCTCGCCGCTTTCTCGCCCCAGTAGTCTGCAAAGCGGTTGAGGGTCGCTGATGTGGTGCCTTCCGCAGACGCAAGGACAAAAGGTCCGGTACCTGCGCTGATGGGGCTGACCACACCTCCGGGTTTGTAAGCGGACGCGGCAAGGATGGAAAGCTGGGGGCTCGACAGCCGCTGCGGAACCAGTGGATCGTCCGTTTGGGTGCTAACGACGACGGCGTCCCCACCGTCCGTGCGGACGCTCAGCTGCACGCCGTCGAGAATTCTGGGCCGGGGTTTTGCGCTCGCCGCCGCCGTCAACGACGACGCAACTTGCTCCGCGGTCAGTGGCGTTCCGTCATGGAATTTCACGCCTGTACGGAGTTCGAAGCGCCAGGTCTTGCCGTCCAGTTGCTTCCAGGCCGTTGACAGCGATGGCTGGGCATCGCCGAGGGCATCGAGGACAACCAGTGTCTCGGCGGTCTTCCAGCGTGAGAGCTTGAACGCGTCGTCGCTTAAGGGGTTCAGTCCGGATCGGGGTGGCTGCAACATTGCCACTTTGATTCGGGAGTCAGCGCTGCTGCCGGCCGCTGGAGTGTTGCCTGGAGCGAAGCAACCGCTGAGGCTTGCGGCCATCGCGGAGCTAAGGAATATGGCGGCAACTGCTTTTGGGCGTGGAATAGCCACGGATGGGTACCTGTCTTTCGTGGGTGTGAGTGGATGAGTCGGGGTGGAGTCTTGCGAGTGTGGCTCCGTGCGGGGGTTCACAGTCTTCACGGCTTGTCTTTGTCCAGCTCCTTGTCTCTGTGCAGCCGGGGGAGGGAGGCTACGAGCTCCCTGGTTTCCCGGGTCTGTGGCTTGGTGTACACCGCCGCGGTGGGTCCTTGTTCCACGATGCGTCCCCCCGAGAGGACCAACGTCCGGGAACACAGCCGGGCGACGGCCGCCAGATCATGGGAGACGAACAGGAGTCCAAGCCCGTCCCGATGTACCAGGCGTTCCATGAGGGCCAAGACCGTGTTCCTGAGGGGAAGATCGAGCCCGCTGACCGGTTCGTCCGCGAGAAGGATGTGCGGCGAGGGGACCAAGGCCCGGGCAATCGCCACGCGCTGGTTCTGCCCGCCGGACAGTTCTCGGGGCCGACGCGAAAGCAGGCCGGGATCGAGCTCGACCCGGTGCAGGGCGTTCAGGATCATCCCGTGGTGGTCTCCGCTGACGCGCAGCTGCCTCAGGGGTTCCAGGAGGAGGCGCTCCACGTTCATGCCCGGGTCAAGGGCTGCCGCCGGATTTTGTGGAATGTATTGCACCGCGCGGCGGTACCACCTCAAGGACGAGGCAGGACCGGGCAGAACCGGATTGTCATTGAACGTCACGGTTCCGGCATTCGGCTTCTCCACAGCAAGCAGGATCCTCAGGAGCGTCGATTTTCCGGCGCCCGATCCGCCCACCAGGCCGATGCTGTCTCCGCCGGAAATACTGAGGGAGACATCCTGCACTGCGGGCCAGGCTGCGCGTCGCTTGAGGAGCCCCCGTTGTGGGTAACTGAGGCCCAGATTGTCGGCGCACAATCGTGCGTTCATACAGTGGCTTCCCGGGGAAGGGAATCAAAACCGAGATGGGCAGCTTCCACGAGCTGCTTCGTGTAACGGTGGCTGGGCCGCTCCACCAACGACTCCATCGATCCTTCTTCGACGAGCCGGCCGGAAACCAAGACAAGGGCTCGATGGCAAAAAGCCGCAGCGACAGCGAGGTCATGCGTAATCACCAATACGCCTGCGGCAGTGGAATCCGCGGCAGTGGAATCCGCGGCAGTGGAATCCGCGGATGTGGAGTACAAGGACAACGCGTCGAGGACCTTGGCCTGGCTGACCATATCCAGCGCGGTGGTGGGTTCATCCGCCACCAAGACGGCGCTACGGCAAGCAAGCGCGAATGCGATGCAGACCCGTTGCAGCTGACCGCCGGACAATTCGCCGCTGAAGCTTTCCAGGGTCCGTTCGGCTTCCGCTATCCCCACCGACGAGATCAGCTCAAGTGCCCGTTGCCGTGCCATGGAAGCCGAAAGGCCGGCACGCCGTAGCGGGATCTCAAGCTGTTTGCCCAGACGAACCAACGGGTTAAGTGCCGACATCGGGTCCTGATGGATCGCGGCAATCCCGTCGCGCTTGGTTCCCGTGCTGGACAACGGCACGTCCATGCCGTTGATCTGCAACCGCCCGGAAGCGCTCATTGCGGCCGGAAGCTGTCCCAGCAGAGCAGCCGCGGTGAGGGACTTACCTGAACCCGAGGCTCCGAGGAGGGCCAATCTTTGACCTGGGTCAAGTGCGAAGCTGACGCCGTCAATCAGGGCGCGTCCCCGGAGGGACACCCTCAAGTCTTGAACCAGGAGTGCGGGGCGCATGGGAACCTTCGGATCGGCGTGAGAGCGTGAATTGGATAATGCTATCAATACTCATTCGCATTAATGCGCATTAGCGCCGCTTCACGCTGCCGCTGCCTCCGTCACGTTATTGCGGTGTGGAGAGCTGTGGCGTTTTCGGCCAGCCACGCTTGGCGGCGAAGAATCTTGTCTCCGATTCCTTCGTCCCACATCCTTTTCCAGCCTCCCCCCTTGGTGAGCGCCCTGCTCCGCATCAAATGCCAGGAGCGGTCCGCGGAGTTTCGGGCCACGTCAACTATCTTGGCGCGGTCAACTGGAGCCAGGCCATAGGCGTCGAGCAGCACGGCGCCCCTGAAGGCGGCGTCTACCTTGCGCATCACCGGCTCACGGTCGGCGACGGGCATCCATGCGCCCCACCAAAGGAGTAGGTTCGCGGCTTCTTCCGTACGAGTTGCGGGGCGCGCCAGATCGAAGTCGATCAGCGCGACAGCGGCACCGTCCCGGAAGACGACATTCTCCGGGGTGATGTCCATGTGGGCGAGCAAAGTTGCCGGCCCCGCAATCGAGGGCGGGCACCCCGGGGGATCGGCGCCGTCGCCAGCATGTGCCCAGTCCGGTACGCCAAGCGGCTGCACAGCGTCATCGTAAGCCCGCACCAAACGCGCCACGCTGACGGCGCTCGATTCGTCGGCGATCCAGCTTGGCCAAGGGCGGCCGGCGGTGTCACCGGGAACGAAGCTCAGGGTGTCCCTGCCGCTTTCGTCGATGCCCAGGAAGCGGGGCGCTCCCTGGAATCCGGCCGATTGGAGGAAATCCAGGACGCGGCGGACCCGCGGCGAAGAGTCGCTTACAGGGCGCCGCACTGTATCGCCCACCCGGACGAGCCCCTCCGTCACGTCCCCGCCAAGCAGCGGAACGGCAGGTTCCGGCTGGCCGCACCCGACATACGGACGGGCATCGCTAGTCATCTTCTGATGCTGCCACGGCTGTGCCGATGGTGCCAGCCGGGGCGGTCCGGGCAAGAGCACCCGCTCCAAGCGGTAATGTCAGCAGCAATGGAAGATCTGGGCGGCACCGTACTGACAGCGGCCGGAGCCTTTGCGGCGACAAACCTCGATGACCTCCTGGTCTTGTCCGTTCTTTTCTTGCCAGGCAGGACGCGGACGGTGCCAAGACTCTGGAGAATCCGGGTTGGCCAGTACATCGGCATCGGAATACTGACCGTGTGCTGTTCCAGCGCTGATGCGCGGCATGCAGGGTTCTCCCATTCGGAAGTGATAGGACTACGGATGGAATTCAACCGGCACGCAGGAGGATTGACAGGGTATGTTCCGAAGTTGGTTTGTGGTGGGCGCCCTGGTGCTGCTTTTCGGGGCGGCGGCTGTGCTGGGTGTCGTTGCCATGTTCCGGGCCAAAAGTGTGGCTGCCCGGGTGGACGCCGCCGCCGCCGGTCTATTGGCTGCGGTCATGGTGGCGGTAGGGCTCGGTTGGGCGCCGTACTCAGTAGTCCTGTTTGGGGCAGTGATCGGTGTCGTCTTCCTTTGGTTCGTTGTGAGAATCGTGTACCAAGGGACACGGCTGGGCCAGGCCGGGCGATGGCCGGCGATCTATGGCGCAGCGACGGCGGCCCTTTCGGGATGGGTGGTGCTGTCCGCGGCAAGGGGGACTGGATCGCCGTCGGATCACCCGGCGCACCAACTGGCCGTCATCCTTGCTGACATCTTGGGTGGGCTGCTCATGCTGTTCGCGGCCACGGGGTGGCTGCTGGGCACGTTTGCCATGCCGGCAGAGAGCAAATCGCACGCCGTTCCCCGCTTGAAGGGGGTCCGCGAGGCCCTGATGGCTGCCGGACTCGCGATTGCGTTCTATGCAATCTCCTAGGACGGACTGAGGATGAAGGCTTGTCTTACTGACCACCGGGAACGGCCCGGCGGGGGCTTTAGAATGGAGCCATGATCGATATTTCGGTCGAGAAGGTCGCGCTTCTCCTGATCATCGCGGTTTTAGTCCTTGGACCAACCAAGCTTCCCGAGTATGCGCGGAAGCTGGGGCGAATCATCCGCGAATTGCGGCGAATGGCCTCCGGCGCGCAGGAGAAGCTGCGCCAGGAGCTCGGCCCCGAATTCGAAGACATTGATTGGCGCAAGATGGATCCACGCCAATACGATCCGCGCCGGATCATCCGGGAAGCCCTCCTGGACGAGGAGCCCTTCCCGAAGCCTGTCACTCCCGTCCAAACGCCGCCGCCGGCGTCGCCTCCTGCCCGGCCGGCGGTGCGGTTGGCTGCCGGGCAGCAGGCCCCTTTCGACGACGAGTCCACTTGATCAGTCAGTCGAGGCGCGGTGTGCGCGGGGGAGCGGTACGACGCTCGCCTGTTGCCTCGAACGCCGCGGCTAGCGTCAGGAGCCGGGTGTCGTCATAGGCGCGTCCGGCGAACGTGAGTCCAACGGGCATGCCGATATCGGTCATCGTTCCCATTGGTACCGTGACGGTCGGGATGCCCAAGTGCCGCGGCACGAGGTTGCCGTTGGCCACCCAGACGCCGTTGCGCCAGCCCAGATCGGCCGAGGCTTCGTTGACGTCCATATCGGCAGGTCCGACGTCGGCGACGGCAGGGAAGACGACAGCGTCCAGCCCGAGGCGGTCCATCCATTGTTCGAGGTCCACTCGTCGGGTTTCTTCGAGCCCTCGGATGCCTTCTGCGAGATGCGGAATTTCGGTGACGGACGGGACGCGGTGCGCGCGGATGTGCCCCGGATAGTCGGCAATATCGTCGTCGAAACCGTCATAGCGATCCCGAAGCGCGCCTTCGGGGTGGGGGAAGATCCTTGAACCGTCGACGTCGGCCAGGCTGCTGAGTGCCGGATCCCCGTTTGCCGCGAGGAAGTCATCCCATGCCCAGGCCGAAAGGTCCACGATTTCCCGTTCGAGGTATTCCGGGCTCACCAGTCCGCGGGTGGCTATGGTGGGTGCGCCGGGACGGTCGCCTTCGTAGTTGGAGACGGCCGGGAAGTCCACCAACACCACCTCGGCCCCTGCCGCTTCAAGGTCCCGCCGCGCGGCCTCCCACAGTTCGATCACGGAGCCGCGTGTCTGGATACGCCGACCAGTGGGGCCGCCGATACCCGGGGCCGCGCTGGTCCCCGCATCGGGGTCTGCATTGACGTACATACGCGGCACCCCGAAGCGCTTGTCCTTCAAGGCCAAGCGGGCGCCGTCGTTGTCGGTAGGTGCCAGTGCGGAATAAGAGGCCGGACGGACCTCCGAGGCGGGCGGGATTTCAACCCATGGCTGCGTGCGCCAGAAATCGCCGCGGTTGTCTGCGTCGTCGGCGACGATCACATCCAGCAACTCCAAAAGGTCGGCCATGGACCGGGTATGGGGCACCACGACGTCCATGGTGGGCACGAGCGGCCAGTTGCCCCGCACCGAAATGACCCCACGCGAGGGCGTGTAGGCGCACAAAGCATTGTTCGACGCCGGTGCGCGGCCACTTGACCAGGTTTCCTCGCCGAGCCCGAACGCAGCGAAGCTTGACGCCGTCGCGGTTCCCGAGCCGTTGGAGGAACCGGAACCGAAGGCGGCGGTGAGGAAGTTCTCGTTGTACGGGCTCTCGGCGCGCCCATAGGCGCCGCGCTGCATGCCGCCGTTGGCCATGGGCGGCATGTTGGTCAAGCCGATGAGCACGGCGCCCGCTGCGCGGAGGCGTTCGATGGTGAAGGCATCGCGTTGCGCGACGAGGTGTTCGAAGGCGGGGGAGCCGGCGGCGGCCGTGAGCCCTTTGGCCAGGTAGCTGTCCTTGGCGGTGTACGGAATGCCGTCAAGGGGTCCGAGGGTGGCGCCGCTTGCCCGGCGTTCGTCCGAGGCCCGGGCATCTGCGAGTGCCTCAGGGTTCATCACTACTACCGAGTTCAGCGTGATGCCGTTGCGGTCGTAGGCTTCGATGCGGTCCAGGTAGGCCCGCGTGAGCTCCTCGCTGCTCGTCTGGCCTGCTTCGAGCGCGACGCGCAGTTGTGCAATCGAGGCCTCGACGACGTCGAAGCGGCTCATCGTGCCACCTGGCCGTTGAGTTTGGGCTGCTGCTGGGTGATGCAGTGGATTCCTCCGCCACGGGCAAGGATTGGCCGGGCGTCCACGGTGACGATGCGCCTGCCCGGGTAGGCCTCCGCCAGGATCTCTGCTGCCAGCGCATCGGCCCGCTCTTCGCCATAGCCGCAGGCGATCACGCCGCCATTGACCACGAGGTGGTTGACGTAGCTCCAATCGAGGAATCCTTCTTCGTCCCGCAGGGACTCAGGGGCAGGAAGCAGGGTGATTTCGAATGGCTTGCCCGACGCGTCCTCCTGGGTTTCGAAGAACCTTTGCAGGGTGCGGCTGACCTCGAAATCTGGATGCTCCGGGTTGCTCTGTGAGTGCAGCAGGATCCGGCCGGGGGAGGGCAGGGCGGCCACCATGTCGATGTGGCCGCGGGTGCCGAAATCCTCGTAGTCGCGGGTGAGCCCGCGCGGTACCCACACGGTGTGGGTGGTGCCCAGAGCGCGGGCCAGTTCTGCTTCGACGCGTGCCTTGTCCGCGAAGGGGTTTCGGCGCGGATCCAGCTGGACGGTTTCGGTGACGAGTACGGTGCCTTCGCCATCGACATGGATGGCTCCGCCTTCGTTGACCAACAGCGAGTCGATCAGTTGGGCACCGGCCCTTTCCGCGACAAAGCGGGCCATGCCGGCGCTCTTCTCCCATTCGGACCAGGCGGGGGCGCCCCAACCGTTGAAGATCCAGTCCACTGCGCCGAGCACGCCGTGACGTTCATCGTCGACGACGAAGGTGGGCCCGACGTCGCGCATCCAGAATTCGTCGAGCGATGCCTCCAGCTGTTCGATTCCGGCGCCGAGCATATGGCGGGCCCGGTCGCGTTCGCTAGGGTCCACCACCATGGTGACGGGTTCGAATTCGGCGACGGCGTGGGCGACGGCGGTCCAGGTTGCGTAGGCTTCTTCCGCCGAGGCGGCGTCGTCCCCAAGGGTCAGGCCCGTGCGGGGGAACGCCATCCAGGTGCGCTCGTGTGGTGCTGTTTCGGCTGGCATTCTCCAGGCCATGGAAGTCTCCTCCGTGTTTTGAGGCGGTAGCCGCAAAGGCCCTGGGCGTCCTTGCCCAGGCATGCAGGGAAAGTATCTGTGAGTACTTATTGATCAGATGATCAATAAACTGGAAAGCTACTTTAGACTGGGGTGTGATGTCAAGCACCTTACAGAAGCGCGCTGCGCGGAAGACGCCGTCGGAACGTGCGGCCGAAATCACCGAGGCCGCCAAGGAAATAGCCCTTGAGCAGGGGCTTTCCGCCATCACGCTGCGCAACGTGGCAGCGCGGGTGGGAGTAGCCTCGGGCCTCGTTGCGCATTACCAGCCCAATGTGGAGGCCCTGGTGGCGGGTATCTTCACGAGCATCGTCGCCGCGGAAACCGAGGAGGTTTCGGGCCTGCTGGATCGGCTGCCGACGCCCTTGGAGCGGCTTGGTGCCCTCTTGGAGACCCTCTTGGATGACAGTCGTCTCGACGTCACGGCTATCTGGGTGGAGGCATGGACGCTGGGCCGCCGGAACGAGGCGCTCGCAGCCTGCGTCCGGGAACAGATGGACGCGTGGCAGGCTGTCGTGGAGCGCGTCGTCGAAGCCGGTATCGCGGCAGGCGAGTTTGAGAGCTACGACGCTCCATCCGTCGCGTGGCAGATCCTCGGCATGGTGGATGGACTGAATGCCCAGGCCCTGGTGCGCTGGGACGGTGTCAGCGGCCGCGGTACGCACCTGGCCCGCGCAGTGGAAGGCATGGTGGGCGCAGTCCGCGGTTCCCTGGTACCGGGCAGTCGCCCGCAGTCCTGAACGGGGAGCCGGGAACCATTCGTGCTGGACCGAACGTTATAGCTCTAAACCCGCCAGCCGTCCACCCCGCTCCGATAACTGAGCGGCCTTCTTGCCGATAAGATTTGGGCACTTCAATAGTGACGAAACCGCAACGGTGGCCGGTCTGGCAGATCCTGGGATGAATGGGGGACCCAATGGATGAGGTAGCGCTCTTTGAGGCGTCCGTCAGTCGGGAGCTCGTTCATAAGCGCTCGGTTTCGGAAGTCTTCTTGACTGATTTTGTTCAATCAAGTTCGCGACGATTCGTTGCGGGGGCACAATGGCCCCGGTGGCATGTTTTCTATGGATCGCACGATGGTTCACCGGATTCGGCGCTCATGGCTGAGACATTGAGACAGGCGGTCATCTTTCTGTCACATCTGTGCGGAGTGCCTTTGACGCACAAGTTCCTCATGCCGCACATGAGCATCTCCGTGGAGGCCGCAACGCTCGATCCCATGGTGCCCGCGCATGTTGCGGTTGAGCTTGACGTCAAGGATATGAAACTCAGTGCCGGTCAACTATCGGCCCTGACGGTGGTTGCGCGGTTCCTTGTTGACGGGGGCGCCATAGGAGAGGGAGTCGCGGCCGCCCGCATTGTGAATCCGTCGACATACGAGCGATTTCGTGGCGTGGTCCCCACGGGCGCGACCGCAACCCGCGACGACCTGCTGGCGTGTGCCGACGTCGGACATTCCACCCAGCGGAACGTGATGCTGGGGCAAAGCCGGCGTCCGCTCGTCTGGCCGTTGCGGGTCGATCCAAGCCACCCCATTTTCTTTGACCATCCCCTTGACCACGTCCCGGGAATGCTCCTGGTTGAGGCCGCACGGCAGGCTGTCCGCGCCGCATACTCCCGGCCCGATGCGGATTTTGCCCTGTTTGACGCCGAATTCATGAAGTTGGTCGAGTTCAGCTATCCCGTGGATGTCTCGGTGACCCAGATTGAGCCCAAAATCGCGCCAAGTATGATCAGGGTCCGGTTGGTGCACCAGGACGAGCCTCTGATGTCCTTGGTGGCCCGGGTCAGGGACCCGCGATAGTTCAGGGAGTTCCTGAATCCTGCGGCCGAACCGGCGCGATGGCGGGCATCATGAAACGCCACATGTCGTCAATCCTTTTGAGGACATCGCGTCGTTCAGTCAGTACGTTGGAAACCATCTGGACTCCCGTGAAGGACGCAACCAGGTACCGTGCGAAGTCCGCGGCCACGACGTCTGGACGCACGTCACCCTCCAGTTGGGCTTGGCGCGTCAGCATCTCCATGGTGGCGACCCAATCGGAGTACGGACCTTTGACGTCCGCATTGAATGCCGAGGCCTCAAACGTCAGCCGGATTCCAGCCCGCACAATCGGTTCATCGAGCAATTGTTGCCCGAAAGTGCGGCACATAGCGATCATGGTCTGCAATGCCGGAAGCCCCGCGGCGGCGATCTTCTCTCCCGCAACGCGCACAATATTGTGCTGTTCGGCGATGACTGCGAGCGCCAGGTTTTCTTTCGACTTGAAATGGAAGTAAAGGGCGCCTTTGGTGACCGAGGCGCGCTCAGTGACGTCACTGAGGCTCGCATTCCCGTAGCCGACCTCTTCAAAGATCGACGCTGCTCCCTCAATCACTGCAGCTCGGGTGGCTTTGGCACGTTGTTGCATGATCAGCGCGGTGACCTCTCCGGTTTCTACGTCCGGGATACTTGGGTACATGAATCTGACGGACTCGGAAGATCGGTGAGGGCAATGCCAACGGTTGTTGACCGCCCACCCCGGATTCTCGTCCTGGGTTCGTCAGGCTTTATTGGAAGTCGGGTTGTAGCCTCACTTTCCGGATCCGGAGGGGCGCACGTTGTTGCACTCTCACGAAGCCCGGTGGCAAGGCGACGAAACAATAACGTTATCATTGCGGCCGCCGATATTTCCGTCCCGGGGAGCCTGATCCCTTTCCTGGCCAATATGGATGTTGTTGTCCACGCCGCATCCTATGTAGGTTCCGACCGCGGGCTCGCCCGGGAGGTCAATGAGAGGGGCACCGGAAACCTCATTGAGCAGTGCCAGCAGGCCGGTGTCCGTCGAGTGATCTATGTCAGTACATGCAGTGTTTACGGTACCGGCCCCCACCGTGGTCTCCGCGAATCGGAGGCCGACTATCACCCTGCTTCCGTGACCAGTGCCAGCCGCGCCGTGGCCGAACGCATGATTCTCGGCTACGGCGGTGAAGTTGTTCGTCCAAACCTCGTCTTCGGGGCCGGAGATCGCTGGTTCGTTCCGGGCTTGCTGAGGATCATCAAGGTCGCGGGCGGGTGGCCCGGTGACGGCTCGGCGTTGCTCTCGATCATTAGTGCGGAGGCGTTGGGAAGGCTGGTTTCCGGGCTTGCCCTGGCGCCTCGGCAATCCGGACAAGCGTTCCACGCCGCTTATCCGGAGCCCGTTCCGGTGTCCACCCTCCTGCAAAGTGTGGCTGAGGCATTCGGTATGGAATCCCCGAGGCTCCTGGGGGACGACGAACGTGCCAGCGAGGCTTTGCGAACTGCCGGATTCAGCAGGCATCAGCTTGCCCTGGTGACGAAGGATCACTGGTATTCCTCTCAAGGTCTTTGGCGGACCGCGGGGCACGAACAAGAGACTTTCGGCGGGGCACTTGCAGATTTTTGTGCTTCCTATCGAGCCTCCCCGCGACAGGGTCGATCATAAACCGGTTGAATGGTTTGTTTTATGGCCATTAAACCCCTAGACTCAGTTCAATGGCTCGTTGAGTAGTGCTGTGCTGTGTAGTGCTGTGTAGTGCAGAAACGAGTTGAAGGGCAGTAATGGGGGGAGGTGCGGTCGAGCAATCGACCGCACCTTTGCTGTCTCCGGAGTCAAGAGTGATCGATTTCCTATCTCACATCGTTGTGGTTTAGTATTGACGAGTTGCTCCGACGGGGATGGAAGTTCCCGGCAAGCAAAGTTTGGGGCTGTGGCGCAGCTGGTAGCGCACCTGCATGGCATGCAGGGGGTCAGGGGTTCGAGTCCCCTCAGCTCCACTTTGGAGGCATTGCCTGAAACGTGAATCTGGTTCACGTTTCAGGCAAGGCCTTATTTATTCGCCGGGCGCTCGTGTGGCCAGTGGCGGGGTTACGGTCCCTGCGGCCCGAACCAGTCAGGGCATAAGCCCGCTTCCGGGGTCACTGGCGCCCTGCGCTGATTCGCGCTCTACTAGCTCCATGGAACCGTATGTCGATCCATTCGCGCCCGAAACGTCCTCTTCCCCAAGTGGCACGGGCGAGTTTCGTGGGGCTTCGGACCCGCGGGCAACCGCTCAGAGGATGCTTCGTGACCTGCGGGCGAGCCGTACGGGGTTGTCGGAGCGGGAAGCGGCACGGCGCCTGGTGGCATACGGGCCGAACGAGCTCACCCGACATGGAGGGCGGCAGTGGCCGCGCCAGATCGTGCGGCAATTGGCACACCCGCTCGCGCTGCTGCTCTGGCTTGCGGCGCTCCTGAGCTATTTCAGCGGATCAGCCGCTTTGGCAGCGGCAATCATCGCCGTCATCCTTCTTAACGCCGGGTTCGCCTTCCTCCAGGAACGCCACGCGGAACGGGCTGTCGAAGCCCTGTCCGCTTACCTTCCCCCGCAGGCCCGTGTCCTGCGGGATGGCGGGGAGAGGCAAATCCCGGCCGGACTGCTTGTCCCCGGCGATGTGCTGGTGGTGCGCGAAGGCGATCGTGTCAGCGCCGATGCCCGGCTCCTCGAGGGTTCGGTGGAAATGGACCTCTCCACCCTGACCGGGGAATCCCTCCCTGTTCCCCGGAGCGCAGAGGACCGGCCGCCGGAGGGTCCGCTGCTTCAGGCCACGGACATGGTCTTCAGCGGCACCAGCTGCACCGGCGGGGAAGCCCTCGCCGTGGTTTTCGCCACTGGAATGCACACCGAACTCGGCCGGATTGCCGCGCTCTCCGAACGCGTCGGCCACGACCAAAGCCCTCTTGAAAAGCAGGTCACCAGGGTGGCGCGGATCATAGCCGTCGTCGCCGTCGGGATGGGCATCGCGTTCATCCCGGTGGGCACCCTTCTCGGCGGTCTTTCGCTGAGCGACACCTTGAACTTCGCGATTGGGCTCCTTGTCGCCAATGTCCCCGAAGGCCTGCTTCCCACCATCACCCTTGCCTTGGCCGTAGGCGTACGCGTCCTGGCGCGTCGGGGAGCCTTGGTGAAACGGATCTCCGCGGTCGAAACCCTGGGCTCTACCAGCGTCATCTGTACGGACAAGACCGGTACCTTGACCATGAACCTGATGCGCGTCACCACCATCTGGACTTCAGGCGGTTACCTCGGCCTGGATACGCCACCACCTCCGATAATGCCCGGCTCCCCGCCGTGGAGGTTGGCCGCGGCCTCGGCGGCATGCAATAACGCCGGTATCGACGGCGAAGGCAATGAACGCGGCGACCCCACCGAACTGGCCCTGCTGCACGCTGCCAACGCCCTCAGGGTGGGCGCGGACCCGCACACCGTGGAACGGTTGACCCAGTTCCATTTCGACCCCGCGCTGCGGCGCATGTCCACTATCGATCGCACCCCCGACGGTATCCGCGTGCATTGCAAGGGCGCCCCCGAGGAGCTGCTGCCCCTGTGCACCGGGATCGCAACAGCCGGGGGCACGCGGCCACTGACCAGGGTGGAGCGCGACGCCGCGGCTTCGATCGTGGACAGCTGGGCCGGTCAGGGCCTGAGGATCCTGGCAATTGCAGAACGGGACCTCACCCCTCAAGAGGACACTGCGCTGCTCCGGGAGAAAGCCGAACAAGGCCTGACTCTCCTGGGACTCGTTGCCATGTTCGACCCGCCGCGCCCCGAAGTCCCTGACGCCGTCGCGCGGTGCCACACCGCAGGAATCCGGCTCATCATCGTCACCGGCGACCACGGACTCACCGCCCGCGGCATCGCCTCCCGGGTCGGTATCGGAGACGGAGGCACACGCATCATCACTGGCGCGGAGCTGGACCTGATGCCCGAAAAGGCCCTCGACGACCTTCTCAACAACGGCGAAGAATTGATCTTCGCCCGCAGTTCGCCCGAAGCCAAACTGCGCATTGCCGATGCCCTGCGCGATCTGGGAAAGGTCGTCGCCATGACCGGTGATGGCGTCAACGACGCCCCTGCCCTCCGACGGGCCGATATCGGCGTGGCCATGGGAAGATCCGGAACCGACGTCGCCCGCGAAGCCGCCACCATGATCCTCACTGACGACAATTTCGCCTCCATAGTCAGCGCCGTCCAGGCCGGACGACAGGTCTACGACAACGTCCGCAAATTCATCGTCTACATCTTCGCCCACGCCACCCCCGAGGTCATCCCATTCTTGATCTACGCAGCTTCCGGCGCCAACATCCCCCTTCCCCTCACCGTCATGCAGATCCTCGCGATCGACCTGGGCACCGAAACCCTCCCGGCCCTTGCGCTCGGACGCGAACGCGAAGAACCCGGAACCATGACCCGGCCACCCCGTCAACGGGGACAAAACGTCATCGACGGACCCATGCTTGCCCGGGCCTGGGGCCTGCTGGGCGGTGTATCAGCGGTGCTCGTGACGGCGGCGTTCTTCACCACATTGCTCATGGGCGGCTGGTACTACGGCGCAGACACCCGCACAGGCCCCCTTCACCTGGTCGGGATGCAGGCCACCACCATTAGCTTCCTGGGGATTGTCGCCTGTCAGATAGGCACTGCCATGGCCGCCCGGACCCAGACTGCATCGCTGGCTCAAATCGGGCTTTTCAGTAATCGCCTGTTGCTTTGGGGCATCGCTTTCGAAATCGCCTTCACCGCCGCAGTGGTCGCTCTGCCACCACTCCAGGGAATTTTCGGTACCCGTCCACCGGAGCCATGGCAGATCCTGGCCCTGGTCCCCTTCCCCTTCATCGTGTGGGGGACGGACGAACTGTGGCGATATAGGCGGCGATGGAAGACACAACAGCAACGATCGGACCCGGGCTGACCCGTATCTCCGATAGCCGGTATGCCGGGTTGAACCATCGCGACATCCGGTCGCCTTCTATCCTTGGCCTGCTGCTGCTGCTGCCGGCGACGAGTTCAGGCGGCCGTGGTGCCTGGTTCGCCCAGCACGAATTTCCGCACGCTCCCCGCGCCCAAAAGGACCTCGTCGGAACCGACCCGTATGCAGACCGCTGCTGAGTCTCCGGGTGCTGCTGAAACAGTCAAGGTGGCGTGGTCCAGGCTGACCTCGAGCAATTGGTCCCGGTACCGGACACGGAAGGACACTGCGCGTATCCCTTTGGGCATCTTCGGGGAGAAAAGGAGTGCATCCTTGGTGATTCTCAGTCCGGCGAAGCTGCGCTGGATCACATCGATCGTCCCTGCCATGGCGCCAAGGTGAATACCCGTGTGCGTGGTGCCTCCCTGCGTGTCGTCAAGGTCGGCAGTGAGCGCTTCTCTGAAGGTGTTCCAGGCCCGGTCCGGGTCCATTGCCGCCAGCACCGAGGCATGGGCCACACGGCTGAGGGTGGAGCCATGCGCCGTGCGCGCGAGGTAGTACTCAACTGTCGCAGCGAGTTGCTCTGCGCTCACTGTGTAACCCAGCCGGGCCAGGAAAAGCACCAACTCCTGCTCCCCCAGCACGTACAGGAGCATCAGCACGTCAGCCTGTTTGGCCAGCCGGTACCGGTTAGTGCTGTCGCCCTCGGCTTCCAGGATCAGGTCGAGGCGTTCAATGTTCTTGTATTTGCCCCGGTAGTGTTCCCAGTCGAGTTCCTCCAAGTCTTCATAGCCATCGAACTGGCTAATGATGATGTCTCCGCTAAAGAACGGTACGAACATCCGTTTGCTGACGTGCAGCCAGTCTTCCATCTCGGCCGGATCTATTGACAGGCGTCCGCGAAGATCTTCCAGGTCGTAGCCGTGAAGCATCGTCATGATCTCGTGGGCCTGTTCGCAAACCCATGCGGCCATGACGTTCGTGTACGCATTGTCGTTTAATCCCCCGCCGGGATTGTCCGGGTAGCCTGTGTGGTATTCGTCAGGGCCCATGACTCCGCGAAGATGGAAGCGGTCCTCTGCGTCGTCGTATTCGGACATGGAGGCGACCAGCCGCGCTACCTCCACCACGAGTTCGGCGCCATGATGCAGGAGCCACCCCCGGTCTTGCGTGGCCAGAAAATACTGCCATGCGTTGAAGGCCACGGCCATGCCGGCATGCCGTTGAAGATGGGAATAGTCTGGTACCCATCTGCCGGATCGCCGGTTGAAAAGCCAACGGGGAGTCTCGTCCCTGCCGTCGCTGCCGCTCTGCCAGGGGAACAGCGCCCCCTGGAACCCCGCTGCAGCGGCTGCATCCCTTGCCGCGGGCAGCCGGCGCCAGCGGTAGTCGATGAGGGAGCGGGCAACAGAGGGCATACGGGAAGTGAGAAGGGGCAGGACGAAGAGCTCATCCCAGAAGATGTGGCCCCGGTACCCTTCTCCATGCAGCCCGCGGGCCGGCACACCGGCGTCCAGTTGAGTGGTGTGCGGGCTAAGGGTCTGCAAAACGTGGAAGACATGAAGATTCAGGATCAGCTGGACCTGAGGGCTCCCGTCAATGCATATAACGAACAAATGCAGCAATCTTCCCCAAGCAGCCTCATGCTCGGCGAGCATGAGGTCAAAGCGGTGCCCGGCGGTACTGAGCACCAACCTCGCCCCGGATGCGGGTGAGGAGATAGCGCCGTCGCGGGAGGTCACGATTGCTGCCGTCTTGGACACAACGAGGGGCGTGGCATCGCTCAGCGGGACCTCGAAGGAGCGGTAATACAATCCGGCTTCCTCCCCGGGTGCGCCATTGCTTTCCAATCCTGAAACCCGGGTCTGAAGCGCTGTCGCGATCCTGATATGACTTTGGCTGGTCTCAACTTCTATCACCGGGATCGGCTCTGCTGGTCCGGACACGTTGAGGACCGCTAGATGACGGTGGGAAAGGAGAGCGTCCTCCGGGACATTTTCGTTGGTCACGCCGGTGTCCACTCCGCTGCGGATACTGACGGACGCGCTCCAGCCCCTGGCCGTAAGAGTTGTCTCCAGTGCCATCAGATGAGGGTGGGCCATCGATACGAACCGGCGCTGAACCAGTTCCAACCGCCGCCCGTCATCCGCCTCCAGCACGACTTCCCGCTGCAAGGTAGCCCGACGAAGGTCGAGCACACGCCTCTCACGACGGATCTTCAAGCCGCCTCCGGACCACCAGTCCGTCCCATCCAGCCGGACGTCCAGGATCAGCCAGTTGGGAACATTGACCATATGTTCGTCTTCAATCGACTGGCCTTGCACGGTACTGACCAATCTGTTGTAGACACCGGCAAGGTAAGTGCCTGGATACCGGACCTCGCTCATCCTGCTCTCCGGAGCCGCACCGCGCACTGCCAAGTACCCGTTACCGAGCGTGGTCAGTGCTTCCCGGTGGCCTTCGTGGGCTGGATCGTACCCCTCATAGACAAGGCGCCATGGGTCGGTGAGAACGCGGCCCAGATCCAGCTGGCCAACGTCGGTCAGTACGACGTCGGCACCGGCCGCCTCGAGCTCGGACCTCCTGACATCCGCCCTGTCGATCCCGACGACAAGCCCAAAGCCCCCACTGTGGGCCGCTTCAACCCCGGCCACGGCATCTTCAATCACGACGGCGCGGGCGGGCGGGACTCCCAAACGATGCGCGACCTCAAGGAACAAGGCCGGGTCAGGTTTGCCTGCCAGCCCCAACTCGCCGGCCACGGCACCATCAATGACCAGGTCGAAAGCATTCGACAGCCCGGCGGCGGCCAGGACAGCGGAGGTGTTCCGGCTTGACGTTGCCAGGACCACGGGAATCCGCCCTGACCGCAGCCGTTCAAGAAGCGCCACTGTCCCGGGGAAGGGTGCCGCCCCTTCGCGTCCAAGCCGCTTCCTGAACAGCTGGTTCTTCCGTTCGGCCAGGCCGTGGACCGACCATTCGCCGGCAGGATCCAAGGCATCACTCGCAGGCAGTTCGATGCCACGGGAACCGAGGAAGGCCCTTACACCGTCCTCCCGTGGTCTGCCGTCTACGTACTTCAGGTAGTCACTGCTGCTGAAGGGGTCCCTCCGCGCCGTCGGCGGCACACGGCGGTCCTTCAACACCTCGTCGAAGAGGTCCCTCCACGCTGCCTCATGCACCGAAGCCGTGTCCGTGACCACGCCATCCAGGTCAAAGATCACAACGTCAAAAGGTGACAAAGCGGCCGCGGCCGTAAGTGACTCCGTCATGACACATCCCTACCAGCTATCAGTCCGGGCGGCCAGTGACGATGGTCCCGGTGACCGATTTCCGGCACGTCAGGATGACCTGCAGGTTCTGTGTTCAGGGATTAGGTTCGGCGGTGCGCGCCCGAAGAGGGCGCAGACCGCTACTCGGTCTTGACGCCATATTCCGCTGCGCTGACGAACTCGATGGCCGAGTAGGTCTCCTCGCCCACCACCCAAGCATTGTGTCCCGGTGGAATGGTGTATGAATCTCCTGCGGAGATGCTGATCTTCTTGCCATCGGTAGTCTCGACTTCCAGTGCACCGGCAACGCAGTACCCTACGTGGTTGAGCTGGCAGGAATCGGTGTGTACCACGGGCTTGATGCAATCCGCCCACGTCCAGCCCGGCTCGAAGCTGAAGCGGCCAATGGTGTAGTCACCGACAGTGACGACTTCCACCAAGGTTTTGTCCGGACGGCGGGTTTCATCGGGGGAATTGTGTGACTTTACTTCAAGCTGCGTGACGACGTTTACGGTCATGATCTGCTCACAAGGGGGAGTGGGAGCCTGGTCTTCGGGGTCCGCAACGTGGCTCGCCCTTCGCGGCGGACCCTGGGGTGTCTGGGCTGCTCGCGGCGCGTGCCGTGGCCTTGAGCAGCGGGCAGACGGTCGGTTACTTGCAATCTCTACCATCCTCCGCAGACCTCGTGTTGTCGAGGGTTCCTGGGGAGGATAGATTGGTGCACCGTGACCTTGACCGAGCTGGATGCACACCTTGAGACGCTGTTCGGCACCCTGCGCCGGTTCCCCGACGTCGAAGCGGAGAACTTGCAGGCGCACGACGCCACCGACAGGCTCCTCCTCGAGACCGCCGCAAGCTACATCCGCAACCCGGACGCTCGCGTCGCGGTGATAGGCGACCGCTACGGCGCCCTGACCGTGGGCACTTTGGCCGCTCTCGGCGTCGGGCACGTTCGCGTGAACCAGGATTTGTACGTCAGCCGGCTCGCCCTCCAATCGAACGCCGGGGCGTCAGGGTTGTCCGGCCGCTTTGAAGAGTTCGAGCTCGGAGCCGACTTGCTCGACGGCGCCGAGCTAGTGATCATGCAACTCCCCAAGGCGCTCGCCGAGCTGGAGGAGATCGCCGACGCCGTCGCCCGCTTTGCGGCTCCGGGCGCAGTCCTGCTGGCGGGAGGGCGCGTCAAGCACATGTCCCTGGGCATGAATGCCGTCCTGGAACGCAATTTTGAGTCGGTGCAGCCGCAACTCGCACAGCGGAAGTCGCGGGTCCTGCTTGCCACGGGTCCCAAGCGTCCGGCCGGTCCGGAGACCTTTCCCGTCGCGGAGCAGAACACCGAGCTAGGTATCACCGTCTGTGCTCACGGGGCTGCGTTTTCGGGTACGAAGCTGGACATCGGCACACGCTTCCTTTTGGGTTTCCTGGACCGGATCCCTCCTGCGCACCACGCGATTGACCTCGGCTGCGGAACCGGGATCCTCGCCACGATATATGCCCGGAACCGGCCCGATGCCCGCGTGACTGCGACCGACCAATCGGCCGCAGCGGTTGCGTCCGCGAAGGCAACCGCGGCGGCCAATGGGCTGGGCGGCCGGGTCACGGTAGTGCAGGACGACGCCATGTCCACTTTCGAGCCTGGCAGCGCCGACCTCATCCTGCTGAACCCGCCGTTTCACCTCGGCGCCAGCATCCACGCCGGTGCGGCCACGAAGATGTTCGAGGCCGCTGCACGGGTCCTGGCTTCCGGCGGGGAACTCTGGACTGTGTACAACAGCCACTTGCAGTACCGCCCCGGGCTGGAGCGGCTGATCGGGCCCACTACCGAGATTGGCCGGAACCCGAAGTTCACGGTGACCCGCAGCATCAAACGTTAAGCAGCATCAAACGTTAAAGGGGCAGCTCTGTTCCAGTGAGTGGCCCGTTCCCGGCAATTGTTCAACCCCGACGTGCCCGATCTTCGACATCTGCGGGTTGTCATCCGGGAAACTGACCATCGCCGGCGCCAGGACCACAGCCCAACCCCGGGCTCGGGTCCGCGTACCGGCATTCGAGCCATTTCCCGGGCCTCGCGTTCGCAATGTCGGCATGCATTACCTCCGGGCAGCGTGTGGGCATACCGAGACATGCACAGGTGCCGTACGATGCAAATGCAACAGCATTATCCGAATGATTTTAGGGGATTCCGTGACTGAGATCCGCCAGCCGACTCCGAGGCGCGGAACTAATCTGCCACGCATGGGGGACTTCAACCTGACCGTCATTCTCGACGCAATTAGGCGCTCATCGGGCGGCCTGAGCCGCGTGGAACTGGCCCAGATCGTGGGCCTCTCGCCGCAGACCATCTCGAATATCTCCAGGCGGCTGCTGGACCAGCAGCTCATTGTGGAGGCAGGCAAGGAAGGCAGCGGTCCGGGCAAGCCCCGTACCATCCTGCGCCTGAACCCGTCCGGAATGTACGCGTTGGGCGTCCACGTTGATCCCGCAGTCATCACCTCCGTGGTCCTGGATCTGGTGGGCGCCGTCGTGAAACACTCGCGGATCCCCACTCCGGCCGGCGGCAATCCACAGCACGTCATCGCCGCCATAGCGGAGGAAATCAAGTCACTGATCCAAGAGTCCGGTGTAGTTCCGGGGAAGATCGCCGGACTCGGCGTCGCGGCGCCGGGCCCGATAGACCTCGATGAGGGTGCCGTGGTGGATCCGCCCCTCATGATGGGGTGGGACCGGGTTCACCTGAGGGACGCCCTCGCGGAGGCCACCGGACTGGAGACCCTCGTGGACAAGGACGTCACGAGTGCAGCCGTCGCCGAAACCTGGGCGGGTGGGGTCAGTGGCACCGGCAGCTTTATCTTCATGTACATGGGTACCGGTATTGGCTGCGGGATCGTCCTGAACGACGAGGTGGTCCGGGGAACCTCCGGCAACGCCGGAGAAATCGGCCATATCATTGTCGATCCGGACGGCCCCGAATGCGATTGCGGCCTGCGGGGGTGCGTCAAGTCTTCCTGCATTCCACAGGTCCTCGTGGCCGAGGCTGAAAAGCAAGGCGTGCTGAACGGTTCCCGTAAGAGCACGGAAGGCCCGGAAGTGCAGGAAGGCTTTGCACGGCTTTGCGATGCCGCGGACTCGGGCGACGAACGTGCCATTGCCATCATCGATAAGTCGGCGGTGCTGGTTGCCCGCGCGGTTGCTGTGGTGACCAACACCCTCGACGTCGAACGCGTTGTCTTCGGCGGCCCCTTCTGGGGCCGGATGGCAGAGCGCTACCTGGAACGCATCCCCGCCCTGCTCGCCGCAAACAGCGCTGCCAACAGCATCCACGGCATTGAGGTGGTCGGAACCGGAGTGGGCGAAGACGTGGGCGCCATCGGGGCAGCTTGTCTGGTACTGGAGCACACCCTTGCGCCGCGCGCCCAGCGGCTTTTGTTGGACGGTTAAGGCTTTCTCTTCGCCCTGTTCAGCAGGGCTGTGTTTTTTACATTCATATATATCGGCAAAAAGGCTGGGCCAGCTGAAGTGTGGGGGGCTGCAGCCGCGTGAAGATCGGAGCGTCATGCGTCGCCCAGTCCGGTTCGGAGTAGCATTGCTCGGCGTCGTGGCCCTTTTGGCCTCGGCTGCATGTTCCGCCAACCAACCCCAAGCCAACGACAAGAAGACGATCAAGATCGTCTATCAGAAGACCGACTCCTTCACTGCCCTGGACAAGGTCTTCCAGGACGCTAAACAGGAATTCGAAGCGGCCAACGCGGGCGTGAGTGTGGACCTTGAGCCCATCCAAGCCAACGACGACGACTATGGCACCAAGCTCGCATTGGCCCAGCGGTCTCCCGACACAGCTCCGGACGTCTTCTACGAGGACACCTTCAAGGTCCGCTCGGACGTCGACGCCGGGTACCTCCTGAAACTCGACGCCTTGCTGGCCACATGGGACGGATGGTCCGCCTTCAACGAGAGCGCCAAGGCCGCGGGACGCGGAGACGACGGCGGTATCTACGCTGTTCCGCTTGGCACCGATACCAGGGGCATCTGGTACAACAAGCAAGTCCTCCAGAAGGCCGGCATCCCTGTGCCGTGGCAGCCGAAAACCTGGGATGACATCCTGACGGCCGCCCGCAAAATGAAGGCCGCGGATCCCAGCGTGGTGCCTTTCAACATGTATGCCGGACAAGCCACCGGTGAAGGAACTGTCATGCAGGGCTTCTACGAGCTCCTTTATGGAACGGCGAGCTCCTTGTATTCAGACAGCGAAAAGAAGTGGGTGGTGGGATCCCAGGGATTCACCGACTCGCTTCAGTTCCTGAAGACCCTCTACGACGAGAAACTCGCCGTAGCGCCGGCGGACGCCCTCGATCCCAATGTGTGGAAGAAGGTCTTTGGCGAGTGGCTGCCACAAGGCAAGATGGGCGCCACCGTGGAAGGTTCGTACGCGCCGTCGTTCTGGCAGAAAGGCGGCGCCTACGAATGGGCCGGGTATGCGCAGGATATGGGGGTAGCCCGGTTCCCCACCCAGTTCGGGCAGGATCCCGGGGGAGTGAGCATGTCCGGCGGGTGGACGCTCGCCGTCGATGCCAAGACCAAGAATCCGGACCTGGCCTTCAAGTTCCTGACCACTGCCCTGAGCAAGAAGAACGCGCTGGCCTTCGACGTCAATGATTCCCAAATAGCGGTCCGCACCGATGTGGCTTCCGATCCCGGTTACCAGGCAGCCAACCCGTTCGTGAAGGACGTCTCCTCGCTGGTGGGGGTCACGCACTACCGCCCGGCCACCACGGACTACCCAAAGATCTCGCTTGCCGTCCAGGCCGCTACCGAGGCCGTCATTACCGGCAAGGAGAGCCCGGCAGCGGCCGCAGCGGAGTACGACGCGTCGGTCAAGAAACTTGTCGGTGATGCCAAGGTCGTTCAGAAATGACGCATGACAGCCCCTGAATCCCCGCAGGCCGGCGCCCTGCGCCGCAGATTCCGCTTGCTGCCGGTAGTGCCCTCGGTTCTGCTACTGGCCCTCTTCCTGCTGGGGCCCGTGCTGTGGTCCTTCTATGCCTCCTTCACCAACGCCGCGTTGTCCGGCAAGGCTGCCGCTAATCCTCAATGGATCGGCCTGGACAACTACGCCCGCATGCTGACGGATTCCGTCTTCCCGCTCTCGGCGTGGCTGACGGTGGTCTTCGTGGCCGTTTCGGCGATCCTCGGACAGAACGCCCTGGGCCTGGTCATTGCCTTGTTGATGACCAGATCCGGGGGAGCAACTGCGTCGTTGGTGGGTACGGCGGTGGTCTCTTCGTGGGTGCTGCCGGAAATCGTGGCGGCCTTCGCGGCATACGCGTACTTCAGCCAGGACGGCACGCTCAACCAACTCTTGGGGATGCTCGGTGTTCGTGGCGCCAACTGGTTGTACGCCTTCCCGATGGGTGCTGTCATCCTGGCCAACGTCTGGAGAGGGACCGCGTTCTCCATGCTGGTCTACAGGGCGGCGCTCTCCCAAGTCCCGCGGGACATTTCCGAAGCCGCCCTGATGGACGGCGCCCGGGGTTGGCAGCGCCTCGCCTTCATCACCCTGCCGATCATCCGCGGAAGCATCGCCACCAACCTCATGCTGATCACCCTTCAAACCCTCGCGGTGTTCACCCTCATCTGGGTGATGACGGCAGGCGGTCCTTCCAATGCCAGTACCACGTTGCCGGTCCTGGCCTACCAGGAAGCCTTCAAGCTGGGGGATATCGGATATGGCACGGCGATCGCTTCGGTATTGATCCTGCTCGGCATGGTCTTCGGAGCGGTGTACGTCAGGCTCCTCCGCGGGGCAAAATCGTGACATCCCTGCGCCGCGGGTTGTTGGTCACCGGGAGGCGTCCGACGGCGGTGGCCGGGGGACTGCCCCGTGGCCGGTGGGCTGCCAATGCAGCGTTGGCCGTGATTGGCATGTGCTTCGTGCTACCCCTGGCGTGGCTCCTGCTTGCCTCCGTGGACCCCCACGCCGGATACCAAACGCGGTGGCCGCAATCGCCGTCGTTCGCCAATTTTTCGGCCGTGCTGACGCCCGAGCTGCTGTTCCGGCCGTTGGCAAACAGCTTCCTGCTCTCTGCTGGAACCGCCATCGTGAACTTGGCAGCCGCCGTACTCGCGGCCTATCCGCTGTCCCGGTATCAGTCGCGATTCAACAAGCCGTTCCTTTATGCGATCCTGTTCGGCACCTCGCTTCCGGTCACGGCAATCATGGTCCCGGTCTACGGCTTGTTCGTGCAATTGCAATTGCTGGACTCGATGCCCGCGACGATCTTCTTCATGGCAACCACCACGTTGCCCATGGCCATTTGGATGACCAAGAACTTCATGGACTCCGTGCCGCTCGAGTTGGAGGAAGCCGCCTGGATGGACGGTGCCTCGGGACTGGCCACCCTGCGCAGGATCGTCCTTCCCCTGATGCGTCAGGGCCTGGGCGTGGTGTTCATTTTCGTCTTCATCCAGGCTTGGGGGAACTTCTTCGTTCCCTTCATCCTGTTGCTGTCCACCGCCAAGCAGCCGGCCGCGGTGTCGGTCTTCAGCTTCTTCGGCCAACACGGCGCCATCGCCTACGGGGAGCTCGCCGCGTTTTCCATCGTGTACTCGGTCCCGGTGCTTATCCTCTACGCGGCGGTGGCCCGGGGATCGGGCGACGCGTTTGCCCTCTCGGGGGCCATGAAAGGCTGAGAGGAGGCCTCGAGTCTCAGTCGATGTCCTCCACGATGGTGCCGTAGGGGATCGAATCGTCCAAATGCGCTTGGTGGCCGCTGTGGTTGTAAACCACGCGGACACCGTGAAGCTGGTCCGCGGCCGATTGCATCAGGATGGGGCGGACTGTCTGGACGAACCTTTCGTCTTTGTCGGCGAGGTACTCCTGGTAACTGACTGGAAGCTGGATCATGCCAAAAGAATAGTCCTGGCTGACCTTCATAGGGAGGGCTACGCTGGCAGGCTTCTCCAAGGGGACTTCCTGCCAGCCAGGCCCCGCTCGAGGACCCAGCGAAGAATGTTCAGAAATCGGGTGAAACGTAGCGTAAAACTGCGTCTTAATTCGGTGGACGATTTGTGGCGCCCGAAGCCTCGATCTAGAGTCGTATTCAAGTTACCGCGGTAACGTGTCAGCGATCCTCCGCCGGATCTGTCTCTTGAAGGCAGGCAGGAGGGTGTGGGTGCCCCCATGTGGGCCTGACATTTGCACACGGACAACTTCATTTCAGGCGTAACAGTCGCGGCTGCGCCCTGCTGGAGTTCGTTGCGTGTATCCCCAACTCAATTCACCGATTCTGCAGCGCAGGGACTTGGTTTCACGTCCCTCGGGCAGGCCCGCTGACACACAGCCAAGGACGCAAATGTCACCACCAAGCCTCATTGATACCCATCCCAACTTGACCGGCACTGCTCCCGTTGCCTTGTCCTACGAGCTCTTCCCACCCCGCTCTCCAGCGGCTGCTCAGTCTCTCTGGACCACCATCGGTGAGCTTGAAGCCACGGACCCGGACTTCGTTTCCGTCACCTACGGTGCCAGCGGCTCCAACCGGGACACCGCCGTCGAGCTCATCAACAGGCTCCTGCTTGAAACCACCCTGCGGCCCCTGGCCCACCTCACCTGCGTGGGAAATACTCCTCAGGAACTGGCCGAGATCATCGGTGAACTCCTGGACAACGGCGTTCGCGGCATCCTTGCCCTGCGCGGCGACCTGCCTAAGGATGGCGGACAGCCAGTCAACGGTTCGTTGCGGTATGCCCAGGACCTGATCGAACTGATTCGCCGCGTGGAACAGCGACGGTCGGCCCTGCTGTGTGCAGGCAAGATCGCCGTTGGCGTGGCCGCGTATCCCACCCGTCACCCGGAGTCGCCGAGCATCGAGCACGACGTCGAGGTGCTGCTCGCGAAGCAGCGCTCGGGCGCCGACTTCGCCATCACGCAGGTCTTCTTCCACACCGAGCAATATGCTGACCTGATCTCCCGGGCGCGGCGCGCAGGCGTCACCATCCCGATCATTCCGGGCGTCATGCCGCTGACGAGCCTTCGCCGGCTCAAGCGGCTCGGCGAGCTCACCGGCGTCGAGCCGGCACCGGAGCTCATCGAACAACTTGCCGCGGCGGACAACGACGCCGAACGGCGCAAGATCGGCGTTCGCGCCACGGTGGACCTCGCAAACGCTGCCCTCCAGGCCGGTGCTCCCGGGATCCACCTGTATACGTTCAACGAGCACGCCTGCGCCCTGGACGTGCTGGACAAGCTTGCTCTTCCCCGCCCGGCGCGCCCGGCAAGCAGGCTCAACGCCATCGCCCGCCGCCAAGAACTCGTCAGCTGAACAGCCAACGCTGGTCCGCAACCAAGACACTCCGATTTGTACCTACTGCCCAAGGAAACTCCCATGACTGAACAGAACACCCAGTTCCCCGCAGCCTCGCTGCTCGGCTACCCGCGCATCGGCCGCCGTCGCGAACTCAAGAAGGCCGTTGAAGCCTACTGGGCCGGAAAGATCGACGCCGCGGCCCTGGACGCCGCTGCCAAGGACATCCAGCTGACCATCGCCAAGCGCCTGCAGGAACTCGGCCTCAACGAAGCCGCCGCCGTGCCGGGCACCTTCTCCTTCTACGATCAGGTGCTTGACGCCACAGCACACCTCGGCGCCGTCCCGGCCCGTTTCGGCCAGCTGCTCAACGCCGAAGGTCAGCTCGACATCGATGGCTACTTCACCCTGGCCCGCGGCAACAAGGAACAGCAGCCGCTGGAAATGACCAAGTGGTTCGACACCAACTACCACTACCTCGTTCCGGAAATCGGCGCGGAAACCGACTTCAAGCTCGCCTCCAACCGCATCGTGGAGGAATTCGAGTTCGCCCTGGCCAACGGCATCGAGACCCGTCCGTACATCGTCGGCCCGGTCACCTACCTGCTGCTTTCCAAAGCCTCGGACGACGCTCCCGCGGGCTTCGCCCCGTTGTCCCGCCTCGAGGATGTCCTCCCGGTCTACGTTGAACTGCTCGGCAAGCTGGCCGCCGCAGGCGCCAGCTGGATCCAGCTGGACGAGCCCGCCCTGGTTGTTGACCAGGACACCCCGGCCGCCCAAATCCAGGCTGCCGTCGCCCGCGCTTACGAGGTCCTGTCCGGTGCCGCAGCGCGCCCGCAGCTCTTCGTCTCCACCCCCTACGGTTCCCTCGATGGTCAGCTCGGCACCCTTGCCGCAACCAACATCGATGCCCTGCACATCGACGTCTTCAAGGGCGCTGTCCCGTCCGCAGCTGCCCTGGCTGGCTTGGGCAACAAGACCCTGGTTGCCGGCGTCGTGGACGGCCACAACATCTGGCGCAACGACCTCGCCGTTTCGGCCGCGAAGCTGGACGAATTGAAGGCCGCCGCCGGCAAGCTCGCCGTCAGCACCTCCACCTCCACCCAGCACGTCCCGCATGACACTGCCGAGGAAACCCAGCTCTCGGAGCAGTTGCGCAGCTGGCTCGCATTCGCTGACCAGAAGGCAGTGGAGGTCAAGACCCTGGCGGACTACCTGGCCAACCCGGCTTCCGCGAAGGCCGCCATCGACGAAGCCTCTGCCGTGATCGCTTCCCGGGCTACGGCTGAAGGCGTCCAGCGTGCCGACGTCCGTGCGCGCACCGCGGCCCTTACCGAAGCCGACTTCAACCGTTCCGAGTACTCGGTCCGTGAAGCCGCACAGGAAGCGGCGCTGCAGCTGCCGCCGCTGCCCACCACCACCATCGGATCCTTCCCGCAGACCTCGGAAATCCGTTCGGCCCGTGCCCGCAACAACAAGGGCGACCTCACCAACGAGCAGTACGAGCAGCTCATGAAGGACGAGATCAAGCGGGTCGTCGAGCTGCAGGAAGAGCTCGGCTACGACGTCCTGGTGCACGGCGAGCCCGAGCGCAACGACATGGTGCAGTACTTCGCCGAGAACCTCGAAGGATTCGACGTCACGGTTCACGGCTGGGTCCAGTCCTACGGCTCCCGCTGTACCCGTCCGTCCATCCTCTGGGGCGACGTCACCCGTTCGGCTCCCATCACGGTTGCCTGGGCTGAATACGCACAGTCCCTGACGAGCAAGCCGATGAAGGGCATGCTCACTGGTCCGGTCACCATCCTCGCCTGGTCCTTCGTCCGCGACGACCAGCCGCTGGGCGAGACCGCCAACCAGGTGGGCCTGGCGCTGCGTGACGAGATTGCCGACCTCGAAGCCGCAGGCATCAAGGTGATCCAGGTGGACGAGCCCGCCCTGCGCGAACTCCTTCCGCTGCGCAAGGCAGACCACGCCGCCTACCTGAAGTGGTCGGTGGACTCCTTCCGCCTGGCCACTGCCGGTGCCGCCGACGCAACCCAGATCCACACCCACCTCTGCTACTCGGAGTTCGGCGTGATCATCGATGCAATCGACGGCCTCGACGCCGACGTCACCTCGATCGAGGCAGCACGTTCACGCATGGAGGTGGTCCACGACCTCGAAGCACACCACTTCGGCCGTGGCGTTGGTCCGGGCGTCTACGACATCCACTCGCCCCGCGTTCCGGGCGAAGCGGAGGTCACCGAGCTGCTGGCCACCGCAGTGAAGCACGTCCCGTCCCGCCAGCTCTGGGTCAACCCGGACTGCGGCCTGAAGACCCGCGGCTACGCCGAGACCGAAGAGTCCCTGCGCAACCTGGTCAAGGCCACCAAGACGGTCCGCGCCAGCCTGCTGGAAGCATCCAAGTAGCGCTCAAGTAGTACAAACCGCGGCGGCCGGTCACCTCGAAAGGTGACCGGCCGCCGTCGCACTTTCAGCTCTGACTCTTCCCCCGGAAACTATTCCCAGAGGATTTCGTCGTCCACCACGCCGTCCTCGTCCGCCGCAACCACCAGGAGCTCGTCGGTGAAGTGCGATCCCAGGGTGAAATCCAGGACGAAGTAACGCTCCGGTTGGCCGGGGTAGATCGCTACATGACCCAGTTTGAGGGCCCTGAGAAACACGTCTTTGTTGAGCTGCGTCTTGTCGCGGACGCCGAACACCGCCTCCAGTTGCTCTTCCTTGAGCTGGTTGGAGTGGAAGTGGAGGAACTGCTGGGAGTTGGTGCCGTCCTGGTCCAGTTCTTCGGCGATCATGTCGCGGACCTGGTCCACCAGTTCGGGGAGGTAGCCCAAACGGTAGTCCACCTTGTGGAGCGCCTTCTCGTCGAAATGGTCATGCGCCGTGACGTTCAAGTCCAGTTCGAGGGGATTTCCAGCGAACTCGTGGGAAGCCACGTAACAGCGCTCCCGCCCGTGGTTGAGCTCGATTTCCCCGAAATGCTTGCTCGCTACCTTGCTCATGTCTTCAAGATAGTCCCAAACAAGCGGCGTGTTCCAGCATCCTGGAAGATTTCAGCCGGGTCGCTTGGGCGTTGACTTTTGGGCTGATGTGGGCGTCGTCGCGGCACGTCTGGCCCGGACGGTTGCCGCGCTACCGTGAAGCGTGTCTGCCAGCAATTCGGTGAAGAGCTGCACTTGCGCTGTGCGCTTTTCGTTGATGAGCAGCGCGAAGACGTTGCGCGCGAGCCGGATATCCGGGACATCGAGAACCACCACACCGGGCGGCCGGTGCCGCAGCGCCAGCTCCGGTACCAGTGCGGCACCGAGCCCTGCGGCAGCCATCTCGAGGCTGGCGTGGAAGTCGTCACTGTAAGCCACCACGCGGGGGTGCAGATTGCAGCTGGCAAACAGCCGTTCGATCACCACGGCGTCGCTGGTCCCGGGGTGGTGCATGATCCATGGCATGTCCGAGAGCTGGGAGGCCTGCATTTCTGCCTCCTCCCGGATACCCCACGAGGCGGGGAGCACCACCCGGAAGTCGTCGTCGCCGATCCACTGCCGCTCCAAAGTATGCGGCCACGCCAGCCCCGACTGGCCCACTTGGTACACCAGCGCGAGGTCCAGTTCACCGCCGCTGCGCAGACCTTGGATGGTTTGGGATGGCTCTGCTACCCACACGCGGAGTTCGATGCCGAGCTTCTTCCAGCGCGGGTTCCGGAGGATGTCCGGCAGCACATAGGTGGCCAGGCTGGGGAAGATGCCCAGCCGGAGCTCTTGAACGGGGGAGTCCGTGCTTCTTGATGCGGCCGCCAGCAGGGTGTCGACGTCAGTGAGCACCTTGGATGCATGGCGCACCATGGTCAGGGCTGCTTCGGTGGGGACCACGCTGCGTGCGGAACGGTGGAAGAGTTCGACGCCGGTGTCCCGTTCCAGCGCTGCCATCTGTTGGGATACGGCTGAGGCGGTGTAGCCGAGCCGCCCGGCGGCTGCCGCGAAGGAACCGAGCCGCGTGACTTCAAGCAGCGTCCGCAGGTGGAGAAGGTTGACCATCAGTGATCCTTAGGCTCGGTGTCGGCCGAAATCCGTGCCCAGCCAGCATAGCGTTGTGAATTCGGTCGCGGCTCCTGCCGTGGTGACCGGCCCGGACGACAGGATGTGGCGGGCGACTCATTGAACGTCGTTGGCAGAGATGGTGCGACACGCCGGGAGCGGCGCGACACGCTGACGGTTAATTGTGGCTAAGTAGTCCACAGGGTGTGGATTTCGTCTTTGGATTTGGCGGATTCCCGGACATTTTTACCTTCTTGGCCTGTGGACTACCGGTGCGTAAAATGACATACTTGTAATACATCATCTTGGGGTTCCGCTGAGGCGCTTGCACTACATGTAGTATCGATTTACGGATTGAGCGGGAAACCAGCACAAGACATGAATGCAAGACGTGATAGATAGTTTGGCCGCTTCGCCGGCCAGCGGGCCAGTATCGGAGTGATCAGTTCCGGTCGGGGCCTGCCAATACGAAGAGCTAAAGACTTCAACAAAGAGGACAGGGACCATGACTGTGACGGTTTACACGAAGCCGGCCTGTGTTCAGTGCAACGCAACCTACCGAGCACTCGACAAGAAGGGCATCGCCTACCAGAGTGTCGACATCTCCCAGGATGCCGAGGCTCTTGAGCGCCTCAAGGCCCTTGGATACATGCAGGCTCCCGTCGTGGTGACCGAGCAGGATCATTGGTCGGGATTCCGTCCGGACAAGATCGAAGAGCTGGCACTGGCTGCCGCTTCCGTGGCCTAGTTTTCAAGACTCCGCCGCCACAACAAAGTATTCCAATGTAGTCGAGGTGACTCCCATGGCAGCGCTGGCAACAGCACCTGCACAAGCGGCGACTGAAGCCGTCCGCACGCGGAGTCACCTCATCTACTTTTCCTCCACATCCGAGAACACGAAGCGCTTCGTCCAGAAGCTCGGCGTCGACGCGGCACGCATCCCGCTCCACGCCAAGGACGCGCCGTTGCTCGCACTGGAACCCTTCGTCCTTATGCTGCCCACCTATGGTGGTACGAATGGCGAAGGCTCGGTACCCAAGCAGGTCATCAGGTTCTTGAATAACCCGCAGAACAGGGAACTGATCCGCGGCGTGATCGGGGCAGGGAACACCAACTTCGCGGAAAACTACTGCATGGCGGGAGACATCATCGCCACTAAATGCCGGGTTCCGCATCTCTACAAATTTGAACTCATGGGGACGCCTGAAGACGTCCAAAGGGTCAACGAAGGGCTGGAAAAGTTTTGGACACGACTGTCGCAGATACAGAAGTAACCAAGGGCGCTATGGATACCGCCAACGTCAAGAAGCCGTTGCCGGAGGCCTATAAGGGCCTCGGCTACCATGAGCTCAACGCCATGCTGAACCTCTACGGTCCGAACGGAGAGATCCAGTTCGAAGCCGATCGTGAGGCCGCGCACCAGTACTTCCTGCAGCACGTGAACAACAACACCGTTTTCTTCCATGACCTGGAAGAGAAGCTGGACTACCTGGTCAAGAATCAGTACTACGAGCGCGAGACCCTCGATCAGTACACGATGAACTTCATCCGTGAGCTGTTCAACCGCGCCTACAAGAAGAAGTTCCGCTTCGAGACCTTCCTCGGCGCCTTCAAGTTCTACACCTCCTACACGCTGAAGACCTTCGACGGCAAGCGCTTCCTGGAGCGCTACGAGGACCGCGTCTGCATGGTTGCCTTGCACCTTGCCCGCGGCAACGAAGAGCTGGCCAGCCGCCTCGTGGACGAGATCATCGATGGCCGCTTCCAGCCCGCCACGCCCACGTTCCTCAATGCCGGCAAGGCCCAACGCGGCGAGCTGGTCTCCTGCTTCCTGCTGCGCATCGAAGACAACATGGAGTCGATTGCCCGTGGCATCAACTCGGCGCTGCAGTTGTCCAAGCGCGGCGGCGGCGTGGCCCTTTCGCTGACCAACATCCGTGAGCATGGGGCGCCGATCAAGCAGATCGAGAATCAGTCCTCCGGTGTCATCCCGGTCATGAAGCTCCTCGAAGACAGCTTCTCCTACGCCAACCAGCTCGGTGCCCGCCAGGGTGCGGGTGCCGTGTACCTGCACGCCCACCACCCGGACATCTACCGCTTTCTGGACACCAAGCGTGAAAACGCCGACGAGAAGATCCGTATCAAGACGCTGTCCCTGGGCGTCGTGGTCCCGGACATCACGTTCGAGCTGGCCAAGAAGAACGAGGACATGTACCTCTTTTCCCCGTACGACGTCGAACGCGTCTACGGTGTGCCCTTCTCCGATATTTCGGTCACCGAGAAGTACTACGAGATGGTGGACGACTCGCGGATCAAGAAGACCAAGATCAGCGCCCGCGAGTTCTTCCAGACCCTCGCAGAGATCCAGTTTGAGTCCGGCTACCCGTACATCATGTTCGAGGACACTGTGAACCGGGCCAACCCGATTGCCGGCAAGATCACCATGAGCAACCTGTGCTCGGAGATCCTGCAGGTTTCCACGCCGTCCATCTACGCCGAGGATCTCAGCTACAAGACGGTCGGCAAGGACATCTCCTGCAACCTTGGTTCGATGAACATCGCCAAGACCATGGATTCTCCGGACTTCGGCCTGTCGATCGAGACGTCCATCCGTGCCCTCAGCGCGGTCTCGGACATGTCCTACATCAACTCGGTGCCGTCCATCGCGCAGGGCAACGCCCAGAGCCACGCTATCGGCCTCGGACAGATGAACCTGCACGGTTACCTTGCCCGTGAGCACGTCCACTACGGTTCCGAAGAAGGCCTGGACTTCACCAACATCTACTTCTACACGGTGCTGTTCCACGCTCTCCGTGCCTCGAACAAGCTGGCCATCGAGACAGGTCAGCCCTTTGCAGGCTTCGAGAACTCCACCTATGCAAGTGGCGCGTTCTTCGACAAGTACACCGAGCAGGAATGGACCCCGGAGACCGAGCGCGTCCGCGAGCTCTTCGCCGGCATCCATATTCCGACGCAGGAAGACTGGCGCGAGCTGAAGGCTTCCGTCATGGAGCACGGCATCTACAACCAGAACCTGCAGGCCGTCCCGCCCACGGGTTCCATCAGCTACATCAACAACTCGACGTCGTCGATCCACCCGGTGGCCGCCAAGATCGAAATCCGCAAGGAAGGCAAGATCGGCCGCGTCTACTACCCGGCTCCGTACCTCGACAACGACAACCTGGAGTACTACCAGGACGCGTACGAGATCGGTTACGAGAAGATCATCGACACCTACGCCGCCGCCACGCAGCACGTGGACCAGGGCCTGTCCCTGACCCTGTTCTTCAAGGACACCGCCACCACGCGCGACATCAACAAGGCGCAGATCTACGCATGGCGCAAGGGCATCAAGACGCTCTACTACATCCGTCTCCGCCAGCTCGCGCTGGAAGGGACCGAGGTTGAGGGTTGCGTCAGCTGCATGCTGTAACCGATAACGGTTGACTAATTGCGGCAACCGCCGCGCCATACAACTGAAGAGTACGACGCCGGGTGAGCGCCCGGCGTCGTACGCTTACCTTAAACAACACATACGTTAAGGGGACGAAATGACCGAGAAGGTCAAGCTGCTTAGCCACGTCGAAGCGATCAACTGGAACCGCATCCAGGACGACAAAGACGTGGAGGTCTGGAACCGACTGGTCAACAACTTCTGGCTGCCGGAGAAGGTGCCCCTGTCCAACGACGTCCAGTCCTGGCACACCCTGACGCCCGACGAGCAGCAGCTCACCATGCGCGTGTTCACGGGCCTGACCCTGTTGGACACCATCCAGGGCACGGTGGGCGCCGTGTCCCTGATCCCGGACGCGATCACGCCGCATGAAGAGGCGGTGTACACGAACATCGCCTTCATGGAGTCGGTGCACGCGAAATCGTACTCGTCGATTTTCTCCACCCTGTGCTCCACCAAGGAGATTGACGACGCCTTCCGCTGGTCCCTCGAGAACGAGAACCTGCAGAAGAAGGCGCAGATCGTCATGGACTACTACCGAGGCGACGATCCCCTCAAGCGCAAGGTCGCTTCCACACTGCTGGAATCGTTCCTGTTCTACTCCGGGTTCTACCTGCCCATGTACTGGTCCTCGCGGGCGAAGCTCACGAACACGGCAGACCTCATCCGCCTGATCATCCGCGACGAAGCCGTACACGGCTACTACATCGGCTACAAGTTCCAGAAGGGCCTCGAAAAGGTCTCCGAGGAGAAGCGCCAGGAAATCAAGGACTACACGTTCGAGCTGCTCTTCGAGCTGTATGAAAACGAAGTCCAGTACACGCACGATCTCTACGACGGCGTGGGCCTGGCCGAGGACGTCAAGAAGTTCCTGCACTACAACGCCAACAAGGCCCTCATGAACCTCGGCTACGAGGCCATGTTCCCGGCCTCCGTCACCGACGTGAACCCGGCCATTTTGTCGGCCCTGTCACCCAATGCTGACGAGAACCACGACTTCTTCTCGGGGTCTGGGTCGTCTTATGTGATTGGGAAGGCTGTTAATACTGAGGATGAGGACTGGGAGTTCTAGGGATTCTGTTGACCTAGTTGGAAGACTTCCAACTAGCTGCCACTAAAGCGGGCCCTGCACGGTAAATCATGCAGGGCCCGCTTTGTGAGCTCTCAGCAGACCTTGCCTTGCCTCACGTCCGGGAGCGCCCTCGGCGGGCGACCGCGTCGATCGTCACGGCCGAGACGAGAACCAGCGCGGTGACCACATACTTCGCCGGCGCGCTGTAGCCCTGCAGGCCCATGCCGTTGTCGATCGCTGCGATCACCAGGCCGCCGAGGACCCCGTGCAGCACCTTGCCTCGGCCGCCGAACAGGCTGGTGCCGCCGATCACCGCCGCGGCGACGGCGTAGAGCACCAGCGTGCCGCCGTCGTACGAGGTTGAGACCGAGCGGAGCCGGGACGCGTAAACGATTCCGGCGATTCCGGCAGTGAAGGAAGCGAGCATGAAGGCGATCGTTCGGATGCGCGCGAGATTCACGCCGCCCCGTCGTGCGGCCTCGGCATTGCCGCCAATAGCGTAGACGTAGCGGCCGAATCGGGTGCGGCCGAGCAGCAGCGTCCAGGCCGCGAGGACTCCGAGTACAACCAGCAGTACCCAGGGCACACCGCTGATTTCAACCAGGGTGCCTCGGTTGGTGTTGCAAAGCCAGACGACGGCCACACCGGTGGCGAGCACGGCCGCAATCTTCAGGGCGCTCACGCTGGCTGGCGGCGCGACGAGTCCGCTATCGCGCCGGCGGGCGTCCCTCAGCCAGGTCCAGGTGCTGAACACTCCGGCGACGACGAACATTACGGTCCAGCTGGTCAACGGGCTGAGGTTGCCGCTGGCGATGTCGTTGATGACGTTGTCGTTGATGGGCACCACGCCGCCGCTGCCGAGGATCATCAGCATCACGCCGAGCCAGCCGAGCTGGCCACCGAGCGTCACGACGAATGACGGCAGCCCGAGGCGGGTGATGATCGTGCCATGCAGCACCCCGATCCCGGCGCAGGCAGCCAGCCCGACGGCGATCGCCGCCCACCACGGCCAGCCGGTCGACTCCTGTACGAGTTCGGCCATGATGACACCGCCCACGCCGCCGACGTACCCGATTGACAGGTCGATCTCGCCGAGCAGGAGCACGAAGACCTGGCCCATCGCCAGCAGCATGAACACCGAACCCTGAATGAGCAGGTTCACCATGTTGCCGGGGGTCAGGAAGTTCGGGTTCAGCGATTGGAACAGCGCCGAGATCACGAGCAGGCCCGCGAGCACCGGCAGCACTCCGCTCTCACCGGCCCGAACCCGCGCCAGCGCCGCGCGGAAGTACTCGGGCAGCGACGTGGCGGTGATGTCGGGGTTCAGCGCCAGCGCAGCCTTTCGCGCGGCTGCCGCGGTCGTCGGCTCCTCATGGAGGGCACCTGCGACGGACGGGAGCGGCCCCTTGGCGGCGGGAATCCTGCGTTGCGAAGGCGTTGAGGGCGCGGGTTCCGGTCTTACCCGGTCGGAGACACCGGTGGTCATCAGGTCGACCACGATCTGCCGGTCCACTTCTGTGATGGGCCGAACCTCCACGAGCCGCCCGAGCCTGAGTACGGCGATGCGGTCGGCGACCTGGAAGACGTCGTTCATGTTGTGCGAGATGACGACGACAGCGACGCCGCGGTCGGCGAGCTGGCGAATGAGGTTGAGGACGACCTCAGTCTGGGCGACGCCGAGAGCCGCCGTCGGCTCGTCCATGATGACGAGTTTCGAGTTCCACAGCACAGACTTCGCGATCGACACGGACTGGCGTTGACCGCCGGACAGGGACGCGACCGGCTGCCGGATCGAACGCACGCTCGTCACGGCCAGGCTCGCCAGCGTCTCCCGGGCCGCTATCTCCATGCTCTCTTCATCGAGGAGGAGATGGCGCAGGCGCTCGCGGCCGAGGAACATGTTCTGCACGATGTCGAGGTTGTCGCACAGGGCCAGATCCTGGTAGACGGTCTCGATGCCGAGTTCGGCGGCCTCATGGGGTGAGTTCAACCTGACGGGCTTGTTTTCCCAAAACAGCTGGCCGTCGTCGGGGGCGTAAATGCCGGCTACGCACTTGATCAGCACTGACTTGCCCGCCCCGTTGTCGCCGGCCAGCGCGGTCACCTTCCCGGTCGGCACTTCGAGGGTGACGTCGGCCAGCGCCTGCACCGGCCCGAAGTTCTTGTCGATCCCCACGAGGCGAAGCAATGGACCGGCGTCAGGTCGGGCCGTTGTCGCCGGCTGCGGTGGCGTTTCAGGAATCACGCTAGTTCCTTTGTGAGCGCTGGGGGCCAGGCCGATCCGGTCCTTCCCTGTCCCCTGCAGGAAACGACCGGTTCGAGGGTTGCGAACTACTTGATGTTTTACCTACTTCGCTGTTCCGACTACTGGATGCCGGCCGCGGTGCATGCGTCCTTCACCTGTGAGATGCACAGCGCGGGGACCGTCACAGCGCCGTCCTTGACGACCGTCTCGGCCATGTTCTTCGTGGTAACCCACAACGGGGTCAGCAGGACCGACGCGACATCGGTTTTCGCCGTGTCGTCCGTCGTCTTGCCGTTCACCAGTGTAGAAGGAACGTCCACGCCCGCCCGAAGGTAGAGCGCAGCCGCGGCAGCGGCCTGGGCCTCAAAGTAGATCGGCTTGTACACGGTTCCGCACTGGTAGCCCTTCAGGATGTTCTGCAGGCCAGACAGGGACGCGTCCTGCCCTGTGGTCGGGAAGGTCTTGGCGGGGATCTGCTTGCTCTGCAGGTACGCGATCACCGCGTTGGCGTTGTCATCGTTGGGCGTGACGACCGCGTTGATGTTCGGATGGGCGGTGTACTGCTGGGCGAAGGTTGTCTGTGCTACCGAGGGTGTCCAGGTGCCGGCGGGCTCGCCGGCGTTCACGTACTCGCCGCTGTCGAAGTGCGGCTTGAGCACGCCGTTGTAGCCTTCGGCGAACAGCTTCGCGTTGTTGTCGGTCGGGTCGCCATCCATGATCAGGATGTTTGGCTTGCTGACCTTCCAGTCGCCGATGCAACTGACTTCGCCGTCGCCAATCAGCTGACCGACCTTGACGTTGTCGAAGCTGACGTAGATGCGATCTTTCGCGCCGCCCTTGACGAGCCGGTCATAGTCGATCACCTTGACGCCGCGCGCGGTGGCGGCCGCCTCGATGGCCGCGCCCGAACCCGAGTCGAGAGCGTCGACCAGCAGCACGGATGCCCCGGCCGTGATGTCGGCCTCGGCCTGCGTCTGCATCGTACTCGCGCTGCCCTGCGCGTTGTCGATCTTGAACTTGGTGGAGTCCAGCCCTGCCGCCTCGAACGCCTTCTTCAGGTACGGGGCGTCGAACGTGACGTACCGCGCGGAGGTTGTGGTGTCGGGCAGTAGGACGCCGACCATGCCCTTGCCCTGCGAGCCGAGCGACGTGAGTTGTTTCATCGCTGAGAAGTCGGCGGTGAACGCAGACGCGGAGATCTGCGGTACGGCGCCTCCGGAGCCCGTAGCGCTCGGCGTGGAGGATGGGCTCGGGGAGCTGCAAGCGGCGATCGCCGTGATGGTGAGGGCTGCAACGAAGGTGGTTCTGACGCCTCGTGCTGAATCCTTCAAGTGTTTCAACTTCATCTTTCCTTCCATTGGTTGCGGCTGCAGGCGACTTGGCCTGGCCGGGCCGGGATCTGGGCGTTGTTGCCGGGCGCAGGTCGATGCTCGAGATCGCGGCCATTCTCACCAACGGACGTCGACATGTCAGCACCCCGCTGACTGGCGACTCAAGGTCCAGAGGCTCGACATCCCAAGGTCCTTTCGGGAGAAAACATGCCCGGTATTTCGGCATGCTCGTCGTTGTTGTTCTATGGCTTCGTTGTAGACCTGAAGTCTGTTCTTCGCAAGGCTTCGTCCCGGAGCGTAGCGACGCCGAGGTGACCGTGGGGGGGGATCGCGAGCATCAGGCTCACCTGCAGCGCTTTGAGTTGGGCGTGTGTGAGTTCCTGTTGGGTTTTCGGCCGCTCCGCGATCGCGCGCAGTTTGCCGAGGTTCACACTGTGATCGTCGCCGTGCTTTTCATTCACTTCGCGGGCTCTCGAATCCTCAACCGCTGCCAGCTTGGCCAGGAGCTCATCCACCGTTGTCCCGGCCCTCTCAGCCCCCTATTCCTCGTTCCCTGTATGAGGATCGAATTGATCAGGCGCTCTGGAAAACCACACCTTCTGATAGAGGTTCGTCGAGGGGCGTGGGCCAGCCAAGATTGTCCGTGTCGTCCATGTCGCATGCTGGCCATGGGTGTGTGTCCAGGAAGGAGTGCCAGTGCGGGAAGGGGTCCGGGGGCATTTCGGGCGGTTCTTCGTCCGGGCGTGGTTGTGGGCCTGGTTGTGTGTCGGTAATCGGGATGTGTTCTGGCCAGTGGGGTGGTTCCCAGTCGTGGTGTTCGCTGGGGTAGTGGCGTTGTGAGGGTGATGTCCATCCCGGTGGACTATTTTTGCTGGCTGTGGTGGGGGTCCATGCGGTCCGGTGTTTGAGGCGGTGGTGTTTGGGGCAGGGTTGGGCCAGGTTGGAGATGCCGGTGGTGCCTCCGTGGGCCCAGGCCTGGAGGTGGTCTGCTTCGTTGTCGAGGGAGTGGTTGTTGCAGCCGGGGAAGGGGCATTTGCCGTCGCGGAGCCGGAGCCATTGGCGTTGGGCTTTGGTGATGCGGTAGCTGGTGCGTCCGATTTCCAGCGGGGCGCCGTCGCGGGGGTCGGTGAGGACGCGGTGGAAGGAGTCGGCGCCGTCGGTGATCAGTTGGCGGGCGATGGAGGGCGGGATGGGCCCGTATCCGTCCAGCGTGGCTGGTTCCTCGGTGGCGCCCAGGAGGGACAGGACCGGGACGGTGATCAGCACCTGCGCCCGCGGGGACGGCACACGCCCCGCGCCGCCGGCTCCGGTCCCGCCGGTGCCCCTGCCGCCGTCGTGCACTCCGTTACCGCTGTGATCGGTGAGGAGCCAGGTGGCGGTGAGGTCGGCGCGGAGTTGGGCGAGGGTCCGGGTCTCGTCGGGGTTTTGGAGGGCGCGGGCGGCGGTGGTGGTGCGGTTCCAGATCGCCGCGGCGGTGGCGGCCGGGAGGTGGGCGGAGATCCATGCCATGCCGTCCCTGTCCGGGACGTATTCGATCCGCCGGTCCTCGGCTTTGGCGGCGTGGCGTTTTTCGATGCTGACCCGGTGGTGGCGTTCGCGCCAGGTGCGGGCCTTGGTGCGGAACCGGGACGGGACGAGGTCCCCGGCGGGGCAGCCGCGGGCGGGCTTGGGGGCGTCGGGGTCCAGGAAGTGTGCCTCGAGGGCGGCGGTTCCGGCGGGGTCCAGGGTGTCGGTTTCGTCGATGATGATCCGGGCGTGCTGCCAGGAGATCGTCCCGGACCCAAGGGCGGCCAGGGTCAGTGGCAGGGCCGTGGTCAAGGCGTGGGAGTCGGACAGGAGGGCTCCGGCGGTTCGTTCGCTGACGGTCAGGACACAGGCCACCTCGGCGACCAGGGCGAGTTCGTGGGCGGTGCGGTCCTGCGGGGAGGCGGCCGGTGGCGCAAGCGCCCTGGCCGTCCGGACGTAGTCGGTGGCGAGCTTGGCCTTCAGGGCGGCGGTCCGGGCTTCCAGGCGGGCCACTTCGGCGAGGCCGTCCAGGCAAGCATCCGCCAGAGTGCGCAGGGGATCGGCGCTGTCAGCGCCTGCTCCGGTCAGGGAAGCGAGCACGGCAACGGACGCGGCAACGGCCTCCACGGCCGCGCTGCTGTCCACACTGTTGTCCGCGCTGCTGTCCACACTCAAAGCTGTCCCTCCATCCATACCCACAGCATCGCAGCAGGCACCGACAATTTAACGCGGTCGGGAAAGCTCGGCCTCCAGCTCGCTGATACTGGGCAGCGTTGCGGCGAACTCGGGAAGCGAGCCCGCGATTTCCGCTTCCCAGTCCGCAATGCCGACAGGTTTGTTGAACCCACGCAGAGCGTATTCGGCCACTACATTGTTCTTGTTTTTGCACAGCAACAGCCCAATGGTTGGCTGGTCGTCGGGGTGCGCAAGCAGATCGTCCACGGCAGACATGTACATATTGATTTGGCCAAGGTATTCCGGTTTGAAGGCGGTAGCTTTCAGTTCAATCACCACGAAGCAGCGCAGTTTGAAGTTGTAGAACAACAGATCGGTGAAGAACTCATCGCTGCTGATGGTGAGCCGCACCTGCCGACCCACGAAGGCAAAGCCTTGGCCAAGTTCCAGGAGGAACTTTTCAACGTGCCGGATCAACTGATTTTCAAGATCCCGCTCGTCCCGCTTACCCGTCATGGCAACAAAATCAAAGACATAGGGGTCCTTGAATGACTGTTGGGCCAGATCAGAGCCCGACGGCGGCATGGTCGCCTTGAAGTTGGTGATCGCCTTGCCGGAGCGCTCGTGGAGCCGAGTTTCGATTTGAACCGCCAAGATGCTCCGCGACCAGCCCTCGGCCAGTGCCTGATCGGCATACCAGACCCTATCAGCATGGTCCTCCAGTTTGTCCAGCAAGAGGACGTTGTGCCCCCACGGCAATGTTGCAACGGACTGTTGCAACATTGGGAAGTCCGGCCAAGCCTCCGCAAAGGACTTCATGTACCGCAGGTTCCGTGGCGAGAAGCCCCTTGCCTCCGGAAAGGCGGAGCGGACGTCGGCCGAGAGCCGTGTGACCACCTTGCTGCCCCAACCTTCCGCGGACTCCCGCTCAGCCAGTTGCTTGCCGATTCTCCAATAGGCAACGAGCATCTCGCGGTTAGCGGCCGAGATTGCCCTTGACCTGCCGGAAAAGACCTGGCGAGAAACGGCGGCCAGCAATTCCGGGTACCAATCAGGCATGCCGGAAGTCGCGGGTGTTGATTCAAACGAAGCTGGTATGGACATACGTCTCGGATCCTCTCGGGCGGCAATCTCACCGTGAAACTATCCGCAGGCCCAGACATTCTGTGCCGGACATGAGCTCGTAGCCACTATCCCGTTGCCCACGGGAGGTGCTTTTCTGGGAGGACATGCTTTCCCGCGCCAAACCAGTAGGAGACAAAATGCCCATCTGCCAAACCGCTACTTACCAGGTTCAGCCCGATGCCGTCGGGCAGGTCAAAGCGGCCATCGAAGTATTCGTGGACTACGTCAGGGCGAACGAACCGGGAACTCGGCTCTACTCTGCTTGGCAGGACGCCGAAGATCCCACGAAGTTCGTCCATCTGTTCATTTTCGAAGATGAGGGAGCCCACGAAGCCCACGGGAAATCCGCAGAAGTGGCGGCATTCGAAGCCGTCTACCGGCCTGTTCTCACTGCCGGTCCAGTGGTGTTCAAAGACTTCTCAATGATTGCAAGCAACATCTGAACCGCACCTCGGGGGATTACTCACGGTGAACAAGTTTGGGGGGCCGGCGGCGTCTGGGGTAGAGAGCCCCGAGCCCCGGGCTCAAGGGGCCTCCCGCCGTCGGCCCCGTCCCATACCGGTCCCGGAGGGCCGGTAGCTCATCGAGGTGCCGAATGTGCTCCTCTATATATTCAACCGTCTTTTCCTACGATGGGAAACGAGTGGCGTGTACTCGTTTTAAGCAGGGCTCACTTGATGGGCTATGACCAGCGCTTCCGTTTCGGGAAGGGAATCCTGTCCAAGTCGTTCGCTGCCACGACCGGAATCCCGCCGGAACGCGCCCGGGCTTGCTCGGCGAGCTGCCCGACGTCGGGATAGCGCGACGAGAAGTGGGTCAACAGGAGCATGCCCGCTCCGGCGGTGGCAGCCAATGCGCCGGCTTGCCCGGCCGTGAGGTGCCGGTATTGGGCGGCGAGGACGCCGTCGTCGTCGCTGAACGTGGATTCCGCTACGAGAAGATCGACCCCCTCGGCGAGTTCCTCCGCACCGGCGCAGGGCGCTGTGTCCATCACGAAGGCAAAGCTTTGCCCGGGCCTTGGCACGCTCACCTCCTCAAGGCGCACGTCACCCAGGCTCCCGTCCCGTTGCAGGAGGCTGACGTCCGGCCCGGTAATCCCGGCCGCCGCCAACCGCTCGGGCAGCAGGCTGCGGCCGCCAGGCTCCGTAACCCTATAGCCGTACGTCTCGAGGCGATGCAATAGCGGGCGCACCTCCAGTCCCGAAGCGATAGGTCCCGCGCTTCCGTGCGGATGGAGGCGGAGGTCGACGCCGGGGGACGCGACGGCCACGAGCGCACGGATCATGTCCTCCCCGGAAGCGGGATAGTGCACGTGAATCGGATGCGCCACACGGTCCAGTGCCATGCGCGAAAGCACGCCGGGAAGCCCCAGGCAGTGGTCGCCGTGGACATGGGTGATGCAGATGCGCGTGATTTGGCTGCTCGAGACACCAGCCTGGATCATCTGACGCTGAGTGCCTTCCCCGGGATCGAAGAGCAGGCCCTCGCCGTCCCGGCGGAGCACATAACCGTTATGGTTGCGGGTTCGGGTCGGGACCTGGGAAGCGGTGCCGAGGACGACGAATTCACGCATGGAACCGAGTGTCTCATTGCGGGGCGCGTTTACCCAGTGACCTTGCCTGGCGCTGGTCTTGGGAGGAAGATATGCGGCAAACTCAGGAGGCCCTCCGTGATCCAGCTCGGCAAATTTGAAAAGTACTTGGTCGAAGAGTTCTTCGACGACTACCGCGCGGGAGACATGTCCCAGCGGACGTTCATTCGTCGGGTGGCTTTCATCACCGGGAGCATGGCTGCCGCTTCCTCGACGATGCTGCAACTCGGATGTACTCCGGATGAGATCCCGCGAGGCACCGATCCCATGCCGGGCCCCGAGACCGCAGGAGCGGTCGCGTCCGCGGGGGCAGTACCAGGGGCGAAGAGCCCGCTATCCGTCCCCGAGGACTCGCCCGGCCTGGTGACGGCCACCATCCGGTTCCCCGCTGGCAAAACCGGGATCAGCGCCTATCTCGCCAGGCCTGAAGGGGCCGACGCCGGACCGGCGGTGCTTGTGTGCCACGAGAACCGCGGACTTACCCAGCACATCCAGGACGTCGTGCGACGCTTCGCGAAAGCCGGATACGTTGCCTTGGCCCCTGATCTTCTGAGCAGGGAGGGAGGAACCTCAAGCCTGGATCCCGACGCCGTACCAGGAGCGTTGACGCGTGCCGGAGCCCAGCGCCATGTCTCCGACTTTGCTGCCGGTTTCGACTATCTCCGATCACTTGATTTTGTTGACGGGAACCGGATCGCGATGAATGGCTACTGTTTTGGCGGTGGAATCACGTGGCAGGCCGCAACGGAAATACCCGCGCTTAAGGCCACGGCAGCCTTCTACGGACCCGCACCCGATCTGGACAAGGTCCCGGCCATCAAACCGGCAGTCTTCGGCGTCTATGCCGAACTTGACCAGCGCATCACTGGTGCAATGCCGGCCCTGCGGGATGCGCTCGCTGCCACCGACGTCCATCACAGACTCACGGTCTATCCCGGCGTCGACCACGCCTTCCACAACGACACCAGCGAGCGGTACAACGAAACGCAGGCCACGGCTGCCTGGCAGGACATGCTGGCCTGGTTTGGTGAGTACGTCTGACCGACGCTATTGCGAAAGAATGTTCGCATGAGTGACGCCGCCGGGTTCATCGATGAGGCTTTACGCCGTGAAAGCTCTTGGATCCGTGCGGAAGAGGCGCAGGCGCGGTTGGGAGACGGACTTCGCTGCTACGGATCTTCGATGGGTGCCATCAGGGGAACAGTTCGCGACGCGCTCCGCCGATACCAGGGCCTCTCGCATGACGAGATCACCGCCTTGAGCTCCGAGTTGTGGGACCCTCCGGTCTTCGAACGTCGACTCGCGGCGATCGTGCTGTTGCAGAGCACCGTCCACCTGCTGACCAACACCGATCTGACGCGCTTGGAGGGTTTTGTGCGCGAGGGGAGGCTACGCGAACTGGGCGATCCGCTCGCAGTGGACGTCATCGGACCCTTGATTGCCGGACTGGAGGGGCAGGGCAAGGCCCGGGCTGACGGCGTCCTGGATCGCTGGGCTCGGGATTCGGACGAGTGGCTTTGCCGCGCGGCCCTGCTGTCTCCACTGAGGGCGCTCCGTTCCGGTGGCGGGAACTGGGATGCGTTCGTGCGGCAGGCCACCGTAGCACTCGAGGCGGTTCGGGAGACGGACCAGCAATCGGAGGTGGTCAGTGAAGCCGTTTCCACCGTGCTGAACGAGGTTGCCAAGCGCAGGCCCGAGCTGCAGTTCCCCTCGTCGGTGGCGTGAATCCTAGTGCCCCAAGGCCTGGGCAACGGTTTGGACGGATGTGGTGCCGTTGGCGGTCCGCGCAGCCAGCCAGGTGACAAAGGTATCAAAGAGGCTCGGGCTGATGGTGAGCGTGGGATCCGTTCCGACGGCGATGTGGTGGAATGTCAGTTGGAGCCAACCGCCCGTCGACTCGGCATTGGTGACCAGATCCTCCAGATTCTGCAGGGTCCACGTGCTGTCGACTTCATCCGGGGCCTTGGTCACCAAGGGGTTTTCAGGAGGGAGGGTCTCAGCGAACGGGCAGCCCGCACAGCTTGCGGGCGAGGTGATGTCGCCCAGGCCCCGTCCGCTGGCAAAGCCGCAGTTGGCCACATCAGCCTGAACGGCAGCGTTTTCAGCGGCAAAAGGATAGGCGAAGTCGCTCACTTGGAAGCCCCAACTCGAGAGGGTTGATTTGCCGTCGCAGATTTCCGCGGTGGCGGCTGCCGTGCTGAGAGTGGTCAGGTCCGGGTGGGTGACGGTGTGGCCGCCGATCTCATTGCCATCGGCGGCGATGTTGTGCAGATCCGTCTGGGTGAGGTAGCCCGGGCCACCGATCCAGCTGGTGGTGATGAAGAAGGTTCCTTTCAGCCCATGGGCCTTCAGGACCTGCTCGGCGGCGAGCTGATTGTCGTTGCCATCGTCGAAAGTGAGGCTCACGACTGTCCGCGCTGCGGCATGCGCGGGAACTACCGCCCCGACGAAGGCCCCAGCGGTGAGTAGCAGGGCGCCAAGGGCGGCCATTATCTGCTTGTGCTTGATTGTGCGCATGGCTCCTCCAAGAGACGAGGACCCCAGTGCTCAATATGAAAAAAGGCTACGCCCTAAATCGTGCAAGGTGAACACCAAAAATTGCCAATGGCCATATTCGTGGCTGCCTTGAGGTTTCAGTCGAAACGGGAGGCTCGCCGCCAGCTGTTCCCCTCATTGGCTAAGGCTCGTAATCTGATTCTGGGAGGTGGTTCCTGTGGAAGCAGCCCAGGGAGATCGAATCATCATTCATAGCAGGACTGTCGGAGCGTCCGATCGGCACGGCGAAATCCTCGAAGTTCGCGGTGCCAACGGCGCGCCGCCCTATTTCGTGCGCTTTGACGACGGACACGAGACCGTCCTGTATCCAGGTGGCGACTTCACTGTCGATCACGCGAGAGGGACGAAATAAGCCCAGCCCTTCTTCTCTGCTGAGGTAAGGTGAGACTTACCTGTTGAGAAGACCGGGGGAGGGCAAACGCGTGGAAAAGATCCTCGACCTGCCCTTCGAAATGGCGCTGATGGTGCTCTTCGCGGTGGTGATGCTGCGGGTCAACGCCATGTACTGGATCGGCCGTGGCACGGCGGCGGGCATGCGACGCAGCCGGGTCGCCAGTGCCTTGCGTCGCCCCAAAGCAGCCAAAGCACAGGCACTCATACAGCGCTTCGGTCCCTACGCCGTCGTACTGACTTTCCTTGCTGTCGGACTCCAAACCGCTGTCAACTTGGCTGCGGGAGCCGCGAAGATGCCACTCAGCCGGTATCTCCCGGCAGCAGCGGCGGGCTCGGCAATCTGGGCTTTCGTCTACGCGACCGTTGGACTGGCCGCCATGGAGGCGTGGCTCGCCATCATGGCCGGATCCCCTATGGCAGCGGTACTCCTGGTCCTCTGCATTGCCGGGCTTGCCGGAGTTGCTGCCCGCCTGGTCATGCGGCGTCGACGTCGGACGGCCGTGGCGCCAGAAGATACAGTGGTCTGAGTTCCACTACCGGACCGGCGAAAGGGCAGGCTTTGAGTATTGAGCTTCCGGACCTCGCGGAAGGAAACTTCTACTACGAATCACTCGGAAACGGGCGGTTCCGCTCCACCATCCACGCCCAGGGCGCGTGGAATCCGCATGAGCAGCACATGGCTCCTGCATCGGGCATCATGGCTGATGCGCTGCTCCGCCATGATCCGCGCGACGACGTCCGCATAGCCCGCCTCAGCTACGAAATCCTGGGATTGATCCCGGGAGGCGAATTCACCGTCAGTACCAGCACGCTCCGCCCCGGCAAGACAATTGAACTGATCCAGGCGGAACTCTCGGCGGTAGGCCGCGTGGCTATCCGGGCCACCGCGTGGCGCATGGCCACGAGCGACACGAGCACAGTGGCTGCCATTGAAGACCTGCCAATGCCGGCCCCGGACGAGTGCAAGCCGTGGGACGGTGCGAGCGTGTGGCCCGGTGGCTACATCCGGTCCCTGGAAATGCGGATAGCAGAAGGACACCGGGCAGGCTCGGGCAAAGTCTGGATTCGTACCGAACACCCGCTGACCGCCGCTGCGGACAGCCCTGACGTCGCACGGCTCGTGGGACTCGTGGACACCGCCAACGGCATCGCCGCCCGCGTTTCGCCCGGCAAGAACAGCTACATTTTCCCCAACCTCGACCTCCAGATCCACATGTACCGTGAACCCGCAGGGGAATGGCTGGGCTTGGACAACATGGTCTCCTTTGGCAGTGACGGCATCGGCCTGACGTCCACGGTGCTGCACGACGTCAGCGGCCCCTTCGGCCGCGCAGAGCAGATCCTCACGCTGAGGAAGAGCTGATGGCCGGGGAACTCCCCGGAACACAGCGCACGCTGACGGTGGTGCGCCAGGAAGAATCGCTCGGGGCCGCTGATGACCTGGACTTCGGGATCGAGCTCCTGACCCGTGCCCGTAGGGGAATGCTGGCACCCACGCTGCGGTTGTACCGCCCGCGACCCACCGTGGCGTTCGGGCAACGCGATGCCAAGCTGCCGGGATTCGAAGCCGCATCCGAGGCTTGCCGTGACCTGGGTTTCGAACCGTTGATCCGCAAGGCAGGTGGGCGTGCCGCGGCTTACCATCGGGGCACCCTCGTGATCGACCACGTTGAGCCGCACCCCGATGCGATTGCCGGAGCCAAGGCCCGTTTTTCATTCTTTGGCGAGCTCCTGGCAGGTGCGCTCCGTCGCGTCGGCCTGCACGCCGCCGTCGGGGAGATCCCCGGCGAGTATTGCCCCGGCGAGTTCAGTGTCCACGGCCTGGATCCGGATTTTCCGGCACACCAGATCAAACTGATCGGCACGGCGCAGAGGGTGGTCTCCGGAGGCTGGCTGTTCAGCTCGGTAATCGTCGTGGAGAACTCGGCCCCGATCCGCGAGGTCCTCACCGCGAGCTATGAAGCCCTCGGGCTGGAGTGGGATCCTGCCACCGCCGGGGCCGCCAACGACCTCCTACCGCAGCTGGACGTACCCGCGGTCGAAGAAGCCGTGGTCCAGGCTTACGCCGGATACGCGGAACTGCTCGACGGCGATTTCCAGAGCCTGCTCCCTGTGAAGAACACCAGCGCGCCGTTGTAGACGGATACCGCCAGGACTACGCTTGAGGCCACGACCACGTGGTTCCGGGCGGAGGCATCCTCCCGGGAACGGGATGTGCCGCCCTCCTGAAGTGAGGTAGAGCAGTGGACAAAAAACCAGCCGTTGTTCACGATTCCGACGCGGACCTCACTGTCGGTCCGCCGAAGCGATCCGCCGCGGGTTTGCCCAGCGTGGTGGAATCACTGCCGCATTCGCTGAGACAAATGGGTCCGTCCCGCACGTGGAAGTCGCTGCGGGCGGTGAACCAGAAGGACGGTTTCGACTGCATGGGCTGCGCCTGGCCGGACCCTCCGGAGCGGAAGCTGGCCGAGTTTTGCGAGAACGGTGCGAAAGCAGTCGGGTGGGAGGCCGATCCGCTCAAGGTTCCGTCCGGTTTCTGGGACGAGAACGACGTCGATTCCCTCGCCCAGCGCTCCGAATACTGGCTGGGACAGCAGGGCAGGCTCGTGGAACCCGTCTACAAACCAGCAGGTTCGAGCCACTACCGTCCCATCAGTTGGGACAATGCGTTCCGGATTGTGGCCCGGGAACTGAACGCGCTGGAATCGCCGGACGAAGCCACCTTCTATACGAGTGGACGGACCAGCAATGAAGCCGCGTTTGTCTACCAACTCTTCGTCCGCGCCTTCGGAACCAACAACCTTCCCGATTGCTCCAACATGTGCCATGAGTCCACCGGGCTCGCGCTCGGCGAGACCTTGGGCGTGGGAAAGTCCGCCGTCAGCTACACGGACTTTGCCAAGGCGGATTTGATCATCATCATGGGCCAGAACCCCGGGACCTGCCATCCCCGGATGCTCACCGCCCTGGAAGAGGCGAAGTTGGCCGGAGCCAGCATCGTGGCGGTGAACCCGCTCCCGGAGGCCGGGCTCATCAACTTCAAGAACCCGCAACGGCCCCGTGGATTGCTGGGCAAGGGAACGGACTTGGCGGACCAGTTCCTGCAGATCCGCCTCGCAGGCGACATGGCGTTGCTTCAAGCCGTGTCCAAACGGGTCTTGGAAGCAGAGACGGCGGCACCGGGGGCGGTGCTGGATCACGCGTTCATCGAGGAGCACTGCCAAGGGCTCGAAGAATTCCGGGCCCACATCGAAAAACTGGACGAGCAGGACGTCTTGGCCGCAACGGGCCTGAAAACCGAAGAGATCGACGAGCTTGCCTCCCGCTACCTGCGCGCGGAGAAGGTCATCATTACCTGGGCCATGGGCCTCACGCAGCACAAGAAAGCCGTCGCGACCATCAAGGAGATCGTCAATCTGCTGCTGCTCCGAGGGAACATCGGCAAACCCGGTGCGGGCCCGTCGCCCATCCGCGGCCACAGCAACGTCCAAGGCGACCGCACCATGGGCATTTGGGAAAAGATGCCCGAACCGTTCCTCAACGCCTTGCAGCAGGAGTTCGGCTTTGACCCACCCCGGCGGCCCGGCGTCGATTCCGTGGACAGCATCCGCGGCATGCGGGACGGGAAGATCAAAGTCCTGGTGGCACTCGGTGGAAATCTCGTCCACGCGATGTCGGACACGACGGCGGCCGAAGCCGCCGTCCGTAAAACCCGCTTGTCCGTACAGATTTCCACCAAGCTCAACCGTTCCCACGCAGTGGTGGGTGAACAAGCGATGATCCTGCCGACAATGGGCCGGACGGAAATCGACCGGCAGGCCGGCGGCGAGCAGTTTGTCACCGTGGAAGACACGGTCTGCGCGGTGCACCGCTCGGCGGGACGGTTGGAGCCGATCTCCGGCAAGGTCTTGTCCGAAGTGGCGATCGTGTGCCGCATGGCCGGCACGGTACTCGGCGACAAAGTCCCGGTTGACTGGCAAGGTTTTGAGGCGAACTACGATTCCGTGCGCGAGCACATTTCCCATGTGGTACCCGGCTTCGAGAACTTCAACCAAAAGGCCCGCAGCCGCGACGGTTTCGTCCTGCCGCACGGTCCCCGGGACGAGCGGAGGTTCCCCACAGCCACCGGGAAAGCGATGTTCACTGTCAACGACCTCGAGACCATCCAGGTCCCCCAGGGACGACTCCTGCTCCAGACCGTGCGCTCCCACGACCAATTCAATACGACCACCTACAGCATGAATGACCGCTACCGGGGCGTGAAGAAGGGCCGCATGGTGCTCTTTGCGCATCATGACGACCTGGCTGAACTGGGCCTTTCCGACGGCGGCTACGTGGACGTACACAGCGAAGCCGACGACGGCGTAGACAGGGTCCTGCGTCGGCTGCGGTTGATCGCGTACCCCACGGCGCGCGGATGTGTCACCGCGTATTACCCCGAAGCGAATGTCCTTGTTCCCTTGGATTCGACGGCCGAGGGCAGTAACACCCCCGCGTCCAAGTCAGTGGTGGTGCGGCTGGAACCAGCCGCACCACCGGAGCTTGGCGCGGGCTAGTGGCCGCGGGCGATCCACTCTTCGAGGTGGGGTGCTTCGGCTCCAACCGTGGTGGAGTCGCCGTGGCCGGTCAAGACAATGGTCTCTTCCGGCAATGTGAGGATCTTGGAGCGGATGGATTCGATGATGGTCGGGAAATCGCTGTAGGAACGCCCGGTTGCACCCGGTCCGCCCTGAAACAGCGTGTCACCACTGAACAGCGTTCCTTGGCTCTCCAGGTGGAAAGACACGGAACCGGGCGAGTGGCCCGGGGTGTGAATGGCCCTCAGCCGGGTATCCGCGATCTCGAAGTTCTCGCCCTCGGTGATCTCGGCGTCGGGTTCTGCCTCCGGGTAAACCGCCTTCCACAGCATCCAGTCGTCGCGGTGCAAGTGGATGGGCGCATGGACCAGGTCCCGGAATGCGCCCGCGGAACGGATGTGGTCGTCGTGTCCATGCGTGAGCAGAATGGCCTTGACCTTGCGGCCGCCGATCACCTCGAGAATGGCCGCCGGCTGGTGCGCGGGATCGATCACGATGCACTCGGAATCGTCCCCGACGATCCACACGTTGTTGTCCACATCCCATGTGCCGCCGTCCAGTGAGAACGTCCCGGACGTGACGACGCGTTCAACGCGCACACTTGTGGTCCCGTGGGACACAGCCTCGCCCGTCACAGTTCCACCACCGATCGGAGGACGGAACCGGAGTGCATCTTGTCGAAAGCCTCTTCGATGTCTTCGATACCGATTCGCTCCGTGACGAAGGCATCAAGATCGAGCTTGCCCTGCCGGTAAAGGCTGACGAGCATGGGGAAATCGCGGGAAGGCAGGCAATCGCCGTACCACGAGGACTTCAGGGAGCCGCCCCGGCCGAAGACGTCCAGCAACGGGAGTTCGAGCGTCATCTCCGGCGTCGGGACCCCCACCAGCACCACAGTGCCGGCGAGGTCGCGGGCGTAGAAGGCCTGCTTGTAGGTTTCGGGGCGGCCGACGGCGTCGATCACCACATCCGCGCCAAAACCGCCGGTGAGTTCGCGGATCTGTTCCACCGGGTCGCCCTGGGAGGAATCCACCACGTGGGTGGCCCCGAGCTCGCGCGCACGCTCCAGTTTCTTGACATCAATATCGACCGCGATGACGGTGGTGGCGCCGGCCAAGGCAGCGCCGGCGATGGCGGCCACACCCACTCCGCCGCAACCGATAACGGCCACCGAATCGCCGCGCTTCACGCCTCCCGTGTTGATCGCGGCACCGAGTCCAGCCATCACGCCGCAGCCGAGCAGGCCGACGGCGGCAGCATCGGCGTCGGGATCAACCTTGGTGCATTGCCCCGCGGCGACGAGTGTCTTCTCGGCGAAAGCGCCGATTCCCAAGGCGGGGGAGAGGACGGTGCCATCCTCAAGGGTCATCTTTTGCGTGGCGTTGTGGGTGTTGAAACAGTACTGTGCCTGTCCGCGCTTGCAGGCGCGGCACGTGCCGCAGACTGCGCGCCAATTCAAGATGACGCGGTCTCCGGGAACGATGTCCGTGACGTCCGGGCCGACGGCGCTCACAACGCCGCTTGCTTCATGGCCGAGAAGGAAAGGAAAATCGTCGCTGATGCCGCCCAACTTGTAATGCAGGTCGGTGTGGCACACCCCGCTGGTCAGGATGTCAACCAAGGCTTCGCCGGGGCCAGGATCCGGAACAAGAATTGTTTCCAGAGTTACGGGTGCGCCCTTCGAGCGGACAATTGCGCCCCTGACTGCATGGACCATGGATAATTCCCCTTTGAGGTTTGTGGACGGGGGACGCGGTGCCGCGTCCTATCTCCCATCTGTTTATCACACGACCCGCTTTGAAATCGCGGGGATCTCAGGCAGCGAGACGCGCCTCGACTTCGGCCGCCGAGGGGTTGGTGGCCGCAGTGCCGTCGGGAAAAAGGACCGTGGGAACCGTCTGGTTACCGCCGTTCAGTTTCTCCACGAGTTCGGCAGTACCCTCGACCTCTTCGATGTTGACCTCGGTGTAGCCGATGCCCTTGGCGTCCAGCTGCTTCTTGAGGCGGTTGCAGTAACCGCACCAAGTGGTCGAGAACATGGTGATGGTGCCGGATTCGGGAGTGAAGTCCACGGATTTCTCCTGTCGTCTTTGTTATGAGCTACTCGCATCAACGGTAACCCGCGGGGCGCTATTCCTTCGCGCGCACGTGTCACATGACACCCACCATCGACGGCACTTCCGATGTGAAGTGACTTTAGGCCCTGCAAGACCGTCCGGAATCCCGTCAGGCTTCAAGAACCAGCAGTTCCTCTTCCCGGCAGGAGTAAGTCATGGACCAAGAAGCATCCACAGGCAAGATCGTGGTCGGAGTCGACGGATCTCCCGCTTCAATTGAGGCCCTTAAGCACGCTCGGAGTATTGCCGTGCCGTTAGGGGCCCAGGTGGTCGCCGTGGCGTGCTGGATGTTCCCGCAGGTCTACGGCGGATACGTAGCGCCCGACGTCGGGGACTACGAGAAGGAAGCCCAAGGAATACTTGAGGAATCCTTGGCACGGGCGTTCGGCCCGGCTCTCCCCGGAAACGTCACCTCGCGTCTCCTCTGCGGTCCAGCCCGGGATCTGCTCATCGACGCCAGCAAGGATGCCGACATGCTCGTTGTTGGCCGACGGGGCCATGGCGGATTTGCCGGTCTGTTGCTCGGCTCGGTCAGTTCTGCCTGCGTGGCCCACGCCCTTTGCCCCGTCCTGGTAGTTCGTGCCCCCGAGAACGGTTGATGGGGCGCGGGTATGAACCTTCCTGGGCACCCAGAGCTGGTCACGTGGTTGCTCGAAGGAGATCCGGCACTGAGGTGGCAGGTATTGGAAGACCTCACCGATGCTTCAGATGCCGAGGTTTCGACTGAACGGCAGCGCGTCGCATGGGAGGGCTGGGGCGCTCGTCTCCTCGCCGAGCAGGACGAGGCCGGCACGTGGGCGCAGGGACTCTACCTCCCTAAATGGACGTCCACGACGTACACGCTTCTACTTCTTCAACGGCTCGGGCTCGCACCTGGAAACATCCAAGCCCTGGCTGGCTGCAAGCGACTCTGGGATGGCGCCAGGTACACCGACGGAGGCCTTAACCTGGTCTACCGTTCCCCGGAAACTTGCGTGACCGGGATGCTGGTCCTGCTGGGCTCATACTTCGGTTACCAGGACCAGCGGCTCGGTGCGGCCGTGTCTTGGCTGCTCCGGGATCAGCTGTCCGACGGCGGATGGAACTGCCAAGCCAGACGGAAAGGCTCCCGTCACGGCTCCTTCCACTCGACTATCACCGTCCTTGAAGCCCTCCTTGCCTATCGGCGTTCGGGAGGTGCGGTACTTGTGGATGCCGCGGCCGACTGCGCAGAGGAGTTCTTCCTCCGCCATCACCTGTACCGGTCCCATAGAACCGGGGAGGTCGCGAATGAGGAGTTCCTCCGCTTCCCGTTCCCTCCCCAATGGCATTTCGATATTCTCCGTGGACTCGAATACTTCAGAGCCTGCGGCAATGCACCGGACCCGCGCCTTGCTGACGCAGTGGAACAGGTCCGCCTGGCGCGCCGTCCGGACGGCACCTGGAAGCGTTATCGTCCCTACCCAGGATTCCGCTGGTTCCCCCTTGAAGAACCCGGGGCAAGTCGCATCACGAGTTTGCGGTGTCTCCGGGTGCTGCGCTGGTGGGATGCGCGCTAAGACACGGCGGCGGCGAGTTCTTCCTCCAAACGTTCGACGTCTTTCCGGTGGCACAGTTCTGTTGCCGGGGTCATCGCGGCTGCGCTTCCCGCGGCGAGGGCAGACCTGAAAGCGGCCTCAACCGGGCACCCCTGCGCCAAGCGCAGAACCAGGGCTCCGAGAAAACTATCACCGGCTCCGACGGTGCTGAGCACCCGCACTGACGGCACGGGCAAGCGGATGACCCCTTCCTTGGACGCGAGAATCGCTCCGGCGTCGCCCAGTGTCAGAGCGACATACTCCGCCGATCCGCTGGCCACCAGTGCCGAGGCCGCCTCGATCTGGTTCCGTTCGCCCTCGAGCGGTGCGCCGAAATGTTCGCCCAACTCACGCTTGCTGGGTTTGACGAGAAAGACGCCCTCGGCAAGCACTTCGGCGAGCGGTTGTCCCGAGGTATCCACAACGAATCGCGCACCGCCCTTCCGGACGAGACGGGCGAGCTGCGCATAGAAATCCTCAGGCACTCCCGGCGGAAGGCTGCCGCTGGCCACCACGTATCCGCCCGGCGAGATCGACCGGCCCACAAGCTGCAGGCAGGTGCGCCATTCGTCTTCGCTGAGCTCTGCGCCCTCAAGCACGAAACGGAATTGGTTCCCGGTCGAATTCTCATCAACGGTGAAGTTTTGCCGGGTGCTCCCCTTGATCGGGATGACCAGGGAAGGGACTTGCTCACCTTCCATCAGCCGTCGGTAGGCTTCCCCCGGAGGACCGCCTGCGGTGTACACGGCCAAGACCTGCCCCCCGAGCCGCTGGATTACGCGGGCAACGTTTACGCCACCGCCGCCCGGATCGAGGCGGCTAGTGCCGCACCGCAGCTTATGACCGCTGTAGACCCGATCCGTTGACGTGCTGACGTCCAGAGCAGGATTCATGGTGACAGTGAGGATCGGTTTCGCGCCCGATGGCTGGGAGGCTTCCATAAGACCCAGCATAGGAGACTGCGATCTGGTTCGATCCCCTCGTAGCGTCAGGGTCGAAAGGCCCTTGATCGCTACACCCATCGCGCTGGCCGCCATCAAGCCAAAGATCGCCGTGGCCCTGGCCGCACTTCTCAACCTCGTCGGTGCTTTCCATTCGACGGAAATCATCTTCGCATGCGTTGTTCGGTGGCCTTATCGGCGCAGCAGTCGTAGGCATGGGTCTTGGAGCGGTGGACTTCGATGCCCTGACCGCCAAGGTCATTCTCCCCGCGGTGCTTGCCCCGGTGATTGCAGCAGAAGTCGTCAAGTTGCCCAAGAATGGCAAACCCCGGGTGGTCAGGACCCGGGAGTGATCGCCTGGACAGAGATCGCCTCAGCCGCCGCAATGCGCGGGAGCGTGCGAAGGAAGCTATCCGGGTTGAGCGAGATGGAATCAATTCCTTCGGCAACCAAGAACTCAGCAAACTCCGGATAGTTACTGGGACCTTGCCCGCATATTCCTATCCTGATGCCGGACGCGTGCGCCTTGCGGATAACGTCCCGAATCATGGCCATCACGGCCTCGTTCCGTTCGTCAAACAGGGCAGCCAATTGTGCAGAGTCGCGGTCAACGCCCAGGACCAGTTGTGTGAGGTCGTTGGATCCTATGGAGAATCCGTCGAACCGGGCGGCAAACTGCTCAGCCAGGATGACGTTTGAGGGGATTTCGCACATCATGTAGATCTGAAGCCCGTTTTCTCCCCGGACCAAACCGTTCTCTGCCATCACAGCCAAGACGCGGTCTGCTTCATCCACCGTCCGGCAGAAGGGCACCATCACCATCGCATTTTTGAAACCGCAGTGTTCGCGGAGCCTCTTGATTGCCGCGCACTCAAGATCGAAGCCGGCCCGGTATTTTGGATGGTAGTAGCGGGACGCACCCCGGAAGCCGATCATGGGATTCGCTTCCGCTTGCTCGAATGCGGAGCCTCCGATCAAGTGTGCGTATTCATTGGTCTTGAAGTCGCTCAACCTCACGATTACTGGCGCGGGGAAGAACGGTGCAGCGAGCTTGGCAAGCCCGCGCGCGAGGGTCTCCACGAAGTATTCCGCCGGGTCGTTGTAACCCTTCGCCAATTCAGCAACCGCTCGGCGTTCCTCGACGCTGGTGATTCGCCCGGGAAATGCTGCTGCCATCGGGTGAATCCGGACCATGTCATTGATGACAAATTCCATGCGTGCCAGTCCGATACCCTGTGCGGGCAGGCGCCACCATTTGAATGCCGCTGAAGGGCTCGCGATGGTCAGCATGACATCGGTTCGTGTTGGTGGAAGAGAGCCGAGGTCCACTTCCTCCGTGGTGCTTGCCAAAATCCCGTCGTAGACATGCCCGGTGTCGCCGTCAGCGCACGACACGGTGACCGATTGTCCATCCTCAATGACGGACGTCGCGCTGGAAGTCCCCACGACAGCCGTGATACCGAGTTCGCGGCTCACGATGGCCGCGTGGCTGGTAGCTCCACCCCGGTCCGTAATAATGGCGCGGGCGCGTTTCATAACGGGCACCCAGTCTGGATCGGTTTGTTCCGTGACCAGCACGGCGCCGTCGATGAAACGGTCGATGTCCGAGGCTTGCCTGATGACGCAGGCTGGTCCTGAGGAGATGGAGTCGCCGATAGCGGCGCCTTCGACCAGAAGACGTCCCTGTCCCGTTAGATGGTGTGTCACCAGCAGTGTGCTGCTCTTGCGGGCCTGAACCGTCTCCGGCCTGGCTTGGACTATGAAAAGTTCGCCGGATTCTCCGTCCTTGGCCCATTCCATGTCCATGGGACATCCATAATGGTTCTCAATCCGGACTGCCCACCGGGCAAGTTGGACGATGTCCTGATCTTGCAGGACAAATGCTTGTTGCTCGGATTCGGTGTTGTCCACCATTACTGTCCCGCCATCGTCGCCGGTCCGGTAGACCAGCTTCTGCAGCTTGGTGCCTTTGGTCTTTTCGATGACAGGCGAGAGCGTAGGGGAGGCAAGCAGGGGCTTGAATACGCCGTACTTGTCAGGGTTGACCGTACCTTGGACCACGGTCTCGCCCAGTCCCCAGTTGGCGCTGATCACGGCTGCGCGCGGAAAACCGGTTTCGGTGTCGAGCGAGAACATGACGCCCGACGCTCCGATGTCGGACCGGACCATCAGTTGAACGCCGACGGAAAGTGCTACGCCGGATTCGCCAAAATTCATCAGTTCGCGGTAGGTAATTGCGCGGTCTGTAAACAATGACGCAAAGCAGCGCAAGCACGCATCCAGCAATTGTTGTTCGCCCCTCACATTGAGGAAAGTTTCCTGCTGACCGGCGAAACTGGCATCCGGAAGGTCTTCCGCCGTCGCGCTGCTTCGGACCGCGACGGCGGGATCGTGGCGACCCGCGCGCGCAGCCAGTTCGCGGTATTTTGCTCGAATGCCCTCCTCAAGATCAGGGGGAATCTTCCCGTCGAGAACCATGGAGCGCATGGCCGCGCCGGTGCTTCTTAGGTTCAGCGTCCCTTCCTGGTAGTCCGAGGCAACCTTTGATAGCCGCGGCCCCAGTTGGTTCCATGACAGGAAATTCCGAAATGCGGCAGCGGTCGTAGCGAACCCGTCCGGGACCCTGATTCCCTCGCTGGCCAGGGCGTGGATCATTTCTCCCGACGAGGCATTCTTTCCACCGACTTCCGGGACATCCGTGGCTCTTACGTCCTCCAGCCAGACCACGCTGCGTGCATCCATCATGATTTCTCCTTGATACATTTCGGATATTCGTCTCAGGAAGCCGTGGCCTATGAGTGACGCGGAGGTCAGCATCGAGACTGGCTTCGGCAAGGACCGCTGGCCGGGACGGGGCGTTCCCGGACATTTCGAGTCAACACCCGGGGATGGTTGTCGACTAGGGGACAAAGACACCATCGCGGAGCCGTGGGGGACCTTGGGCCCTACCCGCCGCGGAGCCTCTGGAACAGACTGACGGAAAAGAGGAGGCATCAATGCGCGCGTGGTGGGTGGGCCAACCGGGCCCGATTGATTCAATGCCACTTGTATGGGGTGAGCGTCCGGATCCAGTACCGGCACCGGGAGAGCTGCTGGTCCGGGTCCATATGTGCGGGGTATGCCGGACTGATCTTCACCTGGCCGAGGGCGACCTCATGCCACGGCGCCCCAACGTGATCCCCGGCCACGAAGCGGTTGGCACCGTCCTCGAAGCGGGGGAAGGTTGTACACGGTTCAGGCCCGGCGACAGGGTTGGCGTAGCCTGGCTCGGGAAAAGCTGCGGATCCTGCCGGTATTGCCTTCGTGGAGACGAGAATCTGTGCATCTCGCCCACGTTTACCGGATGGGACCGAGATGGCGGATACGCGGAGCGGCTGACCGTGGCGGAAGACTTCGCATACGCCATCCCGCCGGTCTTTACCGACGAGCAGGCAGCCCCTTTGTTGTGTTCAGGGATCATCGGGTATCGCGCTCTCAAGCGGGCAGCCGTTCCACAAGGCGGACGCTTGGGCATCTATGGTTTCGGCGGATCGGCCCACCTCACCGCGCAGATCGCACGCCACCAGGGTGCGTCGGTGTATGTGATGACCAGATCGGCGGCGGCCCGTTCATTGGCGCGCGAACTGGGAGCCGTGTTTGTCGGGGGCCCCTACGACAGCCCACCCGATTCGCTGGATTCCGCGATACTGTTCGCCCCGGTCGGGGAGCTCGTGCCGGCGGCCTTGCAGGCTTTGGACCGCGGAGGAACCTTGGCCGTGGCAGGAATCCATCTCAGCGACATTCCTGCGCTCAACTACCAACGGGACCTCTTCAACGAGAAGCAGCTGCTCAGCGTCACAGCGAACACCCGGGAAGACGGAGATGAATTCCTGGCTTTGGCCGCAGAGATTCCGCTGGCCCCGACCACAACCATCTATCCGATGACCGCGGCCGACAAGGCCTTGAAGGACTTGTCCACCGACCGCATCACCGGATCAGCTGTGCTCGACATGTTGCGCTGACTACTGTTGCGCTGACTACATAGGGTTTATTCCATACCAGCGCGGGTTGCCTCGTCGAGCGGAGAGGTCCATCTCATAGGCTGGGTCAGCGTGAATCGCCGTCCCGTCACCGATTCCGGGACGATTCTGATCAAATAGTCCTTCCCGATCCCTTGCCACGGGAACAAAGAGCGGCTGATTGAATCAAGGGCTGGTCCCGGCGATGTCTCCTTCCGGGCCTTTCCTCTGACGACGACGCTCCACGCCACGCCGAACTCGGCACTCACGCTGTCGGCTTCCAAAGCGACGGTGGAATCGGCGTCGATGGCTTCCTGCTTGGTGCCTGTCCCCGTCCGGAACACGAGGGATTCGCCATCCACCTTGTAGTTCACGGGGAAGATATCCGGATGGCCGTCCACGGTGAGCGCCAGGCGCCCCACTGATGATTCGGCGAGCAGCCTCCAGCACTCCTGAGGCTCAAGGATGTCCGCCGTTGGGATGTTGTCTTTGCTAGTCATGCTGCCCATGCTAGGGCGTTGTTCCGACGGGCAACTAGGGCACAAGGACCCGATTCATTTTCGCCCGACGAAATGACCTTTGGCACTGGCCAACCGTGAGGATACGGGCGATCCTGACCACAGCCGATTCAGCGAGGACAGGGGACAAACCGTATGGTCACCGGGATTTACGTGAGCGCTGTTGCGCCGGAATCCGGCAAATCACTGGTTTGCCTGGGACTGGCCGACACCTTGCATCGCCATGCCGACAGGATCGGCTTCTTCCGCCCGATTGTCGAGGGCATCGACGCCGACCACGATCCGATGATTCTCATGCTTCGGCAGATGTACGGGCTCGACCCATCCGTCTGCCTGGGTGGAATCACCCTCTCAGCGGCCCTTGGCATGCTGGGAGCCGGCAAAGGCGACGAGATATTCGGGGATGCCGTCGTGAAATACGGCCAGATCGCGAAGCAATGTGATGTGGTGATCGTCGATGGCTCAGACCTGAGGGGACACGACGCGGCCGCCGAATTCGACCTGAATGTCCGGCTGGCCAACAATCTGGGATTGCCCGTCCTGGCGGTGGTGGGCGCCAAGGGTTTGTCCCCGGACGAAACCGCGGACGCCGTCGACGTGGCTCGCAAGCAGCTGGCCTCGATGCACTGTTCTCTTCTGTCTGTCATGGTCAATCGGGCCGACGCCGGTGCCGTCGGCGACATTCATGCCGCGTTGCGCCCAGGCGCCAGCAGGCGCCCCGTCTACGTCATCCCGGAAATCGCAGAAATTTCGCGGCCCACGGTAGGCGACGTAGCGGCTGCCCTTCGCCTCGGCCAGGTGGCCGGCAGCACCGAGCTTGACCGCGACGTCGGTCAGGTCATGGTGGCCGCCATGAACGTAGGAAATTTCCTGAGTGGGCTCGGCGCAGGGGACTTGGTGATTGTGCCCGGAGACAGGGCAGACGTGATGGTTGCATGTTTGGCGTCTGCCTTGTCACCTCAATTTCCCACGCCCAGCGCCATGATCCTGACCGAAGGTTTGGCCGCTGACGCCAATGTTCGTCCGCTGCTCAACCATGCCCCGTTTCCGATATTCGCCAGCGACAACGGCACGTACACCACAGCGCACCTGGTCGCCGGGGTGCGCAGCGAAATCCATGCAAACCAGCATCGCAAAGTGGCTGCGGCACTCGGCGCATGGGTCCGCTGCGTTGACGAGGCCGAGGTTCTGGAGAGGTTGTCCTTGCCCAGGCCCACCACCATCACCCCTTTGCGTTTCCTGCACGAACTCATCGAACGGGCCCGCGTGCAGAAGCGCAGGATCGTCTTGACCGAAGGGGAGGACGCCAGGGTGCTCCGTGCCGCTGAACTGCTGCACCGGCGGGACGTCTGCGAGCTGATCATCCTGGGGAACAAGGCCGCCGTGGATGGGCTGGCCGCGGCCCAGGGGATCGATCTTGACGGGCTGGCCGTTGTGGACCCGGCAACGTCGAGCCTCCGGGAGCGTTTCGCCGAGGAGTACCAGCGACTGCGGGCGCACAAGGGAATGGGCTTGGCGCGCGCCCGGGAAATCATGATGGAGGGTGCCTACTTTGGCACCATGATGGTTCAACTGGGTGAGGCAGACGGGATGGTTTCCGGAGCTTCGCACACCACGGCGAACACCATCCGTCCGGCGTTGGAATTCGTGAAGACCCGCGACGGAGTCCGCACAGTGTCATCCGTATTCTTCATGCTCTTCCCGGACCGTGTCCTGGTTTACGGGGACTGCGCCGTCATTCCCGAACCGACGGAATGGCAGCTTGCCGACATTGCGATCGCATCTGCGGACACCGCTTCACAATTTGGCGTGGAGCCCAGGGTAGCCATGCTGTCCTATTCCACGGGAGGTTCGGGCGCAGGCGGTGCAGTGGAGAAAGTGCGCCGCGCTACTGACTTGGTCCGGGCAGCCCGGCCGGACCTTCCCGTTGAAGGACCAATCCAGTACGACGCCGCCGTCGATGCGGCCATTGCCAACTTCAAACTGCCCGCATCCGCCGTGGCCGGCCAAGCAACGGTGTTCATCTTCCCCGACCTGAACACCGGCAACAACACCTACAAGGCGGTGGAACAGTCCTCGGGGGCGGTCGCCGTCGGGCCCATCCTGCAGGGTCTTCGCAAGCCAATCAATGATCTCTCCCGAGGTTCAACGGTGGAAGACATCATTAACACGGTTGCCATCACAGCGATACAGTCCCAGACGGTGAGCGCCAGCCCGGAGCCACCGTCCGCGCACGCCCAAAGAGATGAAATCGGCGCGCGGCTCCATGGGACCTGAGTGTCCGGTCCTAGAGCGACTCTTCGACGGCGACCCCGGACTGGAACTCCCGGCCGTCCGCTTCGCTGAAGGCCGTCATCACGTGTCCTTTGCCGAGACCGTTGATCGCCGAGAGGGGAAAGTTGCCCGTAATGGTGTTTCCGGAGTGCTCAACGCCGTTGAGGTCGTAGTTCTCTTCGGCGCTTTGGTCGTGGTTAAAGGAGAAGAAAGCGATTGGCTCCCCGTTCATGAACTCGATTCCCAGTCTTCGTTGAGAGGAATAGTCCGGACTCGCCGCTACGAGGCCCACAACGAAGGCGCCGGAACCAGGGATGTTCCCCTCGATCTCGAACTTGGCCACCAGCGTGGCTTCCGTGGCGGTGATGCTGGCCTGCTTCAGGAGTGCGTCATGGGTGCTCATGGCTCAATCCTGCTCTGTGCGACTCCTGCCGTCCAGACCTGATTCTGGTTTTGTCCGAGCCGTGGCGTTAGACGGAATTGATCGCACACCACGCCGTAATCGGCCCTGACCAGCCAGGAGACGTGGTGATACAGGTAATGATGGGGCCTCCTTCACCGGCCGGAAGGCTTCTACGGTTGAGGCATGAAGCGTTTGCTCGTTCCGTCCGCCGCGCTGTTGTGGGGCCTCCAGTTCGCCTTCCTCAACCCAGCACTGGCGCTCCTGCTGGTGGCCCTGTTCAACGCGAGCCCGGCCGAAGTGGGCTGGGTGCTGGCGGTCTACAACGCCAGCGGCTTCGTGGCTTCCCTGCTGTTGCCGGCTTACGCGGACCGTGCAATGGATTACCTCCGGCCCATGCTTGCTTGCGGAGTTCTGACCCTGGTCTTGGCCGCAGTCTTGGCGGTGAGCACTTCGCTGCCGATCGCCGTCGTGGGCTTGATAGTCCTGGGCGGTCCGGCGGGGGTGGGCAGTTCGCTCCTGTTCGCGCATCTCAAGCATTCAGGTGCAGGGACCGCAGATGTCGTGAACACGCGCGCCATTGTCTCCTTCGCCTGGGTGGCGGGGCCGCCCTTGGCGACGTTCATCATGGGCGGCCTGGGCAATCGCGCGATCTTGCTTGCCCTCGGAGCAGTTGCGGTGCTCAATGTCGTCACGACGGCCGCCATGATTTACCGGCGGCGGTCGGTCCCCATCGAGACCCGTCCCCGGGCCGACGCCGACGCCGGGCAACTGTTCTCAAAAACGGGTGTCGCCGCCGTCGTGGTCAGCTTTATCGCGCTGCAGGCCACCAACAGTGCCGCAGTGTCCATCATGGGCCTTTTCGTCACTCGAGGGCTCGGCGTGGATGTCATCTGGGCCGGGATCGCACTCGGCGTCTCGGCCGCGCTTGAGATTCCTGCGCTCTTCCTTATCGGCCGGCTATCCCGGCGCTTCTCCAGCCGGGCACTTATTGCTTCCGGATGCGTGGCCGGATTCGCTTACTACGCAGCCATGGCCTTTGTCTCCAACCCTGCCACCCTCATTGCGCTGCAGATGCTGAACGCCTGGTTCTTCGGGATTGTGGCCGGTGTGGGGTTGACGTTGTTCCAGCGGCTCATTCCCCGTCCGGGCCTGGCCTCCGGCCTGTACACCAATACACGGCGCGTCGGCGCTATCATGTCAGGTCCCGTCATCGCCCTAGGGTCGACGACGGCGATCGGTTACCAGGGGGTGTTTGCCACCTGTGCCGCGCTCACCGTCCTGGCGCTGCTTGTGATGGTGTTGGCCGGCCGGGAGCCCCGGCGGCTGCCCCGGAGAGAGCGCCTCGCCACCGCGGCCCGGAAAGCGGGTTTTGAAGTTAGCGATTGATCCTGACCGCGCGCAGGATGATTCCGACGGCGAACATGGCGACGCCGAGGCCGGCTGAGAGCGGCGGGAGAGTCGCTACCAGGACGACGCAAGCCAAGGCCCCGAACGCTTGGAGTGCCTTGGGGTACTTGCGGTTTTCGGCCGGCTGGGTGAACGCAGCAATATTTGCGACCAGATAGTAGATGAGCACCCCGAAAGAGGAGAAGCCGATCGCGCCGCGCAAATCCGCGACCGCTACGATCATGCAGATCACGACGGCCAGGGCGACTTCGGCCCTGTGCGGGACCCGATAGCGGGGATGGACCGCCGCGAGCCAGTGCGGCAGATCGTGGTGCCTGGCCATGGCGAGCGTGGTTCGTCCCAAGCCTGCGATGAGTGCCAGCAGGGCACCCAAGGCTGCTACTGCGGCACCTGCGCGGACCACGGGGACGGCCCACGGCAGGGAACCGGTTCCGACCGCAACGGCGAGTGGTGTTGGCGTGCCTGCCACGCCGTCCGGACCCAGAGCCGCGAGAAGGGTTACGGCAATGACGGCGTAGAGAACCACCGTGATTCCCAAAGCAATCCCGATGGCGCGCGGGATGGCGCGTCGGGGATCGCGGACTTCTTCCCCCATGGTTGCGATCCTTGCGTAACCGGCGAAGGCGAAGAACAGCAAACCGGACGATTGGAGAATCCCGTACCAGCCATGTGCCAGCAGCCCATCGCCGAGAATGTTGCCTGGTGCGGGAGAGGAACCTCCCCAGCAGGCTGCGACAGCAATGGCGAGGGCCACCAGCACGGCGAGAACCAGAACGCGGGTCAGGCCCGCGGTCCGGGTGACGCCGTGGTAATTCACCACGGCGAGGACGACGACGGCGGCGATCGCCACGGGTCGTTCCCACCCCGCCGGGGCGGCATAGGCAGCGAAGGTCATGGCCATGGCCGCGGCACTGGCCGTCTTGCCGATCACGAAGCCCCACCCGGCCACGAATCCGGCCCACGGTCCCAGCCGTTCGCGACCGTAAATGTATGTTCCGCCCGACGTCGGGTAGACGGCCGCGAGCTGGGCGGACGATGTCGCGTTGCAGAAGGCCACCGCGGCCGCGACGACGAGGCCGAGCAACAGCCCCGAGCCTGCGGCGGAAGCTGCCGGAGTGAAGGCCGCAAAGACGCCGGCGCCAATCATGGAGCCCAGTCCGATGACGACTGCGTCAAAGGTACCCAGCCGGCGGGCCAGGGCTTGGGGGTTGCTCATGGGGGTTCTCCTTCGGCGTTCACACCAAGCTTAAGTCCTGCGGTCCCATGGAATGTGCAGCGGATTCGTCGGCTGGATGCGCCTAGGATTTCCCCGTGAGTGTCAGGATGATGAGGACACAATTGAGGCCCACAATGAGTGCCGCGCTGGTCCATCCGGCAATCTTCAATGCCGTTGAATCGGTGTGGATGCCCATGATCTCGCGCTTTCCGGTGAGCCGGATCAACGGAATCAAGGCGAAGGGAATGCCGAAGCTCAACAGGACCTGGCTCAGCACGAGTGCAAGGGTGGGTTCTATGCCCGCGCCGAGGATGACCAAGGCCGGGACCAAAGTGACTACCCGGCGAATCACCAACGGTACGCGGATCTTGAGGAGGCCACCCATGACTGTTGCTCCGGCGTAGCATCCAACGGATGTTGAAGCCAGTCCCGAGGCCAGCAAACCGACGCCGAAGGCCGCGCCGATGACCGGGCCAAGCGCCGAAGTGACTGCGGCATGTGCCCCAGCGATGGTGTCGGTTCCCTCGACTCCCCGCAAGCTGGACGCGGCCAAGAGGAGCATGGCGATGTTCACTGCCCCGGCCAGCGCCAAGGCCCCCACGACGTCCACGCGCGTTGTCTTGATGAGCCTCGTCCGCACGGCTGGATCGTCCGAGAAGCCATGCCTGTCACGTGCCAGGGCCGAGTGCAGGTAGATGGCATGCGGCATGACCGTGGCGCCGAGCATGCCTGCAGCGAGGAGGACGGTATCCGTACCTTCGAAACGCGGCACCAAACCTGCCAAGACACCCCCGGTCTCCGGAGGATTGACGAAAAGCCCCGAAACGAAACCGATGGCGATGACCGCCAGAAGCATCATGATCGCGTATTCGAAGGACTTCTGGCCGCGTGAGGACTGCAGCCCCAACAGCACCATGGACGCGAGCCCGATGATGGCCCCGCCCATGAGGAGGGGCAGCCCGAAGAGGAGGTTGAGGGCCACGGCGCCGCCAATGACTTCTGCCATGTCGGTAGCCCCGGCAACCACCTCAGCCTGAACCCAGTACAGCCTGCGACGGCGGGTTCCCAGCCTTTTGCCGAGTAGTTCCGGAAGGCTGTGCCCGGTGGCCAAGCCCAGTTTTGCCGACTGGTATTGCACCAGGACCGCCATGATGTTTGCTGCAACCAAGACCCACACGAGCAGGTAGCCGTAGTTCGCGCCGGCCGTCAGGTTCGCCGCGACGTTTCCCGGATCCACATACGCGATCGCGGCCACGAAAGCCGGCCCCAACAAGAGCAGCCGGGACCGCCATCGGGACTTGACCGCTAGTTGCTCGACAATCGTTGTAGCCATGGTTTCCTCAACATCGGGGATGTGCACATGATGAGGATACCGTTAAGTTAGGCATGCCGAAAAGAAGGTTTTAGGCATCCCATAGTTAGCCCCGCCCAACTAACTCGCACTTGTGGTCGTTTTCGGGGCTGAGAACGACAACAAGTGCGAGTTAGTTGGGTTCAGGCGTGGGTAGGTTCTTCGACCAGCGCGGTGGCGATGCTGTCGGCATCCTCGAGGGCGGCGAGATACCGCTCGGCATCCAGGGCCGCGGCGCATCCTGTGCCGGCCGCTGTAATGGCTTGACGGTAGCGATGGTCCACCGCGTCTCCGCAGGCGAAGACTCCGGAGAGGTTGGTGACGGTGGTAGGGGAGTCGACCTTGATGTAACCCTCGGCATCGAGCTCCACCTGCCCCGCAACAAGAGACGTCCGGGGGACATGTCCAATGGCCACGAATATGCCCGTAGCCGCAAGTTCGCGCGTTTCACCGGTGCGCGTGTCCGTCAATGTCAGGCCAGTGACCTTGGGGTCGCCGTGAATGGCGCTGACGACCGAATTCCATGCGAAGCGGATTTTCGGATTGTCCTTGGCCCGCTGGGCCATGATCCGGGAGGCTCGGAGCTCTCCTTTTCGCACGACGACGGTCACCGTCTTCGCGAAGCGCGTCAGGAACGTCGCTTCTTCCATGGCCGAGTCTCCGCCGCCCACCACGACAATGTCCTGTTCGCGGAAGAAGAAGCCGTCGCATGTGGCGCACCACGAGACGCCGTGTCCGCTGAGCTTTTTCTCCTCTGGCAGGCCGAGTTCCTTATAGGCAGAGCCGGTCGCGAGGATCACGGCCGGTGCTTCATGGGTGTCGCCCGATCCGGTGACCACGCGCTTGAGGTGCCCGGCCAAGTGGACTTCCGTGGCGTCGTCGAACACTATCTTGGCGCCGAAGCGCCCGGCTTGCTCCTGCAGCCCGTCCATGAGGTCCGGGCCCTGGATGCCGGCGGGGAAACCGGGGAAATTCTCCACCTCAGTGGTGTTCATCAGCGCACCGCCGGCGGTGACCGATCCGGCAAGGACCAAGGGGCTCAGACCCGCCCGGGCGGCGTAGATCGCGGCGGTGTACCCGGCAGGTCCGGATCCAATGATGATTAGCTGCTTTTTGCTCATAGACAAGTGCAACAAGGACGAGGACTTCAATCAAGGGCTCGTCAATCCCAGCGCATAATGGGTGAATGTTCACCGAAGCCGAAGCCGAAGCCGAAGCCGTCCTGATCCGGCCCATGAAGCTGGACGATTGGCCCGAGGTCAGCGCGATCTTTATGGAGGGGATCGAGACCGGGCAGGCTACGTTCGAAGCGGCCGTCCCGGAGTGGGAACAATTCAACACGGGCCGCCTCCCGGATCATCGCTTCGTTGCCGAACTGGCGGGCCAAGTGCTGGGGTGGACGGCGGTTTCGGCGATATCGGCCCGCCCGGCATATGCCGGCGTCGTCGAACACTCCGTGTATGTCGCCGGGTCTGCGCGCGGACAGGGCGTTGGAAGCCTGCTCCTGAAAGCTCTGGCAGCATCCACCGAGCGGCATGGAATCTGGACCATTCAGTCCAGCATTTTCCCCGAAAACCAGGCCAGTATCCGTCTTCATCTGGCCCAGGGCTTCAAGATCGTCGGCCGACGCGAACGCATCGCACGCATGAGCGCCGGGCCGCTGGCCGGCCAATGGCGCGACACCTTCCTGCTTGAACGCCGCTCATCTCTGCTTTGATTTCGGAACCTGCGGGTCCCACGCCCGCTACCTGGGCGGGCCCTGCTGCGCACGGACGACAAAATGCTCAACCCGACGGTCCGGAACCAACCAGATCAGTGCCACCACCGTGTACGTGGCGACGGCGAGCAGCGGCTGAACGAAGCAGAGGCCAAGCCCGGCAAGGTAGATCAGGGGCGAGGTCTTGCCCTTCCAGTCCCGGCCAAGCGCCTGAGCCAGCGCACCTTGCCTGCCCTGCTGACGGATCAACGACTGCTGCAGGACGAAGTAGGCAACTGCCGCGCAGAGCAGGTTGAACCCATAGGCCAACACCGGGACTTGCGCGAAACCGGACTCATCCATCCACCGGGTGCTGAACGGGAAGAGGGACAGCCAAAACAACAAGTGCAGGTTCGCCCAAAGGATCGCTCCGTTGACCCGATCGGCCAAGTGGATCATGTGGTGGTGGTTGTTCCAGTAGATCCCGACATAGACGAAGCTGAGCAGGTAGCTAAGGAACGTGGGGAGAACACTGAGGAGGCCATTCCAGCTCGGTTCCGGCGGCACGCGCAGCTCAAGGACCATGATGGTGATGACGATCGCGAGGACGCCGTCGCTGAATGCCTCGAGCCGGTTCTTGTTCATCGGGTTGCCTTCATGAGCACATCATCGTTGCTGCGGCCTCGAGTCGCCAGACGGTACTCCAAGGGGCCGCCGCGCTCCGGAACCGGATGACCGTGTCCCGAAATGACCGTGTCCCGAATTGACACTGTCCCGAAACGACCCTGTCCCGAAGCGCAGCGGCGAAACTTCGGCTTAGACCAGCGTCGACACGTCAATAACGAAGCGGTACCGCACATCGGAGGCGAGCACCCGCTCGTAGGCGCCGTTGATCTTGTCGGCCGGGATGACCTCGATCTCGGCGCCAAGCCCATGTTCGGCGCAGAAATCGAGCATTTCCTGGGTCTCCCGGATGCCCCCGATCGCGGATCCGGCGAAGGACCGCCGTCCCGTGATGAGCGAGAAAACGTTGACCGGCAGCGGTTCCGCCGGGGCCCCCACATTCACCAGCGCGCCGTCGAGCGTCAGCAACTGAAGGTAGGAGCTGATGTCGATGGGGGCGCTGACCGTGTTGATGATCAGGTCAAAGGTTCGAGCGAGCTTTTCGAAAGTGGCCGGCTCGCTCGTAGCGAAGTAGTGGTCAGCGCCCAGTCGCAGGCCGTCTTCCATTTTCTTCAGCGATTGGGACAGTACCGTGACGTCGGCGCCCATGGCGTGTGCCAGCTTGACGGCCATGTGGCCCAGCCCGCCGAGTCCGACGACGGCGACCTTCTTGCCCGGGCCGGCACCCCAATGCCGAAGCGGCGAATAGGTGGTGATTCCTGCGCACAGCAGGGGAGCGGCGGCGTCGAGCTCGATTCCTTGTGGGATACGCACGACGAAGTCTTCCGTCACCACGACGTGCGTGGAGTAGCCGCCTTGGGTGATGGTCCCGTCGCGGTCTACGGCGCCGTAGGTGCCGGTCATGCCTTTGAGGCAGTACTGCTCCTCGCCCTTGCGGCAGTTCTCGCATTCGCGGCAGGAGTTGACCATGCAGCCGACGCCGACCCGATCGCCGATCGCGTGCTTGGTGACTTCGGAGCCGATCGCACTGACAATTCCGGCGATTTCGTGGCCCGGGGCGAGAGGGTAGGACTGCGGTCCCCAATCGCCGCGGACGGTATGGATATCTGAATGGCAAATGCCTGCGTACTTGATCTCGATCAGCACGTCATGGGCGCCGACGTCGCGGCGCTCAATGGTGGTGGGGACGAGGGGTTCGTTCGCCGAAGGGGCGGCGTAAGCGTTCACGGAAAACATGTTTCTCCTGTTGGTGGACGGAGGTTTGGTGTTCGCGGTGTCTGGCGCGACGGCCCGTTGGGGGCAGCTGGCTCCGGGGTTCAGAGCGGCACTATCCATCAAACAGGAGATTTCCGACGTGAGGGAGGCCCTGTTGGTAGGGGTACTGGCAGGGCCTCCCTCACGCAGCTGCTAGCTGTTACCGAGGAAGATGGGGTTCGTCAGTGCCGCCATGGGGCCGAGCGGAATGACCGTACCCATCTCCGTCCCGCTGCCGGAGGTGCCGTCGATCTTCGGATGCCTGACCTCTACACGCACGTACGCGGCGAGCTGCGGGGTGGTAATCCACGTGCTTGTTCCTTGGCCGGACGCGGGAAGCGTGACCTGCTGGGTCTGTCCTTCATCCGTGATGAAGCGTACGACGCCGTTCGGCACGCCTGTGATTTTCGCCGTCACCGTGACCGGCGTGTCTGCCGCGACGTTGAGCCGGTCTCCCACGGAGGCGCTCTTTCCGCCGGACTTGACCTGGAAATCCACCGAGATGTCAGCGGACTCGGCGATCCAGTTCCGTCCGTTACGGATGCCGTCCAGCAGGGCATCGCGGGACAACGCCGTGGCGTTGACCACGTTGTGTGGGAGTCCGATGACCTGCGGAGCGCTGTGGGCGTCGCTGTTACCCATGGCCGGGAGCCAACGGCCACCCGTTCGCGCGGAGTGGGCCAGCATCGAGTCCCAGGTGTTGACGGAGGACTCGTCGTCCAGGGTCCAGGGGCCCGTCCATACCTCGACCGCGTCGGCGTCGTCATAACCGAATTTCCAGCGGCAGGCGACGTAGGGGCAATAGGGGTGGGCCGGGACAACGATTCCACCGGAGGCGCGGATCCTTTGGGCTTCCTTCTCGAATCCCTTGTCTCGGGCCCGGTAGCGCCAGTCGATCCATTCGCCCGGCTCCAGGCCGAGGGCGAGGTAATGGCCGTTCCGCGTGGTGACTTCCTCGCCCGTGAGGATGAGCAGGTCGTTGCCGGCGAGAGGCCCCCACACCCCGTGCGACGCGGGCGTGTTGTGGTCTGTGGAGATCATGAAGTCGAGACGCGCGGCACGTGCGCCCGCTGCGACCTCCTCGGGGGTGCGCTTTCCGTCCGAGTAGACCGTGTGCAGGTGGGCATCGCCGCGGTACCAGGCCGCGCCGCGGCCCGCGATCTGCTGCGGCGGGTACTGGGGCGTGTATGGCGTGCCGTCGGGTCCGTACTCAAGGGTGACGTTCACGGTGTAGTCAAGTCCTTGCTCGGCAACCTGATAGGGGCCGAGGACAATGTTCCATGTGCCTTTTCCGATGGAACCCGGCAGGTAGCCCGGCGTCGTATCGCCCCCGGCGCTGATACTGAATTCTGTCCGGAAACCGCCTGACCAGCCACGGAAGCCCTTGCCTGCGAGGTCGGTGCCTTTTTCATCGAAGATTCCGATGTCGCACGCATTGCCTAGAAGCCCGGGGGCCACCTGGGGTTTGCTGTAGGTGTAGGAAACGCTGATCTTGTTGACACCTGCCGGGACGTCGACCGGCAAATACACGAAGTCCGCGGTTCCGGGCTCAAGGTGGCCGGTAATTGTTTTGGTCTTGCTGGTTCCGGTCGCGGCTGCCGCGAAAGACACCGGCGCGAGGGTCAAAGCGGCGCCGGTCAATGCAGCGGCCAGAAAGCCGCGCCGGGAAGGGGAGAAAGAGACATTGTCGCCCGCATGGGCTTTGCATGGTGAAGTCACCCGCTCGATGATGCCGACGGTTACTGAACAGTAGGGAAAGCGAGTGAGAACGCCTCATGAAACCATGTCAGAAGCAAATCGTGTCCGACTAGTGGACCCGCTCAGCCTTGACCCCCTGCCGCAAGATCCATTTTCATCCCGCAGCCATCGGTCGTCTGGTGACAGTCGCCCTCGGCGCTTCGGCGGCTTTTGCAGCGGCGGCCTCGCGGGAAAGGAATGCTCCGAGCTCACCGATGGTGCTCATCAGGGGCGCAGGGAAGACCACCGTGGTGTTCTTGTCCACGCCGATCTCCACCAAGGACTGCAGATTGCGCAGTTGCAGGGCCAAAGGGTGGGCCATCATGGTGTCGGAGGCCATGCCAAGTGCTGCGGCGGCCAGGGACTCGCCTTCGGCGGCAATGATCTTGGCGCGCTTCTCACGCTCTGCCTCGGCTTGGCGGGCCATCGCGCGCTTCATGCTGTCCGGCAATTGGATGTCCTTTAGTTCCACGAGGGTCACTTCGACGCCCCATTCCAATGTCAGTCCATCCAGAATCTGACGGATGTTGGCATTGATGACATCCGTTTCTGCGAGTGTCTCGTCGAGCGTGTGCTGCCCCACCACCTTGCGCAGCGTCGTTTGGGCGATTTGGTCAATCGCGGAGTAGACGTTTTCGATGGCGAGCACGGACTTGATCGCGTCCACCACCCGGAAATAGGCGACGGCGGAAATGTCCAGGCTGACGTTGTCCCGCGTGATGATGCCTTGGGATTGGATGGGCATGGTCACGATCCGCAGGGAGACTTTCCGCAGCCGGTCGACGAACGGGATGATGATCACGAGTCCCGGGGTCTTGAGGCCCTGGACCCTTCCGAGCCTCAACAGGACACCACGCTCGTACTGCGTGACAATGTGGACAGCCATCGAAAACCAGATGACCAGCAGGACAATCAAGACAATCAACCAGGTGATGGAGTCCGCTGTCATGGCCGCTCACCTGCTTCGCTGCTAGGTGCTGACACGTTCATGGCGGGGATCCTTCGGGGGTTGCAGTGTTGCTGAAGCGGGAGGCCTGATCCCGCACGATGTGAAAGGAGCGCCCCAAGCGGGACGTTCCTTTCACCCTTGTGGACTAGACCCTTTCGCGGGTCCGGTCGATCACCGGTTCCGGATCGTTCGTGAACTCACGATGGCGGCGTGGGAATTCCCAGAACTTGAAGTCCTTGGCGTCCACCTTGGGCTCAGGGCGTTCCTCGGGTTCCCGTGAGGCATCTTTCCTGGTGTCCCGCTGGAAATCCTTGCTGTACCCGTAGCACATCACTGACCTCCTTCTAGCGACTGCCCTTTAATCGTCCTCCCGATCGGGCATGCAGTCCACCTTTCACGCACCTGTTCCGCATGTATGCACAATGGAGGGGTGAATTCCCCAACCGTCGCCCGGGACGCCGCGCCTACTTGCCGCCTTTTCGACCTGGAATCCATCGGGGCCGGGCTGGTTTTCGCAGACTCCTTGGGGGAGCTCACCCAGTCGTTGGCTGCAAGCGGGTCCGTGGGAACCGCCGTCGTTCAGGCACCTCCGGGGACCGGAAAGACGACGCTTGTCCCGCCGCTGCTCGCGAACATCGCCGCTGGCGTGGCGAGCGGGGACGAACGTCCCCGCATCGTGGTGACCCAACCACGCCGGGTCGCTGCCCGTTCCGCCGCACGGCGCCTCGCCGCCCTTGACGGCAGCCGCCTCGGTGACCGCGTCGGGTATACGGTGCGGGGAGAAAGCAAGACGAGCCCGGGAACCCTCATCGAGTTCGTCACTCCGGGGATCCTCTTGCGTCGCCTGCTCGCGGATCCGGGCCTCGAAGCAACAAGCGCCGTGATCCTTGATGAGGTCCACGAACGCGGCCTGGAGACAGACCTGCTGCTCGGAATGCTCATCGAGGTCCGTGAACTGCGGGACGACCTCACCCTCGTGGCGATGTCGGCAACCCTTGACGCGCCACGGTTCGCTTCCCTGATCGGAAAGCACGACGGCGGCGGGCCGGCACCGGTCGTCGACTGTCCATCCGCGCTCCACCCCCTGACCGTCGACTGGGCGCCCGCGGCAGGTCCGCGGATGGACGGACGCGGCGTGACGCGCCCCTTCCTGGACCATGTGGCGGACACGGCCGCGGCGTCGCACGCGGACACACTCGCAGCTGATCCGGACATCGACGCCCTGGTGTTCGTCCCTGGTGCGTGGGAGGTCTCCTACGTCGCTTCCCGGCTCCGTGCCCGCCGGGCCTCGAGGGTACCGGACGCGGAAGTATTGGAGCTTCACGGACAGGCAAGCCCGGCGGAACAAGACCGGGCTGTTTCCGGCCGGAATCCCGGCGACCCTCCCCGCATCATAGTGTCGACTGCGCTCGCCGAATCATCCCTGACGGTTCCGGGAGTGCGGTTGGTTATCGACTCGGGTCTGTCCCGGGAATTACGGCGTGATTCCAACCGCGGCATGTCCGGCCTGGTCACGGTCTCCTGCTCCCGCGCGTCCGCCGAACAGCGAGCCGGACGCGCGGCACGCCAAGGCCCCGGGCGCGTGGTCCGCTGCTACGAACAAATTGCCTTCGCTGCCGCGCCAGCCCACCCCACACCGGAAATTGCGTCCGCGGACCTCACAGGCGCCGCGCTGGTCCTGGCCTGTTGGGGATCACCCGGTGGCAGGGGACTGGCACTTCCGGACGCCCCGCCGCAAGCCACGATGGATGAGGCCATCGAAGTGCTCCGGGAACTCGGAGCGGTTTCGCCGGACGGTCTTGCCACCGAGCTGGGAAAGACCCTGGCCAGGATTCCCGCTGACCCACGCCTGGCCCGCGCCTTACTGGATGGCGCCGCCACGGTCGGTCATCGTACGGCTGCCGAAGCGGTCGCCCTCGTGGCAGGGGACCAGCGTGCTCCCGGAGCCGATTTGACGCGCCTTCTGGCCACGCTCAGGGCAAGCAAGGACCCCGGGGCCAGGCGTTGGGCGGAGGATGTCCGACGCCTGGAGGCGATCGCGCGGCAGGAGAGGTCCGCCGTCGTACCCTCCCTGCCCACGCCGGTGAACTCGTCATCCCCGGCGAGCGCCGCTGAAGCCTTGGGGTTCGTCGTCGCGCTCGCGTTTCCGGCCCGCGTGGCGCGCCGCGTTCCGGGGACGGGGCCCGAGCGCTACCTGCTGAGCTCCGGCACGCGGGCCGGCCTGCCATCCGGCAGTCCCCTCGCCGGGCACGAATGGCTCGCGGTGGCCGAAGTATCCCGCGCGGGCGGTCGGGATGCCGCAGGGACCGGTGCCGTCATCCGTTCGGCCGCGCCGGTGGCTGCGGACACCGCGGAGGCTGCCGCGAGCCATCTCCTCCTCGATACCGTGGAAGCAGAATTCACGCAGGGCCGGGTGACTGCCCGGCGCGAACGGCGACTGGGGGCGATCTTACTTTCGTCCACACCGGTGAGGCCCTCCCCGGACGAAGGACGCGCCGCCGTGGCGCGCGCCTTGGCAAAGGAGGGTTTGGGCACCATCGGGTGGTCGGCGGCCGCGGATTCCTTGCGTCGGCGCCTCGCCTTGCTGCACCGCGAACTGGGTGCTCCTTGGCCGGACGTCTCCGAGCCGGCGCTGCTGGCCCGGCTGGACACCTGGCTGGCACCCGAGCTTGAAGCGCTCGCCGGAGGAGCGGGGACGAACGGGATCCACTTGACCGAACCGCTGCAGCGGCTGCTGCCGTGGCCGGAGGCGGCACGTCTTGGCGAACTGGCGCCGGAATGGCTTGAGGTGCCGAGCGGTTCGCGGGTGCGAATCGACTATCCGGACGTAGCGGACGACGGCGGGCGGCCGGTAGTGGCGGTCAAGCTGCAGGAATGCTTCGGCTGGGCTGAGTCGCCCCGCGTTGCGGGCGGCCGGGTGCCTGTGCTGTTCCACCTGCTTTCCCCGGCCAGGCGAGCGCTCGCCGTGACAGACGACCTGGCTTCCTTCTGGTCCGGCCCCTATGCGCAGGTACGGGCGGAAATGCGGGGCCGCTATCCGAAGCACCCCTGGCCGGAAGACCCTTGGACTGCGCCCGCCACGGCCAAGACCAAACGGAAGATGTGACTTCGGCGAGGCAGAAGACAGCGGGCTGCGGTTCCAGCGGTCTGAAAGGCATTCACAGGCTTCTTCTCTAGGATGCCACGGTGATGAACATGGAATTGCGTCCTGCTGACCTGGTCAACGATTGGTGGCAAGCCGTGCTGCGGGGATTCACCACGGCAGAGGTCCCGAGCATTTCGACGCCTGTTGTCTTGGGGATACTCGCTGCGGCCGTCGTACTGAGTATCCCGCGCGTCACATGGCGCTGGTTCGGCCTCTATGTGACCTTCGTGCATGAACTGGGTCATGCGTTCGCCGCTCTCATGACGGGGCGCGTTGTCCACGGGCTTCGGATTGGACTCGACCACTCCGGGCAGCTCCTGAGCAGCGGGCGCGGCAAGTTCGGCGCCGTCTGGTCCGGGTTCTGGGGCTATCCCTGCCCCGCGGTGGTGGGCGTTGCCCTCATCTGCTCGGTGTCAGCGGGACGATCGGGCGCGGCCATGTCCATCGGCGCGTTGGTCCTGCTGCTCGCGCTGATCTTTCTCCGGAATTTCACCGGTATCTTCGTCGCGCTCTGCAGTGCGGCGATCGCCCAGTTGCTCGTCATGTTCGCCAGCGCCTCCACGGTGAGCCACGTGGTGCTGGGGCTCGGCATCGCCCTGGAGGTAGGCGCAATTCGGGATTGGTTCAAGGTCGCATCAGTCCACACCCGGCGTCGGGACCGGCTCGCGTCCTCGGATGCCTACATTCTGGCCCGTTCCACCGGCGTGCCGTCGTTGCTGTGGCTCGTCGCTTTCGCAGTGGTCATCGGAGCAAGCGCGGCCTTGTCAGCTCGTGTGGTGTGGGGCATGCTCGCCTAGCGGCCGGCACCGGGGTTTCGGCATAGTCTGCCTGCCTTGCTCTTGCCGTGCGCCGGTGGAGGGTGTGGAATCGGTTAGCAAGGGACGCGGGGGACTCGGCTGCTATTCCAGGAGGTGCTCATGTCGGTGAAAGGCTCAGGCAGTGCAACGAAGGGGGCGAACCGGACCAACCCCGATCTTCGGCGCGCGGACCCTTCCTCGGCGGCGGCCGCGCGGCCCGAAAACATCCGCAATGTCGTCTTGATTGGCCGCTCGGGCGCGGGGAAGACCATGCTGCTCGAGTCTCTGCTCTACGCCACCGGCGTCGTCACCCGCATGGGTTCGATCGTTGAAGGCACCACGGTGAGTGATTCGGAAGCAACGGCCATCCACCAGCAACGATCCATCGGACTCTCAGCAGCGCCGCTGGCTTTCGATGACATCAAAGTGAATCTCCTCGACACTCCGGGCTACGCCGATTTCATGGGCGAATTGCGTGCGGGGCTGCGGGCGGCGGACGCGGCGCTGTTCGTTGTGTCGGCCGTGGAGGGCGTCGACGCCGGAACCACCTCACTGTGGAACGAATGCGAGCGCGTCGGAATGCCCCGTGCGGTGGTGATCAGCCGGCTTGATCACCCGCGGGCGAACTACGACGCCGTCCTCGCCGAGTGCCGCGGGGCGTTCGGTGATTCAGTCCTGCCCCTTCATTTGCCGGTGCGGAAAGGGGACACAGTCTCCGGATTGCTCGGTCTGCTTTCGGGGTCGGTTTCGGAGTACACCGCCGGGGATCCACGGCCCGCAGTTCGTCCCGCGACGAAGGAGGAACTAGCCAGCTCGGACGGTATCCGAGGTGAGCTGATCGAGGGCATCATCTCCGAGAGCGAGGACGAGACGTTGATGGAGCGCTACCTCGGGGGAGAAGAGGTCCCCCTCGAGACCCTCGTGGAGGACTTGGAGACCGCGATCGTCCGCGGGACCTTCTTCCCTGTGCTGGCAAGCTCCTCGGCAACCGGAGTGGGCACAGCCGAGTTGCTGGAGGTACTGACCAGGGCGTTTCCGGCTCCCACGGAGCGGAAACTGCCCACGGTAACCGACCTGGGCGGGACGGCAGCCGCACCCTTGACCTGCGATCCGGACGGCCCGCTCCTGGGCGAAGTGGTGCGGACTACCGTTGACCCGTTCCTGGGGCGTGTGTGCCTGGTCCGGCTCTTCTCGGGAACCCTTCGCGAGGACTCGGCCGTGCACGTAGGCGGGCATGGGCTGGCTGAAAGAGGCCACCCCGACCACGATAGCGACGAGCGGATCACCCACCTGTATTCGCCGTTGGGGTCCAGCCTTCGTCCGGTTCCGTTCGCAGTAGCCGGGGACATCTGCGCGCTCGCGAAGGTGGCGAGCGCCGAAACGGGAGACACCGTTTCCGCCCGCGAGGCTCCGCTGCTGGTGGAAACCTGGGACATGCCCGAGCCGTTGATGCCGGTCGCGATCGAAGCGGCCTCGCATGGCGATGAGGACGCACTGTCCAAGAGCCTGGCCAAAGTCGCGGCAGGAGACCCGACTCTGCGGGTCGAGCGCAACGCTGAAACACACCAGCTGGTCTTGTGGTGCATGGGGGAGGCGCACTCGGAGGCGGTCCTGGACAGGTTGCGCGAACAAGGAGTGAAGCTGCAAACGGTGGACGTCATCACGCCGCTGCGCGAGACATTCGCCACACGGGCCACCGGCCACGGGCGCTATGTCAAACAATCGGGCGGCCACGGGCAATACGCGATTTGCGATATCGAAGTGGAACCGCTTGACCGCGGGGCAGGATTCGAGTTTGTCGACCGGATTGTGGGCGGGGTGATTCCCGGAACGTATGTGGTTTCGGTCGAGAAAGGCGTCCGCGCGCAGATGAACAAAGGGGTGCGGGCCGGGTTCCCGGTGGTGGATATCCGGGTGACTTTGGTCGGCGGCAAGACCCACAGCGTCGACTCTTCGGACGCGGCGTTCCAGGCCGCGGGCGCGCTCGCCTTGCGGGAGGCTGCCGCCGCGGGCAGCATCCAGCTTCTGGAACCGATATCGGCCGTGGCCGTCCTCGTCGCCGATGATCACGTAGGGGCCGTCATGAGCGACTTGTCCTCCCGCCGCGGGCGTGTCACGGGAACCACCTCCGTAGGCGGGGAAATTACCGAGATCAGTGCGGAAGTTCCGGAACAGGAATTGCTGCGGTACGCGATCGTGCTGCGGGGACTGACCGCCGGCAGTGGTCGATTCCGCCGCGAGTACTTGCGGCACGAGCCGCTGCCGCCGGGGATCGCTGTTGCCGCGAAGGCTTAATGCCTGCTTCTGCGGGTGGCTCAGCTGTTCTTGCGAAGGAATGCCGAGACCGGTGCCGCCAGGGACGCCCCGATGTCCGCCGCGCTCTTCTTGACCCCGGCGCGTTCAAAGGAATGGTTGCCACCGTCCCACCACTCGATGGAGGCGGCGGGGCCGATTCGGGCCACGACGTTTTCGAGGAGCTGCGGAGTCGCGAAGGTATCCCGGGTGCCTTGGAGGAACAGCATCGGCAGCGTGAGTCCATACAGGTGCTCGTCGCGGAGCTTCTCCGGTTTCCCTGGCGGGTGCAACGGGTAACCGAGGTAGACGAGTCCGGACGCAGGCATGCCCTCGGCGACGGCCATCGACGCCATGCGACCGCCGAAAGACTTTCCCGCAGCCCATTGAGGTTCGCCCTCTGAACGGGACGCCGCTAATTCCATGGCGGCTCGCCAGGCAGCGATCGCCGCAGGCGGCCGGTCGGGGAATCTCTTGCCGGCTTCCCGGTAGGGGAAATTGAAGCGCAAGGTCGCGACGCCGTCGTCGTTCAATGCGCGGGCGAGGCCTTCGAGGAAGGGATGCTCCATGCCCGCCCCGGCTCCGTGGGCGAGCACGAGGGTTGCGAACGGTTTGTCGGGCCGGGCGTAGATACCGGAAACCCGGGTGCTTTCAGTGCCTTCAGCGTCTTCAGTGCCTTCAGTGTCTTCGGTGTCCATCGTGATACGGGTTTCGGCGGCGTCCATGCTCACTCGAAGCGTGAGGGATCGCCGGTCCCGTGCCGCACCACTTCCGCGGTGCCGCTGGAGAAGTCCACCACGGTTGTGGGTTCCGCGCCGCAGTCGCCGGAATCGATCACCGCATCCACCAGGTTGTCCAAGCGTTCCTTGATTTCCCAGCCTTGGGTCAAGGGTTCTTCTTCGTCGGGGAGTAGCAACGTGCTGGAGAGGAGCGGCTCGCCGAGTTCGGCCAGCAGGGCTTGGACGAAGTTATGGTCGGGAATGCGCACGCCTACCGTCTTTTTCTTGGGGTGCAGGAGCCTGCGCGGGACTTCCTTGGTGGCGGGCAGGATGAACGTGTAGCTGCCCGGGGTGACGGCCTTGATGCTCCGGAAGACGTCGTTGTCGATCATGACGAATTGGCCAAGCTGCGCGAAGTCTTTGCAGACCAGTGTGAAGTGGTGTTTGTTATCGAGCTTGCGGATCGCGCGGATCCGATCGAGGGCCTCCCTGTTGCCTATTTGGGCGCCGAGTGCGTAGCAGGAATCGGTGGGGTACGCGATCAGTCCGCCGGACTGCAGGATGTTCACCACCTGGGCAATTGCGCGTGGTTGGGGGTCCTGGGGGTGGACGTCGAAGAATCTTGCCATGCCATGAGCTTACGGGCACGCCGTACTTCAGGACAGGACATCCTTGCTCGTGAACTTGCCATAGGCCACAGCGCCGGCAGCCACAATGTAGCCCGCTTGCAGTAAAGCGTTGTCTCCGAAGCTCGTCCAGGAGATGGGTTGGCGCAGCAAGTCTGCGAAACCGAGCCAGTAGTGGCTGAACAGCCACGGGTGCAGCCAGTCCAATTGCGGTAGATTGTCGGCCACCTGCGACACCACGGACAGCACAACGGTTGTTGCCATGGCTCCGACAGGGACGTCGGTAAAGGTGGAGATTGCCAGCCCGATAGCGGAGAGCCCGAGCAACGACACGGCAATATAGGCGGAGATCAGCAAGGAACGCACCACGGATTGCCCGACGTCGATCGTGTCGCCGGAGAGCAGCGTGACGGGACCCACCGGGAAGAGTGCGACGCCGGCCAGCGCACCGGCGGCGGCCACCGTCAGGGTTGCTGCCAGGCAGAACGCCACCGCGGCTGCGTATTTGATGAGCAACAACCGCACTCGTCCCGCCGGCGCCACGAGCAAGTATCTGAGCGTGCCGAGATTCGCCTCTCCTGCAATCGTGTCGCCCGCCACTACCCCGACAGTGAGGGGCAGAAACAAGGGAACGGAAACGATCATCGCCGTCACGCCGACGAAGAGCCCGTTTTGGGTGATGCGGTCCAGGAACGGTGGCCCGCGACCCGGAGGGACAGGATGCGAGCTCAGCTTGACCGCAGCGGCAATGAGGACGGGAATCGCTGCGAGCGCCAGCAGCATGGCCCATGTCCGCAGCCGCCTGAACAGGACCGAGAGCTCCGAGGCCAGGAGCGACCATGAGCTGGATGGCCGGGCGCTTGGAGGCCCGGCGCCGGGATTGCCGGGGAAGGGTTCGGTTCCGCGTTCAGCCAGCAATGTCGAAGCCCTCTCCGGTGAGCGAGACGAAGCGCTCCTCCAGGCTGGCGTTTTCCACGCCGAATCCCCGGACCCGGACGCCGTCCGACACGAGGGCAGCCACAATGTCCTCGGGAACCACAGTGCTGCCCGGCGGCCCGGTGCTCACGAGGCTCTGGCCATCGGGACCGGACGAGCCGGAAGGAGCAGCTGACAGTTCCGGCCGCAAGCCCAAACGGGACAGGATACGGACAGCGGCCTCAACATCGGGCGTATGGAGCCGGATCGTGGCCTTTCCCGCGGCGCGGAGATCGTGGAGGGTTCCTTGCGCCACGAGTTTACCCACACTCATGACGCCTACATGTGTGCACATCTGCTCCACTTCCGCCAGGAGATGGCTGGAAACGAACACTGTGGTGCCACCGTCGGCAAGGGAGCGGACCAGGCTGCGCACCTCGCGGGTCCCTTGTGGATCAAGGCCGTTGCTTGGTTCGTCCAGGACGAGCAGTTCCCTCGGCCGCAGCAGTGCGTGGGCGATCCCGAGGCGTTGTTTCATCCCGAGGGAGTAGGCGCGGACCTTCTTGCCTGCAGCGTGTGTCAACCCCACCCTCTCGAGGGCCTCCTCCACACGTGCCGCCCGGGTTCGGGGGGAAGCGTGCAGATCGGCGCTGTCCAATCGCCGAAGATTCGCGGCCCCGGACAGGAAAGGGTAGAAGGCCGGTCCTTCCACCAACGAGCCGACGTGGGGCAGGACTGTTGCCAAGTGGCGCGGCATTTCGCCGCCAAGAACCCGGATGTGGCCACTCGTGGCGGCTGCCAGACCAAGCAGTAGGCGGATGGTGGTGGTCTTGCCCGAGCCGTTGGGACCGAGGAATCCAAAGACCGAACCATGGGGAACTGCCAAGTCGATTCCGTCGACGGCGTTCCGGTGGCCGAAGCGCTTGCTGAGGCCTTGTGTTTCTATCGCCAGTTGCGCTGGCGGGGATCCCTCCGTCATGAGGCGGCGGCTGCGGCCTGCAACCGCTCAAGGGGCACCATTCCCGCGAAGACGCGGCCGTCGTCGAGCATCAAAACACTCACCAAGCTGGTGGTCACCGCCCGGCCTCCCGGCACGGCCTGGCTGAGCTGGGCCGTCATGGGAGCGGCACGGACGTCGGTGGGCATGGTGCCTGCCGGCAACGCGACTACCGCGTCCCAGCCGCTGCCTGTGATCGACGGCTGGCCTGTTGCTGCTTTGGTTTGCGGCCCCTGGCCGGTCTTGGTCTTATCCGGGACTGCACCCATTTGCGGGGTTGCCTTCTCTTCCACGGCGGCACCGCGCGGCGGGGTGAAACTGAACAAGCCGACGTCGGGCGTTGCCAGGCTCACGTCGGTGAAGGCGATCGAGAAGGCCGCTGCGGCCTGGCCCCGGGCCCTGACGTCGACGCCGAGCGGCAGTCCGGAGGCGGAGTCGACGGCGATGGTCACGGAATCGACGAGTGTTCCGGTGCTGCGCGGCTTGATCACCAGCTGGTAGGCGGTGCGGCCGGCCACCGTGGTTCCTTCTCCTACGGTCACTTCGGTGCTCGGCCCGACTGCGGCGAGGAAGTGTTGGGCGACGACGTCAGGCGTGGTCACTCCGGGCGTTGCTGGAGAGTGCAGGGCCGGGCCCTGTTTTGGCTCCGCGGGCAGGGTCATATGCGCCGCGCTGTTGTCGGCCGAGTTGTAGAGCCAGAGATCGGTGCCGTTGCGGACGAGGTCACGCTCGGCGAGCATGTCCATCACTTGGAACCTGGCCTTGGCAGGGCCGTCCATGTAGACCCGGGCCGTGTGTGAGCCGCTCAATAACTCGATGACGGAAGCCGGGCCCTGGGTGGCAGCCGGTCCAGTGGAGGGGAGTTGGGGGAGTCCCAGATCGGAGTTCTGTTGAAGCGTTCCGGACAAAGCACGGACGTCGGAGCGGGCGATCATGGCGATGACTTCTTCGGCCGTCTTGTTCGGCAGGCTCGTCGCCGCCCCCGCTTGATATGAACCAGCCAGGGCCGCCGCAGCAAGGGCCAGGGGAACCACAGCGGCGGGCAACCAACGCAACCAGACGCGGGTCATGGCAACCTCGCGAACCATCCACTACAGGGGAAGTTCATGATTCAAGACTACTCCTGGTGCCGGAGCTGATCACGTGCTTCCGCAAGGTAGGAATCCTGGCCGGTCTATGCAGGAATTCGCAGGAAGCCCGAAATCCGGTCCGCGGCTACATCATCAGGGTGGTCCGAACGAATTCCGCACTAGGCCTTGCATAGGCGGCCCCGAGGCGCTCGAACAAAGCGATTCCGGCCATGCCGGGCCAATCCTCGGGAAGGAATTCCGCTGGTAGCCCGGGATCCAGGTAGGGAATGATCCGCCAGCGGTCGATACACCGGACATATCGGGCGAATGTTCCGGCGGAGGGCCCAGGAGAGGCTCCGCGCGGGCCCCCGACATCGGCCGCTGAGCCATGATGCCCGATGAAGTCGCGATGCAGCTCTGCCACGGCCTCCAAATCCCACCAGGCCGAGGCCGCATCGCGGAGGCTGCCGCCGACCAAGGGGGTCTCCGTGACGAACACCGTAGCCAGGGGGCGCAACTCAAGGTCCGCCAGGATCTCCTCCACTTCCTCGCGGAGCGAATCCGGGCAGATCCACAGGCCGGCTGCCACCGTGCCGCAGCCAATCCAGTGCAACCTCCGCCGGAGTTGGTGCCGCTTTTCCCGCTCGGTTTCCGGGATGGAAAAGGAAATCAGGCACCAAGGGTCTGCGGGTGACATATGGCGGGGGTTGAAGATCCGGCGGTCCCCGCGGGCAAGCATCGCCGCGGCGCCGTCGGTGACCGCGAAGCCGGGAGAACCGTGACGCAGCTGAGGAAGGATGATGTCCTTCTTCTTCAAGCGGGATAAGGCCGTCCGGGTCACAGCCGCGGTAACCCCGAGGGCCTCCATGAGGGCGATGATGTGCCTGGTGGACATCCATCCGCCGGCCTCACGCAGGTACAAGCCGATGACCGTGCGCAGCAACGACGTGGTGCTTCCCGGCCGGGAGTCCATGTCGTCAAGGACGGCACTCACAAGAGTTCGGCGAGGGCGTCACGGATGGCGGTTACGCCCAGCTCAATCTCGGCAAAACTGGTGCTGAGCGGCGAAAGGCCGATCCGCAGACCGTGCGGCGGACGGAAGTCCGGGATGACGCCCTGCTCCCACAGTTTCGGTGTCACTTCGCCGAAGAGGGGATGGTCGACCGTGACGTGGGAGCCCCGCTCCGCCGTGTTGCGCGGGCTGACAATCGCGGCGCCGAGCGGGACCAGCATCTCCTCAGCCAATGCGACCGCGTACTCGGTGAGCTTGATGGATTTCTCCCGGACGGCATCCATGCCGACTGACGCGATCAGTTCCACCATGTCCTTGAGCGGCTGCATGGCGAGCACCGGAGGAGTGCCGGTGATGAAGCTCCGAATGCCTTTGGCCGGTTGGTAGCTTTCTGTCATGCCGAAGGGGTTATCGGCGCCCATCCAACCCCAAATGGGTTGTTGCAGGCGGTCCTGCTGCGATGCGTTCACATAGGCGAAGGCGGGGGAGCCCGGGCCGCCGTTGAGGTATTTGTAAGTGCAACCCACTGCGAGGTCTACGCCCCAGGCGTCCAGTTCGAGGGGAACCGAACCCACCGAATGGCACAGGTCCCAGAGCATGAGCGCCCCGGCGTCCTTCACCATGGCGGTGATCGCCGCGGCATCCGCGAGGAAACCGGAACGGTACGCTACGTGGCTGAGCACGACGACGGCGGTCCGCTCGCTGAGCAGGCCCTCTAAGTCCGTGGTCCGGACACCGGAGGCCGGGTTGGAAGCGAGCCACTTGATGGTGGCGCCCTTTTCGGACGCGATGCCCTCGATGATGAAACGGTCGGTGGGGAAGTTGTCCCGGTCCACCAATATCTCGTTGCGGTCCGGCTGCGCATCCACTGCTGCGCGGATGAGCTTGTAGAGCATCACCGACGTGGAGTCACCCACGGTGACCTGGCCGGGAGCCGCGCCCAGGGTAACGACGCCGATCCGGTCACCGACCGTGGTGGGTTCGTCCATCCATTGCTCGTCCCAGCCGCGGATCAGGCGGCTGCCCCAAGCGTCCTCGACGAACGAAGCCAGCTTGGCCGAGGTGGCCTTGAGAGGGCGCCCGAGCGAGTTCCCGTCAAGGTAAGCGGTGAGCTGGCCGTCCGCCGGGGAATAAAAGGCCTCACGCTGCCCGGCGAGGGGATCGGCGGCGTCGAGTTCTGCCGACGTCGGCCGTTGCGTTTGCTGCGCGCTGTTCATGTCTCTCCTGAAGGAAACCGATGGGGTTGCTGGACGTGCTGGCTTGGCTGGAATTGCTGTTCAGTTGCCGATTTCGGTGCGGACGGCGTAGAGCTCCGGGAAGAAGGTCAAGTCAAGGGCCCGCTTGAGGAAGTCGACGCCTGAGGAGCCGCCCGTGCCCACCTTGAATCCGATGGTTCGCTGCACCGTACGCAGGTGGCGGAAGCGCCAGGCCTGGAAATTGTCCTCGATGTCCACGAGGTCTTCGCATGCTTCGTAGAATCCCCAAGGGGTGTCTTCCGATTCGTAGATCTCTTTGAAGACGGGGACTAGCTCCTTCTGGAACGTCCACGGTTCGCTGGTGTCCCGTTCCAGGATTTGCGGGGGAACTGCGTAGCCCGCCCGCGCGAGCACAGCGAGGAAGGCATCGTAAAGCGTCGGCTCCGCCAAGAGGGTGCTGAGCTGGCTGTGCGCTGCCGGATCGCTCTCGAAGACCCGGAGCATGTCGCGGTTCTTATTGCCCAGCAGGAACTCTACGCCGCGATACTGGTGGGACTGGAACCCTGACGAGCTGCCCAGGAAGCGCCGGAATTCGGAGTACTCGCGCGGTGTCAGGGTGCCAAGGACCGACCATTGTTCCGTCATGGTCCGCTGGATCGCCTTGACCCGTGCGATGCATTTCAGGGCCTTGGCAAGATGGTCCGCATCAAGGAGCCGGCGGGCTTCAAGGAGCTCGTGCAGGACGAGCTTGAGCCATAGCTCGCTCGTTTGATGCTGGATGATGAACAGCAATTCGTCATGGTGTTCAGGGGTGCTCAACGGGTGCTGCGCCGTCAGCAGGCGGTCAAGGTCCAGATACCCGCTGTAGGACATGGCCTGGCTGAAGTCGGTACGGACCGAATCCTCGATGTGCCTGATGCTTTGGGCGGAGTGGCCCGTTGGTTTTTCCATGTCTCGAGCGTATCAGTTATGTGACGAGCGTCAATATAGTGAATTTATGAAAAATCCTGGTTGTTGCGAGCCTTCCTAAGGTTCCTTTTTGTTGCCTGAGTGAACCGCTCGCGAGGTCTATACGTTGTAAAATCGGCAAGGGGGTATGCGGGCTCCAGGAGGCTCCATGTACCAGCAGACAGTCAGCATCCGAGACATATCAGCAGGCAGTCAGCATTCGGAGGTAGTTGGACCAGAACACCGCCTCGGTATCGAACAAAGTGCGCTTCAAGCGCACACAAAACTTCGAGGCCGGGACCTCATAGTGCAGAAATACGGGGGATCCTCCGTGGCCGACGCGGCAGGCATCAAACGCGTGGCTGGGCGGATCGCTGAGACCCGGGCGGCCGGACACCCCTTGGTGGTCGTGGTGTCGGCAATGGGCGACACCACCGACGAGCTTCTTGACTTGGCGGTGTCACTGAGTCCCAGTCCTCCTGCGGACGAGCTTGACACCTTGCTGACCACCGGCGAGCGGATCTCGGTGATGCTCTTGGCGATTGCATTGTCGGACCTGGGGGTTCCGTCCCGGACTTTCAGCGGAAAGAAAGCCGGACTGGTTACCGACGGCGTCCACGGTAAGGCACACATTGTCGACGTCGACCCGCGCCGTATCCGTGCATGCCTGAAGCGCGAAGAAGTTGCGATCGTGGCCGGGTTCCAGGGAAAAGGGCTCAAGAAGAAAGGGGTCACCACGCTGGGCCGGGGCGGTTCAGACATCACTGCGGTAGCCTTGGCCGCCGCCTTGGGCGCCGGGATGTGCGAAATCTACACCGACGTGGACGGCGTTTACACCGCGGACCCCCGCGTCGTTCCCAGGGCACAAAAGATCGACGTCATTTCAAATCCGGCAATGCTGGAACTGGCTGCCTCCGGCTCCAAGGTGCTGCATCCCAGGGGCCTCGAATATGCCAGCCGGTTTGGCGTCCCCCTCCATGTGCGCTCTTCATTCAGCCGTGCAGGGGGAACACTGGTCATGCCCGTTCAGGACCATGGACCCGGCCGTGACCATAAGCCGACATGGGACCATAAGCCCGACTGGGACACGGTTCCGGTTGTGGAGCGGCCAGTGGTCTCCGCGGTTGAGTGTGACTCGTCGATGGCGATGCTGACAGCGGTGGGAGTTGCAAACGTAGCCGGAAAGTCCGCCGAAATATTCAGGATTCTTGCGGATGAGCACGCCTACGTCAGCATGGTCGTCCAGAACTCGTCGTCCGGGAATGCAGGTGGAAGCGATATTTCCCTGGCGCTGGCCCGCCGTGACGGGCACCGTGTGCGGTCGGCCCTCTCCGCATCCCAGGTGGCCATTGGCTTCCGCGGACTTCACTACGACGACGAAGTCGGCAAGTTGTCGCTGATCGGGTTGGGGATGCGCACGGATGCCCAGGTATTTTCCCGGCTCTTCAAAGCCCTGTCGGACGCCGGGGTCAACATCGAGCTGATTTCGACGTCGGACATGCGCATCGATGTCACCATGCGGGCGGCCATGCTTGGGGACGCGAGCCGCGCCGTTCGATCGGCCTTCGGGCTGGAGTATGCCGGGGAGGAGGCCATCACTGCGACTTAGCGGGGCCGCAGCGCCGGCTCCCCTTCTCCCCGTGGCCAAGAGGAACGAACCGCGGTAAGCGCTCAGTCATGGATCCGCCGTGCGGATCCATGGGATAAGGACCTATTGCCATGAACACTCTCCCGCAGCAGGCTACACTGACCTCGGCGCACGTCACCGGACCCCTCCCAGGACCCAGATCCGCCGAAATGTTGGCGCACCAGGAACGCGCCGAATCCAGTGCCAGGACCTACCCGCGGCATCTGCCCATAGCGATCGCCGAAGGCCAAGGGGCCTTTGTCCGGGACATGGACGACAATGTCTTCATCGACTTCCTGTCCGGCGCCGGAGTCTTGTCCCTTGGCCACAGCCATCCAGAACTGGCTGACGTTGTCGCCCGTCAGGTACACAGTTTGAGCCATGGACTTGATTTCCCGACGCCGGCGAAAGACGCCTTCACGCGGGCACAGCTGTCGATGCTCCCTTGGGGACTCGCCGACAGGATGAAGATCCACTTCTGCGGACCGACTGGTGCGAACGCCGTGGATGCTGCCATCAAATTGTGCAAGACGGCTACCGGGCGCGCGGACATTGTGTCATTCCAAGGAGGGTTCCACGGCAGTAGTGCCGCGGGCATGGCGTTGACCGGGCTCGTCGAACAGAAGCGCCCGGTAGCGAACGGCATGCCCGGAGTGCACTTCTTCCCGTTCTCCTACTGCTCCCGGTGCCCGGTTGGCCTGCACCGGGCGACGTGTTCAACCAACTGTGTCCAGTTCCTCGAAAATTCCCTTAAGGACCCCCTCGGAGGCATTCCCCTTCCTGCGGCCGTCATTATGGAAATGGTCCAGGGAGAAGGCGGGGTTGTCCCGGCGACCACGGAATTCGCTCAAACCGTGCGCAGGGTGACCCGGGAGCTGGGGATTCCGTTGATTATCGACGAGATCCAGACCGGGTGCGGCCGTACCGGGACGTGGTTCGCGTTTGAGCAGTTCGGAATCGAGCCCGACGTCATCATCGCTTCCAAGGCCCTCAGCGGAATTGGCCTCCCAGTTGCGCTGATCATCTACAACAAAGACCTGGACTGCTGGCTCCCCGGCGCGCACACGGGCACGTTCCGAGGAAACCAGCTCGCCTTCGCGGCGGGAGCCGCAGCTGTGGAGATTATCCGGCGCGACGATGTTCTCGGCAACGTACGCAGGCGCGGGGAGCAGATAAGCCGGCTATTGAGTCCTTTGGCCGTCAATCGCTGGGTGCGAGAGGTTCGCGGCCGCGGCCTGATGTGGGGAATCGAACTCGCCGATCCGGAGACAGGCCGCCCGGCAGGGGACATGGCCCGTGCAGTTCAACTCAGCGCCCTCGAGTTGGGCCTGATTCTCGAATGCGGCGGCCGGGACGACGCCGTGGTCAGGCTCCTTCCCCCGCTGAACATCACGGAGGAGCTCGTCGAGGCCGCATGCAAGCTCCTGCTGGCCGCTATTACCGAACAGAGTTCCAGAGCGGGTCAAGCGGCTCTTGACAAGCAAGCGGCTCTCGCCGCCAACAAGACAACAGGCGAAGCGGCCCCCTAGGGCCACGACGCCGGGACTCCATTGGAGCGAAGCGTGGGAAGACATGTGGACCAGGGCAGGACCCTCAGCAAAGCGCCCACAAGCGCCAGGGTCAAGGCACACCTCAGGGACAGGACCTTGGTGCTGGTAGGCGCAGAGCAGGGGGCCTCCTCCACCCCGAGGGGTGCCGAAGAGCGCCTTGAGGAGCTCTTCGAAGAACGATGCGACCGGCAGCAAGCCGAAGGCCGCCGTGGCCATCCCGCCGTCGACACAGCGGATGGACCGCTGAGCTATGAAGAAATCGACGTCCGGGCGAACCGGCTCGCCCGCTTTCTCCTGGCCCACCGGGTCAGCCCGGGCGACAGGATCGCACTGCTCTTTGACGACGCGGTGCGGTCCTACATCTGCATGCTGGCCGTCCTCAAGGCCCATGCCGTCTACGTGCCCCTCGACCCGGCGTTTCCCTCGGACAGAATTTCTTATATTGTCGCCGACTCCGACGTAGCCAAGGTCCTGACGGAATCCCGCCTCGCGGACACGCTCCTGCCTGATGCTGCGGCTCGCGCGATGTACCTGGACAAAGCGGACCGGGAAATTTCAGAGTTCGCCCCGTCCCGCCTGGACTGGCCCGCGCCTACTACCTCGGCCGACGGCCTTGCCTACATCATTTACACCTCGGGATCCACCGGAAGGCCAAAGGGGGTAGCCATATCTCACGCGAGCATCTGCCACTTTGTGAGGGTCGCCGCCGACACCTACGGCTACAACGCGGATGACCGGGTTTACCAGGGCATGACCACGGCCTTCGATTTCTCGGTGGAGGAAATCTGGGTGCCTTGGATGGTAGGGGCCACCTTGGTCCCGCGCCCACCCGGGAACAACCTTCTCGGCGCGGATCTTGCCGAGTTCATCAGCGCCCGGAACATCACGGCACTGTGCTGCGTACCTACCCTGCTCGCCACCCTTGACGACGAGGTGCCCGGACTTCGGTTCCTCCTCGTCTCCGGCGAGGCATGTCCCGCCGACCTGGTGGTCCGTTGGCACAGGCCCGGGCGGCGCTTCTTGAATGTCTACGGACCGACCGAAGCGACCGTGACTGCCACCTGGGGCGTAGCCGAGCCAGGAAGGCCCGTGACCTTGGGCAGGCCGCTGCCGGGCTATTCGGCGGTCATCCTGGATCCCGTCCACGATCGTGCTCTGCCTTACGGGGAGCTGGGCGAAATCGGATTGGCGGGCATTGGACTGGCCCGCGGCTATATCAACCGGCCCGAGCTCACCGAAAAGGCCTTCATTCCCGATTTCCTCGGCTTGGCGGACAACCCCTCCCACCGCATATACCGCACCGGCGATCTTGGCAGGTTCAACGAGCGCGATGAGATCGAATACCACGGCCGGACTGACACGCAGGTAAAGGTCCGCGGCTACCGGGTCGAGCTCAGCGAGATCGAGAACGTGCTTCTGCAGATGCCGGGCATGGCGGCGGCCGTCGTCAAGACCTGGGAACCCGAGCCGGGCATGACGGAACTTGTTGCCTATTACACGCTGCACGAAGGCGCAGCAAGAGTGGAGGGAAGCGAAATTCGGACGTGGCTGGGCGAAAGACTCCCGGCGTACATGGTGCCGGGCTATTTCCAGTACCTCCGGAGCATGCCGGTGATGGTCAGCGGCAAGGTGGATCGCAAGAAGCTTCCGGATCCCAGCGGTCCACGCGCAATCAGTACCGACGTCGCCGACACGAGCCCCGCCACGGCGACAGAGGAGCTCCTTGCGCCGGCCCTGGCGGCGGCCCTGCAGCTCAAACGGGTCTCCACCACGGCCAACTTCTTCAACGACCTTGGCGCAAACTCCCTGCTGATGGCGCATTTCTGCGCGAACGTCCGCAAGGCAGCACATTCCCCGTCCGTCTCGATGCGCGATGTCTATGCCCATCCGACCATCGCTGCTTTGGCGGCCGCCCTGGACGCGAATGAAACGAGGTTGTCCCCAGCCCGCGCCGACGACGGCTCGGAAGCCGCGGCGGTGCCCTTCCTCCGTGTCGGGACAGGCCGGTACGTCTTGTGCGGGGCCTTGCAGGCAATCGCCGCGTTGGCTTACGCCTATGTGGCGGTCCTCATTCCTTTCGCCGGCCAACAATGGATTGCGGCGTCCCGGCAGCCCATCGACCTCGTGGGGCGCTCGGCCGGCGTCGGCTCCCTGGCGTTCCTGGTGCTGGCCACCATGCCCGTTGTGCTGAAGTGGGTCCTCATTGGCCGTTGGAAGGCCCAGGAGTTCCCCATCTGGTCCCTGCGCTACATCCGCTTTTGGTTCGTGAAGACCGTTATCAACACAAGCCCCATCCGCATGTTTGTCGGGACACCGGTCTTCCCCTTGTACCTGAAGGCATTGGGGGCCAAGATCGGGCCCCGGGTCACGGTCCTCTCCTCAAAGATTCCGGCCTGCACCGATTTGCTGACGGTGGGCGCGGACACGGTCATCAGGAAGGACTCCACGTTTAACTGCTACCGGGCCCACGCCGGCCGGATCCAGACGGGGTCCGTGACCCTGGGGCGCAACGTTCTGATCGGCGAGCAGTCCGTGCTGGACATCGATACAATCATGGGCGACGACGCCCAATTGGGACACAGCTCGTCACTGCACCGATTCCAAAGCGTTCCCCCTGGCTCCATCTGGAACGGCTCGCCGGCCCAGCCCGCTGGCACAGGCTTCCGCCGGGCGGGGCAGGCCAACAGCGGAACGCGCCGCCGGGCCAGCTTCAGCTTCTGGACGGTCGTCATCCACATGGTGGTGTCCGCCGCCGCACTCGCGGCTCTCGACGTCGTAATCGCCTCGCTCCCTTCAGGCGATACAGACCCGACCCGGCTCAGCTTCTGGACGGCGCTCCTGTTGCTCTCGTTCGTTGTTCTCTTCGGCAGCATCGTTGCCGCCTTCGTCCTTGCAGCCACCCTTCCCAGGCTGCTGGCGCTCGTGCTCGTCCCTGGCAAGGACTACCCGCTCTATGGCGTCCGTTTCGGACTTTTCCGCACCATGCAGCGGCTGACCAACCTCAAGGAACTCCTTAAACTGACCGGCGACAGCTCACTGATCGTGCACTACTTGAAGCTCTTGGGCTACAAACAACCGAATATGGTGCAGACCGGCTCCAACTTCGGCGTCGGGCTGAAGCATGACAGCCCCACCATGATTACCGTCGGCACCGGCACCATGGTCTCGGACGGTCTGTCCATCATCAATGCCGACTACTCGGACACGGCGTTCCGGCTCTCGCCTGCCACCATCGGGACCAAGAGCTTCTTTGGTAACAACATTGCCTATCCCGCCGGGGCTGCCGTGGGCGACAACTGCCTGATAGGGACCAAGACGATGGTGCCGCTGGAGGGTCCGCTCCGCCAAGGGGTCGGCCTCCTGGGGTCGCCGCCGTTTGAAATCCCCCGAACCGTGGACCGCGACAGCAGCTTTGACCGGTTCAGGACAGCCGATGAACTGCGGCGCCGCCTCCCGGCAAAGAACCGGCACAACGCCGTGACAGTGGCCCTCTATCTCCTGGCCCGCTGGGTCGAGCTGTACGTGATCCTCCTCGCGGCGTGGGCAACGCAGACCCTGTTGCCCAACGCAGGGGGCGTCGGCGCCTTGGCGGGGCTGGGGGCCATGATCGTGACCACGAGCGTTCTGACAATCCTCGTGGAGCGGGCATCCCTGGGTTTCGGAAGACTTGCCCCCGTGCTCTGCTCGATCTACGAAGTACCCTTCTGGCGGCATGAACGATTCTGGAAGCTCAGTGCCGGGGGAGTCGTGCAGATGTTCAATGGCACACCGTTCAAACCGGTGATCTGGCGACTGCTGGGGGTCCGCATGGGTAAGAAGGTCTTCGACGACGGCTGTGGCATCCCCGAAAGAACTCTCGTCACCATCGGAGACCACTGCACCCTCAATGCCAACTCCGTGGTGCAATGCCATTCCATGGAGGATGGCGCGTTCAAGCTGGATGCGATCTCTGTCGGCACCGGGTGCACCTTGGGGGTGGGCGCATTCATCCATTACGGCACCACCATGCACGATGGCTCGGAACTCGAAGCCGACTCGTTCCTCATGAAGGGCGAGGACGTCCCCGCCGGTGGTATCTTCGGTGGCAATCCTGCGCGCGAGCTGACCCGGCAAGCCGTACTGCGCTGACACCAGCGCTTGCCTTACGCTGGCCTTGTTGGCACGTCCGGGAGGGGGGCTGCATGACCACCGTGAGGGTGTCGCTGTACCTCGATGTCGACGGCGTGGTGAATCCTTTCGGTCCCATGGGCTTCACGGATTGGGGTACTGAGTGGAAGATCGCTGACGCCGGAATATTGGAGGTGGTGTATGCGGCCGAAGTGGTTGAAGGGCTCAACCAGCTCGCTGTCCACCCCGCAGCGCGGTTCGTCTGGCTGACGACGTGGCAGCGGCTGGCCCCGGAGTTCCTGTGCCCGGCAATCGGCCTCCATGGTGAGCACTGGCCGGTGCTGACTAGCGACGGCTGGGACATGAGTGCCGATTGGTGGAAGCTGGACGTTTTGCAAAGGGACGTCCAAGAGTCCGGAGTCGATCGCATCGTATGGATGGATGACCAGCTGGCCCATGAAGCCGCGGCCCGATCCTGGGTCGAATTCCTCGGCAGCCGTGTGCTTTGGATCTCACCAGACCCGCGGAGGGGCCTCTCCCGGAGCGAGATAGCGGCGGTTCGACAATTCCTGGGATAAATTCGGTGTTTGGCCATGCCGTCATTGGCACGTAGGATTCATAAGGTTTCAGACCGCCCTGTTGAACTCCGCCAGTGAAGTCATATGAACATTTGCTGAACTGTGCACGGCGGGCCCGGGGGAGTGGAACTGCGCATCGTCGACTCTGCAGATTGGGCACTAGGTGGGAATCACCTTCATGGTCGCGCTTGTTATAGCGCTGGCCTTATTTTTTGACTTCACCAACGGGTTCCACGACACCGCGAACGCCATGGCCACTCCAATCGCCACGGGGGCCATCAAGCCCAGGACGGCTGTTGCCCTGGCCGCGGTCCTCAACCTCGTGGGCGCGTTCTTGTCGACCGAAGTGGCGAAGACCATTTCCGGAGGCCTTATCCGTGAAGGCGCGGACGGTATCCACATCACCCCCGAGATCATCTTTGCCGGACTGATGGGAGCCGTCCTGTGGAACATGTTTACGTGGCTCAAGGGGCTGCCGTCGAGTTCTTCCCACGCGCTTTTCGGCGGCCTGATAGGTGCGGCGATCGTTGGCATCGGCTTCCATGCCGTCAACTTCGATACCGTGCTCCAGAAGGTCATTCTTCCGGCCGTATTCTCCCCGCTGCTCGCCGGTGCCGTGGCCTATCTGTGTACCAAACTGGCCTACGCCTTGACGTCCCGGCACGACCCCGAAACCGGTGACAAGCTGGCCCAGAAGCGCGGCGGATTCCGCACGGGCCAGATCTTCACCTCCAGTCTTGTAGCCTTGGCCCACGGCACCAACGACGCTCAAAAGACCATGGGAATCATCACCCTCGTCCTGATCGCCGCCGGAACCCAGCCCGCCGGCAGCGGCCCGCAGCTCTGGGTCATCGGTGCCTGCGCACTCGCCATCGCCATCGGAACCTACGCTGGCGGCTGGCGCATCATCCGGACCATGGGTTCCGGGCTGACCGATGTCAAGCCGGCCCAAGGTTTTTCTGCGGAGGCCAGCACCGCCTCTGCGATCCTTGCGTCTTCCCATCTCGGCTTCGCGCTGTCCACCACGCAGGTGGCCTCCGGTTCGGTCATCGGCTCGGGACTCGGACGTAAAGGCACTACGGTCCGCTGGGGAACAGTGGGTCGTATCGCCACCGGCTGGCTCTTCACCCTCCCCGCCGCCGCCATCGTGGGCGGCCTGACCGCTTTCCTCATCGGAACCGGCTCCGTCGGCGTGGCGATCGCCGCGATCGTGGGCACCGGCGTCGTCGTCTACATGTTCATTTATTCGAGGAAGTCGCACGTGGGCCACCACAACGCGGTGGAAGTCGAGGAGGCCGGCACTGCCGTCCGCTTCCGCAAGAAGCAGACTGTTAAACAAAGGCCGGGCAAGAGCAAAAGTAAGGACATGCAGGCATGAAGTGGTTGGAACTGGTGCAGGTCGCCGGGGCGACCCTGGTGGCGGCAGTGGTCTTGGTAGTGTTGTACTCGCTCGGTGTTCGCCTCACTGCCATCGCGGGCGACGCCCGGCAGAAGTCACCGGGCCTGATCCGGTCCTTTGCCTATCTTTGTTTCATAGCGTGCGGAATCGCGGTGCTTTTCGGGATCTATCTGATCGTCCCGTACTTCACAAAGTAGTTGGGAACCCCGCGGCCGAATGAGTAGGGTGGGGCCATGTCGGAATTCCAGTACTACGTGGCATCCTCGCTTGACGGATTCATCGCCACCCATGAGGACGATCTCGGCTGGCTGCTCCAGTTCGAAGAAGCCGAAGGCGTCACCGAAAGTTACGAAGACTTCATGACGGGCATCGGCTGCGTTGTCATGGGCGGCCAGACGTACCGCTGGCTCATGGAACATGAAGCCGGCAAGTGGCCCTACCCCGGGATCCCCTGTTGGATCTTCACCCACCGCGAATATTCCGCGCCCGCGGGAGCGGATGTCACGTTCGTGCGTGGTGAGGTCGAGGAGTTTGCATCGGACCTGCTTTCCGACGCCGGCGAGAAGAACGTATGGCTGGTTGGCGGTGGAAACCTCGTCGCCCAGTTCGCCAAAGCGGGACTGTTGGACGAGATGATCCTCACGCTGATCCCCGTCGCGCTGGGTTCCGGCAAGCGTCTCCTGCCAGTCGAGAGCCCGACGGCGTCCCTTGAGTTGCTCTCGTGCCGCACGCTTGGCGGCGCGGCAGTGGAGCTGCGGTACAGGTTCCCGGGGCGGGCTCGTTGAGTCAGCGGCGCTGATTCTCCCGGATCATGTTGGTGATCCGTGCCGTCGACAAGCGGCGCCCGTGCTCGTCGGTCATGACGATTTCGTGGGTGGCGAGGGTCCCGCCCAAGTGGATGGCTGTGCATGTGCCGGTGACCAGGCCGCTTGCTACCGAACGGTGGTGGGTTGCACCCACCTCGATCCCCACCACGTGGCGTCCGGCTCCCGCATGCAAGGCCGCTGCGAAGGAACCCAAGGTTTCGGCGAGAACCACATGGGCTCCGCCGTGGAGGATGCCGGCAACTTGGGTGTTGCCTTCCACGGGCATGGTGGCAACGGTCCGATCCGGGCCCAGTTCAAGGAATGTGATGCCCATCTTCGCCACGAGCGAGCCCACGCCATAGCGCGAAAGCCAACCATGTAACTCCTGCGGAACGCCGGCCGCATTGAGCTCGTCAGTGAATGGGCCCGGCGTGAAATTGTCCATCATGGCAACTAGGCTGGCACCTGTGAGCGAAACAACCAAACCGGACTCGGTTCCAACTGAAACGCCAGTGCCAACTGGAACAACAACATCGACTGCCACCGCAACGACACCAGACCCTTCAGGAACCATCGCAGGCACGACGGCGGGCAGCCGCCCCCGGCTTCTGGTCCTTGATGGGCACTCCATGGCATTCCGGGCGTTCTATGCCTTGCCTGCAGAGAATTTCGCCACGTCCTCGGGACAGCACACCAACGCCGTGCACGGATTCACCTCGATGCTGATCAACCTCATCAAGGACCAGAAACCCACCCACGTGGCGGTAGCCTTCGACGTCTCGGATGACACCACCTTCCGCAAGGCCGAATACAGCGAATACAAGGGTGGTCGCAACGAAACCCCGGCCGAATTCCGTGGACAGATAGATCTCATCGACCAGGTCATGGCGGCTTGGGGCATCAAGACCATCAAGATGCCCGGCTACGAGGCGGACGATATCCTCGCCACACTCGCATCCCGCGGCGAGGCCGCCGGTTACGAAGTCCTCCTGGTTTCGGGAGACCGGGACGCTTTCCAGCTGATCACGGACAATGTGTTCGTGCTGTACCCGAAGCAGGGTGTTTCCAACATCCCGCGCATGGACGCGGCGGCCATCGAAGAAAAGTACTTCGTTCCGCCGTCGCGCTACTCCGACCTCGCTGCGCTCGTGGGGGAGTCGGCGGACAATCTCCCGGGCGTCCCAGGCGTCGGGCCCAAGACCGCTGCCAAGTGGATCAATCTTTATGGCGGCCTGGACGGGATCCTGGAAAACCTGGATTCGATCGGCGGCAAAGTCGGCGGTGCGCTCAAAGAAAACCTCGATGCCGTCAAACGCAACCGTCGCCTCAACCAGCTGCTGAGCGACCTTGAGCTCCCGGTGACACTCGCCGAACTGGAAGAGCCGCGTCCCAACCGCCAAGAGGTCGAGGCCCTGTTCGATACCCTTGAGTTCAGGACGCTCCGTGCCCGGTTGTTCGCGCTGTATGGCGAAGACACCGCCGGAGCGCCCCCGGAAACCATCGAAGCGCCCGCCTATGCGGTCCTGGACGAAGCCGGGGCCTTGGAAGCCTTTTTCGCTGCCGGTGCGGGGAGCCGGGCGGCAGTCGCAGTGCAGTTGGTTCCGGGGCGGATTGGCGACGACGCCGCTGCCGTTGCCGTGGTGCGGTCAAACGGAGCCGCCTACATTGACCTTTCAAGCTTGGACGCGGCGGCGGATGCCGTCCTGGCCAAGTGGCTGCGGGACCCAGAAGAAGCCAAGGTCATGCACGAATTCAAGTCCGCGCTGAAGGCCCTGCACTACCGGGGTCTTGGCCTGGAAGGCGTGGTCGATGACACCTCCATCTCGGGCTACCTGATCCAGCCGGACCGCCGCAGCTACGAACTGGCCGAACTCGCCCAGCACCATTTGCGGATCACTCTCACCACGGCCGCTGCGCAAAGCGGCCAACTGGAGCTTGAGCTCGGTGATGGGCCGGACGGAGCCGCGGCCACCGCGCTCGTCCAGGAAGCCGCCGTCGTGCACGCACTGAGCAAGCACTTCGAAAGCGAGCTGGCCGAACGCAAGGCCGAAGCCCTCCTGACCACGCTGGAGCTGCCTGTCGCGCGGGTTCTGGCCCAGATGGAACTTGCGGGCATTGCCATCTCGCTTGACCGCCTGAACGAACAGCTGGCGGACCTCTCCAAGGTGATCGACAACGCGCAGGAGCAGGCGTTCGCAGCGATCGGCCACGAAGTCAACCTGGGCTCGCCCAAGCAACTGCAGACCGTCCTCTTCGAGGAACTTGGTTTGCCGAAGACCAAGAAGATCAAGTCCGGCTACACCACGGACGCTGCCTCGTTGAAAGCCCTCCTGGAGAAGACCGGCCACGAGTTCCTGGTCCAGCTCATGGCCCACCGTGAATCTTCCAAGCTGGCGCAGATGCTGGAGACGCTCAAGAAATCAGTGGCCGAGGATGGCCGCATCCACACCACGTACGCACAAAACGTCGCGGCCACAGGGCGTATTTCCTCGAACAATCCCAATCTGCAGAACATCCCCGTGCGTAGTGAGGAAGGCAAGCGCGTCCGGGGGATCTTCGTGGTCAGCGAAGGCTATGAATGCCTGTTGTCCGCTGACTACTCGCAGATCGAAATGCGTATCATGGCGCATCTGTCCGGCGACCAAGGGCTTATCCAGGCCTACAAGGAGGGCGAGGACCTGCACCGCTATGTGGGCTCGCATATCTTCAATGTGGCTCCGGAAGACGTCACGAGTGCCATGCGTTCCAAGGTCAAGGCCATGTCGTATGGACTGGCCTACGGGCTGACCTCGTTTGGCCTGTCGAAGCAACTGGAAATCTCGGTCGACGAAGCCAGGACCCTCATGAAGGACTACTTCGACCGCTTCGGCGCAGTGCGCGACTACCTGCGCGGCGTGGTCGAGCAAGCCAGGATCGATGGCTACACCTCCACGATCGAAGGCCGGCGCCGGTATCTTCCGGACCTGACCAGCACGGACCGCCAACACCGGGAGATTGCCGAACGCATTGCGTTGAACTCGCCGATCCAGGGTTCGGCTGCGGATCTCATGAAGCGGGCGATGCTCGGAGTTTCAGCAGAGTTGACCAGCCAGGGGCTCACATCGCGGATCCTGTTGCAGGTCCATGACGAACTCGTGCTCGAGGTAGCCCACGGCGAACGCGAAGCGGTCGAAAAGCTCGTGGCCGAACAAATGGGGTCGGCGGCCCAGCTGACGGTGCCCCTGGATGTGCAGCTCGGGGTCGGCTCCAGTTGGTACGAAGCCGGGCACTAGCCGGGGCCCGTTCAGGATTTGACCGGCCGGCATGGGGCACGCCGTCACTATGGTGGCGTGCTCCGGGCGGTCTGGCTAGGCTCGGGACGTGGCTGATCCCAAGGAAACAAAAGAAAAATATACTGCCAGGCGCTTTCGTTCCGTCGACAAGGAGAACCCGGACTACGGACAAGCACGTGATTGGCTCCGGGCCGTCGGCTTTGGATTCCACGACGAGCAACGAAGCGATGACCTTATCGACAAAATCCTCGCAATGTACCAAGCGGACAACCGCGAGCTGACGGGCGTCTACGTCAACGACGAACCTCCATTGCATGCCCTCAGCCCGGGATTTCCGGTGGCGACCTTTGGAACTCTGGAAAACAAGCTCAACGTTGGCTTCGGCCAGGAACTGCGGACACGCCAGATCACCGCCGTCACCGTACGCGGCACGCACCGGCGCCACGGCATCCTGCGGGGGATGATGACCGCCGATCTTGCCGACGCCAGGGACGATGGCTTGGCCATGGCGGCACTGACGGCTTCCGAAGGATCCATCTACGGCCGTTTTGGATTTGGTGTCGCCACCTTTGAGCGGAGCATCAAGGTGGATACCGGTCCAAGATTCCGCGTTCGTCACGAGCCCGTTGGCCGGGTGGAAATCGCGGATCCCAAGGTCCTGCTCGAACTGGCGCCCGGGATTTTCGACGGCGTTCACCGGCGCACCCCCGGGTCGATCGTGCGCCAGGACTCCTACCGCCACCACGTGTCGGGAGCCATGACGCGCGACGGCAGCGAGGACAAAGCGATCAAATGCGCCCTCCACTATGCGCCGGACGGCACCATTGACGGCTACGTGTCCTACAAGTTCGCCGGCTGGGACTCGAAGCCGTACACCGTGGAAATCGTGGACCTCATCGCCGCCACCGATTCCGGATATCTGGAACTGTGGCAATTCCTGGGCGGCATCGACCTCGTTGACCAGGTCTCCTGGGCTGATGCGCCCGTCGAAGATCCGCTCGCATGGTCCCTTGTGGACGGTCGTTGCGTCGCGTCGTCGGACTACCGCGACATGTTGTGGTTGCGTGTCCTGGACGTCCCTGCGGCTTTGTCAGCCCGCCGCTACGGCACTGACGGGCGTTTGGTCTTGAAAATCCGGGATGCGCTCGGCTTTGCCGACGGTACGTGGGAATTGGCGTCCGACGGCGGCACCGTCACGGTCAGTGAGGCGAGTGGCGGGAGCCAGGATGTGCGCCCGGATCTGAGCATGGACGTCACGGATCTGGGGTCTGTCTATTTGGGCGCCGTGAGTCCGGTAACCTTGGCTTCGGCAGGACGGATCCGGGAGCACACGCCGGGCGCAACAGTGACTGCCCAGCACATGTTCGCCGTCGAACGTCCAGCCCACTGCCTGACCCACTTCTAGGCAAAACCCACACGCAGGACCTACAACAGAAGAAGGATTCCATGGGGGAATTCGCGCCGGGTGGACCGCCCACCGGCCAATCAGTACTGCCTCGCCGGAGGTCGTTGCTGGCCGTGGCCGCAGGACTTGCGGCGACGGCCGTGGCTGCTTGCGGGGAACCGCAAGCCGCCAGGCCTCGTCCGGTCCAGGCTTCGACGCCGGTCCAGGCCTCGACGCCGGTCCTGGAAGATGTCAGCCAACGTCCGGTGGTGCCCGAAAAGCTTCCGGCAGTCCCGTCAAAAGCGCAGCTTGTGACCGAATTCTCCGGGCGCAAACCCGTCGAATGGGGGCTTGATGTCACTGGCGTGGTTTCGAAGACAGCGTCCACGCACGCGGTCTTGACGTTCGATGCTTGCGGTGGCCCCCACGGTTCGGACTGCGATCAACGCTTGCTCCAGACCCTGCGCAAGCTCAACGTCCCCGCCACGTTGTTCCTCAACGGGCGCTGGATCAAGGCCAATCCCGGGCTGGCTGCCGATCTCGCGGCTGATCCATTGTTCGAATTGGGCAATCATGGCTTCCAGCACCGGCCGCTATCGGTCAGCGGGCGTTCCGCTTACGGCATCGCGGGCACGTCCACCGCGGGCGAGGTGTATGACGAAATCATGGGAAACCAAGAGGCCATGGAGCAACTTTGCGGCAAAGCCCCCCGCTTCTTCAGGGCAGGAACCGCCTACTATGACGATGTCGCGGCCGCGATCACCCGCGCTCTCCAACTTGTTCCTGTGAGCTTCACCGTGAACGGCGACGGCGGTGCGACCTTCCCGGCCCCCACGGTGGCGGCGGAGGTGGGAAAGATCGGCGTAGGACAGGGCGCAGGCCAGATCGTGATCTCGCATTTCAACCAACCTGCCGGTGGAACCGCCGAGGGGTATGCGCGTGCCTTGCCGGGCCTGCTGGACCGCGGTGTGACGTTCGCGCAGCTCGGTGACACGCTGACGCTTTGACCCTCCTCGAGGCGAACGACTAGAATGAACGGGCGCATGCTACGTGCGCGCAAATTTACAATCCACAATTCAGGATGACCCGGCATGTTGCCGTGTCCTGCGGACCGGCGACGGAAAAGCGGGCGGTTTGCCTGACCGATACTCTATCCACAACGGAGCCCCTACTACATGACCATCACCTCCACCGAGAAGCCCGGTACCCCCGTAGTCGCGATCAACGACATCGGTACCGCTGAGGACTTCCTCGCAGCTGTCGACGCCACCATCAAGTACTTCAACGACGGAGACCTCGTCGAAGGTATCGTCGTCAAGGTCGACCGCGACGAAGTTCTGCTCGACATCGGTTACAAGACCGAAGGTGTCATACCTTCCCGTGAGCTTTCCATCAAGCACGACGTTGACCCCGGGGACGTCGTCTCCGTTGGCGATCAGGTCGAAGCCCTGGTGCTCACCAAGGAAGACAAAGAAGGCCGTCTGATCCTCTCCAAGAAGCGTGCTCAGTACGAGCGTGCCTGGGGCGACATCGAAAAGGTCAAGGAAGAAGACGGTGTTGTCACCGGTACCGTCATCGAGGTTGTCAAGGGTGGTCTTATCCTCGACATCGGTCTGCGCGGCTTCCTGCCCGCATCCCTCGTCGAGATGCGCCGCGTCCGTGACCTCGCTCCGTACATCGGTCAGCAGATCGAAGCCAAGATCATCGAGCTGGACAAGAACCGCAACAACGTTGTTCTTTCCCGCCGTGCATGGCTCGAGCAGACCCAGTCCGAGGTTCGCTCCACGTTCCTCAACAAGCTGGAAAAGGGCCAGGTTCGTCCCGGCGTCGTTTCCTCCATCGTCAACTTCGGTGCATTCGTGGACCTGGGCGGCGTAGACGGTCTGGTTCACGTTTCCGAGCTGTCTTGGAAGCACATCGACCACCCGTCCGAGGTTGTCGAGGTTGGCCAGGAAGTCACCGTCGAGGTTCTCGAAGTGGATCTGGACCGCGAGCGCGTGTCCCTGTCCCTCAAGGCTACGCAGGAAGACCCGTGGCAGACCTTCGCCCGCACCCACGCCCTCGGCCAGGTTGTCCCGGGTAAGGTCACCAAGCTGGTTCCGTTCGGTGCGTTCGTTCGCGTCGAAGACGGCATCGAAGGCCTCGTGCACATCTCCGAACTGGCTGTCCGCCACGTTGAGCTTGCAGAGCAGGTCGTCTCCGTTGGTGACGAGCTCTTCGTCAAGGTCATCGACATCGACCTCGAGCGCCGCCGCATCTCCCTCTCCCTCAAGCAGGCTAATGAGGGCGTTGACGCTGACAGCACCGAGTTCGACCCGGCTCTGTACGGCATGGCCGCTGAGTACGACGAAGAGGGCAACTACAAGTACCCCGAGGGCTTCGACCCCGAGTCGAACGAATGGCTCGAGGGCTACGAGACGCAGCGCGCCGCTTGGGAGCAGCAGTACGCTGATGCCCAGGCACGCTGGGAGGCTCACAAGAAGCAGGTTACGCAGCACGCTGCTGACGACGCCGCTGCTGCCGCTTCCGGCGAGAGCGACTCGGGCACCACCAGCTACTCCTCCGAGCCGGCTGCTACCGAGTCCAACGCGGGCACCCTGGCATCCGACGAGGCCCTCGCCGCTCTGCGCGAGAAGCTGACCGGCAACTAATTTGCCACGGGCCCGGGTCACCGGGCTTGCATGAAAGCGGCTCCCGCGATTCAGATACGAATCGCGGGAGCCGCTTTCTTTAACTGCTGGAACTGCTGATTCCTTCGTGCAGGTTCGCTCTTGCCCAGCCCTCCACGGGACATGCCCAGCCTTCGCACCAAGGACTGGGCATATTACTACTATGTCCAGTGCTAACGATCAGCGGAGGGCATGCTCGGTGTTCTTTAGCCTGCGTTCCCCACGGGACATGCCCAGCCTTCGCACCAACGACTGGGCATATCACTGCTATGTCCAGTGCTAACGATCAGCGGAGGGCATGTCCCTCGGTGGAGGCCTAGCCGGGGACGTCTACCCATTCCGTTCCTTGCAACCGGAGTCCGGCGGCGCCTCCGGTCATGGACGCGAGCCGCTCACCGGCGTCGGCGATTGCTTGTGGATCATCGGGCAGTGCCAGGCGGAGGATCGTCTCCGCGGGCTCGTAGCTGGTTTCAGCCATGACGAAGCCAGCTGAGCGCAGATCGTTTTCCAGCCTTCCGGCAGCGTGGTGGGGCACGGCGATGTCGCACATACGCAGGCGCCGCCGTCTAACGAGGGGAGCGGAGTCCAACGCCGCCGAGACCGACTCGGAGTACGCGCGGACCAGTCCGCCGGCGCCCAGGAGGATCCCGCCGAAATAGCGCACGACGACGGCACTCGCGTCGCTGAGATCAGCCACCCCGGGCAGGGTCTCGCGTTTGAGGAGTGCTTCGAGCATGGGGATCCCCGCTGTTCCGGAAGGCTCGCCGTCGTCGTTGGAGCGCTGGATGACGCGGTCCGGACCGAGCACGAAAGCGGAGCAGTGGTGCCGGGCATCATGGAATTCCTTGCGCAACTCTGCCACGAGGGTGCGCGCGGCGGCCTCGTCGGAGGCACGGCGCAGCACGGTGATGAAGCGCGAACGCTTGATCTCAATTTCGTGGCGGAAATCGACTCCGAGCGCCAAGGTCGTGTACGCGGTCGCCCTGCTGTCTTCCTGTTCTGCCACCGGACCAGTCTAGTGTGGAGGGGTGCTGAAGATTGGACTCACCGGCGGGATCGCGTCCGGAAAATCGCTTGTTTCCACCCGGTTGAGGGAGTTGGGTGCCGTCTTGATCGACGCCGACGCTCTTGCCCGGGAAGTAGTGGAACCGGGCACGCCGGGCCTGGCCCGCGTCGTGGCTGAGTTTGGCCAGGACATCGTCGACGCCGGTGGCCGCCTCGACCGGGCACGCCTCGGAACGATCGTGTTCGCCGAGCCGGATCGTCGCGAGGCGCTCAACGCGATCGTCCACCCCCTCGTCAGGGAACGGGCGGCCGCGATGCTTGCCACGGCAAAACCCGGAGACGTCGTGGTCCAGGATATTCCCCTCTTGGTCGAAACCGGGCAGGGCAGCGCCTTCCATCTGGTGTTGGTGGTGGATGCGCCGGACGCGGAGCGCATCCGGCGCATGACGGAGCTCCGAGGCATGACGGACAACGACGCTGTGTCCAGAATGGCCGCCCAAGCGAGCAGGCAAGAGCGGTTGGCTGCAGCGGACATCGTGTTGGACAACTCCGGAAGTGTCGAGGACATGATGGGGCTCGTGGACACCCTGTGGAAAGAGCGCTTGGCGCCGTTTGCCAGCAATCTCGCAGCAGGCAAAGCGGCACCACGAACCGGCGCGCCCGCGCTGTCCCCGCCCAACCCCGACTGGCCGGTCCAGGCCGGGCGTTTGCTTGCGCGGATCCGGCGGGCGTCTGCGGAAGTGTTGGACGCGGACCATATCGGCTCGACGGCGGTACCAGGGCTTCCGGCCAAAGACGTCATCGACCTGCAAGTCACTGTGTCCTCGATGGAAGCCGCGGACCGCATAGCGCCGGCCTTGGGTGAAGCCGGATTCCCGTTGCGGGAAGCTTCCGTCCGCGACACACCCAAACCGCCGGACCTGGATCCCGCCGCATGGCAAAAGCGATTCCATTCCAGCGCGGATCCCGGACGGCCCGTCAACGTCCATGTCCGGGTAGTTGGAAGCCCTGGTTGGCGCTACGCTTTATTGTTCCGGGACTGGCTCCGGGCGAACCCCGATGCCGCAAGAATGTATGCCGGGATGAAAAGGGAGCTTGCCGGGACGTACGCCGGCGACCATTGCACCGTGGGCTATGCGGCTGCCAAGGAACCATGGTTTACCCAGGTAGCCTGGCCGCTCATGGATGCCTGGGCCGCGAGCAGCGGGTGGCGGCCGCCGTCGTACTCCGTGGCGCAAAGCTAGGGGGCAGGCATGATCGGGAGACGCAGAATCACGCCGCATCTTGAGGGACAGCGGCTCCGCGGTATCCGCGCGCTGGCCTGGGCCGGCGTCGTTCTCATGGCCGGAGCCGCGCTGCTCTGGTTCCTGGCCGGCGGTCGCGGGGAATTCGTCGCCGGAATGCAAACGCCGACGTGGCGGGTCCTGGTACCGGCGGCCGCCTTCTGGCTGGCCTGGGTCCTGTGGCTCGTGGCCGGGGTGTGGTTCGGCATCAAGATGTTCCGCTCTATCATGGGGCGCCTGGACGACAGTTGGACACGGCCTGGCGGAGGTGGCGGTCCAGCGGGAAAACGCGGACAGTAACTGTCCGCAGGCGGGGGTACATTGGATTCATGAGCCTTGCCCAGGAGATCAACCGTATTGTCGCGCCCTTCGAGGTCATCAGCGAATTCCAGCCCGCAGGTGACCAGCCGGCCGCTATCGCGGAGCTGACGGAACGCATCAACAATGGCGAAAAGGACGTGGTGCTGCTCGGAGCCACCGGTACGGGCAAGAGTGCCACCACCGCCTGGCTGATCGAACAGGTCCAGCGGCCCACCTTGGTGATGGTCCAGAACAAAACCCTGGCCGCGCAGCTCGCCAATGAATTCCGGGAACTGCTCCCCAACAACGCGGTGGAGTACTTCGTTTCCTACTACGACTACTACCAGCCCGAAGCCTACGTTCCCCAGACGGACACCTTCATCGAGAAGGACTCCTCCGTGAACGAGGAGGTGGAACGCCTGAGGCACTCGGCAACCAATGCGCTGCTGACCCGCCGGGATGTCATCGTGGTCGCCACCGTGTCCTGCATCTACGGCCTCGGCACCCCGGAGGAGTACATTGCCGGGATGGTCACCCTCACCAAGGGCGCCGAATTGAACAGGGACGATCTGCTGCGCAGGTTTGTCGCCATGCAATACACGCGCAATGACATGGACTTCCACCGCGGGACGTTCCGGGTCCGCGGAGACACCGTGGAAATCATCCCCATGTACGAAGAGCTGGCCCTGCGCATTGAGTTCTTCGGCGACGAGATTGAGAACATCTACACTCTGCATCCGGTCACGGGAGATGTCATCCGTGAGGAAACCGAGATGTACATCTTCCCCGCCTCGCACTATGTCGCGGGGCCGGAACGCATGTCCCGCGCCATCACGGCCATCGAAGCAGAACTCGCGGAGCGGCTCAAAGTCCTGGAAGGCCAGAACAAACTGGTGGAGGCCCAGCGTTTGCGCATGCGCACCACGTACGATCTCGAGATGATGCAGCAAATGGGTTTCTGCAACGGGATCGAGAACTACTCACGCCACATCGATGGGCGCGGCTCAGGCACCGCCCCGCACTGCCTCATCGATTACTTCCCGGACGACTTCCTGCTGGTCATCGACGAATCCCACGTCACGGTTCCGCAGATCGGCGCCATGTACGAGGGCGACATGTCGCGCAAGCGCACGCTTGTGGACCACGGCTTCCGGCTTCCCTCCGCCATGGACAACAGGCCGCTTAAATGGGATGAATTCCTGGAACGGGTCGGCCAGACCGTCTATCTTTCCGCCACCCCGGGCAAATACGAGCTTGGCAAGGCGGACGGTTTTGTCCAGCAGATCATCCGCCCCACCGGACTGATCGATCCTGAAGTCGTCGTCAAGCCGACGAAGGGCCAGATCGACGACCTTCTTGGCGAGATCCGGACCCGTGTGGAGCGCGACGAACGCGTGCTGGTCACCACGCTGACCAAGCGTATGGCCGAGGACCTCACCGACTACCTGCTGGGCCACGGGGTCAAGGTCCAATACCTGCACTCCGACGTCGACACCCTTCGGCGCGTGGAACTGCTCCGCGAACTCCGCATGGGTAGCTTCGACGTCCTGGTGGGCATCAACCTGCTCCGTGAGGGCCTCGACCTGCCCGAAGTGTCACTTGTCAGCATCCTGGACGCCGACAAGGAAGGCTTCCTCCGCTCGGCCACCTCCCTGATCCAGACCATCGGCCGTGCCGCACGTAACGTGTCCGGCCAGGTCCACATGTACGCCGACCGGATCACGGACTCCATGGCCAAGGCTATCGAGGAAACCAACCGCCGTCGGGAAATCCAGGTCAAGTACAACGCGGACAACGGCGTCGATCCCCAACCCTTGCGCAAGAAGATCGCAGACATCACCGATCAGCTCGCCCGCGAGGACGCCGACACGCGTGAGCTGCTGGCATCGTCGGGCAAGAATGCTCGCGGAAAGGGCAAGGGGGCCACCACCGTCCGGAAGGATGGCTTGGCCGCGGCCCCGGCCGAAGACCTCGTGGGACTGATCGAACAGCTGACCGAGCAGATGCATGCGGCTGCCGCCGAACTGCAGTTTGAGATCGCCGCGAGGATCCGTGACGAGGTCGGCGACCTCAAGCGTGAGCTCCGCCAGATGCAATCCGCCGGGCACGCTTAGGGTAAAGTTGAGCCTACGTAGGGGAGTATCCCAAGCGCTACGTCCGTCAACACGCCAGGCATAGATGCCTCGCCGGGCCTAGCGGATCGCCGTGTGAGCTGATTGCCGTGAGGCATGGAGACACAGGCAGGTCGGAGAGACTTACGCCGTTTCGGCGTACCTGCGAAAGGCTTTTAGATGGAACTCCCCGTTTGGTTTGAGGTCGGCTCATTTGCTGTCCTCGGAATCATCCTCCTGGTCGACCTCCTTTTGGTGATCAAGCGCCCGCATGAACCTTCCATGAAGGAAGCAGGCCTCTGGGTCGCTTTCTACGTCACCCTCGCTTTAGTGTTCGCCGGAGCGATGTTCGCTTTTGCCGGGCCGGAGCATGGCAGCCAGTTCATCGCCGGTTGGGTGACTGAATACAGCTTGAGTATCGACAACCTCTTTGTCTTCATCATCATCATGGCGCGCTTCTCGGTGCCCCGGAAGTACCAGCAGGAAGTGCTGATGGTGGGTATTATCATCGCGTTGGTCCTGCGCGGTATCTTCATTGCTGTTGGCGCGGTGGTCATTGAGCAGTTCAGCTGGGTCTTCTACATCTTCGGCGCGTTCCTGCTGTGGACGGCGTGGAAGCAGGCCAGGGACGACGGCGAGGACGAGGAAGACACTTCCGAAAATCCATTCGTCGCCCGCCTGCGCAAGCTGGTACCGATGTCCGAGAAGTTCGACGGCGGCAAGCTGCGCACCACGGTTGACGGCAAGAAGCTCTTCACTCCCATGCTGATCGTCTTCGTGACCATCGGCATGACAGACCTTTTGTTCGCGGTGGATTCCATTCCGGCCATCTTCGGACTGACACAGAGTGCCTTCATTGTCTTCACTGCCAACATCTTCGCCCTCATGGGCCTGCGCCAGCTGTACTTCCTGCTCGGCGGCCTCATGAACCGCTTGATCTACCTCAAGCACGCATTGTCAGTGATCCTTGCGTTCATTGGCGTCAAGCTGGTACTGCATGCCATGCACGTCAACGAACTGCCCTTCATCAATGGTGGCCGGCATATTGAATGGGCTCCCGAGATCCCCACCTATGTTTCCCTGGCAGTCATCGTCGGCACCATCGTGGTGGCGGTTCTTGCGAGCATCATGAGTCCGGCCGCCAACAAGTCCAAGCTGGACGCCCGGCTCGAGGAAGATTCCCGCAAGAGCATAAACAAGGTCTCCGGCCACTGACGATTGAACACCGCTGAACCCCGGCCACAGTCGTGGCCGGGGTTCAGTTGGTACCGCGAACCATTCCCAGGAGACGGTTGAAGATCCCTTCCCCGTCTTCGCCGATCCCGTCGTGGTGGAAGTCTGCAGTGGTCCAGGCCTGCAGCCCGCGCACGGCGGCGGCGGTCTCCATGGACAGCTGGAAGTCCACATAGATGTCGTTGCGATACACCGCAGCCGCCACGGCCACCGTGTTCGCGTTCAGCCTGGCCACGTCGTAGAGGGGCTTCCAGTCCTGTTTGGCTGCCAGCAGTTCAGCCACTTCCCGCAAGGGAACCAGGGCCGGGTCCTGTTCGAAATACCAGGGATAGACCATTTCGCCCGTCAGGAGCGGCTCTTCGGCCCTGGGCTGGAACTCAGGGAACTCCGCAAGTACGCGCCACGCCGCCCAATCCGTGGCTTGCTGCTGGCCGTAGATGGCCTCGTGCAGGACCGCGTACAGGGGATTCGACGCCCGGGAAACGAGCCCGTGCACCTGTTCCAGAAATGCATCGGAGAGGCGCTCCCCGTCCCGGGACGGCACAAAGGCATCCTCCAGCAGGGTGTGCAGGGCATCAACGCGGGTGTTCCCGCCCAGGAACGATCCCACCATTTGGAAGCGTTCGGTGGTGAGACGTTCTCCGCTGGGCAGCCGTTCCTGGGTGGCTTCCAGATGCCGGGAAATCCGGGTGACCAGTTCGCGGTCCTCCGGATACCACGCGAAGTATTCCGCGTTACGTTCGGCAACCCGCTGGAAGGTAGCCCGGTAGACGCGCTCGGCGGGACCGTCCAACGGCGCGAGCCCTCCCGTGATGAGTACTTCGCTCAACCCTTCCGGCGCGAACGAGAGGTAGCTCAGTGCGCAGAAACCGCCGAAGCTCTGACCAAGGACGGTCCACGGCTCCGAGCCCAGGGCGTTACGGATGAGCTCGGCGTCGGCCACGATCGAGTCTGCCCGGAAATGCGTGAGGTAACGCGCCTGGGCCGCCGCATCGCCTTGGATCGGCAGTGAGGTGCGGTCCGCTGGCGTGGAGAGGCCGGTGCCCCGTTGGTCCAGCATCAGGATGCGGAAGCTCCTTGCGGCAGCCTTCATCCAGCCGGACAAGGACGTGGTCCGCGTTCCGCGTCCGCCTGGGCCGCCCTGGAGATAGAGCAACCATGGCAGCCGGCTCGCGTCTTCAGCAGTGTGCTCAGCGGAAACGAACTCCCGGGCAAAGACGGTGATGGTTTCCCGAGTGCCGTTCCCGGCGTCCTCCGGCCGTGTGGAAGGCCAATGGTCGAGGGGGACCGTGAAGAAGTGCTCGGCGGTCCGGACGCCCCGGAACTCGTGATGTGCCCGGATGGTGTGTGCCGCCTGCTCAACCACGGGCTCAGCCACGCGCCATCACCTTGTCATCGCTGCCGAAGGCACCCAGGGCTTCGCCGGTCAGCCGGAACGTGGTCCAGCCGTCCATGGGCACGGCACCCAGGCTGCGGTAGAAGTTGATGGACGGTTCATTCCAGTCCAGGACACTCCATTCCACCCTGGCGTAGCCGCGTTCGACGGCGGTGGCGGCCAGATGCTGCAGAAGCGCCTTCCCGTGGCCCTCGCCGCGTGCGTGGGGCGAGACGTAGAGGTCCTCAAGGTAGATGCCGTGGACGCCTTCCCACGTGGAGTAGTTCAGGAACCACAAAGCGAATCCCTGGACGTCCCCGGCCGCGTTTTCCGCAATGTTCGCGTATACCCGAGGACTCTCGCCGAACAAGGCCTCGGTCAGCAGTTCCGGAGTGTTCCTGACCGCGTCGGGCTCTTTTTCGTAGATCGCGAGTTCGTGGATCATCTGCAGGATCGCAGGGACATCGGACACTGTGGCAGGGCGGATAACACTCATTATTCGAGCTTACTAGGCGCCTAGAGGCGGTTGACTGCGGTCACTTTGACCACGGCGGTGCCGGTCTCGTCGGAAGCTGCCAAGTCCACTTCGGCGGAAACGCCCCAGTCGTGGTTGCGGGCCGGGTCATCGAAAATCTGCCGCACCCGCCAGACGCCGGGTTCCTCGGTGATCATGAGGAGCCCGGGGCCCCGGGCGTCGGGGCCGGTTCCGATGTCGTCGTGTTCGTCGAAGTAGTCGTCCAAAGCGTCTTCCCAGCGCTCCGAATCCCAGCCGCTGCCGGCGTCGAGCTCGCCCAAGGCGGCGGCGTCTTCGTCGGCGAACAGTTCGACGCGCCGGAACATTTCGTTGCGGACCATAACCCTGAAGGCGCGGATGTTGGACGTGAGCGACGGCGGCGGGGGAGGCGGAGCGTCGTGCGGCGTCGGAGCGACCCCGGAGGTGAGTTCTTCCCACTCGTCGAGCAGGCTGGAGTCGACCTGGCGGACCAGTTCGCCCAACCACGCAATGAGGTCTTCGAGGTCTTCCCGGAGGGCGTCTTGCGGGACCGTCTGACGCAGGGCTTTGAAGCCGTCCGCCAAGTACCGCAGTACGATCCCTTCGGAGCGGGCCAGTCCGTAGAACTGGACGAACTCGCCGAAATTCATGGCACGCTCGTACATGTCGCGGACCACTGACTTGGGTGCCAACTCAAAGTCGCCCACCCAGGGAGCGGCCTTGCGGTACACCTCGAACGCTTCGCCCAGGATTTCCGCCAGCGGCTGCGGGTAGCTGACCTCTTCAAGCATCGCCATGCGCTGGTCGTAGTCAATGCCATCGGCCTTCATTGCGGCGACGGCCTCTCCGCGTGCCTTTTTCTGCTGCGCGGAGAGGATCTGACGGGGCTTTTCGAGGGTTGCTTCGATCACAGACACGACGTCCAGAGCGTACGACGGCGATTCCGGATCCAGGAGTTCGAGCGCGGCAAGCGCAAACGGCGAAAGCGGCTGGTTCAGGGCGAAGTTGGCTTGCAGGTGAACTGTCAGCCGGACGGAACGGCCTTCCGCTTCCTGCTCGGCCTCGGGAATGCGTTCAACCACTCCTGCTGCCAACAGCTCGCGGTAGATACCGAGTGCCTTCTTCATGAGCTGCAGTTGGGCCGGGCGCGACTCATGGTTTTCGGTGAGGAGGCGGCGGGCGGCGGCAAACGGGTCGCCGGGGCGCTCCATCAGGTTGAGCAGCATTGCATGCGTCACGGTGAAACTCGACGTCAGCGGTTCCGGCACTGACTCGACCAAACGCTTGAAGGTGGGCTCCCCCCAGGAGACGAAGCCTTCCGGCGGCTTCTTCCGTACGACTTGCCGTAGTTTCTTCTGGTCATCGCCGAACTTCGCGGTGGCCTTGGCCATCGCCTTCGCGTTCTCCACTACGTGTTCGGGAGCCTGCACCACAACAGTTCCGGCAGTGTCATAGCCTGCGCGGCCCGCACGGCCGGCGATCTGATGGAATTCCCGCGAATTGAGCACGCGGGTGCGGACGCCGTCGTACTTGCTCAATGCCGTCAACAGGACAGTGCGGATGGGAACGTTGATTCCGACCCCGAGCGTGTCGGTACCGCAAATGACCTTCAGGAGGCCCGCCTGTGCCAGTTGCTCCACGAGGCGGCGGTATTTGGGCAGCATACCGGCGTGATGGACGCCGATGCCGTGCCGGACCAGCCGGTTCAGGGTCTTGCCGAAGCCCGCCGCAAAGCGGAAACCGGCAATAAGCTCGGCAATCTTGTCCTTCTCCTCGCGGGTGCACATATTGACGCTCATGAGGTTCTGGGCCCGCTCAATGGCCTCGACCTGGCTGAAATGCACCACGTACACGGGTACCTGCTTGGTGCTCAGCAGTTCCTCGAGGGTTTCGTGGACCGGCGTCTGCTGGAAGTAGTAGTGCAGCGGGATGGGCCGTTCGGCCGAACTGACAGTGGTGGTGGACCGCCCGGTGAGTTCGCTCAGGCCGGCTTCGAAGCGGCTGACATCTCCCAAAGTGGCCGACATCAGCAGGAACTGGGCCTGGGGGAGTTCCAGGAGCGGGACCTGCCACGCCCAACCGCGCTGGGGATCGGAGTAGAAGTGGAACTCGTCCATGATGACCGTCCCGAGCTCGGCTTCCTTGCCTTCCCGCAGGGCGGTATTGGCGAGGATTTCGGCGGTGCAGCAGATAATCGGTGCATCCTGGTTGACCCCGGAATCACCCGTAATCATGCCCACGTTCTCCGCCCCGAAGATATCGCAGAGGGCGAAGAACTTCTCCGAGACAAGGGCCTTGATGGGGGCCGTGTAGTAGCTGCGCACGCCCCGGGACATCGCTTCGAAGTGCGCGGCAATGGCTACCAGGGACTTCCCGGATCCGGTAGGCGTGGCGAGGATGACGTTGGCCCCGGAGGCGAGTTCCATGATGGCCTCGTCCTGGGCAGGATAGAGCTGCAGGCCGCGGCTCTCCGTCCACTCGACAAAGCGGGTGTAGATTTCGTCCGGGTCAAGGTTTCCGTCGCCTGATCCGGCATGGGAAGTTCCGGGAAGCTGCTCAAGAAGTTTCATTGCCTCCCAGCTTAGTGTGGGTGGAGCAGACCACGGAGCAGAGCATGGAGACCAGCGATGGAGACAACAGTGAAGTGGGATCCCGCCAAGTACATCGAGTTCGGCAATCATCGCGACCGGCCGTTTTTTGACCTGACGTCGAGGATCCTGACGGAAGGCCCTCGGCGCGTCGTGGATCTAGGCTGCGGTCCGGGGAACCTGACGGCGACCCTTGCGACGCGATGGCCGGGCGCCGTCGTCGTCGGGCTCGACTCCTCAGCGGAAATGCTGGCCGAAGCCGAACCCCTCGCTGCCGCCCGACCGGGTCTTTCGTTCGTCCACGCGGACATTGCCGGGTGGACGCCGGAAGCGGACACCGACGTCGTCGTCAGCAACGCCGCACTGCAATGGGTCCCAGGCCACCTGACCATGCTCGCAGGGTGGCTGGAGGCGCTGAAACCCGGCGCCTGGTTCGCGCTACAGGTCCCCGGAAATTTCGGCGCGCCTTCCCACGCGCTTATGCGGCAACTCGCGGGTTCGCCGGAATGGTCAGGGAGGCTGTCCGGTGTGCTGCGCCATGATGACGCCGTCGGGGAACCCGGTGACTACCTGAGGATCATGCTCGACGCCGGATGCGAGGCCGACGCGTGGGAAACCACCTACCAGCAACTGCTGCCGGGGGCCGATCCTGTGTTGCACTGGGTGCGGGGGACCGGTCTCCGTCCGGTGCTCGCAGCCCTCCCCGAGGACGAAGCAGCCGATTTCGAAAGCCAGTATGCGGCCATGTTGCGGGAAGCCTACCCCGCTGGCCCGCATGGGACGGTTTTTCCCTTCCGGCGGGTTTTCGCGGTAGCCCAAAAGCGTGGTTGAGCGCGCACGGCTCCTGCGGGCTTCCCAACAGCTCGAATTGCAGGGCTTCCCGGGGCGATCTGAATTAGAATGACAAGGCGGTCGTGGGGGCGGAATCGTGCGGAATCCGCCCTTCGGACACCAACGATGGGAGGCAAAGTGCTGGCATCCTTGCTGCTGCAGCGCCTAGCCCCCTACAAAGCCCACGTCCTAGCCATTGTGCTCCTGCAAGTGGTCCAGACCGGAGCTGCGCTCCTCCTGCCCACTTTCAACGCAAAGATCGTCGACGACGGCCTTGTGGCCGGAAACAGCGAAGTGATTCTGCGACTCGGCGGCTGGATGATGGTGCTCACGCTCATCCAGGTCCTCGCCGCCGTGTTTGCCGGGTACCTTGGTGCCGTCGTTGCCATGAAGATCGGCAGGGGTCTGCGCCGTGATCTTTTCGAGAAGATCCATTCGCTGCCCGACCAGGATATCGCGGCTTTTGGGCCGGCTAGCCTCGTGGTGAGAAGCACCAATGACGTCCTGCAACTCCAGAACATCACGGTCCTCGTTTTCAGCATGCTGGTTGCGGCGCCGGTCATGGGCATTGGCGGGGTCATTTTGGCAGTCGAACAGGACGTGGCCCTGTCGTGGATCGTTTTTGCCATCATTCCGGTGCTGACGATCATCATGCTCTTCATCGTCCGGAAGCTCGTGCCGCTGTACCGCGAGGGGCAGGGCTTAGTGGACCGGATCAACAGCGTGCTCCGGGAACAGATCATGGGGACGGCCGTGATCCGTGCCTTTGTCCGTCAGCCGTTTGAGATGAAACGCTTCGAGACTGCCAACGATGCCTTGACGAACAACAACCTCCGATCCGCCCGGATTGTCGCGGCCATGCTTCCGCTTGTCATGATCGTCGTCAACCTCTCCTCGGCAGGAGTGGTCTGGCTCGGTGGACACCGGATCGTTGCCGGAACCATGCAGTTGGGTGCACTCACGGCATTCATCGCCTATATCATGCAGATTCTCCTCGCGATCATGATGGCAATGTACGTATTGAGCACGGCTCCGCGCGCCGCCGTCAGCGCTGAACGCGTCACCGAAGTGCTCAACACTTTGTCTGAACAGGTCGTGGCGGGGAGCGATGCTGGCGCTGTGGGCGTTCGGGTGCCCCGCTCGAAGGGATTGCACTTCCACAATGTCTCTTTCGCGTATCCGGGGGCGGAAGCACGCGTAGTGGAGGGCATCAGTTTCCATGCGGCTCCCGGTACCACGACGGCGGTGATCGGATCCACCGGAAGCGGCAAGTCAACCATCGTCAGCCTGGTGCCAAGACTACTCGAGGCGAGCAGCGGCAGTATCTCGCTCGATGGCCAGGACATCGCCACGATGCCACTCGGTGCCCTGCGCAGCAGTCTCGCTGTAGTTCCCCAAGAAGCGTGGCTGTTTCGAGGAACCGTTGCGGAGAACCTGCGCATTGCACTGCCATCGGCCAGCGATTCCCAATTGTGGTACGCGCTTGAGATGTCCCAGGCTGCGGATTTTGTGGCCGGGCTGCCCGAAGGACTGGAAACCACATTGTCCCAAGGCGGCGCAAGCCTCTCCGGCGGTCAGCGACAGCGCCTGTGCATTGCCCGCGCAATGCTGCGTCCGGCGTCGGTCTACCTCTTCGACGACAGCTTCTCCGCATTGGATTCAGTCACCGAGGCAAGACTCAAGACGGTCCTTGAATCCGAACTTCGGGATGCCGCCGTCATCATTGTTGCCCAACGGGTCAACACCGTGGTGTCGGCAGACCAGATTCTCGTCATTGATGAGGGCCGCCTTGTGGCAAGCGGGACCCACGAGGAACTTCTGGGGTCTTCTGAGACGTACCGGGAGATCGTTGCGTCCCAGCTCGAAACGGAAGAAACCTCGTGAGCGGCGATAGCGTGCACGGTGAGCGCCCAGGGACGCCAGTGGGGTCGCTCATCCGTCTCGCCGGGTTGCTGCGGCCATCCCGGAGTATCATGACCGCCGCAATTTTGTGCATTTGCGGTTTTGTCACCCTCAACGTTGCTGCTCCCAAGGTGCTCGGCGACGCCACCGACGTCATCGCTGCCGCCGTGTTCGGTGCACAGTTCAACACGGAGCGCTTTGTCCTCCTGTTGCTGGTAGCCGCATCCATGTACGCGGTGGCTTCGCTGCTCAGTTGGTCCCAAGGCCGGCTAAACGCCCTCGCGGTGCAGCGCCTCGCGCACGACCTCCGGGAAGCCGTGGAAGCGAAACTGCATCGTCTCCCCGTGGCCTACTACGACGCCCGGTCCCGGGGAGACGTCCTGAGCCGAGCCACCAACGACCTCGACAACGTGGCACAGACGCTCAACCAGCTCCTGGCACAACTTCTGACCTCGGCGCTCATGGCCATCGGTTCACTGGCGATGATGCTCCTGCTCTCGCCCGTGCTCGCCGTCGTGTCGCTGTTGGCTGTGCCGCTATCGGCCTTGGTCTCGATCGTGGTGACCCGGCGTTCGCAGAAGTATTTTGTCCGGCAGTGGGAGGCCACGGGAGACGTCAATTCCCTCGTCGAGGAGACGGCTACGGGCCACAAGACCATCAAGCTTTTCGGTGCCAAGTCTGCAATGGCTGCACGCTTCGCTGACCACAACGACGGACTCTATTTCGCTAGCTCCAAGGCTCAGTTCGCTTCCGGACTGTTGGTGCCCCTCATGGCCTTCGTGTCGAACGCCAGCTATGTGGGGGTCGCAATCGTCGGGGGACTCCAATTCCTTGCCGGCGCGATGAGTATTGGCGGTATTCAAGCATTCATTCAGTTCAACCGGCTCTTCAGCCAGCCATTGGGCCAGATCGGCGGCATGGCCCAGGTCCTGCAATCCTGTGCGGTTTCCGCCAGCAGGGTTTTCGAGCTTTTGGACGCCGCTGAATTAACAGGGGAACCGACGGAGACAGGATACGGTGTGGGCGCGGAAGCCGCTCCGGGCGTGGGGGGTGGGCTGGATTCCCGGTTTGACTTCCCCGCGGGGAGGATTTCCTTCGACCGCATTTCGTTCAGCTATCGGCCGGATGCGCCCCTGATCGAGGACTTGTCTTTCACGGTGGAACCAGGGCAAACAGTGGCAATCGTGGGACATACGGGAGCAGGGAAGACTACCCTGATCAGCCTGCTCATGCGTTTCCACGAGCTCGACTCCGGGAGGATCACCATTGACGGCGTGGACATTGCCGGGATGGGGCGTGACGTCCTCCGCCGGAATTTCGGCGTCGTTCTGCAGGACCCGTGGATTTTCACGGGTACTATCCGGGAGAACATCGAATATGGGCTTCCGGGGGCCAGCGAGGCCGACATTGTGGCCGCAGCCGAGGCAAGCCACGTTGACCACTTTGTCCGTTCCCTGCCGAACGGGTACTCGACCATGCTCAGCAACGGAGGGGAACCTCTGAGCCAAGGTCAGCGCCAACTCCTGAGCATCGCCCGCGCGCGCCTTTCCGGCCGCCCCCTCCTGATACTGGACGAGGCGACAAGTTCAGTGGACACCCGGACGGAAGTCCTTATCCGCCAAGCGATGCACAGGTTGCGGCGCAATAAGACGTCGTTCGTGATCGCCCACCGCTTGTCCACCATCCGCGACGCTGATCTAATTCTCGTCATGGACCACGGACGGATCGTTGAACACGGCACGCATCATTCGCTGCTTGAGCTTGGCGGGCACTACTCGCGCTTGCACGAGGCCCAGTTTGCCGTCGGAGACGGCGAGGCTGCCGCGGCGCCGGTGCGGACAGCCAAGCACCGTGCGGTCCAGAGGGAGGGGAACGCCTCGTGAGCGGCACCATCGATTTTCCGGGTTCCTGGCGTCCCAACCAGTCGAGCACGGTTGCCCTCTATGAACAGCTCCGGCTCCGCATTATCGAGCTGGCCGACGGCGGCGCCCTCCCGGTCGGTTCCAAGTTGCCCGCCGTGCGCAGCCTGGCCGGGCAGCTCGATGTGGCCCCGCACACAGTGGCCCGGGCCTATAAGGAACTTGAAGCGGCCGGAGTGGTAGCCACCCGGGGACGCAACGGAACAGTGGTGTGCGCCCGGGATGACCGCTGGAGCGCCTTGGCAGCCGTGGCGGCGAGCTACTCTGCTGCGGCGAAGGCGCAGGGCGCCAGTTTCGCCGAGGCCGTGCAGCTTCTGGCGGCCGCCTACGACGCCGATTGATGGGCCTTGGTAGGCTGCGTGAAGCCACATGGAAATTCGAAGAAGTTTTCGATTAGCATTAGTGGGTGCCTAAAGCCGTAGCTGAAGTTCCCGCCGTCGAATCCCTCGCAAGTGTTTCCGCGCAGCAGCTTGCCACGCCCGTGAGACATGACCTGTCCCGGCTTGTGGTCAAAGGAGCGCGCGAACACAACCTTCGCAACGTCGATCTCGACCTTCCCCGTGATGCCATGATCGTCTTCACAGGCTTGTCGGGTTCGGGCAAGTCGTCCTTGGCCTTCGATACGATCTTTGCCGAAGGTCAGCGCCGGTACGTGGAATCGTTGTCGGCCTATGCCCGCCAGTTCCTGGGCCAGGTGGACAAGCCGGATGTCGACTTTATCGAGGGCCTGTCCCCGGCAGTCTCGATCGATCAGAAGTCCACCAGCAAGAACCCGCGTTCCACCGTGGGCACCATCACCGAGATCTATGACTACATGCGCCTTCTCTGGGCCCGCGTCGGCAGGCCGCATTGCCCGGTCTGCCATGAGCCGATCACGCGCCAGACGCCGCAGCAAATAGTCGACCAATTGCTGGAGCTTGAGTCCGGCACCCGCTTCCAGATCCTCGCCCCCGTAGTGCGGGGGCGCAAGGGCGAATTCGTCGAGCTCTTCAAAGAGCTCACCGCCAAGGGATACTCGCGTGCCCGGGTGGATGGAGAGCTTGTCCAACTGAGTGATCCTCCCAAGCTCGGGAAGCAATTCAAGCACTCCATTGAGGTGGTCGTGGACCGCTTGGTGGTCAAAGAAGGGATCAGCCAACGGCTGACCGATTCGATCGAAACCGGGCTCGGACTTGCGGAAGGCCGGGTGCTGGTTGAGTTCGTGGACCTCGACGCCGACGATCCCGCACGCATCCGGGCCTTCTCGGAAAACCTTGCTTGCCCTAATGAGCACCCTCTGGCCATTGACGAAATCGAGCCCCGCACGTTCTCGTTCAACAACCCCTTCGGCGCATGTGCGGCTTGCAGCGGCATCGGCACCAAGCTCGAAGTGGATGAAGAATTGGTGGTCCCCAACCCCGAGCTTTCCCTGAACGAGGGGGCCATTGCGCCTTGGTCGCTGGGTACGGCCACCACGGAGTACTGGAACCGGCTTCTCGAGGGCCTTGCCTTGGAGCTCGGTTTTTCCATGGATACCGCTTGGGAGAAGCTGCCCCGGGACGTGCGGCAGACGGTGCTGCACGGCAAAGACCACAAGGTCGTAGTCCAGTACCGCAACAGGTTCGGCCGGGAACGCAAGTACAGTACCGGCTTCGAAGGCGCCATCCAGTATGTCCACCGCAAACACGGCGAGACGGACTCAGACTGGGCGCGCGACCGCTATGAAGAGTACATGAGGCAAATTCCCTGCCCTGCGTGCAACGGCGCCCGGCTCAACCCGGCATCCCTGTCAGTGCTGATCAATGGCAAGTCGATCGCCGAGGTTTCGGCCCTCCCTATGCGTGAATGTGCGGACTTCCTCGGCAGTCTCACGCTCACCGACCGTGAGACACAGATTGCCCACCAGGTGCTCAAGGAGATTCAAGCCCGCTTGACGTTCCTCCTCGACGTCGGGCTGGAGTACCTGAATCTGGAACGGCCGTCCGGGACCTTGTCCGGCGGTGAAGCCCAGCGTATTCGGCTCGCCACGCAGATCGGCTCCGGGCTGGTGGGTGTCCTGTATGTGCTGGACGAGCCGTCCATCGGGCTGCACCAGAAGGACAATCGCCGCCTCATTGAAACGCTCACCCGCTTGCGCGACCTCGGGAACACGTTGATCGTCGTCGAACACGACGAGGACACCATTCACGAGGCTGACTGGGTGGTGGATATCGGACCGGGCGCCGGTGAACACGGTGGCCAGGTGGTGCACTCCGGTTCCTACAAGGAGCTCCTGGAAAACACCAACTCGCTGACGGGCGACTACCTGTCCGGGCGCCGGAAGATTGATATCCCGGCCAAGCGGCGCAAATATGACAAGAAGCGCGAGCTCAAGGTTATCGGCGCCCGCGAAAACAACCTGAGCAACGTTGACGCCACCTTCCCGCTGGGCCTCTTTACCGCAGTGACAGGAGTCAGCGGCTCAGGGAAGTCAACCTTGGTCAATGAGATCCTGTACAAGGTTCTTGCCAACAAGCTCAACGGAGCCAAGCAGGTTGCTGGCCGGCATCGTTCAGTGGCAGGCCTGGAGCACCTCGACAAGGTGGTGCACGTGGACCAGAGCCCGATCGGGCGGACGCCTCGTTCCAACCCGGCAACGTACACGGGGGTATTCGACAACATCCGGAAGCTCTTCGCGGAGACCACCGAAGCCAAGGTGCGCGGCTACCAACCCGGCCGCTTCTCATTCAACGTCAAGGGGGGCCGCTGCGAGGCCTGTTCCGGTGACGGGACACTGAAGATCGAGATGAACTTCCTGCCGGACGTTTACGTCCCTTGCGAAGTGTGCCATGGTGCCCGCTACAACCGGGAAACCCTTGAAGTCCACTACAAGGGAAAGACCATCGCAGACGTTCTGAACATGCCTATCGAGGAAGGTGCGGAGTTTTTCGCCGCTTTCTCGCCTATCGCCCGGCATCTTAACACTCTGGTCGACGTCGGTCTCGGCTACGTCCGCCTCGGGCAGCCCGCCACCACGCTTTCCGGAGGAGAAGCCCAGCGCGTCAAGCTGGCCTCCGAACTGCAGAAACGATCGAACGGCCGCAGCGTCTACGTTTTGGACGAGCCCACCACCGGCCTGCACTTCGAGGACATCCGCAAGCTGCTTATGGTGCTTCAAGGATTGGTGGACAAGGGAAATACCGTCATCACCATTGAGCACAACCTTGACGTCATCAAGTCCGCCGACTGGATTGTCGACCTCGGCCCCAACGGGGGTTCGGGCGGCGGACGCATCGTGGCAACAGGGACGCCCGAACAAGTGGCCAAGTCCACGGAAAGCCATACCGCCTCGTTCCTTGCGGAGATTCTGGGGTAGAGCGGCGGCTCCGGCCGGGGAGAATTTCGGCTTCGGACAAAGTATTCCCTGGCCGGCATGTGAGTTTCAGGCATGCCTCAACTCGTGAGAAACTAACCCGGTGACTCAAACAATGGTGCCCGTAATCTTCGATCTGGACGGCACCCTTGTCGATCCCGCCGGCGGCATAACCGGGGGCATTGCCGCGGCCTTGGACGGACTGGGTCTCCCCATCCCGGAACAACACGTGCTGGACTCCATGGTTGGTCCCAAGCTCAGCGATTCGTTGGAGCACCTTGCCAAGGTTCCCGCGGCAAAGGTCGACGAAGTCATTGGACGCTACCGCAGCCACTACCGATCCGTGGGAATCGGCCAAAGCCTGCTGTATCCCGGCATTCGTGAGCTCTTGGAGTTCTTTGCCGAGTCGCGGCGACCGGTTGCAGTGGCGACGCAGAAACCTCAAGGCCTGGCGCGCTTGGTTTTGGAGCACCATGGCATTGCGGGGGTTTTTGCCTCCATCTGCGGCGCCTCGGATGATGAATCGATGGGCGCCAACACGGCCCCCGGCAAAGTGGAAATCGTTGGGACGGCCCTGGCCACGCTAGATTCCCAGCCCGCCGTGATGGTAGGGGACCGCCACCATGACGTCGCGGGAGCCATGGCCAATGGCATTGACTGCATCGGCGTCAGTTGGGGATTTGCGCTTCATGGCGAGCTTCAAGAGGCAGGGGCCGTCGCTGTCGTAGACACCGCGGCCCAGCTGCTGAAGAAGATCGAAGAACTTGACGCTGTCCGCGCGGCGGCCCTGAGCGAGGTGCAGAACGATGGAAGCCTTTGATGTCATTCGCTGGACCACCCGCGGACTGATTTCCGGCACCTGCCGGCCCACGGTCATTGGCTTGGAAAACGTACCCAAAGAAGGGCCCTTCATCGTCGCCCCGAATCATTTGTCTTTCCTGGACAGTGTGATCGTCCAGGCCCTGATGCCCCGTCCGGTCGGCTTCTTCGCCAAAGCCGAGTATTTCACCACCAAGGGTTTCAAAGGCCGCGCCATGAAGGCGTTCTTCCAGGCTGTTGGATCCATTCCCGTGGAACGCGGAGAGCAAGCGGCCAGCGTGCAGGCGCTCAAGACCCTCCTGGAAATCCTGGAGAACGGCAGGGGCATCGGTATCTACCCGGAGGGGACCCGCTCGCGTGACGGCCTGCTCTACCGCGGGCGGACCGGCGTCGGCTGGCTTGCGCTGACCACGGGGGCGCCCGTGGTACCGGTGGGCCTCCTGGGCACGGATAAGTTGCAGCCCGTGGACTGCAACACCGTCCGCCCTCAGCATTTCACCATGAAGGTGGGCGCTCCGCTGTACTTCGAAAAGACGGGGCCGGACCACTCCCTGCCTGCCCGGCGCGAAGTGACGGACAAGATCATGGATGCCATTGCGGTGTTGAGCGGCCAGGAACGTGCCACCGGCTACAACCAGAGCAAGTCTGCGGAGTAGTTCCAAGCCCGGTGGGTGCGCTGAGTGCGTGCTGGGGCACGGGTTTCCCTTACTAGACTGGATCTGTGGCAGATCCAGCGAGTTATCGTCCCCAGACGGGAGAAATCCCCACCACCCCCGGCGTCTATCGGTTCCGGGACCCGCACGGTCGTGTCATCTACGTGGGCAAGGCAAAGAACCTGCGTTCCCGCTTGAACTCGTACTTCGCCAACCCGGCGGGCCTGCTGCCGAAAACCCATGCCATGGTGCATACCGCCAGCAGTGTCGAATGGACCGTAGTAGGCAGCGAGCTTGAATCACTTCAGCTCGAATACACGTGGATCAAGGAATTCAAACCACGCTTCAACGTGGTGTTCCGCGACGACAAAACGTATCCGTACCTTGCCGTGAGCATGGCGGAGAAGCTACCCCGGGTCCAAGTGATGCGTGGGGAGCGCCGAAAGGGGACCCGCTATTTCGGCCCGTACACGGCCGGTGCCATCCGGGAAACCATGGACACCCTCCTTCGGGTCTTTCCGGTCCGTAGCTGCAGCCCCGGAGTCCTGAAGCGTGCGCAGGCCAGCGGCCGGCCATGCTTGCTTGGCTACATCGACAAATGCTCGGCCCCGTGCGTCGGTCGTGTCACAGCGGAGGAGCATCGGACGATTGCCGAAGACTTCTGCTCGTTCATGGGTGGCGAAGCGAAACGTTTCATCACCCGCCTCGAAAAGGACATGGCAGCTGCCGTGGCCGAACTCGACTACGAACGGGCGGCGCGAATCCGTGATGACATCGCGGCTTTGCGCAAAGTGTTCGAGCGCAACGCGGTGGTACTTTCCGAGGACACGGACGCAGATGTCTTCGCCCTGTACGACGACGACCTCGAGGCCTCGGTGCAGGTCTTCCACGTCCGCGGTGGCCGGGTTCGCGGGCAGCGGGGCTGGGTGGTCGAGAAGGTCGAAGACGCCACCACTCCGGAGCTCATTGAGCATCTCCTCCAGCAGGTCTACGGAGAGGACAGCGACAACCAGGGCCGTATCCCACGCGAAGTCCTGGTGCCGGAGATCCCGTCCAACCATCATGAGCTGCTTGAATGGCTCGGCGGCCTCCGCGGCGCCAAGGTGGATATCCGCGTGCCGCAGCGCGGTGACAAAGCCGCACTCATGTCGACTGTCCGTGAAAACGCAGAACAGGCCCTGAAGCTCCATAAAGTCCGGAGGGCGGGGGATATTACCGTCCGCTCGCAGGCGCTCCAGGAATTGCAGGAGGCGCTTGAGCTTCCGGTGCCGTTGCTTCGGATCGAATGCTACGACATCTCCCATGTGCAGGGAACCAACGTGGTCGCCTCCATGGTGGTGGTCGAGGATGGCCTCCCCAAGAAGTCCGACTACCGGAAGTTCTCCATCACCGGGGCAGCCGCCACCGACGACACGGCCGCGATGCACGACGTCCTGACGAGGCGTTTCCGGCACTACTTGCAGGACAAGTCCGCCCAGCTTCCCAAGAGCGGGGAAGTCCCCTATCCGGGTTCCGGGGAGGCGCCGTCGTCGGATGACGCTGCCCTCACCGGTGCAAAGGCGCGGTTCGCCTACCCGCCCAACCTCGTCGTCGTCGACGGCGGGCAGCCCCAGGTCAACGCGGCCGCGCGGGCACTGGCGGAACTGGGCATCGACGACGTCTACGTCGTGGGCCTGGCCAAGCGGCTTGAGGAAGTGTGGCTGCCGGACAGCGACTTCCCGGTGATCCTGCCCCGCACTTCACAAGGGCTGTACCTGCTGCAGCGCATCCGCGACGAAGCCCACCGTTTCGCCATCACCTTCCACCGGCAGAAGCGCGGAAAGGCCATGACAGTGTCCGCGCTCGATGGCGTTCCGGGCCTTGGCGAAGCCAAGCGGAAGGCGCTCGTGGCACAATTCGGTTCGCTCAAGAAAATCAAGGCTGCGACGGCTATCGAGCTGACCGCCGCGAAGGGGATCGGTCCGGCCTTGGCGGAAGCTGTGGTCAATCACTTGGCGGCGGCCGGTGCCTCGGGCGAAGCCGCCCCGGCGGTGAACATGACCACCGGCGAAATCCTCGATTTTTAGCTAGGGTAATAACCGGACCCCTCCTGAAGGCGGTCCAGCCTGGACCGGCAGCAACTTGGACCATCTCAGAACGGGGACACTAGATGTCAGAATCAACAGCAGGATCCGACGCGGAGCAGGACGGTCTCATCCCCGTCAAGCCTGTCGAAGCGGAACTGCTGGTGGTCACGGGCATGTCCGGTGCGGGCCGCAGTACCGCCTCGGACGCCCTTGAGGACCACGGCTGGTACGTCGTCGAAAACCTGCCGCCGCAAATGCTGGGGACGCTCGCCGAGATCGTGTCGCATGCACCCCAGTCCATCCCTAAACTTGCCGTCGTCGTGGATGTCCGCAGCAAAGGCCTCTTCACCGATATCCGGACGGCTCTGGGCGCGCTCAGCGCCAGTGGAATCACGTTCCGCGTGCTCTTTCTGGACGCCAGCGACAACGTCCTGGTCCGTCGCTTTGAGCAAGGGCGCCGCCCGCATCCGCTCCAGGGCGGTGGCCGGATCCTGGACGGTATCGCGGCAGAACGCGACGTGCTGAAGGAACTCCGGGAATCGGCAGATGTTGTCCTGGACACCAGTACATACAACGTCCACGGCCTGGCGACAGCCATCACTGAACTCTTCACCGACACCGGCCCCGTCGCTTTGCGCCTGAACGTCATGAGTTTCGGCTTCAAGTACGGCCTGCCCGTGGACGCCAACTTCGTAGCGGACGCACGCTTCATTCCCAACCCGCACTGGGTCCCGAAGTTGCGCCCGCACACGGGACTCGATGCCGACGTCAGCGACTATGTGCTGGGGGCCGACGGTGTCAAGGACTTCATTGATCGCTACGTTCTTGCCCTGGAACCGGTCCTCGACGGCTACCGGACGGAAAACAAGCATTACGCCACCATTGCCGTCGGCTGCACAGGGGGCAAGCACCGTTCAGTCGCGGTCGCCGTCGAACTTTCCAAACGGTTGGCGCAATTTCCCAGGGTCACCGTCACCACGAGCCACCGCGATCTGGGCCGCGAATAATGGGGGTCTTGACCGGACCCCTGCCGCTTGTTCCTCCCAAGGGGACGCCTGGCAGCCAGCCGGCCAAAGGGCCCACGGTAGTTGCGCTCGGGGGCGGTCACGGGCTGTCCGCATCACTGTCTGCGTTGCGCTTGTTGACCTCCGAGCTCACCGCGATTGTCACCGTTGCCGACGACGGCGGCTCCTCCGGGCGGCTCCGGGAAGAGTACGGCGTCCTTCCGCCCGGCGACCTGCGGATGGCGCTGAGCGCCCTCTGTGATGACACCGATTGGGGGCGCACCTGGCGGGACGTCATGCAGCACCGCTTCAAGACTCCGAGCGGCGGGGAAGGCTCCCTGGACCACCACGCCATGGGAAACCTGCTCATCGTTACTCTCTGGGAGCTGCTCGGGGACGCCGTAGCTGGACTGAAGTGGGCCGGTGCCCTCCTGGGTGCCCGCGGTCAGGTCCTGCCGATGTCCACCCAACCTTTGAACATCGAAGGTGACGTCAGGGTTCCGTTGTCCGGGGGCGGGTACGAGCTCCAGACGGTGAAGGGCCAGGCCAAGTGCGCTGTTGCCGGGTCCCTCGAAAACGTCAGGCTCTCCCCGGAGGATGCCCGGGCATGTATCGAAGCGCTCACGGCAATCGAGTTCGCAGACTGGGTGGTCCTGGGTCCGGGCTCTTGGTACACCTCGGTGCTGCCCCATTTGCTTTTGCCCGAAATGCGCCAGGCTTTGTGCGATACCCCTGCCAAACGCTGCCTGACCATGAACCTCGCCATGGACACCAAGGAAACCTCCGGGATGTCGGCTGCGGACCATCTGGACGCCCTGCGTCATTACGCGCCGGAGTTCAGTGTGGACGTGGTGCTCGCCGATCCTTCCTCAATATCGGACCTGAAGGAATTCGAACGGGCCGCAGGGATGATCGGTGCAGAGGTGGTCTTGGGTAAAGTAGGGGCGTCGAGTCGCCGTCCAGTCCACGACCCGCTGCGTCTGGCGTCGGCGTATCACGATATCTTCGGGAATAGTTAGGAACATGCCATGGCACTGACCGGATCGGTCAAGGAAGAACTTTCCCGGCTGGACATCAAGAAGTCGTCCGTCCGCAAGGCCGAGGTGTCGGCCATGCTGCGTTTTGCCGGCGGACTGCACATCATTTCAGGCCGCATTGTGATCGAGGCAGAGGTTGACCTGGCCTCCACGGCGCGGCGACTGCGTGCCGCGATCGCGGAAGTTTACGGGCACCAGAGCGAGATCATCGTCGTCTCCGGCGGGGGGCTCCGGCGAGGTAGCCGCTACGTGGTCCGCGTCGTGCGCGACGGCGAAGCCTTGGCCCGCCAGACGGGTCTCTTGGACGGCCGGGGACGGCCCGTACGCGGGCTGCCGTCCGCCGTCGTCAACGGTTCGGCGTCCGACGCCGAGGCGGTGTGGCGCGGTGCTTTCCTGGCGCACGGTTCACTCACCGAACCCGGCCGCTCGTCTTCTCTCGAGGTAACATGCCCGGGCCCGGAATCCGCGCTTGCCCTGGTGGGAGCCGCCCGTCGCTTGGGCATCCAGGCCAAGGCGCGGGAAGTACGCGGCGTCGATCGCGTGGTTATTCGTGACGGCGACACCATCGCCGCATTGCTCACCCGGATGGGCGCCCATGACGCCCTCATGGTGTGGGAGGAACGCCGCATGCGCAAAGAAGTACGGGCTACTGCCAACCGGCTCGCGAACTTCGATGACGCCAACCTGCGCCGCTCGGCCCAAGCCGCCGTTGCGGCGGGCGCCCGCGTGGACCGGGCCTTGGAAATCCTGGGCGACGACGTTCCGGACCACTTGAAGTACGCAGGCGAACTCCGTGTGGCGCACAAGCAGGCCAGCCTGGATGAACTGGGCCGGCTCGCTGATCCTCCCATGACCAAAGATGCGATCGCGGGGCGGATTCGCCGGCTGTTGGCCATGGCGGACAAACGGGCTGGAGACCTGGGCATTCCGGGAACTGACGCAAATGTGACCCCCGAAATGATGGACGAATAATTCAGCCGCCCTAGAATCATCAAGGTGTAGATTTCCGGCCGGTTCGCCGGTCGGATGAACAATACGAGAGTTACCAACCGGACCCCGGTCCACTACATTGGAGGATTTCGTGACAGAGTACGTACTGCCCGAGCTCGGCTACGACTACGCAGCACTTGAGCCGCATATTTCGGCGAAGATCATGGAGCTGCACCACAGCAAGCACCACGCTGCCTACGTAGCCGGCGCCAACAACGCCCTGGCCCAGTTGGCCGAGGCCCGCGACAAGGGCGACTTCGCCAACATCAACCGCCTTTCCAAGGACCTCGCGTTCCACACCGGTGGCCACATCAACCACTCTGTATTCTGGAACAACATCTCCCCGGACGGCGGCGACAAGCCCGAAGGTGAGCTGGCTGCAGCCATCGACGACGCCTTCGGTTCCTTCGATGCATTCCGCGCCCAGTTCACGGCAGCCGCCCTCGGCTTGCAGGGATCCGGTTGGGGTTTCCTCGCCTACGAGCCCATTGGCGGAAATCTGCTCATCGAACAGCTCTACGACCAGCAGGGCAACGTCGCAGTCGGCACTACCCCGCTGCTCATGCTGGACATGTGGGAGCACGCTTTCTACCTGGACTACGTCAACGTCAAGGCTGACTACGTCAAGGCATTCTGGAACATTGTCAACTGGGCAGACGTCGCCAAGCGCTTCGAGGCAGCCCGCGCAAACGCCACCGGGCTGATTGTCCTGTAGGGAATTATCTGCTGGTTCGGTGAGTGACGCGGAATACACGAGGATGTAACAAACTTCACATTAAGGTGAATTTCGCCCAAATACCGGATTGCCTGCCCCCGCAGTTGCGGGGGCAGGCGTAGTTAAACGTAAGATAGGTCACGGAAGGCGGTTAGCCTTCAGCAATGTGGCTGGTCGCCCTCCGATCTGATAATCACTTCTGCCCAAAGATGTGCGGGAATTGTTAGTTGGAATCAAGATCCGACTCACTAGGTGTGCTTGCAAGAGCACCAAGGAGACTGAATAGTGACCACCCGTATTGGAATCAACGGCTTCGGCCGCATCGGCCGCAACTACTTCCGGGCAGCACTCGCCCAGGGCGCCGATCTCGAAATTGTCGCGGTCAACGACCTCACCAGCCCCGAGGCACTCGCCCACCTGTTGAAGTACGACTCCGTCGGCGGTCGCCTGGCACAGCCCGTTGAAGTCAAGGATGGCAACCTCATTGTTGACGGCAAGATCATCAAGGTCCTCGCAGAGCGCGATCCCGCGAACCTCCCGTGGGCCGAGCTCGGTGTGGACATCGTCATCGAATCCACCGGCTTCTTCACCAAGGCCGCTGCCGCGCAGAAGCACATCGATGCCGGTGCCAAGAAGGTCCTGATTTCCGCTCCGGCTTCCGACGAAGACATCACTATCGTCATGGGTGTCAACCACGAGCTTTACGACCCCGAGACGCACCACATCATCTCCAACGCTTCCTGCACCACCAACTGCCTCGGCCCGCTGGCCAAGGTTGTCAACGACGCCTTCGGCATCGAGCGCGGCCTCATGACCACGGTGCACGCCTACACGGCGGACCAGAACCTGCAGGATGGCCCCCACAACGATCTTCGGCGCGCCCGTGCCGCCGCCATCAACATGGTCCCCACCTCAACGGGTGCTGCCAAGGCAATCGGGCTCGTCCTTCCGGAGCTCAAAGGCAAGCTTGACGGCTACGCCATCCGCGTTCCGGTCCCCACCGGTTCCGCCACCGACCTGACTGTCACCGTTTCCCGCGAAGTCACCGTTGAGGAAGTCAACGCAGCCCTCAAGGCAGCCTCGGAGACCGAGCAGTTCAAGGGCATCCTCAGCTACACGGCAGACCCGATCGTCTCCTCGGACATCGTCGGCGAGTCTGCTTCTTCGATCTTCGATTCCGGATTGACCAAGGTCATCGGCAACCAGGTCAAGGTTGTTTCCTGGTATGACAATGAATGGGGCTACTCCAACCGCCTCGTTGACCTCACGAAGCTCGTCGCATCCAAGCTGGGCTAGGGTAGACACATGACATCTCACACCCTCAACGAGCTCATCGCTGAAGGTGTCCGCGGGCGGTATATTCTCGTCAGAAGTGACCTGAATGTGCCGCTCGACGGCTCTACAGTGACCGACGACGGCCGCATCAAGGCCTCACTTCCGGTCATCGAAAAGCTCTCGGACGCCGGTGCCCGCGTGCTCGTCACCGCCCACCTCGGACGCCCCAAGGGTGCTCCCGAGCCCAAGTACTCGCTCAAGCCCGCCGTGGAGCGCCTTGCGGAGCTCGCACCGTTCAAGGTCAAGCTCGCGGAAGACACCGTGGGCGACTCCGCCAAGGAACTCGCCGCCTCTCTCGAGGACGGCGACGTCCTGGTCCTTGAGAACGTCCGTTTTGACGCTCGCGAGACGAGCAAGGACGACGCCGAGCGCGGCGCCTTCGCTGATGAGCTGGTCGCCCTGACCGGCGGGAACGGCGCCTTCGTGGATGACGCCTTCGGCGCCGTGCATCGCAAGCACGCCAGCGTTTACGACGTCGCCACCCGGCTTCCGTCCTACCAAGGGGACCTCGTGCACACCGAGGTCGAGGTACTGCGTAAGCTCACCACGGATACCCAGCGCCCGTACGTCGTCGTTCTCGGCGGCTCCAAGGTTTCGGACAAGCTTGCAGTGATCGACAACCTCCTGGGCAAAGCAGACACCATCCTCGTCGGTGGGGGTATGCTCTTCACCTTCCTGGCAGCCTCCGGTCACAAGGTTGCGGGCAGCTTGCTTGAAGCAGACCAGATTCCCGTGGTCCAGGACTACCTCAAGCGAGCTTCCGACGCTGGTACCGCTTTCGTCATTCCCACCGACGTCGTGGTCGCCAGCCGCTTTGCTGCGGACGCCGAACACGAAGTGGTTGCGGCGGACGCTATCGAGGACAGCTCATTCGGTGCCGCCGGCATTGGCTTGGACATCGGACCGATATCCGCAGCAGCCTTCGCCGAGCAGATCAAGGCCGCCAAGACCGTGTTCTGGAACGGCCCCATGGGCGTCTTCGAGTTCGAGGCCTTCTCGGGCGGCACCCGCGCCATCGCCCAGGCATTGACTGAGTCCTCGGCATTCACCGTCGTCGGCGGTGGCGACTCTGCTGCGGCTGTCCGGACCCTAGGTTTTGAGGACTCGCAGTTCGGCCACATTTCCACTGGCGGCGGCGCCAGCCTGGAATACCTCGAAGGCAAGGATCTTCCCGGCCTGAGCGTTCTGGACCGTTAGGCCACGCAGCCGGCGGGGCGCCCTTCCCAAAAGAGGCGCGTGCCCCGCCGGCTTCCCCATCTCAACGCATTTATGGAGCACACATGACAATTTCTGCCAATGGATCCTTTGTTCGAAAGCCCTTTATTGCCGGCAACTGGAAGATGAACATGGACCACGTCCAGGGCATCACCCTGTTGCAGAAGCTGGCATGGACCTTGTCCGACGCCAAGCACGATTACAGCCGGGTCGAGGTTGCAGTCTTCCCGCCGTTCACCGACCTCCGTGGCGTGCAGACGCTTGTGCAGGGAGACGAGCTGGACGTAGTCTACGGCGGCCAGGATCTCTCGCAATTCGACTCGGGAGCCTACACGGGAGACATCTCCGGACAGTTCCTCAACAAGCTCGGTTGCGCCTACGTCCTGGTGGGCCACAGCGAACGCCGCACCATCCACCACGAGGATGACCTGACCCTCAACGCGAAGGTGAAGGCTGCCTTCCGCCACGAGGTGACGCCGGTCTTGTGCGTCGGCGAGGGCCTTGAAGTCCGCCAGGCCGGCACGCATGTCGAGCACACACTGTCCCAGTTGCGAGCCGGCGTCGAAGGTCTCGCCGCAGAACAGGCAGGCGAACTGGTTGTAGCCTACGAGCCTGTCTGGGCCATCGGGACAGGCGAAGTCGCCGGTCCCGAAGACGCGCAGGAAATGTGCGCCGCGATCCGCGCCGAGCTCGCATCCTTGTTCGGCGATGCCGTCGCGGCCAAGACCCGTCTCCTGTATGGCGGTTCGGTGAAGGCCAACAATGCGGCGGCAATCATGGTCGAAGGCGATGTGGACGGCTTGCTGGTGGGTGGAGCGAGCCTGGACCCTGCTGAGTTTGCTAACATTGTCAGGTTCGAGAGCCACCTTAGCGCGGCTTAGTCCGTTTCAGGTTCCGCTCCCGTTTTCCGTTCTTCTGAAAGGCCGTCGTGGACGTTCTTCAAGTCATTTTGCAGATTCTGCTGGGCATCACCAGTCTTCTGCTGACGCTGCTCATCCTCCTGCACAAGGGGCGTGGCGGCGGGTTGTCCGATATGTTTGGCGGTGGCATGAGCTCGGGACTGAGTTCTTCGGGTGTCGCAGAACGCAACCTCAACCGCTTCACCATCGTTTTGGGCTGCACTTGGGGCGTCGTGATCATCGGACTCGGCCTCATTATGAGGTTCACTTCGGGCGGTAATTCCTAGACCTACGCCCGCCAGTTCCCGGGCAAACAAAACTGCCCGGAAGCAGGTCTGCCGCCATCCGCATCCCCGCATTAGACTAGGCTCCGTGGCCTTCACCGCCATGCACCCGGCTCGCAAGGGGATCGATGATGGTTCATGGTACTTCAGGTTTCAGAGGCACGCGGGCTGGCGTAACAGCTGGCTCGACCCCAAGAAACAAGCCCGACCCGCTCGTTGGCGAAAGCCTGCCGCGTATTCGTGTCCCGTATTGGTGCGCCAAGGGACACGAGACGCGGCTCGTTTTCATTAAGCTCCCGGAAGACCAGATTCCGTATCAGTGGGACTGCCCGAAATGTGGCCTGATTGCCGTTCGCGAACAAGGCGAGGCGACGATGGAGCGGGCGGACGAAGAAGTCGTCAAGAGTCACCTGGATTACGTTAAAGAAAGACGCTCCAGCCAAGAAGCCGAAATGGTTCTGGCCGGAGCGCTCGATCGGCTACGAGCCCGCAGGATCCTTACGGATGAGCTGCTGGGGGACACGTGAAGCCGCATTTTCATCAATAAGCCACAGCGTCCTGGATCGGCCGCTAGGGCCGGAGGCTGGAACCTGGACCGGATTGGCCCCGGCGAGGGCCAGCCCCACGGCCCCGGCCTTGTCCTCGCCCGCCACAACCATCCAGATCTCCTGGGCCGAATTGATGGCGGGGAGGGTCAGGGAAATCCTCGACGGCGGTGGCTTGGGGGAGTTCTCGACCCCCACCACGGTGCGGTCCTGCACGCGGATCCCCGCCTGTTCAGGGAAGAGCGAGGCAATGTGCGCATCCGGACCGATACCTAGGAGAAGGACATCGAAGCGGGGCAACTCTCCGGCTTCCTCCGGACGATTGTCCGAAGTATCCGCGGCGTGTTCTGCCTCCGCAGCGGCCTTGAGCCGGGCCGCGTAGTCCACAGCGGCGTCCTCTGCCGTGGCGAACTCGTCCGATGAACCGGGTTCGTGCACCCGGGCGGGATCTACAGGCAGGCCGGAAAGCAATGCTTCTCGGGCCTGCACTGTGTTGCGGTCTTGACTGTCCTTGCCAACGAAACGCTCGTCACCCCACCAGAAGTTCACCCGGGACCAGTCGACCGCGGGCGCAGCAGGGGAGTCGGCAACCGCTTTCAAGGTGCCGATGCCCACGGTGCCGCCGGTGAGGACCACTGTGGCTTCACCGTACTTGTCTTGTACGTCCACCAGCTTGGTGATCAGCCGTGCGGCGATCGCGGCCATAAGGACAGCGGAGTCGGGATGGATGCTTACTCTGGGGTTAGCGCTCACTGGATCGGTCACTCCTTGCTATTCGTTCGGGGCAGTCCCATAGTAATCACTTCTCCGAAGACCTCGTCGGGGTCGAGGCGGCGGAGTTCTTCGGCGAGGCAGTCGCGTAGGCTGCGGCGCGGGAGGGAGATCCGCTGGTCGGGCTGACCGGGCTGGGTCAACTCGGCGATGGACAGGCCGGGGCGGACCAGCTGGACGTCGCCGGTGACACGGCTGAGCCGCACCCGGCGGATCCCCGTTCCGGCGGGGTCCGCGACGATCTCGACCGGGGCCTCGAGGAACAGCGTGAGCCAAGCGGCCAGCAGCAGGGTGCTGGGTGAATCGGATGCGCCCTCGACCTCGATCGCTGTGACGGGGGATTCGTCTACTTGGTCCAGGGCGGCGGCGAGTTGGATGCGCCAGTTGGTCAGGCGTGTCCAGGCGAGGTCGGTGTCTCCGGCGCGGTAGGTTTCCCGGATCCGGGCCAGTGCTGCTGCGGGGTCGGGTTCGTTGGCGGAGTCGGTGATGCGGCGGTGTGCGATGCGTCCGATGGAGGTTTCGCACGCGTTCTCGGGGGCGCCGTGCGGCCACCAGGCCACGATGGGTGCGTCGGGCAGGAGCAGGGCCGCGACGAGGGATTCGCTTTCCTTGGCGAGTTCCCCGTAGCCGCGCAGCACGATGACTTCGGAGGCTCCGGCGTCCCCGCCGACCCGGATCTGGGCGTCCAGTCGGGTCGGNGCGTGGGCGCCGGCGTCCGCGAGGACGATGATGCGGCAGGGGTGTTCGCGGCTGGCGTCGTTGGCTGCCTCGATGGCTTCTTCTTCCAGNCCGGAGGTGGTGACCACTACCAGGGTCAGGACNCGTCCGAGGGCGATCACGCCTCCTTGCTCGCGCAGGGAGGTGATCTTCTTGGAGATCTTGGAGGTGGTGGTGTCCGGCAGGTCTACGATCATGGCCTTCTCCAGGTTCGTCCGTCGCGGGCAAGCAGCTCATCGGCCGAGGCCGGGCCCCAGCTGCCGGGAGCGTAGGGTTCGGGTTGTTCGTCCAGGGACGCCCAGTAGTCCTCGAACGGGTCAAGGATCTTCCAGGACTCCTCGACTTCGGCGTGCCTCGGGAACAGCGGGGGTTCGCCCAGCAGCACGTCCAGGATGAGCCGTTCGTAGGCTTCGGGGCTGGACTCGGTGAAGGAGTGCCCGTAGCCGAAGTCCATGGTCACGTCGCGGACTTCCATCTGCGTGCCCGGGACCTTGGACCCGAACCGGATCGTGGCGCCCTCGTCGGGCTGGACCCGGATGACCACGGCGTTCTGGCCGAAGTCGTCCTCCCCGTGCCCGCGGAAGAGCAGGTTCGGTGCGCGTTTGAATACCACGGCGATTTCCGTGACCCGGCGCCCGAGGCGTTTACCGGCACGCAGGTAGAACGGTGCCCCGGCCCAGCGCCGGGTATG
>NZ_KI912155.1:3473019-3473218 GCF_000517125.1 Arthrobacter sp. MA-N2 | reverse complement strand
CATGCCACACAGGACAATACGGGAGACGCCTTCGGCCCTGAGGGCATCCCGGAGTTCCAGGATTCCTTCGACCAAGGACCGGGAAACGGTAGCCGCGTCCACCCATCCAAGACGGACGGCGGACTCGGACTCCGCATCGGCACCCCACAACGTGTGGTCCTTCGCGAAAATCCTCGAGGCGATCCGGTCTTCAACAAGG
>NZ_KI912155.1:2592033-3472919 GCF_000517125.1 Arthrobacter sp. MA-N2 | reverse complement strand
TGGGTTAGGAAGCCTTCCGTGCAGAGGCAAGGGCACCTTCGACGTCGGCCAGGAGTTCCTTCCAGCTGGCCACGAACTTGTCCAGGCCCTCGGACTCAAGCTGGGCGACGACGTCGTTGTAGGAAATGCCCAGGCCCTCGAGTGCGTTCAGGACGCTGTTTGCTTCCTCGTAGGTGCCCGTGATGGTGTCTCCGGTGACCACGCCGTGATCGAAGGTCGCGTCGAGGGTCTTTTCCGGCATGGTGTTCACGACGCCGGCGGCGACGAGTCCGGTCACGTAGAGGGTGTCGGGGTAGGCCGGGTCCTTCACGCCCGTGGAGGCCCACAGGGGGCGCTGCGGGAGCGCACCGGCTTCGGCCAGGACGGCCCAGCGTTCAGTGGAGAACAGCTCTTCGTAGACCTGGTACGCGAGACGGGCGTTGGCCACCCCTGCCTTGCCCTTGAGGGCCTTGGCTTCCTCGGTGCCGATGGCGTCCAGGCGCTTGTCGATCTCGGAATCCACGCGGGAGACGAAGAAGGAGGCCACGGAGTGGATCCGGGAGAGATCGTGGCCGTTCTCCTTGGCCAGCTCCAGGCCGGACTGGAAAGCGTTGATGACGGCCCGGTAGCGTTCCAGGGAGAAGATCAGGGTCACGTTGACGCTGATGCCCTCGGCCAGGGTCGCCGTGATGGCCGCGAGGCCTTCCAAGGTTGCCGGGATCTTGATGTGGACGTTGTCCTTGTTGACCTTTTTGTAGAGGTGCTTGGCCTCGGCGATGGTGCCTTCGGTGTCCCATGCCAGGCGGGGATCCACCTCGATGGAGACCCGGCCGTCCACGCCCTTGGTCGCGGCTGCGACCGGGGCGAACAGGTCGCAGGCATCGGCAACATCGGTGGTGGTGATTTCGAAGATCGTCTCTTCGACGGTTGCGCCCTTGGCAGCCTCTTCGGCAATCACGGCGTCGTAGTCGCTGCCGGAGGTGATCGCGGCGTGGAAAATCGAGGGGTTGGTGGTGACACCAACGACGTTCTTCTCGTCGATGAGCTTCTGCAGGCTGCCGCTGGAAAGACGTTCCCGGGAAAGGTCATCCAACCAGATGGACACGCCGGCGGCGGAAAGCTGTGCGGTGGGAGTCGTAGTCATTTCTTTAATCTCCTTGGAAATTTGTTCGTTGCAGTAAGAAGTCGTCTCAGGCGCGTTTTCAGCTGCTAAGACCTGCGAGGGAGTCTTTGGCGGCGGCGGCGACTGCTTCTGCCGTGATGCCGAACTCCTGGAAGAGGCGCTTGTAGTCCGCCGAGGCGCCGAAGTGCTCCAGGCTGACGGAACGGCCGGCGTCACCGACGAATTCCTTCCAGCCCAGGGCCAGTCCTGCCTCGACCGAGACACGGGCCTTCACGGCGGCCGGAAGCACGGACTCACGGTAGGCGGCGTCCTGCTTGTTGAACCACTCCACGCACGGCATGGAGACAACGCGGGTGGCGATGCCTTCGGCCTGGAGCGCTTCGCGGGCCTTCACGGCGAGCTGCACTTCGGAACCCGTGGCGATCAGCAGCACCTGGGCCGGGACCGTGGCGCCATCCTTGGATGCTTCGGCCAGGACGTAGCCGCCCTTCGCGACGCCGCCGGTTGAGCCGAAGGTGTCGCCCTCGGCAACGCTTTCGCCGCGGGCATAGGTCGGGATGTTCTGACGGGTCAGCACGATACCGGCCGGGTTCTCGTGGTTCTCCAGCATGGTCTTCCACGCTACGCCCACCTCGTTCGCGTCACCGGGACGGACCACGTCCAGGCCCGGGATCGCACGGAGGGTGGCGAGCTGTTCCACCGGCTGGTGGGTGGGGCCGTCCTCGCCCAGCCCGATGGAGTCGTGGGTCCAGACGTAGAGCGAGGGGACACCCATCAGGGCACCGAGACGGATCGCCGGCTTCTGGTAGTCGCTGAAGATCAGGAACGTGCCGGAGAACGCCCGGGTCCGGCCGTGCAGGGAGATGCCGTTCACGATCGACGCGGCGGCGTGCTCGCGGATGCCGAAGTGCAGGACCCGCCCGTAGGGGTTGCCCTTCCAGGCTTCCGTGGAACGGGAGGCCGGGATGAACGACGGGGAACCCTCGATCGTGGTGTTGTTGGACTCGGCAAGGTCCGCCGAACCGCCCCACAGTTCGGGAAGGACCGGGCCGATCGCGTTCAGGACCTTGCCGGAGGCGGCCCGGGTGGAGACGTCCTTGCCTGCTTCGAACACCGGCAGAGCGGCGTCGAGTTCGACCGGGAGCTTCTTGGCTTCGATGCGCTCCAGCAGGGCAGCACCCTCGGGGTTCCCGGCCTGCCACGCCTCGAAGGATGCCTGCCATTCGCTGCGCTCGGCTGCACCGCGTTCGACGACGGCACGGGCGTGTGCCAGGACGTCCTGGTCAACCTCGAAGGACTTGGCCGGGTCAAAGCCCAGGACTTCCTTCAGGGCCGCGACTTCCTCGGTACCCAGGGCCGAACCATGGATCTTGCCCGTGTTCTGCTTCTTCGGGGCCGGGTAACCGATGATGGTCCGCAGCGAGATGATCGAGGGCTTGGAAGTCTCCGCCTTCGCGGCCAGCAAAGCCGAGTACAGCTCCTGGACGTCCTCGACGTATTCGCCCGTCCGGGTCCAGTCCACCCGCTGGGTGTGCCAGCCGTAGGCCTCGTAACGCTTGAGCACGTCCTCGGTAAACGCGATGTCCGTGTCGTCCTCGATCGAGATGTGGTTCTCGTCGTAGATCACCACGAGGTTGCCCAGCTCCTGGTGCCCGGCCAGGGAGGAAGCCTCCGACGTCACGCCTTCCTGGAGGTCGCCGTCTGAGGCAATGACCCAGATGGTGTGGTCGAACGGGCTCTCACCGGCAGGAGCATCGGCGTCGAACAGGCCGCGCATCCTGCGCTGGGAGTAAGCGAAGCCCACCGAGGACGCCAGACCCTGGCCCAACGGGCCCGTAGTGATCTCCACACCGGCGGTGTGCTTGTATTCCGGGTGCCCCGGGGTCAGCGAGCCCCACGTACGCAGCGCTTCGAGGTCCTTCAGCTCCAACCCGTAGCCGGAAAGGAACAACTGGATGTACAGGGTCAGCGAGGTGTGCCCGGGAGAGAGGATGAACCGGTCACGGCCGATCCAGTCCGGGTGCTTCGGGTCGTGGCGCATCAGCTTCTGGAAAAGAAGGTAGGCGGCCGGCGCCAGGCTCATGGCCGTGCCCGGGTGACCATTACCGACCTTCTCCACCGCATCAGCGGCCAAAACGCGGATGGTATCTACCGCCCGTTGGTCCAGGCTGGTCCAAGTCAGTTCTTGCTCTTCCAAATGTGGCACGGAAACCGAGCCCCTCTCTGTGCTGACGGCTGGGGGTGGGACATGGCAGGCCTCGGGGCACAGAATGGCGCCCGCTGCGAAGTGTCTACCAGCCGTTCACCATTGAATCGTTGATCTTTCATCCAGACATGCAAATCTGAGAATACGCTTTCTCGGAAACCTGCGTGAGCTGATCTGCAGACAGCTTAGCCCGCTTCCCGGCCCGAAATCGTGGGAATCTCAAAAAATGCACGCAAATTCCGCTTTATGAATCACGGCGACGCCAAAGTGCCGGTGAACTTTCGGAAACAAAGGAAAGTTCACCGGTGCCGCCGCGCCGAGCGGGCCACGGTATGATATTTGGAGGCCGGCAGCGGCCAGTGCGCCATTGAATGCACAGAGATCGAGTGCACAGATTCAAGGCACGCATCGAGAGCACGGAAAGAAAGCCCGGATACGAATGCACGCTTCGCCGCGTGCCCCGGACTTTGAAGTGCCTTGACGCGCAGGCGCGGCTGCTGTGAGAACACCAGAGCAAAGAACAGAGTGACTGCCAACGTGAGCACAACAGATACGCCCCTCAACCCTTCCCCGACTGTGGCGAGGAGCGGACTTCCCCGTAAGTTCAAGGCGTATCTGGCACTGACCAAACCCCGCGTGATCGAGTTGCTTCTGGTCAGTACCCTGCCCACCATGATCTTTGCCCAGCGTGGCTTTCCCTCCATCGGATTGATTCTGGCTACCTTGGTGGGCGGCGCCTTCGCCGCTGGTAGTGCCGGGGTCTTCAACTGTTACATCGACCGCGACATCGACAAGTTGATGCACCGCACCGAAAAGCGGCCCCTCGTGACGGGTGAAGTCACTCCCCGCGAAGCACTTGTTTTCGCTTGGATCCTTGGGGCCGCGTCCATCGCCATCCTCTGGTTCGGGGCCAACCCGCTTTCGGCGTGGCTCGGTCTCGGTGCGATTGTTTTCTACGTTGTCATCTACACGATGATCCTTAAGCGTCGCACTGCACAGAACATCGTGTGGGGCGGCGCCGCAGGTTGCTTCCCGGTGCTCATCGCCTGGGCTGCGGTCACGAACACGGTTGAGTGGCCCGCCGTCGTACTCTTCATGGTGATCTTCCTTTGGACTCCTCCGCACTATTGGCCGCTTTCGATGCGCTACGGCGAGGACTATCGCAACGCCAACGTCCCCATGCTGGGTGCCATCGCCGGTGCCAAGGTGGTTTCCGTGCAGGTGGTGCTCTACGCCTGGGCTATGGTGGTGTGCTCTTTGCTTATGGTGCCGGCAGGCGGTGCTGGCTGGGTGTACACGATCGTGGCTGTCCTCGCGGGTGCCTGGTTCCTGTATGAATCCCATGCGCTCTACAACAGGGCCCAGGGCGGCGATGTCTCGAACAAGGGAGCCATGAAGGTCTTCCACGGATCCATCAGCTACCTGACCCTGCTATTCATTGCCCTCGCGGTGGACCCGTTCATCGGTTCCCCGATCCTCGGCGGCTGACGTGCCCGGTTCCCCGATCCTCGGCGTCACCCGAGGACGCCCGCTCACTTTTTACAGCTAAAAGACAAACCCTCCTTCAGACATAAGGGCGTATCGTCCGATGCTCGCTCACGTAGTTGGGCCCATATGACAACCCTCACTCACATCTGTGACACGTCCACATGCGCGAGGGAGGGTTGTCATTTTCGCCCGATCGCATCGGGCGTTTGGGCTGGGGCGTGATATGTGATGGAGCGTTTGGGTTTGGGAACCCATATCTGATGGAGGGTCGGGTGAAGGCGCATGATAAATGAGTGAGCGTCTGAACCGCGGTCGGGGAGCTGGGCGCAGGAGTGCGCCCTAGCGCTTAGGGCTGAAACGCGCCACATCCGCCGCGTTGGTGGCCGCACTCATGAGCAGGGCAGCACCCAACATGTGGGCGCCCACCAAGAGCGCCGGAATGCCGTTGTAGTACTGGGTAAAGCCAATGACCGCCTGTAGCACCGTCACAGCGAGAAGCGTGAGTGTCGCCGTCCGGAACGGGCCGGTGATTCCCTTGCGAAGGACGAGGTAAACAGCAAAGAGGGTTCCCGCGGTGATGAGGTAAGCGGGCACAGCGTGGATATGTGAGACGAGGTCCCAATCGAGATCATTGCGCGGTGCATTGGCATCGCCGGCGTGGGGTCCTGCGCCCGTCACTACGACGCCCAGGCACACGGCAATCGCGGAGAAGAACGCGACGGCGGTCATGACGGGGCTCATCGCGCCCGGAATCGATTCCAGCGGACGCGTCATGAAGCGGCCGGTCCGGCCGTAAGCGCGGTTGACCAAGAGTGTGGAGAAGACAATCAACGACATGGAGACGAGGAAGTGCAGTCCGACCACCCAAGGGTTGAGATTGGACAACACGGTGATGCCGCCGATGATGGCCTGTGCCGGAATGCTGGCAAGCAGGCCCAAAGCCAGAAGGAAAAGGTCCCGCCGGTCCTTGCGGAGGTTCCACAAGTAGACCAGCGTTAAGACGGCAACGGCCGCCAAAGCGAAGGTCAGCATCCGGTTACCGAATTCGATGAAGCCGTGGATGCCCATCTCCGGCGTATTCACCAGCGAACCGTTGGTGCAGCGTGGCCACGTCGGGCAGCCGAGCCCTGAAGATGTCAACCGGACCGCACCGCCGGTCACCACCAGGACCGTCTGGCCGATCAACGACAACATCGCGAGCCTGCGCACGGTGCTGTTGACTTCCGTAGGCAGCTTGGCGGCTATCTGCCGGATGGATTTCGGGAGGCGGGAATCCGTGCTCACAGTGTTCTCAATTCTGAATTCTCAGTTCCAGTTGACGGTTCGTTTCCAGAGCAGACGCTCAATTCCACTTGAACCAGCGGACGGCCGCTGCACCGGGGATGACCGTCCACAACAGCAGCACCAGGACGTAGGGCCACGAGAGGCTGCCATGGAGAAATGCGTCCCGGAGGGACTGGCCCAAGGCGCCCGACGGCAGGAAATGTACGATGCTCTGGGCAAGCGCGGGCAAACGCTCGGCGGGAACCACGATTCCACCTAGGGCACCCAGCAGAATCCAGAGCAAGTTGGTGATGGCGAGGGTCGCCTCCGGGCGTACCGTTCCGGCAACCAAGAGGCCCAGGGCTGTGAAGGCGGCGGCTCCGAGGACCAACAGGCCCAGACCCGGAAGCCAGCCTTCCGGCCGTGGCTGCCAGCCCAGCAATGCGGCAACGGCTCCGATGACCAGTACTTGGAGGACCAAGACAGCCAGGACAGCGATGATCTTGCCTGCGATGAGGCCGGTCCGGCCCAAAGGTGTAGTGGAGAGGAAACGGAGGACGCCGTAGCGGCGGTCGAAGCCAGTGGCGATGCCTTGGCCGGTGAATGCCGTTGACATCGCACACAAGGCCAGGATTCCGGGTACCGCTATGTTCACGCGGCTGTCTCCCAATCCATCCAGGAGCGGGGTGACTGTGAGCCCGACCAAGGCCAGCAAAGGCATGATGACGGCGAGGATCAGCTGTTCGCCGTTCCGGATCATGGTCATTGTTTCGTAGCGGCCTTGGAGCAGGATCCTACGTAGCAGGGGAGCCGGTCCGGCGTGGGGTGTTGTGACTGTCGTGGGTGTCATCGGATGTCCCTTCCGGAGATGTCCAGGAAGACGTCTTCCAAGCTGCGTGCTTCCAGGCGAAGGGACGCAGGCATGATGCCCTTCTCCGCCCACCAGGCAGTGAGCTTCGCCAAATGCTCCGGTGTCAGGGTGCCGACCACCGCGTAGCTGCCTGCCCGGCTCTCCGTGATGGTCAGTTCGTTGCCGATCGCTGCCGCGATGTCGAGACCCGCGGGAGCGTCAAACAGCAGGGTGCGTTCCGTGATCCCGGCCATGTCTTCGTGTCCGTGGCTCAGCAGCTCGGCAACGGTGCCTTGGGCGACGTTGCGGCCCGCGTCGATGATGTACACGTAGTCCGCGAGTCGCTGGGCGTCGTCCATGAGGTGCGTGGTGAGAATGATGCCCATGCCCGCATCCCGCAGTTCGGCGATCAGTTCGAAGACGATTTGGCGGGACTGGGGATCGAGCCCCGCACTGGGTTCGTCCAGGAAGAGGACTTCGGGATTGCCGATGAGGGCGGCTGCAAGCGAGAGCCGTTGTTTCTGCCCGCCGGACAAGCGGCGGATCCCCGTCCGGCTGAACGTATCGATGCCCAGGCGTTCAACGAGCTCTTCCAAAGGAAGGGGGTTCTGGTACATGCCGGCAATGTGCCGAAGCAAGGGGATGGGCCGGGCCGACGGCGGGAGGCCCCCGTCCTGAAGCATCACGCCGACGCGTGAGCGGAGGTTTGCTCCGGCCGTATCGGGGTCGTCGCCGAGGAGTTCAATACGACCGCCGGTGCGCTTTTGAAGGCCTTGCGCGCATTCGAGCGTCGTTGTTTTGCCCGCCCCATTGGCACCAAGCAAGGCAGTGATCTGGCCGCGTTCTGCAAACATTGACAGTCCGCTGACCACCCGGAGCATTTTGCCGTCAAGGGAAGCCAGCGGGCCGACGTCCTTGATGAGTCCGTCGATTCTGAGGACAGGGGATTCGGGGGATCGCACCAGAGTATTCTACGTGAAGTAGTAGGGATGCGGTGGGCACTGCGCTGCAGGCCAGCCTTGCCTTACTGGATGCATGGACTAAATTACGACATGATTGTGTTGTGTATTCCATGATGAGTTCTGTTTCCGTGCCCGCAACGCGGCATGGCGCAGTCATGCCCGTACCCGGCGGCACAGCCGCGGGAGTGGCTGATGCGGAAGACCGCACGAGAGACCGTGTTCTCAACGCGGTGTTGGAGCACGGCCCCGTCAGCGCGGCTGAACTCGGCGACCTGTTGGGCTTCACTCCCGCGGCGGTTCGCCGGCACCTGGATCACCTTCAGCGAGCCGGAATTATTGAGGTCAAGCGTGTCGCGAAGGCCGGCGCCGGCGCAGGCAGGCCGGCCCGTCGCTATGTCCTCAGCTCCCAGGGCCAGTCGAAGCTCGGAGACGACTACCTGAACATTGCCAGTTCGGCGCTGCGGCGGCTGCGGGACCTTGCAGGCGAAGAAGCTGTCAGGGACTATGCGGTAGAGCGCTTTGCCGAGATGGAGCAGCGCTACGCACCAGAAGTTGATGCAGCGGGTTCCGACATCGCGGCCCGCGCTGTGGCACTGTCCAAGGCACTGAGCAGGGACGGCTACGTCGCCTCCGCTGCGTCGATTGAGACCAAGTCGCCTTTGCCTGCCGCGCTTTCCAGCGTCCAGCTGTGCCAAGGCCATTGCCCCATCCAGCAACTTGCAGCGGAATTTCCCGTGTTTTGCGACACTGAGACCGAACTTTTTTCCCGTTTGGTCGGCGTCGATGTCCGCAGGCTCTCCACCCTCGCGCAGGGCGGACATGTCTGCACCACCCACATTCCTACCGGCAGGCCAGCTGCCAAGGAGGCCCTCGGGTTTCCCACGCTGCGGGCCACGCCCCATGTCGAATCCAACAATCAGTAAGAAAGGCCGTGATGACGGGTCAATTAGCTGAAGGAACAGCAGAGAAAGCGCTAGCTGACGGTGCTGTGATCTCGGAGATTCTGCAGAAGAATCCCGAGCTGCACGGTATTGGCACCTACGAGTACGGATGGTCCGACAAGAACGACGTCGGCGCCAACGCGCGCCGGGGTCTCAGCGAAGAGGTCGTGCGTGACATTTCCGGCAAGAAGAACGAGCCGGAATGGATGCTGGACCTGCGCTTGAAGGGTTTGAAGTACTTCGACCGCAAGCCCATGCCCACCTGGGGTGCAGACCTCTCCGGCATCGACTTCGACAACATCAAGTACTTCGTGCGCTCCACGGAGAAGCAGGCTGCCACATGGGAAGACCTGCCTGAGGACATCCGCAACACGTACGAGAAGCTGGGCATCCCGGAAGCGGAGCGCAGCCGCCTTGTTTCCGGTGTGGCCGCGCAATACGAGTCCGAGGTGGTGTACCACCAGATCCGTGAAGACCTGGAAAAGCAGGGCGTTATCTTCCTGGACACCGACACGGCGCTTCGCGAGCATCCGGAGATCTTCCAGGAGTACTTCGGGACCATCATTCCGGTGGGCGACAACAAGTTCGCTTCGCTGAACACGGCTGTGTGGTCCGGCGGTTCCTTCGTGTACGTCCCCAAGGGCGTCCATGTGGACATCCCGCTGCAGGCCTACTTCCGCATCAACACGGAAAACATGGGGCAGTTCGAGCGCACCCTGATCATTGCGGACGAGGACTCCTACGTCCACTACATTGAAGGCTGCACCGCCCCGATCTACACTTCGGACTCGCTGCATTCGGCCGTGGTGGAAATCATCGTGAAAAAGGGCGCCCGCGTCCGTTACACGACCATCCAGAACTGGTCCACCAACGTGTACAACCTGGTCACCAAGCGCGCCATTTGCGAAGAGGGCGCCACCATGGAATGGATCGATGGCAACATCGGCTCCAAGGTGACCATGAAGTACCCGGCTGTCTACTTGGTCGGCGAGCACGCCAAGGGTGAGACCCTTTCCATCGCCTTCGCCGGCGAGGGCCAGCACCAGGACACCGGTTCGAAGATGGTCCACATCGCACCGAACACCAAGAGCTCCATCATCTCCAAGTCCGTGGCCCGAGGCGGCGGACGTGCAGCTTACCGAGGCCTGGTCCAGGTCCGCGAAGGCGCCAAGCACTCGGCCAATACCGTGCGTTGCGACGCCTTGTTGGTGGACACCATTTCCCGTTCCGATACCTATCCCTACATCGACATCCGCGAGGATGACGTGGTGATGGGTCACGAGGCCACCGTTTCCCGAGTCAGTGAGGAGCAACTCTTCTATCTGATGTCCCGCGGTATGCCCGAGGACGAGGCCATGGCCATGATCGTGCGCGGCTTCATTGAGCCGATTGCCCGTGAGTTGCCTATGGAATACGCCCTTGAACTCAACCGCCTGATTGAACTGCAGATGGAAGGATCCGTCGGTTAGCAATGACTGAAATTACTACTGAGAAGGCTCGCATCGGCGCGCCATCGGCACAGCCCTTTATCGACGGCTTCACCGAAGAGGGCGAGAACCTTTCGCCGGTCAATACCGGGACCAACACCTCTTCCACCTCGGAAAAGACGTCGGCCGGTCCTCTTGCCGGAGCCTCGGCCAAGAGCCACTCCCACGGGGGCGGTGTCGGCATTCCCGACAGCTCGCGCGCAGGTCGCCTGACCTCTTACAAGGTGGCTGACTTCAAGCCCCTCACCGGGCTGGAAGAGGACTGGCGCTTCACTCCGCTTAAGCGCCTTCGTGGACTTCACAGCGAGGTTCTCAGCGGTTCGGCGCCGTCCGTCGCCGTAACCGCCCCTGAAGGCGTCGTCGTCGAAACCGTGGGACGGGACGACAAGCGCATCGGCCTGGCGGCCATCCCGGAGGACCGTGTGTCCGCGAACGCCTGGGAGAACTTCAGCGAGGCCACCGTCATCACGGTGCCTGCCGAACTGCGGCTCGACGGCGAAGTGTCCGTCCTGCTCACCGGCACCTCCACTGAAGCCTCCGCGCAGCACATCGTGATCGTGGCAGAGCGCTTCTCCAAAGGTGTAGTCGTCCTTGACCACCAGGGCAGCGCCGTCGTGTCCGAGAACGTTGAAATCCTCGTGGAGGACGGCGCGGAACTCACCGTCATCTCGGTCCAGGAATGGAACGACGACGCCGTGCATGCCTCCTCGCAGCAGGCCAAGATCGGCCGCGACGCGAAGTTCAAGCACGTTGTTGTCAGCCTCGGCGGCGACGTTGTCCGCGTGACGCCCTCGACCCGCTTCACGGCGACGGGCGCCGACGTCGAGATGTTCGGCTTGTACTTCGCCGACGCGGGCCAGCACCTCGAGCAGCGGCTTTTTGTTGACCACGCGGTGGCCAACTGCAAGTCCCGCGTGCTCTACAAGGGCGCCCTGCAGGGCCGCAATGCACACACAGTGTGGGTCGGCGACGTCCTGATCCGCAAGGAGGCTGAAGGCACCGATACTTACGAGGCCAACCGCAACCTGGTCCTCACGGACGGCGCACGCGCCGACTCCGTGCCGAACTTGGAGATTGAAACCGGCTTGATCGAGGGTGCCGGCCACGCCAGCGCCACCGGCCGCTTCGATGACGAACACTTGTTCTACCTCATGGCACGTGGCATCCCGGAAGACGTTGCCCGCCGTTTGGTGGTCCGTGGCTTCCTCAACGAGATCATCCAGCAGATCAAGGTACCGGCACTCGAAGAGCGCCTGACCGAAGCTGTTGAGCGTGAGCTCGCCGCGAGCGACAACTAATACAAGCCAAGCAGGGAAACAGACTATGAGCGATCAGCCACAAGGCGAACTGGTATGCAACGCCAACGAGATCCAGGTCAAGCAGGCGCTGCGCATCCTGATCGATGACTACCCCATAGCCATCGTCAAGGACTCGATGGGAGAGATCCACGCCATCGGCGACACCTGCTCGCATGCGGATATTTCGCTCGCCGAGGGTGAAATCGAAGGTTGCGCGATCGAATGCTGGGGCCACGGTTCCCAGTTCGACCTCCGCACCGGACAGCCCTTGCAGCTCCCTGCCTACGACCCCGTCCCCGTCTTCGCCGTCACCCTTGATGGCGACGACGTCTACGTGGACGTGACCAACGTTGTGAACGGCGCCTCGGTACAGAACTACTGAGCGCCAAGTGCCTAAAGACTTACGAAAGAAAGAAGAGCATGTCTACTCTTGAGATCAAGGACCTGCACGTCAGCATCGAGACGGAGCAGGGCACCAAAGAGATCCTGAAGGGCGTCAGCCTGACCATCAAGACCGGCGAGACCCACGCGATCATGGGCCCCAACGGTTCGGGCAAGTCCACTTTGGCGTCCACCATTGCCGGCCACCCGCGCTACAACGTCACGAGCGGCACCATCACGCTCGACGGCGAAGACGTTCTGGCCATGAGCGTCGACCAGCGCGCCCGTGCAGGCGTCTTCCTCGCCATGCAGTATCCGGTAGAGGTTCCGGGTGTCACCATGACCAACTTCCTGCGCACCGCCAAGACCGCAATCGATGGCGTAGCACCGGCCCTGCGCACCTGGACCAAAGACGTCAAGGCGGCCATGCAGCAACTGCGCATTGACGCCGACTTCGCACAGCGCAACGTCAACGAAGGCTTCTCCGGTGGGGAGAAGAAGCGTGTGGAGATCCTCCAGCTGGAACTTTTCAAGCCGAAGTTCGCCGTGTTGGACGAGACCGACTCCGGCCTGGACGTCGACGCGCTCAAGGTGGTTTCCGAGGGCGTCAACCGCGCCCACGCGACGGGAAACATGGGCACGCTGCTCATTACCCACTACACACGCATCCTGCGCTACATCAAGCCGGACTTCGTTCACGTGTTTGTTGACGGGCAGGTTGTTGAAGAGGGCGGCCCCGAATTGGCCGACCGTCTTGAAGAAGAAGGCTACGACCGTTACGCCACAGGCGCCGGCGCAGCCACCATTGCTGCTGCCGCAGCAGCACAGGCCTAGTTAGGACTCCCGCCATGACCGAAATCAAAGCGGCTCGCACCAGCCTCGAGGACGTCGAGGAGGCGCTCAAGGATGTCATTGACCCGGAACTCGGTGTCAACGTGGTGGACCTTGGGCTGCTCTACGGTCTGAAGTACTCGGAGGACGACGGCGCACTGCTCATCGACATGACGCTGACAACTGCGGCATGTCCGCTGACGGATGTGCTTGAAGAGCAGGTCGGCCAGTCGCTCGACGGAATCGTGGACGACTGGCGCCTCAACTGGGTGTGGATGCCGCCATGGGGTCCCGAGCGGATCACCGATGACGGCAAGGACCAGATGCGGGCGCTCGGCTTCAACATCTAGTTCAACATCTAGGTCCCCGGCCTCCCGCTGGGAGTACGACGACGGCCGGTCACCTTCCTCTTGGAAGGGGACCGGCCGTCGTCGTTACGCCAGTTCCGCCCCTCTGAAACTCATCGTCATGACCCCGAGCGTCACAGAAAGGGCCCGGGGATTCGTCAGCGGCTAAAATTCGATGATGCCCTTTCTGGACAAACTTCAACTCTGGGCCGACGAGCGCCCCGACGACACTGCCGTCGTCGTGGGCGGCAAACGCCTCAGCTGGGCGGAGCTGCGGGACGCGGCAACAGTGCGCCTCGTGGAGACGGCAGCGACGACGATTCTCGCCGAGCCCAATTCCCTGGACTTCGTGGTGGACTACGCGGCCGCCGTAGCCGGCGAACGGTGCTGCGCCGTACTCGACCCGTTGTGGCCGCAGCCCATGCTCGACGAGGTTGCCCAGCGGATCGGTGAAGCGCAGCGAGGCAATAGCGCGGGGTTGGCTGCTGCCCAGGCGTTTGCCGGCGGCGGTGAACTGCTTGACGGCCGTCCCGACTCGGCGTTCCTGATAGGCCTGACGTCCGGAACCACGTCCGTTCCCAAAGCTTTCACCCGTTCGCGGCGTTCGTGGCAACTTTCGTTTGATGCCTCCATCGAATTCTTCGGGCTGGCACCGGAGGATAGAACGTTGGCCCCCGGGCCCCTCGCCGCAAGCTTGAACTTGTATGCCCTCTCGGAATGCCTGTATGCCGGGGCGGCTTTTCACACGTTGGAGACCTTCGACGTCGGCGACGCCCATGCAGCCATCGGCCACGACGGCGTCACGCGCTTGGTCCTGGCGCCTACTGTGCTGCGCCTCTTGAGCGAACGCGGCTTGGCTGGTGGCGTCGACGCATCGGGGCTGCGCAGCATCATCTGCGCTGGCTCGAAACTGGATGCGCGCACGTTGGAGGCTGCCAGGCGTTGGGCCCCCAACGCGGCGATCTTCGAGTATTACGGTGCCTCCGAACTCAGTTTCGTTTCGGGGACGCGCCTTGCTGCCGGGGAGCCGCTCGACGCCGGCGGTACGGGGATCGGCGCGCCGTTCCCCGGCGTCGAACTCAAGATCATGGACGACGACGGCGCGGAGCAAGCTGAGGGGGCTCACGGCAACATCTCCGTGCGCTCGGGCATGGTCAGCAACGGCTATTTGTGGGGAGATGACGGCCAGGCCCTGCGCTGCTTCAACGGCTGGTACACGGTGGGAGACCAAGGCTACGTGGACGCCGGGGTCCTGCATATCCTTGGCCGGCGATCGGACATGATCATCACGTCGGGGAAGAACGTTTATCCCCACGAGGTGGAGCTTGCCCTGGCCTCGGTTCCCGGAGTCTCGGCGGCGGTCGCGGCTGGAATGCCAGACGAGGTACGCGGGGAGAAAGTGGTGGCAGGGATCCTCCCCGCCTACGGTTCGGTGACGGCAACCCAAGTGAAGACAGGCCTGGACGGCTTGCTCGCGCGGGACAAGCGGCCCCAGCAGTATTTCGCGCTTTCTGAATTGCCGGTGACGGACCGCGGAAAGGTCAGCCGCCAGATTCTTCTGGACTGGATCAAGAACAACGATCCGCGGCTGAGGCCCCTTGCTTAGCGGCTTGTCTAGCCCGTTGTCCAGCGGCAGACAGGGGACGGTGCCGGATCCTTCGCGCCAGCCCGTCATTATTGCTGCCCTGCGGACACCCATTTGCCGATCCCACGGCCAACTGAAGTCGCTGCGGGCAGAGGAACTCCTCGCTCCCGTCCTCCGCTCCCTCCTGACTGCCACGGGTGTTGCCGACGCGGAGGTCTGCGACGTCGTGATCGGCAATGCCGTGGGTGGTGGCGGCAACCTGGCCCGGTACGCCGCATTGCAAGCGGGACTGCCGGTGGAGGTTCCCGGGCTGACCGTGGACCGGCAGTGCGGTTCCGGTCTCGACGCCATTGCCTTGGCCTCCCGGCTGGTGGCAGCGGGCGGCAACGGAATCTACTTGGCCGGGGGAGTGGAAAGCATCAGTACGGCGCCCTTGCGTGCGCGGAGAACCCCGGACCCCGACGGCGCGCCGGACTTTTTCACGCGCGCCACCTTTGTGCCGCCGGAGTTTGGCGACCCGGACATGGGCGTTGCGGCCGAAAATGTGGCGCGGGAGTTCGGCATCACCCGCGAGCGGCAGGATGACTTCGCCTTGCGGAGCCACCAGCGAGCCGTCGCCGCCAAAGTCGCCGGGGCCTTCGGCCCGGAAATTGTTCCCGTGGATGCCGGTGGTGCCGTGGTGGAGGCCGATGACGGACCCCGCGCATCGCTCAAGGCCGGGCTCATGTCACGCTTTCCCGCTGTATTCGTGCCGGGCGGAACGGTGACGGCGGCAAACTCATGCTTCGACGCGGACGCGGCCTCCGCCGTCGTGATCACCTCGTTGGAGCGGGCGCAGGCACTGGGTGCCGCCGACGGCCTGCTCGTGTTGGGCACTGACACGGCAGGGGTGGACCCGGAACTGTTGGGCATCGGAGCCTCGGTGGCGGCCAAGCGGCTGCTCGCGGGGCTTGATCTGGAGCCGGAGGAACTGGACCTCGTGGAATTCAACGAAGCATTCGCTTCGCAGACCCTCGCCTGCCTTGACGTGCTCGGGGTCGACCCCGAACGGGCGAACCTCGACGGCGGGGCCTTGGCTTTGGGGCACGGTTATGGTGCGTCCGGGGCCGTGTTGGTGACGCGGATCCTGGCGCAAGCCCGCACTATTGCCGGCCGGCAGCGAGGCCGGGAGAGCTTGGCCCTGGCGATGATCAGCATCGCGGGTGGGATGGGCACGGCCGCGATGTTCCGGTACGTCCAGCTGCGGGGCGACTAGTCTTCGGCGTCTCCCAGGCCGCGCGCGGCCAAGGCGTCGCCGGTCTGTCGCGCATAGGCAACCGTGGTGATGAAGACCGGCAAGACCAAAGCGCGGGGATTCCGTTCCAAACCGCGGGCACGGGCGGAGTCACGGACATCGGAGAATGCTGCCGCGATGAACGGAAGGCTCCGCAACATAATGGCTATGGTCAGTGCGAAACGCTCGGGATCCGCGCCGAAGCGCTTGAGCGGTTTGGACAGGGCTACCACCCCGTCGAGCAGCGCCTGCACCGGAGTCGTGACCGTCAGCACCGATGCAGCGACGACACAGACGAGCACGTTGAGCACGATCCGGGCGGCGACCGGGCCGCCCAGCTGCCACCACTGGAACGCGCCGATGACCAGAAGGATGGGCGTCACCAGCCACACGGAATGCGCGAGCCGTCTGAAGCCTGCGCCGCTCAGGAGGAAGAGCGCGCACATCACGGCCAGGACCGCTGCCGAGACGAGCCAATCGACTATCAAGAACGAGGCGAGGCCGCAGCCTGCAACCAAGAGGAACTTGAGCCATAAGGGCGTGCGGTGCACGATCGAGTCGCCGCGCACATAGTGGGGGATGAGGACCCCGCGGCTCCTCACGTCGCCTGCACTCGTCCCCGAAGGGCAGGTTCGCCGGGCTCCACTGCCTCGGCGCAGAGTGCACGGTAGTGTTCGACGGCGTCGGCTGCTCCGCCGTCGAACACTATCCGTCCCTCGTCCACCACCAACGCGCGATCCGCTTCGCGGGCAAGCTCGAGGTCGTGGGTGGACATGATGATCTGTTGTTCCAGGCCGGCAAGCGTGCGCCGGAGCAGTTCCCGGTTGCGAAGGTCCAACAGCGTTGAAGGCTCATCGAGGACCAACACTGCGGGATTCACCGCGAGGACCGCGGCGAGGGCGAGCAGCTGCCGTTCTCCGCCGGAGAGTTCGTAAATGCTTTGATCGGCTAGTTTCAGGAGGCCGAACCGTTCGAGGACTGCTTCGGCGCGGGCCGAACGCTCCTTGGAGTTCCTGATGGAACGCCGCAGGGACAATTCAACATCTTCACGGCCGGTAGGCATGACCAGCTGGGATAGGGGATCGGTGAAGACGAATCCGACCTGGCTACGGACCTGGCGGACGTCTCCGATGCTGTCCGCGCCGTTGACTGTGACGGCACCCTCGCTGGGAGCGACCAAGCCGTTGAGCAGGCGCAACAAGGTGGATTTTCCGGAGCCGTTGGCCCCAATGACGGCGATGCGCCGCTCGCTCAGTTTCAGCGAGACGTCCTGCAACAAGGTCTTGGGAGTGTGGCTGCCATCGACGACAACCCGTACGGAGACGTCACTCAGAATGATGGTGTTCATGTATGGATTGTTCCCGCTCTTTGTGGTGCGGCGCCTATTTGACGCGGCGGACCAGGATGTCCGGGAAGGCCCGGTGCAGGGAGACAGCGATGATTGCTGCCAGGACATTCTTGATGGTGTCGCCCGGGTAGTAGGGCAGGTCGGCCAGGAATGCCTTGGCGAAGTCGAACTTTCCATTGACCATGAAGCCAAGCACTCCGAGGCCATGGATGAGCACGATGGTGCTGATCATGGCCGCCGCAAACAGGAACGCGGCGCGGTACTTCACCGTCTTGCGGATCACGAGGGCAGCCAACCACCCGGCAGCTGCGGCAGCAAGCGGGAAGGCGATGATGTAGCCGGCTGATGGGGTTGCCAGGATGCCGAGCCCGCTGCGGCCCCCGCTAAAGATCGGCAGTCCGGCGAAACCGAGCAGGGTGTAGAGCCCGACGGCGGCAAACGCCCGGCCGCCGCCGAGCACGAGTCCGGTGAGCATGACGGCGAGGGTCTGCAGGGTGATCGGGACGCCGAGGGCTCCTACGGGGATCCCCGGGACCATGGTTGAAGCGGCCACCAAGGCCGCGAAGACGGCGATGAGGCCGATGTCCGTAGAGGTCCAGCGGCTGCGGGCGCTGGTGCGTCCCGTAGCTGCGGTTTTGATGCTGCTCATGGTGTGTCCTGTCTGATGCCGGGGCGGAGTAAATCCCCTGGAATCGAGATTACAGAGCAGCCGAGGACCCTATTTTGTAGGGTATCCACGAGTGTCGGAGGGAGGCCTTGGCGTCAAGGTACAAAGGCCGTCCCGTTGCGGGCGGCATCCCGATCAGTCCTCCCCGGACTCCTCCGCTGGGGTGAAACCTGCGCGGTCAACCTTGCGGTGGTAATGCATGCCCGCCAGGCCGCCTAGTACGGCCGCGACCAGGGTCACTGCGGCCACGACGACGGCCGCGATGATGCCGGTGGTGCTCAACTGTCCCTCATTGACTGGAATCCTCGGGAAGCTGTTGAGGTTAGCGAGGATATTGAACCGCTGTCCGGCTATCAGGCCAAGCAGGGCCACCAGGACGGCCGCGATAATTGCCCAGAGCCAGACCATGAAGCCTTGCCTGACGCCGTTGAATCGAGCCATGCGACCGGCCACGTAGCCGCCGGAGTAGTAGGAAAGGAACAGGATCACCAAGAGGGCGATCACGCCTGCGATGCCAACCGTCTGCGAACCCGCCTGGTTCACTGCATCGTTGACGTTCGTGTTGTTTGCGAGTCCGACCGCCACGCCGGCCGCCGTGAGGATGGCAATGAGAAGCACTGCCATTCCAGTGGCGGTCAGCCAGCCGAAGAAGGCGGAGCCGATCTTGATTCCGCCGAACTGTTCCTTTTCCCGTGCAATGACCGTCTCGCGGGTGGCGGCACGGGGGTCGTATGCGGCGGGAGCCACGCCATAGTTGCTCGTGTCGTCCACGTAGCCGGGCTCATTTCGCCGCACTTCACCAACCTGCTCGTCCCGCGATTCGACGGCGTCCGGGATTCCAGCTTGGCCGCGGTCGTCCCGGAGGTGCCTGCCTTCGGATCCTGTTGTGCTGCTCATCGAGACTCTCCCTAGCGATCGTCAAACCGGACTCATGCCTGAGCTGCAACATGAGGGCTCCGGCGGTCCCGATTCCACCTAACCACGCGCCGGAACTAGTAGCAAGGGTGCTTACTATTCTGGAATCGTGTACTGGCGTCTTAGTCCTGGCAAGCGCGGGACGCGGCGGGCGGTAGAATTGTCAAGGCCGATCGCTCGGCCTCCCTCGCCTCAGCTGCACCGATGAACTCCGTGCTGCGGGTGTTCCCCATTGAAAGGCATCCCCCGAATTGATTACCGTCCAGGAACTCGAACTGCGCGCAGGCGCCCGCCTGCTCATGGACCAGGTCAGCTTCCGCGTGGACAAGGGGGACAAGATCGGCCTGGTCGGGCGGAACGGTGCGGGTAAGACGACCCTCACCCGTGTCCTGGCCGGTGAGGGCTTGCCCGCTGCGGGCAAGGTTGCCCGCAGCGGCGAGATTGGCTATTTGCCGCAGGATCCCCGGACCCCGGACATGGAGCAGCTGGCACGCGACCGTATCCTCTCCGCCCGCGGTCTGGACGTGGTGGTCGGCAAACTGAAGCAGGCACAAGCGGACATGTCCAGTGAAGATGCCACAGTGCAGCGCAAGGCCATGAACCGCTATGACCGCTTGGAAAGCGAGTTCCTCGCCGGGGGCGGTTATGCGGCCGAGGCCGAAGCCGCGGCTATTTCCTCCAATCTGTCCCTTCCGGAGCGACTCCTGAACCAGCCCCTCAAGACACTTTCGGGCGGCCAGCGCCGTCGCGTTGAGCTGGCCCGGATCCTCTATTCGGATGCTGAAACACTGCTCCTGGACGAACCCACCAACCACCTCGACGCGGACTCCATCACCTGGCTCCGCGACTTCCTCAAGGGCCACCAAGGCGGTCTGATCGTGATCAGCCACGACGTGGAACTCCTTGAAGCCACGGTCAACAAGGTCTATCACCTGGATGCCAACCGGGCGCAGATCGACTTCTACAACATGGGCTGGAAGCGCTACCTGCAGCAGCGTGAAACCGACGAGCGCGCCCGCAAGCGTGAGCGTGCCAACGCCGAGAAGAAGGCGCAGGTCCTCATGGACCAAGCGAACAAGATGCGCGCCAAGGCCACCAAGGCCGTAGCGGCCCAGAACATGGCGAAGCGTGCCGAGCGGCTGCTTGGCGGCCTGGAAGCGGTCCGCGAGCATGACCGCGTGGCAGCCCTGCGTTTCCCGGATCCTGCTCCCTGCGGCAAGACTCCGCTCACTGCGGAAGGCTTGAGCAAGTCATACGGCTCACTGGAAATCTTCACCGATGTTGACCTGGCGATCGATCGCGGTTCCAAGGTCGTCATCCTAGGCCTCAACGGCGCGGGCAAGACCACTCTCTTGCGCATGCTCGCAGGAGTGGACAAACCGGACACGGGCGAAATCCTTCCCGGCCACGGCCTCAAAGTGGGCTACTACGCCCAGGAACACGAAACCCTGGATCATGACCGTACCGTCCTGGAGAACATGCGTTCATCCGCTCCGGACATGAAGGACGCGGAGGTCCGTGGGATCCTCGGCTCTTTCCTGTTCTCGGGCGATGACGTCGACAAGCCGGCAGGTGTGCTGTCAGGTGGTGAGAAGACGCGCCTGGCGCTCGCCACGATCGTGGCCTCAAGTGCCAACGTGCTGCTCCTGGACGAGCCTACCAACAACCTCGACCCGGCCAGCCGCGCCGAGATCCTGGGCGCGCTGCGTAACTATTCCGGCGCCGTCGTACTCGTCAGCCACGATGAGGGCGCCGTGGAAGCGCTGAACCCCGAACGGGTGGTCTTGCTTCCCGATGGCGTCGAGGACCACTGGAACGAGGACTACCTGGACCTCATTACCCTCGCCTAGGCGGTTCCTTCCGGCTCAGGGCATTTCCCACGGAACCGACGCGAGGGGACGGCCCAGTTCGATGTAGCTTTTCAGGTTCGACAGGACTGCCGACCAGCCGCGGCTTGCAATCGCCAATTGTTCTTCGTCGGCGATGTTCCTGTGATGGACCGTTAGCCTGGCAATGCTGTCGTGTGACTCGATGGTGAAGGTGACAACATCGGGCTTCACGACCTCCGGGACCGTTGGGTCCTCCCAGGTGTTCACAAGGCGCAGGGGCTGCGTCGCCTCCAAGATGGTTCCTACTACGTCCGCGGTCCCGGAGCCATCCGTGCGCTGGTGTTCCCAGCGTGAGCCTGCCTTCCAGTCCGAGACATTGGCGTGGCCCCAGTACTCGGCGCTTTGGGCTGCGTCCGTCAGGGCCGTCCAAATCTGGTCCGCGGTTCCTTCGATGTACGTGACGTAGGTGTATTCAGCCATGGGCACCAGCCTAGCGGCACGCTGCACCGGATCAATGGCCCGGGCCTATGAGGCCTAACGGACCCGCAGTGGCTGCGCGGCCGTAATCCGTTGGAGTTCGCTGTAACTGATGGAGAACATGGAGGTATGGTCCCCAGCTCCAGCCCAAAGGATCGGGTGGGCTTGCAAGGTCACGTCGAGAATGGTCCGGATGGGTCGCGGGTGGCCGACAGGAGCCACTCCGCCGACTGCCTGGCCGGTGTGTTCCAAGACGAAATCGGGGCTTGCCCGGCGGATCCTGGCTGTCCCCAAGGTAGCCGCCACCAGAGAGGTGTCCACCTTCGCCGCTCCGCTTGCGAGAATCAGCAGCGGAGCGCCGTTGAGCTCGAAGACCAGGCTGTTGGCGATCGCTGCGACGTCGCATCCCAACAAGGAAGCTGCCGCGACTGCCGTGGGGACTTCGTCGTCGAAGGTGCGTACCGTGTCTTGGGCGCCGGCCGCCGTCAGGGCCAATTTAACCTTCAGGACCGGGGTGGGGACCATCTTAGTAGCCTTGGGCATCCAGGATCGCGTCTTCCTCTTCTTCGGCTGTTGGCCGCTTTGACTTCCGAGGCGCAGGTGCGGTGCGGCGGGGCAACGCACTGATTTCTTCGTCCTCATCCTCGGCATCAATCTGCGCATTGCGGGCCTGTTGCCTGGCCGCATAAGCGAAACCGACGAACATCAGCACGCCGAACGCAAACCACTGCAGGGAATAGGACAAGTGCGTGCCCTCATCCGTGGCCGGCTTGGGGAACGGTGCGGGCATCGACTGGACGGCGGGGGACTCAGTGGCGAGTTGCCCGTAGGCGCCGGTCAGTATGGGGTATCCGAGTTCCGTGGCGAAGGAAGGGAGATCGATCGAGGCCAGCTGGCCATCCACGGCGCCGCGACCCAGGTCCGGTTCGGAGGCTTTCAAGCGCGCGACGACGGTGACCTCGCCGGCCGGCGGGGCCGGGATGTTGTCCGGGTGGCCGGGAGTATTGTTCCCGATAGGCAACCAGCCACGGTCCACCACGACGGCTTCGCCGCTCGACAATCGGAACGGCACCACTACTTCGTAGCCAGGCTGGCCGTTGAGGGGACGGTTGCGGACGACGCGTTGGCCGGAAATGTCATAGCGTCCATGCAATTCCACCTGTGTCCATTCCCGCTCGGGATTCAGGGACTGGAACTCTGCTTTGGCGGCAGAAAAGGGAATCGGAGTGGCCGAATAGTTCGTCACAACCCGGTTGATCTCCGCCAACGTCTCCGCCCTGCGATCCATTTGCCAGCGGCCGAGGAAAACGCAGCCCGCAGCGAAGATCACGGCCAGAACGAAGTAGCCCAGCCATTTGCTGGAAAAGAGAAAGCGGTACATTCAGCGGACCTCGCCTGGGTCGGTGGTGGTGCCGGGATCGAAAGGTATTGTCTCTTTCCACAGGCCGCGGGTCTGGAGGTAGTCCTCCAGCCATTCCCGGTGCTCCTGGCAGGACAGCCACACCTTGCGGCGATCGGGGGTATGGATGCGGGGGTTGTTCCACAAGAGTTGCCACGTTGCTTCGGCGCGGCAGGCCTTGCGGGAGCACACCGCCGGGATCGACGGGCGATGACCGGCATCGTATTGGTTCTCCAGGCCGGCGCCGCCCGTTGTGAAGATATTCATGAAGCCGCCTGTTCTTCCCCGCTGTGCGGATAATTCACCGCATCGCTCCCCTGGATATCGTCAGCTTCCGTGCCCGAACCGTCCTGGCGGGGCGCGTCGTCCTCAATGAGTTCGCCCTCCAAGACCGTGGCGGAGGCCGTGGGACCTTCCGCTTCCACGGAAGGGGACGCTTCCAGTTCGACGGCCGGAACGTAGTCCAGCAGGGCATCGCTGTGGACTTCGGCTTTGTCGCTGCCATTGGCAATCACCACGGCAATCCAGGGGAGGAACACGGCCCCGGCGACGGCGATGATCTTGAACCAGCCATCAACCACGAAGATGAGGATGAGGCATACCAAGCGGATACCCATGGCCACGGCGTACTTGATCATCCGTTCACGCATGTCGTCCGAATGGGCGGCAGCCGCATCGGTAATGCTGTGTACCACAGGATCACCTGAGACGGCGTCCGGGTCTCCGGGCGCCTGCTGCAGGGGACTGTTATCTTTTGTCACGGCTGATTCATCACGCTCCAACGGCTTCTCCCAATTCTCTCACCATGGAACCGGGGTGCCCAAACCGCGCGGGAAACCGCCGCCAGGGGCCTGAGGCTTCCGACGGCTAAGATCGATGCAGGAAATTAGCCACCTTCAAGCGGCGCTACGCTGCCGCGGAACTCCGGAGACCAAATGTCTGAAGCAGTATCAACGCCCCGAAGTGTCCTCATCACGGGCGGAAACCGCGGGATCGGCCTGGCCATCGCAGAGTCCTTCCTTGCCAATGGAGACAAAGTTGCCGTGACGTACCGCAGTGAAACCGCACTTCCCGCGGGCATTCTTGGCGTCAAGGCCGATGTGACGGACGAGGCTTCCCTTGACGCGGCCTTCAAGGAGGTCGAGGCTGCCCACGGTCCCGTTGAAGTCTTGGTTGCCAACGCGGGGATCACCAAGGACACACTCCTTTTGCGGATGAGCGAGGACGACTTCACTTCTGTCATCGACACCAACCTCACGGGTGCCTTCCGGGTCATCAAGCGGGCCTCGAAGGGCATGATCCGCATGCGCAAGGGGCGGGTTGTGCTCATCTCCTCCGTGTCGGGTCTCTACGGTGCCCCGGGACAGATCAATTACTCGGCGTCGAAGGCGGGCATGGTGGGCATCGCCCGTTCCCTGACCCGCGAACTCGGCAGCCGAGGCATCACAGCGAACGTCGTGGCCCCGGGCTTCATCAACACGGACATGACTGCCGAACTTCCGGAAGAGACCCAAAAGTCCTATTTGGCAAGTGTTCCGGCGGGACGCTTCGCCGAAGCGTCCGAGGTCGCCAACGTGGTCCGTTGGATTGCCAGTGACGAAGCCGCGTACATCTCCGGGGCCGTGATCCCCGTGGACGGCGGCCTGGGCATGGGCCACTAGGGCCCGCTTCGCCGGCCAAGTCAGGGCTTGGACGACTAAACCTGCCCCGGGGATCTTTGTGGGGATCCCACAGGAGTCATCAGCAATCCCGCTGGCATGATTGACTCGGGACTAATAGAACTTGGACGTTTTGAACAAATTGAACGCTTTGAATCAAGGAGCACGAATGGGACTGTTGGACAACAAGACGGCGATCGTCACCGGTTCTTCACGCGGGATTGGCGCTGAAGTAGCCAAGATCCTGGCTGGAGAGGGTGCCGCCGTCGTCGTCAACTACCGTCAAAAGGCCCCGCGGGCCAACAAGGTGGTAGGCGAGATCCAGGCGGCCGGCGGCCGGGCCGTCGCCGTGGGCGCGGACCTGACCACCCAGGAGGGTGTCCAGTCGCTGGTCAGCGCCGCCATGGAGGAGTTCGGTTCGCTCAACGTCCTGGTACTCAACGCTTCGGGCGGCATGGAATCCGGCATGGAGGAGGACTACGCCCTCAAATTGAACCGGGATGCCCAGATCAACATGCTCAATGCCGCAGTTCCGCTGATGCCCGAAGGTTCCCGCGTGGTCTTCGTCACGAGCCACCAAGCGCACTTCGTGGAAACCGTTCCCACGATGCCCGAATACGAGCCGGTTGCCCGCAGCAAGCGCGCGGGCGAAGACGCATTGCGTGGACTGCTCCCGAACCTCGCCGAGAAGGGCATCTCCCTGGTAGTTGTTTCGGGGGACATGATTGAGGGCACCGTGACGGCAACGTTGCTGGACCGTTCCAACCCGGGCGCGATCGAGGCCCGCCGCGCCGAGGCCGGCAAGCTGTACTCCGTCGAGGAATTCGCCGCCGAGGTCGCCAAGATGGTTACTGCCGACGTCGAAAGCGGCCACACTGAATACGTTGGGGGCGCCGACTACTTCGGCAAAAGCGCCTGATCATTTTTTAGTGCATAAATCAGGGCACGAGGAAGCGGCCCGGGACTGGCTGAATCGCCCAGTCCCGGGCCGCTCTTGTGTTGCTTCTGTGGTGCTTGAATTCCAGTTAGACGCCCGCGATATGGCGGACCGCGTCCAGGTACGGCATATTAATGGCGGCATCAGCCACCGCTCTCACGGCCGGCTTGGCGTTGAAGGCGACGCCGATGCCCGCTGCGCCGAGCATGTCAAGGTCATTGGCGCCGTCGCCCACGGCAATCGTGTGCTCCAGGTCGATCCCTTCGGCAGCTGCCCACTCGCGCAGGTACTTCTCCTTGGCGGCGCGATCGATCACGTCGCCAAGCACCTTGCCTGTCAGCACGCCGTCGACGATCTCGAGTTCATTGGCGATCCAGTAATCCAGCCCGAGTTTTTCCGCGATGGGCTGCAGGATCTGGTTGAAACCCCCGGACACCACCGCCACCGCATGGCCGGCAGCCTTGAACGCGGCAACGAGTTCCGCCGCGCCTTCGCTGAGGCGCACCTCGGCCCGCACAGCGTCGACGACGGCGGCCGGTAGTCCTGCGAGCACCGCGACGCGGGCGTGAAGGCTCTGCGCGAAATCCAACTCGCCACGCATTGCTGCCTCCGTGACGGCCGTTACTTCCTCGCGTTTGCCGGCGTGCGCGGCAAGCAGTTCGATGACTTCCTGCTGGATCAGGGTGGAATCGACATCCATTATCAGGAACTTACGTGTTGCATCGCGCAGGGCGTCGGCGACGATCGCAGTGTCCATGCCGGGAGCTGCGGCGTCGGCGACCAGGCGGCGAATGCCGGACAAATCGGCAGCAGTGCTCCCGTCAACGGTCAAGCCAAGGATGCAGACCCCGAAACGCTCGTCCCCGGAACGCGACTCAGACGTCAAGGAAGCCCCCGAACCGGCCAGCACCTTGCGCAAGTGGTCAAGCTCCGAAGGGGACAAATTCACACCATAGCTGACCGCGGTCAAGTTCGAACTCATGGCTGCAATCTTAGCCAGCGTAGAAGCGCCGCCCGAATTCCTGTTTCATTCAAGGCGCCGCACAAACCGTGTGAGCGAAGTTTCGGTTATCTATCGCCCGCCTTTTTGTCCTAGTGTCTACTCCTATGAGTGATGTTCTTGAATTGGCTTCCGTCAGCGTTGTCCGAGGTAGCAAGATCCTGCTGGACAAGATCGACTGGCAAGTCAACGAAGGCGAACGCTGGGTCATCCTCGGCCCCAACGGTGCCGGCAAGACCACTCTGCTCCAGATCGCTGCCGCCCGGATGCATCCCACCAGCGGAAAAGCCGGAATCCTTGACGAGACGCTCGGCCGGGTCGATGTGTTTGAGCTCCGCCCGCGCATCGGCCTCTCCTCCGCGGCCTTGGCCACGCAGATTCCCGAACACGAAAACGTGCTGAACGTGGTGGTCACCGCCGCCTATGGTGTGACCGGCCGCTGGCGCGAGGGATACGAGCGCGACGATGAGCGACGAGCCTTCGGCCTTCTCAACGAGTGGGGCATGGGGCCGTTGCTGAACCGTTCCTTCGCATCGCTTTCCGAGGGCGAGCGCAAGCGCGTACAAATCGCCCGCGCCCTCATGACCGATCCCGAATTGCTCCTGCTCGACGAGCCAGCCGCGGGCCTGGACCTGGGCGGACGCGAGGAGCTCGTCCATAAGCTTGGTGAACTCGCCCGCGACGAGGACGCGCCTGCCATGGTTCTCGTCACCCACCACTTGGAAGAAGTGCCGCCGGGCTTCACCCACGCCATGTTGCTGCGCGACGGCGGAGTGGTTGCCGCGGGACCCATCGAAGAGGTCTTGACGGCGGAAAACCTCAGCGACACCTTCGGGCTGCCCCTGGACGTGAGCGAGAACTCCGGCCGCTACACGGCCACCGCCCGCCGCTAGGCCCGGGCACCAAGAAACTGTGGAGATCCTTAGCGGCATCCTGATCTTTTTCGCGGGCTTGTGGGCCGGAACCATCAATAGCGTGGTCGGCTCGGGCACGCTGGTGACGTTCCCGGTCCTCATCGCTTTGGGCTACGCACCCGTCACTGCGACCATCAGCAACGCCATGGGCCTCGTGGCGGGCAACGTCACCGGAGCCTGGGGCTACAGGCATGAGCTCCGGGGCAGGGGCCGCCAATTGCTTCGGCTCTTGCCCGCGTCCCTTCTCGGCGGCATTACGGGTGCGTGGCTGCTGCTGCACCTGCCGGAGAAGGTCTTCTACTACGCGGCTCCCATCCTGATTGTCGTCGCGCTGCTCATGGTCCTCTTCCAGCCCAAACTGCAACGATGGGTCCAGGACCGGGCAGGCAACCCGGAACACGCTATCCACGACAAGCGGCACACCGTGATTCTCGTGGTATTGGTGTACCTCGCCGGGGTCTATGGCGGCTATTTCGTCGCTGCCCAAGGCATCCTGCTGGTCGGCATCCTGGGTGTTTTCATGACGGGCACCATCCAGAACGCCAACGCGATGAAGAACATCCTGGTGTTGGCCGTCAACGTCGTGGCAGCGTGTTCCTACCTCTTGTTCGCCTTCGGCCGGATCGAGTGGCCAGTCGTGGCAATCATCGCAGCGAGCTCATTGATCGGTGGCCTCATCGGCTCCAAAGTGGGGCGGCGCTTGAAGCCCCTCGCGCTACGCATCGTGATCTTCGCCCTCGGCATCGTGGCCCTCGGCTTCATGATCACCAACCTGCTGAAATAGGAATCCGGTGACCTTCCACTACCTTGAAACCGCCGACGACCCGCGGGTTGCCGACTACACCCGACTCACGGATGTCCACCTTCGCAAGCTTCGCGAGCCGGAGGAAGGTATGTACATTGCCGAGTCGTCCCGAGTCCTGCGACGGGCCCTCGCGGCCGGGCACAAGCCCCGTTCCTTCTTCCTTGCGGAGAAGTGGCTGGAAGACCTCGACGACGTCTTCCAGCAGTTCCCTGACGTGCCGGTCTACATCGGCACGGCTTCCCTGCTCGAGGAAATCACGGGATTCCACCTGCACCGCGGTGCCATGGCCGCCATGCATCGCCCCGCTCCGGTGCCTCTCGAGGAGCTCCTCGCCGGGGCACACCGCGTGGCTGTCCTGGAGGACGTCGTCGACCACACGAACGTCGGTGCCATCTTCCGATCCGCGGCTGCGCTTGGCGTGGACGCCGTGTTGGTCTCGCCGCGCTGCGGGGATCCCCTGTACCGCCGCAGCGTCCGGGTGAGCATGGGCACCGTTTTCCAGGTGCCATGGGCTCGGCTTGAGTCCTGGCCGCGTGACCTCGAACGGCTCAAAGAGCAGGGCTTCACCGTGGCCGCCATGGAGCTGACCGACGACGCCGTGGACCTGGATGACCTCGCGGCAAGTAACCCCGGCAAACTCGCCCTCGTGCTCGGCACCGAAGGCGCGGGCATGAGCCCGGAGACGCTCGCCGTCGTCGACCTCGCAGTGAAGATTCCCATGCGCGCCGGCGTCGATTCGCTCAATGTCGCGGCCGCTTCCGCGGTGGCCTTCTGGGAACTGCGCCCGCGCACCTGATACGGCCGATGGGGTGGAACTATGCCCCGCGCGCCGGTTCGTGGCAAGGTGCAGTTTCCGCTATGATTGATTGTTGGCCCGGCACTGGGTATCTGTTATCAGTGTGCGGACCGAATCCATTCATACCTGGCAACTGGCAAAATCCAGCTGCGTGAACAAAAGGTCCCATTATGAAGTCTGATATCCACCCGAAGTACGAAGCTGTTGTTTTCAACGACCTGGCTTCCGGCGTCAAGTTCCTGACCAAGTCCACCGTGTCTTCCAAGAAGACCATCGAGTGGGAAGACGGAAACACCTACCCGGTCATCGACGTCGAAATCTCCTCGGAGTCCCACCCGTTCTACACGGGCAAGCAGCGCATCATGGACTCTGCAGGCCGCGTCGAGCGCTTCAACGCTCGCTTCAAGGGCTTCGGCGGCAAGAAGTAATCAACTTCACCTCCAAGCTTCTGTGAAAGCCCGCGCCCGTCGTATCTTCGGCGGCTGCGGGCTTTTGCGTTTTCCGGCAGGATGGAAAGCATGACTTCCACCATGCCATTCCAAAATGACGGCCCCCTGCTCCATGGCGAATACAAGGTCCCCGGCGGAAAACTTGTGGTTGTTGACCTCGACGTCTTGGACGGGCGGTTCGCGAACGTTTCGCTCAGCGGCGACTTCTTCCTGGAGCCGGACGAGGCCCTGCTGGAGATCAATCGGGCGCTCACGGGCCTTCCGGAAAGTTCGACGCCTGCAGAGATCTCCGCTGCGGTTACCGAGGCATTGCCTGCCGACACAGTCCTGTTCGGCTTTTCCGCCGACGCGGTCGCCGTTGCTGTCCGCAGGGCGCTGTCCAAGGCCAGCGGGTGGGCGGACCACCAGTGGGAGGTCATCCCGCCGTCGGTCCTTCCCACGCACCTCAACGTCGCGTTGGACGAGGTCCTCACGGCTCAGGTCGGGGCCGGGCTCCGCAACCCCACCTTGCGCTTCTGGGACTGGGAGGAGCCCTCAGTGGTGATCGGCAGCTTCCAGTCCTTCCGCAACGAGGTGGATCCCGACGGCGTCGCGCGCCACAGCATCACGGTGGTCCGCCGCATCAGCGGCGGGGGAGCGATGTTCATGGAGGCGGGCAACTGCATCACCTATTCGCTGTATGTGCCACAGAGCCTGGTCGACGGCATCAGCTTTGCCGATTCCTATGCCTTCCTGGACGCTTGGGTCATGGCGGCACTGGAACAGCTGGGCATCACTGCGTTCTACGTCCCCCTCAATGACATCGCCACCGAACAGGGCAAGATCGGCGGTGCCGCGCAGAAACGACTCGCGAATGGCGGGATGCTGCACCACGTCACCATGAGCTACGACATCGATGCCGACAAGATGGTGGACGTGTTGCGCATCGGTAAGGAGAAACTGTCCGACAAAGGCACCCGCAGTGCTAAGAAGCGCGTGGATCCACTGCGACGGCAAACCGGCCTCGCGCGGACGGAGATCATCAAAGCCATGCAGGAAGTTTTCACCGAGCGATACGGCGCCATGGAGTCCCGCATCACCGATGCGGAATTGGCAACAGCCCGGGAGCGGGTGCAGTCAAAATTCGGTACCGCGGAATGGCTACACCGGGTTCCCTAGGACTCGTCCCGTGGCTTGTGCCGTCAATGCGCGGAACATATGGCTCCGCTGTTCAATGATGATGCGCTGGAGCGCGCGCGGGGCGGCCGGGTGAGTGGCAAGCCAATCGTCCGTAAGCCGGAGCACCGGATGGTCCGCCGGAGCCATTCCCCCGGACAGGTCCTGGGCCGAGGGGAACAGTCCGCGCACAATCCGGCTCGCGATCTCGATGCTCCGGGACTGCCAGACACTTTCCAGACAATCGAAATATAGCCCGGCAAAACCGTCCAACAGGCCTGACGGGGCAAGGGAGAAGCCGGCGATCGTCGCGCTCAGGATCTCGTTCGAGAGCGTGGTGTTGTTGATTGCGGCATCCCATGCGGCTGCTTTGACTGCCGCCTCGGGACGGGCGGCAGCGGCCAACGCATGGCCTTCGCGTCCGGCAGCGGTGTGGTCCCGGGAAAGTTCGGCATCCAGTTCAGCGAGGCCCGCCGCCCCATTGGCTGCCAGCGCTTGCCACAGGCTCCACCGAAGATCCGCGTCCACCGTCAGTCCATCCACTGTGATGCTTCCCGAGAGGATACCGCGGAGGAACTCAACGTAGGCACTATCATGACGGGACAACTCGGCGAGGGTCCTCGCCCAAGCAAGTTGCTGGTCTGAACCCGGCCGGGAGGTGCGCAGCTGCATCGCGCTGCTCGCCATCAGTCTCTCCCGGACCTCGCCACGCTGCGGAGCCGGGATGTAACGCTCGACGGCGGTCACTGCGTTCCCCAAAACGTTCAGCAGCACGCCGATCCCTGATTCGGCAGGGGCGAAGCGTTCGACGGCGGCGACGTACAGCGCCGCCGGGGTAACGGCGTCGCGCGCTGAATCCCACAGGGCTGTCCAACACAACGCCCGGGCCATGGGATCGCTGAGGCGGTCCAAGGAGGAACGGACCGTTGCCTCGGACGCCGCATCCAGCCGGACCTTGGCGTAGCTGAGGTCGTCGTCGTTGACGAGGAGCAGGGCCGGGCGCGGCTTTCCTGCCAGTGCGTCCACTCTGGTCTCGGCCCCTTCAACGTCGATCTCGACGCTCTCGGTGCGGAGCAAGCTGCCGCCGTCGTCAAAATTGTAGAGACCGATCCTGAGCCTATGCGGGCGGTGTTCCTGCCTGCCTGTGGCCGGGTCTACGGAATCCTGGCGCAGGGCAACGGACCCCATGGCATCGCCGCTCCCGGAGATCTCCGCCGCAATGGTGGAGATCCCCGAGGTCTGCAGCCACTGCCGGGCCCACGTTCCAAGGTCCCGGCCCGATGCGGTGCCCAAGGCTTGGAGGAGGTCGGCGAGCGAGGTGTTGCCGTATTCATGATCCCTGAAGTACCGTCGCGAGCCGGCAATGAACGCCTCGAACCCGACGTAGGCCACCAATTGCTTGAGGACGGATGCGCCCTTGGCATAGGTAATGCCGTCGAAGTTCTGCTTGGCAGCTTCCAGGTCGGGGATATCCGCAACGATGGGGTGCGTCGTGGGCAACTGGTCCTGCACATAGGCCCAGGACTTGCGTTTGTTCGCGAAATTCACCCAGGCGCTGTCCCAGTCCGTGGCCTTGTCCACGCCTAGGGTGCCCATGTAGTCGGCGAAGGATTCCTTGAGCCAGAGATCATCCCACCAGGTCATCGTCACGAGGTCACCGAACCACATATGGGCCATCTCGTGCATGAGGGTATTGGCGCGGGCCTGGTATTGCGCATCCGTGGCCCGCGACGTGAAGACGTACTTCTCGGTGAAGGTGACCAGTCCGGGATTTTCCATGGCACCAAGGTTGTATTCGGGCACGAACGCCTGATCGTACTTGCCCCAGGGATAGGGATAGTCGAAGAGCTCGTTGAAGAAGTCCAAGCCCTTCTTCGTCAAGCGGAAAAGTTCGGCCGCGTCGAAGGACTCCTGCATCGACGCGCGGCAGTAAAGCGCCAGCGGAACCTCGAGGCTGGTCCCGTCGTCGAGCGTCTTGCTCCAGTGATCCGTGGCGCGGAAATAGGGGCCGGCCAGGACGGTGGTGATGTAGGTGGACATCCGCTTGGTGGTGGCGAAGTCCCAGCGGCTCGTGGCAGGATCGCTGGTCAGTTGCGTTCGGGCGGCTTCGGCGCCGTTCGAAGCCACCTGCCACCCGGACGGCGCCATGACATGGAAGGTGAATTCGGCTTTCAGGTCCGGTTGCTCGAAATTCGCGAAGACGCGGCGGGCATCCGCCGGTTCATATTGTGTGTAGAGGTAGCACTGTCCGTCGGCCGGATCGACGAAGCGGTGCAGTCCTTCCCCGGACCGGCTGTAAAGGGCCGTACCGGTGATGGTGACTTGATTTTCGGGCTGAAGGTTTTCGAGGCGGATCCTGTCGCCGTCCACCACCGCAGCGACGTCAAGTCCTTTCCCATTGAGGAAGACGCTGTGCACTCCGCCGTGGATGAAGTCCAAGAACGTGGACGCGCCGGGCTCGGCGGAGAAGTTGATGACGCTGCGGCTTGTGTACCCGGCCACCTCGGGGTCCGCTGCTTCGCGGACGTCGAGTGAGACATCGTAGCTGTGGGTGCTGATCAGGGCTGAACGGGTGGCGGCCTCAGCGCACGCCAGATTGTGATTCGACACTCAACTATCTAATCATGAGCCCTGCGGCGCCCAAGCCCAGCAACGCGATGAGGAGCCAGGAGCCCAGGGCAACCAGCACTGCGCGGACCCCGGTGTGCAACAACGTGCGGATGCGGACCGCCGAACCCAGCCCGAACAAGGCGGAGCTAGCAGTATGTCCTGGATTCCTCCCGCGGCCTCCAGAACGCCCGGGCTGAGCCAACCCAGTGAACGGGCAGCTACCATGGCGATGAATCCAAGGACGAAAAGGGGAACGATCGGTGGGAACTTGCCGTCGTCGTTCGCCTCGATGCCGTTGCGCGACTTCCGCCCCATGGACCATCGTTGCGTGAGGCCGTACGGCAACGACGGGGGCCAGGAGGATCACGCGCGTCAGTTTCACGACGACGGCGAGTCCCACGGCCGCCGGACCGGCAGTCTGTGCGGTGGCAACCACTTGACCCACGTCGTGGACTGAGGCGCCGGTCCATGCGCCGAACCGTTCCGGGGTCAGCCCCATGGCACCATCCCGTGGAAGCTTTAATAAGCGGGCGAGCCCATACGTGCCGGCGAAACTGAGGAGTACGACGGCGGCAATCAGCACGAGCGCGAACCCGCCAAGGTCAAGGACGTCCACAACACTGACCTTCAAGCCCAGCAGGACGATGCCTGCCCGCATGTGGTGCTTGCCGGCGAAGTCCAGGCCCGGGCGGGCGCGTCCGGCGGCCCATGCCGCCGTGCCCGGTATATTTGCAGCTAGCAAACCCAGCGCTACAGCCGCCGTCATGGCAGGGATGGGGGAAATCAGGGTGTGGACAATGAAGGCAAGCCCAGTGGCTGCCACTGCCATGACAATCCCTGCTCCCACTCGGGAGACGGGTGCCGGAAGACGCTTGGGGTGCATTCGTCAACCTTGAAGCATGCAAGAGGTGGAACGCGAACCGGGATCGAACCTGGAGTCGCAAAATGCAGGACGCGAAATGTGTTCGTAATCGAAAAGGTGATTGTCTGAATCCCATGTCTGAGCTATTCCGGGATTACTCCGAGGCCGCCGCCCGTTCCGGCGCCTACGACGAAATGTTCACCCCGGGCACGATTGCCCGAAAATCCTACGGCCAGGTAGACGGCGCGCTTCGCGAGCTTTCGCTTGCCGATGTGAGTGCTCGTGCCGAGTCGATGGCGCGGACCTTCCTGGACCGCGGCGTGACCTTCGATTATGCGGGGGAGGAGCGGCCCTTCCCTTTGGATATCGTGCCGCGGGTGATTCCGGCTGATGAGTGGGATGTTCTGGAGCGTGGGGTAGCGCAGCGTGTGCGCGCGCTTGAAGCATTCCTGGACGATGTCTACGGGCGGATGGCGGTGGTCGCGGACGGTGTGGTGCCCCGTGCTTTGGTGACCACAAGTGCGCACTTCCACCGGGCGGTCCATGGATTCGAGCCGGCCGGTGGCGTGCGCGTGCACGTGTCCGGCATCGACGTGGTCCGTGATGCGGCAGGCACGTTCCGGGTGCTGGAGGACAACGTGAGGGTCCCTTCGGGAGTGTCGTATGTGCTGGAGAACCGGCGGGCGATGGCGAAGGGTCTGCCGGAGGCCTTCGGGCAGCAACACATCCGGCCCGTGGAGGAATACCCGCGCCGCTTGCTGTCGGCCCTCCGGAAGACGGCGCCGTCAGGGGTCGATGACCCGACAGTCGTGGTGTTGACGCCCGGGGTCTTCAACAGCGCGTACTTCGAACACACGCTGCTGGCGGGTTTGATGGGCGTGGAACTGGTGGAAGGCAGGGACCTTATCTGCCGTGGAAACCGGGTATACATGCGGACCACGGCCGGTGAACAGCGCGTGGATGTGATTTACAAGCGCATTGACGACGAATTCCTGGATCCGTTGCAGTTCCGCTCGGATTCCATGCTCGGATGTCCGGGACTGGTGAACGCAGCCCGGGCCGGCGGGGTGACGATCGCGAACGCGGTCGGCAACGGGGTGGCCGATGACAAGCTGGTCTATTCCTATGTTCCCGATCTGATTCGCTATTACCTGCACGAAGAGCCGGTCATCGCCAATGTGGAGACGTTCCGGCTGGAAGAGAAAGAAGCCCGCGAGCAAGTCCTGGACCGCCTTGAGGAACTCGTGGTCAAGCCGGTGGATGGTTCCGGCGGCAAGGGCCTGGTGATCGGTCCTGATGCTTCACGCGAGGAGCTGGATGCTTTGCGGAAGCGGGTGTTGGCGGATCCCCGGGGATGGATCGCCCAACCGGTGCTGCAGCTCTCCACCGTGCCTACGCTCGCCGGGGACCGGTTCGGTCCACGGCATGTGGACTTGCGTCCATTTGCGGTCAACGACGGCGACGACGTCTGGGTGCTGCCCGGTGGCCTGACCCGGGTGGCCCTTAAGGAAGGCTCGCTGATCGTGAATTCATCCCAGGGTGGTGGCTCCAAAGACACCTGGGTGCTTTCGGATTCCCCGCAACTGCCCGCCGCGGAGATGCCCCGATCCTCCATCACGGTCCGCGAACAGGTCTCGGTCTGGCCAGTCGAAAGCAACTGGCGGGACCGGCAATCGGACCAACAGCAGTGATCCGTCACGCCATGTCCGGACCGGTTACATTCATCGTCGCAACGCAGGACCCGAAGGAGGCACAGCCCCATGCTGAGCCGTATTGCTGAATCCCTTTTCTGGATCGGCCGCTATGTTGAGCGGGCCGACGGAACGGCCAGGATCCTGGACGTCCATCTCGAACGCCTGAACCACCTTCCGCTCGAGGAGCAGCGGAGTGTGGCCAGGGAACTGCTTGCCGTCATGGGCGCCCGTCCCCAGAGCGAAGAATTCGGCCTGCCCGAGCTGCTCCATGCCCTCGCCTACGACAAGACGAGTGCAACGTCCATTGCCGGTTCGCTGAGCGCTGCGCGGGAGAATGCGCGTCGGGCACGCGAGACGGTGTCCTCTTCGCTGTGGGAAAGCCTCAACACCACGTACTACGGGCTGAACCAGCACCGTAAGGATGTGGTGGGAACGTACCGTTTCTGCAACTGGGTGCTGGAACGCACCGCCATGGTCAGGGGCCTCGCGGACACCACGGTGAGCCACGACGAAAGCTGGCTCTTCCTGGTCCTGGGCCGCTCGCTCGAACGCGCCGACATGACTGCGCGCATGCTGTCCACCCGGGATGTCCTGTCCGCCGGAATGTCCTGGGTGAACATGCTGCGCTGTGCTGGCGCTTACGAGTCGTTCCTGCGGACCCGGCGGGCGGCCTTCGGAGACCAACACGCCGCCGAATTCCTTTTGCTGGACCGCTTGTTCCCACGCTCCATCGTTTTCGCCTTGCGCGACGCCGATGAGTGCCTCGCCAAGCTGGATCCCTCCGCCCAGCGGGTGGGCTTCATTAATGACGCCCGTCGGATCGTCGGCCAGGCCCGCACCTTCCTTGAGTTCCACCGCACGGACGACCTCATGTCCGAGCTGCCCGAGCATATGGACCGGGTGCAGAAGGCGGTCACTCAGGCCTCCGACGCGATTTCACGTAAGTACTTCAATCAGGCGGATGAACTGGCCTGGGTGGGAGAAGTTTCATGACCCGGCTGAGCATCGTCCACAAGACGGCCTACAAATACAACCGCAGAGTGACCTTGTCGTACAACGAGGCACGCATGACGCCTTTGACTGATCCGCAGCAAGTGGTGCTTGAATCCTCGTTGAAGATTACGCCGTCGCAAGCTGCCGTGAGCACCTACCGCGACTATTGGGGCACCAGGGTGACCGGTTTCGACATGCAGATGCCGCACGAGCGCCTCGAAGTCGTGGCCACCACCACCGTCGAGGTCCATCGGGTGGAACGGGTGGCCTTGGACGAAGAGATCGTTGGCTGGGATGTGCTGGCCTCGGACGAGATCCGGGACCAGTTCAGTGACTGGCTGCCGCAATCGCAGCTGAGCGGGCCCGGCGAGGAAGTCCTTGGCATCGTTCCCACAGTCGTCGCCGGCAAGAACCCTCATGAGACAGCCATGGCGATCTTCGAATGGATGCACGGCGAAATGAGTTACGTGAAAGGCACCACGGGCGTGACCACCAACGCCGAGCAGGCCTGGAACCAGCGTCAAGGAGTCTGCCAGGACCTCGCGCATCTGGCCATCGGCTCGCTTCGCAGCTGCGGCATTCCTGCACGGTACGTGTCCGGTTATATCCATCCGCGTCCGGCGGCGCAGATCGGCGAGACGGTCGCTGGCCAGTCTCATGCTTGGCTGGAATGGTGGGACGGAGAATGGCGTAGCTGGGACCCCACCAACCACAAGCCCGCGGGCGATCTCCACGTCACTGTGGCCCGCGGTCGGGACTACCGGGATGTTCCTCCCTTGAAGGGCATCCTGTCCGGGGGCGGCGGCTCGGGCCTTACGGTGACGGTCGAGATCACCCGACTGACCTAACGGGCCCGGGGCCCTCCACCTGGATTACCAGGGGGAGGGCTTGTAGTCCTTCAGGAAGACACCGTACTGGTCTTCGCCGTTTTCGCCCATCACTATGGGGTCGTAGACGCGGGCCGCGCCATCCACCAAGTCGAGCGGTGCGTGGAAGCCTTCCTCCATGAGCCGGACTTTGGTGTAATGCGGTCGTTCGTCGGTGATCCAGCCGGTGTCGACGGCGGTCATCAGGATCCCGTCAGTGTCCAGCATCTCTTGCGCGCTGGTTCGCGTCATCATGTTCAACGCAGCCTTCGCCATGTTGGTATGCGGGTGCCCGGGGCCCTTGTAAGCGCGGGAGAACTGCCCTTCCATGGCCGAGACGTTCACGATGTACTTCCGATGTGCAGTGGAGCGCTTCATCGCCCCGCGGAGACGGCTGACCAAGAGGAAAGGTGCCGTGACATTGCAGAGTTGAACCTCAAGCAATTCCAAGGGATCAACCTCGTCCAGTACTTGCGTCCAGCTGTTGATGGTCGCAAGGTCAGGAACCAAGCCGCCGGCGTCGATCGCGGTCCCCATGGTGATTCGCTCCAATGACGCCGACCCGGTGGACAACGCGAGTGAGGTAATCGCATCACCTGCCAGCACGGGATGATCGGTGACGCTTTGGGTGATGGCCAAGGGGTGCTTGTCGTGGGCATGGCCGAAGGTGACCAGCTCCGGACCGCCGTTGGCTGCCTGAAGGGCCTCGGGCAGTGGCTCATCCTCGGCATCGACGAGGGGCTTGTACGCATTCCCGGAGCGCCGGACCGTTTGCGCGGCGTTGTTGATGATGATGTCGAGCGGGCCGGCTTCGTTGAGGGAGTCCGTGAGCGCCATGACCTGTGAGGGATCCCGGAGGTCGATGCCCACAATCCTGAGTCGGTGCAGCCAGTCCGCGCTGTCCTCCATGGCGGCAAAGCGGCGTGCGGCGTCCTTGGGGAAACGCGTTGTGATGGTGGTGTGTGCGCCGTCGCGGAGAAGTCGGAGGGCGATGTACATGCCGATCTTGGCGCGTCCGCCCGTGAGCAGGGCGCGTCGTCCGCTGAGGTCCGTGCGGGCATCACGCTTGCTATGGCTGAACGCCGCGCATTCCGGACACAACTGATGGTAGAAGGCGTCTACCTGCGTGTAATGCTGCTTGCAGATGTAGCAGGGCCTGGAGCGGATGAGGTGGCCGGCGATCTCGCCTGTGGCCGACGTAGCTAGTTTGTTGCCGCGGGTCTCGTCGTCGATCCTGTCTGGTGCAGCGGTGGCGGTCAGCGAGAGGACAGCGCGGTCCGCTTCGGCGATCTCGTCCCGTTTGGTGACCCGGCGATGGCGCTTGACAGCCTTGAACATCTTTCCCGTGGCACGGCGGACGGCGAGGTAGTCAGGGTGCTCCTCGTCGTAGGCGTGGATCGTGTTCAAGACCTTGAGGCAGGCCTGGATCTCTTCAGGCGTCAAATCGGCGGGGCTCATTGGCTCAATTTTACAGTGTCGGGCAGAACAAAGCCTCCTCGGCGACGGCGGCTGGACGCGCCTGCTGTCGCCGGGGAGGCCGGGCGCTGTTCTAACTCCTGGGTTCCTCGCTAGACCTCAACCGAGGAAGCCTGGATTTTGGTGACCTGCTCTGCGGAATCCCGGATATCGGGGAACTTCTCCGTGGCAGCTTTGATTGCTTCCGGTACGGAGCGCCGGTATTCGGCCGCCAAGGCAAGCTCTGAAGCGTCAGGCTCCGGTACCACCTGGTCCTTGGCGAGTACCGTGATTCCGGATTCGGTGACCTTGAAGCCGCGTGCACGGTCGAGATCAGCGTCCAAACCGATGGTTGCCCCGGCGGGGATCTTCACGTTCTTGTCGATGATTGCGCGCTTCACCACGGCGCCGCCACCGACGCGTACCTTGTCCATCAGTACCGAGTCCTGGATCCTGCTGGCCGTTCCCACGTAGACGTCGTTGGAGAGGACGGACCCTTCAACGATTCCTCCGGAGATCACCGAGCCGCTGGCCACGATGGAATCCAGGGCCGTGCCGACCGTGTTGTTGTCGCCGCGGACGAATTTGGCGGGCGGTGAAATGCTCTGCCGTGTGTAGATGGGCCATTCCGAGTTGTACAGGTTGAAGACGGGGACGGGCGAAATCAAGTCCATGTGGGCGTCATAGAACGAATCGATCGTACCTACATCGCGCCAGTAGGTGCGGTCCCGTTCGGTGGATCCGGGAATGTCGTTGAGGGTGAAGTCGTAGACCCCGGCCTCTCCTTGGGACACGAAGTAGGGGATGATGTCTCCGCCCATGTCGTGTTTGGTATCCAGACGCTCCGCATCGATGCGAAGGGCTTCCACCAGGGCGTCGGCATTAAAAACGTAGTTGCCCATGGAGGCAAGGAACTGCGTGGGGTCGGCTGCGAGGCCTTCCGTTTCAGCGGGCTTTTCGACGAATGCCGAGATCTTCTGGGGATCGTTCTTGTCTACCTCGATCACACCGAACTGGTTGGCCATGTTGAGGGGCTGGCGGACCGCTGCGACCGTGGCCTTGGCCCCGCTGGCTACGTGCTGCTGGACCATCTGCTGGAAGTCCATGCGGTAGACGTGGTCGGCTCCGACTACCACCACGATGTCGGGATTGGCGTCGTGAATCAGGTTCAGGGACTGGTAGATTGCGTTTGCGCTGCCTAGGAACCAGCTCTTGCCAACGCGCTGCTGCGCGGGAACGGAAGCGACGTATCTGCCCAGCTGGGTGGACATTCGCCAGGTCTCGGAAATGTGGCGGTCAAGACTGTGCGACTTGTATTGGGTCAATACGACGATCTGCAGGTACCCGGAATTGACCAGATTCGAGAGAGCGAAATCGATCAGTCGATAGCCTCCCGCAAACGGCACCGCAGGTTTTGCCCTGTCTGCCGTCAATGGCATGAGGCGGTTTCCCTCGCCGCCAGCCAACACAATTGACAATACTTTCTTCAACGCCATGGTGTTTGCTCTCCCTGTACGTCTTTGTAGCCCCCGTAAAAAGCCCGGGTTGCCGGACCCTTTCACACTAGAACACATACTCGGGAAGGACTACGTTAGGTAGCGTGCGCGTAGACATTGTGACTAAAGAGTTTCCACCCGAAATCTATGGCGGGGCCGGTGTGCATGTTGCCGAGCTCAGCCGCGTCTTGGCCAAGCACGTGGATCTGCAGGTGCGCGCCTTTGGGGCGCCCCGTGATGCGGACTTCCATGGAGCAACGGTGACGTCGTATTCCACACCGGAAGATCTGAGCGAGGCCAATGCCGCCCTTCAAACGCTCGGGGTGGATTTGCGTATCGTGCCGGACATCGCCGGAGCGGACTTGGTCCACTCCCATACTTGGTATGCCAACATGGCGGGCCACCTGGCGTCGCTGCTGCATGGCATCCCCCATGTCCTCAGCGCCCATAGCCTGGAGCCCCTGAGGCCGTGGAAAGCTGAGCAGTTGGGCGGTGGCTACGCTCTGTCTTCGTGGGTTGAAAAGACTGCGTACGAGGCAGCGGCAGCCATCATCGCCGTCTCGGAGGGCATGCGGCAGGACATCCTGCGCAGCTATCCGAACGTGGACCCGGCCAAGGTCCGTGTGGTCCACAACGGCATCGACGTCGACATGTGGCAGCCGGACAACGGCGAGGACGCAATTCGCGCCCTCGGTATGGACCCGGCCAAGCCCAGCGTGGTGTTCGTGGGGCGCAATACGCGACAGAAGGGCGTGCCCTATCTTCTGAAAGCGGCCGCAAGCTTGCCGGAAGACGTTCAGCTTGTCCTCTGCCTCGGGGCAGCGGACACCCCGGAACTTGCCGCGGAGACGGCCCGGCTGATCGAGGAACTTCAGGGCAAGCGCGAGGGTGTGCTGCTAATCGAACGCATGCTTCCCCGCCATGAGCTCATCCAGGTCCTCAGCCACGCGACCGCCTTCGCTTGCCCGTCGATCTACGAGCCCCTCGGCATCGTCAACCTCGAGGCCATGGCGTGTGGTGCAGCCGTGGTGGCGAGTGCCACGGGAGGTATCCCCGAAGTGGTCCAGCACGGTGAAACAGGCTTGCTCGTGGAGCTGGAGCAGGTCACGGATGGTACTGGAACGCCGTTGGATCCCGAGAAGTTCGTCGCAGACTTTGCTGCCGCACTCAATGAGGTTGTGTCCGATCCCGCGCGGGCCAAGGTCATGGGCGCTGCGGGCCGGGTTCGGGCGGAGCAGCACTTCTCTTGGGAATCGATCACGGAAACGACACTTGAGGTCTACCGCTCGGTCCTCGCCCCCTAGCCTTTAACCCAGGAGCCCAACTAGCTCGCAGTTGTTGTCGTTCTGGGCCCCCAGAACGACAACAACTGCGAGTCACTTGGGGCGAAACGACGACGGCGAAGACTTCTTCCCCTTCGAAGCGAGCAAGGTCTTCTCATCCGAGGGCGCCTTGCCGCTCGCCCGCTGTGCCTGGAAGTAGCCGCGGGCTTCGTCTTGGCGCTCTTTCTCGGCTCCGAACGCAATGGCCGCCCGCAAGTGTTCAGGGCCGTAGCCGAAGGAATCGACCAGGTCGAGTGCGTGGGGACGGATCTTGAGGAGCAGCCTGTTGATGTAGGCACCCACGGTGCGCCCGCGTTGCATGGAGAGGCGACCGTTCATGAGGTACCAGGACAGGTGCTTTTCGATGAGCGAGAGGCCAAAGAGATCGCGAAGCCATGTCAGGACCTGGCGGGTGCCCGGATCCGTGACCTTGCCGAGGGCTTCGGTGAACGCTTCCCATTGCAGGAGTTCGGCGTGTGCCTGGGCGGCATCTATCAGCTCGTCCTGATGTTGGTTGAACAATGCCGCGGCCTGGTGCTGGGGAAGCTTGTTCGCGCCCTTGAGTGCCGAGCCGATCTCCGCGACCATGGATTGGACACGATCGGTCAGCAGTGTGCGTTGGCCTTCTTCATCGCGTAGGGCCAGCGCTGCCTTCTGGACGGATCCTGTGTCTGCCACGAACTGCGCCACTTGCCGTAGCCCGGTGCGGTGGAAGGCCACATCAGTGGCTTGGGCAACCACGAAGCGGGCCAACACGCCAAAGTCCACGTTGCGGAACTCCTTGGCATAATCTGCCAGCAGCCGTTTTGCGACGAGCTGGAGAAGCACGGTGTTGTCGCCCTCGAAAGTGGCGTATACATCCAGGTCCGCGCGCAGCGAGGCAAAGCGGTTTTCACTGAGGAACCCTGCGCCGCCACATGCCTCGCGGCACTCCTGGAGCGTGTCGAGGGCATGCCAGGTGCTCATGGGCTTGAGGGCTGCTGCAAGGGTCTCGAGGTCTTGGCGGTCGGCATCGGTGTCGTGCCGGCCGGAGAAGACGTCGTCGAACTTCTCGAGCAGCTGCTCGTGTGCGAAGCTCGTCGCAAAGGTGGTGGCCAGCCGGGTGAACAGCCGGCGTTGATGCCGCTGGTAGTCCAGCAGGACTTCTTCGTCGGTGGGGGAGGCCGCGTTGAACTGCCGCCGTTCGGTGGCGTAACGGATGGCTGTGGTCAGGGCAACCTTGCTCGCAGCCACTGCAGCGCCGTCGAGGGAGACACGCCCCTGCACCAGGGTGCCGAGCATCGTAAAGAAGCGCCGTCCCGGGCTGGCAATCGGGGAGGTGTACTCGCCTTCGGGGGATACATTGCCGTAGCGGTTGAGCAGGTGTGTGCGCGGTACCCGGACATCGCTGAAGTGCAGGCGGCCATTGTCGATGCCGTTGAGGCCACCTTTGAGGCCGTCGTCCTCACCGCCGATGCCGGGCAGGAACTCTTTCGTGTCCGGGTCTCTCAGCTGGACATAGAACGCGTGCACGCCGTGGTTGACGTTGCGGGTCACCAATTGGGCGAACACGACGGCGGCGAGGCCATCCACAGCTGCGTTGCCGATGTAGTCCTTCCATGCGGCACGGAACGGCGTGTTGATGACGAACTCCTGAGTGGCCTCGTCATAGCTTGCCGTGGTGGCGATGCTGGCGACATCGGAGCCATGGCCGGTTTCGGTCATGGCAAAGCAACCGGGGATCTCGAGGTTCATGATTCCGGGCAGCCATCGTTCCTGGTGTTCTTCCGTGCCGAGGTGCATGACGGCCGAACCGAAGAGCCCCCACTGGACGCCGGCTTTGATTTGGAGTGAAGGATCGGCGGTGACGAGTTCCTCGAAGCCTGCGATGTTGCCGCCGTGGTCATCCGAGCCCCCCAGGCTTGCGGGGAAAGCCCGGTGCACAGCGTTGTTTTCCACGAGGTACTTGAGCTGCCCGAACACACGCTTTCGATGTTCGCTATGCGTCAGGCCTTCGATCTTGTGTACCTCGGGGCGGCCGGCGACGTCGCGCGCGGTGCGCCTGATGTGGGCCCACTTGCCCAGCAGCAATTCGCCAAGTGCCGTTACGTCAACAAGGGGCGCGGCGGCCGTTGCGGCAGCTTCCCGGCTGGAGGAGGTGCGGTCCACTACTTCAGTCATGGTGATTCCTTCTTTGGTTCCGAACAACTGATGTGTCATTGCTGATATTCAGCGGGAGTTGGTCTTGAGTTCCGCGGCGATTCCCACACACAGCCAGTCCGTGATCCGGGCCGCCATGGTTTGCTGTTCGGGCTTCGTGGGGGAGGGAGGGCTGGAGAGCCATTTTTCGCCTGCATTGCGGACGAGCCCGATAGCGGCAGCGGGCCAGTAATCGATCAGGGCTTCTTTTTCAGCTCCGAGGTGTTCCCGCATGGGTTGGGCGATCATGGCGCTGATCGATTCGAAGAAGTGGCCCAAGGCGCCGGATGCGGCAATAGCGTCCTGCGCCGAAGGTTCTCCGGGGGAGAGTCGGGTGATGAACGCGTAGACGTTGGGGCTGGATTCGGCCATTTGGAGGTATGCCGAGACCATGGCGAACAATCCTTCTCGCGGAGTCTGCGCGCTTTCGGCTGCTTCCTTCATCCGCCGTTGCATTTGTCCAAGCACTATTTCACCCATGGCCTGTTGCAGGCCTGCTTTGTCCCCGAAATACCGGTAGTACACAGACTTGGAGGTGCTAGCGGCGGCGGCGATGTCTTCCATCGAGGCGTCGCTGCCCAATGTGTGGACAGCCTTGCGGGCGGCTTTGATGAGCTCGCGGCGGCGTTCTTCGCGGTGGCTCTGCCAGCGGGCGGCACGGCCGTCGACGGCGGGAGCCTCGCCGCCTGCGGGGGGTAGCGTCCCGGCGTCGTGGTGGGCGGAAAGCGATGGGCTCGGGATGTTCACGATACTCAGCGTATCAGGTACGCTGGGTATCAGTAACCAGATGTGATCAAAAGGAGAAACGCATGCCTGAAGCAGCACATTCCGCGAGCGCACCACAGGAAACCTCCGACGGACAGGGCGCATTCCGCAAAGCCGTGGTGATTGGCGGCAACCGGATCCCTTTCGCGCGCACCGGCGGCGCTTACACCAAGTCGTCCAACCAGGACATGCTGACGGCGGCGCTGGACGGACTGATCGCACGTTTCGGGCTCCAGGAGGAGCGGATCGGTGAAGTGGCAGCCGGTGCTGTTTTGAAACACTCCCGCGACTTCAACCTGACCCGCGAAGCCGTGCTTGGATCGGCCCTTTCCGCGGAGACTCCCGCCTACGATCTCCAGCAGGCATGTGCCACCGGGCTCGAAACCGTCCTAGGCCTCGCCAATAAGATCAAGCTCGGCCAGATCGACTCGGCTATCGCCGGGGGTGTCGACTCCGCATCGGATGCCCCCATTGCCGTGAGCGATGGCCTCCGAGAAATCCTGCTTGACCTCAATCGCGCCCAATCGCTGCCTGAGCGGCTCAAAGTCCTTTCGCGACTGCGTCCCAAGGACCTTGCTCCGGATGCCCCGAATACCGGCGAACCACGGACCGGCCTGTCCATGGGTGAACACCAGGCGCTCACCACGGCCCACTGGAAAATCAGCCGAGAGGCCCAGGATGAGCTTGCCTTCAGCAGCCACCACAACCTCGCCGCAGCCTACGAACGTGGCTTCTTTGATGACTTGGTGACTCCGTACCGCGGGCTGAGCCGCGATTCGAACCTCCGGCCCGATACTTCCATGGAAAAGCTGGCCACCCTCAAACCCGTTTTCGGCAAGAGTCTGGGAGCGGACGCCACCATGACGGCCGGTAACTCCACTCCGCTCACGGATGGCGCCTCCACGGTGCTCCTCGGCACGGCGGAATGGGCCGGCGCCCGGGGCCTGCCCAAACTTGCCGTCGTCGTCGACGGCGAAGCGGCCGCCGTCGATTTCGTCCACGGCAAGGACGGACTCCTCATGGCCCCAGTCTTCGCCGTGCCACGCCTCCTCGCCCGCAACGGGCTGTCCTTCGAGGACATCGACTTCTTCGAAATCCACGAAGCCTTTGCCGGCACGGTCCTGAGCACGCTCGCCGCGTGGGAAGACGAGGAATTCGGCCGTACCCGTCTGGGATTGGATGGCGCTCTCGGCAAGATCGACCGGGCCAAGCTCAACGTCAACGGTTCATCCCTCGCCGCCGGACATCCATTTGCTGCCACCGGTGGACGGATCGTCGCGTCCCTGGCGAAAATCCTCCACGAGAACGGCCCGGTGGACGGCCGCCCCGCCCGCGGACTCATTTCCATCTGCGCAGCCGGGGGACAAGGCGTTGTGGCGATCCTCGAGGCCTACTCCGCTCCGGAAGGGCGGTAGCCGGCATGACCGACAAGTACACCCAGTTCGTTAGTCACGGGCTCGGCAAGGACCTGGCCAAGAGACTCGGGCTGCCCCGACCCGCCGTGCTCCGCCGGTACAAAGCGGGAGACCTGCTGGTTCCCGGGCCGGTCCTCTTGCTGGGGAGCGGGAACGGCGACACCGCCGGCACAGATGAATTGGCTGCGGCACTCGTGGGCTGGGACCTCGACGTTCGGCGTGCGGCCCTGCCTAAGGAAAAGCTCGGGGCGATCATTCTGGTACTTGACGCCGTCGAGCACCCCGATGAGCTTGCCGGCCCCGTTCTGACCGCGGCTCCCTCACTCCGCGACCTTGCCCCGGGCGCAAGGGTCGTCACGATTTCCCGTACCTCCGCGTCGGCGGACAGCCCGGCCGTTGCCGCGGCCCGTCAGGGCGTCGACGGGCTGCTGCGTTCGGTGGCAAAGGAACTGAGGACGGGTGCCACGGCGAACGGCATCCTTCTTGCGGACGGCGTGCAGACCACCAGCCCCAGCACACTCGGCGCGTTGCGCTTCTTCCTGTCCGGGCGATCAGCCTTTGTCGATGGACAGTTTTTGACCGTCACGAACAATGCGGGTCAGCTTCCCGCCGACGCCGACAAACCTTTGGCAGGGGAAGTCGCCGTAGTCACCGGGGCTGCCCGTGGCATCGGGGCGGCCATAGCCAGGACTTTGCATAGGGACGGTGCCACGATTGTGGTGGTGGACATTCCCGCCGCGGGAGACCACCTGGCTTCCGTCGCCAACGAGGTCCATGGCACCGCCCTGCAGCTGGACATCACGGTCGAGAACGCCGGGAAGCGCATCATCGACCACGCCATGGAACGCCACGGGGGCCTCGATATTGTCATCCACAATGCCGGCATCACCCGGGACAAGCTCCTCGCCAACATGGACGAGGGCCGGTGGAACTCCGTCATAGGCGTAAACATCGCCTCGCAGTTGCGAATCAACGAAACACTTCTGGGCGCGGATCTGCGTGGCAAGTCGCCGCGGATCGTTTCGGTGGCTTCCACGAGCGGCATTGCCGGAAATCGGGGGCAGAGCAATTACGCCGCTTCCAAGGGCGGAGTCATCGGCATGGTCAGGGCAACGGCACCTTTGCTGGCAGAACGCGGGGGATCGATCAACGCCGTCGCGCCCGGTTTCATCGAAACCGACATGACCGCAAGGATGCCCTTCGCTACCCGTGAGGTGGCGCGCAGGCTGAATTCGCTCCAACAAGGCGGCCGGCCCGGGGATGTCGCGGAAGCCATTGCGTTCCTGGCATCGGATGCTGCCGCGGGAATCTCGGGTGAAGTCCTCAGGGTCTGCGGGCAGAACGTGGTGGGTGCATGAGTCCGGAACCACCGCTCATCCTGGGCGAGCTGCCGTCTCTGCCGAAACTGTATGTGAATGCGGCGGCCATGGCGGCACGGAGAAGGGTACTCGGGTCCCATGCTGCGAATATGCTGCCCAAAGGAAGCCACGAGGTCCGCGGGATCCGGGCGGACGTCGAAAACCTCACTGCCTACCAACACTTGATAGGTGAGACAGCGAGTGACGTGCTGCCGGCGGGCTTCATCCACGCGCTCGCCTTCCCGGTCGCCATGAGCGTGTTGAACCGGGATGACTTCCCGCTTCCGCTGCTCGGGATGATCCACTTGAAGAATCGCGTAGAGCAGTTGCGGCCGGTGCAGTTCAGCGAGGCGCTCGACATCCAGTGCTGGGCCGAGGACATGCGCGGCCACAGGGCGGGCACCCAGCTGGACGTTGTCGCCGAAGTCCGTTCAAGCGGCGACGGGAAACTGCTCTGGCGAGGCGTCTCCAACTACTTGGCTAAAGGAGTGTTCTTGCCGGGGGTCGATAAGGCGGCTACGGCCGGCGTGCCTACTGAGTTCACGGCACCGCTGCCTACGGCCGTCTGGCAGCTCGGCGTCGATACGGGGCGCCTTTATGCCGCCGTCTCGGGAGACTTCAATCCGATCCACCTGAGCGTTCTCTCTGCCAAGGCGCTGGGCTTGCCGCGGTCGATTGCGCACGGCATGTACCTTGCTTCCCGGGCTTTGGCTGACGTCGGCTCGGTGAAGTCCGAGGCGTTCTGCTGGGACGTGACCTTCGAAGCGCCGGTGTTCCTCCCGGCGCGGGTGGCCCTGGAAATCAGCACGGCGCAGTCCTCGTCGGGTGCCTGGCAGCGTTCTGACTATGTCGCCTGGAATCCGAGGAGCGGCAGGAGGCACTTCAGCGGATCCGTGGCGACGTTGTAGGGTGCCGGGACTGCGGTTCCAGCGCACAGGAAGAGCTACGACGACGGCGGCGGCCACCCCGTGTGGGTGGCCGCCGCCGTCGTCCCCCACGAAGCCCGGCTCGCCTTCGTGGGGAAATTGCCGGTAATGCAATTTAGTAAATGTGATGAACGTGGCAGAATTGTTGAAACGCAAATTAATATTAAACAAAGAAGGCCCGAAATCTTCTGATTTCGGGCCTTGCAATTGTGCGCGGAGGGGGACTTGAACCCCCACCCCCTTTCGAGGACTAGCACCTCAAGCTAGCGCGTCTGCCATTCCGCCACCCGCGCAGGTGGTGTTCGGAGCCTTGGTTCTGCGCCTCTCGGCGCTTCTCTTTCCTCCGAAGCAGCGAGAAAAACTCTAACACGGTTTCTGGGAAATGAAAAAATCGGTACTGGAAGGGGTGCTACGGGCGGGAATTAGTCCGCGACAATCGGCGTCAACCGGCGCGAAAACACCTGAAAACACGCGCGCCCAAACCCCGTGGCGATGGGTAGGCTGAGGGAAGCGCGCGGGAGCGTCCGCACCATTCGCCTGCCCGCCGGAGTATGCGAATCCCAGCCAGCAAGGAGAGCTCCATGACTGATATCCGACCCGAGGACGAAGTTGTCCGGATCTGCCAGGAACTCATTCGGATTGACACGTCCAATTTCGGCGACGATTCCGGGCCGGGGGAACGCGCGGCGGCAGAATATACCGCGGGGCTGATCAGCGAAGTGGGTCTGGACGTCGAAATCTTCGAGTCCGCTCCGGGCCGGGCCAACGTAGTGACGCGCATGGCAGGGGAGGATCCCTCAGCCGACGCCCTGGTGGTGCACGGCCACCTCGACGTGGTTCCTGCCCTCAAGGATCAGTGGTCGGTGGATCCTTTCAGCGGTGAACTCAAGGATGGTCTCATCTGGGGACGGGGTGCCGTGGACATGAAGGACATGGACGCCATGATCCTCGCTGTCATGCGCGATTTCGCCAGGACGGGACGCAAGCCCAAGCGGGACATCATCTTCGCCTTTTTCGCGGACGAGGAAGCCGGCGGCAACCACGGCGCGCGTTACGCGGTCGAACATCGCAGGGAACTTTTCGACGGCGCGACGGAAGCGATCTCGGAAGTGGGCGGCTTCTCGGCGATGATCGGAGGCCAGCGCACCTATTTGCTCCAGACCGCGGAGAAAGGCCTGTCCTGGTTGCGGCTCGTGGCCCACGGCCGGGCAGGGCACGGTTCGCAAATCAACACGGACAACGCCATCACCCGCCTGGCCGGAGCGGTGACCAGAATCGGTGAGTACCGCTGGCCGGTTGAGCTGACGCCCACCACGCGACAGTTCCTCGACGGCGTCACCGAACTGACCGGCGTCGAGTTCGATCCGGACAACCCCGAGACCCTGTTGAAGGAACTCGGCACTGTGGCGCGTTTCGTCGGAGCCACCCTCCAGAACACGTCCAACCCCACGCTCCTGAGCTCGGGATACAAGCACAATGTCATCCCCGAATCCGCCGAAGCCCTGGTGGATTGCCGCACGCTGCCGGGCCAGCAGGAGTTGGTTTTCGAAACCATCAAGCAGCTCGCAGGGGATGGCGTGGACATCAGCTATGTCAACAAGGACGTCTCTTTGGAGGTGCCGTTTGCCGGCAATCTGGTAGACGCCATGATCGATGCCTTGCACTCGGAAGACCCCGGCGCCAAGGTGCTGCCGTACACCTTGTCCGGCGGCACCGACAACAAGTCGCTCAGCAAGATCGGCATCACAGGCTACGGATTCGCCCCGCTAATGCTCCCGGAGGAACTCGACTTCACCGGGATGTTCCACGGCGTTGACGAACGCGTCCCGGCCGATTCGCTCAAGTTCGGATCCCGGGTGCTCAACACCTTGCTCAGCAACTACTAGGGAGAACGCCGTGACTCCCAGTGAGATCCTGCCGGACGAACTGCTTGACCGCATCAGGGGCCGCGCCGCGGGCTACGACCAGAACAACTCGTTCTTCCACGAGGACCTCGAGGAGCTTGCTGCGGCGGGTTACCTGAAGATCTTTGTTCCCGGATCCGACGGCGGACTGGGACTCGGGCTCGAAGCCGCGGCAGCGCTTCAGCGCCGGCTTGCCACGGCAGCGCCGGCCACAGCGTTGGCGGTCAACATGCACCTTGTCTGGACCGGCGTCGCGCATGTCCTCGCGGCCCGCGGCGACCATTCCCTCGACTTCGTCCTCAAGGAAGCCGGCAAGGGCGAGATCTTTGCGTTCGGGATTTCGGAGGCGGGCAATGACTCGATGCTCTTCGACTCAGGTACCACTGCCGAACCCTTGCATGACGGCGCCTATAGCTTCACGGGACGGAAGATCTTTACGAGCCTGTCGCCGGCTTGGACCCGTCTGGGAGTCTTCGGCAAGGACCGCGATGCGCGGGAGGGGAGCGGAGAGCTGGTCTTCGGCTTCATCGAACGCGACACTCCCGGTCACGAGACTCTCAGCGACTGGGACACCGTGGGCATGCGCGCCAGCCAATCGAACACGACGCTCCTCCACGGTGCCATGGTCCCGCCGGACCGGATCTTCCGGAAACTGCCTGTGGGGCCCCATCAGGATCCGTTGATTTTCGCGATCTTCGCGTGCTTCGAAACCCTGCTTGCCGCCGTGTATACAGGCATCGGAGAGCGGGCATTCACCCTCGCGGTCGAGGCCGCCATGCGCCGCACCTCGGCCAAGTATGGTGGCCGCAGCTTTGCGCAAGACCCGGACATCCGCTGGAAGATTGCCGATGCCGCCATGGCAATGGACGCCATCGAACCCCACTTGTCGTCAGTAGCGCGTGACGTGGACGCACTGGCAGACCATGGCGCCCAGTGGTTTCCAAAGTTCGTCGGACTCAAGGTGCGGGCTACGGAGAACGCCCGGACCATGGTGGATATGGCGATCCGCGTGTCCGGAGGCTCCAGCTATTTCCGCGGATCCGAGCTGGAACGGCTGTATCGGGACGTTCTGGCCGGGATTTTCCATCCCTCCAACGATGAATCAGCGCACACTACAGTGGCCAACGCGTGGCTTGGGCCGCTCGAAAGCTGAAGTGCTCGACAAGTTGAAACAGTGAGCCCGAATGGCTGCTGCTCCTAGACGGTGCGCTGCACGTTCAGTACCTTGCGGCGCAGCCAGAAACGCCGGCCGCCGCCAATATAAAGGATGCTTCGCTCCAGTTCCCACTTGCCATACTCGGAGTGCTCCACGAGCCGACGCCGCGCCTCGGGCAAGGAGTCGTCAGGGCTCACAGTCAGCACGAGATACTCGTACTGCCTTGCGTAGTCCCGTCGGCGTTCCTCTGAACTGCTCAGAAATTGTTCTCTCATCCCTCTCCATTTTCGTCTTTTTCGGGCTAACGTGAAGTCATGAGCATCGATCCGCGTGTCGCGCTTCAGTCGCTGACAGCTGCCTTGGAAGAGCACCTTATTGCCGCTTCCGCCCGCCGGGGCGAAGGAGATCCCACTGTGGAGGCAGCGTTTTTCGCCGTCGCAGATGCCTTTGAGGTGTATGAGGATTCACTATACGAGGCCTACTCGGAAGTCACACCCCTCCAGGTGTTTGACGACGATGAAGAAGATGATGACGAGGACCGCAACGAACTCGTCGATGAAGATGAGCTGGAGATTTTGGACCAGTAGGGCCGCCGTTTCAGGCATGGTCACATCGTTGAAACGTCCTCCAGTGCCCGGGAGATTTCGGTCGGAAGCGGCGCTAGCTGTGCATCGAGTAGCTCCTTAAGCTGAACGGCATTGCGTGCGCCTACTACAGCCGTTGACACGGCTGGCCGGGAGAGCAGCCAGCTCAGCGAAACATCCACGGCGGAGCGTCCCAATCCACGACCGGCCATGGCCACTGCTTCCACGATCCGGGCGCCCCGCGCGTCGAGGTACTTGTCGACGTAGCCGCTCAGGCGGTGCTCCGCTGCCCGGGATTCGGAGGGGATCTGTCCACGGTATTTGCCACTGAGCACGCCGCGGCCGAGGGGACCCCAAGCCATGAGGCCGAGGCCGGCGTCCTCGACGGCGGGCACCAGTTCGTCTTCCGGCTTGCGGTGCAGGAGCGAGTATTCAGATTGATTGGCCACCATGGTGAATCCCGCAACGGCGGAAGCCTTGGCGGTCTGCCAACCGTTGTAATTGGAGATGCCGACGTACCGGGCACGTCCTGACCGCAGAGCAAGGTCGAGCGCGGAAAGCGTTTCGTCCAACGGAACATTGCCGTCCCACGCATGGGCAAACCAGATGTCAACGTAGTCGGTTCCCAAGCGGGCAAGGCTCGCGTCGAGCGCGGACAGCATGGAGCCGCGGGACGCATCGATACTGCGTCGGCCGTCCGACGTCGAGACGCCCGCCTTCGTGGAGAGGACAAGCTCCGAGCGCGCAACGACGTCGCCCAGCATGGAGCCCAGGAGAGCCTCGGCTTGTCCACCGGCGTAGGAGGCCGCGGTGTCGATCATGGTCCCGCCGGCTGAAACGAAGGCATGCAGCAGCTCGCGCGCATCCTGTTCGTCCGTTTCTTCCGCCCAGGACATGGTGCCCAGGGAAAGGGTAGACACCCGAAACCCGCTATTGCCGACGTAACGCTGCTGCATAGCTGATAGCTTACGGGGAGTTCGGGTAGTTCATGACGTAGGGTCTATTCACGTGAACTGGTTAGAAGCAGCCTTCCTCGGCCTCGTGCAGGGCCTGACAGAATTCCTTCCGATTTCTTCGAGCGCGCACCTGCGCATTGTCGGCTCGTTCCTGCCCAACGCGGCGGACCCCGGCGCTGCTTTCACGGCCATTACGCAACTGGGCACCGAAACGGCTGTCATCGTCTTCTTTTGGCGGGACATCGTCAGGATCGTGCGCGCTTGGTTCGGATCGCTGCGCGGCAAGGTCTCACGGGACGATCCCGACGCCCGGATGGGTTGGCTGGTCATCCTCGGCAGCCTGCCGATCATCGTACTTGGCCTGCTCTTTCAGGACCAGATCGAGTCCGTCCTCCGGAGTCTGTGGATTGTGGCCACGATGCTCATCGTGTTCGGCATGATCCTTGCGGTAGCCGACGCTGTCGGCCGGCAGAAACGGGAGCTAAGCCAACTGAGCTACAAACACGGCATCCTGTACGGGCTGGCGCAGGCCATGGCGCTCATCCCCGGCGTATCCCGCTCAGGCGGAACCATCACTGCCGGCCTGTTGATGGGCTACACCCGTGAAGCCGCCGCGCGGTACTCCTTCCTGCTGGCAATCCCCGCCGTTTTCGGCTCCGGACTGTACCAGTTGTACAAGGTGGTCTCGAAGGAAGGAATCACGGGACCCTTCGGCCTGCCGGAAACGGCACTAGCCACTGTCATCGCCTTCGTCGTCGGCTTTGTCATCATCGGCTGGTTCCTCAAGTTCATTTCCACTCACAGCTACCGCGTCTTCGTCTGGTACCGGATACTCCTTGGACTCGCTCTCTATGTCCTGCTCGGTTTCAATGTCATCAGCGCCTAGCACTAGGGTTGAGGCTGTGAAATCGTGGATCTCCCGCCCTGTGCCTGAATTGCCCGGCAGCATGCCCCGACTCAGGCTGTTCGACACCGCCCTCAAGTCACTGGTGCAGGTAGAGCCGCGCCCGGAGCAATCCATGTACGTCTGCGGCATCACGCCCTACGACGCCACCCACATGGGCCACGCTGCCAGTTATGTCGCCTTCGACCTGCTCAACCGGGTATGGCGGGACAGCGGCCAGCGCGTTGCCTACGTCCAGAACGTGACCGACGTCGACGACCCTTTACTGGAGCGTGCTACCGCCACCGGCGTTGATTGGCGTGAGCTTGCGGCGAGCCAGATCGAGCTTTTCCAGACCGACATGGACGCCCTCAACGTGCTGGCTCCCGACTACTACATCGGAGCCGTCGAGGCCATTCCGATGATCGTCCCGGCAATTGAAAAGTTGATCGCGGACGACCTCGCCTACCCCGTACACGGCACCAACGGAGAACCCGACGGCGACGTCTATTACGACGTCGAGGCAGCAGGCAAAGCTTCGGATAAGCCGGACGCGTGGACACTCGGCGACATCTCGGGGCTCGGCGAAGTGGAAATGCTGGAGCTGTTCGCCGAACGCGGCGGCGATCCCGGCCGGTCCGGCAAGCGGAATCCCCTCGATCCTTTGCTATGGCGCGTTGCCCGCGACGGCGAACCGAGCTGGCCCGGCGCAAGCCTCGGTGACGGACGTCCCGGCTGGCACATTGAGTGCACTGTCATCGCCCAGAAATATCTGCCGGCTCCGTTCACCGTGCAGGGCGGCGGTTCGGACCTCATCTTCCCGCACCACGAAATGGGCGCCGGACACGCATACTCTCTCCGGGGCGTTCCCCTGGCACGCCACTACGCCCACGCCGGAATGGTGGGCCTGAACGGCGAAAAGATGAGCAAGTCCAAGGGCAACCTCGTGTTGGTGTCCAAGCTCCGCGCCGCTGGCGAAGAACCTGCTGCAATCCGCTTGGCGATCCTGGCCCATCACTACCGCTCGGATTGGTCCTGGACGGATGAAGGATTCGAGCAGGCCAAGGAACGGCTCAACACATGGCGGGCCGCCCGGGACATTGCCCCGGAGGGGACGGCGGCGCAACTGCTGACGCAAATGCGTGCCGAACTGGCCAACGACCTCAATGCACCCGGTGCGATTGCCGCCGTCGACGCCTGGGCAGCAGCCGCCCTCAGCGACTCCTCCAAGGCCCATGTCAGCGCGCTGGACACCGCTTTGGTAAGCGACGCTGTCAACGGGCTGCTCGGCGTCGAGCTCTAGCGAGACGGCACCGAGCTTCACGAGCGGAAGCTGTCAGGGCTTATCCTTGCCCCTGCGCTTGAGGTAGCGCTCAAATTCGCGGGCGATGGATTCGCCGCTCGCCTCCGGCAGGTCTGCCGTGTCCTTGGCTTCTTCGAGCTGACGCACGTAGGCCGCGATTTCAGGGTCTTCCGTTGCCAATTCGTCCACACCGCGCTCCCAGGCCTCGGATTCCTCGCTCAGGGCCTGCGTGTCGAGAGGTACCTGGAGCAGGTCCTCGATCTTGTTCAAGATGGCTAGTTGCGCCTTGGGGGACGGCGCCTGCGCGACGTAATGCGGTACTGCTGCCCACAGCGACACCGTGGGCAGGCCCGCCAGCAGTGCGAATTCGCCCAGAACCCCGACGATGCCCACGGGTCCTTCGTACTGCGAGGCCTCCAGGCTCAGGCGCTGCCTCAACACTGCGTCGTCCGAAGTAGTGCTGACGGGGATCGGGCGGCTGTGCGGGACATCGGCCAAGAGGGCGCCAATCAGCACAACATAGTCGACCTTGAGCGTTTCGGCATGGACCAAAAGCTCGGCGGTGTAAGCACGCCAGCGGTAGGAAGGCTCGGTGCCGAGCACCAACACCACATCCACGTTGCTGTCCGGCACACTGGCCCTGTAGAGGCGCGTGGAAGGCCATTTCACCTTGCGGGTTCCGGCTGCGGTCCGTCGTACGGTCGGTCTGGTGAACTGGAAGTCGTAATAGTCGTCGGCATCAACGGATGCCACTTTCTTTCCCTGCCACAACTTGTTCAAGTAGTGCAGGGAATCGCTGGCGGCCTCACCGGCATCGTTCCAGCCCTCGAAAGCCGCCAGCATCACGGTGATGCGCTGACCCTCCGCCACAGGCTGGAGCAGGCGCTCAGGCTCCGGTGAAATGGCCTGTCCGTCAGGGGCTCCGTCCAAACTGTTCATCCACTCACCCTACGTCCAAGACCGCCACCCACGCATGGCCTTGAGGAGGACGGCGTGGCCATAAGTCGCCCCGGGCGTGGAAGGACGATTGCGTCCCCCCGTTCCACGTAGACTTGAGGCATGCATGCCTTATCCACCCAGCCCCTCCTCAAAGCCGCGCTATGGGACATGGATGGCACCCTGGTGGACACCGAACCATACTGGATTGCCGCGGAACGCGCCCTCGTAGAGTCCCACGGTGGCGGCTGGAGCCATGAACAAGCCATGCAGCTCGTAGGACAGTCGCTCATGCACTCGGCCGGACTCCTTCAATCCGCCGGTGTGAACCTTGCAAAGCGGGAGATCGTTGACACCTTGAGCGGCCACGTGATCGAGCGCCTCCGCGTCGAGGTGCCCTGGCGGCCCGGTGCCAAGGAATTGCTCGACGAGTTGTACCAAAGGGGCGTTCGCTGCGCCCTCGTGACCATGTCCGAGGGTCCGATGGCACGCGAAGTTGTGGCCAACCTCCCCAAGCCCTACTTTGAATTCCTGGTCACGGGGGACATCGTCAACCAAGGAAAGCCCCACCCGGAGGCCTACCTCACGGCGGTCGAGCGACTTGGGCACACAGACCCCGAGCTGACCAAGGATCATTGCGTCGCCTTGGAGGATTCCGTCCCGGGAGTTGCGGCCGCGATCGCATCCGGGGTCGTCACGGTCGGAATTCCGCACCAGATGCCCTTGCCGGAGGACCCAAGCAGAACCACTTGGGACACCCTTCAGGGACGGAAGGTCGCCGACCTTGAAGCGCTCGTCGCTGCACGGGCTGCCGGCATTGTGCCTGCTGCCGCCCTCCTCGGACAGGCAAACTAAGTGAGCACTACCGGGAAAGTCGGACATAGCACCCGCGGTGGACGGAAAGACGGGATTCCACTCGGCCGCATCGCGGGGATCCCCGTCTACCTTGCTTACTCTTGGTTCATCATTGCCGCGTTTACGGTCATCGTGTACGGGCCGGCTCTGCTGATCCGGAACCACTCCCTAGGCATCGGCGCCTACTTTGTTGCCTTTGCATATGCGCTCCTCCTCGCGCTCTCGGTGCTCGTGCACGAACTCGCCCATGCTTTGAGCGCGAAGGCTTTCAAATGGCCTACGGAGAAGATCGTGTTGAACCTCTGGGGCGGGCACACGCAGTTCGAGAGTTTCATCGCATCCCCGGGCCGCTCGGTGCTGGTTGCCTTGGCAGGACCCGTGGCCAACTTTTTCCTCGCGGGCGGGGCCTGGCTGTTGCTTGAGGCCGATGTCTTCACCGGGGTGGGGGACACTCTGACGAATATTCTGATGTGGGCCAACCTGCTGATCGGCATCTTCAACGTACTCCCGGGCCTGCCCCTTGATGGAGGACGCCTCGTGGAATCCGCGGTATGGAAGGCTACGGGCAGCCAGGAAAAGGGGACGGTGGCGGCCGGGTGGGCCGGACGGGTCATCGTGATCGTCCTGGTTGTTTGGTTCATCGCGTTGCCGTTGCTGAGCGGCAGTTCCCCCGATCTCACCCTGATGCTCATCACATTCCTTGTCTGCAGCTTCCTCTGGGTCGGCGCATCCGGTGCCATTCAGCAGGCCACGCTCCGCGGACGCCTCCCCTCGGTGAGTGCCGCGGCCTTGGCCGAACCCGCCGTCGGGATTCCGAACTCGGCCACCGTCGCCGACGTCCTGCGCGTGGCACCGTACGGTGCTCCCGCCGTCGTGATTTGCGGGCCGGACGGGCGGCCGCAAGGACTTGTCGATCCGGCTGCCGCAGCAGCCGTGCCGCCCTCCGAGATTTACGCGACACTGGTCACCGCGGTTTCGACTCCGCTTGCCGACGGCGCCTACGTGCCCAGGACATCGAACGGCCAGGAACTGATCCAGTATCTGGCCCAGCTCAACGGCGCCGAATACGCCGTGGTGGACGAAACCGGCACCGTCACGGGTCTGTTGCGCCAACAGGCCGTCGTGACAGCCATTACAGGTAAAGTAGCCCGCCGGAGCGGGCGCTCCTAGGACCTTCCCGGTAGAGTTACCTGCCGGCCGCGAAATACCCCCGACAGCAGTGCGCATCACTAAGCAGCAACTGCGGCAACAATTGACGGCCCAGCCGTACAGGAGCGAGGAAACACCCATGAGCAGCGAAACCGCCGCCAGCGACACCGAAACCGGCACCGCCAACACTGCCCTCCAACCCACGGGTGCTGCGCGGCGCCGCGGACCGTTCCGTGTGGGCGAGCGGGTCCAGCTCACCGACGAACGCGGCCGGATGAACACGATCACCCTGGAGGAAGGCGGCGCCTTCCACACGCATCGCGGTTTCCTGAACCACGATGAGATCATTGGCCAGGTTGACGGTTCGGTGGTGGCCAACAACGTCGGCCAGCAGTACCAGACGCTCCGGCCGCTCCTGTCCGACTTCGTGTTGTCCATGCCCCGCGGCGCGGCTGTTGTTTATCCCAAGGATGCGGGCCAGATCGTCACCATGGCGGACATCTTCCCAGGCGCGCGCGTGGTGGAGGCCGGCGTGGGTTCCGGAGCCCTTTCGATCTCGCTGCTTCGCGCAGTGGGCGACGGCGGCTACCTGCACTCTTTCGAGCGCCGCGAAGAATTCGCCGACATCGCCCGCGGGAACGTGGAAACCATTTTCGGCGGACCACACCCTGCCTGGAAGATCTCGCTCGGTGACTTCCAGGAGGAAGTTGTCCGCAGCGAAGAACCCGGATCCGTGGACCGCGTGGTCCTCGACATGCTGGCTCCTTGGGAATGCCTCGACGCCGTAGCGACCGTTCTGGCCCCGGGCGGCGTGTGGATCAACTATGTGGCCACCGTGACCCAGCTTTCCCGTACCGCGGAAGCCATCCGCGCCGACGGCCGTTTCACCGAACCGGACGCTTGGGAATCGATGGTCCGCGGGTGGCACCTCGAAGGCCTGGCCGTCCGCCCTGACCACCGCATGGTGGCCCACACCGGCTTCCTGCTCGTGACTCGTCGGCTCGCGGATGGCGTGACGGGTATCTCCGTCAAGCGCCGCCCTTCCAAGACCGAGTTCAGCGAAGAGGACCTGAATGCCTGGACTCCGGCGGCGGTGGGGGAGCGGGCCGTTTCCGACAAAAAACTGCGCCGGGCGGCACGTGATGCGATAGCCGGCACCAACGTGAAGGACAACCCCGCGCCCGCGAATTAAGGAAAGATCACAAACTGGTCCGCATTCCGGATGTCACAGGTTTCCCGACGCTTTTGAGGGCTAAGGTCTATTTATAGAAAGCGGGAAGGAGCTGATGCTTCGTGGATACGTCGAACAACGACTTCGGGCGGACAATGCCGGAGGAGCCATCGAACAAGGCTGTGACTGAGGGAAAAACGGGACACGGGGGTGGGGGGAACCAACCGGTGGAGGACTCCTCCGGTGAGCTCACTGTCGCGGAACGCCAGATCAACATCCTTCGTGACAAACTGCGCCACATTGACCGCCAACTTGCCGCCGCCACTCAGAACAACACCAAGCTCGTCACCATGTTGGAAACGGCGAAGGCCGAAATCCTGCGGCTCAAAGGCGCCCTCGAACAGGACGGCCAACCGCCGTACAGTTTCGGGACCATTTTGCAGATCAACCCCAGGCGCCAACCAACGGCAGGCAGTACGGGCCAGGCAGCCACAGAGGAATCTGTTGACATCTTTAATGCGGGCCGAAAGATGCGCGTCGGCGTCAGCCCTCTGGTTAACCTCAACCAGCTGGCCGTGGGGCAGGAAGTCCTTCTCAACGAGGCCTTGCTCGTGGTGACTGGCCTGGGCTATGAACGGGCCGGCGAACTCGTCACGCTCAAGGAAATGCTTGGCACCGATCGCGCCCTGGTAGTGGGACGGGCCGATGAAGAGCGTGTCGTCAGGCTTTCAGGGGCATTGCAGAAGGTGCACCTGCGCGTCGGTGACGCCTTGTCTCTGGATTCCCGCACCGGCTACGCCCTGGAGAAGGTGCCGCGAGCAGAGGTGGAAAACCTCGTCCTCGAAGAAGTCCCGGATATCACCTACGAGGACATCGGCGGTTTGGGCCCTCAGATCGAACAGATCCGCGACGCCGTGGAACTCCCGTTCCTGCACCCGGATTTGTACCGCGAACACGGGCTCAAGGCACCCAAAGGCATCCTGCTTTACGGCCCTCCGGGTTGCGGTAAGACGCTGATCGCGAAGGCCGTTGCCAACTCGCTCGCCGCCCGTGCCTCCGAACGGGCCGGCAACGTGGACCTCAAGAGCTACTTCCTGAACATCAAGGGTCCTGAACTTCTTGACAAGTATGTCGGGGAAACAGAGCGTCATATCCGGCTGATCTTTGCCCGGGCCCGGGAAAAGGCTTCGGACGGCAGCCCCGTGGTGGTATTTTTCGACGAAATGGACTCATTGTTCCGCACCCGCGGAACGGGTGTTTCCTCCGACGTTGAGACAACCATCGTCCCGCAGCTCCTCAGCGAGATTGACGGCGTCGAACGGCTGGACAACGTGATTGTGATCGGCGCCTCGAATCGCGAAGACATGATTGACCCCGCAATTCTTCGGCCGGGCAGGTTGGACGTGAAGGTCAAGATCCAGCGTCCCGACGCCGAAGCGGCAGCCGACATCTTCGCCAAGTACATCACCAAGGACCTTCCTTTCCATGCGACGGACCTGGCCGAGCACGCCGGTGACGTTCAGGCTACGGTTGATGCGATTATCCAACGCACCGTCGAAGCCATGTACTCGACCGAGAAATCCAATGAGTACCTGGAAGTCACCTACGCCAATGGCGATACCGAGATGCTCTACTTCAAGGACTTCAACTCCGGAGCCGTAGTCCAGAACGTGGTGGACCGGGCCAAGAAGTACGCCATCAAGGACCTCTTGCTGACACAGCAGAAAGGCCTTCGGATCGACCACTTCCTGCGTGCAGTCGTCGATGAATTCCGCGAGCATGAGGACATGCCCAACACCACGAACCCGGATGACTGGGCACGCATTTCAGGAAAGAAGGGCGAACGCATCACATACATCCGCACCATCGTCCAGGGCAAGGCAGGCCAGGAGCCCGGGAAGTCGATCGAGACGACTCCCAACACCGGCCAGTACCTGTGACGGCCCGGCCGGAAGTTCCGCCTTCGGAGAAACTTCCGGTGGGCGGGGCGATGCGCGTCATGGGTTCGGAAACTGAATACGGTATCCATGCGCCCTCTGCGCCGGGGGCGAATGCCACAATGATGTCCGCGCGCATCATCCAGGCCTACGCCAACCTGACCCGGCAGCGGGCGGCGGGGGGTGCTGAAACCCGGTGGGACTATACCGACGAAGAACCCCTGCATGATGCCCGTGGCTGGACAGTGGAGCGTAGTGCTGCCGAGCCCAGCCAGCTGACCGACAGGCCTCCGGTGCTCGACGCCGAGGCCGTTGCCCTTGCATATGGGCGGCAGGAACTCGAAGCCGACGGCAGCGACGAATCTGGCTCGCTGCTGATGAACATGGTCCTCGGCAACGGGGCGCGCCTGTACGTGGACCACGCCCACCCGGAATACTCCAGTCCCGAGGTCACGAATCCTCGCGACATCGTTGCGTGGGATGCAGCCGGCGACCTCGTCGCCTTGGCCGCCGTCCGGAGAGTGGCAGCAGATCCTGATTTGCCGGCCATCAACTTGTACAAGAACAACACTGACAATAAATCGGTGTCTTACGGCTCCCACGAGAACTACCTCATGCCCCGATCGGTGCCTTTCGGGGAGATCGTCCGGGGCTTGACGCCGTTCTTCGTTACCCGCCAAGTCATCTGCGGGGCCGGGCGACTTGGCAAGGGCCAAGACGGTTCGAAGGCCGGATTCCAGATCAGTCAGCGCGCGGACTTCTTCGAAGCTGAGGTGGGACTCGAAACCACCATCAGGCGTCCCATCATCAATACCCGTGATGAACCGCACGCCACGGCGGACAAGTACCGGCGCCTGCACGTCATCATCGGCGACGCCAACCTGAGCCAAGTGTCCAATTACCTGAAGTTCGGCACCACGGCCTTGGTCTTGAGCCTTATCGAAGCCGGCCAAGCTCCGAAGATCGAAGTGCACGAGGCCGTGGCGGGCCTCCAGACAATCAGCCACGACACCTCACTGACGGCCACGATCAGGCTTCTCGACGGACGCCGCGTAACAGCGTTGGATATCCAGTGGATGTACTACGAGGCCGCAGCCAAACTTGCCCAGGAAACCGGGGTTTCCGACGCCTTCAGCGGGGACGGCCACACCCGGGATGTCCTGGAACGGTGGGAGTCAACGTTGGGGCTTTTGGGGAACAATCCGGCAGGTGCCGCGTCTTCCGTCGAATGGCTCGCCAAGATGTCCCTCTTGGAGGGCTATCGCAACCGTGATGGCTTGGAATGGAACGACGCCCGCCTGGGTCTTGTTGATTTGCAATGGTCCGACGTCAGACCCGAAAAGGGCCTTTACTATCGCCTGCTTTCCCGTGACCGGATGCAGACGATTGTCGACGACGCCGCCATCACCCGGGCCGTCGTCGAGCCGCCATCGGACACGCGGGCATATTTCCGCGGGAAGTGCGTTGCCAGTTTCGGTAAGGACGTGGTCGGTGCCAGCTGGGATTCGGTCATCTTCGACGTTCCCGGCATCGGCAAACTCCAAAGGGTGCCCACACGGGAGCCCCTCCGCGGAACAGAAGCACTCACTGGCCAGCTCTTTCGAAAGCACGCCACCGCGGGTGCATTCCTTCGGGAATTGCTCGGTCTGGACCCGGCGCCGCCCGCCTGAACGGGCGGCCCATGAAAGGTCGCCAAACTGCTTGCTAAAACCGCAGCGGCGCGGGCCGCCCCGTGGCAATATGGCATTACAGGAAGTCCCCTTTTGACGGGGATGGACAGAATGGAGAAAGAAATGGCAACCCAAGAGCAGCAGCAACCGCAGTCCCGCGACGCTGAGACCGAGGCTGACGTCCCCGAGGCCCCGCCCGGAGCGCCGGAGGCCCAGGCTTCAGTCGCCACGCAAGGCGTGGACGATCTCCTCGACGAAATCGACGGCGTCCTTGAATCGAATGCCGAAGAGTTCGTTCGGGCATTTGTGCAAAAGGGTGGCCAGTAAGCAGCCGCCAGCTAAGCTAACGGCCCGGCCGGCGCGAGGCCGCCGGGCATCGGAAGTCAGAGTCGAAGGAGCGCAGCAATGCAGGATCCAGCAGCCGGCCACCTGGCCACCCAAGCAACGTCTTCGTTCACAGAGCATCTGCAACGCTCCAGGCCTGAACTTCTCCCTTTCAACCAAGTGCTGCCCGCGGGACAGATTCCGCCGGTGCCGCACGCCACAACCATCGTCGCCCTCAGTTATCCCGGCGGCGTTCTGATGGCGGGCGATCGGCGCGCCACTATGGGGAATGTCATTGCCAGCAGGCACATCGAGAAGGTCTTCCCTGCCGACGAATACTCCGTCCTGGGCATAGCCGGCACGGCGGGCCTTGCCCTCGATATCACCCGCTTGTTCCAGGTGGAACTTGAACACTACGAGAAGATCGAAGGCACCCTGCTGAGCCTGGACGGCAAAGCCAACCGGCTTGGAGCCATGATCCGGGGAAACCTCCCGATGGCCATGCAAGGGCTCGCGGTGATTCCGCTTTTCGCGGGCTTCGACCAGGCAGCCGGCGTGGGACGGCTGTTTTCCTACGACGTCACAGGCGGACGATACGAGGAATTGGAGCACCACTCGGTGGGTTCCGGTTCCGTCTTCGCCCGGGGTGCCTTGAAGAAACTGTGGCGGCCGAACCTCACCGAAGACGGGGCCGTGGCCGTCGCAGTGGAAGCCCTCTACGACGCGGCCGACGACGACTCTGCCACAGGCGGCCCGGATCCCGTCCGTCAGCTCTGGCCGGTGGTGTACACCGTCAATCGCGCAGGCGCCCGCCGGGTGCCCGAACGCGAGTTGGCGGCGATCGCCGGATCCATCGTTGAATCGCGCGCTGTTGCCGGACGGGAGGCTTGAGATGACCCAGCAGTTTTATGTTTCGCCCGAGCAGCTGATGAAGGACCGCGCAGACTTCGCGCGGAAAGGCATCGCCCGCGGCCGCTCCGTCGTCGTGATCAGCTGCGCGGACGGGATCGCCTTGGTGGCAGAAAACCCGTCGCCGTCCCTGCACAAGATCGGTGAGATCTACGACAAGATCGCCTTCGCCGCGGTGGGGAAGTACAACGAGTTTGAGAGTCTTCGGCAGGCAGGCGTCCGTTACGCCGACGTCCGCGGCTATTCCTACGATCGCGAGGACGTCACGGCCCGCGGGCTCGCGAGCGTCTATGCGCAGAGTCTTGGCGCCGTCTTCACCGCGGAGCAAAAGCCGTTTGAAGTGGAGCTTGCAGTGGCGGAGGTGGGGCATACCCAGGCCGATGATCATCTGTATCGGCTGACCTTTGACGGTTCCATCGCCGACGAGAACGGCTTCGTGGTCATGGGAGGCCTCGCGGAACAAGTAGCCGAGACCGTCGCAGGTGGCTGGAAAGACGATCTTGACCTGGCGGGTGCCCTTCGCCTGGCGGTCAAGGCGCTGGCCACGGACAAAGAGGTGGACGCACTGCCCGGAACCGCCGTCGAAGCTGCAGTGTTGGACCGTAGCCCGGAAAGCGGGCGCGGATCCCGGCGGGCGTTCCGCAGGCTCCGCGCGGAAGAAATCACGCAGCTGCTTGCAGGGGAGGCCTGAAATGGACAAGAGAATATTCGGGATTGAAACCGAGTTCGGTATTTCGTATTCGAGCCCGGACTCACGGCCCTTGGCCCCGGAGGAAGTCGCCAGGTACCTTTTTCGGAAGGTTGTGAGCTGGGGACGATCCTCCAACGTCTTTCTCACCAATGGCTCGCGGCTGTACCTCGACGTCGGCTCGCACCCGGAATACGCCACAGCAGAGTGTGACGACCTCGCCCAGCTGATCGCGCACGACCGTGCCGGTGAACTGATTCTCGATGACCTGGTGGATGAGGCGCAGGGCCGCCTCGCGGCGGAGGGATTCAACGGAACGGTCTATTTGTTCAAGAACAACACCGACTCCGCCGGCAATTCCTATGGCAGCCACGAAAACTACCTGATTCCCCGCCGCGGTGAGTTCTCGCGGCTCGCGGAGATCCTCATTCCGTTCCTCGTCACACGGCAGTTGATCGCTGGTGCGGGCAAGGTTCTGAAGACGCCGCACGGGGCCACCTTCGCGTTTTCCCAACGGGCGGACCATATCTGGGAAGGCGTATCTTCGGCAACGACGAGATCCCGGCCGATCATCAACACCCGTGACGAGCCGCACGCCGACGCCGAGTTCTTCCGTCGGCTGCACGTGATCGTTGGCGATTCCAATATGTCCGAGACCACCGCCTTGCTGAAGGTGGGGACGGTAGACCTTCTCCTGCGGATGGTCGAGGCCGGAGTCATCATGCGGGACATGCGCATGGAGAATCCCATCCGCAGCATTCGTGAAATCTCCCACGACCTGAGCGGCAAAGCCCTGGTACGGCTCGCCAATGGGAGGCAATTGACGGCCCTGGATATCCAGCGTGAGTACCTCGCGAAGGTCAGCGCCTTTCTAGCATCAAACGGAGCCCATAACCCGCACGTTCCACTTATCCTGGATCTGTGGGAACGGACGCTGGACGCCATCGATAGCGGAGACACCAGCGGAATCGACACCGAAGTGGACTGGGCCATCAAAAAGAAACTGATGGATGGTTATATGCGTCGTCATGGACTGGGCCTCGATTCCCCGAGGATCGCGCAGCTGGACCTCACGTATCACGACATATCGCGCAAGCGCGGGCTCTTCTTCCTGATCCAGTCCCGCGGCGCGGCCCGGCGCATCGTGGCCGACACGGACATCAAGGATGCCGTCGACGCGCCGCCGCAGACCACCCGCGCAAAACTCCGTGGCGACTTCGTCCGGCGCGCCCAGGAACTCGGCCGCGACTACACGGTGGACTGGGTCCATTTGAAACTGAACGACCGCGCCCATCAGACTATCTTGTGCAAGGATCCCTTCCGCAGCGTTGACGAGCGGGTGGATGCCTTGCTGGACTCGATGGGCTGACTCCCAGCTTTACCGGCTATCCTTTAAGTTGGCCTTTGCCGGGGGCCTCTACGTGCACGTCCCGGCGGTGCCCTCCTTTTGCCCCGACGAAAGTTCATTTGTGCGACGTCTACTAGCAATTCTTATACCCGGCCTTTTGCTGCTCACCGCCTGCGGCGGAAGCCCGGCAACAACTGCAACCCCGGAGCCCACCAGTCAGTCCGCTGGTGAGGTCGCCAAGCTGGATTCCCTCAAGGTCTCCGATAATGGCGACAAGAAGGCACCCGGCCTGGACTTCACCAAGCCGTTGGATGTAACGCAGCAAACCATCAAATTGGTCACCGACGGGACCGGCGACAAAGTGAAGGCCGGCCAGGTAGCGCAGATCACCTACATTGCCGTCGACGGCAATGACGGCAAGACCCTCGAAGACACTTTCCCGACCGGCTCCCAGCCCGTCGAATTGAACGATCAACTCAAAACGAACAGCGCTGTGCTTTACAACGCGCTGGTCGGCGCGAAGGTGGGCGCTGACATCGCTTTCGCCGTCCCCGGAACCGCAGCGTCGGCTGAAGCAGCGGCGACGTCATCCCAGCTGGTGGTCTTCAAGATCACTGGTGTCAAGGACGCAGTCAAGCCCCTGGACAAGCCCGAGGGCGACACCGTCACTCCGCCCCCCGGCCTCCCTACTGTCAAGGTCGACGACAAGGGAGTTCCGCAAATTTCCGTTGATGGCGCGAAGGCCCCGCAGGCCCTCGTCTCCCAGGACCTCATCAAGGGGAAGGGTGCGGTCGTCAAGGAAACGGACACCCTGACGGTCAACTACGTCGGCGTCACCTTGGCTGACGGCAAGAAGTTCGACTCCAGCTACGACAAGGGCCAGACCGCCAGCTTCGCGCTGAACGGCGTCATCAAGGGCTGGACGCAAGGCCTGACGGGCAAGACCGTCGGCTCCCGTGTCCTTCTGGTTATCCCCAAGAGCCTCGCATATGGCGACGGGGCGGCAGCCCAAGGCCAGCCCACGGGCGACCTCGTCTTCGTCGTGGACATCCTGGGCGCTCAGTAACCTCCCGCAAGACAACATAATGTTCCTATCAAATTAAGGAGTACCCATGTCATTTGGTCAGCGTGATTACGATCGCACTAAGCCGGAGATCGACTTCCCGGAGGGCGACGTCCCGACGGAACTCGTGATCGAGGACATCATCGTCGGTGACGGCGCCGAGGCCCAGACCGGCGACACCGTCTCCACCCACTACGTCGGCGTTGCATGGTCTACTGGGGAGGAATTCGACGCATCCTGGGGCCGAGGCGCACCGCTGGACTTCCGCGTCGGTGTCGGCCAGGTCATCCAGGGCTGGGACAAGGGACTGCTTGGCATGAAGGTCGGTGGCCGCCGTCGCTTGGAGATTCCCGCCGAGCTTGCCTACGGCTCCCGTGGCGCGGGTGCGTCCATCAAGCCCAACGAAGCGCTGATCTTCGTCGTTGACCTGGTGGCTGTCCGCTAGCTTTTGCAGCATTGGAAGGCGCGCCAGCAGCCGGAGAAATCCGGCGGCAGACGCGCCTTCCGCCTTTATCGGCGGAGTTTAGTAACGTTGCAACCGTGTCCGCATCACGTACCGAACGACTCCTGAACCTGCTGATCGCCCTTCTGAACACGAAGTATGGGCTGTCCCGGGCCGTTCTGAGGGACAAGGTCTACCACGACGCCGGTGACAACGACGTCGCGTTCGGGCGCATGTTTGAACGCGACAAGTCCGACTTGAAGCAGTTTGGCTTCGACATTGAAACACTCCTTGACCATGGGTTTGGCTCAGACGATCCCGCGTCGACGCGCTACCGCATCGGCAAGGAATCCAACCGCCTGCCGGATGTGCATCTGACGCCCGCGGAGGGAACAGTGCTGCTCCTTGCGGCGCAGTTGTGGGAACGGGCCGCCTTAGGCTCCGCTGCGGCAAGCGCGCTGCGTAAGCTGCAGGCTTCCGGCGACCTTGCCGACGTCGAGCTTCCAGCAGGCGTCCAGCCCCGCATCAAGCCGGCAGGCCAGGCGTTTGACGACATCATCCTGGCCATGAATGGCCGGCACCCTGTAAGTTTCGGCTACCGGGCGGCGAGCACAGGCAAGGACGAACGCCGCCTTGTGGAGCCCGGGGGCCTCGGGAGCCGCTTCGGCCAGTGGTACCTCGTGGGGTACGACCGGGGGCGGGAGGCGAAACGCTTCTTTAGGCTGTCCCGGATGACGAGCGACGTTCATGTCGAAACCGGGTATCACTGCGAGATTCCTGCGGGCTTCAATACACGCACAGAACTGGACAGCCTGAGCGAACTGCCCTTGCAGGAGGCCCACCTCGAAGTCGCCGAAGGCCGTTTGCTGGGCCTCCGCAAGCGTGCGGCGAGAGAGGCGGATGCAAGGGTGGCGGGCTGCCCGCCGGATGGCAGGGATCGCCTCTCCGTGCCGTTCCGGGACAGTGACTTGCTTGCTGAAGAACTTGCGTCCTACGGTCCCCACGTTCGCGTGGTGGGGCCTCCTGAGTTGCGTGACGCCGTCGTCCGGAGGCTTGAAGGTGCTGCCGCATTCGCCTCGCGTCCCGCCGTCGAAGTCCGCTTTCCCGACGCCGGCCCGGCACCCCGGGCGCGTAAGCGAACTTCGGAGGACCAACTCAACCGTATGCTGCAGTTGGTCCCTTTTCTTGTCCACAATCAGGGCCTGCCCATCCAGGACGTGGCGGACCGCTTCGGTATCAGCCGCAAGGAACTTCTCGAGGACCTGAAGATCCTGATCTGCTCCGGCCGCCCGGAAGGGTATCCGGATGACCTGTTCGACATCGATTGGGAAAACGAACACGTCTATATCCGGGAGCACCTCGAACTCAATCGGCCCGTCCGATTCAGCGTTGATGAAGCCTGCGCGCTGCTGACCGGCCTCGCCACCCTGGGCGGACTTCCCGCCCAGGCGGGAATGTCGGAAGAGGAACAAAGCGGGGCCCTGGAGTCCGTGACGCTGAAACTCACGGGCGCGGCGGGGGAGTCCGGCCGTTTGGCGGCGGCCGTCTCCGGACCGCCAGTCGCCCCTGCCGACGCCGAGTCGTTCGACACCATCACCCGGGCGATTGAAGCGGGGGGTCAACTGCGTCTTCGCTACTTGTCGCCCCGGCGTGATTCGGTTTCCGAACGGGACGTGGACCCTTTTCGGCTCTATTCGCTCGACAACACCTGGTATTTCGAGGCGTACTGCCACAGCAAAGCCGGGCTGCGGAACTTCCGCCTTGACCGTATCGAGGAGATTGCGCCCAACGGACGGCCGGTTTCCAGGAGCGGTAACGCCGAGGAAGGCGTTCCCGTGAAGTTATACACCCCCAATGACGACGACGTCGTCGTCGTCCTCGAATTGACCCGGCAGGGCGCCGGGCTGGCCGACGACTACTATGCGGAGCGGACCGCCGTGCTTCCGGAAGGCGGCCTGCTCGCCGAGGTTCGATTCGGAAGCGCGGACTGGTTGCCGATGTTTGTTGCCCAGCACGGTGGAGCGGTCCGAATCCTGCAGCCCGCCGAACTGGCTGACGTGTCTGCGGCATGGGTCGCTTCCGCACTTGCGCAGTACAAGCAATGAAGGCTGGTTAGACTACTCAAATGCCTTGGTGGTCCTGGATCCTCTTGTGGGTCGCTCTGATTGCGGTGTCACTACTTTGCTACGTCCTGCTGGGAGTCCGGCTTTTCCGGAACTTCATGGCAACGGTGCACGAACTGAGTGCGGCGGGGGAGCGCTTTGCTCACCGCGCGCACCTTCCCGAACCCGCTGACGACGACGGCGAAGCGTCACCGAAAGTGTTTGGCGCGGCCGTTTTTGCCTCACCTGAACAGATGCGTCATGATTACGTGACGGCCAAGGCCTCCCGCCAGGAAGTGCGTCGCCAAGAGCGCGTTAAGCGCAAAGCCGAACGGGGCCAACCCCAGTCCCTGCGCGACATCGAATTAAGTTAGACGTAGGATGTATTCCAACGAAAGGACTTCCCGTGGGACGACTATTTGATGGCCCTTGGCCAATTGTCATTATCATCATCGTGGCCTTGCTGCTGTTTGCCGCACCCAAGCTGCCTTCCATGGCCCGTGCCCTGGGCCAGTCGATGCGCATCATCAAGTCCGAAGTCAAGGAAATGAAGAACGACGGCAAGCCGACGGCCAAGGACGACTCGGACCCCGTTGAAGGCAAAGTGGTCAACCACCCCGAAGCCAACAAGAGCGGCAACGACACCGACGTTCCGCCCGCAAGCCGTAGCTAAGCAGTAGTGGCAACGAAGACAGGCCGCAAAGCCAACCCCGAAGGGCGGATGGCGCTCCTAGACCACCTGAGGGAGCTCAAGAATCGGCTGATCAAATCTGCCGTCGGCGTGCTGCTAGGCGCCGTGGCAGGGTGGTTCCTTTATGAGCCGGTGGTGAACAGCCTGTCGGATCCGCTGGTCAAGATCGCCCAGGAGACCAAGAGGACCGCGGTCCTGAATTTCGCGAGCGTGGCGGATCCGTTCGACTTCAAGCTCCGTATCGCCATCCAAATCGGTTTGGTGATCTCCAGCCCGATCTGGATCTACCAGGTGTGGGCATTCATCACGCCCGGCCTGACCAAGAAGGAGCGTCGCTACACTCTCGGCTACATGGCCGCTGCGGTGCCGTTGTTCCTCATTGGCGTATACGTTGCGTGGACGGTCATCCCGAACGTCGTGCGCGCCTTGCTGCAGTTCACGCCCCAAAATGGTGCCAACAACATCGACGCATCTCAATACCTGACGTTTGCCACGCACATGCTTCTTTTCCTCGGCATCGCGTTCCTGGTGCCGGTGGTGTTGGTCGGTGTCAACATGGCGGGCATTTTGAGCGGCAGGACCATTCTCAAGGCTTGGCGCATTACGGTCTTCCTCGTGTTCGTCCTGGCGGCCGTTGCCGCCCCTGGCGCGGACGCGCTGTCAATGTTCATGCTCGCCGGTCCCCTTCTGGTGCTGTTCTTTGCCGCGATCGGACTCTGCATGCTGAACGACAAACGGCGGGCCCGCCGTCAGGCGAAGGTTACCGCTGAGACGGAAGCCACGGCCGACGTCGCCACACCTGCCTCCGATCTGGAGAATCTGTAGTCCTCCGGCCACTAGTCTTGAAGCATGTCTTCCAATTCAGGGGCCCTCTCGCCCTCAGAAGCCTTTCAAGCTGCAGCGCAACGGAGTGCTGAGTCGAAAACCTATCTTGGTACTTTCACCCGGTCCTTGGAGTTCGAACTTGACGATTTCCAGCGTGACGCATGCCGTTCCCTTCAGGAAGGGAAGGGAGTGTTGGTTGCGGCGCCCACCGGGGCTGGTAAGACGATCATTGGCGAATTCGCTATCTACCTTGCCCTGGAACGCGGTCTCAAGGCGTTTTACACGACGCCGATCAAGGCGCTGAGCAACCAGAAGTTCTCCGAGCTTTCGGCGAAGTACGGTGCATCGAACGTCGGCCTGCTGACCGGTGACACCACCATCAACGGTGAGGCACCCGTTGTTGTGATGACCACTGAGGTTCTGCGGAACATGCTGTACGCGGATTCGGACACTTTGGGCGACCTTGGCTATGTGGTGATGGATGAGGTGCACTACTTGGCAGACCGCTTCCGCGGGGCCGTTTGGGAAGAAGTCATCATCCACCTGCCCAGTGAAGTACAGGTGGTTTCACTCAGCGCGACGGTATCCAACGCCGAGGAGTTCGGGGCGTGGCTGGATACCGTGCGTGGGCACACTGATGTAATTGTCTCCGAGCACCGCCCCGTCCCCTTGTGGCAGCACGTCATGGTGGGCCGTGAGATCGTCGACCTCTTCGCGGGGGACACCAGCTTCGACGAGATCGCCCCCGGGGCGAGGGACGGCGAAGCACCCCTGCTGCCGGGAGTGCGGGAGCCGGAGCGGAATCCCGGGCAGAAGGAGTTCGAGGTCAACCCGGAACTGCTGTCCATGGCGCGGGCTGAAAGCCAGATGAACTTCCGTGGCCGCTTCGGGCATGGCGGACGCAGCCGACGCCGGCAGGACCGCCAACGCGACAACACTGCCGGGGAGCAGCGCAGTCCCGTGCGCAAGGCCAGCCGGCCACAGATCATTGCGAGCCTGGACCGCCAGGGGCTGTTGCCGGCCATTACCTTCATCTTCTCCCGTGCCGGCTGTGACGGGGCTGTCGCGCAATGTGCTGCTGCCGGGCTGTGGTTGACCACCGAGCGGGAGCAACAGATCATCGCGTCCCGGGTAGATGAGGCGAGCCGCGAGATTCCCGCCGATGACCTCGATGTGCTTGGCTTTTGGAGCTGGCGTGACGGGTTGCTCCGTGGGCTCGCTGCCCACCACGCCGGTTTGCTGCCGACCTTCAAGGAAGTGGTGGAGACGCTCTTCGCCGATGGCTTGGTGAAGGCGGTTTTCGCTACGGAGACGCTCGCGCTGGGCGTCAACATGCCGGCCCGCTGCGTTGTCCTGGAGAAGCTCGACAAGTTCAACGGCGAAGCCCACGTCAACATCACGGCGGGGGAGTACACCCAGCTGACCGGACGCGCAGGAAGGCGCGGGATCGACGTCGAAGGTCACGCCGTGGTCCTCTGGCAGCCCGGAACCGATCCTGCCGCCGTTGCCGGCCTCGCTTCGCGACGCACCTATCCGCTCAACTCGAGCTTCCGGCCCACGTACAACATGAGCATCAACCTGATTGCCCAGTTCGGCAGGCCGCGGGCACGCCAGATCCTCGAATCGTCCTTCGCCCAGTTCCAGGCAGACCGCTCCGTTGTGGGGCTGGCCCGTCAGGTTCAAAGCAGGGAAGAGTCCCTTGCCGGCTACGCGGAATCCATGAAGTGCCATCTTGGCGACTTCACCGAGTATGCCAAACTCCGGCGGGATCTGAGCGAGGCGGAGCAATTTGCCTCGCGGAGCACGTCGCGGGCGCGCAAGTCTCTGACCGTGGACTCCCTCACCCGGCTCATGCCTGGCGATGTCGTCAAGGTTTCCGGCGGCCGCACGCCAGGATACGCCGTCGTGCTCAATGCCGACCCCAACGCGCGTGAACCGCGTCCCGCGGTCCTGACCGAAGACAACCAGTTGCACAGGATCGGCGCCCACGAGGTCGAAGGACCCGTCGCTCCGGTATCTTGGATCCGGATACCGAAGTCGTTCAACGCGAAGCTGCCCAAATCCCGCCGCGACTTGGCATCCGCGATGCGGAACGCAGTGCGCGAGGGACGCCCGCCCGCGCGGGGGACGATCCGGAACGAGGACTTTGGCCGTGCCCGCTATTTGCCGGACCAGGAAAAGAAGATCGCTGACCTCCGCCGGGCGTTGCGTGCCCATCCTTGTCACGGGTGCAGCGAACGCGAAGACCATGCCCGCTGGGCCGAGCGCTGGTGGAAACTGCGCCATGAAACCGATGGGCTCGTCAGGCAGATCCAAGGCCGGACCAACACGATCGCCAAGACGTTCGACCGCGTGTGCGATGTCCTCGCCGCTTACGGTTACCTCCAGACGTCCGACGGCGGCCACGTCACCATCAGCGCGGATGGTCAGCGACTTCGCCGTATCTACGGCGAAAAAGACCTGCTGATCTCGCAATCCATTCGGCGGGGCGCCATCAAGGACCTCGACGCCGCGGAACTGGCCGCGCTGGCTAGCACCATGGTTTATCAGGCCAAACGCGACGATCGGGGCCTTCGACCCAAGATGCCGTCGGTCTCCCTCGAAACATCCGTGGACATCGTGGTGCACGAGTGGTCTGCCTTGGAGGATGTCGAGGACAAGAACAGGCTGCCATTGACCGCTGAACCGGAGCTTGGACTTGTGTGGCCCATTTTCAAGTGGGCCAAGGGTCGGCACCTTCAAGAAGTTCTCAGCGGAACAGACCTTGCCGCAGGCGATTTCGTACGCTGGGCGAAGCAAGTGATCGACCTGCTCGACCAGATGGCCAAGATTCCCGGTCTCGAACGGCGGCAGGCCAAGATGTGCCGCGAAGCGATCGATCTCATCCGCCGCGGCGTCGTGGCCTATTCCAGCGTCGCCTGAACCCCGCAGATTCCAGCAAGGAGCAATTCCATGATCCATCCAGGCGTGCCCGCCGCCACTACCCAGCCGCGCAAGGTCACGATGTACCGGAACGGCTCCGTCTACACAGCGGCGGACCCCTTCGCGACGGCAATGCTGATTGACGGAGACACCGTTGCCTGGGTCGGTTCGGAGCAGGCCGCGACCTCGATTGTGGATTCCTCCATGGAAGTCATCGACCTTCGAGGAGCCCTGCTGGCTCCCGGTTTCGTGGATTCCCACATGCATCTCACCGAGACCGGTATCGCTTCCGATTCCCTTCAGCTGGCCGGGGTCCGGTCTGGGCGGGAGCTGCTCGACGCCGTCGCCCACGCGGCAACAGCTCTTCGCCCGGCAGGCGCCGTGCTTGGCCATGGCTGGGACGAATCAACGTGGTGGGACAGGACCTTTCCCACACCGGAGGAACTCGAACGCGCCGCCGGCGGACGCAAGGTGTATTTAGCGCGCGTCGACGCGCATTCGGCTTTGGTATCAACCTCTTTGGCATCCAATGCGGGCCTCAGCGGCCTTGACGGGTATGACGGTTCCGCTCACGTCCTAAGGGCCGCCCACACTGCCGCGCGCCGGGCCGCCAGGCAGCTCCCCGAAGCCGAGCGCCGCCGGTATCAGGAACTCGCGCTCCGCGAGGCGGCGGCCAACGGCTATGTCGCGCTGGCGGAAATGGCGGCGCCGCACATCTGCAGTATTGAGGACCTCCGCATGTCGGCATCGTGGAATACCGGTGAAATGGTGCTGCCCGAGATCCTGCCCTATTGGGGCGAATTAGCTACGTCGGAAGAACATGCCGAATCCATTCTGGAACGCTTGGACGTCTCCGTCCTTGGCTTGGCAGGTGACTTGAATATCGACGGGTCCATCGGGTCGCGGACCGCTGCCCTCAGCTCCGACTATGCCGATGCACCGGGTCATCGTGGAAGCCTTTATCTCTCCGTGGACCAGGCTTCCCGCCACATCGCAGCCTGTTCAGGGCTGGGTATCCAGGCCGGTTTCCACGTCATAGGTGACGCCGGACTGAAGATGGCGCTGGATGCCTTCGACCTTGCGGCCTCGGAGGTGGGCGAGCAGCGGGTCCGTGCCGCCGCACATCGCCTCGAACATGTGGAAATGGCCGATGCCGCCGATCTCGCCCGATTGGCCAAGCATTCGATCACGGTGAGTGCCCAACCAGCCTTCGACGCCGCCTGGGGTGGTGCAGGAAAGCTGTATGAGCAACGCCTGGGTGCGCGGGGTTCAACGATGAATCCGTTCGGCTCGTATTACGCCGCCGGCGTACCGGTGTGCTTTGGAAGCGATAGCCCGGTCACCCCCTTGCGGCCGTGGTCCAGTGTCCGGGCATGCCTGGAGCACAGCAACCCTGATCAACGCATTTCGGCGCGGGCGGCCTTCCTGGGACACACCCGGGCAGGTTGGCGCGCCAGCAAACAGCGCAATCCTCTTTTGGGGCAATTGGTCCCCGGTGCCCCTGCTAGCTTTGCCGTCTGGGAAGTTGAAGAACTGATGGTCCAGGTGGCTGATGGCCGAGTGCAGTCCTGGTCCACTGATCCGCGTGCCCGGACGCCCCTTCTCCCGGCGCTGGATAGCGGTAGCGATCCTGTCTGCCTGCAGACCGTGCGGGATGGCCAGGAGGTCTTCGCCAGCGAAACTTTGCGGTCATAGTCGCAGAATCTTGATGCGCCAGAGAGGCCCCTGACGTGCGTCGATGAATAAAGCCTCAGTTCAGCCGGTGCTTGACAGGATTTGTGAAGCCCGTAGCATCAAGTGTCAACAGGTCGCCACAGGGAATACCTGGTTGCCTGGCCGCGGTCCGGTTCCCTCGCCAAAAACAGGCAACGGACCCGTTCTTCCAGGACCGTGGCACTCGTAGTGGGCAGGTCCGCTATGCAGCAGAAAACGGTTCGGCCCCGACTTCACTACCCGGGCCGGCACTGGACCTGAGCTTGTGGACCTGCCTGCGGCCAAGCACATCCGTTGTGGCGAGCACCACAAGTGGCCCGGAGCAGTCAAGGTTGTCGTCCTATAATGGATAGTCGCGCCTGAATGCCAGCCACGCTGCCGCTCCGGCCCACTGACCGCTCCATCAAGGAAAGGCCTCTTCTTGCGTGTTCTGACGATCATCCCTACGTACAATGAGCTGGAATCGCTGCCCAAGACCCTCGGACGGCTGCGGGCGGCTGTGCCCGCCTCCGACGTCCTGGTGGTCGACGACAACAGCCCTGACGGCACGGGACAACTCGCCGACAGCATCGCGGCCGAGGACAGCCAAGTCCACGTCCTGCACCGAAAAGGCAAGGAAGGCCTCGGGGCAGCGTACGTTGCCGGCTTCAAATGGGGCATGGCCGCGGGTTACGACGTCCTTGTCGAGATGGATGCCGATGGTTCGCACCAGCCCGAGCAGTTGCCGTTGCTGCTCGATGCAATCAATGACGGAGCCGACCTCGCCATGGGCTCACGATGGGTTTCCGGCGGAGGCACCGTCAACTGGCCTCTCTACCGCCAAGCAATTTCGCGCACGGGCAGCACGTATGCGCGGATCATGCTTGGCCTGAAGATCAAGGACATCACCGGCGGTTACCGCGCGTTCCGTCGCAGTACCCTGGAGGCGCTCAAGCTGGACCAGGTCGAATCGGTCGGATACGGATTCCAGGTTGATCTCGCGTGGCGGGTTGCCAAACTCGGTCTGAAGATCGTTGAGCGTCCCATTACTTTCGTGGAGCGCGAACTCGGTGCTTCGAAGATGAGTGGCAACATTGTTGTTGAGGCCATGATCAACGTCACCAAGTGGGGGATGGCTTCCCGTTGGGCCGCACTGACCCGGAAGAAGACCCCGGTCTCAAAGTAGACCATGGCAGACAAAGGCCGGCTCCGCGCTCTTCAAAGAGCATGGACCCGGCCTTTGTCTCGGGACTGTGCCCCGTACTTTGCCGTTAAGCCGAGCGGCGTTCCCCACGACGTTCGCGCAGGATGTTCAGGCGGTCCTCGAGGATCTGCTCGAGCTCGGGGAGGCTGCGGCGTTCCAGCAGCATGTCCCAGTGCGTGCGGACGGCCTTTTCATTGGTGTCAATGGGGCGTTCGCCATCAACCAGGAGCGCTTCCTTGCCGGTCTTGGAAACCCAAACAGGGGGAATCTCCGCTTCGGACGAGAAGGTAACGAAGACCTGCTCTCCGTCTGCGCAACGGTATTCGACCCGCTGGCGCGGTGCCGGCTCCACACCTGATTCGGTTTCCATGCTCTGGGCGCCAAGACGCATGCCCCGCAGGCTGCGATCGCTCATGATTACTCCCTCTGTCTGTTCACGGAGCGAGGCTCCGCGCTAGCCGGGCGCCGTATCCACGCCGCCCGGGCTACTGAATGCACACATTGCATCACTAGATGAAACGCGTGGCCAAGCGTTATTGTTCCGTTCGGACTGAACCGACCGGACAAATACACCATTATACGCGGATCGAAGCGCGGAGGACAAAGTGAGAGGGCTTGGAACGTTTGTGGTTACGCTGGCGGTTCCTGAGTCGGCGGCGTCGATTCAGCATGTCCGGAACCCGCGGCCGTCGTAGTTGCCGGCGCGCCAACACCGGCCGGCGGCTTCCCGGGATCGCTGAACAAGTCCGCGACGCCGTTCCCACCGTTGACGCCTCCCAGTGCGCCGCCAATCCCCTTGAGCGCCTCACCGACCTCGCTGGGGATGATCCACAGTTTGTTGGACGATCCTTCCGCAATTTTGGGCAAGGTCTGAAGGTACTGGTATGCGAGCAGCTTTTGATCGGGATTGCCCTTGTGGATGGCGTCGAAGACTTTTTGAATAGCCTGTGCTTCGCCATCGGCACGGAGAATAGCCGCCTTTGCGTCACCCTCTGCGGCAAGGATTGCAGCCTGTCGCTGGCCTTCGGCCGTGAGGATCTGCGACTGCTTGGTACCTTCGGCCGTCAGAATGGCAGCTCGCCGGTCGCGTTCGGCCCGCATCTGTTTCTCCATCGAATCCTGGATGGAGTGGGGCGGATCAATGGCTTTGAGCTCCACGCGCGAAACCCGAATTCCCCAGCGTCCCGTGGCCTCGTCCAAGACGCCACGAAGCTGACCATTGATCTGGTCGCGGGAAGTGAGCGCTTCTTCGAGATTCAGGCCTCCCACCACGTTGCGGAGGGTCGTGGTGGTCAACTGCTCAACAGCTTGAATGTAGTTGGCGATCTCATACGTCGCCGCCCGCGGATCCGTCACCTGAAAATAGACCACGGTGTCGATCGAGACCACCAGGTTGTCCTCGGTGATGACGGGCTGTGGCGGGAAGGAGACCACTTGTTCGCGAAGATCCAGCAGCGGCAACAGGCGGTCGACGAACGGGATCAGGATGGTAAGCCCGGGGTTGAGGGTTCTCTGGTACTTACCCAGACGTTCTACGACGCCTGCGCGCGCTTGCGGAATGATCCTGATTGCGCGGACCAACACAATAATCACAAATATGACGAGAACTAGCAGCACAATCGCGGCTGCGGTTCCTCCCAAGCTATCCATACAGCTCCTTCATTCCCCAGTGACGCATTTTAGTTGACTTGCGTGGCAGCGCGGCGATTACTCTTCGGCGGAGGTAACGACCGCCGTCGCGCCGTCAATCTTGGTGACCTGCACTGTGTGGCCGGCGTCGATGATTCCCGCGGCGCTGCGGGCGGTCCACACGTCACCGCCGATCTTCACCAGTCCTCCGGTCGCCGTGACGGGCTCCATGACGAGCGCCGACTGGCCGATCAGGCGGTCCACGTTGGTTCGTTGCTCGGCGGGCCCCTTCCGCAAATGTTTCAGGGCGATGGGGCGAACGAAGGCGATCATCAGTAGTGACACGACGCATAGGACAACGATCTGCAACCACAGATCGGCTCCGGCGAAGTCAGCGACAAGGGCAGCGAGCGCCCCGGCTCCGAGCATGATGAAAAAGAAGCTAAGCGTCAGCATCTCTACGACGGCAAATGCGAGGAAAACCGTGAGCCAGAGAGCCCACCAGTTGCTGCCAAGCCATTCAAACATCGTTCCCCCTGTTTCCGGACTTGCGGCGGCAGCCGGCCTGATCCGGACTGCAGCGTCGGCAAGATCACAGTCGCTATTTTTCCATCCTAGCCCGGTGTGCAGTTTCGCGTTAGGAGCCGCTTTCGGGGGAAGTGAGGACGGTGAGGCTGAACTTCGCCGTGGCACGAACCGATGACTCCGCCGCCGTCGAGGCGGTGAGGGAGGAGCGCTCAAGATGGTGGCCTGCGGGTCCCATGAAGGCGACATCGGCGATGTCCCGTCCATTGAGTACCAAGTCCAGATCGAGCTGACGGGATTCGCCGGGAACGAAGAGTCCCTGCATGGATTCGGCCAGACGTTCGTCCTTGCCCGGCTCAATGCCTAACATTCCGGTCCGTTCTGCAATCTCCGCAAGGTGTCCGGTGCGGGGAGTCACGATGATTAACCGGCCGCCCGGCCGCAACACGCGGGCGAACTCCGGCGGATTCCGGGGCGCAAAGACCACGATGACGGCATCCGCGGAACGGTCGGCGAGCGGCAAAGGACGCCAGATGTCCCAGACCAGGTTGATGGCGCCGGGATTCAGCCGTGCTGCCCGGCGGAGGGCAAACTTCGAGATATCTATACCAATGGCTGCCGCGGGAGTACAGTCCAACACCGTGCGCAGATAGTGGCCGGTGCCGGTACCCGAATCCAGGACGAGGGAGCCCGGCGCGGACAGGACGGGTGCCGCCAACTCCGCGATGGCTTCAGCCAAGGGAGCGTAGTGGCCTGCGGCCAGGAAGTCATTTCGTGCAGCCACCATCTCTGCCGTGTCTGCTTCGAAAACGGTGCCCTTGCCGGTCAGCAGGTTGAAGTAGCCCTGCTTGGCGGCGTCGAAACCGTGGCCGGCGTCACAAATCAGCGAAAAAGGAGCTTCCGGACTCAGTGCGAAAGTACCCTGGCAGACCGGGCAGCGCAGGGAAGGGACGGCATCGGAAAGCATATCGACAATCCTACGGTGGCCGGAGTGGCACGTATCGTTGTGCCCGGAGGGCCGCTAGGCTCACCAGCGTGAAAGCCGAACAACTCCCGCTGCTGAACTCCGTCTCTTCCCCTGCTGCCCATCCCGATGGCACCCGTGCTGTCGTGTCGGTCACCCGGCCCGATTTTGACGCCGACGCCTACGTTGGACAACTTTGGAGCGTTCCTTTCGACCCAGCGATGCTGCCACGCCGGATCACTCGCGGATTCAGGGACACCGCGCCTGCCTTCTCCCCTGACGGCAGGGTATTGGCGTTCCTCCGGGCGACAGCGGACGGCAAGCCGCAACTGCATGTCGTGGAAGCCGACGGCGGGGAGCCGCAGGCTTTGACAGAGCAGAAATTAGGAGTTTCGGAATTTTCCTGGGCGCCGGATTCGAGCAGGATCGTGTTCTCCTCGCGGGTTCCCGAAGAAGGCCGTTACGGAACGGTCGACGGCGTCGGGGCGGGTAACGAGGACCCCCGGTTGATCACCGACAGGCAATACCGGCTCAATGGGCTGGGCTATACGGCTGACAAGCCCGCCCAACTGTTCGTCGTCGACGTCCCGGAGCTTGGGGCGGAACCGGCAGTGGTTCCCGTGGGGCGGGCTGCGAAAGAACGCGGAGCTGATGCGTTGAGCTTGCTGCCAGCGCCGGTGCAGTTGACATTCGGCAAAGCCGACCACACCTCACCCTCGTTCAGCCGGGACGGCGGGTGCGTCTACTTTGTCGCGTCGCTCCACGAAGGGCACGACGCCGATATCGCCTCGGGGATCTATCGGGTCCCGGCCGCGGGTGGCGAGTTCACGGCGGTGCGTCCTCACGCTGCACCCCAGTCCGTCCACGAGGTCTGCGAGTCCGGAAGCGGCGAATGGCTGTTCTTTACGGCGCAGGACCTCGGCGACGACGGACTGGACTTCGTGGCCAGGAACACGGCACTGTATGCGATACCCGTCCGCGGCGGTGAGGCGTCGATGCTCAGCGACGTCGAAAACCAGGACCTTTCCGGCCGCCTCGAACCCTTCGGGATGGACGGCATGCTTGCGCTCAACGCCAGCCGTGGCAGCGTGCAGCTGATCAAATGGACGGCCGACGGCGAGAGCAAGGTCCTGCTCGAGGGGCCGCGGGTGGCATCGGGTGCATCGGTGGGGGGAGACACCGTGGCCGTCAGTGTCAGCGACGCTTCCAGCAACGGCGAGCTCGGCGTGCTTGAACAGGGCGGGCTGCGCTTGCTCACCGATTTTTCCGGCGCGCTCAGGGCTCAAGCAAACATTCTCGAACCGCGGGAATTCACCGCCAACGGCAAGGACGGCTATCCCGTCCATGGTTGGGCGGTCCTGCCTGAGGGCTCCGGCCCCCACCCGGTGTTGCTCACCATCCACGGCGGTCCTTTCTCGCAATACACGGCTGCCTTCTTCGACGAAGCCCAGGTCTACGCCACGGCCGGATACGCAGTGCTGATGTGCAACCCCCGCGGATCGGCCGGATACGGACAAGCCCACGGTGGCGCCATCAAGGAAAAGATGGGGACCGTCGACATGGCGGACGTCCTGAGCTTCCTGGACGGTGCACTGCACGCTTTTCCGACGATGGACAAAGACGCGATCGGGATCATGGGAGGGTCCTACGGCGGATATCTGACCGCTTGGATCATCGGACATGAACACCGCTTCAAGGCGGCAATTGTGGAACGCGGATTCCTTGATCCCGTGAGTTTCGTTGGCTCCTCGGATATCGGCTGGTTCTTCGGCGGCCAATACACGGGTGGCTCGCCCGAGGAGATGGCAAACCAAAGCCCCATGGCCGTCGTGACTTCCGTTCGAACGCCCACTTTGGTGATCCACAGCGAAAACGACCTCAGATGCCCGGTTGAACAGGGCCAGCGCTACTTCACCGCGCTCAAGGCACAGGGTGTGGACACGGCGTTGCTCCTCTTCCCGGGAGAGGACCACGAGCTTTCACGCTCCGGCGCCCCACACCACCGGCGTCAACGCTTCGAACAGGTTCTCGCGTGGTGGGCAAAGCACCTGCCGTCAGCCGCGAACCCCGAAGTTTGAACTCCACGGCTAAGGGTTGAGGAATCCCAGCCCGTGGCGTGCCTCGTCGATTCCGGGGTACGCCCAATGGGCTGTGTATTCCGCATCGTTGGCCAAGGAACGCAGCTCGGCCCTGTCCAGATAGAGTCCTCCGTTCAGGTGGTCCGTCTCGTGCTGGACTATCCGGGCCTGCCATCCGGAGAATTCGGCCGAGGCGGCACTCCCATCGGGACGCTGGTAGTGCAGGTGAACATCGCGGTGCCGCGAAACCACAGCCTGGAATCCACGCATCGACAGGCATCCTTCATAGAAGGACGCGGTAGACGTTCCCTGAGGCTGGTATCTGGGATTAAGGATCGCGAAGAAGCTCAAGGGCGTCCTCTGCCGGATCTCCGATGCAATCGGATCGATATCGAAATGGTCCTCGAGCACAGCCAGCTGCAAGGGAATGCCGAGCTGCGGTGCTGCGAGCCCCACGCCTGGGGCGGCATGCATGACATCCCGCATGCGTTCGATGAGCTGCGCCAGTTCGGTGTCCTCTAGCTGGCCATCATAAGGCGCGGCGTGTTGCCGTAACACGGGATGGCCGACTTGCACGATAGGCGGGAGGCCGTCGAGACCGAGGAGCTCCTGAACCGCGGTGCGGATCTCGGAGGCGGTAAACGGCGTGTGCGGGCCTGCAGTCAAGGGGCGCGTCTCAAAGTCCATGGGTTGAGCTTAGTGCGATGGCCCGCCAACCGTCCGGGCAACCCATCAGGGCTCCGACGTCCGACCCGCTGGCGGTTGGGCGGAGATCAGTACCTAGTGCATCGTGAATCGTCGGACCACCAGCTCCGAGAACAGCGGAAAGGTGATGGCACGGCCGATCAGCGCGTTGCGTGCGCTGAGGAGCTTCGGGGGAAGGGGACGGCCCAGCGCCATGTTCAGGCTGGCCTGCCAGATGGCTTTCTTTGCGGCGCGCTGCCTGTCCCGTTCGAAGTCCGCGAGTTCCTTGGCAGCCGGACTTCTTGCTGCTGTGCGCAAGGCATCGCTGATTATGGGCGCCAAGGCAGCCGCATCCAACCAGCCCAGGTTCATCCCTTGGCCGCCGATCGGGCTGATCTCGTGTGCGGCGTCGCCGAGCAGGAAAATTCGTCCGTGAACCATTCGGGAGACCAGGCGTGAGGTGACACCGAAGGCGCTGATCATCGTATTGCTTGCGGAATCCACCGCGCTCCCGGTCCGCTTCTTGATGAGGGCGGCGAGCGTGTGCGGAGTGGGTTCCGCACACGGGACGCCGAGCCGGACTACCCACCGGCGGATCCCGCCCGGCAGCGGAAATGACTCCACAATTCCGCCCGGCTCAAGGAAAAGGACGGCCTTGTTGCCGTACATCGTTTCGTCCAGGAAGTCGCCCATCACGTAATAGTCGGGATAGGTGCGCAGCCGTGGCTCCAGTCCCAGCCCCCCGCGCACGACGGAATGGACACCGTCGGCTGCAATGACGAAGCGGCCCGAAAACTCCACCGCGCTACCGTCTTGCTGTCCACGCAAACGCAGGCACCCGTCGTCGTCGACGACTTCCTCAACGTGCACCCCGCGACGAAGCGCAGCAGGATCGAGGGCCTCCACCGTGGACTCAAGAGTCCGGGTGGTGAGATATTGCGGAACGGAAAGGATGAAGGGGTACTCGGCCGAGGGTCGGGCGAAGTCCATGTCGGCTACTTTTCGGCCGCCGCTGTATGCGGCACCGTGGGTGATCCGGATGCCGGAAGAGACCAGCGTGTGCGCGGCACCTACGGCGTCGAGGGCCGCGAGTGCCGGGGGATGGATTCCGATGGCGCGGGATTGGCGGCTCGTTGTCACGTGTCGCTCCAGAACTGCAACCCGGTGCCCGAGTTGCAGCAGCAGGGCAGCAATATAGAGCCCGACCGGCCCTGCACCGACTACCACGACGTCAAACATCGGGAGCCTCGCCCGGCCGGTAGATCAGTAAGTTATGCCACATGCCGCTGGGTTCGACCATCCAGGCGGGGGGAGTGGCAGCCCGGAGTTCCGCTGCTGTGTAGCTCCGCCTGATAGAGGTGAGGCCGTCACCGTGAATGTAGGAGCCAAGGCCGAGCGGCCAGAAGGTGGCCCAGAAGAGGGCGTACGCGAGGGGGCTGCGCGTCAGGTCGTTGTGCAGGGCAAGTCGTCGGCACAAGTGTTCGGAATCGCGAAGGAAGGAAGCGAATTCCGGAGGGGTCAAGTGGTGCAGGATATGGTTTGAGATGATGATGTCGTAGCTGAGCCCTTCCGCCACGAGCTCCGAGCTGAACGCTTTTCGGTAGCGCACGCCCTCGACTGGCGCCGCGGAGTTCGCGAAGTGGAAGGCACGCTCGTCCGGATCGATTGCGGTAACGTCCAGACGATAACCGTCTGCCGCGGCCCGGCGCGCAAGGCTTCGGGCGACGTCACCGCCGCCGCAGCCGATGTCGAGGACCGTGGTGGGCACCGCCGTCGTGAGCAATGGCTTGATTCTGGAGCTGTACGTATTCCGCCAACCAGACACCACAGCGTTGACCAGCGCAAACCGCGCGTAACTCCTGTTCAGGCGATCGATCTCACAATCGAGGCGGTCCATGTCTTCAACGGCCGTCAGGTCCCGCGCGCCGAGAAAGCCGCCGGGGCGTGGGAAGGCGGACATCACAATCCAGGGGAAACGCGAGTGAACAGTCCCGTCTCAACCGTGAGTCCGGGCCCGAAGGCCATGGAACAGATGCGTTCTTCACGCTGTGCCGGGGTTTGTCCCAGAATGTGTTTCAGGACGAAGAGAACGGTGGCGCTGCTCATGTTGCCGTAGTTGCGGAGGACTTCGCGCGCGGGGACGAGCTGCTCTTCGGTGAGTTCAAGTTTCGATTCGACCTTGTCAAGGATGCTGCGGCCGCCGGGGTGGATGGCCCAATGGGTAATGTCCCGGTAGGGGAGCCCGGCCAGGGAGGAATCCCGCGCAAGCAGGGGTTCGAGCGCTCCGGTGATGTGCTCCTCGATGATGTGCGGCACGTATGTTCCGAGAATCATTTCGAAACCTTCGTCACCGATGTTCCAGGCCATGGCTTCTTCGCCAACGGGTGTCAGGACTGTCTCGAAATGATCCAGCCTGATCACCGGGTCCGGCCCTTCAGGTTCACGGCAAGTCACGACGGCGGCCGCCGCGCCGTCCGCAAAGATCGCCGAACCCATGATGGTGTCCGGATCATTCGAGGTCCGGACGTGGAGAGAGCAAAGCTCCACGCAGATAACGAGGACGACTGCTGAGGGGTCAGCCTGACAGAATTGCCGGGCTGCGCGGAGAGCGGGGAACGCGGCGTAGCACCCCATGAAACCCAGGTGATAGCGTTGCACCGCCGGGCTGAGCCCGAGTGCACGGACCACCTTGTAATCGGGCCCGGGGTTGAAGAACCCGGTACACGACACCGTGATGACGTGAGTTATGTCGAGTAAATCGATATCAGGACATTTCCCCACGGCGGCTTTGGCGGCCTCAATGAACAGCTTGGTGGCCTCGACCGCAAAGATCTCGTTGCGGACCTTGGTGCTTGGACTCAGCACCTGGCCCGAGACGGGGTCGAAGAATGCCGGATTTTCGGAATGGTTATCTAAGGTCAGTTCGGCGACGGCGGTGAATCGGGTGTCAATGGCGGCTGAATCGAAGCAGGTCTTCACAAGCCGGGATCCGAGCCGCGTCAAGCCAGGTTGGGATGCAAAGACGTCACGTGCTTGTGGCTGTATGAGCACTGTGGGCGGTACGGCAGTTTCCAGAGACCTCACGTAGACCGGCATGCTTCATTGTTGGCGACGAATATGCCGTTGACAATGGCAAAGGGCGGAATTGTGGTCGTTTTGAACATTTGATGTTGCCGCGTGGTGTGTAATTTCGCTGAGCCGCGGGTCGAGTGGGTCGAGCGGGGAGGAACTCAGCTCGGAATCAGCTTCCTAGCGATGGCGTAGCAGGGACCTCCGGCCGTTTGGCTGGCCGCTCGTTCGGCACCGTGATCATGATGGCGATGATGGCGACCACCACCATGAGGAGGTTGAACAGGATCCCGATGGCCCCGCCGAAGCGAAGGCCAACGTTTTCCTGGTTTCCGATGAACAGTCCCCAGGACCGGATGGTGGCCGGGTCCATGGCCTGGGCGGCCACGTACAGGGCCGCGGAGGCGGCGACGCCGATCGCGTTGCCCAGTGAGGAGGCCATCTTGTAGATGCCGGCGGCGGCACCGGCCTCGTCGTCGGGCACGTTCGAGAGGGCCGCATCCGTGGACGGTGTCGCGTAAAAGCCGAGGCCGATGCCGAACAAAGTGAAACCGATGACGGCCAACACAATGTATTGCCCGATGAGGGTGAAGGTCATTGACGTCAACAGGATTCCGATGCCGGCGATCGCGCTGCCCCAGATCATGGGCCGCTTGGGCCCGAAGCGCTGTAGCAGTTTCTCCCCGACGCGGATGGTTGCCAGGATCGCCACGAGGTAGCCGAGGGTCAGCAGGCCGGACTGCAACGAGGACAAGCCTGCGGCGACCTGGACTAGGCCAAGGGCGACGATCAGTGTCCCTGCCGCGCCATTGAGCAGGAAATTCGAGAGGGTCGCGCCGGCGAACGTCGGGTTGCGGAACAGCTTCAGGTTCAGGACCGGGTTGTTCCTGCTGGTCTCGATTCCGAAGAACACCAGTGCAGCCACGACCGCGACGACGAGGAGTCCGATTCCGGTCCAGCTCAGCCAGCCGATCCGAGGGCCCTGCGAGATATACACGTTCAGTGCCACGAGCGCGATGATGAGGCTCACCATGCCGCCCCAGTCGAATGATCCGCCGGCTTTCGCAGCCGACTTGGATTCCGGGGTGCCCCGTAGCAGGAACAATGCGATCACCGAGAGGACGATCGAGATCCAGAAGATGGACCGCCAGCCCAGGAATGATGTCGCCATCAAGCCACCGAAGAGGGCGCAGAAGCCGGAGCCGCCCCATGAGCCGATCGACCAGAAAGACAGCGCTCGCTGGCGTTCTTTTCCCTCATAGTAGTTCTTCACCAGGGCCATAGTGGACGGCATGATGCACGCTGCCGAGAGGCCTTGGACGATTCGGCCGCCCAACAGCGCTGTCGCCGTGAGACCGCCGGCGTTCTCGGGGGTCAGGGCGATCAGCAGGGACCCGAGGATGCTCAGGTAGATGCCGATGTTCATGATCCTGACGCGCCCCAGCCGGTCCGCCAGCCCGCCGGCAACCACAATGAAAATGCCTGAGAACAGCGAGGTGATCGACACCGCGAGGTTTCCCAGGGTTCGCTCGATCCCCAGTGATCCTTGGATGCCCGGGATGACGTTGAGGAGGGTCTGCGCGAACAGCCAGAAGTTGATGACCGCCAGGACGATGCCGATCAACCATGCATCGTTTGGCTTCCACTGGGTTTCGGTCTTTGTCGGGAACTGGGAAGTGCTCATAGTTCACGCATCCTCGGAGAGGTAGGACAGTCCCGTGGCTTCGTTGACGGGTGGCGCATTAAGATCAAGCTACTCCAAGACGAGGCGAAATTGGCACCCTTCGCCTGAAATTCCGCGAGGATCTGAGCAATCGAGGGGCCTGGATCTGGTGCGAACGTCGGCCGCGACGGTGTCCTTCATCACATATTCCTCAAGCCTGACTGCGGGCAGGAACTATGTGGAAGAATCTCACCATGCGTAGAAAATCCCCACGTCGTCCAGCTTTGGCCGCCACTGCTCTTGCGGGAGTTCTACTAACTGGCTGTTCTGCGCCGTCGCCAGTGCCGACTTCATCAGCTAGCATCGCGCGCCCTTCTCAGGAAAGCGCCGTCCTGGCTCGAGCGGATTCACATCATCTTCTGAAGAGCACCAACGCGAAAGCCGCGTTGGTGCTCTTCACGGATTTCCAGTGCCCCTATTGCGCCGAGATTGATCCTTTGATTCGCCAGGTAGCGAAAGACTACGCGGGCCGCATCAATGTGGTGGTTCGGAACCTCCCGCTGCCGATGCACCAGAACGCCGGGCCCGGTGCACAAGCCGTGGAGGCCGCGGCATCCCAGGGCAAGCTCTCGGAAATGATGGGATTGGTTCTTGGCGGACAGGCGGAATGGTCGAAAGCAGCGAATCCTCAACCGGTGTTCACTGAATACGCGCAGCGGTTGGGACTGGATGCCGAGAAATTTGCGGCCGCTTATTCCTCGGCCGCAGTTCAAGAACGGATCAGCAGGGATTATTCCGATGCTGTCGCACTTGGACTGCGCGGTACACCTTCGTTGATCCTCAACGGCAAGATGCTGCGCCTGGATTCCTATACCTATGACGAGATCAAGGTGCCGCTCGATGCTGCACTAGCCAGCTAAACAGGCCAACGCCCGGGTCAGTCCGCGGAGGAAATCCTCCATACGGCCTCGGCGGAGCTCATCCCGGCCGTTCGGCGCCGGGCGTGTAGCCACGCGAGAGCGTCTTGTTTATCAGAGAAGTACCGGCTGGGGCACGGCGGCAAGGGCAGCCCGCGCCGACCGTGCGCAATGACACGGTCCACGGGAGTGCTGCCCAGGATCGCGAAGGCTGTGATGGTCACTGCTTCGCTGAAGTAGCGGACCGCTTCGCGGCTGACGTGCTCGACGCCCGTGATTTGTAGCAATACTGCAGCGCCCGCGCCACCCGTCAACGCCAGATACCGTTCTTGGACCAAGGTCCCGTCCTCAGCGCTGATCCGTCCTCCCGGACGCAAAGTGATCAGGACGATCCCTTCCCCAGTGTCCTCCACCGTGACGTTCGGCGGGTTTGCAGAGGACGGTTCCGGGCCGCGTTCTGCGCCGGTCACGTCGGAATCAGGATTCACCTTCGCAGGAAGGTGCAGTTCAGCCTCGTCTTGGATCAGCATCGTCATCAAATCCCCCAGAATTGATTCAGCTGCGACCCCGTCGACGCAGCCCCACCCGGAATCCGCCGGAGCCGAGTACGGCCTAGGCTACCCGCGAACAGGTTCGGTGTCGATGAACCGAGTTATCTCACGTTACTTCGTTCCCAGGGCCCACGCGGGGACTACATCCAGTCCCAGCTGGGAAGTTGGTCGGCCCGGCGTGTTTCGACAGGTCCAGATGTAAACCGGAACGCAATCGTGAGGGGATAGAGGGAATTGGTTTCTGCAATTGCTTCTTTCGGGGCGGCGCCGTCGGCAACTCGGAGGGCGATGGCTGCAATGCGGTTGCTGGCCATGCCGTCACCGTAGGGGGAGGGGACGGAAGCCAATACCTGTTCACGGTTGCCGATGAGTAAATGGTTTGCGGTGTCGCTGATGCTTTCTCCGGGCGTGATCAGCTGGGCGAAGCCGGCTTCGATGGACTCGGGTCTTTCGGTGCTGCGCCTGATGACAAGCAGTGGCTTCTTGAGCACCGTGCATTCTTCCTGCAGGCCGCCTGAGTCCGAAACCAGCAAGCTTGCCGAGCGGGCGAGGCGTAGGAATTCGTGGTGTGGCAAGGAGTCAACAACCGACAGGCGTTCCGCGTAGTGGTCCAGGCCGAACTTTCGCATTGCGGCGCGAGTGCGCGGGTGGGCGATGAACAATACTGGCACGACTATCTCGGTAAGGCCCAAAAGTATCCGTTCAAGGGCGTCCCGGGTGTCGGTGTTTTCCGGCCGGTGGATCGTGGCGAGTACATAATCCCGGCCGAAGCTCAAAGGAAGGTTGCTTTTGCTGGTAGTACTGGCGAAGCTGTCCGCCAGGGCCAGGGATGCTTCCGTGGCTTCGACAATGGTGTTCCCGGTTACAGTGATGTGGTTGCTGTCGACGCCTTCGAAGAACAGGTTCTTGCGGTTGTTCAGGGTGGCGGCACAGTGGACATCCGCCAGCGTCCCGGTCACGAGCCGATTGATTTCTTCAGGCATCGCTCGGTCATAGGACCGCAACCCGGCTTCGACATGGATGACCGGGATTCCTGCGTAGCTGGCGGCCTGGGCGGCAGCCGAGACAGTGTTGGTATCACCTTGGACAATGACGGCCGAAGGTAGCCTTCGCTCGAACTCTGTTGCGAGCCCAGTCATGCAGGTGGAGATCTGAGTGGCACGGTTCTGCCCGCCGACTCCGTTGAGCACAACGTCCGGACCCGGAAGTCCCAAGTGTTTCTGTACTTGGCCGGAGAGCTCATCATCAAAGTGCTGCCCGGTGTGGATCAGCCGTGCACGCTCGCCCAGATGCCGGACGACGTGCGCTAGCTTAATCATTTCGGGTCGCGTACCCATCACGACGGCGACGTCGGAATCGATCATTACTTACTCCTTGAGTGGTGCAACAGCGTCAGTTCTCTCGTTGGGGAAACCGTGTCGCGGTACGAATGGTGTTTCACGGGCAAGTAGCCTCGTGGGGCCGGAAAATGACGGGCCGAAGTTGCCTGGTTCCGGCAGACGCGGACACACTGGATGTTGCCCTGGGACCAGCTCGTTCTTTGGGTAGCGAAGCGGCTGAAACTGCTGAGGGCTTACTGACCGACGCGGGGGTCATGGACGTGTCTGTTTTCATAGCCGGCAAGCAGCACGTGAACACCAAGTTGGTAGTCCTCGAGCAGGGCACCGTTCCACGGTTTGCCATTCTCGGGGCTGATCGCGTCTAATTCAGCCAGCGGGTGAATTGGCCATTCCCTCCCAAGCCCACTGTCCTGATGCGTTCGCATAGTGACTGCGCTGCAATCGCGCTTCGGAATTCCATGTCCTGCATGCGGATCAGGTAACGTGCGGCGGCGTTGACGAGCCTGCCGAGCTCGGGCAACGAACGACGGTGGTTGCGGTTCTTCATCCAGGCGATGATCTGGGATGCACCTACGGCCGGGTCCTCGAAAAGGTCACGTCCGGCAACCTGCTCCAAGGCATTGGCGGCCATCTCACCGTCAGCGTCGACCACGCACACAATCGCCTTGTCACGATCCGCGCCTGGCGGGAGGAAATCGTTCACGCAGAGTAAGCGGAATTCAAGGCATCGCCCTCGCCCGTGCGCGCGTTCAGGTGGGTGCGTTGTATGAGATGTATGGACGGGTCGGTAGCAAGCGGGCGTGGACCAGCCCGGCGGTTGAGTCGGGACGAGGATGGATAAGGACACGACAAGTGCTGTTGAGGTCGCCTCAAGAGGTGAGGCCCGCGATGTCCGCTTCCTGCTGATCGTCTCCGCTCGATGGACGAGTGGAGTGAGCGCTGACGAGGCCGCGTGCTGTTGCACTTTCACCAAACAACCGCACCCGGCCTCGCTCGGGTTTCTTAGCTTTGTTGCCCGTTGCGACGGAGGATGTATTTAGTGCGCACGAGCAGCAAGCAGGCTGCCAATAGCCCGCAGCCTGCGATGAGGTCTCCGGTAGCGGGGAACCCCGGCACCGAGCCCGACTATCGGCTCAATCATGGGGGTCGAGGCGGACGGCGCGATATTCACGTCCACCGTGCCGTTGTTGTCGAATTGCATGGCTGCTGGCGCGGACTCACCGGTGATGGAACACATTGATTCGTCTCCTTGTGGTCCTCCCACGGACGTCTGGCCGCTTTGTCCCGGTCTGGTCAGTTTCCTGGGGGCGCCGGTTATATAGCCGGGCGGGTCTTGGATGTGACGGCGTTCCCGGGAGGTTCTTTTGATCCGCCCCTCCGGCTGCGTACCGGCGGGGGTGCGGCGGTACCCGCGATTCTGCCGCAGTCTCCAGCCGCGGGGCTAGCCTGACGTGGATCCGGGAGCAACTGGTGAGCGCCTTTGGATGCCGGCTTCAAGTACTTCCGACAGGGACGTTGCACAGTTGGTGCAGGACTTGAGATGTTCTTTCATTTTCCCTATCTGCTTGTCCTTGAGGGTGCCCAGCGCATAGGTGGGGATGAGCTTGGATGTATTGTGACAGGCGGGATTTTCAGCCGCGGGGAGCAACTCTCTGAGGTATCGTAGCCTCAGTCCGACTTTGGCTCTGCGATGGAGGGCGACGGTTGCATTCGGCGTCAAACCGAGGATTGGTCCGACTTCTCTGGGAGCCATAGCTTCGACCTCGAGATACCAGAGGACTTCCTGCCACCGGGGCGGTAATGATCGCAACACTGTCTGGACAAGGTCATCAGTTGTGACTCCCGCGAAGCGTTCATCGGTTCTGCCAAGAGCGCCCTCGAGCGTCTCTATATCCATCGGTTTCTCCCGCAGTTTTCTGAGGTTGAGACGACGCATCGCATTGATCACGCTGGAGTACAGGTATGGGCCGAAGGTTTGGCTGGGGCCAAAACCTGAACGAATGGCGGACAGGATCGAGGCAAAGGCTTCATGGACAGCGTCTTCGGCTAAATGTGTGTCTGACGAATAGCGGCTGGCGACCCTGAGGGCCGTTCGCCGGTAGCGCTCGAAGAGGATGCCGTATTCTTCCGAGGAACCTGCGCGTACGGCTTCCAGCAGCTCTCCATCGCTAAGTCCCTCGAGGTACCGCGGCGTTGGTTGCGTCGGACTAGAACGCGTTTCTTGGGTCAACTTATGTCTCCTGGATAAGGTTTTTCGGGTCATCCCTTTCGGAACCTTCTTGGGGATAGGCGAATCGGGGCGGACCTTCAGTGACCTGTGTATCTGGGCCGGTTAGCGGCTGACTGATACCGAGCTGAGAGGCCTGTAACCACGCATGGGTCAGGCCCTTCTCCTTGCTATGTCATCCAGGCGGGGGCTCTGCGATGAGTTGTTGTATCCATTGCGGCGAGATGCCTGGAATCGCGCCGCTGTCGTCAGGTGGGAGGCTGGCTGGTGCTGCTCCTGCAGTGCCCGATAACTAGCCGCGTGTTGTCTGCGCTATTTCCGGCGTAGACGTCTACGCAACGCTTCGGGAACCACAGGGTTCGTGTAAGTCCCGGTCGCATCGGTCGGGCTGTTGTCACAGCGCTGGGTGGCGTCCCTGTTCTTGTCAGTCGAATCGCTAGGGTTCACCGCATCGCTGATCGATGACCGGGTGGCGTAGTCGAAGTTCGTTCCAGAGTGAAAATCCCACGTCCATGGGCCCGTCTTTGCATACCGTGCTGCTGACTGTTGGAAGTAAAATGTCCCGTCGCGATCGGTAAACGGATTCGCTGGAGTGTCCTTGGCATTCCCGTACGGGACAACGGCGCCGGAGGACACATCGTAAGTTGTTCCGGTAACCGTGTCAGTGGCCGCATTGGCACCCGGCGTCCCTAATCCCATCGTCAGACAAGCTGCGGACGCAATCATCGCTGAAACACGCAGGGTTCATTGCTCCAACGTAGTGGTCATTGGCCCTCCAACAGTTCGGTGAAGGGAAGAGGCAGCCCTGGTCGACCCTGCTGCCGCCAATGGCAAGTAACGGCAGTCGGTAGAGAAAGGGGGAATGCTGGTTCGATACATACATGCAGGCATGGGTGTTCCTTTGCATTGGCCGGGGGTGTTGTTGGTGCGCCGGGTTTGGGCCCACGCTGCAACTCACGAATGTTATGGATAACTTGAAGTTGCTAGCTCTACTTTGAACCCAGGATCCGGTGCCGTCAAGTCCCTATGTGACCCGTCTTTATTGCATCGTCACAGATCCGCGTTCAGCCGTGGACGCCGGACCGCACCGGCGCTACTGACATACAGCCTTGCCCCGTGCCGGGCGGCGTGTTACGACTGTTATGGTTGACTTGGCGGTGACTGACTTTTGGAAGCCCCGCCTTACCCTGGAGGAAAACATGGCCAAAACGCGGGCAAACAGGGCCCCGGCAATGCTCGATGTGGCGCGCGTTTCGGGCGTTTCGGCTCAGACTGTCTCCCGCGTCCTCAGCAACCATCCCAATGTTCAGGAGGGCACCCGAGACCGGGTGCTCCAAGCCGTCGAACAGCTCGGATACCGGCGCAACAACACCGCCCGGGCCCTGGTCACCGGACTTAGCCACACGATCGGCCTCGTTTCCTTGGCCACCAACTACTATTCCCGCTCCTCGCTGGCCTTGGGCATCGAATTGGAGGCGCGGGAATCTGGTTATGCCGTCAACTCGGTCACGGCATCCAGTCTCAGCGTGGAGGGCCTGACGGAGGCCGTGAACCGTCTGATTCTGCAGGGCGTGGACGGGCTCATCATTGCGACCCCCCTGCTCGGTGGAGCCAGCAGGATCCGCGAGCTCACTGCCCGAATTCCCACAGTGACCATCGACGGTTCCTTCGGGACGACGGACGAATCCGTCGGCGTCGACCAGGACACCGCCGTCGTACTGGCCACCCGGCATCTTCTGGATCTGGGTCATCGGACCGTCTGGCATCTTGCTGGCCCGCAGGAATGGTCGGATGCATCAGCCCGGCTGACTTCCTGGCGCCGCGTGCTCCAAGAAGACAACAGAGAGGTCCCCCCGGTGCTGTATGGAGACTGGAGCCCGGCATCCGGCTACCACAACGGCCTGTTGCTGGGGCGGATGCCGGAAGTGACGGCAATCCTGGTGGCAAGCGATGAAATGGCCTTCGGCGTCATGAGCGCGTTGACCGAAATGGGGCGGCGGATCCCCGAGGACGTCTCTGTCGTCGGCATCGATGACATCGATCTCTCCGCCTACGCGACCCCGCCCCTGACCACCGTGAGGCAACCCTTCCAGGACACCGGACGGCGCGCAGTGTTCCACCTGCTGCAACAGATCGCCGACCCCGAGGGGCTGCACGTTCCTCGGACAGAACAACCCACCCTGATTATCCGCGGAAGCACGGCTCCTCCGCAGTCCTAAGCAGGTTTCAGGACCCTTCTCGTCCGTGGTCAACTGTGTCTTGTGGGCCTCAAGAGGGTCTTAGCTGCCGGCGCAGGGGCTTTGCCAGGACTGTCGGAGGGATTCGACGTCGTTGAGGGATACCAATAGCGAGACGGGTGTGCCGCTGGGGCACGGGGGCCTGTCCATTTTCAGGGTCAGGACAAGGTGTGAGGACGGAAGCCCGGGAGCGCGGCAATCCACGGTCCCGTTCGCTGTGGTGGTGCACGTCCACCCGTCGGCAGGATCCGGTGTGATTTGGCTGATCGCGTGGCCGGATCCGGGATTGAGTTCCACGTGTGCGGTTGTCGTTGGATTGTCTGGGAATTGGACTTTGACATTCGCGACGACTTGGTTGGCCGAATGGCTGAGCACGTCGAATTGTGCCTCGAGTGCCGGTGGTTGCGGCGATGCGGGGTCCGACGTCGGGGGCCCCTGAGTCTTCAGCGGCACCTGACCTTGTTCAGCGGAAGTCGGAGCCAGGAACGAAAAGGACCCGAGGACCAACGCGGAGGCGATCATGACCGTTGTGAATATGGTCAACAGGGTGTCCTTGTTCCATTTCTTCGGGGCATCTGGATCCGTGGACTGGCGCTCACTCGAAGGGCATATCTGGGACAGGGGCGAGAGAGTCAGCGCAGGGAGGATTGCAGCACGATGTACCGCCACGTCCTGGATCTGGAGCAAGACGGTTCCGCACTTCTCGCAGGATTCGAGGTGCCGCTCAAGCGCGGCTTTGCGGCTTTGCTTGAGCGTGCCAAGGACGTAGGCCGGGATATGGGATGCCATATCCCGGCAGTTATCGGGCCCATTGACGGCGACGTGCTGCTGCAAGTAGCCCAAGCGTAGACCGTCTTTGGCACGGCGGTGGAGGGCAACTGTGGCGTTGGGTGACAGACCAAGCAACGGGCCGGCGTCGCGGGGTTGCATTTCCTCGATTTCCAAGTACCACAGCACTTCTCGCCAACGTGCCGGGAGGGCCTTGAAGGCCTCCCTGGCAGCGGCATTGTCGAACTCGCTGAGTACGGTATGCGTTTCCGGCGCGGCGACGTCGGGGAAGGCCGTGTCGAGGACCGGGGTTTCGCGCATGCTGCGGTGATTCATCCGGTAGACCGTGCGCGTCACGCTGGAGAGCAAGTACGGACCGAAAACTCCGACGGGACCGGAGCCTCCATGGATCGCGGAGAGGACGGCGGCGAAGGCTTCATTGACCGCGTCCTCGGCTAAGTGTCGGTCCGGAGTCTGCCGGCGGGCGACCCTCAGGGCGGCGTCTTTGTGGCGACCGAAGAGGATGCCGTAGGCGTGTCCGTTGCCCGCCCGAACGGCTTCCAGCAGCTCCCCGTCAGTGAGGGAATCCAAATCGGTTGTCACAGCCTGTTCCTCTTTACGCGCGGGTTCCTTTCAGCGCGTGATCGGCCCCGGAATTGGGCTGAGGCAGATGCCACGCCGGCAGTGAGGGCACCCACCCCCCCGACAAAAAGTGGCCAGTTCGGCGTCCTGCTGGTCGCCGTCGTGATCGTCGCCAGATCATGCTGGTCTGCTGGTGGAACGGGGGCGGCGCTGGGACCGTTGGCCGTGTACGCACTGACAATGGTGTCGGCGCTGCACTCCGGCGCCGGGGAGCCGGCAGGACAGTTGGAGCCGCCATCGACCACGCTGCGGAGCCTGTGGTTGGTTCCAGCGGTCGGTTTTACGGTCACGGTAAAGGTGATGGTTCGCTGCTCTCCCGCAGCTAGCCTCGTGGACCAGCTCAGCCGAGGGATGGTGTAGTCGACGGCGGCGGGAGCGTCACCGTTGTAGTGGGCGTCCTGAAGGGTCCCGTTCAAGTCAATGCTGATCCGGGGAGGATCTTGGATTGCGACAGCACCGGTGTTTGTTTGTTTTGCCGTGTAGCTCACCGTTTCTCCCGGAGCAGCGGCGGGTTTGTCCGTTGTCAGGGAGACCGACCACGACGAGACTGGATTTTCTAGGCATGCCTCCGCTTGGCGGCAGCTCTTGCTGGGGGTGGAATCCTGAGGGACGCCTGCCGGCAGGAGCCGGCTCAGTGCGACGTTATCGCCTCGTTTACCGTCAGGCTTGATCTTGGCAGAGTAGTGGATGGTCACGGTCTGGCCCGGCGCGAGTGCGCCCCGGATGGGGGCGATCCCTTCCTTTAAGGGCCCGACAGTCCATGTCGGGTTCGATGCGGTGAGGGGCCCGGCGAGTGTGGCGTCGTCGAGAACGCCTCGGAGGTCCTCGACGCGGTCGATGTGAGCGACGTTGGTGCCGTTGTTCCTGAATGCCACTGAGTATGCAAGGTCCTGGCCGACCTTGACAGGGGAGCCCGAAGCGGGGGCGATCGATTTGGTCACAGTGACTTGCGGAGACGCCGCAGGGATGTCAAGAACCTGCGCGGACGCTGCAGGCTTGCCAAGAACCTCTACCGTGGCACACTCGGGGGCTTTGAGCCCTACGAGAGTGGTGAAGTTCGCTGGGCAGTTGGTGAAAGTCTTAGGGGACGGGGCGTCGCTGACAGCGGACGTTACGTTCACCGTGATGGTGCAGTCTGACTGGCTTTGAAGCAGATCACCCGAGACCGTGAACGACTTGCCTCCATCGCTTGGGGATCCGGTTCCATTGGCGCACGTGCTGGCAATCGGTACGGCGCCGGCCAGGGTGAGTCCCGACGGGAGGGCGTTGGTGAATGACCAGCCAGGTTTGGCTTCAAGATCACTCGTGTTGGTGACGGTTATTCGCAGTTCGGTCGACCCCCCTGGAGGGACTGGGACGGACGTGAATGTCTGGCTCAGGGTCGGTGTGAGGTCATAGATACTGAGGTTGTCGAAGGCATGGTCATCGCCGAAGCTGGACGGGGCTTGGTTCCTCATCTGAACACCTGCATTGTTGCCGCGGATGAGGACGGGTTTTGTCCGTTTCATGGTTCCGACCGCGACCGAATTCCCGCCGAACGTCCAGCCTGAGACGCCCTGGGGTACCGGCGAGGCGAAGAACTTCCGTCCCGGGTCGTCACAGACCGAATATGGAGCGCTACCGGTGGGGACTTCGGTTCCTGCCTGGTCGATGAAGGAAATATCGAGCTTTGAGTGGCTGGGGACGGCGCATGAAACGTCGGCGACATCAACGGACAGGGCCAGAAACCGGTTCGATGCAGGCAAAGGGATAGGAGTGGCCGTTCGGAACTCGATCTGACCGAACGGTCGTGGGGAGGATATGGTGGCTTCGCCGACGACGCGGTTTGCCTGTGAGGAGGTGGCAGGATTGGTGCCGGCCGTTGAACCGTTCGCCGGTGCTGCCGGGTTTATCGAGCCCGGCACTCCCAGCCGGTATTGGCCAAGGGTGTCGGCCAGCCGCTGAAGGTTTTGCCGGGATCCGCCCCCGCCTGCCGCGTCAACGGGGCAGTCCGGCGTTGATCCGGAGTTATAGCTCAAGATGGCTCCGTTGCACAGACTCTGGTTGAGCCAGTACGAGTCCGCCGTGTAGGTGGAGCCAGAGGCGGACGTGTACGAGCGCAGCGCGGTAGCCGCCGGGCCTGCCATCTCGAAGTCTTCGGACCAAATTTTCACCGGATCCTTGATTGCCCCAACTGACTTGGATCCCGGAGCTGCCGATGCTGGCAACGCAGGGCCGTAGCCAGAGGCAACCACTGCACCCAGGGTGAGCCCGATGCCGGTGGTCAGTCCGGCGAACGCGCGGAAACGGGTCTTGCGCAGAGATAAGCGGCGGACAGAGCTCAACATGTGTGTTCTTTCGTCGTCTAACTTCGCCGCAACGGGTGCGGCCGATCCGGCGTACTTTCAGGTGATTGATGGCCAGGGCACATTGCGGGCTGTTCTACTTTCCGCTTGTCCGAATCACTACGGCGTGCCAAACCCCTCCGGGTCCGAACACATCTAACTAGCAACCAGGGGGCCGATTGTGACGCAGTGAGGAATATTGGTTTTCACGCAGGGCTCAAGCAGGGCTCTATCGGGCGAGCTGACGTCCAGTAGGGGCCATCGACTGTTGCCGCGTCGTTGTACGGCGAATTCCCATGGCTTGGTTGACTGGATTCGTGAATCCGCTGACTGTCCTGCCGATGCGCTGACCTGTGCCGAGCTGCTGGACCACGCCGTTTGCGTTTCGTGTCCATTGCTGTGTTTGGCTTCCGTTAAAGGTCGCGGTTCCGATCGCGGTCCCCGCTCAGGCGCCCGAGGCGAGAGTTCCTAAGCGCCGACGGGGGTGAATTTAGTGTTGCCCGTGCGGGGGAGATTTGCCCTGTCGGTACGGCTTGTCCGCATGTTCCGGCCGCCGGATGACAGTTGTTGTCGCTGACCCAGGCCCCGGAAGGGTGGTAGTCCTGGTCGACGGCGATGATGTCCGTATTCGTCTGGGTCGCGATGCTGCTGCCCTGGGCGGTCAGCCCATTGTCTCGGATGAGGAGTTGGTTAGGGTTTAACGGCCGAGTTGGCCAACGTCGCCGGTGCGGTGAACAGGAACTTGCGGGGATTGCCGGTTGTCGCGGTGTTGAGGGTCTGGGCCACGGCCGTGAACAGATCCTTAGTGGTGGCGCCGGTGATAGCGGTGCAGTTGTCGAGCTTCAGGGAGTCAATTCCCAAGTTGACGTAGGAGTTTGCATCCGTTGTTTGTGTCCTTGGGAACCCGACGCGACGCTCTGGCGCGTCGACGCGCCGGAAGTGTTGTAGAGACCCGCAAGCTCTCTAAGTCCCTGGTTTGGGGCGTAGTCGTTCAGTTCGTAATCGATGCCCGGCTGTGACGAGGAGCCCCAGTTGGCGCCACGGAGATTTCCTTCGGTGTTCCGGGGAACCATCCAGCAGTCGTCGACGGTCACGTTGGCGTTACGGCGTCCACCATCCGAGGCCCTTCGTGGCGACTCCTTGGTCCTGCATGCAACTGCTGGAAGGAGTAACTGCCTGTCGTCCCGTCCAGTTTGGCCTGCGGAGTGCACTGGAATCGGGCCCAGTCGTTGAAACCCATCATTGGGCGCGTGCCCCCTGAGGCATTTGTGTTGTTCGCGCCGGGGTCCGTCGACATTGGTATTCCTGATTGATAAAGATCATAAATGATTATTTTCAGTCTGAATATTCCAAGGAATGCAGGGAACTTAATCATCTGGCGAGCTCCGCGTCCAGGGTTCGGTGACAAGCTATCAGCGGCTGTGGGCTCGTGAAGCTCCTCGTCCACCAAATGCATTTCCCGCGGTTGAGCGCAGCTGGCGTCACTTAAGCCCGGGTTCCCGCTACTCCGTCTTGCGAGGGCGGGCGGCGCAGGAGCGTCAGAGCTATGGACCGGCCGGAATGACGAATAGGAAGCAGGAATCGTGACTGTGCAAAATGCGGACCGGCACCCAGTGGTCGGGGTCGGGGCAGAGACTCACTGGCAGCGCACGACGAATGGCTACCCGGGATGCACATGCCCACCGTGGCGCTATCACCCGCGATACCCAAAACCCACTGACCCCGGTTGCGCCGAGCACGGCCCCGCCGAAGAGAAGCGTTGACCACGAGGGACTGACCCGGCGGAAAGGACCTTGTGGGTGTTTTCAGAACCAATCGAAGACAGAAAGATGCGTGAAATCGCCATGACGACTTTTGCTCTAAAGAACCACGGCGGCACCGAAGTCCCCCAACCGGTCCCGCGCCCCAAAATCAGGCGCTTTCTGAAGGGCGCCGCGATTGTTTGCATCGCGCTTGCTGCCGCTACAACTGTTGCCACAAATGTGCCTCCCGCATTCGCAGCAGCCGGCGCAGACGTATTCGTTCCAGAGCTGAGTGTTATTCCTGCACAAGGAAGCCGCCCGTCTGCTCCAAAAACCATCTTTCTGAACTTCGATGGCGGTTCTTTGACGAAAACGTCCTGGAATAAAGTCACTGGATTAAATCTCTTGCCCTTCAAAGCGAGCGGTATGACTGACGCCGAGAAGCTCGAGACATACCAGGAAACAGTCCAAGCCTTCTCTTCATTCGACGTAAATGTCGTGACGACGAAGCCGAGCGTAGATGATCTCGTGAAGACTACGCCCGCCGACTCGCGCTACGGCGTGGTGGTCAACATCAGCAGCAACACCAGGGAGGACCCCGGGTTCGACAAGATCTATAGCGACCCCAGCAACACGGGAATCGCCCCGGAGAACGGCTTCGGTAGTGCCTACGCGAACCAGATCTTCGTTTCTTCCACCTACGCGAGGAACCAGGCGGGCACTCGTATTAATGGGCAAAAGGCGTACGACGGAGATCCCGGACATGCAATCGGAAACGTCGCGTCCCACGAAATCGGCCACACCCTCGGCCTGCATCATCACGGGTTCACCCCATCATCTACCGGTCAGACCGGGTACTACCGGCCGGACGACGGGATCTGGGGACCGATCATGGGTTCAACAGACCGTGTGGCGTTCTCCCGCTGGTCTGATGGCTACCCCGGGGACACCAACCCGGCACAGGACGATATGAAAGTGATGACGACAGAACAAAATATCAAAGATGCAACAAGTTCTGTCGGATTCGATTCCGCTGGTTCCCAAGTCAGAAGCTATTGCACGTCGAGCGATGGAACGACATACGCACCGGAACTCACCGGGGGAGCCTCGCAATGCTCAGCTGCGGCCAAAGCTAATCCTGCTAATGCTGTTTCTGTTGAAACCTATTACTCTGGCAAGGTCGCCTTCGTCAAGACTTCGGAATCAAACAATCCGGCAGCTCCTCGCGAATTAAATACCACCACGACATCTCTGTCCGCGAACGGACAACTCGTAACAAACGATGCACCCAACTACTATTCCCTTCATCTTGGCAAGGGGCCGGCGTCAATTGACGTAACGCCTATCGGCCCCTTTAGCCGACTTGACGTCAAAGTTTCTCTGTTTCGATCGGGTGGTGAAATCCTCGCCGGACCCATCGACCCAGCTGCGCAGACAGTCGTTCAGACAATGAGGAGCGGAAACGGAACTTTTGTTCAACAGATCCCCGGCGAGGCCACTGGGACCGGTGCCCGGATTGATCTGGATGTTCCCGCCGATGGTTTATATGTTCTCAAGGTTGAGCAGGCTTCACTGGGCAACATGAATGCCAACACCGCTGAAAAGACCGTGGCTTCGCCTGCATACGGAAGCCTCGGCTGGTACACGGTTCGCGGAACAATCACGCAAGCTGCGCCGACTGCTTCTGCGGCCGTGCCGCCGTCTGTGCCGTCTGCTTCTGCGGCTGTGCCGCCGTCTGTGCCGTCTGCTTCTGCGGCTGTGCCGCCGTCTGTGCCGTCTGCTTCTGCGGCTGTGCCGCCGTCTGTGCCGTCTGTGCCGTCTGCTTCTGCGGCTGTGCCGCCGTCTGTGCCGTCTGTGCCGTCTGTGCCGTCTGTGCCGTCTGCTTCTGCGGCTGTGCCGCCGTCTGTGCCTGCGTTTGCAGGAGCGCCGCGGCCGGAATCTACGGCTCTTAAAGGGCGGCAGACGGGCCCAGTTTCAGCAGTCGTAGGCACTGCCCTCGCCGAAACTGGCGCAGGCAGTGCTCCGTATTGGTTAATCACCGGCGTGTTCGCTCTGTTCATTGGGGGCTGGGTGGTTGCTATTGCGTCCGGTCGGCGTCGCGGACGGCACTAGGCAGTCGAACAACTTCCAATCGAGGGTCCGGCTTCTTCGTCAATTCGACAGGGTTTCTGCTGTTAATTTCACGAGGCAGCCGGTGGAAATGACGTGCCGTGACCGGGAAGGAGAAGGGAGGGCAAGGCGCTCGTTGATGCAAGAGTTCGGTTTAGGGGCTTGTATCCCTTAAGTACCCCCTGTTGAGGTGGGGTGGTCGTCGTTTACGGTGGCCTTGGGAGGGGCCGGGGTGGTGCCGGTTTTCGGCTCGGCGTCATGGCTCTCGAAAGAGATCGTTGCCGCTGGCCTGTCTTCCAAGTAGACCCGATTGAGGGAATTGGTGAAGGAGGGAGGCGGTGCGCTGCACCGGCGTTCCTCCGTCAGCACCGGATAACTCACAAGCGCGGGAGGCCCGTATCAGAGGGCATCCTCAACAGTTGCGGGCGTGTCTGGGAGATCGCCCCAGGCGCTTGAATTGGGCGCATGACGGTTCTCCCGAGGCGGGATGCCCGCTTAGTGGCTTTGGCTGGTGGACCGGCAACGACGGGTTGTCCCATCGCAGGTATTTGATGCGAGAAGGAGAACCATCAGGCAGGATCAGGATAAACCCGCCGTCCTTGTGCGGGCAGAGGCCGGTATCGACGCCGCGATCACGGCACGGCACCACATCGCATTGCGCGAATTTTTCGATGACGGAACCGAGCATCCGAGCCGTTTCACGGTCGACCCCACCCTGGCCGGTCTGGAGCGTCTTTCGCAGCGGCTGGCCCGGCAGCTGAGGTTGTCGCCGCCGCGCAGCAAGAGCATCCTGTGTGCCCAAGCCTTGTCGATGGCCCGGCCGGGCGCCCTTGACCTGCTGCGAGGGGTCTTGCCGTGTCTCGGTCATCGCCTGGTTGGTCAGGGAGCTCAGCTGGAAATGGTCAACAGCGACACCAGTGCGGGGAAGCCACATCCGCAACGCTTTGCGGAACGCCGCCGAGAGATCGATCGCCACGACCTAAATGGCCAGCCGCCAGCGCAGGGGCCGGGCGAACAACCAGTCCCCGACCCGTTACATCTTATTGGGTCCCGAGAGCCGGGGGTTTGGCCGCTGGACCCGGTATGACTTTCTTGCTCTGTCATTGATGATCAGGGGGTGTTGTCACCGGCTCCGGAGACACGCGTTGACTGCTGATAGGGACAGCGCCGGCCCTTTTTTTGAGGGGCGAGGTCTCTTTGTAACGGGGGTGCCAGCATCGGGTGTCGTGACTGCGGCCAGAGGACGCGAAGGGGTGCGTATGGACGAGGAGATCGCAGTTTTCTGCGGGCTGGATGTCGGAAATCCGAAGATCACGCGACCGCTCTGGACCGCTCGGGCGAGCGGATTTTCGAAAAGCCGTTGCCGCAGGACGAGGCCAGGCTCCGTGAGTTGTTCACAGGCCTGCAGAAACGCGGCAGAGTGCTGGTGATCGTTGACCAGCCCAACACCATCGGAGCACTGCCGATAGCCGTGGCTCGGGACTGCGGATCCACCGTGGCCTACCTGCCCGGACTGGCCATGCGCTAGGCCGCGGACCTGTGCCCGGGCAAGTCCAAAACCGATGCCCGGGACGCCTTCATCATCGCGGACACCGCACGCTCGGTGCCCCACACCTTGCGGTCGGTGGACCGGGACAGCGAAGTGCTGGCCGCCCTGAAAGTACTCTCCGTTTTCGACGCTGACCTGACCCACGAATGCACACAGGCGATCAACCGGCTGCGGACCCTGCTCCTGCAGATCTTCCCCGCCTTGGAGCGCGTCTTCCCCGGCACCGCGCTGACCAGGACCCTGGTACTGGAGTTGTTCATCAAATACGCCGGGCCGATCGGACTGCGGGCCGCCGGGCGCTGAAACGTGCTGCGCTGGGCCAGGAACCACAGCCGGAAAGACCCCGCCAAGCTCATCGACGCGATCTTCACAGCCCTGGACGAACAGACCGTCACCGTGATCGGCACCGACGCCGTTGAACTCGTGATTCCACGCGTCGCAGCCCAGATCAAGGAACTCAAAGAACAGCGGGCCTCCGCAGGCCACCTTGCCGCCTATGCCGGAATCGCACCCGTCACACGGCGTTCCGGCACCTCGATCCGCGGGGAGTTCCCCGCCCGTTCCGGCAACAAACAACTTAAAAAACGCGCTCTTCAGATCCGCCTGGATCGCCAGCTGCCACACCCGGAGTCCAAGGACTACTACGAAAAGAAGCGGGCCCAGGGAAAGAAGCACAACGCCGCCGTCATCTGCCTGGCCCGCCGCCGCTGCGACGTCATCTTCTCAATGCTCAAACACGGCACCCTCTACGAAGACAAACCTGCCTAGACCGCTTGACGAAAAACATAGGGACCCCCTGTGGTCCCGGCCGTCGACTTGTCAGGGATCTTCGCCTCGTGAAGGGGAAGATCCCCGGGGAGTTGGCCCCGCGGCCGGTACTGACCGGAGCCATTGATCCACGCCACCGCATCGTCAGGTGAGGTTCTTTCGGATGAATGCGACGCAGTGGTTCCTGTCGCCGCCGGGACTGACTGTGGTGAATGGCTTTTCAGGGTACCTGGCGGTCGCCCACAACCGCGTTGTTCAGCAGCCCCTAGGGCGCCGCGGACGTGAAGTGGACGATGAGGCTCAGGGGTCGCAAAACTTTTCAGAACGAAAGTGTTTGTTTTTGTTGGAGTCCCGTCACGATCAATGGATTGCAAGCTACTAGTAGAAAGCTGGGTAACGGATGGTCCCCCGTCCGTCACCTAGCCAGTGTGCCCCTATTGTCCGCTTGGCTGTGGGGTACGGGGTTGCTGCCTGAGACCTGGCAAACTCCGCGGCCGGCCGTGAACGTGCGGCCGGCCGCACTATTGAATGCTCTGGCATCTGAAACCAGAAAATGGCTCGAAGAAGATCAATGAGCCAGATCCCAGCTGGAACGCCGAGCCGTCAAAACTTCGCGTAGCCACACGGCGCCACCTACCGACCCAGCAACCGCTTCCGCGGATCCGGCGTATGGGCCGCCCCAAAAATCTGATCCAGCTTTGTTATCAGTTTCGCGTCACAGGAGTCAAACTCGGGCCTACTACTTATGTAACAGCACAAGTCAAGTCACAAGCCAGTGATAGCTCGGCTGTTATATCAAGGAATCCACGACGGTCGTTTGAAAGCAGAAGCGCACTGCCTCAAATCTCCGGGCACCCGGGTCCATGCACACGTGGAGCTTCGTCCGCAGTTCAACTCGACAAGAACGGAATAATCATGACTCTTTTTTCTTTGACGCCCACCTTTAACTTCAACCTTGCCCTCCACTTCCTCAGGATCGGCTGAGGAAGTCCCGTACCCAGTAGTCGAGAAGTGCCCCGCACGTTGTGTGTGCGGGGCACTTCTCCTTGGCTGGGATCTCCACCAATCCTGCGCCAAGCTGCAACACCACGGGCCGCAATTGAGGTCCTCAGGTTCACGATCTGGGTTCCACGATCACTGCGGCACGCAAGCTGCACCCTCAAAGGCGGAGCTTTGACGCAGCATTCAAATCCATCGGACTACGGCACACCCTGCAGATGCCTCCGTAACGACTCGTGTCAAGATGCTCGCAAACGGGTCGCGCATGCCTCAGCTATTTGTGCTCGCGTGGATGATCATTCAAGGGCTGTGTCTTTGAGGCGGCGAGGGAGATGAGCTGGGTTTGGATGGTGGTAATGCCCCGGGCCAAGTCGGCGGGGTTGGTGGCATCCATCAGTGCCACTTGGTCCGCGACTTATCGTAGATCCGGGTTTTCTTCCCGTGGTTTGTTCGAGTGCCAGCCGGTTGCTTTGGTGGTGGCGGTGAAGAGATTCAGCCGTTCCCGGACCAAGGCCTTGAGGAGCTTGACCTCGGCGGCGGTGTCATAGCGGTAGTGGAAGGCGCACCGGGCGGACCGCGTCGTTCTCGGTCCGGGCCCTGGGAGTCATCGTGGCGGCAGATACTTACCCGGTGACAGTCACGAGCGCGCATAGAACCGGTATCTTCTCCGAACCGGGTTCCGCGGGCATGCGCCCGCGCCTTGATCACCGTGACTGCCCTGCGGTGGCTCATCGTCAGTCCCATCCCTCAAGGATGTCCGCACCTGCACCTTCCCGGACCTTTTCCAGTGAGGCAACGTATCCGGCTACGCGGAGGTTTTCAATGAGTCAACACGCCCCCTTGAACCCTGTTAGCTCCAAGTCTAGCATTGCCGGCACGCACACGGCAGGAACCAACCGTCTTGTGCTGTGGGCCCACCCGAGACCGACGTCTATCAAAGGCGGATCGAAAGCCATGTGCGAGACAACTGGGGAGGCGTCATCAGCCGGGCTGATGATTGATCTGATCATTTCTTTGGACGGGTACGCCTCGGCCGAGGGATGGCCCGGCTGGTGGGGACTGGAGGGGCCGGAATACCTGGCGTGGCTCCAGCAAGAAGGGGAAAAGGACTACGCCACCCTCCTTGGCGCGAAAACGTATCGGCTCATGTCCGGCATGTCAGAGGCTGCTGCGGCCGAGGGCTCGGGTTTCTCCGTCGACGAGGGGGCCAGCCTGACCGGCCTGGCCGCTGTGCCCAAGGTCGTCTTCTCCTCCACATTGCAGGCGCCCCTGACTTGGCCGAATTCGGAGCTGGTCACCCGGGACGCCGTCGAAGCCGTGGCGGAGATGAAACGGCGCGGGACGGGATCCTTGCGCACCCTCGGCAGCCTCAGTCTCTGCCGATCGCTGCTGGCCGCGGGCCTCGTGGACAGGTTCCGGGTGGTCGTCTTCCCTGTGATCACCGGCCGGACGGGGCGGGAACGGATCTACGACGGCTATCCGGATGTCTCGCTCGAGATGGTGGAGAGCAGGACCTTTGACGGCCGGCTCCAGTTGCTTGAGTACGTCCCAACCGTGCTCAACGGGCCGCCAAGCAGCGGTTCAACGTGGAGCACAACAAGGGAATAGGCAACGAACAATTTTGGTAACGTGCTTCTCAGCGTTCGGTTGCCTTGGCCGCTTTGCTGGCGGCCTTGGCGGCCTGCTTGTTCGCCCGCACTTTTTTGAGCGAGTCCGAGTCCACGATGTCGGCGACAGAAAGATATGCGCCCTCCTGGCCGTAAGGGTTCGCGGCCTCGCGCCAGCCTTGCGCCTGGAGTCCGCACTGTTTGCCCAGTAGCGCCAGGAAGATCTTTGCCTTTTGTTCTCCGAAGCCGGGCAATCCCTTCAACCTGCGGAGCACTTCCTCGCCGTCAGGGTCGTCCTTGGTCCAGATCGCAGTTGCGTTCCCATCCCAGTCGCGTTCTACCGTCCCGGCGAGGTTCTGAACGCGGCTCGCCATGGAACCAGGGAAGCGGTGGATGGACGGACGCTCCTTGAAGATCTCAACGAAGTGTGCCGGGTCCAATTCGGCAATAGCTGCGGGCGCCACGGTCCCCATGCGCGTCCGGATCTTTTCGGGGCCCGCAAACGCAGATTCCATGGTCACCTGTTGGTCAAGCAGCATGCCGATGAGAAGTGCGAACGAGTCGTCGCCGAGCAATTGATCGGCGGCCGGGTCGCCAGTGATGTGCAGTTCCATGCGCCCATCCTCCCACCTGCTTCCCCTCATCCGCAGGACGCAAATCGAGTTTGCTACCCGGAAGCCCGATCGCCTCAGCCCAGGTCAGTAAGGAAAGTCTCGTGAGCAGTGCCATTGCAACAGCTCCGTCCCTACAATTAATTGCGGGTTCCTGCGGCATCCCGCCGAAGGAACCCGGGCTAAGGAGAGCGACCATGGGTTGGGGTGAGAGGATCCATCACGCTGCCGGGAAACTCCACGGCAGGGCGGAGGAATCAGCAGGCGAGGCTACCAGCAATGACCGGCTGAAGGCTAGGGGCAAGGCCCGTCAAGTCGGAGCCGATCTGAGGCAGGCAGGCGAAAAGATCAAGGGCGCTTTGAGGAAGCGCTAATCCGTCGACGTCGGCAACAGGGCGCGGGCCGCATGGGCCGCGCCCTCTCTATGATCCGGCTTCGCTTTGGATGCGGTCCTTCACAGCCTGAGGCATGGTGGAGCACGCGTCGCTGTCGGAGCGCTGGGCTGCATGGCTGCCGGCCGTGTCCGTAATGCCGACGGTCGCGACGGCCGCCTGCCATCCGCCCAGGCCGACGAGCTGCCGGGGCACCCAAACATTTGCGGCTCCGTTCACGAGGTTCCACACCGCAGGATGGACCCCCGTGCCCAGATAGATGCCTCCGTTGGGGTCCCGCTTGACCAGATCGGGCAGTGGAAGAACACCCATCAGCTGCGCAGACTGGTAGTCCGACATGTTCCACGGCGGTGTTCCAAAGTAGTACCAGCTGGCGGCGCAGACCCCATACAGATGGGGCCCGAACTGGGCGTAATTAAGGTACAGTTCCAAAGTCCGCTGGGGACTCAACGTGTAACTGAATTGGGTTGCCAGGACGGCCTCGATGCCTTTGCGGACGGCGCTCTGGTCGTCCCAGAGGAAGATGTTCTTGACCAGCTGCTGGGGGATGGTGGAGCCGCTCGGGTCGGGCTTTCCCTCGAAATAGGCTTGTGCCCTGGCCTGGAAGTCTCCGAGGTCGAAGGCGCCGCTGCGGGTGCCGAGCTGTTCGTCTTCGTGGGCAATCGTCGCGGCGAGCAGGTGCCGGCTGATGTGGTTGATGGAGACGAACTGGTAGACGTTGGGCTCGCCCGCCTCCAGCATGTAAGCGGTGCGCGGCGGGGTCACACCCATGCTGAACAGGAACGCAAGGACCTGGATCAGGACGAGGGGGGCGGCCAGGGCCAAGAGGAGCTTACAGCGCCACTTGCGCTTACCCGGCTTACCCGGACGACTGTCCGTGACGGCCGGCGGATGGGCCTGATCCGGCCCCCCTGCGGGCCGACTTGTCCGGTCCGCTGCAAGCCCTCCCGGTGAAGCAAAGCGCCCCGGCTGCGGAGGTCGCGGCGGGATCGGTGGTGTTGGACTGCCCATCGGTCTGCCTTCGCTTCTCGTTCCGCCCCGTCACACTTAATGGGATGGAGGATTAATGGGATGGAGGATGGCACGAAAGTCTACCGGGCTGTTCTGGTTGTTACGTTCTCCGGCCCTGCAGTTCCCCTTGAGGGAGTTCCAGAAGGTGTTCGATGGCGGCCGCCTCCCGGCGTTGTGGCCGTGGGGACGAAAGTTGAACTGATGAACGGCAGGAAGATCAGCGGGTAGGAGAATCCGCCGGCCACCAGCACGATGATCAGGACCGCGAGCCCTTTGGCGGCCAGCGAGGTCAGGACATGCGCCCACAGTACAGAGGATCGTGCGATCGGCATGGACTGGAAACGCTCGAAGATGCCGCTCTTCAGATCGGTGAACAATCGGCTTTCTTGCCTTGCCCGTAGGGCGAATACACCTTGCGTGGCGGGCCCTTCTCGGACGGACGCTTCTCGACGTCGACCAAGCCTTTTCGGGGGGCTGCAGTGCGTCGAGGGAAGAGGCTTGCCCTTAGGGCGCAATGAGACGGTAAGTATACTTACTGAGGTGACCGCCCGACGTCGGTCCCAAGTGTCCATCCCTTAAGGAACCTCGCTCGGAGGTGCTTTGCTCGTCTCGGCGGGGTTCTTGCGTCGGCCGGTGCAGCGAAAGTGAATGAAGTAGTAACAGGGCCTACAGTTCAAACCAGCGAAGATGTGGAGCGGCAATGACTTCTGCAAGGACCTTCGACTCGATCGTCATCATTTTCAATCCCAACAGCACCGGGGATGCCCCCCGGCTGGCGGAGCGGCTCTGCGGGAAATTGAAGGATGTTCTCAGCTACCCGGTGGACATCCGGCTCCAGCCGACCAGCCATGCCGGGCATGCCGTTGAACTGGCACGCGACGCCGTCCGCGGCACTGGGGATGTGCTGGTGGTGTCTGTCAGCGGTGATGGCGGCTACAACGAGGTTGTCAACGGCGTGATGCAGGCCGGCAATCCCGGGGCTGTGTGCGCCGTGCTGGCGGCTGGGAATGCGAATGATCACCGGCGGATCATTGGTACCAGGCCGCTGGAAGAAGCCATCGCCGAGGGCTCTGTTCGGACCATTGACCTGCTGCGCGTCCATGCCGGACAAGGACCGGACTCGCCCGCGGAGTATGCCCACTCATATGTCGGCGTCGGGCTGACTCCGGTAATGGCTATGGATCTGGAAAAGGGCGGCAAAGGCGCCCTTCGGGAAAAGATCTCCGTCATCCGGACCTTCTTGAAAATCAAGCCATTTGAAATACGCCACACCGACGGTAAGCGCCGCCGGCTCTACAGTCTGGTGCTTGCCAATATCCCGGAGATGGCGAAGTACGTCACACTTAGCGACGCGGATGACAAGCTCGCTGATGGAAAGTTCGAAGTGATCATCTTTCCCCACGTGGCAAAATGGCGGGTCCTCTGGGCGACCTTGAGGGCGGCCACGCAAGGTCTTGGTGAACAACCGAGCGTGAGCAGCTATTCGTTCACCACCCTGAAGCCCCTCTCCTATCAGATCGACGGTGAAGTGAAATCCGTCGACGCCAACATCGCGGTCAGGGTTGAGTGCGCCCCTGCGGCGCTCTCAACCCTTGGATAGTCCCACCGGCGATGGGATATAGTCAGCAGCCTTAGTAGTTGCTGCGGCGTGGTGCAGGAAGTTATCCGGCACGTGAAGGAGAACACATGGACGTTTGGCCAGGATCCGCGTATCCGTTGGGTGCTACTTTCGATGGCACGGGGACGAATTTCGCGTTGTTCAGCGAAAAAGCGGAGAAGGTGGAGTTGTGTCTCTTTGACGAGGACGGGGGCGAGGTCAGCTATACCGTCAGCGAGGTGGATGGTTATGTGTGGCATTGCTATCTTCCGCATGTTCAGCCGGGGCAGAAGTACGGGTACCGGGTGCATGGTGTGTATGACCCGTCTGCGGGTCAGCGTTTCAATCCGAACAAGCTGCTGCTGGATCCGTATGCGAAGGCGGTGCACCGGCAGATCGATTGGGATCCGGCTCTTTTTTCGTACAACATGGGGGATCCGGATTCCCGGAATGATAAGGATTCCGCGCCCCACATGATGATGGGTGTGGTGATCAATCCGTTTTTTGATTGGGCCGGGGATCAGCAGCTTCGGATCCCGTATCACCGTTCCGTGATCTATGAGGCGCACGTGAAGGGCCTGACCCAGCTCCACCCGGAGGTTCCCGAGGAGCAGCGGGGGACGTACGCCGGCGTCGCCCACCCGTCGGTCATTTCCCACTTGCAGAAGCTCGGCATCACGGCCATCGAACTCATGCCCGTCCACCAGTTCGTCAACGACGGCATCCTGCAGGACAAGGGGCTGAACAACTACTGGGGGTACAACACGATCGGGTTCTTCGCCCCGCACAACAGCTACAGCTCCGCGGGGGACGCAGGCCAGCAGGTCCAGGATTTCAAGGCCATGGTCAGGTCCCTCCACCGGGCTGGCATCGAGGTCATTCTCGACGTCGTGTACAACCACACCGCCGAAGGCAACCACCTTGGCCCGACGCTGTCCTTCAAGGGGATCGATAATTCCGCGTATTACCGCCTGGTGGAGGGCGATGAGAAGCATTACATGGACTACACGGGGACGGGTAATTCGTTGAACGTGCGCAGCCCGCATTCCCTGCAGTTGCTCATGGATTCCCTGCGTTATTGGGTCACCGAAATGCATGTCGATGGTTTCCGCTTCGACCTTGCCTCCACGCTGGCCCGGGAGTTCTATGACGTGGACAAGCTTTCGACCTTCTTCGAACTCATCCAGCAGGATCCGGTGGTCTCGCAGGTCAAGCTGATCGCGGAGCCGTGGGACGTGGGTCCGGGCGGCTACCAGGTGGGAAACTTCCCGCCGCAGTGGACGGAGTGGAATGGCCAGTACCGGGACACGGTGCGTGATTTCTGGCGTGGCGAGCCGTCCACCCTGGGCGAGTTCGCTTCGCGGTTGACTGGTTCGGCGGATCTTTACGAGCATTCCGGGCGGCGTCCGGTGGCGTCGATCAATTTCGTCACGGCCCATGACGGGTTCACGTTGGCTGATCTTGTGTCGTATAACGAGAAGCACAACGAGGCCAACGGTGAGGGTAACAATGACGGGGAGTCTCATAACCGTTCGTGGAATTGCGGGGTGGAGGGGCCCACGGAGGATCCGAAGGTCCTGGGTCTGCGGGCCCGTCAGCAGCGGAACTTCATCGCCTCGATGTTGCTGTCCCAGGGTGTTCCGATGCTGTTGCATGGTGATGAGCTGGGCCGGTCGCAGCGGGGGAATAACAATGGTTATTGCCAGGACTCCGAGCTGACCTGGATCAACTGGGACAGCGTGGACCAGCCGCTCGTGGAGTTCACGGCCGCGGTCAGCGCGTTGCGGGCCAAGCATCCCACGTTCCGGCGCAGCCGGTTCTTCGACGGACGTCCGGTACTGCGGGGCGAAGGCGAGAGGCTTCCGGACATCGAATGGTTGGACCCGGATGGAAGCACCATGCAGCCCGAGGACTGGGACAACGGCTTCGGCCGTTCCGTAGGCGTGTTCCTCAACGGCGACGGCATCCAAGGAAAGGACAACCAGGGAAGGCGCATCACGGACGTCAACTTCCTGCTCTACTTCAACGCCCACGACGACGAAGTCAAGTTCAGGCTGCCCTCCGACGAATACGCGCCGGCCTGGGACATCCTGATCGACACCGCGGGGGAGAGCGCCGACTCCACGCCCGTCGAAGCAGACGGCATGATGTCGCTCGCGGCGAAGTCACTCGTAGTGCTTCGTGCGCACAGCGCCCCCGAGGAGGTGCCCGACCACTCCGTAGCCGCGTCCCTGGCAGTGCTGACGCACACGTCGACCGCGGAAACTGCGGCGCTCACCTCACCTACTGTTCCGGATCCCAAGACGACGGGAAAGAAAGCGGACCGGTGAGCAGGATGCCGTAGCAGGAAAAGGGGCGGTCGGTTCAGGAACCGCCCGCCCCTTTTACTGCGGAATGACTATGCCGCAAGGCGGTCAGCGCAGGCCTTTGACAACGTTCTTGGGCCGCTGCATCTCGCCGTGCCTCGCCCCGAGAACGATGACCCATGCCGCGAATGCGGGAATGGTGTACTGCAACAGCTTCAGCTGCTTTTGTGCCGACTGAAGCTCAGCCGAAGCACCTGGCCGAGGCTCGGTGGCACCTTGCGCGCCCTCGTTCGCCATCTTTTCGACATTCTTGCCCAGCATCCCCGCATAGAGCGTCACGGCAGCTCCGATCAACGTCACAGCCGTCTTGTAGACAGTGTTGACGGCGACGCCGTCCTGTTTGGCGATCCGGCCCTTGTTCTCCCATGCGATCGCCAAGTCCGCAATGAGGTGCGTAGCGAAGGCCGCGGTTTGAACGGGTGCCCATTTCATCCAGCCGAGGCTCGACAATCGGATTCGTTCGGAGGGGTCCCTTGCCTCGGCGGCAGCTCCGTTGAGGCCGATAGCTCCCATCAGTGAGCCGCCAAACCAAGCGGCTGCCGTCAGATCGTGTACAGATCGGGCCAGTAGGTTTCCTGCCATGATGTGTTTCCTAACGTAGGGATCAAAACCTGAAGCACGAAAGGTGGTGGCATTACCGCCCGGGTGGACAATGGGAAGGTATCGGCACCATAGCCATGCTTAAGACAAGGTAAGCACACTTACTAATTGAGCGATAGCCACATTGGAACTTGCCGATCCGGGGACGTCGCTACGACACCCCTTATGAGTCGTGTCCATAGCCGGTCAGACGTCGGCCAGCCGTCGGCGAAGAGACATGATTCCCAAAATGAGCCCGCCTGCGGCAGTCAGCAGGAGTACGGCCAGGTCCCGCGCCAGGTTGTCGGTCGACTGGTAGAAGATCGCGGCCTCCAGAGCATCCACGCCGTAGAACGTCGGTGTGAAGTGCGCTATCGTCTGGATCCATCCGGGCAGAAAAGCCGCGACGCCGATTCCCCCGCTCAGGAAGAACAGGTAGATCGCGACGTTGATCCCCGACGCCGACACCGCTGAGAATCGACGCAAGGCGCCTCCCAGTGCCGCGCCTAGACCTGCCGCCGCTAGTGCGATGAGCCCGGTGGCCGCCAGCGCCGGCAGCCAGTACCACCCTGCTGGTCGCAGAAAGCCCGCGATCGCCGAAAGAATCAGTATCACTGCCGCCACCAGCATGGTGGTTACCCAGCATGCCAGGATCTTGCCCGCGATCAGAGTCCCGCGGCTGATCGGCGAGAGAAGCAACGCTTTGATCGTTAGGTCTTCGAATTCCCGGGCGGTGGCCAGCCCGCCGTTGACGACTCCCATGAGCGTCAGGAGCAGTACCAGGATGGGCACCAGCTCAAATTGCACCAAGCCGACGTCGTGGGGCCTCAGATCCGTCTCGGCTACGCCGATCATGATCGGGTTGTCCGGCTGGCTGGCGTAAAAGCGGGTAATCGCGGCCGGCAGCGATCGGCGAAGATCGTTGGTGAAGTCGAGGTTGAGGTTGTTGATCCGGATGTTGACCGGGTCGGGCCGGTGCATCCGGTAGTCGTCGTCGAAGGATGCGGGGATGGTGATGACAGCCGCGACCTGGAGCGTGTCCAGCAGGCCAGAGGCCTCCTCCGAGGTCGCGGGCTGGACGCGGAACGCGTCCGAGTCTTCGAGGATTGACATGAGGCGCTGGGCCTGCGGCCCGTTGTCTTCGGCTACCACGGCCACCGGGTTCCGGCCGGTTGCCCCGGCGACGATGACGATGATCAGCAAGAAGGCGATCGGCGGCAGTAGGCTGACCGCGATCGCCGACGGTGTCCGTGACCACGTCAATATGTCTTTCGCCGCGATGGCAAGCATCGCCCGGAGACCTCCCATCAGTGGGCGAACCCCCGGCGCCCGAACACAAATGCCGTGAGAGCGATCGTTCCCAGCGTGAACCCCGCCAACACGATCGTGTCGACGGCCAGGTCCTGGGTGGCGGTCTGGTAACCGTGGAAGGCGTGTTGGAAGGCGGCAATCGCATAGGTGAGCGGCGATGCGGCGGCGATGGCCCCGGGAATGGCGCCCAGCCAGTTCGCCGGTCCGAACGGCCCGCTCAAAAAGAAGAGCGGCAAGATGCAGGCAATGGAGAGCGGGATTGCTTGCTGGCGTCGACGAACGAGCGTTCCGGCGAGGACGCCGAGGGCAAGGAAGGCTGCGATCATCAGCAGCCCGAATCCGAGCACCTCCAATGGATGGAGCGGCCACACGCCGATCAGCAAAATCACGACTCCAAGCACCAGGACTGCCGACGCGGCCGTGAGGGCTGCCGAGCCGAGCATTTTGCCCAGCCCGATCGCAAGACGGCTCACCGGCGCCAGTGCCAGCTCCTTAATGGTTCCCAGCTCGTAGTCCCTCGCGGCATTGACGCTGCCTTGCAGGATCGATGCGAGCATCAAACCAGCCACGACGATGCTCACGGCGAGATAGGGAATGTAGCCGGTGTCCTGGGCCTGGACGTCGGCCTCGACCGCATTCACGACGACTTGTTCGGGGAACGCATCGGCGTAGAAGGACGTTATCGACAGTGGGACCGCCCGGCGGATGTCGTTGGTGAAATCGACGTTGAGGTTGTTGACCTCGACCGGGATGTCGACCCGGGCTCCGGCACTTAGCGCAGCATCGAAGTCCCGCGGCACCGTCACGACGGCAACGATGCTACCGGCCCGGATCTCACGCTCCGCGTCGGCCGAGGTCGCGGTGTGGATGATAAACGAATGCGAGCCGCCCATAGCTTGAACAAAGCGTTCCGCCAAAGGTCCGTTACCGTTCATCACCACGGCGATCGGAGCTTGACCGCCGCTGATCGCGAACAGCAGGAAGAGCAGCAAGAAGTTGATCGGGATGAGGATGCCGATGATCGCGAAGAGCGGCTCACGGAGGGTTAGGCGGATGTCCGTCGCCGCCACCGCCCGGACTACGCGCAGGTCATGGCGGAGGCTCATTCCCGGAGCTCCTTGCCGGTCAGGCTCAGGAATACTTCGTCCAGGCTTGGCTCCCGGCTCTGGATTTCCTCAAGGCTTGTGGAGCCAACCACCGTCGTCACGATCCTGCCGGTGACATCGGAGCCACCTTCCACGGTGACCATGAGGGAACTGTCGGACACGTTCACGGAGACGACGCCGGCCAACGCACGGACTTCTCGAAGGAGGTCCTCCCCGGGAGCCGGTCGAGTGCGCATTTCGACCACGGTGTCACCGAAGCTGCGCCGCAGCTTCGACGGCGAGTCGAGCGCCACCAGTCGGCCGTGATCGATGATGGCCAAACGGTCGCAGAGGACGTTTGCCTCCTCGAGGTAGTTGGTGGTGATGAGCACCGTGGTACCCCGCTCCTTGAGCTCCAGGATCCGGTCCCAAAGCGCCCGTCTGCTCTGCACGTCAACCCCCAGCGCGGGCTCGTCGAAGTAGAGCAGCTCGGGGTCGTGGAGTAGCGCCCGCACAAGGGCCAGCCGCCGTTTCATGCCCCCGGAAAAGGTGGAGACGCGGCTTTTCCTGCGATGCTCCAGCTGCGCAAGATCGAGCAGAGCGGTGATCTTCTTGTCGAGACCTTGCCGGGGCACGTCGAAGAGGTCTGCGTGAAAACGGAGGTTTGCTTCGGCGGTGAGCTCCTCGTAGAGGGCGTTCTCCTGCGGCACGGTCCCCAGCCGGCGTCGTATGCTTCGCGGATCCTTCAACAGGTCGATGTCCAAGACCCTGACCTCGCCCGAGCTTGGGCGGCTCAGGCCGCTGATCATGTTGATGATAGTGGTCTTGCCCGATCCGTTGGGCCCGAGGAGGCCGAAAATCTCTCCGCGCTCAACTCGCAGACTGAGGTCGTCGACGGCGGTAAAGGAGCCGAATCGCTTTGTGACGCCCATGAGCTCGATAGCGGTTTCGCCCATGCCTCTGCCTCCTCTTGTATGACGGCGTCACGGCTCCATGATGAGATGGCGCCGAACAGAATACAAGCGGTCGAGATAGTCAGCTTGCTGATTACTTCGCGCTTTCCTAGGCTGGATCCCGTCAGGCAAACAACTCTCACGGCGGTAGGCGTTGCAGTCAGGTATGCCCGCCGCCCCTTGGAGGAGAAAAAATGTCAGAACACAGCATCGCAGGCAAGAAGGTTGCGTTCTTGGTGACGGACGGTGTCGAGCAGATTGAGCTCACCGATCCGTGGCAGGCCGTGAAGGATGCCGGCGGCCAGCCCGCCCTGATTGCGCCGTCCAAGGGCCGTATCCAGGGTTTCAAGGACACAGATAAAGGCGATACCTTTGCCGTCGACCTGACGGTGGCCGAAGCCGACGCGTCGGACTTTGCGGCGTTGGTACTCCCTGGCGGGGTGGTGAACGCAGACCACCTCCGTGTCGATAAAGACGCGCAGACCTTCACTCGCGCCTTTTTTGAGCAGCACAAGCCCGTGGCATCGATTTGCCACGGGCCGTGGTTGCTGATCGAAGCCGGTGTGGTGCGCGGCCGCAATGTCACCTCGTACCACACGCTTCAGACGGACTTGCGTAACGCAGGCGCGCACTGGAGCGATGAAGAGGTCGTGGTAGACCAAGGCCTCGTCACGAGCCGTCATCCGGGTGATCTTCCGGCTTTCAACAGCAAGCTCTTGGAGGAAATCTCGGAGGGTCGGCACGCCGGCCAGACCGCCTAGGTTCCGGTCGACGACGGGTAGCCGCGGTCAGCCTGGGCCTGGGCTGACCGCGGCGGATTCCCGGGTGCGGGTTCGTGCGGTGAGGGGATGAAGCCCCCGGCTATTGGGCCTCTCGTGTTGTGATGGGCAGGACGAGGCGGGATTGATGGGCAGCGTCGCGGTAGATCTTGTGGGTGACGGGCCGGCCCACCGGGAGGTGGAAGGCGTCCGGGGGGAGCAAGGCGTTGTGTTCATCTGCCAGCGGTTCGCCGTTGGAGAGTTCGGCCACGAGGCGGTGTCCGGGCTTGAAGGTGTTGGCAAAGGGGTAGAGCCGCAGCACGTATTCCTCGATCGTCCCCGGCTCCACTGGCACGGATGCTGTGTGTGGGTGGTATGGGTTGCCTTCTGTGGTCCGGTGGTCCAGTTCGCGATGTGAGGCTTTGAGGTAGCCGGTGGTGATGAGCTGGCGTTTGCTGTTCGGGGCAGTGTCCCAGAGGCGAAGGATGAAGTTGGTGTCGCTCTGGTCGATTTCGACGAAGATGTGTGCGGCGCCGGTGCCGATCATCTCGGTGTCGTTTTCGAACGGGGCGGTGCTCCACGAGAGGATTTCGACCTTGTCCGTTACTGTCAACGGCGCTTGGTAGAAGCCGTCCGGGGCGGCGTATTCGGCTCCCATTGGTTCAGGCTCTTCAGAGAGCTTGTGCCGCGGGCGCAAGTACAGGGACTTGTATTCGATATCTTTCGGCGGCCATTGCTCCGCCGTCACTACCTCGCGGGAGCCCTCCACGAAGACGCTCACGGCCGGTTCGTCCATGACTCCGTTGTCGATGCCCTTGATCCAGTAGTCGTACCAGCGGAACATTTTGTCGTGTTCTTCGATGAAGGGGCGCGATTGCATGGGCGGGTAGGGGCCTATGGTGAGTTTTTTCGGACCCTTCAGGGTGTTGTACAGCTCGATGGTGCCGTCAAGGGTCCACCCGCGGCCCTGGTCGAGTTGCAGCCAGACCGGGATGTCGATGTTGGGCGCGAGCGTGATGGGGTTGCGCTCTTCATACCAGTCCCCGTCGAGTTCGTTCATCACGATGTCGAACCAGGCTTCGTGGTTTTTGGGGTAGTTCAGGACATGCACCAGGTTTGGCCAGGCGGCGATGTCCGGGTCCTGCAGTCGCTCGTCGACGAGCTTCTTCAGCTCTTCGGGGGAGTGTTGTTCGATCATGCGGGATTTCACGTTGTCGGTGAATGCCCACCCCGAGTCTCCTCCGCGGCCTTCGCGGGCGGCGCGGGGCATGAACCACATGATGCCGCCGTGGTAGGTGGTTTCGTAGAAGTCGTAGTGACCGCCGGAAACGAAGATCGCTTTGAGGTGGGGTGGGCGTTCAGCGGCGGCGAGTACCTGCATGGAGCCGAAGTAGGAGATGCCCACCATGCCGACGTTGCCGTCGCACCACGGCTGGTCGGCGACCCACTCGATGAAGTCGTAGGCGTCCTGGCCGAGGGAAACACCGCCGGCGTTGTAGTTGCCGATGTGCTCGCCGCCGGAGAAACCCGAGCCGCGAAGGTCGCCGATGACGTGGACGTATTCCTCCTTGACGATGCGGGCGATGTCGCCGGCCTCGATGCAACCGTCCCACATCGGGCTGGGCCGTCGCTGCGGGGGAGTGGTGAGGGCAAGGGCCTGCAGCTCCTTGCCGTAAGGGCTCAGGGCGACCAAGGCCGGGCGCGGCTTGTCCTCGGGGCCGTGGTACGCGTCCGCTGCAAGTTCTACTCCGTCGCGCATCGGAACCCGGAGGTCCTTGCGGACAGCAATAGTTTGCCCGCTCGCGTTCAGCAACTGAAAGTCATCCATGAGTGTTTACTCCTCATCTTCGGTCGAATGGTCCAACGTCGTGCGGTATCCGTGGAGGGTGGTGAAGAACGGGGCGGGTTCCAGTGTGGGGTCCCCGGCGTAACCGAGGTCTTCGGCCACGCGTGCGAAGGGAGAATACGGCGAGTCCGTATTCTGCAGGCCGGAGGCCAAGCAATCGCAGGCCGCATTTTTGACCCTGGCTTCGATCTCCAAGCTCCCTTGAAGCGCTTCCCGGGCCTGTCCGGCGTCGAGCTCTACGCCGTAGGGCGTTCCGTCTTCGCGGCGGTACGGGTGCCCCAGATACAAGTGCCGCGGACGGATTTCATCCCGCAGGTATTCAAGGCTTGAGCGGTAGCCGACCGGGTCCACGAACCCCGGGAAGCCGTTGGCCGCGCCGTGGACCTGGACCGCGTCCCCGACAAACACGTCATTCTGTCCGTCGAGGACGTACGCGACCGACCCCGGAGTGTGGCCCGGAATCGAGTGGACCGAAACGGTCACGTCCCCGCCCAACGAGAGGGACTCACCACCCCGGACTAACAGCGTCGGGTCCATCTCGCCCGAGATAACGGCATTCGTGGCCGCAGTCAGCTTCGCCTCGCCGTCGGGATCATGCAAATACTGCGCCCGTCCGGAAAGGTATTCGTCCACATGGACCCGGCGGGAGCGCAAAAATGGTGCGTCGGCCTCATGGATGACCACCTGGGCGCGGCGTCCGGTGAGTTCCCAGAGGGCGTATGCCCCGCCGATGTGGTCGATGTGTCCATGGGTCAGCAGGATCCAGCGGACGTCCTCGATCCGGCGGCCGATCGCCTCCAGTGCCGGCACCATGCCTTTGGCAGGGGAGGACGCGATCCCCGTGTCGACGATGGCCGGCTCCGGGGAGTCGATGAAGAAGCTGTAGAGGCCGAACCGGCCCCACGGCGAGACCAGGGGATGTACAGCAACCGGCTTCGTCATTGCCCGGGCCTCGCGTTCAGGAATTCACCTGTCTCCTCGAATGCCCGGTAGAACTCCGGAATCCAAGAGAAGTTCTGGACAAAACCGTGGTTGGCGCCTGAATAGCGGCTCACTTTTGTCTCGACGCCGGCTTCCGCCAAGCGCTGGCCGTAAAGTTCACCCTCGTCACGGAGGGGATCGAACTCGGCCGTGATGATGAGTGCAGGTGGAAGGCCCGCAAGGTCTGCCCTTTTGATGGGGGAGACGAGGGGATCCGCCGGGTCCGCGCCGCTCTCGACGTAGAAAGAGTTCCACGGCCTGAGGCCGATCGTCTCGAGCCCGTACCCCCGCGCGTTTTCCTGCAGCGACGCGTAACGCTCGACGTCGAAGTCCAGGTCCAGCGAGGGATAGAACAGGATCTGATGGGTGATCCGGTTGAATCCGTAGTCGTGGGCTTTAGCAGCGACCGCCGCGACGAAATTGCCGCCCGAGCTGTCGCCGGCGATCGCGAGGTTCTTCCCGTCCCACTTCAGACTTTCGCGTTCCCCGGCAGCCCAGCGGACCACCCCGTAGCAGTCATCAAGCCCTGCCGGGAACGAGGCTTCGGGTGCCAAGCGGTAGCCCACCGAGATGACCTTGTGGCCGGTTTCCTTCGCCAGAGACCGTGCCACATGGTCGTGGGTGTCCAGGCTGCCCAGGAAGAACGCCCCGCCGTGGAAGTACACCAGCAGACCATAAGAGTCCGCCTCCACCGGCGTGTAGATCCGGATGGCGACCTCGCCGATCGCCGTCGCGGCCGTCGCATCTTCGACGGCTGCGAGCGGCAGGCGGTCCGCCGCGGGGGTAACCCGTTGCTCCTCGGCGGCCCGCATCGTGGCCGGATCCGGACGGGTGCCGTCAGCCGGCGGGATGTGGTCGAGGATCTCGGCGATCTGCGGATGGATAGGCATCTTGCGACCTCCGTCTTACTGCTTGGCCGGGAATGCGGATTCCACGGCGTCGGCGTGCCAGCCTTGGCGCGACACACGCTGCAGCTCGTCCGTCAGCGGCTTCCGGGTGGCCTCGTAGATCGCCAGCGCGTCCTTGACGGAGTCGCCCTGCAGGAGTGCGTCGGCGAACCCGCCGGCGTCCAGGATCGCCGAGTTGGCGCCCTGGCCCTGGTGGTGGAGCATCGCGTGGGCAGCGTCGCCGAGCAGCGCAACGGAGTCGGTGTGCCATGAGTCCAGGGGATCGATGTCGAACACCGAACGGCTCGTCACCTGGCTCAAGTCGAGCTCCCGGGCGACCTGGATGATCCGCTCGTCGAATCCTTCGAGGATCTTCTCCAAGTACTCATGGGTGATTTCCGGCGCCCACGAGGCGTCGTCAGACGGGGCCGTGATGTCGTAGGAGAGTTGCCCGCGGTGGCGCAGCGGCAGGTTGTACGCGATCGTGCCGTTCTCGCCCATGTAGAAGCGCGGGTTGTCGTCGGTGACGAGGCCGTGGGCGTCTTCGATGGAAATGACCGCGCGGTAGGCGTGCTCGCCGGAGAACACCGGTTCCTTCTGCGAGAACAGCTGGTTGCGCACGGTCGAGCGGATGCCGTCGGCGCCGATGACGAGGTCGGCCGTGATGACCTCGCCGTTTTCGAAGGTCAGGGTCGCGTGGTCGCCGTTGTCCTCGATGGTCTCCAGCTTGTAGCCAAGGTGCACCATTCCCTCGGGGAGCACGCTCAGCAGGGCGTCGATGAAGTCCCCGCGGTGGATCATGCGGTTGTGGTTGACCTTCTCGTAGGCGTGCAGGAATGGCCACTCCTCGTTGGCGAGGACGTGCTTACCGTCCGCACTGAGGATCTCGAGGTGGTCGCTGGGCGAGCTCACCGCGGCAATCGCGTCGAAGATGCCCCACTGGCGGAACAGTTCGACGGTCGGCGGGCGCAGGCCGATGCCGGCACCAACCTGGCCCAACGCGGGCGCCTGCTCATAGACGTGGACGTTCTCCGCGCCGATATTCTGCAGGGCCTTGGCAACAGCAGCGCCGCCGTAGCCGCCGCCGATGATGGCGATGTTGAGGTTTTTGATGTCTTGAGCCTTCATTGCTTAAGTCACTTTCTTGACAATTCTTGGCCAAGGCCAAGTCTCGGGAAACGGGTGGGTTGTGGGGTCTGCCCTGAAGTCAGACGTCCAGCGAAAGGAAGTCGGCCGGGTTGGTTTCGAGGAGGAGTTTGAGGGTTGCGTCGTCGATGCCGGCCTCGCGCATATCCGGGATCATGTCCTCGAAGATGTAGTTGATGGTGTGGCCCTTGACGCCTGGCCAGCCCAGCGGGCTGCAGTTGGCGTCGGCGGAGACGAGGAGTTTGTCTGCGTAGCCTTTGTTGACGAGGTTTACGAAGTGCTGCATGCGTTCGGCGCGTTTGCGGCCCCAGAAGGGCGGATCGGGAAGTTCGAGGTCGTAGCCGAAGGTGTCGAAGCCGATCCGTCCGCCTTGTTCGTAGATCCAGTCGTGCGGGGTGATCGGGGCGTTGAGTCCGTCGTCGGCGTGGCCGAAGAGCACGCGGTCCAGGGAGAGGCCTTCTTCGTTGAAGATGGCCACGGCTGGTTCGGGGTCGATGGCCAGGTGGGTCAGGATCGGTGCACCCGTGACGACGGCGGCGCGGGCCGCGGCCCGGTAGATGCGTTTGTCCAGCTCCGTCATTCGTCCGCCGCGGCTTACGCCGACCTTGATGACGCCGGCCTTGGCGCCGGTGTTTCCGATGCCGACGGTGATCTCGTGGATGAACACTTTCGTGAGGTAGTCCACGGTGGCGCGGGAGAAGTGCGGCAGTGCGGTGTCGCCGCCGACGAACCCGGTGCAGGCCACGATGTGCACGCCCGTTTTTCGTGACAGAGACTTGTAGTAGTCGACGTCGCGGCCGTTGCAGATACCCGTGGCGTCCACGAAGGTGCCACCGCCGTATTCGCGGAACTTCCGCAGCTTGGGCACGGTTTCTTCATAGGCTTGTTCCGGAGTCTTCCACCATTTGCTGTCCAGTTCGGATCCGGGCATGCCGTAGCCGATGTGTTCGTGGACCGCCACGATTTCCAGTTCTTCGGCCGGAATGGTTCCCAGCACTGTGTTGACCTTGGTCATTGGTTCACCTCAGGAGTTCGAAAGCTTGTTGTCGGTGGGCGGGGGAGTGCTTAACGCACGGTGAGTAGCTTGCGCGGGTTCTCCGCGAGGATGCGCTGGGCGTCTTCCTCGCTCAAGCCGTGGGCCTTGAGGTGGGGTATGAACGTGGCCAGGACGTGGCTGTAGGGCAGGTCGTATTCCGGAACGCCCTTGGCGACTCCGATCGAGTTTCCCGAAAGGATGATTTTGTCGGCGTGACCGGCCTGCACGAGTTCGAGTACCAGTTCGGTGCGTTCGTGGTCGGTGAGGTAGTCCGGATGGTCATTCAAGCCCACGTGGTCGATGCCGACGAATGCTCCCCGGCGAGCCACTTCGAGGGCGGAGCCGGCGGCGTCCTTGCGGTCCAGCCCGCCCACGAGTACCCGGTCGGCCCCGATCTGCTCGTCCAGGACGATGTCCAGGTCGTGCAAGGCGGCGGCGCCGAAGCGGATGGAGACGGGGACACCGGTGTTCTTCGCGGCGCGGGCGGAGCCGCGGAACAGGCTTTCCTCGGTGGGGGTCATCCCGGCGCGGTCGGCGATGGTGGTCACGATGCCGGCGGCGGCGCGGCGTTCGAGCCGGGGGACCACCATTCCCTCGGTGACTTCCTTGCCGAAGAGATCGCTGAACTTGTCGGCCGGCCACGGGGTGGGTGGATTGGTCTGCGGCGTAAGGAAGTATCCGCCGAGTTCTTCCTCCGGGCCCAGGCCTGTGGAGGCGATGATGTGGACGCCGGTGGAGCGGGAAAGTGCCTCGTAGAGTTTGAGGTCGCGGCCGTGGAACATTCCGGTGCTGTCAACGATCGTTTGCCCGCCGTGCTCGCGGAAGTCCGTGAGTTTCGCGGCCAGGGCCTGGAAGATCTCTGCCCGGTCCATGGAGATGTCGGGAGCGTATTGGGCGCCCGGGAGCACTGACAACAAGGCCTCGTGGACCGCGACAATGCCCAATTCCGTCGCGGGTACGGGACCCAGGACCGTATTGACGGTCCGCCCATCGGCGGTATGGAACGCGTCGCCGGTATCGACGGGTACGGTGTGGCTCACTTGGCTTCTCCCTTGAAGATCGGGTTCTGAATGCAGGGGCGCCGCGGAGTGTGACCATGCCGTCGCTCCGTTGCGGTGTTGTCAGCCTCACACATTTCTTTACATCGTGTCAAGGAAATGTTCGCAACGTACATTTACTTCTCGAAAAACAGAACATGAAGCCAACGCTACGTAAGCCATCTTGACATCATGTAAAGGTTGGCTTCAGAATGTGGGGAGCGCCACATCTCTCCGGCCGATGCCGGCCCATACCTCGGTGGGCACCAGTCTTGGCGCCCCATCAGAGGATCGAACGGAAACAAGGGAGTTTCATCGATGAGTCAGACCATTTCCGTAGCGAGCCGCGGCTCGGTACGGGCCACTTTCGTGGCCGCCTACAGTGCGGTAACCCTCGCACAGATCACTAACGCATTGCCAGGGGCCCTCAGCGGCACCTTTGCCGTGGAATTCCACACCTCGGGTGCCGGACTGACCTGGATCGCGGGCATGTTCCTGATGGGCATTGTTGTGTTCGAGCTCAGCTGGGGACTCCTGGGCGACATGTTCGGACGCAAGAAGCTGCTCTACGTCGGCGCTGCCGTCAGCATCGTCGGCTCCGTCATGGCCGCGATGGCGCCCACCACAGACATGATGATCGTGGCGCAGGCCATCGGCGGGATCGGGGCCGGCATCCTCTTTCCCATATCGCTTTCCATGATCGCGGCGATCACTCCGGACCACCGTGCCCGGGCAAAGGTCATCGCCACCTGGGCAGGGTTCCTGTCGCTGGGCGCGGTGATTTCCCCGATGCTCGCCGGGTTCACGGCGCAGTTCTTCACCGTGCCCGGTGGTGCGCCGGGCGCCCCGAACGCCTTCAGTGGCTGGCGCGCAGCCTATTTGGTTGCGGCCGCTGTCGCCGTGCTCGTGCTTCTCATCGCGGTCAAGGCAAAGGATTCCGCGGCGGCCGAGGGACGGAAACTGGACCTGCCCGGCCAGGTCACTCTCGCACTCGGCCTCATTGCCGTCCTTTACGCCACGGTGACGGCGGTTGACGCCGGCTTCGGCAGCGCGCAGGTGATCGCAAGCTACATCGCTGGCGGAATCCTGCTGCTCGCCTTCGTCGTCATCGAATCACGCACCGCGCAGCCACTGATCCACCTGTCGCTGTTCAAGAACAGCTCCTACTCCATTACCGGCATTGTGGCAGTCACCGGTATGTTCGCCTTCCTCGCGATCTGCTTCAGCACGAGCGTCGCCGTCAGCGGCCTGGCGCTGGCCGAGACCTGGAAGATCGGAGTACTTTTCGTCTTCATCCAAGGTCCGGCATTCGCGTTCATTCCGGTTGTCGGATGGCTCATCCACCACGTTGCGCCACGCTGGGTGCTCACGGCCGGTTTCGCTCTCATGGCAGTCTCCGGTTTCTGGCTTTCGACGTTCGCCCTAGGCACTCCAGAGACCTTCGGGGGCACCCCGTGGACGACGTTCATTCCGCCGCTGCTGCTACTGGGTATCGGCTTCGCCCTTACGGTTGGCTCGGTGACCGCCGTGGCCATCAACACCGTCCCCGCCCAGCAAATCGGCATGGCATCCGCCACGACGAATCTCTTGCGCGACCTTGGCTTCGCGCTCGGCCCCGTCATCGGCTCGGCCATCGCCTTCGGCATTGGAGCCACGGTCTTCGCGGGTCCCCTTGCCGGGATCCTCGGGGTGGCAGGTCTGCCCGCAGATGCGGTGGCCGGGCTGGTATATGTGCCACCGTTGGGCTTCCTCTCAGGCTGGGACGGCGTCGTCGCCCAATTCTCCGGCCAAGCAGCGGCAAGCGGCGCGCCCGCCCAAGCGGTCGACGGCATGGTCAAGGCACTCGTCGCCGCCAAGCCACATATCCAGGGCGTCGCCGGGACCTCCCTGGGCCAGGGTTTCCAGACTGTCTACCTCTCCGCGGGCATCGCTGCGACCCTCTCCGCCATTCTCACTCTCTTCATCTCCGCACGGTCCTCGGCGCCTACCGCCGACGCCATTGCGGAGACCACCGAAGCAAACGAGGAGGCCGCCGTCATCGATTGACGGACGGCTTCACCCCCTACTATCCACAAGGAGAACACCGTGACTGCACCCATCGAGTCAGACATCGACATCTGGGATGACGACGTCCTCGTCGACCCCTATCCCACCTATGCCGCGCTCCGCGAGCAGGCTTCAGTGGTCCACCTTCCGAAGAACGATCTGTACGTCTTGACGCGCTACGACGTCATCCGCGACGCCCTCGGCGACCCCGAAGCCTTCTCCTCCACCAGCATCGGATTCAACCCCATGGTGAACGAGGCGCTACAGGGCACCTCCCTGGCCTCCGACCCGCCCATTCACACGCAGCTCCGCGCCACCTTGTCCCAGAACCTCACCCCGCGAGCCCTCCGTGGCCTCAAAGTCGTCATCGACGAAAAGGCCGACAAGCTCGTCGCGGAACTGGCCGCGAGCGGCAGCTTCGAGGCCATTGACGCCTTGGCCCGTGCCTTCCCGATCGAAATCGTCGCCGACCTCATTGGCTTCAGCGGTCACGTCAAGGACAACATGCTGCGCTGGGGCCAGGCTGCGATGCAGGTCATCGGCCCGCTGAACCAGCGCACCCAGGAGAGCTTCCCGATCGCCGGCGAGCTTTACGGCTGGTGCTCCTCGGTCACCGCGGACGACCTCACGCCCGGCTCCATCGGGCGCGGCATCTTTGACGCCGAGACCCGCGGCGACATTCCCGCGGGCTCCGCGGGCCACATCATCCACCAGTACCTCGGAGCCGGCGTCGACACGACCATCGCCTCTATCGGCAACATCGTTGCGCTGTTTGGTCACCACCCCGATCAGTTCGAGCTGGTCCGGGAGAACCCGGAACTCGTTCCCGCCGCGTTCGCTGAAGTGCTCCGCTACTGGGCGCCGGTCCACATCTGGGGCCGGAAGGCAACCCGCGATGTGGAAATCGATGGAGTCACGATTCCTGCAGGTGCCCAGGTGGGCATCTTGTTCGGCGCCGGCAACCGGGATCCGCGCCACTATGAGAATCCCGACACCTTCGACGTGAAACGCAACCCCGTGGACCACCTCTCGTTCGGCTACGGGCCGCATGGCTGCGCCGGGCAGGGCCTCGCGAAGCTCGAGGCGCACGCGATCATCGAAGCGCTTGCCCGAAGGGTAAAGACCCTGGTCCTCTCCGACGAGGCCCGCGAGCCCAGCAATATAACGCGGAGCTTCGAGGTGCTCCAGGTTGAAAAGGTGGTGGCAGCATGAGGATCGAACTGGACCGTCCCCGCTGCGAGGGTCACGGCCTGTGCGAGGAGGCAGCGCCCGCGCTGATGCACCTGGATGACGACGGCGAATTGGTCATCGATGTGCCGGAAGTGGATGGGTCCGATCTTGACGCCGCGAAGGCTGCGGTCAGGGTTTGCCCGGTCGCCGCGCTCCGATTGGCCGCGGCATGACCATGCGCAGGATTGTGGTGGTCGGCAACGGAATTGCCGGTCTCACGGCGTGCGATTCGCTCCGCTCGGCAGGTTTCGACGGTGAGTTGACGGTGGTGGGCGCGGAACGCCACCATCCGTATAGCCGCCCGGCCCTGTCCAAGGCGCTGCTGCACGGCGTCGATGGGGTGGGTGCCGACGGGAACAGCGAGGGCGCGCTGCAGGCGCACGAACTTCCCGAGCCGGGCCACGAAGCAAGGGAGTTGCTCGGCGTCAGCGCCGCGGGTCTGGACGTCGACGCCCGGCTGGTTCATCTGGACGGAGGCGATGACCTGCCGTATGACGGCCTTGTTATCGCCTCCGGTTCCAGGGCGAGGCGCCTTACGGCGGGAGTGCAAGGGAATAGCTCCTCGCGCGAGCTCACCTTGCGCACCATCGAGGATGCCATCCTGCTCAGGGAACGCCTCGCATCGCGTCCCTCAGTCGTCGTGGTCGGTGGCGGACCACTCGGAATGGAAGTCGCCTCAGGCTGCCTGCACGTTGGCTGCGAAGTCACGCTCGTCTCCGACGCCAAACCACTCTCGCGCCAGCTTGGCGACCATCTGTCGGACATGTTCACCTCCGCCGCCATCCGGCGCGGACTGCGGGTGGTTGCCGGCGGGCAGGCCCGCTTGCTGGACGACGACGCCGGGACACGGGTTGTCCTGGCCGACGGCAGCGAGCTCCGGGCCGATCTCGTGGTCACCGCAATTGGCGACGAACCGAATGTCGGCTGGTTGGCCGGCTCGCAGCTACTGACCGACGGGTCGCTGCGCGTCGACTCGCGTGGACGGCTGCGGCCGGACATCGTGGCTGCCGGCGATGTGGCGTTCTTCCCCACCCGCTACGGCGTTCAACGGGTTCCCCTGTGGACGAGTGCCATCGACCAGGCGAAGAACGCTGCGCTCGGACTTCTCCAAGGCGAAGCTGCGCCCGAGTTTACCTTCCAGCCGTACTTCTGGACCGAGGGTTTCGGCCTCTCGCTCAAGGCTGTCGGGTTCACGCCGGTGGTCGGGACGCCCGACTATTGCGAGCCGGGCGATGGCGGAGACTCGGTGCTCCTGCGCTGGCAGAACGACGACGGATTCGGCACCGCCGCCGCGGTCAATTACCGGATTCCGATCCCCAAACTGCGCCGCTTGGCTGATGTCGGTCCCGGGGCGCTGCGTCGGGAGGCGCCCCTAAAGCTCTGAAACCGGATCTTGCTTCACCGTCTTGACAGCGTGTCAGGGCGATTGCCGTCGCGCATCTTTCGCGCTTGCTGCGGACGGTCGCCTCACACCACCGATAGGATTGCCTTATGTCCTCCCTGCGAGAAGCCCAGAAGCAGCTGACGCGCGACACCATCGTGGAACGTGCGCTTGAGCTCTTCACGAAGAAGGGTTACGGCGCGACGACCATCGATGAAATCGCCGCGGCGGCCGGTACCACCCGGGTGACCTTCTATGCCTACTACCCTTCACGCAGCGACTTGATGAAGGACTTCATGGCGCGCGTCAATGCCGTCCTCGATCGTGCGGACGGCCCTGATCGTATGTCGACCGCCCCCGATCTCGTCGAGGTGGTGCGCGTCGGCGAGCTCGAGGGCATCCTTGCGTGGCTCGAGTCGCGCGCCGCGCTATGGCCGGTCTTCCGTCCGTACCTTGACGTGCTTGACGAAGCCGCCGCAGTCGATCGTGAGGTTCGGGACTTGGTGGAAGGGTGGCATGAGGAGGTCATTTCCGACATCGTCCGCGGCCTACAACTCGCCGGACGTTTCTCTGAGGAGACGCACCGCATCCGCGGAACACTCGCCTTCACGCAGCTCGACTTTGTCGCCACACTGTGGACACGACGCAAGCTCGAACCAAACCGCGACCATGCCCTCGAGGTGCTCGCCGACAGTTGGTATCACCTTCTCTGCGACGAAGGCTAGGACAGGCTGCCGCCCGGTGCGGCGGTCCGTGTGCTTGCCTAGATCCAGTCCCGTTTCTTGAAACCGAGATACAGGAATATCGATCCACCCGCCATGAGCGCGCTGGACATCCACAGTCCTGCATCGTTTTGGAAGCCGAAGAACGGCACATTCTGCCCGAAGAAGCCGGTGATGGCCGTGGGAACTGCGATGATCGCGGCCCAGCTGGTGACTTTCTTCATGACCAGGTTCATCTGGTTTCCCTGGATGCTGATGTGGGTTTCCAAGATAGTGGTGACCAGATCACGGAGCGATTCCGTCCATTCGGTGGCGCGCAGGACATGGTCGTAGACGTCCTGGAGGAAGGGCTGCATCGCGGGGCTGCAACCGATCAGGTCATCCCTCCGGAGGAGTGTGTTGAGGACTTCGCGCATGGGGAGGATGATCCGGCGCAGTTTGACGAGATTCTTGCGGAGCTCGAACGTTTTGCGCTGCAGCTCGTGGTCGGGGGAGTGGTCTTCGAAAAGCGACTCTTCGAGGGCGTCGATGTATCCATCGAGTTCCTGGACGGCATCGAAGTGGCCGTCGACGATCATGTCCAGGAGTCCCCAGAAGAGGAACGGTACGCCATGAGTGGTCAGGTCCGTCTCCGCATCCCAGTAGGCCATGAGCCTTTCGGTGTCGAACTCGGGTCCGTGCACGGTTACCAGGGCCTTGTGGGTCACGAAAGCCGAGATCTCGGCGACGGCGAGCTCGCTGCTGCCCGGCTGTAGCTTGGCTTGATAGGCCGCCAGGAACAAATGGTTCGGGTACCGATCGAGCTTTGGCCGCTGAAAGTCATGGACCGCGTCCTCCACGGCCAGGCGATGCAGGCCAAACACCGTTTCGACGCCGAGCAGATCATCCGCCGTCGGGTTCGTGTAGTCGATCCACAGCACGACATCGTCCTGGTGCGCCAGCGCCTCGATTTCAGGAGCGGTGACGTCATCGCGTTCGAGTTTGCCCTCGCGGTATAGCCGTATGAATACCATCCGCACCATGCTACGGGACCGTTGACACACCTCAGGACCTTGAGGAGACGTCGGTGTTCAGCCGGGAAACAGCTCAGCCCGGGATATCGGCCGTGACTCGCTCACCGTTGAAATACTCGAGCTCCCAGCCGTCGATGGAATGGTGGTGGGCCAAGTTGAGCACGGCGTTGTCGATGCTTTGCAGGGTGCGGCCAATGGCACGGCTGAGGCTCAGCCGGATGAGCGTGCCGTGGGCCACCACTAGAACACGGTGGCCGGCGAACTCCTCGGCCAAGGCATCCAGCGCACCCAAACCGCGGCTTGCCGCGTCGTCCTCGTCTTCGGCGCCGCGGAAGCCGCCGGGGATGCGCAAGGCATCCAGCTCGGGGCCGTCCTGCAATCCTTCTGCGTGTCCGAAGCTACGCTCGGCGAGCTCCGGCACATGCCGGGTCACCCTGAGTCCCAGCCCTCCGGCGATCAATTTGGCGGTTTCCACGGCGCGGCTCAGCGGGGAGCAGACCACCGCGTCCCATTCGTAAGCTGAAAGGACAGCGACGGCGTCGCGCGCCTGGTTGCGCCCGACGTCGTTCAGTGGAATGTCGGTGGACCCCTGGATCCGGCGCTGCGCATTCCAATCTGTCTGGCCATGGCGGACGAGGGCGAAGGTAGTGAAGTTCATACTGTCCATTCTGCCTTGGGGGCAGCCGCCGTCCGTGCCCGTAGCTCGCGCCGAAGGATCTTGCCTGACGCGGACTTGGGAATCACTTCGACGAACTCGACAGACCGGATGCGCTTGAACGGCGCGACGCGTGCTGCAACGAATTCCATGACATCGTCGTCCCCGAGCTCGCCCGCCCCTTGCCGGACGACGAAAGCCTTCGGCACCTCTTCGCCGTCGTCCGTTCGGACTCCGATGACTGCGGCGTCCGCGATCCGTGGGTGGGTGAGGAGAAGGGCCTCGAGCTCTGCAGGGGCTATCTGGTAGCCCTTGTACTTGATGAGTTCCTTGAGCCGATCGACGATCGTCACCACCCCGTCGGCCGTGACCGTCGCGATATCGCCTGTGCGGAGGAAGCCGTCCGGATCGATCATGGCGGCGGTCGCGTCGGGACGGTTCAGGTAGCCGAGCATGACCTGCGGTCCGCGCACCAGGAGCTGCCCGGGGGCGCTCGCCCCTCCGGCGGGGATCTCGATCTCCTCGTCGGTGGCAATGTCGAGGAGCTTGCACTGCGTGTTCGGCACGGTGTATCCGACTGAATCGAGGGGGATGTTCCCGGAATCTTCACGCGGGATGGCATGGGACACAGGGCTCAGTTCGGTCATGCCGTAGCCCTGGAGCACCGTGCACCCGAGTCGGCTCGCGACGGCGTGTCCCAGCCCGCCGTCGAGCGGTGCGGCTCCGGAGAGCACAACGCGGACGGAGGACAGATCGTAGCGGTCCACCAGTGGATGCTTCGCGAGGGCGACGGCGATGGGCGGCGCGATAAAGAGGTACGTACATCGATGGTCCTGGATGATGCGCAGAAACTCGGCGAGCTCGAACCTCGGCATGGTAACGAGCCTGGCCCGCTCGCCGAGTGCAAGATTGAGCAGCACGGTCAGACCATAGATGTGGAAGAAGGGCAAGACAGCGAGTACCACGTCGTCGGGAGTCACACGGAAAAAGGCGCGGGCCTGCGCGACGTTCGCCACCAGGTTGTACTGACTGAGCATGACGCCTTTCGGCGTTCCACTCGTCCCCGATGAATAGGGGACGACGGCGGCCGCGTGCGGGTCGACGCTGAGCCTCGGCGCAGGAAGACCGGCCTGAAGCACGTCCGTGAGCGAAGGATGCCCGTCCGCAACAACCGGATCGCCGCCGTCGAGCACCACTATCCGACCGGCCGGGATGCCGGCCGCCTGTGCCGCGGCCTCTGCCCGTTCGAGGAACGGCGAGATCGTGAATAGCCAGGTGGCACCGGAGTCGGCGAGCTGACGGCCGACTTCTTCGGCGGTATAGAGCGCATTGACGGTGGTAATGGCGGCGCCCGCGCGGAGGGTCCCGTGGAAGACGACGGCGAACGCAGGGATGTTGGGACAGAACAGTCCCAGCGTTGTGCCCGGTCCGACGCCCTGCTCCGCGAGCCAGCCTGCGGTGGCATCGATCCGGCTAACGAGCTTGCCGTAGCTTGTCTCTTCGCCTGAGGCGCCGTCCACAAGCGCAACCCGGTCCAGGTCGTCGATGCCTAGCCCGCCGAACAGGTATTCATAGAGAGCGGTTTCGGGGATTTCGACATCGGCGTACGGGCTGGTGAACATTGCGGCTCCTTCGGCGCACGACGCCGGGGAGTCAGACGGCCATCACGGCGTCAGCAGATGACCGGATCGAGAAGTTGACCTCTGATTGCCGGGAATCAGTCAGGTATGGAAGGTGGTGGGATTGCGAACAGCGGCGGAGCGCTTCCATGGCGGAAGCGTCGACACGTGCACCGCTGACGTCGATTTCCAGGGATGCGCCCTGCATGAGTGTGTTGGCGCGGCTCACGACGCCGTAAAGCTCGTGAAGGCTGCGGGAGGTGAGGTGTCCCTGGGCAGTGATACGGATCTGGGCACTGTCGATGTCCATTTTTACGAGAAGCCGGATTTTTTCGGTCATGATTCCTCTTCCGATCAGGAACCGCAACGCTGCGGTCCGGAACCAGACTAAGCGGAGGATGTGACACGGGCAACACTAAGATCGCTTAGCTTACTTCGTCCTTGTCGCTAGGACGACACCTCGGCCAACCCCGCACAGGGTGCTTCCACCAAGGTTCCCGTGTGCCAGGTCCGGCCGGTTCGATCTCTTTGCGAGAGGGGATTATGGCGCCGTGGCGGGACGGGAAGCTGCGGCATGACGGAAGGACCGGCGTGCCGCATGGCGGGAACCGGAGGCGTGGGTGATGTTCCGCGGAGTGGAACTTCCGGGCAAAGATCGGTGATCAGGCCCATTCCGGCGTACTCGCGCACATCGCTGATCCCGCATACCGCTGCGGGCTTGTCGGGAAAGGACCTGGAGATGGCTACCACTGTGCCGTCCGGCGCTTTGAGTCTGAATTTGAAGCTCGTGTCCTCGTCGATAAAGAGTTCAAACATCCCGGTCATGCGTATCCTCCTGAACAGCGGGCGGCTGGCGACGCCCGGTAGGTCTCGCCGGCGCCGGGGCGCGACGGTGCGCCCCGGTCCCTTTTAGTCCGGCAAATGGATCATCTGACTACCAGCGTGTGATGCTCGCCACGCGGTGTGTTAACCAACATACGGGGGAAGAGCCTTGACTGGCTAGTGCATGAGGGCAACACTATGGCTGTCGCTGCTCGAGAATCCGGAGGGCTGCGTCCTGGGCGGCAAGCGCCTCGTCATCGACTATCTGGCCCGGCAAGTGTCCGGCGGCGGCGATAGCCTGCCGCAATTCCGCCACGGAACGAGGGGTGCCCACGCCCAGGTGCGCCATCACGTGGCAGTTGCCGCACAGCGGTACGAGGTCGGCTATCGGATCCAGCTGGTAGCCGCTGCCAAGTTGTGAAACCGGCACCACATGGTGGACGTGGATGAAGTCTTTGCCGATATCCCCGTACGTTATTTCGAAGGAGAAACCGCACACGGCGCAAGACATTCCGTGGAAAGCCAGGCAGATCCGGCGGGCTTCGGGGTTTCTCTCGTAACGGTTCGTTTCGATCCGGCTGACGGCTTCTTCCGGATAGGTTCCGGGAACGGTCGCGCATGGCTCGGAAGCCGCTGGTCCGTGCTCGCGCCACACTCGCTGGAGGAGCGGTTCCGATTCCAAGGGGATAAGCCGTCCGGAGCCTCGGAAGGTGTTCCAGGCCACGTCCGGCACTTCACTGGAGAGGACACTCGACGGTATCTGGCTGCCGAGGGGGAGCAGGGCATCGAAGGCCACGCTGACGTACCGCTCGGTACCGATCGGCTTGGAACTGCTCGGCTTGGAAGTGTTCGGCTTGGGGCGCTTGGCTGCCTCATAGCTTTCGGACATGACGACGCCGTGTCCGATGAGCCCGCGTCCGTGGAGACCCCCGCCTTGCAGGAGAAGCCATGCTTGATTGCCTGGCTGGATCCTTCGGTGTACTCCGACGTTCCACCGGTCCAGGAACTGACCTGTTTCGGTGACCTGCTCGATCACCGCGTCGTAGTCCCAATCATTCCCACGCCCTGGGTTCCATCCCAGGATGATGGCTACCATGGCTACTCCTCCCTGGAGGCCCGTGAATCTATGCGAGTCGGGTCCGGACGATGTCGCTGACGGCTTTGCCGTCAAAGCGGCCGGCGACCTTCGCCGTGACCGGTTTCATCACGACGCCCATCTGCCTGATCGTGAGCTCCTGACCGCTGGCCTTCAGGGTTGCGATAGCTTCATCAACGATGGCCTCAACCTCGTCCGGGGTCAACATTTTGGGTAGGTATGCCTCGATCACCTCTGCTTCGGCGACTTCGGCTGCGGCTCGCTCCAGTTCGCCAGCCTCAGTGTAAATGCGGGCCGTGTCCCGGCGCTTGGCGGCTTCCTTCTGAAGCAACGCCGTCACCTGGGTGTCGTCCAGCTCGATGGGTGTCTTGCCCGACTTCTCACGCGTCTCGATTTCGCCCAAGACGTTGCGGACCGTCGTGAGCGCGGTCTTGTTACGGTCCTTCATATGGACGACGACGTCGTCGTGCAGACGCTGTTTCAGGGTGCTCATCGTAGTTCCTTCTCCTTGGTGGTTGTTTCATTCTTCACGGTCTGGACCGTCTCCGCAGAAGAGCCATGCAGCCTGCCGGCCCGGTATCTAAAATTCTGCCTCGGGCGATCCCCCAAGAAGGCCTTCGGCGACGTAGCATCAAGGTAGGCGGCAGCCAGGAGAGTGGCGAAATGTTTGAGAGATTTACGGACCGTGCCCGTCGTGTTGTTGTGCTTGCCCAAGAAGAGGCACGCATGCTCAACCATAACTACATCGGTACCGAGCACATCCTTTTGGGTTTGATCCAGGAGGGTGAAGGCGTTGCCGCCAAGGCGCTTGAGTCCCTGAGTATTTCGCTTGAGGGAGTCCGCGAGCAAGTGCAGGAGATCATCGGCCAGGGCAGGCAAGCCCCGTCCGGCCACATCCCCTTTACCCCGCGCGCCAAGAAAGTGCTTGAGCTCGCGCTCCGGGAGGCCTTGCAGCTCGGCCACAACTACATCGGTACCGAGCACATCCTGCTCGGTCTCATCCGGGAGGGCGAAGGCATTGCCGCGCAAGTCCTCGTCAAGCTTGGCGCCGACTTGGGCCGCGTCCGCCAGCAGGTCATCCAGCTGCTTTCCGGTTACGAGGGCAAGGAAACCCCTGGCGCAGTTGCCGGTCCGGGGCAAGCGGAAGTGGCCCCCGCCGGTTCGGTGGTGCTGGACCAGTTCGGCCGCAACCTGACCCAGGCTGCACGCGAAAACAAACTCGATCCCGTGATCGGCCGCGAGAAGGAGATGGAACGCGTCATGCAGGTCCTTTCCCGCCGCACCAAGAACAACCCGGTGCTGATCGGTGAGCCCGGCGTCGGCAAGACCGCCGTCGTCGAAGGCCTCGCCCAGGCGATTGTCCGCGGTGACGTCCCGTCGAGCCTGAAGGACAAGCAGCTTTACACACTCGACTTGGGCTCGGTTGTGGCGGGGTCCCGCTACCGTGGTGATTTCGAAGAGCGGCTGAAGAAGGTCCTGAAGGAAATCCGGACCCGCGGGGACATCATCCTCTTCATCGACGAGATCCATACGCTGGTGGGTGCCGGCGCTGCCGAAGGTGCCATCGATGCCGCATCGATCCTCAAGCCGTTGCTGGCCCGTGGCGAACTCCAGACCATCGGTGCCACCACCCTGGACGAGTACCGCAAGCACATTGAGAAGGATGCCGCTCTGGAGCGCCGCTTCCAGCCGATCCAGGTTCAGGAACCCTCAGTTGCCCACACCGTGGAGATCCTCAAGGGCCTGCGCGACCGCTACGAAGCGCACCACCGCGTGACCATCACGGACGGAGCGCTGGCTGCAGCGGCGAGCCTTTCGGAGCGCTACGTCTCGGACCGCTTCCTGCCGGACAAGGCGATCGACTTGATCGACGAGGCCGGGGCACGCCTGCGCATCCGCCGCATGACCCGTCCACCGGAGCTCAAAGCCATGGATGAGCGTATTGCCCAGGTCAAGATGGAGAAGGAATCGGCCATCGACGCCCAGGACTTCGAGGGTGCCGCCTCGCTGCGGGCGAAGGAGCAGAGTCTTGCGGCCGAGCGCAGGGAAAAAGAGCTCCGATGGAAGTCCGGCGGCATGGGCGGCAATTCCAAGGTCGACGAGGAGCTGATCGCCGAGGTGTTGGCAAATTCAACCGGTATCCCGGTCTTCAAGCTCACCGAGGCAGAGTCGTCGCGTCTGCTGAAGATGGAAGAAGAACTGCACAAGCGGGTTGTCGGCCAGGATGAAGCAATTAGCTCGGTCTCGCGGGCCATCCGCCGCACCCGTGCAGGCCTGAAGGATCCCAAGCGTCCCGGTGGTTCGTTCATCTTCGCCGGCCCTACCGGCGTGGGCAAGACCGAGCTCGCCAGGGCCCTGGCTGAATTCCTTTTCGCCGACGAGGAGGCCCTCATCACGCTGGACATGTCCGAGTACTCCGAGAAGCACTCGGTCTCGAGGTTGTTCGGTGCACCTCCGGGCTACGTTGGCTATGACGAGGGTGGTCAGCTGACGGAGAAGGTCCGCCGTCGTCCGTTCTCCGTGGTGCTGTTCGACGAAGTGGAGAAGGCACACTCCGACCTTTTCAACTCACTCCTGCAGATCCTCGAGGACGGGCGCCTGACAGATAGCCATGGCCGGGTGGTGGACTTCAAGAACACGGTGATCATCATGACCACCAACCTGGGCACCCGGGACATCTCCAAGAGCGTGGCGACCGGTTTCCAGTCCGGCACGGACACCACCACCGGGTACAACCGGATGCGGGCGCGGGTCACCGAAGAACTCAAGCAGCAATTCCGCCCCGAGTTCCTCAACCGGGTTGACGACATCATTGTCTTCCCTCAGCTCACGCAGGACGAGATCATCGAGATCGTGGACTTGATGATCGGACGGTTGGAGCAGCATCTGGCCGACAAGAACATGGGCATCGAGCTGACAGCCGCCGCCAAGGTTCTCCTGGCCACGCGTGGCTACAATCCCGCCATGGGTGCCCGTCCGCTGCGCCGCACCATCCAGCGCGAGATCGAGGACCAGCTCTCCGAGAAGATCCTCTTCGGCGAACTGCACCCGGGCGACATCGTGGTGGTCGACGTGGACGGCGAAGGCGATGACGCGAAGTTCACCTTCGCGGGCAACGCCAAGCCGCGCATCCCCGACGCGCTGCCCGCAGTGGGCTAACGCGAGTTAAGCGCACGAGTCCGGCTGCCGTCGGGGTCGCTCAGCTTGGGGTGGCTCAGCTTGGGGTGGCTCAGTCACACGGCATGGCCGAGGCCCGAGAGCAAGCGGGCGACGGCGTCCTCCGCAGTGGGCGGTGGGCCGAAGACCTCGCTTTGCCTGGCGGTGTCTGCGACATAGCGGCCTGTTGCGAACCAGTCCATCATGGCCTTGAAGTCCTTGGCCATGGTGTTGCTCGTCCCGGGGATGGCCAGTACCTGCCTGCCGAGCAACCGGGCGGAGATCGCGGCGATTTCCTCCATGCTCACCGGTCGGTCCCAGCCGATGTCGATTCGTTGCCCGTCGACGCCGGTTGCGTCCACTGCTGCTGCCAGGTATATCGCAAGGTCACGGGTGAGTACGAAGGTCAGTGGAACGCTCAAGGACCCGAACCATGTGAGTTGCCCTTTGCTGAAAGGGTCGCCACCGAAACGCGTGACCTGGTCAAGGAAAGCGCCTGGCCGTAGGCCCACGAACGGAACCCCGAGTTCTTCCAAGCGATCCTCGGCGAGTTTCTTGTGCCAGAAATGCGGCACGTCCGGGGTTTGATCGCACGTGAGGATGCTCGTCAGGACGAATCTCCGAATGCCTGCCTGGCTGGCCGCGTTGACGAGATTAATGTTGCCCACGGTGTCGATGAGGGGGCTGTCTCCCTCCCGGTGGCGGGTGTATCCCGCCGCCGAAGTCACCACGCTATCGACGCCGTCCATGGCCCGCAGCAGCGAGTCCGGCTCCATCATGTCGCCTCGTGCGATCGTGGCCCCGAGGGTTTCCAAGCGCGCCGCGTCCGAACCGTGACGCACCAAGGCTCGGACTTGTTTGCCTCGCGCCAACAGCTCGGATACCACTTGGGCACCCAGCAGCCCGGTGCCACCGACCACTAGCACTGGTCCGGGGCCAGCCATTATCGCCCTTCAATTCCACGAGACTCGATGAACTCCTTGAATTTGTTCAAGTCCGCCGTCACCTGCATCTCGTCAACTTGGAGCGCGGCTCCGGCCTTCTCCACGAGCGTTTCAGGTGCCCATTCGAAATGGACCTTGACGTGCGTGTGATTGGCGTCCAAGGGTGAAAACCTGATGATGCCTGCGTGCGACTTTCCATCAATGCTCCGCCAGGCAATCCGGTCGTCGGGTTCCTGATCGACTATTTCCGTATCGAATTCCCGTTCCACGCCGCCGACCTTGGTGACCCAATGGTTGGTTGTGTCACTCAGCCGGGTAACGGATTCAACACCCGACATGAATCGGGGAAACGACTCGAACCGGGTCCACTGCTCGTAGGCCGCCCGAACGGGTACAGCTACGTCAATCGTCTCTTCAACCTTTTTCATTTTCCAACCTCCCTGGGACTTGCGTGAACTGGCCGCAGAGATTGCCCGTGGGGGCCGTCCGACGGGAAGCCAGCCACTCTTGAACATTAAGCCTGCCCATTATCCAAGTCCAGACCGGCCACCTCTTTGCCGAGATCAGATATTTTCGCGACTGTTGTGTTCGCTGAGTGCCTGCCCGCGGCGGATTTCCTCTTCATCCTGCTCCTGCAGCTTCTTGCTGCGCTTGGTTCCCCGCGGACGCAGTTGGATGGTTTCCTCCGCGTTGATTCCCGCCTGGAGTTCCCGTCCGCGTTCCATTTCGGCGTCGAACTCCGCGCCGAAGAGGAGGGACATGTTCAGTATCCATAGCCACAGGAGCGCCACGATCACACCGCCGATTGTCCCGTAGGTCTTGTTGTAGCTGCTGAAGTTGGCCACGTAGAAGGCGAAGGCCAGCGAAGCCAGGACGAAGACCAGGAGGGCCATGAACGAGCCGATGCTCATCCAGCGGAACCTCGGCTGTTTCACGTTCGGCGTGGCGTAGTAGAGGACGGCGATGACCGAGATGACCAGCAGAATGATGACCGGCCATTTGGCGACACCCCAGACCGCGAGCAGGTCGCCGCCGAGGCCCAAAGCAGTGCCCGCGGCGTCCGCCACCGGTCCGCTCATGGCCAGCATGCCGGCGATCATGGCGACGACGGCAATTCCCAGCACGGTGACTCCAAGCATGGTTGCGCGAAGCTTGAGGAACGCCCGGCCCTCGTCGACTTCGTAGACGCGGTTCATGGCCCGGCTGAAGGCCCCCACGTAGCCGGAGGCGGACCAGAGGGCCGTGGCAATGCCTATGACGAGGGCGAAGCCGGCCGATCCCGAGGTGGTTAGTTCCTCAATGGGCTGCCGGATGGCGTCCACCGTGGAGCCCGGAGCGATCTTTTGGACCACATCGAGGAGCGCCCCGGTGGTCTTTCCTGCCTGCCCGAAAAGTCCGAGGAGGGAGACGAGCGCGAGCAGTGCGGGGAAGAGCGAAAGCACCGCATAATAGGTCAAGCCGGCTGCGGCGTCAGGGCATTGGTCCTTGCCGAACTCGCGCAGGGTTCTTTTGGCGATATACGCCCAGGTCGGTTTGGCCACTTGCGTCGGGCTGGTCGGTTTTCGGGAATCGTCGGCAGCGGGGGCTCCGTCCGCCTTGACGGTGCTTGTCTGGGCGGGAGGTTCCGTCGTCATGGTTGTCCCTCCTTCCTATAAGGGTGGAGGAGTGCCGGCCCCGCTCCCGGGAATGTGGGAAAGCGGGAGGGGGTCGGCACGCCTTCGCCGGGATCAGGACGGCTGGATCCTGTCCTTTGCTTCCGCCGCACTTTCCGTGACGTCGGAGACCGCGGCCTGACTCTCTTCCTTGACGTGGTCGGCCGCCTCGAATGCTGCATCCTTAACGTTGTCCACGGCTTCCTGGGCGGGCTCCTGAAGACCCTGCGCCACGTCCTTCGCAGCGTCGGCGAGTTCGGTGGTCAGCGGTTCCGCAGCTTCCTTGAGGGCGACGGCCGCTTCTTTTTCCTTTTCGCTCGCCGGGGCGAGGGAAGCCAACAGCATTCCGGCGCCAAAGGCTATCAGCCCGGCGGCCAGCGGATTTCCCTCGGTCTGTCTGCTCAGCCTGCGGGGAGCGTCGGCGATCGCCGTACCGGCGTCGTCGATTGCCGAGCGGCCCCGATCAGCGACGTCGCCTGCAGCACCCATGACGTTCTCCCTGGCACCGAACACGGCGTCCCTGACCTTGTCGGTCTGGCGGCGGACGACGTGCGACGGCGTCACCTTGTCCGCCACGGCGTCGACATTGGTTCCGAGCCGCCTGCGGGTTTCTTCAATCTCTGCACGGATGTCATCCGGGTTTTCACTCATCGTTGTTCCTCGCGTGGTTTGAGTGTTTCTGGGATTTCCTGGATTGTTTCGGCTGTCTGGGGCATGCCCTTGATGGATTTGAGCTCCGCGCGTCCCTTGGATGCCAGGACGGCGCCCACGATCGCCCACAAGACCGCCACAACGACGGCGGACCACCCCAGCCCCATCAGAACGCCCAACGCGTACCAAAGGGCCACCGACAGGAAGAGGAGGACGAAATGCCCGGCAACGCCGGCACCCGCCAGCATCCCCGCTCCTCTTCCCGCCCGTGCGGTGGACTGTTTCAGTTCCACCTTCGCCAGCTCCACTTCCTGGCGTATCAGGGTGGAAATGTCCTGGCTGACTTCCCCCAGGAGGTCTCCGAGGGAGGTCGTGTCCGCCTTTGCTTGTGCCGGGGTCGGCGGGAATTCGCTATCGGTCATCGTTGCCCACCGCGGTCCGTACCGGTTCCGAATCGTTGCCCTGCCTCATCCGGTTCCGTCCTGACGACCGGAACCTCGGCATGCAGACCCTTCGAGCGGTCGCGGGTAAGCGGTTCCGTCAGGTTTTCCTCCGGTTGGAGCTGATTCGTCCCCCCGCCGGCCCACGATTGCCCTTCCTGCGGGTTCCCGTAGACGGGGTCAGCGGGATAGGCGGTGGGTGCCTCCCGGGTGCGCTCATTAGAGGAGGCGAGCCTGCCGCCATCGTTCACCGGGACCTCCGTGGCGTCAGGGTAAGCAGCCTTTGTCACGCTCGGACCCGGGAGGTGGACAGGGGGAGGGGGAACCGAGTTTCCGGCTGCGGGGGCGTATCCCTCAGTTGCCCTGTCGCCGGGCCGCGGCGCGGTCACGCCGGTGCTCTGCGTGCGGGCAGGGGCGTCCCCGACGTCGCTGAGGCTCCGACCGAGCCTTCCGGCCAGGACGCCGGCGCCTGCTGCGAGCAGGAGGAACGCGCCCGGACGCCGCCGGGCGAAGGTCTTCACTTCGTCGACGATCGAGCCCGGCTCCCGGTCGTCCAACCAGGTTGCCGCGGATGACGTCCGTTCCGCCGCTTGTCGCACCAGATCTGTGGCAACTCCGGGGTCATTCGTGGCCTCGGCCATGGAACGAAGCTCTTCCGAAATGGACCGAAGCCCGGCGGCGACCTTTTGCTGCTGTATGCCGGCTTGGTCGCTCAGCTCCAGTTTCGCCTGGCTGAGCAGGTCCTTCGCGTTCGCTTTCACTTCGGACGCAACGTTGGCCGCTTCGGCCTTTGTGGTGTCCACCACGGACGTCGCAGATTGTCTGGCCTGTTCCGCGGTGTTCCCGGCCTCGTCCGTGATGGTGTCCAAGGTAGATGTATCAGCGGCCGGATCCGGCATGGTGCCTCGTGTGTCCGGTGCTCGTTGAGTGGTCGGGGAGGAGGCGTAGCTCCCGTCCATCGGCCATTGGTTCTCTGTCATCTTCGCTCTCTTTCCAAGAAGCTCTGCTGCGGATCAAGAACCAGAAGTACTGGCCTTAAGATACTAAGCGTGCTTACCTTTCTGGCGAAAGCCCCCAATCATGGCAACTTATGACCGAATGCGGATGCGAGCTAATTCTGCGCGCAGGCGCAGGCGCCGGCGTTGGCGGCCCGCCGCTCGGCTTTCAGCAGGCGCAGGCCGTCGGCCAGCACGCCCACATGGCTGGAAGGCTGAGGGCAGAGGGTACGCCGTTTCCCTATCTGACAGGGGCCGAGCCGCGGTATCCCCGCAACGGCGGGTCCTGCAACCTCATCGGGCGGCTGGGAGCCATCCAGCGCGTACATCACGTGCGGGACACCGTCCCGCTCAACGTTCGTCAGAACCCAGGCAAGGAAAATACACGGTTTGGTCCATGAGTTTCTTGCTTTCCGGACGCTGCCGGAGGCGGAACCGACCCGACCAGCGCAGGACCATGGTCAATGTTTCTCCCGCGCGAAGCGTCGCCGATAGGTCTCGCCGTTCCCGCCCGCACGCTCCAGCCGATGTTCCGTCGCTTGCGAGGGTGGTTTGCCTAGGGGGTGAGCAGGACCTTGATGGCCCGCCGTTCGTCCATCGCGCGGTAGGCCTCGGGCGCTTCCTCGAGTGGCATCACAGTGTCGAAGACCCTGCCGGGATTGATCGTGCCATCGAGCACGTCAGCAAGCAGTTCCGGGATATAAGTCCGGGCTGGGGCCATTCCGCCGGCAACGGAAATATTCGTGTCGAAGAGGTAGCGCAGCGGGGCTTCGGCGCCACCGGTCGGGACGCCGACGAAACCAAGAGCGCCACCGGGACGGACACTGTGTAGAGCCTGTTCCATGGATTCCTTGGTGCCGACGCACTCCAGGACGGAATCCGCGAGGACGCCTCCGAGTAACTCGCGGACCTTCGCGACACCGTCCTCGCCACGCTCTGCAATGATATCTGTGGCTCCGAACTCGCGGGCTATCGCTTGGCGGTCCGCGTGCTTGGACATGGCAATGATCCGCTCGGCTCCGAGCCGCTTCGCCGCGAGCACGCCGCAGAGCCCCACCGCGCCGTCGCCGACAACGACGACCGTCCTACCCGGGCCGGCCTTCGCCGCAAGAGCCGCGTGGTGGCCGGTGGCCATCACGTCGGACAACGTCAGCAGGCTCGCCCGGAGGGCTTCGTCAGGTTCAGTCACGCCGGGAACCTTGACCAAGGTGGATTCGGCGAGCGGTACCCGCACTGCCTGACCTTGGCCGCCGTCGATCGCGTGGCCACTGTCATCCTTTCCGCCCCAGCCTGCCAAATGATCGCAGGCCACCGTGACGCCGTCCAAGCACTGGGGACAACTGCCGCAGCTGACCACGAACGGAGCAATCACGAAGTCGCCCACTGCCAGGGTGGTGATGTCGTCGCCGATCCTCTCAACGGTGCCGATGAACTCGTGCCCGATCGCGGACGGCTGGTGCGTGGGCTTGACGCCGCGGTACGGCCAAAGGTCCGAACCGCAGACACAGGAGGCGGTGACTTTCACGATGACGTCGGTGGGCAGCTGGACCGTGGGGTAGTTACGGTCTTCAACACGGATGTCGCCGGGACCGTGGATGATGGTGGCGCGCATGGGGCTCCTCAAATGGTGGTTGTTGGGCTTGAACCGAGTCTATCCCCGGGGCACGGCTCGTCGCTTCCCCTGCGTCGAGCGAGCCGGCGCTGGCAGGGCCTCCACCTCCCGGACGAGGATGAGTCTGCTTCTCAGCCTGGCGTGCTAGTGTCCACGCGAGCTTCCTCTTGTGGCTGGCGCTGCCGGGGATCCACCTGCCCGTCCGCCATCCGCACAAACAACCGAATGGAAACCGCATGACCGTACCTATTTTGACCGCTCGCGAGCTCACTAAGTCCTACGGACGTGGTCCCGATCGCTTCGACGCCCTGAAGGGCGTCTCGCTGGACATTGAGCCCGGGGAATCCGTAGCGATCGTCGGGAAGAGCGGATCGGGCAAATCAACGCTGATGCACCTTCTTGCCCTCCTGGACACGCCGGGGAGTGGCACCATCACCGTGGACGGGACGGCGGCCCGGAGCTTGAACGGGCGCAAACTCAACGGGCTACGCAACGAGATGTTCGGATTCGTTTTCCAGCAGTTCTTCCTCAACCCGGCTGCGAGCGTGCTCGAGAACGTGGTGCTTCCCCTGAAAATCGCCGGCATCGGGGCAAGGGAACGTCGCCGCCGCGGCATGGAAGTCCTGGAACAGCTCCAGATGGCAGACAAGGCCCGGAACAAGGCCGCCAATCTTTCCGGTGGACAGAAGCAGCGTGTGGTGATCGCCCGCGCGTTGGTGAACAAGCCCCGGGTCTTGTTCGCCGATGAACCGACGGGAAACCTCGACACCGCCACGAGGCGGATCGTCGAAGACATCCTGTTCGACTTGAACCAAAACCATGGCATCACCCTGATCGTGGTAACCCACGACCACGAGCTGGCCGAGCGCTTCCAGCGCCGCCTGTACATCCGAGATGGCCTGCTCATCACTACCGACGAGGAGCACGCGGCATGAAACCGCTCGAAATACTGAAGACCGCCATCGCGAACAGCTTCCGCAGCAAACTGCGCACTACGCTAACTGTCCTGGCGATCTTCGTCGGCGCATTCACGCTGACCATCACCAATGGGCTGGGCACCGGCATCTCCAACTATATCGACTTGCAGCTTGCCGCCGTGGGACCGGGCAACGCCTTCACGGTGACCAAAACCGACACCAGCGGCAATCCGGGAACCGGACCCAAGAAATACGACCCCACCATCAAGCGCGTGGCTACCAGCGGCAGGCCCGGATCCTCGCAGCTGGCCCTGGACCAATCCGACCTGGACAAAATCGGGGCGGTACCTGGTATCACTGGAGTTGCGCCCGTCACCAGGATCAACCCGGAATACATCCAGTGGAGCACTCACGACAAGTACCAACTCTCCGTAAGCGCACTTGCCGGAGCCCAGCCCCAACTAGCTTCGGGCACCAACCTCGATGACACCAACAGCCAGGCCCAGCTTCTTTTGCCGGTGGGATACATCGCCCCGCTCGGATTCGCCGACAACAACCAGGCGATCGGCCAAGTCGTCACTATCGGGATCACCGACGCCACTGGCACGATGCACACGGTGGCTGGGAGCGTCGCCGGCGTAGAGCAGGACAGCCTGCTCAGCAGCTCCGGTATAGCCGTGAACAAATCCCTCTCCGCTGCCCTGAGCCAAGCCCAGGCTACCGGTGCCGTTGCCGTAGTTGCCAGCACCTGGACGGACGCGACCGCGAGCTTCGCGACGTCGTCGTCGGCCCAAGTGAGCGACATGAAATCCAAGCTCTCCGCCGCCGGTTACACCGCCCAGACACTTGACGACAGGATTGGCACGGTCAAGACCGTGATCAGCGGGATCATCGGGGTCCTGGACGCCTTCGCCGTCATCGCCCTTCTGGCCGCGGGATTCGGCATCGTCAATACCCTGCTCATGTCCGTCCAGGAACGTACCCGCGAAATCGGTCTCATGAAAGCCATGGGCATGGGAAGCGGTTCCGTGTTTGCGCTTTTCAGCACGGAGGCGGCGTTCATCGGCTTGCTGGGGAGTGTGATCGGTTCAGCCGCAGCCATCGGCCTCGGGACCGCAGTGAGCGGCGCTCTCGCCCGCGGTCCGCTGAGCGACCTTGCAGGACTACACATCCTTGCTTTCGCACCGGGACCCGTGGGGGCCGTTGTCCTCCTCGTCATGGTGATCGCGTTCATCGCAGGCACGCTGCCGGCGTGGCGGGCAGCACGGCAGAACCCCATTGATTCGCTGCGCTACGAATAGGGGATGGTGCTCGAACGCGCGTCACGGTGGAACGTCAGCCGTGAAACCGGGACCCGTGCCGTGGGTTCCCAGCCGATCATCACCGGGCTACTATCGTCCTCTGAGACCGCTGTGACCTAGGTCATGCGGCGGCAGTCCGACGAACTGGAGGCGCCCGATGGTGAATCCCTTGCAATGGCCCGTTCTGCGTCAGCTCCTTGAACACGACCCCACCGGCAGACATCATGCTGCCAAGTCACCCGCGACTGAACGGCTCACCGCCCGGATTGCGACGGCCGACCGGGTGGTGCCCTCGGTCTGCCCGTTCTGTGCGGTGGGCTGTGCGCAGAACGTCTACGTCAAAGACGAAAAGGTCATCCAGATCGAGGGCAACCCGGATTCGCCCATCAGCAGGGGACGTCTGTGCCCCAAAGGCTCCGCGTCGCTGCAATTGACCACGGGGGAATCACGCGAGAAGCATGTGCTTTATCGCCGTCCCTACGGCACCGACTGGGAACGCCTCGATCTCGACACGGCGATGGACATGGTCGCCCGGCGGGTCGTGGACACCCGGCGTCGGACGTGGGAGTGGGAGAAAGAAGGCGTCCGGACCCGGCGGACACTCGGCATCGCGAGCCTGGGCGGGGCGACGCTGGACAATGAGGAGAACTACCTCATCAAGAAGTTGTTCACCTCGCTCGGAATCGTCCAAGTGGAAAATCAGGCCCGGGTGTGCCACAGCTCCACTGTGGCCGGCCTCGGCACGAGCTTCGGCCGGGGCGGGTCGACGACCTACCTGCAGGACCTCCAGCGGGCGGACTGCATCATTATCCAGGGTTCCAACTTCGCCGAAGCACACCCCGTCGGCTTCCAGTGGGTGATGGAGGCCAAGGACCGCGGGGCCAAGATCATCCACGTTGACCCGAGGTTCTCCCGCACCAGCGCTTTGGCCGACACCTTCGTGCCGATCCGGGCCGGCACCGACATCGCGTTCCTTGGCGGCCTGATCAACTGGGTCCTCACCCATGAGGCCTATTTCCGCGAGTACGTCGTCAACTACACCAATGCAGCCACCATCCTGCGGGACGATTTCCGCGACACCGAAGACCTTGACGGCCTGTTTTCCGGCTTCAATCCCGAGGGACCCTCCTACGATCCTGAGAGCTGGCAATACGAGGGAGCCAACGTTGCCGCTTCCTCCGGAGAGCGGGAGTCGCAGGCGCACGAAGAGGGAAGCACGCTGGGGGAGTCCGGTCACGCCCATTCCCATGGTTCCGGCGGCCCGTCGCTCCGCGGCCATTGGCACCGGGACGAAACGCTGCAGGACCCGCGGTGCGTGTTCCAGACGCTGCGTCGCCACTACGCCAGGTACACCCCGGAGATGGTCGAACAGATCTGCGGCGTGCCGCAGGAGCTGTTCAACGAGGTAGCGGAAGCAATCACCGCGAACTCCGGCCGCGAGCGCACCACCGCGTTCGCCTACGCCGTCGGATGGACCCAGCACACCACCGGCGTGCAATACATCCGGGCCGCCTCGGTCCTGCAACTGCTGCTCGGGAACATCGGCCGGCCCGGCGGCGGGATCATGGCCCTCCGCGGCCACGCGAGCATCCAAGGCTCCAGCGACATTCCGACGCTTTTCGACCTCTTGCCCGGATACCTGCCGATGCCGCACGCCGAGCAGCATATCGACCTGGACGGATACATTGCGGCCGACGCGGCGGAGCGCGGCTTCTGGGCCAACATGCGCGCCTACACGGTCAGCCTGCTCAAGGCCTGGTGGGGAGACGCCGCCACTCCGGAGAACGATTTCTGCTTCGACTACCTGCCCCGGATCACGGGGAGCCACAGCACCTATGACACGGTCGCGGCCCAGCTTGACGGAAGCTGCAAGGGATATTTCCTCATGGGCGAGAATCCCGCCGTCGGTTCGGCCAACGCACATTTGCAACGCGCGGGCATGGCCGAGCTCGAGTGGCTCGTGGTGCGCGACTTCTCCTTGATCGAAAGCGCTACGTGGTGGAAAGACGGCCCGGAGATCGCCACGGGACAGATGCGGACGGAGGACCTTGCCACCGAGGTGTTCTTCTTCCCGGCTGCCGCCCACACCGAAAAGGCCGGCAGCTTTACCAACACCAACCGGCTGCTCCAGTGGCGCGAGCAGGCCATCGAGCCCGAGGCGGACCGCCGCAGCGATCTGTGGTTCATGTGGCACCTCGGGAATCGAATCCGCGGCCTCCTTGCGGGATCGAGCGACCCGGCCGACCAGCCGGTGCTGGATCTGACCTGGGATTATCCGACCGTCGGAAGCCAGGCTGAGCCGGACTCGGACGCCGTCTTCGCTGAGATCAACGGCACGAAGGCCGACGGTACGCCCCTTTCGGCGTACACCGAGTTGAAGGACGACGGATCGACGTCGTGCGGCTGCTGGATCTACTGCGGATGCCGGTCCGACGGCGTCAACCAGGCTGCGCGCCGGAAGCCCCACAACGAGCAGGGCATCTCGAGCCGCGAATGGGGCTGGGCCTGGCCGGCAAACCGCCGGGAACTCTATAACCGGGCCTCCGCGGACCCGGAGGGGCGCCCGTGGAGCGAGCGGAAGAAGCTCATCTGGTGGGACGAGGAAGCCGGGAAATGGACCGGCGACGACGTACCGGACTTCGAGCCGACGAAGCCGCCGTCCTATCGCCCCGACAAGGATGCGATGGGCACGGAGGCGATCTCCGGCGTCGACCCTTTCATCATGCAGGCAGACGGGAAAGGCTGGCTCTACACGCCCTCGGGTCTGGTCGACGGACCAATGCCGGCCCATTACGAGCCCCAGGAGTCCCCGTTCGAGAACATGCTGTATGGCCAACAGCGGAACCCGGTGCGCAAGCTCATGCCCCGGGAAGGAAACCGGTACCACCCCAGCGGGCGGGACCCAGGGGCGGAGGTATTCCCTTATGTGCTGACCACCTACCGGCTCACCGAGCACTTCACCGCAGGGGCCATGACCCGCTGGCTGCCGTACCTCGCGGAACTCCAGCCGGAGTCCTTCTGCGAAGTCTCGCCCGAGTTGGCCGAAGCACGCGGCCTGACGCACAAGGGCTGGGCAACCCTCGTCTCGGCCCGGGGCGCCATCGAAGCCCGTGTCTTGGTAACGCACCGAATGAAGCCGCTCATGGTACAGGGGCGTGTTGTCCACCAGATTGGAATGCCCTACCACTGGGGGCCAAACGGCCTGTCAAAGGGAGACGCCATGAACGAGCTCTCTTCCATCGCTATGGATCCGAACGTCCACATCCAGGAGGTCAAGGCGCTGACCGTAGACATACGTCCCGGGAGGCGGCCCCGGGGGCAAGCTCTGTTGTCTCTGGTCAAGGATTACCGCTTGCGGGCCGCCATTGACGAGAACACCGGAATTGAAGGAGCGAAGGCATGAGTGTCACGCAATTGGGAATGCCGTCGATCGGAGTGCCGCGCAAGGGTTTCTTCACCGACACGAGCCTGTGCATCGGCTGCAAAGCGTGCGAGGTGGCGTGCAAGGAGTGGAACTCCGTGCCGGCAGACACCGCGCTCGAACTGAGCGGTGAATCGTTCGACAATACCTCCGCCTTGGGCGCGAATTCATGGCGGCACGTCGCGTTCATCGAGCAAAAAGTCCCCGCCACGGATCCTTCCGCGAACGACGGCGTCAAGTGGCTGATGTCCTCGGACGTCTGCAAGCACTGCACCCACGCCGCGTGCCTGGACGTTTGCCCCACCGGTGCGCTGTTCCGCACCGAGCACGGCACCGTCGTCGTACAACAGGACATCTGCAACGGGTGCGGCTATTGCGTTTCCGCGTGCCCTTACGGAGTGATCGACCAGCGCCCGGAGGATGGCCGGGTATTCAAATGCACGATGTGCTACGACCGGCTCGGTGCCGGCGAGGAGCCCGCCTGCGCGAAGGCCTGCCCCACCAAGTCCATCCAGTACGGCGAACTCGACGAGCTACGCGAACGGGCGGATGCCCGCGTGGCCGAGTTGCACGAACGCGGCGAAGAAGGCGCCAGGCTGTACGGGCACAACCCGGAAGACGGGGTCGGCGGGGACGGCGCGTTCTTCCTGCTGCTGGATGAGCCCGAGGCGTACGGCCTGCCCCCGGACCCGGTGGTGACCACGAAGGACCTGCCGGTGATGTGGAAGCGCGCCGCGGGCGCCGCAGCCGGACTTCTGCTCGGCGCCGTCGCCGTTTTCTGGGGAGCCAAAAATTGAGCCCGCGCCGGAAGCATCCCGAGGAGTTCACTTCCTACTACGGCCGGCCGATTCTCAAGAAGCCGACATGGAGCGCGGTAGACATCGCGGGCTACATCTTTGCCGGTGGATTGGCAGGGGCGAGCTCCATGCTGGCAGCCGGAGCACAGCACAGCGGTAGGCCGTCGCTCGAGCGGCGCTCCAAGGTCTTGGCCCTGACCGCGATTTCAGCCTCTGCGGTGTCCCTCGTGCATGACCTTGGGCGCCCGGAACGGTTCCTCAATATGCTGCGCATGGCCAAGCCGACGTCGCCGATGAGTATGGGTTCCTGGATCCTTTCCATTTATGGCCCGCTGGCCGGGGCGAGTGCCGCATCCAACGTACTTGGCATCCTGCCGCGTGCCGGCCGTGCCTGCGGAGTCGGCGCAGCCGTGGCCGGGGCTGCCGTTGCCACCTACACGGGCGTGCTGCTCGCCGATACCGCAGTGCCCACATGGCACGACGCCCACGAAGTGCTGCCGTTCGTCTTCGCCGGGTCCGCGGCGGCCTCGGCCGGGGGCGTCGGCGCCGCCCTTGCTCCGCTCTCCGAGGCCGCTCCCGCACGCCGCATGGCGGTGGGCGGGGCAGTGGTGGAAACGCTCATGAGCTTCAAGATGGAGCGCAGCGGCCAGCTGTCCACCGAGACCCTGCACCAGGGCCGCGCGGGGACGCTCTTGCGGCTCTCGAAGGCTTTCACCGTCGGAGGGGCCGTCGCACTCGCCTTGGGCGGACGCCAGTCGCGCCTCCTCAGCACGATGGGTGGCCTTCCCGTCGCCGCCGGCTCGGCGCTGCTGCGGTTCGGAGTGTTTGAAGCCGGCGTCGCCTCGACGCTCGATCCCAAGTACGTCGTCGTGCCGCAACGCCAACGCGCCGACGCTGCCGCGCAGAAGACGGATTCGGTGGGTGTGTAGCGTGAAGGCGAACCGGGAGCGAACCGGACCCGTACGCAGGTTTTTCGGTCTCCCCACCGCACGCGGAGTCTCCGGAGCGCTCGGGGAGCTTGCTTTATGGTGGCTGGCGGGAACGCTCTCGTGGCTCGTCACGGTAAGCACTGTGACGGTCCCGGAAACGGTGACGGCCGTGTCGACTGCGCTGCTCGGCGCAATGCTTGCCCGTATGGCCAGACGGGCCATGGGGTTCCAGGCCGCAGCGCAGGGTATCTGGCTACGCTGGGCTGCCCTGGTCCCGCTCGCGGCCGTGACCGACACGGTCCGCCTGGCAGGCTGGCTTACGGGCCCGCAGGAGGAAACCCTGGGCGAGCAGCCGATGCCGGGAACCCGGCAACCCCGGGGAAGAGGATGGCGGGCAGGCGCCATGATCGCACTGTCGGCAACCCCCGGATCCGTGGTGTTCTCTTCCGACCCGGTCATGAACCGGATCCGTGTTCACGTCCTGGCCTCCGGTTGGCCGGACCTTGAACGGCACATCGCGTCAGGCACCGGTTAAGGGCCATGAATGGATGTCACAATCGTGTGGTCGGCCGCGACCTTGGCGCTACTGCTCTTCGGGGTCGCGCCTAGCCTCTTTCTGGCTGCTCGCGGAAGCAACGTCCAGCGACTGGTGGGACTCCAGCTCCTTACCGGCTCCGGCGTCATGGTGCTCATCGGCCTCTCGATCATCGCCGGTCAGTCCTCGTACCTGATCGTCCCCCTTGCGCTCGCCGCCCTTGCCGCTACTGGAACGCTTGTGTACACCAGGCTCTTGAAACCGGGCATTGACGGGCAACAAACAGTGGAGGAAGAATGACTGCCGCCTTCTTTGAAGTGATTTTCGCAGGACTGGGCGTCCTGACAGCCGCTTTCGGCTGTGTCGGTGCGGCAATGGCGCGCGAGCCCCTCGCGAGGCTGCACTTCCTGGCTCCCGTGACGACGCTCGCCGTCCCGCTTTTCTCGATCGCCGCGGTGGGCTACTTCGGCTTCTCCCTGGGAAGCGCCACCATCATCCTCATTGCCCTGGTGGTCGCTTTCAGCGGGCCCGCAGTGACGATCGCGGTCGGAAGGACGCTCGCCGACGAGCGCGGACTGGACGTAGGGAGGTCTCCCGAATGAACGAGGGAATCCTCAGTAATGTCTTGATTGCCGTCAGCCTCACCCTCGTGCTTGCCGGGGCCGCGGCCGTCGTATTCACGCGCCATCCTTCAAAGCAAGCCGTGGTCCTGTCGTGCTACGGGCTGCTGCTCACCATCTTGTTTGTCGTCCTCCAAGCACCCGATGTGGCCCTCAGCCAAGTGGCGATAGGGACAGCGGTGGTTCCCTTGATCGTGGTTCTCTCGATCCGGAAGGTCTCGGCCATCCGCGCGCACCACCACCTGGAGGAGGGAGAGGAGGGTACATGACACGGCGGATCCGCCTCATCGTTCTCGGCGTCGGCATCGCTGCGTTCGCGGCGGCGATGTTGCTCGCGTTCACCGGTATGCCCCGATTCGGCGGAGACGTCCACGCTTATCGCGACGCGGCCGTCGCAGCAAGCTACGGACATGACACCGCCAACGCCGTCTCGAGCATCAACTTCGACCAACGGGGTTTCGATACTTTCGGGGAGGAGACCATCCTCTTCTGCGCCGTCGTCGGCGTCGCGGCGCTGCTGAGGCCAGTCCACCGCGAACGACGGCGGGAGGTCAGCGATGCGGGCCACGTGCTGGAGTCGACGGGCCTCCTTGTCTACGTACTTTTTCCTCTGACAGTCGTGCTTGCCGTGAACGTGGTCGCCCACGGAGCCGTCACCCCGGGCGGCGGATTCCAGGGCGGCGTCATCCTCTCAACCGGAATCCACTTGCTCTATGTCGGCGGCCGCTACTCCCTCCTGCGCAAGCTCCGGCCCCTGGCGTGGTTCCAGCAAGGCGAGGCGCTCGGCGTCGTCCTGTTCGGCGCGCTCGGAATCGCCGGCGCGGCACTCGGCTCGGCCCTGTTCGCGAACGTCATCCCGCAAGGCCAGCTTAGCGATTTCATCTCGGCGGGAACGGTACCCCTCTTCAACGTCGCCGTGGGGATGACCGTCTGCAGCAGCGTCGTCGTCCTGCTGGCCAGCTTCCTGGACCAGGCGCTCGCGATCCGAGCCGAGCGGGGGAACGGTTCCGGGCCCGACCCGCGCTCCGGACCAGAGGAGGGCACAGCCTCGTGAACCACTACGCATACTTTGTATCGGTGGGCGTCATGCTCCTTGGCGTGGCGGGGATCGCCACGAGCCGCAACCTGGTCCACACCGTTGTTTGCCTTTCCGTCGCCCAATCGGGCACGTATGTGCTGCTCATCGCCGTCGGCTTCCAATACGGCGGAGTGGCGCCTATTTTCGGCGGCCAGGTGGGCAGTCGCACGCCGGTGGTCGATCCGGTGGTCCAGGCACTGACCCTGACGGACATTGTGGTCTCGGCCGCGGTCACCTCGATGCTGCTCGCGCTCGTGATTCAGATCGCCAAGCGCCATCGGGCGATCGATCCTGACCGACTCGGTCGACTGGAGGGCTGAGCGGGTGCTGCCCGGGACCGTCGCCGCATCGCTCATGCCCACGGTCGTGATCGTCCTTATCCTGGCCGCGTGCGGCCTGATGTCCTTGGGGCCCCACCTGCCCCGGCGCTTCGCGGATGTCGTCTCCTTGGCCGCCACCGTGGCCGCGTTGACGCTCGAGGCGCTCATGGTGGTGCCGGCCGGCAGCGCCCGCCTCGTCTACTGGATGGCCGCGTGGCAGCCCGAGGGCGGGCGCGCCGTCGGAATCGCCCTGGTCGGAGACCAGTTCAGCATCGGGATCGCCCTCTTGGCGGCAGGGCTCATGATCGCTTCCCTCGTCTTCTCGTGGCGGTACTTCGAGTCGGACACCGTCCATTTTCACGGACTAATGGTGCTATTCCTGGCCGGCATGACAGGGTTCGCGTTTGCCGGTGATGTCTTCACCATGTTCGTGTTCTTCGAGCTGATGGGAGTCGCGGCCTACGCCTTGACCGGGCTCAAGAGCGAAGATCCCTCCGCTGTACACGGCGCCATCAACTTCGGCATCGTGAACTCGCTGGCCGCCTACTTTTCGCTTATGGGTGTCGGCCTCCTCTATGCCCGTACCGGAAGCCTGAATCTTGCAGCCATCTCCCAAGAGCTGCTTGGCGACCGGAGCCCACTGATTGCGATCGCGTTTGTCCTGTTGTGCGCAGGGTTCCTCGTCAAGGCCGCGATCGTGCCGTTCCATTTCTGGCTCGACGATGCCCACGCAGTCGCTCCCTCGCCCGTATGCGTGCTGTTCTCGGGAGTGATGGTCGAATTGGGACTCTACGGCGTGGCCCGGATCTACTGGGAAGGCTTCAGCGGCACCCCGATCGCATCCGCGGCACAGGTCCTTTTCGCCGTGCTGGGCATCCTGACCGCCGTCGTCGGCAGTACCATGTGCTTCCTCCAAAGGCACGTCAAGAGACTGCTCGCCTACTCGACCATCGCCCACATGGGTGTTTTCCTCGTTGTCCTCGGAGTCGCTTCCGCGGATGCGTTGGGAGGAGTCGCCGTCTATGTCCTCGGCCACGCCGCAGTCAAAGGCTCCTTGTTCCTGTTGAGCGGACTCACGCTGAACAGGTACGGCAGCGTCGACGAATACACCCTCCACGGGCACGGGAAGGACTCCAAAGTTCTGGGGATCACCTTCCTGGTGGCCGGCGCCGCACTGGCTGGAGCGCCGCCGTTCGCCGTCGGGCTCGGCAAGGGCATCGCCGAACACGCGTCATCAAGCGCAGGACAGTTCGGGGTCACGGTGCTCATGATCGGAGTCTCGGCCGTGACGGCCGGCGCCGTCTTGCGCGTTGGCGCCCGGATATTCCTAGGCATCGGCGGACGCCCAGCCGGGGTCGAGGCAGAGGGGATGAGCGGCGACGAGGAACGCATCGAAGTGCCGATCGGTCAGCGGCACATTCCGCCGTCGATGGGGGCGCCGGCCTTGGGACTGCTGGCGTGCGCGCTTGTCTTGGGGGTCCTTCCTTCGGTCGGCGGTGCCGCCCAACAGGCTGCCGCCCGGTTCATGGACAGGGCAGGCTACGTGACGGCAGTGCTTGACATCCCCGGCCCGTATCTGTCGCACGTCGCCGCGGGCGCCGTCTGGGAGCCGACGAACATCGCGCTGGGATTGCTCACGACGGCGCTCGCCGTCGGAATTGCCGGCGCGGCGCTTCACGGCCGGCGTCTGCCTTCCGCGCTGCGGCGCCCCTCGGAAGCGGCCCAGCCGACCTTGCGAATCCTCCGGCGTTTGCACTCCGGGCGCGTCGGCGACTATGTCGTGTGGCTGCTCGTGGGCCTGGCGGCGGGGTGGGCACTGCTGATCAGCCAAGGCGCGTGGGCATAGCCCCCGACCGCCGCCACACTTGCGAACCACGCCGCTACTCGGAGGTTTCAATGAGTCAACACGGGTGGTTGACAAGGGCAACCGGGGCCCTTAAATTTCTGACTATTCAGGGAGATTTCTGGTTTTTGGTTCAGATTGTTAGCTGTAGCGACGACGATTCAGCATTTAAGCTGCCAAAGCACAGGGAGTCACGATGTCGAAAATACCATTGGACAACTTCCTCAATGAGTGCGTCTGCACGGATTCGGAAGCGGACGGCCTGAGCCTCGAAGAGCTGTATGGGCTCTACCTCAGTTGGTGCCAGCTGAGAGATTCGGAACCCGTCGATGCCAGGACGTTGCGGGCAAGCCTCCGCGCTGCCGGTGTCGCTCCGAGCCATCGCGGGAAAGCGTGCCCGGGATTGGTGATGGTGGGACCGGCGGCGTGCGACTACATCGTCCACCGGGAGCTTCCACTTGCGACCTTGGACACGCAGGACGGGGGCGCTCCACAAATCCGGTCCCGGCGTACCGGTGCTCATCCGATGCCACTCCAAGACCGGGAATCCGCGAACGAGCGGGATGCGGCGCCGGCTGCTTGAGGTGACGGCTTGAGGTCGCGCTCTTAGCCGCGGGCGAGCCCGCCTGATTCGCTGATTCGCTGGAACCGGGCGGGCTGCTTCATTCAGGTAATTTCTCCCGAGCCTCGCGCTGTTGCCGCTCGAGCTTGGCTTCCGCATCGGTTCGCCTCTGGCCCACGATGCGCATCTGGTGCGTGGTCGGGTGTTCGTATTCCTCCACGAAAGAGCCCCTGTCCCTGAGAGGGTCGCGGTCGACTGCGGGGGACGGGAACTTTTCGTCTCGATTTTCGTCCATACAAGAAATGGTCCCACCACACAGCGGTCTCCAAAAGAGGTCTTCCGAGGAGCGCGCGCCTGTATTGTTCGGCGCCGGAGTGCGGCGGTCCGGTCCGGCCAGGTTCGTGGTGCGGGGCTGGTCGGCAACCACGATACTAAGTAAACTTAGTAGATTATTTTTCAGGAGTGTCGAACAGGAGGTAACGATCATGGCAGGCCATCTGGAATTGATGGATGCCCCGGAAGGCGGCTACCGGGTGGCATTGGTGGATAAGGATGATTTTCTTGTGGCGATGTCCGTGACGTTCTCCGATGGCGGTGCCGCCGCCAGGGGGATCGCCAGCATTCGGGAAATCGCCGGGACGGCCACCGTCAGGGACCGCAGGCACGGACACGACGAGATGGCCTCTGCCCGGAACCGCCGTGCGTTGTCTTCGCCTGCGGACGCCGAAGAAAGATACGGGCAAGCAGCCGGGGGTTGATTTGACCTTGTAGCAGGCAGGCTGGACGTGCGTGGCTACTACATTAGCCATTGCACGGTGATGTTCATGGCGAGCAAAGCATTTGTCAGGGGGGCGATGACCATAGAGTCAGCCTCCATGCGATGTAGCGTGTCGAGGAATTCGTCCATCTGGACAGTGGTGAATCCGCCGTCCCGAAGTTGCTGGATGGCGAGGTCTTTGTTCTGATTCCTGGTGTTGCTGAACCGGGGGTTAACCTCCAGCGGCATCGGTTCGGTATCCATGGTCTTTACTCGCCCCTTGGTTCCATGCGGAAGAAAGCCCAGCGCCTCCGTAATTATTGTTGCATGCAGGATACTACTATCCGGAGATCTGGGGGGCAGCTAGAAAAGCCCCCCACCGCGCGCACGCCCGCCGGATACCGAGCGCCGCCGAAGGCAGGACGACCATGCCCTGCATCCAATAGCACTGGGCCATGAGGGAAGAGTCGTCAGCTCCGGGTGAGATAGCCAAGGAAGTGGCCCTTGATCCTCGCCGGGTGCACTGGATGGAACTCTTTTTTCGACCTTGTGTTTGTTGCCTTTGTTGGGAACTGGCGCGGGGGATTCACGGGGAATCGCCGGCTCGATCGCGACCGAGCCCCAACTGGCTCGCAGTTGTTGTCGTTCTGGGGGCTCAGAACGACAACAACTGCGAGCTAGTTGGGCTGAACCGCGTGTGCTTAGCCGTTGATGATCTGCGGCACGCCGAGGGCTTTGAGGCCTTCGACGCCGAATTCGAGGCCGTAGCCGGATTGCTTCGCGCCGCCGAACGGGATGCGGGGGTCCACGGCGCCGTGTTTGTTGATCCACACGGTTCCGGCTTGCAGGCGGGCGGCGACGTTCCGGGCCTCGTCGAGGTTGGCGGACCAGACGGAGGCGCCGAGTCCGACGTCGAGCGCGTTCGCTTTGGCGATGGCGTCATCGATTGTGTTGTAGCGGACGATGGGCAGGGCCGGGCCGAACTGTTCCTCGGCAACGAGGGGGTTGTTGTTGTCGATGTCGGCCACGAGGGTGGTGGGGTAGAAGTTGCCGGGTTGGCCGTCGTCGGGGTTTCCGCCGAGCAGGATTGTGGCGCCGGATTCGCGTGCTGCGTCCACAAGCCGGGTGACGATGTCGAACTGTTGCCGGTTCTGCAGCGGGCCGAGCACGTTGGCCTCATCTAGTCCGTTGCCCATGGGCATTGCTGCGGCAACCTTGGTGAGTTCGGTGCACACGGCTTCATAGAGCGAGTCGTGGACGTAGAGGCGCTTGAGTGCCGCGCAGGTCTGGCCGGTGTTGATGAACGCGCCCCAGAAGAGGCCTTCGGCGATCGCTTTCGGGTCGGCGTCGGGCAGGACGATGCCGGCGTCGTTGCCGCCGAGCTCGAGGGTGAGGCGTTTGACCGTGTCCGCCGAGGAGCGGATGATCGCTTTGCCGGTGGCGGTGGAGCCGGTGAACATGACCTTGCCGATGGAGGGGTGTTCGGCCAGGCGGGCGCCGACCTCGCGGCCGCCGGAGACCACCGTGAGCAGGCCTTCAGGAAGTTCCTCGTTGATGATCGCGGCCAGTGCGAGGACGGACAGCGGGGTGTATTCGGAGGGTTTGACCACCACGGCGTTGCCCATGCGCAGGGCGGGGGCGATCTGCCAGACGGTGATCATCATGGGCCAGTTCCAGGGACCGATCGCGCCCACGACGCCGATGGGCCGGTAGTGCAGTTCGGCGCGGGTTTCGCCGTCGTCCACCACGGTTTCCGCCTCCAGCGGCGTGGCGGCGGTGGCGCGCAGCCACGCGGCGCAGGCGCCGACTTCGAAACGGGCGTTGGGGCCGTTCAGCGGCTTGCCCTGCTCGCGGGAGAGCAGCCGGGCCAGTTCTTCGGCGGAGCGTTCGACGGCGTCGGCGGCCCTCATGAGCGCGGCGGACCGGGCGTCGTGGCCCAGCGCAGCCCACGCGGGCTGGGCGGCAGCGGCGGCAGCGACCGCGGCCTCGAGGTCCTCAACGGTGTGAACGGGGGCCTCGCCGACGGCGGTGCCCGTGGCGGGATCGAGGATGGTCCGGGTTTCTCCGGTGGTCGGGGTGATTGAAGCCAGGAGGGCGTCGTAGCTTTCCAAGGGTTTACTCCACTCTGAGTTGGTTGGGTTTCTAAGGAGAACGGTTGAGGGGTCAGACGGCCATCAGGATCATCGCGCCCAGGGCACCAGCCGAAGACAGGGCCTCAAGCGATGCAGACGCGTGACGACGGTGTGCGCGCCCGTTTGGCCGGACTGTTTGGGTCGAAAGGACGATTGAATACGCGATGACTGCTGCGGCAAGGGCTAACGCCAGGACCGGATTCGCTCCACCAAGGCCCGAGTGCTCGTGTGCTGGCTGGATTGCACCGGATGATGCCTGGGGAAGGGTTGTTACGAGAATGGCGAACATTGCCACGATTGACATGGAGCGGTGAGTTTCCATGCCGTTGCGGCGATTCCTGGGCAGAAGCACCAGCGGGAGTGGGGAGCTCAGGAGCAAGAGAAGGCCCCACACGACGCCCGGAAGAATGCCCGGCCCCATGGTGGTGTCCGTCATCGCTACGAGCATGAGCGCCATCGGCCCCCACTGGCTGAGGTTCCTGACCGGGCCTTCGCGCATCGGGCTCCAGATTCCGACGGCGCAACAGGCCAGCATGATGATCGAAAGTGTTGTGTGCATGGTGTTCACCGGTCATCAGTCCCGCGCTACAAGTCTTCTTCGTCCCCAAGATGGACGGCTGCCGGACCCTCTTCGCCGTGCCCGATCCGCCGGTACACGGCGGGATTGCTCCGGCGGAGGCGGAGGCCCCAGACGATTCCCGCCAAGCCGGGCACGATGATCGCGGCCGGCAGGATGAACGTCAGCACATTGCTCTCGTTTTGCCCCAGCAGGACGTTGAAGTTGACCACGATCAGAACGAAAATCACGGCAAGGAGGAGGAAACCCAAGGCAGGGGCGATTGCCCGGGTCCAGATTCCGGCGTCATGCCTGTTCTTGCGGAAAAACCCAATGACCGCCAGCGAAACAACGGTCATCAGGAGGACAAGCCCCATGGCGCCGTCATTCGTCAGCCACGTGAACATGGTCAGGACCGGGTAGAGGTCACCCAGCGTTGATCCGGTTCCCGCGATGGCGAAGGCCACCGTGACCACGACGGCGATAACCGTCTGGGCTATCGAGCCGGCGTAGGGTGCGCCGCTGTGCCGCCGTACTGCACCCAGCCTTCGGGGAAGGACCTGCTCCCGGCCAAGCGAGAAGAAGTAGCGGGCCGCGGCGTTGTGGAAGCTGACGAGGGCTGCAAAGAGGCTGGTGACGAAGAGCAGGCGGGCCAGGTCGGCGAGAAGGACTCCGGCGTGGTCGCTGAGGAAGCCGAACATCAGGTCCGGTCCTTGTTTTGCGGAAGCATCGACCACCGCGGACGGTCCTGTGCCAACGGCCATGGCCCAGGAGGAAACAGCGTAGAACAAGGCGATGATGGCGACGGCCGTGTATGTGGCCCGGGCGACAGTGTGCTTTGGGTCCTTGCTTTCCTCACTGTAGATCGCGGCCGACTCGAATCCCATGAACGCCGCGATACCGAAGGACAAGACAGCCCCGACGCCCGGTACAAACAGGCTCTGCGGAGTGAGCGGCGCTCCGCTGACTCCCTCGGGTGCCACGACGAAGGAGACGACGTCGTAGACGATGACTACGAGGAACTCCAGGCCGACGAGCACCCCGAGGACCTTTGCCGACAGGTCCACCCGGTTCACGCCGAGGAATGCGACGACCGCGATGCACAGTAGCACCGGAATCCACCAAGGAACTGTCACGCCGAAGCGTTCGTTGATCAGGCTCGAGACGGTGAAGCCGAAGAGCCCGTAGATGCCGACTTGCATCAGGTTGTAGGCCATCAGCGCCACCATGGAAACCCCGACGCCGACGGGCCGGGAGATGCCCTGCGCCACGTAGGAATAAAAAGCGCCGGCATTCACGACGTACCGGCTCATCGCCGCGTATCCGACCGCGAAAACCGCGAGGGTTCCGCCGAGCAGGAGGAAGGACAGCGGTACGCCTGTGACCCCGGTGACGGCGAACGTCGTCGTGACTCCGCCGGCGAGGACGGTGAGCGGTGCCGATGCTGCGATGATCATGAAGGTCACCGCCGGGACGCCGAGACGGCGCCGATGGTGATGCGGGTGACCCACCTCAGTGGTCTCTTTCCCGGTTGTTAAACTCATTTCTGGGCCTCCAAATGGCAGTGGCCGCCTTCAGAGGGCTTCGACGCGGGGACGTCGAGGACGGGGCTCCGATCGAAGAAACCCTCAGGGCGCAATTTGAATCCCACCGTGTCGACCGGCATGATCGGCCAGTCCTCCGGGCGGGGAAAGTGGGTCAGCCCGAAGGTATGCCACACGACGATGTCTTGTCCGTCAATATCCCTGTCATCGGAAATGTAGGACGGCAAACCGGCTCCTCCGGAATGCTGGTTGACGAAGTCGCCGCTGGGGTAGCGCTCTTTCTCGTCGTAGCGGGTCACCCACAGGTCCTTCGTGGCGAATGCTGCGCGCCGGGCGATGGATGATTCCGGATCAGCCAGCAGCATGGGATGCCCTTGTCCGTGGAGTTTGTACCCCACGGGGTCGCCCAAGCGGTTGAGTGATTCGGGATTCGAGATGACCCAGGCGCGCCCGGCCGCCATGTCTGACTCCCGAACAGCCTCGGATTCGCGCTTGAGTACAGTCCGACGGCGCGCGAAGGCGTTGCCGCGTTCGTTGCCTTCTCCCATGGGTACGCGAACGGCGTCCTCTTCCTCCACCCGGTTCGTCAAGCCGTCGATGGCGAAGTCCAGACGGGCACTGAAAAGGTGCTGGTGGAAGGGAGCCCCAAGCCCAGGGGCAAGCTCCGAGGCGTAAGGGTAGCCCTTCCCGGGATGGGCGCTGGTGAAGACGACGCCCGTGGCCTTGGCTTCGAACTCGATGGTGCCGTCGAGGTAGAGATACCAGTAGAAGCCGTAATCGTAGTTGCCGATGGTCGTGAAGAAACTGACGACGAGCCTGCGGTTCCTGCGCGTGTAGTTCACGCCGCTCCAGAGGTCGCTGTGCTTGGCGAGGATGCTCCAATCCTCCTCGTGCATGCAGATTCCATTGCGTATCTCGCGCGGCCGTCCGAACGCATCGCTGACCACCGGGCTGAGGTAGGTGATTTCGCCCAGGCAGTCGCAACCGAGTTCCAGGGAGTTTGCGTACTGGCCCACGAGGTACTCGCCGGTGTCAAAGTAGTTCTGCCAGGAGCGCACAGGGGAGGGGTCGCCGTACGGCACTACCATTTCGGCGATGGAAGCCCGCTTGAGGATACTGCGGCGGCGATCGCCGTCGTCGAACGCTACATTGTGGAGGACAACGCCTTCCCGGATATCGAAGCCGATGTCGAGGCTCCACTTTTCCCATTCGACGTGGTTGCCGTTTTGGACGGTAAAGCTGGGCCCTTCCGGCTGGGTGATGTGGATCGGCTTCTGGGTGGTGCGCAGCGGTCCGGTCAGTTCCGGGTCCGTGAAGTTGCCGTGCTCGGCCGGGACCGGAACGATCCCGAAATCCAGGACCTGATCGACGGTCTTGCTGACGACGTCGACGTAGGCAACCAGTCCGTCCACCGGGTGGGCCCAGGCGCTGTCCTCTGGGAAGTCCTGAACGAAAGCCAGGCCGCGGAGGATGCGGCGGCCCTTCTCTTCGGGGTATTCGAAAACCCCGGCGGACAGAGGAGCAACCCGCACTTTGCTGACATCGAGATTGCGGTCAGCCAGGGCCTTGAGCCATCGGGCATCCTGGGCGAGGATCTCCTCCACCACTTCGAATTCTTCTTCGATGACCGGAAGTTCGCCTGTGACGGACGTGTCCAGCTCTACTTTTGTGACCACTTCCTGGTGCGTCACGGAAACGACCACGTCATGTGCCGATCCGGAGGAAACGTCGTGCAGGAAAGCTCTGAATCTGCGGTCCACGGCTTCCGCTTCCCGCGAGGGGTCAAGCAGTCCCAGGTATGCGACGCGGGTGGTGTCGTCGAAAAGCCCGGCCTCGGCAAGGATCGCCCTGACCGCCGCGATGTCCTCGGCGCTGGTCATTGCGTAAGGAGACAGCCCGGTATCCGCGGCCGTGTCGGTGATTTCTGGAGAGGAAGTTGTGCTCATGGAAGGCCTTTGTGAGTGGCGATTTATTTTCTATGTATGTAGAGAATAGCATCGTGTAATCTAAGTCACAACGGTTGTAGAAAAAAGATTTGGGGAACGCGTGCCGAAGATCGTAGACCACGACAAGCGCCGGGTTGAGCTGGTCGAAGCCACGTGGCGGATCATCGCCGCACGGGGAATCGAAGGTGCCACCATGCGCGAAATAGCCACGGAGGCCGGCTTTGCCAACGGTGCATTGAAACCGTATTTCCCGAGCAAGGACGATCTGCTGACGTTTGCTTTCGCCCACGTTTTCAACCAGACGAACGCCCGCATGGGCAGCTCGACTGCCCACTTGCACGGACTGTCGGCATTGCGCAGCTATTGCCATGAAATCCTGCCGCTCGATGCCGACCGGCTCAACGAGGCACGGATAGCCATCGCCTTCTGGCAACGCGCACTGACAGACCCCGCGAAGGCCGCGTTGCATGATTCCTCGATGGAGCAGTGGCGCGAGTCGCTGTTCGCGAAGCTCCGTGAAGCCAGGGATCTTGGTGAACTGAAGGAGGGACTGAACGACGACGACATTGTCGGCGGGATCATGACGTTCGCCCTCGGTGCCCAGATCACGGCCACACTGACGCCCGAGCATCACTCTCCGGAACAGTTGAAGTCCCAATTGGAGGCTTACATCTCACTCATTTCATCCGAGAGTGGTGCGCTTGTGGAGACCGGTGGCTCGAAGGGTTCCGCCTAGCGATAACTCCTGTTGTCCCATAGCGCCCCTCGCTAGACTTAAGTGGCGCCGAATTGACGCAAAGTTGATGCGGGAAAGGCACGATCATGACCGACAGCAGCAGCGGCGTCGACGAACCCACTGAAGACGAGAAGGGCGGAGGTTCCGGGGAGCCGGAGCTCCGGGGCCGGTACGTCGAGGGCGACTACGGAAAAACCGGGACGCAGCCCGGCCGGCATTCGGAAGACGAAGAAGGCCAATACAGCGAAGGCGACTACGGCACCGCCGGCACCGAAGGCGGCTTGCCCGAACCCTTGGGCAGCAAAGCCCAGGAATCCGGCCGTTACGCAAGAGCAGATCTGGGCGACGCCGGAACGGTTCCGGGACGCACGGCGGAATCGGAAATCGGACAATACGCCGAGGGAGACTACGGTGCGGACGGATCCGTGGGTCCCCTACGCAAATCGGCCGGCACCCCGGCGACACCGGATGAACCGGCACCTTTGGATGAAGAGGGCGGCACCTGACGGCGAAGCCGTCCCGTCGACTACTTCGGCCGGGCAGGGCCTCCCTCAGCCTTGGCCCGGATGAAGCTGAGATCCTCGGGGGACAGGCTGACCTGGCTGTGCTGATCGGAGTCCGGAGTAATGCCGGTTTCCTGGTGGATTATTTCCGCCATGGTGCGGGGCAGGACGACGCATCCGGGATTGTCGGTGAGCCAATGCCGCGTTGCGGGGCTGAGCCTGTCCCAGTTCTCCCTGATGTTCATCTGCATTGTTGAGACCTAACTGAGTGGGGTGCCGACAGGGATGCCGGACGAGGGAAAGATGCCGGACGACAGAGCGCCGTTGCAGGTGCCGGAGACTTAATCAGGATACGTCGCGGCATGGACGAATGACAGTCTCCCAAAGTCCCTTGCCTCCCATTCGAGGAAGTCTCCGGGGAACCGGGGGATGTGGCCAGGCAAGGAGACTACGCGAAGGGGTGGTAGTTGTGATGAGCGTTCCAATCAGGACCACGCAATGACAACTCCAAGCGAAGGAGTAGGCTTCCGTTCCAAGCGCGGCCCGGTTCTCATAGCGCTGATGCTGTCGAGCGGCCTCGTCGCGATCGACGCCACCATTGTGGCGACCGCCGTGCCTTCGATAGTGCACGACGTCGGCGGGTTCTCATCGTTCCCTTGGCTCTTCTCTGCGTATTTGCTCGCGCAGGCAGTCTCGGTTCCGGTGTACGCGAAACTCTCCGATATGGCAGGCCGCAAACCGATCATTCTCACGGGCATCGGACTCTTCCTGCTCGGATCGATCCTCTGCGGGCTCGCGTGGAGCATGCCTACCCTCATCGCCTTCCGCGTCGTGCAGGGCTTGGGTGCCGGCGCGGTCCTGCCCGTTGCCATCACCATCGCTGGCGATATCTACTCCTTGGCAGAGCGCGCGAAGGTGCAGGGGTATCTCGCTAGCGTGTGGGCTGCCTCGTCAGTGGTAGGGCCGACCCTCGGCGGGGTGTTCTCTTCGCTCGGCATTTGGCGCGGAATCTTCTTTGTCAACATTCCCTTGTCCTGCGCGGCTGCGTGGATGCTGGTCCAAAGGTTCCACGAGAACATCGAGCGCATAAAGCACCGTGTCGACTACTTGGGAGCGGCTCTTCTCACAGTCTGTTTGACGTTGGTTCTCCTCGGCGCCTTGGAGGGTGGGCAAGCGTGGGCCTGGGATTCCCCGACCAGCATTGCCGTGTTCGCCATTGGTTCAGTCCTGCTTGGTGTCTTCGTCCTGGTTGAGCGACGCGCGGCCGAACCGGTCCTTCCCCCGTGGGTCGTGTCGAGGCGCCTTCTCATCACCACAGCACTGATCTCCTTCGGCGCAGGGGCAATAGTGCTTGGCCTCACCTCCTACGTTCCCACTTTTCTTCAAGGTGCGCTTTCGGTCTCGCCTGTTCTGGCGGGCCTGTCCCTCGCGGCCCTGACCATTGGCTGGCCTATCAGCGCCTCGCAATCGGGACGTTTCTATCTTCGAATCGGGTTCCGGGCAACTGCGTTGATCGGGGTCACGGTCACACTTATCGGTTCGGCGGCCCTCGCCGTCACCGCCTATACGCCGAACGTGGTGCTGGTCGCAGCCAGCTGCTTCGTCGCCGGGCTAGGGCTCGGGTTCCTCGCTACGCCGAGCCTGATCGCAGCCCAGTCAAGCGTCGATTGGAGTGAGCGCGGGGTAGTGACGGGCACAAACCTCTTCGCCCGGTCCATTGGCAGCTCCTTGGGCGTGGCCGTCTATGGAGCGGTGGCAAATGCGATCTACGCCGGCAGTCCCGGCGGCGGGAAGGATTCGCAGGCGATCGTATCCGCCTCTGCGGCGATTTTCTTCGCCGTCCTGGTAAGTGCCGCGCTCACCGTCGCCGCGGTCCTCGCCATGCCGTCCACAGCGCCTGATGCTCGCGCTTCGCAGGGCATGGCTCCGGGCGCGCAGCTCCAAAAGGCCCGGCCACCCAACGTGCAGGAAGATGACCCCTAGTTTTGCCTGCTCAGGTGACGTAGTTCTCTGGATCTTCCGGAGACTGATGTGCTTCGTGGCTACCCGTACGGACCACCCTTATTTTGGTGGTCTGGGACTCGGACTGTTCGGGAACCCGGATACGGATTTCGAGGACCCCGTCCTCGTAGGTGGCAAGGATGCCGTCTTGGCTCACCCCGCGGGGCAGCGGGATGCTCCGGGACCGTTCGCCGTAACGGAGCTCGCTGCGGTAACCCTTCTTATCCAGGTGTTCGGCATTCTCCTCGCGCCGGGCCTGGATGTGCAGTGCGTCGTCGGCGACGCTGATGTCAACGTCCGTCTCAGGGTCGATTCCCGGCAGATCGATTCTCACCACCAGAGTGTCCCCCTCCTGGTATTGCTCGATGCGAAGCGAAGGATCGGATTCGCCTTGAAGGAAACGCCGGACGGGCTCAGGGACTTCGAGTCCGCCGCGTCGGAGAAAGTTGTCCATGATGACCTCCTGGTAGTTGCCGACTGCCAGCCAATTCAGGTTTGTCGGGATGAGAAAAAACTACGCCCAGCGTGCTCGCGTGGATAGCCCCAGCATCTCCGGGCACGTTTTGGCTCGGCCTCAGGACCAACCTTGACGTCAGGTTCGCTCCGTCGGAAACTGAGCATAGGAGGCGCGCCGTGGGCAATTTACCGTGGATATTCGTGCTGCTCGTCCCATCTCTGGGCTTCTTCGTCTTCCTGATCTATGCAAATATTCGCTTGGCAGCCAGACGGAAAGCTCTTGGGCTCCCCCCTCTCGGACTGACTCCACGTCGTTCCAAGTCTCGGCATAGGAAACATCACAAGTACGTGATCATTCATCGGGTCAAACACTGAGAACGCTCATCCACGTGTGTCAGCTTTGGTGGAAGTCCGGAGCTTTCGGAGCGTTGAGCATCCCGGCGATCTTCTCTTCCAGCGCCGCGATGGTCGCTTCAGGGAGGACAATCAACCCATCCAATTCGCGGCGGGCCCGCTTGTAGGCTATCTGCCGCTCTGCCGACGTCGCGGCGCTGTCCGAAGCGATCCTGAGGAGCTTCCTGGCGGTTTCGAGCCGCTGACGCTCGGGTACCGAAAAATTGCTGTCCTTGATGCGCTTGGCTTCGCGCTCTGCCACGTCGAATGCCAGTTCGAAGCTGCGGACGGCCGCACGATACTCCGCCAACCGGGCCGCCGTCGTGATTTCTCCCGGGTCCGCGGGGCGCAAGCCGTCCGCCTCGCGCTTTGCTCGCAAGAAGGCCACCGTGAGCGGCTCGCGCACATCCGACATGACCGGAAAGTCGATGAGTTTTCCGATGTCAAGCTCGTATTCGAGCCATCGCTGGTTCACTGCGTCGTGAGCCTTCTGCAGCCGCAGCACCTCGGCATGGCTGGCCTGCTCCGCCTCCGCCGCGTGGTTCTTGAGCCGATAGAGCTCTACCCGACGGCGGTGCCGGCGTTCACTGGCTCTCGACCAGGAACGGGCCCATCCGCCAGCTAGACCGCTCAAGGGAAAGACCAGCCACCAGTTGTGGCTGACAAACTCGAAGAAGGGGTTCACCGCTTCATCGTCCCACCGGTCCGGAGCTGCCTCAAGGGGCGCCCGTGCCCATGGCATTTGAGGTTGAGCCGTGCCATGGTTGCAGCATGGAACGGCAGCCAACGTGCCCGGGCGTGGTTGGTTATGAAGTACTTCCCCCATCGACACGCCCCCGGCCCGGGAATAGCCTTAAGCCGTCCCATTTGACCGACAAGGATGACGGAGAGGTATCCGACATGGGAGCTACAGAAAACGCCGAATTAGTCCGGCGTGGGTATGAGGCGTTCAATGCAGGGGATATGGCGGGACTCAGCGAATTGTTCGCCGAGGACGCAGTCTGGTATGCCGCGGGTAACGGCGTACTTTCCGGGACGAAGCAAGGACGCGACGCCGTCTTGTCCTACTTCGGCGAGCTGGGAGCGCGGTCCCAAGGATCCTTCAAAGCGACCCTGCAAGACGTCGTCGGTGGAGAAGACCACACAGCAGGGATCCAGCAAAGCCACGCCGAGAACAATGGAAAGACCCTCGACCTGGCCACCACAATCGTCTTCGTCCTCCGGGATGGAAAGGTCGTCGAAGGCCGGGAGTTCTTCGAAGACACAGCCAAGTCGGACGAGTTCTGGACTTGATTCCTCGCAAGTAAACACCAACAAATCCACACCATCCAAGGAGTACTAATGGAAGCCGCCCCATTCGGAGTCGTACATTTCTTCCCAGGAGGAACCAAGGAGCAATACGAGGCCTCAATCGCTGCCGTCCACCCAGGAGAAGGGCTCCTGCCTGACGGACAGACCTTCCATGCCGCAGGCCCTTCGGCCGGTGGCTGGACGATCATGGCCGTACATGAGTCGAAAGAGAGTTGGGAGAAGTTCCGCGATGAGATTCTCATGCCCCGCATGCAGGCGGGCATCGAGGGTGGATTCGCATCGCCCCCGGAGGAAACCGGCGTCGACCTCTACAAGGTCCTGCCCTAACGGTATGGGAGGCCCCCGTTGCGCTCCGGCGGGCGGCCTCCCAAACAACCGGTCTGAAACAACGGCCACAGGCGCCCACTTGCGGGGCTCGATGAAAGGACTGATTGCATTGGCACTCGATACATTGCCAGTACTCGATTTCGCACGTTTAAATGCTGGACCGGACGAGGCCGCCGGGTTCCGCGAGGAGCTGCGCGATGCCATGCATGAGGTCGGGTTTGTCTACTTGTCAGGCCACGGCATCCCGCAGGAGTTGACGGACGCCATTCTCGACGTGTCGCGCCGCTTCTTTGAGCTGCCGGAAGAAGAAAAACTCGCTATCGAGAATGTCCACAGCCCCCAGTTCCGCGGCTACACCCGCGTTGGCGGCGAGCTCACGGACGGCGGGATCGACTGGCGCGAGCAAATCGACATCGGCGTCGAGCGTGACACTGTTGAGCAGGGCCCGGGCGTCGCGGACTATTGGCGTCTGGAGGGGCCCAACCTCTGGCCGTCGGCCCTGCCGGAAATGCGGCAGATTGTCTCGGAATGGACCGAAAGACTGAGCAGCATCTCGCTAGCCTTGCTGCGGGCCCTCGCAGTATCCCTCGGAGCGCCCGAGGACACGTTCGATGCGGCATTCGCCGCACGGGCGTTCCCCATGCTCAAGATCGTGCGATACCCGGGGGAGTCCGACCCGGAGCCCAAGCAGGGTGTCGGGTCGCACCGGGACGGGGGAGTGCTGACGCTTCTCCTGGTCGAGCCCGGCAAGGGCGGCCTTCAAGTCGAGTACCAGGGAAAGTGGATTGACGCGCCGCAAGTGCCGGGAACATTCGTCGTCAACATCGGCGAGATGCTGGAACTGGCCACGAACGGCTACCTCAAAGCGACCCTCCACCGAGTGATCTCACCCCTTCGAGGCACAGACAGGATATCCCTGCCCTTCTTCTACAACCCCGCCCTCGACGCGACCATGCCGCAGCTTGCCGTGAGCCCGGCGTTCCAAGCCAAGGCCCGCGGTTTGTCGGTCGACCCGACGAACAGCCCGATCCTGGAAACCTACGGGGACAACGCCCTCCGCTACCGGCTTCGGGCCCACCCGAACGTAGTGGAGGAACACCACGCGGACCTGCTGGCGAGCTGACGGCGTCAACTCAACATGCCCGGGCGGATAATGGGGACATGGACTTCGAGCTGCTCACCATCCAGGGGTGCCCGCATGGATCTGCGGCCCGGGAGCTGTTTTCCCAGGCTGCGGAACTGGAAGGAACAGATCCTGCCGTGATTGCGGTCAGGGAGATCACGAGCGATGAAGAAGCCGCCGCGTCCGGTTTCCGCGGATCTCCATCCTTCACCATGGACGGAATCGACCTCTTCGAGTCGACGGCGGCACCTGCACTGACGTGTCGCGTCTACCGCACGGACGGCGCCCTCACCGGCTTGCCCGGCCTGGAATCGCTTCGGCAAGCCATCCGCGCAAGGCTGGCCGCGCAGGGCGCGCCTGGCTAAGCGACTTGTGCCTCCGTAATGACCGGGTGGTCCCGCCCGAGGTTCCCGAGCGCCGCTGCCCCCTGCGGCGAGCCGATGTCCTCGAAGAACTCCACGTTGGCCCGGACGTAGTCGGACCACTCGTCCGGGACGTCGTCGGAATAGTAGATCGCCTCGACCGGGCAGACGGGATCGCAAGCACCGCAATCCACGCACTCTGACGGGTGGATGTACAGCGAGCGTTCGCCTTCGTAGATGCAATCCACAGGGCATTCGTCGATGCAGGCTTTGTCCTTGACGTCGACGCAGGGCTGCGCGATCACGTAGGTCATGGCGCACTACACACCCGTGTAGACGGTCTTGCCCCAGGTAAAGAAGTCCAGTGCGGACCTGCCCTGTTCGCGGAAGGTGTTGGTGGAGGAGTCCTTCACTCCACCGAACGGCACGTTGAGGTCCAGGCCCGCCGTGGGACGGTTGACCTTGATGACCCCTGCCTGGGCCCGCGCGGCGAAGTCCGTGGCCGAGGCCAAGGAATCGGTGCAGATGCCTGCGGTGAGGCCGTAGCGGGAATCGTTGATCGCGGCGAGGCCAGCCTCGTAGCCGGCAACCTCCAGGACCGCAACCACAGGGCCGAAGATTTCCTCGGTGACGGCAGCGTCGTCGAACTGAAGGTCGGTGAGTACAGCGGCCGGGAAGAAGAGCGCCCCGGAGGACTCGCCGTCGTACTCTCCGTGCAGGAGGGTGGCGCCGCGTTCGACGGCGGTGCGCACCGCGGCCTGGTCCTGCTCGAACTGCTGGCTGCTCACCACGGCGCCCATCTTGGCGCCGTCGAGCCCGTCACCGGCGGTGTACTTGGCCGCCTCGGCGACGAGCGCGTCGAGGAACGCGTCGCGGATCCCTGGCGTGACATAGACGCGGGACGTCGCCGTGCATGCCTGGCCGGTGAGTCCGAACGCGCCGGCCGCTACTACCGCAGCGGCCTTGTGCGGATCGGCGTCGTCGAGGACCAGCACACCGTTCTTGCCGCCCATCTCCAGTTGGACACGCGCACGGCGGCCGTTCAGGATTTCCTGGAGGCCGAGCCCCACCGTGGTGGAACCGGTGAAGGACAGGCCGGCGATGCGTGGATCGCGGGCCAATGCGTCACCGACCACGCGACCTTTGCCGTGGACCACGTTGAATACTCCGGCGGGGAGCCCGGCATCCTGGAGGGCGTGGGCAAGATGGGTCGCGGAGAGCGGAGTGAGTTCGGCCGGCTTGATGACCACGGCGTTGCCGCTGATGAGCGCAGGGGCCGCCTTCCATGCCGGGATGGCAATGGGGAAGTTCCACGGCGTGATGAGCCCGACCACGCCGAGCGGTTCGCGCCGAGTGGTGATGGTCGTGTCCGGCAGGCCGCTGGGAAGTACCTCGCCGCTGGCGGACCACCCGAGGGAACCGAAAAAGCGCAGCACGTCCGAGGCGCGTTTGACCTCTCCCATGGCTTCGGCGAGGGTCTTGCCTTCCTCCCGGACGAGGTCTTCGGCAATAGCGCTTTGGCGCTCCGCGAGAAGGTTGCCTGCAGTCATGAGGATGGCGCCACGGGCAGGGGCGGGCAGGGCAGCCCAAGCCGGCTGGGCGGCGGCAGCGGCTGTGACGGCCGCGTCGACATCGTCCGCGGTACCTCGCGGGGAGAGCGCAGCCAGTTCGTCGGGGCGGGCGGGATTGATGCGCTGGATCTCGGGCTCGCCGGACCATTCTCCGTTTATCAGATGCTGCGCTATCGCTACGTCCCGGTGGGTGGAGGTTGCGGTTTCGGTGGCGGTGTAAGTCATTGGTAGTCCTTTGGCTTGGCGGTTTGCATTGGAAAAGGGGCTGTCTGCTTGGAAGCCATGTTTAGAGGCTCCGGATCAGGCCGCCGTCGCAACGCAGTGCGACCCCGGTGATGTACGACGCGGGGGCGCTGCAGAGGAAGGCTCCGGCGGCGCCGAATTCCTCCGGTTCTCCATAGCGCCGGGCAGGGATGGTCTTGCGGGATTCGAGTTGGATTTCCTCCGGCGTGGTGCCGCGGCGTTTTGCTGCGGCCCGGTCCAGTTCGGCGACGCGGTCCGTGGCGATCCGTCCGGGCAAGAGCATGTTGACGGTGACGGCGTCGAGGGCCACTTCTGCCGCGAGAGTTTTGAGGTAACCGCTCAACGCCGCACGGCCGGTGTTGGAGACGGCGAGGTTGGGCAGGGGGGCCACGATTCCGCTGGATCCGATGGCCAGGATGCGTCCCCAGCGCCGCTCACGCATGCCCGGCAGGATTTTCGAGACGAGCGCATGGTGCGGTTTCACGAGCAGTTCGAACGCTGCAGCGATGTCCTCGGCTCCCAAGCTGGCGGCTGCCCCGGGCTTGGGGCCGGGACCGTTGAGCACGAGGATGTCGATGGGTCCGAGCATGTCCACAGCGCGTTCGACGGCGGCGGACACGCCGCCCGGGGTGCCGAGGTCCGCCTCGACAGCCACGGCGGTCTGGCCGTCAGCCTGGAGCTCGGCCGCGATCTTTTCTGCCAGTTCGCCGCGGCGGCCGGTGATGGCAACCCGGACGCCCTCGGCCGCGAGGCCACGGGCGACCGCGAGTCCCAGGCCTCCGGTGGAGGCCGCGACGAATGCGGTCTTTCCGCTGATTCCGAGATCCATCAGACCCTTTCTGAGGTGGTGGGGACGGGGAAGGCTTCCAAGGCACGGGCAGCTTCAGCCAGGTGCGTCAGCATTCCTTGCCGCAACACGCTGGGGAAAGGCGCCGCAGGCGGCCGGGCCGCGGAATCCTTGATGAGCCCCCGTTCGCAGAAGCACTCCTTCCGGATGGCCAGGGCGATCCGGGCCTGCTGCTCGAAGTTGATAAGCGGCAGGTAAGGCAGAAGCGCGTCCCGGGCGGCGTCGTAGCCGCTGGATTGCCATGCGCGGACGCACGCCACCAGCGCTTCGGGGTACGAGAACCCCGTCATGGCGCCGGCGGCGCCGGCCACCAGTTCGTCCAACAGTCCTTGACCACCCAATCCGCCGAAGACTGAAACCTCGACGGCGGCCGTCAACTGGGCGATCGCCACGCTGGTCGGTGGGGCTTCAGCCTTGACCGCGACGACGAACCTGCAGGTCTGGACGATGTAGATCAGTGCTTCCGTGCTGATGCTGACTCCGCTGGCCACGGGGTAGTCCTGGAGGACCACCTTGGCGCCCGTGGATTGGTGGATGGCGTTCAAGTGCGCGATGACCACCTCCGGCCGCGCCGAATTGGCCTGCACCATGACTGCCGCGAGCCGGTCTCCGGTCACGGCCTGGGCAGCGCGGATTTCCTCGATGGCGGCTCCGGTGAAGAGCGAGGTCACGCCCACCACGAGGGGCAATCGGGTTTCCTCGACCACCACTTCCAGTGCCAGGCTGCGCTCCGCTGCGGTCAGGGCGGCAGCTTCACCGAAGACACCCAAGACAGTCAGCCCCGTGGCGCCGATGGTTTCATAGTGCTCCACCAACCGGGCCAGGCTGTCGGTATCCAGATCGAGGGTGCTGCCCTGGAATGGTGTGGCGACGACGCCCCACACTCCGGGTGCTAGTGATTCCCGCATTGGATTGTCCTTCCGTTCGTTCTGAAATTCGGTGCCTTGCAGCGGTTCGTGCTGCATCTAGCGGCCCGGCCAGACTGGTGGGCGCTTTTCCTGGAAGGCGCGCACACCTTCGGCGGAGTCTTCGCTGTCCAGTGCGGCCATGAGGGCCGGCAGCCTGAGGCCGCGGGCTTCCGCGGCAGTGAGATGGCTGGTCCTGCTGACCATTTGCTTGACAGCCCGGACGGAGCTGGGCGCACAGGCGAGGATCTGGTCCACCCAGCGCTGCACCGCGGCGTCGAGCTCGTCTGCGGGAACCACCTCGTTGACGAGGCCCATCGCCTCCATCTCGGCGGCGTCCGCCTTGCGGCCTGTGAGGAGCATGCCCATCGCTTGGGTGTAAGGGACACGGCGCACCAGTTGGTGGATGCCGCCGTCGAGCGCCAGGCGCCCGACGCGTGGTTCGGTGAGGCCGAAGCGGGCCGTGTCCGCGGCCACGACGATGTCGGCGCCGAGCACCATCTCCATCCCGCCGCCGAGCGCATAGCCGTTCACCCGGGCGATGACAGGCACGTCGAGACTGGTGCGCAGGCTCAGCCCGCCGAAGCCGTTGGGGTCGAGCTCGGCCCAGTACTGCAGGCCTGTCTTGTCCACCGCAGAGGCGGACATGTCCGCCCCGACGCAGAACGCCCGCGTGCCGGCGCCCGTGATGACGACGGCGCGCACATCAGGATCGGCTTCGATCCGGTTCCAGATCCCGTTGAGCCGGGACTGGGCGCTGCCGTCCACGGCGTTGAGCACGTGCTGGCGATCGATGACCACCGTGGCCACATGGTTCTCGATGGTCAGGGTGACCTGGTCAACCATTTCCTGTCCCGGCCTCTCCTTGGTGGAAACAGTCACCGGAGTACCCCCAACTTCTGCAGGCGTTCGATGGTTTCGGCGTCGAAGCCGTTCTCCAGCAGGACCTCCACATTGTGCTCGCCGAGCCGCGGCGCCACGCGCCTGACGGTGGGCGGCGTGGCAGAGAGACGGATGGGCGCGTTGAGCATCTTCACCGTGCCGACGCCCGGGTGCTCTGCTTCGACGATCATGCCGTTGGCCTCGGTCTGTGCATCGGCCAGGGCCTGTTCCAGAGTGTGGACGGGCGCGTTGAGCAGGCCTTGGCTTTCCAGCTGGTTGGTCCAGTACTCGGTGGTGTTCGCAGCGATGCGCTCCCGGAAAATCGCCTGCAGGGCCGGCTTGTGCTTGAACTGCTGTTCCAGGTTGGCGAACTCGGGCCGCTGGGTAAGGTCTTCGTCCAGGCCCAACGCTTCGGAAATCCGAGCCAGCGGGTCGGGGGTGAAGCCGCCGACCATGCAGACGGCGCCGTCGGTGGTTTCAAAGACGCCGCTCAACGGCATGGCGCCCCAGTTGACTTCGTATCCGCGGTTGAGCTGCATGCAGGCCTCCTGCATCTGCAGGTGGAGCATCGAGTCGTACATCGTCACCTCGACTTTCTGCCCGACACCGGATGCCTCCCGGGCGCGCAGTGCCAGCAGGATGCCCTGCATGAGGTGCATGCCCGTGATGTAGTCGCACAGCGTGGTGGGGTAGATGGAAGGCTTCATGTCGTCCGACTCGCGCCGCCACATCACCCCCGAGTACGCTTGCGCGATTGCGTCCTGGCCACCCTTGTGCGAATAGGGACCAACCGGGCCGAAGCCCGTGCCGGAGGCCCAGATGATCCCCGGGTTCTCCGCCTTGAGTTCCTCGTAACCGAAGCCCATCCGTTCCATCACTCCGGAGCGGAAATTGCTGACCACCACGTCGGCGTCGGCCATGACCCGGCGGAGGACTGCCTTGCCCTCGTCGGTGCGGGTGTCCACGGAAACGCTGCGCTTGTTGCGGTTGATGGAAAGGAAGATCGGGTTGTCCTGGCCGTCCTTGTCCGGGAAGGAGTTGCGCGAGATGTCGCCGGCGCCCGGACGTTCCACCTTGATGATGTCCGCGCCGTAGTCGCCCAGCAGCTGGGTGCAGGACGGTCCCATGAACACCTGCGTGAAATCGACGATCTTGATGCCGTCGAGCGGGAGCGGGACTCCGGAGGGCTTTCCAGCGGCGCCGGGCACCGCCGTCGTGCTCTGCAGTTCATCGATGATGGTGCTCATGCTCCCACCACCGCTTCGGCGTCGACGGTAGCGTTCGACGACGGGACGTCGCCCGGGTCGGCGCCGTGCCGGCGCATGCCCTGCTGGATGTCCTGCGCGGACACCTCGCGGACGAGGGTACCGTTCTGGACCGCCAGCGCGGCGGCGACGCCCACTGCCTGGCCCATGGCCATGCAGGGCGGGATCTCCCGGGACATTTTCTGGGCCTCGGGGGTAGCCGAGTAGTGGCGGCCGGCGACGAGCAGCTGGTCCACTTCCTTGGGAAGCAGCGAACGGTACGGGTAGTAGTAGTCACGGCCGCGGGCCACGGTGTCCGCGAAGTGGCGGCGGGAGGTGACATCCTCCTTCGTCATGACGTACTCGCCCTCGAGCAGGCGGGTCTGGCGGACGCCCATCTGGGACGCGACGTCGAGCATGTAGCAGTTCTCGAAGCCCGGCAGGTGCGCACGCACGTATTCCACGGCCTCGGTGATCCGGTCCCGTGCGGCGAACTCGGCGGCGGTCATGTCCGCAGGGTCCACGCCGTCGTATCCGGTCATGTGGGGAGCGTTGCACCAGACCACGCCGTCGATGGGTGTCTTGAGCCACCACAGTTCCCAGGCACCGCCGAGGAGCCGCTTAATGGTGCGGTTGATGGCGCGTGCTTCCTTCGGGTTGGCCTGTTCGAAAGCTTCCGCGGCTGCAGTGTCTACGTTGCCGAGGCGGAAGACGAGGGTGGTGAGGTAGCTGTCCTTGATGTGGCTGGCGCCGGCACGGGAGGCGACGTCGATGTCGCCGGTTGTGTCGATGACGATGTCCGCCGTGAAGGCTTGCGGCCCGGACTTGGTTTCGCAGATCACGCCCTTGATGACACCGTTGTCCACGATCGGGCGGGAGAACCAGGAGTGGAGGCGGAGGTTGACGCCGGCTTCGCGGACGAGGTCGTTGGAGACTCGCTTCCAGCCGTCCGGGTCGAACGCCGCGGCATAGCAGATGGGCTTGGGGGTCGTGTGGGAGTGGAAATCGAAGGTGCCGTAACGGCCCCACTTGTTCCAGAGTTCCTCGGAGGTTTTGCGGTCATCTGCCGGCGGAACGATCGCCAGGCCGAGCTTCTGCAGGCGTTCCACGTACTCGGAAACGATGCCGGTAACCGTGATTTCCTGGCCGTTGATCATGTCATCGAGAACCAGGACCATGCCCCCGGAGGCCAGGCCGCCGAGGGAAGAGTAGCGCTCCAGGAGGGTGACGGATGCGCCGGACCGTGCTGCGGTGACCGCGGCGGCCACGCCGGCGGGCCCACCGCCGACCACGAGCACATCGGAGCGGGAGATGACGGGCGCGGTGAGATCCGCCGTCGTCGTACTGAGTTCCAGTGACGATGTGGTGGCAAAGGGGTTCATGGTGGAGGATCCTTACTTCCCGGCGGGCATGCCGTTGGAACGGTTGCCGGGGTGTAGACGAGGTGCTCAGGAGGAGCTCGCGGCGGTGCACGCAGCGAACCAGCCTGGCGGAGGGCATGACGAGTAGAGGTCCCCGGGGACCTGGACACGGAAATGGAGATGTTTGCGAACGGACGTCCAAGGGTCCGTGCGTGTATGGGATCGAGCGGCAGTTAGCGCCGGCTGATCACCACACGTGTGGGGCGTTGACCCAGATCGCTACGCATACCTCTTCGTAGCTGTTTTTGTACCAGTGCGGCGTATCCGACGAGAAAGTAATCGAATCGCCCGCTTCTAGCGTGTAGCACTCACCGTCGAGGAATATGTCTTTCTTTCCCGAGAGGATGATGCCGAATTCTTCGCCGCTGTGGCGAAAAGGGGTGGCGCTGGTGTCGTGGCCTGGCGGACTCACGATCCATTGTGCTTCCAAGGCACCGTTCAGATCCGGAGTCAGGAGCTCGTAAACTGCCTCTCCCACGGATTTTTTGGTGACGCCTTTGAGGTTTCGACGTTCGGACTTGCGGACAACCGGTGACCTGGTCTCTTCCTGGCCGAGGAAGAACTTCCCTACGGGAATGTCCAGGCCGTGAGCTAGTTGTGCCAAAGTGGTAAACGACGGGTTGGCTATTCCCCGCTCGATCTGGCTGACGATCGCCGGGCTGAGCCCGGTGATCTCCGAGAGTTTGGACAAGGTCATCCCCTTGTCCTTGCGCATGGTCCGGACCTTGTTGCCGACAGTTGCAAGAAGTGCGCTCGTGCCGGCAGGTGAGGATGCGGTAATGATCTCGTTTGCCATGATCCAGCTTTCTCTCGGTGAGCTGACTCACATAACTATAGTGAAAAATTTTAGCGAATCAAGCATTGACCTGATGAAAATTTTCAATATAGTTATGTGAGTCGCATCACTTGGGGAAGTTTGCAACACGATCAGGGACGCGGGCGCTTCAGCCTTCTGGCGGAAGGCCCAGCCCAGCCCCACGTCCACCCTCGTGTTTCCCCTGCTGATCCTGCGGCATCCAAGCAAGCCATCCACGCTACCTATTACCGGACTGGATGTCCCCGTTTGCTTCAAAGCGCTACGAAGAGGCACGCGTAGCTATCTGGGCTAACTCGCTTCCCATGAGGTGAGCTGGTTCGGCTACGCCGAACCGGGCCAAAATGATAGTTTCGATCACCGTCCATACCCCCTGGATGTCAACGGTGATCCGTACCCTCACGCACCGCGAAGGTGCGGAGGAAGGAAAGAATCATGACTGACACTGTCGTCAAGAATGGCCCGGAGAGTGCCCGGAAAACCCGGCTCTCTCCGCAAATCCGCCGCGGGCTGCTGGGCCTCGGACTCGGGAACACCCTTGAGTGGTACGACTGGATGGTCTTCGGACTCCTGTCGGCCTTCATCGGGCCAAAGTTCTTCCCCTCGCAGGACCCCACCGCCGCAACCCTTAACGCCCTGGCGGTCTTCGCAGTCGGCTTCGCATTCCGTCCGCTGGGCGGCGTCCTGCTCGGTACTTTCGCCGACAGAATCGGCCGTCGAAAAGTGATGCTCTGGTCCATCATGATGATGGCAATCACCACGCTGATCATCGCCCTGTGTCCGACGTACCAGCAGATCGGCGGCGCTGCCGGCGTCACCCTCCTGGTCTGCCGGATCGTACAGGGCATCTCGACCGGTGTTGAAGCTCCGCTTTCCACCGCACACGCCGTCGAACTGGTTCCCGTGGGACGCGAAGGCTTCGTCGCAGGCATCATCTCCTTCTTCGTCAACTCGGGAATTCTCCTCGCTTCGCTGGTCAGCTACCTGTGCAGCTTGATGCTGAGCGGTGCTGTTATGGCCGACTGGGGTTGGCGTGTTCCCTTCATCGTGGGGGCAATCTTCGGTTTCATCGTGGTCTACCTTCGCCGGACCCTTCCGGAAACCATGCGGCCCGAGGAGCTTGCCGAGAACTCCTCGAAAGCTGTTTGGGGCGGGGTGCGCAAGCATTGGCTGAGCGTGCTGGCCATCACCTTCGTCGTTGGGGCGGCGCAAGCCTACAACTACGCCTGGAATACGGGACTGCCCACCGCGGCCCGCAGTGGCTTCAAAGAAGACGCGACCGCGGTCTTCGCCCTCACCACCATTCTTGGCGTGGTGCTGGTTGTCGGCAGCCTGGTGGTCGGCAAATTCGCCGATGGCAAGTCGATTTCCAAGTGGTTCCTGATCACCCGCGCCCTGTCCATTCCGTCGGTCTTTCTTATGCTGATGTACTTCCGTCCGGGCATCGGCGGATTCGCCGCGGTCCTCCTGGGCGGCTCGGTCGTCCTGGTGCTGAACATGACCCTGTACAACGTCGTGACCAGTTCCCTGATGCCCAAATCCTGCCGCGGCGCCGGGACTTCCCTCGGTTACGGAATCGGCGTCGCGATCTTCGGTGGCACGGCCTCTTACCTTCTAGTCTGGCTCCAGTCCATGAATGCATCCTGGATCTTCCCGGTTTACGTCGCAGTGCTGTCCGTATTGAGCATCGTGTTCTACCTGCTGGCACGTCGGAAGAGCGGCATCTTCATTGGAAGCTAGGAATGCGCCCGGATACGTTCGGCCCAGACCATTGTGGTTCCGGAGGTGCCCGTGATCTCGTTTGACCTTAGTCCGTCCGATGTGGAGCTCTACACCGCGGCCCGTCAACTGCTCCTTACGGCCCATCACGGCGAGAACCATCGTGTAGCCGCTGCCATGCGGGGCGCCTCAGGGGCGATCTACCTTGGCCTTCATGTCGGTTCCAAACGAATCAACGTGTGCGCCGAATCCAGCGCCCTCGCCAACGCCCGCATTGCACAGGAATCCTCCATCAAGTCGACCGTTGCGGTCAGCATGGACGAACGCGGCGAGCCCCAGGTGACCAATCCTTGTGGCGTTTGCCGGGAGCTGCTTCGGAACTATGGGGCCCAGGCGACTGTCCTGGTTGATGCCGGGGGAGAAGTGGGAAGCGTCAACCTGGAGGAACTCCTGCCGTATCCCTGGATGCGGGCCACTGAGACCGAATGGACCACCCAGCCGCCGGAAGCCATGAAGACCTACTAAGCGAGACGGAAATGGCCGGAACTCTTTTGAGTCCCGGCCATTTCCGAAGTTCGCCACTATTTGACGCCGCTATTTGACCAGTTCAGCCATCGCTTGGACGTCAGCGCTTTGTGGCCACGCTTACGAACGATGGAGGTGCGGCCCAGCCAATTCCGGACCCGGATCGGCTCTGCCTCGGCAGGGGCTGGCGCGGAGATTCCCGGTACCGGTCCGGATGCCGCCCGCTGGTTCGAACACAAGTCCGTGATCAGACCCATTCCCGCGCATGCCCGCACTTCGCGGATTCCCAGCACTGCATCGCGCTTGGTCTCAAACTCCTTCGAGACCGCCATGACAGTCCCGTCGGCTGCCTTCAACCGGAACCTGTAGCGTTCCCGGGCATCGACAAACAATTCAAACTTACCTGCCATTCATTGACCTCCCCAATAGACGTTTGGTCCTTAATGGACCGTACCCGGCGGTCACGAAAATGCAAAGCACCCTTAGTATTTTTAGTGGCGTGCCGCGCAGATGCCGGATTCCGCGGCTTGTGGTTGCCGTATGTGGTGACGCCGTGTAACTTTGGCGATGCCAAGTAACCTTAGTAATACCCGCCACCGCCGGGTCCGCGGTTCAGCAGGAGGTACAGCAGTGGGTATCGGATCATCCATCTTTCTTATCGCCATAGGCGCAATTCTGGCCTTCGCCATCCCCGGGGATGTCGTTTCATTCATTGACCTCCACATGGTCGGCTACATCCTCATGGTCGTCGGCGTCATCGGCCTGATCGTTTCGCTCTTCGTTTTCGGCCCGCGCCGGACCCGCCGGATCAGCGAAAGCCGCTCCACTGTAGACCCGGTCACGGGGGACCGCATCGTGACCCGGGATACCCGCGACGGCGGAATCTAGCAAGAGCAACAGACTGGCTCAACCCCAGCACGGCAAACAAACACACCATTGCTGTCCGGGCCGCCCGCGGGGGACCATCGAGCATGACAAAATATCTCATCTCCTTCCCGAGCGAAGCCATGGTGCTCACCGACGAGTACGACCCGGCAACCTAACTGCCCTTGGCTCCGGCGCCGATGTCCCAAGAAGGGAATGCTGGCCCGGCATCAGCCGCCTTGTTGCCGCTGATGCCGCGGCAGGATTCCCCTTTGGGTTATTTGCTGGCGAGGCCCTTGTCGGCAGATTCAACTTGGCCGGCATCGTGCGTGGACCTTTCCAAAGCGCAGGTCTAGGTTACTGGGTGGATGACGCTTACGCGGGCCGTGGTCCGGCATCCGCTGGCGTCCAGATAATCGTCGAAGCGGCACGAGACGTACTTGGGCTGCACAGCACAGAGGCGAGCGCTCTCCTGCACGATGCTGGTTCGCAATGGGTGCTGTGGAAGGCAGGCTTTCGGCAGATCGGGATGGCTCCGCGGTACTTGAAAATAGCCGGGAAATGGCAAGACCACAACCTATACCAAGCTGTCCTCCACGAATAAGACCCTGACCTGCCGCCAACAAACGTCCGGCGGTATATACGGCACCTCCCATTCCGTTTGAGGATCGGTGGGCGCACAACCGGAAGCGGTGTCGATGCTTTGGCGAGATAGTGCTAGCCGAGCATCCCGAGGTATTGGGGGCGGCATTTCATCGCGTGGATGAGTTCTTCGCTACCGTCGTCCCAGACGAGCACCACGAGTTCCAGCAGCCGGCCGTGGGTGTCAAAGCCGAGGCGGAGGAACCTGCGCGGGTCGTCATCGTCCACGGGGGACTGATACCAGCGGCCAGGTCGCCGCCTCGATCCCGTCAGTGGAGCTGATCCCGTGTTTGTGTGCGGAGCGGCGGACGATCACGCCGCGTGCGACCAAGCAGCCAGGGCAGCGCGGATCGCCTCGGACCGGTTGAGGTGCTCGCGCTCGGCCCGTGCCATCACCGCTGCAAGCTCCTCGACCGTCAGCCGTACGGGAATGACCTGAGACGCCTCCGCGCCCCGGGCAGGGCGCCCCATCCTCGCCTTCAGCTCTTCAAGGTCGTAACCGGCTTCGGCTTCCTCGACCCACCCATCGGTCTCGGCCTCCGAGACCTCCCGTCCGTGCATCGTGCGTTCCATGCAGACAATCGTATTACGAATTCTCCTGGTGGCCAGGGGAGGTGACCGTTGTTCGTAAGGGGATCCCTCACCGGACGGACCGATATCATCGAAGGCCATTCGCCTCGTATGGCGAGGGTTTCGATGCCCATGGTTTTCGACGTGATGAATAGGCTGCTCAGTTCATCGCGGCGATAGTTCCAGCTGTAACCCTAAGGAGTCGCACAATCCTTTTGGCGGCACGGGGAACGTGAAGAAATCGAGGGCTGCTCGCCTGGCCGATTGGCAGCGCCCTGTTCGACGTCGGACGCAGCAGTTTCTGGGGGCGTCCTGGAAGGCATCGAGTCGGAAATGAAACTAAACGTCGAGTTCCATGTGGCGGGCCATCTCTTGGGCTATCTAGCTGCTGCGTAAGTGTCGTTTAGGAAGGGTCATGACTTGCTTACGCAGCGATAGACGCAGCCTTCGTCTATTTCAGGATTCCCTGGGTGGTGGGGGTGAACTGTCGCTGAGCGGAAGTGAATTGGTCGGAGGTAAGGATGCCTTGGGTAATGACCGGGTTGAGGATTTGACCGCTGAAACCCTCGCCGAGACGCACCGGCTGGGTCGTGGAGGGAAGATGGCTTGCGGGAGCTGCGGCCGTAACCCAGGTGCCGGCGAAGCCAGCTGAGCTGACCGTTACGCGAAGTTGCTTGTTACCTTTGTCATAAGCCGCCGATAGGAAGAACCATTGGTTGGCTACCACACCGAACGGGTCGACGACTTGTTCGAGGGTGTTGCTCGTCGTCAAGGTATCCATTTCGAGCTTTCCGTCGGGATTCAACCGGACGGCTAGCCCAGGATCTCCGGTATCGGCGATCTGGGTGATCAATGACTGGGTGGTGGTCCCGCCCGGCGCCGGATTGGTAGCGCAGAACCACCCGGAAACGCTGAAGCTCTCCGCCGTATTCACGGCAGGCGCCAGCGTCTCGCCGAACTGGCCGGGAGCTCCGTTGAGTTGAAGCGCATCTATCGTCGTGCTTCCGGGGTAACCTGTGCTCGCGTCTCCCTGACACGACGCCGTGGCATAGGGCGTACCGTTGGCCTGGGTCGCTACGGGAACCCAGCTTCCGCCGCTCGGCGCCGTGATCGGCAACACGGTCGACGGAACCGGGATGCTATTGGCCACCCTAAACTGGTAAGTCGTCGGATAACTGACGTTACCTGCATAATCGAACGCCCAGACACTGATAGTGGTGGTGTAGTCGATTGGCCCCACCGTCGCGGTCGCCTTCCGCCCATCAGACGGACAAACCACCACCCAAGCTGCGACCCGCGGAGTTTCGCAACTGAGATTGACTGGCATTGAGCTAGGTGCGTTCGCATTCGTGACCGCGTACGCGAAACCCCGTGCCGGATACGTACCGGGCTCGCTGATGGTGAACTCATATTGGCCGACTCCGACAGTTCCTCCCCCGTTGACCGTGCCGGTATCCGTTCCGGGGATGGTCGTAATGCTCGCGGGTGGGGTGAGAACCGGCTTTTCGGGCGGCATGAGTTTCCCCATGAAGTAGCCGGAGACGTCGGCAATCAGTTGGGTCGTCCCGGACGAACGGTTGAACAGGGACACCTTCCCGTTAGCACCCACCGGCACTGTCACCGAATTGGCCACTGTCTGACCCACACCAAAATTCACATTCGACGCATTCGGCCGGGCCGTTCCGGAAGCAAACGCACTCACAAACCCAAATGACTGCGAGCCCGTCACGGTCAGGTTGAACACTACCGCCGACACGTTCGCAGGAATCCCGGACACCCCGCCCACCTGGAAGGACACCGCGGAATCAGGACCAGCAGGCGAACCCCCACGGGTATCCAAGGCACGGAACGGCGGCAGGGAGACAAAGGTTCCAGGATCCACCGGTTCGGTCGGACCGAGCAATGGCACGGAGTTGGACCTATTCCGGATAACGCCGGCTGAGGCCGGAGCAGCCGAAACCCAGACAGACACCAACAATGCCAGCAGAACAGTGAAGACAGCCGTGAACTTTGTTCCACGCACGTGCAAGGAGACCCCCAAACCCCGACGGCACGGCCACCGTCATTTCGCGACAATCTATCAGAGCAGGAGGAAGGACGTCGCGCCCAAGCGAGCCGCACAGGACGTCATCGCTCCTCAATCCGCAGCTGCGAAAGTGTCGTCTCGGCGCCGCGACACTTCGAAACCGAAGTGTAAGCCTGCGACTTCACGGCGATGCGGTTGCTGCCCGACTCGGATAATCGGCTCCATGAGAACAACCTGGGAGCTGATTAGACCCATGGCCCTCGATCAGGGGCGTCCGTAAGCCGGTCGTTCAGCGGCGCAAGAGCTACGCATAATTTTTGGATCTCGATCACCGTATTTCCGCAGCCGGCCGATTCCCGTCGGACCCGCCCGAGAAAATGCCCGTTGACGGGGGGGGACAAATGGTACTTTCAACACCATGATCGGACTCCTCATCGGATACGCCCGCGTATCCACCAACGATCAAGACCTCACCGCCCAGAAAAGCGCCTGGTTGCTCTTGGGGTGATACCAGAGAAGGCGTTCACGGACCAAGGACTCACCGGCGCCGGTCGCGCCCGGCCGGGACTCAGGGAAGCGCTGGCAGCCTGCCGGGCCGGGGACACCCTGGTCGTGACCAAACGCGACCGACTGGCCCGGTCGCTGGGCGCTGCAAAGACATCGTTGACGAACTCACCCGCCGCGAGGTCAAGCTCAGCATCGGCTGCTCCGTCCAGGACCCCACCGATCCCTGTAGGCCGGCTCCTCTTCAACTTCAACGTCCTTGCCATGGTCGCCGAATTCGAAGCCGACCTGGTCCTGGCACGGACCCTGGAAGGCATGGCGGTCGCCAAGGGGAAAGGGCCGCCTTCGGGGGAAACAGCCCAAGCTTTCCAAAACACAGGAAGCCCACCCGGTCTCCGTTCACCGAGCAGGGACACACACGGCGGTGGAACTTGCCGAATTCTTCGCGATAGCGTGTTCAACCGTCTACCGTGCCATCAAACACGCAGGCGACACCGCAGGACCGCTTAGCCTGAAATTCCGTACCGATCCTCCTTGGACCCCGGGATACCTTGATCGTGGCGAAACTGGACACGCTGGCCCGATCAGCCACGGTGACCTCTCTATCGGCGGGCAAACCTACGACCTCACTGCTCCTTCCACCGGCAAGATGTTCTTCAACATCCTCGCTGCCTTCGCAGAATTCGAAGTGGACCTTCTGCGCAGGCGCACACGCGAGGGCACGGCCATTGCTGACGCCAAGGGAAAACTCCGCGCCCGCGCCCGCGACCCAGACTCAGCCCCAAGCAACAACAAGAACTCAAACGAACGAACGCAAACGGCAACTACACGATCACGGACATGACCATCAGGGGGATCCCCGGAGCTGTCCCATCCCTCACTTCACCGCTGGCCGCAGAGTCCGGGTTCAGGCCCGTGAGGCAAGTGAGGTCCCAACCTTGCTGTGCATCACGGGAAAACAGTGGAAGAATTGGGGCTGGACCAAAACGGCCGGCGGCGCATCTTGCCTGCTGAGACCCAGGTAAGTCCCCCAGTGCGCCGTCGGTCCTGAATTTCGCTCGGAAGGACGGTTGCGGCCGGTTCGCGTACGCCCGCGGCTGGGCAAAGGTCGGTGACCAGTCCCATGCCTGCACACTCGCGCGCAGCGGCGATGCCGGCGACCACTGCGGGCTTGTCCTTGAACGGCGTCGAAACAGCAATAACCATTCCGTCAGGTGATTTGAGGCGGAACCTGAATAAGGACTCCCCGTCAACAAACACTTCGAATATTCCGGCCACTGCTACCTCCCGGTCTGCGGATCCTGCTCCGTAGCGACTTCACTAGGAGCGGGACGGAGCATCACTGCATTCCTCGCCCGCTGCTCTGTTTGAACAACCACCGTGAATCGTTTTTCACATGATATTCAGTCTGTGCTGACTGCCTTGAGGCTAACAAGACCGCGTGAGTAAACCCTGTGTAAAACGTGTGCAACCCCAGGGGAGTCAGTTGCCACTGGCCCTGTTCATCAGGTGCTCGAGCAGTGCCAGTTCGGGGAATCCAGGGTGTCGGGCAATGCTGGACCGGAGTTTTGCCCGGAGATGTTCCCCGCTCGGCTCGGTTTCATTCAGGACTTCGTCAATAATGTCCTGAGCTTGCTCACGCAGGGCCGCCAGACTGTCGCTGTTGCCCCCGGCAACCAGAACCGGTTCCGGCTCGACGAGTGGGTCTTGAGATTCCAAAGGTTCCGACACTGCCAGCTCCCGATTTCCATTCCGGCAAGTCCCAGCTGAGTCCGGAATTCGCCCCCATTCACTATGATAGTAATGAGGGTGATCGGATTGTTCATGGCTTGAGCGACAGATGCCTGAATATGGCTTGGAAACGATGGTTTGTGACGCGAAAACTTTGGGGGACCGGAGCCTCCGGAGACGAAGATTCCATCCGGAATATCAGCCGCGGTCTTCTTCTCATGCCGGATCCCGCCACCTCCCTGATCAGGCAAATTGAGGGCCGGAAGCTCGCCAGCGGTGTTGAGTTCTCAGCCCGGCTTATCCGGCGGAGCTCGGTCGCGACCCCCAAAACGGCAAAAGTCTAGGTTCATTCACCCTACGCCGGGGCCGGCATTCGTGGCCTGCGCGGTCAGTCCATGAGCAGTCCACGGGCTGCGGCAACGATGTGGCGTGCGGAAATACCTGCTGCGTTCAGCAATTCCTTGGGTTCGCCGGAGCCCGGCAGTTCCCGGACTGCGAGCAGCGCAATGTGGAGCTTGGGAGTGTTCGCGCTTGCGAGAGCTTCAAGTACGGCCGAACCGATGCCGCCTTGAGCGTAGTGGTCTTCGGCAACAACAATCCGTCCCCCGGTTTCGAGGCAGGACTGCCGGACGGCGTCGACGTCGATCGGCTTGAGGGAGTACAGGTCGATAACGCGGGCCTTGATTCCCTCCTTGGCAAGTTCCCCGGCGGCTGAGAGACATTCGTGAAGGGTGACGCCGGCTCCGATGAGTGCCACTTGGTCGTCGGGGCTGGCACCGTGGACTTTGCACCCGCCGGGGGGGAACTGTTCGTCCGGCCCGTAGATGACGGGATAGGCTCCACGGGTAGCGCGCAGGTAGGAAATTCCTGGAATATCAGCCATGGCCCGGACGAGCTGGGCGGTGGACGGGGCATCGGCCGGATAAAGCACCGTGGAACCGTGGATTGCCCGCATGGCGGCGATGTCTTCGAGCGCCATTTGCGAAGGACCATCCTGCCCGATTTCCACTCCGGCATGCGTGCCGACGAGCCGGATGCTGACCTCTGACACTCCCGCCATGCGGATGAAGTCGTACGGCCGCGAAACCAGGAAGGCCGCGAAACTCGAGGCAAAGGCCACGTAGCCGCGGACCGAGAGGCCGACGGCGCCCGCGACGAGTTGCTGCTCGGCGATGAAGATTTCGAAATACCGTTCCGGGGCGGCCTCCTTGAATTCCCCGGCATGGGTCGAATTGCCTACCTCGCCATCCAGAACCACCACTTCGGGACGGGCGGCAAGCGCGGTCACGGCGGCCCCGAAGGCAGCCCTCGTGGCCACTTCGTCGCCGATCTTCCACTGGGGAAGCGTGACCGCGGCCCTGGCGTCCGGCGTGATCGCGGGGTCGGCGGCCTCCGGAAGACGTGTGGACACATGGAGGCTGGTTGGTCCGCCGAGCCCTGCGATGGCTTTCTCCGCCATGTCGGCCGGGAGGGCTTTTCCATGCCAACCGTTCTTATCTTCGATCTCGGGCACCCCTTTGCCCTTGATCGTCTTGGCCAGAATGACGGTCGGCTGATCGGAACCGTTGTGCGCCCGGCGCAGGGCGTCGTCGATCTGGCCAAGGTCATGACCGTCGATGATGAGGGCCTCGGCTCCGAACGCTTCCACCCGCCTGGCGTAACTCTCCATGTCCCACTGGAGTTCGGTAGGGCCGTCCTGGCCGAGCCTGTTGACGTCCACGACGGCGGTGAGGTTGCCGAGGTTGTAGTAGGCCGCCTTGTCGATGGCTTCCCAGATGGACCCTTCGGCGAGTTCGCTATCTCCGCACAACACCCAGGTGTGGAAGGGCAGCTTGTCCAGCGAGCGTCCTGCGAGGGCCACCCCGACCGCAACCGGCAATCCCTGCCCCAGGGAGCCGGTCGCCACGTCAACCCACGGCAGTAGCGGGGTCGGATGGCCCTGCAGCCGGGCACCGAACCGGCGATATGTGTTGAGCAGCTCATCTTCGTCGACTACGCCGACGGCCCGATACATCGAATACAGGAGCGGGGACGCGTGTCCCTTCGAGAATATGAGGTGGTCGTTGTTGGGTAACGACGGACGCTCCCAGTCGTAGCGCAGGTGCCGCATGAGGAGGACGGCCATGAGATCCGCGGCGGACAGGGAGGACGTGGGGTGGCCCGATTCGGCGCTGGTGCTGCACCGGATGGAGTCCACACGCAATTGCGCGGCAAGAGCCCGGATGAAATTGGCTTCTTCGGCCTCCAGGCTCGTGGAAGGTATTTTTCGCTCGTTTAACATGCCCGTCGCCTTTCGTGCGCCGCGGACTCTGCCGCGTTCACTGCTCAGTGCTCGTCCAACTGCTGGAGCAAATCTCCCAGGGCCCGGCGGATATCGTCATAGTCGTATTGACTGGCCCTGCTTTCGGCTGAAATAACAGCACACCGGTGAATGCGTTTGAAGTCCCCGTAGGGAAATTTGTAGTGGCCTTTCTGGCCTTCCGGATGTTCATCATCTATGCCGAGAAACCATGCCGAATATTCAGCGCTCCCCTTCCTATCAAGGAACTTGTTCTGGTCTTGAGTCGAGGGCGCGTGTTCGCTCCAATCGTCCCGGCTATCAAGGACAAACTTGCTGTCCTTGATGAGTTCCTTGGCATGATCGAATGCCTTCTTGTTGAGCTTCACGGCCATGGCGTTGGCTCCGTTTCGTGGAAAGGCCTATATCCGACGTCTCCTGCCGACGACAGCCCCGTAAATCAGGAGCACAATGATCGACCCGCCGATGGCAAGCAACCACGTCCGGAGCGAGAAGAATTCCTGCAGGCCGCCGCCGAAGATCAGACCCCCGATCCATCCGCCCAGTATGGCTCCTATGACGCCCAGGAGCATGGTGATCAATATTCCGCCGCCTTGCCTGCCGGGAATCAGCAGCTTGGCAATAGCTCCGGCGATCAGCCCAAGCAGCAGAAATCCAAAAAATCCCATCACTTTCTCGCTTCCTAGAAATTCACCAATTAGTGGTCCCGCCGATCCGCGGAAGGCTACCCCATCGTGAGCGGTGGTTCTCCCAGGGGGCGCGTAGGCCGGAAGGGAAGATCGGGGTCCGGGTTCGGGACGGGCGAAGGGCCCGGCTCAGGCAGGGGGACCGGTTCGGGGGTTCCGGGGCGGGGGCCCGGTTGGGGTTCCGGGCCCGGGGACGGGACGGGCGTCGGTCCCGGCTCCGGTAGGGGTACGGGCTCCGGAGTTGGTGCGGGGCCGGGTTCCCGGGTGGGGTCTGGTTCTCGCGTGGGATCGGGAGGGAATTCGCTCATGGTTTGCTCCCCGGATTGTCCCGCTCGTCGGCAGGGACCGCCGGTGGTTCCTCGGTAGTGTAGTCGCCCTGGATCTTTTCGACGGGAACCTCGGGGACGCTTTCCTTGCCGTAGTCGCCCTCGGTGTATTGGCCGACGCCCAGTTCCTCGCCTGTCGCCGAGGGGCCCCGCAGGGACGCCTCGACGTCGGCCGTGTTCGCGGCGGCGGGAGCGGTGAGATCGGGATCGACGGCTGGCAGTTCCGAGGGGGCGCCGACGCCGGACGCCTCGCCGCTGTCATCGACGTCGCCGCTTGTCACGGAGCCGCGCCAGGCGCCCGTTTCCCGGCCCCGCTCTTCGATGAATTTCTTGAACTTGTCCAGGTCGGCGGAAACCCGCAGATCGTCGATGCCGACAATCGAGCCGGCTTTTTCGGCGAAACTCTCGGGCTCCCACTCGATTTCCACGATAACGCGGGTGCGTGTTGCGCCAAGTGCTTCGAAGCGCACCGAGCCTGCGTTCCGGGGACCGTCGACGCTTGCCCAACTGACTAAGGAATCCGGAACCTGCTCCAAGACCTGGGCATTGAATTCGCGCTTGACGCCGCCGACGTTGGTGGAAAATTGCAACGCGGTTTCGTCGATCTGCTCTACGGCCTCGACGCCCTTCATGAATTCCGGGAAAGTTTCGAACTGCGTCCATTGGTTGTATGCCACAGATACAGGGACGTCCACGTCAATTGTCTGGTTAACGGTAGCCATCTTCATGCTCCTTCGGATTGGTGAGTGGTTGGCAATCTTGCTGCGGTATCAGCCCGCGTCGAATCGTTCTTCGTCATCATCCTTGGGCGACTTGTCGTCCGGGAGACCAGTTGCATCGCCTTTCGGCTCAGAGGAAAACGGCTGGCCGGCCTCGGTTGAGTCGGTGTTGGACTCGTCCAACTCTGCATCGGCTGAGGGCACGGAGGCTGAACCTTCGCCGCTTGCCTCTGATGTCGATCCGGGGTGGCGATTCTGGTCCTGGGGCTTGGCCTGCTGGTTGACGGGCGTTGCTGTTTCTTGTTCCGGCGTCGGCGTTCCGTAGCCTCCAGCTGCCTCTTGCTCCGCTGAATGCTGCTTGTCCATGTCCATGCTGTCCTTTCCGTGCTGCGTGAACCTTCTGATCGAAAACCGAGGGAGACCCAGAGAGCGGTCCCTAGAGGCCTTTTCCTCCCGTGACCGGCAAAACGGCGCCCGAGATGTAGGACGCTTCGTCGGAGGCAAGGAGGACATAGGCAGGAGCCAGTTCCGCTGGTTGCCCCGCCCTGCCCAAAGGGGTGTCCTGGCCAAAGTCCGGTAGTTTGTCCGGCCATTCCGTTGCGGGAATCAACGGCGTCCAAATAGGTCCCGGGGCCACGGCATTTACCCTGATGCCTTTGGGTCCCAATTCCTGCGCGAGGGCCTTGGTGAAAGCCACTTGCGCCGCTTTCGTCATCGCGTAGTCGATGAGTTGCGGTGACGGGTTGAATGCCTGGATAGATGCAGTGACGATAATCGATGCTCCGGCCTTCAGATGCGGGAGCGCCGCGCGGGCCGTCCACATCAGGGAATAAAGGTTGGTTTTGAAAACCCTGTCCATTTCCTCGGTGGGCAAGGTGTCAAGACCTTCCCGGTTCTTTTGGTATCCGGCATTCAGAACGAGGATGTCCAGCCGGCCGAATTCAGTCAATGCGCGCTCCACCGTGGACTGGCAGAATTCTTCGGACCGGGCGTCACCCGGCAGGGGCAGCGCCCTGCTTCCCGCTTTCCGGATCCAGTCCGTGGTGTGTCGTGCGTCCTCGGCTTCTTCCGGTAGGTGGGAAAATGCGACATCCGCGCCTTCCCTGGCGAAGGCGATGCCAACGGCTGCTCCGATTCCGGAGTCGCCTCCCGTGATCAGGGCTGCCTTTCCCAGTAACCGGCCATAGCCCGTGTAGGAAGCCTCGCCGTGGTCCGGAACGGGCTCCATCTGCCCGGTCACTCCTGGCTGCTTCTGTTCCTGCTGTGGAAATGATCCCGTGTGGTAGGCCGAACGTGGGTCCTTCGGCGGGGAAAGCCAGGTGCTGCCTGCTTGTTCCATTGGGGCTTGATGCGATTCTGGCTGGTTCATGATCACCTTCTTCGTCGGCATTTCGACGCTCGCGTGAGCTGCTACCACATCGAAACTAGTAGGCCGGACGGCCCCTGTCCATGGATTCGGCCAAATTGCTCAGTAAACTTACTATATGAATCCAGGAGGCCCGCACCAGGCGATTCCCGCTTCGGAAATCAGGGCCGGCCACTGGCCGGTTTCCGATCCCGTTCCCATTCCGGACGGCTGTACCTTGGAGACCAGGCCAAAAGCGGGTACAGCAGAACGAGTGCAGCGAGCGCCACCAAAATGCCCAATCCGGCCAGCGCGCCGACCTCCTGCCCCCGCACAACGCTGAAGATCAATCCTGCACATCCCGCGATCAGCAGGGCAACGCATGCAAGTACGGCCTTGACGATTTTGTCGCCCGCCGACACCAGGCGGGACTTGACGTGGTGCTGGAAGAGTCGCCGGTGCAGGCTGACCGGAACGAGCATCAGGCCGGTGGTCATGGTCGCGAGGATCACCAAGCCGAGGTATAACCAGTTCTCCAGCTCGGTCAACGTGCCAAATCGTTGCTGGAACGGAAGCGTCAGCAGGAAGCCTCCGATGAGCTGCACTCCGGTCTGCAGGACGCGCAACTCCTGGAGCAGCTCATTCCAGTTGCGGTCCATCCGCTGGTCCCTGGATTCGTGTCGGGTGTCGGCCTCCGGCCCGGCGGCCAACGGATCCTCCTGCTGGCTCATGACGGCCGCGGCAGCTCGCAACCTGCCACCGGGTTCAGCCCCATGTAATTCAGCGGACCGGCGACGATATTCAAAGTGATCGTCGCGAACTGGGAACACTGAGCAGGAACCGCATTGAAATAGCCACGCTGGCCGGCGGCCACCGCTCCTATGACGAGCCAAATCACGACGATCAGCCCAAGAATAGACCCCGATCGCATCTGTCCTTCGCCCACCCTTCATCACTCCGGATATCATCAGCATACTTATATAGTGACGTGGACCATAGGCTCAATCCCGGTGGATGGAGGCAGCGTGGGAACTCGGGTTGGGACGTCGGGATGGAGTTACGAGCACTGGGAGCACGTGCTTTATCCTGTGGGAACCGCCTCGCGCAACAGGCTCGACTATTACGTCAAGGAGTTCGACACGGTCGAACTCAACGCGAGCTTCTATCGTTGGCCGCGTGATGCGTCCTTTGCCAGCTGGCGGCACCGGCTGCCTGAAGGATTCGTCCTTTCAGTCAAAGCTCCCCGTGGTTTGACGCATGGGAAGCGTCTCTACGCCCCCGAGGCCTGGGTGGGGCGAATTACCTCGGCTTGGCACGAACTCGGGGCGCGGCGCGGAGTACTGCTGGTCCAGCTTCCTCCCGGTATGGAGCGCGACGACGGGCGTCTGGCCTATTTCCTCGACATGCTCCCGGAGTGGATAAGTGTCGCCGTCGAATTCCGCCATGACAGTTGGAATGACGACGCGATCTACGCCAGGCTCGAGCGCTACCGAACGGCTTACTGCATCATGAGCGGAGCGCAGCTCCCTTGCATACTTCGGGCCACCGCGCCGTTCGTCTACGTCCGGATGCACGGTCCTGACCACCACAACCTTTATGGCGGCTCCTATTCCGAACAGGACCTCCGCTGGTGGGCGGACCGGATCACGGAATGGGAGGCCATGGGCAAGGATGTCTTCGTGTATTTCAATAACGACGGAGGAGGGAATGCCGTCCGCAATGCCCGGACCCTCCGAACCTTGCTCGCCCGCGGTTAGGTCCCGGCGCCGCCAGGGACGGGGCGCTGTGGAACAGATCCCGGCTGTATTGGGTACGGTAAGTTCCATGGGCCACAAAAAGAAGGTCAAGATGCCGTCTTCATCGCTCATGACCGTGATCTTGGCATTTGTGGCAAATCTTCTTGTTGCCACGGCAAAGACAGTTGCGGCCATCCTGACGGGATCCGCCTCCATGGTCGCGGAGTCTGCACATTCCTGGGCAGATACGGGAAACCAGGTTTTCCTTCTCGTTGCCGAGAGACGATCGTCGAAGCGGCGGGACGCAGCCCATCCGATGGGATATGGCAGGGAAGCGTACGTGTGGTCCATGTTCGCTGCCTTTGGCTTGTTCACCGCGGGCGCAGTGGTGTCGGTGATGCACGGCGTCCAGCAGCTCTTCGCGCCGGAACCGGCCGGCGATTTCGTGGTCGCCTACGTCGTTCTTGCCATCGCTCTCGCTCTGGAAGGCGCCTCGTTCGTTCAAGCGTTCCGGCAGGCCCACGAGTCTGCACAGCGGCTAAAACGCCGCACCTTGGAACAGGTTCTGAAGAGTTCTGATCCAACAATGCGTGCTGTCTTCGCGGAAGACAGCGCTGCGTTGATAGGACTGATCATCGCGTTCACGGGTGTGTCCCTGCACCAACTTACGGGATCGCCGTTGCCGGACGCGCTCGGGTCGATTCTCGTCGGCATCCTTCTCGGGGTCATCGCCGTGGTCCTGATAGACCGTAATCGGCGTTTCCTCGTGGGCCAGGGCGTTACTCCGGAACTAGAGAAATCCATGGCAATCCGGGTCTTGGAACACGAGGAGATCGAACGCTTGACGTACCTGCACCTGGAGTTTGTGGGACCGCGAAAGCTGTACTTGGTGGCAGCCGTGGACATCAAGGGTGATCTTCGGGAGCATGATGTCGCGGTGGCCCTGCGCCGTGTCGAGCGGGAACTCGAGGACCACGAGACGGTTGAGGAAGCTGTACTGACCCTCGCCACGCCGGACGAGCCAGCTTTGACGTTCGAGGCCGGCACGCGTCCCCAAGGTGCCGAATAGCGGCGCTTCCCATGGTGAAAAACAAGTACACGCCACTCGTGCGATGCCGTACCCGAGGATGTTGACTCAAGAAACCAACATCCGCGGCCCGTCCGAGGAAGGATCCTTGGCGGCCAACCGCACGGTGCGCGTCGGCGCATCGGGACGGCGCGGTATCGCGGAGAACACAGTCAACGTTGAGGAAGGCTGGACATGGACGGGCAACAATGGATCTGGATCATAGTGGCAATCCTGGTGATCGCCATCGTGGTCGCCGTCGTGCTGTTTGGACGCCGGGCAAAGGCGGCGGCTGACCGCAAACGCGCAGCGCAACTCCGCGAACAAGCCCGGACTGACGCCCTCGGGGCACACGAGCGCAGGGCGGAAGCGGCTCGTGCCGAGGCAGACGCGCACCGCGCGGAGAGCGAGGCGGAGCGGCTGCACAACGAAGCCATGAAGAAGCAAAAGGATTCCGAGCGGGCCAACCAGATCTCGCAGGACCGGCTCCGGCGTGCGGAAGCCCTGGACCCCGACGGCGGCGATTCCGGCAGGCGCGACGAGGCGTCGGGCAGGGGCGACGGTTCTCCGGAACGGCGCGATGACGAAGGAGATGGGGAAGCGCGGCGGGATCCGCGTCCGTGAGCTAGGGAAGCCTGCCGGCTTCGGGCGTTGACACGCCGGACCGGGGTTGTTCTGCCAGTTCCTGCGTGGCTGCCCAACTCGCGAGGAGGCGTAGGGCATCGGCGGAAGGCGAGCCGGGTTCTGCCGGGTAGATGAACAAGGAGAGACCGGTGTCGGCCGAGAGCTCCATCGCCTCGAACAGCAGGCGGAGCTCGCCCACCACCGGGTGGTGGAACTGCTTGAACCCTGTGTAATGGCGGCGGACGTTGTGCGCGGCCCAACGGCTGCGGAATTCATTGCTGCGGGTGGAGAGCTCGCCCACCAAGTCGCTCAATCCGCGGTCGAAGGGGTCCCGGCCAGCCTCGGTACGAAGGATGGCCACCATGTTGTTTGCCGCGAGTTCCCAGTCCGGGAAGAACCGCCGCGCCCGTTCTTCATCCAGGAAAATGAAGCGCGCGTAGTTGGCTGGCCGGACAGGACTGACATACATCTCGGAGTGCAGTGCCAGGCCGAGCTTGTTGGCGGCGAGGATATCCATGCGGCCGTTGCGAACAAACGCTGGCGCGTCAGTGATTGCGTCAAGGGCGAACTGGACACTTGGCCGGACGTGCTGTGGCGCGGTCCGGCGCTGCCGCTTGCTTGTTCCCGCGGTGCGCGCCAGATCGAACAGGTGTGCGCTCTCGGCGTCGTCTAGATTCAGGGCCCGGGCCAATGCTTCCAACACGCTCTCGGACACGCCTGCAAGGTTTCCGCGTTCGAGCCGGGTGTAATACTCCACGCTGACTCCGGCCAAGGCTGCTACTTCGCCGCGGCGAAGTCCCGGCACCCGCCGGTTGCCGGTGGACGTGGGCAGACCCGCCTGATCGGGCGTGATCTTTGCACGCCGGGAGGCGAGGAAATCGCGAACGTCGTTCCGGTTGTCCATGGCTCAACGATAGTGAGCTTGGGGTGACGTGAGGGAGTCCCTGCCAGTACCTCCATGAGCGGTTGGCCTCGAAACGGCGGGATGGACCTCAGCCGAGGCCTAGAAAATGTGGAAATCGCCGGCGTCGGCGTTCGCGGACGGGTACACCACGGGCTCCCGCCCCAACTCAAGCAAGACGTCATTGATGCTCATCTGTCCGTCCAGTTGCACGGCCGGGACGAAGACGGTTTCGGATTCGACTTCAGCGGTCATGAACCGATCATATGTGCGGCAGGGGCCATGGACGCGGTGAACACGCGGCCTTCGGGGTCAGAACGGAGGAACCGCTCTCAGCGCCTCGTCCCGTATCTGGCCAGGACCACCCCGCCGGGAAATGTCCGCGTCTCCACCAAGTTCAGGTTCACCCAGCTGTCCAGCGAGGTGAAGAACGGAGTTCCGCCGCCCACCAGGACCGGATGGGTGACCAGGACGTACTCGTCGACCAGTCCGGCCCGCATGGCAGCAGCGGCCAGCGTTGCTCCGCCGACGCTCATCGGGCCGCCGTCCCCGGCCTTGAGCCGGGTGATCTCGGCGATCGCGTCGCCCGTGACCAGGCGAGTGTTCCAGTCGACCTTGTCGATTGTCGAGGAGAACACCACCTTCGGCGTGTCCCGCCAGTTCCGCGCGAACTCGATCTCCGCCGGGGTGGCGTTGGGCTGCTGGTCGCCGGTCGGCCAGTAGGAACTCATCGTCTCCCAGAGCTTCCGGCCGTACAGCGACAGGCTGCTGGCCAGCTCCTGGTCGAGCCACCATTGGAACAGTTCCTCGCTCGGCCCGCTCCACCCGATGTCGTCGCCGGCCGCAGCGATGTAGCCGTCCAAGGTCAGATTCATGCCGTAGATCAGTTTCCGCACGGCGCCAGCCTTCCGTCTCGAAGTTTCTACAGAGTTGCCCGGTGAAGGAAACCCTGGAGGCCGCCTCGGATAGCATCGGGTTCGAGCCAGCAGCCGAGCTCGCAATTGCCCCGGACGGGATCAACCATGACACACATCGTGCTCCAGAGGGTCCGCCCGGGGCTGGGTGGCATCGGGGGCGGGTGGGAGAGGAGGACTTGGCATTCGGTGCTCAGGGTTTTTGGGATGCGGCCGCGGAGGGGGAGAGCTCGGACAGTTCCAGCCGATGGGCCGGTTCCGCAGGGAAGGGATAACTTGTTGTCACCACCAAATCGGGACTCACGTGGACCAGCGAGCCACCCCCCAGTGCACGCCACTCGGGGTTGTCATCCATCGGTTCTGTGGCGATGATGACGTGACGCGAGCGGCCGAGATCCTTGCTGAGCGCCCGGATGCGGGAGCTTCGCGCATCGAGCGGAGCAGCTTCGCCGGAGCTTGCAGGCAAGCGTTCCAGAATATGCAGCTCATGCGTGTCCGGGTACCTGACTGCCCACAGCTCTGTTGCTGTCGTCAGGATGAGGTTCAAGCTGAACACGGGAAGCTCCCTGGCGATCCAGTTGATTGCCCGGGTGATTCCTTTCCCGACGTCCCCTTCGGCACGCCGGCTCTCCGCGGTGATCAGCGCGAAGAGCCGCTCACTGTCCGTCTGGCCCTTGACCAGATTCGAAACACCCAACTCGGCCAGCCGCCCATCCAGCCGTTCGAGATCGGCGAAGGTGCCGTTATGGGCGAATAGCCGCCCGTCCTGTTCGAACGGATGCGTGTTGACCATGGTGTGAGCGCCGGTGCTGGCATACCGCACATGGGCCAGGAACGTGGTGCTTTTCAGGACGCGTGCCTCGCGTGCAAAGGCGTGGTCCTCCCAAGCGGCGAGCGGCTGTTTGGCTACGTGGGCATCACCGTCAGCGTCAAAGGTACCTATGCCGGCGCCGTCGGGCTCGCGTCGGCTCTGGTCAGCCAGGCTGTCCGGTGCGTCCAGAAGCCAGAAAGTGGCCCGGACTGGCTCCGAACCGGCATGCAAACCGAACAAGCGGCACATGAGCGCTCCTTGAAACTAATTAGTGGTGGAACGCCTGGGTTTGTCCGCCGGCAGGCATGGGTGCGGTGAGGCCATCCAAGTAGGCAACCTCTTTTTTCAGATCTCTGAGGAAACTGGACGCGAGATCGCGCGTGAAACCGTTGCGGACAACGATCCTTTGGACGGTAATCTCGCTCAACCCTTCTGGCAACGGGTAGGCGGGGACGAGCCATCCATTCATCCGCAAGCGTTCGGAGAGGTGGTGCAGATTCCACTTGTCCGTGTAACCGTCGGTGAGTTGCCAGGCAAAGACCGGGATGTCCGATCCGTTGCTCCACAAAGTGAACGACTCCATCGTGCCAATTTCGCTGGAGAGGTAGAGCGCAACATCCTGGGAGGTTGCCTGAACGGCTTTGTATCCTTCGTAACCCAAGCGGAGAAACAAGTAGTACTGAAGAAGCACTTGCGCACCGGGGCGTGAGAAATTCAGGGCGAAGGTCGGCATGTTCCCGCCGAGGTAGCTGACGTGGAAGACCAAATCCTCCGGGAGGGCCTCCTCATCCCGCCAAATGACCCAGCCAAGGCCCGGGTACACCAAACCGTACTTGTGGCCCGAGGTATTGATCGAGGCCACCCGTGCCAAACGGAAGTCCCAGACCGTCTCCGGCTGCAGGAAGGGGGCAATCATGGCACCGGATGCGCCGTCCACGTGGATGGCGATATCCAAGCCGCGCTGTGCCTGGATCTCGTCCAGGGCCTCGGAGATCTTTTCGATCGGTTCATAGGCGCCCGTGTAGGTCACTCCCATGATGGCCACAACGCCGATCGTGTTCTCGTCCACGTACTTGTCCAGCTCATAGCCGTCGAGCACCGGGTGTTCTTTTGACACTGGAACGTACCGGGCTTCCACGTCCCAGTAGTTGCAGAACTTCTCCCAGCACACCTGCACGGCCGAGCTGAGGACCAGATTGGGTTTGTCGGTCGATTGACCGGCCGCCCGCCGCGCGTGCTGCCAGCGGCGCTTGAACGCCAGGCCGCCCAACATGCACGCTTCCGAGGAACCGATGGTCGAGGTTCCAATGGCTTTGGCGGGATCGGGCGCGTTCCACAAATCTGCGAGCATCCGCCAGCAACGGGTCTCGATCAAGGCCGTCTGCGGGTATTCGTCCTTGTCGATCATGTTCTTGTCGAACGTCTCGGCATAGAGTTTCGACGCTTCCGATTCCATCCACGTCCCAACGAACGTCGCGAGATTCAAGCGCGAGTTCCCGTCCAGCATGGCTTCGTCGTGGACAACCTGGTAGGCCGTCGAAGGCAGGGACTCGCCGTCCGGGAGGGTGAATCGCGGGAAGATGCTGGACTCTCCGGGCCGGCTGAAGATGGGGTTCAGCTCCACTGTGGTGTCCGGTTCATGAGCTGATGTGCGGTGTGACCTATTGATGGTTCGCTCCTTTGACTCGCCATGACGCCGGTCAATGCGGTGGCAGCGACCGGCCCACGCCCACGCTACCGCGCGTGGCGGCCACGCCCAAGCGCTGTCCTGCATGGTGCCAAGGAGGTTCCGGGGGCATAATCGCAGGGAACGGAGCTCTGTCACGCGAGCGTAGGAGGCAGTAATGTCCACGGAGACCCCCGAAGAGCAGCGGCCGGAGGAAACGCAAAGTGTCCCGCTGGCAGGATCGGAAAGGGCGCCCGCTCCGGGTGTTCGCGACATTCACGGTCCCGTTGATCCTTCCCGCCGGATTGAGGTCACGGTCATCCTTCGGCGCCAGGAAGAATTGACGGAACTTCCAACGACTCCGATTTCGCGGGACGAACTGGCCTCGCGGTATGGTGCATCTGCAGCGGACCTAAGTCTTGCCGTGCGCACTTTCTCCGGCTTGGGACTCGAGGTCATCGATTCGGATGCAGCCAGCCGCCGGATTCGGCTTGCCGGCACCGTGGGCCTGCTAAGCAGCGTTTTCGGAACGTCACTGGATGAGCTGACGAGTCGCGCTCCGGATGGCACCGCAGTCACGCACCGGCACCGCACGGGAGGCCTCCAGGTGCCCGCAGCGCTCGACGGCGTCGTTGTTGCCGTCCTTGGCCTTGACGACCGGCCCCAGGCCAGGGCCCAGTTTCGCGTGGTTCCCTTGGCTTCGACCGGCACCAGCTACACTCCACCCCAATTGGGAAAGATCTACAACTTCCCCGACGGTACCGACGGCTCCGGGCAAACCGTGGCGATCCTCGAACTCGGCGGCGGGTTCGGGCAACAGGACCTCGACACTTACTTCCAAAGCCTCGGCATTTCGACGCCGACTGTCACCGCAGTGGGAGTCGACGGCGGGTCCAACCAACCCGGGCAGGACCCTACCGGGGCCGACGGGGAAGTCCTGCTCGACATCGAAGTGGTCGGCGCCCTGGCTCCCAAGGCCAACATCGTGGTCTACTTCGCCCCTAATACCGACGCCGGGTTCCTCGACGCGATCGTCGCTGCCTCCCACGCGAGCCCGGCACCGACGTCGATCAGTATCAGTTGGGGCCAAAGCGAGGACGCGTGGACGGCCCAAGCCCGGACAAGCTTCGACCAGGCCATGGCCGACGCCGCGGCCCTCGGAGTCACGGTAACAGCGGCAGCCGGAGACAACGGCAGTTCCGACGGCGCAACAGACAGCAAGGACCACGCGGATTTCCCGGCGTCGAGCCCTCACGTCCTGGCTTGCGGCGGAACCCGACTTCAAGCGGATCCCGCCACGGGAACGATCAGCGCCGAGACCGTCTGGAATGATGGCCCGAACTCGGCAACCGGCGGAGGATACAGCGATGTCTTCCCTGTCCCCTCCTGGCAGTCCGGGATCGTGGGACACGCCAAGCACAAACCCGCTCCGAAGCAAGCGGGACGGGGCGTGCCCGATGTCAGCGGCGTCGCCGACCCGCAGACCGGCTACCAGGTTCGCGTCGACGGGAAGGACATGGTGATCGGCGGAACGAGTGCGGTCGCGCCCCTCTGGGCGGCGCTGCTCGCCCGGCTGGCTCAAGCCACGAATCGGCGCTTTGGGCTGATCCAGCCTCTGCTTTACCAAAACGGCATCCCCCCGGCGTCAGGATTCCACGACATCACCAGCGGTTCCAATGGAAGCTACCACGCCGGGACCGGCTGGGATCCCTGCACCGGTCTGGGCAGCCCGGATGGCCAAGCTCTCCTTGCGTTGCTGGAGGCCCGCTCCTGAAACGGACGCCGGTGCCGGTTGAGTCAAGAAGGCTGGGCCGCGGCGTGCTTTGGCGGCCCCAGCCGGAGCGGATACGATGGACGGTGGCTGGCTGTGGTCCCCGTACGCCACAAGCTATGAAGCCTTATCAATGAATAGGAGACACCCGTGTCAGATGCCCAGCAGATCACCCTCATCGTCGATGGCGAAGAGACCAAGGTGACGGAAGGGACCACCGGCGCGGAACTCTTCTTTGAGCGCCGCGACGTCGTAGTAGCCCGAGTCGACGGCGAACTCAAGGACCTTGACCAGGTGCTGCCCGAAGGCGCGCAGGTTGAAGGCGTCACCATCGAATCGCCGGACGGCCTGAACGTCCTGCGCCACTCGACCGCACACGTTATGGCCCAGGCCGTGCAGCAGTTGCGTCCTGACGCCAAACTCGGGATCGGCCCGTACATTACCGATGGCTTCTACTTCGACTTCGATGTTGCCGAGCCCTTCACCCCGGAAGATCTTCGCCAGCTCGAAAAGATGATGCAGAAGATCATCAACCAGAACCAGAAGTTCGTCCGCCGCGTCGTCACTGAAGACGAAGCCCGCGAAGCCATGAAGGGCGAGCCCTACAAGCTTGAACTGCTGGGCAAGAAGAACGAGGCGGCCGACGCCGGCGAGGGCGTCAATGTCGAGGTGGGCGCTGGAGACATCACTATCTACGACAACGTGGACCGCAAGAGCGGCGACAGCGTCTGGTGCGATCTGTGCCGCGGCCCGCACCTTCCCAATACCAAGCTGATCTCCAATGCCTTTGCGCTGACCCGCTCGTCGGCGGCTTACTGGCTGGGCAACCAGAACAACCAGCAATTGCAACGTATCTACGGCACCGCGTGGCCCACCAAGGACGCCCTGAAGGCCTACCAGGAGCGGATCGCAGAGGCGGAGCGTCGAGACCACCGCAAACTCGGCGCCGAGCTGGACCTGTTCTCCTTCCCGGACGAGCTGGGCTCGGGCCTGCCGGTGTTCCACCCGAAGGGTGGCATCATCCGCAAGGCCATGGAGGACTATTCCCGCCAGCGGCACGTGGACGCAGGCTACGATTTCGTGTACACGCCGCACATCACCAAGGGTCACCTCTACGAAGTTTCCGGGCACCTTGACTGGTACAAGGAAGGCATGTTCCCGCCGATGCACATCGATGCGGAACTGAACGAGGACGGCACTGTGCGCAAGCCCGGCCAGGACTACTACCTGAAGCCGATGAACTGCCCCATGCACAACCTCATCTTCCGTTCGCGCGGGCGCTCCTACCGGGAACTGCCGCTGCGGCTCTTCGAATTCGGCTCCGTGTACCGCTATGAGAAGTCCGGGGTCGTTCACGGACTGACCCGTGTGCGCGGCATGACACAGGACGACGCCCACATCTACTGCACGCGCGAGCAGATGAAGGACGAGCTCACAACCACCCTGAACTTTGTCCTCGGCCTGCTCAAGGACTATGGACTGGACGACTTCTATCTCGAACTGTCCACCAAGAACGAAGACAAATTCGTTGGTGAAGACGCTGCATGGGAGGAAGCAACCCGAACCCTGGCCGAAGTGGCGGAGGCTTCGGGGCTGGAGCTGGTCCCGGATCCAGGTGGAGCAGCGTTCTACGGCCCGAAGATTTCCGTGCAGGCCAAGGATGCGCTGGGCCGCACATGGCAGATGTCAACCATCCAGCTGGATTTCAACCTGCCTGAGCGTTTCGAGCTGGAGTTCCAGGCGGCCGATGGCACACGCCAGCGTCCGGTCATGATCCACCGTGCGCTGTTCGGCTCGGTGGAACGGTTCATGGGCGTTCTCACCGAACACTATGCAGGAGCCTTCCCGGCATGGCTTGCCCCCGTGCAGGTCGTCGGCATCCCGGTGGCGGAAGCGTTCAACGACTACATGTTCGACGTCGTTGACCAGCTCAAGGCCGAGGGCATCCGTGCCGAGGTGGACATTTCCTCGGACCGCTTCCCGAAGAAGATCCGCACTGCGAGCAAGGACAAGATTCCCTTCGTTCTCATCGCCGGCGGCGAGGACGCGGAGGCCGGTGCCGTGTCGTTCCGCTTCCGCGACGGCAGCCAGGACAACGGGGTGCCCGTTGCCGAAGCCGTGCGGAGAATCGTGGACGCCGTCAAGAACCGCGAGAGCTGACGAGCCGGGCGACGCAGGGGACAGGAAAAAGTGCAGGAGAACACGGGCGTGACAGCTGACTATCCGGGCGATGCCGAAGTGACTGACGACTTCAGCCTGGCAGGTGTTCCTGACGCCTTCCAGCGCCTCTGGACTCCCCACCGCATGGCCTACATCAAGGGTGGGCAGAACCAGTTTAAAAACGAGGACGACTGCCCGTTCTGCCTGGCTCCAAGCCGCCCGGACAAGGAATCCCTCATCGCGTACCGTGGCAAGACGTGCTACGTAGTGCTCAATTTGTTCCCCTACAACCCGGGCCACTTGCTGGTGTGCCCGTACCGGCATGTGCCGGACTACACGGACATCACCGTCGAGGAAACAGCCGAGATGGCGGAACTTACCCAGACCGCAATGCGCGTACTGCGCAAGGTGGCCAACCCGAGCGGCTTCAACCTGGGCATGAACCAGGGCGTCGCCGGCGGGGCGGGAATCGCTGCCCACCTGCACCAGCACGTGGTTCCGCGCTGGGGCGGGGACGGAAACTTCTTCCCGATCATCGCCCAGACGAAGGCCGTCACCCAGACCCTTGATGAGGTCCGTCAGCAAGTGGCAGACGCCTGGCCAGGGGAGTCGGATTTATCCGGGGAGACGGATGCTTAATCGGCATGCCCGCGGGTTTTTCACCGGGCTGTTTTCGCCCCTTGCCCGCTTCCTGCTCAAGGCGGGGGTATCGCCCGACGCCGTAACCGTCGTCGGGACCGCCGGTGTCATACTCGGGGCCCTGATTCTGTATCCCCTAGGCCAGCTCTGGTGGGGTTCGCTCGTGATTGCGGTCTTCGCCTTGTCCGACGTGGTGGACGGCATCATGGCGAGGGAACAGGGCCGTAGCGGTCCATGGGGAAACTTTCTCGACTCCACGCTGGACCGGCTGGCCGACGGTGCCATTTTTGCCGGCGTCGCCATCTGGTTTTTCACGAGTGGCGCGAACATCTCCATCGCCATGGCGGCCCTCGCCTGTCTGGTGCTCGGAATGGTGGTTTCCTACGCGCGGGCCAAGGCCGAGTCGCTGGGCTTCTGTGCCAACGTCGGCATTGCCGAACGGGCCGAGCGGCTCATCTCCGTGCTGTTCGTCACAGGCCTGACCGGTTTGGGCCTGCCGCCCGTCGTGTTGCTTGTGACGCTCGTGCTGCTCGCCGCAGCGACGGTCGTCACCGTCGTCCAGAGGATGGCGGCTGTCCGCGAACAGGCCATGGCAGAGGTCGACGGCGGCACGCCCGCCTAGCCGCGCACCTGGCCTGCGCGAGGCCTGCCCGGAACCCGGGAGCTGGCAGCCTCGATGCCGGTAATCAAGTACGACCGGCCCAGCACAGGGGACTAGTATTGAAGGTACTTGGTCAATGTGACCTGGAAATCCGGTGTGCGCTGTGTATGGCCCCCTGTCCGCCTGCGCCCCGGCCAAGGTCTTCTATCTACCCATAGGGGTTTTTGTGTCTACACCTGATGTAAGCAACGAAGCCGGTTCGTCCGCAGCCAGCGTTACGGGCAGCAGCCGCGTCAAGCGCGGCATGGCCGAGATGCTCAAGGGCGGCGTCATCATGGACGTCGTCAACGTCGAGCAGGCCCGCATCGCCGAAGACGCTGGTGCCGTTGCCGTGATGGCGCTCGAGCGAGTTCCCGCGGACATCCGCGCCCAGGGCGGCGTGTCCCGCATGTCGGACCCGGACATGATCGATGCGATCATTGCCGCAGTGTCCATCCCTGTCATGGCCAAGGCCCGGATCGGCCACTTCGTCGAAGCCCAGGTCCTGCAGTCGCTCGGTGTGGATTACATCGACGAGTCCGAGGTCCTGACCCCGGCGGACTACACCCACCACATCGACAAGTGGAACTTCACGGTTCCCTTCGTCTGCGGTGCCACCAACCTCGGTGAGGCGTTGCGCCGCATCAACGAGGGCGCTGCCATGATCCGTTCCAAGGGCGAGGCCGGCACCGGAGACGTCTCCAACGCCACCACCCACATGCGCCAGATCCGTGCGCAGATCAAGAACCTGGCCTCCTTGCCCGAGGACGAGCTGTACGTTGCGGCCAAGGAGCTGCAGGCCCCGTACGAGCTCGTGAAGGAAGTTGCCGCCACCGGCAAGCTCCCCGTGGTGCTGTTCACCGCCGGTGGCATCGCCACCCCGGCCGATGCTGCCATGATGATGCAGCTGGGCGCGGACGGCGTGTTCGTCGGCTCGGGCATCTTCAAGTCCGGCAACCCGGCCCAGCGTGCCGCGGCCGTCGTGAAGGCGACCACCTTCTTCGATGACCCCGACGTCATCGCCAAGGTCTCCCGCGGCCTGGGCGAAGCCATGGTCGGCATCAACGTCGAGGACATCCCCGAACCGCACCGTCTCGCCGAGCGCGGCTGGTAACCAAACCCCGGAAGCAGTTCGACGGCGGTGGGTCACCAATCAATGGCGACCCACCGCCGTCGTGCGTTAACCCAACTAACTCGCATTTGTTGCCGTTATAAGCCCTCAAAACGACGACAACTGCGAGTTAGTTGGGTCTGAGTTCGGCGATAGCGGCCCGGGTTGCGGCTGCGATGAGCGCGTCGTCGTATTTGGCGTCCTTCGTGCTCTTACTGGACATTATGGAGAGCACAATGGGGGCGCCTGTGGTGGGCCAGATAACGGCGATGTCGTTGCGGGTTCCGAAACTGCCGCCGCCTGTCTTGTCTCCAACGGTCCAGCCGCTGGGGACACCGGCACGAATGAGATTACCGCCGGTGGTGTTTCCTTTGAGCCATCCGGTCAGGAGCGCTCGATATTCGCTGGTGAGGGCGTTGCCGAGGGTGTATGCGGCAAGGTCCGTTCCGAGGGCTTTTGGTGTGGTGGTGTCTCGGATGTCACCGGGGACGGCTTCGTTGAGCTCAGGTTCGGTGCGGTCTACGTGGGTGGTGGTATCGCCGATCGTTTTGAGGCTCTCGTCCAGACCCTTCGGACCGCCGAGCTGCTTGAACATCAGGTTCGCTGCAGTGTTGTCGCTGTATTGAAGGGCTGCAGCGATCACCTCACGCAACGGCATTCCGGTATCGAGGTGTTTCTCGGTGACGGGTGAGTAGCTGACCAGATCGCCGCTGGTGTATCGGATGATTTGATCGAGTTCCGGCGTGCTGGTTTTGGCAAGGATTGCCCCGGCGAGCAGCGCTTTGGACGTTGAGGCGTAGGCGAAGCGCTCGTCTGCCCGGTGCATGACGGTTTTGCCCGTGCCTGTGTCGATCCCATACACGCCAAGGCGCGCGTCGTACTCCTTTTCCAGTCCCGAGAACGGCTCTGTGGCTGCTACGGAGATGGTGTTGGAGGCTTGCCTGGAAGCCGAAGGTGGGTGCGCAATTCCCGAACCCGGGTTTGGATCGTTCGAACACCCGGACAGCAGTCCAGTGACGATGGCGAATGCCGTGATGATCGGGAGGAGTTTTTTGCTTTGCACGATGGTCCCCTTTGCTGACGTGAACTGCGCCCACGCGGGTGGCTGGCAGTGATTCCGCTCTGACTAAACGCGACGACAGCCCATGCGTCAAAGGCTAGAAGGGCATGCGGTCATGCACTTTTCGCATGCTCGTCCCGTCCGGAACCCCGGTTAGGATGTGCAGATGAATCTCCTCGCCGCCTGCGAAGCGTTCGTGCACGTTTGCGACGCGGGAAGTTTCACTGTCGCCGCTGCCAGGATCGGGATTCCCCAATCGGCAGCAAGCCGCCGCGTCGCGGCCCTTGAACAGCACCTTGGACACATTGTGATCGACCGCGACAACCACCGACCAAGCCGGTTCGGGGCAACCCTCTTGCCCTATGCCCGCCGTCTGACCCAACTTGCGGGCCGGATCGAGGAGATCGCCGGGCAATCCCATCTGCAAGCGATTACCCTGGCTGTCCCCGAGGGCTGCCCGGCCCAGAAAGTGGCCCGCCTCATACGTGACGCCCAGAAGGGCTCGATCGACCTCGAAGTGGTCTATGCCGGATGGGAACTTGGACACAAAGACATGAGCGACCCTGAACCAAGGACAGCCCTTGTTCCTTCCCCACCGGACCTTTCAGCGTGGGCGATTCCGTTGGGTGTGGGGCAGGCCCACCCGGAAGAGACCGGGCCTTTCTTTCTCGATTGCCTCCGCTCGCGGCGACGGGTCGACGCACCTACGACCCGGTTGTGGATACTGCCGGAGGACGACGTTTCCCACATTCGGGACCGTCTCTACCACCTCCGGGACAGCAACGGCCTCAAACCCGGCCAAGTGGAACGTGCAACATCAGCCCAGGCTGCTGCACTGGCTGCCTTCCGTGACGATGACCTCGTCCTTTGCACACCGGGGGAAGCACAGCGATTCGAATTGCACTGGCGGCCCCTCGGCGAAGTTCGTCTCAACCGCACCTACGCGATCACCGGCGTTGACTCCACTGAGGTAGCGACACTGAAAGACAAGCTTTGGGCCCGCATCGCAGACGTCCTTGGGGCCCAGGCGATTGAATACTGAAACCCTCCTGGACCAGCTCCGCACGAAACTCCTCGAAGGCGGAATCCTCGGGTCCTTCACCGCCCGCAACCTGGCAACGGGCCAGCAGATCAGCCTCGACCCGGATCGTGTTTTCCCCGCCGCGTCGCTCGTCAAGGTCCCACTTGCGCTGGCCACCATGCAGCGCATCATCGACGGTGAGATCAAGGGGAACACACGCGTTGACGTCAGCCCCGGCCGGCTCACCATTCCAGGTCCCACCGGGCTGAGTAGATTCCGGCACCCTGCCACCATTGCCATCGACGATCTGCTCTACCTTAGCGTCAGCGTCAGCGATAACTCCGCCACTGACGCGCTCTTGCAAATCACTCCGCCCGAGCACGTCACCTGGCTGATGCGGGAGCTGAACCTTGGCGGCATCATCCTACGGCACGGCCTGGGTGAGCTGGCCGATACCGCAGAGGCGCGGCTAAGACCCGAGGAACGATACTTGGCCCACCACCTCGCTATCGAGAGCGTGAACCGGGCCACCGGCCCATTGCTCTCTCAATTGGATCCAGCCCGCGCCAACACCGGCACCGCGGAAGCTTTCACGAACCTGTTGAACGAAATCTGGCGCCCCACCCGAATCCATGAGGCCGCAGCCCAACGACTCCGACAGCTCATGAATGCCAACGTCCTCCGCCACCGGCTCGCTCCTGAATTCGACACCGACGCCACCGTCTGGTCATCAAAAACAGGGACGCTTCTCAACCTCCGGCATGAAATCGGAGTCGCCCAACACCGCAACGGCCACACCATCGCCGTGACGGCCCTCACCGAATCGACCACCGCCGCGGCGAATCAACCGGCCGCGGAAGAGCTCATCGCCCACGTCGCCCGCCAACTACACAATCACGTGCGCGCACTCCAGGATTTCTAGGAGCGTTCCGCCGGGGCGAAATCCACGGCTCCTGGGGCCCGGTCCACCACGATCTTCAGCGGGGGCGCTTTGCCGCGTGTTCGCGCGCGAGGCGGGCAACACCGTCGTCGGGCGTTCCAGGGACAAAGGTGCCGTACTTGCGTTCGACGGCGGTCCGGATCAGGAAGTCGGCGATGGCAGGATTCTTGGGCAGGAGGGACCCGTGCAGGTAGCTCGCAACCACATTCCGGTGCCTGGCACCTTCATGACCATCTTTGCTGTTGTTGCCGGCGCCCTTGGACACTGTGCCGAGGGGCTCGACGCCGCTGCCGAGGGTGGTCTGCCCGCTGTGGTTTTCGTAGCCCAGGATTTCGCCGAACTCAGGAGACGTGAGCGTGACGTTTCCGATGAGTCGTTCATCGGTGCCGACGGTCTCCACGTCCAGGATGCCGATACCGGGAATGACCGGGCCGCCCTTCGTTTTGAAGAACTTGCCGAAGAGCTGGTAGAGCCCGCAGATCACCAGCATGGGCGTTCCCTCCTCGGCCATTTCGCGGAGGTGCCCGGCGCGTGATTGGAGATCGTCCTGGATGACTATTTGGCCGCTGTCCTGGCCGCCGCCGCCCACAATGATGTCGATATCTTCGGGGAAGTCGTCGCCTACGTTGTACTCGAGGAGCTCAGGCGTGTAACCGTGCCAGAGTAAGCGCTGCTGCAAGACCAGTGCGTTGCCCCAGTCTCCGTAGATGTTCATTTCACGGGGATACAGCTGCAGTACCCGGATAGTGCCTTTGCTTGCGTGGTGCGCGGTGTCTTCGGCCGGGGTCATGAGACTACCTCCACAGTGGTGATCTTGGAGAGTTCGCGGCGGATGGCCAACATTGCCGTGTAGGTGCAGAAAACCCGTTTCGGTTTGCCCGCCGAACCCCGGATGAATTCAGCCAACGCCGCGGGAATGTCGGTGTCCACCGAGCCGAAGCGGACGTCGTCGTATTGGAGGCGCAGCGCCATGTCGTAAGCTCGGACCCCGGTGACAACCTCGACGCCGTCCTCGCGCAGGGACTCGAATTCAACGTCCCACAGCCACGACATGTCACGGCCATCGGCATAGTTGTCATTGATGGCGATCATGGAAGCGTAGCCCTTTGCCGGAAAAGACTTCAGACCCAGACGGAAACCGCTCGGGTTCTTCACCAGCACCAGCTCAAGGGGCTGGCCATCCACTGTCAGGCTCTCCCCGCGGCCAAAGGCCGGAGCCACCTCGGAAAGCGCTTTGACCAGCTTGGCCGCATCGCCGGGCCTTCCGCTTGCGCCGGTGATGCTCCTGGCGAGTACCAACGCGGCGGCTGCATTGAAGATGTTGTAGACGCCACGGAGTTTCATGTGCGTCGTCACCCGGGTTCCGTCGAACTCGAAGTCCGCGTCGTCGGTACCAACCCGGCGGAGTACGACGTCGGCCGTTTCGACGGCGGGAACGTCGCCGTGGGCGCTGGTGCCCGGAGCGCTGGTTCCGGGAGCCGCCGCGCGCATGTCGTCGTCGTTCGGGAAGGTGCTGCGCAGTGATTCGTCCAATCCGAAGTAGCGCACCTCGGGACCGCTGACGGCCCCCGCGATACGGGCAACCCTGGGATCTTCGCGGTTCAGCACTACGGTTCCGGTGGTTCTTTCGGCGATCCGCTGGAGGAGCATCGCCGTCGCGTCGATTTCGCCGAAGCGGTCCAGCTGGTCGCGCAGGACGTTGAGGAGGAGGCAATAGCGCGGCGGCACCTTGTTCACGAAGTGCACGGCATGTGCCTCGTCGAGTTCCAGGACGGCGACGTCGGCGTCCAGTCTGCCGCGCCAGTCCACCTCGCCGAGGAGGGCCGCTGCCACTCCTCGGGTGAAATTGCTCCCCGTCCGGTTCGTGAAGACCTTCAGGCCTTGGCTTTCCAGGAGCTCCACGACCATTTTGGTGGTGGTCGTCTTGCCGTTGGTCCCACTCACTACGGCTACCCCGTGGGGGAGTGAGGACAGTGTCCGCTGCATGAAGCCGGGGTCGATTCTTTCGACCACGAGGCCGGGCAATGCCGAACCCCCGCCGCGAAGCCGGGACACAGCACGGACCAGCTTGCCGAGTGGAACGGTGAACGAAAACATGCTCTGTAATATATCCCAGTTGGTGCATAAACCACGTGCCGCCGGCGCGTAGCCGGGTTGCCAAGGCGAGCCCGGCAGCGGCGGCGCATTATGATGGTCGAATGACCAATCCCCCTTCCGAGGCGTCATCAAGCGTGGGCTCGGGCCTGCGCATCGGCGTCCTCGCACTACAAGGCGATTTTCGTGAGCACATCCACGCCGTTGAAGCAGCCGGTGCCACCGGCATTGGCATCCGGCGGCCCGCGGAGCTCGACGATATTGACGGCCTCATCATCCCCGGCGGCGAATCCACCACCATCGACAAGCTGGCGCGCATCTTTGAACTTGCCGATCCGATCCGCAAGCAGATCGCGTCCGGGCTCCCGGTCTATGGTTCCTGCGCGGGCATGATCCTGCTGGCGGACGACATCGCCGACCCCGCCTCCGACCTCGCCGGGAATCCGCAGCAGACGTTCGGTGGACTGGACATCACGGTCCGTCGCAACGCTTTCGGCCGGCAGCGGGAGTCCTTTGAGACGGACCTTGACTTCAAGGGGCTCGACTTCAGCGCGGGGGAGTCCGGCGTGGCTCCCGTCCACGCGGTCTTCATCCGCGGACCGTGGGTGGAACGGGTCGGTCCCGGCGTCGAAATCCTCGCCCAGGTGGAGCCGGGCAAGGCAGCCCACACGGATACTTTGCACGGGTTGGCTAGAATTGTTGCAGTTCGTTCGGGCCAGTTGCTGGCCACCTCCTTCCACCCGGAAGTGACGGGGGAGAAGCGCGTGCACGAACTATTCATTCGAATGATCAGAGGAGAAGCGTAAAGCATGTCAGGCCACTCCAAATGGGCAACCACCAAGCATAAGAAGGCCATCCTCGATAGCCGTCGCGCGAAGTCGTTCGCCAAACTGATCAAGAACATCGAAGTCGCCGCCCGCATGGGCGGACCGGACCTTGCCGGCAACCCCAGCCTGGAGCTGGCTGTCACCAAAGCAAAGAAGACATCGGTTCCCGCTGACAACATCGACCGTGCCATCAAGCGCGGTGCCGGCCTGACCGGCGAAGTGGTCGACTACACGGAAATCATGTATGAAGCCCGCGGCCCGCAGGGATCGGCACTCCTGATCGAGTGCCTTACGGACAACAAGAACCGTGCTGCTTCGGAGGTCCGGCTCGCTATCTCCCGCAACGGCGGCACCATTGCCGACCCCGGCTCCGTGAGCTACCTCTTCACCCGCAAGGGCGTCGTGAACCTGCCGAAGAACGGGCTCAGCGAAGACGACATCCTGATGGCCGTGCTCGACGCCGGGGCCGAGGAAGTCAAGGACAGCGGAGAGAATTGGGAAATCCACTCGGAGCCCACCGATCTCCAAGCCATCCGTGACGCCCTCAAGGAGGCCGGCATTGAATACGAGTCGGACGAAGCCGAGTTTGTGCCGTCCATGCAGGTGCCCCTTGACCTCGACGGTGCAAAGAAGTTCATGAAGCTCGTGGACGCCCTCGAGGACCTCGACGACGTCCAGAACGTCTATACCAACGCGGACATGAGCGAGGAAGTCCAGGCGGCGCTCGAAGCCGAGTAACAGTTTCTTTCGATAGACAAACACAGCCTGACAACTAAAAAGGGGGCCCGGACTTGACTCTTCGCGTACTAGGAGTCGATCCGGGCCTCACCCGTTGCGGCATCGGAGTGGTCGACGTCGAACGGAACAGGCGCGCCACGATGGTGGCCGTCTGCGTCGTGGGAACCTCCCCGGAACAGTCGCTGGACCAGCGCTTGCTGGTTATCGCCGAGGCCATCGATGAATGGCTCGACCTGTACAAACCCGACGTTCTGGCCGTTGAACGGGTCTTCTCCCAGTTGAACGTCAGTACGGTCATGGGAGTGGCCCAGGCGTCGGGTGTGGTCATCGCGGCTGCTGCACGGCGCGGCATCCCGGTGGCGCTCCATACGCCGTCGGAGGTCAAAGCCGCCGTCACGGGAAGCGGTACCTCCAACAAGGAGGCGGTAACGAAACTCATCACCAAAATCCTCCGCCTCGACGCGCCGCCCCGGCCGGCCGACGCTGCCGATGCCTTGGCCCTTGCCGTCACGCACGCGTGGCGGGCAGGCAGTGGCGCCGCCGTTTCCACCGGCGGGTCAGGTAGCGGTGCCTTGACGCCGGCACAGCGGGCCTGGGCGGAAGCGGAAGCGAAAGCGCGCCGTGCCCGGTAATTGTCGGTGGCACTTGTTAGGGTATTCGTAGATATGTTCGGATAGCCCGCGGCGCAGCATGCACGGGGCAGTACTTCAGGAGCCGGGTCTTGATCAGTTTTCTTCGCGGAACCGTGGCACACGTCAGCCTTTCCACGGCCGTCATCGACCTCAACGGTGCCGGAATGAGCGTCTACGCCACGCCCCAAACTCTCAGCCACCTGCATGTCGGGGAGGAAGCGAAGCTGTTCACCTCGTTGATCGTCCGGGAGGACTCCCTGACGCTCTTTGGTTTCTCAAACGACGACGAACGGGAAGTCTTCGATGTCCTGCTCAGTGTGAGCGGGGTGGGGCCGCGGCTGGCCCTGGCGGTCCTTGCCGTCCATGAACCCGAGGCAATCCGGGTGGCCGCCCATTCCGGTGACGCCAAGTCATTCACCAAAGTCCCCGGCATCGGGCCCAAAGTGGCCGGCAGGATCGTGCTGGAGCTGGCTGGCAAGCTCGTACCGCTCGGCACCGCGCCAGGGCTTGCCCCCGCCGTCGCGTCCGAGTCCGATTGGAAGCCGCAGGTGGTTGCTGCCATGGCAAGCCTCGGCTGGTCGGAGAAGGACGCCGCCGGCAGTATCGACAAGGCCATGGCCGATTCCCCGGAGCTGGCCGACGCCGGCAACGTCGCCCAGATCCTGCGTGCGACGCTCCGCTGGCTTGGCCAGGACGGTGCCCGCGCGGGAAACCGGGTAGGCAGCCGTGGCTGAGCAGTCCCTCGTTACCGGGGGAGAGGAGCCCGAGGAGCGCGTCATCGAGGCGGCCCTGCGCCCGAAGAACCTCCACGACTTCGTTGGCCAGCACCGCGTTCGCAAGCAACTTTCGCTCGTGCTGGAAGCCTCGAGAATGCGCGGCCGCAGCGCGGACCACGTTCTGCTTTCCGGCCCTCCGGGTCTGGGCAAGACCACGCTCTCCATGATTATCGCCGCCGAGATGAATGCTCCCTTGCGGATCAGCAGTGGACCCGCCATCCAACATGCCGGCGACCTGGCGGCTATCCTCTCGTCCCTCTCGGAGGGCGAGGTGCTCTTCCTCGATGAAATCCACCGGATGTCCCGGCCTGCCGAGGAAATGCTGTACATGGCCATGGAAGATTTCCGGGTGGACATCGTGGTAGGCAAGGGCGCGGGGGCAACGGCCATTCCGCTTGAGTTGCCGCCCTTCACCCTCGTGGGCGCCACTACCCGGGCCGGTCTCCTGCCAGGCCCCCTGCGCGACCGCTTTGGTTTCACCGGACATTTGGAGTTCTACTCCGTGGCCGAGCTTGAATTGGTTCTGCGCCGTTCGGCGGGACTGCTTGACCTGAAGGTCAACTCGGCCGGATTCAGTGAGATCGCAGGCCGCTCCCGGGGGACGCCGCGTATCGCCAACCGACTGCTGCGCCGCGTCCGGGACTGGGCGTTGGTCCACGGAATCGAGCAGATCGACGCCCGCGCGGCTTCCGCCGCTTTGGACATGTACGAAGTGGACGAGCGCGGACTGGACCGCTTGGACCGCGCCGTCTTGGAGGCGCTCATCACCAAGTTCAACGGGGGGCCTGTGGGGCTTTCCACCCTCGCGATTGCGGTAGGCGAAGAGCCGGAGACAGTCGAGACCGTGGCTGAGCCGTACCTCGTACGTGAAGGACTTTTGGGGAGGACGCCGCGCGGCAGGATTGCCATGGCGTCCGCGTGGACCCACCTCGGATATGCAGTGCCGGCCGGAGTGTTCGGACAGGACCCTCTTACGTTGTTCCAGGACGGCGAAATTGAGGCCGAAAGCATAGACACCGGCCGCTAGCGCGATCTATTCAGCTTATGCCTCTAGACTGGTATGACACTCGGCACGTTCGAGTCCTTGGTTCTGTGCCCGCCCGTCGGAGCATTGTGCGGCCAAATGGAGGAAGCTCCACGGCCGTCGGATCCACCGGGCAGACATAGCCGTGAAACCAAAAACGCAAGTAAAGAACGGAACTTCCCTGTGGATCCAATGACAATCCTGCTGTTCGCCATGCTCGGCGTCTTCATCTTCATGATGTTCCGCCGTAACAAGAAGACGCAGCAACAGCAGGCCAAGCTGCAGTCCCAGTTCGCTCCTGGCGTTGACGTGATGACCAGTTTCGGTTTGTTCGGCCGGATCATCTCGATGGACGAAGCGGAAAACAAGGTTGTCCTGGAGCTGTCTCCCGGTAATCTCGCTACCGTGCACCGCCAGGCTGTGACCAAGATCGTTGAGCCCGCCGAGGAAACGGTTGTTGACGTTCCGGATGACGCGTCGTCTTTGACGTCCGCGGACACCGACGCGCCGGCACCGGCTGAGACCTCCGAGGAAACCCTAAAGCGCCTCAATGATGAGGGCAAGAAGGACAGCTAGTCCGTACCCGTACAACCAGCGGGAATAGTTCTACGGCAATGAACCGCCGCCGGCCTGCGCTTACAAGTGCAAGCCGGCGGCTGTTCCGTCATCAACAGGAAGATCGAACATGGCACGAACCGGCCACAAAAATGCAGCCCGCAGGGTGCTGATCTGGCTTGTCGCAATATTCGCTGTACTGACCGCAGTCCTCGGTGGCGGCGTTATCACCGGCCAGGCAAGTTGGGCACCAAAGCTCGCACTTGACCTCGAGGGTGGAACGCAGATGATCCTCGCGCCCAAGGTCGAAGGATCCTCGGGCATCAACGAGGACCAGTTGAACCAGGCCGTTGCGATTATTCGTCAACGCGTAGACAGCTCCGGCGTAGCCGAGGCGGAAATCACCACCCAGTCGGGCCGTAACGTGGTGGTGAGCCTACCCGGCACACCAAGCTCGGAAACCCGCGCCTTGATCCAGGCTTCAGCCGATATGAACTTCCGCCCGGTCATTATGACCGGGGACCCTGCGGCGGTCCCGGTGGCATCGCGAACGCCGGATGCCAGTCTGCCCAAGCCTACAGCTGCGCCCACCAACGCCAGCGACAGCAACTGGGTGACGGCCGATGTCTACAAGGCCTTCGAAGCCCTGGACTGCGTCAATCCCTCCCAGGACAAGCAACCCCGGTCCGATCCGGCCAAGCCGCTGGTCACCTGCGAGGCAGCAACTGCCACCACCCCTGCCGTCAAGTACATCCTCGGACCCGTGGAAGTGAAGGGCCAGGACATTGTCTCGTCCTCCTTCGATCCCGTCCAGGGCGCACAGGGCTCGGTCACCAATGCATGGGGCGTGACCATCACGTTCGACGCCGCCGCCACCAAGACGTTCAAAGACGTTACCCAAAGGCTCAACCAGTTCTACGTCGCTTCGCAGGCCTCGGGCGGCAACGATCCCAAGTCCCAGTTCGCCATCGTTTTGGATGACCAGGTGATCTCTGCTCCACGCTCCCTTGCTGTGATCACTGATGGCAAGCCGCAGATCACAGGTAATTTCACGCAGGCGTCCGCGCAGGCCTTGTCAGACCAACTGCGCTATGGCGCCTTGCCCATTAGCTTCGACATCCAGTCCGAGGAACAGATTTCGGCAACCCTCGGTGGGGAGCAGCTGCGTCTTGGGCTGATGGCCGGTGTGATCGGCCTACTGCTCGTGGTGGTCTATTCTCTCTTCCAGTACCGCGCCTTGGGCTTTGTCACCATCCTCTCCCTCGTGGTGGCAGGCGGACTTACCTACCTTGCGATTGCGATTCTTGGTTGGACCGAAAACTACCGTCTCTCTCTTGCCGGTGTGGCAGGTCTGATCGTGGCCATCGGGCAAACCGCGGACTCCTTCATCGTGTACTTCGAACGTATCCGAGACGAATTGCGTGAGGGCAAGGGACTCGTGTCCGCCGTCGAGAACGGCTGGAAGCGGGCCAAGCGCACCGTCCTTGCCTCCAAGGCAGTCAACCTGCTCGCCGCCCTGGTGCTGTACTTTGTCGCTGTTGGAAACGTCCGCGGTTTTGCCTTCACTCTCGGGCTCACCGCGCTGGCCGACCTCTTGGTCGTGTTCATGTTCACGCACCCGACGCTCCAGGTGCTGGCCCGGACCAAGTTCTTCGGTGAAGGTCACCGCTTCTCCGGCCTGGACCCCGAGCGCCTGGGAGCAGTGCCGCTGTACCGCGGTGCGGGCAGGCTCCGTACGCCAACGGAAAAGCCCGCCGTCGTGCGCGCCCGCAACACCGGTGCCGCCGCGGAAGCCGAGCGCCGCATGACCATCGCCGAGCGCCGACTTGCCGAGAAGCAAGCCCAGCTGGCCGGTTCTTCCAATGGCACCAAGGAGGAGAAGTAATGACCACGAGCTTCGCAAAGTTCGGCAATGAGCTCTACACGGGCAAACGCTCCTACGACTTCGTAGCCAACAAAAAGATCTGGTTCTTCATCGCCGCTGTCGCCGTGGCGATCTCGATCCTCCTGCCGGTGGTCAAAGGTGGTTACAACCTTGGCATTGACTTCCGGGGTGGTTCCGAGTTCACCGTTTCCAACGTCAAAACCACTGATTCCGCCGTGGGTGAAAAGGCGGTCCATGACGTCGTGTCCGGTGCTGTTCCGCGCGTTGCGAACGTCGCCGGCAACACTATGCGTATCCAGACGGACAAACTCAGCGATGACCAGACGATCAAGATCAAGACGGACCTAGCCAAGGCCTACGGCGTCACGGACAACGAGGTCACCTCGACCTTTATCGGCCCCACATGGGGGCAGGACGTCACCAAGCAGGCGCTGATTGGCCTGGCGGTGTTCGTGGGATTGGCCGCGCTGTTGATGGCCTTGTACTTCCGCACGTGGAAGATGTCCGTCTCGGCCCTCGCCGGCATGCTGGTCACGATGTTCACGACGGCCGGTGTCTACTCGCTCAGCGATTTTGAAGTGACGCCGTCGGCCATCATCGGCTTCCTGACTGTTCTCAGCTATTCGCTTTACGACACCGTGGTGGTTTTCGACAAGATCCGCGAAAATACCTCTGACATCACCACCTCGAGCCGGCGTACGTTTGCCGAAGAGGTCAACCTTGCCGTCAACCAGACCTTGGTACGCTCCATCAACACCATGATGGTGGCCGTGCTGCCAGTCGCCGCGATTCTCTTCATCGGTGCCGGACTTTTGGGTGCGGGCACGCTCCGCGACCTGTCCCTGGCGTTGTTCGTCGGTATCCTCATTGGCACTGCAGCAACAATCTTCATCGCAGCTCCGCTCTATGCTTGGCTGCGCCAAAGCGAACCGCAACTGCAGAAGCAGGCCAAAAAGGTCGCGAATCGTCGCTCAGCGGCCGCCGCATCGGATTCGGAAGCCGCTACTGTTTAGCCTGGTTTCCTTGTGGAAGGCCGCTCACTGCCCAGGGCAGTGAGCGGCCTTTCGTGTTCCTGCCTCCGTCATCTGGGTACCGGTTCTTGGACAGGTCACCGTCGGGAATAGACTGGAAGAATTAAGTCAGTCGTGAGGGGTGCTCTTGTGGAGGAACGTACGACGTCGGCGCCGCCGACGGGCGGGGAAGACGGTCTGAGCCGCGTGCCCGTCACCGCAACCGCATCTACGGGAAACACTGCGGGTGGTGTTCCGGTGGACAGCCCAGGCGTGCGTCCAACGTTTCCCGGACGGCGCGAAAGGACACGCTCCAGGCTCGCGAAACTCACGGGGCGCGGCGCGAGCACCTATTCGCCCATTCTCGAACCTCTCCTCAGGACAGTGCGGGCGAACAACCCCAAGGAAGACCTCGACCTGATCCAGCGGGCCTTCACGGTCGCGGAGCGCAGCCATCAAGGACAGAAGCGCAAGAGCGGCGATCCCTACATCACCCACCCGGTAGCGGTGGCCACGATCTTGGCCGAGCTCGGGCTCACCGGCACCACCTTGGCCGCTGCGCTCTTGCACGACACCGTGGAGGACACTCCTTACACGCTCGCTGACCTGACCCGCGACTTCGGTCCCGAGGTTGCGATGCTCGTGGACGGTGTCACCAAGCTGGACAAGGTCCAGTTCGGTGAGGCTGCGCAGTCAGAGACCGTCCGCAAGATGGTTGTGGCCATGGCCAAGGACATCCGCGTTTTGATGATCAAACTTGCGGACCGGCTGCACAATGCCCGTACGTGGCGGTTCGTTTCCGCTGAATCATCTTCCCGCAAAGCCCGTGAAACGCTTGAGATCTTCGCTCCGCTGGCCCACCGCCTCGGCATGAACACGATCAAGTGGGAACTTGAGGACCTCTCTTTCGCCGCCCTGTACCCGAAGGTCTATGAAGAGATCGTCCGGATGGTGGGGGACCGCACGCCGGAGCGCGAGAAGAGCCTGAGCGTCATCCGCAACCAGATTGCCGAAGACCTCCGGGCTGCCCGCATCAAGGCAACCATCACGGGCCGGCCCAAGCACTACTACTCGATCTACCAAAAGATGATCGTCCGTGACAAGGACTTCGACGACATCAACGACCTTATGGGCGTGCGTGTCTTGGTGGACTCCGTCCGTGACTGTTACGCAGCTCTTGGCACCTTGCATTCGCGGTGGAACCCCCTGCCGGGGAGGTTCAAGGACTATATCGCTATGCCGAAATTCAACATGTACCAGTCTTTGCACACCACGGTGATCGGGCCTGGCGGTAAGCCTGTCGAGATCCAGATCCGCACGCACGAGATGCACCGCCGTGCCGAGTATGGCGTGGCGGCCCACTGGAAGTACAAGGACCAGCCCAACCGGACTGCCGTGGGCCCGGGGAGTCCCAAAGACGGCGACATGGGCTGGTTGCGTTCATTGGTCGACTGGCAGCAGGAAACATCTGATCCGGGCGAATTCCTGGACTCCTTGCGTTTTGAGATCAATGCCCGCGAGGTGTTCGTCTTTACGCCCAAGGGCGAGGTCATGGCCCTTCCTGCTGGATCGACGCCGGTTGACTTCGCTTATGCTGTCCACACCGAGGTGGGTCACCGGACAATCGGCGCGCGTGTCAACGGCAAGCTGGTACCGCTTAACAGCGAACTGAATCACGGCGACTGGGTGGAAATTTTCACGTCCAAGGCCGAAGGTGCAGGGCCGAGCCAGGACTGGCAACACTTCGTCAAGAGCGCCCGGGCCCGTAACAAGATCCGGCAATGGTTCACTAAGGAGCGCCGCGAAGAGGCGATCGATCGGGGCAAGGACCAGCTGACCCGTGCGATGCGCAAGCAGAACCTGCCCCTTCAGCGGCTCATGACACATGACGCGCTCTCCACGGTGGCGGAGGAATTCCACTACGTTGATATTTCGGGTCTCTACGCCGGTGTAGGTGATGGCCACACCTCGGCGCAGTCCGTCATGGAAAAGCTCATGGAGCACCTCGGTGGCCATGAAACTCCAGACGAGGACCTGGAGGAAGTCAGCATCCCCTCGCAGCTCCAGAAAGCCCGGTACTCGGACTCCGGCGTCGTTGTCCGGGGAGTGGGAGATGTCTGGGTGAAGCTCGCCCGCTGTTGTACGCCCGTACCACCCGATCCGATCCTTGGCTTCGTCACCAGGGGCTCGGGTGTTTCGGTTCACCGCACCGACTGCACGAATGTCTCGGATCTCCGGGACCAGCCGGACCGTATCGTCGAAGTCGAATGGGCCCCGACCCAATCCAGCGTTTTCCTGGTTGAGATCCAAGTGGAAGCCCTCGACCGGAAGTCCTTGCTCTCGGATGTCACCCGCGTTCTATCGGAGAACCACGTCAATATCCTGGCTGCGTCCGTGCACACTTCCAGCGACCGTGTGGCGATCTCCCGCTTCGCTTTCGAAATGGGAGACCCCAAGTACCTGCACCATGTACTCAGCGCCGTGCGAAGGATCGACGGCGTCTTCGACGTCTACAGGACCACCGGAAACCACCGACGAAGCTGAACTGTCGAAACTCAAGCGGCTGCCTTGGGCGGGAGAGCCTCAGTCTGAAGCGCGTCTTGATGAAGCACGTCTTGTTGAAGCGCTAGGGCTGTGAGCTTGCGCAAGGCGGCTTTTTTGTACGGGACCCTGGGGAACGCCTCCACAGCAAGCGTCAGGAGCCGAAGCCGAACGCCCAGCTGCTCCTGGGACAACAACCTCCGCAGGGCCGGCACGGCCCTGTCCGCTTCCACATACAGGGCCACATCCACAGCCGTCCGGAGGGGAGTGGTTACCAGAAGACCGCCGATGCTGACCACGTCCAGTTGGCCCAAGCGCACTTCGTGCAGAATGCAGGCCCGGGCCGAGCGAAGGCTCGATATGCGGTGTTTGGCGTCAACTAGCAGCGAGAGCCTTTCGGGAGCATCCGCGCAACCGTAGATCCAGGCCGCCGTCATTCGGCCTGCAATGACTTTCCTCCGGATGCGATCCGGAACTACTAATGCAGCTGCACGGGCGCGGAGCCGTGGGGTGACAGCAAGTCCAGGAGGGGTGAAGCTCTTCTCGTAGAGGGGCGTGAGCACGCCGTCGGCGGCCATTGACTGAAGCTCAGCCCACGTGAACAGCGGACTGGGCGAGTACAGATCCTGGGCAGGAGAGTCCAGTTGTTGCGAAGGCGGGAATCCTGTGTCCATTCAGCAATCCTCGCGTGGCAGCCGAATGAAGAACAGGCCCTGTCCCGGCTATGTGGATAACCGGGACAGGGCCTGGAAATGTGGCGATAATGCTGGTTCACTCAGACAGTCTTCTTGCACGCTTTCATCAGGCAGCGTCTCTTGTAAGTACCGTTTGGACCGATCAGAATCCTTAGTTTATTGTGTCGCTGAAGATGTTTTCCTGACTAATCGACCCCACAAGATTCATCGAAGAAATTGGAACGGCGCTGTCCCTTCCTTGCCGTTAACGCGTGTTGGTAACCGCTTACCCGTTACGTCGTCACTATGTCGGAACTTGTCACTATCAAGTTAAGAAATTCAGAGCCAATCCATGTCGATTCACCTCTGAATACCTACAACCGTTCCCAGTACCCGGCCATTCACGTGATCCTGCCTGATTTTACTGAAGATCACGCGCGGGAAAGGGAGCTTGGAACGCCAAGGAACTGATGGATGAACCTGACTGAATCCGAAAGGAAAAAAGTGCCTTTAACGATCCCACGGTGGCGATCTCGGAGCTTGGTGCGCCTTGTGGCTCTCTCAGTGATGCTTCTTCTTGTCGCTGCTGCAGTGATCGCCGGGGCTGTGTACAGGGCGCTGCCAGCAGGTTCGTATCAGAGCCTGGACCAGACGGACCGCACGACGTTCGATCAGCTAACTGAGCAGTACCGTGCCTTCAAGGCTCAACCGGAGAACCTCTGGACGGCCGGGTACCGTTACGACCGCGAGCCTCTCCTGTTGCTTCGAACCGACGGTGCTAAGAGCCCGCTCTGGCACTACGCCTACGTGATCAACATGAGCCACCTGGTAGATACGAGCCATATGAAGAAAGTCGAATTCCCCGGTAATCCCGCCCTTGATGATGTCTACGTTAGCAACACCTTCGAGGCGGCTAATGCGGAGCTTTGGGGTTCTTTCAACTTCACTCCAATCGCCATCGGTGAGCGCAAGGTTCTGGCGTTTAAGTTCCATGAAGGGATGCTCGGAGAGAACCCTCCGGAGGGCCTGGGTTTTGCAATGTTCTCAATGCATGAGGCCTTCCACGTAAACAAGCAGGCGAACTGGAGCTACGATTCTGTCGACTCTCGAGTCTTCCATTTCCCCCGCACGGACGAGCACTACCGAATGTTAAAGACGGAGTTGTCAATCCTGGATCGGGTGCCGACGGCCGAGGTGGGAAAGCTCCCAGGCCTCGCGAAAGACCTCGCGGGGATCCGCGCGGCACGCTATAAGAAATGGCCGCAACTCAAGGCGCAGGACAACGTCGAAGCCATCGAAGGCACCGCACGCTATCTTGAGTACACGTACAGACAGGCCGTGCCTTCCAAGGGGGCCGCGTCCAAGGAAAATTCCTTGGTGGCGGCACTCGACAAGGTTTGGGACCTGCCCGAGGAACAGAGCGGGCTCGACTACTCCGCGTATTACTCCACCGGCAGTTTCCTGGCATTGCTGCTTGACCGGGTCGCCCCAAATTGGAAACACGATATTGAGCCGCCACCAATCGGCAAGGGGTGGACGCCCGGAGAGTCGCTACGACAAACAACAGGCATCACAACACCCCCCGGAGATAGTGTCATCGCTGAAATCGAAGCAAGGTACCTCGACGAATCCTTGAATCGCTGACGGCGGGTTCCAACGATCACCGGAATCATCTTCAGCACCATCGGTCAGCGTTCACGCCGCTACCAGCGCGTCCAGTTCACCAACACAGACGCACTGGAAACAGCATTGGACGAGGACATTCGCTGGTACAACACCGAAAGAATCTCGAGAAAGCTAGAGAGCCTGAGCCCGGTGCAATACCGGGCTCAGGCTCTCTAGCCCTAGGCTCTTACTACTACTAGGCGAGATCGCTGGCCGAACGCTGGATCTGGTCAAGCCACGCCTCGCGTGCCTCGAGGGCCTCGCGGGCGTTCTTGATGCGGCGCTGGTCTCCGGCTTTTTCGGCCTTCTCCAGATCTTCCTTGAGGCCTGCGATGGCAGCCTCAAGCTGTGATAGGGCGCTATTGGTGCGGGCCTTCGTCTCCGGGTTGCTCCGGCGCCACTTGTCCTCTTCAGCCTCCCGGACGGCGTCCTCGACCTTGCGCAGGCCGGCTTCGATCCTGCCCATGTCGGCGCGGGGGACCTTTCCGGCTTCTTCCCAGCGGTCACGGATGGACTGCAGGGACTTCTTGGCCGCGTTGAGGTCCGCGATCGGCAAGAGGGCTTGGGCCTCCACAATGAGCTCTTCCTTGATGGCGAGATTGGCCGTGTATTGCTGGTCGATCTCATCGTTGGCAGCCTGGCGGTTGCTGAAAAAGACGTCCTGGGCGGCACGGAAACGGAGCCACAGGGCGTCGTCGTCCTTGCGGCTGGCGCGGGGCGTGGCCTTCCACTGGTCCATGAGGCGGCGGTACTCGCCCGCCGCGAAGCCCCAGTCAGTGGAACTCGAGAGTGCTTCGGCCTCCTCGATCAGCTGTTCCTTGGCCACCTTCGCGGCCGAGTTGGTGCTGTCCAACTGCGAGAAATAGGCGCGCCGGTGGCGGTCGAAGACCGTACGGGCCGAACGGAACCGCTTCCACAGAGCGTCCTCGTTGCTGCGTCCCAGCCGGATGCCGTTCTTCTGGGCCGTCTTCCAGCTCTCGAAGAGTTCGTTCATGCGGGCGCTGGACGTCTTCCACTGCACCTGGGAGGGATCCTGTGAGGCGATGGATTCGGCTTCGGAAACGATCGCCTCGCGGGCTGCCAGCTCCGCGGAACGTGCGGCTTCGTGCGCGGCTTTCTCGGACTTTTCCAGTTCAGAAATCTGCCCGGTCAAAGCGTCCAGGCGGGACTCGGCGGTGCGGATGTCCCCCACCATATTGCGCTCGGCAAGCTGCTCACGCAGGTGGTCCACTGTCTTCTGCATGTCCGTGGCCGGAGCCTTGGATTCCACACGGTGTTCCATGAGGACGATCTGCGCGACCACGTCCTCGTACTTCCGGGCGAAGTACGCCAATGCCTCGTCGGTGCTTACTCCCGGGTACTGTCCCACCGGCTGTTCTTCGCCGTCGATGGTCAGGAAGACATGGCCGTCACCCTCGGCGCGCCCCCACTTGGCGGCCTCCGCGAGCGACACAGCCGTGGGCTGGGCCGCCGGAGCGGCCGGAATCACGCTAGCTGCGGCCTTCGGACGGGCAGCAAAGGCTGCAGGAGACGGTGTATGCGAGGGGGCCGGACGTGGCGTCGGAGAAGCAGGCGTCGGGGCGGACTCTGCCGCTTCGTCTGCCGGCGCAGCCGACTCAACGCCGGCGTCGGCGGCTGCCGGTGCCTGGACTTCTTCTTCGTTGGCCACTACTGCAGTTTCGTCGGATTTCTGACTGTCTGTCACCGCTAAAAGTCTTTCGCTTGGAGGGATTACTAAGGTAAGGCGCCGCGAACGGTAGTTCGTGCTGGTTACTTCAGAGAAAACGAGTCTATCGTGACAGGTGCCACAGGGGCGCCGTCGGTGGCGCTGCTGCCCGGATTAATACCCGTCTGGGCAATCTTCGTCACGACGTCCATGCCACTCGTCACCTTCCCCACTACCGTGTACCCACCTGCAGAATCCGGGGGAATGACAGTGTCTTTATAGACAATAAAGAATTGGTGCCCGTTGCCGTACGCATTGTTGCCAGTACGGGCGACGGCGATGGTCCCGGCCGGGTAAGTGTTATTAGCGGGCGTGTTCTCCAGCGGTCCCCAGTGGAAGTTGGGATCATCGCTTGTGTCCGTGCCCTTGGCCCCGCACTGCAGCACTGCAAAGTTGTCGGCGGTGGTGAGTCGAGGGCATTTGAGCCCGCTGTAATAACTCGCGTCAGTGAGGGATTTGAACACGGCTGCGGCCTGGGGAGCCGTTGTGCCATCCAGTTCGACGCCGACTGCCCCTCCGTTGAGGCTTAGCTGGCCGGTGAACGTCTTACCCGCGGCGGTGTCCGCTTTGGGAATGTCGGCACTATTCGACCCGGTCCCCGCGGCGGAAGCGGATGGGTTCGCCGAGGCAGCGGCGGACGGCGAACTCAGCCCGGCTTGCGCCGCTGCGAACTGCGATTCGCTCGGGTTCGAGTTGAACACCGTGAGTTGAAGCACGACGGCGGAAATCAGGGCGGCAGCGCCCACACCGACGGCGATCACATTGTCCCGACGGCGGCGCTTGCCCTGTGCACGCCGCAGCTCGCGCTTGGCTTCCATCTGCCTGATGCGCCGTTTGGCTTCACGGTTGTCCCGCGGCCTTGTAGACAAGAGTCCTCCTGGTTGTATGGACAAGCTTCCATCGCAGGCAACCCGAATCGGGTACCCGCATTAGATGTGCAGGCGCCGAAAGCATAAACTGGCTGCCGCACATAGTTTATGCATGACTGGCTGGGCGCCCGCCTAACCTGAGCCGAATCGGCCCGTGGTTCGTGGCGCAAGGTCCGGCCCGCGCAATCATTGAGGAGAAATTTCCACCATGGCTCGTACCGCCTCCCTGTCCGGATTCCCCGAGTGGCTTCCCCAGGAGCGGTTGGTGGAACTGCATGTCCTGGACACTTTGCGCAAGACGTTCGAACTCCATGGCTTCTCTTCGATCGAAACCCGCGCTGTGGAAACAGTCGGCCAACTCCTCCGGAAGGGCGAGATCGACAAAGAGGTGTACGGTCTCAGCCGCCTGCAGGAAGACGAGGACGCAACCCACGGCGAACCCGGAAACGAGGGCGGGAAGGCGGACAAAGCAGATCCGCACGCCTTGGCCCTCCACTTCGACCTGACGGTGCCCTTTGCCCGATACGTCGTGGAGAACGCTGGTTACCTCGCCTTCCCGTTCCGCCGCTACCAGATCCAGAAAGTGTGGCGGGGGGAGCGTCCCCAGGAAGGCCGCGCCCGCGAGTTCACGCAAGCGGACATCGACGTCGTGGGCGACGGCGAGCTGCCCTTCCGCTACGACGTCGAGATCGCCCTCGTCATCGCTGAAGCGCTCAGCGCACTTCCCATTCCGGATTTCCGCCTGCGTATCAACAACCGCAAGTTGGCCGAGGGCTTCTACCGCGGTATTGGCCTCACGGACACCGCCGGCGTGCTTCGCAGCATTGACAAGCTCGAGAAGATCGGTGAAGCGAAAGTCGCCGAATTGCTCATGAGCGAACTTGGCGCCACGGAGGAGCAGGCAGCACTTGCCTTGAAGCTCGCGGGCATCCGGACCGAGGACACTTCCTTTGTGAAACAGGTCCGCGCCCTGGGCGTGACGGACGAGCTTCTGGAAGAGGGCCTCAGTGAACTGGAACAAGTCATTGAGGCCGCTGTGCAGCGCGCCCCCGGCAAGGTTGTGGCGGACCTAAGCATCGCCCGCGGCCTTGACTACTACACCGGTACTGTCGTCGAAACCGTCCTGGTGGGCCATGAGCAGCTCGGTTCCATTTGCTCCGGCGGCCGGTATGACGCCCTTGCCAGCAAGGGCAATCGCAAGTTCCCCGGCGTCGGCCTGTCGATCGGGGTGACCCGCCTTGTCTCCCGCATCCTGAGCCAGGAATTCGCGACGGCGTCGCGCTCGGTGCCCACGGCAGTGCTCGTGGCCCTGAACAACGACGACAGCTGGTCTGCCGCCCAGGACGTCGCGGCCCAGCTGCGCGGGCGGGGGATCGCAACCGAAGTTGCCGCGAAGGCCGAGAAGTTCGGCAAGCAGATCAAATTCGCCGACCGACGCGGCATTCCTTTCGTCTGGTTCACGGACGACGACGGCAAGCACCAAGTGAAGGACATCCGCACCGGGGAACAAGTGGACGCGGACCCGGCCAGCTGGGCGCCATCCCCCGAGGACCTCCACGTCCGCGTTACCACACGCTAGGTGCGGGCTGGCGGCGCCTCGTGGCGGCGACGCTTCGTCCATACGGGTAAACTCGAACGGGATCGTTTTGCCATGATCCGCTGAAAATCATGTTGAAAGGAATGCTGTGCTGCGCACACATGACCTCGGATCCTTGCGTTCCGAGCACATTGGACAGACCGTCACCCTGGCAGGCTGGGTAGCCCGCCGCCGCGATCACGGTGGCGTGGCCTTCGTCGATCTGCGTGACGCGTCCGGTGTCGCCCAGGTGGTTGTCCGCGAGGAAGAGGTCTTCCACGGCCTGCGCAATGAATACGTGCTGCAGATCGTGGGCACCGTGAGCAAGCGTCCGGAGGGTAACGAGAACCCGCATCTCGCCACCGGTGAGATCGAGGTCATTGCTGAGAAAGTGGTGGTCCTCAACACCTCGGATCCCCTGCCGTTCCAGATCGACGAGCACGTGGAGGTCGGTGAGGAAGCCCGCCTCAAGCACCGCTACCTTGACCTGCGTCGCCCCGGCCCCGCCCGGAACCTGCGCTTGCGTTCCGAAGCGAACCGCGTGGCCCGCGAACTGCTTCACCAGCAGGGTTACGTGGAGATCGAAACCCCCACGCTGACCCGCTCGACGCCGGAAGGCGCCCGTGACTTCGTGGTTCCGGCGCGTTTGGCACCGGGTTCCTGGTACGCTCTTCCGCAGTCTCCGCAGCTTTTCAAGCAGCTGCTGCAAGTGGGCGGTTTCGAAAAGTACTACCAGATCGCCCGCTGCTACCGCGACGAAGACTTTCGCGCGGACCGCCAGCCGGAATTCACCCAGCTTGACATCGAAGCCAGCTTCGTTGACCAGGACGATGTCATTGAGCTTGGCGAAAGCATCGTCAAGGCACTGTGGAAGCTGATTGACGTCGAGATCCCGACACCGATCCGCCGCATGACGTACCACGAGGCGATGGCCAAATATGGCTCCGACAAGCCGGATCTACGCTTCGGCTTGGAGCTCACCGAATTGACGGAGTTCTTCAAAGACACCAACTTCGGTGTCTTCAAGGCGCCCTACGTTGGCGCTGTCGTCATGCCCGGTGGAGCGTCGCAGGCCCGCCGGGCGCTGGACGCCTGGCAGGAATGGGCCAAGCAACGTGGTGCCAAGGGACTTGCTTACGTTTTGTTCAAGGAAGACGGTGAGCTCACCGGTCCTGTTGCCAAGAACCTCACGGACACCGAGCGCGCGGGGTTGGCAGACGCCGTGGGCGCTAAGCCGGGCGACTGCATCTTCTTCGCCGCCGGCGAGAAGTCTCCGTCCCGTGCCTTGCTGGGCGCCGCCCGCGTTGAGATCGGCCACCGCACGGGCCTGATCGACCCCAAAGACTGGGCCTTCGTCTGGATCGTGGACGCCCCGATGTTCGAACCCGCAGCCGCAGCCGTCGCCTCCGGCGACGTCGCGGTGGGCGGCGGCCAGTGGACGGCCCTGCACCACGCGTTCACCTCCCCGAAGCCCGAGTTCCTGGACACGTTCGACAAGGACCCGGAATCAGCCCTTTCCTACGCCTATGACATCGTGTGCAATGGCAACGAAATCGGCGGTGGATCCATCCGTATCCACGAGGCCGATGTCCAAGAGCGCGTTTTCGAGCTCATGGGTCTGGACAAGGAAGACGCGCAGACCAAGTTCGGCTTCCTCCTTGAGGGATTCAAGTACGGCGCACCTCCCCACGGCGGCATGGCCTTCGGTTGGGACCGTGTGGTGGCCTTGCTGGCCGGCGTGGACTCTATTCGCGACGTGATCGCTTTCCCCAAGTCGGGCGGCGGCTATGATCCCCTGACGGCGGCCCCTGCACCCATCACGGCGCAGCAGCGCAAGGAAGCCGGAGTCGACTTCAAGCCTGAGGCCAAGCCGCAAGCAGCTCCGGCAACATCAGCAGCCAAATCGGAGTAGCTGGAACCCTGGAAACAACCCGGAGGCCCTCGCAACTTGCGAGGGCCTCCGGCGTACCACGGCGGAGACCGACTTTGAGGAGGACCGGTGGCGCAGGAAATGGGCCTTGCATTGGTTGAGGAGCTGATGGACCGTGCGTGGCCGGCCCCGGATCGTGAGGACGCCGGTGGATGGGTGCTGCGGGCCGCAGGAGGCGTCACACAGCGGGCAAACTCGGTCTGGCCGAGGGAACAGACCCATGACGACGAGTCGGCAGTAAGCGCCGCGACGCAGTGGTATCGGTCCCGGCGCCTCCCGCTGATCTTCCAGATTTTCGAGGACGAACGGAGCGCGGGCCTCAACGCGGTGCTTGATGCGCAGCGATTCACCCGGCAGTCCGAGACCCTCATCATGATTCGCCCGGGTGGCACTCTTCCCGCTACGCCGCCCGATGGCCTGGCTAAAGCCGTCGAGATCTCTGAAGAGCCTTCCGAAGAGTGGCTCCGGCTGTGGTGGTCCGTCGACGGGCGCGGCGGGGACGCGGAGCTGGAGATTGCCCGGAAGATCTTGGCGTCGTGTCCCTCGATCTACGTCCTCGTAAGGGACGACGACGGCGCCTCGGCCGCCGTCGGGCGCCTCGCCCTGGTGGACGGCAAGGGAGGCATCTACTGCATGGCAACCGAGGGCGAACACCGTCGGCAAGGCTTCGGGCGGCGGGTGCTGGGTGCACTTCTGGAAGCGGGCGGCCACCGAGGCGTATCCGAGTTCTGGTTGCTCGTGACGGCCTCGAATACCGGCGCCCAAGCTCTCTACAGGGGCGCCGGGTTCGCAGAGCATGGCAGGTATCTCTACCGGCAGGCACGGCTCCGGCGGGGGTTGTCAGGCTGTTAGAAGGCGCGGCCGGGCTGCGCCGTCGTGAAGGCATTCAGAGGTGTGGACCCTGCGGCTCTTTTACAAGGGTCTGGTCGATGAGGTCCCGTGGCGCACGACACTGTCCGGGAAGTGCTCGTCGAGGGGCGTGGGCCAGCCAAGATTGTCCGTGTCGTCCGTGTCGTCCGTGTCGCATGCTGGCCATGGGTGTGTGTCCATGAAGGAGTGCCAGTGCGGGAAGGGGTCCGGTGGCATTTCGGGCGGTTCTTCGTCCGGGCGTGGTTGTGGGCCTGGTTGTGTGTCGGTGATCGGGATGTGTTCTGGCCAGTGGGGTGGTTCCCAGTCGTGGTGTTCGCTGGGGTAGTGGCGTTTGGAAGGGGATGTCCATCACGGCGGCTGGTTTTTGCTGGCCGTGGTGGGGGTCCATGCGGTCCTGTGTTTGAGGCGGTGGTGTTTGGGGCAGGGTTGGGCCAGGTTGGAGATGCCGGTGGTGCCTCCGTGGGCCCAGGCCAGGAGGTGGTCTGCTTCGTTGTCCTGGGAGTGGTTGTTGCAGCCGGGGTAGGGGCATTTGCCGTCGCGGAGCCATTGGCGTTGGGCTTTGGTGAGGCGGTAGCTGGTGCGTCCGATTTCCAGCGGGGCGCCGTCGCGGGGGTCGGTCAGGACGCGGTGGAAGGACTCTGCGCCGTCGGTGATCAGTTGGCGGGCGATGGAGGGCTCGGCGATCAGGGCCAGCTCGTGGGCGGTGCGGTCCTGCGGGGAGGCGGCCGGTCGCGCAAGCGCCTTGGCCGTCCGGACGTAGTCGGCGGCGAGTTTGGCTTTCAGCGCGGCGGTCCGGGCTTCCAGGCGGGCGACCTCGGCGAGGCCGTCCAGGCAACCATCTACCAGGCTCCGCAGCGGATCGGCGTCCCGCGGTGAATTAGCGTCCCCGCTGATGGCGGCCAGCGCGGCAACGGCCTCCACGGCCGCCCTGCTCTCCACGCCCCACGCTGTCCTTCCACCCATACCCACAGCATCGCAGCAGCCACCGACAATTTATCGCGGTTCCTTGGGTAGGTGCGCGCGTCTTTGCCCACTGCTCGTATAGCAGTCGCGAAGTCACCGGCTTGGCTCCGCAATGCTTTTGAAGTTCTGCAGGGCGCGACGCTGCCTTGCAGAACGGGGACATGGAGGCGGCAGGGTGGCCACGGCCGGGGGACCGGTAGCTGAATATGGAAAGCGTCTGACGACGATCCCTTCCGAGCCTGACCACGGCAAGCCAAACACGGCACATTCCCGCAGCCCTGCCTTTTCTCATTACTTCTCGTTGGCGCGTTGGTGTTGTCCTGAGATTCGCTATCGCGGTATCGGTTCCGGTTCGGCTGCCCGGGCCGTGACCTTTCGCTGTCCCGGGCCCGGCAAGTCCGGAAGACTATTTGATGTTCGCCGGAAGATCCTCACCTCGCATGGAGGTGTGCTTTCGAGGCTGTTTCAGGCTATTGCATATTCTCGGGATGCGCGGCGTCGGGTGTTGGCCGCCCAACCCAGATATACAACCAGTGCAAGGGAAACCCCGACGAAAACCAAAGGGAGTGCCGACATGCTGTCCGGCACTGCAAGGAACAATCCCACGATCCCGTACAGAGGAAGGAAGATCGTTGCCAGCGCTTTCTCCCAAACCTTCCAATCCCCGCTGCTCCACAGGAAAATCAAGCCAACCAGCCCTGCAAGGACCCCGAGGAGCCCGCCAACAGCCGAACCCGCCAGAAGCAGCAGCAAAAGCGTCAGGACCGGATACCAGGACCTTTTTCCACAAAGGCTGCTTTTCAGCCTGCACTCCGGCGGTCTCGTGCCCGCCAAGTGCTGCCTCGGCGACGAGTTCTGGGCGGCCAAGGCCCCTGAGCGCTTGGTCTACATCGGAGCCGCCGCTAGCCATTGCCATCCTCAAATGGTCTTCAATCCCTTCCAGGATTTCCTGACGCATCTCAGGGGATACCTCTTTCAGGAAGCCGCTGACCTCGCCGAGGTAGCGCTGGACCTTGGGGTTTTCGAGCGGATCCACTATCCGGCTCCTTTCTCGTTGTTTGTAGTGTTGGACAAGACTCGATCAACAGAATCGCTAAAGGTCCTCCAGATGTCGATGAAACCCTTCAAATCATCCGCTCCGGCAGACGAGAGGCTGTAGTAGCGCCGCGGCGGCCCTTCGTTCGATTCCTGCCAGGCTGTCGTAACCAGTCCCCTGGTCCGTAGACGCGACAGGAGCGGGTACAGGCTGCCTTCGCTCGCGATCAAGTCCATCCGGTGTAGATGCTGGGCGATATCTAGGCCATACCACTTACCCTGTGCGATAACAGCCAGGACGCAGTACTCCAGGACACCCTTCCTGAGGTTGGTCTGCATCTTCAATCCATCTATCATGTATTGCAATGTACCATGCATAACATTGTTGCTCGAAGGGTCATGGGACTCGACTGCGGGAACCACGGCATTCTTCTCGGTTGCAGGCTGGAGGGGTTGGGCGCTGCTGATGTGTGGCTGGCCGGTATCCCCCGGCAGAGGTGTAGCTTTTCGCCGGCGAGGCGGTGGTGCTCGACCCCGCTGAGCTACGCGATCTGAATCTGACCAAGCGGTTGACGCCGGTCGCTTACCTTCTCTGCGCCACTACAGCGGGTCCGTGACCTGTATCTGCACGGCACATGCATCTGCCGCGGCCCTGCGGAGCACGGTTGCGTTGGGGTCGGCGACCGCCAGGAACGCGAGCCTTTTCCGCGAGGCGTATTCCCTCAACGCCGCTTCCTCCACGACCGCCACGGACAGCGCTGCGTCACCGCCCAGGACCAAGTATTCAATGCTGTGCCCAGCGAACACACCAGCGGCATATCCGGCCACAGCTTCCGTCAGCGCGTTGGCCTGGTTCTCGCGACGCCGGGCGAACCGCTGCTGCGAGGATCCCCCCGCTGCGGACCGCGACTGAATGTAACGGGAACCCGATTTGGACGCAGACACTTTCCCGCCGCTCACGACCCCTACGGCATAGCCGCCCCGACGAACCAGAATGATGCCGAGCCGCCTTTCCTGTGAAGCAAGCGACGCCAAACGGTCCACAGTGGTGGATCCCTTGCCGGGCCTTCCATCGACGGGCCAGGGGGCTCTCAGTAGCGCCGTGGCGCCATCAGCCGCCCGCAGGAGGGTACCGCCGTCGTTGGGCTCTTCCTCAACAGCGCCATGGCTCGCGGCGAAGCGTTCCACCCAGCCGGTGAGGCGCGGGCCGGGGATGAACGCGGTGCGGGACGCCGCCGATGGTTGCTTTCCGCTGGGGCCGGATGGCCGGATTTCCACGTCGATGTCTCCTTAACTGGAATCATGAGTAGCCTATCCATGTGGAAGATCTCTTTGGTGCCGGCGCGGACAACGACGACGACGCCGGCAGCCAGGCGACGGACCCGGACCGTTCCGGGGCAGGGCGCACGGCGTCGCCGCGTAGCCCCCTGGCCGTCCGGATGAGGCCGCGAACGTTGGACGACGTCGTGGGCCAGCAGCATTTGCTGGGCCACGGGTCGCCCTTGCGGCAGCTCGCCGCCGGAGCTGACGCCGCCGGCCCCGCCGGTCCAAGCTCAGTCATCCTGTGGGGACCGCCAGGAACAGGCAAGACAACGCTGGCACACGTCATCGCCCGCGGACCGGGCAGGAAGTTCGTGGAATTGTCCGCCATCACCGCCGGTGTCAAGGATGTCCGGCTCGTCATGGAAAATGCGTTGACTGCACGGGATCTTTACCGGACCACCACCGTGCTGTTCCTCGATGAGATCCACCGCTTCAACAAAGCCCAACAGGATGCCCTGCTTCCCGGAGTCGAGAAGGGCTGGGTTGTGCTGGTCGCAGCCACCACGGAAAACCCCTCGTTCTCGGTGGTTTCGCCACTGCTGTCGCGGTCATTGCTGCTTACTCTCAAGCCGCTCACGGGCGGTGACATCGAAGGGCTTCTGCAAAGAGCTGTTGCCGATGCCCGCGGCTTGGCCGGGGGAGTGGAGCTCACGCCGGAAGCCCTCGAGCATTTGGTCCGGTTGTCCGGTGGAGATGCCCGCCGTGCGCTCACGGCCCTTGAGGCGGCTGCCGGCGTGGCCTACGGAGACCGCACCAACGACGGCGGCGACGCTTCCGTAGACGCGTCCGAAGAGGAAGGGCTGGCGGGCGATGACGCTCCGCAGCCTCCAGTGCGCGTCGAGCTCCGCCACACGGAGCGGGCCCTGGATGTGGCCGCAGTTCGATACGACCGGGCGGGCGACCAGCACTACGACGTCGCCAGCGCGTTTATCAAGTCGATCCGCGGCTCCGACGTCGACGCGGCCCTCCACTACCTGGCCCGTATGCTCGAAGCAGGCGAGGATCCGCGCTTCGTGGCCCGCCGCATCGTTATCTCCGCGGCCGAGGACATCGGCATGGCAGATCCCACGGCACTACAGACCGCCGTCGCCGCTGCCCAGGCCGTACAACTCATCGGCATGCCCGAGGGGCGGATCATCCTCGCCGAAGCCGTAGTGCACTTGGCAACGGCGCCCAAGTCCAACGCCGCCTACATGGGCATCAACAAGGCCGTCGCGGATGTGCGCGCCGGCATGGGAATCGGGATTCCGGCGCACCTGCGCGACGCCCACTACCAGGGCGCGAAGGGACTTGGCCATGGCCAAGGCTACAAATACGCCCATGATGCCCCGCACGGCGTTGCCACCCAGCAATATGCTCCGGATGATTTGGTGGGCAGGGACTATTACGAGCCCACAGCGAACGGTGCGGAGCGGGACATTGCCCCCAGGCTAGAGCGACTACGCAGGATCATCCGGGGCAAGTAGCCGTCATGGTAGGCTAGATGCTTGTCTGGCAAGGCACGGACGCACAATCCTTCAGAACGTAGCTTCTGATGTTGTGCCCTGCGCCCCGTAGCAAAAGGCAGCGGTTGGCCGATGCTCTCCCTCATGGAGGCCAGTAACACTGACACACCGCAGATATTGGAAGGACACAAGTGGCTAACAACACTCGTGCTCGCCGTACCGCACGTCTTTCGCGTGCACTCGGCATCGCTCTGACTCCCAAGGCCGCCAAGTACATGGAGCGCCGTCCGTACGGCCCCGGTGAGCATGGCCGTGCCCGCAAGAAGCAGGACTCTGACTACGCTGTACGTCTGCGCGAAAAGCAGCGTCTGCGCGCTCAGTACGGCATCCGCGAAGCCCAGATGACCCGTGCCTTCGAAGAAGCACGCCGCACCAAGGGCCTGACCGGTGAGAACCTGATCGAGCTGCTCGAAATGCGTCTTGACGCCCTCGTGCTGCGTGCCGGCTTTGCCCGCACCATCGCCCAGGCCCGCCAGCTGGTTGTGCACCGCCACATCCTCGTTGATGGCATCCGCGTGGACCGCCCGTCATTCCGCGTTGCGGAAGGTCAGCTCATCCACGTTCACAGCCGCAGCGAAGTCATGGCTCCGTTCCAGGTTGCAGCTGCCGGCGCACACGTCTTGAACGTCGTTCCGGCTTACCTGGACGTCAAGATCGACGCCCTCCAGGCTCGCCTGGTTCGCCGCCCGAAGCGCTCTGAGGTCCCCGTGACCTGCGAAGAGCAGCTCGTCGTCGAATTCTACGCTCGCTAAATTCCAGCGCGCATACAAAGAAGCCCGTGGCACGCGCCGCGGGCTTCTTTGTATGTAAGGTACTTGGGGAAGCCACGCCGGGAGTGCTTGCGCAGAACCGCGCGGCGCGTCCACCCGCTACGCAACAAATGCTAGGAGATGAGTGTCCATGACTGGTGGCGATATTGCAGGCCTGATCGCGGCCGGAGTTTTCGCGCTCCTTGTGCTGCTGTTGGCTGTGCCGATCCTCAAACTTGGGCGCGTCTTTGATGAAGTCCGCACTTCCATCCGCTCTTTGAGCGACGGAGCGACGCCCCTGATGGACGAAGTCACAGCGACCGTTTCCACCACGAACCAGCAGCTGAAGAAGGTGGATGGCATCACCTCCAACGTCTCTGATGCCTCCGCCAACATCTCGGCGTTGTCCTCGCTGGTGGCAGCGACGGTCGGTTCGCCCCTTATCAAGGTGGCTGCATTCAGCTATGGAGTGCGTTCGGCCTTTGCCAACCGCCGTAAACCGCGCAGCGGCCGTCGCAGCCGCTGAATCCGTTCGTCAATCTCGGCCTTCGTACGTCAGGAATATTGTGAAAAGAATCGTCTGGATGGGGATCGGTATGGCAATCGGTGTCATCGCCTTCCGCAAGTTCACCGAAGCACGGGCCAATATCGGACCCGACGGCCTGAACCGCGCCGTAGCTCGCCTGGCTGATGGTGTGTACGACTTTGCCGACGCAGTGCGAGCCGGAATGAGTGAACGCGAAGGCGAGCTCCGGGCCGCACTCGGCGTCAACGAGCCGGACGCCGATAGGCGCTAGCAGCCGCGGTACAAGCTGCCGCGGTTCGCCCAAGCGGCCGTCAACAGGGCAGAATTAGAAGCTGCGGCAATGGCACATGCCAGAACCGCGCACAAACTCATGTGCAGTGAATTGAGAAGGGTAAGTAATCAGCTAATGAAGTCGCAGGAGATCACCAAACGCTGGGTGGACTTTTTTGTCAGCAAGGGCCACACAGCCGTGCCCTCCGCGTCGCTTGTATCCAGCGACCCTTCCCTGCTTTTCACTGTGGCCGGCATGGTTCCGTTCATTCCTTACCTGACCGCCCGCGAAGAGCCGCCCTTCAAACGCGCCACGAGCGTCCAGAAGTGCATCCGCACCGGGGACATCGAGGAAGTGGGAAAGACTGCCCGCCACGGCACGTTCTTCCAGATGTGCGGCAACTTCTCCTTCGGGGACTATTTCAAGGAAGACGCCATCAAGTTCGCCTTCGAATTGCTCACCAAGAGCATCGACGACGGCGGCTACGGACTTGACGTTGAGCGTCTCTGGGTAACTGTCTACGAAGAAGACGACGAAGCCCAGGAATTGTGGCTGAAGAACACCGGCATCCCGGCCGAGCGCATCCAGCGCATGGGCAAGGCCGACAATTACTGGTCCACGGGACAGCCCGGACCTGCCGGTCCGTGCTCGGAAATCTACTACGACCGCGGTCCTGCCTATGGTGCCGAAGGCGGCCCCATTGCGGACGAGAACCGCTACGTGGAGATCTGGAACCTGGTGTTCATGCAGTACCAGATTGACAACGTCCGCTCAAAGGTGGACTTCGACATTGTGGGCGAACTGCCCAAGAAGAACATCGACACAGGCCTCGGTATGGAGCGCCTCGCGATGATCCTGCAAGGCGTCGAGAACATGTACGAGACCGACCAGGTCCGTCCGGTCATCGACAAGGCCGCAGCGCTCTCCGGCAAGGAATACACTTCGGCCGAGTCCGCTGACGATCCACACCACACGGACGATGTCCGCATGCGGGTCGTCGGCGACCATATCCGTTCGGCCCTTATGCTGATCTCCGACGGCGTGTCCCCGTCCAATGAGGGCCGCGGCTACGTGCTGCGCCGGCTCATCCGACGTGCCGTCCGTGCCATGCGCCTCCTCGGCGTCGAAGAAGCCTGCCTCCCGCAGCTGCTTCCGGCATCCCGCGACGCCATGAAGGGCGTCTACCCTATGGTGGAGACCGACTTCGACCGCATCAGTCGTATCGCCTACGCCGAAGAGAGGGCTTTCCTCCGCACCATCGCTTCAGGTACTGCGCGCCTGGAGGAAGCCGTGGTGCTCTCTAAAGCCGCCGGTAAGCCGTTGTCCGGCGAAGATGCCTTCGCGCTGCATGACACGTACGGATTCCCGATCGATCTCACCCTCGAAATGGCCGAGGAAGCCGGGCTGAAGGTTGACGAGGCTGAATTCCGCAGCCTCATGCTGGAACAGCGTCAGCGCGCCCAGGCCGACGCCAAGTCCAAGAAGGGCGGCCACGCCGATGTCTCGGCCTTCCAGGAGCTCCTGGCAGAAGGCGCGACCGTCTTCACGGGCTACACCGAGTTGGAAGGGGAAGCCCGCGTCCGTGGCATCGTCAGCTCCGGAAAGCGCGTCGCCCACGCTTCCACGGGCGACGAAATCGAGCTCGTGCTCGACGAAACTCCGTTCTACGCCGAAGCAGGCGGCCAGTCTGCCGACAAGGGACTCATCACCGGCGACGGCTTCGTGGTCGAAGTTCTCGATGTCCAGCGCCCCGTGAAGGGCCTGAGCGTCCACAAGGCGATCGTCCGCGAAGGGGAGATCGCCTCGGACGCGCTGGTGCGTGCCGCCGTCGACCGCGAGCGACGCCACGCTGCAGAACAGGCGCACACCGGCACCCACATCGTGCACGCGGCCCTGCACCAGATCCTTGGCCCGGAAGCCACCCAGCGTGGTTCTTTCAACAAGGCCGGCTACTTGCGCTTCGACTTCGCCTGGGGCGAGGGGCTGAGCCCAGCCACGAAGTCCGAGATTGAAGAGGTCTCAAACATTGCTATCCGGAACAACTTCCGGGTGGACACCAAGGTCATGGGCCTCGCCGAGGCCAAGGCTTTGGGCGCAATGGCCTTGTTCGGGGAGAACTACGGCAGCGAGGTTCGCGTCGTGGAGATCGACGGGGCATGGTCCCGCGAACTCTGCGGTGGTACCCACGTGGCCAACACGTCCCTCATCGGTAGCCTCTCTTTGCTCGGCGAACAGTCTGTCGGCTCGGGAAACCGCCGCGTGGAAGCCTTCGTCGGCCTTGACGCCTTCCGGCACCTTGCTGCCGAGCGCGCCTTGGTCACCGAGCTGACCGAGATGCTCAAGGTTCCGTCGGGCCAGTTGGCGGACCGGATCTCCAGCACCTTGGCTAAGCTCAAGGCGACCGAGAAAGAACTTGACCGCCTCCGGAAAGAACAGCTGACCGCGGCCGCGGCGAACCTCGTTGCCACGGCGCAGGATGCCGCCGGTGTACGGGTAGTCGCGCACGACGCCGGACAGGTCGGGGGAGCGGACGACCTCCGCGGCCTCGCCATGGACCTGCGCAACCGGCTCGGCTCCGACGCGTCCACCGTGGCAGTGGCGGGTGTCAGCAGCGACCGTCCCGTGATTATCGTGGCGACCAACGAAGCGGCCCGCGAAGCAGGCGTCAAGGCGGGTGCCCTTGTGCGGGTGGCTGCAGGAATACTCGGCGGCGGTGGTGGTGGCAAGGACGACGTCGCACAAGGCGGCGGAACCGACCCCTCGAAGATCGCACCGGCCCTTGCGGCCGTTGTGGACGCGATCGCCAAGCGCTGATCTTGGAGGCCATTGCGAGCAACGACGACTACCCGCGGGGCACCAAGCTGGGGGTAGACGTCGGCACTGTCCGTGTGGGCGTTGCCATCTGTGATCCCGACGGGATCCTGGCTACGCCGTTCAAGACCGTGAGCCGGGACGCCAAGAAAAATTCCGATATCGGGGTCATTGTCCGGCAGGCTGCCGAGCTCAGCGTCGTCCAGATCTTTGTCGGCCTGCCTCGAACGATGAAGGGTGAGGAACACGCGTCCGCGGTCATGGCCAGCGACTACGCCGAGTTGCTTGCCGCTCACTTGCAGCGGCGCGGACTTGACGTTCCTGTCAACCTGATTGACGAGCGGCTCAGTACCGTGACGGCCCACCGCAATCTCCATGAAGCTGGCATGAGCAGCAAAGATCATCGTAAAGTGGTGGATCAGGTTGCCGCTGCCGGAATTCTGCAGCACGCGATCGACATGCAAAAAGCCAGAGGTGCAGATGTGGGCAGGCGCGTGCAGGCGCCGTTGCCGCTCCAACATGTTGACGGTGCCACGGCGCCGCTGCAATCCTCCGACATTGATCCACACTCTCGAACGAGGGGAAGACAATTGTGAGCCCGGTCAACAACGACCCCTCCAACGACGCTTCAGAAGACCGCACCCGGCAGCTGACTCGTCGTGAAATCCGTGCCAGGGAACGCTTCCTGGAGACCCAAAACCGAGAAATACTTCCACCGCCTGTGCCGGTCCACGTTGAACCTGTAGCGGTACCGAAACCACAGCGGGCATACGTTCCGGACTACGCGTCGGCCGACGCGGAAGCGAGCTCCCACGCCTCTGAGCTCCACGCCTACGAGCTCCGTGACGGCGAGCTCCGTGACGACGGCATCCAGAATGAATCCGTTCCTTCCGAAATCTTGCCTCCCCAGGCCGAAGTGGCTCAGCACGCAGAAGACGCGCACCCGGAGACTGCCGAGCCCCACGACGTCGAGCACTTCGCCGCTGTTCCGGCCTACGAGGACGCGCACGGTGCAGAGTTCCACGATCCACATGCGCATGACGAAGTTTATGAGCACCACGATCCTGCCTTTGATTACGAACTCCACGACACGAATGACCCCCATGAACTCATGGCGGCCGCTACGCCTGTGCCAAAGGCTCCGTCGAAGAAAGTCCGCAGGCGGCGTCGCCTCGTCGCGCTGCTGCTCAGCCTCACAGTGTTCGTAGCAGCGGTCGCGATCGGGGCGCAGTTCCTGAAGCCACTGCTCGGGATGGACAAGGTCAGCGACTACCCCGGCCCGGGCTCTGGCTCCGTCACCGTGACGGTCGCCCCTGGTTCCGGCCCCAAGCTGGTCGCGACCACGCTCCAGAACCAGCACGTCATTGCCAATGCCGACACGTTCCTTGCTGCGTTCACTGCTGCCGGTGGTGAACTCTCACCCGGCGATTTCACTTTCCGCACGGAAATGAAGAACTCAGATGCAGTGAATGTGCTCCTCGGCAAGGATTCCACCAAAGTCATGTACTTCGCGCTGAGCGCGGGGCTGCGCATCGGCGAGTCGCTCGACGCCATCTCCAAGGGCTCGGGTATCCCCGTCTCCGAGTTGAAGGCACTCAGCGATTCGCCGGCCCAGTTCGGCGTCCCCGCCCCGGCAAAAAATCTCGAAGGCTTCCTGGCGCCGGGGGAGTACCGCTTCCCCCTCGGAACGTCCGCGAAAGACATCCTCCAGAAGCTCGTGACCGCCACGACCGATGAACTCAAGGCGCAGGGCGTCACGGATCCCACCCAGCAGTACAAGACCATCACGGTCGCAAGCATCGTCCAGGCTGAAGGCGGCCAGGCCGACTACGGGAACGTGGCCGGGGCCATCTACAACAGGCTCAAGCCGGGCAACACTGAGACGAATGGCCTCATCCAGTCGGACGCCACCGTCACCTACGGCCTCGGTACCAAGACGTTCCACTTGACCGATGCCGAGAAGGCCGACAAGAGCAACCCCTACAACACCTACGCCAATGTGGGCCTGCCTGTCGGTCCGATCGGTTCGCCCGGCAAGACGGCGATCGATGCTGCAGCGAAGCCGACAGCAAACAACTACCTCTACTGGGTGACCATCAACCTCGACACTAAGGAGACGAAGTTCTCCAGCACCTTGGCGGAGCACCTCAAGTACGTTGACCAATACAACCAATGGTGTGCTGCCAACGCCGGGCGGTGCGTGTGAGTAGACGTGCCGCCGTCCTGGGGCACCCGATCAGCCACTCCAAGTCTCCGGCACTCCACCGTGCGGCTTACGCGAAGCTGGGGCTCGACATCGACTACTCAGCGATCGACGTCACTGTCGAGCGGCTGCACGCCTTCATGGCGGACCTTGAGGACAGGGACAATTGGTGCGGCTTGTCGGTGACCATGCCGCTCAAGACCGCCATGGTGGACGAAGTCGACGAAGTCCGTGGGGCCGGTTTGCACCTGGGTGTCATCAATACGGTGTCGTTTGAAGCCACAGCGCACGGTGTGCGGCGGGTTGGCCACAACACGGATGTGGCCGGCATCGTGGAAGCTGTCCGGAATGCAGGGGGCCGGGCGCAGCCGAAGTCCGCTATTCTCGGCGGCGGCGGAACTTCCGCCGCGGCCATCGCGGCGCTGCAGGAGCTCGGTTCGCACCACGTTGATGTCTACGTGCGCGACACCGGACGTGCCGCCGAAGCGAAAGCCGCGGCTGCCGCCGTCGGGCTCTCTCTTCAACTCCGCCCCATGACTGAGGCGGCCGAGGGGATGGCGGGCGCCGATCTGGTGATCTCCACCCTTCCCCCGCGGGCGGCAGACAGCATTGCCGCGCAGCTCGGCAGGCTGTCCGACGGCGCGGCGGGTGTCCTGCTCGACGTCGCCTACGATCCGTGGCCCAGCCGCATCGCCGAAGCATGGCATTCACGGGGTGGGGTTGTGGTTCCTGGGCTCGAGATGTTGCTCTATCAAGCCGTGGAGCAAATCCGTTTGTTTTCCGGCGCTGACGTCACGGCCGATGTCATAGATGTGATGTGTGACTCAGTCGGGCTTCCCCGGCGGGTCTACTAAGGGCCTTACATGGCAGGATTGGATATATGTTGCGTTGGTTGACCGCCGGTGAATCCCATGGCCCGGCACTGCTCGGAATTGTTGAAGGCGTTCCCGCCGGTGTGGAACTCACCAGCGAGGAAATCCGTGACGCTTTGGCGCGCCGCCGTCTGGGCTATGGCCGTGGCGCCAGGATGAAATTCGAGCAGGACGAAGTGAGCATCCTTGGGGGTGTGCGTCACGGCGTCACACAGGGCGGACCCGTCGCCATCCAGATCGGCAACACGGAATGGCCCAAATGGGAGCAGATCATGTCTGCCGACCCCGTGGACCCGGCGCTCCTTGCCGACCAGGCGCGCAATGCGCCCCTGACCCGTCCGCGGCCGGGGCACGCGGACTTCACGGGCATGCAGAAGTACGGGTTTCCTGAGGCCCGCCCCGTTCTGGAACGGGCCAGCGCCCGGGAAACCGCCACGCGAGTCGCGTTGGGCACTGTTGCTGCCCAATTCCTAAAGCAGCTCGGTATCGAGCTCGTCAGCCACACGGTCTCCATTGCGAGCGTCTCCGTGCCGGAAGGCCGTCCCCTGCCTGTGCCCTCCGACGTTTTGGCGCTCGACGCCGATCCTCTGCGTTGCTTCGACCGCGAGACCTCGAACGCCATGGTGGCCGAGGTTGACGCGGCACACAAGGAAGGCGAGACCCTTGGCGGTGTTGTCGAGGTTTTGGCCTACGGCCTTCCCCCGGGACTGGGCAGCTACGTGCACTGGGACCGTCGCCTCGATTCCCGACTGGCTGCTGCCCTGATGGGTATCCAAGCCATCAAGGGCGTCGAAGTGGGCGATGGCTTCCTCACCGCAGCCCGCCGAGGCTCAGCCGCCCACGATGAGATAGTCAAGGACGACACCGGCCGGATCGTTCGCCAGACCAATCGGGCCGGTGGCATTGAAGGCGGCATGAGCATCGGCGAAGTCCTGCGTGTCCGCGCCGCCATGAAGCCCATCGCCACCGTCCCGCGCGCACTCAAGACCATCGACGTCAGCACAGGTGAAGCCGCCAAGGCCCATCACCAGCGCTCCGACGTCTGTGCTGTCCCGGCTGCAGGCGTCGTGGCCGAAGCCATGGTGGCCTTGGTACTTGCCGAAGCTGTTGCTGAGAAGTTCGGCGGGGACTCGGTCGCAGAAACCGCCCGGAACCTTCGGGGTTACCTGGACAGCATCCCGGCAACCTTGGACTCGGTTGGCCACTAGTGATCCGTAATACCTCGGGCGCCAGTGCCGGGCGCGCGATCGTCCTGGTCGGGCCCATGGCGGTTGGCAAGTCGGTCATTGGCCACCAGCTTTCGCAACAATTGGGCGTTCCGTTCGTGGACACCGACGCCATCATTGTTGAACACCACGGAACGATCGCCGATATTTTCGCGGGTCGCGGAGAACACGCGTTCCGGGAGATCGAGGCCAGGACAGTTGCGCGAGCCATTGAAGCCGCGGACATCAGCGGTGCGGTTGTCTCGCTTGGCGGCGGAGCGGTACTGGACTCCGGCACGCAACAACTGTTGGGTGACTGCACAGTGGTCTACCTCGAGTGTGATGCGGGGACGGTCGCCGAACGCATCGCCCGCAACACCGGCCGGCCGCTCCTTGCCGGCGATGCGATGGCCCGATGGGAGACCCTTTTTGCGGCCCGGCGCCCTGTCTACGAACGCCTGGCAGATGTCGTCATCGACGTCCGGACCGGAACCGTGGCGGAAATCGCGCTCGACGTGGAGGAAAGACTGCGTGAATACGCGGCCTTGAAAGAGGAAGTGCAAAAGTGAGTAACGAAGCAACTGTCATCAAGGTCACCGGCCAGTCGGCCAACGAGAATTACGACGTCGTCATCGGACGAGGCCTCTTGGAGACCCTTCCCGCGAAACTGGGGGAGCGCGTCAAGCGCGTCCTGGTGGTCCATCCACGGGCACTGCGCCTTACGGGCGACACGGTCCGCGCTGAGCTGGAGGCTTCCGGATTCACCGCCGTCACGGCCGAGATCCCAGATGCTGAAGAAGGCAAGCATATCCAGGTTGCCGCTTTCTGCTGGCAGGTGCTTGGCCAGAATGACTTCACCCGCTCCGACGCCATTGTGGCGGTCGGCGGCGGTGCGGTCACCGATTTGGCTGGCTTCGTCGCCGCCACGTGGCTGCGCGGTGTCAAAGTCATCCACATGCCCACGAGCCTCCTCGGTATGGTGGACGCGTCCGTGGGCGGTAAGACCGGCATCAACACCGCCGAAGGAAAGAACCTGGTGGGTTCCTTCCACCCGCCCGCAGCTGTCTTGGCGGACCTGGACACGCTTCAGACGCTTCCCAAAAATGAGTTGATTTCGGGAATGGCGGAGGTCATCAAGTGCGGTTTCATTGCTGATCCCGCCATCTTGGACCTCGTCGAGAACAAGCCGGAAGAGGTCACTGACCCCGGTTCGGCTGTGCTCCGCGAGCTCATCGAACGGGCCATTGCGGTCAAGGCGAAAGTGGTTTCCGAAGACCTCAAGGAATCCGGCCTGCGCGAAATCCTGAACTACGGCCACACCCTCGGCCACGCGATCGAGCTCGTGGAACGCTACTCCTGGCGCCATGGCGCAGCGGTCTCCGTGGGCATGATGTTCGCGGCCGAGCTCGCCCGCAGCGTCGGCAGGCTTTCCGAGGTCGACGCCGACCGGCACCGCACTATCCTCGAGGGACTTGGGTTGCCTGTCAGCTACCGCCGGGACCGCTGGCAGGGCCTGCTCGACGGAATGCGTCGTGACAAGAAGTCGCGCGGCGACCTTCTGCGTTTCGTTGTGCTCGACGGCGTGGCCAAGCCCGGAATCCTCGACGTTCCGGACACATCGCTCCTTTTCGCTGCCTACCAGGAGATCGCATCATGACGACCGAAACGTTCAGCAGCATCAGCGATTGGCCCACGGGCGGCTTTCCCGGTGTGCGCATCAACCCGGACACGCTCCTGCCAGCGATCGTCAACGAGGAAGCCATGTATTCCGCGTTGGCCGAGTCCGCCGATCCAGCCGACCGGATCATGGCCCTCATGCTCGAAGGACACCCGGGTGAAGCCGCGGAGTTGCTTGCGGAGGCCCGTTACAACGCCCCCGAGTGCTTCAATCTGCGGATTATCGAAGCCGAACTACACCGCGCCACGGGCCGCTTCGACCGCGCCGTGGAGCTCTTCCGCCAGCTCCTCGCGGAGGTCCACGGAACCGTCAGGGAGCCAATCGTCCAGCAGTATCTGGGGCGGGCGTATTTCGTAGCCGGAAATCCGGTCGCCGCGGCGGAGTCGTTTAACAAAGCCTTGAACCTGCGCGTCGCCCAGGCAGCCGACGCTTCACTGATTTATTCCTCTGCCGTGGCCCTTCAGCGCGCCCGGTACGTCCTCGAATTCGCGTCCTAGGCGGGTTCGCCGCCTGAACAATCTCCCGCTTGGACAAGGGCCGCTGCAGCCGGAGTGCTTTTTGCCGGTAGAATGGTCTTTGGATTTTTGATAAATACGCGCTGGCGGCCGTCAAGGCATGCCTGCTTGGCATAGTCGACTGGAAGCCAGCGAGCGTAGCTAGAACCAGTGAGAGAAACCAGAGGATACTAGTGGCAACCACAAATGACATCAAGAACGGAACCGTGCTGAAGCTCGAGGGCCAGCTCTGGAACATCATTGAGTTCCAGCACGTCAAGCCTGGCAAGGGCGGCGCGTTCGTGCGCACCAAGATGCGCAACGTCATGTCGGGCAAGGTGGTGGACAAGACCTTCAACGCCGGCCTCAAGATTGAAACCGCCACGGTGGATCGCCGCGATTACCAGTACTTGTACCAGGACGGTGCAGATTTCGTCTTCATGGATACCCAGGACTTCGACCAGATCACCGTTTCCGGTGCCACGGTTGGCGATGCGACCAACTTCATGCTGGAAAACCAGATGGTCAACATCGCCATCCACGAGGGCACCCCGCTCTACATTGAACTACCCCCTAGCGTGGTCCTCGAAATCACGTACACCGAGCCGGGCCTGCAGGGCGACCGCTCCTCCGCCGGAACCAAGCCGGCCACACTTGAGACCGGCTACGAGATCCAGGTGCCCCTGTTCGTCGAGAACAACACCAAGGTCAAGGTCGACACCCGCGACGGCAGCTACCTGGGCCGGGTCAACGACTAGTGAGCGCCCGTGGCAAGGCCCGTACAAGGGCCCTCGAAGTACTGTTCGAAGCGGAGCAGCGTTCCGCCTCCGCGTTCGAGGTCTTGAAGGCCCGCAGGGAAATGACCGATCTCGTGGTCAACCCATACACAACGGACATCGTAGAGGGCGTGGTTTCCATGCAGCCCACTATCGACGAATTCCTGCAGACCTACGCGCAAGGCTGGACCTTGGAGCGGATGCCCGCCGTTGACCGCATCATCCTGCGTATCGGCGCTTGGGAACTTCTCTACAACGACGACGTCCCGGACGGTGTCGCGGTCAGCGAAGCCGTGGCACTGGCCAAGACCATGTCCACCGATGAATCGCCCGCATTCATCAATGGCCTCCTCGGCCGCCTGCAGACGCTGAAGCCTTCCCTGCTCGCCTAGGCGGCGTTGGAAGGATCAGCCCAACTGACTGGCAGTTAAGGTCGTTATGAGCCTTCATAACGACATCTGCTGCCAGTCAGTTGGGCTGACCTCAAGAGACCCTGGGGCAGCCGAACATCGCCCGCGCCACTGTGAGCTAAAACGCATTCCCGGTGCCCCCGGGCGCGTCGGACCGGCGTCGCCCCTGTGGTAATTTTGAAGGGCAAATGTTCCTTTTTTAATTCCGTCCCGTGAGGCGGGGAAAGGGGAGACGAGCGTTGACTGAAGTCACTGCACCGGTGCCGTCCCGGGTTGTCCTAAACCATGCGGATATCGACCGTGCTCTCACTCGTATCGCCCACGAGATCCTCGAAGCCAACAAAGGCTCCCAGGATTTGGTTCTTTTAGGCATCCCACGCCGCGGCTATCCGCTGGCCGTGCGGCTGGCAGACAAGATCGCCTCCGCAGATCCGTCTGTCAATGCCTCGGCCATTGTCGGCCAGCTGGACGTCACCATGTTCCGTGACGATCTTTCGCACCAGCCCGCCAGGCCGCCTTATCCCACGAGACTTCCGTTGTCCGGCATCGACAACAAGGTTGTTGTCCTGATCGATGACGTCCTGTACTCAGGCCGTACCATCCGGGCCGCCCTCGACGCCATTATCGATCTTGGCAGGCCGCGCATCGTCCGCCTTGCAGTCCTGGTTGACCGCGGCCACCGCGAACTCCCCATCCGCGCGGACCACGTCGGCAAGAACCTGCCAACGTCTTCCTCGGAAAAGGTCCGGGTCCACCTCGAGGAAATCGATTCGGTGGATGGCCGGCCCATCAATGAAGTAGTCATCGAGGCCGGCGCGTGAAACATTTGCTCTCCACCGAGAACCTCAGCGCGGGCGACGCAATCCGGATCCTGGACACCGCGGAAGAGATGGCTGCAGTGGGGGACCGGGAGGTCAAGAAGCTGCCCGCCTTGCGTGGCCGGACCGTGGTCAACCTCTTCTTCGAGGACTCCACCCGCACCCGAATTTCCTTCGAGGCGGCGGCAAAGCGGCTTTCTGCCGACGTCATCAACTTTGCCGCCAAGGGTTCGTCGGTGTCCAAGGGCGAGTCGCTCAAGGACACCGCGCAGACCCTCGCAGCCATGGGGGCCGATGCCGTGGTCATCCGTCACTGGGCGTCCGGGGCGCCGCACCGCCTGGCGTCCACTGACTGGATCGACGCCGCGGTCATCAACGCCGGGGACGGCACCCATGAACACCCCACGCAGGCTCTCCTGGATGCGTTCACCATGCGTCGCCATTGGGCCAAGCTCAAAGGCTCGGCGTCCACTGGCGCGGACCTCACGGGAATGCGTGTAGCCATCGCGGGTGACGTCTTGCACTCCCGCGTCGCCCGTTCGAACGTGTGGCTGTTGCGCACGCTCGGCGCGGAAGTAACATTGGTGGCCCCGCCCACCTTGCTGCCGATCGGCGTCGAGCATTGGCCGTGCAAGGTCAGTTACAACCTCGACGAGACCCTTCAGGCCGGTGTCGACGCGATGATGATGCTGCGCGTCCAGGGTGAGCGCATGAACGCATCCTTCTTTCCCTCCACGCGCGAGTATTCGCGCCGCTGGGGCTTCGACGATGCGCGCCTGCGCGCGCTCGACGACCTCGGCCTCAAGGACACCATCATCATGCACCCCGGCCCCATGAACCGCGGACTGGAGATTTCGTCCGCCGCCGCCGATTCACCCCGCTCCACCGTGCTGGCCCAGGTTCGCAACGGTGTATCCGTCCGGATGGCCGCCCTGTACTTGCTGCTCTCGGGGGATTCCCGTGAAGCCGTCAGCCCGCCGGGCACCGCCCGTTCCGACAAGGAGAACAACTGATGACCGAGACCGCACCAGGAACAGCAAGCGGCACCTATCTGATCCGCGGCGCGGCCATCCTGGGCGGCAGCGCAGAAGACCTGTTGATCCGCGAAGGAGTTATCGCCGAGCGTGGCACGGGCCTTTCCGCCGAAGGGGCCACCGTCATCGAAGCCGCTGGCCTCGTGGCACTTCCCGGCATGGTCGACATCCACACCCACTTGCGCGAGCCCGGTCGCGAAGACGCCGAAACGGTTGAAACGGGGACGCGCGCCGCAGCCCTTGGCGGTTACACAGCCGTACACGCCATGGCCAACAGCAACCCGGTGGCCGACACCGCCGGCGTCGTCGAGCAGGTCCACAGCTTGGGCCGCGCCTCGGGCTGGGTGGATGTCCGTCCGGTAGGTGCGGTCACAGTGGGACTTGCCGGCGAGCAGCTTGCCGAGCTCGGCGCCATGGCAGACTCGCGCGCCCAGGTTCGGGTCTTCTCCGACGACGGCATCTGCGTGCACGATCCCGTGCTCATGCGCCGGGCCCTGGAGTATGTCAAGGCGTTCGACGGCGTTGTCGCCCAACATGCGCAGGAACCCCGCCTTACTGCCGGAGCACAGATGAACGAGGGCACAGTTTCCGCGGTGCTCGGCCTTGCAGGGTGGCCTGCAGTGGCCGAGGAAAGCATCATCGCCCGCGACGTGCTCCTCGCCCAGCATGTCGGGTCCCGCCTGCACGTCTGCCACGTTTCCACGGCAGGATCCGTGGAGATCGTCCGCTGGGCCAAGGAACGCGGCATCAACGTCACCGCCGAGGTCACGCCCCACCACTTGCTGCTCACCGATGAGCTGGTCCGTAGCTACGACCCCGTCTACAAGGTCAACCCGCCGCTCCGCACCGATGCGGACGTCCAGGCGCTCCGAGCCGGGCTGGCCGACGGCACCATCGACGTCGTCGGAACGGACCACGCTCCGCATCCGAGCGAGCACAAGGAATGTGAATGGGCCCAGGCGGCCATGGGCATGACGGGACTGGAGACCGCCCTGTCGGTGGTCCAGGAAACCATGATCGAAACCGGGCTCATGACGTGGGCCGACTTCGCCCGCGTAACGTCCACGGTGCCCGCCGCCATTGGCCGCGTGACTGACCAAGGACGTCCGCTCGAGGCCGGTGAGCCCGCCAATGTGATCCTCGTGGACCCGGCTGCCCGCTGGACAGTGGACCCACATAAGATGGCGACAATGGGCCGGAACTCACCCTTTGCGGGCAGGGAGCTGCCGGGCGCCGTCCTAGCCACGTTCTTCAAGGGCCACCCGACCGTACTGGATGGCAAGCTCAACACGCCATACCGCTACGCCGCGGATTCTTCCGGCACAGGCAGCAGCAACTGATGGACAAGATCGCGTCCCTGCTCATCGTCGTCGTCCTTGCTGCGCTTGCCGCGGGGCTCATCGCGAAAGGCTGGCGCAGCCGGCTCAAACGGCAGGCCAGCCTTGGGCAACTTCCGGATGTGCCCGAACAACTCAGTCCGGCGATGGTTGTGACGGAGGGACAGTATGTGGCCACGACGACGGCGGGAGACTGGCTCGACCGGATCGCCGTCCACGGGCTGGGCTTCCGCGGGAACGCGGAAGTGAGTGTCCATCCGGAAGGCGTCTTGTTCGACCGCGCCGGGACAGGACCGTTGTTCGTTCCGGCGGCCGCCGTGTCCGATTGCCACAGTGCCAACGGAATGGCCGGCAAGTTTGTGGAAAAGGACGGACTCGTGGTCTTGAGCTGGATGCTCGGGGAACATGAGCTCGATACCGGATTCAGGACCAGGCACGCCTCAGACAAGCAGCCGCTCCTCGAAGCGCTTCAAGATTTGATTTCTGCAGCCCCCCAGGCAGATGCCGATAGTGGAAAGTAACAAAGTGACGGATAGCAATGCAGTAGCAGGCACAGTGACAGGCAATACCACCCCCGTAGAATCCACCGCAGCGGTGCTGGTGCTCGAAGACGGCCGCACGTTCCGCGGCCGCAGCTATGGCGCCACGGGCGTCGCCCTGGGCGAGGCGGTCTTCGCTACAGGCATGACCGGGTACCAGGAAACCATCACGGACCCCTCTTACGCCCGCCAACTGGTGGTCCAGACGGCTCCGCACATCGGGAACACCGGTGTGAACAAGGAAGACGCCGAGTCCCGCCGCATTTGGGTGGCCGGCTATGTGGTCCGCGACGCCGCACGCCGCCCCTCGAACTGGCGCTCGGAGCGATCTCTCGACTCCGAGCTCGTTGAACAAGGCATCGTCGGCATCCAGGCCGTGGACACCCGCGCCATTACCCGGCACTTGCGCGAGCACAAGACCATGCGCGCGGGAATCTTCTCCGGTGAGGCAGCCAACGCCACTGATAAGGAGCTCCTGGACACGGTCCTCGCCAGCGCCCCGATGGAAGGCGCCCGCCTGGCCGAGGAAGTAAGTATCGATAAAGCGTATGTCGTGGAACCCGCAGACCACGGTTGGAAAGGCGAAGCGAAGTTCAGCATCGCCGCGATCGACCTTGGCATCAAAGCCATGACTCCCACCCGCTTCGCTGAACGTGGCGTTCGCGTCCACGTGCTGCCGGCCACCGCCACGCTGGAAGACGTCAAGGCAGTCAATCCGGACGGCTTCTTCATGTCCAACGGTCCTGGCGACCCCGCCACCGCCGACGCCCAGGTGAAGCTGCTCCGTTCCGTGCTTGACGAGAAACTGCCATACTTCGGAATCTGCTTCGGCAACCAGATCCTGGGCCGGGCCCTCGGATTCGGCACCTACAAGCTCAAGTACGGCCACCGCGGTATCAACCAGCCGGTGATGGACCGCCGTACCGGGAAAGTCGAAATCACTTCGCAGAACCACGGCTTCGCCGTCGATGCACCCATGGACGGCGCCACCCTGGCCCCGGAAGAGCGCTTCGGCCGCGTCGAGGTCAGCCACGTCAGTCTCAACGACGACGTCGTCGAGGGACTTGCCTGCCTCGACATCCCGGCCTTCTCGGTCCAGTACCATCCCGAAGCCGCCGCCGGACCGCACGACGCCGCGTACCTCTTCGACCGCTTCATTGAGTTGATGGAGAGCACGAAGAACAGCGACGCCGTGCAGGCAGCCGACACTCAGACATCGAACTCCGCGAAGAACGAGGACACCAAGTAATGCCAAAGCGTACAGATCTCAAGAGCGTCCTTGTCATCGGTTCCGGCCCGATCGTCATCGGCCAGGCGGCCGAATTCGACTACTCCGGAACCCAGGCGCTGCGTGTGCTCAAAGAGGAGGGCCTGCGCGTCATTCTCGTGAACTCCAACCCGGCCACCATCATGACCGACCCTGAGTTCGCCGATGCCACCTACGTCGAGCCCATCACTCCCGAGGTGGTCGAGAAGATCATCGCCAAGGAACGCCCGGACGCGATCCTGCCCACCCTGGGCGGCCAAACGGCCCTCAACACCGCCATCGCCTTGGACAAGAACGGTGTACTCGAGAAGTACAAGGTCGAACTCATCGGCGCCAACATTGCTGCAATCGAACTTGGCGAAGACCGCGAAAAATTCAAGGGCGTGGTGGAACGCTGCGGTGCCGAGTCGGCCCGCAGCCATATCATCCACACGATGGATGAGGCACTGACTGCGGCGGAAGACCTCGGCTACCCCATGGTTGTCCGCCCGTCCTTCACGATGGGCGGCTTGGGCTCGGGACTGGCGTACAACGAGGAGGACCTGCGCCGCATCGTGGGCCAAGGCCTGCAGTACAGCCCCACGTCCGAGGTCCTGCTGGAAGAAAGCATCCTCGGCTGGAAGGAATACGAGCTTGAGATGATGCGGGACAAGAACGACAACGTCGTTGTAGTCTGCTCCATCGAGAACTTCGACCCGGTAGGCGTCCACACGGGCGACTCGATCACCGTTGCTCCGGCGCTGACCTTGACTGACCGCGAGTACCAGCGCCTGCGGGACATCTCCATCGCCGTGATCCGCGAAGTCGGCGTCGACACTGGCGGTTGCAACATCCAGTTCGCCATCGAACCGGACACTGGCCGTGTGGTCGTCATCGAAATGAACCCGCGCGTTTCGCGTTCCTCGGCGCTGGCCTCCAAGGCTACGGGCTTCGCGATCGCCAAGATCGCTACCAAGCTCTCCCTCGGCTACACCCTGGATGAGATCCCGAACGACATCACCCAGAAGACTCCGGCGAGCTTCGAGCCGACGCTGGACTACGTCGTCGTCAAAGTTCCGCGCTTCGCGTTCGAAAAGTTCCCGGCCGCGGACAACACGCTGACCACCACCATGAAATCCGTCGGCGAAGCGATGGCCATGGGCCGCAACTTCACGGAAGCCTTGCAGAAGGCCCTCCGCTCCTTGGAGCAGAAGGGCTCGCAGCTGGACTTTAGCCACGTGCCCGAATGGGAAGTCCCGGAGCTGATCGAAAAGTCAAAGCGCCCGACGACGGACCGCCTCTATCAGGTCCAGCGCGCCTTGCTCGGTGGTGCTTCGGTGGAAGACCTTTACGCCGCCACAAAGATCGATCCGTGGTTCCTGGACCAGCTTCAGCTGCTCAACGAAACGTCCCAGGAGATCCGCACGGCCGGCGCCCTGACCGAAGACATGTTGCGCCACGCCAAGCGCCATGGATTCTCGGACGAGCAGATCGGTCTCTTGACCCACAATCCGGAAGCGGTGGTCCGCGGCGTCCGCCAGGCCCTGGGCATCCGCCCGGTCTACAAGACCGTGGACACTTGTGCCGCAGAATTCGCCGCGTACACCCCTTACCACTACTCGGCTTACGACGAAGAGGACGAGGTTGGCCTGCATTCCAAGCCGTCCATTATCATCCTGGGTTCCGGTCCCAACCGCATCGGTCAGGGCATCGAGTTCGATTACTCCTGCGTCCACGCCTCCATGGCGCTGCGCAAGGCCGGGTACGAGACCGTCATGGTCAACTGCAACCCGGAGACTGTCTCCACGGACTACGACGTCTCCACTCGTCTCTACTTCGAACCGCTGACCCTGGAGGACGTTCTCGAGGTCATCGCGGCAGAGGAGCGGACCGGCGGGGTCATGGGCGTGTTCGTGCAACTCGGCGGCCAGACCCCGCTCAAGCTCGCCCAGCAGTTGGCGGATGCAGGCGTGCCGATCCTGGGCACCTCGCCCGAGGCGATCGACCTCGCCGAACACCGCGGCATGTTCTCCCTCGTGCTGGACCGTGCCGGCCTGATTGCCCCGAAGAACGGCACAGCGGTGTCCTTCGAGGACGCGAAGAAGATCGCTGACGAAATCGGCTACCCCGTCCTGGTCCGCCCGTCCTACGTGCTTGGCGGCCGCGGAATGGAAATCGTCTATGACGAGCCCAACCTGTCGCGCTACATCGCCAATGCCACGGAAATCACGCCGGATCACCCGGTGCTGATCGATCGCTTCCTGGAGGACGCCGTCGAAATCGATGTGGACGCGCTCTTCGACGGTACGGACATGTACCTCGGCGGCATCATGGAGCACATCGAGGAAGCCGGCATCCACTCCGGTGACTCCGCCTGCGTGTTGCCCCCGATCACCCTCGGCAACAACGTCATCGAACGCGTGCGCACGGCCACCCGGGCCATCGCGGAAGGCGTCGGCGTGCGCGGCCTCATCAACATCCAGTTCGCGTTGGCCTCCGACGTTCTGTACGTGCTTGAAGCCAATCCGCGGGCTTCCCGCACCGTGCCGTTCGTCTCCAAGGCAACGGGCGTGCAAATGGCCAAGGCCGCTGCCCTGATCGGTACCGGCGTCACGATCAACCAGCTACGCAGTGCCTACAAGATGCTGCCGGAAACGGGTGACGGCTCCAACCTTCCGCTGGACGCGCCCGTGTCCGTGAAGGAGGCCGTGCTGCCCTTCAGCCGTTTCCGGACGCCTGAAGGCAAGGTGGTGGACTCACTGCTTGGCCCTGAAATGCGCTCGACCGGCGAAGTCATGGGCATCGACAAGCACTTCGACACCGCTTTCGCCAAGAGCCAGGCAGCGGCTAACAACGCGCTGCCCACCGAAGGAAAGATCTTCGTCTCGGTCGCCAACCGTGACAAGCGTTCGGTCATCATGGGCGTCAAGCGCCTGTCCGATCTCGGTTTCGAGATTGTCTCCACGGGTGGCACTGCCGATGTCCTGCGCCGCAACGGCATCCAGGCCACCCCGGTCCGCAAGGTCGCAGAAGGCAGCAGCGCCGAAGGCGAAGGCACCATCGCAGACCTCATCATTGCCGGCGAGATCGACATGGTCTTCAACACCCCCTCCGGCGGCGAAGCCCGCAGCGATGGCTACGAACTCCGGGCAGCTGCTACGTCCATCGGCATCCCCTGCATCACCACGGTGGCGGAGTTCAATGCGGCGGTGCAGGCAATCGAGGCGCAGCGCACCTACGAATGGTCGGTGACCAGCCTGCAGGAGCATGCCGCGGCGCTGCTTGCGTCCCAAAAGGCAGCCATCGAGGCCGTCAATGCCTGAGTCTGCCGCAGACCGGGAGCCGTTCGGCTCCCGGCTGGCTGCCGCCATGGCCGCACGCGGCCCCCTGTGTGTCGGTATCGACCCCCACCCGGCTCTCCTGGCGGACTGGGGATTGGACGACGACGTCGCCGGGCTGGAGCGTTTTTCGCTCACGGTGGTGGAGGCCGTGGCAGCCCTCGCTGCCGCGGTCAAGCCGCAAGTGGCGCTTTACGAGCGACACGGTTCGGCAGGCATGGCTGTCCTGGAACGGACCCTTGCGGCGGCATCCGACGCCGGAGTGTTGAGCATCGCCGATGCCAAACGCGGAGACATCGGCTCCACGATGGCTGCTTACGCCGACGCTTGGCTGCGTGACGGATCGGCCTTGGCGGCGGACTCCGTCACCCTGAGCCCCTACCTGGGATTCGAGTCACTGCGGCCCGCGCTCGATCTCGCAGCCGAGTATGGCCGTGGGGTTTTTGTGCTCGCCTTGACGTCCAACCCCGAGGGCAAGTCAGTGCAGCATGTTGGCGGTTCCGAGTCCGTGGCTCGGCGGATCGTCGAGGCTGCGGCCAATGAGAACCGCCGCTATGCCGGAACCGTGGGCCCTGGGGGTCTGGGATCGGTCGGGCTCGTGGTAGGTGCCACGATCGGCGTAGCACTCACGGAACTTGGATTGGACCTCAACGCCGTTCACGGACCCATCCTGGCTCCGGGCCTGGGTGCCCAAGGAGCTACCCCGGCAGATTTGCGTGCCACCTTCGGTGACGCGTATCCGGCGGTCCTTGCGACGTCGAGCCGTGGAATCCTCGCCGCCGGTCCGACGATTTCCGGACTGCGCTCCGCCACCGAGGCCACCCGTGACGGCTTGTTGCAAGCCTGAGCGCAATCTTGGTGGGTCTGGTGCATTGCGCTCTGCACGGACCAAGCGGTAGCTTCGGGATCAGTCCAAACCGCTACGCGCTCGATCGCAGCCAAAGGGGGATGTGTCAGTGACGTTGAAGGCTTTGTCTCCAGAGGAACGTTCCGACGCCTTGGAAAAGGCGGCGAGAGCCCGGGCACGACGGGCTCTCGCGAAGGAACAGCTCAGGACGGGTGGACTGAGCATCGCCGGGCTGATCAAATCTGCGCAGGCAGACGAGGCCATCGCGCGCATGCGTGTCTCCGAGCTCCTTGAGGCTGTTCCGGGTATCGGTCCGGTCAGGGCTGCTGCCATCATGGAGGAGATCGGAATCGCCGCTTCACGAAGGCTCAGGGGTCTGGGAATTCACCAGTCCCGGTCGCTGATAGATTTTATGGAAGACAAATACAGCGTTTAAACAAATACGGCTAAACAAATACGGCGTTTAAGCAGAAATGCAGCGTATTGAGCCTCTCCACGAAGGACGATGTGAGCAAGAATCCGGGACTGACCGTCCTCGCAGGCCCCACTGCCGTTGGCAAGGGAACCGTATCCACGTATATCCGTGACAATTACCCCGAGGTCTGGCTTTCAGTTTCAGCCACTACCCGCGCGCCGCGTCCAGGGGAGACCGACGGAGTCCACTACTTCTTCAAGTCCGCCGAAGAATTCGACGCACTGGTTGAAGACGGGCAGTTGCTTGAGTGGGCTGTCGTCCATGGCAAGAACCGCTATGGCACCTTGCGCAGCACGGTGGATGCCGCCATCGCCGAAGGCAAGTCCGTGCTGTTGGAGATCGATTTACAGGGTGCCCGCCAGGTCAAGGCCGCAGTACCGGACGCCAATTTCGTCTTCCTCGCGCCCCCCAGCTGGGACGAAATGGTCCGCCGCTTGGTCGGACGCGGCACCGAAACCCCGGAGGAACAGCGGCGAAGGCTGGAAACCGCTAAACTGGAACTTGCCGCTGAACCGGAGTTTGACCACACTGTCATCAATGACGACGTACGCCGGGCAGCGGACGAGCTTGTTTCACTCATGGGGCTTACCCCGCACCAGCGCTGAGCGCTAGCACTAGTCAGCCCGTTAGAATTTGGAGAATTCGTGTCCACGAACCTTGAAGGCATCATCAACCCGCCGATCGACGAGCTGCTTGCTGCCGCCGATTCGAAGTACGGTCTGGTGATTTTCGGCGCCAAGCGCGCGCGTCAGATCAACGCCTACTACGCCCAGCTGCACGAGGGCCTCTTCGAGTACGTTGGCCCGCTGGTCGACACGAAGCTGAACGAGAAGTCGCTTTCGATCGCCCTGCGCGAGATCAACGAAGGCCTGCTGGTTTCCACCCCCATCGAACCCGCAGAGTAATACAGACTGCTTGTTGACGGAGGTCACGTGCGCATAGTCCTCGGAGTCGGGGGAGGGATCGCAGCCTACAAGGTTGCATCGCTCCTCCGGCTTTTTACTGAGGCCGGACACCATGTCACGGTAATCCCCACGGAGGCCGCCAGCCGATTTGTCGGTGTCGCTACGTGGGAGGCGCTTTCGGGCAACCCGGTGAGCAACAGCGTCTTTGACGACGTGGAGAAGGTCAACCATGTCCGGCTCGGTCACGAAGCCGAGCTCATCGTGGTTGCCCCGGCAACTGCCGATCTGCTGGCCAAGGCCGCAACCGGCCAAGCCGGGGATCTGCTCACCAACACGCTCCTCATGGCCCACGGCCCGGTGCTTTTCGCCCCCGCGATGCACACCGAAATGTGGCATAACCAAGCCACCCAGGCGAATGTGGAAACACTGCGCAGTCGGGGCATTACCGTCCTGGAACCCGCAGTGGGCCGGCTGACAGGCGCGGACTCCGGGCCCGGCAGGCTGCCCGAGCCGGAAGCGATCTTCGCAGCCGCTATGGCTTTGGTCGACACCTCCTCGCCGGCAACCCAGCCTGCTGGCGTGAAGCCGCTGTCGGGGCGAACCGTCACCATTTCCGCGGGAGGTACCAGGGAAGCCCTGGATCCGGTCCGCTTCCTGGGGAACAGGTCGTCTGGCAAGCAGGGCGTTGCGCTGGCCACCGCGGCCCTTGACGCCGGGGCACAAGTCCGGTTTCTCGCCGCCCACATGGATGTCCAGCCACCCGCAGGCGTCGAGCTGATCCAGGTTGAATCCGCTCTGGAACTCCGCGATGCCGCGCTCAAAGCCGCCGTCGGCTCCGACGTCGTGATCATGGCCGCCGCGGTCGCTGATTTCCGTCCTGCTGAAGTCTCGGGTACCAAGATCAAGAAGGTCAACGGCAGCGACGCTCCGGTAGTGCACCTTGTGCAGAACCCCGACATCCTCCATGAACTGGTTGTGCGCCGCGACGCTGAAGCATCCACCCAGTTGATCGTCGGATTTGCCGCTGAAACCGGGGACGAAGACGGCGACGTGCTGCAGCACGCCACCGCCAAACTGAAACGCAAGGGCTGCGACCTTTTGGTGGTCAACCAGGTCGGCGTCGGACGTGTCTTCGGACAAGACCGGAATTCTGTGATCATTCTCTCGGGCCGTGGCGCTGCGCCGCAGTCTGCGGCCGGTTCCAAATCCGACGTTGCTGCCGCCGTCATTGACCGGGTCAGTACTGAACTGAGCCGCGTGCACCCGGCCAGCTAGGCGCCGGATGAGGCTCAATCCTTAGCTAGTCCATCCTTAGCACAGGGACATACGGCGGAAGCCGGTCGGCCCCAACCGAGTAAGGTAGTCGAGTGACTTTACCGCTGCACCATGAATCCCACGGAAACCCGTCCAAGCTCCGGCTCTTCACTTCGGAGTCCGTTACGGAAGGGCACCCGGACAAGATCTGCGACCAGATCAGCGATGCGATCCTTGACGCCCTCCTGGCGGTAGATCCGGAGTCCAGGGTTGCGGTTGAAACCATGGCCACCACCGGCTTGGTGCACGTGGCTGGCGAAGTCACCACGGATGCGTACGTCGAAATCCCGCAGATCGTCCGCGAGACCATCCTCGGAATTGGCTATGACTCCTCCGCCAACGGCTTCGACGGTGCACGTTGCGGCGTGTCCGTCTCCATCGGACAGCAGTCCAACGACATCGCTGGAGGTGTCTTCAACTCCCTCGAAGCACGGGAAGGCCGCCAGGAGGACGACTACGACCTGCAGGGTGCCGGTGACCAAGGCATCATGTTCGGCTACGCGAGCGACGAAACCCCGTCCTACATGCCTACCCCCATTTGGCTTGCGCACCGGCTTTCGGAGCGCCTCACCGTAGTCCGCAAGAGCGGCGAGCTGGCCTACTTGCGTCCCGACGGCAAGACCCAAGTGACGGTCGGATACGACGGCGACCGGCCGGTGTCCGTCGAAACCGTGGTCATTTCCAGCCAGCACGCCGAAGGAACCCATCTGGATCGCCTGCGCGCGGATCTTGCCTCGCACGTCATCGACCCCGTCCTGGCGGTTTCCAATCTGGACATTTCGCACGTCGCGAACATCCTGAACCCCGCCGGCGCATTCGTCATCGGCGGACCCGTCGGGGACGCCGGGCTGACCGGCCGCAAGATCATCGTCGACACCTATGGAGGCTTTGCCCGCCACGGCGGCGGTGCCTTCTCCGGAAAGGACCCGTCGAAAGTGGACCGTTCGGCCGCCTACGCAATGCGCTGGGTAGCCAAGAACGTCGTCGCGGCAGGATTGGCCAAGCGCGCGGAGATCCAGATCGCCTACGCGATCGGGCAAGCGCGTCCCGTCGGTACGTACGTCGAGACCTTCGGCACGGAGACTGTTGACCCGGCCAAGATCAGCGAAGCGATTGCGGAGATCTTCGATCTCCGCCCCCGCGCCATCATCGATGCCCTTGACCTCAAGCGCCCGATCTACGCCAAGACGGCGGCGCACGGCCATTTCGGCCGCGACGAGCCCGATTTCACGTGGGAACGACTGGACCGCGTGGACGAGCTGAAGGAATTCTTCAACGCCTGAACCCGTCGCCGGAGCTCAGTCAGCCCGAGCCCAGCCAGCCCGAGCCCGATTGTCGGTGGTGTGTGTTTGGCTTGACTCAAGAGCCGAACCAGGGAGGTGACAAGCATGAGCGATGATTCGCAGCTTCCCTTTGCCATGGCGGTGCATTCGCCGGCCCGCCAGCCGTCCTTGTTGCAGGGCTTCCCCACTCGAGCGAACGACGCCGGTGGGCCGCCACTCGCGTCAATCAACCCCGTTGCGCGGGTTCTGGTCGAATCATCCTTGCCACATTTGGACCGGCCCTTCGACTACGGCGTCCCGGCCGAGTTCGCGGACAGTGCATCGGCGGGGGTCCGGGTCAAAGTACGCTTCAGCGGCCAGGAACTCAACGGCTACGTGCTGGAGCGTGCGGAATCGTCGGAGGCAGGGCACACCCTGAATCCGCTTCTCAAAGTGGTTTCGCCGCTCAGCGTGCTCACTCCTGCCTTGCTGGAGCTTGCCTCCAGCGTCGCGGCCCGTTACGCCGGGACCTTGAGCGATGTGCTCCGCACCGCCATCCCGCCGCGTGTGGCACGCCTCGAGAAGGCGTTGCTGTCCGGCGAGTCCCTTTTCGAGGGGCCGGTCGAATCCATCATGTCCGCACGCGTTTCCTCCACCGCGGGGCAATCGGCGTGGGCTTCGTATACCAACGGCGCCCCGTACCTGCAGCACCTGGCCGCTGGTGGCGCGCCTCGGGCTGTCCTGACCGCAGTGCAGGGTTTTGGGATTGCGGGCTGGCCGCAGCTGGTGGCATCAGCGGTAGCCGCGGTCCGCTCTTCCGGGAGGGGCGCCGTCGTGGTTGTGCCCGACTACCGAGATCTCGACCGCATGGAGGCGGCGTTACGCTGTGTCCTTCCCGATACGGACCTCGCCCGCCTGACGGCCGATGACGGCCAGACACCGCGGTACCGAAGCTACCTTCGGCTCCTCAGCGGCGAGGCGAAGGTGGCTTTCGGCACACGTTCCGCGGCATACGCTCCAGTGCAGGACCTCGGGCTCGTGGTGTGCTGGGACGACGGCGACGACCTCCACATTGACCAGCGCGCTCCTTACGCCCACACGAGGGAAATCCTGCTTTTGCGTTCGGAACAGGAATCCTCAGCCTGCCTCATGGCCGCGCATAGCCGCAGCACTGAACTCCAGCGGCTTGTCGAGGTGGGCTGGGCCGTGCCTGTGGAAGCCCCGCGCACCGTGGTCCGCGCCAAAACGCCGCGTGTGCTCAACACCGCGGACAGCTTCGAGCAGGAGTGGGATCCTCTGGCCAGGATCGCACGCTTGCCTGGCGCCGCCTGGCGGGCTGCCAAGGAAGGACTGGAGCGCGGTCCCGTCCTGGTACAGGTCGCCCGGGCAGGGTACGCTCCGTCCCTCGTCTGCGAGGATTGCCGCGAACCCGCCAGATGCAACAACTGCCAAGGCCCTCTTGCCATCGCCGGGCAGTCGGCGCTGCCACAGTGCCGCTGGTGCTCGGCCCCGGCCCCGGAATGGCGTTGTCGCACGTGCGGTGGTGGACGGCTTCGCAGGGGCGCAGCCGGAGTGCTCCGTACCGCGGAAGAGCTGGGAAGGGCCTTTCCGGGCAAGGCCGTTGTGACGTCTTCGGGAGACCAGGTCAAGGCCACCGTTCCGGATGCCGGTGCCTTGGTGGTGGCCACGGTGGGCGCTGAACCAGTTGTTTCCGGGGGTTACGCTGCCGCCCTGCTCCTGGACGGTGATTCGCTCCTACGCCGGGAAAACCTGCGTGCAGGTGAAGACACCGTGCGTCGCTGGTTTAACGCGGCTGCACTTGTCCGGCCCGCCAGCGAAGGCGGGCTCGTAGTCATCACGGCCGACGACACTACCGCGACCGGGGCTTTGTTGCGCTGGGACGCGGCCGGGTACGCCTCAAGGGAGCTGGCACTGCGGCAGGAACTCCAGTTGCCGCCTGCGGTGCGGATCGCGTCCGTGACGGGCCAGCGGGCCGACGTCGTGCACTTCACGGAAAGCCTGGCCAAAGGCATCCAATTGCGCACCGCCGGCCCGGCTCCGGTTTCGCTCTCTCCCGTGGCACAGCGCGGACCAGGGTCGCGGGCAGCAACGCAAGAGAGCGATCCGGAGGTCCGGACGCTGTTCTTCATCCCGTACGCTCACGCGGCCGAGGCCACCCGGGCCATGCGGGCAGTCAAGGCTGCCAGCGCGGCGAAGCGGACGTCAGGACCCGTACAGTTGCGGCTCGACGGCGTCGACGTCCTCTAGCGCCGCTTGCCGACTCGCATCGCAACGATCTCTTCGGCCACGGCCAGAAGCTGACGGGCTGACTCATCCCAGTTGAAGACTGCCGCGCGTTCCACTGACCGTCGTGAGCGGGCCCGCCACAATTCTCCGTCGTCAAGGGCTTTGACGGCCGCGGCAAATTCGGCAGCCGAGTTCGGGTGCACATAGCTCACGGCATCCCCGCCTACTTCACGGAAGATCGGAATGTCGCTGGCGATCACGGGAGTGCCAAGCGCCATCGCCTCGACCAAGGGCAGGCCGTAGCCCTCTGCCTTGGAGAGGCTGATGAGGGCGGTGGCCCGCAGCAAGAGCGAATCGTACTCGGCATCTGTGACGCCGTTGTGGAACTCCACCCGTGCACCCGGCGGAACCAAGGGTTCCAACTCGGCACGGCGTTGGGGGGTGATCCTGCTGAGCAGATGCAGGGTGAACTCGGGTAATTCAGCCATGCCCTGGAGCATGGTCTCCACGTTCTTGTACGGCATGAACGAGCCCATGTAGAGCAAGGATTTCTCGGCACCCGCTGCGGGATCCCGCGGCGACTGGCCAGGCTGGGGGGCATTGCCAATGATCCGCACCGGCCGGCGGGTCAGATTGAACTTGGCCATGAGCGACTCGGTGGTATGGCTGATGGTGGCAACGATGTCTGCCCGGTTGAGAAGCAGGCGCTGCGGCCAGTAGGCCTTGTGGTACAGCCGCCAGAGCAGCCGCACCGGCGCAGGGAGGAAGCCCGGAGGAGCCGGGTGTTCGTAGTAGATGAGGTCGTGCAGGGTGAGGACCAAGCCGTATTTGCGTCCCCAGGTTCCCATGGTCTGCATGGGACAAACCACAACATCGGCCCCAAGCCTATTGACTTCGCGCGCCACGAACAGTTCACGGGGAGACAGCGGGCTGCTGATGTGCACGTAGGGGACGTCGGGAAGGAGCGCCAACTGGCGTTTGTCGCTGATCAGCATGGTGACATCCGCAATCTTGGACGTCGCCGCGATGAGGCTCGAGCCGTAGCGGCTGATGCCGTCATGATGGTCCGTGCGGGTAAAACGGGCGTCGATGACGATCTTCACGCGGGGTGTTCCTCCAGGAAGCTGCGGATGGCGGCCGCGGCCGGCGCCGGGGTCTCGTAGTGGATCAAGTGCCCGACGTCGGGAATTACTTCCAGCCTGCCGTCCGGGAGGACGTCCATCAGTTTGTGCTGGTCCCGGAGGAGCGCGATCTCGTCCTTCTCCCCGGCCACCAATAATACGGGGAGGTCCAGCTGCCCGGCGACCTCGGCCACATGGCTGGACACGGAGGCGCGGAAGGATTCCAGCAGGCTGGCGCGGTCGGCGAAGGCGGAGAAGTACGCATCGTGCTGTCCATGGACGAAGTTCCGGAGTTCCTTGTCCCGGGTTTTGGCCATCGCGGCACTCATGATGCGAACGATCACGCGGCTGCGGAGCATGGCAAGGCCCAGCCGGCGCGGGAGGCCGGCGGAGACCTGGTAATAGAGAACTGCCAGTTTGGTCATGAGGCCCTTGGTCCCCTCAAGCGCGGGAGCCGCGATCGGATTGATCAGGATCAAGGGGCGCACGGCACCGGGGTTTGCAGCGACGAAATGGCTGGCGACTATGGATCCGAAGGAATGCCCCAGGAGAACCGTGTCCGATCCGAGATCCAAGGCCGCCATGAAACCGGTGATGAACTTCCCGTAGCGCTCCACGGTGTGGGGATCGCCTGCGAATGGCTCCGAGCTGCCAAAGCCGGGGAGGTCCGGCATGATGATCCGCATCTCGGGCAGATGGTCCACTACCCGCAACAGTCCGTGGTGGTCGCCGCGGAAGCCGTGGATGACCAGTATGGTTCGTGTCTCCGTGGTTAGAGTGACCGGTTCGTAGCACCAATAAGCCACATTGCTGCCGTCGAGGTCGATGTCCGAGGCGCTGGTCCTGGAAGCCAGTGCCTTGCTGAAGAACTCCCGGGTGGAGGCTGGTGCGGGTTCGGGGGAGTGGTTGGAGTCCACTTGTTCCATTCGGCGGGTCCTAGTTGACGTTATCCGGGTGTGACCCGGTGCGGTGGTGGCGTTCGAGGGCGGCCAGGCCATCCATGTCATCGGTATCTAGCTCGAAGCCGAAGACACTGAAGTTCTCCTGGATGCGTGCGGCAGTGCTCGCCTTGGGAATGACGATATTCCCCAATTGGAGGTGCCAGCGGATGATGATTTGCGCGGCTGTCTTGCCATATTTGTCGGCGAGGGCTTGGATGGCTGGATCGTGGAGAACCTGTCCGCGGCCCAACGGGCTCCACGCCTCGGTGCGTATGCGCAACTGCTCGTGCAAGGTCCGGAGCCGGGTCTGCTGCAGCCAGGGGTGCAGTTCGATCTGGTTCACTGCGGGCACTACTTCGGCTTTTTGCATGAGGGCCTCAAGGTGGGCCGGCTGGAAGTTGGAAACTCCGATCGCGCGTACGCGCCCCTCGCGGTACAGGGTTTCCATGGCCCGGTAGCTCTCCTGGAAGAGTCCGCGCGCGGCGCACGGCCAGTGGATCAGGTACAGATCGATGTAGTCCAGTCCGATGTTTGCCATGGAAGTGTCGAATGCCCGGAGCGTGGAGTCGTATCCCTGATCCTCGTTCCAGAGCTTGGTGGTCACAAAGACGTCTTCGCGTGAGAGCGGGTGGGTGCCTTCCCCGGAACCTCCCGTGTTGCTGTCCACGCCGGCCGGCGGTATGACGGCGCTGCCGATGCCGCGGCCCACACCGGTTTCGTTGCCATACATGGCGGCGGTATCGAAGTGCCGGTAACCTGTGCCGAGCGCCGTGGCGACCAGGGACGTGGCGTCCGCCGGTGGCACTTTGTAGAGTCCGAACCCTAGCTGGTCAATCAAGACGCCGTTGTTGAGACTGAGCCGGGGCGAGGGTTTCATAGCCAAGACTCTACCTACCTCGATGCCGGGAATGTTTCAGGCTCATTCAAACATTCCGGATGGACTGCCGAAACTCACCAGCCGTTTGGCGGTGGCCTCGTCCACGATCAGGTCGGTGGCCAACCTCGCTGCCAGGGCGCCGCGCAGGCCGTTGATCTTGGAGGCGCCGGATACGACGCAGATCCGGCGCCTGACCTGCCGTAGCTGCTCGTGGCTTGGACCGGTGGAACGCTCGTTGAGGGTGATCCCGTCGGAGGATCCATCGGCACGGAAGAAGACCGTCGCGACATCGCCCACGACGTCCGAGCCCGCCAGCAGATTGAGGTCTGTTTCGTCGAGGTACCCGCCGGCATATACGTGGCTGGGGTAGTCCGCGTGCACCGAGCCCACGCCGAAGATGGCGATGCTCATTTTGCCTTGGAGTTCGAGCACGCGTTGGACGCTTCGCTCATTCCACATGGCAGTCTTTGTCGAGGCGTGGTCGAAGAATGCGGGCACGGGGAACTGTTCCACCCGTGCGCCGTAAGCGATGCCAAAGCGCCGCATGATGTCGCTGGCGTACGTGATTCCGGTGGTTTGCATGTTGCCCGCACCGTTGAGCTGGACGACGGTGCTGTCGTGGGTGATCTTGCGGGTCAGATGCCTGCTGACGGCACTGATGGTGGCACCCCAGGCGACGCCGATGATGGCGTTTGAGTCGACGAGGGGACCTATGGTGCGTGCTGCCTGCATCGCGACCCGGTCAAGGGTTTCCGCCTCGTTCAAAGTGTCCAGAACGGGAACCACATGCACGTCGACCCCATATTGGCTGCGGATCATGCGCTCCAGTTCGGGGGCGGAGTCCAGCGGGCTGCGGATCTGGACTTGCACCAGTCCTGACTCGCGGGCCGAGGACAGCAGGCGGGAGACGGTTGAACGCGAGGTCCGAAGTTCCCGGGCGATCGCGTCCATCGTGAGGTCCTGAAGGTAGTACATCTGCGCTGCCCGGAGGGCGTCCGAAGGTCGTGAGCGTGGCATCCCGGTTCCGTTCTGCACGTTTGTGCAAATAGCTTGATTTCTTTTTCCACTCCTTCGAAGAATAGTTGTGCAAGGTGCGACGTCAAGAGATGCAGCGCACATACCAATGCCCAAGGGAGCAGTTTTGGGATACAACAGCATTTTCAGGTCCGCAGAGGGATCACTTCGCCGAAACTCGGCTTCCGCGCTTCGTGAACGTCCGCAAGCCCGGGTGCTGATCATCGGAGGCGGCATCAACGGCGTGGCTACCTTCCGTGATTTGGCGCTGCAGGGCGTGGACGTTGCCCTCGTCGAGCGCGGTGACTATTGCCAAGGTGCCAGCGGAGCCTCGTCCCATATGATCCACGGCGGTATCCGCTACCTTGAGAACGGCGAATTCCGCTTGGTGAAAGAGTCGGTGCTCGAGCGCAACCGGCTTTTGAAGATCGCTCCCCACTACGTCAAGCCACTGCAGACAACCATCCCCATCTTCAGCACCTTCTCCGGCATCCTTTCCGCTCCCACCCGATTCCTTACCCACAAGCAAGGGAAGCCGAAGGAACGCGGCGCCTTCCTCATCAAGCTCGGGCTGAGCATTTACGACTTCTTCTCCCGCGACGGGGGCAGCGTCCCCCGCCATCAGTTCCGCGGCAGGGAAAGAGCATTGACCGAACTGCCCCGGCTGCATCCCGGCATAAAATACGCAGCCACGTACTTCGACGCTTCCGTGCACAATCCCGAGCGCCTTACGCTCGACGTGCTACAGGATGGCGAGAAGGCCGGCATCGGAAGCGGGCTGCCGGGCGGCAGCGCACGCGCAAGCAACTATGTGTCCCTGGTGTCCATGGACCCCGCAGCTGGCGTGGATGCCACAGCGGGTTCTGTCTTGCTCCGGGATGAGCTCACGGGCGAGGAGTTCAGCTTCCATGCGGACGTCATCGTCAACACGACCGGGGCGTGGGTGGATCTCACCAACAAGGCGATGGGGACCGCGAGCCACTTCATGGGAGGGACCAAAGGTTCCCACATTGTGCTGGATCACCCGGAGCTTCTCGCAGCCTGCGGTGGTCGCGAAATCTTCTTCGAACACACGGACGGGCGGATCGTCCTGATCTACCCCATGGGTGACCGTGTCCTGGTGGGCACCACCGATGTGGACGCCGACATGGCCGAGGACGCAGTGTGTACGGAAGCCGAGATCGACTATTTCTTCGACCTCATTGGACACGTCTTCCCCTCCGTCACCGTGGACCGCGGTCATATCGTCTACAGTTTCGCCGGGGTCCGGCCGCTTCCGCGCCACGATGACACTCAGCCCGGGTTCGTTTCCCGCGACTACCGCATCGAACGAAGCGAGGGCCCAGCCTCCCGTCCTGTGGCCGCGCAAGGCGGCAAGGCCGCCGTCGTACTTTCCTTGATCGGCGGAAAATGGACCACTTTCCGGGCCCTTGCCGAACATCTCAGCGATGATGTGCTCCGGGAACTGGGCATGGAACGCAAGGTCTCGACGGCGAAGCTCGCCATCGGGGGCGGATCCGGCTTCCCGGACAGTGAAGAAGGGATCCAAGACTGGGTCAAGGGACACATGTCTCCCGGCCTTGGCGCCGACCGGGTCAGCGGATTGCTGACGCGCTACGGGACCCGTGCCGAAGACGTCATCGCCTACCTCCATGCAGGCGAGGACCGGAAACTGAGCTCCACGAACGAGCTCAGCGTCCGTGAACTGGAATTCATGGCCGGCAACGAACAGATCGGGCACCTCGTGGATGTCCTCATCCGCCGCACCTCGCTGGCTTTCCGGGGTCTCGTGACAGGGGAGCTCCTCAACGAAATCGCCGAAGTTCTTTCTGCGCAGCTTGCTTGGGACGAAGCGAGGCGTGACGCCGAGATCCAGCATGCACAGGAGGTCCTTCAACGTTTTCATGGCGTGACTGTTCACAGCCTCGTCGCATGAACGTAATGTACGTCACATCAGCTTGATTGTTCCGGCCAAAACGCCCTAACAAAATCTGCAGGGCTGACAACAGAAGAAAATGAGGAGTCAAAGATGTCTCTCGGGATTGTTTTCCTTTCCGAAGTGTTCGGAACCGGCATGCTTACCCTGCTTGGCTGTGGCGTTGTGGCAAACGTCGCGCTGAAGGGCACGAAGGGTAACAACGGCGGGTTCCTGATGGTGAATTTTGGCTGGGGCATCGCAGTATTTGCCGGCGTATACGTGGCTTCCAAGTCCGGTGCGCACCTGAACCCGGCCGTGACGCTTGGCCTCCTGGCTGACGGCAAGGCCGAGTTCGCCCCCGGAGTGGCAGTGAGTGCGGCATCCACGTTCACCTACTTCGGTGGAGAACTGCTCGGCGCATTCCTTGGCGCCGTCTTCGCGTGGCTCGCCCACAAACAGCACTTCGACGCCGAGCCGCTGGCAGCAAGCAAACTCGCCGTGTTCTCCACGGGACCGGCCATCCGCTCCTACCCGTGGAACCTCGTCACCGAAATCATCGGCACGTTCGTGCTGGTCTTCGTGATCCTGACCTTCGGCGGCACTCCTTCCGGCCTGGGGCCGCTCGCGGTGGCATTGCTCGTCGTCGGCATCGGCGCGTCCCTCGGCGGACCAACCGGCTATGCCATCAACCCGGCCCGTGACCTCGGCCCCCGCATCGCGCACGCTCTTCTACCGATCAAGGGCAAAGGCTCCAGCGACTGGGCCTACTCCTGGGTTCCTGTAGTAGGTCCCCTCCTGGGTGGAACCATTGCCGGCCTCGTCGCCCACTCCCTGCCGATCATGGCAACCGTCGCCAAGTAGTACATCTCCCGCTCCCTAATCCGTATCCGCACCACAGCAAGCAGACAAGGACGTCAAAATGTCGCAATACGTCATCGCCATTGACCAGGGAACCACCAGCTCGCGCGCCATCGTGTTTGATCACACAGGCAACATTGTCTCCACCGGCCAGATGGAGCACGAGCAAATATTCCCCCAGGCCGGTTGGGTGGAGCACAACCCGGTGGAAATCTGGAACAACGTCAGGGAGGTCGTCGGTTCGGCCTTGTCCAAGGCCAACCTGACCCGCCACGACATCGCTGCCGTAGGTATCACCAACCAGCGCGAAACCGCCGTCGTGTGGGACAAGAACACGGGCGAACCGATCTACAACGCCATCGTCTGGCAGGATACGCGCACCCAATCGATCGTGGACGAACTCGCCCGTGACGGCGGACCCGAGCGATTCAAGCAAAAGGTCGGCCTTCCCCTGGCCACGTACTTCTCCGGCACCAAGATCAAGTGGATCCTGGACAACGTTGAAGGTGCGCGGGCCAAGGCCGAAGCCGGCGACCTGATCTTCGGCAACACCGACTGCTGGGTCTTGTGGAACCTGACCGGCGGCGTCGACGGCGGTGTGCATGCCACCGATGTCACGAACGCCTCCCGCACGATGTTCATGGACCTCGACACCCTGCAGTGGGACCAGGACATTCTGGACGCGTTCGGCGTGCCGGCGTCGATGATGCCCGCCATCAAGTCCTCCTCCGAGGTTTACGGCACCGTCCACACTTCCCAACTGCTGCGCGAAGTACCGGTCGCGGGCATCTTGGGCGATCAGCAGGCGGCGACCTTTGGCCAGGCGGCGTTCGAGCCGGGAGAAGCGAAGAACACCTATGGCACCGGATGCTTCCTGATCTTCAACACGGGCGAAGAGATCGTCCACTCGAAAAACGGCTTGCTGACGACGCTCGGCTACAAGCTGGGCGATGCCAAGCCGCATTATGCCTTGGAAGGTTCCATTGCCGTCACGGGTTCACTGATCCAGTGGCTCCGCGACAACCTAGGCATGATCAGTTCCGCTCCGGAGGTGGAGACGCTGGCGGCCAGCGTCGAGGACAACGGCGGCGTCTACATCGTGCCTGCGTTCTCCGGCCTGTTCGCCCCGTACTGGCGCGCAGACGCGCGCGGAGCCATCGTGGGCCTCACCCGCTTCGCCAACAAGGGTCACATCGCCCGCGCAGCGCTGGAGGCCACAGCGTTCCAGACCCGCGAAGTGCTCGACGCCGTCAACGCGGACTCCGGCGTTCCGCTGACCGAGCTGAAGGTCGACGGCGGCATGGTCGCCAATGAGGCGCTCATGCAGTTCCAGGCGGACATCCTGGGTGTGCCGGTGGTCCGTCCTAAGGTCGTGGAAACCACGGCCCTGGGTGCGGCCTACGCGGCAGGCCTCGCCGTCGGCTTCTGGAAAGACCTCGGCGAGCTCAGCGCAAACTGGGGCGAGGACAAGCGCTGGGAGCCGCAGATGGACGCGGGCGAACGGGACCGCCAAATGCGTCTGTGGAAGAAGGCAGTCACCAAGTCCATGGATTGGGTCGACGAGGACGTTAAGTAGGTCTCTTTGAAAGGCCGCCTCACCTAAGCTAGGGGCCGCCTCGCCTGTTTCGATGGGGCGGCCCCTGCCCCGCCCGCTTCGCGGTGCCCACCACACCCGGGCGAGGGGCCGCCCCATCGAAACCCAGTTCACCCACCTCCGTCGAAAGGCGGCTTCCCTCGAACTTTTGGCTACTTGTTGCGTGTTTCCATAAACACGCAACGGGCGGGTAAGGTGGCTTTATGCGTGCGATCCTTCTGCTTAGCTAGCCGCCCGGTAAACGTCGATCTTAGAGAACGCGAACCGAGCGGCCGCCCCTCCTTGCCGAGGGGCTTTTGTGTGTCCGGGACCTTCCGGGACCCGGAGCAGGAGGCAAAACCGTCATGGAAGAACAGAAGAGGGCAGCAGTGAGCGTTCAGCCGGAGACAGAAACCGGAGCACAGTCAGCAGTGGCAGGCGAGACGCCCGAGGAGGGTGTCTACAGCTTCGCTTCGATGGAGGCCAAGTGGCCGCAGGTCTGGGAAGACCTCAAAGTCTTCACTCCCGTTGACGACGGCTCCCGTGAGCGGCGCTACGTCCTGGACATGTTCCCCTACCCTTCCGGGGACCTCCACATGGGCCATGCCGAGGCCTTCGCCATGGGCGATGTCGTGGCCCGGTACCTGCGGCAGAAGGGCTTTGACGTCCTGCACCCCATCGGCTGGGACTCCTTCGGGCTGCCCGCGGAGAACGCCGCCATCAAGCGCAACGCCCACCCAAGCGAGTGGACGTACGCCAACATCGATACCCAGGCGGCATCGTTCAAGCGTTATGCCATCTCTGTCGATTGGTCCCGCCGGCTGCACACTTCGGATCCCGAGTACTACCGCTGGACACAGTGGCTGTTCAAGCGCTTCTACGAGCGTGGCCTTGCCTACCGCAAGGATTCCCCGGTCAACTGGTGCCCGAAGGACTTGACCGTACTGGCGAACGAGCAAGTGGTCAACGGCGCTTGCGAACGCTGCGGAACCCCGGTCACCAAGAAGTCCCTGAATCAGTGGTACTTCAAGATCACCGACTACGCTGACCGCTTGCTGGACGACATGTCCGAACTGCAAGGCCACTGGCCCGAGCGGGTACTGGCGATGCAGCGCAACTGGATCGGCCGCTCCGAGGGCGCACACGTGCGGTTCGTCATCGAAGCCGCGGATACCAGGGCCGAGCGTGAAGTGACTGTCTTCACCACCCGCCCGGACACCCTGTATGGGGCAACGTTCTTCGTTGTTGCCGCGGACGCGCACCTGGCATTGGACCTGGTCACGCCCGAACACCATGACGCCCTCATGGCCTACCGTGAAAGGGTCAAGGCCCTGTCGGACATCGAGCGACAGTCGACTGAGCGCGAGAAGACAGGCGTGTTCACCGGCCGTTACGCCATTAATCCCCTCAACGGTGAAAAACTTCCCGTCTGGGCCGCCGACTACGTGCTCGCGGACTACGGCACGGGGGCCATCATGGCGGTACCCGCCCATGACCAGCGCGACCTCGATTTCGCCCGGGCCTTTGATCTGCCGGTGCGTCCCGTACTGGACACCGGTGCGGAAAACCCCGCGGAAACCGGTATTGCTTCCGCCGGTGAGGGAACCCTGATCAACTCCGGCGAACTGGATGGATTATCCAAGGCTGAGGCCGTCCCGGCAGCCATCGACATTTTGGAGAAGCTGGGAACGGGGGAGAAGTTCGTCAACTTCCGCTTGCGCGACTGGCTACTGAGCCGGCAGCGTTTCTGGGGAACACCGATCCCCATCATCCACTGCGCCGAATGCGGAGAGGTCCCGGTCCCGGACGATCAACTTCCCGTCAGGCTGCCTGAAGACCTTCGCGGCGAGGCTCTGTCGCCGCGGGGTACGTCTCCTCTGGCTGCCGCGGCCGAATGGGTCAACGTGGAGTGCCCGAATTGCGGACGGGCCGCCCAGCGCGACACGGACACCATGGACACGTTCGTGGACTCGTCCTGGTACTTCTTGCGCTTCGTTTCCCCGCATTACACCGAGGGCCCCTTCGATCCGGCCAAGATCAACGACTGGATGCCCGTGGGGCAATACGTGGGCGGCGTGGAGCACGCCATCCTGCATTTGCTGTACGCCCGCTTCTTCACCAAGGTCATCCACGACATGGGAATGCTTGCGGCCGACGAGCCATTCAGCGCCCTGCTCAACCAAGGCCAGGTTCTCAACGGCGGCAAGGCCATGAGCAAGTCCCTCGGCAACGGCGTGGACCTTAGTGAGCAACTGGACAAGTTCGGCGTCGATGCCGTCCGCCTGACCATGGTTTTCGCCTCCCCGCCCGAGGACGACGTCGACTGGGCGGATGTTTCGCCGTCAGGGTCGGCGAAGTTCCTTGCCCGCGCCTGGCGCCTCGGCCAGGACGTCGCGAGCGAACCCGGCGTCGACGTCTCGACCGGTGACCGTGCCCTGCGCACCGTCACTCACAGGACCATCGCCGACGCCGTGGAGTTGTTGGACAACAACAAATTCAACGTCGTGGTGGCCAAGTTGATGGAACTCGTCAACGCCACCCGCAAGACCATCGATTCCGGGGCCGGTGGCGCAGATCCTGCCGTCCGCGAAGCCGCCGAGGCCGTGGCGGTCATCTTGAGCCTCTTCGCGCCGTACACGGCCGAGGACCTGTGGAACCAGTTGGGCCACCCGGCCTCCGTGGCAAACGCTGGTTGGCCTTCCCACGATCCGTCGCTCCTTGTCCAGGACACCGTAACGGCCGTGGTCCAGGTCCAAGGCAAGGTCCGCGACCGCCTCGACGTATCGCCGGACATCAGTGAAGACGCCCTGCGCGAGCTTGCGTTGGCAAGCGAAAACGTGCAGCGGGCACTCGACGGCCGTGGCATCCGCACCGTGATCGTACGTGCGCCTAAACTGGTCAACATCGTCCCGGCATAGCCGGGAATGCGGCCGCCGGCGTTTGCCGGCGGCCGGGCAGCAGCCCAGGAGGCACCGTTGACGGACCGCGAACCACCCGCATGGATGTGGCTCAAGGAACGTCTGGCCCGCCTACGCCAGTCGACGACGCCGGGCCGCGGCGGAGCTGAACCAGCGCCTGTTCCGGTCCGCACCGCCGTCGTCACTGACTCGGCAGCCGCGCTCCCGGCCGAATGGGTCAAGGCGTTCGTCGCCGACGGGCGCCTCGCCGTCGTGCCGATGCCTGTGATGGTGGGTGAGGAAATCTACGGCGAGGGTGAAGACGATATCACCCAGACGCTCGCACTGGCACTGGCGGCCGGATCGCAAGTGAAGACTTCCAGGCCTTCTCCCGGCCAATTCGAACAGGCCTATCTCGCTGCCAAGGCTCGCGGCTTCGATGCGGTCGTCTCCATCCACATCTCCTCCGGGCTGTCGGGCACGGCCGACGCCGCCCGGCTGGCTGCCGAGCGCGTTTCAATCCCCGTCGAGGTCATTGATTCCCGCACTGTCGGAATGGCCCTGGGCATGGGTGTCCAAAGCGCCCTTGTGGCTGCAGCGGACGGTCGTTCGGCAGCCGAGGTCCGGCGCTTTGCCGAGGAGCGCATGGGCCGAACCAAGGTCTACTTCTACGTGCCGAGCCTTGAGCAGCTCCGGCGCGGCGGCAGAATCGGCACCGCTGCCTCTTTTCTGGGGACAATGCTGTCCATCAAGCCGATCCTCGCGGTCGACGACGGCAAGATCGTGCCGCTTGAGAAGGTGCGCTCGGCGGCGAGGGCCGTCGCCCGGCTTGAGGAAATCGTCGCTGCGGATGTAACTTCCCGCCCGGCAGGACAAGCGAGGCTTGCCGTGCACCACTTTGGAAACGTTGCAGAGGCCGAGCGGCTCGCCTCACGGCTGGGAGCGCATTGCCCGGGGTGCCCACCCGCACAAATCAGCGCCTTGCCGGCCGTGCTGGCTGCCCACGCCGGCCTCGGCGTCCTGGCGGTGATCGTCGGGGAAAGCAGTACACCTGGCCTTGCGGAACGCCCGGCAGGCAGTTCCGCGGAGGGTGCCGGGGCCGGTAAGCCGACCGCGGGCAGCAGCTGATCCTCCACAGCGTCTCTCGATAGGAGAGTTGTCCACATAGGGCCGATACTGCCTGCCAATGGTGGATTGGCCGTTCTACGCTCGGGGATATGCCGCGCAGGAAAGGTGCCCCCTCAGCCAACCACGCTGCGAGCGCTGCCCGGCAACGGTTCGCGGCCCGCCTTGCACCGGAGGGGCCGGACAGTGACGGGCCCGGCGGTGCCCATCGCGAGCATGAGAACGATCCTCTACCGCTTTTGCCCTTGGGTGAGTCCATTCAAGGCAGGCCGGGAAGCTCCGAGGCCGGCTTCGTCTGCGATGAATGGGAGGGCCCGGGGGAGTCCGGAGCCCCTCCACGGCTACGCTGGCGCACTCCGTGGCGTGTAGCCGCCTTGTTGGCCATTCCTTGCTTGCTGTTGCTGTCGTGGTGTGGCTGGCAGGCCTGGGCGCGACAGCCGACGGCAGAGCCGTTGGTCCGCAGCTCGTCAGCGGGAGGGCGGGCGGTTGACGGCGTTGACGCAGCTGCGGTTGACGGGACTGGGAGGAACGGGGCTGGGAGGAACGGGGCTGGGAGGGACGGGGCCCAGACGGGGCCGCCGGACCCGCACGGCCGAATTACTGTCCATGTGGTCGGTGCGGTGAAGAATCCCGGAGTCGTGACGTTACCCGCCGGAGCGCGTGTGGTTGACGCGATTGGCGCCGCCGGAGGAGCAGATCCGGCGGCCGAGCTGAACAGGCTCAACCTTGCGGCGGTGGTGCAAGACGCCGCGAAGATCCATGTTCCTCTGCCAGGGGAACCCGTTTCCTCCGCAGATGGACCAGCTCCTGGCGTGGCCGTGGACGAGACTACCGAAAGCAGGAACCCGGGAACCGGGAGTTCAGCAGCCCGCAAGATCAATCTCAACACGGCGACGGCTGAAGAACTCGACAGTCTGCCCAAGGTTGGTCCCGTCCTGGCCAAGCGCATCGTCGAGTGGCGGCGGCAGCACGGACCCTTTGCGGCTGTGGAAGATCTCGATGCCGTGGATGGTGTCGGGCCAAAGATGCTGGAAACCCTGTTGCCGCTGGTGACTGTCTGACATGGCACGGGAGGGAGAAAGCCGCATCGACCTGCGCTTGGTTCCGTCGGCCTTGCTCGCGTGGGCCGTTTCCCTCTCGGCCGCGTTCTTGCCTACGTCATGGACTGCGGCCCTTTGCGCGGCCTTGTTCCTTGGCTCGTGCGTTCTGCTGGCCGGGTGGCGTCGACGGGCCTTTCAGCGTAGTCCGCGTCTGCTCCTGAGGACGCTTCCTGCCACGGCGGCGGTTGCGTGTTTGTTCGGTGCTGCCGTGGCCGCCCATGCCGCGTTGGATGCCGCACCCCGGCGGGACGGTCCGGTCGCACAGGCTGCGGCATCGCGTGACTCGGTTGTCGTCCACGTGCTGGTTGTGGGAGATCCGAGGGAACTGGGCACCGCCTCCCGCGGATCTGGACGGTGGGCTGTTCCGGCCGAAGTGATTGACATCGCCGCCGACGGATTGTTGGTTCGTTCGCGCGCGAAGATTCTGCTGACCGGTGGAGAAGGCTGGGACCAGGTTGTAACGGGCCAGAAGCTCAGAACCGCAGGAAGGCTGAAGCAGGCAAAAGCGGGCCAGGCGGAGGCCGCCGTTCTCGCGGCTGCCACGCCTCCCATGCAGCCGGAGGCGAAGGAAAGCGTCTCCCGCGGGCCGGCGCAACTGAAGAAAGAGTTCAAGTCTGCTACCGAGTGGCTGCAGGGCGACGCTGCGGGTCTTCTCCCTGGAATGGTCACGGGTGACACCACGGCCCTGGACGAAGGCCTTGAAGCCGTCATGAAGACGACCGGAACCACTCACCTCACAGCCGTCAGTGGGGCAAATTGCAGTCTGATTCTTGGAGGCCTTGTGCTTCTGGCCAGGACCTTCCGGCTTGCCAGGGGAGTCGCGGCAATCGCGGCCCTGATGGGGTTGGCCGCCTTTGTCATGATGGTAGGACCGGACGCGAGTGTCCTCAGGGCTGCGGTCATGGGGGCGATCGGCCTCGCAGCGCTGAGCGGCGGGCGGAGGGGCCGGAGTCTGGGGTTCCTCTGCCTTGCGGTGATTGGCCTGCTGATTCTGGATCCTTCGCTTGGCATGAGCATCGGATTCCTTTTGTCGGTCCTCGCCACGCTGGGAATTGTCGTGTTGGCACGCCCCATCGCATCCTGGACTCCAGCTTGGGTGCCCTCCTGGCTCGCTTCAGCCATTGCGGTTCCCTTGGCGGCGCAGCTTCTGTGCGGTCCCGTGATTGTCGGCCTGCAGCCGCAGTTCTCCAGTTACTCGTTGATCACAAATGTCGTGGTGGCCCCGTTTGTCGCACCAGTGACGATCTTTGGGACCATAGCGGTTCCCCTGGTTCCCCTGTTTCCGTGGTTTGCGGTCATTCCCATCGCTGTTGCGGGGGCAAGCGCCGCCGCGGTGGCAGCGATTGCCAGGTTATGTGCGGAACTTCCAGGCGCATCCCTGCCTTGGCCGGAAGGCCCGACGGGAATTGCCACCATGATTCTGTGCTCGATTGCGACCCCGGTGCTCGTGTGGTTGGTCCTGCATCCAGTGTGGGCTGGCGCTGCCATGCTGGCTTTGCACAGCCGCTTAGTACACTTCATGGCCGCCGGGGAGTCAGCTGTTCGCCGCCGATGGGCCAAGGGCCAGAACGGGGGGCGGGGAGCGGCCAGGGGAACCACGGCCTGGACCACCGCCGGCCCGGCCGGACATGGGAGACTAGGACTGAAGCAAAAACCTTCTGGAAGGAAGCAACATTGGCTGCTGCCCCGGTCTCCAAGGCTAAACCCGCCGCGGCAAACACCGTCAGCTGGCGGGAGGTCACCCCGTCCGCCGTAGTGCTCATCACCGGACCTGAGGAGTACCTCGGAATCCGTGCCATGGATCGCATCCGTTCCCACGTGCGGTCCGCGGCGCCGGACGTGGAAATCAGCAAGCTTATTGCTGGAAGCTACGAATCCGGATCCCTCGCCATGACCGTCACGCCGTCGTTGTTCGATGAAGCCAAGCTCATCGAGATTGAGGGCCTCGAGTCCATGAACGATGCCTTCCTTGCCGATGCCTTGAAATACCTCGCACAGCCGGAGAACGACGTCGTGCTGGTCCTTCGGCACGGAGGCGGGACGCGGGGTAAGAAGCTTCTGGATGCCGTGAAGTCCTCCGGGTGGCCCGTTGTGGACTGTCAACCTTTGAAAAAGGACGCCGAAAAAACAGCATTCGTGGTCTCGGAATTCAAGGCAGGCGGGCGCCGCATCGAAGCGGAAGCTGTCCAAGCCCTCGTCAACGCCGTCGGGGCCAGCCTCTCCGAGCTTGCCGCGGCGTGCAACCAGCTCATCGCGGATGCCACCACCGCAGTGGATGCAGCTACGGTAGAGCGATACTATGGCGGCCGCGTGGAAGCCACGGCATTCAAAGTTGCCGATGCCGCCATGGCCGGCAATGGACCGCAGGCCCTGTCCAGCCTCCGGCATGCACTGGCCACCGGAGTCGACCCCGTGCCGCTCGTTGCCGCGCTTGCCGCAAAGCTCCGCACCCTGGCCAAGGTAGCCGGTGCCCAAGGATCATCGGCACAGATTGCCAAGCAGCTTGGCATGCAGCCATGGCTCGTTGAACAGGCCCAGCGGGATGTCCGGCGTTGGACTCCCGAAGGCCTGGTCCGATCCATCCAGGTCACGGCTGAAGCGGATGCCCAGGTGAAGGGCCTCTCGCGGGATCCGGTGTACGCGGTAGAGCATGCCGTCACGGTCATTGCCAACGCGGCCCGCGGCCGCTAAGCCCGCGTGCGACACCCGGGTTCTCGGGCGATACGCCCACTTCCTGGCGACGCCGGAATACACGCGTCACGGGTCCATTTCCGTGTAGTCAGTAGCTCCGGCGGCCAAACTCGGTCCTGCGCGTCTCAGGCAGCTCCGCCTTAAATACTTGAGGCCGGCACCCAGGGGTGCCGGCCTCACGTTCAGCTCAGTCGAACTGGGAAAACCTTACAGTGCGTTGACCTTTTTGGAGATCGCCGACTTGCGGTTTGCGGCGTTGTTCTTGTGAATAACGCCCTTGCTGACAGCCTTGTCCAGCTTGCGGCTGGCAGCAACAAGAGCCTTTGCAGCGGCATCCTTGTCCGTGGACTCAACAGCGGTGGCAACGGCGCGGATGGCCGTCTTCAGCTCAGACTTGACAGCGTTGTTACGCAGGCGAGCCTTCTCGTTGGTGAGGATGCGCTTCTTCTGGGACTTGATATTAGCCACGTGTGTGAACTCTCTTTTTAATGCGGAAATTGGTCTAGAGGGTTATCAGGTTGGCCATCGACTGAGCGGCGTGGGGATGCCTATGGCAGCCAACCATGAGTGCCCGTCGACCTGCACGGACACACAGCCATGAATATTATCAGACTCAACGCCTTTCCAGGGAGTTGCCATCTAGACCGAGTCGGGTCGCCCGCCCGCCCAGCCTCCGCGCCACAAGCTGGAAAGTGCGTTTGTCCAGGATGGCGCCCTCTCGGCGCACGTCCGAAGGGTTGATCCGCACCACCCGGTCTACCTTCACTTCGCTGGGCCGCCCCTGAGGGTCCCAGGGACCCTTGCCGATGTCGACATAGTCGTCGGAGCGGTGGCCGTTGTCGTGGTCTTTGCTGGTGAGCATCAGCCCGAGCAGCCACCCGCCGTCGCGCCCTATCAAGAGGACCGGCCGGTCCTTGCCCTGTGAATGGTCCTCTTCGTAAGGGACCCAGGACCACACAATCTCTCCGGGATCGGGTTTGGCGTCAGGGTTGGGGGAGTATCGCGGAGACACCTTGCCCCGGAAGTCACCCGGATATGGACGGGCAAGCTGCCCGACGCCGGTGCCTGCGTTCCGGGTCCGGCTGGCCTTCGCCGCGGCCCTGGCTTTCGGGGGTTGGCCAGGGCGCGTACCTGTGGGCGATCCGATGATCCGTCGGAGGTAGCCCAGGGAGCCCTTGATGAGCCTGCCAAACAAATGTGTGTCCGATGCCATGGCACTACCGTACTTTCCATTGCGGTGCCGCGTCGCTCACAATACGTGGCTCACATTGCGACAGCGCCCGATCACAGTGCACAACCGGCGCCGTGTTCATGGGAGACTATTAGTTCAGATATGCGGCGTCGGCCGGAATGGTGAAGACCAGTCCGGGGCGGAGCCGTGTGAGTATCGACAGTAAGGATCCTGCGTGTCTCCCATGGCCCGCACCGCACCGGTGCCCGCCGCGACAGATCCGGCCATCATCCGGAACTTCTGCATCATCGCCCACATCGACCACGGTAAATCCACCTTGGCCGACCGCATGTTGCAGTACACCGGCGTCGTTAAGTCCCGCGACATGAAGGCCCAGTATCTGGACCGAATGGATATCGAACGCGAGCGTGGCATCACCATCAAGTCCCAGGCTGTCCGCATGCCCTGGGAACTCGACGGCACCAGCTATGCCCTGAACATGATCGATACCCCTGGCCACGTTGACTTCACTTATGAGGTTTCCCGCTCCCTTGCCGCCTGTGAAGGTGCGGTCCTTCTGGTGGACGCAGCTCAGGGCATCGAGGCCCAGACGCTGGCAAACCTCTACCTGGCGATGGAAAACAACCTCACCATCATCCCGGTGCTCAACAAGATTGACCTCCCGGCCGCCCAGCCCGAAAAGTACGCCGCGGAACTCGCCAACCTGATCGGTGGAGATCCCGAAGACGTGCTGCGGGTATCCGGCAAGACCGGGGCCGGAGTGGAGGCCCTCCTGGACAAGATCGTCCGCGATCTGCCGGCTCCTGTAGGGGACCCCAACGCTCCGGCCCGCGCTATGATCTTCGACTCCGTTTACGACACCTATCGCGGCGTAGTCACCTACGTCCGCGTGGTGGACGGCATGCTTCACCCGCGCGAGCGGATCCAGATGATGTCCACCCGCGCCACCCACGAGCTCCTCGAAATCGGTGTCAGCTCCCCGGAACCCACTCCTTCCAAGGGACTGGGCGTCGGCGAAGTGGGCTACCTGATCACCGGCGTGAAGGACGTCCGCCAGTCGAAGGTCGGCGACACCGTGACCAATCTGGCCAAGCCTGCAGCGGAGTCCCTGGCCGGTTACGCCGACGCGAAGCCCATGGTCTTCTCCGGCTTGTATCCCTTGGACGGCACGGACTATCCGGTGCTGCGGGATGCCCTCGAGAAGCTGATGCTCAACGACGCAGCGCTCGTCTACGAACCGGAGACATCTGCGGCCCTGGGGTTCGGTTTCCGCGTGGGCTTCCTTGGCCTGCTGCACCTGGAAATCACCCGTGAGCGGCTTGAGCGGGAGTACAACCTCGACCTTATCTCCACCGCTCCCAACGTTGAGTACGAGGTCACGCTGGAGGACAAGCGGGTCCTCCACGTCACCAACCCGAGCGAATACCCCACCGGCAAGATCGCCGAGGTCCGTGAACCGATGGTGTCCGCCACCATCCTGGCGCCCAACGAATTCGTGGGTGCCATTATGGAGCTGTGCCAGAGCCGCCGCGGCGTCATGGGCGGCATGGATTACCTCTCCGAAGACCGGGTGGAAATCCGGTATCGCCTCCCGCTGGCCGAGATCGTCTTCGACTTCTTCGACATCCTCAAGTCAAAGACCCGCGGCTACGGTTCGCTGGACTGGAAGGCCGACGGCGAGCAGGTTGCCGACCTGGTCAAGGTGGACATCATGCTCCAGGGCGAGCAGGTTGACGCTTTCAGCGCCATCACCCACCGCGACAAGGCCTACGCCTACGGCGTCATGATGACGGGCAAGCTGCGTGAGCTCATTCCCCGCCAGCAGTTCGAGGTGCCCATCCAGGCCGCCATCGGCTCGCGAATCATTGCCCGTGAGAGCATCCGCGCCATCCGCAAGGACGTCCTTGCCAAGTGCTACGGCGGTGACATCACCCGTAAGCGCAAACTTCTGGAAAAGCAGAAGGAAGGCAAGAAGCGCATGAAGATGGTGGGCCGCGTGGAGGTTCCACAGGAAGCGTTCATCGCAGCCCTGACCACCGACGAATCCAAGGACAAGGCCAAGAAGTAATGGGGCTGTTCGCCCGGAACACTCCGGGACCGGAGCGCGTTGAAGGCTCGGGCACGGCATGGCCACCCGGAGGGTCCTGTGCCTAGTGTCCTTCCCCTCGGGGATCCGGCACCTGCTGATGGGCTCTTGCCACCGCAGGTGCTCGACGGCGTCGAGTCACGTAAGTTCGGGTTATACGTCCACATACCTTTCTGTGCCGTGCGTTGCGGGTACTGCGATTTCAACACCTACACCGCCACTGAGCTTGGGGGTGGCGCCTCTCAGGACGCCTACGCGTCTACTGCCATTTCGGAAGTGGACTTCGCCGTCCGGGCCATGGAGGCCTCCGGGCTCCCGCAGCGGCCCCTGAGCACGGTGTTCTTCGGCGGCGGCACACCGACGCTGCTGCCCGCTGAAGATCTGGCACGCATCCTGACGGCCGCCGTCGGGCATTGGGGTCTGGAAACCGGAGCCGAAGTCACCACTGAGGCGAACCCGGACTCGGTGACGCCCGAATCGCTTCAACTGCTCGCAGACGCCGGCTTCACAAGGGTCTCCTTCGGCATGCAGTCGGCGGTCCCGCACGTCCTCAAGGTCCTTGACCGAACCCACACGCCCAGCCGGGTCCCGTTAGTGGTCCAATGGGCTCGCGACGCCGGCCTGGCAGTGAGCCTGGACCTCATCTACGGCACTCCGGGGGAATCGATGGCCGATTGGCAGACCTCCTTGGAGACGGCCCTGTCATACGATCCGGACCACATCAGCGCTTATGCGCTGATTGTGGAAGAAGGCACCAAGCTGGCCGCACAGATCCGGCGCGGAGAAGTTCCCGGAATCGACGACGACGACCACGCCGCCAAGTACGAACTCGCCGATCAGCTGATCAGCGCAGCCGGGCTGGACTGGTACGAGGTCAGCAACTGGTCCCGCACACCCGAACAGGCGTGCAAACACAACCTTGCCTACTGGCGGGGAGACGATTGGTGGGGCATCGGACCCGGCGCGCATTCCCACATGGGCGGCGTCCGCTGGTGGAACGTCAAACACCCCACGGCCTATGCCAACAGGCTCGGTGGCGGAGTGTCGCCTGCAGCTGGACGGGAAACGCTCGACGCCGGAACCCGGGAAGTGGAACGCATCATGCTGGAGGCGCGCCTCGGCACCGGGCTTCAGGTCGATGCCCTCGACAAGGTGGGTCGCCACGCTGTCGCAGGCCTTATTGCGGACGGCCTGGTTGAACCTGCAGCGGCCTTCCAAGGACGGCTTGTCTTGACACTCAAGGGCCGGCTACTGGCTGATGCCGTGGTCCGGCGTATCCTTCCGGAGTAGCTATTTGATCCAGCGGAGGTTGAAGCGGTAGCGGTGCGGTTGCCCGTGGTTGACCCGGATGCCGGCGGACACCGAGAAACACGTCAGCGCCACCCAGATCGCCGTGGCAAGGACAGCGAACAGGTTTCCCACTACCGGGAGCAAGACCAGGATGTTGGCGAGCACTGCAGCAACCGTTGGAGGCAAGGTGAAGTTCAGCGCTTCCTTGGATTCCTGTGCCGTGAACGGGCCGCGTTCGCGGAAGATCAAGTAGATCAGCAGCGAAGGCACGCAGCCAAGGATCCCGCCGAAATGCGCCAGCGTGGCCCATTGACGGTCTTCCGCAGCGGTTAGGGGCAGCGCGTTGGCAGGAACGCCGTGGTACTGGGATCGGCCAGAGGCGCCGTCCTGTTCGTCAGGAGCGTTGTCTGCCACAGTTTCTTCCTTCGAGTATCTATCGGTGGAGTGTTGCTGTCCCAGAATACTTGCTCGGCGTGTGATCACGGGACCAAGTAGCTGACCTGGGGACGGATATACCATGCCTGCGCGGGTGGTGAAGCGAGCGCTATCCGAAGGGAATCGTCACGGCATGGTGAGGAAATCAATGACTTCTTCGACGCGCCCGAGCAACGACGCCTCCAAGTCCGCATAGCTGTGGACGGCCCCGAGAAGTTTCTGCCAGCCAAGGCCGATGTCCTCGGCCGTCTCGTGGGGCCAGCCGAACGACTTCAGGATGCCGGTCTTCCAATCGGTGCCACGGGCGATAGTCGGCCATTGTTCGATCCCGAGGACTTTGGGGCGGATGGCCTGCCAGACGTCTATGTAGGGGTGCCCCACGATCAGCACGTTTCCTGCCGCGCCGGGCAGAGTCATGGCGTCGGCGGCAATCCGTGATTCCTTCGAATCCCGTACCAAGTGGTCCACGAGGATCCCGAGCCTACGGCCCGGCCCGGGGGAGAACCCGGCGATAGCGGCCTTGAGGTCGTCCACCCCATGCAGAGGTTCGACGACGATGCCTTCGACCCGAAGATCGTCTCCCCAGACCTTCTCGACCAGTTCGGCGTCGTGTTTGCCTTCCACCCAGATCCGGCTTGCCTTGGCGACCCGGGCTCGCTGGTCCGCCACGCGGACGGATCCCGATGCGGTCCTGGCTGGTGGAACCGCACCCTTTCCGGCTGCCGCACGGGGCGCGGGCGGCAGGAGCTTGACTGCTTGCCCATCCAACAGAAACCCGAAGCCCAGCCGGAATGATTTGTTTTTCCCTCGTCGGTCCTCCAGCACAACAATGTGCATGCCACCGGACTTTTCGACCCTGGTCACGGCCCCGACCCAACCGGATTGCACATCTTCAAGAACCATCCCGCGTTCGACCGGCACCTCGGGCAGCTGCTTCTTGGCGGGCGAGGTGAGATCTTGCGGGCCCCAATTGTCGTAAGACACAGTCTTCACACCACTTTGCGCTAGGAGGATCGATGAAGTCCTGGCGATTCCGCAGGACCGCGCGGGAATCATGTTCGCCGCGAGCGGTACCAATGCTAACAACGGGGTGGCTCATACTAGACTTGTTAGCACTTGGGCATGTTGAGTGCTAATTGTTGTTGAGGGCCGATTAAGGGCCAATCGTTGAAGAACCGGCTGTTGAATGGAGGTGGGCAGTGAGCGAACCACGCAAGCTCGAAGTGTTGCGCGCCATCGTAGAGGACTACGTTCACTCCCGCGAGCCCGTCGGATCCAAAGCCTTGGTCGAGCGGCACCATTTGGGAGTGTCGAGTGCCACCATCCGCAACGACATGGCCCTTTTGGAAGAAGAAGGCCTCATCGCCGCACCGCACACGAGCGCCGGCCGCATCCCGACGGACAAGGGCTACCGCCTGTTCGTCGACCGCATTTCCGAGGTGAAGCCGCTCTCTGCTGCTGAGCGCCGGGCCATCCACTCTTTGCTGGAAGGGCCGGACGACGTCGAGGACATCCTTGAGCGCACCGTCCGCTTGCTCTCGCAGCTGACCAACCAGGTCGCCGTCGTCCAGTACCCGCACGTGAGCCGCGCACGGGTGCGGCACATTGAGTTCGTCCTTCTGGCGCCCCGCCAGGTCTTAGTGGTATTGATCGCAGATACCGGCAAAGTTGAACAGGGAGTTGTCCACGCCGGAGCGGATGCCAGCGATGAGGACATCATGGCCTTGCGCGCGCGTTTCCTCGGGAGCATTGCCGGTTCCCAGCTTGATCTGATGACGCAGGTGCTGCCTTCGGTCGTTGCCCTGTGTCCACCGGCGCTCCGGGGGCTTGCGGGCGTCCTTGCCCACGGCCTGGAAAGGCTTGCCGACAGAAGCAGGGACGAACGGATGGTCATGGCCGGCACGGCGAACCTGGCCCGCTCCAACGTGGATTTCCCGCTGAGTATCGGTCCTGTCCTCGAAGCGCTCGAGGAGCAAGTGGTCATGTTGCGACTGCTGTCGGACATGGCTGAGGACCCCCGGGGAGTCACCGTGAGCATCGGTCGCGAGAATCCCTACGACGGTCTCTCCGAAGCCTCGGTGGTTGCCACCGGCTACGGTCCCGGAAGCAGCGCAAAGATCGGCATTCTTGGACCTACCCGGATGGACTACCCCAACACCATGGCGGCGGTCCGCGCCGTCGCACGCTACCTTTCCCGCATTCTGGGCGGATGACGGCCTCGGCTGGAAACCTCCTGGCAAGATACGCTGTGTAACAGTAAAACAAGGAAGAGATACCGACTTTGAGCAGTCACTACGACGTTCTGGGCGTCTCGCCGGAAGCAACCGGCGAGGAGATCAAGAAGGCCTACCGCAAGCTCGCCCGCAAGCTGCACCCCGATGTAAACCCCGGGGCAGGTGCGGCCGAGGAGTTCAAGGCCGTCACCCACGCCTACGAGGTCCTCTCCGACCCCCAGAAGCGCCGCGTCTATGACGCTACGGGCAACGAGAACGGGACCGACAACGGATTCGGCGGAGGGTACGCAGGCCAAGGATTCGCCTTCCAAGACATCTTCGACACCTTCTTCGGCGGAGGAGGCGGCGGCATGCAAGGACCCGCGTCTCGCATGCGCCGCGGTCAGGATGCCCTGATCAGCGTCCGTATCGATTTGCGGGATGCCGTCTTCGGCGTCAACAAGAAGCTTGAGGTCGATACCGCGGTCATCTGTCCCACGTGCGAGGGCTCATGCTGCCGTGCGGGCACCCACCCCGAGCGTTGCGACATCTGCGGTGGCTCGGGTCAGGTCCAGCGGGCCGTGCGTTCCATCCTCGGCCAAGTCATGACCGCCGCACCGTGTGGCTCATGCGAGGGCTTCGGCTCCATCATCAAGGACCCTTGCAATGAGTGCAACGGCCAGGGCCGCATCCGCAGCCGCCGTTCGCTGACCGTCAAAGTGCCAGGCGGCGTGGCTACCGGAACACGCATCCAGTTGTCGTCGCAAGGCGAAGCGGGCCCCGCCGGCGGCCCTCCCGGCGACCTCTACGTGGAGATTCGTGTCAACAACGATCCCACTTACATGCGTGAAGGCGACGATCTGCACGCAACCCTCAGCGTACCCATGACAGCTGCGGCACTCGGTACTGAGCTACAGCTTGACACTTTCGACGGACCCCAGGAGATCGACGTCAAGTCCGGCACACAGTCCGGCGAGGTCATTACCCTGCGCGGACTGGGCGTCACCCATCTCCGCGGCTACGGGCGCGGAGACCTCAAGGTGCACCTGCATGTTGAGACGCCCGGCAAGCTCGACCCCGCACAGGAAGATTTGCTGCGCCAACTCGCCAAAATGCGCGGAGAGCAGTTCACCGAGGGCAAGCTCGTGGCCAGCGGTGGCATGTTCGCGAAACTGCGGGACAAGCTCGGTAACCTGTAGCGGTGAGCAACCCCGTATTCTTCACAGCAGCCGGAACGCTGGACGGGCTCGGGCGTGGCGACGTTTTCGTACTCGAAGGAGCCGAAGCAAGGCACGCTGTTACCGTCAAGCGACTGGAGATCGGTGAAGCAGTTGACATTGCCGACGGCGCCGGCAAACGGCTGACGGGAACCGTGACTGAATCGGGCCAGGGAACCCTCACGGTTCTTGCCGCGGATGTGGTGGAGGAACAGCAGCCGACGTTGCGGCTCGTGTTGGTCCAAGCCCTCGCCAAGGGCGATCGCGACGAGCTCGCCGTCGAGACGGCAACGGAACTCGGGATCGACGCGGTCGTGCCCTGGCAGGCAGAACGCTCCATCGTCCGTTGGAAGGGCGACCGGGCAGCCAAAGCCCACGCGAAGTGGCAATCCGTGGCCACCGCGGCCGCCAAACAGGCGCGGCGAGCGTGGATTCCGGAAGTGCGTGCCGCCGTCGACGGTTCCGGCTTGATTTCGGCTGTCGCCGCCGCGGATCTGGCGATCATCCTCCACGAGGACGCAAAGCGCCCCCTGCGGGAGGTGCTGGAGACGTGGCGGGAGCGCCTTCCCGACAGGGCCGACGACGCCGGACGGGAAGTCCTGCTCATTGTCGGCCCGGAGGGTGGCATTTCGCCGCGCGAAGTGACCAAGCTCAGCGACGTCGGCGCCGTCACCGCTCTCTTGGGGCACCACGTCCTTCGCTCTTCGACGGCGGGGCCGGCCGCCGTCGTGCTCGCCAGTGACATACTCGGGCGCTGGTAGCCAAGACTCTCTGTGAGGATTGGGGAGGTGAGGATTGGGGAGGCGCTGCCCGCGTACCGGAATCAGCGAACGTTGAAGGAGCGGGTATCCGTAGCGATATCCGCGTCGTTGGGTCCCACAAGGGAAACACGCAACTCATAGCGGCCCGTTCCGAGCCCCACCGTGAGGGTGAAAACTCCGCCCTGTCCTGCCACGGTGGAGGCGGTGGTCTGACCGGCCAGATAGGATGTTTTCTCGCCATTCGAGTTTTCGCGAAAGATCTGCCAGTGCAGTTTCTTTGAGGGGTCGGTGCTGCGCCCGTTGAACTTCACCGGACCGGCAGGCAAGGTCAGATCCTCTTGCGGGTCGATGATCCAGACGGGAGCTACCATGGCAGCGTCGCGGACCATCGCATCTCCGAGTTTCACTTGTCCGAACGCCATATAGTCCGTGTGCCCGTCCACCAAGATGGCCACCTTGATTTGCTGACCGGAATCGATCAGTCCCGAACTCGCCGCAGCAGCGGTGGCGGTGTAGACGAGTTGTTGGACCGCTCGCTGCGCCATGCCGGGGTCGAGGTTGGAATTGAACGCGTCGCGGGAAACATCTACGGTAACCACGTTCTTGCCGGAAATCGACGTTGCCAGGCTGCTTGGATTCTGCCACGGCGTGAAGAAGTCGTGGTCCAGCGGCTTCTGGGACATCATGATCCGCAGGGCCGTGGTGATGGGGTTCTCGTTGCCCGGGTTGTCGCGGAATTCGCGATACAGGAACGTGTCCTGGTCACTCCGTCCAATCCAGTACACCGGAATCTTGTTTGAGGCCTGGGTTGTTTCGAGCGGAGCGTTATTGTCCGGGGCAGCCTGCAGGCTGGCAGGCGGACTCGGGAGCGTCGTTGTCGATCCCTGTTCCGTGCGATCGGCGACGCACGCCGAAAGGGACAAGGCAGCCGTCAGCGAGGCCACAAGCACGGCGGATCGAATCCGGGTGCGTGTGCCCTGTGAAATGCCGGCTGGCCTGGTGATGGTGGATTCCTGCTCGTGTTCGGCCGCTGCAGCGCGGGGGAGTCATGCGCCCGATGGCGGGCACAGGGGCATTTTTGCCCATTAATCAGCTTGTCATAGACTGACCGGCGCTGACCGGCGATTCGATGCCCCGGAGGGCAACTGCAATCCGATTGATACGAGGTCGATGCGGAGTTGATACCAAAAAGGGCAGGGTCCGGCTGTTCAACGCTGTGCTCGATACTCGCTGGCATCACCTCGGACACCGGCTGGCGTAGGATTGAAAGCAATCCGAGGCCCGCGATCCTGCGCCCATCCAGCGAACGGACATCGGAGCAAATCGATGGATATGACCAAGCCGGAGGAGCACAGGCCACAAGGCCAGCACTATGACAGAATCATTGAACGGGCGGCCCAGGGCCAGCAGCGTAGACACAGGTCCGGCCGAGTTCCCACACTCTGTCCCGGGTGCCCGGACGGAAGTTGTTGTCTTCGACGACTCTGATCAGATGGTTCAGACCCTTGGTAGCCATGACGAGGCGCTGCGCTACATTGAAGCCCAGTTCCCCGGCGTCGATTTTCATGTGCGTGGCAACGAGCTCTCTTTCAGCGGGCCGGCCAGCGATGTCCCCAGGATCATGCGCCTGCTTGAAGAAGTTCGCGGCCTGGTGGACAAGGGGACGGTTATCACCCCGGACGTGCTTCAGCAGCTCGTTTCCTTGTTGCGTAGCCAGTCCCTGCAAAACCCCGTGGAAGTCCTGACCCACAATATTCTTTCCAGCCGCGGACGCACCATTCGGCCCAAGACGCTGAACCAGAAGAACTATGTCGATGCCATTGACGAGAACACAGTCATCTTCGGGATTGGCCCTGCCGGCACCGGTAAGACGTACTTGGCAATGGCCAAGGCAGTTCAGGCACTGCAGCTCAAGGAAGTCAGCCGCATCATCCTTACCAGGCCAGCCGTCGAGGCGGGGGAGCGTCTCGGCTTCCTGCCCGGAACACTGAGCGACAAGATCGATCCGTATCTGCGTCCTTTGTACGACGCCCTGCACGACATGATGGACCCGGAATCGATCCCGCGCCTCATGGCAGCCGGGACAATCGAGGTCGCGCCGCTTGCCTACATGCGCGGCCGCACGCTCAACGACGCGTTCATCATCCTCGATGAAGCCCAGAACACCACCGCGGAACAGATGAAGATGTTCCTGACCCGGCTTGGATTCGGTTCCAAGATGGTTGTCACGGGCGACGTCACCCAAGTGGATCTGCCCTTCGGCGCCACGTCCGGCCTGCGCATCGTGCAGGAAATCCTGCAGGGGATCGATGGCGTGAACTTTACGATGCTGGACGCTTCCGACGTCGTCCGCCACCGTTTGGTGGCCGACATTGTGTCCGCGTACAGCGTATGGGACGAAAAGCATCGGGTGCGTGCCCAGCACACGCCCACGCACGACAAACGGGGAGAGCACCGATGAGCATCGAGGTCAACAACGAGTCGGGCGTCCAGGTGGACGAGGCACAATTGGTGACGCTTTCGCGGTTTATTTTCGAACGGCTCTACATTCACCCCCAGGCCGAACTTTCCATTCTCCTTGTGGATGAGCCTGCCATGGAGAAGCTCCACATCGAGCTCATGGACGAGCCGGGCGCAACCGATGTACTGTCCGTTCCCATGGACGAGCTGACGCCGGGAACACCAGGCAAGCCGGCTCCCCAGGGCATGCTGGGCGACATTGCGATCTGCCCGCAGGTGGCACAGGTCCAAGCGCGCAACGCGGGTCATTCGACCCAGGATGAAATGCTCCTGCTCTGCACCCACGGAATCCTCCACCTCCTTGGCTTCGACCATGCCGAGCCGGAGGAGAAGGAAGAAATGTTCGGTCTGCAGCGTGAGCTCCTCTCCGCGTTCCTTGGCAAGGACGCCCCCATGGAGACCATGCAGTGACCTCAGTCATCCTGGTTGGCATGGCCTTGGTGTTCCTCAGCGTTGTTGGCCTGCTGACCGCGGCGGAGGCTGCCTTTACCTTTCTGCCGCGGCACGATGCAGAGCAAGCCGTCGTCAGGAGCCGGGGGAATTCGCTGCGCAGTATCCTTGACCAGCCCATTGCGCACATTCGCGCGTTGCGATTCTGGCGGGTCTGGTTCGAGATGGCGGCGGCCGTGGCTGTCGCAGTGGTCATGCATAGTCTCCTCGAGAACGTTTGGCTTGCCGGATTGGCCGCAACCGGCATCATGGCCGTGATCGGTTTCGTGCTCGTAGGGGTCTCGCCCCGGCAACTAGGACGCGCCCACCCGGGCAGCGTGGTTCGCTACTCGGCTCCGCTCATCCGGTTCCTGTGCTGGATCCTGGGGCCCATCCCTGGATGGCTCGTCGCGATCGGCAGCGTCGTGGCCCCTGGTGCTCCGAGCGGCGATGAGGCATTCTTCAGCGAGGAAGAATTCCGTGAGCTTGTCGACAGGGCCTCGGAGTCGGACATGATCGAGGACAGCGAGGCCGAACTCATCCAGTCGGTCTTCGACTTCGGAGACACCTTGGTCCGCTCGGTGATGGTCCCTCGGACGGATATTGTGTGCATAGATTCCGGCTCGAGCCTGGAGCAGGCCATGGCCCTGTTCCTGCGCTCCGGATACTCAAGGATTCCCGTGATCGGCGAGAACGCAGATCAGATCCGCGGCATCCTCTATTTGAAGGATGTTGCTGCTGCATTGCACCGTCCGGAACAGCCGTCAGTGCGCCAGAACGTGGATGCTTTGGCCCGCGAGGCACGTTTCGTTCCGGAGTCGAAGCCTGTGAGCGAACTCCTCAGCGAGCTTCAGCAGGAATCCACCCACGTTGCCGTGGTCATTGACGAGTACGGCGGCACCGCGGGACTGGTGACGCTGGAGGACCTCATTGAGGAAATCGTGGGGGAGATCGTTGATGAGTACGATTCCACCGATGCGGAGGTCACTGACCTGGGAGATGGCACGTACCGGGTCAGCTCACGGATGAGCATTGACGACCTCGGAGAACTTTTCGACATTGACCTCGACGACGACGAAGTGGACACAGTGGGCGGCCTCTTGGCCAAGACCCTGGGGAAAGTCCCGATTGTCGGCAGCGCAGTGGAGGTGGGCGGGATCTCGTTGAAAGCCGATAGGCTGGAAGGCCGGCGAAACCGGGTCAGCCATATCATTGCGGCAGCCATTCCAAAAGCAGACACTGACCTTGAAGACCTTCTCGACGAGGCCGACACAACGCAACAGGGAGTTCCACGTGAGCAAGCACAATAAGAAGTTCGACGCCGATCAGGACTTCGGCGGCTTCCACGCGGGTTTCTCGGTTCTTGTGGGCCGTCCCAATGCGGGAAAGTCGACCCTCACCAACGCTTTGGTTGGCCAGAAGGTCGCCATTACCTCGGCAAAGCCGCAGACCACCAGGCACACTATCCGCGGCATCGTTCATCGCGAGGATGCCCAACTCATCCTCGTGGACACTCCGGGTTTGCACCGCCCCCGCACCCTTCTTGGCAAGCGGCTCAACGACCTCGTCGCGGACACCCTCTCCGAAGTGGATGCCATTGGCTTTTGCCTCCCGGCCAACGAGAAAATCGGTCCGGGTGACAAGTACATCGCGGCCCAGCTCGCAGCTGTCGGACGCAAGCCCATCATTGCACTTGTCACCAAGACCGATCTCGTGGACCGTCAGGCCCTGACCGAGCAGCTCCTGGCCGTAGCCGCGCTGGGTCGCGAAGTCCTCGGCGAGCAAGGCTGGGCGGATATCGTTCCGGTTTCTGCAGCCGACGGCTTCCAGGTCGATACAGTTGCCGACGTTCTCATTGGGCACTTGCCGTCCTCTCCGCCTCTTTACCCTGACGGTGAACTGACGGATGAGCCCGAAGCCGTCATGGTCGCCGAACTGATCCGGGAAGCCGCCTTGGAGGGCGTCCGGGACGAGCTTCCGCACTCCCTGGCAGTGGTGGTCGAGGAAATCGTCCCGCGCGAGGGCCGTTCCGAGGACAATCCGCTCCTTGATGTGCGGGTCAATCTCTACGTCGAACGTCCGTCCCAGAAAGCCATCATTATCGGTAAAGCCGGAAGCCGCCTGCGGGAGGTCGGGACCAACGCCCGCAGGGGGATCGAAGCTCTCCTGGGGACCAAGATCTACCTCGACCTGCATGTCAAGGTGGCCAAGGACTGGCAACGCGATCCGAAGCAACTCGTGAAGCTGGGGTTCTAGCTGGGGGTTTTCCCAGTTCGGGCCCGTAAAATGGTCCGAATCCCGTTTTCCGAGGAAAGGTTGAGCGAGTAGTGCGACGTCGCGACGGACGCGTACAGGGGCCGGGCACCGTTGGTGCGTCCGGCGCTGCACGCCATGGGGACCCCTCCGGCACCCCACGCCACATGAATGCTCTCAATGGGCTCCCGGTCTGGCTCAAAGTGACTGCGGCCGCTGTGAGCGTACTGCTCATCGCTGGAATAGCTTTCGCTGCTTATTGGGTCATCCGCTTGCAGTCGAACATCAGCAAAGCACCCCTAACGGCAGGCGCCACTCGGACGGAGGCCCCCGCCAACGACGCTACGGACCGCTTGCAGATCCTGATCCTTGGGTCCGACACTCGGGACGGGAAGAACTCGCAATACGGTTCCGCGCAGGACTCCACGGGCTACGGCCAGTCGGATGTCATGATGCTGCTGGACATTTCGGCGGACAACAAGAGGGTGAGCCTCACCAGTTTCCCCCGCGATCTCCTGGTAAATGTCCCGCAGTGCACCGACCCCAAGACCAACACGGTCTATCAACCCCATTCCTCTGTCATGATCAACTCGGCCATGGCAGAGGCTGGCATTGGCTGTGCGGTCGACACCGTGAACAAGCTCACGGGACTGGAAATCGACCATTTCATGATGGCTGATTTCAACGCCGTCAAGGAACTGTCCAACGCCGTGGGCGGAGTCGACGTATGTGTGAGCGACGCTGTCTACGACCCCGATTCCGGACTCCGGCTCCCTCAGGGAACCTCGAAGGTCCAAGGCGAACAGGCCTTGGCCTTCTTGCGGACCCGCCACGGTTTCGGCGACGGAAGCGACCTCGGACGCATTCAGGCGCAACAAGGGTTCCTTTCGTCACTGACCCGCAAGATCAAATCCGACGGAACCCTCAGTAATCCTCAGAGCCTGCTGTCCATCGCTGACGTCGTGACAAAGAACCTCACCGTGGATGACGGGCTGGCGTCCGTCCAGTCACTCCTGACCATCGGGAGCCGCCTCAAGAACGTCGACCTGTCCAAGGTGGCCTTCGTCTCCGTCCCGACCCGGCCGGCCGCTGTCGATCCGAATCGCCTCGAGCTGGCCCAGCCGCAGGCTACCCAACTGTTTGCCGCGATGAAGGCGAACCTGGACCTGACTACCCCCGGAGCTACCGCCACACCATCGGCCAGCGCTTCGCCGGCTCCATCCAGCACCCCGTCGACCCCCAGCGCGCCTGCCTACAATAAGGCCATTCAGCCGGTAACGGTTGCCGACGGGACCGGGATCGCATCCCGAGGCCAAGAGATCGCAGCAGCCCTGGTTGGCGGTGGATTCACCGAGGCGGCACACTTCCTCGCGGCGGCCGTGCCCAAGACGGTCATCTATTATGGACCCGGCTACGCCGACGTTGCGCCGGATGTCGCGAATCAACTCGGGATCCCGGCTTCCCAGATCGAATTGTCCAACGGAGTTGTCGGAGTCCAGGTCTACATAGGCAGTGACTTCGATTCCGGAACCAAATATGGAGTTGCCTCCGTTCCGGCCGACGTCGTCAAGCAGACTGCCGGTGACGTGAAGTGCCAGGCCGTCAACCCGGCGCTCATCGCGAGGTAGCAACAACACCGGAACACCGGAGACGCAGCGAAGGGAGCGGTCACCACCGGGCTTGTGGTGACCGCTCCCTTCTGGTGGCAGAGCCGCTGACGCTTACCAGATGCTCACGCGGTCCTCGGGTGGTAACCACATTCCATCCCCGGCTTCCACCGAGAACGCCTCATGGAAGGAGTCGAGGTTCTTCGCGATGGCATTCGTACGGAACTCGTTGGGGGAGTGCGGGTCCGTGGCGACACGCCGGATGGCTTCCTCGGGCCGGATGACCTGGCGCCAGCCTGCAGCCCAGGACATGAAGAAACGCTGCTGGCCGGTGAACCCTTCGAGAACAGCCGGTTCCGCGCCATCAAGGCTCAGGAGGTAGGCCTTGTAAGCGATGGTCAGGCCACCCAGATCGCCGATGTTTTCGCCTAGCGTCAGCTTGCCGTTGACCTTGTGTTCGGGAGCGGCGTAAGGCGCAAGTTCGTCAAATTGGGCCACAAGCTTGGCCGCCAGTGCTTCGAAGGCCTTGCGGTCTTCTTCGCTCCACCAATTCCGCAGCGCTCCGCTTCCGTCAAACTGGGAGCCCTGGTCGTCGAAGCCATGGCCGATCTCATGGCCGATGATGGCACCGATTCCGCCGTAGTTGACGGCGTCGTCAGCCTCCGCGGTGAAGAAGGGCGGTTGCAGGATCGCGGCCGGGAAGACAATCTCGTTCAGCATCGGGTGGTAGTAGGCGTTGACAGTCTGCGGGGTCATGAGCCATTTGTCGAGATCGACCGGCTTGCCGATTTCATCAAGATGGCGGTCGACGTCGGCGTCATGTGCCCGCTCGACGTTCCCCAGCAAATCAGTCGGATCGATGTCGACAGCGGAATAGTCTATCCATTTGTCCGGGAAGCCGATCTTCGGCCGGAAAGCCTCCAGTTTCTTCAAGGCTTCCGCTTTGGTGTTCTCGCCCATCCAGTCGAGGGCAGTGATGCTTTGGCGATAGGCCTCGATCAGCTTCGCAACCAGCGTCTGCATCCTGGCCTTGTAGCCTTCGGGGAAATGGCGCTCCACGTAGATCTGTCCCACCGCCTCGCCGAGTGCGGCTTCGACGACGGCGACTCCCCGCTTCCAGCGGTCCTTGTTCTGCGGCGTGCCACTCAAGGTGGTGCCATAGAAATCGAAGTTCGCATCAACGAAGGCCGACGACAGATAGGGGGCCGCGGCATTGAGCACCCGCAGGGCCAGCCATTCCTGCCATGCGGCGAGAGGCTCGGACTCAACGAGCGCGGCCGCACCGGAGAAGTAATCAGGCGTGCTCACCACCAACTCGGTGACTTTGTCTCCCTCGATCCGCGCTGAGTGGAACCATTCATCAAGGTACGGGAAAAGTTCGCGGCTTTGCTCCGCAGTCTTGAGGTTGTAGGTCTTCTGCGGATCACGGAGCGTGACGTTGTCCCAGTGGTGCGAGGCAAGGGCCTTTTCAAGGGCGACGACGCGTGCGGCTGCTGCGTCGGCGTCGGGAATGTCTGCCAGGCCGAAGAGCCTGGCGACGTACTTGGCATACGCCTCAACGATCGGCGCGAACTTTTCTTCCCGATAGTAGGACTCGTCAGGAAGGCCCAGCCCGCCTTGGCCGATGTACAGCAGGACCCGGTCCGGGTTCCCGGCATCAGGGGCCGGATAGATGGAAAAGAGACCAGAGACATCGGAACGGAACAGCCGCCCCGTCAACGAAACAACCTCGGCGGGCGAAGCTGTTGCAAAGACCGCATCGAGCCGGGCGCGGATGGGCTCCAGGCCTTTGGCCTCGGCGGAATCCTCATCCATGAAGCTGTTGTAGAGCTCGCCGATCTTGCGTTGGATTCCGCTGGCGTCCTGGCCCTTGGCGGCTGCTTCCTCGATGATCGCCTTCACTGCCAGTTCAGCGCCATCGCGCAACGCGGTGAATGTTCCCTCCAACGGGCGGTCATCCGGAATGATGGTCGACTTCAGCCACGATCCATTGACGTGCTGATAGAGGTCGTCCTGCGGCCTGACACTTTCATCGATGTTGGTCAGTGTGATCCCCGATTGTGGCACTAGAACTCCTTCGGACGACGAGCGGAACAGGCTATCCACCGTTACCGCGTCTGCATGGTGGACGTTGCTTCAGGTATTGCATTGTCATCATACGCACCCGTGTTACTGTGAAATGGTGCGTGCAGGAATGCTTCTCCTTAGCTGCCGCGGCGGGGCCTCGAAGGCGATCATTCGCTAGGCCAACCCTCGCTGCGGAGTTAGCTGTGCCCGGCCAATCTTCCATCAAAGATTAAGAGAAAAGGCCCTAAGTCATGCATAACGCACAAAAGCCCTCCGGAATGCCAACTCATCGGTACCTGCCTTTCCAGGACCTGATCAACGTGGAACTGCCGGACCGGACGTGGCCGGACAAAGTCATCACCAAGGCTCCGCGCTGGTGCGCAGTGGATCTGCGCGACGGCAACCAAGCCCTGATCGATCCCATGAGCCCCGCCCGCAAGCTGAAAATGTTCCAGCTGCTTGTCAAGATGGGCTACAAGGAGATCGAGGTCGGCTTTCCGTCTGCTTCCCAGACCGACTTCGACTTCGTCCGCCAGCTCATCGAAGGCGGCCATATCCCGGATGACGTCTCCATCCAGGTGCTGACCCAGGCTCGCGAGCATCTGATCGAGCGTACCTACGAGTCCCTCGTTGGCGCCAAGCAGGCCATCGTCCACTTGTACAACTCCACGTCGGTCCTCCAGCGCCGCGTCGTGTTCAACCAGGACGAGGACGGCATTCTGGACCTTGCCCTCCAAGGTGCCCGTTTGTGCAAGAAGTACGAGGAAACTCTCACGGACACCCACATCACGTACGAGTACTCGCCGGAGTCCTTCACGGGAACCGAACTCGAGTACGCAGCGCGCGTTTGCAACGCCATTGCCGACGTTTTCGAAGCGTCCGCCGACAAGCAGATCATCATCAATCTTCCCGCCACCGTGGAAATGGCCACGCCCAATGTCTACGCCGACTCGATCGAGTGGATGCACCGGAACCTCCACCCCCGGGACGGCATCATCATTTCCCTCCACCCCCACAACGATCGCGGCACCGGCGTAGCCGCGGCCGAGCTGGGCTACCTGGCCGGCGCCGATCGCATCGAAGGCTGCTTGTTCGGAAATGGCGAGCGTACCGGCAACGTGGACCTCGTTACCCTGGGCTTGAACATGTTTGTGCAAGGGGTCGATCCGATGATCGATTTCTCGGACATCGACGAAGTCCGTCGGACAGTGGAGTACTGCAACCAACTGCCGGTCCCCGAACGTTCGCCGTACGGTGGCGACCTCGTGTTCACGGCATTTTCCGGTTCCCACCAGGACGCTATCAAGAAGGGTTTCGAAGCCCTCGAAAAGGACGCCGCCGCGGCGGGCAAAGCCGCCGACGACTTCACCTGGCAGGTTCCGTATCTGCCGATTGATCCCAAGGATCTGGGCCGGAGTTACGAGGCCGTCATCCGCGTCAACTCCCAGTCCGGCAAGGGGGGCGTGGCGTACTTGCTCAAGAACGAGCACAGCCTGGACCTGCCCCGCCGGGCACAGATCGAATTCTCCGGCGTTATCCAACACCGGACGGATACCGTGGGCGGCGAGGTCAGCGGTGCCCAGCTGTGGGCGATGTTCCAGGACGAGTACCTGCCCGCCAGCACTGCCGATGGCCAATGGGGACGCTACTCGCTGGGCTCCATCCGCACCGAAACCGACGAATCCGGCGAGCTGACCCTGCACGCGGCCCTGCGCGTGGACGGCACCGTCGTCCAGCGAACGGGCACAGGCAACGGACCCATCGCGGCACTGCTGGACATCTTGCGCGAAGACGGCGTGGACGTGCGAGTCCTGGACTACACCGAACATGCGCTCTCCGAAGGTGGCAGCGCCACCGCCGCAGCATATGTTGAATGCGCCGTCGGCGAGCGGGTCCTCTGGGGCGTCGGCATCGATCCCAACACGAGCACCGCTGCGCTCAAGGCAGTCATCTCTGCCGTCAACCGCGCCATCAGGGCCGTCCGGGCGTAACCAGTGTGCCGTGCGGCGCCGTCAACACGGCGCCGCACGGCACGGCCGGTCCCGAGAACGGCCGGTGTAGTGCGAAGATTAACTGTGGCCAATCCTTCGTTTGCAGCGCGATCCTATCGGGACGATGCCGTAGTGCTGCGTACTCACAAGCTGGGCGAAGCGGACCGCATCATCACCCTGCTGACGAAGCACCACGGCCAAGTAAGGGCCGTTGCCAAGGGCGTGCGGCGTACCTCAAGCCGCTTCGGTGCCCGGCTGGAGCCCTTCATGGTGGCAGACCTGCAACTTATCTCCGGCCGAAACCTGGACATTGTCACGCAGGCTGTTGCCAAGGGAGCCTACGGAAGCTCCATCGCCGCCGACTACTCCCGGTATACCGTGGCTGCGGTCATGACCGAAACGGCAGAGAAACTGACCGACGCCGACGTCGATTCGGGGACCGCCCAGTACAACTTGCTGGTGGGCGCTCTTGCCTCGCTGAGCCGTTCGGACCATCCTCCGGAACTCATTCTTGATTCATACCTCCTCCGTGCCCTGGCCACCGGCGGCTGGGCACCCAGTTTCACCAATTGCGCACGCTGCGGGGCGGCTGGTCCCCACACCGCTTTCTCCGCGCCCTTGGGCGGAATGATCTGTAGCAATTGCCGCCCGCCCGGTTCGCCGGCGCCCGCGACCGCGACGGTGATCCTTTTGGCCGCCCTGCTGACGGGGGACTGGGCCATTGCCGATGAGTCCGAAAGCGTTCACCGCCGCGAAGCGGCGGGTTTGGTGGCCAGCTACTTGCAATGGCATCTTGAACGAGCATTGAAGTCCCTCAAACATGTGGAGCGAAGCTGACAGTGGCACTGGGAAAAAAGAAGACGGCAACGGCACGGACAATCCCCGTAATGGCCCCTTACCCCCATCCTTCAGGTGCCAGGCCTCCGGCGATTCCCGCCGAACTGATACCGCGCCACGTCGCCATCGTCATGGACGGCAACGGCCGTTGGGCAAACCAGCGCGGCCTGCCACGCATCGAGGGCCACAAAGCCGGGGAGCCCGCCCTGCTCGACGTGATGGCCGGAGCGATCGAACTCGGCATCAAGTATGTCAGTGTCTACGCATTCTCTACGGAAAACTGGCGCCGTTCGCCCGAAGAAGTGCGCTTCCTCATGGGATTTAACAAAGACGTGCTACGTCGGCAGCGCAACCAGCTCGACGAGTGGGGAGTGCGGATTCGATGGGCTGGGCGACGGCCCCGGCTGTGGGGTTCCGTTATCAAGGAACTCGAGGAAGCCGAGGAGTACACACGTGGCAACGACACATGCACTTTGACCATGTGTGTTAACTACGGTGGTCGAGCCGAAATCGCCGATGCCGTGGCCGCTATTGCCCGGGATGTTGCCGACGGCCGCCTGAAACCCGGCTCTGTCACTGAGAAGACCATCCAGAAATATCTGGACGAACCGGATCTTCCCGATGTGGACTTGTTCCTGCGCAGCTCGGGTGAGCAGCGGCTCTCCAACTTCCTCCTGTGGCAATCTGCCTACGCGGAGTTCGTCTTCATGGATACGTTGTGGCCGGACGTCGACCGCAGGACGTTGTGGGACGCCGTCGAAATCTACGCCAAACGGGACCGTCGCTACGGCGGTGCCGTTGACGCCGCGACCCGCTAAGCACAGTCAGTCCGGATAGGAAGCCAACCAGATGGCGACGTCCCGGTAGGCCTGCTGGCGGACAGTGCGCCGTGACAGGAACACATCGTGAATGGCTCCCGGATAGCGGAACACTGCCGTCCGCCGGCCGAGGCCCAGTGCCCGGCGGGCAGTCTGTTCGACGTCGATGACGGCGTCGACGCGCATGAGTTCAGCGCTCCACTCGGCCTGGATCCGCGTACGGCCGGAAAGCAGCACCAGCACCGGAGCGTCGATATTGAGTTTGCGCTCGACGGCGGCGTGTCCGGCCAGGACTGCTTTTGTCCAGCCTGCACGGATGGGGAAAGAAGCCCGGGGCCGCCATTCCGGATCGAGGGTCCATTCCCCGTGGGCCAGATTGCTGACGCTTTCCCAATAGGCCGGCATCTCGGGGAAGCGGAAAGGCCGTTTGGGGTCGGTGCGCGCAAACGGTTCCACCACGTGCATCGCTATGCTGCGGATCAGGCTGCTGCCTTGAAGTTCCAGCCACGGCGAATTCAAGGTCAGCGTGGCAATGCGGCCGGGGTTCCTGTCAGCCCAAAGCGCCGCGATCAGGCCGCCAAGGGAATGTGCCAACAGGTGAACGGTGGGAATGTCCGCACTTCCGGTCCGCTCAGCAACGTCCTGTTGTATGGCAAGTAGGGCAGCGTCGAGGTCTTCGTCATAAACGGTCAAGTCGGTGGTGTAGCCGGGGGTCTGAGCTGGCCGCAGGCTCCGCCCGAACTTACGTAAGTCAAGGGCATAGAAATGGAATCCCGAAGCACCCAGGAATTCGGCTAGTTCCGTTTGCAGGAAATAGTCGGCCCAGCCGTGCAGGTACAGCACCACACGCGGCGGGCCCCCGGTGACGGGTACGTCGTGCCGGCGTCGGCGTCTGGTGAAAGCTGCCAAAGCGTCCAGAAGCCCGTGTGGAACGGACTGGGTGGCCACCGGGCGGACGTGCCGGATGAGCGTGGCGCAAACCGGTCCTTCTTCATCGGGTGAAAGTTCAAGCTCCAAGGTTTCGAAACCAGGGCCTAAATAGTCTTGTTGCCAAACAGGCAACCCCAGCTCCGTGGTCATGACATGTCCCCCGTCCCGCCACGTTCGAGTCCGGCCGGAGGTTCCGGCTGCGGTCCACTGGAAATGTATCCGTGAATCCATCGTGCGAGCCTCGCGTAGGCGTCGGCGCGCACCGGACCGGCGGACAGGAACACATCATGCAGTCCGCCATCCACTCGTTCCAAGGTGACGGTCCGGCCAAGCGTCATGGCGCGGACGGCCATGGTATTGACGTCCAATACTGCGTCGGAATGACGCATGGACTCCTGCCAGACCATGCCATTGGCACTTGCTCCGGAGATCAGCACCAGGATCGGAATGTCTATTCCAAGTCCCCGGGCGACCCTCGTGTGGCCACTGAGTACTGCGCTGAGCCATCCGGCCCGCATGGGGAATGCCAAGGGGGGCCGGTACTTGTCGTCGAGGAGCCATTCGCCCTCGGCCGAGCTGCTGATGCTGCGGTAGTAGAATCCTCGCTCGGGGAGGCGCAGGATGGTCTTCGGGCGGAAACGTGCGAGCGGTTTCACCATGGTCTGGGCTGCACGGCGGACCATGGAACTTCCGTGCATTTCAAGCCATGGGCTATTGAGGACGAGGAACTGGACAGTACCGGGATGCCTGCTGACCCACAGCGCCGCCACAAGGCCACCGGTGGAATGCCCCATGAGGGTCAACGGACCAGGCGCCTCCCCGAGCGGATCGCAAGAGCGGATCATCTCTATGGTCTTGCTGATTTCGGCGTCATAGTCGTCCAAGTGCTCTACGTAACCGCCAGGCGTTTCTGCCTGCAGGCTGCGGCCGTGGTTGTGCATGTCCAGCGCGTAGAACCGGAAGCCCTGTCCCGTCCAAAACTGCGCCAGGGCGACGTTGAAGAAATAGTCGCTCCAGCCGTGGAGGAACAGTACGGAACCATTGGCGGCCCGCGGGCCGGAACCGCCCGCGGCTTGGTGCGGGACATGACGGACCAAAGTCGCTCGCCGGAGCACTCCGTCGGGTCCAGCCGCCTCGAACGCGCAACTTTCAAAGTCCGCACCGAGGATGTCGGTCTGCCATTCCATGGGATCAGCTTAGACACTCGCCGCGGCATCATGCCCGGATGCGCGTCCGGAGAACAGGCAGCCGCCCAGAAAGGTTCCTTCCAATGCCCGATAGCCGTGAATTCCTCCACCGCCGAAGCCCGCTGCCTCGCCCGCCGCGTACAAACCCGGGACTGGAACGCCGGAACCGTCCAGGACCCGTGAACGCAGGTCCGTCTGGAGTCCGCCGAGGCTCTTGCGTGTGAGCACGGAGAGCCGAACGGCAAGGAGCGGACCATGCTTCGGATCGGTGAGGCGGTGCGGAGGGGCCACTCGCATGATCTTGTCGGTCGCGAACCGCCGGGCCGCCCGGATGGCGCCAAGCTGCGGATCCTTGCCCAGCCGGCTTGCCACTTGCAGGTCCCGGTCCCTGATGAGCGACGCGAGCCGGCAGGGATCTATCAGCGCCGTACCGGTCAAAGAGTTCATTTTCGACGCCAGTTCCACGGCAGTAGCGGCCTGCAGGAAATCCACGCCACGGTCCAGAAACACGCTTAGAGGCGACTCGCTACGGGGGTTGAGCCGCGAAGCCAGGAGCCGGAGATCCTTGCCCGTGAGGTCCGGGTTCTGCTCCGAGCCCGACAGGGCGAATTCCTTCAAGGCGATGGCGCGGTTGCACACGAACCACGAATGTCCGTGTCTACTTGCCTGGATATGTCTGAGCGCGCCAAGCGAGTCGAACCCTGGAAACAGCGGCGCTGGCAGTTGCCGGCCCTCCGCGTCAATCCACAGCGACGACGGTCCGGGCAGGATCCGAATGCCATGCAAGGGCCAGACGGGGGAGTGGTTGCGGATGCCTTCGGGATAGTGCCACATGCGGTCGCCATTGATAAGCCTTCCGCCGGAGGCTGCAGCCGCAGCGAGGAAGTCACCGTCGACGGATGCAGGCACGCCGCTCAGCATGTGCTCCGGCGCTGCACCATCCGGCCATTGCTTCCGCACCGTTGCATGGTTTCCGCCGATTCCACCGGTCGTGACGATGATGGCACCCCCGCTCGCCTCAAAGCTTCCGACGACGATCCTCGAGGACGATTCACCGCGTCCGGATCCGGACGGCTCAAGAACGTCGCCGCTGACCCCGGTGACGCGGCCCGCCGTCGTCGTGATTTCCGTGGCGCGATGCCGGAAGTGGAGCGATACCCTGCCGCTCGTGACGCCTTCTTGCACCTTCGCGAGGAAGGGTTCCACGATTCCCGGGCCCGTGCCCCACGTGACGTGGAACCGCGGGACTGTATTTCCGTGGCCCTGCGGCCCATAGCCGCCACGCTCGGCCCACTGCACCAGCGGAAAGAACCGCACACCCAAGGCGCTCAGCCATCGTCGCTTCTCGCCGGCGGCAAAGTCGACGTACGCTTTTGCCCAACGCTTGGCCCAGGTATCCTCCGGTCTGTCGAAGGCCGCGGACGCCAACCAGTCGCTTAAGGCAAGCTCAGGGCTGTCCCGCACGCCCAATCTGCGCTGTTCGGGGGAGTTGACCAGGAACAATCCGCCGAAAGACCAGTGTGCCTGGCCACCCACTGAAGCAGCAGGTTCCTGGTCGAGGACAGCAACCCGCTTGCCGTCCGCGTAGGCCTGCGCGGCGGCGACGAGTCCTGATAATCCTGCACCAATGACGACGACATCGGCTTCGATGATTGCCTTGGAGTGAACTCCATCACGCGGATTGCTCGGCATTCGTACATGCTACCGCCCGGTAACCGCTCCGGTTTGGTAGGAGCCCCGTAAACCGGAAAACTAGGGACATGCGTGTTTACCCCACCTTCTTCAAGTTGGCCTTCTCCTGGATGGATGCCGAAAAAGCCCACAAGATCGGCTTCGAGGCGATCCGCTGTGTACACCGTTCAGGAGTGGGGCGCGTTCTGGCCAAATTGACGGCACCCCACCCCTCGCTGCGCACGGAGGCTTTCGGCCTTATCTTCCCTTCGCCGTTTGGCCTTGCTGCCGGCTTCGACAAGGAGGGTCACTGCATCGAAGCCCTCGCCGAGCTGGGCTTCGGTCACGTGGAGGTGGGCACCATCACGGGCCAGGCGCAGCCTGGCAACGAGAAGCCCAGGCTCTTCCGCCTCATTGAAGACAAGGCCGTGATTAACCGCATGGGTTTCAACAACGACGGCGCGGCGGCCGTCGCGCCCCGGCTCAAGGCTGCGCGGGCGGCTCTGCAGCGAACCCATGCCGGCGTTCGTCCCGTGATCGGCGTCAACATCGGCAAGACCAAGGTTGTTGAACTCGACAATGCCGTTGATGACTACTTGGTCAGTGCCCGAACCTTGGCACCGGCCGCCGACTACCTTGTGGTCAACGTCAGCTCACCGAACACTCCCGGACTCCGCCTGCTCCAGAACGTCGAGACCTTGCGTCCACTGCTGCGTGCTGTCGGGGAGGCCGCCGACGCGGCGGCCGGCCGGCATGTGCCCCTTCTGGTGAAGATCGCTCCCGACCTGAGTGACGAAGACATCGACGACGTCGCCCGCCTCGCCCTGGACCTCAAGCTCGATGGCATCATCGCCACCAACACCACTATTGGCCGGGAAGGCCTTGTGTCCGAGCCGGGCAAAGTGGAGGCCTGCGGCGCCGGGGGACTCTCCGGTGCTCCACTCAAGCAGCGCTCGCTCGAGGTACTGCGCAGGCTCAAAGCAGCGGTAGGCGATGAGTTGGTGCTTGTGGCTGTCGGCGGAGTGCAGTCTGCCGATGATGTCCTGGAACGCCTCGACGCCGGTGCAACATTGGTCCAGGGCTATACAGCATTCCTCTATGAGGGTCCGTTCTGGGCTGCCGGGATCAACAGGGCCCTTGCGAAGCGGCGTCGCTAGGCCGGGGACCCCGATCGCCGCGCACCACTACGTGCGGACAAGCAGAAGACCCCGGAACGGTTGTTCCGGGGTCTTCTGCTTCGACGGACTCTTGCCCTTGGCTATTGCCGGTCTTAGGAAGGAAACTGACCGCGCTGGACCTGCGGCTTGGGCAGCCGCAGCCGGCGGAATTGCAGGGAACGCATGCTGCCGTACCAGATGGTGCCGCGCTCCACCTCACCGAATTTCTGCGCCAAACCCTTGCGCAACTTACGGGAAAGGACGAACACGTCCGCGAAGACCGCAAGGAACATGACCCAGAAGCCGATCAAAACATAGCTGAGGACATTGCTTCCCGCCGGAATGACGAAAGAGATCACCACGAACAGCAGTGCCCCGAACATTAGGTACTCACCCAGGCTGAAACGTGCGTCCACGTAGTCGCGGGCAAACCGCTTCTGCGGGCCTTTGTCGCGCAACGGCAGGTACTTTTCATTACCGGTATCCAGTGCCTGGCGCATCTTCTGGCGCTGATCCTGCACCGCGATACGCTCGGCGTCCTTGGAGGCCTTGCGGTCTGTCGGCACCAACGGGCGCTTGCGGGCTGCTTCCTGCTCTTTGCGCTTGGGCGTGGGTGCGCCCTTACCAGCACCTGCACCTTTCGCGGGGGCATCGGTGGCAAGCTGGTCTACTGAGTCTTGAGCGCTCGGCTCATCCTTTTTACGTCCAAACACCAGTACAGAATACCCCGCAGCAACCGACGGAAAGTCGACGTGTCGCGGGATCCCGTGAATGACACCGCCACGGGCGCATGTGCGAGTTCCCCGGTACGGCTCCCGGCGGTAGTCTTTGGCCCATGACTTCAATGAATGCGGAGATCCCGCAGACCTTTTCCGGCGGTGTCAGCACGATCAATGTTGATGCGCTCAAGTCCTCCGTCGATGGCACTTTTGATGAAACCATGTCCCGATTGAAGGCGTTGGTTGCTATCCCGGGGATCGCCTGGCCAAGTTTCGACCCCGCGGAGCTGGAACGAAGCGCCGAGGCCGTTGCGGCCCTGGCACGTGAGTCGGGATTCTCCGACGTCCAGATCCTGCGCTGCGACAAGACCGATGGCACGCCCGGCGGCCCTGCGATCGTTGCACGCCGCGTGGCCGCGCCAGGAAAACCCACGGTCCTGCTCTACGCGCACCACGATGTGCAGCCGCCGGGCGATGTAAGCCTGTGGGAGACCGAACCCTTCGTGGCACAGGAACGCGACGGCCGCCTTTATGGCCGCGGCGCAGCCGACGACAAAGCCGGAATCATGGCCCACCTGGCTTCCTATGCAGCCGTAACCCAGGTGCTGGGAGATGATTTCGGCTTGGGGGTGACACTGTTCTTCGAGGGTGAGGAAGAAGCCGGCTCCCCGACTTTCCGTACTTTCCTCGAAACGCACAGGGACCTCCTCGAAGCGAACGTTATTGTCGTTGCCGACTCCAGTAATTGGAAAGTCGGTGTTCCGGCCCTCACCACCAGCCTTCGCGGACTGGTGGATGGCACGTTCGAAGTGCGGGTCCTGGACCACGCCGTCCACTCCGGCATGTTCGGCGGACCCGTCTTGGACGCGCCGACCCTCTTGTCGCGGCTTATCGCCACACTGCACGACGACGACGGTAACGTCGCGATCGAGGGCTTGGTCGCCAAGGATGACGTCGTCGAGGACGTGGATGAGGAGCAGTACCGCGCGGATGCCTCGGTACTCGAAGGAGTGCGACTCGCCGGTAGTGGCAGTATCGCTTCGAGGCTTTGGACCAAGCCGGCCTTGTCCATCATAGGTATTGATGCTCCCGCCGTCGCCGTTGCGTCCAATACCTTGCTCCCGTCCGCGCGGGCAAAGTTCAGCCTGCGCTTGGCTCCCGGCCAGGATCCGGATGCTGCCATGGACGCAATGGGGAGGCATTTGGCGGCCCATGCTCCTTTCGGGGCCAGGGTGACGTTCGAGCCGGGGGAGCGGGGCAACGCATTCTCCACCGATACCGGATCTGCCGCCGCCCGGATCGCCATGTGGGCGCTGGGCGAAGCCTGGGGCGTGCCGGCTGTTGAAATGGGGATCGGTGGATCCATACCGTTCATTGCGGATCTGACCGAAACCTATCCCGACGTCCAGATCCTCGTGACTGGTGTGGAGGACCCTGATTCCCGGGCCCACAGTGCTAACGAATCGCTTCACATCGGTGATTTCCGAAATGCTGTCCTGGCTGAAGCGTTAATGCTGGCCCGCTTGAACACGGAAGGCCTCTGAGCCCACGAGGGCGATAACGGGGAACAAGGTAATGGTCCCGGCGGTTACGTTAGAAGTTATAGCTATGAACCGGCTCGACGTAGCATGTAGCTATAGCCCGCACGTATTTGGGTAAGGGCAGGCAGCGCGAAAGCGCGGCCGCCAAGAGCGTCATAAGAAGGTAGGCCAATGAGCACTGCAACCAACGAAAACAGCACCGGAGCGCAGCTTGCAAGCGCTGAGCTTCCTGAGCACGAGGTCAAGTTGACCGACGTCGCCGCAGGCAAGGTCCGGAGCCTTCTCGAACAAGAAGGGCGGACTGACCTGCGGCTCCGCGTCGCTGTCCAACCAGGCGGCTGCTCGGGTCTGATCTACCAGCTCTACTTCGATGAGCGTCTGCTCGACGGCGATGCCGTCCGTGACTACGACGGCGTCGAAGTGGTTGTCGACAAGATGAGCGTGCCTTACCTGAGCGGTGCCAGCATCGACTTTGAGGACACGATCTCGAAACAGGGCTTTACCATCGACAACCCCAACGCCGGCGGGTCCTGCGCCTGCGGCGATTCGTTCCACTAACCCGGACATTCGCCGACTGTTGGCCCAGCTCAGGAACGGGTTCCGACCCGATCCGACGCACTAGGCCAACATGTCGGCGAAAACCGCTTCGTAGCGGTAAGCTCTACACCGGGTAGTAAAACTTTAGTGTGCCCGGTAGGTCCTTGGCCTGCCGGGTTGCAGCAACAAGAGGAAGGGCCGTCTGTGAGTTCGCAGAACCGAACCGGCAGCCGACGCATAAAGATCACCTCGATCACTGGCTTGGCAGTCGCCGGCGCGTTGGTTTTGACCGGATGTTCACCAGAGGTAGCAAAGGGTTGGTTGCCCACCGAGCGTGGTACCACCAGCAACACCGATCGGATCATGGACCTCTGGGTCAACTCATGGATCGCCGCCCTCGCCGTGGGCATTATTACTTGGGGCCTGCTGGTCTGGTGCATCATTGCCTACCGCCGCCGCAAGGGCACCACGGGTTTCCCGAAGCAGCTTAGCTACAACCTCCCTCTGGAGGTCTTTTATTTGACCATTCCGCTGTTCATGGTGCTGGTGTTCTTCTACTTCACCGACCAGGACCAGCGTGCAATCGATGACCGCTCGCAGCCTGCCGACGTCACTATTGACGTCCGCGGCAAGCAGTGGGCTTGGGACTTCAACTACGTGAAGGGTTCGGTCATTACCGAAGACCTTCACGAGGCAGGCGTCCAGGCGCACCTCACGGGCAACAACGTGGACAAGGACAAGCTCCCCACCTTGTACCTTCCGGTCAATAAGTCGGTTGACTTGGAGCTGAACTCCCGTGACGTCATCCACTCTTTCTGGGTACCCGCCTTCCTGCAGAAGCGCGACATGATTCCCGGCAAGACCAACTACATCAGGTTGACCCCCACCAAGGAGGGCACCTATGACGGCAAGTGCGCCGAACTTTGCGGTGAATACCACTCAGAGATGCTGTTCCGCGTGAAGGTTGTTTCCGAGGCTGAGTTCCAGGCTCACATGGACCAGCTTCGTCAGAGCGGCAACACGGGTCTTCTCGATTCGAAGTACGACCGCAACCCGAACCTGAACGCAAAGAATTAAGGGAAGCGACGTGGCTACTTACACTCAATCCGCCGGAGTCCTCGAGGCTCCGGTAGTACCGAAATCCAAGGGACGCATTGTCGTCAGCTGGATCACTTCCACGGACCACAAGACCATCGGGTACATGTACCTGATCGCGTCTTTCGTGTTCTTCTGCCTGGGCGGCGTGATGGCGCTGCTGATCCGTGCAGAACTGTTCGAACCAGGAATGCAGATCCTGCAGACCAAGGAACAGTACAACCAGCTCTTCACGATGCACGGCACTGTCATGCTCTTGATGTTCGCGACGCCGCTCTTCGCGGGTTTCGCCAATGTCATCATGCCGCTGCAGATCGGCGCCCCCGACGTCGCCTTCCCGCGACTGAACGCGTTGGCTTTCTGGTTCTTCCTCTTTGGGTCCACCATTGCCGTGTCCGGGTTCATCACCCCCCAGGGTGCTGCCTCCTTTGGCTGGTTCGCCTATGCGCCGCTGTCGGATACGACCTTTACCCCGGGCGTTGGTGGGGACCTCTGGGTCTTCGGCTTGGCGTTGTCGGGTTTCGGAACCATTCTGGGCGCGGTCAACTTCATCACCACGATTATCTGCATGCGCGCTCCGGGCATGACGATGTGGCGCATGCCGATCTTCACCTGGAACACCTTGGTGACGGGCATCCTGGTACTCATGGCCTTCCCGCCGCTCGCCGCCGCGCTCTTCGCGCTCGGCGCGGACCGGCGCTTCGGCGCACACATCTTCGATCCGGAGAACGGCGGAGCTGTCTTGTGGCAGCACCTGTTCTGGTTCTTCGGACACCCCGAGGTATACATCATCGCCTTGCCCTTCTTCGGTATCGTCTCGGAGATCTTCCCGGTCTTCAGCCGTAAACCGATCTTCGGCTACAAAGGCTTGGTCTATGCGACCATCGCTATCGCCGCACTGTCGGTGACCGTGTGGGCGCACCACATGTATGTCACCGGTTCCGTGCTGCTGCCGTTCTTCTCCTTCATGACGATGCTCATCGCGGTACCCACGGGTGTGAAGTTCTTCAACTGGATCGGTACTCTGTGGCAGGGCTCGATTACTTTCGAAACCCCCATGCTCTGGAGCATCGGCTTCCTTGTCACCTTCCTCTTCGGTGGCCTGACGGGCATCATCCTGGCCTCCCCGCCGCTGGACTTCCAGGTCTCGGACTCCTACTTCGTCGTAGCGCACTTCCACTACGTCGTCTTCGGCACCGTGGTGTTCGCCATGTTCGCAGGCTTCTACTTCTGGTGGCCCAAGTGGACCGGCAAGATGCTCAACGAACGCCTCGGCAAGATCCACTTCTGGCTCCTGTTCCTGGGCTTCCATGGCACCTTCCTGATCCAGCACTGGCTCGGCGTCGAGGGCATGCCCCGCCGCTATGCCGACTACATGCCGCAGGATGGCTTCACGTGGATGAACCAGTTCTCCACGATTTCCTCCTTTGTGCTCGGCGCTTCGCTCCTGCCGTTCTTCTGGAACGTCTACATCACCTGGCGCAGCAACAAGAAGGTGGAAGTCGACGATCCCTGGGGCTTCGGTGCCTCGCTTGAGTGGGCCACATCTTGCCCGCCGCCGCGGCACAACTTCACGTCCCTGCCCCGCATCCGTTCCGAGCGTCCTGCCCTGGACCTCCACCACCCGGAGCTCGCGCAGCACCACACAGCGCAGGCCCCTGTGCCGGCAGCAACCTTGTTCGGCAACGCTGACCAGAAGGACGCCAAGTGAAGATCGAATCATGGATTTTTGGAGCCGGGACATTCTTCTTCGTCCCCGTTGCCTTGGCCTACGGATTCCTGACCCACTGGTCTGAGTGGGTCGGCACACTTGGAATCCTCCTGGTCGGTGGCCTAGCCGGCATGATTGGGGCTTACCTGGGTTTCACCGGCAGGCGCGTCGGCCTGCGGCCTGAAGACCGTCCGGACGCAGAGATTCACGAAGGCGCCGGCGAGCAGGGGCACTTCAGCCCTTGGAGCTGGTGGCCGCTGGTCCTCGGCCTGGCTTGTGCCGGTGGCTTCCTTGGCCTCGCCATCGGCTTCTGGATCACCTTCGTTGCCGCCGGCCTGGCTCTCGTAGCCTTGGTCGGTTGGGTCTTCGAATACAGCCGTGGAGACCACGCACACTAGAACTACATGACAACGACGGCGGGCCCCACCGATGAGGTGGGGCCCGCCGTCGTTCTCATATCCAAAGACAAGCGACCCGCTGCGTCCTCACGGCGCGTGGCCGGCTCAGCGACCTTCTACGGCCTCCAGGACGGCCGAAAGGCCCGTCAGGGCATCGTTGACCTCGTCAAGCGTGCGATCGGCCTGTAGCGCTTCTGTGGAGACGGAAAGAACCACCTCACACCCGTGGCCGAAATCCTCGGTCATGACCTCAAGCAAAGACCGGGCATCGACCGCTTGATGGCCGGGTTTCCTAATAGTGACCGGAAGCCCGGTGGCTGTCACCGCGCGGACGAAAACGGCGGCCGCCCGTGCATGGAGGCCGATCTCTGCGGCAACGATGGCTTTGTGCTCGGGCAAACCGGCTCCTTTGACTCGGACGGCCGATGCCGACTGTGATTTTGATCCTTCCAAGCGTAGCGCCGTCACGCCACCGTTCGCAGCATCGAACTGGTCTAGACCTGCCGGTAGATTGGCCTACGCTTGGATCATGGAAGATATCTTGGCCGAAGACCGTCATGCCTGCTGAAGCAGCACGCATCTCGGGGGAGATCGACCGAAACAGCGGGACTCCCATCTACATACAACTTCGTGAAATCCTGCGTAACTACATTGCGGAGTCTTGCCGTCCCGGTGCTGCGTTGCCCTCGGAACGGGATCTGTCCGAACGTTTCGGCCTCGCCAGGATGACTGTCCGGCAGGCTATTGATGCGCTCGTAGGCGAGGAAATCATCGAACGGGTGGTTGGTCTTGGGACTTTCGTCCGCAAGCCGAAACTTGACCTCCAAGTGAAGCTCACGTCCTACAGCGAGGAAATGCAGCGTCGCGGCATGGTTCCAGCAGCGAAAGTCCTCAGCTTTGAGCAAATCGCCGCGAGTGCGTTTCTGGCGCGGGAGCTCCAGCTTGAGGAAGGGACGCCGCTGGTCCGCTTCAGACGGCTCCTTCTGGCTGACAACGAACCCATGAGCGTGGATGAGAACTTCATCCCGGCCCATCGCGTGCCGGGCCTCCTGGACGATGCGCCGCCTAGTTCCCTCTATAACGTGTTGAGCGAAAAGTACGGGCTTGTCATGGAGTGGGGAGAAGACATGATTGAAGCAACGGCCGCTTCACCATCAACCGCCCGGCTGTTGAACGTGGATGTCGGAATGCCGTTGCTCAAGATTCAGCGCCACGCATTCGTAGCCCGCGCCATGGTGGACTACTCCGTCTCGTACTATCGGGCTGACAGGTACAAGTTGTGGGTACCACTGCAGCGCCCGGGCGTTCGGTCTACCCGTAGCCAATCCACCGGCTACCGCAATCACTAGCCAACGGTGTGAGCGTACGGACGGCAGTCTGCTACCCGTGCCTCCGACGGCGACAATAACCTAAGACAAAAGCAAGGAGGGCCCCGTCCGCGTGGACGGGGCCCTCCCTTGTGCTATCGGTGAAAGCTAGTGGCTCAAGCTCTTCCGCTCTTCACCGGACTCGATGGCTTCGTGAGGGCCATGTCCGTGGGCTGCTTCGAGCTCGGCCGGCGTTGCCGGGGCAACGCGATCCTCGAAGAACCACTTGGAGAGGGCCGCACGACGCTTTTCCTTCCGGGTGACCACGCCGTGTTCGTTCGGCTCGGCGGGCAGCGGGGAGAGCGACTCGAAACCGACAAGCTTGTACTGCTTGTAGTCGTCCAATGGCGCGTGTACTTCAATGAACTCGCCGTGCGGCAAGCGCACGATGCGACCCGTTTCACGTCCATGCAGGGCGATCTCACGGTCTTTTCGCTGAAGCGCAAGGGCCACGCGTTTCGTCACCATGAAGGCAATGATCGGGCCAATGAAGAACAGCGTGCGCAGCCAGTAAGTGACGTCGTTCAGCGCAACATGGAAGTGCGTTGCGATGAGGTCCGAACCTGCAGCAGCCCACATGACGCAGTACCAGGTAAAGCCTGCGACACCAATGGCGGTGCGGGTGGGAGCGTTGCGTGGACGGTCCAAGACATGGTGCTCACGATTGTCCTTGGTAATCCAACGTTCGATCCACGGGTACGTGAACAGCACAGTGAAAATGATGCCTGCTGGGACCAGGGCCGGTAGCAGGACATTCAGCGACAGCACATGACCGAAGATGATGTATTCGAAGTGGAAATCATTAACAACGCCAGGCATGAGTCGCAAGGCGCCGTCGACAAAACCGATGTACCAGTCAGGCTGGGTACCGGCCGACACGGGGGAGGGGTCGTACGGTCCGTAGTTCCAAATCGGGTTGATGGTGAACATCGCAGCCATCAGCGCGACAACACCGAACACAATGAAGAAGAAGCCACCGGCCTTGGCAGCGTAAACCGGTCCCAGTGGGTAACCGACGACGTTGCCGTCGTTGCGGCCCGGGCCAGGATACTGCGTGTGCTTATGGACAACCACCATGAAGAGGTGGATGACGATCATCAGCAGGATCAACGCAGGCACCAGCAGAATGTGCAAGACGTACAGGCGGCCGATAATGGCCGTTCCTGGGAACTCACCGCCGAAGAGGAAGAACGAGATATACGTTCCGATGACGGGGATTGACTTGATGACCCCGTCGATGATTCGCAGGCCGTTGCCGGACAGCAAATCATCGGGGAGCGAGTAACCGGTGAAGCCGGCGGCCATCGCCAAGATCAGCAGGACACCACCTACAACCCAGTTCATCTCGCGCGGCTTGCGGAAAGCGCCCGTGAAGAACACCCGCAGCATGTGCACACCAAGCGAAGCAACGAACAGCAACGCTGCCCAGTGGTGTACCTGACGGAAGAAAAGACCACCGCGGATATCGAAGGAAATGTTCAGCGACGAGTTGTACGCCACGGACATTTCGACGTTGTACAACGGCGTGTAGGAGCCCTGGTAGTGGGTCTCCGCCATGGACGGGTCGAAGAAGAACGTCAGGAACGTACCCGACAACAGGAGGATGACGAAGGAATACAGCGCCACCTCGCCGAACATGAACGACCAGTGGTCGGGGAAGACCTTCCGGCCGAATTCACGCAGGATGCCGGATCCGCCGACTCGTTCGTCGACAAAGTTGGTGATGCGGCCAACCTTGGTTGTGGGTACAAAGGGGACTTCAGCTGTTGATGAGGCGCTCATGCTCGTCACGCTCCCAGTAACTCGGTCCTACAGGTTCTTTGAAGTCGCTCGTGGCTACCAGGTAGCCATCAGCGTCGACCGCGATGGGAAGCTGGGGGAGCGGACGGCTGGCGGGGCCGAAGATAACCTTGCATTCTTTGGTGAGGTCGAAGGTTGACTGGTGGCACGGGCACAGCAGGTGGTGCGTTTGCTGCTCATAGAGAGCAACAGGGCAACCGACGTGGGTGCAGATCTTGGAGTAGGCAACGATTCCGTTGTAGCTCCAGGTTTCACGGCCTTTGGAAATCGTCAAATCGTCCGGGTTGAGGCGCATGAGCAAAACGACGGCCTTTGCCTTCGCGTTGAGCTTGCCCTCCTGGAGTTCGTTGAGGCCTTCCGGGATCACGTGGAATGCAGACCCAATGGTCACGTCCGATGCCTTGATCGGGGTTCCGTCGGGATCGCGGGTGAGGCGCTTGAGCTTGCCGTCCTGGGGTGCCCACATGGTGTGCGCGAGCGTGTTGTCCGGGCGGGGGCCAAGGTCACCGAAAACGGCCAGGGCCGGGAGGGGAGCCAGCGCCACAGCACCGAGGAGGGTGTTACGGATTAGCGGGCGACGCTTGATGCCGGTTTCCTCGACGATGTCCTCGACGATTCGTACTGCCGCCTGCCGGTCTTCCTCAGTACGGATGGCATGGCGCTCTTCCGACACTTCGTGGTCCGGCATAAGGGCCTTGGCCCAGTGCACGATACCGGTACCGATACCCAGCATCGCGAACGCGGTACCAAGGCCGAGCAACAGGTTTTGCGTGCGGATCGTTGCGATAGTGGAGTCTTGCCCAAGGTCGATGGCAAAGTACGACACCAGGAAGATCACCGTACCGACGATCGAGATGCCAAACAGAATGGCCACCTGACGTTCGGCTCGCTTAGCGGCTCTCGGGTCCGTGTCAGCCAGGCGCAAACGGTGCGGAGGAAGTCCAGGATCCTGGAACTTCTCCACAACATTCTGACCAGCCGTAGCTACGGTGCCCGAGTGGTTCGGACTGCCGTCACTATGGTTGCCCATAATTCGCCTCATCCTTCTCTCGTTGTCCCGGCCGGAACCGGGTTGATGTTCAATTCAAAACTGCTGCGGGGACAGCAGAAGTATTTGGTGCGTCTGGCTACGACGAGCGCGACGTGAGCCAGATGGTGAAGGCAATGATGACGCCGAGGCCTGCAACCCAGACGAAGAGGCCTTCGGAAACCGGCCCCAGTGATCCGAGGTCGGCGCCACCCGGTGAACCGTTGGCTTCGATCGTCTTCAGGAAGGTGATGATGTCGCGCTTGCCCTCAGGAGAAATGTTGGCGTCATTGAAGACAGGCATATTCTGCGGACCAGTGGCCATGGCCTCATAGATGTGCTGGCCCGAAACACCAGCCAGTGCCGGAGCGAACTTTCCACGGGTCAAGGCACCGCCGGCCGCAGCAGCGTTGTGGCACATCGCGCAGTTCGTACGGAAGAGCTCGCCGCCCTTGGCGGCATCTCCCTTTGCGTCAAGCAGCGAGGCATCGGGAATTGCCGGACCAGCACCGAGGGAAGCGACGTAAGCAGCAAGCTGCTGGGTTTGCTGATCGTTGAACTGCCTCGGCTTTGCCTGGGCCTGGGGTCCGTTCATCTGCATGGGCATACGACCGGTGCCAACCTGGAAGTCAACCGCAGCAGCACCCACGCCGACCAGCGAGGGGCCGTCCTTGGATCCGCTCGCACCCATGCCATGGCAGGTAGCGCAGTTGGCGGCGAAGAGCTTGCCGCCTTCCTGGGCGTCGCTTGCGCTAAAGGTGGTGGTATCTGCCTTCGCCTGGTTGACCGTTGTAGCAACGGCGTAAAGCCCACCGGTGACGAGGAGTCCCATCAGCAGCAGCGCAATGGCTGCCAGTGGATGACGTCGCTTCTGCGAGAGTGCCTTCACGTGGTGGTTCCTTTTTTCGATCCTGCGTCGGCTCCGAGAGCCGCTTCTTGAAAATTAATTCTCTTGGAGCCAAGAGTCAGTGTTGGGCTACTTCAGGACGTAGATGACCAAGAAGAGGCCGATCCACACAACGTCCACAAAGTGCCAGTAGTACGAGGTAACGATTGCCGAAGTGGCTTCAAAATGTCCGAACTTCTTGGCGGCGTAAGCACGTCCGATAATGAACAGGAAGGCAATGAGCCCGCCTATGACGTGGAGGCCGTGGAAACCTGTGGTCATGTAGAACGCGGAACCGTATGCATTGGCCGAGAGCGTAACGTGCTCTGACACGAGCATGGCGTACTCAGTGGTCTGGCCGGCAACGAAGAACGAGCCCATGATGAAGGTCAGGATGAACCACTCGGTCATGCCCCAGCGGGTGAACTGCAGCAGGCCACCTCGACGGCGCGGCTCAAGTCGCTCAGCAGCGAAGACGCCCATCTGGCAAGTGAAGGAACTTGACACAAGAACGATTGTGTTTACAAGCGCAAAGGGGAAGTTGAGCTTGCCGGTTTCTTCCGCCCACAACGCGCCTGAGGTGGAGCGCAGCGTGAAGTACATGGCGAAGAGACCGGCGAAGAACATCAACTCGCTCGAAAGCCACACAACGGTTCCAACGGAAACCAGGTTGGGGCGATTCAGCGTCGGGTGCGCCGGGGTACTGGGGGCATGGGTCGCAGATGTCACAAGGACATTATGTCTGTAAAAGTCCGGACTTCCCAATGCGAACCGCCATTTAGGGAGACTTTTTCTACAAACACGCGAATTCGCGCGGAAAAGTTCCCAACGGCGTAAGCATTGGTCATGAAGCCGGGTGGATCGCTAGCATCAAGTGGTGACTTCTCAGGGATCTGCACAGCAGGCAAGCAACTCGTGGCCCGGACTAATCTCGGCTTTGATCAAGGGGCACGACCTCTCGGTCGAGAACACGTCATGGGCCATGAATACGATCATGTCCGGAGAAGCGGCTCCCTCCCAGATCGCTGGCTTCCTGGTTGCGTTACGCGCCAAGGGAGAGACGGTGGATGAAGTCACTGGACTGGTCGAAGCAATGCTCTCCAACGCAAACCCTGTGAGCATCCCGGGCGAAAAGCTCGACATCGTAGGCACCGGTGGCGATCAGCTTAATACCGTCAACATTTCCACCATGGCTGCCCTCGTATCGGCGGGCGCCGGCGCGCGCGTCGTTAAACACGGCAACCGGGCGGCATCGTCGTCGTCGGGCTCCGCGGACGTCCTGGAAGCGCTCGGGGTGCGGCTTGACCTGCCGATTGCGCGCGTAGCCCGCAACGCCGAAGAAGCAGGAATTACCTTTTGCTTCGCTCAGGTGTTCCATCCATCTTTCCGGCACACGGGTGCCGTGCGGGCGGAACTCGGCATTCCTACGGCATTCAACTTCCTCGGGCCGATGACCAACCCCGCCCATGTGCAAGCCTCCGCCGTGGGTGTGGCCAACGCCACCATGGCCCCGTTGATCGCTGGGGTACTCGCGCGCCGGGGGAGTCGCGGGCTCGTCTTCCGCGGGGAAGACGGCCTCGATGAATTGACCACCACAGGACCGTCGACAGTGTGGGAAATCAGGGACGGGAACGTCACCGAGCAGCGATTCTCACCGGCCGATCTTGGGATCGCTGCTGCGACCGTAGCCGATCTTCGGGGCGGCAACGCCGAGGCGAACGCCGCCGTCGTGCGCGAAGTACTTGCGGGGAAGCCGGGACCGGTTCGCGACGCCGTCTTGCTCAACGCGGCCGCCGGCCTGGTGGCCTTCGATACGTCTGCGGAGGGACAGTTCCTGGACCGCATGAAGTCGGCGTGGCTGAAAGCCGTGGAATCCATCGACTCCGGTGCAGCCGCCCGGGTGTTGGACAACTGGGTCGGACTCACTCAAAACTGAAGGTGCTGCGCGGTCGTATGGAAGCGCCGTGACGTTTACTACTGCTCGAAGCCCAGCGAAAATGCCGCATCCAGGTCGTGCTGCGAATAGGCGCGGAAGGCAATGTGCGTGGTGGTGTGAACAACCGCGGGAACCTTTGACAGCTTGTCCGCGATGACGTCCGCCAGTTCCTCGTGCTTGGCGACGCGTGCCACGGCAATCAGGTCCCATTCGCCTGTGACGGAGTAGACCTCGCTGATTCCCTGGATGGCAGAAATCTGTTCAGCCGTCTCCGGGATGCGTGAAGCGTCGGTCTTGATCAGGACAAAAGCGGTGATCACTGGGGGCAGCCTTTCCTAAGTGCGGCAGTGGACGTTGCAAGCCTAGTGCATCGGCCCGAGGCACGCGCTGAAGGCTCAGCGTAGACGGCTTCCTCCACGAACTCGGGCCACGAGTGCGATCACGGCGCGGTACCCGAGCAGGAATACGGCGAGGCTGATCAAGGCAACGATGATGAACGGCAGCACCACAGTCTGCCCCGTCACCGCACGCAAGAGCATTCCGCCGGCCACGGTTCCAATCCAGACAGCGACGCCGGCCGGCCAGATCCGGAAAGGCGCGCGCCATACCCGCGCGGCGAGCCAAGCTATCGTGGCACCGGCGAGAAATGGCCAGGCCGTGGCGAAAACTCCTGTCAGCACATCGGCGCGCTGGTGCGCATCCCGGCCAATGGCGGCAAAAACCAGAATGAAAACGATATCGGCGAGTCCAGCGACAAGGGCGATGCGTGAGGGGGCAGGTTTTGAGGCAGGCATGGAAACGACACTATCCCGGGCACATGCCGAACTCGAACCCGGTAGAACAAGTAGCTGTGGATGGTCGCGGCAAGCGCTGTTAGCATGACGACAAGGTAGCTGATCGGGCTGCCACAAACCCTGAGGAGCCATGTCATGACCACAAACCTCAACCCCTACATCAGCTTTCGGGACAATGCCAAGGAAGCCATGGCATTCTACAAGTCGGTATTCGGCGGCGAACTGACGCAAAGCACCTTCGCCGAATTCCACGCCAGCGAAGACCCCGCTGAAGGCGACAAAATCATGCACTCGGCACTCACGACCGACAAGGGAATGCTGCTCATGGCCGCAGACACCCCCAACAGCATGGATTACAACCCCGGCAACAATATTTCGGTGTCGCTGAGTGGAGACAACGAAGCAGAGCTGCGCGGCTACTGGGACGAACTCGCCGACGGCGGCTCCGTCACCGTGCCGATGGAGAAGGCGCCCTGGGGCGACATCTTCGGCATGCTGACGGATAAGTTCGGCATCGCCTGGCTGGTCAACGTTTCCGGGGAGCACCCCCAGTAACACGCACTGCGGGCCGCCGCTAAGATTCCGTCAAGATCGCCACGGTTTGGGACCTCCCACGGACGCCCAGTGCTAGCGTCTGCCTTAATCGGGCAGCGCGTCGTCGCATTTGGCGAAAGGGCACACATGACCACCATGAGCAGGCCGCCGGCGGATCCGTCCACGCCTCCGCCGGGAACCAAGGAAGCCCTGAGGAAGTGGCTGCTGCTGGGCTTGCAGGATTCCAAGGGTTCTCACCAGGGTCCTGGCGGTGTCTTGGCCTCCAAGGAGAAGCCACACTCATGGTGGCGCGTCATGTGCCTGACAGGCGTCGACTATTTCTCCACGCTGGGCTACCAACCCGCAATTGCGGCTCTTGCAGCTGGAGTGATTTCCCCTTTGGCTACCTTGGTTCTGGTCGCGGTCACCCTATTGGGCGCGCTTCCGGTCTACCGCCGTGTGGCAGAAGAAAGCCATCGGGGCGAAGGTTCCATCGCCATGCTTGAACGTTTGCTTCCCCGATGGGGAGGGAAGCTCTTCGTGCTGGTTCTCTTAGGCTTCGCGGCAACGGATTTCCTGATCACGATGACGCTCTCCGCGGCAGACGCCACCGCCCACCTCGTTCAGAATCCGTTCGCCCCGGGATGGCTGCAGGGTCAGAACCTCATGATCACCCTCATCCTTCTGGGGCTTTTGGCAGCAGTATTCCTCCGGGGATTCAAGGAGGCGATCGGAGTTGCCGTAGCGCTGGTGGCTATCTATCTGGGGCTGAACGTCGTCGTTGTTGTCTCGAGCATCCTTGAGGTACTCGCTCGACCCGCGGCGATTGGTGACTGGTGGACAGCCCTCTCAACGTCCCACGGCAACCCGCTCATGGCAGTCGGCATCGCGTTGATCGTCTTCCCGAAACTCGCATTGGGTTTATCAGGCTTCGAAACCGGCGTGGCCGTCATGCCACAAATCCGGGGTTATGGGTCCGACACCGAAGAACACCCCACCGGACGGATCCAGGGGGCCCGGAGGCTGTTGACGACGGCAGCCGTAATCATGAGCTGCTTCCTTATCACCACCAGTTTCACGACGGTGGTACTCATCCCGGAGCAGGAATTCCAAGCTGGCGGGCAAGCCAACGGCCGCGCTCTCGCTTTCCTGGCCCACGAGTATCTCGGTTCCGGGTTCGGTACCGTGTACGACATCAGCACCATCGCCATCCTCTGGTTCGCGGGCGCCTCAGCCATGGCCGGGCTCTTGAACCTTGTTCCGCGCTACCTGCCCCGCTACGGTATGGCCCCGGAATGGGCCAGAGCAGTACGCCCCCTGGTGCTGGTCTTCACCCTCATCGGGTTCCTTGTCACCTACCTCTTCAACGCCGACGTCGACGCCCAAGGCGGCGCGTATGCAACCGGCGTCCTGGTGTTGATGACTTCGGCAGCGATCGCGGTGACGTTGTCGGCCCGCCGCCACCAACAACACAAGCGAACCTTGGGATTCGGGATCATCGCGGTGGTTTTCATCTACACCACAGTTGCCAATATCTTCGAACGGCCTGAGGGGATCAGGATCGCCACGTTCTTCATTGCCGGCATTGTCCTGATCTCCTTGCTCTCAAGGATCTTGCGTTCGTTCGAACTCCACGCAACCCATGTCAGACTCGACGCGAAGGCACTCGAATTCATTACGGCCAACGACACCGGGTCGATCGGGATCATCGCACACGAGCCCCTCCGGATGTCCGCTGCCGACTACCGGGAAAAACTGGACTCTGCCATGGCGGTCAGCCATCTTCCCGAGGACTACCCGGCCATCTTCCTTGAGGTCACGGTGGATGATTCCTCCGACTTCGAAACGGCATTGGAAGTCCGTGGCCACTACAGGCACGGCTATTCAGTGCTGGAAGTCCACGGCCCGGTTGTCCCGAACACCATTGCCTCGGTTCTGCTGCACATCCGCGACGTCACCGGATTGATGCCGCATATCTACTTCCGTTGGACGGAGGGAAACCCGGTCATCAATCTCCTCAAGTTCCTCTTTTTGGGGGAAGGCGAGATAGCGCCCGTGACGCGGGAAGTCCTGCGCCAGGCCGAGCCGGAAGTCACCCGTCGTCCATGGGTCCACGTCGGTTAGCCGGGTCTTCAGTCAGTGCCGGAAACCAGCAAAGCGCCCTCCGTCGCGAAAAGCAAGGCGGAGGGCGCTCGGTCTTTCAGCTATCCGGCCGGGTTGGTTGTCTGGCAGGTCTGGTCTTGTGCGGTCTGGGAAACCACATCATTCGGCTTGGGAGCCGGAAGTGTCGGTTTGTTCCCTGTGGCAAAGTCCTGCCCGGCGTAGAGCTGGACGCCTTGCACGCTCGCAACTTGCTGGATACTTGTCGCTGGCAAACCAAACATTGCGGCAACGTCCGCTGCGACGTCGGCAAACCCGGCACCGTAGTAAACCATGGTTTCGGGCCTGACATCGGCCTGAATCCGGGCTAGCTTCGTGAAACCGCCGGAGGAGAGGAGCGTCCCGATCTCCTGGCTCCTGCCGGTCACGCCTGTTCCGTTGGCGACGGTGATCGGCTGGAGCGCCTTGTCGTAAGCGGCTTTCGGAGTCTCTGTAGAGGGGGCAGCCGACGGTGCGGCGCCAGTTGCAGGCTGGCTGAGATCGGCGCTCTGTTTCAGCGCCGCGAAGAAGGTGCTGGCAGCTGGTTGGTCGAGATCGAGCCTGTTCGGATCTGATGCGGCCGGGACATTCGGCACCGTGATGAAATTAACCTTGGCCGGATCGATGTTCTTGAGCCTGCCCGCGATGGTCAGGAGGGCCGGAACCGAGGCGAGCCCGTCATCAACGGTAAGGTTCTTTGTCACCGTATCGGCGATGCCGAGCAACTTCTGGGGATTTCCGAGCGTGCCGTCAGCCTTGAGCTTGCGCACGAGGGAACCGAGGAATGATTGCTGTGCCTTGATCCGTCCGAGGTCCCCGCCGTCCGAGAATGCATGGCGGGTCCGTAGGAAGGCCAGCGCTTGATCGCCTTCCACCTGCGAGGTGCCTTTGGGCAAGTGCAGTCCGGAGTCAGGATCGTTGACTGCCGAGCTCACGCAGACATCGACGCCGCCGACGGCCTTGGACAATTCGGTCACGGCGTTGAAGTCGGCCATCATGAAGTGGTCAACTTCCAAACCCGTGAGCTTGTTGACAGTGTCAACAGCACAGCCGATGCCCGCCTCGGCCATTGCACTATTGATCATGGCGCCGGGCCGTGCGGCATAGTGCTGGCCGGTTTTGTTGTCGGTGCAAGCCGGGATATCGACCAGCAAGTCGCGGGGGAGACTGATGACGTTGACGTGGTTATTGTCCGCCGAAATGTCCAACAGCATCATGACGTCCGATTGTCCGTAGCCGGATGACTGGTCGGCTGTGCCGAACTGCCCATTCTTCCCGCTCCGGGTGTCAGTACCCAGTACGAGAATTTGGAGCCGGTCCTTGCTGTCGTCGACCGGGCCTTCTGTTCTAAGGCCTCCGGCCCCGAGTGCCGATGATGAAATATTGGACTGAAGGCGCCATACCCAATAGCCTCCAAACGCGATGACTGCGACCAGTAATACCGTCACTGCGGCGCTGGTGATCTTGAACCAGCGAGGCGCACGGCGAAAACTGAACCTTCGGCTACGAACAGCCAGTTTTCCTTGGCCCGGGTAGGCGGCAGGCGGCGAGTTGCCCGGCTCAGGGCTGGGTGCATCGTGGCGAGTGACCAAAAGGGAACTACCTCTCCAGGGAAAATACGGACGGCCCTATTGTAGCGGGGGCCCCTGTGAAGGATCCGTGAGGCCCGCGGTACCAGGCAGAATTCACCCAAAAGGGGACAACTCGCGGAGCTCCTATGACGCGCCAGGACCACTTCCGGCCACCGCCGTCGGGCTCAATGCTCCGCAGCGACCGCCGGCACGCTGCGGTCCACCACGGTCAGCGCCACCATCATGGCCCCGATCGCAAGCTGAATCCACGCCAAGGTGTGGAAACCTGCGTCAGTGGCCGTCGGCCCGAAGGCGATCGCGATGAGGCTGGAGGACCCGATGGCACCAAGATACATGGAGGTCCGCAGCAGCCCCGAGGCCACGGCAATCTCCGCGACTGACGTTTGCAGGTACAACGCTGCTTGATTGGCGAAACTACTGAAGCCGTTGGTCAGGCCCAGCAACAAGGTCATTCCGATCAGCAGCACCACGCCGGAGCCCTGGTTGGCCAGCAGCATCACCGTCGCGGACAGCGTCAGTGCCAGGCCCGCAAGAATCAGCGGCCAGCGGATCCAGCCCCGGCCGGAGACGAGCCTCGCAACCACAATGCTCGTCAGGCTCAGCGGGATCAGGATCAGCCCTACAGTTGCGGCGTTGAGCCCCACGCTTTGTTCCATCCACTGGCTGGACCCGTACATCGCGGTGTATGTAGCCAGTGCAGCCAAGATCGAGCGAAGGTATGTCCGTTGCAGTGGTCGGTTCCTTCCGAGCATCCGGACGTCGATCAGCGGACTGCGCGCGTGGCGCTCTCGCCACATCAGCAGCCCGGCCAGCACCAGGGCCAGCACGGCAAGCCACCAGACCGGCGTCGTAAGCGAGGAAAGGAACACCAGCAACGAGGTGACCGCCCCGGTGAAAAGCGCGATTCCCGGCAGGTCAAGCATTCTGAGCAGGGTTCCGCGGCCCTGCCTTTGCGCGGGCGCGTCTTTGGCCACGCCGAGCAGCGTGAAAGAGAACGCCAGCACCGCCAACGGTATATTCACCGCGAAGAGGGCCCGCCAACCCAAGTAGCCCGCCAGCACGCCGCCCAAGGGCAGGCCGACGACGGCGGTCACTTGCGCTGCGATCGAAAAATTACCTAAGACCCGGCCCGGTACGCCTATGCCGGCCTCGTCCGCACGCCTGCGCACCAATGCCATCGCCGTCGGGTAGCACGCGGAAGTCCCGATGCCGATCAGCGCCCGCGAAACGAGCAGCACTTCCAGGCTGGGCGCCAGCACTCCGACCACTCCAGCCAACAGGAGGATAGCTACCCCGGAGAGAAAAACACGTCTGGGGCCGAAGATGACAGAGAGTTTTCCCATGGTCGGCTGGGCCACTGCGCTGCATACATACAGGACGGAAATGAGGCTGGCAGTGGCCTCCGGACCAGACTTGAAATCAATCCCGATACCCACCAGTGCGGTAGCGATCATCGAGCTGTTGATCGGATTCAGCGTGGAACCGAGCAGCAGCGGTGCCGTGAACCTCCAGCCCAGTGGGCTGGGGGATCCTACCGAAGGCGGTACACCGATCGAGTTCGGTGCGGTCACGATCGGGTGGCGTTGAGCACGTCCAGGATTTCCTGCGTCGTTCCGGTTTCGCCCAGTCGCGGGAAGATCGTCGTCACGGAGTTTTCATGGGCATTCATGTTCAAATCGGTCATGGCGTCGAGGGCGAGGGTGACGTTGAGTCCGGCTTCGTGAGCGCTCCGGGCCGTAGATTCCACGCCGATGCTTGTGGCGACGCCGGTCAGCACAACCTGGGTGACACCCAAGTCTTCCAACAGGGCGCCCAATCCAGTGCCAGTGAAGGCGCCCCAAGTCTTCTTCGTCACGAGGTGGTCGCCTGGCTGCTGGTTCAGTTCGGGTAGCAGCTCGGCAAAGTCGGCGGGAAACGTCCTGGCCCCGTTACTGCTTTGATCTGTCCGGCCAGGTGCGCCGCCGGTGACGTTGACCAGGACCACAGGCAGTCCGTGGCTACGGAAAGCGTCCGCCAGCATCGCGGAATTCTTAACGATCGGTTCCAGCGGATGAGCCTTCGGGGACGCAGCTATTCCCCGCTGGAGGTCAACAATGATCAGGGCGGTCTGCGGATCCAACGTGGTGATGGTCATGTGTCACGGCTCCAAAAGGCGTTTGAGTAGGTGGATGGCACCGGGCAGTCGTTCCTGCTCGTCCGGCGTGAGTTTCGACTGGATAGTGCGGTGAAGCCAATCGGCCTTGGCCGCCCGGCTGGCGCTGATGCTCTCTCTGGCTTTAGCGGTGAGGGAAAGGATCCTGCGGCGGCCATCGGCCGGGTCCGGACCGCTCTCGACCAATCCGGCCCCGGCAAGGGCTGAAATGATGGGACCCATGGATTGCGGTCTCATGCCCTCGACGCGGGCCAGGGCGGACATGGTGGCACTGCCGTCGCGTTCCAAATGGATCAGCACGGCCTTTTGCGCATTGCTCAGGTTGTCCACCTGCGAATGTTCGCGCAGGCGCCGGGTGAACTGGCCAATGAGCACACGAAGTTCAGCGGCGACTTCGAACGACCGTGCCGCGTCCGGTCCGGGGCCAGAAATCATAGTTCTGACGCTATCAGATAGTAAGGCAAACTGAAAAGATTGCCTTACTATCCTTTGGCTATGTAGACGCCTGCGTTGAACATCCAATAAATCCACAGGGCGGTCACCTGCTTCCATGAAAAACAGGAGGTCTCCGTCCAATAATGGACGGAGACCTCCCTTTGCAGGAGCACCGGCGATACATCCGGAGCTACAAGCGGCCGAGGCTAGAGCGGCCACTCACTTGTGGCCCCGATTTTCGGGGTGCGGTTCACTAGCGCAGGCCGGCCCTTTCACTCCTACCGCGCAAACTTCGGACACGCGGCGTGGAACCGTCAGCAGCTGGCGCCGTAATTGGCCAAGCCCAGGATGCTGTACTTGCCATTGGACGTCCCGGCCGGGTTTGTGTGGAAGAACCACGGAACAAAGACCTCGTCCTCAACCGTCCACGTCTTGGCGGAGGCATCTGTCAACGTGAAGTTCTGGTTGTTCACGGGATCACCGACCTCAAGGTCCGTCTGGCAGCCGTAGCCTGCCGTGGAGGCGTTCCCGCCTGTCGCGTTGTTCACCGTCGGGTCAAACGCCCATTCGGAAAGTTCATGGGAGAGCGCTTGCAGGTTATCGTTCGAGGCGCCTTCGATGTTGGAGAAGCCAAGTGCCTTGGTTCCGTCGTAGGAATGGTAGCCGCCGAAGCCTTTGCCGGTTCCGTCGTCACCAAAGACCCCCGGCGTGACGTACATGACTATGCCGTCCGAGGGATAGGCGGCGGACTGCGATACCTGGCCGGAAATCAAGGTGTCTTTAACGCCAATGATGCTGCCGTAATCCCAGTACTGATCTGTCCCAACAGCCAAGGTCACGGCGGGCTTGACCACAGGGTTCAGCTTGACGTGGTATCCAGCTGGCTGGTTGAAGTTGGCGCGCATGTATGCATCTATGTATTGCGTGTTTTCGCCGCTGGGCTTTTGGGCCATATTTTCGAAGATAGGACTTTTCGCCGCGTCATTGACGGCCGTGGTGGCGTCAATGCTGGTTGAGGTGCCGTCGCCATTATCCAGATCCATGTTCAACGGAACCAAATAGACATTGATTGTGCTTGTGGTGCCAAGCGCCGGATCCGCCCCAATATAAGTGGAAGAGTAATTGATGCCTGTCGTGGAATCAGTATTCGTAGTGGTCCACCGCTGCAGACCCGTGGCACTGAACGCGCTGGAACCGGATTGCGTTTGCGGCGCAGAAGATGCACCGTGTCCGGCCTGGCGCTGAGCCTTGATCTGGGCAGTTCCATCGTGGATATCCAAGGCTCGGTGCGAAACGGGATGATGGGATCCGTGCAACGGCGCCGCATTGGCCGAGGCTCCCATTCCCGCGAGCAGTAAACATGCGGCCCCCACCGCGGAAAGGTTAGTTAGTAGTTTCAACACTAGTCTCCTTTAGAAAAAGCACCGATGCCTTTTTGGGGCGGCGACGCCTGTGGGTAAAAGGTTGGTGTGACGACCAGACCAAATCACTTGACCTTGGGTGTCACACGCGTAAATAGTCGTGAAACTGCTTACTGTGACGAAGATTACAAAAAAGTATTTCGGGCGAGATTTCATAGCGTCGCGTCCATCAGGCCGGCTTGGAGCGACTGCCGTGGCCGTCTGTACGTTGCTTGACAAAGATCAAGCTGGCCCCGAACAGAGCGCAGGCCGTGGAAGGATGCCGCGGTGGAACAACCGTCAACTGCAATCGCTCCCGGTCAGGTGACTGTAATGTCTCCAACCGGTTTGAGATCCGGCCGGCTCTGAGACCGGGCTGCGTGGCGGCCTGCCAGCCGTCCGGATACCATCGCCCAGCCGATGTGCAGTCCGTGGTTAAGTAGCTGCAGGCCTCCCTGGCCCGTTGATCCTGCGGCCCACAGTCCGGGGATCGCCTCGCCGTCGGCTGTTGTCACGCGCAGCTGGGTGTCGACGGCCAGGCCGCCATCGGCCAAAGTGACATAGGCGTTCATCGGGCCCAACGCGTAGAACGGTCCCTCACTGACTCCGCCCCCGAGATGCTGCCGGTCGAACCGGGAGTCCTTTCCGGCGGCGACGTCTGCGTTCCACTCCTCGACGCTGGACTGCAGGACGGAGGGTTCCACACCGATACTCAGGGCTAGCTCAGCGATGGTGTTAGCCCGGTGGTAAACGTCGGGGCGGTACCTCTTGTAGTCGTCAACATAGGCGTAAGCCACACCCGGAAAGGTTGAGACAGGGTTCGGCCAGGCAGAGAACTTCCTGGCGACCCGGCCGTCGAAGATCATGAAGGCGGTGTTCTTCTCATCCGCGGCCGCGGCGCGTGCCATCAACTTGTCGGAGTCCTCGTTGGCTATCCGTTTCCCGGAATGCCCCACGAGCAAGGCTCCTGCCTGGTACATCGTGTTGTTCGGGCCTACCCAGCTCGTCAGGGCACCCCGGATGACGTATGCGAGCAGGTTCTTTGGGAGACGCTCGACAACGAGGCGCATGGCTTTGGACAGCAAGGGGTGCGAGGGCAGGATCTTAATGGGGTCCGGCCGCTTTGAGGGCGCGAACCGCAGCCCCTCGTAGAGTCGGTCCATCTGCAGCATGATTCCGCCCACTCCGGTTCCCAGTTTGAATCCGTCTCCGGTGTTGTTGGGGTTGACCGGCGGTATCTTGGAAGCGGCTTCCCCGACGAACTCGGCTTTCATCTCGGTGGAGGCGGAGTAGTCTCCGGTGGCCAGGATGACGCCGCGCCGGCCGAAGAAGTCAGTGCCATTAGCCCGGGCCCCGATGACATCCCCCGCGGCGTTGCACAGGAGTTTGTCCACGCGCATGGACGTGCGCACCTCGACGCCGCGCTTCCGGCATTCACGCAGCAGCGCCGATGCATACGCGGAGGAATTAGGGAGGACATTGTGCATGCGCGGCTTCTCGTACGGCGGTTCGGGGGTGGGGCCGAGGAACTGCACGCCGATGCTGGAGAGCCACTCCACGGTCGCTCCCGCGTTCTCGGCCAGAACGCGGCGCAGCTCCTTGTTCTCCCTTTCCTCGAATTCGCCGTTGGCCACTTTCATGTCGTCGATGAACAGCTCGATGCTGTCGTTGACTCCGGCCCGGTACTGGTAGGAGGTGTTGGCCGCAGTGAACGACCCGACAGACATTGCGGTGCTGCCGCCCACCTTGGCAGCTTTTTCGAGCACAATCGTGCTGGCTCCGCTGGTCGCCGCGGAGATGGCCGCGCTCATTCCGGAGCCGCCGCCTCCGATAACAAGGACGTCTGCGGTAGTCATGCTCATGAAGTCTCCGTGCCTGTCGTCGATTGGTCTGCATTTACCAGTACCCGGGTGTTGTCGCGGACCACCATACGGGCCGCAATGGCGCGTTCCGTAGCGGAGCGGCCTGCCCAGCGTCCGGTGATGTATGCCGGCGCCAGACCTCCGGCGTAGCCGTAGTTGGACAGTCCGCCAATGTCGGCACCGGCGGCGTAGAGGCCGGGGATGGGCCGGCCGTCATGGTCCAGTACCTCGCCGTGGCAGTTGGTGCGCACACCGCCGAACGTGAAGGTGATGGAGGGCTGGACCATGAGGGCATAGAAGGGACCCGTGCCCGGGGCCCGGGCGCCCGCGGAGACCGGGACCCCCCGGGTCGCGCCACCGCCTTGGGCGGCCGCAAGTGCGTACTGCTCGAGCGTTGCGTTGAGGTTTTCCCTGTCGACGCCCCACGCCGAGATCTTTTCGACGAGCCCGGCCAAGGTCTGCGCCTGCGCATGGGTACCGCCGGCGTCGATGGCGGCGGCGAAGCGGTCGATGGAGCCGAGCCCAGGGAACGGCTCTTCGATTACCTCGGTGGTGCGGACGTGCTCGTCGAAGATCAGGATGCCGCGGGCGTCGGGCTGGAAGGCCACGTCCTGGTTGAGCAGTTCGTCGCCCTTGGTCTCGTCGGCGAACCGTTCGCCGCGCAGGTTCACCATCACGGTCGAACCGGAGTAGTACTGGGAGTAGGGCAGGTAGTCCTCTGTTTCGAAGCGGCGGACCGGGTAGGGCAACAGATGGCCGTAGAACGTGCTCATGGCGGTGGTCCCGCCGGTGCCAGCGGCGCGGGCGAGCCGCAGTCCGTCCCCGACGCTGCCGGGGTTCGAGCGCAGCAGCAGCCGGTCCGCATTCGGGCCGATGTGGCGGGTGAGTTCGTCGCGGGCGCCCTGGAATCCGCCGGTGGTCAGGACGACGGCGGGTGCGTCGTAGCGGATGAGGCGGCCGTCGGCGTCGCGCGCCACCGCCCCGGTGACGGAGCGGCCGTCGCGCAGCAGTTCGATGACGGCAAGCCCGACGTGCGTTTCACCGCCTGCGGCGAGGATTTCCTTCCGACACCAGGACAGAATGGCGTGAATGTCGGTGGAGTACCCGATGCCGAACGTCATGATGTCCCGCTTGGGCTCGGCAGCTACTCTGGCTCCCGAGGCCCGCAATTCCGCCAGCGCTTCCTCATAGTCACCCACCAGGCGAGCACCCAGCTCAAGATTACCCAGCGGGATCCGTGCGCGGTATGCGTCAATCGTCGGCGCGGTCCAGAACATGCCGGCTGAGAGGGCGGCCGAACCGCCAAAGGTCTGTTGCTTCTCCAACAACGCGACCTTGGCACCTTGCCGGGCAGCAGTCATGGCAGCGGCCGAGCCGCTGATGCCGGAGCCGACGACGAGAACGTCCACCTGACGGGTCTGGTCAACGCTTCCTGAATAAGACATTGCAGTGCTCCTCTGAGCTAGTGGGGCGTTCAGGCCCGGACGAGTGGCAGGGTGGTTGCGGCGTGCCGGGCGACGATGCGGCCGAAGACCGCTCCCTTTCCCAGCGAGGTTCCCGTCATGTAGGCCGCCCCGTGGAACCCGCCGGTAACCTCACCTATGGCATAGAGGCCGTCAATGACATCCCCGTCGATGTCTACTACCTGGCCGTCGGTGTTGATAGTGACCCCGCAGTAGGTCGTGGTCATCAGCGCCTTGGCCGGGTAGGCGTAAAACGGGGCCTGGTCCAGGGGCAGCAGCTCCCCGACGCCGTTGCACAGGTTGGTGCGGCCGGCGTCGTCAGCCTGTCCGGAGGCGATGGAAGAGTTATACCGGGCCACCGTTTCCATCAGTGCGGATGGGTCGATGCCCGCCATCACGGCGAGTTCTTCCAGGGTGTCCGCCTTGTGTACGTGTCCGATGCTCTCGAGCATGTCGATGTCGTTGAGCGGGATCCCGGGGTGTGATTTCGCCCGGATCTTCGCGTCGAAGATCTGGAAACCAAGACCGTCGGCTTCTTTGAGCACTTCCCGGCCGAGGACCTTGTAGGACTGGGATTCGTCCATGAAACGTTTGCCGGCTTTGTTCACGACGATCGCGCCCATGTAGTAAGCCGTGAGCAGCTCATGGAACTCCTCACCGGTGTCAGGATGCGAACCGTAAGTGGCGGTGACATAGGCCATGTCAGCCATGCCGGCTCCAAGCTTCCACGCCATTTTCAGGCCGTCACCGGTGTTGCCCTTTCCTCCGTACGGGATAGCTGCAAGGGCTTCCGGCGCGAAGGTACGCAGCAGGTCCGCGCCCCGGCTGAACCCGCCGGTGGCCAACACAACACCGCCGCGCGACCGGAAGACGGCCTCGCCGTCGGGGGATTGGACGACGACGGCGGTCACCCTTCCCGAGTCCTCGCGGACCAGCCCGGTGGCGCGGTGGTTCAGCCGGGTTTCCCCGCCGTGGGAGGTGAAGTTCCGGTGCAGGATGGCCAAGACGTCGGTGATGGACGAATTGTGGCTGCGGGGAGCGGACTGTCCGGAGCTGATCTCCAGGGCCCGAAATTCCACCCCTTGGTGCTTGAGCCAGTTGTAGGTCTCGCTCTGTTGCGCCAGGTAGGTCACAAGCAAAGCCGGGTCGCTGGCACCGCCTCCCGACTCCTGCATGTCCTTCAAGAACAGTTCGGCCGAGTCGTCGACATTCGCTGCTGCTTGCTCATCCGTCCCGGAGAAGGCGAAGAAGCCTCCGCTCATCGCAGTGGAACCGCCGAGACTCCCGGTCTTTTCCAGAAGGACGACGCTGAGGCCGGCCTCCGCTGCGGAGGCGGCGGTGGTCTGTCCGGCGATGCCGGAGCCGATCACGACCAGGTCATAGGTATTTTCGGGCATGGAAATCAGGTTCTCGCTTTCAAGGTTTCGCAGGAGTCGAACTCTGTGGGATGGTGTCCCGGTGTGTCCGCAGGGCACACGGCCCTGGTAGTCAACAGGTGAGCCAGCCGCCGTTGACGTCGAGGCTGATGCCGGTGATGTAGCTCGCTCGGCTGCTAATGAGGAAGGCGACGGCGTCGGCGATCTCTTCCGGCCGCGCGGGGCGCTTCATCGGCACCTGGTCCAGGAGCTTCTCCTCGAGAGATACGCCGGCCATCATCGGAGTCTGGACGAAGCCCGGGGCTACGCCGTTGACACGGATCCGCTGGCCGGCCAGCTCTTGGGAGAGGCTCGCGGTGAGATTTTGCAGGGCTGCCTTCGAAGCCCCGTACGCTACGGAGCTGGGCAGGAACGGTCCGAAGTCTGCTTCTGGCGGACCGCCCGTACCCAGCTTGGACGTAATGGAGAGCAGGTTCACGATGCTCGCGCTGCCGTCCGTAGGCATGTGCCGGTACGCCTCGCGGACGAGGAAGAACGGGGCAGTGACGTTGACCGCCATCACCTGGTCCCAGTCTTCGTCGCTCAGTTCGAAGAATTGAATCTTCCGGCCGTTCCGTTTCGGCGAGATGCCGACAGCGTTGACCAGGACGCCGATGGGTGCGATCCCGGCCGCGAAGGCCGCCAGTTCGCGGTTCGCTTTGCTGCTGGTCAGATCCCCGGCGAATCCCCGGTGATCCGCCCCGTCAATTCGGGGCAGGCCCGCCGCAGTTCGGTCAGCCGCGGCCTTGTCAAGATCGGCGACGACGACGGCGTAGCCTTCGCTGGCCAGGCGGTGGCTGATCGCTTGGCCGATCCCGCCGGCCCCTCCCGTGACGATCGCCGTCGGGGTAAGGGGCGGCCGTGTCGGGCCCGTTTGGCGGGGAAACCCGGTCTGGATGATTCCCATTGTCAGCCTCTCGGTTTTCCGGCGAACGCCGTGTGGGTGTCTGTGCTGGAAACGGGCAGCGAGCGGATCGGCGAAAAGGAGGTGGGATACATGATCTTGTTTTCCATCGTCATGATCATGGGACGGATGATGGCAAGGCATTCCTGCCACTGCTCATTCCCGGCGAGCTCGGCACGACGCGCCCGGCGGTCCTCAAGGTCCGTGTAGGCCCAGAGGTGGTTCAGTTCATTCTGGCGGCCGAACTCGGTAACGAAGTAGCCAAGGAAGCCCCCGAGGATCGGCTTCTGTGCCGGCAGCCCTATCTGTTCATATGCCGACAGGTAGTCTGCGAGGCTGGCTCCGGTATGCAGGACATACGTGCGTTGTTCAACGATCACGGGTCATCTCACAGCCGGGTCAACCGCGGTCGCGGTCTCGGGATCGGCGGCTGTTCGCAGGGCCGGTGCGTAGCGTCCGAACTGCTGCCTCTGACCCTCGAGGGTCCTGCCGTCGCCCATGAGCAGCATGTTGACCAGGGCTGCGGCGATGATCACAACCCACGTAACTGTGATTGAAACGGTGCTACCGCCGCTGATGCTCATCAACCACGAGGCGAGGAAGGGCGCGGGGGCTGCAAAGACCAGGTTCGAACCCGTGAGCGCCAACGCCGATCCTGTGTAGCGCATGTGGGTGGGGAAGGCCTCGGCGAAGAGCGCGCCCTGTCCAGCGTTGCCGAATTGGGCTGAGACCAGCGCGAATGCGACGACCGCGAGCGTCAGCGGGAAGCTATGCAGGTCCACCACCTGGAAGAAGACGACGGCGGCGATAAGGGTGAAGAACGAACCGATCATGAGAATTTTGCGGCGCCCGTAGACGTCGGAGAGGCGGCCGCCCCACCAGATGGCGATCACGGACAGGAAGTTGGAGATCATGATGATGGTGAAGGTCTGGCTTTGGGTGTATCCGTGAGTGGTGAGGTAGCTAATGCCGAAGACACTGACAATGTAGAAGGTGACGACGATCGGGGCGTAGGCCAGCATCAGCCGGAGGATGGTCACACCGTGAGTCCTGATCACGATCGCGGGGTTTGTCGACTCCGCGCCTAGTTCCTGCATCCCCTGCTTGAACACCGGGGTCTCTTCGACTTTGAGGCGGATGTAGATGCCCACGGCGACCAGCACGATGCTCAGCAGGAACGGCAGGCGCCAGCCCCAGGCGAGGAAATCGTCCTTGCTCAGCACGCCGGAGAGCACCGCGAGCAGCAAGTTGGCCATGACCTGGCTGATGGGGGAGCCCATGGCCATGAGGGCCCCGTAGAACGATCGCCGGTCTGCCGGGGCATGTTCCATGGTCATGAGCTGGGCGCCGGTGGCCTCGCCACCCAGTGCGATTCCCTGAATGAATCGCATGAGGACCAATGCCAGCGGTGCGATGAACCCGATGGTGGAGTAGGCCGGCAGTAGCCCGATGATCATCGAGGCCAAGCCCATCATGATGAAGGTGGTCAGCAGGATCTTGCGCCGACCGAACCGGTCTCCCAGATGGCCGAAGAGGATCCCTCCCAGCGGCCGGGCGAAGAAGCCCACACCAAACGTGGCGAATGAGGCCAACAGGCCGATGGCCGGGGTGAGCTCGTTGAAGAACACGACAGGGAAAACGGTCGCTGCCATCGCCCCGTAAACGGCGAAGTCGAACCATTCCAGTGCGGAGCCGAAAGTTCCGCTGAGGACAGCGCGCCTGGCCTCGGGAGGTGCGGGCGTGGACGGCCGCAGTGGGCGTTTGACGGGTTGGATCGAGGGGGACTGGCTCATCGGGACTCCTTTGTCGGATGCAGTGGGACGGACGGTGCGGTGGGGAAGGGCTGAAGAGCGCGGCGATTGCCCGAAAGGACGCGCCCCATTCCTCTAGGGCTTCACACCCGGTAGTGAAGTGATCTTAGACACGAGCTTGTGCAATGCGCAATAATTGATAGAGTAATTGCGTGATACGCAATAATAATGCCCCGCGGGTTGAGTCCGTCCACCGCGCGCTGGTGCTCTTGAAGCTCATGGCCCAGGAGGGTTCGCTCAGCGTGACAGAGGCGGCCAAGGCGCTCGACGTCGACCCCTCGACCGCCCAACGCCTTCTGGCCACCCTGGCCGGTGACGGCTTTGCCGAGCAGGGGGAGCAGCGCCGCTATGGACCTGGTCCCGAGCTTCTGCGCCCCGGCGTGACGCGAGCGGTTCCACCGTTACGGGTTCGCGCCCGGCCCCATCTGGAGCGCCTTTTCGAGCGCGTCGGGGAAACCGCACACCTCGCGACGCTCGTCGGCACAAAAGTCCACCACATCGACGGCATCGAAGCAGCGACACATGCACTGCGGTTTGGATTGCGGGTCGGTGTCATACTGCCAGCCCACGTGACCTCGTCCGGCAAGGCGATGCTCGCCGACTTGCCTCTGCACGAAGTGGACGCCCGCTACCGGATAGCGTTGTCCGGTAGCAATGGACCTGCTGCGGAAATAGACTTCGACAAGCTCTACCGCGATCTGGATGAGACCCGTCGGCACAGGGTCGGCATGAACTTCCAGGAGAGTGAGGAGGGCGTGGCGGCCTTCGCCGTCTCCCTCGGTGTGATCGACGGCGAACATGCCGCCTTCAGTATCGCCATGCCGATTGCCCGGTTCGGTTCCGGAGACGCCAAACGTATTTCGGACCACCTCATCCTCACGGCGGCCGAACTCAAGGAGAGCCAACTCTAGGCCGACGTGAAATTGCAGGCTGCGGCGGGCAGTTCCCTTCCAAGGGCCCGCAGGTAGGAGCCGAACCCCTGTGGAGCGCGGGCATGTGTGCGACCGGACGTCAAGACCCGGATCCTGTCCGTTGCCACCACGGCAAAACCGTGCCGGCGCAACTGTTCCACAAGGCTCCGATCCTCGTGCACGGGAAGCCGCGGAAACCCCCCGACCGCGAGGTAGGCAGACCCACGAACGCCAAAATTGGCCCCGTAGATGTGGGGGTGGTCCTCCCGGAACGGGTGCCGCGCCAGCCAGCGGCTCAGGACCAAGGGGTCCATCCCGATCGGGTCCGGTTGTACGGAGCCCAGGATGACGTCTGCCCCGGCATCGGCCATTTCAAGCTGGCGAACCAGCCAGTGTTCTGGAACGGCCGAGTCGGCATCGGTATTGGCCAGCCAGATCCGCTCGGCGTTACGGTGGGGGACGGGGCCGGAAGCGGCAAGGGCGGTCGCCACGCCGACAGCGCGGCTGGCGCCGATGCTGCCCAGGCCGACGTCGACCGCCGAAAAGCGTAAGTCGGCGGATACGTACCCGGCCGTGATCTCCGCCGATTGGTCCGTGCAGCTGTCGAGGACGACCATGACGGTAGTGGCCACGTCAGGCCTTTCCTTGTGCAACGCATCGGCGGCCGCACCCAACGCAGCCAGCGCTCGGGGGAGGTGCTCGTCCTCATTGTGAGCCGGCATCACCACCACTATCCGGCTGACTCCCGGCCGAAGGGGAGCGGGAAGGGCCTCCCCTGGGGCATGCTGTACGGATTCGGTCATGCTGGCGGACTCCCTTGGCCGCGGGGCGGTTTCCGGACCCACGCGGGTTCCTGCTCTGTCGCCGGGCTCCTTCGAACAGCCGGGGTCTTTTCCGGTGCCAGCAGCACTTCCAGGATGAAATCCTTCTCACGAAGGAGGCCGGCCGTTGGCCAGCCAAGCTGCCGGCGGGCACGTTCGTGGACCGTGTCGCCGTCGAGTTCCCAGCCCTCCACCGGGTGCCGCCAATGGCAGAGGACCAGGGTTCCGCCCGGGCTGAGGGAGGCTTGGATGCGAGTGAACAACCCGCCTAATTCCGAGGGAGTCAAGTAGTACCCCAGCTCGGAAACGGCGATCAGCTCGAAGCGTCCTTCGGGCCACTCTCGCGGAACGGTGAGGTGCCGCGTCTGCGCGGAGGGGTGGCTGGACAAGCGATCTGCCGCCCGGACCACCGCGGCACCGCTGGCATCGACTGCCAGGAAATGCGTGCAGCGCCGGGCCAAGTCCACGCTGAGTGTCCCGATGGAACACCCCACTTCCAGCCCGGACTCGTAGTGCTCCGCTGGCAGGATAGCCAGTGTCAGCGCTCGTTTGCGCCGTTCGTACCAGCTCGTCGCATAGCTCCATGGGTCATCATCCCGACTGTGCACGGCGTCGAAGATTCGCTCGGCGTCGCGAGCGCTATTCGACCCTCCAGCGGGAGCGTGCCATGCGAACGTTTCCCACGGCCGCGAAAAGTGCTCGAGGAAGCTCCCGGCGAGCAGCACCTCGTCGCCGGGCTGCGCGGATAGCGGTTCCGTCTGCGAGGCATGGGACCGCATAGCCGCGGCCTTGGCGTCCTGTGCCTCGAGCGTCAGCGGTACCCGCACCCACGACCGCCAGGCAGTGTCCGCCGGGGCGGCCCACAGCCAGTACCAGACGGGATATTCGAGGAGCCCGTGACCTCCGGTTGCGGCAATCTCGGCCGCCACGGAACCCAGGGCGTCGTGGTCAGTGTGCCCGTCTGAGCGGTAGGGTGCCACGATAACCACCCGGTTCGCCGGACAGCCTGACGCCGCTATCGACTCCCGGACCGCCGCAGCGACGCGGTCACTTCCTGCTGCCAGCTGCCCGTCCGAAAGCTGTAGGAACCGCAACGTGGAACCGGGCGCAAGCTCGGACACAGCGGCGCCGAACTCGCGGAGGCGCACGGCGGCGAGCTGCTCCGACGTCGTGGTCCTCGACTCTGGATGGGATGCCTCACCTGCAGTGCACAGCAGCACCTCAATATAGGCACCCGCGGTGTGCAGCTGGGCGAGCAATCCTCCCGCGCCCAACGTTTCGTCATCGGGATGAGCCGCCAGCACAATGACCGTCAGGGCGGCGAGTTCGGCCGCACTGAGCGGAAGCTCCGGCAGGGTGGGCAGCTCGCTGGCTTCCCATTCGCTCTCGGCCGTGCCGGTGTCAGTGCGGGAAAAGCTCACCATGAGCTGTCGCCTTTCAGGGTCAGGGCGCCTAATTGGGCGTCGTCCCGCATGGCGTGGTGCTGGCGGATATAGAGCGACAGGTCCGCCATCCGTTTTCCGTACGTTTCGTTGAAGGCCAGTGGCCCCGGCCCCAAGTCCTGGACCACCATGGCCTGAATGCGTTCGACGCCGGCGGCAACGGCGCCGCGCACGCGCAGCGCTTCGCTCCATGCCTCGGGCCCCGACAGGTCCCCGGCGTCGATCCGGGTAGCTGCCCGGGCGAGACAGCCGATCAGGGACGTGATGGTCCGGTCTGTTTCGCCCAGATGGGCAAGGGAAATCTGATCCGGTTCGCGACCACCCTTTGCAGCTGTGGCCAGTGCGGAGCGGAAATCACGTGCCACGGCAATGGCCCCACCCAGCCAGCATGCGGCCACGCCCATGCCGCCCCAGGCGAAGCCCGGACGCTCGAGATACCAGCCCGTTCCTCCCACCGGAACTGCGCAAACTCCCTCAAAGCGCACGGTTCCGCTAGGAATTTCCCGCAGGCCGCGGCTAGACCACTGAGGCGTCTCGCAGGAAACCCCTGGGTCATGCAGCCGGACGGCGAATGCCGCCCGGGCGCCTCCTCCGGGGTCCCCGGAGCCTCCGCTCGCAAGATGGGCAGTCACGATGGCCCGGTCCAGTTGCGCAGCAAGCGAACACCACGGCTTGGATCCGTTCAGGACATAGCCTCCTGCTCCGTCTTGCGCGGCTTCGAGGCGCAGACCGGATGCTTCGGCTGCGAAAACGCCCCACGTTTGGTCCTCCGTGTCGCGGGCTTGCTCAAGAGCGTGGGGCCCGGCGCCGGCTCTCGGGTTGAATTCGGCCTGTGCGAGGATGGAAATCGCGTCAAGGTGCGGTTCGAGCACCCGTCCGGCAGCCACGTCTACGGCCGTAACGGACGCCAACAGTTCCCATAAGTGCGCGGTATCGCCTTCACCTGTGCGCGGAGCCGTCCGTCCAATCTTCAGGGCCAGCGCCAAAATTGCCGGAACGTCTCCCACGGCGTCACCCACTGATTCGAGCAGCGGGACAGTTGCTTCGAGCCGTTCGGGCGGAGAGCTGATCCGTACTGGCCGTGGTCCGGCGTTCACTATCCGGGGATCGCTGGCAACGGCGTTCAATACTTCCTCCAGTACGGGCAGTCAGATCATCATCCTACTGTAAGCATACTTAGCATAGTGGCGCGATCTGCGTCCGCGAGCTCTCGTCTGCAGTCAGCGCCCCGCGGCAGCCTGGGCCGGGCGACTCCCTCTTCCGCCCAGTTTCAATCCCGACCGAGGGCCATAAATAGCTAACACAGCGCGCGGGGGAGGTCCCCGGCTTGTGGCGGGGCCAGCGCTGCTGTTGCACGATGAGTTCCGTGAGGCAGCGCGATATGGCAGGCTCCCATAGCTTGCTGATCGCACGTGAATCTCACTGCTGACGGGAGTCGGTGATGGCAGGTCCGCTGCTTGAGACGAAGCCCAGCCCCGCCGACCCGCCGTTCCCGCTGGCGCGGTTGCGAGCACGTGGGGAGCTCATCGAGATCCGTGCCGCCGATCTGCGCTTTACTGCCGAGGAGACCGCGGTCAACTTCAACGAGGTGATGGAAGCGGCGCTCAAGGCGCAGGATGTCGCTGCCCTGGAGGCACGCACGGAAGGGTGGGTCGCCGCTCTTCAGCAGGCAGCCCTCTCGGTGCAGGGGCGCAACGACATCGCCGGTTTCATCGCAGGCTTTACCGGTGACGACCGCTACATCGTGGACTATCTGGTTGAAGAGGTTCTGAAGCGTCAGCCCGAACCGGTCCCGAGGTTCCTGCTGCAGACTTTTATCCCGAGCCGGCTGGGCGGCTCACTTTGCGATGCCGTCACCGGGCAGGCCGGAGGCAAGGCAATGCTCGAGGTCCTTGAATGCGGGAACATGTTCCTCGTAACACTTGATGACTACCGCACGTGGTACCGGCACCACCATCTCTTCGCTGATGTGCTGCAGGCGCGGTTGATGGACGAACCTCCTGGCTGGGTCGCTAAATTGCACCTCCGGGCGAGCTAATGGTTCGAGCGCGACGGGGACCCATCCGAGGCGATCGGCCACGCGATGGCGGCCGACGCCGTCGAACGTGCGGCTCTGTCGCCAGCGACGGGGGAGAGGGAAGCATCGTAATTCTCCGTTTCCCCTATAGGATGTGGCCCACAAGTTGGATGAGGAGTAACTTCAGCCCGGTCCCGTGCTCAAACCGCTTCCACCATGGATTCAGTGGCGTGCACACGTGCACGCCACTGCAGACTAGAAGCCGGGCATTTGCCCGCAGTGGCAAAGGAACTCAGAATCCAAGCACCCGAAAGGCGCGGGAGGGCGTTTCACTAGGTCTCAAGCTGCAGATTCTGCCATCGGATCCGTTCTAGTGGCATCCCTGCGGATTGAATCCGGGCGTATTCTCTTGTTCAGCCGTCGCCAGTTTTCCGTCAATTTCAAGGTGACGCGCTCTCGGCGGAAGCTCTTCCGCTGAGTGCCGGCAGGCGACACCCGCTGGCTCTCACTCGACGGGGGCTCCTGCCCAGTTGTGCGGGGTCCAATCGACGGGATAGCCGCATTCTTCCATCGAGAGCAGAATGGGTTCGGGGCGTTGCGGTGACCAGAAGGTCCACCAAACTGACGGATCCGTTGTGACGATCTCGATATTCCAGACTCTGGGCGGGAGCAGGTTCTTTCGTTGCTTGGCGAAAACCGCTTTGACCTGTTCGCGTGGCACCATCCACGGGCCGCGGCGGAAGAGGCGTAGTAGTCCACGGCCGCGGAACTCAACTTGCTGCGGCGTGACGACGAGGCGAATCAATGGCGGGCCTGCTTTGACTTTGTAGTTGCAGTAGGCGCCGCCCGTGAACTCACGCCTCAGTGCCGCGTCAAAGATCCCACCGTCAGTGTCCCGCATGGGGTCAGTGTAGGCCTTGCTGGAATGGGGGCGCGGAAGGGAAAGTGGCGACGAGGCGCGTGCCGCCGCGAACCGGGTCCAGGCAATGGGCCGGCGAACCTCGTTTTGTGGACGAAGGCTTCCTTCAGGGTGCGGTCCTCATGTTGACGTAGCGGGACCATGCGTCGCCTGCCGCGTCGGCGTGAAGGAATGCGACTTGGTGGCTGTAGCCGAGTGCGTCCGCGACCAGTGGTGGCGGGGAAAGGGTGAGGTGTTCGTCGAGGGCGGTGTTTCGTGCGCCGCGCAGGTCGATGCCGAGGTTGCGGAGTCTGTCCATGATGGTGTTTGGGTGAAGTGGCTGTCCGGCTCGGGTTCCGGGGAAGAGCCAGGGGCTTCGGGTGTCCGATCCGGTTCTGAGGTTCGGCCGGTTTCGCAGGTGTTCTTGAAGTAGTTCCGCGACGGGCTGGGGCACGGGGACCGGATGCGTGCCGAAGGCGATCTTCATGTTCGCGCTGCCTTCGTTGGCCTCGACGGCCTCGACGCGGAGTTTGGCTACCCGCACGAGCGGTTGGGCGTAGAGAAGCAGCAGGATCCCGGCGACTCTGTAGGGCAGCGATTCGCTGGTGCCGGTGAGCAGTTCCCGCAGCCAGGCCAGGCGTTGGTCCTGGGTGATTGCCGGGCGGTTTTTGGCGGTGTAATGGCCCATTTCCACGCGGGTGTTTGTTCCGGTGTTGTTGATGAAGACGATGAAGGTGCGGATGGCCTTCCTCGTCGTGGGTCCGGTGGCGAGCCAGGTTTCGATGTCTTGCTGGGTGCAGGTGGCTGCGGTTCTTTGGTGGGTTTGCCAGAGCCAGTCCAGGAATTTGACGGTTTCGGTGATCTCTTGTTTGGCCGAGTGCACCGGGCCGCGGGCGCTTGTTTCCGGTGTTGTCGTGGACCGGATGCGCCGTAGGTGGTGCCATGTGGCAAAGTGCTCGACAGGTCTTGCGACCTGTTCGGGCAACGGGCGGAGCTTGTCTTCGATCCAGGACTCGAACCGGGCCAGGTGCGGGTCTTGGTAGGGGAGGAGTCCGTGGTGGACGAACAGTGCCCGCAGGTGGTTGGTTTCTCGTTCCGCTGACTTGGCCTGGGCGTTGAGTCCTTCGTGGGTCAAAGGTGTTGTCCCGTTTGAAAGTGAGGACAGGAGGGCTTGGACTTTGGGGGAGCGCTTCCAGGTGATGATGCTCTCGGGCCGGTCTGCCTTGCAGAGGACCTCGACGATTCTGCCCGCCATTCCTGAATCGGCAGGGTCTGTGAGCAGTAAATCGTTGAGGTCGTCCCGGAGAGCGCAGCGGGCACAGATACCCAGTCGGTAGAACTCGCCCTCAACACCGCAGCGGCCGCAGTGGAAGTCGTGGGGGATGCCTGCGCAGGGTGCGCATCGCGGCCCACCGATGGTCTCGGGCGGGCCCGGGAGCAGCCGGTGCTGGCCGCAGTCAGGGCAGGTCCCGTGGGTGCGGGTGGCGGTGGTGAAGCAAGGTCCGCAGATTTTGCCTTCGGGCCAGGTGGCGCGTGTTCGGCCGGCGTTTCGGCCGCATCGGACGCAAGTGGCGGTCCCGGTGGTGCGCGGCCGGCCGCGGCTGGTGTTGCGGGGAGTCAGCCCCTCTGGAGCCTCAGTGCCCATCGTCGATGATGCGGGCCCGCCGCGGGCGGACGGTGCGGTTCAGGTCAACGACATTGGGAGCGCTGGTGCCGGTCTTCCGGGTCCGGGCATCGGCGGCTGTCACCGTGATGAGGTCTTCGGGGCCGCAGGAGAAGATGTCACAGATCGCGGCGATGAGTTGCAGCGCGACGCGTTCGGGCTTCTGGTTGACGAGCCGGTAGACCTGCGGCCGGGACAAGGAGATGCCGCGCTCGGCCAGCAGGGGGATGAGGTCGGTCGTGTTGTGTAGTCCCCGTGCTGCCATGAGCTCGGAAAGCCGCCATTTGTATTCGACTTCGCGTCTCACCATTGGCCCCTGATCTGCACGCCCAGAACTTCGTCCATGGTGCGGTCCAGGGCCGCACGGAGGGTGGAGTTGCGGAAGTCATCGCTGACGAATTGATAGATCCCGGTGGTAGAGGCGTGTTCGTGGCCCATTTGATATTGCATTATCTTTAGCCCGTCAGGTAGATGTGCCTCTGGCCTGCGGTTTTGTGTTGGTGGGTGTGTCCGGGACGTGCATGACGGTGGCATTGGCTGTCCTTTCATTCTCGTGGATCCGTTATAGATTCGGGATGGTCGCGGGGTCTGGTGATGGACTTTGGCGGCGTTGTCCGAGGGCGTGTGCGAGTTGCTGCCGCAGGCGTTGATTCTCGTCGTTGAGTCGTCTGATTCTGTCGTTGGCGGCTTCGAGTCGTTGCCGTAGAGAAGCCTCGCTTGCCCGCTGTGACCGGGATTCCGGTGTGGCTCCGCCGCGGCTTGTATTTGACGGAGGTGTTCGATTTCGGCTCGGAGGTCGGGCTGGGTGTAAAGCCAGGACCGGGAGACTCGGGCGTATTTGGCGACGGCATCGAAGGTGACCGGACGGCCGTCCGCGTGCAGGGTTCGGAGCGCTTGGACAGCTTTGGACCGGGTGAGGGCGGCGCGCTGCTGTGCAGCTTTGATCAGGTGCCGGCTGTTGTCGGGGCGGTTCATCCGGCCGCTCCGGCTGATGCGGTGTCACCGAGGGAGCCGATGATGCGGTCCAGGTTGTGCAGTACTGCTTGGTTCATCTCGATGAGCCGGGTCTGTCCGCGGGCTTCGGCGGCGGAGAGGATCTGGACGGTCTGGCGGTGCTGCTCGCGGTGCTGGGGGAGGAACTCGGCGGTGGTGACGAACATGGGACACGTCAGGCAGGCATTGGCGTGCGGGCAGGATTTCTGGACCGGGAGCCCGCAGAATCCGTTCGGCAGGCTCTGTGTTGCGCGGCCGAGTCGTTGTTTGGCCCAGCTGGCTTCGGCGAGTGGTCCTTGCGGGTCAATAGTGATGGTGTCGCCGTTGATGTTGACCTTGCGGGCTTTCTCCCAGTGGCGGCGCACGGTTGTGTCGTGCAGCCGGGCGTAGTGGGCGGTCATTTCGGCTGAGGTGTGGTCGAGGAGGACCCGGACTACTTCCTGTGGGACGTCGCGGTTGATCAGTGTTGTCCCGAAGGTATGGCGCCACTGATGTGGGGTCAGGCGCGCCTCTTGCCCGTGTTCGTCCTGGATGTCGCAGCGTTCCAGCCAGTCTTCAAGCTGTCCGCGGTAGGAGTGTGTGGTCAGCGGTTTTGCTCCGTCAGGGTTCATCTTCGGGGCCGGGAACAGCCAGTTGCTGCCGTCGGGGAACCGTTCACGGACGCGTTGTTGCTGGTCGAGGATGGCGGCGTGGACTTCCTCGTCGAGAGGAACGAGGGCTTCGCGTTTCATCTTTCGGTTCATATACCGCAGATAGGGGGCGCCGTCACCGTCACGGACCACGCAGTCGGTAGCGAGGTTGCAGGCGTCCCCGACGCGCAGTCCGCAGCGCATCAGGATCAGGGTGAGTAGCCGGCTGTCGGGTCTGGTCCATTTGCCGAGGTTTTCGGCTTGATCCAGTTGCGCCATGATGTGATCGGCCAGGGCCCTGGGCAGTCGTTTGGCCGGTCGTGGGAAGTCTTCAGGGTAGAAGTTCGCCGACGTTGGCAGGTCCTCGGTCCAGCCGTGGCGGCGGACCGCGGCGAAGAAGGCGTTCAGGGAGCTGACGTCGCGGCCCCGGGAAGTCACTGCCCGTTTGTCCCGGGCCAGCTCGGCGAGGAAGCGTTCCAGGATGCCGCGGTCGATGCAGTCCGGGCCGTCGGAGTCTGGGATCGTGTGTGCCAGGAACGCGGCGAATCGGTTCAGGGCGAGGATGTCGACGCGGGCCTGGATGATTTCCCTACCGCTGGTCAGCCGCCATCGGATGAAGCGTTTTGCCAAGGCACGTAGCCACGGTTGGGGGATCTTGTCGAAGCGGAGGGTGCCGCGGGTGTCGGTGTGGCCGAGCCGGTGCAGGGCCCAGGCGTCGCGGGCAAACTCGGACTCCCAGCCGGTGCCGGCAGCGAGGTCTTCGAGCCGGGTGTAGGCAAAGCGCAGGAACGCGAGTTGCCCGTTGTGGCGGTGGCTGCGGCCTGCGCGGCCGGCGCCGTAGAACGTTGCCCACCGGTCAAGATCCCAGTCCAGTAGCGAGGTGACGCCGCTGTCGGTGACGAGCCGGATCACGGGCGTCACGGCGGACGAATGGGTACTGGCCCGGCGTTCGTCATGGCGGCATTGCAGGGCGTGCTGGAGCTCCAGCCGTAGCTGGGGCCGATCGTCCAGGCATCGGAAATCGAAGCGGTCCAGGCCGACGCTTTCGCACCGGGTGACGAACTCGCCGATGTCCGGTGCGCCGATGGCGTGCCAGCGGGATTTGTGGTTCAGACACAACGGCGAGTTGCCTTGTGCCCAGAGGTCACAGAACGCGAGCCGGCATTCGGGCCGTTCGGTGGCCGGCTCGGGGGAGAGGGTAGTGAGCCATCTGGTCATGTCGGTCTCGCCGGAGCGTGCGAAGAACCCGTGATGGCGGACGCAGAGGCCGCGTCTGGCCGAACCGAAGCGGCACCAGGTGACGGTGCACGCCGCCAAGGGGCCAGCGCCTGAGGGCAACGGGCCGGGGTTGGCAAGGAATGACTCCAGTTCCGGGCGTCCTTGGTCGAGCCAGCGCTTGTAGTGGCCCTTGCAGAACCCCTTCACCGTGCGTTGTCTTTCACACCCGTCGATCCGGCAGGGCTCGGTGTTGAAGACGAGGGAGCCCGGGGCCGGGATTACGATTCTCGGTCTGAACTCGGGCCGGACCGTTGCCATCAGCTTGGCAAGCAGTCCAAGACCGGCGTGTTGGTTGTTCAGTGCGGGGGAGCTCACCAGCTAACCTCTTTTCCGGTCAGCAGCCCTGCCTTCTCAAGGGCCCGGCGGGCGTCCTCGACACTGAGGTGGCCGTAGACGTCGATGGTGGTCGCTACCGATGCGTGGCCAAGCAGGCTGCTGATCACCTCGATGGGCGTTCCGGCCCGTAGCAATCGGGTGGCATAGGTGTGGCGGAACCAGTGCGGGTCAAAATCCACCCCTGTATTTCGCCGCAAGCGTTGCACCAGGTCATAGACTCCCGCGTAGCTCATTGGCCGGCCGTGGGTGCCGGCCCACAGATTCACGAACACATAGTCGCTGTCGAGATCGCCGTATTCCTCATGGAGGTAATCGCCGTAGAGCCGCACAACATCCGCGCCAATCGGTATCGTGCGCGGCGAAATGGACTTCGCCCGTGCCCGGTTGGCGTTCACCCGTCGGCGGATCGTCAGCTCGCCCTCGGCGACTGCAATGTCCTCGTGCCGCAGCCCGAGCGCTTCGCCAATGCGGATTCCCGACTCCCACAGCAGGACGAACAGGAACCGGTCCCGCAGCCGCGTGCACGCATCCAGCACTGCCTGGGCCTTCGCCGCAGGCAGTACCGTGGGCAACCTCTTGGGCTCACGCAGTTTCACGATCCGGCGCCGCTGCGGCCTGTCCCCGGCAAGGTGGGCAAGGAACGGTCTCCACCCGGTTCTTCGATGCCGGACAGTTTCGAACTCGGTGACAAGGTCGCCCAGCGGGACCCCATGACGGGAGTGGAACACGTAGAGGCCGCTGACCGCCGCGAGCTTGCGGTTCACCGCGCCCGGCCCACAATAATGGGAAGCCGACGGCAATAACGTCACGTCAGCGGCGCGCCCGGCAGGCGGAAGCCGCAGCCAGGCCACGAACTCGCCCACGTTCTCCAGCCTCACCTGACGCCAATCAAGATCGCGGTACCTGAGAAAGACGAACCAGTCCTTGAGATCATGCGCATACGCCTTGAGCGTGTTCGGCGACCGCTCGACGTCGGTCAGGTAAGCCAGGAACCGCTCCACCGGCTCGACGACACCATGATCATCAAGCACAGTCCACGACTCAAGCGGCGAACCGGACACCAAAACTCGTTGAACCTGCATTAACCCTCCCGCGATCCCGTGTGATGGACAGCTTCAGATAAGCACCTCCATCACGCGGAAATGTGCGGTTACGGGCCTCGTGCTGCACGTCAAAGACACCCCGGTTCCGGCCCCAGATAAATTGCACGAATCTAGGATCCCATCCGCCCTCCAGGAGGTGTGTTGCGTAGGAGCGTCGCAGTGAGTGCAGGTCCAGGCCATCCAGCGGCAGTCCCAGCTCGTCCAGGTAACGCCGGAGCCGGCGCAGCAGGGTGGATTCGCAGATCAGACCGCCGCGTTCGCTGGGGAACAGGTCCAGTGTTTCAAGCGTTCCCCGCCCGTTGGCGAGCCAGTCCTCGATGACCCCGGCCGTCCAGTCGAAGACCGTCAGGACGCTGCGGGGTTTGTGAGGGGAGCCCTTGCGTGACTTGCCGAAGCGGACCTTGCAGACGCCTGTTTTTCCGAACCTTCGCGCCTGCGGGTTGGTCGCGAAATCGATGGTCTGCAGGTGCCGGAGTTCGTTGAACCTGAGCCCGTACGAGTAGGTGACTTTCAGCATGACCGCGTCGCGGTAGGCTGCTTTCCAGCCTTTCTTGCCTGAGGCCGCGATGAGTTCGACCTGGTCATCCGCATGGTCGAACAGCATCTGCAGTTCAGCCTTGGTGAACGGCCGCTTCGAAGGACGCCCTTCGTACTCTTGAGTGTGCGCAGCGGTGTTCCAGTCAAAGAAGACCTGGGACGGGTGCGTGCCAAAGCGCTCCTCACAGACCTGGTCCCAGCCATAGTCGGGATTGGATACGTAGGACGTGAACCGGCGTAGGGCGGACTGGTAACCGCGGATCGTGGAGTGCTTCAGTTGATGGATCGAGCGCAGGTCACCGAAATACTCCTCGACATGGACCGGTGACCAGTTCCACGGGAACTCGTTCACATGGTTCACGAACCTTCGGACACATCCGATGCCCTTATCAATGGTGTCGAACTGAAGGTTCCTGGAGAGCTGCTGGTTGCGCCAGCCCGTAAGCATGTCCTCGAGCGTCTGTTCCTCGGGATGCAGCAGCCGAACAGCACTCAGTTGCAGCACGCGCCCGGACCCATCGACCGCCATTTCGCCTCCAAATCACGCCAGAATCATGTTCATAATTTGAATCAATGATTCATCAAACGCATCATCACGACAAAACCGCAGGTCAGAGGCGCGTCTCACGCCGTCACAGACAACCACACGCGGCCGTCTGGATCGTCCGGGGAGCTGCCCGTCAGGGTTGCAGGGGTGCAAGAATCCGCGAAATCCCGGGGTGAGTGAGCCCGTCCCGGCGGATCCAGGGGATTCGGGCGAATTGATTCATCCGATGAGATACGCAGAGTACAAGCGGGAACTGCACTTATCGCTCGGAGTCCTATTCCGGCCATTCCGGTTCCGGCGGTTGGTTCGGGGGCCGCGTTCTGATCGGCTTCAGCGGGGCAGGGCGCCTTTCCCTGCGTAGCCGGCCATTGGGGTGCCGGCGTCGGCGGCGTGTTTGTGGATGACCTGGTAGCTGTAGCCGAGTGCGTTTGCGACCAGGGTTGGCGGCAGTTCCTCGACGAGGCTGCGCAGGGCGGTGTTCCTTGCGCCGCCGAGGTCGACGCCCAGTGCGCGGAGTTGGCCCATCATCGCGTCGGCGTGGATGTGCTGGCCCGGCAGGGTGCCGGGGAAGAGCCACTGGCTCCCGCCGTTGCCGGTCTGCTGGTTGGGCCGGTGGTGCAGGTGTTCCCAGAACATCGGGGCGATCTGGGCAGGAACCAAAACGGGGATGTTCCCCAGGCCCAGGTGCAGCCCCTCGGGCAGGGCCTGCAGGTCCGCGCATTTCAATGCGGCGATCTTGCCAATGGGCTGGCCGAAGAGCAGCAGGATTAGGGCAGCGACGCGGAATGTCAGGGGTGCTTCGTTGGACTCGATGCACTGGCGGATGAGTTCTATGCGCTGTTGCTGGGTGATCAGCGGTTTAGTGGCGGCGTAGCGGTGCGGTATTTCGAGCCTGGCGATCTCCTTGTTCTTGATGAGCCAGACGATGAAGGTGCGGATGGCGTACCGGGTCGAGGGTCCTTCGCTCAGGTATTGGTTCAGGTGTGCCTGCCTGAGGCCGTGGATGGTGAGTCCGTGCTCCGCGTGAAGCCAGGCGAGGAATTTTCCGGTTTCGGTGATTTCCTGTTTGGCGGAGCGGACGGCCGTGTTCAGCGACTTTCCGGGGCTGGCCATTTGGCGGAGGCGTTTGAGGTGGTGCCAGCGGGCGAACCGTTCGATGGGAGCCTGGATGTGAGGTGTTTTGGCGAGGTCATGGATGCGGACCGCCAGCCATTGTTCGAAGGCGGCGAGTTGGCGGTCCCGGTCCGGGAGCATGCCGTGATGGACGAGCAGCTCGCGAAGGTATTCCACTGATCGTGACGCAGGAAGAGCGTCAAAGGACTCATGGGTGAGCGCGATGGTGCGGGTGCCGAGCCCGGTGAGGAGGTCCTTGGTGTTGGCCCCGCGCATCCAGGTGTAGACGCTCTCGGGCCTGCCCGCGGCGGCGAGTACTCCGATGAGGCGTTTGAGGCTCAGGTCCGGGGGAGTGTGGGGGTGGAGCAGCCCCTCCAGGTCGGTACGGAGGACGCAGCGGATGCAGCGGCCGGCGCGGAATCGTTCGGTTTCGCTGCCGCAGTCCTCGCAGGTCATGTTGGTGGTGATGCCCGCGCAGTCCCGGCAGATGTCGGTGCCGTCGGTGGTCCTGCCGGGGAGCAACCTTTCTTCACCGCAGCAGGGGCAGGATCCGCGGGTGCGCAGTGCTGTGGTGAAGCAGATCCCGCAGATGGCCCCGTCGGGCCAGGTCACGCGGATTTTCGCGGCCATGCGCCCGCATCGGGTGCACCGGTATCCGCCCTCGGACCGGGGCCGGCCGCGGGTGCCGGGCTTAGTCGTCGTCAAGGATCCTGGCCCTGACCGGTTTGTAGGCGTCAGCGAACCGGACGACGTTCTCCCCGGAGGCGGCGGCATGCTTTTGGCGTTTGGACCTGGCATCGGCGGCGGTGAAGGTGAAGAGTTCGTTCGCTTCGACGCCGAAGATGTCGCAGAGGGCGGCCAGGAGCTGGAAGGAGATCCGTTCGGGGTTCTGGCTGACCATGCGGTAGATCTGTGACTCGGAGAGGGTGATGCCGCGTTCCCGCAGCGGTTCGACGAGTTCGCGGGTGTTGCGCATGCCGTTCCGTGCCATGAGTTCCCGGGCCCGCCACCGGTATTCGATGTCCCGTTTCATTCTCGTTCCTCCTTCGGCCTGACGGCCTTCTCGATCATGTCCTCGAGCACGCGGTTGAGCTCGCTGGTCTGGTAGTCGCTGGAGACCGATGTGTAGAGGGAGGTCGTCGAGGCGTGTTCGTGGCCGACCTGCCGCTGGACGAAGGTGTGGTCGAAGCCGAAGTGCTCGAAGAGGTGGGTGACGTAGGACCGGCGCAGCGAATGGATGTCCAGGCCCGGCGGATAGCCAAGTTCGTCGATGTAGTCGCGGAAGCGGCGGTGCAGGTTGGACTTGGGCACCGGCAGTCCGTTGGCAGTGGGGAAGATTTCTGACACGGCCGGGGCCAGCCAGGGCAGTCCGTTCCGGATCCAGCTGTCCAGGACGGCGGGGGACCAGTCAAAGACCGTCAGCACGGAGCGTCTCTTGGGCGGCGAGCCGCGCTGTGCCTTGCCGTATCTGACCTGCAGGACCCCGAACTCGCCGAACTGCGGGGCCCGGCGGTTCCGGGAAAAGTCCACGGTCTGCAGGTGCGTGACCTCGTTGGCCCGCAGCCCCCAGGCGTAGGCGGTCTTGAACACGGTGGCGTCCCGGTAGGCGGCGACGGCGCCCTTGCGCCCGGAGGCCAGGACCCGTTCGACTTCGAGGTCGGCCAGGTCGAAGAAGCCTTGCAGCTCGGCCCGGGTGAAGGGCCGTTTGGTGGGTGCCTGTTCGTTGTTCTGGGCGTGCCGGGCCCGGTTGAATTCGGTGATGATCTGGGCGGGGGAGCGGCCGAACCCCTGGAGGCAGACCCGGTCCCATTCATAGACCGGATCGGTCAAAAAGTCGCAGAACACCTTCAGATGCGTCTGATAGGCCCGGATGGTGGCGAACGCCAGATTCAGGATCGAGCGCTCATGGGCGAAGAACTCATCGGCATCACCGACGGTCCAGTCCCACGGAAAATGCCCGGTGTGATCCACGAACCGGCGGACCAGGCTCTCCCGTCCACGGATCGTGCCGGCCGTGAAGTTCCGTGCCAGCTGCTGCCGCTTCCAGCCCGTGAGCATGTCCTCGAACACCGCGTCCGCGGAGAGTGCTCCCTGACGCAGCGGAAGCCTGATCAGCCGGCCCTCCAGGGGGTCCATCACGCCTCCGCTGCGTCTGCAAATAATGCTCTTAGAATGCATAAAATGCGAATCACTGTCAAGGAAACCCCGGAAATCAGCGGAATTACCCGGCTGCACGGTACCTCGAACCCGGTGACCTCTACACGCCCGGGCTGTTGCCCGGCGCGCCGCCGGACGGCCCCGGATCCCTGTAACGGCGCGGACTTCGACGTCCAGGTGGCCGAAACCGGGGAGTACGTATCACCGGGTCCTAATCTGCAAAATCTGCAATTGGATCACTTCTACTTGACATAATGTAGATTATCGGCGCTTGAGTGGGACGAGTAGAACTAGATGAGATAACTCGTTGTCCGTTCTCATTCCAGATGTCAGTTTTCGCATTCAACGTGTCAGTTGACGGATTCCGGGTGATTCTCAGTTAAGTTGTCAGGGTGGCTGAATGTGAGGCTTTGAGCTCCCTGCCAGCGAATGCGACTGACTCGGTTCGGATTCTCGCTCGGTTGGATGAGCGCATGCTGGATGAGCCGGTGTTGGCGGCTTGGGCATCGCTGCGTCTGGAGTCTGCACTGCCTGTTCGTTCGTTCTTTTCCTGGCCTGGTAAGCGGAATTACGAGGGTTTATGGTGGTCCAGTACAACCGGATCGCATGTGGGTTTTGAGAGTCTGCTGGAGAGGGATTTCCTGATGCTTGCCGATTACGACGAGGACATTGTCGGCATTGCGTCCCAGCCGTTTGCCGTGCTGTGGCCTAGAGGGACTGAGGGTGCCCGTGGTCATGTGCCTGATTTCTTTGTGCGGCTGAGCGATGGCGGTGGACGCGTTGTGGATGTGCGGCATCCGGACCATCTGGAGGCCGGCCGCCGTCAGTTTTCCTTGACCCGGGCGTTGTGCGAGGAGGCCGGATGGGACTATGAGGTGTTCTCCGGGGTTGCCGAGCCGGCGGCTTCGAACCTTCGGTGGCTCTCGGGATACCGTCTTCACAGATATGCCCCGGGCAGCACGATCGTGCCCGCGATCATGGATGCAGTCGGTTCGGGTGTCTCCGTGTCCGCTGGTGTGCGGCGCGCTTCGCGAATGCTGCGGCTCGAACCTTCCACCGTTCAGGCCCATCTGCTGCATTTGGCCTTCATCGGGGTCCTCCAAGTCGGCCTGGACGAGCCATTGTCGATGGAGACTTGGATCGCCCCGGCCCAGGAAAAGTCGCCGATGCCGAGACTGGCGGCTGCGTCGTGAAGTCCGTCCGCCTTTTCGATTTCATCCAGTTCGACGGAGGATCCTGGCAGGTTGTAGCCCAGGACGGGCCCGAGCTGGCCTTGAAGAATCTTGCTACCAATCGCATCCGACGGGTTCGGGTGGCCGATCTGTTGATCGATGATTCGTACTTGCCGGATGATCCCCCGGCCCTCCCCTCGCTGGACAATGCGGCTGCGTTGGAGAGGCTCTCCCCCGGCGCCCGTGACTGGGTCATGTCCCTGCACCGGCACGTGCATGAAGTGCTCCATGGGATTCCTCCAGGGTCACCGCCCGGCACGAACCCGAGGCCCGAATACGACCTGGCCAACCCCTTGCAGGTCCGGATCGAGGCCAAGTTGACGGAGCTCGCTGCCCGTGGGATGGCCATGACTGAGCGGACAATGTTCCGTCATATCGCCGATTACCGTGCGCATGGCATCGGGGGCCTCGCGGACGGCAGGGCCACCCGCGAGGTGCGCTTGGCCGGGCGAACCGATCCCAGAGTTCTTGCCCTGGTCGAGGCCGAGGTGTCCGGGCAGAAGGATGCTTCAACGGGCACGCGATCCCGCGTCATTGCTCGGGTCCGGGCGGTGGCAGCCAAGGCAGATCTCGCCGTGCCGTCGGATGCAACGCTCTACCGCATTTTGAAGAAAATCGAGGGTTCAAGGCACCCGTTCGGGAACGCGACCACGCGCCGGACCCAAGGAAACCGACCGGACAGGCCCTGGGGACGCCAAGCCCCGTCACGCCCCGGCGAGCTTGTGGAGATCGACTCGACGCCGATGGACCTCATGGTTGTTTATCCGGACGGCAGCAGCGGCCGGGTGGACCTGACCGTCGCACTGGACATCGCCACGCGTACTCCATTGGCCGCCATCCTGCGGCCGGTGGCAACGAAGGCAGTGGACCCGGCCGTGCTGCTTGCCCGTGCCATGACTCCCCTGCCGATGCAGCCGGGATGGGATGCATCGCTGAGCTATACGCGCTCCGTGCTCCCGCCCGGGATGCTTCCGGGTGATGAGGAAGTGCGCGCCGCGATTGCTGCCAAGCCGGTCATCGTGCCCGAATCCATCACGGTTGACCGCGGCAAGGTCTTTGTCGGCTCGACTTTCACGGCAGCTTGTGAGCGTCTGCAGATCAGCATCACGAAAGCCGCCCCTCGGACGCCCACGGACAAACCACACGTCGAACGGTTCTTTGCCGGCGTCAACACAGGATTCACCCAGTACCTGGCCGGCTACACCGGCCCGAACGTGGTCCGGCGGGGCAAGGCCCCAGCCGCCGAGGCCAGTTTCACCCTCGCGGAAGTGCAGAACCTTCTGGACTGGTGGCTTGTAGCGGTCTGGCAGAACCGTCCCCACCGGGGCCTTCGCCACCCGGCCATGCCGAAGAAGGACCTCACGCCCAACGAGGCGTTCGCTGCCCTGTCCAGTGTTGCACTGCAGGTCCCCGTGGCCCTGAGCCGCGATGACTACCTCGCGCTCCTGCCAATGGAATGGCGGCGCATCCAGCCGTACGGGATCAATTTCCATGGTCTCCACTACGACAATCCGGGCTTTCACCCATACCGGGGAGTCCCTTCCGGACTCCCTTCCCCGGCGGACGGACGCTGGGAAGTTCGGTATGACCCGTATAGGCTTCAGTCGATCTACGTCCGTGACCATGAGAAAGGTCAGTGGATCGAGGCGAAGTGGACCCTGTCCACGCACCTTGTGGGACCCTTTTCCCGAGACGTCCTTGCGGCTGCGAAGAAGGCCATCGACCGGCGAGGAGGGACGGTGCCCGGCGGGGATCTTCTTGCCGAGATCAATCGGATCCTGACCGCTCCCACCGGACGCGCCGAGCGTCAGGCTGCACAACGCACACACGCAACACCGTCGGCCGTCCCGGAACCGGCAGCCGCGCCGGACCCGATCACCGAACCCGCTGCTACGGAACCTACGCCGATCCCGGCGGCGGACCCAGTCATCATCGAGTTTCCCCGGCGCCGCCATGGCCAGCGCATCGATCTTCTGGAGGACTGAGACATCGCCATTCCGGACAGCCTGACCACATGGCGCGATTTTGTCGCGCACTCCCCCGAAGAGCCTCCAAGCCTGACGCGGCGAGAGGTGCGCGGGCTCTCCGCTGAGGCGAAGTCAGCCTATGACCGTGCCCGGTTCGCATGGCTCGCGGCAGACACGGTCCTGGAAACCATGGACACGCAGGCACTCTCCCGGCAAGCCCGAATCGCGATAGCACGCAACGCGGCCAGCACGGCGACCGCCAGGCGGGGCCTTGCCATCTCAGGCGCCGCAGGCATGGGGAAATCGACGGCGGCTCTGCTTCTTGGCAAACGCCAGGAGAGATCTGAGCGCAAACCACTCGGACGCCAGGACGACCGGGGGTTCGCGCCCGTGGTCTACACAGTCGTACCGCCTGCCACGACGCCGAAAATGCTCATGCAGGCCTTCGCACAGTGGCTTGGACTACCGGTGCTACCGAGAGCCACCGCACCGGCGCTCACCGAACAGGTCGTAGCCGTTTTGCGCACCATGGCCACGTCTTTAGTGACCGTCGACGAAGTGCACAACCTCAGAACGAACCGGCAGGCCGGAGCCGAAGCCGCAAGCACGCTCAAGCAGTTCGCGGACCGTTTGGACGCGACCTTTCTCTACGCCGGAATTGATCTTCCGACAACCGATCTTTTCGCCGGTGAGATGGGCCGCCAGATCAAAGCCCGCATGATCCTGCACGAGATGACCCCGTACTCCAGCGGGACGAAAGCAGACCGTGAATCGTGGGCCGATCTGGTGCTCGGAGTCGAAAACCTCCTACCGCTCGCTGCGCACATCCCAGGATCCCTTGCAGAAGAGTCTCTCTACCTCTGGGACCGGACCGGCGGGAGCATTGGCGCCCTTCGCGGCCTTCTTTCGGACGCAGCCATCGGCGCGATCCTCGAAGGCATCGAAAAGATCGACCGGCGCAGGCTCGAAGCAACAGCCACCGACTATGCAGCCCAGGAGCGCCATCGATCACACAACAGCGCCGGTGCCTCAAAGTCCAAGAAACCTGGACTCAGGATGGCGCAGTGATCCTTGAGCCTCTCCCGGTCTCGACCCGCCTCACCCACGGCGAAGGCATCGAGAACTACGCCACCCGCCACGCCCGACGAAACGGCACCAGCGTCGAACAAATCGAGAATGCCCTCCGTGAGGCCGGCATCATGCCCAAATCCCGGGCCCGACGGCACCCAGAACGCCTTCAAGCATGGAGACAACTCGGCCGACTCCACGATCGGGTTTTCGACCAGCGGCTGTCGATCGGCGGCCACCCCGTCATCGAGCGGGTCCTGTGTCTGCGATGCGGCAACGGAAATCCGCGAATCGGCAGGATTCCGGCCATCGGCTGGGTTTGCGTCGCGCACCGGCGATGGATCGGCCGCAATCAGCTCGACATCAGGCAACTGCCTGAACTCGTTGCCGCAGAACGCCGATTCAGGTCCACACTGGTCTCCCGCCAAATCCACATCGGAACGCCCGCGATGCAAGCCGCGAGCGAATGCGCAAGTGCCGGCATCGCACTCTCCACCCTCGAAGAACGCGCCGCCCGCGCCGGAAGACACGAGCACGAAATGCTGATCTATCCGGAAACAGTGAACATCGCCCGACTCATAACCCGACCCGCCTTCAAAGACCGGATTCAGAACCCGGCCTACCCGGCAGAACAGAGACGCGACCGGATTGCCAACGAAATGGCGCGTGTTCTCATCCCCACCGGCGAAAGCCACCGACGCCGGGCCGCCCAGCGAATCGAAAACACACTCCGAAGACTCTCCCGCCGCGACATCGAATGGCTGATCTAAGGGTCCCCTGCGACGCCTGCGGAGGATCCGTACCGCATCAAGCTAGATGTCAATCAGTTTGTCTCGCCGTGTCTTCCAGACTTCAAAGGGATGAGCCATAGGCTCCAGTATCAGAGCTGACATAGTGAAACGAGGGACTGGCAGCCTTGATCAGACTGCCACCGCGACCGGCGTGGACATCACGGTTGCCGGCGGCATTAATCTCGCGGGTCTCCAGAGAATCGCATGGACCAAAACAGACGGAAAATCTCACACAGGCGGTACTGAAATATGGCGAAAAGTAGCGCTGAACCCGGCTGGTGGCGCAGGGGAAGGTTATGGGCGAGATTTGTCTGGCTCGGTGTTGGCTTCGGCTTCGTGGCAGCAATAGTTCACCTTCTCAGCACCACGCTTCCCACTTTCAATCCGGTATTTGTCCCTTGGTATCTGTTCTACCTATTCCCTGAAGTCCTCTTTATGACGATTCTTGGAGCGTTAGTCGCGGGAGCAGTGATCGCTGCACGGTCGGGAATGGCCAAGGAAGCAACCCGCCGGGCGCGAGCGATTCTCTCGGGCGTTGTGGCCTTCGCAGTTTCAGGCGTGTTGGCCCTTGGAATCGCCAGCGCTACAAACACAGGGAACCCATTGGTGGTCGCGGTGATCACTGGCGCCCTGGTGGGTGGCGCCTTTGCAGTACTTTCCCACCGGCACATAACAGAAGCCTGGGAGAAATAGGACACTCATGTGTATCTAGCGGGCATCGAGCTGCCGAATTACGGAACTGACAACATGAACGAGAAATATCCGCCTGAATTTTTCTCATCCAACCTGTCAGTTCCCACGTCGCTACTGACAACTACATTGAGAACGGACAGCTGGGTTCATGTGCGATCGGGACCGGCGGCCGCCCGACTTTCCCTTTATGCGTGGTGTGTACCTGCATATGTTGACCAGCAGAACCGAGAATAGGATCAACCTGTCGCAAGTGCCACGGCTGTGCGAACAACTTGAACATAGTCCTCTGGCCGCTCCCATGCAGCGAAGTGACCGCCAAGAGGAGAACTCCTGCCAGTGCCGCACATTGAAGAACCGCTCGGCGAACTCGCGGGCGCGTTGACGAGGTCGCGGGGGAAAACTGTTACGGCGGTGGGAACCGGGATCTTGGTCCATGATTTGGCTGCACTCTTCGCATACCGGGACACTGAACGAAACTGATGGGCGGCGCTATGTAAAGCTGTGTTCAACCCTAAACGTGGTAGACATTTTTTAGCGTTTCCTCGAGAGCTAGGGAACAGGGCCTTGATGACCTCGGCCGGTTCCCAGCGCTGGGCTCGTGCGGTGGCGATGAGTTCCGGGGCGAGGGCCCGGGCGTGGGGCATCTTCAGCTGGCGCATGAGCGCTTCGAGGCCTGCCGGCAGTGCCGGGGCGGTGGTGTTCGTGGTGGTGACCGGGCTCATCGGTTCTGCTCCTTCGGCGTAGCGAACGGTCCGGCGCCCATAGCTGCCCAGGCGCCGGTGCCCTGGGTCAGGGACCGGGTCTCGTCCGCGGAGTGGGCGGTGGTGCGTTGGATATTGGCGTTCAGTATCGAGGCGAGGTCCGGGTGGGCGAATCGGCCGTGGACTGCTGCGTTGCCCAGGGCTTTATCAACTTCAGCGGTCCCAGCGATTTTGGCCAGGGTCACGGCCTCGGCCATCTTCACGTTCATCCTGGCAGTGCCGGCTGCCGCGGCCTCCAGAAGCCAGGTCTTGGCGCCCTCGCCGATGGCCAGGAACTCGGCCTCGCCGGCGTTGCGGGCCTTCACGGCATAGTCGCCCGGGATCCTGGTCCTGGTCCCGGGGAAGTGCTCATCGATGATCGCGGGGCTGCCGGGCCTGGCCCGGCCGTGGCGTGCGGCCTCGATCGGACCGGACGGGCCGTGGTGGACGATGACGATCTGTTCGTCGGGCCCGGTGCCGTGGCAGCGGACGAACACCCGGGCTCCGAGCAGGTGCGCGGGCACGGAGTATTGGGCGTTTTCGAAGGTGACCATCGGGGTGTTCTCCGGAACGGTGCGGGCCAGTCCGAACGCGACCGTGTGCGCGGTCTCCGGGATCCGGTGCAGGCGGGATGCCTCCTCTGCCAGCACCGCGGCCGGTTTACGCCGAGTGGTGCGGTGCTCACGGTTGTTTACTTCGTCCATGAACGCCTGGCAGGCGGCCTCGAGCTCGGCGAAAGAACCGTACTCAGGCCGGAGGTTAGTGTCCTTCGGCACGAGGTCGGCCTTGGCCAGTTTCACGGACGCTTCGACTCCACCCTTCGTGGCAGGGTCCGCGGGCTGGCAGGTCAGCACGGTGATCCCGTAGTGCCGGGCGAAGTCCAGGGTCTGCTGGTTCCGCACCGGGACCCCGGCGACATGCGCGGTGGTGACGGTTTTCTCGTTGTCCGTCAGAACATAGGTCGGTGCCCCGCCCAGGATCCGGAAGCAGCGGTCCAAGGCGGCGAACACGCTCGGCGCGGTCCGGTCCCGCAACGGGATCACGATCCGGAACCGGGAGAACGCCAGCCAGGCCACGAACAGGATGGTCTTCACCCCGCCGACGCGTGGCCCGTCGCCGAAGTCATACTGCAGCCACATCCCCGGCTCGGTGATCCAGGGCCGGTGGACGCGGGTGTGTCCCAGCCGCCACGCGGCCTTGACCTGCGCGATCGCACGGCGGGTGGACCGCTCCGACCCCGCATAGCCCAGGGCGAGGAGCTTCTCGTGGGCCTTGTCGGCGCGGATCCGCCCCTTCGATCCTTCGACCCACTCCTCGATCTTGGGCAGGTACGCGTCCGTGACCCGGCCGCGGGCCGCGGGTTCGCCGATGGGCCGGCCGGCGTCCCGGGCCTGGACGTGTTTGGCAACGGTGTGGTGCGAGCATCCCGTGAGCTCGGCCGTGGCGCGCAACGATCCGGTCAGATCGTAGGTAGCAAGAATTTCCATGATTTCTCCGTCATGCTTCATACAGGGCCTCTTCCTGGGCGACATTTGATGCGACTAGACACCGTCATCAAATCCCGGGGAGAGGCCCCCGCCGCTTAAGACGCGGCAGGTTCAGTAAGGAAGTGGGCAGATCTCATGGCCACCGTCGGGCAGTTTTACTGGCCGTCAGTGGGCACTTTCGTGGCCGCCTCCGGGCAGTTTTTCATGGCCGCTAACAATCTAATGCATGTCTCCATGGTTTAGTGCTAGCAGTGAGCGGTCCGACGAAAGATTCTAGGAATTCACGCGTGAGTTTCCCGACAATGGCATCCGATGGATATCGCTGATTTCCCGGCTCGGCCTCAAGCCGGATCATGAGCCACCCATGACGACGCGCCATTTCTGAGAGTTCGTTCAGGAGTGCGGTCTTGCCCACTCCTCTGAGCCCTTTCAGGAAAATGCCGGTGTCCCCCGCCGCGCGACTCTCTAGCTTTTGATAACGATTCTCAAGAAGTCGCCCATGCTGACGGTGGTGGGGTCAAAGGGTAACGTCCGCTTAGCGCTCACGATCGGTGAACCCGCGCAGCTGACCAGGAACCATAGTGCTCGGCCAGCCGTGCCAGTCCCTCATCCAGGGAAACCGCGGGTGTCCAGTCGAGGAGTTTTCGGGTCTCGCGCTGGTCGAACCAGTGGGCGGTGGAGAGCTGCTCGGCGAGGAATCTGGTCATCGGCGGTTCCTCTTTCCGCCCTGCCCAGGTCCAGAGCTTTTCCACCACCGCTCCCCCGGCCCGCGCCACCCCACCAGGCATAGTCCACGACGGCACGGGGACGCCCGCTGCAGCGCATATTCCCGCCAGCAGCTCACCGACCGGACGCGGCTCGCCGTTGGTCACAACCAGGGCCCTGCCACGGACGTGTTCCATGCGGTGCAGCGCAGCGACAATGGCCGAGGCGGCGTTGTCCACATAGGTGGTGTCAATGAGTGCCGCACCCGCGTCGAGCAGCGGCAGGCGACCGCGGCTGGCGCGGGCCAGGACCCGTTCCACGAGTTGGGTGTCGCCGGGGCCCCACACGATGTGGGGGCGCACCGCCGCGACCCGGAATTCCGGAGTGTCCGCTGCCAGCGCCAGCAACTCCGCCTCGGCCTTGGTCCGGGAGTAATTGCCGTGCGCATGCTGCGGATCAGCCGGCTCCGCGCCCAGCCCGACGATGGCAGTGCCGGCGTTTGCCACGGACGGGGAGGAGACGAACACCATGTCCCGTACCCCCGCCGCACGGGCGGAATGGAGCAGACGGCGGGTTCCTTCAACATTCACCTCGTCGAACTCCACGGCACGGCCAGTAAAAGAAACCTTCGCGGCCAGGTGGATGATTCCATCTGACCCCTCGACTGCTCCCCGGAGCGCTGCATCGTCCGTTACGGAACTGCCGAAGTCTACCGCGCCGTCGACTCCTGAGGGACGGCGCTGGAACGTGGTCACGGCATGGCCCTGGCGGACCAGCAGACGGGCCACTTCCCGTCCGAGCAGCCCGCTTGCGCCGGTGACGAGGACCCTCATGGCTCCCCCGGACGGCCACCGGCGAGCACTCGTGAAGCCCAGCGGGACAGGCGGGTCCTGTCGATCTTGGCGTTGTGTCGGATGTCGGTGGGCTGCGCAGGGACTGCGAGCACGGCGGAGACATTGACGCCAGCGTCAAGGGCCGCCCCGCGGACGCGCCCGGCGAGCCGCGGCGTAGCAAGGCCGGCTTTGCGGGAGGGAGGAACGGTCTCGACGACGGCGACGACGGCCTGCGTCCCTGCCGGCCCGACCCCGGTGATGGCAGCCAGCCGGACGCAGTCCAGGCGTTCGATGGCCTGTTCGGCGCCCACGGGCGTCACGACGGCCCCGGGCGCCGTGACGACGTGGGTAAGACGTCCCTCCACCCAGAGCCGGCCGACGGCGTCGAAATGCCCCACGTCGCCGGTGCGGTGCCATCCGGGCACGCTGATGCTTTCCCGCTGGGTCAGCCAGAGCCTGTCATAGGATTCCTTGACGTGTGCGGCCTTCACCAGAATCTCGCCGGTCACGCCAGCCTCCGTCACCACGTGGGCTCCTGGTGCGGTGCCATCCGCAGCCAGCGGGACGACGGCCACGCGCGCGCCATGCACGGGCTTCCCCACGCACACGCCATTGCCTGCTCCCGCAACGGCGCCGGCAGCAGAATCGGCATCGGCTGCCTGGATTTGTTCGAGGCTGATGTCGGTGACCGGGAGCGCCTCGGTCATCCCGTATGGGGTATGTAGTGAGGCGTTGGGCAGCAACCGTTGCACCCGCGCCAGGAGCGGTTCCGGGACGGGCGCGCCGGCAGACAGAAGCAACTCGATCCCTTCCAGGGCTTTATGACCTGCCCTGCTCACCGCATCCTGGGTGGCAAGGACGTTGCGCAACGCCGCCGGGGAGGCGAAGACCACGGTAGCTTCTATAGCCAGGGCCGCGTCCGCCAGCGCGCGGGCCGTCAAAGTGCGGGGCGCGGTAACGTCCATGGCCGGCGTCACCGAGACCGCTCCGAGCGCCGGCCCCAGCAAGGCGAACGGGGCGAAACCCGCCACGAGCCGGGCACCGGAACTGATCCCGAAAGTTTCGGCCAGCGTATCCCGCATCGCGGCCAGCTGCCGGTGCGTATAGAGCACGCCTTTGGCTGGACCGGTGGAGCCGGATGTGAAGAGCACGGCGGCCAGCGCAGCCGGGTCCACAGTGTGCGCGGGCCGCTCTGAAGGGCGTCCGGCGCCGCGCCCGGCCAGCGCGGCAAGGGAGGTTTCGACGCCCAGGATTCGGCGGCGGGCAGCCGGGAGTTCCCGGACGCTGATCCGCCGTCCCGGCCAGCCGAGCACGGAGGCCGCCGCAAGCGCCCTGTCGATTCCTATGAGGAAATCGGGGGTGGCGCCCTTCAGCGCGCGGCTCATGCCCTTGGTTCCCAACCCGGCGTCGGCGACGACCACCACCGCGCCCAGCCGCAGGCAGGCGTAGAGGGCTACGGTCAGGTCCACTCCGGGCGGAACCATCAGGCTCACCCGGCTGCCGCTCCCCACTCCGGCTTCCCGCAGCCCCGCGGCAAGGTCAAGGATATTCCGGTCCAGCTGCTGCCAGCTGAGCGAGCGGCTGACTGTGCCATCCTGCGCCATTTCCGCAACGGCTATATCCGCCTTCGCCGGCCCTGCCGCCAGCTCGCCGAGCAAGTCCCAAAGGGGCCGGAATCCCGCCGACGGCGGCTCGGCCGCATCGTTCAACCCCTGGCCACCGCTCGCTGTCGCCTCGGCTGCCGGAGACTCGCTTCCGCTCACGCCCCCGTGCACGGCGAGCCACTGGAAGACAGGTGTGGCAATGTCTCGGTCTTCCGCCACGAGGTGTCCGGCGCCTTCGAAGCGATGCACGTCCGCGTGCGGAAGCCGGCTGATCAGGTCCTTGAGGTATCGATCGGAAAAGATGGGGTCCCGGGGACCCCAGAGCATCAGGGCCGGGACCTTCAGCCCGCGCAACCCTTCCGCTACCCGGTTAAGCGCCGGGAAGCTGGGATGGGAAGCGTCTGCGGGAATATCCGCAACAAAGTTTCCCACCCCGTCCCGGCGGCGGGCACCGCGATACGGGGCCATGTAGGCCTTTCGAATGTCGGCGGGCAGCGGCGGGTTCGCCAGCGAGTGCGTCACTCGCAGAAAGGCGTCCGACGTCGTCGTGCCCCACCGGTGCACGACGGGGTGCAAGGCAAGCCGTAGGGCTGGCGGGACCGCCGAATCGGAGGGCTGGTGCACGGCTGTGTTGGTCAGCACCACCCCGGTGACGTGCCGTGGGTGCGCCAAGGCCCAGCCTAGGCTGATAACTCCGCCCCAGTCGTGGCCCACCGTAACCACCGGCCCCTCCAGGCCCAGTGCGTCGGTGAGGTCGCCCAGGTCGTTGATTCGGTCCGCCAAGCGCCGGAACGTGCCGCCGCGTTCCGAGTAGCCCATGTCAAGTTGGTCCACCGCCACGACGCGCCACGGATGTGCCGCGTCGGATCCGGCGGCCAGCAGTGTCCGCCACAGATATGACCAAGTGGGGTTGCCGTGCACGCACAGCAGGGTACCGACGGGAGCCACACCACGACGGGAGAGCTGGGAGCCGTTGTCCAACAGGTGCCAGCGGCGCACTGTGCCTGGCTCCTCGACGGCCGATGTGGACCTCACGTCTATCATCCGGGACCATTCCGGGTTGACCCCGGGCCAGTTGGTGACTACCAAACGATTTCCACCATCCCCGCGTTCAGCCCGGAACCGACACCCATGCACAGGACACGGTCCCCGGAAGTCAGTGACTGGGCCTCGGCTGCCAGTGTCATGGGGAGCGAGGCAGGACCCACGTTGCCCCAGTGAGGGAACGTGATCGGAACCTTGTCCGGGTCCAGGTCAATGGCATTAATGATCGCCTGAGTATAGGCATTGCTGACTTGATGCGTGACATAGCGGTCCATGGCAGCCCAGTCCCACTCTGGCTGGGCTTCCTGCCAAGCATCGACGACGAGCTGAAGCCCGCCGTCGAGCAGGCCTTTCGTGTCGGTGGTCATCCCGTCAATGCCTCCCACGCACAATTCGTGGTGTTCTGTGCCGGCACGCATCACGCCGCCGATAAGCCGATGCGCCCAGGGGTGCTCGTCTGCGGGGCCAAGGACGGCTGCGGCGGCCCCGGATCCAAGTGTGAGGGTGGCGAACTCCCTGCTGAAGTCTTCTCGCGTGGTCTCAGGCCGCTGCAGTCGTGCCAGTGTGGCTTCCTGGGTAACCTGGGCGTCCTCGCCGTTGACGATTACCGCGTACCGGATCTGGCCGGAGTCGATCATGTTCGCCGCCAGGATCAAGCCGTTCACGAATCCGAGGCACGCGTTGGCCAGATCGAAGTTCATCGCCGACGACGGTAGGCCGAGTTCGTGGTGGATCTTCACCGCCACGGACGGTTCGAGATTACGCCTCGTGACCGAAGTATTGATCAGCAGACCGATTTCGGACGCTTCGACGCCGGCCTCGGCCAGGGCCTTGGCTCCCGCTTCGACCGCAGCATCATCGAACGATGTCCCGGCGGCCCACCAGCGGCGGTGCGTGACGCCGGCTACGCGTTCAAGCAGCCGCGGGGGAAACTTCAGCCGCCGCAGGGTCGAAGCCAAGCTACGGTCGAAATCCGTGGAACTCACGATCCTCGGAGCCTCGATACAGCTCACCGAGAGCAGTGCGGTGTTGCTGTGCCGGAAGGTTGCATTCCCTGCCAAGTCAAGCCCCTGTTCGTTTCCATGCTGCTTTCATGCGGTGACTTTACCCATATGTGCAAGCCCAAGAACTTAACTATGCCGGTGCAACCCCGGATCCTACGTATTTTGCGTGGAATCACGCGGCTTCTTGTGGAGGGTCTCTCATCGAGACCCAAAAAATTGATGGAGGAACGCTTGCGCAAACTCACAGAATAGGCTACCGGCATATCACTGTTGCGATTCGACTATCGGTGGGCGTGCAACCTTCAAGCCAATAGCAGCTTTCCGCGAAAAATCCACCGTTTCCGCGGTCTCTTGTCGGAAAGTTCAAGAAACCACATTGTGTGGCTCTGACCACTCACTTACGCTGGTCAGGTCAAGCTCACGGTTGGTACGGCGTCACGGCCAGGCACCGAGGCCGACGCCCTGAGAGAAGGAAGAACCATGCAAGATGAGCAGGTTGACCGCAATCTCAAAGGAATGGACGATCTGGACTTTGACGGGTGGAATAAGGCCGACTGGAACGGAATCTTCGCCCATCACCATACAGACGACGTCCTCGTCGATTGGAAGGGCCAGGAACCCACCCGCGGCGTCACCGAACACATTGACGCGATGAAAGCCTTCGTCGCTTCCGCTGGGGGCACGCCGCCGCAGATCACCTCCCACCCGATCGCGTTCGGATCCGGCGAGTGGACCTGCGTTATCGGCGAGTTCGCGGATGGGAGCCGCATGGTGACGGTCGCAAAATGGCGCGACGGAGCGATCGCCGAAGAGTACATCTGGGCGTAGCTCCTCCCCTCATACGAAGCCCTATCCGCGGGGCTGCCGCCCGCGTTCCGATCCGATGAATAGCGGTGATGTTCGTGCCTTGGAAACAGGTAACAGATGTGGCGCAGTTGAGTGAGGCGCTGGCAGAGGGGGCCACGGAAATCGAGGTTTCCGGAACATTGAGGGGGATGCCCTCGCTGACGCTACCTCCCGGGGTGGCATTGCGCGGGGGCGAGCTCGTCTTCGGAGCCAAGGGCCTGCGGCTGACGCGCGATAACTCGATCGAAAACATCACCGTGCGCACCTCGGCGCATGAGCTCGCCATCTACAACGACGCCACGGTGGAGGACCTGGGCACGCTTCGGCTGAAGAATGTGACCAGTTACGGGCAGGTCTACCTCGCCGCTGAGGGCAGTATCCGCGCCGGCCGTATCGAGGCCGACGGCGTGCACGTGGCCGAGGCGGACACGCGCGGCCGTGCGGACCGCCCCACCGGGTTCGGGGTGGAGGCGATGCAGGGGGCGTTCACCCTCTGGAACAGGCAGCCCGATGCTGATGTGGTCCTCACCGCACGGCTGGAAAACATCTCGGCGGGCAGCGCGGGAACCCCAGTGCGCGGCGGAGGTGTGTTCGTCGGCGGGCACGGCGACAAGGCGGGCATGGCCGACGGCGGGACCGTCGCCGTCGAGCTGCTCTCCACCGGGGACGTCTTTTCCGACGGCGGCATCGCCGCGGGCACGCCGGACCTTATCAGCGGCGGTGTCTTCATCATCAGCGGCGCGGATGCCGCCAACGTGGTGAACCTGGGCACCACTACCACCTTCGGCCAGAACGACATGGTGCTGGACAACTGGGGCGCCGTGGAGAACTGGACCGCCAAGGCCAAGGTCACCTCGCACGGTCCCAGCGGCATCGGTTTCGTCAACTTCGGCGACATCGGCGTGCTCACCGTGGAGGCGCCAATTGAGACCACGGGGCTGGGTGCCCGCGGATTCAACGTCTACGACGGCTCCCTGCGCGAGGCCGTGTTCGATTCGATCACCACGCATGGAGACGGTTCCGTGGGTGTGCAAGTGAGCCGCGAGCTGCCAAAACTGACCATCAAGGGCAGTCTGTCGACCTCCGGAGGCGCCGGAGAAAGCTTGGTCAAAGGCGTCCTGATGCCGTTGGCGGCCATCGCACTCAGTGTCAAAGCAACCGGGCACATCGGCGTGGTGGACGTCGGGGCGGACATCTCCACCGACGGTGACGGGCTGGCCACCGTGGACCTGGAGGGACCAATCGGAACGCTGACGGTCGGTGGGAAGATCATCGCCAACGGCGCCGGCGCATGGGCTGTGCGGATCGCCGGCGTGGAGGGTCCCGGTCTGGACGGCCTGACCCTCGAAGCGCCCAACGGCCAAGCCCTGGCCACCCAGTAAAGTCCGGAGCTATGCCTTGGCCCTATTTTCAGTCCGGCCGTTTCTCGGTTCGCGGGTTTCCAGTTGGTACTCCCCCGGTTCGCTTCAGGGGGCTATGCTGGCTTTGCCAGTTGCGCCCGCTCGCCCAGGCGTCCCGGACTGCACCAGAGAGAGGTACCCATGAGCGGTCATGAAACAGTTCTGGCAGGCCTTGCAGCCGAGCTCGACTGGATACGGGATACCTACGTGGATCTCCATCGGCACCCGGAGCTCAGCCTTGAGGAGCACCGAACCTCGAAGCTCGTCGAGGAGAAACTCGGCACGTTCGGCTATGCCGTGACCCGCGTCGGAGGCACCGGCGTCGTTGGCGTCCTCGAGAACGGTGACGGCCCGGCAGTCCTTGCCCGTGCGGACATGGACGCCCTACCCGTCAAAGAGTCCACCGGCCTGCCGTACTCCTCCGAGGTGGACGGCGTGATGCATGCTTGCGGGCACGACGTCCACGTCGCCGCGCTGCTCGGCGCCGCCAAGCTCATGGCCGACGGGCGCGGAGCCTGGTCCGGGACGTACATCGCTCTGTTCCAGCCCGCCGAGGAGGTGGGCGCCGGTTCCAAAGCAATGCTCGACGACGGGCTCATGACCCGCGTCCCGCGGCCCGACGTGGCGTTCGCCCAACATGTGATGCCGATCCCGGCGGGGACGGTCGCCACCACGGCCGGCCCGGTTCTCTCGGCCGGAGACTCGCTCAAGATCACCATTCACGGGAAGGGCGCACACGGCTCGATGCCGCACATGTCCGTGGACCCTGTGGTGCTGGCGGCCTCCATCGTGCTCAGGCTGCAGACCGTGGTGTCGCGCGAAACCAAGCCCGGCAACTTCGCCGTCGTCACGGTAGGAGCGATCAACGCCGGCGCCACGTCGAACATCATCCCGGACCGCGCCACCCTCCTGCTGAACATCCGCACGTACGACACCCAGGTCCGGGCCAACGTCCTGGCCGCCATTGAGCGGATCGTGAAGGGCGAGTGTGTCACTGCCGGATCACCCCGGGAGCCGGAATTCGAGTATTACGACCAGTTCCCGCTGACCAGCAACGACGCCGCCGTCACGGAGAAAGTCACTGCCGCCTTCACGTCCCGCTTCGGGGCGGACGCCGTGCTCCACGCCTCACCGCAAACAGCGTCCGAGGACTTCAGTCGCATCCCTGACGCCTTCGACGTCCCCTACACGTTTTGGCTCTTGGGCGGCGTGGACCCGGAAACGTACCGGGCCGCCGTCGAACGCGGGACCGTTGCCCAGGACATCCCCGCCAACCACTCCCCTCTCTTCGCCCCCGTGATCGATCCGACCCTGGGCCTGGGTGTTCAAGCCCATGTCACTGCGGCACTGTCATACCTTTCCGAGGACGCGTCAGGCTAGTTCCTGGAAAGCCTTCGCGGGGCCGGGCCGGAAGGGATCGGAACTAAGGTGCCCGGGTTCCGGACACGGGCGCGTACATCACCAAGTGCAGTTCCGGCGCGTCCGAGGGAACGAGCCGGTGCTGCTCAAAAACCAGCCTCCCGGCCACTGGATGCAGAAACACCCGTTGCCGGGAGGCGAAGCGCTCCACGCCGTGGTCCGCCCAGAGCTGGGCGAACTCCGGGCTGGCCTGCGCCAGTCTTGAGATGAGCGCCGTGTGGGCCGCCGAACCGAGCCGCGCCCCTGCTTCGGCCCTGAATTCAGCCACGAAATGGCTTGAGGTCTCTTCCCAGTCCGGGAGCATCTCGCGCAGGTAGGGGTCGGTGAAGATGAGCCAAAGGAGGTTCCTGTCGGCGGCGTCAACAGCCGCGATACGTGAGTAAAGCTCGGCGTAAGCGCTGTTCCAGGCCGCGATCCCCCAATCGGGGGCAACGGCAAAGGCCGGGAAGTCCAAGGAGTCGAGCAGACGTTGCACGTGCGCCGGGGCTTCCTCGATGACCGCCACCTCGGCGAGCGGAACGGAAGCGTAACCGCCCAGTGCCAGCAGATATGACTGCTCGGCGCCCGTCAGGCGAAGCACCCGTGCGATCGCCTCGAGAACCTGGCGCGAGGCATTGATCTCCCGCCCCTGTTCCAGCCACGTGTACCACGTGACGCTCACCGCGGCGAAGGATGCCACTTCCTCCCGACGCAATCCCTGCGTGCGGTTGCGCCCGATGGGCGGCAGCCCCAGCTCCGCTCGCGCCAGTCCCCCGCGCCGGTCGCGCAGGAATTGGCCCAGCTCCCGCCGTCGCTCATCACTCATCCCAAAAATCTAGCACTCCCACTACTAGTAGCAGCACCGTCTTCCCCTCTTGGCTCTTCCACTGGTTGACTGCCTGCATGCCTCCTCTACGCTCAAGAACTGTCACACACGGCCGCAACATGGTTGGCGCACGCGCCTTGCTCCGCGCCGCTGGCGTCAACGGTTCCGACTTCGGAAAGCCGATCATCGCCGTCGCGAACAGCTTCACCGAATTCGTTCCCGGACACACGCACCTCCAACCGGTGGGCCGTATTGTCTCCGACGCCATCATTGAGGCTGGCGGCATCCCGCGCGAGTTCAACACCATCGCCGTCGACGACGGCATCGCCATGGGCCACGGAGGAATGCTGTACTCGCTGCCTTCCCGCGAGCTGATCGCGGATTCGGTCGAGTATATGGTGAACGCCCATTGCGCCGACGCTCTGATCTGCATCTCGAACTGCGACAAGATCACTCCCGGCATGCTGATGGCCGCACTGCGCCTCAACATCCCCACCGTCTTTGTCAGCGGAGGCCCCATGGAGGGCGGCACCGCCGTCCTGGTCGACGGCACAGTCCGCAAGCGGCTGAACCTGATCTCCGCGATCGCGGACGCCGTGGACGAGAGCGTTTCGGATGCCGATCTGCTGCGCCTTGAAGAGAACGCATGCCCGACGTGCGGTTCCTGTTCGGGCATGTTCACTGCCAACTCGATGAACTGCCTCACCGAGGCACTCGGCCTCTCGCTGCCGGGCAACGGCACCACGCTCGCCACCCACACCGCCCGCCGCGAGCTGTACCAGGACGCAGGCAAGGCCATTGTCGATATCACCAATGCCCACTACTTCGACGACGACGTATCCGTTCTGCCACGGGCGATTGCCAGCCGCGCCGCCTTCGAGAATGCCATGACGATGGATATCGCCATGGGCGGCTCATCCAACACCATCCTGCACTTGCTCGCCGCCGCCCAGGAAGCCGAACTCGACTTCACGCTCGAGGACATCGACGCCATCTCGCGCCGCACTCCGTGCCTTTCGAAGGTCGCCCCGAACGGCACTTACCTGATCGAAGACGTCCACCGCGCGGGCGGCATCCCGGCCATCCTGGGCGAACTGGACCGAGGCGGGATGCTCAACCACGATGTACGTTCCGTACACGGACCCGACCTCCGCTCCTGGCTGGACACTTGGGACATCCGAGGTGGCAAGGCCAGCGACGAGGCCATTGAACTTTTCCATGCGGCCCCCGGCTGTGTCCGCTCCGCCACTGCCTTCTCCCAGTCGGAGCGCTGGGACAGCCTGGACACCGACAACGAGAACGGGTGTGTCCGCTCGATCGACAATGCCCACACCTTGGAAGGCGGGCTGGCCGTACTTCGCGGCAACATCTCGCTCGATGGCTGCGTAGTGAAAACCGCAGGCGTCGACGAATCGATCTTCCGATTCTCCGGCCCCGCTGTGGTCTTCGAATCACAGGACGACGCAGTCGAGGCCATCCTCAGCAAGCAGATCGTCGCAGGTGACGTGGTGGTCATTCGCTACGAAGGGCCCCGCGGCGGCCCGGGCATGCAGGAAATGCTCTACCCGACGTCATTCCTCAAGGGACTCGGACTTGGCGCGAAATGCGCGCTCATCACTGATGGCCGTTTCTCCGGCGGGACGTCAGGACTGTCGATCGGCCACGTCTCCCCCGAGGCTGCCGCGGGAGGAGCGATTGCGCTCGTGGAAAACGGCGACACGATTTCCATCGACATTCCTGCCCGTTCCATCACCGTGGAGGTGTCCGACGACGAGCTCGGCCGCCGTCGCGCCCTGCTGGAAGCGACCACCGGGTACCAGCCAGCCAACCGCGAACGGGCCGTATCCCAGGCACTGCGCGCTTACGCGGCCTTCGCGCTCTCGGCTGACAAAGGGGCCGTGCGTCACGTCCCGCTCGCACCTTTGCCGGTCGCCACCACCGCATAGTCCCCCAGACGCTGTCCACCCTGCGGTGGAAGTTTCCGATCAGTCGGCTAAAGATGGGAATCATGCGGGGGCCCCGTCCGTTCTCTTCCATGAAGTCCTGCGTCGTAGGCGGGGACCGGAAACGATAGGAAGTTTGGGGACTGACCATGACGTTGAACGAAACAATTGCCCGCCTTCGCGCAGGACACCTGATGGTCCGTGACGCACAGGAGTGGGACGAGCTATCCACGAATCTGGGACTCGCTTACGACAGCAAAGACGATGAACTCATCGAACAGCTGCGGCCCCCGTTCCTGCAATCATGGCGGACGGTCACGAGATACGTCCTCCGGGACACACTCGACGCTGCGGGCATCAACGTCGCCGACCCCAACCATCCGTGGGGAATCGCAACACTCACCGCCAACGGCATCAGCTGTGAACCGCTCCTCTGCCACGCCGACGAAACAGACGCCGAAACGGGGGCCGCCGTCTACGACGGCCCCCAACTGCTCACTTTCGCCGACACACTCACCAACTACACCGACTGCCTGACGCGCCTGTTCGACGGGCAAGAATGAGCGCGTCCTTTCCCAACGACTTGCGGACCACCCGGGCTGGGTCTCGGTACGCGTGGGCCCCAAATCGTGAAACGCTTGCAGCATGGATCTCGAAGTGTCGCCCGCGCTCACGATTCCCACCTCGGAACTCAGCTGGCGGTTCTCCCGCTCGTCAGGGCCAGGCGGTCAACACGTCAACACATCGGACAGCCGCGTCGAACTCTCCTGGGATGTCGCCGGCTCCGCGGCGCTTTCCGATAACCAGCGGCAGCTGCTGGTCATCCGTCTTGGGCCACGCCTCATAGCCGGGGTGATCACTGTGACTGCCTCCGAGCAGCGGTCACAGTTGCGCAATCGCGAGATCGCCCTGGCCAAGCTCTCACACCTCGTGGCTGTGGGTCTTGCTCCGGAAGCTGCTGCCCGTCGGGCGACGAAACCCACCAGGAACTCGAAACGTCGTCACCGACCCGCAAAGGAGCAGCGGGCGGCGACGAAACGACAACGAAAACGACCGTCCCCCGATTAGCGCCTCCCGTCCGACCTTCTTATGGGCAATTGAAGCCAGAACACACTGATGCAAAATTCGCCAACTACCCGTCGACGACGCATTTACCCCTATTGCCAGTATCCTGGCCACCGGTTTTCAGGCTTCAGTACTCGCCCTTGATCACGAAATAGGAGCCGCGGATAACTCCTGCGAGCTTCGATTTTTGGCGTGCGAACTTGAAACGTGATGCCAGTTCCTCCGGAATCTCCATGCCGTCGGCGAGTTTGAATCCGACCGCCCGTTTCCCGCCGTCCTCGATGCTGTACATGACGTTGATCGACAGCCCCGATTCGTAGAACACATAAGCCATCCGCAAGCCGTCCACTTCGAAGGCGGTCGCCTCGAGGGGACGTGAGCCGATGACGATGTCTCGCTCGTCCTTCAGGATCCGGCTCACCCGCTCGACTACTTCCGGAACCTCGCTCGCAGGGCTCACAGTGAACACGTGACCGTACTTGTTCCGGTAGTAACGGCCCTCGTTGGCGCGCAACCCGGCAAGCGCATCGGCAACCGGAGAAGACTCCAGACCGGCAGTGGACACGTTCTGGAAGTCAACAACGTACGGCATGCACCCTCCTGATTAGATGTGTTGGACCAACGATAACGTGACTACGTGCTTCACAGACGCCCGACTGCCCTTGTGGCTCACAGCTGCGTCGGCCGCCCGGCAGTTAGCTTCAAATGGGAATCATGCCGGGGTCCCGTCCAGGAATCCTTACGTTCGGTCTTGCTCCCGTGAGCTCCACTACGAGGCTCTTCGCAAGCCGGTGGGCGGAGAGCAAGGACAGCTTTTCGGAGATTGCCCCGGCCCTGAGCCGGTTCACCAACGGCAACCCGTTGCGCACCGGTCCTTTGTATTCCACGGGTCGGCGGGACTTCAACCTGCTTGGTTTGTTCTCTACTGGGTGAGCTGGACGATAAAGGTGTAGGTGACCAGGATGGCCAGCATTACGACGAAAATCCGTAGCGCCCACAGTGCTCTGCGGGTGCCGGGGCTCAGCTCGGCCGGGGCGACCGGGAGGGACTTTGCGGTGGACAGCTGGCCCGGTTCAAGAACCGCGGCCGGGTCCTCGCTGTGGTCCTTAAAGTGCTTCATCGAGGTTCCTTATCAGGTTAGGCCGGGATGAGGTGGATGGTCTGGAGGAAGGAGATGATTCCGTAGGCGGCCGCACAGAGGGCAATGAAAACGATCACCAGGGTCCCGAGAATATTTGTCACGCGCCTGTTCGCCCATTTGCCCATCAGCTCACTGTCATTGGCCAGCATCATCAGGAAGAGCAGCGTGACCGGCAGAAGGACGGTGGCCAGCACATTCGCGTTCAGTGCAATGGCCAGCAGCGGTGCACCAGGGATCAGGATCACTGCCGCCGAGATCAGGGCCGTAGTGACGTTGACCCCGTAGAAGAGCGCCGCGCCGCGGTGGGAGCTGTTAAAGCTGGCCGGGACCCCGATGCATTCCCCGGCGGCGTACGCGGTGCTGGCCGAGATGGTCAGGATCGCTACCGCCCCGGCTTCGATCAGGCCCAGGGCGAAGAGGATGCCTACCGGTGTTCCCGCCACGGCGCTGAGGGCGGCAGGGAACCCTGCCCCGGCAAGGCCCTGGATAGCTTCGCCACCATGGGTGAACAGTACCGCGCCGGCGATGAGGGCCGCGCAGCCAAAGACCGCGGCCAGTCCCGCCCCGACCGCCGTATCCAGACGGCCGTGTTTGAGGTCATGGTGGGTTATTCCTTTATCTGCGGAGGCGCTCTGCTGGAAGAAAATCATCCAGGGTGTGACGGTCGCCCCGATGGTTGCGGTCAGTAGAAGGAGAAGCGTTGTGAGCCCGCCGGCGGGTAAGGGTGACCAGGTGGCGAACGCTTCGCCGATGGCGCCCGGATCCGGGTGGACCATTATCGCAGCGACCAGGAACAGGCCGTTGAACATGGCCAGTCCCAAAACTATCCGCTCCCAGCGCCGGTACCGTCCCCCGGTCAGGGTGAGGACCACCAGAAGAACCCCCAGACCGGCAGCGACCGGCGCTCCCAGACCGAAGAATGCCAGACCGACACGGATGGCGACGAACTCGGAAACCAGGGTAACCAGATTGGTGAGCACGAGGTCCACTGCTCCGAACCATCCCCAGAGACGGCCGTAGCGTTGCAGGACGAGTTCTCCGTACCCGCGGTGCGTCACGGCGCCGACCCGCATCGCCATTTCCTGGCAGATGTAGGCCATCGCGAAAAGGACAACGATGAAGGGCAGGAAGAACCCGGTGCCGTAGCTGGCCCCGTCCGCGGCGTAGGAGACCATGCTCGGTCCGTCGTTTTCCCCCAGCATGGCCAGTAGCCCCGGACCGGTCAGCAACCACACCAGATGGTGCCGCTTGCCGGACCGCCGTGCCCGGCTGACCCGTGCCCGGTCAGAGGACCGGGCAACATCCTCCCGTGCCAGGGACGGACCGTTGGTATCCAAGACGGTTACCATCCGGCCCGGCGGACCGAAACGGGCGCGCAACGGACACACCCTGCCGCTGACCAGACACCGACCGCGGGATGCGACACAGCAAATAAGGGATTCCTCATGAGAGAATTATGGCACTCCTAAATATTTGGAACGCGGGAGAGGCCCGCCGCGGTACCCACCCGGGCGATCGATGGCATGACGTCCGAGGCCCGACAGAGGGTGCGCTTTTCTTGTCCAACGGGTGAATTCAGTCACATCGTCTAGACCGTGTGCGCGGCGAAAGGCATGTTTTTAAGCCACGGAACAAACGGGGAAAGCGGTTTGTCAAGAGTTGGCCTGTGCTCTACCATCGGAGTGCAAGGTGCCGTTCGTTAGCTGAGGCTCCTTCGCGGAAACATGCCAGCGACCCCCAACGTCGAGAGACGCCCCGGGTCAGGACAGGCCGCCCCGGCATTAAGGGGTGGCCCCGATTGGCTCCCGGAACGCCGGGTTCACGCCGCGAAGTGCCAAAGGTCTTACGAGGAGGGGCAACCGCCGGGTGGGATGCCCGGCCTCCTCCCTGGCTGTGCAGAGCGCCGATTGGAGGTGGTCACCGTATGAGTGATGATCATAAACGATCCAACGGTGCCGCCTCGGCGCGGCACTGAATCCAGCTTCTGACGCGGCTTGAGCCCGCGCCTGGTTCCCCCCACTAGTCGCCCGCGACTCCACCCGGCTGCCACGAGGGCAGTGCACTCCGCATGCCACGGGTGGATGTCTTCATGTCCCGGGAAGGACACCCCATGCCCACGAGCACCCCCACGAGCATCCCCACGGGTCCGCAGCCCACAGTGCCTGCGGCACACAAAGCACCGGCATCCCTTGATAGCGCGCACATCGGCGACATCAAGGGCGCCTTCGGCACCATCAAGATGGATCAGGAAGGTTCCGGCAGCGGTTGGAAGGCCAAACTGAAGACTCTCCTGGCCGTCGTCGGTCCCGGCCTCATCGTGATGGTCGGAGACAACGACGCCGGAGCGTTCGGCACCTACACTCAGGCCGGCCAGAACTACGGCACGTCCCTCCTGTGGACGCTCCTGCTGCTGGTTCCTGTTCTCTATGTCAACCAGGAAATGGTGCTCAGGCTCGGCGTCGTCACAGGCGTTGGGCACGCACGCCTCATTCTGGAACGGTTCGGCAAGTTCTGGGGCGCGTTCAGCGTGATCGACTTGTTCATCTTGAACGCTCTGACTATCGTGACGGAATTTATCGGTATCAGCCTCGGCCTTGACTATCTGGGCATCCCGAAAGTCGTCGGCGTTCTCGTAGCGGCCGCCGTCATCATCGGGGCAGCTTCCACGGGGTCCTTCAAGCGTTTCGAACGTGTCTGCATGATCCTCGTGGCAGGGTCCCTGTTGCTGGTTCCGATCATCGTGATGGTGCACCCGGGCCTGGGCCAGATGGCTCATGACTTCGTGGTGCCCGGTGTTCCTGCTGGTTCGGATCTGTCAACAGTCACGCTGCTCATCATCGGAATCGTCGGCACCACCATTGCGCCCTGGCAGCTGTTCTTCCAGCAGTCCTACTTGATTGACAAGCGCATCACTCCGCGTTTCATCAACTACGAAAAGGCTGATCTTTGGATCGGTATCGCCATCGTCATTGTCGGCGCGGGGGCGATCATGGGATTCACAACCGCGACGTTCGCCGGCCAGCCTGAGTTTGGAAACTTCACCGACGCCGGAGGCGTGGCTGAGGGCCTGGGCAAGTATGTTGGAAAGACCGCCGGCGTGCTCTTCGCCGTCGCGCTGATTGATGCTTCGATCATCGGCGCCGCCGCCGTTGGTCTGTCCACTTCGTATGCGCTCGGTGATGTCCTTGGTCTGAAACACTCTCTGCACCGCAAGTTCTCCGATGCCAAGGGTTTCTACGCTGTCTTCGCCGGCATCCTGCTGATCTCGGCCATCGTCGTTCTGATTCCGGGAGCGCCACTTGGCCTGCTCACCGTCGGGGTCCAGGTGCTTGCCGGTGTGCTGCTGCCGTCCGCCACCGTGTTCCTGCTGTTGCTGTGTAACGACAAGCAAGTGCTCGGGCCATGGGTCAATGGCAAATTCCTGAACATTTTCACCGCGTTCATCATTGGGATCCTCGTGATCCTTTCCCTGGTCCTGACTTCCAGCGTGCTGTTCCCGGACATGACAGGAGGAACCATTGTCGCGATTATCTTCATCGGCGCAGGTGCATGCCTGCTCGGCTGCATCGCCTACGTGATCTATCGTGCCTTCCGTCCCGGTCCCGCCCGCGAGGCCGTCAGCCACTCCGAGCGCCGCGAATGGAGGATGCCCCCGTTGACGCTACTCGAGGCACCGAAAGTGTCCACAGCGCGCAGGGCCGGGCTCACGGTCCTGCGCGCCTACCTCCTCATCGCGATGATCCTGGTCATTGTCCGTGTGGTTCAGCTGGCTATTGGCGGCTGAACGCCCAAGGCGTAGATTCCACAACAGGCCCGTCAATCCCCTTCTCCCGAAAGGCTCCCACCGATGAGCACCAGCGGCACTTCCAGCGCACCGCGCTTCATGCTTTCAACCCTCCTGCGCCAGCCCGTCCTCGACTCCAACGGCAACCAGATCGGCGTCCTTGCCGACGTGATCGTCCGTCTTCGCGACGGGGTCTACCCCACACTCAGCGGTCTGGTCGTCAGTGTGGGCAACACCCAGATCTTCACGACAGTCGAGGACGTGGCAGGCATCGAGGCTGACGGCGTCCGGCTGCGCACCACCAAGCTGGACCTGCGCCCCTTCAGCCGGCGCGAAGGCGAAGTCCTGCTCCAGGAAGACGTCCTCGGACACCGGCTCATCGACATCGAACGCACCATCATGGTCAAGGCCTACGACATCGAACTCACCCAGAACGCAGACACTTGGGAGGCCACCGGACTCGACGTCCACAAGCCCCGGTGGTTCCGGACCGAGCGCAGCCACAAACCCCACGCCTCCCGCGACTGGAACCAGTTCCTGCCCCTCATCGGCCACAAGGACTCCAGCAAGGTGCGCTCGGATTCTGCACGCTTCCGCAAGATGAAGCCGGCCCAGATCGCTGACCTCATTGAAGACTCCTCTGACAAAGAACAGCACGAACTCCTGGCACAGGTACATAAGGATCCCGAGCTTGAGGCGGATGTCTTTGAAGAGCTCGATGACGACCGCCAGTCGCGGATCTTGAAGGACCGCAGTGACCAGGAAGTCGCGGACGTATTGGCCCACATGCGCGCCGACGATGCCGCAGATGCTGTCATGGACCTGCCCCAGGAACGTCGCAAAGCGATCCTTGCCCTCCTGCCGCCAACCCAGCACGCCAAAGTCATGGCGCTCCTTGGCTACCATGACGCAACGGCCGGCGGACTGATGGGAACCGACTACACGGCCCTTCCCTCAACCACCACCGTCGCGGAGGCGATCAACAGTGTCCGAACTGCCACCGCCCAACAGCCGGAAGCACTGACAACTATCTATTCCCTCCACCCGGACGGAACACTCGCAGGCGTCATCGGCCTGGTCCAGGCTCTGCAATCCAGCCCGAGCAAGACCCTTGGCGAGGTGGCCGACCCCGAACCTGTCAGCGCACAACCCGGCGATGACATCATCGAAGTTACCACCACGATGGCCGACTTCAACCTGCTCACCCTCCCCGTACTGGATGCCGAACGCCGGATTCTCGGCGTTATCACCGTTGACGACGCCCTCGAAGCGGCGATCCCGGACGACTGGGCCCGCCGCGAACACAACCGCGCAGCTACCGGCAGCAACCACGTCGAGTCCGAAACACGCACCGGCCACTAGGAAACAAAGCACCCGATCGCTGAACCCCACAACGAGCCACCGTCGTCGCTGTATGAGCAACTCCTGGAACGTGACCTGGAGCTCAGGGTCCGCCGTCGCAGGATTGTCCTCGTCGCCGCTCTGGCCGTGGCGGCACTCGTCCTTGGTGCCGTCGTGTATGTGGGTGGTACCGCGCTGAGTTTCAACGCAAACCTCGACCGTTCGGGCGCTTTGAACGGCCAGGATGTCCCGAAGTTGAGCAAGGAAACCTACGGCTACGGGTTCGACGCCGCGAGAACTTCCCTGATCAACGCCGGTAAAGCCGATGATGACGCCACATACCAAGCAGCTCGCGACGCCAGACGCAGCAAGCAACCTCGCTGGCCGGAGGAAACATTTCCTTCCCGACTCTGCCGATCACGGGCTTCGGCATCTCCCCGGCAACGCAACCCGCGACCGGTGCAAGCACCACCGCCCCGTCGGCGGCGGCCTGGCCGCCCCGGCCCCGCAGGACACGCGCTATGGCCGCTGCGAGGACGGAGCCAGCGACCGGGCCGGTGGCGTAGATCCAGGATCGGCTGAAATCTCCAGTGGTCAGGTCAGGACCGAACGACCTGATCGGGTCCATTGACGCTCCGCTGACGGGGCCTCCCCACAGGCCGGCCATGACGATGTACGCGGCGATCCCGAATGCAGACAGCGCGCCCACGTTCTGCGCCCCGGAGGCAACGGCGAGGACGGTGCCGACGAGCCCCGCGGTCAGCAGGACTTGCACGGTGAATGCCTGAAAGTCGGTGAATTCCGGGCCTGGAACCTTCATTCCGTCCTTGCCGTTGTGGCCAAACTCGGCCAGGAGCGTGGCGGAGGCGAGCATGGCTCCGGCAGCCTGGGCGAGTACATAGCCAGGACTCTTGGGCACGGAAAGTCCCGACGCAGTGCGAACGCCAAGGTCACGACGGGGTTCAGATGAGCCCCGGAAACGGGGCCGACGAAGAGAACGACGGCGATGATCGTCAACGCCGGCGTCATCGTGATGGCCGTGTGCCCGAGGCCTCCGTGCGTGGCGGTGTTTACCACGTCTGCGCCGGCCGCGGCCAACACCAGAAGGTAAGTTCCCGAGGAACTCACCGAAAAGCCGGCGCGATTGGTTGCCGGGCTTGTTGAAGGCCCGGATCATGCGATGGTCCTTGTGGTTCGTCCAGCCATTTCACTACCGGTTTGCGGTGTTCCGTGCCTTTGGAAGGTGAGCTTTGTTTGGTCATGATGCTCCTTCTGGTCCGCTGGTGAGGACTTCCGGTGTTGCCGGTGGTCCGGATTATCCTCGCCACCGCCGGAAACGGCCAGCAGAACCTGCCATCGTGCTACGACGGCCGCCGCGGTCCCGAAGGGCGGCGGCGGCACAGAGCAGGCACACCTTCATATCGAGGTCGGAGTGTCATGATCAGGCCATGAGCATTTCTACTTTCAAACCTCCTGTCCACCGCTCGGGCATCCACCTGACCGCCATGGCTGGCGTGGGGCTGGCCGTAGCGCTTGCGGTCGGGAATTTCATGTCCTGGGCCTATGCCCCCGCGCTGGGATGGGCGACCGCGTCACTGACCTACCTAATCTGGGTCTGGTCTGTCATCGGGACCCTGGATGCTGCCGGCACCGAAGCCCACGCCCGCGCCAGGGGTGAGGATCCCGGCCGTGTTGTTTCAGACCTGCTGGTGCTCGCGGCCACCATCGGCAGCTTCGGCGGGGTCGCCCTGATCCTGCTGGAGGCCGGATCAGCCCAAGGCGGGTTGAAGGCGGCCATCATTGCCCTGGCACTGGGCAGCGTCACGTTGTCCTGGCTCCTAGTGCAAACGCTCTTCACGCTACGGTACGCAACCATTTACTACAGGGAAGCCGATGGTGTGGACTTCAACGAGAAGAAGCCGCCCCGGTACATGGATTTTGCCTACCTTTCCTTCACCATCGGCATGACCTTCCAGGTCTCGGACACAAACCTTACAACGGACCAGATCCGCTATACGGCCCTCCGCCAGGCATTGCTCTCCTACGTTCTGGGCGCCATCGTGCTTGCAACGGTCATAAACCTCGTCTCAGGGCTCGTTCACTGACCCAACCCCGGCACATGTTCATGGCCCGGGATTCCCCGTGTATACCCAACGGGGTAACCACGACACGGCCGAGGCAGGTCCGGGTTGGTCGCCGTGGTTGACTTCGGACACGTCAAACGAGGAGAGGCCGTCCGACCCGCCGCGGCAGCATGCGGATGAACCCCATGCCCCGAAGGTGGCCTGGCCGGAACGCTGAACTGGCTTCGGGCCGGGGTGCTGGGCTCGAACGACGGGATCGTTTCCGTGGCCGCGATCGTCGTGGGTGTCGCCAGGGCCACTCCGGTGACTGCCCCGGTTCTCACTGCCGGCGTCGCGGTCCTCGTGGGCGGTGCCATTTCGATGGCGCTGGGAGAATACGTATCGGTCAGTAGCCAGCGTGCCATGATCGACAAGGAAAAAACCGAGCTCACGGACAATCCGGAGGCTGAGCTGGCTGAGCTTTGACGAAGTGGTCAGTCCCTGGAATGCTGCCATGGCATCGGCGGTCGCCTTCACCGCGGGAGGAGTGCTGCCGCTGGCGGCCATCCTGTTGTCCCCCCAGCAGCTGCGGGTGCCGCTGACGTTCGCCGTGGTCCTGCTCGCCCTGGCCTTTACCGGAGTCCTGGGCGCGAAGCACGGCGGCAGCCGTCCGGCCCGGGCCACTGTCCGCGTCGTCGTAGGGGGTGCCCTTGCACTTAAGCAACTGGATTCGCAGTCGTGGCTGAGGGTACTGGGATCAGAACTGGTAATCCTGGAGGCGGGGCAGGAAATTCGCGGTGCGGTTCCGGATGCACACGGCCAGCTGGACACCCCCGACGTCGGGATCCTCGAAAGCGGGCAGCACCTCGGTCAGGGCGTCTTCCGGACGCCGACCGTCTGCGTCCGTGACGCAGACGGTGGCCTTGTTCGGGTCCACCCTCTGGTCCGCTACGTGACATACCGGGCCGCCGTTGGCTTGCCGGGCACCGGCTCGAACGGGCTTTCCATACGTGAAATGGCGCTGATAGCCCAGCGTTGTCTTGTCCCGCCGAAGCTGCTTGATGCCCATCCCGACGTTCAGAATGCGGGAGAACAAAGCGGTGGCCTGCCCGGCTCGTGGAGAGCGGTGCCCGCGGCGGGGGTACGCGCGTGCCCTCCGGCAGCGGGGCCAGAGGGCACGCAGTCCGAGAGAACTTACCCGCGGTCGACGATTATTCCACCGTGCCGACCGACGGCCTGAGGCTTCCTGGACGTTGTTCAGTCCCGTGAGGGCCTGCGCTTGCTAAGCTGCACCGTGTTAGATTCCGGCGACGACACGCCGACGACGGTTCAGGGCCACTGCGGCTCCCGCACCGGCGATAACGACTCCGGCACCGAGGCCGACCGTCGGGTCAACCATCGGGACCGCCGCCACTGGCGGTGTCGAGTACTGCAAATTTGTCGTACCGCCACTGATAATGGAGGCACCCGAAGAGTCCTGTTCTGCGCTGTTGGTCATAACGAACGCACCGTCAGTGAAAGTCGTGTTTCCTGGTGCGGTGGGGTCGACGGTTACAGAAGTAGTGAATTTAACGCCGCTTAGCTTGTTGTTTCCAGCCGCTGGAATGGTGATCTTCCCACTGCACTTCATGGTTTTATTGCCGTTCGACAAGGTGCAATTTGTGAATACCGGGGCGGAGGCGTTGGACTGCACCCCCTGGACAAAATTGCTACCCCACACTTGGGTGGTGCTGAAGGTCGAATTTGATGGCGCGGTAAGAGTGAGCGCTACGGTACCTGTCTCATCGGTGCCCCATTCGTTCAAAATCGTAGCTCCGACGTCACCCGTTGCTCCTGGCGCAATCGTGTTTGCAGCATTGACCGTGGGGGCTGTAGTCGAGGCATTGGCACCTACAGTTCCCATCACCATGAGGGCTGAAACCGCAAGGGTGGTTGCGGCAATCTTGCTTGTCATTCTCGGTTTGGTTCTCATTGTTTCCTCCTTAGGTTTTGGTGCGTTGAACATCGACACTTTTGGCCTATTCGGTCCCTGTTTCGTTCGAGATCATGCTTCCGAGTAGTTCGATGCCGAAGCTGACTTGCCCAGGGCGCTTTCAGCCAGCCGTGTCCACTTCAGTGATTCCCCATAGTGATTCCCCGTCTCGGGATTCACTGATGCATAGCGGCGAGGGGCCCGAGTGTGACGGTATTCCGAAAACTTTCTTTCGTTTCCCCGGCGACGGTTTCCTGCGGCAGCTTTGGGGAGGAAGTGTGCCCTCCGGGAGGGGCCGAAGGGCACACGGGACAGGAGGTCGTCCGCCGTCCACGATTACTCAACCGCGCGGATCGGCGCGCTGGATGCTTCCTGGACATTTGCTGAGTCCCTTAGTTTCCGGCGCCAGCACGCCGACGCCGGTTCGGGACAATTACCGGCGCCCTGTCCCGCAACGAGGCCGACCAGCGGATCAACCATCGGGCGCCGGTATGGTCACGGCAATGGCGGGGCAGGTCATCACCTTCACGGCCTGGGTTCTGAACGACACAGACTCCCGCTCCGCAGCATCCACCTGGTCACTCGTTCATTGACGAACGCCGGGATGGAGCCATTGATCTACGCCACCTGCCCCAGACCGGAAGAACGTCGTTTGGCGGGCATGCTCCCGGGGCGGCAGCAGCATGGAGGGGAGCTCGTCAGCGCAATCGGGTCGAGGCCACGGCATCATCAGGAGAAGTTCTCTGGGACGAATGCGACGCACTCGTTCCCGTCGTCGCCCGGGAAGTCCGGCGATGGTGAGAAGGCCTTGAGCGAGGCATCTCGCGAGATGGTGACTTTGATTGGCGTGGTGCGGCTGTCCGTGCTGTTCACGCTTTGGGCCAAGGACGTAGAATTTGAGGCCACCACGGCGAAGCCACGCGGCTTCGCCGTGAATGCCGACCCCTTAGCGACGGCTCAAGCCGAACTCCACGAAGAAATGGGCGTCGCCGGGGAACTTTCCCTTATCGGAACCTTCACGTCCGACTCAGGAGTCCAGGAGACCCGGGTGACGGTCGTCCTTGCAGACGTACCTGATACTGCCGGAACCATCCATCGATGATGCATTTACCCCTGTTGCCAGTATCCTGCCACCGGTTTTCAGGCTTCAGTACTCGCCTTTGATCACGAAATAGGAGCCGCGGATAACTCCTGCGAGCTTCGATTTTTGGCGTGCGAACTTGAAACGTGATGCCAGTTCCTCCGGAATCTCCATGCCGTCGGCGAGTTTGAATCCGACCGCCCGTTTCCCGCCGTCCTCGATGCTGTACATGACGTTGATCGACAGCCCCGATTCGTAGAACACATAAGCCATCCGCAAGCCGTCCACTTCGAAGGCGGTCGCCTCGAGGGGACGTGAGCCGATGACGATGTCTCGCTCGTCCTTCAGGATCCGGCTCACCCGCTCGACTACTTCCGGAACCTCGCTCGCAGGGCTCACAGTGAACACGTGACCGTACTTGTTCCGGTAGTAACGGCCCTCGTTGGCGCGCAACCCGGCAAGCGCATCGGCAACCGGAGAAGACTCCAGACCGGCAGTGGACACGTTCTGGAAGTCAACAACGTACGGCATGCACCCTCCTGATTAGATGTGTTGGACCAACGATAACGTGACTACGTGCTTCACAGGCGCCCGACTGCACGACGGCCCGGACCCTTCATGGGGCGAATGGTCCATCCGGGTCGATGAACGCGATAGCGACCCGCCGGTGTTGCACCAGTCGATCAGTGTCGGGGCCGTGAATTCCGGTCCGTCGTCGTAGCTGGGGTTCCGGTTTCGGCGATGATGGTTGTTCATTCCATGTCCGCCGGCAGCGACTGGATTCGGTAGCCGAGAGTGCGACGACAATCGTCGCCAAAGCGCTGGTTATCGACCAGAACGCGGCCATAGCGTGACCGTCGAGATTGGTAACTGGGATTGGTGATTGAGTCCTCCCTCCTCGGGAGAACCAAGCGGTGGCCTGCCCGGCTCGTGGACGGCCGTGCCTTCGGCTGGGGACACGCGTGCCCTCCGGCATCGGGGCCGGAGGGCACGCAGTCCAAGAGAACTTACCCCCGGTCCACGATTACTCCACCGTGCCGACCGGCGGCCTGAGGCTTCCTGGGCGTTTGTTCAGTCCCGTGGAGCCCTGCGCTTGCTATGCTGCAACGTCAGATTCCGGCGACGACACGCCGACGACGGTTCAGGGCCACTGCGGCTCCCGCACCGGCGATAACGACTCCGGCACCGAGACCGACCATCGGGTCAACCATCGGGACCGCCTCCACCGGGACCGCCGCGATCGCGTCCGCCGCCACTGGCGGCGTCTTGTACTGCAGACTTGTCCGGCCGCCACTGATCTCGCTGCCGGAACTGTTGTTGAGGCTGTTGGTCATATTGAAATCACCGTCAGTGAAAGTAGTGCCTGCTGGTGCATTGGGGTCGACCGCAATAGGAGTGGTAAATTTCATGCCACTGTACTTGCCGTTTCCAGCAGCCGGAATGGTGAGGGCCGCCTTGCACGTCATGGTCTTCCAGTCGTTCGACCGGGTGCAATTTGTGAATTCAGTCCTGGATCCGGTGTCCTGTGCACCCTGAATAAAATCGCTGCCCCACACTTGGTTGAGGGGGAAGGTCGAATGTGATGGCGCGGTAAGAAAAAGGGTTAAGTTACCGGTCGCATCAGTTCCCCACTTGTTCAAAATCGTAGCTCCGACGTCACCCGTTGTACCTGGCGCAATCGTGTTTGCGGCATTAGGCATGGGGGCCTCAGTCGAGGCGTTTGCGCCCACAGTTCCCATCAACATGAGGGCTGCAATTCCAAGAGTGGTTGTGGCGATCTTGCTTGTCATTTTCAGTTTGGTTCTCATTTTTCCCCATCAGTTATTCGTGCGTTGAACATCGAAATCTTTGGTCTATTCGGTCCCTGTTCATTCGGGATCATGCTTCCGAGTAGTTCGATGCCGAAGCCGTCTTGCCCAGGGGGCGCTTTCAGCCAGCCCTGTCCCGCTTCTGTGATTCCCAATTCCGGGATTCACTAATGCATAGCGGGGGGCCCCCCGAGTGTGATGGGATTCCGGGAACATTCTTCCGTTTCCCCAGCGGTTCCTGGACCTTGACGAGTCCTCTCTCTTCCGGCGACGGCACACCGACGACGGTTCAGGACCACTGCGGCTCGCCTACCCGCGACGCCGGGGACTACGTTCCCAGACTCGGTTCCCAGGTTCGCGGCCGAGTTCACTGCAACTTGCGGAGAGAACCGGATGCAATCGCCGGCATTCCAGTTTCCATGGGAGGTCCGAAGGTTGCAGCTGAGTGTGGGTCCGCCGCCACCCACCGTGCATCCGTTCAGAACAATGGATAGCCCTCGTGTAAATGTCGTCCCGCCCCCGGCGTACGACACCGGAACCGTGGACTGGGCAGGGAACGTGATACCGGCCGGCAACACGGCCACGAGGGATTCGCTGCCACTCCTGCCGTGGATGAGTCCCCCGGCAGACTCATCCAGCTGGGTGTCGACGGGACAAAACTCGCCCAGCCCCTGGTCGACACTGACGACTTTCGCGTCGAAGGGCCGATGACCCCGTCGGAACTAGCCGCCGAGCTCATTACCTCCCGGGCGGGGACGACAAGAATGACAATGCTCCTGCGCGGCTTGCTGCTCCACGTGGAGCGCAGCTCGCGGTAGCCGCGACCAGCTCCCTGCCGTCGAATCTCCATGGGTCCTGTCACTTCGTCACACTGGATACCGTCGGCGGTTCCTCTACTGCCGCTTGGCCCGGATCTGTAGGCTCAGCCTTATGGAGAATTTAGAGTCGAGGCCGGACACCGAAGTGCTCAGTGTCCATGATTGCTGGAAGTACCTCCGTTCTTCCTCCGTTGCTAGGGTGGCGGTCGTCAGTAGCGGCGACCCGGAGATCTTCCCGATCAACTACATACCCGACGAGGGAACAGTGATCTTCCGGACAGGCCCAGGTACCAAACTGAATGCAGTTCTGGCCGGTCAAAGAATCGTGCTTGAAGCCGACGGTCTGAACACCTACGGCACCATTGCATGGAGCGTCATCGTCAAGGGTCACGCCGAGATTGTCACGGAAGATGAAGAACTGCAGGAGACTCCAGCTATGGAACTCTCGCCGTGGGCGCCAGGCACCAAAGAACACCTGGTCCGGATAACGCCGGCGGAACTGAGTGGTCGCAGGTTCGTCATCAGCGCACCATCCCAGTGGTGGTTCCCACGGGACGCCTGACCTGACACTCCGGCCCCGGAAGTGACGGGACCAAAGCCTCTGGAGCCCCCTCCCGGGGATTCGCATTCTGGAAGGGTCAGACCGGTTCAGGCCTGACGGGATCCAAGCTTAGGAGGCAGTCATGACGGACTTAATCAGGTGGTTCGACACACGTCGCTCACCCATCGAAATGATCGAACGGCTCTTCGAAGGTGATGTGGCGGCAGCCGGAATCAGAGTCGAACAATTGGTTGAAGGCACTACCCTGGTGGTCCGCGCTGAACTGCCAGGGATCGATCCGGAGAAAGATGTCGAAATCACCCTTGGCGAAGGGTTCCTTGAAATACGTGCTGAACGGCAGGAGAAGAAGGAGGAAAAGGACAAAGGCAGCTATCGATCGGAATTCCGTTACGGCTCCTTTGTGCGCAGGATCCCTCTGCCCGACAGCGTCCAGCAGGACGATATCTCCGCATCATACAAGGACGGCGTCCTTGAGGTGCGCGCCCCGATTCCGGAGAAGGTCCAATCCTCGTCTGCTCGTAAGATCCCAATAACACGAGACTAGAAGACAGGGTCCAGCCGATCGGCCGCTCCGTGCCTCGTGTGGGTGCGGGTCCGCGAAGCGGGTCGCGGGTGTGTCTTTCGGCCCTATCGTCGCGGACAGCCACCGGTCACGCTAACGGAGTACGGAAAGACCCCCACCGCAGGAGGAGATTATGAGCAAGGAAGCATCCACAGCCAGAATCATTGTCGGTGTTGATGGCTCCGAAGCCTCACTCGAAGCACTGAGGCAGGCGCAGAACCTTGCAGTTCCGCTGGGCGCGCAAGTGGTAGCTACTGCTTACTGGGAGTTCCCGCAGGTCTATGGCGGCTATGTGGCCATGGGCATCGAAGACTTCGAAGAAAGCGCCGGGCAAGTCCTCAAGGAATCCCTGGAAAAAGTGTTCGGTCCGGACTTGCCGGACAACGTCGTCTCTCGCGTTGTCCGTGGTCACGCCCGGGAATCCCTTATTGAGGCTAGTCGGGAAGCGGACATGGTAGTCCTCGGCAGGCGTGGCCACGGAGGATTCGGCGGACTGCTGGTCGGATCGGTAAGTTCAGCCTGCGTTGCACACGCCCACTGCCCGGTCCTTGTTGTCCATGCTCCCGAGAAGAGTTGAAATACACGGGCCGCCTTTGTTCCCTTCGCCCCGTGCCTTGACCCGCTGAACCTGCCCCAAGGAGAACGAATGTCCCTTCCCAACATCGAACCAAGCCGCATTGACGGTACCCGGCACGTCACGGAGGAGCTCAGCGAGGAACGGTGCTGGGAGCTGCTGTGCTCTCAAGACACAGGCCGCTTCGGATTCAACTACAAGAACAGAGTGATGATCCTCCCCGTCAGCTATCTCGTCCACAACCGGGCGATCTACTTCCGCACCTCTGCTGCCGGAACCATCAGCGACGCAGTACCTCGGCTTAGTTCGTCGTTCGAGATTGATGAGGCACGGCCCGACCGAAGCGAGGGCTGGTCCGTTCTGGTGAGTGGGCCCTCCTCTCATGTGGAGGAACCGGAGCTGTTGACCTTTCTTTGGGGACAGATCATGGAAGAGCCTTGGGCCGGCGGGGCAAGGACTGATTTCATCCGGATGCATGCAGCCATCGTGACAGGTCGCCACGTATATCTCGCCTGACTCGGGGGCCTGACTCCGACGCCCAGCGTCCTCCTCGGACGGCGCGCAGGCTGCTGCGGCGCCGTTCTGAGACCCCCTGCCTCACCGATGGCCACCGTCCCAGCTACCCCATCTCCGCAGGCCCCATCGACGGGGAGTCACTCGGACGCCGTGGGAGCCTGAGGGAAGCGACGCGCATCGTTGCCAAGTAGGTGCCGACACCCATGATGGTGAACCCGACGATTCCCAAGGCCGGGGTGCGGGCTCCGACTCCGGTCAGCAGCACAATGAATCCGACGAGGGCGGTGAAGATACCGGAAGCCGTGTGCCGGGCTTTGGTCCGCAGGAGCGTCGCTCGCATCTTGGACGCAAATTTCGGGTCGTCGTGCTCCAGTTCCTGGGCGATCTGATCCAGTGCCTTCTTTTCATGCTCGGAGAGAGCCATCATCGGCCTCCTATGCCTGCCGGGATCTATTGGTGCTAGTGCGGATTGTCGAGCGAAATTGCTTCGAGGTATTCGGGGATCCGAGCGTTCCAGCCCAGTTCACGTTTGATGCGGCGACGCAAGGCCTCGGAGGCATCAGGTTCACCGTGGGTGATGTAAGTCATTTGCGGGGCTCGGGCCGCTGTGCGCATCCAACGGATGATCTCCTCGCCGTCGGCATGCGCGGAGAATCCTTCAATTTGTATTACTTCGGCCCGTATCGGGACGTCCTGCCCGTAGATTCTGAGTTCCTTCGCTCCGGCCGCCAGATCCGCGCCGCGGGTTCCCCCGGCTTGGTAGCCACTGAGGATGAGAGCGTTTTTCGGATCCGGACCATAGGCCTCAAGGTGGTGAAGGATTCGTCCGCCGGTGATCATGCCACTGGCGGAGATGATGATCATAGGGCCTCGCCTCAGGTTGAGAAGCTTGGAATCTTCGGCGGTACGTGTCATGGTGGCCAGCTTGTACATATCTTCGAACTCGTCAACGAGGAGGCGGTGTTCATCAGGGTGCTGCCGGTACATGTAGGAGGCGTCGATGGCCATCGGACTGTTGAGGTAGATCGGGATGTCCGGGATTAGCCCTTGGCGACGGAGCCGGGAGAGGTGGAGCATCAGGGTTTCTGCGCGGCCGACGGCGAACGCGGCAATCATGATGACTCCCCCGCGCTTGGCGACGCGGGAGACCACTGCGCCGAGCTCGGTCTCGGGGTTCTGCTCCGGATGGACCCGGTTTCCATACGTGGATTCGGTCACGAGGGTATCGGTGGCCTCGAGCTCGCGGGGTGGGAACATCAGGGGATCGGCGGCACGCCCCAGGTCTCCCGTGAAGTGCACGGAATGCCCATCAACGTTGATGTGGATCTGGGCAGCGCCAAGGATATGTCCGGCCGGGAGGAACGTGGCCTCGATGCCGTCTCCAAGATCAAGCGGGGCATCAAAATCCCGGGGCTCGAAGGCGTTCAAGGACCTGACCGCATCGGCTGCGGTGTAGACCGGAAGAGCCGGAATATGGACCGAGGAGCCTCGATGCTCGGCGTAACGGGCTTCCTCTTCCTGAAGATGACCGCTGTCCGGAAGCAGGAGCTTGCACAATTCGCTGGTCCCGTGAGTTGCGTAGATCGGACCGGTGAAACCGTCCCGGACAAGAGCCGGAACGTATCCGGTGTGGTCCAGGTGCGCGTGCGTAAGCAGCACGGCATCGATGGAACCGGGGGCAACGGGAAAGGGGCTCCTATTGCGGTCGCGGAGGCGTTTGTAGCCTTGGAAGAGGCCGCAGTCGACCAGGATCCGTGTGTCCCGGGATTCGAGGAGGTAGCGGGAACCGGTGACGGTGTCCGTCGCACCCAAGAACCGCAGGCGGGCGGGGTGGGTGCTGTTCATGCTGGCCTCCTCCCTGTCGGCAGTTCCGGGCATCCGGCGGTGGCCGGACGCCCGATCCGGAGTTGCAGGCTACGGGGCCGGCAACACGTGATGGTGACGGTATTCCTCCGTGCTGGGCTTGATTGCCAACGCCGTGACAACCAAGGCGACCGCGCCGGGAATCCAGGCGCTCCAGGCGGCGCCTGTCATGGACACGAAGCCTCCAAGCCATGGCGTCAGGAGGAGGACGACGGCGAACGCGGCTTGGGCCCATTCCGCTGCCGGCATCCCGGGCACAGCAAGGTTGGTGACTCCAGCGGCGACCAGAAGGACGCCAAGGATGATCATGAAGGCTGTGGACGATCCACCTTGCCCTGTCCACAGCACCGAGAGTGCGGCATAGGCTCCGGCGGCGATAACCGTCCAGTCCTGCCAACGTATCCACTTTTTCATCTGGATCATGCTCCTTTGATCGGTTAGGGGTTTCTGGTGACCGCCTCGGACGTGCCGGGACGGGGCTCGGAAGGTTCTTTTGACTCTGGCGCGTGCACGACGAGAACGGGGCAAAGAGCATGGGCCACGCAGGCTGCGCTGACGGAACCGAGCAACAGTCCATTGAACCCGCCGTGTCCGCGCCGTCCGACCACGAGCAAGGAGGCGAATCGGCTGGCGTCGATGAGCGACTGCCGGGCGCGGCCAAGGACAAGCCTGGTATGGACGTTCCGGGGCAGTTCCGGGCCGAAGGCCTTGGTCATGGCGTCATGAAGGATTTCGGATGCCTGGTGGCTGAATCCATCCCTCCCCATCATTTCGTAAGCCTCATGGCCCGCCGGGAAATCCCAACAGATCCAGCCTTCGACGTTCGCCCCTAGCGCCGATGCGAGACGGTAGGCTTGGCGCAGGGCCTCGATGGAGGCATCGGATCCGTCCACACCGACGATGATTTTTTCCGGCCGGGCGCGCGTGGCCATGATGCTCCTTCCCGGTTCCTTCTGTTTCTCTAAGAATGGGCAGAAAAATCGCCGCCAAACAGGGCCGAAAGTCATTGCATCCGTCTGGGTACTTCGGCCCTTGTTTGCCGTTGGCTAGCGGTGAACAATGACATAGCCGGGCAACCATGGCGGGCCCGTGCAACTGCGGCCACGGCTGCCGGACAGGAGGATCATGGAACGCCCCGTCTCACCCCAAAGCGACGCTGGGGTCCTTGGTGCGCCACCAATCCGCGTCTATGTCCTTGACGATCACGAGCTTGTCCGCCGGGGGCTGCAGGAACTGCTGGAAGGCGAAGGCTTTGTGGTGGTGGGAATGTCTGGTTCCGCGGAGGAGGCTGCCCGGCGCATTCCGGCGTTGCACCCGGATGTGACGGTGCTGGATGCCCGGTTGCCCGACGGCACCGGCATCGAAGTTTGCCGGGAGGTGCGCTCTGTGGATCCCACGCTGAACTGCTTGATATTGACCAGTTACGACGACGAACAAGCCCTTCGTGGAGCGGTTCTAGCGGGCGCGGCGGGGTATGTTTTGAAGGAGATCGGCGGCACTGACCTCCTCGGTGCGCTTCGCAGGGCTGCGCGGGGTGAGTCCTTGTTTGATGCGGCAGTGAAAGCGAAAATTATTCAGGGCCTCATAGAGCCTCAGCGGGTGGATCCCAGGGTATCCTCACTGACTCCCCAGGAACGACGGGTCCTGGATCTGGTGGGCCAGGGCCTGACGAACCGGCAGATCGGGGAACAGATGCTACTGGCCGAGAAGACCGTGAAGAACTATGTGTCCTCGATGTTGGCCAAGTTGGGATTCGAACGTCGCACCCAGGCAGCTGTCTACATTGCGCAGGGAGCGGAACCGGACACCGCAGCCGGGCACTGACGTTCAGCGGAGGGGAATCGACCACACCAGGATGGTCCCCTCCCCGGGCGTTCCGGTGACGTCGAATGAACCGCCAAGCTCCTGGGCCCGTTGTTTCATGTTTACCAGGCCGCTCCCGGGCACGGGATTACTGAAGCCTTTCCCATTGTCTTCAATGATGAGGGTCATCGTGTGGTTCCCAGCCGACACTGAAACGCTGATCGCTTCGGCGTGCGAGTGGCGGACCGCGTTGCTGAGGCCCTCGGAGATGACCGCGAGCGTATTGGTGACGGTTCGGTCGTCGAGCACTGAATCGACAGCCCCGTTGAGCGTCAGGTGCGGGGCGAAGGGCAAAGACTTGGTGGCATTGCGGACGGTCTGCAGTATGCGGCTGCTCAGCAGTTCCTGCTCCCCTGAACTGGCCCGCAGGGAGTAGATGGTGTTTCGAAGATCCCGGATGGTTTCGTCCAATTCCACTGTGACCGCATCGATCCGGGTCAACGCAGGTTCGCTGGTGGTGAACCGCCGTAGGCTTTGGATGCTGAGTCCAGCTGCGAAGATGCGCTGGATGACGACGTCGTGCAGGTCCCGGGCGATGCGATCCCGGTCCGAGAAGACCATCAGCTGTTCACGGAGCCGGTGGATTCGGTCGAGCTCCAGAGCCAAGGCAACATGTGAGCCGAAGACGGCGCCCATCTCCACATCCGTCTGCGCGAACGGTCCCGTTCCAGGCGAACGGACCAAGAGCAGGAGACCATGATGGGAGCCTTGGGCGCTGAGATCGATCGCCAGGAGTCTTCCTTTGGTCACGCCGTCGACCGGGCCGAGGATGTCGCCCGCGTCGTCTATGCAGGCTGGGACGCCCGTGGCGGCGACTGCCCTGATGGCGGCAGAATCCATGGGCAGGATGTTCCCCGCGAATTCTGTTCTGTCCGCTCCTGCAACTCCCACGACGCTGTACAAACCGACACCGCCATCCGGGACCAGGATCAGGGCCAGCCGCGATCCCGATTCCTGTAAAGCACGGTCGGCAATCAGGTCAAGCTCGACATTGTCCGGCTCGACCACCCGCTGGTCGCCGAGCATCCGGCCCGTCACGTCCATGCACGCTTCGAGCCAGGACGCCCGCCGGCGGGCGTCCTCATAGAGGCGAGCATTCTCGATGGCCACCCCGGCAGCAGCGGCCAACGCGACAGCGAGATCCTCGTCCTCCGGGGTGAAGTCACCTCCGCCTTCTTTTTCCGTCAGGTACAGATTGCCGAAAACGACGTCACGGACCCGTACCGGGACGCCGAGAAAGGACTTCATCGGTGGATGGTTTTCGGGGAACCCATAGGACTTGGGATGTTGGCGCAAATCATGGAGTCGAAGCGGCGCGGGTTCGCTGATCAGCAGGCCGAGGACACCGTGCCCGGTCGGTAGCGGCCCGATGCGGCTTGCGAGGTCTTCGTCGATCCCGACCGTGATGAAATGACTGAGCGACTTGTCGTCACCGATGACCCCCAGCGCACCGTAGCGAGCCCGCAGCAGACGGCATGCAGAATTGACTACCCTGTCCAGAACGGCCTCAAGGCTCAAATCCTCGGCGACCGCGACAACAGCTTCCAAGAGCCCCCGCATGTGCTCCTGAGCATCGACAAGCTCGCCGGCACGGGCTAGGAAGTCCCTGAGCAGGTCTTCGATTCGGATCCCGGTGACGGGCGGATGCTCAGCCCGCACAGGGTCTGGAATGGAGCCGTTCATCTACTGCCTTTCGAGCGGTACAGCCCACGCAGGGCAGGTAACCCGTGTCGTGGCAGGTGGCGTATCCGATGCCAGACTACTCCCGAGACCGGTGTTCCTCCAGATGGAGCGTAGCGTGGCGAGGGTCTTTGTGCCCTGTTTCCCGTCCATACCCCGGCGTAGCCTCTGCCACATGACGAACAAGCCCGCAACACCAGAGCCAGAGGTCCTGCAATCTCAACAGTGCTGGGAACTCTTGCGCGGCGTCTCGGTGGGACGCCTCGCCGTCTGGGTGGGAGACCACCCCGACATCTTTCCGATCAACTACAAGGTGGACCACGGAACCCTCGTCTTCAGGACCGGGGAAGGAACCAAACTCCACTCGGCCCTGGGCGAAACACCCGTGGCGATGGAGGCCGACGGCGTCAACCCCGACACCGGGGTTGCATGGAGTGTGGTGGTGAAAGGGCAGGCTGTCGCCATCAAGCTCACCCAAGAAGTTCTGGATACCATCGGGCTGCTTCTCTTCCCGTGGCAAGCGGGCCGCAAAGACCACTTTATCCGCATCGTCCCGACGTCGATCACGGGGCGCCGCTTCACCGTCACCCCTCCCCTGACGTGGTGGAGTCCCCTCGACGACGCGACCCGCGCCGGCCTTGAATGACCGGGGGCGGTTGCTCGGGTCTAAAGCCCCTAACGACTGCGGACAGCCGCCGGTAGCGTCAGCGTCATGAACCCTCAATCAGCGGATCCGATTGAAAGACTAAGCCCTGACGAATGCTTTGAGCTGCTACGCCAAGCCACGGTGGGCAGGCTGGCCGTGATTGTTGAGAACCACCCAGATATCTTTCCGGTGAACTACGTCGCGGACCAAGGTTCCATCGTCTTCCGGACCGGCATCGGCACGAAATTCTGGAGCTCGATGCGGGACCCCTGTGCGCTGGAACTCGATGGCTTCGATGCTGGCTCCGGTAAAGCGTGGAGCGTCGTGGTCCGCGGCCAGGTGCACCTCATTGTCGACCGGGAGGAAAAAGCCGCGGCCAATGCCCTCCACCTGGATCCTTGGCAACCGGGCAACAAGAGCCACTATCTGCGCTTGAGCCTGGATGCCGTCACGGGTCGACGTTTCAAGGTCAACCGGCCCGATATCTGGAACACTCCCGTATGGGATGCCCGATCCGAATTGTTCCACTAACTTTGCTGCCGGCATCGCCGACGGTACCGTTTGACTCCTTGAATGGACCATCATGAAAGCACTCGTCTATGGCGGACCTGGAAACAAGTCTTGGACTGACGTTCCGGATCCGCGCATCATCACCCCCACCGACGCAATCGTCCGCATCGATACCACCACGATCTGTGGAACCGACCTGCACATTCTCAAAGGCGATGTGCCTGCCGTCCAGGAGGGGCGGGTCCTCGGGCATGAGGGCGTCGGAACGGTGACCGAAGTGGGCTCCTCAGTCACCGGGATCAGGACCGGCGACCGCGTCCTGATCTCCTGCATCAAATCCTGTGGCCATTGCAGCAATTGCAAGAAAGGCCTCTACTCACATTGCTCGGGAGAGGAAGGCCAAGCCGGAATCGGTTGGATATTCGGCCATCTCATCGATGGCACCCAGGCCGAGTACGTGCGCGTCCCTTACGCCGACAATTCCCTCTACAAATTGCCCCACGGCGTCACCGACGACCAAGCCGTCATGCTCTCCGACATTTTGCCCACGGCATTCGAAATCGGAGTCCAGGCCGGTCATATCAAGCCAGGGGACGTCGTCGCGATCGTCGGCGCCGGTCCTATCGGCCTGGCTGCGATGGCTACATCAGGCCTCTACGGCGCCGCCACCGTCATTGCCATCGACCCCGACGAAGGTCGGCTGGCCCGGGCTCGGGAATTCGGGGCAACCGAAGTCGTGAACCCCGAAAACCCCGGGTGGATCAGTGACGTAATGTCCTACACCGACGGCGCAGGCGTGGATGTAGCCATCGAAGCCGTCGGGATACCGGACACCTTCGACATGGCGCTACGGCTCGTGCGCCCCGGCGGAAATGTGGCCAACATCGGCGTTCACGGAAAATCCGTTGAACTGCGCCTTCAGGACCTCTGGATCCGCAACATCAACATCAGCATGGGCCTCGTCAACACCAACACGACCCCGATGTTGCTCCGGCTGGTCGCCCAGCACAAGATCCCCGCCGAAAAATTCGCGACCCACCACTTTACCTTGGCACAGATCATCGATGCCTACGACACCTTCTCAAGGGCAGCGGAAACACATGCCCTGAAGGTCGTCCTCAGCCGAGAATCCCATCACTAAAAGGCCGCAACAGAAGGAGCCGTTGAAATGTCAGATATCACCATCGTCGGAAGCGGGCACATGGCCCGTGCAATCGGCGTCCGCATGATCCAGGCCCGGAAGTCCGTGCAAATCGTCGGCCGCAACCCCACACAGACCCAGGCCCTGGTTGAATTCCTGGGAGCAGGGGCAACCGCCGCAAGCGACGGGGACGTACCCGAGGGTGGCATCGTGATCCTGGCCCTGCCTCACAGCTCCGCCCTGGAAATCGTCCGGTCCTACTCCGGCCAGCTTTCCGGAAAGGTTGTAGTTCACATCAGCAATACTGTCGACCCCTCAAACTTCGATCAATTGACAGTTCCCAACGGCACCTCCGGCGCCGAAGAAGCGGCTGCCCTCCTCCCGGAGGACGCCGATCTGGTCAAGGCTTTCAACACCTGCTTCGCCGGCCCCTTGGAGAAAGGTGCCGTGGGATCCGAACCTCTGGATGTGTTCATCGCAGGCGATTCCGAGGATGCAAAGGTGCAGGTCAGCGCCGTCGTCGCCGCCTCAGGGCTGCGGCCCATCGACGTCGGCCCGCTGCGCCGCGCCCGCGAGCTGGAGGCCTTCATGCTCGTCATCATGGGGCTCCAGGTCAACCCACAACACCTTCACTTCAACTGGGACACCTCCCTGAAGCTCCTTCCCTGAGGAGCACCCAGGATGAGGCGGGTCCCGTGACCATGATCCTGCGTTTTCCGCTCGTAGCGGCCACACTCCTCGCGGGAGCGTGCGTAGGGGTCCTGCTGGGCGTTGGCCAAGTGCCGGCTGCACAGTCGACAGCAACCATCTATGCCTTGGCCGTGGCCGCGTACCGAGCCGTGTCCATGCTCCGCGACCTTTTCCGGGGACGGTGGGGCATCGATTTGCTGGCGGTGATGGCCATCGTCAGTACCCTCCTGGTCGGGGAATACATCGCCTCGCTCATCATCGTGCTCATGCTCACGGGCGGGGATGCACTCGAGGAATTTGCCCACGGACGGGCCACGCGCGAGCTGAAGGCCCTCCTCGAACGGGCGCCCCGGACAGCCCACCGTGAGACCCCGGGCAAGCCCGTGGAAGAGGTGCCCGTGGGGATGGTTCGTTCCGGAGACACCCTCTTGGTCAAACCCTCCGAAATCATCCCTGTAGACGGACGCCTGCTCTCGGCAGCAGGGGCTTTCGACGAATCATCGCTGACCGGCGAGAGCCTTCCGGTCGAACACGTCAGGGGCGACACGCTGTTGAGCGGCTCTGTCAACGGCGAGGAAGTTATTCGCCTGGTTGCGAGCAACACTGCCGCAGACTCCCAGTACAGCCGGATCGTGGCCCTGGTCCAAGAAGCTGCGGCCAGCCGCGCACCCACCGTCAGGCTTGCGGACCGATATGCCGTGCCCTTCACGGTCTTTGCCATCCTGTTGGCCGGGCTCGCTTGGTACATCAGCCACGATCCAGAACGGTTTGCCCAAGTACTGGTGGTTGCGACACCATGTCCTCTGTTGATCGCCGCGCCTGTGGCCTTCCTCGCCGGCACCAGCAGGGCAGCCCATTCGGGGATCATCGTCAAGAATGCGGGTACCCTCGAACAACTGGCGCGGATCAGGACGGCGGTCTTCGACAAGACCGGCACGCTCACGCAAGGGCGCCCCACGCTAGAGGACATATACGTCTCCCCGGCCGCCCACGGCATTTCAGCCGCCCGGCTAATCCAACTCGCAGCGTCCGCTGAACAGTCTTCCTCCCACGTCCTGGCATCCTCTGTGGTTGATGCCGCACGATCCCGCGGCCTGCCTCTGCTTCCTGTCAGCAGCGCCAACGAACACGCGACCCAGGGGGTCACCGCAACATGCGGGAACCAGACCGTGGTGGTGGGCAAAGCTTCCTTCGTTGGCCCGGCAACAAGCGGCTTCAAAAGGGCAGACCTGGCCAGCGGACAACTTGCGATCTACGTCGGCGTGGACGGAGCTTTCGCCGGAACGCTTATCATGAGCGACCCCTTGCGGAAAAACGCGGTGGCCACCTTGGAGCAGCTGCGGTGGCTGGGCGTGCAGGAGACCATGCTCCTGACCGGCGATACCCCATCCACCGCGGAACATATCGCGGAAGAGGCAGGGATAACCCGGGTCCTGGCCGATTGCCTGCCTGCCGACAAGGTCGCTGCCGTCGCTGCGCTGAACAAGCGCCTAGTGATGATGGTCGGCGACGGAGTCAACGACGCACCTGTCCTCGCCGCAGCCGATGTCGGGATAGCGATGGGTGCCAAGGGAGCAACCGCGGCCAGCGAGTCGGCCGACGTCGTCATCATGCTCGATGACTTATCCAAGGTGGCCGCCGCCGTCGACATCGGCAGGCACACCATCCATATCGCACGCACGAGCATCTGGACCGGCATCCTCCTCAGCGTCGGGCTCATGGCCATGGCAGCTTTCGGTTTTGTCCCGGCCGTGGCTGGCGCCCTCCTCCAGGAACTGGTAGATCTCGCCACCATCCTGAATGCGCTCCGGGCATTGGGACAAGGCCGACAATCTACAAGCCGGCACGCCGAGCGAAACACTGTGTCGCTTGGTCCTGAACGGTCTCTCCCGCCGGCTTCCCTGCACGGGCCGAAAACGAAGCCGTGACCTTCGACCCTAGCCCACAGACCCGTCTCTAGACAGGGTGGAACAATGAACACAGAACCATCGTCGAATCGGATCATTGTGGGCGTGGACGGCTCCGAATACTCATCAGCAGCATTGCGGTGGGCAGGACGGATGAGCGAGCGGTTGGACACTCCGCTGGAAGTAATCACTTGTGTCGGCATGCCGGATCTCTTTTTCTCTTCGCGCATGGAGACCGGGATGACCAAATTCTCGGGCGAATTGGAAGAATCTGCCAGGCAATTGGTGGAACAAGCGCTGGACCGGGCTTTTGACACAGACAGACCGGAGAATGTGGGCATTACAGTCAGGTTCGGCGCGCCCGCCAAAGTCCTGGTTGAGGAAAGCCGGAATGCCCGGCTCCTCATCGTTGGCCGCCACGGAGAGGGCGGGTTCCTGGGACAAGCCATAGGTTCGGTAAGCCGGGCATGCGCGGCACACTCACAGTGCCCTGTCTTGCTGGTAGGCCAGAACGACTAGGAGAAATAAGTCCGATCGCTTACGATGCGGCGCTCACGCCTTAAGCGGGGCGGGTTATCAGGGTCGGGCACTGGATGTTGAGCAGCACGTGCTGAGCCACGGAGCCGACGAGAACGCGTGCCCCGCCCCTTCCCTTGCAGCCCATCACCAGCAGCCGCGCACGGGTTCCGGCCTCAAGGAGCGCCTCGGCCGGGGCGCGCTCCAAGTCCAGCATCTCGTGTACGAGCAGACCCGGGTGCTGCTCGGCCAGGCGCTGGACCGCTGCCGACAATAGCACCCGCCCTTCGGGCTCTCCTGCATGGAGGATCACGAGTTCCTGTCCCATTCGCTGTGCCTCGCTGGCGGCCCGCTCGACGGCGAGATCGGAATCATCTGAGCCGTCGACGCCAACCACCACTCCGGACGACTCATGGGGTGAAGGAGCAGGGACGACCGCGACGGCGCAATGGCTGATGACCGCTATTTGAAAGCTGACCGAACCGAATCCTTCGCCATGGTTGTCAGGGCGCCTGTCGGTTCCCACAACGACCATTTCGGCCCCTGCGGAAAGTTTGCGCATAGTCTCGGCCGGTTCTCCGGAATTCAGCGTCGTGACCACATCCAGGGAGGGAATCCGTGCGGCGACCCGTGCCGCTTCTCCTTTCAGCAGATCCTTGGCTTGCGCCATCGCGTTCTCGTGGCGGCCCTCCTCCGGAAACGCCCATGGCTCAGGAACTACGTGGACCAGCTGAAGCTGCAGACCGAGATCGTGGGCCCGTTCAGCTGCCCAGTCCGTGGCAGCACTGCCGATCGCGGACCCATCGACACCAACAATGATCTGTTTGTTCACTAGCGCACGTGCCTTCCTGGAACCCGCAGCAATCTCTCCCCAGTGTCGTCGGCTACGCCGGCACCGGGCAAGGGCCGGAAGACCCTCCCGGCGAACGCAATTGCCGGGTTATGGTCCTCGAGGAGTGTTGCGTCCCAAAACCCCTATGCTGTGTGATCTTCGCGAAAGGACATCGGTGTGCTGATCCTTGTCTTGAATCCAGGTTCCTCGTCCCTGAAGTTCCAGCTACGGCGGAGCGGAACATCCGAAACGGTGCCGGGCGTCCTGCTGGATCGCGTTGTCGAAGGGAAGCAAGGGGACGCGCTCGATCCCGGCTTTCTGGGCGACGTCTACGACACTATCGACGCCGCCATCCGGGACTTTACCGGCGGAACACACCCTGACGCCATCGGTCACCGAGTTGTTCACGGCGGAGATCGCTTCAGTTCCCCGGTCCGCGTCACTCCAGACGTTATGGGAACTATCGAGGAGCTGGAAGAGTTGGCTCCGCTCCATAACGCAGCAAGCGTGGCTTGCATGCGTGCCGCGACTGAGCGCTGGCCGGACACGCCGCAGGTGGCAGTTTTCGACACGGCTTTCCACCGCACGATTCCCGAGCATGCCTCCCGATATGCCCTTCCGGAGGACCTGGTTACTCGACACGCGATCCGACGCTACGGCTTCCACGGGATCTCCGTAGAGATGGCTTCCCGCGACACAGCGGCGTTTCTGGGAGTACCAGTGGACTCGCTGAACGCTGTGGTGGCGCACCTTGGCAACGGCGCCTCTGTGACCGCCGTCAAAAACGGCCGCAGCGCCGACACGTCCATGGGCATGACCCCTCTGGAGGGGTTGGTGATGGGTACCCGGTCCGGCGATCTCGATCCGTCAATTGTCACGCTGCTGCAGCGCCACGGCCTCAGCCTGGACGAGGTGGACGAGCTCCTCAACCATCGCGCGGGCCTGCTGGGACTGGCCGGATCAGCCGACATGCGCGCGATTCAGGACGCTGTGCAAAGCGGGGATCCCCGTGCGATCCTTGCCTCGGACATGGCCGCCTACCGGCTGGCAAAATACATCGCCGCCTACAGCATGGTGGTCGGCGGGGCCGAGGCCTTGGTCTTCACAGGCGGGATCGGCGAACATTCCAGTCCGTTCAGGTCCCGGGTCATGTCACTGCTCCGGCCCCTCGGCCTCTTCATCGACGAGGACAGGAACCATTCCGCCGCAGCCGGTGCCCGCCTTATCAGCACCGACGGATCGGCGTTTCCGGTCCTGGCCTTACCGAGCGACGAGGAACGCGCCATCGCGGAGGCGACAGCCGCCGTCGTGCTTTCGCAGGATCCGGCGAACCGGAGCCCCGATGAAATAGAAGCATGGCCTAGGGCCAAAAGGCCCTAACCACTCCGACGGCGCTCTGGCAGTGTGAAGACCAGACGAGGCAACGCGCCAGATACGCGTGCCTTCGGCACGCCCTCGACCCGGAAGAGACAAGCCTATGGAACGCGGACCCGCCGAGACAGAACCTGCGAACGAAGACTTCGAGCTGCTGCACCGGTATTGGTCCGCCGCCAACTACCTCACCGTGGCCCAGATCTACCTTCAGGAAAACCCTCTACTGAGGGAGCCGCTGCTCCCGCGCCACATCAAGCCCCGGCTCCTGGGCCACTGGGGAACCAGCCCTGGCTTGTCGTTGATCTACGCCCACCTGAACCGCCTGATCAGGCGAACTTCAGCGGAAGTCCTGTTCGTCGCTGGTCCGGGCCACGGCGGCCCCGCCGTCGTCGCCAACGTCTATCTTGAGGGCACCTACTCCGAGATCTATCCCAAAGTGGGGACGGACCTCCAGGGACTCCGCCGCCTTGTCCGGCAATTTTCGACGCCGGGCGGGATCGCGAGCCATGTCGGACCTGCCACTCCCGGGTCCATCCACGAAGGGGGCGAGCTCGGCTACTCCCTGATGCACGCCACGGGCGCGGCCATGGACAACCCCGGGCTGATCGTCGCCTGCGTCATCGGTGACGGCGAAGCCGAGACCGGTCCACTGGAAGCATCATGGAAGGCGCCAGCCTTCCTCAATCCGGCCCGCGACGGCGCCGTGCTGCCCATCCTCCATCTGAACGGGCACAAGATCTCCGGTCCGAGCGTCCTGGGCCGGAAATCCAACGAAGACGTCGAAGCGCTCCTCAGGGCCCATGGCTGGGATCCGGTGACCGTCACAGGCGAGGACCCCTACCTCGTCCACCGTGCCCTGGCCACCGCGATGGACGAGTCCTATGGGCGCATCCGCGAACTGCAAGCCCAGGCGCTCGCCCAGGGCGTGCACGGTCCGGTACCCTGGCCCGCCATCATCCTGCGGACACCCAAAGGGTGGACCGGTCCGGGCATCGTCGACGGCCTTCCCATCGAAGGAACCTATCGCTCCCACCAAGTGCCCCTGGCAAACGTTCGCGAAAATCCCGAACACCTGGCCCAACTGGAGGCCTGGATGCGCTCCTACCGGCCCGAAACCCTCTTTGACAGCACGGGCCGGCTCGTCCCCGAACTAGCCGCACTCGCACCGGAGGGCAGCCTTCGCATGAGCGCATCCGGTGTGAGCCGGGGCGGCACCGTCACTGCCCTTGAGATTCCCGACCTGGAACAGTACGCACTGGCAACGGACCCGCGGGGGTCGGTGGTCCATGAAACCACCAGGCCCCTGGGAGAACTGCTCCGGGACATCTATTTCGCCACCGCCGACAACCCGCGGTTCCGGCTTTTCTGCCCGGACGAAACCAACAGCAACCGGCTCGGTGCCGTCTTCGAGGCCACCGACCGCTGCCTTCTGGAACCTGCCGGGGAGGGGGAACATCCCCTCGCCGAAGACCATGTCTCACCCGAAGGCAGGGTCATGGAAGTCCTCTCCGAGCACCTCTGCCAGGGCTGGCTCGAGGGCTACCTCCTCACTGGCCGCCATGGCCTCTTCGCCAGCTATGAGGCCTTCGCGATGGTCAGCGCTTCGATGACCATCCAACACGCCAAGTGGCTCCAGCACGCAAGGGAACTTGAATGGCGCGGGCCCGTGCCGAGCCTGAATATCCTGCTGACCTCCACCTGCTGGCGCAACGACCACAACGGATTCAGCCACCAAGGACCCGGACTGATCGACGCAGTGTTGTCCCTCTCGGGGACCGTCACCCGCATCTACCTGCCGCCGGACGCGAACACCCTTCTTGTCACGGCCGAGCACGTCCTGCGCAGCAGGGACTACGTGAATCTGGTGGTCGTGGACAAACAGCCGCACCCGCAATATCTGACCCTGGAAGAGGCACGGCGACACGCCGCGGCAGGAGCGTCCATCTGGTCCTGGGCTGGTAACGAAGAACCGGCCGGACACGAGGAACCGCACGCCGGCCGAGCCGATCCCGACGTCGTCTTGGCCTGCGCCGGGGACATCCCCACCGAAGAGACCCTGGCTGCAGCCTGGCTACTGCAGGAGCACCTGCCCGAACTGGTGGTCCGTGTTGTCAACGTTATGGATGCCATGGTTCTTCCACCCCGCAACACCCATCCCCACGGCCTGTCCGACGAGAAGTTCAAAGAACTGTTCACGGCCGACGGAGAGGTCATCATGGCATGGCATGGCTACGCCCGCGCACTCCACCAACTCCTGCATGGCAGACCCCGCCCCGAACGGTTCCACGTCCGCGGATACAACGAACAAGGAACCACCACCACCCCCTTTGACATGGTGGTCTTGAACCAGATGAGCCGCTACCACCTGGTCCTTGAAGCGCTGCGGCGTGTTCACCGGCAAGTGGTGGGCGCGGATGAACTCGTCGACTTCTGCCGTACGCGGTTGGAGGCACACACGCGATACATCCGGGAGCATTTCGAGGACCTCCCGGAAATCCGGGACTGGGCCTGGACACCGCATCTCCCCTAGCGCTCGAGCGGAAGCCAGCCTCAAGGAGTGCGACAACCCGTGACCGAGCAACCAGACCTGAGCCATTCTCGCACCGACGTGCGTTGCAGAGCCATGGGCTCCGGGCTGTCCAGCGCCCAGGTCACGGTCCGAACCGAAGCAGGACTGGACAACCGGACTTCCTTCAGTTCAAGCAGAACCCTGTGGCAGATCATCCGGACGAACCTCCTGACGCTGTTCAACGCGATCGTGGGCTGCAGCTTCGTGCTCCTGCTTCTCTTGGGTCAATGGAAGGATGCACTCTTCGGACTAACTGCTGCCGGCAACTTCCTCATTGGCATCGTTCAGGAATACCGGGCCAAGAGGGCGCTGGACCGGATTGCCATTCTCAATGCCTCCCCCGCCCGGGTGATCCGCGATGGCATCGCGCAGGACATTGACGTGCAGGAGATCGTCCGCGACGACGTCCTCCTGCTGCGCATCGGCGACCAGGTGCCAGCGGATGCGACCATCGTCGACGGCGATGGCCTGGAAATCGACGAATCGCTCCTGACAGGCGAATCGGCCCCCGTAAACAAGGGCCCGGGATCCGAAGTGCTCTCCGGATCCATCGTCGTGGCCGGGCACGGCAAGGCGCGCGTAGTCAGCGTCGGCAGCGACTCCTTCGCCAGCAAGATGACCGCCGAGGCCAAGCGGTTTTCCATGGTCAACTCCGAGATTCGCAACAGTCTCAAGAGGATCCTCCGTTGGGTCACGTGGCTCTTGCTCCCGGTGGTCCTCCTCGTGGCCAACGGTCAGATGCAGGCCAACGGCGGTTGGGAGCAGGCCATCACAACGGGCACTTGGAGGAGTGGTGCAGTGGGAGCGGTCGCGAGCGTCATCGCCATGATCCCCTTGGGCCTGGTGCTCCTGAGCAGCGTCGCTTTCGCGGTTGGCGGGATTCGGCTGGCTCGTGAGAACGTTCTGATCCAGGAGTTGGCAGCCGTGGAAGGCCTGGCACGCGTGGACATGCTCTGCCTGGACAAGACGGGCACCCTCACCGAAGGCAGGCTCGTGTTCGACGCAGCACATGAAGTCGCCCCGTCGCTGGACTACGACTGGAAACAGGTTCTGGGCTGGTTTGGTGCAGATCCCCAGGCCAATGCGACCGCCCGCAGCCTCGCCGACGCTTTCCCGTCCGACGGCGGCCTCCGCCCGACCTCGACGGCGCCATTCTCTTCCGCGCGAAAATGGAGCGCGGTCACCTTCAGCGGGGGCCGCTTCGTCTCCGGCACATGGATACTGGGGGCTCCGGAGATCGTCCTTCGCGAAGGCACCCTAGGCACAGCTCGCGCCCTTGAGGACGCAACATCCCTGGCTTCGTCCGGGCTGCGCACCATGGTCCTGGCCTATTTGCCGGGACCATGGCCCGTACAGGATGCCGGGGAGGAGCAACCACCTGCCGGCTGTGCGCCAATATGCTTGCTGACCTTCCGGGAGAAAGTGCGCCCGGACGCGGCGAAGACCCTCGCCTACTTCCAAGACCAAGGCGTGGATGTGAGAATCATCTCCGGCGACGATCCCCGCACTGTCGCTGCCGTCGCCCGTGAGCTCGGACTCGACGCGGAAGACGGGTACGACGCACGGCAACTGCCAAAGGATCCGGACCTGATGCTGGCAGCACTGGAGAGCAATGTGGTCTTCGGGCGCGTCACGCCGGAACAGAAAAGGGACATGGTCCTTGCGTTGCAACGTGGAGGCCACACTGTCGCGATGACCGGGGACGGTGTCAACGATGCACTGGCACTCAAGGAGGCCGACATCGGCATTGCCATGGACTCGGCTGCGGCCGCCACTAAGGCGGTCTCCCGCCTGATCCTCCTGGACGGGCGTTTCGACAGACTTCCCGGCGTGGTCGCAGAGGGCAGACGCGTCATCGCCAATATCGAACGGGTTTCGGTCCTGTTCCTCAGCAAGACGGCTTATGCCATCGCCCTCTCCATCACCTTCGGATCACTCCTGTGGGAATTTCCGTTCCTGCCACGCCAACTCTCCGCAACGGACGGCCTCACCATTGGAATCCCGGCATTCTTCCTCGCCCTCATGCCCAATAACCGCCGCTACACCCCTGGGTTTCTTAAGCGCTCCCTCTCATTCGCCGTGCCCGCCGGGCTCGTCGTCGCAGCGGCCGTTTTTGCGGTCAACGTTTACGCCACCGACGTCGGAAGCTACACAACTGATGCCACCCGGACTGCTTCCGTTCTCACGCTCTCACTCACGGGCCTATGGATACTGACAGTCATCTCACTCCCGCTCAACCTGCGACGATCAATCATCATCGGAGCGATGTACCTCGGCTTGGTCTTTACGCTGACCGCGCCCCTCCTCCAAGACTTCTTCGGCTTGGAGTGGCCTCCGAACGATCTTCTCCTGGCGTCCCTTGGCAGCGCCCTCACAGGAATGCTCGCCATCGGCGCCCTCCACCGGCTCCACAACCGGCGAGACGCGCTGACCTCTCCGGGTCTTTCGGCCCTACACCGGGAGAAGGCCCCTCAATAGTCTTCAGGGAGCCGCTTAGTCTTCAAACTCCGCGTTTCGAATCCTGATCCACGGACTAGATCTAGACAACAGGAGCAGACATGTCCCTCCCCAGCATGGATCCAGGCCGCGCGGACGGCGGACTGCACGTTGCCGAAGAACTCAGCCAAGAACAATGCTGGGAACTCCTCCGTTCAAAGGCCACCGGCCGTTTCGGCTTCATCGAACAGGGCCGGGTGGTAATCCTGCCGGTCAATTATGTGGTTGATGGCCACTCCATCTACTTCCGGACTACCGGGGATGGATCCATTGCCGGGGCGGTCCCGTCACCTGAGTCGACCTTTCAAATCGACGATTCACGTGCCGATCGGAGCGAGGGTTGGTCGGTCTTGTTGAGCGGGGCCTCTTCCCGCGTTGAGGACCAGGATCTTTTGACCCGGCTCTGGGGAAAGGTCATGGCGGAGCCATGGGCCGGCGGAGCACGGAATCTCTTTATCCGGATCCAAGCGGACCGGGTCAGCGGACGCCACGTGCATCTGAAGTGAGCCAGCGGTAGCTTCGGATCTTTTCAGGCAGAAGATGTTGTTCAGTACAAGTCGCTAGCGGTCAGCTCGTCGTTTTCCGGTCCGCGTTGAATCCGTCTCCCCGAGACGGATGTCGGGACAATCTCGACAAAGACCCGTTTCCTCACGGAGGTCATTTGTTGGCGCGGGATCTTCTCTGCCGCTTCAATTTCTGCACCGGAGTCCAGTTGCCGCGCCTTTCCTTTCACCACGACGCTCCAGACGGACTGGCTGCCTACCCCATCGGTCTCCAGCGCAACGTTCTCGTTTATCGTGAGTGCGAATAACTTCTCCCCGGGATTTGTGCGGAGGAGGATCTTCCTGCCGTGGGCGACGAAATTGATGGGGTAGATCTCAGGTTCGTTGGCGATGCTCAGTGCCAATCGTCCCAACGATGCGTCCGAAAGGATTTTCCAGCATTCTTCCTCATCCAGGATTTCTACGGTGTCCTCGGTATCCGGTGTCATGGTGCATCCTTTCAATGGTCGCCTACCCGGCTTTTCCAGCATGCACGCGGCGGGCACCATTCAATAGGGCCGTTCGACCCGTGCCTGTTTGTCAGCAAGCTTGTAGCGTCGTTTTTACGGGAAGCTTCCCGCCCAAGGTTCGCCTTCACCGAAAGAGGCCCGTGATGCTCGGAATGAAGCCGGCGGATGCTGGAATGCCAGATCCCGGAATCTATTTCCAGTGGGGTGACTTCCTGATCCAATTCGGCAATCTGGTAGTCATTGCCACGATGCTCGTGTTATTCATTCTTGCCTTGGTCCTTCCGTTCCCTGGCCGAAAAAGCCGGAAATGACCGCCGATCACAGCCCGCTTTCGAGTGCTGGCGACGGTGAACCGCGTTTTTCCACATGGACAGGAAAAGCCCGCGGCTGGGCCCTGCGCCGGCTCCCGCCTGACAAGCTCCTTCCGGAGGGCCAGCCTAGCTACGTGTCGTCGTGGATTTACGTCTTCGGCATGGGCGCGGTTGCCGCATTCGTCTACATCCTCGGTACCGGTGCCCTACTGGCGTTGAATGGTCCTACATGGTTCCATGTCTCAGCCTTGGGGCGTTTCATCAACAGCACCCATCTGTGGAGCGTTGAACTGTTCTTCATGTTCATGGTGATCCACCTCTGGGGTAAATTTTGGATGGCCGCTTGGCGGGGCGGGCGCGTGCTGACGTGGATTACCGGGATGCTCGCGTTCGTCGTCTCGATCGTCACGGCGTTTACCGGGTACCTGCTTCAAACAAATTTTGACTCGCAATGGATTGCTTTCCAGGCAAAAGACGCGCTAAACGCCGTCGGGGTGGGGGCGTGGTTCAACGTGGCCGATCTGGGCCAGATACTTATGTGGCACATCACGCTCCTTCCAGCGGCCGTCGCCGTCGTCGTCGCCCTCCACGTTGTTCTTGTACGGATGCACGGAGTGGTGCCGCCATTGGAAGCTGCGGCATCCGACGCCCAGCTAAGCTCAACGGCACCAAACCCGGCCACCGAGAGCGAGAACCTGAAATGACCAAGTCCCCGGTGTCAACCTCGTGGCGCACGCGTAACGACATCGCCAGCAAGCCATGGTCCGGCACGTTGCGTGAATACGATCTGTTCAAGGAACTCGTTGTTGGAGTGGTCGTTGTCGGTCTGCTTGTCCTCGGGCTCTCCGCAGTCTTCAGCTCGCCGGACGACCCCAGTGTGACCCTCAAATCCTGGGCCGTGGCCCAGCCCGCGGACTTCGTCTCAACAGCCACGGCCGAACTTGGCGGTACCAGCGACACTGCCGGGTACGGACCACCCTACAATTCGACGCCGGATGCCTCGCAAAAACTTGGCCCGATCGACTTGCAGAGCCTTTCGGGCGTTCGGCTCCCGATTGACACAGCCAACGACTTCGTCATCGGGCCGCTCCAGACCCTGCCAACACCCCCGGCGGCCATCGACGCGTGGACCAAGGCAAGCGATGCTCAGCGGACCGCCTGGACTGCCGCCTACACGGACGCACTCAGCAAAGCCACGGACAACGACCCGGCGAAAGTGTCCCCCGGCGACTACGGCCCGGTGCCGGCCCTGACCTCGGCCCTCCTGGCCATGGCACAGCAAGGCGCGCTGGATCCTGTGTTGAGCGCCAAGGGATCGTTCTACAACACCGACTACAAAGCCAGCATTTTGTTCCTTGGTGACGGCAGCTACTTCCCCGGTCTCGCCGACGCCCAGCATCTGACAGGCGACCAGTGGGGAATGATGAATGAAACCGGAAACTACCCGGGCCAGTCATGGCTGTGGCTGTTCTCAGCCCTCTACCAAGTGGAACCGTTCAAATCATCTCCGAACGCAGATGTCCTCGTCGTGTTTTCCATGGTGATCCTGACACTCCTCCTGACCCTGGTGCCCTTCATCCCCGGACTCAGGTCGTTGCCGCGCCGCATACCCGTGCACCGACTGATCTGGCGGGACTACTACAAGCACCGGTAGCGGCAAGCACAACCAGCCAGTCCCCGTCCGCTACCCCTTGAAGTTCGCCGCGTCGAGTGCCGCTTGCAGCGAATTGAGGTAACCCTGGCTGGTGTAAGTCGCCCCGCCCACTGTGTCCACGTTGGCTGACTGGCTCGACAGCACCTCGGATTTGAGCATCGGCACGGCCTGCTGGTCGATTTCGCCGGACAGCGACCCTACGTCGGTCAGCTGCAGGGGCACGACGTCGGTAATCTTGCCGCCGGCTATCACAGCCTGGACCTGAATCGTGCCATACCGCGTCTGGATCTGGCTGCCGTCGAAGGTTCCGTCTTTGGCACCAACACCGGCACCGGCACCGGCCGGTGCTGGAGGGCCGACGCTGTTGCCGGCCGCTGATTCAGTGCCCGACGGCGGACTGGCCGCCTTCGAGGTGGTGCCGCGGGGTGCGGAATCTCCCTGGTTTCCAGCATGCCAGCCAATCAGGAGGACGGCGGCGGAAGCGAGGCCGGCAAGTACGGCGCTGCGAGCTCTCACCAGCTGAACCTTTCGTAGTGGATCCGGAACCGGGGTACGCCGGCCCGTTTTGCGTCCTCGACCACCAGGTCGGTCCAGTCGCGTGGACCGCACACGAACACGTCGGCGTCCCGGAGGTGGGGAACGATCGTGGACAGGCTCATGCGGTGGCTGGCCTCACGGGCCGGCAGCCAGCTGTCATGGCCCCTCTTCGGACGGCGTCCCAGCAGGACATAGAGCGTTGCGGATTTCTTGGTGCAGAGTTTCTGGAGCTCGTGGTAAAGGTAGAGACCCTTCTCGTCCGGCGCCCGGACGATCACCGTCATCTCGCCAGGTCCAAAATCTCCCTGCTCAAGCAAAGAGATGATGGGCGTAATTCCGATGCCGGCTGCGACGGCGACCGCGCGGCGGGTGGTGCGGGCCCGGTCCGTAAAGAGCCCGTAAGGTCCCTCAATGCTAACTCTGGTGCCAATCCTCAGAGAGCTCAGCTCGGCGGTTCCGCCGCCCAGTTCACGAACAGTCACTTTCAGGCGAAGTACCCCCGGAGCCGCCGAAAGCGAGAAGGGGTGGGCGTGCCACCATAGCCCGCGCGACCAGAAGCGCCAGATGAAGAATTGGCCGCCACGGACCGGCAGGTCCGCCAGGGACCGTCCGCTCATCTCGATGGAGTACACCCCGGGCGCCTCGTTGACGATATTGCTGACTCGGAGATCGTGGCGCAGGGTCCGCAATACAGGAATGATGAACCGATAGACGAGCAGTGCGGCGGCGACCCCGAAGTAGAGGGTCAACCAGTAGTAACGCGCCCAGGTTCCGTCGGCGAATAATTGCCCGGTGCTGAACTGGTGCGGCAGGGCGGCGAGCACGGCAGCGTATGCCAGGAAGTGGACAACATGCCACGCTTCGTAGGGAAGTTTCCGCCGAACAACTACCAGTGACGTGATCACGACGACCGCCAGCAGCGCATACCCCAGGTATGCGATTTTCATGTCGGGCAACGAGATGAACATGTCCCATATCTGTGCAAACACATTCGATCGCGCCGTCAGCGCGTAGCCGATCCACAGCAGCAGCACATGTGAGGAAATGAGGTAGAAGACGGGTTTGCCCATCCGCTGGTGGACCAGCAATGCCCGGTCGTGGCCAAATGCCCGGTCAATCACCGGGAGCCGCGCTGCCAGGAGGAGCTGGATCAGCATCAGGTCGGTGCCCACAAGTCCGGCGATGATGCCGACGGCCGTAAAGGCGCCCGGAACGGTTTTGAATTCGACCAGTCCGCTGTCTGCCAGAAACAGTGCCAGCACAAGGGCCACCGACAGCCAGACAATCGTTTCCAACAGATCCGCCAGACGAGCCCGCCGCAGGTAGCGCGCCCGTTGTGGCATCCGCTGCTGACGGGCCGTCCGTCCCGTTGCTCCAGCCCGGGCCGTCAACTTGTCTCTCCCGCAGTGGCCCATGGTCTGTTCATGGTCGCAATGCTAGGTACGGGTTCTTAGAACATTCTTCGAAGCCTGGAAACGAAGGCTCGAAACCAGATACCGGCCGCAGGAGAGTTCCTGGAATTTCCCCGGATCATTGGCAGACGCACCATGATGACCGCTCCGGATGGTTGCGTACCGATTTCGGCCCGCCCGCCGTGCTGCGCCGCTACTTCGGCGACGAGGGCGAGTCCGAGGCCATAGTGGCGCGGCGAGGCGCCGTCTTCCGGGGCGGCGTCGGCAGGCGCCGCGGTGGCAAACCGTTCGAAGGCCCGCGGCTTGACGTCATCGGCAAATCCGGGGCCGTCGTCGCGGACCGTAATGACGAGAGTCCTTGAGTCTGTGGATACGCCCACGTCCACGTGTGTCCGGGCGAAACGAACGGCGTTGTCAAGCAACGCCACGAAAAGCCGGCGCAGCGCCGTTGGCGCGGCAGCGATCTCCACCGGGCCGGTTACGCCGCTTCGTTCAACCGTGACGCCGCGGTGTGCGGCGGAGGCCGAAAAAGACTCGACGACGTCGGTCGCCAGCCCTACGACGTCGACGTCCGTGAGTTCGACCCTCCGTGAATCCGCCGAGATGAGCAGATCCTCGAGCAATCGAGTCAGCGATCGCGAATCCTCGATCATGGCGTCCACGTCCGCCTCGATGTTCACGGGCCCATGAACTGGAGAAGATGCCAGGCGCCGCCGCAGCATTTGCGCACGCATACTCAGCAGGGTCAGCGGGGTGCGCAGTTCATGGCTTGCGTCCGCGACGAATCGGCGCTGTCGGTCAAGAGCCTCAGCCATGGGCCGCATTGTGCGCCGGGCCAACCAGACCGCCAGGAGGCTCGCCAACACCACCGCTCCCCCGCAGGTCAACAGCAGCGCGACTCCCAGACGGCTCAGCTCTTCCAGATTCTCGTGTCGATCGAACACCGCTTGGACGATTCGACCGCCGGAATCTGCGGTGCGGATGCTATACGAGCGACCCGCTATCGAAATGTCCTCCTCGGCGGCGACTCCGCTGGCAGCGACCGCCGCTATCGCCTTCAGGTCCGGTAATCCTGACGGCATCCCGGACGACACCGTCAAAGTGCCCTGGTTGGATATTGCCAGCCAGGTCCCGGCAGGCGCGTCCTGGATTGAATCCACGTGTTCGGTGGCTGTGGTCAGGAGGCGTTGAGCTGCTGTGGTCTGGCTCGTGCTCACAATCAACAGCACTGATGCGGCGATCGCCACGAGGAGCAACACCAGCAAAGCGCCGGTCTGCAGGGCCAGCCGCCAGGAGGAACGCTGCAGCTCGCCCTCGGCTTGGCCCGTCATGCGAGAGTGCCGATCCTATAGCCGACGCCGTGGACCGTCCGCACGCTCCCCCGGCCGAGCTTTCGCCGGAGGTAATGAACATAGGTGTCAACCACCCCTGCCTCTTCGGCGTTCGGAAAGACATACTCAAGAATCTCGCCGCGCCCGAAGACCCTGTTCGGCCAGCGCGCGAGCTCCTCCAGCAGAGCGCTCTCGCGTTCGGACAACACCACGACGGAACCATCGGAACGGGTCACGCTGCGCGATTCGAGGTCAAAATGACCACCGGTGATCCGCAAGGTGGTCGCGGTGGAGACATGCCGGCGTCGTAAGGCACGTAAACGGGCCAGAAATTCATGGACGTCGAAGGGCTTCGACAGGTAGTCCTCCGCGCCGGCGTCGAGTCCCTCGACCCTGTCGGCGGGATTACCCAATGCGGAGAGAATGAGCGCAGCAGTTTCGATACCCGCTCTGCGCAGTTTCATCAACAGGTTCAACCCGTCCAAAACCGGAAGGCCCCGGTCCAGAACCAGGACGTCGAATTCTCCGGTCAGGGCAAGGTGGAGGCCGTTCTGGCCATCCGAAGCGCTGGATACTTCGTAGCCCTCGCCACATAACAACTCTTCCAGCATTGCCCGAAGCTGCACGTCATCCTCGACCAAAAGAACGCGCGGCTTCATCTCATTCATAGTCGGAGTATAAGCGTCGGAACTGGGACAAACCGCGTCATTTACGCAGCATGAGCGCTTGTGTAGGGCATAGCGCCACTGCTTCCTGGGCCGCATATTCAAGGTTTTGAGGGATCGGGATTTCGGACCCGCCACGCCCCACCGGGTATCCCCAGTCATCGCGTGTGAGAAGTTCCGGAAGTAATTCAATACAAAGACCCCGGCCGTCGCATCGGGTCCAGTCGATATGCATTGTGGTGCGGGTCACCTTTCGCTCTGTCATTGCAGCGCCTCGCATCGCCCGCGCAAGTGGGCTTCGACGTCGGAGGCAAAGGCCATCAGGGCGCTGAGGGCAAGCCGGGCCGTCCCGTCCGGATGGGCGCAGCTACCCCGGCCGGTTACCAAGGCAGCAAGCCGGCTGATCTCCAGCGGAAGTCTCCCGCTGGCGTCTCCGTAAGCCAGACGCGCAAACTGGCTCGCCATGGCGGGTAGGCCATTGGTGCAAGGACCACACTGGCGCGCTGACTGGCCCGCCAAGTAGCCCAGAATGTCCGCAGTAGCTGCCAGGCCACAGGAACCGGCCCCCAGCGTCATAATGATTCCGGCACCGGTCCGGGCACCTACCGGAGCCAGGCCTTCCCTTGAGAACGGCGCGTCGAGTTGCTCGGCCGCGAGCCACGTGCCGTGGTATCCACCCACAAGGGCTGCACGGACGGCCTTCTGGTCGCCGCCGGTACTCACGAGGATCTCCGTCAAGCGCAGACCGGTCGGGATCTCGTAGACCCTTGGCCCGGCCGCGTTCCCGGACAGCGTGATGAGCCGGCTCCCTGGTGCGGAACCGGTACCGACGCTACGGAACCAGGCAGAACCGAAGCGGGAGATCAATGCGAGGTGGGCCAATGTCTCCACGTTGTGGACCAGTGTCGGCCTGCCGTTCAGGCCGCTGTCGGTCAAGCGCTTGGTTCGGTCGCGCGGGAGGGGCATGCCGCCGGAAATGGCGCTGACCACTGCCGTTGCTTCTCCGGAGATAAAGGTATCGGGGGCTTCGTGCAGGCGTATCCGCGCTTCCCCGCGTTCCGTGAAGGCCCGGGTGACAGGAGCCAGCTGATCCGCGCCGGCGTACAGATGCAGTTCCTTGGCGCCCAGGCTCCGGCCGGCGATCAGGAGGCCGTCGATCACCAAATGGGGGGCATTGTGCAGCAGCGCTGCGTCCTTTTTGCTCAACGGTTCGCCTTCTGCACCGTTGGCGACGACGACGGGCCGCCGGCCATCGCCGGGGACGGACGCGGCTTTTTGCCAAGCCGCGAACCCGGCCCCTCCGCGACCATCCAGCCCGGACCGGGCAAGTTCGTCGATCAACGCCGCCCGGTCCATGGCCGGAAGCGGACCAAAGGCTGCCTGGTGGCTGCCGTAATCGGCCGAACCGGCGGCGAACAACCGCGTTGTGCCGGCCGGGCCCGCAACATGGCCCGGCACGCTGATGGTGCTCTGATCCGATGTCATGGGCTTTCCCGGCTGCGTACGTTCCGATATTCGACGAAGTCTTCGTGCAACCTCCACGCGGTGGCCCCACCAACTGCTGTCAGGCAACACGCCGCGAGGACGAGGAACCAGAGCTCACGGCCGTTCGTACCGTTTCCTATGGCGTGCAGTACCGATACCGGCCACAACGCGTAGACCAGCCAGTGCACAGCTTTGAACGCCTTGGGACCGATCCTGTTGCGCAGCAAGGCGGTGATCGTTACGACAAGGAGCAGATCGAAGGCTATCGTCCCGAGTCCGAGCCAGAACGGCTGGTACGCGCCGAGGAAGGGAACGAAGAAGTCGAGCAGCCTGAGTTGGGCAAACGGATCAAAGAGCAAGGACACAACATGGACCACAACGAACAGGAGCGAAAAGAGTGAGACATTGCGGTGCACCAGTGTGACGGCAAAACGCGGGATTCCGACGACGGCTCGACCGGACCGGGTGCCAATGCCGAGCAGGACGGAAAGCGTCAGGAGCACGAGGGCCACCACGCCGGAGCCACGGCCCACGGCCCAAAGAGCCTGATCGAATACGGTGTTCATGATTGACTCGTCATCTCGTCCGGGGGCCAGGTGCCGACAGTGGTTACCCTGCCTGCACTGTCAACCAAGCGGGCAGGCACGCCGAGTTCCCTCAACCACGACGGCGCCCGGCGCCCCCGGACCACGCATGCCGTGGAGATTGTGTTGGCGTCCGCGCAACTTTTCGCCGCCACAGTGACCGTCCGCCAGACAGCTTCCGCCGGCAATCCGGTGCGCGGGTCGAGGATGTGGTGGACTTGCCGACCGGAATGGTTCCATCGACGCTTTTGCGTGCTGGAGGTAGCCAACGCGTAGCCGGAGCTCAGGCGTACGCACCCGGAGGGATCACTCGGCAAGTCCTGGACCTGTACCACCCACCCCTCCGGGGGCGCCTCCCCCGCAGTCGCCAGATCGCCGCCAAGAACCACCATGGCGCCACAGCCAAGGGTCGACGAAATCCGTTCCGCGGCCCAGTCGGCAGCCAGGGCTTTGCCGAGGGCACCAAAGTCAAGGAGTATCCCTGCGGGTACTGCCAGTCTGTTTTCGGTAAGTTCCATTCGGGTCCACGGCGGGGCAATCGTTGTCACAATCATTGATCCCGGTGACCCCGGCTCCCGGCCGCGGGGCACGTCGAGCAGAGCGAAATCGCGGTCGTACCCGAGTCCAAGCAATGCGCTTCCCAGTGTGGGGTCCACATCCCCGTCCGTCATTTCGGCAGCAGCCAATGCGCTGCGAACGATCGCCGCGAGTACATCGCTGATTTCCCGGCCGCCTAGCTGCCCCCGGAGGAGCATGAGCTCCGAATCGTCGCGGAAACGGCTGCACGCCATCTCGACTTCATGGCATACGCCTTTGCTTAGATCGACCGCTTGGTCGAGCATCGATGGTTCGGTGACGATGACAAATGCCTCGGTGCTCCATAGTCCCCAGCGTCGCGTCGCCGTTACCATCAGGATCCTGACGTTCGGCCCTGCGGGGCCGTTGATCCGGGCCCGACGGGCTGCACCGGCGATGTGGATGAATAGTGGTGGCGCGAGCCGTAGTTCGGAGTCGTCGACTCCCCCGTGTCACCCGAAGACGTGTTGCCCGAAGACGTGTTGCCCGTCGCGGCTGGAGCGGAGACTGCCGCGCCCACAACCAGCGCGCCCGCTGCGCTCGCGACCCCCACCCACGATGTCACTTGACGGGCAATCCTGTGGCCGCTTTCCCTGGAGTTCATGGCAGCCTCCTCGGCTGGTGCTTGACCGGTGTCACTGCGTTAATTCTAGGATTGCCAGCGTTAGCCTCGACTAAGCGTTTCCTGTATAGAAGCTGTGTAAATGTGCCCCGGTCTCCACCAAGGACACCGCCCCGGTCATCGGCGTCCAACGGCTGGTTCGCAAGGGTGTGGCGAACTCAGGCCGCGGCGCCAAGCGGCGGATCACCGATGCCCTCTCCCCCTCGAGCGCGTCCAAACGGGCGGGTGCCCTCCAGGTCATCGCCCAGGCAGATCCGTGGATTAGGGCTTAGTGCGGGAAGAAACCGACATGTCCGTAAAAGACGGTGATGCTGAGGAACAGCCACATCATTCCTGCGATGAACAGCGACACGGCGAAGACCCTGGCCACCAGGCGATTCTCGGGAGCGAACGCGGCAGTGATCGCGGCGACGCCAGTGATGGCGTAGGCGAACGCCATGTAGAGCGCTTCCAGGATGGAGCCCGCCAGCATCCCGGCAATCGGTTCCTCCTTAGGTGGATGCCACATCCCGAACTCGAGTCCGGCGACGGCGATCATGATGAGCCCGATGCCGCCAAAGGCACCCGCGTACAGGAACGGCCGGACGGTTGCCACGAGCTCGAGCTCCACCCCGCGGGCGACGGCGGTTCTCTCGGCGCGCATCAACGCCATGGCCCCGAAGAACACCAGAAAGCCAAAAAACATGGCGGGTTCACCGAAGGTGAGGTTGTCGACCGCGCAGCAAGGAACTCCGGCAACGGGAATCTGTTTCAGTGGCCACGTGAGGGTCATGTGAGTTCCGGTGACGGCCAAAAACAACCCGAGGGCTGCAAACATCCAGGCCCATCCGTCGATCGTTTTGCGCCCAGGCTGCTGGACCACTCGCAGGAAGACGAGCAATAGCAGCATGATGGCACCGGCGACCATCGCCATGGTCGTGTTGTAGGTGATGCCCTGCTCGAGCATGCGCTACCTCCGTTCTGCCAGAAGTGCCTGCCGAATGACCAGCAGGCCGGCGCAGGCTGCGAACGTGGCGGACAGGATCAATGCGCCCATGTCGCTACTGATGGCTGCCCAGAGGATCGCCGACAGGACAACACCGACCACCAGGATCGCAAAGACAGCCCTGACCAATATCGCCGCCCACCGCCGAGTTCGCGCGTCGCTGACTTTAATCGGGAGCCCGGTGAACGCATCATATTCGGACATATAGATGTGGTACCACGCGTAGGGTATGGAGCGAAAGGGGCAATGCCTTCCGCCCTCTTTCGCATGCGTATGGAGCGGGGTAGCGTCTAGCCTGACGAACTTGTCTCATTCACTGCTGGTTGACCAATACTCTGGAGAGTTGCGCATGAATGATCGGACGGGCGGTGACCACAGCCGCATTGTGAACCACGTTCTCGCCCCTCCCGTGGGCACATTTGAACTCGACCCTGTGCACACCTTCGTCGCTTTCAGTGCCCAGCACCTCGTGGTCGGACGCGTCCGGGGCCGATTCGAGGCGGTGCAGGGCAGGATCGTCGTAGCCGATAACCTGGCTGAGTCCAGCGTCGAGGTCAGTATCGAGACCGCATCGGTCACTACACTGAACCCGGTGCGCGACGACGATGTGCGTTCGGAGAACTATCTGGACGTCGGGCGCTATCCGACCATGACCTACCGCAGCACGGCGGCCTCGGAGTCGACCGCCGGGGTATGGCGGATAAAGGGAGACTTGACGCTGCACGGCGTGACGCGCCCGGTCGAACTCACCGTCCGTTTCGGAGGCGCCGTGACCGACGCATCCGGCAACATCCGCATCGCATTCCACGCCCACGCTTCCATCACCCGACGCGATTTCGGGCTCACCTTCGAACTCCTCAAAGAAGCCGGAGGTCTGCTCGTGGGTAAAGACATCGCGATCGACATCGACGCAGAGGCGATCCGACCTCTCTAAGACTTGCCCGGCCGCCGGCCAGGTGGGGAAATGCTGGTCCAACGAGGAAAGAAGCTACTCATGCAAGATGACCAGGTCAACAACAACCTCAAGGGTATGGACGACCTTGACTTCGACGGCTGGAACAACGCCGACTGGAATGGCGTGTTCGCCCACCACCACACCGACGATGTACTGGTGGACTGGAAAGGGCAGCCACCAACGCACGGGATTCAGGAACACATCGACGCAATGAAGGCCTACGTCGAATCCGCAGGCGGAACGCCGCCCCAGATCACCTCCCACCCGATCGCGTTCGGCTCCGGCGAGTGGACCTGTGTCATCGGAGAGTTCGACGGCGGAGGCCGGATGGTGACCGTCGCGAAGTGGCTCGACGGCGCGATCGTCGAAGAATACATCTGGTCCTAGCCCGGCCAGTGCACTTTGGCGGGCGCGGGCTCTGACATGCAGAACGCATGAAGATCGGGGTTATCGACGCGACTGGCAACGCCGGACGTGTATTGGTCCCTTCCGGGTGGCCAAGGTCCGGAAGGGACCCCGGCCCGAGCCGACAGCAATGAAGGAGTATCTGGCGGCCAGGGGCGCGGCTCCGCGCTGGCCGCCTACTCGTTGGAAAGTCCGGTGGTGAACGTGTGGATCCATTCGGTGCCGGCTCCGTGGGTAAAGACGTACCCCTTCGTGGGTGAGGCCGTGACAGTCACAGTGCCGGCGGCCTTCCTGTACGTCCCGGCAGCGATCTCCTTGCCGTGAATGAGATAGCGCACGCCCGGAACAGCAGGGATGGTGTATGAGTCCTGTCCCCGACCCGAGCGGTCGGTAAAGGTGACAGCTGCGGGCGTCGCGGCATCGTACTGGAGGCCAAAGCCCAAGGGTAGGAGAACGCCGTCGCCATCGGATTTGGGGATCTTGACGGGCAGCTTGCCGCCGGGGTTGACCACACCCGCGATCGCCCGCACAACACCGTGGAAGTTGACCTTTTTGTTGCCATAGCTGTTGAGTACGGCGTCGGCGCCCGGGAAGGCGCTGATGTCGTAAGGATTGCGTGTGGCAATGACCACCACCGGTGTTCCAGTTGCTGCGAGTTCTGCCACCATCTGTTGCTGCGCGGTGTTGCTGGTGGCGTTGTACGAGGTGAAGACCACCGCGTCTGCCTTGCCCGCGGCGGCTACCGCTCGTGTCCGGTAGGCAGCGGAGGGTGAGCTTCCGTTTTCGTAGTCTTCAGTGACCGTGAATCCTTGCTCCTTAAGCAGTGGCCCCGCATTTTCCGGGTTTCCCGAACCGGCGCCCACCATGAGGACCGAGCTGCCGGGAGCGAGCGGCAATACCCGCTCCTCGTTGCGCAGCAGGGTGACGGCGCGGTCGGAGATCAGATTCGCTGTGGCGAGGTTCTCAGCGGCTCCAACTACGTTGTCCACATTGCTGAGAGCTGCCACGGGCTGCTCGAAGACGCCGCGCTTGACCTTCCACTCGAGGATCCGTCGAACGGACTCGTCGAGCCGGGCTTCGGTGATCCCGCCCGACTCGACGGCGGCACGCACCCCAGCGAACGAGGCCTCGACGTCGGGGGAGTTGAGGAGGATGTCGGAGCCGGCCTGAATGGCCTTGACGGCGATCTCTTCCTGCGACCATTGAGCAGCCATCGCGGCCATGTCCAGGGCGTCCGTGGTGACCAGTCCCTTGAATCCCAGCTCATCACGGAGCAACCCCGTGAGGACCTTGTGCGACAGCGTGCCGGGCATTTCGGGATCGATGGCCTCGACGATGATGTGTGCCGTCATGACCATGTCCACGCCCGCATCAATCGCGGCCCTGAATGGTTCAAGGTGCTTGTTGAGGGTGGCGCGGTCGTAGGTGACGATGGGCAGTCCGTAGTGGGAGTCAACGGAGGTGTCGCCGTGGCCGGGGAAGTGTTTGGCTGCTGCTCCGACGCTGCGGGTCTGTATGCCTTCGATCTGGGCAGCACCGAGTTCGCTGACGAGCGCAGGGTTCTCGCCCATGGAACGGATTCCGATGACTGGGTTGTCAGGGTTGGAGTTGAGGTCCAGGACGGGCGCGAAGTCGACGTTGATTCCCATGGCCCGCATCTCGGAACCCAGGATTTCGCCCTGTGCCCGGGCCAGGTCCTTGTCTCCTGTAGCGGCCAGGGCCATGTTGCCCGGGAGCACTGTAGCCGGTGATCCGATTCGGGCGACCAGGCCACCTTCCTGGTCAATGGTTACTGCGAGCGGAATGCCGTTTCCGTCAGCACCCACTGCCTTTTGCTGCAGGCCGTTGGAGAGGCCCGCAACCTGCTGGGGATTGTTGGTGTTCCCTGACCATGCGAAGTAAAGGACGCCGCCCAGCTTGTACTTTTCCACGACCTCGGCGGGAGTATTTACTCCGTAGCGTTCTTGGTTGCTGGCCGCCATGGACATGTCATCTGCCGATGAACCGTACACGTGCGTCCAGGTCATCTGGCCGATCTTTTCGTCCAGCGACATGCGGGCAATCAGTGCTTCGATGTCCGGGGAGGCGGAGGCCGTCGTCGTAATAACCGTACTGGTGGGTCCGGCGGCGACAGCCGTGGTTGCCCCGGTCATGAGCAAGGCGGTGGCGGCGGCCGTCATGAGGGTAGTTCCTTTTCTATCCATGTGAATCCCAATTCCAATCGTCGCTGATGATGCCGAGTGTTTTGCCTTGGCCAGCGGTGCCCTTGGTAGAGGAGGCATTCGCGGGTATCCCGAACGAACCGAGCGACTTCGGGCCGCCATCATTAGTCAGCAGGGAGTCGCGCAGCCTTTGTATGTCCATAGCAAGTTGCTCTTGGTTCATGACGCTCTGTTTCTGAACTTGCATGTGCAGATAGCCCACCAGCCAGATAGCCCACCAGCAGGGATGTCCGGCTGCATGTCCTCGACTATGCCGTCGACGTCGCACGCCATCTCCACCGAAAGGCCGGGCTTCGTCGGTGGTCAGATTCGTTCAGGCTGGTGCAGAACGGTGGTCAGGACCGGGCGGGTTGCCATCAACGCGAGCCGGACGATCCCGATGCCTGTAGTGAGGCTCGCCGCGATCACCAGTGTTGATAACGGGGCGGTGATCAGGGCGATTCCGAAGAGCGGGAAGACCAGGATTCCAGCGATGATCGCCGAACCGAGGCTGACGAGGAGAAGCGGGCTCATGACGGCACGGGTTCTGGCGTTCTCGATCACTTCACGCGGCATTCCGAGCCGGTCGAGGCTGACGTAGAGTTCCCGGCGATCGTAGATGGCGGAGGCCTGATTTACTCCGACGGAGCAGGCAGTGATGATGAAGGAAGTGAAGAGAACGATCAGGACGCCTGTGCGGATATCGGCGTTGATGATCGCTGTCTCCGGGTCGTCGGTCGCCGCCACGGCCATGAGCGACCCGGCGGCGACGGCGATGAAGCTGGTCATCGCGACACCGCTGACTTGTCTCCATGCGCCTTTGGGTGATTCCAGGATGTTGCGTGCGGCGAGCAGACGCTGGGCTGATCGTGCGCGTTTGACGCTTCTCCGGGCGGCTCTGGCGATCGCCCATGGTCCGATGAGGTTCAGGATGCCGACGCCGGTAGCGAACGCGCCGCAGATGACTAGCACGAAAATGGTGAAATTCGGGTCCTCCTTCGCGATTTGGAGCGCCCTGAATGCCGCTCCGATGCCGAGGAGACCGATGATGATCCTCAGCCCGCGCACGGTCGGCGCGCTCTGCTTGGTCCGCACGCCCAGGGGCGAGATGTTGACTTGGCGGAGGCCGATCGCGGCGCTGGCTCCGGCGATGACGGCAACGCTTACGATCACAGCGATGATGAGGAGCGGGTTTATCCAGAGCGTGGCGGCTCCGATGCCCGCACCGCCGAAGTGGATCAGACCGACCAGGGGCGATATCGCGTAATACAGTACGACGCCGGCGACCGCACCGATGATCGCGACCCCGGTCGATTCAAGGATTGTCATCTTCATGACATCCGCCGGCGTCGCGCCAAGCAGCCTCAACGTCGCGAGGCGATCGTCTCGGCGGCGGGCGGACAGTCGCGCCGCAGAACCGCCAAGCGATACGAACGGTACGAGCAGGAGGGCGAGGGCGACGATGCTGAGGTACTGGAACGTCTCCGCGGATTCGTTCGTCCACCGCCAGAACATCATCGCGCCTCCGAGCACGGTGAGCGCGATGGCCGTGGTGACGGCGAAAGCGACGGCGGGCAGGAGAAGGGCTGCTGGGCTCTGAGCCCCCGGGCGTGAAAGCATCCAGGTCAGCCGCAGGATCGACGCGCGATAGCGGGACCGGGCCACGGGCTTCGAACGGGGTGCGGCGGAGGCCGCGAACGTCGACGGGTCTTGTGCAGGCGCGCCCCGTTGGTGGTTCGCCGGTTGGTTGGGGTACGGAAGACCTGAGGGCCTCGGCTGCTGAGGCTCCACCGGGCCGGTCATGCTCTTGGCCCGTTCGGGAGGTTCCCCGGGAACGGCGGCTGCTGCGCGGGAGGAACCGGCTGACCGTCCGGGGCGCCATATCCGTCTGCACGCGCGATCGAGCGCACCGACGCGGCCGTGTCCTCGACGACACGGCCGTCACGCAACCGGATCACGCGGGAGCACCGTGCCGCGACGCCGTCATCATGCGTTACCACGACAAGAGTGCGCCCCTGACCAACGGTCGATGCGAGCAGAGCACTCATCACCTCTTCACCGGTCCCCGAGTCGAGCGCACCGGTCGGCTCATCAGCGAAAACCACGGCCGCCCCGGTGACCTGCGCGCGAGCGATGGCGACACGCTGCGCCTGACCACCCGAGAGCTGACCGATCCGCCGCAACTCGAACCCATCGAGCCCCAGAGAAGCAAGCCAGACCATCGCCCAGCCCTCGGCCTCCGCACGAGGGTACCCCGCCAGCATGAGAGGAAGCGCCACATTCTCCAAAGCCGTGAGCTCAGGAATCAGAAGCCCCTGCTGGAACACGAAACCGAACGATTCCCGGCGCAGACGTGAACGATCACGCTCAGTGAGCTCATTGACCCTGACCATTCGCGACACGGACTTAAACTCAACCACCCCCGCATCCGGCACGATGATCCCGGCAAGACAATGGAGCAGGGTCGTCTTTCCCGAACCGGAAGGACCCATGATCGCCACGGATTCGCCAGCGGCGATAGCGACATCCACTCCGGCCAGCGCATAACTGCTCCCATACGTTTTCACAAGATTGGCACCGGACAGAATCTGTGCATAAGCAAGATGACCATTCATGCCTCGAATCCTATGTTCAACACCAGCACAGGAAGCGCGAAAAAGACCTCACTCAGGGACAAATCAGGGGCCGGTCAGGGTAGACCCTGCATGGACCGCTGAGTGGACTAAAGCAGTCAGCCCCCAAGGACCAGGCACCACTAACGTACGATTTCTTCCGTTTCTGCAGCGAACCCCGATTCTGTCAGGAAGTCATACCGTGGTCTGAGCCCTCGGGTCCGAATGTAGTTCTAAAGATCGAACGGTGCGTGTTCCCGGCTTCGTAGGCTTGGGGAATGATCAAAATTGAAGGTTTGTCGAAGTCCTACGGCAATCAGCCAGTCGTCAATGATGTTACCTTTACGGTTCATCCGGGCATGGTGACAGGGTTGTTGGGCCCCAACGGGGCTGGAAAATCAACCATTATGAAAATGATCCTCGGGCTTGTCACCCCGACGTCCGGGAAAGCGTGTGTGAACGGGACCTCTTTTGCTTCTACGTCCGCACCGCTGAGGGAAGTCGGCGCGCTTCTTGATGCAGGTTGGGTTCATCCGGCACGGTCTGCAAGGAACCATATCCGGGCTATCGCCTTGACCCAAGGGATTAAGGCTGCCCGGGTCGATGAAGTACTGGAACTGACCGGTCTTGCCAAGGCAGCCAACATGCCCGTAAGGAAATACTCCTTGGGCATGAAGCAACGCCTCGGACTGGCCGGGGCGTTGCTCGGCGATCCACGCGTGCTGATACTCGATGAACCCATCAATGGACTTGATCTGGACGGTATCAACTGGATCCGTTCCTTCCTGCGCCAACTGGCCGACGAAGGCCGCACAGTCCTTGTGTCCTCGCACCTGATGAGCGAGATGGAACGCACAGCCGACCGGATCATCGTCATGGGCAAAGGCCAAGTCCTGGCAGATGGCGCCATCGCGGACATCGTAGGCGGCCAGCACGAAGCCACGGTGCTTGTCAGCAGCCCGCAACCGGACGCTCTCACGCTTCAGCTCGAAGACGCCGGCGCGAGAATCCAGCAAACAGACACCGGCCAACTCCAGATTCTGGGGCTGGAAAGAGCCACTGTTGGGGACATCGCAGCAGGCGCCGGGATCGCGCTGCACGAACTACGATCCATCGACCGCTCCCTGGAAGACGCATACGAACAACTCGTCGCCGAAGAAGCCAAGTTCAGCGCCATCAACCCGACGAAAGGCCACCGATGACCCAGCACACCACCACGGTTGCCCCCGTGAACAAAGCCCTCCAAAACCACGGGATCACTTTCGTTGGCTGCGTCCGGTCCGAACTTCTCAAACTGCTCTCTGTGCGCTCAAACCTCGTCACTCTGCTGGCCTGCATTCCGGTCAGTCTCCTCTTGACCCTCATCGGGGCACCCTCCAAAGCAAAAGCAATGGGCTCCGACGCCACAACCAACTTGGAACTGCTGGCAAGTGTTTACACATCCACGGTCATTTTCGGCATTCTCCTAACCGTGATCGTCGCCGTGTTGTGCATCAGCAATGAATACGCGACCGGGCAAATCGGATCAACCCTCACCGTCGTCCCCCGGCACCTGCAGGTCATAGGCGCCAAAATCACTGCACTGGCCGTGGTCGTCTGGGCTATAGGGTTCGCCTGCGTAGCCCTGTCCGCGCCCCTGGCAACAGCCATGCTTTCCGGAAACGGACCACTCCCGGAACCAGCGGCATTGGTAACGAAAATACTGGTAACCGCGGCCTCCGCCGCCACCGCAATGACACTGATCTCACTGATCTCACTGTGCATCGGAGGGATCCTGCGAAGCACCGCGTTCTCCATCGCGGCAGCCTTCGTACTGATCCTCGTCCTGCCCGGCCTCGTTGCACTCTCGCCCTGGGAATGGGCGCGCGGCCTCGCCCCCTTCCTCCCCATCAACGCAGCCACAGCCCTCTACGCCCCGACATCCATCCTTAATCCCTTGGACCCACTACAAGCCCTGCCCCTCCTCATCGGATTCGTCCTCGTTGGCACCACGCTCTGGGCACTGTCCTGGACCCGACGGGACCCCTAACCAACCCGCCCAACGAGCAGCCTTCTTCGCTGCAGGGAACAACTCCAAAGCTTCCAATCAGCGCTCGGGGAGCGAACTCAACTGCTAACTGAGGCCGCGAAAGAACTAGGGGCGGCTTCGGGAACCAAGAATGGTCCCGGCCTGAAACTCGATTCAACTATCCGCAAATCGCACCAGACACTCCACCGCTGATGCGCGGATGTCTGCTGATACCAGCTGGCAGGGTTGATGCTTGCCGTTTTGCTTAGCGTCCTGCGTTCGTTACCAGGAAACTCACGGTGCCGCACGGGACGGTCGCATGGTCCGCGGTCATGCGCATGCCTCCCGCCCTTCCGGGGCGGCCATCATGGGACCGCCCATGTCGGTCGCAGTGACGTTCACGGCGGTTCCGGCCAGGCCGGGAGCCGCGCAGCCGGCATTGTCGGCGAAGCCGCCGCCGGCACGTGGCAGGACCAGGACGGCGACGGCGGCGAGGGACAGCGCCGTGAGGGTCAGCGTGGTGAGGATTCCAATCACCAGCTGGCTCCGCCGGGAACGCGATGTCATAGCTTCTGCCTGATGGCGGCGCGGCGGGCGGTGAATTCAGTTTCGTCGATTTCGCCGCGGGCAAATCGTTCGTTGAGGATCCGTTCGGCCGCGTCGTGGGGAGCGCCGGAGGGTCCGTGTTGTTCCGAGCCCCGGCCGCGGCGGAGTAGCAGGATCACCACGGTCACCACCCCGCCCCAGAAGATCAGCATCATCAGTGCCATCAACACCCATCCCCAGACACCCCAACCGCCATGCCAGCCGTACATCATCCCCGGATCCGCCTTTCCATCCTTGTCACCGTTGCTTACACCTTTGCCTAATGGGGCTCGACCGAACAGGGTCCTTGGTCAGGGAGAGGTCTGCCACCCACTTGCTAGGCGGCGGCTTCCACGGGCAGCCTGCCCAGGCGCCATTCGAGCATTCCCTCATGCAGCCGTACAGCCCTTCGGCCGGTGGACCGCAGCAGGTCCACGGCTTCGTAGGCCAGGACGCAATAGGCGCCGCGGCAGTAGGCGACGATCTCCCGGTTCCCGGGCAGCTCGGCGAGCCTGTCGCGGAGCTGATCGAGCGGGATCGAGAGGGCTCCGGGGATGTGGGCGGCGCGATACTCCTCGTCGGGGCGCACGTCCAGGACTGTCACGGTTCCGGCGACCGCCCGCACGAGCAGCTCCTCGCGGGTGACTTCCTCGTCCTCGACCCGCGCGTCCTCCAGTCCCAGGTAGGCGACGCGTTTGGCTTCCACGTCCGCCACGCGCTCCTGCGCGACGGAACGGAGCACGCTGTAGAGCCGGAGGACGTCGGGACCGGCGAGGTCATAGTAGATCCGGTTGCCGTCCCGCCGGGTGACCACCAGTCCTGCCTGGCGCAGGGCCTGCAGGTGCGCCGAAGCCGTGCTGAGCCCCAGCCCGGCGGCGGCGGCGAGGGTTTCCACACTGCGTTCCCCCTGGGCCAGTAGGTCCAGCAGCTCCAGGCGCTTGCCGTTGGCCAGGGCCTTGCCCACCCGGGCGAACTCCTCGAAGAGTTCCGATTTCCTGACTTTGTCTCCCACTTGCTCCTCCAAAGATCCATGTAATACTGGAACAAATACTATTCCACGTTTGTCTGGAATAGTACTCTACCGCCGGATTCGACCCGGTGTGGAAGGACATGAAGACATGGGCTCCTTGAATCTGATCTCCGTCGTCGACGAGGGACTCGGCAACTCCACGTATCTGCTGGACCTTGGCGAGGGCCGCGCCCTCGTCATGGACCCCGAACGGGACCTGCGGCAGGTGCGCGCCGAGGCCTCCTCGCGCGGTTTGAGCATCGCCTTCGCGGTGGAGACCCACCTGCACGCCGATTTCATCTCCGGTGTCGCCGAACTCGCCGAGATTGAGGGCGCCACCGTGCTGGCCCCCGAGGTCGGACCCCGCGGCTTTGCCCACACCGGGCTCAGCGACGGGCAGAGCGTCGAGATGGGCCGTTTCACCCTGCGGGCTCTGCACACCCCCGGGCACTCTCCCGAGCACCTGTCCTATGTCCTGTTTGAGGACGGGGATCTGTCCGGGATCTTCACCGGAGGTTCGCTGATGGTCGGCACCGCCGGGCGCACCGACCTGGTCACCCCGGACATGACAGTGCCCCTGGCCCGGGCACAGTACCGGTCCCTGCAGCGCCTAATGGAATTCCCCGACTCCACCCCGGTCTGGCCCACCCACGGAGCCGGCTCCTTCTGCTCCGCCGGCGGCAGCGGTGAGCGGGTCACCACCATCGGCGCCGAACGGGCCACCAACCCGCTGCTGCAAGTCGACGGCGAGGATGCCTTCGTCGACGCGCTCCTGGGCACCCTCGGAACCTTCCCCGAGTATTTCCTCCGCCTGGGCGAGATCAACAAGCGCGGTCCGGCCGTCCTGCGCGAACAGCCCCGTCTCACCTCGCTGTCCGCAGACTCCGTCGAGGAGCTCATCGCAGACGGTGCGCAGGTCATCGATGCCCGCCAGCCCGCAGACTACGCCGCCGGGCACATCCCCGGTGCACTCTCGATCCCGTTCCGCCCGGTCTTCGCCACCTGGCTCGGCTGGCTCGCCACCCCGGACCGGCCGGTCGTTATCGTCCGCGGCACGGAACAGGACCCCGCCGACATCGCCACAGCCGCGGCCAAGGTCGGCTTCGACACCCTCGCCGGGGAACTGGACGGGGGCTACTGCGCCTGGACGCAGGAACACGCCGGAGCCGACGCCGTATCCCTGATCGGGTCCGGGCAAATGATGGACCGGCTGCAGGCCGGAGCCGCCGTGCTCGACATCCGCCAGGCCGGCGAGTACGAGGCAGGTCATGTCCCCGGTGCCGTGAACATCGAACTCGGCTACCTCGCGGACCATCTCGCCGGTGCACCAGAGGGCCCGGTCGTCGTGATGTGCGGGCATGGGGAACGCGCGATGGGCGGGGCGAGCATCCTCGCCGCATCCGGCCGCACCGGCATCACGGTCTTCAACGGCGGACCGGCCGACTGGGCGTCAGCCTCTACCCGCGCCCTTGAAACCGGCACGGGCCTGGAGGCTGCCAAATGAGCGGTCACGACACCCCGGGAAAGACCGGCACGGACGCGCGGCCCGCGCTCACCCTGGGCCTGCGCCAGAACCTGGCCCAGTTCATGCTTCTGGTCGCCGTCAACGCCCTAGTCGGCGGCACCCTCGGCCAGGAACGCACCGTCCTGCCCCTGTTGGCGGACCAGGTCTTCCACCTGGACCTTTACACGTCCGCCCTGACCTACATCCTGGCCTTCGGACTCGCCAAAGCCGGCACCAACTACTTCGCCGGTACCTTCTCGGACCGCTACGGCCGCAAACCCGTCCTCGTGACCGGTTGGCTCATCGCTATCCCCGTGCCGCTGCTGCTGATCTTCGGCCCTTCCTGGGGCTGGATCGTCGCCGCCAACGTCATCCTCGGTATCAGTCAGGGCCTCACCTGGTCCACCACCGTGGTCATGAAAATGGACCTCGTCGGCCCGTCCCGGCGCGGCCTGGCCATGGGGCTGAACGAGGCCGCCGGCTACCTCGGCGTCGCCGGCACCGCGCTGGCCACCGGCTACATCGCCGCCAGCTACGGGCTGCGGCCCGTACCGTTCCTGCTCGGTGCGGCCTACATCGCGCTCGGCCTTGGGCTCTCGGTCTTCGCGGTGAAAGAAACCCGGGGCCATGCCAGGCTCGAGGCCGCCAGCCACACGTCCGCCCACGTCGGCGCCCACGCGGAGCTGAGCAACCGGGAAATCTTCACCCTCACCACCTTCCGGGACAAATCGCTGTCCTCGGTCAGCCAGGCCGGCATGGTCAACAACCTCAACGACGGCCTCGCCTGGGGCCTGTTCCCGCTCCTTTTCGCCGCAGCGGGACTGAGCATCGAAAAGATCGGGATCCTCGCCGCCGTCTATCCTGCCGTCTGGGGAGCCGCGCAACTCGTCACCGGCGCCATGTCGGATAAATACGGGCGGAAATGGCTGATCGTCGGCGGCATGCTCCTCCAGGCCGTAGCCCTGAGCATGGTCGCAGCCGGAACTAATTTCGGAATCTGGCTTGCCGCCGCCATCTTCCTGGGCCTCGGAACCGCGCTGGTCTACCCCACCCTGCTGGCCGCCATCGGGGACGTCGCACACCCCGAATGGCGGGCACGCTCGGTGGGCATCTACCGGCTCTGGCGCGACGGCGGATTCGCCGTCGGCGCCCTGCTCGCCGGCGTCCTCGCGGACGTCTTCGGCATCCCTGCAGCCGTCGCCGTCGTCGCAGCGCTCACCGGACTGTCAGGAATCCTCGTTGCAGTGCGGATGCGCGCAACCGATCATCACCGGCAGGCCTAGAGAAACACTTTCATCCGGCATCGATGCATGCGACACCCTCACCGATCCCCAGATCACAGAGCTCGCCCACCGGCGTACCCGCGACGAAGCCAGCCCTGCCGCTCCACTGTTAGACGAAAAAGGGATTGGGCCTGTGATCGCCGCCGTGGTCTACACGGCATGGTCGCACCGGATCAGTGCCTGGCCAAGTTTCCGTCCGGCATCCACACGGTCCCGGAATTCGTGCACCACGATCACCATCCTGTCCGGATCCCCGCTGCTTCATGGGCTCAACGGACGACGAGAACCGGACACGGTGCGTGGTCAATGACCTGGGTCGAGACCGAGCCCAGGTGCAGGCCCGGAAATCCACCGTGCCCGCGGGACCCGACGATGACCAGATCCGCGTCCTTAGCGGCGTCCAGTATGGCCGACGCCGCTGAATCAGCATGGACGGCCTGCCCGGTTGCCGCTACGCCGTGGCTGGCGGCAGCTTTCAGGGCTTCGGCCTGAGACGTCTCTGCGATTCGTTCAGGGGAATCCTCGGCCACGATTTCACCAGCGGCCGTTTCCAGTACTGCCGGATACCAAGACATCGGCGGCTTGCTCCATGCCGTGATCAGGCGGAGCTGGCCGTTGCGCCGGCCGGCCTCGTCCAAGGCCCACTTCAGTGCCTTCTGGGAATGTGTAGAACCGTCATAGCCGAGCACAATCACGAATGAACTGGTGCTTGTCATCTCGTTAGTCCTTTCGCATCCCTCACTGGGCACCCCGGATCTATTTCCTGAAGGAAGTCATTTCATTGGATCGCCAGTGAGCAGGGCTGGGTAGGGGCGTAAGTCCCGGTCGCAGCGCTGCTTGACCAGAACGAATGGAATCAGAAGGTGACTTTCGGCACTACACGTTTTCATATCGGCACAGCAGTCTTGGAATGGAGCCGAAATACCCGGCCACGAGCAATGTGTACGAGATGTGTGGCCGGGTGAAAATGCAAAGGACGCCGGAATGAAGGGCACCATTGAGGTCTACACGGACAACGCGGGGTTCTATAGGTTCCGGATCAAGGACGGCAACGGGGCGGTCATTGTCACAAGCGAGGCTTACGGCAGCAAGGACGAAGCTCTGATAAATCTTGAATCGGTGCAGAACGGCGCCGCTTCTACTCCCGTCGTGGATCTCATCGGCTTGGAAAAAGACTAGGTGCCGCCGCATCCCGCCGGGGACGGATCCATGTTCCGTCGCGGTGCGAATGCCCCAAACACACGGAAAACGCCTACGCACGAACCGCGCAGGAACACAAGGGTCTTTCGGTATTTCAAAACTTTGTGAAAACTGCGTATGTTTGCGGCATGGACACCGTCATCCGCACTGTCGACTTGCACAAGAACTTCGGGCGCGTCAGAGCGCTCGACGGCCTGGACCTCGAGGTCCACAAAGGTGAGATCCACGGCTTCCTCGGGCCGAACGGCGCCGGGAAGACCACCACGCTGCGCATCCTTCTCGGGCTGGCCCGCGCGTCGTCGGGCAGCGCGACGGTTCTGGGCATGCATCCGTGGGCGGACGCCGTCGAGCTCCACCGGCGCGTGGCGAGCATTCCGGGTGACGTGAGCCTCTGGCCCAACCTTTCCGGCGGGGAGGCCATCGACCTCCTTTCCCGACTCCGCGACGGCGCCGTGGACCACGCCACTTACAAGGAGCGCAAGGATCACCTCTGCGAACTCTTCGACTTCGACCCAAGCAAGAAGGGCCGTGCCTATTCGAAGGGAAACCGCCAGAAGGTCGCGCTCATCGCCGCCCTCGTCATGGATGCCGAGCTGTATCTCCTCGACGAGCCCACGAGCGGCCTTGACCCGCTCATGGAGGCTGTTTTCACTCGCGAGATCCGGCGGATCGTGGACGAGAACGGCGCTACCGTGCTGCTATCCAGCCATATCCTCTCCGAAGTCGAGCAGCTCGCCGGCCGCGTGAGCATCATCCGCGCCGGCCGGATCGTTGACGGCGGCACGCTCGACGCACTGCGCCACCTCACCCGTACGGAAATCTCGTTCGCGCAGGACAGTGTGGACACCCACGCGCTCGACACACTGTCCCAGGTCCACGACCTCACCGTGGCAGACGGGCGCGTCAAGTTCGGCGCCGATTCCGATCGCGTCCACGAGGTCCTGCCGCTTCTCGGTACCCTCGGGGTCAAAGGCCTGCTCATCGCACCGCCGTCGCTCGAAGAGCTGTTCCTACGCCACTACGGCGACACGGTCGCCCCGCTTGCCGCGCAGGAAGAGGACGACGGCGGCACGCACCATCGGCGCCACCGTGCTGTTCGGACGGGGGCCTGATATGGGCGCGTTGTGGATACTGTACCGACAGCGGTTGCGCCGGGACCGCTGGCAGATCGTTGTGTGGGTCCTCTCGATCGGAGTGCTCGCGCTGTTCGCCGTCGCAGCAATAGCGAAGACGTTCGGCGACGACGCGACACGCGCGCAGGTGCTTCAGTTGGCCGCCGCGGCTCCTGCGATTCTGGTCCTGCGCGGTCTTCCACGCGGTCCGGCGCTCGATTCGTTCACGTTCTTCGAGATCTTTGCGTTCCTGGCCGTCCTTGCCGGACTCATGAACACGTTCATGGCCGTCCGACACACCCGGGCGGAAGAGGAGTCGGGCCGGGCCGAGCTCATTTCCTCGACGGCCGCCGGGCGATGGGCCCCGCTCGGTGCAACCATCCTTCACGGCGCCGTGGCCAACGTGCTCGTGGCCATCGCGACAGCGCTAGGTTTCATGGCCGGAGGGCTTGACCCGGCCGGCTCGCTCGTAGCTGGATTCGCGACAGGTGCCGTGGGCTTCGCCTTCCTCGGGGTGGGCCTGTTGGCCTCCGAGTTCTTCAGCACGTCCCGGGGGGCCAACGGCATCGCCTCGGCCCTTGTGATGCTCGCGTACTTGTTGCGCGGGTTCGGGGACGCGACCGGACAGGTCAGTCCCGATGGGATGACCATGACAGCCGCATGGCCGAGCTGGTTCTCCCCCATCGGCTGGGGCCAGCAGACTTTCGCCTACACGGGCAACCGATGGTGGCCGTTGCTCTTGCCACTCGTGCTCTGGGCGGCGTGCACCGCCGTCGTGGTAGCGATCATGGCGCACCGGGACATCGGCGCGAGCGTGCTCGCGGGTCGATCCGGACGCGCCGACGCACGGCCCTGGCTGCGCGGGAGCTTCTCGCTCGCGCTGCGCCTACAACAGGGAGCGATCATTGGCTGGTGCATCGGCGGCCTCACGACGGGCCTGCTCACAGGCTCACTCGGCTCCGCGATCCAGTCCTCGATCACCTCCAACCCCCAAATCACTGCCGTGCTCCGCGGCATGATCGAGGCGCAGGGCACATCCATGACCCAGCTCCTGGTCGCGGCCCTGTTCGAGATAGCCGGGATACTTGCCGCAGCGTGCGGTCTACAGGCCGTCCTGCGCCTCCGCCAGGAGGAGGTGGCCGGAACGGCCGAGCCCGTCTTGGCCGAATCGGTGGGCCGGATGCGCTGGCTAGGGAGTTTCCTCGGACTCGGCGCGGTCTCGGTGGTGCTCGTCATGGCGTTCACGGCCCTCGGGGCATGGGTCTCCCTCGTCGCCGTCGGAGACACCTCGGGCGCAGTGGGCGACGTTTGGCAAACCGCTGCAGACCAGCTCCCCGCAGCACTCATCTACCTCGCACTGCCCGCCATGGTATTTGTCGTTTGGCCCCGCGCCACGATGACCGCCGGGTGGGGGCTCCTAGGCGTCGGAGTCATCCTTGGGGTCTACGGCGGCATGCTCGGCCTTGACCAGAAGCTCCGGGACCTCTCGCCGTTTACCCACACCCCCGTCACCACCAGCAGCGGGACAGACTGGAGCGGGGGCTTCTGGATGCTTGGCGTCGCCGCAGTCCTCACGGCGCTCTCGCTCGCGGCCGTGCGCCGCCGGGAGGTGGGCACAGCGTGACAAGTTCCGGGATCGAGCGTATGCCCGACGCCGCCGAGACCTCCGCGGCTGTCCTCATGGCCGCGGGCTTCCCCAAAATGCCAGCCCGCGCGCTCATGGCTCTTGTCGTCTCCGAGGACGGATGGCTGACCGCGGCCGAACTCTCCGAGATACTGGGCTCGAGCGCGGCCGCCGTCTCCGGCGCCGTGCGGTACTTGCAGACCGTCGGCTTCGTGCACAGGGTTTCGCAACCCGGCAGCCGGCGCGACCGCTACGCTCTCCCCGACAACGCATGGTACGTCGCCTCCCTACGGCAGAACCCCGTGTACCAGCGCCTCGCCGACCTCGCCGACTCCACCGCTTCGAGCCTCCGGGAGGGATCAGCGGCGAGGGCCAGGGTCAAAGAAATGGGCGCCTTCTACAGGTTCCTCATGACCCGGATGCCGGAGCTTCTCGATGAGTGGGAACACACCCGGCTCAAGGCCTAGACATATCAAGCGGAGGGCCGTGGCTTAGAGGCCGAGGGTCTTCAACGCGCCTGCCCAGTTGGCGGCGATCGCGTTCTGCGCATCGGCGAGCTTCACTGTGTGGTTGCAGATCGCCTTGTGGAGGGTGTTCTCCACCGCATCCTTGGGGTTGGTGGTGCCGGTAGCGCCGGCGCGGTTGGGCTCCGGCCAGAGATTGGATGCCGAGTTTGTGCCCCCGAGCTCGAGTGGGATCAAATGGTATCCGAAGCTCAGGCGAGCAGCCGCTGACGACGCTAATGAATGACAAACTGCTCAACATTTCTTAGCCTTCGTCAGTTATCCGGGGTTATTCGAGGACGTCGCTGACGCCGTCGACGACACGCCGAGTCACATGAAGCGCCGCCTGATGTTGATCTCCTAGATTGATCATCGAGGTGATCAAATGGCCGTGCGGCAGCGGGCAATTTTTGGAAGCGAAATCACTTATGTCGTGCTGGATCGGCACTGGCGGGTAGTAAAGCCGATCGAGGAGTACTTGGAGTACTTGCGGCAGGAAAAGTACTCGCCGAACACCGTGCGGGCGTACGCGAAGGGACTAGCGCTGTGGTGGTCGATGCTGGAAGACCGCTCCCTGGATTGGAAGCGGGTCGACGTCCAGGAGCTGGCCAGGTTCAAGCAGCGTATGCTCAATCGCGGCACCGATCCGACTGTCGTCAAAATGCGGCCGGCCAAGCCGGCGGCATACAGCACCGTTGACCTAGCGCTGACCTCAGTGCTGAGCTTCTATCGCTACCAAGCCATCGTCGCGGACATCCCGGCAGCTCGTCAGTTCTATATGCACATCAACGGCGGAACGGCGCAGGCTCGCAGCCAGTATGCCTCTTTTTTGGGACACATCAAGGGCGGCCAAAACCGTCGCGTGATCGGGCGGCGGCGTGACCCCAAGTCACCACCGCCGTTTCTGACACCACGTCAGATCAGCGTCATTAAGGACGATGCTGCCCAGTTCGATCCCGTCGCTGTGCAGTGGGTCGGCGACCTAAGGTTGCGGTTGTTCTGGACGCTCCTGGAAGAAACCGGTTTGCGTCTGGCGGAGGCATTGCTCCTCCAACACGGCGATTGGCAGCCGGGAACCGGCGCCACGGCGTTAATCGACATACAGCCGAGGGAAGATCAACGTCGACGACTTCGGGTGAAAAACCAGCAATATCGACGGATATATGTCAGCGATGCCTTGGACAATCTATATGGCGAATACCTGTTTTCGTTGGTGGACCTGGGCTTGGACATTGCTGATAGTGATTCGGTGTTCGTTAACCTGTTCCGGGGAGAGTTCGGGAATCCCGTCTGGCCAGAGACGATATACGACTGGATCAAAGGCTTTAGGCGTCGTCACCCACTGCTGCCAGCCAAGTGGACCCCACACTGGTTCCGGCATTCCCACGCCACTGCCTTGCTGCTGGCCGGTGTTCCTGAGCATGTCGTGCAGCGACGGCTGGGGCACAGCGATATTCAGACCCTGATGACCACCTACGCGCACGTCACGGAGGATGCGGCGATGCGGGCCGCCGCCGACTGGAAAACACTCGCCGACCGATGGAGGGCCGTTGAATGAGCCAGCCTGCACCCTACAAGGCCCGACGCACCGCGAAGGCAGATCCGAGGCTGGGGCAACAAGGCCTCTTTAACCCGCAGATCAATCGCAACTTGCTCGACGCGCTGCCGGAGGATGCTCGCGAGTCTCATTTCACACGTGCCACAATGCCGCCGCATTGGTTGGACGCGATCCTGGAGAACCAGCCGTCCTACCGGCAGCGGGAAAAAAGCGTGGCGCTGGACTTTCGTGACCTGCCCGGCAGTATGGTCACTGAGTTCGCCTGGTCCATAGAGCGACAGGTCCAGTTGGGACTGCGCATCCAAGCTGAATGCACGTCCAAGATGACCCGGCAGATCGCCCGCGTTATCGGTGAATCACAGTACTCTCATGTGGTCAGCCTGCTGCAGTTGTCGCGTGACCAATGGATACGAGCTATCCAGAAGGTCCGATCACAACAGGGCGACCCACTCGCGGCACAGCAACTGATCTATATCGGCCGGGCTCTCGGTCGCACGCTGGACTTGCTGGTGCACGCCTATCATGAGGGCGAGTGGTGGGAGCTGAACGTCTGGAACCCGGAGCTGGATACAAGGATTCCTTTGCGAGAACACGAACCGAAGCGTCGTAACCTGGTCTATTTCAGCCACTTGACCACGCCCTGGTTGCAACAAGCCGCGAAATGGTGGCTGTCGCGCCAGCTGGAGCGCGAGGTCTACACCTGGAGCACCGTCCAGGCCCGTCAGCACGGGTTGGTATGGTTCCAACGTTACCTAGACCTCGAGGGCTTCGACGGGCCACATATCCTCAACGATCAAAGGAAGCTCGGCACTTGGGTTCAAGGTTTCCGACAATGGCTGAACCAGCAGAAAGCCAGCACAGGCCCGAACAAGGGGAATACGCTGGGTGCGGTACACCGACGTGCTGCGATGACCGCGCCAGAACAGCTTGTATCCCTTAAGTACCCCCTGTTGAGGTGGGGTGGTCGTCGTTTACGGTGGCCTTGGGAGGGGCCGGGGTGGTGCCGGTTTTCGGCTGGGCGTCATGGCTCGCGAAAGAGATCGTTGCCCCCGGCCTGTCTTCCAAGCAGACCCGATTGAGGGAATTGGTGAAGGAGGGGAGCGGTGCGCAGCACCGGCGTTCCTCCGTCAGCACCGGATAACTCACAAGCGCGGGAGGCCCGTATCCGAGGGCATCCTCAACAGTTGCGGGCGTGTGCGGGAGATCGCCCCAGGCGCTGGAATGGGGCGCATGACGGTTCTCCCGAGGTGGGATGCCCGCTTAGTGGCTTTGGCTGGTGGACCGGCAACGACGGGTTTGTCCCATCGCACGTATTCGATGCGAGAAGGAGAACCATCATGCAGGATCAGGATAAACCCGCCGTCCTTGTGCGGGCAGTGGCCGGTATCGACGCCGCGATCACGGCACGGCACCACATCGCATTGCGCGAATTTTTCGATGACGGAACCGAGCATCTGAGCCGTTTCACGGTCGACCCGACCCTGGCAGGTCTGGAGCGTCTTTCGCAGCGGCTGGCCGCTGTTCCGGCACCGGTGACCGCGGTCGTGGAACCGACGTCCATGACCTGGCTGGCGCTGACCCTCGCGGTCGAACGCGCCGGCGGTCAGATGGAAATGATCGGGGCCCGCCATTCCTCGCGGCTGCGCGGAGCCATCATGGGCAAGAACAAATCCGACGTCATTGACTCCGAGGTGCTGACCCACGCCGGGGAAATTTTCGACCTGCCCCGCCTGGTTCTGGCAGCCCCGGGACAGCTGGCACTGCGCCGGGCCGTGGTCCGCCGGGCGGGAGCTGTCATTGACGGCAACCGGTACTGGCGGCGGCTGCTGTCCTTGGCCCGGTGGGCCTTTCCGGACGTCTGGGCCGCGTTTGCCGGATCCGAGTCAACAGCCTTGGCCGTGCTGGGGCGCTGGCCCGACCTGCGCTCCCTGGCGTCGGCGCGCGCGGCCACCCTGACGGCCGTGGTCGCCGAACACACCCGTGACGTCGCCGACACCCCCGCCCGCGCCACCGCCATCAAAACCGCAGCCCCGCAATGGGCGGATTTCTGGGAAGGCCACCTGGACCTGGACGCACTGGCGGTGGATGTCGCCGAGCACCTGACGGACCTGCACGAGTCCCGGGTCCGGGTGGAGCGGTTCACCTCCCACGCCCGCCAGTGGTGGGAACGGCTTTACGGTGATGACCCGCTCATCCTGTCCCTTCCAGGTATCGGCCCGGCCACGGGTGCCTGCATCCGCGCCTACTTCGGCGACGGCTCGGCCTTCGACAGCGCCAAGAAAGCGGCCAACTACGTCGGCATCACTCCTTCGAACTGGTCATCGGGGACCATGCACCAGGCCCGCCGGGCCATCGACAAGGAAGGCCCCGCACCGCTGCGTCTTGCGTTCTATCAGGCCGCCAGCGTCGCCCGGACCATGGATCCCCAGCTGGCGGCGTTCTATTACCGCCTCATGATCGAACACGGACACTGCCACACCCAGGCCACCATCGCGGTGGCCAGAAAACTGGCCGAAAGGACCTGGAAGACCCTCACCACGGGGCAGATGTATGAGCTCCGGGACCTCGAGGGGCGGCCCCTGACCAAACGGGCGGCGAAGGAACTCATCGCTTCCCGGTACACCGTGACGCCTAAGCAACGCACCCAGTCCAGGTCCCACACCCTCACGGCCAAACGAGCCCGCCTGACCCGATAACAACGTCCCGGCACCGTCGCTGACCAGGCGCGCCCCGCACGCTTGCCCCGTTCACCAGCCGCGTCATGGCCGCATTGACAGGCGACGGCCAGACAAACCGCACCGCGAAACAACGGTGACGGGGCACTCACCATGCCCGTCGTCCACGGCTAAAAAACGCTTGACAAGCGTTAGGGAAGCTCTACCGATTCATGTTCGAAGAGCGCGAGGCTGCTGCCCAAGGGCTTGGTGAGCGCCGTTGGTTGCGTTTGGGGCCGCAACATGCGGCGTTATTCCGATTCGGTGAGAAACCAACTGGCCCCAAGGCCCCGCCCCCGGAACTGGTGCTGAGCGACGCAACCATTAGCAAGATCGCCCAGAACAGCGCACTGCTAGCGGCACCGACAACAGAAGGCGGCTTTGCCGACGACCAGCTAGTCCGCATTCTTGGTCTGCTGATCAAGACTGGGCGGCGGATCAGCGAGATTATCATGCTGGACTACGATCCACTCGTAGCAATCCCCTTCCCGGACCCGAACGGACATGTCGCCCGGCTGCGTTACCAGCAAACAAAGATCATGACCGACGACAACACCATTCTGGTCGATCAAGAAGTAGTGGATTTGATCCGGGAGCAGCAGCGCTATGCCTTGGAATTCATGTCCGAGTATGGCCAATCCGGTGGGAGCCCAAAGTACTTGTTCCTCGGCCGCAATAATAATCGCCACGGGCAACGGCATTACGTCATGTCGGTGGTTCACCGGCGGCTCGGCGAGTTCGCAGCCAACCTTGACCTGCGAGACGAGCAGGGCAATCCGGTGCGGATTTCCAGAACCCACACTTTCCGGCATACCCGCGCGACCAACCTGCTCAATGCCGGAGTGCCGATCCACGTGGCGATGCGATACATGGGCCACAAGACGCCAACGATGTTCATGCACTATGCCAAGACACTCGCCACGGTCGCCGAAAGCGAGTTTCTGCGGTATAAGAAAGTCACCGCCGATGGCCGGGACTACGGACGTGACCCCGGCGAGCTGTTCGAAGCCTTGGCCTTGGATAAACGTACCGACCGCATCCTGCCCAACGGCTACTGCACACTTCCTCCCCGCCAATCCTGCGACAAAGGAAACGCGTGTTTGTCCTGCACAAAGTTCGTCACTGACGCCAGTTTCACCGATGACCTTGAACGGCAACGCGACGAAACCCACAGCCTTGTCCAGCAACGACAGGCCGCGCACATCCAACGGTTCGGCGAAGCCATGACAAGCAACAACATCTGGCTGCGAGGAAGACAAGAAGAACTGGCCGCTCTCGACGGCATCCTTTTGGCCATTGACGGCGTTCGCCAGGAGGATGGCACCTTCACACCTTTGCGCGGGGCCGGAGCACCCCAACAGCGGCTTACGCGAGAAGAAAAGGAAGAAACAGCATGAAACGCAACATCCAGGCGCTAGCCGAGGCAACCCGGCGTCGCCGGGAAACAGCCGAGAAGGCCGTCCACTCCGCACTACGCGGCGCCCGAAAGAACAGCAAGCCCGTAACATTCACCGGGATTGCCAACGCAGCTGGTGTGTCAACTGACTTCATCTACCGTCATCCCGAGCTTCGTTCTCAAGTCGAAGCACTCCGCCGCACCCGCACTCCTGTCCGCGCTGACAGTGCCGAACTCGACCCGGATACAGCTGCCGCCAGCAGCACCCTGGTACGGCGGCTCAGCCAACAAATTGCCGAACTCCGTCGTAAGCATCGAGAAGAAGTCGCCGAACTCCAGAAGGCATTGGGAGCCGCTCACGGCGAACTCCTTTCCCTGCGACGCCAACTCGGCACCAAAAGCTGACACTGCCGCATCACGATCGCAGCTGAGATTTGGCGCTTCGCGGCTAGCAGCGATTGCATCCGCTTTGGGGAGAGCCCACTGGAGTGGCCTCCAGTTCTCGCCTGGATCTAGGTCGGATTGGTCAGAATAATTCTTGCAGCGAGCCTGCGATCATCGTCTTCGAGGTGCTCAACCCACATCAATAGGAGTTGTTTGGCGGCACCTGGCCCGTGATCTTTCAGGAGTTTCGAGTGCATCGCGACGAGAATGGGGGCTAGGGGATCTTCTGCTTCTGGTTCTTCGACGTTGGCTTGACGGATTCCAGCTAGCAAGTACGGGATCATATCAGGTCGTGTCCAAGCCTGACTCATGAGTTGCCCGAGGAGCAATCGGAGATTTACTGAGGCACCTTGTGTGTCGCCCGCCGTGATCCTGATTAGCCCGATCGCTGTGCATTTGACCCATTCTTGTGCGGCCAGTGGGGAGCCGCCGGCGTTCTTGGAGAGCGCCTCTTGCAAGAACTCCATTACAATCGGCGGATCCTCCCAAGTGAACGGCCTCGTCAGCGATGCCGCCGCGCCCCGCGGCTCCCAGCCCTCAAGTTCCGCCGCTAGGCGCATCACCGCGGGTTCAAATCCCAGGTCAACGTGGTAATTCGCGACGAGCACTGACTCCGCGACCCGGGCTAGTTCAGACGGAAGCCGGTCGAGGCGCACGAGCTCTCTCAACAAATCGACGGTGCCGAACGTTGGTAGTCCCTCTTGCGCAGCCATGGATCGAAGGAGGTAGTCATCGCTCCAAAACGCCGTCTTGGTCTCGATCGCGAAGTCGAGGGTGCTTAGCCAGGCATCGTTCGGTGTAAAGTCTCCAAAACGCTTAAGGACTGCCCAACCACGACGGTTGGTGCCGGTAAGAATCCCGACGGTCCTGCCGGCATGGTGGGCGAGCCGTTCAGCCTCCTCCTCGGTAATTCCGATAGGGACGGTTTTCTGTTCAGAGACACTCCAGACGACCGACAGCGTCGATCGAAGCTCAAGGCTCTGCTGCCCGGCAAGTGCGTCCCGGAATGAGTGGTCCGTGCACTGGGTAGACGAGAACACGCCGACCAGCTGGTTGGCGATAGCGGGGTCGAGCAGGGCAAGGGTCACGGCTGCCGTGGTCTCGAGCGCGACAGATCTGCCGAGGGTTTCGCCAACGGCTTCAGTTGCGGCTGGAGACCATCCGGGAACATGGCTGTAGACGCGCCCGGCATCGCGTCTAACTGCCATTTCGGCGTAGCTTCTTCCACTAACGTAGGCAGCCATGCCGAGGGGCAGTTCGCCGCGTGAAACTTTGACACGTAGGTCGACAACAGTGCTTTCCTGACTGCGGCGCTTCAGTATGTCGTCCAATTCGGCCAAAGGGTTGCCGTCTGTGCCGATCTGGATCGCCCGGAAGTTGGTGCTGTCCGGGTATTCATTGGTGTAGTCCGCCGTTGCTGCGTGGAGCGCATTGATGTCGGCCTGTCGTGCCTGAATCTGGTTGCGGGTCAAGCCGAGGTAGATCTCCGAGAGGAAGGCACCAACCAGGTCGGGGTCTTCCTTCCAGCGGCGCATGACTGCCAATGCTCGACTGACGAAGAGGGGGCTTGTGTCGTGAGTCGAAGCGAGCGAGATCCATATCCGTGCGTCCTGAACATTCCGGGGTCTGACAGGCTCGCCTTTGTAGTTGAGTGCTGCCCATGCGCGGTCAGTAGCCCCACTTCGCAAAAGACTGTGAATGAGAATCCACCGAACGTTGAGGTTCTCCGGCGCGATGGCGATCACGCGTCGGACCACGTGAAGCGACGCTGCGGTTGAACCTTGTGCCTCGAGTGCATCGAAACGCACCATAAGCGCTTCCAGCTCGCCGGCCCAGCCGGGGCCGCCCAACGTCACTGCAGACTCGCTGGCCTGAACGGCTTTGCTGTATTGTCCGGCGTGCAGATAGCGGTCGGCCGCCATGCTCATCAGTAGGGGACGGTTCCATCGATGGGCTCCGGTCTCGAGCGCCGCCGCCGCCTCGTCGTGCTGGCCTGCGTCGACAAGATGCTTGGCCAGCTGGACTGTTAACTGCTCGGACTCGTGTGCACGGGCCCTCAAAATAGTGAGTTTTGTGTCGGTATCGGTGTCGGACATCACCTCGTGGATGGATAGCAACTCCTGTACGGCTTGCGGATGGCGCTCCGCCAGGTCGGCCATACTCGGCATTGGTCCTCCGAGTGGGGCAAGAGCGGTTGCAGCTTCCAGTCGTGCGAGGTCATTATCCGCGGCGTCCCAAGCTTTCAACCACTCCGTGACGGCTGTCTGTTCGTCTCCACCGTGCAGAGCCTCCCAAGCGTTGATGGTCGCCGAGGTGTAGGCGTCATCCATCTCGGCCGCTAGTCGCTTGGCTAAATCGAAATTGGCCATGGTGGCAGCGAGCATGGCAGTCTCGCGTCGAAGTCGTGGGTCCTTTAGTTCATCGTCTGTTGCCTCACCGTGAGGAGCCGCCTGTGTCAAACGCCATGCTCGGTCGGTGTCGGTGCTCAAGACGGAGGCCTTGAGGGCCACGAGTATTGGTGCCACACTGTCGCCGAGCCAGGACCGTCGAGAGTCTCGGGCTTTGATTGCAAGCGTGCGGGCGCGCGCGAAGTCGGCCAAGGGATTGTCGCTCTCCCCGTATTGCCCTCGGGAGAGAAGCGCTTCAGCCGCACGCAGCATTGTTCCGCTCGACTCTGGATCAGCCTCAGATGCCTCGAGAGTGATAGCAATGGCCCTGTTAAGATCGCCCTGTGCTGCTGCGGAAGCGCTCAAGATTATGGCTTTGATGGCTTTGTCGTTGGAGTCTTCGGCCTGCCACCCAGCGAGTACCGCTGCACCTTCGGCATGTCTGTTCTCGATAAACGCAAGCCATGCAGCGGCGATGGGGTGCTGCGGCTCTGAGCGCGCGACAAGCTCGCGCACGCGGTCTCGGGAATCTTCTCCAAGGTCGCCGGCGTTCAGGGCAGCGCGGGCCCACCAGTAGCCGGCGTCGGTCATGCCGAGGGCGATGCCTTTCATGATGAAGTCGTTGGCCGCCGTGCGCTCCCCATAATCAGCGGCCACAACTCCAAACCAGCACCATACTGCAGCGGGGGCGGCCTCGAAAGGCGCCGGAGGGTTTCGCGCCCAATCACGCAAAACTGTACCGCGCGAGTCGTGGGTGACCAGCGCGTGGACGAAGTCGGGAAAGGGTCCCCAAACCTCGGCCAAATCCGTGGCGGCAGCTCGTCGCCATGGATGCAGCTTCGTCAGATCTTCGGCAAACACCTCCGGTCCCTTGACTACCTCAAGGATCGTCTTCGTGCGATCCAGCAACATCTCGCGTGTTTGCTGGCCCTCAGCAGTGATTCGGCCGTCTGTCCACGAGGTACCGAGGACCGTCGCTGTTTGCGGAGACTGTACTCGTTGATACTCCATCAAAAGCAGGTCAAGCAATTCGAGGGCGCGTTTTTCCCGGTTCTCCGCAAACTCACCAGAGATGAGCCAAGCCAGGTTGTTAATGGCCGAGTCGACTGATGTGGTGTTCCCGACGGCGAGCTGCTCCCGGACATCATGACGGCCGAGCCACTGTCGCAATGCCTGCTTCGTGACAAGGATTCCGTGTCCCTTCGCGGCCTTGGCTGCAGCACCTGCGACACGACGCCGAAGAAGGCGCTTTTTAAGCAGGTTTCTGAGCTGGCCCGACGCGGGTCCAGCGCCAAGTTTTGCCAGCGCCAGCATTACCGTTCCAGTGCTAATGGGCTCCATCTCGGTCGGCTGCTCCCCACAATAGTCTCGACTGACTCCTCAATTGTGCCGGACGCGATTGCTGCACCACCACCAGCTCTTCTCATTGGGACCGGCAACACTGCAGTCATCGCGTCCCTAGCGCATGCGGAAGCTGGGCATAGAACTCTCCTCCTACCGCTATGCCGACGGAAGTTGGGACAAACCGTTGCTTGAAGTCGGGATTGGCGGGCCGTACGCGGCCTTCGGATGGATGTATGACCAGATGAAGGACGCATCCCAGGGAATCATTGCCGGGGCCGTTGCAATGCTCACTCTCGGCCAGTGCAACTACGACCTGTTACAGGCCTCGAATGCCGACGGAGCCGTCGCAGTCTGGGGAACTGTCCTGGGCCCATTGGGTCCAGCATGGATGCGTTGCCCAGTCGGGACATGAGCACCGCGACTGCGGAGGAGACACCGGTGGCCAAAGTGCCTTCCAGATCGGGGCAAAGAATGGCGAGTGGTTGAGCGGGATGGGGCCGGGACCGCTGAAGACCTCGGCTGGCATCCCGCCGAACCACCAGATCACGGATGGCACTCCAATCGACGCTCCCAGATGTCCAACGTCCTCGCTGCCCATCCCCGGTGGGGTGATTTCTACTGAATCCGGTCCCAGCGCTTCCCGCAGTGTCTTGACAACGGACGAAACGGTGGCGGGGTCGTTGAAGCACTCCGGAAAGCGATACCAAGCGGATCGTCTGACGCTCCTCGCCAGAATCGAGCGACAAAGATAGCAACTTGCTGACAAAGACACCCATGTGCAGAGGTTGGAGAGGCAGCGGCAACTCTGGCTGGGACCCAGCTTGCTAACATCTCCACGATCGATCCCGAGGTCCACGCAGAGCTGCGCATCACCAACGATCCCTGCTAGCCGAAAATATCGGCTTATCGAGGAAGGTGACAGAATTGCGAAACCTGGTTGGCAGGCTTGAAACTGAGCTGGCATCTTCCCGGCAGGCGCGTGCGGAAGACGTTCGGGAGCTACCAGACGGCGGACCGTCGCTGGTCCTGCTAACCGAGGGGTGCCAAGAAACGAATAGTCCTGCCAATGCGGTTCTCCAACGGCGAGCTGGGCTATATAGGCTATGGGGATGGTAGGTAGTCTCCCTGGAACTCCCGGGAATATGAAGTCGGCGGCAGAGGCATTGGCCCTCCTCGAAGGGGCGCTGCGCGCTATGGAGGTTTACCACTTTCCGTGGCCGCAGGAGTTGGACTCAGGAATTGATCTCGTCGGTTTCGCGAGACTGACGAGGGAAGACGGGGATAAGCGGGGTGCCGCGACCGCTTTTGTGGCTGGATTTCAGTCCAAGGGGACTGACAAACACTTTACCGATAATCAGGCGCGCTCAGTTCAAATCGCGCAACACGAGGAATACTGGAAGAACGCCACCCTCCCCGTTTTTGTCGTAAGAATTAGCAACGATGGCGCCGCGCAGCTTGTTGAAGACGCACTATCGTCACTGCATGGGCTTGCATTGATAGCACCCTACGAGGACCGGATAAAGAGCATCCCAACGACTGTGACTATTCAGTCAGCTGCCACCGACATCCGACTACGCATGTTTGCGCATGCCTTGGCACCCTGGATTTCTCAGCGATTGCGGTCTCGAACACTTGCTCACGAAGACGAATTCCGGGGGTTGAATCGGCAATCCGCGTGGTCACTGCTGGACTATACGGCCGGACGGCACTCTGCATTCCCCGTTCCGGGCTCCTGGGCAGACATCCAGCAGTATTTCACGCTCGTGGATTACCTGTATGAAGATTGGACATTCAGGAACCAGCTATTCCAAGACCTCAAAGACCGGGTCAGCGTCGGGCTTGGTGACCAAGGGTATGGGTGGGACGACGAACCTGATCTGGTTAGTGCGAAATCGTCGGCGGCCTCATTACGGACGGGTGCCTTCAGGTTGCTCGGAGGGATGATCGAGCTCCTACTCAGGTTCGAGTCTCTTCTCCCGACGTTGACTGCAGAGCCCATACCTGGCCAACAGTCGCTCAAGGCGCTCCGTGCCCGACTCTCCGCCTACCACCTCGCCGACACGACGGAGAACATACACGCCTACAAAAAAGCAGAAGAGGCGCACGAGCGGCCCAAGGAAGCTCTCGCGCGGAAGGACGTAGAAGACGCCGTCAGGGTGATCACGTGCGTGTGGGACGGGGCGGCAACAGCCCTCGGATACACCCAAAACCAATTGGCAACCGCAGTCAGCCTGTACGGCGGTCAATTCAGCGCTAGCGCCAGCAATACGTTCTACGAACTTCTGCACCGTACAAGCGACGTTCAGGCGGCTTTGTACGGCGCTTTGCGCCCGTGGGCCGCCAAGGCGTTTTACGTGCGCCACTGGGTCTGAACTGCCGGCGCGACGGACGGGATCCCACCATCAATGCGGTAGCCGGCCAGCGCCTAGTCATGCCACCTGCTAGGAGCAGAGCCTAGCCTAGGTTCCGCGGATTTCGAGCGGTTCGGTGCGAAGCGGCGGTTCACCGGGCCAGACAACCACGCCATTCCCCAACCGAGAGTTCTCCATGTTTGAGCACATCCACCCGGGTTGTGCCCGTTAGGCCGCACCAGTTCGTAAATTCGTCGCTGATGCCAGTGGCCGCAAAAAACGTACGGAACTCAGAGGGAGACCTAGGCAACGGCAAGCGATTGATTTGTCCGGCCAGGAGTTGTTCCGGACAAAGATGCGGCTGTGACACGACACTGGATATTTTGCTCTCAGCCACGACCGCTACGAAGTAGTGTCATTCGCCCGGCTGCATACGAAACAACAGGCACGATGGCCCCGTGCCCGCCCAGTCGCGAGGCCCGGCTATGGTGGTGTTTGGAAATGATTGCCAGCCTCCGTCGAGTCGAATCGTGGTTGGTTTTTGGGCGGGATTGGATGCGAACGAAGGACGAGATGAAGTATTTGCTGGATGGCGAAACTCTTGACGGTCCGCATGCCGCTCGGATCACAGTTCGGCCCGAGCGCACAGCAGTGCCAGTGCCCACAGCGGACGCATTGGAGCGAGCGATAAAGTTCGAATGCCAGCTCTGGGGCGGTGCGAACACGCCCTTCGTGCCCGTATCGGAATCCGGCACAATTTCACGCCCATACTTGAGCATCCTCCCAGGGAGTGCTATCGAGCAGGTCAAAGGAATGGATGTCCATGGGCTCTACAACATTGTTGAAACCGGCGTTCAGGTTTCAACAAGAGACCACGGCGCAGAAATGGACGGATTTGGTCGACAGCTTGCCGTTGCTCTTCTGCCCTACGGCAGACAGCAGGACTATCGAGGGCTCGAAGTAGTTCAACTAGCCGACGATGACCCTTGGAAAGGTATCTATGCCGCCTGCCTTGGCCTTCTCCCCGATAAACCTGACCGCCACGTGCTTCGCCATGGGCAGATGAAAGAGGACCTGAGGTTCGAAGACTTCGTAAATCTCAACAGGACGGAGGCGACAGGCTCGCTTGAGGACCTACTGGAACGAATGGTCGATGACACCTCAATGTCCCCGCGCCAGTTATCGATGATCCACCTGGAATACGCACAAAACGGCAGCTACGGCATGCAAGCGGAATCTGGTGTCTTGCCAGAGCCGCATTTCGCCCAAAAGAGCGCCGGGCCCAACATTGTCGTCATATGCTCACCAGGCAACGTCGACGACCTCGCCCTCCTGTGGAATCTCCGGTCTGCTCATGGCGACTATCGACCGTTACCAATCGGAATCCCACTGGCCGAGATGAGACCTGACCTCATCCAGGGGCTGACCGGCCACAAAAGATTTTCACAATATGGAATCGCAGCCGAACACGTCTATGTGACCAGCGCAAGCATTAGCTCAACAGAATTGCCAGAACTATTGGGCGAGCAAGAAGATCAACTATTTCATGTTGTCGACTACAGCGACTTGCTAAAGCTAGGCGGTCCTGCCGGGTGGAGCCGGCAGGACGTCATCGTGTGGGCCGATGGAAAGGCCACCTTCGTTCCGTTGCCGGCCGATAGCAAACGTGAGGTACTTGAAGACGTCCACTTCGCCCGTCATACAAGCATGCAAGTAGATTTGAAGGTGGTATCGAGTCCATTTCCGAATGGGAAAGACATCAGGATTGACGGACCAAACTGCCACTTCTACTCGGGCTCAGTCTCGATGTCCGTCGGCTCCCGAAGGTCAGAACCCATCGAAGTCGTATGGCCAACCCGCATGCTTATCGCGCGCGCCGTCGCGAGCAGTCGAAACCTCGAGATCTCGGAATCCGAACCCGGACGGGCGGCAAGAGTAGCCTTGGCCACCCTTGCCGATATGTGGGAAATTTCAAACCTTGCACATGCTCCCCTCCTTCACCTGCTAGAGGAAATGGCCGCAAGAAGCGGCTTCGGATGGCTAAAGAAGCAAGCGAGGGAATGGAACCGCGAAGTAGCGCCCGCCGAGGTTGTCGGCCCGACCACCGATCAACTCCCGGAAAAGGCATTCTCCGACTTCCAGCATGCACTTGGCAACAGTGTCAAAGCAGCCAAGTACTGGCTGCTCTGGGCCGAGCGCGCAGGGCTGATTGTCAAAGGGTTCCAGCTACAGTGCTCTCTATGCAGCGCCAAACAGTGGATCCCAGTGGCAGCCTTCTCGCCACCCATCGTCTGCCGTGGCTGCACAGAAGTCATGGATGCACCATTTGGCGAAAGCCCACACATTAACTTTACCTACCGGATCTCGGAACGTCTGCGCCGGGTCTATGAGCAGGATGCCATGGGTCATCTACTGACGTTGAGGTTCTTCAACGCAATCTTTTCCCGCTTTACCGGAAGCGATCTAGTTGGAATGCATCCCGGGATGAATATTCATCACAAGGGCGACACCCGCACCCAAGGGGAAGCCGATGTTTTGCTCTTGTTCAGGGACGCGGCCTTCATTCCCATCGAGGTGAAACGCTCATTCTCCGGTATTGTCCCTAAAGAAATTTCCAAACTCGAGCATCTTGCCAGGGTCCTAGATTCGCCGTGGTCCGCGGTCGTAGCGTGTGAGTACGGAATCCAAGCGGCGCCCCAAGAATTCGTCGAACTAGAAAACAGGGGCAAAGGTGCCACACCATTCCGCGTCATACTGAGCTACGACAGACTGCTAGATCCCACTCCAGTTTGGTCGCTGGGTGGCGACCCTTTCGCATGGGATCCACTAACGGCCGAGCAGATCCACGCGAGAGAGACCGCATTCGTCAATCGACTCGCTCAACGTTTTGAAGCAGGACCTTTCGACTGGCTCGAAGACCGAATGCTTGACAGGCCTGGAACGGCGTCCTAGCCAAGGTGTTGGAGAAGCGTGGTGCGTTTTCGACCCCGAGGCCGCGGGTCGGCACCAGCCGAACCTTCCCGGCGGCGTGAAGATCCTGATCGATGTCGGACGCGACAATACACTGAGGTCCAGTCGATCCGTAATTTGCCGCTGCCTATCGAGTACTTCGGATAAACGTCTGGGACCGTCAATCAGATCTAGGGCTACCTCGGCGCCGGAATGGTTGCTTGAACGGGGACCACGGTGCTCCGCGGAGGCAACCGTCCACACGTTCAGGGCGGAAGTTGGTTAGAGCCGGTGGCTGACGTGCTATTCATGTCCACATCCCGATGTGGGACGGAGGGCCTTGACCAGAGAGATGCCAGCAACCGCCAATTGGTCAGCAAGCTGCTGACCCTTTTGGGACGGGGCAGCGTCCTGACCTCCGCCGCCGTTCTTGCCCGCCCCTACACGGCTCCATTGCGATGCATGACGGTCAGCTGCGTGCAGCTGCAATGATCCACTCCACCGATTGGGATCACATGGCCGCTCGGACTGTCGGCATAGATTTCGTCTACCCCTGCTAGTTCTCTTCGAGGCGGCTGATGCTCAGGACTTCGCTGGTGTCGCGCGCTGTGACGGTGAGCCTGTCTCCGACGATGTCGAGCCAGAGTATCGCCCTCTCGCCGACTTTTAGTGTCCCGATTCCCACCAGCGGGATCACCTCGGTGTCCATCCGAAGGGCCGACACTCCAATCGCTTTGTAACTTTCGGTTGGGTCCTGATCCGCTGGCAGACGCGTCAAGGTACGGGAATCGCCGAGCGCAAGCCGGTAGAGGGATCCTGTCGATGTACGGAACGCGAAAGTCCCGGTGTCAGTACCCGTCAGTTCCATGATTTCTGCCATGGCCTGATTCTAGGTCAGCAGTGCGCAGCAGCCTTGGGTCGTGACCGGCCGCGAGAAGGCAGCCAAACAGGTTGCCGGCGGGTGGATTCAGGGATCGTCCGTCAATTTACGGTCGGAAGGTTGCCCGGCCGTCCGGGCCTCAGGACCGGCAGGTGCGCCCTCCTGAGGGCTCCGAAATCGGAATCAGTTAGGCGATGCCTACGGCCAGTATGATCTGCCCCTGCTCGTTCTCACGGAAGAGTTCCTCGCCTTGAAGTCCGGGCTGGTGGACAAAGACGAAGGCCGGTGCCGAGTTCAGCTTGGCGCTCAAGGACGGTTAAGGGTGCGGGTTGAAGGCCCGCAACAGCCCACGAATGCCGTCGTAGGACACGACCTAGTCAGGACCTCGCAGAACCTGAAGTGCGCCAAATCCAATCCTCCGGGCTTCGACCACCAGGCCGAAATGCCAAGCTGGGCGCCAACCAGAACTAAGCCTAGTCGTAGCATCAGTTCAGTGCCTGAGGGTCCCCGCTCGAACGGCGGAACGAGCTTCTCAACATACGAGGTTTGAGGAGGCGCCGGGCTCCGGTGCCTTGAACGACTCCTACCTATCTCAAGCATGGAGGGGTCCCCGGGACTACTAATGTGTTCCTATGGATGATGCTGCTGCGCCGATCGTGATCGCGGGAGACCTGCATGGGAATCTCCAATGGGCGCGAATGCTGATCCGGTGCGCACGCACGGCGGGGGCCCGGACGATTCTGCAGGTTGGCGACCTGGGTGTTTTGTGGCCGGGCCGGGACAAGGGTCGATTCGATGCGAAGCTGGACAAGTACCTGGGTGGATTCGGCATGGACCTGGTCTTCATTGACGGCAACCATGACAACCACCGCGAGTTAAGGCAACTCGACGTTGACGCCGACGGGCTCGCCCGGGTGCGGGACAGAATAAAGTACCTTCCCAGGGCCGGTCGGACCACCGTTCAGGGACTCCGAATCGGAGGACTCGGAGGGGCGTTCTCCATCGACTACAAGTGGCGGAAAGCCGGTGTCAGCTGGTGGCCCGGCATTGAAGAGGTCGAAGCCGAAGATGTAGAACGGCTCGTCGCCGCCGGGCCCCTGGACATCCTCCTGACCCACGACGCACCGGCAGCCGTGCACCTCAAGAGCGAACTCGAGCTGCCCGAGGGCACCATCGCCAGAGCTCAGCTGAGCCGGGATCTCCTGCAACGAGCGGTTGACCATATACGGCCGGCAAACGTGTTCAGCGGCCACTGGCATGTGAGGCGAATCGAGGCACTGCATCACGAGGATGGGTCCGAGTCCCGCGTCGACGTCCTGAACATGGACGGATCCGCAGCGGGCAACGCCGTCCTGGTCTGGCCCGGAGAGTGCCTGAAGATCGAGCCCCTGAGCGTCCGCTGATGACCTCCGGGCAGCCGTAGGCCATGTCTCCTGCTCCTAGATCTGGTAGTTCGTGGCCATGTACCTAAACGTCCGGAGGTTCCTCAGTGAACACAGAAGGGGCAGCGGCATAGCCCATTCCATTCAAACGAGGCCAAACCCCACGGCAGCGCGTCTACGGTGCCCTTCGTAAATATCAAATCATCCATGGAACAGACTGATAATGGTGCGGTGACCAACCATATCCAAGGAAATGTGCCAGATGGCGATGTTTCGCCTGACAATCCGCTGATGCGCGCCTTATCCCCCGAGGAGCAGGCCCTCTTGCAGATCCTATGGGAGTACTTCGTCCGATCATCAGCGGATGTGAATGACCTTGGATGGCCGTTCTGGTTCTATGTAGAGAAAACGTTCAGTCGCCAGTATCCGAACGGGCCAGAGGCTAAAGATGTCCTCGAGTCACTTCCTTCAATCCCTCGGCCGCCCGACGCACAGCCAACAGCGGCATACTCACTGCTGTGGTATCAGAACCAGGCCATCCAGGAACCCACGGCGACCGACCCTGTAGGACTGAGCATTGCTGGTCTGGCCCAGCTCGGTAAAACCAATCGGGTGAGCGCCGATACCGCAAACGTGCTCGTGGGCGTCATGCGGAGCCTCGCCGAGTACGAGGACCAGCAGGAACCCCAACCCCACGTCGTCACCAATTCCCAGGTAAACCTTGCGGAATATCTGTCCTGGTTCTCGAAGGCAACTCGTGAGAAGTCGTTCGTGGTATCCGGCCGGCTGATCAGCGAGCTCTTGTCCAGAGAGTTCGTTCGCGTGAACGCGTATTGGAGCGGCGGTCAAGCGACGGCGTCTCTTTATGGCGCAAGCCTCAAGGACCTTCTGACGGTCGCTGACGCATCGGACTACCTTGACCTCGTCGTCGCTCGATCATTGGCGGCCGAACTTCCGAGGTGGCACGACTCCCCACTCCCTCTGGTTCAAACGCTGGACTACCTGGCCTACGTTTTTGCTGCGGATCCCGCGTTTGGACGGCGATTGATAGCGGCACCTGATCTTCAGTCGGCAGCGTCTCTGGCCGCTACGGCCAACAGCGCAGCCGAATTCGAGTCCCATTTGAACGGGATCTGGAACCTCATCGATGGGTTCCAACTGCCCGAATGCTCGGAAGAAGTCCTGAAGGCAAGGTTTGGTGGCGACGCGGCGAAAGGAAGCCTGAATTATCTGGATTGCTGGTTGACGGCCAACCTCGACGCCGACGGTTTCGACAGGGTGGAACGTGCTCTTCAAGTGATCAGATCCGTGAGAAAGATTCGAGTGAGCCATGCACACTCAAGGCACGAGACCAGAGCGGCAGCAATTAGGGCCCAACGCCAGTTAGGCCTGCCGGACATGATTCACGATTGGGGGACGGCCTTCGAGCTGGTTAAGGCACGACTGGCTGGAGCTTTCGACGTCATTCGCCATGAAACCCAGTCTCGCCCCCGGTCCGAGTCCACATGACTCTTATGGTCGGCATACAACGGTGTTGTCGCTCCGGAGCGGCCACAGGGATCAGCCTATCCTCGAATTTTGGGGCTGGCCAAGACCTGATTCCCGCATTACTGTCATCGTCATCGGCGAGAACAGTCCCACCCCTATTCGCCGATGAACTGCGCGAGACAGCGCAATTGGTCAACAAGCCGTTGACCAATTGGCTTGCGCGAGGCACTCTCCTAATACAGTTCATTTGCCGCGGCAGAACCATAGAGCACCTTCAAGCGGGTTTTACCCGTTACGCCGCGTGCCGCAGGATTGTTAAACGTCCCCGGACAGATGACCCGTTTCAGACTACGTCCGGCGCCAGTACTTCCCGAAAGGCACGGACCTGAGCATCTACAGCGCCGAAGACCTCGACTGGGTCGCACAGGAACTCAACGACCGGCCACGCAAAAGACTAGAGTTCAGGAAACCGATCGAATTGATCGAAGGACTCCTGTTGCAATAGCCGCCTGAATCCGCCGTTCACTGAGCGAGACAACGGGTGCGCGCAGGGTCGTCTTGGCACGGAACAGCTGCCTGACGGCTCGGTGTTCAAACCTTGACGGGCCGATCAGGAACTACCAGGCCACCCGTATTCAGGTAGTCGGGGGCCGGTGCTCTGCGTCGGCAAAGACGGCCGTCGGGAAAATCCTATCTACAGCCTCCTGCCACGAGCGCACCAGATCGTCGGGAACGAGGGACCAGTCGTCATGTTCGGCGAGCTCCGAAACGCACTTGCCGTCGCACAGGGCGAGAACCTGACCCTACGCCGGAAGCTTGCCCGGACGAAATAGCCTGGACGCGACCAGCCCTGACGGTCACTATTTGTGGCTATCCAGGAGACCCAGCACCTCCGCCGCAGTCGACCAATCCGAAGCCATGACCCGCTGGGACCGCGCCAAATCGGTACGTCCGCTGCACAGGGCGTCGAAAAGGGACGCTTCTACCTGGTCTTTGTCGTTTTGGATGAACGCGGACTTTGACGCGATTCCGGAGACGAAGGTGTTCGGCTCCGGCCAGAGATTACGGACATCAGAAGCGCCGCCATCAGCCAGCGGCACAAGGTGGTCCAGTTCGTAGTGGCCCGCTTCTGACCACGGCAACCCGTAGGCTGCCATGATTTTCCGCTTTGCCGCCGTGGTCATCGCCGCCGGAGGGCGGACGCTGGTCGTGTAACCGCCCTTACGGCAAACATTTGTCCCCAGATTCTTCTGGGTGACCCGCGAATCGACTGCGCCGGGAGTGCATTTTGGATCAGGTAACGGCTCACCTCCGCCGGTCCAACGCATCTGGCACGCCCCGGGCGCCGGGACAGCGCCTTCGAGCCCAGAGTCCGACCACCCTGGACCCGGCACAACTATCGGTGCCGAAGACAGCGCAAGCGTCGTGCTGCCTACCGCCGTGGGTGCGCCTGTCGGTGAAGGACTAGCCGCCCCCAACAGCATCTCCGATGCATGGCCACCAACGCCGGAGCAAGCCGCCAAGGCGAGCATCAAGCCCGCGGATGCAAACCCAACCAACGTACGCCGAATCACAACACCGCTCCCGACATCGGCATGCCGCTCACACTGTGAACAGGCAAAGCAACCGATCTTCTCGTCACGGCTGCAGATAGGCGGTGGTCCAGCTCCGTGGTGCGCTCGTAGCTCTGCCCGTAGGCGGACAGGCTCGTGGTTTTGAATTTGTCGGTGGCCGACGCCGGGGGCCGGATAGTAGCGGTGTAGCCGGCCTTGCAGATGGTCGAGTCGATATTGTCCTCGCTGACGGCCGGGTCGATTGCTCCGGGCGTACAGCCCGGGTCGGGGAGGACATCTCCTGCGGCGGCGTCAACCACCCGGGCGGCGCATTGTCCCGGCGCCAGGTTCTCATCCACGGCAACGGCACCGGGCGAATGGATCTGCCTGACACCGCTCTCCTGAGCAGAGGGCGGTGGCGCCGGCAGGGCGAATGCCGTTGATCCGTGGCCGCCGATGCCCAACGTGGCAACCGGACCGGAGCAGGCGGTACCCAGCGTCAGCAGCGCAGCGGCGGGGAGGAGGATTATGGCGAGAGTGCGGAATCGGAGGGTCTTCATGGTCCTTCCTTTGTACGGTGAAACCTCTCGCCAGCCATACAGACATGCCGGGAGCCGCCTCCCAACTTGGCGGCGGCCTTGCTTCCGTGCCGACTGCTGTCTATTCCTCCGGGACCGCTTCTTGAGGAGGGCCGGGCCAGACTCGTTCAGCAAGCGCAAGAACGGGGGGTAACGCCGGGTTGTCCGAGGTCCCGCGCCACGCCATCCGGAGATAGATCGGCAGAGTTTCGTCGACCACCCGGAGGAAGTGCACATGCGGATCGGTCACGTTCCCGGCCACGGAGGAAACCGTCAGAGAACATCCCACCTCGGCCCCAACCAGCGCCATGGCGGTCCACGAATCGGGAGCCCTCTGGACGATGTCCGGATCGAACCCGGCGCCCAGGCTGAGCCTGCGCAAACGATCGCCCAGTACGGAGCCCTCGTGCGGGGGCAATGCCACGAACGGCTCTCCGGCAAGATCAGCAACACGTACCTCCTCTTTCGAGGCGAGTCGATGGGACGCCGGGACAGCCATCACAAGGTGTTCCTCCACGATGATGCGGGACTGGACGCCCGCGGGCACAAAATCCCACCGGCCGAGGCTGACGTCCACATCGCCCCGGAGTACCCTCGCAAGGGCCGGGAGCGCGAAATCCTGGCTGTTAAGCAGGAATTCAATTCCCGGATACACCCTCCGCACTTCTCGGGCGAGCATACCCACCAGGACGTGGGTCGATGCGCCGGCATAAGCGAGTTTGACCGTGCCTAGCTCTCCCCGACCAGCTGCCAAGACGCCGGCTTTGGCGCGCTGCGTTGCGGCCAGGATCTCCCTGGCGGGCGCAAGCAACGCCGCGCCCGCCGCCGTCAATCGGACGCTGCGTGTACTCCGGAGAAAGAGGTCTGTGCCGAGGTCCCTCTCGAGTTGCCGCACCATCCGGCTAACCGGGGGCTGTGCGAGGTGGAGCCGCTCAGCCGCCCGACCGAAATGCAGTTCCTCCGCCACAGCGAGGAACACCCGAAGTTGTTGAATTTCCATGGAGTAATTCTTTCAGATTACGCAATAATCCAACAGTCAATAAGTATTGGACGCACTGTAATCCTCGGTGGGATAGTGAAAATGATTTCTCCCACGGAAGAGGACCCATGACATCGCAGAGCAACGCAGCTCCCCTTGCCTCGGGGGTAGCCGAAAACCGCCACACCGAAGGCTCCCGCCGCGACCCTTTCGGCCGCAACTCCAGCGGGCCTTTGGCCGGAATCGTCGTCGCCGATTTCAGCAGGGTGCTGGCCGGACCCTACTGCACGATGCTCCTGGCAGACATGGGCGCCACAGTAATCAAGGTCGAGAGCCCGTCCGGAGACGAAACACGTGCGTGGAAACCACCCGTATTCGAAGGCCAATCGACGTACTACCTCTCGATCAACCGCAACAAGCGCTCCATCGCGCTGGACTTCGGTGACCCCGGCGACGCCGAGACCGCACGCACCATTGCCGAAAGCGCCGACGTCGTCGTCGAGAACTTCAAGCCCGGCGGGCTTGACCGCTTCGGCCTGGACTACGCGTCCATTAAGGAGCGCAACCCCGCCGTCATCTATGCGTCCATCACGGGTTTCGGCTCCGCCGGCGGGGCGGCTCTGCCCGGCTACGATCTGCTCGTCCAAGCAATGTCCGGACTCATGAGCCTCACCGGCGACCCGGATTTCCCCGCCTACCGATCCGGAGTCGCAGTCTTCGACGTCATCACCGGACTCCATGCCGCCATCGGCGTACTCTCCGCGTTGCATGAGCGCAGTCAGAGCGGCCGTGGCCAGCGCGTTGAAATGAATCTCATGTCCTCGGCCCTCTCAGGCATGGTCAACCAGACGGCAGGCTTCCTGCTTAGCGGGAACGTGCCTACCCGCATGGGGAACGAGCATCCCAGCATCTATCCCTACGAGCCCCTCCCCACCGCAGAGGGTGAGATTGTGCTTGCCATCGGCAACGACCGGCAATTCCGGACCCTTTGCGAAGTACTTGGCGCGCACGGGCTGGCCGAGGACCCCCGGTTCTCCACAGCGCCGGACCGAAGCCTCAACCGTGCGGCACTGCGCCCCATCCTGCAGGAGCTGCTGGCAGCCCGGACCGCTGCCGCCTGGTTCGATACCTTCACCGAGGCACGGTTGCCGTGTGCGCCGATCAACGACGTCCGCGGCGGAATCGACTTCGCGCGGCGCCTCGGGCTGGAACCGGTGGTGGAAGTTGGACTCGGCAAAGACGCCCTCCCGGGGGTCCGCAACCCGATCACCTTCTCGGCAACGCCCGCCAGCTACGATCTTGCGCCACCCGGCATCGACGCCGACCGTGGAGACGTCTTGGAGTGGCTGCGTTCGCAGGAACCGCGACCCTAGCCCCCCGTCGCAAACATCCAACACCCTGTCCACATATCGACCCAAAGGACCCGTCATGACCACCACTACACCCGCTCGCGGCGCTGCCATGTCCGACTACTTCAATCTCGACGACGAGCTGACCCCTGAGGAGGTGTCCATTCGCGATAAGGTGCGTGAGTTCGCCGAACAGCGGGTCTTGCCGATCATCAACGGGTACTGGGAAAGAGCGGAGTTCCCCGAGGAACTGCTGCCCCCGCTGGCCGAGCTTGGCATCATCGGGACAACCATCCAAGGCTACGGTTGCCCGGGAATGAGCCGGAAGGCTGCAGGGATGGTGGCCCGCGAAATGGCCCGTGGCGATGGCAGCATCAACACCTTCCTTGGCGTCCACTCCAACCTGTGCATGGGTGCGTTGAACCTGCTCGGTAGCGCCGAACAGCGGCAGCGCTGGCTGCCTGACCTGGCCCGGCTCGACAAAACAGGCGCTTTCGCCCTGACGGAACCGGATCACGGATCCGACTCGGTAGCGCTGGAAACCAGCGCCCGCCGCGACGGTGACACTTGGGTGATCAACGGCCACAAGCGCTGGATCGGCAACGGCCATGCGGCGCACGTTGTGGTGCTTTTCGCCCGCAACACGGAGGACGGCAAAGTCAACGCCTTCGTAGTTGAGAAGGACGCGAACGGCAAGCACCCGGAAGGCTACAATCCCACCGTCATCACCGGCAAGATCGGTAAGCGCGCCATCTTGCAGGCGGACATCGTCATGGACAACATGCGGATCCCCGAGGCCAACCGCTTGGAGAACTGCAGGTCCTTCGCGGACGTTTCCCGCGTCCTTCAGGCGACCCGGGGCGGCGCCGCATGGGAGGCCGTGGGCCACGCAATGGCCTGTTTCGAGATCGCCGCCGACTATGCGGCCACGCGAGTGCAATTCGGCGAGCCGATCGCCGGATACCAACTTGTCCAACACCGTCTCGCAAACATGCTCAGCGAGCTGACCGCGATGCATCTGATGTGCCATCGCATGGCGGAGCTGGCCGAGCAAGGCACGCTGACCAACGCGATGGCATCCATGGTCAAGATGGCCACTGCACAGAAGGGCAAGTGGATTTGCAACGAGGCCCGTGAACTCCTCGCCGGCAACGGTCTGCTGCTCGAGAACCACGTCGCCCGCCACATGACCGACATGGAGGTCGTCTCCACCTACGAGGGAACGGACTCCATCCAAGCACTCCTCGTAGGCCGTGACATTACAGGCATCTCGGCCTTCCGCTGATCCTTGCCGCCTGCCCACGCAACGTGACCACCAAGGAGTTTTCCATGCCCGAAGCATTCCTCATAGGCGGGGCACGCACCCCCGTCGGCCGCTACGGCGGCGCCTTGAGCTCCATCCGACCGGACGATTTGGCCGCGCTCACGGTGCGGGTCGCCGTCGAACGCGCCGGAATCGACCCTGCCCTCGTGGACGAGGTGATCCTCGGAAACGCCAACGGTGCCGGCGAGGAGAACCGCAACGTCGCCCGCATGGCCTGGCTGCTCGCCGGTTTCCCGGACACCGTCCCCGGCATCACCGTCAACCGACTGTGTGCCTCAGGTTTGAGTGCCATCATCATGGCCTCACACATGGTCAAGGCCGGTGCCGCGGACATCGTCGTCGCAGGCGGCGTGGAGTCCATGTCCCGTGCCCCCTGGGTGATGGAAAAGCCGGACAAGGCCTTCGCCAAGCCCGGAGCCGTGTTTGACACCTCCATCGGCTGGCGCTTCCCCAACCCGGCTTTCCTGTCCGGCGAACTTTCCCGCGACGGCAAGGCCAGCTACTCGATGCCTGAAACCGCCGAGGAAGTGGCCCGCGTTTACAACATCTCGCGTGAGGACTGCGATGAGTTCGCGGTCCGCTCGCACGAGCGTGCCCTCGCCGCGATCGCGGCCGGACGCTTTTCCGAGGAGATCATCCCTGTCACCGTCCCGGGCCGCAAGGGCGCCACAACGCTTGTGGACACCGACGAAGGACCCCGCCCCGGAACATCCCTCGACGTGCTCGCCGGACTGCGCCCGGTGGTCAAGGGCGGCAGCATCGTCACCGCCGGCAACTCCTCCACCCTCAACGACGGCGCCTCCGCAATCATCGTCGCCTCCGAGGCAGCGGTCGAGAAATACGGTCTGGCTCCCCGCGCCCGCATCCTCGATGGCGCCTCCGCCGGCGTCGCACAGGAAATCATGGGCATCGGCCCCGTTCCGGCCACCCGCAAAGTCCTGGATCGCGCCGGCATCGCGGTAGGCGACCTCGCCGCCGTCGAACTCAACGAGGCATTCGCCTCACAGGCCCTGGCCTGCATGCGCGAACTGAAACTCGAGCCGGACACGGTGAACAACGACGGCGGCGCCATCGCCCTCGGCCACCCCCTCGGCTCCTCCGGCTCCCGTCTCGTCATCACGCTGCTCGGCCGCCTTGAGCGAGAGGCCACGCAAGGCCGCAAGCTCGGACTCGCCACCATGTGCGTCGGCGTCGGACAAGGCACCGCGCTGCTGCTGGAGGGCGTCTGATGACAGAGACAATGAACGACGCCGGGACGCGCCTCGATACCGCGGGCTTCGTGACGCTGCTCGTCGAGGAACGTGCTGACCGTCTGGCGGTCCGGCTACACCGGCCCGAGGTGAAGAACGCTATCGACCAGGCAATGGTCGATGAGCTGCACACTATCTGCGCTTACCTCGAGCGCACACCGAAGATCCTGATCCTCTCCGGCACCCCCGGCGGTCCGGAGACCGGAACCAAAGCCGCCTTCGCGTCCGGCGCGGACATCGCGCAGCTGCGCGAACGCCGCCGTGACGATGCACTGGCCGGGATCAATTCCGGGGTCTTCGAGCGGATCGCGAAACTGCCCATGCCGGTGATCGCGGCATTGGACGGCCACGCCCTTGGCGGCGGGGCCGAACTCGCCTATGCGGCGGACTTCCGCATCGGCACGCCCGCGCTGCGGATGGGGAACCCGGAAACCGGGCTGGGCATCCTGGCCGCGGCTGGCGCCACCTGGCGGCTGAAGGAGCTCGTCGGGGAAGCGGTGGCCAAGCAGATGCTGCTTGCCGGCCAAGTCTTGACGGGCGAGGACTGCCTAGCGGTAGGGCTGATCACCGAACTCGTGGATCCGGAAACGCTGTTGCACGCGGCCCACGCCTTGGCAGACACCATTGCAGCGCAGGACCCCTTGGCCGTGCGCATCACCAAGGCAGTGTTCCACGCTCCGCGGGACGCCCACCCCGTCATCGATACCCTCGCCCAGGGCATGCTTTTCGAGTCCCAGGCTAAGTTCGACCGCATGCAGGCATTCCTCGACAGGAAGAAGAAGTAGATGAGCAACACAGTAATGCCAGCCGGAGTCCCGGCGCGTGTCGGCGTCCTCGGCGGCGGCCGGATGGGTGCCGGCATCGCCCACGCTTTCCTCGTCAAGGGAGCAGACGTGGTGGTGGTCGAACGCGACGACGCCTCCGCACAAGCAGGCCGGGAGCGGGTAGAAGCCTCCGCGGCGAAGTCCATCGAGCGAGACCCCCAAGGCGGCACCCTCGACGAGATGGTCTCCCGCCTCTCCGTTTCCGTGGACTACGGAGCCTTCGGGGACCGCGGGCTGGTGGTGGAGGCCGTACCGGAAGACTGGGCTTTGAAGGTGACAGCCCTCCGCAAGGTCGAGGAGCAACTCACGCCGGGCACGGTCCTGGCCTCGAACACGTCTTCCCTGTCCGTGTCCGGGCTGGCCGAGGAGCTGGAGCGGCCCCGGGACTTCATCGGTCTGCACTTCTTCAACCCGGTTCCTGCCTCTGCCCTGATCGAGGTGGTGATCGGCAAGCAGACCCGTCCTGAACTCATCGAGCAGGCGCGGAGCTGGGTCCAAGGACTGGGCAAAACCGCCGTCGTAGTCAATGATGCCCCGGGATTCGCATCGTCGCGGTTGGGCGTGGCGATCGCACTGGAAGCAATGCGCATGGTCGAGGAAGGGGTCGCAAGCCCTGAGGATATCGACAACGCCATGGTCCTCGGATACAAACACCCCACCGGCCCGCTGCGCACCACCGACATCGTGGGCCTGGACGTGCGCCTTGGCATCGCCGAGTACCTGCACAAGACACTGGGCGAACGGTTCGCACCGCCCCAGATCCTTCGCGACAAGGTGACCAGCGGGAACCTCGGCCGAAAGACCGGCAAGGGCTTCTTCGATTGGAGCTGAACCGCCCGTCGCCTGCCCTCAAAGCCAGGTTTTCGCCAGCGCCACGTATCCCTTGTCGATGACACTTTCGCCGTGTTCCTCCAGGAATGCCAGGCCCGGTTCCTCGGCGGAGGCGCGGTCGGCGACGCCGTAGTGATGCGTGAGTTCGTAGCTGAGCTCGACCCGTGCGTTGCGTCCGGCCGCGGTGTTTGCCGTGCCATCCGCAATAGAGCGTTCGACGGCGGCGATGGCGGCTTCCACGCGGGTGTACTGGGCGCGCAGGAGTCGTGCGGGGAACCGGGTGCTCGTGGCCCACGTGATGGCCAGGGCAATAACCCCTCCGATCAGCGTGCCCAGCAGCCTGTCGACGAGGAGTACCAAGGGGGAACCGCCTTGGCCGGTAGCTTCGATGGCGAGCAACGTCATGGGAGTCACGAGGATCAGCGCAAGGAAGTAGTTGAACGGGACCAGGACGTCCTGGCCGATCAGGCACACGATGATGATTCCCACGACCCACCATGGGCCCGGGTCCAGGACAATAACGAGCGCCACCACGAAAAGTCCGACGAAGGTGCCGATGGCCCGGTGGACCGCCCGCCGGGTGGTGGCAACGCGGCCGGTCCATTGATGCAGCACTAGAGCGGCCGTCAGAATTGCCCAGTAAGAGTGCCCGATGCCTGCCAGCTCGCTGGCGAGCCCGGCAAGACCGGCGGCAAGTGCGATCCGCCACGCCGTGAACCAGGCGACCGAATCCCGGCGGAGCGCATGGGTGAGCAGGAAGGGAAAGCCGGGCCGTCCGAGTAGAAGCGGGGTGTCCGGGGTTAGCTGCCGGATCCGGCCGGGAATGCCTGAGTGTTTCAGGACGCTGTCGGCCAGATCTCGATTGATGGCGAGGAGCTGGTTCTGGCGGTCGCGGTGGCCCCGGCCCTTAGTGCCCGGATGGGCGGAGTTCAAGGCCAGCCACGCACGGTTGACTGCACCGTAGGCGCTGGCCAAGATCCTGCGGGACCGCTCAGCACCGGAGAATGTGTCCGTTCCCGATTCTCCCGCTACGCCGGCGCGGTAATCTTCGACTGCCCGTCGGGCGTCGGCAATGGCTCGTTGCTCCGGGCGGTGCGGGTCGGCAACAAGGACCACCAACGTCAGGACGCAGGTGAACAGCGCTGCAAAGGCAGTGATCCCTACAATTTTCCAAGCAAGTCCCGGGTCCGCGCCGAAGTAGGTGCCGAGGACGGCGCCATAGAACAGGAGCAGAGGGCCCGGACCGCGGGTCAGCAGGAAGCCGTAGTAGGCCACCGCGGCGGCGAGGATCAGCACGACAATCACCGGAATCGTGGCCCACCGGTACGGGGCGACAAGGACGCCAAGGGTCATCGAGAGGCTCATGGTCGCGGCGATCAGCAGCCCATTGCGGACCCGGGCCCATAGCGGACGCTTGGATTCCCACAGCGCGAGCATCGAGCCGAGCAGGGAGATTGCGCCGAGTTCCGGCCCGAAAAGGAGGCAGGAGACCACCACCGTTACGGACGAAATGATGCCCGCCTGCAGGGACGGAGCGATAGTTGCCCGCGCGTCCCGCAGGGCGAATAGCTCCTCGAGGAAGGGGCGGAGGCGGTGAAGGCTTGTGCGGAGGGGCACCGGGAGGGGAATCCTTTCGTGGCGGGCGGACATAACGAGATTCGCCGACGCCCCGAATGGTCCCCCGGCGTCGTTGCAGGCCCGGTCGTTTACTTGGCCTGCGGTTTCTTTCCCATGGAGTCGAAAAGCAGGGTCGAGGAGAGGGCGTTGAAGGGCATGGCCACGTTGTGCTCGAGGCCCTTGAGGTGCGCGGCCTTCAAGTCCTTGAGCAGGACGGCCAAGGCGGTGTCCGCGGTCCACTCCGAGACGGAGTCCCAGTTCCGGGCAACCCAGCTGTCACCGGTACTGACCTTGAACAGTCTCAGCAGCTCGTCCTGCGGCAGGTTGTATTGGGCGCCGAACTTTAGTCCCTCGGCGAGGGCATTGATGTTGACACCCAGAATGAGGTTGTTGACCAGCTTCGCGGCCTGGCTGTTGCCGGGCTGGCTGCCGTAGTAGAAGACGTTTGATCCGACGGCGTCGAAGTACGGGCGGGCAGCCGTCACGCTGTCTTCCGGGCCCGAGGTCATGATTGACAGAGTGCCGGCCTGGGCCCCGGTCGCGCCTCCGCTGACGGCGGCGGCGATGAGTTTCACGCCAGCGTGTTCCTCGACCTGCTTGCCCAAGTCATTCATCGTGTCGGGGTCGAGGGTGCTCATGACGATGATGGTCACGTCCTTGGGATTGGCCGACAGCAGTCCGCCCTCGCCGAGGATGACGTCGAGGTTCTGGGCGTAGTCGCGGACCATTGACACGATCGCGTCGTCGGCCTGTTCAGCGACATCCTTCAAGGATTCGGCTACCGTGATTCCTGCGGTCTTCGCCTTCTCGCGGGATCCCGCGAAGGCGTCGTAGCCGATCACTTCAAAGCCGGCCTTGTTCAGGTTGATTGCCATGGGAAGTCCCATTGTTCCCAGTCCTACGAAACCGATTTTCTTGCTCATGATTTGATCTTTCATTGTGGTGGTTGGCGTCAGGGCTATGAAGCAGACCGTGTCCTCAGTCGGCAGCGATTTCAGTGGTCATGCCGCGCTCCGCCATGACTTCCTTGAGGAGGGTCAGGGCATTGAGGACGCGCGGGAAGCCGATGCAGGGGATGCACTGGATCAGGGCGCCGACGATCTTCTCCTTTGTCAGTCCCAGGTTGAAACCGACATTCATGTGCCGCTTCAGCTTCAGCGGCGGCCAGGTCCAGATCCTTGCAGGACTCCACCAGCTTGACGTGGTCAGTGCTCGGCGGAGACGAGTTCCATCATGCGGTCGAGGCCGCGCCGGTAGCGATCACTGGTCATGGTAGATACCTTCTAGGGTTGTAGAGGCGGGTGGTGGCGACGTTTGTTTGTGTACAAAAAAACGATACGTTGCGTAGCAATTGTAACACGAAGCGGCAGATTATTGAAGGGGCAGTGCCACAGTGAATATCTCGAGCGCGGGCAACGAAGGGCCGGCCACCATCCCGGCGACCGGCATCAGAAGCGGCGCCCGGACCGAAAGAATGATCCTGGACGCCACCCGCGAGTTGCTGGCGGAGTCCGGGTTTAGCGCCGCGACCGTCGAAGGAGTCACGACCGGAAGCGAATCTGGATCAAGGCTAGGCCAGGGAACTCCAGGCGCAGGTGCGGGTACGTCCCACGAACAAAACAGTGCTCCGCGTCCGGGACAAACAACAAAGACGCGGAGCACTGGTCGGTAACTGGTGCCTACTGGGCGATGTATCCCCCGTCAACCACCACTTCGGAGCCGGTCATGAAGGACGACTCCTCGGAGGCCAGGAACAGGACAACAGCTGAAACCTCCTCGGGCTGGCCGGGCCGCCCAAGGATGGTGGTTCCCAGCAGAGCCTTTGCGCCCTCTTCAGAGGCCAGGATGTCGTTGGTCATGGCCGTGGCTATGACGCCCGGGTGGACTGAGTTAACGCGGATCCCGAACTCCTTCAGGTCCACCGCAGCGGCCTTCGTCAGATTCCGTACGGCGCCCTTGGAGGCCTCGTAGGCCGCGGCATTGGGCGCGGCAATGATCCCGTACATCGACGAAATATTGATGATGCTCGGTGCCGCAGACTTCTGCATTGCCGGGATCACCGCCTTGCAGCCGAGGAAGGTGCCCTTGACATTGACCTCAAAGATCCGGTCCCACAAATCGTCGTCGGTGTCCTGCAGGGACTTGAACGCAAGGATGCCGGCATTGTTCACCAGCACGTCGATGCGTCCGTGGCGCTCCACGGCATGGTCCACAACGGCAGCCCAGTCCGCGGCTTTGGACACATCGTGCTGCATAAACGAAGCTGTCCCGCCCTCGGCCGCAATCAACTGGACTGTTTCCTTACCCCCGGCACCGTCAACATCCGTGACGACAACTGAAGCTCCCTGCCGTGCCAGCAGCAGGGAATGCGCCCGGCCCATGCCGGCGGCGCCGCCGGTTACTACCGCAATTTTGCCCTCTACGCGACTGGTCATCATTGTCCTTTCGGGTTACGTACCAGCTTCTTGTTGGAAAACTCATTGAAACCGTAGTTGGCCAGCTCGCGGCCAATACCGGAGGCCTTGGTGCCGCCGAAGGGCAAGTCCGGCGAACTCTTGCTGGTGCTGTTGACCCAGACCATGCCCATCTCAAGTGCCGCAGCCGCCCGATCAGCCTTCTGCTGGTCGGTGGTGAAGACACTCGATGAGAGGCCGAAGGGGGAATCGTTGGCCAGATCAATGGCCGCTTCCAAAGAATCGACGCGATAGACAACCGCGACCGGGCCGAACAGTTCCTCGCTGAAGGCACGCATTTTCGGAGTCACCCCTGCCAGCACCGTCGGAGGGTAGTAGGCGCCCGGGCCGTCCGGCCGCTTGCCGCCCAACAGCACCTCGGCCCCGTGGGAGATTGCGTCCTGGACCAGTTCGTCGAGTTCTTCGACGCCTGCGGTAGATGCCAGAGGTCCGAGCTTCGTCTCTGGGCTGGTCGGATCGCCGGGCTGCCAGCCGGCCATACCGGCGACAAATTTCTCAACGAACTGGTCGTAGACACCGTCCTCCACAAGGAAACGCTTCGACGCCGTGCAAGCCTGCCCGCCATTGGAGAGCCGGCCGACGACGCCGGCAGCGGCTGCCGCGTCGATGTCAGCGTCCTCGAGCACAATAAAGGGGTCCGAACCTCCCAGCTCCAGGACGCTCTTCTTCATGTTCCGGCCAGCGACCGCACCGACTGCGGCGCCGGCGGTTTCAGAGCCGGTCAGCGAGACACCCTGCACACGCGGATCCGCAACGGCGGCCGCAACCTGGGCCGAGGAAATGAACGCATTGGCGTAGACGCCTGCCGGCAACCCGGCCTCATTCAGGATCCGCTCGATTGCGAGTGCGGACTGCGGGCAGTTCCGGGCATGCTTGAGGATGATGGTGTTGCCCAGGGCGATATTCGGGGCAGCGAAACGCGCCACTTGGTAATACGGGTAGTTCCACGGCATGACCCCTACGAGCGGGCCGATGGGCTCGGTGCGGACGACGGCGGTGCCGGAACCCTTGATCTTGAGGAGTTCATCCGCCATGAACTCTTCCACGTTGTCCGCGTAGTACTGGTAGATGGAGGCGACCAGCGCCACTTCCCCCTTGGCCTGGGCGATCGGCTTGCCCATTTCCAGGGTGAGGAGCTTGGCGAGCTCATCGGCCTGTTCCCGGTGCAGTTCAGCCGCCCGCGTGAGGACGGCGCGGCGCTGGGCCAGCTCCGTGGTGCGCCAGGAGCGGTAGGCCGCTGCGCTGCGTCCGATCAACGCGTCCAACTCAGCGTCGGAAATCTCCTGGTACCGGGCGAACTCTTCCCCGGTTGCCGGGTCGATGGTCGTATACACACCCATGGGTGGTTCTCCTCTGTGATGAAGGCTGTGCCGAAGGCACTCTTGTGACGAAGGATGGCCGGGTGCCCCCCGTTTACGTGGGCACCCGGCCATGTCCGGATTGGTTGGCGCGTCAGGCAGCGACTTCGGCCGGTGAATTCAGTTCGAAGCCGCGGTATCCGTTGGCGGTGACGTCGTACAAGACGTTGCGGTAGTTACCCAGGCCGCCGAGGTAGAACAGCACGCTGGGTTTCTTGCCCGGGATGTTGGCGCCGAAGATCCACGAATCCACCTTGGTGAACACCGTCATGTTGGCAATCGTGGTGCAGAGTTCGGTCCATTCGAGTTCTGCTTCGGGGGTGGGCTCGATCGCGCGGATCCCGTTGTCCTTGGCGTGCCTGATCGTGTCGCTGATCCACTCAACCTGCGACTCGATGCTGGGCGGAAGGTTCGTGAAGGGACCGTTGGGGCCGAGCACCATGAACCAGTTGGGGAAGTTCGCCGTGGAGATGCCCAGGTAGCTGGTGGGCTGCCCGGCCCAATGGTCGTTGATGTTCAGGCCATTGCGGCCGCGGATCTCCATGCGTCGGTAGTTGCCGTCCACGGCGTCGAACCCGGTGGCAAAGACGAGCACGTCCAGTTCGTGCAGGACGCCATCCTCGGTCACAACGCCCTTGGGGGTGATTTCGCGGATGGGGTTCTCCTTGAGCGCGACGGCTTCCACGTTCGGCCGGTTGAAGACCTGGAAGTAGCCGTCATCGCACAACGGGCGCCGGGCGAAGAGGCCAGTCGGCGTCAGCTTGCGGGCCGTCTCCGGATCCTCGATGATCTCGCCGATCTTGTTGCGAATGAAGGATGCTGCAGTCTCGTTGGCTTCCTCGTCGGTGGCGATGTCCGCGAACGTTTCGAACATGAAACGGAAGCCACCGCCGTATTCCCACGCTTTCTCGTATACGCGCTGGCGCTCTTCTTCCGAAACGCTCATCGCGGAAACGGTGCTTTCCTCGAAGCCGAAGGCCACGCCGGAAGCCTTGACCTGGGTCCAGATCTTGTCGTAGTCGGCCTTGATCTCGTCAATCTGTTGCGAGGTCACGGGGCGCTTGCCTACCGGGACGGAGTACTGCGGGGTGCGGACGAAGACGGTCAGCTTGTCGACCACTGGTGCAAGGGCGGTGATGACCTGCTGGCCGGTGGATCCGGTGCCAATGACGCCGACCCTGCGGCCGGCGAGATCCTTGCCCTGCGGCCAGGCAGCGGTGTGGATGATCTCGCCCTCGAAAGTGTCCATACCGGGAAGTTTCGGGAGATTGATTGCGGAAAGCAGCCCGACGGCGTTGATGACGTAAGTGGCACGGTACACCGCGCCGTCGTCGGTAGTTACTTCCCAGAGGGCCTCGTCCTCCAGATAGATGGCGGACTTGACCTCGGTGCCGAAACGGAAGTGGCGGCGCAGGTCGAAGCGGTCCACAACGCCCTCAAGGTATTCGAGGATCTCCGGCTGGGTCACGTACGTGTGCTTCCAGGTGCCGTCCTGCAGCAGGTCCTTGTCAAAGGAAAAGCGGTAGACGTGGCTCTCCGTGTCGGAGAGGGCACCCGGGTAGCGGTTCCAGTACCACGTCCCGCCGGGGCCGCCCGCCTTGTCGAAGCCGATCGTGGTGAGTCCGAGCTCGTTGTGCAGCTTGTGGACGGCATAGATACCGCCGAATCCGGCGCCTATGACAACGGCGTCAATGGTGAGGGGGGTGTTCTGGTCAGACATGACGACTCCTTCGTCGTTCTCGTGCGGGGATAAGGATGGGGTTCAGCTGCGGTACCAGGCCGCGAGCTTTCCCAACTCGTCAGCGACGAGTTCGGAGCGCCCGGCCAGGAACGGGTAGACGTGCTGTTGGCCCTGCCCAATGGAGAGGGTGACATCCACGCCTGCCGCCTGCGCGCGCTCCGCCAAGCGGGTGGCGTTGTCGAGGAGTGATTCGACGCTGCCGGCCGTGACGTACAAGGCCGGGAAACCAGTGAAGTCCGCGTGCAGCGGGTTCGCCAAGGGGGTGGTGGGATCGATGGTGTCCCCGAGGACGCCGGCGATCATGCCCTCGAGTAGTCCGGGGGTGATGAGGGCGTCGGTGTCGTTGTTGGAGACGAGGGTTTCGCCCTTGTTCTCCATGTCGAGCCACGGCGAGAATGCGATGACACGGCCGGGGCCCGGTTTGCCCTGTTCCTTGAGGGCCAAGGCGATGGCGATGGCGAGGTTACCGCCGGCGGAATCACCGATCGTGGTGATGTCCTGCGGGGCAATGCCGGATGCAACGAGCGCCTCGAAGGCGGCCACGCCGTCGTCGACCTGGGCGGGGTGTTGGAACTCGGGGGCGCGGCGGTAGTCAAGCACGAAGCTGACGGAGCCGAGCGCCTTGGCAACGTGGGCGGCGAGCTTGCGGTGGCTTGACGCCGAGCCGACGGCGAATCCGCCGCCGTGCGTGTACAGGAGCACCTTGCTCTTGTCCGCGCCTGCCGGCAGGCACCAGATGCCCGGAACTCCGCCGACGGTGTCCTCGCGGTACGTGACGTCCTCGGGTTCGACGGTCGGCTGGTGCCACTCGTCAAAAATGGAACGGAACAGGCGCATGGTCAGATCGGGGGTCGTGGCCATGATCTGCGACCAATCCGCATAGAGTTCGCGCAGCTTGTCCTGCGTATCGACATCGGTGGAAGTGACCGCGGACTGCTCGGCGATATTGGTGGTCATCGTGGGTGCCTCCTTTGGCTCCAGCTTGGCTTAGGTCAAACGTAGGCCTGTGTTCCAGACCACAAGTGTTCCAATGTGAAACACCCGGGGCGCCTCAGCTGATTGATACCCGATTGCCCGGCAATCGACGTCGGATTTGGTATTGGAAGCGTCGTCAATAGTCGGACATGATGAGGGGATAGCCTGATTGCCACAATGAACGAGGTGCTTCACCATGCATGCATTCGCCGTCCTCCCCGATGACGCCACGATCCATGACCTGGACATTCCGACGCCGAGCCCCCATGGCCGCCAAGTACTCCTGAAAGTCACGCGGGCCGGGGTCTGCCACACAGACACCCACCTTCGGGCTGGCGGATACGACTTGGGCAGCCGCGGGCTGATGAGCATGAAAGACCGCGGCATCGAGTACCCGATGGTCCTTGGCCACGAAGTGGTCGGAGTCGTCGCGGAGGTAGGTGACGGCGTCGAATCTGTCCGGGCGGGCGACGTGCGCCTGATCTACCCGTGGATCGGTTGCGGCGAATGCCGCCAATGCCGGGAAGGACATGACAACCGCTGCGCCGCCGGACGGAACCTCGGCGTGGCCCGGCACGGCGGCTATGCCGAGTACATTCTCGTGCCGGACGAGAAGTACCTCGTTGACATCGACGGCATCGACCCCAGTTGGGCTGCCACCCTGGCCTGTTCCGGCCTCACCGCTCACAGCGCCGTGGATAAGGTTCTCCCCCTTGAACCAGAGGAGCCGGTGGTCATTTTCGGTGCCGGGGGCCTCGGCCTCACCGCCATCGCCATCCTTAGGGCCCGCGGCCACCGCAACATCTGCGTCGTGGATGTCTCCGATCGGAACCTCTCCCTGGCCCGGGACATGGGTGCCTCAAGCACTGTCCTCTCCGGTCCAGGCATCGGATCCAAAGAGATACGTGAAGCGGCCGGCGGATCCCCCAGCGCTGTGGTCGATTTCGTCAACAACGGCGTTACAGCGTCGGCCGCCTTCGATATCCTGGCGAAGGCGGGAACCATGATCCAGGTGGGACTGTTCGGTGGCGAAGTCACCATTCCCACTGCCATGCTGGCCCTGCGCATGATCCGCATTGAGGGCAGCTTCGTAGGTACGCTCGCCCAGCTGCAGGATCTGGTCGGTATTGCCCGGCGCGGCGAGTTGCCCCATATCCCTGTCGACGAGCGTGCGCTCTCCGCTGCGGAGGTAGCCCGGGCCTTGGACGATCTGACGGCTGGCGGCATTGCTGGACGCATCGTTCTGACTGCTTGACAATTAGATGGTGTCAGACCTGTCGCGCCGCGAGGACGAACTACGGAATGCCCGCGAGCGGCTCATCACCCAGGGCCTTGTCCGGGCTTCCTTTCCCGCTTCCCTCGTGGCCGAGGAGATCGAACAAAGCTGGCGTCGCTCCGTCTCACATCGGGTGGATCCCGGTGCCGGACCCCATATCCTGGGTGAGATCGATCCGGACAGTGCCATTCTTCGTGCGGCCGGCCGGATCCTGGACCAGTGGCAGACGAACCTGACCGACTCGCGATTGGCCCTGTTCCTGGCCGATGAGGATGGCCGCATTGTGTCGCGCCGTATTGTGGACGCCCAGGATGCACGGACACTCGACCGCGCAAACGCCGCGGAAGGTTTCGATTTTTCCGAACAGGCCCTCGGCACGAATGGCCTCGGAACGCCCATCGAGGCGCGCGGAGTTGTCTTCATCCGCGGAAACGAACATTTCAATGACGCCCTTGCGCAGCTCGCGTGCGCCGGTGCACCCATCAAGCATCCCATCACCGGCAGGATCGTGGGTTCGCTCTCCATCGCTTCCCACGTGGACTCCGCCAGCCCTTTGATGGTGGCCATGGCGCGGCAGGCGGGGCATGAAATCGCCGAAGCGCTCGAGCTCATGGCCGATTCCCGGAACCTTGAACTAGCGCGTACCTACCGGCAGTTCCGTTCCTCCAAGCACCCGGTCCTGGTCATGAACTCGGAAACTGTCATGACGGACTTGCCCGCCCTCGCCCACTTTGATGCCGAGTCCCACGCTTATTTATGGGAGACGCTTCGCCTCCACCGCTGGGACCAAGACAAGCTGCACATCGAGTTGCCCATTCTCGGCACCGAGGCCATCGTGAAGCGCCTTGGCCGGCCCGGCCAGGATGCGATCTTCGCTCTGGAATTCATGGAACCGGGCGGAAATGCGGCAGCCGAGCAGCTCGCCGTCGTCCATCATCCGAAAAGGGCTTCCACGCCCAGTCTCCGCGAGACGCTCAACAGCCTGGTCGCCCAGCGGGCGCACACAACCCCCTACGGGACTGTCCAGAGGCAGCTTTCCGCTGCCGCCGCCGTCGACGGCCTCCTCCACGTCGTGGGAGAACCCGGTGCCGGGAAGCGCTACCAGACGTCACGGTGGTTACGGCAACACACGGGACAGGAGCCTGCGGTCTTCACCGCCAGCGATCTCGCTCTGGACGATGATGTTTGGGTCAATGCGGACGCCGCACTGCAGGAGGGCCGCGGGATTGTGGTCATTGGCGGAAACAACCTCGACGCCGGACTGCGCAGCCGCCTTGAAGACTTCGCGAAACTCCCGCGCCCCGCAACCCATCCCGGGGCAAGGGTCATCCTCACCGAACGCACGGGCGAGGACCACACGGCCGCCGCCGTTCCGGTAGCCGTACGCGTCCCCTCGCTCGCAGAACTGCGCAACGAACTGCCCGACGTCGTTCGTGAAGTCGCCGCCGACCTCTTCCCCGGCGTGCCGGCACCCCGGTTCTCCCCCGCTGCGCTACAAGCCCTCCTGGCCTGGCGGTGGCCAGGCAATGCGGGCGAACTGGCGCGGTTGCTCGGCACCTTGCAGAAGACGACAGGCGGCGGCCTGATTCAAACCAAAGACCTACCGGTGGCCATGCTCCAGGCCTCCTGGTCCACGCTGGGCCGTTACGAGCAGTCAGGGCGCGAAGCGATCGTCGCTGCCCTGCGGGATGCCGAGGGGAACAAGTCCCGCGCGGCGGAAATCCTCGGCATCGGCCGCACCACCCTGTACCGCAAGATGCGTGCGCTGAAGATTGACGACGAGGAACGGATGATGGCTCCCGGGGCTTGATCAGGCCGCAGTGCCGTCCGCGGGGAAGGTCCCGGCGGACGCCGCTTCTCCTCGCCCGGTCCACGTCTTGATGGCCGTCCAGCCAACGGCGGCGGTCGGTACCGCCAGCAACGCACCGATAACGCCTGCGAGCATGGTGCCGATGGCCAGGGCCAGCAAAATGGCCAGCCCATGGATATTCAGGACTTTGCCCATCAAGACCGGTTGCAGGAAGTGGTGCTCCAGCTGGTTGGCCGCAATGAGGACAGCGAGGACGATGAGGGACGTCACCGGACCGTTGGAGATCAGGGCGACCCCGACGGCCAGGGTCCCGGCCGCGGTGGAACCAACAATGGGAATGAAGCCGCCGATAAACACGAATACGCCCAGAGGCAGGGCCAGCGGAACACCGAGGATAGCCAGGACTGTTCCGATGATCAGGCCGTTCACCACCGCAATGAGAGCCGTGCCGCGGACGTAGCCTCCCAGGACGGCGGCACTTCGCTCTGCAGCCAAATGGGCCTTGGCCCGATGGCTGGCCGGGAGGAATCCGAAGAGGAATGTCCGGATCTTCTCGCCGTCTTTGAGGAAGAAGAACAGAATCACCGCCATGAGAACCAGGCCAGCCAGAATCTCCCCGACAGTACGCGCCCCGGTAAGGGCTTCGGCACCGAAACTACTGCTCGTGAAGAAGCGCTGGATGGAATCACCCAAGGACCGGAGCTGCTCGTCGCTGACTTTGAAGGGGCCGTAATTCAGGAATTGGTGCAGTTGATCAATGCCGGCGGTGAATTTCGCGGCAAGTTCCTTGGATTGCTCCCTGATAAGAAAGACGATTCCGGTGATGACCCCGCCGAAGACTGCGAGGATCCCCACGAAAGACGCCGCAACTGCCAGGGCCTTCGGCCAGCGGCGGCCGGTCAGCCAACGCACAAGAGGTGAAATTGCCGAAGCAAGAATGAGCGCGATCATGACGGGGATCATGACGAGCGGCACCCTGGTCATACCCCAGAGAATCACCCATGCCAGCGTGATGACCAGGAGCGCCTGCCCTGAACGGATCCCGGCGCGGCCGAGGCCGTCGGACCAGATCGCCGACGTGGTGCGTTTGTCCGGGAAATTGTTGCCTTCAGTCAATGGATCCCTTCCTGGCCTTGATTCCGGCAGTGATTGCCTCACCGTAGCGCATGAGGAACGATCTGCGCTTGATCACGTAACCAGACGACGGTTACCCCACTAAGAGGGCGACAGTTCCCGCCTCTGAGGTGAGGTATGCCTTCCCGGCGGGCTGGTGATCAGCAGGGACGAGATGCGTAACGCCTGTCGCATACGCGACCACCCCGGCGAGGGTGCCGGTGCGTTCGTGGGCTTGCCGCTGCCGGGCGGCTCCCGTGCCTTGGCCGAGGATCCTTTGCAATCCCTCCTTGGCGTAGGGCGCGTCCCCGGTATCTTCCAGGGAATCGCGCACGTGGGCGTAGAGCGCGCCGAGGACATGGCTCGCAGCGAGGGGCTTGCGGGTTTTCGGATCGAGCAGCTCCCCGTCCAGGCCGAACCGGCTCGCGCGCCAGGTAGCTTGCCGAAGGACAGCTGCAGAAACCATGTCCGGCCGCCGCCCCTCTTTCCAGTCCCTGGCGGCCGTATCCACCAAGGCACGCACCAATGCCGCAATCAGAACGGCATCCCGGGAATCAAGGCAAACATCGGAGACGCGGATCTCGACAGTTGGGTGTCGGGCGGACAGCCGAGCATCGAAATCCGGACTCATGACCACCCCGGTCCCCGACAGTTCCGCCACCAGCGATTGATAGGCCCGGGCAGACCCGAAGACCTCCGTAGGACCGGCGCTTGACCATCGATTCCAGGCTTGGGTTCGGAAACTGGCGTAACCGCTGTCGGCCCCGTTCCAGAACGGGGAATTCGAGCTCAGCGCGGTCAGGGTCGGAAGCCAGGACCTGATCCGGTCCAAGACTGCGACGCCTTCCTCATCCGAATCGACGGAAACATGGACGTGATATCCGCATGTCAGCTGCTCCCGAGCCGTCAGGGCAAACTTTTCCAGGAGCGCGTCGTAGCGCTCCGTGGCGGTTGCGTGGGGAGTGACCGGCAGCGGTGAGGTACCGAGGGCGGCAATTCGTGCGCCCACCTTCCAAGCGAGCGAATCGGCGTAAAGGCGTCCCGCGCGTATTTCAGCGGCGAGTGCCCCCAGACTGCTGTGCGGAGAGGTGATGACTTCAAGTTGCTCCTGCTGAAGCTCCACCGCCATCGTCGGGCGAAAAGACGGAGCCTCCCCCTTGGGCCCGGCATCATGAAGGCGCAACACATCTCCCGCCAGAGGCACGGGGCTGCCGTTGTCAGGATCCACGATCAGAAATTCTTCTTCAACACCAAAAGTACGCACTTGCCAAGTGTGGGCCACAAAAGCTGCCCCCAAGAACCACAAGGCGCAGCGCCGCCCGACATCTCACGCTGATTGGTCAGTTCCGAAGAGGCGCCACCGCTATTGACTTGCCGGCGTCACGACGTCTTCCAGCATTGACCTGTCGAAGAACCGGATCTCGCCCGTTGACTGGAAGAACACCGGAACCACCGAAGTGTTAGCGTCCTTGGAGGTTTCGTAGATCTCCGGCGCGCTGCCGTGTTTTCGCGCAATGGTTCCCACTAGCTCGGTGCCGCGAACCCGGACGGTTCGATATTTGTAGCTCATCTGGACCCCTATCGTCAGCCAAGGCAAACGCTACTCCGTACCCAGGCCATGAGGTACGCAGTAGCGTAGTGAAAGCGCTCGAGTCGGCCCAGTTCGGCCAGGGGATTCCTTCGATACAGACCCCGGGGACGACGGCGAGGGGCGTGGTCGTCGCCGTCCGGGACCGATAACCGACCACAAAACGACAGGCTGCAGAGCCATTTCCACGTGGTCGGCGAAAGCCATCGCTGCAATCCACGGGATCCTTGCTCCAGAGCAAACCAGCTGCCGTAATGGTCCTACAGTTGTTGCGGGTGCAGCCATCGTAAGAATCGAATCGGCGTGTTTTCTTGATTCGTGGGGAGAAGAAGCGACCGACCGCCGTCGAACTGCTTCTGATGAACTCGACTGTCTGGGTCTTCACCTGATCCCGTCGATATCGATGGGGAGGTGCGATGGGCCGCGCAGGAACGGGCTCGGCCGGTAGGGCGGCGGATCTGAGACGAGCCGGGGATTTTCCAGCCTGCGGGCAAACTCGGTCAGGGCGATCTGTGCTTCGAGCCGGGCGAGCGGGGCGCCAAAGCAGAGGTGGATGCCGCCGCCGAAGCCGAGGTGCTGGTTGTCGGGGCGGTCCGGGATGAAGCAGTCGGGGTCGGTGACGTGGGCGGGATCACGGTTGCCCGCGGCCAGGACAAGGGTGAGGGAGGCTCCGGCCGGGATGGTCGTGCCGGCGATGTCAATATCGTCGAGGGTTGTGCGAAACGGAACGAAATGCACCGGGGGCTCGTAGCGCAGCAGCTCCTCGACCATCGGGATGACCAGATCGGGATCCTCACGCAGCCTCTGGAGCTCATGCGGGTGGCGGAGCAAGGTCAGCGCCCCGTTGGAGATGAGGTTCACGGTGGTTTCATGTCCTGCGATGAGCAGGAGAAGCCCGGTGCTTACGAGTTGTTCGGGGGGCATGCGGCCTTCCGGGCCGTCGTCGGAGGCCAGCGCCGAGAGCAGGTCATTCCCCGGTGCCTTGCGGTGGGCTTCCACTAGCTCTTCCATGAAGGCCCGCAGTTCCTTCCCTGCCTCGGTTCTTTTCTTTTGCTGGGTTTCGGGATCGAGCCCGGGATCAGTGGATTGCAGGGCGAGGTCCACCCACGTCCGGAATCGGTGTTCGTCTCCGGGTGCTACGCCGAGAAGTTCGCAGATGATAGTTACCGGTAGCGGGTACGCCAAGTCGTCCACCACGTCGACCCTGGTGCTGCCGTCCATCTTGTCGATCAGTTCGGTGACGATTTCCGTCATCCTTGATTCCATCCCGGCGACGCGACCCGGCGTCGTCGGCGGGCCGAAGTGCCGCATGGTGATTCGTCGAAACTTGTCGTGATCGGGTGGGTCCATGCTCAAGAAGGTCGGAGTCATGCCGGGGCCGTCCCCGTTCTCGCCGGCTCCCGCATCGGCGGCGACCGGGTTGCGGCTGATATCGGAACTCACCCTGGGGTCATGCAACAGCGAGGCGATCTCTGCGTAGCCGCTGACAAGGTACGCTCCGTCCTGAAGCCGTGCGACGGGGGTACTGCGAAGCTCCGCGTAAAACGGGTAGGGGTTCGCTCGATTGGAGTAGTCGAGGATTTGCTCCCAAATGCTGTCTTGGGTCATGGCGACCGTTCCTTCGTCCTTGCGCCGGTTTCTGCCGGTCTCCGTGAAGGCGTTTCTCCGGCAGCGGGGTTGGTCAGCCGCGCACGGCGTTCATTCGGATCGTGTCCAGTGACGACGACGGTCGCGTCCTGGGTGGGGCTGGCCGCTGGCTTGAACCCAGCAGGCACGGGCCGGGCATCGCTTGACTCGTCAATGTGATGGAATTGCGGAGGGAAGTGTGCCGCCTGCTCGATCAGAGGCTCATAAAAGTCGAGCCACTTGTTCTGGTTGAAGGCGACCGCCGCCACGACGCGACCTTTGTAACCGTAAACGGCCAGGAATCGCTTCTCCGCCACTGACCCTTGGACGATGGCGACCTCATCGGCAGCTGAGGGCACCCCTACGCTTTTGATCTCGATGCCGAATTGAACGGACCAGAACTTTGGCACCGTCAAGTGTGGCCACCGTTCGGTCTCCTGGCTGACCATGTTGTGCGCCGCTACCTCGGCCTGCGATATGGCGTTGCCCCAATGCTCGACGGCGAGGTATTGATAGCCGTACATCGGCTGCGGTGCGCGCGCTATGTCGCCGGCGACGAAGACGTCATCGGTGACCAGCCCGTTCGCATCAAACGCGCGGCAGCCGGCGTCGCACGCGACGCCCCAAACGCCACATGCCAACCCGGAATCTGCGAGCCATTCGACATTGCGAATGGAGCCCAGTGCGGCGACCGCGACGTCCACCTCGAGGGCTGTTCCGTCCGACAGAACGGCCCGGCGGAGCTGTCCCGTAGCATCACCTTGAAGGGCGGTGACCCGGACACCGCAGCGCAGATCCACACCATTCTCGATTTGCAGCTCCCCGGCTATTACTCCGATCGCACTGCCCAGGGCGGCCACGAGGGGAGCCGGACCAGCCTCTGCGACAGTGACTGGCAGCCCGAGTTCGCGGCAGACGGAAGCGACCTCACAACCTATAAAGCCGGCACCGATGACGAGGACCCGACGGGGATGATCTGCGAGGAGCTGCCGCAGGGTTGCGGAGTCCTCTCTAGTGCGCAATGTCAGCACACCTGAAAGGGCTGCCTCCTCTGTATTGGGCCAGGGACGTGCCCGCAAACCTGTGGCAATCAGCAACTTATCGAATCCGATCCGGCTGCCGTCGGCTAAGTGGAGCTCCTTCGTCGCCAAATCCAAGCTGGTCGCAGCTACGCCCAACCGCCAGGTGGCCCCAATGTCCCGGAGCCGCGGCAACGAGGTGTCTTCCAAGGGCGCAGACCCGGCAAGTACCTGTTTGGAAAGCGGAGGCCGGTCGTAGGGCTCGTGCGGCTCCTCGCCGACCAAAGTCAGCGATCCGGTGAATCCTTCCTCCCGCAAGCGTTCCGCGGCGCGGAGCCCGGCTATTGATGCGCCCACGATGACGATCCGACCGGTCTTCTTGAAGGTGCCCCCGTTGTCCTCGTTCGTCCCGTGTCGTGGGTCCGGATGCAGCGCTCCGTCCAACGCATCCGGTGGTTCGAGCCGGATGGCCTGAACCGGACACGCGGCGGCGGCCCGCCGGATCTTCTTGAGCTGGGTCCTTTCCGGGTGCGGGTCGTAGCTCAACGCCTCATCCCCTTGAATCGTGAAGACGTCCGGGGCGAGAAAGGCACACTGCGCGTAACCCTGGCATTTCGTGAGATCAACGACGATCCTCATGCCTGTTTCTCCATCCTGCCAGCCTGCCCTGCCGTCTGGCCGGCCGCCTCGTCCAATCACAACCGGTGCGGTCCGGCGCCCTCAGGTTTGCGGGAGAGGGATGAAGACGAACTCGACACTATTCACGATCAGGTGAATTTGAGTCTAGGCCCGGCATGTGGAGAGCGGAAGGGGAGGATGGAGCCAACTAAGGGCGGCGATGCCGAGCTGCGAAGCAAGGGACCACGATAGCGCCGCCGCCGGGCTGGCGCAGGTGCGGGAGCGCAGCTGGAGCTCAGCCGCTCCCGTGTCGTGCCTTGTTCTGGTCGGTTTAGCCGTCCAGGACGCGTCCGGTGTTGACCGCCACGAGTTTGCGAATGTCTTCGCGGCTGACCCCGGCGTCGAGCAGTTGGCCGAGCACACGTTCGTAGGAATCGATGGGGAACGGATTGTTCTTCTGTCCGAGGTCGGATCCGATGATGGTGTGGTCGATTCCCACGGCGTCGATGAAGCTGAGCATTGTATCGACATTCCACTGGAAGAATGTTGTCCGGTCGTCATACTGGACGAGTCCGTGCTCGACGACGGCCCCGAGCTCCACCCATTCCCGGGCCTGGGCCGGGTTGGCTTCGATAACGAAATTGGGGTGGTTGACCACCATTCGGCGCAGACCCATGGATTTCGCGGCGCGGAGTACAGCGGTGATTTCGGGTGGGGACATGTGACCGGTGGAGAGGATGGCGTCTGCGTCCTTGACCAACTGAAGGACTTCCCGGGTTTCCGGCAGCAGGTTTCCGGCGTCATCGAGAACTGCGATGGGCGTTGTCTTGCGCAGGGTAATGCTGGTGGAGGGAAATTTGAGGTGCTCTTCGCGGTCGTGGACGCAGATGTGCTGTTCGGAGGACACCGTGGGCATCCAGACCATGCGTCCGCCCATTTGGAGGCTGAGTTCGACGGCGTAGGGGTTGATCCCGCCTACATAGTTGTTGAGTGCCACACCGCTGTAGACGGGGATCGGCAGTCCGCCGATCGCGTCGTCGACGGCGGCGACGTCGGTGACCATACTGTGGTGATGCGACTTGACCAGGATGGCGCGGAACCCGGCCGCGTGGGCCATGTCTGCGACGCCGCGGATGCCGATGTTGCGCGGGAATGGTGAAGGTGCCGGATGAACGTGGAGGTCTACCGCTCCGGTGAGGAGTTCGGGGATTCTTTCGTCGGTGAAGACGTGTTCGTACGTGGCAAGTGCCGTCATGGTTGTTCTCCTTGTCAGACTGGATGTTTGTTTAGGCCCGGAAATTCGTCAGTTCAGCAGCTTGTGGGCCCATGTCGACGTCGCGGGTTTCAGGGCCGAGATACGCGCCCACCGCCAGGAGCAGGGCTCCGATGACGATGAGGACTACTGGTGTATAGGCGATCGGCATGAAGACGGCGAGCCCGCTGAGGTAGAAGGTGTAGAAGGCCGGGATGATCAGGGCAAAGCTGTAGCCGATGCCGTAGCCGCTGGCCCGGATCGCCGCCGGGAACCTTTCCGTGAGGTACGCCGCTACGGGTCCGAACGCGGAGATGGTGAATACATCGATGACGACGGCGAGGATCGTCACGGCGACCAGGTTCTCGGCCGGGGTGTTCAGAAGTGCGATGAATGCGGCGGAGGCGATGAGAAGGGAAGTGATGCCGAAAGCGATGTAGAAACGGCGCCGGCCGAGCTTCTGGGAAAGTGACGCGGCGCCCAGAAATCCGCCGATGGTGACAACGGACGCGATCAGCATGATGACGCTGACGGTCTTGTCCGGCACTCCGACGGCGTTCTTGAGAGTTGCGGGGAGGATGGCGGCCGCAACGTTGGTGAGGAACCACAGGCCCGTCATCAGAATGAAGACCTGCAGGAGGCTGCGGCGGTGCTTGCCCAGAAAGAGGGCTCGAACAGGTGATTCTTTCGCTGCAGACGCTTCAAAGCCCGGAGCTTCCTCAACGTGGCGGAGGTAATAGAAGAAGACAGCGGCCGCCAGGATCCCGCCGATGGCGAACGGGATCCGCCACCCCCATTGGACGTAGGGCGAGGCAATGCTCCCTGCGGGAAGCATCATGAGAAGTGTGAAGGTGAGTATGGCAATGGTGGCGTTGGCCAGGGGGTTGGTGGCCGTTATCAGGCCGCTGGCCAGCCCACGGCGCTTCTTGGGAGTCCATTCCATGGCCAGCGGGACAGCGGTGCTGTATTCACCGCCGAGGAAGACTCCGCCTATGAAGCGCAGGAGGACGAGGAGCACTACGGACCATATGCCGATGCTTTGGTAGCCAGGGAGGGCGGCGATAGCCAAAGTGGCCAGGCCGAAGCCTGCCAGGGCTACGAGGGTGAGCTTGTGCCGGCCGAATTTATCCGCGAAGTGGCCGAAGATCGCCGAGCCGAGCGGACGGGCGATAAGGGTCGAAGCGAACACGAGCGCAGCGATGGTGGCCGCGGTTCCCTTGTCCATCTCGGGTGACTGAAAGAAGATCATGGCCGGAGCGAGGGTAATGATGGGCAGGTAGATATCGAACTGGTCGGCGTAGTAGCCAAAGATGCCCCCTTTGAGGGCGGACCGCCCGGGATGCGCCTTGCCGGCGCCTGTGTTCGATGCGTCTGGCAGTGCTGGCGGGGCAGGAGTTTTCACGGTTTCGTGCGTGGACATCGTCGTCCTCCGTTGAGGTTGTCGGGGATACATGAGGGATGGGTGCTAGTTCTTGCGGTTTGCTTCGGCCACGGCCGTGCGTGTCGTGGTGGTGTTCGCTCGGGTTCCGCCGCCCAGAGCCGCGGACAGTTCAGCTGCCGCGGTCGCCACGTCCCATGCCGCTTGCGACTCGCGGTCCAGGCCCAGGACGTGGTTGGTGGCCACGAGTGCTAGGGATGCGCAGATGCCATGTTCGTCGAAGATCGGTGCCGAGACCGCATTGACCCCGCCCAGATCGGGACTGGTCGCCACTCCGGTTAACCTCGTGAGTTCTATTTCCATCCGAAGGGCATCCTGCTGTTCCGGCGGCAGCGCCGAGAGCATCCGTTCGGCCCGGAGCTGGTCCGAGGTAAATGCGAGGAATACCTTGGCCTGCGCAGAAGTCAGTGGAAGCTGGGAACCGACCCGGACGGAGACCACCACGTTGCGGCTGGTGTCTTCTTCCACGCGTGAGACCACCGGTCCCGCCGAGCCCCACAGGCTCAAAACGGCCGTCATGTGTGCGCTTGAACTCAGTTCGCGCATCACGGCGGGAGCGAGGTCAAGAACCTTGCGCTGGCCCAGGGCAAACGTGCCGAGCTGGAGGAGCAGCCCTCCCGGGGCGAACGAACCGATGGCGTGCCCGCGCTCCAACAGCCCTGCTGCGACAAGCGAGTTGCAGTAGCGATAGACCGTGGACCGGTTCATCCCCAGGAGCTCGGCGGCCTCGGCAGCCGTCAACTGGGGGCGGTTGGGGCCGAACAGCTGCAGTATCTGCGCAGCCCGCGTGACGGCCTGGATATCCGACGCGGAGCCGGAGGAGGTTTCTTCAGACATGTGATGCTCTGTTCTCGCTGTTCGGATTAGTAATTTTAGGTTCGCAATGCGCACCAATAGTTGATACTCTAAGTGAACTGCACCACAAGCACAAGCGCCCCATAGCCTGCTGTCGGGCCGAACATCCCGATAATGCCGAATATTGCGTTCGTACTGCGAAGCCGAGATGCCGCCAATCGAACTATTGGCCAGATACCAGACTCAAAGGAGAGATCCCATGTTTGATAAGTCAGACCCACGTGCAGGATTGGGACGCGCAACCACGCCCACGAAAGCGCCCGACTCCGACACCCCCATTGCGGCCGCGTACTACACGGAATTTGACGGCGAGCCAAGCCTGGTCAGCCCGCTGGGCAGCCCCACATGGATCGTGCGCGGCCAGAACTTCCTCGTGGCCTACTCCCGCCTGTCGGCCGGCGACGAGTTACGCCGCCCGAAAGGCCAGGACGAATACATCGTCATCCTGCACCAGGATGACGCGATGGTCACCATCGAGTCATCAGGCGCACCGGCTACGATCAAGGGCCAAACTCTCGCAGTGGTTCCCCCCGGCAAGTCCGTCATCAGGGCAGAGCAGCCCACCGACGTCGTCCGGGTCTTTGACATCCGCACCAGCGATCTCGCGGCGCAAGCGGCCAACGCCGCCGATTACCTTGAAGACCATCCGAGAGTGGCGCCCCTGGAAATCTGGCCTGAGCCGGCCGATGGCGGCAAACTACGCGTCTATCCGCTCGATGAGATCGCACCCGAGCCCGGCAGGTTCGGTCGGATCTTCCGGACTCGCACCCTCATGGTCAACTACATGTACCCGAGCGAGGGACCACGCGACATCTCGAAGCTCTCCCCCCACCACCACGACGATTTCGAACAGGGCTCCCTCGCCGTCCGCGGCGAATTCGTCCACCACATACGCACACCGTGGACCCCGGACATGAACCAGTGGCGGGACGATGAACACACCTCCGTGGGCAGCCCCTCCCTGGCCATCATTCCGCCGCCCACGGTCCACACAACCAGGGCGACTGGAACCGGAACGAACATCCTCATCGACATCTTCAGCCCACCCCGTGAAGACTTCTCTGACCAGCCAGGCTGGGTCCTCAATGCCCACGAATACCCGCGCCCGTAGCGCCCGCCTACAACGTTCGAAGAAGGCTCCCATGTCCGTACTCCACACACCCGGGTCACTTGGCACCTGGGTCAAAATGCCGACCATCGAATCGGTGCAGATCCTGGCGCACGCCGGATTCGATTTCGTCGTCATCGACCAGGAACACGCCCCTATCGATGTCCGCACTGCCTATCAACTCATCAACACCGCCACGGCGGAAGGGCTGCTTGCCCTGGTTCGCGTCGAAGAACTGCAGCCCTCGACCATCCAGCGAATTCTGGACGCGGGCGCGGGCGGCGTCCTCATCCCCCACATCGACACGCCCGAACAAGCCGAACTAGCGGTCCGGTCCGTCCGATTCCCACCCAAGGGCATCAGGGGAGCAGGGGGCACCAGCCGGGCCGGACGCTGGGGTACCCTCCCGACTGCCGAATACTTGGCCTCGGGAAACGAGGCTGCCCTATGCATCCCGCAACTTGAGAGTGGACTCGCGATCGAAAATGTCGAGAAAATCGCAGCGATCGACGGCGTGGACGCCCTCTTCGTCGGCGTCGCCGACCTCAGCATGGACATGGGAACAACACCCGGAGACCCCGAAGTCGTCCGCCTATACCTCCACGCTTTGGACGTCGCACACCAAGCCGGAAAACCCTGCGGCTTCGCATCTGGCACGGCTGCCGGTGCCCGCGCCGCACTGGACCAGGGATTCGACTTCGTCATGGCCAGCAGCGACACCGCCATGCTTGTGACGCAAGCACTGGACACTGCAAGAACGGTCAAGCAACTGCAGGCATGAACCTGATCGCCGTTGAAGGTAGACGGCAAGAACGAACCGCAAGCCCGGACGGCGCATCCAGACCGGACTCAGCCATCGCCTTGGAGAACCGACTCTGCGCTGGTCCTCGCCTCGGCAGGCGATTGTTCCTCCGGGGAACTATGCACTGGGCGGCCTGTTCTCTTCGTGCGCCGTCGTCGGATTGCCACCGCAGCGAGCGGAGCGATCAGCAAAACAATGACTACTCCGGTCACCGCGACGACACCGGCCACCATGATCAGCAATGCCATGACCAGGATTTGGATGTCAGTTCCAGAGGTCCACAGGCTCAATGCTCCGGCCGTGATCGTGTTCTGGTTCATTGATCTTCCCTCGAGCCGCTTTCTGGTTTCAGACGCCAGGCATTCATGGGTGCGGCCAGCCGCGGAGTGGTCTGGGCCTGGAACGGCGACCGTCCGTTAATAGCTTCTAACCATTACGAGTGACGGGAATCCGGGTAGCATCTTTCGTCTAGCGCTAGAGCGCTGTGCGGCACCTGAGCCGCGGGGCCTACCTCATGCCCGCAGCTCACGGTCACCAGACCGTACCCGAATGAAGTCAGGAAGCCTGCGCTCCACCCGGATTTGTTGTGGAAACCGAGCTGCAGGGAACAAGCACGCGAGATCCCTCGCGCGTCGGGGATAGCAGTCGTTCCAAGCATTGGGCGTAGGAGGCCATCACTGAGTCGAAGTCGAGCAATCGCGGGCGATCAGCCACGTGGACTTCTGACCCGGCTTCGCTGTCTTCAACGCTGCAGAGGAGCGGCTCGCACTTGAGACCCGGGACCGAGAAGACGGCGATGCCCCACGGATGGCTTGCCCGGGTCACTGTGATCCGGGCGCGATTGAAAGTATTGGCCAGGACCTCAGCCGGCACACCGCGCCATGATTGGAGCAGCGGACCGCTTAGCCGTTCGATCAAGTGATCGTCTTCGTCTTCGTAAGCACGCGTGAGCGCCGCGGAGAGTTCGTCCCATTCACCGACGGTGCGAAGCAGAAGGTGTCCAAAGCGGACGCGGATCAGAGTCTCGTCCAAGGACAATACGAGTGTGTCGCGGGTTCTGACCGTCAAATCGTCGGGCACGGGAATTCTCCGTTCGTATCACTTGGGCAGGGGGTGGTCTTTTGCCCACTAACGAACTAATAGCGGTTTGCCCCTCAAAAGTGACGCTGAAGATCCGTCCGCGCACTTAAAAGGATTCTCACCTTAGCCAGTCTCCCCCGGCCACGATGGGAACGACGGCGTCGCATTCATCCCAAAGAACTTCTCCTGATGGTGCGGTGGCCTCGACCCCTACCGCGCTTATGAGCTCCCCTCCATGGGACAGATCACCTTCGGTGACTTGGTAGGTAAAGTTCCATGCTGCTGCCGCCCCCGGGAGCAGGCCCGCCAAAAGGCGTTCCTCCGGTCCGGGGCAGGTGGCGTAGATCAATGACTCCATCCCTGCGTTGGTCAATGAACGAGTGACCAGGTGGATGTTGCGAAGTGGCGAGTCCGTGTCGTTCAGAACCCAGGCCGTGAACGTGATGACCTGCCCTGGCATTGCGATGACCGTATCGGGGCTGTGGACCAGAGTGATACCAGTCAGCGCCGGCCGCGAGGCCAACTCCCCAGGCTTTTTCCCCTTCACGAGGCGAAGATCCCTGGCAAGCCGGGCAAACCCTTCAACCCAAAGCATGGCCTTCCAACCGGGGAGTCCAAGTCTTCCTGCAGCGACAGCCGGGTTCAGCCCATCCGAAACCGATTGCATAAACCGATCCCGAAGTACCCTCTCCGCTACGACGCCAAACTTCGGCGGCCAACCAGCCGCAAGGGCCGGAAATGGTTCATGGTCTTTCTCGGAGAAGCGTATTGATCCCGACGGCGCCGGGACAACCCCTGCCGAAACCGGCATCGCGTTGACCAGCCCCTTAATTACGCTAAACCGAACCTTTGAATCATCGAGCACCTCGACCCTCCTTTCTCTTCCCCGTCGTCACGGTATGGCATGCGGCCATCTGTCTTTCATGGAATCAATAGTCGATGCCCCGCCCAAAATGACGAAGAAGGCGAAACCTGGCTCGTAGGCGCCGCCTCCTCTAGGGAAGGTTGTGCTCGGCCCAACTAGGTCTGCGGGCTTTGGGCTCGCGGGTAGTCGCGCCATGACGGTCATGTGCGCCCGGTAACCATTCGTCGTCCGCTGCGGGTGAGCCGCTGCCCCGACTCCGCCACGCCACCCTTGACGAAGAAACCCCGGCATGGTTACATTCCTTTGCGTGTTATGAAATATTTTGATTGAAACTACTATATTAAAATCATGATAGATCAGGCTTGCCCCATGCGATTGATATTGATGCGGTACCTCTCGGCCGGGCTGTTGGCGTGCTAATTCCCGGACTCTTGCTGCCTGGAGCCCCAGCGTCGGCGGACCCGACAACAAGCAATCCCCGCGAGATCCTGACACGCCGGTTCACTGGCACACCTGAGGGCCAAACCAGGTGAACCAATTGTTCGCTGCCCTGTTCGACTCCCACCGGCCGCCCAACGTCGCGGCCCCCTAAACGTCCGCGCCCGGGGCCCCCCGTCACCCGGGCGCGGGCCCTCTTGCTCCCCCGACCGTGCTCCCGGCCGTCGCCCAAACCTGGGTAGGCCAGAACCTTCCAACGGTTGTCCAAGCACCACAAGGCTCAACGGCCACACTCAAGTGGACTTACCCCAACGACGGAACGACGTCCGAAACCCCGCAACGGCGGAAGTATCACCTTCAATGCTCCGGCGTGCACCACTTTCCCTGCCGAGAACACTTTTCCCTGCTCAGACACGGTCCCGGCGTCGTATGCCGTGGGCGGGACAACATTTGCGCCAGCGTCGCCTACGCCGGTTTTAATTCGTAACCGCGATCCGGCGGGAAGCACTCCTGGACAGTGTGCCCTCCGGCCTCCCTGCCGGAGGGCACACTTCTCCCGATACCGGCCGAAGGGAAACCACGGCCTAGCCGAGGAATTAGGAGTTTCCTTCCGGAAAACCGTCATGCCAGCGGATTTGTGCACTACAAGAACTTGCCGCCCTCGACTCGAGGACGGCATGCGAACCGCCCTATTCGAGGGCGTCCGCAACGACGGGAGAAGAGAAACCTATGAGTTCAATCGTTAGAAGACGAGTAAAATGGCTCGTTACACCCTTGCTGGCCGTGGCGTCCATCGCAGTGGCATCCCCAGCTTTTGCCGACCCGTTCAAGGGCCGGAACGTTTCGACTGTTGTCAACGTATCCCCGGGCTCGACGGCCGCACTCAACTGGACCTACAAGAACACCGGGCCGGATGACTACGTCCCCTCAGGGCATGCAAGCATCACCTTCAATGCTCCTACCGGCACCACCTTCACTGCGCAGTCCACCGTCCCAGTAACTTCGTCTACGGACGGGAGCAACTTTGTAGCCAGCACCCTTACTCTGACCGGATGCGTTTTGGGCGGCGGAGGAACTACGCTCGCCTGCACTTTGGGCACCTCCGACGGCAAGGTCATGACCTGGAAGACCGACCAGCTGCTCCGGTTCTCTCCGCAGGTCGCTGTGAGCCCGACTGCGACTCCCGGAACACAGTCTGCGGCAGCCGCCATGACATACGCAGACTCTATCGACGACGGCACGCTGGACGTGAACATCGTGCAGACCGCCGCAGTCCCCATGATTGACCCGTTGGTCGGGCTCGGTGCGGGTGCCCTCCTCCTTGGAACGGCCGCCGCAGGGGTCCTCAACCGGCGACGGCGTGCCAGCCTAGTCCACTAAGTCCACTAGGCCCAGGTTCCGTCTGCTGAGACGCCGGAAGCCCCGTGTTGGCGCGGATTCCGGCGTCTTAGTGTGTGGGCAGGGCCCGAAAGCTGTGGGCAGGGTCCCCGTTCTGGAGGGTGCGGGTCGAGGCAGTGACCGCGACAGGTTCGCAAGAACCTCCCGGAAGCCAGGAAAGGCAAGGGGCTCCTCAGAACGCAGGTTTTGCCCGCGTCGTAGCTGCACGGTTGTGGGCCACCCGCCACTGACTGCGCGTTGCAGGGAGGGACGTCTTACCAACCGCCGCGCGTCGGCGTATGTCCCTTTCGGGCATCGTCGGGCATTGCCATTTCGGCCCGCAGGCCCAGGAGCCGGATCGGACGGCCCGCTTCGATTCCTGTTGCGAGGTCCAGGGCCCGTGCGAGGATTTCGTTCCGGTCGAATGTCTCGGGAATCTTCCTCGCGTGGGTCGTGGTGAAGAACGGCGCGTACCGAACCTTCAGGGTCAGCCCAACCACGGGCCGCCCTTCGGCCACAACGTCCTCAAGGACACGTGCGGTCAGCTCCCTCACGGCGTCGTCCACCTGGGCGGGTTCGGTCAGGTCCCTCTGGAACGTGCTTTCCCTGCTGTGCCCGCGGGCAACCCACGGGGTGTCGTCCACAACACTGGCGCCGTCCCCACGTCCGAGCTGCGCGTACCAAGGTCCCATCCTGGGGCCAAACTCCGGGACAAGGTCCTGGGGGTCGGACGCCGCGAGCTCGGCGACCGTGTTGATGCCGAGTTTGGCCAACCGTCCCGAGACTTTGGTTCCCACGCCCCACAGCTCTTTGGTGGACCGGTTCCCCATGACCCCAAGCCAGTTCCCGGCGGTCAGACGGAAGACGCCGGCCGGCTTGCCGAAACCGGTGGCGACCTTGGCCCGGACCAAGGTGTCGCCGATGCCCACACTGCAGTGCAGCTCCGTCCGCGCCAAAACAGCGGCCTGCAGCTGCCGGGCGTAGGCTTCAGGATTCTCTGTCTCAATGCCAACAAAAGCTTCATCCCAACCCAGCACCTGCACTGTGGCGCCGGGCTGCGCGCGCAGGGTCGCCATCACCGCTTCAGACGCCGCAAGGTAAGCCTCCTGATCGACGGGCAGGATCACGGCATCTGGCACTTTCCGGGCCGCGAGGCGCAAGGGCATTCCGGAACCCACGCCGAAGGCCCTGGCTTCGTAGGATGCGGTGGACACCACAGCCCGTTCCGTCGGGTCGCCCCGACCCCCGACAATAATCGGCTTGCCTGCAAGCTCTGGCCGCCGCAGCACTTCGACCGCTGCGATGAACTGATCGAGATCGACATGCAGCACCCACCTGGTTCCGCTCACGAAACCAGTCTGCCCTAAACATCCCTGCCAAGCACGGGCCCTCGTGACCCTGTTGACACCCACTTTGACGCGGGCGAGACTGATCATAGGTCCGCGCCCTACGCCCCGCAGGACGTCTGGCCCTAAGGGGTGGACAATGCAGATTCCGGCTCCATTTGATTATGAGCGCGCCAGCGACGTGGCAAACGCGCTGGCACTCCTCGAACGCTACGGACCCGAGTCGCGCATCATCGCCGGCGGACACAGTTTGCTGCCGATGATGAAGCTGCGTCTGGCGCGGCCCGAGTGCCTGATCGACATCAACGACTTGGCGGACTTGGAATTCATCCGCCGGGAAGGTGACCAGTTGGTTGTGGGCGCACTAACCCGCCACACAGCGCTCCTGGAGTCCGCCGACATCGCCGGACTCTTTCCGATAATCCGCGACGCAGAGCAAGTGATTGCGGACCCGGTGGTCCGCAACCGTGGCACTATCGGCGGTTCCCTCTGCCAAGCCGATCCGGCCGAAGACCTGTCCACTGTCTGCGATGTGCTGCGCGCCCACGCAGTGATCCGCGGGCCCGACGGCGAACGGATCGTCGCGATGTCGGACTTCCATCGCGGCCCGTACGAAACCGCCGTGGCGCCGAACGAGCTGCTGTACGAAATCCGCTTTACGGTCCGCGCGCGCTCGGGCAGCGCCTATGAAAAGGTGGAACGCCGGGTGGGTGACTGGGCGGTCGTCGCGGCCGGGGCCGCCGTCGGACTTTCCGCGGACGGCACAGTCGAAGAGGCAGCAATCGGGCTCACAGCGGTTGGCTTGGACGGGACTGTGCCCGAGGCCGAAGCCGTCCTCCGCGGCCAGCAGCCGCATGAAGACCTGTTCGTCGAAGCCGCCCGCATTGCAGCAGCTGCGTGCAACCCGGTGGCCGATCAGCGTGGACCGGTCGACTACAAACGGCATCTGGCCGATGAACTCACCCGGAGGGTCCTGCGGCGCGCGTGTGCCCGGGCCGCAGTTGCACAGGAAGGCTGAAAGCAATGCAGATCAGCATGACGGTCAACGGGAACGCGGTGACCCGGGAGATCGAACCCCGAGTGTTGCTCGTCCACTTCATCCGCGAAAACCTTGGACTGACCGGCACACACTGGGGATGCGACACCAGCAATTGCGGAACCTGCGTGGTCCTGATGGACGGACAGCCGGTGAAATCGTGCACCGTGCTCGCGGCCATGGCCGCCGGACATGACATCCGAACCGTCGAAGGATTAGCCGTCGATGGCGCCCTCGATCCGGTGCAGCAGGGGTTCATGGAAGAACACGGCCTGCAATGCGGATTCTGCACTCCGGGAATGATGCTCACCGCCAGGGCCCTCCTTGACCGTAACCCGCACCCCGACGACACCGAGATCCGCCAAGCCATTTCCGGCCAGATTTGCCGATGCACCGGTTACGCGACGATTGTCCGTTCGGTGCAATGGGCCGCCGCCCACCCGCTCGGTGCGGACACTGAGACGGACGACGGCGGTACCGGCGGGACCACCACGGAAGAGGTGACGGCATGACCACCGTCCAGGAGCATGCACCCAACCCGGCAGCCGGAGACCCAAACCGTCCCATCGGCTTCGGTCGCCTCCAGCGCAAGGAGGATCCGCGGTTCGTCCGCGGCAAGGGCACATACATCGACGACATCGTGCTGCCCGGCATGCTGCATGGCGCCATCCTGCGTGCCCCCGTTGCGCATGCCCGGCTGGTTTCGATAGACACCACCGAGGCGTTGGCGCACCCCAAGGTCCTCGCTGTCATCACGGGCAAAGACCTGCAGGCGCTCAACCTCGCGTGGGCGCCTACCCTGTCGGCGGACGTCCAGGCGGTACTCGTCACGGACAAGGTCCGTTTCCAAGGTCAGGAGGTCGCTTTCGTCGTCGCTGAGGACCGCTATGCCGCGCGCGACGCCCTGGAACTGATCGACGTCGAATACGACACGTTGCCGCCGGTGATTGATGCCCGCCGCGCCCTCGACCCCGGCGCGCCGGTCATCCGTGACGACATTGAGGGACGAACCGACAACCGGATCTTCGACTGGGAGATCGGTGATGCGGCTGAAACGGAAGCGGTGTTCGCCACTGCCGACGTCGTCGTCGCCCAAGAGATCGTGTATCCGCGCGTGCACCCGGCACCCATGGAAACCTGCGGTGCCGTGGCGGACTTCGATCCGATCGATGGCAACCTGACGCTTTACGAAACTACCCAGGCCCCGCACGCCCACCGGACGTTGTATGCGATAGTCGCCGGTATCCCTGAACACAAAATCCGGATCGTCTCCCCCGATATCGGCGGCGGGTTCGGCAACAAAGTCGGCATCTATCCCGGCTATATCCTCGCCGTTGTCGGTTCGATCGTCACCGGAAAACCGGTGAAGTGGGTAGAGGACCGCTCCGAGAACCTGATGTCGACGTCGTTTGCCCGCGACTACATCATGCAGGGCGAGATCGCGGCCACGAAGGAAGGCAAGATCCTTGCGGTCCGGACCAACGTCTTGGCAGACCATGGTGCGTTTAATGCCACCGCCCAGCCCACCAAGACCCCGGCCGGCTTCTTCTCCATCTTTACCGGGAGCTATGACCTGGAAGCTGCCTATTGCAAGGTCACGGGTGTGTACACGAACAAGGCGCCGGGGGGCGTGGCATATGCCTGCTCCTTCCGCGTGACGGAAGCGGTGTACCTGGTGGAGCGCATGGTGGACATCCTGGCCCGGAAACTGGAGATGGACCCGGCAGAGCTTCGGCTGAAGAACTTCATCAAGCCGGAGCAGTTCCCCTACGCGAATAAGACCGGTTGGGTCTACGACTCAGGCAACTACGCCCCTGCCATGCGGCTGTCCATGCAGATCGCCGGGTATGAAGATCTCCGGCGCGAGCAGCTCGAAAAGCGGGAGCGCGGCGAACTGATGGGCATCGGTGTCTCCTTCTTCACCGAGACTGTCGGCGCCGGACCGCGCAAGCACTTCGACATCGTCGGGCTCGGCATGGCAGATGGCGCGGAACTCCGAATTCACCCCACCGGCAAAGCCGTCGTCAGGATCTCTGTGCAGAGCCAGGGGCAGGGCCACGAAACCACGTTCGCCCAGATCGTGGCCGAGGAGCTCGGTATCCCGCCCGAGAACATCGACGTCGTCCACGGCGACACTGACCAAACGCCCTTCGGCCTAGGCACGTACGGCAGCCGGTCGACCCCGGTCAGCGGCGGCGCGGTAGCCCTCGTGGCGCGCAAGGTCCGCGAAAAGGCGAAGTTCATCGCTGCTGCAATGCTTGAAACCCGACCCGAGGACCTCGAGTGGGAAAAGGGCCGCTGGTTCGTCAAGGGGGATCCAAGCGCCAGCAAGACGATCGAGGAAATCGCCATGGCCGCTCACGGCACAATGACGCTGCCCGAGGGAATCGACGGCAACCTGGACGCGGAGGTGACCTATGACCCTCCCAACCTGACGTTTCCGTTCGGCGCGTATATCTGCGTTGTGGACGTCGACGCCGGGACCGGCCACGTCAAGGTCCGGCGGTTCATCGCGGTGGACGACTGCGGGACCCGGATCAACCCGATGATCATCGAGGGCCAGGTCCACGGTGGGCTGACCGACGGCGTCGGGATGGCGCTCATGGAAATCATCGCGTTCGACGAGGACGGCAACTGCCTCAGCGGCTCGTTCATGGACTACCTCATCCCCACCGCGATGGAAGTCCCGGATTGGGAGACCGGGTATACCGTCACGCCTTCGCCGCACCACCCGATCGGCGCAAAAGGCATCGGCGAGTCGGCAACGGTCGGATCCCCGCCGGCCATCGTCAACGCCGTCGTGGATGCTTTGACGCCGTACGGCGTGACACACATGGATATGCCCTGCACCCCGGCCCGGGTGTGGGAGGCCATGCAGGGCCGAGCCAGGCCACCGGTGTGACATGCCCCTGCACGGAGATGCCCTGGCGGCGAGGGCGCAGGAACTGGTAGAACGCCGGGAGCCGTTTGTGCGTGCCACGGTCGTGCGCGCGCAGCACCCTACCAGCGCCCACGCCGGCGACACGGCCCTCGTCCTGGCCAATGGGGAAATCGACGGGTTCCTTGGCGGCACCTGCGTCGAAGCTTCCGTGCGTGAATACGGTCTGCAGACACTGTCCAAGCACGAACCCTTGCTGCTGCGGGTAGTCCCAGGCGAGCCGTCCCGCATTCGCGAGGAAGGCGCCGTCGAAGTCGCAAATCCCTGCCTCAGCGGCGGTGCGGTGGAGATCTTCCTCGAGCCGCAGATGCCCGCTCCGCGGGTGGTTGTGGTCGGGGCCACCCCCGTGGCACAGGCCCTGGGCGCCTTGGGTGCCCTCCTCGACTTGGACATGCAGCTCACCGATGGAACCGCCGCGGAACCGCGGGCCGACGACGCTGCCCTGATCGTCGCGTCGCAAGGCAGGGACGAGGAGCCCTCATTGGAGGCCGCACTCCGAATCGGGGTGCCGTACGTCGCCCTTGTCGCCAGCCGGACGCGCGGGGCCGCCGTCCTGGCCTCACTCGACGTCGATGACGAGCAGCGTGCGCGCGTACACAGCCCGGCCGGGCTGCTGTTGGGCGGCCGAACACCCGCCGAGATCGCGCTGTCGATACTGGCAGAGCTTGTATCCGTCAGATCCCTTCGCCCAACTGTGGGGACCGCGACGGCGGAGACCGCGTCGGCGAGCGCCGTGCCCGCGAGCGCCGTGGACCCCGTATGCGGCATGAGCGTCGCGGCCGTGGAGTCTACGTTGCACTCCGAGTACGCGGGAGCGAGCTATTATTTCTGTTCTGCTGAATGCAGGAGAGCCTTCCTCGCCGATCCGGAGCGCTATGCCGCTGCGTCTTGAGCCCTGGACCGCCGGACTCCTTCCGGCGATCGGAGGGTCCGGCCCTGCGCGGGCGGCCGCCCAGCTGGAACGTGCCCGATGAACGGGCCGGTGCGGGCGGGTGCGGAAGACGAAGTGCGGCGCCTGGTCCCGGACGTTTCCGCGCTCATGTCCGCGCTGGACGACGGCGACTACCTTGCCGACGTCGGACTGGCGACCGCCTTGTTCCTGTCCGTCCGGCTACCGCAGCCCATCCTGCTGGAGGGCGAGGCCGGCGTCGGGAAAACCGAGGCGGCGAAGGCGCTGGCCAAGGTGCTCGACACTCCCCTGTACCGCCTGCAGTGCTACGAAGGCATCGACGTGGGCGAGGCCCTCTACGAATGGAACCATCAACGCCAGCTTCTGGGAATCCGCTTGGCGGAGGTCCGGGATGTCCGCGTGGAGGAGTCCGATCTTTTCGGGGAACAGTACCTGCTGCGCCGCCCGCTGCTGAAGGCGATCGAGCATCCAGGACCGCGTCCGGCCGTGCTGCTTCTGGACGAGATCGACCGGGCCGACGCAGAGTTCGAGGCCTTCACTTTCGAGTTGCTGGCCGAGGCGGCCGTGACGATCCCCGAACTAGGCACTATCCGTGCCACGCACCCGCCAGTTGTCGTCCTGACATCCAATCGCACCAGGGACCTGCACGACGCACTGACCCGGCGCTGCCTGTACCACTGGATTGACTATCCCCGGCCCGAGCGCATCGCCGCGATCGTTCGCCGCCGGGTACCCGGGAGCGCCGAGCCGCTCGCCCTGGATGCCGCATCGGCCATCACCAGGCTACGGTCACTGGACTTGGCCAAACCCCCGGGAATCGCGGAAGCAATCGACTGGGTGTCAGCGCTGACGGTGCTCGGCGTGGACCGACTGGACCCGGCTGCCGTGAAGCAGACCTGGGGTTCGATCGTGAAGAATCGCGACGACCTGGATATTGCGTGGGCCCGCGGCCCCGCATGGGTGGCCGGCGGCCATGACTGAGTACGCGCTCAGGGACGGCTTGCCCGGCGTCGATGCTGCGGCCCTGGCGGTAGGGTTCAGCACGGCCCTGCGCCGAGCCGGCTTACCGAGTTCCCCGGACCGCGCAGCTTGGCTGGCCCGGGCGATCAGGATCGTTCCTCCTACTGCTCGTGAGCCTCTGTACTGGACGTGCCGGGTGGTACTCGTCTCCTCGCGGGAACAGCTCCCCATATTCGATGCGGTCTTTTCGGCCGCCTTTGACGGGACGCTCGATCCGGCTGACACCCGTGGGGATTCCAACCGCCCGCCGGCGGCCGGCCCGGAGGAGCATGCCCGGCCGGCGCCCAGCGAACGGCGCGTGGCTCATGCCGACGGTCATGCACCGGCTTCGAGGGCGCACGTCGCCTCCCCTGGCGCAGGAAGCGCCGATGAGTCCAACGCACCGGAGCGGGGGGCAATCCTGGCGATGGCCTCCGCTGACGAGCACCTGCATGAGAAGTCCTTTGCCGAGCTGACCCCCGAGGAAGCTGCCCAAGTGCGGCGTCTGGTGCGGCGCATCGTGCTGGCTACGCCGGAGCGCCAAAGCCGCAGGACACGACAGTGGGCACAAGGGGGCGCCAAGCTCGACCTCCGGCGTACCGTCCGCGCGGCCCGGCGCAGCGGTGGCGACGCGAGCTCCTTGGTCTATGCCCGCCGTCGTCCGCGTCCGCGCCGCTTGGTGTTCCTGTGCGATGTATCCGGTTCCATGGAACCGTACACGCAGGTCTTCCTTTCGCTGCTGCAGGGCGCAGTGTCCGGGGCCCAAGCCGAGGCTTTTGTGTTTTCCACCCGGCTGACCAGACTGACCCGCCAGCTTTCGAACCGGGACCCGGGCAAAGCGCTGGCGCTCGGAGCTGCCGCCGCCCCGGACTGGGCGGGCGGCACAAGGCTGGCGGAGAGCCTGCGACACTTCATCGATGGCCACGGCCGCCGCGGCTTGGCCAGGGGTGCGGTCATTGTGGTGCTCTCCGACGGCTGGGCCCAGGACGCGCCGGAACTTGTGGAGGCCCAGATGGCGCGGCTGAGGCGCCTGGCTTACCGGATCGTCTGGATCAATCCGAGGAAGGCCGGTATTGATTACCAACCGCTGGTGGGCGGCATGGCCGTCGCGTTGCCCTACTGTGACGCGTTCGTCAGCGGGCACAATTATGCCGCCCTGTCCGAGGCAGCGGCCGCGATTCGCGCCGATCGGCCACGTCCAGCAGGAAAGCCACAGTGAGCGCGAGCCTGGGCGGCTTGCGGTGGCCAAAGGCATGATCGCTAGCTTTTGGCGTTGGCATCTATCAACACTGTGTCCGGAAGCATCTCGGCCAACTCCAATGCGCATCGGATCTGATAGTTCTGCTGGCCGGCCGGGAGGATTCCGCTGATCTGCTGCAGCCGGTAGGAAACCGTATTGCGGTGGGTGTGCATCCCTTGCGCGGTCCTGGCCAGGCTGCCGTTGGTGTCAATGTGGAGCGACAGGGTGTGGCGGAGTTCCTGCATCCGGGTGTTGTTGGACGCCATCGGCCCGAGCACCCGGAGCACGAAGCTCCTGGCCCGTTCGACGTCCTCAAGCAGAAGCGATACAAGTTCGATCGACTCATAGCTAGTGACCGGGGCATGCTTTCGGGAGAGGCGGGCCACCCGTTCGGATGCCTTGGCCTCAAGATGGGTCCGCCGGAAGCCGTCGGGACCCTGGTGGGGGTATCCGGTAGCGATACGGAGTGCCGGAGGCCACGCCCCGTAGTCACGCAAGGCCTGGTCCAGCGCTGTCCGGCATCCGAGCCACACATGCGCACTGGACAACCCGTTCCGGATCATCAGTCCGGACCCGGCGACCCGGGCGACCCGCCGAATTTCCTTCGCTGCACTCTCGAAGTCAAAGTGCTTCGCCGTCTCTGCGTCGACGTCTTCGAGCCACAGCACGATCCCGGTGTGCCACTGCTCGACCTCGTAGCCCAGAGCCTTCGATGCAGCTTCGGGATCAACGCGCTTGCCCTCTATGATGCTGCGGGCTATCGAAGCCTGCAGCCCGGCCCGGCTGCTGGTCCACTTCTCATATTCGATGCTGTATTGGACGGAGGTACTGTGGACCAGCTGCGACCAGCTGTCGGCGACGTCGCGGTTGACCTCCTGTGCGGCTCGCATGCGCTCTGCCTCGGGCACCACATGGTCGATGCAGGACAACAGCTCCTGCGTCAGGAATTCTTGCCCCGTGTAGACATTGCGGATCACCTGGTCGAGTGGAATAGCCCGGCGGACATAGAAGGCAATATTTTCATTCGGTTCAAGTGACTGAACGAGCAGGGTGTGATCGCCCGTGAACAATGCGAGCAGCGTGTCCACCGTGCTCGCCTCGGTGGCCCGGCGCAGCGCCTCGATTTCTTCCTCGTCACGACCGCCAGGCCAGTCCGTCAAGGTCGCGAGAATGTAATCGGCCATACGATGTCCGGCCTGGATCCCCCAACGTACTGAAGGCCCGCCAATAACAAGTTCCGCCCGACGCCGGGTTCCCGGGGAACTGAATGCGCGCTGCGGAGTATCTGCCGCAAGCTTCGCGACCCAAGTGTGCTGCATTAGACCTCCGCAATAAACTCCCGCAGCGCCTCTGCCGCGTGATCCGAGTCTCACGGACGACCTCGTATAGGCGCAAGCGGCCTGTGCCGCCACCACAGAAAAGGCCTGCCCCATGTGCAGCGCGCACAAATCAGGGTGGGCACGTTCGGACTTCGTTCAGGCAGTACAGGAAGCGCGCAAACTCTGACTACCGGGCACATGGTTGCCGATTGTGAGCCGGGACACGATTGACATACGAGATCCACAAGGGGCTGCGGCCCTGCCATAGCGGAAGGTTCACCATGACAACGACGACAGTGACCACCGGTGCGCTTGAGAGCACCACTGTCCCGAGTTCCACCGAGCCGGTCCTTGAATTAGTCGAACGGGCGGCTGCGCTCCGGGACCTTCTTCGTGGGCATGCATCCGAAGGCGACAACGGGCAAGTAGCCGACGCCGTCGTCGACCGCCTCGAATCGGAAGGCATGCTTCGCCTGACTGTTCCCCGGCGCTACGGCGGCTACGAAGTCAACACCCGGACCCTTGTTGATGTCCTGATCGAGCTGGCCCGCGGTGACGGCTCCACGGGCTGGGCCGCGATGCTGATCAATATCGGTAACTGGTTCGCCACGACATGGCTGGTGCAGGCACAGGATGAAATCTGGGGCCGCACTCCGGAAGCAAAGGTCTGCGTGGTCCTGAATCCCATGACGCGGGCCGAAAAGGTTGAGGGCGGCTACCGCGTCAGCGGTCGGTGGAGTTTCGCTTCCGGCTCCTTCATGGCCACCCACGCAATGATGGGCTTCCTGGCCCCACAGACCGACGGAACCGTCCGCCATGCCTTGGGCATCTTCCACCCCGGTGAATGGACGGTCGAGCGCAGCTGGTACCCGCTCGGGCTCAAAGGCACAGGCAGCGACACAGTCGTGATCGAGAGCGTGTTCATTCCCGACCATCGCATCCAGTATTTCGATGACATGGTGGTCGGCGACTACGCCACGGAACTGCTCGAGGTCGAAGCGCGGGCCCGGGCGCCGTTCCTGCCCGCGGGGACCGTCATCTTCGGGGCGATCCAGATCGGCCTGGGCAAAGCGGCGGCCGACTACGCAATGGAGCGCATGCGCACCAAGGGCGTTACCGGGACTGTCTACACCGAGGCGCGTAATTCCCCCGTACATCAACTGGCCGCGGCAGAAGCGCTGACGAAAATCGATGCGGCGGAGTTGCTGGCGCATAGATCGTGCAAGGACATCGACGAATCTGCTGAGTCCGGCGAATACCTCGACGAGCTCCGCCGGGCCCGGGTCCGCAACGACACCGGCGCCATCGTGGCCCTTGTCGGCGACGCCCTCGATCAGCTTCTCAAGGCTGCCGGCTCCGGCAGCTACCTGTTCAGCAGCCCGCTCAGCCGGATCTACCAGGACCAAGGGACAGGCGGCAGCCACGCCCACGCTACGCCCCAGGTGGGCAAGGAAGTCTACGGCCGGCTGCTTCTGGGAGCCGACGGACCCGTCACCGTCCACGTCTGAACCCCTGTAAGGAGAAAACAATGACTACCACAATGGAATCGCGGCGTGCGGCCGCCTCCCGCAATGAGCCAACGGATCCCGCCGCAATGATGCGGTCCGTGCTCGGGCACTTTTGTACCGGAGTTGCGGTCATTACCGGCGCCGTTGACAGTGCTCCGGTGGGCATGACCGTCCAGTCGCTGGTGAGTATTTCGCTGGAACCACCGTTGGTGATGTTCAGCCCGCAGAAGACCTCGACGACGTGGCCCCGGATCCGGCGCGGAGGAGTGTTCAGCGCCAATATTCTGGGCGAGGACCAGAAGGATTTGTGCCGGAGCTTCTCGAAATCCGCAGAGGACAAGTTCGACGGCGTCGCTTGGCGCGCCGGCCGAACCGGTGCACCCATTCTTGACGACGCCCTTGCTTTCATCGAGTGCGAAATTGAGTCCGTCTATGAAGCCGGAGACCACTATATGGTGCTGGGCAAGGTCCTGGACCTCGGCGTGGCATCCCCGGGAACGCCACTGCTCTTCTACCGGGGCGGCTTCGGCTCGTTCACCGCCCATCCGCGTCCCGGCGCTGAATAAGGGGACGGCCATGCTGGAACACTATGTGCTGTTCGCCCCGCAGGAGGGCAAAGCCGAAGAGCTCGAATCCGCGCTCATACGGTTCTCGGAAGGCATTTCCACCGGTTGCGGTTCCTTGGTGGACATCTCGTGGGGACCGAATTTCAACCCCTCCGGGCTGGGCCGCGGCTTCTCCTACGGCTGCTTGGCGAGGTTAAGCGGCGACACCCTGGATGAGTACTGGAACCACCCCGCGCACCAACAGTTGCTCTCGGAGCTGGATGCACTGTGCAGGGAACGGTTCGCCATGGACTATCTCCGCGCCGACTCTGCCGGGACACACGCAACGCCCATCGAAACAACAAGGAGTTCTTCGTGAATCTGGACGCTGAAACGCGACCTTCCCCAATGGCCGACCCGGCCAGGCTTGCCACCGGAATCCGGCTCAAGGCCGCCGAGATGATCGCACCCCAAGGGTTCGGCTATCTTGGACAGGCGCTGTCGGCCGCCGAACAGCTCGCCGCGGTATTCTCCGTGCTGGATTGGGACCGGGACAAATTCGTCTGCTCACCGGGGCACTACATTATCGCCCCCTATGCTGCAGCGGGAGCGCTTGGCTTGCTGGCACAGGAGGACCTGGGTAGCTACGGGCAAAACGGTTCGCGGCTGGAGGCCATCGGTACCGAAAGTTCCCCGATCGTCGATTACACCTGCGGCTCGCTGGGCCAAGGATTGTCCGCGGCAGCCGGATTCGCCCTGGCGAACAAGCTTCGGGGAAGCACCGGCCGGGTCTACGCCTTGGTCAGCGACGGCGAGATGGAAGAGGGCCAGACCTGGGAAGCGGCGATCTTCGCCGCCCACCACCAACTGGGCCAATTGACCGTGCTGTTGGACGCCAACAACTCGCAGGTCGACGGGCCGGTCGACAGCATCACTACCCTCGAGCCGATAGCCGACAAATGGCGGGCCTTCGGCTGGCACGTGCTGGACATCGACGGCCATGACATCACAGCCGTCTCCGCTGCCCTCGCCGAAGCCGCACTTGAAGCCCGGCCATCGGTGATCGTGTGCCGTACGTCCACCGTGCACGGGCTCGACTGCCTGCCCGAGGATGCCGACGGCCATTTCATCAAGCTCCCTCCCCAGCTGGCCACGGAGGCCATTGCAGAACTTACCCGGAAACTGGAAACACGATGACGACTAACATTCAGGAACGCGCCTTGTTCCGGCCGTTGCCCTACCCGACCGTCTTGAAGCCTTACGGACAGGCCTTGGTCAGCCTGGCAGAGAAACGCGATGACATACTCTGCCTGAGCGGCGACCTCACCCGGCAGTGCGAAATCGACCTCTTCCAAGACCGCTTTCCCGAACGGTTCATCCACGCCGGCATGGCCGAAGCCAACATGATGGGCATGGCCGGGACCCTGGCACGCTCGGGCTTCACCCCGTACGTCCACACCTTCGGTGTCTTCGCCACCCGCCGCCCGTACGACCAGATCGCCAACGCCATCGCCTATCCAAACCTTCCGGTCCGGATTATCGGCTTCATGCCTGGCCTGTCCACACCGGGCGGCCCAAGCCACCAGGCCATCGACGACGTCGCCCTGATGCGCGCGCTCCCGAACATGACGGTCATCGACGTCGCCGACGCCGTCGAGGTCAGCCAAGTTGTTGAGGCCATCGCGGATATCCCGGGCCCGGTGTACGTCAGGCTCAAGCGCGGCGAGATTCCCGTGATCTTCCCCGAGGACCATGAATTGTCCCTGAGCCGGGCAGAAGTTCTGAGCGAGGGCGAAGACGTTGCCCTGTTTGCCAGCGGCATGATGCTCGCTGCTGCACTTGCGGCACGGGAAACCCTGGCCGCGCACGGCGTCTCCGTCTCGGTCGTCAACGTACCCGTCATCAAACCCCTGGATACCGCAACCGTGGTCCGCGCCGCGGCCGGGGCGCGGACCGTAGTCACCGCCGAGAACCACTCCATCGTCGGAGGGCTTGGATCGGCCGTGGCGGAAACGATTGCCGAGGCAGGCCTCGGACGGCCCATGCGCCGCATCGGCGTACAGGACACCTTCGCAGAAGGCTCGCTCAACGCCCCCTACCTGTTCGAAAAATACGGGCTCTCCACCCAGGCGCTGATCGACACCGCATGGTCGTTGCTCGGCCGCGAAGATCCTTCGCCCGCCGCTCCGGCAACGTCCACCGCGACCGGCGAATATTCCCCGGTCTAGCAACTCCCCGCACAGCCTTCACCCGAAATACAAAGGAGTATCCTCATGTGCAACCCCAAGAGCCAAAGCCGGCAGATGCCGTCTTTCTACCAAGCCACCAAGGGCGCCTACCCGATTGCTTCACCCGGCGACGCCACTGCCGTGGACTGGGAAAACCGCGTCGACATGGATCGCCTGCGCACCGAGCGCCTCGCGAAGGCGAAGGAGCAGCTCGAGCGTTCACACCTGGGCGCCCTGATTCTGTTCGACATGAACAACATCCGCTATACCACCGCAACCCACATCGGCAACTGGGCCAGGGACAAGTACTTTCGCTGTGCGCTGATCATGCGCGGCCATGACCCGATCCTGTGGGACATCGGATCGGCAGCCAAGACCCACCAGAGCTTCGCCCCCTGGCTGCCGGAGGAAAACTGGCGCGCCGGCGTTTCCACCTGGCGCGGAGCCATCCCCACCGAGGTCGGGATCGAGGCCGCCAACGCCAAGCGTATTGCCGATCTCCTGCGGGAACATGGCCTGGCAAACGAACCGGTGGGCATCGACGTCGTCGAGCTGCCGGTGCTGCGCGCGCTGGAGGCCGAAGGACTCCGGGTCGAGGACGGCAACCATCTCATGCTTGAGGCCCGCACCATCAAGACCCCGGACGAGATCGCACTGCTGAACCACTCGGCCGCCTTGGTGGACGGTGCATACGACGAGCTCTACCGCTTCCTGCGCGCCGGCGTGAAGGAAAACGACTGTGTGGCTCTCGTCAACAAATTCTTGTACGAGAACGGATCGGAAGAAGTCGAAGCCGTCAACGCGATCTCCGGTGAACGCTGCAGTCCCCATCCGCACGTCTTTTCCAACCGGTTCATCCGTCCCGGTGACACCGCGTACTTCGACATCATCCACTCGTACATGGGCTACCGCACCTGCTACTACCGGACCATGAACGTCGGCAGCGCCACAATGGCCCAGCGGGACGCCTACAAGCAAGCCCGGGAGTTCATGGACCTGGCCATCACCGAAGTCCGCCCGGGGGCCTCGAGCGCGGACATTGTGAAGCATTTCCCGGCCGCCAAGGACTTCGGCTTCGAGACCGAGGAGCAAGCCTTCGGTCTCCAGTATTGCCACGGCATCGGCCTGGGACTCTGGGAACGTCCCCTCATGAGCCGCTTCCACTCGTTCGAGCACCCCATCGAGCTCGAAGAAGGCATGGTCTTCGCGATGGAAACGTATTGGCCCACTCCGGACGGTTCTTCCGCTGCCCGCATCGAGGAGGAGCTTGTGGTCACGGCCGATGGCTGTCAGCTGCTCACCCGTTTCCCGGCGGACCAGCTCTACGTCGCGGGTACACGCTACTTCGCGGGCGTCGACATGCCGTCGTCCAGCATCGGAGCTTCGGCTCCGGCGCTGGTGGGAGCAGCCGTATGACCTCGGGGCCAATGCCTGTGGGGTGGTTGGGTACCGGGAAAATGGGGACCGCTCTCGCTTCCCGGCTGCTCAACGCAGGACACGCCCTCCGCGTCTGGAACCGGACCCCGGCCAAGACGATTGCCCTGCGCGATCGCGGCGCCGAAGCGGTGGAGAAGGTTTCCGATCTCGGTGCCTGCCAGGTGGTGTTTGTCACGGTGGCCGGAGACGCCGACCTCGAACAAGTGGTCTGCGGTCCAGGCGGCCTGCTGGCCGGGGACCGTCTGCCCGGGATCATTGTGGACTGCTCGACAGTTTCCGCCCAGGCGTCTGCCGCGGTACGCGCAGCAGCTGCCTCGGCCGGGGTGGCCTTCATCGCCGCCCCGGTGAGCGGCAATCCCGAAGTTGTCGCGGCAGGCAACGCCTGCATCGTGGCCTCCGGTCCGAAGGACGCCTACGACCGGATCCGAGCGCTGCTGGACGCGATGGCCGCCACCGTGGTCCCTGCCGGGGAAGGAGAAGGCAGCCGCCTCGTCAAGCTATGCCACAACCTGTACCTGGGCATCATGGGCCAGGCGCTGGTCGAGGTCACGAGCCTGGCAGAAAACGGGGGCGTGCGGCCCCAGGACTTCCTCACGTTCCTGGGTGGGACCGTCCTTGGCTCTCCTTGGCTGGAGTTACGTGGGCCGGCCCTGGCCGAGCAGGACTGGACAGCAACCTTCACCCTCGAACTGCTGCGTAAAGATCTGTCTCTGGGCCTGGCAGCGGCCCGCGAACTCAACGTTCCAATGCCGCTGGCGGCCAATGTCGAACAGTTGGCCACAGCCGCGATCGCCCTCGGGTACGGCGCCAGCGACATGCTCGCGCTCGCGTCGCTCCAGCCGGGCAACAAAGCAACCGAGGAAGCGCAATGAGAACCATGGCCGAAGAGAACGCAGTGCAGCTCAGCATTCACGGCCGGACCGGGCGGATCGTGCTGCAACGCGGAGAGAAGAACCTTCTCAACGCGCAGATGTGCGCTCAACTTTACGATGGGCTGCGCAGCTTGGACGAAAATCCCGGGGTGGGGGCCATCGTGATCACCGGCGCCGGCGACCATTTCTGCGGCGGCGCCGACGGCGCCCACATACGCGAAACCGGGACGGCCGGGGAATTTGCCGCGGCCGTTGTCGATCTGTTCGGGTACTTCCCGGAGTCAACGACGCCGATCATCGCGGCGGTCAACGGCGACGCGCTGGCGGGCGGCTTCGGCCTCGCCTGCAGCGCGGACATCGTCATCGCCGTAGACACAGCCCAGCTGGGCACAATCGAGGCCCGGCTCGGCACGTGGCCGGCCATCGCTCAGGTGGCGGCGGCCCGCCGGGTACCCCTCAAGGCCGCGATCACCAACGCCCTCACCGGGGACCCCTTCGACGCCGCACGCAGCCTGGCCCTCGGCATCGTGGACGAGGTAGTGCCTCGGGAAGACCTGGATGCTCGCATCGAGCACTACGCAGAGGCCGTGATGCGCTCCGGAGAAGCCGTGCGCATTGGCCGACCACTTTTCTACCGAAGCCTGAACCAGGAATACCGGACTGCCTTGCACGAAGGGGCAGCCGGATTCACTGCGCTGTTCGGCGGCTAGGCGACCGCGAAAAAGAACAGTTTTCGCTGGACCCGGTCAGGAGGCGAGTAGGCTCGGCACTATGAGCCTTAACTCTTCTTCTGACCGGGTCCGGCGACTGGGTGGCTGGCTGCCCGAGCAACAGGACGACCTCGAGGAATGGATTGCCGGTCATCGGGAACGGGCGGAGGCGCGGGGTGAAGATGTTCCTCTGCATCCCGTGATCGTCGAGTTCAAGGAACTGATCGCGAGCGATCCGGTTGTCCGCCTCTACATGACGGAGATGATCGAGCAGGTTCCGAGGTCGAAGCCCTACCGCAAACGGCACCTCACGAGCGTTGACCAGATGCTCCGGCTGATCAACGAGGTCCTGACGACTGCCCCGGAGTTCAGCGAAGGGGGCATGGTCACCACGCCCTTGACGGCGATCCTCGATTGGACCATGGGAACCGAGGCTGGCTTCGCTGCCCACCGCGATCCGCGGATCGTCGCCATGTTCCGCAAGATACTGAACGCTTGGTGCGTGTTCCTGAGCAGCGAGGAGTCGCTGTACGTGCTCAACGACTCGCCGTCGGGGTGGATGTCGGAGAAGGCGCGGCAGGTTGTCGGGATGGACGACTACCAACACGATCCCCTCGCCGAGCACTGGGGATTCACGTCGTGGAACGATTTCTTCACCCGCCGGCTCACATCGACCTCCCGACCCGTCGCTGCACCCGAAGACGACAAGGTCATCGTCAGCGCCTGCGAGTCGACCCCCTACAGGATAAGCTCCGACGTTCAACGCCAGAGCCGGTTCTGGGTCAAGGGCCAGCCCTACTCACTCGAGGACCTGCTCGCCCGCGACGAGTCGGTGGATCACTTTGTCGGCGGAACGGTGTACCAGGCGTTCTTGAGCGCGTTGAACTATCACCGGTGGCACGCTCCCGTCGCCGGAACTATCGTGAGGGCGTACCTCAAGGACGGCACGTACTTCTCCGAAGCGGAATCCGAGGGGGCCGACGCCGTCGAGGCAACCCTCTCGCAATCATATTTGGCCCACGTCGCAGCCCGGGCGATCATCCTGATCCAAGCCGACGACCCCGTTATCGGGCTCATGGCAGTGGTCCCCGTGGGCATGGTCGAGGTCTCGTCCTGCGTCATCGATCCGGAGATCGTCCCGGGACACCACGTTAATAAGGGCGATGAGCTGGGGTACTTCCAGTTCGGTGGTTCGACCGAGTGCCTCGTCTTCCGGCCCGGTGTTATCGAGCAATTCGCCCTCACTGCGATCCCTCAACCGCAAGATCCGAACGCACCACTGGTGCGGGTTAGGTCGAAGCTTGCAACTGCCAAGCCGTGAGGGCGGCGGCCCACGGCTAAGCAATTAGCTAGCTACATCGGAAGGCCTACCTAACGGCGGCTCAAAAGGAACGAGTGTCGACCACTCGTTTTTGCGGCAACCCGGCAGTCGTAGCCTCTAAGGTACGCGTGTGCGAACTAATCACAACGGGTGCCATCCACCGGAACCCCTGATCGGGCTCCTCTTTCGAGCGGCACCCTCCTGGAATATCAACGAAGGATCACTCGGCCTCTGGCGCAGTGCCTAAGCCGGGGAGGAGTTGGCCATGAGTACCACAAGTCAGCAGCGAGGGACGAGCGAATCGTCACTCGGGGGCCCCACACGGCCCACCGCGAACGGAGCGGGGCCCGGCAGGCTGCTCCGCAAACGCTGGACGGCATTCGGCAGCAGTACGCTGCTGGTTGCCGGCCTGCTGGCCGCGGTGGGGTTCGCCGCACCGGCGCACGCTGCCGCGAACACCGTGGTATCACTGACATTCGATGACGGCAACGCGGACCAGTTGACGGCCGAAGCCACGATGAAGAGCCTGGGCCTGAGCGGCACGTTCTTCATCACCACCGGGTGGATTGGCCAGCCCACCTACCTGACCACGGCCAATCTTCAGCAGATCGCCGCCGACGGCAATGAGATCGGCGGCCACACCGTGACCCACCCGGATCTGGTGTCCCTGACCGCCGCTGAGTCGACGCGGCAAATCTGTGACGGGCGCGTGGCACTGATGAACATGGGCTTCAAAGTCACCAGCTTCGCCTATCCCTTCGCTTCCGAAGACCCGGCCACCGAAGCCCTCGTGAAGCAGTGCGGTTTCAACAGTGCCCGCGGACTGGGCGACACCTCCAGCCCGGATCCCTCTACGGCGACGCTTCCCGCGGCAGATACCATCCCACCCGCCAACCCCTACATCACGGCAGCACCGGATGAGGTAGACAGCACCTGGACCCTGCAGAATCTGGAGGATCAGGTGACCCACGCCCAATCAGCCGGAGGCGGCTGGGTCCAGCTTACTTTCCATCACATCGCCGTCGGCACGGACCCGACGCTGACGATCACTCCCACCCTCTTCAGTCAGTTCGCCACCTGGTTGGCCCAGCAAAAGACGGCCGGTACCGTCGCGGTGCAGACCGTCGACCAGGTCATCGGAGGCACCCAGCAGCCAGCAGTCCAGGGGCCCGCGGTACCTCCACCACCACCGCTCGGAACGAACCTGATCCAAAACCCCAGCCTGGAAACCCTGGTCAACACCATCCCGCAGTGCTGGGCAGCCGGCGGGTACGGCACCAACACCCCCGCTTTCTCCGTCGTCACCCCCGGCCACACCGGTACGAATGCGGAACAGCTCACCGTGACGGGCGCGGTGTCCGGGGACGCGAAACTCCTCCCCGCATTGGACCTCGGCGGCTGTTCACCAACGGGGATACCCGGACATACCTACCAGTTGAAAGCCTGGTATAAATCCACCGCAGCAACCCAATTCGAACTCTATTACCGTATCGGCAACGGCTATTGGACCTATTGGACTGCCAGCCCCCTCGTCGCCGCCGCGGCGAACTGGACCCAAACCACCTGGACCACCCCACCCCTGCCGGCCGGTGCCTCGGGGATCAGCTGGGGCTTGAACATCCAAACGAACGGCACCATCACCACGGACGACTACGAGATGTACGATAACGGCGCATAGTTCGCATCCCACAACGCGGCGCTCCCTGCATGAGGCCGCCGTCGATCAACACGGACGTCGACGTCAGTCACCCCGGCGTTCGTCGTCGTGGCGGTAGTCTCTTTGATCCGAGATCGACGCATCTGGCATCCCGGGGCGCGCCGCTGAGGGATGCTCCTGCTCCGAGGTTCTCTGCCCGGACGTCGTCCGTTTGGTGTGCCGTGGCCATGGTCCGTGAGATTTCCCGCGGCCCGTTCGCCGAGTTCGCCGAGTTCGGCGATCTGCGGGCAAGTTCATCTGGTGTCCAAAGACCATGACTGCAGCTAGGATGATTGCTCCCAGGATCACTGCCGCGACCCAGATCCATTGTTTTCCGTCCACGTTCCCGCCTCCGGAGCCCCTTGACCCGGTCCGGAACTGCTTCCCCAAGAAGCGTCCAATATCTCACCGAGCATAAGTCACCAAATTACAGCGCGGAAGAGTGGATTATCGTCCAAGCCACAAGAGGGGATGCTTCGCCGATGCTTCCGGTGTCGCGGACGATCAGGTCCGTGGAGGGACCGTGGCTCATTTTTTCTCCTTGACCGGTACCTCTGCGGCGTCGAGCTGTGTCGCTGCCCAGCTGGCGAGGACTTTCAGGGCATCTTCTGAGGGTGTCCCGGGGTCCGCTGTGTAGACGTTGATGCGCAGGCCCGGGTCGGCGGGGAGCTCGAGTGCTTCAAAGCTCAGGTCCAGGTCCCCGACGATCGGGTGGTGGAGGCGCTTGCGGCCGGCGCGGTGGTACTTCACGTCGTGACGGGCCCACCGGGTACGGAACTCTTCGCTTCGCGTGGACAGCTCGCCGATCAGGTCCGTCAGGTCCTTGTCATAAGGGTTCTTCCCCGCGGTGGAACGCAGGACCGCGACGATGTCATCTGCAGCGCGTTCCCAATCGGCGAAGAACTCCCGCGCTTTCGGGTTCAGGAAGGTGAAGCGTGCACTGTTCGGCGGAAGAGGCCCCTCTGCCATCATGTCCAGGTAAAGGGCACGGCCGAGTTCGTTGGAAGCCAGGACATCCCCGCGATCGTTGCGAACCCAGGCCGGTGCGGCAGTGATCGCGTCGATAACCCGTTGCACGCTCGGCCGCACTGTCTGCGGGCTGTGCCTGCGCCGCGCCCGAGGGGAGGCGCTAGCGGCGCGGGCAAGGTCAAAAAGGTGGGCCGTTTCGGCGTCGTCGAGCTTCAACGCACGCCCAAGGGCTTCGAGGACGCTGTCCGAGGCGCCGGAGAGATTTCCCCGTTCCAGGCGTATGTAGTAGTCAATGCTCATCCCGGCGAGCATCGCGACTTCCTCGCGGCGCAGCCCGCTAACGCGCCGGTTGCCGCCGTAGACCGGCAGACCGGCCTCGTCCGGCGTGAGCCTGGCACGGCGGGAGGTCAGGAACTTCCGCACATCATCGCTATGTGTCATGGATCCACGGTACGCCGTGGCTTATAGGACGAGGGAGGGTCTGGCATTACTTGGAACAACCGTGACTCCCGGCCCGAAAGGAATCAAGATTGCATTTAGAACATGAAAACTCCACCCGCAACCGCACCCCACCCGGGGGCGATCCTGGCGATCATCCTCGCCAGTTACTTCATGATCCTGCTGGACAACTCGGTCATCTTCACCGCCCTACCGAGCCTGCAAGCAGAGCTGCGGCTGAGCACCGGCGAGCTCTCCTGGGTCCAGGACGCGTACACGCTGGTCTTCGGCGGCCTGCTCCTCCTCGGAGCCCGGGCCGGTGACCTGCTCGGCCGACGGCGCGTCTTCGTCGTCGGGCTGGCGGTGTTCTCGCTCGCGTCTCTGTTGATCGGGCTGGCGCCGGCGGGCTGGTGGGCCATCGCCGGCCGCGCCGTGCAGGGTATCGGGGCGGCAATCGTCGCGCCCGCCTCACTCTCCCTGCTCACCGCTAGCTTCCCGGAAGGACGCGAGCGCACCCGGGCCGTCGCTTTGTATGGCGCGACCGCAGGGATCGGCGCCAGCCTGGGCCTGGTCATCGGCGGAGCCCTGGCGCACTGGATCTCCTGGCGCGCCGGGTTCTTCGTCAACGTGCCGATCGGCGCCGCGATGATCGCACTCGCTCCCCGTTTCCTCCCTGAGACCGGCCGGGCCCGCGGACGCTTCGATTTGTTCGGCGCGCTCAGCGCCACCCTCGGTGTCGGCGCTCTCGTGTTCGGGATCATCAACACCTCCGACGCCGGCTGGACGTCCCCGGTCACACTCACGGCCGTCAGCACCGGCGTCCTCCTCCTGGCCGCCTTTGTGCTGATCGAACGCACGGCGGCCCAGCCGATCATGCCGCTGCGGCTGTTCCGGAGCCGCCGACGCACCGGCGCCTACGTGGCACGGTTCCTCTACCTGGGAGCGATGATCGCGTTCTTCTTCTTCACCACCCAATTCCTCCAGGAAGTGCTCGGCTTCGACCCCCTGCAGGCCGGCATCGGATTCCTCCCCATGACCGCGGTCAACTTCGCGGTCGCGATGAGCATCCCCCGGCTCGTTGGCAAGATCCCGGGCTCGCTGCCGCTCCTGGCCGGGATACTACTCACCCTCGCCGGGATGTTCTGGCTCAGCCGGGCCGGCACCGACTCCAGCTACCTGACCGGGGTGGCACTACCGATGATCCTCATCGGCGCCGGACAGGGCCTCGCGTTTGCGCCCCTGACCACCTTCGGCATCACCGGAGCCCCCGCGTCCGACGCCGGCGCGGCATCCGGGCTCGTGAACACCTTCCACCAGCTCGGCACCTGCCTCGGACTCGGCATCGCGGTCGCCGCCGCAGCCACCGTCCCGGCAGCGGGCTCCGCCGTCGCGCACCTCGCCACCCAGGTCAGCACCGCACTCACGACAGGCAGCATCCTCCTGCTCCTGGCACTGGGCGTCACCGCGGCCCTCATCCTGCCCGCAGACCTGGCCGCCCGCCGCACCGGGACCACCCAGGAAGCCGCGCCGGAGCCGCATCTCGAAGCCGTCCGTTGAACCTCCCGGCCGCCCACCCCAAGGGGGTACTGACATGCACTCCCACAACCCCGCACATCTGAATAGCGTGAAGGCATGGACATGAAACTAACACTCAACAACGGCATCACAATGCCAGCCCTGGGCCTGGGCGTCTTCCAAAGCGCCCCGGAGCAGACGACGGCGGCCGTCGCGGCCGCGCTAGCCACCGGCTACCGGCACATCGACACCGCCGCCGCGTACGGCAACGAGCGGGAGGTCGGTGAGGGCATCCGCCGTTCAGGCCTGGACCGCTCCGAGGTGTTCATCGAGACCAAGGTGTGGGTCAGTGACTACGGCTACGACCAGACCCTGCACGCCTGGGACAAAGCGACAGGCAAGCTCGGCGTCGACTACCTGGACATGCTCATCCTGCACCAGCCCGCCCCCGACCGGTTCGAGCAGACCACCGCCGCGTACAAGGCATTGGAGACCCTGCTCGACGACGGGCGCGTCCGGGCGATCGGCGTCAGCAACTTCATGCCGCACCACCTGGAGCAGTTGCTCGACTCGACCGACGTCGTCCCGGCCGTGAACCAGATTGAACTACACCCCTACTTCACCCAACCGGACGTACAGGCAGCCGACGCCGGGCACGGCATCCTCACCCAGGCGTGGTCACCGATCGGAGGAATCACCTTCTACCCGGGATGGGGCGAGGAACGCCGGAACGTCATGGAAGACCCGATCATTGCCGCCATCGGGCGGGCCCACAGCAAGAGCCCGGCGCAGGTCATGCTCCGCTGGCACCTGCAGCAGGGCCGCTCGGCCATCCCGAAATCGACGAACCCGGCACGCATCGCCGAAAACTTCGACGTCTTCGATTTCGAACTCGGCGCCGACGAACTCGCCGCCATCGACGCGCTCAACACCGGCAACCGCAACGGACCGGACCCGGACCAAGCCCGGCCGGAACGCTTCGCCATGGTCATCCCCGAAGCCTAAGACCTAAGACCTAAGACAGAGAAGGAAACAGCATGGAATACCGTTCCCTCGGCCGCACCGGTCTGCAGCTCAGCCCCTTATGCCTCGGCGCGATGATGTTCGGCCCCTGGGGCAACAACGACACCGCCGACTCCTCCCGCATCATCCACCGCGCCCTCGACGCGGGGATCAACTTCATAGACACCGCCGACGTCTACTCCGGCGGGGCATCCGAGGAAATCGTCGGCCAGGCACTGGAAGGCCGGCGGGACGAGGTGTTCCTTGCCACCAAGTTCTTCATGCCCATGAGCGAAGACCCCAATCACCGCGGAGGATCCCGCCGCTGGATCATGCGCGCGGTGGAAGACTCCCTCCGACGCCTGAACACCGACTACATCGACCTCTACCAGGTCCACCGGCCCAGCCCGGACACCGACGTCGAGGAGACCCTCGGCGCGCTCACCGACCTCGTCCGCCAGGGCAAAGTCCGCTACATCGGCTCCTCGTCCTACTCCGGATCCCAGATCGTCGAAGCCCAATGGGCATCCCGGGAACGCAATCTCGAGCGGTTCGTTACCGAACAGCCGCCCTACTCGATTCTGGTCCGGGGCATCGAAGAGGACATCCTCCCCACGGTCCAACGCCACGGCATGGGAACCCTCACCTACAGCCCGCTCAGCGGCGGCTGGCTCTCCGGGCGCTGGCGCAAAGACTCCGCCTCCACGCCCACTTCTCCCGCGCGTCCGAATGCCAGGTTCGACATGAGCAGCCCGGCCAACCAGCGAAAACTCGACATCGTCGAAGATCTCGCCCAGCTCGCCGAACAAAACGGACTGACGCTCATCGAGCTGGCCATCGCTTTCGTGATCAACCACCCCGGCGTGACCGCCGCGATCGTCGGACCGCGCACTATGGAGCAGCTCGAGTCCTACCTGCCCGCCGCGGACATTACGCTCAGCACCGACGTGCTGGACCGCATCGACCAGCTCGTCGCACCAGGCATGACCATCAACCCTGACGACAACAGCTACGGAACCCACGAACTGACAGCGCAAGCACGACGACGGCCACAGACGTGACCGCAACGGCTGTGAGAGCGATCGTGCGTCGGCGTCGCCCGGAGCCCGCACCGCGTGGCGCCCCCACCAACACGGTCAATATCTTCGCGTCACCCAGGGTGTAGGCCGTTTCGGAACCCGGGACGGAAAGAACATCGAAGTCCACCCCGGCGGGACGGTCTCTACCCCACCCGGGGAGGAACACTGGCCCGCCGCCACCCCCGGCTGCTTCATGGAACACCCTCTCACCGACGGAGTTCGAAGGCGTCGAGCAAACGTTTCACCGAGCCGCCGAGGTTCCAGTCGGTCGCGAGCCGCTCGAGTTCGGTGCGCGAGTCTCCGACGACGGGCTGCAAGAGCGCTCCGGCCTCTTCGAGAGTGGGCAGCGCGAGGTCACGCACGACTTTCACAACGACGGGCGCAACCGCCAGGTAGTCCGCGGAGGCCGCGAGTTTCGACCGGACGGGCGCGGACAGTCCGCTGCCTGGATCCATCGCGGCCTCGAGCAACTCGTCAAGGGTGCCATATGCCGCGAGGAGCGACGCCGCTGTCTTCTCGCCGATCCCTGCGACGCCCGGCAGCCCGTCAGAGGCGTCGCCGCGCAGCGTGGCATAGTCGGCGTACTGTTCGGGCAGCACACGGTACTTCCCGACGACGACGGCATCGGTCACGATCTCGAGGTTCTTCATGCCTCTCGCCGTGTAGATGACCCGCACCTGGCGGCCGTCGTCGACGACCTGGAACAGATCCCGGTCGCCCGTCACCACGTCGACAGGAAGGTCCGCGTGGCTGGCGTATGTGCCGATGACGTCGTCGGCTTCATGCGCGGCAGCCCCGACGACGGCGATTCCCGCGAGGCCGAGCACCTGCCGGATCATCGGAACCTGCATCCGCAAGGCGTCCGGCACTACTTCCAGATCCGGAGCGCCCGCTACTGCCTCCGCGACCCGATGCGACTTATACGTCGGGATCAGGTCAACCCGCCACTGCGGACGCCAGTCCTCGTCCCAGCACGCCACCAGATGCGTCGCCCCATACTCGGCGGTGAGGCGCGCGATCATATCCAGCAGGCCGCGAACGGCATTCACCGGAGTGCCGTCGGCGCGGCGGATTGAATCGGGTACCCCGAAGAAGGCCCGGAAGTAGAGCGAGGCCGTATCGAGGAGCATCAGGCGGTGAGGCATAACCGATCCTTGCATCCGCGCCCCTGATTCGCCGATTCGCACCGCCGGACGGCTCCCACTGGCTCCTACTTCAGCAGGTGCACGACCCACGTTTCAGTGTCGGCCGGATCGGGTGTCGGCGCAACCTCGCACCGGACGGCCGTGATCAAACTTCGTGGATCTACCGGCCCATTCCGGATGCCGCAGAGATGACAATGAGAAGGACGACGAGCAGCCAGATGATGCCGGCGATCGTGTCAATCCAACCAAGGACCTTGCCGAAGGTTGCCGAGTGGTGCAGGGCCTCCGCCTTCTTTGCATTTGAGATCGCAAGCGGACCGAAGACGATGCCCAGGAAGAAGAACCCGATTACACCGAAGATCGTGGACTTTTCCTTGAATTTCGTGCCGCGAAAGAAGTCCAGGGAGTTGTTCTGCTGCACGTTCGGGTAGTTCGGGTATTGATATGGCTGGTTGTATTTGGGTTGCGACACCAGAGACCTTTCGATGGTGATGAGACTTCGACCTGGCGGGGAATATCGCGTTCACCGCGCTTTGTCGGTCGTCGTCTACCCCGGGCACGAGAATACCCCCGCCGGCAGGCCATGGCGGCAACTTAGGGAAATCCTAGGAGAATCTTGGGAATCGATGAGCGGCTTCTCCAAAGACCGCTTTCGTGCCGAAATGGTGGGAGCACGGCCTCAACCAAGAAGGGTATCGCTTTTGACTACCCTGACCATCGGTGAAAGTAGTTCCAAAAGGACTAGCGCCTGGTCATGCGCTGCGTCGCTTTGGCCGGCGCAGGCGTCCTCGACCACTGTGACATACCGGCCTGCATCCGCGGCGCCGAGGGCTGTGGCCAGGATGCAGCAGTCAGTCGCAACACCGGTGAGGACCATCTCTTCCCCGACGGGAATCCGTTCCGCGAGCTCTTCCCCCCATTTCGAGAATGTCGGAAGATCAATGGAGCCGCTCACCTCGACCCCCTGAAGTTCGATATCCCATAGCTGATCGGCCGGATCCAGGCGCATGCTTTGCCAGCGGTCGTAGTAGGAGGACCATGAGCCTTTCTCCTCGGGGTCGGGGACGAAGCGGGTGAGGATGGGGTCCATTCCAGAGGCTGACAAGGCCGCGATGGCCCGGGCCGCTTCGTCGTAGCGCGGGACATGCCACTCCCCCGCTTCGCGGAACGCGCGTTGCATGTCAATCACCACCAGATGGCGCTTTGCCCCGCCCGTTGCGGTCCTGCTCTTGCTGTTAGTCACGATGTGTGGCCTTCCTTTCCGGCATTCGGAGGTCCGGTTCGATCGGTGGGCGGCGGCCGCCGTGTGTGGGCGGCGAGCGAATCGCCGTCGTGCGGTCCGGTGGGTGGCTCCCCACCTGGCGGTGGGGAGCCACTTGGCCTTAGAGGGTCCGCCCGGCCGCGCTGCGGTCCAGCATGTCGTGCCCGGAGAGGCGCTGACGGCGGTGGGTGAGGAGGTACACGCCGGTCGCGACGGCGGCTCCGACGTAGTAGGAGAGGTCACCGATCTGGGGGAAAGCGGTGGCGATGGGTCCGGTGTAGATGGAGGACATCCAGAACGGGGATGAGAGGACAACGCCGGCGGCCCAGGCAACAAAGCCCCATTCGAACTTCCGGCTCTTATCGAAAAGCTCACGCAGTCCGCGCTCGGTCCGCTGGCCTCCGAACAAGTAGTCGCACACAAGGACCGCGACGTACGGGGCGATGCAGTAGGCGGTCAGGTTGAGAAATGCCGTGAATCCTTCGTTGAACCCGTCTTGGCCCCAGAGAGCCACAAGGTAGGAAACGACGCAGATGAAGATGACCCCGGTGTGCCGCTTGACCGGTACACCCATGGTCTGGATGGAGATGGCACCGCCGTAGACGTTCAGGAAGTTCTGCGTGAAGGAGGACAGCGCGACGACGCCGAGGCCGATCGGCGCCCACCCGCCCATGAGCTCCTTGAGGGCGCCGATGCTGTCGGTCGCGGTGGCTGTTGATCCGAGGAGCGTGCCGAGAATGCCCATCCAGACCAGCGTGACGCCATTTCCCAGCATGGTGGCCCAGCCGGCGCCGCGGCGGTTGCCGGGCGTGTTGGGAAGGTAGCGGGAGTAGTCGGAGGCGAAGGGCATCCAGGCCACGATGAAGGAGAAGAACCAGCCGAAGAAGATGATCCATCCGCCGATCCCGTCGAAGCCCTGCGCCGCCGGATTGAAGTCGTTGACGATGTGTCCGTTGACGGCGGCCACGGCGGTGATGAAGACGAAGCCGATTACCAGGACGAAGGAGAGGATGCGCTGGAGGAAGTGGATCAGGTTGTACCCGATGACCGCTACGCCGAGCTGGATGCCCATGAGGACGAGTGAGGAGAGCCAGAAGGGAATGTCGGTGAGCAATGCAATGGCCTTGCCGCCAAGGATGACGGTCACTGCCGCCCAGCCGATGCCGGCGAAGACGTTCACATACGCCACGGGGAACAGGTTGCCGATGAATCCTAGCGGACCGCGCCCCTGCATCTGCTGGGGTACGCCTAGCCGGACGCCCATCGCGGAGAGGTAGCCCATTCCGGCCGAGGCGGTCACGCCGGCAAGGACGATCGCCAGAGCGGCGGCCCAGAACGGGAGCCCGAAGTAGGTGGCGCTGAAGCCGAGGACCACGATGGGGAAGTTCATGCCGGCCGCGAACCAGAGGAAGAACTGCGAACGCGGCTTGCCGTGGCGTTCGACGTCGGGGATGTGCTCGATGCCGTACGGCTCGATCTTGGTGAGGCTGTCGCGATATCCGCGATCTACAGCAACGCTGTCTTCGGAGACGGAACTCATAGTGTCTGGGCTCATTTTTTGTCCTATGGTGGAATGCGCACCTAGGTGCGCTGCTTGAGAGAGCAGGTTGTGTCGGTGCGGCCGGTTTCCCGTGCAAAGGCTCATCAGCCGTGCCGACACTTAGAGTTCGGCGAGATTTCCGCCGTCGTAGAAGTGTCCGGCCTTGTAGACCATCGGCGCAGAATCGTCGATTTCCGCGTGCCGGACCCGGCAGATGAAGACTGTATGGGTCTTCGCTTGGAACCGCTCTTGAATTTCGGCCTCCAAAGAAGCCGCCGAGCCGTTCAAAAGCGGGCTTCCCTTCGGCCCCTCGTGCCAGTCCAGGTCCGCGAACTTGTCTGCCGCCTTCGAAGCGAACACCCGCACCGTCTCGTGTTGTGCCGTTCCCAGGATGTTGATGCCGAGGTGGCTCGACGAGAACAGCGCCGGGTAGGTGCTGGAGGTTTTCTGAACACAGATCAGGACCAGGGGCGGCTCAATGGAAACTGAACAGTATGAGTTCGCTGCCAGCCCTTTGGGGGTTTCGCCTTCTTTGGTGGTGACCACGGTGACACCGGTGATGAACTGGCGGTTGAACGCCTTCATCAAGTCTGCGTCAAGCTCCGGGAAGTCGCCGCTGTCTCCAACTTCAGGAGTGGCTATCCCGCGCAGCGGGCGAATCCCGAGGGCAGCCAGCAGCTCGCTCCCGTCCCACGTCACGGTTTCTTTTGTAATCTTGCCATCCTTGAGGACCAGGATGTTCGAGCCCCTCGTGTGGACGGTAAGTCCTGTTGCCGGGACGCCGAGGTATTCGCGGGCGTGGGTGCCGGTAGACGTCCAGAATACGGCGACCGTGCCATTTCCCTCGACGACGTTGTCGATCGTGGTGCGCAGGTCCGGGAAAGCTTCCCGCACCGCGGCAATCTCGGCTTTGAGACCCGTGATGTCGACAGTGGCGCCCGTCGCCTTGCTGGTTCGCGTGTAGCCAACCGCTACGAGGCTGTCGAGGGCATCAAGGTCACCCTTGTCCCAGGCCTCGAGCCAAGCTGATGTAATGAGCGGTTCAAGAGTCTGTTGCATACCAATGACGGTAAGGCAGATCACTTGTTTGGGTCAATAGTCTCGCTCAAAGTCCTTGAAAATAGCGAAAATCCAGGGAAGTTCATAAATGGCAACCGAACTCTTGACGCACTTCATGCATGCATCATAAGCTGGCTTGCATGCAAGAGGATCTGATGGTCACCACGGAAACTGTCGAGCAGGAAGGCCTCCTCGAGAGGATCCGGCGACTCGTCCTGGGAGGCGAGTTCCCTCCGGGCGCACTTCTGCCCGAGGCTTATCTCGCCCAGGAATTCGAGGTCAGCCGCACCCCTGTTCGCGAGGCCCTCAAACAGCTCCAGCAAGAAGGGCTGGTGGAAATTCGTCCGAAGGTCGGCACCTTCGTGCGGGAGCCCACCCGCCGGGAGATCGTCGAGCTCTTCCAACTCAAGGAATCCTTGGAGGGCCTGGCTGCATCGCTGCTCGCCCGGCGCGGGGATGTCTCCGAACTTTCGGTGCTCCGCCGGAACCTCCGGGACTCCGACGAGGCAGTCCTCACAGGGGACAAGGAGGCCTATGCCCGGCTCGTCCACGAATTCCATTGGACGATTGTCCGCGGCTCGGACAACTTCAAGCTTTACGAACACTATGAACGGCTCATGAACCAGCTGGCGTACCAGCGGCTTGTGGTGCGCACCGTCGAGCACCCCGGCCGGATCGCCGCGTCCACCCGCGAGCACCATGCAGTCCTCGAAATGATCGAGAACAAGGACCCCTTCGGCGCGGAATCCGCGATGCGGAACCACGTCTACGCGACGTCCCGTGAAGCCTTGATTACCGAACCGGCGTTGGAACTCCGGAACTAACAAACGACAACACGAGAGGAAGCCATGCGCTTTTCGATTTTTCAGCCCTGCCTGGCGAGGACCCAATGATGAACGACCAAGGCTTCGGTATCCGCAAGATCGTCTATTACAGCGAGGAAATCCTGCTCGAAAACGGATCTGCCCCGGCGGTGCCTGCCATCCGCGCGACAGCCGCCGCCGTCGTCGCCAATCCTTGGCTTGGCGGGAAGGCGAGCGATGACCTGTCGTCGGAAGTCGTCCAGCTTGCACCGGTCCTCGCGCGGAAGCTGACGGACGTCCTGAGCGCGGAGCTAGGCGGCGTGGACGCCATCCAGGCCTTCGGCAAGGCAGCGATAGTAGGCACGGGCGGCGAAATCGAACACGGCGCAGCCCTCATCCACACCCCGTTCTTCGGCAACTTGGTCCGTGAGTATTTCGACGGCGAATCAATCATCTGCTTCGCGGATGACAGGGCCGACGCCGGCAGCACCCTCGTGGTGCCGTTGTGGCACAAAAACGCTGCGGCAACCCGCACGCACTACCAGACCATCACCACGCGCATCGGTGACGCGCCCCGGCCAGGCGAGATCGTCGTCGTCCTTGGCGCATCCACCGGGCCGCGGCCCCATTCGCGTATCGGAGACCGCCTCACGGACCCGGTCGTTAAAGCAGACACACTAGGAGAATTGATTTCATGAGCATCCGCAAGATCGTCACCTTCACCGAAGACGTACTCATCGAAGGCGGGCGGGAGGTCGCACCCTCCGCGCGTGTCGCCGTCGTCGCAGCCATTGTCAAAAACCCATGGGCCGGCCAAGGCTTCGTCGAGGACCTCTCTGCAGGAATCGATGCCAACGCCTCGGACATCGGCGCCCTGCTCGCCCCCCGCGTGCTCGAAGCGCTCGGCGCCCCCGCCGAAGCGTACGGCAAGGCCGCCATCGTCGGCCTGAACGGTGAAATCGAACACGGCTCCGGCCTCATCCACACCCTTGCCTTCGGAAACCACTTCCGTGACGCGGCCAATGCCACCACGCTATTGCCGGCCGTGGAAAAGCGCGGACCGGCGGGAGTCGTGTTCGACATTCCGCTCAAACACATCACGGACGCGACCATCCGCTCCCACCACCAGAGCATCGAGGTCCGCATCAATGACGCACCGCACGCCGATGAGATCGTGATCGCCCTTGCCGCCGCCGCCCAGGGACGCCCTCAGCAACGACTCGCGGCGTTCGCCACCGAATCGAAGTAGGTGACCGCCGTCGTGACCCGCGCCCGCATAGCCCTGATCCACGGCGTCGGCCTCGATGGCTCGATGTGGGGACCCCTGCGTGAGTTCCTCGAACCGGAATACGACGTCCAGATCCTCGAACTCCTGGGCCACGGTCGCCGGGAGAAAGCCCCCGAAGGCGTCACCCTTGCCGAGCTCGCAACAGACGTCGCGGACCGCCTGGACCGGGGCACACATCTTGTCGGGTTCTCGCTGGGCGCCCTGGTAGCGCAGCATCTGGCCCGGTTCCGGCCAGACCTCGTTGCCTCCCTCGTTTCCGTCGGCTCGGTGTGCGACCGGACGCCGGAAGAACACGCTGCGGTGATGATGCGTCTGGCCGCAGCGGAAGCGGACTTCCCGGCAACGGTGGAGGCGTCGATCCGCCGCTGGTATCCGGAAGGCTCTGCGGTGCCAGCGGAGTTGGTCGAGGCGACGCGGGAAGTCCTGCTTCGCAACGACCCGCAATCCTTCCTGGCCTGCTACCGCGTGTTCGCCACGGCAGACGCGGAGATCGCGCCCGAACTCCCCCGGATCACCGTTCCCTCCCATGCCGTGACCGGTGGGCTGGACCCCGGGTCGACGCCGGAGATGAGCGCCCGACTGGCCGCGGCCATCCCCGGCTGTACTTACTCCGTCATCAGCGGGGCCCGCCACATGATGCCGGTGGAACGTCCCCAAGAACTCGCCGACACCCTCACCGCCTTCATCAAGGAGCATTCGCATGTCCACTGAACGCCGCTACGAGCACTTCATCAACGGAGAGTGGGTTCCGCCGTCGTCCGGGGAGTACTTTGACAGCACCAACCCGGCGACGCTGGACGTGCTCTACCGTGCCGCACGGGGCAACGAAGCCGACGTCGAGCGGGCGGTATCTGCCGCGGCGGCCGCCTTCGAAAACCCCGCATGGCGGGACCTCAGCCAGACAAAGCGCGGGCACTTGCTCCGCCGCTTGGGCGACCTCGTAGGCGAATACGGAGACGAACTAGCCCGGATGGAAACCGAAGACAACGGCAAGCTCCTGCGGGAAATGCGCGCCCAGCTCGCCGCGATGCCCGAGTATTACTACTACTATGCCGGGCTGGCTGACAAGATACAGGGCGACACCATCCCGGGCTCCAGCAAGGCGATGCTGAACTACACCCTCCGGGAACCCCTCGGCGTCGTGGGTGCCATCACCCCGTGGAACTCTCCCCTCACGCTGACCACCAGCAAACTCGCCCCCGCCCTTGCGAGCGGCAACACCATCGTCATCAAACCCTCCGAGTACACCTCCGCCACCGTGTTGCGCTTGGCCGCTCTGGCCGACGAAGCCGGGTTCCCGCCGGGTGTCATCAACGTGGTCACCGGCTTCGGAGCAGAAGCCGGTGCGGCCCTGGTCGATGACCGCCGCCTGGCCAAAATCTCGTTCACCGGCAGCACCGCCACGGGCGCCCGCATTGCCTCCGCTACCGCGTCCCGCTTCATCGGCTCGACCCTCGAACTGGGCGGCAAGTCCCCGAACATTGTCTTCGCCGATGCCGACGTCGCCAATGCTTCCGTGGGGGTGGTGGCCGGCATCTTCGCCGCGGCCGGTCAGACGTGCATCGCCGGCAGCCGCGTGTTCGCCCACAAGGCCGTCTATGACGAACTGCTGGAGCGGGTCGCCAACCGGGCCCGCAGCATCGTCATCGGAGATCCGCTCCTCGACGCTACCGAGCTCGGGCCGCTCGCCTTCAAGGATCAGCGCGACAAGGTCGCCAGCTACGTCGATCTCGGCGTATCCGAAGGCGCCACCGTCCTCACCGGCGGCGGCCGGCCCACCATCGGCCTCGGCGGCTACTTCTTCGAACCCACCGTCCTCACCGACGTCGACAATTCCATGCGCGTGGTCAGGGAGGAGATCTTCGGCCCCGTCGCAGCCATCATGCCATTCGAAACCGAGGAAGAAGTGCTCCGGCTGGCAAACGACACCAGCTACGGACTGGCAGCGGGTGTCTGGACCACCAACCTGGCCAGGGCCCACCGGATGGCCAGCCGCCTGGAAGCAGGCACCATCTGGGTCAACACTTACCGGACCATGTCTCCCCAATCACCCCGGGAAGGCTTCAAGACCAGCGGAGTCGGCGTAGAACACGGCATGGAGAGCATCCGGGAATACACCAGGCTCAAGAGCGTCTGGATCAACACCGACGAATCCCCCATTGCCGACCCTTTCATCATGAGGAGCTAACCATGCCTCTTATCGAAGTCTCCATCGCCCGGGGCCGGACCCCCGAGCAGCTCCGCGCGCTCATCGCTGAGCTTCACCGCGCCGCCGAACGCTCAGTGGGCGCGTTACCCGAAAACACCACTGTCATCATCCGCGAAATCGAACACGAACACTGGTCCCGCGGCAACCAGACCATCGCCGAACGCAACGCAGTCGCCCAGGAAGCGGCACCCATCCAGCACGTGTCGGCGAACACCGCGCCAGAACAAAGGAGTCACTAATGCGCTTTTCCCTCTTCGCCCATATGGAGCGCTGGGACGAGACCGTCTCACACCAAGAATGCTTCGAGAACCTGACAGAACTCGCCCTCATCGCGGAGGCCGGAGGTTTCAGCACCATCTGGATTGGTGAGCATCATTCGATGGAGTACACCATCTCGCCCAGTCCCATGCCCCAGCTTGCATACTTGGCCGCGCGCACCTCGCGCATCCGCCTGGGCGCCGGAACGATCATCGCGCCCTTCTGGAACCCGCTGCGCGTAGCCGGCGAGACGGCGCTCCTGGACGTCATCAGCAATGGCCGGATGGAAGTGGGACTGGCACGCGGCGCTTACCAGTTCGAGTTCGACCGCCTCATGGGCGGCATGTCAGCAGTCGACGGCGGCAAGCACCTGCGCGAACTGGTCCCGGCCGTGCGCGCGCTCTGGGAAGGCGACTACGCCCACGACGGCGAGATCTGGCAGTTCCCGACCTCGACGAGTGTCCCCAAGCCCGTTCAAAAGCCGACACCGCCCATGTGGATCGCCGCCCGCGACATCTCCTCTCACGAGTTCGCAGTCGCAAACGGCTGCAACGTGATGGTCACTCCCCTTATGAAGGGCGACGAAGAGGTCGAAGACCTTGCTGACAAGTTCAACACCGCGGTGGAACACAACCCCGGAATCCCCCGCCCGGACCTCATGGTGCTCCGCCACACCCATGTCCACCCAGCAGACAAACCCGAGGGATGGCGGCGCCCTGCCGAAGGCATCCAGAAGTTCTACAGGACGTTTGATGCCTGGTTCGGAAACAAAACCACTCCAAAGAACGGCTTCCTTGAGCCGAGCCCAGCCGAGAAGTTCGCCGACCGCCCGGAGTTCACCCCGGAATCCCTCCACAAGACCGCGATGATCGGGACGCCTGACGAGATCATCGAGCGCATCCGCCACTACGAGGCACTCGGCGTCGACGAGTTCAGCATCTGGTCCGACAACAGCCTGAGCCACGAGGAGAAGAAACGCTCCCTGGAACTCTTCATCGAACACGTCATTCCGGCCTTCCAGGAGCAGCCCGCGTCCGCGGCACATTGATGTTATGGAGGGCCTTGCGGATGCCGTGCCGGGTTCCGTGTCCCTTCCTCCAGCCGTAGGAAGGCTGACTTCTCCGGCCCGGTTTGGGGGTGTCTGATGGACACTGCCACCGGCCGCCGGGGCTGCGTAGCGTGGTGGGTGTGGACAGAAGAGACGAAATCCGTGAGTTCCTGATCTCGCGTCGGGCGAAGATCAGCCCGGAGCAAGCAGGCGTTCCCCTCTATGGGAAGCTGCGGCGTGTTCCCGGGCTCCGCCGTGAGGAAGTGGCGCAGCTCGCGGGGGTGAGCACGGATTACTACACCCGCCTGGAGCGCGGCAGTATCCGCGGGGTCTCTGACGCTGTGCTCGAGGCCGTTGCGTCTGCCCTTCAGTTGGACGAGGCCGAGCGGGCGCACCTTATGGATCTGGCTAGGACGGCCAATGCGCCGTCGCCTCGGCAACGGCGGCCACCACAGCAGAGGGTCCGTCCCGGGGTGCTGCGTCTGCTGGACGGGATGACCGCAGCGGTCGCCATCGTCCAGGACGGACGTTCGGACGTGCTGGCCGCGAACCCGCTGGGCCGGGCGCTGTACGGGCCGGTGTTCAACTTCGCCGGACCGTCGGGACCAGGGACCCCGGACAGGCTGCCGAATCAGGCGCGCTATCTTTTCCTTGATCCGGGCGCGGGTGACTTCTACCCCGACTGGCCCGCGGTCGCGGCCACCGCCGTCGCCATGCTGCGCCTGGAATCGGGGCGGAACCCCGACGACCGGGCGCTGAACGAGCTGATCGGGGAGCTCACCACGCGCAGCGCGCTGTTCGCCGCATTGTGGACCGGGCACGACGTACGGATCCACACCATGGGGACCAAACGATTCCACCACCCGGTCGCCGGCGACTTGTCCCTGCAGTTCGAGACCCTGGACCTTCCCGGCGATGAGGGGCAGACCCTGTTCACCTTCACAGCGGAGCCCGGATCCGCGTCCGAGAACGCGCTGGCCTTCCTTGCCAGCTGGGCGGCCTCGCCTTCCGAAACGACCGTCGCAACCCAGAAAAGACAGAACCATGACTGAACAGGAATCCCGTACAGAGCAGAACAAAGACATGAGCGGGAAAAAAGTCTGGTTCATCACCGGCGCCGGCCGTGGCATGGGGACCGACGTCGCAAAGGCGGCCCTGGCCGCCGGCCACGCGGTGGTTGCCACCGGCCGCAACCCGGAAAAAGTCGCCCAGGCCGTCGGGGAGAACGATGAGCTGCTGGCCGTGAAGCTGGACGTCACCGACCCCGCCGCGGCGGAAGCGGCCGTGCAGGCCGCCGTCGCGCGCTTCGGCCGGATCGACGTGCTCGTGAACAACGCCGGCAATTTCTACGCCGGATTCTTCGAAGAAATCACCCCGGAAGACTTCCGGGCACAGATCGAAACCACGATGTTCGGGCCCATGAACGTCACCCGCGCGGCCCTGCCGCTCCTGCGGGCCCAGCGCTCGGGCCTGATCGTCACCATCTCCTCGACCGCCGGCATCGCTGGCGGAGAGTTCCTGACTGCCTACGCCGCGTCCAAGTTCGGCATCGAGGGCTGGGCGGAATCCCTGGCCCCGGAAATCGCACCGTTCGGAATCCGCACGATGCTCGTGGAACCGGGATTCTTCCGGACCGAGCTGCTCACCCCGGAATCCACGAGCTACGCGGAATCCACCATTTCCGACTACGCCGAGCGCACCGAACAGACCGTCACGGCGTGGAAGGCCATGAACGGCCTGCAGGGCGGGGACCCTGCCAAGCTCGCCGACGCCCTCATTCAACTGGCCAAACTGGAGCAGCCGCCGCTGCGCTTCGCCGCCGGGGCGGATGCCGTGGAAACCTTCGAACAGCGCGCCAAAGCGCTCCAGGACCAAGCCGAAGCCCACCGCGAACTCTCCAGCAACCTCGCACACGACGACGCCTGACACCGCCCACCCGCCGGCCTCGCGCCCCTGAACCTCGCATCGATCACCGAATCGGCTCCCGACTTACCCAGCCATCGATTGGATCCACCATGGTGACCACCACAGACACCCCGCCCACGGGTACCCGATCTTCCTTGTTGCCTTTGGTGGTTTTGAGCCTGTGCGGCTTCACCAGCGTCACCACCGAGCTGTTGCCTTCCGGGCTGCTGACCCGTATCGCCTCGGACCTTGGCACGGGGATCGCCGGGGCCGGTTCCCTGACCTCGGTATATGCAGCCGCGATCGTCTTTACCGTCCTGCCCCTGACCCGGCTCACGATCCGCGTCCGGCGCCGGGTGCTGTTCGCCGCGATCCTGTCCGTCTTCGCGGCCGCCAACATCCTCGTCGCCCTCAGCCTTGCCCTGCCGATCGCCATCACCGGGCGGGCCCTGGCAGGGGTTGCGCACGGACTGCTGTGGGCCACCATGGCCCCCATGGTCGGGAGGATCACCAGCCCGGCACGGGCACCGCGGGCCATGGCGATCGTCTTTGCCGGCACCAGCCTGGGCCTGGCAGCCGGCACTCCGCTGGGCACCCTGCTCGGCCAGGCACTGGGCTGGCGCACCGCGTTCCTGATCCTGGCCGGAGTGAGCGTGGCCCTGGCAGTGCTGGCCTTCCTCACGATCCCCCAGCTCAGCCCTGACACCAGACGGCCGCTCTCCCTCGCCCGGGCCGCGCGCCTGCCCGGAGTCGGACTGATTATCGGCGGTTGGGCCGTCATGCTGCTGGCCCACTTCGCCGTCCTGACCTACATCGCCCCCTTCCTGGAACACGCAGGCCTGGGGGGCATGGTCGGCGCCGGGCTCGCCATCCTGGGAATCGCCGGGCTGGCAGGAGTAGCCCTGGCCGGACGCGTGCCCCGGCGGGCCCTGTTCGCAGGGCTCCTGGCCGCGCCGACGCTGATCGTCGCAGGCCTTCTGGGCCTGGGGGTGCTGCCCGTGAACCTGACAGCCGCCGTCGTGCTCCTCAGTGTCTGGGGAGCCGGATACTCCGCCGCGGCGGTATTCGATCAGCAGGTCGTCCTTATCGTCGGCCACGAGGCCCCCGACACCGTCACAAGCCTCTCGGTCGTCGCCATCCAGCTCGGCATCGCCCTGGGCGCAGCCCTGGGCGGGCTCACCGTCGAGACCCTCGGCGTAGCCTCGATCCCGGTCGCCGGAGCGATCTTCGCCGCCGTGTCCGTGGCCCTGCGCATGCGCCTGCGCCGCTACACCCGTACAACACATCAGATCTGACCAGCAGGGTTCGACTCACCGAATCAATCACAGTGGAGAAAGCACCATGGAATACACACGTCTGGGCTCATCAGGCCTGAAGCTCAGCCGCATCTGCACGACTACATCGACCTCTACCAGATCCACCGCTACGACCCCGAAACCCCGGTCGAAGAAACCATGGAAGCACTCCACGACCTGATGAAAGCCGGGTCCCTCCGGTGAGAAGAACACCGACCGGGCAAAGACCAACGCCGACGTGGACTTCAGCGGGAACCCGCGCCGACCACGTCCGCGGACGAATTTATAAGCCTGCGTACCATTGCCTAAGCGCAAGCATTCCGACTAGATTGAAGACTTAGCAGGGACCCGCGTCGGCGCCCCGGCAGACGGCCGGAGCGTTGACGGAGCTGCCGACACGCTAAGGAGTCACCTTCATGGTCAGGGCCGGACGCATCGTTGTCATCACAGGATCCAGCGGCGGAATCGGGCGCGCTTCAGCGATTGCCTTTGCCCGGCAAGGCGCGGTGGTCGCCTTGCCGGCCCGCGGCGAAGCGGGCCTGGCAGGAGCCGCACGGGAAGTGGAAGCGGCAGGCGGCCGGGCATGGACTTTGAGCGTCGATGTCGCCGATGCCGAGGCGCTCGACGCCGCCGCCGGACAGATCGAGCGCGAGCTGGGGCCAATCGACGTCTGGGTGAACGTTGCCTTCACCTCGGTCTTCTCAACGTTTTCCGACATAACGGCAGATGAGTTCAAGCGCGTCACCGAAGTCAGCTACCTCGGCTACGTCTACGGAACCATGTCGGCTTTGAAGCGCATGCGGCCACGGAACCGCGGAGTCATTGTGCAGGTAGGCTCGGCCCTGGCTTACCGGGGCATCCCGTTGCAGACCGCCTACTGCGGCGCCAAACACGCCATCCAGGGATTCAATGAATCACTGCGGTGCGAACTGCTGCATGAGTCCAGCGGGATCCGCACCACGATGGTGCAGATGCCCGCCGTCAATACGCCCCAATTTTCCTGGGTACTCTCCCGCCTTCCGCATCAGGCGCAGCCGGTACCCCCTATCTACCAACCCGAGCTCGCCGCGCGGGCGGTTGTCTACGCGGCTGACCACCCGAAGCGTCGCGAGTACTGGGTGGGCGGCAGCACAGCGGGGACCCTCATCGTGAACTCGTTCGCTCCCGGGCTGCTCGACCGTTATCTGGCAAAGACGGGCTTTAACTCCCAGCAGACTTCGGAACCCCGAAGTACCGACCAGCCGGCTAACCTCTGGGAGCCTGCGGACACTGCCAAGGATTTCGGGACGCACGGCATTTTTGATCTCAGGTCCACCAAACGCAGCCCGCAGCTGTGGGCTTCCCAGCACCATCCGGCAGTGGGCGCTGCCGCCGTCGGGCTCCTCGCCGCCGCGGCAATGGTGGGCGGCGCGTTCTTGCGGAGGGCAAGGCGATGAAGCCTTTGGAACTTGTCCGGGTGGGCTACGGCATGTGCGAGCTTCTGGCCCCGGATTTCCTGACCGGCCGGTTGCTGGGCAGCACACGTGACCGTAGGGCGACCACCGTGATCCGCATCCTCGGCGCGCGACACCTCATTCAGGCGGTGCTGACCGCCCGCTCCGGGGCCGCTGCCCACCGCATCGGAGGCAGCGTGGATGTGGCCCATGCCGTGAGCATGGGCCTGCTCGCTGCCATGGACGGCAGGTACCGGACGCCCGCGACCGCTAACGCGGTCCTTGCACTGGTCTTCGCGGCGGGAGAATTCGAATGACGATCTGCAACGGCGCACTTCACGATATCGAAAGCCTCGGCCGTCACCGGTTCAGATTGATGCTGAAGCGCCCGTCTTCGGTACCTTCGCCGCCATCCGCCGCGGCAAACGCATCCATGCCCACCGCGCAGAGCCTCCGTAATTCCGGCGGCATCCGCCCCATCACGGCGGCAACGGCCTTGCGGCGGTGCTCGAGGACAGTATTGACCAAGGAGGCTCCCTCGGGCGTCAGCGACAACGCCCGGTACCGACGGTCGCCCGGGTCGTCGTGCCGAGCGATCAGCCCCGCATTGACCAGCCGCTCGCAGATGCGGGTGGCATTGGAAGGATGGACTCCCAGCTCGACGGCGACTGCGCCGAGATTCTGCGGGCCGCGCGAGGCAATCATGACCAATACGCGCAATTGGGGGCTCGTGACAATGTCCTCGACTTCCACGACCGACTGCGCCACAACGCGCAGCAGGACGTTGGCGGCCCCGAGCACCACATCGATCTGGGCCTCATCTATCCGGGCTCCGGCGCCGTCGTGTTCGGTTCTCTCCACGCACCCTAGTATCCCCCCGGTACTTGCGCGACAGCAACGTTTGCGCCGCGGCACCGAACTTATCTGATGGAGGAGGAGCGCCATGAAACATGACATCGACGGCGAAGCGGCCCACCTCATTGATCGCATGGTCCGCAACGTGAAAACTGGTCGATTCGAAAGATCGCTTTCCGGGCTCACGGCGGCAGGCGCTTTGGTGACGGCGGCGGAGATCTACTTCGAACATGACAAGGCCAGCTTCGGGAACAAATGGATGTGGCTGCCCGTAGCTCTCGGCCCCGTCGGGGCCGCAGCCGGCATAGCGGGGGTCTTCAGCCGCCGGATGGCTAAAACAGCGTTGCCGATCGCAAGCGCTGCGATAGTCGCCAATGGCTTGCAGGGAACGTACCTGCATGCCCTCGGCATCGCCCAAAAGCCGGGTGGATTCTCCAATCTGCGCTACAACCTGGAGATGGGACCCCCGCTGCTCGCCCCGCTGCTGGTGACGTTGGTCGGCGGGATGGGGCTGCTCGCTTCCATACTGAGGCGGGAGCAATGAGCTCGCTTCCCTTGGACAAGGATGCCGGCGGTGGCCGGTACCCCGGTTTCAGCACCCTCGCCCAATCCGGCCATTGGGACATGGCCACCGCGGGCGTGGTTCTCGCCCGGCTCGACCGGCCCGCCGAGGTCCGGTTTTTCACCCCCTCGGAAGAGGCAACGGCCCGGGCGCTCTTTGACCAGCTGCTTGACCAGCATGCCGAACCCCGCATCCCGGTCGTGAATTTCGTCGACGCCCGGTTGGCCGAAAACCAGACCGATGGCTGGCGCTACGACGACATGCCCGAAGACGCAGAAGCGTGGCGGAGGACGCTTGCGGCACTGGACCGTTCGGCGGAGCAGTCATTCGACCGCTCCTTCGCCAACTGCAGCGACGAACAACAGGCCGCCGTGCTCCAGGCGGTCCGGGACCTTGGCATCGGGACATGGCACGGCATGCCGGCCGACCACGTGTGGGGCTTGTGGACGCGCTACGCCTGCACGGCCTTTTACTCACATCCCTGGGCATGGGACGAAATCGGGTTCGGCGGTCCCGCCTATCCGCGCGGCTACAAAAACCTGGGTGTCAACCGGCTAGAACCGTTTGAAGTGGCCGATGCGAGACCGCAGGAAGACCCCGTGGGGCAGCACGCAGGAGCCGGTCCATGAGCCACGTCAGGAACCGAAACGAATCGGCGTGGCTGCTTCCTTCTGGTCCCGGCAGCAACCATCGCCTGCGCGATGACATGCGTACGTTCGATGACCGCGAGGAAGTGGACATCGTCATCGTGGGATGCGGCGCGGGCGGAGCGACCCTTCTGCAGCGGCTAGCCCGCGCAGGATGGCGGGCGGTCGCCCTCGACGCCGGCCCGTTCTGGGAGCCTGAACGGGACTGGGTGAGCGACGAAGCCGGGTCGCACCACTTGTATTGGACCGATCCCCGGGTGATCGCCGGAGATGATCCGGTGCCGCTCGGATCGAATAACTCAGGCCGCGGCGTAGGCGGCTCCATGGTCCACTACGCCGGCTACACGCCACGCTTCCACCCCAGCGATTTCCGCACCTTCACCACGGACGGGGTCGGCGCCGATTGGCCCCTCGACTACGCCGAGCTGCGACCCTTCTATGCGGACATCGAAGCGGAACTGCCGGTGGCCGGAGAACCCTGGCCATGGGGCGATCCGCACCGGTACCCGCACCGCCCCCACCCCGTAGGAGGCAATGGCGAGCTCTTCCTTCGCGGCGCCCGCGCTTGCGGCATCACGGCAAAGGTGGGCCCGGTCGCGATCGCCAACGGCCGTTTCGGCAACCGGCCGCATTGCATTTACCGGGGTTTCTGCCTTCAGGGGTGCAAAGTGAACGCCAAGGCCTCTCCCCTGATCACCCACGTTCCGGACGCACTGGCCCGCGGCGCGGAAGTCCGGGCTGATTCGATGGTGACCCGCGTCGGCTTCGACGAGCGGACCGGCAGGGCCACCGGCGTCCACTACGTCCGCGGCGGCAAGGAGCGGTTCCAGCGTGCGCGCACGGTCGCCGTCGCCGGCTATTCGATCGAAACACCGCGGCTCATGCTGAACTCAACCTCAACGAGGTTCCCCGAAGGCATGTGTAATGACTTCGACCAGGTGGGCCGTTACCTCATGGTCCAGGGCGCCCCGCAAACGGCGGGCCGGTTCGACGCCGAAGTACGCATGTGGAAGGCACCCCCTCCTGAAGTCAGCACCGAGGACTTCTACGAAACGGATCCCACCAAGCCTTACAAGCGGGGATTCTCCATCCAGACTGTGTCCCCGCTACCGATCGCCTGGGCGGAGCATGTAGCCGCCCAAGGGCACTGGGGAGCGGCGCTGCGACGGTATATGAGCGACTTTCCCCACTGGGCGTGCCTCGGCGCGCTGTGCGAATTCCTTCCGATGGAAGGAAACCGTGTCACTCTGGCGGACGAAAAGGACCGGTTCGGACTCCCCGTTGCCCGGTTCAGCTACAGCCAATGCGAGAACGACCGGCAGTTGATGGGTGCCGCCCAGTCCGTCATGGAAAAGATCCTGAAGGCTGCCGGCGCGGATGAAGTCATCACGATCAAGCGATACGCACATTTGGTGGGCGGAGCCCGGATGGCCGCCGATGAACGCCATGGCGTCGTGGACCGGATGTGCCGTAGTTTCGCCGTCCCGAACCTGTTCATCACCGACGGCAGCGTCCTGCCGACCCAGGGCAGCGCGAATCCAGCGCTGACGATCATGGCAGTGGCGGCACGGGCCGCCGAAAGACTGAGCACAGGAAAGGAAGATTGATCATGGGATCACAGACGGTTGCCGACTATTTGCTGGCCCGGCTCCGTGAATGGGGAGTGGACAAAGTCTTCGCTTTTCCCGGTGACGGCATCAACGGGGTGCTCGCCGCCTTCGGAAAAGCCGGCAACGAGCCGAAATTCATCCAGGCCAGACACGAAGAAATGAGCGCCTTCGAAGCGGTCGGCTACGCCAAGTTCTCCGGCAAGGTCGGAGTCTGCATGGCCACCTCCGGCCCCGGCGCCATCCATCTGCTCAACGGCTTGTACGACGCAAAGCTGGACCACGTCCCGGTGGTGGCGATCGTCGGCCAGACAGCCCGCAGCGCCATGGGCGGTTCCTACCAGCAAGAGGTGGACCTGCTGAGCCTTTTCAAGGACGTTGCCTCGGACTATGTCCACATGGTCACGGTTCCCGAGCAACTCCCCAACGTCCTTGACCGGGCCGTACGGATAGCGCTGGCCAGACGCGCGCCGACGGCGGTCATCATGCCGTCCGACGTCCAGGAGCTGGAGTACACGCCGCCAGCTCACGCTTTCAAGATGGTTCCTTCCAGCCTCGGCATCCGTTGGCCCGATATCCAGCCCGACGACGACGCGATCCTGGGCGCGGCGCAGCTGCTCAACGAGGGAAGCAAAGTTGCCGTGCTGATTGGCCAAGGCGCACGTGGTGCCGCGGTGGAGGTCCGCGAGGTCGCCGAACTGCTGGGCGCAGGCGTCGCCAAGGCGTTGCTCGGCAAGGACTCCCTGCCCGACGACCTGCCTTATGTAACCGGATCCATCGGCCTGCTCGGCACCCGACCAAGCTACGAAATGATGCGCGACTGCGACACGCTGCTGACCATCGGATCAAGCTTCCCCTACACCCAGTTCATGCCGGAAGAAGGGCAGGCACGAGGCGTCCAGATCGATATCGATCCCGGCATGATCGGCCTGCGTTACCCTTACGAATTCAACATCGTTGCCGACTCCCGGGCTGCCTTGCGGGCGCTGATTCCGCATCTGCAACGAAAGGAGGACCGGTCCTGGCGCAGCGACCTCGAATCCAAGGTCACCCGGTGGTGGGAAACCATGCGCGCCGAAGCGGCGGTGGAAGCCAACCCGATCAATCCCATGCGGCTGTTCTCAGAACTCTCCGAGCGGCTGCCCGAGGATGCGATCGTCGCGGCGGACTCCGGTTCCGCAGCCAACTGGTACGCCCGGCAACTCAAGTTCCACGGCCACGTCCGGGGCTCCCTGTCCGGCAACCTCGCCACCATGGGCCCCGGAGTCCCCTATGCCATCGGAGCAAAATTCGCTTATCCGGAACGTCCCGCCATTGCCTTCGCCGGGGACGGTGCCATGCAAATGAACGGCATGGCCGAACTCATCACCATCCAGCGCTACTGGCGCGAGTGGAGTGACCCGCGCTTGATCGTCGCGGTCCTGCACAACGATGACCTGAACCAGGTCACGTGGGAAATGCGGGCCATGGGCGGCGTCCCGGCGTTCTGTGAATCGCAGAGCCTGCCCGACGTCGACTACGCAGCCTTCGCGACCAGCCTCGGACTGCAGGGCATCAACGTCGACTCCCCCGACGATCTCGGGGGCGCATGGGAGAAGGCCCTCGCTGCAGACCGGCCCTCCGTCCTGGATGTGCGCACCGACCCCGATATCCCGCCGATTCCGCCCCACGCAACCTTCGAGCAGGCCCTCAACAGCGCGAAGGCCGTCATGAAAGGAGACGACAGCGCCTGGGGCCTCATCAAGGAAGGAATCAAAACCAAGGCCCAGGAGTTCCTGCCGCACGGGGACGATTGATGACCGTGACCGATTCAACGCTCGCCCTGAAGTCCCTCGACGTCTCGGCATACACCGTCCCGACCAGCACCCCCGAGGCCGACGGCACCTACACTTGGGATGCGACCACGATGGTCTTGGTGCAGGCCACAGCCGGCGCGTGGACCGGCATCGGATGGACCTACGGGCCGGCAGCCTGCGCAACGCTGGTCAGGGACACCCTTGAGCCGGCCGTCGTCGGGCTCAATTGCTTCGATGTTCCCGCCGCGGCCGAAGCCATGGCCCGGACTGTCCGCAACGCGTCACGCCCCGGACTGGCAGCTTACGCCATCTCCGCCGTCGACTGTGCCCTGTGGGACCTCAAGGCACGGATCCTCGATCTTCCCCTGCATCGGCTTTTCGGCGCAGCCCGCGCACAGGTGGAGGTTTACGGCAGCGGGGGGTTCACCACGTATTCAGAAGAGCAGCTCCGCACCCAGCTGGAGGGTTGGGCCGGTGATCAGCAGATCCCGCGGGTAAAAATCAAGATCGGAGAGGACCGCGGCACGAACACAGCCCGCGACCTGGCCCGGATCCGGCAGGCCCGGGAAACCATCGGCCCGGGAGTCCAACTCTTCGTCGACGCGAACGGTGGCTACACCGCGAAACAAGCCGTTCGGGTTTCCGAAGCCTCAGCCGAGCAGGACGTGGCCTGGTTCGAAGAACCGGTGTCCAGCGATCACCTCGCAGGACTTCGCCAGGTCCGGCGATCCATCACAGCCGACGTCGCGGCAGGGGAATACGGCACCACCCTTTTCTATTTCCAGCAGATGTGCGACGCCGACGCCGTCGACTGTCTCCAAGTGGATGTGAGCCGCTGCGGCGGGTACACGGAGTGGTTCCGGGCTGCTGCGGTAGCCGCAGCCCACGGACTGGAAGTCTCAGGACACTGCGCGCCCAACCTGACCGTCCCTGCAGCTGCAGGCACGCCGAACTTCCGTCATCTCGAGTGGTTCCACGACCACGTCCGGATAGAGGACATGTTCTTTGACGGGGCCGGCGACCCGCATGGCGGCAGCGTCCGGCCCGACGACGACCGTCCGGGCATCGGACTCACATTCAAGGTGCGGGACGCCGAAAAGTACCGGATCCAGGCATAGCCAAATGGAATCCGGAATTGACTCCGACGACAGCGGCCCGTTCTTTCCTGTCCACGTGCTCCGCGACTACGCGTTGATAGGCGACGGGGAACGCGGCGCCGTGATCGGGCCGCGCGGAGACGTGGTCTGGATGTGCGCCCCGCAATGGGAGGGCCCCGCAGTGTTTTCGTCCTTGGTGGGCGGTTCCGGGGTGTTTGCTGTGACTCCCGTCAACCCGCGGTATGTCTGGGGAGGACACTACGACGACGGCACGCTGATCTGGAACAGCCGCTGGGTCACGACGGACGGAATCGTCGAATGCCGCGAAGCCCTCGCAATGCCCGGCGAGCGTGAAAGGGCTGTGCTGATGCGCCACATCCGGCTCATCTCCGGGACCGCTCCGGTCCGCGTCCTTCTTCAACCCCGGCCCGGCTTCGGCTCGCAGAGGGTGGATTTCTCCAGATCCGACGACGGCGTGTGGTCAGGTGACGGGGGTGGATTGACGCTGCGGGTCAGCGGGATGGGCCACGCAAACGTGCTGGACGGCATGCTGCAGCAGGATATTAGGCCGGAGCCGGGAGGGGAACACCACCTTGTCCTTGAGCTCTCCAGCAAACCGCTACCGGCCGCGCCACCTGCACCGGCCGATCTCTGGGCTGTCACCGAGCGGGCCTGGGCCGCATCGGTCCCTGCCATGGACGCGACTGTCGCGCCGGCCGACGCGCGCCGGGCGTACGCAGTCCTGCGCGCAATGACGAGCTCGACAGGAGCCATGGTCGCTGCCGCCACCCTGGGCCTGCCGGAGCGTGCCGAGGCAAAACGCAACTACGACTACCGTTACGCCTGGATCCGGGACCAGTGCTTTGCGGGCCAGGCTGCGGGAGCAGGCGGAGCCACCGGGATACTTGACAGCTCGGTCCATTTCGTCAGTGAGCGGTTGTTGACCGACGGGATCAGCCTCAAGCCGGCTTACACGGTCGACGGCGGCACGGTACCCGACGAGCACACCATCGACCTGCCGGGATACCCGGGCGGGACCGACACAGTGGGCAACTGGGTGAACAAACAGTTTCAACTCGACAGCTTCGGTGAAGCCCTGTTGCTCTTAGCCGCAGCCGCCCGCCAGGACCACCTCGACAAGGAGCACTGGCTGGCCGCCGAACAGGCGGTGGCGGCCATAGAGGCAAAATGGGACACTCCAGACGCCGGCATCTGGGAACTCGGGAACGAACGATGGACCCATTCCCGGCTGAGCTGCGTCGCCGGCCTCAAAGCGATCTCCCGTTATGCCCCTGCCGCCCAAGCCTCTGCCTGGAGCCAACTGGCCGAGCTCATCCTGCGGCACACTGCGGCCACGTGCACGCACCCCAGCGGCAGGTGGCAACGATCACCCGCCGACGGCAGGATCGACGCCGCACTTCTTCTTCCCGCCATCCGCGGAGCCCTGCCCGCCCGCGACCCCCGCTCCCTCGCCACCGCAGAGGCGGTGCGAAAAGAACTCCTCGACGACGGATACGTCTACAGATTCAGGCACGGGCCCGGCCCCCTGGCGGATTCCGAAGGCGCCTTCCTCTTGTGCGGCTTCAACCTGGCCCTGACGGAACACCAGCAAGGAAACACCACGGAAGCATTCAGGATCTTTGAACGCAACCGCTCCGCTTGTGGCTCCCCGGGACTCTTCACCGAAGAATACGACATCCAACAACGCCAGCTTCGCGGGAACTTCCCGCAGGCTTTCGTCCATGCCGCCATGCTCGAAACAGCCCATCGGCTCGCGGGGCCGCCTACGCCCTGAACACCAAGAGGCAGCAGATAGACCAGGACGGCCCGGGGGCTTGCTTCGGCAATCAGTCCCGCGCCCAACCGCGGAATTCTCCAAGTGCCAGCGGTGCGCCGCCGGGTTGCGGTGGAATTCCCGGTCCAATTCCCCTGCTCCCTCGCCGCGGACGCCGGCGAGACCTACTGTTGAGCTATGGACGCCACAGCAGCTCATGCCTTTGCGACCCCGCCGGTATCAGTCCGCCGCCCCACGACCGCCCTGGAAGATGTCATCACTCTCGTGGCCGGCATCTGGCTCCTCGCCGGAACTTATGTTGACGGCTGGGCGCACAACAACCTCCGCGACCTCGAGACGTTCTTCACTCCATGGCACGCGATCCTCTACTCAGGCTTCGCGGCCTGCGCCCTCTGGATCGCCGCCCTGACCTGGCGCCGGCACGCCCCCGGCATGCGGTGGACCGAAGCGATCCCCTTCGGCTATGGGGCCGCTGCCGCCGGCGTCGTCCTGTTCCTCATCTCCGGTGCGGCCGACCTCGCCTGGCACTCCGTGTTCGGCATCGAGCAGGGCATCAAGGCACTCTTCAGCCCGTCCCATCTCGGGCTCGCCACCGGCGGCTTCCTCATCCTCGGCGCGCCGTTCTCCGCAGCCTGGCACTCACCCGAACGGCCATGGCCGCGGATGACGCCCGCCGTCGTGAGCGCGATGCTCTCGGGCATGGTTGCGGCGTTCATCCTGCAGGAGTTCGCGGTCTTCGCGCGCCACGGACTCATCCAGACATATAGCGGCTCTGCGGGGGCGCAGCCCGCCGTGACGATTCCGACGTCGTCGAGCATCATCGTCTCTTTGGCGTCGTTCGTCGTCTCAACGGCCGCGCTCTTTGTGCCCGTCCTCTTGCTGTCGCTGCGTTGGCGCCTGCACGCCGCCGTGCCCGCGGCCATGGCACTGCTGCCCTCCGTAGCCATGCAAATGATGGTCGGGCTGCGGGACGCCTGGCTCGTGCCCGCGGCCCTCGTCGGTGCGGTCTTCGTTGGGGTGGTGTGGGCGGTGGCGCGACCCGACCCCGACCGTCCCGCAAGGCTCCTCACCGCGGTCTGCCTCTCCCCCGTCGTGTTCTGGGCCCCGTACTTCGCCGCTGTGGCGCTCCACGACGGTGCACTCAGCTTCTCCCCTGAACTTTGGGGCGGGACGCTCGCATGGACCGGACTCGAAATGCTCGCGATCGCCGCGCTCACGCTGCGAACGGGGTCAGAAGGAGGGAACCGTGAAACCCAGGCCCAGCAAGCCGCGGCCCGCCTGCTCGAGAATCGGATCCATGCTGAGGGTCGGGTGGTTGAGGAGGACATTCACGTCGCGTTGGATTCGCTGAAGGGGGTGCGAAAGCCTGTGGACGCTTCCGCCCGATCCTGAGGTGATGAGACGAACCGCTTCTTCCGATGCCTCGCCGCTGAGGGCCAGGGAGAGCCGGTAGCCGGCTCGCTCGTCGTCTGTCAGGGTTGAGGGCCGGCGTTCGTATGACCCGGCGACAACGCGGACCGCTTCTTGCCAGTGCAAGCGTGCCGTGGCGACCATCCCATAGGCCTTCGAGAAGCGGGCTTGCGCGAGCGGAGAATCCGCTTGGCGGTTCTCGACCGTGTTTTTGACCTTTCGTCCCATGATCCGTTCCCGGAATATGTCGACGGCGTACTCGGCGGCTCCCAAGGCGGTGGTGGGTGCCACCAGATTCAGCAGGGCGGCCATGGGAGTGTGGATCATCGGGTCTTGGTGGATCCGGCTGCCGGGGTTGTCCGCTGTGCTGAGGAGCGCCCAGTCCATCGCCCTGTGCTCTGGAACAAACACGCTCTCGGCCCGGAGGTCATTGCTGCCTGTCCCCCGCAATCCGGCTGTTTGCCAAACGTCCAGCAAATCGAGTTCAGCGATCGGGACGAGGCACTGTAGGCGGACGTTGTCGCACTGCACTGCCAGGAGCGCCCAATCGGAATGCATCACTCCGGAAGCAAAGCTCCAATTTCCTGTGATCGAGAACCCTCCCGGGACCTTCCTCGCCATACCCACGGGAGCCCCGGTGGCGGCCGCCAAGGGAGTATGCCCGTTCGCGAAGACTTCTTCCTGGACCCGTTGGGGCCAGCGCGCAAGCATCCAGACATGCTCGATCAGGTGCCCGGCGGTCCAGGCGGTGGACGCGCATCCGCGGGCAAGCCGCCGAATGACGTGAACGTAAGTCTCCACTCCCATGCCGTAGCCGCCAAGGGCTTTCGGAGCCAGGATACGGAAGACCCCGATTTCCTCCAGCTCCGCCATGGTGGAATCCGGAATGCGGCGAAGCCGCTCAGTTTCCTCCGCCCGCTCCCGCAGACGGGGAATCAGCGCATCCACGCGCGCGAGCATGTCCTCGTGGCCGGGTACGGTTCCGGGGGTTGCGGCGATCGGACCGCGCCCGACGACGAGTGGCGGAAGCTCCAGCGTGTGTCCGGTACGGTCACGCTTCGAGGACAGATAGCGATGGTTGTCCGCAGACAGATGGACCCCGGTGGGGACCTGTTCGGTGACGTCGATGCCGAGTGCTGTGAGCTGCGCGGCCTTGTCCGGGTTGTTGCTGAGCAGGCGGATCCTCCTGGCGCCGACGGTCTCCAGCATCTGAGCGGCGGCCGTATAGTTGCGCTCATCCTCCCCATGGCCAAGGGCCAGATTGGCCTCGTACGTATCGAGGCCGGTGTCCTGCAATGCGTAGGCGTCCAGCTTTGAATAAAGACCAATGCCACGGCCTTCCTGACGGAGATAGAGCAGGAAACCGCCGACGGCGGCAATCTGCTCGACTGCTTCACGCAGTTGCGGACCGCAATCGCAGCGCTCGCTTCCGAACACGTCCCCTGTCAGGCATTCGCTGTGCAGCCGGACCAGGGGCGCTCCGTCTCCTGACTCCCGGCCTGGATAAGCATGCTGCCACTGACCCAAGGCGAGCAGCAGGTGTTCCTTGCCGTCGGCCAGGCCACGGAACGTCAGCACCTCGGCTGTTGTGCGGAATCCGTCCGGAAAGCGCAGTGGAACTGTGACCTGGCTGCGCACGGTGGCCGTGGGCACAACCTCGGCCGGCGGGGCGGTCTCAACAACAGCGGTCATTTGAGGTCCTCGACATTCGACGTGAGAGGCGGAATTACTTGAAGATTGAAGTTAACCGTACGGGCGGTTAGTTCAAGATGCAAGTAATGTGACTCCCCGTATAGGTTCATGCATGGATTTCAGGAGCCATGGTTGGCAAGAAAGGGCCCGACGCGGAATTTTGCTCGGGGATCCTGCTGACGTCGAGGCCAGGCTTGGCCAACGCCAAGAAGAAGTCGGAACCGCCCACAGCTTCATATATCGTTTGCGCGCTACAACGATCCGTTGTCCTTGCGTGCCCGGCTCGGCTGAACCCGAGGCGGTTCCCCCGGCATCTTCGGGAAGTCCGGCGGGAAAGGCAGCTCCCCGAGCCCAGAGCCGACGTCGCGCTCCCACCATTCCAGCAGCGTGTCGATGACACCAGGCTCCGCATTCATGTCCGCCCACGGATCACCAACGGTCCTGAGTCGCTCCGGAACCGTGAGGATCGTGAAGTCCTGGGGACGGACGCTTTCCAGTTCGTCCCACGTGATCGGGCAGGAAACGGTGGCGAGCGGCAGGGCGCGCGGACTGTAGGCACCGGCCATCGTGCGGTCGCGGTTGGCCTGGTTGAAGTCCAGGAACACGCGCTTACCGCGCTCCTCCTTCCACCAGTTGGTGGTCACTTTGTCCGGCATACGCCGCTCAAGCTCCCGGGCAGCCGCGATCACGGCGTGGCGCACGTCCAGGAACTCATACGTCGGCTTGATCGGGGCGTAGACGTGCAGCCCCCGGTTGCCGGACGTCTTGATAAAGCCGCTCAGCCCGGCCTCGTCCAGCACCTTTCTCAGCTCCAGGGCGGTGGGGATGGCGTCGTCGAAGTCCGTGCCGGCCTGAGGGTCAAGATCAATGCGCAACTGATCCGGATTGTCCGGGTTTTCCGCGCGCGAAGGCCATGGATGGAAAACCACGGTGTTCATCTGCACAGCCCATACAGCCGCCGCAGGCTCATCAAGAACAAGTTGAGGGTGCGAACGTGCACTCGGATAGATCACCGTCACGGAGCGAACGAAGTCGGGCGTCCCTTTCGGCGGATTCTTGGAAAAGAACTGTTCGCCGTCGATGTTCCCCGAAAAGCGCTGCAGCGAGACCGGCCGGTCACCATTAGCGGAGATAAACGCATCGCCGACTTCGGCGACGTAGCGCGCCAGATCCAGCTTCGTCAGGCCTTGGTCCGGCCAGAGGACCCGGCTCGGGCTCGAGATCCGCACCTCACGGGGGCCGTTAGGTCCGTCAACGGTGAGGGTGGTTGCTTCGCTGACCATGAGGACAAGGTACCCCCGCATGGCCCGATCCGTCAGCAACGCGTTGACTCATAAAAAACCTCCGCGTAGCCGCATACGTTGCCTCATGGGAAAAGGTCCGGGAAGGGTGGCCGCGGAGATCCTTGAGGGATGGGATTGACGATGGGTGAACGCAAAGCCGTGACGAAGCACCTGGCCGAGTCCTACCGGGCCGGTGACCGGGCCAGGAAGGGGCGGATCCTGGATGAGCTTGTCGAGCTGACCGGCTGGCACCGGGACCATGCGCGGGCGGTTTTGCGGCATGCGCTCGATCCGCCGCGGCCACGGCCCGTCAGGCCGGGACGCGCCCCGGTGTATGGGGCCGACCTGCAGGACGGTCTCGTGCTGTGCTGGGCGGTGCTACGGGGCCCTGCGGGCAAGCTGCTGGCCCCCATGCTGCCGGATCTCGTGCCGATGCTGCGGGCAGAGAAGGTCCTGGACATTACCGACGGGCAGGCAGCGATGCTCGCCCGCATGAGTGCGGCGACCATTGACCGGCGGCTGGCCGGTCAGCGGGCGAAGCTCCTGCCGCATGGCCGGTCCCATACCAAGCCCGGATCTTTGCTGAAGTCCCAGATCCCGATCCGCACCTGGGCCCAGTGGGACAACGCTGTGCCGGGTTTCGTCGAGATCGATCTGGTCGGCCACGAGGGCGGCGCCGCGTCCGGGCAGTACTGCTTCACCCTCACGGTCACCGATATCGCTACCGGGTGGACGGTGAACCGGTCCGTGCCGAACAAGGCACAGAAGCACGTCTTCGCGGCCCTGCGGCACGTCCTGGCGGTCTTCCCTTTTCCCGTCATCGGCATCGATTCGGACAACGGCAGTGAGTTCATCAACAACGAACTCTTCGAGTTCTGCCTCGAGCACCGCATCACCTTCACCCGGTCCCGCCCGAGCAACAAGAACGACGGCGCCCACGTCGAACAGAAGAACTGGTCCAGGGTCCGTGAGCTTGTCGGCTACCTGCGCTATGACACCGCCGCGGAACTGGAGCTCCTCAACGAGATCTGGGAGCTGGACCGGATTTTCACCAACTACCTGCTGCCCCAGCAAAAGCTCATCGCCAAGGTCCGCCACGGAGCCAAGGTCAGCAAAACCCACGACCGGGCGACGACCCCGCACAGGCGCGCCGTAGCAGACCCCGCCGTGGCACGGATGCCCGTGATCCGCATGAACGCCCAATACAAGAAGATCAGGCCGGCCGCGCTCTCACGGCAGATACTGGCCCTCACCGGCCGGCTTGAAGCCATCGCCACCGCCAAACAACCGGCACCGATCAAACCCGCTGTGAACGAACGATGGAACCACACCAGCCGGAGGTTTTCACATGAGGCAACGAATCAACCTTCCCGGAGGTATTGACGTGAGGCAACAGGAGCAATTCCAGACGACCAAGGTGCACCAATGACTTTGCTATTTCCACCGGCACGACGCCGCGAGCCAGCCGGGGGGCATCGTTGCGGACTTCCAGAAACGCGGCGTGGCGCAGTCCGGCGGGAAAGGATGCCGCCTCGGTAGGCCGCAAGTCTGCGTGGAAAGTGGAAAATCCGGGTCCCGTCAAGTGTCGGGCGCATGGTATCCCGGACCGTTATTGAGACTTCCCGGGCGTCGATGCCGTGCCTGCCAGATCCTCGTCCTGGCCGTTACATTCACCCGGACGTCGCCGTGATGCTTTGGGCCGTCCGGGCCTGATGTGAAGAAGGCCACGCTCTCATCGTCGTCACGCTCCGCCGTTACGGAACTAACACCTAAATATGAAAAGAACTGCAGCAGCTATCACAGGTATCACCTTGTCCGTCGGCGCCGCTCTTCTATTGAGCGCCTGCAACCCTGGCGTCAACGGCAACGAAAACGACAAGCAAGAAGCCAAGACCTTTGCTACCGCTAAGGACGGCTCAGGGGTACTACCCAGCTGGATTCCAGAACAGGCCACTGACATTAAAGAGGTGCTCCGCAGCACCGGCTTTGAACGAATTATCGTGATGAAGAACGTCACGCTCCCCAATAGCTGCAAAACAATCCCGGCCGGTCAAAAGCCCGCTCCCGTTGACGATGCTGACGGCAAATTCAAGGCCTCGGACTACAACAGCGGCGAGGCAACTTTGAAAGCCGACTGGTGGCCCGCCGGGACAGAGCAGAAGGCGAGCTCGCTCTGCGGCAAGTGGTGGGTGACGGTCGACGGAGAATCCACGTACGCCTACTCCCCCGAGACAAAAGCCGTGCTCAAGACTATCGACGGATCGAAGAAGTAACCCCAACCCGACAACACCTCCGGCGGATACAGGCTGCCTCTACTCCCGCAAACCCTAGTGCCGGATTTTTCACTTTTCGCACATCACCCCCAAGGGCTCGGAATCAGGACTCCGGGGCCTTCTTCGTGAAGCAGATACGGCTCCAGTACGCCGGGGCCGTATCTGGAGCGCGGTGCCGGAGGCAACCAGAGCAGGGGACTTTTAGTCCTCGGCTCGTGGGTTCGAACCCCGCCGGATGCACCATTGCCAGGGCAACAGTCATCCTCTCCTGACCGGGGACCGCGAGGCGCTCGCGGCCTTGAGCTCCCCTTCGAGGCGCCGGTTGTCGGCCTCCAGGAGCAGGACCATCCGGATGCCCGCGAGATTCAATCCCAAGTCCAGAAGCTCGCCGATCCGCCGCAAAGTCACCAGATCGTCCTCGCTGTACTGGCGGGTCCCACCCAGGGTCCTGCCCGGTTCCAGCAGGCCCCTGCGTTCATACAGGCGCAGGTTCTGCTGCCCCGTCCCCACCAGTTCGGCCGCAACGGAAATCGCGTATACACCCCTCCTCCGGTCCTCGGCCTGGCCCATCGGATTCCTCCAAATCTTCCAAAATCAGGCTTGCCCTGACCCCTTTGCAGTGCTATAAGAAATATATACCAGCCACTATAGATCGGCTGGGTTGGCAACAAAAAGCTGCGATCTGCAAGGAGTGACACACCATGCTGATGCGAACGGATCCGTTCCGTGAATTCGACCGACTGGCAGAACAAGTGCTCGGCACCACGGCAAGGCCGGCGGCCATGCCGATGGACGCCTGGCGGGAAGGCGAGGACTTCGTGGTCGCCTTCGACCTCCCCGGAGTCACCGTCGACTCGGTGGACATCGACGTCGAACGCAACGTGCTGACCGTCAAGGCCGAGCGCCCGGACCCCGTGGGCGAGGGCACGGAAATGATTGCCTCCGAACGCCCCCGCGGCGTCTTCAGCCGCCAGCTCATCCTCGGGGATGCGCTGGACACGAACGGCGTCAAGGCAAGCTACGACGCCGGAGTCCTGACCCTGCGGATCCCCGTGGCGGAGAAAGCAAAGCCGCGCCGCATCGAAATTGAAACCGCCGGAAAACAGCGCCAGGAAATCAGCGCCTGACCATCGGCGCGGCCTCCCGGACCGGGAGCACCTCAGCGGCCCATGATGCGAAGAGGGCGGTCGAGTTCACAGACCACGCCACAGCGCAGCCAGCGCAAGGATGATGAGGCCCCGAGGATGACTCCCGCAACGATGGTCCCCGGTTTAACGGACCGGGGACCATCCCCGTCCCCCGCCCAAGAGAACACAGCACGGCCATGACGACGAGCAACGGCCCCGATCCTTACGACATCCTTCATATCGCCACCACCGCCACGGCGCGTGAGGTGGCCCACGCTTACCGCACGCTCATCCGCGGCCGGCACCCGGACACCCGGCCGGCCCGCGAACACCACGCCGGCCCCGGCCCATCGGCGCCGGAGCTGCAGGAAGAGCTCCAGCAGCTCCGGGACATCATGGCCGCCTACGCCATCCTCGGCAACCCGGAAAAGCGGGCGGCCTACGACCGGGAGCACCCGCGTCCGGCCGCACGCTCCAAGTCCCAGCGGCTGGACGACATCCCCACGCTGACACCAGGGCAGCTTCTTCCCGCCGCCTCGCTGCTGATCGGACCGGTCATCTGGGAGCCGCCCGGCGGACGGTCACCTGGAATGCCGGACTGGCAAGGGTCATATCCTCCAACCCGCTACACGCTGATCCGCCGGATCCGGCGATGAGAGCCTAAATCACGCAATCGCAAGGAGCCTCCATGAGTGCCTGGCGCCCGTACGACAACCAATTGATGCCCGCGTTCTACGAACGCTTCGAAAAACGATGGGGCAAAGGAACAGCGCCGTTCCTGGACCCCGAAACCCACGAACAACCCATGCCCCGGGCCCAATGGATCAACGCCGACACCGGCGCCGCCCTGGCGGTCGTGCCCATCTGGACCGAGGACCCCCAGCACCGCTCGTTCGGGGTCTTCTACCTGCCCCCGGCCGGCGACATCTGGGTCCTGCGGCCCGGGTACACAAACTACCTCGAAACCGACCTCAGGAATGCAGAGCAAGCCACCCTGCGCAACGACGCATTCCGAAAAGCCGTCGCTCACGCCAAAGAATTCATCTACGGAACCCAGCCCTGAACACCGGGCCCGGACCAGCCGGACAACTCAGCAAGCCGGGCACGACCCCATCCTCCGGATCCACCGCGGATCCTACCCGTTCCCCCTATGGTCCGCGGACCCGATAGACAATACCGGACTACAAAACCCATTACCGGACTACGCCATGACCTCTCTACAGATTAGCCAGTTCCTCCAGGACAGCATCATCAAAGATGACACGAACGATCCAGGACTCGACGCCGACGCGTTCTACGGGCTCTACGTGAGCTGGTGCTCGCTCAACCGCAAAGTCCCCCTCCCCGACCATGCCTTCCGTACCGCCCTGCGCCTCGCGGGCCTTCGTACGGAAAAGAACGGGAAGGGCAAGAAGGGAGTCTTCCAAGGCCTTCGCATGACGGGACCAGCCGCTGTGGACTACATCCTTAACAGCAGCGACTAAACCCTGGCGCAGCTACCGCCGCGGCCATCTTCCTGGCGGATTCCGAGCTCGAAACAGCCCACCAGCTCGCGGGGCCGTCTACGCCTCGGGAGGAAACGCGCCGGTCCTAGGGCGCTCCGTCGTCTTCATAGTGTGTGGCGTCTGCGAGGTCGCGTCCGGCGATGTAGCCGAAGGTAAGGGCGGGGCCAAGATTGATTCCGCCGGCGGGGTAGTGCCCACCCATCACTGAGGCCTGGTCATTGCCTGCGGCGTAGAGGCCGCTGATCGGGTGGCCGTCGGTATTTAGAACCCGGGCTCGTGAATCGGCCGCAAGTCCAGCAAAGGTACCGAAGGATCCGGGGACAATTTTTACTGCGTAGAACGGCCCCTTTTCCAGGGCGCGCAGTGAGGGATTGGGCGTGTGGGTAGGGTCGCCGCCGTACCTGTTGAACTCAGTGCTGCCGCGGTTGAAGCAGGGGTCGATGCCCTTGCGTGCATTGTCATTGAACTCTGCGACCGTCGCGGCAAGTCCCTGTGGGTCGATGCCGCAGGCTGCGGCCAATTCTTCGAGGGTGTTGCCCTTCTTGAGGTAGCCGGACCGCAAGTACGGGAAGAGCGGCACGGGCAGCGGTTTGGCCATGCCCAGCGGGAATTTCCGCACGAACGCGGCATCGGCAATCTGCCAGGCTTCGACAGGTTCGCCCTCAGGGGTGGCAGCTAGAAGACCTTCGACGTAGTCGTAGTAGCCATTGGCCTCGTTGACAAAGCGCTTTCCGTCCCGGCGGACCCCGATGCTGCCGGGCTTGGCACGGTCCATGATGTGCGGGAACGTTCCGGTGCGTCCGTTCCGGTAAGGGACCAGGGAGACCGGGCACCATGCGGCCGGGGATGCCACATCGGTCTCGAAGCGGGCACCCACGGCCTGCGCCATGGCGATGCCGTCGCCGGTGGTTTCCTTTGGGGCCAGCGTCCAGTGCTCCCGGCCGGTGGGCGTCTTGGGGAACAGCTCCTTCCCGCGGGAGACGTCATGGGGAAAGCCTCCGGCAGCCAGGACGACGCCGCGGGAGGCGTTGATCTGCAGTTCGCCTTCCGGGGAACTCACGACGGCGCCCCTCACCTTCCCGGCCCCGTCGGTCAGCAGGTGCTTGGCCGGTGTGGAGACGAGGATCTGCACGCCCAGGTCATCGGCGGACTTCAGCAGCCTGCCGGTCAGCGCGGTCCCGTTGACCAGCTGCATGTTGCGGCGGTGCGTGAGGAGGTCCAAGAGGTGAAAGCCCACCCGCCAGCCTGCGTGGAAGATGCCCCGGATGTTTCCCTGGGAGGCGGAAAGAAACTTTGTCAGGTCCGGACCGGCCATGATGCCCATACCCAGGAATGAGGTTTCGTAAAGCTGATGGCGCATCTTGGCACGCAGTTCGGGCTTGATCCGGCGGGCGTTCAGCGGCTTTGGTCCTACCGAGCGGTGCCCTGTGCCCGCACCAGGAGTGCCGCCGTAGATGTCCTTGATCTTGGCCCCCGGAACAAACTGGAGGCTGGTTTTGTCCTGGAAGAAGCCCACCATGTGAGGCACCGCTTCGAGGAACGCTTCCACCCTTTCTTCCTGGTAGTTCCTGCCGAGGCAGTGGCGCAGGTAGGTGCGGAACAATTCGCGGTCCTCGTTGACTCCGTCGGCTTTGGCCAGCGGGTTGCCAGGAGTCCATGCCCAGCCGCCGGACCACGACGTGGCACCCCCACAGACTTCTGCTTTTTCAACAACCACTACCTTCAGTCCGTGGTATGCAGCGGTCACGGCGGAGGATAAACCGCCCGCCCCGGAGCCGACCACCAAGACATCGCAGTCCAGGCTCGGGAGGACAGGTGAAGGACTTACTGGTGCAGTCATTTTCGGTGCTTTCTCAGTGGAAGTAGGTGTCGGAGTCCAGGCGTGGCGGTGCGCCGGTTTCGAGTGCATCAATTGCAGCCATCTGCTGCTGGGTCAGGGCGAAACTGAAGACGTCCAGGTTCTCCCGTTGGCGATGGCTGTCCGCAGACTTCGGCACAGCCACACGGCCGTGCTGGACATGCCAGCGCAGCGCGATCTGGGCCTTCGTCTTGCCCAGTTCCCTGGCCGGACCGCTGACCGCCGGATGGTTGAGGAAGCCGCCGTTGCGGCCGAGCGGGCTATAGGCACCGGTCAAGATCCCGTGCTCGCGGTGGTAAGCAAGCTGCCCTGCTTGGCCGTGCTCGGGATCGAGCTGTATCTGGTTCAGTGGGACAGCCAGGCCGGCGTCCTGGACAAGGCGCAGGTGCGCCGGCTTGAAGTTCGAGACACCCCATGCCCTGATGGAGCCGTTGTCAACGAGGTCCTGTAGTCCTTCACAGGCTTCGACGAACCGGCCTTGCTGCGGGTTGGGCCAGTGAACCAGGAACAGATCCAGGTAGTCGGATCCGAGCCGCTTCACCGCTGCACCGAAGGCATCGCGCACTCCGCTGCGGCTGTGCCAACGGGTATTGAACTTGGTGGTGAGGAAAAGGTCCTCCCGGTCGATCCCGCTGCGGCGGATGCCTTCCCGCACCGCGGCCTCGTTGCGGTAGTTCTCGGCCGTGTCGATGTGCCGATACCCATTGTTAATGGCCTGGACCACCGCCGCTGTGGCGTTCTCATCCATGAGGGGCCAGGTTCCCAGGCCAAGGAGCGGAATGCGCACCCCTGGAGTGACTTCTGCTGTCGTGATCTCGTCTGTGATGCCGCTCATCTGGTTCCCATCCCCTGGGGATTTGCTGTGGCCTGGACAGTTCCGGCCGTTGCCAGCACGGCGTCCACGCCGGACTTGAGCAGGCGCGCCCACCCCAGTTCGCCGAGTTCAGCCACCCGCCGGTCCGACGGCGCCTCCGCGCTGACAGGAAGCCCGTCGGGTAGAGCGGCCACCGCATCCGCAAGCCTGAAATCGCCCTCTCCGGGAACTCCCCGCTCAGACCGCGACTCGACGACGAGCGCCTCCCGGGTGACTGGCCGTTCCGCCGGGCCATCGCACAGCTGCAGGAGCGGCACGAGTTCTGCGTTGGCGCGCAGCTCCTCCCACTGGGCGGCTGCACCGGAACCGTTGTAGCGGTTGAAATGCAGGGTATCCACCACGATCCGGCAGCCGGCCTGGCGGGCGATATCTGCGGTCTGGGCGATCGAGGCGACGGGCTGGTAGGAGATCGCTTCAAGGGTGGGAGTGATTCCGAAGCCGCGCCCGTCCTCGGTCATCCGGGCCAACGTGCGGACCAACCGGGCGCTGTCCGGATCAGCTCCTGCGACTGTGAGGGAACTTGCCCCCAGTGCCTGGCCCGCCTCCATCATGCGCAGCCATGCTTCGCGCTGGTCGCTGCCGTCCAGCAGCAGGAATTCGATATCCCGCACGGTGACGCCGGTGTCCCGCATTCGGAGAAGGGTTTCGCGCAGCATCGGTGTCCCTGGCTGGAGGTCGTAAGGCCGTTCCGTTACCGTCACCGGGCGCACGCGGACGCCGATGAAATCAAAGCCTGCCTGGGCTGCGACCCCCACCAGTTCAGGCGGCGCGGTGTTCAACAGGGACAACTGGGCAAGGCCGACAGGCCTGCGCGCGTTTCCGGTCATGACTGTGCTCCGTTCAGGCTCAGTTCGTTGTTTGCAGTGGCGTCGGCCGTCAGGAGAGGGGCGATCCGCTGGGCTGCGTCGTAACCGCTCTTGACGGCGTTGGAGGCAATGGCAGGGGTCTGGTCCACCACGGTTCCGGCAAGGGTCACGGGCACTCCGGTCTGGCGGCTCAGCTCAGCGTCGCGAATCTTCGCAGGGATCGAGCCGTCCAGAGGTACCACGGAGCGTGAGACCAGAAGTGGTCCCGGCGCGTCCAGCCACTCTCCTCCAGGGGCAAGGCCCGGACTACTGATCCGGACCCGGCCGCCGTCGTATTCCTCGATGGTTGATTCGAGGCGGATTCGCACTCGGGGGTTGGCCTCGAGCCGGGGCACGGCCAGAATTTTGGCGCGGCGGCCGGACTCGGGGGCAATCCCCTCCTGCGGCCCGATGAGCAGGACGGCAGTCCCCCGGTCAGCAAGCGTGTCAGCAACGCTCATGGCAACGGAGTCGGCCCCCCAGATTGTCACGGCCTCAGGCGCGACGGCGCGGTCTCGCAAATCGACGTCGAGCACTTCCGGATGATTGGCGAGCCATTCGCGCACATCGACGACGTTCGCGGAGTTTGCCCCACGAAAGCGGACGTCGGGCCGGAGGCCTCCTGTTGCGATCACGACGGCGTCTGCCGCAGTGTCGCGGACCAGGCTGTCGAGGTGCTCAGTGTCCACGTGCGAACCCAGCTGGACGTCAATGCCAAGCCGTGTGTTCTCCCCGGCAGACCATTCGGCGAAGCGGTGGAAGTCCGGGGTGGACTTCATCCGCTCGGCGAAGCCGAACTGACCGCCGGCGCGGGCGCCGTCGTCGATCACTGTCACTTTAGCCCCTGCTTCGGCAAGTTCCCGGGCGGCGGTGAGGCCGGCGGGGCCGGCACCCACCACCACCACGCGGGCACCGTCACGGACGGCTGGTGTCGGGACCGGGACCCGGGAACGGCCCACCGCGGGGTTGACGGTGCAGGTGACTTGGCCGAGTCCGAGGTTGTCGATACAAACATTGCAGGCGATGCAGGGGCGGTAGCTCTCATCACGGAGGACTCCGCCCACAAAAGCAGGATCGGCGTGGATTGCGCGGGCGAGGCTGACGAAATCGCAGGTCCCCTGGCTGAGGACCTCCTCGATGATTTCCGGTGAGTTCAGCCGGCCGGCCATCCCCAGCGGAAGCCCGAACTGGTGGTAGGCCTTGGCATAGTCAGCGAGGATGCCGGGCTTCCATTCGCCAGACTGCACAATCCATTCGCCGGCCTCGTAACTGCCGGCGGAAATGTCCAGGAAGTCCAGCTGGTCCAGGCTGGCTTTGGCGACGATGGCCACCTGTTGCTCGGCGGTGATGCCGTCCGCGGGGCCCTCCACTACGGAGACGCGCATACCCACGATGGTGTCCGGGACGGCAGCCCGGACAGCGTCGATGACCAGGTTCATGAAATGCTCCGGTGCAGCGAACTCGTCGGTGCGGTGGTTGGAGATGGGTGACATGAACTGGTGGATCAGGTAGCCGTGGGCGCCGTGGATGTTGATGACATCGAACCCCGCCTTCACCGCACGGCGGGCGGCCTGGGCGTAGGCCTCCACCAGCTCGTAGCACTCCGCGACGGTGAGTTCACGGGGAACCTCGCCGCCGGCCACTTCGCACGCCACGGGTGACGGCGCCAGGTTTTTGTACCCGGAGACCGCAGACTGCGCGGTTCGCCCGCCGTGGTTAATTTCGACGGCGGCCAGCGCGCCTTCGGCGTGCAAGGCGTCCGTGAGCCTGCGCAGGCCCGGGATCATGGCATCGCTGTGCAGGCCCAACTGATGGCTCCGGCCCTTGCCGTCCGCCCGGACGTAGGTGGCTTCCGTGGTGACCATGCCCAAGCCCGCCTTGGCGCGGGTGACCAGGTAATCGATGTACTGCTCGGTGATGCGGCCGTCCGCGGTCCCGTAGTTACGTTCCATGGGGGCTGAGGCGAGCCGGTTGCGAAGGGTCTTCGGTGTGCGGCCGTTACGGCCCAGCGTCAGTGGTCGGGCGGCGTAGCGTGAGTTCTCTTCCATTGCTGTTCCTTAGCCTGCAATCCGAGCGAGCGGCGATGTGCTTTCAGGCAGCGGGGCGAAGCGGACCGGGAGACCTGTCCGGGACGATTCGTAAACCGCCAGCAGTATCCGCAAAGCCTTCGTCGCGTCTCCGCCTGTGACAGCCGGTTCACCGCCTCCGCGGATACTCCGGACAAAGTCGCGAACCTGGGCCGTGTGGTGCGGGATGAGCTGGCCGTTGATCGTGGACAAGCTCACGTTCGGGTCAACTCCCGCGGGGTAGACAGGCTCGGCACTAATCGAACCGGATACGGCCCATAGGTCCACGCGTCCGTCGCTGCCCTCCGGGAATTCGCTCAGGCAAGCGGAAGCTCCGGTCTCCCCCGTGACGCGGATCTGCACGCCCAGGCTCGGGGACACCGCCGTCGACGCTTCGAGGGTAGCCATGGCGCCGGAGGTGAACGTAATGATGGCCGTTGCTGAGTCCTCCACTTCGATGTGATCGCCGTGTTTGTAGGTGTTGATTTTGCCGTAGACCTCGGCCACCTCGCCCATGAACCACTGGAGCAGGTCGATGTAGTGGATGGCCTGGGTCATGAGGACCCCACCGCCGTCGTTGGCCCATGTCCCGCGCCAGGCGTCGCGGGAGTAATACTCCGCCTCGCGGTGAAGCATCACCGAGCATTGGCCCATGATGGGACGCCCCAGCGTGCCGTCCTCGATCGCAGCGCGGATGCGCTGGGCTGCCGGCCAGAACCGGCGCTGGAAGAGGACACCCAGCTGCACGCCGGCATCCTCGCAGGCCTTCACCATGCGCTCTGCGGAGGCCAAATCAGTGGCGATGGGCTTTTCGCAGAGCACGTGGGCTCCTGCCGCAGCGGCTTGGAGCACCACATCCTCGTGGGTGGGGTGCGGTGTGCAGACCGAGACGATGTCCAATTCAAGGTCCAGGAGTTCCCGGACTGTGTTGACCGCTGCAGGAATTCCCCACGCTTCCGCGGTGTCCTTGGCGCGCTGGAGGTCGATGTCGCAGACGCCCACGATTTCGACGTCTTTAAGGGAGCGGAATGCTTCCAAGTGGTTGGCGGAGATCGCCCCGCACCCTGCGATTCCGATGCGAAGGGAGCGGGCGGTGACAGATGATGGAGTGATCATCAACAGGTGCCATCTTTCTGGTGCTGGTAGGAAAGTGTGATGCGGTGCGGCAGGAGGTTGGGCCCGGTTAGTACGTGGCCCGGCCGCCGGACAGGTCGAAGACCGAACCGGTGGTGTAGGAGGCCGCCGGGGAGATGATGAATTCGATCAGGGCGGCCGCTTCGGCGGGTGTCCCGAACCTGCCCATCGGTATTTTGGCCGCCTGGGCCGCCTGCTGTTCCGCCGGAACTTCCGCGAAAAGCGGGGTCACCACATTGCCCGGGGCGAGGGCATTGACAGTGACGCCGGTGAGCGCGAATTCCTTGGCGAGGGACTTAACAAGGCCTAGAATCCCGGCCTTGCTGGCAGAGTAGGCGGGCATATTGACCACGCCTTCCTTGCCCGCCGTCGAGGAGATATGGAGCAGCCGTCCGTAGCCTGCCTCGGCCATCGTCGGCAGAACAGCCTGCGAGACGATGAAGGCCCCTGTCAGGTTGATCTTCATGATGCGCTCGAAGTCTTCGATCGATGTAGCGGCCGCCGGGGCCACGGGCCCCAGGATGCCGGCGCAGTTCACCACCGCGTCGAGCCCGCCCATCTCCAACGCCGCTGCAGAGACGGCAGCGGCAACCGACGCCGGGTCGGTGACGTCCATGGCGAGTGATGAGGTGCCTGGTTCTGTGGGCCAGGTGTCCGAGGGCAGGTCAGCACCAACCACCGCGGCGCCCGACGCCCTGAGTTGTGTCGCCGTCGCACGACCGATGCCGCTGGCTGCCCCCACCACCAGGCAGCGGGACTCGGCGATGGTGCCGGGTTTCCGAGGAGCCATTCTTAGCTGACCGCCTGTCGAAACGTGGCCAGCATCTTGTCGGCGTCAGCGGGGATTCCGGTGAAGAGTTCGAAGGCCGCGGCGGCCTGACCCACCACCATGCGTCCGCCGTCGAGTACGGCGCAGCCCTTGCCGCGCGCTGCCTTAATCAGTTGGGTTTCGAGCGGCCGGTAGATGACGTCAGCCACCCACAGCCCCGGGTGAATCAGCTCGATATCCACGGGAACACCGGGGTAGCCGACCATGCCGATGGGCGTTGAGTTCACCAATCCATCGGCCTCCCGGATGTCTCCGGAGACAGAGTCCGTCCGGGTCGCCGACACCTCGCTGTCGGGAAAGTGCGGGCTCAGCCTGGCCGCGAGGCTTTCGGCCCGGGCTGGTTCGATGTCTGCAATGACCAGGTGTTTGGTTCCGGCGCGAAGGAGCCCGAAGGCTACCGCCGCGCCGGCTCCTCCGGCACCGATCTGCACGACCGAGTTGGCAGCGGCAGACGGTAGGCCGGCCCGGAATCCGCCTATGAAGCCGGTGTGGTCGGTGTTATGGCCTACTGCTTTGCCATCATGAAAAGTGATGGTATTCACCGCACCGAGGATGCGGGCATCCGGGGAAAGCGCGTCCAGACCGTCCTGCACCAGTTGCTTGCTTGGATAGGTGACGTTGAGCCCGTCGTATCCGAGGTCAGCTGCGCCTTGGACCAGGGCTGCGGACTTGTCAGCCTGCTCGCCTATGGCGTCGAGATCGATGATCCGGTAGGTGTAGGAGAGGCCCAATCTGGCCGCCTCCGCTTCGTGGAGGCGCGGGGTGAGTGACCCGCCGATGCCGGCGCCGAGCAGCCCCACAACAAACCGGTGGTTGGTTTCGGCTCGACGCGGCTGGAACGCCCATGTGCTCGCCAGGGCTTGCTGGTTCACGCCTGCACCCTGGAGATGGCGTCGTTGGGCTCAGTGGCACGCGAAGCCACGGAAGCCGCCGCGTGGAGGCGGGGATCGGTTTTTTTCAGTCCCAGGAGGGCCGTAGGAGTCTTGAACGTCTCAGGTGCTGTAAGCGCCGCGATGGCGGAGATGGCACAGGCCGCGGCGGCAAAAGTTGCGACGGGAACCCAGAGGGCCTTGTCGCCGCCAATCAGCAGCTCGGAAATCACCGGGGCGAATCCGGCCAAAAGCAGGCCGAACATGAGGCTGATGGCCATACCCGAGTAACGGACCTTGACCGGGAACTGCTCCGGGAAATAGGCGGGGTAGATGGCGTTCGAACCGCTGTAGGCGACACCGATCAGCAGAATGCCGGTGAGGAATATCAGCGGAACGTTGCCGGCGGACAGGGCCGCGAAGAACACGTAGATCATCCCGATCTGCAGCACGAGACCGGTCAGGAAGACGGGTTTACGGCCGATCCGGTCGGCTAACATGCCTGCCAGCGGTCCCATGGCGACTGCCGCCAGGTTGGCCACGGCTATGACTGTCAGCATCAGCCCCTTTTCCACGCCCACAACCGATGTGGCATACGAGAGTGCGAAGACATTGATGATGGTGTTGATGATGGTGAACAGCGACATCGCGGTGACACGGATGACCGTGACCCAGTGGTACCGGAACAACGTGGCGAGCGGCACCTTGACTACTGCGTCGTGCTCCTTGACTTCCGCGAACACGGGGGGCTCCTCGAGGAGGCGCCGGAGCACAAAGGCGATGACGGTAACCACTGCGCTGGCGAGGAACGGGATACGCCAGCCCCAGGCAAGGAGTTGATCCTCGGGCATCGACGCCACCGGAATGAAGACGAGGGTGGAAAGCACGATGCCGAACATGATGCCGCTCATCGTCCAGCTGGTGTAGAAAGCGCGCTTCCGTTCGGGCGCGTGCTCAAGGGTGAGAGAGCTGGAACCGGGCGATTCGCCGCCGGCCGACAGTCCCTGAAGAAGCCGAAGTGCCACGATGAGGATCGGCGCTGCCATTCCGATCTGGCCGTAGGTGGGCAGGCAGCCGATCAGGAAGGTCGATGAGCCCATCAGGATCAGGGTGAGGAGCAACACGCGTTTCCGGCCGAATTTGTCCCCGAGGTGACCGCAGATGACCGCCCCGAGCGGGCGGGCGATGTACGCCACGCCGACCGTGGCGAAAGACAATAGCATCGAGGACGGGCCGGAGGCGAAGAACAGCTTGCCGAAGATCAGCGCCGCCGCTGATCCGAAGATGAAAAAGTCGTAGTACTCAAGTGCGCTGCCCACAAACCCCGAAACCGCTGCGATCTTCGCATTGTTCTTGGGCCGTGCTGGCGCCGATGTCGACACTGACATGGTGTTCCCTTCAGGTAACGGGACCGTCTCGGGGGCTCCTGGGGTGGGCCGGCTGCGAAACGGTTTGCCGCGCTATACGGCTTCTCCATCCAGTGTGGCTGTCATCACTTAGTTAGTCCACGACTAAAATGATCTATCACTATGTTGAAATTCAACTATATACGGCAGGGTCAGCTCGGGACCTCAGGAAAGACCTCTTCGACAATGGCGAGCACAGCCGCCAACACGGCGGAGTCATTTTCCTCGGACCACGCGATGGCATGATTCATGAAGTGCTGCGGGTGTTCCAGGGCCACGTATGTTGCGCCGGAGGGTATGATCCCGACTATCCCGCTGCTCATCAGAGTGACTCCCACACCGGCGGCCACGAAGGTCAGCACCATGTAAGGGTCCGATAACTCCTGAACAATGCGCGGGCGGAAGCCGGCTGCCATGCAGGATGCCAGCATCACTTCGGTCATGGAGGACGAGCCGTCGAGCGGCGGAGAGATGAAGTCATCGGCCGCCAGCGCCTGCAAGGGTATGGATCTTTCCTGCGCCAGGGGATGATCCAGCGGCAGCACCGCGCCGATTTCTTCGCTTGCGACCAACCGCGTCCTCACCGAGGGGACCGGGGTCTCGGGAAGACCCACGAAGGCAAGGTCCAGGGTGCCGTTAGCGACACTGGCCAATCCGTCCGCCGTGCGCACGCGGCTGGTGAGGTCCATTTTGATGTCGGGGTGACGACGGCGCACAGCACGGGTTAGCGGCGGCAGGGTCAGGTGGTTCACCGCTCCGGAGAACCCGATTCTGATGTTGCCCCTGACGCCCTCAATCTCGGCTTGTGCCGCCTCGCGGGCCAGCCGCATCTCCTGAAGCACACGATACGCCCGCGGCAGGAGGGCAGCTCCCGCCGGCGTGAGGGCCACACTTCGGGTGTTGCGCTCAAAGAGGCGGGTCCCCAGATCCGCCTCAAGCTTCCGAATGGTCTGGCTCAGAGGGGATTGCGAGGTGTGCAGGCGAAGTGCCGCGCGTCCAAAGTGGAGTTCCTCGGCAACCGCAACGAAAGCTTCAAGCCATCGGATTTCGGTCATTCGCCTGCCCTCGCCGGCACCCCGCCTGCGGGTGCTTACCCGGATCCTTGGGGCGCAAAAAGTGTTAGGAATCAACAATAACTTGCAATTAGCTTTGCTCTAAGACACCAGGCGACCACTGCGTGATCCAGACGCCGCTGTCGAGAAAGACCACCCCTACACGAACCTCCGACTACACCCAGCCTGTTCTCGGACCGAACCGCCACGGAAACGTCCCAGGCATGGACCCAGCTATTTAGAAGTTAGCATTGAGCCGCTCGAATAACGCATCTCGTTGATCCAACATACTGGCGGCCTGGCCAATGGCCACCTGAAAAATATTACTTTCCAGAGCCTTCATCGCTTCATCAATAAATTCATTCACCGACATCCCACCATGCGTTTGATCCTTATCCTTGCGCCGTTCGTGGCCAAGTTCGGTATCCACTGACGGGGGCGCTATCTCATAGACACTGATGCCCGTTCTTTCAAGCTGTTTGCGTAATGAGAGTGACCACGAATGAATGGCAGCTTTGGATGCACAGTAGACCGGCATAAAAGCGATTGGTGTATATGCCAGCCCGGAGGAAATATTTACAATACCCGGCTCCGGCCTGCCTCTTAATTGCTCCACCACAAGCGATGAGAGATGAATCGGCGCAATCAGGTTTGTCGAAATTTCCCGCTCCAGTGCCGATAAATCGATCGGATTGGTCAGGTCACCCGTCAGTTGTATGCCAGCGTTATTAACAAGAATGTTCAGGTCGGGACACTCGTGAATCGCCTGCCGAACCAGGTTCTCCCGAGACGCCGCCGCCGTCAGATCGCACTGGATGGTTACGAGGTCCGGGTACTGCGCTTTGAGTTCCTCTAATCGATCGTTTCGCCTGCCACAGATGATGACTGTATTGCCAAGGCCCAGGAAATGCTGCGCCAAGCCTTTGCCAATACCGGACGTGCCACCCGTTATGAGTATGGTGTTACCGGTCAACTTCATGGCTCCTCCTAAGCAGCAAGGCGGCCTTGCCGCAGTGATCTTCTTATTTTAAGAATCTGTATGCTTCACGAACTTCGGTTGAGGAACACGGCGCGGACTGAAAGCCCGTGGCCACGCTCTTGGAAATATCGCGGGTACCCAGGGTGTCCTGCCTGCATTGTTCCAAAAGCGCAATGGTCCTGCTCAAGCAACGGGCTACTGATGAGCTGAGACAGGGCCGTCAGGAGGACCACGCTGTTTGCTGCCGTTTCCGGTCCCAGACACTCCAGGCGATGAGGGCCGCGAAAACGATCACTGCCAGGGCCGCGGAGACCCCCACCATGACATCAATAGGCAGCAGATAGACCAGAACGGCCCGCGCGCTGGCTTCAGCAATCAGTCCCGCGCCCCAAACCGCGGAAATCTTCAGGTGCCAACGGTGCGCCGCCGGGTTGTGGTGGAATTCCCGATCCATTTCCCCGGCGCGCTCCGGTCTCCACGTCTTGGCTGCGTCCAACGTCAGGGGATGCCCCAGGGCGGCAAAAGCAAGAAAGGAAATGCCCATGTCACCGGTGATGGCCGAATCCTTGAGCAGCAGAAACCGCGGGTCACCAGTGAGGAAAGACAGAACCAAGCCGAGTCCAAAGACGATCACCATCAGCATCGCAAACGGATTGAGGGAATGTCGCCTGAACGCGGTCCACAACAGTCGGCAGCCAGCGGCCCCCGTCGCCGCGAGCAGTGCGGCCCAGTCCGTGGCACCGGCGACGTGAAGGACGTAATAGGCAGCCAGAGGGAGGCCGACGTCCCAAGCCAGCCCGCGGACCAGCGCGCGGGTCATCAACCCAAGACGCTGCTGTCCCGAAGCCTGCTCAGCGTTCATCGGGGTGCTCCACCCCTCTTCCGGATGCGGGCTCATTCAGCAGCTTCAAGCCCCGGCAACGCCATGCTAGGTCCGGGCAGGAAGCCTCGTCAACAGGCACCGCAACCGGGTTGAATCGTCCCGGAATGCTCGTAAATCACTGCCCACCCGCTGGTCAATGCCAAGGCCTCTGCCGCACCCGGGATGACCCTCTCACCGGTAACCCTGGCACCGCGCCGGTCGACGTGCCATCGAAAGCGGATACCGCACGCACCGGCTCTCCCCGGCAGTGTCAGCGGCCAAACACGTGCGCGTCCAGGAGCAGGCCAGGACAGGGAGTTGCTGCTAGTGGAAGACGAAGCGCCGCTGTGCATGACGTGCGCCGATCTCGACCACCTCACTTACCTGCCCGCCGGTAATACCACCCTGACGCGCCGGGCGCGCAAGGCCGGCGGCTTGTCGGCCGTAGCAGTGCGCTTCAGCCGGTCCCGACGGCGTTACGAGCGACAAGGCATCCTCGTCGAGGAGCAGGCCCTGGCGGACGCGGAGGCGCCCACCCGCCGTCGAGCTCGCGATGAGGAGCGGCGCCGCGAGGCTGACAGCCAGCTCGTCTATGCTCTTGTTATACTGGATGATGGATCCATAAAGTAGTCAAGCAAGAGATCGTCAAGCAAGGGATCGTGTTGGGCAGGGAGGCAGGCATGGAAGAGTTCGCGGATTTCCGGGCACCGTTGTACGAGGTGAAGGCCAATCTGTTCAAGGGGCTGGCCCACCCCGTGAGGATCCGGGTGCTGGAGCTGCTGTCCGCGGCCCCCGAGGTGTCCGTGACCGAGCTTCTGGCCGCAACGGGACTGGAGGCCTCGCACCTGTCCCAGCACCTGGCAGTGCTGCGCCGGTATCATCTGGTCAAGGGAGAACGGCGGGCGCTGCAGATGTTCTACACCCTGGCGTACCCGCAGGTCGCGGAACTCCTCTCCGTGGCAAGACTGCTGCTCAAGGACATGCTGCACACCACCCGGGCCCAGCTTGAGTCCTCGGAAGCGACCGCGCCCGCCCCAGCCGCAGCCGCAACGGGCAGCACCCGGTGAAGGCCCTGACCGCGGCCCGGGCCTTGCTGCCCGGCCGGCAGGACTACGCACTCTTGCCCCGTACCTGGAAAGGGGACCTGGTCGCCGGGATCACGGTCGGCATCGTCGCGCTGCCGCTGGCCTTGGCATTCGGTGTCAGCTCCGGCGCGGGCGCGGCCAGCGGACTGATCACCGCGGTGATCGCCGGCGTGATCGCAGCCGTCTTCGGTGGCTCCAACATCCAGGTCTCCGGACCCACCGGAGCCATGGTGGTGGTCCTGGGCCCGGTCATCGCCGCCCACGGGCTCGGCGCACTGGCCGCAGTCTCGGTCCTAGCCGGAGTGATCGTGGCCGCCGCCGGAGTCCTCAAGCTCGGGCGCGTCGTCACCCTCCTGCCCTGGCCGGTGATCGAAGGCTTCACCGTCGGAATCGCGGCGATCATCTTCCTGCAACAAGTCCCCGCCGCGTTCGGCACCAAACCCGGGCCCGCCAGCAACGCCGTCATCTCAGCCATCCAAGCCCTCGGCACCGCGTCCCCGGCCTCGCTCATCGCCCCGCTCGCCCTGGTAGCACTCGTAGCAATAATCATGATTGCCGCGCCGCGGATCCACCCCCGCATCCCGGGCTCCCTCATCGCCATCATCATCGCCAGCATGGCCGCACAACTACTTGACCTACCGGTGACACGGATCGGGACCCTGCCCGATTCCCTACCAGCCCCGACCATGCCCTCCCTGGACCCGGCAACAATCACCACCCTGGCCGGATCCGCAGCCACGATCGCGGCCCTTGCCGCGATCGAATCACTGCTCTCGGCACGCGTCGGCTCTTCAATCTCCGATACCGGCCCCTACGACGCGGACCGCGAACTCCTGGGCCAAGGCCTCGCATCCATCGCATCCGGATTCTTCGGCGGCATGCCCGCCACCGGCGCCATCGCCCGCACCGCAGTGAACATCCGCTCCGGCGGCCAGACCCGCCTGGCCGCCATCACCCACGCACTGGTCCTGCTCGCCGTCGTCTACCTCGCCACCGGCCCGGTCTCCCGCATCCCCCTCGCCGCCCTCGCCGGAGTACTCATGATCACCGCCACACGCATGGTCTCCCTTAAAACCCTACGCAGCGTGATCGGATCAACCCGGGCCGACACCACCGTGTTCTTCGTCACCGCACTCATCACCGTATCCTTCGACCTGATCCAGGCCGTGGAAATCGGAATCGCCGCCGCCGCGTTCTTCGCCCTGCGCGCCCTGGTCCGCTCCAGCGGCGTCCACCGCGAAGAAATCCCCGGCCCCGTCCACGAAGGCGACGAACACATCGCCGTCTTCCGACTCGACGGAGCCCTCTTCTTCGCCGCCGCCGAACGCGTCCTGGAACGAGTCAACGCCATCCGCAACGTCGACGTCGTCATCATCCGCATGTCACAACTACAAATCCTGGACGCCACCGGAGCCAAAACCATCACAGACATCGTCCAAACCCTCGAACGCCGCGGAATCACCGTCCTCATCAAAGGAATCCAGGACCGCCACCTCCGACTCGTCACCCAAGTCGGCGTCCTGGACTCCCTACGCCACCACAAACACCTCTTCACCGAACTAACCCCCGCCATCGAACACGCCCGAAGCCACGTAACCCGCGCCAAGCACGGCCGGAGCACGGAGTCGGCTCCGGCCGTAACCGAGCCCACCGACAAATGAATCCAATGGAAAAACACCTCAAAACCATCCGCACCGCCATCTCAGACGCGGAAAGGCAGCCCACCCGGCAGGATCGCGCCCATGCCGACCTGGTCCAGGCCCTGTGCGAGGCCATGGCAGCACAAGTCCCGCCAGCCGATGCCGCGGCGGCTGCCAACATGAGCCTCAGCGAATTGTTCAACACGCTACGCAAGTGCAGCTGAGAAACGGTTCCTCCCTTCCTCGGATCGACACCATTTCCAACGCCCGCCAGAAGCACAACACTGCCCTATCCCAAGGAGCGACATGACTGCCTCCCAGCAAAACATCGCCGACACCGAATCGGAACCGGACCAGGCCAACCGGGCCGGATCCGCCGAAACGGCCCTGGTCATCGGGGCGGAAAGCACAGCACCTTCACCGACTGGACCGAGCGGAGCACCTGTGTGCTGGTCGGCGACGACGTCGGCGCGTTCGTCCTGCAGGCCTCGGATCCGCCCGGGGTCGGGCCAGTCCACTGGGGCTCGGTTCCAGAGCAGTCCCACGCGGTCAGGATCGAACAACCAAACCTTCAATTCCAGCAAGTTGGGATGTCCGTCTTCCGCTGGGCCATCTCCCAAGCCGCGAAGCCAGCCAGACGTACCTGCGAGATGGCCGGCATTCTTCCGGAAGAGCTGGCCGGCTTCGTCCCGCACCAGGCAAATCTGCGCGTCATCGAACCTCTCGCCGAGCAACTCGGCATCCCCCATCCGCACGCCGAGCACCGCAGACACGTCCCGTTAACCGACTCCCGCCGTTGAAAGAAAACAAATGCCTTCCTTGAACGAAACCAGCGCCCGTGTCCGGGCCGCCCATCTGCTCGTGCGCTCCGCCGAAGAGTGGGACACCCTCTCGGAAAAGTTGCTCCGGGCCTACGACCTCAAAGACAACGACAAAGTCGAAATGCTCCACGAATCTGTCCTTGCCGCCTGGAAATCGGTCACCCGCAACCTCCTTACCGACCCGTTGAACGCAATCGGCATTGCTGTCACCCCGGCCACCACCTACTGGGGCATCGCAACCCTGACCGCCGGCAAACGCAGCCGCCAGCCACAACTCACCCAAACGGACACCCCCGGGACCAGCGGCACCCAGCCCCGCCTACGGAATTTCGAGGAAGTCATGGCCGACTACAACGCCTGCCTTGAGTATCTGGCCGGTAACGAACAGCTGACAACAGCAGTAAACACGCCAAGTCGGAAACTGCAGTAATCCGCAGGCTCCGCCCGATGTTGCGAACTCCGCTTGGATTCTTCCTTGCACCCACAGCCCCGCCCGCCGTCCGTCGTCCGCCGTCGACCTGTTCACGAAAGTCCGCTTGTGTTGAAGCCCCGCTACGTCAAAGACTGGACCACCCTTGCAGGTGCCAGCGTCGAGATCCGGCTGCAAGGACAGCTGGTAGACAGCGGCTGCGTCGATTCTGTCACTGATGACGGCGCCATCCTGTGGCTCGTGAACCCGGCACAGATCCGGAAGCTCTACGAAAAAACCGAATACCACGAAGCCTGGCTGATCGAGGAGCCCGCCGCGTCCCGGGAACTCCCGAAAACCTAGGCAATGGGTGACAGATCTGTATCAGCACATTTTTCAAGGAGACGAATGTCCCCTACGGCAGATGCGGTCTGTCCGACCAACCGGGGAAACGTCTGAATCGATCTGTCCTCCCCCTTGCGACATCCAGTAGTCGTTGATCGCTTGAACGGCCTGCTCTTTCGTCATGCGGGCAACATCTCGCTCATTCATTCCAACGGTGTGGGTGAGTTGCCAGACCAGCGCCAGGGGAATAGCCGAAGCGCGAGGGGCTGCCATCCCGCGGGCAGGCAAGGCTCCGTCATCGACGCATGCCCAAAACTCATCCTCACCGACCTCGAGCTGGTCTTGGAGAACATGGTTCCAGATCGAACTCGAATACGTGGTGCGATCCACCGGGCGGGAAATCCGGGTCCGCAAGATCCGTCCATCTTGCAGACCCAACCGGTAGGTCGCGTAATGGCGCCCTGGTTGCCCGCGGGCATTCGTCACCAGCTCCCAGCGCTCGGTTAGACAGAACTTTTCATGGTCGTCCCGTCCGCCCGCGCGTCGGACGCTCATGCCACCGAGCCGGTGAGCCAGGCGGTCAATTGCTGATCGGTGGACAGGTCAATGAGCTGAACCAAGGCCCAGTTCTCGCGGTGATTGGACGCCGCGTTCAAATGGTCCTCCCAATCCTCCGCGTAGTCCCGCAAAGCATCGACAAAGTCCGCCAAGGCTTCAGCCAGGTCCGTAGCCTCAGCAGCAAAAGGCTGCCCCGGCATGAAGACAGCCCATGCTCCGTCCTCATTCACGACCTGGACATTGGCGACGACCGTCAGCTCCAGATACCGACGCAAGCTCTCTCCGTTGACCACAGCGGCTGTGGCCCGGTCGGGCCGCCGTATCGTGGACAGCCCTCCCCGCTCGCTGAAATCCAGGATCGTCTTCAACGAATCCCGTGCTTGGGTAAACCCGTAGACGTGTCCACCGACTGCCTCATGTGCGGGGGTGCGTCCCCGCGGGGGTGCCGGCCTTGAATACATTCGGCAGTCCCGAAAACCTGAGCAGTACGGGCCAGTCCGGCCGATTTACGGAGCGTAGACCCCTCGAGGGGCCGACCCCTTCGACCGTAATGGCGGGCTTGTTCATGCCGCGAATGCCGCCTTAATGATCCGCACCGTGTCCTCGACGTCCTCCGGTTTGACCAGCACCCCGGGGTCCAAGGTTTCGCCTATGACCGCACCCTGGATGACGCGTTTGAGGGGAATTTCCAGCCGCTTCCCGGAAGGGTTGCGGGGAATGCTAGGGACAAATACGACGTCGTCGGGCACGTGCCGGGGGGACAGCTCTGTCCGCAGTGCGCGGCGGACAGCCGTCTCGAGATGGACAGTATCGGCGCCTTCCTGCGGTTCGATGAGCAGGACGAGCCGGCCCATGCCGCCGGCCGGGTCCTCGAAGTGCAACACCATGCTGTCGCTGACCTGTGGCAGGCCATCGAGGATGGCGTAAAACTCTGCCGTGCCCAGTCGTACGCCGCCACGGTTCAGGGTGGCGTCCGACCGGCCGGAAATCACCCAGGTCCCACGCGCGGTCTCGATAAGCCAGTCGCCGTGTCGCCAGACGCCCGGATATGCACTGAAATAGCTGTCGGTGTAACGCGCGTTGTCTTTATCCCCCCAGAAGAAAACCGGCATCGAGGGCATAGGCTTGGTTGCCACGAGTTCGCCCGCCACGCCGTGCAGCGGGTGTCCGTCGCGGTCCCACGACTCGACTGAGACGCCCAACGGCCGGCAGGACATTTCGCCCGCGTAGACTCCCGTGAGCGGGCTGGCACCCAGGAAGGCGGCACAGATATCAGTACCTCCGGAGGTGGGGGCCAGCACCAGATCCGGACTGACGGCGTCGTACACCCAGGCCGCGACGTCCGCCGCAAGGGGCGAACCCGAGCATTGGATTTCCCGCAGCCGGCTGAGATCCCACGTGGCACCGGGCGCGAGACCGGAGTGCGCGCACGCAGCAAGGTAGGCGGAGCCGGTGCCGAGGTAGGTGGCCTTGGTTTCGGCAGCTACGGCCCACTGGGACCATTCGCCGTCGAGCCTGGGCCAGTTGGGGTCGCCGTCCATGAGAACGACGGCGGCGCCGGTCAACAGGGTTGAAATGCCGAGGGTCCACACCATCCATCCGGTGGTGGTAAACCAGAACGCAGTGTCCTTTGGCCCCATGTCGAAGTGCAGCCCCATGGCCTTGAAGTGCTCCAGCAGCAGCCCGCCGTGGGAGTGCACAATTGCCTTGGGTCTGCCGGTGGTTCCCGAGGAGAACAGGACCGTCAGCGGGTGCGCGAAAGGCACGGCCTCAAAACGGATCTCCGAACCGTCCCCGGTGAAGTCGCTATAAGCAATGGTGTCGGCGGGTAGCGCGCAGTCCTGATTCAGGTACGGCAGCAGTACCACCTGGGTCTCGGGAAGTTCCAGCCGGATCCGGGCGATGTCGTCAGCGCGGGACAGTTCTTTTTTCCCCCAGCGGTAGCCATCGATCGCGATGAGTAGCCTCGGTTCGAGTTGGGTGATCCTGTCCACCACAGACTTCGGTCCCATTTCCGGTGGCACTGAGCACCAGATCGCTCCCAGCGCTGTGGTGGCCAGGTAGGCGGCCAGCGTCTGCGGGATGTTCGGCAGGTATCCGGCCACGCGGTCCCCCATCTTGACGCCCTGCCGGATCAGCCCCTGCTGAATCCGGCCGATTTCGTCCAGCAGCCGGGCGCCGGTCCAGTCGGAACTGCCGGTGGTCTGGCTCCGGGCCTTGACCATGACATCGTCCGGGCGGCCCCGAAGCGCGCGGACGATGTGCTCGGTGTAATTGATCGTCGCACCCGGGAACCACTCGGCCCCGGGCATCTTGTGATCCCGCAGTACGGTTTCGTAGGGGGTGTGCGTGATGATTTCGAAGTGGTCCCAGACTTCCGCCCAGAACTCCTCGAGATTGTCCACGGACCACTGCCAGGCGTCTTCGTACCCGGCGAACGTTCTGCCCGTCTTCCGCTCGATGTCCGCAAGGAAGCGGCCCATCCGGAAGCCGGACCATTCCTCCGGCTGGGGGGCTGCTCGCAGCAGGGTGCCGGTTTCAACAGAACGCATGAGATTTCCTTCTGGATAATTCGGGGGAAGAACGGGGGGACGGACTAGATGGCGGGGGCGCTTCGTGCCACGGATTCGGTGGCAGGAGCCGGTGACTGTGCACGTTTCAGCGATACACCCAGCGCAACAATGCAGAGCGCTGCTGCGGCCAACGGGATCGCGAAGAGGAAGAAGATCTTCTCGGGCTGCCACCCGCCGGAGATGAGGTATCCCACCATGATCGGAGCAATGATGGAGACCAATCGGCCAAGGCCGATCATCCATCCGATGCCGGTAGCGCGGGCCCTGGCGGTGTAGATGTCGGGTGCGACCGCGTAGAAGCCGGCAATCCCGGCGGTGGTGAGGATGCCCAGGAACAACGCGACGACGACGGCGACGCCGATCTGGGTGAAGACCACGCCAAAGAGCAGGTAGGCTACGGCGGCGGCGCCCAGCGCCCAGACAAGCAGAGGGCGGCTGCGGTACTTGATGGCCAGGCCGCTGAAGATGAAACAGCCGAGGATGCCCCCGGCGTTGGCGATGACGCCGATGGTCACCCCGAGGGTGTCATTTCCTGAGGCGGCCGCCACAATCTTCGGCGTCCACGTGTTAGCAAAGTAGTAGGCCGCGACGAGGCAGGCGTAGCCGATCCACAGCGCAACGGTCCTGAAGCAGGTGGCGCGGCTCAGGATCTCTGCGACCGCGCTCTGTTGGCGGACCGCCGCCGGGAGTGCCGGCAGCTCGCTCAGGGACGGGCGGCCGATCTTGGCGAGGATGCCGTTGATCTTCAGCAGAGCCCCCTCCGGTCGCCGGGTCAGGAGGTAGTCGAGGGACTCGGGGAGGAAGCGCCAGGAAATCGTCAGCATCAGGACCGTCAGGGCCGCGCCCACGACGAACACGGAATGCCAGCCGAAGGGCGGAATCAACGGGGCCGCGACCAGACCGCCGACCGTGGCGCCGATGGGATAGCCGGCCGCGTAGATGCCGATGATGGTGCCGCGCCGCTTGTCAGAGGCGTACTCGGAGACGAGCACGTTCAGGTTGGCCATCATGCCACCGACGCCCAGTCCGGTGATGATCCGGAACGCCATGAGCTGCATCGCATCGGCGCTGAAAATCGAAAGCACCATGCCGATGCTGATGATGATCAGCGAAATCAGGGCCAGCCGGCGGCGGCCAATCCGGTCGGCAAGCGGGGTCAGGAATATCGATCCCGCTGCCATGCCGAAAAGGCTGGCGCTGAGCAGGAATCCCAGGGTGACCGGGTCAAGGGCCCAGGCCTTGGAGAGACTCGGTGCCGCGTAGGCCATCACGGCCACATCGAACCCGTCGATCAGGATGAGGGTCAGCGCGATTGCGATCGCCATTACCTGGAACCGGGTCATCCTTGAGTGCCGTATTTGGGCTAAGACGTCCATGTCCACTTTCTTGTTGTGTAAAGCTCAGGGTGCGTCCAGTGATCGTAGTCACACAAAATTGCAAGCGTCCATAACTCTGTTGAACATTTCGCCTAGCGAAATTTGCCTCCGAGTGCCCGTTTAGCGCCTTCCAAAGTCTTGAAGGGAACCTAGCCGTCGGATCGTCCCTAGCCGGAGCGTGTGGGATATGCCAAGATTCTGCTATGCGAAATCAAGAGAATCCTGTGAAGCTGGAATCCGTGGACCGAGCCCTCCAGCTGCTCGTCCTCTTGCGAGAGGGGGAGGTCTTAAGCGTCAAGTCCGCCGGGGAGCGGTTAGGGGTGGCTCCCTCTACGGCGCACCGGCTACTGGGCACGCTAGTGGCCAGGGACTTTGCCACCCAGGACCGGGAACGGCGCTACCGCGCGGGATCCCAACTGGTCCCCCAGGGCGAGAGCCGGTTCTCGGTGAACCAGCTGCGCCAAGTGGCGCGCCCGGCACTGCAGAAGCTCTATGGCGACGTCGCCGATACCGTCCAACTCATGGTCCTGGCCGGTTCGCATGTGCGGTTCATTGACGGCATTGAGTCTGAAGCGGCGCTGCATGTGAAAGCAAGGATGGGGGATCTGATGCCTGCGTACTGCTCCGCCGGGGGCAAGGCGATCCTGGCCGAACTCAGCAATGTGGAACTGGAGCAGCTCTACCGCGGCGGCCTGACGCCGTGGCCAACCGCGAGAGTTCATACTCTCCCCGCACTAAAGCGGCAACTGGCTGCGGTCCGCAAGACCGGGTACGCAGTCAATACTGAAGAGACGGAGCAGGGCGTCAGTGGCCTTGGCGTCTGCATCAGAGACGCCACGGGCAAGCCCATGGCAGCCTTCACCACCGCGATCCCCACAGCCCGATACCAGAAGGGCAAAGTCCCGGATCATGTCAAGGCGCTTAGGGAGGCCGCGTCCGCAACGGAGGCCGAGCTGCTGACGGGGGCAAGCGAGCCTCACTAAGATCACCAAATTACGCACAGCGGAATCTCTTCAGAAATCATTGCGGAGAGCGGTACGCCCTTCGTACGCTCACAATGTGGCACGGACCACATTCCGGCCTGTTCAACAGCGACAGGCATGAACGAAGGAAGTTTCCCGCATATGGACGTCGACCTGGAAGAGCTCGCCGCGATCATCGAGCAGCTCGACAAAACAGAGTTCACTGATTTCTTGTACGAGAAGGGTGCACTGCGCCTGCATGTCCGTCGAGGGGGCCACATTCCGGATGTTGCCGGTCCAGGCAACCCGGTGGCCGTGTCTACGCCGGCTCCCGGCCCCGCACCGGCGCCCGTTCCAGCACCGGCCGCAGTGCCCGTTCCAGTGCCGGCCGCAGCGCCCGTTCCAGTGCCGGCCGCCGTGAACGGGCACTCCCCCGTCGTCAGCCCCGAGTCGCTGCGGGAGGGCCACATCCTGGTCACCGCACCAATGCTGGGAACATACTACGGCGCCCCGAAGCCCGGCGAGCCGGCCTTCGTCCAGGTCGGGGACTCGGTGGCCGCCGACGCCGTGCTGTGCATTGTTGAGGTCATGAAGTTGATGAACTCGGTGACCGCCGGCGCCGCAGGTGAGATCACCGACGTCTTCGTCAAAGACGGGGACCTGGTGGAGTTCGAACAGCCTCTGTTCGCCATCCGGGCCGCCTCATGACCCACCGCATCTTCATAGCAAACCGGGGCGAAATCGCCGTCCGCCTCATTGAGGCCTGCGACCGGCTGGGTTACGACACAGTCCTCGGAGTCTCATCTGCGGATCGGGACACCCTGGCAGCCCGGAGGGCCGGCCGCGTGCTAACCCTCGGCGGGCCCCGTCCTTCTGACAGCTACCTGAACATGAACGCCGTCGTTCAGGCTGCGATTTCCACCGGCTGCACGGCAGTGCACCCGGGTTACGGTTTCCTCTCCGAACGCCCGGCCTTTGCCGAACTGTGTGCAGAGAACGGGCTGACCTTCATTGGCCCGTCTCCGGAGGCGCTGCGCGCCCTGGGCGACAAGCTGACGGCCCGGCGGCTGGCAGAATCCGTGGCAGTCCCGGTCTCCGCCGGCGGCACCGCCCAGACGGCCGAGGAAGTGCAGCAGCTGGCCGAACGCATCGGCTACCCGGTGCTCATCAAGGCAGCGCACGGCGGCGGCGGCCGCGGCATGAAACTCGTCGCGAGCACCACGGAATTGGCCGAGGCCTGGCAGCTGGCCTCCTCCGAGGCGGAAGCTTCCTTCGGTGACGGCACCGTATTCCTGGAACGGTTCGTCCAGGACGCCAAGCACGTGGAGGTCCAGATCCTTGGCGACCGCCACGGCCACCGCGTCCACCTCGGCGAACGGGAGTGTTCGGTACAGTACCGCTACCAGAAGGTCGTGGAGGAGGCACCGTGCACTGTACTCCCCGAAGCTACCCGGGCGCTCCTTTACCAAAGCGCCCTGCGCATCGCCGAGGCCCTGGACTATGTGGGCCTGGGAACCGTGGAGTTCCTCTACGACGTGCAGCGTGATTCGCTGGCCTTTCTCGAGGTGAATCCGCGCGTGCAGGTGGAGCACCCGGTCACCGAGGCGATCACCGGCGTCGACCTTGTCCGTGAACAGCTGCTGGCCGCGCTTGGCGAGCCACTGTCCTTCACCCAGTCAGACATCGCCCTGACTGGCAATGCCATCGAATGCCGCATCACGGCCCAAGACCCGGAGAACGAGCTGCGGCCCTCGCCGGGAACCGTCACGCGCTGGCGCCCGTCCGCCGCCGGAGGGCTCAGGCTCGACACGCATATCTACGAGGGCTACCGCTTCCCGCCGTTCTACGACGCCCTGATGGCCAAACAAATCGCCTGGGCACCGGACCGCGCCGCCGCCATCAAACGCATGGAACAGGCCCTGGCAGCATTCGAGATCGAAGGAGTCACCACCTCGCTGCCTCTGTTGCGCAAGATCCTGGCCCATCCAGACTTCCAGGACAACACGGTCACCACCCACTGGCTGAACGAACTGATGACCGAAAAGGTGAACTCATGACTGACGTCAAACTCGTCGATGTCTCCTTGCGGGACGGCAACCAAAGCATCTGGGGCGCCACCGGCGTCACCACGCGGATGGTCAAGGGCGTCGCTCCGCTGCTGGACCAGGTCGGGTACCACGCCATCGAGCTGGTCTCGAGCACCCTCATGGCCACCGCCGTGCGGTACCACCAGGAGGATCCGTGGGAACGGCTGCGGACCGCCCGCGAGCTGATGCCCAACACGCAACTCGGCTTCCTCACTACCGGCAAACGGTTCATCACCTTCCACCGCACTCCGGACGCCGTCTTCGAACTGGCCTTCCGGCTGCTGGTCCGCAACGGCGTCAAGCGTCTCTGGGTGATCGATCCAATGCATGACATGGACGGCGCCAAGCGCACCGCCGAAATGGCTAAGCGGGTCGGCTTCGAAGAAGTCATCGGCGGAATCTGCTACACCACCAGCCCGGTCCACACCGACGAATACTTCGCCACCAAGGCCAAGGAACTCGACGACTGCGACGCGATCGACAGCGTCTACCTGAAGGACCCGGCAGGGCTGCTGACCCCGGACCGGGTGAAAAGCCTGGTGCCGGTGCTGCGGTCCAGCCTCAACACCACCCGGCTGAACGAAATCCATTCGCACAGCACCACCGGACTGTCCCCCATCACCGTTCTCGACGCCGCGGACCTCGGCATCGAGACCATCCACTGCGCCTTGCCGCCTCTGGCCAACGGAAGCTCACACCCGGAAGCCCAGCGGCTGGTCCATAACCTTCGGGCCCGCGGCCACAGTGTCAACGTCGATCTGGATGCCATGGCCAAGGCGTCGGCCTTCTTGCAGCGTCAGGGTCGGATCAAGAACCTGCCCGCCGGCAGCCCCAACGAGTACGACGAGGCCTACTACCGGCACACCATTCCCGGCGGCGTGCAGTCCACCACTCGCCGGCAGCTAGCTGAAATCCGGCGGGCGGACCTTTTCGACCAAGTGATCGAGGAGTCCGTCCAGGTCCGCGAGGACCTCGGCTGGCCGATCGTCATGACGCCGTTTGCGCAGTACATCGTCACGCAGGCGACCCTCAACGTCATCACCGGAGAGCGCTACAAGCAGATCTCCGACGAAGTCATCGACCTGCTGCGCGGCGACTTCGGCCCCTTGCCCGGTGCCGTCAACCCCGAACTGATGGACCGGGCCATGGCCACCAAACGCGGACAACAGCCGGTCAACGACGGCGGCGACGTCACCATCGCGGATCTGCGGCGGCGCTTCGGCGCCACGATCAGCGAGGAGGAGCTGCTGCTCCGGGCAGTGATGCCGGCCGAGCAGGTGGACACCATGTATGCCGCGAAGAAGAATTCCGCCGCGTCAACGCTGCAACGGCTGCTCGCAGCGGTGAATGGCCGGCCGTCCACCTCGGTTTCCGTCACCGACGGCGGCACCACATTTTCGATCCAACGCGCCCCCGCCGAAGATGGGGTCGCTACCCAGGGGGTTACGGCATGAGCGACGCAGTAAGAAAGTCCCACGGCTGGGTACTGGATGTAGACGGTTGCCTGATGCGCACAAAGCGCGCCGGCGGTGCCGGCGGGGAAGCCATGCCGGGCGCCGCGGAGCTGGTGACAGCGCTCTACGCTGCCGGCCACGCCGTCGTTGTCTGCACGAACGCCTCGGAGAAGACCCCAGCCGAGTATGCCGCCCATCTCCGCTCGCAGGGAATCGATATCCGCGACGAGGATTTCGTTACTGCCGGCAGCGCAGCCGCCGAGTACATTGGACACCGCCACCCGGGGTCCCGGGTGCTGGCCCTCGGCGCGGAGGGTTTGACTGCTCCCCTGCGCAGCCTGGGCGTCGCCCTTGCCGATCCCGGAGAACCTGAACTTCCCGACGTCGTGGTCGTCGGGGCCGCGAAGGGGTACAGCACCGAACAGATCAACGCGGCCAGCCTGGCGGTGGACGCCGGCGCCCCGCTGTACACCACCGTGGACGTGCCATGGTTCCATGGCGGCCTCGGCAAATCGGTCTGCGTGTCGGCAGCCATCGCGAACGCCATCGGCTGGGCTGCCGGCGCCGAGCCGCAGGTCGTTGGAAAACCCTCTGCCGCCCTGGGCGAAACCCTGCTCCGCAGGCTGGGCCTTCCCGCCGCAGAGGTTACCGTGGTCGGCGATGCAACCGTCGAAATCGACCTCGCCCGGTCCATGGGTGCCAACAGTGCCCTGGTCCTCTCCGGCGCAAGCTCTCCCGGCTTGCTTGCCACGCTCGAAGGCGCCGCCCGGCCGGATCTCGCGCTGGCAGACGTCGCGGAACTGCTTAGATTCCTTACCCCCTCCCTTTCACTGTCGCAAGGAGCCACATCATGACCGAAACCACCCCGGGCAGCGCAGCACGCTTCCCCTTCTTCAACGAATCCATCACCCCGGCCGGAGGTGAAGGCTGGGAGTCGATGTACCCCTACTACCTCGTCCCCTCCGAGGAAACCACAGAGCACGAGAACGCCCAGTTCTGGTTCGCAGACACCATGCACTGGTCCCGCGGCTGCCACCCGTTCGACAGCATCGGCGCCGAGGCCGTGTACCTCGGCGTGGGAACGTTCAGCACCCGAATATTCGCCCTGCCCGTTTCCCTAGGCCTGGACGTCCGCGTGGTCAACGGGTACGTCTACATCTCGCCGCTGGGCGTTGAAGACCCGGCGCGGATCCAGGAGCGCGTCGCCATCTTCCAGGAACGCGCCGGCTACTACTACGCCAACTGGGACGAACTCTACGGAAAATGGAAAACCAAGATGGAAGGCGCCATCGATTCCCTGCGCACCATCGAATTCCCCCGCTTGACCGAGTACGACCCCGCAGAAGTCGTCATGGAAGCCCGCGGGCGTTCCTCGGCCATGGCCGTCATTGAGAACTACCACCGGCTGATCGATGAATTCTTCTCCATCTGGCAGTACCACTTCGAGTTCCTCAACCTGGGCTACGGCGGCTACATCACCTTCTTCCAGTTCTGCAAGCAGGCGTTCCCGCTCATCAGCGAACAATCCATCTCCCGCATGGTGGCCGGCGTCGACGTCCTGGCCTTCCGGCCGGACGACGAACTGCGCAAGCTCGCCGCACTCTCCCACGAGCTGGACCTGAACCCCATCATCACCGGCGACGGCGCCCCTGACGCCATCCTGGCTGCCTTGGCCGAGACGAGCAACGGCCGGACCTGGCTTGCCGCGTTCGAAGCGGCCAAGGATCCCTGGTTCAATTACTTTGCCGAATACGGATTCACCCACGACCAGGAGACCTGGGCAAGCGATCTCTCCATCCCCCTGCAGGGCATCTCCCGCTACGCGGTCAAGATTGCCAACGGCGAAGACATCTCCCGGCCCATCGAGCGGCTTCGCGAGGAACGCGACGAGATCGTGGACGAATACCGCGCCCTCCTTACCGGCGATGAGGCACGCCAGTTTGACGAACTGCTCGGCCTCGCCCGGAAGGTCTTCCCGTACATCGAAGAACACAACATCTACGTGGAGCACTGGTCCCACAAAGTGTTCTGGGAAAAGGCCTGGGACCTGGCACGCTTCCTCGTTGATGCCGGCTTCCTCGAGACCGCCGGGGACATGTTCTACCTGAACCGCTTCGAACTGGACACCGCTCTCTTCGACGTGGTGGATTCATGGGCCATCGGCGTCCCTGCCCGGGGAAAGAAGCGTTGGCAGGCCGAAATCGCCCGCCGCCGTCCCATTGTCGCGGCACTTCAGGCCGCCAGCGCCCCGCCTGCCTACGGGATTCCGCCCCAGCAGGTGACGGACCCGTTCGCGGTGATGAACTACGGCGTCACCACCGAACGGGTGCAGGACTGGCTCGGCGCCTCCGACGGCGCCACGGACAAGCTCAACGGCATCCCGGGATCGCTCGGCATCGTCGAAGGCCCCGTCCGGGTTCTGCGCTCCGAAAAGGACCTGCCTCTGCTCCAGCCCGGCGAAATCCTGGTGGCTCCGATCACGGCACCGTCGTGGGCTGCGGCCTTCGCCGTCGCCACCGGCGTCATCACCGACATCGGCGGGATGATGTGCCACGCCGCCATCGTGTGCCGCGAATACGGCATTCCAGCGGTGGTGGGCACGGGCTTTGCCACAGCCCGCCTCACCACAGGCCAAAGGGTCCGGATCGACGGCAAGGCAGGGACCGTCGTCGTCCTCGAACCGGCGCTCGAAACCGAAACCGCAACTGAAGCCGCCCCCGCGGTCCGCTAGGAGAGCCCATGTACATCCACGAATTCAGTGACCCCGGTTGCCAGGACGTCCGCGAAGTCGGCGGCAAAGCCGCCGGGCTCGCCCAGATGACCGCCGCAGGCCTGCCGGTCGCGCCCGGCTTTGCGATTACCGCGGCAGCCTACCGCAGCTATCTCCAGACTGACGGCCTGCAGGAATTCACCCGCGGCGTGCTCGACCAGCTGGGCAGCAACCGCGACCAGACCGCGTTCGACGACGCCGACCGCACCATCAGCGAACGGCTCACCGGAGTGCCCCTTCCCCAAGAGATCGCGAACGCGGTCCGTGCCGCGTACGCCAAGCTCTGCGTCGACACCGGAGTGGACAACATCGCGGTGGCAGTGCGTTCCAGTGCCACCGCGGAAGACTCCGTGGGCGCCAGCTTTGCCGGGGAGTTCGAGACGTGGGTGGACATTGTCGGGGCCGAGGCCGTCCTCGAGTACGTGCACAAATGCTATGTCAGCGTGTTCGCCGGACGGGTCCTCTCCTATCTGGCCGAGAAGGATATAGATCCACATGCCATCGAGATGGCAGTGGTGATCCAGAAGACGGTGCGGGCCCGCGCCGCCGGAGTGATGTTCACGCTCAGCCCCACCAGCGGGGATCGCTCCAAGATCGTCATGGAAGCCAGCTGGGGCCTCGGCCTTTCAGTGGTCGGCGGAGAGGTGACACCGGACCGCTTTGTCGTGGACAAAGTGGGCCTCGGCATCGCAGACCGGACACTGGGAAACAAGATCATCGAGTATCGCCGCGGGGACGCGCCGGTGGAGGTTCCTGCCGAACGCCGCGAGCTATTGTGCCTGCAGGACGATGAAGTCGTCGCCCTGGCCACGCTCGGCAAGAAGCTGGAGCGCATGCACCAGGCGCCACAGGACATCGAGTTCGCGGTGGACGAGGAACTTCCCGCCGGGAGCAACCTGATCCTGCTCCAGTGCCGTCCGGAGACGGTCTGGTCCAATGCCGTCCGGAAGCCGGCCTTCGATGCCGGTGCGGGCATGATGTCCTGGATCACGGGCAGTATCTCCGGGGCGACGGCCGTTCCTGCCCATACGCACGATGCCTCACACCAGCACTGAACGTTTCGCCGCTCCTAAAGCGACAAAAGCTGGCCCGGCCATCCATAGGACGGCCGGACCAGCTTTGTTCAGGGCCGGACGGGCGGGTCATATTCGGCCCGCCCGGATTCATGTGCCCCCGGGACCGAGACGGGCGTGTTTGGAGATCGCCGGCGTCACCTTTGTGGTCTACCGCTCCGCCGCTTCGACGTGAGTCAGGAGGCTGCGGAGCAGCGTGGTCAGGTCGATCCGGTCCTGTGGGGACATGAAGGCGGTGAGCTTTGCTTCAAAGTCGGAGACAGAGCGGAGCACTGGAAGGATGGTTTCCTGGCCCCTCGAGGTCAAACTAATCAAAGCCCCGCGACCGTCCTCCGGGTTGCTTTCCCGGGTCACCAGCCTGGCGTCCACCAGTTTGTTGATCCTTTTAGTGGTGCCCGCCGGAGAGGTGAGGAGATCGGAGGCCAGTTCCGACGGCGTCATGGCCCGGCCCGTCCGGGTCAGCAAAGCGAGGATATCGAACTCCGCCCGGCCGATGCCGCAGCTCATCAGGACGCTATCGCTTTGAAGCTGGATGAGCTGGGCAAGCCTGCGGACCCGGCCGATGATCCCCGCCGGTTCACTGCTGACATCAGGAAAGATACCCTGCCACTGATCCTGTACCCTGTCGATGTAGTCGCCCTGATTGCCGTCTACGTAACCGCCGGGTGCCATCATTTTTCTCCCTCTCTCGACTTCTGGCCGTCGCAACGTGCCCGTTCGACGGCGTAGGCGTCACCGGATTTCCGGGTGGGCCTTTGCCCCGGATCGGCGTTCTATTTCAGCGCGGCCGTTGTTGCGGGCGTGAATTTGTCTTCCAGGAAATGGTTGCGCGGAGTCATCATCCACCCACCGGCCAACATGACCAAACCCGTGAGAGCGAAGATGATCAGGGCCGTGGTCCAGCCACCGGTCGCCGCGAACAGGGTCCCGCCCAGCAGCGGCCCGAGTGTGCCGAAGAGGTAACCGACGCCCATGGCGAATCCAGCCAGGGCAGCGGAGCCGGCGGCGGTGCGGGTGCGGCGGTTGAACATCGTGATGGCCAGCGGGAACGCCCCGCCGCCAAGGCCCATGATGAACGCCCAAAGCATGGGGGTCCCGGGATTGAGGATCAATCCGATATAGCCCACGGGGTAGACGAGGGCGAGGACTGCCGCGAGCGGGTAAACGCGCTTTATCTTCGTGGCCAGGAGCGGGACGATGAAGGCCATCGGCAGTGTCATGAAGGTGAAGACGGAGAATGCCGCGCCTGCGGTGTTCAGGTCCATGCCGTAGCCCTTGAAGATGGTCGGCAGCCACGCGAGCATGCCGTAGGTGTTCAGCGACGCCATCGCGTAGAACAAGGCAGTGCCGACCGCGATCCGGCTGGTGACCAGCTGGGCCAGGCCGAGCCGCGGGCCGGAAGCGCCGGGAGCAGCGGCCACTGTCCCGGGGGTGCCAGCGGTGGAACCCGCCCGGCGCATGCGGACCAGTTGGATGAGCCAGGGCAGCGCGGCAGCCAGTGAAAGGACGGACCAGGATGCGATGGACACCCGCCAGCCGGCGGCGTTATTCAACGGCACCGCGGTCATGGCTGGCAGTGTCGCGCCGGCCTGCATCAGCAGGGCGAACGTGGTCAGCATGGCGGCCTGGCGGTCCGGGAAGTACTTCTTGACCAGCGGCGCCCCGACGACGTTGCCGAAGCCCATACCGAACAGGGCCACCACGCTGAGCAGGAAGAACAACGGGACGCTGTCGGTCAGGGACCTGCCGAAGGTGCCGGCGGCGGCCAGCAGCATGGCTGCGGCCGCAGTCAGCTCGGGTCCGCGGCGGCGGATCAGCACCGGCGCCAGGAAACCGGCGACGCCGAAGCTCAGGGTGGGCAGCATGCCCAGCAGGCTCGCGCCGCTGACGCCGATGCCCAACTGTTCCCGCACCACTGGTAGCAGCGGGGAAAGGCCGGTGACGGCGTGCCGCAGGGTGATCCCCATTAGCACGATGCCCAGGATGAGTATGACGCGCCCGCGCCAGAGGCCCCCGTTACGGGGCGCGGCCGTGGTGCTGCCGGCGGCCGTAGTGGTTGAGGTCGGCTGCGGGGCCATGGTTTCGGCGGCCATCAGACGGCGGCTTTGGAATCGGCGTCGATGGGGAACATCTGGCCGGAGATGGTGCGAGCGTGCGGGCCGGCCAGGAACAGGACCAGGGCGGCAATATCCTCGGGATTGATGAACTTTTTAACGGACTGATTGGCCATAGCGGAATCGATTTCCTCCTGGACCGTGCGGCCGGAGACGGAAGCGCGGCCTTCGAAGACGCTCATGATCCTTGGGCCGTCCACGGCGCCGGGATGGATCGTATTCGAGGTGATGCCGAACGTGCCCAGTTCCATGGCCAGGGTCTTCGCGAAGCCGACCAGGCCCCACTTGGTGGTGGAGTAACCCACGCGGTTTGGGTAGCCGAAGCGTCCGGCCAGCGAGGACATCGTGACGATCGTGGCGGCGTCGGATTCCTTCAGGAGCGGGATGGCCCGCTGGGTGACATTGAAGGTGCCCTGCAGGTTGACGCCGATGACGGCGGCGAAAGCACCGGCGTCGTAGTCTTCGACCGGGGCGGTGGGGCCCGCTATACCGGCATTGTTGATGAGGACGTCGAGGCCCCCGAGCTCGCTCTGGACATCCGCGAAGAGGGCGGCGACGGCGTCGGGGTTGCTCACGTCGGTGACGGAGCCGGTGATGTTGGCGTCGCTGCCGGTCACGGCGCTGACCGCCTCGGCGTTGATGTCCGCGATATGGACCCTGGCCCCACTGGCGGCGAAGGCACGGGCGATGGCCAGGCCGATTCCGTTGGCTCCTGCAGTGATGAGGACGCGTTGTGACATTGCGGTTTTCCTTAGTCGATGCGCCGGGGCAGCGAACTTAGGGCTGTCAGGGCGGAATTTCTTTTACATGCAAAATCATATACCTATTTCGCTAGCGAACTATCTATGATTTCGATCACCGTGGCGCCCTGGTAGCGAGACGCTGCGTCAGCGGCCTGGGGCTCAGGTTCGAGGAGGTCACGCCGAGCATGCGCAGCATGTCTGGGTATTGGGCCTTCCGTCGGAAGGACCACGGCGTTCCGGACCAAGTGAAATGCTCCCTCTTCATCTTCGCCAGTTTCCCTGACGTGCACTACTTGAGGCTAAGCACGTCGTCGATCGAGCGGCCGTTGACGAAAACTCGGGCGTTCGTGGCCCCGGACGCAGCCATGGCGGTGAACTCCAACTGCGCCTTCGCGCGCGGGATATCGCACACGCCCGACAGCATGAACTGCCCGGAGAGGGAGATCGTGATTGTGCTGCCGTCCAACTCCCCACCGAGATAGGTGAGGTTCGATTGGTATAGGACGTTCACGAGCCCGGACATGCCGACGGCGCGGCTCTTGTTCGCGAGCAAGGTCCTGATGCTGGGGCCGACCTGGTCCGTGAAGCGGACCGGGGCCGTGGTCGTGGCGACGAGACTGTCGCCACAGCCGATCATCGGCCCGGAAGTGCCGTTGTCGCCGATCGCGACGTAGTAGACCGTCAACGGCGCGACCTGCTCCGGGAGCCCCGTGGGGGTAGTCGCTGCCGGACTCGTGGGGGTCGGTTCAATCGACGGGCTGCTCGGCGCGGACGGGCTGCTCGGCGCGGACGAGCTGCTCGGCGCGGACGGGCTCGCCGTCGCGCTTGAGGTGGGGACGGGAGTTGCCGTAGCACTCGGCGTGGAAGAGCTACTCGTGGGCGCCGGGGCGGAAGGGCCGAAACAGGCTGAGAGCGCAAAGATGGCACAGCCCCCCAGAATGCTGAATGCCGTAAGCCTGCGTCTGGCCATGATGCCCCCTTTGGTATGGGCTCCCGATTTTCAGGACTCCACGGCCAACCTACGCCGGAGCCGTCCTCCGGAACAGGGACTAAAGTCCGGCGTCGACGTCGACGCCGGCTATTGCAGTGGGTTCGACCCGCTTGGATGTTGCGGGGCCTCGTCCATTGAGTTTCGGGACGTTTCCCAATGGAGGACCAGCATTTTCACCGCCGTGTCCTCGTGTTTGATCTGCCGTTGATGCGGTTGGCCGGGTCCGTCGGGCTGCGGGAGCTGGCTGATGCGTGGTTGTCGGTCTCCACGGACAAGGGAGCGAATGCCGGGTTCAAGATCGCTTCCCTCGTGGCCGGAATGCTCGCCGGGGCGGACTCGATTGTTGACATGGCCCGGTTGCGCCACGGCGGAACCGGCAAACTGTTCGCCAACGCGTATGCGCCCTCGACGCTGGGTTCGTTCCTTACGGGCATTCACGTTCCGGGCATGTCCGCCAGCGCGGTGCTGTGGCGTGCCGCCTGCTGGCCACGGCGTCCACCGCGGACTGCCCGCCGGTGGTTCTGGGCCAGCAGCTGCCCAAGGGTGCGGCGAACACGGCCCGCGCTGCCAACCGGCTGATCACTGACGCGTGCTCCACGCTTAAACGCACCGGCAACACCGCTTGTGTGCTCGTCCGTGCCGAAGTCGCCGAGGTCCCTTCACAGCGTTCAGCTCCCGGGAGAAAGCCGAACAGATGCCGGGCCGGCTCGTGGTGCGCAGGATCCTGGACCTGAACCCGGGAACCGGTGAAGGGCAGTTCCCTGGCTCACCTGCCTTCCGGGAAATTCACCGCCAATCGCACATGGCTGGTGCTCGCAAGCATCGCGTTCAACCTCACCCGCACCGCAGGGATCCTCCGCAAGGGTCCTTCGCGAAAGCCAGGACCGGCAGGATCCGGCGACCCACCGTCGATCGGTGGATCATGGCTTGGCAGCCACCATTCGCCGGGGACCACCCAGTAGTTCCTTGCCTTCTGGGATTGTTCAGTTAGAGACCGAGTGGCAGCATAGTGGAGTCCGAGTGGCGGGTGTGGTAGGCGATACCGCGCGGCGACAGGACTTGTTCTATGCCGGATATCATTCCCCCTACGAGGCCAGCCTCGTTTCCGAGTGTGCTGTGCATCAGAGATAGATTGCGTGTGGCCAGCGGCTGGGCCTGTTGGTAAACGACGCTTCTAATCTGGGCAAGAATGTCTTCCGTGCACTGCGTGATCGCACCCGCCAGAACGATGCGGGCTGGGTTACAGAAATTGACTAGGTCTGCAACTGCCTGGCCCACTATTGTGGCGCTTTCACGCACCACGCTCACGGTGGTGGGATCCCCCCGCACGAGCAGATCAAAGAGTTCGCCTTCACTTACCGGCTTCTTGCGAAGTCCTGAAACCCGTTCCGCCATGGCGCCAAGGGATGCAACCGCTTCCAGGCAGCCATGATTTCCGCAGCGACAAAGGGTGTCGAACATTACGTCCACCTTAGTGTGCCCAATGTCGGCGGCTGCCCCGTCGGCGCCATGGAGCAGAAGCCCGCTCTCGCTGACGAACCCGCCGCCTACCCCGGTGCCGATGCTGATCATTAGCAGGGGAAGGAACTCTCCGCGGTAGGAGCGAGCTTCTCCTAAAGCCATTAGGTTCACGTCATTATCGACGATGACGTCGCAGCCGAAGCGCTGAGCAAAGTAACGGCAGACCCCAACCCCGTCCCACCCCGGCATGAGCGGGGGGCGGACGGCGATGCCGAGTTTGGCGTCGACAGGTCCTGGGAGACCAACGGAAATGACAAGGGCATCTTTTTCGCTCAGCGCGTTGTTGGTTAGCATCGATTCGAAGGACCTGGCGATAGCATCCAGAACCTGGTCCGGGCCGTCGTCGACGGACGCGAAGATCTCATCTCTCGCGACAATCTGCTTGTCAAGCGTCGTAACCGCCAGCCTCGTCGTGCGGCTGGACACGTCTGCGACCAGGATGACGCCTTTGCCTGCACTTATCCTGAACGCCTGCGCCGGGCGCCCCCGGTTGCTTTGGGGCCCAAGTCCTGCGTCTTCGATCAGGTCATGGTCGAGCAGGACATTGAGGTGGTTTTCGATAGTGGAGCGGGCCAGACCTGTTGCTTTCACCAGATCCGTGCGGGTGGTGTCGGTACCGTCCGCGATGAGCCGCGCTACCACGCTTCTGGCTACTACCGCATCAGGAGCCAGATTTTGCTCCTGATGCAGCAACCCGACTTCCGTCCACAACGAACCCATGTGACGCTCCTAGCGCATTCGAAGGCCTTATTTATGTCGAAAAAATAATAAATCAGGCACATTTTGCTTGATTGTTGGCTCTTTTAGAGTAACTGTATTGGCTAATTCAGCGGTAGACACAGAGGTCTACAGATGCCAACTATGCATGGAGGCATGATGGTAGCCCGTCTCGAGGTGAAAAACCTTTCAAAGCACTTCCTGGGTGTTCAAGCGCTGCAGGACGTCAGCTTTGACCTGCACGCGGGGCAGGTCCTGGCGTTGATCGGCGAAAACGGAGCCGGAAAGTCGACGCTGATCCGGATACTGTCTGGAGCGCATCAGCCGGACAGCGGTGAGGTCACGATTAATGGCAACCCGGTTCAGATTCACAGCCCCAAGGACTCCGAAGCCCACGGGATCGCCACGGTCTATCAGGAGTTGAATCTTTTCCCAGACCTCAGCGTCGCGGAAAACCTGGTATTCGGCGCCTACCCTGGCAAGGGTGTGATTGATTGGAAGGCCGCCAAGCGCGAGGCGCGCGATTTTCTAGGAAGCCTTGGTCTCAACGTCGATGTCAACCGCAAGGTCCGTGAGTTGAGCGTGGCCGAAAAGCAGATGCTCGAGATCGCGAAGTCGTTGCACCGCAACGCGCAGGTTCTGATCCTCGACGAGCCGACAGCAGTTCTAGGCGGTGAGGATGTTGATCACCTGCTGGAGCTCGTGCACGGTCTGAAAGAACGAGGCGTTAGCATCATCTTCGTTTCCCACCGGCTCGAGGAGGTCTTCGGTCTCGCCGATCGATACATCGTTCTGAAGGATGGAAAGCTGACGGGCGCTGGCAGGATCTCCGAGACGAGCCACGATGATCTTGTTTCCAAGATGGTGGGAAGGGAATTCACTAGAGGTGAACGTGAAGTCAACGCCACCCTCGGAGAAACGGTTCTTGAAGTCAGACACCTCACGCGCGAGGGCGTGCTCAACGATATTTCATTCGATGTCCGGGCCGGCGAAGTGCTCGGAGTGGCCGGCTTGCGAGGCGCAGGTCGCACCGAACTTGCGCGAGCAATCTACGGAGCAGACACGTACACCAGCGGTGAGGTTCTGTTAAAGGGGAAGAGCCTGAAAGCCGGGAATCCGCTCAAAGCCATCGACGCCGGCCTCGGGCTGGTTCCGGAGGAGCGGAAGACCCAAGGATTATTCACGTCGCTTTCGACGGCCATGAATATCCCCCTGGTCAGCATGTTGAAGGACCGGAGGACGAGTGTATCGCCGGGACGCGATCGCAGGCTGGCCGCCCGGTATGCGCAGACGCTACGCATCAAGCTTTCCGACGTTTCTGCCCCGGTGGCTACCCTCTCGGGTGGCAACCAGCAGAAAGTGGTCCTGGCCAAATGGCTGGAAGCGGGAGTCGATGTCCTGATCCTTGATGAACCCACGCGTGGGATTGACATCGGCGCCAAACAGGAAATCTACGAATTGATCCACGAACTATGCCGACGGGGCCTGGCCATCATCGTGATCTCCTCGGAACTGCCCGAGGTCCTGGCTCTCAGCCACCGAATCCTCGTGATGTACCACGGGGAGGTCGCAGCCGAACTTGAAGGCGCCGTCGCCACTGAAGAAGAAATCATGTTCCACGCCGTTGGAGGTAAGTGAAGTGTCCACTCAGACAACCGGGCAGTCGTCGAACAGCTTGTCCCTGAAGCTACGCAATAACTGGCTACCGATTCTTTCCCTGGTGATTGTGGTAATCGTCGTCGCGGTGGCCGTCCCTTCGTTCTTCCAGCCCAGCAACCTCCTGAATGTCGGGCGGCAGTCAGCGATCGTCGGAGTCATTGCCATCGGCATGACCTTCGTGGTCCTCACCGGAGGCATCGATCTTTCCGTCGGGTCCATCCTTGCTCTTTCCGGAGTCACCACCGCTCTCCTCATTAACAACGGTCTGATCGTTCCCCTGGCAGTTGTGGCCGGTTTGCTCGTGGGCGTGGCCGCTGGAGTGGTCAACGGAATCGGCGTTGCCGTCCTGAAGGTCCAACCGTTCATCATGACGCTGGCCACGATGGTGGCAATCCAAGGTGTTTCCCTCCGTCTTACCGATGGCGGCCCCAAACAGTTCGAAAATCTGAACGCGTTCTTCGACTTCATCGGAAGCGGAAGCGTCTTGGGTATACCGGGGCCATTCCTCGTCTTCCTCCTGGTCGCCGTAATGGGAATCCTTGCCCTGCGATACCTCGCTTTTGGCCGGTTCATCTACGCAATTGGCGGCAGCATGGAAGCAGCCAGACTCTCCGGTGTTCAAACCACCAGAACCGTGATCATTGCCTACTCCATCAGCGGGCTGTGTGCCGCGCTGGCCGGTGTAATGACGGCAGCACGGCTTGGAGTCGGTGATCCAACTGCAGGCAGCCTTTCCAATCTCGACGCCATCACCGCTGTTGTCATCGGAGGCACGAGCCTGATGGGAGGCATCGGCGGGGCCGTCGGAACGGTCTTCGGCGCCATCCTGCTAGCCATCCTCTCGAACATCATGAACCTGCTGGGAATTTCGCCATTCGACCAACAAATAGTCAAAGGCGCAGTCATTGTGATCGCCGTTCTGATCGCCGCACGCGCAGGAGTCCGTCGCTTCCGCGAACGCCGAACGGATGCCCCGAAAGCCGCAACGACTCACGCACCAACAGTGTCAACACCCGTTTCCAAGTAATTCCCGCCGATTCCAACTCACCCCCACACCGAAAAGTGAAGGATGCAATGATGCACACCCAAAAACGCCGGATCAAGCCATTCGCCGGCATAGCCGCAGCAGGATTCGCTGTGACCTTGCTCGCCACAGGCTGCACCGGACAGAGCACCGCCGCTTCCTCAAACGAGGCCGTAGGAACCAAGCTCGCCCCGAGTATCTACTGCGGTTCCACATGCACGGCCCAGCTTCAGCTCAAAGCCGATCCAGCGAGCGTCGACTGCAAGGTAGGAGTCTCCTGGAGCAGCGCCTCCTTCCCCTACGGGGCGAAATCCACCCAGCAGATCCCCGAATTCGCCAAAGCCTTCTTCCCGAAAATGAAGGTCACCGTCAGCGACGGTCGGGGGGACGCCACCACACAGTCCAGCCAGGTTTCCGAAATGATCGCGCAGGGAATCAAGGTCCTGATCATCTCCCCCCAAGATGCGGATGCACTGGCCGGTGTGGTTAAGCAGGCCACCGCAGCCGGTATCAAGGTGATCTCCGCCGACCGTCAGGTAAATGCCGATGTTTCGACCTACATCGGCTCAGACAACACCGAGGCCGGCGTCGCCGACGGCAAAGCCATGGTTGCTGCACTGAACGGCACCGGTGACATTGTCGAGCTTTCCGGCAGCCTCGGTGCTTCCCCGACGATCGCCCGTGCCGCAGGATTCCGCCAGGGAATCCAAGGATCAACCCTTCAGATCATCGCCAGCCAGACCGCCAACTACGACCGCGCAACCGGCCTGAAAGTCATGGAAGACATGTTGCAGCGATTCGGAAAAGGCAAAATCCAAGCTGTCTACGCGCACAATGACGAGATGGCATTCGGCGCCATCCAAGCAATCAAAGAAGCCGGCCGGGAAAGTGAAATCAAGGTCTTCGGAATCGACGGCGAGGCCGACGCGCTCACGATGGTTAAGAACGGAAGCTACGCCGCCACCGTCGGGTACCCGCTAGTCGTCAAGGAATCCACCATCGCCGCTGCAAAGCTGTGCGCAGGAGAACCAGTCGATGCCCGCATAAAGCTCGACTCAACACTGATCGATCAGAAAAGCGTCGACCAGTATCTTGGCAAGGCCCCCCAGTAGACCCTCGACTGACAAAAGGAAACATCATGAAAATCTCTTACAACACCTGGGCCTACTCGAGCTTCTTTGTCTGGGTGCCCTCGTACACGCTTGAGGAGACCATCAAGCGGATCGCCAAGCTGGGGTACGACGGCATCGAGATCGGTGGCGCAGCTCCGCATGCCTACCCGGCCTACCTTGGAGCTGAACGGCGGGCCGAGATCAAGGACCTCCTTGATGAACATGGTCTTTCGCTTTCCAGCATGCTTCCGGCTCCCTCCGGCGGCCCCGGAAACAACCCGGCTTCGCCGTACATTGAAGAGCGCCGAGCGACTATAGAGCATTATGTCGAGTTGGCCGAGCTTACCGCCCAGTGGGGCGGCAAGACACTGATCTACCTGCCCGGATGGATGATCTTCGGCACGAGCCGGCGGCAGGCCTGGGCATGGACCCGTGAATGCCTCACGGAAATCGCAGACCGGATCGCCCACACCGGGGTGACCCTTGTGATCGAGCCCACCTCGCACGACACGAACCTGTGTGAAAGCGCCGACGATGCCATCGAACTTATGGAAGATGTCAACCGCGAGAACGTCAAACTCATGTTCGACACCTTCCACGTTATGTACCGCCGCGAGGTCAACACGGACTATGTCTACAAGATGGGCGAAAACCTGAAGCACATCCACATTTCCGACAACGACCGGCTGCCTCCCGGTAAAGGCATCGGTGACTGGCCGGCCTTGGTGGACGCCATGCTGGACATCAAGTTCGACGGGTACCTGACGATGGAAACCGGCTTCCACCAGCGCGGGATTGAGCCGGACGAGGACGCGCGGTCAGGGATCGAGTTCCTGCGCCCGCTCGTGGAGGAACGCAAGAAGCTGCGCCTGGGCGCGCAGGTATAAGGAGGACGACGTAGATGGCGTCGAAATTTGTGCTCGACTTTCCCCTGATGTTCCTCAACCGCGAGGAAGCCGCAGTCATTGATGCCCTCGTAGGGCAGATCATCCCGTCCGAGCCAGGCTCGCCGGGTGCCAGGGAGGCGGGGGTAACGGAATACATCGATAAGGCTCTGGCGGGATTCCTCCGCGAGCTGCAGCCCGTGTACCGCAGCGGTCTCATCGCGCTGGCCGAGTTCACGGCAGGCATCACCGAGGGACGCTTCCACGATCTGTCGGACGGCCAGCAGGAAGAGGTTGTCCGGCAACTGGCTGAGCTGAGCGAACGGGATCCTTCGGACTTCGCTGGCCAGTTCTTCCGCATCGTCCGCGAACACACGGTGCAGGGTTTCTTCGGGGATCCTGCATATGGCGGAAACCGGGAGCTGGTGGGCTGGGAGCTCGTCGGGTTTCCCGGAGCCCAGTGGGGGTACACGGCCGCGCAGATGGCTCCGGACTTCAATACCCGCACCATTCCGATGCTGACCATAAAGGATCTTTACTCCCGTATTGGAGGAGCACAATGAGCGAAAACTTCGACGCCATCATCGTTGGCATGGGGTCCACCGGCGGAATTCTGGCCGAGCAACTGACCAAAGCCGGTCTGAAGGTGCTTGGCCTGGATAAGGGCCAGGACTACACCGAGGAAGATTTCGCCATCAAGCAGGACGAAATCAGGTACTACCAGCGGGGCGCCATAGTCGCCGGGGTGAACGTCGACCCGGTGACCTGGCGCGCCTCCGACAGCGAAACGGCCCGCATCCTTCCGTGGTCCGCCGGTGCATTGGGCAATGATGAGCCTCTATACGGCCTGCCGTCCATTGGAACCGGAGGCGGCACCCTGCACTGGGGTGCTGCTGCCTACCGGTTTAGGGAAGCCGACTTCCGGATGAAGAGCGCCATCGCTGAACGTTTCGGTGCCGAGGCACTGCCGGAGGGCTCCACCTTGGAGGACTGGCCCATCAGCTACGCTGACCTGGAGCCGTACTACGACCGGGTCGAATACGAGCAGGGCATCTCCGGCTTGGGCAACACCGGCGGGGTGACGCCCGAAGGCGGCAACCCGTTCGAGCCGCCGCGCAGCAGGGACTATCCGATGCCGCCGGTCGCGCAGGGACCCGGGGACGTACCCTTCGTGGCGGCAACTAAGCGGATGGGCCTGCACCCCTTCCGCCAGCCGCTGGCCATCAACTCGCAGGAATACAAGGGCCGGCCCGCCTGCGTGAACTGCGGTTTCTGCCACGGCTACCCGTGCCACGTCAAGGCAAAGTCCACCACCCAGGTCACCTCGGTGCCGGCAGCCAAGGCGACCGGCAATTTGGATCTCCGGCCCCTCAGCCGGGTTTTGAGGATCAACCGGAGCGCGGACGGCAAGCGCGCCACGGGGGTGAGCTACCTGGACAGCACAGGCACGTACCGGGAGGCGACTGCCGACACGGTCATCTTGACGGCCTATTCCCTGGAGAACGTCCGGCTGCTGCTGCTCTCGGACATCAACAGCAACGGCCAAGTGGGCCAACACTTCATGACCCACAATTTCGGCTGGTTCACTTCCATCCTCCCCGAGCCAACCAACCCGTTTCTGGGCACGTTCAACGCCTCCAGCGCGGTGGACGACTTTACGTCCGAACTTGTGCCGAACAACGACCTAGGGGTCCTGTGGGGATCTCCCATCATCAGCGTCGTCGGGGACCTTCAGCCCATCGAGGCGTACCACAACATGGATCCCCGGACCCGCAAGTGGGGCCTGGACCTCAAGCATTGGCTGCGGGACAACTACACGCACATGCACCGCATGTACTCGCAGACCACCAACTTCCCGTACGCGCGCCATTACGCCGATCTGGATCCGACCATCAAAGACCGCTGGGGCCAGCCGGCGCTGCGCATCACCCATGACTGGGACGACCACGACGCGAACTCGGTCACGCTGATGGGCCGCTACAAGGAGAAAATCGCCCGTGAGATGGGGGCGAAGGACTACTGGATGGATTCTCCCCGGCCGCCGTACCACCTCTCAACGCACGACGTCGGGGTTCACCGGATGGGCGAGGACCCCACCAAGTCAGTGACGGACATCTACGGCCAGGTGCACGAGTGCGAGGGCTTGTATGCCATTGGCGGCGGCCAGTTCGTCAGCTACGGCGGCTACAACCCGAACCAGACCATCCAGGCATTGGCCTACTTCAGCGCGGAACACCTGCTCAAGAAGCTGGGCGTAGACGGCGCTCACATGGGGGTCCTCCGTGCCTCATGACTTCTCTACCGGGCCATTGGATCCATCGACTCCACCCAGATTCGCCCACAAGGTGGCGTTTGTCACTGGCGGGGCACGCGGACAGGGTCGCAGCCATGCACTGCGCCTTGCACGTGAGGGAGCGGATATCGCCCTGGTGGATCTAGGGTCCGCGGGCCATGTGGACGATCCGCGCTACAACACCGCCACCAGCGCCGACCTTAAACAGACCCGGGAAGACGTACTTGCCCTCGGCCGGCGTTGTGTGTCCTACGAAGTCGACGTGCGCGACTACGACGGTCTCGCACGCGCCGCGGCAGACACCGCCGCCCGGCTGGGCGGAATTGATTTTGTCATTGCCAACGCGGGCATCACTGACGGGTTCCACCGCACGTGGGAACTGCCTGTCAAGAACTGGCAAACGATGATCGATATCAACCTCACCGGCGTTTTCTACACCTGCAAGGCAACCGTGCCGCACCTGATTGACCGCGGAGCGGGTTCTGCCATGGTGCTTATCAGCTCCGGGGTAGGTTTGAAGGCCGTGCCGCGGCTTCCCCACTACGTAGCCGCGAAGATGGCTCTCCGAGGCCTGGGCACCTCACTGGCCCAGGAACTGGGGGAATACGGCATTCGATGCAACATCGTCCTTCCCGGCGGCATCAACACGGAAATGACGACCGCCATGGTGGAACTGAACAACGTCCCTCGGGAGCAACTGCTGGCAGGCTTCCGCGCCGGGCAATTGATCAACGCCGACCTAGAAGTCGCGGACACCACTGCCGCCGTCCTGTGGCTGCTGTCCGACGAAGCACGCCTGGTCACCGGTCTTGAAATGCCCGTTGACGCCGGCGAGAGCAAGAAATAACTACTCGTACCATCAGAAAGGGGCACCCTGTGCCATCCTCAAAGGTCCTCAAGGTCGGCATCGTCGGACTGGAATTCGGCGCTGAATTCATCCCTATTTACCAGCAGCACCCGAACGCCGAAATGTACGCGATCTGCCAGCGGACGGAATCCAAGCTGAACGAGGTCGGTGACCAGTACGGCGTCGAGATCAGATACACCGACTACGACAAGATGCTGGCCGATCCCAACATCGACGTCATCCATATCAACACACCTCTGCAGCTGCACGCCGATCAGGTTGTGGCGGCCCTCGACGCCGGCAAGCATGTTGGCTGCACCATACCAATGGCGACTTCGGTCGAAGACTGCAAACGCATCGTCGATGCCCAGCAACGGACCGGGCTCACGTACATGATGATGGAGACCACCCTCTACAGCAGGGAATTCCTCTACCTCCAGGAGCTCTACCGGGATGGCGCCCTCGGAAAAGTCCAGTTCTTGCGTGCGTCCCACCATCAGGACATGACGGGCTGGCCCTCGTACTGGGATGGCATGCCGCCCATGTATAACGGCACCCACGCCATCGGGCCCACTCTCGGGCTGGCCGGAAACCAGGCCGAGTATGTCCAGTGCCTTGGTTCGGGCAGCGTCTTCGAACGGATGAAGGGCCAGTACGGCTCCCCATTCGCTATTGAATCCACCCATATCAAGTTCCTTGACAGTGATACAGGTGCGGAAGTGACCAGGCACCTGTGGGCCGTGGCACGCGAATACCGCGAAAGTTTCGATGTATACGGGTCCATCCGGTCTTTCGAATGGGCACAGACCGAGGACGCGGCCCACGTTCTCTATCTTGGCGAGACTCCGGAACGGATTCAGGTCCCGGACTTCGCCGACCGTCTGCCCGAACCAATCCGACACTTCACAGCTGCAGGGGTCTACACTGCGGGAGGCGAATCGGAACACCGCTCCTTCGTTCAAGGAGGGGGGCATGGCGGTTCTCACCCGCACCTGGCCCACCGTCTTTTGCAAGCCGTCCTCGGCGATGCCGAGCCGTTCCCGAACGCCGTCCAGGCAGCGAACATTACCTGTTCGGGCATCCTCTCCCACGAATCGGCCATGCGTGGCGGGGAACGGGTCTATCTCCCGGAGTGGACCCTAACGGACAAGAAACCAATAGTCGTCGAACTTGACCAGGACGTCCAGCCCCCGTGGGCCAAGGAATACGCGCGGACCCCCTAGCGGGCGGCTGCCGCAACTGCCGGCAGATCTGAAGCCTAGGCGCCTTTTCCTTCGGATCTGCCGACCACCGGTTATCCACGATTCGACGGATGGTGGCGGCAGCGACGTGATCGTTTCGGGGAGGTGCAGGGCACCACGGGGCGGGATAGGAGAACAGTAATGATGAATTTGGCCGGCGACGCGGTGATTCCACAGCTTGTGACAAACAGCGAATTCCGCGTCGGGGAGCACTTTCCGGGAGGCCGTCAACCCCCGCGGGCGGGACTGAACGATCCGGCTGCTGGCAACGACGGACGGGCACCGACATTCAGACCCCTTCCGCTGTGCATGGAGCTGAACTTGGGCGCAGTGGCCATGCTCAGGCACCACGTCGAGAATCTGTTGTCGTTCTGGTGCTCCGCCGCCGACGCTGGTGACTGCGGTTTGCTCGGTGTGCTACTCGGAGACGCTTCACTGTATATGGATGACGAATGCTTCACATCCGGTTCACCAGGCATGTCGGAATTCCTCCGGCTCTATACGCAGGAAAAGGCCCAGGCCACGCGGGTCTTTACGAATCTCAGCGTGTGGTGCGACAGCGATTTTGGATACTACTCGTGCTCTGTCCAAACATGGACGCTCGATTCCGAATGGACCTGCAAGGAGGTTAGCTCCTGTGAGGGGCGCCTCAAATCCGGCCCGCAAGTCTGGAAGTGGGACCAACATCGGGTCAGAACACTCGGAAAAGGAGAGGATGCTCCACTGTGACCCCACGGATAACGCGACTGCAGCAGAACGATGGGCGGACAATACCGCAAATCGGCCTCGGCATTGACGGTCCCGGAAACGAGGAGACGACCGAAGCTGTAATGACCGCATTAGAACTCGGATACAGAAGCATCGATACCGCCGCATTTTACGGCAACGAATCCGGAGTCGGTGAAGGCATTCGACGCTCAGGTGTGGCTCGAGAGGATGTCCACGTCACGACCAAGATTTGGGGTGATGACCATGGCTCCGAAAGTGCGGTGGCAGCTTTTGAAAGGAGTATGGCCACCCTAGGGCTCGACTACGTGGATCTGTATCTCATTCACTGGCCCCATCCCGGGAAAGACAAGTACGTAGAGACGTGGCTGGCATTGGAAGAGCTTCTTGCCGAGGGCCGGGTGAAGTCGATTGGCGTGTCGAATTTCCAGCCACATCACCTGTCCCGCCTTTTCAGGGAGACGACCGTCCGTCCCGTGGTCAACCAGATTGAGCTCCACCCCGGATTCCAAAACGAGCAGACGCGCCAGTTCAATACCGAACACAACATCCTCACGCAGGCTTGGTCACCTCTCGGCCGGGGCAGAGTCTTTGGAAACTCCAAACTAGAGGCAATCGCGCGGAAACACTCCAGAAGTCCGGCCCAGGTGGTTCTCCGGTGGCACGTGGAACTTGGCAACGTAGTGATCCCGAAATCCATCACGCCGGAAAGAATGAAGGAAAACCTGGACGTTTATGACTTCAGACTCGACGCTGAGGATTACTCCGCGATCCGGTCTCTCGAGGATGGGAAACGCACCGGCGACAACCCCGACGACTTCGGCTAGCCTCTTCGAGGTTTGCGAAGTATCGTGCACTGCTGCTTCCCGGCAATCCCCTCCGGATCAGGTTGATCGGGGCAAGGAAATGCGTCAATGCCCGGTGTCACCCGATGCCGGGCATTGACGCAGCTACCGTCGAGAGCAGTTTCCAGGAAACGCCCTCGTCCAGATCGTACGCCGCGGAAGCGGCCCGCAGCCTGAGTACCGGCTACCTGTTCTAAGGGCCGGTACGAGGATGAGGTGTCCGAGGTGCTTGGCGCCGGTCCCCGGAACTCGGCCCCGCTCCCGGGGAACGGGAACGGCACGCGGCTTGTCCATAGCTTCGATGCCATCTACCGCTGAACGCTTGTCCGGAAAATCCTTGAAGCGGGCCATCCCGGCTCAGGAGACGTTGCACCAGTTCCTCATCGTCGGCACTTGGCTGCAGGACCATGTGGGAGAGGCGTTCTGAAATCGGCTGCGCCTGCGTTCCTCTTCCCGAGCCGGAGGTCCATTAACCGGCATTCTCGTCATCGCAAAGCCCTTCGTGGTGAGCTTGTGAAAATATGTAGTGTTCAGTGCGCAAATTGCTTCCGTAGCTCCCCCTTGAGGATTTTTCCGCTTGCTGTCCGTGGCATGTCGTCCATGAAGGTCACTGACTTTGGAATCTTGTAGCGGGCGAGCCGGCCGTCCAAGTGGGCACGAAGCTGGGCTACGGTAAGACGGGCCCCCGCACGGAGCGTGACGATAGCGCGCGGAACTTCACCCCACTTCTCGTCTTCGACGCCGATGACGGCTACCGAAGCTACCTCGCTCAGCTCCGAGATGACCGCTTCTATTTCTGCGGGGTAGACGTTCTCGCCACCGGAAATGATCATGTCTTTGATCCGGTCCGAGACGAACAGGAACCCGTCCTCGTCCAGATGGCCCACGTCGCCCGAACGGAACCAGATAGAGTCGGCGTAGCTTGCGGCGGTGGCGTCGGATCGGTTCCAGTATTCCTTGATGACGTTCGGACCGGAGATCTGGATTTCGCCGGTCTCCCCCATCCCACCCTTCTCCCCTGATTCACTCACGATGCGGATGTCGGTGAAGAAGTGTGAAAGGCCGGCCGAGCCTGTCTTCTCCCGGGACCTGTCCGAGGGCAGCATCGTGGCGCCGGGAGCTGTTTCGGTCATCCCGTAACAGTTGGAGAAGCCGATACCGCGCGCCTCGTAGGCGTCGAGGACCCGGATCGGCACTACCGATCCGCCGCAGGTGAGTTTCGCGAGGGATGTGAGGTCGGCCGCTGCCCAGCCCGGGTCTTCAGAGAGCATCTGGAAGGTGGTTGGCACTCCGCTGAGCGTAGTGACCTTGTATCGTCCGATCAGCTCAAGAACCCTGCCGGGAACGAACTTGGCCTCCAAGACGGCGGTTCCGCCCTTGAGGATGATCGGGAGCAGTCCCATGTCCAAGGCAGCCACATGGAACAGGGGCGCGATGAGCAGCACCACGTCATTGCGGCTCGTGTCCATGTCAATTATTGCGTTAATGCAGTTCCATGTGATGTTGCCGTGCGTGAGTAGGGCGCCCTTGGGTTGGCCTGTGGTGCCTGAGGTGTAGAGGATCATCGCGCCATCGTCGAGACTTACTGCCTCATCGATTGGTGTAGCAGCCGCCGCGTCGATCACCGCATCATAATGTTCGACGCCGGTTGGCAACTTTTGAGCCGGCGCTTCAGGACCACCGTTGTCGTCCACTATTAGCCGGGTGCCGACGGAGGTGCCGTCGACGGCGGCCGCAGCCAATGGCTCCAGGCTGTCTGCGTTGATGAGGTAACGAGCGCCCGAGTCCTGCAGCTGGAACCGCAGCTCAGGGGCGGCCAGCCTTGTATTCAGGGGGACGAAGATGGCGCCAAGCAGACCGCAGGCAAAGAAAGTCTCGACAAAAGAAGGATCGTTCTCGCCGAGGTACGCCACACGGTCCCGCTTGGCTACGCCACGGGTCCGAAGGGCGTTGGCCAGCCGGTCAGCGCGTTCGGAGAGCCCGTCATAGCTCAATACACGGTCTGCGCAGATGAGTGCGGGCTTCGGTCCTGACTTCGGGCGGCGGCGTTGCAGCCAGGATCCAACACCGTTGTTGTCCATGTGTACGGCTCTCCTATCGGAGCGAAACTGAGGCGAATGAGTGGATTGCCGCGCCGAGGCGGCTCGTCTTCCGGATAGGAGCGGCTGGACGGTCGCCAGCCGCCGCTCACCCGGAGACGGTCTATTTGTAGAAGCGGGCGAGGAATTCGGCGACGACGGCGGGGCGTTCCTGGTCTTCGATGTTGATGGTGGCGTTGACTTTGATCTGGGCGCCGCCTTTGACTTCGGTGACCTCAGCGATGGTGGCTTGCATGCGGACTTTGGAGCCGGCCTTGACTGGTGAGGTGAAGCGGACTTTGTCCAGTCCGTAGTTGACTTTGGTGGTGACGCCCTCGACGTCGAAGAGCTCGCCCCAGAAGGGGATGATGAGGGAGAGGGTGAGGAAGCCGTGGGCGATGGGGGCTCCGAAGGGGCCGTCCTTGGCGCGTTCGGGGTCGGTGTGGATCCATTGTTGGTCGTCGGTGGCGTCGGCGAACAGGTTGATTTGTTCCTGGGTGATTTGGCGGTAGTCGGTGGTGCCGAGGTCCTTGCCGGTCAGGGTGAGCAGGGTGTCGAAGTCGACGACGAGACGGGGCATGGCGGTCTCCTGTGGTTGGTGGTGGGTGAAGGGGGGGTGGTTTAGCGGGTGAAGGCGCTGTTGCCGGTGAGGGCGCGGCCGATGATGAGGGCGTTGATGTCGTGGGTTCCTTCGTAGGAGTACACGGCTTCGGCGTCGGCGTGGAAGCGGGCGACGTCGGTGGCCAGGGTGATGCCGTTGCCGCCGGCCACTTCGCGGGCGAGGGCGACGGTTTCGCGCATCAGCAGGGACGTCTGCATTTTGGCCAGGGCGGAGTCCTGGTCGCGGTAGGTGCCGCTGGCTTGCTGTTCGGTCAGCCGGATTACGAGGGAGAGGGAGGCGGTGAGGTTGCCGAGCATGCGGGCGAGTTTTTCCTGGACGAGCTGGAAGGATCCCAGCGGGCGGCCGAATTGCTGACGCTCGGTGACATAGGACAGGGCGGCTTCGAAGGCGCCGGCCTGGATGCCGGTGGCGATCCAGGCGACGTCCGAGCGCATGGCCCGCAGCATCGCGGCGACGTCTTTGAAGGAGTTCACGTTGTGCAGGCGCATGGATTCGGGGACGCGGACGCCGGTGAGGGTGATGTGCGCGTTCTGCATCATCCGCAGGGCGGTTTTGCCGTGGATCTTCTCCAGGCTCACCCCGGCCGCCTGACGGTCCACGAGGAATGCTTTGACCTGGCCGTCGGCGGTGTCGCGGGCGAACACGGCCAGCACGTCGGCGGTGGAGGCGCCGCCGATCCAGCGTTTGGCGCCGTCCAGGACCCAGGTGCCGCCGTCGGGGTCTGCTTCGAAGCGTGCTGTCGTGGAGAGGCCGCCGGCGATGTCCGAGCCGTGTTCGGGTTCGGTCAGGGAGAAGACGCCTTTGAGGGAGAAATCGATGACGCGCGGCATCCACCGGGCCTGCTGTTCGGCCGAGGCACCGACGCGGATGGCGGTGCGGAAGAGGCCTGCCTGGGCGGTGTACCAGGTGGCCAGGGAGGCGTCCGTGCGGGCGAGTTCGAAGACCCGGAAGCCCTGGTAGATCCCGCGGGCCGGGGTACGTTCTGCACCTTCGGCGCCGGGTCCGGTGAGTTCGGCCGGTTCCATGAGGTCCAGGTCGATCAGGGGCCGGGCGAGTTGTTCGGGGAATTCGCCCCGTTCCCAGTACTCGGCCAGCAGCGGCTTGGCCTCGGCGTCCAGGAAGTCCCGGAGCCGGGCCAGGACCCGGCGCTCGTCCGTGGTGAGGAGGGACTCGGCGTCGTACCAGTCCGCAACGGAGTAGAGCCGCTCCTGGACGGTGGTTTCCCTGGCGGTGTCCGTGCCCATTTCAGGCTCCCAGTCCGAGGAGGCGGACGGCGTTGTGCTTGAGGATCTTGGGCCGGACCTCGTCCTTCAGGGGCAGCTCGGCGAAGGCTCCGAGCCATTTCTGCGGGGTGATGAGCGGGAAGTCCGTGCCGAACAGGACTTTGTCCTGCAGGACCGAGTTGGACATGCGCACCAGGGACTCGGGGAAGTATTTCGGGGACCAGCCGGAGAGGTCGATGAACACGTTGGCTTTGTGGGTCGCGATGGAGTTCGCTTCGTCCTGCCAGGGCACCGAGGGGTGGGCCATGATGATCTGCAGGCCCGGGAAGTCCGCGGCCACCGCGTCCAGCAGCAGCGGGTTGGAGTAGCCCAGCTTGATCCCGTACCCGCCGGGCAGCCCGGCGCCCATGCCGTTTTGGCCGGTGTGGAAGATCGCGGGGAGTCCGAGTTCCTGCAGGGTGTCCCAGAGCGGGTAGAACGCCTCGTTGGAGGGATCGAAGCCCTGCAGGGAGGGGTGGAACTTGAAACCGCGGGCACCGAGTTCGACGGCCTGGTGCTTGGCGCCCGCGATGGCCTCTTCCCCGGTGCGGGGGTCCACGCTGCCGAAGGGGATCAACACGTCGTTGTTCCTCGCGGCTCCGGCGATCAGCTCCGGGATGCTGTTGGGTTCGTGCTTGAGCTGGGTGCGGGCGTCCACGGTGAAGACGACCGCGGCCATGTTCAGCCCGCGGTAGATCTCGGCGATCCGGTCCAGCGAGGGTGTGCGGTCCCCGGCTTTGAAGTACTTCGCCGAGGCTTCCGTGAGGGCCTCCGGGAGGGATCCGTGGCCGTGGCCGTCCACTTCGAGGTGGACGTGCATGTCGATCGCATCGAGTTTGGCGGCATCGATGCCCGGTTCATAACGCATATCGATTTCCTTAGCAGTCAGTGGCCAGAGCGCGGTGGGCTAGCGGGCGGGCGTTGCCGAGGCGCCGGCAGCTTCGGGCTTGAGCTCGGCCGGCAGCGGCAGGAATTCCTCGCCGTAGCCCTGGAGTGTGTCCTGGTTGAACAGTTCACCGGCGTTCCCGCGCAGGGCCTCGTAGTCCCAGCCTCCCTCGCGGTATTCGGTGGTGGCCGGTTCCGGGTGCGTCCAGACCTGCAGGCGGTCCCCGCCCGCGCCGATCGCCTGGCCGGTAATGTTCGCGGCTTCGTCGGAGGCGAGGAACGCGACCAGGCCCGCGACGTCCTCTGCCGTGCCGAATCCGAGCTCGTGGCGGAAGAAGGACGGCATGGCCTCCCCGCGCTCCTCGGCTTCCACGGCCTTCTGGAAGTACGGGACGGTCTTGGTCATTGCCGTGGCCGCCACCGGGATGACCGCATTGACGGTGACCCCGGCCTTCTTCATCTCCAAAGCCCAGGTCCGGACCATGCCCACAATGCCGGCCTTGGCCGCGGCGTAGTTGCTCTGGCCGAAGTTCCCGCGCTGGCCCGTCGGGGAACCGATCGTGATGATCCGGCCCGGGATGCTGTTTTCCTTGAAGTACCCGAACACCTCCCGGACGCAGGTGAAGGTGCCCTTCAGGTGCACGTTGATCACCAGGTCGAAATCCTCATCAGTCATCTTCAACAGCGACTTATCGCGCAGGATCCCCGCGTTGGTCACCAGGATATCCAAACGGCCGAACGCCTCGAGAGCACCGGACACGAGCGCCTTCGCGGCCTCCGTGGCGCCCACCGGAACCACGACGGCGGTGGCCTTGCCGCCGTCGGCCTCGATCCGCGCGACGGCCTGCGCCGCGGTCCCGGCGTTCACGTCATTGATCACGACGGCGGCACCCCGGCGGGCGAGTTCCCTCGCGTAAGCCAGGCCCAGACCCTGCCCGCTGCCGGTGACGATTGCTACTTTGCCGTTCAAGCTCATGCCGCGCTCCTTTGCCCGTTCCCTGTGCATCCGGCCGTTCGGCATGGGATGCTGTTCTTCTTCCATGAGAATACGTATAGTTGAAAATGTCAACGATTGATTTTGAGGATTATTGGAGTTTGTTATGACGATCGAAGCGAAGGCCGAGCAGCACCCGGCCGCGAAGGACCGGCTGGCAGACGCTCCGATCAGCCAGGACGCGGGTTTCCTGCTGGCCAAACTCCACGCGGGCGGCTCGGTCGTGAACAACCGGGCGCTTGCGGAGTTCGACCTCAAGGAACGCTCGTACTCGGTGCTGATCCTTGCCGACAGCGGACTGGAGCCCACCCAGCGGGAGCTCGCGGACTTCCTCAGCCTCGATCCCAGCCAGATCGTTGCCCTGGTGGACGAACTGGAAAAACGCAAGCTCGTGACCAGGGCGCCGGGCAAACAGGACCGCCGCGCCAAGACCGTGACAGCCACCGCCAAAGGCAACCAGCTCCTGGCCCAAGCCGCCATCGCTGCCCGCCACGCCGAGTCCGAAGTCCTCTCCGCACTGGACACCAACGAAACCGCGCAACTCAAAGCCCTCCTGCGAAAAGCACTATGGGGCTGAATCCTCCGGGCCCGAGCCGTAATATGAGACCTGCGAGCCGCCGTCCCGCACTTTAGTGTCCAGCGAGACCCTTGACAGTTTGAGCTGCCATCGGATGTATTCTGTATTGCATGGTCATGCCAAAGAAGGTCCAGAACGAGCTCTCCCGGCTAACCGAAGCAGAGCCGGGTCCGTTCGCCAGGGACCTCATGGTCACATTGTTCGGATTTGTATGGCGCAACCCGGGCGCCTTTCTTCCCTCAGCAGCCCTCGTCGAGATGATGGGTGGCTTTGAAGTTGGACCGGCTAACGCCCGGGCAACGTTGAGTCGCATGGCCCGGGATGGGATTTTGGAACTACGCCGGACCGGGCGCTATACCCTCTATCGAATTGGCGATGAGACAGTTGCCCGTGTTGAACCCGGCACCAAGCGGGTGCTGTCGTTCGGAGCCTCGGACTCCTGGGATGGCAATTGGACCATGGTGGCGTTTTCCATACCCGAGGAGCACCGCGAGATCCGGGCAGCCTTCCGCACGCAACTAAGGTTTGAAGGTTTTGCCCCTTACTACGATGGCATGTGGATAACCCCCGGCTGCCGCACCGAGGGAATTTTGGGGCAAATTCGAGCCCTCAACGTGGACCATGCAGCCGTCTTCACAGTCCCACACGCGGGCATCGAGATCATCGGCAGGCAGCCCCTGGATGCATGGGACTTGGATCCCGTGCGCGAGAGGTACCTCGACCTCAAGGAACGTTCTGATGCTCTTTACGCGCTGTCAATGCAGGGTGACATGAATCCCGCCTCCGCGCTCAGGCGAAGGACTGAGCTCCTTATCAGCTTCAGAAGGACTGTCCGCATGGATCCCGAACTACCGCTGAGCATGATGCCCTCCGGCTGGCCGAGAACCGTTGCACGGGACGCGTTTATGCAGGCTTTCGATGAGCTCGCCGTCCTTGCCGCCATCCGGGTTCGCCAGGTATTCAGCCGCTATGATTCCGAACTCGGCGAGCACATGGCGGCTCTTACCGCAGTCCCCTTCGCTGAGCTTGGTCGAGCGAACCCCGCGCGGGAGACCGTCAGCGCTTAGTGCCGACCCCGACCACGCCCCGGGAGCAATTGTTTGGTACCCTTCAAGGGATATAAGGCTTTTTTTAGTGCTGTCGCATCAAATAATGTCTCATATTCATTGCGGATGGCTGCCCCACAATTTAGGTGTCATTACATGGACGAAATCTCCCTCATCAACGACCATGCGCACGCTCTCGGCGTCGCTGTCCCCACAGTCGAAAGACGCTTGGTGCCCGACGAGCCGGCGAACGTGAGCGGCGTGTACTGGGGAACGGATCCGGGGCTCGTAGTCCTTCACGGCGCCCGCCTGGACGCGCACACCTGGAACGGGGTCCTGCTCCGCCTCGGCGTGCCCGCCGTGGCTTACGACCTGCCAGGCCACGGCCATTCCCGGCATTTAGCGCCGGATGAATACACCGTTTCCACCATGGCCGGTATCCTCGCTCATGCCATCCGCCATGATGTGCTGCAGGATTTCACACTCGTCGGGCACTCACTTGGCGCCATGGTCTCCATAGCCTTGGCGGCTCGACACCAGCTTCCCGTCAAGCGCCTGGTATTGCTGGATGCAACACCCCATGGGTTAGGTGGCTTGCCAGGAGATCCGGTCATCCCGATTCAGCACGTCGGAACCCTCGACGAATTGGTAGACGCTGTGCACGCCGAGGCCCCGGGACGGGATCGGCAGTCGTTGCTCAGAGGCGTCTCACGGAACGTGCGGGAACGCAGCGACGGCTTGGTGGAGTGGCGGTGGGATCCAAGGTTCCGCGACTCAGCGCAACTGCGCCGGACAGAGAAATTTGAGGTATGGAAGTCGCTGGCTTCGCTTGACGTACCCATTACGTTGATTCGGGGGGACCGTTCAAAGCTGGTTACCAACGCGATGACCGAAGAATTCCTGCAATTCGTGCCGCAAGCAACTGTTGAAGTGGCCCCGCAGAGTGGACACAACGTTCACACGGACGCTGCGGCTTGGATGGCAGCTTGGCTCTCGGCGCTCCCCGAAATGTAGCGCCAGTGCCCGCATTGCGCGGATTCCTCGGCTGTTATCGGAAGCCCCGTTCTACTCAGACCGCGGTAAGCCCACCATCGGCCGCGATAGCCTGCCCGGTGATGAAGGATGCCCTCTCGGAGAGCAGGAATGTGACTGGCCCCGCGATTTCCGCTGGATCAGCCCGCCGCCCAATGGGTGCGGTGATCGGTTGGTGTCCTATGGCCTGTTCCCCAAGGATGCTTTCGCCGAAATTCGTTATCGTGGATCCGGGGTGGACGCAATTGGCGCGCACACCCTCACTGCCATACCTGGCCGCGACATGCCGGGTTAACTGGGCCAATCCCGCCTTGGAAGCACCGTATACCGCTGCGGAGCCTGCATGGCGTGACATGATCGCGCCAGTTGAACCGATGGTCACAATCGACCCGCCACCGGCTTCCACCATGGGCCGGATGAAATGCTTAAGGAAGAGAAAATTTCCGTCCAAATTAACCGACATGACCTTGCGCCACGTTGTCAGGTCCATGTCTTCGATTGAGCCGCTGGCCCCGATGCCGGCAGCCAGGCACATGGCCGTAACGGGACCGCGCCAGGCCCTTGCTTCCTGAGCGCAAGCCAGCACGTGCTCCTCGTTCGACGCGTCGCAGGGGATCCCGCGGGCAGATCCACCCGCTTCTTCGATCGCCTTCGCCGTAGCTTCGGCACGTACCGGATCTATGTCTACGACAATGACATGCGCGCCCTCGCCGGCGAGCTCAAGGGCGACCGCGCGGCCGATGCCGCTGCCGGCTCCGGAGACAAGAGCCACACGATCTTTAAGTCCGAGATCCATTTTTTCTCATTCCTTCTTCGTTCTGGGTTGTGCCCGCGGTCTGCAGGGCTGAATGCGGGCCTGGATTTCAGTACCGGCCGGGTCGACGAAGGCCCCGCACTTCCGTCAGGCCACGTGCTCCCGCAGCAAGTCGCGTACAGAAAGCCGCAGCAGCTTGCCGGTCTCGTTGTAGGGCAGCTGCTCCACCTCTATGATGCGTCCGGGTACGCGCGAGGACCGAAGCTTGCTGCGGACCAACGCCTTGAGCGCCTCGTGGTCAATGGCAGATCCCTCAGCGACCACGATCACTGCAACGGGCACCTCACCCCAGGTCTCGTCCGGTTCGGCGACGATCGCGACGTCGGCAACTCGTGGGTCTGTGCGGAGCACGTCCTCGATTTCGCCCGGAGAAATGTTCTCTCCACCGCGGACGATGACGTCGTCGACGCGTCCCAGCAGGAACAAGTAGCCTTCTTCGTCAAGCCAGCCCTCGTCCCGGGTGCAGAACCAGCCATCCAGCAGCTGCGAACCCTTGCCCCTGTATTCGCCGGAAACCTGCGGGCCGCGGACCCAAATCTCGCCCTGAACCCGGGCTCCGACCGGCAACCCGTCGGCGCCGCGAACTTCAAGCTCCAGTCCCGGAATCGGACGTCCCACGGACCCAAGCCTGGCCCGGACGGCGGGATCGTCGCTCTCCAGTGCAGCCCGGTGATCGTCGGGCCCTAGCAAAGTAATCGTCGAGCTGGTCTCAGTCAGTCCATACGCGTTCGTGAATCCAACATGTGGCAGCTGCGCCAAGGCGGACTCAATGAGTTCGAGGGGCATGCGTCCGCCACCGTAGGAAAGATTACGCAGCCGGGGCAAGGTCGCCCCTTCATCGGAGAGCACGGAAAGGATCCGCTGAAGCATGGTGGGAACCACCATTGCCTGGGTGACTCCCTCGCGGGTTGCAGCAGCAACCCAGCCGGCGGCGTCGAAGGATTCCAGGTAGACCATCCGCCGTCCAGCGAACATGGACGTCAGGACCGATGCGAGCCCGGCGATGTGATACGGGGGAACGCTGACCAGCACGGCTTCGGTTTCATCGGCAGAAACGGCGTCTACGGTGCCGAGCACGTAGGACGCAAGGCTGTCATGCTTGAGGACAACGATTTTCGGTTCGCCGGTGGTGCCACTGGTGAAGAGCCAGGACGCGGCGGTCCCGCTCTGGTCATCGTCGCTGTCCACGACCGGTTCCTCGGCGGGATGCAGCGCGGATTCCAGGACGTCGGAGCGAAGGCGGATGGTCGGATTCGTTAGGCCCTCAAGGCGGCTTGCGCCGGTGGCGTCCGTTACCAGCAGGGTGTTTTCGAGCCGCTCCACTTGGCGCCGCAACTGCTCATCCGCGAGCCGGTAGTTCAGCGGCACAAAGGGGATTCCGGCCTTGGCGGCCGCGAAGAACAGCAGCGGGAAGACCACCGAGTTGGTGTCCACCATGGACACGTTCCCGTAGCCGGCCGCCTTGAGCTGCGCTCCGAGGACGGACGAGGCACGGTTCAGCCCCTCGTAACTCAGCGCGGTGGTGGCGTCGCGCACCGCCAGGCGATCCGGCACGGTTTCGGCGACGATGGAGAGGAGGACGGAAATATTCATGGCATTCAGTCCGAAGAGGGAAGAGCTTGGGTCTGGAGTTCGTTCATCACGCGACCGTCCGCCAGCAAGGGCCCGGCGCCCCCTTTGGTGCATAGAACCAGCAGGCCGCTCTCCTCATCCGTGTAGCGCTTTCCCACCAATACTGGAGCTTCGGTCCCGGATGCAGGCGCGGTCTCCGGACGGGTGGCCAGCATGGACTCGCCTGCGCAGGCCAGGTCAACGGATGCAGCTTTGACGACGATGACCTCAGCGGTTGACGCTGCGCTGTACAGCCGCTGTCCGGGGGTGATGGTGGACATGATGTTCTCCTTGCTTAATTCTTTGGCGGAAAGAGGCTGGTTAATTGCGGAACTGCTCTGCCCGGAGACGGAGGGCGCCGCCGTCGACGAGCATCATGTCGGATGTGACGTACTTCGATTCATCCGATGCGAGGTAGAGCGCCGCGTAGGCAATGTCCTCCGGCTGGCCCTTGCGGTCAATGGCGAGGTCCACGATGCCAGTCGGTTTGTAGATACCGCTTGCCCTTGAGGCGCGGCTCATCGGGGTATCAACCGGGCCCGGGCAAATTGCATTGGCGCGGATGTTGTACTCGCCGTATTGGAACGCGATGCTGCGGGTCAGCGAAGCCACGCCGCCCTTCGACGCCGCGTACGCGGCGCGGGGTCCCATGCCGACCGCAGCTGCGGACGCAATGTTGACGATGGACCCGCCACCACGCTCCAACATTGCTGGCAGGACGTACTTGCAGCAGAAAAAGACGCCCTTGAGGTTCACATTCATGATGCGATCCCAGTTTTCTTCGGTCACTTCGTGGATCCGAAGGGTGTCTCCCGAGGAAATCCCGGCATTGTTCACCAAGACAGATATTTCTCCGTGGCGCTCCACCGTGTCTTTGGCAAGCCGCTCAACGTCCGCGGCATTGGTGACGTCAACCTGCTGGAAGTTGGCCGTACCGCCTGCTTGCCGGATCAATTCCACCGTTTCTTCGCCGCCGGCCGGGAACGCGTCAGCAACAACGACGGCGGAACCCTCCTCAGCGAATTTCTGCGCGATGCCGCGACCGATGCCGCTGCCGGCACCGGTGATGATGCTGACTTTGCCCTGGAGCCTGTTCATTCAATCCCTCACTTAGCTTTCTTGCTGCACAAACTATGGATGTGGCGACGACGCTAGTCTGTGCGCGTCCGGGTGGTACCGCCGTCGACGGGGAGGACGGTGGCAGTGACGTAGGCCGATTCATCGGATGCCAGGTACACCGCGGCGTAGGCGATGTCATCCGGTTCCCCGAAGCCGGGCAGGACGCGGTTGATGATCTCCACGCTGCCGGCGGCCTCATCTTCGGAGGTATGGGCCAGGAAGTCGTTCTTGTACTGGGCAGATTTCGCCAACTCGGTACGGCGATCCGTTTCAATCGTGCTCGGAGTGATCACGTTCGCGCGGATGTTGAACTCGGCCACCTGGGCGGCGATGCCTTTGGTGAAGGCGTTCACCGCGCCTTTTGAAGCCGCGTACGCAGGCTGCGCGGACTTCGCCAGCGCCGCAATCGAGGAGATATTGACGATCGACCCGCCGCCTGCCGCACGCATGGCCGGTACGGCGTATTTGGTGGTGAGGAACACGCCTTTGGCGTTCGTGTCCATCATGAGGTCCCAGTCCGCTTCGGGCAGGTCGGTAATTTCTCGTGTATCCAGGCCGTAGACGCCGTGGTTGTTGCAGAGCACGTCGAGTTTGCCGTAGGTGGCGACCGTCTGTTCGATCAGCCGCTTCACATCCTCCGTATCGGTGACATCCGTGCGGATGAAGGTGGCCTCACCGCCCGCGTCCTTGATCAGCTCTACGGTCTCTTTGCCCTTCGTCTCGTTGCGGTTAGCGACAACAACTTGTGCTCCTTCGCGGGCGAACATCCGGGCGATGGCGCGGCCGATACCCTCGCCGGCTCCGGTGACGATGCTGGTTTTTCCAGTCAGACGATCCATGGTCTTGTTTCCCTTCATTAAAAGTTCAGTGGGTTCCGTGTCAGCGGAAGACGTCCTCGAGCAGCAGATCGATGTACTCGGAATCGGACACGCCGAGCAGTTCGGTGCAGATGTACTCGTTGTGCTCGCCCATGTTCGGAGCCGGTCGTAGCTGAGCCGGCGTCGCACTGAGCCTGAACGGGGGCACTTGGTGACCGAAGGGGCCAAGGACCGAGTGCTCGACGGTCTGCAGGAATCCCCGCTCCCGAAGCTGCGGATCGTTGTCGATAATGTCCGCCGGCCCTTGCACGGCGGACGCGCGGACACCGTACTGCTGCAGGTACCTCATCACTTCGTGCGGATCGCGGGCGGACGTCCATTCCGCCACGAGCCGCTCAAGCTCGTCCTCATTTGCCTTCCTGGCCTCCAAAGTGGCGAACCGGCTATCGGCGGCCCAGTCGGGCTTGCCGAGGGCGGCTACGAAGTCTGCCCACTCCTGATCGGAGAAAACGGCGATCGCGCACCAGCGGTCTTCGCCGGAGCACGGGAACACGCCGTGCGGGGAAGCGTTTGCCACGCGGTTGCCGGTCCGTCCCTCAAGCCGGCCGTTGGACTGCCAATCGAGCACGGCCGGGGTGATCTCCTGTGCCGTGACTTCGAACATGCTCGCTTCCATGTACTGGCCCAACCCCGTCTTCTCGCGGTGTGCCAGCGCCGCGACCACGGCCGTGGCATTCATCAGCGGAACGATGTAGTCCCCATAGATGCCCGAACTTGGTGTGACGGGGGTGCGGTCCGGCCAGCCTGTCAGGTTGAGGCGGCCCGAAATGGCGGCGCCCGTCCCGTCGATACCCCATTCCTCAGCAAGGGGGCCGGTCTGTCCGAAGAGGCTGCCACTGATGAAGATGATGTCTGGATTGATGGTGGTCATGTAGTCGTAGTCCAGTCCGAGGCGTTGCAACGTCCCCGGTGTGAAGTTCTCGTTGACCACATCGGCCCAGGCGATCAGGCGGTCGAGCACGTCGCGCGATCGGGGGTTTTTCAGGTCGAGCGACAGGCTGTACTTGGACGTGTTGAAGTGGGCGAACCAGGGCTTGTCGTCGAGATTGGACTGCGATGACTTGGAGTATCGACGGTCGACCCGTGTCATGTCCGGTCGGGAGGCCGATTCGACGCGGATTACCTCGGCGCCGTGATCGGCCAGGAATTTTCCGGTCAGCGAACCCACGATGGCCCAGCCGAAGTCGAGCACCTTGACGCCGGCTAAGGCACCCTTGGGTGCCGGTGGCTGGGTTGGAGCTTCAGATGGCATGGGATTTCCTTAGTTCGTCGATCTTCTCGGACGTCAGGCCGAGTTCGTTCAGGTAGATGTCCTCGTTGTGCTCGCCGAGCTGCGGTGCGGCCGTGCGGCTGAAGTTCTCGGTGTCGCGGGATTGGAAGAAGTATTTGGGGAATTTCAGGTCGCCCAGGACAGGGTCGTCCAGATCGGTCCAGTAACCGCGTGACCTCAGTTGCTCGCTCTCAAGCAGATCGTGAGGATCGTTGGCAACGGTGGCGTTGGTACCGCGTTTCAGGCTCTGTTCCCGGATTTCGTCCTTGGTGAAACGCAGGAAGAAGGGACGGATTGCCGCGGCGAAGCGATCCCATTGCTCTTGGGAGATTCCGGCCTTGTCAAACTTCATCCATTCCTGCACTTCTCGTAGCGGGTTGTCCTCGAGGTACTCGTCCATCCAGTCCGAGAGGGCCTTGTTGGCGGGGGCACCGAACGCGCCGCCGAGCATGTGCCAGAACAGGTGGCCGTCCTTGCAGGCCCAGAACCAGTCGGTGGATGTTGGTCCCATCTGCGACTTGTGACCGTCGCGGACCAACGTCACGCGTTCCAGGTCCCATGCGAGGATGGAGGAGGTGAGCCGGCTTGCGGCGACTTCCTGAACGGAGACGTCAACCTGCTGGCCTTCGCCGGCAAGCATGGCGTGGTAGTAGGCGGTGACGGCTCCCATGGCTCCCGCGACCCCTGCATGGAAGAGCCCGGAGTCCAGCGACTCCTTTACGGGTGCCCGGTCCGGGTCCCCGGTGTTGTTCAGCACGCCGCTCATGGCGATAGCGATCAGTTCCGAGCCCTTGTACTGGCTGTAAGGGCCGGTCTGCCCGAAGGGGGTGATGGAGACAAGGACGATCTTCGGGTTGATGGCACGGAGGACCTCAAATCCCAGGCCAATCCGCTCGAGATAGCCAGGTTCAAAGGACTCGATGACAAAATCGACCCGGCGGACCAATTCGCGGAAGATCTCCTGGCCCCGGGGGTTCTCGATGTCGAGTGTCACCCCGCGCTTTCCGGTGTTGAAAGCTTTCCAGTAGAGGCTGCGTTCCACGCCTGGAATGTCCTGGTGGAACGGCGGGATGAGTCGTGAAGGGTCACCGCCAGGCCGCTCCACCTTGACGACGTCAACGCCGAGCTCGCCGAGTACCTTGCCGCAGACAAACCCGGTCTCGTCCGTCAAGTCGAGAGCCCGAGCTCCGTTCAGGAGTCCCTTATTCATGCCAAAACCTTCTTAGTGATGTTGTGTTCTTCCTTGGACTGGGAGAAGAAGTCCGCCAGCTTGTCCGAAACGGCCTGAGCATCGTCCAAGACATAGTCCTGGTCAGCGAGTGCAATGACGGGAATGCCGTGTTCCTGGAGTGAGTTCCGTTGATCGGGGAAGTCCCATCCGACGGATGTGTCGTTCGCCAGATGCAGGAAGACCTCGACGTCGGCGCGCGCGGCGACTGCGGCATCCACCTTCATCCCGATGCGGCGTTTCATGCCGAACGCCCAAGGCTCCGGGGCCTTGAACGTGTAGCGGTCTGCGATCGCCTCCATCGGATCGATGGACTCGTTGATGGGGGTTTCGGCATACCGTGCACCGAACTCGGTGTCCTCCCCTACCACCACCGCTGGAAGCGATTCCACGATTTCATGCAGGCGGTGGTGGTCCAGCGAGCTGCCGGACGCGAAGACCCGTGCGGTTCCCTTGGCCACCACCGATGCCGTTGGTACTTCATGGGCAAGGAAGTGACGCAATTCCGAGTTGAAGGCCTTCTTCGGCATCAGCATCGAGGCCATGGTGATCGTGTGTGAATCCACGCCGGAGATCCGCGGCTCATCACCTGTCCGTAAGGCTGTGACTTCGCGAAGGAGTGAGCGCGTCTCGTTGGTGAGCCTGATCGCGGCAGCCAGGTCGCCGTCGTCGATCACCTTACCGGAGCGGTCCTCCAGGTAGGACCGGAAGTCCCGCTGCAACCGCAGGTTGTACTCCCGGTGCTCCCGGTAGGTGCCTCGCGGTCGCTCCAGGTAGTAGACATCACCGAAATCGGGAGTGGCAGAGATTTGCCGGTAAGCCTCCAGGAACCCGTGGGTATTGGCGAGCCAACGGTCGCCACCGGTTACACACAGGACATCGACCGAATTGTACCGGCCAGTAACCATCGCTTCGGTGAGATGCCGCACGCGGGCGGGAGCCGAGAGGTCGAGGTAGGGGTCGGCGGTACCTGTGCCCGACGTCGGGTCCCCGGTCAGGAGCATGGGCTGGTAGCCGGCCGCGATGGCCAACTCCTCGGGGAAACCGGTATCCAGGAAACCAATCACAGGACGACCGTCAAAAGAGGAGAGCGCGTCCACGGCACGGGGATCGAAGCGGTTCGCCACGACCTCGCGGAAATGACTGAGGACGCTCATCGGGCCAGGTCCAATCCGGGAACAGTGAAAGCTTGATTCATCGGGATCCCTCGATTTGTTCAATGAATTCGGTGACTTGGGCGCGCATGGCTTCTTCGTCCCAGGCCGCGTTGTCGAAAGGTGAATAGTCCACCAGCAGGACAGGAATCCCCTCGCGGCGAAGGGTATCGGCCATGAACCTTGAGCTTGCTGCCGCTTCGCGGGTGGCTCCCCTTGCGGGCAGGACAACGCCGTCGATGCGGTATTCGCGCGATTGCGCGACGACGAGTTCTGCCGCCGACCGCGGGCTGGGCCCCGTGTACTTCATGTGCCGGCGCAAGTAGGCCGCCCGGAGCGCGTTGCTCCGGTCGGGCTGGATCATGCGCTGGGCCCGGGGAAGGTACATTGTCTCCACGAAGATCGCTCCATGGCTTTCTTCCCAGGCGTTGTAGAAGCCCAGGTTGAACCAGAGCGGGGTGCCGGCCCAGAGCAGCCGCATCTTCTCACCCTCGACGGCCGCGTCGCGGTTCTCGACCTTTTCCTTGACCTCGCGATACATGCCCTTGACATGGTCCAGAGCCCACTCGTGCCCGAAGTGGGTCTCATAGATGCCCACCTCCGTATAGGCATCCGTTGCGGTGTAAGGCGCCGGCCCAGGCGACTTGTAGGCCAGGTCCGTGATCTTCCAGTAGTACTCGGCCATCTCGTCCGCACGCTGCAGATATTCGCGCAGCCGCGTCTCGCTGTAGGGCTTTCCGGTAACGGATTCAAGGAACCGGACGCAACCCTCAAACTCGCGAACGTTGAAATCGATCATGTCCTCGTTGCGCCACTCGGGGCCCTCCCACCAACGGGGAGGAACGGACGCCTGTCGGTGGGGGTCATCCATCAAGTAGAGGGGAGAGCCGAATTCGTGCGCGTACAACTCATAGATGGCCGGTTCCGTCATGTAGCCGCCCACAATTGCCGCGGGCTTTGGCAAGCCGCCATAGGGGGCCGTCTCGGGATCCGGGCTGAAGCAGTACCCCAGGGGAAGGCTCTCGTAGTTTGCCAAGGACCGGAAATAGCCCCTGTCATCGATCGCACCCTGGTAGTGCTCGAAGAGCTGCTTTGCTGCCATGACCGAGCCGTACTGGACGGGCAGCACCAGGTACAGATCCATGGCGTTGAAGAGCTCCATGGGGCCGTAGCCGAACACAAAGGACTCACCTTTTGCGATGTCTTCCCACATGCGGGTGGTGTAGGCGCGGTTCAGGGCGGTGGCCTCGGCCGAAGACGCGAGGCGCTTCTTGCTGCGGGCACCCTTCCACGCCGGTGCGGCTTTGGTCTCGGTGATGGGATTCTCCTTCAGGCGGGTCATAGTGAGGACTCCGGGGTGCCGGACACGATGGCGGCGGGCAGTGCTGATTCGGGGGTCCCGTCGTCGGCGCCGGTTCCGGTTCCGGTCCCGGCTGCCGTCAAGGAGCTGATCGGGCGTCCGGCCAACACCGGTCCGCTCGTGTGAAGGTGGCATTTGGCGACGCCGCCACCCGGGATCTCCACCTTGGGCGGCGCTTTCTGCGCGCAGATCTCCATGGCGAACGGGCACCTTTGGTGGAAGGCACAACCGCTGGGCGGGTTCGTGGGATCGGGAATGTCGCCGCGCAGCAGGAGCTTCGTCGTGGCCCGCTGCGCCACCGGATCCGGTACCGGTACAGCATTCAGGAGGACCTGCGTGTAAGGGTGGGCCGCGGCGCCAAAGATCCGGTCCACCGGTCCTTCCTCGACGATCTCGCCAAGGTACATGACCGCGACGTAGTCCGAGATGTGGCGGACCACTGCAAGATCGTGCGAAATGAAGAGGTAGGACAAACCGATCTTGTCGCGGAGTTCCTCGAGAAGGTTGATGACCTGGTTCTGGGTCGATACGTCCAGGGCACTGACTGCTTCATCACACACCAAAACCTCGGGGTTGAGCACGATCGCCCGGGCGATCGCCACCCGCTGCCGCTGGCCGCCGGAGAACTCGTCCGGGTAGCGGTCCGCGTAATCGGCGTTCAGGCCCACGAGGGTGAGCACCTCGCCGACGCGCTCTGCGCGCTCTGCGGCGTTCAGCTTCGTGTGGACCTTCAGCGGTTCAGCGATGCTCGCCCCCACCGTGAGCGATGGGTTCAATGAAGAGTACGGGTCCTGGAAGACCATCTGAATCCTCTTACGCTCCTTCCGGAACGCGGCGGGCTTCAGACCCGAGACGTCCCGGCCGTCCAGCCTGACGATCCCCTCAGAGGGGATGAGCCGCATCAGGGCCCGTGCCAGCGTCGACTTCCCGGAGCCGGACTCCCCTACCAGCCCCAGTGTCTCACCGGCGCGAAGAGTAATATCGACGCCGCGGACCGCCTGCACGATGGTCGCGTGTCCGGCCCGCCGGACGGGAAAGGAGACCCTGAGGTCTTCGGTCTGCATCACGACAATATCGGTGCTCATGACTCGCTCTCCTGCATCCAAGTATTTCCGAGCAAACAACGATTCGAACGCCCCGGCGAGATCTCCAGCAGCGTCGTAGGCTGTTCGCACGAGTCCAGACGGTGCCGGCAGCGCGGCGCAAACCTGCACCCGGCAGGGAAGTCCGTGGGCCGTGGCGGGGATCCCGGAATCCATTCAAGGCTCCCCCGCCGGCTGGCGATACTCGGCATGGCTGCCAGCAGGCGCTCCGTGTACGGATGTTGGGGGGCCTGGAACGTTTCGAAGACGTCCCCTTCCTCGACGATCTGGCCCGCATACATCACGGCCAGGCGGTCGCAAATGTCCGCGACCACGCCCATGTTGTGGGTAATGAAGATCATCGCCAGCCCCAGATCCTCCTTCATCTCGGTCAGGAGGGCCAGGATTTGCGCCTGAACACTGACATCCAGGGCAGTCGTGGGTTCATCGGCAATGAGCATTGACGGGTTGTTCGCTATCGCCATGGCGATCAGCACACGCTGGCGCATGCCCCCGGAGAACTCGTGCGGGTAACTGTCAGCCCGGACGCGCGCACTGGGGATACGCACCTTGTCCATGGCCTCGATGGCCATCTCCTTGGCCCGGGCCGCGGTCACGTCCTGGTGAACCCGGATGCCGGCCGCGATCTGGTGGCCCACCTTGAAAGCAGGATCCAGGCTGGTCATGGGTTCCTGGAACACCATGGCGATCTCATTCCCGCGCATGCTCTCCAGTTCGCGGTCATTGAGGCGAAGCAGGTCCCTGCCTTGGAAGTGGGCGCTTCCGGAAAGCCGCTGGCCACGCTGGCGCCCAATGAACCCCATGAGCGACATCGCAGAGACACTCTTCCCGGAACCGGACTCCCCCACCAGGCCCAGGGTCTCCCCGGGCTTGACCGAAAAGGACACATCGTCCACCAAGGGCACCCACGCGCCGTTAAAGTCGATTTCAACACGGAGGTTCTCGACGCTCAGCAGCGCTTCTTTGGCGTCGCTCATCGACGCACCTTCTTTCCAATCGAATCCCGGACGCCGTCACCCAGGACATTCAGGGCCAAAACGCTGACTGCGATGCAGATGCCGGGGAATACCGCCAACCACGGAGAACGGGAGATGTAAGTGAACGCGCTGCCAAGCATCGCTCCCCAACTCGCTTCCGGCGGCTGGACTCCGAGGCCGATGAAGCTCAGCCCGGCCTCGATCAGCATGACGGTGCCTGCCAGGATCGCAGCGAAGACCACCAGCGGTGCCAGGACATTCGGCAGGATATGCCGGAACACGATTTGGTAGGAGGGAGTGCCGATGCTCCTTGCGGCCTCAATATAGGTCTCTTCGCGGATACCCAAAACGGATCCACGCACGAGCCTGATGGCCCTGGGTGCGGTGCTGAGGCCGATGGCTGTCATCGCGTTCGTGAGGTTTGGACCGAGAATTCCTGCGATCGCCATGGCCAGCAACAGGGCCGGGAAACTCATGACGGCGTCTGTGACGAACATGATTACTTTGTCGACCCAGGCGCCGAAGAATCCTGACACCAATCCCAGCGGTACCCCGATGACCAAGGCAATACCGGTTCCTTGGAGCGCCGCTACCAGGGACACCCGCCCTCCCACCAGGAGCCGGCTTGCCACGTCACGCCCAAGTTCATCGGTTCCCAACAGATGCCCTGGTGCTCCGGGCTGTAGCAACACCGAGTTGAGGTCCGTTGCATTGGGGTCGTAAGGGGTAATCCACGGGGCCACAATGGCTACGACCGCCAAAATGCACAGGACGGCCAGACCAGCCATTGCCATCGGTTGCTTCTTCAGCCGGGCTGAGAAGCGGTTGGGATTCACGCCGCGCGGCGCCTTCCGCGCTGATTGTTTCGCCGGGACGCTCACTAGACACGCACCTTTGGGTTGAGGACGGTGTAAATGAGGTCCGTCGCGAAGTTGATGATGATCACGAAGCAGGCGTTGAGAAGCACCACGGCCTGGAGAATGGGCAGGTCCTTCAGGGTGACGGAATCGATGGCCAAGGTTCCAAGGCCCGGCAAGCTGAATACTTTCTCCACGACCACGCTGCCGCCAAGGAGGACAGCCGTCTGGAACCCCACCACGGTGGCCAGCGGCGGCGCGCCGTTCTTGAGAGCCCTCTGCCAGAGGACCTTCCGCCGGGTCAGCCCTTGGGCCCTTGCCGTCCGGATGTAGTCCTGCGAAAGAATTTCGGAAACGCTGCTTCGGGTCTGGCGTTGCAGCTCAGCGCCGGCGGCCGCCGCCAGGGCGATGGCGGGAAGAACGAGGTGCATGAACCATGACCCCGCGTTCTTGGTGATAGGGGTATATCCGACCGCCGGGAATATGTGCCAGTTCAGGGAGAACAGGATCAGCAGGATCATTCCGACCCAGAAGTTCGGAGTGGCGATCCCCACAGTGGAGATGACCGTGGTGATCTTGTCCGTGAGACGGCCGCGCCTGGTGGCTGACAGCAGTCCCATGAGGATGCCGAAGACGACGGCGGCGATGATCGCGAAGAGAGCAAGGGACAAGGTCACAGGGAGCCTGCTCATCACAAGGTCCGAGACCGGCGTGTGGTAGAAGAAGGAGGTTCCCAGATCGCCGTGGAGCACGCCGTTTATCCACGAGAAGTACTGCTCGTACCACGGCTTGCCGAGCCCCAGCTGGGTACGGATGGCCGCAATTGCTTCAGGCGTGGCGCCTTCCCCGGCCAGGGAAACGGCCGGATCGCCCGGGATCAGTGCGGACAACCCGAAGACCGTAACGGTGACGGCCACGAACAGCAGCAGGGACCTTAGAACGCGGGAGCCCACGCTGCGCAGCAGGCCCGAGACCGGACTGCGGCGTTTGGCCGGTGCCGGACGTTTCTTCGGCTCCTGTAGGGCCGGGCTTACGGATATGCCTGTCGGTGTCATGGCGTCAGCACCACTTCTCGATCTCGAACACGGTAGTCTCTCTTCATTGATGCGGTGTGCCGGCCCGGGAACCTTGGGAACTCTCGTTTCCAAAGGGGTTTCCGGGCCGGGCGCCGTTACTTATTCGCTGCTACGCCCACACCGGTGAGGATGGGGTACCCGCTCTCCGACGGCTTCACGCCGACCAGGGATTTGGAGTAAGCCACTACCTGGTACACCCAGGCCACGGGCGTGTTCGCTTGCGTGGATGCCGACGTGATCTCGGCAAGCTGGTCAAAGACCTTCGCGCGGGCTGCCGGATCTGCCGTCGCGGCGGACTGCTTGATCAGATCGGTCACCTTCGGGTCGGCGACCTTGCCCGGGTTGTAAGCGGCGCTCGGAAGCAGCATCTGCTGGTAGGCGTTGGACAGATCGTTCCGTCCATCGAAGGACCAGAACCCGACTGCTACAGAGGGCTTGTACCACAGGGCATCGGCGGGTCCCGAACCGGGAGGGGTGGTGACCTTGACATTGACTCCGATCGCAGCCCAGTTGGCCTGGACCGCTTCGGCCTCCTTCGCGAACTTCACCGGGGCTACCATCGAGAAGGACAGCCCGTTCGCGTATCCCGCCTCGGCGAGCAACTTCTTGGCCTGCTCCGGGTCATACGGAATAGGCTTCGCCGTGCTGCTGAAGCCGGATGCGCCTTCGGCGCGGAACTGGGAAGCCGCCTCGCCTTGGCCAAGGAACACGCCCTTGACGATGCCCTGACGATCGATCGCCATGTTGAGCGCATCGCGGACCCGCTGGTCCGCTAGCGGCTTGTAGAGATCCGGGTTCCAGGTGATGCCGCTGAGCTGCCGCCCCTTGATGGGGTAGGTACCCAGGGTGTCGCCAGCGGCCTGAAGATCCGAGGCCTGGGCTGCACCCACAACACCCATGTCAACGCTGCCCGATCGGATCGCGTTCGCCATGGCAACCGGGTCCTGGATCTGGGAGATGGTCACGCCCGCGACCCGTACGGTGTCCGGCGACCAGTATTTCGGCTGCTTCGTCAGGGTGATGGACACACCCGCCTGGGCACTCTGGAGCGTGAAGGGTCCGGTGCCCACCGGCTTCGTGAAGTCACCAGCGGCAATCACCTTGGCATCCATCATGATGCCGGCACGGTCGCTCAGGACCGCAGGGAGCGAGACATCCGCCTGCTTCTGCAGGAACCGCAGCTTGCTCGGACTGACGATCTCCACCTCCTGAAGATTCGCCAACTGACCCGCTACGGTCGACCCCGGAGCCGTGAGGTAGTGGTCAATGGTTGCCTTGGCACTGCTCGCATCGAAGGCGTCGCCGTTGCTGAAGGTGACCCCCGTACGAAGTGTGAAATCGTAGCTCTTGCCGCCGTCGGGGGTGCTCCACGACTCGGCGAGGCCCGGAACGACGTTGTTCTTCTCATCCAGTCCGGTAAGTCCGTCATAGACCATCTTCTGAATGGGAACTTCCAGTGATCCGGCGGTCTTCGCGATGTCCCACGAGGACTGGAGGTTGGTGACACCGACTTTGAGGGTGGCATCGGGATTTACCTGAACGTCCGCGGACGTCGAGTTCCCTGACGAAGCGCTGCAACCGGCCAGCAACACTGCCGTGATCCCTGCTGCTGCGCCGCCGAGCAATATACGAGCTCTCATTTCACTCCTTCGTGATTGGCTTCCTGGCGATCAGGGTCGCACCCTTGTCGACTGATTTTTGACGATCGCTCGATCAACTGTCGCATGTTGGATGAATCACGTCAAGTGGCTCACTTCACAGCTCGGGCATCATGAGTGCGAAGTCCCCGGATAACGCGAATAGTAGCCACCAATCCAGCGTACCGCTGGATTGGTGGGGCTAATGGTGTGCCTGAGATCAGCCCAAACCGGCGCAGCAGTTCACGCGACTTCGCGTTGTAAGAATGCATATAATCAGTAATCACACATCTTTTTGCATTCTATTCTGCCGATCACCCACCACGGGAAGCTTCGGCGCATCCACCACAGACACCGGAGTCCAAACATGCGAACGTCCAGCGCCGGGCACGCCATTCAAGAGGCCGAGAACCACATGCCTGGCTTTCCGAGATGGCAGTCCGGCAAGAATCCCCAGCACCTGGCCGTCACCCTCTTTGGAGACTTTTGGCTTGCCCGGCCGGAGTTCCTTCCTTCCGCCGCGCTCATCCGTTTACTGGGAGATCTCAACGTCAGCCTGCCGAGTGCACGCGCCTCCCTGGGACGGCTTTCACGGAGGGGGGTCACCGAATCACGTAGACAAGGAAGGCACACCTATTACCGCCTCACTCCGCTCGTAGCCCGCGACGCTGTGGAGGTGGGTTCAGGCATCATGAACTTGGGGTCTTCACAGCCATGGACCGGGCAATGGACCATGTGTATGTTCTCGTTGCCAGCAAGCCGCCGCGACACTCGCAACCAGCTGCGGGCACGCCTCAGAATGCTCGGGTTTGCGGCTATCCATGACGGCGTGTGGGCATCTCCAGTTCAACAGGTCGAGAGGGCCTCTTCGGTCCTGGATGAACTCGAAGTGGATGGAGGGTCCGTCTTCACATCCATTGAGCATCCTGCGCCAGGGCGCATCGAGGTAAGCTCCGCATGGGATCTCGACGAGCTCCGGGAGCACTACTCAGGGTTTCTCCGAGAGTGGGCATGGGTCACCGACGTCCTTGACGGCGGTCTGCTCTCAACCAAGGAAGCCTTCGTGATCCGGACGCTCATGACCGACAGCTACCGCAGGTTCCTGAAACTCGACCCGGGGCTGCCCGACGAAACTCTGCCGGAAGGATGGCCGCGGGCAAGAGCCCGCGACCTTTTCTGGTCATGCTATGACGGCTTGGCTGGCTTGGCAGCCCTTCGTGTTCAGCAAGTAGTCGCAGATCAATCGCAGGAACTTGCGGCCTTGGTGCACACGCACACAACGGAGCAGTTCGTGCTCGGTGACGAAACCGTACGTACTTGCACGAGATGCGTTCACTTCGACCACTGGAATTTTCCCTGTCCGCCCGTTTCAGATCGGTAGTATTTCGAGATGACATCCCCGTTAGTGGGCCGCACCGCAGACAGCGCTCCACTCCCGGTTCCGGCCCTCTCGGTGTCCGAACTCGCATTGCGCGCCGCGGCGCGGGACCCCGAGCTGGTTGCACCCGGCGCGCACGTCCTCGTCGAACTCATTCCCGACGAAAACAGTGACCGCGACACGGTGGACCACGACCTGCCGTTCATAACCTTCGTGCGGGAATCCCGGGCGCCCGCCGGGCGGCATATCCGTGGCCGTGCAGCCGACAACGCTTTTCCCTGCGCTGACCTTGTGGTTCCCGATGCCCTCCTGCCGGACGTCATCCGCGGCGTTCGCTCCAACCCCGAGGCCTCGCTGGTTCTCGCGCAATTGATGCGGGCTACCCACAGCGTGCCCATCCCTGATGCCATAAGAGCCGAATCGCTCGCCTACTCCCTCCTGCAAACGGGCTCGGAGTTTACCCGATGGCTGGCGGACCAGCCTGCACGTACCCCCGGCGTAGACGTCGAACCGACCGTCCTGGTCCATCAAGGCGCGCAAGCCTCGGAGATCCAGCTCAACCGACCCTCCTCGGCCAACGCCGTCAATACACGGATGCGGACCGAACTCGTCGGAATCCTTTCGGCCTTAGCCCTCACCACGGGGCCATTGGAGCTCACAGGAAACGGCCGGCATTTCTGCGCCGGTGGCGATCTCCGGGAATTCGGGATGGCGCCATACCCCCTGGGCGCCCATGTGGAACGCATCAGCCAGAACGTGCCCGGCTGCGTTGCTCGGGTCGCCGGCCGGCTTACGGCCCGCGTGCACGGAGCATGCGTGGGAGCCGGCATGGAAATCGCCTCTTTCGCAGGACACGTCACAGCTGCGCCCGACACGTCCTGGCGTTTACCCGAGGTGTCCATGGGCCTGCTCCCAGGCTGCGGCGGAACAGTCAGCATCCCCCGCCGGATCGGCCGCCAACGCACACTCCTCATGGCTGTCACCGGGATGACAATCGACGCCGCAGCCGCCTTGGAGTGGGGACTCATCGATGAGGTCTCCGAATGACACCGACTACCCCGGACTCCCAACTGGCTGCAGCCCACCGGCTACTCGCCGGGCTGGGACTGGAGAATGACGCCGTCGAGCTCCACGAGGCCATCGAGCTCGGAAAGCCCGCTCTCACGGCACAGTCCCCCGCGGAAGGTTGGAAAACATCCGGTGCCGCTGCGCTGACTGCCTACGACACCACACCCCCAGGCGACATCGCCGCGAGCCTGCGCGGCGCCGCGCTGCTCGCTCAAATCACCAGCCGCCGAATTGGCAACGAACTCGTCATCGACGGGCCCGCGCTGCTGTCCGAACGCGAAAACCTGTGCCTCCAACCGCACGAGGCACAGCCGGGGATGACGCTTCGCGGCGGCGGGCGGATACTGAAGGCTGCCGACGGATGGCTCGCGGTAAACCTCCCGCGGGACAGCGATTGGGAACTCGTCCCTGCCCTAAGCATGGGCGCTGTGGGGCCAGGAGACGAGGGCGCACTGGCCGAATGGACGGCGCAACAAACTCGTAGAGACGTCGTGGAACGATCCGCCTTGCTGGGACTCGCAGTCGGAGCCATTCCCCGCGCAGGAACAACGCGTAGCCATCCTTCACCCTATGATTTCCGGGCCGACAAACAGACCGCCCAGCCGGCCCGTCCGCTGCCTTCACTTACCGTCATGGACCTGTCACGGCTCTGGGCAGGCCCGCTGGCGGGTGCCCTCATGGCCTCCGCCGGAGCGAATGTGGTCAAAGTGGAGAGCCTGACTCAACCTGAGCTGAGCGTCCCGGAAGATGCCGCCTTCGCACACCGGCTCAATGGTGGCAAGGAACTGCTGCAGCTGGACTTCAGAGACCGTGCGGCATTGGGCCAGACACTCGCCCAGGCCGACGTCGTGATCGCTTCCACGCGTCAGCGCGCCTTCAACTCCTTGGGGTTGCGGCAACGCCCAGGCCAGCTCTGGATCTCCATCTCAGCGTACGGAGGACACGAAGATCCCAACCAGCGGGTGGGGTATGGTGACGACGCCGCGGCCGAAGCGGGCGTCGTATGCTGGCACCAGGATATTCCGCATTTCGCTGGCGATGCGTTGGCGGACCCAGTCACGGGCCTGCTGGCAGCCGTCGGAGGCTTTGGACTCTTGAATGCCGGACGGTCCGGCATCCTCCGGCTTGATCTCGCAGGGGCGGCCCGCTGGGCCATCGGGAAACATGGCTGGGAAGCCGAAAGCGTTGCATCGTGAGCCGGTCTCTCTTGATCGTCAACGCCACTGTCGGCTGGCGCACGGGAACGAGCGTGCTGATCAGGGACGGCCTTGTTTCCGAGGTCGGTTCCCGCCGTGCCTGTCCAGGCACACGTGTCATTGATGCCCGCGGCGGTTCTGTCGTCCCGGGCCTGTGGGACCACCACCTGCATTTGCGCTCATGGGCCGCCCGCCGCCGATCGGTGGACGTCAGCGCCGTCACCGACCCGGTCCGCTTCCAGGCCGTGGTGCGGACGGCTGCCGGGAACAAACCGCCAGGTGCCTGGCTGAGGATCGTCGGGTACGACGACGATGCCTTGGGTGATCTCGACGCGCACCGCTTGGACGAGCTGCTTCCCTTGCCGACGCCGCTGCGGGTACAGCACCGAAGCGGTCACCAATGGGTCCTCAACCGGAGGGCCATAGAGCTTCTCCACGAAGCGACGGGCCACTCAATGCCGGATGACGGGGTCCTTCTTGACGACGATTCGATACTGGCCCGGCTGCCCGGTGAACTAGAAGATGACTCTGGCATTGTGCGTGAGGCACGGCTACTGGCCGCGCAAGGCTGCATCGGCGCTACTGATATGACGGCCACCACTGATCCGGTGTCCGCCCGGAAACTGGCTGGCACCGTCCGGCGGTGGCTGCAGCTCGGCGTCTTCGGGAAGGTCAGGCCCTACCCTTGGGAGACCCGGGGCACGGTCCACGGAACCAAGCTCATTGTCGCCGATCACAATCTGCCTGAGTTGGACGGGCTAATACGAATGATCAGTGAGAGCAGGCCCGGTCCCGTCGCTCTACATGCCGTCACATACGAGGCGTTGGTGCTTGCCATGTGCGCCCTGGAAACCGCCGGCCGGGCTGGGGACAGGATCGAACACGCCTTCCTGGCGAGCGGTGACTACCCCAAGAGCAATGCCTCGCGCGCAGGGAACCACGAGCTGCCATGCGTCGGTGCACATCCGGGATTTATCTGGTCCCAAGGCAACCGTCTGGCGCGGGTGCTTACGGAAAGCGAGCACGAAGATTATCAGCGGCTGCGGTCTTGGCACGAGGCCGGATATACCCTCCTCGGCGGAACGGATGCCCCGTTCGGGACCTCCCGACTGTGGCGGGCGATGCAGTGCGCCGTCGATCGTCGAACTCCCGATGGCAGGCCTCTCAACCGTTCTGAAGCATTGACACCGGAGGAAGCCTTCACCATGTTCACTCCCGGCGGTTTAAGGGGAACGGCCTATACGCCGGCACCCAGCCTGGGAAAAACAGCAGACCTCTGTATCCTGGCCCAGCCCTGGTCTGTGGTCCGCAGTAGCCTTTCCTCGGCCCGGGTGACCGCAACGCTGAGGGCCGGAGTGGTCACAGCGGGTAGCCGGCACTGAAGCCCGGCCGGCTACCCGCTGCGGGTGATGGGTTTGGTCGAGCCTCTCCGGCGAGACCCGGGAGTAGGGGGCAAGCACGAAAAATGCGGTCATCGTCGCCACTGTGAGATGGCCGCATCTTCGGTCGGTGCGTTCCCGGCACTGGCCCAGCTGGTAATGGTCAGCCCACGCGAGAGCCAGCGGCCAGCTGGACGGCGACGTCGATGATCATGTCTTCCTGGCCGCCGACGTAGCCGGCCTTGCCGATTTCTTCGAGGATGCGGTAGGCCGGAACCCCGTAGCGTTCAGCGGCGCGTTCGGCGTGGATGAGGAACGAGGAGTAGACCCCGGCATAACCCTGCATGATGGAGGCCCGGTCCAGGACCGGCATGCGGGTGATGAAGGGTTTGACCACGTCCTCGGCGGCGGCCATGACGCCTTGGACATCCACGCCGGTCTTGATCCCGAGGCGGTCAAAGGCCGCGGCGAGGACCTCGGTGGGTGAGTTGCCGGCGCCTGCGCCGAGGGCGAGGAGGGTGCCGTCGATCTGCTGAGCGCCGGCGCGGACGGCGAACACGGAGTTCGCGACGCCGAAACTGAGGTTTTGGTGGCCGTGGAAGCCGACCTGCGCGTCATCGCCCAGCTCGGCGAGCAACGCCGAGACGCGGTCGGAGACGTCATCCAGGATCAACGCCCCGGCCGAGTCGACGACATAGACGCATTGGCAGCCGGCGTCGGCCATGATGCGGGCTTGCCTGGCCAGCTCCCCGGGCCCGACCCGGTGGCTGAGCATCAGGAAGCCGACCGTTTCCATGCCCAGCTTGCGCGCGTGCTGGAAATGCTGGATGGAAATGTCCGCCTCGGTGCAGTGCGTGGCGATGCGGGCAACCGATGCCCCGGCCCCGTGTGCCCGGTCCAGGTCATGGATCGTGCCCAGTCCCGGGAGCAGGGTCTTCGGTGAACCGGTGGCTCATGGCGTGGGAGCCGTCACGCAGGGTGGTGTCGGTGAGGCGGATGTCGAAGGTGGTGTTCATGGGTGCAGTCATGGTGTGTTTGCCCTTTTCCTAGTTCACCAGCGCGGTGGAACGCGCGGCATCGATCTTCTCGGAGATGCCGATTCGCCGCGCTTGAGTTACAAACGCCACAGCGGTTGCCTCTGCATGCAGCCGGCATCCCATTGGCATGCAGAGGCAACCGCTGTAGCGACTTATCTAGACTCCGGCGTTTTCCAAGGCTTCCTCACCACGGCGGGTGGCGCCCTTGGAGCGGTTCACCATCAGCCCCAGGAGGTCAAAGACCAAGGTTGCGGCAGCGAGGGTGGTGATGTCCGCGTGGTCGTAGGCAGGTGCGACTTCGACGACGTCCGCTCCGATGATATTGATGCCGTTCAGTCCCCGCAAAAGGGCCAGCAGTTCGCGTGAGTGCAGGCCGCCCATTTCGGGGGTGCCGGTGCCGGGCGCATAAGACGGGTCAAGGACATCGATGTCAATGGAGACGTAGACCGGGGTGGTGCCGAGGCGATTTTTGATTCTCTGGATTGCGGCCGGAACGCCGATGACATCCAAATCCGAGCACCGGATGACCTGGAATCCGAACTCGTGGTCCCGCAGGAAGTCGTCACGGTCGTAGACGGGCCCGCGAATACCCACATGCATGGATTTGTCTTCAACGAGCAGTCCTTCTTCAAAGGCCCGGCGAAAGATCGTTCCGTGAGTGATCGGCTGGTCGAAATAGGTGTCCCAGGTGTCCAGATGAGCATCGAAGTGCAGCAGGGCAACGGGTCCGTGCACTTGGTTCAGAGCGCGCAGCATAGGAAGGGCGATGGTGTGGTCACCGCCGATGGCAATGAGTCGCTTGTCCTCGCCGATGAGGGGCCGTACCTGCTCTTCGATTTCGCGGACTGCCCTGGTGATGTCGTACGGTGTGCAGGCGATGTCGCCGGCGTCTACAACCTGAGCTTCGTACACGGGCTCGACGTCGAGCTCGGGATGATAGCCGGGACGCAGCAGCCGTGAGGCTTCGCGGACGGCAGCAGGTCCGAAGCGCGCGCCCGGCCGGAAAGAGGTGCCGCCGTCGAACGGTACACCGAGGATTGCGATGTCGTAGTCCGGTACCCTGTCGATTTGAGGGAGCCGGGCGAAGGTTCCGAGGCCGGCATAGCGGGGTACTTTCGTTGCGTCGACGGGTCCGATTGGCTTATGGGTGGTCATACCAGAGTTCCTTCTGTAATGGTCGCCGGGGCTGCCGGCCTTTGGTCAGTGGTGAGTTCAGCGAGGGATTTATTGGCGGTTTCCGGTGCGAGCAGTAAGGTCGCCACCAGACCCACCAGGGAGATGGCGGCACCGATGAGCAGTGAGCCTGCTGCGCCGAAGCTGAGGATGGCGACTGGCATCAGGTAGGTGCTGGCTGCCGAGCCAATCCTGCTGATCGCCGTGCCGAAACCGACTGCAGTGGCACGGACCTCCGTAGGGAAGAGTTCGTTGGGGTAGACGACTTCGAGGAAGCTGGACGCGCCGGAAGCAAGGGCAAAAATCGCCAGGGCGATGAATAGCGGGCCGGCTTGGACATTCGGGATGAAGGCGGGGATCGCCAGGGCCACCACGATAATGCCAAAGCTGCACAGGAGCAGCTTCCGGCGACCGATCTTCTCGACGAGCCACAAACCGGGAATGCCGCCCACCACAAACAGCATGGAGACCAGGAAGGATCCACCGTAAAGGTTGGCGTCCCCGGTTATGCCCATGGAGGCCAACAGGTCCGGCGCGAACGTGTAGACAGCAAAAAGCGGGATCACCTGGGCAGTCCAGAAAATCGAGACAAAGAGTGTTCGCTTCCACGCTTGGCCCTTGAAGATGTCCAGGAACTTTCCTTGTCTGGCAGGACCTTCGCTGTCCGAGGCAATATCGGCAAGGCCGTACTGCCGGCCATACACTTTCTTGATAACGGATTCCGCCTCATCACGGCGGCCGCGGGAAAGCAGCCAGCGCGGAGACTCAGGAGTACCGAGCCGGCACAGCAAGGTGACGACGGCGAAGATCGCGGGGCTGCCGACCATGATCCGCCAGACGTCCGGACCGGCGTCTCGGAGAATGTAGCCGACGGCGTAGGCGGTAGCTGCGCCGATCGCCCAGACCACGAAGGTGGCACCCAGGAGACGTCCACGGTGTTTCTTCGGGAGGAACTCGGCCAGGAGCGAGGTGGCGATCGGGTAGTCGGCGCCAATGGCAGCGCCTAGGAGGAACCGGCAGAGAACAACTTGCCAGACTTCCGTGGCGAAGGAATTCAGCCCGGAGAACAGTGCCAGGGCGATGAGGTCGGCGATGTACATCTTGTGCCGGCCGATCCTGTCAGTCAGCCAACCGAAGATGGCCCCGCCGAAGAAGATACCAACCAGGCTCGCGGCCCCGATAAGGCCGGTTTCCACCATACTCAGGTGCAGCCCGGGGACCATCGTGATCAGGGCGATTCCGATGATTGACAGCGCATAACCATCAATGAAGGGACCCCCCGAAGCGAAGAACGTCAGCTTCTTGTGGAAATTTGTAAGCGGGGCGTCATCAATGAGATTGCTCGTTGCGCTCATTGCAAACCCTCTCTGTTGGTGGCTCGTCGTCGAGCCGGAGTAAGTGACTTAATCTTGGGTGACCGTCGTCACCCCGCCTATCCGTCAATCAACTACAAACGGCGAACAGGCCTAGACGTTTGTATAAACTCGAGGTGACTGTCGCACGCATCCACCAAAGGACCACCGTTAGTGATTACCGTCTCCGAACTGATCGCTGAGCCTCAGCTGGGCTTGAGCCTGCTTGCGGGCTCCGATGGCCTCGGGAACCCCATCACGTGGGCGCACACGTCGGATCTGCCCCGACTGTGGGAGTGGGTCACCGGCGGCGAGATCATGATGACCAACGGACTGTCGATTCCCGCCGATGCCGCCGGACAGGTTGAACTTGCCCGGTCCCTCGTTGGGGCGGGTGCGAGCGCTTTGGCTATCGGTGAGAAAATGCATGCCCCGACGCTGCTGCCCGAATTTCTGGAAGCGTGCAACGCGCTCCCCCTGCCTCTGATCAACGTTCCATATCCCCTGCCGTTCATCGCTATTGCCCGATCCGTCGCCGAGTCCTCGCTGCTGGAGGAATCCCGCAGACTGCGACAGACGGCCCGAATTTATGATCTTCTCCGTCTCGCCGGTGTGGACAATCAGTGGCAGACGCTGATGAACAAGCTGGCAGCTGAGCTGAATTCCCGGCTGTTTGTGGTAGATCGGCGGTGCCAACACCCCTGGCACCCGGACAGCGAAGCATTGCCGGCACCTCTGGCTGGGGAGCTAAGGATTCTCATGGGACCACTATCGGGAACAGCGAAGAATTTCCAATGGCACCGGCTCGTGGACCAAGACGTCCTCCTCATGGAGATTCCTACGCATGCCAACGCGCTGCTGGTGGTCCTGCCCGCGTCCGCCCCGCACCCCGATGCAGTGGTTTTGCTCCATGCGGCAACAGTCCTTGGCCTGGAACTGTCGCGTACCGTGCTTGGGCTGGAGAACAGGCTCCGACTGGGATCCGAGTTCCTCCTTCAAGCATTTGACGGCCGATACGGCATCAACGATCTCGAAAGTCGGCTGTCCGAATTCGGCATTCCGGCGCACGATTTTATGCTCGTCTCCATCTCCGCTGATGCGGGAAATTACCTTGCCAACGCACACTCGAATCTATGGCGTCACGGGTTCCCTGCCGCATGTCTCCAACGAAACAACAAGCTCCATGTGCTCGTGTCCAAGGAGTGTTCCGACGAACAGCTACTCCATACACTGCCTCCCGGCATCAAGATCGGGGTCAGCACGCCGGCGACCCCTGCCGGCATTCAAAGCGCACTTCAGGAATCACTGTGGGCGCTAGGAACGGCAGGCAGCAGTAATGAGCAGCTGGTGCGATACGCCGAAGGCCCTTCGTGGTTGGGGTTGACCAGCCACGAAGAAGGACAGGCCCTCGTCCAACGTCTCCTAGGCCCGATTTTCGAATATGAACGCGGACGCCAGCCCGATCTCATCCTCACCCTGAAAACGTATCTGGACCTGCAACGCTCCTGGCAGAAGACGGCAGCGACCCTGTTCACCCACCGGCAAACCATCATTTACCGGATCCGGAAGATCGGTGAGCTGACAGGGCTGGACATGAGCGCAACCTCAGCCCTAGCCCAGCTCTGGTTCGCCCTGCAGATCCACGAGGCCATGGAAACGCGCGAGTAATGGCGTCCCGGCACCGGCATTTCGAGGCATAACTCATGGTACGAAATCAGTACCAAGGAATCTTGATGTCGAGAGTAGGACGGTCCCTTTGCGTTTTGTCCGGGGCGCTGTCCGAGACCAACAAGGTCATTCTGTCCCCCTCGGGGCGCCCAGGTAAGAATCGACGGCGTCGAGCACCGCTTGCGTTGCCGGGCGCCCGCCGATGGTTACGCGCACGCCGTCGCCGTCGAAAGCACGTACGGAAACACGGTGGCGCACACACGCCTGTTCCAGTTCCCCGGCCCGTTCCATCGCGATCCACACGAAATTGCCACCACTTTCAGGCACATCCAGGCCCCGGATCCGTAGCTCCCGGGTAAGGAACTGCCGCTCCGCTACGACGGCTGCGACTGTGGCTGAGAGAAGTTCCTCCTCTGCCCAGGCAGCCACGGCGCCGGCCTCGGCCACCCTGCTGAGTCCGAACGGCGGCGCTGAGGCCCTCAGGTTCCTGATGATTTCCGGGGCCGCCGTCAGGTAACCGGCACGCGCACCGGCGAGCCCATAGGCCTTGGAGAATGTCCGCAGGATGACCAGGTTCGGAAACGTTGGTAGCAGGGAAGTTTCGTCCCGCTCGGGCTGGCTAAATTCCCGATATGCCTCATCGAGCACGACGAGGACGTCCCTCGGTACGCGGCTGAGGAATCGGAGCAGCTCATCGTGCGTGACGGTTGTGCCAGTGGGGTTGTTGGGGTTGCAGACGATGACGGCTTTGGTCCGTTCGGTGATGGCGGCGGCCATGGCGTCCAGTCGGTGCCGATGTCCGGAATCAAGTGCGACGCCTACGCTCGACGCTCCTGCCACGCCTATCAGGATGGGGTATGCCTCGTAGCTGCGCCATGCGTGCACCACCTCGGTACCAGGGCCGGTGTATGCCGTGAGTAGCTGCTGGAGTAGGGGCAACGAACCCGCGCCCGCCGTCACTTGCTCGTCCGAGAGTCCCAGTCGCCGCCCGATCGCGTCCACCAGTTCGTCGCCATAAAGGCTGGGATAGCGATTAAGGCCCGCGGCAGATGCCGCCATGGCATCCTGGACAACTTTCGACGGCGGCACGGAGGACTCGTTGGACGACGCCACCCATGTGGTGGTCCCCAACCCCAAAGCCCGGGAATAAAGCGGGAGCGCCGCGATTTCAGGTCGAGGCACTGGAAGCCGCGGCCTCGGCGGCAGCAGCGAGCCGTCCGGGATACCCGTTGTTGTACTCATATCCTGTCCTTTCTTGTCCAAATTCGAGGACCTTGCCGGGGTTCATCAAGTTGCGCGGGTCCAGTGCCGCCTTGATGGCGGCCATGACGCCCACACCGGCGGGATGTTCAGCACGGAGTGAGTCCATTTTGCCGGCGCCGATGCCGTGCTCGCCGGTGCAGGTGCCTCCCATCGAGAGCGCCCTGGCTACGAGCCGTTGATTCAAGGCCGAGGCAGCAGCCAAAGCATCGTCGTCCCCGGGCTTGAGGACAATGGCCAGGTGGAAATTGCCGTCGCCGGCGTGGCCGGCGATCGGCGCCACCAATCCTGAAGCAACAATGTCTTCCTTTGTGGCAGCGATACATTCGGCCAGCCGTGAAATGGGGACGCATACGTCGGTCGACCAGGTGCGTGCGCCCTCCATAAGCGCCTGGCAGGCGGGGAGGACATCGTGCCGGGCCTTCCACAACCGGTGCCGCTCGGCCTCGTCTGTGGCAAATTCGAAGCCGCTGCCCCCATGCAGGGCGGCAAGGACGCGGATCTGTTCCGTCTGTTCCTCCACCGCCCTGGCCGTCCCGTGGAACTCGAACAGCAGGCTGGCGGTTCCCGGCAGCTCCAGCGAGGAGTACCCACTGATGGCCCTGATGGCGGTGTCGTCCAACAACTCCACGCGGGCCACGGGAATCCCGGCTTGGATGGCTTCCTGCACTACCAGGGAAGCTGCTTCCAGCGAAGGGAACCCGCACACCGCGGCCGAGATCGCCAGCGGTTTCCCATAGACACGTAGCGTCACCTCGGTAATGATCCCTAACGTGCCCTCCGCACCGACGAAAAGATGCGTGAGGTCGTAGCCAGCCGCGGATTTCCTCGCCCGCCCACCCGTGCGAACAATTTCGCCGTTCGCAAGGACCACCGTCATGCCCAGGACGCTTTCCCGCATGGTCCCATAGCGGACGGCCGTGGTGCCGCTGGCACGGGTGGAGCACATCCCGCCAACGCTCGCGTCCACGCCTGGGCCTACCGGGAAGAACAGGCCATAGGCGTCCAGTTCAGCGTTGAGGGCGCTTTTCATCACCCCGGCTTGCACCGTGACATCCAGATCCGCCGGGCTGAGGCGCAGGATGTTTGTCATGCCGGAAAGATCCATCGTGACCACCCCTGCCCGGGCGTTGGCTCCTCCTTCGAGTCCTGTTCCGGCCCCGATCGGGACCACCGCCACGCCGTGCGAGGCGCAGATCCGTACTGCGGAAGCAACATCTTCCGTGGAGGACGGACGCACGACGGCGTCGGGAAGTCCGAACGGCAGATGCGAACGGTCACGCGAGCGGTCCAACCGGGTGAGGGGATCAACGGCTACTTTGCCGTCCAGCATCCGCTGTAGTTCGACGACGGCGCCCGGGACTGCCGTGGGGCCTTCGGTTTCGGCGCCTTTGAACCGCGCTCTTAGCGGGGCCGGACTGCTCACGCGAGGACCTTGGACAGGAATGCCTGGGTGCGCGGCTCGCGCGGGTCTTCGAGGACCTGGTGCGGATCGCCGCTTTCCACGAGTTGCCCGTCGGCCATGAAGTGGATCACGTTGCCCACTTCCTTGGCGAAGCCCATCTCGTGGGTGACGACAATCATCGTCATGCCCGAGTCCGCCAGCGAGCGCATCACGTCCAGCACCTCACCCACGAGCTCGGGATCCAGCGCCGAGGTTGGTTCGTCGAAAAGCATGACCGAGGGTTTGAGGGCCAGCGAGCGGGCGATCGCAACCCGTTGCTGCTGGCCGCCCGAGAGCTGCCCTGGGTAGTGGTCGGCCTTATCCGCCAGGCCTACGCGCGCCAATAGCTGTCTGCCTTCCTCGACGGCCCGCTCCTTGGGGATGCGCTGTACCACCGTGGGACCCTCGATCACGTTTTCCAGGGCAGTGCGGTGCGGAAAAAGGTTGAACTGCTGGAAGACCATTCCGATCGATGCGCGTTGCTTCGCGGTCTCGTGCTCCTTGAGTTCGTGGAGCTTGTTGCCGGAGCGGCGATACCCGATCCGCTCCCCTTGGACCCACAGCTGGCCGCCGTCGATCTTTTCCAGGTGGTTCATACAGCGGAGGAAGGTGCTCTTTCCTGAGCCTGACGGTCCCAGGAGGCACGCGACCTCGCCCGCATTGATATCCAGGCTGATGCCTTTGAGGACCTCCAGATCGCCGAATGACTTGCGGATGTCCCGGGCCCGAACGATTGGTTCCTTCATTTGACCTTCTCCAGTTCTACTGCGGGTCCGCCGGCCGTCGCCAAAGGGCTGTTCGACGCCGGTGGGAGACCGGACTTCGAGAGGGCGTTCGCTGCCGCCCTCGGGAGTACCTTGGCGGACTTCATCGGGGTGAATCCCCGTTCAAAGTGCCGTTCCACGTAGTGCTGACCCACCGACAGGACTGCTGTGACGGCCAAATACCACAGGGCTGCCACGATCAGCAGTGGAATGGTCTGGAACGTGCGCGAGTAAATTATCGAAACCGACGTCAAGAGCTCGCTGTAGCCGATGACGATCACCAAGGAGGTGTACTTGAGCATGCCGATGGTCTCGTTGCCGGTGGGCGGGATGATGACGCGCATGGCCTGCGGTAGGATCACGCGCCGCATAGACTGCAGCCGCGTCATTCCCATTGCCTTGGCGGCCTCGGTCTGGCCTACCGGTATGGCCCGAATGCCGGAGCGGACAATCTCACCCATGTACGCGCCTTCGTTGAGGCTCAGACCAAGGATGGCCGCGGTGAACGGGGAGATCAGCGTGTTGGTGGAGATCTCGAAGAAACTGGGACCGAAGGGAATTCCCAGCACCAGCTTCGGTACGAGCGCCGCCATGAAGAACCAGAACAGGAGTTGGACCATGAGCGGCGTCCCGCGGAAGAACCAGGAATAGGCCCACGCAGCGGAGGACAGGATCGGGTTCGGGGACAAACGGCACACAGCCACTGCGACCCCGAGGACGATTCCGATGGCCATGGAAACGGCAGTCAACAACAGCGTGTTCCCCAGACCGGCCAGCACCGGCGCGGCAAACAGGTATTCCCCCACCGTGGCCCACTGGAACCGCTGATTAGTGACCATGCCATAGGCCATGAGCGCTGCGCCAAGGACCACCACTCCTGCCATCACCCAGCGCCCGCGGTAGCGGGCAGGGACGATCGAGAGGTTCTGCTCCTCTTCCGCGGCCGAGTGCACGGTCATTTGGTGGCTCCGTTGACGGTGAACTTCTCGATGACGTGGTCATCCATCTTGTACTTGCTAAGGATGGCCTCATAGGTACCGTCTGCCTTGATCTGCTCCATGGCCTTCTGCACCACGTTGATCAGGTCCGTGCTGTCTTTGGGGAACACGACGCCGAAGAATCCCTCCTGGTACGGCTTGCCCATCACCAAGTCACCGTTGCTCTCGGCGGCGACCACCGAACCTGAGGTCGTATCAAGCAGGAAGGCGTCCACCCGTCCGCTCTGCAACGCCAGTACTGCCTGGTTCTGCCCGGCGTAGATGGTGATGGCGAGCTGGTCCTTCCCGGCGGCTTGGCATTTGCCGGATTGTGCCGTCGCGTCGGCATCTTCGGTGGTGCCCTTGACGATTCCCACCTTTGCGCCGCACAGATCATCAAGCGACTTCACATTGTGCGGGTTGGCTTTGGTGGTCATGATGCCCCCGCCTGCCGTGAAGTAGTCCAGGAAACTGACCTGCTTCTGGCGCTCGGGGGTGTCCGACATTGCGGACATTCCCATGTCATAGCGGCCGGACGCCAGCCCCGGGATGATCGCGTCAAAAGCGATGTTGTCGAAGGAGAGGGTGACGCCAAGCTTCTTCTCGATGGCATCCGCCAGCTCACGGTCGATCCCGACGATGGTTTTTCCGTCCTTGTCGATGGACTCGAACGGAGGGTACTCGACGTTGCTGGCCACCTTGATGGTGCCCGCGCCCTGGACCTCTTTGGGCAACTGGCTGAACAGCGGCGCCTTTGCCGCATTTGCATCGTCACCCGCGCTGGCCGGACCGCCGCAAGCGGTCAACCCGACGACGGCGACGAGTGCCATGGCCGCGAGGGCCGGCTTACGAAGGGAAAAATCGGAAATATTCAATGTGCACTCCTTGGGTTATTTCGGCTCCATGCGAACCACCGGACGTCTACTGCTTCCGGATTGGAAATTCAGAAAGAATACGCGCGATCTTGGATCATCATAGAGACGAATATCACGGGTCACAATAGATAATAAACGCGAATTCCAATGTCTCGTATGACGAATGTCGATCACAAAAGAAGATCGGATTCGATGATCGAAAAGAAAGCATGACATATTGCGGGACGTAGAAATACGCGCCCCCACACGAGCCTCCGGATCCGCTTGCGGGAGGGCGGGTCCGCCGCACGCGCTCCTTGCAAAGACCTGGAATGGATGGACCTTTCGGTCTAGATGTCCAGCACGAGCCTCTCTCCGCGGCAGCGTGAAACACAAATCATCATTGTTTCATTCGCAGCCCGTTCCTCGTCGCTGAGAATTTCATCCCGATGATCGGGAATGCCAGCTAGAACCGTCGTTTCACAGGTACCGCATGTTCCTTTTCGACAGGAATTCAACGCAGGAATTCCGGATCGTTGCAAAGCTTCGAGAATTGTCTCGCCTTCTGCTACATCGATTTCCACGCCGTCGATGGTTTCCACCACGAAAGGCAAGTTATCTCGGGGGCTCTTCCCGATTTCCCGACGGGGATCGGCCGCGGAAGAACCACTGGAACCGGTATCGGCGAGGGGCCCGTCTCGACCGAAATCCTCAAAGACCAGGTGCGGAACCACGCCGGCCTCATGTGCCGAGCGGAGCTCGCTGAGCAACCGTCGCGGGCCGCAGGCGTAAACCGTGGACCCGCCGTCGAGCCCGTGCTCGCGGAGGTACTCAGCCAAGTCCAAGGCGCCGGAGTCCTTTTTTGCATGGAATCTGGCCTTGTTACCGGCCGGGTCAAGACCGGCGATCTCGTCCCGAAAAGCCATGGACCGGAGATCGGATCCCAGATACAGCAATCGCCACGCTTCCCCGGTCGACTGCGCGGCGCGGATCATCGGCAGCAGGGGCGTGATTCCAATCCCGCCTGCGATGAAAACCTTTTCCCCGGAACCCGGCGTTCCACGGAAATTGTTCTTGGGACCGCGGACATCGACGAAATCCGCCGCTTGCAACACCTCATGGACAAAAATCGAGCCACCCCGGCTGGTCTGCTCGCGCAATACTGCGATGCGCCAGGCGGACCGGTCCTCAGGATCCGAGCACAGGGAGTATTGGCGCAGAACGCCGTTGGAAAACAACACATCTATGTGGGCACCCGGCTCCCACGCCGGCAGCGCAACGCCGTCGGCATCGCTGAGTATCACCGAAACGACGCCGTCCGCCTCCCTCCGGAGCGCGCTAACCGCCAGCCTGAAGAAGCCTTTTGCGGCGTACACCGCGGTGCCCGGCTGGTCGGCATCAGTGGCTTGGATCGTCATCGTTGCCTCCACTGATCGCGGCGTTCACGGCTGCCACGACGGCCCCGGAGTGGACCAGTTCCCCCGCTTTGCGTAGCCGCGGATACAGGACCAGGTCCTGCTTGATGTGACCGATGGGCCGGCCGTCGGCTGCAGCGGCGGAACGAAGGAACGCCAGTGCTGCCAGGCTTGCTGCGGCAGGTTTTGCCCCGGCCGTGGCGGACATGTCCATCCGCAGTTCCAAGGCCTGCGCGGCCATCAGCAGCTCTACGGCCACCACTGACTCGATATTGGCGACTATCTGGCGCGCGTGCCGGCCGGCGTTGTTGGCCATGGACACGTGATCTTCCTGATTGGCACACGTCGGGATGGAATCCACGCTGTCCGGGTGCGCAAGGGTCTTGCAGTCGGACACCAACGCAGCAGCAAGATACTGGGGCAGCATGTAACCGCAGTCCATGCCGACCTGCTCGCTCGCGACGAGCATGTCCGGAAGGCCCCGGTTGAGGGAGCCGTCGTCGAGCCTGAAGAGCCGGCGCTCCGTGATGTTGCCGATTTCAGTGACCACGATCGAGATGAAGTCGGCCGCGAACGCCACGTATTCGGCGTGGAAGTTGCCGCCCGAGACCGCCTTGAGCGTGCGGGTGGAAGGAAGCGAAGGAAAGATCAAGGGGTTGTCCGTGGCGGCATTGATTTCGTTCTCGATGATCCCCGCGGCGAATTCCAAGGTGTCCTTGACCGGTCCGAAAACCTGCGGAATGCAGCGAAGCGAGTATGCGTCTTGCGGTGGCTGGCGCACGGGGTCCCGACCGGCGTCGCCATCCACTAATCCGCTGCCGCCGAGGAGCTCGCGCAGCCGCGCCGCCACCTCGATCTGGCCGCGCTGGCCACGGGCTAGGTGGAGCTCGTCAATGAAGGCATCTCCGAAGCCCAAGAGTGCCTCGATGGTCATGGCCGCGGTGATCTGAGCTGTTTCGAGGAGGTTTTGGGCGTCGTACAGAGCCAGCGCAGCCTGAGCGCAGGAGAACGAGGTACCGTTCAAAAGAGCCAGTCCATCCTTGGCACCCAGCGGCAACCGCTTGATTCCCGCATGAGCCATGGCCACCATCCCGGACACCACGGCACCGTCCAGAAAGGCCTCACCGGAGTCGAGCTCCTCGTCCTCGCCGGAGTGGGAGCGCGACATGACGATCGCGACGTGGGCCAGCGGAATAAGGTCGCCCGAAGCTCCCAGTGAACCGTATTCCGGGATAGCAGGGTAAACGCCACGGTTGAGCATGTCGGCGAGGGTCGTCACGATGTCCCCCCGGACACCGGAGTGACCCTGTGTCAGGCTGACGATCCGAATGAACATGGTTGCCCGCACCACTTCTTCGTCCACATAGCGGCCGACGCCGGCTGCATTCGAAAGGACCAGGCGGCGGGAGAGCTCGGCGGCATCGGACGGCTCATCGAAGGCCTTGCGGCCGGCGAGGGAACCAAAGCCGGTGTTGATGCTGTATATCGGCGCCGTTTCCTTCCCGGCACGCATGTCATCCATGACGCCGTCCAGCCAGTCCTGACTGGGCTTCATCCGCGCCAAAGCTTGCTCATCCACCACAACGGGACGCCGGTGACGTGCAACCTGGATCAGATCCTGCAGGGTTGCACGGTGCGTCCCCAGGACCACGGGTTCTGTATCAAGCAGAGTTTCGAGCGTCATCGCTTACCTCTCGGGTTGTTCTGCGGCTTGCGAGGGAACCTAGCGACGCCGCCAGGTTCTCCGCTGCCGCGTTCATTGTCTTCAAAGTCGAATTCAGCCAGGTGCGGGAGCCGCAGCGGTTCTCCGGACCGGCCACGTTTAGCGCGCATACAGCCTCGCCGTCGAGCATCACTGGTACGGCCACCGAGACGGCGCCCGGATCCAGCTCGCCCCGAGAGACTGCCCAGCCGGAAGATCGGATCTGCGCCAGACTGGGCAGAATCTGCTCAGCGGACGGCGAGTTTTCGGTGAAGCGAGGAAGGTCGCCACCGAGCACTTGGTGTACGACGTCGGACGGCGCCCAAGCGAGCAGCGTCCGGGGGCCGGCGCCAGCCGTCAGCGGTAAGAGCTCATTGACGGCAAACGTGTACTTGAAGGCCTTGTCCGGTTCCGCGCGACGCAGGCACATGGCCTGTGTGCCCACCCGGATCACCATGACGGCGGTTTCGCCCACGGAATCAACAATGCCTTTCAGCACGGCATTTCCAACCTCCGCGAGGTGGCTCTGCGTCAGATGGCGACCGGACAAAGCCAGGAGTGCGCGGCCCGGCCTGTAGATGCCCGCGTCTTCCTGGACGAATCCGTTTTCGCGGAGCTGGCGGAAGTACCGGTATGTAGTACTAACAGGGATGCCTAGTTTGAGGGCCACGCTCTCCACCGTGGTATCTCCACTGTCCGCGATTTCCGCGAGAATCATGAGGCCCCGCTCAAAAGACGTGTGGGTCGCCATGGCATGTCTCCTTTCCGAATCGATCACCCTGTGTCGCGGATCACGAATTGATCCTGCAGGGCGCAGAAGTTACGCGGCAAACGAGATTCCCACAAAGTGAGAATGATGTTTAACTGTTACTCTCTGAGACCGATAGTTTGATGCCACGTATTCGCCTTGCAGTCCCACAGACCCGGGCAGGCTCCCAGCAAAAATCAACGGTAACGAGGCCCACGATGTCACTATCGACTCCCCCGCAAACCTTTCCCGTCTTGGCAGATGTATCGACATTTTCGGATGATCCGTACACGGACGAAAATCTCACCAACCCGTATCCCCTGTTCGAACGCATGCGGGCGGCCGGACCTGCAGTGTGGCTCGAAAAGTACGGTGTCCTGGCCTTTGCCGGATTCGAAGAATGCAAGGAAATTCTGGAGGACCACCGCACCTTCATCTCAAGCGCCGGTGTTGGACCCAAGAACCTGCACCACGAGCCGGCCTGGCGTCCGCAGGGCATCCTGGAATCGGATCCCCCCATCCACGGACCCATGCGCGCGGCGATGGCGGGTGTCATTTCTCCCCGCGGAGTACGCTCCCTGAGGTCCGGCTTCGAATCGTTCGCCGAGGAGCTGGTGGACAGCCTCATCGAACGCGAAACCTTCGACGGGGTCGCGGACCTCGCCGAGTTGTTTCCCATCCGCGTCTTCGGCGACGCAGTCGGAATCCCCCGTGAGGGCCGGGAAGCCAACCTGCTGCCACACGGAGCGATGAATTTCAGTTCGTTCGGACCCGACAACGAACGGTCACGCGGGTTCTTCGAAAAAGGCGAAGCTACCCACCGCTGGGTCATGGACAACTGCGCCCGGGAGAACCTCTCCCCGGATGGGATGGGAGCCCAGATCTGGGAATATGCAGACCGTGGCGACATCACTCCCGAAGAGGCTGCGCTGCTGGTCCGGGCCATGCTCTCCGCCGGCTTGGATACTACCGTCTTCTCCATCGGAAATACCCTGCAGGCCCTGGCGGCCCACCCCGAGCAATGGGCCACCTTGCATGCAAATCCCCGGATGGCAAAGTTCGCCATCGACGAAGCACTCCGGTACGAATCACCATTCCAATCCTTCTATCGCACGGTTGCAATGCCCACCGTGTTCCGGGGCATCGCGCTTCCGGCCGGAGCCAAAGTACTGCTATTCATGGGCTCGGCAAACCGGGACGGCGCTCACTGGGGCGACACTGCCGACGAGTTTATTATTGACCGCAACGCCGGTGGCCACCTCGCCTTCGGCATGGGCATTCACCAATGCGTGGGCCAACCGATCTCCCGCCTTGAGATGGACGTGCTATTCACCGTCATGGCCCAACGGATCCGGAACCTCGAACTCGTCGGCGATCCCGTCCCGTACCTGCATAACACCCTCCGCGGCTGGCGCTCCATCCCGCTGAAGATCACACCCGCCTAGTGTCACGGTGACGTTTACCGGCTGTCTGCCTCCTAAAACACTGCCCTGTTCATGCGCCGGATTCACTGAGCGAAAATCTACGCCCCGCGGCTGGTCCGCCCTGGAAACCGCTACCACCGAGAACACCAACTATCGAACCGTCGCCTGGACCGGCAAGTACCTCCAGGTCACTCTGATGTCCATCCCGGCAGGGGAATCGATCGGGCTTCGTCGATTTCGTGTCAGCGATGGTCGAAACACAGGAATCGGGACGCTGTCCTTCGATAGCTTGGTTCAGTAAGGCCGTCCACGCAACTCAACTCATGGAGAAGATGTGAAAGCGATCGTGTTCGAAGAGACAGGTTCGTCCGCAGTGCTGAAGCTTCAGGACAAGCCGTTGACTGATCCAGGCGCGGGCGAGGTGCGCGTGCGGGTCGTGGTCTCCGGGGTGAATCCCACTGACTGGAAGTCCCGAGCCGGCGGAGCAAGCACCAAGCTGGAAGCACCAAAGGTTCCCAACCAGGACGGTGCCGGGGTAATCGATGAGATCGGATCCGGAGTGACAGGATTCAGCATCGGAGACCGCGTCTGGCTCTGGGACGTTGCCTGGGGCGGCAATGAAGGCACCGCTCAGGAGTATGTAGTTGTACCGGCGGTCAAAGCGGTGTCACTTCCGGGTACCGAATCCTTCGATACGGGCGCATCCATCGGGATCCCCGCCCTGACAGCACATCGGGCGCTGACCTCGGCCGAGGAGGGCCCGGCCAGACTCTCACCCGGAGCCCTGTCGGGACGTACCGTGCTCGTCACCGGCGGCGCAGGCGCAGTGGGACACGCGGCTATTCAGCTCGCTCAATGGGCTGGAGCAACAGTCATTACGACCGTCAGCGGAGACCGGAAAGCTGAACTCGCACGCCTCGCGGGAGCCCATTCAGTTATCAACTACCGGACGGGCGACGTCATCGCTGCCATCCGCCAAGCCGCCCCGGACGGAGTAGACACCATCGTCGATGTTAACGCTCCAGCCAATATCGACTCCGACGTACGGGTGCTCAAGCCAAGCGGAACCATCGCCATTTACGCGGCGAATCCCGGGGAATCGCTGACGGTTCCCATCCGCGAAAGCATGACGAAAAACATCCGCTACCAGTTCATCCTCACTTACACCGTGACCGACGAACAGAAACAGCACGCCGTGGCCGCCGTCTCCGAGGCACTTAATGCCGGCGCGTTGCGCGTCGGTGCAGAACACGGCCTGCCGCTGACCCGCTTCCCGCTCCACGCGACCGCCGCGGCACATGACGCCGTGGAGCAGGGCACCATCGGTAAAGTGCTCATCGACGTTGCAACCTCATCGTGAGCTGCCTATCGCCTTCCAGCTTCGGTGGCCAAGGTCTATCAACTGGTCCATGGCCTCGCCGAGTTGATCGCTCACCTTGACAAAGTACAGGCCGTGAGCATGGAACTGATCCGCGAATTCGGAAAGGGCTGCTGCTAGGCCAGCTCCTACCCACCGCGTTATTATAGCCCGATCAACTTTCTGAGTTCAGCTGCTCGAATTCGCAGTACTTCCGGGTTCTCCTGCACATCTCTAAGAGAGATACCGGTGGACTCTTTGACAGCGCGCCGCATGGCTGGGAGGCTTGTGAATCCGCTGGCGTTCGCTATGTCCGTCAGGGAGCGGTTCCACGTGCTTGCGTCGCTGAGGAGTTCAAGGGCTTCCAGCGTCCTCAGCGCGCGGATGTGTCTGTTGACCTGGAACACTTCGTCTTCGAAGAGGTAGTAAAGGGCGCGGCGTGAAAGAAACGAGTAGGCCACAACCGCGTCCACATCAAGGTCCCGGTTCCGGTAATTCTTGCGTATGAACTTCTTGATCGCCACGACGCGGGCCATTTTCAGGTCACGGGGTTCGGCGGGGGCTTCGAGCAGCGAGCTGACCAGGGCCGTCATCATGGACCGGAAGACGGGCTGGAGACGCGGCGCCTCGTGGCCGATTCCCGTCCGCTGCCAGCCGGACAGTGCCGGAAGAATCAGTCCTCGCACCAGAGGGTTTTCCCTGATGTCGGCCAATCCCTGCAACCGTTTCACTGTCCTATCATCCAGCCCCAGAAGGCTCCGATCGAGTTGGAGCCGCACCGCGCTTAACCCGGCCGGCGCATGGAAGTTACCGGGGGAAGAAAGATCAAGAAACCTGACGGTGCCGGCAGAAATTTCTTCGGAACATCCCGAGAAGCTGAACTCGGGGCACGGACTTCGGAAATGTACTAGCCAGTCCCCGGCAGACGTATCGCCGTTCCAGTAGCAACTGACGGGTTCATTCGTGACGTCAACAAGGCTGAATCCGGGACCGTCCAGGCTTAAAGCGGAGGGATTGAAACTCGGACGCACTAGTTTTTCGGTTTTTTCCAACCGCACGGGAGTGTCGATGGCGCTGCCGTACCAGGTGCGCCAGTGTTCGAATTTTTCCTCCGGGCTCAGCCCGGAGGGAACGCTGTAGCGTGTTGTCTGGTCATGCGGGAAAGCATCCGGAGCGTCGGCGCTGGCGGGAGGCGTAAATTTCATGGGTTTGGGACCTTTCGGCCGGATGAAAAGAGATTCAATGTGCCGTATAGATGCGACCGAAGAGTCTTCTACGTTATACGGAAGCTAGTTTAAGTGCTCGACAGGGGCCCACTTGTTTCCTGCAGCCGTGCATCTTTGGAGGGGGACCATGGCGGAGGCAGCGCAAGTTCAGCCGGAACATATGTAGCCCACCGTCTTCCAGGATCTAGGTGCTTCGGACGTTTGCCCGGCCATCCACGGGCGACCAGTTATTCCACTGGGCCCAGTCTTCGGACCGGACGGAGGGCCTGCCGAGGAGATAGCCTTGGCCAACGTTCATGCCGAGCTCGGTGACGGTGGTGAGTTCCGTGTCTGTCTCGATTCCTTCGGCGATCAGGGCCGCGCCGATTCCTTTTGCAAAACTGACCATGGCCATGCCCAGAGTCCTCTGGCCGGGGTCGGTGTCGATACCGGCGATGATGGTCCGGTCAAGTTTGATCAGCTCGGGCCTGATTTGAAGGATGTGGCGCATTGAGGCAAAGCCGGCGCCTGCATCGTCGACGGCGACGCGCAGCCCGGAGTGTCGAAGGCGTACCAGCGCTGCAGCGAGGGGTTCGTAGTCAGCGACAGCCGAGCGTTCGGTCACCTCCACCACTACGCGTCCGGCGGGCACGCGGGAGCGTTGCAGGATCTCGCCTAGCCGGGAGTCGAGGCACGCAGTGGGCGAAAGGTTGATGGCAATGTAAAGGTTGGCCGGGAGCTTGGCCGCGGCCATTAGCGCAGTTTCCATCGCTAGGAATTCGAGATCTGGACCACGTCCGATGGAGGCCGCGTCGGCGAACCATGTCTCCGGCGATCTGACCGGTAAAGTGACAAAACGCGTGAGGGCTTCAGCCCCGATGACGGCGCCCGTGCCCAGGCAACAGATCGGTTGGAACGCCGTCATCAAGGTCCGGTCCGTGAGTACGCCTTCGACGCGCGCCCTGGCTTCATCGGCCGCGAGGTTGCCTGGTGCACAGCCGTCCCCTGGGCGGCCCATTCCCGCCTGCGTCCGGTCATAATGTTGTTCCCGCAGAAAACGCCAAACAGCGTGCAGGACCACGGGAACCAGCAGTACTGTCCCAAGCGTGGGGACAGTGGCCGGTCCGTCGACACCCTCCCAGGGTTCTTGGCCGAACACCATCGGCAGCAGCCAAATGGACAGAGTGAACGCAGCGTCGACGCTCACGACAACGAGCAACCACAAAGCGGCCGGAGACAATGGACAGCGATTGACATGATCCGATGAAGCCCGGCATACCCCCTTCGGATGCCGTCGGGCAAATCTTCTCCTTGCGCCGTCTGGCTTCCGCATCAACGCGCCGTCCGGGCGACTCCGTGGCCGACTGATGACGGCATGTCAGCGCTCCTTCCGGAGTTGATTCCTGATTCGGCCATAATGTGTCGTACCGCGGCGATGTCCGACGTCAAGCGCGCTCTCGTTCCTGGGTTATTCCGTAAGGGACCTCGGCGCTCACAGCCACGGTGAAGCACGCGGGCCCATGCCGCGTGACGAGGACACCATGCTCGCCCTCCCCTATCGCGTCTTGTTGGGCTAAATCGACGGCCGCGTTCAGGTCCGCGTTTACGATAGGTACCTTGTCTCCGGTGACGCAATAAGTGCGCCCTGCCTCGGTCGTCGTGATCACTCTGCCGCTCCTGCTCTCTGTGGAACTTGGGATCCGGTCGTCATACCGCTCTCCTGACGGGGTCCGGGCACCCAAGTTGGCTTCAACAAATTTGCGTGGCTTCGAGGGCTCTTCGTATCCAGGACGGTGCCGCCCGGAAGGGGCCGATGAGACCTAACAATTGTTATCGGTCGAGCCTGCATTCAGAACACTCATAGATCGGATTCCAAGTGAACCCGAGGAATTGCGACGATTCCCGTTTCCATCTCTCGGAGGCTCTGAAGATCAGCTTCGTAGCAAATCCTACGACCGGCTACGTTCGTTGAAGATGGCCGGGAGGTCCATTCCGTGCAGACTTAGGCGATAAGTCGACCAATTCGTGCACAAAGGAGCGAATTGGGTGGGGCTGGGGTCCAAAAATAATCCTGGGTTTGAATAGTGACATGAACGCCAGCCCACGCCGACCGGCTCTTCGACCCTCGCTCAAGCGCACCCTCCCGGCCCAGGGAGCGACGTCGTTCACGGCGACTGCGGACCGGAACCGGAACGTTCAAGTGCCAGTGGACAGCGCCTCCCGGAGCTGTTCCAGCGCAACACGAACTACGGTCTCGGATCGGTGGATCTCCCTCACGTTCATCCCGGTGAACTCTTTCACCGCACGGCGCATGCTTTGCACGTTGGTGAATCCGCAGGATGCCGCAATTTCTGAATACGCGATCCTTTTCCGGGCCTCTATGTCGACCGCCGTTTCAAGCAGGGAGCTCATCAGGGTCGCCATCACGGATCGGAAGATGTCGCCGGTTCCCGACACCTCCCGGTTGATGCCCGGTCTCTTCCAACTCAACAGCGCAGGAATCACGAAAGTGCCGACAATTGGATGCTTTGCAAGGTCAAGCAGGCGAAGCAGGGAGCCTAGTGCGGCCTCGTTCACATCCAGGCCGCCGCGGTCGATATTGATCTGCAAGGCGTGAAAGCCCTCGGGCGCATCCCCGGCCGTGATTCCGCGCCCGACGGGACCTGCCTCCGCGACTATATCGACGTCAGCGACGTCGCCCAGGCCCACGCTGCAGCCGCTCAGTCTCTCGAGACCGGCTGCCATCTGGAAGCCATCTACAACCTCGGCTCGCGAGCCGGAGTCTCCGTACGGGAAATCATGGACACCATGGCTGCCGTCACCGGCAAGGAGTTCCAACCGGAAATCTGCCCACGCCGCCTCGGCGACCCTCCCCGGATCGTAGCCATGGGCGACCTCGCAGCCAGAGACCTCGGCTGGAAAATGCGCCACAGGAGGCGAATGGGAATGCCCCGATCTGGTCCCGTTCCCCGTCGACGGAACGGATGCAGATGGGACCACGAATCTCAGAAACTGTCTCTGGCTCGGCTGGGGACGCCACTACTACGCCGCCGTTGCCTTCAGCAATTCCGCGGAGAACCGCCGCATCATGATCGGGTGGATGAACAACTGGGACTATGCCAACTCCTTGCCCACGTCTCCGTGGCGGAGCCGACCCGCACCATCCGGAACATGGAAGTTCACAACTCAGTGGTCAGACTGCCCGACGCGGTGCCCGGATCAGCCCAACTGACGAGGCTGAAATCCTGCCCGGCACGGCACGGACCGTTGTTTCAGGCTTCGCGGCGCATCGAGGGGGAACGCCGCAACGCTTCTCAGCTTCGACACCGTCACAAGCCGGCTCACCCTGGATCGCCGCGACTCCGGAAACACCCCCTCCCACCACAAGTTCGCGTCGGCCGAGTCGGCACCCGTGAAGCTCGACGACGGCGTGCTACGGCTGAGGATAATGGTCGACCAGTGCTCCGTGGAGGTCTTCGCCCAAGACGGCAGGGTCGACCTGAGCGATCTAGTCTTTCCCCTGTCCGGGAGCCTGTGCACCGACGCGCGGTGCGCTAGGTGCGAGCATCAACTCGCCGCAATGGGCGATGCGCCCAGCGGCAGCAGGGCCTGAAATTCGTAGTCCGTGCTGCCGTTGGGCGTCCCCTAGACTTCCCCGGCGCGGTGCTGTGAGTTCGCCGTGGCGCCCACCCCGGCCTCGGCGGCCGTGCGAGCGAGCCGGAGCCAGGTATCCACCACGGTGTCAGGGTTTAGGGAGACCGAATCGATCCCTTCCTCGACCAGCCACTCGGCGAAGTCCGTGTGGTCACTGGGGCCCTGGCCGCAGATGCCCACATATTTGCCGCGCGCCTTGCAGGCTTTGATGGCCATGCTCAGGAGCTTCTTGATGGCAGGGTCGCGTTCATCGAATCCGCCCGCGACAATCGCGGAATCCCGGTCCAGGCCCAGGCCCAGCTGGGTCATGTCATTGGATCCGATGGAGAACCCGTCAAAGTAGTCCAGGAACTCGTCAGCGAGCAGCGCATTGGACGGAATCTCACACATCATGATCACCTCCAGGCCGTTCTCACCACGGGTGAGGCCGTTCTCCGCCAGCAGTTCGATCACGCCGCGGGCCTCGTCCAGGGTCCGCACAAACGGAATCATCAGCTTGACGTTGGTCAACCCCATCTCGTTGCGGACGAAGGACAGGGCCTCGCACTCAAGGTCGAAGCAGTCCCGGAAGGACGGCTCCAGGTAGCGCGAGGCGCCGCGGAAGCCGATCATCGGGTTCTCTTCGTGCGGCTCGTAAGCCGGTCCACCAATCAGGTTGGCGTACTCGTTGGACTTGAAGTCGGACATGCGCACAATCACCGGCCGCGGCGCGAACGCCGCGGCGATCGTGGACACCCCTTCTGCGAGCCGCTTGATGTAGTAGTCGCGCGGGCTGCTGTACGCGGCAATCCGTTGCCGGATGTCCGCCGCCACGTCCGCCGGCTGGCTGTCCAGGTTCAGCAGTGCCTTCGGATGGATGCCGATCTGGCGATTAATGATGAATTCCAGCCTGGCCAAGCCGACGCCGTGGTTGGGCAGCTGCGCGAAGGTGAACGCCTGCTCCGGCGTCCCGACATTCATCATGACCTTGACCGGGGCCTCGGGCAGCTGGGTGATCTCGGTTTCCTCGACACTGAAGTCCAGAAGGCCCTCGTAGATGACACCCGTCTCGCCGTCGGCACAGGAGACGGTCACCTCGAGGCCGTCGGAGAGCACGTCGGTCGCCGCGCCGGTGCCGACGACGGCGGGAATCCCCAGTTCCCGGGCAATGATGGCCGCGTGGCAGGTGCGTCCGCCGCGATTGGTCACAATGGCCGAGGCCCGCTTCATTATCGGTTCCCAGTCCGGGTCCGTCATGTCGGCGACGAGGACGTCGCCGGTCTTGAACGCGGCCATCTGGTCGATCGAGGTAAGAATTCGGACGCTGCCGGCGCCGATGCGCTGGCCGATGGCGCGGCCCTCGACCAGCACCCGGCCGGTCCCGTTGAGCCGGAAACGGCTCAGGTTGCCGGAGGCCCGACGGGACTGCACGGTCTCCGGGCGTGCCTGCAGAATGTACAAGCCGCCGTCGATTCCGTCCTTGCCCCATTCGATGTCCATCGGCCGGCCGTAGTGTTTCTCGATCGCGACGGCGTGCCTGGCGAGCTGTTCGACGTCGTCGTCGCTGAGGCTGAAGCGGTTCCGCAAGGCGGCCTCAACCGGTACGAAGTCGATGGTGCGGCCGATTTCGCGGCTGGTCGTGTAGGTCATCTGGAGGGCCTTCTCGCCCAGTCCGCGCTTGAGGATTGCAGGCCGGCCAGCCTGCAGTGCGGGCTTGTATACATAGAACTCATCGGGGTTGACCGCGCCTTGAACAACAGCCTCGCCGAGGCCGTAAGAGGACGTGACGAACACTGCGTCCTGGAACCCGGACTCAGTGTCCATGGTGAACATGACGCCCGAGGCCCCGACATCGGAGCGCACCATGCGCTGGATGCCGGCGGAGAGCGCCACCTCGGCGTGTTCGAATTTGTGGTGCACGCGGTAGGCGATCGCTCTGTCGTTATAGAGGGAAGCGAAGACGTCCTTGATGGCGAGCAGGATGTTCTCGATGCCGCGGACATTCAGGAAGGTTTCCTGCTGCCCGGCGAAGGAGGCATCGGGAAGGTCTTCCGCGGTCGCGCTGGAACGCACGGCCCAGGACAGGTCCTCAGAACCGCCGTGCTTGTCCACCAACTGCTGGTAGGAGTTCCGGATCTGCGCTTCAAAGTCCGGCAGGAACGGCGTCTCGCGCATCAAAGACCGGATCTCTTGCCCGGCCAAGGCGAGCGCCGTCACGTCATCTGTATCCAGGCCGACCAGCCGGTCGGCAATCTTCTGGTCCAGGCCTGAGTCGGCCAGGAAGTTGCGGTAGGCATCCGCGGTCGTGGCGAAACCGTCCGGGACATGGACCCCGGCAGAAGTCAGATTCTGCACCATCTCCCCGAGGGACGCGTTCTTTCCGCCCACCCGGTCCAGGTCCTTGAGTCCGAGCTCTGAGAACCACAGGATGTCTGTCGTCATAATTACTGCTCCTTTGCAGGTGATGGCGTGCAAGTGCGCCGCCTCGCTCGCCGCGGTGGCCGGTTGATGGGCACAAGCCCTGTCCACATTGACAGGTCTCCCGCGCACTTTCCACATGACGTGCGCCACACAGGCTTGTGAAACTAATGTTTGAGGTTCATCCGCTGCAGGATGGTGGCCGCCATTTCCTCAACGGACACTGTGGCTGAATTCAGGTACGGAATCCTATGGGACACGTATAACTGCTCGGCGCTGCGCAACTCGAAGCCACACTGCCGCAGCGAGGCGTATGGCGAGCCGCGGCGTCGTTCGGTGCGGATCTGGCTCAGGCGCAGGGGGTTGGAGGAGAGGCCGAAACACTTCTCAGTGAAAGGCCTGAGCGGTTTGGGGAGCCCTTCCCGCTCAAAGTCCTCGTCCACGAGCGGGAAGTTTGCTGCGAAGATGCCGTGCTGCAGTGCCAAGTACATCGTGGTAGGCGTTTTCCCACAGCGGGACGGCGCCACCAAGATGACCTGGGCCTTCTCGAGCGCCCGCAGGCTCTGGCCGTCGTCGTGTTCCATGGCATACTCCACGGCGGCCATCCGGGACTGATACCGCTCCGCGTTGCCCAGGCCATGGGCCCTCCCGGGTTCGCCGCTGGCCGGGGAACCGAGGGCCTGCTCCAGCTGTCCGAGATGCGTTCCGATGAGATCCACAATGATCCCCCCGCACGTCGCCAGAACCTCGCGGATATCACTGCTGACGGCGGTGGAAAAGACGATCGGTCGCTGGCCGGTGATTGCCAGCTGGTCGATGGTTCGGACCACGGTCTTGGCCTGTTCGACAGTCGTGATGAACGGGACCGTGATGCGGTCAAAATTATTGGCAGGGAACTGCGTCAACAAAGTGTTGCCGAGCGTTTCCGCGGTGATGCCGGTGCTGTCCGAGAGGAAGTACACAGGCCGAAGATCGTCATTGGTCATGATGCATTGTCCACCAGGACGGCCCCGGTCCGGTATCGGGCCCGGCGACTTGCGGGAAGATGCAGCACGGGCCCATGGGGCTGTTTTCAACACCCTGGCCGAGCGGTCCCCACAAGGCCCCGCAGCGTCGCTTCGCGGACAGCCGTCACCCATCAGCAAGTTCCACGAGTTGTTGCATTCTGCATTCACGAATCATGACCGGCCGGTTTCGTCCGGAGACGCTTCCCGGGCACCCCTATGGAGGGAGCTCCATCTCCGGCAGGCGTTCGATGCCGGCGACGCGGCACCGCTCACCTCAGCCGACACGAAGGGTAACCTCCCGCCATTGTCAGAAGAACCTGCAGGTCCCGGCGCATATTCTGAGATCAGCCGTATCCGATCCTGAAGGAAGCCATGCCCGACATCTCACGTCCCTTACGCAAACTTGGATTCCTCACTATCGGCCTGTTCGATCCGGCGGATCCCGCTTCGGGCCACGAATCCACTTTGCAGATCATCGAACTTGGCGAACAGCTTGGGTTCGACAGCGCGTGGCTGCGGCACCGTCATCTGCAGTTCGGAATCTCCTCGCCCATCGCGATGATGGCCGCCGCCAGCCAACGCACCTCACGGATCGAGCTTGGAACCGCTGTAACCCCGCTGGGCTGGGAAAACCCCTTGCGCCTTGCCGAAGACCTGGCCACGGTGGATCTGCTCGCGGGGGGACGCATCAATCCGGGGCTGAGCGTGGGTGAACCGATGCACTACGACACAGTGAAGCATGAGCTGTACCCGGATTCCTCGGAGCTGGAGGATTTCAGCTACGGGCGCCTGAACCGATTTGCCCGTCTGATCGCGGGGGAAAAGGTGCGGGACTTTTCCGGCAGGCAGGGTGTAGTCGAGGAATTCTCCAACCGCGTCGAGCCGCACTCTGCCGGGCTCCGGGATCGCCTTTGGTATGGGGCCGCCAGCAGGAAGTCGGCCGTCTGGGCCGGGGCAAACGGCTTCAATCTGCTCTCCAGCAGCGTCATCTTTCCGGAAGCGGATCAGGAACCGGACTTTGCCCGAATCCAGCAGTCGCAGATTCGTGCCTTCCGTGAAGCCGCTGAAACGTCAGCCCAGGCGCACGGACAGGCCCGCGTGTCGCAGGGCCTGGTGGTGATCCCAACTGATTCGGCTTCGCCGGGTCAGCGGGAGAAATACCAGCGGTATGTTGATGAACGCACTCCCCGCACACGGGTGCCGCAGGGGGCAAGGGGCATGCTGTTCGCCGCGGACCTGATCGGTACCAGCGACGAGATCGCAGAACAGCTATACGCACACGCAGGGTTTCAGGAAGTCGACGAGGTGGCGTTTGCGCTGCCATTTAGCTTCGACCACGAGGATTACATCCAGATCCTCACCGACATCGCCAGCAAACTCGGTCCAGCCCTGGGATGGACTCCAGCTGAAGTCCGGCGCGAGCCGCAGTAGGCGTCACGGCCTTCAATCGACCACACGTTGGGCATTCCTGGGCGGCTGTGCGCTGCCGAGTCGCGTCGCCATCTCCCACTGCTCAAGGAAGAAGACGACGCGCAGGGACGCACCGCAGGGGTGGATATGAAACCACCCTTGCCCGACACCGGATCCCAAACACCGACACCCCCCGCCGGATTTTAGGCACGACGGACCCGAACTACGACAACCAGCCTAGGAGCTCAACTGTGCGGTAGCCTTTCGTCCCATGGTCGATGCGAAGCGGTTCCGAGTACTCCTTGAGGAGGAACGTGACCGCAAGGTTGCGCTCTTGAAAGCCCTCCTTGGGGACATCACTTCGGTAACCGTCGCCAGGCAGGACGCGAACGTCGACGACGAACACGATCCGGAAGGGAGCACGATCGCCTTCGAACTTTCCCAGGCTTCCGCACTCATGGAGCAGAGCCGGGTGGGCCTGGAACAGATCGAGGCCGCGTTGCTGCGGATTGCCAACGGGAGTTACGGACTGTGCGCCGTGTGCGGCAAGCCCATCGCGGAGGGCCGCCTGGAGGCAAGGCCTTGGACTCCGTATTGCATAGAGCACGCATCCGGTCGGAGCTAAGCCAAGGCAAATACCCCTCCCGCCACTCGTTGCCAACGATGTACGATCCGGCGTGAGGGCCCATCTGAAGCATCCCTCCGCCGACGACGCCGGCAAAGGCGATCACCGCTGCGACCTCGCCGGCATCCCCGGCCGACCCAACGGCACCCCGGACGCTCAATGGATGTGGGGTCCTTGTCGCTGTTGCCCGTCATCGGCGTCGCAATTTCACCCGGAGCAACGCTGTGGGTAGCGCGCGTGCACAACGGACTGTGGAAGCACTAGCGCGGCCAGTGGCCTGTCACTTCTGCCTCCTCGGATGGCCTGTTTCCCTGTCCACAGCCGGCAATGGTTCGCAAGGCGATCATGGTGGACAAGGCGGCCCGCATGGCCATCGTGTTGACTACGCGGCTTCGGCTGTCTCCCCAGCGCCGCTTCGTGGACGCCCCTGCCCCATCGGCCACCTGACAACCTCTGGAAATAGCCTTGTACCCATTGAAGTGACCCTGACCGCGGGCACCGATCAATGCCCTGGGAGGGCCCTCAGGAACAGGCCAGCCGCTTGATGGCGGAGGCAAAGGCGCGCAGCCGATGGTTGCGGTCGAGGACCCCGAGGGTCGACGCCGGACACCCACGGCGATCAAGCCCATCGTCACGCAGCAATCGTTCGAGTATGTGAAGTTCTGACTCGAAACGGTCTCGAAGCAGACTTCCCCGACTTCGCTGCGGGACCGTGACCGGCTTAACTCCTGAGCTCCGATAGTGTGGGCCCATGCCAATCGAAATCCCTGCCGCTGAAGGCACTGCTGAGGCCCTCGTGGCCCGCCCTTCCACCGCAATCGGCCCTCTTCCCGGCGTCCTCCTCTACATGGACGCCTTCGGCCTGCGTCCCCGAATCCAGGAGATGGCCCAGCGCATCGCCGACTGGGGCTACGTGGTGCTGGCGCCGAACGTTTTCTACCGTGAAGGATCAATGGCCGAGCTCGCCCCGGCCGTGGACATGTCCACCCAGGAAGGCAGGGAAGCGGCAGGCAAGGCTGCCTTCCCCCGGGTTGGTCGCCTCACACCGGAAAAGGCGCTCCAGGACATCAATGCGTGGGTGTCCGCACTTGCCGGGCTCAACGGCGTAGCACCCGGCCCCATCGGGACCACCGGTTACTGTATGGGCGCCCGGCTGGCCGTCCGCACCGCCACGTCCCACCCGGAAGTGGTGGCAGCGTGCGGCGGCTTCCACGGCGGCGGCCTCGCCACCGACGAGCCAGACAGCCCGCACCTGAAGCTTGGCAATGCACGGGCCCGGTTCGTATTCGGCCACGCGGACAATGACCGCAGCATGGCACCGGACGCCGTCGCTCGGCTCGGCGAAGCCTTACAGGCCGCAGGGCTTGAGGCGTCCAACGAAATCTATGCAGGGGCGCCGCACGGCTACACCATGGCGGACACCTCCGCATTCAACCCGGCGGCCACCGAGCGGCACTTCCAGGAGCTGCAGGCTCTACTCGACACAACGCTGAAAGGCTGACCCCGGTCACCGCCCGAAGCCGGATTGCCACTTCGATTCGCCTGCCGGTCAGGCGACAGACACGGCAGCCAGCCGCCCAATGAACAAGCGTGAAAAACGACCAAGCAGCACGCGTCCCGGCGCAGGACAGGGCGCGAAGATTTACAGCACTACGCAGTCGACGCTGACAGCAACCATGGACAGCTGCTTACAGAACGATCCCTGGGTTCGGACGGAAATGGCACTGGGCATCGTGGGCCGCACGGTGGGACAGCCTGCGGACGTTCGGCGGCACAAGTTTTCCACCGATTGGGCACAAGTCACGGCGCCTTCCGGACCAACCATCATCAAGCAGGACAGCCAACCAAGAGCCGAACAGCACTAAGAACCTGATGAGCACCCAACGATGCACTAAGGAAACTTCCGCCGAATTTTCCCGAATTCATGTTGCTAAGGCCATAAGCATCCATGAACAGGTACCGAACGCCAACCGGTCGATCAGCGAAGCACGCAAGGAGGCAACCGGCCACACCCCACCTATGAAGAAGGGCCCCTGAGCTGCTAAAACACTGTGCCCGAGGTGAGACTCGAACCGTCTTCCAGCCCTCGGGAACACTGGGAAGTCCAGAAAAACTGCCGAGTACGGGCCAGTCCGGCCGATGTGTGGCCCAGACCGACGGCAAAAGTGTTGACACGCCGGGAATGCCAACTTATGGACTAGGGAGATCCGACCTTCTGCCGGCCGCGCGGCTTATTTCCTGGCCGGACCGGCGGTCATGTATTCGCGCAGCCCTGGGATTGCGAACTCCACGAGCCCGTAACCTGCAGGTTCGATCAGACCCGCATCCATCAAACGCGTCCGGTAGTTACCGACGGCATTCGGCCGCATCCCGGTACGCCTGCCGATGTCCGCGGTCGACGACGGCCCGGGATCCTCGGCCATGGCCTGCAGGAAATCACGGTCACGCCCGGACGTCGTGGACAGCGCCGCTTCAATGACCACCCGCTCGTTCCGACGCCGGCCCGCCGTCACCGCGCGGCCGACGGCGGCGGCATCCAGACCGCCCGCGACCTTTTCTGCTTCTTGCCAAAGGTAGTATCCGATCAACTGGATCAGAAACGGATAACCGCCCGTGCCCTCCGCCGCGACCCTGGCCAGCTCACCGTCCAGGGCCACGCCCGCCGCGGCGAAGGTTTCCGCGAACGAACGCTCCACCTCAGCGATCGAGGCCGCATGCAGATCGATTCGGTCAGCGCGCCGCAGGAACGTGGCCACTCCCTCGTTCAGCAAATCGGAAACAGCCGCAGGTAAACCCGCGAAAATCAGCCCTATCGGCAGGCCCTCGCGAATGAAATGCTGGACATCCGCGGCAAGCTGGGACAACTCCACCCGGTCCGCCGCATGAATCTCATCAACCGTGATGACCAACCCCGTCCCCCGTTCCGCCAGCAAACGCAAAAGCACCGCTCCGCGCGCCCGCCAATCGACCTGCTCCTCCGGGGCAAGCTGGGTTGTGACCGAGAACCCGGCCACCGACACCCCCGTCACCCGGCGGCCCGTCGGCCCATCCCCCAGTTCATTCGTCAGCCTGCGCATCGCCTCCCCGATACGGCCCAGGAACCCGCCGGTCGCGGTCTCGGACACCACCGCCCAGCCACCCGCGACGGCCAAGTCCTCGGCGGCACCGAGCATGACGGTCTTGCCGATCCCCCTCGCCCCGGTAAAGATCGTCAGAAGCCCCGGCGCCCCCGACCCGATCCGCAGACCATAAGCGAATTCGTCCAGCACTCCGCCGCGCCCGATAAGATCCGGCGGCGTCGCCCCAGCCGTCGGCCGAAAAGGGTTCTCCACACATACTCCTGTGAATGTCGATGAATCTTATGAATCCTGTGAATCTCACCCTACCAACCCGCCCGCAGATTACAGGACACAAAGCCCAATCCCGTTGGCCAGGTGGGGTCCGATCGGAGGGTTGCATGCGGCCGCAGTTGCGGATGGTCTTGCAAGGGCCGACAAAGACTAGGCTACTTGCTCGTCGGTAGGCCTCCCATTTTCCGCGTCTGTCGCGGAGATTGCGCTTCTCCAGTACGCGGCCATGGCTGCCTAGAAGGCGCAATTGCTAGCGAGGTCTTGGATTGGACGGGTCCGGCGACCGGCTAGATGAATACGGGATAGCTGCTTTTTCGTCAGCCCATGCAAACGAGACCTTATTCGATTTGGTTCTGTTGCATCGCCAGCACAAGGTCTGCAGATTGTCTGGCGTCGACAAAACGCATCTAGCAGCGCTACCTCTACCAGTTGAAAAACTGTGTCGTCCCCGCGTGAGTCGGCCATTTCACTGTACTGCTCGCCGTTGGTCGAAGCCCGGGCAGGGGACCTTGTCCCGGTCAGCGATCTCCAAGGCAAGCAGTTTCGCCGCCGTTTCGCCGTACCCGTACCCAGCCTGGGTATTGACCCCCCACTCAACAACCAACCGGCCAACCAGAGGAGACGCGAGTGACGCCCACTGTCGGCAACCAGTATCACCCAATACCACGGCAGCTTCTTGGCGAACTGCCCAGGGCCACTGGACCCGGGGTGTATTCGAGGACGCCCTCCCGGGTCAGAGCCTCCGGCGCGTGGAGGTGGACCGGATTGCCCGGCTTGACGGGGTGGCGGACAACGAGGATGTCCTTCAGCTGGAGCGGCCCCACACGATCTGCACCCATTCTCGCCAGAACATAGCCAAGGGTGAGGGGCGGGCTCGTGGCAAGTGCGGTTCCCTCGGGTACGTCGAGGACAAGGGATTGGAGATCAGCCGTGGAGTCGTCGGCGTCCTGCTCGGGCAAGCCATGGGCCTCTCAAAATCCTTTCACGAGCATCCGCTCGCTTGGTCAAGTAGCCAACTGAACCCCGGGCCAGCCCCCTTGTGGCACCTGGATAGACCACTGCCTGAAGGCAAGTCATGCAGCCCCGCCCGCGCCGCACCATGAAGAAACAAGAACACAGACCTACCGCCCAACACAATGGAAGAGGCACCCGGCCACACCAACGGCCACCAACAAAAAGGCCCCGAAGGGCCTCCAAAAACCTGATTTGTGCACAGTCAGAGGGCCAAAGGCCCCTGACCGCGGAAACACCGTGCCCGAGGTGGGACTCGAACCGGCTTCCAGGCCCCGGAAACACAGGGAACTCCCGAAAACATAGCGAATACGAGCCAGTCCGGCTGATGTACGACCCGATCCGAAGCCAAATCTGTTGACGCTGTCGACACCCCCTACCTGACAGAATTTGAATAACACAGAGCGACTGCCGCCCCCCGTTTGAGGAGTAGCGGCAGTCGCTCTATCTTCGGCTGCAACGGCAGCAGGCCAACTCGTCCTGGATGCATCCGTTCGCGACAGATGTGTCGGCTCGAATCTGGTCGCAGCGGTCCCCCTTCATGTATCCCATGAGCCGAAATGCAGGAACTCCCATGAGCTTGCGACGTTCACGTCACGTCACCGCGGAGCCGTGGCGAATGGGTTGGAGCTGAAACGGCGGGGTGCTCTGCCGCAGGCTGCCGTCGGGGGTTCGGAGGGCGTGGTTGCCGGACTATCGGCGACTGGCGGAACTCCGAACCCATGCCAGGGCCCGGTCCCGTCGGATGTCGTCATTACGGACGGTTTCAAGTCGCACGGCAATCGTGTCCACGTCGACCAGCCCATGCTCAAGGAGGGCGTTCACGAACGCGCGATCCTTGGCCCGGCCGGCGATGAGCTTGGCGGCACACAGATCGTGCGGTTCCAGGCAGAGCCCTGTCCGGCCCCTGGTGTTGGCGTTGTTGACCCTCACAAGCCGGTCCGTCCAACCCTCTGGGAGCACCGCGGTGTCCATGCCGACGCCTTGGACATAAAACCCGTGTGTTTCGTGAAAGAAGGACATCTCACCGATGGCCGCGTCCAGCTCGGTCGCCAACGACTGGGCATCATCGTCCTCCATCGGAGCGACGTCGACTTCCTCGGACATCGTCGCCTCGAGCGGCAACTCGTCCTCCGTGAATGACCCCAGAATCGCCTGGCTGCCGATAATCACGACGGTGTCATGCCGGATGATTTCCGTCGCCGCCCGAATGGCGTGCTCCAACTGGCTACGATCCATGCCGCGTAGCCTTGTGAATGGCCAAAAGCCTCTCCTCATCCGTCAGCACTCCGGCGAATGGCGTCATCTGGCGCAGGTCAATGGACCGCTCGTCCGGGCCGAGCATCACCTCAATAAGGTTCTCTACCGGACCGGCAAGCAACGCCGACCACTCGCCCACCCACCCCTCGGCAAAGGAGCCACGGGACCTCGCCGCAAGACGGGCGAGGTTCACCTTCGCCTTGCTCAGTACAGTCTGAGGATCGACACGCAACTTCTCGGCAACGGCCCGGTGGAGCTCATAGGACACCCGTTCCTCCCGCCGTTCAAACGCCGGCCGGCTGGCCCGGGCCTTCTCCAGCAGGCGCTGACTCACCGAAGGACTGACTGCCGTGGCCTTGGCGATCCCCCGAACCGTCATGCCCTCGACCCACAAAGAAAAGACAGCTTCCGCGCGGCTATCCGAAGCCTCGACCATTTCCCGGCGCGCCTTATTGGCCGCGTCGCCAGCAACTTTCACCTTCTGGATGAGCACATCCGTCAACAGTGTGGACATGGTTGTATCCTACCCGGGTACAGCCATTGGAGAAAGTTGGCAATGTGCGGGCTCTTCGGCGTTTTCCTCAAGTGAGGCGGCAGGCGCTCCTGCTTGACCGGCATAGGGTCGATTCCACGACTGCTCGGCCGAGTTATGGGCGGAACCAATGTGGCGCCGCTCGCCAAATCGACGTTTGCGCGCGGCAGCTCCCCTAAAAGGTACCAAGCCAGTACCCGATGGTTCTTGGATACTGCGACGGCACCCGAGCCTAAAGCGGTCGGCCCACCGAACAGCCCATGTCGGCAGGTCGGGCGGCAATCCCTTTCCGGGCCCCAAGCGCGCTAGGCCTGTCGGCACATTGCCGCCGGCGCGGTATGGATGGGCATGGTCTGCCCGGCCGGGTAACTGAACGCGGCGCAGATCGGAACACGAAGAGCGATTAACGCGCAGACGCGCGAGTCAGGGCGGGGCCAACATGCTCACCGACAAGCTGCAAAGCACCAAGGCGCGAGTGGGGTGCGATAGGCGAGGAACGCCTCGGGGCTCGGCTGGACTCCCTGGCCACGGGCGGCATCGCGGTCCTTCACGACCGCCGCGTCCCGGGTCGAAGGCGAACATCGACCATATCGCCATAACCCGCAAAGGGATCTGGGTTATCGAGGCCAAGCGGTACAGGGCGACCCGAGCTCAAGATCGAGGGCGGCATCCTTCGGCCACGCGCCGAGAAGCTCCTCGTGGGCAGGCTCGACTACACGAAACTGCCGAACGGGGTACCCAACCAGGTCGACCTCGTACGCGACACTGTCGGGGATGTGCCGGTCACCGGGGCGCTGTGCTTCGTCGAAGCCGACTGGCCCCTGATCGCGGGCGCGTTCGCGACCCGCGGCATTTCCGTACTCTGGCCGAAACGACTCTCCAAGATGCTCACAGCGCAGACACGGGGCCACGTCGATATCCGCCGCCATGCGCGGAAAGTAGCATCGCGGCACCGCGCGCATCCTTGCTGAACCTGGCCGACATGCCAGGGGGCAGGACCAGACATGTCGGATTCTCCAGAAGCCAAGTACGGGTCCCGGAATCGAGCCGGTCCCACTCGTCCTTGAGGCTCACGCTCGCGAATACCGCATTCCTCCCGAATGTGAATTCCTTCCAAATTACCCCTGACCTCAAGCGGACGACTGGACCTCTTGAGCCGCAGCCACGGCGCGAGGTACGCCGGACCTGGTAGCTTCGCCGGCGCCCAGCAATCCACTGGAACAGACAAGCATCTGCAAGGGTCAGCATGCGAAGGTCCCGTCTGGTCCCCCATTAGGCGGGGCCTTTCGTTCCCGTGGAGCGGTTCCGCGCACCGGGACACGCTGCTCCGCCGGCGTGCGGCCCGTCAGCCACGACAGGGAAGCCTGCAAGGACACGGAATCCTGCAAGCGGCGCAATGTCGTTGATCGCAGCTTCAACACCCTCATGCATCGGCGGCCACTGGTCACCTGGTACGCCGCTAGCCCTCTTGGTCATTGGCCGACATATCGCCGACGCCAGGCCTGCCATCGGCGAGAGCATAGCGCTGGAGCACCGCTCCCTTCGGTGAGGCCACAACCGGCTCGATGAGTCTGAGGTTCGTTGGAACCACCCCGTCGGCGAAGACCTTCTTTCCACCGCCAAGGAGGATCGGATACACCCAGAGCGTGAGCCGGTCGAAGAGCCGCTCGGCGAACAGGGTCTGTACGAAGTCGAGGCTGCCGATGACGTGGATGTTCGCGTGCCGGTCACGTAGTTCGCGCACGGCGGCGACGATATCAGGACCGAGCAGTGTGGAGTCGGCCCACTCGAGGGCCGGCGTCTGGCGCGAGGCCACGTATTTCGGGAGGCGGTTGAACAGCCGCGCGATGTCCCCGTCCGCGTGCGGCCAGTATGCGGCGAAAATGTCGTAGGTCCGGCGCCCCAGCAGCAGCGCATCCATCCCTGCCATCCCGGAGTCGACCTGTTCGTCGACGACCTCGTCCCAGAGAGGCGCCTGCCAGCCGCCAAACGCGAAACCGTCGCCAGCGTCCTCCTCCGGCCCGCCGGGCGCCTGCGCGACGCCATCGAGCGTGGTGAACAGGTCGATATGGATGAGTCCCATGCCGTGCTCTTTCTCTGCCGCCCGTCGTCGCCCCGGCGACAGGATCACTTCGAGGCTGCCACACAATCCCCCCGCGGGGCAACGGGTATCAACTCCTCGACACAAGCCCACTGCGCATCCAAAGCACCTCCGCCAAGCCACCAGATCAACGACGACGCCGTCTTTTCGCCGATCCCGGCAACGCCCGGCAGCCCGTCGGAGGCGTCGCCGCGCAGCCTGTCGTCGTCGTCGGAGTAATGCTCGGGCAAGCCATGGCCTCTCAGAATCCTTCCGGGAGCCTCCGCTCGCTAGTCAAAGAAGTCAACAAAACCCGAGGCAGTCTCTTATGTCGCTACGTAGCTCCGAGCCCGCATCTGCGTTGGAGGCACTTACGTCGAAGGCTCAGGGGCGGACCGCCATAGGCACTTCCATAAATCAGACTTAAGTGTGGACATTATCCACACCCCCTTTGGCAGGACAAAGCGGACACGCACAGCTCCCACTGACGACCGGGAGCGGCTTTCCAAGAAGCTTCGGCGTCAAAGTCGCTTTCATCATGTTGTACCCCGGACGCTGAACCATGAACGGGTGTTGGCCATCCACGACCAACCAGACAGAACCGGAACGAGGAACCACATAACCTCACCCCAGAGCAGGAGGAGGGCCCACCAGCCAGGACCCTGAACCCGCCACCCACACACCTTCATAGGGCCACCGCGGCGCCAGCCACAGACCGCGGCCAATGTCAGAGGGACCCGCGGAGGGTCGATGTCCACACATTAAAGCAAAAACCCCTCTGACGAGGGGTCATGCGTGCCCGAGGTGGGACTCGAACTGCCTTCTAGGCCTTGAAAACACTGGGAAGCCGCGAGAACGTGCGGAATCCGGGGCAGTCCGAGGGCTGTATGAGCCCGAGGGAGGCGCAAAGTGTGGGCACTTTCCACACCCCCTTTCAGGGGCCGCTGGAGGACTACCGGGGCACCAGATGCCTGGAAATCTCGGCGGCAGAGTCCAGCAAGTCGACAGTGCCCGCGGCGACTCCGACGACGAGGTCGAAGCCTTCATCCGTCGTGAAGGCATGCCGGTAACCGTTGATCCAGAGCAGCAGCACCATCAGCGTCCACGCCGTCCGTTTGTTGCCATCAATGAGTGGATGGAACCGTGCGACGGACTCCAACAACGCTGCCGCCTTCACCGCCAGTTCCGGATAAGCCTCCGCGCCCATGACAGTCGTAGCTGGCCTGGCCAAAGCCGAGGCCAACAACCCGACATCACGAATATGGAAGCCGTACCGATCAACTACCTGAAGTGCATCCTCAATATCCAGGTACGCTGTCACGCGTCCTCAAGGCGCTTCAGCAGCTCAGCGTCATGACTCATAACAAAATCGAGGCCCTCGCTGATTTCACGCCGGCGCGCGTGGCGCTGCAGAACCAACTCCGCGCCCTGCAACAGAAGCGCGGACTTGGACGTGTGTTCCTCGGCAGCCAACCTTTCCAGCCGTCGATCGAGGTCTTCAGGGACACGGAGATTCATAGCCATGTCACTATGGTACCAAAACGGTACCGGTTCTTGACTGGACTGCACGCCCCGCTAATTGGACCAGACGCACCCGAGCAGGGCCGCGGTGTCGTGGAAAGCTTTTCAAGAAGCTAGGCTGCTGGACCCAGAAGTGTGTTTACTTCCGGCCTCGCTCTAGTCCCCCTTGAGCCGACGCGCGCTCACCTGCCTCATAACCAGGGATGAGTACCAGATTTTGGCTACGAAGTTATGAAACATAGTTACGAGAATCATCCTTGCCCTCGTGCATGCAAGATTCCGCAGAAAATCTGCAACTGTGCAGGTCAGACGACTATTCGCTCGTCGAGGCGTCTCGTTTCCCAAGAGTTTCGAGACTATGTGTTGTGTAGCGTTTAGGGGCACCGCGCGGCAGTTTTGCGGCGAGTCTTGCGGCGGCCCGGAACTGCAACGACTTCGATAACCGCTGTATGGGAGTGACTAGTGGAGTGGAACCCCACTGACGAAAACACTTACTATGCGAGTATCGCCGGCCGGCTCGAATGACCTTGCATGCAGAATGACACGTCTGCTGAGACGGCCAAGTTGTACCCTGCCGCTTTAAGGCTGTTCCCACCCGGGAAGACGGGGAGACCCAAATTCGCGCTAACAGACTCGCAGACTCCCAGACGACCAGTGAGTTTCAACCCTTGGCAGAGGGCCTGGGCAACGTACCTCTATGCGCCCAAGGCATTGTCCGGACTGCGTAAGGTCTATCCTCCCTGCCGGGGGCGTGATTCCATTGACCGATCGGCGTACTAAAGGGGTGTGCACGTGGAATCTCGACCGAACCGTGCCTTGTCTGCGATCAGCGCTGCCTTCCTTCAAGCGGCCAGGGACACAGCGCCCACTGATGCCGGGCCTGCCGGGTACCTGAGCGCCTACCTTCCCGCCCACCTCGCTCAGTCCGGCGGCTGGGAGCGCCTGGAGGACACGGATGATGTGGTGATCGACGCATTGAATTTGGATGCCTTCGTCTCCGAGTCCTTCCGTGCCTGGCTCGCAGGTTCGTTCCTGCCCCCCGTCGCGTTGGCCACAACGCTGGCCCGGCCCTATCTGCAGGACCAGGACGCGACTCGACGCAGCCTCTCCCGGGCCATTGCCGCCGAGCTCCTTGGAGTGGGTTCGCCGGCGGCGAGCCGAAGCGAGCTGGTGATGGCCAACCTCCGGCGGCAAGTGCTTTCCTTGGCACTGATCGGCCACGCCGCTCCGGTGTACGGGGTGTGCGCCTTTACTGGCCCGGAGGGCACGCCGCGGCTCGCCACCGGTGACGGCAACGGCACCGTGCGAGTCTGGGACCCCGCCACCGGCACCCAGATCGGGCAGCCCCTCACGGGCCACAGCGGTCGGGTTAACGCAGTGTGTGCCTTCTACGGCAAGGAGGGCACGCCACGGCTCGCTACGGCTGGCGTCGAGGACAGGACTGTGCGGGTCTGGGACCCCGTCACACGCACCCAGATCGGGCAGCCCCTGACGGGCCATACCGGTCGGGTTAACGCACTGTCTGCCTACAGGGGCCCGGACGGTACACCACGGCTCGCCAGCGTCGGCGATGACGGAACCGTGCGAGTCTGGGATCCCGCCACCGGCACCCAGATCGGGCAGCCCCTCACAGGACACGACGGCGGGGTAAACGCGATATGTGCATTCAACGACCCGGACGGCACACCCAGACTCGCCACCGCCGGCGGTGACGGCACCGTGCGGGTCTGGGACCCCGCCACCGGCACCGGCACTCAGATCGGGCAGCCCCTCACAGGACACGACAGCGGGGTATACGCGATATGTGCATTCAACGACCCGGACGGCACACCCAGACTCGCCAGCGCCGGCGGTGACGGCACCGTGCGGGTCTGGGACCCCGTCACCGGCACCCAAACCGGACCCCTCACCGGGATCACTAGCGGGATATTCGGCGTGTCCGCCTTCACAGACACGGACGGCAGACCCCGGCTTGCCACTGCCGGCGATGACGGCAGCGTGCGAGTCTGGGACCCCGCCACCGGCACCCAGATCGGGCAGCCCCTCACGGGCCACATCGGACGGGTTAACGCACTATGTGCCTTCACTGGCCCGGATGGCAGGCCACGGCTCGCCAGCGCCGGCCTTGACGGGGCCGTGCGACTTTGGGATCCCGCCACCAGCACGCAGATTAAGGATGTGGAACTCCTCACCTACCGCGACGGCTGGGTATACGACATGTGCCACTTCACGGGCCCGAATGGCGTACCCCGGCTTGCCACTGCCGGGGGTGACAGCACCGTGCAGGTCTGGGACCCCGTCACCGGTACCCAGATCGGGCAGACCCTTACCGGCCACACCGGCGGGGTAACCGCCATATGTGCCTTCACCGGCCAGGACGGCACACCCAGACTCGCCACCGGCGGCAGTGACAGCACCGTGCGGGTCTGGGACCCCGTCACCGATACCCAGATCGGGCAGACTCTTACCGGCCACACCGGCGGGGTAAACGGGATATGTGCCTTCACCGGCCAGGACGGCACACCCAGACTCGCCACTGCCGGCGGTGACGGCACCGTGCGGGTCTGGGATCTCGTCACCGGTACCCAGATCGGACGACCCCTCACCCGCATAATTGGCTGGATGTTCGGGGTGTGCACCTTCGCAGGCCCGGATGGCTCCCCCCGGCTCGCCAGTGCCGGCGGTGATGACACCGTGCGGGTCTGGGACCCCGTCACCGGTACCCAGATCGGGCAGCCTCTCACGGGCCACAACGGCGGGGTGACCGCCATATGTGCCTTCACCGGCCAGGACGGCACACCCAGACTCGCCACCGCCGGCGGTGACGGCACCGTGCGGGTCTGGGACCCCGCCACCGGCACCGGCACTCAGATCGGGCAGCCCCTCACCGGCCACGCCCCCTGGTTGTTGAGCGTGTGCCCCTTGACGGGCCCGGGGGGCTCAGCCCGTTTTGCCACAGTGGACGAGGACAGGACCTTACGGGTCTGGGATCTAGACACTCGCACATGCCTAGCTGCGCGGGACCTCTCGCCCCTGATACCGTCATCGGTGCTCGCTTTCGGAAACGAACTGATCGTCGGCTGTGACCGCGGTGTCCTATGGCTGCGTCTGGCTGTCGACACGCCGTCTCGGGCAAAAGAGGCGGGCGATGCTTGACGCAGTCATCGTTATCCCCGGGATCATGGGTTCCGAACTGAGGGACCGTCAGGGAAAGCTCCTATGGGGCACGAACCCCAGCGTGCTCGGCAGGGCATGGGTGACAGGAGGTCTGCCCCAGCTACATGTCACACTCGACGAGCTTGAGCACGGCTCCCACCTCACGGCAACCCGGCTCCTCCACACGCCTGTCTGGGCGCCGTTCCTGCACGGTCTCCTTCCGTACTCACGACTCCTACGCAAGCTGGCCAGCCTGTGCGGCGACGCGCGTGCGGTCGGCCAGTTCCCCTACGACTGGCGCATGGACATCAACACGCATACCCCTTCCCTCACGGACGCCTGCCAGAGGCATCTGGAAGCCTGGAAGTCCATCGTTCGCAAAGAACGACTTGGGGATCCAGCACAGGTGCGGTTGGTTATTGTGGCCCATTCCATGGGTGGCCTCCTCGCACGCTTGGTTTTGCAGGATTCATCCCTGGCGGCCGAGGTGCGGATGCTGATCACCCTTGGAACCCCGTTCTACGGCTCGATCAACGCGGTTGAGATGCTCGCCCACGGCCGAGCCGGCGCCCCGGTCCCCGAGATCGGGGCACGAGACTTGGCCCGTAGCTGCCCGGGCGTCTACGACTTGCTGCCCCGGTACGCGTGTGTGACGGCCACGTCGCAGCCGGACCGGGTCTTGACCGACAGCGACGTCTGCGGGATCGGCGGCAACGTCGACCTCGCCCGGGCCGCCCGCCAGCGCTGGGAAAGTCTTGGACTCCGCACCGGGAAACCTTCACCGTCCACCGTCCCGCTCCTGGCGGGGGTCGGTGCCAGGCAACCAACGTCTGCTTCGATGCGCCTGGACGGCGGCACCGTCGAGACTAGCCCCCTTTTAGACGGCAAGGTCGACTTCGGGGACTCGACGGTCTGGCGCAGGTCCGGAGCTCCCGCCGGGGCAGTGTCCCACGCAATCACGCAGAAACACATGGCCCTCGCTGTCACTACTCAGGCCTTGGTATTCATCGAGGACAAAGTCATGGACCGAGACTCGGGGCCACCCCTAGGCACCCGTCCGATCGGCGTCCACCTCCCCGACCTCGCAACCGCCGGGCAGCGGGTTTCCCTGACCGTCATCGAGCAGCCCGGCGACAAGGGAGCCCGCCCCGGAGACCCAGTGGGAATCGACGTTGCCAGCACGAATCTCACCACGGGCACCATAACCAGGTGGGGGCCTGGGCGGTGCCAGGACAGGACTGTCGTCTTCTCCCATCCAGGTTTACCGGTGGGCCTGCATGAGATCTCAGTCAAGGCCGGAGGCTTCGAACCCATCACCGAAATTATCCTGATCGGGAGGCCGGAATGAGCCCCGACATCCTCCCCTCCAGCATCCCGGTCGATTTGGTCACCGTCGGCATCGCAGAGTACCCGAAGCTGAACAGCATCGAATTGCTGCCGGCCCGCGAGTGCTGTACAGCTGTCGCGGACGTGCTAACTGCCTACGGAGTGAGTGCACGCGACTGGTCGTCGAAGACCTCAACGAAGGGAGCGAAACAGGCCATCGAAAAAAAGCTAGGGCAATGGTCCCAGGAGCGAGGTGTGGGCAGCATCCTCTACTGGGTTGGGCACGGTGAGCAGGCGGGCAACCACTACCACGTCCTGCTAGGGAATGCCGAGGCACCGATTCTGCCCAACCATGTTCTCAGTGAAGACGACTTCGTCGAATACCTTCGCCGCAAGAGCTCACAGGACTTCGATCACCCCGACGACTGGGTGCTGCTCATACTCGACACTTGCTCGTCGGGCGTGGGGGCATGGAACATCTATAAAAAGCTCGCCGTAGGGGGGACGCCCGCCAAGAACGTTGGAATCGTCGGCACGTCCAATGGACCGGCCCCGACCAGCGCCGGCCATTTCCCTGAGCTCTTCAAGGCGAAGATCGCAGGGTTCACCCCGAGCGATGACCACGTTAGTCTCCGCGAGCTGATGCGCCGCCTAGAGGACGCCTACGAGGACGGCATTGAGGCCGAAAAGCGCATTCATGCCAACTTCTCCCCGGATGCCCGGATCGCCCACCCCCACGGAGGTGCTGGCATTCAGGCACCCCAGGATGTCTACGCCGAGCTGGACCGCGTTTTGCGCGACGCGCCGTCCCATATACGCAATCACTTCTACGCCAAAGCCCAGGGCGCGGAAGCAGGCCAAATCGAGTGGCACTTCAGCGGCCGTCGGAGCGAACGCAAACAAATCGTCGAATGGGTCACGAACGCTAGATCCGGGATGTTAGTTCTCACGGGATCTGCTGGATCCGGGAAGTCGGCTGTCCTGGGTATGGTCCTCGCCGCTTCTGACCCCAGACTCGTCGATGCCTTGGAAGAACTCGGGGGGCCCCCGGTCATGGACTTCCTGTGCCCTCCGCCTGGGATCTTTACCGCTGTCACGCATCTCAGCGGGCGAACGATCGGCGATGCCACCGCCCAGCTCTCCTCCCAACTCGGCCAGTCCCCGACCACGAGCCCCGGAAACCTCATCCAGAATCTCAGGGCCACGTCCCCCGTGACCATCCTCGCCGACGCCCTCGACGAAGCCCGAGATCCCTACCCCATCGCCAGCCTGCTCCGTGGCCTCGCAGCACTGGAAAACGTCAAAGTCCTCGTCGGCACCCGTCAGTCCCTCCACGAAGACCCCGATCACCCCGTTCCCCCCGACCAAACGGTTCTCGAGGTCCTGGGAGCCTCTCGTGACTCAAACACCCGAGTGCTCCACCTCGCACGCGATGCCGGGGACATCGCGGATTACGTCTATGACCGGCTGCGCCAGAACCTGCCTGAAGGCATACCCAATCGGAATGCCACCATCAACCGTCTCACGAGAGCCATCGCTGCCGCCGATCAGCCCTTTCTCTTCGCCCGTCTCGCCGCTTACGAGGCAGTCATTGAGCCCAAATGGCAAGACCCCGACACGGACCTGGCCGAATTACTTTCCCACGGTCACACCGGTATCTTCGACAGAGCCGTCGCACGCATCCGGGCAGCGAGCCCACGCGTTGAGGCCCTCCTGCGTTCCCTCGCTTACGCCCAGGGCAACGGGTATCCGAGAACTGGAGGGATCTGGGCCATCGCAGCCAACGCACTCCTGCACGACAGGTCCAGGCTTACTGACGACGACATAGACCAGGCTCTGAGAACCGCCGCCCCCTACATAATGCTGGACTCCGAATTTGGCGTTAGCACATACCGCCTGGCCCACCGCACATACGCCGAACGCTACTTCCAACTCGACGGACGGGAGGCAGGCTAACAGCGCTCCCGTGACGATCGGTGATCGGTCCTTTCGCAGCCTTCCACTACCCAATCTGTGTGCTCTCCAAGTTCAATGTGAGTGACGAGTTGTGCCAGTTCTTCGTTGTCTCATATCCCACCTGTCTCGAAACCCTAGGGATGTGAGACGCACCGGCCGGAAGCGGCTAGCCCTTCTCCCCCCGTGATTGTGGGAAACCCGAGGAGTCCGGCCGGTGTGAGGGTCGGAGATCTCGACCACCGTCATGGAGGTTGCCCGGTCGCCTGTCTTAGCCCAGTTCACCGCGTCCTTGGTCCACTCAATCACAAGGCGGTCCGACAGGGCAGCGAACACCGGGGCGGGCTGCAGGTCAAAGAAACGGCGATCCTCAGTGCGCTCCGCGAGCACTTCACCATGGTTCTCGTGCGCGATGATGAACCGGGCCCGCAGGCCTGTGGTGGCGAGGAAGTTCAGCCAGAACCGGGGTGGAGTTGCCGGGATCCTACTGTTTTGGATGCCCCGTTCTCGCACGTACGGCAGCAGGTTAGGTCCAATCGCATCTGCCCGGGTTCGCAGACCGTCGGGCTTGAGCGTGTGCCGAATGACCAGCAGCTCCTGCGGTGCCAACCCGGTGGCCTGGAAGAGATCTGCGAGACTCAGCCCACCGGAGATGTCATTCATGCATTGCCTTCTATCCTGCCTTCCACCGGCCCCCAGCCTATGGCAGGGTCTGTTGATGGCAGCATAGCGTCCGACGTCCACGCAACACCGGGCGGTTTGTGAATAGCGCTTCGGGGCGCACGGTGGCCGGGGCAATATCACCGGGAACTGCAAAAGCGAATCTCCGCAGCCTATTTTGGCTGGCTCTGCTTCCCTCGAGACCGGGCTTTGGCTAGAGCCAATTCGTGGGCCTCTTCGGTGACGCTGACTCTACAGAGCGTACTTTCGCATGATCCAGTGCATACAACTTTTAGTACGAAAAGGCATGTCGGCGGGCTCCGCATCCGGTGATCGATCGGCGGACAGGTGACGCGGCCGCAGGCAGTCCTTCGTCCAGCTTCCGCCGCATCGAAATCCACGGATCCCCCACCAACCCATAATTTCGTCGTTCCTAGGAGAATGCCGGGCGGACACATTTCGCTAGCAGCGGCGCAATATCGTTGGTGCCCATCTCCGAACAAGACGGGATAGCCGTAAGCGGCAAAATCGACAGCTACGGCGTCTCGGGGTCTCAAAACCCGAGCGTCTCGTAACCCATGCGATGAAAGACACTAGAAGCCCGGTTGAGTGACACTGCGAACGCAGTCATAGCCCGCGACGTAGGAGCGCGAGAACCGTTGTGAGCCGATGGCTTGGGATGGGCCCCTAGGACAGCCCCGATGCCGTCGAAGGCAGATCGGTGCCAGAATATCCCAATGACCGCTCGCCTTTTCGACCTCAGCTCCTCCTGGCGCCTCCGGCGACCCCCAGAGGAAGCATGGGCGCTCATCGCCGACGTCGACATGAGCTGGCCCAATTGGTGGCCGCGTTGCAGTTTCGCCGCGCCGCTGGTTCGCACCGGGCCGGCCAGCAGTAACCAAGAAGACATCCTCAAGGCAACAACCGCCTACCTCAACTTCAAGGCCTCCTTGGGGTACAGCCTCACCATCGGCGCCGGGCTCCTGGAATCTTCCGATTCGTCAAGGGTTGTCGGCCTCTCCACAGAGCGTACAAGCGGCCGCCGAAGCCTTTTCCGCGAGCCTGGGGCGAGAAGGTCTGTCCGTGTATTGACCGGCCAATGTGGTCACTTGGGCTTAGTCATGTCAATTCCTGCATCCAGGGGCATGAACTGCCAACACCACTCACGAAATCAGGGCAGAGAAATGGACCTTGAGTTCTTCGAGCCGGCCGAGGCGGCTGCCATCATGCGATGCACTGAGGCCTGGCTTCGCGACGGCGCCGCCGCTGGGCGTTTCCCGCATACCTGCTGGGGCAAGGGAAAGATCATCTTTACGTCCGAGCACATCATGGAAATCGCTCGCCTGAGTGAGGTGCCAGTGCAAGCAGCACCTACGTCGGAGCCACGGCTCATCGGAACCCGTGCGAAGGGCCGTCTGTCTCCAGTGAATTAAGGTGGGGTCAGCGCGGCCTCACCGGTGCGCCCAAATGCCCCGATCTTGAGGCTGTCGCGTCGAGCGGGGTGTGCAAAGCTACGCGACCTTCAGACGCTGTGGTGTCCGGAACGTGTAGGCGGGGACGACAGAGAACCCGGCGCCTTGGTAAACCAGGGTCCTCACGCGTCCGGTGCTTCTAGTGGTTCGTTCGTCAAAGTTTGCTTCTTCTTCGTGACCACCACCAGAAGACCAGGATCGCTGGTTGACCGGTCATGACGGAATCCGAATCCGGCGCAGCAGCAAAGTCGCCTCCAGCGCCCATTCAGCGGCCTCCCTGCCTCGGTCTTCCTTGGAGTGCTTCAGGCCGGCTCGGTCGAGTCCTTGAGCTTCGTCGTCCACCATGAGAAGGCCAAAGCCGACAGGTTTCTTCGTCCTTAACGCCACGTCGCTCAAGCCACTGGTTACCGCGTGCGATAGACGGTCGAAGTGTGCGCTCTTTCCACGAATGATTACTCCCAAGACAACTGCGGCGTCCCAATTTGTCTCAAGAACGGCCTGAGTCACAACTGGCAGGTCAAAAGAGCTGGCCACATGGAATGCTTCAAAGTGACAACCCGTCTCCTGAAGGACCGAGGTAGCTCCTGCCAACAAGCCTTCCGAGATCGCCGCGTGCCATACACCGGTAACGATGGCGATCCTGGCCGCTTCGCTGTTGCTCCGTTTCGAAGCGCCTTCTGAAACCGCTGTCATGAGTGTTTGCCTCGCGATCTGTTGACTCAGGCCTCAATAATTCCAATGAATCGAGTGGCGGCGGGAAGATCCTGCTCCCTTTGTCTAAGATAAGTCCACTTCGAGAAACGAGTGTAATGAGTAAAGTATCGGAATGGACGCAGATACAGCCTAAAGTAGTCGTTGCGATCGCGACCTACCGCAGGCCAGAATCTCTTGCGGCACTCATTGAATCCCTACGGGCGCAAGACCCTGGCCTTCTCCACAAAATGGTTATCGTGGATAACGATGTCCACGAATCGGCACGAGAGGTTGCGACCCGGCTGGCACCCGACGCCGCATATATCGTCGAGCCGCGTCGCGGCATATCCGCTGCAAGAAACGCCGGAGTGTCGGCCGCTCTGCGGTACGAGCCCTGGGCAATAGCCTTCGTAGACGACGATGAGACCGCCACCCCCGATTGGATCCGTGAGCTGGTCAGGTCCATGCAGCGCCATCACGCGGACGTAGTAACAGGCCCGGTGGAGTATCGGCTGACGAATAGGCCGGCGGACTACAAGTACTTTCAAAAGCTCGAGCGTCCGGAGGGATCGCTCGTAAAGTATGTCGCTACGAACAATGCTTTGGTTCTTGCCTCTTGGTTTCGCGACGATGCAAGTCTGAGGTTCGACGAAGATTTCGGACTCACCGGGGGCGAAGACCTCGAATTCTTTTTGAGGCTTCAGCTGCGAGGTGGACTATGTGTTTGGGCGAATAGTGCAGTAGTTTCTACGCAGGTCCCCCGAGAACGCACTCAACGAGCCTGGCTACTTCGCAGGGAGTTAAGGAACGGGCAGATGATCGCCCGGTTGCGCCACCGTTTCGACGGCCACTCACGCTTCAAACTGCTCGCGGTGGGCGCTGGGAAAGTTTGGCGTTCGTTGGGACCGGCCGCTAGGGAGGCTGTGCGCGGCCCAGTCAGCATGACGGTCAAATTTGAGATTGTTGCGGGTGTCGGCTGGATTACCGCCGCACTCGGTTGGTACTACCTTGAGTACAAACGCCTCGCACCTTCCGCCGTCCCACGGCTTCCAAGCACAGAGCGTTTCAGCGAGTTCGGGAGGATAGATGGAGATTGATTTTAATTCCTTGGTTTGCACCTCCTCCGCGTCCTGCATTTGGCCGCCTAATTGGTCGCAATTCGTGCCAGATGTCCTCGTCGCATTGATCACAGGAGCGGCCGTTGGCCTTGCACTTGATCTCGTGCAAAGACGCCGGTCAAGGCGAGATCAAATAAAGGATGCTCAACGGTCCTGGGACAGGCTTCAATCGTCTCTGCGGACTTTCTTTGAAAGCACTCCCGAGGACACCGTCGATTCTTGGGTGAACGATAAGAAACTGGACGCAATATCGCGCAGCATCAGCGGTCACCCGATCCAGGATTGGAACAGGTTACTGAAAGACCGTGCCTTAGCTGCACTGGTGCGCCTAGAACGCAACGCGACAAGACTGCTCCACCAATCACAACTTCTTGAGGAGAGCCTGAAACGGGCAGTCATTTCCCACCGGCCACCGAACGTACCAAAGTCAAACTTGACCGAACGCCATCGAGAGGCCGAACGCGCCGTGCGAGCCCTCACCTTTGGCCTTGAGATTTCCGCAGCGAGAATCAGAGTTCAAGACAGCATTTCTGACGACGATCTGCTTTACTGGGCCCAGTCCGTTTGCGATGACAATGAAGTCAAAGACGTCCTTCGGCAGTACATCGAAGCTCGCGGAAGCATGACGAAAGAATTTCACGCGATCGCGCGCGAATTCGCCAAAGCTGGAGTCGTGCGTCAAAGGTAGCGACGACGCATCAGGTCTATCCATGTCTCGATTCGTCCAGCACGCCCGCACGCCCGCACGCCCGCACGCCCGTTCCTGGTTTGTGGTGGGCATTCTGAGGCAAACATTGCGGTCGGTACCGGAACTGGCGTCGGGCTGGAATGGGGATGGCGGCCTCAGGGCCGGTAAAACGTAGTGCCCGAAAGCCAAATGTGATCCCCCGCACGTAGGCTCAACACTCAAGATCGGTCAACGGGTGTGCCAAATCGGGTGCTTAGCTTGTGCCTAGCTCATTCTTGGTCGATTCAGATCTATTGCTCCGCAAGGAATCTCGCCACTTAGAAATAACTCCAGCTTCAGTGAACGAATCCGGTGATCGAACGCTCTCTGGCGTCAGCGCCTGCCTGCAGCGCCTGTGGCATCAGATGGCCGTACACCTGTTCCGTTGTCCGGGTTGAAGCGTGGCCGAGGCGCCGCGAAATGGTAAATAGCGAAACTCCGTCCTGGATCAGCCAAGACGCATGCGTGTGCCGGAGATCATGCATACGTGGCGTCTTCGTCAGCCCAATCGCCTGCGCCGTCCGGACGGCTGGCACCCAGCAGTGATGCCAATACAGCTTGTGGACGATTCGCTGACCCTTTGGGGTGCTGAACAGAAGTTCCTTCCCGGGGCGGCTGGCCACCAGCGGGATCAATAGCTCGACAAGTGCCGGGTTGAGCCCTATGGTGCGCTTGCCGGCGCCGGTCTTCGTGGCTCCAATGTAAAACTGCGACTGCCCGTCGCGTTTCCAGGCTTTGTTGATCCGCACTGTGGGCGGCTTGGACATAAGATCGACATCCCCCACGGTTAGCGCTGTAGCTTCGCCGAATCTTGTACCAGTCATGACAAGGAAGCTCGTAAACGCCTATACCTCTCCCCCATGCCTTCCATGATCAGGCTGAATTCGGCGTGAGTGAGAAACATCGCTTCATCCTCTGCCCGGTCAAGGCTAGGCAGTTGCACGCCTCGACAAGGGTTCCGGGGGATGTATTGCAGCATCTCGGCAGTGTTCATCGCTGCAGAGATGAGACCATGGACATTGTGGATGGTCTTCGGTGAACGGCCTTTGGCCATCATCGACTTCACCCAGTGATTCATGTGCCGATAATTGAGCTTGTCCACCGGGATGTGACCTATGACGTCCCGCACATGAAGGTCCAGCATCGTCTGGTAAGTCCGGGTGGTTCCACTTGAGGGCCGAATCAGGAGGTCAATATGCTCCTGAATCACTTCGGCCGCAGTCGGTACTTTCAACTGGTTCGCGAGGATTGCTTGCTGGGCGATTTCGAAGGATTGTCCGTTCGCGTCGAACAGCCGTTTGAGGGTCTCGGCCTCGCGGCTCTTCGGGTCTCGCCAAAGCAGCATGAAGGACGATGTTGCGTCACTTTTCACGCGTTTGCGGATGCTGGCCACACAAAAAAGCTAGACCCTTGTCAACACCTTTAGGGTTTTTGTCAACAGCCAGGGGCCAAATAGGCCCCTGACCTGCGAAAACACTGTGCCCGAGGTGGGACTCGAACCCACACACCTTTCGATACCGCATTTTGAGTGCGGCGCGTCTGCCAATTCCGCCACTCGGGCGCGGAAACACCAAAACAAGACTAACCGACGTCGAGGTCTTCTCAGATCCCAACGCTCCCTGTTGCAGTGCGCGAAACTACTCTACATGCAGATGGGCTATTTTCCAGAACCGGCTCGCCCGGGCAACAAATCAGAAGCAGGGACCGGGTGCAACTAAGATAGTTGAGAACCCGCCGTACGTCTTGAAGGAGATCCTGTGTCAGAACAGACGGAGTCCAAGCCCGCATCCCAGCCGGCACGCCGCGTAGTTGTCGCAGAAGATGAGACCCTTATCCGCCTGGACATTATCGAGATCCTGAAGGGCGAAGGCTACGACGTCGTCGGCGAGGCCGACAACGGTGAGAAGGCTGTTCAGCTGGCTGAGGAGCTGAAGCCGGACCTGGTCCTCATGGACGTCAAGATGCCCGTGATGGACGGCATCTCGGCGGCGGAGAAAATCGTCAAAGCAAGGATCGCGCCTGTGGTCCTCTTGACGGCCTTCAGCCAGAAGGAACTCGTGGAGCGCGCGCGCGACGCCGGGGCCATGGCCTATGTCGTCAAGCCTTTTACTCCGGCGGACCTGATCCCGGCCATCGAGATCGCGCTGTCCCGCCACGAGGAGATCAAGGCCCTCGAAAACGAGGTTTCCGATCTGCAGGAGCAGTTCGCCACCCGCAAGCTCGTAGAGCGCGCTAAGAGCCTCCTGACCACCAAGATGGGACTCACTGAGCCGGAAGCGTTCCGGTGGATCCAGAAGACATCCATGGACCGCCGCCTCAGTATGCGCGAGGTCGCCGAGACCATCATCAACCAGGTCAACTAGCACTCCCCCACGAAGGGCGCCGTCGCCCCCGGACCCGGCGCCCGTCGTCGTACCCCACGAAGGGCGCCGTCGCCGCCGGACCCGGCGCCCGTCGTCGCCCCCGGACGCGGCTCCGCGGCACGGATTCAGGCCACGACAAAGCAAGGGAGGCCCTGCCAACGGCAGGGCCTCCCTTGCTGATCCAAGTAGTTGATGCGTAAAAGATCAGATCTTGGACTTGATCTTCTTCTTCTTTTCCGGCCACGGTCCGAGCTTTTCCTTGCGGGATGCGGCCTCTTCCAACTGGGACGTGTCTGCGAGGTCGCCCACCCTGTGGACCTTGAGCGAGTTCGTGGAGCCGGCTTGTCCGGGAGGGGACCCTGCCGCGATGACCACGAGGTCGCCGTTCTCGACGATCTTCATCTCGAGGAGGCTGCGGTCCACCTGTGCCGTCATGGCGTCAGTGTGGCCAACCATGGGAACCAGAACGGGCTGGATGCCCCAAGTGAGCGCCAACTGGTTCCAGACGTGCTCCAGCGGAGTAAAGGCGAATACCGGCTTGACCGGCCGCAGACGGGATAGACGGCGGGCCGAGTCACCGGACTGGGTGAACGTACAGATGTACTTCGCATCCAGCTGATCGGCGATTTCGACGGCGGCACGCGTGATGGCGCCACCGCGGGTCTTGGGCTTGGTCCCCAGCGGAGGAACGCGTTCGAGACCGTGTTCTTCCGTGGACTCGATGATCCGGGCCATCGTCTTGACCGTCTCGATCGGGAACTTGCCCACGCTGGTTTCGCCGGACAGCATGACTGCGTCGGCGCCGTCCAGCACTGCGTTGGCGCAGTCCGAAGCCTCCGCGCGGGTGGGGCGCGGGTTGTCGATCATGGACTCGAGGACCTGGGTAGCCACGATGACAGGCTTTGCCCAGCGGCGGGCCAGTTCAATGGCGCGCTTCTGGACGATCGGTACTTCCTCGAGCGGGAGTTCCACGCCGAGGTCGCCGCGGGCAACCATGATGGCGTCGAAGGCGTCGATGATTTCGTGGAGCTGCTCCACGGCCTGCGGCTTCTCGATCTTGGCGATGACCGGCACGCGGCGGCCTTCTTCGTCCATGATTTCGTGGACGCGTTTGATGTCGGAGGCGTCACGAACGAAGGACAGGGCGACAAGGTCGACACCGCGCTTCATGGCCCAGCGGAGATCGTCCTCGTCCTTTTCGCTCAGTGCGGGAACGTTGACAGCAACACCAGGCAGGTTGATGCCCTTGTTGTTGGAGACCCAGCCGCCAACGGTCACGGTGGCGACCACCTTGACGTCGTCGACTTCAATGGCACGCAAGGCAACCTTGCCGTCGTCGATCAGCAGTGCGTCGCCGACGTTGACGTCTCCGGTAAGGCTTTTGAGCGTGGTGGAGCAGATGTCCTTGGTGCCCGGAACATCCTCGGTGGTGATGGTGAAGGTGTCGCCGACAGCGAGTTCGTGGGGGCCGTCGACAAAGCGGCCCAAGCGGATCTTGGGCCCCTGCAGGTCAGCCATGATGGCGACCGGCTTGTGCAGGTGGGCAGCAGCTTTGCGGACGTTCTCGTACGTGTTGTCGTGTACCGAGTAGTCGCCGTGGCTCATGTTCATGCGGGCGACGTCGACGCCGGCTTCCAGCACCGCGAGGGTGTTGTCAAAGCTGGAAATTGCCGGTCCGAACGTTGCCACGATTTTTGCGCGTCTCATATACCTACCCTAGTAGTGTGCTGCAGTTGGAGTTGGGAAAGCGTCGTTCGCCGGTCCTTACAGGACCGCCATAGCCCGGTCGGTGGGAGCCACCGGCGCGGGAAGAATGGTGCTGCCCATGAGGTATTTGTCCACGGCGGCAGCGCAGGCGCGGCCTTCGGCGATGGCCCAGACAATCAAGGACTGCCCACGGCCGGCATCGCCTGCCACGAAAACGCCCTCGGTGTTGGTCATGTAGTACCCGTCCCGAGCCACGTTGCCGCGACCGTCGAATTCTGCACTGACCTGTTCTGTGATACCGGCGGGTTCTGCGCCCGTAAAGCCAAGTGACAGGAAGACCAAGTCGGCCGGAATGATGTGTTCCGTGCCGGCCTTAGGCAGTCGCTTGCCGTCCACGAACTCGGTCTCGGCAACCTTGACGCCCGTGAGCTTGCCGTTTTCCCCGACAAATTCAACGGTGGAGGCGAGGTAGGTACGTTCGCCGCCCTCTTCGTGCGCACTGGCAACCTCAAAGAGCGTGGGGAACGTCGGCCACGGCTGGTGCGAGGCACGCTCCAGCGGCGGCTGCTTGCCGATCGCGAGGGTAGTGACGGATGCGGCTCCGTGTCGGTGTGCCGTGCCGAGGCAGTCAGCGCCGGTGTCGCCACCGCCGAGGATCACCACATGCTTGCCCTTCGCATTGATCTGGTCTTCCACAATTTCACCGGCAACCACGCGGTTGGCGGGAACCAAGTAATCCATGGCGTAGTGGATACCTTCGAGCCCGCGGCCGGGGATGGGAAGGTCGCGCGGGACCGTAGCACCGGTGGCGATCACCACAGAGTCGTAACGGCGGCGCAGCTGCTCCCAGGTCACGTCACTTCCGACCGCAACACCGGTACGGAAACGGGTACCCTCAGCTTTCATCTGCTCGACGCGGCGGTCGACCTGTTCCTTCTCCATCTTGAAGTCGGGGATACCGTAACGCAGCAGGCCACCGATCTTGTCGTCGCGCTCGTAGACGGCCACCGTATGTCCAACGCGGGTCAATTGCTGCGCAACCGCAAGCCCTGCCGGGCCGGAGCCGACGACGGCGACCGTCTTACCGGAGAGGCGCACCGGCGGAAGCGGCTGCACCCAGCCGTTTTCGAAGGCATCGTCGATGATGGAAACTTCCACCTGCTTGATGGTCACGGCGGGCTGGTTGATGCCCAGGACGCAGGACGCTTCACACGGCGCAGGACACAACCGTCCGGTGAACTCCGGGAAGTTGTTGGTCGCGTGCAGGCGCTCAATCGCTTCCTCGCCTTTTCCGCGCCACATGAGGTCGTTCCACTCGGGAATGAGGTTGCCCAAGGGGCAGCCTTGGTGGCAGAACGGAACGCCACAATCCATGCAGCGGCCGGCCTGGCTCTTGAGCACGTCCTTGTCCTGGGCTTCGTAGACTTCCTTCCAGTCCATGATGCGGACGGGAACAGGACGGCGTGGCTGCGTCTCGCGCTGCCGGACTTTCAGAAATCCGCGTGGATCAGCCACCGGTTACCTCCAGGATTCGAGACCATACTTCTTCGCCGTCGGGGTCAAGGCCCTCTTCGATGGCGTCGAGACGGGTTTGCAGGACCGCCGCGTAGTCACGTGGCAGTACTTTGGTGATGCGGGCGGCGGTGTCGTCGAAGTTTTCGAGCAGGCGGCCCGCGAGGACGGATTCGGTTTCTTCCAGGTGCTTGACCAGGAGGCCGTGGACAATGTCGCGGTCCTCCGCGTCGAGCTCAAGCAACTGGAGTTCCCCGGAATCCAGGGCTTCCTTGTTGACCCGGGCGGGCTGGAGGTCCAGAACATAGGCCGTGCCACCGGACATGCCGGCACCGAAGTTGCGGCCGGTGCGGCCGATGATCAGTGTCTGGCCGCCGGTCATGTATTCGCAGCCGTGGTCACCGATGCCCTCGACGACGGCGGTGGCACCGGAGTTGCGTACCAGGAAGCGTTCGCCCACCTGGCCGCGCAGGAACATTTCACCACTCGTGGCGCCGTAGCCGATCACGTTGCCGGCGATGACGTTCCGTTCGGCCTGGAAAACGTTGGTGCGGTCCGGGCGGACGATGATGCGCCCACCCGAGAGGCCCTTGCCGACGTAGTCGTTGGAGTCACCGTACATGCGCAGTGTGATGCCCGCCGGGAGGAAAGCACCCAGCGATTGCCCGGCCGTGCCCTTCAACGTGATGTCGATCGTGTCGGTGGCGAGCACGTCAATGCCAAAGGTCTTGGTCACGACGTGGCCGAGCATAGTGCCGACGGAACGGTCCGTATTGATGACGTCGACGGCGATCTTCACCGGTGTGCGGTCACTCAATGCTTCGGCGGCCATGCCAATGAGGCGCTGGTCGAAGTGCTTGTCCAGCTCGTGGTTCTGGCCCGTGAGGTTTCGCAGGGGAACGTCGTCGTCGAATTCGAGGCCGTGCAGGATCGGGTCGAGGTCCAGGCCCTCGGCCTTCCAGTGGTCGATGGCTTCGCGGGTGTCGAGGACCTCGGCGTGGCCGATGGCCTCCACGAGACTGCGGAAACCGAGCTCGGCCAGCAGTTCACGGACTTCCTCGGCAAGGAATTCGAAGAAGTTGACCACGAATTCGGGCTTGCCGTTGAAGCGCGCACGAAGCTCCGGGTTCTGGGTAGCGACGCCGACCGGGCAGGTGTCGAGGTGACAGACACGCATCATGATGCAGCCGGAGACCACGAGCGGGGCGGTGGCGAAGCCGTACTCTTCAGCACCCAGCAGTGCGGCGATGACCACGTCGCGACCGGTCTTGAGCTGGCCATCCACCTGCACCACTACGCGGTCGCGGAGCCCGTTGAGCATGAGCGTCTGCTGGGTTTCGGCGAGACCGAGCTCCCACGGAACACCCGCATGCTTGAGCGAGTTCAGCGGCGAGGCGCCGGTTCCGCCGTCGTGCCCGGAGACGAGCACGACGTCGGCTTTCGCCTTGGTGACGCCGGACGCCACAGTGCCGATCCCGACTTCGGAAACCAGCTTGACGTGCACGCGTGCCGAAGGGTTGGCCCGCTTGGCATCGTAGATGAGCTGCGCGAGGTCCTCGATCGAGTAGATGTCGTGATGCGGGGGCGGGGAAATGAGCCCGACGCCGGGGGTTGAGTGCCGGGTCCGGGCTACCCAGGGGTAGACCTTCTGCGCCATCAGCTGGCCACCTTCACCGGGCTTCGCGCCCTGTGCCATCTTGATCTGGATGTCCTCGGCGTTGGTCAGGTACAGGCTGGTCACGCCGAAACGGCCGGAAGCAATCTGCTTGATGGCCGAGCGCCGCTCGGGGTCCAGCAGGCGGTCCACGTCTTCGCCGCCTTCGCCGGTGTTGGACTTGGCGCCCAGCCGGTTCATGGCAATCGCCAGGGTTTCGTGGGCTTCCTTGGAGATGGAGCCGTAGCTCATCGCTCCGGTGGAGAAGCGCTTCACGATGCTGGAGACCGGCTCGACTTCTTCGAGCGGCACGGGAGCGCGCAGGGTGTCCTTGAACTTCAAGAGTCCGCGGAGGGTCATGAGGTTCTCGGATTGATCGTCAATGCCCTTGGTGTAGGACTTGAAGATGTCGTAGCGGCGTTCGCGGGTGGCGTGCTGCAGGCGGAAGATGGTCTCCGGGTTGAACAGGTGCGGTTCGCCGTCGCGCCGCCACTGGTATTCGCCACCGCCGAGCAGCGGCCGGTGCGGCTGCTCGATGCCGCCTTCCGGGTAGGCCATCTCGTGGCGCGCTGAAACTTCCGCGGCGATGACGTCCAGGCCGACACCCCCGAGCTGGGAGTGCGTGCCGGAGAAGAATTCGTCCACGAGGTCCTGGGACAGTCCCAAGGCTTCGAATGTTTGCGCGCCGGTGTACGAGGCCACCGTGGAAATGCCCATCTTGGACATGATCTTCAGCAGGCCCTTGCCGAGGCCTTTGATGAGGTTGTAGACGCCGTCTTCCGGAGTTACACCAACCACCTCGCCGGTGCTGATCAGCTGCTCCACGGATTCCATGGCCAAGTATGGGTTCACGGCAGAAGCACCGAAGCCCACCAACACAGCCACATGGTGCGTTTCGCGAACGTCGCCCGCCTCGACCACCAAGGCGGTCTTCGTGCGGTTGGCGCTGCGGAGCAAGTGATGGTGCACAGCGCTGACCAGCAGAAGCGACGGGATCGGCGCCCACTGCGCGTTGGAGTCGCGGTCGGACAGGACAATGTACTGCACGCCGCGGTTGATCGCGCCGGAGACCTGTTCGCAGATTTCGGTCAAGCGACCGCGGAGGGCCGCTTCACCGCCCTCCGGACGGTAGAGTCCCCGGACCTTCATGGCGACCTTGTCACCGCTAGCATTCTCGATGTTCGCGATCTTGGCGAGCTGGTCGTTGTTGATTACCGGGAACGGCAGGGAAACCTGCGGCTGGCGCACCTGCCCGACGTCGAGAAGGTTGCCGTTGGGACCGATGGCGCACTTCAGCGAGGTGACCAGCTCTTCGCGGATGGCGTCAAGGGGCGGGTTGGTGACCTGGGCAAAGGACTGCACGAAGTAGTCGAACAGCAAGCGCGGACGCTTGGACAGCACGGCGACAGGCGTGTCGGAGCCCATGGCGCCCAGCGGTTCGGCGCCAGTGCGGGCCATGGGTCCGAGGAGGATTTTCAGCTCCTCTGTGGTGTACCCAAAAGTCCGCTGGCGAATGTTGACGGACGCTGCAGTGTGCAGCACGTGCTCGCGCTCGGGCAGATCGTTGAGGTCGATCAGGTTGTCCTTGACCCATTCGGCCCAAGGGTTGGCGGCGGCAACCTCGGCTTTGACCTCAGCGTCGTCGATGATTCGGCCGGCCTCGGTGTCAACCAGGAACATCTTGCCGGGCGAGACGCGGCCCTTCTTGACCACCTTGGCGGGCTCGACGTTGATCACGCCGACCTCGGAGGCAAAAACGATCAGTCCGTCTTCGGTGATCCAGTAGCGGCCAGGGCGCAGGCCGTTGCGGTCCAGGGTGGCACCAACCAGGTTCCCGTCGGTGAAGGACACTGCTGCGGGCCCATCCCACGGCTCCATGAGCATGGAGTGGTACTCGTAGAAGGCGCGGCGTGCCGGATCCATCGTGGCATGGTTCTCCCATGCCTCGGGGATCATCATCATGATCGAGTGCGTGATGGGACGGCCGGAGAGCCAGAGCAGCTCGGCAACCTCGTCGAAGGACGCAGAGTCCGATGCCCCCGGAGTGCAAATGGGGTAGAGCTCCTCGGGGGAATCACCCAGAAGGGGATTCGCGAGCTGGGACTGACGCGCCCGCATCCAGTTCCGGTTGCCCTTGACAGTGTTGATTTCGCCGTTGTGGGCGATGGTACGGAACGGCTGGGCCAGCGGCCACGACGGGAAAGTGTTCGTGGAGAAGCGGGAGTGCACGATGGCCAGCTTGGTCTTGAAGCGCTTGTCCGAGAGGTCCGGGTAAAACGGTTCGAGCTGGGCGGTGGTCAGCATGCCCTTGTACACGATGGTGCGCGAAGACAGCGAGGGGAAGTAGACGCCGAACTTGTTCTGGGCACGTTTGCGGATACGCCAGGCCCGGGAGTCCAATTCATTCCGGTCCAGTACTTCACCTGTGGCCGAAGCGAAGAAGGGCTGGGCGAAGTAAGGCATGCAGGCGCGGGCCATGGCACCGACCAGGTCGCCGACTACCGGAACTTCACGCCAGCCAAGAACCGTCAGACCCTCGTCGACGGCAAGTGCTTCAATCCCATGCTTTGCCGTCTCGGCTTCGCGGGTTTCGGCCGGCAGGAAGGCTGTACCAACCACATACTGGCCGGGTGCGGGCAGCTCGAACTCGGTGACGGCCCGGAAGAACTCGTCCGGAACCTGCATCAGGAGGCCGGCACCGTCGCCGGTGCCTTCGTCGGCGCCCACGGCCCCGCGGTGTTCGAGGTTGCGCAGGGCAGTCAGGGCCGCTTCCACGATGTCATAGCCGGGTTCACCACGCAGGGTGGCGATAATGGCCAGACCGCAAGCGTCCTTCTCCAGCTCCGGGTTGTAGAGACCCTGGGCTTCCGGGAGCGCAGCGAAACGCTTGAAGGGCGACAAGGCACCCTGCGGTTCGACTGCTTCGGACCAACTTGGGTTATGAAGATGGGTCATTGAAGACGTCCTTCCTCGAGATCGTGCGAATGGAAGGGACAACGCTGGCCCCACCTTGCCTGCCGTGTGACGGGCATAACAAAGCGCTAGTTACTTGAAATTGTAGGCCACCGAACAAGACGCAACGAACAGTTACGAATGTCTCTGGCCCAAGCTTGACCGCGGGAGCAACTGTGTGCTGCCGGGTTATCGCAAGGCTGCCACGACGCTGTGGCCGGGGGCCTCTGGGCGGTAGCCCGGTGCCCCTGTGCCGTAGCACTGGCTACTTGGTGCTGCCAGCTTCCGGCCCGGATCCGCGGACGCTGCTGGCAGTGGTTCCGGTGGACTCGGAGCCAGCATCCGACGTGACGCCGACGTGTGACTCCTCGGCCGATCCCGATGGCTCAACAGTATGGCCCAGATCGCTTTGGTTATTCCGGAGATTATCATGAGCACCGGTCTCTGAGACAGATACGTCCGTATCATAGCCCGTCGGCTCGGTCACAATTGTGCTGTTTGTCTCATCATCCGCGGGCCTGGAGTCGGCGGTAACGGAGTCATCGGCTTCGTTGGCCACCACCGCAGGCTCCTTGCCGGGAAGGTATGCCGTATCCGGTACCGGCCTGCCGCGGAAGCTCAAAGCAATGAAGATGATGAGCGCCGCGACGAAGACGAAAATACTGGTCCACACGTTCAGCCGTGTGGTCACACCGAAGAGGCTGATCTGTTCGGCATCGTCAATCCGCAACGCTTCGATCCAGACGCGACCAAGGGTGTAGTAGATCGCGTAGAGCCAGAAAAGCCTGCCCCGTCGGAAGTGGAAGCGGCGGTCCAGGACGAGCAGGATCGCGACGCCGAGGAGGTTCCAGAGGGATTCATAAAGGAACGTCGGATGGAACAGTGTGTCGCTAGGCATTCCGGCCGGAAAATTCGGGCTGTTTGGATCAATCTGCAGGCCCCATGGCAAGGTGGTGGGTCCGCCGAAAAGCTCCTGGTTGAACCAGTTCCCCCAACGACCTATCGCTTGGGCCAGCAGGAGGCCGGGGGCCGCTGCGTCGAGGAAAGCGGTGAGCTTGACCCCGGAGCGCCGGCAGCCCAGCCAGGCACCGACGACACCGAGAACCACGGCACCCCAGATGCCCAAGCCGCCCCGCCAGATTTGCGGAATCAGGGAAAGGTCTCCCGTGCCGTTGAAGCCCGGGCCGAAGTACGCATCCGGAGAGGAGATCACATGGTAAAGCCGACCGCCCACGATGCCGAAGGGGATCGCCCAGATCGCGATGTCCCACAGGCTGCCTTCGGGGGTGCCGCGCCGCTTCCAGCGCACGGCAGTGACCCACAGGCCCAGGATGATTCCCAGCAGAATGCACAAGGCGTAAGCGTGAATGCGGAGGGTCCCCCACGGCAGCGGTATATCAAATCCGGACCATGAGGGGCTCGGAATGCTCATGGGAGCCATTGCCGCGACGTGGAGGAGACTCTGCATTGTCTACGCTTTTCCTTTTTCTAGGCCTGCGCTGTAGCCCGGCCGAGGCCGGCGCTGAGGTTCTTGGTGAGCTGCGCGACAGCGTCAACGCCGCCGTCGCGGATCGCCGCAACCAGCGCAGTACCGACGATCACACCGTCTGCGTATGCCGCAATCTCCCGCACCTGGTCCGCGTTGGAGACTCCCAGCCCGACGCAGACGCGTTCGGCACCGGCCGCATGCGCATCGGCCACCACTTTTTCCGCGCTGCTGCTGACGGACTGCCGTGTTCCGGTGACGCCCATGATGGAGACTGCGTAAACAAAGCCACGGCTCGCTTCCACGGTCATGGCCACGCGTTCCGGCGTGGACGAGGGCGCCACGAGGAAGACCCGATCGAGTCCGTATTTGTCGGAGGCGGCAAACCATTCGGCGGCCTCGTCCGGAATGAGGTCCGGAGTAATGAGCCCGGCTCCCCCGGCTTCGGCCAGCCTGCGGGAGAATTCGTCGACGCCCATGCGCATCACCGGGTTCCAGTAGGTCATGACCAGCACGGCGACGTCGGTGGCGGCGGTGATGCCGGCCACGACGTCGAAGACACTGGCCACGCGGAAACCGTTGGCGATGGCTTCTGTGGTGGCAGCCTGAATGACCGAGCCGTCCATGACGGGGTCCGAATACGGGATACCGATCTCTATGAGGTCTGCGCCGTTGCGGGCCATGGCGATTCCCGCGTCGATGCTTGTCTGCACGTCAGGGTAGCCTGCGGGCAGGTATCCGATCAAAGCGGCCCGGCCCTGTGCCTTGGCGCGGTCGATGGCGGCTGCGGACTTGCTCGTGATCTGCTCAGTCATCAGTTCTGGTCCTTGTTTGCTTCTTCAGTGCTGATCTCGAGGTTGCTCCGTCCAGCCGGGCCCTTGGGCTTGCGTGTGGAGAGCGTGGTGCCCTTGACGTTGCCGTCTTCATCCAGCATGTCGAACCACTCCGCTGCCGTTTCCACGTCCTTGTCACCGCGCCCGGACAGGTTCACGATGATGATCGTGTCGGACGGGTTTTCCTTTCCTTCGGTGAGCTTCTTGCCCACCTTGATGGCACCGGCCAAGGCGTGCGCGGACTCGATGGCCGGAATAATGCCTTCTGTCCGGCACAGCAAGCGGAAGGCGTCCATGGCCTCGGTGTCCGTGATGGGCTCGTAGGTGACCCGGCCGATGTCCGCGAGGTAGGAGTGCTCGGGACCAACGCTCGGGTAATCCAAACCGGCGGAAATCGAGTGCGATTCGATGGTCTGGCCGTCTTCGTCCTGCATGAGGTAGGACCGGGCACCGTGCAGCACGCCGGGGCGTCCCAGGGTAATAGCGGCCGCGTGACGGCCGGTTTCCACGCCGTCGCCACCGGCTTCAAAGCCGTAGATCTTCACCGACGCGTCGTCCAGGAAGCTGTGGAAGATTCCGATGGCATTGGAACCGCCGCCGACGCAGGCACAGACGGCGTCGGGCAGCCTGCCGGTCTGCTCCAGGATCTGGGCGCGCGCTTCCTCTCCGATGACCTCGTGGAAGAAGCGGACCATGGCCGGAAACGGGTGCGCGCCAGCCGCGGTGCCGAGCAGGTAGTGGGTGGTGTCCACATTGGAAACCCAGTCGCGAAGGGCGTCGTTAATGGCGTCCTTGAGGGTCTGTGAGCCGTTGGTCACGGGAACCACCGTGGCGCCCAGGAGCTGCATGCGGGCCACGTTGAGTGCCTGGCGCCGGCAATCCTCAGCGCCCATGTAGACAACGCATTCCAGCCCGAGCAAGGCCGCAGCAGTAGCACTGGCGACACCATGCTGGCCGGCGCCAGTCTCCGCAATGACCCGGGTCTTGCCCATCCGCTTCGCGAGCAACGCTTGGCCGAGCACGTTGTTGATCTTGTGGGATCCGGTGTGGTTCAGGTCTTCGCGCTTGAGGAAGATGCGCGCCCCGCCGGCGTGTTCGGAGAAACGCTTGGCCTCCGTGAGCAGTGACGGCCGGCCCGAGTAGTTCTTGTTGAGGTCCTTCAACTGGGCCAGGAACTCGGGATCGGCTTTGGCTTTCTCGAACGTGTCCTGGACTTCATCCAGGGCGGCGATGAGGGACTCGGGCATCCAGCGCCCGCCATAAGAGCCGAAGTACGGCCCCGTGGCGTTGCGGAGCGATGCTCCGCCTTGCAGGAATGCGTCGGCCGCATTCTGTTCCGAGTTGGCTGTTGATGCGTCCACCATCAGTCTCACCGTCCTGTTCAGTTGGTAGTTGAGTTTTTCCAGGAGCCGCAGGACAGCAACCAGCCGCGTTGTCCGCTACTGTCCGGGTCCACGCCGCGAATCAGGCCTGTCTCAGGTCCTGACGGCGATGGCGGCAGCTCCGGCCGCCTTGAATTCATTGATTCGCTCCCGCGGGGTGGAGTCGCTCACAAGAGCCTCGCCCACCAGAATCGCGTGGGCACCGTTCCCTGCGTAATGCGCGACGTCGGCAGCGTTCCGTACGCCGGATTCCGCCACCACAACTGCTCCCGGGGGAATGCTTCCGGCGAGGGAGGCAAACAGCGAGCGGTCGACGTCGAGCGTCTTGAGGTTGCGCACGTTCACGCCGATGATCCGCGCCCCGGCAGCAGCCGCACGCTCGATCTCCTCCGGTGTGTGGGTTTCCACCAGGACGTTCATGCCAAGCTCGTGGCTCAACGCACTGAATTCCCGCAGCTCTGCGTCGGAAAGCGCGGCGACGATCAGCAGGATGAGGTCCGCACCATGGGCACGGGCTTCCCAGATCTGGTACTCGTCCACCGTGAAATCCTTGCGAAGCAACGGGATGCTTACGGCGGCACGGACGGCGTCCAAGTCCGCCAGGGAACCGCTGAAGCGCCGCTGTTCGGTGAGGACGCTGATAACGGAGGCACCCCCGTCGGCGTATTGCCGTGCAAGTGCCGCCGGGTCGAGGATGCTCGCGAGGTCACCCTTGGAGGGGCTGCGGCGCTTGATTTCCGCGATGACCTTCAGTTCGTCACGGCTGTCCGACGGACCACCCAGGGCAGCCCACGCGTCGAGCGCCGGCGCAGCGACAGCGGCGCGCTCCTTCAGCTCCTCAAGACCGACGAGACGACGGCGGGCCTCCATGTCCTCCCTGACACCGACGATGATGTCATCAAGAACCGTCACCGTCAGTGGCCGGCGTTCTTCAGTTTGCTGCCATCGACGCCGTAGCCCGCCTTGCGCATGGCCCAACCCGCAATCAAGCCGACCACCATCACGACGATGCCGGCAATGAAGATGGGGGTGCTGGCAATTACAAAGGCGACGGAGGACACGAGTGCCCCGACCAGCATGACAATCACGCATGTCCACGCGGCCGGGCTGTTGCCGTGGCCGATGGCATCGCTGTGGCTCGCAGCGGTCACAGGGGCCTTGCTAGCGGACACTGTGGTTTTGCTCATGTGAAAATCTCCTCAGGATGAATACTGCTTACATTCTGCCATTTATTGGCGGCGCCCGGGACATCGTCCGAGCTCCGGACAGCCGGCCCTACGTGGGGTCTTCTCCGCGTGAGAGGCTGTCCCAGCTGTCGATCTCATCAACGGGTCCGGAACCCGCACTGGCCGCACTGCTGGCGACCTCGTACTTGGTGCGCGCCTTCCAGCGACGGCCTGCGAGTGGCAGCAAAGCGCCACACAATGCCAGCAGGCCGGCAGCCACGACGGCGAGGACGGGAAATACGGTGGACGACGCAGCCGCGCGTCCGCCGGAAATACCGGTGGTAGCCGCAATGGTTCCTTGCGCCGCGCCGAGGGGGTCGGCGAGGACCGTCACAGCGGCGATAATGATGCCTGCCGAGGCAGACACAAGAATGGTCGCAATAATCCAGCGCGAAATCCTGCCGGCGATAGACGACGCAAGCCCCCCGGCGAGGGCGACGAGGGCGAGTGCGGTCACCGCAGTTGCCGCTTTGCTTCCCTGAACGTGAAGATCGGCATTCGCCGCCGCAGCGGGATCGAGCCGGACGTTGATCCAGCTCTGGGTCGTCGTCCCGAAAACGGCCAGCGCGAGGATTGCCATGGCGAGAACGACGTTGGCCTTGCGCGCCCACACGGGAGTCTTTGTGGTGGCCGTCTGCGGCTTGGCGGCGCTCACGGGGTAGGCGTCACGTCGTCGACGGTCCCTGCGGAAACCGCATCCGGGGAAATGTTGTGGAGCGATCCGGCGGTGTGCACGGCACGCAGCGGGGCGGCGGCCTTGTTGACCGTCTCCAGCGCTTCGGACGGCTTGTGGGAATCGGCCACGATCCCTCCGCCGGCCTGGACGTAGGCCCGGCCCTCGCGCAGCAAAGCCGAGCGGATAGCAATCGCCATGTCCATGTCTCCTGCGAAATCCAGGTAACCCACGACGCCCCCGTAGATGCCCCGGCGGTGCGGTTCAAGTTCGTCCAGTAGCCTGAGTGCGCGCGGCTTCGGAGCACCGGAAAGCGTGCCGGCGGGGAAAGTCGCCTTCAGCACGTCGTAAGCCTTGGCGCCGGGAGCCAATTCGCCAACCACGGTGGACACCAGATGCATGATGTGGCTGAAGCGTTCAACTTCCATGAACTGCGTGACGTCGACGGTTCCTGCGACGCAGACCTTGGAAAGGTCGTTGCGGGACAGATCCACAAGCATCAAGTGTTCGGCGCGTTCCTTCTGGTCCGCGAGCAGCTCGGCGGCCAAGGCCTTGTCCGCCTCAACGGTCTTGCCGCGGGGCCTCGAACCGGCAATCGGGTGCGTGATGACCTCGCTGCCCGTCACTGTCACCAGTGCCTCCGGGGAAGAGCCGACGATCGTGTATTCGCGGCCGTCGGGATCCTCGAGGCTGAAGAGATACATGTACGGGCTCGGGTTGGTGTTGCGCAGCACGCGGTATACGTCCAGCGGGTCAGCAGCGCACTCCATTTCAAATCGGCGCGAGATGACCACCTGGAACACCTCACCGTCGACGATCGCTTCCTTGCCGCGATCGATGGCGCTCAGGTACTCCTGCTCGTCCCAGCGTTCCTGAACGCTTGAGGCAAAGTCGAGTGCTTCGGAATGCAGCACGGACACGGGCTGCTTCACGGGCGTGCTGATCTGGTCGAGCAGTCGCTTCACGCGGGCGACGGCGTCGTGCCAGGCTTCGTCGACGCGTTCGGAGCTGTTGTCGAAGTTGATCGCGTTGGCAATCAGGAGGACCGTGCCGTCCATGTTGTCGTGGACAGCCATGTCCGTGACGAGGTTCAGGGCCAGTTCGGGCAGGTGGAGGTCATCCTCCGGGGGGCTGGTCAGCTTCTCCCAGTGCCGAACGGTTTCCCAACCGAGGAAGCCGACAAGACCAGAGGTGAACGGAGGAAGGTCCGGGAAGCGGTCGGTTTGCAGGGCCGCAATGGTGTCTCGGACGGCGTCGACGGGGCTGCCGTCGACCGGCACGCCGACGGGAGGCTCGCCGATCCAGTAGGCCTGCCCGTCTTTGCTCGTCAAAGTGGCCCGTGAACGGGAACCAATGAAGGAATAACGTGACCATGCTCCGCCGACGGCTGCCGACTCAAGGAGGAACGTGCCGGGCTGGCCTTGGGCCAGCTTCCGGTAAAGCCCGATGGGGGTCTCGGCGTCGGCCAGTACCCTGAGCCGGACCGGGATGACCCGGTTGTGCGCGGCGAGTTCGCGGAACTCCTCCAGGCCCGGGCTGATGATTCCAAGGTCCTGCATGGTTTGTGTTCTCCGCCTTTTCTTGTGATTCCTCAACTGGATGGTGTGTGGTGGGCTAGTCCCGCTCGCCCGTCACGGCAGCGAGACTCCGGTCATCGAAGCATGTGCGCGTACCGGTGTGGCATGCCGCCCCTACTTGGTCGACGCGGACCAGGAGGGCATCGCCGTCGCAGTCCAGGGCCACCGATTTCACGAACTGGACGTGCCCGGAGGTGTCTCCCTTGCGCCAGTATTCCTGGCGGGAGCGGGAGAAGAAGGTCACGCGTCCCGTGGTCAAGGTACGATGCAATGCTTCATCGTCCATCCAGCCGAGCATCAGCACTTCGTCGGTGTCGAACTGCTGGATGATGGCCGCCACCAGGCCGGCTGAGTCGCGCTTGAGCGCGGCTGCCAGCTCTTGCGGGAGCGGACTTCCGGGTTCGACGGCGGGCTCCGCGGCGAAGGCTGCCGTGGACGTGGCTGGGGGTGTTGACTGCTCGGACATCAGATCAAGTCTAGTGCCTCCTGGAGAGCCAAAATTCAGCGGCGCTCCCACTGCGCAACAAAGGGCGTCTCGTGCTAGTTTCACAAGTGATGCATTTCGTCGATCCCTCCCGCGAAGTACTGGCCGAAACCCTCCTGGCGGCCGGACCTGACTCCCCCACGCTCTGCGAAGGGTGGCTGACGAGAGACCTCGCGGCGCACCTGTACTTGAGGGAGCGCAAAGCGGCCGTCGGCATCGGCCTGCTCCTCAAGAGCCTTGCCAAGGCCTCGGACAAAGCCACCGCCAAACTGGCCTCCAAGCTCAAGACCACGGAAGATTACGCCGAGTTGGTGAACACTTTCCGCGCTGGACCGCCGGCCTTGTCTCCCCTGAAGATCAAGGCCCTCGACGAATCCTCCAACCTCATTGAATATTTTGTGCACACGGAAGACATTCGCCGGGCCGGAGACCGTTGGGCCCCCCGCGCGCTGGACGAGGAATACTCGGACGCTTTGTGGGACGAATTGATCAAGCGCGCGGCCATTCTCTATCGCGGCGTGGACCTCGGAATCGTCTTGGTGCGCCCGACAGGTCCCCGCCATGTTGCCAAGCGCGCCCCCGTGTCAGTCGCGATTGTCGGCGAGCCTGGTGAATTGCTGATGCACGCCCACGGCCGCACGCATCACGCCCTCGTCACCTTTGAAGGGCAACCGGACGCCGTCGCACTGCTCCAGTCAGCCGAAGTCGGCCTCTAACCCGCTCTTAAGCCCAACTAGCTCGCACTTGTTGTCGCTCTGAGCCCTCAAAACGACAACAAATGCGAGCTAGTTGGGCTGGAGCCAGCTACCGGACCAGGAAGCCTGCTTCGCGGATCGCCGCCTTGACCTGGGCAATCATGTCATCCGGGCCGAAATGGAACACCGAGGCTGCCAACACGGCGTCGGCACCTGCTTCAACTGCCGGCGGGAAATGCGCCGGTTCTCCCGCGCCTCCGGAAGCGATGATCGGGATGCGGACCGCAGCGCGGACCAGGCGGATGAGTTCGAGGTCGAAGCCGTCCTTGGTGCCGTCGGCGTCGATGGAATTGAGGAGGATCTCCCCCACGCCACGGTCGGCAGCTTCCTTGGCCCAGACGATGGCGTCGATTCCGGTCCCCTGGCGTCCACCGTGGGTGGTCACCTCGAAGCCGGAAGCCGTGGGCTCCGAGCCTGGCCTCGTCCGTCGGGCGTCCACGGACAGCACCAGCACTTGCGATCCGAAGTGGCGCGTGATCTCGTCAATCACGTCCGGACGTGCGACGGCGGCCGTGTTGATGGAGGCCTTGTCCGCGCCGAAACGCAGGAGCTTGTCCACTTCGGCCACGCCTCGGACACCACCGCCCACAGTCAACGGAATGAAGACTTCCTCGGCGGTGCGGCGAACGACGTCGAACGTGGTTTCCCGATTGCCGGAGGACGCCGTGACATCAAGGAACGTCAGTTCGTCCGCCCCGGCGTTGTCATAGCGGTGCGCCAACTCAACGGGGTCACCGGCATCGCGAAGGCCTTCGAAGTTGACGCCCTTCACCACACGTCCGGCGTCGACATCTAGGCAGGGGATGACCCGAACTGCTACAGCCATTGCTACTCCCTGGAATTGTCTCTTGTCAGATGCGGCAGGCGTGGATGCTGCTGACCAGGATGGCGCGGGCGCCAAGGTCGTACAGCTCGTCCATGATCCGGTTGGTTTCCTTCTTCGGAACCATGGAACGGACAGCCACCCAATCGGAGTCGCGCAGCGGAGACACCGTGGGCGATTCGAGGCCCGGTGTGAGGGTGGCAGCTTCTTCGACGAGGTCCTTGCGGATGTCGTAGTCCATGAGCACGTACTGACGTGCGACGAGCACGCCCTGCAGGCGACGGATGAGGACCTCGATCTCCTTCACCGTGCCGTTTGCGGCGCCGCCTTCGCCTGTGCGGCGGATCAGGACGGCTTCGGACTTAAGGATCGGCTCGCCGAAGATCTCCATGCCGGCGGCCTTGAGCGTGTTGCCGGTTTCCACGACGTCGGCAATAGCGTCCGCGACGCCGAGACGCACGGAGGACTCCACTGCGCCATCGAGACGGACGACTTTGGCCTTGACGCCGCGCTCGGCGAGGTAAACGCGCAGGAGGCCGTCGTAGCTGGTCGCCAGGCGCTTGCCTTCAAGCTGCTCGACGCCGGAGAAGTCACCGACGGGGCCGGCGAATCGGAAGGTCGAGGCGGCGAAGCCAAGGGGAAGCAGCTCTTCCGCTTCGACTTGTGCGTCCAAGAGGAGATCGCGGCCGGTGATTCCGACGTCGAGCGTTCCCTGGCCGACATACACGGCGATGTCGCGTGGGCGGAGGAAGAAGAACTCAATGTCGTTGTCAGGATCGATCATGACCAGTTCGCGGGTATCGCGGCGCTGGCGGTATCCCGCCTCGGACAACATCGCGGAGGCGGCTTCGGACAAGGATCCCTTGTTGGGGACGGCTACTCGCAGCATGAGGGGACTTTCTTGAGGTATGGAGGGGGAAGTTTCAGGCATTGTGCTTCAGCACGGGGGCCACGCTTGGGCTCCGGCAAGACCTCTTCGGGTCCCGCAGACGGAGCGGACGTGGCTAGAGATGCTTGTAAACGTCTTCCAGGCTCAGACCCTTGGCGAGCATCAAGACCTGCAGGTGGTAGAGCAACTGGGAGATTTCCTCGGCCGCAGCTTCATCGGACTCATACTCTGCAGCCATCCAGACCTCGGCTGCTTCCTCCACGACCTTCTTGCCGATGCCGTGGATTCCGGAGTCCAATTCGGCGACGGTGCGGGAGCCTGCCGGACGGGTCGCTGCCTTTTCGCTCAGTTCTGCGAACAGCGTCTCGAAATTCTTCACGCCCTACAGCCTACTTGCTCCGAGCCGGAGACCGCCTGTCGAGGCATTGCATGACGAAAGGGATGTGAGCGAACGCACAATGCGCTTTGGTACGCTCACATCCCTTTCCTTGGTTTGCTAGAACTGCTTCAGGGTCAGTGCCGCGGCGAGCGCTGCGGTCACCGCTTCGTGGCCTTTGTCCTCGGACGAGCCTTCCAGCCCGGCGCGGTCCAGCCCCTGCTGTTCCGTGTCGCAGGTGAGCACACCAAAGCCCACCGGCACGCCGGTGCGGACACTGACGTCGGTCAGGCCCGCGGTGGCAGCCTGGCACACGTAGTCAAAGTGCGGGGTACCCCCGCGAATCACGACGCCGAGGGCCACGACCGCGTCAAAATGCGGGGCGAGCCGTGCCGCCGCGACGGGAAGCTCAAAGCAGCCAGGAACGCGCAGCACGGTGGGCTCGACGACGCCGGATTCCTTTGCGGCGCGCAGCGCCCCGTCGAGGAGCCCGTCCGTGATCTGGGTGTGCCAGCTAGCAGCCACGATGGCGAGTTTCAGCTGATGGGTTTCCTCCGGATTGAAGGTAGTGAGGTCGATGGTGGGGGCGCCGTATCCGCTCATGAGTGTGTGGTGATCCGTTCAGTCTTGGTCGAGTTCGAAAGTGCTGGAAGAAGTATGGGTACCCGCTGGCTCAGTATCGCCCAAGGTGAGGCGGTGATCCATGCGGTCCTTCTTGGTTTGCAGGTACCGGAGGTTTTCCTCACGAGACGGGACCTCGGTAGGCACCATCTCGACAACCTTCACGCCAGCCGCGGCAAGTCGGTTTTGCTTATCCGGGTTGTTGCTCAGGAGGCGGATTTCGTGAAGGCCCAATTCCGCAAGGATCTGGGCGGCGGCCTTGTAGCAGCGGGCGTCAATCGGGAGGCCCAGTTGTTCATTGGCCTCAACCGTGTCGAATCCGGCTTCCTGGAGTGCATAGGCCCTGATCTTGTTGGCCAAGCCAATGCCACGGCCCTCCTGTCCACGGAGGTAGAGCAGCGTACCGCCTTCTTCCTGGATCAGCTCAAGGGCGTAGGCAAGCTGCTCGCCGCAATCGCAGCGGTACGAAGCAAAGACGTCACCTGTCAGGCACTCGGAGTGCAGGCGCACCAGCGGCGCTTTGCCCGCCCGCGGCGTGTTCGGCGAACTGACCGCCAAGTGCTCAGCACCGGTCTCGTGGTCGGTCCAGGCCTGTGCCACGAACACACCGAACGCAGTGGGTAGCTGGACAACCGGGCCGCCGCTCACCGGGTGCGGCGTGCGTGCGGCCGTGCCGCCGTCGTGCGTTGTCGCTGTAGTCATCGCTGCTCCTCGTTTCCTGCCGGAAGTACGACCTGGTCTTCACTCTCCGTCGCTGCCAGATAGGCCACAAGGTCCTCGATCGAAATCAGAGGGCACCCCTGCTCTGCCGCGAACTCCCGGAGGCTGTCCAAGCGCATCATTTCGCCATCGTCATGTACCAACTCCGCGATCACACCCACTGGGGCCAGGCCCGCAAGCCGGCAAAGATCAACTGCCGCTTCCGTGTGTCCCGGGCGTTCACGCACTCCCCCCTTAACGGCCCGGAGCGGAAAAATATGCCCGGGACGGGTGATGGATGAGGGTGTGCTGCTGGAATCGGCCAGAATCCGGGCCGTCAATGCCCGGTCCGTAGCCGAAATACCGGTGCTCACGCCCACAGCGGCATCACAAGAAACCGTGTAGGCCGTGCCTTTCGCGTCTTCGTTGACCATGACCATTGGCGGCAATGCCAGCGCGGCAGCCCGCGACTCCTCAAGGGGAACGCAGATGACTCCCGAGCTGTAGCGGATAGTCCAGCCCATGAGGGCGGGCGTCGCGTGCTCGGCGGCGAAGATGATGTCGCCTTCGTTTTCCCGGTCCTCGTTATCCACTACGATGACGGGACGTCCGGCCGCCATGGCCTGCACGGCCTTCTCAACCGGATCGAGTCCCTGGCGCACCGCCGTGGCACTGCTGTTGTGCTCGGCGCTCACAGTGCAACCTCCCCGGCAGTTGCGGGGGCACGGAAAGACAACAGCCGCTCCGTGTACTTCGCGAGAACGTCCACTTCGAGATTGACGCGGCCGCCGGTGGCCTTGGCCCCGAGTCCCGTTTCGTCCAGGGTGGTGGGAATGAGGCCCACCTCAAACCAGGGGTTCTCTTCGTCAGCCGGGCTGACGGCGGTGACGGTGAGCGAAACGCCGTCGACGGCGATCGATCCCTTTTCGGCGATATACCGGGCCAGCGGAACCGGCACTCCGAAGCGGAGGCGGTCCCAATTGCCCTGCGACTCGCGTTCAAGAAGCCGCCCGACGCCGTCGACGTGCCCCTGCACGACGTGGCCGTCCAAGCGGCCCCCGGCCTGTACGCAACGTTCCAGGTTCACCGTGTCGCCAGCGGCCAGTTCACCGATGGTGGTCCGGTCAAGGGTTTCGCCCATCACATCGACGCTGAACTCCTGGCCGTCCAGCTCCGTAGCGGTGAGGCATACGCCGTTGACGGCAATCGAGCCGCCCAAGGCGAGCCCTTCGGTGGTGCTGGGGGCCGTCAGGCGCAACGTGGCGCTAGCGTCGCCCTCGCGCTCGACAGACAGGACCGTGCCTTGTTCAGCAACGATTCCGGTAAACATCAGTGTCCTCCTGTGGTGTTGTCCGGGGCATCCTTGCCCTGGAATGGTTCATGGTGTTCGTCGTGGGATTTCCACGCAGCTTTGTTTCCGTCGCTCGGTCCGGACCTTAGATGCAGCCGGAGGTCGCGGCCCAACGCATGGACTGCACCCCCGGCGGCATCGTCCCAGTTCCATTGCTGGGCATCCGCCAGGGTGGAGATGCCCAGATCACCCAAGGCCGGTGTACCCGCACCCAAAAGGGTGGGCGCAAGATAGACAATCAATTCGTCCACGAGGCCCGCGGCCAGGAAAGCACTCAGGATCCTGGAACCGCCTTCCACCATGACATGCCGCACGCCTTCGGCGAACAGCAGTCCCAAAGCTTCGGCAGGATCCCGGGTTGGCAACTGGATGAACTTGCCGTCGGTCCCCCGCACCGCGGCGTCCGGCGGGACCTCCCGCAATCCCATCACGGCCCGGATCGGCTGGCTGGCCGACTCCTGGCCATCCACTTCCCGGGCCGTCAGCCGCGGATTGTCGACGAGGACAGTTTCGGTGCCAACCAGGATCGCATCGATCAAGCGGCGCAATCCGTGGTTATCGGCCAGCGACTCGGGGCTGGAGATCCATTGGCTCGTCCCGTCCGTGGCCGCAATCCGGCTGTCCAAGGTCTGCGCGATGTGGAGTGTGACGAACGGACGCGTGGCGTCCACCGCATGGAACCACTCACGGTTTAGATTCAAGGACTCCGTCGCGGCCAACCCGGACTGCACGTCCACACCCGCAGCGCGCAAAGTACCGGCGCCTCCGGCAGCGGGATCATGGGGATCGTCCACGGCATAGACCACCCGCGAAATCCCGGTATCAATAATCGCTTGCGCACAGGGTCCGGTGCGCCCGGAGTGGTTGCAGGGCTCCAAGGTCACCACCATGGTGGTCCCGGTCAGGTCCAGCCCCTTCGCCTTCGCCTTCGCAATCGCATCGGCTTCGGCGTGGGCGCTCCCCGCTCCGCGGTGGTAGCCCGTGACCAGCTGCTCTCCGCCGGACCCGAGCACAACCGCTCCCACCAAAGGATTGGCCCCGCGGTGCCCCCGGAGAGCAACGTGCAGCGCAACGTCCATGGCTGCGGACTCGGCGTCCGAGAAGTTCCGGTTCAGCTCCTCGCTCATGAGAAGGCTCCTGCGATCCGAGCCTTGGAGATCGCCCGGTCGGGCTCGATGGCGCGGCCTCGGGGACCGGCTTGAAGGTTTTGGTGCCAGCGATACCAGCCATTGCCTGCGATGCCGAGAGGCCATGGCCAGACCTTGCGGGGTTTGCCGCCCAGGGCGCTGGCGAGCCCGAAAATATTGCCTGGCACTTCGCGAAGCACAATGACAGATCCAGCTACGGGAATCTGTGCTTCGAAGAGCCATCGCAGAATGCCCATGTCGTTCCTTCCCTCGAATGCCGCGATGGCTCCGGGGTGTACGACAGCGCTGTGCCGGGCGCACTGGACGCCCGAAGCATGACTGTACGTGCTTCTCCCATCCAGACTTTAACTGTCGGTACCGGAATTTCACCGGTTCAACCGTCCGCCGTCGTGATTCCTGAAAGGAAACTCGATGGCTCGCGGGTCGCGGACTATAACCGCCGGTTCGGAATTACACCGACCCCGGAGCACGTATGTGTGTTGTTATTGTGACACAACCGGGGCCTTGGCCGATGTATTCCCGGCCGAAGATGCAAACATTTTCGTCATTGTTGTCACATTGCCGCCAACCCCGCGGCCCGCAACCGCTCAATAGCGGATGCGGGGTCCTCATGGCCGTAGACGGCGGATCCGGCAACGAACACATTCGCACCGGCCTCTGCCGCCCGGACAATGGTCTCCTCGGTGACGCCGCCGTCAACCTGCAGGGCGACGCCAATGCCGGAACCGTCGATCGCGGCACGCGCCCGGCGGATCTTGGGCAATGTGACATCCAGGAAGGACTGCCCGCCGAAGCCCGGTTCCACAGTCATGATGAGGAGCATGTCCAGCTCTGAAAGCATGTCCAGATACGGTTCCACCGGCGTCGCCGGACGAAGCGCCATGCCAGCCTTGGCACCGCGAGCACGGAGCTCACGCGCAAGCTTGATGGGGGCCATCGCGGCCTCTGCATGGAACGTCACGGAAGCGACGCCCGCGTCGGCGTAGGCCGGCGCCCAGCGGTCGGGGTCGGCGATCATCAAATGGGCGTCGAGCGGGACCGGGCTCACTGCCTGGATCCTCTCCACAATCGGCAGTCCGAGCGTCAGGTTTGGCACAAAGTGGTTGTCCATGACATCGACATGGACGGCGTCGGCATTGTTGATCCTCTTCAGCTCGGCTTCCAGGTTCACGAAGTCCGCGGACAGGATGCTCGGGTTGATGCAGCACTCGGTCAAGACAGTCCCCTCAGGGTTGGTGGCGATCGTAGTTGTGGGAAATCCCCAGCTTAGGCAGGTGGGGCCTTCGGACGGGGAAGGTCGCTGAAGGTTAAGGCTTCTTCCGGATGAGCGCCAGGAACATCGCATCCGTTTGATGCACGTGCGGCCAAAGTTGTGCCGTCAACTCGTGCCCGGCGCCCAAGTTGCCCGTCAGGCTGACAGCGTCCAACGCCGCTCCGGCGTCGATCTGCTCCAGGTCAGTCCTCTTGCGCAGGACGTCGCTGACGACTGCGGTGGTTTCCGCCGGGTGCGGCGAGCAGGTCACGTAAGCCACTACGCCGCCCGGTTTGACGGCGTCGATGGCCGACTTGAGCAAATCACGCTGCAAGGGACCAAGATCGGCGAGGTCTTTGGGAGTCCTGCGCCAGCGCGACTCAGGACGGCGACGCAGTGCACCAAGGCCGCTGCAGGGAACGTCAACCAGCACCCGGTCGAAAGTCTCCGGCTGTTCCTTGCCGACGTCGCGCCCGTCGCCCACCCGCACGGTCCAGGCATTCGCGGGAACTGCCGCGAGCGCTTGGCTCACGAGCTTTGCCCGGTGTTCCGCGGGTTCGTTGGCCAAAAGAGTTGCACCTTCTTGATGAGCGAGGGCGGCCAGCAGCGCAGCTTTGCCGCCGGGACCGGCGCAGAGGTCCAGCCACTTCTCACCGTCCTTGGCGAGCTGTCCAAGGTCCACCGCCGCGACGGCCCGGGCCACCAATTGGGACCCAACGTCCTGGACGCGCGTAGTGCCTTCACGGATGGAGGACATGCGGCCGAGGTCGCCGCCGCTGGACAGTGCTGAGTCGATCACGAGTTCGCCGGGAGTGGCCCCGTTCCCGAGGGCTTCATCAAGAGTGCCGATGCCGGGCAGCGCCACCAAGTTCACCACGGGGGCTGCATTGTCGGCTTCGAGGAGTTCCGTGATTTCGCTCGCGGGACGGCCATGCATGACGAGCGACTGGCGCAACGCCCTGACAATCCATTCAGGGTGCGCATAGCGTACGGAGGCGATCTTGGTTTCGTCGGTCTCGTTTTCCAGCAAGTGGTCGAGCCACTCCGGCAGCGTCCTCGCGGTGACTCGTCGGAGCACTGCATTGATAAGCGACGACGGGCCAGCTCCGATGACTGCCCGGGCCAGCCCTACCGTCTGGTCGAGTGCGGCGTGGGCAGGAACGCGCATGGCGAGCAACTGGTGGGCGCCGAGGCGCAACGCATCAAGCACTGCCGGATCGAGTTGGGCGAGCGGGCGGTCGACGCACTCGGCGAGGACGGCGTCGTACGTTCCCTGGCCGCGGAGAGCCCCGTAGGCCAGCTCGGTGGCGAATCCGGCGTCGCGCTTGTCGAGGTGATGGTGCCGGATCCGTGACGGCAGCACAAGGTTTGCGTAGGCGTCTTCTGAAGCGACGGCACGTAATACTTCGAAGGCTACCAATCGTGCCGGATCCGCTCGCCGGGTGCGCTGCGACGGTGCATTGGTGGAGAAGCCCCGCTGCGGACCCCTGTTGCGTTCGCGACCTTGGGCGTTGCGGTTGCTTTCGCCGCGGGCCCCGCGGTTTCCGTGGCCGCCGCCGTCCCGGTTCCCGCTGTTGTTGGGGCCGCGCCGGCCGGACTCACTCATTCGAATTCCACGCTTTCTGGTGTTGCCAAACCACGGGCCCAATCGGCCGGCGGCATCATCTTCTTGCCCGCAGGCTGGATCCGTCCGAGCTGCACTGCATGCGAGCCGGTCCCCACAAGGACGTTCTTGCCATCCACCCGGACTTGGCCAGGTGCCAGGTCGCGGGTATCCGGGCGCAAGGCGACGGGTTCGAGCTTGACCCGTTGCCCGTCGAGCATGGTCCAGGCGCCGGGTTCGGGCGTGACGCCGCGGGACCTGCGGTTGAGGGCCAGGGCCGGCTGGGTCCAGTCGAGCCGGCCATCGTCGAGTGTCAGTTTGGGAGCAAGCGAGACGTCTCCCTGCTGCGGCTGGGGAGCGGCTTGGCCGGCGCCGACGGCGGAAAGCGTTTGGGTGAGCAGGATGGCGCCGCTGCGCGAGAGCCGTTCCAGCAGATCCCCCGCAGTGTCGTCGGGCCGAACGGTTTCAGTCAAAGTCCCGAAGACGGGGCCGGTGTCGAGTCCTTCTTCCAGGAGGAAGGTCGCAGCTCCGGTGATGTCGTCACCTGCGATGACGGATCGCTGCACAGGTGCGGCGCCGCGCCACGCAGGGAGGAGGGAGAAGTGGAGGTTGATCCAGCCGTAACGTGGTATGCCGAGGGCGGCTTGGGGGACGAGGCCTCCGTAGGCCACGATCGCCGCGACGTCGGGCGCGTATGAAGCGATCCGCCCCGTGGTCTCTTGGTCCACCTTGGATGCATGGATGATGTCGATGCCCAGTTCCGCTGCGCGGGCTGCCACCGGCGACGGCGTCAGGATCCGTTTGCGGCCGGTAGGCGCATCCGGCCTGGTCAGCACCGCGACGATGTCGAAGCCTGCATCGATCAGCGCGTCCAGAGAAGGCACGGCGACGGCTGGGGTGCCCGCAAAAAGCACCCTCATTGGGCAGCCCCGAAACTGCCGAAGCTGGATCCGACCGTGTTGGCACGCTTGGCGGTGGTCCGATCAGTTACGGAGTGGTAATTTGCCGCGCGGATGGCGCGGAGAGCGGCTTTGCGGTCCTCGCCTTCGAGGCGGTCAGTGAAAAGGACCCCGTCCAAATGGTCGGTCTCGTGTTGGAAACAGCGGGCGAGCATGCCCTCCGCCTCGACCGACACGGGGTTGCCGTTGATATCCACTCCGGTGGCCCGGGTGGTCCTGCGGCGGCGAACCGGGAAAGCGAGTCCCGGAATGGAGAGGCAGCCTTCCACTTCGTCCGGCTGGAAGTCATCGCTGTTCTCCAGCACGGGGTTGATGATGTGGCCTTCCACGCCGCCGATCCGGTACGTGAATACCCTTTGGCTCACGCCAACCTGCGGGGCGGCGAGCCCGGCACCGTCCACGTCTTCCATGGTCTCCGTCATGTCCGACACAAGTTTGGCGAGCTCAGGACCGAATTCCGTGACTGGATCAGCAACCGTGCGGAGCACGGGATCGCCGATGATACGGATACTCAAAATGGCCATGTGCTGTCTTTCCTCACGATCGGCAAAACTTCGGGGCCCGGAAAGGGCGCCTAGTTCAGTTTAGTTGAGCCTGCGGACGCCGCTGTGGCGGTGTACGACGGCGGAGCTACAGCAAGCAGCGCCGTACCCGCCGCAGCAACATCAGCAGACATCTCCCACACCCGCTTCAAGGCGCAGAATTTCCACCAATGGTGCTTGAGGACGTCCGGATTGGCCCGCTGGGGACGGACTTCCGTCTCGCCGATGGCCACGGCAAGGAGGACGGGGTTCTCGCCGTATTTCCACGGTTCCCACTCCCCTGCCACCGGATCCACCAGGCTTTCCTCGGCCTTCATGCCGGCTACGAGTTGCATCACCACCTTGTCGTCAAGGGGTTTCACCGTTCCATCACGAGCGGTGCCTTTGGTCTTGTAGTCGATCAAACAGACCCTCCCGTTGATTTTGGCCACGAGGTCCAGCGTTCCGGCGTACCCGACGCTTGAGTTCCATACGGTGATCTCGGGCGCAATGGGCTCCACCCGGTATAACTCCCACCATTCATCGAAGCGGTCCGCGAAAGCTTCTTCGCCGTTTGACGCTAGCTCTTCGCGCGTTTCCTTCATTCGGTGTGGGCGTCCCAGGGCATGGATGGCCACTTGTTCGCAGTAGTTATGGACTCGATCGCCGCGGCGTGCGGCGTCGTCCCGGTAAACCTCCGCTGCCTTGGCGGCTTTGTTGACAGCCTGCCGCATCTTCGCGGGGCTGGAGAGATGCTGGGGAAGCTCCGGATCTTTTGCCAAGCTGCTGGCCCCCATGTAACCGAACCAGCCGTCCAGGGAGTGGGCCTGCTGGCCAATCACCGTGGTGATGGAAGGGACCGAAAAGGACTCGGCCGTGGACCGGGCATACATCCGGCCATATTCGGTGGCGTGGGCAAGCAATGGATCTGTCATGGGAAAACTCTTTCACACACCACTGACAAGAAGGCGCGTCGGCTCGGTCTCGTCCAGCGCAATGAGGGCGCGCTCACGCCGTCCCCTTCGTAACTAATCGGGCACTCGAGCATGGCGATCCTGCTTTCTCGACCCGCGATGCCATAATTGGTCACGTCCTCGGCTACGGGAGCGGATAATGGTCCTCGATATATCAACACTGCGCGTGGTTCTTGGCGTGGTCGCTCTCACCCTGCTTCTTTTGTTTTATGCATCGTTCAGGCGCACACGCTCGCCGTACAGCGGATGGTGGTGCATCGCCCTCCTTTTCTTTCTTTCCGGGAACCTGGCTTTTCTTTTCAATGGGACGCCGCAGCAATTCTGGGCAAATCCGACGGGGAATGTCCTCTTGGTGGGTGGGGCGTTCAGTGTCTGGTCCGGCGCCCGCTCGCTAAGAATGTTGCCGCCGCCAAAATGGCAGTTTGCGGCGGCGTGTGGCGTCACGGCGTGCGCCTCGATATTGGAAAGCCCTGCTCACAACACGTGGTCCGGGGGCCTGGTTTATCTGGGCTTCATGACGTTGGGCATCGGGTTGGCGTCGTGCGATCTTTGGCGCCTGGATTCCAGCTACTCCCATGTGCACAAATCGATGGCCCTGGCCGCGGCATTCCTGTCCGCTTACTATTTCTGCCGCCTGTCCGTGTATTTCGTCGAAGGGCCGACAGGTCCGGAATTCCGCCTGTACTTTGGCCCGTCCATGGCCAGCCTGGTCACGTTGATACTGCTGGTTGCCGTGTCTTTCAGCATGACAGCCCTCAGTAACGATCAGTTGATCAACCGGCTCAGTGAACGCGCTGCGCACGACACCCTGACCGGCCTCCTCAATCGTGGCACTTTCATGGACCTTGCCACCAAGGAACTCCAGCGACTACACACTACAAACTCCGTCGCCTCCCTGGTCTTGGCCGACCTGGACCACTTCAAAGGGATCAACGACGAGTACGGCCACGCCGCCGGTGACGCCGCGCTACAAGCCTTCGCTGCCGCCTGCACTGAGTCGGTACGGTCCACCGACCTGGTTGGACGCTACGGCGGTGAAGAATTCATCCTGCTCCTACCAGGAGCCAATCAGGAGCGGGCCGAAAGCATCGCGGCCGACATCAGCCGCGCCTTGGCAGCAACCGGGAGCCTCGACCATCTCCAGATTCCGACGGTGAGTTACGGAGTGACTTCCAGCCAGCACGGCGCCGTCGGCCTCACCGCAATGATTGCTGCCGCCGACGCAGCCCTCTACCAAGCCAAATCGCTCGGGCGGAACCGCGTGGTCAGCGCCGCTCCGCTGTCTTCTTGAGAATCAATATGTGATTTGCGTCACAGTATATTGTGATTTGAGTCACGGCCCTTTTCAATATCGACTTGCACACTCAGGTGTACTCTGATATAAGTCACCGGCAGTGGAGCTGGTGCCGACCAAGGAGTCGTACCATGAGTGTCGAATCTAGTTCTGCCGCGGGAACCGTCCCGGCCGACAGTGGTCACCGGGCTGCAAATCCCCTATCAGCCCAAGGCCCTGTAATTTCTCCACAGGCGAGCCCCAGTCCCCCATTTGCCGATCCGGCTGCTTTGGGTTTGGGCGCTTTCGCAATGACGACGTTCGTCTTGAGTGCCATTAATGCCGGCCTGATCGTCAAAGCCGACGAACCCGTTGTCTTGGGACTGGCACTTTTTTATGGCGGCCTCGCACAATTCGCCGCAGGGATCTGGGAGTTTGCCAACCGGAATGTCTTCGGCGCGACCGCGTTTTGCTCGTACGGAGCGTTCTGGCTCTCGTTCTGGTTCTTGAGCCAGTTCAGTGCAGCCGGCCTTCCCGCCGCGGACGCCGGCAAGGCGGTGGGCCTTTACCTGCTGGCGTGGGCAATCTTTACGGCCTACATGACCATTGCCTCGTGGCGCGTCAGCCTGGGCGTCTTTGCCGTCTTCGTGTTCCTGACCCTCACCTTCATTGCCTTGTTCATCGGCGCCTTCGCGGGGGCAAGCGGAATGACGATGCTGGGCGGCTGGCTGGGCCTCGTGACGGCGCTCATTGCCTGGTACTGTTCCCTCGCGGTCGTCGCGAACTCCACCTTCAAGCGGACCGTGCTCCCGGTGGGGCGACGGTGACCGGTGATGGCCGACTATCCCACAGAATCGGATGAAACCCTCGCGAACCTGCTGCACGAACAACGGCGATTCCCGCCGGACGCCGGCTTTTCGGCCCAAGCCAACGCTACGTCGTCGGACTATGACAAGGCCGACGACGACAGGCTGGCGTTCTGGGCCAGCCAGGCAGGGCGGCTGGATTGGTCGCAAAAATGGACCGAAGTCCTGGACTGGTCCAATCCGCCATTCGCCAAATGGTTCGTCGGGGGCAAACTCAATGCCGCCTACAACTGCCTGGACCGGCACGTAGCCGCCGGTCGCGGAGACAAAGTCGCATACTACTTCGAAGGAGAAGGCGGAGACACCCGTACCATCACCTACGCCGAGCTCACGCACATGGTCTGCCAAGCGGCCAACACCCTGAGCGATTTGGGCGTCAGGGCCGGAGACCGGGTGGCCATCTACATGCCGATGATTCCGGAAACCGTGGTGTCAATGCTGGCTTGCGCCCGGATAGGAGCCCCCCACACAGTCGTGTTCGGCGGCTTTTCCGCGGACGCCCTCCGGACCCGGATCCACGACTGCGATGCCCGGATTGTCATAACCTCCGATGGCGCCTACCGCCGCGGCAAGGAGATCGGGCTGAAGTCCGCCGTTGACGAGGCCCTGCTGGACTGTCCCGACGTCCGCAACGTCCTGGTGGTCCGCCGCACCGGCCAGGAAGTCGACTGGACGCCGGGGCGGGATATCTGGTGGCACGAATCAGTCGAGCTGGCTTCCGCCGATCACCAAGCCGAGGCGTTCGACGCCGAACATCCGCTGTACGTGATGTACACCTCGGGAACCACGGGCAAGCCCAAGGGCATTCTGCACACCACCGGCGGCTACTTGACCGCCTGCGCCTATACCCACTGGGCAGTGTTCGATCTCAAAGCCGAGTCCGATATCTTTTGGACAGCCGCGGACATCGGCTGGGTGACCGGGCACAGCTACATCGTGTACGGGCCCCTGGCCAACGGCGCCACCTCCGTGCTCTACGAAGGCACTCCTGACACCCCGCACCAAGGCCGCTGGTGGGAAATCATCGACAAGTACAAGGTCTCGATTCTCTACTGCGCGCCGACCGCTATCCGGACGTTCATGAAGTGGGGCGCCCAGATACCGGCCAAGTACAGCCTCGGGAGCCTGCGCGTCATCGGCACGGTGGGCGAGCCGATCAACCCTGCCGCATACATGTGGTATCGGGAGAACATCGGGCACAGCCGGACGCCTGTGGTGGACACCTGGTGGCAGACCGAGACCGGGTCGATCATGATCAGTCCTCTCCCTGGAGTCACGGCAGGCAAGCCCGGCGCCGCGATGAAGGCCCTCCCGGGGGTCGTCGCCGACGTCGTGGATGACTCGGGTGCATCGGTCGCCAACGGTTCCGGCGGCTACCTGGTGCTGAGGGAACCCTGGCCGTCCATGTTGCGCACCATTTGGGGCGACGACGACCGCTACGTCGAGACGTATTGGTCGCGGTTCCCGGGGCTCTACTTTACGGGCGACGGCTCGAAAAGGGACGAGGACGGGGATATTTGGCTCATGGGCCGGGTGGACGATGTGATGAACGTGGCAGGGCACCGCCTTTCGACCACGGAAATCGAATCGGCCCTCGTCTCCCATGCGAAAGTCGCCGAAGCCGCCGTCGTCGGCGCTACGGACGAAACCACTGGGCAAGGCATCGTCGCCTTCGTCATCCTCCGCAGCGAGGCGGGCGACGGCGGTCCGGAGGTCGTGCAGGAGCTTCGTGAACATGTGGCCAAGGAAATCGGCAAGATCGCTCGGCCCCGACAAATCATGGTGGTGGCAGAGCTTCCCAAGACCCGGTCCGGCAAGATCATGCGGCGGCTGCTCAAAGACGTCGCACAGGACCGGCCGATTGGGGATGTCACTACCCTGGCGGACTCGTCGGTGATGGACCTGATCAAGGCCGGCATGCCGGGCGGCGCGGGAGGCTCGCACTAGCCGAAAGCATCCGGACCGACAGCATCCAGGCAGCGCAAAGGAGCCCTTCCGGCCGGAAATTTCTGCGGCCGGAAGGGCTCCTTCCTGGTGGGCGATACTGGGTTCGAACCAGTGACCTCTTCGGTGTGAACGAAGCGCGCTACCACTGCGCCAATCGCCCGTGCACAAGAAGACTAACCGACCCATGCCGGAATTCAAAAATCGGGATGCCATACGGAATGATGCCATACGGAATAGCGACCAGGAGACCCGGCGAACTCCGTAATACCGCAAGCGAATCACATGGGTGTAACTCGCAAAATCCGCGCCAATTCAAGGAACTTACGCCCATTGCCGACCATTCGGACAGATCGATTTGGAGTTTCCCCGAACCTCCTATAGAGTTTTTACTCGTCGGAAAGCGACGGAATGTCCCTTGCGGGCAGGCCGTCGAATAAGGCTATGCGGACGTAGCTCAGCTGGTAGAGCACCACCTTGCCAAGGTGGATGTCGCGAGTTCGAATCTCGTCGTCCGCTCGCAGGACACTGTCACGGCATGAACTTCTTGGAACTCCAGGAATCGTGCTTACACGGTGGGTTGGCCGAGAGGCGAGGCAGCGGCCTGCAAAGCCGTATACACGGGTTCGAATCCCGTACCCACCTCGGTGAAAACCTTGGTTTCCGGTCCAGGCCGGATTGCATTTGGGCGATTGGCGCAGCGGTAGCGCGCTTCCCTGACACGGAAGAGGTCACTGGTTCGATCCCAGTATCGCCCACCAGAGCAAGGCAACTTGCTTGATGATGAAAGTCCGGTTCGGCCGGTACGGCCATCATGTGCGGACGTAGCTCAGCTGGTAGAGCACCACCTTGCCAAGGTGGATGTCGCGAGTTCGAATCTCGTCGTCCGCTCTTGTTTTCCACGTCCCGGCAACGGGCCGGTCGGCTCACGCCGATCCGGGCGATTGGCGCAGCGGTAGCGCGCTTCCCTGACACGGAAGAGGTCACTGGTTCGATCCCAGTATCGCCCACCAGAGCAAGGCAACTTGCTTGATGGTGAAAGTCCGGCTTCGAGCGGAACAGTCATCATGTGCGGACGTAGCTCAGCTGGTAGAGCACCACCTTGCCAAGGTGGATGTCGCGAGTTCGAATCTCGTCGTCCGCTCCACGTATCCCCGTCCGGCAAGCACCGGCGTTCACAGCCGTATCACCCTCCAAAGCAGCTCCCAGGGAGCTGCTTTTTTTGTGCCCTCGTCTGGCGCGCCGCCCGCAGGCGGAATGCGCGATTCTGCTGGATCATCGGCGTTCCCACCTTCCGGCGCCCCGGAATCACGCGGCCGACACCGTTGGCAAGTGGAATGATCCAGCAGAATCGACCTCTTTGGCACGCGACTCTACGGCTCACATCAGGACGCTCAAGGACTGCTGGACCCGCAACCAAGGCACTGAAGCCCCTTTGCTTGCCCGCCAACACTGGGAAGCAAGCCCTCCCAGACCCATAATTTGTCCTTTTACGCGCATGTGGCTCGCACGAAGATTCAGCGGGGCTAATGAATACTGCTCAGCAAAAATCACTTTATCCAATGTGATTTGGATCGCATACTTTTCTTCAGGTCTCATTCGTCCACGCCAACCGGCAGGAGCAAACGGTGAATCAAGAAACGCTTGTCCGATCAATCATGCGGAAGAAACCCATTGATGACATCGAGGAGGAGAGCAAGCACAGCGGGCTCTTCAAGAGCCTGGGCCTCTGGCAACTGACGGCCATCGGCGTCGGCGGCATCATCGGCGTCGGGATCTTCTCCCTCGCCGGACTCGTGGCGCATGGAAGCAAGGACAGCCCGGGCGTAGGCCCGGCTGTGCTGATTTCATTCCTGGTTGCTGGCCTTGCGTCCGCCGCTGCCGCCCTGTCCTACGCGGAATTCGCCGGAATGATCCCCCGCGCCGGTTCGGCCTACACCTATGGGTACGTTGCCTTGGGCGAGGTCATCGGATGGTTCATAGGCTGGGACCTCCTGTTGGAATACATCGCCATTGTCGCCGTCGTCGCGATCGGCATTTCCGGTTACTTTGATGCGTTCCTTTCCGGGATCGGCCTCCACATGCCCGCCTGGATGACTTCGACGGTGGACGAAGGGAAGGGCGGTGTCATCAACCTGCCGGCTATCCTGGTCTGCCTGCTGGTCACCTGGATCCTCAGCCGCGGAACCAAGGCATTTGGCCGCTTCGAACTCGTTGCAGTGGCCATCAAGGTAGTACTCATCCTGTTCATCATTGGCCTGGGGATCTTCTACATCAACACCAACAACTACAACCCGTTCATGCCCAGCGGCTTCGGGCCCGTGCTGGCGGGCTCGGCCACGGTCTTCTTCGCCGTGTTCGGCTACGACGCAATGAGTACAGCCGCCGAGGAAGCTACGGATGGCAAGAAGCACATGCCGAAAGCGATTGTGCTGTCCCTCGTCATCGCCATGCTCCTTTACGTTGCGGCGACCTTGGTGCTCACCGGGATGCAGAACTACAAGGACATCAACCCCACCGCCGGCTTCGCCTCCGCATTCACCGGCGTCGGTCTGCCCGTCATTGCCACCATCATTTCCGTATTCGCGGTCCTGTCCATTCTGACCGTGATGCTGACCTTCCTCCTGGGCGTCACCCGCGTCTGGTTCTCGATGAGCCGCGACGGCCTGCTTCCCGGATGGTTTGCCGGAACCGACAAGCACGGCACCCCGCAGCGCGTCACATGGATCGCCGGCATTGCCTCGGCCTTGCTCGCCGGAGTCTTCCCCATCAAGGCCGTTGCCGATCTGACCAACATCGGCATCCTCGCAGCGTTCGTGGTGGTGTGCTTGGCGGTGATCGTCTTCCGCTACAAGAAGCCCGACGCTCCGCGCACCTTCAGGCTGCCCCTCATGCCTTTGGTGCCTGCCTTCGGCGTCCTCGCCTCGGCCTTCCTCATGATCCAGTTGCACTGGGAAACCTGGCTCCGCTTTGTGGTCTGGCTGGTGGTCGGGCTGGTGATCTACTTCACCTATGGTCGCAAGCACTCGCTCATGAATCCGGAAAGCCCGCGTCACCAACAAGCGTGACTGCTCGGGAAAACCATTTGACATCCCAGTCACGCTAACTCTTGGCACCTCCGGAGTCTCGGGTTAGGATCGAGAACGGAGGAGCGAACTGGCTCCGCGATTGAAGGGAGGTGCCCGTGGGATTACTTGACGATCTGAAGGGCAAAGCTCAGGACCTCATTGGTGGCAATGGAGAAGCCATCAAGTGCGGCATCGAGAAAGCCGGTGACGCTGGCAGGGCTCCGGCCTAGACAGCTCCCTCCACGGATGAGGCTCCGTAACCGGTCTTTCCGGCCAGAGCTCCCGATTACAGTTACGTCAACGGGGCACCGGTCCCGCCGCGAGGCGCCGCCGGTGCCCTAGGCGTTTAATCGCCTGGGCTTTGCTTCGCCCGCCCACTGGCTGCGCGCCGGTTCGGCTAACATGAAGGACTATGCCAGCGTGACCTCTCCACACCGGACAGCTACGTCCTATTCCCGCTTCCCGGCAACTGTCCCGCCCCCTTGTGGCTGGGATCGTGACGGCGTTGCTCGGTATCACTTCATCCTTCGCCGTCGTGCTCGCGGGCCTCAAGGCGGTCGGGGCCACACAGGAGGAGCCGGAGTGCCCGACGGCGGGTGGCCGCCGCCGTCGGCGCCTTCCTTATCGCTGGAGTACTGACCGCCCTGACCAGTCCCTGCCGGGCTCCTGGTGGCCCTCGCGGTCAACGGCGTCAGCATCCCTTCCAACGGGCTCTTGCCCGAATTGCGCTGGGGCTCCGTTCGGCGGACATGCGATCACCCTGGCCGCACTGAGTGCCGACCTGGCTGCCGGGGAAGAAGCTGGCGAGGACAGGTGCAGGCGCTGGATCGCGGCCTCGGCCAGGTGCTGAAAGACCGGGAACGCCAAAAGCAGAGCGGGGCAGCAGAGTCCCTAGGAGGGTTCGTGGTTCTGGCCCTCGCGCGCCAAGGCGGTCAGTCGGGACACAGCTCGGAAGTATTTCTTCATGTAGCCGCCGGTCATCATTTCCTCGGTGAAGAGCTTGTCGAACGGCACGCCGCTGGCGAGGATCGGGACGTCCTTGTCGTACAAACGGTCGGCAAGCACCACGAAGCGGAGGGCTACGGCTTGCTCCGTAATGGTTTCCACATCCCGCCAGACGACCGCGTCGATTCCAGCGATCAGCTTTCGATAACGGCTGGGGTGGACACCGGCGAGATGTTCGATCAGGCCGCGGAAGTCATCCATGGCCACGGTCTGGCCATCGAACTCGGCGTACATTTGCCGTTTGAGGTCTTCCGTCTTCAAGGGAGCCGGGGCAGCAGGCAATCCACGGTGGCGGAAGTCTTCGCCGTCGATCCTGACGACATCGAACTGGTCGGCGAGGACCTGGATCTCCCGCTGGAAGTCGACGGCTGCGAAGCGGCCATCTCCCAGTGAACCAGGCAAGGTGTTGGAGGTTGCGGCGAGCTTCACGCCGGCGTCGGCCAGCTCACGCATGAGGCGGGACATCAATACCGTGTCGCCCGGATCGTCGAGCTCGAATTCGTCAATGCAGACAAGCTTGTAGCTGCTCAAAGCGTCCACGGTCTTGCGAAATGACAGGGCGCCCACCAAGTTGGTGTACTCCACGAATGTTCCGAAGGCCTTCGGCCCCGGCGCGGAGTGCCACAAAGAAGCCAGCAGGTGGGTCTTTCCGACCCCGAACCCGCCATCGAGGTAAATGCCTGCCCTGCCGTTGACCTTCTTGCCGAAAAAGCGTTTGAAGAGGCCGTCTCCGTCACCGGCGCCTACCGTCGCCCCAAACGCTTCCAGGGACTTGACTGCCGCCGCTTGGCTCGGTTGGTTCGGATCGGGCCGGTAGCTGTTGAAGGACACTTCTCCGAACCGTGGCGAAGGGTAGAAACCCTTGAGAATCTCGTCCGCTGAGACCGCCGGTGTGCGTGCGGCGAGCTGTTCGATCTGTACCAATGCGGTCCGTTCTTCGTGTCGTAAGTCCCCAGCAAGAATACCGGCAATGGCGTGGCCCCGGCGGACACGTGATGAAGGCCATATTTCACCATATGAACGGAAGGGAGCTTTAGTCCCCGGGCATCGATACTGTGGGATCAATGCCGGGTAGGTCCCATCGTCCGGCGCCGCCCGGTGTCAGTGAAAGTGTCAGTGAAAGGCCATAGCTATGTCCTACCCCGTTGAACAGAACGAGAAGTTCGCCGCATACGCCCACCCCGAACGCCTGGTATCCACCGAATGGCTTGCCGCGGCCATTGAAGGCGGCGCCCTCGGCGACGGCAAGCTGGTTGTCGTCGAATCCGACGAGGACGTTCTTCTGTACGAGACCGGCCACATTCCGGGAGCAGTCAAGATCGACTGGCACACGGACTTGAACGATGAAGTCACCAGGGACTACGTGGACGGTGCGGCTTTCGCGTCCTTGGCAGCCGCCAAGGGTATCTCCCGCGACACCACCGTGGTGATCTACGGTGACAAGTCCAATTGGTGGGCCGCCTACGCTCTCTGGGTGTTCACGCTCTTCGGCCACGAAGACGTCCGGCTCCTGGACGGTGGCCGCGACAAGTGGATTGCCGAAGGCCGCGATATCACCACTGAAGTGCCGCAGCCTGCCCCGGGCGAATACCCCGTTGTCGAACGCAACGATGCACCGATCCGTGCCTTCAAAGACGACGTCCTGGCTCACTTCGGCAAGCCGCTCATCGATGTCCGCTCCCCCGAGGAATACACGGGCCAGCGCACGCACATGCCGGCCTACCCCGAAGAGGGCGCCCTGCGCGGCGGCCACATTCCCACTGCTGCCTCCATCCCATGGGCACGCGCTGCCGCCGAGGACGGCACCTACCGCAACCGCACTGAACTTGAGGACCTCTACCTCGGCGAAGCCGGCCTCACAGCAGGCGACGACGTCGTGGCGTATTGCCGCATCGGCGAACGTTCCAGCCACACCTGGTTCGCCCTGAAGTACCTGCTCGGTTTCGAAACGGTCCGCAATTACGACGGTTCCTGGACTGAGTGGGGCAATGCCGTGCGCGTACCGATCACCAAGGGCGCTGAGCGAGGATCCGTCCCCGCACTCGCCGGAAAGTAGTCCGGAACCTCTGTGCCCGGCCATTTTGAGCGATCCAGAGCCAAAGCTGCCCGGACGTGCGTAAGCTGGAAGCGATGAGTACCAATACTTTGCCCGCCGCATTAGCGGAAATTGTCGATGACTTCCAGGCACTGACCGAGCCGGACCGACTTCAGCTCTTGCTTGAGTTCTCGCGCGGACTCCCGGCGTTGCCGGAACGGCTTCTGGACCACCCTGAACTGCTGGAGCAGGTGGTGGAGTGCCAGTCACCCCTGTTCCTGACCATTGAACAGGAAAAGAAGCCCGACGGCGTGGCCTACCGATTGTTCTTCAAGGCACCGCCCGAGGCCCCCACTACGCGCGGCTTTGCGGGTGTCCTGCACGAAGGCCTGGACGGATTGACTGCCGCGGAGATTCTGGCTGTTCCTGATGACATGCCGGAATTGCTGGGCCTTACGCGGGCCATCACGCCGTTGCGCATGCGTGGCATGACCGCCATGCTGGGGCGCATCAAGCGCAAGGTCGCCGCGGCGGACCGTTTGGCGTCCTGAGCAGGAATACACCGCGAATGGCCAAGAAACAGGCTTCTCAGGGAACGCCGGCCACAGCCATATTGGCTGCGGCCGGCGTTCCCTTCACTCTGCACCCATATGCACACGATCCTTCGGCGGCCAGCTACGGGCTCGAGGCGGCGGAAGTCCTCGGAATCGAGCCTGGCCGCGTCTTCAAGACTCTGATAGTCGACGTCGAAGGCAAACTTGCCGTGGGAATCGTTCCGGTCAGTGGAACCTTGGATCTCAAAGCAATCGCCGCGGCCCTGGGATCGAAGAAGGCCACCATGGCCGATCCCCAAGCGGCCGAGCGACGGACCGGCTATGTTCTCGGTGGCATTTCGCCCCTGGGCCAACGCCAACCGTCACCCACGGTGCTCGACGAATCGGCGCTGGCGTTCGGCACCGTCCTTGTTTCCGGCGGACGCCGCGGCCTGGACATTGAGCTGGATCCTGCGGACCTTATCCGGCTGACCGGCGCCCGTACCGCTCCGATCGGCAGCCACTAGCGGTCGCTGGGTAGGGCAGCTAGCGGTACGCTCAAGCCGACGCCGGGCCGACGCGGGGAGTGAGCCGCGGAGCGAGCCATGAGTGCACCAGCCGCTCCCACTTCTGCGGATCCACGTTCCACTCTTTGGTGTGCCGTGCGCCTTCGAAGGGTTCGAAAGTGACCATGTCCGGGTTCTTTTCGGCGAGGCTGGCGGAGGGTTCGTACGGTACGTACTCATCGTCCACGCTGTGGATCACCAGCGTCGGAGTACGGAGTTCGACGGCGCGTGTGTCCCAGTCCATGGCCTTCAAGTCGACAGGTGCGGCCAGGCCGGTGAGTCGGCGGCCCAAGGGGTGCCCCAACATCAGCTGCCCGTAGCGACCCACCGCGTACGGGATCCTGTTGAGCTGCGCGTGGTGCGCAAGGACGTTGACCCAGTCGATCACCGGCGCGTCCAGGACCATGGCCCGGATGACATGGCGGTGGTGCGAGAGGTCGGCCGTCTGGAGGCAGATCGCACCACCCATCGACCATCCGAACAAGACCACCTCGTGGGCACCATGGGCCAGTGCGTATTCAATCGCCGCATCGACGTCGCGCCACTCCGTGGATCCCAAACCGTAACGCCGGTCGGGGGCGGACGGCGCCAAGCCGTCGTTCCGGTACGAAACCAACAGGCTGTCGAGGCCCAGATCGCGAGCGCTGCGCACTGCGCGCAAGCCTTCGACGCGGGTAGCCCCGCGGCCATGGACCATGATCGCCCACACTTTCGCGGGCTTGCCTGCGCCCGACGGGATCAACCATGCCGGCGCCTGGCCACCCTCGACGTCGATCTGCACTTCTTCCGAATCCAGGCCAAGCACCGCCGGGGAGTCATAGACGGCACCACTCCACCACCCACGCCGGGCTTTTGCCAAGTCTCCGCTGTACACTTCTTCGACTTCGCGCTGCACCGTACGTTCCGCGGGCGAATAGGACACGATCCGCCCGATTCGCGCGAACCCCGTGCCCCCTGCGAAGTAGAGGCTGAACACGCCGTCGACGATGCTGTCCGGGGTGGCTGCGAGGATGACCTCGAGTCCATGGTCTCCGCGCACCACCGCCAGCACTTCCTGGTCAGCCTCGCGTTCGGATGGGGTGATGACGCGCCGGGCGAAATAGGCTGCGAGCGCCGAGGAACCTGCGCCCAGCACGCCGGCGATGCTGCTGCCGGCAATGATTCCTGCAACAGCCCATTTGGCGCGGGTGGACATTTTCGCACCGTTCTCAGCGGTTGGTGCGGCTCGGGTCATTGATGCCATGTGACCATTGTCCCGGTTGCGGAGCCGTCCTTTGGACAGCACCGTTCACCGGCGTTGCCTCCCGAACGGGCCAGCTACGCCGAGAACATAATTGCCGGACCAATCATGCTCCCGGCGCGCCTCCGGTCTACGCTGTAGCCATGAGTGATCCAATCGTCATCCTTACTGAAGAGCCTCTCGGCCCGGAAGACCGTGTCAATATTGCCAAACTGCTCGACGGCGGCGACTCGCCCCTGGTGGTGTTGGTGCCGGCGAACACCGAAAGGCACTTGCTGGTCGACTTCCTCGAAAACCTTTCGATGCTCGAAGTAGCCAAGGCATTTCGGGACCTTGTCGGCGAGGCGCCGAGTCCCCAATCGGAGCGTGCGCAGGCCGCGGAAGCCTTGTCTGCCTCCCTGATGGCACTGGAGGGGCTCGGTGGCGGAGTTACCGGCGAAATCGTCGACGGCGGTGCCGTGGCCGGCTTGGTGTCCAAAGTCAAAGCGCTCAATGCGGCGCAGGCAGTGGTGATCACGCGTCCCCACGCGATCACCGATACCTTCCATACGGACTGGGCGAACAAGGCCCAGGACCAATTGGGGTTGCCGGTGCTGCATCTCTATGCGGGATCGGGATTTATCGGCGACTCGTAAGCGTTGAGAGATCATGAGCACTGCAGATAACAGGAAGTACTTCCAAGCCGCAGACCCTTTGGCCGGGGTCCCCTTCCAAGAGGTTCCGAAGGACGGGCAATGCGTGGAGAAGACGGATGCGCAGTGGCGCGAGGAGCTTACCCCGGAAGAGTTCAGGGTGCTGCGCCAGGCAGGAACGGAACGGCCCTACACGGGAGAGTATTGGGACACCCATACCGCCGGTGTCTACCAGTGCAGGGCCTGCGGCGCGGAGCTTTTCACGAGCAACGAAAAATTCGATTCCCATTGCGGTTGGCCGTCTTTCTGGGCGCCGCTCGCCGAAGGCACCGTCCGGTACATTCATGACCGTACTTTGGGAATGGAACGGGTGGAGGTCCGCTGTGCTAATTGCGATTCACACTTGGGACACGTTTTCGAGGGTGAGGGCTACGGGACGCCCACTGACCAGCGGTATTGCATCAACTCGGTTTCGCTCAAGCTTGTCGAGTCCCCCGCCGGACAATAGCTCCAGCGCCCGGCAGTCCCGGGGCCCAGCCCTCGCCGGGCTGGATCTCCGGGTGCCGGCGGAGCCACTTTCAACAGATTTTCTTATGCTCGAGCCACTTTTGAATTAGTTACTCTGACCGATTGCTACGCTCGCCTCAGAACAATATTTCTTGAGGAAGGCACCGTCGTCGATGACAACTACCGCTAGCATCGCCCGCCCGCGCATCACGTCCGATAACCGGGACTGGGTCTCGCTGAAGGCCGCAGCCACTGCCCTGCAACCCCTGCAGAGCCGGGATGGTTCCATTCAGGAACCGGCACACCACGGCGCTGCGCAAGATTACACAGCCACCATTATCGAATCCATCAAGCGTCTGGGCCCGGCGTTCCCCCACGATGCCGCCTACCTTGAACTCCTGGTCGAAGATTTCGCCCGGTGGGCCGATTCCGGATTCGGAGTCCCGGACTTCCTCGACTCGCTGCTGGCCTTCCAGCCCCAGGAACACCGCGAAGACGGACTCCAGCACCTCGTGGTATTCCCCATGTACACCCAGAACGGCAGCACAAGCCGCCTCGTGGAAGCCGTCCTGATCGAGGTCATCTGGCCCGAGTTCATCGGCGACTTGGAGTCCGGCGACTACTCAAACAAGCTCTTCGTGCCCATCCGCTTCCTGGACTTCACTCCGGGGTATGACACCAATTCCGCCGTGCTCTTTCCAGAGACAGTCGCAGTGAGGGAAACGCCCGCCTTTACGTGGGGCGCCATCTTCGCCGACCGTGAAGCCGCCCGCTTCCGGCGTGTGCTCAAAGCAGCCGCGGCAACAACATCCCTGCAGCTCCCCCCGGATGCGGCAGAGCTTTTGGATGACCAGGAACTCACGCAGCGGACCTTCGTCATGTGGGACCTGATCCATGACCGTACCCACATGCGCGGCGATCTTCCCTTCGACCCGTTCATGATCAAGCAGCGGATGCCGTTCTTCCTTTATTCGCTCGAAGAGCTCCGCTGCGACCTGACAGCCTTCCGGGAATCCGTCCGCATCGAGAAGGACGAGGATGCTTCGCCCGACGCCCGACGCCACGCGAAGCTCGTCCAGTACGCCGTCATCTTCGACCGGATCTTCCGCTTCGCCATCACGGGAAACCGGGTGCGCAACTACGACGGCCTCGGCGGCCAGCTCCTCTTCGCGTGGATGCATCAGCACCACGTCCTGCACTGGACCGATAGCAAGCTCAGCATCGACTGGGACGAGGCCGCCGACGTCGTCGTCGAACTCGGTGCCCGGATCGAGGAACTTTATTGGCGCTCCATCGACCGTCCGAAAGCTGCCCACTGGCTCGCGGCGTATAAGCTCATTTCCGGTACGGTCACTCCGCATCCGGCTTCGGTTTGGGCGAAGGGCCCGGAGGCACTGCCGCTCGACGGGCCGCCCCGCGGCCTCACCGACCAGGTCCTCGACGATGAATTCCCCCTGTCCATGTTCTACGAAGCCTTGGAGAAGAAAATGCGCCCCATCATCGAATCAACCACGGGCATCACCGGCACCAGCGGACCGGCCGCAGCCTGATGCTTGGCAACCAGCTGACCATCCTCGTTACAGGTGGCAGCAACTCCTCCGGCATTGCCGTTGCCCGCGCCTTCACTCTGGCCGGGCACCGGGTCTTCACGGTCGGCTCGGACGAGTCCCGCATCAAGGCTGCCGCTTCCCAAGCGGGCGCCGACGTCACTCCCCTGGTGTGCGATCTTTCCCAGCTCGAGGCAGTGCGGGAACTCGCCTCGGCGATCCACGGGAGCGCTAAAAGGGTCGACGGCGTGATCCACTTGGTAGGTGGGTGGCGCGGCGCCAAGGGAATCGAAGATCAACCGGACGAAGACTGGACCGCCCTCGAACAAAGTGCCATCACCACACTGAGAAACGTCTCCCGGGTCTTCTACCAGGATCTAGAGTCCTCCCCCGTGGGACGTTTCGCGATGGTGAGTTCGACGGCGGTCGCAGCACCCACCGCCGGAGCCGCGACTTACGCGGCGGCCAAAGCTGCTGCGGAGACTTGGACCTTGGCCTTGGCCGATGGGTTCCGACGTGATCAATCAGGCAACCCAAGCAACCCAAGCAACAACGACGAACCCCCGGAGCAGCACAGCGCCGCCGTCGTCTTCGTCGTCAAGTCATTGCTGGACGCCGCGATGCGGAAGGCACATCCCGAGCGGAAATTCCCTGGGTACACCGACGTCGACGATTTGGCGACAGCCGCCGTCGGGCTTTTCGACAAGCCAGCGGCGGAACTGAACGGACAGCGCCTCCTTTTGGCCAAATAGACTGAAAGCGTGAACGAACAAGTGACGAGCATTACTGAAGAGAACCCGGTCGCCCTGCCTTCGGAAGCCACGGGGCGCCTCCATGATCCCTCAGTCCGGGGATTCGCCTCGGACAACTACTCCGGCGTCCACCCTGAGATCCTGGCGGCCCTGGCCGCAGCCAACGGCGGCCACCAGGTTTCCTACGGCGAGGACCAGTACACGGAACGGCTCCACGAAGTCATGGAACAACATTTCGGCGAAGGCATCGAGTGCTTCCCGGTCTTCAACGGCACGGGCGCCAATGTGTTGTCCTTGCAGTCTTTGCTGCCGCGCTGGGGTGCCGTCATCTGCGCCTCGACCGCCCACATCAACATGGACGAGAACGGCGCCCCGGAGCGGATCGGCGGGATCAAGCTCCTGCAGGTCCCCACCCCGGACGGCAAGCTGACTCCCGAACTGATCGACCGCGAGGCCTGGGGTTGGGGCGACGAGCACCGTGCGCAGCCGTTGGCCGTGTCCATCACGCAAACCACGGAACTCGGCACCTGCTACACACCGGAAGAAATCCGGGCGATCGCCGACCACATCCACGCCAAGGGCATGAAACTGCACATGGACGGCGCCCGGCTCGCCAATGCTGCCGCCCACCTTGGCGTGCCATTGCGGACGTTCACCCGCGACGCCGGCGTGGACATCCTCTCCTTCGGGGGCACCAAGAACGGACTCTTGTTCGGCGAGGTCGTCGTCGCGCTGAATCCCGAGGCCGCCCACGGACTCAAGTTCCTGCGCAAGATGAACATGCAACTGGCCTCCAAGATGCGATTCATCTCGGTCCAGTTCATCGCGCTTCTGGAGTCCGGATTGTGGCTTCGCTCTGCGGAACACGCAAACGCCATGGCTGCACGGCTGCGTGCCGCCGTCGACTCCATTGAGGGCGTGGAGCCTACCCAGGCTACTGAGTCGAACGGAGTTTTCGCGGTGCTGCCCGCCGGCGTCGCCGATCGCCTCCGTTCCTCCTTCAAGTTCTACGACTGGAACGAAGCGAACCGCGAGGTGCGCTGGATGTGCTCCTTCGACACCACGGAAGAGGACATCGATTCTTTCGTTGCCGCCATCAAGCGCGAGCTGGCCCCGGCATAGGCCTGCGTGCGGGGCGGCGTGGCTTCAGGGTTTCGCCGCCCCGGGCACATAATCTGCGAAGGTGAACGCACTCGCACAGGTTCCCGCGGATTTTTTGCATGCGTTGGGAACGCTACGAAAAGCACAGTGCCGGAGCGAGCTGCGGCTCGCGGAGATTCCGGCACCCTCCCGCCTGGCCCCCTACGCTGTAGCCCTGGGGGCCGAGGTCTTCAGCCGTTCGACGCGTCCGGTCCGGACTCCTGTCCATGGCCCTGCAGCCATGGCGTTTACCCACGAGAACCCCTCCGGACCCGCCAGTACGGCCGATGATGATGACGAGCTTGCCACGGGCAGGTTCATCCTCCTCCATGACCCGGACGGCTCCGCCGTGTGGGATGGGGAATTCCGGATCGTGACCTACATCCGGGCACAGCTCGACGCCGAGATGGGCAACGACGCGATGCTCGGTTCCGTGGCCTGGACGTGGCTCGTGGACGCCCTCGAAAGCCATTCCGCGCAGTACCGGGCGGCAGGAGGTACAGCCACACGCATCCTGTCGGAGAGCTTCGGTACCTTGGCTGAAAGACCGGAAACCATCGACATCGAACTTCGCGCCTCGTGGACGCCGGCGTCTTCCGATGCCCAGGCACATCTGGAGGCCTGGTGCGACATGGTCTGCACCTTCGCCGGGCTTCCTCCCCTGCCTCCCGGCGTCACACCCCTGCCACGTCGGCGGCTCACGTGAACGCCGTCGGGGTGCTCTGGAATGCGTGGCCGGACCGGCCACGCACAGAGTCGGTAAACTGAAGGCACCATGACCCCTGAAAATCTGGAACCCACCACAGCCGGCGCTCCGGCTGCTGATCCCACACCACACATCACGGTAGACGGCTTTGAGGGCCGGATACCCGAAATCATCGACCTGGATGCCCCGCGTGAGGGCGTACCCCTCGTCATCGACACCTTGTCCGGCCTGGAGCGGTGCGCCGCTGCGATCGCCGCGGGAACCGGCCCCGCCGGGGTCGACGCCGAACGCGCCTCGGGTTTCCGCTACGGTCAACGCGCCTTCCTGGTGCAGATCAGACGCGACGGCGCAGGCACCTGGCTGATCGACCCTGAGCCCTTCGATGACCTGAAGATCATTAACGAAGCGTTGCGCGGTGTCGAATGGATCCTGCACGCCGCGACTCAGGATCTTCCGTGCCTGGCCGAGCTGGGCATGTGGCCCGACAAGCTTTTCGACACCGAGCTCGCTGCTCGGCTTGCCGGGCTGCCGCGCGTTGGCCTCGCCGCCGTCATTGAGCAGCTCCTTGGTTTCGGCCTCGCCAAGGAGCACTCCGCCGCCGACTGGTCCACCCGCCCCCTTCCCGAACCATGGCTGCGTTACGCAGCCCTCGACGTCGAAGTCCTCGCCGAACTGCGCGAAGAACTCATGGAACTCCTGGAAGCGGACGGAAAGCTTGAATTCGCCGAACAGGAATTCGCCGGCATCCTTGGAGCCGGACTCCCGGCACCGAGGATTGACCCGTGGCGCAAGACCTCGGGCCTGCACCAAATCCGTGACCGCCGTCAATTAGCCGCCGTGCGCGAGCTGTGGTACGAACGGGACCAGCTGGCGCGCAAACGCGATGTTGCTCCCAGCCGCCTCATTCCGGATTCCGCTTTGGTAGCCGCCGCCAAGGCCATGCCGACTACCGTTCCGCAGCTCCTCGCCACCAAGGGTTTCCACGGGCGGGCCGCGCAGCGGGAAGCGCCGCGCTGGTTGCGCTGCGTTACCGCCGCAAGGAGCACCGAGGACCTTCCTCCATTGCATTTGCCGACCAATGCTCCGCCGCCCCCGCGTGTCTGGACAGACCGCGATCCGGAAGCCGCAGCGCGCTTGGGAACTGCCCGGCCCAAGCTTCAAGCGGCTGCCGACGAGCTCAAACTTCCCGTGGAAAACCTCCTCACTCCGGACTACATGAGGCGCGTGCTGTGGCGGCCGCCGTCGGACCTCACCGTCGAGTCAGTAGCGGAAGAGCTGCGCGCCCTCGGCGCGCGGGAGTGGCAAATCGCCATCACGGCACCGATCCTCACCGAGGCGTCACTGAATCCGCAACCGCTGGCGCCCAAGGAGCCTAAAGAGCCGAGGAGCGCGGCTCCCGGCAACTGAATCATGCACGGCCGGTTGGGCCGGAGTGCCCCAAGCCCAACGCTCGCTCACATCTAACGCCCCCAAGCCCAACGCTCGCTCACATCCGACCGCGGTTCCTGCGGGATGTGAGCGAGGAACCGGCGAGGGGACGTCATATGTGAGCGAGGATCGGAATTTGTCCTCCTTGCGCGCTAAGTTACCGGTGAGTAACATGGCGGTAAATGATGCCGACTCCCTCTCAGGTCTGTCCGGCATCCCTGTCTCAACGAGGAGCCACCCATGAGCCACAGCGGGAACAGCGCCAAGCCCCGGATTGTCCGCGACGTCGTCTTCGTGGACGGTGTCCGGACGCCTTTCGGCAAAGCAGGCGAAAAAGGCATCTATGCGGGAACCCGCGCCGACGACCTGATCGTCAAGTGCATCCGAGAACTCATGCGCCGCAACCCTGCTTTGCCCGCCGAGCGCGTCGACGAAGTCGCCATCGCTGCCACGACGCAAACCGGCGACCAAGGCCTGACGATCGGGCGTACCGCCGCTCTCCTGGCCGGTCTCCCCCGCAGCGTGCCGGGCTTTGCCATCGACCGCATGTGTGCCGGCGCGATGACGGCGGTCACGACGACGGCAAGCGGCATTGGTTTCGGCGCATACGACGTCGTGATTGCCGGCGGTGTTGAGCACATGGGCAACCACCCCATGGGCGCCGGCGCGGATCCGAACCCGCGGTTCATGTCCGAACGGATCGTGGATCCAGCTGCGCTGAACATGGGCAATACTGCCGAAAACCTGCACGACCGCTTCCCGGCAATCACCAAAGAGCGCACGGACACCTACGCAGCGGCATCCCAGGCAAAACTAGCTGCGGCCTACGGCAAGGGCCAGATCCAGCCGGACTTGGTCCCGGTCGCCACAATGAAGCCCGGGGAAGGCTGGACGGTCAACACCACGGACGAGCCGCCGCGCCCCGGAACCACGGTGGACGACCTCGCGGAACTGCGCACGCCGTTCCGCGCACACGGCCGCGTCACGGCGGGCAATGCCGCCGGATTGAACGACGGCGCGACGGCGGCAGTCCTCGCCTCCGCCGAAGCTGCCGAGGAGCTCGGCCTGTCCGTGAAAATGCGTCTGGTCTCCTATGCCTTCGCCGGTGTCGAGCCGGAAGTCATGGGAATCGGACCGGTCCCGGCCACCGAGAAGGCGCTCAAGAACGCCGGACTTGGCATCGAAGACATCGGCCTGTTCGAGATCAACGAAGCCTTCGCCGTGCAAGTCCTGAGCTTCCTGGACCACTTCGGAATCGCCGACGACGACCCGCGCGTCAACCGCTACGGCGGGGCGATCGCCGTCGGGCATCCGTTGGCATCCTCAGGCGTACGGCTCATGAACCAACTCGCCCGCCAGTTCGAGGAAGACCCGTCAGTCCGTTACGGCATGACCACCATGTGCATAGGCTTGGGCATGGGTGCCACTGTTATATGGGAGAACCCGCGTCACCCCGACTATAACAACAGCTACTACAACAGCTTTGACAGCGCGACAGAGAACTCCGCAGACAACGCTACCCAGGGAGCCACAGCATGAGCGCCGCCCAATTCCAGCAACTGGCCGAACTGTTCCCGGACGAGACAGTGACCCATTCCTATGTGCAGGACATCGAACTCCCCGGCAATGCCGGAACATTCGCCCTGATTACCCTGGACAACGGCCTGGACCACACCAAGCCCACCACCCTCGGTCCCAATACCCTCGTCGAGCTCGGTACGGTACTTGAGGGCCTCAAGGATCGCGCGGCGCGCGGCGAGATCGTTGGCGTCGGTGTCACGGGCAAGCCGTACTTCCTGGTGGCCGGAGCGGACCTCTCGGCGGTCAAGCGGCTCGAGGAACGGGAGCATGGCTTGTGGATGGCGCAGCTGGGCCATGACGTCTACGGAACGCTCGCAAACCTGGGTGTTCCCAGCTTCGCCTTCATCAACGGCCTTGCCCTTGGTGGCGGCCTCGAAATCGCACTACAGTCCACGTACCGCACCGTCTCGACTGGCGCCGGCGCCCTCGCTTTGCCTGAAGCATTCATCGGACTCGTCCCGGGCTGGGGCGGCGTCTACATCCTGCCGCGCCTCATCGGTCCGGAAAACGCCGTCAAGGTCATGATCGAGAACCCGCTGAGCAACAACCGCACGCTCACCGGCCCCCAGGCCTTCCAGCTCGGCATTGCCGACGCCATCTTCGAGCCTGCGGACTTCGTGGAACAGTCCATTGACTGGGCAGCGAAAATAATTGCCGGCGAGATCATCCCGAACCGGGAGAACGCCGTGGACCCGGAAGATCCTGCCGTTGCCGAACGCTGGGCCGGCGCCGTGGCAGCGGGCCGCGCGTTCGTGGAAGCCAAGACTTCCAACGCTTCGCCGGCTCCGGCAAAGGTGCTGGATCTTCTCGAGGCCAACCGGACCATGGGCAAAGCGGCATCGGCGGCCTTGGAGTGCGAGACGCTCGCCGAGTTGATGCAGACGGACGAGTTCCGTTCCACGGTGTATGCCTTCCTGGACCTCGTGCAGAAAAGGTCCAAACGGCCGGCGGGTGCGCCCGACCGCAAGCTCGCACGTCCGGTGACGAAGATCGGCGTCGTAGGCGCCGGACTCATGGCGAGCCAGCTCGCCCTGCTGTTCGCACGCCAGCTCAAGGTGCCCGTCGTCCTGACGGACATCGACCAGGAGAGGGTGGACAAAGGCGTCTCCTACGTCCATGCGGAGGTGGACAAGCTCCTCGGCAAAAACCGGATCAGCTCCGACGCCGCCAACCGGACCAAGGCCCTCGTCAGCGGCTCGGTCTCGAAGGAGGCATTCGCCGACGCAGACTTTGTCATTGAAGCCGTCTTCGAAGAACTCAATGTCAAGAAGCAGGTCTTCGCCGAAGTGGAGGCCATCGTCTCCCCCGAATGCATCCTCGCAACCAACACTTCCTCACTGTCCGTGACCGCGATGGCCGAAGACCTGGAGCACCCGGAGCGCCTGGTCGGCTTCCACTTCTTCAACCCGGTGGCGGTGATGCCGCTCCTGGAGATCGTGCGTGCCCCGAAGACTGACGACGCCGTGCTGGCTACCGCGTTCGAGCTCGCCAAGGGCTTGAAGAAGACGGCAGTGCTGGTCAAGGACGCCGCCGCGTTCGTCGTCAATAGGATCCTGCTGCGCCTCATGGGCGAAGTCATTGCCGCGTTCGACGAAGGGACACCGGCGGAAGTAGCCGACACGGCGCTGCGACCCATGGGCCTGCCGGTGAGTCCGTTCACCCTCAGTGCGATGGTGGGCCTTCCAGTAGCCCAGCACGTCCAGGAATCGCTCCACGCAGCTTTCGGCGAGCGTTTTCCGTTATCCCAGAACCTGCAGAAGCTGGTTGACAACGGCGTGACGTCGCTCTGGGCGCCTGGTCCTGACGGAACGCCGGTGATCCCCGCGGACACCTTGGCGCTCATGTCCTTCGGCACCACCCCGTCCACGGCCGAGGAAGTCCTGCGCCGTACCCAGGACGCATTGGCCGAGGAGATCGGGCTCATGCTGTCCGAAGGCGTGGTGGCAGGGCCGGAAGACATCGATCTCTGTGTCATCCTCGGAGCCGGCTGGCCGATGTTCCTGGGCGGCATCACCCCGTATCTGGACCGTGTGGGCGCCTCAGCGCGGGTCAACGGCAAACGCTTCCTGGCACCGGGGATCGCTTCTAAGCCGACCGCGGGCTAGCTGCCCCTTTCCAGGGATTGCCTTGGCCGTCGGGGTCTCCCAGCCGCCGGCCAAGGCCACCCAGTGACCGCACCAATTCGCTAAAGGTCTCGCTGGGGTAGTTTTCAGAAACGATGCGCGCGTTGGGCGGTTCACCCCATAGGCCACGGAAGTCCGCCACCGTCGTACCGATGAGCCTGGGAGCTGCTGTTTCGACGTGCACGGTTGCGGCCCGCGCCCGGTACCTTGCGGTTCCGGCGGCGACGGACGCGGCGAAGTAGTCGTGGATGTGCGCCACGTAGCCCTGGTCGTAGCGGCGATGGAACTCGAAATAGAAGCGCAGCATATCGCTGACGTGCCTCACGAGCACATTTGAGGCGGTGCTGCGGCTCCCCTCCGGCTGATCCGGCAGGACGAGTTCCGGCTCCGTACAGCCTGCTTCAGCAGCCAGGGCGGTCACATGTTCGGGTTTGAGTTCGATCCGCTCCGTGGTCTCCAGGGCGCACACCACCGGAAGGCGCTCTTCGGGAAGGCCGGAGAATGCCGCGAACACCTCGACGGCTGCGTGCGGATCAACGTGCGTGTTCCACTCGGCGGTGGGCGTCGTGTTGCCTTGGTAATAGTAACTGCCGCCCATGATCACGACGCCGCGCAGCAGCTCAGGTAGCCGGGGTTCGTCGCGCAGCGCGAGGGCGAAGTTGGTGAGTGGAGCGGTCAGCAGGGCAACCAGTTCTCCCGGCCGAGATCGGGCCGCTTCGACCCAGAGCTCGACGGCGTCGATCCCGCTCACGCTCCCCTGCGGTTCCGGCAACTCGGCGTAACCGACGCCTCGCGGCCCGTGGGTTTCCGGCGTGGTGACCAGCGGGATCCGCAGCGGCGCCCGGGCACCGATGGCAACGGGCACCCCGGGACGGCCACACAACTCGAGCAAGGATAGGTTGTTGCGTGCCACCTGTTCCGCGGCGACGTTGCCCGGAGTACAGCTGACGGCCACAAGCTCTACCTGTGCCAGGCTACACAAGTAGGCCAGGGCGATGGCGTCGTCGATTCCCGTGTCGCAATCCACCAGCAAGCTCACGGGCTCCCGAAGACCGGCTACCGGCGCGTGTTCCCCGCTCATGGCGTACTCCTTAGAAAAGAGCTACCTTCGGCGTGCGCGGGAAGATGTCGTCCAATTCCGCGCGCTCCTCTGTGCTCGGTACCCACCGCACGGCCTGGGCGTTTTCTTCAATTTGCTCGGGACGGGTGGCTCCGGCAATGACACTGCTGACTGCGGGCTGTGCGGCCAGCCAGGAAAAAGCCAGCTGAAGTTCGCTCAGGTCCCGGGCCTTGGCGAATTGGCTGAACCGGCCCAACTGGACCCAGTCGGCGTCGTTGACCATGTTGGTCCGTGTGTGGCTGAGCCGCGATCCTTCCGGGGCGCTCCCAGGCGCATACTTGCCGGTCAGGAGGCCGTTCGCCAGCGGGAAATACGGCAAGACGCCGAGCCCGAAAGCTTCGGCGGCCGGCAGCACTTCGAGTTCCGCCCGGCGGTCCAGTAGGTTGTAGTGGTTTTGCGTCGAAATGAAGCGGGGGCCTCCGTGCATTCGGGCGACGTATTCGGCCTCGGCAATCTGCCAGCCGGCACGGTTGGAGTGGCCGAGGTACCGGACCTTGCCGCTTGTGACGAGGTCCTCGAGGGCGGCGAGTGTCTCGTCAACAGGGGTGAGGGGATCCGGGGTGTGGTACTGATACAAGTCGATCCATTCGGTGCCAAGGCGACGCAGCGATGCCTCGACAGCCTGGATGATGTAGCGGCGCGAACCCCGGGCACCAAAATCGTTGCCGTTGGCGCCGCGCATGTCCATGCCGAATTTCGTTGCCACGATCGCGTCGTCCCGGCGGCCCTTGAGTGCAAGGCCCAACATTGTTTCGCTGAGCCCGGGTTCCCTGCCGTAGACGTCTGCCACATCGAAAAGGGTGACGCCGGCATCCAACGCGGCGTGCACCACCGCGTTGGTGCCCTCTTGCGATTCGGTCGCAGTATTGGGCCGGCCGAGATTGTTGCACCCCAAGCCGACTACTGAGACGGTCAATCCGGAATGTCCAAGACGGCGATATTCAGTCATGATTTCACCCTACAATGCCTGCCGGACCCCTGGGGTCACTCAGGAACCGAAGGCGATTCCTGCTTCTTCCATCGCGTCATGCAGCTGGGCCATGACCTTCGGCCCCATACCGTGCAGGGCCGCCACGCGCCCTTCCCCGAACTCGGCGAGCTGTTCCAAGGTTTCCAGCCCTTCGTGGGCGAGGGCCCTGCGTGCCGGGGCGGACAAGCCCTTCGGCAGCGGCGTATGGCCGGGCCAGTTGCTCTTGGGAGCCATGGTTGTCCCTTCGAAGCTGGGGTGTGGTCCTTAGAGGGTAAAGCCCGCACCGGTTTTCGGCGAGTGTTTTACCTTGAATGCCGCAGGTTCGGAGTGGGGCGCAGCGGCAATGCTCAACTTGGTGAAGTCCAGGTCTTCTCCCCGGATGCACACCTTGATGGCGTTGACGGCCTTGTTGACGTCCGGGCACAGGCAGAAGATGTTGAGTTTTGAATCGCCGATTTCGGAACGCTCCACGGTACCGAGGCCGCGCCAAGCCAGTTCGCTCGTCAGCGCCGCCTTGGCCTTGCGTTCGAGGTACCGGTCGCGGTCCGTCCCGTCTTTAGTCTTAAGCGCAATCTGTGCGACTACCCAGAACTGCTCCGCCTCGGGGATCTCCGCGTAGCCATCCTCTTCGCATTGCGCGGCGAAGGCCGTCATGAGTCCGTCGACGGCGGCCTCATCCTCGACGTCGGTTTCATCAGTGCTGCTCTGGTGTCCTACGACTCCATGGTTGATGACGAACTGCTTGAATTCCTCGTCGTACCAAGCCTCGCGAAAATGCAGGACTGCCTCTTCATCGCGCTTGTAGGTGCGGATAATGCCGCTCATGCTTGTCCTTTTCTGAACCATTCGGCGCAGGTACTGCTGGGGCCTGTGCCGTCGAAGGGTGCTTCTTGCTTGGATACCGCGTGGAAAAGCTCCCCGCACTCGCGCCGCATGGACTCGACCACGTCATCGGGATAGCCCATGCTCACACGGCGCTCGTCGAATTCGTCCTCGTCGTCAATGAAAACATCCCTCCGGACGGAGCGGATGACGTCGAGATCCATATCGATCACATGGAACTCGGACACACCGGGCTTGATGGCCTTCCACTCATGGGCCGTGGCGAGATCGACGTAGATCCGAAAATCCCCGGGGTAGCTGTCATTGTAGAACGTCGCTACGTACTCGCCGGCGCGTGGTATCAAGAGCACAGCATCCGACGCGGTGTAGAAAGCCGCCCCTGGCCGCGAGCAGAACTCGTTCCGGCCTTGGAAAATCCACCAGCCGTGGATGTCTTCGCCGAGGTAGCGTCCCGGGACAACCCAATGTGCGGTACCGTCCCATTTCCGGTTCCGGGCCACCACCAAATCCCCTGGCTGCAGACTCCCCGGCAACCGCGATGCGTCCTCGCTCACAGCTTGGGAAGACTGCCGGTGGTGGGGTGTTCCTGTCCCGGCAGGGGCCGCGCGAAAGGCACCTTTGTCCCCAGAACCTGCGCCACGACGTCGTGCGTTATCTGTTGGGCGGTAAGCCCTACACGCTCAAGCACTTGGCTTCTTGTTCCGTGATCGAGGAACTCGACCGGAAGTCCCACTTCGTTGAGGGCAGTGTCCACACCGGCCGCGCGCATCTCCTGGCGGATCCGGGATCCAACGCCACCCGCGCGGACGCCGTCCTCGATGCAGATCACCAAGCGGTGCCTGGCAGCGAGGGCAATGATGGACTTGCGCACCGGCAGGACCCACCGCGGATCCACCACGGTGGAACTGATGCCTTGGGAACCGAGGCGGCCTGCGACGTCGAGGGCGAGCTCGGACATGGCACCGACGCTCACAATCAGGACGTCGTTCTCCGTGGAGCCTTCGGGGCGACGCGCCAGCACATCGACGCCGTCGGAAAGCCGTTCGATCGCCTCGATTTCGCTTCCTACGCTGCCTTTGGAGAAGCGCACCACGCTGGGCGCGTCGTTGATGGCGACGGCCTCGCGGAGTTCTTCACGCAAACGGCTGGCATCGCGTGGAGCAGCGAGATGAAGTCCCGGAACGATCTGGACCATGGCCATGTCCCACATGCCGTGGTGGCTGGCACCATCCGGGCCCGTCACGCCGGCGCGGTCCAAGACAATCGTTACACCGGCCTTGTGGAGGGCAACGTCCATGAGGAGCTGGTCGAAGGCGCGGTTCAGGAACGTAGCGTAGACGGCCACTACCGGATGCAGGCCACCGAAAGCCATGCCCGCCGCGGAGGTGAGCGCGTGTTGCTCCGCGATGCCGACATCGATCACTCTCTTCGGGTGTCGTTCCGCGAACTTATGCAGCCCGACGGGGATCAGCATCGCGCCGGTAATTCCCACGATATCTTCGCGTTCGTCGGCAATATCCGCGATTTCCTCGGCGAACACGGACGTCCAGGAGCGGGCTCCGCCGGCCTCCGTGGGTTCCCCGGTCTCGGGGTCGATGATTCCGACGGCGTGGAACTGGTCTGCCTCATTGGCAAGGGCCGGCGCATAACCATGGCCCTTTTCGGTTATGGCATGGACGATCACGGGACCGCCATAGTTGCGGGCTGCGGTGAGCGCGTGCTCGAGGGCACGCATGTTGTGGCCGTCGACGGGACCGATGTACTTCATGCCGAGATCTTCGAACATGCCCTGCGGAGCCCACCAGTCCTTGATGCCCTTCTTCATGGCATGCAGGCTCTTATAGGTGAACTGGCCGATCGGTCCGCCGTTCTGCAGCTTCTTCTTCCACCAATCCAACACGACCTCGTAGGCGGGCGCAGCGCGGAGCGAATCGATCGTGGGGCGCAAGGAAGCGAGGTAGTCTGCCACGCCGCCGACCGTGGGGGCGTAGGATCGGCCGTTGTCGTTGACAACAATCACTACGCGGCGCCGCTTGTCTGCGGCAATGTTGTTGATCGCTTCCCACGCCATGCCACCGGTCAAGGCACCATCCCCGACGACGGCAACGACGCAGCGATCTCCCTGGCCCGTCAGCTGCCTGGCCCGGGAGATACCGTCGGCCCACGACAGCGATGAGGAGGCGTGTGAACTTTCCACGATGTCGTGCTCCGACTCGGCACGATCGGGGTAACCGGACATGCCCCCTTGCTGTCGCAGCGTACTGAAGTCCTGGCGTCCCGTCAGCAATTTATGAACATAGGACTGGTGGCCGGTATCGAAGACGATGCTGTCGCGCGGCGAATCGAAGATCTTGTGGATGGCCATGGTGAGTTCCACGACGCCAAGGTTCGGCCCGAGATGTCCACCGGTTTGAGCGACGTTGGTGATGAGGAAAGTCCTGATCTCGCCGGCAAGCTGCTCCAACTGCTGGCCGGTGAGCTTACTCAGGTCCTGCGGGTTCCGGATTGTCTCCAAAAGTCCCAACGGCCCCTCCTTAGGGTGATTGACGTGCCATACAACTCTACCGCCTTGGGCCCAACGAAGCCGTCAGAAATGCTGCAGCCCCGGATGGTCGATGACCATCCGGGGCTGCAGCAATTGCCTTCAGCTCAGGCCGAGCCTGTGCTGTCTTCCGCTAGTGTGCGGAGATCTGGCGCAGCACGTACTGCAGGATTCCGCCGTTGCGGTAGTAGTCTGCTTCGCCCGGGGTATCGATGCGCAGCACGGCGTCGAAGGACTTGGTGGTGCCGTCCTCGGCCGTTGCCGTGACCTTGAGCGTCCGCGGCGTGGTGCCGTTGTTCAGCTCGGTGACGCCCTCGACAGCGAACGTTTCCGTGCCCACCAAACCAAGGGACGCGGCGGATTCGCCGGCCGCGTACTGCAGCGGAAGGACGCCCATGCCAATGAGGTTGGAGCGGTGGATACGCTCGTAGCTTTCGGCGATGACAGCCTTCACGCCCAGGAGCGCGGTGCCCTTGGCAGCCCAGTCGCGGGAAGAGCCCGAGCCGTACTCCTTGCCAGCCAGGACCACCAGCGGGGTGCCGGCAGCCTGGTAGTTCTGGGCTGCATCGTAGACGTAGGCCTGCGGGCCGTCCGCCTGAGTGAAGTCGCGGGTGAAGCCGCCCTCGACGCCGTCAAGCAGCTGGTTCTTGATGCGGATGTTCGCGAAGGTACCGCGGATCATGACCTCGTGGTTGCCGCGGCGTGAGCCGTAGGAGTTGAAGTCCTTGCGCTCAACGCCGTTGGCCAGAAGGTACTGGCCCGCCGGGGTGTCCGACTTGAAGGAACCGGCCGGGGAGATGTGGTCGGTGGTGACGGAGTCGCCCAACTTAAGCAGGACGCGGGCACCGGCGATGTCCGTTACCGGATCAGGTTGTGCCTTCATGCCTTCGAAGTACGGGGGCTTCCGCACGTACGTGGACTTGGCGTCCCAGGCGAATGTGTCGCCTGCCGGGGTGTCGAGGGCCTTCCAGCGGTCGTCGCCGTCGAAGACGCCCTCGTAGCCGCGGGCGAACATTTCCTTGTCGATCGAGGAGTCGATGACCTTCTGGACCTCGACCGGGTTCGGCCAGATGTCCTTCAAAAAGACATCGTTGCCGTCCTGGTCCTGGCCCAACGGGTCGGCGTCGAAGTCGAAGTCCATGGTTCCGGCCAAGGCGTAGGCGATGACCAATGGCGGGGAAGCCAGGTAGTTCATCTTGACGTCCGGGTTGATGCGGCCTTCGAAGTTACGGTTGCCGGAGAGGACAGCCGTGACGGAAAGGTCGTTGGCCTGGATGGCCTCGGAGATTTCGGCGTCGAGCGGGCCGGAGTTGCCGATGCACGTGGCGCAGCCATAGCCGACGATGTAGAAGCCGAGCTTCTCCAGGTAGGGGGTCAGGCCGGACTTCTCGTAGTAGTCGGTGACAACCTTTGAACCGGGGGCGACCGAGGTCTTCACCCACGGCTTGGATGCGAGGCCCTTGTCCACGGCGTTGCGGGCAAGAAGCGCGGCAGCCAGCATCACGGACGGGTTGGACGTGTTGGTGCAGGACGTGATCGAAGCAATCGAAACGGCACCGTGGTCCAGTTCGAATTCGCGGCCGTCAGCAGTCGTGACGCCCACCTTGTTCGACGGGCGGCCATTCGACTTGGGTCCGTGTGCGTGCGGCGCAACATCGGCCAGGTGGGTTGCAGATGCGGTGAACGACGGCGAGTCCGAGGCCGGGAAGCTCTCGTCAATCGCCTCGTCCAGGCTTCCGTCAGCCAGGTCTTCCTTCACGTAGTTGCGCAGGTCCTCACGGAACTGTGCCTTGGACTCCGTGAGGATGATGCGGTCCTGGGGCCGCTTCGGGCCGGAGATGGACGGAACAACCGTCGACAGGTCCAGCTCGAGGTACTCGGAGAACTTGATCTCATGGGAGGGATCGTGCCAGAGGCCCTGTTCCTTCGCGTAGGCCTCCACCAGGGCAACGTTCTGCTCTGAGCGGCCGGTGAGGCGCAAGTAGTCGAGCGTGACGTCGTCGATCGGGAACATCGCTGCAGTGGAGCCGAATTCCGGGCTCATGTTGCCGATGGTTGCGCGGTTGGCGAGCGGCACGGCAGCGACGCCTTCACCGTAGAACTCCACGAACTTACCGACCACGCCGTGGTTGCGCAGCTGCTCGGTGATCGTCAGGACGACGTCGGTGGCGGTGGCGCCCGCAGGAATCGAGCCCGTGAGCTTGAAACCGACAACGCGAGGGATCAGCATGGAGACGGGCTGTCCGAGCATCGCGGCCTCGGCTTCGATGCCGCCGACGCCCCAGCCCAGTACGCCCAGGCCGTTGACCATGGTGGTGTGGGAGTCCGTGCCGACGCAAGTGTCGGGGTAGGCGCGGAGAACGCCGTCAATTTCGCGGGTCATGACGGTGCGTGCCAGGTATTCGATGTTTACCTGGTGGACGATGCCGGTTCCCGGGGGAACAACCTTGAAGTCGTCAAAAGCAGTCTGGCCCCAGCGCAGGAACTGGTAACGCTCGCCGTTGCGCTGGTATTCGATCTCCATGTTGCGCTCGAGGGCACCGGAATTGCCGAAGGCGTCGATCTGCACGGAGTGGTCGATGACCATCTCGGCCGGAGCCAGCGGGTTGACACGCTTGGGGTCGCCGCCGAGGTCCTTGATCGCTTCGCGCATGGTGGCGAGGTCGACTACGCAGGGAACCCCGGTGAAGTCCTGCATGATGACTCGAGCAGGGGTGAACTGGATTTCGGTGTCCGGCTGGGCGTCCGGATCCCAACCGGCCAGTGCGCGGACGTGGTCGGCCGTGATATTAGCGCCGTCTTCCGTCCGCAGGAGGTTTTCAAGCAATACCTTAAGGCTGAACGGAAGGCTGTCTGCGCCTTCAACGGAGTTCAACCGGAAAATTTCATAATCGGTGCCGGCTACATTCAGTACGCCTTTGGAACCGAAGCTGTCCACAGTGCTCATGGCAGGACTCCTCTCGCAACAGCTTTCATCTTTGTCGCGCGGTTGACCACTAGCTAGTTAGGCAAGCCTAATCTAAGCATCGTGCGGCCGGTAGTGGAGAAGTGAAGCGCGACGCTGGACCTCTCCACCATCGTAGTGGCCGCTACGCCGCGGGCACCAGCAATGCAACGGTCTCCAGGTGATGGGTGTGCGGGTAAAGGTCAAAGGCACGGAGCGATTCGAGCCGCCAGCCGCGGTTCCGGAAGTAGCCCAGATCACGTGCGAAAGAGGCCGGATCACACGACACATAGGCAATTGCCCGCGGCCTGGACTCGATGAGCTGGCTCACGACCGCTTTGCCGGCACCGGCCCGCGGCGGGTCGATCACCAAGGAATCGAAGTTTCGGGGCCGCTGGCGTAGTACTCGTTCCACCCGGCCCTGGACTATTTCCACGTGGGACTCGCCATGTAGGTTCTTGCGGGCATCCCGGCTGGTGCCTGGCGATCCTTCGACGGACAGCACGGAACCGGTGATCCCCACCGCGTCGGCCAAGGGCGCCGTGAACAGTCCGGCGCCCGCGTAAAGATCCGCCACGGCAGATCCCGGAACGAGGTAGCCGCCGTCGTGCAGGAAGCCGGTCACCGCGCCCACCAACGTGTCCGGAGCGTCCTTGTGGATTTGCCAGAAGCCCTCCCCCGTTACCCGGTATTCGTGGCCGGCGGCCGATTCCTGGACCCAGGTCCTTCCGCGCAACTGCAGCACTTCTCCGCGGACGGGGTCGAAGCTTGCCACGGACGCCTCATGCGGAAGCTGGTCAAGGATCCGGTGGAGGCGCCGCGCGTCAGTTCCTTCTCCCGGGGCAAGGAGGATGAGCGGTCGCGATCCGTTGGCCGGCGCAGCTACTTCCACCCTGGAGATGCCCCGCAGGTCTATATCCCACAGCCGCAACTCGTTGATGCCTGTCATCGCCAAGGGCATCTCGTGAACGGGAATCACGACGTCGGAGCGGTGGGCATGCATTCCGAGCCGCCCGCCCGGGGTGACGGCAAAGCTGGCACGGGTGCGCCAGCCGAGTCCTGTCTCGCCGTCGGGCCCCATGGCACCGGCAGCTGCGGGCTCGACCTCGACAGTGAGTTCAACACCGGCGAGCCGTTTCAATTGCTCGGCAAGAACCTCGGATTTGAGCGAGCGTTGCCGTTCCAAGGTGACGTGCCCGAGTTCGGCGCCGCCCACGGGCGGACCGCCTTTCCGCCAAGCGGCCAGGGAATCGGCGAGTGGCCAGAAATGGCGCGTCCGGTCCGCCGACGCTTCCAGGACGTCGACGACGTCGGCACGCCAGAATCGGGACGCCTCTACCGAGTCGGTCAGCCGGATCCGGACCTTCTCCCCCGGGATGCCATGCCGGACAAATATGACCCTGCCTTCGTGCCGTGCGACAAAGTGGCCCCCATGGGCGATGGGACCGACGTCCACCACCAGCTCCATGGCGGCTCCGTCCTGGGCCGTGGGCGAGCTGGATTCGGTTTCGCTGGGGTGGGTCATTAGGTATCCTGCAATGCCTTTGCTTCTTCGGACGACTTCAATTGCCATGGAACGCTGGCCACCATGACCCCGGGTTCAAAGTGAAGCCGGGCCTTGATTCGCAGCGCGGTCTGATTGTGGACGAGTTGTTCCCACCACTTGCCAACGACATATTCGGGGATGTAGACCACGATGAGGTCGCGTGGAGAATCGCGCCGCATGTTCTTGACGTAGTCCAGGATCGGCGTGACGGTTTCCCGATAGGGGCTCGCCAAGACGGTCAACGGGACCGGGATGTCCAGCTTGTCCCAGGCCTCCACCGTGTGGGCCGTTTCCTCGTGGTTGATGTCAACAATGATGGCATCCAGGCGGGACGGCCGCGAAGCCCTCGCATAGGCGAGTGCGCGCAGCACCGGCTTGCGGACGTGGGACACCAGCAGGACTGCGTGGACCCGGGTAGGCAAGGCGCGCGGCGAAGAATCCTCGTCAACGGCCAGTTCCTTGGCGACGTTGTCGTAGTGGGCGCGGATGCTCCACATGATGAGGAACAGCACGAACATGGCCAGGAGGGCGATCCAGGCGCCCTGTTCGAACTTGGTGATCAGCACGATGGTCAGTACCAGTGCCGTCATTGCGAAGCCGAGCATGTTGATGGTGCGGGACTTCAGGATCCTGCGGCGGACGGCTTTGTCGCGGGCAAGTTTGAGTTCCCTTCCCCAGTGCCGCACCATGCCCAACTGGCTCATCGTGAAGGAAATAAAGACACCCACGATGTAGAGCTGGATCAGCTTGGTGACATCGGCGTTGAAGGAAATGATCAGGACGAGGGCCCCGGCAGCAAGGGCCAGTACGCCGTTGCTGAAGGCGAGGCGGTCCCCGCGCGTTCGCAACTGCCGGGGCAGGTATCCGTCTTGGGCGAGGATGGACCCCAGGACAGGGAACCCGTTGAAAGCCGTGTTGGAAGCGAAGACAAGGATGACTCCCGTGGCAGCGACGACGATATAGAACGGGATGGAGCCCGCCCCGAAGATGGTCTCCGCAATCTGGCTGATGGCCGGGTTCTGCAGGTAGTCGCCCGCCAGCGGTTGGCCGTTGAGGAGGAACTCCTTGGCTGGATCCAGCACGATATGGACCTTGGTGGCGTTGGCGAGGTAGATGATGCCGGCCAGCATGGACGAGGCGATGACTCCAAGCAGGAGCAGCGTGGTTGCCGCATTCTTGCTCTTGGGCTTCTTGAAGTTCGGCACACCATTGCTGATGGCCTCGACGCCGGTCAGCGCGGCAGCTCCGGAGGAGAAGGCCCGCAGGAGAAGGAACGCCCCGGCGAGGCCGACGAGACCTTGGTCGAATCCTTCTTGCGGGACGATGGTAAATGCCGCCGACGGCGCTTGGCCCAGTTGGCCGGTGACCGCCTGGAAGATGCCCACCGCCGTCATGCCGAGGATCGAGAACATGAAAATGTACGTGGGCACGGCAAAAACACTCCCGGCTTCCTTGATGCCGCGAAGGTTCACCAAGGCCAGGATGACGACGCCGATCGTGGCGATGAGCGCTTGCTGTCCGTGCAACGACGGGATCGCGGTGGTCATGTACGCGGCTGCGGACGACATGGACACGGCGACCGTGAGGACGTAGTCCACCAACAAAGCGGCCGCGACGGTCAGGCCAGCGTACTTCCCCAGATTAACGTTGGCGATTTCGTAGTCTCCGCCACCGGAGGGATAGGCGTGGACGTTTTGCCGGTACGAGGCCACCACCGTGAGGAGGACCACCATTACTGCGAGGCCTACCAGCGGCGAGATGGCCACGGCGCTCACTCCCGCAAGGGCAAGCGTCAGGAGGATTTCGTCGGGAGCGTACGCCACCGAAGACAGGGCATCCGAAGCGAAAATCGGCAGCGCAATGCGCTTGGGAAGCAGGGTGTGGGCCAAACGGTCGTTACGGAAGGGCCGCCCCACCAACACCCGCTTCGCGGCATTGAGAATTGTCAGCACTCCGCAAAGCTACTCTGAATCGAACGCGATGTCATGACGGCGGTCAGGCTTCGCCGACTTGCCCCGGTAGAGTCTTACCGAGCGGCACGCTTAAGAGTGAAGGAGAGACCGTGGCTCACTTTGTGATCATGGGTTGCGGACGAGTGGGCGCAACCTTGGCGCACACCTTGGAAGACGCGGGCCATTCCGTGGCGATCATCGACCAGGACGACCGTGCCTTCCGCCGCCTGCGCAGCGGATTCACCGGCAGGAAAGTCACCGGTGTCGGCTTTGACCGCGACACCCTCAAACAGGCCGGCTGTGAAGAGGCGTACGCCTTCGCCGCCGTCTCCAGCGGTGATAATTCCAATATCCTCGCAACCCGGGTAGCCCGTGAAACTTTCCATGTTTCGCACGTTGTTGCCCGCATCTACGATCCCGGCCGCGCCGAAATCTATCAACGCCTGGGCATTCCCACGGTTGCGGCCGTGCGTTGGAGCGCGGACCAGGTTCTGCGACGCATCCTGCCCGAACAACACTTGGCGGGCGACTACCGCGAGCCTTCCGGCCGGCTGGTGCTGTCCGAAGTTGACCTCAACGAAGGCTGGATCGGCCGTCCGTTGACTGCCATCGAAGCAGCTTCCGGAATCCGCATCGCTTTCCTGACCCGCTTCGGGGAGGGCGTCCTGCCCCAGACCGGAACGGCGTACCAGGAGGGTGACACTGTGCACGCCATGTTGAATCTGGACCGCAGCGCCGAGGTAGCCCGCGTCCTCGCCAGCGCACCCGCCAAGGAGTCTGAGTGAAAGTCGTTATTGTCGGCGCCGGCAGCGTCGGTTCATCCATCGCGCGGGAATTGCTCGCCCACAAACACGAGATCATGTTGATCGACCTCAAGCCGGAGGTCATTGGGCGCAGCGGCCTCCGCGGGGCCCGCTGGCTGGTGGGCGATGCGTGTGAACTGAGCACGCTGCAGGAAGCGAAATTGGAAGGGGCCGACGTCGTCGTGTCCGCGACCGGCGACGACAAGGTCAACTTGGTGGTGTCCTTGCTCGCCAAGACCGAGTTCGGTGTTGGACGCACGGTGGGTCGCGTGAACAACCCCAAGAACGATTGGATGTTCAACGATTCGTGGGGCGTCGACGTCGCCGTCAATACCCCGCAGCTCATGACGGCGCTTGTCGAAGAAGCCGTGGAAATCGGTGACCTTGTCCGCCTGCTGACCTTGCAGACGGGCGTGTCCTCGCTCGTCGAATTCACCGTCCCCCACGACTCACACATCATCGGCAGCACGGTGGGGGGCATCGATTGGCCCGACGACACCACCCTGGTGGCGATCCTCCGGGACCATGCGCCCATCACTCCGAGCCGCGACGACGTGATCGACGGCGGAGACGAGCTGTTCTTCGTCACGACCATCGTGGCCGAAGACGGTCTCAGGACCTTGCTCTCCCCGTCCGCCGCGGACCACGGTTCTGTGGAGGTTGAGGAAGATTTTTCGGATCAGTCAGACGACGACGGCTTCGACGGCTGAGGATCCGTTCCCGGCTTCTGGCTTGGCGCCGGCCGGGTCAGGAGCCAGGCAATCCAGAGACCGAGAATGTACAACGGGGCGCCCATGATCAGCCTCATGGTGGCGAGGGCGGCCAGTCCGGGCTCGCCCATGAAGTACAGGGGAACCTGGACCACGAGCCGCAGAGCCAACACAGCGATAACCACCCACGTGCCGATGGCGTATGCCCGCAAGCGCTCCGGGTCCTTCCGCCATTCGAAGCCTTCGTTGCGGACAAATCCGAACAGCAGGCCGGCGATCGGCCACTTGAGCAAGATGGACAAGAGCATTCCGGCGATGTAGGCGCTGTTCGTGTAGAAGCCCAGGACGTAGAAATCCTCGGCCTTTCCGGTGGTGTTCGCGAGCCAGGCGGAGACTGCGACGCCGGCGATCCCGGCAAGCGCCTGGGTCAACGGGCGCCGCTGGACCAAGCGGACGACGGTAAAGGCGGCGGCAGCCGCGAGGGACGCAAGCAGGGAAGCGGCGAGGTCCTTGGTAATCATGAACGCGATCAGGAACACCAAGCCCGGCACGATGCTCTCGGCTATCCCTTGAAAACCCCCGGCCGACTTGAGGATATCCACGTGCCCATGACTGTTGCGTTGGAGTCCGGCCTTTTCCGCGTAGCCGGCGGCAATGTCGGCGATGCTTGGGCCAGGGGTCTCCTGAGCGAAATCTCCTGCCAAGCCGGGTTCTTCCTGAGCTGGTTTCTCATGGGGACCGGGTCCCTTGGCGACTGTCATTGGTGCTCCTGCCGGGAGAGGATTTCATAGCGCGGATTGAACATGGTGGGCATCCCGTCCCGCACGGTCACCATGCCTTCGAGCCGCAGGAGGGTCCCGGGTTCGATCCCAGTCACTTTTCGCCGCCCCAACCAGATGACCCGTAGGCGGACCAACGGCTCGTTTTCCCCCCTGCGGGCAATCCGGTCGACGACGATTGCCGAAAAATGCGCTTGCTCGTTGGCGGGCTGGTAGGTCACCGATTCGATGAAACCCGTGCAATCGACTCTGCCCCGTGCAGGGAGCTCAGCGAGGGAGCGGGATGGCGGGCTGCCATGGGCGCCAGCAGCGCGAGGCGCTTTGTCAGCCAATCTGGGTGATCTCCGGGCCACGTTCGGGCTGCTGAAACTGCGGTGTTTCGTGCGGAGCACCGTGCTCGCCGGGGACTGCTGCGTCCTTGGGCAGCTTCAGCTGGAGCAATTCGCGGGGCGGCATGGGGTTGTCTCCGCGAATGACCACAACCTTCCGGAAGAGGTTCTCCAGCCCTTCGGCAGCTGCCCTGTCCAAAGCGGCCTCACCACCGATGACCCCCCGGAGGAACCAACGGGGCCCGTCCACCCCCATGAACCTGGCAGCTCGGAAGCCGCGTCCGCCGTCGGCAGATTCGCTCGGAAGTTTGGCGATGAGTTCCGTGCCGAAGGTGCCGTCGATCTCCTCGACTTCGCCTCCTTGACTGGACACGGACTGGCCGATCTGCTCGCGGATCTCGTCCCAGAGACCTTCGGACCGGGGCGCGGCAAAAGCCTGGAGCTGAAGGCTCGAGCCACCCAAGTCCATGGTGACGGCCACGACCCGTTGGGTTGCTTCTTCCACCTCGAGACGCAGTTGGAGTCCCTCGGTAGGTTCGATGAGCAGGGAGCCAAGGTCCACGTAGCCGTCCTGGCTATCAATTTCGCTGGCATCCAATGGCCCCTTGGACAGACGGAAGTCGCCTTTGGGGGCACCGCTGGCTACTGTCCCGGCGTCCTGCCGCGGAGTCGCGGCGTCGGCCTGCTCGGTACCGTTGTCTTTCGGCTGCTCAGCCTTGGACTTCTTTCCGCGCCCAAAAAGCATCGGGTTGTCTCCTTAGTAGTGGTCTATCCCCAGTAAACCGCAGACTGCCCGTCAACTCGCGGGCAGCATCTCACTCGGCGCCGGACGGCATCGATTATCGAGGGTTTTGCTAGCTCACAGCCGCTGCGAAGCCCCCGGTCGATCCAAAGCCTCCGGTGCCGCGCGACGTGTCGGACAGCTCATCCACCGCAACGAACTGCGCATACTCGACGCGCTGGATCACCATTTGAGCAATTCTATCGCCGCGCTTGAGCTCTATTGCCTGGTTTTTGTCCGTGTTCAAAAGCGTCACGGAAATTTCACCTCGGTAGCCGGCATCGACCGTTCCTGGCGCGTTGACCACTGTGAGTCCGTGTTTGGTGGCCAGCCCCGAGCGCGGGTGGATCAGCGCGACAAAGCCGTTGGGCAGCCCGATGGAGACCCCCGTGGGAACGAGCTTCCGTTCCCCCGGGGCGAGCGATACGTCCACCCGGGCACGCAGATCCGCACCGGCATCTCCGGGATGGGCGTACGACGGTGCTTCCAAACCGGCGTCGAGCATCTTCAGCTGAATCTGGAGGGTTGGCGCGCCATATTCGGCGGCGGTGTCTGCTGGGTTGGCTACTGCGGTCTCGTGGCTCACAGTCACATATTCTATCGTCCGCGCGATACTGCCGCGGTTGCGGTCGCACATTCCTGCGCGTTCAATCAGAGGGTCCGAGTCCCGATAAGCTGGTTGCATGCCTGAATCGACTGCTTCCGTACCCGCTCCGGACCGTTCTTCGAGTGAAACGGGCGTCCTGTTTAGGGAAAAGCTCTGGCCGTCACCCTGGATTTGGATTGTGGTGGTCGGCTTGTCCGCCGCAGGCATCCTGATGTTTGCTCCTATCAGCATTACCGCGGGCATCATCGCCGCTGTGGTCCTCTTCGCGGTCATGACCATCATGCTGTTGTTGTCGACTCCGGCGATCGTGGTGGACCGCGACACTCTTCAAGTGGGCCGCGCCACGATCCAGCGCGAATTCGTCGGAGCAGTCAGCGCGTTCCGCAAGGACGAAGCCACAGCAGAGCGCGGTACGCGCCTCCATGGCCTGGCGTTCCTGTGCCTCCGCGGTTGGATCGACCCTGTGGTGCGCATTGAAATCACCGACCCGGCGGACCGCACTCCGTACTGGCTGACGTCCACCCGTCGCCCTGAAGAACTGCTGGCGGCGCTCTCCAAGCAGGGCTAGCTTTCGCACTCCTTGCAGTAAAGGTGCCCGTCCTTCTCCCGTGCAATCTGGGAACGGTGCTTGACGAGGAAACAATTGAAGCACGTGAATTCATCTGCCTGCGGAGGCAGGACGCGGACCAGTAGCTCTTCGCCCGACAAGTCCGCGCCCGGGAGCTCGTAAGCGTCAGCGAGATCAGTCTCATCAATGTCAACAGCTGATGACTGCTTCTCTGTACGACGCGATTTGAGTTCCTCGATCGAGTCCTCGCTGGCGTCTTCTTCCGTCTTCCGAGGGGCATCGTAATCCGTTGCCATGGTCCCTTCTTCGTTCTCCCTTGTGCTTCACGCGGGGCGCGCGGTCCTGCCGACCAGAACCTGCTCCGGTCTAAGGATGTAACGCAGCAAGCAGCATTTTTGTGCCCGATATCGGGCAGATTTTCCTCCCGACAGCCTCAAATGTCCATAGCCCCCCAGCAAACGTTCGGCGCAGCAGAATGCCGGAAAATCGCGGAATATCGCGGCGCGCCCTTTGTCCTAGTAGGAAAAGCCTCCACCGGGTGGCAGAGTTTCGAATGTCAGATAGGCCATGGTGGAGGATTTTATGCGGGATCTACGGCTGGTTGGCGTCCACGACGACGGCGGACATCTCCTGTTGAGCGGTACCGGCGGCGAGATGTTCCAGCTTCCGATTGACGAGGCGTTGCGTGTTGCAGCGAGCCGGACACCGGCCCAGGTGGCCGCCCGTGCCGCCATTACGCCCGTCTCCATGTCCCCCCGTGACATTCAGTCGCGTATCCGCAGCGGCGCGACGGCCGAAGAAGTGGCAGAGCTGTCCGGGTTGCCACTTGCCAACGTGCAGCGGTACGAGGGCCCCGTCCTGGCTGAGCGCGAGTACATCGCCCAACAGGCCCGCAAAGTCGAAGTCGCTGCCCCTGCCCCGGGCCACGATGCCTACCGTGCGGCGTTCGGCGACGAACCTGCAAGCTTGGGCGAAATGGTGGCGCACCGGCTCGCGGCCCACGGGATCGATTCCGCCGCGGTGGAATGGGACTCCTGGCGCCGGACCGACGGCGCGTGGACCGTCGTCGCACGCTTCGAAACCAAGCCAGGCAGCCTGGAGAGCATCGGCGAAGAGCCGCCCGCGATGTGGACTTTCAATCCCGCCCGCAAATCCCTCCAGAATGCCAACCGGTGGGCCCAGCAACTGAGCGAGCTGGAACCTCTTGATGGTCCCGTGCCGGCCCGACGGCTCGCAGCCGTCTCCGACAGGCCCTTCGACTTTGAGGTCGACGGCGGGACCGCCGCCCGTGCGGCCGCCGCCGCTGCCACCAAGGAAGCCGATGGACTTCTGGACATGCTGCGCTCACGCCGGGGACAACGGCTCGGTCTCGACGAAGACAGTGACGACGCTTTGGCACTGCTTCTGAGCAGCGGGGTTCCTGCTGCTCATCCCCGACCCGGCGATATCGAAGACGACGAGCTTTCGGGCAAGTCATCAAGCGAAACAGCGACGGACGAGCCGGCACAAGACGAGCCCGCCCCGAGCCGCCGGGACGCGCGCGCATCCATGCTGGCGAGGCTGAGCTTGGCGCCGCGGCATGAGGACAAGGAAGACGATTCCCTCCGCCTTCACGATGGAGTCAGCACCGATACGCGCGAAATCACGGTGATTCCCAGTCCCTTGCGCCCCGTGACCCTGCTGCGGGGCAATACCGACGATACCCAGGCCGGCAAGGATGAAGCGCAATCCCCGGCCGAGGCGTCTTCCCAAGACGGACCGGCATCAACGCGGGCCGGGCTCGACGAATTGCTCGGCGGAGCGCCCCGACGTGACCGCGAGGAGCTGAAGCCCAACCGTGCCGGGTTGAAGGATTCCTGGCACAAAGTCACTCCGGCTGCCCCGTCTGCGGGGGTCCACCCGGAAGCAGACAGCCAGTCCCACGGTGAAGAGTCCGACGCAGCAGCGCCAGCCGAGCGCCAACCGTCACGGCCCAAGCGCTCCAGTATCCCAAGCTGGGATGACATCCTCTTCGGAACCCGCGGCGACTAGGTAACCTTCACTCGCGGCGGACGCTCAGCTCGCGCCGTGCCAAAGGCAGGCGTCGACGTCGAACGGCAGCAATTGGTCCCGGCTCGCCATCAGATTTGCGCCATGTGCCGTCACCCGGCGCATGTAGTGCCGGCGGCATAAGGTCTCGTACCCGACGACAGGGAGCAAGGTCTCAAGGGGCAACATTTCGGCTTGCGCACTGTCAGCCGTTGCCCGGTCGTTCTCCCTTGCGACGTCACCCACCACGACCTGCTCGCCTTCGACAACCATGATGCCATCCACGGTCCGCGCATTGTGCGTTGCCCGGCGGCCGCACCAACACAGCGCTTCGACCTGCAGGACCTGCACCCTGTCCGCAAGTTCCACGAACCGCTGGGATCCAGGGAACAGCCGGGTGCGGAAGTCAGAGGTGATCCCGAAGGCGAAGACGTCTACATCCATCTCGTCGACAATACGCGCCAGTTGTTCTACTTGCTCCGGCGAGTAGAACTGGGCTTCGTCGCAGATGAGGTAGTCAACCCGGAGGCCCGTCGTCCGGCGCAGGATAACTTCGTCCCAGAAGTCAGTGGCGTCAACGACCTCCACGGCATCCGTCCGGAGCCCGAGCCTGCTGGAGATGACGGAACCGCCAGCGCGGTCGTTACGGCTGAATAGAATCCCGCCGCGACCACGGGCCCTGTGGTTGTAGTCCATCTGCAGAGCGAGGGTGGACTTGCCGCAATCCATGGTCCCGGAAAAGAAAATGAGCTCAGCCACGGCGGCCTTTGGCTCCTCCGGCCTGGAAGCAAAGCAATGGCACTTCGCGCTCGGCCTTGGTCAGCGAACCGTGTTGCCCGATGACTTCCATGGCGGTGGGGCGGACGCGGCGGACGTCGTAGAGCGCCAAAGCGTCCCGGGCGGCAATCATGACGTCGCCGATCCGGGGTGATACCTCCGGGCGGACGGCTCCGAAAAGACCGGCCGTAAGCGCTTGTTCCCGGGTGAAAGCCCAGATCCGCTCGCCGAAGCGGTCGCGCCAGGCATCCAGCAAGGCCTGCCGGTGATGCTCGCCGGCATCGGCTTCAAGGTACAGGTGAACCATGCGCGGCTCGCCTGCCGTGTGCCGGACACCTGCAACAAGAGCAGCATCGGCTGAATAGTCGAGACGCTGCGATTCCGGGACGTCAAGCATCCCATGGTCGCCAGTGAGCAGGATCGTGGTGCCTGCGGGAAGGGACGTGGAGAGCCTTTTCACGGTCGAATCGATCTCTTCGAGCTGGTGCTCCCAGCGCTCCGACTGGCAGCCGTAGCGGTGCCCGGCCTTGTCCAGCTCGTTGACGTAGAAGTACATGAGTGAAGGCGTTCCTGCGGTCATGGCCTCCCCCGCGGCTGCCGTTCGGGCGTGCAGCGAGCCGCCTCCCACGAAACGGCTCCCGCGGAGCGCAGCCCGGGTCATGGGTGAACCGCCGAACTGGGGCAGGCTCACCGTGACGACGTCGGCCTCGGCGGCCACCCGTTCGAAAATTGTGGGGAAAGGCTGCCAGTTCACGGGGTCCACGCCGGCGTCCCAATTGCCGAGCAGGTTGACCACCTTGTCCTGGGCCGGGTCCAGGACGTCATAACCCACCATGCCGTGCTCGCCGGGCGTACGGCCGGTGCCAAGGCTGGCCAGGGACGAGGCCGTAGTGGAAGGAAAAGCCGAATCGAGCCAGACGGGGACAACGCCTTGCCCCACGTTCGTGATGGACCTGAGGAACGGGGTGTGTGCGGCCTTCTGCTTGAGGAGGCTCCGCCCCAAGCCGTCGGCGAGCACCACGCACACGCGTTGCGATGCTGGTAATTGCAGCTTGTTCACGAACCCGGGCAGGCCCATGCTCGCGGCGGCGCTCGTGAAGACCTCGGCGATTGATTTGCTTCCGTACAACGGCGCGTTGGGAAGCTCCGGACCTGAGTCGGCGACGGGTGAGGCTTCCCGGGTGACGGGTTCCGACGTCGGCATCAGCGCTGGTGTCCGCGGCTCAGCCGGTTGCCGAAGACGCCCGAACGGAGTCGTGGTGCGGGAAGGCTGCCCGTGTGTACCGAAGGCCCAGGAACGCCTGTGTTCACCGCTCGCAGCGCGCGGGCAAAGATCTTCGCGTCTTGCACCGCCCTGGGGCCGTCGGCCTCCGCGCTGATCCGAAGCACGATGTCCTCTTGGGAGATGGTGCCGGTGTACCCATGGTCTGCTTCGCACTGCGGATCGCCGCAGCTGGCAGGTCCCACGTCCAGGCGTTGACCACCGGACCATGCAATGGACAAGGTCAGTTCCCTGACGGGGTCGCTGGGAGCGTAGTTCTGCGGTTGCGCATACATGTAGCTGAGGACTACCGAGCGGATCTGTGCCACGGGCACCGACTCCGTGGAAATCTGGGCGACGATCTGCTCGCCGGCCTCGTCAAGCTGCTGGTCGTCGACGTGGGTGATCACCAGCATGTCCTCCGTGAGGACAAGGACCGTAATGTGCCGCCGGACCTCGGCACGGTCGAAATGCGTTTCCAGATGCACGAGATGCGCAAGGCAATCGCGCCCGTCCAAGGCATCGGCCACAACATCGGCAACGAGGACAGGGTAGAAACCTGCCCGCTGAAGTGCCTGGTCCAGGCTCTGCCCCTGCGAGCTGTGGTCGTGTGCTGCATGGTGCCCGTTGTTGGCCGGACTGGACGGAGGCGTCGGGGACTTCGAGCTCATTCCCCCATTTTCACAGATCGGCAGGGGACTTCATAACTGCCCGATTACTTCACGGTCAGCCGAGCATCGCACGGCGGGCGCTGTCCGTACGCTGCGCGGCGTTTCCGATCCAGACCTCGGCGGCCAGGATTTTGGCTCCCTGCGCCCCGGCGAGGACGGGATTGAATTCCACCAAGGCAATCTCGGGGTGTTCATCCTTGAGGCGCACCAACCGCGCTCCCAGGTCCTCGAGAGCGGCCACGTCAACTGCGGGAAGTCCTTGGTAGCCGAACAGTTTCAGGGAAGCCCGGGGGGCCCGGATGAAATCGTGGAGATCGGCTGCGTACAAGGGAGGCACGCGGTGTGCCCAATCGTCGAGGAGGTTCACGGCATCTCCCGCCAATCCGAAGGACACCACCGGCCCCAGGAGCGGATCTTCGATGGCGCGGAAAGTGCATGCCTGCCCCACCGGAACCATGGCCTGTACCTCGATCGCGGATGAACCGTATGGCTCGAGGACCCGGCGCATCTGTGCGATGTTGCGCCGCAGCGAATCCGCGTCCTCGATGTCCAGCCGCACGCCTCCCAGGTCCAGGCGGTGCCGGAGGGCAGGGTCCGTCGTCTTGAGAACCACGGGCCAGCCGAGGCGTTCCGCAGCCGCTACGGCTTCGTCGTCGCTCTCAAAAACCGCCGATGGCACCACCTGGATGCCATAGCGGGACAGCAGCGCCGCGGCTTCGCCGGCGTCGAGGTGGACCAGTTGCTCCCCGGTGACGGAAGACAAGAGCCGTTCGATGTGTTCTCGGGTACCCTCGCGGTCGCAACCTGTTGGTTCCACGACCATGCCCTGGTCCCGATCCAGCCATTTCGCGTAACGGACCACTGCCGCCAGCGCCGCCACCGCGGTCCCGGCGCTGGAGAAGCAAGGAAGGGACGGCCCGGACGCTCCGCCTGGAGTAAGCAGACCATCCAGTTGCACGGAAGCGTCCAAGACCCCCGTGAAAGCCGCCACCACGGGCTTCCCGGCCTCCGCCCCGCACTCGGCGAGGATTCCGGCGATCACTTCCATGGTGAGGCTGCGTGAGGGCACCATAGCTGCCACCACCGCATGGACGGCGTCGTCCGCTAGATTCTGCGTGAGACTTTTCCGCATTTCATCCCGGGCCGCGGACATCCCCGCATCCAGGTCGACGTCCGTGACGATCCTGTCGACGACGAGTCCTTGGGGCGCCGCGTTGTCCGCCACAACCTTCCCAAGAGCTGCGGAGTTGCTGTAGACGGCGAGCGCCGGGCCCTTGGGCAATGGCTGGCTGGACACGATCTGGGCCACGTCCATGAGTTGCTCAATGGTTTCGACGGCGATGACCCCTGCTTGGCGCATCATGGCATCCAAAGCTGCTGCCGGAGCCAACGTTGTCCTGACCACGTGGCCCGGCGGAAGGCGCAGCCCGGTGACATCGGATTTGGCGACGATGACCGGCTTGGAGCGCGACAAGCGACGGGCCAGTCGGGAGAATTTGCGGGGGTTGCCGATCGACTCCAGGTAGAGCCCGACGGCGGAGGTGTCGGGATCGTCTTCCCAGAACTGCATGACATCGTTGCCGGAAACGTCGGCGCGGTTCCCGGCGGACAGGAACGAGGAAAGGCCCAGGCCCCGGCGGCTCGCGGCGGCGTAGACGGAAATGCCAATAGCCGCTGATTGCGTAAACAGCCCCAATCCCCCGCGCCGCGGCAGCTTCGGAGCCATCGAGGCGTTGAGGGAAACGTCGGGATTCGTGTTCACGATCCCCAGCGACTCGGGACCGATGACGCGCATCCCGTAGGACCTGGCGCGGCGCACGAGGTCTTTTTGCCGCCGCAACCCTTGCTCGCCGTCCTCGCCATAACCCGCGGTGGCGACCACGAGGCCTTTGACGCCGGCTGCACCGCATTCGTCCACGACTTTCGGTACTTCTTCGTATGGCACGGCGATGATGGCAAGCTGCACGGGACCCGGGACCTCGGCGATCCGGGCGAAGGACTTCATTCCGGCCAGCTCGAAGGCTTCAGGGTTGACCGCATAGACCGCGCCGGTGAAACCGCCCTCCAGGATGTGGTCAAGCAGCTGGTGCCCGACAGCACCCCACCGGCGGCTTGCGCCCACCACGGCGATCGACGACGGCGCCAAGAGGTCCCGCACGCTCCGTGCCTCGGCGCGGTGTTCCCGCGATTCCATGACGGCGAGGGATTTTTCTGTGGGGTCGATGTTGAATTCCACGCTGACGACGCCGTCGTCGAACTTGCGCGCAAGCTCGTAGCCGGCGTCGGCGAAGACCCTGAGCATCTTCCGGTTCTCCGGGAGCACCTCGGCGGTGAACCGGCGGATGCCGTTTTCGCGGGCGGCCGCCGCCAGGTGTTCGAGCAGGATGGAACCGATGCCGCGGCCCTGCTGGACGTCGGAAATGTTGAAGGCCACTTCAGCCTCGGTGGGGTCCCCGAGCCTGTCGTAGCGGCCGACGCCCATGATCTCGCCGCCGATGGTAATGACGAACGCCACCCGGTCCTTGTGGTCCACTTCGGTGAATCGACGCAGTTCCTTGCTGGAGAGCCTCGGCTTGAACGAGAAGAACCGCATGTAGGTGGACGTCTCGGACTGCGAAGTGTGGAAGGCCTGCAGTGCCTCGGCATCTTCGGGCGAGATGGGTCTCAAGTGGGCAGTGCCGCCGTCGCGAAGAACGACATCGGCCTCCCAATATTCCGGATATACGCCGGCGCCGGGCTGATCCACCATAGGCTTAGCCTAGCTAAGTCTTCCGCAGTACACGTTTAAGGATCCACCGACTCCATGGCACGCAGCCAACGTCCCCCCCGTGCAAACGCAGCCACGGCCGCCGTCGACGGGGACTTCACAGAGAACATCATCGATATCGACGTCACTTCCGAGATGGAAGGCTCCTTCCTGGAGTACGCGTATTCGGTGATTTATTCCCGTGCGCTCCCCGATGCGCGCGACGGCCTCAAACCCGTCCAGCGACGCATCTTGTACATGATGAGCGACATGGGCCTGCGCCCGGACCGCGGGCATGTGAAGAGCGCCCGCGTCGTGGGCGAAGTCATGGGAAAGCTGCACCCCCACGGTGATGCCGCCATCTATGACGCCATGGTGCGCATGGCCCAGGACTTCTCGCTGCGCTTGCCCCTGATTGACGGGCACGGCAACTTCGGTTCGCTCGACGACGGCCCGGCCGCGCCGCGTTACACGGAAGCCCGGCTCGCCGCGGCTGCGATGACGATGACCGAGAACCTCGACGAAGACGTCGTGGACTTCGTCCCCAACTACGACAACCAGCTCACGCAGCCGGATGTCCTGCCCGCAGCTTTCCCCAACTTGCTGGTCAACGGCACCACGGGCATCGCCGTCGGCATGGCCACGAACATGGCTCCCCACAACCTCGTAGAGGTCATCGCGGCCGCCCGTCACCTCATCGCTCATCCGGATGCCACGTTGGAAGACGTCATGCGTTTCGTGCCCGGCCCCGATTTGCCCACGGGCGGCAGAATCGTGGGCCTCGACGGAATCCGTGACGCGTACGCCACGGGGCGCGGTTCGTTCAAGACCCGCGCCAAGGTGGAGATCGAGCAGCTGACCGCGCGCCGCACCGGTCTTGTGGTGACCGAACTCCCCTACATGGTGGGCCCGGAGAAGGTCATCGAAAAGATCAAGGATGCCGTCAACGCCAAAAAGCTGAGCGGCGTCAGCGACGTCATGGACCTGACAGACCGCAAGCACGGGCTCCGGCTCGTGGTCGAGATCAAGAACGGCTTCAACCCCAACGCGGTTCTCCAGCAGCTCTACCGCTTCACGCCGATGGAAGACTCCTTCGGCATCAACAACGTGACCTTGGTGGACGGGCAGCCGCAGACTTTGGGCTTGCTCCAGCTTCTCCAGGTCTACGTTGGCCACCGGCTGTCCGTCGTGAGCCGCCGTACGGCCTTCCGCTTGGGCAAGAAGAAGGACCGTCTCCACTTGGTTGAGGGCCTGCTGATTGCGATCGTGGACATCGACGAGGTCATCCAGATCATCCGGTCCTCGGACGAGGCCGCGGCGGCCCGCGAACGGCTCATGTCCATCTATGACCTGTCCGAGATCCAGGCCAACTACATCCTGGAACTCCGTCTGCGCCAGCTGACCAAGTACTCGCGCATCGAACTTGAAAAGGAACAGGAAGAGCTACGTCGCGAAATTGCCGAGCTTGAGGCGATCCTCGCGTCCGACGTCCTGCTGCGCGAGCTGGTGTCCGGTGAACTGGCCGAAGTGTCCGAGAAATACGGCACCCCGCGACGCACTGTTCTCCTCGAGTCGGAAGCAGTCTCCCCCACCGTCGCCGCGGCGCTCGCGGCCGCCGTCCCTGCCGGCAAAGGCAAGGCAGCAGCACTCCCCCTCGAAATCCCCGACGATCCCTGCTGGGCGCTCCTGAGCACCTCCGGCCAGATCGCACGGACGTCCAACCAGGAACCATTGGCCGAATCCGGCCCCCGGAGCAAGCACGATGTCTACCGGTCCGTGGTCAGAACGACCGCGCGCGGCGAAATCGGCGCTGTCACCTCACAGGGCCGCATGCTCCGTGTCCAGGTCATGGACATGCCGGCCCTCCCGCCCGTGTCCGGCTTGCCTAATCTTGCAGGCGGCGTGGCGGCAAAGGACTTCATTACCCTGCTCAAGGGCGAAACGCTCGTGGCGTTCGTGCCGCTCGATGCCGTGTTGGCCATCGGAACGGTCCAAGGCGTGGTCAAGCGTGTCCAGCCGGACTACCCGCTGAACCGTGAAGACTGGGAGATCATTGCGCTCAAGGACAAGGACAGTGTGGTGGGCGTGGAGCCTGCCCCGGACGACGACGTCGAACTCGTCTTCGTGACCCGGCTTGCCCAGCTATTGCGCTTCAGCGCCTCCTCCGTCCGGCCGCAGGGACGCACCGCCGGCGGCATGGCGGGCATCAAACTTGCAGATGGCGACGACGTCATCCACTTCGGCACAGTGCGCGCCGACGACCCTGCTGCGGTTGTCGTAACGATCGCGGGTACCAACGGTGCGCTGCCGGGGACTGCTCCCGGCACCGCAAAAGTCACCCCGTTCGGGGAGTACCCGGCCAAAGGCCGCGCCACGGGAGGCGTCCGGGCCCACCGGTTCCTCAAGGGTGAAGACACGCTCCTCCTCGGGTGGGCCGGTCACGGTCCGGCGAAGGCATCATCGAGCGCCGGAGTTGCCCGCGCCCTCCCACAGGAGCACGGCCGCCGCGACGGTTCCGGGGTTCCCCTCTCCCAGCCTGTTGACGCTCTTGGCGCGAGCATGGCGTGGGAGGAAGGAATCGTGCCGGAAACCGTCGTGCAGGGCTAATACTCGAAGGTGCCGGGTTACATCGTGGCGAGGCTGATGATGTTTCCTTCCGAGTCCAGGAACCAGGCTCCCCGTTCGCCGCCCGGCATGGTGGCGACGCCGTTCTCGGTTTTCAGGCCCGGGAAGTCGTATTCTTCGAAAACGACTCCCCGTGACCTGAGATCGGCCATGTCCTGGTCCAGGTCGGTGCTCTGGAATCCCAGCTGGGTGTTCTTGGCGGTCCCGGCGTTGGGCGTTTCATACAGGAGGAAGGCAGTGCCGTTGGCGCACTTGTACATCAGGTTGTCCGTGGCATCCGGGTTGTCCGGTTCGAGGCCGAGCTTGTCGCGGTAGAAGTCGCGGGCGCGGGCGAGATCGCTGGCCGGAAGTACGCCGGCGACGTTTAGATCCTTAAGCATGGCAATTTCACTTTCCAGGCTTCCCCAGCACCTAACTTTACTCCTGATCGGGCGCTGGGTGCCGTGGACCCGATGGGATTCCGCACAGATCCCGGATCACGAATTCGGGCCCTAGACTACTGCCATGCCGATCATTCCTGATGAGAAGGACTGGACCTGGGTTCTGTCCACACCGTGCCCCGAATGCGGCTTCGACGCCGCCACCGTGACTCCCTCCACCGTTCCAGGAACGGTGCTGAACATGTTGCCGCGCTGGCGCGCCGTGCTGCGCCGGGAAGGCGCTTCGGTCCGCCCCGACGAACACACCTGGTCGCCGTTGGAATATGCGTGCCACGTGCGGGACGTGTTCAGCCTCTTCGACCAGCGCCTGAACCTGATGCTGCGCGAGGACGATGCCCACTTCGCCAATTGGGACCAGGACAATGCCGCGATCGACGGCGGCTACGCCAACTCGGATCCCGCCGAAGTGGCCGCACAACTGGCAGCCGAGGGAGAACAAATTGCGAATTCCTTTGCCGCCGTCCGCGAAGAAGAATGGCCGCGGACTGGTGTTCGCAGCAACGGCTCCACCTTCACCGTGCTGACATTTGCGCAGTATTTCCTGCATGACGTGGTCCATCACCTCCACGACGTGGACGGCTAGGCGTTGTGATGCCGTGGAAGGATACGCGGGCAACTCGTCTCTTCGATGTTGAGCTCCCTATCGTCCTTGGCCCTTTCGGTGGCCTGTCCTCGGTGGAGCTTGCCGCCACGGTCAGCGACGCCGGGGGACTGGGTTCGTATGGACTCTACGGATTTGATCCGGAACGGATTGCGGCCACGGCCCGCGAGCTCAAGGAGGCCAGCGGGAAGCCGTTTGCCCTGAACCTCTGGCTTCCCATCGAGGGCGAAGAGGCGCCACGCGTGGATGCCGAGCAATTCGCCGCCTATGTGGACATCCTCCGGCCCTATTTCGAACGGGTGGGCGTGGACCCGCCTGAGCAGCCCGAGCACTACCTGCCGGATCTTGAGAGTCAGATCCACGCGGCCATCGACGCCCGTCCGGCCGTGCTGAGCTTCGTGTTCGGGGTTCCGTCGGAATCCGTTATTGAACAAGCCCACCGGAACAACGTTGTTGTAGTAGGCACGGCGACCACTGTGGACGAAGCCGTGGCCCTCGCCGCCGGCGGAGTGGACGCCATCGTTGCCACGGGGATGGAAGCCGGCGGCCACCGGGTATCTTTCCTCCGTGCTCCGGAAGATTCGCTGGTCGGAACCATGGCCCTTGTCCCGCAAGTGGTGGATGCGGTCTCCGTTCCGGTCATCGCCGCGGGAGGTATCGCAGATGGCCGCGGAGTCGCTGCCGCTCTGGCCCTCGGTGCGGACGCGGTCCAGATCGGTTCGGCTTTCCTTGGCACGCGCCAGTCTGCGGCCAGCCCGGCCCACGTGGCTGCGCTGCACGGTCCCGACGCCGCCCATACAGTCCTGACACGTGCCCTCAGCGGCCGCTTGGCACGCGGTATCCCCAACCTGATCATCGCGGAGCTTGCCGACCCCTCGGCCCATGCCCCGTTCCCCATCCAGAACTGGCTGACCGGCAAGTTTCGGCCTGCAGCGGCAGCCCAAGGAGTCCCTGGCCTGATGTCCCTGTGGGCAGGCCAATCGACGCCGCTCATCCGGGAGGACGACGCGCGGAAACTCGTGGAGACCATCGTCGAGTCGGTGGACGCCATCTTCGGGCGGTTCGCCGGCTAGCCTCCCGGTACCAGCGCCGGGCTGTCCTTCGGGGCTTCGAGGTCGAGCCGGGCGTCCGCCTGGCCGATCTCGACCGGGTTGTGGGTCACGAGGACCACCGTGACATCCTTCAGCCCGCTGCGGAGTTCCGCCATCATGAGGTGCCCGGCTTCGGCATCGAGGTGGGCGGTCGGCTCGTCGAGGAGGAGGACTGTCGCTCCGGTCAGCAGCGTTCTGGCCATGGCGAGCCGTTGGCGTTCGCCGCCGCTCAGGAACGACCCCGAGGGGCCGATGCGGCTATCGAGTCCGCCGGGAAGGCCGGCTACCAGTCCGGAAAGGCCGACGGCGCGCAAGGCCTTATACATGTCCGTTTCGGAAGGCTTGCCGGTGGCGGGGCGGGCGAGCAGCAGGTTGCCGCGGATGGTGGAGTCGAAAAGGTGGGCTTCTTGGGGACACCATGCGGCATTCCCGCTCAGGTACGCCCTGCCGGACGAGGCAGGCAGGAAGCCGAGCAGCACGGAGAGCAGCGTGGATTTTCCGGAACCGGAGGGGCCGGTGACCGCGAGCCAGCGGCCGGGGACCGCCTCGGCGCTAAGCCCGGTGAAGACGGGCGCGCCACCGGGCCAAGACGCTCCGAGGCCGTCCAACAGCAGCCCCGGGGAACTGTCGGGTCGCTCCGCCAAGGCCAGCACGCCGCCGTCGGATTCCGGCATGTCAAAAGCCCCGGACCGGGCGATACGCTGCAGCACTGCGGTCAAAGCGGGGGCTTGCCGCACGGCGGACACTACTGCTGCGTAAGGTTCGGCGAGCGCCAATTGGAGAAGGACAACGACGGCCAGCACAGCGGGCGCAAGGGTTCCGGACTGCACCGAGGGCGCAGCGAGAATTCCCGCCGCGAGCGCTCCCAGGGTGCAAGCGAGCACCGCAGCCCCCTGGCCTATGCCGTCGGCCCACGCGGAACGCTGTGCCGCAGCGGTGGCTGCGTTGTCCCGCCTGGTCAAGGAGCTCAGAACAGCCCCGGCCACGCCATTGGCGCTGAGTTCGGCACGGGCGTCGAGGGCGGCGGCAACGTCGCGCAGCACCAGCGAGCGCAATTGTTGTTCGCCGCGGGCGGCATTGCGGTCCGCCATCAGGGCGAGGAGAGGCGCGAGGACAACGCCAACTACGGCGGTTGCGATGACAGCCGGGACCGTGGCGGGCGCCAGGAGGGCCGCGGCGACCACCGCCGATACCGCGACGGCAAGTGCGGAAAGGGGCGGCAGCACGACGCGCGGCAGCACGTCGCGCAAGGTATCGACGTCGTCGACCATTGCGCCCAGGACATTCCCGCCTTGCAGAAGCCTGCGGAGGGACAGCGCCCGCGCGCTGAGCGCTGCCCAAAGCGTACCCCGGAGCCTTGTCATCGCGGCGAAGACGGTGTCGTGGACGAGGAGCCGCTCGGCATAGCGCAGCACTGCCCGGCCAATACCAAAGAACCGCACCCCCACGATGGCGCCCAGCAGGTACAGGATGGGAGGCTGCTGGCTGGCCCGGATGATGAGCCAGCCGGACAGCCCGGACAAGGCCACGGCAAACAAGGCGGCGAGCGCCGCAATCAGTACAGCCAGGGCAAACTTGTAACGGACAGGAGCAAGGATCCGCGCCAGGGTCTTGGCCGTGGAGAGGGTCGTGGGGGGTTCAATTCCCTGGTCCGGCGTGGCTGCGGGATTCGTGTCCCGCTGGACCGGAGCTGCCGCCGATACGGCGGAGTCCTGGTGCACGGAGCCGACGCGCTCCTGTGCCGCCCCGCCGTCGACCTTCACTGGGTCTATCTCAACTGGGTCTATCTGAACTACGTTGTGCGCCAGCTTCCGGGTGGCGGCGTCGTGGGCAACCAGGATGACCGTCACTGTCCCGCGCAGTCCCGCGATCACCGTGCGGATGGCGTCGGCGGAGGCGACATCGAGGTGGGCAGTGGGTTCGTCGAGCAGCAGTACAGTGGCTCCCGCGTTAAGGCGCGCCAAGCCGCGGGCCACAGCGGCCCGCCGCACTTCGCCGGGGCTCAACTCGGCAGGATGTTTGAGGGCGAGGTGCTCCGCCGCAGCCTGTTCCAGGCAGCGCATTGCCGTCGCAATGTCCGCGTCTGGCGCGGAATCCTGGCTTCCGTTGTTCAGGTAGAGGAGGATCTCGTCCAGCACCGTCCCGGCCACCATGACGGGATGCTGCGGCACCCACGCCACCGTACCGGCCTTCAGGCCGGTGACGGATCCAGTGATCGAGGCCTGCGGACCGTCGCCGATCGTCCCGGCAAGGACGCCGAGGAGAGTGCTTTTGCCCGAACCGCTGCGGCCGTCGAGGGCCGTGATTTGCCCTTCGGGTGCATGGAAATCGATAGGCCCGACGGCGGCCGCGTCCCTTCCCGCATATCGCACCGTCAATCCGGTTACCCCGACGCCGGGCTCACTGCCGGAAACCGGCTCGCTGCCCGAAAGGCAGTCAAGCGGACGGCCTCCCGGCGACTCCAACACTGCGTTGCTTGCAGACAATGCCTCCCGGCCGTCGTCGCTGGCGTGGTGGGCCGTCCCCAGCTCTCGCAGAGGAAGGTAGCAATCGGGGGCGAGGATGAGTGCCAGCAAGCCCGCTTCAAGGCCCATGTCACCGGCCACGAGTCGCACCCCGATGAAGACGGCCACGACGGCCACCGAAATGGTGGCTATGAGCTCCAGGGCAAGGGCGGACAAGAAGGCAATCCGCAGGGTTCCCATGGTCCGTGAGCGGTATTCCTCCGAGAGGTCCTCAAGGGCCGCACGCTGTTCGCCCGCGCGGCCCAGTCCCACGAGCACGGGAAGCCCCTTGGCCAGTTCGAGGATGTGCCCTGAGAGCCTCCTCAACGTGGATTGGGCTTCGTGAACCTGGTCCTCGGTGTGGCGGCCGATCAGCACCATGAAGAGCGGCACCAAGGGTAGGGTCACCACCACAACGACGGCACTGACCCAGTCCGCCAAGAAGATCCGGACTCCAAGGAGCAGAGGTATTGCTGCGCAGTTGACCAAGGCGGGCAGGAACTGGGTGTAGTAGTTGTCGAGAGCATCAAGTCCGCGGGTCGCGAGCACCGCCAGCCCGCCGTCGTTGACGTCCCCGACCCTTCCCGCAGCCCCCGTACCGAGGGCACGCCCCAAGAGCCGGGACCGCAGTTCTTCCTTGACCCCCAGTGCGGCCCGGCGGGCCGCAACAGCCTGGCCCCAGACGGTCAGGGAGCGCAGCACTGCTCCGGTGGCGCCCCAGAGAAGTCCTTCCCGCCAGCCGGTGCCGCCCGCTGCAAGTCCGGACAGCATTCCTGCGATGGACTGCGCAATCAGGACCAGGGACAAGGCCTTGAGCGAAGACAGCAGGCCAAGGACGTACAGGGCGGATCGCGTGGCCGGCCCGGCGGGCAGCTGGGGCTTCATCCGCTACTCGCTGGCGTTGTGGCGGGCGTGGTTGGCAGCAGTGCCGCCTGATGACTCGTTGTTGCCCACGAGCACTTTGGCGGCGATGGCCGGCAGGAATCCATGCGCCGCCGGAATGTGTGCCGCGCTCACCCGCCGGCGGAACACCCAATAGGTCCACGCCTGGTATGCGATGACGAGAGGCAGCCCGACGGCCGCCACGATGCTCATCAAGCCCAGCGTGTAGGCGGAGGACGAGGCGTTGGAGACCGTGAGGTTGAAGGCGGGGTCCAAGGTCGAGGGAATGACCACGGGGAAGGCAGCTCCGAAGATTGATCCGGTAGCGCACACCAGGAACGCACCCAAGGCTCCGAAGGCCTTGCCTTCAGCACCCTTGCGCGCGAGAACCCAGGCCACTGCGGCCGCCACCACTGCCAGGATCACGAGCAACCACGTCCACGGCTTGCCGCTCAGGAGCTGGACAGCCACCGCCCATGCCAGCAGCGGCAGTAGCGCAACGGGGGCAAGCCGCACAAACCAGCGGCGCGCACGGTGCCGCACGTCGCCGTCGGTCTTCAATGCCAGGAAGGCCAAAGCGTGCACCAGGGCAAAGGCGGCGACCGCGAGGCCGCCCAGCACGGCGTACCCGCTGAACCAGGCGAAAGCTCCGCCTTGGCGGTCGCCGTTCGAGTCGAGCGGGAGCCCGGTGGTGGTCAGGGCCAGGGCCGCGCCGATGCCGAAGGAGGCCGTGAACGAGCCCACGGCAATCGCCCAGTCCCAGACCGTGCGCCAGCGCGCATTGTCCACCTTGCCGCGGTACTCGAAAGCCACCGCCCGGAAGATCAGGGCCACCAGGACGATCAACAAGGGCAGGTAGAGCGCCGAGAACAACGCGGCATACCAGAGCGGGAAAGCCGCGAATGTAGCCCCGGCCGCGGTCAGCAGCCACACTTCGTTTCCGTCCCATACCGGACCGACCGTGTTGAGCAATACGCGGCGTTCTGTATTGTTCCGGGCGAAGAGTTTCATGAGCATTCCGACGCCGAGGTCGAAGCCCTCCAGGAAGAGATATCCCGTCCACAGCACGGCGATGGCCACGAACCAGACGGTAGGCAACAGTTCCATTCGAAGATCCTCTGCTTCCTAGTAGGCGAATGCCAGGACGTCGTCTGGCGTGCCGGGCTCCCCCGGCGCGCCCGGGGTCCCGCCGTCGCCGTCCTTCTTCTTTTCGTTCTTTTCGCCGTGGCTGGCCTCGGCGAGCTCGGGCATGGCAGAGGCCACGCCACCGCGGACATATTTGACCAGAAGGCGGACTTCCACCACCAACAGCACGGCGTAGATGGAAGACAACGCCACCAGTGAGGTGATGAGCTCGGCCGCGGAAACCCCGGGCGACACGGCCGCAGCGGTGAACATGAACACTTGGTCAATACCGCTCGCGTCCGGATTGGGCGCGACGACGAAAGGCTGCCGGCCCATCTCAGTGAAGATCCAGCCGGCGGCGTTGGCCCCGAAAGGTGCCAGGATGCCGAAGACAGCCAGCCGCATGATCCAGCGGGATTGGGGCACCACGCCCTTGCGCGTCACCCACAGGGCCAGCAAAGCGGCGAAAGCGGCGATGCCGCCGAAACCGATCATCATGCGGAATCCCCAGTACGTCACTTCCATGACGGGCACGTATTGGATTTGCTGCCCGGCGCGGTCCCCGTACAGGGGATCGTTCGGCAGGTTCGTGCCGTACTTGGCTTTGTATACGTCCAGGAGGCCGTTGACGCCTTTCACTTCCGTGGTGAAATCGCCCTTGGCCAGGAAGGAGAGGATGCCGGGAACTTCGATCACGGCGACGATGTCGTTGCAGTTCTTGGAGCCGAGGTTGCCAACGCTCAGGACGGAGAATCCGGTGCCGTCGTGGCAAGCGGCTTCGGCCGCGGCCATCTTCATGGGCTGTTGTTCGAACATCAACTTGCCCTGCATATCACCCGTGAAAGCGGTGCCGGCAAAAGAGATCATGGCGACGACCGCACCGATCCGCAAGGAGCGGATCCACACTTTGTAGTCGGCCTTGTCCCGCCCCGGGATGTTGGTCTCGCCCGCAATGGCACGACCGTCGGCTCCGACCGTGTCAATGCCGTCGTGGCGGCGGCGCCAAAGGTGGTACCAGGCAATACCCAGGAGGAAGGCCCCGGCGACCCCCAGTGCGCCGAAGAGCGTGTGCGGCACGGCCACGAGTGCCGTGTTGTTGGTGAAAACCGCCCAAGCGTCCGTCATGACGGGCCGTCCGTTGACCATCTGGACGCCGACCGGGTGCTGCATCCAGGAGTTGGCAACGATGATGAAGTAGGCCGAGAAGACCGAGCCGATCACCGCGATCCAGAGGCATGCGAGGTGGACACCGCGCTTAAGCTGCTTCCAGCCGAAGATCCACAGCCCGAGGAAGGTGGATTCAACAAAGAACGCGAGAAGCGCTTCGAGGGCCAACGGCGCGCCGAAGATGTCTCCCACAAAGCGGCTGTATTCGCTCCAGGCCATGCCGAATTGGAATTCCTGCACGATGCCCGTGGCCACGCCCATGATGAAGTTGATGAGGAAGAGCTTGCCCCAGAACTTGGTCATCCGAAGGTATTCCACCTTGCCGGTGCGGTACCAAAGAGTCTGGATGACGGCTACAACGAGACCCAGCCCAATGGTCAGCGGCACCATCATGAAGTGGTAGACCGTGGTGATTCCAAATTGCCAGCGTGCGATTTCCAAGGCGTCCATTGCTGTCCTTATTATCCGGCCGTCCGCTTGCGGCATTCGTTTTCTACGCTGCGTAGAACTTTCTTCTTCTACACAGTGTAGAACAAGCCCCTGCGATATTTTCCCCACTCTTCCAGTGGCGCCGCAGCGCCGCAAGGACACGCCGGGCAGCATGTTCTACCTCACGTAGAATCGCGAGCCGAAAAGCTGTAGATTGAAGGTGGAATGTTGGATTTATCGCACTCCCCACCCGTACAACGGAGCAGGGAAGGTGCGGAAAGTAGGGATGCATTGATGGCAAGTCTTGGCGAACTGGAACGGGCGGTCATGGATCTGCTCTGGGCGGGCCAGCAGGCTGCGACAGCCAACAAACTTCGTGATCTGCTGGCGCAGGATTCCGCCGCAGCGGATGGCAACGCGGGACATCAGGGCAAGGACCTCGCAGTCACCACAGTGCTGACAGTCCTGTCCCGTCTTGAGAAGAAAGGCCTCGTGGAGCGCGAACGCGGGACCCGCCCGCACCGCTATCAGGCAGTGTCGAGCCGCGCCGACCACACGGCAGACCTCATGCACGAGGCACTGGGTTCCGCCCCGGACCGGGAAGCCGTGCTGGCCCGGTTCATTGGTTCCGTGAGCGAGAGTGAAGCCGCCACGCTGCGCAAGCTGCTCGGCAAAAACTAACCACCCATGTTCTGGACCTCATATTCTCTGGCGGTCCTTGCTTTGGTGCTGGCATGGCCGGTTCCTGTACTTTTGTCGCGCGCCGAATGGCCGGCTCGCGCACCGTTCATGGCCATGGTCCTCTGGCAGGCCATCGCGCTTGCCGGTGGCCTCTCGATGATCGGGGCCATGCTTGTCTACGGACTTGAGCCGATCGGCGACAACCTCATCGCCGGGCTGCGTTCCCTGGCCGGCATGGTGCTTCACAACGAGCCCACCACGGCGCTGGGGTTCTGGCATTTGTTCGCCTTGTCCGCGGCAGCCCTGCTGAGCGCCCACCTCGTGTTCACCCTCCTGCTCACCTACATCAAGATCGAAAGGCAGCGACGGAGGCACCGCGAACTTCTCGCCCTTCTGGCGTCGCCCTCCGACGACGGGCCCGGCACCGTGGTCATCAACCACGACTCCCCCGTCGCCTACTGCCTGCCCGGCGGCGCGCGGTCCGTCACAGTACTCTCGGACGGCCTGATGGCGGCCTTGGAGCCTGCCGAGCTCAGGGCAGTCCTGATCCACGAGAACGCGCATCTTTCGCAGCGGCACGACCTTCTTCTATGGGCCTTCGCCGCTTGGCGCCAGGCACTGCCTTGGTTCCCCACCACGCGACTCGCCCAGGTTGCAGTCAACTCCTTGATCGAGATGCTCGCCGATGACGTGGCGCTGCGCACCGAGAGCAAGGGAACGCTCATCAAGGCGATCGCGATCGTGGCCGGCGGTTCCGCCCGTCCGCTTGAGCAATTCGCGTCTCCTGCACCAAACACCGGGGCACCTTCCCCGGATGACAGCGCCTTCAGCGGGACCGGCGGCGCCGATTCCCCGCGTACGACGGCGTCGCGCGTCAGCCGGCTGCTCTCACCGAAGCCGCCACTTCCGCTTGGTCAATGCGCCTTGGTCCTTGCTGCGTCTACCATGTTGCTCGCAGTTCCGACAGGCCTGCTGATTGTGCCGGGTTTGCTGGGCTGAACAGGCCCTCCCGGGCTGAACCAGCCCTGCTGTAGCGAGCGCCCCGCCGAATCAGGCGTCGATGCGTTCCCGATCCAGGTCCGCGGCGCCGGCAATAATGAAGTCCTTGCGCGGGGCAACATCCGAACCCATCAGCAGGTCGAAGGTGTCCTCGGCCATCTTTGCATTCTCGATCCCTACCTTGCGGAGGGTTCGATGGCGTGGATCCATGGTTGTCTCGGCGAGCTGCTCGGCGTCCATCTCGCCCAAGCCCTTGTACCGCTGGATCGGCTCTTTGTAGCGCTTGCCTTCCTTGGCGAGCCGGGCCAGCAACACGTGTAGTTCAGCCTCCGAGTATGTGTAGATCATCTCGTTGGCCTTCTGGCCGGCGTTGATGACTTCCACCCGGTGGAGCGGCGGTACGGCCGCGTACACCCGGCCTTCATCGATCATCGGGCGCATGTACCGGAAGAACAGGGTGAGCAGGAGAGTACGGATGTGTGCGCCGTCGACGTCCGCGTCGGTCATCAGAATCACCTTGCCGTAACGGGCGGCGTCAATGTCGAAGCTGCGGCCCGAACCGGCTCCGACCACCTGGATGAGGGCGGCGCACTCTGCGTTGGAGAGCATGTCTCCCACCGAGGCTTTCTGCACGTTCAGGATCTTGCCACGAATTGGCAAGAGCGCTTGGAAGTCCGAGGACCGCGCCAGCTTGGCCGTGCCCAGGGCCGAATCGCCTTCCACGATGAACAACTCTGAGCGTCCGACGTCGTCCGTGCGGCAGTCTGCCAGCTTGGTGGGCATCGATGATGTTTCCAGAGCATTTTTCCGGCGCTGCGTCTCCTTGTGGACGCGGGCGGAGATGCGCGACTTCATCTCGCTGACGATCTTCTCGAGCAGCAGGGCGGACTGTGCCTTGTCGTTGCGGTTTGCCGAGTTCAGCCTCCCGGTGATCTCTTCCTCGACCACCTTGGCGACGATCGCCTTGACGGCCGAGGTGCCCAGGATTTCCTTGGTCTGGCCCTCGAACTGCGGCTCTGCCAAGCGGACCGTCAGGACTGCCGTCAGGCCGGCGAGCACGTCGTCCTTCTCGATCTTGTCGTTGCCGGCTTTTAGTCTGCGTGCATTCGTTTCCACGGCCTTGCGGAAGGTCTTCAGAAGGGCCTGTTCGAAGCCGGCCTGGTGCGTCCCGCCCTTGGGCGTTGCGATGATGTTGACGAAGCTCCGCATGGTGGTTTCGTAGCCGATCCCCCAGCGCAACGCGATGTCCACTTCGCAATCGCGCTCCACTTCAGCGATCTTGCTGTGGCCATTGTCGTCAAGGACCGGAACGGTTTCCTTGAACTTACCGGCACCATGGAGCCGCCAAATGTCAGTGACACCCGAATCCGCGGCGAGGAAGTCGACAAACTCGGAAATACCGCCGTCGTGGTGGAAGACCTCTTCGTGCGGGCCGTTCTCGCCGGGCGTACCGGGAAGCCGGCGCTCGTCGCGCACAGTCAGCTTGAGGCCCGGAACAAGGAACGAGGTTTGGCGGGCACGCGCAGCAAGGTCCTCGAGGGAGAATTTCGCGTCAGGCGTGAAGATCTGGCGGTCTGCCCAGTAACGGATTCGCGTACCGGTCACGCCCCGCTTGGCCTTGCCGACGACGTCGAGCACCGAGTCTTCGACGAAAGGCGCAAATACCGACGTCGGGCTGGGCTTGGAGCCGATGTCCTTGAACCGGCCGGGCTCGCCGCGGCGGAAAGACATCTGGTAGGTCTTGCCCCCACGGTCCACCTGGACGTCCAGACGGGAAGAGAGCGCGTTCACCACTGATGCGCCGACGCCGTGCAGGCCGCCGGAGGCCGTGTATGAGCCGCCGCCGAACTTACCGCCGGCGTGCAGTTTGGTGAAGACGACTTCGACGCCGCTCAGCCCGGTCTTGGGCTCCAGGTCCACGGGGATGCCGCGGCCGTCGTCGTGTATTTCCACTGAATTGTCCGCGTGGAGGATGATCTGGATGTCGTGGCCGAAACCAGCCAGCGCTTCGTCGACCGAGTTGTCGATGATCTCCCACAGGCAGTGCATGAGACCGCGTGAGTCGGTGGAACCGATGTACATGCCCGGACGTTTGCGGACCGCTTCCAGGCCTTCCAGGACTGAAAGGTGCCGGGCGTTGTATTCAGAACTCGGTGCCACGGGCTGGGCGCTCCTTCGGGGTGTAACAGAGGCAAAATAACACTCCTCCTAGGCTAGCCGCCCCGGAGCCAAGACGAGCGCTGCCACTCCCAATCGTGCTGGACGCCACTTCTTCCTGTTACGCATATGTGATACGCGTACAGCGAACGTGACCCATCCTTGCCATGGTTTTGCTCCGAATGCTGGTTATATGGATACACAGAACTACTAAGGAGGCCGAATATGACAACAGCAGTTGCAGACCGCACACTCAACGCAGTTGACCGGTGCGATCGTTGCGGGGCACAGGCATATGTCCGCGTTGTACTTGAGTCCTCCGGCGGTGAGCTGCTTTTCTGCGGCCACCATGCACGTGCAGTAGAGGCCACGCTGCGGCCAATGACCTCGGACTGGCATGACGAAACGGGCCGCCTTCAGGAGAAGGAACCGGCCCTGGCCGACTAGCCATCCATGGGTGGCCCCATTGGCCGCCCGGCTGACAAAATTTCCCCGGCTGACAAAATTTCACAGAGACGGCAAGGCCCCCTCCGAGCGGAGGGGGCCTTGCCGCTTTGGCGGAAGAGTCGGCTATGAGGCGGCGTCCCGCTGCGGCTTTTCCTGCCTCGCTCGCGCGACGTCGGCGGCGATCTCCGATTGCCCGCGAGCTTCAAGTCCGGCCACGACTCCGTCAATGTCCTTGTCCGGCCGATTCTGGCTCAGTTTGGCCTTCCCTTCGATCCGGGCAATGACCAGCTCGACGCCGACTATGGCACGCAATTGGCCGGAAATATAGCGCTCCGGGGCATCGTCCACGGACCACGGCCGCTCGGACTGGCCTTCGTTGAGATCGGTCAACCGCCTGACCTGGTTCCCGAGCCATGCCACATCGTCGTGGATGGTGAGCTTGCCGTAGACATGGACTGTCGAATAGTTCCAGGTGGGGACGACGCGCCCATGCTCTGCCTTCGATGCATACCAGGAAGGCGAGACGTAGGCGTCCGCGCCCTGGATGATGACGAGTGATTCTCCGATCGCGGGCTCGGACCATTGGGGGTTGGTTCGGGCGAGGTGCCCGTGGAGCGCCCCGTGCTCACCAATGGACGGATCGTAACGGAGGGGCAGGAAGGTGGCGAGCAGGCCTTGCGACGTCATCGTGACCAGGTTCGCTGCGCCTGGCCGCGTCAGGAGGCCGTCGATGACCTCAGGACCGGCGGTGAAATGCGCTGGGATGTACATGGTTTCATTCTTCCTGTTTTTGGAAAGGCAAGCGTTGTGTTCTGCTCGTCCTCAGCGGTCCTGTTGCGCAGGCGTGGGATTGAGCCGGATCCGAACCGCGATTCCAGCACTGACAATGACGGCGATGCCACCGGCGATTGTGATCCAGCTCAGGGTTTCACCGAGCAGCAGCCCGGCCCAGCAAATGCTCAGCACGGGCTGGACAAGTTGAATCTGGCTGACTCTGGCCATGGGGCCGAGGGCAAGGCCCCTGTACCAGGCGAAGAAACCCAGGAACATGCTGACGATGCCGAGGTATCCGAAAGCCGCCCACTGGACCGGTGTGGCTGACGGCGGCTGCTGAGCCAAGGAGAGGGCGGCCAGGCCGGCCATCAACGGAAGGGCGAGAACCAGCGCCCAGGATACGGTCTGCCATGCGCCGAGTTCGCGCGCGAGCAGTCCGCCTTCCGCATACCCCATGGCCGCTGCCAGGACGGAACCGAGGAGCAGGAGGTCCGCCGAGTCAAGCTGCCCGAAACCACCCGACTGCGAGGACGCAAAAGCAATCGCGGCAATGGCCCCCACCGCAGTGACCACCCGGAAGGCTCTCGGCGGATGTTCCCGCCCGCGCAGGACGGCGGCTGTAGCGGTGGCGGCAGGGAGCAGAGCGATGACGACGGCACCGTGGCTGGCGGCCGCCGTCGTGAGCGCGAACGAGGTGAGCAACGGGAAGCCGACAACAATCCCGGCGGCAACGACAGCCAGCCGCGCCCATTGGGTACCTTGAGGAAGGCGCTGTCTGGTGAGCAGGAGCGCACTTCCGGCGAGTATCGATGCGACGACGGCGCGGCCCGAACCAATAAACAGGGGCGACAGGCCCCCGACGGCCACCTTGGTGAAGGGAACAGTGAACGAGAAGGCCGCTACTCCCAGAAGGCCCCACCAGAGGCCTGTGACGGAAGTGGAGGGTATCGCTGGGCGAATTAATGTAGTAGCGCTACTATAGTCTCTCATGAGTAACGATAGCAGTTCCCGGATTGCGACGCGACTACGGGAATGGATTTCGAAAGCCGTTCCGGGCTCCCGGCTGCCGTCCACGCGATCATTGGTTGCCGAGTACAAGGCAAGCCCGGTGACCGTGCAGAAAGCACTGCAGGCACTCACCGCCCAGGGACTGATCGAGAGCCGGCCCGGCGTCGGGACCTTCGTGCGGGCCGTCCGTTCAGCGCGCCCGTCAGACTATGGCTGGCAGACTGCAGCGCTGCGGGCGCCACAAGCGCCTGCCCGCTCGGCGTCCACGACGATGCGCGACACCTCGAACGACATCATTGCGTTCCACTCCGGCTACCCGGACCGGGAACTCCTGCCGGAGCGCCTGGTGCGTGCGGCGTTCGCCCGCGCGGCCCGGGGCGACGCAGCTTTGTCCCGCCCGCCGGCTCCCGGGCTGCCCGAACTGCAGTCGTGGTTCGCCCACGAACTGGGCGCCGCGACGCCGGCAGGGGTTACCCCGCCAACGCCGAGCGACGTCATCGTGCTCCCGGGAAGCCAAAGCGGCCTCAGCTCCATCTTCAGTGCGCTGCTTGGCCATGGGCAGCCCCTGCTGATGGAATCACCCAGCTACTGGGGAGCCATCCTGGCCGCAGCGCAAGCGGGCGTCCAGGTGGTTCCGGTGCCCAGCGGTCCGGAGGGTCCCGATCCCGACGAATTGGCCAGGGCTTTTGAAGAGACGGGCGCACGGCTGTTCTACGCCCAGCCGAACTACGCCAACCCCACCGGAGCGCAATGGCCCACCCGACGGGTCGAACAAGTCCTGGAGGTCGTCCGCCAGCACGGCGCATTCCTGGTGGAGGACGACTGGGCCCACGACTTCGGCATCACCTCGTCTCCTGTGCCGATCGCTGCGCGTGACGATTCGGGCCATGTCGTCTACCTCCGCTCCCTCACGAAGAGCGTGTCACCCGCAGTCCGGGTCGCTGCAGTGATCGCACGCGGCCCGGCCCGCGAACGCATTCTGGCGGACCGGGCAGCCGAGTCGATGTATGTCAGCGGTCTGCTCCAGGCGGCGGCACTCGACGTCGTGACGCAGCCGGCGTGGCAGACACATCTTCGCAGCCTCCGCCATCAGCTCCAATCACGCCGCGACCTCCTCGTCTCAAGTCTTCAGAAGCACGCCCCCCAAGCCCACCTCAGCCTCATCCCCAAAGGCGGGCTCAACCTGTGGGCACGGCTTCCCGACGGAACCGACCTCGAAAAGCTGAGCCGTGATTGCGAGAGTGCCGGGGTCATCATTGCTGTCGGCACCGAATGGTTCCCGGCAGAACCGGCAGGTCCGTTCATCCGGCTCAACTTCGCCGGACCTAATCCTGCCGCGTTTGCCGAAGGTGCACGAATCCTCGGACAGTCGCTGGAACGTAACAGCCGCTAGAAGCAACGCAGTGAACCTGGTCTTTCCGCGGCAGCTGCGTCCAGGCACCTTGCGGGAAGGCAGAAAAGAAACGGACCCCCGGAATAATCCGGGGGTCCGTTTCGTCACGGGCCGTGCGGTTTAAGGCCGCTCGTCCGTTGCTTTAGTCAAGGTAGTCGCGCAGAACCTGCGACCGCGAAGGGTGGCGCAGCTTGGACATCGTCTTCGATTCGATCTGACGAATGCGTTCGCGGGTGACTCCATAGACCTTGCCGATTTCGTCTAAAGTCTTCGGCTGGCCATCGGTGAGACCGAAGCGCATCGCGACCACGCCTGCTTCCCGCTCGGACAAGGTATCAAGCACCGAGTGCAACTGCTCCTGGAGGAGGGTGAAGCTCACCGCGTCCGCCGGCACAACAGCTTCGGAGTCCTCGATGAGGTCGCCGAATTCGGAGTCGCCGTCCTCGCCAAGCGGGGTGTGCAACGAGATCGGCTCGCGGCCGTACTTCTGGACTTCGACGACTTTCTCGGGCGTCATGTCCAGTTCGAGCGCCAGTTCCTCAGGAGTAGGTTCACGTCCGAGGTCCTGCAGCATTTGGCGCTGAACACGGGCCAGCTTGTTGATGACTTCCACCATGTGCACGGGAATACGGATGGTGCGGGCCTGGTCCGCCATGGCACGGGTAATGGCTTGGCGGATCCACCACGTGGCGTAGGTGGAGAACTTGAAGCCCTTGGTGTAGTCGAACTTCTCCACGGCGCGGATCAGACCCAGGTTGCCTTCCTGGATGAGGTCCAGGAACAACATGCCACGGCCCGTGTAGCGCTTGGCCAAGGAAACCACCAGGCGCAGGTTGGCTTCAAGGAGGTGGTTCTTGGCCCGCTTGCCGTCGTGGATGATGAACTCGAGCTCACGCTTGAGTTTCGGGTCCATGGATCCGTCATCGGCATTGATCTTCTCTTCGGCGAAGAGACCGGCTTCAATACGGAGCGCAAGGTCGACTTCCTGCTCCGCGTTCAGCAGGGCAACCTTGCCGATCTGCTTCAGATAGTCCTTGACAGGGTCGGCGGTGGCGCCGGCAGACATCACCTGCTGGACAGGTGCGTCGTCGTCATCGGCATCCGAGTAGACAAAACCGGAACCGGTGGTGGCGGGTTTCTTGCCCTCTTCGCCTTCTTCGACTTCCTCCGTGAGCTCTGCGTCGTCGGGAACGACGGCGTCAAGATCCTCGACTTCTTCCTCGGAGTCGTCGTCGGCGCCGGCGGAGTTGTTGGCTGCTTCGGCAGCGGCCTTGGCGCCGGGCTTGGGCCCGCGCTTCTTGGGTGCCGGCTTCTCTGCACCTGGAGTCGAAGCGTTGGCAGCACGCGTTGCCGCACGCTTCGCAGCTACAGCCGCCTTCTTTTCTTCGGCGGACAGTTCGGCCAGGGCGGCGGGTTCCTTCTCGGCGGAAGACGGGGTCACAGAAAACCTTTCTAGCGGCGGTCTGTGGAATCACCATGGGGGCAACACCACTATGACCCTGTCAAGTCCGCGATCAATTTCAAGTGCCATCGCCGACTGCAGAGTCTTAAGGTAAAACTCCCGCCGACGCCTAAATGTTCCCTGAATCCGGGGACATTTACGGCGCATGAATCACGGACCCAACCGGGTCTCGGCAATCATTGTCTCACGGTTTTGGATTCCGGAGGTCGATTTCAGCCTCCTTGCAGACAATTACGCTCCAGCGGACTGTGCGCAACAGCGCGCACCCGGAGGCCCCGCGTCATGGCTTCGCATCATGCCGCTGCCCCACCGAACTTCCGCCATGCAGACGAGGGGTTCTTGGCCCAGCCACACACAGTGCCGCGCCGCAACACTTCGCTTAGAAGTTCGGCAAGCCGATAGCCTGGTTGCTCGGCGCTTGCCTGCGAAAAGAGCTCGTCGGCGAACGACCCCCGTCCCTGGCACCAATGAATCCACCCCCGGATCGTGAGCGCAGCCGCACGTCCCTCCCCCACGCCGTGCCGCGAGAGCATAGCCAGAACCTCGTCCAGGCTCGTCATCCGGGCCCAGTCTGGATGCTCCGGGTGAAGACCCAGCAACACGTCCCCGTATCGCAAAGCATTGATGTCCCTGTCCGCACTCCACGAAGATTCCCCGGATCCGGAGGATCCCTGGACATTCCCTGTTTCCGATGGTCTCCTGGTTCCCTCCGGTTTCAGTGGCACCCGGGACGCGGGACGCAGCCCGTGCGGAATGACCAAAGGTTCCCCTTCGTCACCGTCGCGGTAGAAGGAGCAGAACGCTTCTGCGCCGCCGCGGGCGACTGCTTTCCCCGCAGCTGCCAGGACCACAACTGCGTCGCGCCACGCGGGGACCCTGAGGCTCGCCCGCAGAAACGCCGCAGCCTCAGCGTCGAATTCTTCGGGAGGGCCACCATCAAGGACCCGTGTCCAGACATCCAGCACTTCTTCGAATGCCCTCCCGCTTCGCCACCCCTGAAGCATTTCTTCCAGCTTGCCGTCTTCCGCACGCATGAATCCGGGATCTACGGCAGGTTCGTCCCGAGGCCCAAGCAGCTGCGGTGATTCCCGGATGCTGCTCCCCCTGAAGACCATTTCCGCATTAATCCGGCTATCAAGGATCTGGTCCACGGGACGCCCGGGGATGGGACAGCACTCCACATCGGCGCAGAACGCGCTCCGCCAATACTCCGAACCGATGAACCATGCATCCCGCAGCGCAAGCCCACAGCCGGCCAGGACCGGTTCAAGTGACGACAGCAGCGACACGTTGCCTTGGACCACGCCGCCGTCATCCCACCCCTCGTCGCTGAAGATCGCCAGGAGTACTCCATCGGCATCACGGTCCGCTTCCAAATATTCGCCGATCGTCCGCGAATACGCGGCAAGCACTCTTTCGGACCTCGCAGATGGAAGGTCCACGCGCAGGGTGGCGCCGATGGTTTGGCCGCGCAAGGTGATGGCCACGAGGCTCTCCTTCGGCCAGAGTCCCAAGGCATGGGGAATGAAGGCCAGGATGTCTTCGGCCCGGGAGACGGTTACTCGGTTGTCTGCTGTCATGAATCCAGCATCCGCAGCAATTCGCGGCGATGACAGCCCCCAATTGCCCTATGTGGACAACGCCGCGACGACCTTGTGGAGGAACACCGCTACTGGCTGGCGCTTCGCTGCTTCGCGAGACGTTCGCGGCGCAATTCCACACGGCGCCGACGCTGAGTTGCCAGCGATACCAAGAGGGGCGGAACGTGTACGCCTTGGGCCGCCATCTGGCGGCGCACCTTGCGACGGGTGACAAGTATCAACACGCCACCCACCAGCAAGAACAGGAACTGCACGCTGAGCGCGATGCGGAAGGACGCCAGGCTGTACAGTTCCCCGCCCGAAAAACCACTGGAATGGAGTACGTCGAGAATCAGCCCCACCAAGTAGATCGTCAAGAGCGCCGCAACAAAACCGCCCACGTTGACGATGCCCGTGGCTGTGCCGATCCGGTGCGAAGGATTGAAGGTTCTGGCGAAGTCAAAACCGATCATGGAGCCGGGGCCTCCGATGGCCAGGACAACCACCAGCAGGGCGAGCAACCACAGAGGCGCCCTGCCCGGGAGCGCCAGGACCGCAGCCCAAGCGAGCGCGGTGGCCACGGTAATCAGCAGAACCATGGCCGAGCGTCGCATGGGGTGCCTGGCCACGAAGGTTCCGAACAAAGGACCGACCAGAATGCTCGTGACAACGAACAGACCCATCAGGGCGGACACAGTCGCGGTATCCAGGCCCTGCGCGGACACCAGAAACGGGTAGCCCCAGGACATGGCAAAGACGTTCCCGCTGAATTGGACCGTGAAGTGGCTCCAGAGCCCCAGTCGCGTCCCTGGTTGCTGCCAGGCGCGAGCCAAAGTCACCCCGGTGGCACGCAGCCCCTGGCCACTCTCACGCGGCGGGTGGCCGGGCGGAACGTCCCTGAGGAGGGCTACGACAAGGACGACGGCGAGCGCGGACAGGGAGCTCAGCGCGAGGAAAGCCGTAGTCCAGCCTGCAGAATGAAGGACCAGCGCGAAGGGCACCACGCTAATGAGCTGGCCGAGCTGGCCCGACATGCCGGTCAGCTGGGTGACGAGCGGAACCCGCGCCGGGGCAAACCAAATCGGGACGAGGCGTATGACAGAGACAAACGTCATGGCGTCGCCGGCGCCGACGAGCACCCTGCCGAGAACACCAGCCGGAACCGCGTCGGCATATGCCAGCTGGAGTTGGCCGAGTCCCATCAGGACGGCACCGCTCGCAATCATCGCGCGGGAGCCGAAACGGTCGACCAGGAGCCCGACCGGTATTTGGAGGCCGGCGTAGACCAGCAGTTGGAGCACTGTGAAGAAGGAAATGGCCGCGGCACTGGCATGGAACCGCTCGGTCGCTTCCAGTCCGGACACACCAAAAGATGTGCGCTGGGCGACTGCCACGAGGTAGGCAAGCACCCCGATCGTCCAAATGAGCCAGGCGCGGGGTGCGTTCACCCCTCCATTATGCCCGGGGCAGGATTAAAGCTGCTTTAAGGGCGCGCATCTTTGCGCGCGAGATAAGCCTCAACCGCCGCACCCAGGTCCTCGGCATTAGGCAGCTCGTCGTTCTCGTCGGCGAGCAAGGACCGGCGGGTGGTTCCCTCGGCTTTGTCGTCGTAGCGCGATTCGAGGTTCGAGACCACCTGCTGCACATCCTCGGATGCCTCCACCTGCTCGGCGATCTGCCGGCCCACTTCCCTTCCGGCCTCACGGAGTCGGTCGGTGGGGAGCATGAGGGAGGTCGCGGCTCCCAAGTATTCAAGGCCCGCGACCGCAGCCGACGGGTACTCGGCGTCCGCCAGGTAATGCGGGACATGGATGACGTATCCAGCCACTTTCCGCCCGGCTTCCATCAACCGCAGTTCGAGGATGTGGCCGATGGCCGAAGGAACCTCGACCGTGGGTTTCCACGTCGAGATCCCCTCGATGAGTTCAGGCCGGTTTCCGTGCACCGTCACGCCAACCGGCCGCGTGTGCGGAACCGGCATGGGGATCGAGTGGATCCAGGTGACCAGGTTCACGTCGAGTTTTTCCACGATCCCGACGACGGCGCGCGAGAAACGCTCCCACTGCAGGTCAGGTTCAAAACCGGCAAGCAGCAGGAATGGCTCGCCCAAACCGTCATTGAGCTTGTATAGCGCCAACTGGGGAGCTTTGTAATCCTCCAGATGGTCTTCCACAAAACTGATGTGGGGACGGCGCGTGCGGTAGTCGATGAGCTGATCGGCATCGAATACCGCCACGGTTTCGACTTCGAGTGCATCCAGCAGTTCACGGTTGATCTGCTGGACCACGTGGCCGGCATCGGCAAACCCAGTGAAGCCCATCAGCATGTTGAGGCCCCTGATGTCCGGGCTGTGGAAGAGCTCAATGTTGCTCGCGTAGAGCGACTCGGGGTCAAGGAGGGAGCCGGAAATCCGTTCAAACACGGCGTTTTCCTTTCGCGGTTACACATTCGAGGAGGAGCAGGCGGCTACACACCGCGGCAATGCCTCGGCGGCCAGCCACGCTCCATGTATTGATACAACGTTTAGGACCAGCCACGCATTCCTCTCAATCGATGTGCTGCAAATCTCATTTAATTGCTTTCCGGCCCGGCAAACCGACTACGATCAAGACGTGCCGCTGTGCGCGGACCACTCAACCACCGACGTTGCCACAAGCTGGCGACCGAGGGGTATCAGGGCCGGCGCCTAACATGCAGCCCGGCCAAGCCATGCAGAGAGAGATGAGGACAGATCCTCGTGGTGAAGACTACAGACATCACCCTTGGCACGATCGCCAAGGACCTGAAGAAGTCGCCCAGCGACGCACTCGTGATAGGCATCGGACAGGGCGAGGACGGGCCAGTGCTGCTCGGAAATCCCCTGGGCGCGAAAGCCGCGGAATCCCTCGCGGCTTCGTTGGGCCTCCTCGGCATCACTGGAGCAGCCGATCAGGTTCACCGTCTGCCAGGTCTTCCGGAGACCGGTTCGGCCGTTCTGGTTCTGGCAGGTGTCGGCAAGGTTGCCGACACCCTCCTCTCGGAAGAGGCCCTGCGCCGCGCGGCTGGATCCGCCGTCCGCCAGCTGGCCGGCTTGTCCTCCGTGACCCTCGCGCTCCCGACGGCGTCCCTCGACGACGTCGCGGCCGTCGCCGAGGGCGCCGTGTTGGGTTCCTACTCCTACACAGAGCACCGCTCCAGCAAGGATGGCCTCAAGGATCCCGTCGGCAAAGTCCTGATCCACACGGCATTTGACAGCAAGGACGTCCAGCCTGCGCTTGACCGGGCCCTGCTCGTGGGACGCGCAGTCAACAACACCCGCACCCTGGTCAACCAGCCGCCGAGCCACCTTTTCCCTGAGTCCTTTGCCGAAGCTGCCAAAGAACTCTCCAAGGGACTTCCCGTCAAGGTGACCGTGTGGGACGAGAAGCGCCTCGAAAAGGACGGCTTCGGCGGAATCCTTGGCGTCGGCAAGGGTTCAACCCGTCAGCCCCGACTGGTCAAGGTCGAGTACGCCCCGGCCAAGGCCACCAGGAAGATCGCACTGGTCGGCAAGGGCATCACTTTTGACACTGGCGGCATTTCCATTAAGCCCGCCCTCGGCATGGGCGACATGAAGAGCGACATGGCGGGTGCCGCCGTCGTACTTAATACGGTCTTGGCGGTCGCCGGGCTCGGGCTGCCGGTCAAGGTGACCGCGTGGCTCTGCATTGCCGAGAACATGCCGTCCGGCGCGGCACAGCGCCCGGCCGACGTCCTCACGGTGTACGGCGGCAAGACGGTTGAGGTTCTCAATACCGACGCCGAGGGACGCCTTGTCATGGCGGACGGGATCGTGGCGGCGAGCCTCGAACAGCCTGATGCCATCATCGACGTCGCAACGCTCACGGGCGCGCAACTGATCGCCCTCGGCAACCGCACCGCCGGTGTCATGGGATCCGACGCCGTCACCGGCGCGCTCAAGTCCGCCGCAGACCGCGCCGGCGAGCTCGTGTGGCCGATGCCGCTGCCAGAGGAACTTCGGGCCAGCCTCGACTCGCAGGTGGCCGACATCGCCAACATCGGCGAACGCCACGGCGGCATGATGACCGCAGCCGTTTTCCTTCGCGAGTTCGTCGGCAAGGACGCCGCGGGCAAGCAAATCCCCTGGGCACACGTCGACATAGCCGGTCCGTCCTTCAACAACGGCAACCCCTACGGCTACACCCCCAAGCAGGGCACCGGTTGCACCGTCCGGACACTGCTTGCCTACGTGGAAGACCTGCTGGCAACGGCCTGAACCGGCACCCACGTGGGGCCGGTCATGACCGGCCCCACGGCCCGACGTGAGTCTGGCCACAAGCGCCCCACAAAAGCCTCGGCAGGGTGGAGCATGGATAAGTGGTTCGCTAAGGTGAACCACGGTAGTCACAAATGCAAGAGAACTTCGGTGCTGGCATAATCGCCGCAGTACAAGTTCCAAGACCAGATGACGCGTAGTCGCGTGTCATCGCTCACGCGAGGGAGCGTCCTAGTGGCCGATCAGGCAACTGCGCAAGAATTCGACATCCTGGTACTCGGCGGCGGCAGCGGCGGCTACGCCACGGCCCTGCGTGCCGTTCAGCTTGGTTTCACCGTTGGCCTCGTCGAGAAGGGCAAACTCGGCGGCACCTGCCTGCACAACGGGTGCATCCCCACCAAGGCACTCCTGCACTCGGCGGAACTGGCCGACCACGCACGCGACTCCGCCAAGTACGGCGTCAACGTCACGCTGGACAGCATCGACATCAATGCTGTGAACGCTTACAAAGACGGAATTGTCGCCGGTAAGTTCAAGGGCCTGCAGGGACTCATCAAGTCCAAGGGCATCACTGTCATCGAAGGCGAAGGCAAGCTGCACGGCACCGACACCGTCGTCGTGAACGGCACCGCCTACAAGGGCAAGAACATCGTCCTGGCCACGGGTTCCTACTCCCGCTCCCTCCCGGGCCTGGAAATCGGCGGCCGCGTCATCACCTCCGATGAAGCTTTGACCATGGATTACATCCCGAAGAGCGTGATCGTGCTCGGCGGGGGCGTCATCGGCGTCGAATTCGCTTCTGTCTGGAAGTCCTTCGGGGTCGACGTCACCATTGTTGAAGGCCTCCCCTCCCTCGTTCCCAACGAGGACACCGCCATAGTCAAGAACCTGGAGCGCGCCTTCAAGAAGCGCGGCATCAAGTTCAGCACCGGCGTCTTCTTCCAGGGCGTGGAGCAGGACGAGAACGGCGTGAAGGTCACTTTGGTCGACGGCCAGACCTTCGAAGCCGATCTCCTCCTGGTTGCCGTGGGCCGTGGCCCGGTCACTGCGAACCTCGGGTACGAAGAAGCAGGCGTCACCATCGATCGCGGCTTCGTCATCACCAACGAACGCCTGCACACCGGCGTCGGCAACATCTACGCAGTCGGTGACATCGTCCCCGGCGTCCAGCTCGCCCACCGCGGGTACCAGCAGGGCATTTTCGTTGCCGAAGAGATCGCCGGCCTGAAGCCGGTGGTCGTCGAAGACGTGAACATCCCGAAGGTCACCTACTGCGAACCTGAAATCGCCACCGTTGGCTACACCGAAAAGGGCGCCAAGGAGAAGTTCGGCGACGACCAGGTCCAGATCCAGGAATACAACCTGGCTGGCAACGGCAAGAGCTCTATTTTGGGAACGAGTGGCATCGTCAAGGTGGTCCGCCAGAAGGACGGTCCCGTCGTCGGCATCCACATGATCGGCTCGCGCATGGGCGAACAGATCGGCGAAGCACAGCTGATCGTCAACTGGGAAGCACACCCGGAAGACGTGGCCCAGTTCATCCACGCACACCCGACGCAGAACGAGGCCCTGGGCGAAGTCCACCTCGCGCTGGCAGGCAAGCCGCTCCACGGCTAAGTCTTTCGCAAGACACCCGGTCCTGCGCCCGCACGAACTGCGGACGCAGGACCCCAGCAGGCAACACTCATCCGCACTAAAGATCAATAAGGAGAACGGGGACGACATGTCTGAATCCGTTAACTTGCCCGCCCTTGGTGAAAGCGTCACCGAAGGCACCGTTACCCGCTGGCTCAAGCAGGTTGGTGACCGAGTGGAAGTCGACGAGCCCCTGCTCGAAGTTTCCACCGACAAAGTAGACACCGAAATCCCGTCTCCTATTGCCGGTATCATCGAAGAGATTCTCGTAGCTGAAGACGAGACCGCCGAGGTCGGCGCTCCCCTGGTTCGGATCGGCAGCGGCAGCAACGGCGCTGCAGCACCCGCAGCCGCACCTGCGGAAGAAGCCCCGGCAGCTCCCGCCCCGGCACCGGCACCCGCCCCTGAAGCAGCACCGGCTCCCGCAGCCGAAGCAACCGCAGCCCCCGCAGCAAGCTCCGGCCAGGCATCGGGCCACGACGTGACCCTCCCTGCCCTGGGCGAAAGCGTCACTGAAGGCACCGTCACCCGCTGGCTCAAGGCCGTCGGCGACACCGTCGAGGTCGACGAACCGCTCCTCGAGGTCTCCACCGACAAGGTCGACACCGAGATCCCTTCCCCCGTGGCCGGCACGTTGCTCGAGATCCGCGTCAACGAGGACGACACTGCGGAGGTCGGCGCCGTTCTTGCCGTCATCGGCTCCGGCGCACCTGCCGCCGCTACACCCGCACCCGCCGCCGCTGCACCCGAAGCTGCTCCGGCACCGGCCGCCGCCGCAGCTGCCCCGGCACCGGCCGCCGCGGCAGCTGCCCCGGCACCCGTTGTTGAAGCAGTGCCTGCACCGGCCGCGGCCCCTGCCACACCTGCACCAGCCGCCGCACCCGCAGCTGCGCCGTCGGCTCCGGCGGAATCCGGCTACGTCACCCCCCTTGTCCGCAAGCTTGCCAACCAGAACGGTGTTGACATCAGCACGGTGGCTGGCACCGGCGTCGGCGGCCGTATCCGGAAACAGGACGTCCTCGCCGCGGCCGACGCAATGAAAACGGCGGCGCAGGCAGCCTCGACTTCCGCGGCGGCGTCCGCCGCACCGGCAGCCCCCGGGAAGCCCGCTGCCGCCCCGGTTGCGGCGTCCTCGCTGCGCGGGACTGTCGAGAAGGCTCCCCGCATCCGCCAGGTCATCGCCCGTCGCATGCGCGAATCCCTCGAAACCTCCACGCAGCTGACCCAGGTGCACGAGGTCGACATGACCAAGATCGCCAAGCTCCGCCTCAAGGCCAAGGGTTCCTTCGAGGCTCAGAACGGCGTCAAGCTGACCTTCCTGCCATTCATCGCCAAGGCTGTCGCCGAGGCATTGAAGCAGCACCCCAAGCTGAACGCTGCCTATGACGAGGACAAGCAGGAGATCACCTACCACAACGCGGAACACCTCGCGATTGCGGTGGACACCGACAAGGGCCTGCTGGTTCCGGTCGTTACCGACGCCGGCAACCTGAACCTCGCCGGCCTGGCCAGCAAGATCGCCGACGTCGCCAGCCGCACCCGCCAAGGGAAGATTGGTCCGGACGAGCTGTCCGGCGGCACCTTCAGCATCACCAACATCGGTTCTGTCGGAGCCCTGTTCGACACGCCGATCATCAACCAGCCGCAGGTGGGAATCCTGGGTACTGGTGCCATCGTCAAGCGCCCGGTAGTGGTTGCCGACGAGAACGGCGACGACTCTATCGCTATCCGCTCCATGATGTACCTGTCTCTGACGTACGATCACCGACTGGTGGACGGCGCCGACGCAGGCCGCTTCCTGCAGACCCTCAAGGCCCGCCTTGAAGAGGGTTTGTTCGAAGCTGACCTGGGTCTCTAATCCCAGTCGCCCCGATAGCATGCAACGCCTGAGGTTGCGCTAGCAACGGGCAGGTCCCGGCACGAAACTGCCGGGACCTGCCCTTTTTTGCCTTCATTTTGTTCCGTGGCTTTGCTACGGCACGTAGAAGTTTCTGGCTAAGCTGGGGCCATGAGTATTCTCTTCAACGTCCTGCTGTTCTTGCACATCGTCGGCGCAGCCATGATTGTGGGCTACTGGATCGCCACCATGAAGCAGCCCACCGTCCACCCACGCCAGCGCGACGGCGCGTTCGTGCAGCTGATTACCGGTATTGCCATGATGGGTCTCCTGCCGGTGCTCCACAATCAAGACCCGGCCGAATTCGGCGAACCCAACTACTTCAAGCTCGGCATCAAGTTCGCCATCGGTCTCGCAGTCGCCGTGATGGCCGTCATCGGTGCGCGCAAGGTCAAGAAGGGCGAACCGGTCTCTACCGGCCTGGCCCACGGAGTAGGCGGACTGGCGCTGCTCAACATCGCGATTGCGACCATCTGGCAGTAATCCGGGAGAACCCCGCGGAACACGCCGCGAGGAACGAACAGAGCGGCCGCCCGGACCCTCCCGTCCCGGCGGCCGCTGCTGTCTCTAGCTCGGCAGTCACAATCCTCTGAGAGCGGACAAGCGGTGCGCCGCCGTCGTCGAATCCCTAGGATTGAACCCGGCGGCATCCGGCATCCGGACGCCAATTCGCAACGACGCTGAGGAGTGGACATGGCTACAACACGCACCGCACACACCGTATGGAACGGCAACCTGATCGAAGGCGCCGGCAACACCACGCTGGACAGCTCCGGACTCGGAACCTTCAACGTCACCTGGAAGGCCCGCGCGGAGTCCGCGGAGGGCAAGACCAGCCCCGAAGAGTTGATTGCCGCCGCACACTCGGCATGCTTTTCCATGGCCTTCAGCAACGGCGTGGCAGGCGCAGGCTTCACGCCGGAAGAGGTCAACACCAAGGCCGACGTGACCTTCCAGCCCGGCGAGGGCATCACGGGCATCCACCTGACCGTGAGCGCACGCATCCCCGGCGTCTCCGAAGAAGAATTCCAGCGCCTCGCCGAAGACGCCAAGGTCAACTGCCCGGTCTCACAGGCGCTCAAGGCAACCCCGATCACCTTGGACGCCACGCTCGCTTCCTAGCGGCAACACGTCCAAAGCAGCGAAGTCCCCGCCTTCCTTCCGGGAGGCGGGGACTTCGCTGTTGTGGCTTAGCCGCTAGCCCTTGTGCGGCCTCGCGGGCAGCTTGGCCGGGCGGACCTTGCGGTAGCCCTCACGCAGCGGAGGCCGGTCCGTGGGCAGTTCCTGGACCATTTCCTTAAGCGCGCCGATCCCGTACTCCAACTGGGGATCAGTGCCAGCTGCATATGCGTGCGGCGGGAACACCACTTCGATGTCAGGCTCCACCCCGAAGTTCTCCACGCTCCAGCCGATGCCCCCGGAGAACCAAGTCGCATAGCGGGGTTGCGTCACACCGGTGCCATCTGCCAGCGTGAAGCGGTTGTCGATGCCCACGACGCCGCCCCAGGTCCTGGTACCGATGACCGGGCCGATGCCCCGGAGTTTGGACACCTGGGTGATGATGTCCCCATCGGAGCCGGCGAATTCGTCGGTCAGGATGATGACTGGACCGCGCGGAGCGTGATGAGGGTACGTGCGCGGCTTTTCGCCGCGGGGCATGCTCCAGCCGGTGACCTTGCGGCCGATCAGTTCGGCCACCAATTGGGAAGTATGGCCACCGCGGTTGCGACGGACATCAACAATCAGCCCATCAAGCGCAGTCTCCGTGTCGAGGTCCCGGTGAAGCTGCGCCCAGCCGTTGGCCATCATGTCCGGAACGTGCAGGTAGCCGAACGTTCCGTCCGAGGCCTCGCGCACGGTGCGCCTGTTGGCGTGCACCCATTCCTGGTACCGCAGGCGTTCCTCGTCCTTCACTGGAACCACGGCGATCCGCCGCTGCCGGCCCGCTGCTTCACCGTGCCCGGCGCCGTTCAACAGCGTGAGTTCCACTGCCCGGCCTGCCGCGCCGACCAGCTGTTGGGCCGGAGTACGGTCCGCGGACAGCCCGACGCCGTCGATCGCCAGAATGACGTCGCCCACCTTCGCATCGGCTCCAGGCCGGGTCAACGGGGAGTTTGCCAGAGGGTCCGAAGTGTCTCCGGCGAGGATGCGCGTGATCTCCCAGCCGGCCTCCGTGAGCTTGAGGTCGGCACCGAGCCTGCCCTGTCCATTGCTCCCGGGTTCACTCACTGCCGCCGGACGCACGTAAGCGTGCGAGGTACCCAGCTCCCCGTGCAGTTCCCACAAGAGGTCCACAAGATCGTCGTGCGAACCCAGTCGTTCGACGATTGGACGGTACCTCCGGTGTACCGATTCCCAGTCCTGTCCTGCCATGTCTTCGGTCCAGAAGAAGTCCCGCTGCAGCCGCCATGCTTCGTCGAATGCCTGTCCCCATACGGCCACTGGATCCAGGACGACCCGGATACGGTTCAGCTCAACTTTCACGAGCTCACCGGATTCTTCGTCAACCTTGGCGTCCGACGGTACGGCAACAACCTGTTTGTCATTGACGTAGACCAGCTTCTTGCCATCTCCGGACAGGCGATAGCGCTCGACCGCGGAGACCAGGGTGACGTGTTTCTGCTTCGAAAGCTCGTAGCGGACCAGCGCGGGAGCGGGTGCCTTGTCCTGCACCTTTCCACGGCCGTCGCCGGTGACTCCCGAAAGCGGCGTGTCGAGCCAGAGCAACGCTCCGCCGGAGGCCGAAAGTTCCGAGTAGTTACCCTGAGGCACCGGGACACCCACCACTCGCAAGGGCAGGCCCTCGATGTCCACGCGGACCTGGACGGTAGGCGAGGCCCCATCCTTCGCCGATGTGGCAGGCTCAACGTCATCCTCGTCCAGAAGGTCCACTACCGGGCCGAATGGAGACGGAGTGTCCGCTGCGAGAGCCACGAGATAGGGCTTGATGGGGCTGGGGAAAGACAAGTCAAAGGCATGGCCGTCGTAGACGGGATCAAAACTGCGGTTGGACAGGAACGCCAGGAACTTGCCATCGGGAGTGAACGCTGGTGATTCGTCGCAGAATCGTCCATCGGTGACATCCACGATGTCTTCCGGCTTGGCGGTGCTGACCATGCGCAATTTGCTCCGGGAGCCGAAGGCCGTGACGGGTTCGGACCACGCCAGCCATTGTGAGTCGGGAGACCACGCGAGGCCGTCAATGCTGCCGTCCCCGACGCTGAACAGCAGCGACAAGGTGCCGCTGGCCGCGTCGGCCAGGTAGACGTCCCCGAACGCAGTTCCCACGGCAAGCCACCGGCCATCAGGGCTGGGCTCGAGGGCGCTCGGACGGGCTGCCTTGGGAAAGTCAATGCGCAGGACATCGATGCGCGGCCCTTCCGCCCGGTCATCCGCGGCTCCTACCGGGGCAGCTTCCTTCTCCCCGGAAGGCGGGACCGGCTCCGCATACGTTTCCGGTAGCCGGACGCCGGACGTGACAGGCTGCCCGGCGATAGCCGACGCCGAAACGGGGCGGGGCAGTTGCTCGGCCCCGCCCTCCGCACTTTCGCGCGGCTCCGGTGTGGTGTCCGGGACCGGCGCTTTGAGGACGGGCTGGCCGATTCGAGGGGCAATCCGCTTGATGTACACGGAATCGACGCCGTCGTGGTCTGCCACGTAAGCGATGCGACCGTCGATGAGGGGCCGGGGAAGCCTTGCGCGGACGCCGGGAGTCGCTTCGACCACCCGGGATGGTCCGTCTTTGTGGCGCAGCCAGTGGATGGTCCCGTGGGTTTCCACCGCGCTGGCCGAACCTGCTGCGTTGGGGAAGACTTCGCCCAAGTGGGCGGCAACTTTGAGGGGCGCCGGGCGGCGCGACTGCGATGACGAGCCCAGCGTAATCTCCAGACGCACTGCTTCGGACGTGGCGTCGAGCGTCGGCAGGATCCACAACTCGCCGGCCGATTCAAAGATGACCCGTTTGCCGTCGCTTGCGGCATGCCGTACGTAGAAGTCCTCGTGATCGGTGTGCCGACGCAGGTTCGAACCGTCCGGCTGCACAGAGTAGAGATTTCCGTAACCCTCGTGGTCCGAAAGGAAAGCAATCCGACCGTCCACCCATAGGGGATCTGCGAGGTTCCCGTCGAGTTCCGGAAGCAGCCGGGCGAACTCGCCGTTACCGTCGGCATCAATCCACAGTTTTCCAGCGGTACCGCCACGGTAACGCTTCCACCATGCCGGCTCCCGGGAGAGCACGCTGGCAAGGACTACGGGCCGTTCGTCCCCCACTTCCGGGCCAAACGCCAGCGATTCCACCGGACCGAATGGGAGCTCGACGGCGGGGCCACCGTCGAGGGGTAAGGCGTAAGCATGTGTGTGCCGTCCCTCAGCCTGTTCGAACGCGGTCGTAACGACCACGTCGCCCGAGGAGGTGAATCCTTTGACCCGGGTGGTGCTGTGGCCGAAGTAGCTCAACTGCCGGTACCCGCCGCCGTCGACCTCTGCTGTCACCACTTCGGGAGCAGCCCCGACGATCGTCGTCCAGACGAGCCGCTTGCCGTCCGGGGTGAAGCGGGGATTGCGTGCAGGCAACTGCTGGGCTGAAATCCGCCACGCGCGGCCTCCGGCCAAGGGGGCGATCCAAACGTCGTCTTCGGCCACGAAAGTAAGCAGATCACCGTGCACATGCGGGAAACGGAAGTAGCTGGAGGAGGTCATTGTTCGATCATAGTCAAAGGAGAAGGGAGCCCCTTGAGGCCTGCCGTAGTGCCGGAGTGACGCTCGCCATGATGTGATGAGGCATGCGAATCGTGATTTCGGGTGCTTCGGGATTCATTGGAACTGCACTGTCCGGGCATCTTCTCGCTCAAGGGCACGACGTCGTCCGCCTGGTTCGCCGTCCACCGGCAGGAACCGGCGAGGCTTTTTGGGATCCTGCCGCGGGGCAACTGGACGAGGCAGTGCTCGACGGCACGGACGCAGTGGTCAATCTCTCCGGGGCCGGCATCGGTGACCGCCGCTGGACGAAAACACGCGTGCGGGAGATCATCGACTCACGCTTGCGGACAACTACGACGCTTACGGCGGCCATGGCACGGCTGGCAGCCCCGCCCGGAACGTTTTTGAGCCAATCGGCGTCGGGCTATTACGGTTCGTCCCGGCAGGGTCTGCTCCGGGAAGATGCGGGACCAGGCAAGGGCATGCTGGCTACCCTGTGCGTCGAATGGGAGGCCGCCGCCCACACGGCACCCGCCGGAGTGCGAGTGGTGACCCCGCGCACCGGCGTGGTCCTCAGCCCGGCCGGCGGTGCGTTGGGCCCGCTCCTTCCATTATTGAAGCTGGGCGTGGGTGGCCCGCTGGGAAACGGCCGGCAGTACTGGCCGTGGATTTCCCTGGTGGATGAAGTCTCCGCCTTCGCTTACCTGCTCGGCTCATCGATCGAGGGTCCAGTCAACGTCTGCGCCCCGGAAAGCGCTGACGTCAACGCCATCGTTGCGCAGTTGGCGGCTGCCTTGCACCGTCCAGCGTTCCTCCGCGTACCCGCCCCGGCTCTACGACTCGTCTTGGGCGGCCATTTGGCTGAGGAGCTGGTCCTTGCCAATCAGCGCATGGAACCGGCGAGGCTTATGGACGCGGGCTTCACTTGGGAGCACCCAGCGCTTGCGGACGCGGCCCGGTGGGTGGCGAGCGGCGGCAAGTGATCGCTTAATCCTTCTTGGCCAGGATTTCCTTGATACGCCACGCGCCCTCGAAACGCTGGAGAACCACCCGGAGTTCCTGCGGTTTGCCAGGAGGACGGGAGCGGAGCATTTTCCCCGTGGAATCCTGTTCCGCATAGGCCGAAGCCTCCACCGTGACGGCAACTGTTGCTCGCTCGGAGCTCGGCGCGTCCTCCGAGCGCACGCTGGTCAAAGTGGTGGAGAAGCCCGCAAGAACCAAACCGCCTCCTTGCAGTTCGTCCCTGGTCTTGGTGTCCGCGGCAGCTGCGGCCGAGCCCTGCGCGTTGACGTGTTCCAACAGCTCAAGCCTGCCCGAATTGAAAGCCACGTCGCGGAGCGCCGATAGTCCCCGGAGGGCTTCCTCGGGGTCCGGCGACTGGATCTGGCGCTGCACCCTGTCGGGAAGTCCCCTGACGCCGGCAGGAAGCGGAGCATTTCCCCGCTGACCCTCCAACCCGCTGGAAGCCGGCGTCGGAGTCTGCTGCTCAACTCCCTGCCCCCTATCTCCGGCCCACCACACCGTAATTGCCGAACCGACAGCCACAAGTACCCCGACGGTGAACAGCATGGACGCGGCCCGTCGTCGTGTGGAAACGAGCGAAAGGGCCCAATGGCCCTTTCTTCCTCCCCGTGGCGAGCGGAAACGGCCGAAAAACGCCGCCACGCGGGTCCGCCTTGGGCGAGGACCAGAAGCCCGACGCCGGGTCAGCAGTTCCGGAATGACCGTCGCATGCACCGAAACGGAAAGGTCAACGGGTTCGGGCGCTGAGCTCCGGTAAACGGCTGTACCTAATTCGCTCGCGGAAGGCCTTTGACTCACCTCCGGATGAAGACCGGCCTCGATGGCAACGGCCAGGGCGGCGGGTACCTCCGGAACAAGCAACGTCAGGGGTGGCCTGCGGGCCGCGGCGCCTGGAGCGGAACCGGTAAGGCAATACCAACCAAGGGCAGCGAGGGCGTAAGTGTCCCGCTCGGGTTGGAGCTCGGCCCGCTGCCCGGCGATGGGAGCTGGATCGACGAATCCGGGAGTGCCAGCATCCGGGACACCTGCCGCATCCCCCACTATCCGCGAAATTCCCAGATCCGACAGAAGCGGCTTCCCTTGGGCGGTGAAAAGCACATTCCCCGGCGAAACGTCGGAGTGGGTCATGCCCTGATGGTGCAGGTACGCCAAAGCCTGGGCGAGGGGAGTCAGGATAGTCACTGTCTCGCCCACGCCGAGACGCCCCCTGCTGGACACCAGCTGGCCCAGCGAACCCCCGGGTGCGTAGTCCATGACCAGGCCCAGGCCGCCATCATATGCCCCCGACAACGTGACGACGCCACGAACTTTGACTAGGTGTTCATGGTCCAGCCGCGGCTGGAGTTGCACCTCCCGGAGCACAGGGGTTGTGGCCTCGCCCGGTTCCGCCGGATCGGTTTCGCGGGCAATGCACTTCACTGCGAATCCGTCGCCCGACCGTTGGTCCACGGCGAGCCACACCACGGCGGATCCACCGCGGCCCAGCTCCCGGACGGGGACAAAGCCGGGAATCACCGGTTCGGAACCACCGGTCCCCGGGGCGGCCCCTGCTTTCTCGTCTTTCTCGTCTTTCTCGTCTTTCTCGTCGTCTTGGTCGCCCTTGCCGGACGCAAAAGTCTCCATGCCTCAAGAGATACCGGATTTCCCGGATTGCCGCAGAAGTTATCCACAGGCTGCCTTGTCGAAACCGCAGTTGCAGCGGTACGACTGAGAGCTTGGCCACAAAATCATGGCCTCCGCCCAGCGGGGTCTAAGCTTGTCCCCATGACTCTTGAGTTTTCACAGCTGGGTCTTGCCCCGGATTTCGTCGACTACATGCAGGGCTGGGATATCCAGCGCGAACTCCACAACAAGGTTGTTGCGGGCGAGAAACCCAGCACCGTCTTGCTCCTCGAGCACGAGGCGGTTTACACGGCAGGCAAGCTCACGGAAGACCATGAGCGCCCGTTTGACGGCACTCCTGTTGTTCCCGTGGATCGTGGCGGCAAGCTGACCTGGCACGGTCCGGGCCAGCTGATTGCCTATCCCATTCTCAAACTGAAGAACCGTGCCGGGATCCGTGACTACGTCGAGCGCCTCGAAGCCGTCATGATCGCGATCATGGAGGACTACGGGATCAAGGCCACCCGGGTTAAAGGCCGGGCGGGAGTCTGGGTCCTCGCTGACGTCAAGGGCCCCGACCGCAAGATCGCCGCAATCGGAATCCGGGTCTTGGACGGTGTCACTATGCACGGCGTGGCCATCAACTGCAGCAACGATCTCGCTCCTTACGCACAGATCATCGCGTGCGGCATCACCGATGCCAGCGTCACCACTATGTCCATCGAAACCGGCAGGACCATCAACCCCGCCGACATTGCCGAGCGCTTCAAGGAAGAGTTCCGCAAGCACGAAGAAGCACTCGTATCCAGCCCCGAAGGAGCACTCCAGTGACCCTGGCACCTGAAGGCCGTAAGCTGCTGCGCGTTGAACAGCGCAATAAAGCCGTCCCGGTCGAACGCAAGCCCGAATGGATCAAGGCCAAGGTCCAGATGGGCCCGGAATTCGTGGGCCTGAAGAACCTCGTGAAAAAGGAAGGCCTGCACACCGTCTGCGAGGAAGCCGGCTGCCCGAACATCTTCGAATGCTGGGAAGACAAGGAAGCGACCTTCCTGATCGGCGGCTCCGAATGCACCCGCCGCTGCGACTTCTGCCAGATCGACACCGGCAAACCCTCACCGGTGGACATGTTCGAACCCACCAAGGTCGCCCGCTCCGTCCAGTCCATGGCCCTGCGCTACGCCACCGTGACCGGCGTGGCCCGCGATGACCTCCCCGACGAAGGCGTCTGGCTCTACGCCGAAACCGTCCGCAAGATCCACGAACTGAACCCCGGCACCGGCGTCGAACTGCTCATCCCGGACTTCTCCGGCAAAGCCGAACACATCAACGCGATCTGCGACTCGAACCCGGAGGTCTTCGCGCACAACGTCGAAACCGTGCCCCGGATCTTCAAGCGCATCCGCCCCGCGTTCCGCTACGACCGCTCCCTGGACGTCATCACCCAGGGCCGGGCCCGCGGCATGGTCACCAAATCCAACCTGATCCTGGGCATGGGCGAAACCCGCGAAGAAATCTCCGAAGCCCTGACCGATCTGCACGCCGCGGGCTGCGACCTGATCACCATCACCCAATACCTGCGCCCCTCCGAACGGCACCTGCCCGTGGACCGCTGGGTCAAGCCCCAGGAATTCGTCGACCTCGCCACCGAAGCCGAGGAAATCGGCTTCCTCGGCGTCATGTCCGGCCCCCTCGTCCGCTCCTCCTACCGCGCCGGCCGCCTCTGGGCCACCGCGATGCGCAAGAAAGGCCGCGAGATCCCGGTGCACCTGGCCCACATCGCCGAAGGCATCCAAGACTCCGGCACCACCCGCCAGGAAGCCCGCACCCTCCTCGCACAGGGCTCGTAGCGGGTCCGCAAACTCATAGCCAAAGGACCGGGTCCCGGATAAGTCCGGCGTCCGGTCCTTTGCCGCAAATCACGTAGAATTAAGGCACTATGGCGAAATCCCCTGATTCCAGCAACTCGACAACATCGGCTGCCGACGCTCCCAAGCGCGGCTTGTTTTCCCGCAAGCCCAAGGAAGCCAAGGCCAAGAAGCCGAGCCAGCTGAAGCAGATCGGCGAGGTCTTCAAGATGACCCGCCGCAACGATCCCATCGTTGTGTGGCTCATGCTACTGGCGTTCCTCGGCGTCGTTGCTGTCAGCCTCGTTGTCGGGCTGCTCCTGAACAACTGGGTCACGGGCCTGATCATCGGCATTCCTTTGGGCTTGCTTGCAGCTGTCTTCATCCTCTCTCGCCGTGCGGAACGGGCAGCCTTCGCCCAGATCGAGAACCAGCCCGGGGCCTCCGGTGCGGCCTTGGGAACCTTGCGCCGTGGCTGGATCACCGAAGACCAGCCGGTCGCCGTCAACCCAAGGACCCAGGACGCGGTCTTCCGCGCTATCGGCCGCCCGGGTGTCGTACTGGTCACCGAGGGCCCTTCGCACCGCGTCAAGCCGCTGGCCGACGCCGAGCGCAAGAAACTCTCCCGCATCCTCCCGAACGTGACCATCCACGTGATCGAGAGCGGCCGCGGCGAGGGTCAGGTGCCCATCAGCCAAATTGCAAAGACCATGAACAAGTTCAAGAACGAGCTCACCAAGACTGAGGTCGGCGCCGTCAACAAGCGGATCTCCTCGCTCGGCAACCGTCTGCCGATCCCCAAGGGCATCGACCCTTACAAGGCGCGCCCGGACCGCAAGGCAGCACGCGGACGCTAAACCACAAAAGCCGCTTGCTCCTGGAAACTCCAGAAACAAGCGGCTTTTTTGTCTGCGGAAGTGTCTACATCCGAATGAGTATTGTGTTCATCGCTTTGTCATGGAGGCCACGCTGATCAGGATCGAAGACGACTGCGGGAATCACCAGGCACAGCAGGAGAGTCCTCACCAGGGCTGCCAAAGGCCCCGCCGGCGTGCCTCCGAGCCGCACGACGTGGATACCTGCAACGCGGTGTCCGATGCTGTAACCAAGCGTGCCGATCAGGAGGATCTGTTCCACGGCAAAGACGGCAAGCGTTGCCCAAGAGTTGCCGCCAAAGGCAAAGTTGCTGATCGCCAGGGCGATAACCCAGTCGATGCAGATCGCCAGGATGCGACGGCCGGCCCTCGCCATGGAGCCGGGTCCCGACTCGGGCAGGCCGAGCCGTTCGCCCGGGTATTTGGATATTCCGGACGTATCCGGCCCTGTGAGCCATGAACCAATGTCTTTACGATCTACCACTGTTCAAGCTTACGGCTTCACCAAGGGATGCCAGACGGCGGTTGCTGATGCTTGCCGGACCGTCCACTGAGTTCCCAAGGAAACGGGCAGACACCTGAAGGACATAGACTGGCACTGCAGTAGACCAGTAGCGTTTACACAGCAGGTAGTTCTGTAACCTGCTCGAAACAATACCGACACTCCGGGGAAATCACGTTTCCCTAGGGTTGGAGAAGTTGCTAGCCACCGCCGCAGGGATACTTTTTTGTTTCCCTGCTTCCGGCTTGGGCTGGACCAGACGGCCCGAGGGCCTGTTACCTGTTATGCGTTAGGAGCATAGATGTTCAAGACTGCGGACGAAGTCCTCCAGTTCATCAAAGACGAAGATGTCAAATTCGTCGATATCCGCTTCACCGATCTCCCGGGTGTCCAGCAGCACTTCAACGTGCCGGCTAAGAGCGTAGATCTCGATTTCTTCGTCCACGGCCAGTTGTTCGATGGTTCTTCCATCCGCGGCTTCCAGGGCATCGCCGAGTCCGACATGCAGCTCATCCCGGATGTCACTTCCGCATTCGTCGACGCTTTCCGCATCGAGAAGACGCTCGCGCTTAACTTCTCCATCGTGAACCCGCGCACCGGCGACCCGTACCACCGCGATCCCCGTGGCGTAGCCGAGAAGGCTGAGGCCTACCTCGCTTCCACGGGCATTGCCGACACCGCGTTCTTCGCTCCCGAGGCCGAGTTCTTCGTCTTCGACAACATCCAGTACCAGTCTTCCCCGCAGGGCAGCTTCTACAAGATCGACTCCGAAGAAGCCCACTGGAACAGCGGTCGCGAAGAAGAGGGCGGAAACCTCGGTTACAAGACCCCTGTCAAGGGCGGATACTTCCCCGTCTCCCCGACCGACAAGCAGGCTGACCTTCGCGACGCCATGTGCCTCGCCCTGGATGAAGCCGGCCTTGAGGTCGAGCGCAGCCACCACGAAGTCGGCTCCGCCGGCCAGGCTGAAATCAACTACAAGTTCACCACCCTGACCCACGCGGCGGATGACCTGCAGAAGTTCAAGTACGTCATCAAGAACACCGCTGACGCCTGGGGCAAGTCCGTGACCTTCATGCCGAAGCCGGTCTTCGGTGACAACGGCTCGGGCATGCACTGCCACCAGTCGCTGTGGACCGGTGGCGAGCCGCTGTTCTACGACGAGAAGGGCTACGCCGGCCTGTCCGACACCGCCCGCTGGTACATCGGCGGCCTGCTGAAGCACTCTTCAGCAGTCCTGGCCTTCACCAACCCGACGGTGAACTCCTACCGCCGCTTGGTCAAGGGCTTCGAGGCTCCGGTCAACATGGTCTACTCGCAGGGCAACCGCTCTGCCGGTATCCGCATCCCGATCACGGGCTCCAACCCGAAGGCCAAGCGCATCGAGTTCCGTGCGCCGGACCCCTCCTCCAACCCGTACCTGGCGTTCGCTGCCCAGCTCATGGCCGGCATTGACGGCATCCGCAACCGCATCGAGCCCCCGGCTCCGATCGATAAGGACCTGTACGAGCTGCCCGCAGAAGAAGCCAAGGACATCCCCAAGGCTCCGGGTTCCCTTGAAGAAGCCCTCGATGCTCTGAGCGAGGACAACGAATTCCTGCAGGCCGGTGGCGTCTTCACGCAGGACCTGATCGACACCTGGATCGAGTACAAGTACGAGAACGAGATCCGTCCGCTGTCGCTGCGCCCGAACCCGTACGAGTTCGAGCTCTACTACGGCGTCTAATAACACCAAAAGGATAGAGGGGTCACGGGCAAGCGCCCGTGACCCCTTCTTCATTTAACGGTCACAGTGAAATAGTCACCGTGAATTGTCCGCACAAACAAAGAACGGCTGTGTCAATTAAGACACAGCCGTCCTTGTTGTAATGGCCTCAGGGTGCCGGGGTATGACCCCCAATTTCCCTACACCCGCCGGCGCCCACTCATCAACCTGAAGAGGAAGACAATGATCGCCAGGACGATCAGAATAGGGGCGATCCAAAGAAGGAACCCGAGGGCCTTTACGGTGCCGCCAATGATAAAGAAAAGAATCGCGATGACCGCGACGATTCCGAGGATGACATTCATGATGTAATACCTTCCGTTTCAGTCGTAAACATTTTGATGATTGCTTTATCGCTGTGCAAACCTCAGCAACCTTACTGTAAGTAAGCTTATTATTCCAATCGGCACTCGCGAAAGCCTGTCGCCGCAGCGAAGGCCGTGGTACTTTCAGCGTGATCAGGATGCCTAGGGCGATTCCTCTCCCAAACAGCTCCTGACGCAACTTCTGAAAGCGGAGGCACAAGATGACGACACTAATGATCTTCCATGAGGTCGATGACGTTGAGCACTGGCTCAGCTCACCACAACGGGGAGAAATCTTCGGACCCTTGGGTATGACAGTTCGAACGTTCGTCGACCCGGCAAAGACCAACCGCGTCGGACTGATCGTGGAAGTGCCCGATCTGGAAACGTTCCAACGGATGATGGAGTCAGAGGCTGCGGCCGAGGCAATGAAGGTCGACGGCGTACGCCCCGAAACAATAGTGATGCTAGTCGAGTCCTAGGTACCCCTAGTCGCTGAAAGCCCGATACATGGTCCATTGCGGACCTGCGGAACCGCCCAGGTACCTTCCAGTCTCGGCAAAACCCGCTTTGGCGTAAGCAGCCTTGGCCGCCGGATTGCTCTCGTTTACCGAAAGTACGACGCCGGCCTGGCCGCCGCCCAGCCTCTTTGTCAGCTTGAGTGCTTCCCGGGCGGCTGCGGCTGCCGCCAACGCACCAAGGCCCCTCCCTTGGTGCGCCTGGTCGATCAGGAACCCCCGCAAGAGCCACGCGGATTCATCGTCCGGCCATCCTGCCAAGCTTGCGGCACCAGCCTGCAAGGTGAAGACTCCCACGGCTGCGCCTGCCGCTTCAACCACGTACGGCAGGCGGCTCCCGTCTTCCAGACCCATGAGCATCATCCTGAAAGGGTCGCCAACGAAATCCTTTTGTCCCGCGGCCAATTCCATGGTCGCGACGTCGCCGAGCGTCACGGCGCGGGCGTCGTCGTCGAGATCCTTCAAGGGAATGAGCCACACGGTGTCAAGCATCTTTCGAGCTTAGCGGTCTCCGGGCTCCCCCAGGCGCCCCGAACCGAAGGTCACTGGCCGTAGAAATCCTTTTCGAATACAGCTCGGGTCCGCCGGCTCAGGCGCAAGTAGTCCTCTTCAAGCCTCGCCGCCTGGCCGGGAGCGTAGCCACACCACCGGGCCACAGCCTCCAGGTCCCGCCGGGAGGCAGGCAGGAGATCGGAGGCGCGGCCGGTGCAGATCACATTCGCCGAACGGATGCGGGTTGCGAGGCGCCACGCTTTGCGCAGCAACACGATGTCCGCCTTGGCGATCAGGCGCAGCGACTCAATCGCGTCGAGGGCCTGCAAGGTGGAGGTGGTCCGGAGTTGCGGATGGCGCCCCGCGTATTGGAGTTGCAGCAGCTGCACAAGCCATTCGACGTCGCTGAGTCCGCCCCGGCCGAGCTTGACGTGCCGTGCAGGATCGGCGCCCCGGGGAAGGCGTTCGGATTCGACCCGGGCCTTGACGCGTCGAATCTCGCGCAGATCCGTATCAGCGAGCGATTCCGGGTAGCGGATCGGGTTGATGAGCCGGACGAATTCGGCTGCCAATTCGTCGTCGCCGGCCATGGGCTGGGCCCGCAACAGCGCCTGGGCCTCCCAGATGAGGGACCAGCGCCGGTAGTACTCGGCGTAGGAATCCAGGGAGCGGACCATGGCTCCGTTCTTCCCTTCGGGGCGAAGAGCGGCGTCGACGGCGAGCACCCGCTCCGCCAGGATGGCCGGCTTGAGGGGTTGGGTCAGCAAAGTGGAGATATGCCCCACAATGGCGAGCGCCTGCTGCTGGGCTTCTGACTCGCTCGCTCCCGGAAGGGCGCGATGGACGTACATGACATCGGCGTCCGAGCCGTAGCCAATCTCGCGTCCGCCTTGCCTTCCCATGGCAACCACCAGCACCTGGGTCTTGAGGGGCCCTTCGGTCCCCACGATCGCCTCGGCGACGTGCAAGGCGCCCAATACGGCAGCCCGGTCGGCGTCGGCCAATGCCACGCCCACTGCGTCCTGCTCCAGGAGCCCGGAACTGTCCGCAATCGCGATCCGGAGGATTTCCCGGCGCCGGATGAGCCTGATAAGCCGCATCGCGTTTGCGGGATCGGCATGGCGTGACAGCTTGGATTGGATTTCCTGCCACTGCGCCTCGAAGCCGATCGGCATAAGATCCTTGTCGGAACCAAGCCACGCAACCGATTCCGGGGACACCTCCAGGAGGTCGGCAATCAGCCGTGAGTTGGAGAGAACATGGCAAAGTCGCTCGGCGGCTGCCTGCGAATCCCGCAGCATCCCGAGATACCAGTGCGTGGTTCCGAGGGCTTCGCTGACGCGGCGGAAGGCGAGCAAGCCGGCGTCGGGATCCACTCCTTCGGCGAGCCAGCCGAGAAGGATAGGGAGCAGCTGACGCTGCAAAGCGGCACGCCGGCTGACACCCGCCGTCAAGGCTTCAATGTGGCGCATCGCCCCTTGCGGATCACGGTAGCCAAGCGCCGCAAGGCGACCCTGGGCAGCTTCCGGCGTGAGCCGGGCATCCTCGCTGCTCAGCTTCGCGGCAGTGTTGAGCAGCGGCCTGTAGAAGATCCGGTCGTGCAGCTCCCGCACGGACCGTTTGGTCTTCTGCCAGGTTTCGACCAGCGCATCCGGATGCGGCCTGCCCGTGGAAAAGGGACCCAGGACGGCCTTGGCGAGGAACCGCAAGGATTCCTGGCTGGTGGGCATGAGGTGGGTGCGGCGCATCTGGAACAATTGGATCCGGTGCTCAAGAACCCTCAAGTAGCGGTATGCGGCGTCAAAGGCAGCGGCATCGACCCGGCCAATGTAGCCGCCTGTGGACAGCGCGGATATCGCCGAGGTGGTGTCCCGGCAACGAAGGGATTCGTCGGACTTTCCATGGACGAGTTGCAGGAGCTGCACCGTGAATTCGACGTCGCGCAGGCCGCCCGGCCCGAGTTTGATCTGGCGCTGTTCATCCGCCGGGGCGATGTTGTTCGTGACCCTGCGGCGCATCGCCTGCACCGATTCAACGAAGCCTTCCCGCCCGGCCGAAGCCCAGACGAGCGGCTGAACAGCCTGCTCGTACCTCGCGCCCAGATCCTTGTCCCCGGCGATGGTCCGGGCCTTGAGAAGTGCCTGGAATTCCCAACTTTCAGCCCACTTCGCGTAGTAGCTCAAGTGCGAGGGCAAGGTCCTGACCAAAGGACCCGATTTCCCCTCGGGCCGCAGGTTCGCGTCGACTTCCCACAATCCGGGTTCTGGAGCTGTGGAAGAGATAGCGCGGGAGATGCCGGCTGCAAGCGCGGTACCGATAGTCGCCGCCCTCGCGTCATCCAACTCCGGCGCCTCGATGACATAAATGACATCGACGTCGGAAATGTAGTTCAGTTCGCGGGCACCGCATTTGCCCATACCGATCACGGCCAGCGCGACGCCGGCAATCTCGGCCGGATCGAACGTCGCCGCCGCTTCGGCGCGGGCCACCGCCAGGGCGGCCTCTATCGCCGCACCCGCGAGGTCAGCCAGTTCAGCGCCGACGGCGGGCATGAAATCCTGGGGACTGGCTGCGCAGAGGTCCTTGATGGCCAGCTCGGTCAGTCCACGCCGGTAGGCCGTCCGGAGCGCGGCATATGCGCCAACCCCCGTCACCCCGGCGACCGGCCGCGGAGAGTTGGGGTCCGCCTTCACGGAGCGGAGGAGCTTCATCCGCAGCTCACCGGCGTCGGCGGACAACGGCTCAGGGCTGACACGGACGTCGAAGACATCCAAATGCTCCGGATGCCTGATCAGGAACTCCCCTAAGGCCTCGGAAGCCCCCAACAAGCGGTAAAGCGGCTCACTGCGATCCGGGTGCTCTCCCGCAAGCTGCCTGAGTGAGGGATGCTTCTCAATCAGACGGACGAGCGACTGAAGCGCGGTGTCCGGGTTGGCGCTCAGATGCAGTCCGGCGAAGATCGTGTCTTGATCTATGCCCTCGAGTTCGCGCGCAGCAAGGAACCGCTCGCCCTTCTCAAGATCGCTGAAGCCGGCCGAGATGAGCCGGCGGGCCAGACTCACACTCACGGTCTAGAGAATGCCGAGATTGCGCTTGAGCTCGTAAGGCGTGACCTGGAGCCGGTAGTCCTGCCACTCCGAGCGCTTGTTCCGCAGGAAGTGGTCAAAGACCTGTTCGCCAAGGATATCGGCTACGAGTTCAGAATCCTCCATGGCCCGGATGGCATCGTGGAGGCTGGCTGGCAGCGGAGTGTGCCCCATCGCCTTGCGTTCGGCCGGGGTCAGCGACCAGACGTCGTCTTCAGCTGCAGCCGGGAGCTCGTAGCCTTCCTCGATACCCTTGAGCCCGGCGCCCAGCAACACTGCGTAGGCGAGGTATGGGTTGGTGGCGGAGTCGATCCCCCGGTATTCGATCCGCGCGGACTGCCCCTTGCCCGGCTTGTAAAGCGGCACACGAACCAGGGCAGAACGGTTGTTGTGGCCCCAGCTCAGGTAGCTCGGAGCTTCACCTCCACCCCAGAGACGTTTGTACGAATTGACGAACTGGTTAGTGACGGCGGTGAATTCCGGAGCGTGCCGCAGGATACCGGCAATGAACTGGCGGGCGGTCTTGGACAGCTGGAATTCGGCGCCTGCCTCGTAGAAGGCATTCGCGTCACCCTCGAACAGGGAGAAGTGGGTGTGCATGCCCGAACCCGGGTGATCGGTGAACGGCTTGGGCATGAACGTGGCGTAGGTGCCCTGTTGTAGGGCCACTTCCTTGATCACAGTGCGGAAGGTCATGATGTTGTCCGCAGTCTGGAGCGCGTCGGCGTAACGGAGATCGATCTCGTTTTGGCCGGGCCCGCCCTCGTGGTGGCTGAACTCCACGGAGATACCCACGGATTCCAGCATGGTGACCGCCGTGCGGCGAAAGTCTTGTGCCACGCCACCGGGTACGTGGTCGAAGTAGCCGCCTTCGTCAACGGGAACAGGCACGCCGTTGGCGTCAAGTTCCTGGGACTTGAGGAGGTAGAACTCGATCTCAGGATGGGTATAGCAGGTAAAGCCCATATCGGCGGCCTTCGCGAGGGTGCGCTTGAGCACATTCCGCGGATCGGCAGCCGACGGCTCGCCGTCGGGCGTCAGAATGTCGCAGAACATTCTGGAGGTCTGCTCTGTTTCGCCGCGCCACGGGAGGATCTGGAACGTGGAGGGGTCCGGCTGGGCCAACATGTCGGATTCGAACACCCTGGCGAGCCCTTCAATGGCCGATCCGTCGAAACCGAGGCCTTCTTCGAAGGCACCCTCCACTTCGGCCGGCGCGAGCGCCACTGACTTCAGGGAACCGACGACGTCGGTAAACCACAAGCGTACGAAGCGCACATCACGCTCTTCGATAGTTCGCAGAACGAACTCTTGCTGGCGGTCCATGGGGCCTCATTTCAGGGTCAACGTCCATGCCGTGGGTTCGGGGAGTTCGAAGCCGACGACAACTCAGCATTTACTCTACTAAGCATTGACCCGGAATGGCTGCAGGCCCGGTCCCCGTAACACAGCGTTTACAAATGCCTCGCCCCGCTGCCTCCGGTGGCTACGACAGCCGGTACCGCATACGCTCTACTCATGGCCTCAAGCAACAAATCTGATTCCAGCATGCCCGCCGAAGCTCCCGCCCCCTACGGAACAGGACCTGCCGTTGCAGGTACCGGTGCTTCAGCGCCGAAGCCCGCTACCAGGATCCGCACGCACCACCTCCAGCAGGCCAAGGACAAGGGTGAGCGTTTCGCGATGCTGACCGCCTACGAGCAGTACACGGCCGAAATATTCGACGAAGCCGGCATCGAAGTCCTGTTGATCGGCGATTCTGCGTCCAACAACGTCTTCGGGAACGAAACCAGCCTCCCGGTCACCGTCGATGAGCTCCTGCCGTTGTGCCGAGCGGTGTCCCGGTCGGCCAAGCGCGCGCTGGTAGTGGCCGATCTCCCCTTCGGAAGCTATGAGGTCTCGCCGGAACAGGCTGTGGCGACGGGTGTGCGTTTCCTGAAGGAAGGTTTGGCCCACGGCGTTAAGATCGAAGGCGGCGCGTTCTATGCGGGAACTGTGCGGGCCATGGTCCAGGCAGGCATTCCCGTCATGGCGCATATCGGCTTCACGCCCCAGAGCGAACACTCCCTGGGCGGCTACCGCGTCCAGGGACGGGGCGATGACGCCAACCGTCTGGTCGAAGACGCAATTGCCCTCGCAAATGCCGGAGCTTTCTGTGTGCTCATGGAGATGGTTCCCGCAGAAACCGCAGCCGCAGTCGATGCCGCTATTGAAGTGCCCACTATCGGAATCGGCGCAGGCAACGCGACCACGGGACAGGTTCTGGTGTGGCAGGACATGGCCGGACTTCGCGGCGGCAAGATGGCCAAATTCGTCAAACAGTATGCGGATCTGCGCACCACGCTCAGCGAAGCCGCGAGGGCGTACGCCGACGACGTCAGGTCCGGGCAGTTCCCCGGCCCGGAGCACTCTTTCTAGGAGGGCGGGGCTTCAGTCCTCGTCGTCCTTATCCCACGCGTCGTTGCGGGCTTTGACCTTTTCGAGGGCGTGCTCGGCTTCTTCTCGAGTCTTGTAAGGACCAATCAGCTGGGTCCAGTCCGACAAGGCGTCTTCTTCGATCTGGTGTGTCTGAACGTTGTACCAGTACTCCGCCACGGTTCCTCCTTTGCTCCTCCCGCCGGAACGCCGGCGGGCCAGTCGGCCTGCGACCGGGCTGTTATTTAGCTACTTAGTTACTTGCGTCTCGCGCGTGCCTTATATGATCAATCTATGCCTTCTCCCGCTCTGACTGCACCCATCGGCACGCTCACCCGAGGAACCGTCAGCCCACAGCTGCCTGTACCGGCGTCCATCCCGCGTCCGGAGTACGTTGGAAAGCCCGGACCGGCTAAATTCACCGGTTCCGAAGTCAAATCGGCGGAGACCATCGAGAAAATCCGTATCGCCAGCAAGATTGCCGCCCAGGCGATCGTCGAGGTCGGAAAGCACATCGAGCCAGGCGTCACGACGGACCAGTTGGACCGGATCGGGCACGAGTTCATCCTGGACCACCACGCTTACCCGTCAACCCTTGGCTACCGCGGCTTCCCGAAGTCCCTGTGTTCTTCGCTCAACGAGGTCATTTGCCACGGAATTCCGGACAGCACGGTGGTGCGCGACGGTGACATCCTGAACATCGACATCACGGCCTACATTAATGGCGTCCACGGCGACACCAACTACACCTTCCTCGTGGGGAACGTGGACGAGGAGTCCCGACTGCTGGTTGAACGCACCCGGGAATCGCTGAACCGTGCCATCAAAGCGGTAGCTCCCGGCCGCGAAATCAACGTGATCGGCCGGGCCATTCAGTCCTACGCGAAACGCTTCGGCTACGGTGTGGTCCGCGACTTCACCGGCCACGGGGTCGGCGAGGCCTTCCACACGGGCCTGATCATCCCCCACTATGACGCCGCGCCGGCCTACAACACCGTGATCGAAGCGGGCATGGTCTTCACGATTGAACCCATGCTCACCCTCGGCACGATCGAGTGGGACATGTGGCCCGATGATTGGACCGTAGTGACCCGGGACCACAAGCGGACTGCGCAATTTGAACACACCCTGTTGGTCACCGAGACCGGCGCGGAAATCCTGACTCTTCCTTAAGCTGTCCGGAAGGTCACTTGCAGCCCTTCCGGCTATGACCCGCCCACCCCTCCTGCCATGAACGGAATCGCATTGACCAAGAAGGATGAGAAGATCCACAAGAACGGCCCGCTGATCGGCATCGACGTCGGTGGCACCGGCATCAAGGGCGGCGTCGTCGATCTCAAGAAGGGCAAGCTCGTCGGGGACCGCCTTCGCATCCCCACTCCGCAGCCGGCCACGCCCGAGGCCGTCGCCGAGGTCATCGCACAAATCGTTGACGAGTTGTCTTCCCGTTCGGACGCCCCTGCCAAAGGTTCGCCTGTGGGCGTCACCTTCCCTGGAATCATCCAGCATGGTGTGGTCCGTTCTGCCGCCAATGTGGACAAGTCCTGGATCGACACCGACATCGATTCCCTCCTCACCAAGCGACTGGATCGCCCCGTCGAGGTCATCAACGACGCCGACGCAGCCGGCCTCGCGGAAGCCCGCTACGGAGCTGGCGAAGGCGTTAACGGCACCGTGCTCGTCATCACCCTCGGTACCGGAATCGGCTCGGCCTTCATCTTCAATGGCCACTTGGTGCCCAATGCCGAGCTCGGCCACCTCGAGGTGGACGGCCACGACGCGGAAACCAAGGCGTCCGCCGTCGCGCGCGAACGCGATGGCTTGAGCTGGGAAGAGTACAGCGTCCTGCTGCAGCGCTATCTCTCCCATGTGGAGTTCCTGTTTTCCCCTGAGCTCTTCATCATCGGCGGCGGGATTTCGAAGCGTTCCGATGAGTATTTCCCGCACCTGAAGTTGCGTACGCCCATCGTTACGGCGGAGCTGAAGAACGACGCAGGAATCGTCGGAGCGGCCCTCGACGTCGCCCTTCACCACAAGCTTGCCAAGTAAGTGATGCCGGTGGCGGCTGCGGCTTCCCCTCCGCAGCCACCACCGGAGCTAGAGTGCGCTCTTCTCGGAGCTTTTGCCGGGGCCCTTTGCTGCATCCTCGGCCTCGTGGCGAAGGAGCGAAATGGCTGATTCGAAGTCCTCCAGGGATTCGAAGGCCTGATAGACGCTGGCAAAGCGCAGGTAGGCGACCTCGTCCAGTTTCTGGAGCGGACCGAGGATGGCCAACCCGACCTCATGGGCATCGATTTCCGCCGCACCCGAGGAACGGATGTTCTCTTCGACTTCCTGGGCCAGCATCGCGAGGTCATCCTCCGTCACCGGCCTGCCCTGGCAGGCCTTGCGCACACCGTTGATGATCTTGATCCGGCTGAAGGGTTCTCCCACGCCCGATCGTTTAATGACCGACAGGCTGGTGGTCTCCACGGTGGTGAAACGGCGGCCGCATTCGGGGCACTGCCGCCGACGCCGAATGGCTGACCCGTCGTCTGCCATGCGACTGTCAACAACGCGCGAGTCAGGGTTTCGGCAGAACGGACAATACACGCTGGACCTCCCCTGCTCGGTTCCGGCCCGCCGCCCCCGCGCCAGGAGCGGCCGGGAACGCAAAGGTGCCGGAAGTTTGACTTCCGGCACCAGTTTACGGCTACATCAGGCCTAATGACAAGAATGTAACTACTATATGTAGTAGTGCGCACCCATACATGTAGTGGTCTAGGCGCCAGCGAACCGGATCTTGACGGCGTCGCCGTGGCCCGGAAGGTCCTCGGCGTCGGCAAGACTCACAATGTGTTTGCTGACCTGTTCCAACGCGACCTTGTTGTAGCTGATGACCTGGATGGCCCGCAGGAAAGTTGTCACGTTCAGCCCGGAGGAGAAGGCTGCGGTACCGCTCGTAGGCAACACATGGTTGGAGCCCGCGCAGTAGTCCCCCAAGCTGACAGGGCTGTAGTCCCCCACGAAAATCGCGCCGGCGTTGCGGATCCTTGCGGCCACTGCGGGCGCATCCGCCGTCATGACTTCCAGGTGCTCTGCTGCGTAGGCATCGCAGACCGCAATGCCTTGCTCAAGGTCATCAACCAGCACCACGCCTGATTGCGGCCCCGACAACGCCGTGCTGACTCGTTCCCCGTGCTTCGTGGTTCCGGCCTGAAACTCGAGCTCCCGCTGAACCGCCGACGCAAGTTCCTCAGAATCGGTGATCAAGACCGACGCCGCCTTGGGGTCGTGCTCGGCCTGACTGATAAGGTCCGCGGCCACGAGCGCCGGGCGGGCCGAAGCATCAGCCAAAATGGCGATCTCCGTGGTCCCGGCCTCGGAGTCGATCCCCACGACGCCTTTCACCAGGCGCTTGGCGGTGGCCACGAAGATGTTTCCGGGGCCGGTCACAACGTCCACTGGCTCGATGGGCTGCTCGTCTCTAACACCCGGGATCCCATACGCAAAAGAGACGATCGCTTGAGCGCCACCGATGGCGTAGACCTCGTCGATTCCGAGCAAAGCGGCCGCGGCGAGGATGGTGGGGTGGGGCAAGCCGCCGAAGTCCTTTTGGGGCGGCGAGGCCAACGCAATCGAAGCGACTCCGGCAGCCAGCGCCGGAACCACGTTCATGATCACCGAAGACGGGTACACGGCGAGCCCGCCAGGCACATACAACCCCACCCGGCCCACCGGCACCCAATTCTGACTGACGACGGCGCCGTCCCCCAGTTCCACGTCGATGTTCGCGGGCCGCTGGGCGTCGGCGAAACGCCGGGCACGGCTGATGGATTCCTCCAGAGCCGCACGGACCGCCGGGTCCAGATTTTCAAGAGCCTCGGCGAGAGCCGCGGCCGGCACCCGCGGGTGGGATTGTTCCACGCCGTCGAACGCCAGGGCCAACTCGCCCAGCGCTTCAAAGCCCCGGGCGCGGACGGCAGCAATGATGTCAAGGACCTTTTGCTCGGCGTCCGCCATGGTTTGATGCTTCGCCCGGGGCACCGTGGCGCGCAGTTCGGCCAACGTGAGGGACCGTCCGCGCAAGTCAATGCGGCGAAAGTCCACGGGCAGGGCGGCGGTGTCGGCAGGATTCTCCGGAAAAATGGTCACCAGATCATTTTACGGGTCGAGCGGCTGTGCCTCCGGCTGGCGTCCCATCAAGCCGAAAAGAGTCAGGAAGAAAGTCACGAGGGCGATCGCTCCGGGCCACAGCAAGAGCGCCGCCATCGACCGCAAAGAGAATCCGTTTGCCGCGTCGCTGGAAACGGGACCCCACCACTGCGCGGCCAAGAGGCCCACCTGCCAGGCCACCAGGGCGCCTGCGGCGCCGCCGAGAACCGCCAGGAAGGTACGGATGCCCTGACCTGGCTTCTGCGCCTTGCTGTCGAGGAGGATGGCCGTGAAGCAGCCTGCAAGCAGGAAAATCCCGGCCAAGACCACATCCCGCGGAAACCGGCCTGCAGAGGCAGAGGGATCCGCGAGGGCGGGATTTCCAGAGATGACATTAAGGCCGCCCGGGGCCAACACCCACCAAACGAGGCCGAGCCCTATGCCCGAAGCAACGGGTACGGCGAGCCATAGCCACCATCTTGGTGCCCGCGTTTCCGTATCCGCACCGGCGCCTGTCACAGGGGCGGAGTCGAGAACATTCGATGTTGGCTTGGTCATGACACAAACATTAACAAACCTTCCTGAAAGCTCCACAAGTAAGCTCCCTGGCGGGCCGCGGAATACGCTGAACCCATCAGCTTTATTACTAGTACTTCATCAGGAGATCGAGCAAAGTGTCGTCGGACAAACCGGCTTTCGAAGCAACGTTCAAGCAAATGTTCCGTCGGCATGCCGCCGGTGTTGCCATCATCACCGCCAACCTCAACGGAAAGCCGTTCGGCTTCACCGCGACCTCAGTCGCTTCGTTGTCCGCGGAGCCGCCCCGATTCACGTTCAATATGTCCCGCAGTTCCAGTTCCTGGCCGGCGATTGCGAATTCGACATATATCGGCTTGCATATGCTCGGTCTCGAGAACCAGGCACTTGCGGACCGTTTCGCCCGCACCCAGGAACGGTTCGAGGGCGATCACTGGGAACCGGGACCCTTCGATGTTCCCCTCCTGAAGAACGTGCCAGGTTGGCTGATCGGCAAGATCCAGATGCGGCTTTCCTTCGAAAACAACGCGATCGTGGTTGTCGAAGTCATCGACGGCCTGGTGGGCGACGACGATACGCCCCTGCTGTACCACTCCGGCGCCTACGGACAGCCCGTTCCGCTCGACTACGAAATCTGACTCGCGGGGATCAGCTGTCCAGGCAGGTCGGACCGAGGAGAACCTTGAGGTCACCGAACAGCGACGGCGTGGGATTCACGCGCAGGTGCACCGGCAGGCCCATGACCTCCACTTTGGAGTCACCCTGCAGATGAAGCCTGACCTCGGAGTTTCCCCGGTGGGTGTTCAAAACGTCGCGAAGATCGGTGACAACAGCCTCAGTTGCCTTGTAGGTGGGCATCGTAATGACCAGCGGACCGTTGGTACTTTCACTCAAGTCCGGAACTGAGAGCTCCATGCAGTTCAAAGTGACCGCACCGTCGTCGCGCCGTTGCAAACGGCCCTTGACTACCACGATCAAGTCCTCCGCCAGCACCGAGGCAATCGGGCCGTAGACCTGGCCGAAGAACATGACCTCGATGGATGCACCGAGGTCTTCGATCTCGGCCCGCGCGTAGGCGTTGCCGCTTGCCTTGGCGATCCTGCGGCTGAGGGACGTGATCATGCCGGCAATGGTGACGATGGCGCCGTCGTGCGGTCCGTCTTCGCCCAGGATCGAGGTGATCGACTGCTCGGCGTGCTGGCTCAAGACGCCTTCAAGCCCTTGCAACGGGTGGTCCGAGACATAGAGCCCAAGCATGTCGCGCTCGAAGGCAAGCTTGTCCTTCTTTTCCCATTCCGGCAGGTCCGGGATCTCCGTGCTCAGGGAGGCCTCGGGTTCCTGGTCCTCGAAGCCGGCAAACAGATCGAACTGGCCAATCGCTTCGTTCCGTTTGAGTGTGATGACGGAGTCGATCGCTTCTTCGTGGACCATGGCCAACGCACGGCGGTGATGGCCCAGGGAGTCGAAAGCACCGGCCTTGATAAGGGACTCGATAGTGCGCTTGTTGCAGACCACCGCCGGAACCTTCATGAGGAAGTCCTTGAAGGTGGTGTAGGCGCCTTCGCTCGCACGGGCCGCCACCATGGCCTCCACGACGTTGACGCCAACATTGCGGATGGCCCCCATTCCGAAGCGGATGTCAGTTCCCACAGGGGTGAAGTTGAGGCTTGACTCGTTGACGTCGGGCGGCAGGACAGTGATGCCCATGCGCCTGCATTCATTGAGGTAGATGGCCGATTTGTCCTTGTCATCGCCCACGGAAGTAAGCAAAGCAGCCATGTATTCGGGAGCGTAGTGGGCCTTCAGGTAAGCAGTCCAGTAGGAGATGACCCCGTACGCGGCCGAGTGCGCCTTATTGAACGCATAATCGGAGAACGGAAGCAGGATGTCCCACAGGGTTTTGACGGCAGCCATGGAGTAGCCGTTGTCCTGCATGCCTTGGGAGAAACCAGCAAACTGCTTATCCAGTTCGGATTTCTTCTTTTTGCCCATGGCACGGCGCAGGATGTCGGCTTGGCCCAGTGAGTAGCCGGCCAGCTTCTGGGCCACGGCCATGACCTGCTCCTGGTACACGATCAGGCCGTACGTTCCGCCAAGGATTTCCTGCAGGGGCTCGGCGAGCTCCGGATGGATGGGGATGACCTCTTGGATCTTGTTCTTCCGGAGGGCGTAGTCCGTGTGGGCATTGGCGCCCATGGGGCCCGGCCGGTACAACGCCAACACGGCGGAGATGTCTTCGAAGTTGTCAGGCTTCATGAGCTTGAGCAGCGACCGCATGGGTCCGCCGTCGAGCTGGAACACACCCAAAGTGTCGCCACGCGCCAGCAGCTCGTACGACGCCGCGTCGTCCAACGCCAGGTTCTCGAGATCGAGGTCGACTCCGCGGTTCATCTTGATGTTTTCCAGGGCGTCGGAAATGATCGTCAGGTTCCTCAGACCGAGGAAGTCCATCTTGATCAGCCCGAGGCCCTCGGACGTCGGGTAGTCGAACTGGGTGATGACCTGGCCGTCCTGGATACGGCGCATGACGGGAATGACGTCGATGATGGGGTCCGAGGACATAATGACCCCGGCGGCGTGTACGCCCCATTGGCGTTTCAGTCCTTCGATGCCCAGGGCGGTCTCGAAGACCTTGGCCGCTTCGGGGTCCGTGCTGATGAGCTGGCGGAAGTCTCCGGCCTCGCCGTAGCGCTTGGCTTCCGGGTTCTGGATGTCCGCAAGCGGGATGTCCTTGGCCATCACGGCCGGCGGCAGGGCCTTGGTGAGCTGTTCGCCCATGCTGAACGGGTAACCCAGCACGCGGGAGGAGTCCTTGAGCGCTTGCTTGGTCTTGATGGTGCCGTAGGTGACAATCATCGCCACGCGCTCGTCGCCATACTTCCGGGTGACGTAGTCGATGACTTCGGAGCGGCGGCGATCATCGAAGTCGACGTCGAAGTCGGGCATGGACACGCGATCCGGGTTGAGGAACCGCTCGAAGATCAGGCCATGTTCCAGCGGGTCGAGGTCCGTGATGCGCATCGCATACGCCACCATGGAGCCCGCACCGGAACCACGGCCCGGGCCCACCCTGATCCCGTTGTTCTTGGCCCAGTTGATGAAGTCGGCCACGACGAGGAAGTAGCCCGGGAATCCCATGGACGTGATGACGTCGAGCTCATAGTCGGCTTGCTTGCGCACCTTGTCCGGGACGCCTTGGGGGTATCGGTAATCAAGTCCCGTGGCTACCTCCTTGACCAGCCAGGACGTCTCGTCCTCGCCTGGCGGGCACGGGAAGCGGGGCATGTAGTTTGCGCCCGTGTTGAAGGACACTTCGCAGCGCTCCGCGATCAACAAAGTGTTGTCGCAGGCCTCGGGATGGTCTCGGAACAGCTCGCGCATCTCCTGCGGGGACTTCAAGTAGTAGCCGCTTCCGGAGAAAGCGAATCGGGAGCCGCCATTGTCATAGGTGGGCTCGAGCAGGGTGGAGCCCGACTGGATCGCCAACAAAGCCTCGTGGGCCTTGGCGTCATGCTCATGCGTGTAGTGGAGGTCGTTGGTGGCCACGAGCGGAAGCTTCAGTTCCTTGGCCAGGCGCAGCAGATCGCCAGTGACCCGCCGTTCGATGTCCAGTCCGTGGTCCATCAGTTCGCAGAAATAGTTTTCCGCACCGAAGATGTCACGGAACTCGGAGGCCGCGGCCAGGGCCTCCCGGTATTGCCCTAGCCGGAGCCGGGTCTGGACTTCGCCCGAAGGGCAGCCCGTGGTGGCGATCAAGCCTTCGGAATACGTGTTCAGCAGCTCGCGGTCCAAACGGGGCCATTTACCGAACACCGAGTCGAGGGAGGCAATCGACGATGCCCGGAATAGATTGCGCATGCCGACGTTGTTGTAGCTCAGCAGGGTCATATGGGTGTAGGCGCCACCACCGGAAATGTCGTCCTTCCGCTGGCTTTCCTCGCCCCAGCGAACGCGCTCCTTGTCGCCTCGCGCCGTGCCCGGCGTGACATAGGCCTCGACGCCGATGATCGGCTTGATGCCTTTGTCCGTGGCCTTCTTCCAGAAATCGAAGGCGCCAAACAGGTAACCATGGTCCGTGGTGGCAAGCGCAGGCATCCCGAGCCGCTCCGTCTCATCGAACAACTCGGTGAGACGGGCCGCACCATCCAGCATGGAGTATTCGGTGTGGGTGTGCAGATGGACGAACGAGTCATTGCTGGAAGTCACCACGACAGTCTACCGGCAGGGGTCGCGAGGTTGGAGTGGCACGCCTGAAGCACGAATCCGGCTACGCGTTGCCGCTTTCAAGAAGCTCCAGCGCATACTGCAGGTCCGCCGGGTACTGGCTGGTGACTTCCACCCATTCACCCGAGCGGGGGTGGGTGAAGCCAAGCTGGCGCGCATGCAGCCACTGCCGGGTCAGCCCCAGGTTCGCGGCCAACCGTGGATCCGCGCCATAGGTCAGATCACCCGCGCAGGGATGCCGGAGGGCCGAGAAATGCACGCGGATCTGGTGTGTCCGGCCAGTCTCAAGGTGAATTTCCACGAGGCTCGCCTTGCCATAGGCTTCGAGGACTTCGTAGTGCGTTACGGACGGACGGCCATCCTCGATCACCGCGAAACGCCAGTCATGCCCGGGATGGCGCCCGATGGGCGCGTCGATGGTGCCCTCCAGCGGATCCGGCAGCCCTTGGACCACTGCGTGGTACACCTTGTCCACGGTGCGTTCCTTAAAAGCCCGCTTGAGCACCGTGTAAGCGTGCTCCGTCTTCGCCACTACCATGACGCCGGAAGTTCCGACGTCGAGGCGGTGGACGATGCCGGCCCGCTCGGGCGCTCCGGACGTGGAGATCCGGTATCCGGCACCGGCGAGGCCCCCGACCACAGTGGGGCCGACCCAACCCGGTGACGGGTGCGCCGCCACACCAACTGGCTTGTCGATGACAACAAACTCGTCATCGTCCAACAAGATATTCAGGCCTTCCACGACTTCCTCCACGATTTCCAAGGGATCCCGGCGTTCGGGAACAGTGACTTCCAGGACGGACCCGGCGACGAGCTTCGCCGATTTGCCCACCGCACTGGCTGAGACGGTCACGTTGCCCTCGGCGATCAGCAAGGCAGCCGCGGAACGGGAGATATCCATGAGCTTGGCCACGCCTGCGTCCGCCCTGACGCCGTCCAGCTCTTCGGGCACCACGAATTGCTCAGACATCGCCGGGATCCTCGTCGGTCCTGGGCATGCCGGTTCGAGGCCGGGCGGCGTGCTGCCGGGAGCCATCGAGCCCAATCCCGCGCAGAGTCAGAAGGCAGATGATCGCGACGCCGGAAACCACTGCTGAGTCTGCGATGTTGAAGATCGCGAAATTGGGAAATTGAATGAAGTCCACCACGTGGCCCATGGCGAAAGAAGGCTCACGGAAAAGCCGGTCCGTGAGGTTTCCGAGCGCGCCACCTAGCAGGAGGCCGAGGGCAAGTGCCCACCAGGCCGACCCCAATCGACGCAATTGGAACAAAATCACCACCGAAACGGCCGCCATAATGATCGTAAAGACCCACGTGACGTTTTCACCGATCGAGAACGCAGCACCGGAGTTACGGATGTAGTACCAGTGCAGGAGCGGCGGAAGGACGGGGATCCGTTCACCTTCGACCATGGTGCTGGTGACCCAGAGTTTTGTCAGTTGGTCGAAGGCATACGCGAACACGGCGAAGCCTGCAAAGACCCAAAGCAGTGCGGGACGCCAGATGTGGGTTTTGATGCGGACCGGCTCCGTGGTGCCGTCAATTTGTTCGTCGCTCATAGTACTTTCATTCGGTAACCGTGGCTTTTCACGCCTTAACAGGCGAAAGCCGGTGGCCGAGGAATCCCCAGCCACCGGCTTTCAGAATACTTGCTAGACCTCTGCAGCGGCTTCGCCGACCTCAGGAGCCGCAACCGAGCCGCGGGCATCCAAGTCACGCAGCTGGCCTTCGATGTATGCCTTCAGGCGGGAACGGTAGTCACGCTCGAAGCCGCGGAGCTGCTCCACCTTGCGTTCCAGAACCGAGCGCTGCTGCTCGAGAGCACCGAGGATCTTGCGGGACTTGTCCTGCGCGTCGTTGACGAGGGTGGAAGCTTCGATCTGTGCCTCGGCAATGATCTTTTCCTTCTGCTGCTCACCATCAGCGACGTGCTTGTCGTGCATCTGCTGCGCCATGGCGAGCAGGCCCGCTGCGGACTCAGCAGAAGGAGAGCCGACAGAAGCGACTGGAGCGGGGGCCGGAGCGACGGGCGCCGGTTCCTTCTTCTTGTCAGCTTCGACTGCCTTGGCTTCGGCTTCCGCCTTGGCCTGGGCGTCCTTGTCGGCCTTCACCGGCGCGGGCACCTTTTCGATCACGGGTGCCGATACTGCACTGGCAGGAACCGGGTTTCCGCCTTCGGCGAGCTTCTTGCGCAGCTCGTCGTTCTCTTGGTTCAAACGCCTCAGCTCGACGACGATTTCGTCGAGAAAGTCGTCGACCTCGTCCTGGTCGTAGCCTTCGCGGAACTTGGTCGGCTGAAAGCGCTTGTTGACAACGTCTTCTGGCGTCAAAGCCATCTGGTCACCTCGTTGGTCTAGTTAGTCAGTAGGCCTTCCGGCCGTTCAAAACTACGGTACCTAAATATCATCTGATTCCCCCAATTCAACACCATGTGTTGGCTCGAAGGATTGCAGCCCACGGGCCGAAGAAAACAGATCGTCGGAACATGCACTACGGAAAAGCTACGCCAGCGTCCAGACGAATCCCATCGCGATGCTGACGATGATAAACACGATCAGAAATGCCAGATCAAGCGACACTCCTCCAAGCTGCAGGGGTGGAATGAGCCGGCGAATCCGTTTCAGGGGCGGATCAGTCACGGAATAAACCACGTGCGCGGTGACGAGCGCAGCGCCTCGGGGCCTCCACTGGCGAGCAAACATCTGCACCAGATCAAAGACGAGCCTAACGATGAGGGTGACCAGGAACAGCAGCAATGCAATGTAGATAAGGCCGAAAACTATGCCCACGGGTTAGCTCAGATCTCCTAGTTCGCCACTTTTCGGTCAGTCCCTCTATTGCAACACAGATGCCAGGCAGATCGCTCTGCCTGGCATCTGTGTCAATGGTGCTAGCTTTGGTTGAAGAACGTTGCCTGCGCCTCGCTGGCCTTCTTATCGTCGCCAAGGACTTCGACATACGACGGCGACAACAGGAATACCTTACTGGTGACGCGCTCGATGCTGCCATGGAGTCCGAAGACCAGGCCGGCCGAGAAATCAACGAGTCGCTTGGCATCTGCCTCGCCCATGTCCGTGACGTTCATGATCACGGGGATACCGTCCCTGAAACTTTCGCCGATAATCTTGGCGTCGTTGTAGGACCGGGGATGGACGGTGGTGATCTGCCTCAGTCCGGAGGCGTCTTCGCGGCTCGAAGCCGCACGCTTGATAGGTGTCACGGGTGCGCGGTATTCCTCTTCGGCGACAGGGGGGACTTCACGAACTACTTCACGTACAGGCGCAGGGGCGCGGCGCTCTTCGCGATCATGGTCAACGGAACGGTCCTCGTCCGCTTGCTGCATGTGCTGCTCAGACTCGTAGTGATCATCGCCATCGGCGAGCCCAAGATAAACCATTGTCTTGCGCAGTGCGCCAGCCATGCTGGACTCCTATCGTGTCTGCAGTAGGCGGGCCGCCCATGACTTGACATCGCTGAAATCCCGGCCCGTCGCTTCCAATACTTCGACGCTACCCCACCTGCGGACGCGAACCGAGAATATCCGAGCCAATTCTCAGGTGTGTCGCACCGAAGTGGACAGCAGCTTCAAGGTCCTGGCTCATCCCGGCGGATATCCCCACGGCACCCGGGTGCAACCGCCGCAGATCCATTGAAATACCTGCGAGTTTCTCGAACGCTTGCTCCGGGGGCGCTCCGAGCGGCGCGACCGCCATCACGCCGGCTAGATGCAGCCCGGCTGCGGTAGCGATGGATTCGGCGAGGCGTTCGATGTCGGACGGAGCAGCACCGCCGCGGTGGGCACCGGCGTCGTCCTCGAGGCTGACCTGGATGTAGCAGTCAAGATCCGGCCTGCCGGACTCGGACTGTTGCCGAGCAACCGCCTTGGCCAGTGCCTCGGAGAGCTGCGCGCGATCAATTGATTGGACGGAGAATGCGTACCTCGCAACCGACTTTGCCTTGTTGCTCTGCAATTGACCGATGAAGTGCCAGCGCACCGGGAGCCCGGCGAGCTCCGCGGACTTCCCGGCCGCTTCTTGGTCGCGGTTTTCGCCGACGTCCGTCACGCCCAGCGCCGCGAGCCGGGTGACATCCGCTGCGGGATGGAATTTGGTGACGACAATCAGTTGGGGCTCTTCGCTGCGTCCAGCCGCCAGGGTTGCCGCAGCGATTCTCTGCCGGACGGCGGCGAGCCGTTCCCGCAGCTCGACTGTCCGCGGATCAGTGCCGCCAGTACCCGCAGCCGGAGGGACTTCACTCATGGGTCCACACCAAACCTGCAAAGCGGCCTGTTTGCTGATTGCGCCGGTAGGAGTAAAGCCGGGCAGTCTCCCGGGTGCACTCCCCCGAGTACTCGACCGTGACTCCAAGCGCTTTCAGCTGAGCCCGCACGCCGGCGGGCAGGTCCAGAGCAGGCGTACCCCACGAGGTTGTGGACCAGGTTTCCGGGACAGCGGCAGCAACGTCCGCCCGCAACTGTTCGGGAACTTCGTAGCATGCGCCGCAAATGGATGGGCCTACCCAGGCGCTGATGGTCGCGGCACCTCGGCAGCGCATATTCGCCACAGTGGCCGAAACGATATCTACAGCAACACCGGGCCGGCCGGCGTGGACCACCGCAAGGACTGAGTCGATTTCGTCCTGCACTTCGCCCAACAGCACGACGGGGACGCAATCTGCCACCATGACGGCGAGCGGCTGTCCCATGGACACCATAGCGTCAGCCGTTGGACCGTCGCCGTGCGCGGTGATGAATTCGACGGCGTTTCCGTGGACCTGGTTCATATATTGGAAATGCCGTTCGCCGAGCCCTGCTGCTGATTCCAGCCGGGCCCGGCGCGCCGTGACGTCGTCAGGATTGTCCGCCACGTGCAGTGCGAGGTTGCCTGCATCGACATCGGTGAAGGCGACCGAAATTCCTGGCCGTACTTCTTTTCGCCACCAAAACACTGCTGACTGACTCTCCTGGAATGACGTGAACGGACCGGCTACTTCAGGAAGTCCGGAACGTCCAGGTCGTCGGTGCGGCTTCCGGAAAGGTCCGGTTCGACGACCGCCGGAAGGTCTACGTCGAAACCCGAGTCGGCAGGGAGTGCCGAGGGGCGCTGCTGGCCCCAGTTACTCAAACCCGAGGCGCCGATCCCGGCAGCAACGTGCTGCGGAGTCGAATAGGCCGGGGCAGCTGCGGGCGCTGCAGGACGGTCCGGGATCGAAGACGCCTGGTGCTGGCCCGCCTGTTGGGAGGTGTGCTGGTTCATCGACGGTGAGGTGGCCTTGACGTCGTCAAAACCAGCGGCGATGACCGTGACGCGTGCTTCGTCACCCAGGGCGTCGTCAATGACGGCACCGAAGATGATGTTGGCCTCGGGGTGGGCCACTTCCTGCACGAGCCGCGCGGCTTCGTTGATTTCGAACAGACCGAGATCCGATCCGCCCTGGATGGAGAGCAGAACGCCGTGGGCACCGTCGATCGACGCTTCCAGCAATGGCGAGGCAATGGCAAGCTCTGCCGCCTTCACCGCACGGTCCTCACCGCGTGCCGAGCCGATACCCATAAGGGCCGAGCCGGCACCCTGCATGACGGACTTGACATCGGCGAAGTCGAGGTTGATCAGGCCGGGTGTCGTGATGAGGTCCGTGATGCCCTGAACACCGGACAGCAGTACTTGGTCAGCGGAACGGAAAGCGTCCAGGACGGAGACGTTACGGTCGCTGATGGAGAGGAGGCGGTCGTTGGGGATGACGATGAGGGTATCGACTTCGTCGCGCAAGGCATCGATACCTGCCTCGGCGGAACCGGCCCGCCGGCGGCCTTCGAAAGTGAAGGGCCGCGTCACGACACCGATGGTCAGAGCGCCGAGCGAGCGTGCGATCCGCGCCACGACGGGGGCGCCGCCGGTTCCGGTTCCGCCGCCTTCGCCTGCAGTGACGAAGACCATGTCGGCTCCACGAATTACTTCTTCGATCTCATCGGCGTGGTCCTCGGCGGCCTGGCGTCCGACGTCGGGGTTGGCGCCTGCTCCCAGACCGCGCGTGAGCTCGCGTCCGACGTCGAGCTTGACGTCCGCGTCGCTCATGAGGAGAGCCTGGGCATCGGTGTTGATAGCGATGAACTCGACGCCGCGAAGGCCGACTTCGATCATTCGGTTAACTGCATTCACGCCACCGCCGCCGATGCCGACGACCTTGATGACGGCCAAGTAATTCTGCGGTGCTGCCACGTTTCGTGCCCCTTGCTTGTGTCCTATAGCGAAACAGATCGAGTCCAACTTGAATTCTTGGACCTTAACCCTCTAGTTGAAGGTTATAGTTATGTCAAGTAACTCCTAAGTGACGGTATGGGCTATGAATCCGACATTCAATGACCGCCTCCGCGTGTCGTGCGAAAGTCCGAAAAATAGCGCCATACATCAGCGAAGTTACTTCCCGGAATTGGCTACTTGGTGAACGGGTGCCGCGGGGCGCTGACGTCGTAGACGTTCACTGGAACCTTGGGATTCGCCGGAGCCTTCAGCAACGCCTCGAGAACCCTCGCCTTCAGTTCCTTTTCGTCCGCATTCCCCCACACCACGATCTTGCCGTCAGTGAGCTTGAGCTCTACGGCATCGGGCGACGTGGCCGAAGCGCTGGCCATCTTCGCCAGGACATCGGGCGGCAGTGTCGCAAGGACACTCGTAATCGCCTTGAACAGGTCCTGGTTGGCTCCTTGTCCGTCGACCAGGGGCAATGGAACCGAGGCTGGATCCGCGGTTGACCCAAGCTGCACTCCATCGACATCAACCAAAAGATAGTTGTCCCCGCTCTTGACCAACGCCACGGGTACCCGCTCCACAACGTGGACCAAAAGTTCGGACGGCGGGCGCGCCTCGGTGCTCACGGAACGCACCTGGACCAACGGTTTGAGCAGCGCGGCGATTTCGGCGTCGCTGACCTGCGGAAGCGGTTTTCCCTTTACCGGTTCCAATGCCTTCTGGACAGCCCCCGGCTGGAGCAGCTTGGTGCCGTCGACCGACACCGTGCGCACGGCGAAAACCGGCGAATAGATCGCCGCAACGAGTATTCCGGCGACCAAAACGACGATGACCGCCAACGCCGTGAGCACCGTCCGCCGCCGCTTGCGTCCTTTCGGCTCCGGGAAGGCCAGTACATTGCTGTCCTTGCCGCGAGCGGCTTCTTGGGGACCGCCGACGGAATCGTCGAGGCTGCGTTCAGCACTGACGACTCCGCCTCGGACTCCGGGCTTCCGCTTGAAAGTGGGCTTCCGGGTATCAGCCACCCAACAACTCCACGATCCGGGGCCCGTAAGCCGTCACGTCGCCAGCTCCGACGGTCAAGACGATATCGCCCCCGCTGGCCGCCGCAAGGACTGCGTCCAGCGCTTCCTGTCCGGCCCCCACCAGCCTGCCGTTCTTGAGGCGCTCCGTGATCATCGTGCTCGTGACCCCGGGAATGGGATCTTCGCGGGCAGGGTAGATGTCCAGCACGAGCGCCGTGTCCGCTTCGCCGAGCGCCTCGGCAAAATCTTCGGCGAATTCCCGGGTGCGCGAAAACAGGTGCGGCTGGAAGAGCACATGCACTTTGTTCCCACCTGCCACGGAGCGGGCCGCGGACAAGGCAGCCCGAACCTCGGTGGGATGGTGGGCGTAGTCGTCATAGACCCGCACCCCTCTCCCCTGACCCTTGAATTCAAATCGCCGCGATGCTCCCGTGAAGCGGCCCAGGGCTGCCGCGGCGGCCTCTGGTGCCACTCCCAGTTCGACGGCGACGGCGAACGCTGCAGCCGCGTTCAGCGCGTTGTGCCGCCCGGGAACCTGGAGGTCAAGCCGGTACCGCTGTTCGTCGATGGACACCCAGACATCACCCGGCCCTCCATCATGTAGGCGGATATCGGCGTCCTCTGCCGTCCCGTAGCCCAGCACCCGGGTGTTGCCCGCCGCACGGGTCCGTCCCGCGAGGGCCCGGGCACCGTCGTCGTCGGCGCAGGCGAACAGAGCGCCTGCAGCCGGCAACAATGCGGCGAAACTGTCGAAGGAGGCAAAGACGGCCTCTGGAGTGCCGTAGTAGTCCAGATGATCGGCTTCGACGTTGGTGACAACGGCGATGAGGGGCCTGTAGTTGAGGAAGGAACCATCCGATTCGTCGGCCTCGGCGACGAAGATGTCCGAGCTGCCGTGCGCTGCGTTGACACCCAGGGCGGGCACGTTGGCCCCGATGGCAAACGACGGATCCAGGCCCGCTTCCTTGAGCAAAACAGCCACCATTGACGTGGTGGTGGACTTGCCATGCGTGCCGGCCACGGTCACCACGCGGTCCGCGCCCATGGTTGCCGCGAGGGCCTCGGAACGGTGGAGCACGGGAAGTCCTGCCGCGCGGGCCGCTTCCAATTCCGGGTTGTCAGTCCTGATGGCTGAACCTGCGACGACGGTCTGCGCGTCACCAAGATTTTCTGCGGCGTAGCCGACGCAGATCCGGGCCCCGGCGGACCGCAGGTCCTGCATGACGGGCAGGTCTTTGGCATCCGAGCCGCTTACCGGAACTCCGCGGGCCACCATGATCCGCGCGACGGCGGACATGCCCACCCCGCCGATACCGATGAAGTGAACCCGGCCGAGGGACGAGAGGTCTGTGAGGGGCTGGGTCATTCGGATACCGCTTCCAAGACGAGATCAGCCACCCGCTGATCAGCATTTCTGATGCCAAGTCCTTTTGCCTTGCTGGCCATATCCTCAAGGCGCGTTTGATCCGTGAGCAGCGGAATCAACTCGGCTTTGAGCCACTCCGCGGTCAGCGCCCGATCATCGACCAGAAGCGCCGCGCCTGCCTTGACCAAGGCGGAAGCGTTCATGGCCTGCTCGCCGTTCCCGACCGGCAAGGGAACGAATACCGCAGGAAGCCCGACGGCGGCCACCTCGCTGACTGTTGCGGCTCCGGAGCGGGCAAGGAGGACATCCGCTGCCGCGTAGACGTTCTCCATGCCGTCCACGTATTCCACCTGATGGTAGCCTTCGGCTGCCAGGAGGGCGCCGCCGTCGTTCGTCACTGCCTTGCCGCGGCCGGTGATGTGGAGTGTTTGGATCCCGGCTTCGGCCAAAGCGGCAACGGCGCCGGCGATGGTGAGGTTGATGCTCTGGGCTCCGGAAGAACCGCCGGTGACGATGAGTGCAGGTTGTCCGGCATCCAGGCCCAGGGATCGCCTGGCGGCCGCACGGCCGGCCGCACGATCCAAACCGGCGATGGCCTTGCGCATGGGCATGCCGACGTGGCGGGCGTGCCTCAACCTGGTCTCCGGGAAGGCCACGGCAACATGCTTGGTGAACATCGCCCCGACCCTGTTCGCAAGCCCGGGGCGGGTGTTGGCCTCATGAATGACGATGGGGATCTTCCGGCGCCATGCCGCAAGGTACATCGGCGTGCAGACGTAGCCACCCACGCCCAGCAAGACGTCGGCTTGGGCATCGTCGAGAATACGGCCGGCCTGTTTGACGGCTGCCGTGAGCCTCCCGGGCAATTTGAACAGATCTGCGGAAGGTTTCCGGGGAAACGGAACCCTATCAATCGTGGCCAGCTCGTATCCCGCGGCCGGAACGAGGCGGGTTTCCATTCCATTCGGCGTCCCGACGGCAAGGATGGCCGCATCCGGCCGCAGCGACTTGAGGGCATCGGCGATGGCGAGCAAGGGACTGATGTGTCCTGCCGTCCCGCCGCCGGCCAACACCACGGAGAGAGGCTTGGGCTGGGAATTCTGGGGTTGGGAATTCATGGAGTGCTATGTACGCTTTCGTGCAGGTTTCACAAGACGCCAACGCGGCTTGGAGGGGCTGGCAGAAGCCGTTTGTGCCCGGGCCAAAGACAACACTACGCCCACGCCGCATAGTGACATCACCAACGCTGAACCGCCATAGGAGATGAAAGGCAGCGGAACACCGATCACGGGAAGCAAACCTGCCACCATGGCCATGTTGATGACGGCTTGCCCCAGCATCCAAGCCATGATCGATCCGCCCAACACACGGGCGAACAAGTCTTCCTGGTGGCTGACGACGCGATAAATGGCAACGGCCAGCAACGCGAAGAGCACCAAGACCACGATGGTTCCCACCAGGCCGAGTTCCTCCCCGATGACGGCGAAGATGAAGTCATTGTGGGCTTCAGGGATCCACTGGTACTTTTGCCGGCTCTGGCCGAGCCCCACGCCAAGCCAACCACCGGAAGCCAGCGCGTTCATGCCCTGTTCACTCTGGAAGCCAATGTCGCTTGCCCCCGCGCAGCTCTGCCCCATCCACGAGGTAATACGGCACATCCGGTTTCCGCTGGTGGCCGCGAGTATCAGGGCTGCAGCGGCGGCAACGCCACCCGCCGCAGCGAAGAGCTTCAGATTGACGCCGCCGAAAAACAGGCCGGCAGCCATAATGAGCATGACCACCAGCGAGGTGCCGAGGTCGTGGCCTGCAACGATCAGGCCAATGATGCAAAACGAGACCGGGACGATCGGGACCAGTGCGTGCGTCCACTTGTCGAGGAGCTTTGCCTTCACCGAAAGGACCGTGGCCATCCAGAGCACTAGCGCGAATTTGGCATACTCCGACGGCTGGAAGGTGAACCCGCCTATCTCGATCCAGTTCTGGTTGCCCAGGACCCGCTTGCCGATCACCAGGACGAGCATCAACAAGGCAACGGCAAGCACAATGGCCGGCCACGCGAACCTCTTCAGCCACAGGACGTTGACTCGTGAAAGCACCAGCATTGCAACGATTCCGATACCGGCAAACATGCCTTGCTTTGTGGCTATGGAGTATGGGGATTCCCCGGCCGCAATCGATTCGACGCTGGAGGCGGACAGGACCATGATGATCCCGATGGCTGTCAATGCGAGTGTCGCGCCAAGGATCAGGTAATAGGTAGAGCTGCTGGTCGGCTTGCCGTTTCCTTCAAGGTTCGACCAAAATCCGCCGACCCCGGACCGAATGCGCGACGGTAGCGAGGCTCGAGCAGCGCCTGCCGCGCGTCCAGCGGGGGCTGCCTTAGGGGCCCGAGTCCGCCCGGGCCCCCTGCGCGTGGGCGTGCTGACCATTGCTACTCCTCGGTGGTCTGTGCCTGGCCTTCCACAAGATCGCGCACTGCCCGGATGAAAGCATCGCCACGGTGAGCGTAGGAAGAGAACTGGTCCATGGAGGCAGCCGCCGGGGCCATCAGCACAGTATCGCCGGACACAGCGATACTGGCTGCCGACTCGACAGCGTGGGCCATGACGGTGTCGCCGAAGATCGGAGACGGTTCCGCGGCGGCACCAGCTGAATCGGCGGACTGCACCATTTCAGTGTCGCTCTTCGGCTGCCCGATTACGGGCACATCCGGCGCGTGTCGTTGGAGGGAGGCTTCAAGATCCGCGGTATCGGATCCGATCAGCACCACGGCCTTGAGCCTGCGTGCGTTGGCCTTGACCAGTTCGTCATAGTTGACGCCCTTGGACAAGCCGCCCGCAATCCAAACGACGTTCCTGAATGCCGACAGGGCCGCCGAGGCGGCGTGTGGATTGGTCGCCTTGGAATCGTTGACCCAAAGCACACCGTTCTGTCTGGCCACCGGCTGGATCCGGTGGTCTCCCGGGAGATAGTTCCTGAGACCCTCGCGCACTGCCGCCGGATCCACGCCATAAGCGCGCACCAGTGCCGCAGCAGCCAGAGCGTTGGCAACCATGTGGCGTGGAGCAGCCAGGCCGAGATCCGCCAGCGAGGCAAGTTCCACGGCGGAGCTCTTGCGTTCTTCGATGAACGCACGGTCCACGAGCAACCCCTCGACGACGCCGAGCATGCTCACGGCCGGAGTCAAAGTGGTGAAGCCGATTGCCCGGCAGCCCTCCACGACGTCGGCCTCTTCCACCATGCGTTCGGTCTCGACCTGCTCGGCGTTGTAGATACACGCCTTCTGGGTGTTCTTGAAGATCTTCGCCTTGTCCGCGAGGTAGGACTCGTAGGATCCGTGCCAGTCAACGTGGTCCTCCGCAACATTGAGGCAGACACTGGCGACCGGAGAGATCGACTCACTCCAGTGCAGCTGGAAGCTGGAGAGTTCAACCGCGAAAGCATCGTATTCCACCGGGTCGCGGAGGGCATCAAGGATGGGAGTGCCCACATTCCCCACAGCGATCGCTTTGAGGCCCGCTGCCTGCAGCATGGCCTCGGTCATGCCCACCGTGGTGGTTTTGCCGTTGGTACCGGTGATCGTGAGCCAGTCCGCGGTCTTGTGGCCTTTGCGTTCGCGCACCCGCCATGCGAGTTCGACGTCGCCCCACACTGGCACGTGGGCACGCTTGGCAGCTGCCAGGAGGGACTGGTCCGGGCGCCAGCCCGGTGACGTCACCACAAGTTCGGCCTTTTCACCGTCCACCAAAGGCAACTTCTTGACGGCGTCCTGGCCGAGGAGGACGTCGGCAGCGCCCACGATCTTCAAGGTGTCCGCCTGGGCCGCGGCCTTAGCGCTCGTGGCGGCGTCGACCACCACCACCCGCGCACCGAGTTCGATAAGGGTGTCGGCGGCAGCGAAACCGGAGACGCCGATGCCCGTCACAACGACGCGCAGGCCTTTCCATTCGGAATCCCAGCTGACGAGGTTCTCAAGCCGGTCATTGGCCGAAGGTTTGGTTTCAGGAATTGCGCTCACAGCAGCACCACCCATTCAGCATAGAAAATCCCAAGGCCGGCGGCCACGAACAGGCCACAAAGAATCCAGAATCGGACAACCACAGTGATCTCGGCCCAACCCTTGAGTTCGAAATGATGTTGCAGGGGGGCCATTTTAAAGACCCGCTTGCCCTTGGTGACTTTGAAATAGCCCACCTGGATGATGACGGACAAGGTGATCAGGACGAAGAGGCCGCCGATGATCCCCAAGAGAAGCTCGGTGCGGGAGAGGATCGCAAAGCCGGCCACCGCGCCGCCGATGGCCAGGGAACCGGTGTCACCCATGAAGATCTTTGCCGGGGACGTGTTCCACCAAAGGAAGCCCACCAGCGCAGCACTGCAGATAGCCGCCAAGAGTGCCAGGTCAAGCGGATCACGGACCGAATAGCAACCGCTGCCCGCTTCGCGCGGTGAACCACAAGCCTGGTTGTTTTGCCAGATTCCCATGAGTGTGTAGGCCCCGAAGACCATGATCGAGGCGCCCGCGGCGAGGCCGTCCAATCCGTCTGTCAGGTTGACGCCGTTGGTCGCTGCGGTGACGATCAGGTTCGACCAGATGACGAACAGGATGGCTCCCAGGACGGTACCTCCGAAGGCCAGGTTCAGCCATGGGATGTCGCGCACCAGGGAAATATGCGTGGAGGCCGGTGTGATCCCCTTGGCGTCCGGGAAGTTCAGGACCAGCACGGCGAAGACAATGCCGACGAACGCCTGCAGGATCAGCTTGGCCTTGGCATTGAGCCCCAGGCTGCGTTGCTTCGAAATCTTGATGAAGTCATCGAGGAAACCAACGAATCCCATGCCGACCATGAGGAACAACAACAACAAGCCCGAAGCGGACGGCCCGGGTGAATGCGGATTCATCATCCACATGATCAGGTGGGTCACTCCGTAGCTGATGAGGACTGCGGCCACCACGACCGTGCCGCCCATGGTGGGCGTGCCGCGCTTGGTGTGGTGGGACGTGGGGCCGTCGTCCCGGATGAACTGGCCGTAGCCCTTGGTGACGAGGAACCGGATGAATAGTGGTGTTCCGATCAAGGCCACCAGGAGGGCGACGCCTGCGCCGATCAACAGTGCAATCACAGCAGCTCGTTCCCTTCATTGGCGGCAGTCGCAGTCGCGGTGTTCGCACTCGTTCCGGCTTGTGGGGGTAATGCTATCCGATCCCCCAAATACCGCAGGCCGACTCCGTTCGAGGACTTGAACAGCACAAGATCGCCCGGTTCAAGCTCAGCCTGCAGGAGTTCGTAGGCCTCGTCCGCCGTTTCTGTGAAACTGCATTCGTTGCCCCAGGAGCCTTCCTGGATCGCGGAAACGTACAGCGCCCGGGCCTCTCGGCCAACCACCACGAGCCGGGAAATGTTCAAGCGAACCACTTGGGTCCCCACGGCCGTGTGTTCACGAATGGAATCGTCGCCGAGTTCGCGCATCGCGCCGAGCACGGCCCAGGTGCGGCGTCCCTGGCCGAGATCGGCAAGGGTGCGCAAGGCTGCACGCATGGATTCGGGATTCGCGTTGTACGCATCGTTGATGACGGTCACCCCGTCTGCCCGCTCGGTGCGTTCCATTCTCCACCGGCTGGCCGGCGACTGCTCGCTCAGCGAGGCGGCAATGTCGGTCCCGGAGATTCCCGCCGCGAACGCGGCCGCTGCAGCGGCAAGCAGGTTGGTGATGTGGTGAGCACCGATCAACTTGCTGTGGACGGCATGGGGGGCCGCGCCGTCGGGCAGGCTGAGTTCGAAGACCGGATGGCCGTCTTGATCGATATCGGCGTTCCTCGCCTCTACCCCCGCGCCGGAGGCACCGGTGGAGGTTGTTCCAAGCACTGTGGCCCGCGTGCGGGAAACCATCGCCGCGACACGCGTGTCGTCGAGGTTGATGACGGCCGTCCCGGCTTCCCCCAGTGCCTCGACAAGTTCACCCTTCGCTTTGGCGATGTTCTCGACGCCACCGAATTCGCCAGCGTGCGCTGTGCCGACGACAAGTACCACGCCGATGTCGGGTTGGACCATTTCGGCGAGGTACTTGACGTGTCCCACACCGGTGGCTCCCATTTCGATCACGAGGTAGCGCGTACCGGCGTCGGCTCCGAACACCGTGAGCGGTACGCCGACTTCACCGTTGTACGAACCCTGGGGAGCCACTGTGGCCCCGGCACGGGAGAGAATCCCGGCGAGCAGGTCCTTCGTGGTGGTCTTCCCCGCCGAACCTGTGATGCCAATGACAGTAAAGCCCTCACCCTTGACGGCGCGGGCAGCACGGATGCGGCGCACGGACTCAGCGGCCAGAGCACCCATCGCGAGCACGGCGTCATCGACGACGACGGCGGGGTAGGGCCGGCCGGCATCGTCGGAAATGGCGCGCTCGGTTAGCGCCAGGACGGCACCGCGCTCAAATGCGGCGCCAACATAAACATGGCCATCGGCGTTTTCTCCGGGCTTGGCAACGTACATCGATCCCGCGGCCGCCTCACGGGAATCGGTGACGATGGACTCGGGAACAATGCCCGGGTCCGCCATCAATCGGCCGTTGGTGATATCGGCGATTTCCGCCGCAGTAAGTGCAATCATCTCGGTCTAGGACTCTATCCGTTTGTCCGTGGAAATTCTGAATCTCCTGGCTGTCAAGGCTGCCCGCAACTCGACCCGGTCATCGAGCGCAAGGTTGACACCTTTCACTTCCTGCCAAACCTCATGGCCCCGCCCGGCGATCAGGATGGTGTCCCGTTCAGTGGCCAATTCCACGGCGCGCCGGATGGCAAGCTCCCGGGGGTACGCTTCGACGATCTCGCAGCTAAGTTGCTCCGACTCGCGGGCGGCTTTGGCCCCGGCCAGTACCTCCGAGCGAATGGTTGCGGCATCTTCGTCGTGCGGGTCGTCGTCGCTGATGATCACGACGTCGGCGAGCCGGGCGGCTATGGCGCCCATGGTCGGCCGCTTGCCTTGGTCGCGCTGGCCTGTGGCCCCGAAAACGACGATGACCCGGGATCCGGGTTCTTGGGAACGCACGGCCTTCAGGGCCCTGGCCAGGGCGTCCGGGTTGTGCGCGAAATCAACGACAGAAGCCGGAGCGTCCGAGATCAGTTGCATCCGGCCCGGCACGGAAAGGGTGAAAGGATCGTATTTGTCGAGGGCCGCCTGCAATGTCTGCGGATCGACACCCGAATCGAGCACCATGAGGGTGGCGAGTGCCGCGTTCGCGACGTTGAAGTCCCCCGGCAATCCTGTGTGGACGCGCAGGAGCGTTCCGTCTCGGTGGCGCAATTCGAAGTCGTTTCCTAGCCCGCGTTGCTTTGCCGATTCCACCGTCCAGTCAGCATCCGTGCCCGGCACGGCGGAAAGGGTGGTCACGGGAATTCCCGCTCCTTCCGCCAGCAAACGACCCCACTCGTCGTCCACGGTGACCACGGCGCGCCGAGCGCGGGACGCGGAAAAGAGTTCCGCCTTGGTCCGGAAATACTCGTCCATGCTTCCGTGGAGGTCCAAGTGATCCTGGGTGAGGTTCGTGAAGCCGGCAACGTCGAACGTGACCGAGTCGACCCTGTGGAAGGACAGGGCGTGCGAGGAGACCTCCATGGAAGCCGAGTCCAGCCCCCGCTCGCGCATGAGCGCGAGAAGGGCATGAACATCCGTTGACTCGGGCGTCGTCAGCAGACTGGGGATGGCCTCTGCTCCCGCAAGAATTTCTATCGTCCCGATCAAGCCTGGATTCCTGCCCAGGGCGCGAAGAAGCGCGTTGATGAAGTACGTCGTGGTGGTCTTGCCGTTGGTACCCGTGACGCCGAACAGCGTGGGAAAAGCCTCATCGTGGGGCTGGCTTCGATAGATGAGGGCAGCAAGGGGCCCGACGGCGGCACGAGGACTGCTGACGATCAACACAAGGATAGCAAGATCGTCGAGTGCCAATTTGCGTGCGCCGTCTTCATCAGTCAAGACGGCCACGGCGCCTGCGGACACAGCTTGGGGGACAAAGTCGGCCCCATGGCGTGTGGCGCCCGGCAATGCCAAGTACAAGTCGCCCGGCTCGACGGTGCGGGAGTTCAGGGACACCCCGGTCACCGACGTCTTGGCTGAGTCCGGTGGCAGCACGATTCCTAGCGAGGCTGCGATGGTTTCGAGGGAAACGGACTCCACGACGGCGGGACGGAAGCCGGCTTTGTCCGTAGCCGGCGGATTCCCGGAAGGGATCGATGCGGCGTCATTCTGCTCTGACAATGGGTCTCCGTTGGTACTCGTAAAACTGGCCGCGCAGGAACCGTGGGACTCCTGGAAACGGCATGGGTGGATCGTGGTGTGGCCGGACAGATGCCAAATAAGCTTACTTGGCAAAACCGACTTACTTGGCGTACTGCGGGAATCGCGCCGGAGTGCCGGTGGAGGGCGAGACGTTGTAGGTGCGCAGGACCTGGCCCATGACCGAGCGGAAGATCGGCCCCTGGGTGATGCCGTAGATGTTTCCCTTGGGCCGCTGGACAACTACTTCGACGATGAACCGTGGATTGTCCATAGGTGCCATTCCGATGATGGAGGCGGTGAAGCCATCGAAGCCGGGCAGCCCGTCTTCACGGGGCGCCTGGGAGGTTCCCGTCTTGGCGCCCACACGGTACCCATCGATTCCCGCGTCCTTCACTTCGCCCATGGTGACGTTGCTCTCAAGGATGTCGCGAACCTGCTGCGCCGTGTCTTTGGAAACGACTTGCCGGGAATCCTTGGCAGGCACTTTGGCCTCGACTCCGTCAGCGCCGACGTAGCCGTCGATGAGCCGCGGCTGCAGCATCACGCCGTCATTCGCCACGCTTTGGTACGCCCGGACAGTCTGAAGCGTGGACTGGGAGACACCCTGTCCGAAAAGCACCGTGTATTGCTGGCGGTCGTCCCATTGCTCGGGCTTTGCGAGGATGCCGGTTGCTTCAGCCGGAAGGCCGATATCCGGAGCTTCGCCGATACCGAAGCGGGTGAGGTAGTCGTACCGTTGTTGCTTACTCAGGCGGCTACCGATCATCACGGTACCGGTGTTCATCGAATAGCCGAGGATGCCGGCGAGTGTCCGTTGTTCGGTTCCGTGCTCGAACGCGTCCGTGAAAGTCTGCCCGTCAATCGTCAAGGCCGGTGGAACGGTGACCGTATCCAGCGGGCTGGACTTTCCTTCATTGATCGCAGCCGAGGCCGTGATCATTTTCTCCACCGAACCGGGCTCGTAGGCAGCTGTCACGGAACGCACGCCACGGTCCGCGGCCGCCGTCTTACCGGGATCGTTGGGGTCCGGCGCATTGGTGTCCGCCATCGCGATGAGGTTTCCGGTCTTGATGTCCTCGACCACGATTGATCCCCACTCGGCATTGAGTTGGCTCACTTGCGTCTGGATCGCCTGCTGGGCAAAGTACTGGATGTCAGTGTTCAGCGTGAGCTTGACGTCCTTGCCGTTGACCGCAGGGGTCAGGAGGTCAGTAGCCACGGGGATACGAAGCCCATCGGCGCCGATCTCGAATACCCGTTTTCCGTCCGTGCCGCGGAGGAGATCATCCTGGGTCTGCTCAAGCCCGGCCTGGCCTGTGGTGCCGTCCTTGAGAAAACCAATGACTCCCCCAGCGACGCTGCCGTTGGGATAGACCCGTTTGCTGACACCTTCGGAGCCCACTCCCGGAATGTGCAGCTGGGAAATCCGGTCTTCGACGTCCGGTTTCACTTCCTTGGCCACGATGTTGTACTTCTTCTCGCCTGTTACTGCCTGCGTGACTTGGCTGACGTCCATCCCCAGGGCGCTGGAAAGCTCTGCTATGCCCTGGGCCCTGGAAATCTTGTCGATGCCTTGGGTCTGGGAGTTGTAGCGCGGGAACTGATCAGTGTTTGTGTTGACCGTTTGATCCACGACGATGTTGTAGCGGATCACGCTGGTGGCGAGCACGGTGCCGTTCGCGTCAAGGATCTTGCCGCGTTCGGCAGGCAGGATGGTGCTTGTCAGCCGGTTGTTATAGGCAGCCTCGGCCATCCCTCCAACGTCCAGGCCCTGGACGAGGAACAGTTTGCCCCCGACGATCAGCAGCAGCGTGAGCATGATGGTCAGGCCGATGCGCAGGCGCTTCTGCGCCGCCGGCGTTCTCTTGTTTTTCGATTTGCCGGTCTTCTGCACCACGTCGATTTCCTTGCTGCTTGCCTTGCTGTTTGCCTGAAATCAGGTCGGCCGGAAGCTACTGCCCGGGCACCTTCTGCTCGGGAGCAGGGACCGAGCCACCATGGAGGTCCACCACGGGGGGCTTGGGGGCCGCAGGAACCGCTGGCGCCGTCGGTTTGGCCGGTGTGGAGTCCACAGCCCCGTTGGGTTTGCGGCTATCCAGTGAATCATTCTTGGCCGGCGCGGAAGGTGCCGCACTGGGCTGGCCTCCAACCGCAGGAGCCGCGAGGACAGCCCCGGGATCCTGTCCCTTGGTTGCTGGCGTTGCCTTTCCTGTAACCGTCAGTTTGTCCAGATCGATCTGGCCAGTGGCGGTGGACGCTACCATTCCCAATTCTGCAGCCTTGGCGGCCAGATTCTGCGGAGCTTGGAAATTCTGAACTTGCTGTGTCAGATCCTGGTTTTGTTTGTTCAGGGACGCATCATCGTTCCTGAGCTTCACGAGGTCGTACTGGGCTGTGGAAACGGAGATGTTGAGCACCAGGACAGTCAACAGGGCTGCCGCAAGCACGCCGAAGCAAAAGACGACGAAGGGGGTGCGGCGTCTCCCGGGGACGCTCTGAACGAGCGAGAGCGGCGTGCGGACCTTGCGGGTGGGGTCGGGTTCCGGACCTCGGACGGGCAGGGCACGCGCGGTGTTACCCACCGTGGTCGGCAAGATCTTCGCGGCGGCGGTGCTCATGCTGTTCTCCTCGCTTTGATGCGTTCCACGGCCCGCAGGCGGGCCGATGCCGCACGGGGGTTTTCGGCAATTTCTTCGGCTGTTGGCACTTCGGTGCCTTTGGTCAAGGTCTTGAATTCCGGTTTGTGTTCCTCCAGCTCCACCGGGAAGCCGAGCGGAGCCGATGACTTGGACCGGGACTGGAATGCCGATTTGACGATCTTGTCTTCAAGCGAGTGGTACGACATGACCACAACTCGTCCCCCCAATGCGGAGGCCGCAAGAGCTGCAGGCAACGCTCTCTCCAAGACATCGAGTTCCTCGTTCACTTCAATCCGCAGAGCCTGGAAAGTCCGCTTTGCCGGGTGCCCTCCGGACTTTGCGGCCGCCGCGGGAACGACGCCTCGGATTTGTTCGACGAGTTCGCCTGTGGTGGCGAACGGCCTGGTGGCCCTCGCAGTGACGATGCGGTTTGCGATCCTGCCGGCAAACTTCTCTTCGCCCCACTTGCGGATAATCCGCACCAGGTCTTCTTCGGAATAGTTGTTGACTACGTCAGCGGCAGTCTGGCCGCGACTGGTGTCCATCCGCATGTCCAGTGGCGCGTCGTAGGAGTAGGCAAAGCCACGCTCCCGCTCGTCCAGTTGCAGGGACGACACGCCGAGGTCCATGAGGATACCGTGCACCTCCGGGATGCCAAGGTCCGCGAGGACGTCTTCGATCTCGTCGTAGACGGCATGTACCAGGTCGGTGCGGGCCGAGAACGGCTTCAGTCGCTCTCCGGCGAGAGCCAAAGCCTCTTCGTCCCGGTCGATTCCGACGAGGTGCAGATCAGGGAACCGTTGAAGCATCGCTTCGGAGTGGCCGCCCATACCCAGGGTGGCGTCGATGGCCACAGGCGTTTCGCCGCGGCGACGGGCCGCCTCAAAACCGGGGGCCAACAAATTGATGCACCGGTCCTTCAGGACCGGTACATGGCGTTCCGAGGTTGGTTTTGGCGCGTCCTGCTCCTCCATGCGGCCTCCTCAGTGCTGAATCGTTCGGTACATCCGTCAGTTGCGTGTTGCTTTGAGTGGTCGCTACTTGGGCCGGATCCCCATCCGCGCCTATCCCAGGGTCTGCCTGGCTCCGGGGAAGGGAAGTCAGGAAAACAATGTGATGGGCGGCTGGAGATCCCGTCCAAGAAGCTTCGGTGCTTTCTTGCCCGGCTTCTACATGAATCCGGGAAGGGTGTCGTCGTCGGTCTCCGAGAAGGCGGCTTCCTTCTCAGCCAGGTACTCATCCCAAGCCTGGGCATCCCAAATCTCAGCTCGGGTGCCGGCGCCGATTACCGCCAATTCCCGGTCGAGACCTGCGTAGCTCCGGAGCGTCGGCGGAATCGTCACTCGCCCCTGCTTGTCAGGTACCTCGTCAGAGGCTCCGGACAGGAAAACCCGCATGTAGTCACGTGACTGTTTGGAGGAGATGGGGGCCTCCCGCATCGATTCGTGAATACGTTCGAATTCCCGCTGGCTGAAGACGTAGATGCATCGCTCCTGGCCTCTTGTGAGTACCAAGCCGTCAGCAAGTTCCTCGCGGAACTTGGCGGGAAGGATGATCCGGCCCTTTTCGTCCAGACGCGGCGAATGCGTGCCAAGAAACATTGGCCCACCGCCCATCTGTCAAAGGTGCCCGTACCTACCCCACGCCGCCACTACCCTCTTACTTGCTCCACTTTACTCCACAAGCTCCCACAGTCAACGCAATCAGGCGTGTTTCTGCCCCACTTTCGAAGGCAGGAGCCCGAACACATGCGGAATTTTCGGGCGTGGTTGAAAGTGGAGTGGATTTGCGATGGTTTTCAAGGAAGCGCACGACGGCGGCGCCAGAGTTGCGCCTACATCCTCCTGAGAAGCTGCGCGCCCCGCTTAAATGCGAAAAGACCCGAAGTCCGGGTCTTTTCGCAATCAGGCCGACGCCTGGTGGTGCAATGTGGAGGATTTACTTCCAGCGGAAGACCATCCCGATAATGGAGGCTCTCAGCTACTCCTCGCCCCGCCGGCGCTCGTCCCAGCGCTCCTCAAGGTTGCTCATGAACGAGTTCCTTGCCTTGCCCGGCTTGGCACTCTTCGACTTGCCTCCGATAGCCCTTCTCAGGGTCGCAAAGTACACGCCGGCGCCCATGACAATGAAGCCCAGCACTCCAAGGAAGATGTTCTGCAAGGACACACCCACCAATAACAAGAGGATCCCGGCGATAGTGCCTAGAACGCCAATAACGATGTGCCTGGTCGACCACGAACGAATGGGGTCAGAGCCCATTGAATTGGCAAACTTCGGATCGTCCTCATGCAGTTGCTTCTCGAGTTGTTCGAGGAGCTTCTGTTCGTGCTCCGAGAGGGGCATCGCGACCTCCTTTAGTCGGCCAGCGACTGGATATGCCGCTGCCCTTGCCTCTGTACCCTTGAACGGACGAACCCAAAAAAGGGTTCCCGAAGACCGGGTCTTGTGAACACGGTCTCACGGAACTGACACAACGGAGCAATTTATCCAGACGGTCTAAATCTGTGTATCTCTAGGATAGTTTGTTGGCCGCTGTTCTGAAAGACACTCGACCGGCATCCGGGGGTGCTCTTGGGCACCTAGGGAGAGTCCGGTTCATCCGGCCCTGCATGCGGCTCCAAGAGCCTCGCCGGAAGGACCGTCTTGCTGCCGAACCGCTCGGTGACACGGTCGAGCGCCTGCTCAGCCGCTCGCCAGTTATCATCCCGGCGATCCAGGCTTAACTGCAGTGAAGCCTGTTCAGCTGGCTCAAGCTGCTCGGCGCGGACACCCACAAGCCGCACGTCCATCGGACGCTCGCCCAAGGACGCCAGCAACTGGCTTGCCACCTGATAGATCAGCTGGGCGCTATCCACAGGTGTATGCATCGTCTTGCTGCGGCTTATGGTCGAAAAGTCCGCATACCGCAGCTTCAGCGCAATGGTGCGGGCCAGCATTCCGGCATTCCGTAGCCGTGAAGCGGTGCGGTGCGAAAGCCGGAGCAACTCGCGGTGGAGGAGGGCGTCATCCGGAGTATCGACTGCGAAGGTTTCCTCTGAACTGACGCTCTTCTCGAGTCGGACGGGAGTGACCGGACGGGGATCAAAACCCATGGACAGCCGGTGGACGTGCTCCCCCGAGGCGCCGAGGACCTTTTTCAAAGAGGAAAGCGGCGTGGCCGCGACGTCGGCCACGGTGCGGATCCCCAATCTGGCAAGGACATCAGCCGTCTTGGCCCCGACTCCCCACAAGGCATTCACCGGCAGGCTGTGCAAATAAGCTACGGTCTGCCCAGCCTCAATAAGCAGCATCCCGTCGGGCTTGCAGCGCGTGGAAGCGATTTTGGCAACGAACTTGTTCGCGGCGATACCCACGGAAGCCGTGATTCCGAGCTCGGAAGCGACGCGTCGCCGGATCAATTGGCCGATCTCGAGAGGCGGCCCCAGCCTCCTGATCGCCCCGCCGACATCCAGGAAGGCTTCGTCGACGCTCAGGGGTTCCACGAGGTCCGTTATTGATTCAAAGATTCCCATCAACTGCCCGGAGACCTCGTAGTAGAGGCTGTGGCGGGGTTCGATAATCACCGCGTGGGGGCACAGCCGCATGGCGTTGGCCATGGGCATGGCGGACTTTACACCCAGGGCGCGTGCTTCGTAGGAGGCAGACAGGACAACAGAGCGATCCACAGGGAAGCCCACAATGACGGCTTTTCCCCGGAGCTCTGGACGGGTGCGCAGTTCCACGGAGACGAAGAAGGCATCCATGTCCACGTGGAGAATGCTGGTGCGCCTTAGCTCCCGCAGTGCGGCGGCATCCGGGGCGATTACTCGACCGGGGCCCCGCCCGTCCTCTCCATGTGGTCTCACAAGCAAATCCTATGCCGGGACGCTGGTTACTGGAGGCAGCGTCCGGCGTCCTAAACTGAAGGCAGCATCCGGCGTCGTCCCCAGGAGGAAATCCCTGTGAAGCTCTTTGGAAAGCCTCAACCCGTCAGCCTGGCCGTGTTGGCCGCGGGCGTCGCGTTGACCATCTCGGCTTGCGGCTCGTCCCCTGCAAGCACGGCATCCCAAGGGGCTGCGCCAACATCGTCCGGGCCGGCAAGCGCCTCGGCAAGTCCGATGCCCGCTGCTCCCTCCACAGCGAGCCCGGGAGCGTCCGCGGCGGTCGGGGCGTTGGTCCCCGGGTTTCCACAACAACTCATTCCGCTGATGCCCCAGGCGAGCGTGGAGTCCAGCAGTTTCGACAAGAACACCTCCCCGGCGTCGGTGGCCCTGGTCGGTACCATTGCATCGCCTGCCGACGCGGTGGTCGCCTTTTACACCACTGCACTCACGGCACAGGGGTTCAAGGAAATTCCCGGTAATACGGTGGGGAGCATCAAGTCAAAGGACTTTCTCCGCGGGGACAATGAAACAGTAAACATCTCGGTGGTGGAAACCGCGGGCAAATCCACATTCACCATCGGCGCCAACGTGGCCGCCGGGTCCGTCAAATGACCGCGGAGAGCCTCGGTTCGGAGCAGAGCCGATTCGTGGCCGACGTCGCCGCCAAACTTCATGGCTTCCTGGGTGTGCAGCAGGAGACCATGGCCACCATATCCCCCGATGTCGCTCCCCTCATGGGCTCCATCAGGAACCTTGTGACAGGTGGCAAACGCCTCCGTGCCCTGATGTGCTATTGGGGATGGCGGGGTGCCGGAGGTGAGTCCGGGCATCCCGATATCATCACGGCTGGCTGCGCTTTGGAACTCTTTCAAGCTGCCGCCCTGATTCACGATGACATCATCGACCGCTCTGATACACGACGCGGCGGGCCCAGCGTGCACAAGCGGTTCAGTCAACTCCATGAAGGCGAAGGCTGGGCCCTGGACAGCGAACGGTTCGGGCATGCGGCAGCCATATTGACCGGGGATCTGTGCTTGTCTTTCAGCGAAGAGGCATTCACCCAGATTGGGGCCAGGGCTGCTTCCGGGACGCCTGCGCGGCGGATCTTCAACGTGATGCGCGCCGAAGTGATGGCAGGTCAATACTTGGACATCCTGGAGGAGGTTGCAGGTCCGGTGCGGGACCGCGCAGGCGCCGTCCACCGCGCGCAATCGATCATCCGTTATAAATCGGCAAAATATTCAACGGAACATCCCCTGGCGCTGGGGGGCGCCTTGGCCGGCGCCAGCCAAGAGCTCTTAGAAGGATATTCCGCTTTTGCGCTGCCGCTTGGTGAAGCATTCCAACTGCGGGACGACGTGTTGGGCGTGTTCGGCGACCCGGGGACTACGGGAAAGCCCGCGGGCGATGACCTCCGCGAAGGCAAGCGGACCGTTCTGGTCGGCTTCGCCATCAACCAAGCCGGAGCCGCTGATTCCAGCTATATCGACACCATGCTGGGAAGGCAGGATCTCGGGGAAGCCGAGGTTGCAGAGATCAGGCGGATCATCGTGGATTGCGGAGCACTGGAAGCCACGGAGTCAATGATCGAGGAACTCAGCAACCAGGCTTTCGAGGCCTTGGAACGCCTCCCCTTGGCTGACCTCCCGCTCACGGCACTACGGCAGTTGGCCGAAGCCGCTGTCAGCAGGGCCGCGTGAACTCTTGGCTAAATTCAGATTAATCTCAACATAGAATCCTGGATTAAATACAGTGGTGACGGCAGTTTCCTGCCGCCACCACTGTATTTAACGGAGGAGTCCTTACCAGGCCAGCGATTGGGCTCTGCGTCGGATTTCAGTCTTGCGCCCTTCGCGTAACGCGTCCACAGGCCGGCCACGCAGTGATTCATCCGGAGTGAAGAGCCACGCAATGAGCTCCTCATCCGTGTACCCGGCGTCGCCAAGTACTGCAATCGTGCCCTTCAGGCTGTCCACTACATGACCATCCTGGATAAAGAGTGCGGGAATCGACCGGATGTTCCGTTCGCCCACTCTCACAGCCACCACTGCACGCTCATCCAGAAGACCGTGGACCTTGGTGATTGAAACGTTCAGCAGCTCTGCGACATCGGGCAGCGGCAGCCAATCGGAAACGAGGCTTTCTACATTACTCACGGATCAAGATTGCCACGCCTTTGCACTTTGCGCCTAGCCAGCTGGGCGGAACCGGCCGGATTTGCGGCCATGAATTGCCCAAGGATCGAATGCTCAAGGATTTCTTGTGCCGAAACGAAAAATGTGAGAGATTCACATTGATCACATTTGCATCACTACTAACTTTAGTAACACTGGCAACAGCGGCATTCCCCGTATCCGCTGCTGAGATGAGGATTGCTTCCATGACGACGCCCCGCTCGCCCAAGAAGACACCGAACATGCCCATAATTGCGGCCACAACCGCGGCATTGCCCGCCGTCATGCTCTCGTCATTGGCGCTTGCCCAACCGGCAACTGCGCTTCCAGCGGTCCAGCCCCAGAGGATTCCCGCCACGCTGGCAGCGGCCATGCAGGCCCAGGCTTCAGCCGTTGCTGCGAACGTCATCCCGGCCTCAGCCGTTGCCGCCACCATCCCGGCTGCCATGCAGCCGATGGCCCCTTCCGTACCTGCCACGTACACCATCGTCCGCGGCGATACCATCAGCGGCATCGCAGCCCGCTATGGACTGAACACCAACACAGTGCTGCAGCTCAACCAGCTCTCGGCCAACACCATCATCTACCCGGGACAGCAGATCAAGCTGACCGGTTCCGCGACCACGCCCGCTGCCCCGGCGCCGGCACCAACCCCGGCTCCCAGTACCGCATCGTCGTCGGATGCCACATACACCGTCAAATCCGGCGACACCCTGGGCGGCATTGCGGCCCGCCATGGCGTGGCGCTGTCCGACGTTTTCAGCTGGAACGGCCTTAACGGCCGGTCCATCATTTACCCCGGCCAGAAGATCAAAGTCGGGGCGGGATCGAAAGCCCCGACACCCGCAGCACCGGCCCCTACGGCGCCAGCCCCTGCGCCTGCGCCAGCGGTGACGGCCCTTGCCAGCACCGGCGCTTATACGATCAAGTCCGGCGACACTTTGGGCGGCATTGCGGCCCGCCTTGGCGTCTCCCTGTCATCGCTGCTTTCCGCCAACAAACTGTCCATGAGCACCATCATTTATCCCGGGCAGAAGCTCGCCATCCCGGGCGCTCCTGCGGCCCCCGCACCAGCCCCCGCTCCCGTCACCACACCTCTGGTTCCGAGCACTTTCCTGGGCTACACGTACCCGGCCGCCGTCGTCAGTTCAGCCAACGCCAATAAGGCCCTGCTCAATGCTTCCCCGGTTCCGACCGCCGCCCAGATGAAGGCAATCGTTGCCGACACCGCGCGTCGTATGGGCGTGGACCCCTCCCTGGCCCTGGCATTCGCCTACCAGGAATCGGGCTTCAACCAGCGTGCCGTCTCGCCTGCCAACGCCATCGGCACCATGCAGGTGGTTCCATCCTCCGGCGAATGGGCCTCGGAACTTGTGGGACGCAAGCTCAACATCCTGGACCCGTACGACAATGTGACTGCCGGCGTCGCCATCATCCGGGCACTCGTGAACACCAGCAAGGACCTGAACACCGCTATCGCAGGGTACTACCAGGGCCAGTACTCGGTGAGCAAGTACGGGATGTACGACGACACCAAGGCCTACGTCGCCGCGATCTTGGCACACAAGAAGACCTTCAGCTGAGCCACACGAATAACATGGGTCCGGATCGCTTGGCGATTCGGACCCATGTTTTTGCTCAGTTTTTGCTCAACTAGGATCGTAGGGTGCAGGAACAAGTTTCGGACCATCTCCTTGGATCCCTAGTGGACGGGCGCTACCTGGTGCGATCGCGCCTTGCGGGTGGCGGAATGTCCATCGTCTACCTCGCTACCGACAAGCGGCTCGACCGCGACGTGGCGCTCAAAGTGCTGCATCCGCACCTGGCAAACGACCAAAATTTCCTGGACCGGCTTCAGCGTGAGGCCAGAGCCGCCGCCAGCTTGTCCCACCCCCACGTTGTCGGGGTACTCGATCAAGGACAGGACGGCCACATTGCGTACATCGTCATGGAGTACATCAAAGGCCACACCCTGCGCGACGTCCTCAACGAGAAGACAGCGCTTCCGCCCCGGCTGGCCTTTGCATTGATCGATCCGGTCATCGAAGGGCTTGCTGCCGCCCACGCGGCGGGACTGATCCACCGTGACGTGAAACCGGAGAATGTCCTGATCGCCGAAGACGGCCGCATCAAGGTGGGCGATTTCGGCTTGGCCCGGGCGGTCACGGCCACAACGAGCACCGGCGCCCTGATCGGTACGGTCGCTTACCTGGCTCCCGAACTGGTCCTGGGCAAGGCCGCCGATGCGCGCAGCGACATCTACTCTGCCGGCATCATGCTCTACGAGATGCTTACCGGCAAGCAACCGTACGCGGGCGAGGTACCCATCCAAGTTGCCTACCAGCATGTCAACGCCGCCGTCCCTCCGCCGTCGCTCGCCGTCCCCGGCCTTGCCGCGGACGTGGATGAACTCGTCCAATGGTGCACCGCGAAGGACCCCGACGGGCGTCCCGTTGACGGCGCTGCGCTCTTATCTGAACTACGGCATATCCGGACGACCCTGAGCGACGCCCAACTGGACATCAATCCGCCAGCAGCCAAGACACTTGCTGCAGCTTCGGAAGGGCGGAACGATGAGGCCGGAGCAACGGCAGTCGTCGCCCCCTTCCCTGCAGAACCGACACAGCCCTTGGAGAGGATCGGACGCCCAACCGAGGTTATCTCCGGCCAGCGCAATCCAACCACGGTGCTGCCGCCGTCGGGCTACTCCCCCGGCGCCACCACCCTCCAGGGACGATTACCGCAGGACCGGACGGCCTCGGCGGGACCCCCGGCGAGCAAACGCGACATCAAGCGGATGGCGCGCCAAGAGGAGAAGGACCGTTCGCGTGCAGCGGCTACGCCGTCGCGCTCGTTGCGGGAAGGCAATCCGCGCCGCCGGGCCGTCATCTGGACGATCGTAGTGATTGTCCTGGCGATCCTGGCTACCGCAGCGGGCTGGTTCTTCGGCATGGGGCCCGGCTCGCCCGGAACCATTCCGGATACCAAGAACAAGACGGTCGCGGAAGCGCAGCAATTGCTGAGGACAGCGGGCTTCCAATCGGATCCGAAAGACGTCTTCGACGACGAAGTCACGGCTGGCTTCGCGGTGGGAACCGAGCCCGCATCCGGCCAGGTGGCCCGGAAATTCCAGCCTGTGTCGCTCTTCGTCTCGAAGGGACCACAATTGTTTCCCCTTGCCGGGATGACAGGCCTGACGTTGGACCAGGCCAGGAACGCCCTCGGAACTGCCGGGATGACCCTCGGCAAGGTCACTGAGCAGTACGACGACAGCGTGCCTTCGGGACTGGTCATCTCCCAGTCCCCGGCACAGGACACCCCGGTGCGCCACGGAACCCCCGTAGGGTTCGTGGTTTCCAAGGGACCCCAGCCACTCCCCGTGCCCGATGTCCGCGGCATGACCCAGCAAGCTGCCGTCAAAGCGATCAGCGATGCCGGATTGACGGCGCAGATCGCTCCGGATCCTGTCAATGATAAGAAGGTTCCTGCCGGGGCCGTGGTCAGCCAAACTCCAGGCAACGGCACTTTGGCCCGCGGGGAGGCCGTCACGCTGACCCTGTCCAAGGGACCGAAACTCGTCCACGTCCCCAACTTCATCGGCAAGCAGGCCGACGCTGCCCGCAAGGCCCTGGAGTCGCTCGGATTCGACGTCAAGATCAACAACATCCTGGGTGGCTTCTTCGGCACCGTCCGTGACCAGAACCCCGTGGAGAGTGACGCGCCGGAGGGCTCGCAAGTCACCCTGACCGTCGTTTAGGACCCAAGCAAGCTCGCCGCGCGGCGTATTAGCCGGATGGCACCCTTGCCGGACTAACGCTTGGTGAGGGCTCCGGCTACGAGGAATGCCATCTCAAGGGACTGCATGTGGTTAAGTCGGGGATCGCACACTGATTCATAGCGGTCCAGGAAGGCGTCCTGGTCGATGGGATCGGCACCGCCAAGGCATTCCGCGACGTCGTCCCCCGTCATCTCCATGTGCAAGCCACCCGGTACCGTACCCAAGCCGTGGTGGACCTCGAAGAATCCGCGGACTTCATCCACGACGTCGTCGAAGTTGCGCGTCTTGTACCCGTTGGGCGAGGTGACCGTGTTCCCGTGCATGGGGTCCGTGACCCAGAGAACCTGCGCGCCCGAGGCTGTGACCTTTTCGACAACGGCAGGCAGTTTCTCGCGGATGTTCTTGGCACCCATCCGCGTGATAAAAGTGAGGCGGCCTGGCTCGCGGTTCGGGTCCAGCTTGTCGATTAGCCGCAATGCGTCGTCTCCACTGGTCCCGGGGCCAAGTTTGACGCCGATGGGATTACGGACGCGGGACAGGAAGTCCACATGCGCATGATCGAGCTCGCGCGTACGCTCACCGATCCAGAGGAAGTGAGCGGAGGTGTCATAGGGAAGGCCCGTGCGGGAGTCAATGCGGGTCAGCGCGCGTTCGTAATCCAGCAACAAGGCCTCGTGGCTCGCGAAGAATTCCACGCGCTTGAGGGCTTCAAAATCGGCACCGCAGGAATCCATAAACTTGATGGCGCGGTCGATGTCCCGCGCCAAGGACTCGTAGCGGGCGTGTGCGGGATTTTCGGTGAATCCCTTGTTCCAGAGGTGCACCAAGCGGAGATCGGCGAAACCGCCCTGCGTAAAGGCGCGGATGAGGTTCAGCGTGGAAGCCGAGGTATGGTAAGCCTTCAGCATGCGGCTGGCATCGTGGGCGCGCGACTCGGGGGTGAAGTCGTAGCCGTTGACGATGTCTCCGCGGTAGGCCGGCAACGTCACGCCATCGCGCGTTTCCTCGTTTGAGGACCGTGGCTTGGCAAACTGGCCCGCCATGCGCCCCATCTTGATGACGGGCATGGCCGCACCATAGGTGAGGACAACGGCCATCTGGAGGATGGTGCGGACCCGGGCGCTGATCTTATCAGCGGTGGCGTCTTCGAAGGTCTCGGCACAGTCGCCGCCTTGAAGCAGGAATGCCTTGCCTTGGGCTGCGGCAGCCAAGCGCTCGCGCAAGATGTCCACTTCGCCGGCAAAGACCAACGGCGGGAGCACGGAGAGTTCTTTGACGGAGGCATCGAAGACGGCCCTGTCGGTCCAGGTGGGTTGCTGCGAGATAGGCAGCTGGCGCCAATCGTCCAAGCCGGGATAGTTTGCCGCGCCGCTCTGCGCGGTGCTGGTCAGCGGGCTGCCCAGGGAAGTGCGCAGGGGGCTCGTCACGGACGGGGCGGGGTTCGCGGATAGCTCAGTCACCCTCCAAGACTAGTTGCCTTGCCCGCTGTTCGGGGCACGGCCCCGTAACCGTTATTCGCGGGTCGTCACACTTTTCCAGACACTGCGCCGTTGCCCTCATCCGGGTCTGGGCCCTCGACGGACACGGGCTTGTCAACCTTGCCGGTATCTGCTGGATCTTCCTGGCCTTCCTTCACGTGGCCAGGAAGGTGCCCGGCCAGCCGCTGCTTGACGACGGCGGCATATTCGTCCACGTATTCCTGCCCGGAGAGCCGCATGAGTTCATACATGATTTCATCGGTCACGGCGCGTTGCACGGAGTGATCTTCTTCTTGGCCGTAGTACCGGCTGAAGTCCAGCGGTTGGCCGAAAATGATCCCGATGCGGCGGATGTTGGGCAGACGCTTGCCGATCGGCTGGACCTTTTCGGTGCCGATCATGGCCACGGGGATAACCCGCACCCGGGTCTGGAGGGCAAGTTTGGCGACTCCCACTTTGCCCCGGTACAGCTTGGCGTCAGGGCTGCGGGTGCCCTCGGGGTAGATGCCCAGCAGGCCGCCCCCGGTCAGGACGTCTCTACCCGCCTGCAGGGACATCTCGGATGCCGCTCCGCCGGAACGATCCATGGGCAGCTGGTTGGTGAGCCGGAAGAACATGGCCGTCAGCCTGCCCTTGATCCCTGTGCCGGTGAAGTACTCGGACTTGGCCAGGAAGACGACGGGCCGCGGCACCATCAACGGCATGAAGATCGAATCGGAAAAGGACAAATGATTTGAAGCGAGAATAGCGGCGCCATCGGGGGGAACATTGTCGAGACCCTTGACCCAAGGACGGAACAGCAATTTGAGAACCGGACCCAGGAAGATCCGTTTCATGACCCAATAGAACACTGCGGTTCCTCTCGAGGGCGGCGTCTGCAAGGCGTCCGGACAGTCCCGGCCGGCACTCAGGAGCCACCCTACTCCAGTGAGAAATGTCCCGAACAGTGACACCATGGACTCATGACGGAAAGCACGCTCCGACCATACTTGAGGAATCGACCAGCTTTTGCCTGCAGCGTGCCGCCAACACAGTAGCCTCGGAGTCATCATGAACAGGATCCCTGATCCTTCCCCGTACGCCAGCGATTTTACCGGCGGCGGACCTAGCGTCGGCGTCGTGATGAGCCACGGGTTCACCGGCAGTCCGCACAGCATGCGCCCTTGGGCAGAGTACCTTGCAGCCGAAGGCTACGCCGTCCGCCTCCCCCTGCTTCCGGGCCATGGGACTACTTGGCAGGACATGTCCACCCGGCACTGGCAGGAATGGCACCACGCGGTGGATGAGGCGTACCTCGACCTCCAGGCCGAGTGCGATTTCGTCTTCGCCGCCGGGCTGTCGATGGGCGGGACGCTGGCCCTCCGGATCGCGGCGACCCGCCCCGTGGCGGGTAGCGTCGTGGTCAATCCGGGACTGGTGATCGATGACCCCCGTGCGGCAGTGGTTGGCCTTCTCAAGCACGTGATGAAATCCACCCCGGCCATTGCCAACGACATCCTCAAGCCAGGCATGGACGAGGGAGCGTACCCCAGAACACCGGTCGCGGCAGCCCATGAGCTGAAGAAGATGTACAAGGACACCGTCACCCTCCTCCCCAGGATTTCCGCCCCCGTGCGCGTCTTCCGTTCCTCGGTGGACCACGTGGTTTCGGATCGAAGCACCAAGCTGTTGACGGAGCGCGTCACCGCTTCGATGGAATTCAGCACTCTGGGGAACAGCTACCACGTAGCCACCCTGGACAACGATGCCCTGGAGCTCTTCCGTGGCTCGGCCGAGTTCATCCGGAAGACGATGGCTGGACTGGCCAGCGGTTCCGCCGCCGCCCGCCGGTCGAGCTCCGAACTCCGGGACCTACCCCATGAATAGGCCAGGACCTGATTCCGCAGACCAGAGTGCGAACAAGGGCGACGACGCCGTCTGGCTCGATCTTGTGGCCCGCCTTGAGTCGATGCCTTCCTCAGCGCTGGATGAGCCGCTGCCGGCGGAGGAGCTCCCCAAAGAGCCGGTGCCTGAACAAGGTCCCGGACCGGATGCGGTTCCGGGCAAAACCACATCCCGTTCGTTTCAGGACTTCGATCCCCTCGGGTTGTCAAAAAGAGGCGCTGCCGAAGGCCCGGGAACAGGAGAGGGGGAAGGCGGCGGAACGGCCGGTCCGCGGGACTATGACGTCGAAGACGAGAACGGGTTCGTGCCCGAGGACCCGCCGAGCCTGGCCGGCACGGAACCCCTGACCATGCTCGCCTGGATCGGAGCCGTGGGCGGCCCGCTTGCGCTGCTCTTCACCGCAATGTTCTGGCGCTCAGCACCTCTCCTGGCGGTGATGGGCATCCTGGTGGCGTTTTTGGCCTCGGTGGTGTACCTCATCATGAAGCTGCCCCAGGAAAAAGACGAGAACGACGACGGAGCCCGCGTCTAGAGGGCAGTCCTGGGTAGCTTGCCACATCGCAGATAGTCCCAGCTCGAGCCGCAGGGATACCCGTATCTAACCGCGTGCCCTGCCGCTGACCCGGGACAGATCCGCAGCGCCGATCATCCCTGCCCGCGGCCCCAGTGCCGCAAGCTTGATGGCGGCAGCGGGTCTGAAACCGCGGCCCGTGAGGTTCCGGGCGAACGCAGTCCGCGCAGGGCCCACAAGAAGCTCTCCTGCATCGCACAATCCACCGCCGATAACGAATGTCCCGGGGTCCAGCGCAGCCGCCAGGTTCGCCAAGCCGAGGCCGAGCCAGTGCCCCACCTCTTCCAGGAGTTCCCTTGAAGCCGGGTCTCCGGCTTTTGCCCGCTCGGTCACGGTGACGCCCGTAATGCCGTCGGCAGCTCCCCCGGCTGCCTTGAGCAATTCGTAGGCTACCGGCGAATTCCGCAGGGCCAACTCCCGGGCTTCCCTGCCGAGCGCGTTCCCAGAGGCGTATTGCTCCCAACAGCCCCGGTTGCCGCATTCGCAGCGGTGCCCGCCGGGCACCACGATCTGGTGGCCGAACTCTCCCGCTACGCCGAAGCGTCCGCGTTCGACGCGTCCGTCCATGACCATGGCGCCACCAATGCCGGTGCCGAGCGTGATGCAGACGAGGCGGCTCTCCCCAAGACCAGCGCCGAAGCGCCATTCAGCCCAAGCCGCCGCGTCGGCGTCGTTGGTCACCAGTACCGGGCGCCTCAACAGGCTCTGGAGGTTTTCGCGCAGCGGTTCGTTACGCCAGGCGAGGTGCGGGCTGAACAGCACCGTGCCGCCGTCGAGATCCATCCAACCGGCCGCACCGATCCCCACGGACGCGATGCGGTGGCTTCTGCCCAATTCCTGAACCAGCTCGACGATCACCCGCTCCACGGCGCGGGGGTCATTACCGGGCGTGGAGCGCCGGGCTTCATCGACGACCCGGCCCGCGGGATCCACGACTCCGGCCGCCACCTTGGTGCCGCCTATATCGATCCCGATGGCAAGTCCCCTGCGTCCGAGATGCGAGCGGCGGGCGGCCCAAGGCACCGACTCCCATCGGGTGCCGCCACGCAGGGAGCCCGGACGCCGACCGGTTGTGGTTGAACCGGACCAGGAAGTCTTCAGAACTCTTGCCGCGGCCTGGTCGTTGGATGAAATCAGAGGCATTCCGCCATCCTATTCCCGGTACCGCATATGTACTGACTTGCAGGCTCTGCGGACGGAGCGCCTGTCCGCCGACAGTGGAGGGAATGACGCGCTTCGCGTAAAGTTACTCATCAGTAACTTGAGTAGGTGAATTGCGCCACACCCATTACTTGGCCGTATAGAGTTAGAGCAGCCCCGCAATGGTCTGTTGATATCGAAGGAGCTATCGTGCGTGAATTCAGTGTTCCGCCCCTGGTGAATGTTGCCCCCGAAACCAACATCACGGACCTCGTGGTTCGTCAGGCCATCAAGCCATCCAACCCGGCACTGTTTGCCAAGCTCAACAGCACGGGCCAATGGCAGGACATCCGGGCAACGGAGTTCCTCAAGGACGTCTCGGCCCTGGCCAAAGGCCTGATCGCGAACGGCGTCGGCTTGGGAGACCGCGTGGGCATCATGTCCAGGACCAGGTACGAGTGGTCCCTGGTGGACTTCGCCGTCTGGTTTGCGGGAGGCATTTCCGTACCGATCTACGAAACCTCTTCTCCGTCCCAGGTGGCTTGGAACCTCGGCGACTCAGGAGCTGTTGCGGCGTTCGCGGAATCGGCGCACCACGAGGACATCATCCGCCAAGCCGTCGCTGCTGAAGGACTCAGCACTGTTGCCAACGTCTGGCAGCTTGAAGGCGGCGGCCTTGACGTGCTCCGAACGGCGGGAAGCGGCGTGAGCGATGAGGATCTTGAGGGCCGCCGCAGCAGTGCCGGGCTTGCCGACGTCGCCACCATCATCTACACGTCCGGCACAACGGGCCGCCCGAAAGGTTGTCAGCTCACGCACGGCAACTTCGTGGAACTCTCCGAGAACGCCCTGGCTTCCCTCGGCGACGTCGTCAACGAGAATGCCAAGACCATCATGTTCCTCCCGCTGGCCCACGTCTTTGCGCGGTTCATCTCGGTCCTGGCCGTCGCAGCCGGGGCCCAAGTCGCCCACACTCCGGATATCAAGAACCTCCTGGCGGACCTCCAGAGTTTCCAGCCATCGTTCATCCTGGCCGTTCCCCGCGTCTTCGAGAAAGTCTTCAACTCGGCACTCACGAAAGCGGAAGACGGCGGCAAGGGCGCCATCTTCCACAAAGCGGTAGAAACAGCGATCGCCTACTCCAAGGCGCAGCAGTCAGGATCTGTCGGGCTGGTTTTAAGGCTCAAGCACGCCGTTTTCGATCGCTTGGTGTACCGGAAGCTCCGCGCCGCTATGGGCGGCCGCGTCAGCCACGCAGTCTCCGGTGGCGGCCCGCTCGGGGAACGGCTGGGGCACTTCTTCCACGGCATCGGCCTGCAGATCCTGGAAGGATACGGATTGACCGAGACCACGGCGCCCATATCAGTCAACACCCCGTCGCTGATCAAGATCGGCACGGTGGGGGCTCCGCTTCCCGGGAACGCGGTCAAGATCGCTGACGACGGCGAAATCCTCGCCAAGGGCGTCTGCGTCATGAAGGGGTATTACAAACGGGACGACCTAGCCGCGGACACTTTCGTGGACGGCTGGTTCCGCACGGGCGACATCGGTGAGCTCGACGAACAGGGCTTCCTGAAGATCACCGGCCGCAAAAAAGAGATCATCGTGACAGCCAGCGGCAAGAACGTCGTGCCCGCCCACCTCGAGGACCAAATCCGGGCCGACGCTCTGGTGTCCCAAGTCCTTGTCATCGGCGACAACCGACCCTTCATCGGTGCCCTGGTCACTCTGGACGAAGAAGCGCTGCCAGGCTGGTTGGAGCGCCACGGCCTTCCCACATCCACCAGTACGAGCGACGCGGCGGACAATTCCCTGGTCCGGGCGGCCGTCCAGGAACTGATCAGCCACGCCAATCAGTCAGTCTCGCAGGCGGAGGCGATCAAATCGTTCCGGATTGTCCCGGCCGATTTCACGGAAGCGTCCGGACACCTCACCCCGTCCTTGAAGGTCAAGCGCGCCCAGGTCATGAAGGACTTCGACGCCGTGATCGAGGAAATGTACTCGGCACCCAAGGCGTCCTGAGGCACCGCCAAAGCGAAGAAAGGTCCCGGGCTCATGAGCCCGGGACCTTCCCTATGCCGTCTCCGTCAAGGAGCGCGGAACTATCCGACGACGATCAACAAGTCTCCGCCCTGGACCTGCTCCACGTTGTTGATGGCGAGGCGCGAGACCGTGCCGGCCACCGGCGTCGTAATCGACGCCTCCATCTTCATTGCCTCAATGGTGGCGATAGTGTCGCCGGCCTTGACGGCGTCTCCAACCTTGACGGTCAGGGTTACGGCACCCGCGAACGGCGCGGCAACCTGGCCCGGTTGGGCGGGGTCCGCCTTCTCCGCAGCCTTGACATTGCTGACAACGGACTTGTCACGGACCACCACGGGCCGGGACTGGCCGTTGAGCTTGCACATGACGGTACGCATGCCCTTTTCGTCGGGCTCTGAGACCGCTTCCAGCGAGGCGATCAGGCGCACGCCTTTCTCGAGTTCCATGACGTGCTCGGCGCCGAGCTGCAGACCGTACAGGTAGTCACGGGTGTCAAGGACAGAGAGGTTGCCGTAGGTCTCGACGCTCTTGAGGTAATCCTTCGTGGGGCCATCGAACAGCAGCCGGTTCAGGGTCCCCTGGCGGGACTTGGAATCACCCTTGAGCGCTGCACTGTCCTCGGCACTCAGCTCGACGTCGCGGACCTTGATGCTGCGGCCCTGGAGCGCCTTGGTGCGGAACGGCTCAGGCCATCCTCCGGGAGGATCTCCCAGCTCACCCGACAGGAAGCCGATGACGGAATCCGGAATATCGTAATTCTGCGGGTTCTCGTTGAAGTCCGCGGGGTCTGCATGGATTCCCACGAGGTGCAGGGCGAGGTCTCCCACGACCTTCGAAGACGGCGTCACCTTGACCAGGCGGCCCAGAATGCGGTCCGCTGCGGTGTACATGTCCTCGATGGCCTCAAAACGCTCGCCAAGCCCCAGCGCGATGGCCTGCTGGCGCAGGTTGGACAGCTGGCCACCCGGGATTTCGTGCTGGTAAACCCGGCCTGTCGGGCCTGGCAGGCCGGATTCGAACGGTGCATAGACCCGGCGGACGGCTTCCCAGTAGGGCTCCATCGCACTGACGCTGGCCAAGCTGAGTCCGGTGTCGCGCGGGGTGTGCGCCAAGGCTGCCACAAGGGCCGAAGCCGACGGCTGGCTCGTGGTGCCTGCCAGCGACGCAGATGCGACGTCGACGGCGTCCACGCCGGCTTCCACGGCTGCCAGGAGGGTGGCCAGCTGGCCGCCTGCAGTGTCGTGCGTGTGCAGGTGGACCGGAAGGTCGAAGCGTTCACGCAGGGCGCCGACGAGCTTGGCTGCGGCCGCCGGGCGAAGCAGACCAGCCATGTCCTTGATGGCGAGGATGTGTGCACCGGCGTCGACGATCTTCTGGGCGAGGTCCAGGTAGTAGTCGAGCGTGTACAGGTTCTCGTTCGGATCGAGGAGATCGCCGGTGTAGCAAAGTGCGACTTCGGCCACGGCGGTGCCGGTGGCGCGCACTGCGCGGATAGCCGGGGCCATCTGGTTGACGTCGTTGAGGGCGTCGAAGATGCGGAAGATGTCGATGCCCGTCGCCGCAGCCTCGTTGATGAATGCCTCGGTGACTTCTTCGGGGTACGGCGTGTACCCAACGGTGTTACGGCCACGAAGCAGCATCTGCAAGCAAACGTTGGGCAGCGCCTTGCGGAGCGCGGCGAGTCGGTCCCAAGGGTCTTCGCCGAGGAAGCGCAGGGCCACGTCGTAGGTGGCACCGCCCCAGGCTTCTACCGACAGCAGTTGAGGCATCAGCGCGGAGACCGCAGGTCCGGCAGCGACAAGGTCGCGGGTACGGACACGGGTAGCGAGGAGCGACTGGTGCGCGTCGCGGAACGTGGTGTCCGTGACCGCCACGGCAGTCTGCTCCCGCAGCGCTTTGGCAAATTCCTCGGGACCCAATTCCTGCAGCTTCTGGCGGGAACCGGGGGGTACAACAATCCCGGCGACCGAAGGAAGCTTGGCTGCGGGGTCCGAATGGACTTTGAGTTCGCCATTCGGCTTGTTGACGGTGACGTCGGCCAGCCAGGTCAGCAGCTTGGTTCCGCGGTCTGCGGACACGTGGGACTTCAGCAGCTCGGGGCGCTTGTCGATGAAGTCCGTGGCCACGTTGCCGGCAATGAAGTCCGGATCGGCCAGGACAGCCTGGAGGAAGGGGATGTTGGTGGACACGCCGCGGATGCGGAACTCGGCCAAGCCGCGCCGCGCGCGGGCGACGGCGGCCGGGTAGTCGCGGCCGCGACAGGTCAGCTTGACCAGCATGGAGTCGAAGTGCGGGCTGATCTCGGCGCCTGAGTAGACCGTGCCGCCGTCGAGACGCACGCCAGCGCCACCAGCGGAACGGTAGCCGGTGATCCGTCCCACGTCGGGCCGGAAGCCGTTCGCGGGGTCTTCGGTGGTGATGCGGCACTGCAGGGCAGCACCCTTGATGGACACCGATTCCTGGCTCAGGCCGAGGTCGGCGAGGGTCTCCCCCGATGCGATACGCATCTGTGCCTGGACGAGGTCAACGTCCGTGATTTCCTCGGTCACCGTGTGCTCAACCTGGATGCGCGGGTTCATCTCGATGAAGACGTGCTGGCCGGCGCGTTCGCCCTCGGTGTCCACCAGGAACTCGACGGTGCCGGCGTTGACGTAGTTCAGGGCCTTTGCGAATGCCACGGCGTCGCGGTAGAGGGCTTGGCGGATGGACTCATCCAGGTTGGGTGCCGGCGCGATTTCCACGACCTTCTGGTGGCGGCGCTGCAGGGAGCAATCGCGCTCGAAAAGGTGCATGACATTTCCTTCGGCGTCAGCCAGGATCTGGACCTCGATGTGGCGAGGACGCAGCACTGCCTGTTCCAGGAACATGGTGGGATCGCCGAAGGCGGCGTCAGCCTCACGCATGGCCGACTGGAGGGCATCAGGGAGGTCCTCGCGGGTCTCCACCCGGCGCATGCCGCGGCCGCCGCCACCAGCGACGGCCTTGGCGAAGATCGGGAATCCGACCTCGTCCGCGGCAGCGATCAGCTCATCAATGTCACGGGAAGGCGCGCTGGACTTCAGGACTGGTACACCTGCCTTGCGTGCGGCTTCGAGTGCGGCGACCTTGTTGCCGGCGAGCTCCAGAACTTCCGCCGGTGGGCCAATAAACGTGATTCCTGCTGCTTTGGCCGCCCGGGCGAGGTCCGGGTTCTCGGACAGGAATCCATAGCCTGGGTAGATCGCGTCGGCGCCGGACTCTTTCGCGACACGGACGATCTCGGCCACGTCAAGGTAGGCGCGGACCGGATGACCCTCCTGGCCAATCAGGTAGGCCTCGTCAGCCTTCTGCCGGTGGATCGAATTGCGATCCTCATACGGGAAGACCGCTACGGTCTTGGCGCCGAGTTCGTAGCCAGCGCGGAAGGCCCTGATCGCGATTTCGCCGCGATTAGCCACCAGAATCTTGGAAAACATGCTTCTCCTGCATCATTGCGGGTGTAACGGTCGGTGGTCACAGTGTGTAAGACCTCCATACCCAAACACAAATCTTTGTGGTGACAGTCACACGGGAATTCGTCACGAGCAGTGTAGCTTCGCCCGCGGTGCAGTTTCACGTGCTAAAAGGCGGCGAAGTAACAGACGTCCCAAGCGGTTCAGCGCTGATAAGACGGGAATCAGCGGCCGCGCACCATATGATGTTGAAGGGCGGCGGCAGAGCCCCGGTTCCGGCAACGCCGGAACACAAGCACCGCGACACGGCAACCGGCGTTAGGTTTTGGGTTTTCAAGTGCAAGTAGTCAGCATCAGCAGCCTCAAAGGCGGCGTGGGCAAGACATCCGTAACCACTGGGCTAGCCTCGGCCGCATTGGCCGCAGGCATCCCCACACTCGTGGTGGACTTGGATCCCCATGCCGACGCCACCACGGCCCTCGGCGTCCAGGCCAGCGAGCAGCTGGACATTGGCCGGATGCTCAAGAATCCCCGCAAGGCCCGACTCTTGGAAAACGTGGTCAGCAGCGGCTGGGTTGAACAGGCACGCCGCAACGGCGGAGGCTCGGCCCTTGATGTCGCGGTTGGATCCGCGTACACGGGAATCTATGATCGGCCGGACCTCGGGCGGCGAGATCTCCGCCGCCTCAGTTCAGTTCTTGCCCCGGCCGAAAAATATGAGCTGGTGCTCGTCGATTGTCCGCCATCCCTCAACGGATTGACCCGCATGGCCTGGAGCGCGAGTGACCGCGTTGTACTTGTTGCCGAGCCTGGTCTCTTCTCGGTAGCCGGCACGGAACGCACGATGCGCGCCATCCAACTTTTCCGTCAGGAGTTCGCTCCTCAACTGGCCCCCGCAGGCATTGTGGCCAACCGGGTCCGCCCGGCCTCCTCCGAGCACACCTTCCGGCTCGCCGAGATGGAATCGATGTTCGGCGAACTCTTGCTGGCCCCGCATATTCCGGAGCAGGCGAACTGGCAGCAAATCCAGGGTGCCGCGCATGCTGTGCATCACTGGCCTGGCGATTCTGCCAAGAACACTGCCAAGCTGTTCGACTCCCTATTGGAGAACATGCTGTCCTCACCCAACGGCACGCGGAAACACGGCCAACGCTGAGCAACGCGGGGATCTGCTCGGCAAAAAGCTCACTTTGAGGACAGCGATGAAGCCGCTTTCCTGTTGGAAGGCGGCTTCATCGCTGTTCTCACGGTCGTGCGAAGGATCCGACGGCGGCTCAGCCGGTGCGGCGCGCGGACCGCCGCTTGCTCAATTCGTCGTCGGGAAAGGACTGTTCTGCGGCGTGCTCGCTTGGGAGCGCAGCAAGGCTCCCCTCGACTTCGCGCCACACGCGGCCTACTGCGATACCGAACACGCCTTGGCCACCCTGGACCAGGTCGATGACTTCGTCTGCGGACGTGCACTCGTAGACACTCGCGCCATCGCTCATAAGCGTGATTTGGGCGAGGTCTTCCACTCCGTGTTCGCGCAGATGCTCCACGGCCGTGCGGATCTGCTGGAGGGACACGCCTGTGTCCAGAAGGCGCTTGACGACTTTGAGAACCAGGATGTCCCGGAAACCATAGAGCCTCTGCGATCCAGAACCAGCAGCTCCCCGTACAGCGGGTTCCACAAGTCCCGTGCGTGCCCAATAGTCAAGTTGGCGGTAGGTGATACCCGCCGCCTTGCACGCAGTGGGACCACGGTAGCCGGCATCTTCATCCAAGACCGGAAGGTCCTCGGTGAAAAGCAGACCCTGGGCACCGCTTGCGGGTACAGCAACGCCTACCGAGGCCTGCTTTAGCTCGCCTGCTTCGCCTTTGGGACTCACGTGACCCTCCTTGTCAGAAGTTCCCTTGGGGATGGTGCATACGGCGGCCAACACGAAGGGAAAATGCAGTCGTGTAATTTCAGCGCGTCCGCACCTTTCAGTGTGACTTGCGCGGGCCCTGTACGCAACGGGAACTTGATACCTTCGACGTTAGGCGGGCCGGGGCCTCAGGTCAAAGACGTCCGGCCCTTTTCGGATCGTGTCGAAACTTTCACCCTCACCTTTAACCTTAGGCGGCCTTCAGCCTTCGAAGTCCTCGGGCTCCACGTCGTCCAGGAACTCCCGGAAGCGGCGCAATTCCCGTTCTTCGTCGACCTCGGGACCAGGCTCGGTATCTTCGCCTTCGTCATGTTCGGTGATTCGAACGCCGGCCTCATCCATTACCGCGTCGGCACACCAGATGCGGCATTTCGCCCGCAACGCAAGGGCCAACGCGTCCGAAGCGCGGGAACTGACCACAGTGCCGTCGTCGAACTGGAGCTGGCCATAGAAGATGTTGTCCTCAACCGCCACGATGTTGACACTGATGATCGCGTGGCCCAAGGCCTCAACGACGTCGATCATCAGGTCGTGGGTCATGGGTCGTGGCGGAACCACACCTTGCTGGGCCAGGGCGATGGCACTGGCTTCCGGCGTTCCGATCCAGATGGGAACATGGCGCTCCCCGTGCATCTCACGCAGGAGAACCAGCGGCTGGTTTGAAGGCAGTTCAATCCGCACGCCAACAATCTCGACCTCAATCATCATGCGTCCATACGAGAGATTCGGTCCTGCACCAAAGCTCGGTGCAGGCTGAGGCAAAGCTCGCTGATTTCCCGGGCAGCCTCGGCAGCCCGGGACTGGGATGCCGCGTCCTTCCGGGAGGTCAGCGGCGCGACAACCCGCTCCACCAGACCGAATTCGCGTTCGGCCGCAGCCTGGAACGGACGGAGGTGCCGCGGCTCAAGCCCGTGGCTTTCAAGTTGCACGCATGCACGCGCCACTTGCAGGGCGTGTTCATCGAATTTTCCGTTGACGTGACTGATGAGCCCGAAGCTGAGAAGGGACTGCACGAGGGGAACACTGGCTCCGGATTCCGCCCGGAGCTGTTCCTCGGTCAGAGCACGCGTATGCCCCTGCAATTCAGCGGCCAATTCATCCGAGACAATGCGGGGGGAAACCGATACTCCCGGAGGGAGGTTTTCGGGACGTTCGCCGCGGTCGATCGCGTCCAAATAGTCTTTGATGACTTTGAGGGGCAAATACTGGTCACGCTGAAGGGCCAACACGAAGCGCAAACGCTCAACGTCACTTTCGGCATACTGCCGGTATCCCGCAGGGGTGCGCTTGGGATTGATCAGTCCTTTTTCCTCAAGAAAACGGATCTTGGACGCCGTCATGGTGGGAAAATCGTCGCTGAGTTGAGCGAGGACCTCTCCAATGTTGAGGACCTGCGGTCCGCGCCGTTCCGGCTGGGCCATTGCCACAGGCGTACCCGGTATCAGTCCTGCCCTGCTGCGCGGGCAGGACTCAAGTAGTAGGTGAGACGGAACTTTCCGATTTGAACCTCGCTGCCGTTCTTGAGCAGTACGTTGTCCACCCGGTCCTGGTTGACATAGGTGCCGTTGAGGCTTCCCGTATCCACCACTTCGAAGCCCTCGGGCGTGCGTACGAATTGCACGTGCTTACGCGAAACCGTCACGTCGTCCAGAAAGATATCCGCATCCGGGTGACGCCCTGCTGTGGTGGTATCCGAGTCCAGGAGGAACCGCGCACCGGCGTTGGGGCCGGTGTGCGCAATCAGCAACGCCGAACCCGGAGGCAATGCCTGCACTGCGGCGCGCTCTTCCGGCGCCAGCGGCGGGCGAACATCCGGCTCATGGTGGCGCACCGGCGTGAGCTGGATGGAGGTGGTCTCCGACGTTGGCCGTTCTACAGCACCGTGCTCGTCCCGGGCGTGGTTCCGTTTGCCGCCAACCATGGAAGTCCTCCTCATCCGCCGGCAGCCGTTGTCAACTGCCGGTTACGCATCTACCCGGTTCCGCCGGGCCCAAACGGGTCGCTGGCCCGCCGCCGTCGCTCCCCTGCTTCGGGGAGGGCCAACCGGGCGGACCAGATACCTTTTAGCCTACCTGTTGTTCGTACTCTGATGCACTGAGGAGCGTTTCGATGGCGTCGGCTTCCGACAGCTTGACCTCGAACAGCCAACCCTCACCGTAGGGGTCCGAGTTAATGAGGGCAGAATCGGTGTCGAGGGCCTCGTTACGGGAGACAATTTCGCCGCTGACCGGGGCATAGATGTCGCTCACGCTCTTGGTGGACTCAACTTCACCCACGACGTCGTTGCCCTTGACGGTAGTGCCGGGCTCGGGCAACTGGGCGTAGACCACATCACCGAGTGCGTCCTGGGCGAAGTCCGTGATGCCGACGCGCACAACGCCCTCTGCATCCGGGGCGCTGACCCATTCATGTTCGGCGGTGTAGGAAAGCTCGGCAGGAATGTTGCTCATGAGTCGCCTTTCATCGGTACGTTACGGACCAGGACGGCAGCCCGGGCTTCCGGCCACCGCTGAAAGTATAAGCACATCAAGCCCTCCTCCCCACAAGGTCTCGGGGATGATTGGGTCGATACCGAGCCGCTCAGTCCTGCAACGCCGTCGAAGGAGCGTAATCATGCCGGTACTGCCTGAAATCACTGCCCTGAGCGACTACCTTGGCGATCGGCGGTCCGGCGCAAAGCGTGTAGCGACGAAATCCTCCGCACGGCGAAGCTATCTATCTGTCGCCGTCGGCTTTCTTGTGTTCGCTTAGGCGAGCGGCACATCCTCCGGCTCGCGCACGACGTCGGGGGCTGCTTGCGGTGCGAAAGCAGCCTGAGCTGGTCTCCCCCGCCGGGCCGCTGCCGCGGCGGCGATCATGACGATCAGGGCCGCTGCGGTGATGGCGGCCCCGGCCCAGATCGGCGAGGTATAGCCCAGACCCAGGGTGATGGTGACTCCGCCCAGCCAGGCGCCGAGGGCGTTGCCCAAGTTGAAGGCGCCGATATTCGCGCCGGAGGCGAGGGTGGGCGCGGTGGTGGCAAAGTGCATGACGCGCATCTGCAGGCCGGGCACGGTAGCGAAGCCGAAGCCGCCCATGAGCGCCAGCGAGAACAGGGTGGCCACCGGGCTGATGGCGGTGAGTGCGAAGAACACGAGTACTAGTACCAGGCCCGCGAGGATAACCACGAGGGTTTTGTCGATGGATTTGTCGGCCGCTTTGCCGCCGGCGATATTGCCGACGAACAGCCCGGCGCCAAACAGGACGAGGAGCCACGGGACGGCGCGGGGATCGAATCCGGAGACGTCGGTCAGAATGAAGGCGATGTAGGTGAAGGCTCCGAACATGCCGCCAAAGCCGAGAATCGTGACAATGATGGACAGCCACACCTGGCCGGAGGCGAAAGCGCCAAGCTCGCTGCGGAGGCTGCTGGCGACGGCGCCCTCCTTGGTGCGCGGGACCATGAGGGCGATGCCGATGAGGGCGGCAACGCCAATGAAGGTAATGGCCCAGAAGGTGGACCGCCAGCCGAAGTTCTGGCCAAGGAAGGTTCCGAAGGGCACGCCCAGCACGTTGGCGGCAGTGAGGCCCGTAAACATGATGGCAATCGCTCCGGCCTTCTTGTGGGCCGGGACCAGGCTGGCCGCGACCACTGAGCCGATACCGAAGAAAGCTCCGTGGCAGAGGGCCGCGACAATGCGCCCGGCCAGCATGGCCGGGTAGCTGCCCGCAATGGCGGAGAGGAAGTTTCCCGCGATGAACAGGACGAGGAGTCCGATCAGCACAGGTTTGCGGGGCAAGCGAGTGACGGCCGCTGTCACCAGGAGGGCGCCGACAACGACGCTCAGCGCATAGCCGGTGATGAACCAGCCGGCGGCGGCTTCGCTGACCCTGAAGTCGGTGGCGATCTCGGGCAAGAGGCCCATGATGACGAACTCGGTCAAGCCGATGCCGAATCCGCCGAGGGCGAGGGCGATCAACCCTGCGGGCATGTTGTTGCTCCTTTGTGGGGATGGATTCCCGTAATACTGGAAGTGCGTCGCCGGGAACCATAGAATATTAGTTGCATACGCTCCATATATAGTTGCACGCGCCATGTAATTGCGCAAGCAACTACTTTGCGTGCGTCTGCTTTTTCATCAATCGGCAGGAGTTACGGGAGACATGGGCATCAAGGACGACGCCGTTGAGGTGCGCGCGCAGGGGTGGCGGACTCTCGCTGCGCTGCACGGCAACATCGAGGCAGCACTGGAGAAGGCGTTGCAATCGGCCGCGGATCTTTCGGTGGTCGAGTACACGGTGCTCGACGCCCTGAGCCGTCAGGACGGCTGGCACATGCGGATGCAGCAGCTCGCCAGGGCCACAGCACTATCCAGCAGCGCCACGACGCGTCTGGTGAACCGGCTCGAGGACCGCGCACTGCTGACCAGGATCCTGTGCGCCGACGATCGGCGCGGAATCTACACGGAACTCACTGCCGCGGGTCAAAAGTTGCTGCTCTCGGCCAGGCCCGTGCACGACGAAACCCTGGCGGAGTCTTTGGCTGCTGCGGAGTCGGTGCCGGAGCTTGAACCATTGGTGAAGGCATTGGGGGCGCTACAGGGGGACTGAGGCCTTGCCTTGTTTCGTGGGCCGCGACGTGCGGCGGGGCGTGGGCGCACCTCGCGGCGCCTTAGACCTTCTTGACTACGCTGGACTTGAGCTGCATGGGACCGAAGCCGTCCACCTTGCAGTCGATGTCGTGATCCCCCACGCCGTTCACGAGGCGGATGTTGCGAACCTTGGTTCCAACCTTGATGGCCGTGGCGCTCCCCTTGACCTTGAGGTCCTTGATCACAGTCACGGTATCCCCGTCTACGAGGACATTGCCCACAGCGTCCTTGATCTCCGTTGACTCGGCTTCTACTTCATCAGCCGCGGCCGGCGACCATTCGTGGGCGCATTCGGGGCAGACCAGCAAGGCACCCATCTCGTAGGTGTATTCGCTGGCGCATTCGGGACAAGGGGGAAGGGTTTCGCTCACCGTCCAATAATAGACGGCGGCGGCCCGACCCGTAGACGGAGACCTGGGCACACGAAGGCGCCCGTCAAGATCCCGTTCATGCGCCGAGCCTTCCTTGCCCTGTTAAGTCGCCTAGGAAGGCCAGGACAGGGAAGTCAGGCCATGGAACAAGACATGTATGGGGGCTTGCTGCCGAGCTTGGGCGGCGGAGATCCTCCCGGAGCCGTGGGTCGAGTGCCAAGAAGGTCCATTCTGCTGGATCATTCCCCACCTCAACGTGGCCCACCGCGTGATTCCGAGGCACCGGGACGTGGGAAAGCCGATGATCCAGCAGAATCGCTCGGTTATAGGACAAAACGTCTGGATGGGAGGGGCTTGCTTCCCAGTGTTGGCGGGCCGGTTCGGGGACATCCAGGCTTTCGGACCGTAACTGGCCGTGTTTGATCTCCAGCCGAGGCTTGTCAGAACCGGAAGCCAGGTTGCGGGCCGGCCGTCCCTTGACCGTCCTGTTGTGCCGAAGGGCCGAGGTCGAGGGGCGGCGGGCATCGTCCCGGCACCGTGGGTCGAGCGCCGTGAAGATACATTCTGCTGGATCATTCCCCAGGTCAACGTGGCCCACCGCGTGATTCCGAGGCACCGAGGACTCGGGAAGCCGATGATCCAGCAGAATCGCACGCTTCCTGCTACCCCTACAACCTCAGACCAACGCTTAAGCGCAAAAATCCCGGGAACCCTTAGGTTCCCGGGACTCTGTGTACCTTGCGGTCGGGCTGACAGGATTTGAACCTGCGACCCCTTGACCCCCAGTCAAGTGCGCTACCAAGCTGCGCTACAGCCCGTCAGTTCCGCCGTTCTCCGCTTAGATTTTCATCTAAGCAGTCCGGCCGAACCACCTCAAAAAGCTTACACGATCTTCGAGGCCCTCGATGACACCTTGACGGGTGTCATCTGTGATGCGCGTCTCAATTAGCGCTTCTTGCCGCGCTTTTCACGGACGCGCATGTTGACCTCGATCGGCGTGCCCTCGAAGCCAAAGGTTTCGCGAAGCCGTCGGGTGATGAATCGACGGTATCCGGGGTCCAGGAAACCCGTGGTGAACAAGACGAACTTCGGCGGACGGCTGGATGCCTGGGTGCCGAACAGGATGCGCGGCTGCTTGCCGCCGCGGACCGGGTGCGGGTGGGCAGCCACGAGCTCGCCCAGGAACGCGTTGAGGCGTCCTGTGGGGATGCGCTTGTCCCAGCTTTCCAAGGCCACGTCCAGCGCAGGAACCAGCCGGTCCTTGTGCCATCCGGTCTTGGCGGAGATGTTGACGCGCGGAGCCCACTCTACGTGTGCCAGGTCCTGATCGATTTCGCGTTCAAGGTAGCGGCGGCGTTCGTCGTCGAGCAGGTCCCACTTGTTGAACGCAAGGACCAACGCGCGGCCCGATTCAATGGCGAGCTGAAGGATGCGCACGTCCTGTTCGCTGAGGACTTCGTCAACGGCGAGGAGCACGACGGCGACCTCCGCCTTTTCGAGCGCGGCCTGTGTACGCAGGGAAGCGTAGAAGTCCGCGCCCTGGGCCATGTGCTGACGGCGTCGAATGCCTGCGGTGTCCACGAAACGCCACGTACGGCCGCCGAGTTCGATGAACTCGTCTACCGGGTCGCGGGTGGTCCCGGCGAGGGTGTCGACAACAACGCGCTCGGAGCCGGCCAGCTTGTTCAGCAAAGAGGACTTGCCGACGTTCGGACGGCCGATGAGGGCGATGCGCCGGGGGCCGCCGGAACGCTCGACACCTTCGACCGTGGAGAACTCGGGCAGGGTGTCCATGACATGGTCCAGGAGGTCGGCAACGCCGCGGCCATGAAGGGCGGACACAGGGTATGGCTCACCGAAGCCAAGGCCCCAGAGCGCAGCCGAGTCAGCTTCCTGCGCAAAGTCGTCAACCTTGTTGGCCACCATGATGACCGGTTTCTTCGACTTCCGCAGCATCTTCATGACGCCCTCGTCCGTGGCAGTAGCGCCAACAGCGGAGTCCACCACGAAGAGCACTGCATCAGCGAGTTCCACTGCCATCTCGGCCTGCTCGGCCACGCGGGCATGGATGCCCCTCGCGTCGTGCTCCCAGCCACCGGTGTCCACCAGGGTGAAGTTTCGGCCGTTCCAGTGTGCCGAGTACATGACGCGGTCGCGGGTAACGCCCGGGGTGTCCTCGACGACGGCTTCGCGGCGGCCAAGGATACGGTTCACCAGCGTGGATTTGCCGACGTTCGGGCGACCAATGATGGCCAGGACCGGGTCAAGCTTGAGGGGACCTTCCTCGCCTTCGTCGTCGTACAGCCCGCTCAGCAGGGCGGCATCGTCCTCGTCGAGGTCATAGTCTGCCAGACCCGCCCGGAGAGAGGCGGCACGGAGTTCGGCTTCTTCGTCGTCCAGGGCGGCGAGGTTCTCAGCCACCTGGTCGGTGCCGGTGGGCGTGTATTCGTCGTCGCCGGCTCCGATGTTGCCGGATTTTTGAGTCGTATCGCTCATTGCACTTTCCTTAGTGGTGATCTGCCGGCGTCCCGGCTACTTCTTCTTGGCGGTGCTGCATTGGCTGTGGTGCTGCATTGGCTGTGGGCCGGTCCTTTAGTCCCACGGGAGGGACTGACCGGTGGTCTCGACGGCATCCTGGACGTGTCCAGCCAGCGCAGCGCGGATCTCCGCGGCCGCCCTGTCCATTGAAACACGCCCGGACTCGCCATCTCTGCGGGTCACACTGAAGGGGGCTCCGAAATTGACGTGAAGGTGGCGGCGCAAACGCGGAATGGAATCACGGTGTTCGCCTCCAGTTCGCGTCCCGAGAACCGCCACGGGAATAACTGTTGCTTCGGACATCAGGGCGAGCCAGGCGACGCCGTTGCTGATGCTGCCAGCGGTCCCGCTCCCCCGCGTTCCTTCCGGGAGAATACCGACGCAACGGCCGGCGTCGAGCACTTGCCTCCCGCGCTGGAGCGCCCCGCGGCCGCCCGAGCGGTCCACCGAAATCTGGCCTGAGGCACGCAGCACCGTTCCGAGGAAACCCTTGAACATCTCCTTCTTGACCAGGATGTGCATGGGCCGCGGGGCGGCGCCGAACATCACCGGCCCATCCAGGAAGCTGATGTGGTTGCCCGCGAAAATGACCGGACCCGATTTGGGAACGTTGGAGCGCCCGGTCACCGTGGTCCGGTACAGAACATGGTCCACCAGCCAGCCGACGGGCCGGCTCCAGACCATGGTCCAGCGTGCCGGAATTCGGGTTTCAGTCACCGTAGATGACCTTGCCTACAATGCTCAGGGCCGTTTCGACCGTCTCGTCGAAGTCCAGGTCGGAGGAATCCAGGGTGACGACGCCGTCGGCCGCTTGGGTGAAGTTCACCACGGTGGAGTCCTTCGCATCGCGGTGGATTACTTGGGCGGCGAGCTGCTCTTTGCTCTGGGTCCCGCCCAGCTGAAGGCCGCGGCGGCGCAGCCGGGCTTCCTCGCTGGCGGTCAGCAGCATCCGGATTTCCGCATTGGGCGCGACGACGGTGGTGATGTCCCGTCCCTCCACCACCATGCGGCGGTGGTGCTGGTCGATCAGTTGCCGCTGGCGTCGGATGAGTTCATTGCGGGCCCCCAAGGTGGTTGCCACCGCACTGACGGAAGAGGAGATCCTGGGCTCGCGGATTTCTTCCGTGATGTCCACGCCGGCAACACTGACATATTCGGCGTTGGCGCTGGTACTCAATTCCAGCGGCAGATCCTTTGAAGCTTGCTCGACGGCGGCGCCGTCTGTGAGGTCGATGCCGGTCTTGAGGCAGTACCAGGTCAACGCGCGGTACATCGCACCTGTGTCCAGGTAGGCGAGCTTCAAGCGTCGGGCCACTTCCTTGCTGACGCTGGACTTACCGGAGCCGGATGGGCCGTCGATGGCGACGACGAGCGGCTTGCCCGGACGTACTACGGTCTCCGGGCCGAAAAGGTCACGTGTCATTACTGCAGTACCCGCCATCCACGGTCGGTCAAGGCTTCAACAAGGACGTCATGCTTGTTGGGCATGACGGAAAGCTCCACCATGCCCACATTCTGCCCGGACGAGTGATCCAGGCGGAGGTCTTCGACGTTGACGCCGATCTCACCGATCTCCGTCAACAGCCTGGCGATTTGCCCGGGCTTGTCGTCTACCAGAACTGTAAGCCATGAGTATGCCTGCGGGGGTCCGCCATGCTTTCCCGGAATCTTGGCCTGCCCGGCGTTGCCCTCGCTGATGAGCTGGGCAAGGTCCAGGCGGGCACCAGGAGCCGTGGGATCCTCCAGGGTACTGATCAGGCGATTGAGGTCCTCCCGGACACCATAAAGGATGTTCACCATCTTGGCTGCGTTGTTGCCAAGGATCTGGACCCAGAGGGTGGGATCGCTCGCAGCAATCCTGGTGGTGTCCCGGAGCCCATTGCCGGCCAGGGACAGCGCATGAAGCGGTGTCCCCTGCAGGCGGCTGGCGAGAAGCGATGACATCACCTGGGGCAAATGCGAGACCAAGGCAACGGCTTCATCGTGTTCCTCTGCCGTGAACTGCGAGACGATCGCCCCCAGGTCACCAGCCAAGGAACGAGCGGTCTGGAGCGCATCGGCGCTGGTCTCTTGGGAAGGACAAAGCACCCACGGCATGGAGGTGAAGAGTTCGCCGCGGGCAGCAACGGGCCCTGACTTCTCGCGGCCCGCCATCGGGTGCGTCCCGACGTAGCGGGACATGTCCACTCCACGACCCCGGAGATCAGCCTGGATGGCCAGCTTGACGCTGGCAATGTCCACGACGACGGCCTCCGGGTATTCACCCAGGGCACGCTGAACGACGTCGGCCGTGACGTCCGGCGGCGCGGCGACGACAACCAGCTGAGGTGCGCCTTCAAGCTCGGACAGGGGCCGGCCGGCCCCGATGTCCACGGCGACGGCCTGGTTGGTTGGCGAAGGATCTGAGAGGAAGACGGGGACACCCCGGCCGCGCAGGCCGAGGCCGATGCTGGCCCCGAGCAGGCCGGTACCGAAAACGACCACAGGACCGTCAAGGTGGCCCCGGCCATGCGAGTGGAACGCCGACATGCCTTTACAGTCCCACGGAGGCCAGGAGGTGTCCGACTTCCTGCTTGCCGAGGTTACGGATGCTGCCTTGGCGCTGGTCACCCAGGCCGATGGGGCCGATCTTGACGCGCACGAGCCGCAGCACGGGGAAGCCGACGGCCTCGAACATGCGGCGGACAATGCGGTTCTTACCGGAGTGCAGCACCACCTCGATCAGCACATGGCCCGGGGTGGAATCCACGAGCTTGAAAGAGTCCACTGCTGCAATTCCGTCTTCGAGCTCGATGCCTGCCTTCAGCTTCGCGCCGACGCCCTGCGGGAATGGACCGCGGACCTGCACGAGGTACGTCTTGGGCACCTCATACGACGGGTGCGTCAAACGGTTGGCGAGTTCGCCGTCGTTGGTCAGCAAGAGCAGTCCCTCGGTGGCGACGTCGAGGCGGCCCACGTGGAAGAGGCGCTCACCTTTGTTCTTGGCAGACTTGAGGAAGTCGCTGATGCAGGGACGACCCTCAGGGTCTTCCATCGTGGAGACGACGCCCTTGGGCTTGTTGAACACCATGTAGAGCATGGTGTCATCGAGCTGGATGCGAATGCCATCGACGTGGATCACCGCGCTGGTGGGATCCACGCGCATGCCAAGCTCAGTGGTGAGCTGGCCGTTGACCTCAACGCGGCCTTCTTCGATCATTTCCTCGCAAACGCGGCGGGAAGCCACGCCTGCCTGGGCCATGACCTTCTGAAGGCGTACGCCGTCGGCGTCGTGCTGCTCGGACTGAACCACCTCACCGCGGCGGCCGCGAGGCTTGCGGATTGGACCAAGGCTCTGCCCGAAGCGCTCGCTTCCGAAGGCACGGGAAGCATACTGTTTTTTATTGCCGGCCTTGGGCTTCAATGCGCCGGGCGTGCCCGGGGCTTTGCCGAAGCCGGGCTTGTTGGAACCGGGCTTGCGCGGTGCCTTTGCTGGCTTGGCATCTTCACGGCGCTCGCGGCCGCCGGCCGTGGTGGGGTTGTCCGGATCAAAGGGGCGCTCTTCACGCGGACGAGTTGATTTGAAGGGGCGGTCTCCGCCCGGGGAGAAGCTGCGCTTGCTGCCTCCGGAGGCGCCGCCGGCACGGCCTGCACCGAAGCTGCTGCCTCCCGTGCGGCCTGCGCTACTGCGGCCTGAGTCTTGCGACTCGTTGCGTCCGGAACTGTTTCGTCCCGAACTATTACGTGGTGAACCCTGGCGTCCCGCCTGTGTCATGACCCGTCCTTTTGTTATGGTGGCCGGCTTGTTCTTTCTCAACATTAGCCAGCCGGGCAGAGAATATCTGCCCAGTGTCAACTCCGCCCGCTACTTACCGGGCGTTGGTAAATCCCTTTGCAACATTAAAATTCATTGGGTTGTTTCCCGCGACTACATGCGTTCGGCGTCGAAGAACTCCTCGATGCCCTCCAGCCCCGGAAGGTGGGGGGACAATTGAGGTAGTTCCGCCACCGAGCCAATGCCCATGCGCTCGAGGAAGTACGAGGTGGTCCGGTAAAGGACAGCCCCGGATTCAGGATCGGTACCTGAGTCCTCGATCAGGCCGCGTTGGACAAGGGTCCTGACGACCGAATCGACATTGACGCCGCGAATGGCCGACACCCTGGCCCGGGAAACCGGCTGGCGGTACGCGATGACCGCCATGGTTTCAAGGGCTGCCTGCGTCAGCCGCGCGGTCTGGCCTTCGAGAACGAACCTGCCCACGACGTCGGCAAATTCCGCCCGTGAATAGATTCGCCACCCTCCGGCAACGTTCCGCAACTCAAAACCCCGGGGTGCAGCGCTGCTACTTACATCGTTCAATTCACCATGCAAGCCATCAGCGTCCCTGCCCGGGGCTTTAACAGTATAGCCGCTGTACTCCTGCTGAAGTCCCGCCAGCAATTCCTCGACGACGGCGACTGTCACGTTGAGCCCGGCGGCGAGCTCATCCGCGGTGGCCGGTTCGTCGATCACCATGAGGACAGCTTCCAGTGCCGCACGAGCGCCACCGGGAAGTCCTTCAAGCTCGGCGAGGCCATCCCCGCCTGTTTCTTGCCCGCTCACAACGGTTCGCCTGCCTTCTGGATGCTATCGGTGTCAGTTTGGGCGTTGGCGTCCATCTCAGCAACGGAATCGTACTCATCGCTCAGGCCGTCACTACTCCATCCTTCAGGGCGCCCTGTCCAGCGGACGGTCAGTTCCGCAAGCGGTCCGGGCTGTTCGAAGGCCACCACGCGATCGCGGAACAATTCCAGCAGCGCCAGGAACCGGGCCACGACAACCAGTGTGGACTCTGCGTCGGCAATGAGTGCCCTGAAGGACTGTGCCATTCCGCGTTGTAGGCGGTACCCGATGATTTCCGCCTGTTCCTTGACGCTTACCGGCGTGCCGTGGAGATGGTCCAGCCCCACTTCCTCGGGCGTCTGGTCCTTCGGCGCCAACGTCTTGGCCGCAAGGGCCGCGAACTGTTCGGGCGTGTGGCGCCAAATCAGCTCAGGCAGCAATGCGGCAAAATGCCCTTCCAGGGCGACTTGCCGCGGGAAGCGCCGGGCTTCGGCTTCCAAAGTGCCGGACATCATCGCGGCTACCTGCTTAAAAGCCTTGTACTGCAGGAGCCGGGCAAACAAAAGGTCGCGGGCTTCCAACAGGGCAATGTCTTCGGCATCCTCGACTTCTCCCGCCGGCAACAGCCTCGCAGCTTTCAGGTCCAGGAGGGTCGCAGCGATGACCAGGAATTCGCTGGCTTCGTCCAGCGCCCAATCCTTCCCTAGTTCCTGCAGGCGCCGGATGTACTTGATGAACTCATCAGTGACGGTGGCCAGCGCAACTTCCGTGATGTCCAGCTTGTGCTTGGAGATCAGGCCGAGCAGGAGATCGAACGGGCCGGTGAAGTTGGCCAGCCGGACCTCAAAGCCGGCCTTTCGTCCGGAAGGCGAGGCTCCGGCGTCGTCCGCGTTGCTTGCAGAAGAGTACGACGGCGGGGCGGCGCCCATCAGGGCGGGCGCGGCTTCAGATGTGAGTGGCTCTGCCACGCTGGCTAGGGTGCGCCGCCGCGCGAAATCAGTTCCTTGGCCAGCCGACGGTAGGCGTCGGCACCGATGTGGTTTCCGGCGTAGCTGGTGATGGGCTCAGCGGCAACCGTGGCGTCGGCGAACTTAATGGAACGCTTGATGACGGTTTCGAAGACCTTGTCTCCGAATGCCTCCACGAGCCGCGAAATGACTTCCCGGCTATGCAGTGTGCGGGCGTCGTACATCGTGGCGAGCACGCCGTCCACTTGAAGCCGCGGGTTCAGCCGGTCCTGGACCTTTTCGATTGTTTCGACGAGAAGGGCCACGGCGCGGAGGGCGAAGAATTCGCAGATCAACGGAATGATGACTCCGTGCGCGGCCGTCAGGGCGTTGACCGTCAGCAGGCCAAGGGACGGCTGGCAGTCAATGAGCACGACGTCGTAGTCGTCCTCGACGCTCTTGAGCGCGCGGTCCAGCACTTGTTCACGGGCAACCTCGTTGACCAACTGGACTTCGGCCGCGGAAAGGTCGATGTTCGCCGGCAAAAGGTCGATGCCTTCGACGCCGGTCTGCTGGATGGCGTCACGGATGTCCACTTTGCGGTCCATCAGGACGTTGTAGACAGTGAGGTCAAGCTCATGCGGGTTCGCACCGAGGCCCGCGGAAAGAGCACCCTGCGGGTCGAAGTCGACGAGCAGGACGCGACGGCCGAATTCCGCGAGCGCAGCGGCGAGGTTGATGGTTGAAGTGGTCTTGCCCACGCCACCCTTCTGGTTGACCATGGCGATGACCCGGGCCGGGCCATGGGAGGCCAAGGGTGCGGGTTCCGGGAAGTCGCGGTACGGGCGGCCCGTGGGCCCCATGACGGCGTCTTCCAGATCGAAATCCGTGCCCTCCAGCGTAGTTGCTCCCCGATCGCTGCTCACGTATCTATCCACTCTCTCCACGACGGTCATTTCCTGCTGCTGTCTCCAGCATCAGCACTGCTCCCCACCTAGGCTACAGCGCCCGACACGGCATTCTGCGGAACTTGACATTCCCCGAAATTTGAGCCTTTACCTTCTAGTTGAGGTAGAAGGTTCTAGATAAACGCCAGCCAAAACGCTGGCAGGGCAGGCCTTGGGGGCCTGCCCTACCAGCGTTGAAGGGTCCGGATTGCGTGCCTCGCTAAGCGGCCACAACTTCCTTAGACTCGACGTCGCCATGGTGGCTGATCATGGTCAGCTCGTCGAACGGCTTGGTGCCGGACAGGACGTCTGTGACCTGCTGACGGTCGATTTCCTTGACCCACGTGCCGATCAGCACTGTGGCGACTGCGTTGCCGGTGAAGTTGGTCAGCGCCCGGGCCTCGGACATGAAGCGGTCGATACCTACGATCATGCCGACGCCGCCCAAAAGCTCGGGCCGGTGCGCCTGCAGGCCTGCTGCGAGGGTGGCCAAGCCTGCACCGGAAACTCCGGCTGCTCCCTTGGATGCGATGATCATGAAGACCAGCAGCGATACCTGGGCTCCGAGGTCCAGCGGGATACCCATGGCGTTGGCGACGAACAGCGAGGCCATGGTCAGGTAGATGGCCGTTCCATCCAGGTTGAAGGAGTAACCGGTAGGCACCGTGACACCTACAACCGGCTTGGAAACACCCAAGTGCTCCATCTTGGCGATGAGCCGCGGCAGTGCTGCTTCCGAGGAAGATGTGGAGAAGATGAGCAGGTACTCGCGAGCGAGGTACTTCATCAGTTGGAAGATGCTGACGCCAGCCACGACCCGGAGCAAAGTGCCTAGCACCACAACGATGAACAATGCACAGGTGATGTAGAAGGCGACCATCAGGGTGAACATTCCGAAGATAGCCTTTACTCCGGTAGCACCGACCACGGCGGCGATCGCTCCGAAGGCGCCGACGGGTGCCAGCCACATGATCATGATGAGGATGCGGAAGACCAAGGCCTGGCCGTGCTGGATGGCTTTGAGCACCGGCTGGCCCTGGGAGCCCATGCGCTGCAGCGCGAAGCCCACGAGAATGGCGGCCAGGAGCGTGGGCAGGACGGGGATGTCGCCCGGGATGATGCCCAGCAGGAAGTCAGCGGTGCTGTTCGTGGAGGTGGGGGTGTTGGGGTTGTACGGGACGAGCTTCAGTCCCTCGCCCGGATGGATGATGTTGCCTACTACCAGCCCGATGGCAAGGGCGAAGGTGGACATCACCAGGAAGTAGATCAGGGCAAGTCCGCCCACCTTGCCAACTGTTGCTGCCTTGGCGATGGAGCCGATCCCCAGGACGATGGTGCAGAAGATGACCGGGGCGATCATCATCTTGATCAGTTTGATGAAGCCGTCACCCAGTGGCTTGAGGGATTTACCGACTTCAGGGAACATCAGGCCTACGACGGCGCCCAGCACAACTGCGGCGATCACGGCCATATAAAGGTAATGCGACTTGTCCAGCCCCTTGCGCCCGGCCTTGGCGGGTGCAATCTCTCCTCTTTGAGAGGTCATGGCTTTGCTCCTTTTAGATACTCTGGAAAGCGCCGTGGTTCCTGCAATGTCCCTGCGTCGCTCTGCTGTGATATCCATCATTGGGGGCAGCGTGACATGCATCACTGTTGCGTTCATATTGGTCACAGAACTCGCCGAAGGAGGAGCGCGTGATCCGACGCTGGAGCATTGCCCGGAGACTCTTTGTGGCGAACCTCCTGTTCGTCCTGGCGCTCACCGCCGTTGTCGGTACGGCGGCCTTTGTGGACGCCAGGGACCGGGCCTACAACGACGCCGGCCAGCGCATGCAGGCTGTTGCCGCTGCGATTGCAGCCAATCCCCTCGTGCTACAAGCAGCCGGCACTCCGAATCCTTCCGCCGCCCTGCAGCCATACGCCCTAGTGGTGATGGCCAATGCCCACGCCGACTTCATCACCATCATGGCGCCGGACCGGACCCGCTGGACCCATGCGAATCCCGACGAAATCGGCAAGCCCTACATCGGCACCATTGATCCTGCCTTGCACGGCCAGACGTTCACCGAGGTTACGGCCGGCACCCTCGGCCCGTCGGTACGAACGATCGTTCCGGTGGAGGATTCATCCGGCGCGGTTCGGGCCCTCGTGGCCGCGGGCGTCACGGTGCGGACCGTGGACGTCGCCGTGTCGGCGCGGCTCCCCGCCATCATCGCCATCTCCCTGGCCATGCTCGCAGGAGGCTCCCTGGCCTCGTGGTTGCTGGGCCGATACCTGCGCTCCGTCACCCGGGGCTGGGGGCCGGAACAATTGGCGCAATTGTTCGCCTACTACGAGTCCGTCCTCCATTCGGTCCGCGAAGGCGTGGTCCTCATCGACACAGGCGGCAGGGTAGTCATGTACAACGACCAAGCCGCGGAGCTGCTGGGACTGGAACGGTCCGACGTCGATCCCGTCGCAGGGGCGCCCCCGCGCCTTTCGGATCTTCCCTTGGAACCGAGCCTCAACAGCCTCTTCGAATCCGGCCGGACGGCGCACGACGAAATCCACCTCAGCGGCTCGCGCATCCTGGTGGTGAACCAAGCACCGGCAGTGGGTCCGCCTGGAATGAGGGGTCGGCAGCGGCCTGCCGTGTTCGGGACCGTCGCCACGCTTCGGGACAGGACGGAAATCGAGTCCCTGGGCAGCGAACTGGAAACCATGAAGACCCTGTCCGACGCCTTGCGGGCACAGACGCACGAACACGCCAACCGTCTTCACACCATCGTTTCCCTCATGGAGCTCGGGCGTAGTGCTGACGCTCTGGATTTTGCCACCAAGGACCTTGAACTGAGCCAACAGCTGACGGACCACCTTGTGGCATCAGTGGACGAGCCTGTCCTCAGCGCGCTGATCATGGGGAAGACGGCCGAGGCGCACGAACGCGGAGCAGAACTCACGGTCACGGTGTCCGGCGGGGACGGTCTCCAGGGTTTGGCCGTCCAGGACCTGGTGACGATCTTGGGCAACCTGCTGGACAACGCCCTCGACGCTGCGGCTGCCGCTCCCCCGCCACGGAAAGTGGAACTGGGCATCGGGTCCGGACCTGAAGGAACCACATTCACGGTTGCAGATTCCGGCAACGGCATCGATCCCCGTATCGTGGACGATGTCTGGCAGTACGGATATAGCACCAAAGCGGCGGGCATTGGCCAAAGCGCCGGGCAGGCAGCTCCCTCCCGCGGTGTTGGTCTGGCCTTGGTGCGGCAAGCAGTGAAGCGGCTTGGCGGTACGCTGTCCATCAGCGAATCCATGAGCGCCTTGGGCGGAGCGTTGTTCCGGGTGGTGATCCCCGCTGGGGACTTCAGGAAAGAAGCCGAATGACCGAAATACGCGTCCTCGTTGTCGAGGACGAACCTATAGCCGCTGATGCCCATGGCGTCTACATCGGCCGGATTGACGGTTTCACTGTTGCTGGAACGGCGCCGGACGGGCAATCGGCCCTCCGGCTACTCAACGATTTCGCTGCTGCAGGACAGCCCGTGGACCTTGTCCTGCTGGACATGAACTTACCGGACCTTCATGGCCTGGATGTTGCCCGCCGGATGCGCGCTGCGGGGCTGCTCGCCGACATCATTGCCATCACAGCCGTCAGGGAAGTGAATATTGTGCGCAGCGCAGTGTCAATCGGTGTGGTCCAATACCTGATAAAGCCGTTCACTTTCGCAACGTTTGCGGACAAGCTCGCCAGCTACCGCATGTTCCGCGAGCAACTTGCCGCGCCGGCGTCCGGGTCGCGAGCCAGTGGCGCTTCGCAAAGCGATGTGGATCAGGCGTTCGCCAGCCTCCGTGCGCCCACTGAACTCCCACTGCCCAAGGGCCTTTCCGCCAACAGCTTGGAGTCCGTCAAGGACCTTCTCGCGGGCCTTGGCCGGGCCGTGTCTGCGAGCGAGGCAACCGTAGCCTTGGGAATGTCCCGGGTCACCGCGCGCCGCTATCTCGAGTACCTGGCCGACGCCGGGATGGTCACCAGAAATCCGCGGTATGGCGCCCCTGGGCGCCCGGAGAACGAGTATCGCTGGAATCGGAGCTAGCCGTCCAAACAGACACCCAAACAGCGGACCACAGCGAGTTCCAAGCCAGCCGTGATGCAGTGGATGTGGTGCAGAGCGTACGCTGGAAACGATCAGGGGATGCAAGCGTTCCGGCTATTCCGGAGCGTTTGCCGATGAACGAAGGAGTCCGGCATGGCAGCTGAAGAGATCAAGAAGGGCCTGGCCGGCGTCGTGGTCGACTACACCGCGATCTCCAAGGTCAACCCCGAGACCAACTCGCTGCTCTACCGCGGATACCCCGTCCAGGAACTCGCCGCCAAATGCAGCTTCGAAGAAGTCGCCTACCTGCTCTGGCATGGCGAACTTCCCACCCAGGAGGAACTGGCGGATTTCTCAGCCCGCGAGCGTGCCGGCCGCGCCCTTGACGCCGTGGTCAAGCAGGTTATCGACACTCTGCCCACCACGGGACACCCCATGGACGTGTGCCGGACGGCAGCGTCAGTGCTCGGAGCCCTGCACCCCCTGGCAGGAGATTCCTCCCCCGAAGCCAACCTGGCAAAAGCGAAGGACCTCTTCGCCGCCATGCCGGCCGTGGTGGCCTACGACCAACGCCGCCGCCGTGCTGCGGGCCACGCCATCGAACCACTGGAACCCCGGGACGACCTGGGCTACTCCGCGAACTTCCTCTGGATGACCTTCGGCGAGGAACCCGTAGACGAAGTCGTCGAAGCCTTCGACGTCTCCATGATCCTTTACGCCGAGCACTCCTTCAACGCCTCGACCTTCACCGCCCGCGTCATCACCTCCACCCTCTCGGACCTGCACTCCGCCGTCACCGGAGCCATCGGTGCCCTCAAGGGACCACTGCACGGCGGCGCCAACGAAGCCGTCATGCACACCTTCGACGAGATCGGCATCCGCACCGAAGAATCCCTCGAAGACGCCGCCGCACGCGCAAAAGCCTGGATGGAAGACGCCCTCGCCCAAAAGAAGAAGGTCATGGGCTTCGGACACCGCGTCTACAAACACGGCGACTCAAGAGTACCCACCATGAAGGCCGCCCTGGATAAGATGATCGCCCACTACGGCCGGCCGGAACTTCTCGGTTTGTACAACGGGCTGGAACAAGCCATGGACGAAGCCAAAGCCATCAAACCCAACCTCGACTACCCCGCCGGACCCACGTACCACCTCATGGGCTTCGACACCCCCACCTTCACCCCGCTCTTCGTCGCCAGCCGCATCACCGGCTGGACCGCGCACATCATGGAACAAGCCGCCTCAAACTCCCTCATCCGCCCCCTGAGCGAATACAACGGCGTGGACGAACGGCACCTGCCGTAATCTTCGGAACGTACGACGGCGGGCCGGACACCTGAGTGGGTCCATGCGAGCAGGGTTCCCTAACCGGCCCGACGTCGAAACTCAAGCTATTGCGTGAGCTGCAGGCTGGTGATCATTTCCTTCAATTTCGCGTACTCGGGTGTGCCCATGTATGCCTTGGCATCCTCCATTGTGGCGAAAGTCGGGGCCCCCGACCCCTGGCTAGCCCGGTCCGCGAAGGACAGCGTGCCCTTGGGAGCGCCGCTGACCACTGTGTACATCAATTCCGGGCACGTATCGCTCAGTTGACCGCTGGACTTGTCCACCAGACCCACCTCATAGCTCAGACCCTTGCCCACCCCGGATTGATCCAGAATGCGGTATGAGAAACGGACACCCGCCGACTGCGCCCATGCGCCGTTCAAGGCCGATGGGGCCGTATCAAGCTCCGTCATTTTGTAGCGCTCATTGGGACCGCAGGCGCCACCGAGGCCACCACCGGAGCCGTAGTACAGATGCGCCACCTTCCCGCCAGACTCATCCGCGACCTCAATCCCCGAGGCCGGGAAGTCCGCGGTCCCTGCAGGGACATCCTTGGCTGTCCACCCGGCTGGAAGGCTGAATTGCACGTTGGCCTTGTCGCTCTTGAAGAGATTCGAAGTTGCCACGTTGCTTGGCTTCAGTGACAGCGAGATCAGCATCCGCTTCATGTCCTGGTATTCCTGTGTCTGCATGTACGCGCGAGCTTCCGCAACCGAGTTGAACACGAGCGGCGCGTTGGAGCCATCGGCCGCCATCGCCCAGACGTCCCCGAAGTCGACGAAAGGTACATTACTCGGTCCGGTAATGCCGTTAATCTGCTGGCACACGGGCGTTCCTGGCAGCTTCTGTTCTTCTGAAAGCGCCACGGTCCCGTAAACGCGGTCTCCTGTAATCACGGTGAACGTAAAACGTGACGGACCAAGCGCGGAACCTTTGAGCGCGGAAAGCTCAGCGACCTTGTCGGGCTTCTGCGGGATATCCAGATCCACTGAATCCAGGACGGCCACCGGCTTAGGTGCGGCGCAGCCACCAATGGTCCGGTCGTAGACCAGGTTCAGTGCGGCAACCTGCTTGTTGGCGGGGTTGCGGACGCTGACGCTGTTATACGCTTTGCCGGCAATCATCGTGGGTGTCTCGATCACGGTCCAGCTATCAGGCAATTCGAAGGTCGCCTGCGATGTTGCGTCTGTGAACGTCTTCCATGGGACCGCCGGAGCCTGACTTGCTGTCGGTGTGGCCGTTGCCGAGGCTGAAGGCGTCACGGTGGCAGCCGAAGTCACAAGCCCTGAGTTGGCGGGAACGGGGGCTCCCCTTACGGTGCCCAGATTTGAAACTACCAGCACACCAGCCGTTACGGCAGCTGCAGCGATAGTGAGCAATCCAGCAATGCGAACGGCGCGCTGCCGCTTGGCATCGGCCAAGGACCGGACATTCGGCGGCATCTTGTCAACGGCTTCGGAACGGTCCGTGACAATTTGCCGCAGTACGGTCTCGGCGTCGGGGACCGCAGCTGGATCTGTTTTCAGCGGATCGGTAGCGGAAATCAAGTTCTTGATGGCATCCATCTCATGCCCCCATTTTCTGTGAAGCGGTCCCGGCCTGGACCGGCATCGTCTTGCGGAAGGCCTCCCGGGCGCGGTGCAGGCGCACCTTTGCGGCCGATTCGCTGCATTGCAGCACCCCGGCGATTTCCGCGATCGAGAACTCATCCCAATACGCGAGTTGCAGGACGTCACGGTCCTTTTCCCGCAATGCAGCCATGGCGTGCTCCACGAGTTCGTTGCCTTTGCCATCTGCTTCAATGGCACTCGCTGACTCCATCAGCCGAAAATGCAACGCTTGTTGACGTTCGTAGCTACGGTAGGCGTTCCCCAGCAGGTTCCGGGCCACTGCAAATAGCCAAGCGGGTTCAAGCACTCCGGCGTCGTCCCATTTCTGCCACGCCACGCGGAACACGTCCGCAGCGAGCTCCTGCGCCAATTCCGGATCAGTCACCCGTCTCCGGACAAAACGGAATACGCGTGGGTAACAGTCCTTATGAAGCGAAATAAACTCCAGCTCCCGGTCTGAAAGCATCGGTCCCCCTTTTGAAATTGAGCCTGGATTTGCCGGCTACGAAGGTAATTTCCAGGCAGGCGGACAAAGTTACAGTTCACTGCAAGCTTTTTGAGAATCTTTCAAGAGTTAGAGAGTAGCGCCCGAATCCAGCCATTCCGCGGTGTGCACTTCGGCGACGCTTTCGTTGTCATCGGCGAGCACCACCTCAACTGCAATGCGTTGGCCGGAAATCATGGCGGGCAACCAATGTTCGGCGTCGGCCCACATCTGTTCGACCGGGAGTCGGGCCACCCGGTACCACTGTGGAGCTATTTCATCGCTTTCGGCGGGTTCGCCGGTCCATCGCTCGGTCAGATACACCGTGGTGAACATGTTCCATTCGGCCTTGGCGGGAAAAAGAAAGTCCACGGTACCGGCCGGAATGAGATGCTTCTCCTCCACGCGGACGAAGATTTCCTCATCGACCTCGCGACAAACCGCCTCAGCGGCTGTCTCTCCAGGCTCCACGTGCCCGCCCACACCCACAATTTTCCCGGTGCCAAAGCCCGTCTTCTTCCGGCCAAGAAGCACCTCCTTGCCCGCATCGCCGTCGCGGAGCAAGAAACAGAGGGTGACATGGGCTGCAGTCATTGACCAAGCCTAACTCTGTGGGTCTTCGAAGGTGGGTCCTTGCTACAGTTGCCCCATGAGCGTGGATGGGGGCGAGGGGTTCCCTGGCTGGGTGGTCCGGAATCCGCTCTACGCCGGGTGGGCTTGGACCGGGTTCTGGGCACTATTAATCGTCCTCGATGAGTTTCTGGATATTGCCGGGTGGAGTTGGTACCTGTTGGTCGGCATGGCCGCCCTACCGACGCTTCTGTGCACCCTGGCAGTGCTGAACGCGACTCCCCGCAGGCATTTGAAACCGCAAAACGAATCAGTGCTGGGGCACTTCTTCGTGCGATTCCTTGCCTTGGTGACTGCATTCCTCGTGTGGGGCGTTTCAGTGGTCATGAGCGCCTCGATCTCCACCACCGTCCAGGCCGCAGCAGGCAATTCCGAGCGCGAGGTGACATCCCTGGGTTTTAACTTGCTGGTGGCAGCTGTCCCGCTGGTCATTTCGGTGCTGTGGATGGCCTTTATCGTCCGCTGCGCCTGGTTCCTGCGCCGCCTGCGTGGCTGGAGCCAGAGTCCCGCCAATTCACGGGTGCCCAGGAAATTCCTGCGCTCCCGGCCACGGCTGAGACGGCTGGTGGTGGGTCTGGCCCATCCCGGCCTTCTGCTCGTGGCCGGTCTTGGCATGTCGGTTCTGGCCTTGTTTTTGAACGCCGTGGAGCTGACCTTCAACGCGCTTCAGTAAGGGACCGTCCTCAGCCGAGCGCCCTCGGATGCGCAGCCGCGTACACCTCGCGCAGGGTGTCGGCAGTGACCAGGGTGTACACCTGTGTGGTGGTCACCGAAGCGTGGCCCAGGAGCTCCTGCACGACACGGACATCTGCGCCGCCCTCCAGCAGGTGCGTGGCGAAAGAATGCCGGAGGGTGTGCGGGGAGACGTCCTTGGTGATGTTGGCCTTCTCCGCCGCGGTCTTCAGGATGGTCCAGGCGCTCTGCCGGCTGATCCGGCCTCCGCGCGCATTCAGGAACAGCGCCGGAGTGCCTTTTCCCTTGCCGGCCAACGCGGGCCTTCCACGGACCACATAGGATCCGACGGCGCGCGCACCATAGGAACCCAACGGCACCAAGCGCTCCTTGGAGCCTTTTCCGAACAGCCTCACGATCGCCGGCCCGTCGGCCTCCACTTCAAGGGAAACATCGTCAACGTCCAACCCGACGGCTTCGCTGATGCGGGAACCGGTGGAGTAAAGGAACTCCAAAAGGGCCCGGTCCCTCAGGCCGGTGGCGGTATCGGCACCGGCAGCTTCGAGAATCCGGGTCACTTCGTCGACACTAATTGCCTTCGGAAGACGTTTGCCAGGCATGGGCGGGTGGACATCGCTGGCGGGATCCGCCGTCGTCGTCCCCTCCAAAGCCCAAAACTTATGGAGGCCGCGGACGGCAACCACCGTGCGCGCCGCGGACCGTACTCCTAGAGCCGCTGCGCCGTCCGAGCCGTCCGCAAGCGCCTGAACAAAGGCAGTGACGTCGTGGCGCGAGATGTTCCCCGGTTTGTCGACGCCGGCAGCGGCCAGGAAGTTCGAATAGCGGGACAGATCCCGGCGGTAGGCGGACAACGTATTGCTTGCGAGGCCGCGTTCCACGCCAAGGTGCTGCAGATAGTCCGTCACGGCGCGGTCAATGGCCGTTTGAATCCGGGTGTCCGCAAGCTGGGGCATGGTCAGCGCTGGCTCGGGTGAGCTGGCCAAGGGGCATTGCCCGGGCGCAGGCTCCTGAAGCCATCGGCCCGTGCAGCGGCGGCCGCGAGGATCCCGACGACGGCGGACGGGTTGTGCAGGCGGCCTTCCAGCACCGCGGAAACAGCTTCGTCGAGAGGTACCCACACCAACTCGATCTCTGCCTCTTCCTCCGTGCGGATGTGCCGTTCGGACTCGGGTACGTCCCCGAGTCCGCGCGCCAGATAGATTCGGATCGCTTCGCTCGAGGACCCGGGCGAATTGAAGAAGTCCGCCAAGACATTCCACGTGGCGGCCGTAAGATCGGCTTCCTCGGCCAGCTCACGCGCCGCACCCACCACGAAGTCTTCGCCGGCAATATCAAGGAGCCCGGCAGGAATTTCCCACAGATCCATGCCGACCGGGTGGCGATACTGCTTGAGCAGCAGGACTTCGCCGTCGACATTCATCGGCAGCACCGCTACAGCGCCAGGGTGGTCGATATAGTCGCGGACCAATGTACCGGCGTCTTCATTTAGCTCGAAGGCGTCGCTGACAACGTCCCAAATGCGGCCCTCATAGACCTTGCTCGACGACAAAAGACGGCGCGGACTCGGCATATCCGAAACCTTCCGAACAGTACTGGGAGTTTCAGAAATACCGGGCATCGCGCCGTCCTTCGTTGGTGTGGGAAATTACTTCGCGGCTACCTTGCGGGCCGACTTTGCTGCCGAATCAACGCCTGCCTGACGCTCCAACGCAGCCTTCACGAGGCCGGCAAACAGCGGGTGGGGGCGGGTAGGGCGGGAGCTGAGCTCCGGGTGGGCCTGGGTTGCGACGTAGTACGGGTGTACTTCGCGGGGCAGTTCCACGAACTCAACCAGCTTGCCATCGGGAGAGGTTCCGGAGAACACCAGTCCTTCGGCTGCGATCTGCTCGCGGTACTTGTTGTTGACCTCGTAACGGTGGCGGTGACGCTCGCTGACCGTCGTTGTGCCATAGGTCTCTGCGACCACGGAGCCTTCGTCCAGCTTGGCCTCATAGAGCCCCAAGCGCATGGTGCCGCCAAGGTCGCCCTTGCCGTCCACAATGTCCAGCTGCTCTTCCATCGTGGCAATCACCGGGTACTTGGAGTCAGGCTCGAATTCGCTCGAGGAAGCACCTTCAAGGCCAACCACATTGCGGGCATATTCGATGACCATGCACTGCAGGCCCAGGCACAGGCCCAGCACCGGAAGCTTGGTTTCGCGGGCGAACTTCAGCGCGCCGAGCTTGCCTTCCAGACCGCGGATACCGAAGCCGCCGGGAACGCAAATGGCGTCGACGCCAGCCAAGGACTTGGTGGCGCCCTCGAGGGTTTCACATTCGTCGGACGGGACCCAGCGAATCTTGACCTTGGTTTCATTTGCGAAACCACCGGCACGCAATGCCTCGGTTACGGAGAGGTAAGCGTCCGGCAGGTCGATGTACTTGCCCACCAGCGCAATTTCAACGTGGTGCTTGGGGTTGTGGACCGCTTCGAGCAGCTTGTCCCAGCTGGTCCAGTCGACGTCCTTGAACGGAAGGTCCAGGGCGCGGACGACGTAGGAATCAAGGCCTTGGGAGTGCAGCGTCTTGGGAATGTCGTAGATGCTGGGAGCATCGGCGGCGTTGACCACTGCGTCGATATCGACGTCGCACATGCGTCCGATCTTTTCACGCATGGCCTCGGGCACTTCGCGGTCCGAACGGATCACGATCGCCTCCGGCTGGATGCCGAGGGAACGCAACGCAGCAACGGAATGCTGGGTTGGCTTGGTCTTCAGTTCCTGCGAAGGTCCGATGTAGGGCACCAGCGAGACATGCAGGAAAAAGACGTTGTTGCGGCCGATGTCCTGGCGGACCTGGCGTGCGGACTCCAGGAAAGGCTGCGACTCAATGTCGCCCACGGTGCCGCCGATTTCGGTGATGATGACATCCGGCGCGTTCTTGCCTTCAGCGGGGAGGCGCATACGGCGCTTAATCTCATCCGTGATGTGCGGGATGACCTGGACGGTATCGCCGAGGTACTCGCCACGCCGTTCCTTGGCGATGACCGTCGAATAGATCTGGCCGGTCGTCACGTTGGCAGAGCCCTCGAGGTTTTCATCGAGGAACCGCTCGTAGTGTCCGATGTCGAGATCGGTCTCGGCGCCGTCGTCGGTGACGAAGACTTCGCCATGCTGGAAGGGGTTCATTGTGCCCGGATCCACGTTCAGATAGGGATCGAGCTTCTGCATAGTTACAGACAAACCGCGTGCCCGCAGTAGGTGGCCGAGGCTCGAAGCCGTCAGTCCCTTACCGAGCGAGGACGCCACACCGCCAGTGACAAAGATGTGTTTGGTCGTCTTGGACGAGCCCGGGAACCGGGAATTTACACGGGAATTTGATCGCTGCACCACGGAATTCGAGCCTATCATCAATTGCGCCTCCAAAGGATCCGCTCACCGTTTCCCCAAATGCTCAATAGTCCCCCGCCGTGGCGCCAGGATCAAGGGTAACGTTCGGCGAACCCGCCAAAAACAGCGCAGGCACTCGGGAATCCGTAGCTTCTTGCGAGCCCCGCAGCAGCTCGATCCGGAGCCTGGCCGGGCACGCTTGTGAGCGATGTCCTACGGGCGCAGCTCCGTGGCTACGCCTGAGGTAGAAGCTTCGCGTCGTCCAGCAATTCCTGGGCATGGGCCCGCGCGGACTCCGAATCTTCTTGGCCCGCCAGCATCCTGGCAAGCTCTTTCACGCGCTCTTCGTCGTCAAGAAGCTGGACATCGCTGGAGGTGAAGCCCGTGGCGGTCTTCCCATCGCTCCCCCTGACGGAGGTCTTGGTGACCCGGATGTGGTGGTCGGCGAACGCAGCTACCTGCGGAAGGTGGGTGACCACCAGCACCTGGACGTGGCGCGCCAGCATGGCAAGCCGGCGTCCGATCTCGACAGCTGCACGCCCGCCAACGCCCGCGTCCACTTCGTCGAAGACAAACGTCGGTACCGGATCCACAGCGGCCAGCACCACCTCGATGGCGAGCATGACGCGGGACAACTCACCACCGGACGCCCCCTTGCCCAGAGGGCGCGCCGGGGCGCCGGAATGGGGTTGCAACAGGAACGAGATGTCGTCGACACCGTGTGGCCCCAGCTGTCCATCGCTGTCCACCTCGATCATCAGGGTGGCATCCGCCATTGCCAATGCGGTGAGTTCCGCGCTCACCCGCGCGGAAAGCTCTTTCGCAGCCTTGGACCGCGCTTTCGAGATGCGGGCAGCCTGCTTTCGCAGGGTGGACTCCGCCGCAGCCACTTCGGCGTCGAGGGCTTCGATCCTGCTGGAGTCGTCCTGCAATTCGTCCAGCCGGGTCCTCGAAGCCGCTGCCCATTCCAGGACCTCGTCGATGCTCGGGGCGTACTTTCGAATGAGTTTGGCCAGTGCTGCCCGTCGCTCCTCGATCTCCGAAAGGCGTTCGGGACCTTCGGAGTCCAAGGAAGCCTGGTAGCTGGATAGCTCCCCCGCGATGTCGTTGATGAGGAAGCCGATTTCGGCGAGCCGTGCGGCGGCCCCGGCCAGCGCCTCGTCATGGTGGGAAACCTGGTCCAGCGCCCGCTTGGCAGCGTCGATCAGCGTCGTGGCATCGGCTGTTTCGCCGAACTCCTCCGAGATCAGTCCCTCGTGTGCTGCTGCGGCTGCGAGACGGAGTTCTTCCACGTTGGCCAATTTCACGGCCTCGGCCTTCAAGGATTCGTCCTCGCCCGGTTGGGGGTCGACGTCGTCGATTTCCTGCAGGGCGACTGAAAGCGATTCCGCCTCGCGTAGCCTTTCCCGGGCTTCACTGCGGAGCGTATCGAGTTCCGCCTGGCTGGACTTCCAATGGCCGTAGAGCTCCTGGTATTCCGCCAGGGGCGCAGCAAGGTCGGCTCCGGCGAAGCGGTCCAATGCATGCCGCTGCGCTACGGCACCCTTGAGCCGGATCTGGTCCGACTGGCCGTGCACCACCACGAGGCTTTCGCCAAGTTCCGCCAGCACGCCCACCGGCGCCGAACGTCCGCCCACGAAAGCACGGCTGCGGCCATCCGCGCCCACGGTGCGGGCCAGCAGGAGCTGGGTGCCGCCGTCGTACTCTTCGGCATCGCCGCCTGCCTCCACGGCCCGCTCAACGGCGGCGTGCCCCGGCTCAAGCATGAGCCGGGCCTCCGCAGAGGCTGATTTGGCACCGGAACGCACCGCACCGGCGTCGGAGCGCGCCCCCAGAAGGAGGCCGACGGCGGTGACCACCATGGTCTTGCCCGCACCGGTTTCGCCGGTGACGACGCTCAGTCCGGGCCCCAATGGCAATGTGGCATCGGCGATGACGCCGAGATCACGGATCCGGAGTTCCTCGATCATGGTTTACATCTCCTTGGTGGGGTCGGCCGCTCTGCCCGTCCGCACATCCTGGGGCGTTGGCAAAGGGCTGGGCTTGAATGTCCTGACCACGGGGGTGGGACCGGTATGGATATCCGAGGAACGGGGTGCCGGACCCCGCCAGCCGTGAATGGGGAGCTCGAACTTCCGCACGAGCCGTGCGGAAAACGGCGTCTGGTGGGTGCGGGCAAGGCGGACTGGCCGGGTAGACCGGGTTACTTCAATGCGGGCGCCGGGCGGCAGGTCCACGGAACGTCGGCCATCGCACCAGAGCACGCCTTGGGCATCGGTCCGGGAGAGAATCTCCACGGCCAGCCTGGACCGCGGAGACACCACGAGGGGCTTCGCGAAGAGGGCATGGGCACTGATGGGGACAATCACCAGGGCCTCGACCTCAGGCCATACCACCGGTCCCCCAGAGGAGAATGCATAGGCCGTGGAGCCCGTGGGGGTGGCAAGCACCACACCGTCGCAGCCGAAAGACGTCAGGGGACGTTCATCTACTTCCGTCACCACTTCGATCATGCGTTCCCGATCGGCTTTTTCGATGGCGGCCTCGTTGAGAGCCCACGTGTGCCAGATCTTCTGGCCCCGGACCCACACCTGGACATCGATGGTCATGCGCTCTTCCACCGTGTATTCGCGGCTGGCAATCCACTCGACCGTCTGGGCAAGATCTGCCCGTTCACTCTCGGCGAGGAATCCGACATGCCCGAGGTTGACGCCCAACAGGGGTACGTCCACGTTCCGGACCAGCTCTGCAGCCCGCAGGATCGTCCCATCGCCGCCAAGTACCATGACGAGTTCCACGTCCTCCAGGCGAAGGTCCTCGTGGAGTATCTCGATCGGCTTATCGACCACGCCGTAGAACCGTTCGATGTCATCCAGTTCCGACTTCTGCATCACGGGAATCAAACCGGAATAGTGAAGCTGCCCGCAGGCATCCCAGGCCGCGCGAAGGGAGTCCTCACGCCCGGTGTGGGCAAGGACCAAAACGCGCCTGCTCATGGTGTTCTGCTTTCTAGTGGGTGGTCCAGTTTCGTTCCATCAGTGCAGCAACTTCCTCGTCCCGCTCTTCGATCTTAGGCAAGTCCGGCTGGATCCTGCGTCTCATCCACAGGAAGTACTCCACATTTCCGTCCTGGCCCGGCAAGGCACTCGGTGCCAAGCCGCAGAGTTCAAGACCAGCGTCCACGGCGCCTTTCGCCACTTGGGCCACCGCCCGGCGCCGCTCGTGGTCGGAGGTGACCACCCCGGTGCGGCTCAGGCGTTCCTTGCCCACTTCAAATTGCGGCTTCACCATGAGGACCAGGTCTCCCCCGGGTTCAGTACAGGCAGCAAGCGGATGCAGGACCAGGGTAAGTGAAATGAAGGACAGGTCTGCCACGGTGAGCTCAGCCGGACCGCCGATCTGCTCCGGAGCCATGTACCGGACGTTGAGGCCCTCATGGACGGTAACGCGCGGGTCCTTCCGCAAGGATGGCACCAACTGGTCATGCCCGACGTCGACCGCCACCACGTGCGCGGCACCCTGCCGGAGCAGCACGTCCGTAAAGCCGCCAGTGGACGCGCCGGCGTCGAGACACCGCTTTCCTGCCACGAGGACCGAGGGAAACGCCGCCAGCGCACCCGCCAGCTTGTGACCAGCCCGGCTGACGTAGGCGTCCTCGGCGTGAGCTTGGACATCGAGCTCAGTCTCCCCAGAGACCTGCTGGGCCGCCTTGGCGAGAATGCTGCCTCCGGACCTGACTTTTCCATCCGCAATAAGCTTCGCGGCATGGGTACGCGACCTCGCCAATCCGCGGCTGACGAGTTCCTGGTCCAGTCTGGGCATGCTCAGCGGTCTTCTGCGTCGAGGGCGGCCATCAGCGAGCCGTGGATCTCGGCGTATATGCCGCTATGCTCGGCCACCGGGACAGAGCGGATATCGGACAGCCGCTCAAGGGTCGAGTCCACGACCCCGTCCCCTGTGGAGGCCAAGTGGTCCGGCCAAGGGGCATCGTGCGGCTCGACGGCGTACGCCGGGAGATCGTTCACCTCGCTCATTGGACCAGTCTAGTTTTCCAGCCATTCCAGCCGCGGCGAAGTAGCCTCCGCTGCGTCGGGATGCGCGGCCCACCAGGCCGCGCAGGCAGCACGCCAAGCGTCAAGATTCTTTTCGGACCCGGAAACGGTGATGAGGCCATCTTGGACTTCGGCGGTAGCCTTTCCGCAGCGGAACCCGCTGTCCTCCTCGACGATCTCCGGATACGGCTCATACAGTTCCGTGAGATCAGCCAGCAGGTAACCGGGGCGCTCCGAGCTTCGTGCGGCAAGGACGGACTCGCGCGTGTCGACTCCTGTGAGGACCGCTGCCGTCGCGAAGCCCGCACGGTTCCCGCCGAGAATGTCGGTGTCGAGGCGGTCTCCGACGACGATCGGCCGTTCCGACTTGAGCCGTCTCGCGGCGGAATGGAAGAGCGGGGCCTCCGGCTTGCCGGCGACTCGTGGCTTTTTGCCCGTGGCAGACGCGACGGCGGCGACGAGCGTGCCGTTCCCTGGAGCCATCCCGCGAGTCTGGGGAATGGACATGTCCGTGTTTGTAGCGACCCAGAGGGCACCTGCGGCCACGACGTAGGATGCTTCGGCCAGGTCCTTCCACGCGATTTCCGGGTTGAAGCCTTGGACCACCGCCACAGGATTCTCCTCGGCGCTGTGGACCGGGGTGAGGCCCACCAGTTCGATTTCATGCGCCAGCGCCGCGCTGCCGGTAATCAGCACCCGCGAACCGGGAGCAAGGAGCCCGGCCAAAAGATCTCCGGCGGCCTGCGAAGAGCTGACCACCTGGTTGTCCTCGGCAGGTGCACCAAGTTCGCGAAGATGCGCCGCGACCTGGGCAGGGGTGCGGGAAGCGTTGTTCGTGACGTATCCAAGCCCCACCCCCACGGACCCAAGCCGCTGCAGGGACTCCACGGCACCGGGGATGGCGTGGGGACCTGCATAAACAACTCCGTCCAAGTCGGCCAAAACTGCGTCAAAATGCGATACGAGCGGGGCCTCAGTCATTAGTCGACTCCTCGGCGTCTTCGGAAGCTTTTTCTTCATTTTCTTCGGCGTCGTCCGCGCCTTCGTCTGCTTGCTCATCGTGCTCGTCTTCGGCGTCTTCGACCGAATCGCGGTCCGACTCAGCATCATCGGACTCGAAGTAGTCAGACTCGACGTCGTCAAGTTCCACCTCGTCCTGTCCCGAGGCTTCAGAATCGGTCACCGTCTCTGCGCGTGCCGGGGCAACTTCGGTGTTCTGCTGTTCGGCTCGCTCGTGGTTGTCGTCGAAGTTCCGGAAGCGGGCCCTGGGGGCTTCCCTTTCATCGTCTTCGCCGAGATCGATGATGTCAGGGTCTTCGAACTCGCCTACGCCTAGCGCATTCTCGGCAACCACCGCCTGCCGCTGCCACTTGCCGGCCTCTTCCGTGCGACCCACGGCAGTCAGGGCGTCAGCGTACGCACGGAACAGGCGCGGGCTGTAGGAAAAGGCTCGATTGATGTCGAGCTGAATGATCTCTAGCTCAGCCACGGCGGCGTCCAACTGGCCAAGATCGCTCCTGGCACCGGAGGCCACAATAGCGAGCTCGACCTTGCCGGGGGCGTCAAGATCCTGGGCCTCGGGTGAACGGACAACATCCAGCGCACGGTCCGGTCGCCCCAGACCGCGTTCGCAGTCGGCCATGAGCGGCAAATGAACATTGGAGCCGCTGATCCGACGGTAGGTGCGGAATTCGCGAAGCGCCTCTCCATAGTGGCCCGCCGCATAGGCGGTCAGGCCGACGGCTTCACGGACGGCTGCCAGTCTGCCACCGCGTCGGCTAGCGGCCAAGGCGTGCTGGAACGACAGCTCAGGGTCGATGTCGATAAGCCGACCTGCCATGACAAGGTGCTTGGAAACCCAATCGGCGTTGGTGCCTTCAAGGGTCTTGATCTGGTGCTTGGTAACCCGGTCGAGCTCCTGACCGGTAACGTCGTCGTCGATCTCCGGCGAACGCTCACGGTCCGGGCGGTTGGCGCTGCGCAGATCCGCCGCGTTCGGAACCCGCGCGGGACGCTCTTCCCACGATCCGCCGCCGAAGCTACGTCCTTCGGCACGGGGGCCATCGAACTTGCGGGGGCCGCGCTCCGGACGGTCGCCGAAGCTGCGGCGCTCACCGTCACCCTGACGATGGGGCCGGTCACCAAAAGGTTTGCGGTCGCGGTCGCCGAAGTTCGGGCGCGCATCCCCATCACGACGTGGACGATCACCAAAGGGTTTGCGGTCACGATCGCCCTCACGACTCGGACGGTCGCCAAACGGCTTACGATCACGATTGCCGAAGCTCGGACGCGCATCCCCATCACGACGAGGACGATCACCAAACGGCTTACGATCACGATCGCCCTCACGACTCGGACGGTCGCCAAACGGCTTACGATCACGATCGCCCTCACGACTCGGACGGTCGCCAAACGGCTTACGATCACGATCACCAAAGCTCGGACGCGCATCCCCATCACGACGAGGACGATCACCAAACGGCTTACGATCACGATCGCCACCGGCAGTGCCGGGAGTGCCATCACGGTTGTCCCTGGAACGGAATCCTCGCGGCTCGCCCCCGGAATTGTTGTTGGCGCGGAACGGGCCGCGATCGCCACGGCCACCGCCGAAGTTGCCGCGGTTGCCGCTGTTGTGCTCAGCCATGATGGAGTTCCTCCTGTTGTGAGCTGACCACTGGCGCATGCGCAGCCGCTCTTATCCGTACTTTGTTCGCACGCCGCCGGGATCCGGCTCGTATCTCTCATGCAATTCTAGGTGAACACCTATCCCCCAACGCATTCAGGGGCCGAGTAATCAGCTCCCCGTGGGAATCATCACAACACCCAAACCTGAGTGAGCCCCTCCGACAGGCTTCCTGATCCAAGTCCAAGGGCGGAGAGTCTGCGCTTTGCGCAGCCAAAGAGTCAGAATCCTCAAACAACCCTCGCTCACTTACACCGACTCCCGCGCCGACGCCCGCTCACATATGCCGGGTCCCGGCCGGGCCCCCGCTCACATCTACGTGAGGGAGGGTTTGCGTGAAACGCCCGATACGTGATCGGGGGTTGCTGGCAACCGGTGCATACGTGATCGGGGGTTGTGGGAAGCGCCTGATAGGTGATGGAGGGTTGGGTTCCCGGGAGGCGGGCCCGCGGCTGGGCCGGACGCCCGCTCACGTATGCGCGGTTCGGGCCGGACGCCCGCTCACGTATGCGCGGTCCCGGCCCGACGCCCGCTCACTTGTAGGTGATGGAGGGTTTGGGTGAAACGCCCGATACGTGATGGAGGGTTGGGTGGAACGCCCGCTCACCTATACCGCGGTCCGGGCCGACGCCCGCTCACCTATACCGCGGTCCGGGCCGACGCCCGCTCACCTATGCCGCGTTAGGGCCGGACGCCCGCTCACGTATAGGTGATGGAGGGTTGGGG
>NZ_KI912155.1:1711684-2591933 GCF_000517125.1 Arthrobacter sp. MA-N2 | reverse complement strand
CCAAACGGCTTACGATCACGATCGCCACCGGCAGTGCCGGGAGTGCCATCACGGTTGTCCCTGGAACGGAATCCTCGCGGCTCGCCCCCGGAATTGTTGTTGGCGCGGAACGGGCCGCGATCGCCACGGCCACCGCCGAAGTTGCCGCGGTTGCCGCTGTTGTGCTCAGCCATGATGGAGTTCCTCCTGTTGTGAGCTGACCACTGGCGCATGCGCAGCCGCTCTTATCCGTACTTTGTTCGCACGCCGCCGGGATCCGGCTCGTATCTCTCATGCAATTCTAGGTGAACACCTATCCCCCAACGCATTCAGGGGCCGAGTAATCAGCTCCCCGTGGGAATCATCACAACACCCAAACCTGAGTGAGCCCCTCCGACAGGCTTCCTGATCCAAGTCCAAGGGCGGAGAGTCTGCGCTTTGCGCAGCCAAAGAGTCAGAATCCTCAAACAACCCTCGCTCACTTACACCGACTCCCGCGCCGACGCCCGCTCACATATGCCGGGTCCCGGCCGGGCCCCCGCTCACATCTACGTGAGGGAGGGTTTGCGTGAAACGCCCGATACGTGATCGGGGGTTGCTGGCAACCGGTGCATACGTGATCGGGGGTTGTGGGAAGCGCCTGATAGGTGATGGAGGGTTGGGTTCCCGGGAGGCGGGCCCGCGGCTGGGCCGGACGCCCGCTCACGTATGCGCGGTTCGGGCCGGACGCCCGCTCACGTATGCGCGGTCCCGGCCCGACGCCCGCTCACTTGTAGGTGATGGAGGGTTTGGGTGAAACGCCCGATACGTGATGGAGGGTTGCTGGCAACCGGTGGATTGGTGATGGAGGGTTGGGGGGAAGCGCCCGATACGTGATGGAGGGTGGGGCCGTGGCCCGTGTGGGGGGCGGGGTTGGTGGGTGTGGTGGGGGGGGTGGTTTAAATGGTTCAGGCCCCGACATGTGTGTCGGGGCCTGAACGTTAATGGTTGTCCGGCGGTGTCCTACTCTCCCACACCCTCCCGGGTGCAGTACCATCGGCGCTGTGGGTCTTAGCTTCCGGGTTCGGAATGGGACCGGGCGTTTCCCCCACGCTATGACCGCCGTAACCCTGTTACCCGTCCCCTTTCGCCGTGTGGCGGGGGGGTGGGAAGTCTGGTTACAACTTGTCCAAACCCGGTTGAGGGGTTTGGTGGTGTTGTTATTCGGTTGTTGGTTCCTGGAGCAACGGGTTTTGTTGTTCGGGAACCACATAGTGGACGCAAGCAGTAATGGTTGTGTGGTGTAAGTTATCGGCCTATTAGTACCGGTCAGCTTCAACAGTCTTTAGTCCTGTCTTCCACATCCGGCCTATCAACCCAGTGGTCTGGCTGGGGGCCTCTCACACACGAGGTGTCTGGAAATCTCATCTTGAAGCGAGCTTCCCGCTTAGATGCTTTCAGCGGTTATCCCATCCGAACGTAGCTAATCAGCGGTGCACTTGGCAGTACAACTGACACACCAGAGGTTCGTCCGTCCCGGTCCTCTCGTACTAAGGACAGCCCTTCTCAAATTTCCTGCGCGCGCAGCGGATAGGGACCGAACTGTCTCACGACGTTCTAAACCCAGCTCGCGTACCGCTTTAATGGGCGAACAGCCCAACCCTTGGGACCTACTCCAGCCCCAGGATGCGACGAGCCGACATCGAGGTGCCAAACCATGCCGTCGATATGGACTCTTGGGCAAGATCAGCCTGTTATCCCCGAGGTACCTTTTATCCGTTGAGCGACGGCCATTCCACAATGTACCGCCGGATCACTAGTCCCGACTTTCGTCCCTGCTTGAGATGTCTCTCTCACAGTCAAGCTCCCTTGTGCACTTACACTCGACACCTGATTGCCAACCAGGCTGAGGGAACCTTTGGGCGCCTCCGTTACTTTTTAGGAGGCAACCGCCCCAGTTAAACTACCCATCAGGCACTGTCCCTGACCCGGATCACGGGCCGAAGTTAGATGTCCAAAGTGACCAGAGTGGTATTTCAACGATGACTCCACCCGAACTGGCGTCCGGGCTTCAACGTCTCCCACCTATCCTACACAAGCCACTCCGAACACCAATACCAAACTATAGTAAAGGTCTCGGGGTCTTTCCGTCCTGCTGCGCGTAACGAGCATCTTTACTCGTACTGCAATTTCGCCGAGTTTATGGTTGAGACAGCGGGGAAGTCGTTACTCCATTCGTGCAGGTCGGAACTTACCCGACAAGGAATTTCGCTACCTTAGGATGGTTATAGTTACCACCGCCGTTTACTGGGGCTTAAATTCTCAGCTTCGCCTTGCGGCTAACCGGTCCTCTTAACCTTCCAGCACCGGGCAGGAGTCAGTCCGTATACATCGTCTTGCGACTTCGCACGGACCTGTGTTTTTAGTAAACAGTCGCTTCCCCCTGGTCTCTGCGGCCCCGATCCCCTCCCACCAGCAAGTGGTGTTCAAGGTAGGGGCCCCCCTTCTCCCGAAGTTACGGGGGCATTTTGCCGAGTTCCTTAACCATAATTCTCTCGATCGCCTTGGTATTCTCTACCTGATCACCTGTGTCGGTTTGGGGTACGGGCGGCTGGAACCTCGCGTCGATGCTTTTCTAGGCAGCATAGGATCACCGGATCCCCCCGAACGGGGGTCCCATCAGATCTCAGGAACGTCATCAAAGACACAGCGACGGATTTGCCTATCGCTGACCCTACATCCTTAGACCGGGGCAACCATCGCCCGGCCCGGCTACCTTCCTGCGTCACACCTGTTAATACGCTTACCTCCCGGGATCAGATCCCGCGCTCGGCCAAAACCCGCACACCACAAGGGTGATTGGGCAGGCTCCGGGCGGTTAGTATCCCCCGCTTGGCATGGGCGGTCCTTCGCCGGTACGGGAATATCAACCCGTTGTCCATCGACTACGCCTGTCGGCCTCGCCTTAGGTCCCGACTTACCCAGGGCAGATTAGCTTGACCCTGGAACCCTTGATCATTCGGCGGACGGGTTTCTCACCCGTCTTTCGCTACTCATGCCTGCATTCTCACTCGTGTAGGCTCCACCGCTGGTTTACACCGCGACTTCACCGCCCACACGACGCTCCCCTACCACTCCAGACGACTGAACCACGAAGGCTTGTCTACTATCTGAAATCCACAACTTCGGCGGTGTACTTGAGCCCCGCTACATTGTCGGCGCGGAATCACTTGACCAGTGAGCTATTACGCACTCTTTCAAGGATGGCTGCTTCTAAGCCAACCTCCTGGTTGTCTTCGCAACTCCACATCCTTTCCCACTTAGCACACGCTTAGGGGCCTTAGTTGGTGGTCTGGGCTGTTTCCCTCTCGACTATGAAGCTTATCCCCCACAGTCTCACTGCTGCGCTCTCACTTACCGGCATTCGGAGTTTGGCTGACGTCAGTAACCTTGTAGGGCCCATCGGCCATCCAGTAGCTCTACCTCCGGCAAGAAACACGCAACGCTGCACCTAAATGCATTTCGGGGAGAACCAGCTATCACGGAGTTTGATTGGCCTTTCACCCCTACCCACAGCTCATCCCCTCCATTTTCAACTGAAGTGGGTTCGGTCCTCCACGACGTCTTACCGTCGCTTCAACCTGGCCATGGGTAGATCACTCCGCTTCGGGTCTAGATCACGCCACTAACTCGCCCTATTCAGACTCGCTTTCGCTACGGCTACCCCACACGGGTTAACCTCGCGACGTAACACTAACTCGCAGGCTCATTCTTCAAAAGGCACGCCGTCACAACTACAAGGCTGCTCCGACGGATTGTAAGCACACGGTTTCAGGTACTGTTTCACTCCCCTCCCGGGGTACTTTTCACCTTTCCCTCACGGTACTGGTCCGCTATCGGTCATTAGGAAGTATTTAGGCTTATCAGGTGGTCCTGACAGATTCACACGGGATTTCTCGGGCCCCGTGCTACTTGGGATCCTCTCCAGGCGGTACACAACATTACGGTTACGGGGCTAACACCCTCTCCGGCCGGCCTTTCAAGACCGTTCACCTATGCCTGCACCCACACCCCACCGGTCCGGCAGAACCAGTACGGAAAGTCCCACAACCCCGCCCATGCAACGCCCGCCGGCTATCACACATGGAACGGTTTGGCCTCATCCGCGTTCGCTCGCCACTACTAACGGAATCACTCTTGTTTTCTCTTCCTGCGGGTACTGAGATGTTTCACTTCCCCGCGTTCCCTCCACACACCCTATGTGTTCAGATGCGGGTCACCAGATCACGCCTAAACGCCCCTGGCGGGGTTTCCCCATTCGGACATCCTGGGATCACAGTCCGGTTATCGACTCCCCCAGGCTTATCGCAGATTCCTACGTCCTTCTTCGGCTCCTAATGCCAAGGCATCCACCGTGTGCCCTTAAAAACTTGACCACACAAAGATCAAAAACTCTCGAAAGAACCAAACCACCGAAATGGCCGGGTTCATAAAAAAGAAATTGCTGTAAGACACGCAAACAAACACCAAAATGCCTGCCGCGCGCCTAGATGCTCGCGTCCACTATGTAGTTCTCAAACAACAACCCCGTACCACACACCCCGCACCAGCCCCCCACCCCCACAACAGGAACAGGAAACCACACGCACGAACCATGCAGCCAGGAAACCAGAAACAAACAAACCCGGAACAAACCAGACAACCCTCACAGGCCACCCAACCCCTCCCGGCCCTGTTGCCTCAGGACCCAACAGTGTGCCAAACACGAACACCAACACCCTCCCCGCACCCTTCCAGACCACCCCCCGCAAAACGAGGAACAACCGTACTAAGCACAGAAAAAACACCGGCCGCTATCTGCTGAAATTCCACCCATGAGCACCCACCGCAGAACGAACGCCTGCGCAATGGGCTTTGCTTCCACACACCCCCGAACCATCCATGCAGACAGCACAGGGGCAATAATGGTGCTCCTTAGAAAGGAGGTGATCCAGCCGCACCTTCCGGTACGGCTACCTTGTTACGACTTAGTCCCAATCGCCGGTCCCACCTTCGACAGCTCCCTCCCACAAAGGGGTTAGGCCACCGGCTTCGGGTGTTACCAACTTTCGTGACTTGACGGGCGGTGTGTACAAGGCCCGGGAACGTATTCACCGCAGCGTTGCTGATCTGCGATTACTAGCGACTCCGACTTCATGGGGTCGAGTTGCAGACCCCAATCCGAACTGAGACCGGCTTTTTGGGATTAGCTCCACCTCACAGTATCGCAACCCTTTGTACCGGCCATTGTAGCATGCGTGAAGCCCAAGACATAAGGGGCATGATGATTTGACGTCGTCCCCACCTTCCTCCGAGTTGACCCCGGCAGTCTCCTATGAGTCCCCGCCATCACGCGCTGGCAACATAGAACGAGGGTTGCGCTCGTTGCGGGACTTAACCCAACATCTCACGACACGAGCTGACGACAACCATGCACCACCTGTGAACCAGCCTCAAGAGGGGAACGCATCTCTGCGCTTTACTAGTCCATGTCAAGCCTTGGTAAGGTTCTTCGCGTTGCATCGAATTAATCCGCATGCTCCGCCGCTTGTGCGGGCCCCCGTCAATTCCTTTGAGTTTTAGCCTTGCGGCCGTACTCCCCAGGCGGGGCACTTAATGCGTTAGCTACGGCGCGGAAAACGTGGAATGTCCCCCACACCTAGTGCCCAACGTTTACGGCATGGACTACCAGGGTATCTAATCCTGTTCGCTCCCCATGCTTTCGCTCCTCAGCGTCAGTTAATGCCCAGAGACCTGCCTTCGCCATCGGTGTTCCTCCTGATATCTGCGCATTTCACCGCTACACCAGGAATTCCAGTCTCCCCTACATCACTCTAGTCTGCCCGTACCCACTGCAGAACCGGAGTTGAGCCCCGGTCTTTCACAGCAGACGCGACAAACCGCCTACGAGCTCTTTACGCCCAATAATTCCGGATAACGCTTGCGCCCTACGTATTACCGCGGCTGCTGGCACGTAGTTAGCCGGCGCTTCTTCTGCAGGTACCGTCACTTACGCTTCTTCCCTACTGAAAGAGGTTTACAACCCGAAGGCCGTCATCCCTCACGCGGCGTCGCTGCATCAGGCTTTCGCCCATTGTGCAATATTCCCCACTGCTGCCTCCCGTAGGAGTCTGGGCCGTGTCTCAGTCCCAGTGTGGCCGGTCACCCTCTCAGGCCGGCTACCCGTCGTCGCCTTGGTAGGCCATTACCCCACCAACAAGCTGATAGGCCGCGAGTCCATCCAAAACCGCAAAAGCTTTCCACCACCACCACATGCGCGGAGCGGTCATATCCGGTATTAGACCCAGTTTCCCAGGCTTATCCCAGAGTCAAGGGCAGGTTACTCACGTGTTACTCACCCGTTCGCCACTAATCCCCCCAGCAAGCTGGAGATCATCGTTCGACTTGCATGTGTTAAGCACGCCGCCAGCGTTCATCCTGAGCCAGGATCAAACTCTCCGTTGAAGTAAAACAAAAACAGACACAACCACCACCACCGGAAACAACGGCGACAGGGCTGCACAAAATTTGAAACCAGCTGAAAACCAGACCCCACCCACAAAAACAGACAAGGCCCGGCAAAATCAACCAATTCAATAAAAAATCGGTATCAACAAACTTGGCACACTATTGAGTTCTCAAACAACAGACACAATCCGAATACTTCTCGAAACAAATTCAATTGAATTTCAATGTTCCGCATTTCTTCGCTGCGATATTTATACTGTATTTGATTCATATTCACTTTGCAAATCCGGGATATTTTCCCTGAATTCACATAAGTGAACCGAATCGCCCCGCAGAGTCCGCAATTTTTCCGGCTTCCAGACTTTCATTGGAATCGGATAATTCACGCTTGTAGGGATTTTGTCGCAATTTGTCCGCATCAGCGGCAGCGACTCAGAAAACAATACACGCTGCCCGGAGGCCACGCAAGTCAGCCTCGGGGGAACGTGCAGGGAGTCAAAGACCTGTCAGACAGTCACTTCGACAGTCGCCAGATTCTTCTTCCCACGGCGCAGCAACAGGTAGCGGCCGTGGAGCAGCTCGGCCCGGTCGATCACGGCGTCGGGGTCGGTCACTTTGCTGTTGTTCACGTAGGCGCCGCCCTCCCCCACAGTGCGTCGAGCAGCAGATTTACTCTCGGACAATCCCGACGCAACCAAAAGATCAACGATGCCCAGGCCATCGGCGCTAATCGAGGCAGACGGCAACTCGGCCGTTGCGGATGCCAGGGTCACCTCGTCCAGAACCGACAGATCACCATTGCCGAACAAAGCCGCGGATGCCGCGATCACCTTTTCCGTAGCATCCACCCCGTGCACCAGCGAGGTGACTTCGTAGGCTAGCCTGCGCTGGCCCTCACGTGCGAACGGACGCTCGGCAACTGCTGCTCCGAGTTCCTCGATCTCGGCCCGGCTAAGGAAGGTGAAGACCTTAAGCCGATCAACGACGTCGGCATCAGCGGTATTGAGCCAGAACTGGTAGAAGGCGTACGGGCTGCACATGTGGGCATCGAGCCAAATCGCATTGCCTTCGCTCTTACCGAACTTGGTGCCATCCGAGTTGGTGATCAACGGGGTACCGAGGGCATGGACACTCTTCGCATCGACTTTGCGGATCAACTCCGTCCCGCTCGTGAGGTTGCCCCACTGATCCGAGCCACCGGTTTGCAACACGCAGCCGTAATCGCGGTTCAACTGCAGGTAATCCATGCCTTGCAGGATCTGGTAACTGAACTCCGTGTAACTGATGCCCTCATCGGAGCTGAGACGGGACGCAACGGCATCCTTGCGAAGCATGGTGCCCACGCGGAAGTGCTTGCCGATTTCACGCAGGAAGTCGATGGCACTGAGCGGCGCGGTCCAGTCAAGGTTGTTCACCATGCGTGCGGCATTGTCCCCCTCGAAGCTGAGGAAGCGGCGGACCTGCGCCTGGAGGTAGCCGACCCACTCCGAGACCGTGTCCTTGGTGTTCAAGGTGCGTTCCGCCGTCGGCCGCGGGTCGCCGATCAGCCCGGTAGAGCCGCCCACGAGGCCAAGCGGCTTGTGACCGGCCAACTGCAAGCGGCGCATGAGCAAGAGCTGCACCAAGTTGCCCAGATGCAGAGACGGCGCCGTCGGGTCGAAGCCGCAGTAATACGTGATCGGGTCCCCGGCGAGCAGTTTTTCCAATTCCGTTTCGTCGGTGGAAACGTGAATCAGGCCGCGCCATGTGAGCTCTTGCCAAATATTGGCAAAGCCCGGGTCGTTGTGCTGGGACTCGAGGTTGTTTACGTGTGACACGAGTTCTAAGTTAGCAGGATTTGCCGCTGGGCTTCAGCGCTCAATCCCCGCCGGCAGTGGAGCCGCCGCGATAAGCCGCAGTCGCTGCGTCGGACGCGTCATCGCAACGTAGAGATCGCCCACCTTGCCATGTTCGTGGTTGAGCATGGCAGCGGGCTCCAGAACTACGACGCCGTCGAATTCAAGGCCCTTGGCTTCCTTGGGGTTGATGACCACGATGTCCTGGGAGTAGCTGCCCGCTCCTGTGCCGACGCGGTGGCCATAGACTCTCCGGAGGGCGGCAGCGGCTTGCGGCAGCAGGGCGCCGTCGGCAATCACGGCGAGGAGGCCGCCGTCGATCGCTTCCAGTTCCTCCGGGAGGACCTCAACGAGGCGGTCTATCATCCCCGCTCCCTCCACGCGGTCCACGATGGGCGACCATTTGCCTTCGCGGACGGCCTTGGGGGCCGAGACAACCAGCCCTGCGCGGTTCGCCATGCGGACCGCAGCTTCGGCGATCTGCGAGGGGGTCCGGTAGTTGACGGTAAGTTCTTCGAGCTGCCAGCGGTCCCCGAACGACGGCGCGAGGGCACTTTGCCAGGAGTTCGCACCGGCAGAGGAACTCGTCTGTGCGATGTCGCCGACAATCGTGAAGGACTTCAACGGGCAGCGGCGGACCAACAGCCGCCACTGCATGGGCGAGAGCTCCTGGGCTTCGTCCACCACAATGTGTCCGAACGCCCAGGAACGGTCGCTCGTGGCCCGTTCGGCCGCCGTCAGGCGCGTTTCACGCTCCTGGTTCTGGTCTGCCAGCTCCTCGGCCGTCATCAACACATCGACGCCCATGGCCTCCATGTTGACCAGGGTCTGCTTGGCGTTCGCGATGTCGCGGGCACGGTCGTGCTCTTGCTGGGCCAGTCCCCTGCCGGCGGCAGGATCCAGTTCACCCAGAAGCTCAGCGGCCTCGTCGAGTAGCGGGACATCGGCTTCCGTCCACGGAGAATCCGCGGGGCGAAGCAAGAGGGCACGCTGTGCCGGCGTGAGGTGCGGAGTGCACGCCTCCAAAATGGCAGGCTTGCTGAAGAGCTCGGACACGAGCTTCTCGGGCGTCATGGGCATCCAGCACAGGTTCAGGACGATCCTGACATCGCGTGCCGAGCGGACGTCCTCGGCGAGGTAGGAGCGGTCGGCGTTGTTGCCGACATTCGATTCCTCGACGATCTCCGTCAGCTGCTCCGTGAGTTCGCGCAGCAGGATCTTCACGAACGTCACGCGTGCTTCGTTGTGCGGCTTGCCGGTGGCGCGTGCACGGTCGCGGGCGCGGCGCACTTGCCGTACCGTGAGGGTGAGCTTGCGGGAATCGACCTCGAGAATGCGGTCCTCGGCGGGAGTCCTCTGGCGGTTGGCCACGGCATTGGCAATAACGTCGGCCATGTTGAGCTTGCCCTTGAGCGCGGCGACGTCGGGATCCGTTTCGGGCACGGCATGGATGCCGGGCATGAGGCGGCCCAGGCTCGCCATGACGACGCCGGTCTCGCCAAGCGAAGGCAGGACCCGCTCGATGTAGTGCATAAACGACGACGAAGGCCCAACGAGCAGCACGCCCGCGGACTTCAGCCGGTCCCGGTGGGTATACAACAGGTAGGCGGCGCGGTGGAGCGCGACGGCGGTCTTGCCGGTACCGGGACCGCCCTGGACCACCAAGGCACCCGAAATGGAGGACCGGATGATGCGGTCCTGCTCGGACTGGATGGTGCCGACGATGTCGGACATGCGGCCGGTTCGCTTCGAATTGAGGGCTGCGAGAAGGGCCCCCTCGCCTTGGAGGGAAGCGTTGTCCGCCAGCATGCTGGCATCCAGCACGTCGTCTTCGATTGCCTTGACCTCGCGGCCTTGCAGGATCAGGTGACGACGACGGCGGACGCCCTGCCGGTCGAAGGCGGTGGCCTGGTAGAAGTGGCCGGCTTCGGGGGCGCGCCAGTCCACCATGAGCCGCTGGAGGTCGGCCGTGGACAGTCCGATGCGGCCAATGTATTGGGCCTCACCGGAGTCCAGGTCGAGGCGCCCGAACACGAGGCGGTCGTCGACGGCGTCGAGCTGCGCGAGGCGGTCCTCGTACAGCGCGGCGAAGGCGTCCCGTTCGGAGACGTTCTGCATGGTGCCCACCGCTCCGGCGCGCCGGACTTGCGCCAGCTGTTGGCGCTTCTCCTCCCGCAGCTCATCCAGACGCGAGTAGAGACCGGCCACGTACTCGCGTTCGTGGAGCAAATCAGCGTCGTGCATCGAAACGTTCCCCTATCGAAAAAGACGGACCGTCCATTCTACAGCGGTTTTGCTTGACGCGCGTGAAACTGCCCGCAAGGCGGTGCGTCACACAATGTTCACCCCATGCTTACCTTCAGAGGTTTTCCGCCATGCCCGGCGATGCTTCAATGCTGCAATGCAGCACGACCTTGCCCTCACCCGACACGGCATCAGCCTTGTCCCTCTCTCCCCAGACCATGCCGGTCCGCTGTTCGACTTCGTGGATCCCGGCTTGTGGTCCGGCATGGCAGCCGAGCAACCTTTGAGCGCCTCGGAGCTGGCGGAACTCTTCGCAGCCCGCCTGGCGGATCCTGACACCATCCCCTTCGCCGTCGTCGAGCAGCGGACGGGGGCACTGCTCGGCACCACTTCCCTGTACGAGTACAGTCCCCGCCAGCAGCGTCTGGAGATCGGCGGCACTTTTTACGGGCGCCCGTTCTGGGGCAGCCACGTCAATCCGGCCGCGAAACAACTGCTGCTGGCCTACTCCTTCGATGAGCTGGCCGTCCACCGGGTCGCATTCCGCTGCGATGCCCGCAACACGCGCAGCGCCTCCGCCATTCAGCGACTGGGGGCCAGCTACGAGGGCACCCTGCGCGGGCATCGCTTCGCTCCCGACGGCACCCGCTGCGACACCGCCGTTTTCTCGATCCTGCACGAGGAGTGGCCTCGGGTGCGGGAGGCCTTGCTTCGTCGGCTGGCCCCCTTCGAAATGAGCGACAACCGGTGCGCGTACATCGCTGAGCCAGTACAGCCCGAACACGCAGCCTAAGGCACGCCTTCCCCGGGGGCTCCTAGACGGTCCGACCGCGGGCCGCCTTGTACCTGGACACCGTCGGATCCCCGGAGAGCCAAAACCGCCACGGGTAGTCGGCCGAGCCGCCGTCGCCGGCCACTCCTACGCGGGGACCGCTGGCCACGGCCGATCGGGCCGCCGAAGTGCCCGGAAGTTCGAGGCCGAAGGGCTCGGCCAAGGCGTCCCGGCCACTGTCCGCCGTCGTCAGCCCCAAAGCGGAAGCAAGCCGTGCCGGTCCGCTGGCCAAGTCCGTCGGCGATCTGGACGCCCGACGGCGGGACTGTGCCAAGGCCTGCCCGGCCACCACCTCACCGGCGCGCAGCAGCAGCGCCGACGCAACGCCATCGGGACCGCAGACAATGTTGGCGCAATAATGCATACCGTAGGTGAAGTAGACGTAAAGGTGGCCGGCGGGACCGAACATCGGGGCGTTCCGGGCGGTGGGGCCGCCGTAGGTGTGCGATCCCGGATCGGGCTGATCCGAGTGCTTTGGGCCCAGATAGGCCTCCACCTCGCTCAGCCGCACGGACACCGTGCCTTCCGGTGTCCGGTGGCTCAGCACGGCGCCGAGGAGCAAAGGGGCCACGTCCCGCGGATCTCCGGAAAGAACGGCCCGGATGGCCTCCGGGGATGAACCCTGCGTTGTCATGCCCAGACCCTAACAAAATCCGCTGGGCAGAATCACCGCCGGCGATGTCCGATTTCCGCTAGGAACAGTGCGCCGGGGCTGCAAGGATGAAGTCATGGACTTTTGGCAACGCTACCGCGCCATCGACGCGCGGGATCCCCGCTTCGACGGCCAATTCTTCACGGCCGTCCGCACGACGGGCATCTATTGCCGGCCCTCATGCCCGGCCCGGACGCCCAAAGCCGAAAACGTGACGTTCTACGAAACCTCAGCCGCTGCGCACGACGCCGGGTACAGGGCGTGCAAACGCTGCCTCCCCGAGGCGGTTCCAGGCACGCCCGCGTGGAACCTCCGCTCGGATGTTGCCGGCCGGGCGATGCGGCTGATCAACGATGGCGCGATATCCCGGGTGGGTGTCGAAGGACTCGCCACCCGTTTGGGCTACTCTTCCCGCCAGCTCAACAGGATCCTCAGCCATGAACTTGGCGCCGGGCCACTGTCTTTGGCCCGGGCCAGCCGGGCCCAAACGGCCAGGACGCTCCTGGTATCCACCTCGATGAAGCTCTCCGACGTCGCGTTCGCCGCCGGGTTCAACAGTGTCCGCCAGTTCAACGACACCATCAACGAGGTCTTCGCCCTGACCCCGACGGGACTGCGGGCCACCGCGAAACCGTTAGACCATCAGGGCAAGCCGGGCGAGGCCACCGCCCTGACCCTCAACCTGCCCTATCGGAAGCCTTTTGATACGGGGATTTTCGACTTCCTCGCCGCCCGCGCGGTTCCCGGGATCGAGCTGGCGGGCGGGAATGGTTCTGCATACAGTTATGCGCGAACCCTCCGCTTGCCTCGCGGCAATGCCGCGTTCACCGTGGAGTACGACGCCGGGGCTCGCGGCGGTGCGCTGACCCTCGCGGTCAGCTCCTTGGATCTCCACGATCTCCCGGTCCTTCTGAGCCGCGTGCGGCGGTTGTTCGATCTTGACGCCGATCCGGTAGCAGTGGACGAAGCCCTTGCCTCCGATGCCAGGATCGGCCCATCAGTCCGTGAGACGCCCGGAATGAGGGTTCCGGGCGCGGTGGATCCCCAGGAACTTCTGATCCGAGCGATGATCGGCCAACAAATCACCGTGGCTGCGGCCCGGACCGCCTTGACCCAACTTTCCGGTGCCGGAACACGCCTGCCGGAAGGACACGCCGGACATGCACCGGGACTGGATCGGCTGTTCCCCACAGCCGGGGAAATCGCCCGCTCGGGCCGGGAATTGCTGAGGGGACCCCAGCGCCGCATAGATTCCGTGCTCGCCGCAGCGGCTGCGATGGCCAGCGGGGAACTCGACTTCGACTATGGTGACGAGCCCCAAACGCTTGCCGACAAGCTTCTGCCGCTGCCCGGCGTCGGGCCCTGGACCGTGGGCTATGTGGCGATGAGGGTCATCGGGGATCCGGATGTTTTTCTGGCCAACGATGCAGCGGTCCGAAACGGACTCAAGAATCTCGAGGCCGCTGAGGAACTGCCGGCCGACTTCCGCAATGTGAGCCCGTGGCGCTCCTACGCCACGATGCACCTCTGGAGGGCGGCCGCCAGCAAACGCCGCAGCGTCAATGCGCCGCCGGAACGCTCGATGGCCATGGCAGCAGCTCGGGCAAGTCCACACCGTCCGCGTCGGCAGAGGCCCGTAGGCTCCCCAGCGTAGGCGTCCGACCGGCGAGCCACGCCGCGATATCCGTGATCATGCCGTTGATGGCAACGGACTGCCGCCCCGAGCCGATGACAGTCTGCGGTAGGCCCAGCGGCTGGAGCACGAATTTCTGCTCTACGGGAACACGGGCCGAAAGGAAATCGAAGAGATGCTCGCAGAATTCCCGGCTCCAGGTCTCCGGGCCGCGACCCATTCCCAGATCCGTCACGTGGATGACCAGTTCGCGCCAAAGCGCCAGGCCGCCGTCGAGCACTGTTCCGTCCCGGAATCTGATCCGGGTGTTCCAGCCGGACTCGACGAGTCCGTCGAAGGCCCGCAGGGCCCTGGCGAGGGCGGCTTCGGTGGCGGCACGGTGTTCGGCGAGGCTATGGCTCGCCGCCAGCTCAATGGCCTTGGTGCGGGCCTCATAGCCGCCGTCATAGATATCGACGGTCTCGCCGCGGGCGGCGTACTCCAGCTGGCGGGCTATCGCGTTGGAAATGCCGGCAATGTGCGCCAGCACGTGGCCTCGGGTCCATCCGGGCAGCTCGGAGGGTGCCGTGACCTGCGCGTCGTCAAGTTTCGCGACAACGTCGGTGACAATGCCGGCTGCTTTGTGGAGCTCGGCAAGAAGCGCGGAGGTAGTGATCTCGGTCATAGCGCCATAGTAACGGACAACGCTCCTTCACCTTTGGCATAAAATCGACCGACCCTCCTGCAGATCTTGCTGAAGGAGGGTCGGCCGAAAGGACACCAAAGGTGAAGGAGCGTTCGGGTCGCTAGGCCGCGTAGTCGCGTACGAGGTCGAGTTCGGCCTCGAGGGCAAGCAGTTGGCGTTCGACGGCGGCCGGAGCCGTGCCGCCCTGCGAGTTGCGGCTGTTGAGCGAACCCTCGGTGCTGAGCACGGAGCGGACCTCGGGAGTCAGGTGCGCCGAAATGCCCGCATATTCTTCGTCCGTCAGGTCCCACAGCTCGACGCCGCGTCCTTCAGCCAGCTTCACCGCGGCACCGGAGAGCTCGTGCGCCTCACGGAACGGCACCCCTTGCCGGACGAGCCACTCGGCGATATCCGTGGCGAGGGCGAAGCCCTGCGGTGCCAAGGAGGCCATGCGCTCGGTGTTGAAGGTGAGCGTGGCGATCATGCCGGACACTGCCGGGAGCAGAACTTCCAAGGTATCCGCCGCATCGAAGACCGGCTCCTTGTCCTCCTGCAGATCGCGGTTGTACGCGAGCGGCAGGCCCTTGAGCGTTGCCAACAGCCCGGTCAGGTTGCCGATGAGGCGCCCCGCCTTGCCGCGCGCGAGCTCGGCGACATCCGGATTCTTCTTCTGCGGCATGATCGAGGACCCCGTGGAGTACGAATCATGCAGCGTCACGAAGGAGAATTCCTTCGTGGCCCACAGGATGACCTCCTCGGAGATCCGCGACAAGTCCACACCGATCATGGAGCAGATCCACGCGAACTCGGCGAAGACATCGCGCGAAGCGGTACCGTCGATCGAGTTGTGGACCGCCGAGAAGAAACCGAGATCCGCAGCAACGGCCTCGGGATCCAGGCCGAGAGAGGAACCCGCCAAAGCACCCGAGCCGTACGGCGAAACGCCTGCTCGTTTATCCCAGTCCTCGAACCGCTGCACATCGCGCAGGAGTGCCCAGGCATGGGCCAACAGATGGTGGCTCAGCAGAACCGGCTGGGCATGCTGCAAGTGCGTCCGGCCAGGCATGGCAACGCCGTGGTGGGCCTTGGCCTGCTCCACGAGGGCATCGATCGTGGCCAGCACACCGCGGGCGATGATCCGGGCGTGGTCACGCAGGAACATGCGGCCCAAGGTGGCCACCTGGTCGTTGCGCGAACGGCCCGCCCGGAGCTTGCCGCCCAAGTGGCTACCCGCGCGCTCAATGAGTCCGCGTTCCAGGGAACCGTGGACGTCCTCATCGCTCTCGGCAGGCTGGTAGGCGCCGCTTGCGACGTCGTCATCCAGCTGGGTGAGCGCCGCGAGCATGCCGTCGAGTTCGCCGTCGTCCAGCAAACCGGCCTTGTGCAGCACACGTGCATGCGCTTTGGAGCCGGCGATGTCGTAACGGGCCAAGCGCCAGTCAAAATGGGTGGATTTGCTCAGCGCGGCAAGGGCGTCTGCCGGACCGCCGGCGAACCGGCCACCCCACAGCGCGCCGGTATTTGTCGCTGCCGATTTTGTCCCCGAACGCTCTCCGACCTCGCTGCGCTCGGCTGGGGACCCCGGCGTCCGTGGGCCCTGCTGCTGACTCACTTTTCCGAAACGCGCAGGTCGCGGCCTGCGGCAACCTTGGAGGACATGCCCCACAGCTCGATGAAGCCCTTGGCCTGCGACTGGTCGAAGGTGTCGCCGGTGTCGTAGGTGGCGAGGTCGAAGTCGTAGAGCGAGGTCTCGGAGCGGCGGCCGTTGACGATGGCCTGCCCACCGTGCAGGACCATGCGGATATCGCCGGAGACGTACTTCTGGGTGTCCTCGATGAATGCGTCCAGGGAGCGCTTGAGCGGCGAGAACCACTGGCCGTCGTAGACCAGTTCGGACCAGCGCTGGCCGACGGTTGCCTTGAAACGGGCCTGCTCGCGCTCGATGGTGACGTCCTCGAGGTGCTTGTGGGCCGTGATGAGGGCCATCGCGCCCGGCGCCTCGTAGATTTCGCGGGACTTGATGCCGACGAGGCGGTCCTCGACGACGTCGATGCGGCCAACGCCCTGGGCACCGGCGCGGCGGTTGAGTTCCTGGATGACCTGCAGCGGCGTGCGCTTGACGCCGTCGACGGCGACCGGGACGCCGGCTTCGAAGGTGATGGTGACTTCATCGGGTGCCGGCGGGAATTCCGGGGTGGCCGTGTAGTCGTAGATGTCCTTGGTGGGAGCGTTCCAGATGTCCTCGAGGTAGCCGGTTTCGACGGCGCGTCCCCAGACGTTCTGGTCAATCGAGTACGGGTTCTTCTTGGTGGTCTCGATCGGCAATCCCTTTTCCTCGGCGAAGGCAATGGCCTTGTCGCGGGTCAGGGCGAGGTCACGGACGGGTGCGATGCACTTCAGGTCCGGGCCGAGGGTCTGGATGCCGACCTCAAAGCGGACCTGGTCGTTGCCTTTGCCCGTGCAGCCGTGTGCAACCGTGGTGGCGCCGAATTCGCGGGCGGCCTTGACGAGGTGCTTGACGATCACGGGGCGGGAAATCGCGGAAACCAGCGGGTAGTGGCCTTGGTAAAGGGCGTTGGCCTTCAGCGTGGGCATGGCGTATTCGTTCGCGAACTCGTCGCGGGCGTCGGCCACGTAGGCTTCGACGGCGCCGCAGCCGAGGGCGCGCTGGCGGATGGTTTCCAGCGATTCGCCGCCTTGTCCGACGTCGACCGCCACGGCGATGACCTCGGCACCGGTGGCTTCACCGATCCAGCCGATGGCTACGGAAGTATCAAGGCCACCGGAGTAGGCCAGAACAATGCGCTCAGTCACGAGAGTGCTCCTTTGTTGTTGCTTGGTTCTTTTGAGTCAATTTTCGGGACCGGGCCGAAGGACTAGTTGCCCGGTCCGGCTTCCTGGGCCAATTGGAGGAATCGGGCCGCCAGTTCGGCTCCGCCGTCGGGATCCCTGGCGACCAAAAGCAAGGTGTCGTCGCCTGCGATCGTACCCAATACCGACGGCATCACCGAGTGGTCGATGGCCAGAGCGAGGAAGTTGGCCGCCCCGGGAGGCGTCCGCAGCACCGCGATGTTGGCCGAAGCTTCCGCGGTGACCAGCAGTTCCCCGCAAAGCCGCGAAAGGCGTGCATCGAGGATTTCCTGGGTGACCCCGCTCTTGGCGTTGCGGTCACCCCCCTCGCCGGGCACAGCGTAGACCAGCGCGCCGTCCTTGCCGCGAACGCGCACGGCCCCCAGTTCCACCAGGTCCCTGGAGAGGGTCGCTTGGGTGACCTGGACGCCGTCGTCGGCCAGCAGGGCCGCGAGCTCCGCCTGCGAGCGCACGGACTGACCCGTCAGGATTGCGGTGATCCGCGCCTGCCGGGCAGTCTTGGTGGCCGGGCTGGCCCCTTGCGACGCCGAATGGGTGGACACTAGGACGTGCTCTCCCCAGCGCTTTTTCCCGCAGGAACGGCGCCTGCAACGGGCGAAAGACCGTCGACGACGGCGAGTCCGGAGCGGTGCATGAGCCACGCCATGAGCGCTTTCTGCGCGTGCAGCCGGTTCTCCGCTTCGTCCCAGACGATGGACTGCGGCCCGTCGATGACTGCGGCGGAGATCTCGTAGCCGCGGTAGGCGGGCAGGCAGTGGAGCACGACGGCGTCCGGGGCGGCCTGTGCCATGGCCGCCTCATCCACGGAATAGGCGCGGAAGAGCTGCATCCGGGCTTCTTTTTCGGCTTCCTGCCCCATGGACACCCAGGTATCGGTGGCGACAACATCGGCACCGTGGAGGGCCTCTGCGGCGTCGGTGGTGATCAGCACGGAACCACCGGTCTCCGCGGCTCGCCGTTCGGCTGCGGCAACGATGTCAGCGCCCGGCAGGTAGCCTTCCGGGCCGGAGATGCGCACATGCATGCCCGCGGTCACGCCCGCCAGCAGGTAGGAGTTGGCCATGTTGTTCGCGGCATCGCCAAGGTACGCCATGGTCAGCCCTTTGAGCTCGCCTTTGTGTTCCTTGACCGCCAGCAAGTCCGCCAGCAACTGGCATGGGTGGTAGTCATCGCACAGCGCGTTGATGACGGGGACCTTGGAGTTCTCGGCCATGGCCACGAGGCCGGCGTGCGCGCCGGTACGCCACACGATGGTGGAGACCATCCGCTCAAGGACCTTGGCAGTGTCCTCCACGGATTCCTTGTGACCGATCTGTGCCTCGCCGGGGTTGATGATGAGCGCGTTGCCGCCCATGTCGGCGATGCCGGTGGCGAAAGACACGCGGGTACGGGTGGAGGTCTTGTCGAAGATGACAGCGACGGTCTTGCGCCCGTTGCCTTCAGCTGCGAACGGTTGGACACTGTACGGGGCGGCCTTCATTCGAACGGCGAGATCGAGCACTTCGGCTTGCTCGGCCGGAGTGAGGTCCGTGTCCTTGAGGAAGTGACGGGTGGTATTCACTGTGCGTCCTTAGCGGTCAGGGGTGCAGCGGCCTCGGCTGCCACCTCGATGATGCCGGGCAGCGCGTCCAGGAAACGGTCGGCTTGCTCGATAGTCAGGATGAGCGGCGGCGCCAGCCGGATAGTGCGCGGGCCGGGGCTGTTGATGATGAAGCCCGCGTCGAGCGCGGCGGTCACCATAGCGGGGGCGATGTCGGCGTCCAGGTCGAAACCGATCAGGAGGCCTTCGCCGCGGACTTCGGTGACGCCGTCGACGGCGGACAGGCGGTCCCGCAGCCGTGCGCCGACGGTGAGCACGTTCTCCAGCACGCCCTGGCTTTCGATGGCGTGCAGGGTGGCGAGGGCTGCAGCGGTGGCTACCGGGTTTCCGCCGAACGTGGTGCCGTGCTGGCCTGCCGTCAGAAGCGAGGACGTCGGCTCGCCGAAGGTGATGAGCGCGCCTACCGGGAATCCGCCGCCCAGGCCTTTCGCGAGCGTCACCGCGTCAGGGACGATGCCGGCGTCTTCGCTGGCCAACCATTTTCCGGTTCTGCCGATGCCGGTCTGGACCTCGTCCAGGATCAGCAAGGCACCGGCCTTGCTGGTGGCCTCGCGGGCCGCCTGCAGGTACTCGACGCTGAGCGGGCGAACGCCGGCCTCGCCTTGGATGGGCTCCAAAAAGACCGCTGCGGTGGTTTCGTCGACGGCGGCACGGAGGGCCTCGATGTCGCCGAAGGGGACATGGACCACTCCACCCGGTAGGGGCTCGAACGGGGCCCGGTACGCTTCTTTGGCTGTCAGGGCGAGGGCGCCCATGGTCCGGCCGTGGAAAGCACCTTCGAGGGCGATGATCTTGGTGCGCTTAGCCCCTTTTGCGCCGCCCGGAACATCCGCGTTGCGGCGCGCGAGCTTGAACGCGGCCTCGTTGGCTTCGGTGCCGGAGTTGGCGAAAAAGACCTTGGAGCCAGCCGGAGCCTTGGTGATGGCGAGGAGCTTCTCGGCCAATGCGATCTGCGTGGGGCTCGTGAAGAAGTTCGAAACGTGGCCCAAGGTGGCGAGCTGGCTTGCGATCACCGAGGTGACGAACGGGTGGGCATGGCCCAGGGCGTTGACTGCGATGCCACCCAGGAGGTCCAGGTATTCCTTGCCGTCCGCGTCCCACACGAGGGCGCCGGCACCACGGACCAAAACCCGCTGCGGTGTGCCGAAGACGCCCATGAGGGAGGAGGAGTAGCGGGACAGCCAATCGGCTCCGCTACTCGTTCCTGTCATGGTGTTGGATGGCGTTTCGGCCAGTTCTGCGTCGTTCGCGGTCATGGGTTCACTTCCTCGTCGGGGACAACCTGGGTTCCGATGCCCGCGGTCGTAAAGGTTTCCAGGAGCATGGAGTGCGGCAATCGGCCGTCCACGATGTGCGCCCGCTCCACTCCTTCGTCAATGGCCTTGAGGCAGGCCGCCATCTTCGGGATCATGCCGGACTCGAGACGCGGCAGCATCGCCCGCAGCTCCGAAGCCGTCAGCGAGGAGATGAGCGAGGACCGGTCCGGCCAGTTGGCGTACAGTCCCTCGACGTCGGTCAATATGACAAGCTTCGACGCACCCAGCGCCGAGGCAACGGCGGCTGCGGCCGTATCCGCATTGACGTTGAGGACCTGCCCCGTGGTGGAGCCGGTGCCGTCCCCTGCATCAAGGATTTCGGGGGCGACGGTCGAAATCACGGGAATCCGGCCGGCGGCAAGGATGTCCTCGATACCTGTGGGATCGACACCCACCACCTCGCCTACCAGGCCTAGGTCTACGTCCTCCCCGTCCACGACGGTGCCGGTGCGCACGGCACGCAGGAGGCCGCCGTCTTCACCGGACATGCCCACCGCGTAGGGTCCGTGGGAGTTGATGAGACCCACGAGTTCGCGACCCACCTGGCCGGTGAGCACCATGCGGACCACGTCCATGGCCTCGGGGGTGGTGACGCGCAAACCGCCCTTGAATTCGGATTCGATACCGAGCCTGCCAAGCATCGAGTTGATCTGCGGGCCGCCTCCGTGCACCACGACAGGGTGGATTCCCACGTGGTGGAGGAAAACGACGTCCTCGGCGAAGGCGCGGCGCAGTTCCTCGTTGACCATGGCGTTGCCGCCGTACTTGATCACCATGGTGGTGCCGGCGAAACGCTGGATCCATGGCAACGCCTCGATCAGCGTCGCGGCTTTGTCCTGGGCCGATTTTTCCGAATCGGGGCCGCTGGACGCATTTTCGCGGGTGTGCGCAGTCATGGTCATCTCCGGCTAGCTCGAGTAGGCACTGTTCTCATGCACGTATTCGTGCGTGAGGTCGTTGGTCCAGATGGTGGCCTCGGCATCGCCGGCCTGCAGGTCGATCTCCACGAGTACCTCGCGGGGTTCAAGGTCCACGAGCTTGCGGTCGTCGCCGATGCTGCCGTTGCGGCAGATCTGGATGCCGTTCATGGAGACGTTGAGCTGCTCCGGTTCGAAGATGGCATCCGTCGTGCCCACCGAGGACAGGACACGGCCCCAGTTGGGGTCCTTGCCGAAGATGGCGGTCTTGAAGAGGTTGGAGCGGGCCACGGCGCGGCTGACGATTTCGGCGTCGCGTTCGCTGGCTGCGTTGAAGGTGCGGATGGCGATATCGTGGCTGGCACCTTCGGCATCGCCGATCAGCTTGCGGGCAAGTTCGGCGCATACTTGGGTGATTCCGGCACCGAGTTGTTCGGCCGACGGGATTGCCTCGGAGGCCCCGGAGGCGAGCAGGACGACCGTGTCATTGGTGGACATGCATCCGTCCGAGTCCGCGCGGTCAAAGGTGACGCGCGTGGCGTCGCGGAGTACGACGTCGAGCTCTTCCGCCGGGACCTGGGCATCCGTGGTGAGCACCACCAGCATGGTCGCAAGACCCGGCGCCAACATGCCGGCACCCTTCGCGATGCCGCCGACTGTGAAGGTCTTGCCTTCAGCGTCGGTCCCGGTGAAGACTGCTTCCTTCGCAACACTGTCGGTAGTCATGATCGCCGTGGCAGCGGCGCCGCCGCCGTTTTCGGAGAGCTCCGCAAAAGCGGCGTCGATGCCGGGGATGATCTTGTCCATGGGCAGTTGCTCACCGATGAGGCCCGTAGAGCAGACCACGACGTCGGAGGCGGAGATCCCGAGGACGGCCGCCACTTTTTCGGCGGTCGCGTGCGTGTTTTGGAACCCTTGGGGACCGGTGCAGGCGTTGGCTCCACCGGAATTCAGTACCACTGCATCCACGCGTCCGTCAGAGACAACCTGGCGGGACCAGTGCACGGGAGCAGCGGCCACTCGGTTGGACGTGAAAACGGCGGCGGCGGCTTTGAGCGGGCCGTCATTGACGACGAGGGCGAGATCGGGATTACCGGATGCCTTGATGCCGGCCTTGATCCCGGCGGCCCGGAATCCTTGGGGGGCGGTGATGGTCACGGGGCGACTCCTTGGACGTTGAGGCCGGCGGATTCGTCCAGGCCGAGGGCAATATTCATGGACTGCACAGCGCCGCCTGCGGTCCCCTTGGTCAGATTGTCGATGGCGCACGTGACGATCACGCGGCCCGAATGCTCGTCGAACGCCAGTTGCATGACGGCGTGGTTGGACCCCTGCACCGACTTGGTGGTGGGCCACTGGCCTTCGGACAGCAAGTGCACAAACGGTTCGTCGTCGTAGGCTTCCGCCCAGGCGCTGCGGAGTTCGGCGGCGGTGACGCCGGACTTGACCTTGGCCGTGGCCGTGCTAAGGATGCCGCGGCTCATGGGCGCGAGGGTGGGAGTGAAGGACACTGTGACCGGTTCACCGGCGGCATTGGAGAGTCCTTGTTCAATCTCCGGGGTGTGGCGGTGGCCGCCGCCCACGCCATAGGGACTCATGGAGCCCATAACCTCGGAACCGATGAGGTTGACCTTGGCCGCCTTGCCGGCACCCGAGGTGCCGGAGGCGGAAACAATCACGACGTCGTCCGGCTGGAGAAGCTTGTTGGCGAAGCCGGGCGTGAGGGCGAGGAGGGAGGAGGTCGGGTAGCAGCCGGGTACGGCAATCCGCTTCGCACCCTTCAGGGCGTCGCGCTGCCCGGGGAGTTCCGGCAGCCCGTAAGGCCAGGTCCCGGCATGGGCCGAGCCGTAGAACTTTTCCCACGCTGCCGGGTCTTCGAGCCGGTGGTCCGCGCCGGCGTCGATCACCAGCGTGCCTTCCGGCAACTGTGCTGCGATCTCGGCCGAGGCTCCATGCGGGAGCGCCAGGAATACGACATCGTGGCCCCCGAGGTTTTCCACGCTGGTGTCTTCGAGAATCCGATTGGCCAAACCATGGAGATGCGGCTGCAACTCGCCTAGTCTGGAACCGGCGTTGCTGTGCGCCGTGATGGCACCGATAGTGACGTCCGGATGTCCTGCCAGGAGGCGCAGCACTTCTCCCCCGGCATAGCCGCTGGCACCGGAGACGGCAACAGAAATAGTCATGGCAAGACTATACAGCAAAGTTATTCATAGTTGCCGATATTTATGCATGCGTCTTTCCGGCAAGGGCGCGCCGGGCACGGTCGATCCGGGCGTATGCTGGATAGAGGGTGATCTAGACCGTGCAGCCGATCGTCGGTTGCAGCGTTGCCCGTTAATCATTACGGGGCAACTGCATATGTCACCGACGTCCACCACGGAACTTCCCGCCAAGAGCGTCCGGCAACCCAACGCCGTCGTGCTGAGCTATTCCGAACTCCTTAAGACAGTCCGCGCGGAAGGGCTCTTGAAGCGTCGCGTCGGCTTTTACGTCAGCGTCTTCGCGGCATTGGTCCTCTTGTTGACCGGCACTTGGTTCGGCTTCGCCCTCATCGGGCACAGCTGGTACCAACTCCTCATCGCAGCGGCCCTCGGCATTCTCTGCACCCAATTGAGCTTCCTGGCCCACGAGGCCGGCCACCGCCAGATTTTTGCCTCCCGCCGGGCCAATGACTGGTCTGCGCGCATCCTGGCCACTTCGGTTGCCGGCATCAGTTACTCCTGGTGGGAACAGAAGCACGGCGCACACCACAACAACCCGAACGTGATTTCCAAGGACCCGGACATCAAGACCGGAGCCCTGGCGTTCCACGTTGAAGCCGCTGCCGGAAGGAACGGACGCTTCGCGTTCCTCACCCGTAGGCAGGGCTGGTTCTTCTTCCCGCTCCTGATGCTGCTGGGCATCAGCCTGCAGTGGGAGTCCTTGATGTACATCCTGCGGCCCGGAGCCATCAAGCACCGCTGGGTAGAGACCCCCATCCTCCTGGCGCGCCTTCTCGCGCTGCCGGTCCTCGCCTTCACCTTCCTGCCGCTTGGCATGGCATTTGCCTTCCTGGGCGTCCAGATCATGGTGTTCGGCTTCTACATGGGGGCTTCCTTCGCCCCGAACCACAAGGGCATGCCGGTCCTGCCGACCGACTCGCGCGTCGATTTCCTGCGTCGCCAGGTTCTGACTGCCAGGAACATCTCCGGCGGCCCCTTCATGAATATCCTCCTGGGCGGCCTCAACCACCAGGCGGAACACCACCTTTTCCCCGACATGGCACGCCCCCATTTGCGCCGCGCCTCGGAGATCGTTCGAAGCTACTGCGAAAAGCACTCCATTGCCTACACCGAAACCACGTTGATGCAGTCGTACGCAATCGTCGTGCGCTACCTCAATGAGGTAGGACTCGCCGCCGGCCGCGGCTTTGACTGCCCTGTTGCTTCCGCGCACGGTAGAGGCTGACACGCACCGAAGACCACCGGGCACATCACGGCGAACCACGGCCCTCAGCCGCTGACTGGACACTCGGCGGACTCCGTTCCCTAGGATGGTTGTGTGAATGCGGGCACGAAAGTGCCTCGACGGAGAAGGAGAACCATGACGCGTGCGATCATTGCCCGGCAAGCCGGAGGACCCGAAGTCCTCGAACTCACCGAAGCAGAGGTTCCGGCCCCTGGTCCGCGCCAGCTCCTCGTCAAAGTTGCAGCCGCGGGAGTGAACTTCATTGACACCTACCAACGCAGCGGCATCTACAAGGTTGAGTATCCGCTCACCCCGGGCTCCGAGGCGGCAGGCACCGTGGAGGCCATCGGTGCAGGCGTTGAGGACTTCGCCGTCGGGGACAGGGTCGCTACCGCTGAAGGATCCCGCAGCTATGCGGGTTACACCCTGGTTGATGCGGACAAGGCCCTTCCGGTTCCGGACGGCGTCGACGACCACACTGCAGCCGCCCTTCCGCTGCAGGGAATGACCGCCCACTACCTGATCAATTCCTCGTTCCGGGTGGAGCCGGGACACACTGTCCTGACCCACGCCGGTGCTGGCGGGGTGGGTCTCATCCTGACCCAATTGCTCAAGGAGCGCGGCGCCCGTGTCATCACCACTGTCTCTTCGGACCAGAAGGAAGTCCTGGCTCGGCAGGCCGGCGCGGATGAGGTCCTGCGTTACGCCGGATTCGCCGACAAAGTCCGTGAACTGACCAACGGCGAAGGGGTCCACGTCGTGTACGACGGTGTCGGCAAGGACACTTTCGACGATTCGCTTGCTAGCCTGCGCATCCGTGGCTCGCTCGTCCTTTTCGGGGCGGCCTCCGGGCCTGTGCCTCCCTTCGATCCCCAGCGGCTGAACGCCGGCGGATCGTTGTCCCTCACCCGCCCCACCCTCGCCCACTTCCTGCAGAACCCGCAGGAGCGGCGCTGGCGTTCGGCCGAAGTCTTCGGCGCTGCAGCCAGCGGCGCGCTCAAAGTCCGGATTGGCGGAACCTACCCGCTCGCCGAAGCCGCGCAGGCCCACCGCGACCTCGAAGGCCGCCAGACGACGGGCAAGCTACTGTTGATCCCGTAGTCGGAGCAACGGCCACGGGACCGCTGACACTTTTTGTTCACCTCAATCCGAGAAGCTTCGAACGTGACCCAGGAACATGACATCCCGGCGGATCGCCTGGAACTCCAAGCGGTGCACCTGCCTCAACTGCAGGGCGCGTCAGCCGTGCCGCCCGCGCGGACGCTCGTCGAAATCATCGATGACACGGCACGGTCTTATCCGGAAGCATCTGCCCTCGACGACGGCCACAAGTCACTCAGTTACTCCGAGCTCATGGCGCAGGTGCGCGGTTTTGCCGCCACGCTCAATGCAGCGGGACTTGGCCCCGGAGACACGATCGGCGTGCGGATTCCGTCCGGCAGCAACGATCTCTACATCGCCATCCTGGCAATCCTTTCGATCGCGGCCGCCTATGTACCTGTAGACGCAGACGATCCCGAGGAGCGGGCACGGCTCGTTTTCAAGGAAGCCAAGGTGACTGCGGTCATCACAAAAGGCCGCAAGATTGAGCTTTCCGGGGAGCGTCCCACGCCGCACCCTGCCCCCCGCGCACCCGGCCTGGATGACGATTCCTGGATCATTTTCACCTCCGGCTCCACAGGCACGCCCAAGGGCGTCGCTGTTCAGCACCGCTCGTCGGCCGCGTTTGTCGACGCCGAAGCCCGGCTCTTCCTGCAGGAAGATCCCATCGGACCACAGGACCGGGTCTTGGCCGGCCTTTCGGTAGCCTTCGACGCCTCATGCGAAGAGATGTGGCTGGCATGGCGGCACGGCGCCTGCCTCGTACCCGCTCCGCGTGCCCTGGTGCGCTCCGGCATGGACCTTGGTCCGTGGCTGATCAACCACGGCATCACGGTAGTGTCCACCGTTCCCACGCTCGCAGCCTTGTGGCCCGCAGAATCGCTTGAAAACGTGCGCCTGCTCATCTTCGGGGGCGAAGCCTGCCCGCCCGAGCTCGCCGAACGACTCGCGGTGGACGGCCGCGAAGTGTGGAACACCTATGGGCCCACCGAAGCAACGGTGGTCGCTTGCGCGGCCCCTCTCGGCGGTGACGGCCCCGTCCGGATCGGCTTGCCCCTGGACGGCTGGGACCTCGCCGTCGTCGACGCCGCCGGGGTTCCCGTCCCGGAAGGCGAGACGGGCGAGCTGATCATTGGCGGCGTCGGACTGGCCCGCTACCTCGATCCGGCCAAGGATGCCGAAAAGTATGCCCCGATGCCATCCCTGGGCTGGGAACGGGCGTACCGCTCCGGCGATCTGGTCCGCTACGAGAAAGCAGGCCTCATCTTCCAAGGCCGCGCGGACGAGCAGGTCAAGCTCGGCGGCCGGAGGATCGAACTCGGTGAGATCGACGCCGCGCTGCAGGCCTTGCCGGGCGTCGCAGGGGCCGCCGCGGCAGTCCGTACGACGGCGGCCGGGAACCAGCTGCTTGTCGGTTACCTGGCGCCCGCCGGGCCCGAGGATATCGACCTCACGGCTTCGCGCGTGCTACTGACCGAGAGCCTTCCGGCGGCGCTGATTCCCCTGTTGACGGTGGTCGATTCCCTCCCGACAAAGACCAGTGGAAAAGTTGACAGGCATTCCCTCCCCTGGCCGTTGGCGGGTGCAGGAGCCGCCGATGCGGAGAAGGCACCGCTCAACCTGCCCGAAGACGCCCAATGGGTGGTTGAACAATGGGAGAGCGTCCTCGGCTCCAGCGTCACCTCGCTCGACGCCGATTTCTTCGCCTATGGCGGCGGCTCCCTCGCTGCGGCCCAGCTCGTCTCGGCCCTGCGCGTGCGCTACCCCACCGTCACGGTGGCGGAGGTCTACGCCACCCCTCGGGTGGGTGCCCTGATCGACGCAGCGCGGCAGTCGTTGCCCGAAGGCGGTATCCAAGGTCCACCGGCAGAACGCACCGTTCGCCCGACCTCCCGGAAATCTCAAATCTTCCAGACCCTCATGGGCATCTTCCTCAACATTCTGGTGGGCATGCGTTGGCTCACCTACCTCATGGCCGCCAATCGCCTGCTCGCGGACTACGCCGGATTCTCTGCGGCTCCGGTGGTGTCCTGGTGGTGGATCCTGGCGTCCTGGCTGGTGTTCGTCAGCCCGCCGGGCCGCATGGCCATATCGATTCTGGCTGCGCGCATTCTGCTGCGTGGTGTCCACGCCGGTACCTACCCGCGTTCGGGCAAAGTGCACTTGAAGTTGTGGCTGGCCGAGCAGATCCAGGACCTCTCGGGTGCCATCAGCCTGGCCAGCGCGCCGTGGGTTCCCTACTACGCCAAGGCACTGGGTGCGAAGATCGGGAACAACGTCCAATTGCACTCTTTGCCCCCGGTCACGGGGCTGCTTTCCCTGGGAAGCGGCTGCAACATCGAACCCGAAGTGGATCTCTCCGCCTGGTGGATCGACGGCGACTACGTCCACATCGGTGCCATCCATGTGGGTGCCGGTGCAACGGTGGGCTCCCGCAGTACGCTCATGCCCGGAACCAGCATTGGCGCCGGTGCCCGGGTGGAGCCTGGTTCCGCCGTCCTGGGCAAGGTCAAAGCCGGACACCTCGTTGCCGGGTCCCCCGCCCAACGCCGTGGCAAAGCCAAGAATGATTGGCCGGAGACGCCGTCGTCGCACCACCTGATTGGCCGGCTCTGGTTCGCGGCGTTCGCGACGGCCTCGGCATTGCTGGCTCTGATCCCCTACGTCTCGGCACTTGCCGGCGCCAGCGTAGTCGTGGCCTTTATCCAGGGCAGGAACTCCTTGCAGGACGCCTTTCCGGAGCTCTTGCTCGCCATCCCTTTGGCCGCACTCGCCTGGTTCCTGTGCAATCTCCTGCTCATCCTGGGCACTACGCGGATGCTCGGCATCGGCCTCAAGGAAGGGTATTACCGCGTTCGCAGCCGGGTGGGTTGGCAGGTCTGGGCAACTGAACGCGTCCTGGACCTGGCCCGGGACCTGCTCTTCCCCATCTATGCCAGCCTGTTCACGCCTGTTTGGCTGCGCCTCCTCGGGGCTAAAGTCGGCCGCAACGTGGAAGCCTCCACCGTGCTTCTACTGCCGCGCATGACAACAATCGGCGAAGGCGCCTTCCTCGCGGACGACACCATGGTGGCCTCCTACGAGCTCGGCGGTGGTTGGATGAAGATCGGGCCCGCCAAGATCGGCAAACGCTCCTTCCTCGGTAATTCGGGCATGACGGCCGCGGGCCGGAGCGTCCCCAAGAACTCACTGGTCGCGGTGCTGTCTGCAACGCCTGCCAAGGCAAAATCCGGCACCTCATGGCTGGGCAGTCCGCCCGTCAGGCTGCGCCGGACAGTCGTCGATGCCGACCAGAGCCTCACCTTCAACCCGCCGCTGGCCCTCAAGACCAAACGGGCCCTGTGGGAATTGTGCCGCTTGGTACCGGTCATCCTCACGGTGGCGATCGCCGTCGGCATCATGTGGGTCCTTGACTGGATTGCTTCGGAATCCTCCTACTGGCTCGCGGCAGTCCTGGGCGGCGTCGTTATCCTCGCCGCGGGTGCCCTGGCCGCGGCTAGTTCGGTCGCCGCGAAATGGATCCTTGTGGGCCGCATCAAGGCGGGCGAGCACCCCCTGTGGAGCTCGTTCATCTGGCGGAATGAGGTGGTGGACACCTTCATCGAGATGGTCAGCGCCCCGTGGTTCGCGCGTTCAGCTTCCGGTACACCGGCGTTGGTGTGGTGGCTCCGGGCGCTTGGCGCAAAAATCGGCCGGGGTACCTGGTGCGAAAGCTACTGGCTGCCCGAAGCCGACCTCGTCACCCTTGGCGAAAGTTCCACGGTCAACCGTGGCTGCGTGGTCCAGACGCACCTCTTCCACGACCGCATCATGAGCATCGATACCGTGGTTCTCGGAGACGGCGCCACTATGGGACCGCACGGGGTCATCCTGCCGCGCGCCAGCATCGGAGCAGGCGGAACGGTAGGGCCGGCGTCGCTCGTCATGCGAGGTGAAACTGTTCCCGCCGGTACGTACTGGATGGGCAACCCCGTCAGCCCATGGTCCGGACCGTAGCGTAGATTAGCAAGCGGGCTTATAAATACCAGCCATGACCACACCAGTACAACCAGTTACACGGAGGCAGCCAGCGCATATGAGCCCTAGCGAACCAGGAATAACCAAAATTGCCGCCGATGCCTATGCCCTGCATCACGGAAGCATGGCATTCCAGGTGTTGCGGTATGAATTGGACCTGGACTACAGTCTGGGTAGCAATCGGCTCAACGGCCGCGCAGTGCTTCGCTGTGTGGCACTCGAGGACACGGACTCGCTGATCCTGGACCTGGTGGGCCTGAAGGCTTCCAAGATCCTGGTGGATGGCAAGAAGGTCCCGAAGTTCAGCCCGCGCGGCGAGCACCTCGTGATAACCGTCAAGGAACCGCTGGCAGCAGGCCAATCATTCACCGTCGAACTCCGTTACGACGGTAATCCCAAGCCGCGCAGGGGCCTCTGGGGCGAAGTAGGCTGGGAAGAGCTCGACGACGGCGTCCTGGTTGCCGGGCAGCCGAACGGCGCTGCGTCCTGGTTCCCCTGCAACGACCACCCACAGTACAAGTCCAGCTACTTGATCAGCATCACCACTGATGACAACTACCGCGCCATCTGCAATGGCCGCCTCGTATCGCACAGCAAGAAATCGAGCCGTGAGACCTGGGTCTATGAACAGGCCGAGCCGATGGCGAGCTATCTCGCCACAGTGCAGATCGGACGATACAAGCTCCACCAGCTCAGCCCTTCCGTCGCCCGGGCCGGCCTTGGAACAGCACATCATGCCGAGGTCCCGCGGCACAGTCCGGTGCCCCAATTCGTCGCCGTGGCGCCCGGCTTGTTGACCGAGGCCCGGGAAGGACTGGCTCGGCAAGCCGACATGATGCGCACCTTCGAAGACTGTTTCGGTCCGTATCCTTTTGCGGAGTACACCGCCGTCGTCACCGAGGACGAACTGGAAATCCCCCTCGAGGCCCAGACCCTCTCCATCTTTGGCCGGAACCACATGGAACAGTCGTGGGAGGCGCAACGCCTCATCGCCCACGAATTGTCCCACCAGTGGTTCGGCAATTCGCTGACCGTGAGCAGTTGGCGTGATATCTGGCTGCACGAGGGCTTCGCCTGCTATGCGGAATGGATCTGGTCCGAAGAGACCGGAGTCATGTCCCTCGCCACCCGTGCGAGGGCCGCCTGGCGCAAGCTCGACGCCGGCGCCCAGGACCTGGTGATCGGCGACCCCGGACCGGAGCGGATGTTCGATGACCGTGTCTACAAGCGCGGCGCACTGGCCCTCCACGCTGTGCGGCTTGCGTGCGGTGACGCCATGTTCTTTGGCTTGTTGCGGCATTGGACCGAGACCAAGCGCCACAGTTCGGTGTCCACGGCTGAATTCATCGCCACGGCCAACGCCTTCGTTCCGGGACTCGACGCCGCACGTGTACTGGAGCCGTGGCTTTATCGGGCGAGGCTCCCGGCTTTCAGCTGATCAGCCTTCAGCTGGTACAAGGCAGTTCAGCTAATGGGAGGTTGCTGCGAGGGCGGCAAGCAGTCCGGCCGGAAGATCCCGACCGTCAGCCCTGGCAGGGAGTTCAAGATCCCACAGCCCCGGCCTTTCCAGCACGTCGAAAGAATCAGGGCTCACCCGGAGCCCTTCGCCTGTCATCTTCAACCAAGCTTCCTTGCGCGCCCACAAACGAGCGCGTTCGTGCGCCCGGCGACCCGGTTCCACCGCGTCGACATGGCGATGCTCGCGTGCGGTCAGGGCGACGTCGTCGAAGCCGGCAAATTCGGTGCCCGCAGCATTTTCCATATCAACTCCCAGCCTGAGCCCGGGTTCCGGATGCACGACGGCGGCAAACAGCACCCAGCCCGACGCCCGCGAGGCGCTGAGCAGCAATGGTGCGGGGCCGCCGTCGAGCAGGTATCCTGGCCGGCCATGAGCAATATCCGGACCAGCGCCACACTCCGGGCACTCATAGGCGGCGTGGAGCTTCGAAGCGGGAACCGTCAGGAGCGTTGCGGCAAAGTTCTGCTGGGCCACCCTGGACGCCAGGAATTCCCGCCGTAGGACCGGGGACATGGCGTCGCCCCGAAGGGTCTCGGCCGGAGACAGCAATTCCGCCGCGATCTGCTCGATGGCGGCGGAATCAGCAGGATCCAGGGACTGGATGCGAACAGCCAGCCCCTGGATCCCGGTGTTGGTACTGGTCAGCGCTGGACTGCTCCGAATCGCTCCGCGGCGACTGCGACAGCGGCCTCGCGGGCCTCCGACGCTTCATCGGCCGTCAGGGTGCGGTCCATGGCACGGAAGCGCAGCCCGAAAGCAAGCGACTTCTTGCCCTCCTCGATACCTTGGCCCGCGTAGACATCGAACAAGGCGACGTCTTCGAGAAGTTCGCCCGCGCCTTCCCGGAGGGCAGCCAGTACGGCGTCCGCTGGGATCTCCTGCGGCACCACCAGGGCAACGTCCTGCGTCGCCACCGGGAAACCGGAGATGTGCTTGGCAACAATGACGTCCGGGGCGGCGTCGAAGATCGCGTCCACGTTGAGCTCAAGTGCCACTGAACGCGCCGGCATGTCATGGGCGGCGAGCAGTTTGGGGTGCAATTCGCCGGCGTAGCCCACCACGTCACCCGAACGGAGCGCGAGCTGGGCGGCGCGGCCCGGGTGGAACGCCTGGTGGCTGCCTTGGCTCACCACGAGCTCGACGCCGAGGACGTCGCCGATGAGCCGGGCAACATCAAGGGCGTCGGCCCAGTCCCAAGCGCGCGGTTTGTGTTCCGCGGCAGCCGGGGAATCATGGCCGGTCAAAACGGCGGCGATGTACAGCGGCTGGTCCGGGACGCCGTCGTACAGTCCATCGAGTACCTCGGCGGAAGGCTTGACACCCAGCGGCGGGATGGAGGCAGTGCCCAGTTGACCGTCGGGAAGGAACACCGATCCTGCCTCGAAGAGGGCGAGGTCGCGGAAACCGCGGGAGTGGTTGCGGCGGGCAACCTCTATCAGGCCAGGAAGCACCGAAGTGCGGAGGAACCCGTGTTCCTCGCTGATCGGGTTGGCCAGTTTGAGGGCGGTACGTGCCGCGCCTTCCTCGGCCACACCGAAAACATCATTGGCTGACTTGGAGACGAACGGATAGGAGAGGACTTCGGTCAGCCCTGCGTCAGCCAGGGCCTGGACCACACGGCGTTTCTGCTGTTGGGTCCGGGTCAGGCCGCGGCCGGGAGGTGCCACGGGCAGCGTGGCCGGGATGTTGTCGTAGCCAACCAGCCTTGCGATTTCCTCGGCGAGGTCTTCCTTGGTTTCCAGGTCATTGCGCCAGCTCGGTGCGGTGACCACGTAGGCGCCGCCCACCTCGTCCTTCAGCACGATGGCACCGAGGTCCCTCAGGGAACCCGTGATCTGGTCTTCCGTGAAGTCGATCCCGATCCGGGCGGCCGGGTAGCCGGCCGGCAGTTCGATGGTCAGTGCGTCGGGGGCGGTGCCGACATCGGTCCCGGCTTCGTCAGCCGTTCCACCCGCCAGTTCAACCAGGAGGTCGACGACGCGCTGCGCCGCAATGTGGGCAACCTGCCAATCGACGCCGCGCTCAAAACGCTTGGACGCCTCCGACGGCAGCTTGTGCCGGCGACGGGACCGGGCGATCGAAACCTCATCGAAGTGCGCAGCCTCGACCAGGACGTTGGTGGTCGAAGCGGAGACCTCGGTGTTGGCCCCGCCCATCACGCCAGCGATGCCGATGGCACCGGAACCGTCGGTAATCAGGAGATCTTCGACGTCGAGCGCACGCACTTTGCCGTCGAGGGTGGTGATCTTCTCCCCGGCCACGGCGCGGCGGACCACGATGTCGCCCGAGAGCTTGTCGAGATCGTAGCAGTGGTTCGGCTGGCCGAGTTCGAGCATCACATAGTTGGAGATGTCCACGGGGAGCGAAATCGAGCGGATGCCGGCCAAGCGCAGTCGCGAAACCATCCATGGCGGGGTGGGGCGGGTAGCGTCCACGCCGCGGACCGTGCGGGCCACGAAGCGGTCGCACCCGGGATTGCCGTAGATGGGGGCGTCGTCGTTGAGCTTGACGCCATAACCACCGGAGAGTGCCGCCGGGGCGTTGACCCGGGCGGCTGGGTCCGTGAAGACAGTTCCGGTGGCGTGGGCATATTCGCGGGCGACGCCACGGATCGAGAACGCGTAACCACGGTCCGGAGTGACGTTGATTTCGGCTGCTTCATCGTAGAGGCCAAGCAGCGCCATGGCGTCGGTGCCGATCTCTGGATCCAGGCCGATGCGGGAGAGCACCAGGATGCCGTCGTGGTCCTCACCGATGCCAAGTTCACGTACCGAGGCGATCATGCCTGCGGACAAATGACCGTAGGTTTTGCGAGCCGAGATGTGGAAGTCGCCCGGCAGCACTGCTCCCGGGAGAGTCACCACGACTTTGTCCCCCTCGACGAAGTTGTGGGCACCGCAAATGATGCCCTGCACACCGGAGGGGTCGATGCCCTCGCCGGTCAGGGTCTGCTCTTGCCCTTCAGGAACAACGCGGACCTGGCACCAGTTAATGGTCTTGCCGTTGGACTGCGGCTCCTTGACGAGGCTCAGGACTTGACCCACCACAATGGGACCCTTGAGGGCATCCGTCGGGCGGTGGACGGCTTCTTCTTCAAAACCGACCTTGACGAGTTCCGCCATGACCTCTTCAGCCGTGGCGTCGGCCGGAACCTGCGCGAATTCACGCAGCCAGGAAAGTGGAATACGCACTGTTAGATCTCCATCCCGAAGTGCTCGCTGAAACGTACATCGCCCTCGATCATGTCGCGCATGTCGCCGACCTCGTTGCGGAACATGAGCGTGCGCTCGATGCCCATGCCGAAGGCAAAGCCTGAATATTCGTCCGGATCGATGCCGGCGGCGCGCAGGACGTTGGGATTGACCATGCCGCAGCCGCCCCATTCGATCCAGCGGGGACCTCCCTTGGCACCCGGGTGCCAAATGTCCAGTTCTGCGGAGGGCTCAGTGAACGGGAAGTAGTTGGGACGAAGTCGGATCTGTGCCTCGTCACCGAACATCTGCCGTGCGAAGTGTTCCAGGGTGCCACGCAGGTCGGCCATGCTCAGCTTCTTGTCGATGGCCAGGCCTTCGAACTGGTGGAACACGGGCGTGTGGGTGGCATCCAGTTCATCGGTGCGGAAAACCTTGCCCGGGCACAACACGTAGATGGGAACTTCACGCTCCAACATGGAGCGGACCTGTACTGGGGAGGTGTGAGTGCGCATGAGCAGGTGCGCCTCGGGAGGTTCCACGAAGAACGTGTCCTGCATTTCGCGTGCCGGGTGGTCAGGCTTGAAGTTAAGGGCGTCGAAGTTGAACCACTCGGATTCGACTTCCGGCCCTTCGGCGATTTCCCAGCCCATGCCGACGAAGATGTCCGCAACGCGATCCTGTAGCGTGGACAGCGGGTGGCGGGCGCCGGCACGGCGGCGCCGCGGCGCTGCCGTGACGTCGACGGTTTCCTCCACAAGGATACGGGCGTCGTTCTCGGCTTCGAGCACAGCGGTACGGGCTGCGAGCGCCTGGTTGACGCGGCCACGGGAAGAACCCATGAGCTTGCCTGCGGCGGCCTTTTGTTCTTTGGCCAAACTACCGATTTCCCGGTTGGCAAGGCTCAAGGGCGACTTCTCGCCGGTGTGCGCCAAGCGGACGGCCTTGAGTTCTTCGAGGGAGGATGCGGCGGCAATCGCGGCGACGGCTTCCTCAACGGCAGCGGTGATGGCGGCTTCATCCAAAGGGTTCGGGATGGCAGCGCCCGGCAAAGTGTCAGTCATCTACTGTTCTTAGCTACGAGTCGGAATTGGTCTTCACCAGGCGGAGCCATGGCGAAAGCAGGAGCAATGCTCGCCAGAGGGGTCCGGCGGCACTAACCCCAGTCTAGTAGAAGGCTCCGGCCGGGATTTAACCCGTGACACCGTCCAGGCCCCTGGCGATACAGCTAGCATGGCATCATGACACCGCGGCGCACCGTTACCGTCTCCGGAGAGGGTTCCGCCGAAGCCGTTCCCGACCTTCTCACGCTCACGCTCGCCGTCGAGGTCAGGCGCGACGCCGCCGGGGCGGCTTATGACGACGCCGGACAGCTTGCCGCTGCGGTGACGGACGTCCTGCGGGAGCACGGTGTGGCCGGTCTTGACTTGCGGACCAGCGGCCTCAACTTGCGGGCTGAACTGGTCTGGGCCGAAAACCAAGGGCAAAAGCTCACGGGTTATGTTGCTTCAACCACCTTGGTTGCCCGTGTCAGCCCGCCGTCAGCGGCTCCCTCGGCCATCTCTGCCGCAGTCGCTGCAGGCGGTGACAGCCTGCGCATCAACGGGATCGAACAAGGATTCACCGATTCCTCCGCCGTTGCGGCGCTGGCACAGGAAGCCGCCTGGCGGGAGGCCGAAGCGAAGGCCGCTCGATTTGCGGCCCTTGCCGGCTCCCGGTTGGGGCAAGTGCTGTCCATCGAGCAGCGGCCGGAGCAGGAGTCGCCGATTCCGTTGATGGGCGACATGAAGCGCGCGTTTGCCAGCGAAGGCCTCGCCATCGAAGCGGGGTCCGTGGCGGTTTCCGCGAGTGTAGTGGTGCAGTGGGAGCTGGCCTCGCCGGAAAGCCGTGCCGGCTGATCCGGAAGTGCTAGTGGGAGGTGCCAGCCTAGTGAAGAGCTCCCGCAGGGAGCTTCGCGTCCGCTGCAGTTTCAAGTGCAGTACGTACGACGACGGCGATGCCCTCGCCCATGTCCCGCGCGGCCATGGCGGGTGTGGTGCTCCCTTGCGGCAGCATGGATTCGTCATAGGGAACGTGGATGAACCCACCCCTCGTTCGTGCGGCAACGGCCTCCTTCGAGAGTTCATGCATCAGGGAATAGAACACGTGGTTGCACACATACGTCCCGGCTGTTTGGGAGACCTCTGCCCGGATTCCGGCGATCTGCAATGCCCTCAGCGCGGACTTAACCGGAAGGGTACTGAAGTACGCCGCCGGAGCTGCGGGAACCACCGGTTCGTCGATGGGTCGGTTTCCCGCATTGTCCGGAATCCTGGCGTCATCGACGTTGATGGCCACGCGCTCGAGGGAAAGCCGGTCCCGGCCACCGGCGAGCCCGAGGCAGATGACCAGCTCCGGGCGCAGCTGCACCAACGCTTCGCGAAGGACCACAGCGGATTCACCGAAAACGCACGGTAGCTCGACTACCTCCACTTCGCGTCCTTCGGCACGCAAAATCTCCTGCGCCAGGAGGGCGGAAGTCCACGAGGGATTGCTGGGATCGCCGCCAAAAGGCTCGAACCCCGTCAGCAGAATCATGGACCCACCCTAACAACAGCCGAGCGCGTTCCGGGAGCCCGTTGCGGACTTCCGGCGGCCGTTCCTTCAGCGGGCCTTGACAATAGTTAGAACATATATTCGAATGGAGGTCATGAGATGGGACGCACAGGCACTTTCGCCACAACGTGGTCCGGTAACGGGAGACAACAGCAACAGCAGTGCATCCGGAGCCGCCCCAGCTCCGGATGCACTGCTGCCGCTGGCCGGGCTTGTGCGTTCCGTCTCAACCCCCGAGTTCTCCGGAGTCACCTTTCATGAGGTCACCGCCAAATCGGTGCTCAATAAGGTGGCGTCCGGTTCCCGGATGCCTTTCGAATGGACCGTCAACCCCTACCGCGGATGCAGCCACGCCTGCGTTTACTGCTTCGCGCGCAAGAGCCACACGTATCTTGAATTCGACGCCGGCCACGATTTCGATTCCCAGGTGATCGTGAAGATCAACGCCGCAGAGGTCCTGCGCAAGGAACTGTCCAAACCCTCGTGGGGCCACCATCACGTGGCCTTGGGCACCAACACGGATCCGTACCAGCGGGCGGAGGGGCGCTACCAGCTGATGCCCGGAATCATCAGTGCCCTCGCCGATTCCGGCACGCCCTTCTCCATCCTTACCAAGGGAACCCTCCTGGGCCGCGACATTCCCCTGCTGAAGCAGGCCTCCAGCCAGGTGTCCGTGGATCTGGGCATCTCGCTGGCCATGACGGACGAAGCCCTCGCCTCGCTTGTCGAACCGGGCACGCCGGCGCCCCGCGTAAGGCTCAAACTCATCCGCCGGCTGCGCGAGGCCGGGCTCCCCTGCGGAGTGATGGCCATGCCTATCCTGCCTTGGCTCACGGACAGCGACGATGCCTTGGAGTCGCTCTTCACTGCGCTGTCCGAGGCCGGTGCCACGGGTGTGACGGCCGGGGCGTTGTACTTGAAACCGGGCACCCGCGAGTGGTTCATGCAGTGGCTCGCGGCCAATCACCCTGGCCTCGTCGGAAAGTACCGGGGTCTTTATGGCCAAGGCTCGTACGTTTCAAAGGAATACAAGACCTGGTTGAGTGGCCGCATCAGCCACTTCAAAGCCCGCCACGGCTTTTCCGGAAGCAGCGGCTTCAGCCACAGGAATGCGGCCGCAGGAAAGGAACCGGCAGGGTCCCTTCCGCGTACGTCCTTTCCAGCAACGGGCCAATCCACCCTTTTCTAGCCCGGCCTCTAGCCAAGCAGCCCTGAAGCCACCCGTTCCAGCAACGCATGGACAATCGGCAGGTCGGCGGGAATCCATGGCAGCGCGAACGCTTCTTCGGGGTTGCCGAGCGGGATCCAACGGAGTTCATCGTGGTCCTGCAGCGGACGTGGCTCACCGTCGAGCAGCTCCGCGAACCAAACCCGCATGGCGGCCCGTTCATTCAAAGGCCAAGTGGAACCGTTGTCGGGCTCCACTTCGCTCCCGAGCCGGACGGCGATTCCAAGTTCCTCGAGCAGTTCGCGGTGCAACGCTTCTTCGAAGGATTCCCCGGCCTCGAGCTTTCCGCCGGGGAACTCCCACATCCCGGCGAATTGCGGTGGGGCGCTGCGCCGGGCGACCAACAGCCGCTTCGGGTTCTCCAGGGAATCGACGACGGCGGCGCCCGCTACGCTTATCAGTCCAGTCACCGGAACAGTCTATTGGCCGTCAGGTCACGGACCCTCCTATGGAAGTCGCCACATGGCGGGACATTCCCTGGAGTCTCGCACTAAGCTTGAAAATCGGATTTATTCCCGTTCGAGCGCCTCCAGCTCAGCCCCAAGAAACAGGACGATGACCACTACTGCAGTCAGTAACACCTCCAAAAAGTACGGAAGCCGTCACGTGACGTTGGCGATCTTCGCCCTCGCCATGGGTGGATTTGCCATCGGCACCACGGAATTCACCATGATGGGTTTGCTCAAGGAGATCGAACAGGGACTCAACATCAGCACACCGGAGGCAGGGAACCTTATTTCCGCCTACGCGCTCGGGGTGGTTGTGGGTGCGCCCGTCTTCGCGGCTCTTGGTGCACGGCTCCCCCGCAAGCAACTTGCCTTGGGTCTCATGCTGTTCCTGTCCGTGGCCAACCTGACGTCCTACGTTGCGCCGGACTACGGAACCATGCTGATCACCAGGTTTGCCTCTGGATTGCCCCACGGCGCTTTCTTCGGGATAGCGGCAGTCATCGCAGCGAGCCTGGTTGCTCCCACGAAGCGCGGCTGGGCGATTTCCATGGTCATGGGCGGCCTCACCATCGCCAACGTCATCGGCGTGCCCGCAGCCACCTGGCTTGGCCAAAGCTATGGGTGGCGGCTCCTGTTCGTGGTGGTCGGCGTCATCGGCCTGGCAACCAGCGTGCTGCTATGGAAGTTTGTTCCCTTTGAAGCCGCCCACCCCGACGCAAGCATCCGCAGGGAGCTTGGTGCGCTCAAGCGCATCCAGGTATGGCTGGCGCTGCTGATCGGAATCATCGGTTTTGGCGGATTCTTCGCCACCTACACCTACATCTCGCACACGATGACTTCGGTAGCCGGAATCCCCCAGAATCTCCTGCCGCTGGTAGTTGCCCTTTACGGACTCGGCATGGTGGCGGGCAATATCCTGGGCGGCCGGATCGCCGACAAGTCTGTCATGGGAACCATCTACCGGGTCCTTCCCGCGATCGCGCTGGCCTTGGTGGCTTACGCCGTTGCGGCTCACTGGGCGTGGTCCGCGTTCATCATGGTCTTCATCGTGGGCGGGATCGGCTCCATGCTGGTTCCGCCCTTGCAGACGCGGCTCCTCGACGCTTCGCCGGACGCGCCGTCGTTGGCTTCCTCGTTAAACCATTCCGCCCTCAACATCGCCAACGCCCTGGGCGCATTCCTCGGCGGGGTGGTCATCGCTTGGGGTTGGGGCTACGTGGCCCCCGCCCTCGTCGGCGCCGCACTGGCCCTCCTGGGGCTCGGCGTCGCAGGCATCAGTGGCTGGCTGGAACGCAAAAAGCCGCTGGCTGCGTAACCCTTCCCAGGACCCGCAACCAGCGGCTCGTGTGTCGGTGCCTCGTCGGCTCAGATCTGGACGCGCTCGACGTCCGGTTCAAGGTAGATGACCCGGGCGGTCGGCACTGCGGAGCGGATCCTGAGTTCGGCGTCGTCGATCGCCTTGGCAATGGCCTGTCCGGTGTCTGCCGCTCCCACACTGATTTTCGCCGCCACCAGCAACTCTTCGGGTCCCAGGTGCATGGTCTTCAGGTGGATGATGCGGGTGCCACCGGACTCAATGGCTGCGGTGATGCGTGCGTTATCCTCTTTGGTGGCTGATTCGCCGAGGAGCAAGGATTTGGTTTCCACCGCAAGTACCACTGCGATGGACACAAGCAGCAGGCCGATCATTCCCGTTCCTGCCGCGTCCCACACGCCATTCCCGGTGAGGAGAGTCAGGCTGACGCCGAAGAGCGCGAAAACGAGCCCCAAGAGGGCTCCGAAATCCTCCAGGAGGATCACGGGCAGCTCCGGCTGCTTGGCGTTCCGGATGAACTTGATCCAGCTCTGGTTACCGCGCAATGGATTGGACTCGCGGATGGCCGTCCGGAAGGAGAACGACTCCGCAACAACGGCCCCCAGCAGCACCACCAGGGGCACCCACCAGAAACCACCTTCAATCGCGTGGGGGTGCTGGAATTTCTGCCAGGATTCGTACAGTGCAAAGAGGCCACCAACGCTGAACAGCACGATCGAGACGATAAACGCGTAAATGTAACGTTCACGGCCATACCCAAACGGATGTTCGGAGCTTGCCGCACGTCGCGAGCGCTTCCCACCAAGCAGCAGGAGCAACTGATTGCCGGAGTCGGCAACCGAGTGGATCGCTTCCGCCAACATGGAGGACGACATCGTGAGCACGAATGCGACGAACTTGAGTACGGCAATCGCCAGGTTGGCAGCCAGCGCTGCCACGATCGCCTTGGTACCGCCATTTGCAGCCACGGAAGCTCGCCTTCTTCTTCGGATTCGGAGGATGTGAGGGATGGGCAGGAACGGACCGGGGCATGTGCCCGGAAAAAGTCAGGAAGCCTGCTGGGAGCGCGCGCTGGCGTAAAGGCAAACCGTAGCTGCTGTCCCGAGGTTCAGGCTTTCCGCCGAACCGTAAACCGGCACTGCAACACGATGGTCCGCGAGAGCCAGCTCGGACTCCGAAAGTCCTTGGGCTTCGTTGCCGAACAACCAAGCTGTCGGGCCCTCAAGGGCATAGTCGGAGCGAGCTGCCGAGGCGCCCAGGCGGCGAGCAGCGTTCTCGTCCTGGAGCTTGTCCAGATTGAGGGTGCCGTAACCGTCCGCGGCGAGGATTCCCATGCCACGATCCTTGCACAGCGCCACGAGCTCCTCGACGTCCGCGCCCAGGACAACCGGCAGGTGGAAGAGGGAACCGGCTGTGGACCGCACGGCCTTCGGGTTGTAGATATCAACGCTGGAGGCCGTCAGGACTACCGCATCCGCCCCTGCCGCATCGGCTGCTCGAAGCACGGTTCCAGCGTTGCCGGGGTCCCGCACCTGGCACATGACCGCGATCAGGCGCGGTCCGGCGTCGAGCACTGAATCAAGGCTCACATCCACAAAACTGCAGACAGCAACAATGCCTTGAGGATTGACGGTGTCCGCCATGGCGGCAAGGACCTCATCATTTGCGAGCCGCAAGGTGACTCCGTCGGCGAGCTCGGCAAGTTCCGGGAGCCGGTCCAGACAGCTTTCGCTTGCGTAGACTTCGTGCACGACGCCGGGCTCCCCCGCCTTGGTCCGTTCCCGGTGCAGGACCAGCGCTTCCCGCACTGCCTGCGGGCCTTCTGCCAGAAACCTGCCCCGCTTTAAACGGGCCGGGCGCCCTGCAAGCTTCGCGACATCCCTGACCCGATCGGCTCGGGGATTGGACATCGGAAGTTCTTGCGGGCGCCCGGTTTCGTTCATATACAGAACTTTAGTGGCTGTTGCGACTAGTTCTTGATCTGCTGGCGGGCTTCGCCGCCGGCAGGCTCGAAGCCTGCAGCCTTTGCAGCTTCAACGGTGGAGAACCAGTACTCGGCAACCGTCACGTCGTACCAGGTGGAACCCGGAACGTGGTACTTGTTGGACTCGGCGTTGCCCTTGATGGCGTGGCCTTCCGGTGCGGCTTCGCCTTCAACGGCAACAACTGCGCCTTCAATGGCCGGCTTCTCGGAAACCGCTGCCTTGACGGCAGGAGCGGTCTTGGCGGCCGGAGCAGCCTCTGCCTTGGCAGCCGGAGCGGAAGTGTCGGCGGGCAGGGAGTCCTTGGCGACCTTGACCAGCGCGGCGAAAGCATTGGCGTCAGAGACGGCCAGCTCTGCGAGCATGCGGCGGTCAACCTCGACCTCAGCAGCCTTCAGGCCCTGGATCAAACGGTTGTAGGTCAGGCCGTTGGCGCGGGATGCCGCGTTGATGCGCTGGATCCAGAGGCGACGGAAGTCACCCTTCTTCTTGCGGCGGTCGCCGTAGCTGTACACAAACGAGTGCAGCAGCTGCTCTTTGGCCTTGCGGTACAGGCGAGACCGCTGACCGCGGTAACCCTTGGCCCGTTCGAGGACAACCCGACGCTTCTTGTGGGCGTTTACCGCCCGCTTCACACGTGCCACGTGCGTACTCCTTCAAAATTCTTATCCCAAGCTGCTACTGCCGGAAACCCGGCCGGCCTGAGAAGGCTTTGGTGTAGTCGGCAGCCACCGGATGGCAGCAACCAGAAAACTTGGAACTTAGACGCCGAGCATCTTCTTGATGACCTTGGCATCGCCCTTGAAGACGATCCTGTCGCCGGCGAGGCGACGGGTCAGGGTGGAGGACTTGTGCTCCAGGTAGTGGCGACGGTTGGCCTGCTGACGCTTCAGCTTGCCGGTACCGGTCAGCTTGAAGCGCTTCTTAGCACCACTGTGGGTCTTCATCTTCGGCATGGGAACCGATCTCCTTACGTGTCCGCAGACTGGTCTGCAGTTCTTTCGTGCAGCCATCCCGTAGGGGATGGCTGCTGCTTCTTGCCGGGCGGAGGCTGGCCTCCTGCGGCTGACTAGTTGGTCTTGCGTGCCGCTGGCTTCGGAGCGGCCTTGGGGGCTGCCGGCCGAGCTGCAGGCTTCGGAACCGCGGGCTTTGCCATCGGCTTCGGTACTGGTGTAGCAGCAGGCTTGGGGGCAGCCGGCACCACAGGCTTAGGAGCGGCCTGCTCAGGAGCCTTGGCCGGTGCCGGCGCGGCGACCGGCGCTGCTTCCACGGCCGGAGCCTCTTCAACTACAGGGGCTGCTTCAACCACAGGGGCTGCTTCAACCACAGGGGCTGCTTCAACCACAGGGGCTGCTTCAACCACCGGAGTCTCTTCAACAGCAATCGTTTCCTCGGCGGCCGGAGCTACCTCAGTTTCGACAGCTTCTGCCTCAACGGATTCCGGTGCGGTTTCCTCAGCCGGGGTTGCTTCGCTCCGGGTTCCTTCGGCCTGGGCCAGAAGTTCCGCCGGAAGCAGGTCAGCGAGTGACTGGGTCAAGGGAGCATCCTCGCCCGACACGTCAATCCGGCCTGCGGCCTTGGCTTCATTCTGGGCCTTGGCTTCTGCGCGCTGTGCGGCGCGACGAGCCTCGGCCTTGGCCTCAGCCTTGTTCTTCAGGGGGCCGATCACCATGACCATGTTGCGGCCATCGATGCGCGGGCTGGACTCGATCACGCCAACTTCGGCAACGTCCTCAGCGAAGCGCTGCAACAGGCGGATGCCCATTTCGGGGCGCTGCTGCTCACGTCCACGGAACTGGATCATGGCCTTGACCTTGTCACCAGCACCCAAGAAGCGAAGCGCATGGCCGCGCTTGGTCTCGTAGTCATGGGTATCGATCTTCAGGCGGAAGCGGATTTCCTTCAGAACCGTGTTGGTCTGGTTCTTGCGGGCCTCACGGGCTTTAACAGCGGCTTCGTACTTGTACTTGCCGAAGTCCATCAGCTTGCACACCGGAGGCTTCGCCTGCGGTGCAACTTCAACGAGATCCAGATCAGCCTCGGCAGCAAGACGCAGGGCGTCCTCAATACGGACGATTCCTACCTGTTCGCCGGCGGGGCCGACCAAACGCACCTCGGGGACGCGGATACGCTCATTGATTCTTGGCTCGCTAATGTCAAAGCTCCTGTTGTTGTGATGAGTATTCCACCGGCAAATAGAGAAGGCCCCCAATTGCTGGCGCAATCGAAGGCCTCGAAGATCGGAAACGGCCCCTCAATGGAGGCGTTCGCATCATCCAAGGGTGACCTTGAATGATGTCCGACCAGGTACCCGGCAACTTACATCCCCGAAGGGAAACGGCTGACGCGGGTGGGAGAGAACTCCGCTTGCAAACTGAAAATCAATTCTACAGAGATCGGCGGCTAACCGCACATTAACGGTAGGTAGCAGAACACTGCGTGAGCCATAACGAAATGGCGACTTCCAGTCGGTCTGTGACAAGCTTACCAGCATGAGCACTTCAGACAGCAATTCCCCCGACCACGAGCCCACCGGTGCTGGTGCCGGAGTAGCCCAGCAGATCCGCGACATTTCGGAAGTTCCGGCTGTTGAGGTCATCACCACCGGTGCCGTTCACCTCATGAGCGCAGCAGCCGTCAAGGTGGGGTTGGCCGACGACCCCCATGCCGAGGATCTCAAAGACCTTGACGAAGCCCGCAAATTGATTACCGCTTTGGCCGGGCTGGTCACAGCCGCAGCCCCGGAAATCGGTTCACAGCACGCCGGCCCCTTGCGCGATGGCCTGCGCTCCCTCCAGCTGGCGTTCCGCGAAGCCTCACTGATCCCGGACGAGCCAGGAAAGGGCCCGGGCGAAAAGTTCACGGGCCCGGTCAACTGACCCCGACTCTCCTGTTAGGCCGCGACGGCGGGCTGGCCTTCTGGCCGGCCCGCCGTCGTCGTCTGCCTGCCAGCTCAGTTCGCTGGATCCTTCGGGCCGGCCTGGGTGATGGTCATGATCCGGCGCCGACGCAACTGGAGAAAGAGCCCCGCGAGGCACAGCACCACTCCCGCTGTTCCGACGGCCACGAATCCAGCCCACGGCCCGACCCCGTCGATGAAGATCCCGGCGAAAGGCGAGCCAAAGGCCACGCCCGCCGTCAGAGCCGAGCCGTACCAGCCCATTGCTTCGCCACGGCGGTCCTCCTCCACGATGTCGGCGACCTTCTCGGAGGCCGCGGACAGCACCGGCGCACACAGCAGACCGGGCAGCAAGGACACCAAGGCAAGGGTCCAGGTGTCAGTGGCGAAGCCCATAGGAATGGTCAGGGCCGCCATGCCCAGGAGGAGCAGAATCGGCGAGACGGGCCGGTGCATCGCTCCGTAGATGAGTCCCCCGACCACCGAGGCGGCGCACCAGAAGAAGAAGACAATTCCGATCTCGCTCTCGTGCCCGCCGCGCTGCAACACCGCGACGATTCCGACGTCGGTACCGCTCAGGACCATGCCGGATCCTGCGGCAACGGCAAACACGGCGGCCACCGCCGCCGTGAACCAGGTGAAGTTCCTGGCCATCTTTCCCCGCAGCCCGGAAGAATGGGAAACCGTCGGCGCCATCTCCGACGCCGCTTCCTGCAGATGGGCCGGGGCCGACGCAACCACCGCCGCTTCGGCCGCATGGAGCTCATCAGCATCCCGATCAGCAGCCTGGCTTGCATTAAGGACATGATCGCTGCGGGTTGGCGGGTTGAACCACAGAAGGAAGAGCCCCGCGGCCGAGGTGCACACACCGACGACGGTCAGTCCCAGGACAGTGAAACCGCTCGTGGCGACGACAGCTCCGGCCGCGGGGCCGATCATGAAGACCACTTCGGTGGCAATCGAATCCAAGGCGTACGCAGAGCGCCGTTGCTCGCCATCCACGAGGACGCCAAGGGACTGACGGATGACGCTGAAGATCGGAAGGGCCAGGAGGCCCCCGACGAAGACGAGCGGCAAGATCCATTCGTAACTGACATGCGGCACGATCGACCAAATGACCAGCTCCGAGACCACCGAAGGGATCAGTGCCTTGCGCAGGCCGACCGTGTCCACGCGGCGTCCCCGCCATGGAGCGCCGATAGCGATGCCTATCGTGAAGACCGCGGCAGCCGCGCCGGCGGCAGCGTATCCCTTGTTCAGGGTCAGCACAATGTGCAGCGTGAGCAGGACGCCCGCAGCGGAGTGCGGTATCCGGGCAACCATACCGACGAGCAAGAGGCGCCGCACGGACACGATGGACAGCATCTGGCGGTAGAGAGCGAAATTCACGAGCTACATCCTCTGTTCTGCCGCAGGCAGGACAAGGACGTTCCCCTTGCGCCTTCGGCTACTGCGCCGCCCGCTGCAGGCTGACTTCGATGGAGTCGACCCGCTCGGCGAACAATTCATTCTGCGCCCAACGTCCATTCAGCCCGGAGACGAGATCCTGGATGGCTGCGGCGTCCAGCCCGTCTTCGAGGTACAGCACCACTCGAAGCTCGGGTCCTGGTCCGCCGCCAGACATGGTAGACCCGTCGGCGACGCGGGAAGCCACACCGGAGCCTGGCCGGACCTCAAGCCGCCGCACCGCAGGATGTGTCCCCGCCAAGGAATTGAGAGCAGACTCCAGTTCACCATCAAGGTAAGACGGCGTCCAGTCGCGCTGCTGTGCCAGTGACCACATGGCCGGACGGCGCACCACGAAGGTGACTTCCGAGCCCGGATCCACCACTAACAGCTGCGCGCCTTCGGAGACGGCGGACAGGGCAGCCCGGGCCGCATAGACGGCGACAGGACGGGCCTGAGGATGCCAGGCTTCCAAGGCGGCAGCCGAAGTGAAGACCGGCATCGCCGTCCGGCCGTCCGGAGCCTTGAGCGTCACGAGGGCCATGTCTGCCTGCTTGTCGACGTGGAGACCCTCCACGCCCTCGGACTCCTCGGCGAGCTGGGCCACCACCGGGACAAAGACCCTCGCCGTAGCCAAGGAAGCCACGACCCCTGCTTCGGTTCCGGTGCCGGCCAGCAGGGCTGCGACGGCGGCGACGTACCCGGCGTCGGCCCCTCCGTCGTCGTCCTCGAAATTGTGGATTCTGGCCGCGTCTCCGCTCAGGTTCCTGCCCGCCCAAGGCTGGCCGGCAGAGTCTCCCGCTCCCCCGGCGCCTGCAAGGGCCGCCGCGATGTGGCCTGGCAACGCGCGGGGAGCGGCGCCCGCGGCCTCAGCGGGCTGGTTTGAGTCGCGGGACATCAGCGGCGGCCGGCGACGTCCAGGGCTTGCGGGAGCGTGAAGGCGCCGGCGTATAACGCCTTGCCGACGATCGCCCCTTCAACACCGAGCGGCACAAGCTCCCGCAGCACGCGAAGGTCTTCCAAGCTGGAGATTCCCCCGGACGCAACCACCGGCTTGCCGGTCTTCTCCACCATCTGGCGCAGTAGTTCGACATTGGGACCCTGCAGCGTTCCGTCCTTCGTGACGTCGGTGACAACGTAACGGGAGCAGCCAGCATCCTCCAGGCGGGCGAGCACCTCCCAGAGATCCCCGCCTTCCTTGGTCCAGCCGCGGCCCGCGAGCGTTGTGCCGCGGACGTCGAGCCCGACGGCGATCTTGTCCCCAAAGCGGTCAATGGCCCGGCGGGTCCATTCCGGGTTCTCCAACGCGGCTGTGCCGAGGTTCACACGGGCGACGCCGAGATCGAGCGCCCGCTCAAGGGATTCGTCGTCGCGCAGTCCGCCGGAGAGCTCCACCTTGAGGTTCAGTTGCGAGACGACCTCGCTGATGAGCCGGGCATTGTTGCCACGGCCGAAGGCGGCGTCCAGGTCAACCATGTGCACCCATTCGGCCCCGGCGTCCTGCCAGTTCAGTGCGGCTTCCAGCGGGGTGCCGTAACTGGTCTCGGAGCCGGCTTCTCCTTGGAGGAGACGAACGGCCTGGCCGTCTACAATATCGACGGCGGGCAGGAGTTCCAGAACGGGCAGTTCGGAGGCGGTGGTCATTGAGGTCCTCGGTGTTGTGGGGGACGGGCATCAGGCGCCCGGCAAGCTATTTGGCAGGCAAGGTCATTTGCCAGGCAGGGTGAAGAGATACGCGGCCAGCAACGCCAAGCCGGCCAGTACGTAGAACGAAATGGAGACCCAGGCGGGACGTTTCTGCTGGTGGAAGGAAATGCCTCCGCCAACCAACAAGCCGGCCGCGCCCATGAAGATAACAGACCACATCTTAGGCAGCGCCCCCGGCCTCTGATGCTTCGGCCTGCGGCAATGCCGGCGGACGCAGGCTCTCAACCCAGTTGCGCAGGAGGCGGGCTCCGGCGTCGCCCGATTTCTCGGGATGGAACTGCGTAGCGCACAGCACACCGTTCTCCACGGCGGCGATGAACCGGGCACCGTGCTCGGACCACGTCACCTTAGGCGGTGCCATGCGAGGCTGGGCGACATCGAATTCCCACTTCTGCACGCCGTATGAGTGCACAAAGTAGAAGCGTTCATGCTCGACGCCGGCGAACAGCTTTGATCCTTCCGGCACGTCCACCGTGTTCCAACCCATGTGCGGCACGACGGGTGCGGGGAGAAGTTCCACCTTGCCCGGCCACTCACCCATGCCCTCGGCTTCGGTTCCGTGTTCCACTCCGGCCTCGAACAACACCTGGAGTCCGACGCAGATACCGAGGACAGGCCGGCCGCCTGCAACACGGCGGCCGATCATCCGGATGGCATCGACTGCCTTGAGCTCACGCATGACCGTTTCGAAGGCACCGACGCCGGGGACCAGGAGGCCGTCCGCATTCAGGACGTCTTCAGGCTTGGCGCTCAACGTGACTGCCGCACCGGCCCGTTCCAACGCCCGGACAGCCGATCGGACATTGCCCGATCCGTAATCCAAGACGGTAACGGTCGGCTTTCCTTCAGGCGAGACAATGCGGGCGGCAGCCTTGGGATCCACAACGGCACCATCCTTGAGGATGTGCCTGCTCACAAGGCACCCTTGGTGGACGGAATGCCTTCGACGCGGGGGTCGGACTCGACTGCGGAACGGAGCGCACGTGCGAAGGCCTTGAACTGGGCCTCCACAATGTGGTGCGGATCCCGCCCGGCCAAGACGTTCATGTGGAGGCAGATGCCTGCGTGCAGAGTGATTGCCTCAAAGACGTGGCGGGTCAGCGAACCGGTGAAGTGTCCACCGATCAGGTGGTATTCCTGGCCGGCGGGCTCCCCGCCGTGGACCAGGTACGGGCGGCCGGAGACGTCCACTACGGCGTGCGCCAACGCTTCATCCAGCGGGATGGTGGCCTCGCCGAAGCGCCGGATGCCGGCCTTGTTGCCCAAGGCGGTGCGGAGGACTTCACCGAAGGTGATGGCAACGTCCTCCACGGTGTGGTGGGCATCGATGTGGGTATCTCCGGTGGCTTTGACCGTCATGTCGATGAGCGAATGCTTGCACAGCGCCGTCAGCATGTGGTCATAGAACGGCACCGAAGTGCTGATATCCGAGACCCCCGTGCCGTCGAGGTTGATTTCAACCAGAACGGAGGACTCGCTGGTGGTGCGTTCCATGCGTGCTGTCCGGGCGGCCGCCGTGCTGGCGCCGTTTTCGCTCATTGTTGGTCCTTAGAGGAGGAAGGGGTGGGTCTGGTTCAAGTCTAGGCCGGTGCGGAGACTTGGCCGTCCCGCAAGGCTTCAAGTGCCTCAAGGAAGGCCGTGGTTTCCGGCTCGGTACCGGCAGTGACCCGGAGGTGGCCCGGTATGCCGACGTCGCGGATGAGGACTCCACGGTCCAGCAGTCCCTGCCACAGGGCATGGGGGTTTTCGATGCCACCGAAGAACACGTAGTTCGAATCGGAGGCCGCTGGCTTGAATCCCATGCGGGTCAACTCGCTGACAATGCGATCGCGTTGGATCTTGATGTCTTCAACGTCGGCCATGAGGGCCTCGCGGTGCCGGAGTGCGGCCAGCGCGGTTGCCTGGGTGATGGCGGAGAGGTGATATGGAAGGCGGACCAAGCGGATGGCATCGGCGACCTCGGGGGCAGCCGCCATATAACCGATGCGCGCCCCGGCGAGGGCGAAGGCCTTGCTCATGGTCCGGGAGACAATAAGGCGCTCCCGGCCAGGGAGGAGCGTCAACGCACTGGGCGTGTTGTCGTGGGCGAACTCGTGGTAAGCCTCGTCCACGATCACCACCGTCCGGCTCGCCTCGCCGGCCTCGTAAACGGCTTCGACAACATCCAGGCCAAGTCCCGTGCCGGTCGGGTTGTTCGGGGAGCAGAGGAACACCACGTTTGGCTGGAGCTCACGGACCTGTGCTGCGGCCGAGGCCGCATCGAGTCCATAGTCCTCAGCACGGGCTCCCGCGATGTACGCAGTATCGGTTCCACTGGCGAGCAAGGGGTACATCGAATACGTGGGCGGGAAACCGAGAGCGCTCCGGCCCGGGCCACCGAAGGCCTGGAGGATCTGCTGCAATACCTCGTTGGAGCCGTTGGCTGCCCAAATGTTCTCGGCCTTCAGCTCGTGGCCGAGGTATTCGGCAAGCGCCTCACGCAGTTCAGTGAACTCGCGGTCAGGGTAGCGGTTCAGTCCAGTGGCGGCTGCCGCAACGGCCTCGGTGATGGCCGCCTGGACATCGGCAGGTACGCCATGGGTGTTTTCATTGACGTTGAGCAAGATCGGAACATCAAGCTGCGGCGCGCCATAAGGGCTCAGCCCGCGAAGGTTGGTCCGGAGGGGAAGTCTGTCTAGTCGCTCAAGCTGATCACTCACCATGACAGTTTAAGGTGCCGCGGCGGATGCCCCGAAACTGTGACGCCCCTGGCATCCGCTCCCGGTGCTGCTAAGCGGCCGGAACGAACAGCTGCTGTCCCGGTAGGATGCGGCCGTCCTGGAGGTTGTTGAGCTGGATGATCTCCGCAACGACGTCGCGCGGATCCCTGGAAGGTGCAGCAGTTCCGGCAATCCCCCACAGCGACTGGCCGGTTTGCACTGTGACACTCGTACTTGCGGTGCGCTGCAGCTGGTTCGCCGAATCAGCGGCCTTGGCCGGCGAATTCAAGAATCCCGCCAAGCTAAGCAGCACGGCTGCCAAAAGCATTGCCGGCACACCGAAGAAGACCATACGGCCCCGGCGTGTCAAACGAAGCCGAGCAGGCGCCGTGCCGTGACCCGACGGGTGGGTGGTAATGATTGCGGACATGAGCTGAGCCCTCCTGAACAATGCCGAATCCCGGAAATCCCTGGAGTGCGGCTGCCAATTCTTGCCTTCAGTCAGTGTTTGCGGGGCTGTTCCTCGTCGATGTTTTCGAACGATTCGAACCAAGAACCGGATCCCGCCACACTTGTTAGAACACATATTCGAACCTTGCTATGACATTTTTAGCACTTATCAACGAACGGTGTCGAGACTCGCTAGAACAAATGTTTGATAAACGCCTGTGCCTGCCCTACGTTTGAGTGAAGAAACCAGCACTGAATCAGTGCAACAGGAGGGTCTGACATTTCAGGCCGCAGTCCCGGCAAGCGCCTAGCGCGGAACGGGCGGAACGGAAGGGCGTTGGCGAACATGGCAGCGAAAGCCACTGGTAGTGGGTCCGCATCACCACGGAGCCAGCAGCCGCAAAAGGCCCCCAAGAGCCTTACCGTCCGCCAGAAGAAGATCCTGGAGACCATCCAGCGCTCCGTCAACGATCACGGCTATCCGCCGTCGATGCGCGAAATCGGAGACACCGTTGGCTTGGCCAGCTTGTCCAGCGTCACGCACCAGTTGTCACAGCTCGAAAAGCTCGGCTACCTTCGTCGCGATCCCAAGCGTCCGCGCGCCATGGAAGTCCTCATGCCGTTGACCTTGGATGGCGGTTCCAACATCCCCGGGGTTGAAGCGCCGGCGAAGCTCCGCAGCGCTGGTGGCCTGGCCGTCACGGAGCTCGCGAGTGCCAGCGACACGGCCATGGTGCCCCTCGTGGGCCGCATTGCCGCCGGTGGGCCCATCTTGGCAGACCAGACCGTTGAAGATGTCCTGCCGCTGCCCCGTCAGTTGGTAGGCCATGGCGAGCTGTTCATGCTGAAGGTGGCCGGTGATTCCATGATCGACGCAGCTATCTGCGATGGAGACTGGGTGGTGGTGCGGCGCCAAAACGATGCCATCAACGGCGACATCGTGGCAGCCCTCCTCGACGACGAAGCCACCGTCAAGACCTTCCGTCAGCGCGACGGCCACACATGGCTGCTCCCCCAGAACACGCAGTACGAGCCCATTCTGGGCGACCAGGCAACCATCATGGGCAAGGTCGTTTCGGTCCTGCGCTCGCTCTAGGCCCCTGCGCTAGCTCTGGGAGACCGTCGCCCTCAGCCGTTGCCCGGGGGGAAATCGCTAGGCCTTGGCCGAGTCGGCATACAGCCGTTCGAGCGCACCGTGGACCACTGAACGGTCCGTGGTTGCCCAGAAGGGCGGCAATGCCGCCCGGAGGAAGTTGCCGTAGCGTTCGGTCGAGAGCCTGGAATCCAGCACTGCCACGACGCCTTTGTCACCTGTCGAACGGATGAGCCTACCAGCCCCCTGGGCGAGCCGGATGGCCGCGTGGGTGGCGGAAACTGCCATGAAACCGTTGCCGCCGGCCTGCGCTACCGCGCGGGACCGTGCTGTCATCAGGGGATCGTCCGGGCGGGGAAACGGGATCCGGTCGATGACGACCAGGCGGCATGAACCGCCGGGCACATCAACGCCCTGCCAAAGCGACATCGTGCCGAAGAGGCAGGTGTCCTCCTCCTCGGCGAATTGCCTGACCAGGGCGGCCATGGTCGATTCACCCTGGCACAGGATCTTAACGTCCAACCGTGACCGCATCGCTTCCGCGGCGTCTTCTGCCGCCCGTCTTGAAGAAAAGAGGCACAAGGCTCCACCATGGGACGCCTTGATGAGCTCCTCGAGTTCGTCGAGTGCTTCAGGCGAAGTGCCACGCCCGGGCTTGGGCAGGTGCCGGGCGACGTACAGCATGCCCTGTTTGGGGTAGTCGAAAGGCGAGCCCACATCTACGCCGGTCCAACTCGGAGCGCCCTGGCCCGTCAGTCCGAGCCCTCCTGCCGTGGCCTCGAACGCGGAGCCGATGGCCAGGGTTGCGGAGGTCAACACCACTGTATGTCCCGTGAAGAGCCCTTCCCGCAGCCGTCCGGCCACGCTGAGCGGAGCAATGTTGATGAGGACGGGCGAATCCTCGTCAGGCGCCGTGTAGCCCTGCTGCGGATCATAGGTACTGTTCCGGGAGAGCCACACGACTTCCTGGTTTTCCCGGGCCGAGAGCAGCCGTTCACACAGTTCCAGGATCAGCATTAGCCGTGACCGCGCAAGTTGGCGGCCGCCGTCGACCGCGTTGGACGAATCCCCCTTCGAATCGGACAGCGCCGCACGGCAGGCTTCCCGGAGCTGGTCCACGCAATCAAGTTGTTCGTCGTTGAGCCCATGGGGCAGGAGCCCGGAGGCCGCGCCGATCATCGCGAGGTCCAAGCGGTCCGCGGCGGCGTTCAGCGCGTCCACGGTGATGGCTGTGTGTTTGCGTGCGCTCGAGGCAGCGGCGTGGATCATTGCGACGGACAGTTGCCCGGACACGGCACCGGTTACGCGGTCCTGGAGCTCATGGGCTTCGTCCACCACCACAACGTCGTACTCGGGCAGCACGGCCAGCCCTTCGAAGGCGCTGACGGCGAGCATCGCGTGATTGGTGACCACGACGTCGGACTCTGCGGCGCGGTGGCGGGCCAGTTCACTGAAGCATTCCTCCGCCATGGGACATTTTTGCGCCCCGAGGCACTCCATGGACGTGACGGATACCTGACGCCAGGCCCGGTCCGTCACGCCGGGCATGAGCTCGTCCCGGTCCCCCGTCATGGTCCTCCCGGCCCATTCACGCAGCCGCAGTACTTCCTTGCCAAGCTGCGAGGCCGGTCCACCGATGGCTGCGGCGAGGTGCGGAACGCTGGTGTCCTCGCCGAGGGAGAACAACTGCCCCTCGGCAGGCTCCTCGCTGGGGAATCCGCCCTCCAGCTTGTGCCGGCATACATAGTTGGCGCGGCCTTTGACGAGAGCGATAGTGACCGGGCGTTCGAGCTCTGGGTTGATGGTCTCCAGAAGCCGTGGCAGATCCCGGCCCACGATCTGTGTCTGGAGGGCGAGGGTTGCCGTGGACACGAGTGCGGGCTTGTTGCTTACCATCGCGTGGGCAATCAACGGAATCAAGTAGGCGAGGGATTTACCCGTGCCCGTACCCGCCTGGACCAACAGGTGTTCGCCGGTCTCTATCGCCCGTGCCACCTGCTTGGCCATCTGGTGCTGGCCCACGCGGTTTTGGCCGCCCATACCGGCAACGGCCTTGTCCAGGAGTTGGAGCGCGGTCCGCTCTCCCCGGGTTTCCCCGCGCTCCCCTGCTTCCGGATCAACCATTGCTGACGAACGACTCCAGTTCGGCGGCGAGGTTCTCATGGACCATGGCCACCACGCGGGTGCCTTCCTCCTCATGCTCAAGGCTGAGGATTTCGGCGTCAGTGTTGTGGAGCTTGTTGATGAGCTCACCGCGGTTGTAAGGAATCAGCACCTCAAGGCGCACGCCGGGACGCGGAATGGCTTCGCTGATGGCCCCAAGGAGTTCGGCGATGCCCTGCCCCGTGCGCGTAGACACGACCACATGGCGGGGCTCTTTCTGCTTGAGCCGCTCAACGACAAATGGATCCGCGACGTCCGCCTTGTTCAGGACGATGATTTCCGGGATCTTCCGGGCATCGACTTCGCTGAACACTGTACGGACAGCCGCTATCTGGCCTTCGGGGTCCGGATGCGAAACGTCCACAACGTGGAGGATCAGATCGGCGTCGGCCACTTCTTCCAGCGTGGAGCGGAAAGCCTCTATGAGCTGGGTGGGCAGTGAGCGCACAAAACCGACCGTGTCCGAGAGTGTGTAGCCAATCCCGTCCGGCGTCTGAGCCTTGCGGACGGTGGGATCGAGCGTGGCAAACAGCGCGTTCTCCACGAGCACGCCGGCATCCGTCAGGCGATTGAGCAGCGATGACTTACCGGCGTTCGTGTAACCGGCGATGGCGACCGAAGGAACCGCATTCCGACGGCGGTTGGCCCGTTTAGTCTCGCGGGCCGGCTTCATCGCGGCGATTTCACGCCGAAGCTTTGCCATTCGGGTGCGGATCCGGCGACGGTCCAGTTCGATCTTGGTCTCACCAGGACCGCGGGAACCCATGCCGGCGCCGGCTCCACCCACCTGGCCACCAGCCTGACGGGACATGGAATCGCCCCAACCACGCAAGCGCGGCAACAGGTATTCCAGCTGCGCCAGCTCAACCTGTGCCTTGCCCTCGCGGCTCTTCGCGTGCTGCGCGAAGATATCCAGGATCAAGGTGGTGCGGTCCACTACCTTGACCTTGACGATGTCCTCGAGGCCGCGCCGTTGGGATGGTGCCAGTTCGGCGTCCACCACCACGGTGTCTGCCCCGGTGGACAAGACGATGTCCTTGAGCTCCATGGCTTTGCCTGAGCCAAGGAACGTTCCGGGGTCCGGCTTCATGCGGCGCTGGACGATTCCGTCCAGGACTTCCGAGCCGGCAGTCTCAGCCAGCGCGGCAAGTTCCCTCAGGGAGTTCTCGGCGTCAGCTAGGGTACCTTCGCTCCAGAGGCCGGCCAGCACGACGCGCTCAAGGCGCAGCTGCCGATACTCAACTTCAGTGACGTCTTCAAGTTCCGTGGACAGGCCCGCGGTGCGGCGCAAGGCCCGGCGTTCGGCCAGATCTTCCTGGTCACCGTCGTAGATGCTGTGTTCGTCGTCCAAGCGGGAAATCGCCTGGGCCTTGCCAAACACGCCCTTCGGTTCGTCGCCTTCCTGCGATACGGCAGGTGCGTCCTTGGAGAGAATCCGGTCGATGACAGCCTGGATTTCTTCAGGACTCAGGTCCTGGGCGTCGGAATCGGGTCCGGTGTTCTTCTGCGTGGTCATGGTCTCCTTTAGGGGTTCGGCATTTCCAGAATAGTGCCGATTCGGGTCTTGTGGCGCGGAATTCGCGCAGGGCTGATGCCTGGCAGGGCTTTGCCGATGGTCGGAGATCTCCATCCGGGTTTCGGCGCGCGGATTGCGTGCGGGGAAACACGGTTAGACACAGGAAAACACGGGACGATCTGCAGAGTGTCCAGACGTCGAAAAGGCATCTGGAACGGACATACCAAGGCGGAATGGCGCTGCACATGAAGCAGGCCTGCGTCGCGGGCGATGCCGACTACTCAGCCGGTTACTCAGCCGGCTACTCAAAGATCAAGAACATGCCCACCACATTACCAGCCGTCGTCAAGCCCGGCCTGCACTGCTGGCCGGGCCGGTATGCACGACGCGCGGTTTCCCTTGCCCGCTGCTGGCCACTAATCTGACAAGCTATGGAGTCTGCTCACTATTTCAGCGCACAGCCCGCGGGGCCGTTCACCCGCAAGCCCCTCACGGTGGAACTGGCCGGCGCGACCCGCCGGCTCCAGACATCGAGCGGCATCTTCAGCCCCGACAGTATCGACAAGGGAACTGCGATCCTGCTCGCGGAGGTGCCTCCGCCAGCCCCGCAAGGAAACCTGCTGGATATCGGCTGCGGCTGGGGACCCATTGCGCTGACGATGGGTCTCATGGCTCCCCACGCACGCGTCCACGCGGTTGATGTCAACGAGCGCTGCGTCACCTTGACCAACGAGAACGCCGCCTTGCTGGATCTTGGCAATGTCACCGCGTGCTTGCCCGACGACGTCGACCCCGCACTGACGTTCGACACCATCTGGTCCAACCCACCCATCCGTATCGGCAAGGATGGACTCCACGAACTGTTGCTGACATGGTTGCCCCGGCTGGCCCCTGGCGGAAACGCCTGGCTCGTGGTGCAGAAGAACCTCGGCGCGGATTCACTTCAGCGCTGGCTCGCCGAGACGCTCGACGGATCATTCTCGGTCTCCCGGGAGAGCACCTCGAAATCCTTTCGCGTCTTGCGAATCAGGAAAGAGAGCCAGTAGCAACAATCACGGCGGGTCCGCTGAGCTCCACGTGTTCGCGCCCGCTTGCTCCCGGGAAGAACCGCACGCCTACGACGCCGCCCGGCACCTTGACGCGCCACGTGTCGGGAGCGCCTTCCCCGGCCCAATGACGGATCGCGACGGCGGCCGCGCAGGCACCGGTGCCGCACGATTGGGTTTCCCCGACGCCCCGTTCGTGGACGCGCATTGTGATGTTGCCCATGCCGTCATGCACGAGTGGCTCCGCGGGAACCACGAATTCGACGTTGGTGCCGTTGACCGGTTTGGGATCCACGACGGGCGCCTTGAATAGCTGGGTGGATGCGAGCTCTGAAAGCTCGGCCAATGCCACCACGGTGTGGGGGTTGCCCATGCTCACAGATAGTGCCGGGCGGGCCACCTCCAGTCCGTCGGCACTGACGAGGGAGTCCATGGCCTTGCTAGTAGCATCCTGGGGGAAAATGAACTCCCAAGGGCCCATGTCCACCGCGTAGCCGTCAGCGGTCCGGACGATCTTCTTGATGCCGCCGCGGGTCCCGATAGTGAGCGATTCACCCGGATTGAGCGTGACAAGGCCCTGTTCGATGAGGAAATGGACGAAGACCCGGACGCCGTTGCCGCACATTTCGGACAGCGAGCCGTCACCATTGCGGTAGTCCATGAACCACTCGGCACTTGAGTCTGCTTCGAGAAGCTGGCGGCCTTCGGGCAGGAATCGTGACGGGACAGCGCGGATGAGCCCGTCCCCGCCAATCCCCAAGTGGCGGTCGCAAAGCGCCGCGACCTGCTCCGGAGAGATCTGATGCGCGTCCTCGGGGTCCGCGATCAGGACGAAGTCGTTGCCCGTACCATGTCCCTTGGAGAAGGCAAGTCCGTGAAGACCGGAGGCGGGTACGGCACCGCCGGCAGCAGAAGGCTGCGGGGCGGAAAAAGCAAGGGTTTCATCCATGGCTCAAGGCTACCTGTACTGGCGGTTGCGCCTAAATCACGGACGCCCGCTTTGCGGAGATTCCTGCCGCCTTGGCCACCAAATCCGGGTCCTGCCAGTCAAGCCAGTGGATCCGGGGGTCGGCGCGGAACCACGTGAGTTGGCGGCGGGCGAATTGTCGGGTGGCCACGATGGTTTCCTCGGCAGCCATTGCGGTGTCCGTCTCGCCGTCGAGAACCCTGAGGAACTGGGCATATCCCAGCGCCCGGGAAGCCGTCTTGCCTTGTCGCAGCCCGGCGGCGTCCAGCCGCTCAACCTCATCGAGAAGCCCGGCGCCGACCATCCGGTGCACGCGCTCGGCCAAACGTTCGCGCAGTACCGTGCGGTCGACGTCGAGCCCTATCTGCACGGCTGGCTGGAAGTACTCTCGCTGCGGCATGAAGGAACTGAAAGGGCGCCCGGTGAGCTCGAAGACTTCCAGGGCCCGGATGACGCGGCGCGCGTCGCCGAGCCTGCCCGCGGAAACGGGGTCGACGCGTTGCAGGCGTTCCTGGAGGGCGTGGAGACCGGATGATTCCCACTCTTGCTCCAGCCGTTGCCTGACGGCAGGATCCGTGCCGGGAAATTCCAACACGTCCAGGGCCGCCCGGACGTAGAGGCCGGAGCCGCCGACCAGGATGGCCCGCTTGCCGCGGCCATGGATGTCCCGTATAACCGCACGGCACTCGGTCTGGAAAGCAGAGACGCTGGCTTCCTGGGTGACGTCCATCGTGTCCAGGAGATGGTGGGGCACTCCCCTGCGTTCCGCGACGTCGATCTTGGCCGTGCCGATATCCATGCCGCGATAGAACTGCATGGCATCGGCGTTGATGACCTCGCCGTCCAGCGCGAGGGCGAGGTTTACGCCGAGATCGGATTTGCCGGAGCCAGTGGGCCCGACGACGGCGATCACGGAAGGCGTCGGATCGGCCGATCCGCCCGGTGCTGTGGGCACGCCCAAGCTATCCCCGTCGAACGGGAAGAGAAGGCATGCCGAGGGAGACGCCCTTTGAACCTGAAGACTCTGCGCCTGGCGCACTCGGCGCCGGAACGCCGCATGAATCCGCCTGCGAGCGGTCCCATGCGTCCCCTGCGCGGGAGCGCCGGAGGCTGTAATCCGCCGCCGTGGCCGGGTCGGAGACAAGGTGGAAGGCTGCCGCTTCGGTAATGGTCACCGTGACGAAGTCGCCGGGCCGTGGAGTATCGGCGCCTTCCGGAACGGAGAAATGCACCAGTCTCTGGTCCCGGGACCGGCCGGACAAACGGTGGGTTTCCTCGGCCTTGCGACCAGACTGTGCCGTGACGAGAAGCTCGACCCGCCGTCCCAACTGCTGAGCGTTCTCCTCAGCCGCGATGCGGTCCTGGAGAGCTGTCAGCCGCTCGTAGCGCTCCTGGACAACTGCCTTGGGCAGCTGCTCCGGAAGGTCCGCGGCCGGCGTGCCCGGGCGTTTGGAGTACTGGAACGTGAAGGCTGAGGCGAAGCGTGACTTCTCGACGACGTCGAGCGTGGCTTGGAAGTCTTCTTCCGTCTCGCCGGGGAAGCCCACGATGATGTCGGTGGTGATCGCGGCGTGGGGGATCTTGTCGCGGACCTTGTCGAGGATGCCCAGGAACTTCGTGGAGCGGTAGGAGCGGCGCATGTCCTTGAGCACTTTGTCCGAGCCGGACTGGAGGGGCATGTGCAGCTGCGGCATGACATTGGGGGTCTCGGCCATCGCGTCGATGACGTCGTCCGTGAACGCAGCCGGGTGCGGGCTCGTGAAGCGGACACGCTCTAGGCCTTCGATGTCACCGCAAGCGCGGAGCAGTTTGGAGAACGCCAGGCGGTCGCCGAATTCCACCCCATAGGAGTTCACGTTCTGGCCGAGCAGGGTGACCTCGACTGCGCCGTCGTCGACCAATGCCTGGATTTCGGCCAGGATCTCGCCGGGACGGCGGTCCTTCTCCTTGCCGCGGAGAGAAGGCACAATGCAGAACGTGCAGGTGTTGTTGCAGCCTACGGAGATGGAAACCCAACCCGAGTACACGGAATCACGCTTCGTGGGCAGGGTGGACGGGAAGACGTCCAAGGATTCCAGGATTTCGAGCTGCGCCTCGTTGTTGTGGCGGGCCCTGTCAAGCAACGCCGGTAGTGCCCCCACATTGTGGGTGCCGAAAACGGCATCCACCCAAGGAGCCTTCCGGACGATGGTTTCGCGGTCCTTCTGCGCCAGGCATCCTCCCACGGCAATCTGCATGCCGGGATGAGCGGCCTTGACCTGCTTGAGTTCCCCGAGGTTGCCGTACAGCTTGTTGTCGGCGTTCTCGCGGACGGCGCAGGTGTTGAAAACCACGACGTCGGCTACGCCGCCGTCGACGGGCACGTAACCTGCGTCCTCCAGGAGACCGGCCATCCGTTCGGAATCATGGACATTCATCTGGCAACCGAAGGTGCGGACCTGGTACGTGCGTTTCGCCCCGTGCTCGGGTGCCAAGTCGCCCCCAGGGGCCTGGATGGGTTGCTGAAGGGATGCTGGTGCAGGTGCTACGGAAGGGGAACTCACCCATCTAGGGTAGCCCCTCAAGCTAGTACCAGTTGAAGCCCATCTCATGCTGCCACGCGTTGCAGGGAGAACCGTAGCGGTCCCGGATATAACCGAGTCCCCAATCGATCTGGGTCCGGTAGTTGCTGAGCCAGTCGCTGCCGGCCGAATAGTACTTGTCCGGTGGCAGTGCCTGCGCGATGCCGTAGGCACCGCTGCTGGGGTTGGTGGCATCCGTCATCCAGCTTGATTCCTGGGTCCACAGCTGGGACAGGCACTGCATTTGGTCCTGACCCCAACCGTAGGCACCGAGCCGGGAGGAGGCATATTGCCGCGCACCTGCAGGGTCGTTGGCCACGCCTCCGCCGCTGCCTCCTCCGCCTCCGGGACCCGCGCCGCCTCCTCCGCTGCTGATCGGGACTACGGGGGCCTGGGGCTGCTGGGCTTGCCTATTGGCTGCGGCCGCGGCGTCGGCTTCCGCCTGGCGCTGCGCTGCCTCCCTTTTGGCTTCCTGGGCCGCCTGATAGGCGGCAAGCGCCGCCTGGCCCTCTTGGTATTTCTGTGCAACTGCGGCAGATGTGGATGTCAAGGAAGCGAGCTGTGAAACGAGGGTCTGTCGCTGGCCGTCCGTGGCGGCGACGCTGTCCTCGGCGGCGCGCCGGGCAGACTCTGCGGCTTGGGCCTTTGCCGCGGCGTCGCTGTCCAACTGGGCCAAAACATCCCGGGCGGCCTGCTCCTGGGCAGTTGCAGCCGCAGATGCCCGGGATGCGCTCAGTGCATCATCGTGCAGCTGAGCCGTGCGATCCAGAACCCTGTTCAACAAGGCGAAACTCTGGAGGTTGTCTGGTTCGATGGCGGCATTCGCAAGGGACCAGGGACCGGGATCGAAGCCACCGGACTCGTATGCCTTCACCACGAGGGAAGACGTGGCCTTCTTCAGCGAGTCCGATTTTGCCTTGGCTTGCTGGGAAGCCTCAGCAAGTTTCTGCGTCACGGCCTCCTGATGTTGCAGAGCGTCGTGGGCCTTCGCGTACTCGGTTCCCGCCTTGATGGCTGCCGCACCGAGTTCACCGGACTTCTGCTGGAGGCCAACCAGTAACTGGTTGATACGATCTACTTCGGCGCTTGCCGCTGCTTCATTTCCTTGGGCCTGTTGTACCTCGGCCCAACTGGGATAGCCCGACGGCGGAGCATCGTCGTCCGCGGAGGCCGGGCCTGCTTGGAGAAGCGACGCGACAAGCAAGGGCACAATGATTGCCGAAAGCCGTAACGACAACGGTTTCATTGGATCTGACCTGCTTCCCGACCCGGAACACACGTCCAGAACCCTAGCCGAAAGCCGTCAATAACCCAGCTAACCCCGCCGCCCGGGACCATACTCACAGGCAGCTCTCAGTTTCCAGAGCAACCCGGTTTAGCTGATGCGGGGCGCCTCGTGACCACTAGGTCCACCGGCGCGGCGGGACTCGGCCTCCCCTGCCAAAGCTTCGTCCAAGACCTCGCCAACAATCCGGAACGCCGCTGACGGTTGGTAGCCCTTGCGGGCAAGCATCGACGCGAGCCGCCGTGTCTGCTTGTCGCGCGCGGTCCTGTCGGAAAGGTCGATGCCTGCCCTCAACCGGCGGGCAACCAAGTCCCTTGCCGCATTTCGCTCGTCGTCATCGCTCACTTGGCCCAGCGCCTGCTCCGCTGTTTCCGCGTCGATGCCTTTGTCCGCCAATTCGCGTCTTAAGGCACCCCGGGCGAGTTTCCTCGACTGGGAACGGCTGCGGACCCACATCTCGGCGAAGTCAGCGTCATCGATGAGCCGGACTTCCTCGAAACGGTCCAACACGGCTTCAGCCACATCTTCCGGCACCTTCCGCTCAGCCAGTTTGCGCGCAAGCTGAAGCCTGCTTTTGGGCGAGTTGGTCAGTTGACGGAGGACGATAGCCCGTGCAACCGCTTCCGGATTGGCTTCAGGGTCTGATGCCACGGAGGAATCCGCGGACGGACTACAGGACCTTGAGGACTGAGACTTGCCTTGGCGCTTAGCCGTCAACGGCCTTCAACTTCGGCGATGTTTCGGTTTCGGCAGGCTTGACTCCGACACCAAGCTTTTCCTTGATGAGCCGCTCGAGGTCCGCGGCCAACTCCGGGTTGTCGCGCAGGAAGCGGCGGGAGTTCTCCATACCCTGCCCGAGCTGGTCTCCGTCATAGGTGAACCATGAACCGGACTTTTTGATGATGCCGTGCTCGACACCCATATCGATAATGCCGCCCTCACGGGAAATGCCCTGGCCGTAGATGATGTCGAACTCGGCGATCTTGAAGGGCGGAGCCATCTTGTTTTTAACGATCTTGGCCTTGGTGCGGTTACCTACCGAATCCGAGCCTTCCTTCAGCGTCTGGATGCGGCGGACGTCGATGCGGATGGAGGCATAGAACTTCAGGGCCTTACCACCGGTAGTGGTCTCAGGAGAACCGAAGAAAACGCCGATCTTTTCACGGAGCTGGTTGATGAAGATGGCGGTGGTCTTGGTCTGGCTCAGCCGGCCGGTGATCTTACGGAGGGCCTGGCTCATCAGACGGGCTTGGAGGCCGACGTGGGAGTCGCCCATTTCGCCTTCGATTTCAGCGCGGGGAACCAAGGCGGCGACGGAGTCGATCACGATGACGTCCAAGGAGCCCGAACCGATCAGCATGTCCATGATCTCGAGCGCCTGCTCACCGGTATCCGGCTGGGAAACCAGCAGCGCGTCGGTGTCAACGCCCAGTTTCGCGGCGTATTCGGGATCGAGGGCGTGCTCGGCGTCGATGAAGGCTGCAATGCCGCCCTGACGCTGGGCGTTGGCCACGGCATGCAGTGCCACAGTGGTCTTACCCGAGGATTCCGGGCCGTAAATCTCCACCACACGACCGCGCGGCAGCCCACCAATGCCAAGAGCGACATCCAGGGCGATGGAACCGGTGGGAATGACCTCGATAGGCGCCCGGACTTCGTCCCCCAGACGCATGACCGAACCCTTGCCGAATTGCTTGTCAATCTGGGCAAGCGCTGCCTCGAGCGCCTTCTCGCGATCCTGATTTGCCGCCATGGTTCACACCTCTGATGCTTTCTCGCTGTGGACTGGCCTGAACGGCCGCTTTCCTGTCTTATCCGACGCTAGTACGGGCCGCTGACAATTTTGCGTGCGACTTCGTCTATGTGGATAACCACGGGCTTCGAATGAGCCGAAAACCGGTCCGCTAGGGTCAATTTTCCTCTGAAAGGAGCATAGCCTCATCCGAACAGATATTCGAACAAATTTGTTGGCGTGTCCCTGGGCACTGGAAGTCAGAACGTTCCTGGGCCCTTGTCGGCAGGCTTGACGTCCCTGCCGAGGCGTCGTTCCGGCGGAACATCCTGGACCTCGCACAGGGCAAGCCAGACGTCGCGGGGGCTATAGCCCGCGGCCAGCGCGTCGGCGGCCGTACGGCCGCCGACGCCGGCCAATATAAGAGAGCTGCTGAGGACCCGGGAGTAGCCAGCCCCGAATTCATCGTCCATCAGCCGCCAGAAGTCACTGATTCGCACCAATAGAGTCTCTCACGGGACCGGACTCTAGAATGGTTGTCATGAGCAACACTCCCGACGACGCACCAGAGATGCTGGATGCAGGCGACAATGTTGACGCCGCCCTCCAGCAGGTGGAACACCAGTTGAGCATGTTCTGGCGGCGCGCACGATCACTATCGCACCAGTTATCTCGCCAGGTCCATCCGGACATGGAACCAGCCGCTTACGGACTGCTCTCGATCATCCGCAACGAGGGCCCCATTCGCCTGACGGAGCTCGCCTCATGCATCGGCGTCGGGAAGCCTTCGGTGAGCCGTCAGATCGCGTTCCTCGAGAGCATCGGGATGGTCTACAAGGAGGCCGACCCCCAAGACGGCCGTGCCCAGTCGATCCGACTTACCCCCAAGGGGGAGGAAAAGATGCATCAGGTCCAGGACGCACGCCGGCAAGTCTTCCGGGAACGCCTGGGTGAGTGGCCGCTGGAAGAAATCCAGACGCTGGCTGATTACATTGAGCGGCTCAACGCTGCTTACGGCGAAGGAACCGGCAAGGACTGAGGCCACGAATCCGCACGAGCCACAAAGACCCAAGAAGGAGGGCCTCCAGCTGGAGGCCCTCCTTCTTTACTTCAAGTATTCGGCGATATCCGTCTAGCGTGCTCCGGAGAGCATGCCCTGGGTGAAATCGTCGTTCAATTCGGCGCTGAGCTCGCGGTCGAGATCGCGGCCATAGCGCTGGGCGAATTCCTGGGGGACCGTGTCCGGAACAGCGACGCCTTCGGCGACGGCAACCCGGTCACTGACCTCGCGGAGCATGCCGGACAATGGAACGTCCAGAGCTGAGCAAATCGAGGACAGCAGCTCTGAGGATGCTTCCTTCTGGCCACGCTCAACTTCGCTCAGGTAGCCAAGGGAAACGCGGGCGCTGTGCGAGACTTCGCGGAGCGTGCGGCCCTGACGCTGGCGGACATCGCGCAGGACATCACCGATTTCGTGACGCAGAATAACCATTTTGCGCTCCTTCTGTTCGCTCGGTGCCTTCTCGGCCAAGCCCACATCCTTCCAGCGGACAACGCCGTTTACGGATACGGGCTGCTTAACCATCTGTATCGCCTTGCTCCCTCGTAAGTCCGGTTCACCGTGCAGGTGCACCGTTGTTTTCTACATCCTAGGCGCCCCGGCCATTCCGAGGCGACACAATGTAACAACTATTGGGCCACTGTTTTTGTTCCCGGCTACTTTACGTCTGGTAAGTCGGCACGGACGAGGCACTCCAGCAAGCGCTCCAGTGCGGCCACGGTTGCCTGCGCACGGATACTCGGACGATCCCCCCGAAAGGAATAGGAATGCGCCGCGGCTCCGCTCGACGTGGCGACGCCAATGAAAACGGTACCCACGGTTTTCCCGTCGTGCGGCAAAGGCCCCGCAACCCCCGTGGTGGATACTCCGACGTCGGCCCCGCACGCGCGCCTGGCGCCGGCGGCCATGGCCGCCGCCACCTCGGCGTCGACGGATCCGACGGCGGAGAGCAACTGTCCGGACACACCAAGGATCCCCGCTTTGACCGAATTCTGATAGGCGACCACCCCGCCTTGGAGCATGCCTGACGCCCCTGGAGTGTCCGCGAGGGTCGCGGCCACCAGCCCGGCCGTCAGGGATTCCGCGGTAGCCACGGTGATGCCCCGCTCGATGGCAGCGTAGACGGCGGACGCGGCCACCTCCTCAACGGCGCGGCTCATCGCCGCCTGCCGGCTGTGCGGAGCTTGATGGCCTCGATGACGTATTCGACCCCGGTCCACAGGGTGATGGCGAGGGCAACGATCATGACCCAGAACGCAACGCTGACGAGCCACGGAGCGAAAGAATTCAACGGCAGGATGTAAAGGAAAATTGCGACAGTCTGGATCACGGTCTTGAGCTTGCCGCCGCGCGAAGCCGGCATGACGCCATAGCGGATCACAAAGAAACGCAAGGCGGTGATACCCCATTCACGCACAAGGATGAGGACGGTGATCCACCACGGCAGCTCCCCCAGCACTGATAAGAGCACAAGTGCCGATCCGATAAGCAATTTGTCGGCAATGGGGTCCGCGATCTTGCCGAAGTTGGTGACGAGGTTGCGGCTGCGGGCGATGTCGCCGTCGAGCTTGTCAGTGTAGATGGCGACGGCGAAGGCGAGCACGGCTGCCCAGCGCCAGATGCCATGCCGGCCGTTGTCCGCCAGGAGGAACCAGACGAAGAACGGGACCAGGACAATCCGAAGCATCGTCAGGAGATTGGGCAGGTTCCAGATATCGGAGCTGCTGAAACCGGCTTTGCTGCCGTCGGATGTAGTCACCCCTCTAGGCTACCGTCCGGTCAGGGACCAGGCGTCTTCGCCGGCATCGTCTTCGTCATCGGAGGCGTCTGCTCCGTCGTGGTAGTCCCTGGCTTGCTTCCGGTTCTCAAGATCGGTGGCGACCAGGTCCTCTGCGTAGCCCCCGACGGCGATATTCGCGTTCGCGTTCTCGCTCAAGGCAGCTGTGTGGGCATCGGGACTGGCTGGAGCATCCTGGCCCTTCATGGCCGCCAACACGGGAGCGAGGTCGTCCGGTTTGACCAAGACATCGCGGGCCTTGGAGCCTTCGGACGGTCCGACGACCCCGCGGGATTCCAGGAGGTCCATGAGGCGGCCCGCCTTGGCGAAGCCGACGCGGAGCTTGCGCTGCAACATCGAGGTGGAACCGAACTGCGTGGTGACCACGAGTTCGGTGGCCTGAAGCAAGACCTCGAGATCGTCTCCGATATCATCGTCGATCTGCTTCTTCTGCGCCTCGGGGGCCACGTCGTCGCGATACACGGCCTTGAGTTGGCCCTTGACGTGCTCAACCACCCGGTGGATTTCGGACTCCGTGACCCAGGCGCCCTGCACGCGCATGGCCTTCGAGGCACCCATGGGCAGGAACAGGGCGTCACCCTGGCCAATGAGTTTCTCCGCGCCGGGTTGGTCCAGGACCACGCGGGAGTCAGTGACGGATGATGTGGCAAAGGCCATGCGGGACGGCACGTTCGCCTTGATGAGGCCAGTGACGACGTCGACGGATGGACGCTGGGTGGCCAAGACCAGGTGGATACCTGCGGCACGGGCAAGCTGGGTGATGCGGACAATGGAGTCTTCGACGTCGCGCGGGGCAACCATCATGAGGTCAGCGAGCTCGTCGACGATCACCAACAAATACGGGTACGGCTTGATGATGCGCTTGGAGTCGACCGGCGGCACCACCTTGCCGGCGCGGACCGCCTTATTGAAATCGTCGATGTGCTTGAAGCCGTAGTTGGCGAGGTCGTCGTAGCGGGCGTCCATTTCGCGGACCACCCACTGGAGAGCTTCCGCGGCTTTCTTGGGATTGGTGATGATAGGCGTAATGAGGTGCGGAACACCTTCATAGGCGGTCAGTTCCACGCGCTTGGGGTCCACCATGACCATGCGCACTTCGTCCGGTGTGGCCCGCATCAGGATGGACGTAATCATCGAGTTCACGAACGATGACTTACCCGCACCCGTAGCACCGGCAACGAGCAAGTGCGGCATCTTGGCGAGGTTCGCCACGACATAGCCGCCCTCGACGTCCTTGCCGACGCCCATCACCATCGGATGGTCTGTCCGCCTCGCGTTCTGGCTGCGCAGGACATCGCCGAGGGACACGGTTTCGCGGTCCGTATTAGGGATCTCGATACCGATGGCGGACTTGCCCGGGATGGGGCTGAGGATGCGGACATCGCTCGACGCCACGGCATAGGAAATGTTCTTCGACAAAGCCGTAACGCGCTCCACCTTGGTGCCCGGTGCGAGTTCGATCTCGTAGCGGGTCACGGTGGGGCCGCGGCTGAACCCGGTGACCGTGGCGTCCACGTTGAATTGCTGCATGGTGTCTGTGAGGGCGGCTACGACGGCGTCGTTCGCTTCGGTACGTTCCTTCGGGATGGACCCCGGGGTCAGGTTGTCCGAGGAGGGCAGGGTGTATGTGACGTCGCCGGCGAGAGACAGTTGCTCGGTCCGCTGCGGGATCGGCGTGGGGGGCGGCGGCGGACTGACCGGCGCCGAAGGCACGATCACGGGGGCTGCAGCCGGGGATAGTGCGGCGGTCGGCGCAACCATGGGGATCGCTTCGGTCGCGTTGTCCGCAACCGCCTTCGGGGTTCCCAGCCCCTGCGCGGCTTTGATCTTCTCGACAGCGATTTCGGCCTGAGTGGGCCGGCGCACCCCTGGCGGCACGGACGGCGCGCCGTTTGCGGGAGGAACGTCGTCGTCGACGATTGCGTGTTCGAACGCCTCGTCGCCGACATAGCCCTCAAGGGTGGCGTCGTCGTGATCCTTGCCGAAGAAGCGCTTACGGCGCTTCTTCGGGGGTGCCCCCGTTGCCGCGTTTTCGTAGAGGTAGCTGCGGTCATGCGAATCTCCGCGCTGCGCTTCGGTATCCACCAGGTCGACGCCCATGAGGTGCTCGTAGGCACCGCGAATACGCCGCGGAATGGCCCCGAAGGGCGTCGCCGTCACGATCAGGACGGAGACGAAAGCCAAGCCGCCGTAAACCATCACCGGCACCGCGGGATGGATTGCGGTAAGTGGAGACGCCGCGAGGAAGCCTAGCATCCCGCCTGCCCGCCGGAGCCCGTCAAAGCCATCGGCAACAGTCGGCTGACCTCCGAGGATGTGGGCCAAACCGGTGCCGGCGAACGCCATGATCAGGAATCCGATGCCTACGCGATTGTTGCCCCGGCTGTCCGCCGGCTGCCGGAAGAGCCGGAAAGCGCACACGAACAACATGAGCGGCAAGAGCAGGGATACCCAGCCGAAGGTGCCGTTCACGATGCCGTAGACAACGTCCGGGAACCAGCCTTTAAAGCCCCACCATGCGAAAGTTGCGATAAAGACGCCGAGAGCGAGGTTGAAAAGCGCCGCACCGTCCCGGCGGTCCGCCGGTTCCAGGTTGCTGACGTCGTAGCCGATCCGGCGAATGCCCGCACCCACCACGTGCCCGATTCCCAGCCAGACGCCGGCAATCGCCCGCAGGATCCATGGCTGTTGGGGTTCGACGACGGCGGCCTGCTTGCCGCGGGCCGTGCCGGTGCCGCTCCTGCCGGTCTTTGCCGGGGTCCGGCCGCTGCCCGAACGTGAACCTGCCCCGGCGGGTTTGCTGTTGGAGCTGCCTCTAGGCGCGGAGGTAGTACGAGTCGCCATATCGGCCACGCTACCCCAACCCGTCGTGAATCCCGCGGATTTCAGGGGCGCGAAGGAGCCATGTTGCTCCTGTTGAGCGACCATCGGGTCCACCCGATCGCGCTGCGGTCCTGAAACAGGAGTGGCCCGGTTCGCGGGAACCGGGCCACGCCTGTTCGGGGCTATGCCGCCGGGCTATGCCTCCAGAACCAGGGGGATGATCATGGGGCGCCGGCGAAGCTTCCGGTTGACCCACGTGCCGATCACGCGACGGACCACTTGCTGCAGCTGGTGGTTGGTGTGGTCCGAGTGGTGAAGGACAGCGTCTTCAAGTGCCGCGTTGATCTTCGGGATGATCTCGTCGAATACCGAATCGTCCTCGGCCACACCGCGGGCATGGATCTCGGGACCCGAGACAATCTTGCCTGTGGTGCGGTTGATCACGGTGATAACGGAGATGAAGCCCTCGTCGCCGAGGATCCTTCGATCCTTGAGGTCGGCGTCGGTGATTTCGCCCACACTGGAGCCGTCAACGTAGACGAAGCCCACTTCCACCTGGCCCACTACGTTGGCTTTGTGGTCCTTGAGGTCAATGACCGTGCCGTTGTCGCTGAGGATGACGCGGTCCGAGGGCACGCCGGAATCCTCCGCCAAGTTGCCATTGGCGATGAGATGCCGGGTTTCTCCGTGCACAGGCATCGCGTTCAGCGGCTTGAGGATGTTGTAGCAGTACAGCAGCTCGCCGGCAGCTGCGTGACCGGAGACGTGCACCTTGGCATTGCCCTTGTGGACGACGTCGGCACCGAGCTTGAGCAGCCCGTTGATGATTCGATAGACCGCGTTCTCGTTGCCCGGGATAAGGCTCGAGGCAAGGATGACCGTGTCCCCCTGGCCAACGACTACACGATGGTCTCCACTGGCCATCCGCGACAGGGCTGCCATTGGTTCGCCTTGGGAACCGGTGGACATCAGGACCACGCGGTGATCCGGCAGATTGTCGATGTTCTTGATGTCCACCAGGATTCCCGGCGGAACGTCAAGGTAACCCAGCTTCGCGGCGATGGCCATGTTGCGCACCATCGACCGACCCACAAAGGCGACATTGCGGCCGTGCTGGGCGGCAGCGTCGAGGACCTGCTGGACACGGTGCACGTGCGAGGAGAAGGACGCGACGATGATGCGCTTCTTGGCCTGGCCGAACAAACGGTCCAAAGTAGGACCGATTTCCTTTTCCGCCGTGGTGAATCCGGGGACATCCGCGTTGGTCGAATCCGCCATGAACAGATCCACTCCCTCTTCGCCCAGGCGGGCGAAGTGACGCAGGTCCGTGATGCGGCCGTCCAGGGGCAGCTGATCCATCTTGAAGTCGCCCGTGTGCAATACGTTGCCGCCATCGGTCCGGATGAAGACAGCCAGAGCGTCCGGTATGGAGTGGTTGACGGCGACGAATTCGCATTCGAACGGACCGAACTGCTCCACTTGCCCTTCGGCAACCGTGAACGTGTACGGCTTGATCCGATGTTCCTGGAGCTTGGCCTCAACGAGGGCAAGGGTCAGCTGGGAACCGACTAACGGCAGGTCCGGGCGCAGGCGCAGGAGGTATGGCACAGCGCCGATGTGGTCTTCATGGCCGTGCGTCAGGACGATGGCAACGACGTCATCGAGCCGGTCCTCGATGTACGAGAAATCGGGCAGGATCAGGTCAACGCCCGGCTGGGTCTCTTCAGGGAAGAGCACGCCGCAGTCGACCACCAGCAGCTTGCCGCTGATTTCGAAAACGGCCATGTTGCGGCCGATCTCCCCCAGCCCGCCAAGGGGCACAATCCGGAGCGTTCCCTGCGGAAGTTTGGGCGGGGTGACAAGTCCGGGAAGGGCGGTTTGGGTCATAATGCGCTACTTTCCGGCGGAATCCTTCTAGACAGTGAAGTCCATTCCAGCTTCCGCCAAGTCCTCGCGGATGATTGCGATCTCGGCGGCGTCCGGCTCCACGAGGGGCAAACGGACAACCGAGTTGGGCAGGACTCCCTGCCATTTAAGAATTTGCTTGGCGGCAACGGCACCTTGGACCCGGGTCATGGTGGCGCGGATCACGGGCTCCAGTTCGAAATTGATCTTGCGGGCCGTGCCGAGGTCGTTCGCGTTGATCGCGTCGATGAGCTCACGGAAACGCCGGGTGACGACGTGGGTAGTAACGCCTATCAGGCCCACCGCGCCCATGGCCATCCACTGGAGGGTCAGGCCGTCGTCCCCCGAATAGAAAAGAAGGTCGGTTTCAGCCATGACCCGCGTGGCAGCTGCGAAATCTGCCTTGGCATCCTTGACCGCAACGATGTTGGGGTGGGCGGCGAGACCGATCATTGTCTCCGGCGCGATCTGGATGGCCGAGCGCCCGGGAATGTCATAGAGCATGACCGGCAGCTCCGTAGCGGAGGCAATGGCCTCGAAGTGGGCACGGACGCCTGCTTGGCTCGGCTTGTTGTAGTACGGCGTGACGATCAGGAGCCCGTCGACGCCGAGCTTCGCGGCTTCCTGGGAGAGGTGAACCGAGTGCGCGGTGTCATTGGTTCCGGTTCCAGCGATGATTGCTGCACGACCGCCCACGGCTTCCTTGACAGCGCGGAACATGCCGAGGTTTTCCTCGTCGGTGAGCGTAGACGTCTCCCCGGTTGTTCCGGTGACGACCAAGCCATCGCAGCCCTCGTCAACCAGCTTGACTGCCAGTTCCTGTGCCTGCTTGTAGTCGACTTCGCCGTCCGCGGTGAACGGGGTGACCATGGCGGTCAGAAGGGTACCGAGGGCAGGAACGTTCGCACGAGAGTCAGACATATGAAAAACGTTACCCTGTCAGCCGCAGGTTAGGAGAATAGGGCTCACGTGATGGTCGTCAAATTCAGCGAATGGAGAGCAGAGCCCAGACTGAAGCGTCAGCTGGACCGGCCACCCTTGACGCTCGCCGAGCCGCCTTGGATCCTACCTTCCGGAGCACCCGGATTCCGCGGCGATTCGGGTGCGCAATACCGGGCAACCGCCGACTCCCGCAAACGGTCCGCCCACGTTCCCAGCCGCTGGGCCGCCCGCACGTAGTCGAACAATTCAACGGGCGTCAGCGACTCAAGGTCGGTTTCCGCGAGCCGCCTGGCGAGTTCGGCGCCCGGCGGTTGTTCGCCCAGAACCGTTCCCTCGCGCCGCCACTGGACATCTTCGGGCGGCTCCCCCACAACGAGTTGCCGGAAGAGGAAGTCCACGACGCCCGGGCTCATCGCCTTCATGGGCCCGTTCAGGCCTTGGGGATACGCGTCGGGCCGCTTCGAAGGATCGTTCATGCCGCCATGCTATTCGAACATATATTCGAATACAAGACGTGCACCAAAACTACTCCGAGAGACGCTATCGCTCCGCCGCGGTGGGCTCAGCGCGGAAAAGGCGTCCGGCGTCGCGCATTGCCTCTCTGGCCCGCTTGCGGTCCCCGGCGGCGTCGTAGGCGCAGCTGAGGCGGAACCAGGAGCGCCAGTCCTCGGGCGCCGCCTCGGCCTCCACACGGTACTTCTCAAACTCGGCGTCCGCGGCGGACCGCACGATGCGCCCCCCCGGTGTACGGGGCAAGTTGTCCACGGGCAGCCCGCCTTCGGCTTCGAGCACCTTGGCCATCTTCTCGGTGCGCGCGCCGAACAGCAGCTCGCGGATCAGTGCCCATGCTCCGATGAGGGGGAGGACCAGGTACGCCGCGCCGATTCCCTTGGCTATCAGGTTCGGGTCGCTGAGCAGCAGGATCGAGCGTTCGAAGGTAACCACGAGGTAGAGAACCAACAACAGGGTGACGGCACCAACCCAGATCTTGGTGCGGTTCTCCTTGAATGCGTTCCAGAGCGAGCCCATGCGCCTAGAGCCCCAGGTCCAGATAGCCATCCAGGCCGACTGTCAGCCCGGGGTGGGACGCCACATTGCGTAGTCCCAGCAACACTCCAGGCATGAATGACGCCCGGTCGAAGGAATCGTGGCGGATGGTTAGTTGCTCTCCTGGCCCGCCGAGGAGCACTTCCTGATGCGCCACGAGCCCGCGCAAGCGGACGCTGTGGACGCGAATTCCATCGACCTCACAACCACGGGCACCGTCAAGGGCGGTGCCCGTGGCGTCCGGGCTCGCCGGCACGCCGGCTTCTTGGCGGGCGGCGGCAATAAGCTGGGCCGTGCGGACGGCCGTGCCCGACGGCGCGTCCACCTTGTTCGGGTGGTGCAGCTCGACAATCTCCACCGATTCGAAGTACTTGGAGGCCTTGGCGGCGAAGGCCGAGGCGAGGATGGAGCCGAGAGCGAAGTTAGGGGCGATCAGAACGCCTGACTCCGGGTTCACTGCAAGCAACTCGCGCAATGCCGCAAGCCTCGCAGCGTCCCAGCCGGTGGTGCCGACAACAGCATGCATGCCGTGCTCGACGGCGAAATGGACGTTCGCTTCCGTGCTATCCGGAACGGTCAGGTCGACGACATACTTGGCGCCGGCGTCGAGCAGGGTGTCAAGGGAGTCACCGCGGCCGAGTGCCGCGACAAGCTTCATGTCGGCTGCCGCTTCCACCGCCTTGACGGCTTCGATACCCATGCGCCCCTGGGCGCCCAGCACGGCAACAGCAAGTTGTTCGGTCATGCCCTTAACCCTACCGGGCGGCACGCATCGGAATTTCCCTGTGGCAACCCCTGGTCGCGGGTTGGTGGCTGCCTCAACGTGGGGTCGCCGGAACGGTGCCGGTTCGCCGGAACGCTCCGGCGAACCGGCACCGTTCCAGCGATTTCGACGGGAAGCAGACCCCTGCGCCCGGCTACTCCCCTGCGCCGACCCACTCGACTGTGCCGTCGCTGAAGAACTGTTCCTTCCAGATGGGCACTTGCGCCTTGATTCTGTCGACAAGCTCCGAGCATACGGCGAAGGCTTGTCCGCGGTGTGCTGCGGCCACGGCGCACACGAGCGCAGGGTCGCCAACCTCGAGCAGACCGATCCGGTGTGCTGCCCAAATACGCACAGGCTGGGCTGCTTCGCCTGAGTGCTCCGTCACGAGTTCGGCCACAACGTCGGCCATGACCTGATGGGCGGTGGGGTGGGCGCTGTAGCTGAGCCTGTCGACCGGCTTGCCGCCGTCGTGATTACGGACCACGCCACTGAAGCTCACCACCGCTCCGGCAGTGTCCGATTCCACGGCTGCTATGGCCTGGTCCACGGAAATCGGCTCCGCGCTGAGGACCGCCCTGATGACTTCGAAGTCGGTTTCAGTGGTCATGACTTCCCTCCAACTGATCGCATAGGTGGGCGATGACAGGATCAAGAACGGCAAGCCCGTCCATCACCCCCTTCGGCGAACCCGGCAGGTTCACGATGAACGTCTTGCCGGCTGTACCGGCATGGCCCCGGCTGAGCATCGCCATGGGGGTTTTGGCGGCTCCGGCGCGGCGAATGCCTTCCATGAGCCCCGGTATTTCGCGATCCAACAACGGCAACGTGACTTCCGGGGTGCGGTCATCGGGGCTCAGTCCCGTGCCGCCGCTGGTAATCACGACGGCGGGTTCCTGGGTCAGGAGCGCACGTATGGCGGCGCCGACCGGCTCGCCATCCGGCACCACCATGACGGGGAAGGTCTCGTAGCCGTGCTCAGCCAGCCAGTCCAGGATGACCGGGCCGCTCTTGTCCTCGTAGATTCCTGCTGCCGCGCGGTTGGACGCGATGACGACGCCGGCCTTGCGCGGTCCGCGGCGGGGTTCGCAGGCGTTCACGCGCGTCGCCCTTCGCTGGGCGTGCCGGACGAAACGGGAAGGGCCCAGGCGCCGCTCTTTCCGCCGCTCTTGGCCAGCACCTGGATGCCGCTGATAACGGCGTGCTTATCTACTGCTTTGATCATGTCGTAGACGCTCAAGGCAGCCACCGAGGCAGCGGTCAAGGCTTCCATCTCCACGCCTGTGACGCCTCTGGTTTTCACCGTTGCCAATACAACTACCGTGTCCGGCCCGAGTTGGAAGTCCACGGTGACCTTGGAAATCGGCAGCGGGTGGCACAGGGGTATGAGGTCGGGCGTTTTCTTGGCTGCCATGATGCCGGCTACGCGCGCCACGGCCAGGGCGTCCCCTTTGGGAAGCTCACCTGCGCCGAGGAGGGCAAGTACTTCCGGGGTGCTCCGGACGGTGGCGGTGGCGGTCGCCTCCCGCGTGGTCACGGCCTTTTCGGAGACATCGACCATTTGGGCGGTGCCGTCCTGGCGCAAGTGGGTGAGGCCGCCGACAACGCCGGCGGGATCTGAAGTTTCATTCACAACATCCATACTTCCACTTCCGCCCCGGCGTCGAGTTCCGTGACGCCTTCCGGAACCTGGATCAGCGCGTTCGAGTTGGCGAGGGCATGGACGAGATGGGATCCGACGCCCCCCTCAAGCCTGACGGTCCCCCCCGGAAGCAGCGTGCCCCGGCGGACCTGGTGCTTGCCCGCGGGCGAGGTCAAGGACTCCGCAAGGCGCGCCTGCAGGCTCGGCCGCAATGCGGGGCTGCCCAAGACGGCGGCGAGCGCGGGGCGCAGGAACATTTCGAAGGACACAAGGCAGCTCACCGGATTGCCCGGGAACCCGAGGAAGGGCACGCCGTCGAACGTTCCGATCCCTTGGGGGCCACCGGGCTGCATGGCCACGGACACAAAATCAACGGCTTGGCCCCCCATCGCCTGCCGGACCACTTCATAGGCGCCCTTGCTGACTCCGCCGGTGCTGACGATAAGGTCGCTGCTTGCGGCATGGCTGCGCAGGAGCGCCAGCAGGGCGGAAGGATCGTCGCTGCTGATGCCCGTCCGCGTGACCCGAAGGCCGGACTGCATCATGGCCGCTTCAAGCAGGGTTCCATTGGAATCGTAGATCTTGCCTTCCGGTAACGACGTACCGGGTTCCACCACTTCGTCGCCCGTGGTCACCAGGAGCACGTGCACGGGGGTGCGGACCTCGACGGCGGTCATCCCCAAAGCGGCGAGCAGCCCCAATTGGCCAGGTCCGAGAGCTGTTCCGGCCCGCAGTGCGACTGCTCCCGCGGCGATGTCGCTCCCGGCATCGCGGACGAACGTTCCCGGCTCTGTAGTGGGAAGGCGAACGGTTGCTGTCACCCCGGGAGCGGGGAAGACATCCGGCAGTGCCTGTTCGATAGGCACGACGGCGTCGGCGCCCTCAGGCATCATGGCCCCGGTCATGATGGGAGCCGCGGTGCCGGGCGCGAGTCGCATCGGGGCCGCACCGGCCGGGACCGGGTCCACCACTGTCAGCTCCGCGCCGGCGTCGCTCCCTGCATGCGGTGTGAGATCCGCCGAGCGGACGGCAAACCCGTCCATCTGGGAATTGGCGAACGGCGGCAGGCTGAGCGGGGCCAGCACATCGACGGCGAGAACCCTGCCGAGCGCGGCCATCAGGGGCAACTCCTCAGTACTCCCCCGGCCGGGAAGGCCGGACAGCAGTTCCTGGACGGCTTTGCGGTGGGCTGCGACGGATCTGGCCACGGTGTTCCTCCCGGTTGTTTTTGCTCAGACCTACACAGCCTAGTTTGAGTTGACCGTGACGTGGATGGTGTGGAATCCCGTGGCGCCGTCCGGAGCAACAGGAGCTTGGGCTTCGGGCTGGGGCGTACCGTTCGCATCCGTGGCACGGACCTGCACCTCGTGGTTCCCCGGGCCCAAGTCAACGCCGAGCTGCCATTGGTACCATGTGTCCGAGGAGATCCCAGGCGCGAGCTTGGCTTGCTGCCAGCTGCCGCGGTCGACGCGAAGCTCAACGCGGGATACCCCACGGTGTTGAGCCCAGGCGACCCCGCCGAACTGCACGGTTCCGGCCTTGACCGAGCGGCCGTCCCGGGGCACGTCGATGCGGGACTGCGTCTTGATGGGTCCGTGGTCGCTCCAGCCACGGGGAACCCAGTAACCCTGGTCGTCAGCGAAACGGGTGACCTTCAGTTCCGTCAGCCATTTGGTAGCCGAAACATATCCATAGAGGCCCGGGACGATCATCCGGACGGGAAAGCCATGTTCCAGCGGCAAGGGTTCGCCATTCATGCCGACGGCAAGGATGGCGTCCCTACTGTCGGTGAGCGCTTCGAGGGGAGTTCCGGCAGTCCAGCCGTCGGTACTACGGGATAGCACCATGTCCGCCCCGGGCTTGGGTCCTGCCATGGCCAGGAGTTCCCGGACCGGCCAGCCCAGCCAAAGCGCGTTGCCGATCAGGTTTCCACCGACTTCGTTGGATACGCAAGCGATGGTCACGTAGCGCTCGATCATCGGTTTGCTCAGCAGGGTGGCGAAATCCAGCTGGACTTCGCGATCCACCAGGCCAGTCACCTTGAGGGTCCAGTCCGGTGGGTTCACGGCTGGTGGGATCAGCGCGGTATCGATCCGGTAGAAGTCGCTGTTCGGCGTGACGAGCGGCTGCAGGCCCGCCAAGGTGAGTGCGGCGCCGTCGGGAACCTTCTCCGGTGGGGTGACCGGGGCGGGCAGTGCTAAGCCACGGCGGAAATCGGAAGCTACCGTTCCTGCCCTCCGGACCACCGTGGTGACGATCCCCAGGGCGACGGCGGCGATCGCCGTTCCACCCAACAGTTGCACAAAGCTTCGGCGGGCCAACGGCATTTCGACCGTCTCGGGCTCGGGACGCCAGGTTTCGAGTCGCTGGATCAGGAGCCGGAGGAAAAGCATGGTGACGATCGTGGCCACGACCGGGGCGATCGCAGCAGTGGGTGCCGCTTGGGCACGGGTCAGCGCGGCGGCCAGCCCCGCCGCTCCGGCGAGCAAGGCAAGCGCCAATCCTGCTCCCTTTCGCCGATACTCCAGAAGTCCGGCGACCGCGGCGAGGAGCAAGGTCACCAGGGCGATGCTGACGATCAGGGCAATTTTGTCCGCGGTGCCGAACAGGTTGACGGCCAGCTCCTTGGCCCAACCCGGTACCGCGTCGATCACCACGCCACCCAGTGCCGTAACGGGCGAAACAGACGGGCTCAGGAAACCGGCCAGCAACTCGCCGACCGCCACCCCGACTCCGATGGCCGCCACGCCGCATACCGCCGCCCACCGGACGGCGGTTCTTGTACTGGCTCTCTTCGATGTGGTCTTGCTCATGGTGTGCCTGTCTGTTTGGTACTCGTTTCGGGAAGCGGAAGCCGGAGCGTGAATCGGCAGCCCTCCCCTGTATTTGCTACGGTGACGCTGCCGCCGTGGGCCTTGACGATGCCTGCCACCATGCTGAGCCCCACGCCGGCACCGCTGTAGCGCGGCGCATCCCCGTCGAGCGGCATTCCTGCGCTGCGGGAGCGGTCCTTTTGCCAGCCGGTTTCGAAGACATGGGAGAGATCGTCGTCGGCTATGCCACCGCAGCTGTCCAGGACGTCAACGACGGCGTCGCTGCCTTCGCGCCCGACGCTGACCATGACCCCGCCGTCGGGCCGGCTGTAGATGATCGCGTTGAGAAGTACGTTGCGCACGGCCCTGCCCAGGCTGGGTCCGTCCGCGACGGCCATGCACTCCCTGTCCCCGCCGCCGTCGAGCCGGACGCGTCGCTGGGCGGCGAGCGGGGCAAGATCGGCGATGGCATCGCTCACGAGGTCGTAGAGGTCCAAAGCTTCTGCGCTCAGCCGGAGCGTCCCCGCCTGGATCTTGGATAGTTCCAGGAGGTCGTTGACCATCACCGCCATCTGGTCCGCCTGGGTGATGATCTTGCGGTAGTACGCGGGGACGTCGGAGGCCATGCCGTCTTCCAGCGCTTCGGCCATGGCCCGCATGCTGGCCAAGGGGGTCCGGAGGTCGTGCGAGATCCAGGAGACCAGTTCCCGGCGGGCGGTTTCGACGGCGGCCTCCCGGCGCCGGGATTCCTCCAGTTTGATGCTGCTCGCTTCGAGTGCCCCGGCGAGCTGGGCAAGCTCGGAGTTCATGGCCGGTACGGACCGCCGCGAGGCCGATGGTGGGAGCACCGAATCGCCGAGGGCTTCGCCGCTCCCGAGGCGACGCGTCGCGGCAACCAGCCGGATGGCGTTGCGGGACACCCCTGCCCCGAGGACCAAGGAAATAGCAATAGCCACGGCCGAGGCCACCCCGAGGATGTACCACATGACCTCGAGATCCCGGGCGGAAATGAACATCGCGTTGAAGGCGCTCACCATTCCGGCCACAAGGACGCCTACAGTGGCCACCACCACGAGGCAAATCTGCACCAGGATCGACGCACGACGCAGGAAACGCAGCAAAGCAAGCGTCAAGGCACCTATGAGGACAGCCCACAGCAGCATCCAGCCCAGGATGGTGAACATTTCAGTTGCCTGCATGTCCGCCTTCCTTCGCGTCGAAACGATAACCGACTCCCCAGACAGTCTTGAGCAGCACCGGCGTCGTCGGATTGTCCTCGATCTTTTCGCGCAAGCGGCGGACGTGGACCGTCACCGTGGACAGATCTCCGAACTCCCAACCCCATACTGCTTTGATGAGCTCTTCACGGCTGAACACCTGGTTGGGCCGGCGGAGCAGGAAAGCCAGCAAATCGAATTCCCGCACCGTCAGCATCAGCGGCTTGCCGTGATGCAGGACCGTGCGCGAGGCCGGATCCAATGCGAAACCGGCGAGTTCCACGGGAGGTTCCGGGCTGAATTCCCGGATGCTCCGGCGCAGCACGGATTTCACCCGAAGGACCAGCTCGCGCGGCGAAAAGGGCTTGGTGACGTAGTCGTCCGCCCCGGTCTCCAAGCCCAGGATCCGGTCGTCTTCCGTACCAAGGGCGGTGACCATGATGATGGGAACGCTCATTGCCAGACGCAACCTGCGGCACACTTCCACGCCGTCGAGTCCCGGCAGCATGCGGTCCAGGATGACGAGATCGGGCCGCCTGGCGGCTGCGAGGTTCAGGGCTGCGAAGCCGTCGCCTGCATGATCGACCTGGAAGCCTGCCTGGACCAGGTACTCACGGACGACGTCGGCGATGGTCTGTTCGTCTTCGACCAGGAGGATACGGCGATTGCCAAGTTCGGCAGCGTGCGGGGCGGGCTGCATGTTCACACCTTCAGCATAGATTCGAGGGCAGCCCGCGGTGCCCGTTCCGGGCGTCCCCGGGGCAACCGTACGTATTCCGTAAGAACTGCCTCTCCGTTGAGCCCGCATACGGACATGAGCAGTGGTCGATATCACGCTTCGGGCCTGCCTGGCGTAGCCTGAATCCATGAGTGTTCAGCTAGGCATGCCGTTGCCCGCTCCGGGCGATGGGACGGGAACCAGCGTTTCTGCGCCCCCGCCGCGCCCTGCAGGAACTCCGGTGGGCCTGTTCGACCGTTACGGACGCCGCGCCACCGATATGCGTTTGTCCCTGACCGACAAATGCAATCTCCGGTGCACGTACTGCATGCCTGCCGAGGGCCTCGAATGGTTGTCCAAACAGGCCGTCATGACCGCCGCCGAGATCGTCCGGATTGTGCGGATCGGTGTCGAACAACTCGGCGTCCGCGAACTACGCCTGACCGGAGGCGAGCCCTTGGTCCGTGCCGACCTCGTAGACATCATTGCGGCCCTGCGCAACGCGCACCCCGAGCTGCCGATCTCCATGACCACCAACGGCGTCGGACTCGACAAGAAGGCGGCAGCGCTCAAGGAAGCCGGGCTGACACGCATCAATGTCTCGCTCGACTCTTTGCACGAAGAAACGTTCACCAAGCTGACCCGGCGGCCGTTTCTGGACAAGGTGCTGGCCGGCGTCGATGCGGCCTGGGCTGCGGGCTTGGGACCGGTCAAGATCAATGCCGTCCTCATGCGCGGGATCAACGACGCCGAGTCACCCGATCTCCTCGCCTGGGCTGTGGACCGCGGCTATGAGCTGCGTTTCATCGAACAAATGCCACTGGACGCCGATCACGGTTGGACCCGGCGGAACATGATCACCGCGACAGAGATTCGGGAGCTGCTATCCCGCGACTTCGTGTTGGGTCCGGACCCGCGCGAACGCGACGGCGCTCCGGCGGAACGCTTCGAAGTACGACGCCGGGACGCCGCATCCGCTGAAGCCACGGGTCCGGTGCTGGGCACCGTCGGCATTATCGCCTCAGTCACCGAGCCGTTTTGTTCCGATTGCCGGCGCACACGGATTACCGCCGAAGGCAAGATCATGAGCTGCTTGTTTTCCCGCGAGGAATTCGACCTTCTCGGCTTGCTTCGGCAAGGAGCCAGCGACGACCAACTCGCCCAACGCTGGCAGGACGCCATGTGGATCAAGCCCAAGGCGCACGGCATGGACCACACCGGACTGGGCGCGCCGGACTTTGTCCAGCCCGACCGCAGCATGAGCGCAATCGGAGGCTAGGACTGTGCTCGTACGTTACTTCGCCGCCGCACGGGCCGCGGCAGGCCTTGAAGAGGAACACCACGACCTTCCGGAGGGAACCAGCCTGGAGGGGCTGCTCACCGTCCTGCTCGCCGTCGAACGTCCGGAACCCCCCGCGGGCACTCCGCCCCTGGCCCGGATCATTTCGCGCAGCAGCTTCCTGCGTAATGAGGTAGCCGTCCGCGACCGTTCGGCACCCCTCGGTGCGGACGACGTCGTCGACGTCCTCCCGCCGTTCGCCGGCGGCTGACGGTTGGCCGTTGTGCCGGCTTGCGCACTAGACGCGCCGGCACACGGAAATCATGAAGGGACTGAATGTTGGGGCATCCCCGAGCCTCAGTTCCGCTATGTGCGTCAGCACGCCACCGTCAACTTTGAATGTGTGTCGCGCAGTCCCGCGAGGGCTACGCCGCTCGAGACTCAGCGTGCCGTCGTGCCAATGTCCCCGAGCCGGGGCTTCCGGTGGCCGGCCCATGCTGTCAACGTAGTACCACAAAGTGTCTCCGTGCTCCGGGTCAACCGTGAAGACGCCGTGCCCCTCGAAGTGTGTGCCGTCAGGCTCGACATGCCGGTAGCTCTGCACCAGCGCGTATCCTCCGGCAGCCCGCGAGAAGGTCATTTCGGCGACGGCGGTCCGGGCAGGGCCCCACGGCGACGCGGCGAGCTCGGTACTCCCCCGCCAATGCCCCAAGAACGCCTCGAGCGCAGTGTTCGCATGACTTTTCAGTGGCCCGTTCATGGCGACTCCCGCGCAACGACGATGGATACGTCACCATCATGTTCCCGATCGCGTAGGCGCGTCCACCCTCCACCACCGGACATGCCCCCTCCTCCAAGCCAGGAATGGACATATCAGGGTTATGTCCCCTCCTAGGCTCGAGCGGAGGGCATGTCCATGGGTGGTTGCTGCGTTCAGAGGCCGAACGTCTCAGTTTCGTCGAAGGGTCCGACGACGGTTACCGTGCGCGGGGCTGCAGCGAGCACATGGGCTAGTTCCTGGACTTGCCCGGCTGTGACGGCCTTGATGCGGGCAAGGGTTTCGTCGATGTCCTGGAATTCGCCGGAGACGAGTTCGGCGCGGCCAAGGCGCGACATCCGGGAACCGGTGTCCTCAAGGGCCAAAACGATTCCACCGCACAATTGGCCTACGGCCTTGCGTAGTTCTTCGTCCGTGATGCCGTCAGAAGCAAGCTTGTCCAGTTCGGCGCCCAGGAGTTCCAGGACCTGTTTGACCTTCGACGGCGTGCAGCCGGCATACATGCCGAAGTAACCTGCGTCCGCATAGGCAGAGGCAAAGGAATAGGTGGAATAGACGAGGCCCCGCTTTTCGCGGATCTCCTGGAAGAGCCGCGAGGACATGCCGCCACCCAGCACCGCGTTCAGGACGCTCATGACAAAGCGGCGGTCGTCCGTGGCAACGATGGACGGGCAGCCCATGATGATGTTTGCCTGCTCCACGGGACGCTTGATCACATGCAACCCGGCAGTGCCCGTAATTTCGGCACGCTCGGTGGAGCGGCGTTCGACGGGCGCAACGGTGTCCTTAAGCTCCCAGCCGGCTGTCCGCAAGGCGTCCAGCACCAGGCGGCAGACGACGTCGTGATCCAAGCCGCCGGCGGCAGTGATGACGATCTCGTCCGGCCGGTAATAGCGCCGGTAGTGCTCCCACACCGAGTCGCGGGACACGGCCTTGATGGCGGCAGGGGTGCCACCTATCGGGCGGCCGAGCGGATGCATCCCGAGGACTGCGGCGACGAATTTTTCATGCGCGACGTCGGTGGGGTCATCGCTGTCCATCGCGATTTCCTCAAGGATCACGTCGCGTTCCTGCTCGAGTTCTGCAGGATCCAGCACGGCACCGGTGATCATGTCCGCAATGACGTCAATAGCCATGGGCAAGTCCGTATCCAGCACCCGGGCAAAGTAGCAAGTGCTTTCCTTCGCCGTGGCCGCATTTGATTCACCGCCCACCTCGTCGAAAGCAGAAGCGATCTCCAGGGCCGTCCGTCGCTTGGTGCCCTTGAACAAGAGATGCTCCAGAAAGTGGGTGGAGCCATGTTGGCCGTCCGCTTCGTCCCGGGAACCGACACCCACCCAGAATCCTATGGTTGCCGAGCGCTGCCCCGGCATGGCCTCGGTGAGCACCCGAACGCCCCCCGGAAGCACTGAACGCCGGACAACGGAACCGCCTTCGGCACCATGGATCAGTTCGCCGCCGGGCACGGTCTGCGCCAGAGGGAGGGGTACGACAGTCATCAAGACCTTTCAGTTCTACGGGAATTCACGGGTGTCAAATCTGGCTGCAATCGTACCAGCGGGTTCATCGCCCTTGGGACGGGGTTCCGTCGTTAAGCCCGGCAGGACCGGTGGACATGTCCACCGGTCCTGCCGCATGCGTACCGTTTCAGGCTACTCTGCGGATACTTCGGCCTCTTCGAGGGAAGCTTCCTCTGAAGCAGCGCCTTCTTCCTCGGCCACCACCGGGGAGAGGGAGAGCTTGCCACGGTCATCGATCTTGGTGATCTCGACCTGGATCTTTTGGCCCACGGAGACGACGTCATCAACGTTGTCCACGCGCTTGCCGCTGGCGAGCTTGCGGAGCTCGGAGATGTGCAGCAAGCCGTCCTTGCCCGGGGTCAGGGATACGAACGCGCCGAAGGTAGTGGTCTTGACGACCGTACCCAGGTAACGCTCACCGATTTCCGGGATCTGCGGGTTGGCGATGGCGTTGACCGCGGCGCGTGCTGCCTCGGCAGACGGACCATTGGTAGCACCGATGTAGACCGTGCCGTCGTCCTCGATCGAGATGTCGGCGCCGGTGTCTTCCTGGATCTGGTTGATCATCTTGCCCTTGGGGCCAATGACCTCGCCGATCTTGTCAACGGGGATGTTGACGGCGATCACGCGCGGTGCGAACTCGGAGAGCTCGTCCGGGGTGTCGATGGCGGCGTTGATGACATCCAGGATGTGCAGGCGGGCTTCGCGGGCCTGCTTCAGGGCTGCAGCCAGGACCGACGCCGGAATGCCGTCGAGCTTGGTGTCCAGCTGGATGGCCGTGACGAACTCGGACGTACCGGCAACCTTGAAGTCCATGTCGCCGAAAGCGTCTTCGGCGCCGAGGATGTCGGTCAGTGCAGCGTAGCGGGTCTGGCCATCAACCTGGTCGGAAACCAGGCCCATGGCGATACCGGCAACAGCGGCCTTCAGCGGCACACCTGCGTTGAGCAGGGACAGCGTTGAGGCACAGACGGAACCCATCGACGTCGAACCGTTGGAGCTAAGGGCCTCGGACACCTGGCGGATGGCGTACGGGAATTCCTCGCGGGACGGCAGCACCGGAACCAGGGCGCGCTCGGCGAGTGCACCGTGGCCGATTTCACGGCGCTTCGGGGAACCGACGCGACCGGTCTCACCGGTGGAGTACGGCGGGAAGTTGTAGTTGTGCATGTAGCGCTTGCGCGTGACGGGAGACAGCGAGTCGATCTGCTGTTCCATCTTGAGCATGTTCAGCGTGGTGACACCCAGGATCTGGGTTTCGCCGCGCTCGAAGATGGCGGAACCGTGAACGCGCGGCAGGACCTCCACCTCGGCGGTCAGCTGGCGGATGTCCGTCAGGCCACGGCCGTCGATGCGGATCTGGTCCTTGAGGATGCGCTGGCGCACAACCTGCTTGGTCAGGGAGCGGAAGGCTGCGGACAGTTCCTTCTCACGGCCCTCGAACTGGCCGGCGAGGGCACTGAGGACCTCGTCCTTGAGCTCGTCGGATGCGTTGTCGCGGTCCTGCTTGTCGGCGATCTGGAAGACAGCAGCAAGCTTCTCGGCGGCAGCGGCTTCAACGGCGGCGTAGGCGTCATCCTGGTAGTCCAGGAAGACCGGGAACTCAACCGTCGGCTTGGCAGCGCGGGCGGCCAGGTCGGCCTGGGCCTCGCACAGGGCCTTGATGAACGGCTTGGCGGCCTCGAGGCCCTCGGAAACGACCTCTTCGGTGGGAGCGGTGGCGCCCTGTTCCTTGATGAGGTTCCAGGAGTTGTCCGTGGCTTCGGCTTCAACCATCATGATGGCGACGTCGTCACCAGCGACACGTCCGGCGACAACCATGTTGAAGACGGCGTTCTGGAGCTGGGAGTGCTTGGGGAAGGCAACCCATTCGCTGCCTTGTTCGTCGGCGATGAGGGCAACGCGGACGCCACCGATCGGGCCGGAGAACGGCAGTCCGGAAAGCTGGGTGGACATGGACGAAGCGTTGATGGCGACGACGTCGTAAAGCTCGTCCGGGTTGATCGCCAGCACAGTGACGACGATCTGGACCTCGTTGCGAAGGCCCTTGACGAAAGCCGGGCGCAAGGGGCGGTCCATGAGGCGACAAGCCAGGATGGCTTCGGTGGACGGGCGGCCTTCACGGCGGAAGAACGAGCCCGGGATGCGGCCGGCAGCGTACATGCGCTCCTCGACGTCCACGGTCAGCGGGAAGAAGTCGAAACCTTCACGCGGAGACTTGCCAGCGGTGGTTGCGGACAGCAGCGCGGTGTCTTCGTCGATGTAGACCATCGCCGCACCGGCTGCCTGCTTGGCAAGGCGGCCGGTTTCGAAGCGGATAACACGCTTGCCGAAGCGGCCATTGTCGATGATGGCTTCTGAGAACTGGATTTCGGGACCCTCCATTGAGAGTCACCTCCGTTTCTTGTTGAGCGGAAGTCCTCCCGCATCGACCCAGGCCAGCGTCCGTTCCTGGCCTGTACGACACCCGGTCATCGATCGAGACCCACGGGCTGCGCCTTCATCACAGAAGGCCGCTCCCGGAGATCACTACCGAGGACCGCGAATGCGCGATGCGGTTGAATTCCTGTTAAAAGATGAATGTAGTTATGGAGAAAAGGCGGCCCGTTCCGCGGAGGATCGGGCCGCCCGAAGTCAAACTAGCGACGCAGGCCGAGGCGCTCGATGAGCGCACGGTAGCGGGCAATGTCAGTCTTCTTGAGGTAGCCCAGCATGCGCTTGCGCCGACCCACCATGGCCAGCAGACCGCGCTGGGTGTGGAAGTCGTGCTTGTGCTCCTTCATGTGCTCAGTCAGATCCTTGATCCGCTGAGTCAGGACTGCAATCTGGACCTCCGGCGAACCGGTGTCGCCCTTGGACGTTGCGTATGCCTCGATGATGGACTGCTTAACAGCGGCTTCAAGTGCCACGTGAACTCCTAGAGTTGTGCCGTGTGTCCCGATTCAGCGCCTCGCTGCCGGGTTGTTTGTGCCAAAGACCGCACACAGAACAGGTCCAGCCGCCACGGACTGCAGCCGGATCCATCCCCCAGTTTACCGGCAGCCCGGCGATGTTGTCGAAAGCTGCCGTGTGACCCTCCTCAAAGACCGGCTCGGGTCACTGACCGATCTCGGTGCGGACGGCGAACAGTTCCGGGACGAAGGTCAGTTCAAGGGCCTTCCGAAAGAAGGAAACGCTGCTGGAACCTCCGATTCCGGTCCGGAGTTCATCCAGGACCAGCTTCAGGTAGGGGCCGTAGCTCATGCGTGAGCGGAAATCCTTGACGATACCGTCGCCAAGTGGCCTGATATTTCCTCAACGCTCACTTTACGCCGCTACTTATTCAACAAGAGATCGTGGGCCTGGATGACGTCCAGGCCCATCTGGTCGACAAGTGCCTCGGGTCCGCGGTAGGCCACCATGCCTCGGAGCCGCGCAGTAAATTCCACGACCACGGTCTGGCCGTATAGGTTGAAATCCTCCACGGCCTCTTCCGGACGGTCGATCACGTGGGCTTCCACTTGTCGGCTCACGCCGTCGAACGTGGGGTTGGAGCCCACGGAAATCGCGGCGGGCCACCGGGTTCCGGACTCGTCAACAAGCCAGCCCGCGTAAATTCCATCCGCGGGAACATAGCCCGTTGCGCTATGGTCGAGGTTCGCCGTGGGAAAGCCAAGGGCGCGTCCGCGCGCGGCCCCATGGACCACTTCACCCCGCATTCGGTGCGGGCGTCCGAGGATGACGGCTGCGGTCTCGACGTCGCCTTCCGCGAGGGCCTCGCGCACCCAGGTGGAAGAACAGCGGCGGGGGGTGCCGCCGTCGTCGTGCACTGGAAAATCCTCCGCACCAAACTCATTGATGACCTGAACGCCGAATCCCAGCTTCTTCCCGAGCGCCTGCATCGTGCCGACGTCACCGGAGTTGCCTACGCCGAAACGGAGATCGTGGCCCACCACGACGTGCGCCGCGTGAAGCCCGTCCAGCAGAACGGTCCCGACGAATTCCTCGGGGGTCATGCCGGCAAGTGCAAGGTTGTACTTCATGACGAGGACAGCGTCCAAGCCAGCGGCGGCCAAGGCATCGAGCTTGTCCTGCAACCCCATGATGAGCTCGGGCGCGGAGTCGGGTTGGTGGACTTGGGCGGGGTGCGGATCGAAAGTCACGACGACGGACCGGTCACCGTGCTGCCCTGCCGTGCGCAACAGCTGCGCCAGCACCTGCTGGTGTCCGCGATGGACGCCGTCAAAATTCCCGATGGTGACGACGCAGGGACCGAAATCCTCGGGGACTTCGGTGGGATCGTTCCAAATGTGCACCATCAACCTCGCCTTTTTGCTGCTGGTAATCGCTACGCTCTGGCGGCCTGTTCCGGCGCCGGAATTCTCTAAGGTTACCTGTTCTCCAGGGCTCTCATGCCCGGGAGCCGAGGCCCGCCCTTCCTACTCCGTCAGCCGTGCCGGGCGTCGGCGGTAGAGCCAAAGCAGGCCGAGAACCGGCAGAATCAACGGGACAAAGCCATATCCGCGGCCGAAGACGGACCACACGGTGTCGTGCGGGAACGCCACGGGATCGAAAAGGCTGATGGCACCAACCACGATCACTCCGATCAGCTCCACGAGGACAGCGGCCAACGAAACTTTGAACCAGGTGCGGCCCGGTTTCGCGAGTGAGACGGTCGCCACGATGTACACCACGGCTGCGAAGGCCGAGAGGATGTGGGCCAAGGGTGCGTCCGAGAACTTGGTCAGGATCTGGTAGCCGGCACGGGCCGTGGCCGAGATCGCAAAAACCCCGTAGACCGCAATCAGCAGCCTCCCCGGACCGGTATTGCGGGTGTCCCGGTTCTTCTTCCGGGTGGTTTCAACAGTCACTTCGTGTGCTTCTTCCAATGTCAGTACCAGATCTGGTTCATGCGGGCCGCCATGACCAACGCGGTGACGCCCACGGCGCCCATGACGAAATTACTCCAACGGGTCCGTTCCAGGATGGACCAGTAAACGGCAACCACGGGAAGCATGAGGGCCGTGATGATGTAGCCCCAGAACTCCCATGCCTCCCCCGCGATCTTTTCACCCATCGCGACGCGGATGATCGATCCCACGAGATAGACCAGCAGGACGAGTTCGACAGCGGCGACGGACAGGATGGTGACGTCATTCGGGGCCTTCTTCATGATGCCGGCCACGACGCAGGTGATGCTCGACAGCAGGCCGACGATCAGGACTGCGTAAAAGTATCCGTCCATGGCTACTGCGCCCGCTTTTCGTTGTCGGGGGCGAATACGAGGACGGGCTTGGCGAAACTTCCCGCATCGGCCAGCAACGCCACCAGCTCCCCTGCCGGTGAGAACGCGGCAGCCGGGTTCTCGGCGGTGGCTGCCTCCGCCGTGCCGGTAGCGGGCCCCGCGGCGATCCTGCGGCCAAAGGAGATCTCGGTGGTTTCCGCGTCGCTCAGCTCCCGATTGGGCATGAGCGCCCGGGCCGCGGCGGACATGTCGAGGACTTCCAGTTCCTCGGCAAGCTGTTCTAGGGTCCTGGCCTGTTCAAGGGAGTATGGCCCCACCCGGGTGCGGCGCAGCGCCGTGAGATGGCCGCCGACGCCGAGCGCCTCGCCCAGGTCGCGCGCCAGGGCGCGGATGTAGGTGCCGGAGGAGCACTCAACCGTGACGTCGACGTCAACGACCCTGCCGCCGTCGACCCCGCGGATGGCGTGGATCTCGAACCGGTGGATCGTCACCGGGCGGGCGGCGAGTTTGACTTCTTCCCCCGAGCGAACGCGGGCATAAGACCGTTCGCCGTTGACTTTGATGGCGCTGACGCTGCTGGGAACCTGTTGGATCTCGCCGCTGAGCTGCGCGACGCCGGCGCGAATGGCTTCATCCGTGACTGCGCTGGCATTGCGGCGCTCCGTGATCTCGCCTTCGGCATCGTCGGTGATGGTGGATTCGCCGAGCCGGATGGTGGCGGAGTAGGTCTTGGAGGTGCCAACGATGTACGTCAATAGCCGCGTGGCTTTGTTGATGCCGAGCACGAGCACCCCTGTGGCCATGGGGTCCAGGGTCCCTGCATGGCCCACTTTCCGGGTACCGGCGAGGCGCCGCATCCGACCAACCACATCGTGGCTGGTCCATCCTTGCGGCTTATCAACGATTACCAGTCCAGAAAGCACGCCTCCCAGTATATCCACGCGGGGGCATGTTTCCTGCGGCCGACGGCTCCCCTGGACGGATGGGCGCCACGGCTAAGATGGCTCCCATGCCTGAGCTTGCCGCACACATCCGCGAAGTGCCCGTGAACCAGATCCGGGAGATCACCGAGGCCGCTTGGGGGACTCCCGGGGCGATCATCCTCAGTATCGGCGAACCCGGCTTTGCGCTGCCCCGGCACATTCTGGAAGCGGGGATCGCCTGCTTGGACAGGGACGAGACGAACTACACTCCCAACGCCGGAATCCCGGCCTTGCGGGAAGCATTTGCCGAGCGCTTCCGGGCCCACAACAAGGTGGACATCGGCGCAGAGCGCGTGTACGTCGTCGACGGGGCCCAGCAGGGGTTGCACTTCGCCATGAGCCTGCTCCTCTCCCCTGGCGACGAGATCCTGATCCCCAACCCGGGCTACCCCACTTTTGCGATGACCAGCCACTTGCTTCACGCCGTCCCTGTACAGTATCCGCTCTATCCCGAGCACGAGTTCCAGCCCCGTATCGAGGACATTGAGGTCCTGGTCACTCCGCGCACCAAGGTGTTGGTCCTGAATTCGCCGTCCAATCCCCTGGGCGCGGTGATCGGCGAGGAAGCCACGCGCCAGCTCGTGGAACTGGCGGTCAAGCATGATCTGTGGATCATTTCGGATGAATGCTACGAAGCCTTCACCTTCGATGTTCCGCACACGAGTCCTGCCCGTTTCGACAGCACTGTTCCCGGGGAAGCCCGGGTCTTCACGTCCCTGACCCTGTCCAAGACCTACGGACTCACGGGCCTGCGGATCGGGGCCCTCATTTGTCCGCCGGGCCTGGAGCGGAAGATGAACAATGTCATGGAGGCAATAGTTTCCTGTGTGGCCTCGCCTTCCCAGTACGCCGCCGTCGCAGCCCTGACGGGCCCGCAGGACTATGTGGACACGGCACGGAAGCACTACCGCTCCAATCGTGACGCAGCATCAGCGGTGCTGGCAAAGAAGGGCATTCCCTTCCTGGGAGCCCAGGGGGCCTTCTATTTATGGGCGGACGTCTCGCATGTTAGCGGCGGCGACGTCCGCGCCTGGGTGCGCCGCTTCCTCGCGGAATCCGGAGTGGCTGTCGCACCGGGTACCGCGTTCGGTTCCATCGGCGAGGGCTGGATCAGAATTGCGCTATGCGGGGATCACCAGCAGCTGCTCGACGGCGTCGGGCGGCTTCCCGAGCGTGCTTGAGGCTGCGGGCTTGGCCCGCCGCGGCCCGGTTCAGTAAGCTGTCCGATTCTTGTTTTCCCGCCACGCGTCGAAGGGAGCTTCCGACGCCGCAACTTTGGTGTGCTGAATAGGCAGCAGTTCAGGCCGGGTGCCGTCGAAATATTCGTAGAACACGGCGTCGTCGAAACCGGCAGCCGCAGCGCCGCGCCGGTCCGCGGCAAAGTAGACGCGGCTTATTCGTCCCCACAAAGCTGCTGAGAGGCACAAAGGGCATGGTTCGCAGCTCGCGTACAGCACCGACCCGCTGAGATCGAAGCTTTTCAGTTCCAACGCCGCCCGCCGGATCGCGACCACTTCGGCGTGGGCCGTGGGGTCGTTGTCGCGGGTCACCCGGTTGACGCCGTCATGGAGCCGCCCATCCGGCGTGACCACGACTGCACCGAACGGACCGCCGCCGTCGGCCACGTTTTGCACCGCGAGCCGCACGGCGTGTTCAAGGTAAGCTTCAGGACTTTGAGCTGGATCGGGCGCCACCATGCTCCGATCTTAGCGACGACATGCCACTTTGAGGCCGGTTTCATCATTAAACGGGGAAGACCGGATCAGGCAGTCTGCAGACTTGCGGATCCAGTCTTTCCCAGGATTAGGCGGCTTATTTGCCGCCGTCTTCGTCGATGTCTTCATCGGCGCGGAGGTCGATGTCTTCTTCGTCAAAATCGTCTTCGTCGATGTCCGCATCCTGCGTGCCATCGCTCTTGTAGGGATCTGCATCGCCTGCGTGCTTGGCGCCGGCGGCCAGGGCGGCCACCTCGGCGTCGCGCTCCTTGGCCGTGCGCAACAACGCCTCAAGGTTCGACGCATTGACCGGAATGAGGTCCGCGACGAACTCCAAGGTAGGAGTCAGGCGCACAGTGATATTGCGGCCCACCTCTTGGCGGAGGACCCCTTTCGCCTTCTCCAAAGCCCTGGCGGCATCCGCCTGGGCAATCTCGTCACCGAAGACGGTGTAGTACACGGTGGCGTGCTGAAGATCGTTGGTGACGCGGGCATCGGTAATAGTGATGCCCTCAACCCGGGGATCCTTGATCCGCCGGCCTAGTGCTTCAGCAACAACAACCTTAATCCGCTGCGCCAACTTGGCAGCGCGTGCCGGATCAGCCATTTCAACTCCTAAAATTTTGCGTACGACGGCGCGTTGGCGGCTTACGTACTTAAGTTCTGTATGCGCGACGCGCCCAAGGCAAGTCGCCGACGGACCCGCGTTGGGTTTTTTCGGCGGCCAGGGAGTGGCATCGGGCCTGTCGGAGCCGGGCGGTTTGAGATCGCAGATCGAAAACCGTCCGGCGAAGGGGCGGGGCCGCCGGAAAAATCCAACGGCCCCGCACCTTTCAGCCGGGCGCCCCCTACAACTCGGAGGCTCCCCGCTAGAACACCTTAGACGCGCGGCTTTTCGCGCATCTCGAAGGTCTCGATGATGTCACCTTCGTTGATGTCGTTGTACGAGCCAAGACCGATACCACACTCGAAGTCCGTGCGGACCTCGGTGGCGTCGTCCTTGAAGCGCTTGAGCGTCTCAACGGTGAGGTTGTCGCCGATGATCTTGCCATCGCGGCTGACGCGTGCCTTCGTGTTTCGGCGGATGATGCCGGAGCGGACGATGGAACCGGCGATGTTTCCGAACTTGGAAGAACGGAAGACTTCGCGGACCTCGGCGGTACCGAGCTGGACTTCCTCGTACTCCGGCTTGAGCATGCCCTTGAGGGCCAGCTCGATGTCATCGATTGCCGAGTAGATGACGGAGTAGAAGCGCATGTCCACGCCTTCACGATCGGCCAGGTCGGCCACGCGCTCGGCGGGCTTGACGTTGAAGCCGATGATGATGGCGTTGTCCACCGTGGCGAGGTTGACGTCGTTCTGCGTGATGGCACCCACACCGCGGTGGATGACGCGCAACTGAACGTCGGTGCCGACGTCGATCTTGAGCAGGGCGTCTTCGAGGGCTTCGACGGCACCGGAAACGTCACCCTTGAGGATGAGGTTGAGGGTGTCGATCTTGCCGTCGGCCACTGCCTTGTCGAAGTCCTCGAGGCTGATGCGCTTGCGGCGCTTGGCCAGTGCCGCGTTGCGATCGGCTGCTTCACGCTTTTCAGCGATCTGGCGGGCCGTACGCTCATCGGAGGTCACCAGGAAGGTGTCACCGGCGCGCGGCACGTTGGACAGGCCCAGGACCTGGACCGGACGTGACGGAAGCGCGATGTCGAGGGCGTTGCCGTCTTCATCGAACATGGCACGGACGCGGCCGTGGGCTGTACCGGCCACGATCGTGTCACCGACGGCCAAGGTACCGGACTGGACCAGGACGGTCGCCACGGCTCCGCGGCCCTTGTCAAGGTTCGCTTCGATGGCGATGCCTCGAGCGTCCTTGTCCGGGTTGGCGCGCAGGTCCAGGGCGGCATCTGCGGTCAGCAGGACGGCGTCGATCAGTTCGTCGATGTTGATGTTCTGGCGGGCAGAAACCTCAACGAACATGGTGTCTCCACCGTATTCTTCGGGAACCAGGCCGTACTCGGTGAGCTGGCCCTTGACCTTGTCCGGGTTCGCGCCGTCCTTGTCGATCTTGTTGACCGCGACGACGATCGGCACGTTGGCCGCCTGTGCGTGGTTGAGTGCTTCCACCGTCTGCGGCATGACGCCGTCGTCGGCTGCGACAACCAGGATGGCGATGTCGGTGACCTTGGCACCACGGGCACGCATGGCGGTGAACGCCTCGTGACCGGGAGTGTCAATGAAGGTGATGTCGCGCGGAGTGCCTTCGTGGATGTGGCTGATCTGGTAGGCGCCGATGTGCTGCGTGATGCCGCCGTGTTCGCCGGCAACCACGTTGGTCTTCCGAATCGCGTCGAGCAGCCGGGTCTTACCGTGGTCAACGTGACCCATGACGGTGACAACCGGGGGACGCGCTTCGAGGACGTCGTCGCCTTCGGCTTCCAGTTCGGCATCGAGGTCGATGTCGAAGGAGTCGAGGAGCTCGCGCTCTTCGTCTTCCGGAGAGACAACCTGGACCTTGTAGCCGAGTTCGGCGCCGAGCAGGCCGAAGGTGTCTTCGTCCAGAGACTGGGTAGCCGTTGCCATTTCACCAAGGTGGAAGAGCACGGTCACCAGCGCTGCGGGGTTCGCCTCGATCTTGTCGGCGAAGTCCGTGATGGACGATCCACGACGGAGCCGGACCACGGTGTTGCCGTCGCCGCGGGGTACGGATACGCCGCCCAGCGACGGAGCACTCATCTGCTCCAGTTCCTGACGCTTTGCACGCTTCGACTTGCGCTGCTTGCCGCGTCCTGCGCCACCCTTGCCGAAAGCACCCTGGGTGCCGCCGCGTCCACGGCCGCCCTTGCCGAAGCCACCGCCGGCGGGAGCTCCGCCGCCGGTGCCTGCGCCAGGAGCGCCACCCGGACGGCCGGGGCCGCCGCCGCCGGGACGGCCTGCGCCACCCGGGCGGCCTGCGCCACCGGGAGCGGGACGCTCGGTGCGGTTGGGCATCATACCCGGGCTGGGACGGTTGCCTGCGGGACCACCTGCGGGCCGCGGAGCGCCCGGGCGGGGGGCACCGGGGCGGGGTGCACCCGGACGCGGTCCACCGGAACCGGCTGCGGGACGGGGACCGCCTGCACCGGCTGCGGGACGCGGACCGCCTGCACCGGCCGCGGGACGCGGACCGCCGGGACGTTCGCCGTCAGTGCGGCCACCGCTGCGGGGCATGCCCTGCGAGGTCGCAAAGGGGTTGTTGCCCGGGCGGGGAGGACGCTCGCCGTCGCCACGGCCGCGGGGCATGCCCTGCGAGGTCGCGAACGGGTTGTTGCCCGGACGGGGGCCGCCGGCGCGCGGAGCCTGGCTGCCCGGACGTGCGGGGGCAGGGGCTTCGGCCTTGGGGGCCGGACGGGCGCCCGGCTTGGCGGAAAAAGGACTTGCCGTTGCTGCCGGAGCCACAGGCGCTGCCGGGGCGGGGGCCTCAGCCTTGGGGGCGGGGGCCGGAGCCTTGGGTGCTGCTGGTGCAGCAGGGGCGACGGCGCGGGGTGCTGCCGGGGCAGCAGCGCGGGGTGCTGCCGGGGCGGCAGCGCGGGGTGCTGCCGGGGCAGCCGCCTTTGCGGCGCCGGCACCCGGGTAGGCGTCGCGAAGCTTCTTCACGACGGGGGCCTCAATTGTTGAAGAGGCGGAGCGAACGAATTCGCCCAATTCCTGCAGTTTTGTCACTGCATCTTTGGAAGTAATACCGAGCTCTTTAGCGAGCTCATGTACGCGGACCTTGGCCACATTTCTCCTGTCTCGGTCCGCACCGAGCCAGGCACGAACCGTCTACTTCTTACTGCGGGCCCCCGCCACGAATGCAGCGGAAAGACCCTGTGCAAAGCGCAACAAAGTTGTCATCGTTGCGCACTCATCGCTGGGAACTCATCGGGTTTCCATCAGTTTTCTAACCCGCTTTCAGATTTGGACGGTTTTCCTGCTTCCACGTGGTGGGTGTCGGCAGGGGGTATGACTGTCGCCAAGTAACGTTCGACGGCGGTGGCTTCGCTTGCGCCCGCGAGGGCCCTTGCGAAAGCACGCCGTTTGCTTGCCAGCGTCAGGCATGAGCTGCTGGGGTGCAGCCACGCACCCCGGCCAGCCATCCGGCGTCGTTCATCCACCAGGACGACGGGTGACCCGTCGCCTTCGGCGACAAGCCGGATCAACTCGCTCCGCTTGCCTTGTTTCCGGCATCCGATACAGGTGCGCACAGGCTGGGGCCTGGTCTGAAGCAGTTCAGTCACTGGGTGTATCAACCTGCCTCAGTGCCTTTACCTGTCTCTACGATTCTGCTTTCATTGGCGGCCGCCCTTGACTCGTGGAGATTGTTGCCTCTACAAATCACGAGCACGCCAAAGCGCACGGATACCGGACATAGGCCCGGTTCCATCCATTCTAAGCCCCAGGAGGCCCGGCCACCGAATCCGCATGATATGGGGATCCGGGGCGGGGCTATCCGGGGCTATGTCGCGCTGGAAGGATCTAGTTGCCCTTGGCTGGAGTGGCGTCGGAGACGATGTCGATACGCCAACCGGTCAGCTTGGCCGCAAGGCGGGCGTTCTGGCCTTCTTTGCCGATAGCAAGGGACAGTTGATAGTCGGGAACAACCACCCGGGCAGAGCGGGTGGCCTCATCGGTGATAGTGACGGAATTCACGCGAGACGGGGAAAGCGAGTTGGCGATGAAGGTCGCTGGATCCTCGCTGAAATCGACAATGTCGATTTTCTCGTCGTTGAGTTCGGTCATGACGGCGCGCACGCGCGAGCCCATCTCGCCAATGCAAGCGCCCTTGGCGTTGATCCCGGGAGTATTGGCTTTGACGGCCATTTTGGTCCGGTGCCCGGCCTCACGTGCCAGCGCCACGATCTCGACCGAGCGGTCCGCGATCTCCGGAACCTCCAGTTCGAAGAGCTTCCGGACGAGGCCTGGATGCGAACGCGACAAGGTAATGGACGGCCCTTTGGTCCCGCGGTGGACGTCCACTACAAAGGCGCGCAGGCGATTGCCGTGTGTGTACTTCTCCCCCGGCACCTGCTCAGGAGGCGGTAGCAGGGCTTCCACGGACCCAAGATTCACCTGGATCATGTGGGGGTTGTTGCCCTGTTGGATCAATCCCGCAACGAGTTCGCCCTCACGGCCCTTGAATTCGCCGAGGACGTTGTCATCCTCAACGTCGCGCAAGCGCTGCAGGATGATCTGCCGCGCAGTGCTCGCCGCAATGCGGCCGAACCCGGCAGGGGTGTCCTCGAACTCGCCGATGGCTTCGCCGTCGTCGTCGATTTCCGTCGCCCAAATTGTCACGTGTCCGCTCTTGCGGTCAAGCTCCGCACGGGCCTTCTCGAAAGCGCCCGGCGTCTTGTGGTAAGCCACCAGGAGCGCCTGCTCGATGGTGGGGATCAGGAGGTCCAGCGGGATTTCACGCTCACGCTCCAGGAGTCTCAGCGCACTCATGTCAATATCCATTAGGCCTCCTCGGAAGGTCCGTTGTACTCGTCTTCCAGCACGGCCTCTTGGAGGTGGCTGAACTCTATCTCGACTTTTCCTTGGCGGATCCTGTCGAAAGGAATCTTCACGGGGTCGCCCTGCTTGGGCTTCATCCCCTTCTTGACCTCTTGCTCGGGAACCAGAGTGACGCCGTCGTCGTCGACCGACTGGATCCGGCCCGTCAGGTTCTCGCCCTGGATGACGTTGACCTTGACCATGCGTCCGCGGGCCCGGTGCCAGTGCCGCGGCTCCGTCAGGGGCCGGCCGACGCCGGGCGAAGAGACCTCGAGATCGTACGGACGGCCGTCGGTGCGGGGATCGTTGTCCAGGATGTCCGAGAGCGCCCGGGAGATCTCGGCGATGACGTCCAGGCTGACGCCGCCGGTCTCCTCCTGGGGCAGGTCGATGACCACGTGGACTACCCGGTGCGAACCTGCAACCTGGATGGCAACATCCTCAAGGTAGAGCCGGCTTGCCAGGACGGCAGGCTCCAGAAGGGCCCTTAGCCTGCTCTCCTCGGGGCTGCGGACCTCGCGTTGTGCTGGATGGCTCAGATCCGTTCCAGCCTGGTCTGTTGAAGTCGTGGCTTCCGAATGACTCATTTGGCCAGCCGCCTCCCGATAGATGATGTTGTGACTACTAGCTTAACGATAATTACGGCGGCGTGGTGCACGGGGTGGCTTGAGAAGCGACGCAAGTTGTGACTGAGCGTGACACCATGGTCTGTTGTGAACCACAAGACTGCCGAGAAACCACGAAGCCATGGCTGGATGAGAGCCCTCCTGGTGGCTTTGCTTGTAGTTCTCGTGGTGGGAGTGGGCACGGTACTTGTCCCGCGGGACGCGGGAAAACCGCAAGCGGTGCCGTTTTCTGACACTGCCCGCGCGGATGCCCTCTCTGCGAGCGAAACGCTTTTGGGTAGCGCATTGCTCCTGGAGGGCACGACGTCGGGCGGCGCCACAGCCGGGGAAACTTCCGCTGGCAACGACGTCGCGGACACTGTGATGTTGCTGACAAGTCAGGCGGAAGCGCTCCTGCCGCCTTCGAGCCCCTCGACATCGAGTGCCCCCTCCGCGGCTTCCCCGAGCCCCGCCTCCAAGCAAGACCGCCCCACAACACGGGCCGCTCTCGTCTCCTCGCTCTCCTCCAGTGCCTTCAGGCGATTGGCGGACGCCGCGAACGCCGACGGCGGCCTGGCACGGCTGCTTGCCGCCGTCGGGACCTCTCAACTGCTTGAGTCATCAAGGCTCGCCACGGCCTGGGGCCTGCCGGTACCGGCAACTACGGTCGAGACGACCACCGCCCCGACGGCGCCGACGAGTTGCCCCGCATTGCCTGGAGCGTCAGCCACGGCTGCCCCTCCTGATTCCACGCGAGCCGACCTCGCCGGAGCCCTTGCCGCCGTCGTCAGCTCCGAACAGGAAGCGATCTATGCGTACCAGGTGGCCCTCACGAAGCTGGATACGAAGGAATCCGCAACCGCCGCCACCTGGCTGGACCGCCACCAGGAGCTGCTCCGGGGAGCGGAAGCTCAAGGTCGCCTGCACTGTATTGCCACGCCTCCGCGGGAAGCTGGCTACCGCCTGCCTGATAGTTTCGCCGCCAAACCCGGAGCAGCACTGGGAAGCATGGAGGCCAGCTCGCTGACTGCCTATGCCGATCTGGTGGCGCTATCAGAGGGCCAGACCCGCCAGTGGGCTATCAATGGTCTCGTCGATGCCGCCAAACGCAGCCAAGCCTGGGGAACGCCGGTTGGCCCCTTCCCCGGACTTTTGATCGACAAGGCCTCCTTGCCGTCGCTCGCGTCCCCCACACGTTCTCCATAGGAAAGCCTTTCTTTGCTAGCGGCGGCCGTTCCCGAGTGATTGGGTTGTACCATGGCTTCCATTGAAACTGCAGCACTGCATGAGAACGAACCACACGCCAATGACCTGGCCCACCGGCTCAATTGGCTTCGAGCCGGCGTCCTAGGCGCCAATGACGGCATTGTTTCCGTTGCCGCCATCGTGGTCGGCGTTGCCGGAGCCACCACGAACTCAGGCGCTGTCCTCGCTGCCGGCGCGGCCGGACTCGTAGGTGGCGCCGTGTCCATGGCATTGGGCGAATACGTATCCGTCAGCAGCCAAAGCGACAGCCAGAAGGCACTCATCGAGAAAGAGCGCCGCGAGCTGGCCGAGCAGCCCGAAGAGGAACTGGCCGAACTCACCGCGATCTACGAATCCAAAGGTCTGCGGCCTGAAACCGCACGGAAAGTGGCCGTGGAATTGACGGAGCACGACGCTTTGGCCGCCCACCTTTCAGCTGAATTGAACATCAACGAAGACGACATCGTCAGCCCGTGGCATGCCGCCTTCGCCTCGGCCGTTGCGTTCATTCTGGGTGCTGTGCTGCCCTTGCTCGCGATCTTGCTTCCGCCCCCCGGTCTGCGCGTGCCGCTCACCTTCATTTCCGTGCTGCTCGCGCTGGCAATCACCGGCGCCCTTGGGGCATGGATCGGCGGTAGCTCGAAGGTCCGCGCGTCCGTACGCGTTGTCATCGGCGGGGCCCTCGCCCTCGCCGCAACATTCATCATCGGTAGCCTCCTGGGCTCCAGCGGAGTTGTCTGAACCACTCAAGGAGCGCCTTGGGTAGTCTGACGGTGATGACTACTTTCGTTTCCATCCCTGGCGACCTCCAGGCACGCTACTCCCGCACCGCGGAGGGACGCGCGTGGCTCTCGGCGCTGCCCGGGCTGATCAACAGCAGGTTCGAGCGTTGGCATCTGTCCCTGGACCTGGAACCAGGGGCGCAACCATGGAGTGGCCATGGCGCGATCGTCATCCCGGTTCTCTACAACGGCGCCCGTTCGGTCCTCAAGATAGCGTTCCCGCACCCGGAAGCCCTCGTCGAGCGGCACGCGCTGGCCCTCTGGGGCGGTACCGGTGCCGTGCGGATGTTCGACGCCGATGCCGCCTCCTGCGCGATGGTGCTGGAGCGGCTCGACGCCGTCAGTTGCTTGCATAGCGCGCCCTTGGACGAGGCCCGCGACGTCTGGGGAACGCTCGTGAGGGAACTCAGCATCGAGCCGGACGAGCGCCCGGAATGGCAAGACTTTGAGCACATAGCGGCCCAGGCCGAGCGGTGGAGCGACGAGTTGCCCGCGGAGTGGGATCGCCTCGGTCAGCCCTTCCCCCGGTGGCTCCTGGAAGCCGCCTTGGAGGTATGCCAGACCCGCGGCGCTGTTGGACGCCGCGCGGGCAAGGACGTCCTCGTGCATTGTGATCTGCACTTCATGAATATCCTCCCGCATCTCAACGGCGCCGAGCCGATCGGAGAACGCAGCTACGTCGCTATCGATCCGCAGCCGATGATCGGGGAGGCCGAGTTCGCCGTGGCCCCGATCTTGTGGAACCGCATCCGCGATCTCTCCACGACGGCACCGGAACTTGCACTCCTTGAACGCTGCTCGGATTTCAGCAGCGCAGCTGGCCTGGACGGCGAGGCAGCCCGCGAATGGGGCCTGGTCCGGGAGGTCGAAAACGCCCTGTGGTATGCAGGAAGACCACGGCATGAAGGCGATCTGGCCCGCTCCATGTGGGTGGCCAGCACTCTCGCAGGAAGGCCCTTGGACGGCCTGCCCGCCGCACACGAGTTGCCGGAACCGGGCCGGATCAGCTCCAACTAGGAGCGCAGGCGCCTACCGGGCGAAGTAGTCGTGCCACACATCAATGCCGAGCTTGACGATCAACGCGGCAACCACGATCAGGAACACCACGCGCACGAAGCGGCTGCCTTGCTTCACGGCCGTCCGGGCGCCGAGATAGCCGCCAGCCATGTTGGACAAGCCCAGGATGAGGCCTAAGCCCCACAGCAGCGATCCGTGAGGCAGGAAGAACAGGAGCGCCCCGGCGTTCGTCGCCATGTTGACGATCTTCGCTTTGGCGCTCGCCTCGAGGAAGGCATAGCCCATGGCGGAAACCAAGGCGATCACGAGGAACGAGCCGGTCCCGGGGCCGATCAGGCCGTCGTAGAATCCGATCACGGCACCTATGGCGCAGGCCACGACGTAGTGCCTGTGGCCGTAGTGGCGCAGGGCGGTCAATTCACCGGCATTGGGCCGCAGTGCCGTGAAAAGCGCGACGGCGATCAGCGCCACGACGATGATGGGTTTGAACACGCTCGCGGGAAGATTGGCGGCAAGGATGGCTCCGCCGAAGCTTCCGGCCAAGGCAATCACCGCCATCGGTATGGCGGTCTTGAGGTCGGGTCCCACGCGCCGGTAGTACGTGGTGGCGCTGGTTGTTGTCCCGAAAATCGAGCCCATCTTGTTGGTGGCCAGCGCCTGGACCGGGCTGATCCCCGGAACCAGGAGCAAGGCGGGGAGCTGGATCAGTCCCCCGCCACCCACCACCGCGTCAACCCAGCCGGCCCCGAATCCAGCCACCACGATCATGATGAGCGTGCCGAGCTGGATCGATTCGAAGCCGGAGATCACTTCTGGCGTACGGCGTTGACCACGTAATCGGCGGCCTTCTCGATAGCCACGTTTTCGGCCTCGCCGCTACGACGGTCCTTGATCTCCACGACGCCGTCCACCAACCCGCGTCCAACCGCCACGATGGTGGGGACGCCCACGAGTTCGGCGTCACCGAACTTCACGCCCGGGGAAACCTTGGGACGGTCGTCGTAAATCACGTCGAGGCCGGCGGCTTCGAGTTCCGCCGAGAGTTTCTCCGCCGCGGCGAAGATTTCCTCGCCGCGTCCGACGGCGACCACGTGGACGTCCGCCGGGGCCACTGAGCGCGGCCAGATCAAGCCACGGTCGTCGTTGTTGGCTTCGGCCAGGGCGGCCACGGCACGTGTCACGCCGACACCGTACGAACCCATCGTGACCACAACCTGCTTGCCGTTCTGGTCAAGGACCTTCAAATCCAAGGCCTCGGCGTACTTGCGGCCGAGTTGGAAGATGTGACCCATTTCGATGCCGCGGGCAGTCTCCAAGGGACCGGAGCCATCCGGGGCTTCGTCTCCCGCGCGAACCTCGGTGCATTCAATGACGCCATCCCAAGAGAAGTCACGGCCGGCTACGAGACCGAAGACGTGCTTGCCGTCTTCGTTCGCTCCGGTGACCCAGCTGGTACCGGAGACAATCCGCGGGTCCACAAGGAAGAGCAACTTGGACGTGCCTTCAAGGCCGAGCACAGCTTCGCCGAGGACCAAGCCGGGGCCCATGTAGCCCTTGACGAGTTCCGGGATTTTCTTGAGGTCTTCCTCATTCGCCGCCTCCAGCCCGATTTCTCCGGCAATCGGAAGGAACGAACCAATGTTGGCTTCGACGCGCTTGAGGTCCACGGCGCGGTCGCCCGGCACCCCGATGACCACAATCTGGCGCACGCCCGTGGGCAGCGTGACGGCGAGGACCACATTCTTGAGCGTGTCGGCGGCAGTCCAGGCTCCGCCGTCGGAATCGCTGCGGGGAGCGAGCTGGTTGGCTGCGGCCACGAGGGTTTCGATGGTGGGCGTGTCCGGAGTGTCCAGGACGCGTGCGGCAGGAGCGTTGCTGAAGTCGATCTCGGCCGGAACCACGGTGGTCACGGCTTCGACGTTGGCCGCATAGCCGCCCGCCGAGCGCACGAACGTGTCCTCGCCGACTTCGGTGGGGTGCAGGAATTCCTCGCTCTTGGATCCACCCATGGCACCGGCTGTTGCGGCCACGGGAATGACCTCGAGTCCGAGGCGCTCGAAGATCTTCAGGTACGCGGCGCGGTGGGCAGCGTAGCTGGCATCCAGGCCGGCGTCGTCCACGTCGAAGGAGTAGGAGTCCTTCATGATGAATTCACGGCCGCGGAGGAGGCCGGCACGGGGACGCGCTTCGTCACGGTACTTGTTTTGGATCTGGTACAGGCTCAGCGGCAGATCCTTGTACGAGGAGTACAGATCCTTGACCAGGAGGGTAAACATCTCCTCGTGCGTGGGGGCGAGCAGGTAGTCGGCGCCCTTACGGTCCTGGAGGCGGAACAGCCCCTCGCCGTATTCGGTCCAACGGTTGGTGGCCTCATAGGGCTCCCTGGGCAGCAATGCGGGGAAATGGACTTCCTGGGCGCCGATGGCGGCCATTTCCTCGCGGATAATCTCCTCGACCTTGCGCAGGACGCTCAATCCCAACGGCAGCCACGTATAGATGCCCGGTGCGGCGCGACGGATGTACCCGGCGCGCACGAGGAGCTTATGGCTGGCGACTTCGGCGTCGACAGGATCTTCACGCAAGGTGCGCAGGAACAGCTGGGAGAGGCGAATGACCACGGGTCAGAATCCGTTTCTATGGCAAGAGCTGGCAAAAACTACTGTGTACCAATCTACCGGCTTCGAGCTGAGCAACCTGCCGCTCGCCGGCTCCTTCCCGGACACATACCCACCGCTGGCCCACAATGCAGATGAGCCACGCCACCCTTGCCTTCCAAGGCAACGGCCGCTCCGAACCTATGGCTAGCACACTTTTCAAGGACTTGCCCACAGCAGTTTCGTTGACCCCGGCCGGTGACAGGTCTAGCTTTTATTCATCACCTGATGAATAAGTAACTTCGGAGGCCACGATGTCCCACAGCGCAGCAGTGAGCACCGCCCTAAGTATGACCACGGCAGTCAAGGCAGTGGGCCTGCATGTCTCGCGCGGCCGCAAGAAGATCCTGCGCGGCTTGGACTTCGCCATCGAGCCGGGCCGCATCACGGGACTGCTCGGACCTTCCGGAAGCGGCAAGACAACCCTCATGCGCAGCATCGTCGGTGTCCAACGCCTCACTGCCGGCACCATCGAGGTGTTGGGCCGCCCAGCCGGCACCCCGTCATTGCGGCACGACGTCGGATACGTCACCCAGGCGCCAAGCGTCTACGCGGACCTCAGCGTCGAGGCGAACGTCAGATATTTCGGAGCCATGCACGGCGCGACGGCGGCGGATACCGCTGAGGCGATTGCCGCCGTCGGGCTCGAAGCACTGGTAAGGCGGAAGACAGCCGATCTGTCCGGAGGAGAATTCAGCAGAGTTTCCTTGGCCTGTGCACTCGTCGCGCATCCGTCACTGCTGATCCTCGACGAACCGACAGTGGGCTTGGACCCGGTGTTGCGTGCCGAGCTGTGGGAACGGTTTGCCGCCTTGGCGGAATCAGGCACCACACTGCTGGTATCCAGCCACGTCATGGAAGAAGCCTCACACTGCTCTTCCCTGCTCCTGCTCCGCGGCGGATTGCTGCTAGCGCAGCTCAGCCCGGAGGAACTCAGCGAGCGTGGAAAGAGCCACGATCTGGAACGGGCGTTCCTGCACATCATTCAAGAAACGGACGATGCTCCGACCCACCGGGGCGTAAGTGAAAGCCAGGTGGCGTCATGAACCCAAGGATGATGCTTGCCACAACCAGAAGGGTGCTGGATCAACTGCGGCACGACCACCGCAGCGTCGCCTTGATCCTGGTTGTTCCCGCGCTGCTGCTCACCGCCGTGTACTTCCTTTACGAAAACGAGACCTTGCCTCCTGGACTCCCCCGTACCTTCGATCGCGTGGGACTCCAGATGCTGGCCATCTTCCCGTTCGTTGTGATGTTCCTGGTCACGTCCATCACGATGTTGCGGGAAAGAACATCCGGAACGTTGGAGCGGCTCCTGACAACGCCCATCCACAAGGCCGATCTGCTGTTCGGCTATGGACTCGCTTTCTCCCTCATGGCTGCCCTGCAATCCCTTGTAGCGACCGCAGTGGCCTACTGGATCTTCCATTTGGATATCAAGGGCGATCCAGGGTACGTGGTGATGATCGCCGTCATCAATGCAGTCCTCGGAGTGGCGCTGGGTCTGTTTTGCTCGGCCTTCGCACAGACCGAATTCCAAGCGGTCCAGTTCATGCCCGTGGTGGTGGTGCCGCAAATCCTGTTGTGCGGACTCTTCGTCTCCCGGGAACACATGAACGGCTTCCTGGAGAGCATCTCCAACGTGCTGCCGCTGACATATTCGGTTGATGCCCTCCAGCAGATCGCTGGAAACGCGGAAGCGACGCAGGCCATGTGGCAGGACGCGGGCATCATGGCGGCAATTGTGGTGGGAGTTTTGGTCCTGGCCTCGTTCACCCTCCGACGGCGGACCTCATGAGCGGCCCCTTGCCTCCCCTCCGGCGGGGACGCCGAAGCGGCGGAGGCGATTCCCGCGAACTCATCCTGGCGACAGCCCGCCGGCTCTTCGCTGAGCATGGTTTCGACGGAACCAGCCTGCGGCAAGTGGCCCGCGAAGCGGAGGTGGACCCGGCCATGGTCCACCACTTCTTCAAGAACAAGGACGAGCTCTTCGCCCACTGCATCGAGCTTCCGGCCGATCCCGAGCAAGTGCTTGCCGGCGTCGAGTCCTTGGCTCCCGCGCAACGCTCGGAAGCAATCGTCCGTGCCGTGTTGCGCTTGTGGGAAAGCCCGGCCCAGCACGGGCTCGTGGCGTTCGTCAGGGGAACAATCGGCTCAAAGGCCAAGACCGCTCTGCTGCGGGAAATGGTTTCCAGGACCATACTGTCCAGAATCACAGCGGGTCTCCCCGGAACCCCCGCGGAAGCGAGGATGCGCGGCAACCTGATCGCCAGCCAGATAGTAGGGCTCATGCTCATGCGCTACGTGGTCCGGCTGGAACCTTTGGCCTCGGCGTCCCCGGACGAGGTGGTCCGGCTCGTCGCCCCAAACGTCCAGCATTACCTCACGGGTGAACTCACCTTCCCCAACTAGCTCGCATTTGTTGTCGTTTTGAGCCGTCAAAACGACAACAAATGCGAGCTAGTTGGGCGGGTCAGTACAGGACGGTCGCGAACGTTCCGAGGCGCCGGAATCCGACGCGCTCATAAGTGGCGCGAGCCCTGGTGTTGTACTCATTGACGTACAGGCTCGTGACCGGGGCGAACCGCTGAGCCAACACCACTACTCCCGCCATATACCCGGCGCTGAGTCCTTGACCGCGGAACTCGGGATTCATCCAGACCCCTTGGACCTGGGTGGCCTGCGCCGTGACCGCCCCGAGTTCGGCTTTGAACTTCACGGTGCCGCCAGCCTCGATGTGCACCAAGGAGTGGCCCTGCCGGATGAGCCCGGCAACCCGGCGGCTGTAGAAGTCTTCGCTTCCGAGAAAGGGCGAATAACCCACTTCTTCCTCGAACATGGCTGCACATGCGGGCAGGATGCGGTCGAAGTCCGCGATGTCTCCGAAGCCGAGTTGCGGATTAGCCTCGACAGCAGGTGGACCCGACATGGCCAGAAGGGGCTGGTCGGCACGTACCTCGTGGGCGAAATGACCCAGTTGCTCCAACCGCGAATGGAGTGCCAGCACGGCCTCCGCGGGCCCGAAGATCGAGGCGTAGCGGCGGCCTGCCCGGTGTGCAACGGCCGCCACCCGGGGAGCCAGTTCCGGGTCCAGCTGCACCGGAACCAGATTGGCACCAGCCCAGCAGGCACCCACCAAGCTGTCGCCGTCGAAGACTCCAAAGATGCTCGCACCACCGGAAGTGGGCGCTGCGCTCCCGGACGAGTCAAGGTGCGCCAAGATAAAGACGTTCGCTACCGGGTCTTCCATCGCGAGCGCGCGTAGCTCCGTGGTATCGGCAGCGCCGAGCACACGGACGGTGACACCGTCCAGTCCGGCGCCAGTCTCGTTACGAGACGCTAACCACGGGGCTACCCTTGACAGCATCTTCGCCATCGGCCTCCCCCATCTCTTCAGCGATACGCATGGCCTCTTCAATCAGTGTCTCAACAATCTGGCTCTCAGGAACAGTCTTGATGACTTCGCCCTTCACGAAGATCTGTCCCTTGCCGTTTCCGGAGGCCACGCCGAGATCGGCTTCACGTGCCTCACCCGGGCCGTTCACGACGCAACCCATGACGGCGACGCGCAGCGGAATCTCCATGCCTTCAAGCCCGGCTGTCACCTGCTCGGCGAGCGTATAGACGTCTACCTGGGCGCGGCCGCACGAAGGGCAGGAGACGATTTCCAGCTTGCGCGGGCGTAGGTTGAGGGACTGCAGGATCTGGTTTCCGACCTTGATTTCCTCAACGGGCGGCGCGGAGAGGGACACGCGGATGGTGTCTCCAATGCCCCGGGAGAGCAGTGCACCGAAGGCCGTGGCGGACTTGATGGTGCCCTGGAATGCGGGTCCGGCCTCAGTAACGCCAAGATGCAGGGGCCAGTCGCCCTTTTCGGCAAGCATCTCGTAGGCCGCCACCATGATGACGGGGTCGTTGTGCTTGACGGAGATCTTGAAGTCATGGAAGCCGTGTTCTTCGAACAGGGAGGCCTCCCAGACAGCGGACTCTACGAGGGCTTCCGGCGTGGCCTTGCCGTACTTCTTCAAAATGCCGGGCTCAAGGGATCCAGCGTTGATGCCGATCCTGATGGAGGTGCCGTGGTCCTTGGCGGCCTTGGCGATTTCCTTCACTTGATCGTCGAACTTGCGGATGTTGCCCGGGTTAACACGCACCGCGGCGCAGCCTGCCTCGATCGCGGCGAAGACGTACTTGGGCTGGAAGTGAATGTCGGCGATCACGGGGATCTGGGACTTCCGGGCGATGATCGGCAGTGCCTCGGCATCATCCGCGGAAGGGCACGCAACACGGACGATGTCACAGCCGGACGCCGTCAGTTCCGCAATCTGCTGCAGGGTGGCGTTGATGTCCGTGGTGGGGGTGGTGGTCATCGATTGCACGCTGATGGGCGAATCGGATCCGACGCCTACCGAACCCACCTTGATCTGGCGGGTCTTGCGGCGGGGCGCCAGAACGGGGGGCGGGGCTGACGGCATTCCCAGGCTGACCGAGGTCACGTGGACTCCTTGGATTGAAATGGGTAGATCATATGGCTGGGGTCCGTGCCCCGGCCGGCGATGCTGCTAGGAAGCGTGGGCGGAAAGCACTCCGATAATAGGGTTCCACTCCGACGTCCGGATGCCTGCAATCCCTCGCGCTGTGGCGAACGGGTCCTCCTTCAGCGTGGCGTTGAGCTCGGACTCATCGGCGGCCTTAAGCAGCAGCAGCGCCCCTGCACCGTCGGTATAAGGGCCGCTTGCCAGCAAAGTCCCCTGCTCGGCAAGGCCGGCGAGCCAAGCACGGTGAGCAGGGCGGTTCGCGTCGCGCACCGCGGCGGACTCGACGTCGTACACGTACTCAACAGCGAAAACAGTCATATGGATAGCCTATCCCCCCAATTCGGGGGCCGGCCCAATCGGGAGCGTCCAGCGCACCTGCAGGATCAGACCGATCAGCCGAAGAGGTTGACGGGCTTGACGATGTCCGCGTAGATCAGCAGGGCGCTCATGGCCATGAGCAGGGTGGCGACGACGTACGTGAGTGGCAGGAGCTTGGCGATGTCAAAGGCTCCCGGGTCCGGCTTGTGGAAGAGCTTGGCGATGCGACGCCGGGCTCCCTCGTAAAGCGCGCCCGCGACGTGTCCGCCGTCGAGCGGCAACAGTGGAATCAGGTTGAAGATGGCGAGGGCGAAGTTCAAGCCCGCAAGAAGCCCGACGAGGGCGGCGACTCGCGATTGCAGTGGAACCTGTTCCATGGCCGCAACTTCACCGGCCACCCGGCCGACGCCCACCACGCTGATGGGGCCGTTGGGATCGCGCGGCCCGGAGCCGAAGGCCGCTTGCGCCACGCCGACTACCCTTGCGGGCAGGTTGAGGATGACTCCGGCGATTTGCTTGATGTTGTCGCCTGCCATCGGAAGAACGCTCGACGCCGGTTGGGGCACCATGGCGGTCTGGGCGCCGATGCCGAGGAATCCGACTTCCTCATAAAGCGGTTTGCCGTCCGCGCCCTTGGCCTGCTGGCCGTTGTCACCAATGACGGGACGAGCGGAAAGGACCGGGGTTACTTCGGTGGTAATGCTCTTGCCGTTACGCTCCACCGTAATTTGGACCGCCTTACCGGCGGAAGCCCGGATCCAGCTGCTCATGTCGGCCCAGCTCGTCACCTGCTTGCCATCGAAGCTGGTGACGACGTCATTGGGCTGGAGCTTGGCGGCTGCCGCCGGGGTCAGCTGGCAGTTCGGCGAGTTGGGGTCAACGGTTTCTCCGGCGTTGACCTGGCACTTGGACACATCAGCAATGGTGGTGGTGGGGGTGGACACGCCGAAGCCCATGAGCAGCACCGCGGTCAGAACGAGGCCGATGAGCAAGTTCATGGCCGGGCCGCCGAGCATGATGATGATCTTCTTCCAGACCGGGAGCCTGTAGAAGACCCTGTTTTCGTCGCCAGGGCCCACGTCCTCATGTGCCGCGGACCGGGCCTCGGTGGCAAGGGTCTGGAACATCCCGGTGCTGGAAGGCCGGACACTGCCATCTTCCTTGTTGGGCGGGTACATGCCGATCATGGCAACATAGCCGCCCAGCGGGATGGCCTTGAATCCGTATTCGGTCTCGCCTTTCCGGGTGGACCAGAGGGTGGGGCCGAAACCGATCATGTACTTCGTCACGCGCACTTTGAACAGCTTGGCGGGCAAAAGGTGTCCCACCTCGTGCAGCGCGATGGAGACGGCCACGCCGATCGCGACGAAGACGACTCCGAGAATGAACAGAATAACGGGATTCATGCCTTAAGTACTGCTTCCTAGAGGGTGCTGTTGGCTAAACGATCGTGGGTGCGTGTGCGTGCCCACCTCTCAGCATCCAATACCGAGTCCACTGTCAGCTCCAAGGATCCTGAATGTTCGCTGAGGACGGACTCGACGGTGTCCACGATGTCCGTGAACCGGATTCTGCCTGCGTGGAAGGCCTCCACCGCTTCCTCGTTGGCAGCGTTGAAGACCGCCGGATAGGTACTTCCTTGTTTCGCGGCGTACTTGGCCAGTTCCACTGCAGGGAAGGCGAGCGAGTCGAGAGGCTCGAACGTCCAACTGGTGGCTTGGGTCCAGTCGCAGGCCTTGGCGGCGCCAGGCACGCGGTCCGGCCATCCCAATCCGAGGGCAATGGGCAGCCGCATGTCGGGCGGAGATGCTTGGGCGATGATGGAGCCATCGACGAACTCCACCATCGAATGCACGACGGATTGCGGATGCACCACGACGTCGATCCTGTCCAAGGGCACGTCGAAGAGCAGGTGCGCTTCGATGACTTCCAGGCCCTTGTTGACCAGGCTGGCCGAGTTGGTAGTGACCATGAGGCCCATATCCCAGGTGGGGTGGGCCAGCGCCTCATCCGGGGTGACGTCGCGAAGTTGCTCGCGGCTGCGGCCGCGGAACGGGCCGCCGGAAGCCGTCAGAATGAGTTTTTCAACCTCGTTGTCGGTTCCGGCGCGGAGGCATTGGGCAATGGCCGAGTGCTCGGAATCGACGGGCACGATCTGGTCAACAGCCGCCGCGGCCTTCACCAGCGCGCCGCCCACGATCAGGGATTCCTTGTTCGCGAGGGCGAGGATAGCGCCGGACTTGAGGGCTGCGAGGGTCGGCGCCAGCCCAATGGATCCTGTGATGCCATTGAGCACGACGTCGGCTTCAATCGCAGCGATCTTGGTAGACGCATCCGGCCCGCTGATAATCGCCGGATCGTAGTTCCTGAGTCCGGCGGCTGAGGCGGCGGCGGCAATGAGTTTCTGGAGTTCGTGGGCTTCACCGTACGCGATTCCGACAGCCTGGGCCCTGGTATGGACGGCCTGCCGTGCGATGAGTTCCAGGTTGCCGCCTCCCGCGCTCAGCGCCACTACCTCGAACAGGTGGGGAGCGGCGTCGACGACGTCAATCGCCTGTGTGCCAATGGAACCAGTGGACCCGAGGAGAATGATCTTGCGCGGCTGCATTGCTTAAGTATCCCGCACGCTAGGCGTAGCGTTGGTTTGTGGACTGGGTCTCGTGGTTCGAGGCGCCGGATTATGAGTTCGCCCGGCAGGTGCTCCAGCGTGGCACGGCTGCGCTGTATTTCATCGCATTCCTGTCCAGTCTCAACCAGTTTCCGGCGCTCCTCGGCGAGCATGGGCTGCTGCCGGTGCCGAGGTACGTGGACGGTCAAAGGATCTTGCGCCGGCCCAGCCTGTTCCGCTGGAAATACTCGGACGCTTTGCTCCGCGCAGTGTGCGCCGCCGGACTTGCCGTGTCCTTGGCGCTCGTGGCCGGGCTGCCGCAGCTTGGGCCGCCGTGGCTTCCCCTGACCGCGTTCCTGGCTTTGTGGCTGCTCTACATGTCGATCGTCAACGTCGGCCAGACCTTCTACGGTTTCGGCTGGGAGATGCTGCTGCTGGAGATGGGTTTCACGGTTGCCTTCCTCGGTTCGGAACAGACTCCCCCACCCAAGACCATCCTCGTGCTACTGGTGTGGCTACTGTTCAGGCTGGAGTTCGGCGCGGGAATGATCAAGATCCACGGCGGCAGCGAATGGCGTGATTTAACCGCCCTGTACTACCACCACGAAACGCAGCCCATGCCCGGGCCGTTGAGCCGCCTGGCGCATCTCCTGCCCAAACCTCTTCATCGCTTGGAAGTTCTCGGCAACCACTTCGCCCAGCTCGTGGTGCCGTTCTTCCTCTTCGCCCCGCAGCCGCTCGCCAGCATTGCCGCGGGGATTGTCGTCTTCACGCAGCTCTGGCTTGTGGGGAGCGGGAACTTCGCCTGGCTCAACTGGTCAGCGATCATCCTTGCTTTCGCTGCCGTGAGCGACCCCGTGGCCCACGCCGTGCTGCCGTTCATCCCGCTTCAGCGCAACCCGGCTGCCACCGCGGTTCCGCAAACCCCGGTCTGGTGGCTCGCCGTCGTCCTTGCGGTAACAGTGCTCCTCTTGGTACTCAGCTATTGGCCCATCCGCAATCTTCTCTCGCGGACGCAGCTCATGAACGCCAGCTTCAACCGATGGCAACTGGTGAACACGTACGGGGCGTTCGGGACGGTGACGCGGCACCGGGTGGAAATCGTGGTGGAAGGCACCCAGGCCGACGTTCCCGTCGACGAGGCCGATTGGCGCGAATATGGCTTCAAGGGCAAGCCCGGCGACGTCCGCCGGCTGCCCCGCCAATGGGCGCCGTACCACCTGCGCCTCGACTGGCTGATGTGGTTCCTGCCTTTGCGCACGGTGCACGAGGAGTGGTTTTACGCGTTCCTGGGCAAACTGCTCGACGCCGATCCGCCCACCTTGCGCCTGTTGCGGCGAGACCCGTTCGACGGCGCGCGTCCGCGCTGGGTGCGCGCGCGCAGCTTCCTGTATCGCTTCGCGACGAGGGCCGAGTTCCGCGAAACGGGTCAGCGCTGGATCCGGATGGAGCTCTACGAGGTCATCGCCCCGTTGTCGCTGCCGAAGTCACGGCGGCACGACCACTAGTTTCCGGCAGACAGCCCTTCAGGAAATCCGGGCCCTGCGCAGCGTGGACTCGGCGTGTTTGAGGATGGGTCCGTCCACCATTTTGCCCTTGTACTGGAACACCCCGGTCCCGGCCGAAGCCGCAGCGTCAAGCAACTCGCGCGCCTCGGCGACAGCCCCGGGAGATGGAGCGTAGGCTTCGCGGACAACGGCAACCTGGTTCGGGTGGATGCAGGCCTTGGCACCGAATCCGCTGGCCACGGCGTCCGCGGATTCCACGCCCAGTCCGGCAAGGTCGGGAATATCGACGTAGACCGAGTCGATGGCTTCCTTGCCCGCGGCTTTGGCGGCCAGCAGCACGGTAGAGCGGGAGTGCGTCGCAACGGCACGGTAGCCGCCGTCGGCCTTGCGGCTGGAGGTGCCACCCATGGAAGCAATAAGGTCCTCCGCACCCCACATGAGCCCGACGACGTTGGGAGCCTGGGCGATTTCGCTCGCATTGATGATCCCTTTGGCCGTCTCGCACAAGGCGATGACGTGGTACCCCTCGAGTGCTTTCAGCTGTTCGCCGGTCTCGGCCTTGGCCAGCATGACGGTCCGGTAAGGGGTGTGCGCGAGGCAGTGCATGTCCTTCTCGAAGTCCGGGGTGCCCGCCGGGTTGACGCGGACAATCGTGCGGCTCGGATCAAGCTCGGCCGTCTCGCCACCGGAGCCAAGCTGGGCCAGGATCGCCCCCCGGGCCCTTTTCTTATCCCCGGGCGCAACGGCGTCCTCCAAGTCGATGATGACGGCGTCGGAACGCTCGGCGGCCTTTTGAAACCGTTCCGGGCGGTCGGCGGGGCAGAACAGCAAAGCGGGGCCCATCGTGAAGGTCATATATTGATTGTCCCCTGTTGCGCCTCCAGATGCGCGGTCCGGGTCCACATGAGACATGCCCTCGTCGCCAGCGCCACCACCGTACCGCCTTGGTTGCGGCCTGTGTGCTGCATGGTCACGACCCCCTGCCCGGGACGCGACGACGACGCCCGCTTCCCGGTGACGACAGTCTCCGTGTAGAGGGTGTCACCGTGGTAAAGCGGGTGCGGGAACGAAACGTCCGTCAAGCCCAGCTGGGCAATGATGGTGCCCTGCGTCAACTGCGTGACGGACTGTCCCACCATCGTGGACAACGTGAACATCGAGTTCATGAGCCGCTGCCCAAACGGCTGGGTGGCACTCCACGCCGCGTCCAGGTGCAGGGCCTGGGTGTTCATGGTCAGCGTGGTGAACAGGACGTTGTCCGTTTCCGTCACGGTCCGCCCGGGCCGGTGGGCATAGACCACGTCTTCTTCGAGTTCCTCGAAGTAGAGGCCCCTCTGTTCAATAACACGGCGCTCAGGGACACGGGGCTCAGGGGCGCCGGTCATACGGTCAGCTCCTGGTCCTCTTCGAAAAGCTCGACGCCGGTCGCCGCCGCAACGTCTTCCGCGGAGACATTCGGTGCCAACTCGCGCAGCACAAGCCGCGATTCCCCGCCTTCGGAGACGACGTCGATCACAGCGAGGTCGGTGATGATCCTGTCCACGCAGCCCTTTCCCGTCAGGGGCAAGGAGCATTCCTTGACGATCTTGGGCTTCCCGTTGCGGTCCACGTGCTCCATCATCACAATCACTCGCTTGGCACCGAAGACAAGGTCCATGGCACCGCCCATGCCCTTGACCATCTTCCCCGGAACCATCCAATTGGCAAGGTCCCCGTTGGCCGCAACCTCCATGGCGCCCAGCACTGCGACGTCCACGTGGCCGCCACGGATCATGCCGAATGAGGTTGCGGAGTCGAAGAACGCGGCGCCCGCGTTGACGGTGACCGTTTCCTTGCCGGCGTTGATCAGATCAGGGTCCACAGCATCCTCCGCCGGGTACGGGCCCACCCCGAGGATGCCGTTCTCGGAATGCAGGATCACCTCGACCCCGTCAGGGATGTAGTTGGGAATGAGGGTGGGCATGCCGATCCCGAGGTTGACGTATTGTCCGTTGCTGAGTTCGCGGGCCACCCGGGCGGCAAGTTCGTTGCGCGTCCAGCCTTTGCCCTCGTGGTGTTCGACGTCGGCCCGGCGGTATTCGTGCCGGACCGCCTCGGGGCGCGGAGGTACGTCCTGCGTGCTGGTGGAATCCATGGCTAAGCTCCTGCCTGCTCGGTCAAAGCGACGGTCCGCTTCTCGATGCGCTTCTCGGTGTCCGGCGAAAGCACAACCCGTTGAACGAAGATGCCCGGAGTGTGGATGTGTTGTGGATCCAGTTCGCCGGGTTCCACGAGCTCTTCCACCTCGGCGATGGTGATCCGGGCCGCCATGGCACACAACGGATTGAAGTTCATGGCCGTCGCATGGAACACGAGGTTGCCGTGCCGGTCGCCCTTCCAGGCGTGGACCAGCCCGAAGTCGGGTGTCAGGGATTCCTCGAGGACATAGTCAGCCCCATTGAAGGTGCGCACTTCTTTAGGTGAGGACGCGATCGCCACGTTGCCGTCGGCGTCGTACTTCTGTGGAAGTCCGCCTTCCGAAACTTGTGTCCCGACCCCGGCAGCCGTGAAGAACGCGGGGATACCGGCGCCGCCGGCGCGCAGTTTCTCGGCCAGAGTGCCTTGCGGAGTGAGCACCACCTCGAGCTCGCCGGCAAGGTATTGCCGCGCGAACTCCTTGTTTTCACCGACGTAGGAGCTAATGGTCCGGCGGATGCGTCCGTCCCGGAGCAGGATGCCCAGGCCCCAGTCGTCCACGCCGCAGTTGTTGCTGACCGTTTCAAGGTCCGTGGTGCCTTGATCGTGCAGCGCGTCGATGAGCGCCACCGGGATACCGCACAAGCCAAAACCGCCCACGGCGAGCGATGCGCCGTCGTGGATGTCCTTCACCGCTTCCGCGGCGCTGGCAACAACTTTGTCTATCATCGTTTACCTTCCCTGACGGTTAAAGGCCCAGCTCGCGGGCGATGAGCATCAACTGGACCTCGGTGGTGCCTTCCCCGACTTCCAGGATCTTGGAGTCGCGGTAATGGCGTGCCACCGTGAATTCGTTGATGAAGCCATAGCCACCAAACACCTGGGTAGCGTCCCGTGCGTTGTCCATGGCTGCCTCGCCTGCGACCATCTTAGCGATGGCCGCTTCGGTCTTGAACGGCCGGCCGGCAAGCATCCTCGCGGCCGCGTCGTAGTAGGCCAGCCGTGCGGTGTGGGCCCGAGCCTGCATGCGGGCGATCTTGAACTGGATGGCCTGGTATTTGCCGATGTTCTTCCCGAAGGCCATGCGTTCCTTGGCATATTTCACGGACAAATCGACGCAACCCTGGGCTGCACCGGTGGCGAGCGCGGCGATGGCGATGCGGCCTTCGTCCAAGATGGACAGAAAATTGGCGTACCCCCGTCCACGGACACCGAGCAGGTTCTCTTCGGGCACGCGGACGTTGTTCAACGTCAGAGGGTGGGTATCGGAGGCGTTCCAGCCCACCTTGTTATAGGCCTTCTCTGCAGTGAAACCGGGCGTGTCGGTAGGGACCAGGATGGTGGAGATTTCTTTCTTGGTGCTCCCGTCTTTGCGTTCGTGCTGCCCGGTCACGGCGGTGACGGTGACGAGCCGGGTAATGTCGGTTCCGGAGTTGGTGATGAACTCCTTGTTGCCGTTGATGACCCAGTTTTTTGCGTCTCCGACGCCCTCAAGGTGGGCGTTGGTCTTGGTGCCGCCTGCGTCCGAACCCGCTTCCGGTTCGGTCAGCCCGAAGCCTGCGAGCGCCTCGGCCGAGGTCAGCTGCGGCAGCCAGTGTTCCTTCTGCTCCTGGGTGCCGAAGCGATACACCGGCATGGCGCCGAGCGAGACGCCCGCTTCCAGGGTGATGGCCACCGATTGGTCCACCCTGCCCAGCTGCTCCAGTGCGAGGGCGAGCGCGAAGTAGTCCCCGCCCATGCCGCCGAACTCTTCAGGGAATGGCAAGCCGAAAAGGCCCATCTCCCCCATCTGCTTGACCACTTCGTAGGGGAAGCTGTGTTCCTCGTCGTGCTTGGTGGACACAGGGGCAACTACCTCGTCGGCGAATTCCCGGACGGAATCGCTCAGGTCCTGGTATTCCTCATTGAGTTCAAAACTTGGCATGGCTAGGCTTCCTCGTCTTTCTGGTTATCTGCTGTAACTTCAGGGGCCGGTTCCCCCGGCGCTTCCGGGGTTGCGTCCGTGGTGGATTCCGGAGCCACGTGGATGGTGGCGAGGACTTGGTCTGCCTTGACGAGGTCCCCGGTTTTGCTGCTGAGGTGCACCATGCCGGAGACGGAGGCCACCAGTTGGTGTTCCATCTTCATCGCTTCCACCGAGAGGAGGACCTGGCCTGCGTCGACATGATCCCCGTTATGCACGGAAACGGAGACGACGGTTCCCGGCATGGGAGACCGGACTTCCGGGTCCGCTGCGCCTTCTTCCCGCTGGATGCCCGCGAGGATGCGTTGGAGCCTGGCCTCGCGGTCCAGGATTTCCAGGCGGCAGGACCAGCCGTCGCTGCCGAGCCAGAGCTCGCGTGTTCCACCCACCGTAGATGGCGAGCCGTGCGCAAAACGGTGCTCGACGCCGTCGAGCACCAGCACCGCCTCTCCCCCAGACCCCTGCCGCATGGCGGTTGAGTGCTCGACGCCGTTATCCACGCGCGCGGTGAAGCCCGGCCCGTTAGCGGTCAGCCCCACAACCGCCAGGCCGCCGTCGGGACGTGCGATGGTGGTCTTCCACGGCGCGGGGGCGCCCAAGCGCCAGCCATCGGGGGTGTTCCACGGTGCTGTCGTTCCGGCAGCTACCGTCGTGGCCCGGCTAAGAAGGGCCGCGGCGATCAGCTCGGCGTCGGTCACGTTGCGGAAGTCCAGGGCCTCGAGCTTGCGCTCGATCAAGCCGGTGTCGAGGCGCCCGGCGCGGACGTCGTCGTCGTTGATCAGGAGCCGCAGGTATTCAACGTTCGTGTGCACGCCCAGCAGCGTGTAGTCCCCCAGCGCGTGGTCAAGGGTGTCCAACGCGGCTTTGCGGTCCGGGCCCCAGGCAATGACCTTTGCGAGCATGGGATCGTAGTCGCCGGTGACGGACAGACCCGAAAGCATGGCGGAGTCGACGCGCAGGTGCGGATCGTTGCTTGCCCGTTCCCGGAGCGTCACGATTTCGCCGATGGATGGCAGGAAGCCGCGTTCGGGCACCTCAGCGTAGACGCGCGCCTCCACCGCGTGCCCGTCAAGCACGACGTCGGCCTGCGCCACCGTGAGGACCTCACCTGCGGCGATGCGCACCTGCCATTCGACAAGATCGACGCCCGTCACCATTTCGGTGACGGGGTGCTCCACTTGGAGTCGGGTGTTCATCTCCATGAAGAAGAAGTGCTCCGGGTCCTGGTCCGAAACAAGGAACTCGACTGTGCCCGCACCGCTGTACTTGACACTTCGGGCAGCCTGGCAAGCGGCCTCGCCGATCCGGGCCCGGACCTCGGCACCGTGCGCCAGTGACTCCAGCAAGGGCGACGGTGCTTCCTCGATGACTTTCTGGTGGCGGCGCTGCAGGGAGCATTCGCGCTCGCCGAGGTGGATGACGTTGCCGTGGTTGTCGGCGAGGACCTGGACCTCGATATGCCGGGGCGATTGGATGAGCCTTTCCAGGAACAGGGTGTCATCACCGAACGCACTCGCGGCGACGCGCCGGGCCGTCAATAGGGTGGCCGCCATATCCTCGAGCCGCTCCACGATATGCATCCCTTTGCCGCCGCCACCGGCCGAGGGCTTGATCAGGAGGGGGAAGCCGACGCCGGGCGCTGCCTCGATCAGTGCCTCGTCGCTCAAGCCCGGTTCGGCGATGCCCGGAACGCACGGAACGCCATAGGACATGACGTGGTTCTTGGAACGGATCTTGTCGCCCATGATCTCGATGGCATCAATGCCGGGGCCGATGAACGCGATACCGGCTGCGTCCAGCGCCTTGGCGAACTCCACGTTCTCGGCGAGGAATCCGTAGCCCGGGTGGACGGCTTGGGCGCCGCTTTGCAGGCATGCCTCGATGATGGCGTCTATCCGCAGGTAGCTGTCCGCCGCCGCGGCTGTGCCGATCCGGACGGCAGTGTCTGCTTCGCGCACGTGGCGCGCTCCGGCGTCGGCGTCTGAATACACCGCTACGGAGCGGATCCCCATGGCCTTGAGCGTGCGGATGACGCGGCAGGCGATCTCGCCGCGGTTGGCGACGAGCACGGTATTGAAAGAGGTGATTGTCATGGGGTCACATCCGGAAGAGGCCGAAGGAGGTTTCCGGCAGGGGTTGGCGGGACACAGTATCGAGGGCCATGCCCAGGACACGCCGGGTGTCGGCCGGGTCGATGATCCCGTCGTCCCACAGCCGGGCGGTGGAGTAGTAGGGGCTGCCCTGGTCCTCGTATTGCTGTTTGATGGGGGCCTTGAAGGCTTCCTCGGCCTCGGCGGACCATTCCTCGCCGCGGGCCTCGTATTGGTCCCGTTTGACGGTGGCCAGCACACTGGAGGCCTGGTTCCCGCCCATCACCGAAATCCGGCTGGCCGGCCACATCCACAAGAAGCGCGGCGAATAGGCCCGCCCGCACATCGAGTAGTTTCCGGCGCCGAAGGAACCGCCGATCACCACGGTCAGCTTCGGCACCCGGGCAGTAGCCACAGCGGTGACCATCTTGGCGCCGTTCTTGGCGATGCCACCGTGTTCGTAGTCCTTGCCCACCATGAAACCGGAAAGGTTCTGCAGGAAGACCAACGGGATGCCGCGCTGGTCGCACAGCTCGATGAAGTGCGCGCCCTTGAGCGCGGACTCGCTGAACAGCACCCCGTTGTTGGCCACGATGCCCACCGGGTGGCCGTGCAGCTTCGCGAACCCCGTCACCAAGGTGGTGCCGTAGTTTTTCTTGAACTCATGGAACCTCGAGCCGTCCACGAGCCGGGCGATGACTTCACGGACGTCGTACTGGGCATTGACGTCCGTGGGAACGGCACCATAGATTTCGCCCGGGTCCACCACGGGCTCGACGGCGGTGTCCACCTCCCAGACGGGGGCCGCCGGCTTGGGCAGGGTGGAGACGATGTCGCGGACGATCTGCAGGGCATGCTCGTCGTTCTCGGCCAGATGGTCCGTCACACCCGAAATCCTTGAGTGGACATCGCCACCGCCAAGCTCCTCCGCCGTGACGATCTCACCGATCGCGGCCTTCACCAACGGGGGACCACCCAGGAAAATAGTCCCCTGGTTCCGGACAATCACCGTCTCATCACTCATCGCCGGCACATAGGCACCCCCGGCGGTGCAGGAGCCCATCACCGAGGCAATCTGCGGGATCTTCGCCGCGGACATCTTCGCCTGGTTGAAGAAGATCCGGCCAAAGTGCTCCTTGTCCGGGAACACCTCGTCCTGCTTCGGCAGGAACGCACCCCCGGAATCCACCAGGTAGACGCACGGCAGCTTATTCTCCAAGGCGATTTCCTGCGCCCGGAGGTGCTTCTTCACCGTCATCGGGTAATACGTCCCACCCTTGACCGTGGCGTCATTGGAGACCACCATCACCTGACGGCCGTGCACCAAACCGATCCCCGCAATGATCCCGGCGCCGGGCGAATCATCGTTGTACATCCCATTGGCCGCCAACGGCGCAATCTCCAAAAAGGGGCTTCCCTCGTCCAACAAGTAATTGATGCGCTCCCGCGGCAACAACTTCCCCCGCGCAACATGCCGCTCCCGCGACTTCTCCGGACCACCCAGAGCCGCCACGGAAAGCCGCTTCTTCAACTCTTGCACCAGGGACAGCTGCGCCTCCGCGTTGGCCGCGAACTGATCGCTGCTGGTATCCAGCTGGCTGACGAGTGTCTCCATCGACTGCGTCCCATCCCGGCCCATGGCCATCTCAGTTAGTACCGCATAACTGGAATTTAGGTTAGTCTCTATTAACTGTGTTGTCCATCACCTCGGCACCGGACTTGGCTCGGTACCCGACGTGGAATTGGACGCTTGCAAAGAGGAGGAATTGTGGCCACCTTCCCGGGGAGCCCCAAGCAGGACAGCCAGGCGCCGACCCAAAGAAGCCAGGCCAAGGAAACACGGCGCAAAGCGCTTCTCGCCGCCGCGGCCGGACTGTTCGCTGCAGATGGCTTCAACCGGGTGTCGCTGGAGGACCTGGGTGCCGCAGCAGGAGTCAGCGGCCCGGCCGTGTACCGGCACTTCCCCGGGAAACAGGCCGTTCTCGCCGAGCTGCTGTTGAGCGTCAGCCGCAATCTGCTCGACGGCGGCCACACCGTAGTGTCCGAAGCCTCCGACGCCCAGTCCGCATTGCGCGGACTCGTGGAATTCCATGTTGACTTCGCCCTCAGCAATCCCGATGTCATCCGGGTCCAGGACCGCGACTTCAGCAACCTGAGCGCCTCCGACCAAGCCGAAGTCCGCACCCTCCAGCGCAACTACGTGGAACTGTGGGTGGGCGTGCTTGGCGAACTTCATCCAGACACCGATCCCGGAGAGCTACGGGTCCGGGCCCACGCTGCCTTCGGCTTGATCAACTCGACCCCCCACTCGGTCCGGCATCACGGGCGCCGCATGGCGGTCAAAAGCGCCAGGCCCATCCTCGAACGTATGGCTCTCGCAGCCCTCACGGCTGACTAGAGGCCCGACTGACTCGCAGTTGTTGTCGTTTTGAGGGCTCAAAACGACAACAAGTGCGAGTTAGTCGGGTGTGGGACTAGATCATGGTTATGACTGCTGCCGGGTCAGACAGAATCGCGCCCAGGTCGGCCAGGAATTTCGAGCCTTGTTCGCCGTCCACCAGCCGGTGGTCGAAAGCCAGGCTGAGCGACATCACTTGGCGCACCGCGAGTTCGTCGTTGTGCACCCAGGGAGCTTTGCGCACCGATCCCAGTGCCACGATGGCAGCCTCGCCCGGGTTCAGGATGGGGGTTCCGGCGTCGATCCCGAAGACACCGATGTTCGTGATCGAGATGGTCCCGCCCGCCAGATCCGCCGGAGAGGTCCTGCCGGAACGCGCCGTGTCCGTGAGCTCGGACAGCGCCGTGGAAAGCTCCAGCAGCGTCATCTTGTCCGCATCCTTGATGTTCGGAACCGTCAGGCCCCGCGGCGTGGCTGCCGCGATGCCCAGGTTCACGTAGTTGAACTGCACGATCTCCTGTGCTGCTTCGTCCCATCGGGAGTTCAGGCTCGGGTTCCTGCGCAGGGCAATCAGGACTGCCTTGGCCGCGAGCGTCAACGGCGTCAGCTTGTAACCGGCGAACTCCCGGCTGGTCTTCAGCCTCGCCAGGAGCTCCATGGTTGGCGTGACATCGACAGTCAGGAACTCCGTCACATGCGGCGCCGTGAACGCGCTCTGCACCATGGCTGCGGCCGTGAACTTGCGGACTCCCTTGATGGGAGTACGGGTCTCGCGTTCACCGGGCACGCCCGCGTAGACCGGGGCGGGCGCGGGGGTGACCACAGACACAGAGACTTGCCTCTGGTCCACAGCGGCGAACTCCTGGACATCGGAACGGGTGATGAGCCCTCCCGGTCCGGTCCCCTTGACCATCTCAAGGTCAATTCCGAGGTCCCTTGCCAGTTTGCGGACCGGAGGCGTGGATCGCGGACGTTCCTGTTCGGCCGTCGGCTCGCTTGGAACAGCCACTGGCGCCTGGACAGGCTGCTCGGCGAGCGCTTCGTTCACGGGCTCGTATTCGGTAACGCCTCCGTCAAAGTTCCGTTGGCGCCGGGCCGGGCGTCCGGACTTTTCGACGACGGCTCCGTAACCCACCAGGTTTGGCTCACGCTTGGCCAAGGCCCCTTCGGAGTCGGACGCCCCGGGAGTACCGGCATCGGAACCGGAATCACCGGAAGGTGAGGCACCGGCGTCGTCGACTTCAAAGGAAACGATTGGCTTGCCGACCTCGACCACCGAACCGGCTTGTTCGTGTAAGGCCGCAACGGTCCCGGCGAAGGGTGAGGGCAACTCCACCACGGCCTTGGCCGTCTCGACCTCGGCAATGACCTGATTCAAGGTCACAGTATCCCCCACCGCAACCTTCCAGCTCAGAATTTCCGACTCTGTGAGTCCTTCGCCGAGGTCAGGAAGCCTGAATTCCTTGATCATGGTGGCGCTCATCCTTCCAGGCCGCTCAGGGAGTTGCCGCGGCCAAGAGCCCGGTCCACGCCGTCAAGAATCCTGTCCAGATCCGGCAGATGGTGCATTTCGAGCTTTGAGTACGGGTACGGAATGTCGAATCCGGTGATCCGGACCGGCGCCGATTCAAGGTAGTTGAAGCAGCGTTCGGTGATGCTGGCGGCGATTTCCGCTCCAAGACCGCCTGACTGTGCAGCCTCATGGGTGATGACCAGCCTGCCGGTCTTACGCACGGAGGCTTCCACTACAGGGAAGTCGATCGGCGCCAGGGAGCGCAGGTCGATAACCTCCACGGAGATGCCTTCATCGGCGGCAGCCATGGCGGCGTCGCCCGCGGTTTTCACGAGCGGGCCGTAAGTCACCAGCGTGACATCGCTTCCGGTGGTGACCACCCTGGCCTTTTCCATGGGAAGTGCCGTCAAGAGATCCGCGGTCTCATCCACTTCACCCTTGTCGTGGTAACGGCGCTTGGGCTCGAAATACAGCACGGGATCGTCCGAGGCGATGGCTTGCTGGATCATGGTGTAGGCGTCCTGCGGATTGGAGACGCTGATGACGCGCAATCCCGAGGTGTGGGTGAAGTAGGCCTCCGGCGATTCGGAGTGATGCTCCGGTGAACCGATTCCGCCGCCGAAAGGAACGCGGATGGTGATCGGCATCTTGACGCGGCCCTGGGTCCGGTAGTGCATCTTCGCAACCTGGCTGACGATCTGGTCGAACGCCGGGTAGATGAAGCCGTCGAATTGGATTTCGCACACCGGACGGTAACCACGGTAGGCCAGGCCGACGGCGGTCCCGATGATCGCGGATTCGGCCAAGGGAGTGTCAACGACGCGGTGTTTCCCGAAGTCCTTCTGGAGGCCGTCGGTCACGCGGAAAACGCCACCGAGTGAGCCAATGTCTTCACCCATGAGGACAACTTTGGGATCGTTTTCGAGGGACTTGCGCAGGCCGGCGTTGATGGCGCGGGCGAATGTCAGCTTGCTCATCAGAGTGCCCCTTCCTGGGTGGATCCGCTGAAGTTTTCCAGATATCGGGAGTAGTGGTCCTTCTGGCGTTCGATCCAGGAATTGGGCGTGCTGTAGACGTGGTTGAAAAGGTCCAGCGGGGCAGGATCCGGCATGTTGATGACACCTGTCCGCAGCTCCCTGGCCACCTCGTCGGCTTTGGCCTGGGTCTTGGCCTCGACCTCTTCCGTCAGCAGGCCTTTGCTGCGAAGGAGCGTCTTGAGGCGGACAATCGGATCCTTGGCCGCCCAGTCTTCAAGCTCGTTGGCGTCGCGGTAGCGGGTGGGATCGTCCGCCGTCGTGTGCGGGCCCATCCGATAGGTCACCGCTTCAATGAAGGTGGGCCCGCCGCCCTTGCGCGCCCGGTCCAGTGCAATGCGGGTGACCGCCAAAACGGCCAGAACGTCGTTTCCGTCGACGCGCATGCTGGGGATTCCAAAGCCCGAGGCACGATCGGCGATCTGGATGTGGGACTGGATCCGGACGGGTTCGGAGATGGCCCAGTGGTTGTTCTGGCAAATGAACACCACGGGCACTTGGAAGCTTGCGGCGAAGACCATCGCCTCGTTGACGTCGCCCTCGCTCGTGGCGCCATCACCGAAGTACGCAACCGCAACGGAGTCGGCGCCATCATGCTGGATGCCCATCGCGTAGCCGGTCGCGTGCAATGACTGCGAGCCGATGATGATTTGCTGGGTGGCGATGTTGTGGCGGTACGGGTCCCAGCCGGAGGAAGCGTTACCGCGCCAGGCACGGACCAGGTCCGTGACCTCGACACCGCGGCAATAGGCCACGCCGTTGTCCCGATAGCTGGGGAAGACGAAGTCGTCATCCCGGAGGGCCCTGCCCGAACCGATCTGCGATGCTTCCTGGCCCAGCAGTGGCGGCCACAGGGCCAACTCCCCCTGACGCTGCAAGGCCGTGGCCTCGGCGTCGATGCGACGGATGACCGTCATGTCCTCATACAGCGAGCACAGTTGCTCGTCGGTGACATCGCTGACCCAGAGATCAAACTCCGGGTGGCTGATGCGTTCCCCCTCGGGGGAAATCAGTTGGACCAGGTTCCCGCCGGTCCGACGAGGGTTTCCTGCACTGATTCCGGGATTCGGAGCCTTGTAGGCGTCCTGGCCGGCTTCGTCCGTCAACACAGTTGATCGCACCTTTCAGCTCGTGCTCGCAGGCCGGGGGTGGACTTGTGATCCAGCCGTGGGCCAGCACCCGGGCGTCGTCGCCTGGATTAATTGTGACCCTACTCACAATGCTCATTGGGTACAACCACCATCGAAAATTCTGCGCATTCTGCCCTATCTGGCAACCTCCTACCGTGCTAACGTTGCGCATTATGCAAGCTTTGGATGGCACTGACACTCGTCTGCTTTCGGCCATGGCGAAGGACCCCCGCGGCACCGTGGTGGCCTTGGCACAGAAGCTGGGACTATCGCGAAATACGGTTCAGGCCCGGATGGCCCAGCTGGAGAAGAAACATGCGTTCCTCTCCTTCGAACGGCGTATCAACCCGGCCGCCCTCGGCTACCCGCTCATGGCGTTCATCTCCGTGCATGTGCAACAGCAAAAGCTCGGGCAGTTGGTTGCAGACCTCGCTGAAATCCCGGAAATCCTGGAGGGCTACGGGCTGACCGGATCGGCTGACCTCCTGCTGCGAGTGGTAGCGCTCGACGCCGAGGATCTGTTCCGTGTCAACGGCAAAATCCTTGCGTGCGATGGAGTGGAACGGACCGACACCGCCATGTCGATGGGTGAATTGATTCCCTTCCGGGTGCAACCGCTGTTGAACAGGAGTACCAAGAAGGCAATGGCTTGACGCCATCCGTCGTCCGTCCCGATCTGACGCCGACGCCGACGCCGTTGCCGAAAAAAAATTCGCGCCCTCCCACCCATCCACTTCCCCTCCTGGTCCGAATATCTGTTTGAGAGCCCCGTCCGGGGTTTCAAACACAGGCCGGATGCAAATCCGGCCATACCGGAAGGTTTGGACCATGCGCACTTCGCCCAACCGCCTGATCGCCACCGTCTTTGGAGCGGTCTACCTGCTCGTGGGTGTCATTGGATTCTTCGTCACCTCGGGAATCGGATTCTTCGCTACCGAGGGTGCCAATCTGATCATCTTTGCGGTAAATCCCCTGCACAACATCATCCACCTCGCCATCGGCGCAGCTTTGCTGTATGCCGGCATGAACAGCGCCACCCTGTCCAAGGCCGTGAACTCGACCGTGGGCGGCGTCTACCTGCTGGTTGGTATCCTCGGGCTGTTCCTCGTCGGCTCGGCCCTGAATATCATTGCCCTTAACGGCGCAGACAACGTGCTGCACCTGGCCAGCGCAGTGGTGCTGCTCGGCGTCGGCCTTTCGCAGGACAAGGTTCCGGCAAACACCGCCAGGGCCCACGTCTAGGAGAATCTGAACCCGGAAGGAGCCGTCCGTGTCAGCTCAAGCAGCGACCTCCGTGGGAGCCACGGCTGGGGCGTCCGTCACCCTGTTTTCGTGTTTCGCGGGAATGGGGGCGGGCCTCGTGGAGCTTTCGATCGCATCAAGCTACATTTCGAGCCGGGGATCGCTCATGTGGGCGGGCGGCATCTTTGCGGTCTGGGGCCTGGCGCTGCTCGCCAGCTCGATTGCCAGTCTCCAACGGGGGCGGCTCCGGTTCCGTAAACCGACAACCATAGGCCTCTTCGTGGCCGTGCTCGTGCACGTCGCCGTGCTCGTGGCAGGCATTGCCCAAGGAGTACTCGACGGCGGGCATCTGGCAGCCTTGTTCCTGGTCCTCATGGCCCTGGGATCCTCTGCGTGGCTCGCCAGAAGATTCCGCGACGACGCTGGCGGAGACGACGCCGGTGGAGCAGCCGCGCCCCCACGGACGGGTGCGCTCTTGGCGGCTGCCTTCGCCGCCGCCGTCGTTGTCGCAGCAGTGACGACGCCGGGACTCGCCGCTTCGGTGGCCGGTCAGCATGCCGTCCCGCATGGAGGGCATTCCCTGCCAAGCGGCCACAACCACTAGACGCCCCCAGCGACAGTTGCGGCGAGAATCCCTCCCGTTCCAACATTAACTCCCGGATGCTCGCTCAGCTATGAAGCCAAAAAACGGAACCCTCCTGCAGATCTGTGAATTGATCTGCAGGAGGGTTCCTTCCTTTGGCCGTATTTGTGAACGAGCGTCGGCTGTCTTCGCTTAGTCGATCGCCGCCATGAGTTCGACCACCCGGTCCAGGAAAGCGTCAACTTGTGCCTCTTCGTAGCCGTCGTGACCCTTGGCCGCAGAGAATGAAGCACGGCGGACACTATCGACACTCAGTGGTTTGTCATTTTCGAGGTACCCGATAAGGGAAAGGCACAAGGCATCAACCTCGGCGATGTTGTAGCTACGCGCCCGCTTTTTCTCCGGCCGGCGGAAGCGTTCGCCGTCCGGTCTGTGCAAGCGGCCGCGCAACACCCCGGAAAGTTTGCCGATTTTGAGCAGCCAGGCCTCCTCGCCTTCGGCGGCTATCAACTCATCACGTTCACGGCGCGCAAAAGCGTCTTCGAGGCGATCCAGCGCGGCGTCCACAGCAGCAGCGTCATAGCCGCCCTTGACGGGATCGAAAGAAACAGCACGGACATCGTTGCTGCCGATCCTCTCCGAGGTCCCGGCCTTGTTTTCGAACGACAGCCGGGCGAGCTGGAAGAACTGGTCAACCTGCTTTGCGTTGTAGCCGTATTTGCTATGCTCCACACGCTCAAATGCTGCGGGGATCTGGCGACGAATGTCCACTGCCACTGTTTTCCTTCTGGGTGGTTGTCAGGCGCCGCTCAACAGCGCGAAAAGAATAAATGCTGTGGGAGCCGCGAAGACGATCGAGTCCAGGCGGTCCATGACCCCGCCATGCCCGGGGAGAATGCTGCTCATGTCCTTGACGCCAAGCTCCCGCTTGACCATTGATTCAGCGAGGTCGCCTGCGGTGGCCGCCGCGACCATTCCGACGGCAAGAACCACGCCAACCCACCACGGCCTACCCAGGACGAAAATGCTGGCAAGGACACCGATGACCACGGCACCGCCCACCGAGCCTCCGAAACCCTCCCATGTCTTCTTGGGGCTGATCTTGGGAGCCATCGGGTGCTTGCCGAACAATGCGCCCACGAGATAACCAAAAGTGTCATTGGATACCACCAGCAAGAACATCACGGCAATCTGCCAGGCGCCTGCCGGAACTTGTCCACCGGGCCAGGGACCCGCCGTCGTCGCTCCCCCGCCCACATGGAGGGGCAAGATGGCGAAGCTGATCAGAAAGGGGACCCAGGCAAGTGTGAAAATTCCCGCAAAGACGCTGCGGGGCGCCCCGGCTGCGCTTTCAAGCGAGCGCCACAGCAAGACGGCCGTGCTGCTGAGCACCATCGCAAAAAGCAGGCTTTCGGGACCGCCGAAGTAGGCTGCCAGCGGCATGGCCACCGTGCCAACCAGCACGGGGACAATCGGCATCCGCGTTCCTTGGCCTTCCAGAGCCCGGAAAATCTCCCACACCCCGAGCACCGCGAAGGCCGTCGTCAAGAGAACGAAGCCCAACGGCAGGAACAGCAGCCCCCCGAGAACCGCAACGAGCATGGCAAGCCCGACGCCGATGGCCGCCGGAAGATTCCGGCCGGCCTTGGGCGTCGGGTTGCCGCGTTGGCGCCTGGCGCGTGTGGGAATTCCCCGCGCGGGCGCCGGCTCAGCCTCGCTCATCAGACCTCGAGCAGCTCGGCTTCCTTGCGCTTGAGAAGCTCGTCGATACCGTCGACGTGTGCCTTGGTGAGGGCGTCGAGTTCCTTTTCGCCACGGGCACCTTCGTCTTCGCCGGCTTCCCCGTCCTTGACGAGCTTGTCCAGGGAGTCTTTGGCTTTGCGTCGGATGCTGCGGATGGTAACCTTTGCGTCTTCGCCCTTGCCTTTGACGATCTTGACGTACTCCTTGCGGCGTTCCTGGGTCAGCTCGGGGATGGTGATCCGGATGACGTTGCCGTCGTTGGATGGGTTCGCACCCACCTCGGAATCGCTCAAGGCCCTTTCGATATCGCGCAGTGCGGTCTTGTCATAAGGGGTGATGAGAATGGTCCTGGCGTCCGGAATTGCGAACGAAGCCAGCTGCTGCAGCGGTGTGGGGGTGCCGTAATATTCCACGATCACCTTGCTGTAGAGCCCGGGGTTGGCGCGACCAGTACGGATGGTCGCGAAATCCTCCTTGGCCACCTCAACCGCCTTGTCCATCTTTTCCCCGGCTTCGAGCAAGGTTTCTTCGATCACGGTTTCTCCTCAGAAATAGTCGCGCCCCGTCCACGGGCCGCGATGCACAATAAATTTCCGCCCCTGCAGGCGGAAGAGTCCTAGAAATATCCTAGCCCTTGCTAGGGAGTGACCAGGGTGCCCAGTTTTTCGCCGAGGATGGCGCGGGTGACGTTCCCTTCGCCTTCCATACCGAAGACCACCATGGACAAATCGTTGTCCTTGCACATGGTCATGGCGGTCTGGTCCATGACGCGGATGTCACGGCGCAATGCGTCGTCGTAGCTGAGCCTTTCGAGCTTCTCGGCCGAGGGATCCTTCTTGGGATCCGCCGTGTAGACGCCGTCCACACCGCTCTTTGCCATCAGGACGACGTCGGCGTGCACTTCGAGCGCGCGCTGGGCGGCCACGGTGTCAGTGGAGAAATAAGGAAGACCTGCGCCCGCACCAAAGATAACAACGCGGCCCTTCTCCATGTGGCGGATGGCGCGGCGCGGAATGTAGGCCTCAGCCACCTGGCCCATGGTGATGGCGCTCTGGACGCGGGTCTCAACGCCCGCTTGCTCCAGGAAGTCCTGAAGGGCCAGACAGTTCATCACCGTGCCGAGCATGCCCATATAGTCGGCTCGCGAGCGGTCCATGCCGCTCTGGGACAATTCGGCTCCCCGGAAGAAGTTGCCGCCGCCGACCACGATTGCCACCTCGACTTCGGAAACGGCTGCGGCAATCTGCTTGGCGATAGCGCGGACGGTTTCCGGGTCTACACCGAGCTTTCCGCCGCCAATGACCTCGCCGGACAGCTTCAGCAGCACGCGGCGTCGGGACTTCCCGGGCTGGATTGCAGTGTTCTCGGTTTCCATGGTGCCTTCCCGTTGATGGACTCTGGCTAGATTATCTTGCTGAGGGGCGCGGCAGAAAGCTGCTCACTGTAGATACGCTCGGCGCGTGCCTGCCGGGCGCACGGGCCGTTGCATGCAAAAGGGGCGGCCACCGCGGTGGCCGCCCCTTTTTAAATCTGACTAGTTTCCGACGCGGAAGCGGGCAACTGCAGTTGCCTTGACGCCAGCCTCTTCCAGGACCTGTGCAACGGTCTTCTTGGAGTCCTTGGCGAATGCCTGGTCCAAGAGAACCTCACCCTTGTAGAAGCCCGTCACGCGGCCTTCCACGATCTTCGAAAGGGCGGCTTCCGGTTTGCCTTCGGCCTTGGCGGTCTCTTCGGCGATGCGACGCTCGGACTCGACCAGTTCAGCCGGGACGTCTTCGCGGCTCAGGTAGTTTGGAGCCATGGCTGCAACGTGGACTGCGACGTCGTGGGCTGCGGTAGCAGCGGCGTCGCCCTCGCCCTCGACGGCGAACAGGACGCCGACCTGGGCCGGGAGGTCCTTGGAGGTCTTGTGCAGGTAAGCGTCAACCGTGCCGCCTTCAATGCGGGCGATGCGGCGGACAACAACCTTCTCGCCGAGGACGGCGCCTTCTTCGACGACAACCTCGGAAAGGGGCTTGCCGTCGACGTCGATGGCCAGCAGGGTCTCGAGGTCGGCAGCACCGGACTCGACAGCGACGGCCAGGACCTTGTCGGCCAGCTGGATGAATTTGTCAGCCTTCGCGACGAAGTCGGTCTCGCAGTTGACCTCGATCATTACGCCGACGCCGCCCGTGACCTTGGCTGCAACCAGGCCTTCCGCGGTGGAGCGGCCTTCACGCTTGGTAGCGCCCTTGAGACCCTTGATGCGAATGATCTCGATGGCCTTCTCGGCGTCGCCGTTGGCCTCGTCAAGAGCCTTCTTGACGTCCATCATGCCGGCGCCGGTGCGCTCGCGCAGGGCCTTGATGTCAGCAGCAGTGTAGTTCGCCATGTGAACCCCTCTGTCTAGAAATTTATGTGTTTACGGACTGACAGGACGGCAGCCCACCGTGTGGGCCGCCATCCTGTCAGTAGTTCCCTGCGCCGATATCCGGCGTCGGGAAGGTCCGGATTTACTTGTCTGCTTCGGCTTCGCCGGCCGGTGCTTCAGCAGCAGCCGGAGCTTCGGCGGCCGGGGCTTCAGCAGCCTCGGCAGCCGGGGCTTCGGCCTTGCTGCCTTCGAGGAGCTCGCGCTCCCACTCAGCCAGCGGCTCTTCCGGTGCCTCTGCAGCACCGGTTGCGCGCTGGTTACGAGCGATGAGGCCCTCGGCAACAGCGTCGGCAACCACGCGGGTCAGCAGGTTTACGGAGCGGATGGCGTCGTCGTTGCCCGGGATCGGGAAGTCAACTTCGTCGGGGTCGCAGTTGGTGTCCAGGATGGCAACAACCGGGATGTTCAGCTTCTTGGCTTCGTCAACAGCCAGGTGTTCCTTCTTCGTGTCAACAACCCACAGAACGGAAGGAGCCTTGGTCAGGTTGCGGATACCACCGAGGTTGGTTTCCAGCTTGGTGAGTTCACGCTTGAGGAGCAGGAGCTCCTTCTTGGTGTAACCCGAGCCTGCGACGTCCTCGAAGTTGATCTCTTCGAGTTCCTTCATGCGCTGGATGCGCTTGGCAACGGTCTGGAAGTTGGTGAGCATACCGCCCAACCAACGCTGGTTGACGTACGGCTGGCCAACACGGGTAGCCTGCTCAGCAATTGCTTCCTGGGCCTGCTTCTTGGTGCCGACGAACAGGACGGTGCCGCCGTGGGCGACAGTAGCCTTGACGAACTCGAAGGCGCGGTCGATGTAGGACAGCGACTGCTGAAGGTCGATGATGTAGATGCCGTTGCGCTCCGTGAAGATAAATCGCTTCATCTTCGGGTTCCAACGACGGGTCTGGTGTCCAAAGTGGACGCCGCTGTCAAGCAGCTGGCGCATAGTTACGACGGGCATGCCGACGCTCCTTCCGGCAGGTCATTCATGAGAGAGCCACACGGGCCGCTCTTACCCTGCCAATAGTTGACGGTTAATAGCCGGACCCGAACGGGCCTTGGCTCCTGGCATCCATTGCACTTCTCATCCGGCCAATGACTCGCCGGACCGCAAGAGGCACAATCCTCCGCAGCGTTGAATCCATGGGGATTCGCAATTGGAGGGTTGGATACGCGTAGTCAGTCCGGAGCCCCCGCGCAACTGAATGAGAAGCGCTTCTGAACAAGCTTGAGGGCACAGCAGACTGCTCCACCAAGTGTACTACAGCGCCTTCAGCCTCATGACCGCGATGCATGAGGTTTAACTTCGATGTTCCCGCTGTTTTCGCTCCGTTTTTCCACATAGCCAAACGTGCCACTTTCGGTACCCACGGAGCTGACCAAGGCTTGATCCATGAGAATGGTAAGCCTCCTAGCCCATCTACTCGTGACTCTGGCGTTGGGTGCAACACCCGCCGGTGCTGCGCCGAATTCCGGCTCAGCCGCTTCAACCAGCACTCGCCCGGACTGGGTGTGGCCGCTATCCCCCAGGCCCACGGTCATGCGTAGTTTCGATCCACCGGACAAGCCCTGGCAAAGCGGGCACCGCGGCGTGGATTTGCAAGCAGCCATCGACGGCGCCACGGTCGCCGCTCCTTCCGGCGGAACCGTGAGCTTCGTGGGCGTCGTGGTGGATCGGCCGGTGATCACCATCGACCACGGAAGCGGGCTACGGAGCAGCTTTGAGCCCGTGAGCAGCGAACTCAAAGAGGGCGCTACGGTCAACAAAGGTCAAGCGATCGGGGCGGTGAAAATGGGCCATTGCTCCGCGTCGCCGTGCATCCACTGGGGTGTGCGGCGCGGGGAAGACTACGTCAACCCGCTTGCCTTCGTCACGGATCTTCGGCCGTCGGTGTTGCTGCCAATAGAGCTGCCGTCGTCAGACGATGGCCGAAATCCCCGTGATGGCCCGCCCCGTGACGAGGGTGTTGATTTCGTGGGTGCCCTCGTAGGAATAGATCGCCTCGGCATCGGCGAAGATCTTGGCCATCTCATAGTCAGTGACAATACCGTTGCCGCCCAGGATGCCCCGGCCCAGTGCGACACTTTCTCGCATGCGCGCCGTGGTGAAGGCTTTCGCCAACGCGGATTGCTCATCCTTGGCCAGTCCGGCATCCTCAAGCTGGGCCAGGCGGACCATCATGCCCATGGAGGCGACTGTGTTGCCCAGGATCTGCACCAACTGTTGCTGCACCAATTGGAACGAAGCCAAGGGCCTCCCAAACTGCGTCCGTTCAACGGCGTAGCGGCGAGCAACGTCGAACGCTGCAAGCTGCTGCCCCACAGCCTGCCACGCGACCGAGAGCCGCGTGACTTTGAGGACCTTGTTGGTATCCCTGAAGCTATTGGCGTTGGCCAGCTTGAAGAAGTCCGGGACCACCACGTTTGCGAGCGTGATATCGGCGTTTTGGACGGTCCGCAGCGAAATCTTGTTCTCGATCTTGCTGGCTTTGAATCCCGACACGCTCGTGTCCACCAGGAAGCCCTTGACCTGGCTGTCTGCGACGTCGCGTGCGAAAACCACTACCCAGTCAGAGAAGGTGGCATTGCCGATCCAGCGCTTGGCTCCATTGAGGATCCAGTTGTCTCCTTCGCGGCGCGCAGTGGTCCGGGTCCCGCCTGCGACGTCCAAACCTCCCAAGGGCTCGGTAAGTCCAAAGGCGCCGATCTTCTTGAGGGCGTAAATGTCCGGCAGCCAGGCATCCTGTTGCTCTTGAGATGCCAATGCCTCGATGCAACCGGTGAACAAGCCGTCGTGAACGCCCATGAACGTGGCAATGGAGGCATCGGCGCGGGTTGCCTCAGCATGGACGAGGCCTGCGAACACATTGGAATAGCCCTGCCGCCTTACCGGGCTGACCAGATCGATCTCGGCCAGCTTGGGGATCAGGTCCATAGGGAACTCCCCACGGTTCCAGCAATCCACGGCAATCGGCTTGACCTCACGGGAAATGAAAGCCCGAATCTCGGCCAGCCGGTCCTGTTCCTTGCCCGTGAGCAGCTGCTCAAAGCCATAGAAGTCACCATCGGCGTACGGGAGGTTCTCAAGGTCGATTGCTAGCTTGGACATGGCACTCCTTTGCGTAAGTTACTGGTGAGTAACATACAGCAATGGCAGCCCTCCACACAAGCAACCAGATGCATCAGGAATGGCAGAGGGCATCCTGGGAAGTGCCATGGTCCGCGGCTGAAACAATCCCCGTTAACCTCCGGGTTTCCGTGTGTTTGCCCTTTACGCGGCTCCCTCCCGGCCCGCATCCATAGCTTGGCAGGGACATCGTTTCCCCAATCCAAGGACGATTTTCAATGCCTGTTACACCCAACAAGCCCAAGCGCACCTCCGTGGTATTAGTGGGAGCGGCCTTGCTGCCTTCACTCTTGCCTCCGTTGCCCTGCCGGCATCCGCTGTTGAGGAGAGCGAAGCACAGGCCCCGGCCGCCGGATTCACTGTGAAGACGTTTTCCCCGGTCGGCGCTGAGTCAGCACCTGACGACATCACGCGGATGGGCGACTCCGTGTACGTCTCGTTCCATAATGACGTTGGTCCCTTGGGCGAGGCCTCCGCGAACGGCGCCACAGCCAGCACCGTTCAGCAGTTCAGCGTCGACCGAAAACCCGGCAAGTCCTGGCAAGTCACGGGCAAGGTTGATGGTCTTACGGCTGATCCGGAACACCACCGTCTTCTCCTCACCGCCAGCGAGGATGGCAACTCAAGCTTCTCAACCCTCAGCCCGGACCCGGCGAAGCCGCTGACTACGTACACATATTCGGGCCTCACCCACGGTGGTGGCACCGATGCCGTATCTGTCGTGAACGGGAAGATCCTGGTCAGCGCTTCAGCGCCGGCTGATACTTCCGGCCCGGCCGCCTATTCCGTAGCGTTGGAAGGCACCACCGCCAAACTGACGCCCGTCTTCGGCGACAGCGCTACGGCTACCGCAGCCAATGGTCCCCAGGCTGGAAAGACAACCACGCTTGGCCTCACGGACCCGGACTCCAACACCCAGGTTCCGGCCTCCGCTCCGCGGTTTAAGAACTCCTTCATGCTTGACGCGCAGGCGGACCGGCAGTTGATCTTCACCTCCAACCCGGGCGGCGGTGACGAGGACAAGCAGGATTCGCAGGACGGCAAGTAACGTCACGCCGCCCCTGCAGGGGCAACCCGAAATCACCGTGCGACCCGCCCCGTCGCCCCCATGGCGCGTTCGGCCGGGTAGGGGCACTATGGAGGGATGAACGCTCCCAGCGCCGACAGTCCGGCGGAGGGTGGCTCCGCTGGCTTCGGGGCCGGCCTGCACCCGTGGAGCCGTTATGTGGCCCTAGGGGATTCGTTCACGGAAGGCGTGGGAGACCCGGAACCGCGGAGCCCGGGGGGTCTGCGGGGCTGGGCAGACCGGGTAGCGGAAGAACTGAGTGCCGGACACGAAGATTTCGCCTACGCGAACTTGGCGATCCGTGGACGGTTGCTCCACCAGATCCTCGATGAGCAGGTCGGCCCGGCCCTGGCCCTGAAACCGGATCTGATCACTGTCAATGCCGGTGGCAATGACTTGATCTTCCACAGAAGCGATCCCGACAAACTTGCCGCCCGGATGGACGCCGGCGTGGAACTCCTGGCCTCTACCGGTGCAACCGTTGTGTTGTTCGCCGGCCCGGACTGGGGCGCTACGCCGGTGTTGGGACGGACCCGCACCAAAGTCGCCATCTTCAACGAGAACTTGCGCACGATCGCCGCGCGCCACGATGCGGTCATCGCCGATCTCTGGGCGCTGCGCCAACTCACCCACCCACGAATGTGGGATCCGGACCGGCTGCATTTCTCCCCACTGGGCCAGCACACCATCGCCATCATGGTGCTCGATACCCTCAACGTTCCCCACACCTTGGAGCCGATGACACCGAAAGACCTGGCCGGGCGCACCTGGCGCGAGGCAAGGGCCGATGACATTGTCTGGGCACGGGAGCACCTGTTCCCGTGGGTCCTGCAACGTATCAAAAAAGGGATCCCCGACGACGGGCGGCACGCAAAGCGGCCGGATCCAGGCCCTGTGTTTGGCACCTGGATGCCGCCCGGTACGTTCGTCGGAAACGATCCCGAAAGCTAATGGCGAGCTCTTCTGCGCGGCAGATCTACTTCCTCTCGCCGAAGAATTCCTGTCATCTGCTTGACCTCAGGCGTAGTCTAAACAGAATTCACTTTCGGGAAGGCCTTGCAGGAAGGCGGTATTCACCAGCGTGAGCATCAAGGACGAATGGGACCGGCTCGATTCCGGAACCCGAACATGGCTACTTGAAAATCCGGCATGCGTTGTCCTGCCGCCCGCCATGTCGGCCAAGTTCAGCAAGGGCGCGCACGGCGACATTGAGTGCGACCCGCGTGGTCAGGTTGTCGTCTCCCGGGACGACCACGATTTTATCCGCGAGAAAGCGGAGGCCGCGGGAACAATCCGTGTTCCCGCGGGCGAATATCGGTTCTTCGACACAGCGCCCTTGCCCGTTATCAGGAAAGCCCCGCCTGGAATGCGCGCTGCAGCTTGGCCGGATAAGGCCCATTAAGATCAGTTGCTGCCTTCGGCCGAGCCGCGTACCTTTCGAACGATGACCTTCCGGATTTGGCTCCGGAAGGTCAGGCTCCTGCTCCGGCTGACCACGATCACCGAGCACAAGGCCGTCAGCAGGACGACCGTTCCGCCCACTGCCACGGCCCAGCGCGCACCGAATTCAGTGCCGATCCACCCCATGAGCGGAGCCCCGACAGCAGTCCCGCCCTGCATAACGGCCATATACAGCGCCAGCACACGTCCCCGGAATTGTGGCTCGGCCGAGAGTTGGATGCTCGTATTGCAGCTGTTCAGGAAAGTCATCGATCCGATGCCGACTGGAATCAGGGACACCGCGTAGAACCAGAACGACGGGGACGCACTGCCAACGAGGGTGAAGAAACCCAAACAGATGGCCCCGCCCAGCAGGAAGCGCATCCGCGGGCCGGACCTTCGGGCTGCCAGCAACGCCCCGGCGAGCGTCCCTACCGCCATGATGGAGCCCAACAGGCCGAACTCCCCCGGGCCCATGCCGAACTCCGTGGTGGACATGAGCGCATTGGTCACCGGGAAGTTCATGCCGAAGGCTCCCAGAATCCCGACCATGCAAAGGATGAGTATGAGATCCGGGCGCCTGCTGACGTAGCCGAAGCCCTCGAGAACCGGATGTTTCCCGTTGCCTGCCGGCACCGCCGGGAACAGGGCGGACGGCCGAATGCGCCACAAGGACACGATGACAGCGGCGAAACTGGCCGCGTTGAGCAGGAAGACCGGTCCCGTGCCGATCCAGGCAATCAGCACCCCGGCAATGGCTGGTCCGGTGAGCCGGGCGGTATTGAAGGAGGCAGAGTTGAGTGCCACGGCGTTTGCAACATGTTCCTGCCCCACGAGCTCGGAGACAAAAGCCTGGCGTGCCGGCCCGTCAATGGCGCCGGTCACCCCAAGGCACAAAGCAGCCACATACACCTGCCACAACTGCGCCGAGCCGGTCAGGACCAGAAGCCCAACCAGCAATCCACACAAGCCCATGGCCGACTGCGTCCAGCGCAGGATCACCAGCTTCCGGTACCGGTCCGCAAACACACCCCCATACGGTCCGAGCAAAAGCATCGGGAGGAACTGCAGCCCCGTCGTGATACCGACGGCCGTACCGGAATGATCGGTCAGGACCGTCAGCACCAGCCAGTCCTGAGCGACCCGCTGCATCCACGTGCCGATGTTGGACACCAATGCCCCGGACGCCCACAACCGGTAGTTGCGGTTCTCCAGTGCCCGGAACATGGCGCTCATCTTGCGCTCATCTCCTGCAGGATGTGCGCCGCTTGGCTCAGCGTCCGGCGCTCTTCCTCGCTGAGTCCCGCAACCCGCTGAGCCAGCCAGGCGGTCCGCTGGCTCCGGGCCTCCTCCAGGACTTCCTCGCCGGCTGAAGTGATCCGGATCTGGATCTGGCGGCCATCCACGGGATCCGCCGAACGCGAAACAAATCCCTTGTCGGTCAGCGAATTGACGATCCGGGTCATTGACGGCGCCTGGACATGCTCCCGCTCCGCCAGCTGGCGGAGCGTCTGGGACCCGCTCCGAAGATGGGCCAGGACCGTGTACTGCCCCGGCGTCAGTACATCACCGCTGGCCTCGATCCGGAGCCGCCGTGATGTGCGCATCACGGCAGTCCGCAGCTCGATCGCTAGGACATCCGGGCGTATACCCTCCCCGGGGTGAGTGAAATCCGCTTTGGCCTTGGTCATAGATCCTCCCGAGCCGCAAGACGCCATGGTTAGCGACGCTAATTAGCAATGCTAAACATATTCTGGTCTATTCGTGAAAGTCATGAAGATGGTTATGGAGGCCATGACGGGTCGCCGGCGGCCGAAGCGGCCCCACCCCTGCCCTGATACCGGTAATCTCGAGAAGGTCGTGGGAAAGACTGGCCTGATCGCGGCCCCGAGGCGGAGCTCTGCCCGGTGACCCTGCCATATTTGGTGCCAACCGCACCCTATTTCCGGCATACCAAGAGAGTGGAAGTATCTGATTTATGTCTCGTAAGGTCGCATACCAAGGAGAACCGGGCGCAAATTCAAACATCGCCTGCATGCAGATGTTCCCGGATCTGGAATCGGTGCCTTGCCCCAGCTTCGAGGACACCTTGGACTTGGTCAAGAGTGGAGAAGCGGATCTCGCGATGATTCCGATTGAAAATTCAATCGCAGGACGGGTCGCGGACATCCATGTCCTTCTCCCGGAATCCGGACTCCACATCGTTGGTGAGCACTTCCTCCGCATCCGCTTCCACCTGCTGGGGATCCCCGGAAGCAAAATCGAACAGGCGCGTGAAGTTCACAGTCATGTGCACGCGCTGGGCCAGTGCCGAAAGCTGATTCGATCGATGGGGCTGAAACCCGTAGTGGCTGGCGACACCGCGGGTTCGGCGCGGGAGGTTCGCGATTGGAATGACCCTTCCAAGGTATCCCTGGCTCCTCCGCTCGCCGCGAACATCTACGGCCTTCAGGTGCTAGCGACAGACGTTGAGGACGACCCGAGTAACACGACCCGCTTCGTTGTCCTCTCGAAGGAACGCCGAGAACATTCCCCCGAAGAGAACCAGGGGCCGGTTATGACAAGCTTCCTGTTCCGGGTCAGAAACGTGCCTTCCGCCTTGTATAAAGCTCTGGGCGGCTTCGCTACGAACGGCGTGAACATGACGCGTCTTGAAAGCTACATGGTTGGAAATGAATTCGCCGCAACTACTTTCATGGCCGACGTCGAGGGGTCTCCGAGCGATGATTCAGTACGCTTGGCGCTTGAGGAACTCGAATTCTTCACCGACGAGCTGAGATTGCTCGGCGTCTATCCCGCTTCTCCCTACCGGGCCAAGTCCCGCACTATTCCTGACGCCGGACGGACCAAGGGCAGCACGGATTTCCTGTCCTGAAAAAGCCCCTGGGCGAACCGTCGCCGCCATGCCGTGTCGCGAGCTCGCGGCGAACCTTTTGGACCGCCCGAATTCTTCTGCGATCGGGTGGCTGACAGCAATCATCTAGAAGATTCCGACCCGTCCGGCTTCAAGTGGTCCAAGTGTGGGGTGCTGGCCCTTCAGCACGTCCATTGTGCCGCCTTCTTCGGTGTGCACAACCACGTGTTCCTGCACAAGCCACGTGTGCCCGAATTTCAACCGAGTTCGAGGCTTCATCCTCGACTATTCGAAGCATGCCGGTGGACAAGTGCATGGTCGAATCGATGACTTGGCCGCGGGTTTCGGCCCATCGTCGTGCCACCTGGCTGGCCCCGTGCTGCCGGGAGCACCGGGCCCGTCGTCGCTGTCCAGCGCAACGGCCGAGCTCTCGGCGAAATCGGTGTAGTGGGCGAATCTTGCTCCGGGCCACCTGTGCGGGACTTTCGACTCTGGGCAGCACGGCAGGGCCGGAGTCCGATGTAACCATGACTGCAGGGACCGAACCATCCACCCGGTGGCCCACGATTTCCAAGGACATCTCCGGTTTTCCTGTTCCGCCGAATCTGGTGGATTACGAGGCGGCGTGCGCCCGTTTCTCTTGGGATCAAGCCCGGCGCACCATGACTGGGCTGCCCGGTGGACGGGGCATCAACATCGCCTACGAGGCGGTGGACCGCCACGCCGCGGGTGAGCACGCCGGCCGCGAGGCACTTCGTTTCGTCCGTGCCGACGGCAGCACCCATTCCATCAGCTTCGCGCAGCTTGCTGGGCAGACCAACCGCTTTGCCGGCGTGCTGCGAAGCTTGGGAATCGGACGCGGGGAGCGTGTCTTCTCGCTGATCGGCCGAAGTCCGGCCCTTTACATAGCAGTGCTGGGCACATTCAAGAACGCCAGCGTTTTCTGTCCGCTGTTCTCAGCGTTCGGCCCCGACCCGGTCCGTCAGCGGCTGCACTTGGGATCGGGCCGGGCTCTGGTCACGACGCGGCAGCTGTACCGCAGGAAGATCGCGCAGATTCGCGACTCGCTCCCGCAACTAGGACATGTCCTGCTAACCGACGCCGACGGCGACCCGGAACCGGGCACCCTTGACCTCGCCGCCCTGATGCGGGAAGCCGCGCCGGACGGGGAGATTGCCGCGACGCAGGCCGAGGATATGGCTCTGCTGCACTTCACGAGTGGCACGACAGGGACACCCAAAGGGGCCATCCACGTGCACGACGCCGTCACCGCCCACTATGCAACCGGCAGCTTTGCATTGGACCTGCATCCCGGGGATGTCTACTGGTGCACGGCTGATCCCGGTTGGGTCACCGGCACCTCTTATGGTGTGATCGCGCCGCTCTCGCACGGGGTGACGAGCATCGTGGACGAGGAGGAGATGGACGCGGACCGGTGGTACCGGATCCTCGCGGAACAGCATGTGACTGTCTGGTACACGGCCCCTACTGCTCTGCGCATGCTGATGAAGGCCGGCGCGGAGCGCGCCGAGGGCCACGATTTGTCTGCCCTGCGCTTCGTCGCCAGCGTGGGCGAACCGCTCAACCCGGAGGTCGTGGTGTGGGGGCAGGAGGCCTTCGGCCAACCGGTGCACGACAACTGGTGGCAGACCGAAACGGGCGGGATCATGATTTCCAACTTCGCATCCACGGAGATCCGGCCCGGTTCAATGGGACGGCCACTGCCCGGCGTCGAAGCTGCCTTGGTGGAGCGCGATGACCAGGACGAGCCGGTTGTCCGGGATGGCGAGGCGGTTCTCGTGACGGAGCCTGACACAGTGGGCGAACTGGCACTCCGGCCCGGCTGGCCTTCGATGTTCCGGGGATACCTGCACGAGGACGAGCGCTACCGCCGTTGTTTCGTAGGGGGCTGGTACCTCACCGGGGACCTCGCGAAAAGGGACGCCGACGGGTACTACTGGTTTGTCGGACGGGGCGACGACGTGATCAAGTCCTCGGGGCATCTGATCGGCCCGTTTGAAGTGGAAAGTTCCCTGATGGAGCACGAGGCCGTGGCTGAGGCCGGAGTAATCGGCGTCCCCGATCCGGTGGCCGGAGAGGTTGTCAAGGCCTTCGTGGAACTCCGTCATGGCTGGGAACCTTCCGAAGCCACGCGAATGGACATCATTGGTTTCGCCCGCAAACGACTGGGTCCGGCGGTGGCGCCGCGGTTGCTGGACTTCACTACCGCGCTGCCCAAGACTCGCAGCGGCAAGATCCTCCGACGCCTGCTCAAAGCCCGCGAACTTGGCCTGCCTGAGGGCGACACCTCAACCATCGAGTCCTCTCCCGAAGCCTCCCCTCAGAATGCCTCAGCTGAGGACCGGAAGTGACCGGCCCCCTGTCCCCGGCGCACCACGGCCTGGATCCAGAGCACGGCCGGCACCTGCTGCTGCAGATGCTCCGGATACGCAAGCTCGAGGAAAAGTGCGTCGAGCTCTATAGTGCCGCGAAGATCCGCGGGTTCCTGCATGTCTACATCGGAGAGGAAGCCGTGGCGGCGGGCGTCCTGGATACCCTGTCCCCGGAAGACGCCGTCGTCGCCACCTACCGGGAACACGGCCATGCCCTGCTCCGCGGCGTCGAAGCGGGGGCGATCCTGGCTGAAATGTACGGCTGCCTGGAAGGTTGCTGCCGCGGCCGCGGCGGCTCGATGCACCTCTTCGACGCCGCCACGCACTTCTACGGAGGAAACGCGATCGTGGCGGGCGGGCTGCCACTCGCCGTCGGGCTCGCCCTGGCGGACAAGATGGCCGGACGCTCCAACGTCACAGTGTGCTTCTTCGGCGATGGCGCCGTGGCGGAAGGCGAGTTCCACGAAAGCCTCAATCTTGCCGCTCTCTGGCAGCTTCCAGTGCTGTTCTGTTGCGAAAACAACCTCTACGCCATGGGTACTGCGTTGGGCCGCTCGGAATCACAGACAGATATCGCCCTCAAGGCTGCCGGCTACGAGATCTCGGCCTGGGCCGTGGACGGAATGGACGTCCTCGCAGTCGAGGAAGCGGCCCGCCGCGCCGTGGACGCCGTGCGCTCAGGCGGCGGCCCGCACTTCCTGGAAATGCGCACTTACCGTTTCCGCGCCCACTCGATGTTCGACCCCGAACTGTACCGTGAGAAGGCCGAAGTCCTGAAGTGGCAGGAGCGGGACCCGATCACCCTGCTCCGCAGGAGCATGGAAGCGGCGGGCCAGCTTGCCGGGGAAGAGTGGGCGCAGCTGGAGTCGGCCGCCGACACGGAAGTCGCCGCCGCCGTCGACTTCGCCGAAACGGGGACGCTGGAGCCGATTGAGGAACTCACGCGCTTTGTCTACAGCGACCGGAGGACGCCATGAAGTCCAGCTACCGGGAGGCCCTCCGGGCTGGGATCCGCGATGCGATGCAGCGTGACCCTGGCGTGTTCCTGATGGGCGAAGACGTTGGGTCTTACGGCGGATCGTTCGCGGTGAGTCTGGGGTTGTTGGAGGAATTCGGCCCCGAGCGCATTCGGGACACCCCGCTGTCCGAGTCCGGCTTCGTCGGCGCCGGCATCGGCGCTGCGCTCGGTGGGATGCGGCCGATCGTGGAGATCATGACCGTCAACTTCAGCCTGCTCGCCCTGGATCAGATAGTGAACAATGCCGCGTGCTTGCTGCACATGTCCGGCGGACAGTTCCACGTGCCGCTGGTCATCCGGATGACCACGGGGGCAGGCCGTCAGCTGGGTGCCCAGCATTCACACAGCCTTGAAGGCTGGTACGCGCACATCCCCGGGCTTCGCATCCTCGCCCCGGCCACCCTCGAGGACGCCCGCGGCATGTTGTGGACGGCGCTTGAGGACCCTGATCCGGTACTGATCTTCGAGCACGGCTCGCTCTACAACGTCACCGGCGAACTCGACGACAACGCCGGCCCGGTGGACATCGACACCGCTGCGGTCCGGCGCACCGGTAATGACATTTCGCTGATCACCTATGGCGGGACGCTTCCCGTCGTTCTCGACGCAGCAGAGCAGCTCGCGGGCGAAGGCATCGACGCCGAGGTGTTGGACCTGCGCACGCTCCGGCCGCTCGACGACGCCACGATCCTCCAATCCGTGGCGCGGACGCACCGGGCAGTCGTGGTGGACGAAGGCTGGCGCAGCGGGAGCATCTCGGCGGAAATCAGCGCCCGGATCACCGAGAACGCGTTCTTCGACCTGGACGCCCCCGTGGGCCGGGTCTGCAGCGCCGAGGTCCCGATCCCCTACGCCAAGCACATGGAACTGGCCGCTCTGCCCTCCGTAGAGCGGATCGTTGCCGCGGCCCGCGAGGCGGTAGGAACCCGTGCCTGATTTCCTGATGCCTTCTCTCGGGGCCGACATGGAGCACGGCAAGCTCGTCGAATGGCTGGTCAAGCCCGGTGATTACGTCCGCCGCGGCGATCTGGTAGCCGTCGTAGACACCGACAAGACCATCATGGACGTGGAGTCCTTCCAGGAAGGCGTGGTCACGGAACTCCTGGTCGGTATCGGCGAAACGGTCCCGGTGGGCACACCATTGGCCCGGATCACACAGACCCCGGCAGAGACTGCTACCCCAGCCCATGCAGCGCCGGTCGCCAAGACGACGGCCAAGGCGGGCCTTTCGAAGGCGGCTGCGCCGATACCGGCTGCCCGGGAAGCTGTTGAGCCACACCCGAAAGAAGCCGCTTCAATCGCACCACCGATCCGGCACCTCGCGCACCGGCTGGGGGTTGAGACCGTGAAGATCCACGGCACCGGCCGGGGCGGGGCAATTACCCGGGCGGACGTCGAACAGGCCGTCGCCGCCCCCTCCCGAAACCGTGTCCGGTCTTCCCCCCGCGCCCGTCGGCTCGCGGCCGAACTCGGCGTCGAACTGGCCGCCATCAGCGGCACCGGCCCGCAGGGCGCCATCACCGAGGCCGACGTCAACCGCGCCGAAGCCCCGGCGCCCGAGAGCCCTTCGCCCTCCACACAAGCGACCCCGAAGCCTGCATCGGAAGAACCGGCCGCGGGGAAGCTTTCGGATGCGGGCGAGCGTGTGGCCAGCCTCCGTCGCGCCATCGGCGCCCTGATGTCCCGCTCGAAAAAATCCATCCCGCACTACTATCTGAGTGCCACCTTGGATTTGCGGGCTGCCGTCGACTGGATGCAGTCCGTTAACGCCGAGCGTCCTGTGGCCGCCAGGCTCGTCCCCTCTGCCCTCCTGCTCAAGGCCGCGGCCCTTGCGGCCAGGGAAGTACCGGAAGTGAACGGTTTCTATGACGACGACGGGTTCCGGCCGAGCGACTCGGTTCACCTCGGCGTCGCGGTGGCACTTCGCCAGGGTGGCCTTGTGGCACCCGCAATCCACGACGCCGACACACTGCCCGTTGAGACGCTGATGGAGAAGCTGCGGGACCTCGTCAGCCGTGCGCGTTCGGGTCGCCTGCAGCGTGCCGAAATGGCCGATCCCACCCTCACCGTGACCAACCTCGGGGACCTCGGGGTCGAGAGCGTCTATGGCGTGATTTACCCCCCGCAAGTCGCGATGGTCGGCTTCGGCCGAGTGATGGAACAACCCTGGGCGCAGAACGGCATGCTCGGGGTGCGCCACGCGGTCATTGCCACCCTCTCTGCCGACCACCGGGTCAGCGACGGCATGCGCGGTGCCCGCTATCTCGCGCGCATCGAAGAACTCCTGCAGAAACCGGAGGAACTATGAACGAGCAGGAAGCCCGCATGGCTGCCCAAACCGCCATCGGCAAAGTCGCACCGGACGTTGACATGGCGGACGTGGACGAGGATTCCCGACTGCGGCAGGACCTTGAACTTGATTCCCTCGATTTCCTGCGGCTCGTGGAAACCATCGACACGGACACCGGCATCAACATTCCCGAGCGCGACTATCCCGCGGTGGCCACCATCAAAGGACTCATCGCATACCTTGCCGCGCACGGCTGAGCGCCGCGCCGGAGCCCTCGGGACGGACTCCGGCGGGGCTCAGTTTCCCCGTGTGGGGTCTTCGTCCCGCGGTGTCGCCGCCGTCGATGACGAAGTCGGCTCCTGTCCTGTCTTCCGCCGGCCAGCGTCATGTGGGCTGCAGAACAGGGCCTTTGTTCTCTGTCGAGGTACCGCGACGGAGGATCTACTAAACACAACGGGAGATTTAGGTTCAAGATATGGCGAAGTGGACGTGGTTCTCATGGGCAAACTGATCCGGTTGCTGACCCGAACGGCAATGATGGCAGGGGACCAGATCCGCACTCCCCCGTTATCCGGCGGACCACAGGATGATGACCAGCGGGCGAGAGTTCTCGACACTGCGGTCATTCATTTCGCGGCGAGCGGCTTTGCCACCCCTGGCCTCGCGGAGATCGCCCGTACCGCAGGCCTCGCTACCGATGACATCCTTGCCCTCTTCGGAGACGAAGAAGGGCTGCGCCGGGCATGCGACGACCACGTGCTCGAGGCCGTAGTGGGGTGGGCCCGCGAAAAAGCCACACTTGAGGGCATGCGAGAGGTCATGCGTTCCTACCAGGCTGACCCCCGCAACTATCAGGCCCAGATGGCCTACCTCGGACGCGTCGTGGTGGAAAACACTCCTGCTGCCCCCCGGTTCATAGACGTGCTGGTCGATGAGAGCGAAGCGATCATCAGGGCCGGCATCCGCGATGGCACCATGCGCCCATCCGATGACCCACGAGCACTCGCCGTCCTGACTGCGACCACCGTACTGGGCTTGATAACCATGGCCCCGCACATCGAAAGGGCCCTCGGGCTGCCCGCGTCACAGCAGCAGATGCTGCTCCGTCTGGCACTGCCGGCCCTGGAGATCTACACGCACGGCCTGTACACCAACGACTCTTACCTGACACTAGTCCGCGGCGCCGTCTCCGCCCTCCAGCAGACACAACAAGAGGAGCAAACACCCGGAACCGGATCCCCGAAGGCCCCATCCCAAGCAGACAGCAGCTGAGCGCACCGCCACTATCCAGCGCCAAACCAAAGGAGCATCACATGGAACGAGTCATTGACAAAGTAGCCTTGGTCAGCGGGGGTGCTCGCGGCATTGGAGCCGCCGTGGCATCGCGGCTGCACGGCGAAGGGGCAAAGGTCGTCATAGGCGACATCCTGGACGACGAGGGAAAGGAGACCGCGGAGCGCATGGGCTCCGGCGCGCTATACGTTCATCTCGACGTGACCAGCCCGCAGGACTGGCAGACAGCGGTGAGCGCCGCCGTCGAAACCTTCGGAGGCCTGAGCATTCTGGTGAACAATGCAGGAATCGTGAACTTCGCCTCCATCGAGGACTACACCCTGGAGCAATGGAATACCGTCATCGGCGTGAACCTGACCGGCACGTTCAACGGGATCAAGGCCGCGATCCCGGCCCTGAAACAATCCCGGGGCGGCTCGATCATCAACATATCCTCGATCGCCGGGATCCGCGGCTACGAGCAAATCCCCGGATACACAGCCTCGAAATTCGGCGTACGCGGACTGACCAAGAGCGCCGCACTGGACTTGGGCCGCCATGGGATCAGGGTCAACTCCGTCCATCCCGGAGTCATCTCCACCCCGATGACGGCCGACATGCCGATGGACATGAGCCACGTGGCACTTGGCCGCCTGGGTCACCCAGGAGAAGTCGCGGACCTCGTCCTGTACCTGTCCTCCAACGAATCATCCTTCGTCACCGGAGCCGAGTTCGTGATCGACGGTGGCGACACCGCAGGGACCGTAACCCCACCCGAGGACCAGGAAACAGGCGTCATGGGCAGCCTGCCGGAGGGCCAGCTCAAAGAGACCCCGCCCCTGGCCACGCAGCCGCCCGACACATCGTCCTGATACCTCCATATTTTCGATGTTGGAAAGGTCCCAGAGTGCCCGGCCGCTGAACTACCGGATTACGCCCAAGCCGTAGAGGAGGCCAGCGGCCGGTCACCCGGCCGTCACGGCATGAAGGGTGCATGGCGTCGGTTTGTTTGAACGTGCGCGTCGATCAAAACTCATGGGCGGTACGGCGTGGCGCGTCCGGCGTAGATGGGCGTAGCCCGACACGAAGAAGGCTGATATGCCTTGGCCGTCACGTGGAATCCGCCCGGTGTGGGGAGCCCGGCATGGCTCATCCGCCTGGTGAAGACTCCTGTATCCGGGAAGACTCCTGTATCCGGGCAGGCAACAGATAGTGGACGAACCAGTTCGCGGCGAGTGTCGCGGCTTGGGCGAGTGTTCCAGGTTCTTCGAAGAGGTGTGTGGCTCGAGGGATGATCTCCAAGCGGGTCGGGGACTGCATCATGGCCATGGCCTGTCGGTTGAGGGCGAGGACCTCGGGATCGGCGGCTCCTACGATCAGCAGGGTCGGTGCGCGCACGGCGGCCAGCCGCGGGCCAGCCAGGTCCGGACGGCCGCCTCTTGAAACAATGGCTGCTATTCGCGCATCCGGTTCGGCCGCAGCCCATAGCGCTGCACCGGCGCCCGTGCTGGCGCCGAAATAGCCGATGCGGCTAGTCGAGGTGTCGTCATTGCTGCCAAGCCACCGGGTTGCTGCCGTGAGCCGACGCGCAAGCAGGACGACGTCGAATACGTTCGCCCGGTTGACTTCTTCAGCGGGAGTCAGCAGATCCAAGAGGAGTGTGCCCAGTCCCGCGCCCTGGAGTACAGAGGCGACGAACCTGTTGCGGGGGCTGTGGCGCCCGCTTCCGCTGCCGTGGGCGAACACGACGACGCCGTCGCACCGGGCTGGCAGGTGCAGGGTTCCCCGGAGTCCGAGGGCACCGGAGGGGATTTCCACTTCCCGGTCGACGCCGGCATGCTCCGCTTTCCGGAGGGAAGGCAGCCGCTGCTCTGCGACGTCAAGCAGTTGCACTACCTCTTCGTCCTCGGTGGGGGAGAAATCGCGGTAGTGGCAGCCGACGGCCTGGAAGTCCTGCGCCGATACCAGGCAGACGACGTCGTCGGGCTCCGTCAGCGAGGGCAACAGCCCGGCGGGGGCCACCGGCACGGCCAGGATCACTCGGGCAGCGCCCAATTGCCGCGCAACCCGGCAGGCAACACGCGCTGTGGAACCGGTTGCGCAACCATCATCCACCACGATTGCCGCGCACCCGCGAAGGTCCCTCCGGGGCCGCCCCTGGCGGTACCTCACAACCCGGGACTCCAATAAATCACGCTCGCGACGTTCGACGGCGCCCACGTCAGTATCGCTCACACCCGTGGCAGAGATGGTGCGTGGGTCAAGTACACGGGCGTTTCCTTCGCCAATGGCTCCCATGGCTAGTTCCGGTTGGAACGGTACGCCAAGCTTGCGCACCACAATGACGTCCAAAGGCGCGTCGAGCACTTTTGCCACCTCGAACGCGACCGGAATTCCACCGCGGGGCAACCCCAGAACCACCACGTCCTGCCCCTTCAACGGGGCCAGTCGTTGTCCCAGTCTCCGGCCGGCATCCACCCGGTCCCGGAACTCGTACATCACAATCACCATCCTGTCCGGATCCTCGCCTCCGCAGGGACGGGCGTTTGGTTAAGGTTCACCCGCTTGCGAAGCGTTGGGACTTTCTATTCCGGCTGCACGTCAAGTTGGTTGTGGACTGCGCTCACGTGGGGTGAGGACCAGGCAGCTTTGCCCGCTGCTTTGCGTTCGTTCCAGCTTGCGACCCTGCCGGTGAGTGTCACTTCGGTCCCGTCGACCGCCACCACGATCCCTTCAGCGTCCAATGCCGCCTGCCGGGCGATGGCGTTCTTGACCCGGGTCTTGGTATCGAGCGCCGAAGCACGGCTCTTGAGGGTGATGAGGTTCTGCACCGACCGGACGCCCCGGAGATGTTCGACGGCGTGGGCTGCTGCTTCACGTTCGTAGTTCCAATCCACGTTTCCCGTCAGGGTGATGGCGTGGTTACGGACTTCCAGGGTGACCGCTCCCTCGGGGACGACCGCGTTTCCCCGGAGAGCACTGAGGGCGGCTTCGGCGATGTCGGTGTCGGTTACCGGGCCGCCGAGGTAGCGGACAGTCAGTTCATCGGCGAGGGCCGTGACTCCACGCACCCGCAGGGCAGCCTTCCTGGCCGCCAACCGGGCCGAGTAGCTAGGAACCTCGCCCGTCAGCGTCACGGCTCCCGAGGTGACCGCGACGCCGATGTGGGACGCATCGACCTCCGGTGTCCAGTCAAGCTCATTCAGAACGGCTTGCTGCAGATCATGATCCGAGCGGGGCGCATTGGCAGAAGTGGTCATGATGGATCCTTATCCTTTCGTCCCGGCAAGAAGCACTTCCAGGAACGGCTGACGGGGATGGGCTATCAGACCAGGTACCCGCAAGCCGCCGGGGTACTTCCATTTCATTCCCAGATGCCGCGGACCGGGTAGGGGCATAAGCCCCTACCCGGCATTATCACCACCAAGGATTCCAAGGCCCCGGAATCGGTGTCCAGGACCTCCTTTGGCTATTACTGGAGGTCTCGTCAAGTGTGGCTGTCGCATCCACCCAACTATGGCCGCCTCAACCGACTAGGCAGCGTTCAGCTCCCGGTTGGTGAAAATCTGAGGGACCACTACTTCGATGGTCGCTCAGGGTTTGAGTGCGGCGAGGGCTTTGTGCAGGCGATTGGCAGCGTCGTCGGCGACCTCTTTGACGGCCGGTGCGGAGCTGAGCTGGACCATGGTCTGCGGGTCAATGGCTTCGATGGTGGTGATTTCCGCCCCTTTGCCCCGCCGTACGACGACGTTGCAGGGCAGCAGCGCGCCGATTTCCGGTTCTGCAGCGATGGCCCGGCTGGCCAGGGCAGGGTTGCAGGCACCAAGGATGGTGTAGTCGCCCACGGTGTCAGCGGCTTCGGCTCCAAGTTTGGCTTCGAAGGTGGAGCGCACGTCGATTTCGGTCAGGATTCCGAACCCCTGGGCTGACAGGGCGTCGCGGGTGCGGTCCAGCGCTTCGGCCCACGGAAGATCGATGGTCGTGCTGAGCGTGTACGTCATTGGTTCTCCTTGGGTGAAAAGAGGGCGGGTTGATCAGGCGAGGGAGAGGAAGAGCTTTTCCAGCTCTTTCCTGTCCATGCTTGCGTCCTTCTGGATGATGCACTGCTCCAGGCCTGTGGCGATGATGGCGAATCCTGCCCGGTCCAGGGCCTTGGAGACGGCCGCGAGCTGGGTGACGACGTCCTTGCAGTCCCGGCCTTCCTCCAGCATGCGGGTGACGGCGGCGAGCTGGCCCTGTGCCCGCTTGAGGCGGTTGATTACAGGCGTGAGTTCTGAGGGGTTGAGTTCCATGGGTTTCTCCAAAAGTCGGGCATCTCCACCCATGCTATACCCCCTAGGGTGTTTTGACTACCCCCGGGGGTATCTGTAATACTCGGTGGGGTATTCACGTTTTACCTATCGAGAGGCCAGTAATGACTTCCCCTTCCACGGCTCCAGCCGGTACCGCCCTTGCCCCGGAGGCCCTGCGAACCTGGATCGCCGAGCACCAGGACCTGATGGTGATCGATGTTCGTTCCGCCGCCGAGTTCGAGTCCTTGCACATCAAGGGCTCATACAACGTGCCGCTGCCTTTGCTTTCCGAGCACACCAAGGAGCTCGCCGCGAAGCTGGGCTCTCGCGTGGTTCTGGTATGCCAGTCCGGAGCGCGCGCCGAACAGGCACGCCAGCGCCTCGGCAAATCAGGGATCGACGGCGCCTACGTCCTGACGGGCGGCGTGCCCGAGTTCGCTGCCGCGGGCGGCGATGTTGTCAAGGGCAAGGACCGCTGGGACCTGGAGCGCCAGGTTCGCCTGGCTGCAGGTTCCTTGGTGGTACTGGGCCTGGCCGGGGGCAGGTTCGTCTCCCCCAAGGTACGCATGCTGGCGGGGGCTATCGGAGCCGGCCTGACGTTCTCGGCCGCTACCAACACGTGCGCCATGGGCAAAGCCCTCTCTGCCATGCCGTGGAACAAGACCGCCACGGAGCCAACCCGCGAAAACGCCATCCTGACGCTTCCCGCACCGACGCTTGAAGAGGACGCCGCGGCATGATTCCGGCCCTGGGTCTGGGGCTCGTCGTCGGGATCGTCCTGGGCGTAGTGGGCGGCGGCGGGTCGATCATCGCCGTTCCGGCCCTGGTGTACGGGGTGGGCATGAGCCCGGCCCAGGCCATTCCCACCTCGCTGCTGGTGGTGGGGGTGTCCTCGCTGGCCGCGCTGCTGCCCCGGGTCCGGGAGGGCCTGAACTGGCCGGTTATCGCACTGGTCGGGACTGCCGGCATCCCGGCTGCATGGGGCGGTGCGGCCGTAGGCCGGCTGCTGGACCCGAACATCCTAATGCTGGCCTTCGCCGTGATCATGGTGGCAGCGGGCATCCGGATGCTCAAGAAGCCGCGCGAATCCGAAGGGTCCTGCAGCACGGGGCCGCACCGGGCCTTCCGGTCCTGCGCCCCGAAGGCCGTGGGGGTAGGGCTGCTGGTGGGCTTCCTCACCGGACTGCTCGGGGTGGGCGGGGGCTTCCTCATCACCCCCGCGCTGACCATCTTCCTGGGCCTGCGCATGAAGCAGGCCGTCGGAACGTCCCTGGCGATCATCGTCATCAACTCCGCCGCCGGATTCACCGCCCACGCTGCCGGGTACACCATCGACTGGGCCACCACCCTGGCGTTCGCGGTCCCGGCCATCCTGGGTTCCCTCATCGCCGCCAAGCTGGCCCGCCGCCTGAAGGACAAGCACATCCGCATCTCCTTCGCGGTACTCATCTTCGCCGTCGCGGTATGGGTCACCGCCGGCACCGTCACCGCCTGACCACACCAAACAGGAGAACACCATGGGACTGATCGATTCCCTCAAGAAGGCCTTCAGCAAGCCCTACAGAACCATAAGCGTCGCCCAGGCCAATGAGCTTCTGGCCTCGGGCGCCACACTGATCGATGTCAGGTCCGCCCAGGAATGGCGCACCGGACGCGCGCCCCAAGCCAAGCACGTCCCCCTGGACCGGCTACAAGTCAGCCAGGCGGGGATCCCGAAAACCCGGCCCGTGATCGCCGTGTGCGCCTCCGGGGTACGGTCCGCTACCGCGGCCCGGCTGCTCGCTGCGAAAGGCTACGAGGCCTACTCGCTGCGCGGCGGCATGGCGGCCTGGCGCCATGCCGGCGAACCCGTCCGCTGACAACAGCCCACAATATTTCGAAGGAGAATCCAATGGCCGAAATCACCATCACCGAAGCCGATCAGCGCCGTTCCACCGCCCGCATCCTCGACGTCCGCGAGGACTTTGAAGTCGCCGACGGCATGGTCCCCGGCGCCCTGCACATCCCCATGGGCCAGCTGCAGGAACGCCTGTCCGAACTGGACCCGGGAGTCCCCGTCATCGTAGTTTGCCGCGGCGGCAACCGCAGCGCCGCCGTGGCTGACGCCCTCAACGGCGCCGGCTTTTCGGCGGACACCATGGCCGGCGGCATGATCGCATGGACCCGCGCCGGCCTCCCCACCACCTGAGCCTGCAATCCCGCCACCAACCACTAAAGACAACACCCAATGCCAGCGGCCTGGAAGAGATCGTCCAGGCCGTAAGGAATCTGGACATGGACACGCTCCGGGCTGATGAAGCCCGGCACCTCGTCTAAGCACACCGAAAGAATTCCCCTCCACCCCTATCCGAAGGAGAGCACCAGATGCTTATCGAGCGCATTTACGATGAAGATCTCGCCCAGGCCAGCTACCTGATTGGCTGCCAGGCCAAGGGTGAAGCGATTGTTGTCGATGGCCGCCGCGACATCGCGGTGTACCAGGATCTCGCCGCAAAGAACGGCATGGAAATCATTGCCGTCACCGAAACCCACATCCACGCCGACTACCTCTCCGGCACCCGTGAACTTGCCGCCGCCACCGGCGCGAAGATCTATGTCTCCGGTGAAGGCGGCCCGGACTGGCAGTACGAATTCGACGGCGAACGCCTCTACGACGGCGACACGATCACCTTGGGCAACATCAGCATCCAGGCTGTGCACACACCGGGCCACACCCCCGAACACCTGTCCTTCCTGGTGACCGACGGCGCGTTCAGCGACCAGCCCGGCTACCTGCTCTCCGGCGACTTCGTCTTCTCCGGGGACCTGGGCCGTCCGGACTTGCTTGATGAGGCGGCCGGCGGCGTGAACACACGCTTCCTCGGCGCCAAGCAGCTCTTCGCCAGCCTGCGGGACAAGTTCCTGACCCTGCCGGACTACGTCCAGGTCCATCCGGCCCACGGCGCCGGCAGCGCCTGCGGCAAGGCCCTCGGTGCGATTCCGTCTTCCACGGTGGGCTACGAGCGGCTCTACGCCTGGTGGGGCCCCTACCTCGCCTCGAATGACGAGCAGGGCTTCATCGACGAACTCCTCGACGGCCAGCCCGACGCCCACGCTTACTTCGGGCGGATGAAGCGCGAAAACCGTGAAGGTCCGGCCGTCATGGGTGAGCGTATGCCCCTCACGGAGCTGGACATCGCCGACGTCGCGACGGACCTGGCAGCGGACAAGGTCACGTTCATCGACACCCGTCCCAACAGCGAAGTCCATGAGGGAACCGTTACCGGCTCCCTGAACGTCCCCGCCGGCAAGTCCGTGGCCAGCTACGGCGCCTGGGTGGTGAACCCCGAGACGGACAAGAATCCGCTGGTGCTGCTGGCACAGGACCAGGACCGGGCCCAGGACATGTGGGACCATCTGGTCCGGGTCGGCATCGACAACGTTGCCGGCTACATCACCAGCATTGACGGGTTGCCAACGTTCATGCCAAAGCTGATCCAGCCGGCCGACCTCGCCGACTTCGACGCCGCCATGGTGCTCGATGTCCGCAACAAGACCGAGCACACCGCCGGCCGTATCCCCGGCTCCCACCAGCTCAGCGGCGGCCGCGTCATGTGGCGCCTTGACGAACTGCCCACCGGAGGCACCATTGTGAGCTACTGCCAGTCCGGTGTCCGGAACTCCGTTGCCGCCAGCGCCTTGCGCCGCGCCGGATTCGACGTCGTCGAACTCGACGGCAGCTACGCAGCCTGGACCATGTGGCAGCAGGCGCAGCAGAAGGCCGTCGCAGCAAATTAACCCCAAGCCGTCCGGGCCTGTCCCCCCTCCGGCCCGGACATCCAGCCCGGGCGCGTCCCCCACGCGCCCGGGCACCTTTATGAGCCCACCATGAACGGTCCCGCCGGGACCGGCGCCACCAACACTGGCATTAGCCCTTCCTGTTTCCGTTGCCGGGCTTCGACAGGGCTGTCGAGGGCTGGGCCGCGGAACCGCCGATGAGGTTCTGGGGCGGGGCGTCGAAGTCGCCGTGGTCGTAGAGACCGACGACCTGCTGCATGTACTGCCCCCATTGTGGTCCGGCGATGTAGGCCCCGTCTACCAGTGGGTAGTATTTGCCGTTGACCGTGATGTCGCGTCCGAGCCGGGAAGGACCGCCGTTGAATGGGTCTCCGAAGAAGGACGCCGTTGCCAGGCCTTTCGTGTAGCCGAGGACCCAAGTCTGGTTGTTGTACTGGTTGGTGCCGGTTTTGGCGGCGTCCGGGACGCCGAGCTTCTGCGGGATGAGCAGGCCGGAGCCCTTGGTGAGGACGTCTTGGAGGACATTGGTGGTGGCCTTCGCGACATCCGGTTTCAGGGCGTTCGGCTGGCACGTGGACGTCTGGCCGCCGATTCTTTTGCCCGCGGCGTCGTCGACCTCGGCGATCGAGATGGGTGCGCAGTACGTGCCGTCCGCGGCGAAGGTTGCGAAGGCGTTGGCCATCGTCAGGGGGGCGACGTTCTGGCTGCCCAGGATGTTGCCCAGGGTCGAGAGGTCGATCTTCTTGTCGTTCCCGTCGCCCAGGTGCAGGCCGATGGCGTCGGCGGCCCTCTGGACGTCACAGAAGTCGTTCAGGCCGGCGAGGGACGCGAACGTCGCGGTGTTGATTGAATTGTAGATGCCCTCGCGGACGGACATGGGCCGGTACCAGCCGGGTTCGTCGTTCTGGAGGTCTGTAGAGGGTGGAAGCGTGCTGTCGAACCATCCCTGGACGGGGCCGCATGTCGTCTTCCACGGGTAGTTGACGCCGTAGCGCCGCCTCGACGCGTCGACAATCTGGTTCGTCGTTTTGCCTTCGCCGAGCCAGGCCGCGAGGGTCACGGGCTTCATGGTCGAACCGGGCTGCATGCCGCCCACGCCGCCCAAGTCGTTGCCGTTGGCGTCCGCGCGGTCGACGTTGAAGTTGTAGGTCGAGACGAAGTCGGTGCCTTGGCCGGCGAGCGTGCGGGAGTTCTGCGCCATGGCGAGGACGTTGCCCGTGCCGGGCTGGACCGTCACGAGGGAGGCTCCCCATTTATCCGGGTTCGCCCCTGTCGTGGCGTCGACCTGGGCCTGGGCGGGACCTTGGAGGCGCGGGTCCAAGGTGGTCTTGATGGTCAGGCCGCCGCGCATGATCTTCTGGATCCGGTCCTCCTGTGTCGCGCCATAGGCCGGGTCGTTCTGGATCTGGTGGAGGACGTAGTCGCAGAAGTACTGGGCCTGGACGGCGTAGGCGCAGCCCTGCTTGGGCGGATTGACCTTCAGCTGGATCGGGGAGTTGACGGCGTCGTCGTGTTGCTGCCGGTTGATGTAGCCGTGCTGAAGCATCGCATCCAGCACCAGGTCCCGCCGCGTCTTGGACGCCTCGGGGTGCTGGGTCGGGTCAAACAGGGAGGGGCCGTTGACCAGGCCGGCGAGCAAGGCCGCCTGAGGCACTGTGAGGTCCTTGGCATCGACGGAAAAGAAGTACTGGCTGGCGGCCTGGATGCCGTAAGCGTTGCCGTTGAAGCCGACGATGTTGAGATAGCCGGCGAGGATCTGGTCCTTCGTGAATTGCTTCTCGAGGGCGATGGCGAGCTTCATCTCCCGGAGTTTGTCGCTGATGCTCTTCTGGCCGTTGAGCACGACCTGGGCGTCCTTGCCCTGGGCGATGAGGTTCTCATTGAGCACGTTGGTCACGTACTGCTGGGTCAACGTGGAGGCACCCTGCCGGGCCCCGCCGCTGTTCGTCACAAGGGCGCGCAGGATGCCTGTCGGGTCGATGCCCCCGTGCTCGTAGAAGCGGTAATCCTCGATCGCGACGATGGCGTCCTTGATGTTGGGGGACATCTGCTCGAGGGGAACCTGGGTCCGGTTCTCGTTGAACAGCGTCGCGATCTGGGATCCGTCTGCCGCGAGAACCCTCGTCACCTGCCCGGCAGGGGCCACGGTCAGCTCACTGGGCAGCCCGTTGAAGAACTGGACCGAGCCGTTCGCCGTGATCCCGGCCACCGCTGCGGCGGGCACCATCAGGCCAGCCACAAGCACCCCGCAGACGGCGCTCACGCCGAGGAAGACCAGGATCCGGCCGAGAGTTGTTCCCGTGTCCAAGAGCGGGTTCCTGGCCGGATTGGACCCCGCACCGCGCGGGAGCCCGCCTCGTCCACGGGGCCAAGGCCGAATTCGTATCCGATTGAACATATCTTCCTCAGGTTCTCTGGCGATGGATCGTGTTGGTTGTCGGGCCTGGTCCCCCCGCGCCTCTCAAGCGCCCGGGTTCCGAGGCTGGTCACATCGGGGGGCTCGGAAGCGGGAGCCCGATACGCCGCCCTGGGTAGCCTTCCCGGTCTCCCAGCCCCCTCGATGGCCTCAGCCGTACGGTGCCGGACGGGCAAGCCGGTGGAGGCAAGGATCTTTCCCCGGAAGGTGCCTTTCATGAGCATAAAGACATTCCTTCGGTGAGGGTTGTCTGCGGGGCGGAGTCCCCGGGCACGGCCATCGAGCGTCTGCGCCGGAACAGCAGGGCAAACGCGACGGCACCGGCAAGGAAGATCAGGGCGGCAACCCAGGTGTTCACCCGGAGCCCCAGGATCAGGTTGGCATAGTCGGAGCGCATCAGTTCAAAAGCGAAGCGTCCCGCCGTGTATCCGGCAACGTACAGGGAGAACACGCTTCCCGCCCCGAGAGTGAAGCGCCGGTCCACATACAAAAGAAGCAGCCCGACGACGACGCACCACAGCGATTCGTAGAGGAATGTTGGCTGGAAATAGCCCAGGATTACCGGAGCACCGGAGGGATCGGTCACCGCTGACCCAGTGGCAGGGTCTATCTGGTGGATCTGGAGTCTCCACGGCAGGGCCGTCGGATCCCCGTAGAGCTCGTTGTTGAACCAGTTGCCCCACCGGCCCAGGGCCTGGGCAAAAACCACCCCCGGTGCCACCGCGTCCAGGAACGCAACCAAAGATACCTGCGCCCTGCGGCAGCCGATCCACGCCCCCGCTACCCCCAGGGCCACGGCGCCCCAGATCCCCAGGCCGCCGTCCCAGATGGCAAAGGCATTCCATGGATTCTTCCCCGGAAAGAAATAAAGCTCAGGGTCGGTGATGACGTGGTAGATCCGGCCCCCGATGATCCCTGCGGGCACCGCCCAAAGGCAAATGTCCAGCACCTGCCCGGCCTGGCCGCCCCGGGCGGTCCAACGCCTGGAAGTAAGCCAGACGGCCAGACCGATCCCGGCGAGGATGCACAGGGCGTAGAAATGGATCGTCAGGGGGCCCACGTGAAAGGCGCTCACCGTCGGGGACGGAATGAATGAATCACTGGCGGTCATGAAGGTTCGGGATCCTGTTCGGGAGGTTTGGGCAAAAACATTCTTGCTCGGCAACCTTATGGTCAGCCGAGTTCCGGACGGCCCTCCGGGTCCGGAACAGCCCTGGGGCGGGCGCGCCGTCCCAGGAATGACAGTACAACTGCCACGGCACCGAGGACCGCGAAGAGTGCTACGGCCATCCGAAATCCGAGTCCGGGAAGCGGGGCCGCTCCCCCGCTGTTTCCCAGGGCGTTAGCGAGGGAGTAGGCGACGGCGCCCAGGGCGACGCCAAGGGAGGTTCCGACGCCCCGGGTCATGTTCAACACTCCACTGACCATGCCCGCCTGATGGGCGTGACCGGCCGCTGCGACGGACGCGTTGTTGGCCGGGGTGAATAGGCCCAGGCCAAGCCCCATGGCCGCGAGGGCGGCTGCCGTGACCCACAAATCGCGGGGGGAAAAGACCAGCACAGCCAGGGCGGTCGTGACCAGTCCCATGCCGGCCGATGCCGGCAACCGGGCCCCGAACCGGTCCGCGAGCAGGCCTGCAACGGGCGCGACGAGACCCAGCGCGACTGGCAGGACCGTCAGCAACAGTCCGGCCTGGGCAGGGGGGAGGGAATACTCCGACTCCAGATGGAGGGGCGTGACGAACAGGACTCCGAACAACACGAGATAGCCCAGCAGCCCCGTCGCGACGCCCCGGCTGAAGCTCCCCGACGTGAACAGCGACAGGTCCACCAAAGGGTGTCTTGCCCGGCGCTCCCGCATGACAAAGAAGGCGAAAAGAACCAGCGATGCCCCCAGCAGCCCGAGAACAACGGAGTCGCCGAAGCCGAGCCTGGCCGCCTCCGACAAAGCCAGGAGCAGGGCGCCGACGGCCGGCATCAGAGCAACCAGCCCCAGCCAGTCCAGTCGAGCGCGGGGGGCCTTGACGTGGGTGCGCGGGAGCAGGAACCAGCCCAGCAGCAACCCGATGACCCCTGCGGGGATATTGACGAAGAACACCCACCGCCACCCGCCCAGGCCGATGAGGAGTCCACCGACCGAGGGGCCCATGGCCAGGCCGATGGCCTGGGCGGCGCCCTGGAGGCCGATGGCCTTGCCGAGTTTCCCTGCGGGCATGCTGGTCCGGATCAAGGCAACACTGTTGGCCTGCAGCATGGCCGCACCCACCGCCTGGACGGCCCGGGCGACCAGGAGCCAGGTGATGTCAGGGGCAAGCGCGCAACCCAGGGACGCGAGGGTGAACAGCGCGAACCCATAGGTGTAGAGCAGCTTCCGCCCCACCATGTCCGCCAGTCGGCCGACCGCGGAGATGCTTCCCACGAGCACCAGAAGGTAGATCAGCGCCACCCACTCCACCTGGGCGAGCGAGGCGTTCATGTCAGTCCTGATGGCCGGCACCGCCAGGGTCACGATGCTGGCATCCAGCTGGCCCATGAACGCGCCGATACACACAGTTGCCACGACCAGCCACGGGGCACCGGGGCGTCGCCGGATCCAATCAGGCCTGGCCGGTTCCCTCCACAGCTTCCCCCAGCCGGTGGGTGAAGCTGCAGCGAAAGGGGCTGCACCTGAAGAAATTTGTTCGGTCACAGAACTATTCTATAAGGGGAATACCGGGATAGGCTAATGGCATGAACACCGCCAATGCATCCGCCCCGGCCACCGACCCGACGGTCCGTGAGTACGCGGGCGCCGATGCCTGGTCCCTGACCGGCGTGATCACCCGCCTGCGGCGGGTCCTTCGCTCGAGCGTTCGGCAGGAGTTCCCGTGGGAATCGCTGCCCATGGCCCAAGTGGAGGTTCTTCAGCGTCTTGCCGATGAGCCCGGCATGGGCGTCAGTGATCTGGCTGAACGTCAACGGCTGGCGACCAATACGGTCAGCAGCCTCGTCCAGCAGATGGTGACCTCAGGGCTGCTCGAACGTACGCCCCGTCCGGGGGACCGCCGGGCCGTGAACTTGCGCCTGACGCAGTCCGGCACGGAGATATTGGCAGCATGGCAGGCCGCCAACGACCGAAGACTCGGCCAAGCCCTGGAACGGCTCCCCGAGGCCTATCAGAACGTGATAGAAAACGCCGTCCCGGCCCTGGCCGCCCTCGCCGCCCTACTGGAAACCGAGGACCAGACCCAGAACCCGGCCCGGCAAAACGGGACCCGGCCGTGACAGGCATTCCCCGGCCGCTACGCGTAGGCAGATACTGGTCCGTTCTCCTGCTCGACGTCTCATAGGTCATCGCCCTTCTCGTCCTCGCCCTGACGCCGCCGGCCGAGCTCGCTGCCACACACCAGAGGACCGAAGAGCAATGATTGGCGCCACCGGCGGCGAGCGGCGACGTTTTTGGACGACGACACACGAGGCACCCGACAACACCTCACTGTTGGAGGCATTCGGAAACTAGCTCGATCCGTTTCCGGTGGATCACTGCCTCAGAACGCAAGAAACGAAAGAGCCCCTGCCCTGCGTTTCCGCAGCTCAGGGGCTCTTTTCGGGTAGGGCTACTCGGACTTGAACCGAGGACCTTAGGATTATGAGTCCCGCGCTCTAACCAGCTGAGCTATAGCCCCTTAAAGTGTCTGGAAAGCTTCCTCATGAAGTTTCCCGGGCCAAGACACTCTAGCAATAATAGTCATCCCGAAGGCTCAGGCGCACACCGGGACTAGATGACCTTGTCCTCGTAGGACGCTCCGCGGTAGAGATCCTCGAACGTCTGCAGGGTGCCTTCGATGCTGTGCGGCTCCACCATCGCGCGGCTGGCCTTGCCCATGGCTTCGAGCTCGCCAGCCGGCAGACGAAAGAGCTCGGTGATCCTGGCTGCCAATTCCTTGCTGTCGCCAGGGGTGAAAAGATGCCCGTTCTCACCTTCGCGGACAAGATGCGGCAGGGCCATCGCGTTGGCGAGGAGAACCGGCGTCGACGCCGACATTGCCTCAAGCGTCACGAGTGACTGCAGTTCCGCCGTTCCGGGCATGCAGAACAAGTCAGCGCGAATGTACGCCTTCCTCAGGTCCTCATCGCTCGCCAGGCCCAGGAACCTGACCCGCTCCCCCAGGCCCAGGCGCTTCGCTTGGGCCTCCAACGCACCACGGACCTCTCCGCCGCCGACAATTTCAAGATGCACATTGAGTTCGGCAGGTGTCTTGGAGACGGCGTCGATCAGGACATCCACGTGCTTCTCTTCGGCAAGGCGGCCGACGAAAAGAACGGTGGGGTTGGGATTCGGCTCGAGTTCTTCGCCCGGCTTCAGTTCATAAGCAGCCGCGTCAATACCGTTGGACAAAGGCAGGACCTTGCGAAGGAAAGCATGCTGGTGCATGGCCTTCGCCGCCAGCGGCGTGGGAGTGGTGACGACGTCGGCCTGGCCCATGACCTTGCCCATGTCCTTCCACGAGACTCGCCCGATAATGTCCTTGAACCACTGCGGGAACGGCAAGAACGGGTTCAGGTTTTCCGGCATGAAGTGGTTTGTGGCCACGATCCGGATGCCGCGCTTCTTCGCCTCGTAAAGAACGTGCTCGCCGATCATGTAATGGCTTTGGATATGAACGACGTCGGGCTGCACCTTGTCGAAGAGCAGCCGGATGTCGTTCTTGATTTCCCACGGGTAGCAGATGCGGAAGTACTCGTGCGTAAAGACTCCGTGGGACTTCAAGCGGTGCACCGTGCCTTCATCACAGAACTCGGTGAAGCTCTTGCCGTTGTCTGCCCGGCAGGCGAGCACGTGGACGTCGTGGCCCCGCGCCTTCATGCCTTTGGCAAGCCGGTAACCGAACTGAGCAGCACCGTTGACCTGAGGGCGGTAGGTCTCCGCCGCAATCAGGATGGTGAGGGGTTTGTTGGTTTCGGGAATGGTCACGTGGAGAACTCCTGATGGTCACGGTGCGAACATCGCAAAACGTCTGGCCTTGCGGTGTCTTCGCCGGTTGCCTGCCGCGGATGTGCGGGGCACGGTTGTCGAACTTTGCCCTAGGCCTTCCGGCTTGCTGCCGCCTTCGCGTCACGTTTCCGCTTGGTGACCTCGGGATGGTGCCGGCTCAGGGCAATAACCCCCACGATAGCAAGGGAAGCGGCCACAGCCATGCCGATTCCCACCACGGCGTGGACATCGGGACGAAGCTCACCCAAAATGGCGATCCCGACGGCGATCCCGACAATGGGGTCGACCACGGTCAGGCCTGCGATCACCAAATCGGGCGGCCCCCCGGAGTAGGCATTCTGCACGAACCACGAACCGAGCCCGCCTGCAGCCACAATGGCTACCAGCGTGTACCACTGCACGTTGAGCAGAAAGTGCCCGTTCGGGTCCAGCAGGTGCCTGCCGATGATGCGCGTCAGCACCGCGACGAATCCGAACAGCACTCCGGCACCCAAAATGTACACAAATGCGCTCAAACGGTGCCGGAACATGACAGCCAAAGTTCCAAAGAGCCCGACCGCGAGGGTCAATAGGAGCACGATGGTAATTTCGTCCTCGCCGCTGACGTGGTGGTTTTCCTGGGTGGCGGTGACGGCGAGCAGGACGAACATTGCCGAGCCCGTCACGCAAGCCGAAATCGCTACCACGGTGCCCCGATTGATACTGAGCCCCTGGTCCTTCGCGTTGACCACGGTGGTGATGACCAACGCGATGGCACCGATGGGCTGCACCACCGTCAGGGGGGCCGACACCAGCGCGATAGCGTTCATTCCCATGCCCAAGCACAGCAACAGCAGGCCAAACATCCAGCGCGGATTCCGGAGAAGCCTCAGAAAGCCCGTCGAACTCAGGGCAAGGCCACCGGTGTCGGCTTTGACAGCGCTACCCTGCCGCTGGGCGCCAATGGCAAGGCAAAAGGCGCCAAGCACCGCAAGAAGGACTGCAACCCAGACCATCAGGGACGACCGCCGTCGTTGGCTTTGAGCTCTTTGCCCTTGCGGAGGATCGCCCAGAAATAGTTGTAGGCAGCCACCCAGTGCCCCGCGAGCCCCAGGCCCAGGCAGATCCAGGCGATCGCGAAGTATGCCCCGGCGAAGGGAACCTCGAGTCTGGAAAAGACCAGAAGCGGCGTACCCAGAAGGAGGAATGCCGTCCGGATCTTGCCGATCCTGCTCACCGGAAGGTCGGGATGGCTATGGAAATAGAACAATGAGGCCGTGGCAAGGACGGCGTCGGGCACCACAAGGGCAGCCAGGTACCACCAATCCACCACCCCGGCGATGGCGAGCGTGACAGCGACGGTGATGAGTGCCAGGCGGTCCGCCACGGGATCGAGGATGCGGCCCAGCTTGGAGGCCTGATTGAAGCGCCGCGCGACGTAGCCGTCAACCCAGTCCGTGCCGCCCATGATCGCGAGGACCAGCACTGCGAAACCGTACTGCCGCTGCCACAGCACCAGCCAGACGAACAGCGGAACGCCCATGAAGCGCAACACCGTCAGGAAATTGGGGACGGTGAAGATGAGATCGTGGTCGATCTGCGGCTTACCGGGGCGCGCGCCCGCACCGATGAATTTCATCTGTCCCCCTTTCCATCGTCCGCGGCTGACGTTGATGCTCGCCGTTCCGATTACTTCTTGAACAGCTTCCGCAGTCCCACTGCAGCCACCGTGGCAGAGGCGGCGAAGAGGAACAGATCCTTCCACCGCGCGGCGAGCCGCTCCGGAAGCCCGGCAGGAACCTTCTCGCCGAAATCTGCGAGCTTCTCGGCTGCAAACCGGCGTCCATCGTGGAACTTGTGGCCGGCAACGTCGAGGAAGGCCTTCCCCTGGGTCTTGACGTCGAGTTCGACCCCGAGCTGATCGCGAACGCCGGCGAGGTGTTCTCGACGCTGCTCCAGCCGGCGGAGCAGCTCTGCTTCGCTCGGGGCTGGGGGGTGCTCGGCTTTGTATGCCTCGGCCTTGGCCGCTTTTTCGGCCTTGGCCTTTTCGGCTGCAGCGGCCTTCACTGCTTCCGCAGCTTTGTACGCCTCCGACGAAGGGTCGAGGATGCTGGCGTCGAAAGCCGTGCCTTCCTTGACGATGCCCAGATCGTGTTTGATGCCGCGGATGGTCTTCTCAGGCACAAGCGGCATGGCCCCCTTGACCGTGCGGAACGCGATGAGCGCTCCGATGAGAATGATCAACAAGAACGCCGCAGCGACGACCAGCGCCGCCAACCACGGGGGCATGACGGTGGCCAGGCCAAGGATAGCCGCCACCACCAAGGCGATGACGAGCAAGGAGAGAAAGATCAATGCAACGCCCGCAAATGCGCCGGCGACCCCCAGCTTTTTGCCTTTGCTCCTAAGCTCAAGCTTGGCCATGCTGATTTCATCGTTGAGCTGCCGCGGCGCCAGCCGGGCCGCAAGTTTCAGGGTCTCCGGCAACGCCGACATTCCCTGGCGCTGACCAGCCTCGCCGCTGTGACGTCCGCTCATAGGTTCCGCCTCACTGCTTCCTTCTTGCTCCTACCCGCCTCCGGCACGGAGACGAATACACCGCCCACGCACACCTGTCCACAAAACTACCATTCAGCTTCAACCTCAACTTCCGGGAAGGTCCCGCGGCGCGCCCCCGGACACCTGATAAATATGATCTGTCACACATAGGATTGATAATCGTGAACACTCCCCCTGTACCGGGCGATTTCCTGAGCCGACGCGAAAAACTCCTCTACATCGTGCTGCTAGGCGCATTGACCGCTCTCGGCCCGTTTACAGTGGACCTCTATCTGCCGGCGTTTCCCGCCCTTGAGCATCACTTCGACGTGTCAGCTGCTGCGATCCAACTCACATTGACAGGCACAACGGTGGGCTTTGCCATCGGGCAACTGATGGTGGGGCCGTTCAGCGACAAGTTCGGACGCCGGATGCCCTTGATCCTTGCAACGGCCCTGCACATCGGATCCTCCCTCGGCGCAGCATTGTCTACGGACATCAACACGCTTGCCCTGTTCCGCGTCCTCATGGGCGTCGGTGCCGCCGGCGGCGGCGTAGTGGCCATGGCCATGGTCCGGGACCTCTTCGCGGGCTATGCCATGGTGCGGATGTTCTCCCGGATGTCGCTGGTGAACGGCCTCGCTCCGATCCTGGCCCCGATCATCGGTTCCCAACTGCTGTTGGTGATGCCTTGGCCCGGGATTTTCTACTTCTTGGCCACCTACGGAATCCTGGTGTTCGTCGCCGCGGTATTCCTTATACGGGAAACGTATCCTGCCGAGCTCCGCCGGCAGAGGACGTCGACGGCTGGCCAACGCTACAGAGCGGTGTTGACCGACCGGATTTTCGTGGGGATGCTGCTGGTCGGCGGGTTCAACTTCGGCGGGCTGTTCGCATACCTCTCGGCGTCGACCTTCCTGTTCCAACAGGTCTACAACTTCTCCCCCCAGGAATACGGCCTGCTGTTCGGCGTCAACTCCTTAGGCATCGTCGCCGGCGTCCAGATCAGCTCCAGAGTCATCAAGCACGTGGCGCCCCAATGGATCCTGGCCTTTGCCACGGCATGGATGCTGCTGATGGCCGCGCTGATTGTGACGTTCGACCTGTGGGGCTTCGGCCTGTGGGGCGTCATGGTCCCTCTATGGTTCTACATCTTCGCCACCGGGTTCATGTTCCCCTGCGTCCAGGTGATTGCCTTGGCCAACCACGGAGCGCAGGCCGGAACCGCCGCCTCCTTGCTGGGCGCCTCGAACTTCCTGATGGCCGGCATCATTCCTCCGGTGGTTGGCTCGCTGGGCGTCGGCTCCGCCATTCCCATGGGGGCGGTCCAGGCAGGCTGTCTGGCGTGCGCTGTGGCAGCCCTCTGGCTTGTGGTGCGACCTCGTTCCGTCCCGTCCATCCACTGATGTGCGAGGCCCCGACTTCCGTGCGGGCAAGTAGGCTCAAACCATGACGCGCAAACCACACCGCAACGGCCGGGGCCTTTTCCTCGGCGCGATACTGGGCGCCGTCGTCGGATTCTTCCTGGGCCGCGGGGCCGGAAACCCGGTGTTTGGAGCCCTGCTCGGTGCCGTCGTCGCTTCCGCGATCCTCTATCGGATCAATCCCGGGCCATGGAAACGGGACTAAGCGGCCTTCCGTGGGTTCGGGGCCTGTTGCCGCTCATAGCCCGGCGATAAAGTTGAGATGTGCCCCGTTGGCAGGAACTCCAACCTATTCCAGCTCCATGGCAGCGCAAGGATGACGGCATCCTCCCGCTGTGGTGGGACCGTCTGTGCACAGTGACGAGCCCGCAATCCGCAGCCCTCTATGCGGCCGGGCTTTTCACCGAGGACCGCCGCCGCCCGATTGCCCAATGGTTCAATCCGAGCAATGGAGCTGCCCTGCTCGTCGCTCCGGAGACCTCTCCCGAATGGCCAGTCCAACGCTTCGGAATCTTCTACGCACCCCCCGGCGGCGGATTCACCCGCGTCCACTCCGCAGCCCACGAATGGCACCCGCGGGAGCCCAGGACCCCGCCAACCGAGGATGATGCCTTCCAGTCCGCCGTGACCGAAGCGGCGAGATTCCTGCAAGTTGAGATGGACTTCGTCTAAGCAAAAAAGTAGGCCCCGCACCGATCATCCAGGTGCGGGGCCTTCGCGCTCCTCCGACTGGACTTGAACCAGTAACCCTTCGATTAACAGTCGAATGCTCTGCCAATTGAGCTACGGAGGAATGAAGCGGTTATGACTTTAGCAAAGGTTTTGCCTCAAGTGAAATCGAGCCAAAGCCATGGCAGACACCCGGAAAATACCCCTCCAGGGTATCGCCCTTGCTGCGGAGATTGGCGCACCCAGACGACCGGGCGCTCAGGCCATCCTTCCGGGCCACGGACCGGCGGTACGCGTATCCGGGCCTGAGTGAAGGGGCGGGAAGCCGGCCCAAAACAGGTACCACCCACTCTTAACCCGTTCCGCGCCTAGCCCATATGCTCCGGACCTGGGGATTCTGACCCGGTCTGTTCAGATAAAGGGGAAGCCGATGCGGCTCCTGACCATACTGTCCCGGCGGCACCGGCGGCTATCTTCCGCGTGGCTCTCGTCCGTTTGGCTCTCGTCCGTTTGGCACTCGTCCATGTGGCACGGGTCGAGCCGTGAGATGCGCAAGCGGTGGTTCCGCTGGGCCGCCGCCGCAGCCGTCCCTTTGTTGCTCGGGTACTCCGTTGGCTACGTCGCGACGCCGGCCCGGGCAGCAACCCCGAAGACCATCATCAGCCTGACGTTCGACGACGGCAATGACGATCAGCTCGCTGCCGAACAGGTACTGAAGGCCAACGGGCTGCACGGCACGTTCTTCATTACGACCAGCTGGATCGGTTCTCCGTCCTGGCTCACGCGAGCCAACCTGAACGCCATTGCCGCGGACGGCAACGAGATCGGTGGCCACACCATAACCCATCCGGACCTCACCACCCTGTCCACCTCGGCAGCCACCAACGAGGTTTGCGGTGGGCGGACCACGCTCGCCAGCTGGGGCTTCAACGCCACAGACTTCGCCTATCCCTTCGCCGCCGAAAACTCTTCGGTCGAACAAATCGTGAAGAATTGCGGTTTTGCCAGTGCCCGCAACTTGGGTGACATCCGCTCCCCGGCCAGCTGCTCGGGCTGTCCCTTCGCAGAAACCCTTCCCCCGGCCAATCCATACAACACAGCGGCGCCGGATGAAGTCGACAGCACCTGGACGCTCCAGAACCTGGAGGATCTGGTCACCAACGCCGAACCGGGAGGCGGCTGGGTCCAATTCACCTTCCACCACATCGCCGTCGGGACTGACCCCACCCTGACCATCAGCCCCACCCTCTTCAACACCTTCATCACGTGGCTCGCCGCCAGGACGGCCAACGGCACGACGTCCGTCCAAACGGTCGCCCAGGCCTTGGGCAACGCAGCCACGCAACCGCCGGTGGCCGCCTTTACCTCCTCGACGGCGGCCCTGACCGCGACGTTTGACGGCTCGACTTCGTCGGATCCAGGCGGGTCCGTGGCGTCCTACAGCTGGGACTTCGGCGACGGTTCCCCGGCAGGCACCGGCGTGAAGCCATCGCACACTTACGCCGCGGCCGGAACCTACCAAGTGAAGCTCACGGTGACAGACAACACCGGCCTGACGGGGACAGTTACGCACGCGGTAACGCTCGCAGCGGCCGCGACGGCACCTGCTGCGCCAACCGGGGCAAGCGCGACGGCGGGCAACGCCTCCGCCGTCGTATCCTGGACCGCGCCGGCTAGCGGCGGTTCTGCGATCACCTCATATACCGTGACGCCTTCGTCTGGTGGCACGGCTTTGGCTCCGGTGACGGTCTCCGGAAGTCCGCCCTCAACGACGGCGACCGTCACCGGGTTGAACAACGGCACGGTGTACACGTTTACCGTGACGGCGACGAACGCCGTCGGGACGTCTGCTGTGTCTGCCGCCTCGGCGCCTGTCACGCCTGCGGCGCCCGTCCCCGGAGTCACCAACGGTGGCTTCGAGTCCGGGCTGACATCCTGGACCACCGGCGGCGTGAGGGCACCCGTGGCATCCACCACTGCCCACACCGGCACCGGCTCTGCGCTCCTGGGCCTGCCATCCGGTGCTGAGCCCCTTGGCGACAGCAGTCTCGCCCAAACCATCACCGTGCCGGCTACGGGGACCTCCACACTGTCCTTCTGGTACCAGCCCCACACCGCGGACGACACCTGCAACGGCACCACCTGCCGCTACGACTGGATGGAAGCCCAAGTGCGCACCACCAGCGGCGCCACGCTGGCCAGCCTGTTCAAACTCAGCAGCAACACCGGCACTTGGACCCAGCTCAGCGCCAATCTCTCCGTCTATAGCGGCCAAACCATCGTGCTCTGGTTCAATGTCCATCTCGACGGTTCGAGCCCCGCGGACGATACCTGGATGTATCTCGACGACGTGGCCCTCGGCAACAGCCAAACAACGGCGACCGCACCATCGGCACCAACGGGAGTGACCGCAACGGCGGGCAACGCCTCGGCTTCCGTGTCCTGGACGGCACCGGCTAACGGCGGTTCCGCGATCACCTCGTACGCCGTGACTGCGCACGCAGGGGCAACTACCCTGGCCCCGGTCACGGTTTCCGGGAATCCACCCGCGACGACGGCGACCGTCACCGGGCTGACTAACGGCACTGCATACACCTTTACGGTGACTGCCACCAACGCCATCGGCACCTCGACGGCGTCGGTCGCATCGGCGTCCGTCACTCCCTCAGGAACCACAACTACGTCAGGCATCACCAACGGCGGCTTCGAGTCCGGGCTGACGGCCTGGACAACCGGCGGCGTCAGGGCGCCTGTGGCATCCACCACCGCCCACACGGGCACCGGCTCGGCGCTCCTGGGCCTGGCATCCGGCGCCGAACCCCTCGGGGACAGCAGTCTCGCACAGACCGTCACCGTTCCTGCTACCGGGACCTCCACCCTGTCCTTCTGGTACCAGCCCCACTCCGCTGAGGACCCCTGCAGCGGCACCGCCTGCAAGTACGACTGGATGGAAGTCCAAGTCCGCAATACCAGCGGCACGGTCCTGGGCAGCCTACTCAAACTCTGCAACGACAACGGCACCTGGACACAGTTCAGCGCCAGTCTCTCTGCCTACAAAGGCCAGACCATCGTGCTCTGGTTCAACGTCCACCTTGACGGCTCCAGTCCGGCTGATGACACCTGGATGTACCTCGACGACGTCGCCCTCACCACCCAGTAACCGGGAAACTTCTCGGACGCCAAAAATCCCCGCCCTCATACGAGGACGGGGATTTTTGAGTAGCGCTCCTCCGACTGGACTTGAACCAGTAACCCTTCGATTAACAGTCGAATGCTCTGCCAATTGAGCTACGGAGGAATGAAGCGTGTATCAGCCTAACAAAGCCCCGGCGGGAAACGAAATCGGCACCGCAAGGGCCCTTAGCTATCCATACGAAGGGCGCGGCGCTGCATCTCCAACTCCATGAGTTCCCGGTTGAGTCGTTGGAAATCCTCCGGCTGGGCTGAAGCATCCAGTCGCTGCAACTGTCCCATCTTGTCCGCTTTGACCCTGGTGATCTGCAGTTCGAACAGCCGGGCCAGGATGTCGCGGCAGTACCGCTGCAGTGCTTCGGACGTGCTGGCGGGCAGAGGCACCACGGCAAGCTCGGATACCAGGGCTTGCAGCGGTTCCGGAACCTCCTGCCGGATCCCCTCGACCCAGGCAACGGGGTCGCCCACATGGGCCAGTCCGGCTGCCCGGACAGCCGTGTGCACTGCGGAGTAAGCCGGCGTGACAAAATGGCAGGCCTCAAACCGTTCCCAGGTTTCGCTACCAGGCACAGCTCCACCGCTCAGCGCAGCTTCGCCGCCCAGCACGGCGGGGTTCTGGATGACCACCTCGAGGGCCTGCCGTTCCATGGCGGCCACGGGATCCCGCGGGTCCGGGCGCATGAAAGCGATGGAAGCGCCCGACGTCGGTGCTGCCGCCGGCTGGCCAGCCTGCGCCGGGGACGGGCCTTGCCCGGTCCCCGTGGCTCCTCCAGTTCCTGAAGTACCCGCCGCTGGCGCGCCGGAGGCAGCCCGTTTGGCGGCCAAACCGACTGCCCGGCTGACCTCTTCGATGGGCATGCCGAGCCAACCGGCGAGCTCACGGACGTAGGCCGGGCGGATGCCCGAATCGCGGATCTGAGCAACTACGGGGGCCGATTCCCGTAGCGCGGCCACCCGGCCTTCCACGGTGTCCAGGTTGTGGCGTTTGAGGGAGGCCCGGATGGCGAATTCGAAGAGTGGGCGCCGGGTCCCGATCAAGTCGCGGACAGCGGCGTCCCCCTTGAGTTGGCGCAGATCACAGGGGTCGGCTCCACTGGGCTCCACCGCTACATAAGTCTGCGCGACGAAGCGCTGGTCCTCCTCAAAGGCGCGCAGCGCAGCCTTCTGCCCGGCGGCGTCGCCGTCGAAGGTGAAGATGACTTCTCCCCCGGTGCCGTCGTCGGACAGCAAGCGGCGGGCAATCTTGATGTGGTCCGTACCGAATGCGGTGCCGCAAGTGGCCACAGCGGTACCGACTCCGGCAAGATGGCAGGCCATGACGTCCGTGTATCCCTCCACCACCACCAGCTGCCGGTCCTTGGCGATGTTCCGCTTGGCAAGGTCGATTCCGTAGAGGACCTGGGACTTCTTGTAGAGCACGGTCTCCGGAGTGTTCAAGTACTTCGGTCCTTGGTCGTCCTCGTAAAGCTTGCGGGCACCGAAGCCGATGGTGTCGCCGGCAATGTCCCGGATGGGCCAGATGAGCCTGCCGCGGAAGCGGTCGTAGATTCCCCTATTGCCTTCCGAAAACATCCCCGTCAACTTCAATTCAGCGTCGGTGAACCCCCGTCCGCGCAGGTGTTTCAGGAGCGAGTCCCAACCTTGCGGCGCATAACCGACACCGAACTGTTCGGCTGCGCCCCGATCGAAGCCGCGGCCGTGAAGGAAGTTGCGGCCCTCGGCGGCGCCTGCCGTAAGTAGCTGGGAACGAAAGAATTCGTCGGCGATCTTGTGGGCATCCAGAAGCCGCTGGCGCTTGCCGACCTCTTCGCGGTTGGGGCCGGTGCCGCCATCTTCGTAGCGAAGCTCATAGCCGATCCTGGCCGCGAGCTTTTCCACCGCCTCGTGGAAGGAACTGTGGTCCATCTTCTGGACGAAGGAGATGGCATCGCCGTCCTCGCCACAGCCGAAGCAGTGGTACCGGCCTACTTGCGGGCGGACAGTGAACGACGGCGAGCGCTCGTCGTGGAAGGGGCAGAGGCCTTTGAAGGTGCCCAGTCCGGCGCCCTTGAGGGTGACGTAGCCGTCCACCACTTCCTTGATATCGGTGCGCTGGCGTACTTCGTCGATATCTTCACGTTTGATCAGGCCAGCCACGTCACCATCCTAGTCGCTCCGGGCGGGCAGCCCTTGAGCCAGTGGACAAGGCAACCCGGCTCCTACCAGAGCGACGGCAAACTACCCACCAGGCGTTCGTACATCGCCAGCGCCGAAACGTCCGTCAGGGACGCCACCTGGTCGATGACGACGCGAAGCCGTGCGCCGTCGTCGGGGGCGTCCCGCCAGTCCGCAGCGAACATCGGTTCCAGATGCCGGTCCCCGCTCGCGTTGAGCACGCCGACCAGGGCGTGCAGGACTTCGCGCTGGCGCTCGTAGACAGGTTGCCGATGATCGGTGGAGATCACGAACGTCGTGGCGAGGCCCTTCATGGCGGCAATCTCCGTGACGGTTTCCTCCGGCACCATGAGTTCCGCGCCGTAGCGGGTGAGGTGGTCCGGGCCGAAGCGGGCACGCGTGGTCTCCAGGGCGCTCTGGCAAAAACGGCCGATCAGCTGACTGGTCATGTCCTTCAGCGCAGCCATCGATTTGCGGCTGCCATCAGCCTCACGGACCCAGACGCTCGTGGCTTCAAGGCGGGCCAAGGCTGCGTCGATTTCGGCGGGATCATTGTGGGGCAGGTACCACTGTTTCGTGTACCCCACCACGCGGGCGCGGTGATCGGGATTGTCCAGCCACTTCAACTGGAAATGGCCGGCCACGATGGCGTCCTCCACGTCGTGGACCGAGTAGGAGATATCGTCGGCGAGGTCCATCACCTGCGCCTCGATGCAGGAGCGGTTGCCCGGTGCGCCGTCACGAAGCCAAGTAAACACGGGCAGGTCGTCCTCATACGCGCCGAACTTGCTGCTCCGCTGTCCGTGGATGACGGGAGCGTCGACGGCTGACCACGGGTATTTGGACGCGGCGTCAAGGCTGGCCCGGGTCAGGTTCAGGCCCGCGGGCCGCCCGTCGGCAGCAAGGACCTTGGGCTCAAGGCGCGTCAGCAGGCGCAGGGTCTGGGCATTGCCCTCGAATCCACCGATTCCGTGGGCTACCTCGTTGAGGGCGGATTCACCGTTGTGGCCGAAGGGCGGGTGGCCAAGATCGTGGCTGAGACACGCAGTGTCCACAACATCCGGATCGCAACCGAGCGCACGGCCCAATTCGCGACCCACCTGGGCAACCTCAAGGCTGTGCGTCAGACGGGTGCGGACGAAGTCGTCGGTGTCCGGGGCCACCACTTGGGTCTTCGCCCCGAGCCTGCGCAGGGCCGAGGAATGCAGCACCCTCGCCCGGTCCCTCTCGAAGTCGGAGCGGTAGGTGTTCTTCCGGGGCTCCTGGACCCAACGCGCTGAGTCGGATTCGACATAGCCGGGAATCCCGCTTGCGCTTTCGGCCGGGCGCGCTGCAGACATCGCTTCAGTTCCCATGGGTATCTGCCTCCTCCGCTTGCCGTGCACCGGCGTCTCTTCAGCCCGTGCCTATGCAGCCAGTTTTCCACGACTCGGGCCGTGAGCGTGCACGCGTCGACCCAGGCCGCGCTCTAGCCGCCGGAAACGTCCAACTCGGCCGCAGCGATGTCGCGGGTCTGGTCTGCGTCCATTTGCCGGCTGAGCAGCCAGTCTTTGGGCAGGGCCGGCTTCTTGGGTGAACCGGCACGGCCGCGCGGGCCCTCCGAGTCGATGCCCGGGTACGGCAGATCCATGTCCAACTGGTCCAGCAGCTCGCGCAGAACCTCGAGGGTGGGTACGGTGGCCAGTTTGGCACGCAGCTCGCCGCCCACGACGTAGCCCTTGAAGTACCACGCCATGTGCTTGCGGATCTCGCGTAGCGCCTTGTACTCGTCGTTGCCGAAGGTCTCGATCATGAGCTCGGCGTGGCGGTACACGCCTTCGGCTACTTCGCGCAGGCCCGGACGGTGGCGCTGCTCGCTTCCTTCAAACGCTGCCTGGAGGTCACCGAAGAGCCACGGGCGGCCTTGGCAGCCGCGGCCCACCACGACCCCGTCGATCCCGGTTTCGCGCACCATGCGTACTGCGTCTTCGGCGGACCAGATGTCGCCGTTGCCCAGGACGGGAATGTCCGGGAGGGCCTCGCGCAAGCGGGCGATCGCGGACCAGTCGGCCTGGCCGGAGTAGAACTGCGCGGCCGTGCGGCCGTGAAGCGCGACGGCGGCAACGCCGGAATCGCGGGCGATGCGGCCGGCGTCGAGGTACGTGAGGTGGTCCTCGTCAATGCCCTTGCGCATCTTGATGGTCAGCGGGATATCGCCCTTGGAGGCTTCCTTGACCGCGGTCTGGACGATGGATGTGAAGAGGTCGATCTTCCACGGCAGGGCCGAACCCCCGCCGCGTCGGGTGACCTTGGGCACGGGGCAGCCGAAGTTGAGGTCGATGTGGTCCGCGCGGTCTTCCTCGACCAGCATCCGCACGGCCTGCCCCACCGTCACAGGATCAACCCCATACAACTGGACGGAGCGGACCTTTTCATCTTCGTCGTGGGAAATGATGCGCAGCGATTCCGGGGTGCGCTCTACGAGGGCGCGGGATGTCACCATCTCCGCGACGTAAAGCCCGCCGCCATATTCGCGGCACAGCCGACGGAAGGCCGAGTTGGTGATGCCGGCCATCGGAGCCAGGATCACGGGGGTGTCCACGGTGATCCGGCCGAGTTGCAGCGGGGGCAGTTCGAGCTTGGGCGAAGGGGGTGTTGCTACGACAGTCACCCGTCCATTGTCTCAAAGCGTGGCAAATCGACCGCACCAGCCGACGCTAGAGCAACCAGCCGTTGTCTTCGGCGATCCGCACAGCCTCCGCACGGGTCCGGCCGCCGGTCTTGGCCATTGCGGCGGAGAGATAGTTCCGGACGGTCCCTTCGGAAAGCCTCGCCGACTTCGCGATATCGGCGACCGTTCCGCCGTCGGACGCTGCCTTGAGCACCTCTCCCTCGCGTTCGGTCAGCGGGCTGTCCCCCGCGGTCAATGATTCCGCGGCGAGGGCGGGGTCCACCACCCGGAGACCCTGGTGGACCCGACGGACGGCTTCAGCCAGTTGCCGCGCCGGGGTGTCCTTGACGACGAATCCGGAGGCCCCTGCCTGCATGGCGCGCTTGAGATATCCTGGCCGCCCGAAGGTGGTGACCATGAGAACCCGGCATGATGGCGCCGCCTGCCGCACGGCCGCTGCCGCACTGATCCCGTCCAGGCCGGGCATCTCGACGTCGAGCATTGCGACATCGGCGGAGTGCTCGACGACGGCGGCCGCCACCCCCGTACCGTCACCCAACTCCGCGACCACCTCGATATCCGGCTCCAGCCCCAACAAAGCCACCAATGCTCCGCGCACGAGCGCCTGGTCGTCTGCGATCACCAATCGAATGCTCATACTTTGACCGCCAATCTGAACCCTCCAAGGTCGCTCGAGCCGATACTCACCGATCCCCCGGCGGCACCCACGCGTTCGCGGATCCCAGCCAGTCCGCTCCCGGAGCGGTCCCCGGATTCGGGGCCGACGCCGTCGTCCTCCACCAGAACGCTCGACGCCGTCAACCGGACGCGGCAGCGCGCGGCACCTGAATGCCGGACCACGTTGGTGATGCCTTCGCGAAGTACCCAGCCGAAGAGCTCCCTGTGCCTCGCGGGAACTTGTTCCACGGTTCCCGGCAATTCGGCGTCGATCCCGGCCGATTCCAATGCCGTCCGGGCGACGGCGAGCTCCGCCAGGACGTTCACGCCACGGTAGCCGGCCACCGTGGCCCGGACGTCGGCGAGCGCACCGCGGGCCAGGTCCTGCACCGCGGCAATCTCGGCCGCGGCTTTGTTCTTGGCCGGGTCTCCGGGAACGGTGTCCAGCATCCTCCCGGCCAGCTCGGCTTTGACGGCGATCACCGTCAGTGAGTGCCCCAGGATGTCGTGCATGTCCCGGGCAACCCGGCTGCGTTCCGCGGCGACGGCGGCATCGGCCAGCTCTGTCTGCGCTTCCCGGAGCCGTGCGGTCTGCCGGATCAGCCGCGCGAAGGCGGACATCATGAGGCCCAGGGACAGGATGATCCCGGCCTGGAGCAAGGCCTGCTCCCCGTTGCCCGTCATCAACTGGGTGGAGAAGGAGACGAGGGACAAAGCGACGATGAGCAAGAAATCCGTGCGCGGCGGAAGGGATGTCATGGCGATGGCGCAAGCGAGGAACGTCCAGGTCCACAAGGCTTCCCTGCCGATGAGGAAGATGACCAGCCCGTTCAGCGCCAAGAGGATGCAGACGGACACGATGCCCGCCCGGACTCCCAGGTGCCAACTGATCCGGGGCAGGAAGACGTAGGCGGCGAAGAACACGATCAGGGACGTCGACGCCGCCGCTTTCCAGGCCAGCGGCTCATCCACGGACCACACGATGTTCCACGTCGGCCAGGCCCACAGCAGGATGGAAAGTCCCGCACCGATGAACCAGCCTCGTGGCCCGGGACCCGCAAACACACCGCGCCGGAACATGGTGCCGGTCAACACCCTTCCGGAGACTACGTCCCTGAAGGAAGTGCCGTCCGGGTTGCTGGTCATGGTGCCCACCTTAGTAGCTTGCTCAGACACGTTTGGTGTCGCGCCGGAAGGCCATCGCGGCCCCGGCCACGAAGATCACGAGCCACAGGACCACGTTGACGATCCACGCCCAGTCGAAGGTGCCGGTGATGGGACTCCGGGCCAGCTGCCCGATCCCGTACGCCGGCGTGAACTTGGCAATGTTCCCGAAGGTCTCGCCCATGACCTCGATCGGCATGAAAAGTCCACCGAGCATGGCAAGGATGGCCAACGCCGGGCCAAGGATCTGCATGACGTTCTGGCTCGGCATGAGGTACCCCACGAACAGTCCGAGGGCTGCGAAGACCAGGGAGCCCAGCCACGCCACCAAGCCCGCTGTCAGCCAGGTCTGTGCATCCATGGTGACACCCGCCAAGGCGCCGATGGCGAACTGGGCCACGACCGCCACGAGGGACAGCGTCAGCGCGGCCAACGCTTTCACTGCGATATACGAGCCGGGCAAGAGGGGCGTGAGGCGCAGCTGGCGGCTCCAGCCTTGGGCCCGTTCCACGGCCACTTGGCTGCCAGCGCCCGTCGCAGCGGTCATCGCTGCATAAACCGTGAGGCTGATGAGGATGTACTGGCCGTAGCTGTGCCCGTTGGGCAGGAGCTTGTCCTTGTTGGACAAGCCGAAAATAAAGAAGAACACGGCGGGCATGAACACGGTGAAGATGATGGTCCGGCGGTTCCGGAGCATGCGCTTGATCTCGATCCAGAGGAACGTGCGGTTGACTCCGCCTGCGGACGGTTTCCGGTCCTGAATGACTGTTGCCGTGCTCATACGAGGTCTCCTTCAAAGTCGATGCTTACGGATTCCGGAATGGCATCGTCTCCGGTGAGCGCCACGAAGGCCTCCTCAAGGTTGTTGGCTGCCACTTCGACGTCGTAGGCTCCCGTGCTGTTGAGCAGGTACCGGACGACGGCGTCCGAGTCGCCCGTACGGACGGTGAGGCGTCCGCCGTCGTACTCGACGCTCTCCGCAGGCGGCATTCCGGCCAGCAATCCGCGCTCGGCTGCCGGAAGCGACGCTTTGACGGTGCGGCCCGAGGCGAGGTTCTTGATCTGGGCGGCGGTACCGTCCGCGACGATGCTGCCTTGCCGGACCAGGACAATCCTGTCGGCGTAGGCATCGGCTTCTTCGAGGTAGTGGGTGGCGAAGATGACGGTGCGTCCGCGCTGGGCGTCGGCCCTGATGGCGGTCCAGAAGTCCCGACGCCCGGCGACGTCCATTCCCGTGGTGGGCTCGTCCAGGATGAGCAAACCGGGATCGGAGACAAGCGCCATGGCGAAGCGCAGGCGCTGCTGCTGGCCGCCCGAGCACTTCTCCACCTTCCGGTCTGCGATCTCCAGGATGCCGGCCCGCGCCAGGACCTCGTCCACGGGTCGGGCGGAATCGAACATCGCCGCGTTGAGCTGCACGGTCTCGCGGACGCTGATGTCCCGCAGCAAGCCGCCGGTCTGCATCACTGCTGCCACCTGGCCCCGGGCGATGGCACCCCGGGGAGTGTGGCCGAAAATGGAAACGCTGCCTTGGTCGGGCGCGCTCAGTCCGAGGATCATGTCGATGGTGGTGGTCTTGCCTGCGCCGTTGGGTCCGAGGAACGCCACCACCTCCCCCGGCTGCACGGTCAGGTCAAGGCCGCGGACGGCTTGGACCTTCCCGAAGCTTTTGTGCAGTCCGGCGGCATGGACGGCCGGCACACTCGTTGTTGTCATGACGCTCCTTGGCTTTTGTTTGCTCTCCTACCATCCAAGCCGTCATCGGCCTCGGGCGCCCGGGCGTGTGTCACCAATGCGGGATGACAAATGTCATGTGGACACTACTGCCGGCGTTCGGCTTCCCTCCGTGCCCGCCTGGTGATCACGACGGCGGCAAGCTCGCCGGTGTCGAACGATTCGAAGGCATCCGCAGACTCTGCGGTTTCCAGCTCACGGACGTCGCCGTCGTCGTGGGCTGTTTCCGAAGCCGGGGTGCCGGCAGCCGCAAGCCTCTTGGAACCGGTCGCCTTGACCACGAGCACCGCGATCAAGGTGGTCACCGGAATGGCCAATACCAAGCCGATGGAGCCCACCAAAGTACGGATGACTTCCTCGGACAGCTCCGCGCTGGTGAGGGCATCAACCAGCGGGCGATCGTAGAGCATGACGATGATGAGGATGGGCAATGCCGCACCGGCGTAGGCGAAAGCGATCGTGTAGACCGTGGAAGCTATGTGGTCACGCCCGATCCTCATGGCCGAAGTGAACAGCTTGCGTGCGCCGGTCTCGGGTGCCAGTTCATAGAGCTCCCACACAGCCGCGGACTGGGTGATGGTGACATCGTTCAGGACGCCGAGCCCGGAGATGATGAGTCCACAGAGGATGATCCCGGAGAGGGAGATCTTGTCCGACATGTTCACCAGGGTGGCGCCTTCGCTGCTCCCGATCCCGGTCAGATTGGCCGCGTCCGTGGCCCAGGCCGCCAACAGCGCCGTAATCCCGAGCCCGAAGATCGTGCCCAGCAATGCGGTGGATGTCCTGGCCGAGAATCCGTGGGCGAAGTAGAGCACCCCTATCATGATGGCCGTGGACCCGACCAAAGCCACGAGCAGCGGCGGCTTTCCTTCCACCAGCCCCGGAAGCATGAAACTGACAAGCACCACGTAGGCTCCGGCCAGGCCAAGCAGCGCCCTGAAGCCACGCCAGCGGGCCACTGCGATGACCACCACCGCGTAAAGGATCGCCAGCAGGGCCATGGGAACGTTCCGCACGAAGTCCAGGAAAACGTACGACGGCGAGCCGTTGCCTGCCGCTGCGCCCTGCACGCGGGAGAGGTTCAGGTAGCGGATGCTGTCCCCGACTTTAACGCCGTGGGACTTGGCGACATCCGGGTTGATGACCACCTTAACAGGGCTTCCCCCTGTGTCCGGTTGCGTGGACGCGTAGGTGCACTGGGATCCTTGCTGTTGCGCACCGTTGCCTTGGGCAGTAGCCGGAGCTTGGGTCCCTTGCGTACAACTCTCCACGGTGACGGCTTGGATCTTGCCGGTATCAAACGTCACACCCGCAGCGGCCTGGTAGGGGCTCGCGAAGGTTATGCCTTCCTTGCTTCCCGACGGCCACATGAGGAACATGGCAACGATCGTGAGCACTGCAATGGGGGCCAACACCGCCACAAGGAGCCAGTTGGCCCGTTTGCGTGCCGCGAGCGCCTGCGGGCTAGGCTCCGAATGCTCCGTGTGACCGTGTGAATGACCGTGACCCATCAGCTGCAAAACCTCATGCCGACTACCCTACGTGGGCCAGCCGGGCATCTGCGACCCGGAACCCGCACCGCCCGGAAACCCACCCAACTAGCTCGCATTTGTTGCCGTTATGAGGGCTCAAAACGACATCTACTGCGAGCTAGTTGGGTCGCGTGCGGGCTGTGGTTCAGGCGGGTTTGATGTTCTGGTTCACATGAAAGAGGTTTCCTGGATCGTACTTGCCCTTGATGGCCTGGAGTCGCTCGTAATTGACCCCGTAGTTCTCAGTCACACGGTTCTGGTCCTCCGCATCCATGAAGTTGATGTAGCCGCTTGCGGCCGAATACGGCCGGAGCGCCTCTGCATAGCTGCGGGCCCAGGCAATATTGGATTCGTTGTCTGCAGGGTCCTGCCATTGTGCCGCGATCACGGGGGCGAACTTCATGCCGCGGTTGACGAACGCTGTGTCCTGGACTCCAACCCGGGCCACAGCACCGTCAATTGGGTAAACATGAACCGCAGTGTTGACGCTGGTGATCGTGGCACCGAATTCCGAGTGCGCACTGATGACACCATCGTTCAGCTCACTGATGAAATTGGCCTTCCAATACGCTTGCATGCCTTTCGGATTGAGCCCATCAAACGCCACGTTGAGTGCCGGATAGGGCATCGGGGTGATCAGGGAGCCGGCCACGGGTGCGGCGTCGAGGAACGGCTGCCACCGGGATTCGCCTTCGGCCAAGTCTCCCGTCCACATCCCGACCACGACACACACGGGCTTGCCGTGCCATTCTTCGGGAAGGAACGGCACCGGTGGGCCTTGGTGGAACCCGAGGAACGCCCCGAACTCTTCGGGAGCAGAGTCCATGTAATCCCGGTAGAACCTGGCCACCGTCTCGGTGTTCTCCGCTCCGTAGATGACAATGCCCACGTGGACCATGTCCATCGGATGCAGCTTGTATTCCAGGGACGTCACGACGCCGAAGTTGCCTCCGCCTCCCCGCAATGCCCAGAAGAGGTCCTCGTTCTGGTTCTCGCTGGTGGTCAGGAACTTGCCCTCTGCCGTCACCACGTCTGCGGAGATCAAGTTGTCGCAGCTCAGGCCGTGTTTGCGGGCAAGATAGCCGATGCCGCCACCCAGGGTCAGTCCGGCGATACCGGTGGATCCCACAATCCCGCCCGTCGTTGCGAGTCCGAAAGCGTGGGTCGCGTGGTTGAAGTCTGCCCAGGTTGTTCCGGCCTCGGCACGTGCCGTGCCCGCTTCGGGGTCGACACGGACTCCGCTGCGGTTGACGAAGTCGATGACCAGAGCATCGTCCCAGGTCCCGAAGCCGGGAGCGCTGTGGCCACCGCCCCTGATGGCCAAAGGAAGGGAGTTGTCCCGGGCGAAGTTCACGCTCGCGATGACATCCGAAACTTGTGCCACCCGGACGATGCCTGCCGGGCGTTTGTCGATCATCCCGTTAAAGACGGCGCGGGCTGAATCGTACTCGGGATCATGGGGGGTGACGAGTTGCCCGCGGAGCTGTTCGCGCAGTCCGTCGAGCGCGTTTTCATTCATAGGTGTTACCGCCGATTCTCTTCATGAGACCGGATTGGTTCCACCCGCCGCTACCCCACCAGACCAACGGCCGGGGCTTACGTCGTCATGCCTACACCCATGCCACGGCATCGTCAAGGGTTTACCCAACTGGCTCGCATTTGTTGTCGCTTAGAGCGCCCATAACGTCAACAACTGCGAGTTAGTTGGGCCAGCAGACAGCGCAGGGCCCGGTTCTACTCGCTGACCACCAGGGTGTCCGCACCGCGGAGCTTCGCCTTGCCCCGCTCAAGCAAAGGATCGACGACGGCGCGCAGGGCCGTCATCGAATCGTCCACTTCGAGGAGCACGGGGTGCTGGTAGGCAATGAGGGCCAGCAGGCCACGGATTGCCTCCTGCGCCTCGTCATCCCGCAAGCGTGGCTCGTGGCCCAGGAAGACTTCCGAAGGTTCATCCGAGCTGCCTTGGGCGTAGCTGATGGCGAAAGCCTGCAACTTGCCCTTGCGGGTGGCCGGAACTCCCGAACCGAAAGCACTGGCCTTGGGCGCGCGCAACACGAGGGCACCATGTGCCCCCGTCAGATCGTCCAGGAACAGCCGCTGCACCGTCGGGATGGCCAACTCGCCCGGATTGTCCCAGTGGTGGACGGCAGTGTAGTACCGGCCGACGACGTCGCTCAGCTCCACCGATCCGGTGGCGAGGTCTTCCACCTGCTCGGAAGCCGCTTGCTCGGAACCGTCCCCGAACACCGGGAGCCGCAGTGGCTCGGGATCGACCACCACAAGTTGCGAACGCTGGATCGGTGCAAGCCCCGCCCACTCGGCGAACGCGGCACCGGACGTGCCGGGCTCCACCTTGCTGCGCAACTTGCTAACCCCCGACGGCGACTGTTCGGCTTCGCGCCGCAGCATGGTCAGGAGCGTGGCACCTATCCCGCTCCGGCGGTGGTCCTTGGCAACCTCGATGTAGGCCCAGAGCCGTTCCGGATGCAGGGAGGCCTCGTGGACTACCCCGGCCGCAACAGGGATGCCGATGCCGTCAACGACGTCCTCCGCCACGATGCACCGGCGCCAAGGCTGGCCTTGACCGCTGTTGCTCGACGGTGCGAAGGCTGCACGGAACTGCTGGCCCGGCAGGGTTTCCGGCCCGCCCCACATTTCCAGGAGGGCGAGGTCGTCGCCCTCCCGCCATTCGCGGTACTCGATTCCCACGCTTAGGCGCCGATCAGTCGCGCGGCCAAGTAGCCCTCAACCTTGTCGAGTGAGACGCGTTCCTGGCTCATGGAGTCGCGCTCGCGGATAGTGACCGCCTGGTCATCCAAGGTGTCGAAATCCACGGTAATGCAGAAGGGCGTACCGATCTCGTCCTGTCGACGGTAACGGCGGCCGATGGCGCCGGCGTCGTCGAAGTCGATGTTCCAGTTCTTCCGAAGCTGCGCGCCCAGCGCCTTCGCCTTCGGGGACAGGTCCTCGTTGCGGCTCAGAGGCAGCACGGCTGCCTTCACGGGTGCGAGTCGCGGGTCGAGCTTCAGGACGGTACGGACGTCGACGCCGCCCTTGGCGTTGGGTGCCTCGTCTTCCGTATACGCGTCGATCAGGAAGGCCATGAAGGAGCGGGTCAGTCCGGCCGCGGGCTCGATCACGTAAGGCGTGTAGCGTTCGTTGGTGGCCTGGTTGAAGTAGCTGAGATCAGTTCCCGATGCCTTCGAGTGCGTGGTCAGGTCGAAGTCGGTGCGGTTGGCGATGCCTTCGAGCTCGCCCCACTCCGAGCCTTGGAAACCGAAGCGGTATTCGATGTCCGTGGTGCCCTTGGAGTAGTGGCTGAGCTTGTCCAGCGGGTGCTCGAAGAACCGCAGGTTCTCTTCCTTGATGCCCAGGCCGGTGTACCAGGACATGCGTTCCTTCATCCAGTACTGGTGCCACTCTTCATCCGTACCCGGCTCGACGAAGAATTCCATTTCCATCTGCTCGAACTCGCGGGTACGGAAGATGAAGTTGCCCGGCGTGATCTCGTTGCGGAACGACTTGCCGATTTGGCCGATGCCGAAAGGCGGCTTCTTGCGGGACGTGGTGAGCACGTTGCTGAAGTTGACGAAGATGCCCTGGGCGGTTTCCGGACGCAGGTAGTGCAGGCCTTCGTCGCTGGCCACGGGACCGAGGAACGTCTTGAGCAGGCCGGAGAATTCCTGTGGTTCAGTCCATTCCCCGCGGGTGCCACAGTTGGCGCAGGCGATGTCCTTGAGTCCGTTTTCGGCGGGACGGCCCTTCTTTTCCTCATACTCTTCCAGGAGGTGGTCCGCACGGTAGCGCTTGTGGCAGGAAAGGCACTCGACCAGAGGGTCCGAGAACACCTCGACGTGACCGGACGCTTCCCACACCTGGCGCGGCAGGATCACCGAAGAGTCCAGGCCGACGACGTCCTCGCGGCCACGGACCACGCTCTGCCACCACTGGCGCTTGATGTTTTCCTTCAGCTCGGCACCCAGGGGGCCGTAGTCCCATGCAGAACGGGAGCCACCATAGATTTCACCGGCCTGGAACACGAAACCCCTCCGCTTGGAGAGGGAAATGACCTGGTCGAGGACGGATTTTGCTGCCATGGGTACTCCAATGTTCTACAGGGCCGCTGGGTGCGGTCCGCGGTTATGCTCTACGGAAACAGTCGTTTGGGGAAACGCTGTCTTGGGGAAAGTGCTGCGCAGGAAGCTGCGAGTCCTAGCCTACCGGCCTTTCGCCTCGGTCCTGCCTCCGGGACCCGACTGCCTGCGCCCGGGCGCGGTTCCGGGAAGTCAGCGCACCCTTTGGCCAGGGCAAGGTGGCCACGATGATGGCGAAGAGCGTCAGCAGGGTGCCCAGGACCGTCGGCAAGGCAACCACTGTTCCGGGCGAGGGAAGGACGAGATCCAGCGTGAGGGATCCGAGTAACTGCCCCGCGATCATCCCCAGGCCGGTCACCAGCACGCCCAGGCTGCGGACGAGCAGGGCGGCCAGGCCGATGAAGACGCAGCCCATGGGGCCGCCGAGGTAATACCACCATTCCGTAGGCAGTCCGTGGCCGGGACCGGCCAACAGCAATTTGATGAGCCAGGCGATCCAAAGGATGGCCGTGCCGGCCACAAAATTCACGACTGTAGCGGCGATGGGGCTGCCGTAGTGCACGGTTGCGGTGCCGTTCATGGCCTGCTGGAAACTCACGAGGCAACCCGCCACGACGGGCAGGAGGAGAGGGAGAACCAAAGTCCCGACGTCGGCGGCCGCCCCGAGGCGAGGCGACACAGCCCAGACGACGGCGGCAATCGTCAGGACGCTGCCCAGGATCCGGACTCCGGTGATCGAGCGTCTGCCTCCGGGCCCCATGCCCGTCCGGTCGACCAGAAGCCCGCTGAGGGTCTGCCCGGTCACCGCGGCCACCGTGAACAAGGCCACCCCAAGCAAGCTAACCGTGAACGATTGGGCGAACACGAAAAGGGCGCCGATGCCGCCGGCCAGGACATAGAACCGTGGAAAGCTGCGTTGCTTGAGGGCAGGCAGGATCCTGCGCAACGCGGCGCGGCCCTTCGGCAGCGCCAAGCCGATCGCGGCGATCAGTACCAGCCCGGTGGTGAAACTCACGACGGCGGCCGCGATGCCGTCGTCGAGCTTGGCCCCCAACGCGCCGTTAATCCGTCCCTGAAGAGGAATCACGAGTCCGGTGGCCACAGCCAGGATCAAGCCTGTGAGCAATGGAAGGGAAGCAGCGCGAGAGGTGGTTACGGACAGGGGGCGGGACGGTTGCGGCACTTTCACCACCCTACTTCAGGCATCATTGCTTGTATGAGCAACCCGGAAATTGAAAAGATCCCGATCCGCGACGACATGATCCGCCTCGGTCAGCTCCTGAAGCTCGCCAACCTGGTGGAGGACGGAGTCGAAGCCACCGAACTCATTAAGAACGGGCTGGTCAAAGTCAACGGCGAGATCGACGAACGGCGCGGACGTCAACTCCATGCCGGCGATACGGTGACCGTCAACGGACAAACCGTGCGGATCACCCGGGATTCCTAAGGCAACGCGGGGTCACTTACGGCCCATTAAATGCCTCTGAATGGGCCGTAAGTGACCCCGCGTTGATTTAGACGGAGGTGAGAACCTTGTGTTCCAGGAATTCGCCCACATGGCCGATTTCCTGCTGGTTGATGCCATGCCACATACCCGTGTAGAGCACCTTGGTGACGTCCGTGTGCCGACGAGCCCACTCCATGGTGTATTCGATCTTGTCCGGGGTAATGACAGGATCCTGCTGGTCCCGTCCCCAGAAGAGCGGCACGGAACCGTCCAGTTCCGCGTCGCGGAACGACGGGTCCCCCTCCGCATCGACTGCGAAGCCTGAAAGTCCGACGACGGCGGCAAAGTCCGCCGGCCGCTGCCGGAGCAGCGAGGTGGCCATGGCCATCCCCATGGAGAATCCGAGGAGTGTCACGGAGCTGTGGTTGGACTTGCAGGAATCCAACCAGGAAAAGACATATTCGGCCGCGGCCTTGACGGCGTCGAGCGAATAGTCGATGGACGCGGTGAGCGGGAACCACGTGAAGCCCGGACCCGTGGCGATCGGTGCGCGGAGCGAGGCCACCACGAATTCCTGGGGCAGCAGGCCCGCAAGGCTGAAGAGGTCTTGCTCGTTGGATCCGTAACCGTGCAAGAGGACCAGCAACGGCTTTCCAGCCCGTTCTTCCTCTTCGTGGGACCACAAAACGACAGGATTCGGAAAAGCAGGGGCAGGAAAGGCGGAGGCTTGACTCATGGGACTATTCTTACAGTTACCCATGAGTAACAAGCTACGGGCGCGTAGCGTTGCGGCAAGAGGCAGGAAATGAACGTGAGTGACACTGATTCCACAGTGGGGGAAAATTCGGAGGAGCGGATTCATCCGTGGACCCGGTACGTGGCGTTAGGTGATTCGTTCACCGAAGGCATCGGCGACCCCGAACCGGGCAATCCCGGCGGACATCGCGGCTGGGCCGACCGCGTGGCAGAGGAACTGAGCCGGGGACAGCGGGATTTCGCCTACGCCAACCTGGCTATCCGTGGGCGGCTGCTTCAGCAAATCCTGGACGAGCAACTTGGCCCATGCATGGACCTCAAGCCGGACCTTATCAGCATCTCCGCGGGCGGCAACGACCTCATCCGGCCCGGTGGCGATCCAGATGCCCTGGCCGAGAAGCTCGATGCCGCCGTACAGACCTTGAGCTCCGAGGGTGCCACTGTCATCCTGTTCAACGGCCCGGACACCCTGTCATCAGTACTTGGCCGGATCCGCGGCAAAGTGGCTATCTACAACGAGAACCTCCGCACAGTGGCCACCCGCCACGATGCCGTGGTGGCGGACATGTGGTCCTTGCGGCAACTTGCCAACCCACAGATGTGGAACGAAGACCGGCTGCATTTCTCGCCGCTCGGCCACCACACCATCGCCGCAATGGTCCTTGATTCGCTCAACGTGTCCCACAATCTCGAGCCGCTCCTCCCCAAGCCGCTCCCCCAGCGCAGTTGGCGCGAAGCGCGCTCCAGCGACCTCGTGTGGGCACGGGAATATTTCGTCCCGTGGGTCATCCGCCGGATCCGCCATCAGTCCTCAGGCGACGGAATCCTGCCAAAACGCCCGACGCCGGGACCTGTCTTCGGTCCGGCCGATATTGTTGTGCCCCGGAGCTGACCGGGGCCACAACAGCTTGCCACAGGCGCGGGGACTAAGCTGGAAGAGGACAGGAAGGCCTCCACCGTGAACAATTTGATCTTCTGGATCATCGTCTGCTCTTGGCTGATTCCCATGGGGATCCGCATGTACAACCGCTCGCGCCAACGCAGGATCCGGGACTTCCCTCCGCAGAACTACCCCGGACCGAACTACCCTGGACCGAACTACCCGGGTCCTCCCCAGAATTACCCCTACGGATACCCGGCACAGCCCCCGGTGATCATCCCGGCTGAGCCGCAGCCCCCGGTGGCGACACCCGCGCCGCAGGCCGCCCCGCCGTCGTCGGCTACTCCCTCATCCAATGCCGCCTACCAAGGCTACCGGGCACGGAAACTTGCCGAACTGGACCAGCAGTACAGCGACGGGAAGATTCCCATGGAGGAATACATGAAACTCCGCCAGGAGATCATGAACGGCTGATTCAGCTGAAGAATGCCTCGCGCAGCTGGGGGCCGAGTTGGCCGATCTCGGTGAGGAAACCGTCGTGCCCGATCGGCGCTTCGATCACGTGGACAGGAACCTCTCCGGGCAACGCCTTGGCCAGCTCCTGGGATTGTTCGGGGAAATAGAGCCGGTCCGAGTCGACCGAGGCAACGAAGAATTTCGCCGTCGCCACGGACAGCGCATCCTCCAGTGAGCCGCGGCCGCGCGTGACGTCGTGGCTCATGAGTGCCTCAGTGATGGCGATGTAGCTGTTGGCATCGAAACGCTGGACCAGCTTGCTTCCCTGATGGTCCAGATAGCTTTCCACCTGGTAGCGGCCCCGCTCCCCCAAAGCGGAGGCGCGGAGCGGCGCTTCGCTGCCTTGGGCCTTCCTGCCGAAGCGGAAGTCCAGTTCATCTGCCGAACGGTAGGTGATATGTGCGATGCGCCGGGCGAGGGCCAAACCGGCCTCGGGCGCAGCCTGCCCATAGTAGTCGCCACCGTTGAAGGCGGCATCTTGCCGGATAGCGAGTGTCTGGGCCTGGGCGAAGGCGATCTGTTCGGCGGTGCTGTACGCACCGATCGAAATGACGGCACAGCGCTTGACACGGTCCGGGTAGCTGACCGCCCATTCCAGTGCACGCGCGCCGCCCAGGGACCCGCCCACCACGGTGTGCCAGCTATGGATCCCGAGGGCGTCCGCCAGCCGGGCTTCGGCCACGGTACTGTCCCGCAGAGTCACGAGCGGGAAACGGGAACCCCACGGCTTGCCGTCCGGAGCGGTCGACGACGGCCCCGTGCTGCCGTTGCAACCTCCCACGATGTTGACGGAGACGACGAAGTAGCGCTCGGTGTCGATGGTGGCGCCGGGACCGACGAGCTCCTCCCACCAGCCTTCCTCGTCGCTCGCGCCACGGGCAACATGCGTGCTGCCCGTGAGGGCATGTTCCACCAGGACTGCGTTGGAAGCATCGGCATTGAGCCGCCCCCACGTCTCGTACGCAAGGACCACCTCGGGCAGGAAACCTCCGGCCTCCAGTTCGAGTCCGCCGATCGAAACATACTTCAACGTTCCGTCCTGGGTACCGGAGCGGGGTATGGCTGTTGCAGCAATTGTCATTCGTTGACACCTCACATCGCGCTTGCCTGCCGCCAACACAGCGGAGGGCCAGGTCTTCACCCGGGGCACCCCGCCGCGAGAGGAGGGTTGCCGGCCAGCAAGCCGGGGCTGTCGCTGGCGCTCATGACCTACAGGAAGAGTCTAGGAAATCCGGACCCCTCCTGACGAAGATTATGACATCTTTGTGACACTTCGCCGCGTTTTGTTCGCTTACGCGAGAGGCTGTGAGCCTTGAAATTGAAGGGTCGGGTGATGCCTGTGTTACAGGAGATAGAATCGGGCAGCAGCCTGCATCCTTAGGATGCCTCCCCGGCACTGTCCGTCACAGGAAGATTGAAGCTCGTGAAAAAGCCTTTCGGCCTCGGTCCGATAGCCCTGTTCTTGCTCGCGTCATGTTTCACTTTCGGAGTGCCGCTGCCGGCGCATGCCGACACGGGAACGGGCGAAGACCGCTACGTTGTCCACTACGCCGAAGGCACGGACGTTGCCGGCAAGACCGCGGAGCTGCGCTCGCAGGGAGTCGCGGTGGACCAAACGTTCACGCATGCCCTCAAGGCCGCCGTCGTCACCGCGACGCCCGCGAAGGCCGCTGCGCTGGCGACGTCGAACCGGGTTGTCTCCGTGAACCGTGACACTCCGGTGCGGATTACGGATACCCAACAGCCGGCGCCCTCTTGGGGCCTTGACCGGATCGACCAGCGCACCCTTCCTTTGGATGGAAGCTACACGCCGCCGTCGAACGGCGCGGGCGTCACCGTCTACGTGGTGGACACCGGGATCGCTTCCGCCAACACGGATTTCAGCGGCCGCATCCTGCCCGGATTTGCCGGTGTCACCCCCGACGACGGGCATGGCACCGAGGACTGTAATGGTCACGGAACCCACGTTTCAGGAACAATCGCCGGAACCAAGTACGGTGTGGCCAAATCCGCCGACATCGTCCCTGTCCGGGTGCTCGATTGTGCTGGCTCAGGCACAGCGTCGGATGTCATTGCCGGCTTGGACTGGATAGCTGCGAATCACCAAGCCGGAACTCCCGCAGTTGCCAACCTCAGCTTGAGCGCGGAGGCGATAGACACCACTCTCGACGCTGCCGTCCAAGGCGTCATCGATCACGGGGTCACCGTAACCTTGGCCGCAGGCAACCAAGGCCAAAACGGCTTACCCGCCGCCGACGCATGCAACAGCTCGCCCGGACGGGTTGCCGCCGCCTTGACCGTAGCGGCCAGCGACACCACGGATCACCAAGCATCGTTCTCCAACTACGGCCCTTGCGTGGATCTCTACGCGCCAGGCGTCGGTATCGTTTCTGATTGGTATACCTCACCCACCGCGACGAACACCTTGGACGGAACATCGATGGCCTCTCCCCATGTGGCAGGGGCCGCCGCCATGCTCCTCTCCATGCACCCGTCGTGGAGTCCCGCGCAGGTCTCAGCAACGTTGACTGTCGGCGCAACGGCCGGGATGGTCCAGTCGACCGGAAACTGCATGCCTAACCGGCTGCTTTACGTCAGCCCTTCGCTCTTCTCCCCATCTCAAGACCCCATGGGCGGTTTTGCGGCTACGACCCCTTGCAGGCAACTTGACACGCGGGACGGAACCGGTGGTGTCAACGGGCCGGTCGCCCCTGGACAGACCATCAGCGTCAAAGTTGCCGGACGCGGCGGCCTCCCCGCTTCCGGAGTTTCCGCTGTGGCGATGAACATCACGGTGGCCAGCCCGACGTCGAATGGCTTCATCACCGCCTATGCCGGTGGAACCAATCGACCGGCCACCTCCAACCTGAATTTTGCTCCCGGGCAGATCGTCCCGAATTTCGCGATCACGCCGGTGGGGTCCGACGGAACGATTTCCTTCACGAATAGCTCCAACGGCACTGTCCAACTCATCGCCGACACCACCGGTTACTACCTTGCCGCTGGCGCATCGCCCGCTCCCGGGACGTTCTCCGCCCAGGCTCCGTTCCGGCAATTGGATACCCGGGACGGTACCGGCGCGCCAAAACAAGCCGTCGCTCCCGGAGGTACCATCGTCGTCAAAGTCACCGGGCGCGGCGGCGTCCCGGCGTCGGGGGTTTCGGCTGTTGCGATGAACATCACGGTGGCCAACACCACGTCCAACGGCTTCATCACTGCCTACGCAGGCGGGAGCCCGCAACCGAACGCCTCGAACGTCAACTACGCACCAGGGCAGATCGTCCCCAACTTCGCCATCACCCCCGTGTCCGATGCCGGAACAATCTCCTTCACCAACACCTCCTCCGGCACCGTCGAACTCATCGCCGACACTTCCGGTTACTTCCTTGGCGGTGCGGCTACGGGTGCCGGCGCGTTTTCCGTCCAGGCTCCGTTCCGGCAATTGGATACTCGTAATGGCACTGGAGGGTTCACCGGTCCCGTGCGAGCGGGACAAACCATCAACGTCAAAGTCACGGGGCGCGGTGGCCTCCCTGGCTCGGGGGTTTCGGCCGTTGCGATGAACATCACGGTCGCCAACACCACGTCCAACGGCTTCATCACCGCCTACGCGGGAGGAACCCCGCAGCCGAGCACCTCGAACGTGAACTACGCAACAGGACAGATAATCCCGAACTTCGCCATTACGCCCGTTGCTCCGGATGGCACTATTTCCTTCACCAATAACTCCTCCGGCACAGTGCAGCTCATCGCGGACACTTCCGGGTACTACATCGCGGGTTGACCCCGTGACGGGCGCCCATCCGAAGGGGCGCCCGTCACGGAACGAACCGGCAATGCGTCTAGGCGCTCTTGGCTGACCGGAATCCGGCCTCAAGGTCTGCGAGGATGTCGTCGATGTGCTCGATTCCGACAGAAAGGCGCACCAGGCCGGGGTTCACTCCTGCTACGGCCTGCTGTTCAGGCGTCAGCTGGCTGTGTGTCGTGGACGCAGGGTGGATGACCAAGGAGCGGACATCGCCGATATTTGCCACGTGGGAGTGCAGTTCCAAGGCGTCCACGAAGCGTTTGCCGGCGTCGATCCCGCCACGGATCGTGAAGGACACCACCGCTCCGGTGCCTCGCGGCCCGTACTTGCGGCCGCGTTCGAACCAAGGGCTGGAAGGCAGGCCCGCATAGGCGACCGACTCGACGTCGTCGCGCCCCTCGAGCCACTTCGCCACTTGCTTGGCGTTCTGCACATGGCGTTCCATCCGGAGGCTGAGGGTCTCGATTCCTTGGGCAATCAGGAAAGCGTTGAACGGGGACACGGCCGAGCCGAGATCGCGCAGGAGCTGGACCCGGGCCTTGAGGATGTAGGAGAGGTTGGCCCCGAGGGCACCGTCCTTGCCCAGGTCGCGGGCATAGACCAGGCCGTTGTAGCTGGGATCCGGGGTGTTGAAGTTGGGGAAGCGCTCAGGGTCCTTGCTGAAATCGAAGTTGCCCGAGTCCACGATGACGCCGGCAATGGCCGTTCCGTGCCCGCCCAGGTACTTGGTGGCCGAATGCACCACGATGTCCGCGCCCCATTCAATGGGGCGGATCAGGTAGGGCGTGGCCAGGGTGTTGTCCACGACGAGCGGGACTCCGGCCTCGTGGGCGGTCCGTGAGACGCCCTCGATGTCCAGAACGTCTTGACGCGGGTTGGAGACCACTTCGGCAAAGAACAGCTTGGTGTTTGGCTGCACGGCATCCCGCCACTGGTCCAGGTTGTCCGGGTCTTCGACGAAGGTTACGGATATCCCGAACTTCTTCAGCGTGTGGGCCAACAGATTGTAGGTCCCGCCGTAGAGGCTCGGGCTGGCGACAACATGGTCGCCGGCCTCTGCCACGTTGAGGATGGCGAACGTTTCCGCTGCCTGGCCGGAGCTCAGCAAGAGTGCAGCCAAGCCACCCTCAAGGCTCGCGACGCGCTGTTCCACCGCATCCTGTGTCGGGTTTCCGATTCGGGTGTAGATAGGCGCCAGCTCGGCCAGCGCAAAGCGGTTTGCCGCGCTTTCAGCACTGGGGAAGACAAACGAGGTGGTCTGGTAGATGGGGAGCGCCCTGGCGCCGGTAGCGGCGTCCGGCTCCTGTCCTGCGTGGATCTGGCGCGTTTCGAATGACCATCCTTGGGACATGCGGACTCCTCGTTGCTCGTGCTCTGGGCCGTGGTTCGGCGTGCGGGCCTGCGGTTTTCAGCCCGCTGGCCACTATTGCCGCAAGTCTAGGCAGGGCTACGCACCTCCGGAAGCTTTGTGACGAACCCTGTAGTTTTCGGTCCTAGGACGACATGAGGTGACCTGGAGCGTCATCTCCGATACATCCCACCTTAGTTAGGGTTGACTTAGCTGAGAGGTCCATCACAAAGTGCCAAGATGAAGCCATGCGCATGGATCACGTCTCTTACGCTTGTGAACGAGATGGCCTACTGGCCACCACCGAGCGGATTTCCGCAGCATTGGGAGTGGACGCAGTCCGGGGCGGAGTGCATCCGCGCTTCGGTACCCGGAACATGATCATTCCCCTTGCTGACCACAAATACCTGGAGGTTGTGGAGGTCCTTGACCACCCGGCCTCCGACAAGGCACCCTTTGGACAAGCTGTCCGTGCACGCTCCGCTGCCGGAGGTGGCTGGATGGGCTGGTGCGTCGCTGTTGACGACCTGAGCCCCTTCGAACAACGCCTCGGACGCGCCGCTGTGCCCGGCAACCGCAAGTTTCCGGACGGCCGCGAACTCGTCTGGTCGCAAATCGGCATCCTGGGGCTCATCGCCGACCCCCAGGTCCCGTACTTGCTCCGTTGGGAGGGTGACCCCGCACTTCACCCGTCCCTCGTCTACCCGAGCGATGTCAAGATGTCCAGCCTTACCATTGCCGGGTCGGCCGAACGCGTCACCGAGTGGCTCGGAGAACCCGTGGAGAAGCCGCTTGAGGACGTTGCCGTCCAATGGATGGCCCCGCATGGAACGCCCGGAATCATGTCGGTAACGTTTGAAACCGCCAACGGAGCCGTCACCATCTGACGGACCACCGGACCAGGAAGGCCCGGAAAGACTTCGGCCGCCATATGCGGGTGCCAATGGCGTCACCTGCAATGGCGGCCGAAACCTTTTAACCGGTCACATATTCGCCCAAGACTCGCAAACGGACGCAGGACACGCGTGTCCGGGCGTCGCCCGCGAATGCGGGTGTCCTTGGCGAATATGTGTGTCGCCTACCCCAGTCCGATTGCCTTACCGAAAACGCTGAAGCCCACGAACGCCACGATGTCCAGAATGGCGTGGGCCACCACGAGCGGCATGACCCTTTTGGTTTTGGTGTAAATCCAACCGAACACCAGCCCCATCACCGCGTTGCCAATGAACGGCCCAAAGCCTTGGTACAAATGGTAGCTCCCGCGTAGGAGCGCGCTGAGCACAATCGCCAAGGGAGTGCTCCACCCGAACTTCCCGAAACGGTCCAGGAGGTAGCCCACCACGATGACTTCTTCGACGACGGCGTGCCGCATGGCCGACAGCACCAGCACCGGCACCGTCCACCAGTAGGAATCCAAGCCGCTCGGGATGATCGCGGTGGTAATCCCCAGTGCCCGGCCGGCCGCATAAAGACCCAGCGACGGGATCCCGATCAGGGCGGCGAGTCCCAGTCCCTGCAGCGCGTCACGGCCCGGGCGTGCGAAGTTGAAGCCCAGCCGGGTGAATCCCGAGGGGCTCTCCGCCGTTTGGCGGTGCATCGACAGGAAATAGAACACCAACACCACCGGGACCAGGGCAAAAGCGATGTCCAGCAACTGGTAGGTGAGGTCGAAGTACTCGCGCGTGCTCTGGGAGCGATTAAGGGTTGACGTTGCCTGTGACAACGGCGCACTCGTCATCTTGTCCAATAGCTGCACCACGGAGTACACGGCCGATTGGCCCAGGGACAAGCCGAGGACAATCAGCACTTCGGCGCGCAGCCGGCGCGTTGAGGCAAGGAGCATGTTCCTATCTTGCCTGCATTTGCCTGATGTTTCCCGGGAGCCGGCCGCATTCGCCCGGCGCCCGCATTCGCCCGCCGCCCGCACGAGCCGGGTAGCGCCTGCACGGGTATGGGAAGGGATGGACCCTATGCTTGGGAGGATGAGCGCGCCAGGAAGAATCTTCATGATCCGGCACGGCCAATCCGCCGCCAATGCCGACACTTCCATCTACAACCGTGTGCCCGACTACCGCATCCCGCTGACCGGCCTTGGCCTAGAGCAGGCCAAGGCCGTAGGTGAGGAGTTGCGCAAGCAGCTCGACGGCGAGCCTGTGTGCGTCTACGTCTCGCCATACCTTCGGGCCTACCAAACCCTCGAGGCACTGGATCTAGGGAGCCTGACGGAAAGGGTGATCGAGGAACCCCGCCTCCGCGAACAGGACTGGGCCAACTTCCAGATTGCCGGAGACATCGGGGACCAAAAGGAGCTTCGCAACCTCTACGGCCATTTCTTCTACCGGTTCCGCGAGGGCGAATCAGGGTCCGATGTCTACGACCGTATTTCGTCCTTCATGGAAACGCTGTACAGGCACTGGGAGAAGCCCGATTACGCGCCCAACACCCTGCTGGTGACCCATGGCCTGACGATGCGCCTCTTCTGCATGCGTTGGTTCCACTGGTCGGTGGAGTATTTCGAGTCCCTCAACAACCCGGAAAACGCCGCCCTCCGGACGCTAATCCGGAACGATGAAGGCAAGTATGACCTGGACACACCATTCAGCCAGTGGGTGCAGCGAAGCACTGACGAAACAGTAATGAACGCTCCGCCGATGAACTTCTAAGGGACGGCGACGCCCGAAGCTAGGCGCCCTTGGCCACGATCACTTCGGTGCCGCCGGCTTCGAATGCTTCCTTGGCCTCGACGGTGATGCCGGAATCTGTGATGAGACGACGGAAATCGTACCCAGCCATGGCCGCGAAGGCACGCTTGCCGATCTTCGTGGAGTCGGCCAGGACATAGGAGTTGGTGGCGCGGCGAGCCATCGCGGTATTCACCATGGCTTCTCCCTCGTCGGTGATGGTGGGGCCGACCTTCGGATCGACGCCGTTGACGCCGATGAAGGCGATGTCCAGGGCAACCTTCTGCATGATGACATCGGTATAGGGTCCAACAAGTTCGTAGGAACGCGGGTTCAGGATGCCGCCTGTCACCATGATCTTGATGTTGGGCCGCACCGCAAGCTGGGCGGCGATGTTGATGGCGTTGGTGACCACCGTCAGCATGGGCCGGTTGGAAGGTGCGTTAAGGTCTTCCCGGGTGGACAGGACTTGTGCCAGCGCCGTGTTGGTGGTGCCCCCGCTGAGTCCGATCACGGCCCCGGGCATAATGAGTTCGGACGCAGCCAGGGCAATCTGTTGCTTGGCCTCCGCGTGGTCGTCCCTGTTGTAACGCCCGGGGAGCTCGTAGGCCACTGATCCCGTGGTGGCACCGCCGCGGGTACGGCTCAGGAGCCGCTGCTTGGCCAGGCTGTCCAGATCACGCCGTGCCGTGGCCGGTGAGACGGCTAGACGAGTCACGATGTCCTCGACCTCAACGTGCCCTGACTCGGCGAGGAGATCAAGGATGGCTGTCAGTCGATCGTTGCGGGTCATCACAAACCTTCCGGAGATTGGAACTAGTTCACTTTCGCGAACAGCGTCAGCAAACGTGCGGTTTCCAACACGAGGGAATCCCGGCCGGCCTTGATGTACCTGCGGGAGTCCACCACTGAAGGGTTGGCATCCAGGTACTCACGGACTGCGCGGGTGAAGAACCCGTTCAAGTGTGTGGATACGTTGATCTTAGTCATACCGGCCCGGATTGCCGCGACAAGCGTCTCATCAGCCACGCCGGAGGAACCGTGGAGGACGAGCGGCATCTTCGCCGCCTTCTTGAGCCGGGCGATGAGGGCAAGATCGAGGGTGGCGTTCCGTTCGGTCATGGCATGCGAGGAACCGACGGCGACGGCGAGCGCGTCAACCCCGGTGGCGTCCACAAAGGAGCGGGCCTCGGCCGGATCGGTTCGGACCCCCGGAGCATGGGCGCCGTCCTTGCCTCCGACCTTTCCGAGTTCTGCTTCAACGTAGACGCCGCGCTTCCTCGCGTATTCGGCGACCCGACGCGTGACCTGAACGTTCCAGTCGTACGGCAAGTGGGCGCCGTCGTACATCACGGACCCGAAACTGAGGTCGACGGCCTGAAGGGCCAGTTCTTCGGACTCTGCGTGGTCAAGGTGCAGGGCCACAGGAACCGAGGCGTCCCGGGCGATCGACATGGCACCCCGGGCGATCGGCACGAGCCCGCCATGGAAACGGACGCAGTTCTCGGAGATTTGCAGGATCAGGGGAACGCCCGCCGCCTCCGCCCCGGCCACCAGGCCTTCTGCGGTTTCGAGGTGGATGACGTTGAAGGCGCCCTGTCCGATGCCATGGGCCGCGGCGGCATCCATGAGTTCCCGTGTGTTGACGAGGGTCACGGGGTCTCCTTCCAGCTGAGAATGAGTTGGCTTTCGAGGTCGGTGTGGAGCGGCGAGATCTCGCCGGCGGCCGGCATGAGAACCGCGGCGGCGGACCAGGCTGTTGCCCGGCGGAGAATCCCGGGAATATCAGTGATGTCAGTCATCCCGTTCGCGAGGGCGACGGCGGCCGCCGCTACTGCGGCGTCGCCGGCTCCGGTGGGGTTGCCACTGAGCGGTTCCGGGAGGCGTGCGCTCCAATAGCCGCCGGGGGTGGCATGGTGGAAGGCGAGCATGCCTTCAGCGCCGGCACTGACCAGGACGGTCTTGGCGCCCAGAGCGATCAAGTGCCGTGCTGCGGACTCGAGGCTGCTTTCCCTTGTTGCGTCGAGGAGTTCGTGATTGTTGGGTTTGAGCAGATCCGCCCCGGCCCGCGCGGCGGCGATGATCGCGGGACCGGAGGTATCGACGACGGCCGGGATCCCGGCGTCGTGCGCCAGGCGTACCAGCGCCGGGTAGAAGTCCGCCGGTGCGCCGGGCGGCAGGCTGCCGGAGCCGACAAGCACTCCGGCGCCGTGCCCGTCGAGGGCCTCGACGACGGCGGCAGCCAGTGCCTGCCATTCGGCAGGCCGGAGGGGGCTCCCCTCCTCGTTGAAGATGGACGTCTCGCCGCCCACGGTATCGACGAGGGCGATGCTGCGCCGTGTTTCCGCTGCAACTGGAATCAGGCGATGGGGCACGCCACTGTTGCGGAACTCGGCAGCGAATTCCGCGCCGACCGCACCGCCCGTGGGAGCCAGTGCCAACACTGGATGGCCGAGCTGGTGCGCCACGCGGGCAACGTTGAGGCCTTTTCCCCCTGCGCGGCTGAGGGGCGTGCCGATGCGATGGCTCGCACCGGGAGTGATCCCGGCGACGTGGTAACTAAGGTCGATCGCCGGATTGGGGGTGACGGTGATGATCCTTTTCATGACCTTGCCCGCGTGCCGGAGGCGGCCTTCGCAGCCGGGAGCAAGGCTCGCGCGCGCATGGCGGCGCCGAGCAACCCCGCGTCCTGGCCCAACTCGGCACGCATGATGATTGGCCGGCGTTGGAAGTCGAGCAGCTCGTCAAGGCGGGAACGGAGCGGCTCAAGGAGTCCTTCCCCTGCTTCCGCAAGGCCGCCTCCCACCACCACCGCTTCCGTACCGATGATGCTGACACATTGGCTCAGGCTGAAAGCCAGGGCGTCCACGGCGTCGGCCCAGATCCGCGCCGCCAGTGTGTCGCCGTCCTTGGCCCGTTCCAGGACTTCGCGGGCACCGGGGAGCGGAATTCCGGCCTTTGCGCTGTAGCGCCGGGCGATCGCTCCGGCGGAACCAACGGCTTCGAGGATCGTATGGCCGGAGCACTCCGAATCCGGGTCCGGAACAAGGGCGTGGCCCAGTTCCCCGGCGAAACCACCCGCCCGGACCGGGTAGCCGTCGGAGATGACAGCGGCGGCGATCCCGGTGCCCACCACCATGACCACGATGTTTCGGAAATCCCGGGGTGCGCCGAAACGGAATTCTGCCTCGGCGGCAGCGCTGACGTCATGTCCGAAGGCGACGGGTAGCCCGAGTCGCTGCGAGGCCTTCTCCCCGAAGGGAAAGTTCCGCCACCCCAGGTTCGCCGAGTAGATCCCCACACCGATATCGGAGTCGACGATTCCCGGAACCACAAGGCATGCGGCCTTCGCCGGGTGGCCGGGGAACTCGGCGGCAAACTCCGAGGCCAACGCTTCAACGGCGTCCAGGATCGCTTCGCCAGCCCGCAAGGGATCACGGGGCGTTGCGACGCGGCGCAGCCCAAGGATGTTCCCGCTTGCGTCGACCAGGCCTGCCTTCAGGTCCGTACCGCCGATGTCAAAGGCAAGGACCGCGGATTCAGCGGCTCCGAGAACCATGGGAAGACCTAGGCCGTGGCGTTCAGGACGACAGAGCGTGTGAGGTTGCGGGGCACATCCGGGTCGAGCCCGCGGACCCGTGCCCGCTCAAGGGTGACCCTGTGGACCCGGGTCAGCTCGGCGAGCGGATGCTTGCCGGTGTTGACGTAGAGAGCGCCTGTACGGGCCATGTCTGCGTCCAGGCCCTCGGGCTGCGCCCCGAAGAGCCAGGTGACCCGGCCAGGGGCTGCGATGGAAATGGGGCCGTGCCGGTATTCCATCGCCGGATAGGATTCCGTCCAGCCTTGGACGGCTTCGCGCATCTTGAGCCCGGCTTCGTGGGCCAGGCCGACAGTCCAGCCGGTACCGAGGAAGGTGAACTGTTCGGCATCGAGGAACTCCTGGGACACGGGCTCAGTGACTGCACGGCGTGCCTGCTCGATCGCGGTGTCGAATTCGAAGCCCAAGCTCGCCAAAAGGTACACCAGCGCGGTGGTGGCGAAGCGGGTCTGCACCACCGATTTTTCGTCGGCGTAGGCCAGGCCTATGACGGAGTCGGACAGAGCGGTAATAGGTGAGTTCACATCGCCGATCACCGCAATGGTCCTGGGTTTTCCACCGACAGCCTTAGCGCGCAGTTCCTCCAGGAGCTCAAGAACCTCCGTGGTGGTGCCGGAGCGGGTGATCGCGATGACGGCGTCGTACTGGCGAGCGGCGCTGTTGTGGTTGAGGAAGGCTTCCGACGCTGCGAACGCGTCAGTCAGGCCTTTGCCCGCGGCTTCGCGGGCAGCAGCGTAGCTCTGCGCCATGAACCATGAGGTGCCACACCCGACGACTGCGATCCGCTCGCCGTCAGCGGGCAGCAGGTGCCCTGCCTTGGCTCGCTCAAGTTTGCATTGCTCGATGGCCCGCTGCCAGACCTCGGGCTGCGAAACAAGTTCTTCTTCCATGAAGGCCCCGAGAACATTGTTGCTCATCTCACTTACCATCCCTGTCCACATTTCTTCGACGTGCACTTCAGCATTCAATCATTTGACGTTTTCTGATCTATAGAAACACTAAACGATCATTTTCAATCGCACAAGGATCGTGGAGGCTCTAGCATGCCGAAGGAAGAAAGCAGGGCCCCTCCCTACGGAGAGACCCTGCATTTGGCTGCCGTTTTTTGCGGTATTGAGATGCTAGAGCGCGCGGACTCCGGCCCGCCACACAGCAAACGTCAGCGGGATGCCCGGCCTGTACGCCAGATGCGTGGCCGACGGCGCCCTGAGCATATGGAGATCGGCGCGGTGCCCGACGGCGATCGAACCCACCGCCCGCTCGCCGTCGACGTCGTTGCCCGACTCCCGCCCCAACGCCAGCGCACCGCCGTAAGTCGCCGCCCGGACGGCCTCGTGGACGCTCAAGTGCATTTGCAGCACCGCAGTTGTGACACAAAAAGCCATCGAACTCGTGTATGAGGTGCCGGGGTTGCAGTTCGAGGCCAACGCAATCTGCACTCCGGCGTCGAGCAAAACCCTGCCCGGAGCGAGCGGCTGGCGCGTTGAGAGATCGCAGGCCGGCAAGCACGTGGCCACTGTGCCGCGCGAACCCGTTCCAGTGGACGCGTCCCAGCCGCTCCACGAGCCCGCGAGCGCCTGGATATCGGCCTCGCAAATGTAGTTGACGTGGTCAACGCTCGCCGCGCCGAACTCGACTGCCAACTGGACACCGGGCCCCTCACCCAGCTGGTTGCCGTGGACACGAAGGCCCAGCCCCGCATCACGGCAGGCCGACAAGACGCGGCGGGATTGCCCTTCGGTGAAAGCACCGCGCTCGCAGAACACATCGGCCCAACGCACGTACGGGCGGACGGCGTCGAGCATCGGGCCGCAGACGAGGTCCGTATATTCCTCGGGGTCGACACCGGCCGGGACCAAGTGCGCGCCCAGGTAGGTGACTTCGTCCACGGTGGCTGCGGCGATGCGTGCACTGCGCGCCTCGTTCTCAAGGTCCAAGCCGTAGCCGGTCTTGCTCTCAAGGTAGGTGGTGCCTTGGGAGACGGCTTCGTCCACGCGTCCGGCGGCGAGGCGCGTCAGTTCCTCGTCGCTCGCGGCACGGGTGGCGCCAGTGGTGACCGCGATGCCGCCGGCGCTGTAACTCTGGCCCGCCATCCTCGCCTCAAATTCGGCGGTGCGGTCCCCCGCGAAGATCAAGTGCGTGTGCGAATCCACCCATCCCGGGAGCACGGCGCGGCCTCCCGCGTCCACGCGCTCATCGGCCGAGGGAGCCTCCGAGGCGTGGCCGATCCACGAGATCCGCTCACCTTCGATCACCACGGCCGCATCCTGGAGGACGCGATGCTCCGCGTCCTGGGTCATCAGTTCGCCGATGTTGCTAATCAGTGTGCTCGTCTGCCCGCTCATGAACCTATTGTTCAACGGCGGATGGACCAACGGGCGGCGGCGAGCTCCCCTGGTGTCCGGGATACGGGACTGGTCTCCGAACCATGGCCAAGGATTGCAGCTGCCGCGAGCTCGGCGATCGCGGAGGATGTCTGAAAACCGTAGCCGCTTTGGCCCGCGAGCCAGAAGAAGCCGGGAGCCTCCGCGTCGAAGCCCACCACCGGTACGCCATCGGCAGCTTCCGTGCGCAGCCCGGTCCAGGCCGAGGCGACCGAACGGATGCCCAGCGAAGTCAGGGAATTCAACCGGGCCACGAGCTCTTCCACGTCGCCGGGCCGCGGCCGCGCGTCCTCGGCGCCGCTCGGCACCTTCTCCGACGGCGAGATCAGGACTTGTTCGCCTTCGCGCCGGAAATAATACGAATTGTCCGCCGCAGCCACCAAGGGGCTGCCTGGCGGAAGGGGGCGTTCGACGTCGACGATCGCCGCCGTCCGGCGGTACGGCTGCAATCCGAGCTTCTCCACCCCGCTAAGCACCGCAAGTTCGTCCGCCCAGGCACCGGCCGCATTGACGACGACGCCGGTCTGGAAGCCCTCCAGCCCGGCCCCCAGTTGCCATCCGGAGCCGAGTCGCTGGGCCGAGTGCACCCGCGCGCCGGTGATGATGTCCACTCCCCCGGCCTCCGCGCGTTCCTTGTGGTCCTCCAGCAGCACTGGTGCGTTACAGGCGAAGGATCCGGTATCCAACCCCGCAGCCGTGAAAGACCCCGGATTCAGTGCCGGGCACAGTTCAAGGGCTTCGGCGTGCGTGATGGAATGCATGTGCCCGCTGGCTTCCGCGCGGACCGTCGCTTCGTCGCCCACCAACAGGAAGGACCGCGGTTCCAACACGGGTACCTGCAACGCGGCGTCGCGGGCAGCCATGAGTTCCAACGTGCGTACCGTGAGTTCCTGCACGACGGCGGGACCGAGGCTGGGGATCAACTGCCGCGCCGAGCGGGAGGACGCGTGGTAGGCGAGCGTTTGTTCGGCTTCCACGAGGGCCACCGAACATTGGCCGGCCAAAGCGGAAGCCAGTGACAACCCGGCGATGCCGCCACCGACAATCACCACATCATAATTTGCAGCCATCCCTCCATCCTGACAGCGCGGAAGCCTGGATGTAAGGGGACCGGTGGCGAAGGGATCGGTTTCGAAGGGCGTGGCGCGGGTTACTCCACCGACGACGGTTTGATGCCGCTGTAGGGAGTCCACCAGGTCAGGGGCGCCGTGACTGTGAAGCGCCGCCCTGAGATTGAGTCCGCGGGAATCCGCACGAAGTGGTCCTTCCTGCCCGCTTGCCAGGGAAAGAGCGGGAGGGCGAACGAGTCAACCACGTCCTCGGGCGCTTTCAGCGGGACAGCCTTGCCGTGGAGCACAACGCTCCAGGCGACGCCCGTGTCCTCATTGACACCGTCGACTTCCATGGCCACCGGGAATTCGCTCAGGGCGGCGTCCAGCTTTGTGCCTGTCCCCGTCCTGAAGACGACGGTCCCGTGGTCCACCGTGTAGTTGATGGGGAAAATGTCCGGGCGGTCGCCGAGCCATACGGCGAGTCTGCCAACACGCACGCTTCTCAGGAGATTCCAGCATTCCTGGGGATCCAACACCTCGGCGGGAGCTTGCACTGCATCATTATTCATAGTGCCGATCCTAGGCCCCGGATCCCGATCGGCACAGCAGGCCAGGTGCGGGTCAAGGGGCCAGGCAAGGGTCGGGGACTTTAGCGGAGGTACTGAAGCTGCTCGAAGTGATCGATGTAGGCGTCAAGGAGCTCTTGAGCCACCCTGACGGAATCCACCAGGGGGTTCATTGCCAGCGCCTTGTAGGCCGAACGCCGGGAACCCGTCAGGGCAGCATGGATGGTTGCGCGTTCCACGGCTTTGGCGTTGACAACGAGCCCTAGCGCGTAGTCCGGCAACGGCCGGGCCGGGAGGAGGCGGACTTGCCCGGCATCCACGAGGCAGGGTGCCTCGATGACGGCGTCGGCGTCGAGCTCGGCCACGGTGCCCCTGTTGGGGACATTCAGGATCAGCCGGGCCGCCTCCCCTTGGCGGATGGCCCGCATGATGGCCAAGGCAACGGACTCGTAGCCGCCGGTCACCAGGTCCTCGGGTGCCCGTTCGAAGGTTCCGGCTGCCTCCCTATTGCTCTGCATGTACGTCTCTTCGCGGTCCAGCTTGGTCTTTTCCCAGAGCCGGAGGGCTGCCTTCGAGGTCGGACTCCGCCGGGCGGGCGCCGCTCCGCGCTCGTTCCCGTTCCGGAGCCCGTTGTAGAAGGACGATTGCTGCCGCGCCAAGTAGGCGCCGCGGGTGCTTTCGGCGCGACGATCGGCGTCGAGCGCTTCCCGCCTGAAGTAGTAGTAGTGCAGATACTCATTGGGAACCGCTCCCAGCGCCTGGATCCACGAAGCGCCGAAGAGCCGGCCCTCCTCAAAGGACTCGATAGCGCCGGCGTCGGCCAGGAGGCGCGGCAGGACGTCCTCGCCGTCGACTGCCAGTCCCCGTAGCCAGCCGAGGTGGTTCAGTCCGAAGTAGTCGATTTCCACGGAGCCATCGCGAAAGGCCGCCGCGCCGCGGTGGATTCCGGCTGCGAGAAGGCATCGTCTGGCCAGCCCGAGCGGCGAATCGCAGATCCCCACCACCTTGGTGCCGAGGACTTCCGTCATGACCTCGGTGATGACTCCGGCGGGGTTGGTGAAGTTGATGAACCAGGCCTCCCGCGCGTGCTTTTTCACGGCCTCGGCGATGTCCAGGACCACGGGGATGGTCCGCAGGGCGTAGGAAATCCCTCCTGCGCCCACTGTCTCTTGCCCGATGACGCCATGTTCAAGGGCAATCCGTTCATCGGCGGCACGCCCCTCCAGGCCGCCCACCCTGATGGCCGAGAAGATGAAGTCGGTGCCGGGCAATGCCTCCGACAACCCGGTGAACAACCGCACTGTCGGCGCATCGGGCATTCCCTCGGCCATGTCGGCGAGGACCCTGGCGACGACGCCCAGGCGCGCGGCGTCGGCATCAAACAGCCTGAGCTCGGTGACGCGGCCAGGTTCATGGTCCGCAAGCAGGGCCGAATAGACCAACGGAACCCGGAATCCTCCGCCGCCCAGGATGGTGAGGATCATGGAACTCAGAGCCCCGCGGCGGCGCGGCTCTTCACGAAGGCCTGGACACACGCCTCGACGTCCTCCGAGCTGTGTGCTGCCGAGAGCTGCACCCGGATCCGGGCAGCACCCTTGGGTACCACGGGGTAGCTGAACGCCGTGACGAAGACTCCGTGGTGGAGCATCTCGTCAGCCACCTTCGCGGCAACCACCGCGTCGCCGAACATCACCGGAATAATGGCGTGTTCGCCGTCGAGCAGCTCGAAGCCTTCCTCACTCATGCGCCGCCGGAACAAGGCTGCGTTCTCGAAGAGTCTGGAGCGGAGTTCTCCTGAGCCTTGGACCAGTTCAATGGCCTTGATCGTGGCCGCAACGATGGCCGGTGCCAGCGAGTTGGAGAAAAGGTACGGACGGGCCTTTTGGCGCAGCATGGCGACGATTTCCCTGCGCCCGGAAACGTAGCCGCCGGAGGCGCCGCCGAGGGCTTTGCCGAACGTGCCGGTGTAGATATCCACCCTGCCGGAAACGCCGGCATGTTCCGGGGTTCCCGCGCCCGTGGAGCCCATGAAGCCGACGGCGTGGGAGTCGTCCACCATGACCAGGGCATCGTGCTTCTCCGCGAGATCGCAGATGGCCTCGAGCGGGGCGAGGTAGCCGTCCATCGAGAAGACGCCGTCGGTCACGACGATCTTGCGCCGGGCCGGTGCCTCGCCGGTTGAAGCCTCGATCAGCTTGGCTTCAAGGTCGCCCATGTCCTGGTTGGCATAACGGAAGCGCTTGGCTTTGCTCAGCCGGATGCCGTCGATAATGGAGGCGTGGTTCAGGGAATCGGAGATGATGGCGTCCTCGGCCCCGAACAGGGACTCGAAGACACCCCCGTTGGCGTCGAAGCAGCTGGAGAACAGGATGGTGTCCTCGGTCCCCAGGAACTTTGAGACGCGGGCTTCGAGCTCAAGGTGCAAGTCCTGGGTGCCGCAGATGAAACGGACCGACGCCATGCCGAAGCCGCGCTCGTCCATGGCGGACTTGGCGGCCGCGATGATGTCAGGGTGGTCTGCGAGGCCCAGGTAGTTGTTGGCACAGAAGTTCAGGACAGTGTTCGCTGGCTCGCCGAGCTGGCCTGCGGCAATGTGGCTGGCTTGCGGCGAATCAATGTGACGTTCGGTCTTGAAGAGGCCGGCGGTGCGGATCTCGTCAAGCTCGCCCTGCAGCTGGTCTTTGATGCTTGAGTACATGGCTTGCTCCTGGTACTGGGGTCTTGGGAGGACTTTACGGCGTCTTAGAGTTCGGTCCAGTCGAGGACAACCTTGCCGCCCGTGCCGGCGCGGGCGATTTCGAAGCCCTTTTCCCAGTCGGTGGCGGACAGCTTGTCCGTGACGACGGCGGAAATGTTGCGGTGCAGAGCGGAGTTGGAGGACAACATGGCGCTCATGGCGTACCAGGTTTCGTACATCTCCCGGCCGTAGATGCCCTTGAGGGTCAGCATGTGGGTGACCACTTTGCCCCAGTCGATATCGATGGACTGGCTGGGCAAGCCGAGCATGGCGATGCGTCCGCCGTGGTTCATGTTGTTGATCATCTCAGGAAGGGCCGTGGGATGTCCCGACATTTCCAGGCCGATGTCGAATCCTTCACGCATGCCGAGTTCGAGCTGCGCATCCTTGACGCGCATCTTGGAAACATCGACGGCGAGGTCCACGCCCATCTTCCGGGCCAGTTCGAGGCGGGGGGCGGAGACGTCCGTGATGGCGATCTTGCGGGCCCCGGCGTGGCGTGCGACGGCGATTGCCATGAGCCCGATGGGTCCGGCACCCGTGATGAGCACGTCCTCGCCGACCAGCGGAAAGCTCAGGGCGGTGTGGACGGCGTTGCCGAAGGGGTCGAAGATGGCACCGAGCTCGGGAGTGACGGAGGGATCGTGGTGGACCCAGACGTTGGTCTCCGGGATGACGACGTACTCTGCGAAGGCGCCATCGCGCTGCACGCCAACGGACACTGTGTGGATGCACATCTGGCGGCGGCCGGCACGGCAATTGCGGCAGATTCCGCAGACCACGTGGCCTTCACCGGACACACGGTCACCGACCTTGACGTCGCGGACGTCCTCGCCCACGGCCACCACTTCGCCGTAAAACTCGTGGCCCGCGATCAGCGGCGTTTCGATGATGCCTTGCGCCCAGGCGTCCCAGGACTGGATGTGCAGATCCGTTCCGCAGATGCCCGTGGTCATGACACGGATCTTGACGTCGCTGGGACCTTCCTCCGGCTCAGGCCGTTCGACGAGTTCAAAACCAGCGTGCGGACCGGATTTGTAGAGAGCCTTCATGGGTCTTCCTCACTCAGGATGGGGCGGTTTGTGTGCCGTTTCACTTCATTGAAACCTCACGAACGGTTTAGCACAACTATGTTTTTCTCAATCAACGATTTAGCATTTGCTAAATGGAAGTGCATCAGCTCCAAATGCTCAGGGAACTAGGGGATCTCGGGAGTGTCAAGGCCGTGGCCGAGACTCTCATGGTCACTCCGTCCGCCGTCTCCCAGCAGCTCGCACTCCTGCAGAAATCGGTCGACGTACCCCTCACCCGCAAGGAAGGCCGCGCTTTGGTGCTGACGGATGCCGGCCGGGTCCTCGCAGACGCCGGAGCCGCCGTGGTGAGCGCCATGGCGGACGCCCGAGCCGCGATCGGCGCTTATCACGACTCGCCGGGCTCCACCGTGACCGTGAGCGCCTTCCACAGCGCGGGCCAGGCTCTCTTTGCGCCGCTTGCGGCCTTGCTCGCAGCCGCGCGCAACACTGATCCGGAAAACAGCGTTCCCCGCGTGAAGCTCGCTGACGAAGACGTGGCCCAGGAAGACTTCCCGGGACTCGCCGCGCGGTACGACCTTGTGTTGGCGCACCGCATGGAGCACAGTCCCGAGTGGCCCACCGACAAGGTCGCGGTGATCCCCCTCGCCGACGAACCACTCGACGTCGCGCTGCCTGCCGGGCACCCGCTCGCGGCACGCTGCGAACTCAGGCCGGCCGACGTCGTCGGGCAGCCTTGGGTGACCAGCCGCGCCGGTTACTCTCCCGCGGACGTTCTGGCCGCCGTCGTCGCCGTCAACGGGCGTCCGGCCGATGTCCTGCACCGTATCAACGACTACTCCACGGTGGCCTCGCTCGTGGCAGCCGGTGGCGCAATCGGCTTGCTCCCCCGCTTCACCGCCCAGCGCGTCTTGGACGCGGGTGTGGTGTTGCGTCCGCTGGCGGGGGTGAATTCGGTGCGCAAGATCGACATCCTGGCGAGGCCGGAAACCCTGAAACGGAAATCGGTCATGACGGTCTGCGACGCACTGCAGACCGTCATGACCGAACTTTCCGGGGCTTCCTAGCCCAACTAACTCGCATTTGTTGACGCTTTGGAGGCTCAAAACGACACCAACTGCGAGTTACTTGGCTGCGGGAGGGGACGCCCTCTAAACGCTGCTCCCGTATCCAAGCCGCCGTCCGCCGTCGTTGGGTGACGAGGGCAGCGTACCCGCAATAATGCGGTTCGCTGTGACTGCACTGCCACTCTTGGTGCCGGAGACCACAACGGTGTCTCCCGACTTCAGGTCAGTAGCCTTGATGCTTTGAAGCGACGGCCGCCGGCCTTGCATTCCAGTTCCGGCCCCGGGGAGCTTGACGATGGTGGTAGACGATGTGATCGCGAAGCTCTGCGTGAAACCGTCATCGCTCTTCACTGAAATGCTCGAATCGCTGACGGACTGCACGGTGCCACGCTGTGTCACGAGCGTTGTGAATGTGCCGTCCTTGTTCTTGACTGTGAACTCACTGTGGATCCCTGGGCCTGCGAAACCGCGCGGAAGTACGGGGAATGGCCGGGCCTTGCCGGGCGAAGGGGTAGCGGGCGCGGTAGCGCCGGGCGAAGGGGTAGCGGGCGACGCGGTGCTCGTAGGCGAAGCGCCCACGTACGAGGGGATGATCTGGCCGGCAGCCCAGACTGCGGCCACACCACCGCCGCTCAAGACGACGGCGATACCGCCGGCGATGAGAGCTTTACGAAGCCCCGGAGTCATGGTGGACATGGCCTAATCCTTCCTCCGCTCCTCCCCGAGCCGGTAAGGGGCGGGCAGCAAAGAACTGATGACTCCATGATGAGCCTTGAAGCTGTGTTCCGGCTGTGGATCCAGACCCAACTAGCTCGCAGTTGTCGTCGTTTTGACGGCTCAAAACGACGTTAACTGCGAGCTAGTTGGGGGTGGCGGGAAGCGGTTGGGTTAGCCTTCGACACCGAGCTTCTCGAGGATCAGCTCGCGCACGCGTCCGGCGTCGGCCTGGCCGCGGGTGGCCTTCATGACACCGCCGACGATCGCACCGATCGCCTGCACCTTGCCGCCGCGGATTTTCTCCGCAACGTCCGGCTGGGCCGCCAGCGCAGCGTCGATCGCTTCCAGCAACGGACCGTCGTCGGACACGACCGCGAGGCCGCGCTTCTCGACGATCTCCGCAGGGGTGCCTTCACCGGCGAGGACCCCGTCGAGCACCTGCGAGGCCATCTTGTTGTTGATCTTGCCGCCCTCGACCAGCTTGTTCAGCTCCACGATGGTCGCCGGAGTGACGCCAAGCTCGGATGGGTCGACGTCGGCCGTCTTGGCGCGTCCGACAATCTCGCCCATCCACCACTTACGCGCCACGGAAGCGCTGGCGCCGGCCGCAATGGTTTCCTCGATGGAGTCCATGACGTCGGCGTTCACGACGTCGCGGAACTCAAGGTCCGAATAACCCCAGTCGGCCTGGAGCCGCTTGCGGCGAGCCGCGGGCGGCTCGGGCAGCGTGGCGCGGAGTTCCTCCACCCATTCGCGGGACGCGAGGACCGGAACGAGGTCCGGCTCCGGGAAGTAGCGGTAGTCGTCAGCGTCGGACTTCGCCCGGCCCGACGTCGTCGTGCGCGTGTCCTCGTGCCAGTGGCGCGTTTCCTGAATAACCGGCTCACCGGAGTCCAGGACGGCGGCGTGGCGCTGGATTTCGTAGCGGACGGCGTGTTCGACGGCGCGCAGCGAGTTCACGTTCTTCGTCTCGGAACGAATGCCGAACCGTTCGCGGCCGTGCGGGCGGAGAGAGACGTTGGCGTCGCAACGGACGTTGCCGCGCTCCATTTTGGCGTCGGAGACTCCGAGGTTCTTGACGATCTCCCGAACCGCGGCAACGTACGCCTTGGCGAGCTCGGGCGCGCGGCTGCCCGCCCCCTCAATCGGCTTGGTGACGATTTCTACAAGCGGAACACCCGAACGGTTATAGTCCACCAGGGAGTAGTCGGCACCTTGGATGCGGCCCGTGGCGCCACCCATGTGGGTAAGCTTGCCGGCGTCTTCTTCCATGTGTGCGCGCTCAATCTCGACGCGGAAAACGGTGCCGTCCGAGAGCTCAATGTCCAGGTAACCGTCATACGCAATGGGCTCGTCGTACTGGGAGGTCTGGAAGTTCTTCGGAGTGTCCGGGTAGAAGTAGTTCTTCCGGGCGAAACGGCAGTACTCGGCGATCTTGCAGTTCAGGGCGAGCCCGATCTTGATGGAAGACTCCACCGCAGTCTTGTTCACGACCGGCAGGACACCTGGCATGCCAAGGTCCACCTCGTTGACGTTGGTGTTCGGCTCGTCGCCGAAGACGTTCGGGGCGGAGGAGAACATCTTGGTCTTGGTGTTGAGCTCCACGTGGACCTCGAAGCCAAGGACGGGATCGTACTTCTCCATGGCCTCTTCGAAGCTGAGGATGGCGTCGGTAGACATCAGTTGGAACCTCCGGCGGTGATGGAGCTGGAACCGAGAGCGGGGGCCTGCAGTACAGGGGCCTGCAGTACAGGGGCACGGTCCAACAACGGACCACCCCACTTCTCTTCGAGCAAGGATTCAAGGACGGCACCCACGCGGTACAGACGGGCGTCCTCGCGGGCGGGAGCCAGAAGTTGGATGCCGACGGGCAGGCCGTCTTCGTCGGCCAGGCCGCCAGGCAAGGACAAGCCGGGGATGCCTGCCATGTTCGCCGGAATGGTGGCCACGTCGTTGAGGTACATGGCCAACGGATCGTCCAGCTTCTCCCCCAGCTTGAAGGCCGTGGTGGGAGCCGTCGGCGAAATCAGAACGTCGGCCTGCGCGAACGCGGCATCGAAATCACGCTGGATGAGCGTGCGGACCTTCTGCGCCGAGCCATAGTACGCGTCGTAGTAGCCTGCGCTCAGGGCATAGGTGCCCAGGATGATGCGGCGCTTGACCTCATCGCCAAAACCGGCGGCACGGGTCGCGGCCATGACGCGTTCGATCGTCATGGGGCCGTCCTCCGGCAGTACACGCAAGCCGTAGCGGACGCCGTCGAACTTGGCCAGGTTGCTGGAGACCTCGGACGGCATGATCAGGTAATAGGCGCCCAAAGCGTACTTGAAGTTGGGGCAGGAAACCTCGACGATTTCCGCGCCGGCGCCCTTGAGTAGCTCGAGGGACTCGTTGAAACGGTTCTCGACGCCGGACTGGTAGCCCTCGCCGTGGAGTTCCTTGACGATGCCGATCTTCATGCCCGTCACGTTGCCCGTCTTGGCTGCGGCAACAAGGGTATCGAACGGATCCGTCAGCGACGTGGAGTCGAACGGGTCGTGGCCGCCGATGACTTCCTGCAGCAGGGCCGAGTCCAACACGGTCCGCGAGACCGGGCCGATCTGGTCCAACGACGACGCCATGGCGATGGCACCGTAGCGGGAAACAGCTCCGTAGGTCGGCTTCATGCCGACGGTGCCGGTGACTGCGCCGGGCTGACGGATAGATCCGCCCGTGTCCGTGCCGAGGGCAAGCGGAGCTTCGAAAGCTGCGACGGCGGCCGCGGAGCCACCACCGGAGCCGCCCGGAATGCGGTCCAGATCCCAAGGGTTGCGGGTGGGACCGTAGGCCGAGTGTTCAGTGGAGGAACCCATCGCGAATTCGTCCAGGTTGGTCTTGCCCAGGATGGGCATCTTCGCTGCGCGCAGCTTCTTGATGACGGTGGCGTCATAGGGGCTGTACCAGCCCTCGAGGATCTTCGAACCTGCCGTGGTGGGCTGGCCAATGGTCACAATGAGGTCCTTGACGGCGATGGGCACGCCGGCGAGTACGTGCAGCGCTTCGGCCTCGGCACCGCCAGCCGCGCGGATCGCGTCCACCTCGGCGGCGACGGCGAGCGCTTCTTCAGTGTTGACGTGCAGGAACGCATGGATGCCGGCTGACCCGCCGTCCACCAGTGCGATCCGGTCCAAGTACGCCTGGGTGACCTCGACGGATGTGATCTCGCGAGCTGCCAGCTTGGCGGCCAGTTGCGCTGCGGACAGGCGGATGAGTTCGGTGTTGTTCAATTCAGTCATTCGTTTAGTCCTCATCCAGGATTGCCGGAACCTTGAAACGGCCCTCGAAGGAATCCGGAGCCCCGGACAACGCCTGCTCGGCAGTGAACGTGTGGCCCACGACGTCCTCGCGGAACACGTTGGTCAGCGGAATCGGATGGGACGTGGCCGGGACATCGTCCCCGGCGGCTTCGCTGACGGACTTCACCGATTCCACGATGACGGCAAGCTCGCCGGCCATCCTGTCCAGCTCTTCGGCACTCATTTCAATGTGAGCCAGACGCGCAAGATGCGCGACGTCGTCACGGTTGATCGCAGCCATGGATCTCCCCTGCAAAGTTCAAATGGTTTTCCGGACTAGTCTACGTTGGTTGGACAACGAACGACGCGGGGTCACTTACGGCCCATCCGGAGGTCCGGAATGGGCCGTAAGTGACCCCGCGTTGCTTGGTGCGGGCGATTGCTTTGTTACCCGATGCCGATGGCACCTGTCACCATACCCACCGCGAGCATGACGACAGAGATCACCGCGGTGCGCCAGAGGACCTTTTTGTGGTGGTCTCCCAGTTCCACCTTGGCGAGGGATACCAGGAGCAGGATCGCCGGGACCAAGGGGCTCTGGAGGTGGAATGGCTGGCCGGTAATGGAGGCGCGGGCCATTTCCGCGCCGCTGACGCCGTAGTGCGCGGCGGTTTCGCTCAGGACCGGCAGGACGCCGAAGTAGAAGGCGTCGTTGCTCATGAAGAACGTCATGGGGATGCTGAGCAGACCGGTAATGACGGCCATGAACGGACCCATCTCGGCGGGGATGATGTGGACCAGCCACGCGGACATCTCCTTGACCATGCCGGTGCCGTTGAGGACGCCCGTGAGGACGGCCGCTGCCATGACCATGCTGACCACGGCCACAATGGACGGCGCGTGGGCCACCAACTGTGCGCCCTGTTCCTTGACCTTGGGGAAGTTCACCAGCAGGGCAATGGCGGACCCCACCATGAAGACGTAGGGCAGGGGCACCAGGTTGGCCACGAGCATGACCATCACGGCGACCGTCAGGCCGAGGTTGAACCAGACGAGCTTGGGCCGAAGGGTCTTGCGCTGGGGATCCAGCGCGGTGTCGGTCAGGCCTGTGTCGGCGAGGTCAACCGGCGTTTCGCTGCGTTCGAGGACGCCGACGCCGGCACTTCCGCCGGCGCCAGGCTTAGCGGCGGTGCGGCTCGAGCCCGCCCCGGCGCCCGTGCCGCCCGCGCCCGTGCCACCGTCGCGCCTGCCGCCGTCGAACACGTCACCGGCGTCGGAGGCGTCTCCCCAGATCTCGGGGGCCGCGGCGCGAAGGCGGTTGCGTTCCTGCAGGCCCAACAGCCAAGAGAACACGAAGACGACAACGAGGCCCGCAATGAGGGAGGGGACCATGGGAACAAAGACCTCGTTGACGTCGATCTTGAGGGCGGTGGCTGCGCGGGCCGTTGGGCCACCCCACGGCAGGATGTTCATGGTGCCGTTCGCCAGGCCAGCCACGCAAGTCAGGACCACGGGGCTCATCTTCAAGCGGAGGTAAACGGGCAGCATCGCAGCCGTGGTCAGGATGAAGGTGGTGGAGCCGTCGCCGTCGAGCGATACGGCGGCGGCAAGAATGGCTGTGCCGAGCACCACTTTGGCGGGGTCGTTGCCGAGCTTCCGGAGAATGAACTTCACCAGTGGGTCGAACAGACCGACATCAATCATGAGTCCGAAGTACACGATCGCGAACATCAGGAGCGCGGCCGTGGACGTCATCGACTTCATCGAGTCCATCACCATGCTTCCGATGCCAAGACCGGCACCGGCAAACAGTCCGAAGATGGTGGGAACGATGATCAGCGCCAGAACGGGCGTCAACTTCTTTGTCATGATCAGGGCCATGAACACCGCAATCATTGCGAATCCAAGCAATACCAGCACAGCCGGCTCCTTACATCAGTGAATGGCATCACCTCGATGTGATGCGCGATACAGAACGTATAGTGGCCGGACCCGCAACAAGGCGTTTGCGGGATTTGATGGACATACTGCTGATTGAGAGCATTTTGCTCATTGTGCTCAATGCTTCAATGGAGGGATAGTCCTCGAGAAACAGCGCCGTCCCCTCCGGCCGCCCGATCCCCCGCCGAAGGAGGCAGGATGCCCAAGCTTGCACCGCGCTTCTCGACGCAGACCCTGCTCCTCCAGCTCGGCGTCGTCCTCTTGGTGGTGCTGCTCAGTGGCACGGTCCACGCGTCGCTCGTCTACGGGCGCATCGGCGCAGAAGCGGAAAGCCAGGCGCTGACGTTGGCGCGAACTGTGGCCTCGGACCCGGTGATCCGTTCCGAAGTCCAAGCCATCAGCAAAGAACCGGGAACGCCGCCGGCCGCGGAACTCGCAACGGGGCCTATCCAGGCCACCGCCGAGGCCGCGAGGGGACGCACGGGAGCGTTGTTCGTGGTCGTCACCGACGAGACGGGCCTGCGGTTGGCCCACCCGGACCAAGCCAGGCTCGGCGAACGGGTCAGTACGGATCCCTCGGATGCCCTTTCCGGAAAGGAAGTCACCACACGAAACACCGGCACCCTGGGGCCGTCTGCTGGTGCGAAGGTTCCGATTTATGCATCAGGCTCCGCCACCTCCGTAGTGGGCGAAGTCAGCGTGGGCTACTCGATGGAATCGCTCGGCCAAAGCCTTGGCGAGGACATCGTCCCCATTGCGCTCACGGCGGCAGGCTCCCTGGCTGTCGGCGCCCTTGCATCATTCCTGCTGCGTCGGCGCTTGCAACGGCTGACGCTTGGACTCGAACCCGAAGAGATCAGCACCCTGGTGCATGATCAAGTGGCCGTGCTGCAAGGCGTCGACGACGGCGTGATCGGGATTTCCGCCGATGGCCGCATCACGGTCTTCAACGCTGCGGCGAGGCGACTGCTGGACATCCCGGACGCACCGACAACCCCGAGCTCCCCCGCCCACAGTGACGCCTCCCGGAACGGCCCCACCGATGGACATGTCCTGACGGGCAGCAGCTGGGACGATGCTGACGTGCCGGCACAACTGAAGGCCCTCACCCAACCGTCGGCGCACGACGCCGAAGCCGTCGAAATCGTCGCCGGCGACCGGGTATTGGTTGCCAATGCCCGCAAGGCGCTGCATCGTAAGGAGGATCTCGGCTGGGTTGTCATGCTCCGCGACCGCACCGAACTGCAGCAGTTGACCCGCCAGCTCGATGCTGTCGGCACCATGTCTGCGGCACTGCGGGCACAGCGTCACGAGTTCACGAACCAGCTCCACACAATCGCCGGCTTCTTGAGCATCGGCCAACACGTCCAGGCCAAAGACTATCTCGCCAGAATCTCTGCTACCGGCCCCTTGAAGTTTCCGGTGCAGCAAGCCGAGCTCCTGCAGGATCCCTATCTGCAAGCTTTCGTCGGAGCGAAGGGCGTGGAGGCCGACGAGCGAGGCGTGGCCTTGCGGATTGGTCCTGAGACCCTGGTGCGCGGCCACGTCACCGAGCCGCAGGACGTCACCACGGTTCTCGGCAACCTGATCGATAACGCCGTCAACGCCGCCGTCGCCGGCACGTCAACGCGGCGTTGGGTGGAGCTTGAACTGCTCGACGAACCAGGACCCGACGGCGGCACGTTGCACATCGTCGTCGCGGACTCCGGCGACGGTCTGCGCGGCATCGAGCGCGAAAGGGTGTTCGTGGAAGGATTCACGACGGCGGAACCCACCGACGGCGGAATGGCCAGCGCCGGTGGCCAGGGACTGGGCCTCGCATTGGTCCGGCAACTCGCGCGGCGTCGCGGTGGCGACGTGCGTGTCCTGGAACCTGGCTCGCCCGGTGGTCCTGGCGCCGTCTTCATGGCCACCATGCCCAGAGTCACCCGAACTCCGGACGACGCCGCGCCGGCGGCCCTCTCGACCTCAGCCGAACCCACGGAAGGACAACAATGAGCGAAGACTTCAGGGTCTTGATTGTGGATGATGACTTCCACGTTGCCAAGCTCCACGCCGCCTATGTGGATTCAGTGGCCGGCTTCCTTGCCTTGGCTCCGGTTGGATCCACCACACAGGCGTTGCAGGCGGTGCACAGCCTCCGGCCGGACCTCGTGTTGCTGGACGTTTACCTGCCGGACGGTTCAGGCCTGGATCTCCTGGGCCAACTCGATGTGGATGCCATGATGCTGACCGCGGCTTCGGACGCTGCGTCCATCCGGACGGCCCTGCGCCGCGGGGCTTTGGCGTATCTCCTGAAGCCGTTCACTGCCGAGTCGCTGTCGCAGCAGCTGCGTTCCTATGCCAGGTTCCGGCGGATCCTCGGCAAGCAGCATGCCGTGGACCAGGAAACTGTCGAGCGGGCCAAGCGGTCGCTCATCGCCGGTGACGTGGCGCCGTCGGGCAAGCCTCGCTCGGCGACCGAAGCGTCCGTGTTGGACTCGTTGGCCCCCGGGGCGCAATATTCCGCGGTGGAAGTGGCAGAACGGGTGGGTGTCTCACGGGCCACGGCGCAACGGTACCTCTCCTCGCTGGCCGATGATGGCGCCGTCGAGATCCAATTGAGGTACGGCGCCACGGGCCGCCCGGAACATCGCTATGGCGTCCCCTCCCCAACTGACTCGCAATAGTTGTCGTTCTGAGGGCTCAAAACGACAACAACTGCGAGTCAGTTGGGCTACTCAGGCGCTCTTCTGGGCTACCAGCTCGATTTCGACCAGCATTTCCGGATCAAGGAACGGCAGGACATGGACCAACGAGAGGGTGGGCCGGATCTCGCCGAAGATCTCGCCGTGTGCGCGGCCGGCATCTTCCCACTTGCTGATGTCGGTCAGGTACAACTTGGACTGCACCACGTCCTCGTAGGAGAATCCGGCATCGGCCAGGACTGCTTCGAGCTTCTCGAGGATGTACTTCGTCTGCGAGTAGAAGTCATCGCCCACAATCGCGTTCTTGCCATCAACGGTTCCGGACGCCGCCGTGGCCGAAATAAAGAGGGTATTGTCCACTTGGACTGCCCGGGAGTATCCAAGGGTCTGCTCCCAGACCGATCCCGTGCCGAATGTCTTACGCATGCTGCGCCTTTCTCAGTTTCTGCACCCATCTGCCTTCAAGAGCGATCGGGTTTACCAAGAAACTCTATGGCTGACGGACATCCTGTCGGTAAACGAACAGCTTTATGTCAGTCCCAGGAACAAACCAGTCGCGCTCCGGTTCCCGCACAAAACCGGTCTTGGCGTAGAGCGCATTGGCGCTTTCCCATGTGGCCCCCGTGGTGAGGGAAACGGCGTTGATTCCCTCCGTGGTCCGAGCCTGCTCGACTACTGCCTGCACGAGCGCCCGGCCTGCTCCGGAGCGCTGAACATCCGGGTCAACCACCAAGGTGCGCATTTCGAGTTCGTCCGGGAGGCCAATGTCCGAAAAGTCGCCGCCTGCCTTGGCTGATGTGACGGAACCAATGACTTGTCCATCGCGCTCGGCGACGAAAACATCGGCATGCCGGGCACGGCCGGCCACATCACGGAGCTTCTCCAAATATGGGTGATCCGGGCTGCCGTAGTATCCGGCGGTCACATAAGACGACATCGTGATGCGGGCTACGGCGTCGTAGTCTTTGGGCAGGGCGGGACGGACGGTAATCTGCGAATGCACTGATCCATGGTAGTCGCGTCCGCGGGGCCAAGGGCGCCAAAGGGTCGTTTCCGTGACCGAGCTATCACCCCGAGGCTCACCCAGAGATACGCCGGCGTTCCTTGGCGGGTTCAGATATAGGTGAAGGAGCGTCGCATAGGTGAAGGAGCGTCGAGGAAATACCCCGCAAAGGTGAGCGTGCGTCAGGGACGGCTCACCTATTTTGCCCTCCTCCAACATTGCTTTCCATTGCGCCAGATTGAGCCTGGTTGCTGGCCATGAAGCCCGGTTTCCTGCTGTTGCGGAAAGGTTTCGCCGTGCTGGCGCGCCCAGCTTGTTGCGTGGTTGATTGGCAGCCAAGACAACTTGAAAGGACCCACACATGAGCCCGCAGCAACGCACGCTCCACCTCAACGCATTCCTCATGAGCACAGGCCATCACGAAGCGTCATGGCGGCTGCCCGAAAGCAACCCGCTCGCCAGCACGGACATCCGGCACTACCAGAACCTCGCACGGATTGCGGAGCGCGGCACTTTTGACTCGATCTTCTTCGCCGACTCCCCCGTGATCTTCGGCGACGTCGGACGCCGCCCCGCGGGCAAGCTGGAACCAACCGTGCTGCTCACGGCCATTGCGGCCGCGACGGAAAAGATCGGCCTCATCGCCACCGCGTCCACCACGTACAACGACCCCTTCAACCTGGCCCGGCGCTTCGCCTCGGTGGACTTCGTCAGCGGCGGAAGGGCTGGCTGGAACGTGGTCACCACAGCAGGCCCGGAAGCCGCACGAAATTTTGGAATCGATGACCAGCCCGCCCACGCCACGCGTTATGAACGGGCAGCAGAATTCCTCGATGTTGCAGCCAAGCTGTGGGACAGCTGGGATGACGACGCCGTGCTGGCAGACAAGGAAGCAGGCGTCTGGGCAGACTCAGCCAAGGTCCGCCCGATCAATCACGTTGGCAAGCACTTCCGGGTCCGCGGCCCGCTCAATGTACCGCGCTCACCCCAAGGCCACCCCCTGATTGTCCAAGCCGGCTCCTCCGAGAACGGCAAAGGCCTGGCGGCAAGGTACGCCGAAGCCGTGTTCACTGCCCAGCAAACATTGGAGGATGCACAGGCATTCTACGCAGACCTGAAGGCCCGGACCGTAGCGCTTGGCCGGCTGGCCGACAGCATCAAGATCCTCCCGGGCATTGTCCCCGTGATCGCCTCTACGCAGGCTGAAGCGTTGCGCCTGGAACGGGAATTAGACGAACTCATTCGGCCGGAATACGCGAGGGCCGAACTGGCCAAGACCCTCCGCGTGAAGCCGGAGGACCTGCCGTTGGACCGCCAGCTTCCGGCCGATCTTCCGGACGAGGACTCAATCGAAGGCGCCAAGAGCCGCTACACACTCATTGTGGAGCTCGCCCGCCGGGAAAGCCTCACCGTGCGCCAACTGATCGGCAGGCTGGGAGGCGGTCGGGGCCACCTGACCTTCGCTGGAACGCCGGAGCAAGTGGCCGATGCAATTCAATTGTGGTTCGAAAACGGCGCCGCCGACGGATTCAACATCATGCCGCCCGTGCTGCCGACAGGTCTGGAAACCTTTGTTGAGCAAGTGGTGCCCGTGCTGCGCAAGCGGGGCCTGTTCCGCAATGAATACACCGGCAGCACACTCCGCGAACACTACGGCTTGGATCGTCCCACCGCTCGGTTCTCGGAGGTGGAGCCGCTTACCGGAGCCCTAGCCTGATGAATCCGGGAAAGGAGTCAGCGACTGGGCCAATACCAGGGCGGCCCTTCCAAAGCGCCAAGGTCCTTGATCTTGGTCTCGCCTACGTCCTTGTAAAGCTCGTGTTGGTGCGCGCGTCCGCTTTTCCTCAGGGCGGCGATCAGCGATGCAGAATGCGAGACCACAATCATCTGGCTGCTTTCGCTGGCCTGGACAATGAGCCGGGCCAGCGCCGGAATCAGCTCTGCGTGCAGGCTGGTTTCGGGCTCGTTGAGCACCATGAGTTCCGGCGGCCTCGGTGTCAGCAGGGCTGCAACGAGCATGAGGTAGCGAAGGGTGCCATCCGACAGTTCGGAGGCCGCCATTGGGCGCAGCATGCCCGGCTGTTGGAGTTCGACGCTGAAGCGGCCTTCGACGACGGCGATACGGAGCTTACTGCCCGGGAAAGCGCTGCAAATCGCGTCCTCGAGCAGACCGCTCTGGCCCGTCTCGTGGAGCGTCTGCAAGGCTGCCGCAAGGTCCCACCCGGAATGGTGGAGTACGGGAGTCCTTGTACCGATTTGGGCCTGGCGGGCCGGAGCTTCATGGTCGGTGCGGAAATGGTCGTAGAACCGCCAGGACCGCACCATGTCCCGGACCCTGAGCACTTCGGGGGCCCTGTCCTGGTCGGAGAGTTCAGTGAGCATGCTTTCGTAAGCATGCAGGCGCCGGGAGAGCTCCGTCCACTCACCCTTGGCGCCTCGCAGGCGGGCGTTGGCCCCCTTGCGGTCCACCAGCACCGACCCGGGTCTGGCTACGGGGCCGGAAAAAACCTGTTCGCGCTTGATCTCCGGGTCGAGGTTGAACGCCGACTCCGCTCCGGGAGCCGGGAGCCCGAGGTCGACCAGATAGCCGAAGTCGTCCCCGGCAAAACCCAGTTTCAGGTTCACGGACTCCTTCCGGACAGTTCCCTGGACCGGTACTTCGCCTCGCCGCATGGCTTCACTGATGGTTTCAGGCCCGGCCCAAAGCGTTGAGTTGAGTCCTCCGTCGCGGGCCAGCGACCCCACCACACCCCCTGAGTCGCTCCCGGCACACTCGGACAACAGCCGCAGGGCACGGTACAGCGAGGATTTGCCACTGCCGTTGGAACCGGTGACCAGGTCCAGGCCATGCAACTCCATGGTCAGGTCCCGGATGGAGCGGTAATTGGAAATGGCCAGTGTCCTTATCACGGGAGCGCCCACAACTTGCCCGACAGTTCCAAGGTCCCAGCGCAGGTCCAGGCTTCCAGCCGCTCAGCGTCCGTTGGACCGCCATCCAGCGGGCTGGTCAATCGCGGGCGGCGGACCCAGCAGCCGGCTTCCTCTGCAATCAAAGCGCCCGCCGCGTAGTCGTGCTCGTTGAGCCCACGCTCCCCGAAAGCGTCGTGGGTTCCGTCGGCGACGAGACAGAGGTCCAGCGCGGCCGAGCCGAGACGGCGGAGATCCGCGAAGCCTTCCATGAGGTTCCCGAGCCCGGCGAACTGCTCAGCCCTTGTGGCGGGATCATAGCTGAACCCGGAGGCAACGATCAGCCCGGTGCGGCCGGCGAGCGGTCCGCTCAGTTGGGTGCGTTGGCCATTTTCCTCGAGCCAGGCTCCGTGGCCGCGGGCGGCCGAATAGACACGCCCCAAGGCCGGGGCGTTGACGACGCCGGCCAGCCAGACGCCGTCGGCATCGGCAACCGCCACGGACGTGGCGTAGTAGACGATGTTGCGGATGAAGTTGGTGGTCCCGTCCAACGGGTCGATCGACCAGCGATAGCCGCTGGGCTGCTCGGGCCGGGTCGTCCCGTGCTCTTCCCCCGTAATGGTGTCGTGCGGGCGTTCGGCGGTAATGGCCTCCCGCACGGCGTTCTCGGCCGCGACGTCGAAAGCCGTCACCCAGTCGCCGGCGTCGCCCTTGTTCACGACGCCGAGGCTCCCCGCAATGTTGGGGCCCGAGGGCCGGCCGGCCAGTACCTGCGCACCGGCTGCAGCCGCCGCCCGGGCAACGGCGAGAAGATTCAAAAACTCGGCGGTCATTCGGAGTCCTCCATTTCAGCCAGGGCAACACTTTCGCCCGCGGCAACAGCTGCGTCTTCGTCGTCTGGGCCGGCCCCGCCGGCAGGTTCCAGCACGCCGTCGAGCAATGCCTTGAAACCGTCCTCGTCCAGCACCCGGATACCGAGCTGTTCAGCCTTATCCAGCTTGGTGCCTGCATTCTCTCCCGCCACGACGTAACTGGTGTTCTTGGACACCGAGCCCGCCGCCTTGCCGCCCCGGATGATGATGGCTTCCTTGGCTTCGTCCCGGCTCAAGGTAGGCAGGGAGCCCGTCACCACGATGGTGAGGCCCTCCAGGTTCCGCTGGACACCGGCGTCGCGTTCGTCAACCATGCGGACGCCGGCGGCGGCCCAGCTGTCCACGATCTCCCGGTGCCAGTCCACGGCAAACCATTCCTTGAGCGCCGCGGCGATGGTCGGCCCTACCCCGTCGACGTTGGCTAGTTCCTCCTCGGAGGCGGCCCTGATGGCGTCCATGCTCCCCAGGGCAGTGGCCAAGGCCCTTGACGCGGTGGGCCCGACGTGCCGGATGGACAGGGCAACAAGGACGCGCCAAAGGGGCTGCGTCTTGGCTTTCTCGAGTTCTTTGAACAGTTTTTCCGTAGTGGCCGTGGGTTTCGATGGAGTCTTGGCAGTGGCCTTGGAGTAGAAGTACGGCACGAGTTCGAAGGTGCCCGTGCCCACGCCCTTCGAACGCTTCTCGCGGCGGATGCGCACGTCGGCGAGGTCCTCCGGCCTGAGGCTGAACAAGGCCGCCTCGTTGCGCAGGGGCGGAGTTTCCGGTTCCTCGGGTTGCGTGAGCGCGATGGCTGCTTCCCAGCCCAAAGCCTCGATGTCGAACGCGCCACGGCTCGCCACATGGAAGACACGCTCACGCAGTTGCGAGGGGCAGGACTTCGCGTTGGGACAGCGGATGTCGACATCGCCTTCCTTGGCTGGAGCCAGGGGTGTGTGGCAGGACGGGCATTCCGTGGGCATCACGAACTCGCGCACGGGAGGATCCTGCTGGTCACGCAACGCCAGCACCGGCCCGACAATCTCCGGGATGACATCGCCGGCCTTGCGCAGCACCACGATGTCGCCGATCATCACGCCCTTGGCCTTCACCACGTCCTGATTGTGCAGGGTGGCCATCTCCACGGTGGATCCAGCGACCTTGACGGGTTCCATCACCCCGTAGGGAGTCACGCGGCCGGTGCGGCCGACGTTGACTTGGATGTCCAGCAGCTTGGTGTGGACTTCCTCCGGCGGATATTTGTAGGCAACGGCCCAACGCGGCACCCGCGAGGTATAACCGAGCGCACGCTGCGTAGCGAAATCGTCGATCTTGACCACGATGCCGTCGATCTCGTGCAGGAGGTCGTGCCGATGCTCGCCGAAATGCTTGATGAAGTCCAGGACTTCCTCAAGGGAGCCCAGGACCTTCAGGTACGGGCTGATCGGAAGGCCCCACTCCCCCAGCAGTTTGTACGTTTCGGATTGACTCGCGGAAGCGAGGCCTTCGCGCGCGCCGATGCCATGGACGAACATCCGCAACGGACGCTTGGCCGTTTCTGCGGGGTCCTTTTGGCGCAGCGAACCTGCCGCGGCATTGCGGGGGTTGGCAAGCGGCGCCTTACCGGCCTGGATGAGCGCCTCGTTGAATTCAGCGAAAGCCTTGGACGGAATGAAGACTTCACCGCGGATTTCCACCTCGGAGGGAAATCCGCCGCCGCTCAGTTGGCGCGGGATTTCCTTGATGGTGAGCACGTTGTGTGTGATGTCCTCGCCTGTGGTTCCGTCTCCGCGCGTGGCGGCGCGCACGAGCTTGCCGTCGCGGTAGAGCAGGTTCACGGCCAAGCCGTCGATCTTCAGCTCCGTCAGCCACGCGATGCGGGAAGCCGTGGTGCCTAGCTTTTCGACCGAAGCCTCAGCCCTGCGGACCCACGTTTCCAACTCGTCGAGCGAGAAGACATCCTCCAGGCTGTACATCCTCTGAAGGTGCGCGACGGCGGCAAATGCCGCGGAGACCTCGCCGCCCACTTCCTGCGTAGGAGAGTCGTTGGAAACGAGCTCGGGATGCAGGGCTTCGAGTTCCTCGAGGCGGCGATACAGGGAGTCGAACTCGGCATCCGAGACCGTCGGGGCATCTTCCTGGTAGTACGCGTAGCGGTACTTGCGGACGAGATCCGCCAGGTTTTCGTACTCTTCCCGTACGGATTCGCTTGGAACTGCGGTTTCGCTCTCTGCTGTGCTCACGTACCTATCTTGCCGCAATCCGCGGTCTCCATGGCGGATGACGTGCCACCGTTGCGGCTCCCAGGTTGGCCTACCCGGCCGTGCGGCGAGTGAAGACCAGATGGAGAACTCCGTGTGGAGAAGGGGTCGCTTCGATTTCAAAGCGTTGTTCGAGTCCTTCGAGTCCTTCCCAGAGGCGTTCGCCCCGGCCCAGGACGATTGGCACGACCACGATGTGCATGTGGTCGATCAGATCGGCGTCGAGGAACTGTCGAATCGTGCTGACGCCGCCACCGATCCGGACGTCGAGACCGCCGGCCAGGGCGCGGGCCTGCTTAAGCGCGGAGACGGGGTCGGCGTCAATGAAGTGGAAGGTTGTTCCGCCTGTCATCTCGAGTACCGGCCGAGGATGGTGTGTCAGAACAACCACAGGGGTGTGGAAGACAGGGTCGTCGCCCCACCATCCCTTCCATTCCTCGTCCTCCCAGGGACCGCGTTGGGGGCCGAATTTGTTGCGCCCCATGATCTCCACGCCGATCCCGGGCCCCCACCTGCTGGCGAACGCGTCGTCTACGCCGAAGGATCCCTCCGACTCCCCGTGGATGCCCATCTCGCGGAAGGTGCGCGTCCCGAAAGCCCACTCCATGAGCCGTGAGCCTGCGTGACCGAACGGAGCGTCGAGTTGCTGGCCCTCGCCAGTGCCGAAGCCGTCGAGGGAGACCGAGAAGTTATGCACACGGACGAGGGACATGTCATCTCCTGAAGTGCTTGCCTTTTGCAATCACCTTAGTGCGAGAACCGGTGCCGGCTCCATAAAGCGAAAGCAATGCCGCCTGCCGCCACCAAGAGCACGCCGCCCATGATGGCAACCACCGCGAACATGTCCGAACCCGGCCCGGAAGTGCCGCTCACCGAGGCCGCTTGGGTGGCGTTGAGTCCGTCCTGGATGGGGGTGTTCCAGTTGGACGAAGCCGACGGCGAGGCGCTGCTCGTCGTCGGGCTGTCCGACGGGGTCGCCGGGCTGGAGGCCATAGGAGCCTCCGACGTCGCCACGCTGGGTTCCGGTGCCACCGTCACCTGTGTCATGGTGGCCGGTTCGGGCGCGGCAGGCACGGTTACCACCGGGGCGGGTGCCGGCACCACCGGCACGGGGACGGGTGGCTTGGAGGGCGCCGGATCCACCACCTTCGGCTGGGTAGGCGTGGGCTCGGGTGGTCCCGGGTCCGGGGCAGGGGCAGGGGAAACTTGTCCTTGGTCGGGAGCCACGACGGTCTCGGCATGGGCCGAAAGCAACGGGAATGCACACATCATCATGGCCATGGCCACGCCCGTGAGGGCAACGGAGAACGGGCGACGCACGGCAGCACGGGGCGCGCCGCCAGGGCGCGCGGAAGAGCGTTGGGTCATGTTTACCTCTGCAGGGCGGCACGGGCCGCCCGGAGTTGGGGTGGTATTGACCGGAATCTTCCTACAAAGTCCGGGCGTGTCGCAAATCCGGTCACCCTCGGCGCTCGTGAGATGAGCGAGTACCGGTACTTTTGGCATCGCTGATCGTGAGTCTGGCATCCACCACGATCGCGGTGACGTTGTCGCGTCCGCCGCTGCGCAGCGCAGCCTCGATCAGAGCATCAGCAGACGCTTGGGGGCCGGCCACCGTCCCAAGAATCCGGGACAGGTGTTCGTCGTCCAGTTCTCCGGTGAGACCGTCCGAACACACCAAGATCCGGTCTCCGTCCAGGATGGGCAGCAACCAGAAATCGGCCTCAGTAGCGTCTCCGGTACCTAATCCCCGCGTGATGACATGGCGCCGCGGGTAAACGGCGGCCTCTTCCTCCGTAAGGCGTCCGGTTTCCACGAGTTCCTGGACCTCCGAGTGGTCCACGCTGATCTGGGTGAACAGGCCTTGGCTCAGCCGGTAGGTCCGGGAATCTCCAATGTTCATCACCAGCCAGTAGGGGACGCCGAACTGCTCGACGACGACCACGCCGGACAGCGTCGTTCCCGCCCGGCCACCGGTAGCATTCCGGATCCGGGCGTCGGCGGCCAAGATGCACTCTTGCAGGGCAATCGCGGTGGAGGATCGGACGCCCGCCGCCAACGGGAGCATGTCGCGGAGCGTCTTGACACATAATTCGCTGGCGACCTCGCCTGCCTCGTGTCCGCCCATGCCATCAGCCACCGCGAAGACCGGGTCCGCCGCAAGGAGGGAGTCTTCATTGAGCTCCCTCACGAGGCCGCGGTCTGTCCGGCAGCCAAAGGCCAGTGTCAATCCCGGCTCGGGTGCGGTTGCTGCGGACGGCGAATTCATTCTTGTCCTCGGTGGATGGAACGGTTGCCCAAGCGGTCCCTTGGGCTGCGGAGACGACTATGCCACGATCCGAGAGTCAACCCCAAGGCCTGTGTCCCTTCGGGGATCAGTCGAGAACAAGGCCCTTGCCAAGACCGCGGGCCAACCGGACGGGGAGGATTTCCCCGAAACCGCGGACGTTTTCAGCCTTCTGCGGCACCAGGACAAACCGTTCGTCCTGGCCCAGGGCCCCCGCCGTCATCTCATCGACCAGAACCGTTCCTGGCTCCGCCAAGGCTGTGAGGCGCGCCGCGAGGTTCACCGTGGGCCCGTAGATATCGCCGAGCCGGGAAAGGATGCGTCCCCAAACCATGGCCACGCGGGCTTCCGGGAGGATTTCGTCCTCGGTGAAGGCTTGGGCGAGGGCCAAGGAAATTTCGGCACCGGCCGCCGGTGTTTCGGCAATGTAGAGCACTTCATCGCCAACGGTTTTGACGAGGCGTCCGCCGCCGATGGAAATGATCTCCGCACATTTGTTCTCGAAACGCTGGACCAACTGCGCCAGCGTCTTCTCGTTCATGCGGCGCGACAGGCTCGTGTAGGAGACAAGATCGGCAAAACCGACGGCGCGGGCCAACGGCAAGGGCGCATCGTCTTCGTCCCCTTCGCGGCCTGCCTCGCTGGCCTGCAGGCCGGCCTCGGCACGGACGGCCAGACGCTGCACGCCGGCGTTCATCTGACGGCGCCACGAGTACAACAGGATCTCTTCCATGGCATCGACGAGGTTGGGCAGTTCATTGACCAGCTGTTTGCGGGCAACGGCGTCGGGAATGCCTTGCTGCACCACCATGTCCTCGATCAGCGCTTCAACTTGCCACACCACCATCCGGTCGGTCATTTGCCCGATGGCGCGCGTCACGGAAATGGCAGCTTCCTCAGTGAGCTTTCCGGCGCGGACGAGGTCAAGGATGGTCGAAAGGGCCGCGAGGTCCCGCTCGGTGAACGCCACATCCTGGTCACCGAAGTTGGGGAATCCGAGTGCTCGCCAAAGTTTGCGGGCTGACAACAACGAGACGCCTGCTCCAGCAGCCACTTCGCGTCGCCGGAGTTTGCGTTCGCCGCCCAGCAGCCTGCTTTCAAGGGCCTTGATGGCAACCCGTTCAGCAGACAAGGCGCCGGTTGGCGCAGAGACGACCGGGAGAGCCCCCGTTACTGCTTGGTCCACGGAAGGTTCGGACACGGCGTCGGGCTCGTGGTCCACGTACTCAGGCTCCTGCTCGTCAACGCTCATCTCTTCCACCTTCTCTCATATGCCAGGGCAACGCGGCATCCGGATAGCCGGCTGGCCCACTAAAGTCGCCATCATCGCCGTTTCCCGTCGCGCGGCCGGACTCAAAGTGGACACTCTCCGGAAGCTCGGCCATGGCGTCCAGGATGAAGCTCCTGAACGTGCCGACCTCCGGGACATCCGTCAGGACGGCATCGCCGGGGTGCCCGGTATCCAAGGATATATTCCCGGAGCGCAATATCCGTTGGAGCAGCGATTGCTTGATTCCCACGCCACGCACCGCAGCCAAAGGCACCTGCCAGTCCCCCCTGCGAAGCATTCCAAAACGGGCAACTATTCGTCCGCTTGTCAGAATGTAACGTATGCCGCGCCAGCGGATGAAGGCAGGGAGGCTGTAGCCGAGCAGCACTATCGCAACAACAGCCAGGCACACACCCACCAGCCATTGGTTCCACTCACTCGTGATCACGGGAAGCAGCTTGCCCGGTCCGCCCCTGACTATCCAGGCACACGCGAACGCCGATGCAGCCGGGACAAGGATGAATGCCAGGACGGGACCAATGAGCATCCTTGGCTGTTGCCGCGTGATCACGATGACTTGCTCCCCACGCAGGAGCTCTTTACGCATAGCCGCTTTCGGTAGCCCTTAGATGGACGACGTCGCCGGCGGTCACCACGTGCTCGTGGCCACCATGGTCCACCACCAAAAGGGACCCGTACTCATCCAGCCGGGAGGCGTGTCCCACCAATTCGTGATCGCCCGGCAAATGCGCTTTCACTTCGCGTCCCAAAGTGACCATGACAGCTTCAACCCGTTTGTGGAGGGAAGAGCCGCCTGCCAGTCCTGCCGTGGGGTCGCCGTCGGCATTGCAGAAACTGCGGTAGAGCGCTGCGAAACGGGACAAATAGTTCTGGAGAAGTACGGTGCGGTCCGTGATGGAGGCGCCTTCGAGCAGGAGAGACGTCGCGGTCGGAACGGGCAATTCGTCCTGCTCGAGCGTCACGTTGAGGCCGGTACCCAGGATCACGGCGGGGACCGAACCATCCCCCAGCGGCCCCATTTGGGCAAGGATGCCGGCGATCTTCTTGCCCCTGACCAGGACGTCGTTGGGCCACTTGATTTCGGCGGGCAGGTTTGCGGTTTCCAAGAGGGTCTCGCGCAGGGCCAGCGCGCCCAGCAGGGAAAGCCAGGAGTAGCTCTGGGTCGGGACCGGCAGACCTTGGGCGTTGACGGGACGCAGGACGATCGAAACGGAAATCGCCGAACGTGCGGGAGATTCCCAATGGCGGTCGAGCCTGCCCCGCGCCGCTGTTTGGTGCTCCGCGGTAAGCACGGCGAGGTCGGCCCATTCCTTGGGCTCTGTGGTGACGGCGCGAAGCAGGTCAGCGTTGGTGGAGCCGGTGGTCTCCACGATCTTCAGCTGCGGAATACCAGCGGCCGCGAGGAAACCGGGGTGAAGCAGGGCGTCGCGGTCCAGGCCCGGGCGCGGGGCACGTGGTTCACTGCTGGCGGGCTGTTCGACATCCATAGAGAGAATCCTATCGAGCCAAGCAGGTCCCGGAAGAAGTTGTCCGCTTAGAGGAAGATGTCCGGCACCAGCTTCGCCTCCGGGGCTCCCAAGCTATAGGGTCTGAAGTCTTCAACTCCCGCGGCCTTCAATACTTGTTCGTCGGTGTAGAAGTTACCCGTATCACTTGCTGAACCGCCGTTCGGATTGGACCCGGCCAAGTGCGAGCCGGTCAGAACGGCGTGGGCCGCGTCGGCCATGATCCGGGGACCCCTGGCGGCTTGGACAATCTGTTCCCCGCCAGGCATGTTTCGAATGGCGGCGGTGTCGATCAGGGTGCAAGGCCACAGGGAGTTGACCGCCACGCCGTCGTTCTTGAGTTCTTCGGCCAGGCCCAAGGTGGTCAGGCTCATGCCGTATTTGGCCATGGTGTAGGCCAGATGCATGCCTGCCCACTTCGGGTCGAGGTTCAGGGGCGGGGAAAGGGTCAGAATATGGGCGTTGCCGGATTTCCGCAGCGCGGGCAGCGCCAGCTTGGACAGCAGGAAGGTGCCGCGGACGTTGATGTCCTGCATGAGGTCGTAGCGCTTCATGTCGATCGCGTCAGTTCGGGAGAGATCGATGGCCGAGGCGTTGTTGACGACGATGTCGATCCCGCCGAAGCGTTCAACGGCGGCGGCAACCGCCGCGGCGACGTCGTCGTCGTCGCGGACATCCCCGACGAGCGGTAGCGCCTGCCCACCCGCTGCTTCCAGTTGCTCGGCGGCCGTGAAGACCGTTCCTTGCAGCTTGGGGTGGGGTTTCCCGGTTTTGGCCAGGAGAACGATGTTGGCGCCGTCGCGGGCTGCGCGGGTGGCGATTGCCAGACCGATGCCGCGGCTTCCGCCGGACATCAGGAGGGTGCGGCCCTCCAGTGATCCACGCGCCTGGTAGGGAAGGGCAGGGCTTGCAGAAGCGTCGTTGCTTGAGGTCATGAGGATACTGTAGCCCAGCTATGTTACTAGTGAGTAACATAGCTCGATGCTCGACTTGAAGTCGGAAAATTGTAGGGTTTCTACAGCGGTCCGGGGCTTTTGCGTCATTAGACTAGCCAACAGGGCCAGCACGTTGTACGGATGCTACTTAAGAGCGCATGCCTAACGAAGCAGTGCCAGCATAAATCAGCTACAGAGCCGGAGACATTTAATGAGCCACGATCTGACAACGACAGCGGGAAAGATTGCCGACTTCCGCGACCGCCAGGCCCGTGCAGAACAACCCTCCGGCCCCGAAGCCATCGAGAAGCAGCATGCCCGCGGCAAGAACACCGCCCGCGAACGCATCGACATGCTCCTTGACGTGGGCTCGTTCGTCGAGTTCGACGCCTTGGCCGTCCACCGCTCCACCGCATTCGGCATGGAGAAGAAGAAGCCCCTCGGCGATGGGGTGGTCTCAGGCTACGGCACCGTGGATGGCCGGCTGGTGGCCATCTACAGCCAGGAGTTCAGCGTCTACGGCGGCTCCCTGAGCCAGGTCAACGGCGAGAAGATCGTCAAGGTCCAGGAGTTCGCCCTCCGCAACGGCTGCCCCATGGTCGGAATCAACGACGGCGGGGGCGCCCGCATCCAGGAAGGGGTCGCCTCGCTGGCCATGTTCGCGGACATCTTCCGCAACAACGTCCATTCCTCCGGCGTCGTTCCCCAGATTTCGCTCATCATGGGCCCCTGCGCGGGTGGCGCCGCCTACTCCCCCGCCCTCACCGACTACGTGGTGATGGTGGACAAGACATCGCACATGTTCATCACCGGCCCCGACGTCATCAAGACCGTGACCGGCGAAGACGTAGACATGGAAACCCTCGGCGGCGCCCGCCAGCACAACGCCACGACCGGCACCTCCACCTACCTCGCCAGCGACGAAGCCGACGCGATCGAGTTCGTCCGCGAACTCCTCGACTTCCTCCCGTCCAACAACCTCTCCGAGGCCCCCGTCCTGGAGCACGAACAGGAACTGGAGCTCGACGACGACGACCTCACCCTGGACACTCTCATCCCGGACTCGGCCAACCACCCCTACGACATGCGCAAGGTAATCGAGCAGATTGTCGATGACGCCCATTTCCTTGAGATGCAGTCGCTCTACGCCCCCAACGTGATCATCGGCTACGGCCGGGTTGAAGGCCACACCGTTGGCATCGTGGCGAACCAACCTATGCAGTTCGCGGGCACTCTGGACATCGCCGCTTCGGAAAAGGCAGCCCGCTTTGTCCGCCACTGTGACGCCTTCAATGTTCCCATCATCACCCTGGTGGACGTCCCCGGCTTCCTACCCGGTAAGGACCAGGAGTTCCAGGGCATCATCCGCCGCGGAGCCAAGCTGCTTTACGCCTACGCCGAGGCCACCGTGCCCAAGCTGACGGTTATCACCCGCAAAGCCTACGGCGGAGCGTACATCGTGATGGGATCCAAGAAGCTAGGCGCCGACCTCAACCTGGCCTGGCCCACGGCACAGATCGGCGTCATGGGCGCCCAGGGTGCCGTCAACATCCTGTACCGCCGTGATCTTGCCGCCGTCGCCGAGGCCGGCGGCGACGTCGAGGGCAAGCGGGCCGAAATCATCCGCCAGTACGAGGAAGAACTCCTCAACCCCTACCAGGCTGCCGAGCTTGGCTACGTCGACGCCGTCATCGCGCCATCGGAAACCCGCCTGCAGATCATCAAGGGCCTCCGGGCGCTCCGCGACAAGCGCGCCAGCCTGCCCACCAAGAAGCACGGAAACATCCCGCTGTGAGCGCCGAGCGAAACATCCCCGACTCCGGGCCTGATTCCACTGAAGCGGGGCCGGCCGAGCCGTTGCTTTCGGTGGTCAAGGGAGACCCGACGCCGGAAGAGCTCGCGGCGCTTGCCGCCGTCGTCGCCTCCCTCGGAGCGCCGGAACGAACCGAGACCCCCAGACTCAGTGCGCGGCACTGGCTGCGGCGGCAGCAATTGCGCATGGAGCCCACTCCGGGACCGGGCGCCTGGAAGCGCAGCCGGGGCTGAAGCGGCGCGCTGACCCAACTGACTCGCATTTGTTGTCGTTTTCACGGCTCAAAACGACAGCAAGTGCCAGCTAGTTGGGTGGCCGAAGAGTGCAACAACTCTTTCACAAATACCCGGGCGCGGTTAGGCTCTTGGGGTGACTACTCCTAACACAGCACCGGCACGCCTCCAGACTGCCATCGATGCGGTCGCCGACGCCTACACGGACACCCTCCTTGCCCTCAACCCGAGCCTCGCCACGACCCTCGGCCTGCCCGGACACGAGACCGAATACCAGGACTTCTCGCCCGCCGGCGCAACCGCCTTCGCCAAAGCAGCCCGTGGCGCGCTCGACGAACTTGCCACCCTCGAACCCGTGGACGCCTCCGATGTTGTCACCCTTGACGCGATGCGCGAACGGCTTGGCCTGGCACTCGAGATCCACGAGTCCGGCTGGGACGCCGCGGACCTGAACAACATCGAGTCCCCGGCCCAGACCATCCGGGCGATCTTCGACCTTATGCCCACCGACACGGCCGAACACTGGGTGCACATCGCGGGCCGCGCTGCCAACGTTCCGCATGCGATCGATGGCTATATCGCTTCCCTTCGTTCCGCCAAGGAAGAGGGAAAGGTGTCCGCCGTCCGACAGGTCAGGGTCGTCATCGAACAGGCCAGCAAATATTCGGCCGAGGACGGATTCTTCGCCAGGCTCGCCTCCGAGGCCACCATCGACGGCCGGCCGCTGCCGGCGGAACTGCAGGAAAAGCTCGACGCCGGTGCCGCCGTCGCGCGTTCCGCTTACGCGCGTTTAGCCGATTTCCTCGAAGCCGAGCTCCTGCCCTTCGCCCCGGCAAAAGACGCTGTGGGCCGCGAACGTTATGCACTTTCCTCGCGTTCCTTCCTCGGTGCAACCGTGGACTTGGAGGAAACGTACGCGTGGGGCGTGCAGGAACTCGACAGGCTCATTTCCGAACAGGAGCGCGTGGCCGAGCACATCAAGCCCGGCGCTACCATCGACGAAGCCAAGGCGATCCTCAACAGCGATCCAGAGCGGCAAATCAAGGGAACCGACGCCCTGAAGGCCTGGATGCAGGAGCTCTCCGACCGTGCAGTATCCGAACTTGCCGACGTCCATTTCGACATCCCGGACATCATGAAAACGCTCGAGTGCCGCATCGCGCCAACGGATGAAGGCGGCATCTATTACACCGGCCCGTCGGACGACTTCTCCCGTCCCGGCCGGATGTGGTGGTCCGTCCCCGCCGGCGAGGACACCTTCACCACTTGGGCCGAAACCACCACTGTGTTCCACGAAGGCGTACCCGGCCACCACCTCCAGGTGGCCACCGCCGTGTACCGCCGCGAGCTCCTCAACAACTGGCGACGCAACGTCTGCTGGGTCTCCGGACACGGCGAAGGCTGGGCACTCTACGCCGAGAAGCTCATGCTGGAGCTTGGCTACCTCAAGGACCCGGGCGACCACATGGGCATGCTGGACATGCAGCGCATGCGTGCTGCCCGCGTGGTGTTCGATATCGGCGTCCACCTTGAACTACAGGTTCCCGAGCGTTGGGGCAGCGGCACCTGGACCTCCGAAAAGGGCTTCGAATTCCTCAAGTCCAACCTTCCCATTAGCGCGGGCCAGCTCGAGTTCGAATTTACCCGGTACCTTGGCTGGCCGGGGCAGGCTCCGTCGTACAAGGTAGGGCAGCGGCTGTGGGAGGAAATCCGCACGGAACTTGAACAGCGTCCGGGCTTCGAGCTGAAGTCCTTCCACACGGATGCGCTGAACATCGGCTCCGTCGGGCTGGACACGCTTCGCCGGGCGTTGCTGCAGTAACCCAACTGACTCGCATTTGTTGTCCTTTTGAACGCTCAGAACGACAACAAATGCGAGTTACATGGGTCGAACCGTGCGAGATGTTCCCCACATTCCGTCCGTGAATAACTTCATAAATGATTGGACTGGCGGCGAATTCGCGGGATTTTCGGTTCGCTGGTTGAAAATTCGGGCGTAACATTTCTCAACCTCCGCTCGCAGTGGTATTCGCCGAGATCTAGCGTGTTCCGGTGAGCAATTCATCCAACACTTTGACTTCCGCCGGAAAGACCTCGTCCCGGCTTCCCCAGTGGGCAACCTCCTTTGGCGTCCAGATCATCGCCGCCCTCGTGATTGGCTTGGCACTCGGTCTCCTGGCCAAGGCCACCGGCAGCACCACAAAGGCTCCGAACGGGCTCGGTGCCACGCTGCAGACCATCGGCTCAAGCTACGTCTCGCTGCTGCAGACCGCGGTGGTGCCCTTGATCTTCACCGCTGTGGTGAGCTCCATCGCGAACCTCCGCCAAGTATCCAATGCGGCGAAACTGGCGTGGAACACCTTGCTTTGGTTCGCTATTACCTCGCTCATCGCCGTGCTGATCGGCATCGGACTGGGCTTGCTCCTGCAGCCCGGTGCCGGCACGGGCATCACCAAGAAGGCCGAGTACGCCGGAAAGACCGGCGACTGGTGGGCATTCCTCACCGGCCTCTTCCCCAAGAACTTCCTGGGCCTGGGCGCCAGCACCACTGTCACTGACGGCGTCGCCAGCACCTCCATCAGCTTCAACGTGCTCCAGATCCTAGTGATCGCCATTGCCGTAGGAGTGGCCGCCCTCAAGGTCGGCAAACAGGCCGAACCGTTCCTGAACCTCAACGCTTCCGCCCTTGCCGTCATCCAGAAGGTCCTTTGGTGGATCATCCGCATCGCACCGTTGGGCACCATTGGACTGATCGGCAACGCCGTCGCCGTCTACGGTTGGGACACGATCGGCTCGCTCGGCAAGTTCACCCTGGCCATCTACGCGGGCCTCGTCTTGGTGCTCTTCGCGGTCTACCCCATCTTGGTGAAGGCCCACGGACTGTCCATTAAGCAGTACTACTCGGGTGTCTGGCCTGCCGTTCAGCTCGCGTTCGTCTCGCGCTCCTCGATCGGCACACTGCCGCTCACGCAGCGCGTCACCGAGCGCAACCTCGGAGTCCCGCAGGGCTACGCTTCCTTCGCCGTGCCGCTCGGCGCCACCACCAAGATGGACGGTTGCGCCGCCATCTACCCGGCCATCGCCGCGATATTCGTGGCCCAGTTCTTCGGCATCAACCTGGACATCAGCCAGTACCTGCTGATTGTGGTGGTTTCGGTTCTTGGTTCCGCGGCAACCGCAGGTACCACCGGCGCCGTCGTGATGCTCACGCTGACCCTCTCCACGCTGGGACTGCCGCTCGCCGGCGTCGGGCTCCTCTTGGCGATCGACCCGATCCTGGACATGGGCCGCACGGCCGTCAACGTCGCCGGACAAGCGCTGGTGCCGGCGATTGTCGCCAAACGGCAGGGAATCCTGGACGAATCCCTCTACAACGCGCCTCGCAAGGGAACGGCCTTCGCCGACGACGACCACGCGGTCTCTCCGGAAACGGCAAGCGAGGCTCGCGAGCTCGCCGTTGCCACGACCTGACCGCAGTTCACCATCGCAAGGACAAATCCCTGGGGAATGCCCCGGGGATTTGTCCCTTAAACGGTGAGAAACGATGAATTCTGGATAGGCTCTGTCCATGTTGATCGTTACCTCAAACAAGATTCCGGGCCACAAGATCGACGCGGTCTTTGGCGAAGTCATGGGCCTCACCGTCCGCTCACGGGACATCGGAGCCCAGGTGTTGGCTGGCTTCCGCTCCCTTGGCGGCGGCGAACTGCCCGAAATGACCAAGGCACTGTACGAAAGCCGCCAGGAAGTCATGGCCCGCATGGTCAATGAGGCACAACAACGGGGCGCCAACGCCATCGTGGCCATGCGTTTCGACACCTCTGAAATGGGCGGCAACTGGACCGAAGTCTGCGCCTACGGGACGGCCGTGTTCGCCATCCCCCTGGCCGAAGGCGAGCCCGGTGCCACAGGTCAGTCGATCTACCTGACCAGCGCCGCAGCCCGGCAGTCCACGCAGCCCACGACGCCGGCAACAGCACCGGGACAAACGGCACCGCCGATGCCCGGGCAGTTCCCCGATTCGCACTCTCCCCAACCGCCTTTCCAGCAATAAGGCAGGCGACAACGGCCGGCGACGCAGGAGCGTCGCCGGCCGTTCGTTTTGGTGGACCGAAGATTTAACTTGCTCAGAGTGCAAAGTTGCACTTAGTGTAAGCGCGTGAGTGCTCCCGAAACCGCAGCCTTCCCCTCACGCCGGGAACAGAACAAGCTGGCTACCCGGCAAGCGATCGCCGACGCAGCTCTAGCCGTGCTGCGGAACAGGGGCGTTGGAGGTTTCACCGTGGAGGACATCGCGGAAGAGGCCGGCGTGTCCCGGCGCACGTTCTTCAACTATTTCCCCACCCTCGAAGCCGCTCTGGCCTCCGTGACCGAGGGCTTCCTGGACCACGCCCTGGAACAGTTCCGTTTGCGGCCGTCCGACGAACCGATCCTCGATTCCGCCCGGGCCGCCCTGATGGCGTTGGCGGACCCCATGACGGTCTCCCCCATGGCCGAGCTCTTCAGTTTGACCCAGGACAACCGAACGTTGGCGAGGTCCGAACTTGAGGCCTGGGACCACTGCACCACGCAGATCATCGACGCTGCCCGGCATCGCCTCGGCCCGGATGCCGATGAACTCTATTTGCGGGCCTTGGCCGGGTCCATCATTTCCTGCGGCAAGGCAGCCATGAGCGTCTGGTTCGAAGAGCGCGGCCCGGATCTTTCCCCTGAATCCTTGGCCAGCCTGCGGCAGCACTTGATCGACGCAATGGGTCTGCTCGGTTCAGGCTTCACGGCAACCACCCCTCGCGGCGCATAGCACCCACCCTCCGGCATCACCACCCACCGACAGAACGGTTCCGATATGGCACTCCTGCTCTACCGTCTTGGCAAGTTCTCCTACCGCCACCGCTGGTTGGTGATTTCGCTCTGGCTGGCAGTATTGGTGGCCGTGGGTGGCTCCGCTGCAGCGTTCCACGGCACCATGTCCAACAACTTCCAGATTCCGGGCACCGAAACCCAGCAGATGCTGGACAAACTCAAAAAGGACCTTCCTGCGTCCTCCGGTGGCTCCGCGGGAATCGTCTTCGAAGCGGGCGACGCCGGATTCAACCAAGCCGGCAGGGACGCCATTGCGTCGGCCCTCGCCCAGCTCGAAAAACTGCCGGATGTGCAGTCCACGGTCAATCCGTTCACAACCCAGGCCGCCTTGGACAAAGCACCGTCCGATCTTGCAGCAGGCGAGCAAAAAGCCGCCGCCGGGCAAGCTGAGCTGGACAAGGCCCGGGCCACCTTGGATGCCGGGGACGCCCAAGTCAAGGCCGCAGAGCAACAAATGACCGCGGCCGGTATGCCCGCTGCGCAGATCCAGGCCCAGCTTGCCCCGCAGAAGGCTAAACTTCTGACCGGGCGCCAAAAGCTCGATGACGGACAGAAGCAAGCCACTGATGGTGCCGCCGCCCTTGCATTGGCCAAACGCCAGCTGACAGCGTCCCAGGGCATGCGTTTCGTCTCCGAAGACGGAAAAGCCGCGATCGCGCAGGTCCAGTTCAAGACCTCCATCAATGGCCTGACCCCTGCGGTCCGGCAGCAAGTCCAGGACATTGTCCACGGCGTCTCCTCAGCAGGTGTGACAGCGCTGGCGAGCAAGGAAATCACGGAGGACGTCTCGCAGTTATTCGGTGTCTCCGAAGTCATCGGAATCGCCGTGGCCGCCATTGCCCTCATCGTGATGCTGGGAACGCTTGTGGCCGCCGGCTTGCCGCTCCTCATGGCGATCATTGGCGTGGCCGTGGGTGTCGGGGGTACCTTTGCCCTGACCGGCGTCATCGATATGAGCTCCATTTCGCCGATGCTCGCGCTCATGCTGGGGCTCGCCGTCGGGATCGACTACTCCCTCTTCATCGTCAACCGCCACCGGGGGCAATTGCTTTCTGGGATGGACGCCGAAGAATCAGTGGCGCTCGCCACGGGTACCTCGGGCAACGCCGTCCTTTTCGCCGGTCTCACCGTGGTCATCGCCCTTGCCGCTCTCGTCGTTCCAGGACTCCCGTTCCTCGCCGTCATGGGCCTGTCGGCCGCCGCGACGGTGGCAGTCGCCGTCGTCGTCTCCCTGACGCTGACCCCGGCAGTCCTCTCCCTGGTGGGCCGGAAACTGATTTCGAAGCGCGCCTGGGCCAAGGCCGAACGCCACAACGCCGAACCGGACCACGCTTCTGCCGACCGCGCCGAAGACCAGCGGCGGAGCAGCCGGGGCTGGGGTGGGCTCGTGACCCGCCACCCGGTGGTCGCGCTGCTTGCCGGCGTGGTGTTGCTCGGGGTGCTGGCTCTTCCCGCTTCCCAGCTGCGCCTCGCGTTGCCCGACGGCGGTTCGGAACCGGTCGATTCGCAAGCGTTCAAGGCCTATGACCTCACCCGCACGAGTTTCGGCGAGGGCATGACCGGTCCCATCGTGGTGGTCGGCACGTTCCCGGACGGCCTCAGCGACCAGCAGGCGAAGGCCAAGCAGTTCGATGTAGCGGACAAGCTGCGCAGTGTCGACAACGTCGTGGCGGCCGTTCCCGTGGCCCTGAGCCCGGACCATCGCACCGCGGTTTTCCAGGTCATCCCCAAGGACGGACCTGCCAGTGCCAGCACCGTCCAAGTGGTCTCGGAGCTGCGCGCGAAAGGTTCCGAAATCCAGCAAGCCACAGGCGCCACGATCGGACTGACGGGGCAGACAGCCGGCAACATCGACGTCTCCGCGAAGCTCGGTGCCGCGTTGCCCCCGTACCTGGCGATCGTCGTCGGGCTTTCGCTGATCCTCCTTTTGCTGGTTTTCCGCTCCATCGTGGTGCCGCTGCTCGCCACCGGAGGCTTCCTGCTTTCCCTCGCGGCGGCGTTCGGCGCCGTCGTGGCGGTGTACCAGTGGGGTTGGCTCGGAACCGTGTTCGACGTCGCCAATCCCGGAGCCGTGCTGAGCTTCCTGCCGATCATCCTGATTGGCGTGCTGTTCGGCCTGGCCATGGACTACCAGGTATTCATTACCTCGGGGATGCGCGAATCGTTCATGCACGGTGAAAACGCGAAGCAGGCGGTCCGGAGCGGGTTCAGTCACGCCTCCGCCGTTGTCACTGCCGCTGCCATCATCATGGTCAGCGTGTTTGCGGGATTCATCTTCAGCCACTTGACCATGGTCCGCCCGCTCGGCTTCGCCATGGCGTTCGGTGTGCTGGTGGACGCGTTCGTGGTCCGGATGACCATTGTTCCGGCTGTGATGTACCTCTTGGGCGAGAAGGCCTGGTGGCTGCCGGGCTGGCTGTCCCGGATCCTTCCCGACGTCGACGTCGAAGGCGCCAAGCTGCAGCGCACGACGGCGGCAGGCGGGGCCAAGGAATTGGTCCACTAGGCGTCTGGTTGCGTTAGCGCCTGGTTGCGTTAGCGGCCTGAGCGGGCGTCGGTTCTGTCTCCGGAGCCGACGCCCGCTCAGCTATGAGGCCTTTTCCCCAAACGCACGCTCAGCTATCCGCCCCTTCCCCCAAACGCCCGCTCAGCTATCCGCCCCGTCCCCCAAACGCACGCTCAGCTAAATTCCAGGAACATGTCCACCTTCGGTCATATCCGCAGGAGGGTTGCCCGAATGGGCCACATAAGGGAGCGAGCGTCGGCGGGAACCCCCTTAAAGGTGAGCGGGCGTCGGGGGCTAGGTGAGCGTACTACGCTTGAGCGGTGACCCGATTGATCCTGGCTTCCCAGTCCCCCGCCCGCACCAAACTCCTCAAAGAGGCCGGAATCTACCACGAGGTACTCGTCTCGGATGTGGACGAGGACGCAGTTCAAGCCCGGTACGGCGTGACCGACGCACATGACACAGCGCTCCTCCTGGCCCGCGCCAAGGCCGAAGCCGTCGCCTCCCTGCCCGACGCCGAGGGGGCCTTGGTCATCGGCTGCGATTCGGTGTTCGAGTTCGACGGCGAATCCCATGGCAAGCCCTACACCGTGGACGTCGCCAAGGAACGGATGTTGCGCATGAGCGGTTCCCAGGGCGTCCTCCACACCGGGCATTGGCTGGTGGACTGCCGCGAAACCGCGGCGGACGTCGACGACGGCGAGACGGCCGACGGCACCGGCGCAACAGTCGGAGCCGTATCCAGCGCAGAAGTCCACTTTACGGAGATGAGCGAACAGGATATCGACGCCTACATCGCAACGGGAGAGCCCTTGCACTGCGCCGGGTCCTTCACGATCGACGGCTTTGGCGGGGCCTTCATCCGCAAGGTCGACGGCGACCCGCACGCCGTCGTCGGGCTCTCCATCTCGACCCTCCGCGATCTCCTCGGGCAAGCGAAGGTTGGAATCACCGAACTTTGGACTCAAAACGCCACTGAAAGAGATTCGTAATAGTGCGGTAATACAGCGGGAATTGCTCCGAAAAAGAACATTTCTCCATGATATTGTTCACGAGGACTGGGTTTCGAGGGATTGCAGAATGGCAGCCAGTCGCCTGCCGGTAAATGGGGCAGAATTCCTCGTTACAACATGGTCTCAAGGGGGGTCCAGGATGAGTCCTGCTATTTTGGCATCCAGTTCACAGGGCCGGCTTTCGCCGTTGTCCCGCAAGATTCATCTTTCAGCGTTGGGTTTGCTGCTGGCCGTCGCCGCGACTGGATGCACAGCCTCTAACAACGGCACGAGTCCCGGCACTTTCAGCGCCTGCCTCAACACCCAACAGGGAACCATCAGCTCGGTTTCCCAAGGTAATGCACAGAAAACCTGCGGCGAAGGCGCCGTGACAGTTTCGTGGGGCAAGGACGCCAACGTCTCAAGTGCGGGCGCTCCGGGTCCGACCGGAGCCGCTGGAGCGCAAGGTCCGGCCGGACCGACTGGTGCCGCAGGAGCAAAGGGACCACAGGGCGCAACCGGCGCGACGGGGACCGCTGGAGCCACAGGTGCTCAGGGCGCACAAGGCATCAAAGGCGACACCGGCGCTGATGGCGCCACTGGAGCCCAAGGTGCCAAGGGCGACACCGGCGCTGATGGTGCCACCGGCGCACAAGGCATCAAAGGCGACACCGGCGCTGATGGCGCCACCGGAGCAACCGGCGCTCAGGGCGCGCAAGGCATCAAGGGCGACACAGGAGCCACCGGCGCACAAGGTGCCAAGGGCGACACCGGCGCTGATGGCGCCACCGGAGCAACCGGCGCTCAGGGCGCGCAAGGCATCAAGGGCGACACAGGAGCCACCGGCGCACAAGGCATCAAGGGCGACACCGGCGCTGATGGCGCCACCGGAGCAACCGGCGCTCAGGGCGCGCAAGGCATCAAGGGCGACACAGGAGCCACCGGCGCACAAGGTGCCAAAGGCGACACAGGAGCCACTGGCGCACAAGGTGCCAAAGGCGACACCGGCGCTGATGGCGCCACCGGAGCAACCGGCGCTCAGGGCGCGCAAGGCATCAAGGGCGACACAGGAGCCACCGGCGCACAAGGTGCCAAAGGCGACACCGGCGCTGATGGCGCCACCGGAGCAACCGGCGCTCAGGGCGCGCAAGGCATCAAGGGCGACACAGGAGCCACCGGCGCGCAAGGTGCCAAGGGCGACACAGGAGCCACCGGCACACAAGGCATCAAGGGCGACACCGGCGCCACTGGCGCCAATGGGCTTCCCGGAACGGACGGCAACAGCGTCCTAAGTGGCGTCCTCGCACCGACGGCCGGCGTCGGCAAGGACGGGGATTTCTACCTCAACCTTTCTGATTACAGGATGTACGGACCCAAGTTCCTGGGCACATGGCCAGGAACTGGGCAATCTCTGATCGGGCCGGCCGGTCCGATAGGACCCCAAGGCCCTCCCGGTTTGAACGGCGCTCCGGGCGCTACAGGCGCTCCGGGCGCTACAGGCGCTCCGGGTGCTACAGGCGCTCAAGGTGCCCAGGGCGTTGCCGGCCTAGATGGGCCGCCTCCGGTCTTCACCGGATCCGTGCGATTCATCGATCCCGCCGATACCGTCGGGTACCTGTCCCTTTCCGGCAGCTCGGGCATAGCGGCTGCCGAATCCGACGCCGCGATCGTCATGCCCCGGGCCGGAACAATCAAGGGGCTGGCTGCGAACGTCACCAGCGGCCCGGCCGTGACCGTCACTGTCATGGTGAACGGATCAGCCTCGACGCTGACTTGCTCAATAGCTGCCGCGACCACCTCGTGCAGCGACGGCTTGGACACTGGCACCGTGGCTGCCGGGCAGAGCGTCAGCATCAAGGTAACCCATGCAAACGGCGTCGCGGTGCGGAACCTCCGGTTCTCGCTCGGCTTCAACGCAGGCTGACAAATGGAGACCTCATTCAAGCTCAACCGCAGAACGCTCTTGGTCGGCGGGGCGGGGGCCGTGGTCCTGGCCGTAGCGGGCCAGCTCACGTCCCAAGCGGCTGAACCGGATGTGTTCACTCTTGCCAGTTGGACGCCGCTGCTTGGCCAACAGCTGAAGGCGGGCACCGCCGTCGTTCGCTTAGACAGTGCGGAGGATCTTAGGCGTGCGCCGCGCCCGGGGGAGCACGCGGATCCCGCGGAGCGATTCCGGCTCGGCTTCAGCCTGGTCAATGGAGCGTACCCTCCGGACACAATCGCCATCAGCCATCCCCGGAGCGGGGCGGTCAGTCTCTTCATTACCCACAGCGACGGCAAAGCCTTCGCTATCATCGACAGGCGGGGCGCCACGCTGTTGCCGCCAACAGCCGCAGCCCCTGGAAGCAAAGGACCGAACTCATGACCGATCCATTTATCGGCGAGATCAGGCTCGTCGGATTCAACTTCGCGCCAACTAACTGGGCATTGTGCAATGGCCAACTCCTGTCAATCCAGCAGAACGCAGCCCTCTTTTCCTTGCTGGGCACAACGTACGGCGGCAACGGAACTTCAAACTTTGCCCTGCCCGATCTACGGGGTCGTGCGGCGCTGCACAACGGCCAGGGCCCGGGTCTTTCCAACTACTTCATTGGCGAGGTCAGCGGCTCGGAAACGACAACCCTGACCACCTCGAATCTTCCGCCGCACACCCACCCCGGAATGTACGCCTCGACTACCGAGACGACGGACCGGCCTTCAGCGGGAATGGCGCCCGCCCCTGGCGGTTCCTATGGAGCACCGGACTCAGGAGTGGCACTGGCCTCAACCCAGCAGGCCGGAGGCGGGCAACCTTTCTACAATCTTCCGCCCTCCTTGGTTCTCAACTATGTGATCTCGCTGGTGGGGATCTTCCCATCGAGAGGCTAGGCAGAGCGGCACTGCCGGCGGTACCAGCGCTTCGATTCCGTGCCCCGGAGGACCGCGACGCCGGTTTCCTCCGGGATCTCTTCACATCTGCGGCGCCGGGACGGGATTTGCTTCCACCCGCCTTGCTGGAGATGCAACAGCAGGCGCAGCATCAGCAATGGTCGGAGCTGTGGGGCGGCAACGGAAACGTAGTTGTAGAGGTCGACGACGTGCCGGCCGGCAGGATCTGGACCGCGTGGCGAACGCGTTACGTCCGCATCGTGGACATCGCCCTGCTGCCGGAGTTCCGAGGGGCCGGCCTGGGTGGCCGGTTGCTCGGCGACGTCTGCGAGGCGGCCGACATCGCAGGACTGGACGTTCGGCTGAATGTCGCGCGCGACAACGTTGCAGCCGTGGCCCTGTATCAGCGCAACGGCTTCGTGACGGAGGAGGCCGGCGCCGTCTTCCTGTCGTTACTCAGATGGCATGAATCGGCCCGTGCGCTAAGGCACCGGCCCAGCTGAGCAGTACTGGCAAAACCATCAATCACATTTTGTAGCAACCCTACAAAGACTGGCCGTCTCACACACGGAATCCCCCATGAATATGGGGGAACCCTCAAAATAACGCTAGGCTCCCTGAAGGACAGAAGGAGTCAAAACTTGTCAGCTAATCCGGCGCAGCCCATTTCCAGCCCTCTCACCAAGGTCTTGATTGCCAACCGAGGCGAAATCGCGGTCCGTATTATCCGCGCAGCCCGGGACGAAGGCATCGCCTCCGTGGCGGTCTACGCGGATCCCGATCGCGATGCCCTGCACGTCCGGCTGGCAGATGAGGCGTACGCACTGGGTGGCAACACTGCTGCAGAGTCGTACCTCGTGATGGACAAGTTGATCGAGGTCGCCCGGCAATCCGGCGCGGACGCCATTCACCCCGGTTATGGTTTCCTCGCCGAAAACGCCGAGTTTGCCGCCAAGGTCATCGACGCCGGCATCACGTGGATCGGCCCGTCCCCCGAGGCCATTTCCGCACTGGGCGACAAAGTGCAAGCACGCCACATCGCCGAAAAAGTTGGCGCTCCCCTGGTTCCGGGCACGGCCGATCCTGTGGAATCTGCTGCCGAAATCCTTGCCTTCGCCGAAGAGTTCGGCCTCCCAATCGCCATCAAGGCGGCCTACGGGGGTGGCGGTCGGGGCATCAAGGTGGCCCGGACCGTTGAGGAAATCCCCGAACTTTTCGAGTCAGCCGTGCGCGAGGCCGTTGCCGCCTTCGGTCGCGGCGAGTGCTTCATCGAGCGATTCCTCGACTCCCCCCGCCACGTCGAGACCCAGTGCCTTGCCGATGCCTACGGCAACGTTGTTGTGGTCTCCACGCGCGACTGCTCCCTCCAGCGCCGCAACCAGAAACTGGTCGAAGAAGCCCCGGCACCATTCCTGAGCGCGGAGCAGAACGAGCGGCTGTACGAGTCGTCAAAGGCCATCCTGAAGGAAGCCGGCTACCTGGGCGCGGGAACGTGCGAATTCCTGGTGGGCCAGGACGGCATCATCTCCTTCCTTGAGGTGAACACCCGGCTTCAAGTGGAGCACTGTGTTTCAGAGGAAGTCACGGGCCTCGACCTGGTCCGCGAGCAATTCCGCATCGCCCGCGGCGAAAAACTCGGCTACGGCGATCCTGAAGTCCGCGGCCACTCCTTCGAATTCCGCATCACCGGTGAAGATCCGGGCCGTAACTTCATGCCCGCGCCGGGAACGGTCACCACGCTGAAGAACCCCACAGGACCGGGAGTCCGCATCGACTCAGGTATCGAGCAGGGCGACGTCATCAGCGGGAACTTCGACTCCATGCTCTCCAAACTGATCGTGACCGGCGCAAGCCGCGAACAAGCCCTTCAGCGCTCCCGCCGGGCCCTTGAGGAAATGACGGTGGAAGGCATTCCCACCGTCATTCCTTTCGACCTCGCAGTGGTCACGGATCCCGCGTTCGCCCCGGCAGAGGGCCCTTTCACGGTCCACACGCGCTGGATCGAGACCGAATTCGTTAACAATCTTCCCGCGTGGACGCCCAGTGGAACCGGAACAGAAGCCCCCGACGCCGGTGAGCGCCAGCGCGTTGTCGTCGAGGTTGGCGGCAAGCGACTGGAAGTTGTCCTTCCTGCGAGCCTGGGCGCGGTCTCCGCTGCCTCCGGCGCGGCCACCAAGGGCGCGAAGAGCAAGAAGCGTTCCCGCTCGGCGGGCGCAACAGCTGCCGTGGCGGGCGGTAACGCCCTCACCTCGCCGATGCAGGGCACCATCGTCAAGGTAGCAGTGACCGACGGCGATGTGGTCGCCGAAGGTGACCTGATTGTGGTCCTCGAAGCCATGAAGATGGAACAGCCCCTCACCGCCCACCGGGCCGGCACCATTCACGGATTGCTGACCAGCGCCGGCGAAACTGTGTCCGCCGGCGCCGTGATCGCGACGATCGAGGACTAACCAGCTCCTTAAACAGTCCCGGCCCCGCACGCTGAGTGCGGGGCCGGGACTGTTTAAGGAGCTGTTGAGCGTGAACCTGCTAATGCAAGGTCAGGCCACGTTGTTCGCATAGTCCATGTCCTTTGTTTCCTTGGACAGGATGAGGGCCACGAGCGTCAGTACAGCCATGGCGCTCAGGTAGACGCCCACGAGGACCGTGCTGCCCTTGGCCGATTCCCAGAGCCAGACCGCGATGAACGGAGCCACCGCCGCACCCAGGATGCTCGACATGTTGTAGCTGATGGCGGATCCGGTGTAACGGACGTTGGTGGGGAACAGCTCCGGGAGGAGCGCGCCCATGGGTCCGAAGGTCAGGCCCATGAGCGTGAACCCGAGGATCAGCAACGCCATGGTCCCCACGAAGCCGCCGCTGAACAGTGGAACGAACAGCAAACCGAAGAGCAGGATGCCCGCTGTCACTGCGAGGAGCATCTTTCGGCGGCCGTACTTTTCGGCCAGCGGGCCGGCCACCAAGGTGAAAATGCCGAAGAAAACGACGCCGGCAATCAGCATCCAGAGGAAGTCGTTCCGGCTGAAGCCCAGGCCTGGGACAAACGCCGCGGCGGCCGCGTCGGTCATGGGCTTTCCGGCCTTCGCGGCGGCGGCCTGCGCGCCGGCCAGGGTGGGCTTGGTGCCATAGGTCAGCGTGAAGGTGGTCATCAGGTAGAACAGCACGTAGGTCGCAAGCATGATGAAGGTGCCAAGGATCAGGGGGCGCCAGCTGGTTTTGAACACGCGCCCGACGGGCAGCTTGGCCACCTCGTTGGATTCCAGCACCTTGGTGAAGGCGGGGGTTTCAATGAGCTTGAGGCGTACGTAGAGGCCGAGGATCACCATGACGGCGCTGAGCAGGAACGGCACGCGCCAGCCCCAGGCCGCAAAGGCTTCGGGAGTCAGGGTGTAGCTGAAGACAAGGAAGATGATGTTGGCCAAGATGAAGCCAATCGGCGCGCCCATCTGTGGGAATGTTCCGTAGATCGCGCGTTTGTTGGCCGGAGCGTTTTCCGTCGCGAGCAGCGCGGCGCCGCTCCACTCACCACCGAGGGCCAGGCCTTGGGCGAAGCGCAGGACTACCAGCAGGGTGGGAGCCAGGAAGGTCCAGCCGGGAACCTGGGCGGTGGGGAGGCAACCAATGAGGAACGTGGCGATACCCATGGTTAGCAGCGACGCAACCAGCGTTCCCTTACGACCGAACTTGTCACCGAAGTGTCCGAAAATGATCGAGCCAAGCGGCCTGGCGACAAAGGCGACGCCGAACACTGCGAAGGAGCTCAGCAACTGGGTGGTCTCGTCCGCCGTCGGGAAGAACAATTTGGGAAAGACGAGCACTGCGGCCGTGGCGTAGACGTAGAAGTCGTAGAACTCGATCGACGTGCCGATGAGGCTGGCGAAGATCACCCGCCCCCGCGAGTTCACCGGCTTGACTGACTCGCTTTCCTTGGATTCAGCGATGGAAGACATGTAGTGGTTGCTTTCGTTCACGCCGGCACAGCGTTCGTGGGCGTGCCGACAAAAATTATTGAGAGTTCAATAATAGTTCCCGGCATCCAATAAATGGACAATTGAGTCCAATATACGGACACTTTGAAAAGTCTCATTCCGTGGTCCGCACCACACTGAGCTCAAACAACCTCACCGTCGCCTCACGCACCGGTGACCACCTCCGATAGGCAAATGTCACAGCACGTTTACAAACCGCGACGGTCCGCGAAACGCGCCCTCCCTAACGTGGAAGTACAACGTCCCCCCAAAGGAGGCACTCCGTGACAGTTGACCGCAGCACCGAAATCCTCACCAACGAGCAGGCGCCCACCGCCCTCGTCCCCGAGCTCGAACACCGCCCTGGCCGCTGGATAGCCAATTGGGACGCAGAGAACAAAGAACAGTGGGAAGCTGCCGGCCGTTCCATCGCCAAGCGCAACCTGTACTGGTCCATCTTCGCCGAGTTCCTCGGCTTCGTGGTGTGGCAGCTCTGGTCGATCGTGGTCGTCCAGCTGCCGACCGCAGGCTTCAAGTTCGACACGAACCAGATCTTCTGGCTCATCTCCATCCCCAGCTTGGTCGGTGCCACGCTGCGCATCCCCTACACCTTCATGGTTCCGAGGTTCGGCGGCCGTAACTGGACCATTGTCTCGGCCATGCTTCTGCTGATCCCGACCGCGGGCCTGGCCCTCTGTGTCTCGAATCCCGGCACGCCGTTCGGCGTCATGCTGCTTGTAGCGGGCCTTGCCGGCTTCGGCGGAGGCAACTTCGCCAGCTCAATGGCCAACATCACCTTCTTCTACCCGGCCCGTGAAAAGGGCTGGGCCCTGGGCCTGAACGCCGCCGGCGGAAACCTCGGTGCGGCCATCGCACAGCTCGTCGTTCCGATCGCCGTCACCCTCCTGGCCGCCGGCACCGTCAACCTGCCCATGGCCGGCCTCATCTGGATCCCGCTCATCCTCGTCGCCGCGTTCGGCGCCTGGAAGTACATGAACAACCTCACCAGTGCCAAAGGTGACGTGGCGGGCTCCATTGCCGCGCTCAAGGAACCGCACTTGTGGATCATGGCTTTCCTCTACATCGGCACCTTTGGTTCATTCATCGGCTTCTCCGGAGTCTTCCCCAAGCTCATCAAGGACTACTTCCCGGCTTTCTCCTCCATGCACCTCGGCGCGGTTGTCCTCTCGCTCGCCTTCCTCGGCCCCTTGGTTGGCTCCCTGGCCCGCCCCTACGGCGGACGCATGGCAGACCGCATGGGCGGAGCCCGGATGACGGTCACAGCGTTCGCAGCGATGGCGATCATCACCCTGACCATGGTCTGGACCCTTCCGCTCAAGAACTTCTGGCTCTTCCTGGTCCTGTTCCTGTTCCTCTTCACGGCAAGCGGCTTTGGAAACGGCGCCACCTACCGCATGATTCCGGTCATCTTCGCCACCTCCAGCCGGGCAGCCCGCTCCGGGGCAAGCGCCGCCAGCACCGCACGCCTCGCGTCCTCCTCCCTCGGGCTGATCTCGGCGATCGGCGCCTACGGCGGTTTCGTCATCCCCCAGGTGCTCAACGCATCCAGCGCTTCCGGCTCCTACACCCCCGCGTTCTATGGCTTCGTCGGCGCCTACGTGCTGATGCTCATCGTCTGCTGGGTCTGCTACCTCCGCAAGGCCAACCGCAACTCGATGGGACACATCTAATATGCCCCATGGCGCCGAGACCCACTGCCCGTATTGTGCGCTGCAGTGCGCCATGACCCTGACCCCGGCAGCCCCTTCCGCGCAGCCGGGGTCAGACCGGGCGCCCGCGGCAAAGGCACTTCCCCTCCTGGACGTGTCCGGCCGCGACTTCCCCACCAACCGGGGCGGGTTGTGCCGCAAGGGCTGGACATCGCCGTCGTTGTTGAACCACAGCGGACGCGTCACGGAACCCATGCTCAAAGGCTCCGACGGCGTCCACCGGCCGATCGCTTGGGACGAGGCGCTCATGCTGGTTACCGGAGCCGTGAAACAGACCCGCGAGCGCTACGGAGCCGACGCCGTCGGGGTCTTCGGCGGCGGCGGACTCACCAACGAGAAGGCCTACCAATTGGGCAAGTTCGCGCGCCTGGCGCTGGGAACCTCGCGCATCGACTACAACGGACGTTTTTGCATGTCCTCCGCGGCGGCAGCCGGAAACCGCGCTTTCGGCGTGGACCGCGGTCTCCCGTTCCCCGTGGAGGACCTGGATTCTGCCAGCGTCATCTTCCTTCTCGGCTCCAACGTGGCCGAGACCATGCCGCCCTTCGTCCAGCACCTGCAAGGCGCGCGTGACTCCGGCGGGTTGATCGTGGCCGATCCCCGCCGTTCGGCGACGGCCGAATTCACCGGCGACGGCGGTGGCCTCCACGTGCAGCCGACCCCGGGAACAGACCTCGCCCTGCTGCTGGGTATCTCCCACGTAGTGGTCCACGAAGGCCTTGCCGACACCGGCTACCTCCATAACCGCACCACCGGATACCCGGCGATCGTTCGCAGCCTCGCCGGATTCTGGCCCGAGCGTGTGCAGTCGATCACCGGAGTTCCCGCCACGCTCATCCGCGACACCGCCCGCCGCCTCGCCGACGGCGCCCGGCGGGGCGGCAGCTACATCCTCACCGGCCGCGGAGTCGAACAACACGTCGACGGCACCGACACCGCCACGGCCGCCATCAACCTCAGCCTCCTTCTGGGCCTTCCGGGATCCGCCCGTGGCGGCTACGGCACGCTGACCGGCCAAGGCAATGGCCAGGGTGGCCGCGAGCACGGTCAAAAAGCCGATCAGCTACCCGGCTACCGCAAGATCACCGATCCGGCCGCCCGCGCCCACGTCGCCAAAGTGTGGGGCGTGGATGAATCGCTCATCCCTGGACCCGGCCTTCCGGCAGTGGAACTGTTGAAGTCTTTGGGACAGCCCGACGGCGTCCGTTGCCTCTTCGTGCACGGCGCCAATGTGGCGGTGTCCGCCCCCGACGCCGGTGCGGTGATCGCGGGCCTGCGGAGCCTGGACTTCCTGGTGGTCTGCGATTTCTTCATGTCCGAGACCGCGCTGGAGGCCGACCTCGTCCTTCCGGTCACCCAGTGGGCCGAGGAAGAAGGCACCCTGACCAACCTCGAGGGCCGCGTGCTCCGCCGTCGGAAGGCCCTCACCCCTCCCCCGGGTGTCCGCAGCGAATTGTGGCTCATGGCCCGGCTCGCCGAATCGCTCGACGCGCCGTCCGTATTCAGTGACGATCCCGAGACCGTCTTCGAGGAACTCCGGCTCGCCTCGGCAGGCGGCTTGGCCGACTACTCCGGAATCGACTACGCCATGCTTGACCGCGGAGAAGCGGCCTACTGGCCTTATCCGAGCGGCAGCTCGGGAACGCCGAGGCTCTTCCTGGACAGCTTCGCGCACGCCGACGGGCGCGCCGTGATGGTCCCGGTGGTGCCACAGAAGCGTTCGCAGCGCTCCGCCGTCGTCGGCCCTGATCCCGATCCGCTCACGCTCGTCACCGGGCGGCTGCTGGAACATTACCAATCGGGGGCACAGACCCGTCGCGTGGCCGAACTCGTAACAGCCCAACCGGAAGCTCTGCTACAGATCCACCCTGCGACGGCGGCCGTCCGGGAAATCGCCGACGGTGACTTCGTCAATGTCACCAACGAGCGCGGCGAGGTCCTGTGCAGGGTGGAGCTCAGCAACAGCATCCGGACGGACACCGTCTTCCTGCCCTTCCATTTCCCTGGACCGGGCAGCGCCAACCGTCTCACTGAGGCGGTCACGGATTCCATTTCCGGCATGCCCGAGTTCAAGAAGAGCAAGGTCTGGGTCCGTAGGGCCGCACTGCCGACTGTCGAATCGACGTTGGCTGTGTCAGTGACGTCAGGCTTGTCAATGCACGTCAAGGAGGCATCGTGAGCGAGCGAATAGTGGTGATCGGATTCGGACCGGTCGCGGCCCGGCTGGTCGACGAATTGTTGCCCTCCGTGCGCAGCGGTCTTGTCCAGCTGCTCGTGGTCGGACAGGAAACCGAAGCCGCGTACAACCGCGTCATGGTGGCTGAACTCGGCGTGGGGCGCACCACAGCGGAGGCAATCTCGATGGCCGACGCCAACGATTTGACGGCCGACGGGGTGGAAGTCCGGCTGGGCGTCACGGTCAAACGCATCGACCGGGCCCGGCAGCGAGTGGTCCTCTCGGACGGAACCGTGCCCGGCTTCGACCGGCTGGTATTCGCCACTGGCTCGCGGCCCGTCATTCCCAATCTCACCGGAATCAACCCTGACCCTTCGCACCCGGTACTCCCCTCGGGGGTAACCGCACTTCGTGACCTCCGCGACGCCGCGCAACTGCGCGACGCCGTGGCTGCCCGCCAGCGCGTGATCGTCCTCGGTGGCGGCGTGCTGGGGCTTGAAACAGCCCTGGCCGCGGCGGAAGAAGGCGCCCAAACCACCGTGGTGCACAATGGTTCCTTTCCGTTGGGCCGCAATATCGACCGCGGCGGCGGAGCCGTTCTCGCAGCGAGCCTGCGCAACAGCGGAATCACCATGGTGGGCAACGCCCGTTCCACCGCAGTGGAGCACAACGGCCCGGACGGAACGTTCTCCGCCCTGGTGCTCAACGACGGCTCAAGGATCGAAGGCGAGCTGCTGGTTCTCTCTTGCGGTGTGCGCCCCAGGATTGAACTGGCTGAAGGCTGCGGCCTGCCCGCCGCCACCGGCATCCTGGTGGATCACCACCTGCGGACCTACCACGAGCCGCACATGTTTGCGATCGGCGACTGCGCCGAAGTCCGCTGCGCCGAGGCCGAATGCCCCGAATGCCGCACGGCGCCGGGCCCTTCCGGCCTGGTGGGTCCGGGCTGGCGCCAGGCCGAGTGGCTCGCCGAGTACCTGATCCTCCTCGCCGAGGGTGGCCAGGATGCCGCAGACACCCTGTCACCCCTGCCGCAGGAGAAACCCGGAGTGGTGGTCCTGAAGGCGCGCGGGATCAACCTCGCCGTCGCTGGCGACAACGCAGCCGAACCATGGGATGAGGAACTCCTCAGTACGGGGGCTTCAGCGGGGAAACCGCGTCGGCACGTGGCCCAATGGGTCGATCCCGAGCACGGCCGCTACGTCAAGATGACTACACGGGGCGGCGCCCTCGAAGGACTCGTGGCCGTGGGCACGCCGCGCACGGCCGCGGAGCTCGTGATGCTGTTCGAACGCGGCTCCGAGCTGCCCGCCGACCGTTCGCTCCTCCTTCGCCTTGACGGCCCGGACCAGTTGGAATCCGCAGGTACCGCCCATGACCCACAGCGTACGGTCTGCCGTTGCGCAGGCATCAGCGGAGTGAGCATCGAGGAAGCAGTGCTGGATGGCTGCTCTTCGGTACCCGAGGTTTCCAAGGCGACCCGCGCGGGGACGGGATGCGGCGGATGCCATGGAGACATCAAGGGGATGATCGAAAAGCACTTTCAAGGGGTTGCAGCGTAAGGGAGCTTCCCGGCGTCGCGGTCCAAAACGGATGGCAACTATCGGTTATTCCCTTGCCGTTCTCAGGAACCCGATCCTGGCATATTGTGAAGCACACCACACGATACCCGTGTGGGCCTTCGGCCGGAATCACTAGCTTGGATCGATATTGTGGCTCCAGAAGAGAACAGGATTGATAACAAGTACGCAGAGCAGCCGAGGCGCAGGATCAGCATTTCCGTCCACAGACAAACAAGGGAGACTCACATGTTGCTTTGGATAGCCATTATCATCGCTGTTCTCTGGCTTCTCGGCCTGATCGGTAACATCGGCGGCGGGTTCATCCACCTGCTTTTGGTGATTGCCGTGATCCTTCTGATCTTCCACTTCATCCGTGGCAGGTCCCGCGCGTAAATTCGAAAGCTGCCTTCCGCCGCTGACCGCACCGGCGGCGGAAATCCCGCCGCCCGGCGCTGCCGAGCGGCGGGTCCGCACATGAGGCAACCGGTTCGAACCGCTGCTGCTACATATGCACGTGCAACCGGCGCGCCGCTTCCGAGATGGACCCGGTCAGCGAGGGGTACACGGTAAATGTGCTTGCTAGATCGTCGACGTGTAGTTTCTGCTTCACCGCAACGGCGATCGGGAAGATGAGTTCGGAGGCGTTGGGGCCAATGACCACGCCGCCGATCACCGTTCCCGAGCCCTTGCGCGCGATGATCTTGACGAATCCCTCTTTGGTGTTGCGCATCTTGGCGCGGGCGTTGCTCAGCAAGGACAGCATGACCACGTCACCTTGATACTTGCCTGATTCAAGGTCCGCTTCGGAGACGCCCACGGAGGCGATTTCCGGTGACGTGAAGACGTTCGAGGCCACTTGGTGGAGCTTGATGGGCATCACTCCGTCGCCCATGAAGTGGGCCACGGCAATGCGGCCTTGCATCGCTGCGACAGAAGCGAGGGCCAGGATTCCCGTGCAGTCGCCCGCGGCGTAAATGTTCGATGCCGTGGTGCGGGAAACGCCGTCAACCTTGATGTGGCCGGACTCCGTGACAGCCACGCCTGCCTCTTCCAAGCCGATTCCGGCGGTGTTGGGGATTGACCCCACGCACACGAGACAGTGGCTGCCGGTCACGACCGAACCGTCCCCCAAGGTGACCTGCACTCCAGCATCGGTGCGCTCCACGGCTTCGGCCCGCGAGCGGGACAGAACGCGCACGCCGCGGCGCTTGAAGACGCCTTCAAGGACTTGGGCCGCGTCCGTGTCCGAACCCGGCAGCACCTGGTCGCGGCTCGAAATGAGGGTGACATTGGAGCCAAGGCCGTTGTAGGCGGAGGCAAACTCGGCCCCGGTGACCCCGGAACCCACAACGATCAGGTCCTTGGGAAGTTCATCGAGGTTGTAGATCTGTGCCCAGTTCAGGATGCGTTCACCGTCGGGCTTGGCTGTGGGCAGTTCGCGGGGGTGTGCACCAACGGCCAGGAGGATGGCGTCAGCAGTAATGGTCTTGATGCCGTCGGAGGTGATGACCTCGATCGTGTGGTTGTCCAGGAGCTTTCCGGATCCCATCAGGATCTCCACTCCGAGCTGCTCCAGGCCTACCCGGATGTCGTCGGACTGCTCCCGTGCGAGGTGCAGGACACGGTCGTTGATGTGACCCAGATCGGCACGCATGCCGGGCGCCACATCGCTGCCGTCGACGGCGAACTTGACTCCCAGCTCCCCCGCCTCGCCAACGCGGGTCATGAGATCCGCCGTCGCGATCAAGGTTTTGGAAGGTACGACGTCGGTGAGGACGGCGGAGCCGCCGAGGCCGGCGCGTTCGATGAGGGTGACCCGCGCTCCCAAATGCGCCGCGACCATGGCCGCTTCATATCCGCCTGGACCTCCGCCCAGGATTGCGATTCGTGGTGAGCTGAAGTCAGGATGCATGGTCACAATTTTCCATTGTTACTTATTGGCGCCGTACCTGCCACTAAGCCCCACCTGAGAACCACCGAATCGGCACCTTGGCACCGCCCAAGCGCCTGTTCAACGGAGCGGGCAACACTGTAGTTTGTACCAGTGAGTAACACAGAGCTGATGAAAACTGAGCCCTTCGAAGCCGCCAAAGCCGCGGCCGACTACATCGCGGCGGAGACCGGCGTCGAATCCCACGACGTAGCGCTCGTGCTCGGCTCAGGCTGGGGCGCGGCTGCGGATCTTATTGGCGAAACGACGGCGACCCTGACGGCGTCGGAAGTTCCCGGCTTCCACGCTCCTGCCGTCGAGGGGCACGTTGGCACCATCCGCTCGGTCCTGACGAAGGAGGGAAAGCGGGCCCTCGTCCTGGGTGCGCGCACCCACTACTACGAAGGCAAAGGCGTCCGCTCGGTGGTTCATGGGGTTCGCACCGCGGCGGCAGCAGGCTGTAAGACCTTGGTGGTAACCAACGGCTGCGGGGGCCTGAACGAATCCTGGACCCCCGGTACTCCCGTGCTGATCAGGGACCACATCAACTTGACCGCAGCTTCGCCCCTTGAGGGCGCTACGTTCGTCGACCTCACGGACCTGTACTCGGCGCGTATCCGCGGCCTGGCACGTGAGGTGGATCCCACGCTCGACGAAGGCGTCTACGCCCAGTTCACCGGCCCGCACTACGAAACTCCGGCCGAGGTCCAGTACGCCAAGCGGATCGGCGCCGATCTGGTGGGCATGTCCACCGCTCTGGAGGCCATAGCCGCACGGCACGCAGGAATGGAAGTCTTCGGCATCTCCTTGGTCACCAACCTCGCGGCCGGCATCAGCCCGGCTCCCCTGAGCCACCAGGAAGTCATCGAGGCGGGGCAAACTGCGAGTGCACGAATTTCCCGTCTTCTGGCGGACATCATCGCCAAACTCTGATCCGAAAGGCCAGGAGGCGGAAAGCGCTGCGAAATCTTGCATCCCGTGGCCGTACAATTTGAGTGATTCTCCGTCTTGGCTCAGCAACCGGAAAGGACTGCCGATGAAGACATCCGCGCCTTTCCGGTTCTTGCGCACTGGCCTGATCGCTTCAATCATCCTCGGCTTGGCTGCCGGTGGACACTTGGCGGGAGGCGGAAGCCTTCCGGCACCAGTCATTCTGATGGCGCTCTGTGCCCTGACGATCCTCCCGGTCGCCGTGCTGACGCGTGCCCGCCTTTCGCTGCCCGTCTTCGCTGGGCTGCTGGGGGCCGGGCAACTCTGCCTGCACTGGGCTTTTTGCGCGCTTTCGCCCGGAGCTTCCAGCGCGGCAACCCTGGCGTCCGGGCATGCTGGACATGTTCTTTGGACGCAGGCACCAGAAGCTCTGGGGGCCGTCGCCTCGGCTCACACCGCCGGAGACGACTGGCAAATGTTCGCCGCCCATGCGGTGGCCACGTTGGGTACCGCATTGGTGCTCGCCCGCGGCGAACAGGCGCTGTGGGCGCTGGCGGCATGGCTGTGCCCCCTTGTGCAGCTGCCGGTTCCTGGATCTATCGAAGCGACGAGAACCCCCGGACCGTACATGGCCTCTGCGATTACTCCCGCAGGCTGGGACTCCAGTCGCTTTCCCTCCCGGCGAGGCCCACCAGCACTGGTGCGCGCCGCCTGAGACCCACCTTCACAAGGATGAGGACCCGGCGGCAGATTGCTACTCTCGCCTGCCGGATCATGTCCGCCAGGGGTCCGCACCGATTCTTCCTTTGTGAAAGGCACCATTGCCATGAAGACCACCCACCGCCGTACGCTCAAAACCGCCTCCGCCGCCATGTTGGCCGTCGGAATGCTCGCTTTCGGCGTCTCCGCCGCCTCCGCACATGTCAATGTGGCTCCGGACGACCCGGCAGCCGGAGGCTACACCCACCTGACCTTCAACGTCCCCAATGAGTCACCCACGGCCAAAACCAACAAGCTCGAAGTGTCACTTCCCACGGACTTCCCGTTCAATTCGGTATCAGTGAAACCGGTCGAGGGTTGGAAAGCCGAACTTGTGACGACCACTCTTCCCAAGCCCGTTACAGTCGCAGGAGCCACGGTGACCAAGGCGGTCACGTCGGTGGTGTGGACCGCAGACGCGGCGCATCAGCTCGGGGAAAATGAGTACCAGGCGTTCTCGCTCTCCGTGGGTGTCCTGCCCGACGCCGGCACCACCATTACGCTGCCGGCCACCCAAACATATACGGACGGCTCCGTGGTGAAGTGGGACCAGAAGACCGTCGATGGTCAGCCCGAGCCGGAACACCCGGCTCCCTCGTTCGTGACCACGGCCAGTGATTCGGCGGCATCGGCTGAGCCTACGTCCTCTCCTTCCGTGACACCTGTCCCGGCAACGGCGGCGTCGACTTCTTCCAACGATGCAGGATCCACCGCTGGCTGGTTTGGCCTTGCGGCGGGGCTCATAGGCCTGGCTGCGGGCGTCACCGCATTGCTGCGAACCCGCCGCGCACAGGCCAGCTAGCCCAAGTAACTCGCACTTGTTGTCGTTTTGACGCCTCATAACGACAACAAGTGCGAGTCAGTTGGGTGGGGTGGCCGGACTGTGACAGCTGACACAGCGTTACGCCTCGGCATCCACCTCCTTTGACGATAGCTTTATCCCTATGACATCAAGCGATGCCGAACTAGAAAAGCTGATATCCGACGCCGGCAAGTGGGCCGCCCAGGACCCCGACCCGGTCACTGCGGCAGCATTGTCCGAGCTGGCCGGACTCGCCTCTACTGGCGTCGCCGCAGCCCGCCAACAGCTCGAAGACAGCTTCAACGGGACGCTTCAGTTCGGTACCGCAGGACTTCGTGCCGCCCTCGGCCCTGGCCCCAACAGGATGAACCGCGTGGTGGTGCGGCGGGCGGCCGCAGGTCTCGCCGCATTCCTCAAGGACGCCGTGGCGGCAACTTCCCCCGGGACGCGGCCGCGCGCCGTCGTCGGATATGACGCGAGGCACAACTCGGATGTCTTCGCGGCGGAGTCTGCCGCGATCTTTACCGCAGCAGGAATCGACACGTTCCTGATGCCTTCCGCACTTCCTACCCCCCTACTGGCCTACGCGGTCCGCACCCTTGATTGCGACGGCGGAGTCATGGTCACCGCGAGCCACAACCCGCCGCAGGACAACGGATACAAGGTCTACCTAGGCGGACGGGCCGTCGCGGAAAGCGGCCGCGGGTCCCAGATCGTGGCGCCCTACGACACGCAGATTGCCGCAAGCATCGAAGCTGTTGGCTCCTTGGACTCCATTGCTCTGGCTGAATCCGGCTGGACCGTGCTGTCCGGCTCCATCACGGACGAGTACGAGGCTGCAATGGCCGGATTGGCCGACTCCGCGGCCTTCCCCGCACGTGAGCTAAAGATCGTTCTTACCCCCATGCACGGGGTGGGCGGTGAAACTGCGGTAGCTGTTCTTAACGCAGCAGGCTTCAGGGACGTCACGCTGGTGGAAGAGCAAGCGGAGCCGGATCCGGACTTTCCCACGGTCAGTTTCCCCAACCCGGAAGAACCTGGCGCCCTGGATCTGGCCTTGGCGGCGGCGGGACGTCTGGATGCAGACATTGTTTTGGCCAACGACCCCGACGCCGATCGCGCGGCTGTCGCGGCAAAGGACCCGGACACGGGTGCTTGGCGGATGTTGCGGGGAGACGAAGTGGGCGCTTTGCTTGGCGCCCATGTGGTGGCCCGCCTCGCCGCCGGGGGCCGGCAAAGCGACGGGACTCCAGGCCTCGTCGCAAAGAAGGGCGTCTTTGCCAATTCGATCGTCTCGTCCCGATTGCTCTCCCGCATCGCGGCGGCAGCTGGGTTCGCCCACGAGGAAACACTGACCGGATTCAAGTGGATCTCGCGCGTTCCGGGACTCGTCTATGGATACGAGGAAGCCCTGGGGTACTGCGTGGCACCCGAGCTAGTGAGGGACAAGGACGGCATTTCCGCCTCCCTGCTTGTCGCCGAATTGGCGGCGACGGCCAAAGCTGACGGAAAGACGATCTTCGACACCCTGGATGAGATCTACCTGGTGCACGGGCTGCATGCAAGTGACCAGCTCAGTATCCGGGTGGCGGATCTTGGCCTGTTGGATGCGATGATGAACCGGCTCCGTGCGGATCCGCCGGAATCCTTCGGCGGTTCAACCATCGAGACCTTCGTGGATCTGGCCGAGGGAAGTGAACACCTGCCGCCCACGGACGGCCTCCTCTACCTGACCAAGGACCTGAGCCGCGTCATCATCCGTCCCAGCGGCACCGAGCCGAAGCTCAAGTGCTACCTGGAGGTCATCAAGTCGGTCGGTTCAGCGGCGGAACTCGCCGAAACCCGGCAGGCTGCCCGGAGCACTTTGGACCACATACTGGCCGATGTCCGCGAGGCACTGGGACTCTAGACTTCGACTTCGATGAAGCCATCAACCGTGCGGGTCTTGAAAGCGCGCAGCCAAAGCGCGGGGTTTGAATAGCACTCACCGGTTTCGAGGTCGTAGACCTCTTTGTGAAGCGGCGAGGCGATGGTGGGACGGCTGCCCCGGGAACCAGTGATACCGCGGGCCATGACGTTGGCCAAGGTTGCAGGATCCTGCTGCGCAACTGCGTAAACCTTCTCGGAGTCGACCCGGAAGATCGCCACCTGGACGCCATCTATCAAGGCTGCCTCGCCCCATGCCGGCTCAAGTTCGTCCAGCGGGCACACGCGATGCCAGCCGGACGCCATCGGCGCGTTCGTCAGTTGTTCTTCACGCTCCAGAATGACGGTCATGTCAGCCCCTCTCGCTCTTGCCTTCGGCGCACGAATGATGTCCTTGCCTTTTAGGCGACTGCCGCCAAGCAGCCACACCTTCAAGGTATGCCGGGAGTGTTTCACCGGAATGCAGTCAATGTGTCCGGTGCGTAAAAGAGACCTCACACGGAACGACATCCAATCGTGATCCAGAAGTTAAGACCACGAAACAAAAGGGAAACTGAAGGGAAACTGCCCGTCTTTAGTCTGAAGTGACAAGTTGCGGATGACGGTTCCGCGGCACATGCGAAAGGCCGCCCGTGACCGGATATTCTTCCCCTTCAGATGACCTGCGCCGTGTTGTTGTTGCAGGCGGAGGCCCTGCGGCCCACCGTTTTGCCGATGCCATGCACACGCGCGGTCTTGAGGGCTGGCACGTCACGGTCCTCACCGAAGAAGCGCATCTTCCCTATGACCGGGTCACGCTGAGCAAGGCCCTCATCGAGGTGGATTACGACCTCACCCTGGGGGACATGTCCATGTGGGAGCACGACGCCCTGGACCTGCGCACGGGCGAGCGGGTGGTGAAGATCAACGCCGCAGCCAAGTCCGTGAAAACCGCGGCCGGCAACAGCTACGAATACGACGCCCTCGTGGTCGCGACGGGTTCGACTGCCGCCCGCCTGCCCATCCCGGGCGCCGAGCACACGCATGTCTACCGCACGCTCGACGACGTGTGGGCCATTAATGAGGCCATCACGCAGCTCACGGAGAAACTGGGCCGCAAGGTCAAGACCGTCACCATCGGCGGCGGTCTCCTCGGCCTCGAATCGGCCGCAGGCACGGAACGGTTGGGCGCCAACCCCATCGTCATCGACGGCGCATCATGGCTGATGGCCACGCAGCTCGACGAAGGCGCCGGTCAAGCACTGGGCCGCCTCATCAAAGACAAGGGCTTCGAAATCCACGGCGGCGTGTTCCCCTCCGAAGTCTTGTCCGACGACGACGGCCAGGTCACCGGTGTCCTCATGGCCGACGGCCGGATCATCGACGCCGACATCGTGATCGTCGCGATCGGAGTGAGGCCGCGCGATGAACTCTTCCGTGCCGCGGAAGGCGAGGAGCAGGTCTTCACGCTCGGCCAGCGCGGCGGTGTTGTCATTTCCGATAGTTGCGAGACCGAAGTCCCCGGTATCTTCGCCATTGGTGAAGTCGCGAACTTCGGCGGGATGTGCCTGGGGCTCGTGGCGCCGGCGAACACGATGGCCGAGATCGTCGCCGACCGCCTGCACGGCGGACACGCGACCTTCCCCGGTTTCGACACCGCCACCAAACTCAAACTCTCCGGCGTGGACGTCGCCAGCTTCGGCGACGCCTTCGCCACCACCAAACACGCCCTGGAAATCGTCTACGCCGACCCCGCCCGCGGCGTCTACCAGAAAATCGTCACCACCGACGACGCCAAAACCCTCCTCGGCGGGATCTTCGTCGGCGACGCCACCCCCTACATGAGCCTGCGCCCCCTGCTCGGCCGCGAACTCCCCGCCGAACCCGGCGCCTACCTCACCGCCGCAGGAAACACGGACGCCCCCGACACCGAACTGCCCGACGACGCGATCCTGTGCTCCTGCAACAACATCCCCGCCGGGACCATCCGCGAGGCCATCAACGCCTGCGGCGCCTGCGACGGCAACACCCCCGTCCAGGAACTGGGCGAACTCAAAACCTGCACCCGCGCCGGCACCCAATGCGGCTCCTGCGTGCCCATGCTCAAAAAACTCCTCGAAACCGAACTGAACAAATCCGGCATCGAAATCTCCAAAGCCCTCTGCGAACACTTCAACCTCTCCCGCCAAGAACTCTTCGACGCCATCCGCGTCCTGGAACTGGACTCCTTCGAAGACATCCTGGCCAAATACGGCACCGGCGCCGGCTGCGACATCTGCAAACCCACCATCGCCTCCATCCTCGCCTCCCAACACTCCGCGTACGTGCTCGACGCCGGCCGCGGCACCCTGCAAGACACCAACGACCGCGCCCTGGCCAACATGCAAAAAGACGGCACCTACTCCGTAGTCCCCCGCATCCCCGGCGGCGAAATCACCCCCCACGGCCTGGGCATCATCGCCGCCGTCGCCCAGAAATACCGCCTCTACACAAAAATCACCGGCGGCCAACGCATCGACATGTTCGGCGCCCGCCTCGAACAACTCCCCGACATCTGGAAAGAACTCGTCGACGCCGGCTTCGAATCCGGCCAGGCCTACGGCAAAAGCCTGCGCACCGTGAAATCCTGCGTCGGCTCCACCTGGTGCCGCTACGGCGTCCAAGACTCCGTCGCCATGGCCATCAACCTCGAACTGCGATACCGCGGACTACGCAGCCCCCACAAATTCAAAATGGGCGTCTCCGGCTGCGCCCGCGAATGCGCCGAAGCCCGCGGCAAAGACGTCGGCATCATCGCCACTTCGGAAGGCTGGAACCTCTACGTCGGCGGCAACGGCGGAGCAAACCCCGCCCACGCGCAACTCCTCGCCGGCGGCTTGAACGACGAAACCCTCATCAAATACATCGACCGCTACCTCATGTACTACATCCGCACCGCCGACCGCCTCCAACGCACCGCCCACTGGCAAGAAGAACTCGACGGCGGCCTCCAACACATACGCCAAGTCATCATCCACGACTCACTCGGCATCGCCAACGACCTCGAAACCGCCATGGCCCGGCACATCGACACGTACCAGGACGAATGGGCCCAAACCCTCAAAGACCCCGAACGCCTCCGCCGCTTCCGCTCCTTCGTCAACGCCCCCGAACAAAAAGACGAAGCCATCGCCTTCGTCCCCGAACGCGGCCAAATCCGACCCGCCACCAACAAAGAAAAAGGCGGAGTCCTCATCGCCAGCACAATTCCCGTCCGCAGCCAGGGCTAAGGAGCAAAAGCCATGCAGCTCACCATCGACCTCACGGGCCGCGACATTCTGGTCACCGGTTCTACTCATGCCGCGCGGCAAGCCGTCCGGCGCTACCAAGCCGCCGGCGCCGTCGTGCATCGGCTGAGCACCCCCAACGGCACCGACACTGACGGCACCCTGCCCGAACGCCCTTTCCTGGTTGCGGCCGTTGACGACGGCCAGCCTGGCTGGGAACCGCTGCTCGAACGCTGCCGGGAAGCGGGGATCCCCGTCGCGAGCGAACCGCCTGCAGGCGAGTCAGGCCAGGTCACCCTCGTCGGCGGCGGTCCCGGCACCCTCGATCTGCTGACCATAGGCGCGGTCAACGCGCTGCGGGACGCCGACGTCGTCTTCTACGACCGGCTCGCCCCCTACGCGGAGCTGGCGCAACTGACGTCCGCGGAACTGGTGGATGTCGGCAAGCGCCCAGGGCACCACAAAGTAGCCCAATGCGACATCGAAAAACTCATGGTCGACGCCGCCCTGACCGGCAAGAATGTGGTCCGGCTCAAAGGCGGTGACCCCTATGTGTTCGGCCGTGGCGGCGAAGAAGTCACCGCTTGCGTCCAAGCCGGCGTGCCCGTCCGGGTCATCTCCGGAGTCACGAGCGCCATCTCCGTCCCCGCCGCCGCAGGGATCCCGGTCACCCACCGCGAGGTCAGCCACCTGTTCACGGTGGTCTCGGGCCACGCACCGCTGACGGAAAAGGAACATACGCATCTGGCCGGGCTCGGTGGCACCATCGTGGTCCTCATGGGCATCGGCACACTCCCCCAGCTGGCCGCGGGACTCCGCCGCGCCGGGATGGACCCCGCCATGCCCATGGCCGTTGTCGAACGCGGCTACCGCCCCGGGCAACGCACCACCATCGCCGAGCTCGGCACCATCGAAACGGCAGCCGCAGGCTGCGCCAACCCGGCTGTCCTTGTTATTGGCGAAGTGGTCCGGGTCGCCGAAACCAACCGTAACCATGCCGAAGCCACCGCAGACCTGGACCTCCTCGCAGCTTCCCTCCTTGAAGCCTGAAAGTGCGCACATGACTACTCTGAATGCCCTTGACTCCGTCGATTCGGCCTCGCCGCTGGCCACGCCTGGACCCAACGACGATGCTCCATTGGACGGTTTCCGCATCGGAGTGACTTCACACAGGCGTTCGCGTGACCTGATCGAAGCCCTGGAACGGCGCGGCGCCTCCGTGTTGCACGCTCCTGCGTTGAAGATCGCGCCGGTCCAGGAAGACCTCACCCTTATCGAGGACACGAAGAAGATCATCTCGGCCAAGCCGGATATCTGCATCGCCACTACCGCCTACGGCATGCGGCGCTGGTGCGAGGCCGCCGACTCCTTCGGCATCGGCGAGCAACTTCTCGACGTCCTGGCCGCTTGCCGAATGTTCGTGCGCGGGCCAAAAGCCCGCGGCGCCGTCCGCGCGGCCGGCCTTGCCGACGTCGGGATCAGCAGCGACGAAACCACCGCCACACTGGTGGACATGCTCCTCCAAGAAGGCGTCCGGGGGAAGACGGTTGCCGTGCAATTGCACGGCTACACCGATGTCCGACAGCTTGAGCGGCTCCGGATGTCCGGCGCCACCGTCCTCACGGTCACCCCGTACCGCTGGGTGAAGCCCGACGGCGAAGATAAACTGCCGCGCCTGATCGAAGCCGCCTGCAGTGGAGACTTGGATGTGCTCACCTTTACGAGCGCGCCGGCGGTGGATGCCATGTGGAGTACGGCCCACGAAATGGGCCTGTACCGCCCGTTGATCGAGGCCCTCAAAACCCAGGTGACCGTTGCCGCCGTCGGGCCCGTCACGGCACAACCGCTGATCGACGCCGGACTGAGCCCCCTCATCCCGGACCGCTACCGCATGGGTGCGCTCATTCGGCTCGTCACGGAGCACCTGGCGCTGAACCACGTGCGAAGGCTCGACACTCCTTCGGGAACCATCGAGCTGCGCGGCCGCTGCCTGAGGATCAACGGCTCGGCGGTGGAACTGGCCCCGGCTCCGTTGCTCCTGCTGCGCGCCCTTCTGGGAGCCGGCGGCGCAGTGCTCTCGCGCGAGGCCCTTTCCGAGCTGCTGGAATTGCGTGGATCCGTCCACGCCTTGGACATGACGGTGAGCCGATTGCGGTCCTCGCTGCCGGACGGAAAGCTCGTGGAAACCGTGGTCAAACGGGGTTACCGGCTCCACGTCTAGCTCCTTCGACGCGCAGCCACTCCCTGATGTGATGCACCTCATTACCGGCCGGTAACCATCAGGGAACGGGAGGCCGCGAAACGGCAACAAGGGCGAAACACCACCGAAAAACCCCGCGCCTACGCTGGGCACAGGCACATCCACCACGGCTCAGTTCAGTTCAGCGAAGGGACCCCCCATGTCCACCACCCCGTCCGCCGACACCATCCACCTCGTCATCGCTGGAGCCGGGCCCGCGGCCCAGGCCCTCGTCCGACGGCTGGCGGAGACCGGCGAAACGTCACGGCAGCCGGGAGCCGCAGCATTCAACGGGACCATCACCGTCCTGAGCAACCGGGACGAGTGCCCCGAAACGCTCCTGGAGCTGGCTGCCCTCCCCGAGGTCTCCGTCCGTTTCGGCCAGGCTGCAAGCTTCATCGATGCCCAGGCCCGTACGGTCACCACCAGCGAAGGCTTGGAGTTCCCCTACGACCAGCTGGTGATTGCCACTGGTTCCGCGCCGGTGTCTCCGCCGGTCCAGGGAGCTTCCCGCAGCCTGAGTTACTCCACGATCGACGACGCCGAGCAGATCGGGACCGCGGTCACGGACATCGCCCGCGTCCTGGGCCGTCGACCCCTGGGAATTTTGGTAGGCACAGGCCCGGCAGCCGGCCAGGCCGAAGCCGTACTCCGTGCCCGAGGTGTGCGCCCCATCCGCACCACCGTTCGTCCCGCCGCTGTCATACCCTCGGCCGCAGGTTCGGCACTGCCAGCTACCGGCATCGTGTTCGAGGATGGCAGCAGCATGAACGGCGATCTGGTGGTGCTGGCCGAGGAACGCCTCCCCCGCAACGGGCTCGCAGAAACCGCCGGCCTGCAAACAGCTTCCGACGGCGGCATCCGGGTTGGACGCGACTTCGCCACCTCCGTGGCAGGCATCTGGGCGATCGGCGACGCCGCCTCCCGGGACGGCCTGCGACCGGGCCTCGTCTTGTCCTCCGACGCCGCAGCGGCACACTGCGCCGCCCGCCTTGAGGAAGACGCGAGGCACCGCATCGCTCGGCCGGCACAACCGGCGCAGTCCACCATCGCAGCCGCCTGAGCAGGTCCTGCGGCGAGGCCGCCCCACCCTCTTCGGGGGAGCCTCCACGGCGGCGGGGCAGTGTGGCAAGATGGTCATTTGACGAGCCGCGACCCTTGCGGCGCGAAGCCACCGGGCCCGCCACGGAAGGACCTCCATGAGCAACGAAGCCTCCACCGCACTGGACAACAGCGCAAGCATCGCTTCCTACATCGACCACACTCTTCTCAAGCCAGAGGCCAGCGAGGCCGAAGTGCGCCAGATCTGCGCGGAAGCGGTCGAGTACAAGTTCAAGTCGGTGTGCGTCAATCCGCTGTGGGTCAAGACCGTCACGAAGGCCCTCAAGGGTTCCGGGGTGCTCACGTGCTCGGTGGTTGGCTTCCCTCTGGGTGCAACACCCAGCGACGTCAAGGCATTTGAAGCCCGGGGGGCCGTACTGGACGGTGCAGATGAAATAGACATGGTGATCAACATCGCCGCAGCGCGCGCCGGAGACAAAGGCGCGCTGGTGGATGACATCACGACGGTCGCGGAAGCGGTCCACGCCGGCGGAGCGATCCTGAAGGTCATCATCGAGACCTCCCTTTTGAATGACGAGCAGAAAATCTTGGCTTGCGCGGCATCCGTAGAGGCGGGAGCAGACTTCGTCAAGACGTCAACCGGGTTCAATGGTGGGGGCGCCACGGTTGAAGACGTAGCCCTCATGCGCAAGACAGTTGGCCCTGACCTGGGAGTCAAAGCCTCCGGTGGAGTGCGTTCCTTGGCCGACGCACAGGCTATGATTGCTGCTGGTGCAACACGTATCGGTGCGAGCTCCGGAATTGCCATCGTCAAGGGTGAACAAGGTTCATCCGCGTACTGAATTTACCCAGTACTGACCGGCCCGGCAGCCGCCATAGTTTTTGAGCCCCCCCGGGGCCGAGGAGGAAACATGTCCCAGAACGATGTCAGCAAGCCTGTCGAAAGAGAAAATCCCTTGGGCCAAAGCATTTTGATCTTCGTGATCATCATGGTCCTCTTCCTCGGCGGCATCTATTCGCTGTCCTTCCTGACGCTCGAAAACACGTGGCCGATGGCCATCTGCCTGGGGCTTGTTGGCCTTGCCTTCTGGATCCCGCAGACCATCCTCGGCCGCTCCAACTCGATCGGCGAAAGCTAAGACTTGGCTCAACAGCTGTGGCCCCGGACTCTGGTCCGGGGCCACAGCTGTTTAAGGACGGCTGCCCTAACGACCCTGAATGAGGCTACCCACCGCGGAGAAGACCGCCGGCCAGTTGTTCCTGATCAGCGCCCAGGCCGCTAGCCCGAGTCCAACCATGGCATAGCCGCCCACCGGTATGAGGACGAGCCATTCCCGCCGCGAGCCGGCCTTACCGAGCAAGGGGATGGAGAATGCGCCATTGGCCCGCCAGATCCCGCTGACCAGGGGCAGCTTGCGCCAGAACTTCGGCGGCTTGATGACGATGGGCCACAGCAGCGGCACTCCCCCGGTGGTGATCATGTCACCCACAATGTGGACAGCGACGCCGGTCAGCATGGCCAAGGGCAGCCAGCTCCACTGATGCGGGGCGAACCACGTCACCAGCCCTGCCATCGCAAGGGCAAAAACCCAATTCACGATCCACCCGGTATTCGGGAACAGCTTGAGGGCCTTGGCGGCCAGGTTGATCATGAACATGCACAACAGCCCGGCGCCCACTGACAAACGGCCCACGGGAGTATCCAGCTGGAATTGGGCAGCCATGGCCGCGAGTACCACGAAGGCCGAGGCGCCCAACAATGAGTGGGTGCCCTGCCGGTGCCCTCCGCTGGCCTTCTCGATCCCGACTGCGATCACGTTGGACAGCGGCGGCAGCGAGTGGGCAATGGTGCTCGAACGGTGGTCCCAATCGCACACCAAAGCAGTTCCCGCCGTCGTCATCGCTCCGATGAGGATTCCGGTGGCGTCCAAGGGATACCATCCCAAGGCGTACGGGCCGGTTGATGCAATAGCCACCCACGCCGCGGCCCCGGACGCGGCGTGGTGTCCTCCCATCATCGGTTCAGCCTGCGGTCTGCGAAGCGGGCGAAACCGGCGAAGCCGCAAAAACAGCCTCGATCACGGTGTTGGCCCACTCCAGGATCTCGGCGTCCTGCAGGTCGCGGCCACCGATCCTTGCCGTTTTCGGCTTGGGGATCAGCACGGCGTCGAGGGCTGGCTTGACCTGCGAGCCGGGGAACATGCGGTTCAGCCGCATGACCTTGGACTCAGGCAGCTGCGCGGGCGAGAAACGGATGAAGTTGCCCTGGAGCGCGACGTCGGACAGCCCGGCTTCGCGCGCTCCCACCCGGAAGCGGGCGACGGCGATTAGGTTCTTCGCGGGCAGCGGCGGCTCACCGTAGCGGTCCACAAGCTCGGCCAACACCTCGTCGATGGCCTCGTTGGTGATGGCCGCAGCCAGCTTCCGGTAGGCCTCAAGCCGCAGCCGTTCACCGGGCACGTAGTCGTGTGGCAAGTGGGCATTGACGGGCAGCTCGATTTTCATGTCAGCGGCCTTCTCTTCGGCCTCGCCACGGTATTCGGCCACAGCTTCACCCACCAGCCGGATGTACAGATCGAAGCCGACGCCTTGGATGTGCCCGGACTGTTCCCCGCCCAGCAGGTTGCCGGCGCCGCGGATTTCAAGGTCCTTCAGGGCCAACTGCATGCCTGCTCCGAGCTCGTTATGGGCCGCGACGGCTTTGAGCCGTTCGAGCGCCACTTCGCCCAAGGGTTTCTCGGAGGGATACAGGAAGTAGGCGTAGGCGCGTTCGCGGCCACGGCCCACGCGTCCACGCAGCTGGTGGAGTTGGGAGAGTCCGTATTTGTCAGCGCCGTCCACAATCAGGGTGTTGGCGTTTGAAATATCCAGGCCTGTTTCGATGATGGTGGTGCAGACCAGGACGTCAAAACGCTTTTCCCAGAAGTCCACGATGATTTTTTCCAAGCGGCTCTCGGACATTTGCCCGTGGGCCACTTCAACGCGGGCTTCGGGGACAAGTTCGCGGATTTGGGCGGCGATTCGCTCGATCGAGGACACGCGGTTGTGGACGAAGAACACCTGGCCTTCGCGCATGAGTTCACGCCGGATCGCGGCCGAGGTCTGCTTGTTGGTGAACGGCCCGACATACGTCAGCACCGGGTGCCGCTCTTCCGGCGGTGTAGCCAGCGTGGACGTTTCGCGGATACCGGTGAGGGACATTTCCAAGGTGCGCGGGATGGGCGTCGCGCTCATGGCGAGGACGTCCACGTTGGTGCGCATCTTCTTGAGCGCTTCTTTGTGCTCCACACCGAAGCGCTGCTCCTCATCGACGATCACCAGCCCAAGATCCTTGAACTCGAAGTCCTTGGACAGCAGGCGGTGCGTGCCAATGACCACGTCCACGGAACCGTTCTTGACTCCCTCCATGGTCTCCTTGGCTTCCTTCGCGCCCTGGAACCGGGACAAAGGCTTGACGCGCAATGGAAAACCGGAGAAGCGCTCAGTGAACGTTTCATAGTGTTGTTGGGCAAGCAGCGTGGTGGGAACCAGCACTGCAACCTGTTTGCCGTCCTGTACCGCCTTGAACGCAGCCCGGACCGCGATTTCGGTCTTCCCGTAACCGACGTCGCCGGAGACCAGCCGGTCCATGGGGATCTCGCGCTCCATGTCGGCCTTGACCTCGTTGATGGTGGTGAGCTGGTCCGGCGTTTCCACATACGGGAAAGCTTCCTCGAGCTCCCGCTGCCACGGCGTGTCCGGCGCGAAGGCATGTCCGCGCGATGCCATGCGTGCCGAATACAGCCGAATGAGCTCGCCCGCGATTTCCTTGACGGCCTTGCGGGCCTTGGATTTGGTGCTCGCCCAGTCCGCCCCGCCCATTTTGCTCAACGACGGCGTGTCGCCCCCGACGTAGCGGGTCACCTGGTCCAGCTGGTCCGTCGGCACGAAAAGCCGGTCGCCGGGGGCGCCGCGTTTGGACGCCGCGTACTCGAGCACGAGGTACTCGCGAAGACCGGCGTCGCCCCCGGAGGGACCAGCAGAAGAGCCGGCCACCTTGCGCTGGATCAGCTCCACGAACTTCCCGATCCCGTGTTGTTCGTGCACCACGAAGTCACCGGCGTGCAGTTGGAGGGGGTCGACGGCGTTGCGTCGTTTGGACGGCATCCGCCGCATGTCCTTCGTGGACCCGGCCGATGTGCGGCCCAGGAGGTCCGCTTCCGTGAGCAGCCCCAGCTTGAGGCCGTCCAGGACAAACCCGCGTCCGACGGCGGCCGTGGTCACTTCGATGATCCCGGCCTGCGGCTGGTGGTCCAGCGATTCGACGCGGGAACAGGGAATCTCAGCATCATGGAACAACTCGGCGAGGCGTTGGGCCGGCCCCGGCCCGTCCGTTGCCACCACAATGCGCCATTGGTCCCGTACGTGGGATCCGATGAATTCGAGCATCTCCGCGACGTCGCCCTGATACCCGCGCGGTTCGCGGGCATGCAGGTTCAAGACGTCGATGTCGAGGACCAGTTCTTCGTCTGTCGCCAATGACGTGATGGACCACCAGGAAACCCCGTGGGCCAACGCGGCACTTCGGGTGTCCGTCAAGGATTGGAAGCTGGCGGCATGCAGGGCCGCTGTGGTTTGGGAGCCCAAAACCGTATCCAAATCCAATGGTGCGGCCCCGCCGTCGGACGCGGTGGACCAGGCCGCCTCCAGGAACTCCTCGTTGGTTGCCGCGAGGTCGTGCGCGCGGGTGCGGACCTTCTCCGGTTCGATGACGACGCCAATCGAACCGGCAGGCAACTGATCCACGAAAGGCACCATGGCGTCCACCAGCACAGGAGCCAGGGACTCCATGCCTTCGACGGCGATGCCTCCCGCGATCTTTTCCAGCATGTCTGCAGCGGCGGGCAGCTCCGCTTTAAGCTTCGCCGCCCGGGACATGACCGACGGTGTAATGAGGATTTCCCGGCATGGCGGGGCGTGCAGCTCGGTGGGATGGTGCACCGACGGACCGGAGAGCGAACGCTGGTCGGCCACCGCAAACCAACGCATCTGGTCCACCTCGTCCCCGAAGAATTCCACCCTGATCGGGTGGTCTTCGGTGGGCGGGAAAACGTCCAGAATACCGCCCCTGACGGCGAACTCACCCCGGTGGGTAACCATGTCCACGCGCGAGTAGGCGGCGTCGGCAAGGCGGCGCACCACGTCGCTGAAGGGCATTTCCTGCCCTACCGTCAACGTCACCGGGACCAATTCCCCCAAGCCCGCCACCACGGGCTGGACCACAGCGCGAACCGGCGCCACGACCACCCGCAGGGCACCCGCCGTCGAGCTCTCCGGATGGGCCAAGCGGCGAAGGACCGAGAGCCGGCGCCCCACCGTGTCCGAGCGCGGCGAGAGTCGTTCGTGCGGCAGTGTTTCCCAACTGGGGAAGGTCGCCACCGAGTCCGCAGATAGATATGCCGCCAGGGCCGCCGTCAGGTCCTCGGCCTCGCGTCCCGTGGCCGTGACGGCCAATACCACTGCACCGGTGTCGGCTTGCGCGGCAAGCCCGTCGGCCATTTCCGCCAGCAACGCCGCCCTCAAGCCCGCAGGGGCGCTGATCTGGTAGTCGCTGCTGCGTTCATCGAACGTGCGTGTTGCCTCGGGCCTGACCCGGGCGAAGGTCCGGTCCTCGCCTAAGGCACGCCGCAATCCGTCAAGGGACGCGGCAGTGTCGACGTGGCTGATTCCGGAGTTAACCGCGGACGGCTGGCCTTTGGGGCTCATGGATGGCACTCCTCGGAAGAGGGAAGTCGGATGGGGGAAGGCAACACGAAAACCCGAAATTCTCTCGAATTCCGGGGCGTTCCTAGCCTACCCCGCCCACACCGTAGGATGTTTGGGAGCCGCAAGAGCTTTCAACCGAGATATTCACGGAGGACCCATGGCCCTGAACGCATCCACCACCCTGCCCTACGACGTCGAGCGCGTAGCGGCTACTTTCATTGACGAAGACTTCCTGCGCCACACGAGCGAGTATGTCGGCGGCACTTTGGAATCGTTCCAGATCGACGGCGATACCTCCGGCGCTTTCACCACCGTCACGGTCCGCACTCTGCCCACTACGCGCCTCCCGGAGATCGCCCGCAAGTTCGTGGGCGAGAAGCTGACTGTCACCCAGACCGAGAAGTGGGATGCCCCGACGGCCGATGGCTCCCGGACCAGCAACATCTCCCTGAAGATCTCCGGTGCCCCGCTTGATGTCACCGCGGTGCAGCGCCTCGTGGTCGACGGCGGCAACACCCGCGTGGAGCTCGACGGTGCCGTCACGTCGTCGGTTCCGTTCCTCGGCGGAAAGATCGCCGAGGCGGCCGAGCCGATGGTGGGCAAGGCCTTGAACATCCAGTCCCAGCAGGCCCAGGCCTGGCTCGAAAGCCACTAGCGTGAAGCTGGCAGCGGGCCTATACGTTGTGCTGATCGTCGCGGGGGCGTGGTCCCTGATCGTGTGGCCGCAGTTCCTGCGCCGCGTGATGGCAGACTCCCGTGCCCGCGACGCCAACGGAAAGGCCACGAAGTTCCTCACGGTCCACGTTGTGCTGGTCACCATCTCCATGGTGCTCGGACTCGCGACGGCGGTCATCGGCATCGCGGGGTTGCTCACCTAAGCTCCCCCAGCCCAACTAGCTCGCATTAGTTGTCGTTTTGGCGGCTCATAATGACAACAAATGCGAGCTAGTTGGGGGCCTCGGCGGGGTAGGTGCCGTTCGGCTAAAACGGAACTTCCGCTAAAATGAAACACAGGTGCGCCGGGAAGACTGGTCGGCAACGGTATTGTCGAACCCGAAAACTCCCCGAGGAATCCCATGGCGAATCGCCCGCACCCCGCTGCCACCAGGGTTTTCAGCCGCTCCAGCTTCCCTGAGTACCAACGGATTCTTGCGATCCTGCGCACCGAAACCGTCGGCGGCGCGCTCTTGCTCGCCGCCACGGTGGCCGCCCTCGTCTGGGCCAACTCTCCCCTCGCGGAAGGCTACTTCGCGCTGCGCGATGTGAAGATCGGCTACGCTCCGTGGCACCTGGAACTGTCCTTGGGCCACTGGGCCTCCGACGGACTCCTTGCTTTGTTCTTCTTCATCGCCGGGCTGGAGCTGAAGCGCGAATTCGTGGCCGGCGAGTTGCGAAAACCCGCAAAAGCGATCGTCCCGGTGGCGGCAGCAGTGGGCGGCGTGGCCCTTCCCGCGCTCATCTACGTCGTCTTCAACCTCGGATCAGGCGCGGAAACGCTCAGGGGTTGGGCCATCCCCACGGCGACGGACATAGCCTTCGCCCTGGCCGTCCTGGCTGTCATCAACACGCATCTGCCTGCTGCGTTGCGGACCTTCCTGCTGACACTGGCCGTGGTCGATGACCTTATTGCCATCGGCATCATCGCCTTCTTCTACTCAAGCGGCCTCGAACCCTTCTTGCTGCTGGCCGCCGCCGTGCCATTTGCCCTCTTTGCCTTCCTCGTGCAGAAGCGCATCCGCAGCTGGTACTTGTTGCTCCCCTTGGCCGCGGCCACCTGGGCCTTAGTCCATGCTTCGGGAATCCACGCCACCGTGGCCGGCGTCCTGCTCGGCTTCGCCGTACCCGTCGCGGCGTCAGGCAAGAAGGGCGAGCCCGCGGCGGGACTCGCCGAAAGCTTCGAACACCGGCTGCGCCCCTTGTCTGCCGGCTTTGCCGTGCCCGTCTTCGCTTTCTTCTCCGCCGGGGTGGCCATCGGCGGCACGGAAGGGCTGGGCGCCGCCTTGGGCGATCCGGTAGCCCTGGGCATCGTGTTTGCACTGGTGGCAGGTAAAACGATGGGAGTGTTCGGCACCACGTTCCTCATCACCAAGACCACCCGGGCCCGCCTGGACGACGGCCTCGCGTGGATCGACGTCGCAGGGTTGGCCATGCTTGCCGGCGTCGGCTTCACGGTTTCCCTCCTGATCGCCGAGCTGGGCTTCGGCCCCGCTTCCCCGCATGATGACCACGCGAAACTGGCCATCCTCGCCGGTTCCCTGACCGCCGCGGTCCTTGCCGCCGTCGTGCTCAAGTCCCGCAACCGGCACTACCGCCGCGTTGCGACGGAGGAGCAAAGGGACGACGACGGCGATGGCGTACCTGACGTTTTTACGCGCACCTGAGGCACTAGTAACTCATACGAGTAGCCGACAATTCACATGGAGTAATGGCCACGCGCAATTGGGGTGGTCGGCACGCTGTTTGGGCCGTATCGGCAGGAATACCTTGCTGATATGGACGCGAATAGTATGGAACGGGTGTGGCACGGGAGCCACAGAAAAGCACCGACAAAGAATTGGTCGCTAATCTTTGTCTGGGCGATTCTCGGGCTCATGTCGATTTCGGTGCTCATCGCAGCAATACCTATGCGATGACTAAGCCAACGGTACAAAGAAGCTCGGACCGCTTTCCCGGGTCCGAGCTTTTCTTTGTCCCAGCCGTTTTTCAATGGCTCGGTTCCAGCTTCACGCCTTCAGCGCATCAGTCCAGCAACAGCGGCAAGTATTGTTACTGCAACAAGGGCAATCAGCATTCCCACAATCACAAATTCCGCCCGGCGCACCCGATGCTGACTCTGGCGCCATTCCCGCCTGCTCTCCAAGGTAATCATGCTTAAGGCTAAATCCGGCGGCGGGGTTTAAATAGAGTAAACGCTACTCGTCTCAGGGGGCCGCCGAATTAGAGAGCCCGGATCACTTCGTAGCCGGACTCGGCTTGACGGAGCGCGTCCTCGGCAGCCACCCAAGCGAGCATTGCGCACTTTACCCGGGCAGGGTACTTCGCCACCCCTGCCAGGGCAGCAGCGTCCTGGAGGAGTTCCTCATCCGCGTCCATCTTGCCGCGCGAACGCATCAGTTCGCGGAAGTGATCGATCGTCCGGCGGAGGTACGCCACGGACATTCCGGGGGCCATTTCACTAAGTATCGATGCGGACGCCATGGAAATGGCACAACCATCACCATCCCAATGGATTTCAGTGACCGTCGGTCCGTCTCCGCCAGTGCCGACGTTGAGCCGCAGGGTGATTTCGTCCCCGCAGACCGGATTGAGCTGGTGGCTCTGACCCATGCCCGCCGTGCCCGTTTCAACGGCAGGAAGATCAGCCAAGTCTCGGCCGCTGCGGGCTTTGGAGTGCTCCAGGATCAGCTGTTGGTACAAGGAGTCCAAGCCGCTCATGCTGTGGCTCCCGAAGCCGTAACCCCGAAATAGGGCCTCACCTTGGCAACGGACTCCACCAGGAAGTCGACTTCATCGGACGTGGTGTAGAGGTAGGTACTGGCCCTCGTGGAGGCGGTCAGGCCCAATCTGCGGTGCAGGGGTTGGGCACAATGGTGACCCACCCGGACAGCGATGCCAAGGTTGTCGAGATACTGCCCGACGTCGTGAGCGTGCACTCCGGCGACGTCGAATGCGGCAAGCCCGGTCCGTTCTTCCCCTGGGCCGGGGCCCAGCACGCGCACGCCATCGATGGCGCTGAGGCCCGCGACGAGCCTTTGGCCAAGCTCGGCCTCACGAAGGGCAATCCGGTGCATTCCTGTTTCGCTGAGATAGTTTGCCGCGGCCGAGAGGGCCACAGCCTGCGAAATCGGCTGCGTGCCGGCCTCGAAGCGCTGCGGTGCGGGCAGGTATTGGGCTTGTTCCATGGTCACCGTGGTGATCATGGAACCACCGGTCAGGAAGGGCGGCATGGCGTTGAGCAGTTCGCTACGGCCATAGACCGCGCCGATTCCCGTGGGCCCCAGCATCTTATGGCCGGAAAATACGGCGAAGTCCACGTCCAAGGCCTTGAAGTCCAAGGGCAGGTGCGGCGCGGACTGGCAGGCGTCCAAGACTACCAAGGCGCCCACTTCCCGGGCCATCCCTACCAACAAGCCTACGGGGTTGATGTTGCCGAGCACGTTGGAGGTGTGAGTGAAGGCCAGGACTTTGGTGCGTGCGGTCACCAGGCGCGCTGCTTCCTCAAGCCGCAGCGCACCGGCGTCGTCAACGGGAATGAATTTGAGGGTGGCGCCGGTCCGCCGGCACAGTTCCTGCCATGGGATCAAGTTGGCGTGGTGTTCCATTTCGGTGACGAGCACTTCATCGCCCGGCTTCAAGGCAAAACGCTCGGCGCCCGCGACTGGCCGGCCCACACTGGCGTTCGAGAACGAATATGCCAGGAGGTTCAACCCGGCAGTGGCATTGGCGGTCCAGACCAGCTCGTCATCCTGCACTCCCACGAAACGTGCCACGGTGGCACGTGCGTCTTCGAAGGCATCCGTGGCCTCTACGGCAAGAGAATGCGCGCCGCGATGCACCGCGGAGTTGCGCTGCTCATAGAACTCCTGCTCGGCCTCCAAAACGCTTCGAGGGTTCTGGGAGGTGGCACCAGAATCCAGATAGACCAAAGGCTTGCCGTTGATTTCCTGCTCAAGGACAGGGAAATCGTTGCGGATGCGATGGACTTCGTCGTCATCGAGTGCGGAAGCCTGGGCATCTCCCCACGCGGGGGTGGAAACCATTGTCAAAACCGGAGCTCCTTGTTAGGAATACGTGTTGTTAGGACTACGTGTTTTTAGGACTACGTGGCAGTCACGAGCGGCTGACCGCCAGATGTGGCGGCGTCACCTAGTAATTGTCCCACCAATTGGCTTCGCGGCCGCCATCCGCGGTACTACGGCACTACTCCTCCGGCTTCGCCAACTCGTCCCACAGCTCGGAGAGCTTCTGCCTGCGCGACACTCCGAGCTTGCCGTAAACCCGCTGGAGGTGGGCGTTGACCGTGTTGACGGCGATGCCTAACCTCGCGGCCACTTCCGCGCTGCTCAGCCCGGAAGCGACCAAGGCAGTCACTTCGCGTTCGCGCTGGGAGAGCTTGACAATCCCGGGAAGAACGGAGGATCCGGTCTCCGGACTTTCCGGGTGGGCTTCGTCATGTTCAAACCCCTCTTCCTGCCCGAACGCCCATTCTTGCTGAGGCTCACCTGTGCGTGGCTGTCCTGTTCCCATTTCCTGCCCCGTTTCCTGTCCCGATGGCATGCCGGACTCGACGCTCCACACCACCTCCGATACCCCGGCTCCCGGGCGCCGGTAGCCACGGCTACCGGTACGGGCGGCCAGGCCGAGGTTCAGCATTTCGAGCGCCCGATGCCCTTTCTTGGCGGCGGAACCCGCGAGTTGAAGAAGCTTCCGGTGTGAATGTTCTGCCCCGATCAGCACTGAACGCGCTGCGGATGAATAGCTTTCGCCCAGCTGCGAGGCCAGATAGTTCCCGCCGCTGCGGCGCGAATCGTAGGCCGCGAGGGCGCGACGCACCTGGCCGACATCGCCCAGCAACCACGCGGCTGCGGCAAGTCCCCCAAGGGCCGGTGGCAGAAGCCCCTCCGGGTCAGCTTCGTCCAGCCGGGCCCTGGCTTGGCGGAATTGCTCACAAGCCAGTTCCAGGCTGCCCTGCCTGGCAAGCACAAGCGCCCTGTAGAGGTGGGCCGCCCCGCCGAAATAGCTCGTCCGGTTGCTGTAGCTGGAACTGCCGGCGCAGAACATCTCGGAACCGCCCCATTGACCGCGCCAGATCAAATTCGACCCGTGGATGGTCAACACAGTGGAATGGAAGTCCACGGGGCACCGGGGCAACCGCCCCAGGGCTTCCAGTGCCAGAGTGGAAAGGGCGACGGCGTCGGCGAACCGCCCGCTGACAGCCAGCCCTTGGGAGACGAGCGCCATCAGGAGCACGCCGGCCTGGGTGGGAGGTGGTGGATGGCGCTCCGAACGCAGTCCCGGGTCGATCAATTGGCTGTGGCAAAGCCTTTGGAAAAGCTCGCCGCCGGATGACGGCCAGCTACCGTTCTGGGCATCGAGATACAGCTGGAGAACCTCCAGCTCGTCCCGGACAGCCGATAGCTCAAGAAACGCCGGATCGCCCGGCTGGATCCCGACGGCGGCAGTCTCCACCCGCCGTCGTGCGTCCTCAAGCGCAGCCTGCAGCACATTCGATCCGGGAGATGTTGGCAGAAGTGCGTGCAGCAGCATCCATACGGCGTGGGCGAAGTCCACCGTCAGGACGTCCTGGGTGTTTGCCACCAAACCTTTCAGGACTGTCACAGCCCCGGAATAATCTCTCGTTTGATAAAGGGCCCGCGCCAGCTCCACTCCTGCAAGCAGTGCTAATCCCGGCGCCCGCACCGCTTCCGCAGACCGGCGCGCCCTCCGATTGTCATGAATGTCGTTCGCGGCGATGGCCACGGCCAGAAGGTCCGCGTCGGAGACGGGCAAACCGCTTGCCTGTTCGAGGTCCACGCGGCGGAACAACGCCCACAGGGAGTCATCGGCAACCGGTTCGGACGCCTGGTGGATGTCCCTCCGAAGTTCAAGGATCCTGGCAGGTCCCAGCTGCTGCCGGGCCAGCCTGCCCTCGATGGCGTGGCTGAGCGATGCTGCCTCCTGGTTGTTGAGCTGAACACGGATCGTTCCGTCGCCCCGAAGCGCATCGACGGAACGCTTCTGGGCCAGCTGTTCAAGGACGGCCAGTGGTATCGGCTCCCCCACGGCCAGCAGGTCGACAACCTGCCGCTGCGGCACGGAATATCCCTCAAGGCGGTGCCGCGTCAGCTCGAACACCTGGGAACCGTCCGAGCGGATCGGTCCGGACAGCATCCAGGAATCAGCCTGCTCCACGATCTCTCCACGCGCCGCGGCTTCATCCAGAAGCAACTTCGCGGTCTGCAGGTTTCCTCCCGTCAGGGCATGGATATCACGGACCATGCTGTGCGCCACGCGTCCGCTGAGTCGGTCTTCAAGGAATTCACGAAGCTGCTCTTGCGTGAGATCGTCCAATGTCACGACCGACAGCTGCCGCGAAACCACCGACTCCATCAGCTCCATTCGCAAGGGCCGGTCTGAGCGGTGGGTGGCAATCATGCGGATGTCCGGTTCAACAAGCAGCTGGTTCAGAAGCCACAACGACATGTCGTCCAGGAAGTCGATGTTGTCCAGAACCAGCAACGCCGAGGTCCCCGGAGTCGCGGCGCCCCGCACTGCCTTGCGGCAAGCCGCAACGATGGAACCCGGCCACACCTTGGACCGGGCTGGGAGGTCCGGAACCAGGGCCATGGCGATTCCACACGGAATCTCCGCGAAAGACTCGGAGACGTTGTGGGCGATCACGCTGAAGGACCCGCGCAGAACCGAAGCGGCGGCGTCCAAGAGGGTGGTCATGCCCGAGCCGCCCGGACCTGAAATGACTATCCCGGCTGGTTCCGGCCCTGACAAAGCAATAACAATCTCTTGAAGCTCGGCTGCCCGAATGATCGGGGGCGAGGTGTGGGTCCCTTCAGTATCGTCCATGGTCCTGTCTCATCTTTGGGCCGCCGGACACGTGTTCCTGACGGCCGCGGCATGGACCGGTGTCTTTTCCAAACGTTACCTGCGGGTTTCTGTCCTGGATTGAGTGGTAACTACTTGGTTTTCCCGGGCTACTTGCACCAGGCATCCGCGCTCCACGGAGCGCCTGGGAGGGGTCCGGCGGCGACGGCACGACCCCGGATTTATAGCCGCTGTTACCGTCCTGTGATCTGACTGTGTATGCTGGTCCCGCAAGAGTAAGTTCCGGCTGGCTACTTCTGGGGAGTTGAAGCGCAGCCGATTTCCGTAACGACTCTGTCGTGCACACACCATTTGGCCGTGTATGACGCTGCGGCATTTTTGCCTGCAGATAGCGCTTTTCATTGCCTAGGTCTCGTATGTCTATGTCCCCAACAGATATGTCACCCAAAATATGAAACACCTGTTCACCGCACTCATAGCCGTGGCGCTTCTGGCCTTCGGCGGGCTAGCTACCATCTCCGCCGTCCAGTCGTCACACAAGTCCTCCTACCAGGCAGGCGACCGGACTTCAGCGCGCCCCAGTCCTTCGGCTTCCCCCTCCTCCACGCGCACTTCGACGCCGACGCCGACGTCCACGTCGAGCAAGGTTCCGGTTGCGACGCCCTCAAGCCCGCCCGCCGTAGCCGCGCCGGCACCCGCACCCGCCACCGCAGCCCCCACTACGCCCGTCGCGGCACCCGCTCCCGCGCCGGCCACGGGAACCTACCCGCTGCACACCAACATCGTGAGCACCACTTTCTGGGTCGGCGAAATCTTCAATGCAAACCTCTCGGATGGTTCGCAAGTCTGCTCCACTTTCAACGGCCAGTGGGCCCTCCAGCACACCGGAGTCAACCTCGGAACCACCCCTGCCGGGGCGAGTGGCTGCCCGGGTAGCCCCTACGGTGGTTGCGATGGCGTGAGTTCCGGAACCGGCACGAGTTTCAAGTGCGCCACCGAACAGCGGGTCGCCAGCAACGGGTACTTCCCGTTGCACCAGCCCAAGCCGTTGCAAAACCCGTTCTACCTGGATCTGCCCTACGACGATGTCAATGACAGCGTCGCTTTCGCAGAGCGTTGCAAAGTGATCCCGTGGGCCGCCGCAGACAACGCCAAGACAGGCGTCAACCATTGCGCGGACTCGAACTACAGCTACATGAAGAACGCTTGGGTCCAGATCACGGGCCCCAACGGCGGCGTCTGCTACGGACAGGTTGAAGATGCGGGCCCCTCCAGCGGTTCCCTCTACCACGACTCCGCCTACGTCTTCGGGGCGAACAACGCCCGTCCCGTCAACAAGCAATTCTCCGGCGACCCGAGCCAAGGCGCCGGCATGGATGTCTCCCCGGCACTGAACGGCTGCCTCGGTTTCGCCGAGTTGAATGGCGACAACGACCACGTGTCGTGGCGTTTCGTTGACCGTGCCAGCGTGCCGGCCGGTCCGTGGCTCACTGTTGTCACCACTTCGGGAGTGACCAACTAACACCACGCGCGTTCCTTTGACCTGAGGGTCATTCCCCGGGAGCTACACCGACGCCCATGTCCCGGCCATCACAGGCTGCGGGCATGGGCGTCCGTGTGCCCGGGCCGGTTGTCCGGACAGCCTGAACCCCTAGCCGGTCCTCACGACGGACCGTTCGGGTACGTTGATCCCCTGAGGGGTGCGTTGAACCCTCCGAACCGGGCTGACCCAAACCCCCGACGAGCGCGACGAATATGCCTTAGGCAGTACTTGGAGGCAGATGACGGCGTCCAGGATCCGCATGAACGGAAACAAGGGAGCCAGCAACAAGAAGCGCGCGCTGCGCATCGAAACAGCGGCAAGCACTGTCAAGACAAGGTCCGGCAGGAAGACTCCGATCAGGACGTCCTGCGGCCGCAGGACGCCGGAGAGGAAGACAAAGACGTCCGATCGATTCCCAAAGATCCACACCTCGACGGCGGCGACGGACGACAGGAGGAACGCGGGCACCAACAGCACAAAGAAGATGCAGCTTGCAACGAGCTCAACGATGTAAAGGCCCAGGACAAACCAGAACTTGCTGAATTGCAGGCCGTGCCGCCTGACGGTCTGCCAGAAGCCAAGGATCCAACGACGCACCTGCTTGATGTAGTCCTTCAGATTGTCCGGATCCTGCGTATAGGCGACAGCTGCCCCTGGATGGAACGCAATTCGCCCCAGCTTCTTCGCGTGGATTTCGAACGTCATGTTGAAGTCTTCGATCACCAGGCCGGGCGCCAAGACCTCGATCTTTGCGAGCGCGCTGGTTCTGTACATGCTGGCGAATCCCGGAACGATCGAGACGACATTCGCGCCGCGGGATGCTTGGCCGTATTTGAGCAGCAATTGAACCACGATGTACAAACGCTCCCGGTAAGCCACCAGGAAGCGGCCCATCGCCGTTGGGGGTGCGGGGCTCATGATCGACTTGGCGCGTCCCGCGACGGCGACCACCGTGGGATCGGAAAACAGCGGCAGGCCGGTTTCGAGGTAGTCCGGAGACGGGCGGGTGTCGGCGTCCAAGAGCATGACCACCTTGAACCGCTTGCACAGATCAAAATGGGCGATGCCTGCCGCGAGCGCACCCGCTTTACCGCGATTCGGTTCGAGCTCGAGGACTTTTACCCCGGCTGCCCGCGCGATGGCGGCGGTGTCGTCAGTGGACATGTCCGATATGACGTGGATGTTGCGTCGCGGAACCAAAGCTGACGCGGCAAGGATTGTTTCCTTGATGACGAGGGCCTCATTGTGGGCAGCCACGAGGACCGCGACGTTCGAAGGATAGATCCGTGCTCCTTTTGAACGGTGGCGTGCCCGTCGTGGGATCGGCGCCTTGCCGCCAAACTGCAGATAGATCCGGTCGCGGGCCCGCCTGGACAATTCCCGGACGCGCCACCACCGCTCCCCCACCAAGCGGACAAGCCCGGCCACCGACCAAAAAATCGTGCTGATCCCCAGAACCAAAAAGATTGAAAGAAGTATCACGGCGACGGAGCTCCAATTGTGTCGTACATCTCGTAATCATCGGTAGCAAGCTGGCCATCGCTGAAGAGGTTCAAGCCAAAGCTGATTGCCTCAGCGCCGGCAGGAACCGGCGGGGTCTGCCAGATCGCTTGTTCGTAGCTGGTGTTTGCTGCAAACCACGGACTGGCCGTCCAGTAGGTCCACGTACCGAGCTTGTTCCGGTAATACACTTCAAATTGGGTCTTCGCGGTGGACTGATACCACGCACGAAGTGAATAGCTATGGCCGGCACTCACGCTCGGGGCGCATGCTCCAAGATCGAGGACGGGAAGCAATTTCGCGTCACCGGACGCATATTCCGTCACGTCCAGGCGTCGGGCCACCTCACCGCTGTGCCCCGGAGTCAAGGTGCTGAGCACGGCGGCATTCTTGCCGTAAGACGAAACCTGCCAGCATTGGGGCAAGCCATACTTACCGATGGTTTCCAGTCCAGGATTCCGAATGGCGTTTTTGCCCGGTGCCGCCGGTGCAGGTACCGGCCCGTTCACCACCGCTTGCGCCACGCCACCGATCACCTCATGTACCGTGCGCACGGCCATTGTCCCTGTTCCGGTCGTCGCTGCCAGCCAGGTGGCGAATTGTTCGAACAAGGCCGGGCTGACGGAGCGGGGACTGCCGCTGTCATCTATGTCGTAGAAGGCCAGCTGCAACCAGCCTCCGGCTTTTTCCGCTTGCTCTACCGTCGCCTCAAGGTTTGCCAAGGTCCAAGCGCTGCCGACCTCTGATGCTGCCCGTGTTCGGAAAAGGTCTGCGGGCCGGACGCTTTCTGCGGCAACGCAGCCCGCACAGTCAAGGGGCGTGTGGATTTCGCCGAGACCCCGGGCGCTGTTGTAGCCGCATCCAGCGACGATTCTTTCCGCCGGAGCCGATGAGGCCGCGAACGGGTAGGCGAAGGACGTGACCTTAAAGCCCCAATCCGTCAGGTTCACCCGATCGTCGCAGATCTGCCGTGACGCTTCGTCAGGCTCTACCGAGGTCACATCGGCAAGCGTGACGGTATGACCACCGATCTCATTCTGGTCCGCCGCCAGGCTGTGTAGGTTGTCCATGGTCATATAGCCAGGAGCACCAACAAAGCCCGAGTCGATGAAAAAGGTGCCGCGGAGGCCGTGGTCCTTCAAGATCCGGGCTGCTTCCATCTGGCTTGACCTGCCGGCATCGAACGTGAGGCTGACAGAGGACAGCGGCGCGGAAGGCGTGGGGCTACCGTTCCCGGCCCCATCTACGGGAGCACGGCTTCCATTGATCAGCGGGGCAGTACCCGTTAACAGGAGCAGCACCGCCACCCATGAGACCGCCCAGAAGCCCGCCCGTTTCCTGGAAGTGCGGACCGGGCCGGATGCGCGGTCCTTCCCTTCGGAACTCATCGCAGACCCTCGTTCGGCAGATTCCTGAAGGGGCCGGTGGCGACTGGGGGAAGCCTCGGTCTCAAAGGCTTATTCACCACCGGCCCCCGTTCAGGGGCCCTCCCTGCGAGGGCGTGCTGCCATAAGGCAACACTGTCAATTGGCGATGGATTTTGGCGAGGAACAGCACGGAGCCCCCCCAGAACGGACTCGAACTCAAGCCAGGCGCCTCCCAGGATCAATCCGCTTCGTCCAGATGCCGCTCGGACCAGAGCGTCCGTTTCCATTGTGAGACCTGTCTTTCCCCCGTTGCCCTCAACCAACTGACCTCATCAGCGTATGAAGTCAAGCCTCGGCGGACACGAGTAGGCTCTACCCGTCTTTCGCGCAACATTGGCCCCCAGGACCGCGCCACTACTCGTACGCTACGCACCAACGCAAGCGGAATACGGCCCCGGGGCGCAGTCAGCGCGAATCAAGTCTGTTCGTGGTGAAATGGTGCATTAGGACATTCGGAGTCTAGGGATGGCGGAGGAGCGTGTCCAAGAAACAGGGAAATGACACCCCGGTTGCGGCTGAAGCAGGCACCGCACGGGGCGTCCGTGGCCCGTTCGCCGAAGCCGATGGACATCGCTCCGACAGACGCCGCCCGCTGTCAACCCGCGCCAGGGCGTGGATCGCCGTCGCCCTGGTGGTGGCGGGGATCGGAGGTCTTCTCGTGTGGCGGGTGACGACCGACGCAAACGGCTCGCTCCAGCCAGCTTGGTTTTCCGGATACGTTGATGTCACCGTGGTGCCGCAATACCCCTTTGAGGCGCCCACCGGAGACGGCACGAGGAATGTCACGTTGGCGTTTGTCGTGGCATTGGCTGGACAGCCCTGCACGCCCAGTTGGGGCAGTACTTACAGCCTTGATGCTGCGAAGACTTCGCTCAACCTCGAGGAACGGATCGCCAAGCTTCGGTCAAACGGCGGGGCGTTCGCAGTGTCCTTCGGGGGCTCGGTGAACAGTGAGCTTGCCAACTCCTGCCAGAGTGCGGCGGATCTGGAAACCGCCTACGGGGCCGTACTGCGGCGTTACAACCCCGGAACCATCGACTTTGATATTGAAGGCGACAATCTCCTGGACAGCGCCGCGTGGCAGCGCCGTGCAGCAGCTGTCGGGGCCCTCCAGAAGGAACGCAGCAAGGAAGGACAAGCCCTCTCCGTGTGGCTGACTCTCCCTGTCACCCCTCAAGGATTGACCGACGCCGGAACCTCCGCCGTCGACCAGATGCTCGCCGCTGGGGTCCAGTTGTCCGGCGTCAACATCATGACGATGAACTACGGTTCGAGCCGGAGGGACTCCCAGACCATGCTCGATGCCGGAACCTCAGCAGCGCAGGCCACCCACGAGCAACTCAGCATCATCTATCAACGAGCGGGCATGGACCTCAGCAGCGAGCAGATTTGGAGGAAGATGGGCTTGACCCCCATGATCGGCTTGAACGACCTCCCCGGCGAAGTGTTCGATCTGGATGCAGCACGCGGGCTGAACGCGTTCGCCGTCAGCAACGGCGTGGAACGAGTGTCCATGTGGTCGTTGAATCGGGACATGCAGTGCCCGCAGAACGCTCCGGAAGGTCCGGCCAGCCACGTTTGCAGCGGCATCGACCAAGGGACGCAGCGCTTCTCGGACCTGTTGGGTGCGGGATTCCAGGGCAAGCTGCCCTGAGTCCGCCCCCAGGACGGGATCATGCCAGGCCCGGACGATCCGTTCTATCCCGGTTCTTGGCTTCGGCCGGACGGGCAAGGTGCCGGCCGCTGCCGCGCCTAAACAGCTTCTTGAACCACAGCATGGATACCTCCAGTTTTCGAGGGATTGCTTGCACCGGATACGGCTGGCCAGGCACCGGGGGCCTACTGCACTTGGCTGACCGTGACGATGTTCAACCACGGCCCGGCAGGAACCTGGTCGCGTGCCACGAACTGCCAGTCGACCTTGTCCGACTCTCCATCAAGCTCGGAAAAACCGAGGCAGCCGTTGAGCGCGGGCGAGACATCCATGCCGGCGCCGTTGAAATTCTTGTTCACCGGGCGGGCATCGTTGGAGCCGAAGACGTAGTCCTTGTCGTGGTACTGGCCGGGGCCGGCGTCTTCGATCTGTCCGTAGCATTCACGGCCGTCCTTGCGGATTCTGACCCACTGGTTCTTCATGTAGCTGAATGAACGGTTTTGGGCGTTGCCCGCGAATCCGGGGTCGTTGGCCCAGGGGATGACGCTGGCGCGTTCGGCGAACGCAGTGGCATCGTTGACGTCGTCGAAGGGAAGATCCAGATAGAACGGGTTCTGCTTTGGGGTCATGGCGGTCGGCGCATATCCCTTGGCTTGCGTTCGCGCCTCGGTTTGGCAGCCATTCGTGTTAACGCCGTCGCAGCCTCCATAGCTCTGCATCCATTGGGAATCGTAAGTGGACATGACCTGGCTGCCGTCTGCTGCGTTGGGATCAAAGATCTCACCGACCCAAAAGGTCGTGGACACGATCCCGGTGTGCCAGGGGTATTGCCTTGCGGCCGTGGTTCCTTGACTCGGAGTGGGTCCAGGCCCCGGCCCGGGCCCCGTACAGGCTGCCGTGAGCAGGGCGAGACAAAATGCGACACCAACAGATACGCGTTTCCGACGCTTGACGGCGGACGTCGCTGTATTCACCATTCACTCCCTTGAGACTTAACCAGGTGCTTGTTCGCAGTGTACGTGGCCGTGGGCGGTCGATCCCCGCACATCGCCGGAGACCGGCCACCCACTGTTTCCTCCTGGACCAGCTACCACCGTCAGCCCTGGGGGAATCAAGAAGCCATGGTGATTTTCCAACCCGCGGGATCCAGGACTTTCACCGGTTTGTAGTCGGCTGCGACGTTGAGGATGATTTCATCCAGGGTGGTCTTCGGGTCGAAGCCGACAAGGCCGAACGACTTGCTGTTGTCCGGAACGCGCCGCCGCATGTCCTCGTACCCTTCCGAGTAGGCCTGCTCATAGGGAACCAGCGAAATGGGGCTGTTACTTCCGAGGAGTTCAACGATCCGTTCGGCGAGCGTCAGGATGGATATCTCGTAGCTGCCACCGAGGTTGTACGCGTTCCCGTAGGCGAGTGGTTCCTCGGAAATGCGGGTGATGGCCGGAACGATGTCACCGACGTAGGAGAAGCATCTGGTCTGCTTGCCGTCGCCGTACACCGTCAGGGGCTCACCGAGGAGCGCTTGGCGCACGAGTCGCGGAACAACCATTCCGTAGCGGCCTGTCTGCCGCGGCCCCACCGTGTTGAAGAGCCGCACAATGGCAACCGGGAGTCCGAACTGGCGCCAGTACGCGTGAGCAAATGCTTCATCGATGCCCTTGGCCGCCGCATATGTCCACCTGGACTTGAGCGCGGATCCCAAGATGCGGTCGGCTTCCTCCGAGAGGCTGTCCGAGGCGTTTTTGCCATAGATCTCGCTGGTGGATGCCAACAACAGCGAGGCTCCCGACTCCAGCACCGAGTCCAGAACCACTTCGGTGCCATGGATATTCGTGCGTAGGCTCTCCAGCGGGTGGTCCACAATCAGGTTCACGCCTACGGCGGCAGCCAAATGGAAGACCCTATCGGCACCGGCCACCACCTTGTCCACGGCGTCCCGGTCGAGGATGGTGCCCTCGACGAAGTGGAACTCCCGGTGGCCGATGACGCCTTTGAGATTCTCCAGGCGTCCCGTCGACAAGTTGTCCAGGACTGCGACTTCGTCTCCGGCCGCCAGCAGATGCTCAACAAGGTGGCTTCCTATGAATCCGGCACCGCCGGTAATTGCTGTTTTCATTACTCCTGCTTCCTCGAAACCTAATGGATCTAGAGCCGGGTTACGTTGTCGGCTTTGGGCAAGCGGTACGTCGTATCAAGGACTGCTGCTGCTCCGGCCAGCCAGTCAAGGTCCATTTGGCTGTGCCTCGTGTGCAGGATCACCAGATCTGCACCCCACTCAGCCGGCGACGACTCCGAGCGGAGTTCCCCTCCGTGCCCGTCGGGCGCCGTCTGGCACCAAGGATCGGAGTATGCCACTTCGGCCCCGTCGGCGATCAAGGCTGCGATGATCTCCAACGCCGGGGATTCCCGAAGGTCTTCGACGTCGGGCTTGTATGCGACCCCAAGAACCATGACCCGGGCGCCGGAAACACCGTGGTTGCGGTCCGACAGGATCCGCCGGGCCTTTTCCACCACTTGGTGGGGCCTGCCGGCAATCCCGGCCATCGCTTGCTCGATCACCGGCGCAGTGAGGCGGGCCTTCCGCAATTGCCACAACAAGTAATGGGGGTCGCAGGGGATGCAGTGTCCGCCGACTCCGGGCCCAGGGGTAAACGGCATGAATCCGTAGGGTTTGGTGGAAGCCGCATCGATGACGTCCATGACCTCCATGTTGAGTTCGTGGCAGATATCAGCGAACTCGTTCGCCAAGGCGATATTGACGGCCCGGAAGGTGTTCTCCACGAGCTTGGTCATTTCAGCGACGTCGGCCGACGGGACGACGTGTACCAGCTTGGTGCTCGCGCTCAGAAGGCGTTCGGCCGCTTCCCCGCAAGCCGGGGTTACGCCGCCGACGACCCGGGGCACATCTTCGTGCGAGAACGAGTCAACGCCAGGGTTGATGCGCTCCGGCGAAAATGCGACGAAAACGTCGCGGCCCGGGATGAGCCCTTTGGCAGCCAGGGGCAAGGCCAGAAGGTCCCGGGTGGATCCCACATACGTCGTAGAGGTAAGCATCAGAAGTTGGCCGGCGGTGGCAAAATCGACCACGGAGGCGCAGGCCGCTCGAAGAATACCGAGGTCCGGGACCAAATACTCGTCGACCGGGGTGGGAACGCAAACAACCACTGCCGCCGCACGGGCAAGCAACGACAAATCGCTGCTCAGCATGAACGTAGGGTCCAGCAGTGCGTTGCTGAGGCGCTCTTTGTCGGAGTCCAGAAGGTCTGCCCGCTGCTCGCGGATCACCGCGAGCCGGCCGTCGGACACATCCAGGCCCAGCACCCGCCGGCCCGAGGCGTTGATTGCCAGGGCGGTTGGCAGGCCCACATAGCCCATGCCCACGATTGCCACGTCGAAGCTGAATGCCTGGTCTTGCGTGGTGGTCCTTGCTGCCGTGCCCTCCGGCCATGCCGGTGCAGGCGCGTGCAAGGACTGTGAGCTTCCGTTGAGCTCTGTCTTGAGGGTCTTTACCTTCGTGTTCGGTGCCATGGTCAGTCGACCTCCCGGTGCCTGTTGTCTCCAGTGTGAAAAAAAGCCGGCGACGAAACGGGTTGTGCCCTGGTCTCAGAGGGCGCGTGTCCGCGCGCCGCCGGCTCGCTTGTGGGGGTACCCGCAGAATGCGGGAGACCGGTCGCATTGGAGCTGATTTCTCGCCGGATTACCGGTTGGTTTTCCTTTAGCAAAGAATTCTTCCTGCGTTTCATCTCGAGACCCACTTATCCCCAATTGAGTGGCGGTTGCCATCAAGAAGAGCGTATTAACCAACCCCTACGGCGGGCGCGAGTGGGCTCTACCCGTCTTTGGATGCGTTGTCCCGCAAGCCACCGTTGACTACCCGTTCAAGCACTTTTAACCACTCGATTCAGTACTCGTTTTTGGCTCTAGCGCCCTTTGCGTGCCTTTTGCAGCGCACGACGGCGGAAGCCGGCTTCCGGGAATCGGTCACCGCCTGGGAGTGGGAAGTCAGTTGTGCGTGCGGTTAGCCCTGGCCCTGCGTGCCTTGGACTCCGTTTATGAGGTCCTCACGGTGGCTGATGCCAAGCTTGGCAAACATCCGATAGAGATGGCCTTCAACGGTGCGCAGGGATAGGCCCAAGCCAAGCGCAATGTCCTTGTTGCTGGATCCCGATTGCACGAGCGTTGCGATTTCCTGCTCCCGCCTGGTCAGCTTATGAAGGTCGGGGGAAGTCCCGTCAACAACCGGGCTCGCCTTGTCGAGGGCGGCGGTGCGCCGTTTGAGAAGCCGCTGTCCCTCAAGCTGGCGCGCCTTGTCCCCCCTGCTTTCCAAGATCCGGAGGGCGTGGCTGGCACAATCAGCCGCAGCAAGCTCTAAGCCATCCCTCGCGGCCGAATCACTGAGCTCGATCAGGCGATCCGCGTCCTTGTGCACCAAGGCCAGTCCGACGCTCAGGGCAAACTCGGCGGTGCGGCCTTCGCTGCCTTCGGCTACCGCTATCAGCCGGCGCGCCACACTCGTATCTCCCAGTCTCAGCACCAACATGAGGATGTCGATCTCCGCACTGATCGCACCGTTCGCCGCCGCCGAATCCGCAAGCGACATGAGTCTCGCGATCGCTGTCTGCGATCCGCTCTGATCTGCCCTGGCAACTGCCGCATGGCCTTGGGCCAGAAGGGACGGATGCACACCTTCCCGGATCAATGCGTCGTACTCGTTTGAGTACGTCATGGCAGTGTCCCGGCGTTTCAGGATCGACGCAGCGTACGCGGCGGCAGCTACGGCGTCGGGCAGCTCGTTTCCCATATCCGAGACACGCAGCATGCTGACCGCCTGGCGAAGCCGTGGAAGCGCCACGCCCAGATCGCCTCTGCGCAAGTCCACCATCCCTGCCGCCAGATGGAGCATCCCGCCCGAATAGATGAGAGAGTTCGGCGCCTGTGAGACATGATTCCTCAGGAATGTCTCAAGAACGGCAAACTCGCCTGCTTGTTGCAGGGCAAGGATGTAAGTGCGCATCACAAAGCCCGCGTATTGGAGACTCCAATCGCCGCTCGAAGCGACCATCTCCTGGATCCCCATCAGAATCTGGAGGGCAGATACCGGCCGACCAGTGACCGCCATCGCCTCGGAAAGCAAGGTGGCCGCCACGAGTCGGGACTCGTCGTCGTCCGTTTCTTTCCAAATCTGGCGGAGTTCACGTTCCGTTTCGACGTAGTGGCCTTCGGTTTGCAGGCCTTGGAGCGAAAGGAGCCTGCTTCCCAGCTTTCCGCGTTCCAGCTCGGCGGGGTCGATCCCGGGGGAAGACTCGGCAAGCCTGGCGAGGGCCGCTTCCCATTCGTAGGCGGCTTGTTTGACGGCGTTCGGCCCGAGGCCTTGGCGGCCGGCGAGTTGGGCCGCCAACATCGAAGCCTGCCGGATAGTCCGGGGATCACGCGTCCGATCCACCACTCCCGCAAGCGATGACACTGATCCCCGGATATCGCCGCGGTACCACTTGGCCCGCGCTACCTCCACTTGGGCGGCAAGTCTCAGGGCAGGATCCTTGATCGCGCCGACCACCCTCTCCACGTAGCTCGGGATGAACAGCCGGTTGGCCAGCTGGGCTGCTTCCAGGATGTCGGAGTCCGGGACCTCAGTGCCCGATTCCAATCCCCAGGAGACGAACCTCAGGAGGCCGTCCATGGTCTGTGGCTTGGCCTCCATGAGCTCCACGATGCGCCGTCGGATCGTCATGCTGTGGGCAGTGGGGACCAATTGACGGATCACTTCCCCCACCAGCGGCTGGGCGAGCCGGACATGCCGGGCAGGGTCGGACGCGATGTCAATGAAATGCAGCTCCTGCAGCTCGTCGACGGCGTTGGAGCTGCCGGCCTGCTGCACTACGCTCAGCGGGACGGGCTCGGCCAAGGCCACGGTCTCCAAGGTCTCCCGCTGTTCGGCTCCGAGCAAGAGGATCTGGTTCCGCACAAGGTCCATTAGCCGGACGCTGGTTCCCCGAAGTTCTCCCGAAAGCATCCATGAGTCGTTGCGGCAGACCAACTGGCCGAGCGACTTGGCATGCCCGATGAGTTCCAGGAGGAACATGGGGTTTCCCCCGGAATACTTGCAGAGAACAGCGCTGGAGCTTTGTACGACAGGTGCGTCCAAGGTCTGGGCGCACAATTGGTTGACTTCCTGTTCGTTGAGTGGCTGCAGGTCGAATCGATCCACGAGCCCTTCGGACCACATCGAGAAAACTTCTGCTGGCGGCGCAGGGTACGGGCGGCACAAGAACACGACCTTGGCGGCTTCCGCAGCCGCCAACTGTGCCAGGACAGCCACACTGCTGTCATCGAGGTGGTGTGCGTCTTCCACGATCAGGACTGCGGGCGCCGGATGCGGCTGGCCCGCCGGATTCAAGGCCGCTACGACCGTCCTGAGGACTGACAATGGTTCACTGATCTGGCCCGGCGTCAATCCGGTCAGGAGCGGTGCCAAAGCCGCAAAGGGAACAGAGGACAGGGTGGGTCCGGCAAAGACCCTGAAAGGGCGCACGCGTTGCCCGAGTTCGCGGACCACTTCGTTAATCAGTGCCGTCTTTCCGATTCCGGCGTCGCCGAAAAGCAGGACCCCGGGGCCGTTGACATCGAGGAGGCAGTCCACGACGGCGGCCATGACGCCGAACCGTCCGACCAGCGGCTCGGTCGAAACCACCTCGGTCATTGCGCACCGCCTTCTACGCTGCCAAGCGCGAAGCTCAGTTCGGAGCGTTCCACGATCTTCAGTTTGCCGAAGATCTGGTAGAGGTGCCCTTCCACCGTGCGTACCGAGACGTGGAGCTTCTCGGCGATGCCCTTGTTGCTTTCCCGCTTCGCCGCCAACCTGGCAATCTCCAGCTCACGCGCGGTCAGCTTGATCCCCTCGTTGTTGCCGCTTTGAGGTGTGCGCAAACGCTGTCGGCACGTTTCTGCGAGGTGCCGGGCCCTCCTGAGTGCCGTCTTGTCCAACTGGAACTGATCCACGTGCAACACGGTCTCGGCGATATCGAAGGCGAACCTGTCGTTCTGCATGTCTTCTGCCAATTGTGCTGCTTCAAGAAGACGCTCTGCGCTGCCCGCTATCGTCGCCCGAGCGTACGCGGCACACAATTCGGCGAATCGGCCCTGGCAATGGAGTGCCGAGTCCAGCAGCCGCGGAGCGGCCGCCACCGCCCCGAGCCGGACCGCCGAACTGAGGCAGAATATCTCGTGGCCGGGGGCACCTTCGTCCCTGTCGACGTCGGCCAGTCTGAGGAGTGCCTCGACGGCGGCCTCCGGACCCTCGAGTCGCTCCCGGGCCAGCGCGACGAAGTACTTCTTCGTCCGCTCTTTCCGCCATGTTGGCCGACGCAGCTGGGTGGACGCTTCCTCCAGGTAGCTCAAGGCCTGATCTTGCTCTCCTTGCAGGGCCGAGGCGTAGGCCGCTGCTGTACAGGCGACATCCAGCATGCCTTCGTTGTCCTGTACCCGCAGCTGGCTTATCACCGGAAGGAGTGCTTCCATGCCATCTTGGCCCCGTCCTTGGAGGCAACGGAAGATTGCTTTAGGAAGATCGATCGCCGTCGGGAGTGCCTCGACCGGGGAACCCAGGAGGTCTTCGCCGGGCTGGACCATTTCCGCGGCATGGTCCCACCGCCCGGCAAGCACGAAGGCGAATCTCAGACGCGATGAAGCGCGTCGGGCCGCGGCGACCGAAACAGCTGGATCATGGCAAGCGGCAATCAGCTGTTCCGCCATGTCCGCTGCCTCGGATTCCCGTCCGGTCAGGGCCCATGCCTCGCACAGCCAGCTTCCGGCAAGAAGCCGGAATTCCACCCCGTGCGACTCAAAATCCTGAAGTACCTCTTCCAGTTTTGCTGCCATCTCGGCATAGGAACCGGAATAGCTGGCCGCCTGCGATTCGGCCAGGACGAGGTCCTCCCATAGCTCGGAGACGTCCCGTCCTTCACCGGCCGAGGCGGTTTCGTCTTCCAGCCGCCCGCGGATTCGTGCCAGCGTCTCGCAAGCCTGAGCCGTGGTTTCGGCTCGGGCCAAAAGGATTGAGCACTCGGCCAACTTGAGCCGGACCCATTCCGAGAGGGTGGCTTCATCACCGGATTGATCCGCGGAAAACGTCAAGACTTCCTGGGCTCCGGCCAAGTCCCCCAGCGTCATCAAACCACGGGCTTCCTCGGCTACCGCCCCGGGCATCGTGGAATGGCTGGGGATGGACCGGACAAGGCGCAGGGCCAGGCGCGCATCAAGTTGCCGGTTGGCCATCGCGGCAGCTTCAATCACTTCGTCCGTGCCCAGCTTGGCTCCGCAGTCCAACGCCCACGCGGCCATGGACAGCACCACCGAGGGTTGGCCAAGGGACGGATCCATCGCCTCAAGGAGCTCGCCCCGAAGTTCGTTGCTTCGGCCAGGGGGAACGTTCGCCCGGACCACGTCGCCCACAAGCTGGCTTTGCAACCGGGCCATCCTGGGCAGCGAATCATCGACGACGAGGATGCCCCTCTTCTCAAGGGAGTCCACATCATCCGCTGATGCGAGCGCCAGCAGGGATTCCAAGGGGGCTGCCTTGGCAAGGGAGAGGACCTCCAACACCTTGCGTTCACCGCTGCCCAACCGGCCAAGCCGTGTAGTGATGAGATCGGTGATTGCCCGGCCGTGCACGTCGCTTCGTGACGTCAGGACCCAGACCCCGTCGCTCTTCAGGAGCGCCCCGGATTCAGCCAGTTCCGCCGCTAGCATCTTGAGGTAGTGCGGGTTACCCCCGCTGGCCGTCCACAGGGCATGGGCGCCGGATGGCGAGACTTTTGCGCCCAACCCGGACTCGAGCCAAGCGTGGGACTCTTGAAAAGTCAGTTGCTTGAGGTCTATGCGGTGCAGGAATCCGTCGCCACAGAGCCGTGTGATCTCGCCACAGAGCCGCTGCGGGTCCGTGCAGGTCAGGATAAGCTGGGCAGTGCCGTTCCTCGCGAGTTGTGCCACCGTCATGGCCGCCAGTTCGTCAAGCTCGGTAGCATTTTCTACGACCAGGTACACCGGCTTTCCCTCGGCGCGCTCACGGAGCAGATTGGTCAGCGCCGACAACACCAGGACCGGATGGGCCAAGTACCCGGCGTCCAGATCGCTCAAAAGGATATTCAGGGCGCCATACGGTGATTTCGCCAGCGCTGCGCTGCCGCGGATCACGACGACGAACGAGTGGCTGCGTAGTTCGTTCACCGCGCGCGTGGTCAGGTAGCTCTTGCCACTCCCCGACGGTCCCGTCACCAGCACGCCTCCCCTGGCGGTTGCCAGCGCGAGCGGGATGTCTTCAACGGCGGCCCTGTGCCCAATCGGCGGCCACGCCGTCGAAATTATCGACTTTCCTTCGGCTCCGTCAGGCGAAGAGGCCGGGGCCGCGTGGAATGCCTGGTACCGGGGCGCTCCCCCGGACCGAATGGCATGGACCGTAGATGCACTGCCTGTTGTCAACATGAGCGAGACCCCCAGTGATCGAGTGGTGACACCCCCCAATTAACCAGCTCGCCGTCAGCCCTACACCAGTAGTGAGTACTCGACTTTCATCCTGCCCGATACTCGTATGCGGGTGTAAGTACCCCTGCTGCGTGGGACGGGTACTCGACGTCGACAGTAGCGCTCGTCGAATCGAGAGTTCACTATTAGTTATCTTGTGGCCTACCCGGGCTCCGATGGGCCCCGCGCAGCGGCCGCGGCACCGGCAAGTGCGTCCCTGCCGGTGATTCCCAGTTTCGAGTAGCACCTGTATAGATGCCCCTCCACAGTGCGGACCGAGATGAGCAGTGTGTCCGCAATCTGCCGGTCGCTGAGGCCCCTGACCGCCAGATTGACAATGTCCCATTCCCGCTTGGTCAGCTTAGGGAGCACAGATTCGTGCTGCGATTCCTCGCCTCCGTGGCCCAGCTCTTCGTTGCAGCGCGCCAGGCCCGCGCGCGCAGCCGCCGTGAGCTCTTTGGTGCGGCTGCGATCCGAGGCTCCCAGCGCCAATCCGTAGGCCTTCGCGGCCAGATGGTAGACAGAAGCAGCGTGAAGCTTCTCCCCGGCGGAGAAGTAGCGGTCAGCACCCCCGAATTTGAGTGCGCGCCCATATTCCGCGAGGGCTTGCGCCCAGTTTCCCTCGGTTGCAGCCGCAGTCTCACAAAACCGGTCCAGCCTGCTGGTGTCTCCCAGGCCAAGCGCAAGCTCCAGCGCATGAAGTTCAAGGAAGGTGGCATCTTCCTTGGCTGCTTCGTCAGCGTTGAGGTGCAATGCTTCGACGCCGGAGCCGTCGCCTTTGAGGAGTTCAAGTGCGGCTTCGAAGAAGTTGCTGGCCTGGGCCTCGAGGAGATGCATGCCATGCTGCCCCCGGGCCTTGAAGTCCGCCCTGAAACGATCAGCTTCCGGTAACCCGGTACCGGCTGCGGCATAGAAGGCCATGGCCGCACACAGCCCGAAGAGGTTTTGCGGATCGCTGTCTCTCAAGGCTTCGAGGCCCGCAGTCAGCAGCGGCAAGGCGTCTCCGGTTTTTCCCTGCCTGATGGCAACGTACCCGAGCAGTAGGTAAGCAGCCCCACCGAAGGAGGCCATGGCTACACCCGAGGATTCGTAGTAGCGATCGAGGAACTCTTGGGCTTCGCCCCAGTCGCCGGCAGCAAGAGCGCACATGACATGGCGTGCTGCGATGAATTCGGGGAGGAAGAAGACGTCGTTCTCTGGAGGCTGGGCCAAAGCGGCAGCTTCAATGGCCAGTAGCCTTCCCTGGATCGCGGCGCCCAGGGCGCACAACCTCTCTGACTCCAGGGACAGCGCCAAGGCTTTGAAGAGCACCGACGAAGGTCCTTCCACGGAGCCGATCTGCAGGAGGACGCGCTCCAGTCCGGCCCCCATCCGCTCATAGTCTCCTTCCAAGGAACCAGCAACCAGCTCCATCAGGGTCACTGCGATGGGCACCGCAGCTTTCGCCGCCGGTGTCTGCTGGCCGTGGAGGCCCGGCAGCTGCTCGCCCCATTCGCGGAGGACCCCGGCATCCGTAAGGATGAGGGCGGCGGATTGTCCGACGGCGGCACGGGTGACCGCGTGAAGCAGGCTGCCCGATACGATCTGGGAAGGTCCGGTGTCTCCGCCCAATGTTGCCTGGGCCAGGACCGCCGCTGCTTCGTCGCGGCGGCCAAGATTGAAATAGGACCGGGCCATGACCGCTTGGGCAATCGCTTGCCACTGCGTCTCCTGCACTGCGGCAGCCATACGCAATGCCGTCTCGCTCTGCTGTAGTTTGGCGGCGAGGACCGCCGCCCGGATCAAGAGACGGTCCGGCACGTCCGAACCGCAGTCAAGTGACCAGGTGACCATCCGCAGAAGGGAATCGGGATTGTCCTCCAAGACATCCATCCGGGAAATCAGTTGCCTGTGCAGCTGGAGACTCTGCGCGGCAGGGACGATGCTTCGAAGCACCTCTCCGTACACCGGATTTACGAGCCGGAGGGTTGCCATTCCTTGTCCAGCGGGCTGAATCAAATGCTGTTCCAACAACTCCTGGACGGCGGTTTCTCCGACGACGGCGTTGATCAACGATTCATCGACCGGCTCAGCCAAGGCAATCAAGTTCAAGGCGTCCCGGCCTGCGGCCGAAATGCGCATCAGCTGGAGTTTGACCACGGCTTCCAGCTTCACGGTGTGGACCGGCGTCGCGGCTGTCTTGAGCCACACGCCATGTCTCTGGACAAGGGTCCCGGAACTCTCGGCTTCGCGCACCAGGGTCTTCAGGAGCAGGGTGTTGCCGCCAGCCTCTATCCAGAATCCATGGCTCGTGCCGTTCAGGACGATGCCGCCCAGCAATGCCTCGCACAATTCGTGGGCTTGCTCAGCTGTCAGGGGCTCCAAATCAAACCACTCGGCAGTTCCCTCGTGCCACAATCGCAAGAGGGGCTCGGGAACTCCTGGTCGCGGGACGCATGCGGCGACGATTTTCGCCCATTCTGCCTGGACAAGCTCGGTAAGCATCGCACAGGTGGCATCGTCCAGGTAATGCGCATCGTCGACCAGCAGCAATGCTGGACCGGTACCGATACGGACGCCTTCAAGATAATCCCAGAGAGCCCGCAGCACGGCGACGCGCGAGGAAATGTCGGAAACCGAAAGGTGGGCAAGGTAGGGGGCCAGAACTCCATAGGGGACCGAGGTCAGGGATGGACTTCCGTGAATCGGAACAATCGCAAGGTCTTCGCGAAAGACGCTGCCCAGCTGGGCTAGTAGGGATGACGCGCCAAGTCCGGAATCCCCCACGATGAAGACGGCCGAACAGTCGTCCGCGCGGATTGCGGCAGTGATTCCAAGGAGCAAATGCCCATAGTCCAGCCATGGTTCAGGCGGTCTTGTAGTGTTTCCTCCGACAGGACCATGCACCGCCGCAGCGTTGTCATGCCTGCGCGGTTCCTTCAAGCTCGCTCCTCGATGAGATTCCCATTTTCGTGAAGATCTGGTACAGGTGGCCCTCAACCGTGCGGACCGAAACCTGCAACTGGTTAGCTACCTCTTTGTTACTCAACCCCTGACTGGCCATCTTTGCAACCTGCCGCTCCCTTTCGGTCAATTCTGGTCCAAAAGTGTGCGGTGTCAGGGGCAGTACAGGTACGGTACCGACTAAGCGGTCCAGCCGTTGCTGGGCCAACCTGGCGGAAGCCGAGTCGCCGGCCTCCCGTGCTGTGTCAAGGGCCAGGACCGCACAGCGCGACTCCACCGCATCCAATTTCAGTTCCTGGGCCACCGAGGCGGCAAGCAGCAGGGTCTTCGGGTCCTTCTTGCGAGTGCCCTCCGCCACCATCCGGTTTACGGCCGCCATCTTCCCTTGGCGACGCGAGGAAACCTCCTCCAAGAGCAATAATTCATCCTCGGTACCGTGGACGGTGGCTCCGAAAAGGCTGATGGATGCCGTTGTTGTCCGGCCCTTGGCCAGGTCCCGGTTTGCCGACTCGATGAGGCTCTGCTTCGCCCCGGGGTCCTTCAACCAGCGGCGTGCCATTTTGACGCAGAACTCAGCCATCCACGCAGGGAACCACGCTGTCTCGCCCTGCGCTTTTTCGGCCAAATCCAGGAATGTCCGCGCTTCCTTCACGTCCCCGGCCTGCGCATAAGCGAACGCCAGTGCGGAGTAGGCCAGGGAAGGCCCGTAGTAATTCCGCCTGATCTCCAGTTGCGCCTGGGCTCCCAAAAGCGTGTCAATCGCCACGGAGGCCCGCCCCGCATATGTGTAGGCAACGCCGAGCGCAAGCTCGGCAGCACCGCCCAGGTAGTGGATATTCTTCGGCTGCTGATCGAGGGTCGCCGTAAGCATCCGGGCTAGTTCTTCCCACTGTCCACTGCACAGCAGGGCCGCAAACAGGCCTTCGGACAACCAATTGTGCAACCGCGGCTGAGCTTTTGCGCGCTGCATTTTGTGCCTCAGCTCGCGCGCCAGCTCGATTGCCTCCATTTCCCTGCCAAGTACTGCCCAAGCCATGGTCAAGAGGCTCCCGCAACTCAGCTTTTGTTGGAGGTCGCTGCCGTCCCGGTACTCTTTCTCCAAGGCCTCTGCAACCTCGGAATACTCGCCCTGATGAACGTGAAGCTCGAAGCTGGCCAGCCTGAGCATTCCGCTGGCGCGGGTAAGTTCGGCAGCATCGGAACCAGCTTCTTGTGACCGACGGTCAAGCTCCTCGTGGCCCTGGGCGACGAGGCCAGGTATCCGAACGTGGCCGCCGGGGACCCACAACAGCGCACTGCAGAGTTCCTGGACATAGTCCGCATACTCATACGCGGACAGCCGTCGAAGTTGCTCGGGCGTCACATCCTCCAAAGCTGCGACCGCAGCCTCGTGCTCGGCAAGAATGACGTGGGACACGCAGCGCTGCTGTGCAGCCGCGACCCATTCCTTGTCCGTCCGTCCGATCTGCCGAGCGCATTCCAAAGCGAACCACGGATCGAATTGGCGGTTCGCGGCCGCCGCCGCGGCCAATGCGACTCCGGGTTCAAGCGTTTCGCGGACATTCAACGTCGAGGAGGCAAAACCCAAGAGGGCCTCGGCGTCGAGGTCACGGGAAATACTGCCAATCACGCCGGCCGCAAGCTGGCGTAGTTCGTTCCTTCGCGGGAGGTCCATCCAGCCCCGTATGACCTCGCCCATGTATTCGTCCCGGAGCGCCACCCGCCGGGCGTCCGTCGCTTCGATGCGCAAGTAACCGGCCCACTCCATCTCCGCGACCACTTCGGGATCGAGGACGTCCAGGAGCACCGCGAGCGGGGCCGTTCGAATCAGCGCAAGCAGTTCCAGCGCTTCCTGGACTGCAGGGCTCTCCCGCGCGAGGCGTGAACGGACAAGGTCGGTCAGAACGTCCGCGGATGACAGGCGGATCTCGCCTTTCATGGCCCAAACCTGCCCGGCCAGATGCAAGTTGCCTGAGCGAAGCTGCTCCGTGACGATGGCTTGGAGCACCAACGGATTTCCACCACTGGATGCATGCAAGGCGCTGGCAGCCGTCGCGGTCACTCGCTTTCCGAGGACCGCGGTGAGCAATTTGGCCACTTCGGCCCGGGAAAAGGCCTGAAGCAGGACCTCGTCCAACAAACCGTCTTTCAGCAGTCTGACCAAGTCTTCCGGCATGTCCGTCGCTTGGCGGACAGTCACGAGAATTTTAGCTGTGCCACTAATTAACAAATGCACGAGAAGTGCGGTGCTCATGCTGTCCAAAGCAGGAAGTTCCGAGAGCACCAACAGCACGTTGCGTCCTGCGGCGTCCGAAGTTATCAAGTGGGATATGCCGTGGATGATCGTGGCCGGGGAATCTGCGGCGTCTACGGGCAGTCTGGCGAGCAGATGTGCCAGCGCCCCGAACGGAGTGTTGATGTCCGTGGAGCCGTGGAGATGCAGCACATGCGTCGCGGGAGCGAGACGGGCCTCTACCGAACGGGCAAACGTCGCCTTCCCGACGCCCGGCGCGCCAACCACCACCACTCCGTACAAAGATGGCTCACCGAGGGCGCTAACAACCGCATTCTGAAGATCCTGCCTCACCAGCGAAGACCATTTTCGTCGCTCCGCTGCACCGAGGGCTTGCCGCTCCGATGCGGGTCGTCCCAATTCAGATTCCGGCGTTGCTCGCAATATTAAATCACGCTACCTTCGTAGCTCTGGCGGACGTGACGTTCAGCGGGTCGTTTGTTGGGTAATTTCCTCTTCAGCCCCGGCAGTGATTTGCAAAGTATCATAGGGATCTCCCCGAATCAATTAGTCAGCCAGCCCACCATCAGGCTACTTGTTAATGACTCGAATGAGTACGTTCGAACCACCGGTTCAGAGCATGAATCCCGGCGCGGCAGCTCAGCCCGGACCGGCATCTTTCTCATCCGCGAGGCTAGGCCTTGACCGGGTGGAACTTCTGCTGGGCGGCAAGCAAACCCTCAGTCACCAATAGTTCAACGGCATCCGCCGCTTCATCCAAGAGAAAGGGCAGCTCTTTCTTTTCGGCGGGTCCAAAATCCCTGAGGACGTAATCCGCGGTATCCATTCTCCCCGGTGGCCTGCCAACGCCCACGCGGACGCGCAAGTAGTCCTTGGTTGCCAAAGCCTTGGAGATATCCCGCAGGCCGTTGTGCCCGCCTTCCCCTCCGCCGATCTTCAATCTAATGGTGTTGAATGGGATGTCAATTTCGTCATGGACTGCAATCACGTGATCCGGGGAGATATCAAAGAACTTGGCCAAGCCGGAAACGGGGCCTCCGGAAACATTCATGTAGCTTATCGGCTTCGCGAGAACCACACGCGGGCCGCCGATCCCGAGCCTTCCCTCGACAACCTGGGCCCGGGCTTTGTGGGCTTTGAAGCTTCCACCCACGCGCGAGGCAAGTTCGTCCAGCACCATTTGGCCGACGTTGTGGCGATTGTGGCTGTATTCAGCGCCGGGATTGCCAAGGCCTGCGATCAGCCAAGTGTCAGTCATGGAGTCATCCTAGGGAATCAAGGGGGTGGAAGGAAAAAGAAGTGGCCGGGACCCCTCAGGGACCCGGCCACTTGCAGGCTGGTGCCGCTAGTAGTCGGAATGACTACTAGACAGAAGACTACTCAGCAGGAGCTGCCTCTGCCTCGGCTTCCGAGGTGGCCTCCGAGATATGGATGATGAGCGTCTCGGGATCGCTCAGCAGCTCGGAGCCGCTCGGCAGGACGATGTCCGAGGCGTGGACGTGCTCGCCGGCCTTGCGGCCTTCGATGCTGATTTCGACGAAGGTCGGCAGGTGCGTGGCCTCGGCTTCGAGGGAAACCGTGGTGGCTTCCTGGTTGGCGACTGCGCCAATGGCAGCTTCGCCGATCACGTGGACGGCCACGTCAACGGTAACCTTCTCGCCTGTGCGGACGGTCAGGAGGTCGATGTGCTCGATGATCTGCTTGATCGGGTCGCGCTGGATGTCCTTCACCAGGGCCAGGTGTTCTTCGCCGTTGACGTCAAGGGCCAACAGGGCGTTGGAAACACGGACCGCCAGGGTGGTGGCGCGGCCCGGGAGGTTGATGTGGATCGGCTCTGCACCGTGACCGTAGATGACGGCCGGGATCTGGCCGGCTGCACGGGCCCGGCGGGCGAAACCCTTGCCGAATTCGGTGCGCAGTTCCGCTACGAGCTTCTGTTCAGACATGTGTACTCCTTGATTACTGTGGCGCCGGCAGGATGCAGGCAAGTCGATCAGCAAGGGCGGAGGTCTGTGGTGACCTTCCACGCCCGACGGAGCGCCGACCGCTGGAGCAGCCGGTTCAGTCCGCCTTCGTTGAAGGAGATTCAGACCCAGTCGATAACGGAGACCCGCAATCCGGTATTAGCCCGGATGTGCTCTCCCTCGCCAAGGTATCCCCAAGAGTTTAGCAGCCACGTCCCGTCAAAGGGAAAACTGCCCCACCCCGGCCCAACTGACTGGCAGTTGGGTGCGGACCCGGGGTTTGCGTGGAGACTAGGCGTTGCCGTCGAAGAGGCTCGTGACGGAACCGTCGTCGAACACTTCGCGGATGGCGCGCGCAATCAACGGTGCGATCGACAGCACCGTAAGCTGCGGGAAGCGCTTGTCGGCCGGAATCGGCAGCGTATTGGTGACAACAACCTCGCGGGCACCCGAATCGGCCAAGCGCTGCGCCGCCGGTTCGGAGAACACCGCATGGGTGCACGCGATAATGACGTCCTTGGCACCGGCATTCTTGAGGACCTGGACGGCGCCGGAGATCGTTCCACCGGTGTCGATCATGTCATCGATCAGGACGCACGTGCGGCCTTCGATCTGCCCGACGACGGTCTTCGAGACAGCTTGGTTCGGCACCGTGAGGTCGCGGCTCTTGTGAACGAAGGCCAAAGGCGCGCCGCCCAGGCGCTCGGCCCATTGCTCCGCCACGCGGACGCGGCCGGTATCCGGCGAAACAACGGTGATATTGTCGGCTTCAACCCGGGTCCGAATGTAGTCAGCAAGCAGCGGAATGGCCATGAGGTGGTCCACCGGTCCGTCAAAGAACCCCTGGATCTGGGAAGTGTGCAGGTCCACGGACATGATGCGGTCCGCGCCGGCTGTCTTGTAGAGGTCTGCCACCAGTCGGGCGGAGATCGGCTCGCGGCCGCGGCCCTTCTTGTCCTGCCGGGCATAGGGGTAGAACGGCGAAACAACCGTGATCCGCTTTGCCGAGGCCCGCTTCAGGGAGTCGATCATGATCAACTGCTCCATGAGCCAGTTATTCAGCGGGGCCGGGTGCGCCTGGATGACGAACGCGTCGGTGCCCCGGACGCTCTCCGCCGAGCGAACGTAAATTTCCCCGTTGGCGAAGTCGTAGGCGTCAATAGGCAGGAGTTCTGTTTCCAGTTCCTTGGCGATTTCCTGCGCCAGCTCGGGGTGCGCCCGTCCGGCGGCGAGAACTAGTTTCTTCTCGCCGTGTGCGGTGATTTCGCTCATGCCTGTGTGCCCTGTTCTGTGGTTGCCGGAATACTTGGGGAATCGGGGGTGGCAGAGCGTTGCGCGGCTTGCGCAGCCTGCGCCAGCTGGGCAGAGTTGCTGCCCTGGCGGTTGGCAACGACCCAGCCTTCGGAATTGCGCTGGGGGGCGACACTCAGGGTCAGGGCTCCGGCGGGAACGTCCCTGCGGATGATGGCGCCGGCACCGCTGTACGCGCCGTCGCCCACCGTCACGGGGGCAACAAAGACGGTGTTGGAGCCGGTCCGCACCCCGGAGCCGATCACCGTGCGGTGCTTCTTCTCGCCGTCGTAGTTGGCCGTGATGTTGCCGCAGCCGATGTTGGTGTCCTCGCCGATCTCGGCGTCGCCGGCGTAGCCGAGGTGGGACAACTTGGAGCCACGGCCGATCGTCACGTTCTTGGTTTCGTAGAAGGCCCCGATCTTTCCGGTATCCCCCAGGACCGTGCCCGGGCGCAGGTAAGTGAACGGACCCACGCTGGCCCCCGCCCCGATGATGGACCCTGAGCCGTGCGTCCGGGTCACCTTCGCGCCTTCGCCCACCGATACATCGGTGAGGGTCGTGTCAGGGCCGACGACGGCGTCCCGGGCCACGGTAGTGGCGCCGTGAAGCTGCGTGTTGGGCAGGAGGCGGACGTCTTCGTCCAGGGTGACTGTGGAATCGATCCAGGTGGTAGCCGGGTCGACGACCGTAACGCCGGCACGCATCCAGGCTTCAACGATGCGGCGATTGTGCTCGGCGCCGAGCGCGGCGAGCTGGATCCGGTCGTTAGCGCCTTCCACTTGCCAGCGGTCCTCGGTGATGACGGCGGAAACCCGGCCTCCGGCGTCGCGCGCCAAGGCGAGCACGTCGGTCAGGTACTTTTCGCGCTGGATGTTCTCTGTAGTCACTTTGCGCAGCTGGGAACGGAGTACTCCCGCGTCAAAAGCGTAGATACCTGAGTTAACCTCGCGGATGGAACGCTCGGCGTCGCTCGCGTCTTTGTGTTCGCGGATGCCCAGCACGGTGCCGTCTTCGGCACGAAGGATGCGGCCGTAGCCATTGGCATCATCGAGGATCGCGGTCAAGACCGTCACGGCGTTGCCTTCGGATTCGTGCGCGGCGACGAGTTCGGAGAGCAGGGAGCCGGTAAGCAAGGGCACATCGCCGTACGTGACAACCACTGTGCCGCTGAGCTCGGCCTTGGCGTCCAAGGCATCAAGGGCGACCTCCACGGCGCGCCCTGTTCCGGGAACATCGTCCTGGTCCACGATGACGGCCTCGGGATCGATCAGTTCGATGTGCGCGGCGACGAGGTCCCGCTCGTGGCGAACCACCAAGGCAAGCTGCTGGGGATCGATGGACCGCGCAGCGAGGAGGGCATGCGCCACCATCGAGCGTCCACCGATTTCGTGGAGAATTTTGGGAGTCCGCGACTTCATGCGCGTACCGGCTCCGGCGGCTAGGACGATCACTGCGGCGGGGCCAGTAGTATCGGGGCTCACGAACTCGCTCTCCTTGCTCGGTAACGTCCGGGCGAACCCGGCTGCGGCATCTGCTCTATCCTACTCTGGCCGATTGATGGTCTTCCCCAGCAGCCGGTGGACAGCTTCGGGAGAGACAGTGCCGTCAGAGGCAGTGCCGGCAGATCACCGACAAGTTCCGCCCATAGGATTCGAACCTATACTCCACGGCTCCAAAGGCCGGGGTGCTGCCATTACACCAGAGCGGACCGTGTGGACGAGGACCAAGCGGACCGTGGCCCGCGGGGCTCCCGAGTGACCGGGTCGCACACACAAGAAACTAGTTTGCCATGACCGCCGCGGTGTTCGCGACTTGGCGGACCGCCGAGTCGTTTCAGCCGCACTTATTGCCGCAGTTATTGCCGTACTGACAAGTCCTCCGAAGCCGTTTCAGGCTTGGGGTAAGGCATGATAGATGCGTGAGCAACAGCACAGGACTTCCGCGGCGTTCGATGGGTTCCCGGGTGATTAACCACCCACCCGCGGGCCAGGTTGTCCGTGCCCGGATGACAGGCTCCCAGCGCCGCTCCCAACTTATCGAAATAGGCCGGGGCCTCTTCGCCGCCCGAGGCCTGGACGCCACCACTATTGACGAAATCGCGGCCGCCGCCGGAGTGTCCAAGCCGGTAATTTACGAACACTTCGGATCGAAGGAAGGCCTCTACACCCAGGTCGTGGAGCTCGAATTCCGGATCCTGCTGGAGGCCATCAACGCGTCCCTGGCCGCTGAAGCCAAACCTCGCGTCCTCGTTGAACAGGCGGCCCTTGCGTTGCTCGGTTACATCGAAGAGCGGAGCGACGGTTTCCGTATCCTCATGCGGGACGCCCCGCCTTCCCGACCCGAAGGCGCCTTCTCCACCTTGCTCTCCCACGTGGCGGACCGGGTGGAAGGGCTGCTTGCCGACGAATTCTCCCGGCGCGGCTTCAGCGCTGCGGACGGAGCCATGTACGCCCAAATGCTGGTAGGCATGGTGGCCATGACCGGCCAATGGTGGCTGGACCACCGTGAACCCGACAAACGCGTGGTGGCCGCCCACCTGGTCAACCTAGCGTGGAACGGCCTGACGGGCCTGCAGAAGGATCCGGAGCTCCGGAGCGAGGGCTAAGCATCCCGTCGACACGGAAAATCCCTGTCGACACCGGAATCCGCGCATCGATTTCCTCGATCTGTGTCGCCGGAACATTTGCCCGCCTACTCCCCCAGAATCTCTGCCGCTTCGAGCCATTCGAGTTCAAGGCCTTCTTTTTCCTCAAGGAGTTCCTGCAGCTTGGTGTTCAGTTCGCCGAGGGCATCGAAATCACCCGATTGCGACTTGGCGGCCATCTGGACGTGGAGTTTCTCTTCTTGCTGCGCGATCTTGCCCAGCTGGCGGTCGATCCTGTTCAGGTCCTTGCGGGCCTCGCGTTTCTCTGCCTCACTCGGCCCGGAAATGACGGCGCCGGAGCCGCTTGCCGCCGTCGGGCTGCTGCTCCCGCTCGACGTCCCGCCGAACACTGCACCGCTCGCAAGCGCCGCTTCCCGCAATTCCAGGTACTGGTCAACGCCACCCGGGAGCCCTCGCAGCTTGCCGTCGCCCAGAAGCGCCATCTGGGAATCCGTCACGCGTTCCAGGAGGTAGCGGTCGTGGCTGACCACAATCAGGGTGCCTGGCCAGCCGTCCAGGACGTCTTCGACGGCGGCAAGAGTGTCGGTATCGAGGTCGTTGGTAGGTTCGTCGAGCATCAGGACGTTGGGTTCGCCCACCAACAGGCGCAGCAGTTGCAAGCGGCGCCGCTCCCCACCGGAAAGGTCGGTGACCGGCGTCCACTGCTTTTCCTTCGTGAACCCGAGCTGCTCCACAAGCTGACCGGCCGTGAATTCCTTGCCGCCCACGCTGAACGAACGCTTCTCGCGCTCGATGACCTCGATTACGCGAAGGTCCGAGACGTCGTCGAGCTCCTTGACGTCCTGACTGAGCACGGCAGTGACAACAGTCTTGCCGCGCTTGACCTTGCCGGAACTCGGCGCGATCTCGCCGTTAAGGAGCCGCAGCAGCGTGGACTTTCCGGCGCCGTTGACCCCCACCAGTCCGAGCCGCTGCCCCGGCGCCAGGCGCAGGGTGATGTCGTCGAAGAGCTTCCTGCCTGCACCGTCGCCCAGGAAATCCAGGGAGACGCCTTCAAGGTCCAGCACATCCTTGCCGAGCCGGGCCGTGGCCATCTTACTCAGGGCCACCGAGTCGCGCGGATCGGGAACATCGGCGATCAGTTCGTTGGCGGCTTCGATGCGGAACTTGGGCTTGGATGTGCGCGCCGGGGCGCCCCGGCGGAGCCACGCCAGCTCTTTCTTGACGAGCTGTTGCCGCTTGCTTTCGACGACGGATGCGCTTCGGTCACGCTCGGCGCGGGCCAACACGTAGGCCGCGTAGCCGCCGTCGAACGGGTCCACCATCGCATCATGTACTTCCCAGGTCCGGTTGCAGACTTCGTCCAGGAACCATCGATCGTGGGTCACCACAAGGAACGCACCCTGGTTTGGCCGCCAGCGTGTCTTCAAGTGCCGGGAGAGCCAGGCGACGCCTTCCACGTCGAGGTGGTTGGTGGGCTCGTCAAGCATGATGACGTCATGGTCTTCGATGAGCAGCTTGGCCAGGGCCACCCGACGCTTCTGCCCGCCCGAGAGCGCATGCACGTTGGCGTGCCAGTCGACGTCGGCAACGAGCCCTCCCATGATTTCGCGGATCTTGGGGTTGGCGGCCCATTCGTGGTCGGCCTGGTCGCCGACAATCGCGGCACCCACTGTGAGGTCGCCGTCGAGCACGTCGGACTGGTCGAGGTAGCCGACGTTCACGTCGCCGCGTTTGGTCACACGGCCGGAATCCGGCGTCGAACGCAAAGCCAGCAAGCGCATCAGCGTGGACTTGCCGTCACCGTTGCGCCCGACCATGCCGATCCTGTCGCCGTCCTCCAAACCAAGGGTGACGCCGTCGAGGATGGTGCGGGTTGCGAACGAAACGGTGAGGTTTTCACCGCCGAGCAGGTGGGCCACTAGGTACTACTTTCTGGTGTGAATCGTTGGGAAGATCGCTATTGGTTGAATCGGTACTGCGAGCTGTCATAGGAGGGTATCGGAGATGATCCGGGCACCGGGAACAGGGCCGTGTACGGCAAGGGCGTTGTGCCCCAGATGGCGAAGCTCCTCGGCCAGCTCCTCCGCCGCGCGGGGGTTGGGCGCGAGCAAAGCCACGGTGGGGCCGGAACCGGAAACGATCCCGGCAAGGGCACCGCTGGACTCCCCACGTCCGATAGTGTCACGCAATTCCGGGGCCAGCTCGATCGAGGCTCGCTGGAGGTCGTTGATGAGGACTTTACTCAGGGCATCGGGATCGCCTTTGCGCAGCGACTGAAGGATCTTGGCATCGACCTCCAGCGGCTCGGGGATGACGAGTCCCTCGGCGTCACGGAGCCTGTCCAGCGTGTGGAAGACCTCGGGCGTGGAGAGTCCGTAGTCGGCGCAGACCAGGACCCAGTCCATCTGCGCTTTCGCGAGAGCCGGGGACAGTTCGTCGCCGATGCCAAGCCCGACGGCGGTCCCTCCGAGGAGCGAGAACGGTACGTCCGCGCCCAACTCGGCTGCAAGGTGGGCCAGTTCTTCGCGTGACAAGCCGCTGTTCCAGAGGGCATCACAGGCCAGGAGGGTCGCCGCGGCGTCGGCGGACCCGCCGCCCATGCCCCCGGCGACCGGGACGCGCTTGGTGATTTCCAAATGCACGCCCGTGGAGTCCTCCGAGACATCCCGCATGATGGCGGCGGCCTTGTAGGCCAGGTTCCGCTCGTCCAGGGGGATGTCCACCCCGTCGAGGTCCAACGTGCTTGCGGGACCGATGCTGACCGTGATCCCGGGCTCCTCGGTGCTCGTGGCGGCTACTTCCTCGTACAATGACACCGCAAGGTACACGCTGGCGACGGAGTGGTAGCCGTCGGGCCGCAAGGGGCCGACGTTGAGGGAAACGTTCACCTTGCCGGGAGCCCGGACACGCACCGTCCTGGCGACGAAGCGGCCGCGATTCGCGCCGCTGATTGCCGGATTCATGCGTCCAGGGGGTGGCGTGCCTCGGCGATGCGCACGAACGCGTTGATATCGAGAACCTCTCCACGCGCGGTCGGGTCAACGCCTGCGGCCACGATGTATCGTTCGGCCTCTGCCGCGCTCCCTGCCCACGATGCCAGGGCCGCGCGAAGCGTCTTGCGGCGCTGTGCAAACGCGGCATCAATGACCGCGAAGACTTGTTCACGGCTGGCGTGCGTCGCGGGCGGTGTGCCGCGGGTGAAGGAGACGAGCCCGGAATGGATCTTTGGCGCTGGCCAGAAGACATTCATGCCGATGACTCCGGCCTTGCGCATGTGGCCATACCAAGCGGCCTTGACCGAAGGGACGCCGTAGATCTTGGAACCGGGACCTGCGGCCAGCCGGTCGGCCACCTCGTCCTGGACCATGACGAGCCCGTGTTGCAGGCTCGGGAAATGTTGGAGCAGGTGCAGGACCACGGGAACCGCCACGTTGTACGGCAGGTTGGCCACGAGGGCGGTCGGCGGCACGGGAAGTTCGGTGACCTTCATGGCGTCGGAAACGACGAGGTGGAAATCATCCGCCGCCTCCGGGCGCCACGTGCGCACTGTTTCGGGCAATTTGCCGGCCAATACAGGATCGATTTCGACGGCGACGACTGTCTTGGCGGCGTCAAGGAGGCCGAGCGTCAACGAACCCAGCCCTGGCCCGACCTCCAGCACGGTTTCCCCGGGATCAATACCGGCTGCCGCAACGATCCTGCGGATCGTGTTGCCGTCAATGACGAAGTTCTGGCCCAGGGTCTTGGTGGGGCGGACACCGATTTCCTCGGCGAGCCGTCGGATGTCGGCAGCTCCCAGGAGGGGCGCGACGGCGGCGTGTTCGGAATTCGGTTCAGTCACCTAGGTATCGTATCGTCTGCCCGACCGGCGGGAGCGCCCGCCTGTCAGCTGCGTGACGCGAAAAGGCCGGGCCCGAACATTCCGGACCCGGCCAATTTCATCGATGCTTTAGCTGGACGCTGCCCAGCCGCAGCCCCACGGCGAGAGGCCGCGCTGCGCGTAGACGCGGTTCGCGATGTCGATCTGCTGGGCCTTGCTGGCGGCCGCGGCGTTCGGAGCGTAGGCGCCACCGCCGGAACCGATCCAGGTCTGGACGTCGAACTGCAGGCCACCGTAGTAACCGTTACCGGTGTTGATGGCCCAGTTCCCACCGGACTCACACTGGGCTACCTTGTCCCACATTGCTTCGTTCGGCGCGCCAGTAGGACCGGAAGCGCCGGATGCAACAGCCGCGGCAGGGGTCGGCTTGGGGCGTTCCTTGGTTCCGACAGTCACTTTCGCGGGGACCGGCTTGACGGTGACATCGGAGGAGACCAGAGTCCGGGTCGCTTCGCGACCATCCACCAGGACGAGCTTGAACGTCTTGCTGAGCAGCCCGAGGACACCCTCCTGGGTCACGGTCTTCTGGTCACTGAACTGGGTGGAGTCTTCCGTGGTGACGGTGTCGAAAGGAACGTTTTCCGTTTCCGTGGCGGTCTTGCTCGTGTCCACCCGGGAAACCTTGATCACCATGTTCGGGACCACGGGAGCCGAGTTCGGCTGGGAAACGCGATCGTTCGGGCCGAGCGCGACGCCGGCATCGCTGAGGACGGTGCCGACGTCGGCCGCCGTCGTAGTCTTGGAGGAGCTCTGACCGTCCACGATCAGGCTAATCGTCTTGGGGGTCATGATCGAGACGAAGGATCCGGAAACGGCGAGCTGGGTGTCTTTGGGCTGGGAAACAGCCGATGCGCTCGCGACGCCGAGCTCGGAGACGAGTCCCTCGACGTTGGGCGCCGTGGTGTTGACCGTCCGCTGGGCACCGTCAAGGCTGACGGTAACGGCTTTGGCCAGGTTGACGTTGATGATGGAACCGTTCTGCACCGAGGCGTCCAAGGCCGGGGAAACCCGGTCTTCAGCCTTCAGATCAACCTTGGCTGCCTTGACCACTTGGTCAACGGTACTGCCGAAGGTCTGGACGGAACTCACTTTGCCGTCGACGTTGAGGGTGACTGACTTGTTGTTGCCCGTAAAAGCAACCACTCCCAGTACCAGTGCCGAGAGCACCAGCAACTGCGCACCTACCTTGACGAAACTGAACTTACCGCCCGTGGTGAAGAACTTAACCATGTTTGCCCGTAACTTTTGGACCATCCGGGCACGGGGAAAAGCGCACAGGGCTCTCCTGCCGCGGTCCTGGGATGCCGGCCGAAGCCATGCAAAAGGACTGCAGCGGAGTTGTGCGCCGCCACACTCAATTCAACTGAAACACCAATTGCGAACGGAGTAAGTTGTCCGAAGGCCTTCCCCGACCCCGGCTACTGGTTACCCACTGTAACCGAAGCGTTATATAGTGACCAAGATTTTTACATACCGAGTATGTATCGGGACGTCCGTTCAATCCCACGAACCGTACGTTGCCACGGTGTTTGCGGCCAGTTGCGAGCACAGCGTGGAGAGCTCGGTTCCGGTCACTTCAGCCATGGAACGAACGGTGTAGGGCACCATATAGCTCGCGTTGGGACGGCCCCGGTAGGGGTGCGGCGTCAGGAAAGGCGAATCGGTTTCGACGAGCACCAGTTCGGGATCTGCGATGGTCAGGGCATCCCTCAGATTTGCCGCGTTCTTGAAGGTCATGGTGCCCGCAAAGGACATGTACCAGCCGTTCGTGTTGCAGATCCGTGCCAGTTCTTCATCGCCCGAGAAGCAGTGGAACACCACCCGCTCCGGAGCGCCTTCCTCGCGGAGAACCTGGACCACGTCGTCATGCGCGTCACGGTCGTGGATCTGGAGGGTCAGGTCGAGCCTCTTCGCGATATCGATGTGGCGACGGAACGAATGCCGCTGGTGCACCAGGCCGTCGCCGTGGGTGCGGAAGAAATCCAGCCCGGTTTCCCCGATTGCGCGGACCCTCGGATGGGCCGCGAGGTCCTCGATCTCCGCGAGCGCCGATTCCAGCTCTCCGCGGCCTGCATAGACGGGAGCATCGTTGGGGTGGATCGCGACCGCACCGAGGAGCCGCCTGTCCGCCTCGAGGGCCTGGACCGTGAACCTCGAGGACTCAAGGTCGCACCCCACTTGCACCGCACCTTGGACACCCACCGCTTCGGCCTCGTCCAAAGCATCGGAGACCGCGACTTCCAGCAGGCCGTGCCGGAAATCGAGATGGGTGTGGTTGTCCATCACCGGGACCGGTAGCGGCTCGGGAGCAGGCGGGTATTCCTTGCGTGAATCGCCGTTCGCGGGCGCATCATGGGAAACTGCCGCCCGGTATGAGGCCGGCGGGAGGGAAGTGCACATGTTTCCACCCTATCTTTTCCGCCCGTGCGCTTCCTGATCCGTTCCTGAGCCCTTCCTGATCCGTTACTGATCCGTTCCTCCGGAACGTCCCTCTGTCTGCAGCAGGCCCGGGCTGGGTAGTCTGGTACAAAAGGCGGTAAATCCCGGCCAGGGCACCGCGGCCCCGGCTGCGGAGCTGTCATGGCTGAGGGGTTGTCCATGGATTCAAAGCGACACGGTGCCGTTGATGAGCCATTGTTGCGGGACGAGGCCGTTGTTGCCTTGCCATCCGAACGAGAATCCTTCAACGGCCACAAGCTGGCGGTCATGGATACCGGGCAATTCCACACCGCCAGTGAGAAGATCCTGGTGGCCATCAACAAAGTCATCGATGGCAAAGCCGAAGCCGCCACGCTTGCCCTCACAGTGCTCCTCGCCCAAGGCCACCTGCTCGTCGAGGACGTCCCCGGGGTCGGTAAGACGCTGCTCGCCAAAGCCCTCGCCCGCACCATCGATTGCAAGGTCAGCCGCATCCAGTTCACACCGGACCTCCTGCCTTCGGATGTCACGGGCGTCTCCATCTACAACCAGTCGTCTCGGCAATTCGAGTTCCGGAGGGGCGCGGTCTTCGCCAACATCGTGATCGGCGACGAAATCAACCGCGCCTCGGCGAAGACCCAGTCCGCCCTGCTCGAATGCATGGAAGAGCACCAAGTGACGGTGGATGGCCATTCGTACCAGCTGGCCGAGCCGTTCATGGTGGTTGCGACGCAGAACCCCATCGAGATGGAAGGCACCTATCCGCTGCCGGAGGCCCAGCGGGACCGTTTCATGGCCCGAATCTCCATGGGCTACCCGGACAAGCTTTCCGAGATCGAGATGCTCGAGACGCATCAGGCGGTCTCACCCCTCGCCAAAGCCGCCCCCGTGGTCACGTCCGCGGATGTCGCCGCGATGATCGCCACGGTGCAGCAGGTCTTCGTCTCCCAAGCCGTGAAGGAATACACGGTTGCCCTGGGCCGGGCCACCCGGGACAGCGCGCGCCTACGACTCGGAGCCAGCCCCCGCTCGCTGCTGCAGCTGCTGCGCGCGGCCAAAGCGACGGCGGCTCTTGACGGCAGGGATTTCGTCCTTCCCGACGACGTCATTTCCGTCGCCGAATCGGTCTTGGCGCACCGCATCATCCTTGACCGGAAGGCCGCCAGTTCCGGTGACACTCCACAGAGCATCATCCGAGCCATCCTGGCCTCCCTCCCGGTGAGCCAAGACGCCGGCGCGGAACGCCGCGGCAGCTAACAGAACGAATTCGGGGGCACGCATGGCACTGATGGATCTACTTCCGAAACACGTGTTCACCACCCGCGGTTGGGGCTTGCTGGCCAGCGGAGTCGGCGCCCTGTTGCTCGCCCAGATCATGGGGAGACGTGATCTGCTGGCACTTGGGATCCTGCTGTTGGTCCTGCCGCTGGTATCCCTTGCCGGGATTCGTATCCTCAAGCCGCGCTTTCAAGTATTCAGGGAATTCCACCCGGCTTCGGTGGAGGCGGCTTCCACCGCAACGGTGCGGCTTGCGGTTGCGAGGACCGGCGCATCCACCGGCCCGGTGATCATGGAGGAGCAATTGCCGCCGCGTTTCGGCGAGCCTCCGGCCTTTCGTTTTCCCGCACTCGCCGCTTCGGGCGGCACCAGCCGGTATGAATACCATTTGCGCTCAGGCAAGCGCGGCCAATTCAGGATCGGTCCGGTCACGGCCGAGTTCTGCGATCCCTTCGGCTTGTCGTTGCACCGGCACGCGATCGACGACGGCGACCTCCTCACCGTGACGCCCGCCGCCGTCGAACTCCCCGCCACGGGCCTCGCCGGCGCACGCGGAAACGACGGCGTGACTGCCACCCGGATCCGCGCCAATCCCAGCGACGACGACGTGATGACCCGCGAATACCGGCACGGCGATCCCATGCGGCGCGTCCATTGGGCCGCGACAGCGCGGCACGGGGAGCTCATGGTGCGGCAGGAGGAATCCGTCACCACACCGGAGGCGACCATCATCATGGACCAGCGCTATTCCGCTTTCGTGTCGGGCTCTGGAGCCGTATTCGGTCCGGCCCACGAGGACTCCTTTGAACTGGTCAGCAGCGAAAACTTCGAGTGGGTCGTGACGGCGGCCATGTCGATCAGCGCCCACCTTGCCGATCGCAATTATTCGCTGCGTTTCCTCGACGCTGCGGGGTATCCCGCGTTTCGCGGATCCCGTTCCGCACCCTCTCCGGAAGCGGAGGAATACAGTGGTCTGGGCGGGATGCAATCCATTGCCGAAAGCCTCGCCGCCATTCAGCTCAGCGGCCCGCGGCATGTCCATGGCGAGCGTGGCCGCAAAGAAGCCGCCGTCGTCGATGGTGCCGAGGCGCCCTTCGACGACCACCTGATGGACAAGCTCGCGGCACATCGTCTCCGCGGGCCCGTCCTCGCACTGCTGGGCAACATGACGCCCTCCGAGGCCCGTGCGCTGGCGCCTGCGGCCGGCTACGGCGCGAACGCTTTCGCCCTGGTGGTCACCGACCACCCCCACCATGTCCAGCCGATCATCGAAGCCTTGAAGCTGGGCGGTTGGCGCGCCGTCGCCGTAAGTTCCAGAACGGACCTTCCCGCCGCGTGGTCCGGTTTCGATCAAGGGGAGATCCTCGCAGCGGCTGCAGCCGCGATGGATGTCCGGCGTGGCGCGGCGGTGCCGCGATGACAACTACCTCCAGACACGGCCCTCCGGGACGAAGCCCGCACCCGGAGCCGGCAAACCTTGGCGATCATTCGTCCGGTGGCCCAGGACGGACGTCAGGAACGCAGAGCCTAAAGCCAGGGGCTTACCCGTGGGCGATGGCGGCGGCCATTGCCATGGCCGTGCTCGGAGCATCGCTTGCGCTCAACGGGGTCTTCAGGGGCTGGGTGTGGTTGGTTCCTGCGATCACCACGGTGTGTATCGTCGCGTTGGTCTTGGCCGTCCTGCGCACCTTGCGGGTGCCGTCGCTGCTCACGGCTTTGGGCGGCCTCGTCGCTTTGGTGTTTATCCTCGATTTCACCTTCTTCCGGCAGCAGAGCCTGGCGGGATTCGTACCGTCCGGAGCAACCTTTGACACGCTGGGACAATTCCTCCGACGTGCCGGTGACACCGTCGTTTCGGAAACCGCCCCCGTCGCGCCGAACGCCGGAATCGTGTTTGTCGCTTGCGCGAGCCTGGGCCTCGTGGTTGTCCTTATGGATGCTTTGGCGGTTCCGCTGGGCATGCCTGCGACGAGTGGTGTGGGCCTGCTGGCCATCCTCGCTTTCCCGGCGACCATCAAGCCACAGGGCGCGGGGCTGCTTGGATTCCTTGCCGCGGCGATCGGTTTCATCGTGATCCTTGGTTGCAGCCAGTGGTTCGCGCCGGATGCCCGCTTGCAGTCCGACAACGCCCGCGGCACGGGGCAGCCTAAACGATCCGTGGTGATCGGTGCGGCGGCTCTTGTTCTCGGGTTGCTGTTGCCGTTGGCGATTCCGGGATTCGAGCGGGGAACGTTTCCAGTGGGCTCGCGGCTGAACCCTTGGGGGGTGTCCAACGGTTTGAACCCCATGATCACGCTCGGCAACAGCCTGCGGAATCCCACCGGCGACGGCCGCATCACCTATGCCACGAGCTCCACCGCTCCTGTGTACCTGCGTTCAGTCACCATCGACAAGTTCGACGGCGATACCTGGGCACCGGACGATCGCGAAGCCTCCCGGCGGATCGGACCGGGCCGCATGGCGCCGGACTACCCGCTCCCCTCCGAGCTGGTGCGCCAATTGACGGTGGTCGACACCGGACAGGTCATCAGTCCGTACCTGCCGGTCCCCTATGCTCCAACAGCCGTCAACGGGCTGAGCGGACGGTGGTCCTGGGATCCGGCAACACTGAGCATCCGCGGCGAAGACAGCACCACGAGGAACCAGCAATACACGGTATATTCGGCTCTGCCGGCTCTGACATCAGCGGCGTTGGCCCAGGCCAACGCCAGGCCCACGTCCATTTCGCAGGATTTCATCCAGTTGCCAAGCAATGTTCCGGACATCGTAAAGAACACCGCCAACACGGTCACGGCCGGCGCCAATGGCAACTATGCCAAGGCGATGGCGATACAGGACTATTTGCGCTCGTCCCAGTTCAGCTACTCGCTGCAGGCTCCGGTCCAAGGCGGTTATGACGGCAATGGCATGTCCGTCCTGGCTGATTTCCTGCAGCAAAAGAGCGGCTATTGCGTCCACTTCGCCTCTGCCATGGCCGTTATGGCGAGGCTGGAGGGGATCCCGAGCCGCATCGCCGTGGGCTATGCGCCGGGCCACGCCACCGGGGCGACCGTCGCCGTGGCCGGCCAGGAACCGCTTCCGGAGTTCGCAGTGGATGCTCGGGACGCCCACGCCTGGCCCGAGCTGTATTTCGAAGGTGTCGGCTGGGTTGCCTTTGAACCGACGCCTTCACGCGGAGTGGTCCCGAGCTACGCTTCGGATCCTGTTGCCGCGGGCGGCCCGAGCACCAAGCTGCATGAGGAGAACCTGACCCCTGGTGCCGCGACTCCCGCGCCAAGCGTTCCTGCCGTACCGCAGCTTGCCGGGCCGGGCGTTGGATCGGGTGCGGCCACCGGCTCCTGGACCGTCCTGTACGTCGTCGCCGGTGCGTTGCTTCTCGCGGTGTTGGCGGCTTCACCGAGGATGCTCCGCTCGGGTATCCGGGGGCGGCGCCTCAGACCGGCACCGTCCCGCGACAGTGCGGCCTTGGCATGGGCCGAGCTCCAGGACCTCGCCACCGATTACGGTGTACCGCCCGACCCTAGCGAAACTCCGAGGCGTTTTGCCGAACGATTGCGCAACTCAGTTGCGCTCGGAGCCTCCGACGACGTCGGGCAACACGCGGTTGCATCACTCACCGGCGATTTCGAACGGCAGCGTTACGGTCCCCCGGACGGTCCCGCAAGGAACAGCGCAGAAAGGAATAGCGCAGAGCAAGGGAACCGGACCGCGGCTGTCCGGATCGCTGCTGTCCGCACCACGTTGCGTCGCAATGCTTCTTGGTTCGCGGCTTTCCGCGCGGAGTGGCTCCCGCCATCCCTGATGTCCAGGTGGTCCCAGCTCTTCCGCCGGCGTTGACCCCCAACTGACTGGCAGTTGATGTCGTTTTGAGCGCTTATTACGACAACTACTGCCAGTCAGTTGGGATTAGTCTGCGTACGGATCGGCGATGCCGACGTACTGGGTGGTGAGGTATTCCTCGATGCCTTCGAAACCGCCTTCACGGCCCAGGCCGGACTGCTTGACGCCGCCGAAGGGTGCCGCGGCGTTGGAAATGACGCCGGCGTTGAGGCCCAACATGCCCGTTTCGATCCTTTCGCTGACCCGCAGTCCGCGGTTCAGGTCCCGCGTGTAGACATAGGCAACGAGGCCGTATTCGGTGTTGTTGGCGAGGTTAATGGCCTCGTCTTCGCTCTTGAAGGTGATGATCGGGGCCACCGGGCCGAAGATTTCTTCCTTCAGGATCCTGGCGTCCGCGGACACGTTCTTGAGCACCGTGGGCTGGTAGAAGTAGCCCGGACCATCCACCGGGGCACCGCCGGTGACGGCAACTGCGCCGTTGGCAACGGCGTCGGCCACGAGGGCATGCACGCCGTTGCGTGCCTTGCCATCGATCAGGGGGCCCACGGTGGAGTCCGGCTCGGTGCCCCGCGCGGGGTTGAGCGCGGAGATCTTGGCGGCGAACTTCTCGGCGAAGGTATCGGCGATGGAATCATGCACAATGAAGCGGTTCGCAGCTGTGCAGGCCTCGCCCATGTTGCGCATCTTGGCTGCGACGGCGCCTTCGACGGCCTTGTCCAGGTCGGCGTCTTCGAAGACGACGAACGGCGCGTTACCGCCAAGCTCCATGGAGCTGCGCAGGACCTTATCCGCGGCTTCGCGCATCAGGGACTGCCCGACGGCGGTGGAACCGGTGAAGGAAATCTTCCGCAGGCGGTCGTCCTTGATGAGGGGCCCGGTAACTGCGCCCGCTGTGGAAGTCTGGATGACATTAAGGACGCCGGCAGGAAGGCCGGCTTCCTGCATGACCTGGGCGAAAAGCAGGCTGGTCAGGGGGGTGAGGTTGGCGGGCTTGAGCACCATGGTGCAGCCGGCGGCGACCGCGGGAGCAATCTTGCGGGTGGCCATGGCCAGCGGGAAGTTCCACGGGGTAATCAAGAGGCAGGGCCCAACCGGCTTCTTCTGGACCAGGATGCGGTTCTTGCCGTCCGGGGCTGCAGAGTAGCGGCCGCTGACGCGGACGGCTTCTTCGGAGAACCAGCGGAGGAATTCGGCACCGTAGGCTACTTCGCCGCGGGCTTCGGCCAAGGGCTTGCCCATTTCCAGGGTCATGAGAAGCGCGAAGTCCTCAGCACGTGCCGTGACCAGCTCGAATGCCCGGCGCAGGATTTCGCCACGCTCACGGGGAGCGGTCCGGGCCCAGGAAGCCTGGGCTGCAGCGGCAGCGTCCAGTGCGGCGGCGCCGTCCTCCGGGCCGGCGTCAGAGATGCTGGTGAGCACCTTGCCCGTGGCAGGATCCTCGACGTCGAACGTCTTGCCGGATGCCGCAGGCAGCCACTGGCCGTTGATGAGCAACCCGGTGGGAACGGATGCGAGAAGTTCGCTTTCGCGATCGGCGGTAACAGTCACAGTGACTCCTTCGTCAGTCAGCGCAGCTTGTAGAGATGCACCAACACTTGATTTTGTGGAATTACTGCCACCGTACTGCCCGCCGCGAAGCAGTGTCTACGCCTTCGCGCACTGCCGTGGGAACAACAGATTGTGCAGTTGCACAGCCCGGGGTTGGAGCGCCTGCTAGCGCCGCCAGCACAGCCCTAGCGCGCCGCGAGCACGGCCCTAGCGCGCCGCGAGCACGGCAGAGTACAGCTCGCGCTTGCTGATGCGTGCGTCCTCCGCGACGGCGGCCACCGCTTCCTTGAGCCTGACGCCCTTGCCGACGAGTTCATTGACGGCGGCAACATGGTCCTCAGGTTTGCCCGGCTCCTGGTCGGGCGCGCCGGCCACCACCACGGCGATCTCACCGCGAACCTCGTTGTTTTCTGCCCATTCGAGGAGTTCCCGGACGGTTCCCCGGATGACCTCCTCGTAAGTCTTGGTCAATTCGCGGCATACGGCGATGCGCCGGTCCGCCCCGAAGCGCTCGTGCAAAGCACGGAGCATGGGCTCAAGACGATGCGGTGCCTCGAAGAACACCATCGTCCGGCGTTCGCTCCCAAGATCCGCAAGCCGCGAGCTGCGTTCGCCCGCTTTGCGCGGCAGGAATCCCTCGAAGCAGAAACGGTCCGTCGGCAGCCCCGAGAGCGCCAGGGCAGTCAGCACCGCCGACGGTCCCGGAAAGGCAGTGACGAAGAGCCCTGCCGCCACGGCTCCCTCCACGAGGCGGAAGCCGGGGTCGGATACCGCGGGCATGCCGGCGTCGCTCACCATGATGATGGTCTTGCCGGCCCTGACGTAATCCAGCAGTTCCTCGGTCTTGGCGGCCTCGTTGTGCTCGTGATAGCTGATGACCCGACCGGACACGGTGATGCCGAGGGACTGGACCAGACGATGCAGGCGCCGGGTGTCCTCGGCAGCGACGATGTCGGCCGTCTGCAGCAATTCAACGAGCCTGCTGGAGGCATCCCCCACGTTCCCGATGGGAGTGGCAGCCAGAACGATCCGGCCCACGCCGTCAGCAAGCGTAGGAAGCGCCTGCGCCTCGAGGGACTCCGCCGAGTCAGGAACGGTGGTTTCATCCGGAGAGCTCAGCTGTTCAGTCACCCAACCAGCCTAATGCCCCGGCTGCGGCTTTCAGTGAGCGACGGAGGCAAAAGGTAGCATGGGCTGAGTGACCGATACCTCCGTGCGCCCCACCCCGCAAACCTGGCTGATACGGCCCCGCGAGGCTTTCACGGCCCCGGCCCTGCGGACGCGGCTCATTGGTAGCATCCAGAGCTGGCGCGATTATCCGCCGTCGTTGCGGCTGTGGTTCTGGCTGATCCCCACCATCACAGCCGTGATCGGCGGGATCCTGCGTTTTGTCCGCCTCGATGCCCCGCACAGCCTCGTGTTCGATGAGACCTACTACGTCAAGGACGCATACTCCCTCCTGGTCAGCGGCTACGAACGGAGCTGGCCGGACAAGGCCAACGACGCTTTCAACGCGGGTAACCCCAACGTCCTCCTCGACTCCCCCGAGTACGTGGTACATCCACCGGTCGGAAAATGGATGATCGCCTTCGGGATGTGGCTTTTCGGTTCGGACAATTCCTTCGGTTGGCGATTTTCCGCGGCCCTGACCGGCACCCTTTCCATCTTCCTCATTGCCCTGATTGCGCTGAAGCTCTTCCGTTCCCACATTCTGGGCGCGGCCGCCGGGCTGCTGCTAGCCGTCGACGGTCACCATTTGGTCATGTCGCGGACTTCCCTGCTGGACATCTTCCTGATGTTTTGGTTGCTCGCGGCCTTTGGTGCCTTGCTGATGGATCGCGACGACGGCCGGCGCCGCTTGGCGGCACGGCTCGCTGCGCTGGCGGGTGCGTCGAAGGACGGCCGGCCAACGGCGTTGCAACTCGCCTCGGGGCCGTGGCTGGGATTTCGCTGGTGGCGACTGGCAGCCGGCGTTTGCCTCGGCCTGGCCGTCGGCACCAAATGGTCGGCATTGTTCTTCGTGGCCGGCTTTGGCTTGATGACCGTCTTCTGGGACATGAGCGCGCGGCGCATTGCGGGTATCCGGAGTTGGCCGAGCGCCGGGATCATCAAGGACGGCGTGCCGGCATTCCTTACCATGATCCCGGTGGCTGGAGCCGTGTATTTGTCCACATGGACCGGCTGGTTCCTTTCCAAGGACGCCTACTACCGGAATTGGGCGGATACGAATCCCTCCGCCACATGGGGATGGATTCCCGGGCCGTTGCGCTCCCTTGCCTACTACCACCTGCAGGCCTACAACTTCCATCAAAGCCTCAGCTCGCCGCATCCGTATTCGGCGAGCCCGTGGACCTGGTTGGTGATGGGACGGCCCACGTCCTTCTACTATGAGTCTCCCAAGCAAGGAACGCCCGGTTGCGATCTGCAGAGCTGTACTTCCGCGATCCTCTCGGTGGGAAACCCGGTCGTCTGGTGGGGAGCCACGATTGCGCTCTTCGTGGTGTTGTTCTGGTGGGCGGGGCGGCGCGATTGGCGGGCTGGGGCCATCCTGGCCGGCGTCGCGGCCGGGTACCTGCCGTGGTTCATGTACCCGGACCGGACCATGTTCTACTTTTATGCCCTGTCCTTCGAGCCTTTCTTGGTCCTGGCCCTCGTCTACGGATTAGGGCTCGCCTTGGGCAGGAGCGACGCTCCCCCGTGGCGCCGACGCTCGGGGCTCTACGTCGTGGGCCTGGTGGTGGTTCTCGCCGTGCTCTTGTCAGCGTTCTTCTATCCGGTGTGGACGGCGGAAGTCATCAGCTACCAAGACTGGCGCATGCGTATGTGGATGCCATCCTGGATCTGATCCTCGCCAAATCCGTCAGTAGCTTGCCGCTCCATTCCTGACCCTTTTTGAATCTGAAAAGCCGATATCGACGGCGCGTCGCCGGCGTGTCGCACAATTTCCACGTCAAACAAGGTCAGGAAGGTTCCCGCTATTTTTCCAATGTGACGGCCTCGTTCTTGGGAGGTAGTCCGCGACGACGGCGGGTAGGCCACGTAAAGATGAGAGTCAGCAAGGCCGCGACAAAGACCATAGCGCCGATCGCAATTCCGGCGTCCATCCAGAACTGTCCGGGGAACAAGCGGATCAACGTGTCATCCAATGAGAATGTCCATGTGCCGTTGGCGAAGAAAATCCGGTGGAACTCCGTGAAGAACTGCTGCCAGCCCATCGCCGCGAGTGTGCCAAGTCCCACGATGAGCACCAGTGTGGCGATCGAACCGGCGAACAGTCCACGGCGAATTCCGCCCTTGCTGCGTTTGCGCAGGTACAGCATCGCGATGATGCCAATGATGACCATGAGGGCGCCGGCACCAAAGGCCGAAAGCATCACGGTCTTGACGTCGGCCATGTGAGAGACTTCGCCCTCTTTGAACAGCTTCTCGCCGTTCTGGTTGACAAGATCGCCCAAGTACCGGGGCCCTGACCAGTTGCTGAGATAGTCCACGGCGTAGGAACCGTAGGTCATCCGGTCATCGGCGTTGAATCCGTAACCGTCACCGGGGAATCCAGGCCGGTAGTACTCCACCCAGAGGAACAGCGGGCTCGTCACTGCGCGGATTGCCAGCACCAGGAGGACCACCGGGTAGAAGACGGCCAGGATGACCTGGAAGATGCGCGGTGCCACGGGCTTGGCATTGGCAGCCTGCTCGCGCTCGTGGTAGCGACGTTCCACCTCGGCTTCCGCGGGCCGTACTTGAAGGGCCGACGTCGGCAAAGGCTCGGCGAAGAGCGCCGGTTCTGCGCCGGCGTCCGCAGCTTCGGCAGCTTTACGGTCCGCCCGGCTCTCGGGCTGCTGCCCGGTCACCGGCTGTCCTGTCACCGGCTGTCCTGTCACCGGCTGTCCTGAGGCGGAATCCGGCGTCGACCTGGCGTCGGGCACGCGCTTCGTGGAAGAGTCCTCGGCAATGTCAGCGCGCTCCGGTTGTGCGTCCTCGGCCATGGACTTGGGGGCAGGTTTCATCCAGTCGAAGGCCGGCTCATCACCGTCGTCGTGGATATCCGCGTCCTGGTCTTTGGGGATCGGGCTCTTCTCGGTCACTTCGATTTCACTTCCGTAGGATTCACATGCCGGAGCAGGAACGGGCCGCTGGCAATCTTCTCTGCCTTCGAGCCTACAGTCAGCCCTCGCGGAGAGACGAGGAGCCACCCCGGCGAAGCCGGATTGAGACCTGACCCGCGTGCCGTCAGGCGGCTATTTCCCGGTAGCCGGCATCGTTGATGTCCAAGTCACCTGTGGCGCCTGCGCGGAACGCCCGTCCGCCCAGCGCCAGGGCATAGACCCAGTATGCAACGAGAACGAACGAACCGATCAGGATCTTGGCCCACACCGGAAGCGCGCTGGGCGTCACGAAAGCCTCCACGAGTCCGGACACGAACAGGACAAATACCAGCCCCAGCGCCACTGTGATCAGTGAGCGCCCCTCGTCCGCCACGGCCTGCATCCTGCGCCGCGGCCCGGGGGAAATCAAAGCCCAGAAAATGCGGAGACCGGCCGCGGAGGCGATGAACACGGCCGTCAGCTCCATGAGGCCGTGGGGAAGGATGTAGCTGAAGAACACATCCATCTTCCCTGTCGCCGCAAAGACACCCGCAGCGACCCCCAGGCCCTGTGCATTCATGAAAAGCATGGCCGGTACCCAGAAACCCGTGACCCCTAAAGCCACGGCCTGCGCCCCGATCCAGGCATTGTTGGTCCATACAGCCCCCGCGAAGGACGCGGCAGGGTTCTCCGAGTAGTAGCCAACAAAGTCTTGGTCGACGTACTGCTTCACGGCACTGCTGCTTCCCAGCGCCCTCAACGCCTCCGGGGACGTCGCGATCCAGAGTGTATAGCCCGCGGCCACGAGGCAGAAGAACACACCGCACCACACTGTCAGCCAGCGCAAACGGAAGAACGCGGCTGGCAGGGACACCACGAAAAAGCGCGCAAGGTCTTCCATGAAATTTGATCGGGCTCCGGTAAACCGGGTGCGCGCCTGGGCCAAGGCCGCCGACAACGATGCGGTAAGTGCGCTCTCAGGGGCCACGGAGCGGATGAGGGATAAATGTGAAGACACCACTTGGTACAAGCGCAAAAGCTCATCGGCATCGCCGCCGTCCAGGCGCCGTTTGCGCGCAAGTTCGTGCAGCCTTGACCATTTTGGCCCGTTAACGACGGAGAAGGCATCCATGTCCACGGCTCTACCCTAGTACTGCCCTTCCGAAAGCAGCCCCCCGCTCCCCACCCTTGTCCGCAGTTAGACTCGATCCAGCGGGAGCCATCCGGTCCTGCGACGGCGTGGCAGTTGTAGGGGGCCGTGTGGGTTCGATCATTACTGGTGAGGCCGTAGTCCTTGAACTGCGGCCGGCATCGTTCGGGGCCAGGGCCCTCGGACTCATGCTCGATGTCCTGGTTCATGTGGTGTTGCTCTTCGCTTTGCTGTTCCTGCTCGGCATGGTGGCGCCGGACCTGGACGGCGCAGCCGCCCGTGCCATGGCCCTGTCCAGCGTGGTGCTGTGCCTCGTGGTCGTTCCCGTGGCGGTGGAAACGTTGAGCCGAGGCCGTTCGCTGGGCAAGCTGGCTACCGGGCTGAGGATCGTGCGCGACGACGGCGGATCCATCCGCTTCCGGCATGCGGTGATCCGGGGGCTGATCGGCTTCCTGGAGATCTACGCGACGTTCGGGGGACTAGCAATCGCCGTGGCGCTGTTCAACGACAAGTCGAAAAGGCTCGGAGACGTCGTCGCAGGAACCTACTCGCTCAGGCAGCGTGTTCCGTCCGAACCGACCATCCTGCCCTACGCTCCTCCGCACCTGCAGGCTTGGGTGGGAAGCGCGGATATCGGCAGGGTGCCCGACGGTACGGCGCGTCGGGCTTCGCAATTCATCCAACAGGCCTCCCGGATGGCCCCGGAATCGCGCTCCAGCCTGGCCGCAGCCCTGGCAACTGAACTGGCAGCGTACGTCGCCCCGCCGCCACCGCCCGGAACGACGCCGGAAGACTATCTGCACGCTGTGCTGGGCGAGCGGCGGATCCGGGACCTGGAACGGCTGCGCCGCGCGGAACAACGCAGCGCCATTGTCGGGGATCGGCTCAACAGGCTCCCGTTCACTCGTTAGCCAAGCGCACGGGACGCAAGGTTCGTCCCGCCGTCGGGCACAACTGCAGCATGTCCCGGCAGCGCTCAGCGCTTCGCGTAGCCAGCCCAGGCGATGTTCCAGTCACCGAAGCCTTCAAGTGGTTCGACCACCGGAGCGCCGGTGTTGAGGACTTGCACCACATCCCCGGGCGCCATGTTGTTGAAGAACCAGGCGGCGTCGGCCGGGAGCAAACCCACGCAGCCGTGGGAGACGTTGTAGGAGCCGACGGCTTCGTAGGCGGACGGGAGCGCCTGGTGCACATAGACCCCCGAGTTTGTCAGCCGGTTCGCATGCTCCACGACCAGCGGCGGGTAGTAGCCTTTGTCGCCGGGCTTTAGCCCGATGGTGCCCGCGTTGAAGTTGGAGTGGCGCTCCTGCTCCATGATCACGGCGTAGCCGCTGGGCGAGAGCCAATCCGGGCCGCCGAGGGTGACGGGAGCGGTCTTGACGAGTGCGCCGTCGAAATACACCTTCATGGTCTTGGTGGTGTCGTCCACCACCGCGATCCGCTGCGGACCGGTCCGGAACGTGGTCTTGACATTGGAGTTTCCAATCATTCCGTTGCCAAAATCCTTGCCGAACAACGGCATGTCCACAGTGACGCTCGTGTTCGCTGCCCAGAACTCCTTCGGACGGATGCGCACCTTTCGGTCCGAGTACCAGCGCCAGGCTACTTCCTGGCCGGAGGAAACACTGATCTTCACGGTTGCTTCCATGGCGGCCTTGTCCGCCACCGGCTCGCTGAAGTTGATGTCGATGGGCTGTCCCGAACCGACGGTGGACCCATGTTGGGGGAACACGGTGGCATTGGCCTCGTTGGGCGTGGACACTGTGGTGAAGCTTTGGGTCTTCCGGAGTTCCCGTCCTGCGCCGTCAACAACGGTGAACCTGTAGCGGTACCCGGTGTTGAATGCCAAGGCATCCAGCGCGGACCAAGTGCTGCCGTCAGCACTCATGGTTCCCTTGATGGCCTTGCCGCCCGTGACCGGGACGAGTTCAACGTCCTTTAGCGTGCCGTGCACGGCCTTCACGGAAGGCCCGACGGCGGGATTCACTTCGCGGGCCCCGTCAAGGGGCGTGATACCCAGTTCCACTGCTTTGACGACGGCGGACGCCAGTCCTGCGCCGGAGCGCTGCGGTGATCCTGATTCGGATTCCACCACCGTGCCCAGCCAAGCAGGAGCGGTGGCCACACCGATACCTCCGGCAGCAATAGCGGCACACATCCCCATGATCCCGAGAATCTTCCCGGTCCTGCGTTTCCCTTGCAGCGCCATAGTGCAACTCCACATCCCCCAGCAGACCGCCTCCCCCAAGACTAGCCACCAATTCTACCCGAGGTACTGATGCGTCCCGGGCAGCGGCGGCCTATCAGTTGGCGTACTGCGCCCAGGGAATGTTCCAGTCGCCGAATCCGTCGTCGAAATTGGCATAGTCACCCTGGGTATTGACGACTTGGACGACGTCTCCGGTTGTCATGTTGTCGAACACCCATTTCGCCCCGTCCGGTCCCAATCCAACGCAACCATGGGAAAGGTTCGTGACGCCGATGTACGGCAAGGCGGAGTCCGTTGCCTGGTGAATAAACTCACCGCTGGGTGTCAGGCGCGTGGCGTAGTTGACGTCAAGCTGTCCGTAGTAGGCCGGATCCCCTGGCTTGAGGCCAATGGTGGAGGCATCCATATGTTCCACCCGGTACTTCTCCATCAGCACCAAGTAGCCGCGTGCGGAAGGGAACCTGGTGTCGCCCATGGTGTCCGGCCACTCGCCCACTTGTTGGTCGTTGACACTGACCGTGAACGTATGGGCGACTGCATCGGCCACCGCCACCTTCTTATCACCGATCTTGAAGGTGTTCGTCTTATTGAAGTTGCCGATCTGGCCGTTGCCGAAGTCCACCCCGAAAAGCTTGAGGTCCACCGTCACGGTGGTGTTCGCTGCCCAGAAGTTCTCCGGACGGTAGCGCACCATGGTGTCGCTGAACCAGTGGAAGGCCCCCACTTGGCCCGACGTGGACGTGACCTTGATGGCCTTCTCCACAGCGGCCTTGTTGACCACTGGTTCGCTGAACGTGAGCTGGAGCGGCTGCGCCACGCCTACTTTGGAGCCGTCCAGCGGGTACATGGCGGCGTCCGCTTCGTTCTGCGTGGAAACCGTCGCGAAAGAACCGGTCTTCGACGTTGCACGGCCGGCAGCGTCTGTCACCGTGTAGTTGAACGTGTAGGAGGAGTTGAACTCGAGGGGCGTTGACGCGGCCCAGCTGAGGCCGTCCGGAGTCAACGCGCCGTCGACCGTCTTTCCTTGGGTACTCGTCAAGGAGACCCTGTCCAGCGTTCCGTCCTTGACGGCGATCGTGACAGGCGCAGCGGGATTTACTTGTTTGGCCCCGCTCGCGGGCGAAGCAACCACGGTGGCCGGCTTCACGACCGGCAGCACGGCAGCCGCTTCGCTACGCTCACCGGATGATCCCTCGGACTCGATCGCTGCACTGGCCGCATGCGGGGCCACGGCAGCGAACGTGCCGCTCAGCGCAGCAACGAGGCAGACCACTACGATCCAGGCCGCTTTCCGGAACCTGCTTCGCTTCGCATCGGCGGTGACAATAGTGTGCACCGCGCCCTCGCTTTCCGTGGCGTCTGCATGCTCGCCGTCAGGATAAAGACCCATGTTTGATTTCTCCAAAAACTCACGTCCCCCAAAAAACTCACGCCCCACAGCCGCATCTTAAGGGGCGTGGCTTGACATTGGCTGGGAACTGCCTTCCCGCATGTTCCCAGCCGATGTTCTCAGTACCGGTAGTGCTCCGGCTTGTACGGCCCGGCAACATCAAGATCCAGGTATTCGGCCTGTGACTTGCTGAGCTCGGTCAATTCCACGCCCAGTGCATCCAAGTGCAAGCGCGCAACCTTCTCATCGAGGATCTTGGGCAGGACGTAGACCTGGTTCGAGTATTCACGCTCGGCCTCGGATTGGTCCTTCTTGGTCCATAGCTCGATCTGCGCGATCGTCTGGTTGGCGAAGGAGTTGCTCATGACGAACGAGGGGTGCCCGGTCGCGTTGCCCAGGTTCAAGAGGCGGCCCTCGGAAAGCACAATGATCGACCGCTCGTCGCGGCCATCGGCTGCAGCGAACACCCACTCGTGCACCTGAGGCTTGATGTCGACCCTTTGGACGCCGGGGACCTTTGCCAGTCCGGCCATGTCAATCTCATTGTCGAAGTGGCCGATGTTGCCCACGATCGCTTTGTTCTTCATCCGCAGCATATCGGAGGCCATGATGACGTCCTTGTTGCCTGTGGTGGTGATGAAGATGTCGCCTTGTTCCACTACCGAGTCCAACTTGGCCACCTGGTAGCCGTCCATGGCTGCCTGCAGTGCGCAAATGGGGTCGATTTCCGTCACGATCACACGCGAACCCTGGCCGCGGAGCGCCTCCGCGGCGCCCTTGCCGACATCGCCGTAACCGCAGACTACGGCCACTTTGCCGCCCATGAGGACGTCCGTGGCCCGGTTGATGCCGTCCGGAAGCGAATGGCGGATGCCGTACTTGTTGTCGAATTTGCTCTTGGTCACCGAGTCGTTGACGTTAATGGCCGGGAAGAGAAGCTTGCCTTGTTCGGCGAGTTGGTAGAGGCGATGCACGCCTGTAGTGGTTTCCTCGCTCACCCCGCGAATGCCGGCGGCGATGCGCGTCCACTTCTTCGGGTCCGCGGCAAGGCTCTTGCGCAGGACATCCAGGACAAAGGCATACTCTTCGGGGTCGTCTTCCGTGGCGACTGGCACGGCACCTGCGGCTTCGAACTCGACACCCCGGTGGACCAACAGCGTCGCGTCGCCGCCGTCGTCGAGGATCATGTTGGGGCCCAACTCCGGGTTGGCGTCCGCGCCCGGCCAGCTGAGGATCTGCTCGGCCGTCCACCAGTATTCCTCAAGAGTCTCGCCCTTCCAGGCGAACACCGGAACACCTTGGGGATCCTCGGCAGTTCCCTTGCCGACCACGACGGCGGCAGCGGCCTCGTCCTGTGTGGAGAAGATGTTGCAGGAGGCCCACCGGACCTCTGCGCCGAGCGCCGTCAGCGTCTCAATAAGCACCGCGGTCTGCACCGTCATGTGCAGAGACCCGGCAATGCGTGCACCCTTGAGCGGCTGGCTCGGACCGAACTCGGCGCGTAGCGACATGAGGCCCGGCATTTCATGCTCGGCCAGGCGGATCTGGTGCCGCCCGGCTTCAGCCAGGGAGATGTCGGCAACCTTGTAGTCGAAAGTCATGGAAATCCTTAGAAATACCGAATGGTTGAGGTCAGTGAGGGCTCAGGCGTGCTGGTCAGGAGCGTTGACGGCGGCCCGCAGTTCAGGCGGCAGGAGCAAGGGGATTCCGTCCTGGATGGCGTAACGGAGCTTTTCACCCGAGGCGGCCGCCGCCGTCGAGACAAGTTCCTCGCCGTCCTGCTCCAGCGGAGACCCGGTCACCGGGCAACGCAGGATGGACAACAATTCAGGACTGACCTTTGGCATGGTTGGAGCTCCCTGGATGGCACCATCACGGGCGCCGCTTTGGACTGATATGCAGCTTCCAGAGTACAACCCGGCGGCGCTGGGAACCTTGTCACAAGAGTCGGACGGCGACACATGGGGTCAGCCGCCGTGATTCCCGGTGGTCCAGGCTGTCAGGAAGGGTCAGGATGGATCACGCAGGATGCGCAGGTGACGCCTGGTTCCTTCCACGGGGCTTGGCCCGTCAAAGGGGGTGCGGAGCGTACGGTGCTCGGGCGCCGCAGGCGCCGATGCGGCTTCGCGCACAGCGTTGGCCAGAGCAAGGAGATCGTCAGGTCCGGGCTGCGGCGGCGAGGACGGCATGGCGAGCCGCATGACTTCCCAGCCCCTCGGCACCGTCAGCGACTCCGCATGCTGCGCGCACAGATCATAGGAGTGAGGCTCGGCATAAGTGGCCAACGGACCTAGCACTGCCGTGGACTCGGCGTACACGTACGTCAAAGTAGCCACCGCGGATTGGCGGCAGGCGGACCTGGAACACTGACGAATTGCACCCACAACATCCCAGATTAGCCGCTCTTCGCCGCGGCGCGGTGCATTGCCTCTCGGCAAGCATTATGTCGCGTTGGCCGAATCACGGGTCTAAAGTCGATATATGCAGTCACAGCACCACGTCCCGGGCTTCACAGTCCATTTGTCCGACACCGCGGACAGTCAGGAAACCACTAGCGCGGCCACGTCCGCACGCGGCTTCAGGGAGCGCCGCAGAAACCGCCACGGGCGGGGGTTGCGTGGTGAAATCATGCTTCCCAACGTCCCCGGTTACCGGACGCGCGCGGAACGGTTCGACGACCTCGTGTTGGATTCTGCGGAACGCCTGCAGGATATGTGGGGCAAACGGCTCGACGGCGTTTCGTTCGCCGTCGACGAGATCCCGCCAAACCTTGAGCAGTTGGTGGCTGAGGGCACCGCGGCGCCGCTCGGCTCGTACACTCCGGCAGGCTATGGCGCAGGACCCGTCATTACCATCTACCGGCGCGTCGTCGAGCACACCACCGGGGGCCGCGAGGACCTCCAAGACCTGGTGCACGACGTCGTCGTCGAGTACACCGCCGAAATGCTCGGCGTGCCGCCGGAGACGCTGGACCCGGTGTACCGCCGTCGTTATCAGTAGCCCAGGGTGACCTGTACTTTTTCGTGACCGGCCGCGCCATCTTGGATGGCCAGCACCGAGACCCCGTTTTGATCGGCCTGGCCGAGGACGAGCGCGCCGTAGGCCGCGTCCCCTGCCGCCGACACGATATAGCCGGAGACCGCGGCGCCGTCGGACTTGTCCGGAATCCCAATGACCGAGGTGGTCCCCCCGGCAATCTCCACAGTTTCCGTTTTATGGACCTTGCCGTCCGAAGTGACCGGTGTGTAGCTAACGGTAGCGCGCCCCGCCGGAACACCGAAGCTCAGGGACCGGGTGCCGCCTTGAGGCACGGCCATCACATGCTGGCTGCCCAAACGGACCGCTGCCGGAGACCAGGCAAAGTCAACGGGATCCTCAGCCTTGAGTCCCCGTGTCACGCGGGTGGACGCTGCGAAGGACGCATCCGAGGTGGCGCTGACGGTGTACATGCCGGCTGGGACCCCCGTAAGAGGGACTTGGGTGACCGCGCCCGCTTTGGCAGTCACAGCTCCGCCGCCGGGCAAAGCGCGCTGGCCGTTCGGTCCGAACAAACGCACATCCACCACGGCGTCGACGGGACCGGGGACCACAATCTGCAGCGCCGGAACGGCGTCGGAAAAACCTGCTTTGTCCCCGAGTGACTTCGCGGCGGCGGGATCCTGGATGTCCACTCCGGTCATGACCTGGGCATCAGCGGCGGCAACACCGGGGGTAATGAGCTCGACGCCACCGGCTGTCAATCCGCGGAGAACGCTTTGCTGGATGCTTGCTGCAACCGGCCCGCCGCTGCTGCGCAGGTGCACTGAAAGCTGGCTCTCATTCGTGACCAATCCGGCCAAATTAATGGACCGGGTGGTGCCTGGCCCTACCAACAAGCCACGGCTGCCCGAGGCTTGGACCTGGCCACGGGAACCGTAGAGCTCCAGATTGACAGTTGCCGGCGTGCCCGAGGCGTTGCTGATGTTCAAGATCGCGGTCCGGCCCAACGCCGTGCTGGCACCCACGAGCCAAGCATCGTTGCCCGGCTGCTGGCAAGGTGCCGCCGCGAGGCCGCGGAGATCCCCGTCGCCGGCGGTGTAGCTCATCAAGCCCGCGACGGCGGCCCGCTGGCTGCCGATGGGATCGGCACCAACCACCATGACATCGCCCGCCGGACGCTGGGCCACGACGCCGGCATTGAGCACGGGAGGCCCTGGCACTGGAGTCGCGGCGGGGGCAGGAGGCTTGGCAATGTCGGCAATGGCGGCACCACCCAAGGAGGCGAGGTTGCTTCCCGGAACGGATCCGCTGGGGTCACTGAGTACAACGGCATCGAGGAAGCTTTTGGCCGAACGCGAAACGGGGCTGAATTGGGTGTCCGTGCCTGCGTCGGTTCCCTCAGGGAGACGAGGCTGCGACGGACACACTGCGGTGACCCTGCCTGCCGGAACATCAGCGAGGGACAAGTCCAAAGCTCTGCTTCCCGCAGGCCCGGGCACTATGGATGCCGCAGAGACCATGCCCGCCCCGGCCGCAAGCAGCAGCGTAGCCGAGAGCACGCCCAACACGATGCCTTGGCTCTTCCGGCCCTGCCGGTTCCCGGCTTTGCGCTGCCCGCGCTTTCTCGACTCCCCGCGTCCCTTGGGTTCGGGGTCTTGGTTGTCAGACACTGCTGTACTCCTTACGGAGGGATTTTTGTTCCTTCAGCAGGCCGGTCTTCGGCCTGCGGGCGGGCATGGGAATGGCCAACAGGATCGTCAATCCAATCACTACGGCCTGCAGAATGCTGAGCCAAGGCTCCCAGGGAGTGGTGTAGCGGATCTCGATCGCGCCGCCCGAGGACGGCAAGGTGAATGCTTGGGCCCATCCAGACGTTGTTGGAGTCAGCGCGCGGCCGTCCAACCAAGCACTCCACCCGGTATCTGCGCGCTCAGCGAGCACCACCAGGCGCCCATCCCCGCCTGCCGGGATGTTGCCCTCGGCAGACGTTCCGAGGGAGGGCAGAAGGGCAACCACCGCGCCCTTGGCATCGACGACCCTGACCCGGTGAGCCGTCCCGGCATCGGCGGCCGCAGCCTTGTCCAGTGGCGTGACCCGCCATAACCATCCGGAATCCGTCTTGCCCACAGCCACCAGTCCGGGAACGGAATCTATCCGGTTGGCCGTCAGCTGGGCAGCGGAATCGGCGGACTTCAGGACGACGTATCCGGCGCCGAGTTGTTCAAGGCCGGGTCGGGGATCCACGCCGGCCCCGGCAACAATGGTCGCCACGGCGTTCCGCACGGACGCCGTGGCGTCGTCGTCGGCTACAAGGCGTTCCTGTCCGGGTGATCCCGCAATGGAACTGGCGGCGGCGACCGTCGAGAGCGAATCCATCGTGGTACCGGATCCACGCATCAGCGATGAGGTGTAGCCACCGTTGTCGTCGGCCGTGATGACCAGCGTGCGCGTCTGTTCGGGACCTTGGCCGTGATCGACGGCTGTAGCCGGGAGCGTGCCCTGCCCTGCCGGCTGGACCAGCCGCGGTGTGCCGAGGGCACCGCCGGCCGAAGATACGGTAGCTGCGTTGGACAAGGCATTCTGTGTGGCCCATACGCCCATGCTGGCCAGCGGGCCTGCAATCAGGAGGAGGGATGTGACAGCAGAGACGGTACGCATCGCCACACGCCGGACCTGACGGCCATCTTGTGCGTTGGTCCTGAGGTGAAAGAGGTTTTCGGCTCCGATCAATGCGGCTCCCAGGACCGCGAACCCTGCAGCGGACACAGCCGGACCCGTGAAAGGTGTCACCAGAAGGTTGCCGTTGGCGCCTGTTGCCACATGTCCGGCGAGCCAAGCCCAGGCCAGGAACACGAAGGCTGCGGCCCACAGGAAGCGTGCGATGCGTGAGCGCCGGCCAGGCGCAAACAGTGCCACCACTGACAGAAGCAGGACCGGCGCGCCGAGCAGCAGAGCAAAGAGCAGCGCCCACGGGATGCTGGAGGGGCCAAAAAGTGCCAACCCGGCCAAGCCGCCGTCGAGGTCGAATTTCAGCGGTTGTCCCAGCAGTTGCTGCCACACCGGCGCGGCCTGGAAACCCAATGGAAGTCCTGGATCTGCAAGCATGGCACGGGGCCGTTCCAAGACAGAGAGCGCGTAAGGAGCGAACAGTGCGGCGCTCGGAAGCAGCGACCACCAAACGGTCCGTCCACGCCGGCCCAAGGCAATACCGCAAAATATAATAAGGACGGCAAAAGGGAGTAGCAGGGACGGCGCAGATGCGGTCACGACACCCAGCGCCAGGCCGGCAGCGGCGGCAGCCGTCCACGAGGGCGTCCCGTTGATGCCCGGCTTGCCAGGCACCGGCTTGGCTGCGATTGCTCCGGATGGCTGGCTCTGGCTTATTGCAGCACCGCGGCCGAGGGCCGATCCAGTGGCTCGCAAGAGAGCCAAAACCAGGAGGGGCATCGCCATGTGGGCCACGAGGGCGCCGACCCGTCCTTGGTTCAAGGCGACTTGGAGCGCGGGAGCTCCGGCCCAGATGAGCGCCGCGATGAAGCGGTAACGGCGCAGCCTGGTCATTGCGCCCGCGGCAAACCAGGCGCCCAGGCCGGACAGTGGCATGGCCAACAACAACAGCCACACCATGGCGGTATTGGAGTCGCCTCCACCGAACATTGACACAAACCACAGAACGTAGCCGAAGGGATCCCCGTGCCCGGGCAAGCCGGCGCCCAGGCTGATCCACCAGCTGGAGGCCGACCGCCAGATATCACCGGCTGCCGACAGCGGCAGGAGGCCGCCGCCCGATACCACGCTTGCACCGAAAAGCCCCAAGAGCCCCACGAAAGAGGCCGCCAAGGCCGCAAACGCGGCCGCCAAGGCCCCTGTGCCGATCCAGCCCCGCTCATTCGTTGCGAGGGCCGCGAAATCGTCACCGGCGTCGCCGCTCGGTTCAGGAGCCAGGGAATCCGTGGTCTCCTGGAATTCCTCCGCGCCAATCGCCTCGACGAGAGAGCGGCGGTGAGCCCACACCTCGCGCCGCGGAGTCTGCAGGCCCTTGACCATGGATCGTCGCACGCGCCGGGTTCGGGCAGCATTTCGCCTGGCACGCCAGATCGCCCGAGGGCGGCCGATGGCCGCAAGGGTGGCGCCAAGCTGGGAAATCCCGTAACCCGGCTCTTTGACAAGAATGCTCAAGACCAGCCTGAACAGGCTTCCGAGCAAGGCGCCGAGCGCGTGAAGGGGAACCTTCCAGGGCGAAGCGTGCGTGAGCCTCAAATGGATCTGGCTTTTGCGGGCGGCAGCTGGTGTCCCCAGCGCGTGGGGGCGGTGCTCCACATGGAAGATACGCGCAGCCGGAACCACCACCACCCTGTTGCCCGCGAGCCAGTTACGCCAGCAGAAATCGATGTCATCCCCCACGCCCGGAAGCGCCGGGTCAAATCCGCGCAGCTGCTCCCAAGCGTCGCGCCGGATCAGCATGCCCGCGGAATTCACCGCAAAAGTGTCCGTGCGCCCGTCGTACTGGCCTTGATCGAGTTCGTCGGCTTCGATGAGCGTTAGCCGTTCGGCCCAGCGGCTCGTGGAAAGGCCGGCGTCGATGAGTTTACGTTCCGCATTCCAGGCCAACTGCTTGCATCCGGCCACGGTGACCGAGGGAGCCCGCTCGACTGCCTGAAGCAGTTCGGCGAGCGCATCCGGGGCGGGAGCGGCGTCGTCGTGCAACAACCAGATCCATTCCGCGACCCCCGGCTCCTTCAAAGGAGCCGAACGGGCCAGGCCAGCCAGAACTGCCGCGCCGAAGCCGGTTTTCGTCTCGCCTGTGGTGGTGACATTGGCCTCACCGAACGCCCGTCGCAGCAGGGCTACAGACTTGTCCCGGGAGCCCGTATCAATGCCGATGGCGGCATCCACCGGACGCGTCTGGTCCAGCAGGGCCGTCAGGGTTCTGGGGAGATAGTTACCGCCGTCGTGCGAGACGACGACGGCGGTAACGTGTACTGCCTTGAGAATCAGACCGCTCGCTTCCTCAGCCTGCGGCGTTCACGCTCGGAGAGCCCGCCCCAGATACCAAAACGTTCATCGTTGGCGAGTGCGTATTCAAGGCACTGCGAACGTACATTGCATGCACCGCAGACCTTCTTGGCATCCCGCGTTGAACCGCCCTTTTCGGGGAAGAACGCCTCGGGGTCCGTCTGGGCGCATAGGGCGTCCGTCTGCCATCCGAGTTCGCCTTCGTCGTCGAAGTCCCGCTGGCCGGGGAGCCCGATCCACACCGGCTGTGCCGGATTGTCGAGCGGACGGCGCAGCTCCATGGGAGGATCGTCGAGATCATCCTCCGGATCTGCCGGATTGTCTCCTACAAGAGCCTCGTGGGCGGCAAGAAGGCCTGTCGCCCGGTCTTCCAGCGACTCCCGAGTGCTTTCGATGTAGCGGTCCGCCGCCTGCGGATCCGCCGGGTCAACATACCAATCCCCCGGAACTTCCCGCGACCGGTACTTGACCGACGCAAATTCCGCGACGACTGCATCTTCCTGGATACGCAACGCTTGCCCCATGGCGTCCCTCCTGATGTTTGCAGCTGCTGCCGTGCTCATTCGGTACTCGGTGATGTACCCGATACTCCCGCAGCGGCGTTCGATACCTAATTACACGTGTGTAACTACCAAGCCGTCAAGCCGCGCCGGGATAATAATCAACTTTCCGCACAAACACCTGCCGCGCCACGCCCGGGATTTTTTGTGCCCCTCGGCGCGCCACGGCGAAAAATGGAAGTCTAACATCACTTAAGATGTATTTTCGTTGAATTTCAGGGAAATCATTCGGAAGCCAGCTAAGCATCTCCCCCTCCGCCCCATGGTGGAACGTGGCGCAATTCACATGCTCCCGAGCCTGCCGGGGCGCCCCGTGGCAAGATGTAGCCATGAGCACCCCCGCGATGAACTTGATGGCAGCCTTGCGTTCCGGACACGCCACGTCACCCCGACTGACCTGGTATGGGCCTGATTCCGAACGCGTGGAGCTCTCAGGCCGGGTACTGGACAATTGGGTGGCCAAGACCAGCAACCTGCTCCAGGACGAGTTCGATGCCGAGCCGGGCATGAGCCTCCGCCTGGACCTACCGGCCCATTGGAAGTCCCTGGTGTGGGCACTGGCCGGTTGGCAACTCGGCATGGAATTGGTGCTCGACGGCGGCAGTGCGGATCTGCTTGTCACGGACACCCCCGACGTCGGTGCTGGCGCCGACTTTGATGCCGTCGTCGCCGTGCCGCTCGCAGCCCTGGCAATGCGCTGGCCCGGGGAACTGCCGCCCGGCGTCGTCGATTACGCGGCAGAAGTCCGATCGCATGGCGATGTGTTCATGGCCCACGCCGAGCCGGACGCCGCACTGCCGGCACTGCGCCGCCCCGAAGCCGAACATTCGCACAGTGAACTGCTGGACGGTTTCGCCAGGGAACATGAGGCAGGCGTCCGACTGCTGGTCCGCGCAGTGGACGGCTTGGAATCAGCCCTCGCCGACGCGCTGGGCGCATGGAACAGCGACGGTTCAGTGGTCCTGGTTCATCCGGACGTTGACATCACCCAGCACCTGTTGGACAACGAGCGCGTCAGCGGCGCTTGACCGCGTCCCCGCCTTCACCGGAGCCAGCCTCTGCTTGGGCCTCGGCCCTGCGGTGGGCTTCGATGAGCTCGTGGTCATGCGAGAAGGCCGGCTCCTCGTCCAGTTCCTTGTTGAACACCAGGAATCGGTAAGCGAAGAAGCGCACGACGGTGGCCACGAGGATGCCGACCACACCCGCCGAGAAAAGGATGTCCTTGTCCTGGATGTTCATGCCGTACTTTGCGATGGCGGTAAAACCGGTCGAAATGCCGATTCCAATGCCGTTGATCACGATGAACATCACAAACTCGCGCACCACGTTGTCCTGACGGCGGTGACGGAAGGTCCAAAAGCGGTTCGCGATCCAGGAGAACACGGTGGCCACGGTGGCTCCGACGAACCGGGCCTTGGCCTCGCTGTCCGACATCACACCGTGCATGAGATAGTAGGTCAGACCGTTATCTATGACGAACGCAACACCGCCGACAGCGCCAAACTTGGCTACTTCGCGCCAAAAGAGCGAGGCAAGTCCGCGGATGCGATCTGCAAGTGTGTTGATCATGACCCTCCATGGCCGTTGTTTCCAGGGGTGTTTCTAGGAGGCCGATGGGCCGAAGTCTACATTTTAGCTCGGTTTCCTTGGAGCTTGCCGAAAATCCGTGCGACGGAACTCACTCGAACCGCACGGGCCCCCGCCGGCAGAAGAGTCAAGGAACCAGTCACTGGTTCGGTAGGCTGAACCTTGTGAATTTTCCTGTAATTGGCGTAGTGGGCGGCGGCCAGCTCGCACGAATGATGGCACCAGCCGCAACGGCCCTTGGTTTTGAACTCCGAGTCCTCGCTGAAGGCGAGGACGTTTCTGCGGTCCCGGCCGTGGCAACGGCTCCCGTTGGCGACTATAAGGATTTGGCCGCCCTGCTCACGTTCTCCGAAGGCTTGGACGTCATGACCTTCGACCACGAACACGTTCCCACGGAGCACCTTCGGGCCCTGATTGAGGCGGGCGTGAACGTCCAGCCCGGACCTGATGCCCTCGTGCACGCACAGGACAAACTCGTGATGCGCGCCGCGATTGATCGCTTGGGGCTTCCGAACCCGGTATGGGCTGCGGTCCACGGCGTGGAGGAGCTTATCGCTTTTGGCGAGCAGACCGGCTGGCCGATCGTCTTGAAGACCCCCCGTGGCGGCTATGACGGCAAGGGTGTGCGGATCATTTATTCCGCGGAGGACGCCCGCAGCACTGCGGACTGGTTCGAAACCATGAGTCCGCTGTTGGCCGAAGAGAAGGTCGAGTTCAGCCGCGAACTGTCCGCGCTCGTGGCGAGGACGCCCAGTGGCGAATCCCGCGCCTGGCCGGTTGTCCACACCGTCCAGGTGGACGGCGTCTGCGACGAAGTGATTGCGCCGGCCCAGGACATCCACGTGGAGGTCGCCGCCGCGGCCGAAGAAGCGGCGCTGCGCATCGCAAGCGAACTCGGAGTCACCGGTGTCATGGCGGCAGAGCTCTTCGAAACGCCCGGAGTGGGGGTCGGATTCCTAGTCAACGAACTGGCCATGCGGCCGCACAACACCGGCCACTGGACGCAGGACGGCTCGGTCACCAGCCAGTTTGAACAACACCTGCGCGCCGTACTCAACCTGCCGCTCGGAGCCACCGACGCGCTGGGTGCTGTGGCGGTCATGAAGAACTTCCTCGGTGGCGCCAACCAGGACCTCTACAGCGCCTATCCCCAGGCCCTCGCTTACGAACCCGCCGCAAAGGTCCACTGCTACGGCAAGTCGGTGCGCGTCGGACGGAAGATCGGCCACGTGAACCTCGTCGGCGCCTCCGCGGCAGACGTGGATACCCTCCGCCGCCGCGCCACCGTGGTGGCCGACATTATCCGTGACGGCCATATCCCGGCCGAGACCAGCCCAGAGGAGACCGCATGAGCGAAGAAAACACCGCCCCGATCGTAGGCCTTGTCATGGGATCCGACTCGGACTGGCCCGTCATGGAAGCCGCAGCGGACGCGCTGGCCGAATTCGGCATCCCTTTCGAAGCCGACGTCGTCTCCGCCCATCGCATGCCTACGGAGATGATCCGCTACGGCCAGGGTGCGCATGAACGCGGCATCCGCGTCATCATCGCCGGAGCGGGCGGAGCTGCCCATTTGCCGGGCATGCTTGCTTCAGTCACCCCGCTGCCTGTCATCGGTGTCCCTGTCCCCTTGAAGACCTTGGACGGCATGGATTCCTTGCTGTCCATCGTGCAGATGCCGGCCGGCGTTCCCGTAGCCACTGTCTCGATCGGCGGTGCCCGCAATGCAGGCCTCCTGGCCGTGCGTATTCTTGCTTCCGGGACCGACGAGATGGCCGTCCGGCTCCGCGGCGATATGCTCGAATTCGCCCGGCAGCTCAACAACACCGCAACCGAAAAAGGGGCCAGGCTCCGCGACAAGGTCGCCGAAGTCTTCTCCTCGGCCAACGTCTCCGCCCGGAGCACCCACTAAGAGGGCGTTGCCTGGCACATCCAACGAACCGCCCCAAAACGACAAGGATCCCCTGCCGTGTACCAGCTTGAGAACCTTCTGCGTCCCTATGCGTGGGGATCGACGACGGCGATCGCCGCTCTGCTGGGAAGGCCCGCCTCGGGCGGCCCCGAGGCTGAGTTGTGGATCGGAGCGCATCCGGGTTCGCCGTCTCTGGCCACCCGCCCGGACGGGTCCTCCGTTGCCCTGGACGCACTCATCAACGTGGATCCCACCCACTTCCTCGGTGGATCGAGCCTGGCCGAATTCGGTCCGCGCTTGCCTTTCCTTACGAAGCTCCTCGCAGCTGACAAGCCACTGTCCTTGCAAGTCCACCCCGGCCTGCAGCAAGCCCGGGAAGGCTTCGCGAAGGAAAATGCCGCAGGCTTGGCTGCGGACGCACCCGAGCGAAACTATCGCGACGACAACCACAAGCCCGAAATGCTCTTCGCGCTGACGCCGTTCGAAGCCCTGTGCGGCTTCCGTCCGGCCACCGACTCGAAGCGCGTCTTCGAGCACCTCGCAAACCTCCTGGACCTGGCCGCCGTGGACGTTCCGGACATCATCACCGGAGTCATTGCGGACTTGTCCGATGCCGATGAGGCCGCGGCACTCAAAGCCTCATTCACCCGCCTGATTACCGGCGGGGATTCCGTCTCCGCTGCCACGGATCAGGTGGTCGCCGTCCTGACGTCCGGCGCGCCAATGGGCCACTACGTCGCGGAACTCTCCGCGGTCCTGCGCATCAACGCCGAGTTCCCCGGAGATCCCGGCGTCCTGATTTCATTGCTCCTGAATCTTGTCATCCTGGCGCCAGGCGAATCCGTATACTTGCCGGGCGGGAACGTCCACGCTTACCTCAAAGGCCTTGGCGTGGAAGTGATGGCGGCCTCGGACAACGTGCTTCGCGGTGGTCTTACCCCCAAACACATTGATGTTCCCGAGCTCCTGAAGACCATCGAATTCGCTGCCCTCGGTGTGCCCCGCATCGAGCCCAGGACCTCCAAGTTTGGCCAGGACCTGTATGTACCGCCGTTCCGGGAGTTCCAGCTCCAGCGCATCGAGTTGGCTCCGGGTGCGGAACCGGTGCCGCTGGCGCAGGCCGGTCCCGCCGTCGTCGTTGTCGTCTCAGGCTCCGTGCTGCTCGACTCGCCCAAGAGTGAACTCGCCTTGGCGCGCGGCGGGAGTGCGTTCATCCCGGCATACGAAGAACCCGTCATGGTGCACCCGGTTGCCGGGACAACAGAGACCAGCGTTGCGTTTGCCGTCACGACAGGCTTGGGGAACTAATTCGTGGAGTACTTTCTGCAGATGCCCGTCTGGGCGTCCTTCCAGCGTTCCCTCGGCCGCACCGTGCACGAGGAGTCGGGTCCGGGATGGCGGTTCGTCGCTGTGGAGGAAAAGAACCCTGCGGGCAAGGTGATCTACACGCCCTACGGACCCGTCGCCGATTCGCTGGAGGCCTTCGACGACGCTGTGGCCGCACTCGTGGCGATCGCGCGCCGCAGCCGGGCCGTGTTCGTTCGGATGGAACCGGTCGCTGCCGGATTCCAAGCCGCCGACGCCGGTGCGGTACTGGGCGCGCGTGGCCTGCAGCCGGCACCGTCCAACCAGCAGCCGGAATTGAGCTGGATTGTGGATTTGGAGGGCGATTTCAAGGACGTCCTTGCGCGCATGAAACCCACCAACCGGAATCTGTACCGCAACATCCACAAGAAGGGTGTCACCTTTCGGTCTACGCAGGATCCAGAGGAGATCTCGGTGCTCCTCAACTTCCTGCACATGACCGCGGCCCGCAACGGCTTCAAACCCCAAAGCGACGGCTATCTGAGCGCGGTGGCCCGCTCCCTCATGCCGGCCGGTGCCGGCACCCTGTTCATCGCCGAACTCGAGGGTGAGCCCATTGCGGCTGCGCTCGCGTACGACTCCGCCGACACTCGTACCTACGCCCACGCCGCAATAGACGATACGCACCGCAAGCTCAGCGCCGGCATCCCGTTGCTCGTCACGCTCATGGCGGATGCGAAGGACAAGGGGCTCAAGCACGTCGACCTCTGGGGGGTGGCTCCGGAGAACGAACCTGACCATAAGTGGGCCGGATTCACGGCCTTCAAGAAGTCCTTCGGGGGCCGCGAAATCGCCTACCCGGGCACGTGGGACCTTCCCGTCAACAAGCTCCGCTACGGCGCCTACCAGTTGGCCCGGAAGCTACGCGAAAAGCTCCGCTGACCCCACGCCCTCCCCCTCCCCCTCGCGCGAACTGGCAGCAGATGCCCTCAGAATCCGATTTTCCGGGCATCTGATGCCAGTTCGCGGCGGGTAAACCGCGCCCGTCGAACCTTGTCTACCACTTCCGGCCGGGGCCCGAGCAGATCCTCATAGTGAACCCGGACTTCGCGCCAACCCAAGCGCTCCGTCAACGCCTGGCGCTTGATGTCCCTTTGGTACTGCACGGCTTCCCCGTGATGACGGCCGTCGTACTGGAGAGCAATACGTTCCTTCACGTAGGCGGCATCGGGCCACACAGCGGGAGCGCCCCATTCGTTAAGGATGACGTGGTTCAGCGTAGGTTCAGGCAACCCTGCATGCAGCAATGTAAGGCGCATTTGCGTTTCCTGCGGCGAATCCGCGCCGACTCGAACCAAGTCCAACGCCAGCCGGGCCTTGCGGACGCCCCGCATGCCGGGATGGGCGGCCACCATCGCCCTTAAATCGTCAATGGTTGCCAGTGCCCTGCGTGGCTTGGGATGGTTTTCGCCGTGTTCGACGACGATCGAGTCGCCCGCCGCGACAACGTCGTCGATGCTCATCAATTGGGCCAAGTCCAGCCACGTCCGCGCGGGCGAGGTGAGCCGGACGCCGTCGAGCTCCATCACCTCACCCGCTTTGAACGTTAGTTGGTGCCCGACAACGTTCCGCCTCCGCGGTTTCCACCGCTCGCCAGAGCGGGCAAGGTGGATTCGCCAGTCCTCTTCAAGGGCCATGGACAAACTGATGCGGTGGATCCGTGCCGCCGATCCATGGCTAAGACAGCAATCGGGGTCGAGCTCCGTGTAACCCCGCAAGTGTTCCGCGACCGTCCCCTTGCTGTGCAACGGCAGGCGCAATCCCCGCGACAACGTGACAATTCCGGCGCGGCGCAATTGCTTCTGGCTCAGTCCGAGGGTCTCAGCGGCCGACGCCGGAAAGGAACCGTTTGGGAGCTGCGGGGGCATCGGAGTCCGGGACATGCTCAATTCTTGCCCGGCTTCGAGCCCTAGATTGAGTTATCCACAGGTGGGATTCCGGCGTTAAGAACGAACTGGCAGCACATGCCTCCAAAATTCGATTCAGAGGGCAAGTGCTGCCAGTTCGCAAGGATCGGTGGGAGGACGAGCCTACTTGCGGGCGTAGCCTTCCCATTTGCTGGCCTGGTGCTCACCCTCCACGAAGCGGATGGTGCCGGACTTGGAGCGCATCACGATGGACTGGGTCAGGACCTTGTCCTTGGAGTAGCGCACGCCCTTGAGGAGATCGCCGTCGGTGATGCCCGTGGCCGCGAAGTAGCAGTTGTCGCTCGTGACGAGGTCGTTCGTGGACAGCACGCGCTCGAGGTCGTGTCCGGCGTCGATGGCCTTTTGCTTCTCTTCGTCACTGGTGGGCCACAAGCGACCCTGGATGACGCCGCCGAGGGACTTGATGGCACACGCGGCAACAATCCCCTCCGGGGTCCCGCCGATACCCATCAGGGCGTCGACGCCGGTGCCGGAGCGTGCGGCGGCAATGGCGCCTGCGACGTCACCGTCCATGATGAACTTGGTGCGGGCGCCCGCCTGGCGGATTTCTTCCACGAGCGGACGGTGGCGGTCGCGGTCCAGGATCATGACGTTGAGCTGGTTGACCTTGACGCCCTTGGCCTTGGCGATCAGGTGCAGGTTCTGCTTCACCGGCAGGCGCAGGTCCACCATGTCGGCTGCCTCGGGACCCGTGACGAGCTTCTCCATGTAGAACACGGCGGACGGATCGAACATGGCGCCGCGTTCGGCCACTGCCAGCACGGCGAGGGCGTTGTTGATGCCCAGGGCGGTCAGGCGGGTCCCGTCGATCGGGTCGACGGCGACGTCGCACTCCGGCCCCGTGCCGTCACCGACGTGCTCGCCGTTGAAGAGCATGGGGGCTTCGTCCTTCTCACCCTCGCCAATGACAACGACGCCGTTGAAGTGGACGGTGTGGAGGAACGAGCGCATGGCGTCAACGGCGGCACCATCAGCTTTGTTCTTGTCGCCGAAGCCAACCCAGTGACCTCCCGCAATGGCCGCAGCCTCAGTGACGCGGACAAGTTCGAGGGCCAGGTTGCGGTCCGGCTCATCGGTCCCGACTGCGAGTGCGGGCGAGATCGTGGAATACTTCTGGGACATTGGCGCTGGAGACACGTGAACCTCTTCTTCGATGCGATTCGTGGGACCAGGAGTGGCCACACTTGACGGCCTGGATGATTCCTCTACCAGTGATCATAGTCGCGGCGGAGCAGCATGGTCATGGGATGACCGGCTCTCAATACGTGCCTTGCGTGGGCCGGCCGTTGTGTATTAGCCGCTTGGATAAGGGACTATTGAAGCGTGAGTGATACGCAAGACAAAGCAACAGCCGCCACCCCCTTAAGCGATGACGGCCGCGGCCCCGTGAGCATCGACGACGGCAATCAACCGGCCGTCAAGCCCGTCATCGCGGCGAAAGCAGCCAAACGGGCGAACGCGTCAGTGATCGGCATGCTCATCGCGTTGCTGCTCTGCGTACTGGCATTCCTGCCGGTCGTCCTCATGAACCCCGCGCCGAAGAGCAACGGCTACAAGCCCAACGTGGATGTTGCCGGCAGCGCCGCCAACGCCAAAGATGTGGCAGGTTTCACACCTGTTGCGCCGGATACCGGCGACACATTCAGCCCAAACTACGCGCGCTGGATGTCTGGCACCGGCGACGGGGTGCCCACTTGGGAAGTCGGATACCTCACTCCCAAGCAAGCGTTCATCGGCATTGTCCAAACTCGCAAGGCCAATCCCACCTGGATCTTTCAGCAGACCGGTAATGCTCCGGTGACAGGCACTCGCAGCGCCGGCGGCCATGACTGGGAACTCCATGACACGGCCAAGGGCACCCGCAGCATGGTCCTGAACTATCGCGGAACCACAATCATCCTGAGCGGCACGGCAGGACTCGACGAATTCTCCACCTTGGCCGCGGCCGTGGTGAAGGCCGTGGACGCAGCCCCGATCCCTTCCCCGGATGCAAGCACGAAGCCCGGCGCAACAGTTTCGCAGACTGCTACCCCGACGCCGTAAAGTAGCGGCGTGGCCACTTATCTGACTCCTGCCCTTGCCTGGCGCCGTTTGCGCGAAGGAAATGAACGCTTCGTCGCCGGGGAATCCCTGCATCCCAACCAGGATGCCTCGCGCCGGAACTCCTTGGTGGAGGATCAGCATCCATTTGCGGTGATTTTCGGCTGCTCGGATTCCCGCCTGGCCGCGGAAATCATTTTTGATCTCGGCCTCGGCGATGCCTTCGTGGTCCGCACGGCCGGGCAGGTGATCGACGACGCGGTCCTTGGTTCGCTTGAGTACAGCATCTCGGAGCTTCACGTTCCGCTCATCGTGATCCTTGGCCACGACAGCTGCGGCGCGGTGACAGCGACCAAGAGCGCCGTCGAAACCGGTGAAATGCCCGCAGGTTTCATCCGTTCCCTGGTGGAGCGCATCACCCCTTCCGTCCTCACGGCAATGCGCAACGAGCAGACGGACGTCAACGAGATGGTAGTGGAACACGTCAAGCAGACGGCCCGCCGCTTGGCGGACAGTTCCCGTGTGATTTCCGCCGCGATCGACGACGGCCGGGCCGCCGTCGTCGGGCTGTCCTACAAGCTGGACGAAGGCCGTGCGGCGCTGGTTTCCGGGATCGGCGAGCTCTAAAACGGAAGCCGGAACCGCCCGGGACGGACGGTCATCAGCGACCGTTGCTTTACAAGCCGGTTTTCGGTCAAGCGGCCACCCGCCATAAGCTAGCCCCATGACTTCCACTCAAGAATCCAACGCGGCCGAGTTCCGTATTGAACATGACACGATGGGCGAAGTTCGCGTCCCCGTGAACGCACTGTACCGCGCACAGACGCAGCGCGCCGTGGAGAACTTCCCGATCTCCGGCAAGACGCTTGAGCGCGCACACATCGAGGCCTTGGCACGCGTCAAAAAGGCCGCGGCCTTGGCAAACGCAGAACTGGGAGTGCTCGACGGCGAGCTCGCCGAAGCCATTGCCAACGCTGCCGATGAGGTTGCCGCCGGAAAGTACGACGGCGACTTCCCCATCGACGTCTTCCAGACCGGTTCGGGTACGTCCTCCAACATGAACACCAACGAGGTCATTGCGGAGCTAGCAACGCGCGCCCTCGCCGCCGCCGGGAGCGACAAGGTTGTCCACCCGAACGACCACGTCAACGCTTCCCAGTCCTCCAACGACGTCTTCCCGACGTCGGTCCACGTCGCCGCGACATCGGCCCTGATCAACGACCTGATCCCGGCCCTCGAATACCTGTCCGCTTCCCTTGACCGCAAGGCCGTGGATTTCAAGGACGTCGTCAAGTCCGGCCGCACCCACCTCATGGACGCCACTCCAGTGACCTTGGGCCAGGAGTTCGGCGGCTACGCAGCGCAGGTCCGCTACGGCATTGAGCGCATCAACGCTGCCCTCCCCCGCGTTGCCGAGGTCCCCTTGGGCGGCACCGCCGTCGGCACCGGCATCAACACTCCGGAAGGCTTCCCGGAGCGCGTCATCGAGCTGCTGGCCGCGGACACCGGCCTGCCGCTGACCGAGGCACGCGACCACTTCGAGGCGCAAGCCAACCGCGACGGACTGATCGAGGGCTCCAGCCAGCTGCGCAACATCGCGATCTCGTTCATGAAGATCAATAACGACCTCCGCTGGATGGGTTCCGGTCCCAACACGGGCTTGGGCGAGATCTCCATCCCGGACCTGCAGCCCGGCTCCTCGATCATGCCCGGCAAGGTCAACCCCGTCATTTGCGAGGCGTCCATCATGGTCTGCGCCCAGATCATCGGCAACGACACCGCCATTGCATGGTCCGGTACCAACGGCGCCTTCGAGCTCAACGTCGGCATCCCCGTGATGGCCGCCAACCTGCTCGAGTCCATCCGGCTGCTGGCCAACACCAGCCGGGTCATGGCGGACAAGATGATCGACGGCATCACGGCAAACGTGGAGCGCGCCCGCTTCCTGGCTGAGGCTTCCCCGTCCATCGTGACGCCGTTGAACAAGTTCATCGGTTACGAGGCCGCAGCAAAGATCGCCAAGAAGGCTGTCGCCGAAGGCTTGACCATCCGCGAGGCCGTGGTCTCCCTCGGTTACCTCGAGCGCGGCGAACTGACGGAAGAGCAGCTCGACAAGGCCCTCGACGTCACCACCATGACGCGCCCGGCCCACAAGGCCTAGCCTCACCCCAGCCCGACCGGCCAGCCCGACGGCGGCCGGCACCTTCCCCACGGAAGGTGCCGGCCGCCGTCGTCGTTTCGGGAGCATGCGCGTTCCGCCGATTTCCACTTTTTGCACTTTCTGTAAGTAAGTGCAAAACTGTACTTTGTGGAAAATAGTGCAAATGTCGACGGCGGGCTCCGGGAGCGCAAGCGCGCACAGACCCGCGCGGCGATCACCGCCGTCGCACGCTCCCTGACCGCCCAGCGCGGCCTCAACGGTTTCACGGTCGAGGAAGCCTGCGATCAAGCCGGGATCTCGCGCCGGACGTTCTTCAACTACTTCCACACAAAGGAAGACGCGGTGATCGGCTCGTTCTCCGACGAGCTTCCGGAAGATGCTTTGGATACCTTCAAACGCAATCCCGCCCGCGCCACAGGTACCATCTCCGACTCGTTGCTGGTAGCCATGCGCCACTTCACCCTGGCAGTCCTCGAGCGGTCCACCGTCAGCCCGTCGGAGATCCGCCAACTCATCGCAGCCGTCACGGCCGAACCCCAGCTCCTGGGGCGGCTGACACGCGAAGGCGAAGTCCGCGAGCGCCAGTTCGCCGAACTCATCGCCGCACGGGAAGGACTCGCGGCAGACCACCCAGAGGTCATCATGGCCGCCGCGGTCTTCGGCGCGGTCACCAAGAAGACAAGCCAACAGTTCTTTTCCGAAGAGAACACCCGCGCCTACCGCGAACTGCTCGACCAAAACCTCAACGCGGCCCGCACGCTCTTCGCCCAAGCGCTGGACACCAACCCCGTCGAACTCCAGAAGGACCCATCGTGAGCACCACTCCAAAAACCAAGGCGGCAGCGGAACCGCTCCTCTTGACGCAGAAACGGATCTGGATCATTTTCTCCGCGCTGATCGCCGGAATGCTGCTCTCCAGCCTGGACCAGACCATCGTGTCGACGGCCATGCCCACCATCGTCGGCAAGCTCGGCGGCGTCGAGAACCAAGCCTGGATCACCACGGCCTACCTGCTGGCCACCACCATCGTCATGCCGATCTACGGCAAGTTCGGTGACATCCTGGGCCGGCGGAACCTTTTCCTGACCGCCATCGGTTTGTTCACGGCAGCCTCCATCGCTTGTGCCTTCGCCACCGATTTTTGGAGCTTCGTAGTCTTCCGCGCCGTCCAGGGCCTCGGCGGCGGCGGTCTGATGATCCTGTCCCAGGCCATCATCGCCGACATTGTCCCGGCCAAGGAGCGCGGCAAGTACATGGGTCCCCTCGGTGCCATCTTCGGCCTGTCCGCCGTGGCCGGCCCTCTCCTGGGAGGCTTCTTCGTCGATCACCTGAGCTGGGAATGGGCTTTCTACATCAACATCCCGGTCGGCATCGCAGCCTTCACCATCGCTTGGTTCACGCTCACCCTGCCGAACAAGAAGGCCGAAAAGCGCATCGATCTCCTGGGCGTACTGCTGCTGTCCGCCGCCACGGCCTGCCTGATCTTCTTCACCGACTTCGGCGGCAAGAAGGACCAGGGTTGGGATTCCCCGCTCACCTGGCTTTTCGGTGCAGGAATGGTCCTCGCCGCCTTCCTGTTCGTCCTCGTGGAGCGCAAGGCCGAAGACCCCATCATTCCGCTGAGCCTGTTCAAGAACCGGATCTTTATCAACGCAACGGCCATCGGCTTCACTTTGGGGCTCGGCATGTTCGCGGCTATCGCCTTCGTGCCGACGTTCCTGCAGATGTCCTCCGGAACCTCGGCCGCCGTCTCGGGCCTGCTCATGCTGCCGATGATGGTGGGCCTGATGGGTACCTCCATCTACTCGGGAATCCGAATCTCCAAGACCGGCAAGTACAAGATGTTCCCGATCCTCGGAGCGAGCCTCACGATCGTTGCCATGCTATGGCTCACCACGCTCACCGCGGCAACCCCGGTCTGGGTCATCTGCATCCAGCTGTTCATCTTCGGTGCAGGCCTGGGCTTGATCATGCAGGTCATCGTGCTGGTGGTCCAGAACGCGGTTCCGGCCGAGCAGATCGGCACGGCGACCAGCACCAACAACTACTTCCGCGAGGTCGGAGCCTCGTTGGGCGTGGCCGTCTTCGGCTCCATCTTCACCACGCGGCTGGCCGAGTCACTCACCAAGGCCTTCACAGGGGCCGGCGCTTCGGCCTCACAAGCTTCGCAATCCACCAGCAAGCTCGATCCACAGACTCTCGCCCAACTGCCGGCCCAGGTCAAGGACGCCATCGTCAACGCCTACGCCGATTCGCTGGCACCGGTGTTCTGGTACCTGATCCCGTTCATCGCCGTCGCACTCCTGCTCGCCATCACGCTCAAGCAGATCCCGCTGTCCGACACCGCCGGAATGGTGGCCCGGGGTGAGGCCGTGGGAGGTCAGGAAGCCGAGCGCCTTGAAGCCGCTCGCCTGGTTGGCACGGCGAAGGGCACCGCCGACGCAGACGCGGAGCCGGATTCGGAGCCGGATTCGGGGCCGGATTCGGAGCCGGATTCGGAGCCGGATTCGGGGAGCGAAGAGGACAACGACAGCGAGCTCGCCCTGCGCTGAAGCTAGGGACATGCCCGGCTTTGGCTCGGACCAGTGGACATATGGGGAATATGCCCAGTGCCCGGATGCAAAGCCGGGCATGTCCACCGGGCCGAACGGCGCAACTGACGCTTCTGGCCTAGGCTGGAACCCATGAGTTCAGAGCCCGAAGAATCCGCGACCATCAGCCCGGCCGTTCGATGGGGATTAGGGGCAGTCCTTTTCAGCCTTCTAGCCGTCTCCATGGTCTCCGCCAAGGGCGAGTGGTGGACCATTGCGGGCGCTATCGCCTGCGGTACCACCGCATGCCTCTTCGCTGCCCGCGCGATCCTGGCAGCCCGTCAATCGCGCTGATACGCGACGGCGGAGCCTGGCTCCAGCGCAAGCCGGATGGTTTCGCGGTGGCCTGCGCTGATGTCCGGCAAGTCGTCCAGGGCAAACCAAGCCACCGCGATTGATTCGTCGTCGTTGACACGTGCCTCTCCCGAGATATAACGGCATTTGAAGGCAATATCCAGGAAGTCGCAGACATCCCCGTTCGGATACGTGACCGGGCCGATCACACCCACCGCCAGAATGCGCTCAGTTTCGGCCACCACGGCAGTCTCCTCGAAGATCTCCCGGATCAATCCAGGAGCTGGGTGCTCCCCCGGTTCGAGCATTCCCGTAATCAGGGTCCAGCGGCGGTTGTCGGCCCGTTGGCACAAAAGGACCCGGTCCTCGTCGTCCAACACCACGCCGCGAACGCCGGGCAGCCACAAAGGGTCATTGCCGATCTTCTCGCGGATTTTCAGGATGAACTCGGGGATCGCCACTGCCTTAGCCCGCTTTCGTCGAAACAGCCAAACCAACAGTAGGGCGAGTATCCCACCAGGGACGCCCGAAGGACAGCGATGGGGCTGCTCCCACCGGTGACTCCGCCGCCCTCGTCAAGCAGGCAGGGCAAGCATCGCCGCCGCCGCACCGGCAAGCATGAACGGCCCGAATGGAATAGAGGATTTCAGGGTTCCCCGCCGGGCAGCCAGGATTCCCAGGCTCCACAGCCCGCCGAAGAGGAACGCCGCAAACGTCCCGGCGAAGACATGCGCCCAGCCCAAATAGCCAAGGTAAAGACCGAGCACGCCCGCCAGTTTGACGTCGCCGAAGCCCATTCCCGGCGGATACGCCAAACGGAGGATGAAATAGAACACCCAAAGGACAGCTCCCCCGGCCACGATCCCCAAGGCCGGCACCCCCAGGAAGGAGGCACCGCCGTCGGGCGTGTTCCCTTCCGCTCCGCCGGAGAACCCTCCTGCGGCTCCGCCCGCCAGGGTGACAGCGATCGCAGCCCCGATCAGCAACACCCCGGCGATCGCATACGAAGGGAACACGATCCGGTTTGGCAACAGGTGGTGACGGACGTCAATGACTGTGAGGCGGGCAGCCATGATCGCAAAGTACACACATGCTGCGAGCAGCAGCCAGAAGGCCGGGAAGCTGGTCCCCCACAAATCGCCGAGTCGTCGGATCACCCTCGGATGCTATCGGTTTTCCGAAACCCGCGCCGGTCACGCGCGCCTAGACTGTGGATATGGGGTCCTACAGTGTAGAAATCCAAGGCAGTCCGGACGCCGACATGTCCTCCGTCTTCCGAAATCTCTGCCGTTCCTCACCGTGGAAATGGACCAGTTTGAGGTTCGAATACTTGGACCGGCCGGGCGACGCAGGAGACACCGTGCGCGCTTGGCTGCGCAGGCCGGGTGCCCTTCGGCTTGAAACCATGGAAGGGACGTTGCTGCACAGCACCACCGGCATCAACGACTCCCGCGACGGGCTATACCTTGGTTCCAAGCGCAAGTCGTGGCTCTTGCCAGCCCATTTGGTGACCCCGGTGTACGACTCGGGAGGGCTCGTCCGCAGACGCCCCGAAGCGGCGTACGGCGAACCGTCCTTCGGCAACGGGCGGTTGGCAGCCGCCCTCGACCCGGTGGAACTCTCCGGAAATGCGCCGGTGCCCATGGAATTTCCGGAATCCAACCGGGTGGCCCTCGGTCCCATCCGAGAAGTGGATCACGAGGGTCGTCCGGCGCTGGAAACCATCGCGACGCCGGGACACAGTTACGTGGCGGCCGATCCGGGTAGACCGCTCTGTTTTCCCGGGCGCACGCTCTTGCGGGTGGATTTGGGAACGGGCGTGTGTGTTTCCAGCCAGTCGCTCGACGGCGACACTGCGGGCCAGGGGCATTGGATGCGGGTCCTGGGTGTGGACGAATACATGCTCGATGATTTGTTCCTCGCTGAGTCGATGAACCTCACCGACGTCCGGAAGCACATCAGCTGGGAACTCGGCCCTCACGCTTGAACACCGGCTAGTTGACCGGGTGCCAACAGGAACGCTCGCTCACCTATACGCCCCTTTCGCCAAACGTTCGCTCACCTTTGGGGCCTTCCCTCTACATGAGCGTGCGTCAGCAGGAAACCCCACACACATGAGCGGTGGAGGGCCGTGGCCCGGCGAACCCGGACACGGCCCTCCGCAATGGAGCCTTAGATCTCAGCCCCTTCAAGCAGTTCCGTCACGAGTGCCGCGATCGGCGACCGCTCGGAGCGGGTCAGGGTGATGTGTCCGAACAGCGGGTGCCCCTTGAGGGTCTCGACGACGGCTGCCACGCCGTCGTGCCGACCGACACGGAGGTTGTCGCGCTGGGCGACGTCGTGGGTCAGGACGATCTTCGAGTTTTGGCCGATGCGGCTCATGACCGTGAGGAGCACGTTCTTTTCGAGCGACTGGGCCTCGTCCACGATCACAAAGGCGTCGTGCAGCGAACGTCCGCGGATGTGGGTCAGCGGCATGACTTCGAGCATGCCCCGGTCCATGACTTCTTCCACGACTTCCTGGCTGACGAGAGCACCGAGGGTGTCGAAGACCGCCTGCGCCCAGGGGTTCATCTTCTCTGCCTCGGAACCAGGCAGGTAGCCAAGTTCCTGTCCACCTACCGCAAACAGGGGGCGGAAGACGATCACTTTGCGATGCTCCCGGCGTTCCAGGACCGCTTCAAGCCCGGCACACAAGGCAAGGGCCGACTTTCCCGTGCCGGCCCGGCCGCCGATGGAAACGATTCCAACGCTCGGGTCCATCAGCAAGTCGATCGCCAGCCGCTGCTCCGCTGACCGGCCATGCAGCCCAAAGACATCGCGATCGCCCTTGACCAGTCTCACCTGCTTGTCCGCACCTACGCGGCCCAGCGCGGAGCCTCGGTTCGAGAGCAGAACCAGGCCCGTATTGACCGGAAGCTCTGCGGCTGCCGGGATGAAGACCGGTTCGTGACCGTACAAGGTGTTGATTTCGTCCTCGCCGGCCTCGATCTCTGCCATGCCGGTCCATCCCGAGTCCTTGACGAGTTCGTTGCGGTATTCGTCCGCGAACAAACCCATGGCGGATGCTTTGACGCGCATCGGAAGGTCCTTCGAGACAACTGTGACGTTGTGGCCTTCGTTGGCGAGGTTCTTGGCGACCGCCAGAATACGGCTGTCATTGTCGGCACCCCGGAATCCGGCTGGCAGCACTTCGGTGGACACATGGTTCATCTCAACGCGCAGCGTGCCGCCGTCAGCGCCGATCGGGATGGACTGGTTCAAGCCGCCATGCTCAATCCGCAGGTCATCAAGGAGCCTGAGGGCTTTTCGGGCGAAGTAGCCCAACTCGGGATCGTGGCGTTTGCCTTCCAATTCGGTGATGACCACGATGGGGACAATGACTTCATGCTCCGCGAAGCGCAACAAAGCGTGTGGATCCGAAAGCAAAACAGAAGTGTCAATCACATAGCTTCGGCCAGTCGGGGTGTTGGACTTTGCAGTACGACCACCGTTGGCCCGCTTGGTGCGAGAGGTAGCTGAACTTTCCCCGTCGGAAACGACTACGGGCAGTTGCTCAGAAATAGCCACATCGACTCCAGCCCCGGGCGAACCCGGCTTATTCGTGAGGCGGCTCGGCCGGAAGGCCAGGCGCGGCCCCCCACGTAACTGGTGCGATGATTCGCTCCATCTACTGGCCTCCCCGATCAGCAGGCGGTTTGCCTACTGATGGGATTAACGTATTCCCGTGCGATTACATTTCCGGTTAGCCCAAACGGCGATTCGCGTAGACAAGATGTGAACTTCCCGTAAACGGGAGCGCACCGGGATGTCACCGTGTCAGGAACCGAAGCGGCGCTGCCGGCCAGCATAGTCCCGCAGGGCCCGTAGGAAATCGACCTTGCGGAACGCGGGCCAGAGTGCCTCGCAAAAGTAGAACTCGCTGTAGGCGCTTTGCCACATGAGGAAGCCGGATAAGCGCTGCTCGCCTGACGTGCGGATAACCAGATCGGGGTCCGGCTGACCGCGCGTGTAGAGGAAACGCGAGATGTCGTCCACTGTAAGTTCATCGGCCAGCTCGGTAATATCCCGGCCGTGCGCGACGGCGTCGTGCAGCAGTTCCCGGACGGCATCGACGATTTCGCGCCGACCGCCGTAGCCCACGGCGACATTCACGTGCAAGCGCTCGCGGATCGGCGTGCGGGCCGTCAGCTTGTTGAGCCGTTCAGCGAGGTAGTCCGGAAGGAGCTCAGGCGCACCCATGGCATGGACTGAAATATCGGCGTCCTCATCGAGCCGATCCAAGGTGTTGGCGATGATTCCCATGAGCAGCTCGAGCTCTTCGCCGGAGCGGTTCATGTTGTCAGTCGACAGCATGTACAGCGTGACGACTTTGACTCCCAGTTCCTGGCACCAGCCGAGGAATTCGTGGATTTTGTCCGCGCCTGCCTGGTGGCCTTCGCTGGTGGGGGCGTTGAATTGCCGCGCCCAACGACGGTTGCCATCCACCATGACCCCGATGTGCCCGGGAATCTTTTCCTGCTCGAGCGAACGGAGTAGTTTGCGCTCGTAGAAGCCGTAGAGGAAGCCGGGCCACTCCATCCGGACACTCACCTGACTTCCTTTGAACAGGGCTGAAAACGAATTAAACAACGACTTAAACAACGACGGCGGCGGGCCGGATGGGCAGCCGGCCCGTAGCCAAACCACTATCGGCACCCGCGGGCTGCTGCCGCACGTGCACCACCAAGGCTACCTTCCCAAGCTGGCCGGTCCGCACACCGGAGCCTCGAGGATCGACGACAAAACTCATTACTCCGCGGTAACTTATCCGGATGCGGGTTACGCTTTAACGATGTCGGAGCTGCTCACAATCAAGCCAAGGTGGCGCGGCTGGATACATGCTGTGGCCGTTCCTTTCGCCGCCGCCGCAGGGATCACTTTGGTGATGGTGGCGCCTACGACCGACCGCAAAATTGTCTCGGCGATCTACGCTTTCACGGGTGTCCTGCTCTTCGGCGTGTCCGCGATCTACCACCGCGGCAATTGGGAACCGAAAACCAGGATGGTCCTGAAGCGCTTGGACCACACCAACATCATGCTGGTGATCGCCGGCAGCTACACACCACTCGCCTGGTCGCTGCTGGAGCGCCCCAAAGCCGTGCTCCTCCTGTGGGTGATCTGGTCCGGGGCCTTGTTGGGGGTACTGTTCCGCGTTCTCTGGACTGGCGCTCCCCGGTGGCTCTACGTGCCTATCTACGTTGCGCTGGGCTGTGGGGCTTTGTTCTACCTGCCCGAATTCTTCGCGGCAAACGTTCCGGCGGCGGTCCTGATTTGCGTGGGCGGGGCGCTGTATATCGCCGGCGCGGTGTTCTACGGGATCAAAAAGCCCAACTTCAGCCCGATGAACTTCGGTTTCCACGAACTTTTCCACGCTCTGACGGTGCTGGCCTTCGCGGCCCATTTCGCCGCCATCATGATTGCAGTGCTGAGCTAGCCGCGTCAGCCCGCGGTCATCGCCGCGAGCCGCTGCCCGAGTTCCTCGACCGAACGAAGCGGCAGGTCACAGACCATCCCACGGCATAAGTACACCTGCGGTGAGCCGTCCGCAGCAGCCACTCGATCCAAAAGTAGTGGCACCTCCGGTTCCTCGACGCCGGACCCCGGCAGCGCGCCGTCGTCGGAGGCCTCCGCACGCTGCACGGCCACCACCAACCCCGGACTCGGCGAGGCCAACAGCGCGCGGTGCAGTTCCCGCTGCATCGAACCGGCAGGGCCGGACACAGCGGCCTCTACAGGCCCCGCCACGGCCGCCTGGGCGGTCGCCAGCAGCCATCCAGCAACCCTTGGTGCCCGCCCGGCTATCGGCGGCAGGAGGGACAAAATATTGCCCGCCATGAGCCTGTGCTCGTGTGAGCCGGAGTACGCCGCATAGCTAAGCAACACTCCGGCGAAGGCAGCTGCCCCACTGGGTGCCGCGTTGTCGAAGGGATCCAGCCCGGCGTGCTGGCCCTGTGCGTTGAATACCTGGGCCGACTCACCCACGGAGTCGGACAACCTGCCGTCGACCACAAAGCGTTCACAGGCTCCGCTGATCAACTGCTCCGCGAACCAGTACCAGCGCCGGCGGCCGGTGACGGCGTAGAGAGCCAGGAAGCCTTCGGCACAAAATGCGTAGTCTTCCAGCAGGCCGCCGATCCCCCGGGCAACCCCATCGTGCGAGACGCGGATCAGCACCGGCTCGGCCGCCGTGAGCGCACCGGGCTTGGAGGCAGGACGCCAATGCACTCGCACCAGGTAGTCGGCGAGGCTTTCCGCAGCGGAAACCAGTTCCGGCCTGTCCAGGACCGTTCCGGCTTCGGCGAGCGCAGCGATCGCCAGGCCGTTCCAGCCCGCCACGACCTTGTCGTCTCGAGCAGGTTGCGGGCGAGCGTCGCGTGCGTCGCGCAGGGCGGGCCGGACGCGGTTCCACAACCGTGATTCCGCCCCTGACAACTGTCGCCCAGGGTGCAACGGGGAGCCAAGCTCCGAGACCGTGCCCGAGGCGCCGATGTTCATGAGGCGCGCCGCGGCGGCACCATCCCCTGAACCGAGCGCAGCTTCCAGGCTTTCGGGAGTCCAGAGGTAGGACGCCCCTTCGTGGTGCGCTCCGTCCACCACGGTATCGGCGTCGAGCGAGGAGGCGAGCCCGTCCGGAGCTCCTGGATCTCCCACGCCGAGCGAGTCCAGGATCCAATCCGCCACCCGCGAGGCCACCATTGCGGCCTCGTCGGCGGACAAGACCCCGTCGCCGCGCAGCCGGACCCAGTGGACATAGACGCGGAGCAGCTGGGCATTGTCGTAGAGCATCTTCTCGAAATGCGGCACCGACCAATCGGCGGTCACCGAGTACCGGGCGAAGCCGCCGTCGAGCTGATCGCACAGAGCGGAACGGGCCATGGCGGCAAGCGTACGGCCAGCCATATCGCGGGCGGGGTCGGATGTGTCGGACGGCACGGCGGCGTGCCGGATCAAGAACTCAAGAACCGCCGACGGCGGGAACTTGGGAGCGCCGCCAAAGCCACCGCCGTCGGGGTCTTCCGAGCGGGCGAGGAGCCGCACGGCTTCCGACAACAGGCTGTCATCCAGGCTTTCAGGCGGCCTGTCGAGGAACACCGCGGCTGCGAGTTGGGCATCGGCCATGCCGGCGGCGAGCCCCCGGGCGTTCTGTTCGACGGCGTCCCGGCGTTCCAGCCACGCCTCGTGTACCGCTTCCAACACCTGGCGGAAGGACGGCCTTCCCGGCTGGGGCGCCGGCGGGAAATAGGTGCCTGCATGGAAGGCCAGGCCCTCGGGCGTGAGGAAGACGGACATCGGCCAGCCGCCCTCGCCGCTGATGGCCTGCGTGGCCGCCATGTAGATCGAGTCCACGTCGGGGCGTTCTTCGCGGTCCACCTTGATGGGCACGAAATGGGCGTTCAGATAGTCGGCGGTGTCCTGGTCTTCAAAGGATTCGTGGGCCATGACGTGGCACCAATGGCAAGCGGCATAGCCTATCGAGAGAAAAACGGGAACATCGCGGGCTGCCGCGAAGGCGAACGCCTCATCGCCGAAAGGCCGCCAATGCACGGGATTGTCCGCGTGCTGGCGTAAATAGGCGGACGGTTCCGAGCCAAGGGCGTTGAACGCCCCGGGCCACTCCCGGGCAGTACCCGGGTCAGCGGGCTCCGGTACCGGCATCGCCGTCGGAGTCTTCTACACCCTGCTTGCCGGAGACGACGCCTTCGGCATCAGTGCCGTCCGTAGCGAAGCCTTCGGCCTCGGGACCTTCGGGATCAGGGCCGTCAGTCTCGGGGCCAAACTGGGCTTCTTCAGCCTGGGCACGGTAGCGGACCCGCCGGATCCGCCGGACCATATCCACGATCAGGAAGGTCGTGAGCACCACGATGAAGGCCGTCAGGACGAAGCCCCAGGTTCCCGGGGTCACTTGGTCTTCGGACAGGCCTGGACGTAGCGACGGGGTCGGGGAAGGCGACGGAGTCGTGGCCAGGGCGATGAGAAAGTGGTGCACGGTTCAAACCTTCTATGGGAGTTTCCAGCCGGGTGGCGACTTCTACGCATGATAGAAATCGCCGGCGATCCTATCTTAGCCCTGCGAACAGGTCCTTTTCCGGCAGATCCGCCGGAATCCGGGAGTGGATCAGCGTGTAGTCTTCCCACGGCCAGGCCCTGCGCTGCATCTCCGGGGACACGGCGAAAAAGAACCCGAGCGGATCAACCTGGGTCCTGTGCGCCCGGAGGGCGTTGTCACGGGCTTCGAAATAGTCCCCGCAATCCACCTGTGTGGTGGTCTGGTGGACCGGCCGCGGCGGGGTGTGGCCTTCCGCGTCCGCTTCGAGCCAGGTAGCCAGACGTTCGGCATAGGGCGATTGCAGGCCGGCCTCTTCGAGCGCGAAATGCAAGGCCCGGAAGCGGTCAGGACTAAAGGCACGGTCGTAGTACAGCTTGCTGGGTGCCCAGCTTTCCCCGGTCCCCGGATAGCGTGCCGGGTCGCCGGCAGCATCGAAAGCTTCGACGGCAACCTTGTGGGCCATAATGTGGTCCGGATGCGGGTATCCGCCGTTTTCGTCGTAGCTCACCATGACGTGCGGCTTGAAGCCACGAACCAGCCGGACCAACGGCGCCGATGCCCTTTCAAGGGGCTGGAGCGCGAAGCAACCAGCAGGCAGGGGTGGCAACGGGTCCCCTTCGGGCAGCCCGGAATCCACCCAACCCAACCAGCGCTGCTTGACTCCCAAAACCGCGGCCGCTTGATTCATTTCCAGGCGGCGCGCGCCTGCCATGTCCCGCTTCGGGTGCGGAGCCGACTCCATCGCCGGATTCTGGATATCGCCCCTGGAACCATCCGTACACGTGGCCACCATGACCTCGACGCCGGAAGCCGCATACATTGCCATGGTTGCCGCGCCCTTGCTTGACTCGTCATCCGGATGTGCGTGGACGGCGAGCATCCGGAGCTGCGTGTCGGGGCTGGTGGATGTGCTCATCCGGTACGGTTCCTCTTTCTGGGGTGATGCTCTTCTGGGATCGTGCTGGTGGCCATATGAAGCCGTGGGACGGCGGTGTGCATCGAGGTGCCGAAAGCCCACTAAACTAGGTGGGTGACTTCGGAGGACCCATCGGGTACGGCGCTGCCGGCAACTACCAGCCTAGCCAATCGCTACGGCAGCCAAAAGCGCGCCTTCGGCGGGAAAACCAAACGGAACATCGTGATCGCCGTACTCCTCGTTGCCGTCGTGTTCTTGTTTTGGGCCACCACGTCTTCCTCGCAATCGTCTGTGTCGTTCAAGGACGTCGGCTATAGCGCCACCGACTCCACCCAGTCCGACGTCGATTTCCAGGTCACCAAGAGCCCGGATGCCACGGCAAAATGCGCGATCAAGGCCATGGATTCCAAGTTCGCTGTGGTCGGCTGGAAAGTCGTCGAGATCGGCCCCAACGCCCCCAAGGACGGCGCCGACGGCGGCCAAACAACTGCCCAGAGGACCGTCCTCCGGACCGAGTCCGCGGCAGTGTCCGCAGCCGTCGACAACTGCTGGATTGTCCCCAACAGCAAATAACAAGGGTGTGATCGACGACTCAGTCGGCTTGGGTTTGTCCACAGGATTGACTACACTGGATCAATACCTTAACCCCGCTGAGTTGGTTGCTGAGTTCCACGAGTGGCCTGCACCGGCGGGGTCTTTGCTTGTCAGATCCATAAGGAGAAGTCCGTGTCGACCACCAACAGCGCGCCTGCAGCTTGGCTTACCCAGGACGCATTTGACCGCTTGAAGGCAGAGCTGGACCACCTTTCCGGCCCTGGCCGTGCGGAGATCGTACAGAAGATCGAAGCCGCCCGTCAGGAAGGCGACCTCAAGGAAAACGGTGGCTACCACGCCGCGAAGGAAGAGCAGGGCAAGATCGAGGCCCGCATCCGCCAACTGACCGCGCTCCTGCGCGACGCCCAGGTGGGCGAAGCCCCGGCGGATGACGGAATCGTCGAGCCCGGCATGCTCGTCGTCGCACGAATCGCAGGCGACGAAGAGACCTTCCTGCTCGGATCCCGCGAAATCGCCGGCGATTCCGATCTCAATGTCTTCAGTGAGAAGTCCCCGCTGGGCGTGGCCATCATGGGCCACAAGGAAGGCGACAAGATCAGCTATGTCGCCCCGAATGGCAAGGAAATCCCGGTGGAGATCGTTTCCGCCAAGCCGTTTGCCGGCTGATAGCTCCGCAAGACTTGTTTTCCCAACTGACTCGCATTTGTTGTCGTTCTGAGCCCTCAAAACGACAACAAATGCGAGTCAGTTGGGTTGGGGGACAGTACCGGGGCGCGGACGCAGCAGCACCGCGGCCAGCACTCCCCCAATAGCCCCACCAAGGTGTGCCTGCCACGAGACGACGCCCATCACCGTGGGCAACATTCCGAACAGGATGCTGCCATAGGCCAGGAAGAGCACCACGGAGAGCAGGATCTGCCACCAGCTGCGATTAAAGAAGCCGCGCACCAACAGGAACGCAAAGAGCCCGAAGACCAGGCCCGAAGCGCCGATGGTCACGCCTCCACCGCCGATGAGCCATACGGCGAGCCCGGAACCTAGCCAGCTGAACGCCAATGCCGTCAGGAATATCCGGAGACCGGACAGGAACACCAGGAATCCAAAGATGACCAGCGGCAGCGCATTGGAAAGGAGATGGCCGAAATTGGCGTGGAGCAGCGGAAATGTCAGGATGTCGAAAACCCCGTCCATGCTCCGGGAACGCAGCCCGAACAAGCCGTTGAGGCTGTGCGACATTAACGTGTTGACCAACTCGATCACCGCCAGGAGCCCCACAAAGCCACCCATGACCAGCAATCCGCTCCGGGCACGGTTGGCCAGAGAGTCCTTAGCCGGTATCGGCCCGTCGCCGTTGTTGTAAAGCGCCATGGTCAACCCGTCAGTGCACCACGATCGGGTGGAAGCCTTCGGCGCGAAGGGCTGCCAAAACCTGCTCGCTGTGCTCGTGGCCCTTGGTCTCCAGATTGACGGTGATGGAAACGTCGCCCATGCTGATCGCACCGCCCACCCTCGTATGGTCCAGGCCGGTCACGTTGGCGTCGTTTTCGGCGATGATGCGGGCGATGGTGGCCAGGGAACCAGGCCGGTCATCCAGCATCATGCGGACGGTCATGTAGCGTCCGGCTGCGGAGAGACCGCGCTGGATCACCTTGAGCATCAGCATCGGATCGATGTTGCCGCCGGACAGGATGACGGCAGTGGTTCCCGGGTTTTCAATCTTGCCGTCCATGAGGGCAGCCACGCCGACTGCACCAGCCGGTTCAACCACCATCTTGGCCCGTTCGAGCAGGAAGATCAGGGCCCGCGCCAAGGAGTCTTCGCTCACGGTCACGACGTCGTCAACGAGTTCGCGGATGATGCTGAATGGCAGCTGGCCGGGGCGCCCGACGGCGATGCCGTCCGCCATCGTGGAGACCTTCTTGAGCGGCACCAAAGCGTCAGCAGCGAGCGACGGCGGGTAGGCCGCGGCGTTCTCGGCCTGCACACCGATGATCCGGATCTCCCGGCCCAGCTCCTTGGCCCTCGCTTTGATCGCGACGGCGACACCGGCCAGGAGACCGCCCCCACCGACGCCCATGAGGACTGTGTCGACGTTAGGGATCTGGTCCAGGATTTCCAGTCCCACCGTGCCTTGTCCAGCCACGACGTCAACGTTGTCGAAAGGATGGACGAAGACGGCGCCTGTTTCATTCGCGTAGCGCTCGGCCTCGGCCAGGGCCTCATCAACGTTGTGTCCGTGCAGGACAACTTCGGCTCCGTGGCTGCGGGTCGCGGCAAGTTTCGGAAGCGCCACACCGAGAGGCATGTAGATGCGGGCCTTGATTCCCAGGCTTTTCGCGGCCACCGCGACACCTTGTGCGTGGTTGCCTGCCGATGCTGCGACGACGCCGCGCTTTTTCTCTTCAGGAGACAACCGCGCCATCCGCACGTAGGCCCCGCGGACCTTGAAGGAACCGGCTCGCTGGAGGTTCTCGCATTTGAAGAAGACCTCACCGCCTACCATCGCTCCGAGAGCCCGTGAGGACTCGATCGGCGTCTTGGTAATAATGCCCTCGAGCAGCTCCTGCGCCTGAAGGACATCGTCCAGGGTGACGGGCAGGGTATCGAGGGTATTCACGGGCTATTCTCCTTTGTTGATGTCGTCTGCGGCATCCTTGGGGGATGTCCGTTCCGCAGCCGTGTTCTGAGCTACGGCTCCTTTGCCGCGATTGGACTGTGCAGGGGCGGTGGCGCCGGGAAGGTGCATCTTCTTGAAGTTGGGGTCCTCATCGGAGTCCCGCAATGCGTTCCCTGCGCCGGCGTACGCCGTCATCAGTCCTTCATCATGTTCCCACGTCCGCGCGGCAATGTAGCGAACCGCCGTATTTGCTACGGCAAGGAGCGGGACAGCGAAGAGCGCTCCCGGGATTCCGGCCAGGTACGATCCGGCTGCAACCGATAGGATCACGGCTACGGGATGCAGCGATACGGCCTTGCCCATGATGAGCGGCTGGAGGATGTGGCTTTCAATCTGCTGCACGAACAACACGATGGCCACCATGATGAGCGCGTTGACCGGACCGTTGGCCACCAGGGCCAGGAGCACTGCGATAGCTCCGGTCACGAGGGCGCCCACTACCGGGATGAAAGAGCCGATAAACACCAGGACGGCCAAGGGCAAGGCGAGGGGAACCTGGATGATCGCGGCGCCGACACCGATTCCGAAGGCGTCCACGAACGCCACGAACATCTGGATCCGGACGTAGCTGACCATGGAAGACCAACCGCGCTGCCCCGCGCCGTCGGCTGCTGCGCGGGCAGTCCGGGGCAGGAGCCCGACAATGAACCGCCAGATCCTGGACCCCTCCAAAAGGAAAAAGATGAGGATGAAGAGTGCCAGGACCATGCCCGCGGCAAAATGCCCTGCAGTGCTGCCGAAGGACAACGCACCGCTGAGGATGCTGCTGCTGTTGTTCTGGAGGGCAGCGGTGGCGTCTTGGACATACTTGTCGATCTGGTCCGCCGTCAGTTGCAGCGGGCCGTTAGCAAGCCACCCCTGGACTTGTTGGATGCCGGCGAGCGCTTCCTGCCAGAGCTCGCCGAACCCCACGGCGAGTTGCCTCCCCACCAACGTCAAGGCTCCCCCAATGACACCCAGGAACCCCAGAACCGTGATGGCGACGGCCACTCCTTGCGGCATCCCCAGTTTCCTGAGCCACCCGGTGACCGGGTAGAGCAAACCGGCAAGAAGGGAGGCCACCATAAGCGGAATCACCAGGAAACTGACCTTGCCCAGCAACCAAACCAGGGCTCCCGCGACCACCATGATGAGTCCCACCCGCCAGGACCAGGCCGCGGCGATCCGCACTCCATACGGGATGTCCTGCTCGATGCGATACTCCGGGAGCGGTCCGGGTCCAGCAGTAACCTGTCCAGCAGAAATGGGGTCAGCCGTTGGCGTGGCGTCCTGTCCTGGCGTCATTCCCCCATAATTCCCCAGGGAGCGCTGGATGGGAAACCCAGCTAGAGCGCTCCCGCAATTCCCCACTTCATGGTGAAGACCTCCCCCGGTTCAAGCCAGCGCAGCCCGTCACCGGAGTTGAAGGCGTTCGCCGGGCCTGTCATGGGTTCTATCGCGACGGCTTTTGATCGACCAGGAAAGGTATCCGTGACGAAGACATGGACGTAGGCGCAGTTTTCATCCTGTTCCAGGGAAACGCTCCGGCCATCGGGCGCCGACAGCGTGTGGCGGGCGATGCCGCCGTCGAACTCCAGATCGGTGTACGCCACGTCGATATCGAGGCTGCCCACAGTCCGGCCCCCGCCGAGATCAAAATCGCCGTCGACAGGCAGCGAGCTACGCGGGATGAGCCGTTCGTCGGCCACGAGCCGCTTTCCTGCGTGAACCGTCAATACCGTCTCTTCCGGCGGAACATTGCCCACGCGCAAATACGGGTGCGCCCCGAGCACGAAAGGTGCGGGGGCGGCCGAGTCATTGATGAAACTCTGGGAGACCCGCAATGCGAGGGCGGCATCGATCTCGTACCGGACGCGGTGACGGGCCAGGAACGGATAGCCGTGCTGCGGGAAGATCACGGCTTCGAGGGTCACGGAGAATTCGTCTTCATCCACGAGGCCATAGGAAGAGTTGCGCAGGAGCCCGTGGCTGGCGTTGTTGCGGGACACTTCGGTGATGTCCAGTTGCTGCTTCTTGCCATCGAGGTACCAGACCCCGTCCTCCACCCGGTTGGCCCAGGGAGCCAAGGTTATTCCGGTGGCGCCTGGTGGAAGTTGCTCGTCACCGTAGCTCTCGGTGAGCTGGACGCCGTCGCGGCTGAACAACCGCAAGCCGGCGGCGAGCTCGGTGACGACGGCGAGCGCGTCACCTCGGCGGATCTCGAATTGGCGGCCGCTGGCAAAGCGGCGGGCTACGGTCTCTTCATCCGGTACGGAAAGCGGCGTTGTGGGAGGCATGGCACCACCGTACTGCATTCGTGTGACGTTTGCTTTGCGCCTAAATGTTTCTTTTTGTTAGATATTTTGTCTTTTTGATCACTTCGTGGCACCATGAATCCATGACTCGCCTTACCAGCACACGCCTCGCCGATGGTCGGGAGCTGATCTACTTCGACGACGCCGGCTCACCCGAGCGCGAGCCCTCGTTGCTGGAGGATCATCGGGATCTGCCGCCACGTGCTGAACCGGGCGAGGTGCGTTACGACACGCTCACCGGCGAATGGGTCGCTGTCGCGGCGCACCGCCAAAGCCGCACCCACTTGCCGCCTGCGGAACAATGCCCGATCTGCCCCACCACGTCCAGGAACGCTTCGGAAATCCCCGCGCCGGACTACGACGTCGTGGTTTTCGAGAACCGTTTCCCTTCTCTGGGGCCGGCGGTCGGAAGGATCCCCGCCGCACCGGCCTGGGGAACTGCGGGACCTGCCTATGGCCGCTGCGAAGTCGTCTCGTTCACCCCCAGCCACACCGGATCCTTCGCCGAGCTTGGCGAAACCAGGGCACGCACGGTTATTGAGGCCTGGTCGCACCGAACTGAGGCCCTCAGCGCCCTCCCGGGAATCCAGCAGGTGTTTCCGTTCGAAAACCGGGGTGCGGACATTGGGGTAACTCTCCACCACCCGCACGGACAGATCTATGCCTACCCCTACGTCACGCCGCGGGCAGCAAGCCTTGGCGCCGCGGCCAGCCGGCACTTTGACGCCTCCAAGGGCCGGGAATCGTTGACGTCCTCGATCCTCAATGCCGAACGGCAGGACGGCAGCCGCATGGTGCTCGAGTCCGGACACTTCAGTGCCTACGTACCGTTCGCCGCGCGCTGGCCGTTGGAGGTCCACCTCGTTCCGCATCGCCAAGTTCCGGACCTCGCCGCCTTGAGCGGCGAAGAACGCGACGAACTCGCCCACGTCTACCTCGAGTTGCTCAAGCGCGTGGACGCCCTGTACCCCACGCCTACGCCGTACATTTCAGCCTGGCACCAGGCACCGCTCGACGCAGCCTTGCGGCCGTCCGGCCACCTTCACCTGCAGTTGACCTCCCCGCGCCGTGCCGCCGACAAGCTCAAGTACCTTGCCGGATCCGAGGCCGCCATGGGAGCCTTCATCAACGACGCCACGCCTGAATCCGTGGCCGAACGGCTGCGCGCCGTCGCCGGCGATTCCGTAACTCGTGGCCGCGAAACTGCCCGCACGCTTCCGGAAGGGGCCTCAACATGACCGCAACGCCCGCCCCCGCGCTCAGCGCCCTGTCCGGGCAGTTCGAGTCGATCTTCGGTTCAGCCCCCGACGGCGTCTGGCAGGCACCGGGACGTGTGAACCTGATCGGCGAGCACACCGACTATAACGAGGGCTTCGTGCTGCCGTTCGCGATCGACAAGGCTGCGAAGGTTGCGGTCCGGCTCCGCGGCGATTCATGTGTCCGGCTGCTGTCCACTTTAGGCGAGCAGGGCTTGGTGGAGACCGAAACCACCGCCCTGGCCCCCGGGTCAGCCAAAGGATGGACCAAGTATCCCCTCGGCGTTGTCTGGGCGCTCGGACAGCTCGGGCTCGACGTCCCCGGCTTTGATTTGCTCATGGATTCCGACGTCCCCCTCGGGGCCGGCCTGTCTTCCTCACACGCCATCGAATGCGCCGTGATCACGGCCTTGAACGACCTCACGGGCGCGGGACTGGGCCTTGAAGACATGGTCCTCGCAACCCAAAGGGCCGAAAACGAGTTCGTGGGCGCCCCCACCGGCATCATGGACCAGTCGGCTTCGCTGCGGGGGTCAAAGGGACACGCCGTTTTCCTTGACTGCCGCAACCAAAGCGTACAACTGATCCCGTTCGACCCCCGGGAAGCCGGACTCGTCCTTCTGGTCATCGACACCAAGGTCTCGCATTCGCATGCGGACGGTGGCTACGCCTCCCGCCGGGAGTCCTGCGAAGTGGGCGCCCAAGTGCTGGGAGTGACCGCCCTTCGCGACGTCGGCATCGGCGATCTGGAGGAAGCCAGCGGGCTCCTGGACAGCACGACTTTCCGAAGGGTGCGGCACATCGTCACGGAAAATGACCGCGTCCTGCAGACGGTGGAACGGCTCACCGCGGACGGACCGGCCCATATCGGCCTGCTGCTGGACGCGAGCCATGCATCCATGCGGGACGACTTTGAGATTTCGTGCCCGGAACTGGATCTTGCAGTGGAAACCTCGCGCGCCCACGGCGCTATCGGCGCCCGGATGACGGGGGGCGGTTTCGGCGGCTCAGCCATCGCCCTCACCCCGGTGGGCCATGAGCAGGAGGTGCGCGACGCCGTCGTACGCGCCTTCGCGGCGGCCGGATTCACGACGCCGGACGTCTTCACCGTGACGCCGGCTGCAGGAGCCGCACGCCTCGCCTGACTTCGGCGCATTCGCCCGCGTTTGGCGGGCGAGCCCCGGCGTAAGCTGGGGACATGTCTGAGGCCGTCATCGTTTCCACCGCCAGAAGCCCCATTGGACGCGCTTTCAAGGGGTCCCTCAAGGATGAACGTCCTGATGACCTCGCGGCGGCGATGGTGACCGCGGCACTAGCCAAAATTCCGGCTTTCGATCCGGGAGCCCTGGATGGCCGCGGCCTCGATGACCTCTACCTTGGCTGCGCCGAACCGAGCGGAGAAGCCGGCTCGAACATGGCCCGGGTGGTGACGGTGTTGGCTGGCCTCGACACCGTCCCGGCGGCCACGATCAACCGCTTCTGTGCCTCGAGCCTGCAGACCCTTCGGATGGCCTTCCATGCGATCACCGCCGGAGAAGGCCATGCCTTTGTCTCGGCCGGGGTCGAGTCCGTTTCGCGCTACCAGAACTGGGTGGGCGCTGGGGAAACGGACACGAGCCACCACAACCCCCTGTTCCAGGCCGCCCGCGCCCGCACCGCCTCCCGTGCCGCGTCGAACACCCCCTGGACGGATCCCCGTCTGGGTGGGCGAATGCCGGACGTCTACATCGCAATGGGACAGACCGCAGAAAATATCGCCACGAGCCATGGAATCAGCCGGGCGGAGCAGGATCTATGGGCAGTCCAGAGCCAGAACCGTACCGAGGCGGCCCTTGCCTCCGGTTTCTACGCCCGGGAAATCACGCCATATGCACGCAAAGACGGCACCGTAGTAGACCGCGACGATTCGCCCCGCGCCGGTGTCACCTTGGAAGCCGTCAGCGCCTTGGAGCCCGTCTTCCGCAAGGAAGGAACAGTGACCGCAGGGAACGCATGCCCGCTCAACGACGGCGCCGCCGCCGTCGTTGTCATGAGTGATTTCAGGGCCCGGGAGCTTGGCCTCGAACCGCTGGCACGGATCGTCTCAACGGGAGTCAGCGCCCTTTCGCCGGAACTCATGGGGATGGGGCCCGTAGAGTCCTCACGCCGGGCCCTGGCCCTCGCTGGACTGAGCATGGCGGACATCGACCTCGTGGAGCTCAACGAGGCCTTCGCCGTGCAAGTGGTGGCGAGCGCACGCGAACTCGGCATCGATCCGGAGAAGCTCAACGTGCACGGTGGGGCCATAGCCCTCGGCCACCCCTTCGGCATGACGGGCGCCCGCATGACCACCACCCTGCTCAACGGGCTACGCGAACGCGACTGCACGTTGGGGCTGGCTACGCTCTGCGTCGGCGGCGGCCAAGGCATGGCGGTGGTCTTCGAGCGGATGTCCTAACCCTTCACAAAGGGAGTTAGTCGTCGCCCCGCAGGATCGCCAGCAAGCGGATGATCTCCACGTAAAGCCACACGAGCGTGACGGTCAGGCCGAAAGCAGCCGTCCAGGAGTATTTCTCCGGTGCGCCCTGCCGCACACCCTGCTCGATGCTCGTGAAGTCCATGACCAACGAGAAAGCGGCCAGGCCAATGGCCAAGATGCCTATGAACACGCCCAGCGGGATGCCGAAGATGTGCACGCTGCTGCTCAGACCGAACGGAGACTGGACGGCGCCGGTCCATACCAGAACCATGTTGATTACGGCGAAGACGAGGTATCCGAGCATGGCGATCATGAAGAAGCGCATCGCCTTGGGGGTGGCGCGCACCTTGCCGCTCTTGAAGAGGGCCAGCGTCACACCGAACACGGCAAGCGTGCCGATGACTGCTTGCAGGCCGACTCCCGGGAACATCCCATCCAGAAGGCGTGTCAGGCCGCCGAGGAACAAGCCCTCAAGACCGGCATAAGTCAGGATCAGCGCCGGCGACGGCTGCTTTTTGAAAGTATTGACCATGGCCAACACGAAGCCTCCCAGCGCACCGACCACCATGAGGAGACTTGCGGTGCCCGGGGCCACGAACAGCGTGACGGCTGCGCCGAGCAACAGCAAGGCGAGGCAGGCCGCAGTCTTGACGATAACGTCATCGAAAGTCATGCGGCCGGTCTCGGCCGGACCGGCTGACGGCTGGTTGTACATCTGCTGCAGCTGATCGCTGGTCATCTGCGGCTGTGCTGCCCAGCCTGGCTGGCCGTACTGGTTCTGGCCGTACTGGTTCTGGCCCTGAGAGTAGCTGGGAACAGGCGGAGCCTGTGTGGCTCCACGGAAATTCTTTCCGTTGAAGATCGGGTTGCCGCCGAGTGCCATGGTGGACGTCCTTTGTCTTAAGGGTGCGAAGTGATAGTTCACGCTACCAATTCCCACGCTTGGTGTGCAGGGAAAGTTCCACCGGCCCCCCGACGCCGGCACCCCGCTTGCGCTCGAGGTGCCGGCGGACGCGACTATCCGACGCCCAGGTACGCTTCCTTGACCGCCGGGTTGGCGAGCAATTCCTTGCCCGTGCCGCGGTGCGTAATTGATCCGGTTTCAAGGACAAAGGCACGATGCGCCCGGGCCAACGCCTGGTTGGCGTTCTGTTCCACCAGAAGCACGGTGGTTCCCTGGTTGTTGATCTCGGTGACAATCTTGAAGATCTGTCGGATGAATTGCGGGGCAAGCCCCATGGAAGGTTCATCCAGCAGCAGCAACTTGGGATTGGACATCAGTGCACGGCCAATGGCAAGCATTTGTTGTTCGCCGCCGCTCATGGTGCCGCCCAGCTGCTTGATACGCTCCTTCAAACGCGGAAAAAGGTCGAACACGCGCTCCAAATCATCACCCACCTTCGTCCGGTCCTTGCGGCCGTAGGAACCCATGTCGAGGTTCTCCATTACCGTCATGCCCGGGAAGATTCCCCGGCCCTCCGGCGCCTGTGAAATACCCCGGACGACGCGAATGTGCGCCTTCATCCTGGTGATGTCCTTGCCGGCGAAAGTGATGGAGCCAGCTGACGGACTCAGCAATCCCGAGATGGTCCTCATGGTGGTGGTCTTGCCAGCACCGTTGGCGCCGATAAGCGAGACGATTTCACCCTCTTCGACGCTGAATGACATGTCGGAAATGGCTTGGATCCGGCCATAGTGGACGGATATGTTCTTCAGCTCAAGCAACGTCATCTTCAGGCTCCCCGAGATAGGCGGAAATAACTTTCGGGTCATCGCGAATGATCTTCGGAATTGCGTCGGCGATCTTTTTCCCGAACTCCAGGACCACGATCCGGTCTGTTACGCCCATGACCAGCTTCATGTCGTGCTCAATGAGCAGTACCGTGTAGCCGTCATCCCGGATGGTGCGGATCAGGGCCATGAGCTCTTCCTTTTCAGCAGGATTGAACCCGGCCGCCGGCTCATCCAGGCACAGGACTTTGGGATCGGTGGCGAGTGCCCGCGCAATTTCCAGACGGCGCTGGTACCCGTAAGGCAGGTGCCGCGACAGGAAATGCGCGTGATCGGCGATCCCCACGAACTCAAGCAGTGCCATGCCTCGTTCAATGGCGGTCTTCTCTTCCCGGACGTGGGTCGGCAAGCGCAGGAGCGCGCCGCCAACACTTGTTCGGTGACGCGCGTCGAGACCGACGACGACATTTTCCAAGGCTGTCATCTCACCAAAAAGGCGGATGTTCTGGAAGGTCCGCGCTAAACCTCGGCGGGTAATCTTGTGCTGCGGCAATCCGTTGAGCAACTGGCCTTCCAGCAAGACCTTTCCCGAAGTTGGCTTGTACACACCGGTCATGGCGTTGAAACAGGTGGTTTTGCCGGCCCCGTTAGGCCCGATCAAACCCAGGATTTCGCCACGGTTGATATCGAACGTGACATTGTCCAGGGCCGTCAGGCCACCAAACTTGACGGTGAGGTTTTGGACCTGGACCAAGGCTTCGCCAACCTTGGTGACGATATCCCTCTCGGGGGCCACCCTCTCGGCAACTTCAAGGTCCACGCCCTGTTCCTTGAGCGCGTCGACATCAATGTCCGGTTCGATCGCTTCACTCATTGCCAGCCTCCTTGCCCGGTTGCGCCACTAATTTGCCCGAAGCGGGGTTACCGCCCACCGCGAAACCCTTGAGCTTGTTGTAAGCCAAACGTCCGTACGCAAGGAGACTCTGGCGTGCCGGGAGCAGGCCGCCGGGGCGGAAGATCATGATGATCACCAACGCCGCACCAAAGATCAAATACTTGAACTCGGCAATCGCTGTGAATCGGAGCGGAATATATGCCACGAGCGAGCCGCCAAGTAGCGCTCCGACCTTGTTTCCGGTGCCGCCCATGACAACAGCGGCAACGAAAAGGATCGAGGTGGCGATATCGAACTTCTGATTATTGACAAAGCCAACCTGGCCGGCAAACAAAGCACCCGAGAGTCCGCCCACGGAAGCACCAATGGCGAAAGCCCACACCTTGTACTTGAAAGTGGGAACGCCCATGATTTCAGCGGCATCTTCATCCTCGCGGATGGCAATCCACGCCCGTCCCACACGGCTACGCTCCAGGTTTCCAGCGGCCAGGAGCACCACGATGATAATGGTCAGCGTCAGCCAATACCACGGAGTTCCGTTCGAGTTCTGGAAGATCGTTTGACCGCTTGAATCCGTTCCAGGAGGATGGCCGACGTTCTGAAAACCAACCTGGCCTTTCATTGCGGGAATGATTGTGGCCAAAATGCGCACGATCTCACCAAAACCAAGGGTGACGATAGCCAAGTAGTCCCCACGCAGGCGCAGCGTGGGGACACCCAGGACCACTCCGAAGAACATGGCCACAGCCATCGCCAGCGGAAGCGTCCACAAGTAGGGGATGTGCACATAAGGCGAGTCCGGGCTGGTGAACATCGCTGCGGTATAGGAACCCAGGGCAAAGAAGGCCACGTAACCCAAGTCCAGAAGGCCCGCGTAGCCGACCACGACGTTCAGGCCCACAGCCACCAAGGCATAGACCGACATTTGCGCGAGCGCAATTTGCCAGTTGTTTCCCGGTTCAGTGGTGATCAACGGCGGATTGAGAATGGGGAGCAAGTAGGCGATGACAACGACGACGATCAGGATCAGCCATTGGGTCTGGCGTGGGAGGGCATTCCATCTATCACCGAGCCCCGGGAACCAACCTCGGCGGGGCCGCATCTTCGCTTCACGGTCGGCAATTTCCTGCGCCGCTGCATCATCCGGAATAAGCGTGGGGCCGTCTGTGGTGCTCATGCCTTACTCTTTCCTAGCGAGCTACCCAAGATACCTTCGGGTCGCACGATCAATACCAACACCAGGACCACGAAGGCGACAACGTCAGTCCATTGTGAGCTGCCCAAAAGCACCTGGCCGTAATTTCCGATCAAACCGATCAGCAAACCGCCCAGCAGGGCGCCGCGCACATTGCCGATGCCCCCGAGAACAGCTGCCGCAAAGGCCTTGACCCCGAGGATGAATCCGCCGTTGTACTGCACTCCCGACGGGATCTTCATGACGTAAAACAAAGCCGCTGCTCCGGCCAAAATACCGCCGATAATGAAGGTTGTCACGATGATTTTTTCCTTGTTGACACCCATCAAAGTTGCGGTGTCCGGGTCCTGCGCGACAGCACGAATTCCTCGTCCGGTCCGGGATCGCCTAATGAACTGATCGGTGGCAATCATCAGGATAATCGCAGCGATGACAATGACCACTTGCTGTGAGTCGACAATTGTCCCGAAGACATCGAAAATCGGCAGTGGCCGGAACATGGTCAAGGCGGCCTCGGGGCTAGGTCCGCGCCACCAGTAGATTGTGTACTGAATGGCAAAGGAAACACCAATGGCGGTGATCAAGAATGCCAAGCGGGGCGCCTTGCGCTGGCGCAATGGTTTATAAGCCACGCGTTCCACGATGACCGCCGTCAAGGCCGAGGCAATAATCGCCACAACAAGGGCAAGGACGAGGTTCCCGACAATTGCCCAAAAAGCCAGTCGTGGAGCGGATGGTCCAAAATTGAGGGCGCTGAGGGTGAAGAACACCCCATAACAGCCCACGATAAAGACTTCCGAATGGGCGAAGTTGATGAGGTTGAGAACGCCGTAGACGAGGGTATAGCCGAGGGCAACGAGCGCGTAAATTGCGCCGAAGGTCAACCCGTCAAAGGTGGAACTCCAGAAGTTCTGGGTAAAGGAGTTTACGTCGAAGGTGATCCACGTGTCGTCCATGGGGACGGAGTGGAGCAGGGCCGGAATTACTTCGCTGATCATGGGCACTTCCTGATGTGATCAAAAGAAATGCTGGGGGTCGGCATGGATGCTAACCCCCAGCATTCACCTGGGCTTCCGTTGTTATTTTCCGATGACGCCGATGGGAACGATCTTGCCGTTCTCAACCTTGTAACCGTAAACATCCGGGGTTGCCAGTTCGCCGGTTGAATCCCACTTGTAGTGCTTGGACAGGCCGTCTGCATCGTAGGACTTAACCCAGGAGAGCAGGTCCGCACGGGACTGCTTGCCCTTGTCGATACCCGAAAGGAGGACAGTGGCTGCGTCGTAACCTTCAATGGAGTAGGTTCCAGGCTCAGCGTTGGCCAGTTTCTTGTACTCCGACTCGAAGCTCGGGATCAGTTCGCCTGGGATGCAGGGGCAGGTGAAGTACGAGTTGGACGAGGCATCGCCGGCTTGCTTGATGAACTGGTCATCCTTCACACCGTCCGGGCCCACGAAGGAACCGGTGAATCCCTTTCCGACCAGCTGCTGGTCGAAGGGGGCGCCTTCTGCGTAATAGCCGGCGTAGTAGACGGTGTCTGCCTTGGCGTTCATGATCTTGGAAATCACGGCCGAGAAGTCCTTCTGACCGGTGACGACCTTATCGGACCCCACCATCGCGGAGCCAAGGGCCTGGGACGTGGTGGTTCCCAATCCGATGCCGTAGTCAGAGTCGTCCTGAACCAGATACACCTTCTTCGCCTGCAGCTTGTCCGTGAGGAACTTCGCCGCAGCAGGGCCCTGGACGGCGTCATTGCCGAGGGCGCGGAAGAAAGTGGTCCAGCCGTTCTTGGTCAGGCTCGGATTGGTGGCGGAAGGCGTGATGTGGACCAGGCCCTTCTGCTCGAAAATGTTGCCTGTGGCCTTGGACTCTCCGGAGAAGGGCAAACCCACCACTCCGATGATGTCCGGTTCGGAAACGATCTGGGTCACCGGTCCAGTGGCCTTGTTCGGATCGCCTTCAGTGTCGAATTTCTTGAACTGGACCTGGCAGCCGGGGTTCGCAGTGTTGTGCTGGTTGACGGCCAGTTGGATACCGTTGAAGATGTTGATGCCCAGCTGGGCGTTGGGTCCTGTCTCTGCACCGGCATACGCAATGGTGGTGGTAGACGGGCATGTTCCCTTGCCATCGCCCGCAGGCAAAACGGCCCCGGCAGGAACGTCGACTTTGGAGATTGCAGGGATGTTGATCCTGCCGCTGGTCCCCGAAGTGTCCGTGCCGCTAGGAGCGGTCTGGTTCGCACAGCCAGCCACTAGCATGCCAAGGGTGGCCGCCGCTGCAATCGCCGAAATGACTTGCTTCCTGTACATAAATAGCCTCCGCGGTGCGTATGATTCGTGGTCATTCGCCCGAAGTCACTTTCACTTCGAACATGTTCCATGAGAGTACTACCAAATATGTGTCCTAGAACACATATATGCAGGTCAGGATCTAATAACGGTGGATCACCGCCGCGCGCGGACAAACACCTCGTATGTACGGAAAGTAAATTTCCCGTCACGGTTCAGCTTGGGGAATCAAGAGGGGGCGGCACGGATCGCATTTCGCGTCCGTGCCCCAGGTGGGACTCGAACCCACAACACGCGGATTTTAAGTCCGCTGCCTCTGCCAATTGGGCTACTGGGGCGCCCGGACAATGGTAACCCAACGCACGCCCCAGTTTGGTCCTAGGGAGTTTGGAACGGCGTTGCGTAGCGGAAGGTGCCGCTGGCGCCGTCGGGCCAGGCTTTGAGGGGCAACAGCTGGAAATGGTCTCCCCACGCGGGCTCGGGCGCCGTCACCCCCAGCTCGCGGGCGGGAAGGTATCCGAAGTGCGGATAGTACTCAGTGCTGCCCAACAGCGCGATTCCCGGCTCGCCCGCGTCCTCGGCCCGGCGGGCGGTTTCCCGCAGGAGCGCAGACCCGATGCCGCGTCGCTGCAGGTGCGGCTGCACACTGATCGGGCCCAGTCCCAGGAGCGGGAGATCGCCGTCCCGGCCTGGGCTACGGATCCAAGCGCGGGTGCTGATGACGTGCCCCACGATCTCCCCGCCGATCTCGGCCACGATGCTGAACTCCGGGAGGTACCCATCGCAGTGGAACAGTTCCTGCAGCAGCTTTACCTCCGCCGGGCTCCCTTCGACCGGCAGTCCGGTGACCGGGCTGATCGAGAATGCGCTGGCTGTCAGCTCCAACACTTCCCCGCGGTCGGCCGGCGTTTCCGTCCGCAACACGACGCCTTGGCCCAGCAGTTCCAGAACCTGCATCGCGTGCCCGCGCTGTGCCGAAGGAACCAAGAGGTGGTCGTGATGGAATCCGGCCAGGACGTTGCAGCTGATACCGGCTGCCGTGAGAGCGGAACTGACGGCGGCGGTGAGTCCCACTGCTTCCAGCGCAGAGTGAACCTGAAGAGTGATCCATGCCGCGACGAAATCGTAGGACAACCCCAAGCGCTCGGCTTCCTCGCGGCGCAACACCACGGTGAGGCCCTCCGCTTCGCGGACAGCGGCTTCGACGCCGCCCTCAAGGGCCTTGCCGTGTGGCCATAGCGCGTAGACGTAGTCACCGTCGCGTGCTATGGGGTGCATGGATCTCAGGAGGGTCGTCAGATCGCTTTCGCCAGCCATACTGCCAAGTCTAAGACACCCCCTCGCGGCCGGGCCGGCCGCGAGACTCCGGCAATTAAACGCCGACGGCGGCCGCCTCCTGCGTGGGAAGCGGCCGCCGTCGGCGGGACTGCTTGGCGTTTGCTACTTGGCGTCAGCGGTGACCGGGGCCTTGGCCGGCTCAGCGGCCGGGGCGGGTGCGGCAGCCGGTTTGGGGGCCGGGGTGGCCGCTGCCACGAAGGCTCCGCGCGGGTTGTCGAGATCCAGCAGTTGGGTGGTGTCGCGGCCCATGATCATGCCGAGAAGCCAGTTGAAGATCACGCGGACCTTGCGCTCACCGGTCGGAATGGCCAGGCCGTGGTACCCGCGGTGCGCCAACCAGGCGAGGCCGCCCTTGAGGCCGATACGGCCCAGGATGTTGATGTTGGCAACACCCTTCCATTCGCCGAAGCCGGCAACCGCACCGAGGTTCTTGTGCTTGTAGTCGGACATGGGCTTGTCCCAGCGGGAGGCCCACAGGTTCTTGGCGAGACGCTTGGCCTGGCGCAGTGCGTGCTGTGCGTTCGGGACGCAGGTACCGTCGGGCAGGCCACTTCCGGTGAGGTCCGGAACGGCAGCAATGTCGCCGGCCGCCCACGCGTTGTCGATGATGCCCTCGTCACCTGCGATACGCAGGTCCGGGAGAACACGGACCCGGCCGCGGGGCTCGAGCGGGAAGTCGGTGGAGCGGATCATCGGGTTGGCTTGCACGCCTGCAGTCCACACAAGGGTGTCGGCTTCGAATTCCTGTGCAGGGGTCTTGTCCGGCAGGTTGATGAGCTTGAGGCTACCCTCGGCGTTGTCCAGGGAGGTGTTGAGGAGGACCTCGATGCCACGGCTGCGCAGGTGTCCGACTACCCACTCGGCTTGGGCTGCAGTGACCTCGGGCATGATGCGGCCCATGGCCTCGACAAGGACGAAGCGGACTTCTTCCTGGCGGATGCGCGAGTTGTTCTTCACGGCAGCGCGGGCAAGGTCTTCCATCTCGGTGATGCACTCGATACCGGCGAATCCGCCACCTACAACCACGAAAGTCAGGGCCTTGGCGCGCTCAGCGGCGTCCGTCATGGTGGACGCGACCTCGATGCGTTCAAGGACCTTGTTACGCAGAGCCACTGCTTCTTCGATGGTCTTCAGACCGATGCCTTCGTCAGCCAGGCCCTTGATGGGGAAGGTGCGGGTAATGGCGCCGGCGGCAACCACGACGTCGAAGTAGGGGATCTCGAAGGGATCTCCACCGTCGGCCGGAGCAACAACGGCGGTGCGGTTCTGGTGGTCGATGCTGGTAACGCGGCCCTGGATGAGTTCCGTCTGCTTGAGGTGCTGGCGATGGGAGACGACGGCGTGGCGTGCCTCGATGTTGCCGCCGGCCACTTCGGGAAGGAAGGGCTGGTACGTCATGTAGGGAAGGGGATCGACGACGGTAACGATTCCGCCGGCATTAGCGATCTTCTTCTGCAGCTTGAGTGCTACGTACAGGCCGACGTATCCGCCGCCGACAACGAGAACACGGGGACGGTCAATGAGCTCAGGGGTGGTTGCCATAAGACTAGGGTACAGCACCTTGTGAAAATCTTCACTAACTAGATTCCGAGGCCTCCCACGGCGTGGGACGCTACTTCCTGGTACCCGGATCGACAACCTCGACACCGGAGGTCCGGGGTTCCTTACGAAGCCCGTGGGAAATCCGGTAAGCGCGCGTCAAGTGGATCGAGGCACCCGCAATAATCCCCGCGAACAGCAGCCCAAAGCCAAGGACCACTGTTGCCGGAACGGCCGTATCGGCCTCGGTTGGCGTCTTCGCGACAGGAACCGTGGGGTCCGCCAATGCGGCCGGGGGGCTGCTCGGTTTGGCGCTTGGACTAGGTGTGGGGTTGCTGAGGTCGCCGCGGCGATGGACCCGGATCCAGTCCGCGATGGACCCCTCCGGATTGCTCGTGGCCTCGGGAACATCGGCCGTGAGCGCCGCCTCGGCGTTGAGGATCCCGTAGCCGTAAATGGGATCCTTGCCGGCCACTCCGGCATCCTCCGCGGTGGACACAATCCGGTTGATGACCTGCTTGGCGCTCATATCCGGCCATTTCGATCGGATGAGTGCCGCAACTCCCGAGACAATCGGCGCGGAGCCGGACGTGCCGGCCCAATCTTCGTAGCTTCCCCCGGGGAGTCCACCCACCAGATTTTCCGCCGGGGCCGAAACGCCGATGCTGATCCCCTGCGAAGAAGCGTCGACGCTGGCCGTACCGTTCCGGTCAAGACCTGCCACGGTCAAGACCCCCGGAATGGTGGCAGGTGCGCCCACTTGGACATTTCCGCCGATCCGATTGCCTGCAGCGGCCACGATCACCACGTCCTTCTGTTCGGCATAGAGGAACGCCGCGTCCCAGCTCTGGGGCCAATCAGGGGAAGTACTGCCGAGGGAAATATTGATGACCTTGGCCCCATTGTCCACCGCCCATCGAACGGCTTCGGGAATCTGTTCCTGGTCCGTCTTTCCCGCCGGGTTCGGCGAGCCGAGCCATGCGGAAACGGACAAAATCTCGGCTTCGGGGGCAACGCCGACGATTCCGTCCGGACCGACGCCGGAAGCGGGCGAGGGAGAAGCCGACGCCGATGCGTCGGCTGAAGCGTGTCCGCGCCCGGCCAACAGCGTAGCGACGAGGGTCCCGTGTTCCGGTTTGGCCCCGATGCTCTTTTGTCCGTCCGGATCGCCGGCGCCGGAAGCGTCAGTTCCGCCGACCACCGCACCCTTGAGATCCGGGTGTTGCCCATCCACCCCGCTGTCGATGATGGCCACTTTCACGCCCGCGCCCTTGGATACCTGCCAAGCGGCGGAAATGCCGTAATCGTTGAGCCAGTATTCCTTGTCCCGCCAGGAGTCCGCGGACGCCGCTTGCGCAGTGAGCAGGGTCCCTGCCAGGCTTCCCCCGGCGAGCATGGCGGCCAGCGTGGCCGACGCGGCTCGGCGGCGCCAGCGGTGTTGCAGCGTCATCAGCGAATACTCAGGGCGATGCCGTCGAGGATGTCATGTTCGCTGGAAACAGCCTCGCTGATGGAGCCATCTCCGAGCTCAGCCACGCGCTGAAGGATGCGGCGCCACACGAGTGCTCCGGCCCCGATGACATCGACACGTCCCGGATGCATGTAGGGCAGCCGGGCACGCTCTTCGCGGCTCATTTCCAGTAGGCTCGTGGCCGCGTCGCTGATGGTCGCCAAGTCAAGGCTGGCACCGTGGATCAGCGCGGGATCGTACTCATTCAGGCCCAGGGCATGCGCCGTGATCGTGGTGATGGAGCCCGCAACGCCCACGACGGCGGTGGCCTGGCCAAGCGGGACCGTGCGGCTCGCGAGGTCAATGGCTGCGTCGACGTCGGCTTCCGCTGCGGCGATCTGCTCCGCCGTCGGAGGATCGTTGCGGAGGTGCCGTTCGGTCAGCCGAACGCAGCCGATATCAACGGATTTGGCGGCGATGACCCCGTCGGAGTCGCCCAGGACGAACTCAGTGCTTCCACCTCCAAGGTCCACGACAAGCACCGGGTCCTTGCCGCGAGACGGCAACACGCTGCTTGCGCCCGCGAAGGATAAAGCGGCTTCCTCGTCGCCGGAAATGACCTCGGGTTCAACGCCCAGCAGATCCCGGATTCCGTCAACGAAGACGTCCCGGTTGCGGGCGTCGCGGCTCGCGGAGGTGGCCACGAAGCGGACCCTCCCGGCTCCATGATGGCGGATCATCTCGGCGTAGTCGCTGGTGGCCGCAAAGGTGCGCTCAAGGGCGTCCGGGGCGAGCTCGCCGGTCGCGTCCACTCCCTGTCCCAGGCGCACCACGCGCATCTCACGGACAACATCATGCAATGGGGATCCTGCATCGATACCGTTGGAATCCGCGATCAGGAGGCGGATCGAATTGGTGCCACAATCGATGGCAGCTACCCGGCTCATGCGTCGCGCTCCCCCACGATTGATTCGTCCAGCGGCTGTGTTGCCGAAGAGGACTTGGATTTGCGGACCGGCGCGGGACGGCCCACGATGTCCGGCAGGCCCTGCGGCCCGTGACGGCTGAGGTCTCTGGACGGTACCTCTCCAGCGCTGTCCCACGCACCGTCGCAGTAGCAGCGGTCCGCGGTCCACCATTCACTGATCGCCTCGATGGCCTCGTCGCCGAGCGGATTGACCCCGGGGCCAGCGGCCAAGGAATGGCCAACCAGGACGTGCAGGCACTTGACGCGGGTGGGCATGCCTCCGGCAGAGACGCCTGCGATCTCGGGGACTTCTCCGGTTCCGGCACGTCCGGCGATCTCGTCACGGGCCCGGAGATAGGCTTCGTGGGCGTCCCGGTATGCCGCGGCCAACGGTTCCTCGGCCGTGAGCCGTTCGTTCATCTCATTCATGAGCCCACCGGCTTCAAGCCTTGACACAGCGGCGGTGATGACGGGGTGGGTCAAGTAGAACGTCGTGGGAAACGGGGTGCCGTTGCTCAGCCGAGGCGCGGTGGCGGCGACGAGCGGGTTGCCACACACACAGCGCGCCGGGATTTCGACGACGTCGCGCACCGGCCGTCCCAGCTGCCGGCTAAGGATTTCAAGATCGTGTGCTGATGGCTTGCGGGACTCCTGCGATGCAGGTGCCGAGTTGTTCTCCACTGGCGCTGCCATCCTTCCTGCCCTGTTTGGCCGCACCCTTCCGGGCGCGACGGCGGCGGGCACCGCGTCTAGTCTGTTGCCGAGCGCCTGATGGATTCCCACAGCCCATCTACCCAAGGCAGATTGCTCGGGCTTCCGGAAGCTCCTGAGCCGGTGCTTCCGCCCGGTGTGCCGGCGGGAACATCTCCACCAAACACCCAGTAGCCTGCTTCACCCGGCATAACCATGTTAATGCGGTCCCGGGCCTGTTGTTTCACATAGTTGGGGTCCTGCCACCGTGTGATCTGCTTCTCAAGGCTGGCTTGCTCGGTCTTTTTGCTCGCGATGTCGGCTTCCAGTCCGGAGATTTCCGCCTTTTTCTCCAACCAGATTTTGACCGTGGGCGCGAGCATGATGGTGATCGCGATCATCACCACGGCGAGGGCAATCATGCGGCCGGAGAAGGCCTTTGCCGGTACCGGGCGGGCGCTTTTGTGGCTGTCGCCCGGATTCGAATGTCCTGGCTTCGGCGCCGGAGATCCAGCCTTAGCGGCAGGCTGTCCTTTGTTTTGCGCGCCGCCGTTCCGTGTGCTGTCTTCGGCGCTGGCATTGGACGCCGAGCTGGAGCGCGCGTGCGCCGGAGTCTCCGGCTGCGCACGGGTTGGATTGCGGGGCTCACCGAAGTCGGCACGGATAACGTGACCGCCGTCGGGGTTCTTTTGGGGCGAGCGGCCCAGGGCATCTGCCCGGGGGACCTTGGGGCGGCGGGTGGCCATGACACTCCTGTAATGCCTGGTGCTTGCCTGGCGGGTTGCTGCGCGTTGCGTGCCTCACGGAGCCTGCGGTTGCCGAAGTGCTCGCACATTTCGTTAAACAGAACCGGTGGCTATGGTCTTTCCACCATAGCCACCGGCCAGCTGTTTCAGCGGATACTAGCCCTTGAAACGCGGAAAGGCGCTCCGGCCGGCGTAGCGTGCGGCGTCGTCGAGTTCTTCTTCGATGCGCAGCAGCTGGTTGTACTTGGCAACACGCTCGGAGCGGGCCGGGGCACCGGTCTTGATCTGGCCGGCGTTGGTGGCAACGGCGATGTCAGCAATGGTGGTGTCTTCGGTTTCGCCGGAGCGGTGCGAGGTGATGGTGGTGTAGCCGGAGCGCTGGGCCAAGGAAACGGCGTCCAGGGTTTCGGTCAGCGAACCGATCTGGTTGACCTTGACGAGCAAGGAGTTGGCCGTAGCCGAGTCGATGCCCTGCTGCAGCCGGACCGGGTTGGTCACGAAGAGGTCGTCGCCAACCAGCTGGACCTTGTCGCCGATGGAGTCGGTGAGGGTCTTCCAGCCTTCCCAGTCGTTTTCGTCCAGCGGGTCTTCGATGGAGACCAGCGGGTAATCGGCAACGAGTTCGGCGTAGTAGGCGCTCATCTCGGTGGCCGAGAGTGCCTTGCCTTCGAACTGGTAGGCGCCGTCCTTGTAGAACTCGGAGGAGGCGACGTCCAGTGCCAGGGCGATGTCCTTGCCCGGGGTGTAGCCGGCGTTCTTGATGGCTTCCTGGATCAGGTCCAGTGCGGCGCGGTTGGACGGCAGGTTCGGTGCGAAGCCACCCTCGTCACCGAGACCGGTGGAGAGGCCCTTGGCCTGTAGGACGGACTTGAGGTTGTGGTACACCTCAACGCCCCAGCGCAGGCCTTCGGAGAAGGTCTCGGCACCGATCGGGACAATCATGAATTCCTGGATGTCCACGTCGGAGTCGGCGTGGGAGCCGCCGTTGAGGATGTTCATCAGCGGGACGGGCAGGACGTGGGCGTTCGGGCCACCGAGGTACTTGTACAGGGGAAGGTCTGCGGACGCAGCAGCTGCGTTGGCCACGGCGAGGGAAACGCCGAGGATGGCGTTAGCGCCGAGCTTGCCCTTGTTCGGGGTCCCATCGAGATCGATCATGGCCTGGTCGATGCTGCGCTGGTCCGTGGCGTCGAAGCCGATCAGGGCCGGGGCGATTTCATCGATAACGGCGTCAACGGCCTTCTGGACGCCCTTGCCGAGGTAACGGCCCTTGTCGCCGTCGCGCAGTTCAACGGCTTCGTGCTCGCCGGTGGAAGCGCCGGAGGGAACTGCCGCGCGGCCGATCTGGCCATCGGAAAGCAGAACTTCAACTTCTACTGTCGGGTTTCCGCGGGAGTCAAGGATCTCGCGGGCGTGGATGGCATCGATAAGCGCCATGGACTGCTCCTTATGGTGAAGCGATTTACTGGGAATCTTGAGGGAAATTCTCGACGTCCTCGTCGCCACTAGCCTAGTCGAGACCGGCCAACGTTACGGAACAGCGTCGGGCTCCTCACGTTTTGTGGCTTCTCCGTCGCGTCCCTGGTAGCGGCGGACGGCGCCGCGCAAGGCCCGTTCGGCGTCGAGCCCCTTCTCCCGTGAGCCCGCGACGACGGCAAGCAGCAAGTCTCCAAGCGCAGCTTCCGAGTCGGGAACCTCCGCCGCCGCAACGGGGCGGCCACCGCGTTCCGCACCACCCGAGCGCGCCGCGCGCTCGGCACGGTCAAGGGACTTTTGCGCCAGGGCGAGGGCCGGCAGGTGGGGTGGAATGCCCTCGAAAGGATCCGAGCGTTCAGGTTTTTCTGCCTTCTTCACGGCATCCCACTTTTCGACGATCTCCTCCACGGTGGCCGGGAAGGAATCCTGCAAGCTTCCGTCCGGCCTGAAGACATGGGGATTGCGCCGCACCATCTTTTCCGTAATGGTCCGGGCGACGTCGTCGAAGGTGAACTGTCCGCGTTCCTCGGCGAGCCGGGCGTGCAGCACCACTTGAAGCAGCACATCGCCCAGCTCGCTACGGAGTTCGTCGGCAGTATCGGAACCGGACGCGCCGGCCTCGATCGAGTCGACCACCTCGTACGCTTCCTCGATCAGGTACTCCACCAAGGATTCGTGGGTCAGCGCACCCATCCACGGACAGTGCTCCCGCAACGAGGCAATTTTCCCCAGCAGCTCCCCAACCTCGCAAGCTCGGCCGGGGACCCCTGCAGGCGTCTGGTTAGCCAAGGTTGGCGTAGGCGTCGTTGATGTACTCCACCAGGGCTTCCTTTTCGTCGAGCGGTAGGAACGAAGACTCGGCAGCGTTCAGGGTCAGCTCCAGGAGATCGTCGAGATCATAATCGAAGGTCTCCACGAGAAGTTCGAACTCGTCGGTGAGCGTCACGCCGCTCATGAGCCGGTTGTCCGTATTGATGGTGACGTTGAAGCCGAGCTGGTAGAGCATGTCCAGCGGGTGGTTCTCGATGCCTTCGCCGAAATTCGCGATCGCTCCGGTCTGCAGATTGGACGAAGGGCAGATTTCCAGCGCAATGCCACGATCGCGGACCCAACCAGCCACTTCACCCAACGTGACCATGCCAACGGTATCCTCGGCGTCGTCGGCGGCTTCTTCGCCCTCGGCGTCCTCGAAGTCCACGGTGATGTCCTCCGCGATACGCACGCCGTGGCCCAAGCGCAGGGCACGTCCGTCCACAAGGGCGGACTGGATGCTTTCCAGTCCTGCTGCCTCGCCGGCGTGCACGGTAGCCGGGAAGTTGTGCTGGGCCAGGTAGGTGAACGCATCCTTGAAACGGGAGGGCAAGAAGCCGTCTTCGGCTCCGGCGATGTCGAAACCGACGGCCCCGTTGTAGCGGTGACGCACGGCGAGCTCAGCGATTTCCTGGCCGCGGTCAGCGTGGCGCATCGCCGTGATGAGCTGACCCACCTGGATCTGGCGGCCGGACTCCTCCACGGCGTCCACGCCGGCGTCGAGCCCTTCCTGGACGGCATCCACAACCTCGTCCAGGGTGAGACCCTTCTGGAGATGCTGCTCAGGTGCCCAACGGATCTCGCCGTACACGACTCCGTCGTCAGCCAGGTCCTCAACGAACTCCTTGGCAACCCGCGCCAGGCCTTCCTTGGTCTGCATGACGGCGATCGTGTGATCAAAGGTCTCGAGGTAGCGGACCAAAGAACCGGAATCGGCCGACTCACGGAACCACTGGCCCAGCGCTACGGGATCCGTCGAAGGCAGTGTGTGGCCGACGGCCTCCGCCAGCTCGATGATGGTAGCCGGGCGAAGTCCCCCGTCCAGATGGTCGTGAAGGGAAACCTTCGGCAGGCTCTTCAGGTCGAAGTCAAGGGCAGGGGCGGCATCAACAATGGGGTCAGTCACCCCTCAACTCTAGGGGGACGGAAGGTGCTTAGCCAGCGCGCTTCGAGCGCTCGACGCCGGCCGTCGCGTTGACGGCGGCATCTGCATCTTCCGCGGTAGCCGCTTCCGCGGGAGCCGCTTCCTTCTTTTCGGCGTCTTTCTTTTCGAGGTGCTTGTGCCACCAACGCAGCGTGTGGTCGACGATCACACCGAGCACCACAGCGAATGCCACGGCAATTCCGACTCCCAGGAGCGGATTGTTGTGCACCCAGTGGCCGGCTAGTGAGCCGACCCCGATCGAATACCCCACCCAGGTGAAGCAGGCGAAGGCATCCAGCCAGAAGAAGGTCTTGTGGCGAAATCCTGTCTGTCCAGCCACGTAGTTCACCGCCACACGGCCCCAGGGGATATACCGTGCGGTGAAGATAAGGACTGCGCCGCGCTTGTCCAGTTCGTAGTGGGCCCAAGCGAACATCTTCTGGACCTTCGGCTTGCGCATCCATTTCCAACGGTCCAAACCGATCTTGCGGCCAAGGATGTAGGCCATGTTGTCACCGGCCATGGCCCCGACAAGCGCGGTAGCGCCGAGGAGCCACAGATTGGGCTCGCCCCGGTGCATTGCCAGGGCCGAGAGCCCGACGATCGCGGTTTCACTCGGAAGGATCGTGGCAAAGCCGTCAATGAAGAAGAAGACCAGGAGGACCGGATAGATCCACGGTTGCCCGGCGGCGTGCTCGAGCATGTGGTTCATGAATTCCACGCAGGCATTGCTCCTCAAGGAAAGTCACACGGTTTGGTGACATAGGTCGCTATCCAGTGTCCCACGGCCGGAGCGTCGTTCGCTACGCCCCGGCCGGAGAGGAACACAACTTAACGCTAGTCCGGAAGACCCGGCCAAGGCATCCTCCCCGGGATGGATCTTCCCGTACGGACGGTTCATACCCAGGGAGGAGACATCGCCGCCCCAGGTTTACGATCCCGCCTACTGGACCGGTTCCCCTTCGGGTTCGCCCGCTTCTTCGTCCACTTCCGTGGTGGGCGTTGCACCGCGGAGTTTGCTGATGATCCGGTCCACGATGAGGCCCAGGATGACTGCCGCGACGATCGCGATGATTGCCCCGAGCAGGTGATTGTGTTCGAACCACTGGCCGAAGAACAAACCGATAGCCACGGAGTAACTGGCCCACAGGACGGCAGACACGGCCGTGAGCGCCACGAACATGCCGTGTGAGAAATGCGTGGCACCGGCCGTGAGATTGACCGCCACACGGCCGATGGGAATGAAACGGGCCACAATGATCAGTGACGCGGCCCGGCGTCGAAGTTCCCGTCCAGCCCACCGGAAGGCCCCTTGCATCCTTTGGGAACGCATCCACCTCCAGCGCCGGACACCTATTCGGCGGCCGATCAAGTAGGCAATATTGTCCCCCGTGAAAGCCCCCAGCGCTCCCACGAGAATCAGCAGCCACGCACTCGGCACCCCCGTCGTCGCGGAAACGGCCGCGAGCCCCACCACCACCGACTCGCTGGGGATAGGCGGGAAGAAACCGTCGATCACGCAGCAGGCAAAGACCAGAAGCAAGACCCAGGGCTGCCCGGCTGCGGCGAGGATGAAGTCGTTGATGGCTTGCACAGTCTGCCCAACGAACGGCGGTGGGGATTGTCTCCCCGACGTCCGAAAATGCGCGGGAGACCCGCCTAGGAGATCCGGTCGATGATGAGCCGTTGCGCCGGCCGTGAGCCTTCCGGCGCGATGAGCACGGCTTCTTCCAAGGCTTCCTTGGCTCTTTCGAATCTTTCCGGCGTGTCGCTCAGCAGAGTCATGAGGGGCTCCCCCGCCCGCACCAAGGCGCCCGGCTTGACATGCATCCGCACCCCCGCACCGGCCTGGACGATATCCTCCTTCCGAGCCCGTCCCGCACCGAGGCGCCACGCAGCCACACCCACGGACAAAGCGTCCAGCTCCACCAGGACGCCGTCGGCCGGAACCGGGATGATCTCGGATTCCCTGGCCACGGGCAGGGCGGCACGCGGATCGCCCCCTTGGGCTGTGATCATGCGGTTCCAGACGTCCATCGCGCGGCCATCCTTGAGGGCGGCCGCGGGATCGGCGTCGTGCACTCCAGCGCAGGCGAGCATCTCCTCGGCGAGCCTGATCGTCAGTTCGACGACGTCTTCCGGACCGCCGCCGGCCAGCACCTCTACCGATTCCTCCACCTCGATGGCATTGCCCGCGGTCAGGCCCAGCGGAGTGCTCATATTGGTCAGCAGGGCCACCGTGTTGACACCCGCATCCTTGCCCAGCGCCACCATGGTTTCCGCCAGTTCGCGGGCGCGGGCTTCGTCCTTCATGAACGCCCCCGAGCCCACCTTCACGTCAAGCACCAAGGATCCTGTGCCCTCGGCGATCTTCTTGCTCATGATGGACGAGGCAATCAGCGGAATGGCTTCCACCGTGCCCGTCACGTCCCGGAGGGCGTATAGTTTCTTGTCCGCCGGAGCCAAGCCCGTGCCGGCAGCGCAGATCACCGCCCCCACGTCCTGCAGCTGCGCCAGGATTTCCGCATTGCTTAGGTTCGCCCGCCAACCGGGAATCGATTCGAGCTTGTCGAGGGTGCCCCCGGTGTGGCCCAGTCCCCTGCCGGAAAGCTGGGGAACCGCCACACCGAAGACGGCCACCAAGGGCGCCAGTGGAAGCGTGATCTTGTCCCCGACGCCCCCGGTGGAGTGCTTGTCGGTGGTGGCTTTCACGCCGCCGTCGGGCCGCCGAAGGCTGGAGAAGTCCATCCGCTCACCCGAGGCGATCATCGCCGCGGTCCAGCGCGAGATCTCGGCACGGTCCATCCCATTGAGCAGGATGGCCATGTTCAGGGCCGCCATCTGCTCGTCTGCGATGACACCACGGGTGTAGGCATCGATGGTCCAGTCGATCTGTTCCGGGCTCAAGGTGCCCTTGTCCCGCTTGATGCTGATGATCTGAACGGCATCAAACGCCTCAGTCTGTGTCACCGGTTCTCCTTCAGGTTGTCGGGACCGAAGGCATCGGGCAGCACTTGGTCCATGGTCTTGATGCCTTGCGTTGTCATGAGCTGCATGCCGGGTGCCCGGAATTCATACAGCAATTGCCTGCAGCGTCCACACGGCATGAGGACATTGCCCTTCGCGTCGACGCAATAGAAGGCCCGTAGCCTGCCGCCGCCACCCATATGGAGATCTCCCACCAGGGCGCACTCGGCGCACAGCGTGAGACCATAGCTGGCGTTCTCCACGTTGCAGCCACTGACGATCCGGCCGTCCTCGGTGAGGGCTGCAGCCCCCACCGGGAACTTCGAATACGGAGCGTAGGCCTTCTCCATGGCGGCAACCGCGGCAGCCTCGAGGGCAGCCCAGTCCACGTCGGTATCCGTGATGGCCACCGTCAACCCTTGACGTACGGTATGCCGCTTGCCGCCGGTGGACGGGACCTACCCACCAGTCCAGCGACGGCGAAGACCGTCAGCGCGTAGGGCAGCATGGCCATGAACTGGCTCGGCACGGGAGATCCGATGATGGTGATGACGCTCTGGAGGTTGTCTGCGAAGCCGAACAACAATGCGGCCAGGAAGGCGCCGATAGGGTTCCAGCGTCCGAAGATCAACGCCGCCAGGGCGATATAGCCGCGACCACCGGACATGTCCTTGCTGAATGCATCCACGGATACCAGCGTGAAGAACGAACCGCCAATGCCCGCGATCGCCCCGCCCATGAGCACGTTCCAGAAACGGGTCCGGTTGACGTTGATGCCCACGGTGTCCGCTGCCTGCGGGTGCTCACCGACGGCTCTCACTCGAAGCCCCCACTTCGTATGGAAAAGGCCGAGGTAAACGACGATCACGGCGACATACATCAAGTAGCCCACCAGGGATTGGTGGAACAGGATCGGTCCGATGATGGGGATATCGGACAGGAAGGGAATATCGACCGGAGGCAGGCGGCCGGGCTTGTTCAGTCCGTCCGGGTTGGCGGTCAGCAGCGTCGAAAAGAGGAAGCTCGTCAGGCCGCTGATCAGGACGTTGAGCACGACGCCGACGATGATCTGGTTGACAAGGTACTTGATGCTCACCACGGCCAGGACCAAGGAAACAAGGGCTCCGGCAACGGCAGCCGCGACCAGTCCGGCGTAAACGTTTTGTGTCACCGTGGCAACGACCGCAGCGGAGAACGCTCCCAGCAGGAGCTGGCCTTCAATGGCGATGTTCACTACGCCGACGCGTTCGCACAGGACGCCGGAAAGGGAGCCGAAGACCAGCGGCACGGCCAAGGTGACAGATCCGGCGATCAGCCCGGCGAGGGATATCGACGGAGCGTCGCCATTTCCACCGGCCACGATCCAGACCATGAACCCAATGAGGAACACTGCGGCAAAGGTACCTCCCACCCAGCGCGGTGTGGCCTTCTTCGCCTGTGTGCGGTAGACGGAGTAGCCAGCCAAGCCCAGGAGAACCACCGCACTGATCCAGCCGATGGCGGCGGAAGGAAGCGTTATCTTTGCAACCTTCGCGACTCCCAGCGCAGCAAGGCCCAGAATCGCAACGGCGGCGACCGTGGAGGCGGGCAGCCAACGCGGTACTGTGCCTCCCCCCGGCGTGAGGCCAGCACGACGCCGGACGAACCACAAGTAGCCGAGCCACGCCGAAAGCAGGAGGGCCAGGACCAGCGTGACCCACGCAGCTACGTTGGAGGCCGCTTCGTTGGCCGCCTCGGCGATGCCGAAGCCTGCGGACTTCGAATCGGACATGAAGCCGAACAGCACGGTTCCCAGGATGGCGAGCAGGGACAGGCCGATTCCGGCTTTCCAGCTCACCAGCTCGCTGGAACCCGTCTTGGCGGAGCTCGCAGGTGCGCTGCCGGCGGGCGTACCACTACCGGACTGGGTTGTTGTAGTGCTCATGCTGTCGCAGCTCCGCTCTCGATTTTTCCGGAGGTGACGGATCCGGAGCCAGGGCCGCCAGTGGCCTTCTTCTTTTTCCGGGGGTTGAGTCCGAAGATCGCGCGCACAAGCGGCGGTGCCGCAATGAACAGGACGATCAAGGACTGGATGACCAAGACGATGTCGATCGGCGTCTGGGTCTCGGCCTGCATCGCGACGCCTCCCGCACGGAACGCACCGAAGAGCAGACCGGCGAAGAAGGTTCCCCACGGCGTCGAACGTCCCAGCAGCGCTACAGTGATGGCATCGAATCCGATGGAAGCCGCTACGCCTCCCGAGAGGTATTTTTCCGTTCCGGATACCTGCGCGATGCCTGCCAGTCCAGCAAGGGCACCCGCGATCGCCATCACCAGTATCACGGCGCGCGGCACGTTGATGCCTGCGGTGCGTGCGGCGTTCTGGTTTGCACCGACGGCCCGGAATTCAAAGCCGAGCGTGGAGCGTTTCAGGAGCCACCAGACGAAGACCGTTGCCAGCACTGCCAAGAGGAATCCGGCGTGGAGCCTGAATTGGGGCCCCAGGAGTTCGGGGAAAAGTGCCGACTGGTCCAGGAAGGGCGAAATCGGGTTGGTCGAGCCCTTGCGCTGGAAAGCCGGAGTGGTCAGGAGGAACAGGAGCAGGAAATTGGCGATGTAGTTGAGCATGATGGTCACGATGACCTCGTGCGCACCGGTCCGGGCCTTCAGGAGTCCTACGACGCCGCCCCACACTGCGCCGCCAACAAATCCGGCAACGATGACAAGCAGCAGGTGAACCAGGAACGGCAAATGCCAAGTGAAGCCGACGTAAGCGCCGAACAGGGCGCCGAAGATGATTTGCCCTTGCGCGCCGATGTTGAACAGCCCCGCGCGGAAGGCCAGGGCCACGCCGAGTCCTGCCAAAATCAAGGGCGTGGAAACCGTGAGTGTCTCCGTGATCGGGTACAGCTGGGCTGCGGCGTCGGCCCCGGCCCAGTTGAACAGCGAGCCTTGGACCAGTGCCACGTAGGGCTTGAAGACCTCAGTGAGCATGTCCCCCGGCTGTGCGAAGAAATATCCCGCAGTTTCGGCCACTCTGGGGTTTGTCACAGCCATCAGGATTCCGCCGAGCACAATCGCGAGAACAACGGACAACACCGACACCATGGCGTTTCCCGTCACGATCTGACGGAAGAGAGAAGCACTTGGGGCATGCGGGATCCGGCCACCCTGGCTAGTGGCCGGAATCGCAGACGGCGCCTTGGCACCGTCCGCGGTGTCCAAGGCGACATCCAGGACGACCTCATCGCTTAGTGTTTCCGGGCGCTCCGGCTCCACGCCGTTTTCTTGCCGAGGGGTGTTGGACTCAGACATGTGTTCCTCCCTCGAGGGTTTTGTGCGCGGCCAGTTCAGCCTCATGTTCCGGAACGCCGGCCATCATCAAGCCCAGCACATCGCGGGAGGCGCCGGCGGGAACAATTCCAACCAGCTTTCCGCGGTAGAGAACGGCGATCCTGTCAGCGAGCTCAAGAACTTCATCGAGCTCCGTTGACACGATCATCACCGGAGTTCCGTTGTCCCGTTCGGCAATGACCCGTTTGTGCACGAATTCTATGGAGCCGACGTCGAGGCCACGTGTGGGCTGGGATGCGATGAAGAGCCTCAATGGCCTGGACAGCTCCCTCGCCAGCACCACCTTTTGCTGGTTACCGCCGGAGAGCGTGCCCACGGCGGCATCGATCGACGGCGTCCGAACATCGAACTCCTCGACCTTTCTCGCCGCATGGGAAGCAATCAGGGCCGGTTTCATGCCGATCCCCTGGGCAAAGGGCGGCTTGTCATAGAGGTCCAGGATCATATTCTCGGAAATGGAGAACGTACCTACCAGGCCATCGATCTTGCGGTCCTCGGGGACGAATCCAACGCCGGCGGAGAGGACCTCTTTGACGCTCTTGCCGAGCAGTTCGACCCCGTCGAGGGTGATGGACCCGGTCACGTGGGGTTGGACGCCGAGGATGGCCTCCGTCAGCTCCGTCTGGCCGTTGCCTTGGACACCGGCGATGGCGAGCACTTCGCCCTTGGCGATGTCGAAGCTCAGCCCGTCCACGACGTGTTGGCCATTGTGGTCGACGACGGTGAGGTCCCGGACCTTGAAGGTCACCTCACCCGGTTGCGCGGGTTTCTTTTCCAGGGTCAGGTTGACCGCCCGGCCCACCATCGCCGAAGCGAGCTCCGTCGGGGAGGCTGAAGGATCGGCCGAGCCCACCACTTTCCCCCGACGGATGACGGTGATGATGTCCGAAATTTCCTTCACCTCACGCAGTTTGTGCGAGATGAAGACAATTGATTTTCCGTCCGCTTTGAGCTGTCGGATGATATCCAGGAGTTCATCGGTTTCCTGCGGAGTGAGAACGGCTGTCGGCTCATCGAGGATGAGGACTTCGGCGTCGCGTACCAGCGCCTTGATGATCTCAACCCGTTGCTGCACGCCCACGGGAAGGTCCTCCACAAGGGCATCAGGGTTGACGTGGAATCCGTACTGCTTGGAAATCTCGGAGATCTTGCGGCGCGTTTCATCCAGGTTCAGGAATCCGCCTGCCTTGGTGGCTTCATTTCCCAACGCGACATTTTCGGCCACGGTAAATACCGGAATAAGCATGAAATGCTGGTGGACCATGCCGATTCCGGCCGCCATGGCGTCCCCTGGGCCCTTGAAGACGACCGGCTTGCCGTCGACCAGGATTTCACCGTCACTGGGGTCATAGAGTCCATAAAGAACATTCATCAGGGTGGATTTTCCGGCACCGTTTTCGCCCAAGAGGCAATGGACTTGGCCGGGTTCAACCACGAGGTCGATGTGGTCATTGGCTACAAGGGATCCGAAGCGTTTCGTGATCCCTTTCAGTTCGAGTTTCAAAACTCCAACCCATCTATAAAGGATGGCTCCTCGTCATCACCGTGCTCTCAGCATAGTGCCCGGCCAATGAGTGTCGAAGAGCAAAATTGAAGGCAACACAGAACACGCTGCCCTTCTGCCAAAACTCGGCTAAAGGGCAGCGCGACGTGGTTTAGCCCAGATTCCTACTTCGGGCTGGACTTTGATTCGACTTTGACTGCGCCGGAGATAATGTCCTTCTTCAGCTGGTCAAGATCGCTCTTCATGTCAGCCGGCACTGCGGAGTCGAGATCGTGGAACGGGGCAAGCGCCACACCCCCGTTGTCGAGCGTGCCGATGTACGGGCTGGGGTCGAACTTGCCGTCCTTGTCCGCCTTGATGACCGTTTCGACGGCGGTTGCCATGGTCTTCTGGACGGAAGTCAGGATGACCGACTTGTAGGCGGGGGCGGTCAGGTAGCCGTCAGAGTCGACCCAGATCAGCTTGGCGTCCGTGCCCTTTGCCTTGGCGTCGAGGATCGCACTGCCGGCGCCCGCGCCTACCGGCCCTGCGACAGGAAGGACAACGTCGGCGCCCTGGTCCAGGAATCCCTGAGTGAGGACCTTGCCCTTGTCGACCTGCTTGAAGTCGCCAACGAACGTCCCGTCCTGCTTGTCCTTGTCCCAGCCAAGCAGTTGGACGGACTTGCCCTTCTTCTGGTTGTAGTACTTCACGCCATCGGCGAAGCCGTCCATGAAGATGCTCACGGTGGGGATGTTGAGTCCGCCGAAAGTGGCGACTTTGCCGGTCTTGGAGGTCCCAGCGGCCAGGTAACCGGCCAGGAAGGCGGCCTGGGCCGTGTCATAGACAATCGGCTTGACGTTCTTCGGGAAGGTGGGGTCCGAGTAGTCGATGATGGCGAAGTGGCTGTTCGGGTTTGCCGTGGCGATGTTCTTGGTGGCGTCGCCCAGGAGGAAGCCGACAGTGACCGTCAGCTTGCAGCCCTGCTGGACCATCGAACGGAGGTTGGGATCATAGTCCGTGTCGGCCTTGGACTGGACGTGCTTTTCCTGGATGTTCAGGTCCTTCGCTGCCGCCTGAAGTCCCTCATAGCCTGACTGGTTGAACGACTTGTCATCGAAGCCACCGGAATCGGAAACCATGCACGCGGTGTAGTCCGATTTGGTGGCGCTGCCCGAGCTGGACGCAGACGGTGGGCTTCCGCAGCCTGCCAGCAAAAGAGCAGCGGCACCCGCAGTTGCGACGCCTGCAAATGAACCGCGCTTGAGGGTGCCACGCAGTGATTGCTTCAATTTTCCTCCAAGAAGAAAGTGATTGATGCTACGACAGTCGGTCAATGAGTGTCCGTTTCGAAAACTCGAGGTTGAAATTCTGTTTTCACTGATGCTTCGCAGCACTGCGCCGAGACGCACTGATGGCACAACTTTAGTGGGATGAAACACACCCCGCTAACACAAAAGCTCAACAATCCGAAGATTGTTGAGCTTTTGTTACCAAGCAGTAGAGGAACTCCCAGCTAGCGGTCGTAAGATCCGGCCCCTATGCTTTAGCACTCAGGGCAGGCGGACCAGCATCTTGCCCGTATTGGCCCCATCCAGGAGATCAATGAAGGCCTGCGGGGCGTTTTCCAGCCCGTCAACGATCGTCTCGTCATAGCGGACCGTTCCGTCGGCCAGCCATCCGGCCATCCGCCCCGCGAACTCGGCGGCGTGCTGGCGCTGCCCGCTCACCAGGAAGCCCCGGAGGGTCAGTTGCTTTCCAATGGCCACCGCCAGATTCCGAGGGGCAGCACTTGGCTCCGTGGAGTTGTACTGCGAGATCGCACCGCACATTGCCACGCGACCGCCTACTGTGAGGACTGAGAGGGCCGCCTCGAGGTGTTCGCCGCCCACGTTGTCGAAGTAGACATCGATGCCCCGCTCCCCGGCCGCTTCACGGAGCTTCTCCACAACGGGACCGTCGTGGTAGTCGAAAGCGGCATCGAAGCCGAGCTCCAACAAGCGCGCCACCTTTTCCGGGGAGCCAGCGCTGCCGATGACTTTGGCGGCACCCATGGCTTTGGCGATCTGGCCAACCATCGAGCCGACGGCGCCTGCGGCACCGGAAACGAAGACGACGTCCCCGGCTTTGAACTCGGCCACCTTGAGCAGGCCGGCGTACGCCGTCAAGCCCGTCATGCCGAGCGCGCCTAGGAATGCCGAAGTCGGCGCCATACCGGCCGGGACCGGCGTCGCGCTTGCGGCGTCCACCACGGAGAAATCGCGCCAACCGAGCTGGTGTGCGACGACGTCGCCCACCTTGAGTGCCTCGGAACGGGACGCGATGACCTCGCCGACCGCACCGCCGTCGAGCGCTGTATCGAGGCGGAAGGGTGCGGAGTAGGACTTCACGTCATTCATGCGGCCGCGCATGTAGGGATCGACCGACATGAACTCATTGCGGACCAGGACCTGGCCGTCCTGAAGCTCCGGCAGATCGGTTTCGGCCAGCCGGAAGTTCTCCTGCACAGGGCGTCCCTGCGGGCGGGACGCCAGCTGGATTTCGCGGGTGCTGCGGGGAAGTGCGGTGCTCATGCGGCCACCTCCACAAGCTTGATGTCGACGGCGATGTTGCCGCGGGTCGCGTTGGAATACGGGCAGATCTGGTGGGCCTTGGCCACGAGCTGCCCGGCCGTCTCGCGGTCTACGGCGGGAAGGGCGATTTCAAGTTCGGCGGCGAGACCGTAGCCTTCGCGGTCTTCCAGGGCGCCGAAGCGGATCTTCGCTGCGACCGCGGAATCGCTCAGATCCACCCGTGCCTTTCGCCCCACCAGCCTGAGTGCGGAGTGGAAGCATGCGGCGTAACCGGCGGCGAAAAGTTGCTCCGGATTGGTACCCAGGCCGTTTCCGCCCAGTTCCACCGGGCTGGCAAGAGCCACATCCAGCTTGCCGTCGTTGCTGCGTGCGTTGCCGTCGCGGCCTTCGCCGGAGGCCAGCGCCTCGGCCGTGTACAAAGTCTTCACTGTTGGTCCTGTTCCTTTGAAGGGGATGGGTGATCAGATGGCTGAATGGAGGGCGGCCGTGAGCCGGCCAAGGGTCTCGTGAAGCTGCGCAAGCTCAGAGGCACTCAAGCCGGCGGAGTCGGCTAGCCGTTGCGGCACCGTCTTCGCCCGACTGCTGAGGGCATGTCCCGCATTGCTGAGGTGGACCTCGACGCGGCGCTCATCCTCGGCCGAACGCCGGCGTTCCACGAGGCCCACGGATTCAAGCCTCTTGAGCAGCGGCGACAGGGTACCCGAGTCGAGTCCCAATTCCGCGCCCAGTTCACGGACGCTTCGTGGCTCGTTTTCCCAGAGGACCAGCATCACGAGGTACTGCGGATACGTTAGCCCAAGCTCGTCCAGCACCGGCCGGTAGACCGCCGTCGCCGCCTTCGAAGCGGAGTAGAGGGCGAAACAAACCTGGCGGTTGAGACGGGGGGTGTCACTCATAAGACAAACGATAGCCAACAATTAAATTGTGCACAACTCAACTCGCATAAAATAAGCGCGAACTGGCATCAGATGACCGCAAAATCGCGGCAAAGGGGCATCTGCTGCCAGTTCGCGCCGAGGTTTTAGAGATCCCTGATGGTGCGTAACGCGGCGGCGGCCAGGACTTGGATCGCGAAGCCGAGCGCACGTTCGTCCACGATGAAGTCACCCCGGTGGAGATCGTATTCTTCACCGCCTGGCGTGTGGGTTCCGAGCCGCATCATGGCGCCGGGCAGGTCAGCCAGGAACCAGGCGAAATCCTCACCACCCATGGACTGCGGCGTCAAGACGACGGCATGCTCGCCGAGTTCGGCACGTGCCGCGGCCTCAATAAGGGCAGTTTCGTGTTCCGAGTTGACCACGGGAGGGACGCCGCGCGTGTGCTCAAGGTGGACATCCACCCCGTACGGCGCAGCAACTTGCTGGACGACATCGTCCAACAACTCCCCCGCACTGTGCCAGGCGTCACGATCCAGGCAACGCATGGTACCGGCCATGTAGCCGCTGGCGGGGATGGCGTTGGGTGCCGAACCAGCCGTGATCTGGCCCCACACCACCGAGACGCCGCTGCGCACATCCACGCGACGCGACAGCACGGCCGGGACATTGACCGCGATCTGGGCAAGCGCGAAGACCAGGTCCTCGGTCAGGTGCGGACGGGACGTGTGGCCACCCCGCCCTGTCAGTTCAATCTTGATGGTGTCCGACGCCGAGGTGATGGCGCCGATGCGCGTACCTATCTTGCCAACGTTGATACGCGGATCACAGTGGAGTGCCAGGATCCGCGGAACACCCTCAAGGACCCCCTGTTCGATGCAGGACAACGCCCCGCCGGGCATGGTTTCCTCCGCCGGCTGGAAGATGATGCGGACCGTGCCGCCCAGCGGGGACTCCTGGTGCATAGCATGCAGCACCAAGGCGATGCCGAGCATACTGGTGGTGTGGACGTCGTGCCCGCACGCGTGGGTGACACCATGGTTCTTCGACGCGAAGGGAAGCCCGGTCTCCTCGATGATGGGGAGGGCGTCAATGTCACCGCGCAGCGCGGTGGCGATGGGTCCGTCGCCGACGTCGACCGTCAGCCCTGAGCCTTCGAGCCTGCGGGGTTTCAGCCCCGCAGCTTCGAGCCGTTCCGCCAGTTTTTCCGTCGTTCGGAATTCCTTGAAGGAAAGTTCCGGGTGCGCATGCAAGTCCCTCCGGAATTCGATGAGTTCCGGCAGGAGGTCTTCAAGCCACGGCTTCACCACGGGGGTCGGCTCGGTTTCAGTAGTGAAATTGCGCACCTCACAACTCTAGTCATCCGCGCCCCCCGAATATCGAAAGAGGTCTCTTGGTTACGGACGACGCCCCCAGCGCTTGGGCTGGAGCCGAGCTAGAGAACGTCAGTGTCCCCGCTTGCCTTGAGCGCGTCCACCGCGCCCTTGACGCGCTGCGCATGCTCCTTGGTGGTGACCAGCAACGCATCCGGCGTGTCCACGATCACAACGTCCTTGATCCCGATGAGCGCGATCACGCGCTTGGTATCGGAAACAACCACGCCGCTCGCGTTCTCGGTGAAGACGCGCGCACCTTCGCCGAGAACCGTCACTTCGTCGACGTCGCCGGCGTTGTTGAGGCGACCGATCGCGGCGAAATCTCCGACGTCATCCCACCGGAAAGTACCGGGCACGACGGCGACGTCCCCCGCCGCCGCGGCGGGTTCTGCCACCGCATAGTCAATGGCGATCTTGGGCAAGGTGGGCCACACCCGGGCCGTCACCTCGTCGCGTTCCGGAGTGTCCCAGGCGTCCGCAATTTCCTGCAGCCCGGCAAACAGGACCGGCTGGTTCGCTTCAAGGTGCTTGAGCATGAGGGCAACGGGCGCGACAAACATTCCGGCATTCCAGACGTAGTCGCCGGTCTCCAGGTACTTCTTGGCGATGTCCTCGCTTGGCTTCTCGACGAATTCCACGACGGCATGCGCGTTCGGTGCATCGTCGATATTGAGCAAATTGCCGGTGCGGATGTAACCGAACCCGGTGGAGGGATGCGTGGGCTTGATGCCGATCGTGACTATCTTTCCCGCGGCCGCGGTGTGGATAGCCTCTCGCACCGTCTCCTGGAACAGGTTGTCCGGGCTGATGACATGGTCCGCGGCGAAGGAACCCATGATGGTGTCCGGGTCGCGACGGTGCAGGATGGCGGCGGCCAGACCGATTGCCGCTCCTGAGTCTTTGGGTTCGCTTTCGAGGACCAGCTCATCGTCGCCCACTTCGGGAAGCTGGCGGCAGACGGCTGCACGATGGGCCACGCCTGTGACCACCAGAACCCGATTGCCGGCCAACGGCTCCAAGCGGTCATACGTCGCCCGGAGAAGGGTGCTCCCCGAGCCCGTGAGGTCGTGCAGGAATTTGGGCGCAGCGGCACGCGACAGCGGCCATAGGCGCGTGCCCACTCCGCCGGCCGGAATGACCGCGTGGAAGTGGCGCATTGGCGATTCGGGGCTTACCGCGTTGTCTATACTCACCGCAACACCATATCGGACACCCGCGCAAGTCCCACTTTGTGGTCTTCGTCTCACCCTTGCGGCGAAAAGCGCGGAATTCAGGCAAACACCCGCCATCTCGTTGCGGGAAGGCGGGTGTAAATTGAATAAGCTGTGAGCGAAGCCTAGATTTAGGCTGAGCTACGAGTGCTCTCGCAGCTGGCGTTCCCCCCGCATGGATCCCGTGCCAGCGCCGCTGTGTTGCAGGAAGGTTTATTCAGTGCCGACAAAACCAGCTGGCACCTTGTACCGCGGCCGTGAAGGCATGTGGTCCTGGGTTGGACACCGCATTACCGGTGTTGTGATCTTTTTCTTCTTGTTGGTCCATGTGCTGGACACCTCATTGGTGCGTGTGTCCCCGGAGGCCTACACGGCCGTTATCGGCGCCTACAAGAACCCCCTCATGGCCCTGGGCGAAACGGGCCTCGTCGCAGCGGTCGTCTTCCACGCCTTCAATGGCCTGCGAGTGATCGCCATTGACTTCTGGAAGAAGGGCGCCAAGTACCAGCGTCAAATGCTGTGGACCGTCCTCGTATTGTGGCTGGTCGTTTTCGGGGCCTTCGCCATCCGCCACTTGTCCCTCGCTCTGGGAGGCCACTAAGCCATGAGTACTGAGATTCAGAACCCCCGCAGTGGAAAGATCGCGCCCAAGTACCGTCGCGGCGCCGGTTCCAAGGGCAACTTCGAAATGTTCGCCTGGCTGTTCATGCGGCTCTCCGGCGTCGTGCTGGTGGTGCTGATCTTCGGCCACCTCTTCGTTAACCTGATGGTGGGCGAGGGCATCCACGGCATCGACTTCGGCTTCGTGGCCGGCAAATGGGCCGATCCGTTCTGGCAGTTCTGGGATCTGGCCATGTTGTGGCTCGCCATGTTGCACGGCACCAACGGCGTCCGCACCATCATCAACGACTACGCCGAGAAGGACGCCACGCGATTGTGGCTCAAGGTGGTCCTGTACGCGGCCTCGGTCGTCACCATCGTTCTGGGCACCCTGGTGATCTTCACGTTCAACCCGTGCCCCGTCGTCAACGGCGTTCAGCTGCCGGGCGGGTTCTGCCCGTTGCCGTAGCGGCTTCGCTGCACCACCGGGAATCTCCGGCGGTGCGTAACACGCGGAGCAGGCTCCGCCGACCATCTGACTTAGAGAGAAAGAGCATCTGGTATGCAGGTCCATAAGTACGACGTCGTTATTGTCGGTGCCGGCGGCGCCGGCATGCGCGCCGCGATCGAATCCGGTCAGCGCGCACGCACTGCAGTACTGACCAAGCTCTACCCCACCCGTTCCCACACAGGCGCGGCCCAAGGCGGCATGTGTGCAGCTTTGGCCAACGTCGAAGAGGACAACTGGGAGTGGCACACGTTCGACACCATCAAGGGTGGCGACTACCTGGTTGACCAGGATGCAGCCGAGGTCATGGCGAAAGAAGCCATCGACGCCGTGCTGGACTTGGAAAAGATGGGACTGCCGTTCAACCGGACCCCCGAAGGCCGCATTGACCAGCGCCGTTTCGGTGGCCACACCCGTGACCACGGCAAGGCTCCCGTCCGTCGCGCCTGCTACGCAGCAGACCGCACCGGGCACATGATCCTGCAGACGCTGTACCAAAACTGCGTCAAGCACAATGTTGAGTTCTACAACGAGTACTACGTCCTGGACCTGCTGACCGTCGAGGAAGACGCCGTCCGCGAAGACGGCACACCGTACAAGCAAAAGCGCGTTGCCGGCGTCGTGTCCTACGACCTGGCCTCGGGCGAATTGCACGTGTTCCAGGCAAAGTCCGTGGTGTTCGCCTCGGGAGGCGCAGGAAAGGTCTTCAAGACGACTTCCAACGCCCACACCCTGACCGGTGACGGCATGGGCATCGCTTTCCGCCGCGGAATTCCGCTGGAGGACATGGAATTCTTCCAGTTCCACCCGACCGGTTTGGCAGGCTTGGGCATCCTCCTTTCGGAAGCTGCCCGCGGTGAAGGCGCGATCCTCCGGAACTCGGAGGGTGAACGCTTCATGGAACGCTACGCCCCCACTATCAAGGACCTCGCGCCCCGCGACATCGTGGCCCGCTCCATGGCAAACGAAGTCCGTGAAGGACGCGGCTGCGGCCCGAACAAGGACTACGTCCTTCTTGACCTGACGCACCTCGAGCCAGCTCACATTGACGCGAAGCTTCCGGACATTACCGAATTCGCACGCACTTACCTCGGCGTCGAGCCGTACACCGAACCGGTTCCCGTGTTCCCGACGGCGCACTACGCCATGGGCGGCATACCAACCAACATCACCACGGAGGTCCTGCAGGACAACGACACGATCGTGCCGGGCCTGTACGCAGCCGGTGAGGTTGCTTGCGTCTCCGTGCACGGTTCCAACCGTCTGGGTACCAACTCACTGCTGGACATCAACGTCTTCGGCAAGCGCGCCGGCATCGCCGCCGCCGAATACGCCAAGACTGCTGACTTCGTGGAACTCCCGGAAGACCCGGAGGCATACACGCTGGATCTGCTGAACCACGTCCGCACTGCCGACGGCGGCGAAAGGGTTGCCGCGATCCGCAAGGAACTGCAGGACACCATGGATGCCAACATGCAGGTGTTCCGTACGGCGGACACCCTGAACCAGGTGCTCAAGGACATCGCGTCCCTCGAAGAGCGCTACCAGCGCATCAGCGTCCAGGACAAGGGAAAGCGTTTCAACCTTGACTTGCTCGAAGCGGTGGAGCTGGGCTTCCTGCTGGAACTGGCCAAGGTCATGACAGTTGCTGCCCTGCACCGGGAGGAGTCCCGTGGAGGCCACTTCCGGGAGGATTTCCCGGAGCGCGACGACGAAAAATTCATGAAGCACTCCATGGCGTATAAGGATGAGCACGCCCCGGCGGACGGATCTGCGGAAGCAATCGCGGGCATCCGACTTGGCACCAAGCCTGTCGTCTTTACGCGCTACGAGCCGATGGTGAGGAAGTACTAAGATGTCTGCTGAACTTGCTGAGCCAGCATCCAAGATCGAGCTGCCCGCACACATTGGTGGTGGTGGGGAAATTCCCACCTTCAACATCACCTTGCGAGTACGGCGCTACAACCCCGAGGTCTCGGAAGAGCCCGTATGGGAAGACCACCAGCTCACGATGTACGGCACCGACCGCGTGCTGGACGCCCTGCACAAGGTCAAGTGGGAGATCGACGGCTCGCTGTCCTTCCGCCGTTCCTGTGCACACGGGGTGTGCGGCTCCGACGCTATGCGCATCAACGGCCGTAACCGCCTCGCCTGCAAGACCCTGCTGAAGGACCTGGACACGTCCAAGCCCATCACCGTTGAACCGATCAAGGGCCTCCCGGTGGAGAAGGACCTGATTGTGGACATGGAGCCGTTCTTCCAGTCCTTCCGCGAGGTCATGCCCTTCCTGATCAACAAGGGCCACGAGCCCACCAAGGAACGCCTGCAGTCCGTCGAGGACCGTGAACGCTTTGACGACACCACCAAGTGCATCCTGTGCGCTGCGTGCACCTCGTCGTGCCCTGTGTTCTGGACCGACGGGCAGTACTTCGGGCCGGCCGCCATTGTGAACGCGCACCGCTTCATCTTCGATTCCCGCGACGATGCCGGCGACATGCGCTTGGAGATCCTCAACGACAAAGAAGGCGTGTGGCGCTGCCGCACCACCTTCAACTGCACGGAGGCTTGCCCGCGTGGCATCCAGGTGACCCAGGCTATCGCCGAAGTCAAGCAAGCCATCCTGGCACGCAAGATCTAGTTTCCGAAGTTATAAGCACGACGACGGCGCCGCCCACCTTTGGTAGGGGGCGCCGTCGTCGTTTGAAGTGGAAGGCAAGCGCATGACAACGTCCGTCAAGGTCAACTTCGAGGGCACCACCGGGGAAATGCTCTCGGGGTTGCTGGACGTGCCTGAAGGCCCGGTCCGCGGCTGGGGTGTGTTCTCCCACGGTTTTACCCTGGGGAAGGACAGTCCGGCCGCTGCGCGGATCTGCAAGGGCCTGGCAGCTGCCGGCGTAGGGATGCTCCGCTTCGACAACGTCGGTCTGGGCGGCTCGGGCGGGGAATGGTCTCAAGGGTCGTTCAGCCATAAGGTTGCCGACACCGTGCGCGCCACCGAGTTCATGCGGTCCGAAGGCAAGACGATTTCCCTGCTTGTCGGCCATTCCTTCGGCGGAGCGGCCGTCCTGGCCGCCGCGCGGGACATTCCGGAACTCCGTGCGGTGGCGACCGTCGGCGCACCCTTCTCGCCCAAGCACGTTGAGCATGTCTTTGACTCAGCAATGGACAAGATCCTCAGCGAAGGAAGCGCGGAAGTCGATTTGGGCGGCAAGCGCGTCGAGATCCGCCGCCACTTCGTGGAAGATCTCCAAAACGCGGACCTCAGCGACTGCATCCGGACCCTGCACAAGCCCCTCATGGTGCTGCACTCCCCCACCGACAACACGGTGGGCATCGAAAACGCCAGCACCATCTTTCAAACCGCCCGGCACCCGCGTAGCTTCGTGTCACTCGAAGGCAGTGATCACCTGTTGACAGGCAAGGGCCAGGCGGCACGGGTAGCCAAAATCATTTCGGCGTGGGCAGGTCAGTACCTCGGCGACTAGGCCTTATGTGCCTTTGGCGGGGAAGGTTTCGTGGGGAAGGAATGGGGCGTAGGGTGCCGTGATCCGAGAGCCGGTTTGCGATGTGGCCCTTGCCCCTCATCTGATTCCCTGATGGCCGCCCATGCAGCGGAGACCAAGTAGACCTGGCTGACCAGGTTGAACCAAATGAGAAGGCCGATGATGATGGCAAATGAGGCCAAAAGGGGATTCCGTCCGGCATTCGCCAGCAACTCGGTGCTGAAAATCTGGAGAATGGTGGTCCCGATGCCGGCCAGCACTGTCCCTTCGAAGAACGCTCGACGGCGAAGCTTCAGCCGGCCTGCAAAGCGGAACATGATAACCGCCGTCGCCCAATTGAGCACCAGTGGAACGGCCGTGCGGACGAGCCAAGTGACGGGGCCGCCCACGGTGTCAGCCAAGCCGAGCCTTTCGATGATCCATCCGGTCGCCGTCCCGAACACCAGCGAAACACCGGCGCTGACCACCAAGGCGACGCCCAACAGCAGGAGGGTACCGGCGTCGCGGGCCTTCATCAGCAGCGGGTTCTCTTGGAGGGGGTCCAGCCCGAAAACGCCGCGAAGACCTTGCCGGATTCCGGCGATCCAGCCGAGCGCGGAAAACACCGTCACGACGGCGGCAATGGCAGCTGTCCAGCCAAGGCCTGTGGGATTCAAGAGATCATGCGGATCTACCAGGCCGTTGCCTCCTCTGGTTTTCAGGAGCCCGGGAGCCGACGTGGCGACGCTCGAGACGATTGAATCAACCAGTTGGGGTTGCCCGCTGAGAACCAGGCCGGTCACGGCGAATCCCGTGGCCAGCAGAGCTGTGATGGAGAAGAACATCGTGAAGCCTATGCCCGCGCTCAACAGCGGGCCATTGTGCAGATTATAGAGATTGAATGCCCGCATGGGCCGGAAATTGCTCAGCCGCGCGAGGACAAGGTTGATGAATGCCGGTATCTTGGCGCCACCATTGCCTGAGCGGCGAGCCTTTCCCCATTCCACCTGCCGCTGAATGAGCTGCAGCCTGAGCTGCGCGCCTTCAGTGGGCACGGGCGGCCTAGCCGCTTGCTGCCGATCGGGGTGCGTTGCTTTCACGTGATTGGTCTGTGTCGCCGCCAAAGTCGAGCTCTTCCCGTAGCTGCCAGATGCCATTGTCGTCGTGCTCGTAAAGTCCCATGCTAACCACAGGGAAAGTGGCGGTGTAGTTCTTGAGCGCCGTTTCGGCTTCGTCAAGGCTTTCGGGTGCGACGTCGTGGGCTACCGTCACGTGCGGGTGGTAGGGGAACGGAAGCTCGCGTTCCAGAGGGCCGCTCTGCAACTGTTCGTGCAATCCCACGCACTCCGCAAATCCATCTTCGACGTTCAGGAATACCACCGGGGACACCGGCCGGAAGGAACCTGTACCGGAAATGGTGATCTTGAACGGTGCCTGCCGGCGGGCAACCTCCCGGACATGCTCCCGCGTGGCTTCCCAGTCCCGGGCGGGCGTAGTGGTGACGAGGGTGATATGGGCAGGAATGACGTCCGCCATGGGGTCCCCGAAGGAGGCACGCCATTGTTGTAGTTCCCGGGCCACGTCCTGGGGGAAACCCAGGATGATGCCCACGCACAGGCTGTCGCTGCTCGCGCTGTCGGCCTCGTGTGCAGCCGAATCCGTGCGGGCATCAGTGACCTGGCCAGCGCCCCTTGGAAGGGAGCCGACCCGGACGCTGAGCTTGCCAGCAGCGCACATGTGCTTAGCGGATCCCTGTCCGCCCGGCAAGGGCAAGGAAGCCCATCCGTTTGTAGACCTCGCTCAAGGTCACGGAAGCAACTTCCCGGGCCCTCGCAGCCCCCTTGGCCAAGAGACGGTCAAGCTCAGCGGGATCGCCCATGAGTTCGGCCGTGCGGTCCCGCAACGGAGTGATGAAATCCACCATCACGTCGGCCAGATCCACCTTCAGGTGACCGTACATCTTGCCTTGGTACTCCCCTTCGAGGTCCGCAATCGTCTTGCCCGTCAGGCTGGAGTAAATCGTCAGGAGATTGGACACGCCAGGCTTGGCTTCGCGATCAAAGCGAATCACAGTGTCGTCGTCCGTCACGGCCGACTTGATGCGCTTGGCGGCGACCTTCGGGTCCTCCAGCAATTGAATGGAACCGTTCGGCGATTCGCCGGTCTTGGACATCTTGGCAGTGGGGTTCTGAAGGTCGTAGATCTTGGCGCTGCTCTTCAGGATAGTGGCCTCGGGCACCGTGAAGGTCTTACCGAAACGGGTGTTGAATCTCTGAGCCAGGTTTCTGGTGAGTTCAAGGTGCTGGCGCTGGTCTTCCCCCACAGGAACCAAATCCGCTTGGTAAAGCAGGATATCCGCGGCCATGAGCGTGGGATAAGCGAACAGGCCCACCGTGGCGGCGTCCGCCCCGGATTTCTGCGTCTTGTCCTTGAATTGCGTCATACGCGACGCCTCGCCGAATCCTGTGATGCAGTTGAGCGCCCAGGCGAGCTCGGCGTGCTCAGGCACGTGGGACTGGACGAAGAAGATGCACTTCTCGGGATCGATGCCGGCGGCGATGTATTGGGCGGCGACTGTCCGGGTGCGCTTGGCCAGCTCTTCGGGTTCGAAGTCGACCGTGATGGCGTGCAGGTCCGGAATGAAAAAGACCGCGTCGTACTCGGACTGCATGTCCACCCAGTTGCGGACGGCGCCAATGTAGTTTCCCAAGTGCAGGGAGTCCGCCGTGGGCTTGGCGCCTGAGAGGATCCGTTTCTTGGGCTCGGTTTTGGTAGTCGCTGCCATGGTTGCAGCCGCAGCGGGTTCAGTTGTGGTGGAGCTGGTCATGTGGAAACTTTCGAAAGCCTAGAGCCGGTAGTCGACTACCAGCGGTGCGTGGTCGGAGAAGCGGGTGTCCCATGACGGTGCCCGGTCAACGACGGCCGACAGAGCGGCTGCCGCGAGTCCGGGAGTGGCCATGTGGTAGTCGATGCGCCAGCCCGTGTCAGTATCAAAGGCCTTACCGCGCTGGGACCACCAGGTGTAGGGGCCATCGACATTTCCTGCCAGGCCCCTGTGGACATCCCTCCATCCGATCTCGTCGCCGAAGAAGCGGTCGAAGTACGCCCGCTCCTCAGGAAGGAAGCCTGCACGCTTGGTGTTGCCCTTCCAATTCTTGATGTCGAGCTCAGTGTGGCCCACGTTGAGGTCACCCACCACCAAGGCGTGCTCGCTGTGTTTGGCGAGTTCCGGAAGCCTGGTGCTCATGACATCCAGGAAGCGGTATTTGTCCACCTGTTTGGGCGTGTCCACTTCGCCGGAATGCACGTAGGCGCTGACGACGGTCAGGGTGGTGTCCTCGCCACCGCTCGTCTTCACCGCATAGTCGGCCTCGACCCAGCGACCGGTGGTGGCAAAATAATCGTCGCCGATTCCCACGCGGGTAGCGTCGGGCTCCTGCCGCGAGGCGATGGCTACGCCCGCGCGCCCCTTGGCCTCGGCTTCGGCGTGCAGGATGTGCCAGCCTTCGCCGATGAGCTGGTGGACCACCTCATCGGGCGCGCGGACCTCCTGCAGACACAGGATGTCGACGTCGCGCGGCTCAAGCCACTCCGCCATGCCCTTCTTGTAGGCGGCGCGAATGCCGTTGACGTTGACCGTTGCGATGCGAAGGAAGTCCTTCTTCAATGCCGAGCTCACCCGCCTACTCTAGTCGATGATGGTGCCCGAAACGGGCTCGTCGGCGCCACCGGAGGACTTGATCATGTCCCGGGCGTTGCTTGAGGTAATTGCGATGGTCTCCAAAGCGCGGCTGATGGTGTCCTGATTTGCGGACTCACCCTTCGCCCGTTCGTCCTCCACGACGCGAACCTGCACCTGGACAATCTTGAACGAATGGTCCAGTTTGAGGTCCCGCATTTCATCCGCTTCGCTGCGTTCCGAGACCACACGTGTGCCGCCATGGTCAGCGCTCGACGACGACGGCGCCCGGCCGGTGGCCGCGTTGAAGGCGTTTTGTGCCTCAGCGAGTTTTTCTCCAGCCCGTTTTGCGGCCCTCTGGATACTGAAAACGACGAAAGCGGCAAGAGCGAGCCAGCCGAAGGAAACAACGGCGACAATCCAACCGACGACGTCGTTCTGGTTGGCCGCGAAGATGACGGCCACCAGGAACGCGATGAGCACTACCGTCATGCCCAGCCCGCCGACGCGGAAGCCTTTAAAGGCGCTCTTTGCGGAAGCGGATGAGGGAACAGATGACGGGGAGTCGCCGAGAGATCGCATGCACTAATTGTCGCAAACTCCGGACGGCGCACCGGCCGCTTCCACCCCGGGCGAACAGCACGAACCGCTATTTCAGAAAGAGCTTGCGCAACCTTCCGGTGGTGAGCATGATGCCGAGCACGATCATGACGAGGTAGTAACCGACGTGAACTGCCGTGGCCGGGCTGAAGGAAGCAATGCTGATCTGCCGCAGGAGTTCTACGCCGTGCCAGAGGGGAAGCGCTTGGATAAGCCACTGGATGTATTGGGGATAGACGCTCAGGGGGTAGAAAGTGGCGCTGAACAGGAACATCGGCAGCATGAAGAAGTTGATCCAGTCCATCTGCTGGAAAGTCTTCATAAAGCTCGTGATGCCCATCCCGAAGCTCGCGAAGCCGAAAGCGATCAGCACGGACGCAGGGATGACCAGGAGGGCCCACGGGGTAGTGATGAGCCCCATGACGGCCATGACGGCCGTGAATCCTGTGGCGTAGAGGAGTCCGCGCAGCAGGGCCAGGAAGATCTCCCCGATGGCTACGTCCAATGGACCGAGTGATGTGTAGAGCATGCCTTGGTACAACTTGGCGAAGTTCATCTTGAAGAAGACGTTCCAGGTGGAGTCGTACACGGCGCCGTTCATGGCGGACACGGCAAGGAGTGCCGGCGCTATATAGGCCGCATAACTGATTTCCTGGCCGCCCGGTCCCGTCACGCTCCCGACAATCGAGCCCAGTCCTACGCCCATGGAGATCAAGTACAGCACCGGCTCGAAGAACCCGGACACCAGGATCAACCACGTGCTGCTTTTCGCCGCCATGAGGCCCCGGGCCACAACGGCGAGCGCGTTGCGGGAGTACAGCGGACCGAACGTGCGCTCACGGGCAGCGTCCGTGGCGCTATGCGGTCCAGTCAAAACGCTCATGTTCCCATCCTCCTGACGAACTGGCGCCGCGTCAGCATCCAACCTGCCGCGGCCGCACCCACAAGGAACACGACGTGCGTCACCGTCAGCACGGGGTTTTCCTCAAGTCCGTAGGTGAAGACGCGCCCCAACTGCGTACCGTGCCAGACCGGGGAGATCCAACCGATCCAGCGCACTCCAAGCGGCAGCGAATCCAGCGGGAAGAAGGTTCCCGAAAACAGGAACAGCGGCACCACGATGAATCGCTGCACCAAGGCGAACTGCCCGGAATCTTTGGTGATGCTCGAGGCATAGGCCATGAGCGGCAGCCCGAAGGAGAGCCCGGCTACCGTGGCAACCACCGCCGACACCCAGCCCCACGGACTGGGTGAAGCACCGAACAGGGCCACGATGAAGAAGTAGAGCAGCGATTGCGCGAGGAACTTCAAGGTACTGGCCATGATGTGGCCCGCAGCGATCTGCTGCGGAACCAGCGGAGAAGCATGCGGGCCGTAGAACACGCGGCGCCACTTGAAGCCGTCCATGATCGGGTAGGAGAAGTCCCCTGATGCTGTCATGACCGCGGAGGAGACCAGCAGCGCAGGCGCGATGAAAGTCAGGTAGCTCACTCCGCCGAACACCGAAGCTCCATTCGCATCCACCAGGCTCGCCAAGCCGATGCCCATCGCGAACAAGTACGCCACGGGCTGGCCCACGCTGTACAAGAACACCGACCAGCCATATCCACGCATCACCCTGAGGACCTGTTCGGCATAGAAGAACGACCCCCAACGCCGAGCCCGGCTGGCCGAGACGGCCGGCGAGTGGGCGCGCAAAGGGCGGTCCGCCGTCGGGAGCTGAACGTCAGCCATAGGTCCTCCTACTCAGCTGTCCCCTCATCAACACTCCCCTAATCAACAAGGCTCCGTCCGGTCAACCGGAGGAAGACGTCCTCCAAGGAAGAGCGCCGCACGAGGGACGTCAAGGGCCGGAGCCGGCGTGCGGAGACTTGCTCGAGGGCCGATTCGCCGTCGTTAGCGTAGATGAGCACCCGGTCCGGAAGCGTCTCGACGCGTTCGCCGATACCGGCGAGTTCGCTTCCGATGGTCGCGTTGCGTTCCGAACCGAAGCGGAGTTCCAGGACCTCGCGCGTGGAGTATTCCCGGATCAGGCTTGCAGGCGAGCCTTCAGCCATGATCCGGCCCTTGTCTACCACGATCAACCGATCACAGAGCTGTTCGGCTTCGTCCATGTAATGCGTGGTGAGGATCAGCGTGACGCCTTGTTCCTTGAGCCTGAACAACCGGTCCCAGAGAATATGCCGGGCCTGCGGGTCCAACCCCGTGGTGGGTTCGTCCAAGAGCAGGATCTTGGGTTCGTTGATCAGCGAGCGGGCAATCGTCAGACGCCGTTTCATGCCGCCCGAGAGGGCATCCACCCTGGATTTGGCTTTGTCTGTCAGCTGGGCGAACTCGAGCAGTTCGTCGGCCTTCGGGCGCAAATAGCTCATGGGCAGGCCGAAGTAGCGGCCATAGACAATCAGGTTTTCGCGGACCTTCAGTTCCTCGTCGAGGTTGTCCTGCTGCGGCACTACGCCAAGGTGCGCGCGAACTTCGGGCCCATGGGTTTCGGGGTCGAGGCCCATGATGCTGAGCTTCCCGGAGGTGCGCTGGGAGACGCCGCCGATCATCTTCATGGTGGTGGACTTACCCGCTCCGTTGGGACCCAGCAGCCCGAAGGACTCCCCCGCCGGAACCTCGAAGGAGATCCCGTCGACGGCGGTGAGCTCGCCGTAGCTCTTGGTGAGTTTTTCGGCTGTGATGACTGCAGGTGGGTTCATCTGGAAGCTGGCTGAAGTGGAGAAGGAGCGTGTGGCTTCATTGTGCACCCCAGCAGACTAGTAGAGCCAAGGAATACGTGAAAGAGGTATTGCGCAATTTTCTGGAATAACCCCTGTGGAACGCTGCCCCTTGTGACATTCTGCTGGATCATTCCGCGCATCAAGCCCCGGAAACCGCGTGGTTCCGGGGCTCGATGGTTGAGTCAGAGCGAATGATCCAGCAGAACCCGCCGATTCCTCACTTGGTCGGATGTGCCCGTAGCACTTCCAGCCGCTGGCGGTACTCGGTCTCGTCGATCTCGCCACGCGCATAACGCTCCCTCAGCACACTCTCGGCCCCCTGGGTTGCTGCCCAGTCATGGTTACGACGCCACATCCGGCGACCGAAGAGAATGAAGAATCCGATGACCAGGATCCAGAACAACGGGATCAGGAGGAAAAACGGCCAGAAGACGAATCCGCCCCCGGGTCCGTGGACGACGTCGGTGGGCAGCTGGGCGGCCGCGGCGCCGAGGGTGGTGCTCAGTGATGTCAACATGTCCAGTCCAAACTCTCAACGGGCCGTATCTCGGCTCTGGTTCCAGTCTGGTTTTCCGCCCCTCCAAAGGCGTCGGCCACCGGGAGTCACTTGCAGCCGGCCACCTACTCCTCCGGGAGACTGCGCGGACGCGCTAGCTGCTCCAGCCCGGTCGGACCAGACCGGATTCGTACGCGAGAACCACCAATTGCGCCCGGTCCCGGACACGGAGCTTGGTCATGATGCGGGAAACGTGGGTCTTGGCCGTCAAAGGAGTGATGAACAACCGCTCGGCGATCTCGGCATTGTTCAGGCCTTCGCCCACCAGCGCCAGGACCTCCCGTTCGCGTTCGGTGATCTGGTCCAGCGGTACGGCCTTCGACGCCGCCCTGCTGTGCACGGCGAGCTGGGCCATGATGCGGCGCGTCACCGACGGCGAAAGGAGGGCGTCGCCGTCGTGCACCACCCGCACGGCGCGGATCAGTTCCTCCGGCTCGGTGTCCTTGACGAGGAAGCCGGCGGCACCGGCGCGCACCGCTTCGGCGATGTATTCGTCCAGCTCGAAGGTGGTGAGGATGATGATCCGGGTGCTCGTAAGTCGGGGGTTGGCCAGGATCTGCCGGGTTGCGGCCAAGCCGTCGCCGTCCGGCATGCGGATGTCCATCAGGACGACGTCGGGCACCTGGCTTTCGGCCAGCCGGACCGTCTCGCGGCCGGTGCCGGCCTCCGCCACGACCTCCATGTCCGGTTCGGCGTCCAGGAGCGCCCGGAATCCCGCCCGGATGAGGGTCTGGTCGTCGGCAAGGAGCAGGCGGATCATGGCTGGTCCCCTGTCCTTGCAGGGTCCGGCGGGAGCATCGCTTCCACGCGCAGTCCAGTTTCCAGCGGCGTCAGGCGCAGCGTGCCGCCGAGGGCCTCGACGCGCTCGCGCATGCCTCTCAGGCCGTTACCTGCGGGGGCCCCGCGAAGGCCTGCGCCGTCGTCGTCGATCCTCACCTTCAGTGCGTTCCCCGCCCATTCCAAAAGTACGACGGCGGACGCCGCGCCCGAGTGCCTGCGGACGTTGCTCAGCGCTTCCTGGACTACTCGATAGGCCGTTTCCTGCTGTGCCGTTCCTGCTGGTTCAGGGGCCACGGAGTTTTCAAGCCGGACATCCAAGCCACCGCGCCGCGCGTCCTCCACGAGTTCCGGGATCCGCGCGAGATTTGGCGGGGCCGGCGGGCTCAACGGGGCATCGTCGCGGAGCACACCGAGAAGCTGACGGACTTCGGTCAAGGACTCCTTGCTCGCGGCCTTGATGGCTTCGAGCGCCGGCCGGAGCTTCTCCGGATCGTTTGTGCCTAAATGGAGCGCCACCGAGGCCTGGACATTGATCATCGAAAGGGAGTGTGCCACCACATCGTGGATATCGCGGGCGAGCGTGAGCCGGTACTCGTCCCGTTCGGCCTGTTTCGCAGCCTCGCGCCGGCGCCGGTATTCGGCCATCCGCTCGCCCCGCCGTCGGAAGCCTTCACCGATCAGGACGAGGATCGCCGCCCAGGCAACACCGGCGGAGGCGCGAATAAGCGCGGGATCGTTGCCGGCGAAAACGGCGGTCAGCACGATGGCGGCGGCGCAGATTCCAGCTCCCAGCCAGGCCTCCCAGCGCAGCCCGGCGGATGCCGTCAGGATGATCGACACCGCCAAGGACAGCACAATCGGGCCCCATGCGTAGCCGAGGAGCACGTAGCTGAACGTGGCCGCGAGGGTGATCGGCAGCATGACCACGGGCTTGCGGGTCCGGAAAGCCAAGGCGGCGGGCCCTGCCAAGAGCAGCATGAAGGCGAGGGGATCCAAGGGGCGCAGAGTTGCCTGGTGGTTTGCCGAAAACACGGTTCCCAGCACTTGAATCAGGGCCACCGCGATCACGATGAAGCTCGTGGGGGGACCCTGGAAACGCCGCTGCATGCTCCGAGCCTAGCCGCGCACAGCTCCGGCGTCGTCGTGTTAACGGCGTAGGGGACCTACTCCTACGGGAGTAGGTCCCCTACGTCGTTCACGTCCGGTGCTAGGCGATGCCTGCGTGCCGTTCGGCGGTCTCCACCACATTGGCGAGCAGCATGGCGCGGGTCATCGGGCCTACACCGCCAGGATTCGGCGACAGCCAAGACGCAACGCCGGCAGCGGCCGGGTCCACGTCCCCGGTGACAACAGCCTTACCGTTGCCGTCGTCCACACGGCTCACGCCGACGTCGAGCACGATGGCGCCCGGCTTGAGGTCCTCAGCTTTGATCATGTGCGGCACCCCGGCAGCTGCAATCACGACGTCGGCCAGCTTGAGTTCGGCGGGCAGGTCCACGGTGCCCGTGTGCGCCAGGGTGACCGTGGCGTTGACGTCCTTGCGGGTGAGCAGGAGCCCGATGGGACGGCCGATGGTGACGCCACGGCCGACCACCAGGACCCGCTTGCCCTTGAGTTCGATGCCATGACGACGGAGCAGTTCCACGCAGCCCTTGGGGGTGCAGGGCAGCGGGGACTTCATGACACCGCTGACGTTGGCCACGAGCCGGCCAAGGTTCATGGGATGCAGGCCGTCGGCGTCCTTTTCGGGGTCCATGGCCTCCAGGATCACGTCCTGATCGATGTGCTTGGGGAGCGGCAACTGCACGATGTACCCGGTGCATTCCGGGTTTTCGTTGAGCTCACGGACCACCTCGAGGAGCGCTTCCTGGCTGACGTCTTCAGGCAGGTCACGCCGGATCGACGTGATGCCGACCTCGGCGCAGTCCTTGTGCTTGCCAGCCACGTACCATGTGCTGCCCGGATCCGATCCCACCAGGATGGTGCCGAGTCCCGGCACCACTCCCCTTTCGCGGAGGGCGGCTACGCGGATCTTCAGTTCGGACTTGATGGCGGAGGCGGTGGCCTTGCCGTCAAGAACTTGTGCGGTGGACTGGTATGTCATTCCATCAGCTCTTTCTCGTGGGTGGCCTGCGGCTTACCACTGCTCGTGTTGCGGATAGAGCGGGAAGTCCGCGGCGAGCTTGTCGACGCGGGCCTGCAGGGCTTCGACGTTAGCGGCTGATCCGGACTTCAGTGCCGAAGCGATGATCTCGGCAACCTCGGTGAATTCGTTGGCACCAAAGCCTCGGGTGGCCAGGGCCGGGGTACCGATGCGCAGTCCGGAGGTGACCATCGGCGGGCGGGGATCGAACGGAACAGCATTGCGGTTGACGGTAATGCCCACCGAGTGCAGGAGGTCCTCTGCCTGCTGGCCGTCCAGCTGCGAGTTTCGCAGGTCAACGAGAACCAGGTGGACATCGGTGCCGCCGGTCAGGACGGACACGCCTGCTTCGGCCACGTCCGCTTGGTTGAGACGGTCGGCGATGATCTTGGCACCTTCCAGGACGCGCTCCTGGCGTTCCCTGAATTCCTCGCCCGCAGCGATCTTGAAGGCAACAGCCTTGGCAGCGATTACGTGCATGAGGGGACCGCCCTGCTGGCCCGGGAAGACATTGGAGTTGAGCTTCTTCGCCCATTCTTCCTTGGCCAGGATCACGCCGGAGCGAGGCCCTGCGAGCGTCTTGTGCACCGTAGAGGTGACGACGTCGGAGTGCGGCACCGGGCTCGGGTGCAGGCCTGCTGCCACGAGGCCGGCGAAGTGCGCCATGTCCGTCCAGAGGAGAGCGCCGACTTCGTCTGCGATGGAGCGGAATGCTGCGAAGTCGAGGTGGCGTGGGTAGGCCGACCAACCGGCGATGATGACCTGCGGTTTCTCGGCAATGGCCTGTTCGCGGAGCTTGTCCATGTCCACACGGAAGGTGTCGTGCTCCACCTGGTAAGCAGCCACGTTGTAGAGCTTGCCGGAGAAGTTGAGCTTCATGCCGTGTGTCAGGTGGCCACCGTGCGCCAGGGACAGGCCCAGGATCTTGTCGCCCGGTGTGATCATGGCGGACAGGGCCGCGGCGTTGGCCTGCGCACCGGAGTGCGGCTGCACGTTGGCGTACTCGGCATCGAAGAGGGCTTTCACGCGGTCAATGGCCAATTGCTCGGCGATGTCCACGTATTCGCAGCCGCCGTAGTAGCGCTTGCCCGGGTAGCCTTCGGCGTACTTGTTGGTCAGCACCGAGCCTTGGGCCTCCATGACGGCACGGGGCGCAAAGTTCTCGGAAGCGATCATTTCCAGGGTGCCGCGTTGGCGGCCGAGTTCCTGGTCCAGAACCGCTGCGATCTCGGGGTCGAGTTCGGAAAGCGGCTGGTTGCTGATGGTCGCGGAGGTGATGGTGGTGGTCACGAAGATCTCCTGGATAGGCAACGGGTATTTCTACAGGTCAGGCTACCGGCTGGGTTTTTTCCATGCCCGTTGATGACGGGACGGGGCACAGCGACAGTAAAACGTGACCCTCGGCCCAGGCGTACGATCCGTGGTCTTCATCAATGCCGCTCCCTGGTGGTACACCACCCAACGCCAGTCGCGACGACTTAAACAGTACAACAGGTGCGCAACGGTAGGCTTTGCGTGTGACTGACTCCACCCTGCCTACGTCTTTTGTTGTAACCCTGTCCTGCCCGGACCGGCCCGGGATCGTGCACGCTGTTGCAGGCGCCTTGCTGGAGGCGGGCTGTAACATCGCCGACTCTCAGCAATATGGCAGTCCCAGCACGGGAAACTTCTTCATGCGCGTGGAAGCAACGACGTCCTCGACCCAAGCAGAACTGAGTTCGGCGCTGGCCCCCGTGGCCGAAGCATTCGGCATGAAGTGGCAGATCAACCCGGTGGGCCAGAAGGTCCGTACCCTCATCCTGTGTTCCAAGGACGCCCATTGCCTCAATGATCTGCTTTTCCAGCAACGCACGGGGACCCTTCCCATCGAGGTGCCGGCCATTGTGTCCAACCACCGGGATCTCGAAGGCCTGGCCGAGTTCTACGGCATTCCTTTCCACTACATCCCCGTCACGCCGGACACCAAGGCCGAAGCCGAGGCGAAACTCCTCGCGCTCATCCACGAGCACGGCATCGAGCTGACTGTCCTGGCGCGCTACATGCAGGTCCTCTCCAACGATCTCTGCACCGAGCTCAACGGCAGGGCCATCAACATCCATCACTCCTTCCTGCCGTCCTTCAAGGGTGCCAAGCCCTACCACCAGGCCCACGCCCGCGGTGTGAAGATCATCGGCGCCACGGCCCACTACGTGACGGCCGACCTCGACGAGGGCCCGATCATCGAGCAGGAAGTCATCCGTGTAGACCACGCACGCACGGCCGAACAATTCGTGCAGATGGGTCGCGATGTCGAGGGCCGCACCCTTACCCAGGCCGTGCAGTGGCACGCCGAACACCGCGTCCTGCTCGACGGCACCCGCACAGTGGTCTTCAACTAGCTCGCATATCTTGTCGTTATGAGCCTTCATAACGACATCTACTGCTAGTTAGTTGGGTGCTTTACGCTGGGGACATGACGCCGCGCCTGACGGAATGCCGCGATTGGTTCATCCGTCTGCTCAAAGAGGAACACAGGCACTCGCTGTTCGAACTGGGCTGTGCGACCGGCGTCGAAGGATTGGAATTCGTGCGGGCGGGCCTGCACTACACCGGTGTCGACCTGTCCGAGGAAAGCATCCACCTCGCCCGGGCGAAGGGCTTGGACGCCAGTGTGGCCAACGGCCGGTCTCTGCCCTTCGCAGATGCCTCGTTCCCCGCCGTGTGGACTATGGGCACCCTCATGCACGTCCGCAACACTCGAATCAACGACGTCGTCAGCGAACTTGTGCGGGTCAGCGCGACTGGCGCGCCGATCGCCGTCGGGCTCTGGTCAGGTGACGATGAAGAAGTCCTCAACCAAGACGACGAAGACGAGCAGCGGCGGTTCTTCAGCCGGCGGAGCGACGCAACCGTGCTGCGGATCTTCGGGGCCCACGGCGACGTCGAGCACTTTGAGACGTGGCCCGAAGGCATGGGAATTGAGTCCGGGCCGGGAGCCGGGCAATGGGTGCAGCACTACCAGTTCTTGGTCCTTCGGACGCCTCCGGGCCCAACTAGCTAACAGTTGTTGACGTTATGAAGGCTCAAAACGACACCTACTGCGAGCTAGTTGGCTCGGGGCCAGGGTGATCTAGGCTTGCCGCATGACTCCTATTTACACCTTTGCCGGGGATACCCCGGTCATCCATGAAACCGCCTTCGTAGCGCCCACAGCATCGATCATCGGCAAGGCTACCCTCGGCGAGGACTCCAGTGCCTTCTACGGGGTGTCGGTCCGTGCAGACACCGAAATTATCAGCGTCGGCGCAGGCTCGAACCTCCAGGACAATGTGGTCCTGCATGCCGATCCGGGTTTCCCCTGCACCGTCGGCGAGCGTGTCAGCGTGGGACACAGTGCAGTGGTGCACGGATGCACGGTGGAGGACGACTGCCTCATCGGCATGAGCGCCACCATCCTGAACGGCGCCGTCATCGGCACCGGTTCGCTCGTGGCGGCGGGCGCCGTCGTGCTCGAGGGAACCGTTATCCCGCCGCACTCCTTGGTTGCCGGCGTGCCCGCCAAAGTGCGCCGCGAACTGAGCGAAGACGAGCTCGACGGCGTGAAGCACAACGCGGCCCACTACCGGGAGTTGGCGGCGGCGCACCGCGAGATGCACGCGCAGGACTAACGCGGGCGGCCGCAAATTGATGGTTGGTACACATCGGAGGCAAAGTCCATGGTCTCGACACAAGTCCGCCCCGTTGCGTTAACTTCTTGACTGCAAACGTGATTTGAGGCACGCTTCATGTCATGCCCGCAACCTCCCGCTCGACGAAGAGCCACCGCAAGAATCCTGGCTCCCAGTCGGCGTTGCGCCACTTGAACCAGCAGCGACTCATCGAATGCCTGTTGAGCGGCCCTTCCACTCAAGCCGAACTCGCAAGGCAAACGGGACTTTCCACGGCCACAGTGTCCAACATCGTCAAGATCATGCAGGACGCCGGGCTTGTCTCAACCGAACCGATAACCAGCTCCGGACGCCGGGCACTGAACGTCAGGCTAAACAGCAACGGTGCCGTGGCAGTCGGAATCGACTTTGGCCGCCGCCATCTGCGGGTGGTCCTGGCCTCGCTTGGCTATCACATCATCATCGAGGAAACCGTGACCCTACCCCTTGGCCACCACGCCGAACAGGGTATCAGCGCAGCGGTCTCGCTCCTCGACAAACTGCTGGTCGAAAGCGGCGTTGACCGAAGCGCCGTAGTAGGCGCGGGCGCCGGCATCGCCGGCCCCATCGACCGCCGTTCCGGCACCGTGGCGCAAGGCGCCATCCTGCCGGAATGGGTGGGGATCCAGATTCTCGAACGACTGGAGGAAGCCCTCAATCTTCCCGTCTACGTTGATAACGACGCCAATCTGGGCGCCCTGTCCGAGGTGACGTGGGGCCCGCACAGCGGAATCAGCAACCTCATGTTCCTCAAGATCGGTTCCGGCATCGGCGCAGGCCTCATTATCAATGGCGCGCCGTACTACGGGGCGGTGGGAATCACGGGAGAAATCGGCCATGCAACCATCCACGAATACGGCGCCATCTGCCGCTGCGGCAATCGCGGCTGCTTGGAAACGATGGCTTCAACCACCACCATGATCGAGCTCCTCGGCAAAGGGTCGGGCCTGCACCTCGAACCCGCAGATATCGTGCGCAACGCCCTGGCCAGGGACTCAGCGACCCTCCGCGTGGTGGACGACGCAGGTCTCGCGGTGGGGCGCGCCCTGGGCAATGTGGCGAATCTCATCAACCCGGAAGTCATCGTGGTGGGCGGCCCGCTCGCCGGGCTCGGCGACGTCCTCCTCGACCCCATCCGACGCGGCCTCGTCCGCCATGCAGTGCCCGTGATCGGCGAGACGACGCACTTGGCGATGTCCTCGCTCGGCGCCCGGGCGGAAGCGCTTGGCGCGGCCGCTTTGGTGTTCCAGCACGCCGGTATCAAGCAGTCCTGAGTATTTCGTTACCACGCTGTTATCCCCGTCTTGCGTTAAAGTCTTGACGGCAACCGGTGTGATCCAGTTTACTTTCTCATCAGATGGGCTCGCCATCCCCGAGCCGACAACGACGTCAACCATTGGAGGCGCGAGGGTATGTCAACCCCCACAACGCACCCGGACCCGATCCTTCTCGAGATGCGGTCCATCACTAAGGAATTCCCCGGAGTGAAGGCTCTCTCGGACGTCAGCCTCCGGGTCAAGGTGGGCGAAATCCACGCCATCTGCGGCGAGAACGGTGCAGGAAAGTCCACGTTGATGAAGGTGCTCTCCGGGGTGTACCCCTACGGCAGCTATGACGGCGACATCGTGTACCAGGGCGAAGTCCAGCAGTTCAAGGACATCCGCGCGAGCGAGCATGCTGGAATCGTGATCATCCACCAGGAACTCGCGCTGATCCCTGAACTGTCCATCACTGAAAACATCTTCCTCGGCAACGAGCCCGTCCGCCGCGGCATCATCGACTGGACTGAGGCACGCAAGCGGTCCATCGAATTGCTCGCGAGGGTTGGCCTGCGAGAGGACCCCGATACCCCCATCAAGGAAATCGGCGTCGGCAAGCAACAACTGGTGGAAATCGCCAAGGCCCTGAACAAGTCCGTGAAGCTGCTCATTTTGGACGAGCCCACAGCCGCCCTCAACGAATCGGACTCCCAGCACCTGTTGGACCTCATCCTGGGGCTCAAAGGCCGGGGTATCACGTCCATCATGATTTCCCACAAGCTCAACGAAATTGAGCAGATCGCGGACGAGATCACCATCATCCGCGATGGCAAGTCCATCGAGACGCTCAACGTGAAGAAAGACGGCGTCGACGAGGACCGGATCATCAAGGGCATGGTTGGGCGGACGCTCGAGTCCCGCTTCCCCGACCACACACCGAAGATCGGCGAGGTGTTCTTCGAAGTCAAGAACTGGAACGTCGGCCATCCCCAGATCCAGGACCGCTTGGTCTGCAAAAACTCCAACTTCCACGTGCGCCGCGGCGAAATCGTGGGGTTCGCAGGTCTGATGGGCGCTGGCCGCACCGAGCTTGCCCGTTCAGTCTTCGGTCACTCCTACGGCCGGTTCATCTCGGGACAGGTGTACAAGGATGGCAAGCCCATCACCATGCGGAGCGTCCGCCAAGCAATCGACGCCGGTCTCGGCTACGTCACCGAGGACCGGAAGACCCTGGGCCTGAACCTCCTGGACGACATCAAGACCACCACAGTGTCCGCCAACCTTAAAAAGGTCAGCCGGGGAATCGTCGTAGACACCAACAAAGAGTTCATGGTGGCCGAGCAATACCGGAAGTCGCTGCGCACCAAGACTCCCTCGGTGGAAGAAGGTGTCTCGAAGCTCTCCGGTGGCAACCAGCAAAAAGTGGTTCTCGCGAAATGGATGTTCACCGATCCGGACCTTCTCATCCTGGATGAACCCACCCGCGGAATCGACGTCGGGGCCAAGTATGAGATCTACGGAATCATCCAACAGCTGGCCAACCAAGGAAAGGGCGTGATTGTGATTTCCTCCGAACTCCCCGAACTGCTGGGCCTCTCCGACAGGATCTACACCATTTTCGAGGGTTCCATCACTGGCGTACTCAACAAGGATGAAGCCAGCCAGGAGAGCCTCATGAAGCTAATGACATCCAGCCGCAAAGCCGCCTGACCCCGGTCATCTCCAGAAACACACGGACACAAGGACCCAAACAATGAACGCGCTCAAGAAGCTATTCGGTGGCAACACCCGCCAATTCGGCATGATCTTCGCCCTGGTTGCACTCGTCATCTTCTTCCAGATCTTCACCGAGGGCCGGACGCTCACCCCCGGCAACGTCATCAACCTTTTCAACGGCAACTCCTACATCCTGATCCTGGCCATCGGCATGGTCTTGGTCATCATCGCCGGCCATATCGACCTTTCCGTAGGTTCCGTTGCGGCCTTCGTCGGCATCTCGGTGGCGCTAGCCATCAGGGACTGGCACCTACCGTGGTATGCGGCCGTGCTCTTCGGACTCCTGCTTGGCGCCCTGATCGGAGCCTGGCAGGGATTCTGGACGGCATACGTCGGCATTCCGGCGTTTATCGTGACTCTGGCGGGTATGCTGCTGTTCCGCGGTTTCAACCAGTTCGTCGGAAAGTCCAACACCGTTCCAGTTCCCGAGGACTTCCAGTACCTGGGCTCCGGCTACCTGCCCGAAGTAGGGCCTAAAACCGGGTACAACAACTTGACGATCGTCTTGGGGCTTATCGCGGTCGCCTTCGTCATCGTCAGTGCCATCCGTTCCCGCCGTACCGCCCAGGCGCTGGGCGCCGAGGTACAAGAAAGCTGGGTGCTGGTCACCAAGCTCGTGCTGGTGAACGCTGCCATCCTCTACGCGACATACCTCTTCGCCACCGGCCGCACCGGCACTTCTTTCCCGATCCCGGGACTCATCCTCGCCGTCCTGGTCCTGATCTACGGATTCATTTCCGCCAAGACCGTCATCGGCCGCCACATCTACGCAGTCGGCGGCAACCGCCACGCGGCCGAACTCTCCGGGGTCCAGTCCAAGAAGGTCAACTTCATGGTCATGATGAACATGTCCATCCTGGCGGGACTCGCCGGCATGATCTTCGTTGGCCGCTCCACCGCTTCGGGCCCGTTCGACGGCGTCGGCTGGGAACTTGACGCCATTGCAGCCGTGTTCATCGGTGGCGCGGCTGTCACCGGTGGCGTGGGCACCGTGATCGGCTCGATCGTCGGTGGTCTTGTCATGGCTGTGCTCAACAACGGCCTGCAACTCCTCGGCGTCGGCGCCGACCTCACCCAGATCATCAAGGGCCTCGTGCTGCTGGCAGCGGTCGCCTTCGATGTCTACAACAAGTCCCAAGGCAAGAAATCGATCATCGGAATGATGATGAAGAACTTCGGCCGGAGCAGCGAAAGCGCTCCGGACGAGACGACCTCAACCAGGGAAGCCATCTCGAGGGAAGCCTGATCGGCTTCACAGCAACTTGTTCCATCCACAACAAAGAAAGCGAACCAAGTTATGCGAATGTTTGGTAAAGCAGGAAAGGCAGCAGCAGTAGCTGCGATCGCGGCACTGGCGCTGACGGCCTGCGGCCGTACGGACAGCGGCAGCTCCGGTGGTTCATCGAGCGGCAGCGAGGCGTTCCCCAAGGGCTCCTCGATCGGCGTCGCGCTCCCCCAGAAGACCAGTGAGAACTGGGTCCTGGCGGAGAAGCTCTTCAACGACGGGCTCACGAGCGCAGGCTTCAAGCCCGATGTGCAGTTCGCCAACGGCGGCGTGTCGGAGCAGCAGAACCAGATCAGCGCCATGATCACCAAGGGTGACAAACTCATCATCGTCGGTGCTATTGACGGCGCTCAGCTGGGCACGCAACTCAAGCAAGCCAAGGACGCCGGAGCCACGGTCATCGCGTATGACCGCCTGTTGCTGAACACCGCCAACGTGGACTACTACGTGGCTTACGACAACTTCAAGGTCGGCGTGCTGCAGGGCCAGGCCCTGTTGGACGGTCTCAAGTCCAAGAAGCCCAACGGCCCGTACAACATCGAACTGTTCGCAGGTTCCCCCGATGACGCCAACGCGAAGGTCTTCTTCGACGGCGCCATGAGCATCCTGCAGCCGAAGATTACTGACGGTACCCTCAAGGTGGTTTCCGGCCAGACGTCGTTCGAACAGGCCGTCACCCAGGGCTGGAAAGCAGAAAACGCCCAGAAGCGCATGGACACCCTGCTGGCAGGTACCTACACCAGCGCGTCGCTGGACGGTGTCCTCTCACCGAACGACACCCTTGCCCGCGCCATTCTGACGTCGGTCAAGGCCGCCGGCAAGCCGCTGCCGATCGTCACCGGCCAGGACTCGGAAGTTGAGTCCGTCAAGTCCATCATGGCCGGTGAGCAGTACTCCACCATCAACAAGGACACCCGCAAGCTCGTTGAGCACGCCATCACGATGGTCAACGACATCCAGTCCGGCAAGACCCCGGAAATCAACGACACCAAGTCCTACAACAATGGCGTCAAGACCGTTCCGGCATACTTGCTGCCTCCGGTCATCGTGACCCTCGCCAACGTGAAGACTGCCTACGTGGACGATCCGGTCCTCGGCCCGATCACCAAGTAGTTTCCGCTTCAAGTACCACAGCGACGGCGGCCATCCCCACTTCCGGGGGTGGCCGCCGTCGTCGTGTCCGGGTTCATCCGCCGCGTGGACGCTGCTTCACAGGCGCCGCATAGCAACAGCTGCACAGTCGCACAGCCGCAGTGAGCACTGTTAGGTGAGCAGGCGCGCCGCTGGGGCGGGCCAGGTCCAAAAGGAGAATCGTGAGCGTCCTCGCCCGGAGTGTAGGCAATGCCTTCCGCAACAAGATAAGAACCTCGGCTGTGGTGGCAGTGCTGGCTGTCGCGATCGGGCTGGCGCTGGCCATGCTCGTGGCCAACCAAGCCGTCGCCGGCAAAGTCCAGGAGCTCAATGCCTCCGTGGGCACGGTCCTGACCGTGAACCCCGCCGGTGCGCAGGGCTTCGACGGCGGCGGCGAGCCGCTCACCACGGCACAGACCGCGACGGCGGCAGCCGTACCGAACGTCGTCTCCGTGGTGGGCACCAAGGCTCTGCGGCTGCAGACCGCCACGGCGGCCTCAAGCTCAACCACCGGTACCACCGCGCAGCAGGCCGGACCGGGTGGTGGCGGTCCTGGCGGCGGCACCAGCGTTACCACGAACCTTCAGGCAGCCATCGAGGCCGGGACCCTCGGCAATCGCAACAACGCCAGCGGCAGCACCGGCAGCGGAACCGCGGGTGCCGGAAGCACCGGAACCGCGCCAAGCTTCTCGCTGCCCATCACGGCTACTGGTATCGGCGCCGAGGTGGACACGGCTGGCAAAGCCCTGAACATCACTAGCGGCACCGGCCTGGGCGACTACACCGTTGCCAGCACCAAAGCCCTGGTAGGGACCACGCTCGCGACAAAGAACAACCTCAAGGCCGGCTCAACCTTCACCATCGCCGGCAAGACGTTCACGGTGGCAGGCATCTTCGACGCCGGCACCACGTTCGGCAACAACGCCGTCTACACGACCCTCGCGGAAGCCCAGGCCCTCGCTGCCACACCGGGCGAGCTCTCCAGCATGGTGGTGACCGTCAACAGCATGGCGAACGTGGACGCGGCCAAGACGGCGCTGCAGACTGCCCTCGGCTCCGGCAAGGCGGACGTGACACAGGGCCAGCGGAACCTCGAGACCGCAGTCAGTTCCCTGGACAGCGTCAAGAACATTTCGCTCCTGGCCTTCATCGCAGCGCTTGGCACCGCCGGACTGATCATCCTGCTCATCATGGTCATGTTGGTCCGCGAGCGCCGTCGTGAGATCGGAGTCCTGAAGGCCATCGGCGCCCGCAACCGCACCATTGGACTGCAGTTCGTGCTCGAAGCCCTGGTCCTCGTGGCGCTCGGCAGTGTCGTAGGTGCCGCCATCGCGTCCTTCGCGAGCGGCAGTATCGCATCGGCGCTGATCAGTTCGAACAGTTCGACGGCGGCCACGGGCCAGCGCGGCCCCGGCGGCGGAGGCTTCGGGGGCGCTGGTCTTCCCGGCGGGAGCCCCTTCGGCGGCGCTTCCCAGCTCCTCACCTCCGTCACCGCGAGCGCCTCCCCTGATGTGATCGCCTTGGGCATCGCGGCAGTCTTCGGCGTCGCCGTCGTCGGCGCCTTGGTACCCGCGCTGCTCACAGCCCGTATCCGCCCCATTGAAGTCCTGCGAGGAGAATAACCATGATTGAAGTCAAAGACCTGGTCCGCCAGTTCACGTCCGGTGACCGCACCATCAAGCCCGTCAACGGAGTTAGCTTCGAACTCGAAAAGGGTACCCTCGCCTCGATCGTGGGCAAGAGCGGCAGCGGCAAGAGCACCCTGCTCTCCCTTCTGGGTGCCTTGGACAAACCCACCAGCGGAGACGTCGTGGTGGATGGAATCAGCCTCGCCGGCCTTCCTGCCAGCAAACTCACTGAATACCGACGCCGGGACATCGGCTTCGTCTTTCAGCAGTTCAACCTGATCCCCAACCTCTCGGCCGTGGACAACGTCATGCTTCCCATGGAGTTTGCCGGAATGCGGAAGGCTGCCCGATTGGAGCGGGCGCGGTCCCTCCTGGAGCAGGTGCAGCTGGATCCGGAGAAGCAGTCGCGCCGTATCAACAAGCTCTCAGGCGGTGAGCAGCAGAGGGTTGCCATTGCCCGGGCGCTGGCGAATGAGCCCAAGCTCATCCTGGCCGACGAACCTACCGGCAACCTCGATGAGCAGACCGGCGAACACATCATCGAACTGCTGAGTTCTTTGAGCCGTGACCACAACACCACCATTCTGGTGGTGACGCACGACCGGAGCCTGGCGCAGAAGACCGAACGCCGCTTCCGGCTACAGCAAGGCAAATTGAGCGAGGAAACCGTGCGGCCACGGGTTGCTGCCGGGGCCTGATCTTCCAGGAATCGGCCGACTCCCGGGGACGGGAACCGCATGGTTCCCGTCCCCGGGAGGCCGGGAGGTCTCTACAAGCCCGACGCCGCCGGTTCCGCTCCCGCCGGTGGTGGCTCCGGCGTCGACGGCGTTATTCTTCAAGGTCACCGCGGGACATGCGAATGGAGCCGGGCCGCCCGCCAAGGAGATCTGCGCCAAGCCCGGCTTTGCGAGAAGCCCGTATCCACAAAGGCGATCTTCACCAGCGAAACAGAGATCACTGCGAGCAAACAGACATGACTCGTGGTTCGATCGCGTCCTGCCAAGCGCATGCGGGGAATGAGAGGATAGGCCGCATGAGTCTGCATATCGCCAAGCCTTGGTTGTTCAGCCAGCCGAACCAGGATCCCCGGGCAGCCACCGGCAAGGCCCTGAACTGGGGCATTGTGGCCACCGGGGGGATCGCCAGAACTGTGGTTGGCGAGCTCACCCAGCTTGAAGATGCAAAGCTGCATGCCGTAAGTTCGCGACGCCGGGAATCCGCGGAGGCCTTTGCTGCCGCGCATGGCGTCACGAAAGCTTATGGGGACGACGGCGACGTGCCCGGGTACCAGCGGTTGCTCGCCGATGACTCCGTCGATGTTGTCTACGTGGCCACCCCACACGCACAGCATTTCGGCATCGTCAGGGATGCCCTCAACGCCGGCAAACACGTCCTGTGCGAGAAAGCCATGACCATCAACGGCCGTGAGGCCGCTGAGCTGGTCGGCTTGGCCCGGGATCGGAACCTGTTCCTCATGGAGGCGGTATGGAGTCGTTTCCTACCGAGTATCCAGCGGGCGTTCGCTATTGCCGCGTCGGGTGAACTGGGCGACATCAAGTGGGTCAGCGCAGACTTGGGATTCCCCGCGCCCTACGATCCCTCAGCCCGGATCTGGGCCCCGGCAGCCGGTGGCGGGGCACTTCTGGACCTCACGGTGTACGCTCTGTTGTGGCCCTTGGGCACCCTCGGCTTCCCGCAATCAGTCAGCGCGGTGGGCACTTTGACGGACGACGGCGTCGACTCCCAGAACGCGCTCACGCTGGCTTACGACGGCGGCGCTATCGCCCAGCTGACCTCCTCCTTGCTGGCCCACGGGCCTCGCTGCGCCTCTGTCGCCGGCTCCCAAGGTTTTCTGCAGACGCAAGGATCCATCAACAATCCACGCGAGCTTCTGATTCGAACCGGCTGGGACGAGCCGCGCATTGAGCGCTTTGATTCGGTCGGCATCGGCTACACCTACGAATTGCGAGAGGTCACCCGCTGCGTCCAGCAAGGACTGACCGAGAGTCCCGTCATGCCCTTGGACGATTCGCTCAACACGATGCGCCTCTTCGACGGGGTCCGCTCCCAACTCGGAGTCAGGTACGCCAACGACGCCCGGTGAGCGACCCAGTGGTGATCATTGCCTGCCCACTTCTAGACTAGTTAACTAGTTCAGGCCTACGATGGTGGAGATCGTCAATCCAACCGGACGCTGGGGGGTGTCGAGATGGAAGCTGTGCGAAGTGAGCTGCGCGTTCTTCATGTTCTCCGCTCCGTCCTGCTGGCTGGCGCCGGTGCGGTCGTTTGGATGGCTCTGTCCTCCACTGCAGCCAACGCTGATTCGGGTGACAGCAATCATCATTCCTTATTGGGCGGCGCAGGCTCGGCGGTGACAAACGTTGTCCACGACGCCACTGCTCCAACCCCGGCGGTTGTTGCGCACGAACTGCCACGGCTGACCAGGGCAGTCGACCAAGGAGTGGCCAGCACGCCCGTCGTCAACGGCGTCGTCCCCGAGGGCATGCTTGCTACTGTGCCTGCTCCCGTCGTTTCCACCACAACAGGCGCCGTGAACGGGGTTGGAACAGGCTTCGGTACCGTAGCCGGCCAGGTTGTGTCCCCGGTTCTTGGCACCGTTGGATCGACCGTGGGTGCACTTCCAGTCAGCATCCCGAGCCTACCCGAGGCACTTCCCCCGGCCCAGCTCGATGCGACACTCCCCGGGGCGCCCGCCGTCCTTGCGCCCACGACCCACGCGAGCTCACCCTTGGCGGAGGATGTCGCGGCCCCCGCGGTCAGCCCCGCTGACCCCTTTGACCCGCCGGGCGTGGGCATATCTCCTCGGAACACGATGGTCTGGGCCACCGCTTCCGAGGATCCTTCGGTGCCTCCGTCCGGCGGGACGCCCCCTGCCGACGCGCCGAGCGGGGCCGTTGCCGGAGGCGCCGCAGCAGCCCTTACAGGCAATCCTTCGGGAGCGACTGCTGGGTGGCTTCAAGGCATCACCTTGCTTCCCCCTTTCGCCGGCATCCTTATCTCCGTAACTTCAGCCGGCCGAACTCCGGCTCCAGTGTCGTTCGACCCAGGTTCTTCCCCTGATTAGTTCCAAGCCCCGCCGCCTCCCCAGAAGTCGATTCTGGCCGGTGGCAGATGGCCGGTCCGGGCGCTCCCGCGGTTTCCTGCGGGCAGCCGCGCCTGGTGGAACTACTCATTCAGGAGAAAGACAACATGCACAGCATTATTCGCAAGGGGTTGCTTGGCACCCTCTTTGCCGGTGGATTGATAGCCCTCGGCGCAACGGCCGCGAATGCGGCAGACACCTCTACAAGTGCGCAAGGCACTGCCTCGGGCACTCAAGTTGTTGCACCGGTATCGGCTCCGGTCAACATCGGGCCGACGACGCTCACAGTATTGGGAACTTCGAGCGTCGCGACCAACACCCCCGCACCCGCCCCGGCTCCGGCCCCGGCGAGCAATTCCGGCGGAACAGCTGTCCCGTCCGGAACCCAGGCGGTGGCTCCGATATCGGTCCCTGTTAATGTCGGAGCCACCTCCCTGGCAGTTCTGAACAATTCGGGCCCAGGCAGAGCGTCTGGCAGCCCCGTCACTCCACCGGTCGCGACGCCGGTCACTGCACCGGTGACTGCACCGGTCACCGTTGGCGACACGACCGTCAACCTGCTCAGCACCACGCCAACAAGCGGCTCAACAGGCACCAGTCCTACGACGCCGCCAGACAGCGCCACAGGCACCGGCGTCTTGGGTACGGGACTCACTGCCCCGTTGAACCTGCCCTTGACGGTCGGCATCGCTTCGGTTGATCCGGGTCTGTCTTCCGGAGTCGTCAACACTCCCGCCGGGAGCACCCCCGCAATCAACGCAGCAGTCGCCGACCCGTCGGTTGTTGCTCCTCCAGCAGATGCTGCAGCGACAGCCGGCGCCGCCACCACCGTTACGGCGGTGGTTGCCGGCGCAGGAACAACTGCTCTGGCTAGCACTGGCTTCAATGGGCACGGGGTGCTGTTCGCAGCGTTCCTGCTACTGGGTGGATTCATCGTGATGGCGGGCGGTCGGAAGATCCGGGCAATCAAGCCCGCATAGTCACCGGCTCGGGCTGTTGTACCGTAATGGGCCGCAGCCCGGTTCTCCGGCTCCTCCGCAGGGCAAATAGCCCCGCGGAGGAGTCCGTGCGGGGGTTTGCCTAGCGGCCTGACTTCCGGGCTGGCTTCCCGGCTGGCTTCCCGGCGAACAGTTTCCGGTCCAGCGAGGCCGCTCCGGAACCGACAAAGGCAAACGCCAATGCCAACGCGATATACAGAATGAGAAGCTCGGCGTTGACTCCGGGACGATCACTCAACAATGGCTTACCCGCTTCTGTAACAAACCAGATCCCGGCATACATAAGAGCTGCCAGGAAACCGGCCACCCTGGTCAGGGCGCCGAGTACCAAGAGTGCGCCCAATCCGTTCTCACCGCAAATAACCAGCCAGGACATCAGCTCCGCTCTTTGAACCCCCATTGCGGTGATGGTGGCCTCAAACACCGGCTGTCCAGCCACGAGCTTCTGGACGCCATGTAGCAGCAAAAGCCCGCCGAACACGACCCGCAGAAACGCGATGCCGCGAGATGACGAGGTCTGAGAGGGAAAGAGGAATTTCACTCGATCCAATCTTCCATGCAGATCGCTCAGCTCAAAACGGCAATCAGACCGTGTCCGGGCGACCCGTCAGTTAAACGCAACTAGCTCGCAGTTGTTGTCGTTATGACCTCTCAAAACGACAACAACTGCGAGCTAGTTGGGCGGGGCGGGGCGCTTAGTTCAGCGTGGCCACAACTTCGTTGAGCTTTGCGGAGGGACGCATCACGGCTTCTGCCTTCGCGGCGTCGGGGCGGTAGTAGCCGCCGAGGTCGACGGGCGAGCCCTGGACACCGAGCATCTCGGCAACGATGGTTTCCTCGTTGGACGTCAGGGCCTCGGCGACGGCGGAGAAAGCCGCGGCGAGCTCGGCGTCGTCGTTCTGCTTGGCTAGTTCCTGAGCCCAGTACTTGGCGAGGTAGTAGTGGCTGCCTCGGTTATCGAGTTCACCGACCTTACGCTTCGGGGACTTGTTGTCCAGCAGGAACGTGCCTGTGGCGCGGTCAAGCGTATCGGCGAGGACCTGTGCCCGGGCGTTGCCGGTGGTGGTGGCAAGGTGCTCGAAGCTCACGGCCAAGGCAAGGAATTCGCCCAAGCTGTCCCAGCGCAAGTGGTTTTCCTGCAGGAGCTGCTGGACGTGCTTCGGGGCGGAACCGCCTGCACCGGTCTCGAACAGCCCGCCACCGTTGATCAACGGAACCACCGAAAGCATCTTGGCGCTGGTGCCGAGTTCGAGGATCGGGAACAGGTCTGTCAGGTAGTCACGCAGCACGTTGCCGGTGACTGAGATGGTGTCTTCGCCCTTGCGAATCCGCTCCAGCGTGAAGGCCGTGGCCTTCTCCGGGGACATGATTTCGATCTGCAGGCCGTCAGTGTCGTGGTCCTTCAGGTATTCCTTGACCTTAGCGATCAGCTGGGCGTCGTGGGCACGGGTCTCATCGAGCCAGAACACGGCCGGCATCTTGGAGGCGCGGGCACGTGTGACAGCAAGCTTGACCCAGTCCCGGATCGGCACGTCCTTGGTCTGGCAAGCGCGCCAGATGTCACCGGGAGCGACCTGGTGTTCGATCAGCACGGTGCCGGAGGAGTCCACCACCTGGATGGTGCCGGCGTTCTCGACCTCGAACGTCTTGTTGTGGCTGCCGTATTCCTCGGCGGCCTGGGCCATGAGGCCAACGTTGGGGACCGTACCCATGGTGGTGGGATCGAAGGCGCCGTGGGCACGGCAGTCATCGATGACCACTTGGTAGACGTCCGCATAGCAGCTGTCCGGGATGACCGCGAGAGTATCGGCTTCCTTGCCATCCGGGCCCCACATGTGGCCGGAGCTGCGGATCATTGCCGGCATCGAAGCGTCAACGATGATGTCGCTGGGAACATGCAGGTTGGTGATGCCCTTGTCGGAGTCGACCATGGCGAGCGCCGGGCCGTCTGCCAGGCCCTTCTTGATCGCCGCCCGGATGCCTTCGCGGACGTCTTCGGGGAGTTCGCCGAGGCCGTTGAGGATGGAGGCCAAGCCGTTGTTGGCGCTCAAGCCCGCGGCAGCGATCTGCTTGCCGTAGGTGTCGAAAAGCTCGGAGAAGTACGCCTTGACGACGTGGCCGAAGATGATGGGGTCCGAGACCTTCATCATGGTGGCTTTCAGGTGCGCGGAGAAGAGCACCCCTTCTTCCTTGGCACGGATTACCTGGGCAGCCAGAAACTCGTCCAGGGCCGCTGCGCGAAGCACGGTTCCGTCGACTACTTCGCCGGCGAGGACAGGGAAGGCCGGTTTGAGGACCTTGACCGTTCCGTCTTCTCGAACGATCTGGATCTTGATGGTGTCATCGGCCGGGATGACAACGGACTTCTCATTGGAGCGGAAGTCGTCCTCCGTCATGTGCGAGACGTTGGTCTTGGAATCGGCGCTCCAGGCACCCATGGAATGCGGGTTCTGCCGAGCATAGTTCTTCACCGAGAGGGGCGCACGGCGGTCCGAGTTGCCTTCGCGCAGGACCGGGTTGACGGCCGAACCCTTGATCTTGTCGTAGCGCGAGCGGATGTCCGTCTCTTCATCGGAGGAGGGGTTGTCCGGGTAGTCCGGGAGCGCATAGCCCTTGCCCTGGAGCTCCGCAATAGCGGCCTTCAGCTGTGGGACGGATGCGCTGATGTTGGGGAGCTTAATGATGTTTGCTTCGGGCTTCTTGGCCAGTTCACCAAGTTCGGCCAATGCGTCGCTGATCCGCTGCTCTTCAGTCAGGTAGTCACCGAAGACGGCGATGATTCGGCCAGCCAGCGAAATGTCGCGAGTCTCGACCTCCACGCCAGCCGTCGAGGCGAAAGCTTCCACAATCGGCAGGAACGAGTAAGTCGCCAGCATCGGCGCTTCGTCAGTGTGGGTATAGATAATCTTTGCCATTGGCGGGGCATCTCCCTGAAAGTCTGCAGATTTCAACATCTCTAACTTACCTGAGGGGGCCGCGTTGACGCCTACCGGGACGGCCATGCGCCAGGTATGCAACGTCATACCCAGACCAACCTTATGTACCAACGCGCCAAATGGGAGTAGTTTCAATGGGTCAAGCTGTGGCCGATAACACATAGCCACCCGTCGATTGGCAGGACAATCATGACAAAGAAATCACTCCCCATCACCGGTCTCCTGAGCCTCCTTACCTTCGCCTTTCTGACCCTCGGTGCCGCTGGAGGGGCGGCAGCCGCAACACCTCTTCATGCGGTTTCGAGCTTCGCGGCGCCTGGGACGTCTCAGCTCGTCAGTCTGGCAACTGCAAACACCGATCCTGCGGCCTACTGGACCCCGGAACGAATGCGAACGGCAATTCCCGGCGACGTCCTCGCCGGGAAAGCCATCGCGAGGAGTGCCGCTTCCGGCACTGCCAATGGCGCTGTCGAAGCCGGCCCGCCCGTGAAAATCGCGAGCCCCGCCAAAGGCGGCAGCTCGAGCCTGCATCAAGACGAAGACCCCATTGACCACGTCGGCAAAGTCTTCTTCACCATGGGAGCCTTCGCCTACGTCTGCTCCGGCAACGCCGTCGTGTCTGATAACGACAGTACGGTGGCCACAGCAGGACACTGCGTCAACGAAGGACCTGGGGCATTCGTCCAGAACTTCGTTTTCGTCCCCGCTTACCTCAACGGAACCGCCCCCTACGGCATCTGGCCCGCCAAAGCGCTCTACACCACTCCCCAGTGGCGCACTGCAGGCGATATCCGCTATGACACCGGATTCGCAGTCACTGCTACCGTGCACGGGCGGCACCTGGCCGACGTCGTTGGCGCCTCAGGGGTGGAGTTCAACGCAGACCGCGGACTTAGCTACCAAGCTTTCGGTTACCCTGCCGCTCCGCCTTTCGACGGTCAGTCGCTGAAGAGCTGTTCGGGCGACGCCACGAAGGATCCCATCAATCCACAGTTCAAGGCACAGGGCATTCCCTGCGACATGACCGGAGGCTCCTCGGGCGGTCCTTGGATGGTCGACTCCGAGCGGGACTCCTTCCAAAACTCCATTACGAGCTACGGCTACCCCGGCGGCCCGGCCTTGATCTACGGGCCATACTGGGGATCTGTTATCCGGGATGCCTACGAACTAGCGTCCCGATCCTAGTTCGACTGAGCATCGGGAAATCCGCAACATTCACTATTTGTCACAAGCGAAAGATCAATCTCAGAAAATTTGACTATTCTATTTACAAATTTGTCACAGGGCGCGTAGTTTCAGTTCCGTCAGTGGGTGGCCACCACAACTCGGCCGCCTTCACCCTCGATAACTAGGACAACTGTGACGAGAACCAAAACACTGGCCACAAGCCTGCTCAGTCTGACTACCGCCGGAGTGCTCGCGCTGGGATCCGGCGGCGGAGCCACCGCCGCTCCGTCCGTCGACCGCGGCACTGACGCGTCGACCGTCAGCAGCCTTTCGACGTCGGACAGTAACACCGCCGACTACTGGACTCCTGAGCGCATGAAGAACGCCGTCGCCGGCGACGTTCTCGCAGACAAAGCGCTCTCGCGCGGACAAGCCAAAGTGGACCGCGGCGCTCTCCATGTTTCATCCGGGCCGGACCGCACCCTGACAATCCAAGGCCAGAAGGCGAGCAGCGCGGCACCCCAGTCCCCCACCGTCGATCGCAAAGCCAACGCCAGCGAGTCCCCTGTTCCGCACATCGGAAAAGTGTTCTTCACCCTAGGCGGGGTGAACTATGTCTGCTCCGGCAACTCCGTCACCTCGACCAACCAAAGCACGGTGTCCACTGCGGGTCACTGCGTCAACGAGGGCCCCGGGGCGTTCTCAACCAAGTTCACGTTCGTTCCTGCGTACTCGAACGGCGCCGCCCCCTATGGCAAATGGACGGCCAAGGCGCTGTACACCACCAACCAGTGGTCCTCGAGCGGAGACATGCAGTACGACACAGGTTTTGCCGTCATGAACACCCTCAATGGCCAGAAGCTCTCAGCCGTAGTGGGCGCCTCGGGAGTCCAGTTCAATGGGGCCCGAGGGCTGGTCTACAAGTCGTTCGGCTATCCTGCAGCACCTCCCTTCGATGGCGAGTCGCTCAAGAGCTGCTCCGGCACGGCTACCGATGATCCAAAGGACCCGCAGGACAACACCCAGGGGATCCCGTGCAACATGACCGGCGGTTCTTCCGGTGGCCCGTGGTTCATCGGCACCAGCTCCGGCGGGTACCAGAACTCGGTGAGCAGCTATGGCTACGGGAGCAACTCCACCACGATGTACGGCCCGTACTGGGGCACCGTCATCCACGGCACGTACCAGGCCGCATCCACGGCACCGTAACGCGTAGCACCGCAACGAGGGACATGCCCCCCGCCCGCTCCTAGGACTGGACATATTAGCTTCATGCCCAGTCCTGACCATTTTTTGGTGGAGCGTGTGGACTTAGTGGAAGAAGTGCCGCGCACCTGTGAAGTACATCGTGATGCCTGCAGCATTGGCCGCGGCAATCACTTCCTCATCACGGACGGAGCCACCTGGCTGGACGACGGCGCGGACACCGGCATCGATCAGGATCTGCAAGCCATCGGCGAACGGGAAGAACGCATCGGAAGCAGCCACGGCACCGCGGGCGCGCTCGGGTGCGCCAGTCGCGGAGGCGTTGGAGGCACCGCCCGGGGCATCGCCGCCAGCAGCGACGTCGGACTCCATCTGAACGCCCAGGGTGTTGGCACGCTCGACAGCCAGTTTGCAGGAGTCCAGACGGTTGACCTGGCCCATGCCGATGCCCACTGCGGCGCCATTGTCGGCAAGGAGGATTGCGTTGGACTTGGCGGCGCGGCAAGCGGTCCAAGCAAACGCGAGATCGGCCAGCGTGGCGTCGTCGGCGGCTTCGCCCGCGGCGAGGGTCCAGTTGGCGGGGTTGTCGCCGTCGGCGTCCACCTTGTCGGCTTGCTGGACAAGGACGCCGCCCGAGACCTGGCGGATCTCCGTCGGGTAGCGGCCGTAGCCGTCCGGAAGGGCCAACAGGCGGATGTTCTTCTTCTTGGACAGGATGTCAACCGCTTCCGGCTCGAAGCCCGGGGCGATGACAACCTCGGTGAAGATCCCGGCCACGGTGCGTGCCATGCCCGCTGTGACAATACTGTTGGCCGCGATGACGCCGCCGAAGGCGGACACGGGATCGCAAGCGTGGGCCTTGGCGTGGGCGTCGGCAATGGGGTCCTCGGCATCCGCGGAGCCAACGGCCACGCCGCACGGATTGGCGTGCTTGATGATGGCAACGGCCGGCTCGGAGAAATCGAAGGCTGCGCGCAAGGCGGCATCGGCGTCGACGAAGTTGTTATAGCTCATGGCTTTGCCGTGCAGCTGGTCTGCTTGGGCGATACCGGCGGGCGCGGCCTTGTCCACGTAGAGGGCCGCCTGCTGGTGTGGGTTCTCGCCGTACCGCAGCACTTCGGAGCGTTCCAAGGCCAGGCCTGCATAGGCGGGCCAGTCGATGATGCCGTCGCCGTCCTCGTCGAGGAACTGGCTGGCGGTCCAGGTGGCAACGGCCGTGTCGTACGTTGCAGTGTGGGCGAAGGCCTTCGCTGCGAGGCGGCGGCGGGTCTTCAGGTCGAAGCCTCCGGCAGCGGCGGCTTCCACCACGGCACCGTAAAAGGTGGGGTCAACCACGATCGCGACGGCGGCGTGGTTCTTCGCGGCCGAACGCACCATGGCGGGACCCCCGATGTCGATCTGTTCGACGACGTCGTCCTGGGCTGCGCCGGAGCGGACAGTCTCCACGAACGGGTAAAGGTTCACCACCACCAGGTCGAACGGTTCGATGTCCATGCGGGCGAGCGTTTCCATGTGGGCGGGAACCCGACGATCGGCCAGGATGCCGCCGTGAACGCGCGGGTGCAGGGTCTTCACGCGGCCGTCGAGCATCTCCGGGGAACCGGTGACTTCTTCGACTTCCTTGACCGGAATACCGGCCGCGGCGATCCGCTTTGCGGTGGAGCCGGTGGAGACGATGGCGACTCCTGCTGCGTGCAGGCCCTTCGCGAGCTCCTCCAGCCCCGTCTTGTCGTAAACCGAGATCAGTGCACGGCGGATGGGAACACGGTCAAGCTGCGTCAAGCTCACAAAAGTCTCCGTCTTATGTCGCGGGATTCCACGGTTGCTGGGGATACGGGCAAGTTTATCGTGTTGTGGCTCCACTTCGATTTTCGAGACGCGGCACTGCCCGCAACATAAGGTGGGGCCATGGGTTCCGAGAATGTGATTTTGGTGGCCGACGTCGGCAAGAGCCGGTGCCGGGTTGAACTCAGGCAGGGCGATAAAGTGTTGGGTTCGGCGGACCAGCATGGTTTCCCCGGCTTGGGGATGGATCACGGAGCCCGGTTCGCATTCGAGCTGCTCGCGGATACCGCCGCCATGCTGCCGGCCGGGGTCCCGAGCGATTCCATGTGGCGAATCGGCGCCGCCGTAGCCGGAGTTGAGGCCTCCGCGGAGAACTCCCGTGAGCTCGCGGCCCTGCTTTCCGAACGCTTCCGGGTGCCCGCTGCTGTCCTCTCGGATGCCACGGCCGCCCACCTTGGCGCCCTCCAGGGTGCACCGGGAACCGTGCTGATTGTGGGCACCGGCGCCGTAGCCTTCCGCTTTGACGACGCCGGTAACCTTCACCGTGCCGATGGGTGGGGTCCTCTCTTGGGCGATCTGGGAAGCGGCCGCTGGATCGGCCAGCAGGGCCTTCAGGCCGCACTGCAAGCGCACGACGGCGGCCCGGCCACTTCGTTGCTCGCTGCGGCCACCGCGCTGGCCGGTTCGCCCGCGCGGCTTCCCGCGTGGCTCGCCGAGTCCGACAACCCGGCCCGGACAATGGCGGGGTTCACGCTCGAAGTGCTGCACGCGGCGGAGGCTGGAGACGCCGTCGGCCGCTCCCTCCTGCACGAAGCGTGCAGGCTTCTCGTGAACACAGTGACCCTTGCCTCAGACGATTCGAAGCGGGTGGCGCTCCTTGGCGGGGTAGTGAAATCGGAGTTCTTTGCCGGGCTCTTGCACAACGCCCTCGCTTCGGCTGGGATTGAGGTGGTTGCGCGGCTCGGCGATGGGATGGACGGTGCCGCCCTCGCAGCGAACCGCCGCGGGCTCCTTCAGGAAAGGTATATTCACCGTGACGGAACAGTCTGACGCAGCTCCCCCCGAAGACGAGCTCAAGGAACTCCGCTCCGAGCTCGCGGGCCTCCAAACCGAAGCCGCATTGCCCACGCTGGGTGAATTGGACACGATGGGAACGGCCGAGCTCGTCTCCGCCATGAACGAACAGAACCGGGGAGTCCCGGCCGCCGTCGAACGCGCCAGCGGGCAGATCGCCGCGGTGGTCGATGCCGTAGCGGAACGCCTCGCGCTCGGTGGGCGGCTGATCTATGTGGGCGCCGGAACGGCAGGGCGGCTCGGTGTCCTGGACGCGAGCGAATGCCCGCCCACCTTCGGCACTCCCCCGGGTCTCGTCGTCGGGATCATCGCCGGCGGCGTCCAGGCCATCCAGAAACCAGTGGAGTACGCCGAGGACAACGCCACGGCCGGAGCCCGGGACCTGCACGACATCAGCGTGACCGAGGAGGACGCCGTCGTCGGGATTTCGGCGTCCGGACGCACTCCCTACGTGATCGGCGCGCTCGAGGAAGCCCGCAGCCGTGGGGCATTTACGGCATCGCTTGCCTGCAACCACGACTCCCCCATCAGCAAACTGGCGGACGTGGCGATCGACGTCGTGGTCGGTCCGGAGTTCGTTGCCGGCTCCACGCGGCTCAAGGCGGGTACTGCTCAAAAGCTCGTCCTCAATATGATCAGCACGCTCGCCATGGTCAAGCTCGGCAAGACCTACGGAAACCTGATGGTGGATCTGCGCGCCACCAACAAGAAGCTCCTTGCGAGGTCCCAGCGAACCGTCCAACATGCCACGGGCGTGGATGCGGAGACAGCGATTCGCGCACTGGATTCGGTGGGTGGTTCGGTGAAGGCGGCCATCCTGGTGGTGCTGACAGGTATCGATCCCGGGCAGGCGAAGAGTGCTTTGGACGCGGCCGGAGGCTTCCTGCGGAGGGCGATCCAGGACCACGGATAGGGAGCCTTCCCCATGCCCAACTAACTCGCATTAGTTGTCGTTTTGAGCCGTCATAACGACAACTAATGCGAGTCAGTTGGGGGGTGCACGAGACTCAGGCGTGCTTTCCCGCCGCAAGCTCTGCGAGGGTCCGGACCAAGAGCCGGCGTTCGACTACCTTGATGCGTTCGTGCAGGGTGTCCTCAGTGTCGTCCGGGGCGATCGCGACAGCTTCCTGGGCGATGATAGGGCCGGTGTCCACGCCGGCGTCGGCCCAGTGGACAGTGCAGCCCGTCACCTTCACTCCATAGGCCATCGCATCGCGGACTCCGTGAGCCCCCGGGAAGGCCGGCAACAGCGCCGGGTGGGTGTTCAGGTATTTGCCGCCGAACGCATCGATAAATTCCGGGCTGACAATCCGCATGAACCCCGAGGAAACCACCACGTCCGGGTGGTACGCGGCAACGGCCGTGGTCAGCGCGGCGTTCCAATCGGCCCGGTCAGCATAGTCCTTGAAGTCCACCACGAAGGTATCCAGCCCTGCCTCGGCGGAGCGTTCCACGCCGTATGTGCCCGGCCTGTCGGCACCTACGGCTGCGATCTCAACGTCCAGCTCGCCCGCTTTCACGGCGTCGATAACTGACTGGAGGTTGGAACCGGTACCGGAGACGAGGACAACAATGCGCATTGCACTAGCTTATGGGTGGCTCGCGTAGGCTGGAAAACATGAATTCCGGCGTTGGACCCAGCCCTCAGCAGCATCCACAAAGCGAAGCTGCCAAATCAGCGCTTGCAATTACCCAAACGTTGTTCAGGTCATTCCTGCTCACTGTGCTTGGCGCCATCTTCGTCTACGTCCTGAACATCAGCTACGTCTGGCTCAGTGCCGTCCTCACCGTCATCGCGGGGGTGCTTGGCGTGGTGGTTCTCGTCCGCACCATCAGGTTCAAGCAGCCGCGCATCGTGTTACTCGGCACCATCTCCGGGCTGGTAGTCACAGCCATCATGTGCGTACTGGTGCTGACTGCAGTCGTCTTCTTCCAACAAATCCGCACCTTGCAGGACTGCGCGCGGAGCGCACTGACGCTCCAGGCCCAAAACTCCTGCCAAGTGGACTTCCAAAAGTCCGTTCCCACCGGGTTGCGCTAGCCCAGCCACACGCCAAGGCGCGGTAGACACTTTAGCCGCGGTCGCCGTCGTACGCGGGAGCGTCAAGGTCCGCTTCGCGAAGCTTCTGCCGCCGCTCGAGCCACGGCCCTACCGAGTAACCGATCACGACGCCGATCCCCACCTCCGCAGCGATCCAGCTTGCCGTCCACAGGGGGTCGGGGCCGATCGCGGTGAGGCGTCCAATTCCAGCGGAACCGCGCGCCAGCCAAGCCAGGACGCCCGCCAGGGCACCCGCAACCACGCCTATGAGCGCACCCAGGATCAGTGTGGAAACAGTAGCCGTGAACCAGCGCGCCCTGATCTTGATGGAGAGCCATTCGTCGAAATGGTTCTCGCCCGCACGCAGGAACCACCAGCCCGCCAACAGGCCGGCGATCACCGGAAGCGCGAGGGCCGCGGTACCGAAGTCGAGCTGCCCGGTGGGCAGTGCCCCGAAGATGGGAATGGCAGGAAGGGGTCCGACGGCGGTACCCAGCGGCCCGGCGTGCGAGCCTATGCCAAGATCGAACCCGGCGCCGGAGGACCAAGCCAGGGTGAAAACCGCCAGGTTGGGCAGGTAGCCGAGCTGGGCGATCGTCAGGACGCCACCGCCCAGGGCCCCGGCTTTCAGGCCTTCGTAGACGGCGACGATGTCCGTCCAATGGATGACGAGATCGACGGCAAGCAACGAGGCTGCAAGTGTCAGGGCACCCATGGTCGCAACGAACCCGGCTATGATGGCGGAGCCGAAATAAGACCCGGCCCAACGGGAATGTTGGCTGGTGCGTGCGAGCCAATCGACGGCGTCGACGCCAATGAGCCTGCTCCAGGAGCCGGACTCGCGCCGGGCACCTACCACCATGCCGAGGCCGAATGGGATGAGCGGCAGCAATGCGGCGAACCAGATGTTGACGACAACATCCCCGTTGCGGCAGATGAATCCGGTGGCCGCGCCAAATGCTCCGTAGACAAGCAACGCCCCGAAGAAGGCCTGCCAAAGCTGGTCTGTGTAGGATGCCCGGGCTAGTCGGCGGCCGGCGCGCCAAGCAAGGAGGAAGGGAACCAGGGTCAGGCCGAGGGGGATGAGCGACAACATGCCGGAGCCCGGGAGGCCCGCGGTTCCTATGTTGACCGTGGCAAGCTGAAGAGGGACACCATGGACCAGCAGCCAGGTTTGACCGGCCAAGCGTGCCAGGAAATCGATGCTGTGGTCCTGGAAGCCATCGGTGGCCCAGACACCCACCAGCGGCAGGACCACCACGAGCGCCGAGATGATGGCGGCCTGGACCGACTCAAGGGCACCCTGCAACCACAAAGGCATGGGCAGGCCACGGTTACCAGTCTGATCAGCGCGCAGTTTCATCGTGTCCTATCGTGCCACGGCGTGCCCCACTCCCCCGGCAGGCGCCCGCAGATCCCGCCAATCCCCTCAACGCTCCGTCACCTTTGACGCATCTCCGAGCGACGCTCGCTCATCTATAACCCCCGAAAGCGAAACGCTCCTGCACACCCGCCGTCGCGCCGTCGCATAAGTGAGCGTGCGTCCGGGGAAACCCGCGAACAAGTGCAGGAGGATCGCCGGCGGGAAACCAGCCAAAAGTGAGCGTGCCCCTATGTTTTTTGTCAAGCTGCTGTGGGTGTTCGTGCTTGGTAGAGGGTTCCGTCTCGGAGCATGGCGTAGAGGGTGTCGCAGCGGCGTCTGGCGAGGGCGATGAGGGCTTGGTTGTGTCGTTTTCCTTCGGCTCGTTTGCGGTCGTAGTAGGCGCGCGAGAGCGGGTCTTTCAGTGCGGCGAAGGCGGAGAGGTAGAGGGCGCGTTTGAGGACTTTGTTGCCTTTCCGGGAGGCGCGGTCGGCACGGATGGAGGTCCCGGATCGCCAGGTCACCGGTGTCAGGCCTGCGCAGGATGCCAGGTGCGCCGCTGAGGCGAAGTCTTTCCCGACGACTTCGGTGAGGATCCGTGCTGCTGTCCTGACGCCGACCGCCGGCAGTGACGTCAGGACGTGGTGAAGAGGGTGGGCCTCCACGAGGGCTTCGACCTGGGCATAAACGGTAGCGCGGGCTTCGTGGAACGCGGCGAGCATGCCCGCGAGCTGGGGCAGCACGATCGTGGCGGCGTTCGTGCCGACCACGACCACGGTTTGCTTGCCCAGGGCCTCGATGATCTCATCGGCGAGGCGTTCGCCCATCCGGGGCGCGAGCTTTCCCAGCCGGTTCCCGATCCGGCGCCGGCCGGCATGACGCAAGGCCTCCGGGGTGGGCCAGGTCCGCAGCAGGTCCAGCACGGCAGGGTGGTCCAGGCGCGGGCCAAGAACACGCTCCAGTGCCGGGTGGATCTGGGTGAGCAGACCGCGGATCCGGTTGGAAGTCGCAGTGATCTGTTTGGCCAGGTCATCGTCGAAACCGCAGAGCATGCTCAGCTCGGCGAGCTGGGTGTCGGCGAGTTGGACCGAGCGCAGGGCGTGGGGCATGGTGCGTGCGGCGTCGGCGATGATGAACGCGTCCCGGGCATCGGTCTTCGCCTCTCCCGGGTGCAGATCCGCGATCCGCCGCATCGCCAGGCCCGGCAGGTAACCGACGGGCATGCCGGCGGCCTGGGCCACGGCCACCGGGAGCGCCCCGATCGTCGCGGGCTGATCGACGACCAGCAACGCCTGTCCGTGGCCTTGAAACTCGGCCAGGATCTCACGGATCCGGGCCTCGTCATTGGGCAATGCCCGGTCCAGCAGCTTCTTCCCGGCCCGGTCCAAGGCAACGGCGTGGTGTTCGCCCTTGCCGACGTCCAAGCCAATGAAAACGTCAACGGTTTCGTGGTTTCTGATCACCTGGCACCTCCAGTCGCGGGTCATCCTCCAGTGCCGGCCCGTCAGCGGTGTCAGGGCCCGGCATCCACGTTACGCACGACGATCCCAAACTGTCCTGCCCCTATTAGCGGTCTCCCTGGCACCTGCCAAGCCCCGGTGACAACACGCTCAGGATCATGCATCGACAGAGCGTCACAATCATGCCGGGACGGCAGGCCAACACACCCATATCCTGCACCAGGAAAGGGCTACGAAAAAGGTAACGAGCGTCCGGGGATGCCAAGCCGCCCCCGGGCGCTTTTTGCATATGTCAGACGTAAAATTGGAGTGTTCGCAAGAGGTGGATGGAGGGCATAATGACTACCGCAACCCCACATGCGCACGGTATTCACTTCGGACGTACAGACGTCCAGAACATCGGCATGGGTGTGGGTATTCTGATGGCGCTGGTGGGCCTTCTCGGATTCATTCCGGGCATCACCATGCGGTACGGGGAATTGCAGTTCTTCGGACCAAATTCGCACGCAATGCTCCTGGGCGTGTTCCAGGTGTCGCTGCTGCTCAACATTGTGCAGCTAATCATTGGCGGAACCAGTTGGGCGATGTCCCGCTCGGGCGGTCTTGGCGCGCGCAATATCCTCATGAGTTTCGGCGCCTTGTACATCGTGCTCAGCGTGTACGGGTTGAGTGTCGGAGTCGATTCGGCGGCTAACTTCCTGTCACTGAACACTCTCGACAACTGGACGTTCATGGTTCTGGGCATCCTGATGATCGCCGCAGGCTGGATGTTTTCACGGCATCTGGCTGACGACGCAAAATAGATCTCTTCATAAGCCCGGATTGAGCTAGCCCGGGACTATAGGAGCCGCCAATGGGTAGGATCTACAGCCACATCTGAATAGTCAAACAAGCGGTTGGTACAGTTCCTGCGGTGAAGAAGCCGGGAGCTGTACCAACCTTCTTTGTGTCCGACGCCGTCAGATCCACTTGGGTGCGGCCGGCACCTGTCCGGCAGTCCCGTCAGCGCCCACGCCGTGGGTGCCACGCCCCGTGGCCCACTGCACGACGGCGGGGAGCGGCCCGGTGATCACGACGGCGGCGTCCGGGTCCCCGAACGTGAGGTCGCTGTCCGTCACGCGAACCTTCAGGCCTTTGTCGGTGCCTCGGGTGTGCCAGGCGCCGGTGATGTCTTTCAGGAGCCGTTCCAGTACCGGGGCGGGGATGTCGGCAAAGGTTGCCCCGTTGTCCAGGTCCACGGCGTGGACCCAGACTTCGCGTGAGCGCATCCAGACCGTCTCGGAGGCGGGGACGTCGCGGCCTTGGATGGTCCGGACGGTGTGGTGCCAGGCGTCGTCGGGCAAGTCGCGCCATTCCACGCTCAGGTGCACCGCGGAGTGGTCGAAGAGGTTCCGCAGCGCAATGGGGGAAAGGGTGGCGCCGAACTCGATCTCCTCGTCCCGCACCGCAAAGGAGGGGTACATCGGGGTCTCGATCCCGGTGGCGGCCCACTCGATCAGCCGGGCGATCGCACGGGCGTTGTAGCCGATGTGCGCGGCGATGTGGCGGCGGCTCCAGCCGGGAAGCAGGGAGTCGCCGTCGAGCTGGGCGTCGGTGAGTTCGTTGAGTTTGCGGGCGAAGAACGCGGTCCCGCGCCGGGCCTGCAGGAGTTGCGCCTGCAGGCCCGGATCGGTGGTGAGGTCGTGGCGGGCGACCATCAGGCTTCCTTGACCACACGGTTGTTCAGTTGGCCCAGGCCCTCGATGGTGGTGACCAGGAGCTGGCCTTCCTGCAAGTACCGCTTGGGATCCTGGGCGTGGCCCACCCCGCCCGGGGTGCCGGTCGCGATGACATCGCCCGGGTTCAGGGTGATGATCGTGGAGATGTAGGAGACCAGGAATTCCGGGGTGAACACGAGGTCCCCGGTGGGGGTGCTCTGCTGGACCTCACCGTCCACGGCGGAGGTCATGAGCGGCCCGGCGGTGAACTCGTCCGTGGTGACCAGGGCCGGGCCGAAGGGGGTGGACTTTTCCCAGGTCTTGCCTTGGAGCCACTGGATGGTGCGGAACTGGTAGTCGCGCATGGACACATCGTTCAGCACCGAGTACCCGGCGATGTGATCGGCCGCGTCGGCTTCGCTGATGCGCCGGCCCTTCTTGCCGATCACGACCGCGAGCTCGGCTTCCCAGTCAACCGCGTCGGACTCCTGCGGCAACGCGAGGTCGTCGTTGGGCCCGATCAGGGATTCCTGGTATTTGGCGAACAAGGTGGGGTATTCGGGGATTTCCCGGCCCATTTCCTTGATGTGGTTGCGGTAGTTGTGCCCGACGCAGATGATCTTGCCCGGTGCGGGCACGACGGCGGCGAGGTCGGCGCCGTCGTACGCGTGCGTTGCGCCGTTGGCTGCCTGCGCGATGGACGCCCAAGCGGGGTCCTGCAAGAGGGCTCCGACATCGGAGAAGCCCTCGATCTCGGTGAGGGTGTCGCCGTCCTGACGGACCGCCGTCGTGCCTTCAGTGGTACGGAGGGTGAGGAGTCTCATTTGTTGCGTCCTTCGATGTACGTGCGGTTGAAGTTCAGTCGTTCGAAAATGGGGGCGTCGCTGAAGCGGAACAAGTCAAACGAAGTTTCGGCCTGCAGCGACCATGCGGTCCAGGACGGGACCACGAACAGGTCGCCCTTCGCCAGGGTCTTGGTCTCCCCGTTCAGCACCACGGTGCCGGTGCCTTCGAAGACCTGCCAGACGCTCGAGCCGACCTCGCGCAGCGACTCGGTGGAGGCCCCGGCGCGCAAGCGGTGGAACTCGGCCCGGATGGTGGGCATGACGTCCCCGCCCGTGGTCGGGTTGGTATAGCGCACGGCGGCATGGCCCTGGGAGACGGTGGCGGGGTGGCCTTCGTCTTCAAGGAGCAATTGCTCGCGGAGGGCCGCATCGGTGTGTTCCCAGCGGTATGCCGCGATGGGTGAGTTGGTGGTGTCATCCAGCCCGGAGAGCGGGCGCAGGCCCGGGTGGGCCCAGAGCCGCTCGGAACGGGAGATGTCCGGGGTGGCCTCGTCCGTGACGCGCTCGGTGCCGAACTCGAAGAACCCGGCGTCGGCGTAATGCACGAACGGGATGTCGAGCCCGTCGATCCAGGCCATCGGCTGATCGGTGTCGTTGTGGTGGCCATGGAAGTTCCAACCCGGCGTGAGCAGGAAGTCCCCGCGGCGCATTGCTACCGGGTCCCCGTTCACCACGGTCCACACGCCTTCGCCCTCGACGACGAAGCGGAAGGCGTTTTGCGAGTGGCGGTGCTCCGGGGCTGTCTCGTGCGCACCCAGGTACTGGATCGCAGCCCACAGGGTCGGCGTGGCATACGGGGTGTTGCCCAGGCCCGGGTTCGCCAACGCGATGGCCCGGCGTTCCCCGCCGCGGCCCACGGGAACCAGGTCCCCGGCGCGGGCGGCCAAGGGGTACAGATCGTTCCAGCGCCACACGTGCGGCACGGCTTTCGGGGAAGGAACCATCGGCATCAAGTCCGCGATCTCGGTCCAGAGCGGGATCAGGTTCTCTTTGTCGAAATCCTTATACAGCTGCTTGAGCTGGGCAGCCTCTTCGGGCGTCGGCTCCGGAACCGCATGCGCGGCGGCAACCGACTCGTGTGTTGTGTTATCGGCGCTGATGGACACAGGGGCCTCCTCGGGGGTACGGAACAGTTTTGGCGTACTCCAGACCCTAGAGAGACTGGACGGTGATCTCCAACATATTCTGTACAGCAGAATCTTTGCCCCACCCAGTCCCCACCGGCCCAACTAGCTCGCAATAGATGTCGCTATGGGCCCTCAAAACGACGTCTACTGCGAGCTAGTTGGGAAGGTTAGGGCTCGGGTTCGGCCGGATTGGCAGCGATATCGATCTCCAATTGGCGCCGGGTTTCCCGCATGATGCCCACCAGTCCGCCGTCGAAGAGCCGACGGAACCTAGCCACCGGGGTCGCTACGCTCAAGGCTCCTACTGCAACCCCGTGCCTGTTGTGGAGGGCCATGCCCAAGGCGCTGATTCCTTCCTCGGTGCCTTCGAAATTCGCCGCAAATCCGTTGCTGCGGATACTCTCAAGCTCACGGAGGAAAGCAGGATACTCCGCGTCCGGAATCATGTCCCCGCCAATCTCAGCGTTCTGGCTGCGGAACAATTGCTCAATCATCGCGGGCTCCAGCTCAGCCAGGATTGCCTTGCCGCCGGATGCTTTGTTGGCTGGCAACACGGTTCCCTGCCTGTCCCCCACGCGCAAGGCATTGGTGCCTTCCACCGTGGCCAGAAACCTCACCTTGGTGCCGACCCGAACCATGAGGTTGACGGTCTCGTTGATCCTGCCGCTCAAGAGCTCCATGTGGGGTTGTGCCAGCGAGCGCAGCAGCCGGGTCCAGCTGAGTCCGGCCGGTCCAACACCCATTGCTGGCCCGGGAACGTATCGCCGGGTCTCGTCCTGGACCGCGAATCCCCGGTACACCAACATGGCCAGCAACCTGTGGGCGGTGGAGGGTGCGACCTCCAGTTCGGCGGCTGCGTCCTTGAGCCGAAGGCTGCCGCCGTCGCGCAAGAGCTGGAGGAGTTGCAGGGCGTTGTCTACAGCTTCAATGGAGTAGGCCGGCTTCTTGCGAGCTGGAAGATTCTGCACGACAGAATTGTATTGGAGTCGCGGGTCGGCGGCCACACAGTGGTGGGATGAATCACACACCTTCCGCTGCGACGCCGGAGCGGACCCAACAAGGCGTTCAACACCCCACCGAGGCGGCGGCCCGGTTCTCCAAGCGTTCCGCAGCCGCCGCGCTCGTCTGCTGGTTGCTGGTGGTTTTCGACGGCTATGACCTCATCGTCTATGGCACCGTTCAGTCGTCCCTCATTACCGACACAGGCTGGGGGCTCACCAAGGCCACCGCCGGCACTGTTGGTTCGATGGCGTTCCTCGGCATGATGATCGGAGCGATCTTCGCCGGCCGGATGTCGGACACGTGGGGGCGCCGCCGGACCATCATCGCCTGTGCTGCACTGTTTTCGATCTTCACCATCTTGTGCGCCTTCGCGCCGAACGCCTTCGTCTTCGGCGGCTTGCGCTTGCTGGCCGGCATTGGTCTCGGCGGACTGGTCCCGTCCGCGAATGCCCTGGTTGCCGAGCTGGTCCCCGCCAAATGGCGGTCAACCATTGCCACGTTGATGATGTCCGGTGTTCCGATCGGCGGCACGATTGCCGCACTGGCCGGCATCCCGCTGATTCCCGCTTTCGGTTGGCCAGTCATGTTCCTGGTCGCTGCGGTGGCACTCCTCGTGGTGGTACCGCTGGGGATGCGCTTCCTCCCGGAGACCCTGCCGGCTGCAAAGAATGCGCGGCAAACAGAGTCCGCAGGCTTCAAGTCTCTGCTCCGGGCACCTTACCTCGGTATGAGCGTCCTATTCGCGGTCTCCACCCTCGCGACCCTCTTCGCCTGGTATGGCCTGGGCACTTGGCTGCCGAACCTCATGCAACTGGCCGGATACAACCTCGGCTCCGCCCTGACGTTCGCGCTGGCACTCAACCTTGGTGCCGTCGTCGGCTCGGTGGCCACCGCCTGGGCGGGAACCCGCTTCGGTCCGGTCCCGACGGCGATTGCGGCAGCCGCCGTCGCCGCCGTCGCGCTAGCCGTCCTGGTGGCGGGGCCGCCGGTCGGGATCGTCTACGTCATGTTGGTGCTGGCCGGTATCGGCACCCACGGAACCCAGTGCCTCATCATCGCGGCAGTGGCCAGCCACTACCCTGCGCACTTGCGGGGCACCGCCTTGGGGTGGGCCCTTGGCGTCGGCCGCATTGGCGCGGTCGCCGCACCCCAGGTGGGCGGTCTGCTTCTTGCGGCCGGCCTGGGTGTCAACTCCAACTTCCTGGCATTCGCCGGAGCGGCCGCCATCGCAGCCGTCCTGATTGGAGCCATCAGCGTCAAAATCAAGTCCACCAAGAGCACTTCCCAAAACACCATCTCTGTAGGAGCTAGCAATGTCTGACCGTAAACCGTCCACTGAAGTCCTCGTCGTCGGCGGAGGAATGGCCGGATTGGCCGGTGCCCTGGCGCTCCGCGCAAACGGCGCCGACGTCACGCTGGTTGAGCGGGCACCCGAATTCGGCGAAGTGGGGGCCGGACTGCAGATGGCTCCCAACGCCTCCCGCGTGCTGAAGCGCTGGGGCCTCCTGGAGAAGGCCCTGGAAATCGGAGTCCAGCCCAAACATTTGGTATTCCGCGACGCCCTGACCGGCGAGGAACTCACCCGCCAGACCCTCGGGCAGGAATTCGAAGAGCGCTACGGCGCCCCGTACGTGGTGATCCACCGCAGCGACCTGCACCGGATCCTGCTGGAGGCCTGCCAGGAGGCAGGCGTCCGCTTGGTGAACGACGTCTTCGTAGAAACCGTGGAGACCGTGAATGGCCGCGGCGTAGCCCACACTGCGAGCGGTGAGGTGTACGAGGCCGACGTCGTGATCGGGGCGGACGGGCTCAAGTCCACCCTCCGCGAGGCTGTTGCCCAAGACGGTCCAGTGTCGTCGTCGTACGTCGCCTACCGCGGAACCGTGCCCATCACGCCCGATATCCCGGCGAACGATCTCGAAGACGTCATCGTCTACCTCGGGCCTGACTGCCACCTGGTGCAGTACCCGCTCCGCAAGGGCGAACTGCTCAACACGGTAGCTGTCTTCAAGTCGCCTTCCTTCGAGCGCGGGGAAGAGCAATACGGTGGCGTGGACGAACTCCAGGCCGCATACAAGGACTGCATTCCTGCAGTTCAGGCCGCGCTGGGGAACCTTGCCACCGGCATCCGCTGGCCCATGTACGATCGGGATCCCATCGAGAACTGGATCGATGGTCGCCTGGTCCTAATGGGCGATGCCGCCCATCCCATGCTCCAGTACTTGGCCCAAGGCGCCTGCCAGGCGCTCGAAGACGCCGCAGTGCTGCAGGACTCCACCGTTGGTTCAGTCTTCACCGACGACGGCGTGGACACGAGTGCTTGGGACCGGGCCATCGGCGATTTCAACTCAGCCCGCGCAGCGCGCACGGCCCGCGTCCAGCGCACGGCGCGCGTCTGGGGCGAGTCGTGGCATGTATCAGGCCTCGCCCGCACCTTGCGAAACCTGCTGTTCAAGAGCCGCAAGGACGGCGACTTCCAGTACAACGACTGGCTGTACGGTCAAGCCGGCGACGGCGTTCCGGCGGTAAGTGCCAAGGTGGCGGAACACTTGGCGGGAACGCGCGCATAGGAGCATACGTTGGGTCAATTGTAAGCAAACAAATTGCTGGACTCCTGAAGCAGTCGGCAGCAGACTGACTACACGAGCCGCCTGAGTGCTTGCCGTTGAAAGGACAGTCATGTTCGACCTCGTTGCTTATATCCCCCTTCTTGTCACGGTATTTGGGGTCATCGTCGCCGTTGCGGTCATCAGGCTGCTCATCAAATTGATGTGGAAGGTGGCTGAACCAAACGAGGCATTGATCATTTCCGGGCTGACCCGCGGAAGTTTGGACACCAGGGACGGAATGGATTTCAAAATCGTCACTGGAAAGGGCGCCTTGGTGGTTCCCGGTCTCCAGACGGTCAGGACGTTGTCTTTGACGCTGAATGAGACGGAACTCCAGGTATCCTGCGTGACCTCGCAAGGAATCCAAGTGATTGTGGAGGGCGTGGTTATTTACAAAATTGGAGATGCCGCGCCCTTCATTGCAAACGCCGCGAGGAGATTTCTCGGTCAGCAGCCCAAAATGGAAAGCCAGGTCTATAACGTCTTTGAAGGGCACCTTCGCTCAATCATCGGCAGCATGACCATGGAAGAGATCATTCGGGAGCGCGACAAACTCGCTTCGTTGGTCCGCAGTGCCAGCGGAATCGAAATGGAAAAGCTCGGCCTGGTGGTTGATTCCTTGCAAATCAAAGACCTCGAAGATCCAACGGGCTATATCCAGAACCTGGCGAAGCCGCATATTGCCCAGGTCAAAATGGAGGCCCGCATCGCCGAGGCCACCAGGAACCGCGAAGCCGCGGAAAAGGAAGCCGAGGCGGCGGCCCAGATTGCCGATGCCCAGAGCATCTCGGCGATCAAGCAATCAGCGGCCCAGGCCAATGCCGAAACTGCGCGGGCCAACGCCGCGCAGGCTGGTCCGTTGGCCGACGCCACGGCGCGTCAGCAAGTGGTGGTCCAGGAAACCGAAGTCGCCAAGCTGGAGGCGGACCGCGAGGAGCAAAAACTCCAGACGTCCATCCGCAAGCCAGCCGATGCCAAGGCCTACGCCCAACGCACGGAGGCGGAGGCCCAAAAGGCCGCCGACATCAGCGGGTCTGAAGCACGGGCACGGCGCACGGAACTCGAAGCCCAGGCGAACGCCCGCAAGGTGGAGGTCGAAGCGCAGGCCAATGCCACGGCTGCGGCCGCCATTGCGGGGGCGACGAGGATCACCGGTGAAGCTGAAGCTGCGGCCACCCGGGCCCGTGGTGATGCTGCGGCCTCCGCCATCAAGGCCAAGTCCTTGGCGGAAGCGGACGGCATCAAGGCCCGGGCCGAGGCGCTCGGAACCAATCAAGAGGCCGTCATCTCGCAACAACTTGCGGAGAACATGCCTGCGATTGTGGCAGCCGCGGCCGAACCATTTGCCCACGTTGGCCAGTTGACTGTCCTCAACGGCGGCGAGGGCCTCAACAACATGGTGGGCGGGATCCTGGCCCAGGTGGGCAATTTCCTGCCATCGATCACGGGTGCGCTCAAGAACGGCAAGGAACCGCCGAAGCGGCCTGCCAAAGCCCCTGACGCGTAGGGAAGCCGATGCACAGAGAGGTTGATCGGAGCCTGACCGGCAAGATCGGGAGGGTTACGGGCCGTATTGGACCGGGCACTGTGGGAGAAGTCATGCTGCCGTTCCACGGCGGCACGAACGCTTTCCACGCCCATCCTTTCGACAAGACCAGTATTTTCGACGTGGGTGATGAGGTTCTTGTCATCTACTACGAACCGCCCGGGACGGTGTTCGTCGACGTGCTGCCGGACGTGCTGAGGCCGGCCAAATAAACAATTGAGGGCGGCTGGATAGCCGCCCTCAATTGTTCGTTTCACTTGATGCAGGAACTCAGCCGAGCGGCGGAGCACCCACGGTGTCGTACATGGAGTAGTCATCCGTGGTGACTGAGCCGTTGCTGAACAGGCTCAGCCCGAAACTGATGGCAGTGGCCCCGGCAGGGAGTGCCGGCGTCGTGAAGCTTGCCTGCGTGTAGGCGCTAGCGGCAGCCAGCCACGGTCCGGAAGTCCAATACACCCAGTTGTTTGAGGCGTCACGGTAATACAAAGCGAACTGCGTGACGGCCGTGGAGGTGTACCAAACACGCACCGAGTAAGTGTGTCCTGCGACGCCCGCAGGCGGGCAGGTACTCGTGTCCATGGTGGGAAGCAGTTTCGCGTCACCGCTGGAATAACCGGTGATGGTGAGCTTCTCGGCCTTGGTGCCGGTGTGTGCGGTGGCTACCGTGCTGAAAGTTGCGGTGTTGGTGCCGTATCCACCGGCCTGCCAGCACTGTGGGAACGAGCCCGTACCGGCCGTTTCAAGGCTGGGGTTTTGTACCAGGTTGCCGCCGGCTGGTGGTGGCGGCGGAGGCGGTGGCGGCGTGCCGACGTCGAACATCTCGTAGTCATCGGTAGTGAGGGTGCCGTTGCTGAACAGGTTCAAGCCGAAGCTGATGCCGCTCGCACCGGTCGGCAGTGGAGGCGTTGTCCACGTGGCCTTTTGAAAGGTCGTGGCTGCTGAGAACCAGGGACTTGATGTCCAGTACTTCCACGTGCCGATGCCGGTCCGGTAATAGAGCTCGAACTGGGTGTTGGTGGTGGACTTGTACCAGGCACCTATGGAATAGGAGTTCCCAGCTGTGGCCGTGGGTGAGCACCCTCCCAGGTCAAGGGTGGGCAACAACTTGGCGTCGCCGTCCACGTAGTTGGTGACCACCAGCTTTTCAGCCACGTTCCCTGTGTGCCCGGGTTTGACCGTGGAGAAGGTTGCGGTGTTGGTACCGTAGCCTCCGGCTGCCCAACATTGCGGCACGCCGCTGGTGAGGGTTTCAAGGCTTGGGTTCTTGATCAGGTTGCCAGTACCCTCCGGGGGTGCCGGCGGTCCCGAGACGAGCGGCTTGACGGTTCCGCCTATGACTTGGTTCACCGTTTTGACCGTGGTGGTCGCGGGGCGGCTCTTGAGCCAGGTGGCGAACTGGTTGAACAAGGTGGGGGTGATGTTCAGCGGATCAGTACTGGTGCTCGAAATATGGTGGAAGGTGAGCTGGACCCACCCACCGACGGGCTCAGCCTGGGTGACTGATTTCTGCAGGTCGGCTAGCGTCCAGGTGTTGTCCACCTCGTCCGGAGCGGCCGTATCGTAGGCGTTTGCGGGCGGAATGGTCTCTGACACCGGGCAACCGGCGCAACTGAACCGCGTCTTGATGTCGCCGAGTCCCCTGGCGCTGTTGTAGCCACAGTTCTTGACTATGGTTTCGACGGATGCGTTCTCGGCGGCGAAGGGGTAGGCAAAGTCGGTGACGGTGAAGCCCAGGTTGCTGAGGTTCACCCTGTCGTTGCAAATCTGGCGAGTTGCCTCATCCGACGTCACGGTGGTCAGGTCCGGGTGCGTAACGGTGTGGCCGGCAATCTCATTGCCGTTTGCCACAAGGCCCTGCATGTCCGCTGTGCTCAGGTACCCGGGGTTGTTGATGAATCCGGACGGCGTGAAGAAAGTACCAGTCAGCCCCAGGGTCTGCATGGTCTGGGCGGCGGTGAGTTGATCGGCATTTGCATCGTCAAACGTCAGGGTGACCACCGTGGGGTTGGCAGCTTGGGCTGCCGGTGCGGTGATTCCGGTTGTGACACCGGCGAATGCGAGTACCACCAGAACGGTGGAGAACCAGGTGAACCATTTACCGGGGAGCGTCCTTTTGAACGTCCGGTGCTGGTCAACCTGGAGAGTACGGTTGAAGAGTTTCATAGAGTCTGGCTCGATTCTAGGCAACGGCCTGGCCGGACGTACGGGCGGCGCGGAGTGACATCACCCCGCGTTGTTCAGCATGCGGGGGCGTGCCGCCCAGTCATCGCCCTCTTGCCGAAACACCCCGGTGCCCGGGACAAGCCCCAGTCATGGCCACGAGGTTCACTATGGTGTCACCGTAAATCGAGCCGATATTGGGGAATAAGAGTAACTTCTACCCGTCTTTCAGCTCCGTAATTACCTAGATTGGCGAATTTTCCGGCGCTACGGATCCTCTACTCGGGGAATCAACATCAGTTTGTTAACCAAACCTTCCCCCTAGCGTCACGCCCATTCCCCCGCTTCGCCAACCTCCGGGCACACCGTGGAGGAGTGAGGATAGCTATCGTTGCCGAGTCATTCCTGCCGCTCATGAACGGGGTCACCCACTCCATCCTGCGGGTGCTGGAGCATCTGGAAGAGCGCGGCGACGAAGTGATGGTGATTGCGCCGTCGACGTCGGACACTGCCGTACCGGACGTCGTGAACGGCGCCTTTGTGTACCGGCTCCCCTCCGTGCCCCTGGCCGGGTACACCAATGTGCGGGTGGCGTTGGGCGGTGTGAGCCGGGTCAAGAGAATCCTTGCCGACTACGCACCGGACGTGGTCCACCTTGCATCCCCTTTCGTCCTCGGATGGCGGGCTGTGCAGGCTGCGCACCAACTCGGCATTCCCACAGTGGCCATCTATCAAACCGAGGTCCCCAGCTACGCCGCCCGGTATGGCCTTCCCATGCTGGAGAACTGGGCATGGGGACGGGTGGACAACATCCATCTTCTTGCAGACCGGACACTGGTCCCGTCCACGTTCGCGCTCAACCAGTTGCGCGGCCGCGGGATCCTGAGGGTGGGCATGTGGCGGCGCGGTGTGGATACCGCGCGGTTCTCGCCCACCAAGCGCTCGCAGGCGTGGCGCGCCTCCATAGCACCAAACGGCGAGCGCATCATCGGCTACGTCGGCAGACTCGCGATCGAGAAGCAAGTGGAAGACCTCGCCGTTCTGCGGGATCTGCCGGGAACCAGACTTGTCATTGTGGGGGACGGTCCACAACGCTCCGCCCTCGAAGCGGCCCTGCCGAACGCCGTCTTCACCGGGTTCCTGGGCGGCGACGAGTTGGCCAAGGCGGTGGCGGGCTTTGACCTTTTCGTTCATCCTGGCGAGTTTGAGACGTTCTGCCAGACCATCCAAGAGGCGATGGCTTCCGGCGTTCCCGTCGTTGCCACCGGCCGGGGCGGTCCCCTGGACCTCGTCGAAAACTCGCGCACCGGCTGGCTTTACGAACCGGGAGACCTCGCGCAGTTGCGCGGGTACGCCCAGGACCTGATGGGCGACGACGCGAAGCGCCGCGCCTTCGGAACGGCGGCGCTCGCTTCGGTCCAGGGCCGGACGTGGCCGGCGCTGAGCGCTCAACTCGTGCGGCACTACGAGGCAGTAGCGGCCGGCGAGGCGTTGCTCGAGCCATCAGCCGAACATGTCCACCTGGCACGGCTGGGCGCGGCCCAGCCCACCACAATTTCCGCGACTTCCAACAAAGGACTCCCAGCATGAAAATCTCCGTCGTAGGCTGCGGCTACCTCGGCGCGGTACACGCCGCCACGCTTGCGTCGATGGGCCACACCGTAGTGGGCATCGACGTCGACGCCCAGAAGGTCGCCCACCTGAACAAGGGCTTCGCACCCTTCCACGAACCCGGTCTCGATGAACTTCTTCGCGACGGATTCGCCACCAAGCGACTCAGCTTCTCCACGGACTTCGCCGATGCCGCCGACGCCCAAGCGCACTTCCTGTGCGTGGGCACCCCGCAGTCCAAGACGTCGGATACAGCCGACCTCTCCTACGTGATCGCAGCCACGAAGAGCCTCCTCCCCCATCTGGCGAGGGGGGCCGCCGTCGTCGGCAAGTCCACCGTTCCCGTGGGAACAGTGGACATGCTCCGCGGAATCCTTGCCCGCAGACCGGATGTCCTGCTCGGCTGGAACCCTGAGTTCTTGCGCCAGAGCACGGCAGTAAAGGACTCGTTGGTGCCGGATCGGCTGGTGTATGGAGTGCCGGGCGGCAAGGATTCTGCCGCGGGCGTCCCGGTGACAGCAGTGCTCGACGCCGTGTACGAACCGCTGGTGTCTGCCGGTATCCCCCGGCTGGTATGCAACTTTGCGACGGCCGAGCTCATCAAGTCCGCGTCGAATGCCTACCTGGCCACGAAGCTCAGCTTCATCAATGCCGTTGCCGAACTGTGCGATGCCTCGGGGGCCGACGTCACCGAGCTCAGCGAGGCGATGGGATTGGATCCTCGGATCGGCAACAGGTACCTGCACGCCGGCCTCGGCTTCGGCGGGGGCTGCTTGCCGAAGGACATCCGTTCGTTCCGCGCGCAGGCGCAGGCGCTGTCAGTACCTTCCCTTGACGAGTGGATGGGCGTCGTGGATTCCGTGAATCTGGGCCAGCGCGCCCGCGCCGTGGACGTCGCACGTGACATGTGCAAAGGCTTCCTGTCCGGCCGCACTGTCACCGTGCTGGGCGCGGCCTTCAAGCCTGACACGGATGACATCCGCGATTCCCCTGCCCTGGACGTCGCACTCCAGCTCGCCGCGGCCGGCGCCCACGTGACCGTGACCGACCCCAAGGCCATCAACAACGCCTGGATGCGCTACCCACAGCTCCGCTTCGAAGCGTCTACGACCCGCGCGTTGGAAGGCGCCGAGCTGGTGCTGCTGCTGACAGAGTGGGACGAGTACCGTGCCCTGTCACCCGCCGCTGCCGGATCCATCGTACGACGCCGGATGGTGCTGGACGCGCGGAACGTGCTGGACGCCGGGGTGTGGCAGGCGCAAGGTTGGACGGTTCGCGGGCTCGGAACGGGTTCTTGCGCCGAGCCCTTGGAGCCGATCGCTGAAGTGAAGCAGGCAGCCGCGGTGAAGCCGGCAGCCCTCCCCGTCGAACCGGTCAATACACGGCCGTTCATTGTAGGTTCGCCGGGAAAGGCGCCGTCGAGGCGGGGGTGAGCCTGGCTTGGCGGCGGCGGTTTTTAGCTCACCCGAGCAATCGCCCCGTCCAGCCACGAACGTAACGCTTGCGCCGGGGCAGCGCCGGCTTGCCGGGCCACGATCTTTCCGTCGATGAGGACCATCAAGGTGGGGATGGCTTGAATGCCGAAGCGGGAAGACAACCGGGGTGCCTGATCCACGTCAACTCGGACCAGTTTCAGATTCCCTGCACGTTCGCGCGCCAGCTGGTCCAGCACCGGGCTCACCGTGCGGCAGGGACCGCACCAAACAGCCCAGAAATCAACGAGGACCGGGACAGAAGACTCTTCGGCCACGAGTCGGAAGTCCTCGTCGCCGGCGTCGACGATCCAGGGCAACCAGTGGCGACAGTTCCCGCACCGAGGCTTGCCCGCGGAGGCCGCCGGAACCCGATTTGACGTGCCGCAATTCGGACAAACGATAATCGCCTTATTCATGGGGTTTTGGCTCCTTCCAGAGGCTCTCCAGTGCGCTCGTCCACGGATTCGTTGCCCTCCGGTGAACGGACCACTCAACAACACAGTACGGCCACGGAGCTCCGTCCGGGAGCATGGGGCACATCGTTTCGCACAGCGCTCCTCCACACGCAGACCGTCCGTTCCGACCACCTAAATCGGCCCAATCCACACGGAGAAACCGCTTAGGCACACTGATTTTGCCCATTTTTACACGTAGAAGCCCTGTTTCATGGAGAGAATCTGAACTGTGGATTGCTTCCTTTGAGGAGGGGACCACCACATTCTTCTAACACCACCCACGGCCAGAAATTCTCAATGACTACTCAGCTCTACAGCCTTCTTCACGAATGATGGGCCTCATGGTCGGTGTGCTCTCAGGCATTTCCGGCGGCCTCATTTGGACCTCTCCTTCCCCGGAAGGCCTCTCCAATATTGATCCGCTCGCCGTGAAGAACACGACGGTCGCCGTCCTCGTTATCCTCGGCATGGCCGCGCCACTGATTGCGGCCTTCAGCCCGGCCCGGAAATGGCTGCCGCTCAAAGCAGCCGTTTTCGCCGTTGCTGGTTTTGCCAACGCGGCGGCTCTCAGCCCGGAAATAGTTGTCCCGTTCCAGGGCGCGACGTCGGTCATTGCCGCCGTCTGTGCGCTCGGTCTTGCGGTTCTCACCATTGTGGCCTTCATGGACTCGGTCCAGAACAATGATCCGTCGAACAATTCCGAACGCCACTAATTCATGGATCCTGGACGCGCTTCTCACGGAACGGGGACGTCTCCCGGACAAGGTCAAAGAGTGCTGCCCGCGACGGGCTTCCCGTCTTTCGGAGCGCGTTGGAAATGTGGCTTTCCACGGTCCTGATACTGATTCCCAGGTGTTCGGCGATCTCGGGGTTGGAGCGATGGCCGGCCAGGGCGGCTATCTCAATTTCCCGCACTGTGAGAGGAGAGTAGCTTCCGGAATTGAATGCGAGGGGCTCGTCTGCGGACGGAAATCGTGTGGCAAACATGGCATAGGCTCGCTCCATCGCGGCTGCCCCTATCGTGTCGTCCACGAATGCATACCGTTTGAACGCACCCCGGAGCAGCATCCGTACCTGGTAGAAGTCTGCGTCGGGTTCATATTGTTGGAGCAGCGCCCCGAGCAATGGGTGGTCTTCCTCCACCACCGCGGCGGCAATGGCTACGAGCTGATCGTGTGAAGTTGCGGCATGCTCCTTCAAGGTCCGGCGAAGGAGCTCGAGGGTCTTACTGCCGGGAAGCAGGCAGACGAAGAGAATCGCAGAATGCACTGCCTCGAGGACGTAGCCACGTTCCAGCTGCTGTTGAATGAGGTGCGCCGCTTTTCGATCGAAAACTGCCGGGAGGAGGGGACGAGCGGCGACGAGCTGGTAAACCCCTTTTGCAGTCCCCGGGAGTGGGCCGACGTCTTCGGTTTCGCGCCGCGCCTGGGTTGCGAGGGTCGCAGCGGGCGAGATCGAAGCCGTCGCCGTCCGCAGTCCGGCGAGCCGGAGCATGGCGCCATGGAGGGAATCCGCCAGAAGCCCCGGACGCCCCATGGCGAAGACACTGCTCATCAGGTATTCCGCCTCGTCGAAATAGCCACGGTATACAAGGGCCTGGGCAGCGATATACGTGCTGGAAACCATACCGAGTTGATCCAAATTGCGGCGGGCCTCCATGCGTTGGCCAAGCGTATAGACAATTGACTCGTCAATCCGCCCCGAGCTGAACAACGCGAGTCCCCGGATGAATGGTTCGATCCGTGGAAGGCCCTTGAAACCTGCCGTCGAGTCGATGGCTTTGAGTGCTTCGGAGGGGTTCAAGCGGTAAAGCTCCAGAATGCCACGGATGCAGGCTATGACCGCGCTGTGAGGATGACCCTCCTGGAGCCGAGCGAAGATCTCGTCAAGATTCTGGGGCATTCGATCGTATGAGGCCACGAGGAAAAGTTCCGCAGCTTCAGCCTCGGCAGACCATTCGGGGTGTTCCTTCGCGAAGGTCCTGAGGGCGGCGGCGGCAAGATCCAATCCTTTGCCGGAATAGAGGGACCAAAGCGCCTTTGTCACCGCCAGGAACAGCAGTTCGGACTGGTCTCCTTCCGAGGTCCTGGTCCGGGAAAGAACACGCTCAATTCTCGATGGTTCAAGAGGTGAACCCCAATAGACACTCAGCAGTCCCACCGCGTTCGATACGGTCTTCTCGGCATCCCACGCTTCGTAGCGGTGTCGCTCCAGGGCCGAGATTTGTTCATGGAAATGGCGCGCGGCGGCTGCGTCGTCGGACCTCCGTTCAAGGCGAAGCGCAGACAGAGACCTCGTCAGCGAATCGGCCGGAGTGCCATCAACGTGGTCATCCTGTGGCGCTGCACTCAAGGTCCTTGTGATTCGATTCTTGAGGACCCGCCGGCTGGTGAGCACTCTTTGGCCGCGGAAATAGTCGGCAAGGACAGGCGGCGTCATCGCAGCGCAGACGTTGTTGTTCACATCCTCGATGACTGAAACGAATCCGCGCTGTTCAAGCCTGTCCAGGACATCGGAGTGGACTACTTGCTGCAGCACATCCAGAGGCGCAGTGCCCGCGATAGCCATGGTTTGAAGGCCGGTGAGCTCGTCAGCTTCAAGCCCTTCAAGCAGAGACTCCACCGTGCCATCGAGGTGCTCGTTCCACAAGGTGTCGCCGGTCATGTGCCATTGACCATGGTGGAAGGCAATCAGGTCGCTGAGGGAAGCAGTTTCGGCGATGCGAACCACGAGGTGGGGGTTTCCCGCGGATTTCGTGAGGATGCGGGCAGTAGTGTCCGCATCTGCAGGAGCTCCCAGTATCTCGGTGAGGAGTTCGTTCACTTGCTCGTAGCGAAGCGGATTCAGCTGAACCCTTGCTTCCGGGCCGGAGCTAAGGACCGGGGGCTTCCTCTTCGAGTAGAGGGAAGATTCACTCATGGTCACGATCATGGGCCGCTTTGTCCTGCGCCGGACTGAATCCAGTACAGCTAAGGTTTCCGGGTCAATGAACTCGGGGTCGTCGACAACAAGCACGCGCTCCCCTGGCCTGGAAAGCCGGCCCGTCAGCGTGTCCGCGACACCTAGTACGCCCAGTTGACCTATTCGAATGTCCAGGCTCAAGCTATATATTCCGCCGAACGGAATTCCGCGATGTGATCGTAGACCCGAAATGGAATAGACCGTGGCACCGGTTTTCTCCAGCTCGGCAATGACTTTCTGCACGACGCTTGTGCGGCCGGAACCAGGCGCACCCACGATCCGAACCATCATTCCGCGAGCAACATAATCCAGGGTTCGCCGAACCTCTTGTTCGAACAATCGCGATCCAACTTTCTCTGACGCGCTAATCCAGCACTCTCCTGCCCCTAGGTGGTGCTACGTCCAGACGAATCGACCCCATGAAGCTCCCCAAAGCTGTTTTGCGAACCTCTTTCCAAGGGCAACGGTAGATTCAGGAGCCGGCGTCTACGTGGTGATTTGGGGAAACTCAGTGTTGGCGGAAGGGTGCCTCCGTGCATCCACATGGGGTTTTGTTCTCCATCTCCGTGTGCGTCCGCGACGCCTACGTGTTGCCCGGAATCCGGGAAGGTGCGGTTTGGCGATGGCAGGTTCTGCATGGTTCTCCTTGCGATGGTCTCGTGATTTAGACGCTACGGGGACCTCACAGCCACCTCTAGGGAGAACCTGACACATGTGGATATTTATTCGAAGAATATTTACAAAGATCGAATATATGTTCTAAATGGAGCTTCTCACCCTTTGTTCTTGGCTCAAGTCAAGGGGCCCCTTTGCCTATGTGGACAACCCTTACTTTTCCTGCATTTCCGATGCTAGAATCTGCTGACATTCGCATCAAAAGCAAATTCACGGGGGCATAAATGAATACTCGCGCGCCTAAAAACACTGGGGCCACAAAGCACGCGTCGCACGACTTTTCTAAATTTCGGAAAGCAACCTTCCAAGTCCTTGCTGCAATCACGTCAGTAACTGCAGCACTTTCCCTCTCGGCTTGCGGTGGCGCCAGCCCGACAATCTCGCAAGCGGGCGCCACGCAATCGGCTTCAATTTCGAAATCGCCCACACCAACGCCGACTCCCACGCCCACTGCGCCGAAATCCGTTTCTTGCGCAACGGAGAACACCACAGAGAACTACCCACCCAAGGAGTTCATTTGCACCAAGTCCGATGCGGGAAGCCTGCTCTGGATGGAAAGCTCTGAGTCCAAGAAAGTAACGGACGCGCGTGCGGCAGCAGCCGCAGCAGCGAAGGCCACAGCGGACAAAGCGGCGGCACAGGCCGCAGCCGACAAAGAGGCGGCACAGGCAGCGGCTGACGCCGCAGCGGCACAGGCTGCTGCACAGGCCCAAGCGAAGGCAGCCGCCGATGCCGCCGCCATCAAGGCCCAACAGGACCAATCACAGGCCCGGCCGGCACAACCACCAGCGCCGTCGTCGGTTTACTACGCGAACTGCACCGCCGCGAGGGCTGCCGGTGCCGCACCTATCTATCGGGGCCAGCCAGGTTACCGGTCCGCCCTGGACAGGGATAACGACGGCATAGCCTGCGAGTAACCGGGGGGTAATAGGGTCACGCACGGGAGGACCGGATTCGCTGGGACTTCGGAAGGCCAATGATCCAGCAGAATCCGACGTTCCTGCTTACATGCGCGGCCCTGACCTTCTTGATTTGGGCACGCCTTCAAGTCCCGGCACGCCCCTTGCTGAGGATCGGACATCACCGGCCTGTCGCTCAAGCTGACGTCCTCGGACGGCGTCGATTCTGCTGGATCATTCCACGCGTCAACGGTGCGCGCCGCATAATTCCGGGGCGCCGGGACTTCGGAAGGCCAATGATCCAGCAGAATCCGACGTTCCTGCTTACATGCGCGGCCCTGACCTTCTTGATTTGGGCACGCCTTCAAGTCCCGGCACGCCCCTTGCTGAGGATCGGACATCACCGGCCTGTCGCTCAAGCTGACGTCCTCGGACGGCGTCGATTCTGCTGGATCATTCCGCTCGTCAACAGTGCGCGCCGCATAATTCCGGGGCGCCGGGACTTCGGAAGGCCAATGATCCAGCAGAATCCGACGTTCCTGCTTGCATGCGCGGTCCCGACCTTCTTGATTTGGGCACGCCTTCAAGACACGGCGCACCCCCTTGCCGAGGATCGGACATCACCGGCATGTCGCTCAAACTGACGTCGTCGGACGGCGTCGATTCTGCTGGATCATTCCACGCGTCAACAGTGCGCGCCGCATAATTCCGGGGCGCCGGGACTTCGGAAGGCCAATGATCCAGCAGAATCCGACGTTCCTGCTTGCATGCGCGGTCCCGACCTTCTTGATTTGGGCACGCCTTCAAGTCCCGGCACGCCCCTTGCCGAGGATCGGACATCACCGGCATGTCGCTCAAACTGACGTCGTCGGACGGCGTCGATTCTGCTGGATCATTCCGCTCCTCGAGCATCCCCGCCGCGTGATCACAGGGTTCTGGGGTCTGGGAAGGCCAATGAGCCAGCAGAATCGCACGTTGCCCGATGCATTCGCCTTCAAACAGGGTCAGGACCCCACAAACAGGCTTATGGGCACAAAAAAGCAGGACCGGTCAATGACCGGCCCTGCTTTTGAAATCCGAAGCTTAGAGAGCCTGGATGTTTACTGCCTGGGGACCCTTGGGGCCCTGCTCGACGTCGAAGGAAACCTTCTGGTTCTCTTCGAGGGAGCGGTAGCCGCCCGAGTTGATTGCAGAGTAGTGAGCGAAAACGTCCTGGCTGCCATCTTCCGGGGAGATGAAGCCGAAGCCCTTTTCGGAGTTAAACCATTTGACGATACCTGTAGCCATTTTTTCAGTTTCCTTACTGAAGGTGGAGGTTGTCCCGACTGTCGGGCCTCCGGTGTGGGGTGTTCTCCACCGTTACTTCAGAAGGTCGTAGTTGATGAACCACGGGAACTGCCTGAACTACCAAATGCCAAACACAACAACAGCTACAAGCATACAGGGCTTTGGCCGGATGACTACTATTTGCCAAAATTCGACATGCCCTGATTGCCAAGTGCGTTGTCGTCACCCGCACGATGACAACAATAATGTCCCGGATCTCCCTAGCCAAGAGACACGGAAGTAGCCGCTGGAGCGTACCCGAGTTTGAGCGCAATCGGCACGGCTGGAGCCACACGGCTGGAACCAAAGGATCAGATGGATTACTACGCACTACAGTCACTGCGTGAAAACCATGCAGGATGGGCCCTCCTTCGCGCCCAGAACGCTCCGCTGGCAGTGCACTTCTTCATGGCCGCGTTTACTGGCCCCAACCAACGAAACATCGGCCGGCACCAACTCATCGACATTCTGGAGGATGTGCTGTTCGGCGTCCGCGAATCCTTCGGTGAGGGCAAATTTCCCCGCCGAGCGTCGGAATATCTTGACGATTGGGCCGATCCGGAGCAGATCGCCACGTGGGATGGCAGCCAGGGCGAGCTCCTGGACTCCATTTTTGCCTCATGTCGCCACAACTCCGGACAGAGCTCCGGGACCTTCTGCAGCGCGCCGCGCAGATCGAAGCCCTGTCCCTCATGGACAATCTCCATGCCTTGGCGAACCTCCACCAGGACTGGCTGCCCGCCGTCGAACAAACACAGTCGACTGTCCGCCAGCTGTCCCAGCAAATGCGCAGGCTCCTCGACGACAAGGTCTTCATGGAGAACAAGCGGATCATGCAATTGATCCGAAGCATCGAGTCGACAGCCCTCACGACCCGCGCGCAACCGCCGTCGGGCATGGAGATCGACGCCCCGTCCGTGGATGTCGCGCTACCGTTCGAGCATCCCCTCTACGAGCCGGGCAGCAGCGTCCTGGTGATGGACGACGTCGTCACCGCCGACGACGCCGATGTTTCGTCGTTGACGAACGCCGAGTGGCTCCAGGACTGTGAGGTCCTGTATTGGGGTGACCTCGACACGCATGGCTTCCGGATCCTGGATCAGCTCCGCTCAGTTCACCCGTACGTATCCAGTGTCCTCATGGACGAGGCGACGCTGCTTGCCCATCGCGAGGCATGGAGTGTGGAGGCATCGCCAGCCACCGCAAGCGGACACCGCCTCGTCGCGTCGATGCTGCTGTACACCGAACTTCACTGCGCGGCGCGAAAGGCCTCCAGCGGGCGTACAGTTTTGCCATGGAGCCTATTCGGGTTGTCCTTCTTCCGGGGAGCGTTCTCCCCGCCCAGCCTGCTTTTGGGGCGTTGGTCGAAGCGCTGGGGCCGGACGTCGACGCCGTCGCGAAGGACCTGGAGCTGTACGACGGCGACGAGCCGCCGCAGGACTGGAGCCTGGACACCGAGATCGAAGGCGTCCTCCGCGAGGCTGGCGCCCGTGGCTGGGAGACGTTCCACCTGCTCGGCTATTCGGGAGGGGGCGCGGCTGCGCTTGCCTTCGCCGCCAAGCACCCCGGGCGCCTCCTCAGCCTCGCACTCCTGGAACCCGCCTGGGCTGGGAGTTGGGACTGGAGTCCGGCGCACACCCGGCTCTGGAGGGAATATGAATCGCTGGAGGCGCTGCCGCCCGAGCAGTTCATGGCCGGATTCATGAGGCTGGGAGTGAAGCCCGACGTCGTCCTTCCGCCTCCGCCTGAAGGCGGACCACCCCCGTGGATGGCCAAACGGCCTGCCGGGATCAGGGCGTTCCTTCGCGACTTCAGGACATACGATCTGGACCGGTCCCGCTTGGTTGCCTTCACGCGGCCGGTGTTCTTCGTCCTCGGTGGGCTGAGCAACCCGGACGACTACGGCGAGGTTGCAGAGCGGCTGTCCACGGTGTTTCCCGATTTCCGCCTCGCGGTCTTCCCTGAACGCCACCATTTCGATCCGCCGCATCGGATCGAGCCAGACCGCTTGGCCGCGTTGCTGCGGGAGCACTGGGAACGGGCAGGCCGGGTCGTTTGAGGGTGCTTGGGCGGCTCGGACTGTCCCACGACAATGAGATTGAGCCAACCACGACGAAGGGGCGCCCGAAGCCACGTAACCCGCGCCACCACCGCCCGCGCTACACACGGTCCTGGGGCCGCGACCAAGGCGTAACCGGCCGGGGCTGCAAGACGCCATCGACGGTCAAGTCCACCCTCTCATTGAAAAAGCTGAGCAAGCCATGGATCTGCGCGGCGTCTCGGAAACGCCTGTCATAGCTCCACGCGACGTTCGTGCCGGCCTCGCTGCCGGGGTACGTCCAGTAACTGGCTTCCCCCTTGTACGGGCACACGGTCCTCTCGGAGCTTTCCTCCATGAGGTCCAGCCGCACGTCCCCGGGCGGGATGTAGTAGCGGACGGGGAGGAAGGTCTCGTACAGGAGTTGCGCGCCGTTCGTGCTGGCGAGCGTGACCCCCTCGAGGGAGACCTCCACGTCCAGGGAGGACGCCCGGATGTCGACGCGATGGAACGGATCGCGGGGATGGCCGATAATCTCTTCGTCGTCTTCCCGCCATTGAAAAGCGGCGAAATCCAGCACGACATATCCTGCCAGGGCAGGGTCATCCAGCCGGAAGGCGGCCCCCGGAGCCGTCGTCGTGCCCGTCACAACATCGAACTGTTCGCCGGTGGTGGTGTGCCGCCCGAAACCCGTGCGCGGATCCAGCGACGGAGGTGAGTCCGCAGATAGCCTGACGGGGTGCTCCGCAACATCGCCGGTCGGGGCGCCGGACGGAACGAGCTCTGCGCGCAATTCAGCCTCGGGCACCGCAAAGATCGGCGTAATTCGCCTCGGCTCCCAGACCAGCCACGCCTGCAGAGTGTCGACGACGGTGTTCCCGCCCAGGCTCGCGCGGACCCGCTTGGCGGTGGGTTCGTAGCGCAATTGGGGGAAGGCCCCGAGGATCACTTCGGATAGTTTGATGGCCATGCTCCAAGACTGGGCGCAGGGCCGTGCCGCGTCAATGCTTTCGTCTACGACGTCCCGCAGCGTGACTGGGCGACAGCACGACGTCGGACGCCATGCTGATGACGCCGCTTCGCCGCGCGACCCGGACCGCGGGATAGACTCGGCTCCATGGTGCCCGGCAGGTGGCGGGCTCGGCCACCCTGAGGGGATTGCGACTTGATGAGTGAAGTGAATGTGCCGGCACAAGCGGCGGTTTTGGACATCAGCGACTTGCGCGTCGCGTATGGCGAGCGGACCGTCGTCGACGGGATCGGTTTCCAGATTCATCGCGGTGAGATCTTCGGCCTGCTGGGCCCGAACGGCGCCGGGAAGACCAGCACACTCAGTGCGATCGAGGGCTTGGTCAGGCCCAAATCCGGGCGGCTGCTGGTGGACGGAATCGATGTTCAACGAGCGCCGCTGGACGCGAAAGCGCGCCTCGGGGTGCAACTGCAGTCCTCCAGTTTCCAGGCCGAGCTGACCATTCAGGAGATTGCCCGACTCTACGGCGGGCTCTACGGGGTGAAGCTCTCGCGGGAGCAGATCCGTTCGAGCATGCAGGCGATCGGCCTTGAACAGGAACTCGGCAAACGGTTCAAGCAGTTGTCGGGCGGCCAACAGCAACGGCTCGCCCTGTTCATTGCCACTGTCCACAAACCCCTTCTTTTGCTGCTGGACGAGCCGACGGCCGGGCTGGACCCGCAATCGCGGCGCGGACTGTGGCGCCGCATCGAGGACCTCCGGGGTGAAGGTAGCAGCATTCTTCTCACTACCCACTCGATGGAGGAGGCGCAAGCCGTGTGTGACCGGGTGGCGATCATCGACCACGGGGTGCTGCTCACGATCGGAAAACCATCGGAGCTGATCGACAAACACCGGGAAGACCCGCGGGTGCTTTCGGTAGCCCACGGCGCACCCACTTTGGAAGACGTCTTCATCGGACTGACAGGAAGTGAGATCCGTGACTAATACCGGCGTCGCCACCACCCGCCCACCGCTCGGACTGGCCATCGGCTCGCTGCTTCGCGCCGATTCCATTGTGATGCTCAACAGCAGAACGTCGCTATTCTTGAGCACCCTGCTGCCGGTCGCGGTACTGGTGGTCACCACCTTTGGCAAAGCGCAATCACGGCTCGGAGGATCCACGCTCCTCATTGGCTTGGCCTTGACCCTGGGCCTGCTCACTTCGTGCTTGCTCGGTTACACCCTGGCCCTGGCCCACGACCGGGACGTCGGAGTGCTGCAAAGGCTCCAGGTCACACCGGCGCCGAACTGGATGATCATCACCAGCCGCCTCATTGTGCAGGTGGCCACCAATCTGATCGCTTCCGTCATCGTGGTGGTGGTCGGTGCGATCGCGCACGGCCTGACCCTGGATGTTAGCCAGTACGTCCTGGTCCTCGCCGTCGCGGTTCTTGGCGCGGCGGTGTTCCTGTCGATCGGGCAGGCCTTGGTCGGTCTGGTCCAGTCGACCAGCGCCATCAGTGCGATCGGCCGGCTGCTGATGATTCTCCTGATACTTCTCGGCACCCTAGGCGGAAGCGGCATTCTCGGCGACACGATCAAGACGATCGCGGACTGGTCTCCCGTAGGAGCCCTCATGACGCTCTTCTCGGATGTGCTGAACCAATCCGCATGGAGCGGTCAGGACGCCAGCTCGCTGCTGGCGTCCTTCGCATACATCATCGTGTTCGCCTTCATCGGAATCCGTTGGTTTCGATGGAACGCCCGGTAGCCCGGATAAAGCTGGCCACCCCCGGCTTGGTTGTTATGGCAGCTGCGGCGCCTGCTTCTTGGCCCCGATCAATTCGATCAGGAGCCGGTCACGGGTGCGGAGGGTCTCGGCGAAGTCGTACCCTTCCAATTCCTCGTCCACACCGGCGGCCATGAGCCCGATGTAGTCGTCGGTTTCCGGGTACTCCCCCAGGTCGCGGGCCCATTCGCGCTGGGCGGGCCCGATGTGTTCAAGAACGTGGGTGATGCCACCCTCGCCGCCGGAAGCATGCAGGTTCAGGAACGGCCCCAGCAAGGCCCACCGAAGTCCCGGTCCCTGCGAGATCGCGGTGTCGATGTCGGCGACCGATACGACGCCGTTTTCGACGAGTGAGAAGGCCTCGCGCCAGAGGGCCACCTGCAGGCGGTTGGCCACGTGGCCCTTGACTTCCTTGTTGATCCGGATGGGGCGCTTGCCGACGCTTGTGTAGAAGTCGAGCGCCTTCTGCACGTTCTCTTCGCTCGTCTGCGTGCCGCCCAGGACCTCGACCAGCGGGATCAGGTGCGGCGGGTTGAACGGGTGGCCGAGCACGATCCGCTCGGGGTGCTTGGCGCCGGCCTGCGCTTCGCTGATGAGCAGCCCTGACGACGACGTTGCAATGATGGCATCGGCCGGGGCCGCAGCCTCGATTCCGGCGAGGATGGCCCGCTTGATCTCCAGCCGCTCGGGACCGTTTTCCTGGATGAACACAGCGCCTGTTACGGCGTCGGCCACGTCGCTGCTGAAGCTCAAGTTGTCGCGGGATGCGCCATCGGCGAGCCCGAGCGTCTCCAGGGCGGGCCAGAACCCGTCAATCCATTCGCGCAGCCGGCCTTCGGCGCCCTCAGCGGGATCGGATGCCATAACCGTGAAACCCTGGGCCAGGTAGTAGGCCGCCCAGCTGGCACCAATGACACCGGTGCCGACAACGGCGATCTTTTGCTTTGATCGGAGCTCAGTCATTTTAGTTTTCTTCCTTTGCATCGTTAGGGGTGAACTTGTCTTCCAGGGATTTGGTGCCCCTGGTCATCAACGCGCCGCCGATCACGGCCAGAATGCTCGTCAAGGCGAAGACAATCAGCGCCGCAGTCCAGCTGCCCGTCGCCGAGAAGAGTGCACCGCCCAGCAGGGGGCCGAGGGTGCCGAACAGGTAGCCGATGCCAGCGCGGCGGTCAGCTCCGGGCTCCAGCGGCGGATCAGCACCGGCGCCAGGAAGCCGGCGATTCCGAAGCTGAGGGTGGGCAGCATTCCAAGGAAGCTTGCACCGGCAACGCCAATGCCCATTTCGGTCCGGAGAGTGGTCAGCAATGGTGACATGCCGGTAATCGCGTAACGCAGGGTGATGCCCAGCAGCACGATGCCGACGATCAACCCGACGCGCCCGCGCCACAGGCTGACGGGAGGGCGGTCGGCCCCGTCGTCTTGGGACGGGGTAGCCGGAGAGGTAGTTGTTGCAGTCATTTCACAGACGCCTTCGATTCTTGAAAGTGGCCTGGGAGGGTTGCCTGCGAAGGCCAAACTTATTTACCAGTAAAATATATCAGCTACTTCACCGGTAAATTACATTGCATCTACATTAAGAAGGTGAGGTCCGTCTCGTTGCCAGCGGATGGGGCGCCGGATAGCAACACTCCCCACGCCCGACGGCGGTGCTGCCGCCCAAGGCAATCCCCGCCGCGAACCTCCCGCCCCCAGTCGGTTAGGCCCGCTCTGCGTTTTCGGAGACCCTGCGCAGGAGTGTGGCCAACGTAGCCTGCTCGTCGCCACTCAGGCCTTGCAGCAGTTGTTGATCAGCCTCCAGGCAGCGGGGGAACTGCGTCTCAACGAGGCTTCTACCGGCGGGGGTCAGTTCCAGCAGGACGCCCCGCCCGTCGCGTTCAAGACGTTCCCGGCTGATCAGACCGACCGCCTGCAGACGCGCCGTCAGCTTGGTTGTTGCCGCGCCGCTAAGCATGGTCTGCGCGGTGACCTCATTGGCGCGCAAGGGCCGCTCACTACGGGCCAAGGCGCAGAGCACATCGAACTCCGAGCGCGACACTCCACTTGGGGCAAGCACGCGGTCAAGCTGCTGGATCGACTGGGAAGCAATGCGGTTGATGCGTCCCACCAGTTCAATGGAGGTCGTATCGAGTCGCGGCATCGCCCGCTTCCAGCTGGCCCTGAGCCGGGTAATGAAGTCGCTGTCGCGGTGTTCGGAAGTAGTCACTCACCTATTATAGGACATGTGTAATTTACTAGTAGTTTACAGGTGTACTATTGAAGCAACCCATCCTTTTGATTGGAGATCTCCCATGGCCCTACCCACGAATGGCAAGGTATTGACGGAAGCCGGGGCGGTGAAATCCTCACTGTTCCGGCAAGCGGCCGTGTGGGCGGTGGCCTTCGCGTCGATGGTGACCTTCATGGGCATCGGGCTCGTGGGGCCGATCCTGCCCACCATCTCCAAAGCGATGAACGCAACACCGACGCAGACCTCATTTCTCTTCACCAGCTATCTCGTGGTCACGGCCATGGTCATGTTCTTCACAAGCTGGCTCTCCTCACGCATCGGAACGCGCAGCACCATGTTGATCGGCCTCGCGGTCATCGCCGCCGCGGCCGTCGGCTGCGCCATGTCGTCGGACATCGGTGGCATCATCGCTTTCCGAGCGCTCTGGGGACTGGGCAACGCGCTGTTCCTGTCCACTGCCCTTGCCTCCATCATTTCGGCCAGCGGGGGAACCGCAGGACAGGCCGTCATTCTCTACGAGGCCGCCCTCGGCCTTGGCCTGGCCGTCGGTCCGCTCGTTGGCGGTCTGCTCGGCGATATTTCATGGATTGTGCCGTTCTGGGGCACGGCCACGCTGCTGGCGATCGGGTTTGTCGCACTCCTGGTCTTCGTCCGTGGTTCGGGCAAGCCAGCGGAGAAAAGCCATGTCGCAGCGCCGTTCAGGGCCCTCGCAACCCCGTCCATCCTGGTGCTGAGCATCGTGGCGTTCTTCTACAACTCCTCCTTTTTCGTCACCCTGGCCTACGTCCCGTATCCACTGGGAATGTCAGCGGTCGGCATCGGCCTGGTCATGACCGGTTTCGGCATCGGTCTGGCGTTGACCAGCGTTGTCATCGCGCCGCGCCTGACCCATAGGTTCTCCCCGACCCGCGTGCTCGCCGCCACTCTCGTCGTCTTTGCCGCCACCCACGTCGCGGCCTCCCAATTAACCGGGAGTACGCCTTGGCTGATCGTGTGCGTCGTCTTGCTCGGCTTTGAGATCGGCGCCGCGAACACCGTGCTGACCGAAGCAGTCATGGAGGCCAGCAAGCTACCCCGAGCGGTCGCCTCCTCGGCATACTCCGGCATCCGCTTCTTCGGCGGCGCCATCGGCGCCCCCGTGGGCACCGGGCTCGCCGTCATGGGTACGGGAGTGCCGTTCCTCTTCGCCGCCGCAACCGCCGTCGTCGGTGCCCTCCTGTTGGCCATCTTCCGCCGCATCCTCACCCCAGCCGATCATCCCGTCCACGAGACGGGCGAATTCGAAGCCGCAGCCATCACCGCTGGCGAATAAGGACCCGCAACGCATCACAAGGTGACCGTGCTGATGCAGGTGGAGCGGCTCAGAACCTAAGTGTGGTCTTCAATCAGTCCGCTCGCCGCGATTTCACGGAAGGTGTAGATCGCACGGGCTGCAGCGTCGGTGTCTCGGAAGGGGGCCGAGAAGGCAATCACTTTTCCGAAGTTGTCAACAAGCCTTACCCTGCAGCTGCCGCCGTTGTCAGTGAACACTTCAAAATGTCCCGCCATCAGAGAAGTTCTCCGTGACGGCGTGCGGGGGAAGGCTTGGACAGTCCGCCCACCGGAGTATTGCTGGACGGTTGATGATTTCCTTCGCGCCGCCGCTCCAGCTCGCCCGTCACGAGGTCAAGCAACGCCCGGGCCGGTTCGGAGAGTCGGTGGGTTGCGGCCGGGTGGGCTAGTTCGTCACAGTGAAGCAGCACGCGACGGATGCGTTCCAGTTCGCGCGAAGGCACGGATGGCCACCGCCGAAATAGTTCTTGAATCGCGCTTTGCCGGGGTAGGTATCCCCGCCACGGTTCGCTGGTGGGATCCTGTGCCCACTTCGCGCCGCGCTGTGCAACGCGAACATCGATGTGGCCAGCCTTCTGACCATGAAAGCGGGGGTGGCTGCGTTGAATCGGTGCCATAACGAACTTCCTCATTCGAAATCGAGAAAGCCAGCTGCTTGACTGATACCAGCATATAGAATGTGACTTACGTCATGTCAATCCTTGGGTCTTTGTTTCGACCAGTAAGCGGACCGGTGGACGCCCTGCGTGCAAAGTTCCCGCGAGGGCGTAGTGTCGAAATTAGGAGATTTCGGGATGTTCGTTCGGATCCGGAGATCGAATATCAGGGCCGTGGAGCGTGCGAACAAGCATGGCCAGAGGCTCAGGGCGGGAATCCTGCGCCCTTCAACGGTGGCCAGCAGTACCGTTGCGGCGCAGCGGTTGGACGAAAAGCGATACGCGCTGGCAGTACCCATCCAAACAGACTCATCGTCGCGTGCGGCCTTGAATTGCCCGCCGTCCCAAATGGACCCCCTGGCGTTGGCGATGCAGGAATTGGATACCGAGAGGATGGCAGACTCATGACCACTTTAGAGCCATGGCAAGCCCACAACGCGTTGACTGGAAGGGTCGCTCACCCGGAGCAGGACCTTGGCACCGCTCTCCAGGATCTTGTCTTGGAGAGCGTCGGCGTTGAGGACTTCCTCGCTCACTTGGTCACCTTGGCTGCGGCCACTCTTTCAACTGCATCCAACGATGTCTCCTGCGGGGTCACCCTCAAGACGAGGAAGAATGGGGTTGCCACTGCCAGCAGCGATGAAAGAGTGCATGCGCTCGATGAATTGCAGATTGACTTCGGCGATGGTCCTTGCCTCACGGCCTTGCAGAGCCATTCGGTGATTCTTGTAGCCGAGACCCGCAATGAAAGACGGTGGCGTGACTATGTGGAGGTTGTTCGGCAGAACGGCATTGGATCGATCCTGGCTGTGCCGCTTGACGTGGCTGGTGAAGCCGAAGCCGTCATGAACCTCTACTCGGCTGTCCGGCGCGGGTTTTCGGCTCCGGATATTACTGCCGCGGAAGAATTTGCCCATAGTGCGTCCAAGTCGCTGCGCCTGGCATTGACGATCTCCCAGCTGCGTCACGCCCGGGACGATCTCACGGCGGCCATGCAGTCCCGTTCGACGATCGATACGGCTGTGGGCATTGTCATGGCGCAAAATCGATGCGGACGCGATACTGCTATCAAGGTGTTGACCCGGGCGTCGAACAGTCGAAACGTCAAACTCAGGGATATAGCCGCAAACGTCATCGCCTCGGTTTCGGGCGAGACAGACTCAGCAGCATACTTCGACGAATAGTGCCCATCAATATGACCTGGCCAAGGACCGTGACTGACCGCTTGGGCAATGGAGGAGACGGTGATCGTCCAGGACGTAGCAACAGATCCGTGATGCAGCGCCACTCACTGACCATTGACATGGCCTTTGCTGAACTGATGCGCCAGAGCCGGCGGCAGAACAGCACATTGGGCCAGATCGGTGCCGATCTCGTCGCCGGGATTCCGGCGGCTCTGGACTAAGGCCAGCCCCATGGGCTTCGATCCGCAGGAACTACAACAACAGCGCATGCTGGCCGCTGCCATGAAGTCAGCACACATCACCGTCGGCGAACTCTGGCTCAAGTACTTCAGCCTGGGCGGCGAAGTTGGCGAGTACGAGGTGGAAGGGTATCTCCAAGGACTCCTCTCCCTCCCCGTCTTGCAACGTGACCTGCTGGCGATGGCCGTCAACGAACTCATAGACAATTTCCCGCAGGGTCATGTCCCCTACTCCGATGAGCTCGGCGTGGATGGCGGCTCCCCCAAGCAAGAATCCATCCAAGATCCAAGCCAAGACCCCGGGCCCGGGCCCGGACCACAGCAGCCACCGGAGCAGACGCCGGAATCCTAGGCCGCTGCCTTCCGTCGCCTGCGAACCGGACGCCCCGGGACAACCGCGACGACCGGCACGCTGAAGCGGGAGGCGCGGCGGGAGATGTGGTGGGTATCCGGACGACGGCGGACGGGCGCCGTGAGGGGTGGCGCTTGCTGCGCCGTCCGGGAGAAGAACCAGCTCTTGGCGAGCTCCACGAGGACCATATACAAGACCACCATTCCCAGCAGCGCCAGGAAGAATGGCACAGGCAAGGGATCGAAGCCCAGCAGCCCGGCCAGCGGTGACAACGGCAAGAAGATACCGGCGGCTACCACTCCCAAGGATGCACTCAGCAGGCCAAGCGATGGCCGGCTGCGCAAGAATGGAACCCGCCGGGTCCTGATGGCGAAAATGATGAGGGTCTGCGTCGCAATGGATTCGATGAACCAACCCGCCCGGAACTCCCCCGGGACGGCGTTGAAGACGAACAACATGAGCCCGAAGGTCGCAAAATCGAAGACTGAGCTGATCGGCCCGAAGAGGAACATGAAGCGTCGGATGAAGGCGATGTTCCAATGCGATGGGGCCAGCAGTTGTTCCTTGTCCACGCGGTCGCCCGGGATGGCCAACTGGCCGCTGTCGTACAGCAGGTTGTTGAGCAGGATCTGTCCCGGCAGCATGGGCAGGAAGCTCAGCACCACGGATGCGGTGGCCGCGCTAAACATGTTGCCGAAGTTGCTCGACGTTCCCATGAGCACGTATTTGATGGTGTTCGCGAAGATCCTCCGGCCCTCCATCACGCCTTCGGCCAGCACGCCAAGGTCCTTTTCCAAAAGCACAATGTCGGCCGCGTCCTTGGCGACGTCGGTAGCGCTGTCCACGGAGATCCCGATGTCCGCTTTGTGAAGGGCCAGTGCGTCGTTGACGCCGTCACCCATGAAGCCTACTGCCCCGCCGCTTTGGCGCAGCAAGCTGATGATGCGGGCCTTTTGCTCTGGCGAGACGCGGGCGAAGATGGTGGCTTTCCGGGCGGTGGCGGCGAGCTCGGCATCGGACAGTGCGTCCACGTCCGCGCCGGTGAGGGTTCCGCCCGAAATCACGCCGAGTTCGGAACACACTTTTTCGGCGACTTTGGCGTTGTCCCCGGTGGCGATTTTCACGGCGATACCCAGCGCGGCGAGCTGGTCCAGGGACGCTTTCGCGTTTGCCTTGGGCCGGTCGAGGAACACGAGGAAGCCGGCCAGCACCAGGTCCTTTTCGTCGTCGGGCGTGATGCTGCTGAGCCCGGTGGCTGGGCGGGTGGCTACCGCCACCACCCGCGATCCGGCGTCGAACTGTTCATCCAGCAAGGCCTGCACGCTAGGCGACGTTGGCCCGCAGAGGGCGAGGATGTTTTCCGGGGCGCCTTTGGTGACCAGCCGTGCCGGGCCGCCGGCTTCGCGCACAAGTACGCTGGTGCGCCGGCGCTGGTGGTCAAAGTCGATCAGGTCGAGGCGCTCAAAACGCGCGGGATCGAAGGCGGCCCCGCCGCTTTCCCACAGTGCGGCGTCCAGCGGGTTCTGCCCGGCCGTGGATTGTTTGGCTTCGGCGTAATCGGTTTCGGTGGCCAGCAGGCCCAAGGTGAGGAGTTCGACGTCGGACAGGTCCGGTGAGGCGGGCAGCGCGCCGGTGAAGCTGATGCGCCCCTCGGTGAGGGTGCCGGTCTTGTCGGTGACCAGGATGTCCATGTCGCCGAGGTCCTCGATGCAGACGAGTCGTTTGACGAGGACTTTGCGGCGAGCCAGTTGGCGGGTGCCGGTGGCGAGGCTGGTGCTCACGACGGCGGGCAGCAGCTGCGGCGTAATGCCGACGGCGATTGCCAGGGAGAACAGCAGCGACTCGATCAGCGGGCGGTGCAGCAGGAGGTTCGCAATGAAGATCAGCGTAGTAAGCGCGATGGCCACCTGTAGAAGAAGGAAGGAGAACCGTTTCAGCCCGAGCTGGAATTCGGTTTGGGGCTGCCGCTCCCCCAGGCCCAGCGCAATCCGGCCGAATTCGGCGCGGCCGCCGGTGGCCACCACCACACCGGTGCAGCCGCCGGATTGGATGACGGTTCCCATGAAGACGCAGGATGCGAGGTCGCCCAGCGCCGCTCCGTGTGCCACGGGGGCCGGATCCTTGCCGGCGGGGAGGGACTCCCCCGTCAGGATGCTTTCGTCGCAGAGGAGGTTCTTGGTGCTCAGGAGGCGGATGTCGGCGGGGACGATCGCGCCCAGACTCAGGTGTACGACGTCGCCGGGCACCAGGTCTGTGACGTTCACGTCCTGTGTGGTCCCCTCGCGGAGCACCACGGCGCGGTGTGTCACCCGGGAGTGCAAGGCTTCGGAGGCGCGTTCGGCGCGGAATTCGTTAGTGAAGCCCAAACCGACGCTGACCAGGAGGATCACGCCGATCACGATCGAATTGGTGGCATCGCCCAAGAAGAGGGACAGCCCGGCTGTGATGATCAGCAGGATCAGGATGGGGCTCGCGAACTGCCGGCCCAACACCGCCCAGCCGTTGGCCCGGTGCGTCCGCACGGCGTTCGGACCGATTTCCGCCAGGCGTTCCGAGGCTTCTTGGTTTGTCAGGCCGGCTGGGCTGGAGCCCAGGTGATCCAGTACTTGGTCCGGCTGAAGGCACGCGGCCTCGGTGATTGGCAGCTGTGTGGAGTGCCGCTCCTGGAGTTTGAGATCTGACATGCCGTATCCGTTCGAATGCGTCGCCTGAGGGAGTCTGCTCCCCTGGATAAGAGTACGGCTTGGGGGTGGGTGCTTGGGGCGCGCGAGAGGGTGTCGTGGCTTGGGTTACGGGGGTGGCTGGGAGCGGGCGATTGGTGGACTCGGCTTCACGGAGGAGCTCGCCTGCGAGCACTGAGTTTGCTTCTTTTCGCACGGAGTTTCGATCGAATGCCACTGAGATCGGACCTACCGCACACGTATACGGGATGGGTCGGTCTTATTTTGCTGTTGATGAAATTTCTGACTCTCTCCGCGGTCGTCATTTCTTCGGCTGCCGCCATCATTGGGTTCTTCAACAACCTGGTTATGGGCGTGCTGTCCCTTGCCGCGGCTGGAGCGAGCCTTGCGACGTGGTTCGTCTACAGGAAGCAGGCGAAGTGAAGGTAGGGCATTGGGGGAAGACGTGCTGATATCGCGGGCGCGACTGGCGGGTAGTTCCCAACGCTTGATCTGGGAATTGTGGGCGCTTCAGTCATAGTTCTGGTCGTGTCTGCCTTGGCCGCGGGCATCTTCTTGACCGGGCTCCTCGTGGCCGCCGGGATCGCGGTGCTGACCTGGACGATTGTTCGGATGACCGTCTCCATCGCGACAGCTGAAGAGAGAATCGTCGTACGCTGCGCGCCGTTCTATTCAACAGCGATTCCGATCTCAGAAGTCTTGGCTGTAACTACGGCCCGGGATACATCCGTTTCAGAGGGATACGGCATTCGCTTTCTCGGAAAGAACACTCGAGGGGTACTAGTGGGAGGGCCTGCGATCGCCTTGGAAACGGTCGGTCGGCGATGGATCATCTCAACTGCACATCCGGAGGAGGTTGCGTCAACAATTCGAGATTTAATGCCAGCAAGGTCAACAACTGGCTGACACTCGCATTAGTGCTGCTGGGCCAGGTCATGATTTTTATCAGCCCCGTTCGCGATGTGCTTGGACCGCTGTGGACTGGATACCCGGTTATAGCGTTCGCGTAAATCTTTTGGGGCGTTCCGGCAATTCACCGTCATCGGCAGGAAAAGCCGGTCAAAGCAGTTCTTTTTAGAGGCGAACACCTCGGCTGAGGGCTCTCCTTAGGGATAAGAGTAAAAGATCGGAGCCGGGCCGTTGTCGGTTAAACATAAATTGCTAGCGCCTAGGACATTACGGGGGCAGCTGTACCTTGTTGTGGCCTCGGCGGGAGGCCTGTGGGCCGCGCAGTGGGTCGCCTTCTGGGTGACGTCAGGAGGGACACCCAGCCCGACAATCGCCAGCCTACTGATGTTCAGCATCATCTTTCTTTTCTTCGTCCTTGGCATCAAGCCTGGGGTTCCTTGGTTTCCGCCAAACAAAGACTAGGCAGTTCCGGCCGTGCCCTACTTACGGGCCGCGCTGATTGCGAAAGATACTCACCCCAGATCTGCCGTAAGGCTGAGTTCTTAGCTAGGATCTGGCTGGACCGGGCGCGTCGCATGCGGCCCGGAATTGAGAGACTCTTGGGGGCACGATGTTGGAATTGAAGCGCATCTACTGGACTCGGCAAACGCTCCGACTCGTCATGTTCGGCTCAGTTATCTGGCTCTTTGCCGCATGCATCCTCGCTGTCGCGCACCCTGGGAGTAACCAGCGACCCACTTCGGCTATCGACGTCATGCGTCCGATGTTCAATGCCGTCCTTGCCGCGGCTTCGACGCCGGGCTTGCTCATCATCGCCGTCGTTGTCGTTGCCATCATCATTCGCGGTAGGGACCTGCGACGGCGCGACCCTCTGCGTCGCTTCACGCGCCAACAACGCCAAGAGGGGATGGCGCGGGCCAACGGACAGTGCGAAATGGAGACTGGCTTTCGCCGGCGCTGCTCCCGTCCGGCGGAACACGGCGATCATTTCTACCCGTGGTCGAAGGGCGGTGCGACGTCGCTGCAGAACTTCGTTGCGGCCTGCAGCAGGTGCAACCGTGCGAAGGGTGCCCAGATACCGTCACCGAGCCAGCAGAAGAGATTGGAACGGCGGCGGCTCGGGTACGTCAATGCGAGAGAACTCGTGAGGGTGGGCGAACGGAGGGGGCTGGCTGGCGTGTTCAAGAATCTCTCCTAAAACGTCGGAGCCCGGCCATAACGTGTACAAATCAGATTACCGAAACTAAGAGCAAAGGTCCTTTCAACGTTCGCACTCGCGGCCCTGCCTGCAAGCACGACCGAAGGAGCCAACTAATTGCACGACTGCGGGTGTCACTGTGCCACCGCTGCCGCGGTCGCAAACACATCCGCCGGCATCGGCCGGTGGAGCTTCCACGTAATCGCAATCGGCTTCTCGCCGGAGTGCTGCACATAGTCCACTTGCCCTAGGGATGTGTAGGGGACAGTCAGCCCGGTTTCGTCGTCGGCCGTATCCCGTGTGAAAATCAAGACCTTCGAGCCATGCGAATCCCGGTCCAGATACCGCCTTCCCGTCGGGCTTCCGGGCGAAGTCGCGTTCTGCGACTCCCAATGGAACAGCTCGGGGCTGATGGCGTAGTCCTTGTACATCGTCGTTGCAGAGTGCTTCTTGTCGTCCTTGTTGAGGGTGACAAAGAAGGCATCGGTGGACGTCGCCGGGCACCAGGCCACTCCCTCCCGGTGCTGAACGTTCTTGCCAAGCTCCAGCGAACCGTACTGCAGGGCCGCCAGAATTTCCTCCCGCCGGTAGCTCGCATGCGACAACAGAGGAATGTGCTGCAACCCCGCTCCCAGCCCCTTAGCTGCATGTTTGGAAGCCGCAACCCCGAGCTTCACGATCTGACGAATCTCGTTGCACACAAACTGGTAGCCGCGCAGATAGTCCAGGCCAGCGTCGTACGACTGGAAACCGCCGCCGTCGTCCCAAAGCGTGTAGAACAGCATTCTCGCGAAAGTCTGCTCCCGCATGCCGAGCGCGGCATAGCGGGGCGCGTCGGGGCTTACCAGCATCGAGTACGCCTCGGCACGTTCCGGATCGTCCACGTGGATGAGCGCTGCCATACGGCCGAGGAGCCTTCTCTCGTCGGCATTGGAGAGTTCATCGATTCTCCCGCTGAGGACCGTCTCCAGCGGCGAGAACCCCTCGATCAGCCCCGCCTGGCGAAGATAGCCAGTCCAGGAATCCCTTGTGGATCGGTAGATCGACTTCACGTCGTTCCCGGACTGCTTCAGGTACGTCTCCAGCTCGGTCTCCGCATACGAGGCGATGTCCCGGACCAGCTGTGCCCGGCTGAACCGCAGCTGCGCTTTGATGTTGTCCAGCACCACCTTCTGCGCCACCCGGTCCAGCACGATCTGCGAGCCCGAAGGAAGATATGGGAACTCATCCTCGACGGCCTCCTCCAGCTCCTTGCGTCCATAGCCAGTCAGCGCCCGGTAACGCAGATCGAAGCGGAACTCACGGCGTTGCTGGCCGATGAAATCCATAACCGTCAGCACTGCCTTGCCCTGGGCACGGCGCAGCCCACGTCCCAATTGCTGGAGGAAGATTGTGGCGCTCTGCGTTGGCCGAAGCAGCAGGATGGTGTCCACCTGCGGCAGATCAAGACCCTCATTGAAGAGGTCGACGGCGAAGATACAGTTGATCTCCTGCCGGCGGAGCCGTTCCAGCGCCGCGGCCCGGTCGGCGTCGAGGGTGCTCCCGTCGACCGCAACGGAGGCAATCCCGGCGCGGTTGAAGACCTCCGCCATGTAGTGGGCGTGCTGGACCGACACGCAGAAGCCGATGGCCCGCATCTGGTCGGTGCTGGTGACTTTGTCTCGAAGTTCACGGATCACCTTCGCTGCGCGAGCGTCGTTGCCGGTGTAGAGGTTGTTCAGCTGGGCGGCGTCGTAATTGCCGCGCTTCCATTCCAGTTGGCTCAGGTCGACGTCGTCGGAGACGCCGAAATAGTGGAACGGCACCAGCAGATCGGCGTCGAGAGCGTCCCAGAGTCGGAGCTCCGAAGCGGTTCGGCCGTCGAAGAACTGTTTGGCGACGTCGACTCCGTCGCCGCGTTCCGGCGTCGCGGTCAGTCCGAGGAGCTGCTGCGGTTGGAGGTGGTCCAGTAACCGGCGGTAGGTGGGCGCCATGGCGTGGTGGAATTCGTCGATGACCACTACGTCGAAGAAGTCCGCTTCCAGCTGTTCAATGCCGAGGGACGAAAGAGACTGTACCGACGCGAAGATGTGCTTCCACTCCTCCGGTTTATGTGCCCCGACATAGAGTTCACCGAAAGTGCCGTCCTGCATAACGTCACGGTAGGTGCGCATCGCCTGTTTGAGGATTTCTTGGCGATGCGCAACGAAGAGCAGCTTCAGATCACCGCCGGCGGCCTCGCACAGTCTTTTGTAGTCGAGTGCGGCGATCACCGTCTTTCCGGTGCCGGTTGCCGCAACGACGAGGTTGTGGTTGAAGCCCTTGATCCGCTCGGCTTCGATGTCTTCAAGCATCTCCTCCTGGTGAAGGAAGGGCTGCACTTCCAGGCCCGTGACTGCGTCCGGGGCTGCCGTGCGTCGTCCGCCGTTGCGCTCCAGTGCGGCGTCGAGCTTTTCTCCGTCACGCTCCGGGTCGTAGCTTTGGAAAGCCCGCTGTGCCCAGTAGCTGTCGAAGGTGACTTGGAACTTATTCAGGAGTGCCGGCGTTCCGATGGAACTAAGCCTGACATTCCATTCGAGGCCATCGAGGAGGGCCGCTTGGCTGAGATTGGAGCTGCCGACATAGGCGGTATCGAATCCTGAGTTCCTGCGGAATAGCCAGGCCTTCGCATGGAGGCGCGTGGCCTGGGTTTCGTAGCTGATCTTCACCTCGGCCCCGTACCGGGTCACCAGCTCGTCGATCGCGCGGCGCTCGGTTGCGCCCATGTACGTGGTGGTGATGACTCTCAGGCGAGCACCGCGTTCCTTCAGTTGCTCGAGTGCGGGCTGGAGCAATCGGAGGCCGGTCCAGCGCACAAACGCGCAGAGAAGATCAACGGTATCGGCCGATTCAATCTCAGTTCGAAGCTCGGCTGCGAGATTCGGATCGTCTTTGCTGTTTGTGAGGAGGGCCGAGTCTGATAGCGGCGTGGTGGGGCGGCGCAGATTCCGGCGCTTTAGAGTGTCTGGGCGGTGGAGCGACTGGAGCTGAGTGGGACCCGGTGCAATGCGGTCTGAATCCCATAGTCCCTGAAGGAATTTGTTCGCGAGAGCGACGCGTTCCGTGGGTTCGGCCTCAACAAGGGCTTGGCGGACGACTGCTGCCACGTGCCGGGAGAGGACATCCGCGCTTGCTTCATTGTCTACATCCGCGAAGATCGGCTGCACTTCCGGTATCTGAGCTAGCCGCTCTCCGAGGAGGTCGGTATTCAGCAGTTCGTACAAACCCTCGGGCAACTTCCTCGTTGCCTCTCCCCCAATGAAATTAGTCACTGCGCCAGGGTACGCCACGGCCGCGGCCTTCTACTTCGCAGCGGGTTGCGTGGCGCTACCGCACGGGCCGAAATATTGTTGTGCGGGCGGCAAGAAATTCATGAACCGCGGATTCCGACACTTTCCTCTTACCGTGCAACAAATCGTTGACACTAACGCCCGAGATGACGTCGTGGATGGATATCCGTGCCAAGCGATGCTGACCGCTATGCACAGAGACAGCGTCCTTGATCGCATCGTAAAGGGCTCGCTGTTTCCAGCGCGGAGACCCCCTGGACGTGAGTACACCCGGAGGGTCCCCGGCTCCAAACATTCTTGAAGTGGCTGCAGATGTCCATCTGGCACCAAATCGGCCGGACTTCATGCACATTTCCTCCCCGACTAAACAGTGTCGTCGGTAATCACTTGACCACGGTAGCGCCTCGGACCAGGGCAAGTTAAACGTCGAGGCTCGGTAGCGGTTGAAGTGGAGGTCTTCATCCAGTTCAAAGAGGAGCCCACCCGCAAAGGCGAAATCCCAATTCCCCGGAGCCAGGACGGGAATGTCGAGGACACCCCCAAGGCTTCGGTATGCCCGTAGAATTTCACGCTGCGCTGAAGGGGGAAGATCCGCCAGTCTCGCCCGTGGAACCTTGGTCGGCGCTCCATAAAGTCGTTGGAGAATTGCGGAAAAAGCCACTTCTCTCGCGCCCATCAGACCACCGATCTTCGAAAGTTCCGTCAGCCCACTCCCTGCAAGTGCACGAGTCAGCCGGGCACCGATCATACTCCTCGGCCGGCACTTACCAGCGCGACAGCCTCCCTCGCGCGCCGTATCCCAGCCACGACAGGAGGCTCGCTGCCAAGGAAGCCAGCCTCCCGCCGTCGGACGCTAACGCTCCCACTCGCCGCTCAGCGCACCCCCACGGGCACAGCCAAAAGAAGCTCTCGGTAGTGACCCGCGTGCGCCGCCAGTTCCTCGTCCGTCACACGGGGCGCTGAATGCAGGACCCTGGGTTCTTCCATCTCCAGGCCGCAGAGGTGCGCCGTTGCTTCCAGGGGGCGCAAGAGTTCGGCCATGGTGAAGCGGTTGTAGCCTTCAGGTGCGTAGGACGATTCCGGGCCGCCGGTGGAGATGACCAGACGCAGCCGCTTTCCGTGCAGCGCGTCTCCGCCGGGACCATAGGCGAAACCATAACTGAGCACCTGGTCCATCCATTCCTTCAGCACCCCGGGGACGGAGTACCAGTGCCAGGGGAACTGCAGGACGATGGTCTCGTGCTCTCGCAAGAGCTGCTGCTCCCGCGCGGCGTCGATTCGCCGGTCCGGGTAGCTGGCAGAGAGGTCATGGACGGTGACGTGTTCCACGTCCTTGATGGCTGCGGTGAGCTGAGCCGTGATCCGCGAGTTCTCCAGATCAGGGTGAGCGACCACGATGAGGGTGCGAGGTGGAGTCATGGAAAGTTTATCTGTCTCAGTCGTTAGTCAGGACCACGCGGAAACGTGCACGCCCTGACATCATGCGATCGAAGCCTTCTGCCGCCTTCTCCAGCGGGTAAGTCTCGATCATCGGGCGCACGCCGGTCAGGGCCGCGAAGCGGAGGGTGTCCTCGGAGTCTTTCGCTGTGCCCGAGGCATGCCCGGCGACGGAACTGCTGCCCATGACGAGGGCCGCCGCGCTGACAGAGAGGGGCTCGTGAGGAACACCGACGACCACGAGCCGCCCGCGGGCTGCGAGCCCCGAAATGGTCACCGACATGGCCTGCGCGTCGGTGACGGTGGCCAGGACCACGCTGGCTCCGCCTAGCCGCTTCAGCGCTGCGGCGACATCGGTGGTGGTGCTGTCGATGTAGTGATGCGCGCCGAGCTCGCGGGCGAAAGATTCCTTTTCGGCGCCGCGTGCGATCGCAACGGTTTCGAAGCCCATCTTGGCGGCGAATTGAACTCCGAGGTGGCCCAGACCTCCCAGTCCGACGACGGCGACAAGGTCACCGGGGCGCGCGCCGCTGTGCCGGAGTCCGTTGAACGTCGTGACGCCCGCGCACATCAACGGAGCGGCCTCCGCGAAGCTGAGCGCATCGGGGATCGCGGCAAGGGCATCGGCCGGCGCCAGGAGGTACTCGGCGTAGCCACCGTCGGCGGTCAGCCCGGTGACCTTCCCCACCTGGCATGAGACGAAGTCCCCGCGCCTGCATGATTCGCATTCAAAGCATGCTCCGCCGAACCATCCGACGCCCACGCGCTGGCCCTGAGTCCATTGCGTCACCCCTTCGCCACGGGTCTCGATGGTTCCGGCGATCTCGTGACCGGGCGTGCGTGGGTAAGAGGATGCCATGCCCGCGGCGGGCATCGAGTCGCTGTGGCAGATGCCGTTGGCGGCGACCTTTACAAGGACATGCCCGCGGGGCACTGCGGGAATATCGCGTTCAACGATCTGAAGGGATGCGCCGGGGGCGGCGAATTGGACAGCTTTCATGGCAGGGTGCCTTTCGAGAGAAGTGGTGTGCGGTCGGCCGCACGGGTCTGATGTTGGAGCCGGACGGCCCGTACCTCAGGGGCAGCGGACAATCTTGAAGTTGAAGTCCGGAGTGCCGAGTGCGCCCCAGAGGCGGAGCCAAACCGGCAGGAGCATTTCGGTGCCGCGAGCGGTAGTGATGTCGCCGAGGTCGATCACGTCTTGGTGGCCGAATTCTTTCAGGAGCCCGGTAACGGTGTCCTTGGCGTCGGAGTCGTTCCCGGAAACGAACACGCTGCCCGCCTCGGTCAGCCGGTCCGGATGAGCCATGAGGCCCGCGTTGAGAGTGTTGAGCGACTTGACCACCCGGGCCGCGGGAAAGGTACGCTGAATCTGTTCGCCGAGGGAGTCGGTGTCCTTGACGAACAGCGTCGGCGGCATGCCGGTGCTGAAATCGAGGGGATTGGCGATGTCCAGGATGATCTTGCCATCGAGGTTTTCGGCTCCGGCCTGAGTCAGGACGTCCAGGGACGCGGCGCCGTTGGTGGCATTGACCACGAGTTCGGCCCCGGCCGCGGCCCCGGCGAACCCTGCCAATGAGACGCCGCTGTTCTCCACGGCCCAAGCGGCGAACGGCGGGGTACCCATGGCGTCCGGCTCGGTGCGGGAAAGGGTGACCTCCGGGTCGCGGGTGCCGATGGTGACGGTGTGGCCAAGTTCGGCGAGGCGCGCTGCGATGGTGCGGCCAACAGTGCCGGTTCCAAGGATTGCGGTCTTCATGGATGGGTCTCCGTTTTCAGTGTGAATTCGAGTGGATGAACGGTCAGCTTCAGTGTGAATTCGAGTGGATGAACGGTCAGCGGGTAAGGATTTTGAATCCGAGTTCCCGGCCCATGCCCTGGCCGATGGCGAGGGAGAACCAGAGGGCGACGAAATCGTCCACAATCTTGGCCTTGTCGTTATCCCCAACGCGGATCGGACGCAGCCCGGTGGACTCTATGAGGTTTTCCGCGACTGCCTGGGCTGGACCGGCGGGACCGGTGTAGAGGAGATCGCCGTTGAGCTCGCCGTAGCGCGGGTTGGCGAAGTTCTCCCAACCGAGGCTGTTGAACGCCCGGTACGCGTGGGCGCTGGGAGCGTGTTCGGTAATCAGGGACAAGCTGTTCATGCTCGGGGCGCCGATGTTGTTGGTGGCGTCGATAACCACCTTGCCGGCCAGATGCTGGCCGTAGGCGGGGATAGCGTCTGCCATGGCACTGCCGTTGATCGCCCACACTACCGCTTCGGATGAGTTGATGGCATCCTCGATGCTCGTGAGGCTGGCCCCGGCACGGCGTGCGAGCTCAACAAGGTCATCCCGTTGGGGGTTGCGCGTGCCCATGGTGACGATGTGCCCTGCCTGAACGAAGCGGGCGGCAAGCGTTTGGCCGATAATGCCGGTGCCGATGACTGCTACGCGGATGGTGTCCATGAGGGATTCCTCTCTGTTGTGGCGGATCAATCAGACGAGCTGCACGCCGCCGTCGACGTCCAGGACGGTACCCGTAACGAAAGTGTTGCGCATGAGGAATATAGCCGCGGTCGCGACATCCGAGGGCAGCCCTGCGCGGCCGGCGGGCACGCTCGCAGCGTAGCCGTCGAGCATGCCTTGGCGCATCTGCTCAGGCATTCCCGCGTAGGCCGGGGTGTCGACCAGTCCAGGGGCGATCACGTTCACCCGGATGGGGGCGAGATCGATCGCGTTGGCCTTGCCGAACGCCTCAAGCGCCGCGTTGATTGCGGCCATCATGGGCCGTCCCGGTGCGTGCTTGCGGCTAGCAGCCCCGCCCACCAGGGTGATGGATCCGTCCTTGGCAATCCGGTCCGCTGCCGCGCGGATCGCCTCGTAGTAGCCCCAGAACTTGGTGTCCATGAAGGGCCGCACCTCATCGGTGGACAGGTCCCGGACGCCACCCATGGCGCCGGGTCCGGCCGAGAGCACCAAGTGGTCAAAGGCTCCGATCCGCTCAAACAAGGACTCGACGGAGGCGGTGGAGGTGAGATCCACGCGCTCTAGCGCCACCCCGTCGGGGAGGCTGACGTCCTCGGTGGTGCGTGCGGCCGCCGTGACCTGGGCTCCTTCCGCTGCCGCGTGCTCGACGACGGCGCGTCCAATGCCGGATGTGCCCCCGATGACAAGGACGTGCTTACCGGCGAAGTTGTAAGGGCTCATGGGGTTCTCCCGTAAGTAGGGCGTCGATCAGATGTGACGGATCGTTCCCAAACAGTTTGTGACGGAACGATCCGTCTGTCAAACTGGATGCAGGAAACATGGAAAGAAATTCAAAAGGAGTGTGTTTTTCGTGGCCCGCAAGAGTGGCGAGGAGAACCGGCGCAACGTGCTCGAGGTGGCGACACGCCTGTTCTATGAACGCGGAATTCGCGCAGTTGGGATGGACACCGTGGTCAAAGAGTGCGGCGTAGGCAATGCCACCATCTACCGCCAGTTCCCCACCAAGGATGCCCTCGCCACCGCATATGTGCAAGGACGCGCCGACGCCTGGTTCGAGCGCATGGAACAAGCCGCCGGGGAATCCCCCTCCCCCGCGGGTAAGCTAGTGGCTGTTTTTGAAGTGCTCGCGGGGGACACCGCCGGCGCCTCCTATCGAGGGTGCCCGATGCTGAACACCAACACCGAGTTCCCCGAGGGCAACCACCCGGCGCACCTCGTGTCCGTGGAGCACAAGCAGCAGGTACGGGACTGGTTCCACTCCCTCGCCGCGGACGCCGGCGCCCGGGACCCAGAGCAACTCGCGGATGAACTGCTTCTGGTCCTCAACGGCGCCTACGTCACCGCCGCGGTGCTCGACGGCGCCACGTACGGTAAGCGCGCCCTCCGCCTTGCCCGGTTCCTCATCGAGGACGCCTGCCCGGACTCGTAGTGGCATGGGGGCCTGTCCGGGCAGACCTGAGTGCTGTGCTACCCGCCGGCCGGGCCCGGGGGCAACTCGAAAGTTTGGGAACCACCATCGGTTTTCACCTGTGCTCCGATGTCCATGGACTTCGGATCTTCGACCACCATGTTTCCCGATGCGTCATTGGACGATGCATCTTTGGACAGGGCTCCTTCAATGAGCATGAGTTTCAGGTCCGGGCCGCTTGGGGAGCGTGGGAATCCGCCCAATGAGCGTCCCGCCGTCCGGCCTATAGGACCGTTCCACCATCGGTTCCCTTGGAAGCGCGCGGGAGCACTCACTGCGCCCCCAATTCCGAAAACCTACCAGTGACCCCACCCAAGCCCGTTGTCCCGCCTCCACCAACGTGCCTATAGTGGCGTCCATCGCACCCTTCTCTGAGCACCGTCCTGCCGTCCGGCACATCCTGCCGCCCGGCACGTTCTGCCACCTACAGGAGAGAACCCATGGAAAACCGCACGCTTGGTTCACTGACCGTCTCCGCCCTCGGCCTCGGCTGCATGGGCATGAGTGAGTTCTACGGCGAAGGGGACGAGCGCGAATCCCTCGCCACCATCAACGCCTTCCTCGACGCCGGCGGCAGCCTGTTGGACACCGCCGACATGTACGGGCCTTTCACCAACGAAAAACTCGTGGGAAAGGCCATTGCCGGGCGCCGCGGGGACGTAGTGATTGCCACGAAGTTCGGAAACGAAAGGCGCGACGACGGATCGTGGGTGGGCATCAACGGCAAGCCCGAATACGTCCGCTCCGCGTGCGACGCCAGCCTGCAGCGCCTCGGCGTGGACCACATCGACCTGTACTACCAGCACCGGGTAGACAAGACCGTTCCTATTGAAGACACCGTGGGCGCCATGGCCGAACTGGTCCAGGCCGGAAAAGTCCGCCATCTGGGACTCTCGGAGGCCGCACCGGACACGATCCGTCGCGCCCACGCCGTGCACCGGATCACCGCGTTGCAGACCGAATACTCCCTCTGGGAACGGGAGCCCGAAACGAAGGTCTTCCCGGTCTTGGAGGAGCTGGGCATCGGATTCGTTCCGTACAGCCCTCTGGGCCGCGGCTTCCTGACCGGGCAACTGCGCACCGAAGAAGACTTCGCCGAGAACGACTTCCGCCGGCACTCACCCCGGTTCCAAGGCGAGAACTTCAAGCGCAACCTGGAACTCGTTGACCGGGTGAAAGAACTCGCCGACCAGAAGCAATGCACGCCAGGACAGTTGGCCCTCGCGTGGCTGCTGGCACAGGGCAACCACATCGTCCCGATCCCCGGCACCAAGAAGCGCGAACGCCTGGCAGAGAACCTGGGGGCCACCGCCGTCGAACTTTCCGAACAGGACCTCATACGGCTAGACGAACTCGCCCCGGCTGGTGCAACAGCAGGAGCCCGCTACCCCAACATGTCCAGCATCGACACCTAAGCCGAGACTCTTCTGGGGGTAGCGGGCTCCGCCGGACTAACTATTGGGATTATTCGGCGGCAGTAGGCTCCGCCTGCTTGACCAAGGCAGCCTCAAGGTTGATTTTCACCTTGTCGCTGACCAGGAAACCACCGGTCTCCAGCGCCGCGTTCCACGTCAGCCCGAAGTCCTTACGGCTGATCTCGGTTTCGGCTGAGAACCCGGCGCGCGTCGCGCCGAAAGGATCAACAGCGACGCCGGTGAACTCGACTTCCAGCTCCACCGGCTTGGTGATCCCGCGGATGGTGAGATCACCCGTGAGCGTGTAGTCCTCGCCGTCGCCCTCTGCGCGGGTAGCCCGGAAGGTCATCTCCGGGAACTTCTCGACGTCGAAGAAGTCGGCGCCGCGGACGTGCGCGTCCCGGTTGGCATCACCGGAATCGAAGCTCGCCGTCTTGATGGATGCGTGGAGGGACGCATCGGCCAAGGAGTCGCGCACCCGAGCCTCTGCCGTGGCGTCCGTGAAACGTCCACGGACCTTGCTGATGCCTGCGTGCCTGACGCTGAAGCCAATCTCACTGTGGGACATGTCCAGCAACCAGACGCCGGAAGTAAGACCTGAGGGAAGAGTCATGGTGGATCTCCTGATTTGCAAGAATTCGCGTGGATCGGTCCTCTCCACCCTTGTTGAGCCGGAACTTGAAGTCAAGGATTCCAGCGCAATTCGGCCCCCTGTCTATGTCACTGGAGTAGCCAATCCGGCAACGAAGTCCTCGGCGAACCGTCTCACTCCGTCCCACTCGGTGTAGACGTAGTCGCGCGAGGTGTCCGTATCCAGGCTCTCTTTGTCGCGGGCGATCATCTGCATCAGGTGGCGTTTGATGAACCCGTAATGGGTGTAGAGCAGAGCGCCGCCAAAGAGCCCCACGTGCTTCGGCCGCCACCCGGTCTCAGTCTCGAACTTCTCCACATAGCTTTCCGCGTTTTCCTCATCTCCGCGGGCTGCGAGGCTGACTGAGAAAAACGCGGAGGGGATGCGCTCAAGCACGTTGATGTTGTTCCGCACAAAGTCCCGGATGTAGACCTCGTGCTTGCCCATATGGACGGAAGCCCCCACGACGACGGCATCGTAACCGTCCGGCAGGGGGCCTCCGGCGTCCTTGATATCCACCGTGTGCACCTCGTGGCCGTGTCCGCGAGCGACGTCGGCAATAAATTCCGCGATCTGGCCCGTCTGTCCTTCAACGGTCCCGTAAGCAATATAGATGTTGGCCATAGGGCAGTCTGACCCGCCCGCGCCCAGTCCGTGTAGGGTCCAAGGTCCTCCGGGTGCTTCCGTGGATGGAGGCCTCGGCCAGCGACCCGCCGCCCGATAGGCTACTTTTCCCCAGCCACCACTTGACTGGCGAGGACTGTCGGCCGAGAGTGTCACATGTGAGGCGTGAGGCCGTTCGGGAGTATCTTGCGAGTGCCCTGTGGGCGATGCCGACAGGCGCCGTCGTCCTCGCGATCATCGCAGGGGCGGGCCTGTCTGCGGTGCAGCTCGGTCCGGAGTCGCCCCTCGCCGTCCTGCTCTTCCAAGGGACGTCCGATGACGCACGGAACCTGCTCATAGGGATCGCGAGCACAATGGTCACGGTCATCGCCGTCGTGCTTGGGCTCACCGTTGTGGCCCTGCAGCTCGCGTCGACGCAGTTCAGCCCGCGGCTGCTGCGGAACTTCCTGCGCGACATCCCCAACCAGGTGACGCTCAGCGCGTTCGTTGCCACGTTCGCGTACAGCACGGCGGGCCTCTACACGGTCGGCATCGCCGGTGGACAGCGCACCCAGGACTACCCGCGCCTTGCGGTGAGCGGCGCGCTGCTGCTGCTGTTCGTGAGCATGGTCATGCTCGTCTTCTTCGCCCACCATCTCTCGCATTCGATCCAGGTGGACCAAGTCATGAAGGGTGTCGAGAGGGCTACGCTCAAGGTGATCGAGCGGTCATTCGTCCCGGGCGATCCGGGTGTTCACATGCCAAACCCGCCGCCTGGCGCCACAGCCTTGCCGGTACCGCAGTCGGGATATGTCCAGGCCCTCCATGTCGAACCGCTCGTCGGGGTCCTCGCGCGCCGAGGCCTCACCGTCCGGATGGTGCCTATGGTCGGCCGGCACGTCATCGCCGGGTCCCCGCTCGCCTGGGTGTGGGAGAGCAACCACGACGGCGAACGTCCCCGACCCCCCGACGCCGGCACTGATTTGCGCCGGGCACTCGCACAATGCGTGCGGATCGGTTACGAACGGACCCTTGAGCAGGACGTCGCCTTCGGGATCCGGCAACTCGCCGACGTCGCGTCCAAGGCGCTTTCGCCCGCCATCAACGACCCCTACACCGCGAACCAGGCGGTGGACCATCTCGGCTCGATCCTCGCGGCCCTCTCGCTCAGAAAGCACGGCCCGCAAGCGGTGGCGGACGCGCAAGGCACGGTGAGGCTGTATGTACCGGCCCGCGATTTCGCCTATCTCCTGGACCTGGCCCTCGGACAAGTGCGGCGGTACGGCGCGAACGAGCCACGCGTCGTCCGAGCCCTGCTGCGGGTGTGCCGTGATCTCGTGTGGTTCGGCGACGCGGCCCACCACGCCGTCGTGCGGCAGTACGTCGAGACCCTCATGAGCGACGTGACGCGGCTCGTGGCCCAGCCAGCCGATCGCGAACCCCTTCTCGCGGAGGGGGCCGCGGTGCTTGAGGCCTTCGACGCCGCGGACGGCGCGAGCGATGCCGCCAGCTAGGTCGGTGCGTGCGTCATTCGATCTCTGCTTCCGCGGCCGCGTTACGGATGCCGCGAGGGCGTCCTGCTTTGGTCCAGGCCCGGAAGAGGAGGCCTGCGATGGCGAGGGCGACGGCGAGGCTGATGATGGGGAAGCCGCGGACGAGGTTGGCAATGAGCGTGAAGGCCACGACGATAGCTCCAACGGTGTTCAAAATGAGGAGCCCCGGGTGACGGTCCTTGCGGGCAAAGAGTGCCATGGAGACCAGGCCGGCGAGGAAGCTGAGGAAGACCGCGACGGCATAGAACAGGACAAGCTCCTGGTCGTTGCCGCCGGCGATGGCGGTCACGGCTCCGGCTAGGACGATGAACACCGCGACGCCCCAATAGGGGGTGTGGTGATGATTGGTGCGGCCCAGGGAGGGAGGAAGGATGCCGACGGTCTCACCGTTGGGGTTGATGTGGCGTGCCAGAGCCTTGAGCAGGCCCGGTCCAGCCTGGAAGCCCGAGGAAGCCGCGGAGAGCAGCAGCAGGGCAGTGACCGACTGGAAGGCGGCGAACACGGGCGCCGGGGTAGCGAGGCGGGCGAGTTCGGCGATCTGCGTGCTGTGTTCCGGAGGGACGCCGACGTGCAGCTGCGCGGCCTCCAGGGCGAGGCCAAGGGTGATGGTACCGACGATGGCGAGAGTCAGCCAGAGGGTGAGCTGCCCGAAGCGGCGCTTCCCGGCGTTGTCGAGCTGCCCGAGCTGGGCAACCGCCGAGGTCGCCGCTTCCACGCCGGTGGCCATGGCCATGGCGACCGGGAAGGCAAGCACCACGGCAAGGACCGGTTGATGCCCGGGGGCGCCCGTGATCATGCCAACCGGTCGAGGCGTTGCGCCCAGACCGTAGACAAGGACGACAACGGAAACGACGATAAAGGCCACAGTCATCGCCGCGAAGACCAGCCGGCCCAGATGTCCGAACCAGGACGCGGCACCGACAAGGACCACCAGGCCCAGCCCGAGCAGCACCCGCCAGGGAGCAAGGGCGGGGAAATAAGCGATCACCGCCGAGGAGGCCGCCGAGACACTGATCGCGATAGTGAGCAGGAAATCCACCACCAGCCCGCCGATCGGGATGAAAGACCCGCCGTCTCCGAAGGCCTCACCCACCGCGGCAGCCGCCCCGCCGCCTCTCGGGTAGCGGGCGACGAGCTGCCGGTAGTTCACGACGACCAGGGCGACGATGGCCACCACCAGGCCCATCGCCGGGACCAGCAACGCCAAATCCCCGTTCAGGGCGCGCAGGGCCGCTTCGATGGCATACGCAACGGAGGAGACAGGGTCGGCCATGACCGCGAAGGCAAACGCCAACAGCAGCGCGGTGCGGGACCGCAAACCTCTTCCCAGACCACCTCTGGTGGACGTTCCGCGCAGAATTTTCACGGGGATCTCCGGTTCCATGACAGACCTATCGACCTGCCGACCAGACTTCCCGGCTCACCTGGATGCCTCCCGCCCGCTGCTAGGAGCGCGGGCGGGAGACGCTATTGGGGTACGGCGCCGATCTGCTGCATGAGGCTCAGGTTGTTCGTGGTTCCCCAATGCTCAGCCACTTTGCCGTCCTCAACGCGGATTATGTCAGTGCTGTAAAAAGGTTGTCCGCATTTTCTGCGAATATGTCCACTCTTGATAACGGCCGCGCAGGCGTAGGAATCCGCTCTGACCAGCCCGTTTACTCGCTTCGCCGTGGCAGGGATCTGCTCGGGCGAACCGGTGCGCCCTGCGCTGAACGGCTGCATAATCGGCGACTTACCAGGCGTTTTGGGCCTTGGGTTTGCATTTTTTGCATCTCGACTGCAAAACTTGCAGTCGACATAGGAGGCTTCTTGGGTGATAAGTTCGGCGGTCTCGCGTTCTTGCCTCTGCCGAATCGGGAGCCGGACCGTGACGGGTTCCTGAGCGAAGTGCTCACCGGGTGGAAGAGATCCCACTTGGCGCAGAACTTCACCCTGCAGACGACCAAGCGCCGGGTCGCCTCTGTGATGCGCCTGGCGGACTTCTCGGGCAAGTATCCCTGGGAATGGGGCCCGGTCGACGCGGACGAGCTGTTCGCTCATCTTCGCGGTGTTGAGAACCTTGCCCTTTCCACCGTCCGGGCCTACCAGACGGACATCAAGCTGTTTTGCGAGTATGCAACCAACCCTGAATACCCGTGGAACGAGAACTGCGGGCGGCTCTTCGGGACAACCTTTTCCCAGGTGATCACCGAGTTCAACAAGGCCCGACACGTCCAGGATGCCGATATGGGTCCGGAAAAGCGTGCCTTCACTCCCGAGGAGCTGCAGGCATTCTTCGACCTGGCCGACCTGGAAGTCGAACGGATTATTAACTCGGGGCGCAAGGGCGCTCTTGCCGCGTGGCGTGACGCTGTCGCCTTCAAGACCGCCTACGGCTGGGGCCTTCGGCGCGACGAGGTTCGTCACCTCAGCCTCGTGGATTTTTCCCGCAATGTTAAGGCCCCGTACTTTGGTGACTACGGCATTCTGCGCGTCCGCTTCGGGAAGCCGCAGAAGGGCTCCCCCAAGAAGCAACGGTCCGTCCTGACCCTTGTGGACTGGGCGGCCGAGGCGGTTGATGACTGGGTCAGACGCGGCCTTCCCCGGTATGGGCAGCCTGTCGGCGACCTCTTCCCGACTGACCGTGGAGGCCTGGTTCCGGAAAAGAACCTCCGGGCTCGGATGCGCGGGTTCCTTGACGAACTCGGCTTCCCGCCGGGGCTCGATCTTCACTCCCTGCGCCGGTCCTACGTCACGCACATGCAGACCGAGCACGGCTATGACACCAAGTTCATCTCAATGCAGGTTGGCCACGAACACACATCGACCACCACGATCTACACCCTGCCCTCCCCCGACTATGCCGCGCGCGAACTCGAACGCGTTCTCAACAACACCCTGCTGGCCAGCAACAGCAGGGTGCTGACCAAACCCAAAACGCCTCCCGGAAAGACACCACGATGAACCGTCAGATCGACTACCAGTTTCGCGTCAAGGAGCTGATGGCACGCGCCGGAATGCGTAACAGCCGTGATCTTGTTGCTCCGCTTCGGGAGCGCGGCATCACGCTCTCCGAGTCGCAGATCTACCGGCTCGTCGGCCAGAACCCGGACCGGATCTCGTTCCAGGTCCTGGCAGCGCTCTGCGACATTTTCAAGGTCGAAGCCAACGAAATCCTCACCTACACCGCAACGGACGCCCGCACGCAGCGCCGTCGCACCGCGGTCGGCGACGGCACGGATGTCCCCCTGCTGGCCGCCTACCGGCCGGTCCGGGCGCGCATTACCCGCCCCCATGAGCAGTGAGTTCAAGCCGCGCGGCCGTCCCCGCTCAAACAGGACGAGCGAGGGCTGCGACCGCTGCGGGAAAACCACCGGAAAAATCCGGGTCCGCTGGCCAGACGGACGCATCTGCGGCATCTGCTTCACGAACGCAACCCACCGATACGGCCGATGCCCGCTCTGCGGCGCCGACAGAATGCTCCCAGGCCGGACCGATACAGGCGAGGACACCTGCCGCGAGTGCGCCGGCATCACGACAAACCTCACCTGTGACAACTGCGGCCGCGAGGCCGAGCGCTTCCGCGGCGGTCACTGCATCACCTGCGTACTCACCACCGATCTGACAGAGCTCCTCAGGCCAAATGACCCGCCCGACCTGCGGCTAAAACGCCTGATTAAGATATTGACCGAATCCACCCGACCCGAGAGCATCTACACCTGGCTGCGCAGCAACGGTGGCCGATCCGCATCGCTGCTCAAACGAATCGGTGACCGAGAGATCGAACTCTCCCACCAGGCTTTCAACGAGCTTCCGAAGACGCCGGCAGTCGAGCACCTCCGGGCAATCCTCACCCACAACCGCATCCTGCCCGCCCAGGAAGACCGCCAGCTGGCCATGTTCGAACAATGGCTCGACGAACGCCTCAACCAACTCTCCACTACACCGGAAATCCACGCACCCATCGAGCGTTTCGCCCGCTGGCACCACCTCAAAAGGCTTCGGACAGAATCGTCCGCGACGAAGAACATGAACTACGCCGTGCGCTCGGCGAAACAGGAGATCACCGAAGCAGGAAAATTCCTCCGCTGGCTCCACGACGAGCACGGCAGGACAGCATCTTCCATCCGCCAGATCCATCTCGACGAATACCTCTCCGAGGGCACCTCGACCCGTCGACATATCAGGAACTTCATCCAATACCTCAAGCGGGAAACGCCAGGGAAGGACATCCAGGTCGCTGCGCGGCTGGCCAAAACGACACCTGTCCTCAGCCAACAGGAACGCCTGGACCTCGTCCGCAAGCTCATCGAGGCCGACAACGTCGCCGTCTCGATCCGCATCGCAGGCCTGATCTTCCTGCTCTATGGCATCCCCATCGGCAGAATCGCCATGCTCACCATCGACGACGTCGAAGTGACCGGCAAGGGCATGTTCCTCAACCTCGGCCGGTACCCAGCGCCCATCCCCGAGCTGCTGGCACCCATGTTCTGGGCCCACATCCAAAACCGCGGCGGCCAGCAGACAGTCAACCGCGACAGCCGCTGGCTCTTCCCGGGCGTCCGCGCAGGATCTCCCCGATCCCCCAACACCCACCTCCTAAAACTTCGCAGGATGGGCATCAACATCCAGGGCATCCGCAACGCCACCCTGCAATGCCTGGTCAAAGAAATCGACGCCACCTCACTCGCCCGCATGCTCGGATACAGCAAGCAGACTCTGTCCCGCCACGCCGGAGCCGCCAGCGCACCCATGGCAAGCTACGTCGTTGGCAAGAACCCCCACTTCGCCCAGGAGCGAGCCGGCAAGACGCCCTGACCGCGGGAGGCTCCGCGACAGAAGCTCCGGACAGAAGCACAGTTCCCCAAGCCAGGGAATACGCCCCAAACCGATAACCCGCTTATCCAGTTGTCGAATTCGACGCTGTTGCCCGATGCGGGAACGCCCGCCATCTCCCCGCGGTGCGTGCCCGTCAGAATCACGTAGCACGCCTCCAGGTTTCCGTCGGCCAGCCATGGCTCGATCGTCTTGACCTTGATGTCCGGGAACGCCTCCCGGACGGCGGTGACGAAGAACCGGACGCCGTCCTTGCCTGGCGGTTGCCCCGGAAGAGCCTGCTCGTGATCGATGAGGTCGTCCATCGCCAGCTCATCAATGAGATCGAGATTTCCACCCTCAATGATCTCTTTGTAAAAACGCTCGATCAGTCCAGTGCCATTTGCCATTTCCGACTCCTTAATGAATGAGACCATCCAATTTTTCCCTGAACCTACATCCCGAGCCCGGGCCCCATCACCGGCACAAAGGCGACAAACACCGCTATTAGGCCCAGCGCCACGGCGACTGAGCGGTTAGCGAACCGTTTCCACGGGAGCATCTTCTCGAGCGCAATGAACGCCCCGACCACAGCCATCCATCCGACGCTCATCACGCCGAGCGCGAAGAGTGCCACCATCAACGCCCAACAGCAGGCAACGCACCATGCGCCGTGCTCCACTCCAAGGCGCAGCGCACCAATGGGCCCGTAGCGGATGCGGTGCAGGATGAAGTCCATGGGGGTCCGGCATTTCATCAGGGAAACGTTCTTGGCCGGCGTGAGCTGGTAGACCGCCGCGGCAAAGATCACTCCCGCAGCCAGATAGCGCCCGCCAGGATCAGAGGAAAACAAGCCAGGGACCAGCGCCGCCACCGCTGTGTAGAACGCGTAGGCGGCGAGACCGAAAATTGTCCACGAGATCAGGTAACCGGCAACGAACACGGCCGTAGACCCTGACGGAGCGTAGCGTCCGGTTTCGCGGCGGTGGTGGGTGATCCGGGCGTAAGCGACCACCATGGGCGCCACCGACGGAAACATCATCGCCGCCAGCATCACAACCCAAGTAGTAAGGAAGAAGCCCAGGGGTCCCGGATCTGTCCACCGCCCCATGTCCATCCCGGAGGTTTGCACGGCAGAAACGATCCAGCTCACGGCCGCGAGGACAAGGAGAACCGCGACCAGAGCGGCCTCGCGCAGATCCACGTTGAAGACTGTGGCGCGCGGCGCACCGCTCGCCACAGTTCCCGGGATTAACCTTCTGCGCGGCACGTGCCCGGCCGTCATGCCCTTCCCTTGGGGGCGCCTTCGGCCATCTCGCTTGCGTAACTGAATTCCCCGCTCTCGCCATAGATCCCGTCGAAGTCCAGGCCGAAGAGATCCGAGTGCCCTGGCGCCTTGCCGATCATGTAGTCGGCAGCGAAGGCGTACATCGCGTTCTTGACGGTGGTGACGCCGCCACCCGGTCCGGGCAGCGTTTCCAGCGTGTAGTTCACGCTGTCTCCCACCGCGCCGGACGGGTTATCGCCATCCGAGAACGTGACGTTTGCCCTCTGAACGCCCAACCATTCGCCATATAGGGCAGCTAGATCCCCGAACGGTCCGCCGACCTCGCCGTGGAGGATGCTTTCGAGGGCGGTCGCTTGCCCTTCCGAAGCGCCTTCATCGACCACGACGCCGATCTTCCAACCGCCCGCTGTGAGGTTTGACGGGAAGAAATTGACGAAGGCGAAGTCGACACCCGAAAGGTCGGTGTCATCGAGCTTCCCATCCGCAACATGGAACACGGCGACACCGCGGCACTCGCCGTTCGTACTGTTAGGCCTGCCGTCCACCGGGCACGGACAGATCAACGCGCAACTGCAATTGGCAACATATTTTCCGGACATTTCCCAAGACATTGAGGACTCTCCTCGCTAGTTCATTCGACTAGCGGAGCTCCCCCAGAGGCAGCGCCGAAAACACTCAGACCGAGACCACGAACCTCGTAAGGCCGAGATTATTCCCGCCCCATGGGGGTGTCAATATGATTTGCTAACCCACGGCCCCCGGCCTCCGCCACATTGCCGCAAGCACGAACACCACCGCACTCAGCCCCAACATCACCAGCACCATGAGCCCCCAGTTTGCTTGGTTCACCCCGGGCCCATAGAGCACACCGATCAGCACTGTCGCCGTAATGGCCCCGAGGTAGCGGCATGTCTGGAAGATCCCGGCGGCCACTCCCCTGTCCTCCGGCCGCGCGGACACGTACAGGCCTTGGTTGGACGCGGTACTGACCACGCCGTACGGAACGCCCATCAGCGCCGTAAGCACCAGCACCAGCGGAGGCCAGAAAGACAGCGTCAGCAGCCCCAACGCCCCGGAAGCAAGCGCCAAAAGCAAGACTCCCACGATCATCACGGACCGCACGCCGAACCGTTCCATGAATCGCACCGTCACCGGAGTCATGAAGACCGACATGGCAGCAAGGGGAAGCATGAGCAGGCCGACCACGCCGGCGTCGTACTTTGCCGCCTGCTGCAGCAACTGCGGAAGCCCAAAGAACGAAAAATAATAGACAGCGCTGAACACGGCGAAACCCAGGTACAAGAGCAGGAGCGGCCGGTTCCGGCCGAGCAGCCGCAGGTCCAGGAACGGCGGGCTGAACCGCAACTCGCGCAAAGCAAATAGCCCAGCCAGGACCACCGCGACGGTCAGGAACCACCAGCGGTAGGACGGCATCACGTTAAGCAGCGCCATCATGGCCAGCGTCAGCGAGGCGATGAAAGCCAGGATGCCCGGAATGTCGGAATCGCGCAGGAGGACCGAGAGCCTGCCGCTTTCGCGTGCGACGTCGGCCGGCGCCACCCGCCGGACCACCACCAAAGCGAGGAGGGAGATCGGCACGTTGATCGCGAACAGCGCCTGCCAGCCGACCAGGCTCACTAGGAGACCCCCGACGACGGGTCCCACCGCGGCTGCCGAGGTGTTCGCCATCTGGATTCGCCCCAGGGGCCGGGTGGAGCTGAGGTTCGCCTGCCGGCTGAGCGTCGAGACCATGACGACGGCGCACGGGTACGCCGTCGCGGTCCCCACCGCCATGAGCGCCCGGGCCACGCAGACTAGGGCGAAGTTCGGCGAGAACGGCGCCAACGCACAGGAAATAGCCACCACCGCCATACCGAAAGTGAACAACCGCCGGGGACCGAAACGATCCGCGAGCCTGCCCATCAGCGGCTGGCCCGCGGCCGAGGCAAGATAGAAGGACGTGATCACCCAGGTGACCGTAGCGACGTCAAGCGCGAAGTCCTCGCGCAGCACCACCAGGGCCACCGCAATCATGGACGAGTTCAGCGGATTCAGCGCTGTCCCCAGGCTGAGTGCAGCGATCGCTAGGCCAGGGCGGGGTTTGTTGCTCACGCCCCTAAGTCTGGTCCATGGTTGCCTCGGGTCACGAAACGCGACACGAACGTCCGCGGGCAAGCCTCAGCTCTGCGCTATCGACAGCAGCGGCTTCCGCTTACCGCTGGCGTCGGTAGTCAGCGTCGGGATCGGGGGCTTCGCCGGAACAGCAGCCGGCGCAGGTGCCGGGGGTGGTGGCGGTGCCGGCGGAATGCAGGAGTAGTTGTAATCCAAGTCAGTGGTGAATTGGGTGAGTGCAACCACGCCGCCGGCCGTCAGGGGCGGGGCCGAGCAGAGTTCCATTGCCGACTCCGTAGACGTTGCTCCTGCAAGCCAGCTCTTGAGCCCGTTCAGATTGCTGTCGGGATGAAGCTGCCCGGCGATTACTCCGAACTGGTACGAGGTTGAATAGATGCCCACCGCCGCTCCAATGCTTTGCAGGTAGGCGGCCATGCCTTCAATATCGGCGGCGTTGGCCACGGTGTCCCAGGACCACGCGTTCCCGGTCTCCACGTCCAGCCACCACATGTGCTTGGCGGGGTCGGGTACGCCGTAATGATTGACGTCGTCGAACGCGATGCCGTAACCGTAGAGGTAGGCGCACGCCGCCGAAGCCGTCCCGTCGCAGCTCCCATACGGGTTTGGACGGCTCATGCCCACATCCGCATCGGACGCCGGCCACCACCCGGCCCCTGCGGGATTGGCGGTGTTGACGTACAAGGCGACTGGCGACTGGCTGGTCCCGCCCACCGAGCCGCTGGCCCAGCCCAGCTGCTCGGCGAAACAGGGGTTCGCCGTTTCCGGCCTCCCCCCGTTCACGCCGACGATCCCGAACGCCTGGCCCGAAGGTAGCCCACCTCCGCATTGAGGCCACGAAATGTCACTGCCCAAGGCTGCTGCCGGATCCGGAGACCCCATGGGTTGAGCATGCGCGGCGGAGAACGGTGTGGCTATCCAAGCAAACATAAGGCAAGCGACGGCCAGAAGTTTTGCGGCTTTCATAATGAGCGTCCTTGGCATGGTTGAGGCCCTGCCGGGTTTGGTACTGCCGGGTTTGGTACTGCCATTGATTCCCGGAAGCAATGGCAGCGAGCCTTCTTCGGCTCACAACGAAGCCTACGGACGCAAAACCGCGCAGCCTTGAGTGATCCCTACTGGACTTAGTTAACGAATCTGCGAGTGCCGGCGGTTAGGCACTTGCCCCCAGGCCCTTGACGTACGCTGCCTGCCCCACATGCTGGAGGCAATCGGCGATGGTGCTGATAATCCGCACACCTAAAGTCACGGGCGGATCCCAGCGGGTGTCGACGATGCTATCCAGGTCAGTGTCACCGAGCGTTTTCAGGAACCCGGCCGTCTGCCGGTGAACGGCGTCATAATATTCGAGCAGCAGCTCCGGCGGCGCCTCCACCGTGTCAACTTTCTCGCTCGTGTGGCCGTAGCCTGTGTCCCGTTCGGGAAGCGGCAGGTTGAAAAGTTTGGCAAATCCCTGCGAGGTCCAGACCTGTTCCAGGCCGGCAGCGGAGGCGAGCTGTACGTCCTCCACCCGGCTAAGATGCCAGATCAACCACGCGATCGAGTTTCCGGTGCCTGAAGGCCGACGGACCAAGGACTCGCCGTCGAGCCCTGCAAGGGTAGCCGCGACGATGTCACGGATCCGGCCAAAGGCATCCAGCAGCAGTTCGTTGGATTTCATCGAGTCCCCTAGCTGTGCGTTGTGCGTGAGCCCATTTTTCCACGGAAGCCACACCTCATCCGGGGATTAGCAGGCATAAGCTACACACAGGACGTCTCTTCCACCGCCGGGGAGCCCATCATGGACACTGAATTCGCCGATGTCATCGATCATGATGTCACTACCATCACGTGCATCTGCAGCAACACTGTCAGCAAGGACGGACTGATTCAGGCCGACTCAAAAGGCATCCCCGTTTACCTCGGACGGGACACGTCCGTCCCCGCCGGGCTCGCCTTATGGCCCAAAGACGAGGACCTCTACACCCTATGTCCATCGTGCGGCCGCGTGTACCGGGATGCGGTCATCGAAGAGCCCGGCACGGCTCCCGTTGCTTTCCGGGTCGATGTCACCACCGATCCGGTCGCTAAGGCGATCCGGGCTCATTGGGACCTCAACACCTAGGGATTGCCGGGGCTCGGTCGACGTTGAGTGCGAGGGCTAACGATGTCCGACCTTCGTAACAGGGTTTATCCATGGTGGGGTTCTTCGCCCCGGGGGATGTAGTCACCAACTCATCGAACGACAAATGTTGCACTAAAAAATTAACCACTCTGTAAATAGATGCGACAACTGTTGTTAGTTAACTACTTTTTAAGTTACATTTATGTCACCAACCAACAGGCAGGCCATTTTCCTGCTGTTTTGAAACAACAAGGAGCTGATTAGGATCGAAGCCATCATTTCACAGTTGATCACCATATTTGGACCCGTTGTTATGGGGTGGGCAACCACTCTCATCACCTACGTTGCCCGCACGCTTGGGCTAATCTGATCCCCAAAGGCAAGAGCCGCTCCACTATTTGGAGTCATTGAAGCCCCGCGTCCACCCTCCCGGGAGGTCGGCGCGGGGCTTCCGTGTCTAAACTTTGCGCCCGGAAGAACAATATGACCAATACTGTCATATTGTTGCTACAAGGATGCGGGCCACTCCAAGTTTGACTTTTTGAGAGAAATTCACCATCCATTTGGGATTGCCAAGATGGAACCCACAGGCGGGCCCTGAAACAACCACAATCTGCTCCACGATTCCGGCAGAGTAAATGACGACGTGGACCCGGATGTCTAGCAGCACCGGAAACACAAAAGGAAGCGGTCCCAGACAAGCTAGCCGGGGACCGCTTCACCGCGCCCTTCACAAACGAGCACTACATATCAACTGATGGTGACCACGGGTTCGCCTGCAGCCGTCAGCCCGGTCCCGGCGGTGCAGATCCCCGAGCGGACATCGCCGTCGTTGTAGATTTGCCGGAGGCAACTCCGCAGCGCCAGCTGACCCCAGTAGTTGGGGTGCAGCGATTCCTGGACGTAGTAGTCGCTGAATGCGGCGCTTGCCGTCCGGACTTCGCTGATCCACTCACTGACATCGACCGCACCCGGGCTCCGCCAATTGGCCAACGGCGTGTTGTTGAGCTTCTCCGTAGTGGAGGCGCACAGTTCGTGGCCGCTGAACAGGGTGGACACATCAACCGTTTGCACATTGGCCACTTGTGACGCGGCGATGCCGGAGGCAATAGTGGAGTTGATGGCAGGGTGGGCAGTCCCGGCGGCCCAGTCAAGGTCGGCGTTCCAGAATCCGCAGCCGTATGTACTTTGACGGCTGAATCCGCCCTCCGGGTAGGAAATATTCGTGCTACGGGGCAGCGGTGAAACATAGTTCTGAACCACCAGGCCGTAGTCGCCTGCCGCGTAGCCGGCATTGGACATGGCCTTGGCCACATTGGCCAGCGCGGTGCCGATCCGCGACGCCACGGCTGCCCGGTTGCTCGCAGAGAAGTTGCTGGCCACCGCGGCGGAGTCCTTGCAGTGACTCGGAGCCCACGAAGAGCTGGTCAAGAACATGGAGACGCAGTTTGCGATGATTCCCGGGAAACCGAGATCGTTCCCGCCGATGGATACAGCCACCATTTCACTCGGTTACCCGAAGCGAAGGTCTGCAAGGCCAGGGCCTGTCCGATATTTCCGGCGCCGTCGTCGTAAAAATCTAGTCCGGGCTTGAACTGTCCGAAGGCGTTCCACGCCGTCGCGGCCTTGGCCGCTGCGCAGGCCAGGTTGAGTGCGTTCGCCTGTCCGATCCTGATCGCCGCCGAAGATGAGCGATGGCAGCCGGCAGTTCTCTCTTTATTACCGGCGTCCAGGTAGGCGGCGGCCCCCAATGCGTCAGTCTGCGCCGCGTCACTCGAGTTGCCTGCCCAGCGGCCAGCCTCCCCCGAAATATAGGAGTCCCCGACACTCACCACCCACGCATCCCCGGCGGGAAGGACCGCCTGAACAGGCCCGGCAGTCAACCCGGACAAAACGACGCCGAGGACCAGCGATGCGCCGAGCGCCCGTTTGCCAAAAAGCCGGCGCCGTTCGGCCAACAGGGCTGGTACACGGAATAGTTTCATTGGTCATCCTTTTTCCTGCCCGCGGCAAATGCTGCGATGGACAGGTTGCCGGCCCCGGGCCGCCTCCAGCCCGACGCCGTAATCGGCAGGAAAAGTCTGATCCGAACGGAACCGCCCTGCGGATCGAATCCAGCGGACGGCTTGGGGGCGAGTCTACGGTTTAGTTACCGGCCAGTAAAGTAGAGCGAGTCGACTCATCGACGTCAGCCACACGACCAGGATGTTCCGGCCCCACATTCGCAAAGCAATCACCGCCCGCATCAGATACAACCCTCGCGGACATGAGCCCATCGCGAAGATGGGGTCGCCCGCGGCGGGAGGCACGCCGTCGTCGATGGCTGACGCGCGCCAGGGATGGCGCCGCTACTCGGCAAAAACCTGCTTGGCGACCGCCATCGCGGACATGGCCTTTGGCCAGCCCGCGTAGAAGGCCAGATGCGTGATCGCCTCGCTGAGTTCGGCCTCGCTTAGCCCGTTCGCCTTCGCCAAGCGCAAGTGCCCCACCAGCTGTTCGGTGCTGCCGCTCGTGACCAGGCAGGCAACGGTGACGAGGCTCCGATCGCGCTTGGCCAACTCGGGCCGTTCCCAGACGTCGGCGAAGAGGACGTCGTCTGTAAGGGAGGCCAATTTGGGCGAGATGTCCCCGACGAGCTGCTGGGCGCGGGATTGTTCGGTCATGGTGTTCTCCTCGTTCGTGTTGACTTCATTCCCATCGTAGAAAGACACGGGTGAACGAGGCAGGGACGGCTATTACCTGTCACCCACAGGGTGACCTCAAAACCGTTGACATGTGACTAAATGGTCACCTATTCTGGAGCCATGGACGCCGTCTTCAAGGCACTCTCCGACCCCACCCGCAGGGACCTGCTCGACGAGCTCTTCCGCGAGGACGGCCAGACCCTGAGCGCTCTTGAAGCTCGGTTCGACATGACCCGCTTCGGGATCATGAAGCACCTCAAGATCCTTGAGGACGCCGGACTGGTTGTGACCCGCCGTCGTGGTCGCGAGAAGCTCCACTTCCTGAATCCGGTACCCATCAGGCTCGTCCACGACCGCTGGGTGAGCAAATATGCAGAACCATGGGCCGCTGCATTGAGCGACCTCAAAACCAGATTGGAAAATCCCGTGGAAAAAATCTTCGAAATCTACATCAAGACCACCCCGGAGCGGCTGTGGGAAGCCATCACGGACAGCGACATCCGCAGCAAATACCAGTTCGGCAACACCCACGTCGCGGACTGGACACCCGGCGGTCACTACGAAATGCACAACCCCAAAGCCAACGGAATGGTCCTCGGCGAAGGCGAAAACGTGGAGGTCGATCCCCCGCGCAGGCTTGTCCAGACCATGCGCGCGCTCTGGGGCGAGGACGTCAAGGCCGAGGGCACCTCACGCGTCACCTGGGAGATCGAACCCGTGGGCGATTCCTGCCACCTCACCGTCACCCACAGCGAGCTGCGGGAAGGCGGCAACGACCAGATCTACGGCGGTTGGCCGATGATCCTCTCCGGCCTGAAGACGTGGCTTGAGACAGGTGAGGTCCTCACCACTCCGGGCTCGCTGATGTACTCCTAAGGGTCGACGGCGGCGCGCCCGGGCGGCCTGCCGGGAACCGGCGGTCCGTCAGGCCTTGGCGGCCGGAGCGAGAGCCGCGTTGAGGTAATCCAGGTGCGCGGGTGTCGGGGACGTCGTGTTCGCCGCGTATTCCGGGTGCTTGGTGAGAAACGCCTGAATGAAAGGGCACACCGGCACAATCCGCAGTCCTACACTCACCGTTTCACTCAGAGCTACCTCGGCGAGCTTGCCGGCAAGACCTTGTCCGCCGTACTCCTCGTTGATCACGGTGTGGTAGAAGATCCGCTGCGGGGACCCGCCGTCGTCGTACGTCTTGTACGCGGCCTTGCCAATCACGCCGCCGTCAGCCAGCACTTCAAAACGCTCGCGGTCAACGTTGTGTCGGAAGGTGGCATCAGTCATCGTTAGCTCCTTGATGGGTTCTCTGACCAACCCTAACCTCGGAGGCGGGGCGCTTTGTTCGGCTACAAGCTCCACGTTTCCTCCAAGACCGAAGGTGGACTTGGAGGAAACGCGCGAGTTACAGCTAGCCGATGACGATGTCGCGCGTGGCGTGGTCGTACGTGAAGGTGACCTTGCCGCCGTCGTGGTTTAGCTCGTGGTTGGCACCATCACGCACGCCGAACGCGCCGTAGTTCTCGTCCCACGAGCGGTTCAGTGCGATCTTGTAGGTGTAGAAACCGGCCGGCAGCGTGGCGGCGAGAGTCCAGACTTTGCGTCGGGCGTTGAACTTCATCTGGACCTCGTCGTACTGTGGGGCCCAATCCTCGGGGGCGCCGAGAACCGTGTTGAAATCACCGGCGATCGCGACGGCGGACGGCTGCTCGAGCTTCTCGACGGAGGCAGTCGCTTTGGGTGCGGCAGCCTTCTTGGGGGCCGCTTTCGCAGCGGGCGCCTTCCTGGTTGCCGTTTTCCGCGCGGGAGCCTTCTTGGGCGGCGCGGTCGGAAGAGGGGTATCTGCCGGAACAGGGGTGCCCTCGGCCAGGGCGACGGCGAACTCGTCCGGCTTAGCGAAAGCGACGGTGGCGCGAAGGCCGTCGTCGGTGATGGTCCAGCCCGAGCGCCCCTTGACCAACCAGCCGGCTTTGACCAGCTTCGCGGTCTCCGTGGTCAGGCTCTTGTGGCCGCGCGGAATGCCTCCGCTGAGAAGCTCACTCTCTCGCTCGTCCAGCGGGACGCGGACAATCGCTTCAGCCAGGATCTCGCCGGCATTCAACGACTTCTCTGACCAAGTTCCTTCAGCCAAGACGTCAAGGACGGTCTTGAGGCGGACACTGCTCTTTTCGACGGCGGATTTGGCTGCCAATGGATCTCCTTCAACGGCGAACATTCCTCCAGCAGTCTGCCAATGTTCTGTAAATTCTGGCGACTGTTCTTGGTTAACACCGTGTGTCGTGACCCACTATTACGTCCAAACGATGGAAAGTGATTGAGGAGTCTCAATTACTGATGAGTAGTAAGAGGTCTGGGCACGGACCTCGAACTGTGCCTCCCCCGGGCGTGATGTGCCTCGAACCGGAGTTATCCACATACGCCCGATGAGACAAGACGGCGCAGTGCTGGCTTCGTTACCCTTGGAACCAGTTCTGGCAATCTATCGGGGGAAGTAGAGACCATGACCTATCCCATTTCGGCCCCCTCGCGCCGAGCAAGCCGCGACGAAAACCGTTTGCGGCGGGTTTTTGCGCCGCTCGCATCGATCGTTTTCCTCGCGTTGACATTGGTCGGATGCATTGGATCCCAGGCCCCTTCGCCGCCAACGAGCTCTCCTCCCGGACCCACTGTCTCCCCCACCCCAAGTTACAAACCAGCGGACCACAAGGGCAAAGCCCAGAACGTTCCCCTGCCAGTGATGCCGGCGGAAGCCAAAGCACACACCAAAGAAGGCCTCCAGGCTTTCATGAAGCATTGGGTGGGGCTGCTCTCGTACGCATACGAAACGGGCGACACGGGGCCGCTGTTTGAGGTGACGGGGGGCGGGTGCACGACTTGTAAGAATGTGCAGTTTGTCGTGGCAGATGCGTATGCAGGCGGCAAATGGATAGTCGGCGCCCGGATGAAGTTCATTTCGGCCGATTCAGCCATGGTTGCGAACCAATATGGTCAACTTTCGGGTGCGATTACCATGCAGCAAGAGGTCGCCAAATTCATGAACTCTGACGGCTCGGTCCTTTCAACTAGCGGTGGAGGCGACGCCAAGGCGAGCCTGTTCCTAGTGGTTCCTCGAGACAGCGGCTGGGAACTTGGCGACATTGGCAAACCAAGCGGAGCAGCATGACCCGCTCATCCAGTCGGCCCCGTTCTTCCGTGCCTCGGTCTGTGACTCTAGTCCTAGCACTAGCCGCGGGCCTTTTGGCTTCAACCATTCTGCAGGTTCCTTCAGCTCAAGCCGTTGAATGCCAAGGTTCGCCACACCAAGTCAGGGTTGGTTGGGATGCGTCTGCGGCAGAAATCGCTGCCGCCTGCGCTGCCGCCGCGGGCTCCAAAGTGGTCAATCCGAACCAAGACTCCGCAGGTGTGACAGCCCCGTTTGTTGAAAGCAAAGACCTACCCGATCAATATGAGGAAGTCCGTAAGGCTTGTCTCAATGACCGTTCGTTGGGCGCGGATCCCCTCTGCAGCGTTCCGGATTTCTGTGCCAAAGATCAGACCCTGGTCCAGACCTACATGGTCTTCAGCAAGACGGGACGGGCCGTCCCGCTCGAATCGCCGCGCTGCGACCCAAAGCCAGAAGGTGCCAACAACCAGCCTTTTCCCGGGGTCTCGCTGGCAGATTTCCAAAAGCTGCCCATCGCGGCGGCTACCCTCGGGATTCAGCCGAGACCGCACACCCTCATTGGTGCCGAGACCAATGTATTCGCGGAAGCCGCCACCCAGGAAATACCCGCAACCGTCCTGGGTACCGCACTGACCGTGCGGGCAACCCCCACCGACTTCACCTTCAACTATGGTGACGGAACCGCGGTCGGACCCCAGAAATTCGCTGGCGGGTATCTTCCGGAAGACCGCTGGGGCGAGAAAACGAGGACTAGCCACGTCTACCAAGCGACGGGCGACTTCCCGGTGTCGGTCACCACGTTTTACAACGGCGAGTACCGGATAGGCAACGGCGCTTGGACTCCCATCACGGGCCAAGCACAGATCGCAAGCCCCAGCCAGATCGTCAAAGTCTGGCGTTCCCAGGTCAAGCGCTATGCAGACAACTGCATCGTCAACGCAAACGGCGAAGGCTGTCCCGGTGCCGGATAACCGCCGCTCAGTTGGCGGAAGCTTTCTCCCACTCAGACACCTCAGCCAACAGCTCGGCCTTCCGGCCATCGTCCGCGAACGATGAACGCACCGAGTTCGCGGCCAGCCGTGCCCGGTCCCCCACAGACAACCCGTGCACAGCAACGAGCTGCTCGAAGTTGTCGTCAACGTATCCGCCAAAGTACGCAGGGTCATCCGAGTTCACGCTAACGTTCAATCCCGCGGCCAACATCGCAGGCAAAGGGTGCTCGGCCAAGGTATCCACAGCACGCAGCCGAACGTTGGACAGTGGGCACACGGTCAACGGAACCTGCTCGGCCACCAACCGCTCCACCAGCGCGGTATCCTCCATGCAACGGATGCCGTGATCGATCCTCTCGGCACCAAGCAGGTCCAAAGCCTCGTACACATACGACGCCGGACCCTCCTCGCCAGCGTGTGCGATCCGTCGCAATCCAGCCTCAGCCGCGCGGCGGTACAGGCGTTCAAACTTCGACGGCGGATTGCCCACCTCGGCCGAATCCAGGCCGATCCCGGCAATCGGAGCCTTCATCGCAAGGAGTTGCTCCAAGACGTCAAGCGCGGACTCTTCGGACAGGTCCCTCAAGAAAGCGGCAATCAGGAGCGTCGAGACGCCGAACTCCTCCACCGACGTCGCGAGTGCGGACGCCACACCATTCACGCACGTCTCCAGGGCCACCCCTCGGGAGATGTGCGCCTGCGGATCCATCATGATCTCAACGTGACGCACTCCACCGGCCGCGGCGCGTGCCAAATACGCACGGGTCATGTCCGCAAAATCCTGTTCGGTGCGCAACACAGCCATGTTGGCGTAGTACAGGTCCAGGAATGACTGCAGATCCGTGAACTCGTACCGTGCACGCAACTCGTCCAAATCCGCGTACGGAAGCTCAATCCCGTTCCGCTCAGCGAGCGCGAAAATCAGCTCGGGCTGAAGCGTCCCCTCGATGTGCAGGTGCAGTTCGGCAACCGGAGGTGCCGCCGTCGTCGTCGATTCGCCAAAAGTTTCCACCCGACAAGAGTAAGTCGAATACTCAACGCTCCCCATCTCCGGCGCATACTGATCCTATGGACAGCTCCCTCGCCACATGGCTCCCCGTGCTGGTCCTCACTGCCTGTCTCGGCATCTGGACATACAGCCTGGTGGACTTCAGCCGGACCGACGGACGGGACATGCGAACCTTCTCCAAAGAGGTATGGATCGTAATCCTGATACTGGGAAGCGTTGCCGGCGGAATTGCCTGGCTCGTGGGCGGAAGGCCCCACCCGCCGGGCGTCCAACGGCGCTCATCACGGCCCCGATAGTACGACTCAAGGCAAGTCCACACCGCGCCAACTTGGTTCTGCGTCCTCCGGCCCTCAAACTGAAAGGATGCAGACCTTCCTCCCGTTCCCCGATTTTAAGCAAAGTGCTGCCGTCTTGGACACCGCAAGGCTTGGCAAGCAGCGTGTCGAAGCACTGCAGATCCTCCGCGCACTGGTGATTCCCGAGTTCGGCCGGCCCTCCCACCCCGCTATTCGCATGTGGATGGGTTACGTTCCCGCGCTCACTCTCTACGGCCTGGCCATGGTGGACGAATGGGTCGCCCGCGGAAACCCGGACAACACCCGCGCCAGCATCACCGAGTTCGCACCCCAGGCAGCACACCCGGACTACGTCTCGAAGATTCCGATGCCGCCATGGCTGGGCGATCCCGATTTCCACCTGAGCCAGCGCTCCAAGCTGCTCCAAAAGGACCCTCGCTTCTACGCCGAGCTCTTCCCCGACACTCCGACGGACTTGGAATACCTCTGGCCGGAACCTCGCCACGAGTTTATTCCCGAAGACCCTTATGACGACTTCATCTGGGTCCTCCGCGCCCCGGTGGGCGAGGTTGACCCCGAAAAGATCGAGCAGGTGGGCATGCCGGCCGCAGGCAAGGCCAAGGCCGCCACCAGCGACGGCGACGGGTACCAATTCGTGTACGCTTCCGAAACGTCCCGCCGCCCGGGCAAGACCGCCCGGAAGGCACCAAAGCGACTCGAAAAGAAGCCCACCCGCAACCGCCAGCGCCAGGACGAGGCCTTCAGGACACTCCCCGGCAACACGCCGGTCCTCATCCCCATCGAGGGCGGCGCCAGGTTCGCCATGGGCAAGATCCACGGACGGCCGATCACCCTGGAAGACGGCCGTTTCGGCCGCAACTTCGAGGTCACCAAAATCATCGACCGCTCGGACTTCGACTACCCCGCCTTGTTGCAGGATCCACGGGCGTTCTTCCCGATCCCAGCGCCGTAATCCAGGCACCCTAGTCCCGGCACCGTAGCGGGTCCCCAGCGACGCGAACGGCAGCTGAGCTCGACGCTCGCTCACCTTTAAGGCACTACCGACGCACGCTCCTGCACATAAGAACTGACCCTTAGAGTCCGAAGTGACACTTGTGCAGGAGCGTTCGCCATTCGGGCACCAAAGATGCAGGAGCGTTCGCCATCCGGCCACCAAAGATGCAGGAGCGTTCGCCATCCGGGCACCAAAGATGCAGGAGCGTCGGCTCTAGGAGGCGCCGACCCTGAGCTACTTTCCCAGCCCGGCCCTGCGGAGGGCTTCAGCCATAGCCGTGTTGACCGGCGCCTGAGGAGCCGTCTTCGCAGGAGCCGCCTTCCGAACCGGCGCAACCTGCGGCGCAGGGCGCCGCTCGCCGCCCCCACGCTCGCCGCGCCCACGGCCGCCGCCGCGCGAACCGGACCCGCCCGCGGTGCCGGGTTCGTCGTCGAGCCTTAGCGTGAGGGAAATCCGTTTCCGCTCCGGGTCAGCCTCCAAAACCTTCACGCGCACCACTTGTCCGGATTTCACGATCTCGCGGGGATCGGACACGAACTTGTTCGCCAGCGCGGACACGTGCACCAAGCCGTCCTGGTGCACTCCGACATCCACGAAAGCACCGAATGCCGCCACGTTGGTAACAGTGCCTTCCAGGATCATGCCGGGCAAGAGGTCCGAAATCTTCTCGATGCCCTCGGAGAATGTCGCCGCTGCGAAGGCGGGACGGGGATCGCGGCCGGGCTTTTCGAGCTCGGACATGATGTCGCGGACAGTGGGCAGGCCGAACGTCCCATCCACGAACGCCTGCGGATCCAGCGAGGAGACGGCAGCTCCACGCGCAGCGGCCACGATCTTCCGGGCCACCGAGTACGCTTCGGGGTGCACACTGGACGCATCCAGGGGTTCGGCTCCCCCGGTGATCCGCAGGAAGCCCGCACACTGCTCAAACGCCTTCGCGCCCAGCCGCGGCACCTTCTTGAGGTCGGCTCGCTTGGCGAACGGGCCGTTCTCGTTGCGGTACGCCACGATGTTTTCACTCAGGAGCGGCCCGACGCCGGCCACCCGGGCCAGGAGCGCGGGCGACGCCGTGTTCACGTCCACGCCCACCGCGTTCACGCAGTCCTCGACGACGGCATCCAGCGAACGGTCCAGCTTCGCCGCCGTGACATCGTGCTGGTACTGCCCCACCCCGATCGACTTGGGCTCGATCTTCACCAATTCCGCCAGCGGATCCTGCAGGCGCCGGGCGATGGACACAGCACCGCGAAGGGACACGTCCATGCCGGGGAGTTCCGCAGCGGCGAGCGCGGACGCCGAGTACACCGACGCGCCGGCCTCGGACACCACGAGTTTCTGCAGAGTAGGGCCACCGGACGCGGCGAGCGTCTTGATGAGCTGAACGGCGAGCTTGTCCGTCTCGCGCGAGGCCGTTCCATTGCCAATGGCCACCAGCTCGACGCCGTGCTGCCGTGCCAGGCGCTCCAGCGTCACCAAGGCCTCGTCCCACTTCTTGGCAGGAGCGTGCGGATACACGGTATCGGTGGCCACGACCTTGCCGGTGCCATCAACCACGGCCACCTTCACGCCCGTGCGAAGTCCCGGGTCAAGGCCCAGCGTGGCGCGGTTTCCGGCCGGGGCCGCGAGGAGCACATCGCGGAGGTTGGCCGCGAACACACGGACGGCTTCGTCCTCGGCCTGTGCGAACATCCGGCCGCGAAGGTCGTTGCTCAACCGGTCCAGGATCCGCGAGCGCCACGCGATTTGCGCGGTCTGCACAAGCCACGAATCGGCGGGACGGCCACGCTCGGCGACCCCGAGGCACTTGGCCACAGCGTTCTCGTACCGGCCTCGCGCGGCGGCCAGGGCGTCGTCGTCGGCTGGTTCTGCCTCGGCGAGATCCAGCTCAAGGACGCCGTCGTTCTCACCGCGCAAGAGCGCGAGCACGCGGTGGCCGGGCATGCCGGAAGGCACCTGGGAGAACTCGAAATAGTCCTTGAACTTCTGTCCTTCGGTTTCCTGGCCCTTCTTCACCCGCGATACCATCCGGCCCTGTGTCCACAACCGCTCCCGCAGGGTTTCCGCCAGATCGGGATCCTGGGAAACCCGCTCCACCAGGATCGAGCGGGCGCCGGCGAGGGCAGCGGAGGCGTCGTCAATAGAATGCTCGGCGTTCAGGTACTTGGCGGCCTCGCGCTCAGGCTCGAGCTGCGGGTTCGCGAGAAGCGCGTCGGCGAGCGGTTCGAGGCCGGCCTCGCGCGCGATCTGCGCTTTGGTGCGTCGCTTTGACTTGAAGGGCAGATAGATGTCCTCCAGCCGGGATTTGGTATCGGCCCCGACGACGGCGGCCTCCAGTTCCGGAGTCAGCTTGCCTTGGGCGGCTATCGCTTCAAGAACCGTTCGACGGCGGTCCTCCAGGTCCCGCAGGTACCTCAGCCGCTCCTCGAGCTCGCGCAGCTGGGTGTCGTCGAGCGTCCCGGTGACCTCTTTGCGGTACCGGGCGATGAAGGGGACGGTGGATCCGGCGTCAAGCAAGTCAACGGCGGCTTTGACCTGCCAGGACTTCACGCCGAGCTCTTCGGCGATCAGGGCGTGGATGGCGGCTTCTGCTGACTGGTGCGGGGGAAGTTGGGTCACCATGCCATTTTGCCCTACGGATTTGCCCTAGCTGAAGATGGCGGCGAGTGCTGTAGTGGAAAGAGCTGCCACTCGCACGGCCGCCGGTCAGGAATGCTACTCACGGAAGAGGCGCATCATGGAAGAACTGCTCATCATCCTGCAGGACGGTTTCGACTCGGATGACGTAGAAGTCACGGTCAATCACAAAGAGGCCCACCACGAGCGCGATGTGTCCACCAGGGAGATGCTGGGCATGGCTGCGGAGATCTCCGTGGAGTTGCCGGCAAAGGGGTCCACGGTGGGGGTCGAGGTCACCAGCCGGAAGCTAAGCGCAAGCAAGAAACTCCATGGAAAAGCAAAGTGCCTGCTGGTGTCGATCGAGGACGGGGAGTTGGTGCTTCGGGAAGGCACCGGCCGGGAGGCGTTCCTCTAGTTTGCGGGTCTCCATCAACGCGCAAGCGCCACGGCCGGAGGGCCGTGACGCTTGGTGTGGAAAGTTGCAGTCAGCCCAGTTGCGCCATGGGGGATTTGGCGGAGATGTGCTCTACCAATTCACCGACGCGCTCCTCGGTGTAGTTACGGGCGATGTCGCCCTGACTGATGATGCCTACCAATTTGTGGTCGGTGATGACCGGAAGGCGCCGGACCTGGTGCTTCTCCATCAGATCGATGGCGGCGTCGATGCTGGCATCGGCATCGATCCAGATCGGCGTCCCTTGGGCGAGATCTGCCGCGGTCTTGCGGTCAACATCCCATCCATCGGCAACGCACTTGACCACAATGTCGCGGTCAGTGATGAATCCTTTGAGCTTTCCATCGCTGCCGCAGATCGGTAGGGAACCGACGTCCAGATCGCGCATCATGATGGCCGCGTCGCGAAGCGACTGGCCTTCTTTCACGCACTGGACATTGGTGGTCATGAATTCGCGCACAACACTCATGAGTCCTCCTTGATCGATTGGTTATCGACGCGGACCCCCCGGCACCGACGCCGATGCTGTCAGCCTACTCCGCAATATCCTCGGCCCACAGCTCCGGATTCTTCTCCTGGAAAGTGCGCATCATGTCCACGCACCGCTGGTCGTCCAGGACCACCACCTCCACGCCCCGTGACCGGAGAAGCTCGAACTCACCCTCGAATGTGCGGGCCTCCCCCACCACCACGCGCGGGATCTTGAACTGGATGATGGTGCCGGTGCACATGGCACACGGTGCAAGGGTCGTGTACAGCGTGGTGTCCCGGTAGCTCCTCTGCCGTCCGGCAGCACGGAGGGCCGCCATTTCTCCGTGCGCGATCGGATCGCCGTTCTGGACTCGCTCGTTGTGCCCGCTCGCGATCACCACACCGTCACGGGCAAGCGCTGCCCCGATGGGAATGCCGCCTTCGCCAAGGCTCTTCCGGGCGGCTTGGTAGGCCGCTTCGAAGGCGGCATCTTGGGAGGATTGCGTGTCAGACCGGGTCATTCGGAGCCTGCTTTCCGGGTAGCGGGATTGACGTTGCCGCCTATCCCCGATTGTTCTATAACTTATAGAATAAAGACAGGAGGTGGGAGAGATGATCCTCAACGTCGACCTGGCCAGCGAGGTGCCGATCTACCAGCAGCTTCGCGATCAAATCGTGGAAGCGATCGCCGAGGGCGAGCTGAGCGAGGGCAGCTCGTTGCCGGCCACCAGGACGCTCGCTGCGGACTTCGGGATCAACTTCCACACCGTGAACAAAGCCTATGACCTCCTGCGCCAGCAGGGCCTGGTCCGACTCAATCGAAAAACCGGCGCGGTAGTGACCCCGGTGGTCGCGCATCCGCCGTTCCCCGCGGAGTGGACCGCCAGGGCACGGACCCTCCTGGCCGAGGCCGTCGCCAGGGGATTGCCGGCCGACGAGGTTCTCCAGAGCTGCCAATCAATACTCGATTCATTCAGAACTACGCAGCCGGAAGACATGCCATGACCCTTGCAATCGCCCTGAGCTCCGCGTTGGTGGCACTAGTGCTCGCCATCGCCCTGATGCTGCCCTCGATCAACAGCCCGACCGTGCCTTTCGGGGTTCGGGTACCGGCGCAGTATGCCGAGGACCCGGCGATCGTCAAGCAGACCCGTATCTACCGATGGCGGGTTCTCTTCAGTGGGATCGTCGCCGCCGGAGTATGCCTTGTCATGTACAGCCTGACCGGCGAAACGTTGCTCCTGCCGTTGTCGGTACTGCTGCTCGTCGGTTTCTGGTACGGCTGCTTCTTCCTGGCCAACCACGAGATCCGGACCGCCAAGGCTGCCGGGGGCTGGTTCCAAGGTCTGCATCAAGGCATCGCGGTGGACACCGGGCTGCGAACCGATCCGCCGCGGTTTCCCTGGCTCTGGCTGGCGCCGGCATTGATCGTCACGGCCGCCACCGTGGTGATCGGCGTCATCCTCTACCCGTCAATGCCCGAGGTACTTGCGGTGCACTACGGTGCGAAGGGCATGCCCGACCGATTGGCCGCCAAAACGGTCGGCACCGCCTTCTCCCTGGTGTTCCTGCAGATCGGCGTGACCGCACTTCTCGTGGGTATCGCGGCGGCCGTCTTCTTCGGCAGCAGGCCCGACATCGACCCGGCGCACCCGGTAGCTTCAGCGCGCTGGCACCGCCGGTACATGTCATTGGGCGCCAAGGCATTGCTCGGACTGGCCGCGATGATTGACCTGGCGATGCTGGGATCATCACTGCTGATGTGGTCCGGGACTGTCGCTGCGTGGGCGCCGCTGGTAATCGTGCTCCCGATCCTGGCCGCCGTCGCGGTAACCGTCGTGGTCCTGGCCAGGAACAACCGCGAGCGGGACGCAGGCGAAGAGGACACCGGCCTGACCCACCGGGAGGACGACAAGTACTGGCGAGGCGGCCTCTTCTACATCAACCGCGAAGACCACGCGCTGCTGGTCCCGCGTCGCTTCGGTCTGGGGTGGACCCTCAATTTCGGCAATCCCCGGGCAGCGATGCTCCTTGCCGGCGTGATTGCGCTGCTAGGCCTGGTGATCACGCTGCGTTTCGGCGGCTGACCCCAGCTGCGCGGCTGCTATCTTGTCGGGCCCCACTGATAGCTTGGCTTCATCAGCTCAACGGTCTGGGGGCACGGTGTTTCTTCTCGATTCAGAACATGCAGGGCATGGGCAGGACCTGGTGTTTTCCGCCAGCGACCTCGTCACCGCCTCCACCTGCGAGTACCAGTTGTTGCGCACCTTGGACGAGAAGCTGGGCCGCTCATCGAAACCCGTCTTCGACGTCGACGAAATGCTGGAGCGCACCGCCGTACTGGGTGATGTTCACGAACACCGGGTGCTCGACCGTTTCGTGGCGGAGTTCGGGTGGTGGGACCCGCATGCGGGCACTGGAGTGTACGACGTCGTTCCCGCCAAAGCGATGGACCGCGCCACCCTGCAAACCAAGCATGCGGAGTCCATCGAGGCGTTGCGCTCCGGCGCCGAGGTGGTTTTCCAGGCGGCGTTCTTCGATGGTCAGTTTCACGGGCGCTCGGATTTTCTCGTCAAGCAACCCGACGGGAGCTATGCGGTTTTCGACACCAAGCTCGCCCGCCATGCCAAGGTCACGGCCCTGCTGCAACTGGCCGCCTACGGCGAGCAACTACTCAAAGCGGGGATTACTCCGGCCCCGGATCTGACCCTTGTCCTTGGGGCCACCATTCAGCGGGACGCTGCTGGAACGGACGGCCATGGCGGCTTCGACTACGTGCACAGCAACCACCGGCTCTCCGATGTGCTGCCCGTGTTCCGAGAACGCCGCGACCGTTTCCTAGTTCTGACGAACGCCCACCGATCGCAGCCTGAGCCCATCCAATGGGGTGCGCCCGGGATGACGGCCTGCGGCCGCTGCGACTATTGCAAGGAACAAGTGCGACTGCACCGGGACCTGCTGATGGTGGCCGGAATGCGGATCACCCGCCGCAAGAAGCTCATGGACAGCGGCATCTTCACCATCGACGCCCTCGCGGGGATGCCCGACGCCGCCGATTCCGCGACGCGACGCCTGCAGGAACAGGCCCGTCTCCAAATTGGAACGGCCACACCCTCCGGCACCGTCAACTACACCGACAAGAAGGGCACAGCCAAGAGCATCAGCTATTCCGTCCTGGAGTCCAATTCCCTAGCCCGGCTCCCCCGGCCCGACGCCGGAGACATCTTCTTCGACTTCGAAGGAGATCCCCTGTGGCAAGACCCTGTGACCGGCCGTTGGGGTCTGGAGTACTTGTTCGGCGTGGTTGAAAATCCCACGGAATCGGGAAGACAGCCTGTATTCAAACCGTTCTGGGCGCACTCCCGGGCTGAGGAACGGCAAGCGTTCATCGACTTCCTTGACTACGTGGAAGAACGGCGAATGAAATATCCGGACATGCGGATCTACCACTACGCCGCCTACGAGAAGACCGCGCTGCGCAATCTCTCGGTCATGCACACCGTGGGCGAAGCCGCCGTGGACAACCTCCTTCGCGAAGGGGTGCTGGTGGACCTCTACGACACCGTGCGGCACAGCATCCGCATCTCCGAAGACTCCTACAGCATCAAGAAACTCGAACCCCTGTATATGGGCGAGCACTTGCGCTCGGGTGACGTGACCGACGCCGGAGCCTCCGTGGTTGCCTACGCCAACTACTGCGCGGCCCGGGACGCGAACCGGGAGAATGAAGCGGAAACAATTCTCGCGGGCATTTCCAACTACAACGAATACGACTGCCTTTCCACGCTCGAACTGCGGAATTGGCTTTTGGGCCTCGCCGCGGAGCGCTCCATTGAACCCGGTGTTCCCGCTGTTTCAGATCCCGAACTACCGGCCGAGACCGAACCGGCCAAGTACCAGGCTGCGCCCGAGGAAACAGCACTCCTGGACTACCTTGCACAATTGCCGGAGGAGGCACTTCGCAGCGATGAAAATCGGGCGGTGGCCATGGTGGCGGCCGCTGTCGGCTTTCATCGACGGGAAGACAAGCAATTCTGGTGGGGACACTTCGACCGCCTGGACCGCCCCGTCTCCGAATGGGAAGACGCCAGGGACTGCTTCATCGTGGAAGGCGGTGAAGTGCTGCAGGACTGGGTCAAGCCAACGCCACGCAGCAATCCCGCACGCAAGGTGATGCTCTTCGGGCACGCTGCCGACGGCTCCGGCTTCGCGCCCGGCAAGAAGTATTTCCGGATGTACGGGCCTCCACTCCCGGACGCCTTCCTCGGCAAGAAAGAAAGCACCCTCGGCAGATCGGGAATGTCCGGCACGGAGGTGATCCAAGCCGGCGATCTCGACGCCCTGGATGAAGGCCTCAACCCAGCGGATTCCGACGACGGTGCCTTCGAGGGCGCCTTCGAGGGGGCTGATGTCGTGATCATTTCGGAGCGGTTGCCCAAGGGAGCATCCGAATACTCCCAGCTGCCCATGGCCCTGACGCCCGATGCTCCCATCAACACGGACGGGCAAAGAAAGGCCTTGAGCGAGCTCGCGGTCAGAGTGCGTTCCAACCTGCCAGGGTGGCCGAAGGATCCAGCCTTGGACCTGCTGCGCCGGGTGCCGCCGAGGCTTGCGACACTCACGGAACTGCCCGCCGTCGAACCTGGCGACGACGGCTATATTGACGCCATTACGGCGGCCGTCCGGGATCTCGACCAGTCGTACCTCGCCGTGCAAGGGCCGCCCGGGACCGGCAAGACCCACGTAGGCTCGCATGTTGTCGCGGGGCTGGTGGGTCAGGGGTGGAAGGTGGGCGTTGTTGCGCAATCCCACGCCGTGGTGGAGAACATGCTCCACGCTGCAGTGAAAGCCGGGGCAGACCCCGCGCTCATCGCCAAGGAAATGAAGCACGGGGATCCCGTCCCGTGGGCCCAGCAAAGCAAGGACGACATTGAGCGGCTGCTTGGATCCTCTGGAGGTTGTCTGATTGGCGGTACCGCGTGGACCATGACCGGGCGGACCGTTGCAGCCGGGTCACTGGACCTCCTGGTTATCGATGAAGCCGGTCAGTTCTCCCTGGCCAATACCCTCGCCGTGAGCCGGGCAACAAAGAGGCTCCTCCTCCTCGGCGACCCCCAGCAGCTACCCCAAGTCACCCAAGGCAAGCACCCGGAACCGGTGGATGAATCTGCCCTCGGCTGGCTTGCCCACGGCCAGCACACACTGCCCCCGCACCTCGGGTACTTTCTGGCGACCTCGTGGCGGATGCACCCGGATTTGTGCGCCGCAGTGTCCGAGCTGTCCTACGATGGCCGCTTGCACTCAGCGCCCGCCGCTACCACGCGCCGGCTGTCAGGAGTTCGCGCCGGCGTCGAATGCGTCTACGTTCCCCACAGCGGCAACTCCACCCAGTCGCCCGAAGAAGCAGCAGAGGTAGTCCGGCAGGTCAAGGAACACCTTGGTTTGGAATGGCTGGACCCCAGGGAATCACCTGAGGGGCGGCCGTTGCTCGAAAAAGACATCCTCGTGGTCGCGGCGTATAACGCCCAGGTCCAGCTCATCCAGCGCGAACTGAAGGCTGCCGGACTTCGAGGCGTTCGAGTGGGAACAGTGGACAAGTTCCAAGGCCAGGAAGCTCCCGTGGTGATCGTCTCCATGGCTGCGTCCGCTGCCGCGGAGGTGCCGCGCGGCATGGAGTTCCTGCTCTCCCGCAACCGGATCAACGTGGCGGTGTCGCGCGGTCAGTGGCGTGCCGTCGTCGTGCGCTCACCGGAGCTGAGCAACTACCTGCCCACCCGGCCGGAAGGGCTGGAGCAATTGGGCGGTTTTGTGGGCCTGTGCCACCGTCCCCGCCCAACTAGCTCGCATTAGTTGTCTTTATAAGGGCTCAGAACGACAACAAATGCGAGTTAGTTGGGCACCTGGGCTTCATTCGGGACCACCCCGACGTTCCGTGTACTCATACTTCCCGCCACGCAGTGCCGAGGCAAAGGCGGCCACCAGACACGCGGCAATGGCAAAGGCAAACGCCACGGCCAGCCCTTCGGCGAACGGCCCGGAGATCAGACTTGGAAAAAACGAACGGCCGGTGAGAAATGCCTGGTCCTTGGCCGGAAGAGCGCTGAGCACCTTGGGTCCGAGCAAGGCCTCCACGGGGTTGTATCCCAGCAATGAGGAGAAGAGCACAGATACCGGGGGCAATTGAGCGACCTTAGCGGCGTCTGCGGCGGCGACTCCGTGCGCCGTCAGGCCCGAACTCAACGTCTGCGGCAGCGTCCGGGCAAGTCCGGCGATCATGAGCGAGAAGAAGATCCCGATCGAGAGCACCATGGCCGAGTTCTGGAAGGTGGTGCTCATGCCCGCGCCCACGCCTCGGCGGTTAGGCGGCAGCGCGTTCATGATTCCGGCCCGGTTGGGTGCGGCGAACAGCCCCATGCCCAGGCCATTGACCAGCAGGGCCAGCGAGAACGGCAAGTAAGTGAAGTTCACCGGCAGCACCAGAAGCCACAGGAAGCTGGCTGCGGCCACCACCATGCCCAAGGTGGCCAGCAGCCTGGCTCCGTGGCGGTCGGAAAGCCATCCGGAAAGCGGTCCTGCGATCAGGAACCCCGCGGTAAGGGGCAGCATGTAGATGCCTGCCCAGAGCGGCGTGGTTTCAAAGCTATAGCCATGCTGGGGTAGCCAAATTCCTTGCAGCCAGATGATCAGGATGAACATCAGCCCGCCCCGCCCTATGCCGGACATCAGCGATGCCAGGTTTCCGGCAGTGAATGCCCGGACGCGGAACAGCGCCAGATGGAACATGGGCTCGTCCACTTTCCTCTCCACGAGGCAGAACACCACCAGCACCGCGGTGCCTCCGATCAGCGCCGCGAGGACCCACGGGTTGGTCCAGCCCATGGTGTGGCCGCCGTACGGTTGGATGCCGTAGGTGATACCTACCAGCACGGCCACCAGACCCACCGCAAATGTTCCGTTGCCCCACCAGTCGAGCTTGGCCGGCTGCCGGATCCCCGTGTCATGCAGGCTCAGGTACGCCCAGACAGTGCCGGCCAACCCCACTGGCACGGAGACAAGAAACACCAAACGCCAATCCAACGGACCCAGAAGTCCTCCGATGATCAGGCCCAGGAATGATCCTGCAATGGCGGCCACCTGGTTCAGACCCAGGGCCAGGCCGCGCTGGTCGACCTTGAAAACGTCGGTGATGATCGCGGCGGAATTTGCCATCAGCATGGCGCCGCCGACTCCCTGCAGGACGCGCATGATGATCAGCCAAAGGACACCCGAAGTCCCGGAGAGCCACGTTGCCGACAGCAGCACGGAGAACACCGTGAAGACGGCCAGACCAGCGTTGTACATCTTCACCCTGCCGTACATATCGCCCAGCCGGCCGAAGGTAACCACCAACACCGCGGTAACCATCATGTAGCCCATGACAAGCCAGAGCAGCAGGCTCGTGTTGCCCGGAGCCAGGGGGTCGACCTGGATGCCGCGGAAGATGTCGGGCAGCGCGATCAACATGATCGAGGAGTTGATGGTCGCCATCAGTACACCCAGCGTGGTGTTAGTCAGAACTGTCCATTTGTAGTGCGGGCTGGCGACCGCATGCTCGATCCGGGCCTGGCGCTTGTCCCTGATGATTTGGGTCTTAGTCGCCACCACAACCACCCCTTCCCGGCCCAAGGCCGCTTCGGGACTGTTACTTCACTAAAAACCTTAGACCCAGAGGCCGCCGAGGGAACTACCCGGAGGCGAGTAGTTTGCGAGGGTGGTAGCTCATCGAGTTTTCCCACGGGTTCGTACGACATTTTGCTGGATCATTCCTCTCGCCCGGTCTGGTTTGCCCGTGATTCCGGAGGCTTCGAAACGTGCCACCCGGAATGATCCAGCAGAATGCGACCCCACGGGGAAAACCCCGTCCCCGGAGTTAAACGGGCGACGGCGGCACCCTCCCCAGGTGCCGCCGTCGCCGTTTCAGGGGTTCTAGTTGGTGTAGAACGGGTAGTCGGTGTACCCCTCGGCGCCGTCAGCGTAGAAAGTGGAGGGATCAGGCTCGTTGAGCGGGAGGCTCTCACGCCACCTCCGGGCAAGGTCCGGGTTGGCGATGGCGGCGCGGCCAACCACCACGGCATCGGCGAGTCCCTCGGCCACGAGTGCCACGGCTTCGTCCCTGGTGGTGACCACGCCGAAGCCGGTGTTGACGAGGAACGTGCCGTTGAAGCGCTCGCGCAGGCCTTGGACAAGCTCACCCTTGGGATCATGGTGGAGGATGCTCAGGTAGGCGAGGTTGAGCGAGGCGATGGTGTCCACCAGAACTTCATAGGTGGAGCGAACATCGGCGGGGTTGGTCTCCGCGATTCCCTGGACAGAATGCTCCGGCGAAATACGGATACCTACCCGGTTGGCCCCCAAGGCTTCAACCACTGCGTTGACGGTCTCGATCACGAAACGGGCCCGGTTTTCCGGGGAACCGCCGTAGCTGTCCGTGCGGACGTTGGAATTAGGTGCCAGGAACTCGTGCAACAGATATCCATTGGCCGAGTGCAGTTCAACGCCATCGAACCCTGCTTCGATGGCGTTCCGGGACGCCGTGACGATGTCCTGGATCACGGCAGGAAGTTCATCGGCGCTCAGTTCGCGCGGCACCGGGTATGGTTTCTTGCCATTCGGCGTGCGGACTTCGCCGTCGATGGCGATTGCGCTGGGTGCCACGATCTCATGACCCCCGGTGATGTCCGGATGGGAAACGCGTCCCCCGTGCATGACCTGGGCGAAAATACGGCCACCCTCGGCATGGACAGCGTCGGTCACCTTCTTCCAGCCTGCGATCTGTTCGTCGGTAACCAGGCCGGGCTGCCCGACGTATGACTGGCCGGCCGGCGTCGGGTAGGTGCCCTCGCTGACAATCAGTCCCAGGGAAGCCCGCTGCCCGTAGTGTTCCGCGACCAGCGAGCTGGGAATTCCTTCAGCTCCCGAACGGAGGCGGGTCAACGGCGCCATGACCAAACGATTAGGAAGTTCAAGTTCGCCGAGAGTCAGTGGGGAAAACAACATGGGCAATGCCTTTCAAAGCGGGAACAGGTCCACTTGCGGTAACTGCCACGCGCTTGCAACTATTCCTCTTGAGACGCGGATCTCACGACGACGGCGGCACTCGCCTCCCGCGGAGGGGCCCGACGCCGCCGTCGAATGCTGCGTGTCTTGCCGCAGACCTCCGCCGAAACTAGGGGCCGCCCGGGCAACCCTCGCCCCGCGGATTCACGATGCAGTTGTCGGCATAGTTTCGCGTGATCGACCGCCAGACGCTCACTTTCTGCGACGGCGAGGCAAACTGTCCCGTGCCAGGAATCGGCAAGTTCGGACCACCGTTCACGGAGTAGGTACCGCGGAAGGTGGTAGTCACGGATAACGGAAAGTCACCTGTCTTCTGGTAGACATGGCTGGTTCTCGTCTTTTGGCCCCATTCCTCCTGTGAAAGTGGGCCGCCAGCAACAGGCGTCGGTCCGAGGCTGTTGCCATCGCCGTAGGTGTATGTGTATTCCACCGGAGTTGCCTCTATATGGACCTGTTGACCAAGGATCGTCACGGCGAATTGCTGCTCAACGGCGTCAGCATAAATGTTGGTTTCAGCGCCTAGGAGTGTGTGGGGGCTTGGCTGGGCCGTCAGGTCCGCTGGCTTGATCGGGAGGGCGCGAAAGTCGTTGGCGATTCTCGCGGCGATTCTCGGCAGAAGATGTTCTGGCTTTTGCTCGTACAAGCATGACGGACCATTGTTGCCCGACTTCCAGTCAGTCCACGAAGGAGTCGAAATCGACTTCGGGGAGACCTTCCAAATGACCGGAGTTCCGCTACTCCCGCCAGACTCACGGGGCGGACATTGAACCTGCCCTGGAAGGCACTTCTTGTCGAAGGCATCACCGGCAACCTGGCATTGGAGATCTGCTTTATATTGGTTCGGATCGTCGCCGACATGGTTTGGAGGGGCTGGGACAATTTCGCCGGACTGAGGGTCCCGGATCCAATTCTCAGAACCGACGCTCACACCGCTTTTCCTGAATCCAATGGTGATCGGCGGCTCTGTGCGCTCGGCATTCGCCGAGGCTGCGGAACCAACCCACGACAAGAAGACTAATGAGCCTATCAATAGGTCACGTACAGTTCGCATCGCTATCGAATCAATCCGAGATCTGTGACCATCCAACCATCCGAATTGAATGTGGCCACTAGTTGGCTACCACTATTGGAAGCTTCAGTAGCTTCTTGGTAGAGCGTTCCATCCGCCTTGTGGATCTCGATTTGCTGCTGGATTACCTGCACAGTTGCCTGCCGAGATTCTGGTCCGGTTCCGGGCTTTCCAGCCACCACGGGTGTTTCGATACGTCCGCCAACGATCCACTTTCCGTCTGCCCAGGACTGACCAATCGATTCTTGAAGGCCATCACAAAAGACGCAGTTAGCACCCGTGGACCGCTTGATGGCAGCAGTATCCCCAGTCTCATAGGCATACGAAAGCGCCTGGAACCAGTACCTCGCAAACGCCTCCACGCCCTCCTTGCTGTTCGCCTTCGCGGCCTCCGGCAGCACCGGAAGGGGCACATTCTCCGCTTTCCCCTTAGCGTCCGCGGGTTTGTAGGTACCGGTCGGGGTCGGAGAGGGCGTAGCCGTGGCACTGGCTGAAGCAGAAACTGTCGGTGACGCAGACTGCGGCTGGGTACTGTTCCCGCACGCAGTCAGCGTCAACGCCGTTGCAAGGCTGCCAATGATGAAAGAGCGAACAAAAAACGGGGTGCGTGGAGTCATGGTTTTCTATCCCCAAATAGTTTTCAAGACTAAACGTTTCCCAAAATGGTAGCTCACTTCCCTATCTTGGCGTGAAAGTTATCCACAGGCTCCGGTTCGCTACCCCGCATCGTTTCAACAGCGAGGCACGGCACAACAAGCACAACAAAACAACCAAAGGCCTCGACGACGGGACCGCGGCCAGGCCGCCCACCCGCCGTCGAGGCCTACGGGACCTGTCGAACTCCCGCCTACCTTTGAGCTGGCAGGACCAACTCCCCTGACTTATCCGTAGACAAAGCGAGCGAAGAGATGAACTGCGGCTCGCCGTCCGGCCCGTCCTGGGCAGAGCGGACCATGTCCGGACGCTCGAACTCCAGGCCCGTCACGTGGCACAAAAGCTTGGCGTCGCTCGGGTTGCCGTCGGCGTCGAACATGGGCAGATCGATACCGTCGTGGCCACGGCGCAGGTAATACTTTCCGCGAGTCAGGAGAGCCAGCACCGGCGGCAGCACGAGAGCCAGTCCGACGGCGAAAATCGGCGAGTATGGCTGGACAGCCGAACCGAAGGCACCGAAGAACACGGCAATCGACACAGTGGCCGAAGCCAGCATCGAGATGAAGCCCACCGGGTTCACGGCGTAAAGCATGCCGCGGCGGAACTCGGGAACCTTCGGCGAAACCTTGAGCAAGTATTTGTTGATGGCAATATCGGACGCAACGGTAACCACCCACGCCATGGCGCAATTCGCATAGAAACCAAGAATGGTGTTCAGGAACTCGAACATATTCGCTTCCATCAGCACTAGCGCAATCACGAGGTTCACCACCACGAACACCATGCGGCCCGGATAGCTCTTGGTCATACGCGTGAAGCTGTTTGTCCACGCGAGCGAACCGGAGTAGGCGTTGGTCACGTTGATCTTGATTTGCGAAATGACAACGAGCACCACAGCCAAGGTCATCGCCAGCCAGGGCGGCATCATTTCCTGGTACACGCCAAGGAATTGGTGCACCGGCTCGTTGGCATGCGCGGAGGCGGCTGGATCCAGCGTCGCGATCAGATAGATGGCAATGAACATGCCCACGATCTGCTTGATCGCGCCGAAGATCACCCAGCCCGGACCGGCCAGGATCACGGCACGCCACCAGGCACCGCGGTTCTCGGCGGTCTTGGGCGGCATGAATCGCAAGTAATCGATCTGTTCCGCGATCTGCGCCATGAGCGACAGGCAGACACCCGCGGCCAGCATCACGGAGGCCAGGTTGGTGCCTTCAGCGCCGGACTTGCCCGTGAACGCGAAGAATTTCCCGATGCTGTCCGGATGCGAAATCACCAAATACCCCACGGGAACCACCATGAGCAGGAGCCACAACGGGGTGGTCCACACCTGCAGCTTGGACAGGGCCTTCATCCCGTAAATCACCAGAGGAATGACAATAAGCGTAGACGCCGCATAACCGAGCCACTGCGGAATCCCCAGCCCAAGTTCCAGCCCTTGCGCCATGATGGAACCCTCGAGCGCGAAGAAGATGAACGTGAACGTCGCGAAAATAACGTTGGTGACTACCGAGCCGTAATAGCCGAATCCGGACCCTCGTGTGATGAGGTCAAGATCAATGTTGTACCGGGCAGCGTAGTAAGCCAAAGGAAATCCTGTGGCGAAAATGACCACCGCGGCCACCACAATTCCGAGAATAGCATTCACTGTGCCATAAGAAATTCCGATATTCGCTCCAATAGAGAAATCAGCCAAATAGGCAATTCCGCCGAGCGCACTCGTCGCCACCACGCCCGCACCCCACCTGCGGTAGGACCGTGGCGCGAACCGGAGGGTGTAGTCCTCCAGGCTCTCCTTCGCGGCGCTCATCGCATCGGCATTGCCCGCCGTGCGGCTCCCGGCAGCTATCGCCTCGGAAGGTTCGACGACGGCGACCCGCACCGGGGAGCCACCCGCCGTCGGTGGTTCAAGCACTTGTGTTGTCTTCGAATCGTCAGTCATCCCCGCAACTTTCCCCGTCTGGACATCGCCTTTGACGCTATCGGCGGCATGAAACCACGAGGTCACCACGATGTTTCTACGCTGTAATTTATCCAGCGAGTCGGCCGCCAAGATTGCTGCTCCGGGTTTGTGGACGTCCAACAAAATCACGAGACCACGCGCCCATTACCGTCATGAAGGAAACGCACTAATCCTGCAAATAGCGGCCGAGGAGCACCATGATCACCCAGCCAAACCCATCGCACACCTCCAGCTATCCGATTCTGGAGACAGCCCGGGAGCAAGTATTCAGGAACGGCCAAGGCCTGGACGAATCCCAGTTACTTGAGATTCTGGAGCTCCCGGACGAGGCCATCCCCGAAGCGCTCCAGCTCGCTCACGAAGTCCGCCTGGCACACTGCGGCGAGGACGTGGAAGTGGAGGGCATCATTTCCATCAAGACCGGAGGGTGCCCGGAAGACTGCCACTTCTGCAGCCAGTCTGGCCTCTTCGACAGCCCGGTCCGCGGCGTCTGGCTCGACATTCCCGAGCTCGTCAAGGCCGCCAAGGAAACCGCGGCCACGGGGGCCACGGAGTTCTGCATCGTCGCAGCCGTCCGCGGCCCGGACATCAAGCTCATGAACCAGATCAAGTTCGCGATCGACCGCATCAACCAAGAAGTGGACATCAATATCGCCTGTTCGTTGGGCATGCTCACCCAGCGCCAAGTGGACCAGCTCGCGGAATGGGGCGTCCACCGCTACAACCACAACCTGGAAACCGCGCGAAGCTACTTCCCCGAAGTCGTCACCACCCACAGCTACGAGGAACGTCTGGACACCTGCAACATGGTCAAGGCCGCCGGCATGGAACTGTGCTGCGGCGCCTTGATCGGAATGGGCGAAACCACCGCCCAACGCGCCGAGCTCGCCAGCCAACTCGCAGCCCTCGAACCCCACGAAGTCCCGCTCAACTTCCTCAACCCGCGGCCCGGTACACCCCTCGAAAACCAAGGAATCATGGACGGCAAGGACGCCCTCCGCGCGATCGCAGCGTTCCGTCTAGCCATGCCCCGGACCGTCCTGCGCTACGCCGGTGGCCGGGAACTGACCCTGGGCGACCTCGGCACCCGCGAAGGGCTCATGGGCGGGATCAACGCGGTGATTGTCGGCAACTATCTCACCACTTTGGGCCGTCCGGCCGACGCCGATCTCAAGCTCCTCGTGGAGCTGAACATGCCCATCAAGGAACTCCAGAAATCGCTATGAACTCCGAAGCCACAGCGAACTTCTGCGGCCACTGCGGCGCGCCGGCACCGCAAAGCGCGCCCGCACCACAAAGCGAGCCCGCACCGCAAAGCGAGCGCCCGACGTCGGACGCTCACCAAGACTGCCAGCGTCGCCTCGCGATGGAACCGCCTCGCTATTGCGCTGTGTGCCGTCGCCGCATGAAGGTCCAGGTCACGCCACTGGGCTGGACCGCTGAATGTTCGCGCCACGGACGGCTCGTGCCATGAACCTCATCCAACGAGACCGGGCAAGCCTCTGGCATCCGTACGCTCCCGCGTCGGGGACGCTGCCGTTGTGGGAAGTCGAAGATGCCGACGGCGTGACGCTGCGGCTCCGCGACGAAGCCGGCCGAAGCCATGAGGTTCTCGACGCCATGTCCTCCTGGTGGTCTGTCATCCACGGGTATCGGAATCCGATCCTGGATGCCGCGGCGAAGCGCCAATTGGGCAGGTTCAGCCATGTGATGTTCGGCGGCCTCACCCACGAGCCTGCTGTCGAACTAGCGGAAAGGCTCGTGGCGCTTGCCCCTTCCGCCGCTGACCGTCCACGGTTGGAGCGAGTTTTCCTGGCGGATTCGGGCTCGGTGTCCGTGGAGGTGGCCCTCAAGCTCGCGGTGCAATTCCAGACTGCTTCGGGCTTCCCCCATAGACAACGCTTCCTCAGCGTCCGCGGCGGCTACCACGGGGATACCTTCGCGGCGATGGGTGTCTGCGACCCTGTGGACGGCATGCATTCAGCCTTCCCCGGACTCCTCGCTGCCAATGTGTTTGCCGCGCGACCACCAGCGGCGGGCTCGCCACCCGAGGAGATCGCGCAGTGGCAGTCACACGTCGAGGACCTTGCTGCGGAACGCACCAATGAACTTGCCGCGATCATCGTGGAGCCCGTGCTTCAGGGCGCGGGCGGCATGTTCATCTACGCCGCCGAATGCCTGCACATTCTTCGCGACATCGCCGACCGGCACGGGACCCTCCTGATTCTCGACGAGATCGCCACCGGTTTCGGGCGTACCGGCGAACTGTTCGCCGTCCAGCATGCCGGCGTCGTTCCAGATATCATGTGCGTCGGCAAGGCACTAACCGGCGGTTACCTCACGCTGGCGGCAATGCTGTGCACGGGCGCGGTCGCGGCACGGGTTTCGAGCGGCGACGCGGGCGCCTTGCTGCACGGGCCCACGTTCATGGGCAATCCCCTAGCTTGTTCCGTCGCCAACGCGAGCCTGGGGATCCTCGACGGCGGCGCGTGGCGTACGGACGTGGCACGGATCGGCTCGGGCCTGGCGGCCCGTCTCGAGTCTGCCCTGGCCCTCGACGCCGTCAACGAGGTCCGTACGATCGGCGCCGTGGGCGTCATCGAGTTGGGCACGGAAGTGGACGTCGCCGCCGTGACGCGCGCCGCCGTCGGGCATGGAGTGTGGGTGCGCCCGTTCCGGAATCTCGTCTACGCGATGCCGCCCTATGTCAGCACCATCGAAGAGATCCGGCGGATGGCCGACGGCATGGTGGCTGCCGTGGCCGAGGTGCACGGCCCATGAGCCGATCCATGAACGCGTGGCTGGAAAAGCAGGCCGCGGTCCGCGAGCGCCGGGGACTCGTCCGCACGCCCACGACCCGAAAGGCAGCAGACACCTCGGTGGACTTGGCGAGCAACGATTACCTGGGCCTCGCGACGGACCCGAGGTTGGCCGAGGCTGCCCGGGAGGCGATCGGCCGTTGGGGAACCGGCGCTATGTCCTCGCGGCTGGTTGCCGGTACCACGGCACTGCACCTGGAGCTCGAAGCCGGACTCGCGAACCTCACAGGGATGGAAGCCGCGCTGGTCTTCTCTTCCGGGTATCTGGCCAATCTTGGCGTCACGACGGCGCTCGGCGGTCCCGGAACCCTCATTGTGGCCGACGAACATTCTCACGCTTCCCTCGTTGACGGTTTCCGGTTGAGCCGTTCGAGGGTGGAAACGGTCCTGCACAACGGCCTTGCCGCAATCGAACAGCTCCTGCGTCACCGCACGGAACCGAGGGCCTTCGTCGCCGTCGAGTCCATCTACAGCGTCTTCGGCGACGCCGCCCCGCTACCCCAGTTGCTGGCCTTGGCAGAAGAATACGACGCAGTGCTCCTCGTGGACGAAGCCCACAGCCTCGGGGTTGCGGGTCACGGCGCATTTCAAGGCCACGGTTCGGTGGCCGGAACAGATCTTTCCGGCCACCCCAACGTCGTACTGACGGCAACGCTTTCCAAGTCGCTGGGCAGCCAGGGTGGCGTGGTTTTGGGCAGCGCGCTGCTCCGCGAACACCTCATCAACAGGGCGCGCAGCTTCATCTTCGACACCGGGCTTGCCCCGTCGTCGGCAGCGGCAGCCTTGGCCGCCGTCGAAATCATTCGCGCGGAACCCTGGCGTGCTGTGGCAGTCCACCGGAACGCAGCCAGCCTCACGGCGGGACTTGCGCCGGCGCTCCTGGGGCCGGGGACCGTCGTCGCGCACGTCGGGAAACCGGCCGGTGCCGTGCAGTCCATTCCCATGCCGTCTGCCGCTGCTGCCCTCGCGGCAAGCCAGGCAGCACACCGGGCGGGAGTCCGCGTCGGCTGCTTCCGGCCGCCATCAGTGCCCGACGGCGTCTCGCGCCTCCGGCTGACGGCGCGGGCCACCCTGACGGCCCACGACATCGACCACGCGTGCGCAACGTTGCGCCGCATCTTGGAGGAAACTCAGTGAAACTAACTCACATAGTGCTGGTCACCGGAACGGACACCGGCGTCGGCAAGACCGTCACGACGGCGGCACTCGCGTCCGCGCTGCAGGCGAAGGGCCGGTCGGTGGCCGTGTACAAGCCGTGCCAGAGCGGCGATGCGGCAGGCGACTCCGACTGCACCGAAATCACCCGCTTGGCCGGACCGCTCACGGCCGAGGCCGGCGTCGTGCTTCAAGAACCCCTCGCTCCGGTGCCCGCGGCCGCGCTGGACGGGGTCACGTTGCCGCCGCTGGCGGCACACGCTGCACGCGTCCGCGAACTTGCCAGCACCCACAACCACGTTCTGGTGGAGGGCGCGGGTGGACTTCTCGTGGAGTTGGACGCCGACGGCGGCACGCTGGCGGATCTGGGCAGGCACCTTGGACGGGATGCGAGCTTTGTGGTGGTTGCCCGTCCCGCGTTGGGAACCCTGAACCACACCGCACTGACGCTCGAAGCCTTGGAACGCAGGGATCTGGCCATCCAGGGAGTGGTGCTGGGTTCATGGCCGGATGAACCCGGCTCGCTGGAACACGGCAACCGGGCGAGCCTTGGCGCGTTGCGGCCCCTCCTTGGAGTGATCCCCGAGCACGCAGCGGACCTTCCCCCGGTGACTTTCCGTGAAGCGAGCACACACTGGTTGAGCGGAGTCTCCGCATGAACAACACCCGGACATGTCCCTACATGGTGATGAGGGAGCCCGCGGTGGTGCGAGAGGTCCTGCAGCGGCCTGAAGACTTCAGCCCGGCGAACGCCCTCATCGCGGTGACACCGCTGTCCGGACCGTCCTTGCGGGTCCTGCAGCGTGCCCGCTTCGCCCTGCCGCCGGTGCTGGCCAGCAACCACAGCGATTCCCATGCCGGCATCCGGAAGGTGGTGGCGGGGTTCTTCACGCCGGCAACGGTGGGCGCTTTTGAGCCGCGTATACGCGGAATTGCACGGGATGCCGCGCTTGCTGCGGTCAAAATTCTGGAGACGGCCGGGCAGGTGGATCTTGTGCAGGCCGTGGCAGCATACCCACCGGCAATCGTGATGCTGGAACTTCTGGGTTTGCCCGTTCGCGATCTTGCGGAGTTGAAGGCCTGGAGCCTGGACTCGCTGGAACTCTTTTGGGGCTGGCCGGACGCCGGGCGGCAACTGGAACTGGCCCGCAGCGCGGCGGACTTCTACGGCTGGCTGCGGGAACTCGTCCTCGAAGCGGTTGCGTCGCCTGAGCGGAACCTCTTCAGCTCCTTGGCCAAACACGGGCTTAGCACTCCCGAGATCTGTTCCCTGGGGTACTTCCTGTTGATCGCCGGTCAGGAAACCACCACGCAATTGATCAGCACCGCGTTGTTCAGGCTTGCCGAGGGATCCACAGGATTTGCTTGGCGGGACGCCGCCTCCGGCCCCACATCCCGGGACCTCATCCGGCACATCCTGGCCACAGAATCTTCCGTTCCCACCTGGCGTAGGATTGCTGCCCATGACACCGTGCTCGACGGGAACCAGATACCCGCCGGGGCCGAGATCCTGCTGGAACTCACGGGAAACCACGAGTCATCGGGCCAAGGTCCAACGGCCTACGGACTGGCCTTCGGCTCAGGCATCCACCGCTGCCTCGGTGCGAAGCTCGCGGAACTGGAGGCCGCCGTCGTTGTGCAGGAAACCGTAGCGGGGCTGCAAGGCATCCGTTTGGCAGACACGAAACCCAAGTGGCTCCGCCTGCTGTCCTTCCAAGCTCCACGCACGGTCAGCGTCGAGCTCTAAGGAAGTCGGTGGCTGGGTTGACTGCCGGGGCGTCCGGGTGGATGCTGCGGGTCTCCGTTCGCTTGTTCCGGGTGTGAATCCAATCGCCGGGGTGCACTTTCGGCAAGATTTTAGCGATCGCCAACGCTGCATACATCAAGGTATTGATCGCAACAAAGGTCGCCAAAACCGCAAACCAATCGGAGTGCAAGATTTCCTCGGGAAGGAGGATACCGGTAGGAAGAGAAGCGGAATTAGCCATGTTTAAGCCTTCGGGGATTCGCCGGGCTGTGCACGGCTAAGGTGTTTCCATTTGGCCTGCCGGCCGAGGGAGATGTCGATGATTCCCTTGACGTACACGACGTTGAGAAACATATCGAAAAACAATTCTGGAAAAAGGGTAGCCGCCAAGATCCTGGCCCGCCAGCCGCCTTTCCATGCCGTGACAACTCGCTCTGTCGAGAAGACAATCCCGATTCCCAGCCAGAACGGAAACCAAACCCAGTTATCCAGCGACAGCACCATCAAGACAATGAGCAGAAGGTAGGCGCTGAGGGCGATGACTCCGTAGCCAATGCCGAACTGCTGCGCCCAGTAGCGAAGTGTCTGGGGCGTGGCGCCGTACGCGCCAAGGTTTTCGAGGGCTCCCCGTTGCCAACGGAGTCTTTGTGCCCACAAGGTGCGGAAGTTCGGCATCAGCTCGGTGACCACGGTGCACTGCATGGGTGAAATCATGAGTCCGCCGAGGGACTTCAAAGCAATCGTCAGCTCATTGTCTTCGGTGAGCGATGCTGTGTCGTAGACGTCTCCGTGAATTCCCGGGATCGATTCACCACGGCTCTGGGCAACTGTGCGCAGGGCCCGGGGACGGAAGATTGAGGCCGTACCTGTCAGCACGAAGACGCGGCCACGCCTGCGTCCGATTTCACGCGAGTACCGTATGTATTCGTTGCGTTGGAATTGGCCGATAATTCCGTAGCCTTCCTCGCCATAGAAAAGACCCCCCACGGCCATCAGGGCCCTGTCATTGCTCAGCCGCGCCACTGCGACTTCCAGGAATCCGTCGTCAAGGCTGGTATCGGCGTCCATGACCATGACGACGTCGTTATCCCCTTGGCCTGGCAGCAGCCACTTCAGCGCCTGGTTGAGGGCGCCGGCCTTCTTCTTCGTGTTGCCCACGGATTCAAAGACCTCAACCCCGGCCTCACGGGCAAGGGCGACAGTTGCATCCGTACAGTTGTCGGCAACAACGATCACGCGTTCCGGGCGGTGCGACTGGGACAAAAGCGAAGCGATCGTCGCCGGCAGCGAAACTTCTTCGTTGTGCGCAGGGATCAGGACGGTCACCGTCACCGGGCCGGCATACACTCCGCGGGTTTCCGCCATGACAATTTTTGGAGCCAACGGTGTCTGGGGATTCGCGGAGCGACGCGATCTGTTGGCAATGCGCCGCTCTAGCAAGGCCACGGCAACGGAAAGCAGAAGCGCGAAGGCGATGGCCGCGAAAATCACGCGGGGCTGCGGTGCCTCGGTGTCGTAGAGCACGCTCCAGACGCCAAGGACGATGCCCTCGGCCCGCGACGGCACCGCTGAGTTTCCCGTTGAGGCAATAGCGAACCACAAGAGGGCAGCAGCAGTGCCGACGGTTACCGCGATAACAATGCCGACCATTCGCTGAAACAGCCCTCGCCCCATGGGTCGAAATGCTAACAGCCATCCGTCGCGGGTAGAACCTTACGTTTCTTCTTCAAGCAATAAGTTGACATCGCGGCCTCGGCCTCCGCAACGCTCCTGCACTTTTAACCCTTATTCGCGCAACGCTCCTGCACCTGATGTGATTGAGCGTCGGCGGAAAGACCCACAAAAGTGAGCGAGCGTCACGGGGTGCGCTGCGTAGACTGGGGACATGGGCGAGAGCCACGATCTTCTGACGCCTGAGCAACGCAGCCGGAATATGTCCAAGATCCGGGGGAAGAACACGAAGCCCGAGCTCTTGGTCCGTCGGCTCCTGCACGCCAAGGGGTACCGGTACCGGCTCCATGGCAGGACCACGGGCGGGAAGTTGCCCGGCAGCCCGGACCTCGTTTTCGCTGGCCGCCGCAAAGTGATTTTTGTGAACGGTTGTTTTTGGCATTTCCACGACTGCAAGGCCGGACAGCACGCGCCAACGGCCAATGCGGACTTCTGGGAAGCCAAACGAACCCGCACCCGGGAGCGCGACGCCGCGCAGCGGGATCTGCTGAGAGCCTCAGGTTGGGAGGTTCTCACCGTGTGGGAATGCGAGCTGCGGGACCGTTCGGCTTTGGCGGATCAGCTTATGCAGTTCCTCGACGGCGGCCGAACAGGAAGTAGCTCAGCGGCCCAAAGAAGTTGATGAAGCTTGCAGCCCGCCACAGGGCCTTGCTTCCCCTGATCTGGGCCTCCGGGGTCTTCGAGATGCTACGCTGTGCCGCCACAAGCAACGCCATTTGTCCCGCCCCCACGATCATGACGCCTGCGCGTTGCCCAGGGGTCATGTCCTTCCAGGATTTCTTCTTCTTGCCGCTCATAGTGCCTCCATCTGCAAAAGACTGCCCCCTCAGGCTAACCCAGCTGCCGCCCCGAAGGAACATCACAGAAGCGCCTGTCGCACGACTTCTCCCCAGGACTGCCGGGCCAGGTCCGTGACGGCGGCAAGAATCTCCGCCGGTGGCTGCGACAAATCCAAGGGATACTCCACAATATCGATGTCCGTATTGAGGATCCTCCGCAGTTTCATCTCTCCCTTGCCCGCGTAGACCAGCCACGCCGTGGGCACTTGAAGCGCAGTGCAGTAGGCCAGGAGCTGGTAGTGGTCAGCGTTCAGCGATGCCCCGGAATCCGTGGCTGCCTTGTATTTCGAGTCGTACACCACCACGGGCCTGCCTCCCAGGAAATGCACGGCGTCCGGGCGCACCGTGAGGCGGTCCGAATCCCGCACGGCTTCGTTGAGGGTGGCGCCATATTGGAGCCGCATTTCCCCGGGATGCGCCCGCATGGACTGACGTAAAGCCACACCCACGAACTCCTCAAACACAAGGGACATGTCCACAACAAACGAGGCGGTCTGCTGTTTGCCCTCGCCCGCTTCGGCGGAGGCGTTCCGCAGAATGAGCTCGGCCAAGCGGAGCACGGGGTGGTAGCGGAGATTCATGCGGTTGGCCTGCCACCGCGGGAGGGGCGCCCCGGACTGCAGCCGCGTGACGGCGTCGAGCTTTCCCTTGAGCTGCCGCAAGCGGCTGAGCACGTTCTGCCGCACTCCAGGGACCTTGCCCATCCGTTCAAGCGCGGCACGCAGGATGCGGTTTTCGGCAATGTCCTCGGTGAATTCGTCATACGAGACTTCCAGCGGCACCAGCATCCCGGGGCGGCGCGAGATCTGGTCCGAGATCCGGATACGGCCCTTGACCGTCCGGAGAGACTCGTCCACGGTGAGGTACCCCTGCAGCGGGCCGCGGCTGAGGGCCCGCTCGGCCAGCTGGGCGAGGGATTCCGCGAGAGCACTCCACAAGTCCCTGTGCTCCACGGCGGCCACCGATTCCTCGCGGAAGCCTTGGTCCCCGGCGTAGCTGAGCAAGAAGAGCAGACGGCTCAAGCCCAGGCGGTCCTTCGGCCGTACCTCGAACTGGACGGTCGGCGTCCGCACGGACCCGATCTTGCCCACGGGCTCGATCCGGTAGATGCCCATGCCCATGGTCGAAGCCTTCGCGAGCCCGCTGGAGTTAATCAGCGCGGCGGTATCCGGGTCAAGCTTGTCCACGATGCCGCAGGAGAGTTCGTCCATCACGATGTGCCGGACGGCCGGGACCTTCGTGGAGGCTCGGACCGCCGGCTTTCCGATGCCCGGGGCCCGGACCGGCCGCGGCGGAGCAGTCTTAGCGGGCCGCAAGTCGACCCAACAACTGGTCCAGACCGAAGCGCTCCTCCAACTGGGCCCGGTTCAATTGACCGTGGTAGTGCTCCTCCAAGAGCGGCATGAGCTCATATTTCCAGATTCGGCGCAACCCGGCCGGGTTCCGGGCCGCGTTCTTCATGAAGTAAGAGGGGCCGATCATCAGGTCGCGGTCCCAATCGTCAATGGAGTCGTTCAGGGCGTCAAGCAAGTCCGCGTTGAGGGTGTCCAGGCCGCGTGCCGTGAGGAACCGCCGGAGCGAACCGCGGATCGGTTCCACCTTCGGATGCAATTCCACGAACGCGAAGCGACGGCGGATGGCCGCGTCCATCATGGCGATGGAACGATCAGCCGTGTTCATGGTGCCGATGATGTAGAGGTTGTCCGGCAGGCTGAACGGCTCGTTGGGGCTGTACTGGAGGTAGATGCGGTCGTCGCGGTATTCGAGCAGGAAGTACAGCTCACCGAAGACCTTGGCCAGATTGGCCCGGTTCATCTCGTCGATGATGAGGAAGTATGGTTTGTTGGAATTCCCGGGCTTCGCGGCTTCTTCAGCGAGGCGCCGCAGCGGTCCGGCCACGAGCTTGAAGGAAACCTGGCCGTCGTCGGTCTTGTCCGGCCGGTACCCCTCGAAGAAGTCCTCGTACGCGTAGGAGGGGTGGAACTGCACCAACTTCACCCGCTCATCGGTGCTGTCCCCTGCGAGCTCGGCAGCCAAATGCTTGGCGAGGTAGGTTTTGCCCGTGCCCGGAGGGCCGTAGAGCACCAGTTGACGGTTCTCCTCCAAGAGCTCGGCAATCTCCTTGAGCGGCTCGAGTTCCATGTGGAGGGACGCTGCGAACTCTTCAGTGAGGGGGCGGAACCCTTCAATCACGGGCTCGACGACGGCGTCCGGGGCGGCGGCGTCCTCGCCATCGGATTCGGCTTCGGCGGGAAGGAGTGACTGCAGCGACTGAATGACCCGGGTGACGTCGACGACGATCCCCGAGGTGGAGAGCTGGCGCTGGACGTGCCGGGGAGCTTCGGCAATCGGGTGCGTCTCGTCGAACCAGCGCACTTTGCGGCGGAGCCGGCGGTTGTCCTCGTTGTGTTCGGGTTCGCCCAGGACAACCCCGATCCGGATGGCTCCTGAGTTCTGGAACAGCGCGAGGTCGCCAGGCTTCATCACGGTCAGGAACGCGAAAACGGCGGTTTTGGTGTCTTCCCGCTCCACGTAGCCCAGATGCTTGTAGTCCTCGTCCACGGCATGCTGCACCACACCTGCTGTCACACCGGGGGTGAGTTCGCGGAGGTGTTCGACGTCGAGCGTTGCCTTTTCCTCGTCCCGCCACGCGGCGAGCAGCTCGGCGGAGTCCTGATGGGTGCGCAGCAGCCAGGCACGTCGGCCGGGATCTCCCACTTTGCGCCACTGGCTGACGAGCTGGCGATCGTACCAATCGATGCGCTGGCCGGCCTGTTCATCCAAGTGCAGCCGGATGCGGTGGACGTCCGCGGTGATGTCTGTTTCGCTTTCGCCGTGGGCACCGCCAACGAGCGAGGCGAAGGCGTCCCGAATTTCGCGCCGCTCGACGTCCGCCACCACAGGCTCGAAGTAGCTGGGCCACGCCAAGTATTCGATGCTCCGCCGTATGGCTGGCTGGTCCTCGGGTGTGGCCGCCGCGAGTTCGTGGAATTTCAGCGGGTCCTTGAGGGCTTTGTTGATGCTCGCGTTGGACTGACCATCCACGTGCGCCACGAAGCGGCAGAGCCACGTGAGATGGTCCCAGATGGTCCAGTTGAACTCCGCGGTGCGGTCACGGATGACGCCGTGATCGGTCATGCCCTGGTACAGCTCCTGGGGCAGCTCGAGCTCCGGATCGAGCCAGGACGCGGCCTCGGCAACGCGGGCGCGCTTGACCTTGAGCGACTTGACCTCATGCGCCAGCGGCAGGGACTGCAGGAAAAGGAGTTCGACGGCGAGCAACTTGGCCTCGCGGGATGCCCCTTCCAGGTTTCGGCGAAGATTGGTCATCATGGGCACCTTGGAGTCTCCGACGCCGCGTTCGAGCCGTTCCAAGAGTTCGGCGGCGGCGTCCACGGTCCAAGTGCGGGTAGCGGCGTCGAGCGCCGAAGCCTTGCCTTGCAGCCCCGGGCCCAACACAAACCACGCCGCATCTTCGATCTCCTTGGAGATACCGGGTGCACGGGTCAGTGGGGTTTTGGTGGAGGGAGTCACCCTGCCAACTTACATGGTTTGGCTGGATGCCTGCATCCGGAAAGTTGGCGCCCCCGTTCAGTGCATGGCAAAGCGGTACCCGGCAGGCACCGGCTCATCGGGGCATACTTGCTGCCACAAGGCGGCGATTCCGTCTTCACCTTCACGGATGTCCGGCATCTCGACGCCCGCCCGCAAAATCGCTGCCGCCTCCGGACTCCTGCCGACCCCCGCGAGCGCGAGCGCCGTCAGGAAGCGGACGCGTCCGACGTCGGACATTCCGGCAGGTGCCTCGCTTGCCAAGGCGAGTGCTTGGGCGGGGTTTCCGTGTCCGATGCTGAGGTTCATGGCTTCGCTGAGCAAGGGGAGGTTGGAGGGCTCCAGCCGGCTCGCCGCGGCAAGTTCAGCCAAACCTTCGTCAGTCTTGTCGGTGGCAAGCAGCGCAAGGGCCCTGCCCCGGTGGGCGAGGACCTTGGAACGTGGCGAGAGGGCGTCGGCACCCAGGGCCGCGCCGTATCCGGCGATCGCACCGCCGAGGTCCTGGCGGGCGTGCTTCATCGTGGCCAGATGGAACCGGGCTTCCGCTCCCCCATCGTTTGCCAGCAGTTCTTCCCAATCGGCTCCAGCCACGAAGCTCCCGGCGCCTGTGAAGGTCCCGCCTTCCAACAGGCAATGCCACGGGCCTGTTTCCTCGACAGCTCCCAGCTTTACGTCATTGGCGAAAGGGGTGCCGATTTCGTCCACCCAGGCTTTTCCTGAGTGCCGGCGTCGGGCGCTCTCCAAAGCACCCCAGGCGCTACCGCGCACCAACATCTCGTCCGGCGGCAGCGCGAAGTTCCGCGTGGCTTCGGCCAGCGCGTCTTCCAACTCCGCGTCAGGCACAAGGTCTTCGAGCCGGGCGCCGGCATGTGCCACCGCCGCATCCCAATTCCGGCTGTGGGAGGTTGCGGGATCGAGCCTGGCATTTCCGTAGGCCTCCACCCAAGACCATTCGGCCCGGGCGGGCATGGCCAGATGCTCGAACTGGGTTTGCGCCAACCCTGCCTGGATTTCGGCGTAGGGGCCCGCCCCGGGGCTGAGCCATTCCTGCCAGCGCTTTCCGCCGTCGCTCTGGCCCCAGACGAACAGCTTCTTCCCCCGCAGGAGGCTTGTGGAGAGCATGGCGAGGCCGTCGCCGTCGTGGTCTACCGCGGCGATCCAATGCCGGTGCCCCGGCTGGATATCGAAAAAGAAATCCGCTGCGTGCGGGCTGTTGACCAGCCATGTGGCATCCGTGCCCTGGTGTTCCGTGGGCCGGACACGGGAGATATCCGTGGTGTAGTCGCTTCCGAAAGCCTCGGTCGCGGGGGCTATCACGCGGGTTTCGGGCGTTTCCGGAACGGCGGCATTGCTCCACCAGTACATCGGGACATCGTGGTCATGGGGGTTCCTGATCCGGACCGCGGTGAGGAGCACGTCCGAGTCCTCCGGAAGCCACATGTCCACTTGGAAGACCACCCCGCGGAGGCGCTCAAACTCCCACATCCTCAGGACCTCGTGCCCCTCCGGCGTCTTGACGATGGCGGTATGCATCGGATCGCACGTTGTGGGCGAGTGCCCGCGGGTGCCGATGTTCCATTCGAGGCCGCCGGCGAACCAGACCTTTCGCAGCGCGATATTGGCGAACTGCATGGTCCCGTGGGTGTGGAGGAGATGCTTTCCCGACGCCTTGTCGAAGAGCTCCCACAGCCGGCCACCCAGGGTGGGAAGCACAACGGCACGCAGTTTGCTGTTCTCCAGCACCACCGCGGGCACTTCGCGGGCTGTCAGCTCCCGCGAGTACCCGTCCTGCATCAGGTACGGGAACATGTTCGGCACTTGCCCGTAGCGGGCCGCGGCCTGCAGCTCTTCGGGGACATCGTCGCCGATTCTGTATGGCTGGTCCAATTCCGCGATGACCGCCGGCAACGGGTTGCGGGAGCCCAACTCCGCCATGTTCAGGGTGATAGTGGAGAAGCTCAGGATTTGCATCTTTATGACTCCTAGATGGCATTTTCAATCGTGATGTTTCATCTACCTTAACCCAAGGCGCTGCCGTGTAAAGGGTTATTGCGAATCGCAATCCGAGTCTTTCAGTGGCGATCGCCCTTTACACGGCGCTGGGAGGCCTACTTGTGGATGGGCTTGGTCAAGGCCAGGCCGATAGTCTGGCCGGGCAAGAGCTCACCGGACGGTGGGTCGGCGAATTCGTACCAGACCGAGGCGGTCCCTTCGCACCCGTGATCGGAACCGGAGCGGGGATGAGGCGAAGCTTCGTAGGGGACGTCACTAGCGACCCCTACGAAGCCCGTTGAATTCGGCAAGAGTGGGTCCCCGGCCACCGAAGGTTTTCCCAGGTCAGCCGAGCGGGCGCGCCCTAGGCGCGATAGGGCTCCAGCTGCTGTTTTTGCTCCGGAGTGAGCCTGCGAACCCTACCCGTGGACTCATCCACAAAGGCTAAATGCGTGCTGGCTTTGACGCAGTCCTGGTCCGTCACCGGATCTTTGATGAGGTAATGGAGGTCAAAGCTGGCCCCTTTCAGGGCGCCGACCCAGATCTCAACAACTGCCGGAATGTTCCGGTATTCCAAGGTGCGGATGTACCGGACCCTGTGCTCCACCACAAGGGTCATGACCCCATCTTCGACATCGTTGAAGATCGAAACCGGTGGTTCCGCCCCGGGCAATCCGGCACCACGGGGCGGACCGAAGGCCGCGATACGGGCCTCCTCGAGCATGCGCACGATCTGGACATTGTTGATGTGCCCGTAGGCGTCCATGTCTCCCCAACGCATGGGCACGAGCACCTTAATGCGCTGGCCCGGGGCTGGCTCCCGCGTTTGCGTAGCGCCCGGCTCCTGGGTCGTCGCTGCAACTCCGGAATCCGCGTTCAGCTGTGCACCGCCGTCGAATCATCCACAACGGCTTCCTCAGCATCCTCACCGGCAAACTGCGACATGTACAGGCGATAGTACGCGCCCTGCAATGCGAGCAGTTGGTTGTGGTTGCCCTGCTCCACGATGCTGCCGTCTTCCATCACCAGGATAGTGTCAGCGTCGCGGATGGTGGACAAGCGGTGGGCGATGACAAAGCTGGTGCGGTCTGTGCGGAGAGCGGCCATGGCTTTCTGCAGCAGCAGTTCGGTTCGCGTATCAACGGAGCTCGTGGCCTCGTCGAGGATCAAGAGCGAGGGATCAGAAACGAAGGCCCGCGCAATGGTGATGAGCTGTTTCTCGCCCGCGCTGACGTTGTTGCCTTCCTCATCAATAATGGTCTGGTACCCATCCGGCAAGGCCCGTACGAAACGGTCCACATAGGTGGCCTTGGCCGCTTCCATGATCTGTTCCTCGGTGGCGTCGAGGTTGCCGTACTTGATGTTGTCGTAGATAGTGCCGCCAAACAGCCACGCGTCCTGGAGCACCATGCCCACCTTGGAGCGAAGCTCGGAACGGCTCAACTCCTTGATGTCCACGCCGTCCAGGGTAATTCGGCCCGCGTTGAGTTCGTAGAACCGCATGACGAGGTTGACCAAGGTGGTCTTACCCGCGCCCGTGGGTCCGACGATTGCCACCGTGTGTCCTGGCTCAGCGCTGAGGGAGAGGTTCTCGATCAGCGGTTTGTCGGCAACATAGCTGAAGGAAACGTTCTCGAATTCAACGTGACCGTCCGTGCGCGGGGGCAGGTGACGGGCTGCGTTCTCCGGCATCTCCTCATCGGCATCGAGGAACTCGAAAACGCGTTCAGCCGAAGCCACACCGGACTGGAGCATGTTGGCCATGCCCGCGATCTGGCCGAGGGGCTGGGTGAATTCACGCGAGTACTGGATGAACGCCGTGGCATCGCCGAGGCTCATGGAACCGGAAGCCACCCGCAAACCACCGACGACGGCGATGCCCACGTAGCTGAGGTAGGAGACGAAGTTCATGGCCGGGAAGATGATGCCCGAAACAAACTGCGCCCCGAACGAGGCCTTGTAGAGGGCTTCGTTGCGCTCGTCGAAGCGTTCCAGCATGTCAGCATCGCGCCCGAAGACCTTGACGAGTTCGTGGCCCGAGAACGATTCCTCGATCTGGCCGTTGAGGGAACCGGTGTTCTTCCACTGGGCGGCGAAGAGCTTCTGGCTGCGCGAGCCAATCACGCCGGCAAGGACGCCCGAAAGCGGCAAGGCAACCAACGCGATCAGTGCCAGCTGCCAGGAAACAATGAACATCATGATGGTGATGCCGAAGACCGTCAGCACCGAGCTGACCAGCTGCGCGAACGCCTGCTGCAGTCCTTGCTGGACGTTGTCGACATCGTTGGTCACGCGGGAGAGGATGTCGCCGCGCTGGCGGGTGTCGAAGTAGTTCAGGGGCAAGCGGTTGAGCTTGGCTTGAACGTCATTGCGGAGGCGGTTGATGACCTTCATGACGATCTTGTTCAGGATGAAGCCCTGGGCCCACAGGAAGATGTTGGCCACGAAGTACATCAAGAGCACGATCGAGATCAGGAACGTCAGCTTGGAGAAGTTGATCCCGTTGGTGAGCTCCATCTTGGAGACCATGTCCGCGAAGTTGTTCTGGCCCGCTTGGCGGAGGCCTTCTGCGAAGGCCTCTTGGCTCACGCCGGGGGGCAACTGCTTGCCCATGACCCCGCCGAAGATCACGTCCATGGCGCTGCCGAGGATCTTCGGAGCGATGACGTTCAGGACCACCGAGACCACCACGAGGCCGATGACAAAGACCACGCCCGCGGCCTCGGGCTTAAGCAGTCCCAGGAGCCGCTTGGCCGATGGCCCGAAAGCCTTGGCTTTCTTGGCCGGCAAGTTGCCGAACATGCCGCCGTCGGCCTCACCTGGCGTGTATTCGGTTTCTTCGATGTCGTCATCGTCTGCCACGATCACGGCACCGGCCGCGTCTGCGTCCTTCGCTTCCGCAGTTTCCCGAGCCGACCGTGCCGCTTTCGCTGCTTCGGCTTTCGCGGCCCAGCCACGCTTTTGCTGATTCTGTTCGCTCATGCCACTTCCTCCGCGCTCAGCTGGGATTCGACGATCTCCTGGTAAGTCGGTGACGTGTCCAGGAGCTCCTCGTGCGTGCCCCGGTCAACGATTCTCCCGTTGTCCAGGACCAGGATCTGGTCCGCATCCGCAATGGTGGAGACGCGCTGCGCCACGATGATCACCGTAGCGTCCTGCGTCTTTTCCTTAAGGGCCCGGCGAAGGCGGGCATCCGTAGCCACATCCAGGGCCGAGAAGGAATCGTCAAAGAGGTATACCTTCGGCTGCGTCACCAGGGCCCGGGCGATGCAGAGGCGCTGCCTCTGGCCACCGGAGACGTTGGTGCCGCCCTGAGCTACCCTGCGGTTGAGCCCGGAAGTCTTCTCCATGACGAAGTCCTTGGCCTGGGCTGTTTCCAAGGCATCCCAGAGTTCCTGGTCCGTGGCATCAGTCTTGCCAAAGCGTAGATTGTGCTCGATGGTTCCGGAAAACAAGTACGGTTTCTGCGGCACTGTGGCCACCCGGCTGGTGATTTCCTCGCGGTCCAGGCTGGTGACCGGAACGCCGTCGAGCAGGACGTCGCCGGACGCGACGTCATACAAGCGCGGCAGCAGCGACACCAGGGTGGTCTTCCCGGCGCCGGTGGAACCGATGATCGCGAGGGTCTGGCCCGGCTCCGCGGTGAAGGAAATGTTGCTCAACACGGGCGCCTCAGCGCCCGGGTATTTGAAGGTGACATCGCGGAATTCGACGCGGCCCTTCTTCTCCGCCGGCGCTACTGGCGCCTCGGGATCGTGAATGGAGGGTTCGACGTCGAGGACCTCGCCGATGCGGTCCGCACACACGGAAGCGCGCGGGATCATCATGGCCATGAAAGTACCCATCATGACTGCCATGAGGATTTGCAGGAGGTACTGCAGGAAGGCGGTCAGGGAACCCACCTGCATGTTGCCCGCATCCACCCTTTGGCCGCCGAACCACAGCACTGCTGCCGTGGAAAGGTGCAGGATCATTCCGATGGCCGGGAACATCAAGACGAACAAGTTACCGATCTTGACCGAAACCAAGGTGAGGTCCTTGTTGGCGTCACCGAAGCGCTTGGCCTCGTACGGTTCGCGGACGAAGGCCCGCACCACACGGATGCCAATGATCTGTTCCCGCAAGACGCCGTTGATGGCGTCGATCTTCTTCTGCATCGAGCGGAAGAGCGGCATGAGCCTGACCACCAGGTACCCGACCACGGCCACGAGGACCGGAACTGAGACCCAGACGAGCCAGGACAGGCTGAGGTCCTCGCGCAAGGCCATGATGATGCCACCGACACACATGATGGGTGTGGAAACCATGAAGTTCAGGCCCATCAGCATGAGCATCTGCACCTGCTGAACGTCATTGGTGCCGCGGGTAATCAACGTGGGTGCGCCGAAGCTGTTGACGTCCTTAGCGGAGAAGCTGCTGACCTTTCGGAAGACGTCCCTGCGCAAGTCGCGGCCCATGGCCATGGCTACGCGGGAGCCGAAATAGACCCCCGCGATGGCCGCAATAACCTGGCCGAGGGCGACGGCGAGCATCAGGGCACCGGTCTGCCAGATGTAGTTGGTATCCCCCCGGGATACCCCTTCATCGATGATCTTGGCGTTAAGGCTTGGAAGGTACAGAGTCGCAATGGTGGACGCCAACTGGAAGATGATGACGGCCGTTATCTGCGGCAAATACGGCTTGGAGTAGCGCCGTATCAGGGTGACAAGCATGCCCACGGATCCTTAATGAGAGAGTGCGCGAATGGGTTGAGAACCTATGAGTAATACAGATACCAACAGGCGCTGACAGTATCAGTCCCCCAACTCTACGAAATCCGTTGACTCAACAAAATATCGATAGTCAAATATCATCCCTGCGACGTACGTGGCCTGTATGGTGCGCGATACCCCCGTTAGCCCGCGTGCCGGCCGGTTTCCGCTGACCTCGAGGCATCGCCTGCAAGCAGCAGCAGGGCTGCCCTTTCTTGGCGGCGACGCTCGCGTTTGAGCTCTCTGCGCAGCGCGGCCAGCTCTTCGGCGGTCCGTGCCTGTTGTTCAGCGGTGGCAAGTTGTTCGTGCACCCGCGCCTGGAGCTCCCGCTGTGCCTTGCTCAGCTGAAGCTGTTGCTCGGCAAGCAGCCGCTGGGTCCGGGCGAGCTGGTCCTGGACTTCGCGCAGGCCAGCGGCAGGGTCCGGCCGCTCCTGCGTCAGGATCCGGGCGAACTCAAGATCCAGGTCGTCGTGCTCCTTCTCGGCTGCAGCACGGGCACGGCTGGCACCCAAGGGGGTGCCTCCGTCGTCGGCCGCTTGGGAAAGGTCCGTGGATTCGACAATCGGCATCGCAGAGGTGTCCAGTGTCATGGCGGCCTCGCCGGAAGCGTTCGCCAGCAGTTCTTTCTCCGGTGAAGCGTCCACGGTCTTCCGCAGCGGGACTTCCTTGATGAACAGCACGGCGATGAACGCGACCAGGGCAATGACTGCCGAGATCATGAAGATCTGGGCGGTCGCATCGCCATAGGCGGCTCGCATGATGTCCCGGATCGGGGCGGGCAAGTCCGTCAGATCCATGCTTGCATCGCTGGAGCCGCCACTCACCGGGATATGGGCCGCGGCGAATCCCTGGGTAGCAAGGTCCTTGACGTGGGTGGCCATGATGGCACCGAGCACCGACACGCCGATCGCGCCGCCCACGGAGCGGAAGAACGCGACGGATGCGCTGGCCGTGCCGATGTCCTGGGCCCGGACGGTGTTCTGGACCGCGAGGACCAGGTTCTGCATCAGCAAGCCAAGGCCTAGGCCGAAGATCGCGGTGTAGCAGCAGGTGACCCACAGCGCGGTGGTGTGGTCGATAGTGCCCGTGAAGGCAAGGCCGCCGGCGAGCAGCACGGTGCCTGCCAGGAGGAAGCGCTTCCATTTCCCGAAGCGGCTGATCAGCTGGCCGGACGCCACAGAACCCAAGAGGTTGCCTGCAATCATGGGCAGCGTCAGAAGGCCGGCCTCGGTGGGCGTAGCGCCGCGGGCCACCTGGAAGTACTGGCCCAGGAACGTGGAGGAGCTGAACATTGCGATACCGACGGCCACGGAGGCCAGGATCGCCAAAGCGGTGGTGCGCTGCGAGATGATCTTCAGCGGGATGATGGGCTGGGCCACCTTGGATTCGACCAGCACCAGCAGGGCCAGCAGAAGTACGCCGCCGCCTACCATGAGGGCGGACTGCCAGGAGATCCAGTCGTAGTAGTCCGGGTTGCCGGCGAAGGAGACCCAGATCAGGAGCAGGCTGACGCCCGAGGTCAACAGAATGGAACCAAGCCAGTCGATCTTCGCCGGGCGCTTGATGTGCTGGATCTTGAGGGTCACCTGGAGCAGGATGAGCGCGACGACGGCGAGCGGCACGCAGACGAAGAAGGTCCAGCGCCAGCCGAGCGGGCTATCGACGATGAATCCACCGAGCAGCGGTCCGCCTGCGGTACCGACCGCCATGACGGCGCCCATGTAGCCCGAGTACTTGCCACGGTCACGCGGCGGAATCATGGTGCCGATGATCGCCTGGGCAAGTGCTGTGAGGCCGCCCAAGGCGATGCCCTGGACAACTCGGGCGGTCAGCAGGAAGGGAATGCTCTGGGAAAAGCCGGCCATGACGGAGCCGGCCACGAAGATCACGATGCTCAGCTGGACAAGCAGCTTCTTGTCGAAGAGGTCGGCGAGCTTGCCCCAGATGGGTGTGGTGGCGGCGTTGGCCAGCAGCGCAGCGGTGATGACCCAAGCGAAGTCCGTTTGTGTGCCGTGGAGATCGGACATGATGGTCGGCAGTGCGTTCGCCACGATGGTGCTGCTCAGGATGGCGGTAAAGAAGGCCGCGAGGAGGCCTGTCAAGGCTTCCATGATTTGGCGGTGCGTCATGGGCGCGGATGATGCCGGCACCGCCGTCGAACGTTCTTGTATTCGGGTTGCCATTGCTGCTGCTCCTAAGCTGTGTGGTTCAAGTGGTGGGAGCCGGCCGCCGTTGCCCGGACTGAGTGGTTGAGCGAAGTGGTGAGTTTCGCCAGGACCTGCCCTGCCTCCAAGGCGTCTTCCTCGCTCCACTCCGCGAGGTAGGCCCGCAAGTTGAGGCTGCGCTGTTCTTCGAAGGCCCTGACCTTTTCGATGCCGGCTTCGGACAGGGCCACCAACTGGGCCCGGCCGTCTGCCGGATCGGGGCGCCGGACCACCAGACCGAGTTCCTCGAGCTCGGCGATGTGCCGGCTGAGGACGGGCGGGCTGACGCCGAGACGCGAGGCGAGATTCGTGGCCCTGGACTCCCCCTCCCCGATGAAGCGCATTACCCCTTGCAGGGCGAACCCGACGTCGGCATCCTTCGCGATGTTTGCGGTCACGATGCAACGCAGGACCCGCTGAAGATCGAAGATCTGATGGACGAGTTCGGTTGCCGTGCTGGATGCGACAGCCATGAAAGACACCTCACTTTTGCTTGCCTAAAGCAACTATACGCCGATTTGGTTACTTTGGGAAACTAATGAAGTGTGAGATGCCTTAAACCCCAAGCGCGAGCTGGCAGCTAATGCCCTCATTTTTCGAAAAACGGGTCATTAGCTGCCAGCTCGCGCTGGAGGGTGGAGTGTCTGGAGCGTCAGTCGCCCAGGTGTGTGGGGCCGAACATCTTCAGGAGGGTTTCAACCACGACGACGTTGGGACCGTCCGCGGCGAAACCTTCCCGAAGCGCGTCCCCGACGTCCTCCGGGGCCACTCTGCGGGCCGGCACCCCGAAGGCCTCGGCGAGCTTGACGAAGTCCGGGCGGGCAAGCTCGGTAGCCGTGGCCTTGCCGAACGCGCCCACCATGTATTCGCGCAGGATGCCGTAGCCGCCGTCGTCCACGATCAACCACGTGACCGGGATGTTGTGTTGCTTGGCTGTGGCCAGCTCGGAGATTGAGTACATGGAGGAACCATCACCGGAGACCGCCAGCACGCGGCTGGGTTTGCCGACAGTTTCCAGACCTACCGCGCCGCCGAGGGCTGCCGGGAAGCCGAAACCGAGGCCGCCGGCACCTTGGGCTGAGTGGAACTGGCCTTCGCGGGAATCCCAGCAGCTCCATCCCCAGTAGGCCGAGATGGTCATGTCCCAGAAGGTCTGCATGTCGGCCGGAACGGCTTCGCGGATATCGGCCATGAACTTCAGTTCCTTGCCCAGGTCCTGCGATTCAAGGCGTGCCATGACCTTGGCCAACGACTCCTTGACCAGGTTCTCGGGCGTGGTGCCGTGCCAATTAGGGCCGACTCCGCCGGCCGCGCCAGCGCCGCCGAGCCCGGCCAGCGCCTCAGCCAAGGCAGAATCCAGGGCAACAAGAGCCTGCCCGGCGTCAGCACGGATGCCCAGCCCGGGCCGGTTCGATTCCAGGACCCGGGGTTCGGCGTCGATCTGGATAATCCGCCCGCGGGGCTCGAAGGTGAAGTAGTTGGACGTGACCTCGCCCAGGGAGGACCCGATGACGATCAGTACGTCAGCGTCTTCGAGGACGTCCGTCATGTGACGGTCTTCGATCCAGGACTGCAAGGACAGCTCATGGTTCCAAGGGAACGCTCCGTTGCCGCCCGGGGTGCAGATGACCGGTGCACGGAGTTTCTCCGCGATCGACAGGAGCGACTTCTCGGCCCGGCCACGGCGCGTGCCGCCGCCGGCGATGATCGCGGGTCGCTCCGCCGTCGAGAGCCAATTCACGGCTTCGCGGATCAACTCCACGCGCGGCGGGTTATCGGCAGCCTCGGCGAGGGCGTCCTCCACCGGCGGCACCATGATGGGGTCCAGGAGCACGTTCTGCGGAATCTCGATCCACACCGGACCCTGCGGGGACGAAATGGCTTCGGTCCAGGCATCCTGGATAGCCGAGGGAATCCCGGAAGCATGTTGGATGAGGCGCTGGCTCTTGGTGACGTTCGCGGCCGAGGCCTTCTGGTCATCGAGCTGGTGCAGCATGCCCTTCCGGCGCGCCCCCAAACCTTCCAAGGGAATCTGGCTCGCCACGACTACCATGGGCACGCCCGTGGCATACGCTTCCTGCAAACCGGCCAGGGACGTCAAAGCACCGGGCCCGGTGGACAGGAAAAGCACCCCGACCTCGCCCGTGGCCCGGGAATACCCGTCCGCGGCGAAGGCCGAATTGTTCTCCACGCGGGAGGACACGAAATGGAGATTGCCGCGGCCCATCGCGTCGAACAGTCCCAGGGCGTGCTGGCCCGGGATCCCGAAGACCGTCTTTGCGCCGAGCGCTTCAAGGGTCTCGACGACGAGGTCCCCGCCGTTGCGCTGGTCCGTCACTTCGTGACCGCCGGGGCGAAACCGGCCGGGCGCCGGGATTCCTGGCCCAAGGCCTGGGCGGCGTAGCCGTTAAGGGCGCCGTGCCGGTTGCCTTTGACGGCGTTGTCGGCCATGAGGGTGACAAGTTCGTAGGCAACGTGGCTGCCCGCGACGCCGGTGATTTCAGCGTGGTCGTACGCCGGCGCGACCTCGACGATGTCCGCGCCCACGAGGTTCATGCCACGGAAACCGCGGATGATTTCGAGGAGTTCGCGGCTGGTGATGCCGCCGGCTTCAGGCGTGCCGGTACCAGGCGCGTGGGCCGGATCCAGGACGTCGATGTCCACGGAAATGTAGAGCGGGCGGTTGCCGATGCGGTCGCGGATCCTGGCTACGGTTTCCAGGACGCCCTGGTAGTAGACGTCTGCGGAGGTGACAATACCGAAGCCGAAGCGGTGATCGTCGTCGAGGTCCTTTTTTCCGTAAAGCGGGCCGCGGGTACCAACGTGGCTGATGGCCTCGGTATCCAGGATCCCTTCTTCGACGGCGCGGCGGAACGGCGTGCCGTGCGTGTACTCGGCGCCGAAGTAGGTGTCCCAGGTGTCCAGGTGGGCGTCGAAGTGCAGCATGGCAACGGGCTCACCTGCGCGTTCGGCGGCAGCGCGGAGCAGCGGCAGCGCAATGGTGTGGTCACCACCGAGCGTCACGAGCTTGCTTCCGTTGGCGGTCAGATCCAGCGCGTTCTGCTGGATGGTCTCAATAGCTTCGTTGATATTGAACGGGTTCACCGCCATGTCCCCGGCGTCGGCAACCTGGATGTTCTCAAAGGGGCTAACGTCCCAGGCCGGGTTGTACGGGCGTAGCAGACGGCTGGCTTCACGCACGTGGTTGGCACCGAAACGGGCACCGGGACGATAGGAAACACCGGAGTCGAAGGGGACGCCGACCACCGTGACATCGGCCTTGGACACTTGGTCCAGCCGGGGCAAGCGGGCATAGGTGGCAGCACCGGCGTAGCGCGGGATTCGGGCCGAATCTATGGGACCAAGGTTGCCGTTGGCCTCAATGCGAAGCTCTTCCAAAATGCGCCACTCCTTTAGTGAGTAGGTAAGAGGGGGTAGTGACTGTGACACCAATCATACACTCAAAGTTGCCTTATATGCATCACTTGTTTACGTCTGCACTATGCATCCGAATCCGCGCAGCAAGACTGGGCCGGGCTCCCCAGCGCCCGGCCCAGCTTCTCACTTCATCTCCCCTCCCGGGCTACTTACTCCCGAAGGGGGTCACCTGGAAGTCCCCGAAAGACACCTGGCGGCCTTCCGCGTCCAGCACCACGAGGCTGTCCAGCCCGTTCTTCACGTCGTCCGGCAGCACGAAGGAAAGGGTGTTTTGCCGGGTCGGGAAGAACCAGCCCAGACGGTAGCTCCGTTTGTTCAGGTAGACGTAGTACCACTGTCCGTACTCGACATTGTGGACCGTCACCGTCTGTCCGGTGCGGTATTTGTCCGTTCCGAGCCCCAGGTCAAGCGTCGGATTCTTGCCGAGCAGCTCCTGGGAAGCCAAGACGGGATCCGAGGTGGGCTTGGCAGGCTTGACCTTCAGCGCGACCGCCTCCCTGACCAGCTGGAGGGAAGCAGCCTTGGAGCCGTTGCCCGCGGTGACCGGGATAGTCGCTGCCGGGATCTGCTTGGCCGCGATATCGGCGTCCGTCAGAATGTAGCTCGAGGTGAAGCTGACGGACTCTCCCGCGGCGAGCGCCGAGCGGTACAGTCCAATGGCCGGAGCCGAAAGGTTCGTCAACGCCACATTGCCGGTGTTGGTCACTGTATAGCCGAACGTCACCGTATCGCCGGGACCGGCAAACGCATCCCCGTCAACGTCATTGAAGCTCGACACCACCGATCCGCCCAGCTGGGGATTGCGGACCAGCAGGTCCACCTCATCCCCCGTGACGGTGTAGTTCTGGGTGGCGGCCCCGGTGCCCGTTACCTGCCAAACACTGCTGGGCACGAAGAATCCTTGGGCAACTTCATCTGCCGTTACGGTGTGCTGTGGCGTGCCGCAGAGGAAATTGCCCCACACTCCCAGGGCACTAAACCGGCAGTTCCCGGAGCCTGGCGGCAGGAACGGCTGGAAATTGCCGGACTGCGGAACAACGGACTCCGTGACGTTGCCCGTGCTGTACACCCGGAACTTGTAGGGTACCGCGCTCCCTGCCGCATACGGGTGGCTTGCGAGGTCTCTTCCGGCGTCATTGCGAGCGCCGAAAATATAGGCACCCACCACGTTGCCAGCGGAACCACCCGTCACCGTCACAGAGACAGGTGCGATCATCGATGATCCACCGGCGTTCAACCTGGCGGTCAAGGGAACCGCACCTGCTTTGGCGTACGACGGCGCCGTGACACTCAGCTGGACAGTCGCCGAGGCGCCCGGATCGAGAGCGGCGAGGTCCGCCGTCGTCGACGTCCAGTCCTGCAAGGCATCAAGGCCGACAGTGGCAGCCGGAAGCGGCGAGCTGTCGTTATTGGTGACCGTCACACTCAACTGGGCGGTTCCACCGTTCGCGACCGTGGCGCTCCCCGGGACAAGAGCTGCCGCGATCGGGTTAAGCCAGGCCCTGTCAAACTTCCCGAAGGTGATGGTGTTGTTGTCGCCTTCATAGAGGACGCCGAAAGTGCCGTCCGACAGGGGACTCAGGGTGGAGTAGGACATACTTCCGGGTTTGAAGATCCGCGAGGAACCCCAAGTCTTGCCGTCGTCAGCCGAATAGCGGATGGTGCCGTCCACGCGCGCGCCGCCGGCAGTGGGAGTGGGCGAGTTGGAGAACAGCAGCTTCTTGGCATCGGCCGATCCCGCCGGCGCATCCGGGTACATCCGCGTGATGGAGCCGTTGTTCCGCGGATCCGGAAGCTGGCTCTCCGCGACCGGGGTGCTGTAGGTGACACCGCCATCCAAGGAATACGCCACCTTGCGGAAGTGCGGGTTGGCGCCGGAACTGTCCCTTGAGTTCAACATGACGCGGCCATCGGACAGCTCAACCGTCTTGTTCTCATCCATGCCCGTTCCAGTAGGCGTGCCCATCTTCCAGCTCTTGCCATGGTCATCGGAATAGACGCTGTAGGCCTGGATCTGGCGGCTACCGTCGGGCTGGACAATGGTTCCGGCGAACTGCTGGATGAGTCGTCCGGCGTGGGCTCCGTAGTTGAGCTGGATTCCCTCGCCGGAGGAGGCGAACATGCTGACGACACCACCGACATTGGGAACGCCATTGACGGTATTGCCGTTTGGCTTGATGGCGTTGGTGATCAGCGGACCCGCAAAAGCGGAGTAGGCCGAACCGGCAGGATAGCTGGACGGGACCGGCAGGCTCGGCTGGTTAGCCGGATCCGTGGACCAGGTGAGTCCGCGGTCGGTGGAGACGGATACCTGCGAGCTGATCACGTTGGCGTCGGTATCGTCGTTGCCGAGCACGCTTCCCCCGAACCCTTGGTTCTTGGAGTACACGTGGAAGTTGAACACCGTCCCGGTAACTTTGTCCACGACGTAGCTGGGATCGCTGAAACCGTATTTCTGCACGCTCGCGGAGCCCATTTGCCCCCGCGCGATGAAAGTGGGGCTCCCCCAGGTCTTCCCGCCGTCGATGCTGCGCCGCTGGACGATGGAGTTGGCGGAAGGAGAATCGCCCCCATCGGGGCGGCCATCGTAGGAGGCCAGGAGGACTCCGTCACCCAAGTCCGCCAACGCAACTATCCGGTAGTACTTGCCCAGGACCGGGTCGATGGCGTTGTCGCCGTTGGAAGCAAGGACCTGCTCGGTGTAGCTTCCCGGGGGATTTGAAGGAACGTTGGGATTCGGGAACGGTTCCAAGGCGGCATATGCCGGCATAACCGTCGACGCCATGAGAACTGCTGCGGCTGCCGCTGAGACGGCAACTCTTCCCTGCGTCCATCGCAACCTCCTCCTGGCCCTGTCACTGAGTAGCGGGTCATTCATGCGTAGCCCTTTCGTATTCTTCGTCACATCCAACATAGGACGTTCTATATGCTACGTGATGCCGCTCACATGCCAAATGGTGAAATGCAGAAATGCGACGCAGGTGTAGGTGACACCGCTCACAGCCGGCGTAAAGATTCCATAAAAACGGCCAACTGGCCCTTTGGAGCACCCGTACTCTCCATCTGGAGCAGCAACCCGCTGCACGAAAGGACCATGTGACAACGCTGACCAGGCCGCCTGCCGACCCCTCAGACCAGCGCAAACCCGCGGGCGAGTTCAAACGCTGGCTGCTCGACGGCATGCCGGAGACCTCCGGAAAGCGCCAAGGCCCCCATGGCAAGCCCGACGAGGACCACACTCCCCAGTCCTGGTGGAAGGTCATGTGCCTCACCGGCGTCGACTACTTCTCCACCCTCGGCTACCAGCCCGCCATCGCGGCACTCGCTGCCGGGATCGTCTCACCGCTCGCCACGATCGTGCTGGTCGCCGTGACGCTGCTCGGCGCGCTGCCGGTCTACCGCCGGGTCGCTTCCGAAAGCGCGCACGGCGAAGGCTCCATCGCAATGCTCGAACGGCTCCTCCCCCGCTGGGGCGGCAAGCTCTTCGTGCTCGCCTTGCTGGGATTCGCCGCCACGGACTTCATGATCACCATGACCCTCTCTGCTGCCGATGCAAGCGCCCACGCGATCGAAAACCCCTTTGCACCGGAATGGCTCCACGGGCAGGAAATCACCATCACCCTGGCGCTCATCGCCGGGCTTGGCGTGGTGTTCCTCAGGGGATTCAAGGAGGCCATCAACGTCGCCGTCGTCCTGGTGGGCGTCTATCTGGTGCTGAACGCCGTCGTCGTCGCCGTCGGCTTGGTCCACGTGGTGACCGAGGCACACGTGGTGACCGACTGGTGGGCGGCTTTGAACCAGCAGCACGGCAACCCGTTGATCATGGTGGGCATCGCGCTCCTGGTCTTCCCGAAGCTTGCCCTGGGCCTCTCAGGATTCGAGACCGGCGTCGCGGTCATGCCACAGATCAAGGGCAGCCCCAGCGACACGGAAGAAGACCCCGCCGGCCGCATCCGCGGCACCCACAAACTGCTCACGACGGCGGCGCTCATCATGAGCGCGTTCCTGGTGGCCTCGAGCTTCATCACCACCTTCTTGATTCCGGCCGCGGAATTCCAGCCGGACGGGAAGGCCAACGGGCGCGCCCTTGCTTTCCTTGCCCACCAATTCCTGGGCGACGGATTCGGCACGGTCTATGACATCAGCACCATCGCGATCCTTTGGTTTGCCGGCGCCTCCGCCATGGCCGGCCTGCTGAACCTCGTGCCGCGCTACTTACCCCGCTTCGGCATGGCACCCGCATGGACCAAGGCCGTCCGCCCCCTGGTCCTGGTCTTCACCGCCATTGCCTTCATCATCACGCTGGTCTTCGAGGCAAACGTGGAAGCCCAAGGTGGTGCCTATGCCACCGGTGTGCTGGTCCTCATGACTTCGGCCTCGATCGCTGTCACGCTGTCGGCCCGGAGGAAGCAGCAAAAACGCAAGACGATCGCTTTCGGCGTTGTCGCCGTCGTCTTCGCCTACACCACCGTGGCCAATGTGGTGGAACGCCCGGACGGCATCAGGATCGCCGCGCTTTTCATCCTCGGCATCGTCCTGGTGAGCTTCGCCTCGCGGGTACGCCGTTCCTTCGAACTACGCGCCACGCATATCAAGATGGACCAGATGGCGCTCGAATTCACGGCCGCCAATGAGGAAGGCCCCATCCGGATCATCGCCCACGAGCCCAAGCGGCTCAGCGCCGACCGGTACCAGTTGAAGTTGCAGCATGCCCAGCAGGCCAACCACTTGCCGGTAGACAGCGACGCTCTTTTCATTGAAATCATTGTGGACGACAGCTCCGACTTCGAGCAGGAACTCCTCGTGGAAGGCAAACGCCGCCACGGCTTCAAGATCCTGGAGATCCACAGCAACAACGTGCCGAACACGCTGGCCGCAGTGCTCCTCCACATCCGAGACGTCACGGGGCTCATGCCGCACATCTATTTCCGCTGGACCGAGGGCAATCCGATCGCCAACCTGAGCAAGTTCCTGTTCTTCGGCGAAGGCGAGATTGCCCCGGTGACCCGTGAAGTGCTGCGTGAAGCCGAACCGGACATCACGCGCAGGCCATGGGTGCACGTGGGCTGAAACATGACAGTGTTGGTGCCGCTCGCGGAGCGGCACCAACACTGGAAGCGACACCAACACTGTCTTTCTAATCGGCGCTGTCTTTCTAGTCCGCACTGTCTTTCTGACCAATTTCGGAGGCTGGCTAATGGCGGAGGCTAGCTAATGGCGGAGGCGCCACGTTCCCCGGTCCGGACGCGAACTGCCTGGGACACCTCAACGGTCCAGATCTTGCCGTCCCCGAACTGGCCGGTACTGGCGCCGGAGATGATGGCTGCCACTATGCCGTCCACCAGATCGTCGGTAGCCAGGACCTCAACCCGGATTTTAGGGAGGAGATCGGAGCTGTATTCCGCGCCCCGGTATACCTCCACGTGTCCCCGCTGCTGGCCGTAGCCGTTGGCCTGACTCACGGTCATCCCGTTGATTCCAAAACCTTCCAGTGATTCCCGGACCTCATCGATCCGCTCCGGCCGGACTATGGCCGTGACCAGCTTCATGTCGTGGCCTTGCTGCGGATCCGTCCTGTCTTCCCGTTGACGCTTGCTTCTTGCTCACCGCTGGAGGTCGGCGGGGTTTTGCCGCCCTGATCACCTGGATGGAACGTTCCGCCAACCATCGCCAGCTCGTAGGCTGTTTCGGCGTGCTCCGTGATATCGATTCCGGCCAGTTCTTCGTGCTCCTTGACGCGCATGCCCACAGTCTTGTGGATGGCCAACCCAATCAGCGTGGTCATCACCGCCGTCCAGACCGTGACGATCAGCGCCGTCAATATCTGGGGCCAGAACTGGGTCAGGCCGCCACCGTACAGCAGGCCGCCTTCAGTCTTTGAGGAGGGGACAGCGAAGAATCCGAGGGACAAGGTCCCCCACAGGCCACCGACAAAGTGAACGGCAACCACGTCCAGGGAGTCGTCCAATCCGATCTTGAACTTCAGCCCGATGGCCAATGCGCAGACGGCCCCCGCGAGGACACCAATGAGGATCGCGCCTACAGGGTCCACGAATCCACACGCCGGGGTGATTGCCACCAAGCCCGCGACCGCGCCGGATGCCGCGCCGAGGGAGGTCGCGTGGCCGTCCCGGAGCCTTTCAATGAGTAGCCAGCCCAGGAGCGCGGCGCTGGTCGCCAAGAGGGTGTTTGTCCAGGCAAGGGCTGCAATTCCGTCAGCAGCCAGTTCCGAACCGGCGTTGAATCCGAACCAGCCGAACCACAGCAAACCGGCCCCAAGCATCACGAAGGGGAGGTTGTGCGGCCGGATGTTGGGGTCTTTCATGAATCCGAGCCGTTTGCCCAGTACTACTGCAAGCATGAGCCCTGCCATGCCCGCATTCATATGGACTACCGTGCCGCCAGCAAAGTCGAGAGCTGAGATCTTGCTGCCGATGATGCCTGTGGATCCAAAGAGCCCACCACCCCAGACCCAGTGCGCAATAGGCGCATAGACGATGGTGACCCAAAGGCCGGCAAACAGCAGCCATGGGCCAAAACGGACGCGTTCGGCTACGGCTCCACTGATCAGGGCAACCGTGATGATGGCGAAGGTGGCTTGGAATCCTATGAAGACCATGTCCGGCAGCCCGGGGGCTTTCCCGCCGATGACGGTGGCCAATCCGTTGAGTCCGAAGTTCGCGAAGGGGTCACCGATGAAGCCGCCGAGGGTATCCGGGCCGAACGCGAGCCCGTAGCCCCACAGGGCCCAGACGACCGCGACCACGCCCATGGCGCCAAAGCTCATCATCATGATGTTAAGGACGGATTTCATCCGGACCAGGCCGCCGTAGAAGAACGCCAAACCTGGCGTCATGAGGAGGACGAGGGCAGATGCTGCAAGCATCCAGGCCGTGGAGCCGGGATCGAGGGTCTGGGGATTGACATCCAGCCCTACGCTAAAAAATGCTGGGTTCATTTCGGGAGCCTTCCTGCATATACGGCGCTCCATGGCGCCCGCACGGCGAGACCATTGTTAAAACGAACAGGTCCTGGTAGCCCACGGGATACCGACCTTGACGAGTTGCCTTGACTCGAAGGTACAGTCGCCCTGTTTCAGCATTCGGCACAATTCATTTCGCGCAAGTAACACGCCGGAGCCGTGGGTTAAATCCTGAAGTCGCTCAGGTTTCCGATGTGTTAAGCGCCGGGTGGCCGCGGCCAACCTCAGCGGCTGGCTGCGGGCACCAGGATCCAGAGCACCTCAACGGGCTCGTCCGTGGGATTGACCCAGGTGTGGGGTTCGCGGCCCGGGAAGGACAGCGTGTCTCCCTCCTCGAGCTCGTATTCCTCGTTTGTAAGGATCAACTTGATGCGTCCCTTGACGACGTGCAGGACATCGACGTCGCAATCAACGGCGTAAAGCTCGGATTCTCCCCGACCGCGGGGCTCGATGGATGCCTGCAGAATCTGCAACCGCCGTTCGGAGCGGGCGGTCAGGAGCCGCTCCACGATCCCCTGGCCACCAAGCGAGATCCGCGGACCGTCGTCGCGGCGGGTCAGGTGCGTCTCGGGAGCCGCGAAAAGATCGCCAATGGACACGGAAAGGACTTGGCAAAGGGTTACCAGGGATGCGACCGAAGGCGACGTCAGGTCCCGCTCCACGCGGCTTAGGAACCCCTTGGTGAGGCCCGTGGCGTCCGCAACCTGCTCGATGGTCAGCCGCTGCGACTGGCGGGCGGCACGGATTCTGGAACCGATGGCAACGGGTATGTTGCTCGGTTCAACGGGGAGAGCCTTCATTCACGAACCTTTCAGGCCGTTTCTGCGGCCCTGTCATTGCAGCAATAGTATCCGGAGCAGCCATCCAATAGGCCTTCCGGGGCGCCGGGGCGTCCCCCGGCGGCAGCGACATCTTGACTGTTACTCGCATCACTACGTATCCTCATAGGCAACAAGTGTTGTTTGTGAGTTACACGTCACAGGCCGCTTTCCCCAATCACTAGCGCAGGGACCTTCTGCAAGCCGCGAGGAAATCAAGCGGAACCGCCGTCGGAATCCCTGGAAGCCCTGCGCATCACCCTCAGGAGCCAACCGTGGACTCTTCGTTCATCAATATTGCGATCGTGGTGGTGTACCTGCTTGCCATGCTGGCCTTCGGCTGGTGGGGCAAATCGCGCACCAAGAACAACAGCGACTTCCTGGTGGCCGGACGCCGCCTCGGTCCGATGCTCTACACCGGCACCATGGCCGCAGTGGTCCTCGGTGGTGCATCAACCGTTGGCGGCGTCGGCCTCGGCTACAAGTTCGGCATCTCCGGGATGTGGCTGGTAGTGGCCATCGGTTCGGGCGTGCTCCTCCTGAGCCTGCTCTTCGCCGGCACCATCCAGCGTCTGAAGATCTACACCGTCTCCCAAATGCTGAGCCTGCGTTACGGCCAGCGCGCCACGCAGACGTCCGGCATCGTCATGCTGGCCTACACCCTCATGCTGTGCGCCACGTCCACGGGCGCCTACGCCACCATCTTCGTTGTCCTCTTCGGCTGGGAACGTTGGCTAGCCATCGCCGTCGGCGGTGCAATCGTCCTGGTCTACTCCACCATTGGCGGCATGTGGTCCATCACCCTCGCCGACCAAGTGCAGTTCATCATCAAGACGGTTGGCATCTTCTTCCTCATGCTGCCGTTCGTCCTCAACGCCGCAGGCGGCTTCGACGGGATCCGCGCCCGCGTTGACGCCAGCTTCTTCCAATTGGACGGCATCGGAGCCCAGACCATCATCACGTACTTCGTGGTCTACACCCTTGGCTTGCTGATCGGCCAGGACATCTGGCAGCGCGTCTTCACTGCCAAGACCGCCACCGTGGCCCGTTGGGGCGGTGCCACTGCAGGTATCTACTGCGTCCTGTACGGCGTCGCCGGCGCCCTGATCGGCCTGGCCGCCCGGGTTGCCCTTCCCAACATCGACGTCAAGGCCCTCGGCAAGGACGTGGTCTACGCCGAAGTGGCAACCCACATCCTGCCGATCGGCATCGGCGGCCTCGTCATGGCCGCCGCAGTCGCCGCCATGATGTCCACCGCCTCCGGAGCACTCATTGCCGCAGCCACGGTGGCCCGCGCCGACGTTGTGCCGTTTGTGGCCAGCTGGTTCGGCAAGACCATCAACACGAACGACAGCGAAAACCCCGAGCACGACGTCAAGGCCAACCGCTACTGGGTCCTTGGATTGGGTGTCGTGGCCGTGTTGATCTCCATGGCGGCGCAAGACGTCGTGGTGGCCCTGACCATCGCCTACGACATCCTGGTGGGTGGCCTGCTGGTGGCCATCCTGGGCGGCTTGATCTGGAAGCGCGGCACCGGCATCGCCGCAGCGTGGTCCATGGCAGTCGGTTCCGTCCTGACCTTGGCATTGCTGATCGCCTACACCACGGGAATCATCCCCAGCGAAGACGGCGTTTACGCCAACGATCCCATCTACTGGGGCCTCGGCGCCTCGCTGGTCATCTACATCGTCGTCTCCGTGCTGACCCCTCCCACGGACCCCGAAGTCCGCGCAGCCTGGGACCGTCGCGTTGCAGGAGCGGCCGCGGAAGAACTCCCCTTGGAAGCCCACCCGGTAGCCATCCACTAAGGATCACAGAGTTAAGCACGACGGCGGTGCCGCACCTTCTCGGCGGAGGATGCGGTGCCGCTGTTTGTACCGGTGCCTGTGCCGCAGTCATACCTGTACAGAGTCATACCTGTACAGTAGGAAGAGCTTCAAGAGATGTGGCGCCAAGCTCCGACTTGCCACACGCCAACCCCATGTTCACGGGTGGTTCGGATGAAGAAGCGGCCCGATCCGGACCAGAGACAACCGAACGGGCAAGAGCAACTCCACCAGGAGAAGGCAATGCCTTTGGAAACCGGCGGCGCTACCGCCACAGTCAGCCACACCACACAGCCAAGCCCCGTACGCGTCCCGCGCGTCCGTCGGGTGGACGAGTTCGTCCGGGTGATTCCCGGCGTCGACCTGTCCCAAGGCTCCATCACGTTCGTGGTGGATGGCCATCTTGAACGCCATTGGCATCACGAGCCGCGACTCATCACCGAAGCGCTGTCGCAAGCAGTCCAGCCTGCGCGCTGGTTCCCGGCCACGCGGAAACTCACCCTCACGGTGGCGGCGACCGGTCACCGGGCAGGCGTGCAACGGCACTTCATCCTGAGCGCGTTTTAGCCACCTTTTAGCCCCTGCCCAACTGGGCGAAGCGGCGCCCGCCTCCTCAGGCCTATTCGAACTCTTCGTCCTCGCGGTGTTCGTCGGCGTCTAGCGGGACCACCCGTTCATCGTCGTCCAGGACCTCGGGTTGTTCCTCCAAGTCCTCGTCCACCTCCAGGTCCTCGCTGTAGTCGTAGCCGGGATCGGCCTCGACCGTGGGACGATCCGGGTGTCGGGCGTGGGTCTCGGTGCTGTCCATGGTGCAACCTCCGTTCGACGTGCCGCTGAGCCCATCGCGCAAGCGGATCAGGCAGCCAGTCACCACGCCGCCGGCGCCCCTTCGTGGACCCTGTCCATCCATCCCAGCACTGCCCCATCCGGTGGTCAAGGCTTCGCGTTGACTCATAAAAAACCTCCGCGTAGCCGCATACGTTGCCTCATGGGAAAAGGTCCGGGAAGGGTGGCCGCGGAGATCCTTGAGGGATGGGATTGACGATGGGTGAACGCAAAGCCGTGACGAAGCACCTGGCCGAGTCCTACCGGGCCGGTGACCGGGCCAGGAAGGGGCGGATCCGGGATGAGCTTGTCGAGCTGACCGGCTGGCACCGGGACCATGCGCGGGCGGTTTTGCGGCATGCGCTCGATCCGCCGCGGCCACGGCCCGTCAGGCCGGGACGCGCCCCGGTGTATGGGGCCGACCTGCAGGACGGTCTCGTGCTGTGCTGGGCGGTGCTACGGGGCCCTGCGGGCAAGCTGCTGGCCCCCATGCTGCCGGATCTCGTGCCGATGCTGCGGGCAGAGAAGGTCCTGGACATTACCGACGGGCAGGCAGCGATGCTCGCCCGCATGAGTGCGGCGACCATTGACCGGCGGCTGGCCGGTCAGCGGGCGAAGCTCCTGCCGCATGGCCGGTCCCATACCAAGCCCGGATCTTTGCTGAAGTCCCAGATCCCGATCCGCACCTGGGCCCAGTGGGACAACGCTGTGCCGGGTTTCGTCGAGATCGATCTGGTCGGCCACGAGGGCGGCGCCGCGTCCGGGCAGTACTGCTTCACCCTCACGGTCACCGATATCGCTACCGGGTGGACGGTGAACCGGTCCGTGCCGAACAAGGCACAGAAGCACGTCTTCGCGGCCCTGCGGCACGTCCTGGCGGTCTTCCCTTTTCCCGTCATCGGCATCGATTCGGACAACGGCAGTGAGTTCATCAACAACGAACTCTTCGAGTTCTGCCTCGAGCACCGCATCACCTTCACCCGGTCCCGCCCGAGCAACAAGAACGACGGCGCCCACGTCGAACAGAAGAACTGGTCCAGGGTCCGTGAGCTTGTCGGCTACCTGCGCTATGACACCGCCGCGGAACTGGAGCTGCTCAACGAGATCTGGGAGCTGGACCGGATTTTCACCAACTACCTGCTGCCCCAGCAAAAGCTCATCGCCAAGGTCCGCCACGGAGCCAAGGTCAGCAAAACCCACGACCGGGCGACGACCCCGCACAGGCGCGCCGTAGCAGACCCCGCCGTGGCACGGATGCCCGTGATCCGCATGAACGCCCAATACAAGAAGATCAGGCCGGCCGCGCTCTCACGGCAGATACTGGCCCTCACCGGCCGGCTTGAAGCCATCGCCACCGCCAAACAACCGGCACCGATCAAACCCGCTGTGAACGAACGATGGAACCACACCAGCCGGAGGTTTTCACATGAGGCAACGAATCAACCTTCCCGGAGGTATTGACGTGAGGCAACAGGGGCTTCGCTGAAGCCTCTCCGTTTTTAAGGCGCACCTAAAATATCCGCTGAGGATCACCAGCCGAAAAACCGCGAAAATTGGGGATAAAGTGGACATGCAACGAGGCGATGAAGCCCGCCCCAGCAACCCAGGAGTCCCGGTGCATCCGCACGCAAAAACCCCGCATTCAGACAGTCCGGCAGACTCAAGCAGTCCATCGCAAGACGCAGAAGCCACCAAGACGCAACCTTCGTCGTCGGACATCAAGCGCTGGCGCCAATACTTGGCGGACGAACGCGCAGAGGCTGCCGTATACCGTCAGCTGGCGCAGCGCCGGGATGGCGAGGAACGCGAGATTCTTCTGGCCCTTGCAGAGGCCGAGGGACGCCACGAGGCACACTGGCTCAAGCTCCTCGGTGAACATGCCGGCATGCCCAAGGCGGCTTCCACCCGCAGCCAGATGCTTGGATTCCTGGCCCGGAACTTCGGATCAGTGTTCGTTTTGGCCCTCGCCCAACGCGCAGAAGGCCGCTCGCCTTACGCGAAGGATCCCGCGGCAACCCGCGCCATGGCCGCTGACGAACAAATCCACGAAGAAGTGGTGCGCGGACTGGCAACGCGCGGCCGCAACAGGCTTTCCGGCACCTTCCGCGCCGCAGTCTTCGGCGCCAACGACGGCTTGGTCAGCAACCTCTCCCTCGTGATGGGCATGGCGGCCACCGGCGTGCCCGCCACCGTGGTCCTCTTCAGCGGCATCGCCGGCCTGTTGGCGGGCGCCCTGTCCATGGGTGCCGGCGAATACGTCTCGGTCCGCTCGCAACTGGAGCTCCTCAGGGCCACCCGTCCCACCCAAGCGACGTTGACCGCAGCTCCGGCCCTGGACATCGAACACAACGAGCTGGTCCTGGTGTACCTTGCCCGGGGCATGTCCCGCGAGGCCGCCGAACACCGCGCCGCCGAACGCATGGGCCTCTACAGCTGCGATTGCGATCCCAGCCTCTCGCTCCGGCCCGAAGCGGATGAACCCGTGAACGAGCACGAGGCCGTGGGCTCCGCTTGGGGTGCCGCCATCTCCAGCTTCTGTTTCTTCGCCTCCGGGGCCATTGTGCCGATCCTGCCATTCATCTTCGGCATGACGGGCTTCGCTGCACTTGCCGTAGCCGGTACTCTGGTGGGCATCGCGCTTCTGTCGACCGGCGCCGTCGTCGGGCTGTTGTCCGGAACCTCGCCGCTGACCCGCGGCCTCCGGCAGCTCGCCATCGGGCTCGCCGCGGCCACGGCCACATACGGGCTGGGGCTCGTCTTCGGCGCCGTGATGGGGTAGGAACACCGGCCCACTGGGGTGCCGGGAGCAGGGATTTGGGGGAACACGTGCATTCAAACTACGGGTACGACGGCGGTCCGCCGCCCAGGCGTCCAAGTACCGCGCTGGCGCTGGTCCGGAACCTGATGCTCGTAGCAGTCGTTGCAGCCGTGGCCGTGCTGGTCAGCGGTTTCCTGCGGGGCGACCCTGGTATCACCGGCTTGCTTTCGAACCTGGGTCCTTCCGCCCACCCCGTAAATTCCAGGCAAGGCACGGATCCGGGGCAGGCGGCACCAAGAGCCACCCGCGCCCCCGACACCCCGCCTCCCGGCTTGGAAGAAGCAGGCCACCCACTTGGCTCCCCTGCCAAACCAGCTGTAGCCAGCAACTCCTACAAGTTCCTGGCGACGAATGCCGATGGCACGCCCGTGAGCTATTCTCCGTGCCGGCCTTTGCACTACGTGGTGAACGCGGCTCTCGCCCCGGCAGGCTCCGAGGGGCTCATCGCCGACGCCATCGCCAAGATCTCTGCGGCCACCGGCTTCAAATTCGTCGACGACGGCGCCAGCAAGGAAAGTCCTTCCGAGAAGCGCATGCCATACCAGCCTGCGCTCTATGGAGATCGCTGGGCACCCCTGCTGATTTCCTGGACCACCCCCGAGGCTGCCCCGGGATTGGCAGGATCGGTCATCGGCACTGGCGGAAGCACCATGTACAGCTTCGGCTCGGGCCTCAAGAGCTACGTGACGGGGAGCCTGGACCTGGACGCCCCGCAGATTATGGAACTCCTGCATGTCCCCGGCGGTGCCCGATACCTGTCGGCCGTGGTGCAACACGAACTGGGCCATGTAGTGGGCCTTGACCACGTGGAGGATCCAATCCAGCTCATGTACCCGGAGATCGGCGCCCCTGATGGTTTGGCAGCCGGAGACTTGAACGGGCTCTACAAACTCCACTCTGCTCCCTGCCGCGCCGACCTTTAGCCCGCATCCGCCGCGCCCACCACTGGACATGCCCAGCCAACCCGCCGCGCCCACCACTGGACATGCCCAGCCCTAGGTTCAAGCAGTGGACATATGAGTACTATGTCCACTGCTCCTAGCCAAGGCTGGGCATGCTCAACGGGATTACAGGGTTATGCTCACTGCTGTTGGTTAGGGCTGGGCGATGGTGCAGGATTCAGCGCCGACGTCGAAACTGAAGGACGCCGCGGACTTGAAGCCTTCGGGCCAGGTGATCAGGCGTGTCTCGTCAGGGAAGCCTCAGTGGTCATCGGGTTTCCATTCAGTCGCTGACCAGATTGGCAACGGCACCGTCCGCGAGCAGCGGCGACGCAGTTGCGGAAGGTGCGGTGGCCGTGGAAGCCACCGGCAAGTATCGGGCATGCACCCGCGGGCCCAGTGCGCCGTAGACGCCAGCGGCAACAAGTCCGCCCGCCAGCCAGGACAGGTCAATTCCGCCCATGGCCGTGGCGATGGGGCCTTGCATGATTGGCAGGACGCCGTACATGAACAGCCAAGTGGCGAAGATGCCCACCACTAGTGCGGTGAGTCCGGCCCAGTTGAAGGCCGGAAGCCGCCGGGTGCCCACGGGATCGAAGAGGCGCTCGACACCAACCGGACGACGTTTGTCCACCCACAGGTAGTGCACCAGCATGATGCCTCCCCATGCGGCCACCCATGCCACGAGCCCGCCGAGCCACGTGCTCAGTGTCGAGGCGAAGTCCGACTGGACGATGAAGAATACGACGCCGATCAGGGCCAGGATCCCTACAAAGAGGTTCAACGAACGGCGCTTGGCCTTGATGTCCAAGGCCTGGGCGGCGACGGAAAAGGTGTAGATGTTCAGGATGTTCGTTGCGATGGGACCGTGCAGCACCAGGAAAAGCACCGGGATGGCCAGGACGCCGAAGTTGTCGACGATCAGGTGGCCGGGGTCGGCCGTACCGCTCTTCGTGGCAAGGCTGGCGCCAAGGATGCCGAGCCATACCACCGGCAGGAACTGGCCGAACACGGAAGCGAGGTAGACCTTGTGCTTCGGAACGGACTTGCTGACGAAGCGTGAATAATCGGCCGCGTAGGTGAACCAGGTGATCCCCCAGCCGATGCCGATCACGGTCATCACGGTGGTCATGGCGGCGATTCGCGCGCCGCCTTCAAGGACAGCACCGGGAGGGCCTGCGTAGCCCCAGTCGATATTCATGCCGAACCAGGAGAAGGCGGACATGGCGATCAGGACCACGATGGTTGGCGGGACAGTCCACTTTTCAAACGCCGCGATCGCCTTGTAGCCGAACCAGGCGATGGTGACCTGGGCTGCCATGATGACGAAGGCCACAATGATCTTTGGCCCCACGTTGGGCTGCTCCGGGTCGACCATGCCCAGCTTGCCGAGGAGGGCCATCACCAGATCCAGGATGATCCAGGTGTTGACGGCGCACCAACCGATTCCAAGGAGGGCTTGGATGGCGCTCGGGAGGTAGTTGCCACGGCGGCCGAAGACAGCGCGGGCGAGGACCATGCCGGTGGCTCCGGTCCTTTGTCCCAAAAGGACAAAGATGCCAAAGAGTGCCATGCCGATCAGGTTTCCCACCACCAGGACAGTGACAGTATCGGCAAAACCCAATCCAAGCTGGACGCCGAGGGCCCCAAGGACCCAGTTGATGGGGGCAAGGTTCGCGCCGGCCCAGATCCAGAATTGCCCCGCTACGCTGCGGGTGCGGGCCGATTCGGGAATGGACTGCAGGTTCTGCTCGACGTCGGTCTGCGCCGTTGCAGCCCCTGGCGTCGCAGTGGATAAGTTCTCGTGCATTGGGGGGATCCTCCATGTAGGAAAGGGACTACTTCAATGTATGTGCCCCACATCACAAAACCAAGATACGATGTGTACGATATTTAGCCGAAATTAGTTACGGAGTGTCATGTCATTACTCCTTTCCGACGCCTTCGAACACGAGAGCCTGAAAGCAACTGAGCCCGTCCTGCGGACGGATGTGCCCGAGGCCCTGTCCCGGCAACTCCGCTGGGTCCATTCGAGCGAAGTGCTGGACATCGCTCCACTGCTGCGCGGCGGCGAGCTGCTACTGAGCGGCGGGCAGGCCCTCGCCCTGGCTTCCGAGGAACGGCGCGTGGACTACGTCCGGCAACTGGCCGACCGCGGGATCACCGCGTTGGCCATCGAAACGGGCCCGCTCCTGCCCGCCATACCGGAATCCATGCTCGACGCCGGCCAGGACGCCGGGCTTCCGATTATCGAGTTGCGCAAGGTGGTCCCGTTCGTGGGCATCATGCAAGCCATCAACTCTCTCCTGGTCAGCGAATCGGTGGCCCTATTGCAGTTCGGAGACGAAACGAGCCATGCCATGGCGGCAGAACTGGCTCATGGCGGCGGACTGGACCAGCTCCTCGCCGTGCTGGCGAGCCGGACAGGTGCCAGCGCCAGGCTGCTCTCGCCGTCGGGCATCACGTTGGGAAGCGCGACGGCGCAGGGCGCCGCACTGGAGACCACGTCACCGTCCTGCAGTGTCACCACAGTCGATGTCCCCGTCCGCGGCGTACTGGCCGCCCGCCTGGAGTTGGAAGTGTCCGACGGCGGCGAGACCAACCGCGCGCGGGTAGCCGGCGAGCGTTGCGTCGACATCCTCGGCTTGGCGTTACTGCAGCGCATGCCGCCCGGACTCAAGGAGCTCGCGGGCATAGAACTCATGCGGGCCATCAGTTCGGGCACCCAGTCATGGCGCCTCCAACAACTGGGGCCTGCCTCCGGCTTTACCGCCAGCGGTCCGGTTGCCGCCGTCGTCGTGCGCTCACCGGCGTCAGGTCAACTCCGAACTGAGCTTGACAGCATCCTGCACGACGCAAGCCCGCAGAGCGCGAGCTACGCGGACAACTCTGAATTGATCGCATTGGCGGCGCTCGCCCCGTCCGAGGCAGTGGCTTCGCGTTTCTCGCTCGTGCAGGCACTGAAAGCCTTGCCCGTCCCGGACGGCTCAATCATCGCCGTCGGTCCCTTGGCACAGGGAATCGGCGAGGCGCCTTGGTCCATGGCCGAGGCACGCCGGACGCTTGAGCTGATGTCGAGTGCGGCACTCGGACAGGGAGAGGGGGCAGGAACCGGAAGCGGCGTGGTCGATGCCGAGGACTTCGCGGTGGAGCGCTTGGCGGAAGGAAGTCTCGACCGGACCACGCGTGAGGGATTTGTGCGACGGCAGCTGGGGGCCGTCGTCGAGCATGATGAGCAACGCCGTTCGGAGCTGATGCGGACGTTGGCAGTGTGGCTCGATACAGGTTGCAATACGGCGCAGGCGGCACGGGAACTGCACTTGGAACGGCAGTCGATGCATCACCGGCTCCAAAGGATCTTCGAGCTGTGTGGTGGGGACCCCCGGGGAACGGGCCGGCTGGCCGCCCTTCATCTGGCAACCCGCCTGGCCCGGCTCTAGACGGAGCTGATGGGGGCCTTCATGCACGGGCGCATCACCCATGACGGCCTGGTCGATTACTGAAAACACGAAAAGGACTGAACGGCCCACCGTTTGGTGAGCCGTTCAGTCCCTGTTTTTTCATTCATTCCCTACTTGAGCACCACGGTCCTGTTCCCCTGCAGGATGACGCGGCCTTCGCAGTGCCAGCGCACGGCGTTGCTGAGGGCTTTGCATTCGGTGTCGCGACCGGCTGCCACAAGGTCATCTGGACCGAAGGTGTGGTCCACCTCGACCACTTGCTGGGCGATGATCGGCCCTTCGTCCAATTCCCCGTTGACGTAGTGCGCGGTGGCACCCACGGTCTTGACGCCTCGCGCGTAGGCCTGGTGGTACGGCTTCGCGCCTTTGAAGCTGGGCAGGAACGAATGGTGGATGTTGATGGCCCGGCCGTCCAGCTTGCGGGCAAGGTCGTCGCTGAGGACCTGCATATAGCGCGCAAGGACCACCAGTTCAACGTCGAGGCGATCGATGAGGTCAAGGAGTTGCCCCTCGGCCGCCGCCTTGGTGTCCCGGGTGACGGGCACGTGGAAGAACGGAATGCCGTGCCATTCGACGGTCCGCCGGTGGTCCGGGTGGTTGGAGACGACGCCGACAATGTCGACGGGCAGTTCCCCCACGCGGGCCCGGAACAAGAGGTCGTTGAGGCAGTGCTCGAACTTGGAGACCATGATGAGCACGCGCCGCTTGGCTCCGTGGCGGTTCAGCTCCCAGCGCATGCCGAACTTCTCGGCAACAGGGGCAAAAGCCTCCCGCAGCGAGTCAATCGTCGACTCGTCACCTTCCGATGCGAAATGGACCCGCATGAAGAAGTGGCGGTCCATTTGAGAGTCGAATTGCTTGCTGTCAATGATGTCGCAGCCGTGTTCCAGGAGGAAACCGGAAACAGCATGCACGATTCCGCGCGTTTCCGGGCAATCGAGCGTCAGGACATGTTCCACGGTGGTAGCCGGCAGTGTCGCCGCAACGGTTTCGTTTTGGGTCGCAGTCATGGCTAGCACTCCACCACGTTGACGGCGAGGCCTCCGCGGGAGGTCTCCTTGTACTTGCTCTTCATGTCCGCTCCTGTCTCTCGCATGGTTTTGATGGCTTTATCCAGGGATACTTTGTGGCTACCGTCGCCGTGCAAGGCGAGGCGCGCGGCATTGATGGCCTTGACGCTGGCGATCGCGTTGCGCTCGATGCACGGGATCTGCACCAGCCCGCCTACCGGATCGCACGTGAGGCCGAGATTGTGTTCGATGCCCACTTCCGCAGCATTCTCCACTTGCTCGGGAGTGCCTCCGAGGACCTCGCAGAGGCCGGCGGCGGCCATCGAACAAGCAGAACCCACCTCGCCTTGGCAGCCGACTTCGGCGCCGGAAATGGACGCATTGATCTTGAACAGGATCCCGACGGCGGCCGCGGCGAGCAAGAAACGGACCACGCCGTCGTCGTCGGCTCCTGGTACGAACTTCGCGTAGTAGTGCAGCACTGCGGGCACAATGCCGGCCGCCCCGTTGGTGGGTGCAGTGACGATGCGGCCGCCCGCGGCGTTTTCCTCGTTGACGGCCAGGGCGAACAGGTTCACCCATTCCATGGCGAGCAGCGGGTCGGCCGAGCTTGACCCTTGCAGACCGGCGTCGGTGGCAGCGAGGGTCTTGAACAACGACGGCGCCCGTCGCCTGACGTTCAAGCCTCCCGGGAGGATTCCTTCCGCAGCGCAGCCGTTGTCCACGCATTCGCGCATGACGGCCCAGATCTGTAGCAGCCGCTCGCGAAGTTCGGCTTCGCTGCGCCACACGAGCTCATTGGCAAGCATGACGTCGGAAATGGACATGTCCTCCCGTGCGCAAATCGCGAGGAGCTCGTCTGCGGTGGTGAAAGGGTACGGCAGCACGGTGTCGTCGGCGACGACTTTGTCGCTCCCGGAAGCATCACCGTCCACTACGAACCCGCCGCCAATCGAGTAGTAGCTGCGTTCGCGCAGCACTGCGCCAGTATGGTCGATTGCCCGGAAAGTCATGCCATTGGGATGCGCGGGCAGGGATTTGCGCCGGTGCAGGACCACATCGTCGTCCCAGTTGAAGTCCACGCGGTGGTGTCCGCCGATCCTCAATTCAGCGTCAAGGGCCGCGGCGGCAACCTGGTCATCCGCGGTCTTCGTGTCGACCGTCTCCGGCACCTGGCCTTGCAGGCCCAGAACCACGGCCTTGTCCGAACCGTGGCCGCGGCCGGTGGCGCCCAGCGAGCCGAAAAGCTCTGCCTGGACGCGCACCGTTGCCGCGAGTTGCCCGGAGGATTCCAGGCCATCGGTGAACTGCTTCGCCGCCCGCATCGGGCCGACCGTGTGCGAAGACGACGGCCCGATGCCAATGGAAAACAGGTCAAGCACACTCAGTGCCATCAGGGGACCTCAGGAGAGGCGAATTCCCTCATGCCATCAAGCAGCCAACGCCCCAGGAAGTCGGCGAACGAAGCCCGCGGGAAGATCAGGAAACTGTCTTCTCCGGTCTTCAGCAGCATCGCCGGGATGTTGCCGATTTCCGTCGCCAGAGCTGTTCCGGGGCGGAAGGCGCGGGGGTGCAGGTCCAGCGAGCAACCCTTTTCAAGGACGTCCCGGGCACGGATCCCGGACAGCTCGAACGTGGTGCGGTTGGCAGACAAGTCCACCACCTGGCCCTGGTCCTCGCCCAGCGCCTCCACCAAGGCCCGGACAAGGTCTCCGCCCAGGGAATCGTGCGCCATTTCCGGTGCCACCACCAGGAATTCTTCCGGGCCGAGCCACAAAGTCGTGGCCCTTTCGGTTCCGGTGACCTCACCGCAAGCGGCCGGCAGGCCGCCGGTCACGGACGCGAGGCGAGCTCCGGCGTCGGACTCCCGGTTAACCCGGATACCCACCATGGTCTGGAACGGGATTTCCTTCAATGCCACCGTTCCGGCCACGGAACCGGACTCGAAAGCCGATGCCAAGTGCGATGCCGGGCTGCGGCGTGCCGCACGGAGTTTGTCAGTGTTTACGGTTTCTGCGGGTGTTGCTGTTTCAGCCATCTTTACGGGTCCCTTCAGCGTCGAAAAGTACGGTTTCGCCCACAACGACGTCCAGCAGCTGATCGCCGACGGCGGCCACCAGAGTTTCGCCGATCCTGTTGCGGCCGTTGGTGATCAGTGCCAGGCCGAAAGAGCGGCCCAAGGCGGCACTGTGGTAGCTCGAGGTCACGAAGCCCTGCATCGGTACGGGGCCGTAGGCCGGGTTGACCGGAATGCCCTTTTCCACGAGCTGGGTTCCTTCCGGAAGACGGAGCGAGTGGTCCGCCGGGAGGACACTGACCAGGTGCTTGCGGTCGGTACGGACGGCGTCCTCGCGGTTGTAGGAGCGTTTGCCGATGAAGCCCTTGGCCTTGGAAACGATCCACTCCATCCCTGCATCCTGCGGGGTCACGGTGCCGTCCGTGTCCTGACCGACGATCGGGTAGCCCTTCTCGGCACGCAGCACGTGCATGGTTTCGGTGCCGTATGGCGTGATGTTGAACTCGGCTCCTGCCGCAGCAACGGATTCCCAGGTGCTGAGCCCGTACCAGGCAGGCACATTGATTTCGTAGGCCAATTCGCCGGAGAACGAAATCCGGCAAATCCGAGCCTGCACGCCAGATGCCAGCGTGGTTTCCCGGAACGTCATGAACGGGAACGCTTCGGCCTCCAGGCCGCCGTCGGCCGCCAACTGCGGCGCCACCTTGGCGAGTACCGCGCGGGATTTGGGTCCGACGACGGCAATCGTGGTCCACTGCTCGGTCACCGAGGTGCAGTGAAGGTCGAGTTCCGGCCATTCGGTCTGGTGCCACTCCTCGAGCCAGTCCAGGACCTTCGCTGCGCCGCCGGTGGTGGTGGTCATGAAGTAACGTCCCTCGTCGAGGCGCAGGGTCACGCCGTCGTCGAAGATCATGCCGTCCGGGGTGCACATGACACCGTAGCGCGCCGAGCCGGGGGCAAGTTTCTTGAACGCGTTGGTGTAGATGCGGTTCAGGAATTCGCCGGCATCCTTTCCACGGATCTCGATCTTGCCCAGCGTGGTGGCGTCCATGAAGCCCACGGAATCCCTGACCGCGGCGCATTCACGGAGCACGGCTGCGTCCATGTCCTCGCCTGTTTGCGGGTAGTACCACGGCCGCTTCCACTGGCCGACGTCCTCGAAGAGCGCGCCCTGGGCAACGTGCCAAGGGTGGACGGAGGTGACGCGGGCGGGATCGAACAGCTCGCCGCGCTGGCGTCCGGCCAACGCTGCGAAGGCCACCGGGGTGAACGGGGCCCGGTACGTAGTGGTTCCGATCTCGCCGATGCCGCGGGGTGCCTCGCCAGCCTGGTTGAGGGCCGCGGCGATGACGCCGATGGCGTTGACGCCGGAGGTCTTGCCTTGATCGTTGGCGGTGCTGATGGAGGTGTACCGCTTGACGTGTTCCACCGAGCGCATGCCGGCCCCGGTGGAACGGAGCACGTCAGCCACGGACTGGTCGCGCTGGAAATCAACGAAGTGGTGGTGCCACTCCCCCGCGTTTCCACTCTGGCCCGGAACGAGCCACAACTGGCGGGTGGGGGCGGAGGCAACCGGTGCCTTCGGCACGACGGGAACCGTCTGGGTGCTGAATCCTGCGGCGATGGCTGCAGCTGCACCGGCGGATACGCCTTCGCCGAGGCAATCCTCCAGTTCGTAGCTTCCACGGCCGGCGCCGACGACCTGCTGGTCCTTGACCACCGAGCTCGGTACGAATCCGGCCAGGTCCTCGTCCCAGCGTGCCTTGCCTTGGCGCTGGCTGTGGAGGTGGACCACGGGGCTCCAGCCACCGGAAACGGCCAGAAGATCGCAAGCGATGCGTTCGACGCCGGAGGTGACTTCGCCGTCGTCGTTGAGGCTTCGGACGGTGACGCCGTCGATCCGGCCGTTCTCGCCCGCACCGGACGTATCGGCGACAGCACTCCCGACAAGGATGCGAATCCCGCTTTCGGCGGCGGCAGCAGCCTTGTCGCTGAGCTTCGGACGGGCGTCGACGACGGCGGCGACCTTGACGCCGGCGGCCAGCAGATCGGCGGCGAGCAGGTAGGCCGAATCGTTGGTGGTGCCGATGACTACCCGGCGCCCGGCGGCGACGGCGTAGCGGTTGAGGTAGCTCCGGACGGCCGAGGCGAGCATTATGCCGGGGCGATCGTTGTTCTCAAACACAAGCGGACGTTCATGCGCGCCGGGAGCCAGGACAACCTGCTTGGCACGGATGTGCCAAATACGCTGGCGGGAGACGCCGTCGGCGGCCGGGGTGCCGAGGTGGTCCGTACGGTTCTGTGCCGCGATCACGTAGTTCGCGTCGTAGGAGCCGAAGGCGGTGGTGCGGTTGAGGACGGTGCATTCGGCGGCAGAGACAAGCTCGGCCTCCACGTCCGCGATCCATTCCAAGGCCGGCTTGCCCTCGATAACCTCGCCCAGTTCCGGATCCGTGGAAACGGAGAGGAGCGAGCCCCCGAGTTCGGGCTGGTCATCGATCAGGACGACGCGGGCGCCGGTGCGGACCGCTTCGCGGGCTGCCGCGAGACCGGAGACGCCGCCGCCGACCACCAAGACATCGGTGTGGACGTATTTCTTGTCGTATTCGGCGCGGTCCTCGTTGGGATCCAGCTTGCCGAGGCCGTTCAGGAACTCAGCGCTGAGCCCGTCCACGAGGGACACGGCGGTCGCGGGAAGCATCGACTCGGCGACGTGGCCCGGGAAGCGGGCGGCCACCTTGACCAGGGCGTTGGATTCCTCCACGCCAGCGGACATGATGCCGCGGGGGCGGTCCTCGTAGAGGGAGTTGCCGACGTTGATCCGGCCGTTGGCGAGCAGTGCCGAAGCAAGTGTGTCGCCCGGGTGTCCGGTGTATTCCTGGCCGTCAACGGTGAACCGCCAGGCGATGCTGCGGTCGATGCGGCCGCCGGTGGCGAGGCGGGCGTTCTGCGGGGTCACTTCTTTGCTCCTTCCGGAGTGGTGGCTGCGGTGGTGTTCACATCAGGGCGCGGTTCGCCCATTTTGTAGATGGCCTGGATGTCGTAGCTGACAGTGTCACGGAGCATGTTGAACCATTGGCGGCAACCCGTGCTGTGGACCCAGCGTTCGGCGAAGGCACCTTTCGTGTTGTCGCGGTAGAACAAGTACTCGGCCCACTGGCGATCCGTCAGCGCATCCGGGCTTTCCGGATACGCCACGTGGGCCTGGCCGCCGTAGTGGAATTCGGTTTCGTCTCGTGGCCCGCAATTGGGGCAGCTGATGAGCAGCATTGTTGGTCTCCTAAAGGGCTGCGGCTAGTGGGCGACGGCGGCGGCGCCGTGTTCATCGATCAGGGCACCGGTCTCGAAGCGTTCCAGTGCGAAGGGCTTGTTGAGCTCGTGCGGTGCGCCGGTGGCGATGGTGTGGGCGAAGGTCAGGCCGGCAGCGGGCGTGCCCTTGAAGCCGCCTGTTCCCCAGCCACAGTTGACGAACATGTTCTCCACCGGGGTGGTGCCGATGATCGGCGAGGCATCCATGGTGGTGTCCACGATTCCACCCCAGGTCCGGAGCACGTGGGCCCTGGCGAAGATCGGGAACAGTTCGACGGCGGCAGCCATCTGGTGCTCGATCACGTGGAAGGAACCGCGCTGGCCGTAGCCGTTGTAGGAGTCCACGCCGGCACCCATGACCAGTTCGCCCTTGTGCGCCTGCGAAACATAGACGTGCACGTGGTTGGACATGACCACCGTGGGGTGGACGGGCTCGTGCAGTTCGGATACCAACGCCTGGAGCGGGTGCGACTGGATCGGGAGGCGGAAACCGGCCATTTCGGCGAGGACCGAGCTGTGGCCCGCCGCGGCGAGGCCCACCTTTTCGGTGTGGATGGTGCCTTGGCTGGTCTTGACGCCCACCACACGGTTGCCTTCCTTGAGGAAGCCCGTCACTTCGCAGTTCTGGATGATGTCCACGCCGAGCTCATCGCACTTCCGGGCGAAGGCCCAAGCGACATGGTCGTGCTTGGCGATCCCGGCGCGCGGCTGGTACGTGGCGCCCATGACCGGGTAGCGGATGTTGTCGCTGATGTTCAGGATGGGGCAAAGTTCCTTGACCTGCTGCGGGTCCAGCCATTCGGCGTCGACGCCGTTGAGCTTGTTCGCGCCGACGCGGCGGACGCTTTCGCGGACGTCACCCAGGGTGTGGGCGAGGTTCATGACGCCGCGCTGGCTGAAGAGGAAGTCGTATTCGAGCTCCTCGGGCAGGATTTCCCACAGCTTCAAGGCGTGCTCGTAGATTGCGGCGCTCTCGTCCCAAAGGTAGTTGGAACGGATGATGGTGGTGTTGCGGGCCATGTTGCCGCCAGCAAGCCAGCCCTTTTCCAGGACGGCGATGTTGGTCATCCCATGGTTCTTCGCCAGGAAGTACGCGGTGGCCAAGCCGTGGCCGCCACCACCGACGATCACGGCGTCATAGGAAGCTTTGGGCTCCGGGTTCCGCCAAAGGAAATCCGGGTGTTCCGGCAGGTGGTCTGCGCTCATTGGGTTGCTCCAATCATTTCTGTCTCGAGTTCGGTGACCGCGGCGTCGCTGCCGGGCTTACTGCTGTCCTGGGAAAGATGCGGGTAAAGGGGGAACTTCTCCGCCAGCGCGGTGACCCGCGCGCGGAGCTCGACGACGGTGTTGTCGCCAAGGGTGCCGGCATCGTTCGTGCCGCTGGATGCGGCGGCGATGAGCGCCGTCGCGATGATGTCGGCTACCTCGATGAATTCCTCGGCCCCGAAGCCGCGGGCGGCGAGTGCCGGGGTGCCGATCCGGAGACCGGAGGAAACCATCGGCGGCCGGGGGTCGAAGGGGACCGCGTTGCGGTTGACGGTTATCCCGATGCGGTGAAGCGTGTCCTCTGCCTGTTGGCCATCCAGTTCGGAGTGGCGCAGGTCGACCAGGACCAGATGGACATCGGTGCCACCGTTGACCACTGAAATTCCTGCTGCAGCGACGTCATCTTTGAGGAATCGCTCCGCGAGGAGCTTCGCGCCTTCCAGGACCCGCACTTGGCGTTCCTGGAACTCAGGCTCTGCCGCCATCTTGAATGCGACCGCCTTGGCCGCGATCACGTGCTCCAGCGGGCCGCCCTGCTGGCCGGGGAAGACTGCACTGTTGATTTTTCGTGCGTACTTCTCCTTGGAGAGGATCACCCCGCCGCGCGGACCGCCGAGGGTCTTGTGGGTGGTGGTGGTTACGACGTCGGCATACGGCACCGGGTTGGGGTGGAGGCCTGCAGCGACGAGGCCGGCGAAGTGGGCCATGTCCACCATGAGGTATGCATCCACGAGGTCGGCGATGCGACGGAATTCGGCGAAATCCAGGTGGCGCGAATACGCGGACCAGCCGGCAACGATCAGCTTCGGGCGGTGCTCAAGGGCCAGGGCTTCGACCTCAGCCATGTCCACGCGGAGGTCGGATTCGCTGACGTGGTAAGGGATGACGTTGTACAGCTTGCCGGAGAAGTTAATGCGCATGCCGTGGGTCAGGTGGCCGCCGTGTGCGAGGTCGAGGCCCATGATGGTGTCCCCCGGCTCAAGGAGGGCGAACATGGCTGCGGCGTTGGCCTGGGCGCCGGAGTGCGGCTGGACGTTCGCGGCCTCGGCACCGAACAAGGCCTTGACGCGGTCGATGGCCAATTGTTCGATGACGTCCACGTGCTCGCAGCCGCCGTAGTAGCGCTTGCCCGGGTAGCCTTCCGCGTACTTGTTGGTCAGGACCGATCCCTGCGCCTGCATGACCGCGGCAGGTGCGAAGTTTTCGGAGGCGATCATTTCCAGCGTGGACTGCTGCCGGATGAGTTCCTGGGCGATCGCTTGTTCAACCTCCGGGTCCGCCTCGATGAGTGGACGGATCAGCGGTTCAACCATCGTGTTCTCCTTTGAAATACTTATGTTTACCGACTAATAATCAACTGATATATTAGAACTGTTGCCATAGTATGTTGAAGATCACACAGCCGTCAACAGCCCGGCAGCACGGGAAGAGCCAGACTTGGAATTGCGGCACAACGGGAGAGAGCATATGAGCACGGCATTGGAAGCACTAGACACCGGCATCCAGGGAACGTCCTTGGCTGACAACGCCTACCTGCTCTTGCGCGACCGGCTCATCATGATGGAGATCAAACCCGGAGACCCCATCAATGACGGGCAGATTGCCGCGGAACTCGGCATCGGACGAACACCTGTCCGCGAGGCAATCAAACGGCTCGAAAGCGACCACTTGGTGGTGTCCTATCCCCGCCGCGGAACCTTTGCCACCGGCGTCGACATCACCCAACTGGCGGATGTCTCCGAAATCCGGGAGCTGCTCGAGCCCTTGGCATCAAGGCGGGCGGCCCGCTTGGCAAGCCCCAAGCTGCGCCAAGAGCTGCGTGACGTCGCTGCCGCCATCAGCAGCCTGGAAACCCACGACGCCGCACAGCAGGAACTCATGCGCTACGACATCCAGGTGCACCGGCTCATCTACAAGGCCGCCGGCAATCCGCATCTGGAAGACGTGTTGATCCGCTACGACAACCTGGCGACACGGATTTGGTGCTACATGCTGGACAAAATGCCTTCCGTATCAGGCCACGTCACCGAGCATGCCGAACTGCTCACCGCCATCGCAGACGGCCAGGAAGACCAGGCGGCCGCGCTCGCCCTGCACCACGTGGTGAGTTTCGAAGAGACCATCCGGAAGGTGCTCTAGCCCCGGGCATGGCGCTAGCCGTCCTTCTTCCAGTGCTTGGGCCACTTCACGTTCAACAGCAGCAGCCCCAGCAAGAGCGAGTCGACTGACATTACTCCCGCCATCAAATAGGCCCAAGCGATAATCATGGTCGGTTCACCGCCAGCCTGCCGCCAGATGTGCAGGGTTCCTCAAGAACGCGCATACCAATCTCCTGACCCGGATCCCCCCAGTCACTCGATAGTTCACCAAGTGTGGCACGACGACGCCTAAGAAGAAACGGCCTTTAGCCGGGAGTGAGGACGCAGAATTCGTTGCCCTCCGTGTCGGCGAGGCATACCCACGGCACATCGCCTTGGCCGACGTCGGCGTCCGTGGCGCCGAGGGCCCGCAGCCGGGCCACCTCTGCCGCTTGGTCATCGCCGCGATACGGCCGCAGGTCGAGATGGACACGGCCGGACACGGCATTCGCGGCGGGTGTGCGGACGAACTCCAGATAAGGCCCGACACCCATGGCCGAACGCAGCCTCGCAAAATCGTCAGTCACCTCGAGCAGGGTCCAGTCCGTCGCGCCGCTCCAGAACCGGGCCATGGCCCGTGGATCCGCACACTTGACCACCACTGCGGCGATCGGCCCGGTGTCCCGGTAGATCGGCCGAGGCTCCAGTACGCAGAACAGGTTGCCTTCCGGGTCGGCCAGGACGGTCCACGGCACATCTCCCTGGCCAATGTCGGCGGGCGTTGCGCCGAGCTTCAACAGGCGTGCCACGAGCTCCGCTTGATGGGCCGCAGAGGTGGTGGCGAGGTCCAAGTGGGCGCGGTACCCCACCGTCTCAGGGTCCGGAACGGTGACCACATCGACACACACGGCAGCGGGGTCCGGCCCGACAAAACCCAAAGGTTCAACATTGGTCACACCGGGCCCTTCGCTGGAAACACCCCAGCCGAGCGCCTCCGCCCAAAACCGGCCCAGAGCCAAGTCATCCCGGGCCTTGAAATTCACCTGAACAAGTCGCAGTGCCATACCGCCCGATTTTATAACCAGGCAGTACAGGATAGACGGCAGTACCCCAGGACACGAAGCCCAGGACACGCAGCCCAGGACACAAAGCCCCGAAAGACCGCTCACTTGACCGCGTTTGAGACGATGAACCACATGGACGCTGACGCAAGCCTTGCCAACGACCCCGATACCGATTCCGCCGGAGCGCAACACGCCGGCGTGCAGTCCGTGGACCGGGCCATCACGGTGCTCGAAATCATCGCCCGCAACGGCGATGCCGGCGTGAGTGAGATCGCGGAGGAAATGGGCGTCCACAAGTCAACGGCGTCGCGACTGCTGAGCGCCTTGGACGCCCGTGGCATGGTGCAGCAGAACCACGAACGCGGAAAATACCAACTCGGATTCAACATCCTGCGCTTGGCCAGTGCCATTCCGGCCCGTCTTAGCTTGGTCAGGGAGGCCCGGGAAGATCTCGAAGCCCTGGCGGAGAAGTTCGCTGAGACTGCCAACCTGGCGGTGCTGCGGTCAAACTTCGCGGTCAATGTGGACCAGGCCATTGGCCCCAACACGCTTGGCACGCAGGACTGGATCGGTGGACTCACCCCGCTCCACGCCACCTCCAGCGGCAAGGTCATGCTTGCTGCCCTGCCGCCTGCGACGCGTGACCGCGTTCTCAGGGAAGCCGGCCAGGCGCGGTACACGCCACAGACCATCACCGACCGCGACGAGCTGGAGAAGCAAATGCCGGTCGTTGCAGAGGCCGGGTACGCCGCCACGTATGAAGAACTCGAACGCGGACTCAACGCTGTCGCCGTTCCGATCCGCAACCACAACGGCACGGTGATCGGAGCCATTAGCCTTTCCGGCCCGGCCTTCCGTTTCGAGCCGGAAAAAATACCCGGCCTGCTCGATGCGCTCAAGCAGGCCGGGTATTCAATCAGCGTCAAGATGGGCTACACCGCAACCAGCGGCGCCTAGGGTCCGTCACATCGAAAAACATTCCTCAGGCTAGCTGTCGGCGGGGACTTCGGCGATCTTGCTGGTGACCCAGCTGTGGAACGCCTCAATGTGGTGCTCGCTCGGTACCAGGACGCCACCCTTGGCGTAGATCTTGGAACCCATGGCTGGCTGGCAGCGTTCGCAGGCGTCGAAGTCCTGCTCGTTGACCCGGTGGAAGAGCTCCACCGAAGCGCTCAGGTCCTTGCCGGATTCCACCACACTGGGCACGTACAGCCAATCGCATTCAACGATCGTGTGGTCCGCTGCCAGCGGGAACATGCGATGGATGATGACGTGGTCCGGAACCAGGTTGACGAAGACATTCGGCTTGATGGTCACTGCGTAGTACCGGCGGTCCTGGTCATCGCCCACTCCCGGAATTCGATCCAGTCCCTCGGAACCGTCAATCGTGAAGCCCTTGATGTCGTCACCGAACTCGGCGCCGTGGCCCACAAAATACTGCGCCGCCAGGCCGTCGGCGAACTCAGGGAGGACTTCGGTGAGTTCGGGGTGGATCGTGGCGCAGTGGTAGCACTCCATGAAGTTTTCGATGATGAGCTTCCAGTTGGCCTTGACGTCGTACTTGATGCGCCGGCCAAGGCTCAGGTTCGCGATGTCATAGTCGTCAACAGCCCGCAGGTCCCCGAGTCGCTCCTCGATCGCACCCATGACGTCTTCCTCGAACGACGGTGGCTCATCCGCGAGGCAAACCCAGACGTAGCCCATGTATTCGCGGACGTGGACCTTGACCAGTCCGTATTCGTTGCGGTCGATATCCGGCATCTTGGTGAGGTTGGGGGCCGCGATGAGCTTTCCCTCAAGATCGTAAGTCCAGGCGTGGTACGGGCACTGGAACGAGCGGTTGGCCTCGCCGGACTCCTCCATGCACAGCTTCACGCCGCGGTGCCGGCAGATGTTGTAGAACGCGCGGATTTCCCCTTTGCGGGTGCGGTTGATGAGCACGCTCTCGCGGCCGATCTGTACCGTTTTGAACGAACCGGCCTTTTCCAGGTCCGCGGTCCGCGCTGCGCAGAACCACATTTGTTCGAAGATGTGCTCTTGCTCGGCGCGGAAGATGTCTTCACTGACATATGTGTGGCCAGGGAGAGTGGGGATCAGGCTGGGGGAAACAACTTCAGTGGTCATGCTGACTCCTATTCAGTGATGAACGTGGTTGAGGCTTGGGAATGTTTATGGGGTTGCCAGGACGGGCGGGGCGTTGCGGGCGTTGAGTTGTCGGCGCCAACGGGTGAACAGCCGCGGTTGGTTCACACCCAGAACGCCCACCGGTTCCTTGCCCCGGTAGTACACCGCAAGGAAGCTGTGGTTCTCGAGCTGCCCCGCCTCGATCTCGACGCGCTCTGCGTCCCGCGCGTGGCCGGCGAACTGGAGCTTCACTCCGTACTGGTCAGACCAGAAGTACGGCACGTTGAGAGGAAGAGGCGCGGCAGAGTGATCCAAGAGTCCGGCCACGGCCAGGGCGGCACGTTCCTGGGCGCCGCTCCAATGCTCCACGCGATGGTGCCGCCCGCTGCGTGGGTCGAACCAGGCCGCGCAGTCTCCCACGGCAACTACGCCGGGGACGTTGGTCCGTCCCATCGAATCGCACGTCACGCCGTCGTCGAGCTCCACGCCCGAACCGGCCAGCCACCCGACGTTGGGTACCGCACCGATACCGAGGAGTACGACGTCGGCGGAACGGTACTGTCCGTCGCCGAGCCGGACGCCGGTCACATTTCCTTCGTAGCCGTAATACGAGTCGATTCCCGTGTCACAAATCAGCTCCACCCCGTTCATCCCATGGAGCGTGGCCATGACGGCAGCCATCTCCGGACCGAGCGGAGCGCTCAGCGGCATTTCGCTCTTGCAGATGATGGTGACGTCCATTCCCAAGCCCTTGGCGGTGGATGCGACTTCCGCCCCGATAAAGCCGGCACCCACAACCAACAGGCGGCCGCCGGCAACGAGTTCCGGGGCCAGATCCTGGGCATCTTGGAGAGTCCGCAAGGTGAAAACATTGGCTAGGCCCGCAAGTTCGGACAGCGTGCGTGCGGAGGCTCCCGTGGCAATCACGACGCCGTCAGCCACCACAGTGCTCCCGTCGCCTAGCGTGATGGTCCTGGTGGCGGCATCGAAGCTTCGTGCCGGCGAGCCCAGCAGCCATTCAGCTTGGAGCGGGTCAGCCGAATCCGCCTCCTCAGCTTCCAACATGACGTCCTTGATACCGATTTTTCCTGCCAGGAACTCCTTGGACAGGGGCGGGCGGTCATAGGGCCGCTGCTGCTCATCGCCAATGATGAGCAGCCGGCCGGAAAAGCCCTGCGCCCGGGCAGCGCGGGCGGCGGAAAGACCCGCCAATGATGCACCCACGATCGCCAATGTCTCCATGGCTTCCTCCTCGCCGAGCCGTTCGGAAATTTATTGCGCCATACGCAACAAACTTCATTATGCGAAACAGCGTGACCGACTTCACATCGCGTGTCAAGGAATCTGCGCAGGAAGTTCAACCCCCTTGACAAGCCACTGTGATGTCAATCACCCTGTTGCGTATTGTGATCAGCGTTGATCATGAGACAACCGCCCCACAGGTTTCGACCAGCCCGGTGAAAGAAGGTTCGTGAGATGCACAGTGCTTGCCCGCTCAGCTCGTTGGCTCCAGGGGACGCGATTCGACTCGAGACGTCTCCGCCCATTGCCGTATTTCACACCGAAGAGGGCGAACTCTTTGCCCTCGACGACACCTGCACCCACCAAGACGCCTCACTCGCCGACGGCTGGATAGAGGACTGCTGGGTAGAGTGCCCACTCCATGCTTCAAAGTTCAACCTCCGCACGGGAGCCGCCGACGCGCCTCCCGCAAAATTGCCCGTCCGGGTCCACGAAGTCCTGGTGGTGGATGGCCAGATCATGGTCAAAGAATCCGCGGACGCTCCCAACCTTCCCCCCGGGTTGACCGTCGACGGCCACGTCTAGGGTCCATCCACCGTTGTTTCGGCATTGTCAGTACCGGGTGTCGCACAACAGTTCCAGGACCGTCGTCTTCCGCTATTCATGCCGACCGTCCGGCGAGCCCCAAACTTCCACACCACTTACTCCAGGAGCAACACGCATGTCCACATCACCCCGCGTCGTCATCATCGGAGCCGGCATCGTCGGCGCCAATCTCGCGGATGAGCTGTCCACCCGCGGCTGGACCAACATCACCGTGGTCGAGCAGGGACCGTTGAAGTTGGCGGGCGGCTCAACTTCGCACGCCCCCGGCCTCGTGTTCCAGACCAACGCCTCCAAGGCCATGACCCAATTCGCGTCCTACACCGTGGACAAGCTGCTCTCGCTCAGCGAATCCGGCGTCTCCTGCTTCAACCAGGTGGGCGGCCTCGAGGTGGCCACCACTCCGGAGCGCCTGGAGGACCTCAAGCGCAAGCTGGGCTACGCGGCGTCGTGGGGTGTCGAAGGCAGGCTCATCGATCCGGACGAGTGCGCCAAGCACTACCCGCTTCTCAACCAGGAAAAGGTGCTCGGCGGACTCTACGTCCCCTCCGACGGCTTGGCTTCCGCAGCCCGCGCCGTCCGCCTGCTCATCGCCAAGGCGAGCGCCGCAGGGGTCACGTTCCGCGGTTCCACTCCCGTCACCGGCATTGAACAGGCCGGCGGCAAAGTCACCGGCGTAGAAACGCCCGACGGCGTGATCCCGGCAGACATCGTGGTTTCCTGCGCCGGGTTCTGGGGACCCAGGATCGGCGCCATGGTGGGTATGTCCGTGCCACTCCTCCCCTTGGCCCACCAGTACGTCAAGACCACCTCCGTGCCCGAGCTCGTGGGCCGGAACGATGCCTCGCGGCTGCTTGACCCGGGCAACGGCGCCTGGATGCCCATCCTCCGCCACCAGGACAAGGACCTCTACTACCGCGAACACGGGGACCGGATGGGCATCGGCTCCTACGCCCACAAGCCCATGCCCGTGGACCTCCGGGAGCTGCCCGAGGTTGCCGCCGCTGACATGTCCGAGCACCGGATGCCGTCCCGCTTGCCGTTCACGGAAGAAGACTTCCTGCCGTGCTGGGAAGACTCCAAGGAACTCCTTCCGGCACTCGCCGGCGCCCGGATTGCCGATGGCTTCAACGGGATCTTCTCCTTCACCCCCGACGGCGGTCCCCTCGTGGGCGAGTCCAAGGACGTTGACGGTTTCTTCGTGGCCGAGGCCGTATGGGTGACGCACTCCGCCGGTGTGGCCCGCGCCCTGGCGGAGCGCCTCATCGAGGGCCAGTCCCGGATTCCGCTCCATGAATGCGAGGTCTCGCGCTTCGAAGAAATCCAGACCGCAGAGAGCTACGTCAGCGAAACCTCCCAGCAGAACTTCGTGGAGATCTACGACGTCCTGCACCCGCTGCAGCCGAGGCTCTCTCCGCGTGAGCTGCGCGTGAGCCCCTTCAATGCCCGGCAGAAGGAGCTCGGGGCGTTTTTCCTCGAAGCCCACGGTTGGGAGCGCCCGCACTGGTTCGAAGCCAACCGCGGTTTGCTCGAAGAGCTCCCGGAAGAATGGCGTGCACCGGAGCGCGAGCCCTGGGCCGCCATGTTCCACTCCCCCATTTCCGCGGCCGAAGCATGGAAGACGCGCACCGCCGTCGCACTCTATGACATGACCCCGCTCAAGCGGCTGGAGGTTTCCGGCCCGGGCGCCGTAACCCTCTTGCAGCGCCTCAGCGCCGGGAAAGTCGACAAGAAGCCGGGTGCGGTGACGTACTGCCTGCTCCTCAACGACGACGGCGGTATCCGCAGCGACATTACGGTGGCCCGGCTGGATGAGACCACGTTCCAAGTGGGCGCGAACGGCAACATCGACTTCGACTACTTCACCACCGAAGCCCGTAAGCAGACCGCCGAGGACGTCAGCCAGTGGGTCCAGGTCCGCGACATCACCGGTTCCACGTGCTGCGTTGGGCTTTGGGGGCCGCTCGCCCGCGAAGTCATCGCCAAGGTGAGCGACGACGATTTCAGCAACGAGGGATTGAAGTACTTCCGCACCAAGAAGGTCCGGATCGGCGGGATTCCTGTCACCGCGATGCGGCTGTCCTACGTAGGCGAGTTGGGCTGGGAGCTGTACACGACTGCGGAAAACGGCCAAAGGCTCTGGGACCTGTTGTTCCAGGCCGGCCAGGAGCAGGGCATCATCGCGGCCGGCCGCGGCGCGTTCAACAGCCTGCGCCTGGAGAAGGGCTACCGGCTGTGGGGCACGGACATGACCCCGGAGCACGAGCCCTACCAAGCGGGCCTGGGCTTCTCCGTCGGCAAGGACAAGGAAGGATACATCGGCGCCGAGGCCCTCAAAGCCCGCCGCGAACTGCCCGTCAACCGCCGCCTGCGTTGCCTGACGGTCGACGACGGCACGTCCGTGGTGTTGGGCAAGGAACCCGTCTATTTCCGGGGAGAGCCTTCCGGCTACGTCACAAGCGCGGCCTACGGCTACACCGTCCGGAAGCCCATCGCCTACGCATGGCTGCCCGCAGAAGCAGGCGAGGGTGACGCCGTCGAGATCGAATACTTCGGCAAGCGGATCCCGGCCACCATCTCCGCCGATCCCCTCGTGGATCCGACCATGGAAAAGCTGCGGGGCTGACGCCCCTCGCGGCTGCCGGACACAAGCAATGGGGATCACTTCAAAGGAGTTCGACTAATGGCCAACGAAAAGTTTGACTACGTCATTGTGGGTGGGGGCAGCGCCGGATCGGTGCTCGCGGACAGGCTGAGCGCTGACGGCACCAAGACCGTCCTGGTCCTGGAGGCTGGCCGGAGCGACTACCCCTGGGACCTGTTCATCCAGATGCCCGCTGCGCTCACGTTCCCTAGCGGGAACAGGTTCTACGACTGGCGCTACCAATCCGATCCCGAGCCGCACATGCACGGACGGCGGATCGCCCATACCCGCGGCAAGGTCCTGGGAGGCTCCAGTTCCATCAACGGCATGATCTTCCAGCGCGGCAACCCTTTGGACTACGAACGCTGGGGAGCCGACGCCGGGATGGAGACCTGGGACTTCGCGCACTGCCTCCCGTACTTCAACCGCATGGAGACCGCCCTCGCGGCGGATCCCGGCGATGAGCTGCGGGGACACAACGGACCGCTGGTCCTTGAACGCGGCCCGGCGCGCAATCCCCTCTTCCAGGCCTTCTTCCGCGCCGCCCAACAAGCCGGATTCGCACGAACCAACGATGTCAACGGGTACCGGCAGGAGGGCTTCGGTCCCTTCGACCGCAATGTACACAAGGGCCAGCGGCTCTCCGCCTCCCGCGCCTACTTGCGGCCGCACCTCGACCGGCCCAACCTCACAGTGCGGACCCGGGCACTCGTATCCAAGATCAACTTCGACGAGACTGGTACTTCCGGCGTCAGGGCCACGGGCGTCCGCTACCGACGCAATGGCAAGCAGCACAGCGTGGACGCCCAGGAAGTCGTCCTGTGCGGAGGAGCCATCAACACCCCGCAACTCCTGCAGTTATCCGGCGTCGGGGACTCCACTCACCTCAAGTCCCTCGGGATCAGGCCCGTAGTTGACCTCCCCGGCGTCGGCGAAAACCTCCAGGACCATCTGGAGGTCTACATCCAGCACGCCTGCACCCAGCCGGTGTCCATGCAGCCGAGCCTGAGCCTGTGGCGCTATCCGTGGATAGGGCTGCAGTGGCTGTTCGGGCGCAAGGGGCCTGCGGCCACCAACCACTTCGAAGGGGGCGGCTTTGTGCGCTCCAACGAGGACGTTGCCTACCCCAACCTGATGTTCCACTTCCTACCGGTGGCCGTCCGCTACGACGGCCAGAAGGCCGACGCCAAGCATGGCTACCAAGTGCACATCGGGCCCATGTATTCCGACGCCCGGGGCAGCCTGAAGATCACCTCCACGGATCCAACCGTCCACCCGTCCATGAAGTTCAACTACCTTTCCACGGACCAGGACCGGCGCGAGTGGGTCGAAGCCATCCGCATTTCCCGGAACATCCTGGAGCAGTCCGCCATGGCGCCTTTCAATGGCGGCGAGCTCTCCCCCGGTCCAGCGGTCCAGACAGATGAGGAAATCCTCGACTGGGTAGCCCGCGACGCAGAAACCGCCCTGCACCCTTCCTGCACAGCCAAGATGGGTCCGGCCACCGATCCCATGGCCGTGGTGGACCCGCTCAGCATGAGGGTACATGGCACCTCCGGGCTGCGGGTGGCTGACGCTTCGGCAATGCCCTACGTGACCAACGGCAACATCTACGCGCCGGTCATGATGCTGGCCGAGAAAGCCGCGGACTTGATTCAAGGCTACGAACCCCTCGCGCCGATCACCGCCGAGTTCTACCGGCACGGCGCGGTTCCGGGAAACGGCGCGATTCCGGGCGCCGACCGGCCGGTTCCGGACACCATGGAAAGCCATCCCGAGGCCACTTCGGCAAGGAACTAAGGAGGGGCATGAACAGCCCACAACTTTCGCAGATCCACACGGTGCGCGGCAGCTACGTCGACGGCGGCTGGCGGCAGTCCAGCGGAAGCACCCGGAGCATCAGCTGCCCGGCGGACGGCACGCACGTTGCCGACGTCGCGGAGTGCACCCCGGCCGATGCCGAGGCCGCGGTGGCGAGCGCCCGGAAAGCGTTCGACGACGGCCCCTGGCCAAGCACGCCGGAACAGGAACGCGGCGCGATCCTGCTCCGCGTGGCCGGGCTGCTGCAGCGGGACAAAGCCGTATACGCGGCCGCTGAAGCCCTCGACACCGGCAAGCGGCTGATTGAAGCCGAATACGACATCGACGACGTCATAGCCTGCTTCCGCTACTACGGCAGCGTGGCAGGCACGGACGCGGGCCGCGTGATCGATACCGGGCGGCCCGGCGCCATCAGCCGGATCGTCCACGCACCCGTGGGCGTCTGCGGCCTCATCACACCGTGGAACTATCCGCTCCTGCAAGCTTCGTGGAAAGTTGCGCCTGCACTCTTGGCCGGCAACACTTTTGTCCTCAAGCCCAGTGAGCTGACTCCCTCCACGTCAATCCTGCTCATGGACACGCTACGGGAAGCCGAGGTGCCCGACGGCGTCGCGAACCTCGTGACCGGAACGGGACCGGAAGTGGGGGCGGTACTTAGCTCGGATCCCAGGGTCGATCTGGTCTCCTTCACGGGCGGGCTGGAAACCGGCAAACGGATCATGGTTGCCGCAGCGCAGACGGTCAAGCGCGTGGCCCTTGAGCTCGGCGGCAAGAACCCGAACGTCGTGTTCGCCGACGCCGACCGGGAAGCCGCTATCGACAACGCCTTGACGGCCGTCTTCCTTAATTCCGGCCAGGTTTGCTCGGCCGGGGCCCGGCTGATTGTCGAAGAGTCGATACACGAAGAGTTCGTGGCCGAAGTGGTGCGCCGTGCACGCCAGATCCGGCTGGGCGGCCCCTTCAACCAGGAGGCCCAGACAGGTCCGCTGATCTCCGCGGCCCATCGTGACAAGGTCCACGCCTACGTGCAGGCGGGGATCGCGGAGGGCGCCCGGCTGTTGTGCGGGGGCTTCATTCCGGACAGCCCGGAGCTGGCCGGTGGCAGTTTCTACCCGCCCACCGTGCTGGACGGGTGCAGCACCTCGATGCGCGTGGTCCAAGAGGAATCCTTTGGCCCCGTCATGACGGTGGAAACATTCACCACCGAGGAAGAGGCCGTCCGGCTGGCGAACGACACCGTCTACGGACTGGCCGGCGCTGTGTGGACGGCAGACGCTTCGAAGGCCCAGCGGGTTTCCGAAGCGTTGCGCCACGGGACGGTCTGGATCAACGACTACCACCCGTACGTTCCGCAGGCCGAATGGGGCGGCTTCGGACAGTCCGGCAATGGCCGTGAATTGGGGCTCGCGGGCTTGGCCGAATACCGAGAAACGAAGCACATCTGGCAAAACATCAGCCCCGGGCCCAGCCATTGGTTCGAGCCGTCACAGGCAGGAGTACAGCAATGAGCAGTCCTGACATATCAGTGCGCAACCTCTGGAAGGTCTTCGGACCCGGAGGTGAAAAGATCCCCAAGGATCGCGAACTCTCGGCTTTGAGCTCGGCCGAATTGCTTGAACGCACCGGGTGCAATGCTGCAGTACGCGACATGAACTTCGACGTCGCGAAGGGCGAGGTGTTCGTCGTCATGGGCCTGTCCGGATCAGGAAAGTCCACCCTGATCCGGTGCCTCACCCGGCTGATCGAACCGACGTCGGGTTCCGTCCTGGTGGACGGCAAGGACGTGATGCAGGCAGGAACCGGCGAGCTTCGGGAGCTGCGCCGGCGGAAAATGTCCATGGTCTTCCAGCATTTCGGCCTCCTGCCGCACCGCACCGTGCTGGACAACGTGTCCTACGGGCTGCAGATCCGTGGCGCCGCCAAGAACGAGCGCTACGCCAGGTCCCGCGAAATCATCGAGCTTGTAGGCCTCAAAGGTTACGAACAGCATTTCCCCGATCAACTCTCCGGCGGAATGCAGCAGCGCGTCGGACTTGGCCGCGCCTTGGCGGGCGATCCGGACACTATCCTCTTCGACGAGCCGTTCTCTGCCCTGGACCCGCTCATCCGGCGCGATATGCAGGCGGAAGTCATCCGGCTGCACAAAGAAATGGGCAAGACGATGGTTTTCGTTACCCACGACCTTTCCGAAGCGCTCAAACTCGGGGACCGCATCCTGATCATGCGGAACGGGGAGACGGTCCAATGCGGCACAGGCGATAATCTCGTCGGATCGCCTGCGGACAAGTACATCGCCGACTTCGTCTCCGAGGTGCCTCGTGCGGATGTCCTGACACTCAAGTGGATCACCGATCCTTTAGCATTGGGCACTCCTGGGGATGCTCCTGTCCTGAGCGCAGGCACCATCATCCGCGACGCCATTCCCACCGTCATGAACTCTTCGTGTCCCGTTCTGGTGGAAGATTCCGGCAAGATCACCGGCCAGATCGATCGCGACAGCATCTTGTCGGTCATCCGCAACACGGAAGTTGCGGCGTGATGTCCGCACTCGTTCGCGATCGTGCCCCGGTTCAGACCGGCCTCGTTTCCGTCCGAGCGCCGCGCAAGCGGCTTAGCCGCCGTACCCTGCTTCTGGGCGGGGCCGGCGTCGTCTGGCTCGTCGGATTCCTTTTCCTCCACGGCACTGCGACCCTCACGCTGCCGGCGTCGGAGCTCACTGACCTCCACCGCTCCCTCAACCAATTCAATGCCTGGGTGGCCTCAAACCGGGCCGACAATCCCGTCTTCCAGTACGTTTTCACACCTCTCCGGGCCGCCGTCGATGCGGTCGCAAACCTGTTCATCGGTATTTTCGCCGCCAGCTCCACCGGGCTTCGCCTGCCGGAAATCGGCTGGCTGGGAACCGTCGCGCTGCTCAGCTGGATCGCCTTCGCGGTGGGCAACGCCCGCGTGGCGCTGCTGACAGCAGCCGTCTTCGTGTTCTTCGGCCTTCAGGGGCTGTTTACGGAAGCGGCTTACACCTTCGCCCTCGTCCTCACAGCCGTGCTGTTCAGCCTCCTGATCGGCATCCCGCTCGGGGTCTTGGCCGGAATCTCCGAGCGGGTTTCCCAAGTGATCACTCCGGTCCTCGACTTCATGCAGATCCTCCCCACGTTCGTCTATCTGGCTCCGTTGGCCCTCATCTTCCTGATCGGCCCTGCCTCCGCGGTAATCGCCACGGTGATCTACGCGGTGCCTCCGCTCATTCGATTGACGGCACACGGAATCCGGAACATCCCGGAGAACACCAGGGAAGCCTCCGATTCCTTGGGCACCACGGGGTTGCAGCGACTTCTGACCCTGCAACTCCCTCTGGCACGGCGCACCATCGTCATGGGAATCAACCAAAGCACCATGGCCGCCCTGTCCATGGTGACCATCGCGGCGCTGATCGCAGCGCCCGGGCTGGGACAGGTGGTTATCCGCGCCCTGCAGTCGCTCGACGTCGGCACGGCGGTCAACGCCGGCCTGTCGATCGTCCTCTTGGCCATTGTGCTGGACCGCGTGACCACGGCCGCCAGCCGCCGGGCCGAACCCGGAGCAAACCGCAAACGCCGGATATCGCGGCGAACGCGTTACATTGTGCTGGCCGTCAGCTTGCTTGTGGTGCTCGCCGTTGTCCAGTTGTCCCGCACGATGCTCTGGGCCGCAGCCTTTCCTAAGAACCTCAACTTCGGCCCGGACATCGTCAGCGGAGTAGGCGCTGCCAGCGAATGGCTGCAGACAAACCTCTCACTGTTTACGGTGTCATTCCGCGAGGCCCTGACCAACGGAATCCTCAACCCGTTCCAGTCCCTTCTGACCGATACCCCCTTTTACCTCCTGATCGCGGTTCTCCTCGTGGCGGCTTACGCACTCGGTGGTTGGAAGCTGGCACTGGTCACCGCCTCATGCCTGGCCGCGATCATCTACCTAGGCCTGTGGAGCGATGCCATGGTTACTCTGGCAAGCACCCTTGTTGCCACAGCCGTGGTCATGGTCCTGGGCATCATCTTCGGTGTGGCGATGGGCAGGTCCAACAAGGTGGACCAGGTCATGCGGCCCATGCTGGATGCCGGACAGACCATGCCAGCTTTCGTCTACCTCGTTCCATTCCTGGGCCTCTTCGGCGCCACACGGTTCACCGCCATCATCGCCGGCATCATCTACGCGGCACCCGTGGCCATCAAGATCACGGCCGACGGCATCGCTGCAATTTCCCCCACCGTCATGGAAGCTGCGGTATCCAGCGGCTCAACCCCCTGGCAAGTCATCACCAAGGTCCAGCTGCCCATGGCGCGGCAATCGCTGGCCCTGGCGGCCAACCAAGGCCTGATCTACGTCCTCGCCATGGTGGTAGTCGGAGCGCTGGTCGGAGCAGGCGGCCTCGGGTACGACGTCGTCGCCGGCTTTGTCCAAAGTTCGCTGTTCGGCAAGGGTCTCGCCGCAGGCCTGGCCATCGTTTTCCTCGGCATCCTGTTGGATCGCATGACCCAGGCTGTCGCAGCCAACCCCGTCCGAAAAGTCCCTTCGGCAAAATCACCCGCCCACTAACGGGCTCCGTCTCACGCAATCCCCCAACACACTGCCCCACCCAAGGAGATCCAACCATGAGTAAAGCTGGACTGCTGTTGAAACGAACAATTCCCACGCTCGCCGGAACCGTGGCTGCCGCCCTGTTGCTTGCCGGCTGCGGCGGCGCAACAGTCAACCAGGCGGCCGCAGCCGGTGCTTCGGGCACCCCCTGCGGAACCGTCAACGTGGCCCTCAACGCATGGGTGGGCTACACGGCAAACGCGGCTGTTTACAGCTACGTAGCCCAAAACAAACTCGGTTGCACGGTGGTTCAGAAGGACCTGTCGGAACAGATTTCCTGGCAGGGCTTCGGCTCGGGTGAAGTCGACGTCATTCTTGAGAACTGGGGTCACGAGGACCTCGCAAAACAGTACATCACGGACCAAAAAGTCGCGGTGGACGCCGGCCCCACCGGCAACGAAGGGCACATCGGCTGGTACGTACCACCATGGATGGTCCAGAAGTACCCGGACATCCTGGACAGCAAGAACCTGAACAAGTACGCCTCACTCTTTGCCACCTCCGAATCCGGTGGCAAGGGCCAGGTCCTGGACGGCGACCCGGCGTTCGTGACCAACGATGAAGCCCTCGTCAAGAACCTAGGCCTCGACTACAAAGTGGTCTTCTCCGGTTCGGAAGCAGCATTGATCCAGTCGTTCCGTACGGCCGAGAAGAACAAGACGCCGCTACTGGGGTATTTCTACGAACCGCAATGGTTCCTCTCCGAAGTCCCCCTCAAGAAGGTCAGCCTGCCCGCCTACACTCCGGGCTGCGATGCCGACGCCGAGAAGGTGGCCTGTGACTACCCCGATTACAAACTGAACAAAGTGATGGCCAAGAAGTTTGCGGACAGCGGTTCTCCCGCCGCGAAACTGCTCAAGGCCTTCTCGTGGACCAACGCGGACCAGAACTCCGTCGCAACGGACATCCAGGGCGGCATGAAGCCCGACGCCGCCGCCAAGAAATGGGTGGATGCCCACCCCGACGTCGTGGCTGCCTGGCTCAAATAGCCCTTTCGCGTTGCTTTGAAGCTCCCCGGATCCTTGGATCCGGGGAGCTTCTTTTTTGCATTCCGGAGCGGGATTACACTCACTCACCGCAACCATGTTGCAGTGAGTGCGCCACCCTCTCCAACTAGCTCGCACTCGTTGTCGCTTAGGACGTCCAATACGACATTTACTGCGAGCTAGTTAGGTGGAAGCCGCAGCCCCTTGACGGTGATGCGGAACACATCTATTCTGGTGCAACAGCGTTGCGTTGAATGCAACCCCAAAATTCTTGGTGGATTCATGAAAAACGAAACATCCCCCGTGGCAGCAATCCAGGGAAGAGGTCATGCCGGATCCAAAGGCGGTTCCGGCGACCTTCCTGACGCAACAGCCACCCCGGCCAACCTGTCAAAGCCAGCCACCAACCACACGGTCAGCAAGGACACCCGCCGCCGCGTCATCACCGCAAGCTTCATCGGCAACTTCGTCGAATGGTTCGACTACGCCGTCTACGGCTACCTTGCCGGGATTATCTCGACCGTCTTCTTCCCCGCATCGGACCGGCAGACCGCCCTGCTCGCCACGTTCGGCGTCTTTGCCGTCTCATTCTTTGTCCGTCCACTGGGCGGATTCATCTGGGGCCACATCGGTGACCGGCTGGGACGCAAACAGGCACTCTCCCTGTCGATCGTGCTCATGTCCGTGGCAACGTTCTGCATCGCCCTGATCCCCGGCTACAACACCATCGGCGTCATGGCACCGGTCCTCCTGCTGCTCGTCCGCATTGTTCAGGGCTTCTCGGCAGCAGGCAAATACGCAGGTGCCTCAGCCTTCCTGGTGGAATACGCACCGGCCAATCGGCGCGGACTCTACGCCGCCGTCGTACCTGCCAGCACAGCAGCAGGCCTTCTGCTCGGTTCCCTGCTGGCGGCACTGCTCAGCTCGGTGCTGAGCGCCGAGCAGCTCGGTGAATGGGGTTGGCGCTTGCCCTTCCTCCTGGCCGCCCCGATGGGCCTGATTGGCCGCTACATCCGCACCAAGCTTGAGGACACCCCGGCATTCCGCGAAATGGCCGCGAAAGAAACCGAGGTCAAGGCGCCTGCATTCGCCATGTTCAAGACATACCGCAAGCAGCTCATCATCGCGACGGGCGCGGTGCTGCTCAACGCCGTCGGCTTCTACGTGATCCTCAGTTACATGCCTACCTACCTTTCGGAAGAACTCCACTTTGGTGCGGCAGAGTCTTTCCTGGCCACCACCATCGCCCTCCTGAGCTACATCGGATTCATCTTCCTGACCGGGATCGCATCTGACAGGTTCGGCCGCAAGCGCATGCTCATCACGGCTTCCGTACTGTTCGTGGTGCTGACCGTTCCGGCGTTCATGCTCCTCGACACCGGCAACTTCCTCGTGATCGTTCTGGTCCAAATCCTCCTGGGCGGCATGCTGACCCTCAACGATGGAACCTTGCCCAGCTTCCTGGCCGAGCTCTTCCCCACCAGAGTCCGCTACAGCGGCTTCGCAGTCAGCTTCAATCTGTCCAACGCCCTGTTCGGCGGCACCGCCCCCTTCATGGCAACCCTCCTGATCGGCCTCACCCACAACCAACTGGCCCCCGGCTGGTACCTCGTGGCGGCCTCCATCGTTTCCCTCATCGCAGTCCTCTTCGCCGTAGAGACTTCCAAGAAGCCCCTGCAGCAGGACTGAAACAACCCACCCATTGAAAGGAACACCACGCATGACCATCACCGAGAACGAAGCAGTCAACGACGTCTCCAAGCTTGAGCGCCTCAAGGTCCTCAACAACGGCGAGAAGGTCTCACTGACCTTCTCCGACGCGGAATTCGAGCGACGCCTCGCCGGACTTCGCCGGATCATGGCCGAGAAGGAACTGGACGCCGTTGTCCTCACCAGCTACCACTCCATCAAGTACTACTCCGACTTCCTGTTCACCTACTTCGGCCGTTCCTACGCCATGGTGGTCACAGCCGACGACACCGTCACCGTGACCGCCAACATCGACGCCGGCATGCCTTGGCGCCGCAGCTTCGGAGACAACCTGGTCTACACGGACTGGCGCCGGGACAACTACATCTTCGGCATCCAGGAAGTGCTGCGCACCCGCGGGATCAACGTCCGGCGCCTGGGTGTGGAGGACGATTCCCTTCCGCTGGACAACCGCAACAAGATCCAGGCTGCCTTCGAATCGGCTACCTTGGTGGACGTCGCACAGGCCGCGATGCGCCAGCGCATGATCAAGTCTTCCGAGGAAATCGAAGTCATCAAGCACGGCGCCCGAATCGGCGACCTTGGCGGCGAAGCCATCCGCAACGCCATCACGGCCGGCATCACCGAGTACGAGGTGGCACTGATCGGCACCGAGGCCATGGTGCACGAGATCGCCCGCACGTTCCCGAACTCCGAAATCCGCGACACCTGGGTTTGGTTCCAGTCCGGCATCAACACCGATGGTGCCCACAACTGGGCCACCACCCGCAAGATCCAGGAACACGACATCCTGTCCCTGAACTGCTTCCCCATGACCAGCGGCTACTACACGGCCCTGGAGCGCACCCTGTTCTACGGCGAACCGGATGCCCGCTCCCTGGAGCTGTGGAACATCAACGTCGAGGTACACGAGCGTGGTTTGGAACTCATCAAGCCCGGCGCTGTCTGCAAGGACATTGCCGCGGAACTGAATGAGATCTACGTGGGCCACGGCTTGCTGGCCAACCGCACTTTCGGCTACGGCCACTCCTTCGGCGTGCTCAGCCACTACTACGGCCGCGAAGCGGGGCTGGAACTGCGCGAGGACATCGACACGGTCCTGGAACCAGGCATGGTGGTCTCCATGGAACCGATGATCACGGTCCTCGATGGCCAGCCGGGTGCCGGCGGATACCGGGAACACGACATCCTGGTTGTCGGTGAAGACGGCGCCGAGAACATCACCAAGTTCCCGTTCGGCCCCGAATACAACATCATCGGCGCCTAGCACCCACCCCTCCTCTGGACATGCCCAGCCTTAGGCTCGAGCGATGGACATATGCTGCATATGTCCATCGCCTTGGGCAAAGGCTGGGCATGTCCCCGTTAAAAGAGCCATATAGTGACCATCATGACCCCAGCAACCACCAGCGACATCCCGGCCAACGGCGACTCCAAAGGCGCCTCGGTCCTCGAGAATGCTATCGCCGTGCTCCGCAGCTTCACTGCCGAAGAACCGCTCTTAGGAGTCACTGAGATCGCCAGCAGGATCGGCCTGCACAAAAGCACCGTGTCCCGCATTCTGGCGACCTTCGAGCAGGAACATTTAGTGGAGCGCGACGCCGATTCCCGCCGATTCCGGTTGGGCTTGGGCATGATCGCTTTGGCTGGTCCGCTTCTTGCCGAACTGGAAGAGCGTCGGGTGGCCTATCCGGTGCTGCGCGAGCTCAGCGAACGAACGGGCGAGACCAGCGCCCTCATGGTGTGGAACGGAAGTGAATCGATGTGTGTAGAACAGATCGCCAGCCGTCACCAGGTCAAGCACCTCGCACCGTTGGGGGCCCGTTACAATGAGGCACTCAGCTCCTCGGTCCAGGTCTTCCTAGCCTCCGAAGACCCAGACCGGGTGCGCAAGCTGATGCGCAGCGGCTCGATAACCCTTCCCGGACTCGACGACGAAACCCTCGAGGCCTACCTCCTTCGGCTTAAGGAGTCGGTGAACCGTGGCTGGGCCTTCAATTTCGGCGAAACATCCATCGAAGAAGTCGGGGTAGCATCCCCTGTCTACGACCACCGGGGTGACATTGTGGCCTCCGTGTTGGTCCCCGCACCCAAGTTCCGGGTCTCACAGGACACGCTCGCCAGCCTCGGCGAGGCATGCCAAGATGCAGCCCGGAAGATCACACGCCGCCTGGGTGGCCGCGCGCCTCAATAGACCGGCCCTTGCCCCGGGACATGCCCAACCCCAGTCCCCACCACTGGACATGTCCTCCTTGTCCCAGGGGACATGCCCTGCGCCAAGCCCAAGCACTGGACATATACGCAATATGTCCAGTGCTCCGAGCCACGGCTGGGCATGTCCCCTCGGCAGCACCGCGAGGGGGCATGTCCCCTGGGCCACCTCGGGAGGGGGCTACGCCGCGACGACGGCGAGCGCCTCCTCGACCGTGTCCACCAGGAAGACGCGGTCCTCCATCACTTTCCCTGCTGCCAGGCTCTGCAGCATGGGCCATGCGGGATACTTGTGCTCCCAATGGTCGCTCCCCACGAGGACCATGGGCGTGACCTTTTCCGGGGCACCGTAGAAGTTCTCGCACGCGTCCTGGAAGATTTCCTGTACGGTGCCGGCGGAGCCAGGGAGGAACACGATCCCGCCGTTACACAGTTCCAGCAGGATCGCTTCACGCATGGAGTTTGCGAAGTATTTGGCGATGTGGGTGGCGAAAAGGTTGGGCGGCTCGTGACCGTAGAACCAGGTAGGGATGCCCAACGACGTCGTTCCGCGCGGATGGCGCCTGATGACGGCCGCCGCCGCCCGCGCCCAGGCGGTCACCGAAGGACGGAACCCCGGAACCCCCGCGAGCGATTGCAGCGCGGCAGCGAAGTCGCCGTCGGGCAGGCCGCTCAAGTAGGCGCCGAGGTTGGCCGCTTCCATGGCCCCGGGCCCGCCGCCTGTAGCCACTGTGAAGCCGGACAGTGCCAAGAGGCGCCCTAGGCGTGCGGCGTCGTCGAAGTCTTGTGTTCCCCGTTGTGCGGCATGCCCGCCCATGACCCCCACCATCTTGTGCCCTGAGAAATCCCCGTTGTCCATGAGTTCGTCCAGGGCGTCCCCGATGGCGTGGTCGTGGAGCGCGGCGGCGAGAGTTGCGTCCAAACTGGTGCGTTGCCCCGGCATGATGCTCCACTGGTACACCCTTGCGTCCAGTGTTGACTCGTACTCCGTTGAATCAATGTCCTCGTACAGTTCGGCGGCGCTGTAGAGACTTCCCCGGTAAGGGTTGAACGGGACGCCACGCAGCTTGGGAAAGATGAGTGCGCCGCGGCTGCGCAGGGAGTCCTCGACCCCGTCGTCGAAGGTGCAGCCCAGAAAGATGGCGCCTAGGGGATCCAACCGTTCCAAGTCCGCCCGCCGCCCACGCAGGTCCAACGACTGTGCGTGCCATCCGTGCATCGTTGCGGCTCCGGAGCTGAGCAAGCTGTCGAAATGGGCCACGCTCCCAATGTCAAGCGTGCGGGGACTGGGAGTCAGGGAACCGGACGGATTCATGGCATCAGCGTAAGCCCGCGGTTCCGTTGCGCAGGAGTCGCCCGGCCGGTGCATCATGGAGCATGCAGATTTCCGAACAGCAGAGCAGCGTCCGTCCCCGGATCGGCATTCCCGTCCGGCTCAGCAGCTCCGAAGACGCCGACGCCCGGGTGGGCGAGGCGAATGAACTCTTCGAGTTCATCGTCCAGCTAGTGCGCGACGCCGGTGCGGAGCCGGTATTGCTCGACGCCTCCTTCACCGACGAAGCGGGCAGGCTGGCCACCGAGCTCCGTTCCCTCAACGGGGTCCTGCTGCCCGGCGGCGGAGACCTGGATCCGCGGCTTTACGGCGAAGAAGCAAGCGAAGCCTGCTACGACGTCAACCCGGAGCAGGACCGCTTGGACTTAGCGGTCGCCCGGGAATCGCTCGACGCCGGTTTGCCCACCCTCGGTATCTGCCGCGGCCACCAGCTCCTGAATGTCGTGTACGGCGGGACGCTCATCCAGGACATGCACCCTTCGTTGGTGGAGCACAACGGCCTGACGTCGGCGGAGGGTGGGCTAAGCGTCTGGGCTTGGCACGACGTCGAACTTTCCCCGGCTTCAAAAGTAGCGGGGCTTTATGGTTCGCGGAACTCGGTGCGGATTGCTTCGGGACATCACCAAGCGGTTGCCCGAGTGGGCGATGGCCTGGTGGTGACCGCGGTTGCAGAGGATGGCACCGTGGAAGCCCTTGAGGATCCGCAGCGCTGGGTGGCATCCGTGCAATGGCATCCGGAGGCCTCGCAATTGCCGGAAGAGGAACGGCTGGCCCCGTTCAAGGCTTTCGTGGAGGTCTGCAGGACGCTGCGTCCTGTTTCCTGAGAGTGTAGTTACTCGTTGTGGTGAACCTGATGGCTCCTGATTACGTCTCATGAATGTGGCAGGCAAATTCCGGCCACCGGACATGAGAAGCGGGGAACCAGTCATGAGGAAGAACGCCAAAGCGCTGATGGTCATCGTGGCGGCGGCCGCTTTGATCTCCGTGTCCGGGTGCGGAGCGTCCGGAACCGGCGGATATGGCGTGTCATCGAGCCCGCCTTCCGCCGTTTCCTCCGGCACTCCACAATCCGGCATCGCCACCATCACTATCAAGGACTTCGGCTACCAGGGACCCGTGTCGGTCAGCCCCGGCGCCAAGGTCACGGTGAAGAACGAAGACGCCCAGGCCCATACGGTCACCTCGGACGATGGCAAGGCGTTCGACGCCGCGGCCAACGGCGGAGGCGGAACAGCCCAGTTCACGGCGCCCACTACACCGGGCAGCTATGCATACCACTGCGCCTACCACTCCAATATGCACGGAATGCTGGTCGTGAAATGAGCACAGGGAAGATGAGCACGCTGCCAGCCGCTCGCCGCAGGCCGAGGGACGTCGTGCTGCGGCTGCTTGTCGTTGCAGCCCTGGTTATTGACGCAGTGGTGCACTTTCAGCTTGCCCCCGGCTACCAGTTGGCTGCTCCGGGCGGAATCGGGCAAGGAAACTTGTTCCGTCTGGAGGCCGCGGCCGCGCTCCTGGCCAGCCTGTACGTCCTGGTCCGCGGCAGCCGGCCGGCTTACGCAGCCGCCCTGCTCGTTGCTGGCAGCGCTTTCGTGGTGGTCCTCCTCTACCGCTATGTCGATATTCCGGCCATGGGTCCGATCCCGTCCATGTACGAGCCAGTGTGGTTTTTCGAGAAGTCCCTCAGCGCCGTCGCCGAGGGAGTGGGGGCGGCTTTGGCCGCCGCCGGTCTCTTCAGGCAACGCCGCGGTTCGCGTCGACGCCGCTGAGAAGCGCCCCCGTCCCTGACAGGCACGCCGCCCGCGCTGAAATCCCAAGAGCCCGAGAGCCTGAGAGCCCAGCGCTTATCCGCCCATGGTTCTGATGACTGGACATGTCCCTCATAGCGGCCCTGAAATGGTGCAATAGCCGCGACTTCGGCACCCTTGACCCATGCGACCCTCCTGCTATCATCAGTAAAGCAGTATGTCCTATCAAGCGAACATGAGCGGACATGCGTGCAACTTCCGGGACAGTCCCGGAATGCGAGGGAGCATGCAATGGCGAATCAACTTGGCCTCACTATCGACCGCTCGTCCCCCGTGCCTTTGTACCACCAGGTGGTCCAGGGCATCGAGGCTGCCATCCACAACGGAGTACTGGAGCCGGGTAGCCGCTTGGACAACGAAATAGACCTCGCCGCCCAGCTCAACCTGTCGCGGCCCACCATGCGCAAGGCTATGGACGAACTGGTCCGCTCGGGTCTGTTGGTCCGCAAGCGCGGCGTCGGCACACAGGTGGTGTCGAGCCAAGTCCGCAGGCCGCTGGAGCTCTCCAGCCTCTACGACGATCTGACGAACAACGGGAAGAAGCCCACAACACAGGTCCTCAGCTTCTCGCACATGGAGGCCGACGCAGCCACGCTGACCGCCCTCCAGCTTCCGGCCGGGTCCAAGGTCTACCACTTCACCCGGCTACGCAAAGTGGGCGGCAAGCCCCTGGCGCTGATGGAGAACTGGGTCCGCGACGACATCACCACCATGGACGAGTCCATGCTCGCCGCGGAAGGCCTCTACGCCATCCTTCGCCGCGGCGGCGTGAACTTCCGCCTCGCCTCGCAGCGGATCGGTGCCATGATCGCCAACGACTACCAGGCACCGCTGCTCGAGACCGAGGCCGGCTCAGCCTTGGTCACCATGGAGCGCACCGCCGTCGACGACACCGGACGCATGGTGGAAACCGGGCACCACGTCTACCGGGCCGATTCCTACAGCTTTGAAATGACACTCGTACAGCGCTAACGCAAGGACACAGCTTCATGGCCAACTGGGTCTATCCACTGGGAACAGCCAACGACGGCGATTGGGACATCTCGCTCGGAACCTCCGATTCCGCGTTGATTGTGGACGGTTGGGCTCACACGGGGCTCAAGGTCGCCACGCTCGCCGCGGGCGCCGCCGTCGAGCTCCCCGCCGCGGCTGAAGAGCGGATCGTCGTGCCGCTCAACGGCGCCTTCACGGTGACGGTCGACGACGTCGAGTATCCCCTTGCGGGGCGGCCGTCCGTCTTCCATGGCCCGAGCGATGTGCTGTATTCCGGCACGAACGCCGCCGTCACTATCAGTTCGTCCGACGGCGGCCGCGTCGCCGTCGCCACGGCCCCGGCTAACGCGTCGTACCCCACCAGGCTAGTCACCGCCGCGGAAACCCCGGTGGAGCTGCGTGGTGCAGGCAATTGCTCCCGTCAGGTCCACAACTTCGGCACCCCTGCCGCTCTCGAGGCAGATCGCTTCATTGTCTGCGAAGTGCTCACCCCCGCAGGCAACTGGTCCTCCTATCCCCCGCACAAGCATGACGAGGAAAAGGACGGCGAGACGCAGCTCGAGGAGATCTACTACTTCGAGACCCGCGTGGCTGACGGCTCGGGTGCACCCGACCCTGCCCATGCGGATGCGATCGGCTATCAACGCGTTTACGCTTCAGATGACCGTCCGATCGACGTTGCCGCAGAGGTTCGCACGGGCGACGTCGTGCTCGTCCCCTATGGCTGGCACGGTCCCGCCATGGCCGCTCCCGGCTACGACCTGTACTACTTGAACGTCATGGCCGGCCCGGGCCCTGTGCGCGAATGGCTCATCAGCGACGACCCCCACCACGGGTGGGTGCGGCAGAGCTGGGATGGTCAGGACATCGACCCCCGTTTGCCGTTCGGCACCTAAGGCCGTTCGGCACCCGAACCAGACGCAGGAACGCTCCTCCGGAACGAATGTTCCGGAGGAGCGTCCTTGTGATGGAGGGATTCTCGGAAGGGGCTCTTATCTGCAGGAGCGTTCCTCGAAAGGCGTGTGTATCTGCAGGAGGGTCGGGGGAATCCAGCTTATTTGTGGAGGAGCGTTCCTGCCGATGACAGGGAACTCCGCCCCGCTTGCCACGACACCTCCGTGATGGCGGGTCCAAGAGCCAAGGGCGACATAGCCTGGATCGAAGCGGAGTCATGGGAGGCAATCACGACGGCGTCGAGGTCTGCCACGAAGGTGACTTCGGCTCCGCTGATGGTGGTGGAGAGGTTCCTGATGTGGTCTGCGCCCATAACGCCGGCGCCGATAACGCCAACCCGGGTCGGCATGCTGTCTTCCCGTCTACTACGTAGTGCACATTCCCGCTGGGCATGGCGAGCGGGGACCCATCCGTTTTCAGGCGGACCCCCGTCTCCATCGCCCTGTGTCCCTGCCCGTTAGGCGTGCCGCGGGCTGTTTTCCCTTGAAGAGTCGGCAACGTCGGCGATTTCAGTTACCCCGGCGACTTCGGCTTGGACTTCTTTGAGGGCTTGGGTGTGTCCGCCGAGTTGTTCGAGTTCGTGGGCGAGTTCTGCCAGTTCCGCGCCGCCGGCCATCTGGGCGGTGAGTTCGTCCAGGGTGATGTCCTTTTTGTCGTAGTAGCCGATGGACTTGCCGCGTTTGAGCAGCAGGAACCGGTCACCGACGGGGAAGGCGTGGTGCGGGTTGTGGGTGATGAAAATGACGCCCAGGCCCCGGTCCCGGGCCTGCAGGATGTAGCGGAGCACGACGCCGGACTGCTTGACTCCCAGCGCGGCGGTGGGTTCGTCCAGGATCAACACCTTCGCCCCGAAGTACACGGCCCGGGCGATCGCGACGCATTGGCGTTCACCGCCGGAAAGCTGACCGATGGGCTGTTCCACATCGCGCAGATCGATGCCCATCGCGGCCAGCTCCTTCAGCGTGATGTCCTTCATCTTCTGGACATCCATGGACTTGAACGGCCCGAACCCGGAGGTCAGTTCCGAGCCCAGGAAGAAGTTCCGCCAGATCGGCATCAACGGCACCACGGCCAGGTCCTGGTAGACCGTGGCGATGCCGGCATCCAGGGCGTCCCGGGGCGAGTTGAACTTCCGCTCATCGCCCATGACGTGCAGGGTGCCTTCATCGTGCTGGTGCAGGCCCGCGATGATCTTGATCAGCGTGGACTTGCCCGCGCCGTTGTCCCCCAGCACGCAAGTGACCCGGCCATTGTCCACGGCCATCGTCACGTCCCGCAGGGCGATGATGTTCCCGTAGTGCTTGCCCACCCCGTCCAGGGAGAGCAGATGCACGGGGGTGTGGGTCAGCGGGTCCTTCTCGTCCCGGAGCAGGGTCTGCTGATCGATCTGTTTGGCATTCATTTTCCCTAACCCCTTTTACTTAAGCTCTGCACGACGTTTGACGATGAGGTTCACGATGGTGGCCAGCAGCAACATCAGGCCCAGGAAGAACTTGAACCAGTCCGGGTTCCACTGCGCATACACAATGCCCTTGTTCGCCATCCCGAAAATAAACGCACCGATCGCCCCGCCCACCGCCGAACCATAACCACCCGTGAGCAGGCAGCCGCCGATCACCGCGGCAATGATGTACAGGAACTCGTTGCCCACACCCTCACCGGACTGCACAGCATCGAACGCGAACAAGTTATGCATGCCCAGGACCCAGCCGCAGAACCCCACCGCCATGAACAACCCGATCTTCGTCCTGGTCACCGGCACCCCCACGGCACGGGCCGCGTTCGCGTCCCCGCCCACCGCGAAGATCCAGTTCCCCACCTTCGTGCGCAACAGCACCCACGACGCGATCGCGACCAGGATGATCCAGAAGAACACCGTGATCTTCACCTCGACCCCGCCGATACTGATCGAGGAAGCAAACACCGCATGCGCCGAATCAAAACCATCCAGCTTCGAAATCGACGGAGACGACACCGACCCGCCGATCAGCCGCGTCAACGCCAGATTCAGGCCCGTAAGCATCAGAAACGTCGCCAACGTCACAATGAAGGACGGAAGCTTCGTCTTGACCAGAATCCACCCATTGATGAAACCAATGCCCAACGAAACCACCAGCGCCAGCACCACCCCGACCCAGGCATTCATCGAGAAATACCAACTGAACAACGACGCCGTCAGGGCCGAGGAAATCACAGCCACACCAGTGGAAAGATCGAACTCACCACCAATCATCAACAACGACACCCCCACCGCCATGATCCCGATCGTCGAAGACCCATAAAGGATCGTCGCCAAAGCATTCGGCTGCGTGAACGTACCCGAGACCGAAGCAAAGAAAACAAACAAAACCACAGCCCCCACCAAGGCACCCACTTCAGGCCTCGCCAAAAACTTCTGGAACGGATTGCGTTGCCCAACCCGCTCATCCTTGATCGGCGCGGGCGCCGGGGGCAATGTTGCTGTTGACATGGGAAGAACTCCTTGTTGCTCAGGCCGCGCGGTGGTAACCCGCCGCGCGGCCAGGATCCTGGATCTAGCGGACGCCCTGCTGGGCGAATTTGAGGACGTCGGAAGCGTTGGACTTGTCAACGATTGTGGGGCCGGTCAGCACCGGCTGGCCGCCACCGATCTTGAAACCGCCACGCTTGGCCTGCCAGAGAGCGTCGACGGACATGTAGCCCTGGAGCCACGGCTGCTGGTCCACCGTGAAGATCACGGAGCCATCGACGATCTTCTGCGCGAGGTCCGCATTCAGGTCGAAGCTGGCAACCTTCGCGGAGCTGCTCGCGTCCGTGACGGATTTGAGGAGCGTCAGGGTGATCGGAGCGCCCAGGCCGATAATGACGTCAGCGTCTTTCGTCGCCTGAAGCTTCGCGGTCGCGGTGGACTGGACCGAGGTCATGTCCTGGCCGTTCACATAAAGAATCTCTGTCCCCGGAACCTTTTCCTTGACACCTGCGCACCGTGCTTCAAGACCAACGTGGCCCTGTTGCTGGATCACGCAGACCGGATGCTTGAAGCCCTGGGCCGCGAGCTTGGTTCCCACGGCCTCGCCGGCGAGCTTCTCGTTGGAGCCGAAGTGCGTAAAAGCGCCGAGCTGCGCGGACACGTCCTCGCCGGCGTTGAGGCTGACCACCGGGATGCCCGCGTCCTCTGCCTTCTTGAGGACATCTTTGAGGGCGTCCGGAGTGGCGAGGGTCACGGCGATGCCATCGACCTTCTGGTCGATGGCCTGCTGTACGAGCTGTGCCTGGCGGCCGGCTTCGGGGTCGCTGGTGTACAGGAGGTCAACGTTGTCCTTGGCGGACGCTTCCTCTGCACCCTTGCGCACGATGTCCCAGAAGGTATCGCCTGCCGCTGCGTGGGTGATGAGGGCAACTTTCATCCGGGGAGTGCTGACGGCTTGACCGCCTCCTGCGGCGTTGGCGCTGTCAGCCGGCTTTCCCCCTTGGCTGGAACAAGCGCTAAGAGCCATCATCGGAACGACGGCTGCCACAAGCGCCGCTTTCCGCCAGGAAAACTTCTTCACGATTTATCTCCTTTGATAGGGGTAGCGGCCCTGCCGCTCTGCAGGAACTCAAAGCCCTCTACACAGATCATGGTGACTAGCCTCACATATGTCAATACTTTGTCCTGACATTAGGATGTTTTTACGTGCAGGCGGTGCTCGATGACCGCCTAGCGGGCCGCTGGCGCCGTCGTAGATCGGACAATCAAGACAGGTTCGATAAGCGTGCGCTGCGGCTCCAAAGCCGGGTTTTCGATCCTGGCGAGCAGCCTGTTTGCTACGTCAATCCCGAGCAGATCGCTGCGGTTGTCGACGGATGTGATGTCCAGATACTTCGATTTAGCCAAAGGCGAGTTGTCATAGCCGATGACGGAAATGTCGCCGGGAACATTCAGCCCGCGCGCCTTGAGGGCCGCAAATGCACCCATGGCCATCGTGTCGTTGGCCGCGAAGATCGCCGTGGTATCCGGGTATTTTTCCAGGAGCCAGCAAGAAGAGGCGTAGCCGTCCTCCTCCGAGGTACCTTGGGACTCGGCAATCAAGAGTTCGACGCCCGCCTCCTCAATCCGCCGCCGAAACCCCGCGCGCCGGTGGGCCGACGCGCCGTCGGACCCCGAAAGATGGCCGATGCGGGTATGCCCCAACCCCAGCAAGTGGTCCGCCGCCATGCCGCCCCCGCCGTCGTCGTCGTTGGTTATCAGGTCGGCGCCGCTTGGCACTCCCTTGCGCCAGCCGGCCACCACCGTAGGAACGCCAGATTCGGCCAGCATGGACTCGCTCGGCTCCGCGGCGATGACGAGCGCGTCGACATGCATAGCCAGGAGGCCGTCCGCGGCATCCTTGATGCGGTTCGCGCCGGGCCGGGAGTCGGCCAGCATCACGTGGTAGCCGAGGTCCGCCAGGACGGACTCCATGCCCCTCAGGAGATCCACGAACCACAGGTTCCGGTAGTCGTCGATCAACAAACCGATACTCTTCGTCCGATTGCTCGCCAGCGTGGTCGCGGCGCGGCTGGGACGGTAGCCCAGCTCCGATATTGCCGCTTGGACGGCTTCGCGGCGTTTATCACTGACCCTCGCCGGTGACTGGAGAACCAAGGACACCAACGACGGCGAGACGCCGGCAAGCTTGGCAACGTCATAGATGGTCGGGCGCCGGGTTTTGGGACGTGTCGCACTCATGGTTCAGGAACCTTTCTTCTCTGTTGTCAAGGGTGCTAGCGATACATTGACAGGACATACTCACATGATTAGGCTTTGACTCCAGTGCTAAATTGTAGCGCTCCAAAGTGCCAACGGGGTGTTCGGCACCCAGGCTGAATTTCGAAGGAGAAATCAATGGCTGAGAGCCTAGGGGTCGCCGTTATCGGCGCAGGAATGGCCGGCAAGGCCCATGCTGCGGCCTACCGCACAGCGTCTACCCTTTACAGCCCCGTGCTTCCGCCGGTGCGCCTCGTATCGATCGGCGACGTGAACGCCGAGTTCGGTTCCCTCGCGGCCCGGCGATTCGGCTACGAACGCAATGACACCTCGTGGCAGGCGATCGCAGAGGCAGACGATATCGACGTCGTGAGCGTCGTCATCGCGAATTCCCTCCACCGCGAGGTCGTCGAGGGTCTCCTCGCTGCAGGTAAGCACGTACTCTGCGAGAAGCCCCTGAGCGACTCCCTCGAGGACGCCCGCGCCATGGCCGCGGCCGCCCGCAACGCTTCAAGCATCGCGCGCATTGGCTTCACGTTCCGCCGCACGCCCGGCATCGCCTATATCCGCGACCTCATCCGCAGCGGGGTGCTCGGCAACGTCCTGCACTTCAGCGGCCGCTACTGGACAGACTACGGCTTCAGCCCCTCGGCTCCGATGAGCTGGCGCTACAAGGGCGGCCCCGGTTCCGGCGCGCTGGCCGACGTCGGAAGCCACCTGGCCTACGTTTCCGAGTTCCTGTGCGGCGATATCAAGTCCATCACCGGTGGCCGCCTGAGCACCGTCATCGGCAAGCGCCCGTTGCCGCTCGGTGCCGTCATCGGACACGACCATGCAGCGGTGAGCGACACTTTCGAAGCTGTAGAGAACGACGATTACGCAGCCTTCAACGCGGAGTTCGAAACCGGCGCCGGCAGCTTTGAAGTTTCCCGCGTTGCCGCCGGCCACGCCAACAGCCTCAACTTCGAAGTGTTCTGCGAGAACGGTGCGGCCAAGTTCGACCAGCGCCGCCCCTCCGAAATCCAGCTCTTCCTCAACGATGGCTCCGGCAACGAGAACGGCTACCGCCAGGTCATCCTCGGCCCGGGCCACCCCTATATCGCCGGCGGCCTCGCCATGGACGCCCCCGAAGTCGGCTTCGGCCAGAACGACGCCTTCGGCTACCAAGCCCGCGCATTCCTCGAAGAGGTCGCCGGCCTTCCCGAGGCCGAGTCTCTCCCCCGCTGTGCGACGTTCGACGAAGGCGTCCGCAATATGGAACTGCTCGGTGCTGTTACGGAATCCGCACTCAACCACGGAAAGAAGATCGCACTGTGAAACTCGGCGTCTACAACGCAATCCTGCACGACCGGCCCCTTCCCGAGGCCCTCAAAGTCATCGCTGATCTGGGGCTGACCGGGATCGAAATCAACACGGGCGGGTTCCTGCCTGCCGTTCACGTTCCCACCATGGACCAGATCCTGGTCTCGGATGCCGCGCGGGATGACTACCTCGGGATCTTCGAGGGGACCAGCGTCGCCATTGCGGGCCTGAACTGCAACGGCAACCCGCTGCACCCGAAGCGCGAGATCGGCAAAAAGCACGCCGAAGACATCCGCCGCTCCATCCGGCTCGCGGAACGTCTCGGCCAGAACCGGGTCGTGACCATGTCCGGCCTGCCCGGCGGCGAGCCCGGCGCGACCGTAACGAACTGGATCGTGAATGCTTGGAATTCGGCGGCCTTGGACGTGCTGGATTACCAATGGGACGTCGCGGCGAAGTTCTGGCGCGAGACCGACCGCCTGGCCGCAGATCATGGCGTCAAGGTGGCCCTCGAACTTCACCCGCAGAACATCGTGTTCAACACCGCCGACGTGCACAAGCTCATCGAACTCACGGGAGCCACCCACGTGGGCGTCGAACTAGACGCTTCCCACCTGTTCTGGCAGCGGATGGATCCAGTGGCCGTGGTCCGTGAACTCGGTCCGCTGGTCTTCCAGGCGGCCGCGAAGGACGTCCGCGTCAACACCGCGAATGCTGCCCTCTACGGTGTGCTTGATAACAGCTTCCGTAGGCTTTCGCCGGAGGAAAACCGCACCAACCTCGGCGACGACGAATGGGCCAACGAGTGGCCCAAGAACTCCGCTTGGGACTTCGTCGCCCTCGGCCGCGGTCACGACACCGCCTACTGGACCGAGTTCCTGCGAGCCCTGCATGAAGTGGATCCGAACATGCTGGTCAACATCGAACACGAAGATACCTCCCTGGGCCGCATCGAAGGTCTCGAGGTGGCTGCCAAGGTCCTGCGGGATGCCGACGCTGCGGTGACCGCGACTCTGCCATGAGATCGTGAGCGGGCGTCGGTCGAAGCAACGCTCGCTCACCTATCCGGCCGTAAACACCAACGCTCGCTCACCTATCCGGCCTTAAACACGGAGGGAGGCGGCGAGAAATCGCCGCCTCCCTTGTTGTTCCGTGTTTACTGCACGTTGTTTACTGCACTTTGGGTTTACTGCACTTTGGGTTTACTGCACTTTGGCGATGTACTTGCTCATGGTCTCCAGCTGGTAGCGGGACACCTCGTTGGCGTTATCGTCCTCGGCGAAGACGCTGGACACCATGACGGTATTGTCCCTGTCCAGGAAGCCGATTTCCTTGAGGCCGCCAAAGAACTCGTCCCAGTTGACGTCGCCGTCGCCGATCTTGAGGTGCTGGTGCACGCGCACGGCGTTGCCGGGCGGGTTGGTGATGTAGCGCAGACCGTGGGAGGCACGGTGGTCCATCGTGTCGGACACATGGACCAGGCGCAGCTTGTCCCCCGCCGCCCGCATGATGTCAAGTGGCTTGTTGCCCATGTGAAAGGTATGCGAGGCAACGTAGACCATGCCGATGTTGGGTGAATTCACGCCGCGGATGACGCGCAGGGCCGCGAGCCCATCCTCCACGAAATCGTCCGGATGCGGGTCGATGAGAACGTCCAGGCCCTCGCGTTCGATGATCGGAAGGAGCTCTTCCATGGAGCGGTAGAAGGCCCTTTCGGACTCCTCGGCCTTCTCCGGGCGTCCGCTGAATTCGGTGTTCATAGTCTGCACTCCAAGGTCGACCGTGATCTGGATGGCGCGTTTCCAATAACGGACAGCTGCCTCGCGGGCGTCTTCGTCCGGTCCGGACCAACGCAGCACGGGAAGCACCGAGGCGATTTCGACGTCGGCGCCCTTGCAGGCCTTCTTCAGCTGGCCCACCAGTTCGTCGTCGGCCTTGGGATGGTTGAAGAACGGGATGAAGTCAGCGTGTGGGGTCAGCTGGAGGTATTTGTAGCCGAGATCGGCGGCCAACCGGGGAAATTCGAGCAGGCTGTGGCTGTGATGAAACGGGGTGGGGTCGAGGGCGATCTTCATGGTCACTCCTACTTGTACAGCTCGGGCTTGGTGTTGAGCTGTACCGCAACCTTTTCGCCCGACTTCTGGGCCTCAACGCCTGCCTCGCAGCAGGCAGCGGTGGCATAGCCGTCCCAGGCGGTAGGGCCGCCGATTTCGCCGCGGCGGGCGGCGTCCACCCAGAACTGGATCTCGACGTCGTACGCGGCACCGAAGCGCTCTTCGAAACCGGGGGTGACCTTGCCGCCCCAGCGGCCGGAGCTACGGACGTAAGGACCGCCGTCGCCACCGATGCTCACGATGCCGTCCTCGAAGGACGCCTGGGTGGCAACTTCGTAGCCGAACTTCGCGTTGACGTAGATCTCGACGTCGGCCAAGACACCGGACTCGGTCTCGATCAGGACGTGCTGGGGGTCGTGCTGGCCGTTCGGGGCGTTGCGCGTTGGCTTGCCCAGACGAACCTGGACCGAGGTGATTTCTTCGCCGGTGAAGAAGCGGATGGCATCGAATTCGTGGACCACGGAGTCGTTGATGAGCATCTCGTTGGTGAAGCCCTCGGGGGTGTCAGGGTTGCGGTGCTGGTGGTGCAGCATGAGCAGCTCGCCGAGTTCACGGTTGTGGATCATGGAACCCAGGGCGGCGTATTCGGCGTCGAAGCGGCGCATGAAGCCCACCTGGATACTCTTACGGCCGGTTGCCGTTTCGGCTTGGACAACCTTCCATGCGCTCTCGGCATCCGGGGTAAGCGGCTTCTCGCAGAGGATCGGGAAGCCCTTCTCCAACGCTTTGTAAAGGATGTCCTCGTGCAGAAATCCGGGAGTCGCAATGAGCACGGCGTTGACGTCGCCATTGTTGAGGGCCTCTTTGGCGCTCGCGAGGGCCACGGCGCCGTCGATCCCTTCGATGGCGGCCTGCGCGCGGGCGAGGTCGACGTCGACGACGGCGGCCACTTCGGCGCCGTGGATGCGGGTGCTGAGCCGCTTGATGTGGTCGGCGCCCATGCGGCCTGCGCCGATGACGGCCACGCGGAGAATGTCAGTCAATGTTCTGTCCTTAGTTAGTTGACGGCAGTGCGGGAGCCGCACGAGAGCAGGTAGTTGCGGGTGCGCTTGGCGATGGGCATGGGAACGTCGAAGGCCACGGGGTACATGTCCTGTTCCACAATGCCGAAGATCGGGCGGTTGAGTCCTTCAACGGCTTCGATGACTGCACGCAGGTCCGGGAGGCCGTTCGGCGGTTCGGTCATGACGCCGGCCCGGTTGGCTGCCGCCCAGGTCATGTTTTCCTCGTTGACATGGGCCAGCACATCCGGGTTGATCTGCTTCAGGTGCAGGTAGCCGATGCGGTCCGGGTAGTTCTTGATCAGTTCCAGGCTGGACGCTCCGCAGTATTCCGCGTGTCCGGTGTCAAGGCACAGGTTCAGGTACTGGGGATCGGTTTCGGCGAGCAGGTGCTCGATATCCGTCTGGGCGCCCACGTGGGAATCTGCGTGGGAGTGGAATTGTTGCTTCAAGCCGAAGTCCTCCAGCAGCACCTTGCCCATACGGTTGTGTCCCGCGAACAGGTCGTTCCATTGTTTCTGCGACAATTCGCCGCTCTCTACGGCCTCGCCGGTGACGTCGTCGCGCCACATGGCCGGAATGACCACAATGTGTTCACCGCCCATCGCCGCAGTCAGCTCGGCAACTTTGCGTGCAGGCTCCCATGCTTGCTCGTATTGTGCGGCGCCGCGGTGGAAGGCCGTGAAGACCGTTCCCGCCGTGACCTTGAGGTCGCGCTGCTTGAGTTCCTCGGCGAGGCGTGTGGGATCGTTCGGCAAGTAGCCATAGGGGCCAAGTTCGATCCATTTGTAGCCGGACTCGGCCACTTCATCCAGGAAGCGGTCCCAGGGGGTCTGCTTTGCGTCGTCCGGAAACCAAACACCCCAGGAGTCCGGGGCTGTGCCGATGATGAGTTTGTTCTCTGTCATTTCTCAATCCTTGGTCAAACCGCGCCCGGCCGGCCCAACTAGCTCGCATTTGTTGTCGTTATGAGGGCTCAAAACGACAACAAATGCGAGTCAGTTGGGTGGGGGGGGCTAGTTGGAGGGGAAGTTGTAGGAGGCGCCGGAAGCGTGGGTCGGTTCGGGCCAGCGGGAGGTGACCACCTTGCCGCGGGTGTAGAAGGAGACGCCCTCGGGCCCGTAGATGTGCTTGTCTCCGAAGAGCGAGGCCTTCCAGCCGCCGAAGGAGTGGTAGGCAACCGGTACCGGCAAGGGCACATTGATGCCGATCATGCCCACGTCCACGGAGCGCTGGAACTTGCGCGCGTTGGCGCCGGAGGAGGTGAAGATCGCGGTGCCGTTGCCGTAGGGGTTGGCGTTGATCAACTTGATGCCTTCGTCCAGGTCCTCCACGCGGACCACAACGAGGACAGGTCCGAAGATCTCCTCGGTGTATGCGGTCATTTCGGTCTTGACGTGGTCGATCACGGTGGGCCCGACCCAGAAGCCATCCTCATGGCCTGGAACCACCAGGTCACGGCCGTCCACCACCATCGCGGCTCCCGCTGCTTCGGCTTCGGTGACGATCCGCACGATGCGTTCCTTGGAGGCCGGGGTGATGACCGGGCCCATTTCGGCGTCGGGCTCGGTGCCGTTCTTGACCTTGACGGCCAGAGCGCGTTCTTCGACCTTCTTGACCAGCAGCTCGGCGGCATCGCCGACGGCGACCGCAACGGAGATGGCCATGCAGCGTTCACCGGCGGAACCGAATGCGGCGGCGGCCAGGTGGTCGGCAGCGTTGTCGAGATCGGCGTCGGGCATGATGATCGCATGGTTCTTCGCGCCGCCCAGGGCCTGGACCCGCTTGCCGTGCTTGGTGGCGGTTTCGTGGACGTACTGGGCTATCGGGGTGGAACCGACAAAGGAGATCCCGTCCACGTCCGGGTGCGTCAGGAGCCCGTCCACGGTTTCCTTGTCGCCGTGCAGGACCTGGAACACGCCGTCCGGCAGGCCGGCCTGTTTCCACAGCTTCGCCAACAGCATGGACGCGGAGGGGTCGCGTTCGGAGGGCTTGAGGATGAACGCGTTGCCGGTGGCGATCGCCATCGGGGCCATCCACAAAGGCACCATGACGGGGAAGTTGAACGGGGTAATGCCGGCCACGACGCCCAGGGGCTCGCGGAAGGAGAACACATCTATGCCGGTGGAGACCTGGTCCGAGTAGTCGCCCTTGAGCAGGGTCGGAATACCGCACGCGAATTCGATGACTTCCAGGCCGCGGCCGATCTCGCCCTTCGCATCGGAGAGGACTTTGCCGTGCTCCGCGGTGACCAAGGCTGCGAGTTCGTCCACGTGGGAGGCGAGCAGTTCGCGGAACTTGAAGAGAACCGCGGTGCGCTTGGCCAGTGAGAAATCGCCCCACCTTTCCGCCGCGGCCTTGGCTGCGGCGACCGTGGCGTCCAGATCGGCGCGGTTCGCCAGGCGCAGCTCCGCGGAGACGGCGCCGGTGGCCGGGTTGTAGACGGGCTGGGTCCGCTCGCCTTCGCCGGCGGTTTCAACACCGTTGATGAAATGCTTGATGGTGGTCATGGTGGTCGTCGTCGACATGTACGGACTTCCTTGTCTGTCGCTTTGAAGGGCGTTGGTGGTCTAGCCGAGCAGCTTGCGCTGGCGGTTCTTATGGTCTGTGTACGTCAGGTAGGCCTGCTGCGTGGATTCGAGTTCGGAGACCTGCGAAACGGGAACGTCCCACCAGGATTCGGAACTCGGGGCGTCCAGCAGGGGGTCCGATTCGACGTGGATGACGATCGGCCCGCTGTCCTCCGGTGCCGCTTTCGCGTCGCGGATGGCCTGTTCCAGCTCGGCGATGACCTTCTCTCCCGGTTCGATCCGGATCACTTTGGCGCCGAGGCTTTCGGCGTTGAGGGCAAGATCGATCGGCAGGTTCTGGCCGGCGTCGAAGGAATGCTGTTCCTTGTCCAGCACCCGGTACTGGGTGCCGAAACGCTGCGAACCCAGGGACTCGGAGAGCGAGCCGATGGAGGCGTAACCATGGTTTTGGATCAGGACCACGATCAGCTTGATGCGTTCGGCGACGGCGGTGACCAGTTCGGTGTGCATCATCAGGTAGGAGCCGTCCCCCACCATCACCACGACGTCGCGTTCCTCGCCGCCCGCTGCCGCCTCGGTCAGGGCCGCGCGCTTCACGCCCAGGCCACCGGGGATTTCGTAGCCCATGCAGGAGTAGGCATATTCCACGTGGTAGCCGAAGGGGTCCCGGACGCGCCACATCTTATGCAGATCACCGGGCAGGGAACCCGCGGCGCAGATGACGACGTCGGAGGCGTCCATGGCCCGGTTGGTAGCGCCGATGATCTCGTTCTGTGCCGGCAGGGGTGTGTGGCGGGTGTCGAAGGCTTCGTCCACAATGACGTTCCAGCGCTCCTTCTCCGCCGCGATCTTCTGCTCGAGGTCCGCGCCCACACGGTAGCCGCCGAGCGCCCGGTTCAGCTTGACGAGGGCCTTGCGGGCGTCGGCGACGATCGGCAGCGTGGTGCCGTGCTTGTACGCGTCAATCGCGGCCACATTGATGTTCACGAACTTCACGTCGGGGTTCTGGAAAGCAGTGCGCGACGCCGTCGTGAAGTCCTCGTAACGGGTACCGATGCCGATGATCAAGTCAGCCTCGGCAGCGATGGCGTTCGCCGCCGTCGTGCCTGTGGAGCCAATGGCTCCGAGCGAGAACTTGTGGTCCCACGGGAGCACGCCGACGCCGGCCTGGGTGTTGCCCACCGGGATCCCGGTCAGTTCGGCGAACCTGGCGAGTTCCGCGTTGGCGAAGGCGTACAGGACGCCGCCGCCCGCAATGATCAATGGCCGTCTAGCGGCACGGATGGCCTCGGCGGCACGGCGGATGTCGTCATCGGCGGCCTCGGGGCGGCGGATCCGCCACTCCCGCTCGGTGAGGAACTCCTCCGGGACGTCCAAGGCCTCGGCCTGGACGTCCTGCGGCAGCGAAATGGTCACCGCGCCGGTCTCGGCCGGGTCCGTCAGGACGCGCAGGCCGTGGTGGAACGCGGAGAACAACTGCTCGGGGCGGGAGACCCGGTCGAAGAACTTCGAGAGCGGACGGAAGGCGTCGTTGACCGTGATGTCGTAGGCGTAGGGCAGCTCGAGCTGCTGCAACACCGGGTCTGCCGCGCGGGTGGCGAAGGTGTCGCTGGGCAGCAGCAGGACCGGCAATCGGTTGGTGGTGGCCAGCGCCGCGCCCGTCAGCAGGTTCGAGGAACCCGGACCGATCGAGGTGCTGATCGCGAAGGTCTGGCGGCGACGCGTGTGCCTGGCGTAGCCGACAGCTTGGTGCGACTGGGCCTGCTCGTTGCGGCCTTGGTAGTACGGCATGATGCTCGGGTCAATGGACTGGTACTGCTTGAGGGCCTGGCCCACTCCGGCGACATTGCCGTGCCCGAAGATCCCGAAAATGCCCGGGATCAGGCGCTCCCGGTACTCACTCCCGCCCACTGTGTCCACCGTGTACTGCTTGGACAGGAACTCGACCACGGCCTGGGCGACCGTCATTCTGCGCGCTGACATTACTCTTACTCCGATACTTTCGCAGGTGTCTTCAGCAGTTCTGTCGTCTTCAAGAGCGAGGCGGCCGTGGCCACGGCCCCGGCCACGTCCCCGTCGGCCGGGTACAAAAGGGTCCGTCCCACCGTCAATCCTTGGACTCCCGGAAGGGCAAGCGCGGCCTGCCAGCTGGCGAAGACCTCGTCCTGGCCCGCATCCGGATCTCCGCCCAACAGAACGGTGGGCAGCGTGGTGGCGGCCATGACGCGCTCCATCTCGGCCACCACCGGGAGCTTCATCCAGGTGTAAGCGCTCGTGGAACCCAGCCCTTGGGCAATTGCGATCGATTTGATCACCGCGTCTGGAGAAAGGTCGTTGCGGACCTGACCGTTTGCCTCGCGGATGGACAGGAACGGTTCCACCATGGCGATGAGCTTGCGCGCGGCCAGGGAGTCCACGGCCTTCGCGGTGGCTTCCAAGATCGACGCCGTATCCGGGTCCCCGAGGCAAATCCGGGTGAGCATCTTGCCGCCGTCGGCACCGAGTGAGTCCAGTGCGGCTGCGGTGTGGCCCGTGAAGCGATCGTCGATTTCGTTGACCAGGCCGGCTAGGCCGCCGCGGTTCATCGAACCGAAGACGAGCTTGCCCTCGAGCGCGCCGAGGAGCAACAGGTCGTCCATGATGTCCGGGCTCGCGAGGACGCCGTCGACGGCGGGGTTCGCCAAGGCGATCTGCAAACGGTCCAGCAGGGTCCGGCGATCCGCCATGGCCACCGGGTCTGCTCCGACGCTCAGTGCGCCGCGGGCCGGGTGGTCGGCGGCCACGATGAAGTTCTGGGTCCCGTACTTCAGCCCCGGGTGGCGGCGACGTGCAGCTGCGGCGCGGGCAACGGCGTCGGGATCTTCGAGCCGGATGGCACTCAAGTGCTCATAACGGCGGGGGTCGTCATTGAAGCTCAACGTGTTGCTCCTTCGGAGACTGCTGCGTGTGAAGCTGCTGCATCGGTGCCGGCCGGGGCCAGCCGGCCGCGTTCGGCGAGCAGCGAGGTGACTTCCTCCGGCGTCGGCATCGCGTCGGCGCAGGAGAGGCGGGAGGCGACAATGGCGCCTGCGGCGTTGGCATAATCCAGAACCTGTGCCAGCGGCCAGCCGGACAACAGCCCGTGACAGAATGCCCCGCCGAAGGAGTCACCGGCGCCCAGGCCGTTGACGGTCTCCACGGGGACCGGCGCGGAGACAACACGTTCAGTGCGGGTCTTGGCCATGACACCTTCCGGGCCGAGCTTCACGACGGCGATCTCGACCCCCGCGGCCAGCAGGCGGTCGGCCTGTTCGTCCGGAGTTCCTTCACCCACGGCGACCGCACATTCCTTGTCATTGCCGATGGCTACCGTGACGTGCGGCAGGATTTTGGCGACCTCTGCTCGGGCTTCGTCCTCGGAAGCCCAGAACATGGGGCGGTAGTCCAGGTCCAGGATGGTGTACTGGCCCTCGCTCAGGCTGGTGCGGGGCCGAGCTTCGTGGGCCGCAAGGTGCGCGGAACGGCTGGGTTCCTGGCACAGGCCGGTGACGGTGGACCAGAAGATGCCGGCGTCCTTGATGGCGTCCAGGTCGAGTTCCTCGGCTTTGATCTGCAGGTCCGGTGCCGTGGGGAAGCGGCCGTAGAAGTACAGCGGGAAGTCGTGCGGGGGCTGGATCGCGCAGAACGTGGCAGGAGTTTGAAGGCCCGGCACCGGGGTGACGAACGCGTCGTCCACCTTGAACTTGCGAAGCTCGCGGTGCAAGTAGATCCCGAAAGGGTCATCGCCCGTGCGAGTAATGACCCCGGAACGGCGGCCGTGGCGGGCGGCGGCCACGGCCACATTGGAGGGCGAGCCGCCAAGGTACTTGCCGAAAGAGCGCACATCCTCAAGTCCCACACCGATGTCGTTCGGGTAGATATCAACGCTGATGCGCCCGATGGTGAGTAGTTCGTGGGTCACGGTGATCGCGGACCTTTCTGTAGTGAACTCTTCTTGCGGGACGGTGAGAGCTCCGGTGCTTTTGCCGGCCCGCAGTGAGCGGGGCCACAAGCACTACTTTGCACCAGAATTCATGTCCTGTCAAAGGTTTGTACTGACATATTTACAACGAAACGTAATGCCGCGAGCTTCGGGTCCCGAAGCCTTGAAATCCGCGTCGAGAGGGGGTTTTACCGGGCGGCGATGGCGGCGATGGCGGCGAACGAGGACTGCCTGGCTTCCCGAGTGCGTCCACCCTGAGTGAATATCCGGATCATCACCACTCCGGACGTCCGCTCGAAGCCGAGAGCGGCATCCTGGGCGATGATCTGGCCGCCGGGATACTCGGTGATGATGTGAAAGTAATCGCGCTCGGGGATGCCACACCCGGCAAGGATGGCGGCATGGATTCGCTGGCGGAGTTCGCCGAGCTGCCCGGGGGTGCGGCCTTCATTGACATCAATGCGCACGAGGGGCATTTGTTCTGCCGAGCTAGCTTGTCCTGACATACTAACAAGTTAGTTAATCGCGCCACAAGAGGCGGTCCGGACGCCTCTCCCCCATCGACGCTCGCTCACAAATGGTGCCCGAACGCCAAACGCCCGCTCACGTATCCGGCCTTAACCGCCGACGCTCGCTCATTAGACATGAGCGAGCGTTCGTGGAAAGGCCTTCAAAGGTGAGGGAGCGTCTTTCGTAGCAGCGCGCCCGGCTGTCCAGAGGTTAAACAACGACGGCGCCCGTCACCTTCACGTGGAAGGTGACGGGCACCGTCGTACTTTCAATTGCGCTGAGATCCTGCGCGGGGTCTTACTAGAGGGTTGCGAAGACCTCGCGGAGGAGCTTGGCGGTCTCGGACGGCGTCTTGCCGACCTTCACGCCTGCAGCTTCGAGAGCTTCCTTCTTCGCCTGCGCAGTGCCGGCGGAGCCGGAGACAATGGCGCCTGCGTGGCCCATGGTCTTGCCTTCGGGAGCGGTGAAGCCTGCGACGTAGCCGACAACTGGCTTGGTGACGTTGGCCTTGATGAAGTCTGCTGCGCGCTCTTCAGCGTCGCCGCCGATTTCGCCGATCATGACGATTGCCTTGGTCTCCGGGTCAGCCTCGAACGCAGCCAGGGCGTCGATATGGGTGGTGCCGATGATGGGGTCGCCACCGATTCCAATGGCGGTAGAGAAGCCGAGGTCCCGCAGTTCGTACATCATCTGGTAGGTCAAGGTACCGGACTTGGAAACCAAGCCGATAGGACCTTTGCCCGTGATGTTTGCCGGGGTGATGCCAACCAGGGCTTCGCCCGGCGTGATGATGCCGGGGCAGTTCGGGCCGATGATGCGGGTGATCTGCTTGCCGTCGGCGTCCACCGTGGCCTGGGCGAGTGCCCAGAACTCAGCAGAATCCTGAACCGGCACGCCTTCGGTGATGACAACAACCAGGCCAATGCCCGCTTCGATGGCTTCAACGACGGCAGCCTTGGTGAATGCCGGCGGAACGAAGACGATCGAAACGTCGGCGCCAGTCTCCGCAATGGCTTCCTTGACGGTGCCGAAGACGGTGATTTCCTTGTCTCCGTGCAGCACCGTGGTGCCGGCCTTGCGGGCGTTGACGCCACCGACGATGTTGGTGCCGGCCTTGAGCATCAGGGAGGTGTGCTTGGTACCTTCGCCACCGGTGATGCCCTGGACGATGACCTTGGAGTCCTTGTTCAGATAAATAGACATAGTTTAAGTCGCCTTACTTCCCGGTGCTTACTTCGCTGCGTTGGCGAGCTCGGCGGCCTTGTCGGCGCCCTCGTCCATGGTGGCTGCCAGGGTAACCAGCGGGTGGTTGGCCTCGGCCAGGATGCGGCGGCCTTCTTCGACGTTGTTGCCATCGAGACGGACAACCAACGGCTTGTTGGCGTTGGTGCCAAGCTCGGCCAGTGCGCCGACGATGCCCTTTGCCACAGCGTCACACGCGGTGATGCCGCCGAAGACGTTCACGAAAACGCTCTTGACCTGCTCGTCGCCAAGGATGACGTCCAAGCCAGCGGCCATGACCTCGGCGGAAGCTCCACCGCCGATGTCCAGGAAGTTGGCCGGCTTGACGCTGCCATGGTTTTCGCCTGCGTAAGCGACCACGTCGAGGGTGGACATCACAAGACCGGCGCCGTTGCCGATGATGCCAACCGAGCCGTCAAGCTTCACGTAGTTGAGGTCCTGTGCCTTGGCCTTCGCCTCAAGCGGGTCAGCTGCGTCCTTGTCCTCGAGCTCACTGTGGTGAACATGGCGGAAGCCCGCGTTCTCGTCCAGCGTGACCTTGCCGTCGAGGGCAACGATGTCGCCAGCGCCGGTCTTGACCAAGGGGTTGACCTCAACAAGGGTTGCGTCTTCCTTCTTGAAGACATCCCAGAGCTTGAGGATGACGGAGGCGACCTTGCCGCGCAGTTCCTCGGAGAAACCGGCGGCGGCGACGATTTCGTCGGCCTTGGCCTGGTCGATTCCGACGGCGGGATCGATAGCGACCTTGGCGAGTGCTTCGGGGCGCTCTACAGCAAGCTGCTCGATTTCCATGCCGCCTTCAACCGAGCACATGGCCAAGTAGTTGCGGTTGGCTCGGTCCAACAGGACGGAGAAGTAGTATTCCTCAGCAATGTCGGCGCCCTGGGCGATCATGACCTTGTTGACGGTGTGGCCCTTGATGTCCATGCCAAGGATGTTGGTGGCGTACTCGAGCGCTTCGTCAGCGGACTTTGCGACCTTGACCCCGCCAGCCTTGCCGCGGCCACCGACCTTTACCTGCGCCTTGACGACAGTCACGCCGCCGATCTTCTCGGCAGCAGCCTTTGCTTCTTCAGGAGTATGCGCCACGATGCCGGCGAGCACGGGTACACCGTGCGCTTCGAACATATCGCGCGCCTGATATTCAAACAGGTCCACGGTTTAGTGTCCTTCTACGTCGAAGTAGTTTCTGTACAGCCGGAAACCACGGTGACCGCGAAAACCGGCTGCGGAGAGGTGCGCATCAAACGGCCGTCAGACAGCCGGTCACATTGCGCAAGTTCCTCTCGAACTTTAGCCCCCCGGGGAGGCTAGCCGGTTCTACAGTACCCGTTAAGTGAGTAACCACACACTTCTATCGACCGTAGAAAAACCGCGGCACGACGGGGTTTTCCCTAGCCTCCGGCCAGCCACATGCCAGGCGAACGGGACCCCTTGGTTTTTAGGAGTCCAGTTTCGTCAGCGGCGCGTAACGCAGCAGCAGGCGCTTCTCCCCGACGTCGAAGTTCACCTTCGCCACGGTCTTGTCACCCGCGCCTTCGACGCCGATCACGGTGCCGTTGCCGAAGCTCGTGTGGTTCACTTTGTCCCCCACATTGACGGCCACCACTTCCTTTTGCGGCTGGACACGGTTGCGGACGACGGCGGCCGGCACGTCGGCGTCGAACCCTGCCGTAGCGCTGGGAGCGGCCCCGCGCGAGGTGCCCGCCCCCCAGAAGGATCCGCCGTAACGGTTCGAACCAATGGGTGCGTTGCCCCAGCCGCTGACCTGGCGGGAGGCGCCTTCCCGTCTCCACTCCACGAGATCGGTGGGGATCTCCTCGAGGAATTGGCTCGCGGGGTTGTATTGGCTCTGGCCCCACATGCTGCGGACTTCCGAACGGGTCACATAGAGGCGTTTCCGGGCGCGGGTGAGGCCCACATAGGCCAGTCGGCGCTCCTCTGCCAGTTCCTTGGGGTCCGTTGCGGAGCGCTGGTGCGGAAAGAGCCCGTGTTCCATGCCTGTCAGGAAGACCACAGGGAATTCCAGGCCCTTGGCGGTGTGGAGGGTCATGAGCGTGACCACGCCCATCCGCTTGGCCTCTGCGACGGCGGCGGCGGCGTCCTCGGAGGATCCCTCCGGAGCGTCGGGGATCTGGTCGGCGTCGGCCACGAGGGAGACCTGCTCCAGGAATTCTCCCAGCGAGCCTTCGGGGTTGTCGCGCTCGTATTCCCGGACAACTGCCACCAGCTCGGCGAGGTTTTCCACCCGGGATTCGTCTTGGGGATCATTGCTGGCGCGGAGCCCGGCGAGGTAGCCGGTTTGTTCCAGGACGGCTTCCAAAGCGGCGGCGGCTCCGGAACCCGATGCCACCTCGGCCAGGTCGTCCAGGAGCTTCACGAAGCCCAGGACCGCGTTCACGGAGCGGGTGGCCATGCCGGGAGCCTGGTCTGCCTTGCGGGCCGCAGCCATGAAGGAACTGCGCTCACGCTCTGCCAGCGCCGCCACGGCACCCTCGGCACGATCGCCGATTCCGCGCTTGGGTTCGTTGAGGACTCGGCGCAGATTGACGTCGTCGTCCGGGTTCACGAGGACACGAAGGTACGCGAGGGCGTCCTTGATTTCCTTGCGTTCGTAGAAGCGGGTGCCACCCACCACTTTGTACGGCAGGCCCACGCGGACCAGAACGTCTTCTATGGAGCGCGACTGCGCGTTGGTGCGGTAGAAGATGGCGACATCACCGGGACGCAGGCCGTCCTCGTCCTGGAGCCGGTCGATTTCCTTGGCGATGAACTGGGCTTCGTCGTGCTCGTTCTCCCCCACGTAGCCGATGATCTTCTCGCCGTCGCCCTCGGCCGTCCAGAGTTTCTTGTCCGGACGGTTCGGGTTGCGCGAAATAACGGAGTTCGCCGCGCTCAGGATGTTCTGGGTGGAGCGGTAGTTCTGCTCCAGCTTGATGGTGCGGGCTTCGGGGTAGTCCTTTTCGAATTCGACGATGTTACGGATGTCCGCGCCGCGGAAGGCGTAGATGGACTGGTCGGAGTCGCCGACGACGGTCAGCTCGCTGGCGTGCGGCCCCTCGCCCACGATTTCGCGAACCAAGGCGTACTGGGCATGGTTGGTGTCCTGGTATTCGTCCACGAGGACGTGCCGGAAACGGCGGCGGTAAGACTCTGCGAGCGCAGGAAAGGCCCGGAACATGTAGACGGTCTGCGCGATGAGGTCGTCAAAGTCCATCGCATTGGCTTGGCGCAGCCGCTGCGTGTAGCCCTTGAAGACCTCGGCCACGGCCTGCTCGAAGGGTTCGTTGTAATTGGCGCTCGACGCAAACGCGTCGTCGTCGATGAGCTCGTTCTTGAGGGCCGAGATCTTGTGCTGGATGGACTTGGGCGCGAACTTCTTGGGATCCAGGTCCAGGTTCTTCGCTACGAGGGTGATGAGCCGCAGCGAGTCCGCGGAGTCGTAGATGGAGAAGTTGGAGTTCAGCCCCACGTTGGTGGCTTCGCGCCGCAGGATGCGCACGCAGGACGAGTGGAACGTGGAAATCCACATCGACTTGGCGCGGGCACCCACCAGGGCTTCGATGCGTTCCCGCATTTCCGCGGCCGCCTTGTTGGTGAAGGTGATGGCCAGGATCTCGCCGTGGTGGGCACGGCCCGTGGCGATCAGGTACGCAATGCGGTTGGACAGGACACGGGTCTTGCCTGAACCCGCGCCAGCGACGATCAGCAATGGACTGCCGGCATGTTTGACGGCTTCCTCCTGCTGCGGATTCAAGCCCTGCAGCAAGGCCTCGGCGGACGGCAGCCCCGGGTAGGCCCTGGGCTGCGCGCTGCCGGAAGAGCCGCTGCCCTGTGCATTGCCAGGTTCGGGAGCGTCCGGTTCGGCATTGTGCCGAAGGTGGCCGCCGACGTCGGGCAGGCCATTTCCGGCGCGCGAAAGCACCGCCGGAGCGCCCTTGGTGGCAGCTCTGCTGGCAGCTTTGAAAGGGCCATCCGCGTACGGGTCAAACAACATATCCATGGTGACTACCAGTCTAGGCGGTGGCTCCGACACTCAATGTCCGGATGACGCGCAGGATTGGTCCACATGAAGGATGCCGCGTCCCGTTCCGCCAACCCCAAGGGACATGTCCACCCCTTGCTCCAACCAGCGGACACAACGGCAATATGCCCACCCCTGACACCAAGGAATGCGCATGCTCAGCGGAACCGCGGCATTATGCCCACCCCTAGCCTCGGGAGGAGAGCATGCTCAAGAGAGAGCCCAGCACCCAAAACCCACGCCAGCCCGAACTCCCCACCAGCCCCAAGGGACATGTCCACCCCTTGCTCCAACCAGCGGACACATTAGCAATATGCCCACCCCTGGCACCAAGGAATGCGCATGCTCAGCGGAACCGCGGCATTATGCCCACCCCTAGCCTCGGGAGGAGAGCATGCTCATGCGAATTGCGGTACCGAGGTGAGCGCCGCGCGCAACTGACGCACCGCCGTCGGGCCTCCCGCAATAAACCAATCCAAGCCGTTGACGCGCACGACGGCGGTGTCCCCGCCTGCCGCGCGGACAATCGCTTTGCCGGGGAGCCAGTCCCACTCGGGGCAGCTGTGTTGGAACCAGCAGCCCAGTTCACCATCGGCCACCCGGCCAAGATCGCAAGAGCCTGAACCAAACATGCGCAGCGAGGCGGCGGACACCGCGGCCGCGTGCCAGGGCATGGCAGCGCGGGGATCGGCGAGCCACGTCGGGTGAATATAGGTCGCGGCACCCAGTTCGCTGAGGGGCGCTCCCGAGGGTCCCCCTATCCTTTCGCCGTTGAGCGTGGCGGGGTGTCCTTCGCCGCCGGTCCAGAGCTTGTCCAGCTCCGGTTGGTAGATGGCGCCGAGGATGACGTCGGGATCCGAGGCCACTCCATGAGCTGCCGGCAAGTCATGCCGCAAGGCGATCGCCGAGCACCAATACGTGGAGCCTTGCAGGAAATTGTAGGTACCATCGACGGGATCGATCACCCAGGTACGGCCGCTGCTTCCTGCTACCGAGCTTCCTTCTTCGCCCAGAATGCCGTCCTCCGGGCGGCAGCGGCGCAGTTGCTCCAGGACATAGGCCTCAGCAGCATGGTCGGCGGCGGTCACAACATCCGAGATAGATGTTTTGCGTTCTCCTTGGAGCCCGCCCATCCGCATCAGCAGGGCAAGCTGCCCGGCTTCCCGGACCAGCGCCGTAGCGAGTTCGTAGTCGTCGAGCGAGGGATCAAGTTCTGTGGCGGAGTGCCTGCCAGTGGTCATGAGTCCAGCTTATGGGGCGGGATAATGGATGGCATGACCAAGACCCCAGCGCAACGCATCAAGAAGCACGGCGCCAATGCTGCCGTTCCCCAGCACCATTTGCCGTCGGTGATCAATCCCACCACGCAGCGGTCTCCGGAGAATGCCCAGAACAATGGGCGCCTCATTGTGATTGCCGGGGTTGTGGCGAGCCTCTTCCTGTTCTGGTACGTGCATCTCCTGACGCTAAACCAGATGACCCAGTTGTCCGGTGGCATGGCCATGCCCGATTCCCTCATTGGCGGATTTTCCACCGACTACGTCCATCAATTGCACGGCGCGATGACTGATGACGCCCGCGGGCAGCTCAGCTACATCCATAAGACAGCCGGAACCCTGTTTCCGTTGATTTTCGGCTTCACCTGGCTTTTGCTGATCGGCACCAATGTGGCCAGCAAGACATTGCGGTGGGTTCTGTGGGCTGCTCCACTTTTGTTCGCGGTGGTCCGTTTGTGGAGCAACGTGGCGGTTGACGCCGCCGTGGGGTCTGCCACGCCCGACGCCGGCCAGGTGGCTTTGGCGTCAACGCTCACCGTGGTGGGGTGGGTGCTGTTCCTGTTGAGCCTTTTGGCCGGTGGCGCGGCAGTGTTCCTGGGCCGGCGGCGTTCAAAGAGCGCCTGACCGAAGCTAGCCCCTCGCGAGGCCCTAGCCTTGGGAATCAGGAGCCTTGCTGCGAGTCAGGTCCCGGAGAGAGCATCTCGCGGGCTTGCCGGGCACGTTGGGGAGCGCCGGCTTTGTCGAAGCGATGGGCAGCTTCCACCAGGCTTTCCTTTGCGGCTTCCTGGTTGCCGGTCTCGGCTTGGGCACGTGCCATCAAGAGAAATATTTCGCCTGCGATCTGCGAAGGCAGCTGGTCGGCGTTGCCTTTGATGTCCTCCAGCAGCTCGAGTGCCGCCGCGGCGTCTCCCGCCAAATAATTCCAATGCGCGCGGTTGAGCCGAAGCAGGAGAATTTCTTCCTCGCTGCCTCCGACAACTTCCGTGGCAAGCTCAGCCCGTTCTATGCATCGCAGGGTGGCTGCGTCTGCCACTTCCGCCGCCAGTCTCATCGCGGCTGACGCCTTGTTGAACTTTGCCCAGACATCAAGGTTCCGGGAAGGGGAGAACGTTTCAGCGGCAAGCTCGTGGTAGTGGAGGCCCTCTCCGACCTTGTCGCCCAGAAAAGCCACGTTGCCGATCACCCAGTAAGCTTTGCCGGCCAACTGGTCATCCATTTCATCGGAGATTCTTGCCGAGAGGGACAGACATTCCTTCCATGCCTCGCCCAGTTTGCCGGATTCGCCAAACGCAGCGATCAGGGCTTGCCGGGCGTGTACGTCGATTTCCATGTCCGCATCGTCATCGACCAATCCAACTGCCGACGCCGCAGTCTCGATGGCTTGCTCCAGGAGACCCTCGCTTCGCAGGGAGTTCGCCAGCATCGTGAGGGCCCTGGCCCTGTGTTGCGGTGAAGCCGCAGCCAACGATGCCTCGGAAAGAGATTTCGCCAGGGCGGTGCACTCAGCGAAATCACCGGCGTCGAGAAGATTTTCTGCTTGAAGGAACGTCATATTCCACCACCCTGTGGAATCACCCTCGTCCAGGGCAATGTCGGCGGCCGAACGCGCACCATCGGCGGCCCTGGTGAAGTCGTGGCTGGCCCGATGGCCCCTCGCCTCCAGCTCCACGGCAGCGTATGACGGCGCAACCTTCTTTTCTCGCATAGCTCCATTATGTCTCCGAGACACTCTGTCACGGACTCGGGCTGTCATTTAGCACGCTTTTGGCCGATATTGCTTGGTGCCCGTGTCGGAGTTCGGTGGTTGCTGACCGCTGGATGCCGGCGAGGCCCCGCAAGACCCGGGCGAGTTGCGCAAAGCCCAATCAGAGCTCGAGGCTAGGCGGCGACAGTCTTCGGTTTTAAGTCGGATATCGCGGAGCAGAATAGCAATGGAATGACCAAGGCGCCCGCCTTAATACCGTAAATCATGCGTTTTGTATTCTCAATAGCTTCACCAAAAGCAGCGGTTCCGAATTGAACTAATGAAAAGCTGACCGTGAGAAGAGAAACGGCAACAAAGCAGCGCTTGAGCGAATGTCGTTCGCCCTTCCTAATTCCGCGGACACTCAAAATGGTGAAAGCTATCCAAGAAGCCACTAGCCCGAAAAGCCCGAATCCTCTGAGTGGGCGGGTGAGCGCCGGGCCAATAGTCAGCCGATCATCGACTGTAACAGGTGGAACGTCCGGATCCTTTGCGAAGGAGCCAAGATAATCTGGGCGGATCTGCCAATAATCGACGGCGGCACGTTCCGCGAGAGAGATGGCTCGCTCGGGATGGCGGCAAGAAATTGAAGGATTACAGCATAATTTATGCGATCCTTGTTCTTGTCGATCTCTTCTGCGGAGGGGGATCATTCGACTTCCCAAGTAACCCGACGGCGATTACCTCCCAAGGATTGATCCATCGAAACTCCTTGGGATTGCCATTAATAAGTCATGTCGCGGGAACTATCAGGGCCAGGACTACCGCTATTGACGTAATCTTGGATGTGAGCAATGGGAGGCAGCCGGTCGCGAAGGCAAGCGTCCCGATCCATTGCTGGTACCCCATACGGCCAATTAGAACCCCAAAGATTACAATCAATGCCATTCCAGCAAGCGTCGGAAATTCGCCGTAAACACCCTTGGTATAGTCGGCAAAATTTGAATCCATCGGTACCAAAAAGAGCAAAATGCTAGCGAAGCATTTCAGAAACAAATGGCAATTTAGAATTTGGAAGAATATTGCGCAACTAGGGTGACTAAGATCGCATATCCAGCCATGATTACCTGGAGGTCGACACTGCCCCGTTATCAGCGAATCCAGCAGGGAACGGGGACGAATAGCCGTAGTAGCCCCAGAATCAATAGCAGTCCAAACGCAGCCAATGTGGCAGTCGAGGTTCGCGCCAGTGTCGATGGCCCCACCAGGCGCCTCTTCGTGTCTCGCAAATGTTCGCTGTTTTCTGTGGTGTCACGTTGTTCCCTTGGATTTGGGTTGTTTTGGTTTTTTGTACAGCTCTACCTGCTTTTATTTATCCGAGGAAACGAAGGGTGCTGACGGAAAGTCGGCGAGTTGATCGAGAAGTCCCACAGCGTAAATGGCCTTGTGATGACTGATAGTGATGCGGGGAGATGATGTGTTCCACGTGGCGGACGGCATTGCTCGTCGCGACGGGTCTCACCCGAGTGGCCTAATCAATGCGGACAAAGCGCTGATGACACGGCGTGTCGTTACTCCTATAATGAGCGTGATCCACATTGTTCACTCCAGTCCCATCAGTCTCATAGCATCAGGAGCTTTCCATGAAAAGAACTATTGCCGCCCTCCTCGCGGCCGCAGCGATCCTGCTCGCCGGAATCACCGGCTCGGCAGCCGTTTCCGCCAGCAGCCAGAGCCCCTCGCAGGATTCGTCCATAGCCATTGGCTGGTGGCCCAACTTCGCTACCCAGACCCAGGCCATTGGCTGGTGGCCCAACGCCGCCACCCAAGACTCGGCTCAGGCCATTGGCTGGTGGCCCAACGCCGCCACCCAGAGCTCGCCGCAGGCCATCGGCTGGTGGCCCAACTCCACCCCCTCCAACTAGTTACAAGTGAAAGGCACCGGACCAATGGGTCCGGTGCCTTTCTGCTGCCTGCGATTATCGGAGCAGTTGCCCTCAAGTGCCGAGCAGCAGTTCCGCGAATTGTTCCGGTGGCATGGGGCGGCCGAAGTAATATCCTTGACCGCTGGCGCAGCCCAGGCGGCCAAGCTCGGCTGCCTGCTCTGCCGTCTCAATGCCCTCGGCAACGGCCTGCATTCCACACGCATGGATGAGCTGGAGAACCGCCGCGACGAACTCCCGTTCCTTGTCGTCCGTACCCAGGCCCTGAATCAGGGAGCGGTCAATCTTGACCACGTTGACGGGCAGGCTGCGCAAGTAGCTGATGGACGAATAGCCGGTGCCAAAATCGTCGATTTCCAATCGGATGCCCAAGCGCCGAAGGCCGGTCAGAGAGTATCTGTCAATGTCGCTGCCATTTACCGCCATGGACTCCGTCAGCTCGATGACCAAGCTGGACGCCTCCACTCCGGTCTCGGCAAGCACCTCCCGCACATGCTCGATCAATTCCAGGCTTTGCAGTTCGGTTGTCGAAATATTGACCCGCATGCTGAAGTTTTCGTCCACGCCCGGGTCATCCTGCCATACGCGCAATTGCCGCATTGCTTGACGAAGAACCCAATAGCCGAGATCGATGATGATGCCGGTTTCCTCGGCCAATGGAATGAACGCATCCGGCATCAGCAATCCCCTGTCCGGGTGGTTCCACCGCACCAAGGCCTCCGCACCTTCAACCCGGCCGGATTTCAACTCGACAACAGGCTGGAAATGAAGGACAAGCTGATCTGTCCGGATGGCTTCACGCAGCTCCGAGATCATGAGTCCTTGGAGTCGGCGCGCATACAGTAATGCCGGCTCGAAGACCTTGACGCTGCTCCGATGCTCCGCCTTTGCCGCGTACATGGCCGTATCGGCTTCCATCACGAGGTCGTCGACGGACTGACCCGGCTCGGCAACGCGGAGTCCGATACTTGTTCCACAGATGATCCGCACTTCACCGATATCGATGCTCTCGCCTACGGCCCGGAGGATTCGCTTGGCTACCCCCCGCGCATACGCCGCATTTGATTTGGGCAGCATGACGGCAAACTCATCCCCGCCGAGCCTGGCCACCATGTCGTTGTCGCGGACGGCAGCGAGCAAGCGTCTGGCAGTGACCTTCAAAACGGTGTCTCCCGCGCCGTGCCCTAGGGTGTCGTTGATCCCCTTGAACGAGTTCAAGTCCATCACGAGCAACGCAGGAGGGAGTTCGCCGCGCTCTGATTCGACGAGTTCATGGCTCAGCGCCCTTTCGAGGGCCGTGCGGTTGGCAAGCTGCGTCAGCGGATCAGTGAGCGCCATCCTTTCAAGTTCGATTTGGGCCTCGCGCAGCATGGCTGTTCGGCTTTGGACCCGTTCCTCGAGCTCCTGGTAGACGGCTTGGAGATCATCTGCCATGAGATTGATACCGGTAATGACGGCAGCCACTTCGTCCCGCGGTCCGGTAACCGGGATTCGCGTGCTGAGGTCGCCGTCCGCAATCCGGACCACCCCTTCAACGAGGGCAAGGAGTCGCGGATCCTGAGGCTCATGATTCACGGTGATGCTCTCTCAACCAGTCACGGGCTTCCGCCTCGGATGTGAAGAATTGCGCCGGAAGGGAACCGGGCTTCGCTCGCAGGAGGAAGTGGGCGATGACCCGGTCCACAGGGCTCTCCCCCAGCAAAGCACAGGCCGAAACGACCACCGAGTTCGTGTAGCTGACACGCGCGTCGCTGGTGACGGACAGCACTCCGGTCACCCTCAGCAGAACCGGTAGCCGTCCTCCACCCGCAAACCCACGAACAGCTGCGGCGGCTGTCCGGGCTTCCGGCAAGCCGACAACGGCATTCGGCGGCAAAGTGACTTCAACAATGCCGTCTTCTGCCAAGTCGACGGTGATCGAATCTGCAGGCGCGGAGTCCTCCGCCCATGAGATGCCAAGCGCATCGTCTGGAAACCGGGAGTCGTGGACCGGAACTGCCTGGGCGCTCATCGATGCATGGCCTGCCGCCGGGTGATCGGCTCAGAAGAGTCCCGCAAGGCGCAATCCAGGAATCGGCATGTTGCCCCGGGGAGGGATACATTGCCGGCGTGTCCCGGACGACGCAGAACAAGCTGATGAGTCATGGTTCCTTTGTTCTGCTGTGTCGATAAATCTAGTCGGCGCCAAAACTGCGTGGAACCCTCAGTATGGTGCCATTCTGGTAAGTGCACTCATGATAAGGCAAACATTACCCGTCTGCTGACACGAGGCTACCTTCGAAAACTCAGGGTCCCGCGAGCCGCGCCGCCGTGCGCCGCCCTTCCCGGACCCCCTGCGCCACCACGAGCCCCGCGGCACAAAAACCGATGGTGATCGGATAGCCCATCAGGCGTTCCAAGGTTCCTGGTTCGGGCACGGTCATCCGCGTCAGGCCACCCACCACGAGAGCACCGAATGACACCGTTCCGCACCCCAGGACGAACCAGCTCATGGCCGTATGGTGCAGCCAGAGCCGCCCGAGGACCAACAGCGCCAGTGCACCGCCAACGAAGAACATGAGGGCACCAGTAAGGTGCCAAGGGGACCCTAGGTCTTCCGGAACGAAACCCACAATGACAGTTCCCAGTCCGGAGATCCCGGTCAGGACCCGGACCACGACGGCGGAGGTCCACGTCTTGCGGTAAGCGGCGCCGTACTTGATGCGCACGCCGGGACGGGCCGCGATACACAAGAGCGCCGAGCTGAGGAGCAACGCCCCCAATAGCATTCCGAGGCCCTGCACCACGAAGGATGCATCCATGAGCACGTGCAGGGGTGAACAGACGTCCCGGTGCTCGTAGATCCCGCATTTGATCGCACCCAGATCGCTAATGAAGCCGGTGCGGCGATCATAGGGCGTGGAACCTCGCCAGGCTTCGATCACCGCCGATTCGGCAACGAAATACTGCACTACGCTCAACTGGGCCCAGCCGCCGATGTTCGAGCGGATGGAGCCGAGTTCCGGGAGGTAGTCGCCGGGGGCGGCCGGCACCGTCATCTGCTCTCTCATCCGGGCCAGCCTAGCGCGCGGCGTCCAGCGGCGCCGCCCGCCGGTGTTCGAGGGCTGCCCCGGCAGCTTGTATGCTTGTATGCGTGCCCGGCCAGCGGCTCCCAGGAGCTTCGAGCGGGTGCACAGGCCCTCGTAGCTCAGTGGATAGAGCACGGCTCTCCTAAAGCCGGTGTCGTTGGTTCGATTCCAATCGAGGGCACTTGAAAGACCAGCTGCGCGATTCGTCTCCGATTCAGGACCTGCGGGCCTACCTGCACGGCAGCTGGACCGTGGAACGGTCCCTCCGGGACCGGGCAAGCGGAGCGCGCGGCACCTTCACCGGCGTCGTGCGCTATACAGAAGCTCCCGACGGCGGACTCCTCCTCCGCGAGGACGGCACCATGAGCTGGCCTACGCACACCGGCCCGACCTTTCGCGAATACCTCCTGCGGCCTTCGGAATCCCCCTCAGCCATGGATGTCTGCTTCCCGGATGGCAAACCATTCCACCGTATGAGCTTCAGCAGCCATGCCAGCGAGGACAGCCACTGGTGCGATCCCGATGACTACAAAGTCAATTACCGCTGGGGAGGGCCGGATGCCTTCAGCTACGCGTGGGACGTCCAAGGACCTGCCAAGGATCTGCTGCTGGAATCCCGGCTCAGGAGGGCGCAATGACCCACGACAATCGAGCCAAGGACCTGATTGTCGTCAGCGCGGTCTGCGTCTACGACGGCGCCGGACGTCTGCTGACGGTGCGCAAGCGCGGCACCGACAAGTTCATGCACCCGGGCGGCAAGCCCGAACCGGGTGAAACTGCGGCTGAAGCGGCTTCCCGCGAGCTGGCCGAGGAAGTCGGAATCGACGTCGGCCCCGCCGATCTGGAACCCCTGGGAACCTGGCTGGCTGCCGCCGCCAACGAGGCCGCTACGGACATCGAAGCGACGGTGTTTACTGCGCCGGGCACGTGGGAGGCCCAGCCCTGCGCCGAGATCGCGGAGATCCGCTGGTTGGATCTCACGGCCGAGCTTCCGGACGACCTGGCCCCGCTCCTCACCGACCACGTCTTGCCTTTGCTCGGGAAAAGGTAAAGGCACCACGGAGCAAAGGAAGTCCGGTTCCGGCACACTTGTCACTATTGCCGCGAAGTAGTGGAGCTTTGGCGCTTATGGTGGCAAAGTTGCTTTAACCTAATTCAGGTTCGCATTGTCAGATCCAGCTGGGGGATCGCATGCAGTCTCTTGACGAGCGCCGTAACGCCATGCTTGGCCGCATGGGCAGATCTGGCGTTCCCCGGCCGGTCCTTGCTTGGACAGCCTTTGCTCTCGGTACGGCCGTAGTGATCCTGATTGTGTTCCTCGGCGCAAACCAACGGACGCCGGCGGCACAGTCGGCGGGTGATCTCGCTATCCTGGCGTCCGCGCTGCTCGCCACAGTGAGTTGCGCCCATGCCGCGATGCGAAGGGACGCAAGCTCCCGTGCGTGGTGGATCATGGCGCTTGCCACCTTCGTATGGACCATCGGTCAATCTATCTGGACCTTCTTTGGGCTCACCCGAAACCACGAGTATCCCTACCCTTCCATAGCGGATGCCGCTTTCATCGTTTACGCGATCCCTGCCGCGATGGCCCTCTACCTGTTCCCGCGTCCCCGCGTTTCGCGGCTTGCTTTCCTGCGCGCCCTCTTGGATTCGGCAGTGATCGCCTCTGCGGTGCTGTTCATGAGCTGGGCCACTGTGCTCGGTGCCATGTACAAGGCCGAAGGGCAGGAGACACTTGTCCATCTCACCGGCCTCGCCTTCCCGGTTACCGACATCGTGATGGTTTCCATCGTCCTCATGCTCACCATGCGGAGGGCCCCGGGTGAGCGGCTCAGATGGGTGTGCCTAGGTGGCGGACTCCTCGTCCTGGCACTCGCTGACAGTACCTTCGTGAAACTGACCTTCGAAGGCGTCACCGGGCTGACCGGGACGCCGCTGGCGGCGGGCTGGATCACGGCGTTCCTCCTGATCGCATTGGCGCCGCTGGTCCCTTACGGCCACAAGCGCCGCACGGACCGTCGACTCTACACCCTGGCCGTGGAACTCCTTCCCTACGTCCCCGTCTTCGGGGCGGTCATGGTGGCGCCCATACGTGTCGGTCGTCCCGGCGACCCTTTCCTCCAGGCTGTAGGACTCACGGTGCTGGTCCTGACCATCACGCGCCAGACCCTCATGATCCTGGAGAACATCAACTTGACCCGGGATCTCGAATCCAAGGTTGCCGAACGCACTGCGGAGCTCGAAGGCCTCGCCGCGATCGTCAACTCCTCCGCGGATGCCATCGTGGGCAAGACCGTGGACGGCGTCATCACCAGTTGGAATCCAGGGGCCGAACGGATCTACGGATACAGCGCCTCGGAGGCAATCGGCAAGCATGTCTCCTTCATCATTCCGGATGAACTCCGGGACGAAGAAGAAGACCTCCTGGCAGCCATCAGGGCCGGCGGGGAAACGCACAGCTTCGAAACGCACCGGGTCCGCATCGACGGTTCCATCGTTCCCGTCTCGCTGACCATGTCCCCGATCCGCGGCAGCGAAGGCATTCACGGAGTCGCCACAATAGCCCAGGACATTACGGAACGCCGGATCGCGGAGGCGGAGCTGGTCACAGCCCGGGAAGCCGCCGAGGAAGCCAGCCGCTTGAAGTCAGAGTTCCTGGCGACGATGAGCCATGAAATCCGTACCCCGATGAACGGGGTCATTGGATTGACCGGTCTGCTACTGGACACCCCCTTGGAGGATACCCAGCGCCAATATGCCGAGGGAGTCAAAGGGGCCGGCGAAGCGCTGCTGACGCTGATCAATGACATTCTGGACTTCTCAAAACTCGAAGCCGGCAAAGTCGATCTAGATCCGGCGCCGTTCAATCCACGCATCCTGGTGGAGGAACTCGCAGTCCTCCTTGCCGAAGCCGCCCAGGCCAAAGGCCTGGAGTTGATCGCGTACTGCCGGCCGGAAGTTCCGGCGATGCTGGTGGGTGACGCTGGCCGCATCAGGCAGATCCTGCTCAACTTGGCCTCGAATGCCGTGAAATTCACTCCGTCCGGGGAAGTCGTCATCAGCGTAAAGGTCGTGGAACAAGGCCCTGCGGACGTGCGGGTTCGCTTCGAAGTCCGTGACACCGGAATCGGAATCGACGCAGCAGACCATTACCGGCTCTTCGAGTCCTTCTCACAGGCCGATGCCTCCACCACTCGGCAGTACGGCGGAACCGGCCTTGGGCTGGCCATCTCGCGCAGGCTTACCGAGGTGATGGGCGGCGAGATCGGGGTGGACAGTTCCTTGGGGAACGGCAGCACTTTCTGGGTCACCCTCCCGTTGGCTGCGACGGAACCGGCCGCAACTCCGGCGTCGATCTCGCCCGGGCAACTGAGGGGACTGCGGGTCCTGGTGGTGGATGACAACGCGAGCAACCGGCTGGTGCTCAAAGCGCAATTGGCGGGCTGGCAGATGATTCCGGAGGCAGTCGGCGAAGCCCAACAAGGGTTGGAGCGCTGCCGCGAGGCGGCCGCGGCCGGACGTCCGTTCGACATTGCTGTGCTGGACATGGTCATGCCCCACATGAACGGACTGGAGCTGGCCCACGAGCTGAGCACCGACATCGCACTGGATTCCCTACGGATCATGATGCTGACATCCACCATGAATGTGGACAAAGCCGAACTGGTGGCCGCCGGGGTCCAGGAATGGTTGACGAAGCCCGTGCGCAGCTCCGAATTCTACGATCGGCTCATGCGCCTTGTCGCCACCCGTCCGCCTGCGTCTGCGCCGATCGTTTCGCCCGTGGCTCCCGTTGCCATCAGCCAGCCTTCGCGCGGCCTTATTTTGGTCGTGGAGGACAACGAGGTCAACCAGCTCGTCGCCCGGAGCATGGTGGCGAAGCTCGGGTACAAGGCCGACGTGGTTGCCAACGGTAGTGAAGCAGTTACCGCCACGGTGGCAACTGAGTATGCCGCGGTCCTGATGGACTGCCACATGCCCGTCATGGACGGATTCGAGGCCACCAAAGCCATCCGGGCACGGCAGGATGGACGCCGGAGGCTCCCCGTCATTGCCATGACCGCCGGCGCCATGGATGAGGATCATGAGCGGTGCCTCGCCGCGGGCATGGACGATTACCTCACCAAACCGGTGGACATGGACAAATTGGACAGGGTTCTCTCCCGGTGGGTGCCCGCGGCCTCGAAGGAAAGCGCGGTACCCGTGCTGGATCCGGCGAGGCTGGAAACGTTGCGCAACTTGGGACCCGTGGACGGATTCGGCTTGCTGCCTGCTGCGGCCGGTGCCTTCCGGGGGGACATCCAACCGAGCCTGGAAGCACTCCGCCAGGCCCTGGACAACGGGGGCGGCGAGGACTTCCGGCAGGTGGCCCATAAATTGAAGGGCGCGGCAGCCAATATTGGAGCCGCCCGGGCATCCAGAATGTGTGCGGATCTGGAACGCAGCTCGTCAAACGGAGTGCCCGTTGATCCCGCACTTCTCGCCAGGCTTGAGACCGAACTGGCCCTTGTCGAGCAAGCGTTGGACCGGACCCTGTCGGTGGCCCCATGAAGGTGCTGGTAGCGGACGACGACTTCGGTTCACGACTGGTGGCGCAGGCGGCAGTTGAGCACTACGGACACGAATGCATTGTGGCCGCGGACGGCAATTCCGCGTGGGAGCTGTACAAGCAACACCGACCGCAGGTGGTGGTGACCGACCTGATGATGCCTGGCCTCAATGGACTCGAGCTCTGCCGTGCCATTCGCTCCGCGGAAGGCGACTCCTACACCTATCTCGTCCTCGTCACGTCGAAGGACTCCCATGAGGACGTCGTCGCGGGCATGCACGCCGGCGCGGATGACTACGTGGCCAAACCGTTGGACCCCTTCGTCCTGCATACCCGCCTGCTGGTGGCGCAAAGGGTGACATCATTGCATACCGATCTTGCGCGCTACCGCGCCGCGCTCGCGGAGCAAGCCCGCACCGATCCCCTGACGAAGCTCCATAACCGGCTCAAGCTCTCAGAAGACCTGGAACAGCTGCACCGCAAGTGTGCACGCTACGGTACGGACTACAGCCTGGCCATTTGCGATGTGGACAATTTCAAGAGATACAACGACATCTACGGCCATCAGGCCGGTGACTCTGCGCTACAGGCAGTCGCAGCGTCGCTTGCCGGTGAAAGCCGCCAAAGCGATGGAATCTATCGATTCGGCGGGGAGGAATTCCTCTTCCTGCTGCCAGGACAGTCGGCGGCCGGCGCACAAACCAGGCTCGAACGCGCGCTGGACGCCGTACAGGGCCTCGGCATTCCCCATTCCGGAAACCCTTCGGGCACCCTGACCCTGAGCGCTGGACTCTCAGCCTATGTTCCCGAGCACCGGGTCAGCAGCGAACGGCTCCTGAAAGAGGCCGACATAGCCTTATATGCAGCCAAGTCCGCCGGCCGAAACCGCATCCAGGTCGCCCCGGAAGCCCGGCAGCCCAGCCGAAACTGATTGGCGATGACACCATCAGCATCACATAGCACAGGTTTTTGGCCGTGGCCGATCCCCGGTCCCCCGAATTTCCAGGCTGTACGCGACGCGAGGCGCTGAAAGGTTGCTCAGCGTGACACCGCCGAGGCCCGGTCCACCGTCTCGCCTGGCAGAGGCGGAGCCTCGAAACCCGGGACCGCGTCTACAGTTCCGGAACAGCTTCCTGGGCCACGGCCGTAGCCTCCGCGAATTGCGTGTTATACAGCTCAGCGTAGCGACCGTCCGCGGCGAGAAGCTCCGCGTGCGTTCCGCGCTCAACGATCGAGCCGTCCTCCACCACCAGGATGACATCGGCGGCCCGGATGGTGGAGAGCCGGTGAGCGATCACGACGGCGGTGCGCCCTTCGAGCGCCTCGCCCAGGGCCGCCTGGACGGCGGCTTCGCTCGTGGAATCCAAAGCTGCCGTGGCTTCGTCCAGAATGACGACGCTTGGCTGGGCGATAAGGAGGCGGGCAATGGTAAGGCGCTGGCGTTCCCCGCCGGAAAGACGGTAGCCGCGCTCCCCCACCACGGTCTCCAAGCCATCCGGCAGCGAGCGGACCATCGTTTCGAGGCGGGCGCGCCGGAGGACTCCCCACATTTCCTCGTCCGTCGCTCCAGGCCGGGCCAGCCTCAAATTCGAGGCAATGCTTTCGTGGAACAGATGTCCATCCTGCGTGACCATGCCCAGGGTTGCCCGGAGGGAATCGAACGTGGCATCCCGGATGTCCAGTCCGGTACCCGGCCCGTGCCCGCCGAGGCGCACGGCGCCGGAATCGACGTCGTACAGGCGGGACAGCAACTGGGCCACCGTGGACTTGCCCGCGCCGGAGGACCCCACCAGGGCCACGGTCTGGCCGGGTTCTACGCGGAAGCTGATGCCGTGAAGGACTTCCTCTCCTCCGCGGGTGTCCAGTGTGGCCACTTCCTCAAGGGACGCGAGGGACACCTTGTCCGCGGACGGGTAGGCAAAACGGACGTCGTCGAACTCCACCGCAACTGGTCCTGAGGGCACAGCGACAGCGTCCGGCTTCTCCTGGATGAGCGGCTCAAGATCCAGGATCTCGAAGACCCGCTCGAAGCTGACCAGCGCGCTCATGACCTCCACGTGGGCACTGGAGAGCGCCGTGAGCGGCGCATAGAGGCGGGTGAGCAGCAGCGCCAGCACGACGACGTCGCCCGCTGCCAGCTGCCCGCCGAGGGCCAGCCAACCGCCCAATCCATAAACGAGCGCGAGGGCGAGGGCCGAAACCAGCGTCAGAGCGGTGATGAACGTGAACTGCAACATGGCAGTACGGACACCGATGTCCCGCACACGGCCCGCACGCAGGGCGAACTCGGCGGACTCTTCGTCCGGGCGGCCGAACAGCTTTACGAGCGTGGCGCCGGGTGCGGAGAAACGCTCCGTCATCTGGGTTCCCATGGCCGCATTGTGGGACGCTGCTTCGCGCCGGAGATCGGCCAATTTGGAGCCCATGCGGCGCGCAGGAATGAGGAAGATCGGCAACAACACCATCGCCAGCACGGTGACCAGCCACGAGGTGTTGAGCATGACCACGAGGGTCAAGACCAACGACACGATGTTGCTGACCACTCCGGAGAGGGTGCCTGCGAAAGCCGACTGGGCGCCGATGACGTCGTTGTTGAGCCGGCTGACGAGGGCACCCGTACGGGTCCTGGTGAAGAACGCGATGGGCATGCGCTGCACATGGTCGAACACGCGCGTCCGCAGATCCACGATCACGCCTTCGCCGATCACCGAGGACAGCCAGCGGGTCAACAATCCCACCCCTGCATCAGCGACCGCCACGGCGGCGATGAGTCCGGCCAGCCCTATCACGACGTCCGCGCCTGAACGGGCGATGATCGCGTTTACCACCTTGCCGGCCAGCACCGGGGTGGCCACGGCAAGGAAAGCACCGGCAATGGAGGCCACCACGAAGGCGATCAGCTTGTTTCGGTACGGTTTAGCGAACGCGAGCACGCGTTTGATGGTTTCCCGGGAGAACGGCTGGGAGCCGCTCTTGGCGCGGGTGATGTTGTAGAGCGAGCGCCAAGCGACGCCATCCATGCTCATGGCTTGTGATTCCCCATTCCGGAAGTGTGGTGCAGTTCGGTCACGGTGCCGTTGTCAAGGTGCCAGCGGGAATCGAGCCGGACGTTTTCAAGCAAACGGCGATCGTGCGTGACCAGCAAGAGCGCGCCGTCGTAACCGTCTAGGGCTTCCTCAAGCTGTTCGATAGCCGGCAAGTCAAGGTGATTGGTGGGTTCGTCCAGTACCAGCAGGTTCACGCCGCGGGCCTGCAGCAGCGCGAGCGCCGCGCGGGTGCGTTCGCCGGGAGACAAGGAATCCACGGTACGGGACGTGTGGTCCGCCTTGAGGCCGAACTTTGCCAGAAGGGTGCGGACGTCTGCGGAATTCCACTCGCTCAGAACGGCTTCGACGGCGTCTGCCAGGGTGAGATGCCCTGCCAGCAGTCCCCGGGCTTGGTCGATCTCGCCGATCGCCACCGACACGCCCATGGAGGCGTCTCCGGCGTCGGGCTGTTGAAGTCCCAGCAAGAGCCGCAGGAGGGTGGATTTTCCTGCGCCGTTGGGTCCCGTAATGCCAATGCGTTCTCCGGCGTTGAGTTGGAGATTGACGGGTCCAAGGGTGAAATCGCCTTGATGTGCCACGACGTCCCGCAAGGTTGCCACTACCGAGCTGGAGCGCGGAGCCTGGCCGATGCTGAACTGCAGTTGCCATTCCTTGCGAGGCTCTTCCACCTCGTCAAGCCGGGCGATGCGCGATTCCATCTGCCGGACCTTCTGGGCCTGCTTTTCCGAAGACTCGGCGCTGGCCGCCCGGCGGATTTTGTCGTTGTCGGGGTTCTTCTTCATGGCGTTGCGGACACCCTGCGAGCTCCACTCGCGCTGGGTCCGGGCCCGGGACACAAGATCTGCCTTGGTGTTCGCGAATTCCTCGTAGCGTTCACGGGCGTGCCGCTTTGCCACCGCCCGCTCGTCGAGGAAGGAATCGTATCCGCCGTCGTAGACCGCCACGCTGTTCTGTGCCAGGTCAAGTTCCAGCACTTTGGTGATGCAACGGGCCAGGAACTCCCGGTCATGCGAGACCAGCACGGCGCCGCCGCGAAGGCCCTGGACGAATGATTCGAGCCGGGCGAGTCCGTCGAGGTCCAGGTCATTGGTGGGTTCGTCGAGGAGCACCACGTCGAAACGGCTTAGCAGGAGCGCGGCCAACGCAACCCGGGCGGCTTGGCCGCCGGACAGGCCTGTCATGAGCGCATCCGGGCCCGCCTCTAGCCCCAGTTCGGCCAACACCGCAGGGATCCGGTCATCCAGGTCTGCTGCCCCCGATGCCATCCAGCGGTCAAAAGCCACGGAGTAAGCGTCGTCGGCGTCTGGGGTTCCGGCGGCGAGGCCCTCGGCGCCGGCCTCCATCTCGGCCGTGGCCTGGGCACAACCAGTGCGGCGGCCAATGTAGGCGGCAACAGTTTCTCCGGGAGTCCGTTCGTGTTCCTGGGGCAGCCACCCCACAAAGGCGTCGCTCGGAGCGAGGCTGACGGTGCCCTCTTGGGGGCGGTCGGCTCCGGCAAGGATGCGCAGGAGAGTAGATTTCCCGGCGCCGTTCGCGCCGACAACTCCCACTACATCTCCGGGCGCCACTGTGAGTGAGAGCTTCGAGAACAGGGTGCGGTGACCGTGGCCGCCGGAGAGCTCTTTGGCGACAAGCGTTGCAGTCATTGCTCTATCCTCTCACTGCTCCGCGCCAGGGCGGAAAGGCTTGTCGTGCGGAAAGGCCTGCCGCGACAGGCTTGTCGTGCGGAAAGGCCTGCCGCGACAGGCTTGTCGCGCGAAAAGGCCGGGGCATGAAAGACCCCGCCGGTCCGTACTTGGGGGGTGTGCGGACCAGCGGGTTCGAGAATCAAGCATAATTCAATGTGCCCGCATCGTAAAATCGAACTCACTGTCCTCTCGGAAACCGCCCGCCGGAAACGGCCCATCAGAAAGTGGTTCATGCCCCTCCCCTCCAAGGCGTTCCAACGCTGGCTGCACGGGATTGCCCCGAACACCAGCACGGCCGATGTCTGCCGCTTTTCGGGAGTGAAACGCACTACGCTGGCCCAGCAATTGGTCCGCGGCAAGGTGGCTGAGAGTTCACTCGTGAGCATCAGCCGGGCCTTCGACATGAATCCCTTCGATGCCTTGGCCCAATTCGAGGCCTACGCTGCGCTTCGCGGATCTCCGGTTCCACCCACTGACGCGGAACTCGTCAGCCAGATCTCCACCATGGATCTGTTGCGGGCCGTCGTGCAGCGCTCCGAGCCCAGGGACGCCGTCCAGCCGCTCGTCCTGGCAGACACACCACATCTGAGTTCGGTCAGAAATTGGGTGGACGCGATCGACGACGGCGAGCTTCGCCACCGGGTCAGTGAAGCCACCGGGATCGCCCCGCAAAACTATTCCGCGCACCTGACTGCCAACCGCCTGCCACCGGAACTGGCCCTGGCAACATCACGCGCCGCCGGCGTCGGACCTGCCGGAGGCCTCGTGGCGAGCGGCCTCGTCACGGAGGCCGAAGCCGGCTGGCCCGAGGGCGCGCGGCGGGAGGCATTGGAACGGATGACGGAAGGCGAGCTGGCTCTGCTGGCCGGCGAACGGCTGCTGGCGCTTGGCAAGTCCTTGCGCCGGCACGAGCATGAGCTCGACCACGCCACCAGAATCTGGGAGAACCTGGGATGACCACCGTCTTGTCATGGGCAACGCTGTGCGTTTGCCTCACCCTGACCGCTATTCGCATTCCCAGCGCCGTCCGGGGCGAGAACCGCCTGATGTTCGTCCTGTTCGCACTCATTTCCGCCGACATCCTACTGAGCATCGAGGGCCCGTACCTGTTCCTCGACCAACTGCTGGGCGGCTTCAATCTATGCAACTTGCTGCTTCGGCTCATGCTCTACGGGACGTTCCTGCTTATGGGGTTTAAGGTGGCCAAAGCCTTTGGCTCGCCCGGAGGGGAACGCGCCATTTGGGGGCCCTTGGGCTTTGCGGTCCTGGGGACCACCGCGGTCTTGACAGCTTGCTTTTTCTTCTCTATGGACACTGCCGGCTCCACAGTGGGCCTGAATGACCTGGATCCGGGGGTGCCTCTGGCGTTCTATGCAGCCTTGGGACGGTTCTATCCGGGATACGTTGCCGCATGCCTGGTGCCGGGCATCTGGCGCTCGGTACGGCTTCCCGGTCCGGCTGTGCTGCGGGCCGCCTCGGCGACGCTGCTCCTGAGCCTGGTATTGCTGCTCGTTTCGCAGCTCTTTCCGCTGGTGCCGGAATCTAATACTTGGCTGCGGCCGCTCATCAATTATTCGGCTGCCTTGGCGAGTGCGTTTGGCTTGGCGGGCATTTGGCTGTCCAAAACCATTGCGCGCCGGACCAGCCGCGCGGTAACGTCAACGAAACACTAAAACATACCGCGTAACCTCTTTCACATTTCCATTATATCGTGCCATAATTATGAATGTGTGAATGCGATGCAGCCTGACCTTTGAATCAATGAACGGGTTTTCAGGGTTCGTGGCGCGTGCAGGATCACGTTTTGGGGGGATGAGTGGTGGCGGGCCGTTGGGGACCGCCCCCACTCAGCCTTTTAAGGGGCCTTCCGCGCAGGGCACGGGCAGCCGGAAGGGACCGGTGACTAAGATGGCTTTCATGAAGAGCCTGCCCACTCGCCGTACAGCACTGTCCGCAACCCTTGCCGCCGTCGCGCTGGCATTGACCGCTTGCGGCGGTGGGTCATCACCGTCTTCTACGTCCGGCGCAGACACCTCCCTGTCCGACATCAAATCCAAGGGCGAGATCGTCATTGCCACCGAGGGAACGTACCGGCCTTTCAGCTTCCACGAAAACGGAGCAGGTCCGCTCACGGGCTTTGACGTCGAAATCGCCCAGGCCGTGGCCGGCAAGCTCGGAGTGAAGGCGACGTTCCAGGAAACCCAGTTCGATGGCATCTTCGCCGGACTTGATGCCAAGCGCTTCGACACCATCGCAAACCAGATCTCCATCAATCCCGAGCGCACGGCCAAATACGACTTCTCCGCGCCGTACACGGTGTCCAACGGCGTCGTGGTGACCAAGTCGGATAACACTTCCATCAACAGCTTCGCCGACCTCAAAGGCAAGACCACCGCCCAGTCGCTGACCAGCAACTTCTACAAGATGGCAGTCGACGCCGGCGCCAACGTCCAGTCCGTCGAAGGCTGGGCTCAAGCCGCGACCCTGGTCCGTCAAGGCCGCGTCGACGCCACCGTCAACGACAAGCTGACCTACCTCGACTATGCAAAGACCACTCCGGATTCCGGCTTGAAGATCGCGGCAGAGACCACAGACAAGACACAGAGCGCCATGGTCTTCCGCAAGGGATCCACCGAGCTCAAGGCCGCCGTGGACAAAGCCCTGACGGATCTTCGTGCAGACGGCACCCTGGCCAGGATTTCCGAAAAGTACTTCGGCGCAGACGTCACCAAGTAGCCGGCGGCCAAACAGATGACCTTCAACTGGGATCTCGTCTGGAGTTCCTTCGGGCCCATCGTCGGCGGCGCCGTCACGGGAACCATCCCCTTGACCCTGGCCTCGTTCGCCCTAGGCTTGGCCTTGGCCCTGCTGGTTGCCCTGTTGCGCTTGAGTCCCAACCGGGTGCTCTCCGGCGTCGCACGTTTCTACGTCTCGGTGATCCGCGGGACTCCCCTGCTGGTGCAGTTGTTCGTGATCTTCTACGGCCTCCCAAGCCTCGGCGTGAAGCTGGAGCCGTGGCCCAGCGCCATCATCGCGTTTTCCCTCAACGTGGGCGGTTACGCTGCCGAGGTCATCCGTGCCGCGATCCTCTCCGTGCCCAAGGGCCAATGGGAGGCCGGGCACACCATCGGAATGTCCAGGCCGCAAACCCTCGTGCGGATCATCCTCCCGCAGGCGGCCAGGGTCTCCGTGCCCCCGCTGTCGAATACCTTCATTTCGCTCGTGAAGGACACCTCACTGGCTTCGCTCATCCTGGTCACCGAGCTCTTCCGCAACGCCCAGCAGATCGCTGCTTTCAGCCAGGAGTTCATGATCCTGTACCTCGAATCGGCTTTGGTCTACTGGGTCATTTGCCTTGTCCTCTCCACGGGCCAGTCCGCCCTGGAGCGCAGATTGGACCGATATGTCGCCCACTGAGCCCAGCAAAGCCTCGCCCGCAGGCACCGGGTTGGTTTTGTCCGCCCGGGACCTTGCCAAAGCCTTCGGCAGCAACGTCGTGCTGCGCGGGATCGACCTCGATGTCCGCCGCGGCCAAGTGGTTGCGCTGATTGGTCCTTCCGGTTCGGGGAAGACTACCGTCCTGCGATCACTCAATGGACTCGAAGTCCCCGACGCCGGTACGGTCACCTTCGGGGACGCCGACGCCGGTACCGTCCGGGGGTCCGGTGCGGGACTGACCCTCGATTTCGCCGGCGCCGTGAGTAAGCGGGAGATTGCTGCCCTCCGTGACCGCAGTGCCATGGTGTTCCAGCACTACAACCTCTTCCCTCACATGACGGTGCTCAAGAACGTCATCGAGGGACCACTCCAAGTCCAGAAGCGACCCCGTGCGGAAGTCGTGGCAGAGGCTGAGCGGCTCCTGGCCAGGGTGGGGCTCGCCGACAAGCGCGATGCCTATCCCTTCGAGCTGTCCGGTGGACAGCAGCAGCGGGTGGGAATTGTGCGCGCCCTCGCACTCAAGCCCCAACTGTTGCTCTTCGATGAACCCACCTCGGCCCTGGATCCGGAACTCGTGGGTGAAGTGCTTGGAGTCATCAAGGAACTTGCCGACGAAGGCTGGACCATGGTGATCGTGACCCATGAACTCGCTTTCGCACGCCAGGTTGCTGATGAAGTCATCTTCATGGATGGTGGCGTGGTGGTGGAACGCGGCCCCGCTGCGGAGGTCCTGCGTGAGCCGCGGCAGGAACGCACCAAGCAATTCGTCAAGCGGCTGCAGCACGAAGTCTAAGCCCAACTAGCTCGCAGTTAATGTCGTTTTGGACGCCCTAAGCGACATTAACTGCGAGTTAGTTGGGTAGTCAGCGGCTGAATCGCAAGGTCACCAACTGGAATGGGCGCAGAGTCAGTTCTGCGGCAACAGCTCCGGGCACGACGCCGGAAGCCTCCACCGGGCGCTCCAAAAGGTCCACGGATTGCACCTTTCGGGAATCGAAGTTGGCCGTGATGATGCCCGTGGAACGTTCTCCCAGCGATTCGTAAAGCCGCACGATGACGTCTCCGGATCCGTCCTCCGCAAGTTTGACGGCTTCGATCACCAACGCCTGGTTGAACACCGTGAAGAGCGGCTCCACAGGCTTCGCGCCCGTCAGCAGCCTCGGCTTGAGGTTGGTGCGGTACCCCTCCTCGACGGCGTCGCCGATGCTGGCACCGGGCCGAATGCTCAGCTCCAGGACATGCATACCGAGATCGGCACGGGGGTCCGGAAACTTCGGCGCCCGGAGCAGGGACACCCGGACATTGGTGGTGGTGCCGCCGTCGTCGCGGATGGCCCGGGTGACGTCGTGACCGTAGCTCGAGGCATTCGAAATCGCCACGCCGTAGCCTGGTTCCGCCACATGGATCCAGCGATGGGCGCAGAATTCGAACTTGGCCGCTTCCCAGGACGTATTGGTGTGGGTTGGCCGGAAAACGTGCCCGAACTGGGTTTCCGAAGCGGAACGGTCCGCGCGGACGTCCAGCGGGAACCCGATCTTCAGCAATTTCTCGCGTTCCTGCCAATCCACGGTAGTGGATATTCCGAGGGACGCAGCTCCCGCTTCGAGGGAAATGCGCTGGGTGATGGTGGAGGAACCAACCGTCCGCTCCACCACGACGACGGCGTCCCAGCCTGCGCTCTCGAGCGTCACCGAGCGTGCCTCGACCACCGAGACGACGTTCCGGCGATAGAACTCGTCGATGTCCCAGGCATCCCACTCGTTGGGCGTATCCCGGTGAAGTTCCAGATGGTTGCCGAACTGCCCCGGCGCCATCGCTTCACGGCCGGTTGCGTGGTCCGAGAGGGACGTCAGCAATCCGTTGGCATCCAGCACGGCGCGGATGATGCCGTTGTCCAAGACATAGCCGCCGGCCCGTGGGGTGACACTCACCGTGGTATCCGCGTGCACCGCTTCCGCTGCGGCGAGGGCAGGTACGCCGTTCCGCTCATGGGGGGCCGCGTTGAGGAGAAATACGGTGTCCCCCTCGCCGAGCAGGGCTATGGCCGCATTCGAGATGATGGCTTCCAGTTCCCGGGCGATGGCAGCATAGTTCCGTTCCGCATCCTGGTGGACCCACGCGATGGCGCTGCCTGGCAGGATGTCGTGGAACTGCTGCAACAGCACAAGCCGCCACAAGCGCTTGAGGTCCGCGGCCGGATAGGTGAAGGAACCGGCAGTCCGTATTGCCGCCGTCGAGCACCACAGCTCTGCCTCGCGCAGGAGGTGCTCCGAGCGGCGGTTGCCCTTTTTGGTGTTGGCTTGGCTCGTGTAGGTGCCCCGGTGCAGCTCGAGGTACATCTCCCCCACCCAGACTGGGAGGTTGCGGTATTCGGCCTCGGCCTGCGTGAAGAATTCCTTCGCGGTTCCGACGCGCACCTTCGGCGAGCCTTCCAGGTCCGCCGTTCTGCGGGCTGCGGCAATCATTTCGCGCGTGGGCCCGCCACCGCCGTCGCCATAGCCGAAGGGGACCAGCGAAATGGTGCCCCTGCCGTGCTCCCGATAGTTTCGCTGGGCGTGTGCGAGTTCGCGGCCGTGGAGCTCGGAGTTATAGGTGTCCACGGGCGGGAAGTGGGTGAAAAGCCGCGTACCGTCGATGCCCTCCCAATTGAAAGTGTGGTGCGGCATCTTGTTGACCTGGTTCCAGGAGATCTTCTGAGTCAGGAACCAGCGGCATCCGGCAGACTTGACGATCTGGGGCAGGGCCCCGGAATAGCCGAAGGAATCGGGCAGCCAGGCTTCCTGGCAATCGACGCCGAACTCCTCCAGGAAGAAGCTTTTACCCTCGACGAACTGGCGGGCCATGGCCTCACCGCCGGGCATGTTGGTGTCCGATTCCACCCACATGCCGCCTACCGGCACGAATTGGCCGGCTTTGACCTTTTCCCGGATCCGGATGAACAGCTCCGGATAGAACTCCTTGATCCACGCCAATTGCTGGGCAGAGGAGCAGGAAAACACGAATTCCGGGTTCTCATCCATGAGGGCCACCACATTGGAGAATGTGCGGGCGCACTTTCGGATGGTTTCACGGACCGGCCAGAGCCAGGCAGAGTCAATGTGGGCGTGGCCCGTGGCCAACAGTTCGTGTGCCGAAGCGTAGGCCGGCCGGCTCAGGACCTCAGCCAAGGCCTCCCTGCCTGCCGCTGCGGTGCCAGCAACGTCGTCGGGGTCCATAACGTCCAGCATGCGCTCAAAGGCGCGGAGGATTTCATGCCGCCGCGGCAGTTCGAAGGGCAGCTCGTGCATGAGCCCGCTGAGGGTCCAGATGTCCTGATGGAGCTCCCAGACCACCTCGTTGAGTTCGGCGATCGCGATGCGACCGAGCCGATAGCGGGGCTCGTCTCCGGACGTGGCCTTATCCCCCAGCGGGGTTGCCGCGAAGCTCCATCCTTGGCTGAGGTCCGGATTGGCTGCCGCTTCGACGTAGAAGTCCACGGAGAGCCCGCCGCCCAGGAGCTTCAGCGGAACGTGCTGGTTTCGGGGAGAAATGGCCTTGATGATGGTCCCGTCCGCGCGCCAGGCGATGCCTTCGCATTGGAATCCGGGGGCGTCGTTGCTGAAGCCGAGATCGACGACGATCTCCACCGCAGTGCCTTCGGCAGCTCCCCAGCCTTCCGGGACCTCGCCCCTAAGCCGCAACCACTTGGTGCTCCAAGCCTTGCCCCAGGCGGCGCCGTGCTCCTGGGGTTCAAAGACCTGGTGGAGCGCCTCCGCGACCGGAACCGGTTCACCCGGCACATCCCAACTACTGAGGGTGAGAGGCAGCGCGCGGCCGTAGATGGCGGGGGCAATGCGCTCCCGGACAAAACGTTCGAGCCGCTTCTCAGTGATCAGGCGGTCGTCGTGCACTTGAAGTCCCCTTTAACGGTGGGCTACATTGAGTTGCTTCCGTACCGTCAGGCAGCCTAGATCGGCAAAGTCACGGTCCAGCGGAAACAAGGATTCCATTCGATGGATAAAATCTACGTTGTTCCGCAACAATTACCAAGTGATTGACCGCTGTCCCTGCAAGCCCCTAATCCCCACCGGCTCCCAGCCTTCGCAAGCTCAGGCCGGGGCCCTCGCCGGTGTCGGCCCCTGCCGGAACGCCCACCCGGTCGCTTCCAGCGTAGACGTTCAGACTGGTCCCCCGGCTGAATCCCACGAGCGTCATGCCCGTCTCTTGGGCGAGTTCCGCGGCGAGGCTCGAGGGTGCGCTGACGGCAGCCAGAACCGGGATTCCGGCGAGCGCCGCCTTTTGGACGAGTTCGAAAGACGCCCTTCCGGAAACCTGCAGGACGGTACCCTTCAGGGGCAACAGTCCTTCGCGAAGTGCCCAGCCCACCACCTTGTCCACGGCATTGTGCCTGCCCACGTCTTCGCGTAAGCACAAGAGTTCAGCAACACTGCCTTCGCCGTCGTCGTGGATCTTGAAGAGACCCGCTGCATGCACTCCTCCGGTCTTGTCAAAGACCGCCTGTGCGGCGCGGAGCCGGTCAGGCAGGGAGGCGAGAATTTCCACCGGCACCTTCAGCGGGTCGTCCGCCGGGCTGAAGTGGGAGGACTTGCGCACCGCCTCGATGGAGTCGGTGCCGCAGATCCCGCACGAACTGGACGTGTAGACGTTGCGGCCGGTGTCCGGAAGGACGACGTCGGGCCGCAACTGGGCTTCCACCACATTGAACGTCTGAACGCCGTTCTCGTCCTCGCCGGCGCAGAAACGCAGCGAGATGAGCTGGGCAGGATCCCAGATGACGCCCTCGGAGACCAGGAAGCCCGCCACCAAGTCAAAGTCGTCGCCAGGAGTCCGCATGGTCACGGAGAAAGACATGTGGCCCAAGCGCACCTCCAACGGTTCCTCGACCGCCAGGAAGTCCTCGCGGTAGCGGACCGGGTGATCCAGGGCCTGGGCCGAGCCGTCCAGGACGAACTTGTGCACTTTGCGGCGCTGGGTCACCCGTCCCATGTCAGATCCCTACCGTCTGGGCAGCTTCACCGTGTTCAGCGGCTTCCCCGTGCTTAACGAACCGCACAGTCATGGCCTTGTAACCGGGCGTGTTGGATTCACGGGCAACCAGCTCGCGGTGGACCAGGGCGTTGGCCTCCGGGAAATACGCAGCCGCACAACCCTTCGCCGTGGGGTAGGCAACCAGCCGGAACTTGTCCGCCCGGCGTTCCGTGCCCCCGAACGTGGAGATGACGTCCACCAAGTCCCGGTCTTCGAAGCCGAGCTCGCTGATATCGTCCTCGTGGACCAAGATGACCCGGCGGCCATCGGAAATGCCGCGGTAGCGGTCATCGAGCCCGTAGAACGTGGTGTTGTACTGGTCGTGGCTACGGACCGTCTGCAGGATCAGGTGGCCGGCCGGGGCTTCGAGGTACTCCAGCGGGCTCACGGTGAAGCGTGCCTTGCCGATGTCCGTCGCGAACGTCCGGGTGTCGCGCGGCGGATTGGGCAGCACAAAACCATTCTTGGTCCGGACCCTCGCGTTGAAGTCCTGGAAGCCGGGGATCACCCTGGAGATGTGGTCGCGGATGACGTCGTAGTCTTCGGCCATGGCACGCCAATCCACCGGGTGGTTGTCCCCGAGGACCGCCTGCGCCATGCGTGCGACGATGACGGGTTCGCTGAGCAGGTGGTCCGAGACCGGAGTCAGCCGGCCCTGGGTGGAGTGGATCACGGACATGGAGTCTTCCACCGAGAGTATCTGGCGGCCGCCTGGGTGCTTGTCGTCGCTGTCCGTTCTGCCCAGGGTAGGCAGGATCAGGGAGGTCTTGCCATGCACTACGTGGGCACGGTTGGGCTTGGTAGAGATGTGTACCGTCAGCCCGGCCCTCTTCAGCCCTTCCTCCAGCGCAACGGTATCCGAGCCCGCCGCCGCGAAGTTACCGCCCATGGAGACGAACACATCCACGTCGCCCTTCTCCAAGGCGTGCTGGGTTTCCACGGAGTCGTAGCCGTGTGCCCGCGGCATTGTGAATCCGAATTCCTTGTCGAGAGCTGCGAGGAAGCCCTCCGAAGGCTTCTCCCAGATACCCATGGTGCGGTCGCCCTGCACGTTGGAGTGGCCGCGGACGGGGCAAGCTCCGGCGCCCCGCTTGCCGAAGTTGCCTTGGAGGAGCAGGAGGTTGATGATTTCCCGCAAGGTATCTACGGAGTGCGGCTGCTGGGTCAGGCCGAGCGCCCAGCAAATGATGGTGCCCTTCGAAGCGGCCAGCATGCCCGCCACCTTGGTGATTTCGATGCGGCTCAGGCCCGTGGCGCGTTCCGTCTCCTCCCAGTCCAGGGTTGCCCGTGCCTCGGCGTAAGCCTCGAAGCCGTCGGTCTGCGCCTCGATGAAGGCGCTGTCCACCACGGTGCCCGGTTTCCGCTTCTCTTCTTCCAGCAGGAGGTGGCCCAGCGCCTGGAACAAAGCGAGGTCCCCACCTACCTTGATCTGCAGGAATTCATCCGCGATGTCCGTGCCACCGCCCACCACGCCGTTGAGGGACTGGGGATCCTTGAAGTTCAGGAGCCCGGCTTCGGGCAACGGATTAACGGCGACAACCTTGCCGCCGTTGTTCTTGCAATCGCGCAGGGCGGAGAGCATGCGCGGATGGTTGGTTCCCGGGTTTTGGCCTACCACGAGCACCAGTTGCGCCTCATGGATGTCTTCCAAGGAGACGGTGCCTTTACCGATGCCGATGGTCGGGTTCAGGGCGCTGCCGGAGGACTCGTGGCACATGTTCGAGCAGTCGGGCAGGTTGTTGGTGCCCAGGCTCCGGGCGAAGAGCTGGTACATGAAGGCGGTCTCGTTGGCGGTCCGCCCCGAGGTGTAGAAGACGCAGCGGTCCGGGGTGGTGGCGTTCACGTGCTCACCGATCAGGGCGAAAGCGTCCGCCCAGCTGATCGGCGAATAGTGTGTTTCGCCCGGGCGAATGACGACGGGCTCGGCGATGCGTCCTTGGCTGCCTAGCCAGTACTCGGTCTTGTCCTCAAGCTCGGCCAAGGAATGCCGGGCCCAAAACGCCGAGTCGACCACCCGCGTGGTGCTTTCTTCGGCAATGGCTTTGGCACCGTTTTCGCAGAACTCGGCGGGACTGCGTTTGCCCGTAATGGACTCCGGCCAAGCGCACCCGGGACAATCGAAACCGTCCCGCTGGTTGACGCGGAGCATCGACTTGACGGTCCGGCTCACACCGGCTTGGGCCCAGCCCCGTTCCAATGCGACGGTGACTGCCTTGACACCGGCGGCGGAGCGCTTGGGCGGGTGGACTTGGAGATCATCTTCATTGATATCCTGCTCGGGAGCATGCCTGTTCATGATCCCATCATTGCAAGGCCTGACTCCCGATTCCACCTGTGTCCATTCTTGGCCGGAAGATGTCAGCCGGTCAGGGCACTCCAGTCCACTGGACCTGACGAAACCTTGCGGCTGGGCCTGGCGGGAGTCTTCTTGGCTTGGCCCTCCGGAGGCTTCGCCGCGGGAAGCGGAGGCCCCCAAGGCAAGGGAAAAGCGGGCACGGCCTCGCCCAGCTGCACGCCGTGGGGTGGCACCACCATGACTCCGTCAGCACTCGCGAGCCCCCGCATCATCCCCGGCCCCGCGTGCTGCGCCGGAGAGGCCAAACCGTACACGAACCTGAAGGGAAGCAAGCGGGTGCGTCCAGGATCGGCGTCGAGCATCGCTCCGCTTGGCACCTCTTCGATGTCGGACAGCGTTCCGTGCCCGAGTCCGGCGAGCAGCGGCGCCCCGATCGTGAAGAGCGCCATCATGGCAGCGAGCGGGTTCCCGGGAAGCCCGACCACAAAGCGTCCGTCAGGCAGTTCGGCCAAGACGGCGGGATGTCCCGGCCGCATCGCGATGCCATCAATCAACAAACGGCCCCCGAGCTCCGCAATGGCCCGCCGGAAGTGGTCCGTCCCCGAGCGGCCCGTACCCCCTGTGGTGATAACGACGTCGGCGGGTGGCCTCTCCGGCGACAATTCGCCTTCCTCCAGGCCCGAGAGCCATTCTTCATAGGAGTCGCCCACTTTGAGCTGCTCGCCGCGGATCCCGCCAAGGAGTTCGACGACGGCGCCAAGCTGGGGCCCGAAGGTATCCCGCACCCGGCCGGGGAGCGGCACACCCGTGGTCACCACTTCTGAGCCGGTCATGAGCAGCTTCACGTGGGGTTTGCCCAGGACGTCGAGTTCGTCGCGACCTGTCAGGGCGGCCAGGGCGAGGTGGGCGGGGTTCAGGACCACCCCGGATGCGATCAGCAGCTCGCCCGCCCCGGCTTCTTCTCCCGCGTTGCGGATATGTTGCCCATTGTGCGGTTCGCCGGGCTTGGCGTTCCCGCCGAGCGCGAGGACCGGCAAGCCATCTTCGTCGGTGGTCAGGACCCCGCTCTCGCTGCGGAGCACAGCCTTGGCCCCCGGCGGGATCAGACCGCCGGTAACAATAGGGCTCGCTTGGTGCGGGGCCAGCCGATGGCCTGGTTCGGCGAGGATCCATGGGCCGCTACCGTTGACAGCCCAGCCATCCATCGCCGAGGAAGCATAGTGCGGCACGTCCTGCAGCGCGCGGACATCCGCGGCCAAGATCCTGCCGAGGGCGTCCTTCAGGGCTACGGGTGCGGCCGGAATGGGCGTGGCACACTCGAAGGAAATTTGCCGGGCCTCCGCCCACAGGTGGTCGGCGTGCGGGACATGCTCGGCGTGCGGGTCCTCGGCGCTCTGGCCAGGGGCTTCCGTCATCCGGCGTCGATTCCGGGGTTCGTATAGTCCTTGGCGAGCGTGCGTGCCAGGCCCAACGCGGCATCCATCGATGCGGTTTCAGTCGACCGGCCCGAACCTGCGGCACGTCCGGCGGCGAAACCGGCAATGAAGGTGGTCAAAGGAGCTGCCGGCCGGACGACTGAATGCGCGGCTACGCCTGCCAAAGACAGGATCTCGTTGATGTCGATCTCGACGTCTTCGAGCTGGAATGCCTGCATCAGGCTCCTGCACCATTCCTCAAGCGTTTCTTCTTGGCTCTTCACGATCGGCCTCCACAGTCCGGTACAGCTTTTGTCACGGCTGGTCGCCGTCTACGCCGAGCGCCGCGGCATCACCCCAGGTATCCACGTCATCGGTGGAACCAGCGGGGACTGGTACGGCTAGCAGATCAAGCCTAGCAAGCAGCCGGAAGACTGCGGCATTGGCCAGGCCACCCCGTTCTGCTGCCGCCAGCACTTCCCGTTGCAAAGCGGAGAACCGGTAGACCCCGAGCAATGGCTGTCTTCGGCCATCGGCTGATACGGATATGGCCCCCTCCGCGTCCGGGTGCTCGGCAAGCTCGCTGAGCACCACCGGAACCGCGGTACCAGCGAACGGCATATCGCAGGCCATGACGAGTACCCACCGCGCGTGTGGCCCGCTTGGCAATCGACCGTGCCCGGCTCGGGTCACGCCGTCTTGTTCAAGGGCAGCGAGCCCTGCTTCGATCGCGGCCGCTGGTCCGGCGAATGGGGGGTCCTCGCGGGCGGTCAGGGTCCCGTCCGGCAATGTACCGGAATCCGGCCCGACGACGACGACGGTGCCGGCACCATGCGCTGCCTCCAGGGCGCGCTGGAGGAGCGTGACGCCGCCGAACTTGAGTTCGGCTTTGGGCACGCCACCTAGGCGGGAGGACTTCCCACCCGCCAAGATCACCGCATCAAAGTCCACCCGCCCAGATTACCCGGGAAGCAGGCTCAATTCCGGTTCAGGCCGCCGATTCGGGCAAGAGGAAGGGATCCCATGCGGGCGCAGGTTTCTCAAGCTCCTTGATTTGCCAGATAGTCCCGGTGGGCGCCGCCGGAGTGAACCTCAGTTTCCAGCCCATCTCGGCCGGTGTGTGGTCACTCTTGGCGTTGTTGCAGCGTAGGCACGCCGCCACCAGGTTTTCCCAGGAATCCGCGCCGCCCCTGGATTTGGGGTGGACGTGGTCAATGGTGTGAGCTGCTTTCCCGCAATAGGCGCAACGGTGACCGTCGCGGCGCAAGACGCCGCGGCGTGTGACCGCTGTGATCGTGTTGTACCTTGGCCGGATGTAGCGATTGAGGAGGATCACGGACGGACGTCCGAGAATCTCCTGTGGCCCGACGACAGGCTCGTCGCCTTCTGCCACTACGCTCGCTTTTCCGGTGAGCACAAGGACCAGCGCCCGGCGGAAGGTTACTACCGCCAGCGGTTCATATCCAGCATTCAGAACGAGTGTGCGCATGCACGTACCTCTTCACGGCCGCACCCGTCAGGGGCGCGAGGGCCGGCTGCCCTCTGCATGTACGGGCTGTGGATCGACACCACAAGAGTAAACACGCGGAGGCCAGATCAACGAATCCGCGGGTGGGTTCCGGGACTGTGTCGGGCAAAATTCATGTCCCGGACACGTCGCGGGAACCTTCGAATCGTCCGAAGAGCGGGTCTGGAATTGGGTCCCAAGGTTCCCCAGGCCGTGATTTAGCGCATGCCGGTTAAAACGAAACATCCCCGCAAGCACTCCAGCGGGGATGTTTCAGGAAGCTATTTAGCCACCAACGCGGATGAAGACCGGGCCGGAGCCAACGTTGACGCTGTACAGGGCGGTGGTGCCACCGTTCCAGCCACCGTGGACTGCCATGCCGTTGCCGACGTAAACGGCGATGTGGGCCATGCCCATGCCACCGTTCTGGTAGTAAACGAGGTCACCCGGCTGTGCTTCTGCGGCGCTGACGGTGCGGCCCAGGGAAAGGTAGTCTGCCGGCCAGCCGTGGAAGTTGATTCCCACGGCAGCCAGGGAGTTCGACGCCAGGGCGGTGCAGTCCTGGGCAACGCCAAGCTGAGCGTAGGCTGCAGCGGCAATTGCTGCACCCCGGCCGCTGGCAAGCTTGGTAGCAGGTGAAGCGGGGGTGGAGACAGAGAGCGTTGCGGTGGCCGTAGCGGCACCGGTCGTGGCCGCGGGGGCGGCAACGGCTTCCTGAACGGCAACCGGAGCAGCAACAACTGGAGCGGCTTCGGTCGAAACAGCCGGACGCTCGTACTTGATCGCGACCGAGGAGTCGGCCGCAATGCTGGCTTGGGCGATGGACTGGACTTCCAAAGTGGAGGTCCCAGTGGACTCGCGGGGGACGTTGGTTTCGGCAGCATTCGCTGCGATACCGCTAGTGAGGACCAGTCCGGACGCAGCGGCGATAACTGCTGCCTGACGGCCTACGCCACCGGCGTTGCTGCCGACTGATCTAGCGATAACGGCAAGCGAGTTGGTCTTGGTGACCGCGGCACGATGGCGCGCAAGAGTAGAGCGTGAAGACACGTAAGAGGCCTCTCCCTATGCCCGCGAGGTAAGCTGTCGGATTCGGATGGGAGTCATCCGGCCGCACTACTCCCCTTCGGAAGCTGTGCGACTTAACCCCAAGGCCATCGGTAAAGATGGCCAAAAGTTGGGTCCCCCGCCTCTGCCAGACGATGTTTTGCGAACGGAACCTCGGGCAGTGGCAGAGCTAGGCAATCCACCCGAGTGCATCAACTCTCTAAAAGTTGATGCGTGTTAGACGGTACATGAGTTTTGGCTGAATGTCACATTCAGGTCACGGCACGTGACAAGCATGCGATAGGCGGCCATCGGATTGGCTAGAGCCAACCCAAGGGGTCGACAACGTTGCCGTTGACCATGACTTCAAAATGGAGGTGGCAGCCGGTAGAGGCGCCCGTAGTGCCGCTCAGGGCGACCACATCGCCACGGCTGACCATTTGGCCCACCTGGACGTTGAACGAGGACAAGTGGTTGTACGTGGTTTCCAGGCCATTGCCATGGTCCACCACAATGCGGTTTCCGCCGCCGTAAGGGTGCCAGCCAGCGAAGGTGACTTTGCCGGCGGCGGCCGCGTGGACCGGGGTGCCACACTGGGCCACGAAGTCCTGGCCCCGGTGGAATTCTCCCAAACCGCCCGTGATCGGGTTCACGCGGTAGCCGAAGGGCGAGGCCGTGGTCAGGGTGTCCAGCGGCGCCCCCAGCGTTCCTTTGGAGGAAGACGTGGTGATGCTACCGACGGATTGAGCGCTCAAGAGTTGTTTGAGCTTGCTGTCCGGATCTGCCGTAGTGGACACTGCGGCGCGGCTGAAGTCGATCGTGGCATTGGCTGCCGCAGGAATCTCGGGCTGGTTTTCCACGGAAGGGGCGGACTGGCTTGACTCAGAGGCAGCCGTCATGGCGCCGGTGCCGGGCACTGCGACTGTCAGGAGGAGGCCTGTGGTGGCCAGGGCGACCCCTGCCTTCTGTCCAGCACCGCTCGCGGCCGCGAAATCGGCCATTTGCCGCAAGGGTCCTTTGCGTCGGCGGAATTCGCGATGCGGATCGCGGGGCCGTGGTTCGTGCGCAGCGACGCCGGCGGTCCGCAGCTCGGCAGTAAGACCGGACGCACGTCTGCGGCCCCTGGTGTTCTGGGTGGTCAAAGTCTTCCTCTCTGGCAAGCCTGCGAAGTTAGCTGTCGGATTCGGATCAGAGAGTGCATGGACCCGGTCCGCGCGAAGCACTCGAAGCACAGCGGAGTCCCTGAAAGGGTCCTGCGCTTTGTGCACTTCCGCTGCGGACTTCACCCCAAGGCCGCCTTTCGGCGACCGCTGATGGTTCCCCCGCTTCTGCCGATGAATGGGCTAATCCACCTGACCCGCCGGCAGAACTGGGCTTCGAATCAGGTAACGCTTTGGTATCGGCGCCAGTAGCCAACTATAGGGGATTAACCCCCTACGGTAATAATTTCGTTATCTTTGCCGGTCGCGCTGCTGAGGAAGGCTAAGCGACGGTCACAAACACGTGCGAAGCGACCTCGGGGGGAAGCTCCAGCGCACCATCTATATTGGGCACGCGAACGGAGATGTACTCCCCCACACGCTCCAAGGAAACCCTGGCGCCCGGGCGGATTCCACCCTCGTCGAACTGCACCAACAGCTCCGGCTCAACCTGAATCGGTTCGGCCAGGCGACTGACAGTGACTCGGTTCTCCGGCGAGTATTCGTTCATCGCTTCCAGAAGGTTGACCACGCCATCCGTAAAGGCATGGGACGCTACTCCGCCCAATGCTTCGAGTCCTGGGATGGGATTGCCATAGGGAGACTCCGTGGGGTGGTCCAGAAGTTCGTAGAGGCGCCGTTCCACCCGTTCGCTCATGACGTGCTCCCAGCGGCACGCTTCGTCGTGAACGTAGGCCCAGTCCAGTCCGATGACGTCGGCCAGCAGACGCTCGGCGAGCCGGTGCTTACGCATCACCTCGGTGGCGCGTTTCCGTCCGGTTTCGGTCAACTCGAGGTGCCGGTCGTTGGAAACAATCACCAGGCCGTCGCGCTCCATCCGGCCGATCGTCTGCGAAACGGTCGGACCGGAGTGCCGCAAGCGCTCGGCGATGCGGGCGCGAAGAGCCACGATGTTCTCTTCTTCAAGCTCCAAAATGGTCCGAAGATACATCTCAGTGGTATCAATCAGATCCGTCATCCAGCTCAGCTCCTCGAGCGCAGTATCTTGGGTGTGTCCACCGTATCGGGGCCGCCTCAACGGTCGAACAGACGGTCGACCCGCCGGCCGTCCCGGGCCGGGCGCCAGCTCCAAGCTTAGCTTATTTGGAATTACTCCGGATAATTCCGTTCGCGTACTCCTGCGCGCCACGGCAAAACTTTTCCACGTGGCGGACTGTGACACCGTCGGTTCTGCCCCGGGCTGCGGAGTCAGGCAGAATTGGGGAGTCGAAGGGGCAGAGATGCCACCTGCCACGACCCATCTAGGCCGCTACTTCACCATTGGAGCATCCCGTGAGCGACAACAGCATCACTATCCCCGCCGATTTGCTGCCCAAGGACGGCCGCTTCGGCGCCGGCCCCTCCAAGGTCCGCCCGGAGCAGATCGAGGCCTTGTCCGCAGCATCGACGTCGATCCTCGGCACCTCCCACCGCCAGGCACCAGTCAAGAACCTGGTGGGCTCGGTCCGCGAGGGACTCAGCCGGTTCTTCCGCGCGCCCGAGGGTTACGAGGTGATTCTCGGCGTCGGCGGCTCCACCGCGTTCTGGGATGTCGCCAGCTTCGGTCTGGTGGAGAAGAAGGCCCAACACCTTTCTTTTGGTGAGTTCGGCTCGAAGTTCGCCTCGGCCACCAACAAGGCTCCTTTCCTGGAGGCTTCCTCCATCATCACCTCCGAGCCGGGCACACGGCCGGTTTCCCGGGCAGAAGCAGGCGTGGACGTCTACGCCTGGCCGCAGAACGAAACCTCAACCGGCGTCGCCGCTCCCGTCAAGCGCGTTCAGGGCAGCGACGATGGCGCCTTGGTCCTGGTGGACGCCACGTCCGCGGCCGGCGGTCTGGATGTTGATGTTGCCGAGGCCGATGTCTACTACTTCGCGCCGCAAAAGAACTTCGCCTCCGACGGCGGCCTGTGGCTCGGTCTTTTCTCCCCGGCTGCAATAGAACGCGCCGCCCGCATCAAGGCGAGCGGCCGCTGGATCCCCGATTTCCTGGATCTGCAGACGGCCATCGACAACTCGAGGCTCAACCAGACCTACAACACGCCGTCCCTGTCCACCTTGGTGACGCTGGACGCACAGATCCAGTGGCTCAACAGCAACGGCGGTTTGGACTTCGCCAGCAAGCGCACTGCGGACTCCGCCAGCCGGATTTACGCCTGGGCCGAGGCTTCCGAGTACGCCACCCCATTCGTGGCCAAGGCCGAGGATCGTTCCAATGTCATCGCCACGATCGATTTCGACGAGTCGCTCGACGCCGCGGCCATCGCCAAGGTGCTGCGTTCCAACGGGATCGTGGACACGGAACCGTACCGCAAGCTAGGCCGCAACCAGCTCCGCGTCGCTACGTTCGTTGCCATTGAACCGGATGACGTCTCGGCGTTGCTTGCGAGCATCGACTTCGTCGTGGGCGAACTGAAGAAATAACGTCTGCCGCATTCCAGCGGTCAGGAGTGGTCGGCGTCGTCCGGGTATGGATCCCGGGCGGCGTCAGCTTCTTTAACGGCGTCAGCCCTTTTAACGGCGCCGTCTCCTTCGGCACCACGGGAGCCTTGGGATTCGATGCGGAAGAACCGCAAGCCACCGGCGCTGCGATCGAAGCGGAGCCGCAGCTGACGTGCGCGGATAATCCAGATGATGCCGACGACGGCGGTGCTTGCGCCGGCAGCCGCTGCCACCCCGACGGCCCAGCGGGGGCCGGCCACATTGGCCACCCAGCCAACGAAAGGAGCCCCAATGGGGGTTCCACCCATGAATATGGCCATGTACAGTGCCATGACCCTCCCGCGCATGACCGGTTCAGTGGTGGACTGCACATAGCCGTTGGCGCTCGTAATCATGGTCAGTGCAAACAGGCCGCAAGGAATCAGGGCCAAGGCAAACAAGGTGTAATTCGGCGCCAGGGCAGCCAGCCCGCTCGCAATGCCGAAACCGCCCGAGGCGGCGAAAATGAGCCGCATCCGGGGGCGCCCGCGCCGGGCGGACAGCAGCGCTCCGGCGACGGAACCGATCGCCATGATTGAGTTGAGCAGTCCGAATGCGCCCGCGTCCATGCCGAACTCCGTACCGACCATGGCCGCAATGAAGAGCACGAAGTTCAGGCCGAACGTGCCCATGATGAAGATCGCGACGAGGACAACCACAATGTCCGGGCGATTGCGGACATAGCGAAGCCCCTCACGGATACGGCCTTTGCCCGCGGCCGCCCGGGGCTGGACGCGCAATGAGGAGACAGGAATTGCCCGGATCGCGGCAAGCATTGCCACAAAGGTCAGCGTATTGATCATGAACACCCAGCCCGGGCCCACCGCCACCGTCAAGATGCCGGCCACGGCAGGACCGATCATGCGGGCAACGTTGAAGGAAGCACTGTTCAGCGCCACAGCGTTGGAGAGGTAGTCGTCCTTGACCAGCTCCGACACGAACGTCTGGCGCACGGGGGCGTCAAGTGCCGAGACAACGCCAAGCAAGAGCGCGAACACGTAGACGTGCCACAACTGGGCTGCGCCGCTCAGCACCAGAAGTCCCAAGCCAGCGCTCAGGATAGCCATAGCCGATTGCGTCATGACCAGGAGCCTGCGCCGGCTGTAACGGTCGGCAAGGAGGCCAGCCCACGGGGCGAGAAAAAGCTGCGGGCCCAGCTGCAGGGCCAGGGTCACGCCCATGGCACCGGCATCATGGTTGCTCAGGTGCGCAAAGACCAGCCAGTCCTGGGCAGTGCGTTGCATCCACGTGCCGATATTGGAGATCAGCGCACCGATAAACCAAATGCGGTAGTTAAGGACACCCAGCGATTTGAAGGTGGACATTAGCTTCCCCCTTCAAGGAATTCGATCGCCGGGTCCGCCAAGGGTTAGTCGGCCTCGATGTCGTCGGCTTCGTCGCTCTCTTGTTCGTCACCGGAGGCGGTGAGGTCCTCACCGGAGGGATCGCCGTCGTCGTCCGCGTCAACGGGGATGCCAGCCTCCTCCGCCAATTCTTCGGCTGCGGTAGCCTCGTCCTCCGGACGGACGCGCTTTGCCCACGGCACCCATTCAGGGGCGAGGATGGAGTCCTCGGACGGCAGGAGCCCAAGCTCGCTGACCGTGACCACTTTGGAGCGCGAATTGCGGGTCACGACGGCGTACCACTGCCAGCCGCCATAGCCGGCCAGCCGAGATTCGAACAGATGCGTGACGACGCGTTCGCCTTCGGAGCGCGCCGCAATATGCGGTCCGATCTCACCGGGCTTGGCGATGGTCTCTACCGCATTTCGGGCAACGTCGACGGCGGCGGCAAGGAAGGCGTCCGGCTTGCCGACGCGCCACACGGGAATGCCGGCGCGGCGCTTCGCCGTGGCCGGCTTCCGCTCAGCCCCGGGACCGGCCGTTCCAGCCGTTACAGCAGCGGCACCAATTCCGGCCACTTCAGGACTGGCTTCAGCGGATTCCGATGTCATCGGGGTTTAGGCTTCCAGCTCGTCGGCAACCTTGCGCAGAGCTGCCGCAATTGCTTTGCCTTTGGCGCCTTCAGGGTACTTACCGGCCGACAACGTCCCCGAAAGGTTGTCCAGAACGGACACAAGGTCCTGGACAACGGGCGCGAGTTCGCGGGCATTCATGCGCTTGGCCTTCGCGATGGACGGCAACTTGTCCAGCACGCGCAGGCCCAGCGCCTGGGCGCCTCGGCGACCGTCGGCGACGCCGAACTCAACCCGGGTGCCTGCCTTGAGATCCGTTACGCCCTCGGGCAGTGCGGATTTGGGCAGAAACACTTCCTGGCCGTCCTCTGCTGCGAGGAATCCGAAGCCTTTGTCCTTGTCATACCACTTGACCTTGCCGGTGGGCACGTAATCAACCTTCTTCGTTCTTGCTTTGAGACACAGCCGGCACGTCACCGCATCCGCAGGATACTGCGGGAACAGGGGTAACTGCCTGGTCCGTGTTGGTCTATTACTTCAAGGTTATCCTGCCCAGCCACGGATTCGCGCTTTGAGACCCCGGCAGGGCAGGTTCCGCCGCCTTTTGTTCGCAAGCAGACCCGGCCGGGTGAATGAGGTCCGGGACTGTTAGCGTTACATCCATGATTCCCCACGGCTACCGCCGCCCGCTCTTGATAGTTGCCGCCGTCGTCGCAGTCCTGTCCCTGGCGGCCGTAGGCACTGTCATGGCAATCGCTTTTGGCAACGGCGTGGCACCGGTCTGGATCACTTTCACCGCCCTCTACGGCCTGCCGCTCGCCTTTATCTTGATGGCAGCATTGGTGGTTGACTCCGTGTGGGCACGACGCCGCCAATGAGCAGCCGGAAAGCCCGACGGTGGGTCCGGCTGGCGGTAACGTTGAACTGATGTCCCTTATTCGTGCGCTCAGCAAGGAACTGGCAGCACGCAGCGATGATTCGCTGCGGGCCCTGTTTGCTGCGCGGCCGGACCTCATTTCTCCTGTCGTTCCGGATTTCGCGGCACTCGCGGCGCGGGCAAGTGCCAGGGTCAGCGTGCAGCGCGCGCTCGAGCGGCTCAACAAACCGGAAATGCAGGTACTGGAGACCCTCCACCTCTGCACCAATGCAGACACCGGCCACAGTGTCTCTGCGGCCGGACTGAAGAAATGCATCAACGGAGCTACGCTTGCGGCGCTCGAGCCGATCTTGAACAAGCTCCAGGACCTGGCGCTCATCCACCGGGCCGATCCGCCGGCCACGGTGCACAATCCTGGTCGGCAGCGCTTCTACTTGCCGGTGGGCAGCCTCAAGGATGTCATCGGCATCTACCCGGCCGGCTTAGGCCGCAGCTACACCGAGTTGGTACGGCTGCAACCAGCCTTCGCCCAGCGCGTGGTGCAGCTCGTCGCCGAACTCCACCAGAGCGGCGCAACGATCCTTCCTGCCACCACTCCCATGGACGCTGCGCTGGCGCTGCAGCGTTGGACTTCGACGCCGGACAACCTCCAGCACATCCTGTCCGAGGCCCCCGTCCGGACGCGTACTCTTTTGAACAAGTTCGGCAACTGGGCCATGGGTGCCGTGCCGCAGGCGCAGCGCAAGGCCTCCGTGCTCCATGAAGGCCGCGACGTCGGTCCGGTCGATTGGCTGTTGGCCCGCGGATTGCTCGTCCCCCTCGACGCCGGTCACGTCGAGCTGCCGCACAGCGTCGGCTTGTCGCTGCGCGGAGGCGCGATCGTGGACCACTTCACGTTGAAGCCTCCCGTGCCGGAGCTTGGCCAGACCAGCGCCGCGTTGCGCCGAAATGCCGCTTTGGGTGCCATCGCCGAAGCCCTCCGCTTAGTAGGCGAACTCCTCCATGCGGTCCGGGAGCAGCCGGTGGTGACACTGCGCAGCGGCGGGGTCGGCGTGCGGGAGCTCAGGCGTCTCGCGGACAGCCTCCGCTTGGACATGCCGGAGACCGCCCTGCTCCTCGAGTTCAGTGCCCTGTCAGGATTGCTGCGCTTGGATGTGGACAGTTCCACCTGGGTACAGCCGCCCTCGGTGGAATGGCTCACGCTCCCGCGCCAAGAACAGTGGCTCTGGCTGGTCAACGCCTGGCTCGCCAGCGAGCGCGCGCCCTCACTCGTCGGGCAGACATTCCTTGGGCCTGCCACTACCGCTTCGCGATCCGGCTCACCGGCATCTTCCATCAACGCTTTGTCCGCCGAGGCCCAACGCCCTGACGCGCCCCTCGTGCGCAAGCGGATTCTGGAGATCCTCGACGAACTCACCCGCGAGGCCGAAGCGCCTGACGGCAAGGTTCCGGTGCTCAACGCCGAAGCCATCATGGAACGCGCCGAATGGAGCCAGCCCCGCATGTCCCGGCGCTTCAGCTCCCTCGTGCGCGGCATCCTGCACGAGGCGGAATTCCTGGGGCTTATGGGTTCCGGCGCCCTGACCCAGCTGGGCTCCGCGATCGCGGCCGAACACCCCGAGCTAGCCCTCAGCATCCTCGGCGAGCACTTGCCCGCCGCCGTCAATCACGTCCTGCTCCAAGCAGACCTGACCGCCGTCGCGCCCGGGTACCTGGCGCCTGAACTGAGCGAAAAACTCCTCATGATCGCGGAGGCCGAGGGCCAAGGTCCGGCCACGATTTTCCGATTCTCGGGCGACTCGATCCGCCGGGCGCTCGACGCGGGCCAAGACGCCGAGACCATTCTCGGGTTCCTGCGTTCCCACTCGGCAACCGATGTTCCGCAACCCCTCCAATACCTCATCAAGGACATCGCCTCGCGGCACGGACGGCTCCGCGTCGCCAGCAGTCCCAGTTTGATCCAAAGCGATGACGAGGCCGCCATCGCCGATCTCGCTCGCGAACCCGGGGCCGCAAGCCTGGGGCTCGTCCGGATCGCCCCCACAGTGCTGACCTCCGCGGCGAGCCCCCGGGAAACCGCGAGGGTGCTGCGCGAGCTGGGACTCTCGCCCGCCGTGCAGGAGGCGGAGACCGCCGTCGTACGCTTTAGGAGGACGGCGGCGGTGGCCGGCAGTGCACGCCCCGTTTACACGGCGCCCCGCACGGCCCCGGCAGACGACGACGTCGACGCCCAACTTGCCGTGCTGAGGCAGCATCGTGCGGTCCACGGCCAGGCGACAAGCGAAACGGCAACGCAACTGGGACTCGAAACGCTGCAACGGGCCATCCGCCTGAAGCAAGCCGTCATCATGAACGTGGTTGACGGCTTGGGGAATTCCAACACCGAGACCGTTGTTCCCGTATCGGTATCCGGCGGGCGTGTCCGGGTGTTCGACGCTGCCAGGGACACCGAAAGAGTCTTGTCCATTCACCGCATTATCGATGTGGAACCCGCGGGCGATCCGCACAAGTGAGGAAGCAATAGTGAGCGACGGTCCGCTGATCGTGCAGAGCGACAAAACCATCCTGCTGGAAGTCGACCATGAGCTCGCCACCGAGGCACGGCATGCGATTGCGGCATTCGCCGAGCTGGAGCGCGCTCCGGAACATGTCCATAGCTACCGGCTCACCCCCTTGGGCCTATGGAATGCGCGCGCCGCCGGACTGGACGCCGAAATAGTCCTCGATACGCTCCTGCGCTATTCCCGGTTTCCGGTGCCGCACTCGTTGCTGATCGACATCGAAGAGACAATGTCGCGCTATGGGCGGCTGCGACTGGAGAAAGACCCGCAACACGGATTGGTCATGCGCACCGACGACTACCCTGTGCTCGAGGAGGTCATCCGGGCCAAGAAGATCGCACCGTTGCTGGGTCCCAGGATCGATGGCGAAACCGTGGTGGTGCATTCCTCCCAGCGGGGCCAGCTCAAGCAATTGCTGCTCAAGCTCGGGTGGCCGGCCGAGGACCTCGCCGGCTACGTGGACGGCACTCCGCATTTGATTGCCTTGAACGAGGACGGCTGGCACCTGCGGCCCTACCAAAAGCTTGCCACGGAGAACTTCTGGGCCGGCGGAAGCGGCGTCGTCGTCCTGCCCTGTGGTGCTGGGAAGACGCTGGTGGGGGCGGCCGCCATGGCTATCAGCTCCACCACTACGCTGATCCTGGTGACCAACACGGTCGCGGCCCGGCAGTGGAAGGACGAACTCCTCAAACGGACGTCCTTGACGGAGCAGGAGATCGGCGAGTATTCGGGGGCGGTCAAGGAAGTCCGGCCCGTCACGATCGCCACGTACCAGGTCCTGACTACCAAGCGCGGAGGCCTCTACCCGCATCTGGAGCTCGTGGACGGGCACGACTGGGGACTCATTATCTACGACGAAGTCCACCTGCTGCCCGCCCCGATCTTCCGGATGACCGCGGACTTGCAGGCGCGCCGGCGCCTGGGGCTCACGGCAACCTTGGTGCGTGAGGACGGACGCGAAGGCGAGGTCTTCAGCCTGATTGGTCCCAAGCGCTACGACGCACCGTGGAAGGACATCGAAGCCCAAGGCTATATTGCGCCGGCGGACTGCGTGGAGGTCCGGGTGGACCTCCCCCGGGACGAGCGCGTGGCCTACGCCATGGCCGAAGATGCGGACAAGTACCGTTTGTGCGCGACGTCGGAGACCAAGACCCACTTGGTGGAGCAGCTCGTGGCTCTCCACCAGGGCGAGCAGCTGCTGGTGATCGGCCAGTACATCGACCAGTTGGATGAGATCGGCGAGCGCTTGGACGCTCCCGTGATCAAAGGCGACACCACGGTGAAAGTGCGGCAGAAGCTCTTTGATGCCTTCCGTGCCGGGGAAATCAAGACCCTGGTGGTGTCCAAAGTGGCCAACTTCTCGATCGACCTTCCCGAAGCCTCCGTGGCGATCCAGGTATCGGGGTCCTTCGGTTCCCGCCAAGAAGAAGCGCAGAGGTTGGGACGCTTGCTTCGCCCGAAGCAGGACGGCCGGGCCGCACGCTTCTACTCCTTGGTCGCCAGGGACACCCTCGACCAGGACTTCGCCGCCAAGCGGCAGCGCTTCCTCGCCGAACAGGGCTACGCGTACCGGATCATGGACGCCAAGGACGTTCCAACTGCTTAGGGGTTAAGCAAGCCGGCGCTAAGCGCTAGGCAACCAGCTGTTGTGCGTGTTCGTGCTGCTGTTGCGCTGCCGGCAGCACGACGACGTCGACAACCGCCCATGCTTCAGCTTCTTTCAGCTGCGAATTCGCGAAGCGCTCAGCGGCGGAGCGATCGCCGAATTCCTCGTGCTCGATGCGTCCGGAAAGTGTGTTCAGGTAGCTGACATGGAATTCGAGCTGCTGGGCTTCCGGTGGTTGTGGGTTCAGTGGTTGTGGGTTCAGTGCCTGTGAATTCTCCATGGCTCCAGTGTGAAACGAGGCTACGACAATTCATGACCGTGCCGGCGGCGTGTTGGCATTTGGCTGGCTGTCAGGCCCTGCGCAGCACGTCCGCGGCGGTGCTGCGGACCGCCGCGGTCACGGCGTCCAGTATCCGCGACGAAGTCCGCCATCGTTGCCAGTAGAGGGGAATGTCCAGCGGCCGCCCGGGCGCGAGTTCCACCAAGCGCCCATCGGCTATTTCCCGTTCACATTGCGTCTCAGGCAAGAGCCCCCACCCGAGCCCCAAGCGGATGGCCTCGGCAAACTCCTGGCTCGACGGAACATAATGGCGCGGACCTGCCGGTTCCGTTCCACGCCGCGCGCCGCCCATGAGCTCCAGGAACCGATGCTGGTACTCATCCTTGCGGTCAAAGTCCACGGCAGGAGCCGCGCGCAGGGAGGCGACGTTCACGCCGTCGGGAAGCCACCGGGTCCTGAAAACCGGGGTAGTGACGGCGCGGTAGCGCATGCTTCCCAGCGGCTCCACGCGGCAGCCCTGTACAGGCTCCGGAGTCGCCGTCACCGCGGCCATCACCGTTCCAGCGCGCAGCATGGACGTGGAATGCTGTTCATCGTCACGGTGGAGGTCGAACACGGCATTCAACTCAGCGGGGACCCGGGTGAGTGCATTGAGGAACCACACAGCAAGGGAATCCGCGTTGACCACGATCGGAACCGAGACCATCGGGGACTCGCCTGGCAGGCCCAGCTCACGTTCCGCGTCGGCTTCCAGCTGGGCAACTTGCCTCGCGAGCCTGAGCACCACCTGCCCCGACTCGGTGGCCTGGACGGGGTTGCTGCGCTGGAGCAACACCCTTCCGGATGCTTGTTCCAATGCCTTGAGTCGCTGGGAGACCGCCGACGGCGTGATGTTCAATAAGCCGGCGGCCGCGTCGAGCGTCCCCTCCGTGAGCACGGCGGCGAAGGTATGCAGCTGTTCAGAAGAGAATCTGGCCATAAGATGATCTTACGATGCCTAAGAATGTTTAGCTGTACTAATGCTGGGTGCTGAACCTAGCCTCGAAGAATGATCTCTCCCGACGCGTTTCATGCCGCTTGCCTTGGCCTCGGCGCTGGCCTGGCCCTCATCGTTGCCATCGGCGCACAGAACGCCTTCGTCCTCCGGCAAGGAATCCGCGGCGAACACATCGGGCCCATCGTCGCGGTGTGCGCCGTCTCGGACGCCATCCTCATCGCGGCCGGGGTACTCGGCACCGGTGCCCTGCTCGCCGCGGCCCCTGCCGCCGTCGTCGTCTTCCGTTACGTTGGTGCCGCTTTCCTCATCACGTATGGCGTGATGGCGGCGCGGCGGATCCTCACGCCGAAAGCACTGGTGTCCGCCGATCCAGAAACTTCGGGCGGCGGTCGAAGCGGACGGGCGGCTGCCCTGGCAACCGTCCTGGCCCTGACCTGGCTCAATCCGCATGTCTACCTGGACACCGTCTTGCTGTTGGGATCCGTGGCGAACGCCCAGGGGCCCGGGCTGCAGTGGTGGTTTGGCGCCGGAGCCATGCTGGGCAGCATTGCATGGTTCAGTTCTCTGGGGTTCGGTGCCAGACTGCTGCGCGGATTCTTTGCCCGCCCGGCGTCCTGGCGGATCCTGGACGGCGGGATTGCCGTCACTATGGTGGGACTCGGCGTCGGATTGGCCCTGGGCACCTGACAGCCACGCAACCACGACACCTGGGTAATTCTCACAACAAGCATCCAGTCAACTCCCAGAAACTGGGAGCATCATGAATGGTATGAAAAAGAACGGCCCCGAAGCCAAGCTGCTCGTCGTCGACGACGAACCCAACATCCGTGAGCTGCTCTCCACCTCGCTGCGCTTTGCTGGCTTTGAGGTCGTTGCGGCGTCGAACGGCCGCGAAGCCCTCGCAGCCGCGGATCTCCACGCCCCGGACCTCGCGGTCCTGGACGTCATGCTCCCGGACATGGACGGGTTCACCGTCACTCGCCGCCTCCGGGCTGCCGGGAAGCACTTCCCCGTCCTGTTCCTGACCGCCAAGGACGACACCGAGGACAAGGTCACCGGCCTGACTGTGGGCGGGGACGACTACGTCACCAAGCCCTTCAGCCTGGATGAAGTGGTGGCGCGGATCCGCGCTGTGTTGCGCCGCACGCAGCCCATGGAAGACGACGACGCCGTCATCCGCGTGGACGATCTGGAACTCGACGACGACGCGCACGAGGTCCGCCGAGGCGGCACCATCATCGAGCTCTCACCCACCGAGTTCAAACTGCTGCGCTACCTCATGCTGAACCCCAACCGGGTGCTCTCCAAGGCGCAGATCCTGGACCACGTCTGGGAGTACGACTTCAACGGGGACGCTTCGATCGTAGAATCCTACATCTCCTACCTCCGGCGCAAGGTGGACATTGATCCCGATGCAGCTGCGTTGATCCAGACCAAGCGCGGCGTCGGTTACGTGCTGCGGACGGCCGAGAAGCGCTGACTTGTTTAACCGTTGGAAGTCGGCGTCCCTCAGGTCGCAGCTGGTCGCCATCATCATGGGACTGCTGCTCCTTGCCTTGGCCGCCACCGGTGCCGGGACGCTGACGCTCGTCAGGAGCTACCTTCAAGGGCAGGTGGACGACAAGCTCAAGGCCGCCGTCCAGCTCGCCCAGCAGCAACAATCTTTTGCCAACCTGTCTGAGCCCAACCCGGCCGTGCCCACGGACTACTCCCTGACGCTCTACGCTCAGGGGTATCCGCTGTATGTTTTCGGCGGCAGCAAGAGCGACCGGCCCAATATCGCCAACATCACGCCAGCCGAAGCCAAGGACAGGAATTACGTGCCTTTCCAGGTGGGCGGGACAACCGGGGGCGATTGGCGCGTCGTAGCCGTCAACGTGGTGGACAACCGGACCGGCCAAAACGCCGTGGTGATCGTGGGACTGCCCTTATCCCCAGTGGACAAGGTCATGGAACACGCCACCCTCGTGGTGGTGGGCGTCGGCCTCCTGACCCTGGTGCTGGCGTTCTTCATCGCCACCTGGACCGTGGCACGCTCATTCCGGCCCCTCACCCGGGTTGAGAAGACGGCGGCCGCGATCGCCGCCGGTGATCTCTCACGCCGGGTCGACATCGAGAACCCCGTCACCGAGGTCGGCCGGCTGGGTGGCTCGCTCAACGCGATGCTCGCCCACATCGAATCGTCCTTCGCGGCACGGGCAGCTTCCGAAGCGCGCATGCGGCGATTTGCCGCCGATGCCTCCCACGAACTACGTACCCCATTGGTCACCATCCGCGGTTTCTCCGAGCTCTACCGCCACGGCGCCCTCGCCACGCCCGAAGACGTGCGTACCGCGATGGGCAGGATCGAGAGCGAAGCCAAACGCATGGGATCCATGGTTGAAGACCTGCTCTTGCTTGCGCGCCTCGATGAACAAAGGCCCCTGCAGCTCAAACCGGTGGACTTGCACCTCCTGGCGAACGACGCCGTCGTCGACTCCCTCGCAACCTCAGGCGCGCGCAAGATTTCCCTGACAGGACTCGACGGCGGGGCGGCGGCGCCTGCACCGGTCCAGGGCGACGAAGCCAAGCTGCGCCAAGTCCTGGGGAACCTGGTGGGGAACGCTTTGCGCTACACCCCTGAAGGATCACCGATTGAGCTCGCCGTCGGGGTTCGGAACACTCCCTCCGGCATGTTCTCCGTCCTTGAAGTGCGGGACCACGGCAGCGGTATTCCCGCCGAGGAGCTGCCCCGGATTTTCGAGCGCTTCTACAGGGCGGATACCTCGCGCACCCGGGAGACCGGCGGCAGCGGCCTTGGACTGGCCATTGTGGCAGCGATCGTAGGGTCCCATGGCGGTACCGTCAGGGTCGAAGAGACCGACGGCGGCGGGGCCACGCTAGTGGTCAGCCTCCCCTTCCAGGACGCCATCTCCGCGATACCTGAAGACGCGAGCATAGCCGATGGCGTTGCTGAGGCGGACGTCTCCGACTAGCGCCCGGCGGGGTGGCGGCGTGGCCGGAAGTTATCCACATAGCCGGGTTCGCCTCTGGCTGGGGACGTTTGCCGGCTCCTAGGCTCGTCGTGTGGACCACAAGCCAGCCGCACCCGCGGGACACCTTCAGTTGAAAGGCAACGCCCCATGAGCGTTATTTCCGTCGATACCGAACTGCTCCAGATCAAGTCCGCCAACGTCAAAGCCACCGTGGACCGGATCAGCGCCGACGTTCAGGCGATGAAATGTGGTTTGGACGAACTCCAAGCCACGTGGAAGGGATCAGCGGCCAACAATTTCCAGGCCCTCGTCTCGGAATGGACGTTGACCCAGAACAAGGTGGAAGCCTCGCTTGCATCCATCAACCTGGCCCTGTCTTCCGCAGCGGCAAGCTACCTGCAAACCGAACAGGGCAACACCCAGCGGTTCAGCTACTAGACGTACCCAGCAAGTAGGTGAGGGATTCCGGCGGGGGGCGCATCGGCTTCCCGCCGGATCCATCTTGCCCGCCAGCGTCCGTTTCTGCTTCCGCGTCCCTACTTCTCCGGCGTCGACTGGTGGAAGCGTAAGCGCCATCGGCCGTCGTCGAGCAACCAAATCGAACTCCGCACGGCGGATCCTGCCCGCCCATAACTTCTGTAACTCAGCAGGATGGTGTTGCTGCAGATACGGTCTACGGAAATGACCTCTGCCTCCGCGGTTTCCCCCGGATTATCCTCCAACGCCATCATGAGTTCGTCGCGGGACCAAACGCGTCCGGTGCTGCCGATCTCGGTAAAGTCTGGGTGAAGCAAGATCCCTGTTCGCCCGAGGTCCCCCCTGACGTCGGGCCTCAGGAGCTCTCTTTCGAGGCGAACCACCGTGTCCTCGTCCGAGCTTCCACCACTCCGGGCAAGGGCTCCGACCTCGTCGTCCCCGGCGAACAAAGTAGGCTCGATGAAGGCTTCGCGCTCTGTGAACGGCTCCGGCCCGGTGCCCAACGCCGAAACGTTGGAAAGGTCCTGACTGCCGAATAAGGTGAGGTCCTCACCGTCCTCAGCGGCATCAGCGTCGTCGTGGGGATCGTCGAAGAGGGAGGGCACTTCCGCCCTAACTGTGCGGGATGGGGAAGCCCTTGGCGCTTCGACGGCGCCTGGATAACCGGGTCCGCCAGGGGCGACTGTTATGCCTTGTTGGTACGCACTCGCAACGGCCCGGGCGCGCTCGTCGGCGGCCTCGTTGAGCTCGTGGCCTGCGTGGCCTTTGACCCACTCGAACGTATACTTTCGGCCGATGATGGCCTGGTCGATGTCTTTCAGCAGATCGACATTCAAGACGGGCTTTCCGTCGGCTTTTCGCCAGCCCTTCCGCTTCCATCCTGGCATCCACTTAGTGATGCAGTTGATGACGTACTGGCTGTCGCAGAGAATCTTCAGCTCTTCATCGGGAATATGCGCCGTGGACCGGAAAAGGTCCAGCACCGCCATCAGCTCGCCTTGGTTGTTGGTTCCGTGCGGCCATCCGCCGGCCCTCCAGCAAGAGTCGTTCACATACCAAGCCCAACCAGCAGGCCCGGGATTGCCGAGGGCAGAACCGTCGGCGGCAGCAATAATCGTCATGGTTTCCATCCTGCCAGACCACCCCGACACCCCATCACATCCCCCGAAGGACGCTCGCTCACTTATGCGGCGAAAATTTCAAACCCTCCTGCGGATATGGGGCCCAAACCCAAAGCCCTCCTCCACCAAACCTGAGCGAGCGCCGGCGGGAAACCCACCAAACGTGAGCGAGCGTCGCCGGGAAACCCACCAAACCTGAGCGAGCGCCGGCGGGAAACCCACCAAACCTGAGCGAGCGTCGTTAAACGGCGACGACGGCCCCCACCTGAGGCGGGAACCGTCGTCGTGCTTGTGACTAGTGAGTCAGCGCGGGGGCTTAGAAGCCGCCCATGCCGCCCATGTCGTCGCCGCCACCCATGGCCGGAGCGTTCTTCTCCGGCTTGTCGGCAACAACGGCCTCGGTGGTCAGGAACAGACCAGCGATGGACGCAGCGTTCTGGAGGGCCGAGCGGGTGACCTTTACGGGGTCGTTGACGCCGGCAGCCAGCAGGTCTTCGTACACGCCGGTCGCGGCATTCAGGCCGTGGCCTGCGGGCAGGCCGCGGACCTTGTCCACCACAACGCCCGGCTCCATGCCGGCGTTGAAGGCGATCTGCTTCAGTGGGGCATCGATGGCAACACGGACGATGTTGGCGCCCGTTGCTTCGTCGCCTTCGAGCTGCAGGTTGGCGAATGCTTTGGCGCCGGCCTGGATGAGGGCAACGCCACCACCAGCGACGATGCCTTCTTCAACGGCAGCCTTCGCGTTGCGGACTGCGTCCTCGATGCGGTGCTTGCGTTCCTTCAGTTCGACTTCGGTTGCGGCACCGGCTTTGATGACTGCAACGCCACCGGCCAGCTTGGCCAGGCGCTCCTGCAGCTTCTCGCGGTCGTAGTCGGAGTCGGAGTTTTCGATCTCGGCACGGATCTGCGCCACACGACCGGCAATGGCGTCGGCGTCGCCGGCACCCTCAACGATGGTGGTCTCGTCCTTCGTGACAACAACCTTGCGGGCGCTGCCGAGCAGTTCGAGGGTGGCGTTCTCCAGCTTGAGGCCGACTTCCTCGGCGATGACCTGGCCACCGGTGAGGATGGCGATGTCGGCGAGCTGTGCCTTGCGGCGGTCGCCGAAGCCCGGAGCCTTGACGGCAACGGACTTGAAGGTGCCACGGATCTTGTTGACGATCAGGGTGGCCAGGGCCTCGCCCTCAATGTCTTCGGCGATGATCAGCAGCGGCTTGCTGGACTGCATGACCTTCTCCAGGACCGCAACGAGTTCCTTCACGTTGGAGATCTTGGAGTTGACGATCAGGATGTACGGGTCTTCGAGGACCGTTTCCTGGCGCTCTGCGTCGGTGACGAAGTACGCGGAGATGTAGCCCTTGTCGAAGCGCATGCCTTCGGTGAGCTCAAGCTCCAGGCCGAAGGTGTTGGACTCCTCGACCGTGATAACGCCTTCCTTGCCGACCTTGTCAAGGGCCTCGGCGATAAGGTTACCGATTTCGGTGTCGCCAGCAGAGATGGATGCCGTGGCTGCGATCTCTTCCTTGGTCTCGATCTCCTTGGCGGAGGCGAGCAGCTCGGAGATGACGGCTTCGACAGCCTTCTCGATGCCGCGCTTGAGGGACAACGGGTCGGCGCCGGCAGCTACGTTGCGCAGGCCTTCCTTGACCAGGGCCTGGGCGAGAACGGTTGCGGTGGTGGTACCGTCGCCAGCGACGTCGTCAGTCTTCTTGGCAACTTCCTTGACCAGCTCGGCGCCGATCTTCTCGTAAGGATCGTCCAGCTCGATCTCCTTGGCGATGGAAACACCATCGTTGGTGATCGTGGGAGCGCCCCACTTCTTTTCGAGGACGACGTTGCGTCCACGCGGGCCGAGGGTGACCTTGACGGCGTCGGCGAGGATGTTCAGACCCCGCTCGAGACCGCGGCGTGCCTCTTCATCAAATGCAATGATCTTGGCCATAACGGCGGTAGTCCTTTCGGGACAGTCGTTAAGAAGGTGCCTTCACTGCGGTGCCCGCGACGGACGATCCTTCACATTCGGCCTCTGTACGCCGCCTGCTCCGGATCTCACCCCAGCAAGGTGTTCTTTGATCCCCAAGCAAGGCCACCAGCACCCATACGGCCGGGGCCATACGGAGAATTAGCAGTCAATGCTTGAGAGTGCTAATCAATAATTAGCACTCACCTGAGGAGAGTGCAAGCAGCGAGGGCTGGAAACGCCTCGCCACGCCACGGTAGTTCGCTATGGGCACAGCCCATCACGGCGTCCGGGATGCCGTCTCCTTGCCACTCACCCGCGCAGTGTTGTCTGCGCCGTAGGTGAAGACCATGTAGTTGGACGAGGTGACGTCCCCATTGGCGTCGAATCCGATGGCGCCGGACTCGCCGTCGTAATCCGGGAGCTTTGCCCCCTTCAACACCTCGACGCAATCCTTATATGACGCACAGGATGTGCGTTCTTTCGAGGCCGCATCGCCCGACGTCGGACGCACCCCGCCGGACACAGTGGTGAGCCACGCCGCGATCGAGCCCCCGGCGTCGTCGTTCGCGGCTGCAGCGGCAAGCGCCGCGAGAGTGACGGCGTCGAACGTTTCGGCAGCGTACGTCGTGTCCTTGAGATTGGGATCGATGCCCGTCAATCCGGACTGGAACTCAACGCTCGGAAAGACGCCGGGAAGAATTCCGCGCGCACCGTCGAGGCCACCGGCACCGAGCGTGGTTCCGTATTGACGGATGGCCCCGTCACTCAAGATCAGCTGCTTACCGCCCAGGCCCGCGTTCACGAGCTCGGCCAGCGCGCCGGGGGCACCATCACGGGCAACCACGACGACGGCGTCCGGTGACCCGGCCTTGATGCTCGCCGCGGCGGGAGCTGCTTTCCCTGCCGTGAATTCCGCGTTGGACACGGCTTCCATGCCGAGGCTGCGGGCCGCGTCCACGACCGCTCCGGAGACCCGCGTACCGTAGTCCCCGGCTTCGTGGAGGACGGAAATCCGCTTGGCGCCGGCGTCGTGGGCAAGCTTCGCCAGGACGCTGCCTTGGGCGGCGTCAGCGGCCGAGGTGCGGAAGTAGAAGCCGCCACTCTTGTAGCTGCTGAGTCCCGAGGCCGTGTTGGCTGGCGAAATGAGCGGAATCCGGGCGGGAGACAGTACGTCGATGGCTGCGGGCGCATGGCTGGAGTCCGTGGGCCCGACGACGACGTCGGCGTGCGCCGATAGCAACGCCTTGGCCTGGCTCGCCGTATCAGCACTAAAAGCGGCCGCGCTGCTGCCTTCACTCACCCCCGAGGCCGGAAGCAATTCGACGGGACTGCCCTTGAAACCGCCTGCGTCGTTGATTTGTTTGACGGCGAGCTTCGCGGCCGCCAGCTCAGACTCATTGAGAAATGCGGAACTGCCGCTATTGTCCAGAATCACCCCGATGCGCAGGACCCCGTCGCCGCTCGGAGTAACCGAGCTCAACCTGGCATTGCCGACGGACGCGGAACATCCGGACAGCCCGAGGGCCAAGACCGCAAAGCCTGCAAGAAGAGGCGATACCAACGAAATGACTCGGGACCGGCGCCCTCCAATGGGCCAGGACAGCCTTGTTGCCGCAATACCCACTAGATAAGCCGCACGCTTTCTGCCTGGGGGCCCTTCTGGCCCTCGCCGAGTTCGAAGTCGACCCGTTGTCCTTCTTCGAGCGCACGGAAGCCATCCATCTGGATAGCGGACCAATGCACAAAGACGTCGTCACCGGACTCATCCACAGTGATGAATCCGTAGCCCTTTTCGGCATTGAACCATTTGACGGTTCCCAAAGCCATGATCCCCACACTTTCAACTAGCAGTGGCCGGCTTCCGGGATCTCCGGGCCAGCTCACAACTACTGTAACCACAGTCACGTTGCAGAAGCGCAACCCTGGGTATGGGTGGCCGCAATGTTATTGAGGCGTAACCGAGTTGCTACTTGTAGCCTGGGCCCAGGATGACGACCACGGGCTGTTGGAATTCGGCGCTGTCCACGAGGTTTGCGATGCCCAGCAGTTTGCCGAGCGCCTCGGCGTTGCCTTTCTGAGCCGGCCCTTTGTAGAAGACCGAAGAGGTCTGCTGGGGCATGCCGCCCCAGTTTGCGATCGTAGACAACGGCCAGCCCCCGCCTTGCACCACCCCGGCAACCCGAGCGGCCAGGCCCCCCGTGGTGGTTCCGTTGTAGACCGCGACGGCGGCGGTCTTGTCCAACGGCGCGGTCGTGGGCGTCGGAGCACTGGACGGGGTGTCGCTGGGGCTCGGCTGACTGGATGCCGGTGCCGGGCTGCTGACGGGAGCCGTCGCCGCGGCGCTCGGTTGAGGGACGACCGCGGTGACAACTGCTTGCGGCGTGGTCGTCGAAGTGAATCCGAGCTTTGGAAGGATCAGGAAAGCGACGAGGCCTACGGCCAGCGCAATACCGCCCAGAAGCAGGACCGGCCACAGTGCCGGGCGGGACGCGGAGGCGACGAGCCGGTGGACACCCTGGCGAGATGAGCTCTGCGGGACGCGGTCGAATTCATCCCGGGCAAATTTGGTCATGGTGAAGCCTTGTCCTTGCTGCTTGCTTGCTGGGGGATCAGCGGGTGCCTTACGCGTCAGAACCGAGACGGCGCGCTGTGCGGGCCCTCTGACGTGACATACGTAGTCTACGCAATCTCTTGACCAGCATAGGATCGTGTGCCAGAGCTTCCTCGGTATCGATGAGGGCGTTGAGGAGCTGGTAGTAATGGGTGGCAGAAAGATCGAAGAGCTCCCTGACGGCCTGCTCCTTGGCTCCGGCGTACTTCCACCATTGCCTTTCCAAAGCGAGCATCTGCTGCTCACGCTCGCCTAGCGGCGAGTCACTTCGGAGCCCGGTGGACAGGTCTTCCAGCACCAATCCAGTTGCTTCGGACGCCATGGGTTCCCGTGCGGGTTCTGCCACGACACACTCCTTCGACGCATTGACTGAAAAATGTCCCCTGCCAATGGTAACGGGCGAATAACACCGATGTCGTTTGCCCCGCCGCCTTCCCGGAGGACGACTTTCCGGCCGAGTCGCTTTCCCCTGGAGCTCCAAGACAGCGACAATGGCTTGGTGTCAGGCGAAGAAGCGTTGTTTGAACTTGAAGCAGAGGATCACTCCCCCGATTTCGGATCACTCCCGGGAAAAGCCCTGGAAGATTTGATGGCCCCGGACTGGGCTGAAGCGCTGTCCGGCGTCGAAAACGAATTGCGTTCGGTGCTGAGCTTCGTGGCGGGCGAGGCCGCCCGAGGAACCCACGTGCTGCCTGCGGCGTCGAACATCCTCCGCGCCTTCCGGCTGCCGCTGGCCGACGTCAAGGTGTTGATCCTGGGCCAGGACCCCTACCCGACGCCGGGACACGCCGTCGGGCTCTCGTTCGCGGTAGCGGGGCACGTCCGGCCCATCCCGCGAAGCCTCGCGAACATCTACCGGGAAATGGAGTCCGATCTCGGCCTGCCGCCACGGGTCCACGGCGATCTTTCAGCCTGGACCGGCCAGGGAGTACTCCTGCTGAACAGGGTCCTGAGCGTTGCTGCCGGTGCGGCCGGATCGCACCGGGGCAAAGGTTGGGAGGCGATTACGACGGCGGCAGTCGCCGCCGTCGCCCGGCGCCGCACAACTGCCGGGCAACAGAGTCCGCTCGTCGCGATCTTGTGGGGCAAGGACGCCGAAGCGGTGCAACCGCTGCTTGACGGCGCCCCCGCGATCACCTCCGCGCATCCCAGCCCCTTGTCGGCATCCCGGGGCTTCTTCGGATCACGCCCGTTCAGCCGAGCCAACGCGTTGCTTCGCAAGCAAGGCGCAGATCCCGTCATCTGGGAACTTCCACCGTTGCCCTAGCTTAGGCTTGCCTACATGACATCTTTGCCCGCGACGTCGTCTGCTTCCCGCAATACCCGCCCCCAAGTGAACCTGACTGTGCTGCGCACGGAACAGCTCTCGCCCCACATGGTGCGCATCATTGCAGGTGGACCCGGTTTTGCCGGTTACGCGAACAACGCCTTCGTGGACCGTTACGTGAAGATCGTGTTCCCGCAGCCGGGCGTCGACTATGAGCTGCCATTAGATCTTTGGGCCATCCGCGAGACCATGCCGCGCGATCAGTGGCCCTACACGCGCACCTACACCATCCGCTGGGTGGACGAGGCTGCCCAGGAACTGGCCATCGACTTTGTGGTCCACGGCGGTGAGGGCCTTGCGGGACCCTGGGCCATGGCGGCCCGGCCCGGTGACGCGATGGTCTTCACAGGGCCGGGCGGCGCCTACAACCCGGCGCCCGACGCCGATTGGTACCTTTTTGCGGGCGACGACGCCGCGCTGCCGGCCATCGCGGCGTCGATCGAATCCCTGCCGCCCACCGCGACGGGCCTCGCTTTCCTGGAGGTCGACAGCGAGGCTGACATCCTCGACATCTCCGCGCCCGACGGCCTCGAGTTGCGCTGGCTCCTGCGCTCGGGAGTCCCGGCCGGGTCAAGCCACATCCTGCTCGATGCCTTGGGTGAAGCCGAGTGGCTGCCGGGCCGGGTGGATGTTTTTGCACACGGTGAACGCGGCTACATGAAGGGCTTACGGGATATCTTCTTCAAGCAGCGCGGGCTGGAGCGTTCCCAAGTGTCGCTCTCCGGATACTGGGCCCAAGGACGGGTCGAGGACGATTTCCAAGCCGAGAAAAAACTGCCGATCGGGCAGATCTAGCGGCCCTTACCGGCGTCGAACGCGGCCCTAGCGTCGGCGAACGCGGCGGCGCTCGTTGCTGGCCAGCCCCTTGGTCATTGGCCGGGCGAGGTTGTCGCCCAACACAATTCCCGCTGCCACACCCAGCACGATTGCTCCCGCGTTGAGCATGCCACCCGAGCCCAGCAAGACGTCCGCTTCCTGCACCGTCAACACATACATGGAACGGAATATCTTCAGGCCAGGCAACAGGATGAGTGCTGCAGGGACTGCCACCACGAGTTGCGGAGCTCCAAGCCTGAGCGCCACCATCCGGGCCAGCAGGCCGATGACCACCGCCGAAATCGCAGGCGAGAGACGATCCCCCAGACCGAGGTTGGCAGCCCCCCACAAGATGAAGTAGCCCACCAAACCGACTGCCGCCGTCGGGAGCAGAAGTTTGAGCAGTGTCTGCTCGGTGATGCCGATGGCAATCACTGCGACGGCGATCAAGATCGCTTGCCCCCACAATGGATACGCCTCGGGGAATGTTTGCGTGACGTCGATCGGGACACTGCCGGACAGATCACCGACAACCACCGCCACAGCGATCCCCGCAACGATCGCACCGAAGGTGAGAATGGTGGACAGGAATCGCCCGGCCGCTGTGACCGGGAATCCGTTGATGGCGTCCTGCACCGAAGAGACGAGCCGTCCCGTTGGCAACAAGAGGAGAATGCCGCCCGCGACCACGATCGAGGGCGGGATGTCCGCCCCGGCCCAGCGCAGCATGAGCGCAATGAACGTCACCAGGAAGGCACAGGCCGCTGTCACGAAGAAGTCCGGCGTGCGCCATTTGCCCAATTGCCTGGCGACAAGGTTGACGAGCATGTTGGAGACGAAAGCCAAGGCAGACGCTCCAAGGCCCCCACCCAGTACCCCGACGAAAACAGCGGAGAAGACGCCGAACGCCATGGTGACCATCCACCGGGGGAAGGGCTTGCTTCTTCGAATGATGTCATCCAGTCGGCGCACGGCCTCCGCCCTGCCCACTCCTCCGGCCACGATGTCCGTCACGAGCTGGTGGACTTCGGCCAAACCGGCGTAGTTGTTGGTCCAGGAGCGGACCACCCGGAGCAGGGTGATCGGAGTCTGGTCCTTGGGCGCATAGTTGATCTGTACCGACTGGTTGGTGATGTCGACTTCGATGTTCTTCAAACCGAGTGCGGCAGTGACCGCAATGATGCTGGTCTCGACTTCCAATGCACCGGCCCCGTAACGGAACATCGATTCGGCCATGTGCAACGCGAAGTCAATGGTCTTGCGGGCCGAAGCATCAACCCCGCCCACATGAATGGTGGGGTTGGCGTAGGGACTGCCGGCAAGTCGGTCCACAATGCTCAAGGGGGCCGTGGGCGGGTTCTCGCCCTGCACGAGCCTGCGAAGCATGCGTTTGGCGTTGACGTTCTGGCGCACCTGGGATGGCTTGAGCGGCTGCGTCTTGGGCAAGCCGTCCGTGCTGGGCCTGTTGTCGGGGCGGTCAGTCACGCAGGTATTCCTCCAAAGAGCGGGATTCCTCCAAGTATGGTGTTTTTCACATGCAGCAACCGGATCGGCGCGGCGATTCTAGTAGAACTGCTGGCCCGTCCGGCGGGTGTAGATCTGCCGGGCGATGCGTTCCCCAGCTGCGGTCCAGAGCTTGTATTTCAGGGGACTGATGACCTGGTCATAGCAGCCCACGAAGTCCGTGACCGTCTTGCTGAAGCTGGTCTTGAACAGACCGAGGCCGTGGAACGGGTGCGTGGTGTCCTTGAGCCGGTCCGCTGGCGGAGTGCCGCAGAAATCGTACTCAGTGCAGCCCAGCTCCTTGACTTGGTTGATGGCCGTCCACTGGACCAAGTGCGAATCGCCGTACTGTGAGCGCTTCTGCAGCGATCCGCCGTCCTTGTACGTGCCCTTTCGGCCGTAGTTGATCACGAAGGCCCCCACCGAAGGAACACCATTTTCGAAGACAAACAGGAGCCGGCCCTGGCCGCGGTCCATGAAATTGGTCCAGAACTGGCGGTAGTACCCGAATTCGCGGACCCGTACTTGGGACTTCGCCTCGACGGTGTTGGTCATGAGGGCATACATGGAACGGAAGTTCTCTTCCGAGGGTTCCATGGTGTGGACCTCGACGCCTTCGCGGATGGCCCTCCGGACGGCGTTGCGGCCGCGGGAATGGAGGTTACGCAGAAGCTGGTTCTCCTCCGGAGAAATGTCCAACAAGGCGGTGGAGTCGTTCGGCTGCAGGTTGGGAGTCTTGACCACTCCGGTGTCCTCGATCGCGTCCCGGGATTCCGGGCTGAGGACGATGTCCGGTTCGATCTTCACGGCGAAAACTCCGAGCTTGTCCCGCTTCACGAATTCCGCATTGGCCCTGATGATCCCCGGGATATCCTCGACGCCGGCAACGTCCGGGCCCTTGATCAGGTACCAGAGCTTGCCGAGCAGCGGAAAGGACTTCTCCAGGACCAGGTTGTAGCTGCTGTAATCCTGGGTTTCATAAACGAGGTGCAGGGGCTTCCAGCCGAAGTGCTGCTTGACGTCTGCGAACGCCTCGGATTGGAGGAGGTTGCCCCCGTTGGGATTGGCCGTGACGTGTTTGTCCCAGTGTTCGATTTCTTCGGCGGTGGCAAAGCGTGCGGTAAATTCTCGCAAGGGGGCCGTGTCCAATCAGTTGCGTACTTGAGGCAGCAGGCACCGGTGTGCGGCGCAGGCGTTTCAGCCTCAAGTCTATCGGCCTCCCAAGATAGCTACGGCCTGATCCGCCCAGGGCCCCGGAACCCTCCGGTTCACAGCCAGGGCAAAGGTTCCCCAAAGTCCACAACTATTCCGGCGGCGGAGAGTGGTTATAACCCGCTGAACAAGGAGGACCCGATGATCGTCTACCGCCCCATTCCACCGCTCTTCGCAAGCCGCAACAACAGCTTGTGGTCGGTATTCGCAGCCATGGCATCGGCAGCATTGCTGGGCCCGGCTTGGCCGTCCGGTGCCCGGCGCGCCAAACATAGTGCGCGACGCGCCGAACATCAAGAGGCCGGCGGGCTACTCCCCTAGCATTCGACGACGTTGACGGCAAGGCCGCCCATGGCGGTTTCCTTGTATTTGGAGGACATGTCCTTGCCCGTTTCGCGCATGGTCACGATGACCTCGTCCAGGGACACACGGTGGGTGCCGTCACCCCAGAGCGCCATCTTCGCGGCGTTGATGGCCTTCGCCGCGGCGATCGCGTTTCGTTCGATACAAGGGATCTGCACGAGCCCGCCGATCGGATCGCAGGTCAGGCCCAGATTGTGTTCCATCGCGATCTCGGCCGCGTTCTCTACTTGTCCCGGGGAACCGCCCATGACTTCGGCCAAGCCCGCGGCGGCCATCGAGGACGCCGAGCCGACCTCGCCTTGGCAGCCCACTTCGGCGCCGGAGATCGAGGCTTGCTCCTTGTAGAGCACCCCGACGGCGCCCGCGGCGAGCAGGAACTTCACCACGACGTCGTCGCGGTCCTGCTGCGTGGCTTTGTCCATGCCGGGGGCGAAGTGCAGGGCGTAGTACAGCACTGCGGGGATGATCCCGGCGGCACCGTTCGTGGGGGCGGTGACCACGCGGCCGCCCGAGGCGTTTTCCTCGTTCACGGCCAAGGCGATCAGGTTCACCCATTCCTGCCAGTACTTCGGGTCCCGATAGTCGGGGTCCTGGTCCTTGGTTTCCTTCAGGAGCCGTTCGTGCCAGTCAGGAGCCCGACGGCGAACCTTGAGTCCGCCGGGCAGCACCCCTTCGCGCTTCAGCGACGTTTCAACGCAGGCCACCATGACGGAGTAGATGTGCAGCAGTCCTTCGCGGATGTCCTCTTCGCTCCGGGAGGCGCGTTCGTTGATGAACATGATTTCCGAAATGCCGAGTCCCTTGGAGGAGCACCGGCCCATGAGTTCGGCGGCGGTGCGGAAGGGCAGCGGGAGTTCCTTCTTGGACTCCTCCAGTTCCTTCTGGGCTGCGTCTTCCTCGCCCTCGCGGACAATGAACCCACCGCCCACGGAGAAGAACGTTGCTTCGTGCAGCACTTCGCCGTCGGCGTCGGAAACGGAAAACTTCATTCCGTTCGTATGCCGGGGCAGGACGGTGAGGGGGTGGAGGATCATGTCCGCCTCCCCATACGGCAGGGCCACCCCGGATTCTGGATCGACTGCGCCGCCAAGGTTCAGGGTCCCGGTTTCGGCGATCGAGGCGAGGCGTTCCTCCACTTCCTCGGGCAGGATCTGCTCCGGATGGAAACCCTCCAGCCCCAACAGCACTGCAGTCATCGTGCCGTGGCCGCGGCCCGTGGCGGCCAGGGAACCGTACAGATCAACGCGCAGGGAAGCGACCCGCTCCAAGGCACCGGAATCCTTGAGTTCGCCCGCGAAGACCGCGGCAGCACGCATCGGCCCCACGGTATGCGAACTCGAAGGACCAATCCCGATAGAGAAAAGATCGAAGACGCCAACAGCCATGTTGGTTCCTAACTAGATAAGTGGGGGCGGGTGAAGTGCAAAAGCCCGAAGGCCGTTGGATCCGGCAGGCTCGCCGGATCCAACGGGCCAAAGGAGAACCTCAGCTAAGGTTCGCAACACCCGGGTAGAGCGGGTGCGCGGCGGCGAGGGCCTCCACGCGGTGACGCAAACCGGAAAGGTCGGCATCGGCGTCGGCGATCAGTGCCTCGGCAATGATGTCCGCAACCTCGCGGAACGCCGCTTCACCGAAGCCGCGCGTGGCCAGCGCCGGGGTGCCGATCCGCAGACCGGACGTCACCATCGGCGGACGCGGGTCGAACGGAACCGCGTTGCGGTTGACGGTGATATCGATCGCGGCGAGGCGGTCTTCGGCCTGCTGACCGTCGAGTTCGCAGTTGCGCAGGTCCACGAGCACCAGGTGCACGTCCGTGCCGCCGGAAATCACGGAAATCCCCTTCGCAGTGACGTCGGGCTGGACCAGGCGCTCGGCCAGGATCCGGGCACCAGCCAGAACACGCTCCTGGCGTTCCTTGAACTCCGGCGAGGCGGCGATCTTGAAGGCCACTGCCTTGCCGGCAATCACGTGCTCCAACGGACCACCCTGCTGGCCGGGGAAGACCGCGGAGTTGATCTTCTTGGCGATGTCGGCGTCGTTGGAGAGGATGATGCCGCCGCGCGGACCGGCGAGGGTCTTGTGCGTCGTCGACGTCGTGACGTGTGCGTGCGGGACCGGGGACGGGTGCAGACCAGCGGCGACGAGGCCGGCGAAGTGCGCCATGTCCACCATCAGGTAGGCGCCCACGAGGTCCGCGATCCGGCGGAACTCGGCGAAATCCAGCTGACGCGCATATGCCGACCAGCCAGCGACGATCAGCGCCGGCTTGTGCTCCAGCGCCAGTCGCTCCACTTCGGCCATGTCGATCCGGTGGTCCTCTTCGCGGACCTGGTACGGGACGACGTTGTACAAGCGGCCGGAGAAGTTGATCCGCATGCCGTGGGTAAGGTGTCCACCGTGTGCCAGGTTCAGGCCCATGATGGTGTCGCCCGGCTTGATGAGCGCGTGCATGACCGAAGCGTTCGCCTGGGCACCGGAGTGCGGCTGCACGTTCGCGTACTCGGCACCAAACAGCGCCTTCACACGGTCGATTGCGAGCTGCTCGATGACGTCCACGTGCTCGCAGCCACCGTAGTAGCGCTTGCCCGGGTAGCCTTCGGCATACTTGTTGGTCAGGACCGAACCCTGCGCCTGCATGACGGCCACGGCGGTGTGGTTCTCCGAGGCGATCATTTCAAGGCCTGAACGTTGACGGTTCAGTTCGTCGTCGATCTTCGCCGCGATCTCCGGATCCAGCTCGGACAACAGCGCGTCAAGGCTTGGCGAAACAACTTGCTCGAACACGGCGTTCTCGGTGCCGGCGGCTCCGGTTACGGCGCTCACAGCTCGCCACCGTTCTTCGCAGCGTATTCCTCCGCCGAAAGCAGCGGACCGTCGGACTCGGCGGCCACCTTGAAGAGCCAACCCGCACCGTACGGATCGTTATTGATCAGCGCGGGATCGTCGACGACGGCGGAGTTCACTTCCGTGATCTCGCCCGTCACCGGGGAGTACAGGTCCGAGACGGACTTCGTGGACTCAACCTCGCCGCAGGTCTCGCCAGCGGTCACAGCAGCGCCGACCTCGGGCAAGTCAACGTACACGATGTCGCCGAGGGCATCAGTGGCCACGGCGGAGATACCGACAGAGACAAGATTCGATCCGGCGTCGCGGGCAACCCACTCGTGCTCATCGGAGTACTGCAGTTCAGGTGCAACTTTTGCCATGTGTTTTTTCCTTTACGTTGTGAAGCTCTGGGTCTAAATCAAGCGTGATCGGCCTGGCGGCTTGGGGCTACTTGGCCCGCTTGTAGAACGGCAATGCCACGACTTCGAAGGGTTCTGCCTTGCCGCGGAGGTCAACGTCAACCGGCGTGCCGAGTTCGGCGTGTTCGACGTCGACATATGCCAGTGCCACGGGGTAGCCGAGGGTGGGGCTGGGCTGGCCTGAGGTGACTTCGCCGACCACCACGCCGTCCTTGAGTACCGGGTAGTGGCTGCGACCGGCGCGTCGGCCCAGGCCCTTAAGGCCAACCAGCTTGCGGCCGCTCGTGGAACCTGCCCCCTGAGCCTTCAAAGCTTCCAGGGCGGCACGGCCCACGAAGTCGCTTTCCTTGGCGAGCGAGACTACTGGACCCAGTCCCGCTGCGAAGGGGTTGCCTTCGCGGGAGAGCTCGTTGCCGTAGAGCGGCATGCCGGCTTCGAGGCGCAGCGAGTCACGCGAAGCCAGGCCTGCGGGGATCAGCTCGCCGTCCTCGGCGACGGCTGCGATGGCCTGCCACAGAGCCGCGGCGGCGTCGTTGTCCACGAAGATTTCGAAGCCGTCCTCGCCCGTGTAGCCGGTGCGGGCAAGCAGCAGTTCCGTAGTGTTCCCGGCAAAGGTGAACGGCACCTCGACGGCGGCGTAGTACTTGAGCTCGGTGACGAGGGAGTGTTGTTCGGCCGGCACCAAGCGGAGGAGGATCCCTTCCGCTTTGGGGCCCTGGACGGCGATCAGCGAGGTTGCCGCGGAGGCGTCCTCGACGACGACGTCGAAGTTGGTGGCCCGTTCGGCGAGGGCTGCGGCAACCACAGGGGCGTTCCCGGCGTTCGGAACCACCAGGAACTTAGTCTCCCCGCGGCGGTAGGTGATGAGGTCGTCGATGATGCCGCCGTCTTCCTGGCAGATCAGCGAGTACTTGGCCTTGCCCACTGACATGGCGGAGATCTTGCCCACCAAGGCGTAGTCCAGGAACGCGGCGGCTTCGGGGCCCGTGACCCAGACTTCGCCCATGTGGGACAGGTCGAACAACCCGGCGGACTGGCGGACGGCGTGGTGCTCTGCCAGCTCGGAGGAGTACTTCAGGGGCATTTGCCAGCCACCGAAATCGGTGAAGGAAGCGCCGAGCTTCTTGTGCTCTTCGTAGAGCGCAGTGTAGTTCTCAGTCATCACGAAATCCTTAGTCTTCAAACTCGGAAAGGGGAGGGCAGGAGCAGATCAGGTGACGGTCGCCTGCGGCGCCGTCAATGCGGCCCACGGGCGGGAAATACTTGTCCTGCTTGAGGTGGTGGACCGGGAACACGGCCTGCTCACGCGAGTATTCGCGGTTCCAGTCAGAGCTCACGACGGCGGCCGCGGTGTGCGGCGCGTGGCGCAGCGGGCTGTTTTCCACCGTGAAGTCCCCATGGGCAACCTGGTCGATTTCCTTACGGATGGCAATCATGGCCTCGATGAAGCGGTCGATCTCGCCGAGGTCCTCGGACTCGGTGGGCTCCACCATGAGGGTGCCTGCCACCGGGAACGCCAGGGTGGGGGCATGGAAACCGTAATCGATGAGGCGCTTGGCCACGTCTTCCGCGGTGACCCCGGTCTTGGCCGTCAGTTCACGCAGGTCCAGGATGCACTCGTGGGCCACGAGTCCGCCTTCACCCGTGTAGAGAACGGGGAAGTACTCGTTGAGGCGCGAGGCGATGTAGTTCGCGGCAAGCAGCGCGGACTTGGTGGCCTCAGTGAGGCCTTCGCCGCCCATGAGCTTCACGTACGCCCAAGAGATCGGCAGGACACCGGCCGAACCGAAGCGGGAAGCCGAGATCGGGACGCCGTTGCCCTCGGCCCAAACCGCTGCGTTACCGGGCATGAACGGCGCCAGGTGTGCCTTGGCCGCGACCGGGCCAACGCCCGGTCCGCCGCCGCCGTGGGGGATGCAGAACGTCTTGTGCAGGTTCAGGTGGGATACGTCGCCGCCGAACTTGCCGGGCTGGGCCAGGCCCACCAGGGCGTTCAGGTTGGCGCCGTCGATGTACACCTGGCCGCCGGCCGCGTGCACGGAGTCGCAGACCTCGCGCACGTCGGCGTCGTACACGCCGTGGGTGGACGGGTAGGTGATCATGATGGCCGAGAGGACATCCTTGTGGGCCTCGATCTTGGCCTGCAGGTCCGCATGGTCGATCGTGCCGTCAGCAGCGGTTGCCACCACCACCACCTTCATGCCGGCCAGCACTGCGGAAGCCGCGTTGGTGCCGTGGGCCGAGGCCGGGATGAGGCAGACGTTGCGCTGGTCATCGCCGCGGGAGCGGTGGTAGCCGCGAATCGCCAGAAGGCCCGCGAGTTCGCCTTGGGAACCGGCGTTGGGCTGGATGGAGACTTGGTCGTAGCCGGTGATCTCGGTCAGCTGGGACTCGAGGTCGGCGATCAGCTCACGCCAGCCTTCGGTCTGGGAGTCCGGAGCAAACGGGTGGATCGAGGCGAACTCCGGCCAGGAGATGGCTTCCATCTCGGCAGTGGCGTTCAGCTTCATGGTGCACGAACCCAACGGGATCATGGTGCGGTCCAGAGCGAGGTCGCGGTCCGAGAGCTTGCGGATGTAGCGCAGCAGCTGGGTTTCGGAGCGGTGGGTGTTGAACACCGGGTGCTGCAGGTACTCGGAAGTACGTTCGACGGCGGCCTCGAGGGCGAAACCCTGGCTTTCACCGGACACAGTGGCACCAAACGCGGCGACAACGTCGGCGACAACCGCGGTCGTTGTGGTTTCATCAACGGAGACGCCGACCGTGTCGGCGTCGATACCGCGCAGGTTGATCCCCTTCGCTTCGGCAGAAGCGACGATCTCGGCAGCCTTGCCCGGGACCCGGACCGTGACGGTGTCGAAGAAGCTGCCGTGCAAAACCTCAAGGCCGGCGGCCTTCAAGGACGCGGCCAAGGTCCGAGCGTGGTTGTGGGCGGTTTCGGCGATCGCCTTCAGGCCGTCCGGGCCGTGGTAAACGGCGTACATCGAGGAGACGATGGCCAACAGAGCCTGCGCGGTGCAGATGTTGGACGTGGCCTTCTCGCGGCGGATGTGCTGCTCGCGGGTCTGCAGCGCCAGGCGGTAGGCGGGAGTCCCGGCGTCGTCCTTGGAAACTCCCACCAAGCGGCCCGGCATCGAGCGCTCGAGGCCCTTCTGGACGGCCATGTAGGCGGCGTGGGGGCCACCGAAGAACAGCGGAACGCCGAAGCGCTGCGTGGAGCCGACGGCGATGTCGGCGCCCTGCTCGCCCGGAGGCGTGATCAGGGTCAGGGCCAGAAGGTCCGCGGCAACGGTGACGAGTGCGCCGCGTTCCTTGGCGGCGGCGATCACGGCGGAGTGATCGAACACGCGGCCGGAAACGCCCGGCTGCTGGAGGACGATACCGTTGATGTCGCCGTCGGGCAGGCCTTGGGACAGATCGGCGATCTCGACCTCGAAGCCCAGCGCCTCGGCGCGGCCCTTGACGATGGCGATGGTCTGCGGGAGGCAGTCGGCGTCGAGGACGGTCTTGCCGCCTCCACTGCCTGCGGCCGCACTCTTGTTCTTGTTGGCGCGGCGCATCATCAGGACGGCTTCGGCAACGGCCGTGGCTTCATCGAGCAGGGAGGCGTTGGCGATGGGCAGGCCCACGAGGTCCTGGACCATGGTCTGGAAGTTCAGCAGCGCTTCGAGGCGGCCCTGGGAAATCTCCGGCTGGTAGGGCGTGTAAGCGGTGTACCACGCTGGGGATTCGAGGACGTTCCGGCGGATCACCGGCGGAGTGACGGTGTCGTAGTAGCCCTGGCCGATCATCTGCACGGCCGTCTTGTTCTTAGCCGCCAGCTTGCGCAGTTCAGCGAGGACTTCGACCTCGCTGAGGGCGGCCTGGAGCGTCAACGCAACGTCCTGGCGGATGTCGTTGGGAACCGCGGTGTCAACGAGCGAATCGACACTGTGGTATCCAACAGACTTGAGCATGACGTCAATGTCGGCCTGGCGCCGGGCGCCGATATGCCGGTCAACGAATGTGGTGGAGGTTGAACTAACCGTCACGAAGGAACTCCATTACTAAGGCGGCGTGGGTACGCCACAGCTAATCGGGTTCCTCCCCGCTCTGTATTGGACCTGAGAGTTTCCGCAAATACGTGCTTTCGCACTGCTTCGCTTGCACCGTCGGTGAGCACAGCGCCGTCGGGTGTCACGGACACCGGTGGACAGCGTGCTGCTTTCCAGAGTTGCCTTGCCGCGGCGGTGCGTGGGCCTGAGAGATTCCTGGGGAGGATTTGCTCCTACGGCGCCTGCATCACATGCCTGCAGGACTCTCCCGCCGCAGATCAAAGGCGTATTCAGTTGTGTGGGTCTACTGTGGCTGCCGGTGACGGCTGCCACAACTACCAATTGTCCTATGGACTGCCCGTGTCCGCAAATAAAGTCACCGGCGTCGCCCGGCTTTCCCAACTGACTGGCATTTGTTGTCGCTTTGAGGGCTCAAAACGACGTTAATTGCGAGCTAGTTCGGCCGGCGCTTAGTTTCGGAGGCGTTCGACGGCGGCCAGCAGCGCACCGACGTCGGCATTCCTCGCGCTGGCCTTGACTTCCGTATCGCCGGCGCCACCTTCAAGCATCGCGTTGAAGTAGAGCCCATCACCCATATATCGGACTGCCTTGGCCATCTCGGGGCCTACTTCCTCGGCGAGCACATCCAGCCATTGTTGCTGGATCCCGGCGAAGCGCCTGCGGGTTTCTTGATGCGCCACCTCCGCGAGCCGCGTAGCTGCCACAAACACCCGGTCCAGGGGGGTGTCCGCCCAAAGGGAGGACTTGATGAAGAACGCGGCCGCACCTTCGGGAGCTGCTTTCATTGCCTCGATATCCTGGGCCGCCAGCCTGTCCATGCGTTCCAGCAAGGAGCCGATCATGGCTTCCTTGTTGGGGAAATGGTAGAGCAAGCCGCCCTTGGAGACTCCTGCGCGTTTGGCGACCGCGTCCAGGGTGGCAGCCCGTTCCCCCACCTCGATCAACAGTGCTTCAAAGGCATCCAGGACAGCGTCCCGGGCAATAGGTTTTCGCGGCATGGTGTCCATCATCCCTCAGTTGGATACAGTAAATTGAAACTATACCGTCCAGACGGTATAGTAACGTTCATGTTCAGCCCGTCCACAACCCAGCACCCACGCATCGCCTCGACCCAGTCCGCCCCGTGGCGCGATTGGGCTGCCTTGACACTCCTGATGTTCCCCGTGCTGCTGGTGGCTGTGGACAATACCGCGCTCACGTTTGCCCTGCCGGCAATCGCACGGACACTGGAGGTCGGCGGCGTGCAGTTGCTGTGGATCGTCGACGTCTATGCGCTGGTGCTGGCTGCGTTACTCGTGTCCATGGGCAACCTGGGAGACCGGATCGGTCGCCGCCGATTGCTGATGATCGGCAGCACTGGCTTCGCGGCCGTTTCCGCAGCCACCGCCTTCGCACCGTCGGCCGAATGGCTGATCGCTGGACGCGCCGGCATGGGGATCTTCGGGGCCATGCTCATGCCATCCACGCTGTCCCTGATCCGCAACATCTTTCCGGACCCTAACCGCCGCCGTCTTGCCGTCGCGATATGGGCCGCGGGATTCTCCGGCGGAGCAGCGCTCGGGCCTATCTTCGGCGGCTGGCTCGTGGAGCACTTCTGGTGGGGAGCCGTCTTCCTGGTAGCCGTGCCCCTGCTACTGCCCCTGCTCGCCTTCGGCCCCGTCTTCATCCCCGAGTCCAAGGATCACAATCCGGGCAAGCCGGACATCGCCAGCATTGTGCTATCGGTCCTGACCATGGCGCCCGTGGTCTATGGCGTCAAAGAGTTCGCAATGCACGGATTCGGGCCGGGACCTGCGGCCTACATGGCATTCGGCGTGGCCATGGGAATCGGCTTTGTCCGCAGGCAGCGCTCTTTGGCTTCTCCCATGCTGGACGTGAAGCTTTTCCGGAACAAGGTGTTCAGCACGGCGATCACCGCCAACGTCCTGTCCCTGTTCTCCATGACCGGCTTCATCTACTTCTTCGCACAGCATCTGCAGCTCGTCGAAGGCCAGTCCCCCATGCAGGCTGGAATCGCGATGCTTCCGGCGCTGCTGGCCACCATCGTGGCGGGCCTGGCGGTTGTTCCGCTGGTCAAGCGGATCCGTCCGGGAGTGGTCGTGGCGGCCGGACTCACCCTCAGTGCCGCGGGATACCTCGTGGCTGCCGTGGCCAACCACGGCCAGGGGCCCGGGTACCTCCTTACGGCACTCCTCCTGCTCGCCTTGGGGGTTGGCTCGGCGGAGACCATTTCCAATGACCTCATCCTGGGTGCTGTTCCCGCCGACAAGGCCGGAGCGGCATCGGCGATCTCCGAGACAGGATACGAACTCGGCTCGCTACTGGGCACAGCCGTACTCGGCTCCATACTGACGGCGTCCTATCAGCACCACCTGCTGCTTCCCGTCGAATTGTCCGGGCATGCCGCGGAACGTTCCCGGGAGACGCTCGCAGGAGCCATGGACACCGCAGCCGCCCTGCCGCAGCCGCTGGCAGGGACCCTGACCGCCGCCGCGCGGGCCGCCTTTGAATCGGGCGTCCACATCACAGCGGCGATCGGGCTGGTACTGATGGCGGGAGCGGCACTCCTTGCCGCCGTCGTACTTCGCCGCGTGCCGACCGCGCGCTGAGCGGTGTTCGGGTCGCCTACGCCTGCGAGATCCGCACCATGTTGCCCGAAGGATCACGGAAGGCGCAGTCGCGGGGACCCCACGGCTGGTCGATGGGCTCCTGCATGACCTCAGCGCCGGACGCCCGGACCTTTTCAAAGAGGGTATCGACGTCGTCGGAGCGGAAGACGATCGGCCCCAGGACGCCCTTGGTGACAAGCTCCTGGAGGGAATCGCCGTCGGCCTTGGAGCGGCCCGCATGCGGTTCGGAAAGAACGATTTCAACCCCCGGCTGATCCGTGCTGCCGAGCGTCACCCACCGAAAGCCGCCCTGGGCGACGTCGTTGAGCACCTCGAGGCCGAGAGCGTCCCGATAGAAGGTGAGTGCTTCGTCCGGGTCGTTGACAGTGATGTGTGAGTACTGCAGTGAAATAGTCATGGCAATGACGTTAGTCCGCGGCCACGGCGAGCGCTTCTTGAATCCTGCTCGCTTCTTTCCGGGCGGCTTGCTCGTTGCGGCGGGGCCTCGTGCGGATCTTCGCGACGCAAGCGGGCATGGCGGCCACGGCGAGGTGCTCCCGGGAACGGTAGATACTGGGGGTCACTCCCACCAGTTCGGTGAAACGCGAACTGAAGGAGCCAAGTGAGGTACAGCCGACCTCCATGCACGCGTCGGTCACGCTCATTCCGCCGCGGAGGAGCGCCATCGCGCGCTCAATCCGGCGGGTCATGAGGTAGTTGTAGGGAGTCTCCCCATAAGCGGCCCGGAACTGCCGCGAGAAATGTGCCGGCGACATAAAGGCATGGCTCGCCATGGTGGGTACGTCGAGGGGTTTTGCGTACTCGCGGTCGATCAGGTCACGGGCCCGCCGCAAGTCGGTGAGCCTGGCAAGGTCCTCCGGGGTCATGCCACGAGCGTACCTCGGCCCGCTGGGCTTTTCCACGGAGCTTACGGGCCACGGAGCTTGTTGCGCGCGTTAGCTTGCGGCAGATCTGCGTCTCTCCGGCCGCTATTTCAGGGGCGCCGGCCGCACGCGCACGGGAGCGAGAATTCCGATGATCATGATGGCCGTCATGGAACCGGCCGCCATGATCGCCGCGAGCACCACGATCTGGAAGCGTCCCGCTTCGAGCGGAGAGACACCGCCGAAGATGGCACCGACGAACGCCCCCGGCAAGGTGACAAGTCCCGTCGTCTTGGTTTGATCGGTGGAGGGGATGAGCGCCGAATAGACCGTGCGCCGGGCGAGATCGAGTGTTGCCTGGCGTGGAGTCGCACCGAGCGCGAGCCAGCCTTCCACCTCCTCCCAATGCTCGTCCACCGACTCTTTGAAACGCCTGCCGGCAAGGACAGCTATGGTCATTCCGTTGCCGATCACGATCCCGCCGATCGCGAGCGCGTAGCGGGGAGTGAACGCGATGGCCCCCGTAGCGAAAATGACGGCGAGGGTTATTGCGATGCCGGCGGCCATCGAGCCGCTGACGAGGCCCAAGTGGGGCATGCTCCAGCCGATGCGGCGGGTGGCAACCATCGCGGCCACTGCAAACATGACGAGAAGTGCGACGGCGACCCATAGCGGGCTGGAGATCACTCCCCCGAGAATGAAACTGATGGCGGCGAGCTGGACGGCTCCGCGGAGGATAGCCAGGGCAGGTGCGAAGGGGTGCGGGGTCTTGAACGCCAAGAGCAGCGTCAACGTGGCTGCCATCAGGATGCCGACGCCAAGGAAAGTCGGCAGGAATTCGGCGAAACCGGGCATGGAGCCAGCTTAGCGACTGCCGCAAGACACTTGGCCTTGCGGTTAATATCGACAAGTGTAAATATATACAGGTGTCTATGTCTTTGGAGTTAACGCCCGTCCAAGCGGTTGCGTGTTGTTCGCCCCTTTCGAGGGTGCCGTTGTCGGAATCGGAAGCGGACGGGATCGTGCCCCTGCTGAAGGCGTTGGGCGATCCGGTGCGGTTGCGGCTGATGTCCTTGGTAGCGTCGCACGACGGCGGCGAAGCCTGCGTGTGCGACCTCAACGACGCCTTTGAGCTTTCGCAGCCGACCATCAGCCACCACCTGAAGGTCCTGCACGAGGCAGGTCTGCTGGATCGGGAAAAGCGCGGCGTGTGGGTCTACTACCGTGCGCGCACCGATGCATTGGAGAACCTTGCCGCACTCATCGGGGGAAAGAGCTTGTGAGCGTTCTCCAGCGGCGGGCCGTCGCGGAGTTCGTCGGCACCGCCTTTCTGGTCATGGCCGCGGTCGGGTCCGGCGTCATGGCCTCGCGGCTGTCCCCGAACGACGTCGGACTGCAGCTCCTGCAGAGCAGCATCGCCACGGGCGCCGCACTGGTGGCGCTGATCCTGGCCCTGCAGCCGGTCTCGGCATCCTTCAATCCGATAGTCACTCTGGTCGAGCGGGCCTTGGGCATGGTGGATACGCGCACCGCCATGGGAATGATCGCCGCCCAGTTCGCCGGGGGCCTGGCCGGCGCAATACTCGCCAACCTCATGTTCGGCCTCGACGCCGTGGCCCTGTCCTCGCACGAACGCGCCGGAACAGGGCTGTGGCTTGGCGAGATCGTCGCGACCGCAGGACTGCTGTTGATCGTCTTCGGCACGCTTCGCTCCGGCCGGACTGAGCGGGTGGCATTCGCCGTCGGTGGCTACATCACGGCCGCCTACTGGTTCACCAGCTCCACTAGTTTCGCCAACCCCGCTGTGACGGTGGCCCGGACCATCACCGACACCGTCGCCGGCATCGCCCCCGCCTCGGCTCCGGCATTCATCCTTGCCCAGCTGCTGGGCGGCGCCGCCGGGTTCTTCCTGATCCGCGCCCTCTACCCAGCCGTTCCTGCCTTGGCCGCAGACGCGGCTGATCGAAAGGTCCTCTCATGAGCACTGAACCCGCCAAGAAACCGTCCGTCCTCTTCGTCTGCGTGCACAACGCAGGCCGTTCCCAGATGGCCGCAACATTCCTCACCACCCTGGCCCAAGGACGGATCGACGTCCGCTCCGCCGGGTCCCAGCCCGCGGACCAAGTCAACCCTGCCGCCGTCGAAGCCATGGCCGAGCTTGGCATCGACATGTCCGCCGAAATTCCCAAGGTCCTCACCACCGAGGCCGTGAAAGAATCCGACGTCGTCATCACCATGGGCTGCGGCGACGAGTGCCCCTATTTCCCAGGCAAACGCTACGAAGATTGGGTCCTCGAGGACCCTGCCGGCCAGGGAATAGAAGCCGTGCGTCCCATCCGGGACGAGATCAAGTCACGCATTGAGGGCCTGATCGATTCCCTCACCCCCGCCGCCACGTAAGGCCATGACCAGACACCTCCCTTGAGCCGCACAGCTACGGATGAAACAGAGGACATCATGGATTCGACAAAGAAACTTCCCGTTGCCGTGATCGGCGCCGGACCGATAGGCCTGGCCGCCGCGGCCCACCTCTTGGAGCGCGGACTGGAACCGGTGATCTTCGAAGCGGGCCCCACCGCGGGTGCGGCGATCGAGCAGTGGCGCCACATCCGCCTGTTCTCCCCGTGGCGATTCAACCTCGACGCCGCGGCCGTCCGCCTGCTCGAGGCTTCCGGTTGGGAGACCCCGCGCCTGACCGCGCTGCCCTATGGCGGAGAACTCGTCGAGCAGTATCTGGCCCCTTTGGCCGCGCTCCCCGCTCTCGCTTCCCGTCTGCGGACGGGAGCCCGCGTTGTGGCGGTCACCCGCGCGGGCTTGGACAAGACACATGTCCGCGACCGCGACACCACCCCTTTCACCGTCCGGGTCCACCACGGAGGCGGGGAAGTACGGGACCATGCCGTGGCAGCCGTGATCGATGCCTCCGGCACGTGGTCCACCCGCAACCCGCTTGGCACCTCGGGCCTGCCGGCCATCGGCGAGAACGCTGCCGCTGGCCGGATCTCGTCGCCCCTTCCCGATGTCGCCGGACGGGACCGCGCAGCGTTTGCCGGCCGCCGGGTCCTGGTGGTCGGAGCGGGCCACTCTGCGGCGAACACCCTGATCAACCTCACGGACCTGGCCAAGGATGCACCCGGAACCAGGATCCTGTGGGCCATCCGAGGAGCATCGGCGGAAAAGGTCTATGGCGGCGGCGACGCCGATGGCCTGCCCGCCCGCGGGCAGCTCGGATCCCGGCTCCGCCGCCTGGTCAACGCCGGAACCATCGAACTGCACACCGGTTACAACATCGGCGCCCTGAACACCCTCGACACCCACGTGAGCGTTGAGGCCGTCGACGGGCGCAGCGTGGAAGCCGACATCATCGTTCCCTGCACCGGTTTTCGCCCCGAGCTGGAGATCCTGCGCGAACTCCGCCTCAACCTGGACCCCGCCGTCGAGGCCCCCGTTGAGCTGGGCCCGCTGATCGACCCCGAGTTCCACTCCTGTGGCACCGTCCCGCCTCATGGGGCCAAGCTGCTGGCCCACCCGGAGAAAGACTTCTACATCGTGGGCATGAAGTCCTACGGCCGGGCCCCGACCTTCCTGCTGGCCACGGGCTACGAACAAGTCCGTTCCGTCGCCGCAGCCTTGGCCGGTGACCAGGCCGCAGCCGACACCGTCCACCTGGAACTGCCCGAAACCGGAGTCTGCTCCACGGACGGCGGCACCAGCTGCGACATTCCTTCCCCGGGCACGGCAGCATCGGAGGACACCGGCTGCTGCGCAGCACCCGAACCGGTCCTCATCGGCTTCCCCACCGGGCTTTCGCACGGACGCACCGGGCTTTCGCACGGACGCAACGGCGGACTCTGACCCCCACCCGCCGCCGTGCGCTGGGAACGTCCAAACAGGAGGAAGAATCGTAGGCATGACTGAAATCAGCAAGGTACCCAGCGTCCTTTTCGTCTGCAGCAAGAACGGCGGCAAGTCCCAGCTCGCCGCCGGGCTTATGCGGGATCTGGCCGGAGAGGCAGTCGCGATCTACTCCGCCGGAACCACGCCCGGAAAAGGGTTGAACCCGGAGTCCGTGGAGTCCCTCAACGAGCTCGGCATCGACATCACGGGCGAGCACCCCAAACCTGTCACAGACGAGGTGCTCGAGGCCGTCGACGTCGTTGTTGTCCTGGGCACCGAAGCCAAGCTCGAACACCACGGCACGGCCCGCTTTGAAACCTGGGAGACCGACGAGCCATCTACGCGCGGAATCGAAGGCCTGGAACGCATGCGTCTGGTCCGGGACGACATCCAGGCCCGTGTCCAAAAGCTCTACGCTGAACTCGTGGAGAAGTAGGCGCCCGAGGAGACCATGGAACCGTTCCAGGAGCAGACCGTGACCGACTACAGCCGTGCTATGCGGGAGCTGAAGGGTTGGCTGGAGAATGCCACCACCTCGGATCTGCAGCGCAAGAGCAATGGGACCCGCTGGACCAACGAGGAACTGCTTTTCCACATGGTCTTCGGATACATGATCGTCCGGACCCTGCTCCCTTTGGTTCGGGTGATCAGCAGCCTGCCCCCATCGTGGAGGAGGGCTTTCGCCGCCGGACTAGACACGGCCACCGGCCCGTTCGACGTCGTTAACTACTGGGGATCGCGGGCCGCCGCGATGGTCTACAACCGGCACCGGATGAGCCGGAAGCTCGAAAAGACGGTCGCGGCCCTTACCCGTCGGCTCCAACACGAAAGCCCGGCTTCCCTGGCCAGGTCCGTACCCTTCCCCACGCGATGGGACCCTTTGTTCACCGCCGATATGGCACTCTCGGACATCTATAGCTACGCCACGAGGCATTTCGATTTCCACGCCAAGCAATTGAGCCTCGGCCTATCAGAACCCGAGTAAGCAATTAGGTCATGTAAATCTTACGTAATGTATGTGATTCGTGTCACGATCACGCTTTCTGGATGGAAATTTAGGTATGGCTAACCTAAAGTTTCAAGCTGTGAGCCCGCACTTCCTTCCCCCGGGCTCCCTTGGATTTGCTCGCAGAAAGTAGCCTCATGAAGATTCGCGCACATGCGCTGGCCGGCATCGCACTCGCCGCCACAGCTGCCCTGAGCTTGGCCGCTTGCGGCGACGGCACAGCCTCCCCCGCAACCACCGGCACCGCTTCCGCCGACGCTGCCACCAAGGTGGCTGGCGAAATCACCGTCTACAACGCCCAGCACGACACCCTGACCAAGGAATGGGTGGATGCGTTCACCAAGGAGACCGGCGTCAAGGTCACCATCCGCCAAGGTTCAGACAGCGAGCTCTCCAACCAGATCATCCAGGAAGGCGCGGCATCCCCGGCCGACGTCTTCCTCACGGAGAACTCCCCCGCCATGGCCCAGGTTGAGAACGCCGGCCTCTTCGCCGACATCGACAAGGCCACCGTGGCCCAGGTCCCGGCAGAATACCGTCCCTCCACCAACAAGTGGACCGGCATCGCCGCCCGCTCCACTGTCCTGGTTTATGACAAGACCAAGATCGGCGACGACAAGCTGCCCAAGTCCATGCTGGATCTGGCCAAGCCGGAGTGGAAGGGTCGCTGGGCAGCTTCGCCGTCCGGCGCCGACTTCCAAGCCATTGTTGCCGCCCTCCTCGAACAAAAGGGTGAGGCAGCCACCACCGAATGGCTCAAGGGCATGAAGGACAACTCCAAGGCGTACAAAGGCAACAGCACCGCCATGAAGGCAGTCAACGCAGGCGAGGTCGACGCCGCGCTGATCTACCACTATTACTACTACGGCGACCAGGCTAAGACCGGCGAGAACTCCAACAAGGTCACCCCGTACTTCTTCAAGAACCAGGACCCGGGCGCCTTCCTGTCCGTTTCCGGGGGCGGCGTGCTGAAATCCTCCAAGAACGCCGCGGCCGCGCAGGCCTTCCTCAAGTTCATCACCGGCACACAGGGCCAGGAAGTCCTCAAGAACGGAACCTCCTTCGAGTACGCGATCGCTTCCAACGTGGACTCGAACGCTAAACTCGTTCCCATCAAGGATCTGCAGGCTCCCGCCGTGGATCCGGCAAAATTGAACTCCTCAAAGGTCACCGACCTGATGACCAAGGCAGGACTGCTGTAATTCTGTGACCACTGATCTAACGGCTCCCATTTCTCCGGATATTCCGGAGGCTTCGGAGAGCACGACGACGGCGGGTAGGGGCAAGCGCCCCCGCCCGCCTTTCGGCGTTTCTGCAATATCCATCCTCGCGGTGCTGATCGCCCTGTTTTCGCTCATCCCGCTGGCCTACGTCGCTTACATGACGGCAGCGACCGGTTGGGACACCGCCGTCGCGCTCATCGTCAGGCCGCGGGTCGGCGAGCTACTCCTGAACACCGTCATGCTCGTGGTCTTCACGGTGCCCATATGCCTGGTGTTGGGAGTTGGCGGCGCATGGCTCGTCGAACGCACCAGGCTGCGGGGCCACCGCTGGTGGGCCGTGGCCTTGGCTGCCCCGCTTGCCATCCCGGCGTTCGTCAACAGTTACGCGTGGGTGTCCGCAGTCCCCTCCCTTGAGGGCATCTGGTCCGGCGTGCTGATAGCCACGCTGTCCTACTTCCCGCTTGTCTACATTCCTGCTGCGGCAACGCTGGGGCGTCTCGACCCCGCCATTGAACAGTCCGCGGCATCCCTTGGATTGGGTCCGTGGGCCGTCTTCTTCCGCGTTGTCCTGCCGCAACTCCGGATCGCGATGACAGGCGGGGGGCTCTTGGTGTCCCTGCACTTGCTGGCCGAATACGGGGCGTTCGCGATGATCCGGTTCGACACGTTCACCACGGCGATCATGACCCAGTTCCAGTCCACGTTCAACGGCACCGCCGGCAATATGTTGGCAAGCGTCCTGGTGTTCTTCTGCCTCATCCTGCTCCTGGTGGAAGTCAGGAGCCGCGGCACCGCCCGCTACGCCCGGATCGGTTCAGGCGCCCAGGCCAGGTCGATCAGGCTCCCGCTGCGCCACTTCCAGCTTCCCTCCCAGCTCGCCCTGCTGGCCCTCACCGTCTTGGCTTTCGGCTTGCCGGTCTGGTTTGTCCTGCGCTGGGTAGTGGCGGGAGGCGCCGGGGTCTGGGCGGCCGACGAGTTCCTTCCGGCGCTCCTCCAGACCCTCGCCTATGGCACCGTAGGCGCCGCGGCGACAATCGTCGTCGGCTTCCCGATGGCGTATCTGGCCGTGCGGCACCCCAGCTGGTTCAGCAAGATGCTGGAACTCTCCAACTACATCACCAGTTCCCTGCCTGGAATCGTGGTGGGCCTGGCCTTCGTGACCGTGAGCATCCGGATGGTCCCGGGCGTTTACCAAACTTCCGGGGTCCTGATTGCTGCCTATGTGCTGCTGTTCCTGCCACGGGCCCTGGTCAACATCCGCTCCGGCTTGGCCCAGGCCCCCAAGGAACTCGACGAAGCGGCACAGTCGCTCGGCAAGGCACCCCTCGTGTCCTTCCTCAAGGTAACCCTGCGCCTCACGGCTCCGGCCGCTGCCGGCGGAGCCGCACTGGTCTTCCTCGCCATCGTCAATGAACTGACGGCGACCCTGCTGCTATCCCCCAACGGCACGCACACCTTGGCCACTGAATTCTGGAGCAAGAGCAGCGAGATCGATTACGCGGGAGCGGCACCCTACGCCTTGCTCATGATCCTCTTGTCTGCCCCCATGACGTACCTGCTTTTCCAGCAGTCCAAGAAAGTAGCCGGACAGTGACCGAACAATCCCCCTCAAGACTCCCGGCCCCCCGTGTCGCGGCTTCGGTGGCGCCTACTACCAACACGCACCTGGACATCTCCGAAGTAACCAAGAATTTCGGCCCCCAGGAAGTGCTGAAGGGTGTCAACCTGTCCGTGGCCAAGGGCGGAACCACCGCCATCGTAGGACCTTCCGGATCCGGCAAGACCACCCTTCTGCGCCTGATCGCAGGTTTTGAACACCCCGATACCGGATCCATCAGCCTCAATGGCAGCAAGGTGGCGGGGGACGGCATTTGGGTACCGGCCCACAGGCGCCACGTTGGCTACGTCGCGCAGGACGGTGCGCTCTTCCCGCACCTCACGGTGGGACAGAACATCGCTTTCGGGCTGGACAGCTCAGCGCTCGACGGCGGCCGTCGCGCCGTGAAGGCCCGGGTCCAGGAGCTGCTGGAGATGGTGTCGCTGGACGCCGACATGGCAAAGCGGCGCCCGCACCAACTCTCCGGAGGACAGCAGCAGCGGGTCGCGCTTGCCCGTGCCCTGGCTCGCGAACCGGAGCTCATGCTGCTGGACGAACCGTTTTCCGCCCTCGACGCCGGCCTCCGTGTGGCCACTCGACGCGCCGTGGCGAGGGTGCTGAACGAAGCCGGCGTCACCACCATCTTGGTGACGCACGACCAAGGCGAGGCCCTCTCCTTCGCAGACCAGGTAGCGATCATGCGTGGCGGGAAGCTGGCGCAGATCGGCAACCCGTTCGTGGTGTACACGCGTCCGGCCGACCGGGCCACGGCAGAGTTTCTCGGCGACGCCGTCATCCTGGACGCGTGGATGGAGGGCTCTCTGGCAACATGTTCGCTGGGCGGAATCCCCGTACGCCGTCCCCCGGCCCAGGGCCTGGTGCAATTGATGCTCCGCCCGGAACAGATCCGGATTGCCCCGGACGGTCCCATCCGCGGCGTGGTGGTTGACACCGACTATTTCGGGCCAGAGACCACCGTGCGGATCAAACTTGCTCCGCGCATTGCTGCCGAAGGCGCCACCCGGACCAATCCGGGAGGCGGCGAAGTCATCACCATCCGCCACTGGAACGCTTCCATCACCAAGCCCGGGACGGAACTCTGCCTCCGCGTGGTGGGCGAGGGCGTGGCGTTCCCGATGGAGGACTAGGCAAGCGACATTAGCCGACGATGGCGCGCCACAACGCGGGCGTCCGAGCGTCGTGGCGATCGTGATCTATTGGCAGGAGGTGAGACCCATGAACGCAGTATCCAGCAACTCCGAGCACATGTTCGGCGCCAATGCCATGGATCTGTCGCTGCGTCCGCCCGCGGCCCAGGCCGGTTACGAGCAAGGTCGGACCCTTGCCGGGCAGCTCACTGGGTGCTGGGGCTAAGTGCCGCGGAGCTGCTGATCAGGGACAGGCATAACCTTATGGCATGACGCCAAGCTACAGGTACAACGTGGAGATCCTGCATCTGCTCGTGTCATCTGGCCACGCCTACTTCGGCCGTGCCCGTGATGGCGCAGCCGAGGTGCCCACCACGGATGCCGAGCAGGTCGCCGTCGTAAGCGGCAAGGGCATCGTCGGTGACCGGTTCTTCGGCAAGGCCGCACACATGGATGCCGCAGTCACGCTGATGTCCATCGAGTCCCTCGAAGCCATGGCCGCCGAGTTGGGTGCCGAGCCTTTTGACCCGCTCCTCACGCGCCGCAATGTGGTCCTCAGGGGAGCCCACCTCGCTCCCCTGCTAGGCGAGGAATTCGAGTTGGAATCGCGAGGCGGCCTGGTGCGGTTACGGGGCGGGCGGCCTGCCCACCCCTGCGCTTGGATGGACCAAGTCCTGGCTCCGGGTGCGCACGCCGCCATGCGTGGACGGGGCGGCGTGCGCTGCCAAGCGCTCTCGGATGGCGTCCTGCATCGTGGCCCAGCTGTGCTAATTAGCCCGGTGCCGCTCGACCCCGACAAAGCCGGCGACGCCACCCGCCTCCGGGCTTCACGGCTGCCCTAGCTCAGTTCACATGACTGCCGCGGTTCGGCTGCATGGCATGGAACACGTAGATCCCGACGCGGGCGCGGAGCGGCGCTGCCGACATCACGTACCGTGAGGGTGGGTTTTTTATGGCGTCGCCTGAGACCAGAAGATTTCTGCCAATTTTCCGATTCTTTCGGCGGGCAGGTGTACTTCGAGCTAATAATGTCGTACCCCTTTGCGATGCTTTGGTTATGGCCGGGAACCGGGAAACACAGCTGATCGGTTCGGGCGCGCCTTCCCGCGGCGCGGGTCCGGATTTTGCTGTCCCGCGGGTTCGGGTGCAGGATCTGATCGACGCGGTGAACTCGCTCCGGCCAGGCACCGTCGGCACCGAACTAGCTGTCGGCACCGAGCTTGCCGACCTGATAAACCAGTTGCGGGGCCTTGAAAACCTAAAGTCCGCGATCGCGTGCGCCCAGGCCCGGATCGCTGTCGCGTTCGATGCCGCCCAGCGCAGCGCCGAGAAGGACATGGGCGTTCCTGCCGACGGGCAGGGACGCGGCGTCGGAGCACAAATAGCCTTGGCCCGGAGGGAGTCCCCGGCCCGCGGATCCCGGCTCCTCGGACTCGCGAAAGCCCTGGTCACCGAAATGCCGCACACCCTCGCCGCCCTCAACACCGGACAGCTGAACGAATGGCGCGCCACCCTGCTCGTGAAGGAAACAGCATGCCTGACCGCCGAAGACCGCTGCGCCGTGGACGAAGAGCTCGCCGCCGACACGGGGATCTTCGACGGCGCCGGAGACAAGGCCATCACCGCCGCGGCCTACCGGCGGGACCCGCGCTCCGTCACGCAGCGCGCCAGCCAGGCCGCCACCGAACGGCACGTCAGCCTGCGCCCGGCCCCGGACACCATGACCTACCTGACCGCCCTGCTTCCCGTCGCCCAAGGCGTGGCCGTGCACGCGACCCTGAGCCGGCACGCCGACACCCTCCGCTCCGCCGGGGAGACCCGCAGCCGGGGCCAGATCATGGCCGACGCCCTCGTCGAACGCGCCACCGGCACCCCCGGCGGGATTTGCGGCGTCGAAGTCCAGCTCGTCATGACCGACCGCACCCTCTTCCAGGGCGACAGCGAACCGGCCCGGCTCCCCGGCTACGGCATCGTCCCCGCCGCCTGGGCCAGGACAATGCTTGCCGGGAACGAGCACGCCGAACCCGACCAGCCCGCGGTCAGTGAACCTGGTCAACTTGCCCAGGCCCAGGATTTGAAGGTTTGGGTCAGGCGTCTCTTTACCGCCCCCAGAAGCGGGGAGCTCCTCGCAGTTGATTCCCGGGCGAGGCTCTTTCCACTAGGCATGCGGCGCTTCATTCAGGCCCGCGACGACACCTGCCGGACACCCTACTGCGACGCGCCGATCCGACACTTCGACCACGTCGTCCCCTGGCACGGCGGAGGACCCACCAGCCTGAGCAACGGGGCGGGCTTGTGCGAAGCCTGCAACCACACCAAAGAACTCCCCGGCTGGACAGCACAAACCGGGACCGCAAAAATACGTTCAGGGACACGGCATGTCATCGAAATCCGCACCCCCACCGGGCACCACTACGAATCAACAGCCCCGCCGTTGCCAGGGACTGAGCCTCCAAGAACTGGGCCACCGGGCACAGACCCTCCCGTTACCGCGGCACCGCATTCCAGGCGCAACCGACGCAAGCTCCGACACCACGTCAAAGCCCTTAAGTTTGCCTGCGTCGCCGAACTGCAGGCCGCCTAAGTAAGCTATGCCTAGCGAGGAGCCGCATCCTTCGGGGCGAGCGGCAGGGTGATCTTCATGACGGTTCCCCGCGGACCGCTGCGCTCAACTGCCACTGTGCCGCCCGCCCGGGTGACGATTTCACGAACGAGTGCCAAGCCGATTCCGAAGCTGCGCTGGCCGGGTGCGCCTTCCGGACTGTGGGTCCTCACGAAGCGGTCAAAGATCCGGGTCTGGTCCACTCCCTTGATACCGGCCCCCGAATCCGCGACGGTGACCACCGCCCGGTTGCCGAGCACCGCCGTCGTGATCCCCACGTGGCCACCGGACGGGGTGTGCGCCAACGCATTGTCGGCCAGGGCAAGGAGGGCGCGCCGGAAGCCATTGCTCTCAATGCGGGCGAACGGGCGGTCCCTTTTCGTCAGGGTGACGCGGACGTTCTTCTCTCCCGCAAGTTGTTGCAAGCTCTCGACGACGGCGTCCGCAACCTTGGCGAGATCGCTTGCCTCTGCGGCGGCATCCGGCGGCGAGCCGGTGGCTGCCACCAGCAATTCGTTGACGATGCCGGTGAGGGTCGCAGTGTCATTGCGGATGCGGGCCAATGCTTCCCCGGTTTTTGAGTCCGCGGCGGCATCGCGCTGGGCCAGCTGGACGCGGGCGTCCAGGATGGCCAAGGGCGTGCGCAATTCGTGGCTGGCGTCCTGCACGAACCGTCGCTGCAATGCGAGCGCCTCTCCCAACGGCCGGATGGCACTGCGCGCGCTCAGCCAGCCGATGGCACCGGCCAGAAAGATCCCGGCAATGCCGGCAATGATCATGGCCTTCAGGAGGTCCTTGGTATCCAGATACGCGTAGACGGAACCGGTTTCGCCCGGGCCTGGCAGTGCTGGCTGCCGCGCCTGGTTGAAAAGGTAGATCGCAGCGGCCGCCAGAAGGCACAACACCAAAACCGTGCATGCCGCACTAATCCGCACTGCGATCTTCAGGGAGGCTTTGCGGAGGGTCGCCTGATCCGGGTTCTCAGTCATGGGGATCTCCGATCTGGTAACCGAGCCCGTGGACCGTCCGGATCACGGCCTTGGAGATCTTGCGGCGCAAGTGGTGGACGTAGGTGTCGATCACGCCCGGCTGGTCCGTGGGGTGGAACAGGGCATTGATGAGGTCTTCGCGGGTGAAGACCCGTTCTGGTGCGCTGGCCAGGATCTCCAAGAGTCCGGCTTCCTTCGCCGTCAATGTGACCACGGAACCATACACGGAGCGCATGGAGCGGGCACCGGCGTCGAGCTCCCAATCCCCGATTCCCAGGGTGGTGCTCGGCTGGGCATACTTCCGGGTGAGAGCGCGCAAGCGGGCGGCGAGTTCCAAGGCATCAAACGGTTTGGCCATGTAGTCGTTGGCACCGGCGTCGAGCCCACGGATCTTCTCCTCGGTGGCCCCGAGCGCCGTGAGGATGAGGATGGGGGTAACGATTCCCTTGGCGCGAAGGGCCGTGATCACGGCAATGCCGTCCATGACGGGCAGTCCACGGTCAATGACCATCGCATCCCACGTATGGGTCAAGGCGAGGTGGAGCCCGTCGCGCCCATTGGCAGCTAAGCGGACATCGAAGTCCTGCTCAAGGAGTTCGGTGATGAGCGGGCCCAAGGTAGCGTCGTCTTCGACCAGAAGGATGGAAGGCCGCTCAGCTGTTGTCATGCTGTCTATTGTTCCCCGGGCCGCCCGTTCGTGGCGCCTGCCGTGACCTTGCGGCGCTTCTTGAGGAATTCGACTCCCCAGGGCAGAACGGAGATCAAAACCATGATCACGGCAATGGCGTCAATGTTGTTCGCGACGAACTCAAAGTGTCCCAACCAGGACCCGAGGAGTGTCACGGAGGTTCCCCACATGATGGCGCCGGCGATGTTCCACAGGGTGAAGGACTTGTGGTCGTAGCGGGCGATGCCTGCGCTCAGCGGAGCGAAGGTCCGCACGATGGGCACGAAGCGGGCCAGGACAATAGCGGGCCCGCCGCGGCGCTTGAAGAATTCCTCGGCCGTGTCCAGGTGAGCGGTCTTCAAGACCCGGGCATCGTCCTTGAACCAGCGCCGTCCAAACTTGCGCCCCAGCATGTAGCCAATCTGGTCTCCAGCAATCGCTGCCGCCGATACCACCGCGATCAACACCGGCAGTTCCAGCTGCAGTTGCTGGTGCAGGAGCCCGGTAGTGAACAGCAAGGAATCACCGGGCAGGAAAGGGAAGAGGAGCCCGGATTCGATAAACACGATCAAAGCCACGACCCCCAGCGCCGCGGGGCCCAGGCCCTGCAGAAGGGTGGTGGGATCAAGGAAAGCCGGCATGGCGGAAAGTACGTGCATGGGGTCCTCCTCAGGATCCGTGTGCTTGCGTTGCGGCTGCTTCCGGAGAGGCTCCTCCTGGAGAGTCCAATGCGGCAGCGGTCCGGCGCGGCAGCCGCTCCAGGACCCGCGGTGCGTACCGGTTCCAGAGTCCGGCCAAGACAATGACCGCGGCGCTGGTGGCCAGGAAGGACGCCACCACATCGCTGGGGTAATGGACTCCGATATAGATCCGGGACCACGCAACCATCACGGCCAGGCCGGCACCGGCCCACGCGGTGATGGGGCCCCATCGCGTGCCCCGGACCAGGAAGTACAGTGCAAAGGCGAGCGCTACGGCGAAGGCCGTATGTCCGCTGGGAAAGCTATTGGAACCCGTTTCCGGGGCGAGCGGATCGAAAAGCAGCGCAGGGTTGGGCCGGTGCCGGGCGACGATGAGCTTGAATCCCTCGCTGGCCACCCACCCCGAACACGCGAAGAGCACGAACATGAACGCCCGCACCAAGGACCTGCGCACCAGGAAAAGGTACAAGCCGATCACCAGGACAATGCACACTCCTGCCACGGGGGCGAAGAGAAAGTTCAGTGCCATGGCGAGCGCCGTCAGCACAGCCACGTGATGGCGGCTGAGTTCCTGGTCAACGCCGAACTCGTTGGTGGTCAGGCCGCCTATCAACTGGACGCTGAAGCCGATGGCAAGGACTGCCGCGGCGAGGGCAATGCCCCACAGAAGCCAGTATCTGGGCTGCGGAAGCAACGGCACGCCGCGGCCTGCCGCAACAGTGGGACGTGCGGCAACAGTGTGACGGACGACGGCGGAAGGCCGGCCTTCCGTGGAGGCGTTCTGCTTGGCATATGGCGGCATGGGACTCTCCGGTTCGGGGGGTGGCGGCCCTTGCGGGGCTTGCTTCCACTCTCGCGCACGGCATTTAAGAAGCTCTTAAGAACTCAGTCACGGCCTTTTCCTTGACCCGCCGGGGGTTGGGCACCAGAGTTTAGGAACCTACTGTCTGCTCAATCGAAGGATCTGGGATGTCCGAATTTGCGATCTCGAAAGACGGTACCCGCATCGGGTATGACCAATACGGCGAGGGTCCTGCCGTGATCCTTGTTGGCGGTGCAATGCAATTCAGGGGCTTCGACTCCAACACGGTGGAAATGGCCAAGCTCCTGGCGGGCAGAGGGTTCACCGTTTTGAACTATGACAGGCGCGGCCGAGGGGAAAGCGCCGAGGCGCCGTCATTGACACTGAAGGACAACATCGACGATCTCGCCACGCTCATCGAAATCGCCGGCGGCGAAGCTGCGCTCTTCGGGAGCTCCTCCGGTGGCTCGATTTCCCTGGCCGCGGCAGCAGCAGGCCTACCCGTCACGAAGCTGGCGCTCTGGGAAACTCCCCTGAGCGAGGAGCTCGGCACCGGCGGAGCAGAGTTCTTCTCCGGGCTCCAGGAACGGATCGCAGCCGGAGACAAGGCGAGCACCATCGAGTACTACATGAAGGACATGCCGCCGGAATGGCTGGCCGGCGCCAAGAACAGTCCAGGATGGCCCATCATGCTCGAGTTGGGTCCCAGCCTCTCGGCCGACGCAGAATCACTCGCATGGACCCAGTCCGCGCCACGTGCTGAGCTGTGGTCGGGCATCACCCAGCCCACCCTCGCGATCGTTGGCGAGCAAACCCTACCGATCATGACGGAAGCCGCCCGCTCCATCGTGGCCAATATCCCGAGTGCCCGCCAAGCCACCATCCCAGGCGCGAACCACGGCTGGGAACCCGGAGTCATGGCTGAGGCGCTGGCTGAATTCCTCGCCGCTGGCTAAGGCCGGGCTTCCAAGCCATGGACCTGGCTGCGACCGCCGTCGAACTCTACACGCTGGTTCCTTCGGCGTTCACGGCGTCCCGCACTGCCCGGGCCAAAGAAGCCAAGTCCGCCGGGGACGCCGAGCTGGCGAAACAGATCGCCCAACTGCCCAAGCCTTCGACGGCGGCGTGGGCGGTCAATATGCTTGTCCGCCACGGCACGAGGGAATTCGCGAGTGTCTTGGAGCTCGGGGCGTCGCTGGGGAGGGCCCAGGAGCAGCAAGACCACGACCGTCTCCGGACGCTGGGCCAGCAGCGCCCGCGCGTGCTGGCCGCCGCCGTCGAGCAGGCCCGTGCGGTGGCGGAAGGCCTGGGCGTCAAGGTCAGTGGCGCCGCAGCGATCGAAGTCGAGGCGACGTTGAGGGCCGCCATGACGGATCCGGGCGCTGCCGCAGCGCTCCGCAGCGGACGATTGGTGCGCTCGCTCTCCACGAATGGATTGGAACCCGTGGACCTCGCCGGCGCGGTGGCGGTGCCGGGTGCACTTACCGTCGCGGTTACCAGCACAGAAGAGCCCGACGACGGCGCGCCGCAGCGCGAGCGGGCAGCGGCGCAGCGGGAGCGCGAGAAGGCGCACGCCGCCCTCGTGGATGCTGAGCGTCAGGCGGACGACGCCGAGATGGACCTCGCCCAGGCAGAGCGCGAAAAGACGGAGGCCGTGCGCCGGGGTGAGCAACTCGCCGTCGAGGTCAAAGCCACCAAGGACAAGCTGGCCGCGTTGCAGCAGGAGCTCGCCGCCACGGAATGGGCAATCACTCTGGCCGAGCGGAACCGGAAAGTGGCGGCCCGGCTGGCCGGGAGGGAACGCCGGACTGCAGAGGCGGCGCGGGCCCGGCTGAACGGGCTGCGCTAGGACGGAGCTCGACGGGGCGCACGTCACGCCCAGCAGGCTTTTGGCAGATCAGGCTCTCGAGGGCCCCGGAAATCCGGGCTTTGGCAGGCTGCAGACCCCCAAAAAGATGTTATGCGTGACGCGGAACCAGTTCCCCATCACGGGATCCCTTTTGGGCAGGCCCACTCTGTGCTAGACCAAAGCCAGATGCACCGACGCGTCCAAGGAGAACCACCATGAGCACAACGAGCGATAAAGGACCGGGCCGAGGGCTGGAGATCCGGTCGATCGACTACGTTCCGCTGGACGAGCGGCACGGCAAAGTCTCACACATCGGACCGTTGTGGTTCATCAGCAACGCCCAGATCGCCACCCTTGCCGTGGGGTTGATCAGTATCACCACCGGCGGCAACCTGATCTGGTCGCTGATCGCGATCGCCGTCGGGGTCCTCCTGGGCACACTGTTCATGGCCGCGCACTCCTCGCAGGGTCCCCAACTCGGCCTGCCGCAGATGATCCAGTCCCGCCCGCAATTCGGCTACATCGGCGCCCTGCTGGTATGGCTCTTCGCCTATCTTCAGTACGCCGGCTTCAACATCTTCAATACGATCCTGGCCGGCCAGGCCATCTCGGAATCGGTAAACTTCGGCTCCCAAAACCTCTGGCTCTGGGTGGTCACCCTTGTGGCCGTGATCATCGCACTCTTCGGTTATGACCTCATCCACGCCTTCGAGCGCTACCTGACGTACCTGACCATCGTCATGCTGGCGTTGCTCACAGTGGCGGCCTTCAAACTGGCCATACCTGCCGGGGCATACAACCTTGCCGACTTCCATCTCGTCCCGTTCCTGGGCCAGCTGGGCGTCGCGGCAGGCTATCAGATCTCGTGGGCCATCTACGTCTCCGACTACTCCCGCTACCTGCCGCCTGCCAGCGGACGGGGCACTTTTCGGTGGACGTTCTGGGGCAGCGCCTTGGGCGGTATTTGGGTGATGTTCCTGGGCGCGTACATTGGTTCCGCGGCCGGAGAGAACTTCGAAACCATCGGTTCAATCAAATCCACCGCCGATCAGCTCTTCAGCGGATTCGGCGGGATCGCCTTGTTCGTCGCCGCCCTGGGTTTGCTGTCCGTGACCGCGCTGAACATGTACGGGGGTGCGCTGACCTTGATTTCGTCTATCGACAGCGTGCGTCAGATCCGGCCGACCCTGCGGCTCCGGATCATCACGATCGCCATCACCGCCCTGATTTCCGTGGTCTTGGCAAACCTCGCCTCGGCCGACTTCCTGGCCAATTTCAACGACTTCCTGCTGCTGGTGCTGTACTTCTTCATTCCGTGGACGGCGGTCAACCTCACCGACTACTTCATCGTCCGCAAGGGCCACTATGCCATCGCTGAGATCTTCAAGCCCGACGGGATCTACGGACGCTGGGGTTGGCCCGGCATCGTCTCCTACCTGGTCGGCTTTGTGCTGATGATTCCGTTCTTCTCCGCCGGAAAGCTGTTCGTCGGGTTCGTAGCCCAGGCAATGGACGGCGCCGATATCTCGCTGTTTGTCGGACTTCCGGTCTCCGCAGCGCTGTATTGGCTGATGACCCGGGGTGTCGACGTCGACGCCGAGACCCGCTTGGCTAAGGCAGAGGCCGACGCCCTGGATGCGGCCGCGCACCACCACATCCTGCCGTAGCTCCGCCGCACGGGACCGGTAGCCGGTCGGTAATGCCGGGAGTCACGCAGTGGCGATGACCGCGGAAGTCGCCAAAACGTTGCCGGACTTATCCAAAGCGTCGACGGCGGCCCTCGGCGCCGCAGCCACCGCCGTCGACGTTTCAAAGCCCCGACGCGGAACCGTCACTGCTTCGGACATGGACCCGGGGCCGGTTCCGGTGAGGAACCTCCATCTGGCCACCTCGGTTGCACCGTTCCAGCTGGTGTAGAGCTGCATGGTGGACCCGTTGCCCGGAACCGCCACGAGGTCAGGGACTGTGTCCGGCCGGCTTGTCCACGGGGAGCGGTACGTGCGATAAGAAGCATCCCCCAGGCCGGTAGCCTCATACACGGCCTTTCCTTCGGGAGTGAATTCAGTAGCCGCAGGGTCCGCTCCCCAGCCCACCAGGAAGTGTCCGTTATCCAGGAACTGCAGGTTTCCTTCTGCGTCGCCTCGGTGGCCGCCCCTGCTGAACTCCTGTTTGACGACGGCGGTGCGCGCCTTTTCGTCGACGGCGAGCAGGAGCCCGCGGGACGTCCCCGTGTTGCCTTGGTTGTAATGGTTGTCGAACATGCTGATGATGCCGTTGGGCCGCCGGCGAACATCATGCTGCCACGCGAAGACAGACTCCGGAGTCATGGCAAAGTCACTCCGTTTTCCGCCCAGGCGCCAACGGATCTTCCCATCCGAACGGCCTACCAAGTACGCGGTATGCGTGTGACGGGACGAAACCAGGAGCGCATCGCCACTCTCGTCCACGGAATTGAGATGGAAGGGATCGAACGCTTTCGTGGCGTCTGAGCCGTCGGCCTTCGAGCTATCGGACGGGCGCACATAGGACTCGCTTATGTCGATGTGGTCCGAGGCTACCCAGTCGAAGAGGACCGCACCGGAGCGGATGCCGATTTCCTGGACATGGCAATCGAACATGTAACCTTGGGCGGGTCCGCCCACCGACGTCAAGTCATGCCGAACGGTCGGGTAGGAAATCATTAAGGCCGTCCCGGCCGAAGTGATAGTGAATTCATGGAGATCGGCCTGCAAGCCGTTGCCGGTATTGACTTCGGCCACGGTGCGGTAGCGGGCGTCCTTGACGATGCCCTTGCCGGCACCGTGTCCACCGGCTCCAATGCCAGTCCAGTAAGTGAGGACGGGCTGGCCCTCAAAGACCTGCACGCGAAGGTCGGTCACGCCTGCACCAGTCGGTTCCATCCATACCGGCTCCCCCCGGTTGTCCATGATCAGGCCATTGCTGCCGTGGCCCATCGGCCCGACAAAAAGCAGGCCTGCCCCAGTGGCCCCCGTGGCCCAACTGGCAACGCGCGCAGCTGTCAAAGAAGTGGAGACGAAGCTCCGGATCGTGGGTGCGGAAGCCGCGGTGCTCGGCGACGGCGACGCTGCCGGCGTCGGGGTAGCCGCGGTGACTGAAACCGTTCCGCCGGGCAACACGCCTGCCTTGGCAATACCCAGCCCGGCAAGCACCCCCGCGCCCGCGATCCCTGCCCCCGAAAGGAACCCGCGACGGCTCATTCTGAAGCGAGCCTCGCGGCCTTCCCCGGAGTCAGTTCGCTCGCCATTCCCGGACCCGGTGTTCTGCTCCATTCCCTCAGGATAGAACCGGTTCGCGGTACGGGACCCGCGTATAAGCTGCAAGTTTGCCGTAAACCGGCGGGGCGGGAACCCGACGTCTGCTGCTGGCCTTCTCGGCGTCACGCAGAGCAAGTTTTAAGGTGCCTCGCATCGGCTGCGGCCCGGGATTCCGGGGGCCGAGGCGAAGCCGGGTGCCAAAAAGCTGCGTAGCGTGACGCGCATCAACGCTTGGCAGGGGCGTGGGCGGATGCGTAATCCTGGTCGCTGACGGGTTCAAGCCATGTGGCGCTCTCCCCGTTGTCGTGTTCCACCAAGGCCAGGTGGCACATCATGTTGTCCTGCGTTGCGCCATGCCAGTGTTCCTCGCCGGGCGGCGTGTGGACGGTGTCTCCTGCGCGCATGAGGACCACGCTGCCGTCCCGTGTGGCAACAAGACCGACTCCCTCGGTACAGTGCAGGGTCTGGCCGAGGGGATGGGAATGCCAGTTCGTGCGGGCACCTGGCGTGAAGCGGACCAGTGCCGCGACGAGACGCGAGGGCGCCTCGCCGTTGTGGAGTGAGTTGAGGTAGACGTCTCCTGTGAACCTTTCCTTCGGGGCTTTGGCCGTGGGCGTAGGCGGTACGAGTTTCATCGTGGGTTCCTTTGGCTAGTGCAACGGGGGACTGATTCAAGGAAACCAGTCCCTGCCTCCGCGTGGGAGTGCCTGTTATAACGGGTACTGCCAGTGCCTGTCTCAGTCGCTGTCTGGGATTTCCGGGGCTCGGGGCGGCTCGAGCGGCCCCTGGTCCAAGCGAAACGGCGGATACGTGTCGCTCATCAGCGCAACGTAGGTGATGGTCCTATAGACCCATCGGTTGATTCCCATGATCAAGGTGAAGAGTCCCCAGCGGTAGACACCGGTGAACAGCAGGATCACGGCAGCGATGAACACGAGGAAGCCGAGCAGCGATATCCCGTTTGTCCCACCCTCAGTGGAGGATCTCCAGATGCTGCCGGTGAGTAATCCGACAATAATCACGTGCGGAAGGGCGAGAAGCCAGGACTTGACGAGCACTTGCCAGTGGGAGAGCTTTTCGGGATAGTCCACTTCGAAGGTGGCGGGATAGTCGGTGTGCGCGAGGGTAAATGGCGGGTAGTGGTCGGTGCCCAGGACCCCGGTGGCGTAGAAAGCCACCCGCCAATTCCAGCGCATGACCCCAACGGTAAAGTGGAAAAGCGATGCCGGGTAGCGGCCGGTAAACAGGATGACAAATCCTGCAGCGATGGTCACCACGACTGAGGCAAAGCCGAGGAACGCGAGCACTATGTAGTGCGGAATGGCAAGGAACCATTTGACGAGCCATTTCCATCGCGAGAGATTCGGATCCAGATGTCCTTCCAACCGTGACGGATAAGCCCCTCCTGCTTCTCCGCTGCCTCCCGGAAGGGAAGGGAACATTCTCCTTCCGAGTCCGGCTGCCCCAAGGATGATCAGCGCGGCTCCAACTGCGAGCATCGCGAGCCCTGCGGGGAGCGACCGGGAATTGACGAAAACGCCGGCAGAACCAGCAGCGAGCAAGTCTCCCAAGATCACAAAGAACATGTGCACGGGACTCATTTTCTCCCTTGGCGGGTTGGGATACGCGACGGTTCCGGCTGTGTTGTTATTCATTGTTTGATCCTGGGTTTGTTAGATGGTGCCTGGGTTCCTATATGGTGATCGCGATCTTCCCGCGGGTTCTACCGGCGTCGAAATAGCGCATTGCCTCCGGGACTTGCTCTAGAGGATAGATGCGGTCGACCACCGGCGTAAGTACCCCTGATTCGATGAGTCCGGCGAGGTGTTCGAGGTCTTCCGGGCCCTGGGTGCCCAGGACCATGGTCAGCCCCTGACGGATGAACAGGGACAAGGCCACGCCCCGGAACTGTCTGTCGATGCTGCCCGTCCAGGAGCCGCCTTCCTCACCACCGATGATGACGGCGGTGCCGGTGGGAGTTAGTGCGCTCCGGAGACGCGCCAGAGTGGGGTTCCCAGCGACATCCAGGATCAGCTCATAGTGTCCAGTTCCATCGGCGAAGTCCTGTTTGGTGTAGTCGATGACGTGGTCGGCGCCGAAGCCGCGCACTGCGTCCATTTTCGCTGTGCTGCAAACGCCCGTGACCTCGGCCCCGGACGCCTTGGCGAGCTGCACTGCATAGCTGCCCACTCCCCCTGAGGCACCAAGGATCAGCACCTTCTGTCCCGGCAATATCCGGGTGGCGGCGCGGAGGGCCTGCAGTGCAGTGCAACCGGAAACCGGGACCACGGCGGCCTGTTCGAAACTGATGTTCTTTGGTTTGCGAGCGAGTTGGTTCTCGCGGGCCGTGGCATATTCAGCGAAAGAACCCTTCCCGACGCCGAAAACGTGGTCTCCCGCGGCGAACCGGGTCACTTCAGCTCCGACCGCTACGACGGTACCTGCCAGATCCATCCCTGGCACGGGGTTCCTGGGGGCGCGGAGGCCGTAGGCCAGACGCACCGCGTAAGGCAGGCCGCGGGTTACGTGCCATGTGCCACGGTCCAGGCCCGCAGCGTGGACCCGAATCAGCACTTCGTTCCCGGCGATCTTCGCTCGGGGGATCTGCGCCAGGTGCAGGACGTCGGCGGGGCCGTATGCTTCCTGCACGATGGCCCGCATCCTGGGCTCCGGCGCGGACGGGCCATCTGAAAATTGGGTCTCCGAAACATGCTGGCCAGAGGTCATTGCCGTTCCTTTCACAACATTTGGTGCGCAAAACAGGATTTTCGTACGTTGTACTAACGAGAGAGTATCGTACAATGTACTAAATCGCTAGAGCCAAGGAGCCCCGTGCCCACCACAACGCAGCCCGTCCCGTCGCAGCGCCTCCCGCTCAGCCGGGAACGGGTGCTCGGCTGTGCAGTGGATCTCGCAGATGAGTCGGGAATCGCCGCGCTGACCATTCGCTCCCTGGCCCAAAGCATGGGAACCAAGCCCATGTCTCTTTACTATTACGTGGCCAACAAAGACGAGATCCTGGACGGCATCGTGGACATCGTCTTCGGCGAAATCGAACTACCCTCTCCCGCAGGCGACTGGCGGGAGCAAATGCAGCGAAGGGCGCACGCCATGCGCGCAGCGCTCAGAAGGCATCCATGGGCGGTCGGCCTGCTGGAAAGCCGTTCTTCCCCTGGCCCAGCGACCCTGCGCCACCACGAAGCGACTTTGGGCACCTTGAGGGCGGCTGGGTTTTCGATCCAGATGACCGCCCACGCCTACGCGTTGCTGGACAGCTATATCTACGGATTCGCGCTTCAGGAAGCCGCCCTGCCGTTCAATGGCCGGGACACCGCCGCCGAAATCACAGCACCCATCGTTGAGCGCTTTTCCACCGGACAATACCCCCGCATGATGGAGATTGCCGCCGAACACGTCCTTAAGCCCGGCTATGACTTCGGCGACGAGTTCGACTTCGGGCTAGACCTCATCCTTGACGGCCTCAGCCGGTCGATTCCCGTCGATGGCGGAGACAAGCAACGGCACCCGGCTGAATGCGAGCAGATCGATGGATAGCAGTAGGCAGCGGCACAGATGGTGCAGCGGAAAAGCATGACAAGACTAGTCGCATTCGGACTGAAGCGTGGCCATGATCTTCCGGCTCACCGAAGCCAGAGCATCCTGTTCCCCGCGGGTGAGCTGGTCGAAGAAATGGGTGCGGATGAACTCCAGATGACCCGGCGCCGCGTGCTCTATTGCATTCCGGCCACCCGGAGTAATCTCCACATCCAGGCCGCGGGCATCGGAGGAGCAGTTCTTTCGCTCCAGCAGCCCCCTCGCTTCCATCCGCTTGAGCAGGTGGGACAGGCGACTGCGGTCCCAGCCCAGGGACTTACCCAGATCGCGGGCACGAACTACGCCATCCGCGTGCTCCGAGAGTGGAACAAGCACTGCGTATTCGGCCCCGGAAAGCTGCGACTCCCGCACTAGCTGACGGTCCATGGAGGTCGCCAACTGCTGTGATGCCGCAAGGAATCCGCGCCAGACTTCGCTCTCGCGCTCGTCCAGCCATTGCGTGTTTTTCATCACAAGTTCTCCACATAGTTGATAGTTCAAGTTTGGCGTCATATTGTTGATATGTCAACATTTTTAGTGACACGTCAACAACCTTCTTTCCTAAGGGGATAAAGCATGACCAAGATCGCGATTGTCACCGGCGCCAGCCGTCCGGGCAGCGTCAACAAGTCCGTCGCCGAGTGGGTCCTGGCCCAGGTCGACGGCCGCACCGACGCCGAGTTCGAACTGGTAAACATCGCCGACTTCAACCTCCCCCTGCTGGATGAGGGCTACCCTGCCATGTACCAGAACTACCAGAATGACCACACCAAGGCCTGGTCCGCCAAGATCAGTGAGTTCGACGGCTACATTTTCGTCGCCCACGAATACAACCACACCGCAGGACCGGTTCTGGTCAACGCATTGTCCTACCTGAACGCCGAGTTCAACAACAAGGCCGCCGGCTTCGTGTCCTACGGCTCCATGGGCGGCGTCCGCGCCGTCGAGCACCTCCGCGGCGCCCTCTCCGAGCTGCAGATTGCACACGTGCAGCGCACCGTCATGTTCTCACTGTTCACCGACTTCGAGAACTTCTCCGACTTCAAGCCGACCGAGCAGTCCGCCGGCACCCTGGCCCCGATGGTTGACCAGCTCACCATCTGGGCCCGCGCCATGGAGTCCGTGCGCGACGAGCAGCTGGCTGTCACCAGCGTCTAAGAACCTTCCAATTGCCAGGAAAAGGGCTCCCCGGGTATGAACCGGGGAGCCCTTTCCGTCCGGGCAACCATTCTGCGTCCGGGCGCCCGGACAGCCTGCCCCGGCAATGCGTCCAGCGACCGGGATGGACCACGGCGAGACAACAAAAAACCCGCGGCCGGGAGGTCACACTTCGAAGTGTGACCTCCCGGCCGCGGGTTCATCTTGGCAGCTCGTGCCGGGATTTTTTAGCGGACGGTAGCGAAGCCTTTGGCCCACGAGACCAACTGGTCCACCATCGGGGCCAGGGTGCCGGCATTCTGCTCGGTCGGCTTGAAGTCGGAGAAGTTCTCGAAGTCAGTAAAGAGGGAGAACATCACTTGGTTGCGCACATGGGCAAGCTGCAGTTCAGAGAGGGTCTTGCGCAAGTGCTCGACGGCGCGGGCGCCGCCCATGGAACCGTAGGACACGAAGCCGGCGGCCTTGTTGTTGAACTCGGCGTTCAGGTACGACAAGGCATTGGTGAGCACTGGTCCTGCGGTGTGGTTGTATTCGTGAACCACAAAAATATAGCCGTCGAACTCACTGATCTTGGCAGACCAGGCCTTGGTGTGGTCATTCTGGTAGTTCTGGTACATGGCCGGATAGCCCTCATCCAGCAAGGGGAGGTTGAAGTCGGCGATGTTCACCAGTTCGAACTCGGCGTCGGTGCGGCCGGCAACCTGGGCCAGGACCCACTCGGCCACGGACTTGTTCACGCTGCCCGGACGGCTGGCGCCGGTGACAATCGCGATCTTGGGCAGGGCGTTCCCCGCCAGAGGATCGGCGGCCGGGGCAACCTCGGCGGGAGCCTTTGCGACAGTGGCACTTGCGCGTGGTGCTACCGATGTGGCGGAGTGACCGGCCTTGGACTTGCGGGAAAAAATTTTGAACCAGGACATGACGTCTCACCGATCAGAATAGTTGATGTTTCAATGATTCTAGGTGGCGCTTTGATGATGTGTCAACAAAATTACCCTGAGCCGCCGGCCGTCACTCCGGCCGGCCGACGACGACCTGTGCGGGGCTGTGGGTGATGTAGCCGTTCAGCCAGGAAAACAGTGCGCGGACCTTCTGTTGGAATCCCGACAGAAGGGCCAGATGCACCAGGAGCCAGGACACGAATGCCAAGGGCCCCTGCAACTGGATACGCTTGCGTCCGATCTCGGCGACCGCAGCGCCTCGGCCGATCATCGCCATGTATCCTTTGTCGAAGTACTCGAACGGCCGCCGGGTCCCGCCTGTGAGGTCTGCGTGGATGTTGCCGGCCGCCCACTTCCCAGCCTGCTGCGCGACGGAGCCCAGTTGCGGGAGTTTGGCCCCGGTCGAATCGGTCATGTTGGCCGCGTCGCCAAGGACGTAGACTCCCTCAACGTCCGGGGCGGTCAGGTCCGGGCGGACATCGATTCGGCCTCCCCTGCCTTGCCTCAGGCCGGAGCCGGCAATAATCCTTCCTGCCTTCAGTCCACCGGCCCACACCACGACCCTGCCGGGTATGCCGGTCCCGTCGGCGAGCGTCACAGTGTCGGCGCGGACTTCGGTCACGCCGACTCCCAAGTGCAGCCGGACGCCGATCTTCGTCAGGCGTCGCCTGGCGTAGTCCTGCGACTTTACGGAAAAAGCACCAAGGACGGTCGGGACCATGTCGACCAAGTGGACACGGCAGCGAGCCGCGAGTTCCGGCGAAAAGTACTTGGGCACCACGAACTTGACGTTTTCGGCCAAGGCGCCGGCTGTCTCGACGCCCGTGGGGCCGCTGCCGATGACCACGACGTCCACGGAGCCGGCGGCCTCCCGGTCGGCCTCATCCAGCAGGTGGGTCAGCCGCGTACCCAGTCGGGTGGCATCGGTGACCGAATACAGCGGGAAGGCATGCTCCTCCGCGCCAGGCGTGTCGAAAAAGTTTGGTACGGCGCCTGCCGCAATGACCAGGATCTGAGCCCGGTACGTATTGCCCTCGACAGTGGTGACAGCGCGGTTGGCTGCATCGACAGCTGCCACTTCCACGGTGAGCAGCCGCACCAGTTTGAAGCGGCGGAAAACGGACCGAAGCGGCCGCGCAATGGCCGACACCCCGATCTGCGACGTCGCCACCTGATAAAGGAGCGGCTGAAACTGGTGATAGTTGTTGGAGTCGATGAGCAGCACTTTCACGCCCTTGCGGCCAAGTTCCTTGGCCGCCGTCATGCCGGCGAACCCGGCCCCGACAACGATGACCTGGTATTCGTCTTCCATCCGAGCAACCTACTCCACCTGAAGCCGGTGCAACAGTGCCGGGCGCTGCTCAATCTTCGAGGAAGGCTGGAGTGAACAGCAGGGTCAGGCCTTCGGCCATGGTCGGATGGGTGATGATAGCGTCGCGCAGGGCGGTGTATTCCATTCCGGCGAGCATTGCCATCTGCACCACGGCGATGGTTTCGCTGGCTTCGGTGCCCAGCAGGGCCGCGCCGAGGATCTGGTTGGTCTCGCGGTCGACGACGGCTTTCCAGAACCCCTCCAGATGTCCCACGGTCCGGGCACGGGGAACGGCCGTTACGGGCATTTTGGCGATCCGGACGGCGTAGCCGGCATCCCGGGCCTGCCGCTCGCTCAGGCCTACCCGGCCGAGCTCGGGGGTGGTGAACACACTGTAGGGAATCAGCCGGCCGGCGGTGCTGCGCGGCTGGCCGGCGCCGGTTCTTGCCGCCAGGTTGACCTTGAGCACGCGGTAGTCGTCATAGGAGGCGTGGGTGAACTGGGGCGTTCCGGCGGCGTCACCTGCTGCCCATACTCCGTCGGTAGTCGTGCGCAGCTGATCGTCGACCCGGATGTATCCGCGGTCGTCAAGTTCCACGCCGGCACCTTCGAGGTTCGCGCCGCCGGTCATTGGCTTACGTCCTACCGCCACCAGGATGTCTTCCGCGCTCAGGGTCTCACCGGAGGCGAGCGTGAGCGTGACGGTACCGTCTGCGGCGCGGGCGATCCTGTGGGCCCTGGCCCCCAGCCGAACGGTGATGCCGGCGTCCGTGAAGTTCTGCTCGATGGCAGCGGCAACGTCCGCGTCTTCGCGGGCGAGCAGTTGTCCGCCGCCCTGGACGAGGGTGACTCTGACGCCGATGGTGTTGAGGAAGTCCGCGAACTCGCACCCGACGTATCCGCCGCCCAGCACGATAATGCTCTCCGGCAGCGATTCCAGCTCGAGCAGGGTGTTGCTGGTCTGCACCCTCGACTCCGCCAGGCCTTCGATGGGCGGCAGGAGCGGTTCAGTACCCAGGTTCAGCACGACGTCGGTGCCCCGCAGGGTGCGCACGCCGCCGTCGTGCAGGGTCACCTCGACCGTCCGGGGGCCGACGAATTTCGCTTCGCCGAGGATGAAGTCCATACCCGACCCGGTGAAGGAGGACAGCTGGCCCCTGACCATGGTGCCCACGACGTCTTCCTTGCGGTGGCGCAGCAGGTTCAGGTCCATTTGCGGGTCCTCGGCGCCGGATATGCCGAATTCAGCGGCCCTGCGGATGGTTGCCAGCACCCGGCCGCTGTTGATGAGGGTCTTGGTGGGGATACAGGCGACATTGATGCAGGTTCCCCCGATCATCGATCGTTCCACCATGGCGACGGTCCTGCCGGCCCTGGCCAGGTCCATCGCAAGGGTTTTCCCGGCCTTGCCTCCCCCGAACACCAGCAGGTCCACATCCTCGATGTCCATGCCGTCCCTTCCCTTGGTTTTGCCCGTTGTGCAACCGCATCACGGTGCGTCGGCGGCTCCTACTGTCGGTTCGGGTTCAGATCGGGGCCAATGCGCTACTTGCTCGGCTCCTCGGGGCGGTGTGACTGCTCGCGGATTTCCTGTTCCTCTTCGTATTCGCGCAGGTCGTTGGCCTGGTCGGCGGAATCACCGTGCCACTCTTCGCCGCTGATCTGGCGCTCGAACTCCTGGGTCGGCTGCGCATCCTCAAGGGCGTCGACTTCTTCTTCAAACTTCTTCTGCTCGGACTCATTGCTCATGACATCGCCTCGACTTCTTCTGGGTAAACCTACTGCTGCACCAAAACCTGGCCCTGAGCCACCAGCATAGATCCGGCAGCCGAGACTGCAAACAGCTAGCGGAACAGTGACCCCGTGGAGGTAACAAGTAGTTGGGTTCAATGTGGGGCCACCGGCAGTGAATCTCTCAGGGTCGCGGTTTCCTGGGACAAGAAACGCGGCAGTTCCGGCAATGGTTCCGGCGTCCCGCCGGTCAGGATGGCCGCCTTGAGGATTCCGAAGGCTTCGTGAACCGCCGCCAGTCCACCGGTATCGGGGGCGAAGGCGCCGGTGATTTCGCCGTCCATTTCTGCGTCGGCTCTCCCCAGCATCCAGCAAAGCGACAGGATGCTGTAGGCCAGGGTCTGGGCCGCGGACACGGTGGGCCAACACTGTTCGGCAGCGCGGCGTTGCTCGCGCGAGCCACTCACGGCCGTGTCGTAGGCGGCGCCGAGGGTGAAGACCGCGGCCTGCAGCTCGCGCCGGGCCAAATGCGCACGCCGGGTGTTGGCTTCGGAGGCGGCCAGGAAGTCAACCACGCTGCCCGCCGCGTCTAGTGTGGCCGTCAAAGCCTCGGGGATTCGCGTTATTTTGGCACGCGGTGTCAGGAGGGCGAACACGGCAAGCGCGATGCCGCAGCCGATGGTCGTATCCACGCCCCGGGCAAGAAGCAGGCCCGCAACGTCGTCGACCTTCTGCCCGCCGGAAGCGATCGTGAGGGCAACCGTAGTGATGAACACGGCTGCGAGGGCGTAGTTGCGCATCACTGTCACTTCGATGACGAACTGCAAGACCATGACCACCGCAACAAGCCATAGCCCTTGGGGATGAACGGCCAACACCGCCCCGGCCAGCAAAAGCCCGATCCACGTGCCTACCAGCCGCTCGGCGCCTCGCTGCAATGTACGCATCCAGTCCATCCCCATATGGAGGATCAGCACGGCGGCGGCCACCGCCCAATAGGCCCGCTGCAGGTCCAACAGTCCTGCAGCGATTCCGGCGACGAGTGCGGCGACGCCTACACGAAGGACCACCAGCTCCGAGACGGAACCTCGGCGCAGCCCCGTACGCAAGGCTTCCCAAGGACCAGGGGCGCCCAGCGGGATCGATGCATGGGGCGTCGTAGCCGGAGGCGGGTTGACGGCAACGGTTGCCAGATGGGCGGCCTTGTCCGCCACCGCCGGGTCGAGCGTGCCCCCGCGGGCGCCCGAGCGATTGGTTTCGGCAAATAACAGGTGCAGTTGCCGGTTGATGCCCCGGAGCCCGTTCAGCGCAGCCCCCTGCCGACCGTGGGTGGGCTGGTAGGTCAGGAGCGCCGCCCACGCGGCATTCAACGCCAAGGCAGCCCGGTGCTGCGCTCCCGTTTGACCAGCCGAGCCGGCCGTCCTCGCGTAAGCGGCCACGGCCCGGGCGGCGGCCGCCACGGCGTGCTTTTCCGGTCCGCGCGGCCGGAAAAGGGCCGGGACCATATGGACCACCCATGAGAATGCCCCGCCGGCGAGCACCAGAAGGCCGGCGAGGCCCGGGGACATTCCTGTCGCCGGAAGCGCTGTCCCCGCCGCGCAGGTCAGCGTGAACATGTAGGCCCCGGGTCCGCCCACGCGCAGGGCGCTGCAAATGTAGGTGGCCGCCATGGCGATCACCACGATGGTTGGCACCGCCAGCGGCGGGATGGTCTTCACCGACATGCCCAGGGCTACGGTAAATGCGAATGCGAGCGCGATCACCGCCAAATACCGGGCGCGGTTGAGGTAGGGCCGGCCACTGCCATAGAGGGCGGTAAAGGCTCCGAGAGTGGCCATCAACCCGGCGGCGGTCTGTCCGGTCAGCCAACCGACCAGCAGCGGCGCCCCGGCACAAATCGCGGCCCGCAGTCCGACCGGCCAGCGGTTCGGTGCGTCCTTCAGGCTGAACAGGGCGCGAATCCCGTGCGGGGGCGGGGGCGGAGCTGATGACTCCGCCCTGGGATGCCGGTTCATGAATCCCATCCTGCCACGCGGATCCCGGTATGGCCCCGGTGGGCCACCACGTCACGGCCGCTTCCATCCCCCCGTTGCAGCGCCGACTCGGACTGCGCACCGATCCACCGGTGAATCCCCAATTCCTGGATGGATCAGTGCGCAGTAGCCGCAAGCCGCTAGCGGTGAGGCTTAGACGGCGGTGTAGCCGCCGTCTACGAGTACGTACGATCCGGTCATGAAACTGGCCTTGTCCGACAGGAGGAAGGTGGTGACGTTCGCGACTTCCTCCGGCCGTCCCAGGCGGCCAAGCGGATGCTTTGCCTCGAGCCCGTTGACGACTTCTTTCGGCGCAGCGGCCAGCAGCGGCGTATCGATATAGCCGGGCCCGATCGCGTTGACGCGCAGCCCCTGGGCTCCATATTCAGCCGCAGCATTCTTGGTCAGGCCCACGACGCCGTGCTTCGCCGCGGTATAAGCGGCGTTGCCGGGAGCGGCGACGGTGCCGTGGATCGAGGCCATGTTCACGATGGCGCCTTCGGAAGCACCCGCGGCAAGGATGGCCGGTACCTGGTATCGCATTCCATAGAGGACTCCGCTCAAGTTGATGGCGATGACCCGGTCCCAATCCGCAATGTCGACATCGCCCACTGGAGCGTTGGCGCCGCCGATGCCTGCGTTGTTGACGGCATAGTTGAGTGCGCCATAAGTCGCGACTGCGAAGTCGACGGCCTTCTTGCTGTCCTCGGCGATCGCTGTGTTGGCCTGGAACGGAACGGCAGTGCCGCCTGCGGCCGTGATCTCGTTGGCCACACGCGTGGCGCCGTCGAGGTTGATGTCCACGACAACGATGTTGACACCGTTCTTCGCGAGGTCCTTGCCGATCGCTTCCCCGAGTCCTGAACCTCCGCCGGTGACGAGCGCTGTCTTGCCTTCGAAGTTACCCATAGTTCCTCCTGGTACGCGGGATCGGTCCCGCATATTTCCGTGGTGAGCGCTGGTGGATCCACTCGCTTGTGGCAACCGGTCTCTCCATGGAAACATTCCATGGAGATGCACGAACCGCCCGGATTCCCGCCAAAACCTCCGGTCCGGCACCGCCCGACGGACCATTGGCAGGCTCGAGCACGGCAAAGCAGTCTCAATCGTCGTCGCCATGGACGCCATCCGGGTGCTGGGCCGGGACGTCGCCCTGGTTCCCCGGTTCGCGAAGCTACAGGTCAAGGCGTGAGCCCGCGGAGCAAGAGCCTCGACGTATTCCTGTACGGGGAACACGGCGGCATCCTGAGCGGGTCTGGCCTGAGGATGTCCTGTCGCTGCCAGTGGGCCGGAGGAAGATCGACGGGACCGCGGCGTACAACTACTTTGACGGACTCCTGCCGGAGGGTCAGCTCCGCTCGCATCTCGCTTCAGAAAACAGGCTCTCGACCCTTGATGCCCTGGGGCTGCTCGCGATCCTGGGCGCCGACTGTGCCGGCGCCGTACAGGCGCTCCCGTCCAAGGTGCTGCTCAGCCGCCACGGTGACGGCTGGGCGTGGCCGGGCCGCGGGGCAGTGTCCATACACATCATCAAACCGGAGCCGCTCGCTGAACGACCTCACCCTGGATCATGTCATCCGGGAAGGTGAGTCGTGGGGCATGGATGCCGGGGATGCGCGCGCGACGGCGGTTACCGTGCTGGAGTCGGCGGCCACCTGACATATCGGACCAGAACTTGAGAACCAGCTGCCGCTGTTCGGGCTCAGGTGATCAAACCGATGCCAGGGCCGACGGCAAGGAATACTCCTTCCGGGCCAAACTCAGCGCCTGAGTAGCTCCATGGCCGTTTCCAGAAAGTTGAATTGAATTCCAGAACCACTTGCGCCATGGCTTCTCCGCGTTCATACTAAATGAACGTCATTCATTTAGTGACTCCCGTCTCACCGGAGAGCGCCGTGGATGACCGGATGCCGCGGCATCACCCAGCGACACCTCTCGGCCATCTAGAAAGAGCCAATAACATGACTCAAATGACCCGCCTAAGCGCAAGGAAAGCCGTGGAAGCCCACGATCCTGCCGGCACCGAACACGGCATCACCGGCAAGGGACTCAAGACGGGGCAGCTGGGGCTCCTCGCCGTCGTCGTCCTTGGCATTTCCTCCGTGGCACCCGCCTACAGCCTGACCAGCTCGCTTGGCCCGGCAGTCAACGCCGTGGGTTTGCAGCTGCCCGCCATCTTCATCGTTGCGTTCATCCCGATGATCCTCGTCGCATTCGCTTACCGCGAGCTCAACGCAGACTCTCCGGATAGCGGCACCACCTTCACCTGGAGTACCAAGGCATTCGGCCCGTTCATGGGATGGATGGGCGGCTGGGGGCTCCTCGCCGCGAACATCATTGTCCTGTCCAACCTGGCTGGCGTCGCGGTGGACTTCTTCTACCTCTTCCTCGCCCAGGTGTTCGGCAATCCTGATCTGGCCGACCTGACGTCCAACAAAGCGTTGAACATCGCCACCTGCCTGGCCTTCGTGGCCCTGGCTGTCTGGGTCAGCTACCGCGGCCTGCACGCCACCAAACTCGTGCAGTACGCCATGGTGGGGTTCCAGGTGGTGGTGTTGGGAATCTTCGTCATCATGGCCCTCACCCACGCCTCATCCGGTGACACCCCCACCGCGCTTGCATTCAGCTGGGATTGGTTTGATCCGACGAAGATCAGCAGCTTCGAGCAATTCGCTGCGGGCATGTCCCTGGCGGTCTTCGTCTACTGGGGCTGGGACGTCTGCCTGACGGTCAATGAAGAGACCAAGGGTGGCAAGGGCACCGCCGGCAAGGCCGGAACCACCACGGCGATTGCCGTCCTGGGACTTTACGTTGCAGTGATCGTCGCCACGATGATGGTCGCGGGCGTCGGTGGCGACGGCATCGGGCTGAACAACCCGGACAACCAGTCCAACATCTTTGCCGCACTGGCCTCACCTGTGATGGGCCCACTGGCCATCCTGATGTCCTTGGCCGTGCTCGCAGGCACAGCGTCGTCCCTGCAATCGACCATGGCATCCCCTGCCCGAAGCCTTCTTGCCATGGGGCACTACGGCGCCCTTCCGCACAAATTCTCCACCGTCAGCAAGCGCTTCGGTTCCCCGGGCTACGCCACCATCATGGCCGGGGCGATCTCAGGAGGGTTCTACGCGATCATGAAGGTCGTCAGCGAAAACGTCCTCAACGACACCATCTTGGCGCTGGGCCTGATGATCTGCTTCTACTACGGGATGACCGCCTTTGCCTGCGCTTGGTACTTCCGGCACAGCGTGTTCAGCAGCGTCCGCAACTTCTTCATGCGCCTGCTTTTCCCGGTGATCGGCGGCGTGGTGCTCACGTTGGTCTTCATCCAGACGGCAGTGGATAGCTGGTCACCGTCCTTCGGCAGCGGTTCCGAAATCTTCGGAATCGGCTTGGTGTTCATCATCGGCGTGGGGCTTCTGGCCCTCGGCGTGGTGGTCATGGTGGTCATGGCCCGCGTCCGGCCCGGCTTCTTCCGCGGCGAGACCCTTCGCAAGGACACTCCGGCCCTCGTCGTGCCGGAATAGTCGCCGGCACGGATAACGTCAACAAGCCAGAAGCCCTGTTCCGGATTTCCCCGGAGCAGGGCTTCTGGCGTGTGTTCAAACCGTCGGTTGGCTGGTGCCGGCCGGGTCTCCGGATTCAGATGGTGGCGATGGATTCAGATGACGGCGAGCCGGAGTTCTGTCGCGAGGGTGTTGCGGCTGGACTGGATCACGGGGCGGGAGGTGGTGATGAACATGAGTACGTATCCCAGGACGAGGACGAGCGGGATCGGCATGAGAGCGGCGAGGGGGGTACCCTGTGGCCCGCCTTGCGGCCAGATGACGGCGGGTAGTGCGATGACAAGGGAAATGATTCCCGCCGTCAGCGTGATGATGAGGGACTCCAACGCTGCGGCGGTGAGGGCGACGGCTCGGGTTGCTCCGGAAATCGCTAGGAGCGCGGTGTCCCGCCGTCGGTGTCCTGAGGTCATGATGATCGTCGCGACCCCCGCGAAGAGAACAAGCCCGATGGGTGACCCGAACACAGCAAGTCCGATGGCCATGTACTGGGGTTCGCTCCACAGTCCGATGTAGCCGGTCACGATCGCGAGTCCGATGGCAACGACCATGAGCGTGATTCCGGCGTGGCTGCGGGTGACGTTGTATTTTGCTGATTCGCGAGCGATGAACCAGCTATCCGAGCGACTGCGGATCAGTCCGACCCAGAAATACATGACACGCTCCGCCACCCACGGTGCGGCGAAGAGGAAAGCGACCAGGATCAGGAGCTGGGCGAAGTCAAACCATCCTGACCCGGTGGCCTGTTTGAGCACGATTGAGGTGAGCGTGAAAGCCAGGAAGGCCACGGCGAGATTCTTGCGTGTCTTAGACAAGGGGGCGTTGATGATCTCAGGAGTGCGGATCGCGGCAAGGATCGAGGTGCGGCTGGCCTTGCGGGCCGCGCCCAATGCGCTCAGCACGACGACGGCCATGAACAGAACGAAGGCGATCGACAGCTCGAAGACCCCCAGAGTCACATGACGGAGAGGAGCGGCCTCGGAGCGGATCGGCGCCGAGAGTGTGTTGAGGAACAAGTTCAGGGTGGGCGCAGCCAGAAGCAATGCGATAGCGAACGCGGCGATTCCGAGAAGCGTGGCCTGCAGAAGGATGACGGAGCGGATGGTGCGCGGGCCGACTCCGGCGAGCTGCCACAGTGCATACCGGGAGCGTTGCAGGTCGACGATGTAGCTCAGCAGCACGTTCAGAGCGCCGATTACCACCGGCACGTTGAAGCTCGCGAAGATGATCGCGTGATTGATCAAGCCTGCCGGATCCTCGCTCGCGGGAGTGACGCTGGCGGTCGAGAAGTCGCCCGCGCACACGCAGGCGATGAGCGCCGCGAAGAGGGCGACGACGAACGCACCGGCCCAGAGCCGCCAGGCGACGAGCAGTTCGGTGGTAACCAGTTTCAGGATCATCATGACCTCCGAGCGTGCTCGACCGCGTCGAGGACGTCGGTCACAGTCGGGCTGTGGAGTTCACCGTGGATCTGCCCGTCGCGCATGACCAGCACCCGGTCGCCGAGCGCAGCCGCTTCGAGATCGTGTGTCACCATCACTACGCTCTTCCCCTCGGAGGCATAGTCGCGCAGCAGCCGCAACACCCGGCTGCCGGCTTCTGAATCCAGCGCCCCTGTCGGCTCATCGGCGAACAGCAGGTGCGGAGAAGTCGCCAAGGCCCGCGCGATCGCGACGCGCTGTTGCTGTCCGCCCGACAGCTGCCCCGGCCGCCGGTCGGATACCTCGCCCAGGCCGACCGAATTCAATGCCGACGTCACTGCGGTCCGATCAACGGTGCCACGGGACATGCGCATTGCGAGCGCTACATTGTCGAACGCGGTGAAGGCCGGAATCAGATTGTAGGACTGGAAGACGAAGGCGATGTTGTCCCGTCGGAACTCGGCCGCCTGATCGGGGTCCAAGGCGCCGATGTCCGTACCAGCGATGGTCACCTCGCCCGTAGTGACCGCGTCCAAGCCCGACATGCACTGCATGAGCGTCGACTTGCCCGAGCCGCTCGGCCCGACAATCGTCACCATTTCGCCGAGTTGAACATTGAGCGAAATACCCTTCAGGACGTCAACCGGGGCCGCGCCGGAACCACTACCGAACGACTTGGAAATATTGCGGGTTGTCAGCACAGTATTCATGCAACTCTCTTTTCAATGAATGTGCCGTCCGCGCAAGGGCGCAACACGGCTGCCACACTCAATAGATGCCAACCCGGCCAGAGTGACGCCATTCAGCTGAAAATATTTCCCACCGTGAGAACCAGAATGCGAGGACGCTCCAGTACCCGAAATATCGGAGAGTTAGCCTTCGCAGTCGCGGCAGTACTTGAGGCCATTCTTTTCCAGCGCGATTTGCGAGCGGTGACGGACCAGGAAGCACGATGAGCAGGTAAATTCATCGGACTGCTCCGGGACAACGATGACGGTCAGTTCTTCACCGGACAGATCGGCACCCGGAAGGTCGATGCCCTCGGCTGTATCGTTCTCGTCGACGTCGATCACGGCGGTCTGGGCACCGGAGCCGCGCGACGCCTGAAGGGCCTCAAGCGATTCGGCGGGAGACTCTTCTTCGGTCTTGCGTGGGGCGTCGTAGTCGGTAGCCATTGTGTGGTTCACTTTCGTTGCTGCATAGTGCCATTTCAGGCACCTCAGTGAAGCAGTTTAGGGCATAGTACACGCCGTCAGCGAATAGTGTGTTGAACAAGACATTCAGCGACCCGGAGCCCCGTAACTCAAGGGTTTTGGCTACTCCTCGGGGCCGGTTTTCCGGACTGTCACACCTGTGTTAAATGATCCTGCCGCTCAGGATCATGGCTCCGCTTGATCGTCATGAGTGCGACCAGCACCGCTATCCCTGCCGCCAGGGCGAGGCTGACCGGGCCGGTGCCCCAGTCGAGGCCCCCACGGTCAGTGGAAACGGCGGTCCAGTCAGAGAAGGACGCCCCCAGCGGCCGGGTCAGGATGTACGCGAACCAGAAGGCCGGGATCGCCGCCAACAAGCGGCGCCAATGCGCCAATGCAGGAACGGCGATCACGGCCGCGAACATGATGCCCGACGCGAAGTAGCCCAGCCCGAGCGTGTACGCGGTCAGGTCTCCGGCGGCTGTGCCGAGTGCGAAGGTTGTCAGCACCGCGGCCCAGTAGAAGGACTCCCGACGCCGGGTGGTGATGCTGTGGATGGACAGTGTCTTTTCGCGCCGGTGCCAAAGCAGGAAGACAACAGCGAGCGCCACGGTGAAGAACAGGGTTGACACCTGGTAAGGAACGCCGAGTCCGACGTGAACGGCGTCGGCTGCCATGGTTCCGAACACGCTGACCATGGCGACGGCGGTCCAGTACACCCAGGGGATGTAGCGGCGGACCGAGAACTGCAGGAGCAAGGAAATCAGCAAGACCGCGAATCCGAGGGTCAAGGCGATCTCTGGTTCGAATTGGTGCACCAGGAAATCGGACGTGGTTTCGCCCATCCCCGTAGTGAGGATCTTCACCACCCAGAACAAGACGGTGACTTCGGGTACTTTCGAAGCAGCGGCTCGGGATACGGCGCTTTGCAGGTGACCGCCAACAGCTACGGTGTCCTTGACCCGCGGGCTAGCGGTGAGTTCTTCGGGCATCATGGCCCCTATTGTCCATGGCCTTTCCGAACGTTTCCCGAAGATGACGCGTGGCGCCGGGAACCGGCATAGTGGAACTCCGTCAGCTTCGCACGGTTCGCGGTATGGATTCGCGGGATAATGGGACTATGGCCGATCAGGATCAGGATCCGTGGGATGAGTTCGACAGGCTTAAGCCCGTGGGACCCGATCGCGTCCCCGGCCAACCCGGAGGCGAACCATATGGATTCGGCTTCCGGACGGGAGTACGCAGCGCAAGGGTGGCTTTCGGGTTTGCCGTCTACGCGCTGGTCCTGGGATCCGTGCTCGTCCTGGTTGGTGCAATCGACTTTATCGGCAAGGGCGAGTTGCTGTGGCTCGGATTAATGGTGTTGATCGAGGCCGCCTTCGTCTATGGCTTCATCCAGCTCGCGCATCAGGCGCGCAACCGTCGCTCCACCTAAGCCGCCATTTCCAAGCTTTAGCCTGTAGACCCCGTGTCACCACTGCCGGAAACGCGGGATCGCTTGCGGCGTCCCGCCGCCACCATGACGACGACGGCGATTGCCACTGCCGCGGCGCCGCCAGCGATAGCGGTCACGGAATTCCACAGGCCCACCATCCCGTTGCCGGACGGCCCTACGGCGGCCTGGTCCGTTTGCTGGGGCACGGCGATCGCCAACGCCTGTGTCGAGGCTGCGGAAGTCGCTGCGCCCGTGGCCGTAGGGGCGAAGCGGGATACCGAGCCGTTGCCCGTGCCGTTGCCCGGGCTCGTCACAATGATCGTCCCGTCCAGAGCCACCGCAAGATGGCCGGAGTTCCTCTCGGTGGGAATGGACGATGCGACGGCGGTTGCGCCAGGCGGGATGAGGGACATCACTCCGCCTTGGACGGTGGCCACGTAGAGGGTACCGTCCTGCCCGACAACCGCCTCTTGGGGTCCTCCCGCGACCGGAATGCGGTACGTGACAGTGTCAGCGCCCGGCTTGATGACAGCGAGCTGATCGGAACTGATGTTGGTGACGTAGATTGTCCCGTCGGGGCCCGCGGCGATCCCGTGGGGGTTCTCGGTGTGCCCGGGTGTCGAACTGAGCTGAATGGTCCGTGACACTGCGTGCGCCCCGGCAGGAATGACAGAGACCGTCCCCTCAACTTGATTTGACACAAACGCGGTCCCGTCCTTCGTGACCGCGACCTCCACGGGTCCGGCCCCGACCGTTACTGTCCTGTCCACGGTCGATCCGTTCGGCGCGATGACCGACACGCTGTGTTCCAAGGAGTTCGGCACATAGATCGTGCCATCGGGGCCGGAAGCGATCAGATGGTTCCCGGGGGAAATCGGAATTCGCCGTGTTACACCGCTTGCGCCGGCGGGAACGACGCCGACGTCGTACTGATTCGTGGCGTTGTCCCGCTCAGCGACATAAAGGGTGCCGTCCGCGGCGATTGCCAGGCCTGATGTGGAACCTCCCGTGCTGATGGTCCGGGAGGGCCGGACCGCTCCGGGCGGTATCACCTGGACGCCGCCAACCGGGCCGTAATTGCCCACATACGCCGTGCCGTCAGAACCCACCACTACGCCAACAGGCACCCCGCCGACGTCGAGAACCTCCGCAGGGGCCGCTACCGCGGGCACCGCCCCGAGAGTGAGGAACGCTCCTGCCGCGGCCGCGATGGCCAGACTCCAATTCTTCACTTTCTACCCCCACAGATGTCCCCGCCACGGCGCTGGGCGCCGACTCGGCGGAGCCGTGCTCCGCGCCAGCAGCATATCCCGCCGCGGGGCCTCACCCTTTGCGGGCCACGTACGTGTTCACCGGCCGCCCGGTCGCGCCGTAGGCCAAATGCAGGTCAACGAGTCCTTTGCGTTCGAGTTCGCTGAGGTAGCGCTGGGCCGTGGGGCGGCTGATGCCGACGCTGCCCGCGATCTCCGAGGCGCCCAGGGGCTCCGTGGAGTGAACCACCATGTCGAGGACTTTTTGCATGGTGGGTGGCAGGCGCCGGGGTCCTTGGGCCGGGGCAGCCGTCCGGCGCAGGCTGAAGAGCTGGTCCACCGTCGCCTGGTCGGCCACAGTCCGGGATTCCGCCTCCCGCCGCCAGCGCCGATAAGCCTCCAGCTGGGTTTGGAGTTGCTCGAAGCCAAACGGTTTGACGAGATAGTACACCGCTCCCCCGCGCATGGCAGCCCGGACGGTCTCAAGGTCGCGGGCAGCGGTGATCATGACGGCGTCGAGCTTTTCTCCTGCCGCTTGGAGGGACCGCAACAAGCTGATTCCGTCTTCGTCGGGGAGGTACACATCGAGGAGAAGCAGGTCAGGCTTGAGCCGCTGCACGGCTTCCCGGGCTTCGGCCGCAGTGTGTGCTTCGCCCACGCATTCGTATCCCTCGATTTTGGCCACGCGGCTGGCGTGGATGCGCGCTACGCGGAAGTCGTCGTCGACCACCAAGGTGCGGATCATTCGATTGATTTTCCTGTCATGACCGGGGTTTCGGATTCCGAGCGGGGTTCCGGCAACCAGATTTCAAAGCGTCCCCCGGGGCCCGGGAAAACATCCATGGTGCCTCCTGCCCGGTGAACGATCCTGCTCACCAGCGCAAGGCCTATCCCGCGCCGCATTCCTGGCCGCGGTTCCTTGGTGGTGAATCCATCGGCGGTGATCGTGCCCACCAATTCTGCGGGAACACCGGGCCCATTGTCCGTCACGCAGATGAAAATGCCGGAGGAATCGTCCAGCTGGATGGTCACCTCGCGTGGCGTGGGTTGTTCAGCAAGGATTTCGACGGCGTTGTCCAGCAGGTTTCCGACGATCGTCAGCAGAGCTTGAGTCTCCAGGAATGGTTGGCGCAGCTGCGAGTCGTCAGTCACCGATATTTCGACATCCTGCTCGGCAGCCACGGTGATTTTGGCGAGTAATAGCGCCGCGAGCTCCGGCGGCTCGATCCGCGAGCGCAAGCCCTCGCCAAGCGATCGAGAGGTGTCCGAAATCCGTGACACGAAGTTTCTTGCCTGGTCCACGTCGCCGAGTTCCAGGAGTCCGTCCACCACGTGGAGCCGGTTGGCGTATTCATGTTCCTGGGCGCGCAAGGCCTCCATCAGGCCTTCGACCGAGCGAAGGTCACGCACCAGGCCCTCAACCTCGGTACGGTCACGCAACGTCACCACCGAGCCTATGCTCCTTCCAGCCAAGGCAACGGACATCCGGTTCACTACGAGCAAGGCATCCTCAGTGATGACCACCTGGTCCGTTCCGCTGATCTGGCCGGTCAGCAAAGAACGGAGCCTTCCGGGCGGCAGAAGGTCCTCGATCTTCTCTCCCAGCACGTTTTCCTCGAGGTGCAGCAGGGAGCGCGCCTCAGAGTTGATAACGGTGACCCGGCCGTCGTCGTCGAACCCGATCATCGCTTCGCGGATGCCGTGCAGCAGGGCTTCGCGCTCTTGCAAGAGGGACGCAATCTCCACCGGCTCGAGATCGAAGGTGACCCGCTTGATCCTGCGCGCCAACAATGCCGAACCCATTGCGCTGATGACGAGCACCACGGCTGAATAACCGGCAATGAGCAACGCCTGTTTGGCGAGCTCGCTGCTCTCCGTGGTCACCAGGATCCCCACTGAAACCTGCCCGACGACGGTCCCGTCCGCCGCGCGTACCGGCGCCTTGGCGTTGACGGAGGGTCCCAGGCTGCCTTGGTCTATGCCGACATGGGTCTGCCCGTCGAGGACGGCGACGGGTTCTTCCAGGGTTTGTCCGATGAGGGCCGGATTCGGATGGGAGTATCTGACACCTTTCCGGTCGGTGACCACGACGTAGTCCGGTTGTGCTTGGGACTGGACTTTGCTCGCGATGGCCTGGATCGAGTGTGTGGGATCGCCGTTGCCCAGCGATGTCACGATTTCGGGCATCTGCGCCACGGTCGTGGCAATCCCCAGCGCCCGGAGCCTGTACTGATCTTCGAGCGTCTGGTTGCTGATCTGGGTGTAGAGAAGCGCGCCCAAAGTGACTGTCACGAAAAGGATGCAGAGCAACCACACGAGAATCTGGGAGGCAAGGGGCCGAGCCTTCCAGCGCGCGCGCAACCCTATGTGCACTGCCAACCCCTTTCTCATCTCCCACCAGCAGCTTATGTGACAAAGTTCACTGCCACTACGCAGCAAGACGCCCGCCCCGGATCTCGCCGTAGTGCATAAATGCACAAAACCTGCACTTTTGCTGTTAAGCCCCACAACTTACTGAAGACTTCTGGCCCGAACTATTCCTTCCTAGGCTCGACGTAGTTTCCGTGATCCGGATCACGCAAGAAAGCGACTACAAGAAGCAGCGTAAGAGGGCCGGCGTTCCGGCCCACATGATCCTAAAGACAGAGAGGTCTTAGCGTTATGAATGCTAACCACCCCCATCGGCCGCCCGGGGCCCCCGAAGACGCCGCGGGCATCGACATTGTCGGGTTGACCAAGCGCTATCTCACTCCCAAGCATGAGACATTCACTGCCATCCGCGATGTGACGCTCCGGGTCGAACCCGGCCAGTTCTGTGCGATCGTCGGGCCGACAGGCTGCGGCAAGTCCACCACGCTGGCTCAGGTTTCCGGACTGGAGCGGCCCAGCGCCGGCTCCGTGCGAGTCCACGATCAGATCGTTGACGGCATCACCAATGGTGTCAGCTACATGTTCCAAGCGGATGCGCTCTTCCCCTGGAAGACCGTCCTCGGAAACGTCCTGATCGGCCCGGTCTTGCTCGGCACGCCCAAGCGGGAAGCAACCTTGCTCGCGAGGGACTGGCTGCGCCGCGTGGGTCTGGCGGGTTTCGAGGACCGGTATCCGCACCAGTTGTCCGGCGGCATGCGCAAGCGTGTGGCCATGGCCGCGGCCCTGATCAACAACCCGCGGATCCTGCTGATGGATGAGCCGTTCGGCGCTCTCGACGTGCAGACCAAGGCCATCATGCAGAACGAGCTGCTGCAGCTCTGGGAGGAACTGCGCCCCTCCGTCCTGTTCATTACGCACGATCTCGACGAGGCAGTGGCGCTCGCGGACAAGGTAGTCATTATGACCAGCAGCCCCGGCACGATCAAGGACGTCTTCGACATCGACCTTCCCAGGCCGCGTGGAGATGTCCAGAAGATCCGCCACGAGGAGCGATTCCTGGAGCTTCAGGGCCAGATCTGGGAGTCCCTGAAGGACGAAGTCACCCGGGCCTACAAGCAATCGGCAGGTGCAGCAGCATGACTGCCACAATCCATAAAGGTGCTCCCGTGCAGAAGCAAGAGAAAGAGCAAGCGCAAGCGAGTGAGCTCAAGGCTTCGGCCCGGCGTGCCATGACGCGCCGGACCACTTGGGTTTGGGCCGGCCGTGCCATCCTCGCGATCATCGTGATCGGTGGCTGGCAGTGGTTCACCACGGAGGGCTGGGTGGACAAGTTCTTCTTCGGCCAGCCTTCCGAGATTTGGAACAGCCTGGTCGATCTCTTCACCAAGGGAACGGCATTCGGGACCATTTGGGAGAACCTCTGGGTGACCATGCAGGAGGCCATCTACGGCTTCTTGCTTGGAACGCTCGTTGGCGTCGTACTCGGGATCCTCCTGGGCTCGAACAAGTACCTGTCGGAAGTCGTCGGCCCGTACATCCGGATCGTGAACTCCATCCCCAGAATCGTGCTCGGCTCGATCTTCATCGTGGCGTTCGGCCTCGGAGTATTCCCGAAGGTGCTGCTCGCGGCGGTCCTGGTCTTCTTCGTCGTCTTCTTCAACGCCTTCCAGGGTGTCCGCGAAGTGGACCAGAACCTGGTCGGAAACGTGCGCGTCCTGGGTGCATCGCCGCTTCAGGTAGCGATCCACGTGACGATTCCCTCGGCAATGACGTGGATCATCGCGAGTTTGCACACGGCGTTCGGCTTCGCGATCATCGGCGCACTTGTTGCTGAAGTGCTCGGCGCCCAGCAGGGAATCGGCCTGATCATCAGCCAGGCACAGGGAACCTTCGATCCGAACACGGTCTTCGCCTGCATGGTGATCATCGCCGTGATAACGCTCGGCGCGGAATACCTCATCGCCCTGCTAGAGCACACGCTGCTCAAGTGGCGGCCACCAAACCGTTCCGAAGCCCAGGCGATCTGACGCTCGCCGTCTAACCATTTCCACTTATCCAACGCTCTAATCCTCAAAATAGAAGGAAAAGCACAACCATGATGAAGAACAAGATCTACGCCGTCGGCGCTGCCGGAGTGATCGCACTGAGCCTCGCTGCTTGCGGCACCAGCTCCGCAAGCAGCAACAGCACGGCAAGCGGCAGCGCTGCCGCGGACACGGCCTCGATGCCCACCGTGAAGATGATGGTGGGCGGCATCGACAAGCAGATCTACCTGCCATACCAGCTAGCAGAGCAGCTCGGCTACTACCAGAAGTACGGCGTCAAGGTGGAGCTTTCCACCGAGCAGCAGGGTGGCGTCGGCGCCGAAGACGCGATGGCGTCCGGGCAGGTGGACATGGCCGGTGCGTGGTACGTCCACACCGTTGATTTCCAGTCCAAGGGCAAGAACGTCATCAACCTCGTGCAGCTCTCAAGTGCACCGGGAGAACGCATCATGTGCAGCCCCAAGGCAAACGTGAAAACAGGCGCAGACCTCAAGGGCAAAACCGTCGGCGTCACCGACCTCGGCTCGGGAACGGATGAGCTCACCCAGTTCATCGCTTCGAAGGCCGGGCTCGCCAAGACTGACTACCACACCATCGCCGTCGGTGCCGGATCAACCGCAATCGCGGCCATCCAGCGCGGGTCCGCCGACTGCGTGATGACCACCCAGCCGACCGTGGGCGCACTTGAGAACAAGAACCTCGCCGTTCCTGCGATCGACCTCGCCACCACTGAGGGGGCCACTGCAGCGCTGGGCGGCACCCTGCCGTCGGCCGGCCTGCTCGCCCAGTCGGACTGGGTCAAGACCCACGAGGACGCAGCCCAGAAGGTCGTCAACGCCCTTGTGGACACGATGCACTGGATCAGTACCCACTCCGCGCAGGACATCGCCGATAAGCTGCCCCAGTCCTTCGTCCAGAACAGCACCATCTCGAAGGACCAGTACGTAGCCGGACTGAACCAGGACAAGGGTCAGTTCCTTCCGGACGGCATCATGCCTGCCGGCGGCCCCAAGACGATCTTCGACGAGGAAAAGACCATCGGCGTTGACACCTCCAAGGTCAACATCCCCGATACGTTCACGCAGAAGTACGCCCAGGCCGCGCTCAAGCTTGAGGGCTACACCGCGACCACGACGCCTGCCGGCGACAACGGGTGATCCAATCCCTACGCAGAAGGAGCGCACGACGACGGCGGCTGACCGCCGTCGTCGTGCGTTCCCTTCCGAGAGAGGTACTGACAGGGACTCCCTGACCGTACTGACGTATCCCTAGTGTTGACGGCAAGGCTGGCCTTTGTTTCACAACACAGGAGGACGAACGATGGAAAAGCGCACACTGGGCACCAACGGTTTGGAAGTCTCCGCCGTCGGGCTGGGCTGCATGAGCATGACCGGTGGATACAGCGACAAGCCTGACCGGAACGAAATGATCTCGCTGATCCGTGCCGCTGTGGACCGGGGCGTGACGTTCTTCGACACTGCCGAAATCTATGGTCCCTACGCCAACGAAGAGCTGGTGGGCGAAGCCCTCGCTCCGTACAAGGGCCAGGTGGTGATCGCCACCAAGTTCGGGTGGGACATCGATCCCGTAGAACGCAAGCCAAGCGGACGCGTGAGCAGCCGTCCGGAGGTCATCAAGGACGTTGTGGATGGCTCGTTGCGCCGGCTCGGCGTCGACGCCATCGACCTCTACTACCAGCACCGCGTGGACCCCGACGTTCCCATCGAAGAGGTCGCGGGTGCGGTCAAGGAACTGATCGGGGCCGGAAAGGTGAAGCACTTCGGCATGTCGGAAGCTTCAGCGGGAACCATTCGCCGGGCGCATGCCGTCCAGCCCGTGAGCGCTGTCCAAAGCGAGTACTCGCTTTGGTGGCGCCGTCCCGAGGAGGAAGTGCTGGCCGCGTGCGAGGAGCTGGGCATCGGATTCGTCCCCTACAGCCCGCTCGGCAAAGGCTTCCTGACTGGCACCATCACGGCATCTACCAGTTTCGATCCAGGCAACGACATCCGCAGCACCATCCCCCGGTTCGCGCCGGAAGCGCTCCAGCACAATGCCGCCGTGGTTGAACTGCTGGCAAGCATTGCGCAACGCAAGGGCGCCTCTCCCGGTCAGATTGCCTTGGCCTGGCTCCTCGCCCGGAAGCCGTGGATCGTCCCGATCCCCGGCACGCGCAAGCTGCACCGTTTGGAGGAAAACATTGGTGCAGCCGCCGTCGAATTGTCTCCCGCGGAGCTTAACGAAATCGAGGACACTGCGTCCAAGATCCAGGTTCAGGGTGGCCGCTACAACGACGCCGCGGAACGGATGACCAACCTGTAATCGTCCACATCTTCAGCGTCGATCTCCGGTGGAGCCTCCCCCGCGCATGGTAGGACGGCCAGTCCTAGGACGGGCAGGGAGCGGCATGGCTGCTGACATGGCCACATCGGGCGCTTAGCGTCGTTAATAGAACCTTGCACGACGGCGGGTCCGCCCCTGAGCGTTCGGGTTTCTTCAGGCGCAAACCGGGTTCCCGGTTCAGCGCACGACGTCACGGATGAGAAGAAGATGACCATGGATTTTTCGTTGATGATGGCTTGCGCAGTCATCAACATCGTGAATAACGACAGCCGCAGTGCATTGCCCGATGCGCCGGTTGTACCCGAACGCCGGGTAGCTTGCGGACGGCTGCCTCGCCTGCGGGGTTGGCTGGCGACCGCCCTTCATCGAGCCGCGTGGCTCATTGAACCCATGCCGCAGCCGGCTACGGAGACTTGCGGGTGAGGCCAGCCGAAGCTTGAGCACTCACCGAGTGCTCAAGCTTCGTCCTGCGTACCGAACGTTACCGCGTTCCATTCCCGGATCTCGCTCGGAACCGCCAAGCCTTCCACTACGAAGGGATCCCCCGCGATGAACTGCTCCGCCCTTTCCCTGCTGCTAAAGATGCCCATCGACCCGTTCACGGCCGGATCGTCGAAGGTGCCGATACCGATCAGCCCGCCCTCCGCAGCGAAGGCCTGAAAGTATGCGGCGTGGCGAGGGTACGCAGCCTGAAGACCGGGGAAAGCCGACGGTTCCGAGCTGTAGAACACGACGAATTGCATCACTCGCCGCCAGCGCCCGGCTCGCCGGAATCGAGCCCGGCGAGGGTTTGGGCGAGCCGCGGGAGAACATGGTGCCGCCATCCCCCGCTCATGATGCGGTGCGATGCCACATGCGTCGGATCGTCGGGGTTGAACCCCTCGTGGACAAGGAACAACCGGGTCCCGGCGTCCTCCGGGGTGATTGTCCATGTCACCGTGCTGGTGAGGCTGTTGCCGGAATTCGCGTCCCGCCAGGAAATACGCAACCGCCTCCCGGCGTCAAGGTCAAGGACTTCGCTAGCCACGAGGCCGCTGAAACCGACTGCAGGGACGGGAATTCCGCGCATCTGGAACTGATGCCCGACCATCGCTTGGAAGTCGTTCTCCATCAGCCAACTGGCCAGCAGCCCGGGTTCGGTCAGGGCCCGCCAAACCTTCCCGGGCGGATGCGGCAGAAACTCTTCGACCTCGATGGTTTCCAGTTGTTCACTCATTGCTTGTCCTCAATGTTGTTCAATGTGATCATCCTAATTTCCGAGGGGGACATCGGCGGGGAGATCAAATACCCCTGGGCTGTATTGCAGCCCAGGTCCCGTAAGATATCCAATTGCTCCTGGCGCTCCACTCCTTCGGCGGTGACCCGGACTCCCATGGCGTTGAGGGTTTGAATCAACCCCCGGACCATCGTCTCAGTGTGCGGCTCGCTGTCGATATCTCGGATGAAGGCCTTGTCGATTTTTAGCGTCGTCAGCGGGAGGGCCCGGAGCATGGCCCAGGACGAATAGGCACTCCCGTAGTCGTCCAACGCCACACCGACGCCCATGCTGATCAGTTCCCGCAACTGCGATGCTGCAGACGGCACGTCCGCTATCGCCCTTCCTTCAGTGATCTCAATTTCAAGCATCCGGGCGGGAATTCCATGCCGGTTGACGGCGGCCCGGATGTCGGCGGGAAGAGTTCCGGCCGCGAACTGGACCGGAGAGACATTTATGGCGATTTTCCGGGGTGTCCCGGCGTCTATCCAGGACCGCGACTGGGCACAGGCTTGGTCGAGGACCCATGCACCGATCCTGAGGATCTCCCCTGTGTGTTCGGCGAGGGGGATGAACTCGTCAGGTGCCACCGGACCGATTTCCCGATCATGCCAGCGCAAAAGCGCTTCGACGCCGGCGTCGCCGCCCGTCACGAGGTCCAAAACAGCTTGGTAGTGGAGCGTCAGTGCCGAGTCGTCGATGGCGGAGGGCAGCCGACGCCGGATGTGCGCCTGCCGTGCGAACGGTGCGGGTTCCTGGCAAGGTCCGATGCGTCCGATGCGTCGCTTGCCTTCCTGCTTTGCCCGGAGCATCGCCCCGTCGGCATGCCTGAGCAGGACTTCAGCTCCGGCGAGCATGTCCTCTTCGATGATGTCGATTCCCAGGGCCACGCCGATTGTCGCGCTGATGTTCAGCTCGCAGCCGTCATGGCGGAAGGGCTTCACCAGGCTGTCCAGGATGCCGTCCGCAACGGCGAAGGCGGAGGCTTCATCGACATCGGTGAGAAGGACTGCGAACTCGTCGCCACCCAAGCGCATCAAGGTGCCCTTGGGTCCGACGCTGCGCGCCAGGCGGCGGGCGAACTCTATGAGGACAGCGTCCCCGGCGCGATGGCCGTAGGTGTCGTTGACCCCTTTGAAATCGTCAAGGTCGATAAAGAGGATCCCGACGCCGGGAAGCCCCGCCGCCGCAGTGACGTCAGGGTAAAGCTCTTCAAGCATTCGCCGATTGGGCAATCCCGTCAGCGGGTCATGAAGGGAAGCGTGGCGGAATAGCGCGGAAACGGCAGCGAAGATATCGGACACCGTGACAACGCGGGGACCGTCAGCGCCCAAGACCAACAGATCCTGATAACGCTGGTACTCGGGTCTTTCCAGGACCGCTTGGGCAGCGGACTGAAGGTCCATATCGGCGGCCATGGACGAGCCTGTCGGGGGGAGCAGCTCCGAAGCTATCCGTCTGCTGTTCAGCGCCCTCCCGTAGCCGAGCCGGCCAGTCAGCATGAATTCCAGCTGCTCCCTCGTCAGAAGCGCGAAAGTGCCGTACTGCTCGATCGCGATGGCCCTGAGGTTGCGGTCATTCCGGAACATCGCATCAATGTCCGCAACCAAGACGGTACCGGACACGACCATGGCCGCCACCCCAAGGTCACCTAAACGGGACGGACGGGGACGCAGAAGGAAAGGCACCGGACTGCCGCCATCAGAACACACGATGTCCTTCTTACCACCCCGACATGAACCGTCCCCTTAGACTCTTGTTTAACGACACTCAGCGATATATCGTTAACTATCGCAGAAGAATCTGCGAGCCTTAGGGCGACACCCAAAATCGAAAGGACGATGCCGTTATGAAAGGCATTCATGACAACAAATTCACGGATAGCGAATCAGGGATGGGACGCTTCGGGCGTGGCAGGTCCCGTCGGGGACCGCACGGGCACGGTGGATTCGGGCCGGGGCGCGGGTTTGGGCCAGGCCGTGGTTTCGGACCTGGCTTCGGCCCGGGGTTTGGACCAGGTTTTGGTCCCGGGGGCCCTCGTCGCGCCAATAGGGGCGATGTTCGCTTCGCCATCCTCTCCCTGCTGGCCGAAACCCCGTCCAACGGATACGGGCTGATCAAGACGATCGCCGAGAAGACGTCCGGATCCTGGCGCCCGAGCCCGGGCTCGGTCTATCCGACCCTGCAGCAGCTCGTTGACGAAGAGCTCATCGCACCCGTCGGCGAAGGCCGACGCACCGAGTTCACACTCACCGGTGCCGGAAAGGCCTACGTTGCCGAGCACGCCGAAGAGCTGGAAAATGCGTGGAACATCGATTCGGAGGGATCAGGACCCGCGTTCCACCAGAGCGTGGCAAAGCTCATGGGAGTTATCCACCAATTCCGCTTCGCCGCCACCGAGGAACAGCGCACCGCCGCGACCGAAAAAATCGACGAGGCCCGGCGCGCCCTGTACCACATCCTCGCCGACTAGTAGTTTGTCACCACCGAAGTGGAAGCTCGGTAACAGCAGCCAACCGAGGGCCGAGCCGACGTCGATGCAGAGCCACATCATAGGATGGTTGAGGAAAATACCTGGCCAGCGCCCCTCATTGCGTTTCGGAATAGTTACGGGGTCAGCCGGTATCCCACACCCCGGACGGTCTCCACCCAGCGCGGAGAGCGTGAGCTGTCTCCGAGGCGCTTGCGCAGGTTGCCTAGATGGACCTCGACGGCGCGTTCCTCGCTGGTGCTGACATAGGAGCCCGTGTTGAAGGGTTCGTTCCGCAGCCGGCGGACCAGGTCCGCTTTGGTCTGGACCACCCGTCCGTTCTCCATCAGGACCAGGAGAAGGTCGAACTGTGTCCGGGTCAGGTCAACGGGCACGCCGTTGATTGCGGCTGCACGGAAGCCTTCATGCAGGGTCAATCCCTTGTGCTCGAAACCACCGGAAACCCCTTCGGTCAGCGGACTGAGCTGCGACTCGGCCGATGAAACGGAAGGAGAGGTTGGCGGTGCCGCGGTCAGAGGCTCGGGATGCAGCCGGTACCCGGTGCCTGCAGAGATGAGCGACGGCTTTGGGCTAAGTGACCGGGGGCGTCGGAGCATGGCGGTGATCCTGGCGCGCAGCTCGCGAGGACGGAACGGTTTCGTCAGGTAGTCGTCGGCGCCGGCTTCGAATCCCATCAGGGCATCGGCCTCCTCGACTCTTCCCGTGACGATGATGAGGTAAGCGTCGCTGAAGGTGCGGATCCGCCTGCAGGCCTCAATCCCGTCATAATCGGGCAGGCCGACATCGATGATGATGATGACGGGGTTGTGCTCCCTGACGGCCTCGACACCTTCGATCCCGGAGGATGACGTATGCACGGTAAAACCTGATTGCCGGAGTACCTCCTCCAGGATTCCCCTCACGTCTTCGTCGTCCTCCACAACGACGGCAATGCCCCGCTCGACCATCTATCCGTGCCCCCGAAGCTCGTACTTGCAGCCACAACCGAGCGGCTTTCGACATGGTCGGTGTCCGCTCGAACCGGTCCGCCTTCAACTCACAATCTAAGCTATTTAACCTTCTATTCACGAATACAAAAGCTACTGGTTTATATATTTCAATTTACTCGCATTGTCCGCATCGGCGACCGAACCCCTGCGTACATGATTCCATTTCGAAAATTGTTGTTATTTTGAGGTAAACCTGAGGTTGCGGAAATAGTGCGTCTTTCTTGAGATTGTGTATTCCTCAAAAATTCACAATGGGTCTATTGCGCTCTGTTCCTGATGTGGCTGATGATCTTCGTGTGCTCAATGGGGCGCAAGTTGGTTGACTGGGAGCAACAGGCAAGGACTGCTATATGCCTTCTTTTCGAATTTCTATTTTTCATCCCGCCCATTTGGTGAGACCGCTGGCCATTCTGGCTGCGGCTGCCCTGATATTGATGGCCTTCGTCTCACCCGTACAGGCCGCTAGCTCGACACCCTTGGATCCCGGTCCTGGCCCGGCAGGGGACTTCGCTTGGAAGGGCTTCAATTGGCAGAAGAGGTTCTGGGGCGGCGCTCCCCAGTACAACAAGGCATTTGACGCCGCTAATGTGGTCGGCCCCGACGCGAGCGGCCGCGTCACCATGAAGCTGACCAACCCCACCGGGCAAGCTCCGGTGGCCGCTGAATTCCAATCCACCAGGCAAGGGTTCGGCTACGGAACCTACAGCACCACGGTTGAAAAGAACCTTAGCCTTTTGCAAAAGGAAGTAGTCTGGGGGTGCCTGTTTACCTACGATCCCGCGGCCGTGCCCGGCTTCAACGAAATCGACCTCTGCGAAGCATCGGCATGGGGCGGCGGAGCAGCCTACGGCCAGTCGTGGCCGGTAACCCAGGGCCACGGGTACTGGTTTGACGCCAGCAAGCCCCCCGGGCTGGGGAACAACACCACCGTCTTCAACGTGACGACCGACCTTATCACCACGCAGAGAATGATCTGGGAGCCCGGCAAGCTGACTTTTGAAACCTACGCCGGAGAAGGCTACACAGGAACCCTTCTCAAGCGCACCGTGCTCCAGGGTCCCACGGTTCCTGTCCCGGCCAAAGAGCAAATTCACTTTAACCTCTGGGTGACCGACGGCGGAGGCGGAGATCCCGCCCACGTGAAGCCCGAGTCCGTGGTGCTCCGGGACTTCTCCTTCACGCCCGCGGCGACCCAAACCCCGCTGGCCCCGGTCTCCGCCATCCAACTGACCACCGCCGCCAAGGCGAAGAGCTCCAATGACACCACATTGACGTGGACCGGAGCGACCGGAACTGCCGTCGTACTGTGGATTGACGGAGTACGAAAGACACTGGCCAACACCGGCAGCTTCGTGAACAAGGTCAAGGGCAGAGGCACCACGAGCTACAAAATCTGCGACTCCGGGGGATGCTCCAACATCGTCAGCGTCGCGAGCTAGCAGATTCCCTGAAAAAACAGAACGCAGGGCGTTTGGTCTCCGGACGCCCTGCGTTGTTGTCCAGCGAATCCTGTCCAAGGAATTCTCCCTAGGACTTTTCGACCCGGACCGGCACTATCCGTTTGATGGCCAGGCCCAGGGCGAGAAGGGCGAACGCTGCCAGGGCGACCCAGAAGAGGTCACCTGCTCCGGTCATGGCGAGCGTTCCCGATCCGAGACCCGCGGCTGCGGGTGCTGCTGGGTTGTTATACATACTTGTCACCAGGCTTTCTTGTTGTTGAATGCTGCATCTGCGTACGCCTTCGCATGGACCACTTGCAGGAACAAATCGATCACTAGTTCGTACATGGTGGCCGCGGCGAGCATGTACTTCCATCCGCGCAACCGGACGGTCACCACCCGTTCGATCACGAAGACACCGGTCACGGCAAGCCAAAACGGCTGTATATGCAGCCCTGCCCCCGTGGCCAGTGCAAACGCCACCGTGCTGAAATAGCTCAGTGTGACGAGCACGCCCAGCATGGACAGGCCCTGCCGTGCCCAATATGGCCGGGTAACCCGGGTCCAGCCGTACTGAACGCAGTTCTCCACCGCTCCGCGCTTCCACCGCAGGCGCTGTGCCCACAGCTCCCGCCAGGTGGGCATGACCTCAGTGACCAATGTGCAATCGGCCGGGGACTTGATCCGGTATCGGAGGGTGAGGAGTGCAAATGAGAGCTCGTTGTCCTCCGTCAGGACCGAAGTGTCATAGACGCCGCCGCGTCCGTCGCCAGCAGGAAGGGTCCCGTCCAACCTGGCCGCGATGACATCGCGTAGGGTCCGGACCCTGAACAGCGCTGCCGTGCCGGTCACCACCAGGCATTTACCCCTGAGGCGCTTCACGTCGCGGGCGTACCGGGCGTACTCATTCCGCTGCAGGTGTCCGACGAACCCTCCGCCGCCTGCCCCGCGGAAGACACCACCCACCGCTCCGAGCCGTGAATCCGCCCGTAAATGAGCCACCGCCCGCTCGATGAAATCGTAGGAAAGCTGTGAATCGGCATCCTGGACGAGGATCATGTCCTCAGGCGCGGCCTCCGGGAGGAGGCCGGCCAAAGCGAAATTCAGCGCGCCAGCCTTCTTGTCCTCGTTCCCGAGGGTGCGGATGACTTCTGCTCCCTCAGCCAAGGCGAGCCTTTCGGTGCCGTCGGTGCAGTTATCGGCAACAACAATCACCCTGTCCGGAATAAGCGTCTGTTTCTTCAGGGATTGAAGAGTTCCAACGATGCCAGACGCCTCATTGTGCGCCGGGATAAGGACCGTGATCACCAGAGTTTTTTCCTGCTCCAGACAGCACCGCATCTACGAAAATTCCGGACATCCTGAATTCCTGAATGACCTATCAACGAACCGCTCATTAATCTCATCGCCCCCGAAGTGTCCAAAGTTGTATTTGACTTCGAGTGTTCCAAGGCGAACGCAAACCATCAGCAGAGAAAATGAAGCAAGGCCGCAATGTTTGCTGAAAAACAACGCAGCGGAATTCCAGCTCAACTTCTCCGCCCTGAGCCGCACCCATCGGCGCTTAGGGAACGATGCTCCTTGAACGGTGACCCGGCTTATCGGCTCCACTTTTCTCCGCGAATGCGGCGATCCAAGCTGAAATCCGTCCGAAGAAGACGCGCAAGACTGACCGGTGGTAGCGCAGGGGGTGGTTGCCGGTGCTTCTGTCCGAAGTCCCGGGGCACGGGGCACGGGGCACGGGGCACGGGCCAATGGCCCTCCAAAATTTCCCTTGTGGAACGGGGTCTCCCTCCGCAACGACGCCCTCGCTACGAACTACCGCCAATGGTTGACCGAGCACGTGGCCCAAACCGGCCGTCGCGGCGCCGGTTTACGGGGTCCGGCGGATGCATCTCAACGGTTAGGCGCTGACGTCATTGGATGAGGGACGGCGTCGTGGCGGGCGAGGGAAGAGCCTCGCCGCGGGGCTTAAGAAAATACGGCGATGCCGTAGACCGCGAAGACCACGAGATGGGCCGCGCCGTGGATCGCAGTCACCTTCTTGGAAGCAAGTGTGGTCACCGACAGCATCAACGTGACGCCGAGGAGTAATAGCTTGGCCGGGGACTCCCCGAGTACGACGGCCTGACCGGTGAGGGCGCCAATGATGAGGACGGCTGGGATTGTCAGACCGACCGTGGAAACCAGTGCGCCATGGCATAGGTTGCTGACTCGCTGGATCTCACCCCGCAAGGCTGCGCGCACCGATGTGATCGACTCAGGCAGGAACACAATCATGGCGATCAGGACGCCGGAAAGGGCCACGGGCGCACCGACACGGCCGAGCCCGTCGTCCAGGAGCGCGGCCATGTTGTGCGAAAGCAGCACGATGGGCAGTACCGTCACGATCAACAGCACGACCCGCAGCAACACCTCGGCCTTGTGCTCCGCGATGACTTGGGTAACGCTGGCCCGGCTGCGCTTCTCGGCGCTGTCAGGTAAGTCCGGGCCGGCCGTGAAGCCTGAATCAATTTCCCGGAAGTCGTCAGCTTGTCTGCCCATCTGCCGGTAAAGGAAGAAGGCATACAAGGCGAGGGTAAGCGCGATGACGGGGACTTCCTGCCCGAGCGTATATGAGCCGTCACGCCCAATGAGCGCCGGCAGGGCGAAGGCCAGCGAAACGAGCACGACGAGCAGGGCGAGATATGACGAGGTGCCAGTCCGGTTGTGGCCCAGATTGCCGTGCTTCATCGCCCCGACGAGAAGTGAAAGCCCAATCACGGCGTTGAGAATGATCATGGACACGGCCATCACCGAGTCCCGGGCGATGGTGGCGTGCTCACCCGGCCCCAGCATGACAGCCGAAATGAGCACCACCTCGATCAGCACAATCGAAAGTGTCAGGACCAGGGAGCCGTAGGGATCACCAAGCCGGTGGGCGAGATGTTCGGCCTCGTGGACCACCCCAAAGGCGCAGACCAGAACGACTCCGACGATGAGCACGAGTGCAGTAATCAGCAGCCAGGTGGGGACTGGGGGCTCAAGCAGGGGCCCCGCAAACACAAGCCCGACGACGGCGCCCCAACCCACCGCGACGCGCACTATGGCTGCACGCGTAAATATGGATCGTACAGTAGAGGAAACCAAGTGTTGAGCCCCATTCCACAAGGCCGTCCCCATGTCGATCCAAACGAACGGGCCGTCCCGTCCGCAGCGCTGGTGTCTCACTCTGCCGTTCATGATACTTCAGGCCAAGACCGGTCAAGCCCGAGCCGCAATTTGACGTCTATAGGAGCATCGTCGTAGACACCCCCGGCCACGGTGTCCGGAGCTCTGCGACGGCACGGCCCGGACCCAACAGCCGGCCGCGCCAGCGGACGCCCTTTCCTTGGTGAGCCTGCGAAGCATTAACCCAACACCCCCGGTACTACCCAGGTTCGTGCCCGTGCCGTGGACCGACAACGCGGATGGCGGCCGCGAGGTCCGCGTTTCCTGAGGGGTGATCCCGGTCCAGGCCTCCTGCCAGCGCGGCGCGGCGGGCGTGGGTGCGATGCTGTTGGGCCAGCCCGCAGGCGGTCGCCCCCATCGCCCCCATGGTCGGACCACCCGCCAACGGCTCGAGCCCTGACCCAGCAATCACCACGGTGACCGGCACTGATATTGCCGTTGCCGGAACGCCGACGGACGCCGACAGCGGCTCCGCTCCGGCGAGTACCGGTTCAAGCTCCCCGCTAGCGAAAACCGGCGCAAATCCCCTCGGCGCGCTCCTCGTCGGCGTACTGCTTCTCGGGGCCGGTCTCGGCGCAACACTCCTGGTCGCTCGCCGCCGTCGCTCGGTCAGGTAGTAGACGCTCCTGCCCCATCGGCCCGATTTTGGGGCTCGGGCCGATGGGAAATAGCGGCTAGTCAGTCCGCTGCGGAAGTGGGACGAAGAACCGCGACGAGCCGCTCCAGAACTTCGGGGTCCTCGATGGTCGAGGGGGTGACATACTCTTCTCCGTCGACAAGTTGGCGCATCGTCTTGCGGAGGATCTTTCCCGACCGCGTTTTGGGCAGCGCGTCCACCACCTTGACGTTCTTGAAATCGGCGACGGGCCCGATGTCTCGGCGGACCATGGCGATCAGCTCCTGCGCGAGCTGGCCTTCGTCCATATGGACACCGGATTTCAAGACGACGTAGCCGCTGGCGCGTTGGCCCTTCAGGGGGTCGGCGACGCCGATGACGGCGCATTCCGCCACCGCCGGGTGTTGCCCGAGAACCTGCTCCATGGAGCCGGTTGACAACCTGTGGCCGGCCACGTTGATGACGTCGTCGGTGCGCCCCATCACGAAAACGTAGCCGTCGGCGTCTTGATACCCGGAATCGCCAGTGGCATAGCAGCCCTTGAAGACTTCAAGGTATGAGGAAATGTATCGGGCATCGTCTCCCCACAGCGTGGTGAGGGTTCCCGGCGGCAAAGGAAGGCGCAGGACGATGTTGCCTTCTTCGCCAGGCTCCACCGCGTCTCCGTTGCCGTCCACAATGCTGAGGTTGAACCCTGGCATCGGCACGGAGGGTGAGCCCGGCTTGATGGGAAGGGCGTCCAGGCCCCTCGGGTTTGCACAGATGGCCCAACCTGTCTCGGTCTGCCACCAGTGGTCCACCACGGGAACGTCCAGCGCTTGGTCGGCCCAGTGGTAGGTGTCCGTGTCCAGCCGCTCACCGGCCACGAAGAGGGTCTTCAAACTGGATATGTCGTAATCGGCCAGCAGCTCCGCCCCGGGGTCGGCCTTGCGGATCGCGCGCAGAGCGGTGGGCGCCGTGAACAGAACATTGACCTTATGGTCCTCGATAACGCGCCAGAACGCCCCGGCGTCGGGAGTGCCCACAGGCTTGCCTTCGTACAGGACGGTGGTGGCGCCCGCCAGAAGCGGCCCATAAGTGATGTAGGAGTGCCCCACCACCCACCCGACGTCGGAGGCGGTCCAGAGAACATCCCCGGGGCCAATGTCGTAGATGTTCTCCATCGTCCACGAAAGTGCGACCGCGTGCCCACCGTTATCCCGGACAACCCCCTTGGGAATTCCAGTGGTGCCGGACGTGTACAGAATGTAGAGCGGATCCGTGGAGCTGACGTCTACGGGCGCCGCAGGTGAGGCCGCGGCCATCTCGTCGTCCCAGTCCAGCCAACCGTGGAAGTCCGCTGCGGTGGCTTTGAAGCCGTCGCGGTCCTTAACCACTACGCGCAGATCCGGAACCCCCGCCAGTTCCAGGGCCTCCGCTACGGCGGGCAGGTATTCCACCCGGCGGGACGGCTCGATGCCGCCGGACGAAGTGACCACTACTGCTGGCTCGGCGTCCCGGATGCGGGCAGCAAGTTCCTTCGGGGCGAACCCACCGAAGACCACCGAATGGACGGCGCCGAGCCGCGCGGTTGCCAGCATGGCGATCACCGCTTCGGGGATCATAGGCATATAGATCACCACCCGGTCTCCCTTGCCCACGCCTTGTCCCTTGAGGACGCCGGCGAATTTTGCCACGAGTTCCGTGAGTTCGGCGTACGTATACTGCCGCTGGCTGTGGAGCACTGCGGAGTCGTAGATGAGCGCGTCCTGGTCCCCGCGGCCCGCCAGGACATGACGGTCCAGGGCGTTGAAGGAAGTGTTGAGCACGCCGTCCGGGAACCATCGGTACAACGGGGCGTTGCCGCTGTCCAGCGCCCGCTCCGGTGCCGTGGACCACGTGACCTTTTTCGCGGCGTCGAGCCAGAAATCCGGTGCATGCGTCAGGCTGCGTTCGTAGGCATTCCGGTAGGCGGAGTTGTCCATGAGTGAGTCCTTGTCCACGACGTTGTGATGAGCAACATGGTAGTCGCTCCCCATCTTCACAACAAGACCTTTGTATACACAGATTCAATTCCTAGGCAGCTATTGCGCTCACTCACGGCAAGATGTCATTGTTGTGTATACACTAGTCAAGTTTGAGGATGTTTGCGGATGAAGGGAAAGGTCCATGCGTGCCAGTGACAGGGCCTACGCGGCCCTCCGCAAGGACATCATGGAGTGGCGTCTTCTGCCGGGAACGGTGCTGGCGGAGGTTGAGCAGTCCGAGCGTTTGGGGGTCTCGCGCACCCCTGTGCGGGAGGCGCTGGGCCGGCTCAACGCGGAAGGGCTCACGACGGCGGCAGGGGGCCGCGGCGTCGTCGTCACCGACATCTCGCTGGAGGACATCGACGAACTGTTCGAGCTGCGCGAAACCCTGGAAGTCAAGGCGGCGGCCCTGGCCGCCGAACGCGGCGAGAGGGCCGTGTTCGGCGAGCTTCACGCCAGGCTGTTGGAGGCTCCCAAGCTACTCAATGACAGCGATCCCGCACGGCATGCCTACTACGCCCTGGTTGCCCGCTTGGATGAGGCGATCGATGAGGCTATTTCCAATTCCTATCTCGCCCAGGCCATGCGCAGTCTGCGCGTGCACTTGGTGCGGGTCCGGCGCCTCGCTGCCGACGACGCCGAGCGCCTCAACGCCGCCGCGGCCGAGCATGCCGCGATCGCCGAAGCCATCGCGGCAGGCAATCCGCGGCTCGCCGAGGCGGCCACCATCCTTCATCTGCACCGCAGTCTTTCCCACGTCAAAGCCACCCATACACCTCACTCATAAGGAGCACCACGGTGAAGAACAACCACGTCCGCGTCTACAAGAGCGAAGAAAACCTTGCCCGGCAGGATCAGCTGGCGCACAAGATCGCGACCGTCGCCGCCGATCCCGTCGAGGTGACTCCCCTGGTCGCGGAAATGATCATCAACCGGATCATCGACAATGCCGCCGTCGCCGTTGCCTCCCTGAACCGTGCCCCCATCATCGCGGCCCGGGCGCAGGCCCTCACCCACGCGCCGACCACCAACGGCAAAGGCTCCTCCGTCTTCGGGATCAGCGACAAGGTCTCCCCCGAATGGGCCGCCTGGGCCAACGGCGTCGCCGTGCGTGAACTGGACTACCACGACACCTTCCTGGCCGCGGAATACTCCCACCCCGGCGACAACATCCCGCCGATCCTCGCCGTCGCCCAGCACGTCGGCTCCAGCGGCAAAGACCTGATCCGCGGCATCGCCACCGGATACGAGATCCAAGTGAACCTGGTCAAGGCCATCTGCCTGCACAAGCACAAGATCGACCACGTCGCGCACCTGGGCCCCTCCGCCGCCGCCGGCATCGGCACCCTCCTGGGCCTGGACGTCGAAACCATCTTCCAGTCGATCGGCCAGGCCCTGCACACCACCACCGCCACGCGGCAGTCCCGCAAGGGCGAAATCTCCACCTGGAAGGCCCACGCCCCCGCATTCGCCGGAAAAATGGCCGTCGAGTCCGCGGACCGTGCCATGCGCGGACAGACCTCCCCCGTGCCGATCTACGAAGGCGAAGACGGCGTGATCGCCTGGATGCTGGATGGACCTAACGCCTCCTACGAGGTCCCGCTGCCCGAGGCCGGAGAGCCCAAACGCGCCATCCTGGACACTTACACCAAGGAACACTCCGCCGAATACCAGGCCCAGGCCTGGATCGACCTCGCCCGCAAACTCCACAAAGAGCACCCCGAGACCACGGACCCGGCCAACGTGAAGTCCGTGCTGATCAAGACCAGCCACCACACGCACTACGTGATCGGTTCCGGCGCCAACGACCCCCAAAAATACTCGCCCACCGCTTCGCGGGAGACGCTGGACCACTCCATCCCGTACATCTTCACCGTCGCGTTGCAGGACGGCTCCTGGCACCACGTGGACTCCTACAGCCCCGAACGTGCCGGACGTGCCGACACCGTGGAACTCTGGCACAAAGTCACCACCGTCGAAGACCCCGAATGGACCCGCCGCTACCACTCCCTGGACATCGCCGAAAAGGCCTTCGGCGGCACCGTTGTCATCACGCTTACCGACGGCACGGTCATCACCGAATCGATCGCCGTCGCGGACGCACACCCCCTCGGTGCCCGGCCGTTCGCCCGCCAGCAGTACATCGACAAGTTCCGCACCCTCGCCGCGGGCGTGGTGGAAGAAGCCGAGATCGAACGCTTCCTCGCCGCCGCCGAATCCCTCCCGGACCTCGGCCCGGGAGAACTGGACCAACTGAACATCACCGCCGCCCCCGGAGTCATCGACCTCGCCGCGGCACCGAAGGGACTGTTCTAAATGCTGTACTCCAAGACCACGCCGGAGCAGAAGCGCCTGGCCCTGCGCGAGCTGCTCGCCTCCGGGACCATCCAACAGTTCCCGGGCGCGTTCAACCCGCTCTCGGCACGCCTGATCGAGGAAAAGGGCTTCCCCGGCGTCTACATCTCCGGAGCCGTCCTCGCCAACGACCTGGGCCTGCCGGACATCGGCCTCACCACCCTCACCGAGGTGGCCACCCGCGCCGGCCAGATCGCCCGGATGACCGAGCTCCCGTGCCTCGTGGACGCCGATACAGGCTTCGGTGAACCGATGAACGTCGCCCGCACCATCCAGGAACTTGAAAACGCCGGACTCGCCGGTTGCCACATCGAGGACCAGTTCAACCCGAAACGCTGCGGGCACTTGGACGGTAAGAACGTCGTCGACGTCGACACCGCCGCCAAGCGCATCCGCGCCGCGGCCGACTCCCGCCGGGACCCGAACTTCCTCATCATGGCCCGGACCGACATCCGTGCCGTGGACGGCATCGAAGCGGCCCAGGAACGCGCCCGGGCACTCGTCGACGCCGGGGCCGACGCGATCTTCCCCGAAGCCATGCGCGACCTGTCCGAGTTCCAAGCCATCCGTGACGCGGTGGACGTGCCGATCCTGGCCAACATGACCGAATTCGGCAAGAGCGAGCTCTTCACCGTGGAACAGCTCCAGGGCGTCGGCGTCAACATGGTGATCTACCCGGTCACCCTGCTCCGCATGGCCATGGGCGCCGCGGAACGCACCCTGGACACCTTGAAGACCGCCGGAACCCAGGAGGCGCAAGTGGAGAACATGCTCACCCGTGCACGCCTCTACGAGCTCGTCGACTACGAGGCCTACAACCACTTCGATACCGGCGTTTTCAACTTCCAGATACCCGGAATCCACTAGACCGTGACGCGTCCATCAACCCCCCACAAGGAAGTCTCATGAACACCGCAACCGTCGAAATCCGTAAGGGCCTGGCCGGCGTCGTGGTTGACTACACCGCGATCTCCAAGGTCAACCCCGAGACCAACTCGCTGCTCTACCGCGGATACCCCGTCCAGGAACTCGCCGCCAAATGCAGCTTCGAAGAAGTCGCCTACCTGCTCTGGCATGGCGAACTTCCCACCCAGGAGGAACTGGCGGATTTCTCAGCCCGCGAGCGTGCCGGCCGCGCCCTGGATCCCCGCGTGAAAGCCGTGATCGATGCCCTGCCCACCACGGGACACCCCATGGACGTATGCCGGACGGCAGCGTCAGTGCTCGGAGCCCTGCACCCCCTGGCGGAAGATTCCTCCCCGGAAGCGAACCTGGCCAAAGCGAAGGACCTGTTCGCCGCCTTCCCCGCCGTGGTGGCGTACGACCAGCGCCGCCGCCGGGGACAAGGCGTCGTGGACCCGCGCGATGACCTGGGCTACTCCGCGAACTTCCTGTGGATGGCCTTCGGCGAGGAACCCGTAGACGAAGTCGTCGAAGCCTTCGACGTCTCCATGATCCTTTACGCCGAGCACTCCTTCAACGCCTCGACCTTCACCGCCCGCGTCATCACCTCCACCCTCTCGGACCTGCACTCCGCCGTCACCGGAGCCATCGGCGCCCTCAAGGGACCACTGCACGGCGGCGCCAACGAAGCCGTCATGCACACCTTCGACGAGATCGGCATCCGCACCGAAGAATCCCTCGAAGACGCCGCCGCACGCGCAAAAGCCTGGATGGAAGACGCCCTGGCGCAGAAGAAGAAGGTCATGGGATTTGGTCACCGCGTCTACAAGCACGGCGACTCCAGGGTACCCACCATGAAGGCCGCCCTGGATAAGATGATCGCCCACTACGGCCGGCCGGAACTTCTCGGTTTGTACAACGGGCTGGAGCAGGCGATGGACGAAGCCAAAGCCATCAAACCCAACCTCGACTACCCCGCCGGACCCACGTACCACCTCATGGGCTTCGACACCCCCACCTTCACCCCGCTCTTCGTCGCCAGCCGCATCACCGGCTGGACCGCGCACATCATGGAACAAGCCGCCTCGAACTCCCTCATCCGCCCGCTGAGCGAATACAACGGCGTCGAACAGCGGACCGTGTAACCGCACGAGCCGCTACCCGCGGCAACCAAGACCGCGGTGGGGCACCAGATAACCACAAGGGTTATCAACGATCGCAACGTTTGGTGCCCCACCGCTTTGACAAGCAGGTTGACGGGCATGGCGGTACCCGAGGAACTGCTCGGCCGACCCAGCAGCCTGGTCATCGGGCCAGAGGACCTGGCCGTGGCCCGGAGCGCGATAGGGACCTCGGCACGTCCCGGCGGCCCAGGATGGCACGGTGTCTTGATGTGCTGCCGCCACCGCGACGCCAGCACCGTGTGGCTGGAAACATCGGGCCGGGTCCGCTTCGGCACCGACGGCCAACGCAGCGCCATCGAGGGAATCAGCCGGCGCTTCCCTGCGCAGACCGCGCAGGAAGCTGCCGCGAAATATAAGAGGATCCGCATCCGGGAAATGATCGACGGCAACGCCTTGCAGACAGCATTTCAGCCCATCCACGCACTGCCCGACAGGTAACTCCTCGGCGTCGAGGCCCTCTGCCGGTTCCCCGGCAACCACGCCGCCGGCACCGAGCACTGGTTCGCCGAGGCCGTCCGGGCAGGCCTGACCGCGGACCTGGAACAAGCCGCCGTGCCGCTTAACCGGATCGTTCTGGAACTGACCGAATACTGCCCCCTGGTCGCAACGCTGGAACCTTGCGGCAACAAGGCCTGCGCATAGCCGTCGACGACGCCGGATCCGGATTCGCCTCCATGCGCCACATCCTCCAGATCCGGCCGGACATCATCAAACTGGACCGAAGCCCACACGGTCACCCGGATCAGGATCACCGCCGGACAAGGCTAGCTCCTCGGCCGACCCGGCACCCACCCCCAGGCATAACGCCGGGAACCACTCGGGTTGATCAGTTTGCTTCGGCAACATCGGAGCTCCAAGAACTCACCGCGGGAGCACAGTCGACAAGTTCGCAATGTATCCCCGCCGACCCCTGCGCCGTGGATCCGCTGCTCTATTGTCGCTTCCTGATCTGCCCCTCCTGACCGCCGGTTCGGTTCCAGAACACCTTCGAAAGAAGGAGTCTTTCCGGGCTATTCAGCCTGCACGTCCAACCCGTGGCGGTGCAGAGAAGGTCGACCAACGGTTGACAGAAGCCTCACTCCCCTATGCATACCGGGTATTTGGCTAGATAAGTCGCGAACTCTTGACATCATATGAGGTACATAACATATTATGTACGAAGTGATCATCGTCACTGTCCAAGGAAGGGCAGTCCGTGCCCGGCACCGCAACCCTTGACGGCTGCGGTGCCGGGCAACCTACCTTCCATACGCTGATGTGAAGGAGTTACAGTGATGCGAAAACGCACCCCTGCGGCAGTGTTGTTGATGAGTGCGGGTCTGCTCTGCGCGGTGACTGCGTGCGGTGCCGCGGAAGCGGACAACTCGGCCACTATCGGAGTCTCGAACAAGGTCGTCACGATCGGGTTCGACTCGACCCTCAGCGGCCCCTTTGCGCAATACAACAACGCCGCATCAGGAACCGAGGCCTACCTCAACGACCTCAACAGCAGAGGCGGGGTCAACGGGTACACGTTCAAGTTTGTCAGCAAAGACAACGCATTGTCCGCGTCCACCTCGGTAGCCGCCTTCAAGAGTCTGGCGAGCTCGAGCCTATTAGTCGTCTCTGCGGGAACGGCACCCGTTCAGGGGATCAAGACCGTCGCCGACACCCTTAAGGTCCCCGTCCTTGCCGCGGCGAACGGCGATCTGTTCGTTCCGCCGAGTAAATACATGTACGGCCAGAATCCGTCCTACACCAAGCTCGGTGAGGCAGACGCGCGCTTTGTGGTCCAGACCCTCGGGATCAAAGAGATCGCCTTTCTATACCAGAACGATGATGTGGGACAGCCCACCGCAGCGGTGCTGCCGGACTACGTGAAGTCCCTCGGGGGAAACGTCGTCACCCAGGTTCCCGTACCCACGACGGCCACGGATTATTCCGCCTATGCGGCGCGGCTGCAGCAGAGCGGAGCAAAGGCCGTGGTCTTCGAAGGTGGCCCGCCCCAGCTGGCAGGTGTTCAGAAAGCGGCGGCCGCCCTCGGTTACAACCCGAAATGGACTGGTCTTTTTTCACTGCAGGATAAGTCTTACACGACCAGCGTGCCAGCTGAGGTCCTGGCTAACACATACTCGGACAGCTATCAGGTACCGCGCGGCGATGACGCAGAATCGAAGCGCTACGCCGACGTCGTCGGTAAAGCCTTCCCGGCCATCGAGGAATCGAGCCTGACCGTACAGGGCTGGAACTTCGGCGCCATCATCGAGCAAGCCATCCAGAAGGCCACTACAGGGGGTCAAGCATTGACCCGCGATTCGTTGGCCAATGCACTCCAGACCGGATTCAACGGCGAGCAAGTGGGGTTCCTCCCCGCAGTGACCTACGACAGCACCCAGCATTACGGCAGTGCCGTCTCGTCGATGTACACCCTCACCGCGGGCGGGGTGGGGAAGCAGGTCGCACCGATGGCCGCGATGCCGAAGTGATGGCCTGCAGTATGAACGACCCCGACATGCCCCGGCTGTCGCTGCCGCCCCAACCACGACGTTCTTTCGGCACCAAAAAGAAGAGGTAAGTATGCAACTCGGGATTCTCTTATCGGGAGTTGTGACAGGCAGCCTGTACGCCCTCACGTCCGTTGCGGTCGTGATTATTTACAAGTCATCGAAGATCGCAAACTTTGCGTTGGGCGGTACTGCGAGCTTGTCAGTCTACGCGGCGTATGCAGCCTCCGGGCAACACCTTCCATGGGTCGTGCTCCTGCTCATCGGCATGCTCGCAGGGGCGGCCGCGGGGGCCTTGACTGAGCTGGTGATCCGTCTCCTTGGGGAGGCGGATCACCTAAGCTACGTCGTCGCAACCTTCGCGCTTTTCCTCATTACCCAGGGCCTGATCGTGTGGATCTGGGGCCCGGACAACAAGCCCTTCCCGACGGCCTGGTCAACGGAGTCGGGCTGGCGCTTAGACGGCGTTCTGATCAGTTACAACAACATCCTCGCCGTGGTAGTCGCGCTGGTCGTCGTCCTGGCTCTCCAACTGGTCGTCCAGCGGACAAGATTCGGATTGGCCATCCGGATGGCCAGTTCAGGGCCAATGACCGCACGGCTGCTCGGCCTCGCGGTGAAGCGAGTCCGGTTCTGGACCTGGGTTCTTGGAGGCGGCATTGGCGGTCTCGCGGCCATCCTGGTCACTCCAAGTACGACGCTTTCGCCGTCTGGTTTCACGTCGTTCATGATGGTCGCCCTCGTCGCCTTGGTTATCGGCGGTTTTACCAACATTCGAGGGGCGGCGACCGGCGGGTTCATCCTCGGAGTGTTGCTGAATGTACTCGGATTCGTGTTCACGCCATCGCTAACACAGACTTATCTGTTCGGTATTGTCGCGGTCCTCCTTTTCGTCAAGCCTAATGGTGTCCTCGGAGTACGCGATGCCACCATTTCGGAACCGGTTATCCACTCAACACGCTTCCGTCGGATTCGGTCCGACGTCCGGGAAAACGCCGCTTCGATTAACGCCTATGGTCAGAACAGTCGAAATGCCGTTCCGCGGCGGGTGCGTAGGAGCGCCGCCGCGGTCGCTATCGTCGTCCTCATCATTGTCTTGCCCCTGCTGGTCCCGACAACGCTTCTAGTGCTGCTGCCACAGCTCACGGCCATCTATATCTCCGTCCTAGGGCTCAACATCCTCGTCGGATACAGCGGCCAGCTTTCCGTCGGCCAGTCCGCGATCATGGCAATTGGTGCCTATGCCGGGGCGATCGCAGTCGCTCACCTCGGCGTTCCGACACTCGTGGCAATCCCGATCGGCCTCATCACCGGACTCATTGCCGGTCTGATCATCGGGCTTCCGGCGGTGCGTCTCGGACCACTGTTCCTCACACTATTCACGCTCGTCCTTTCCTTCGCGGTACCGGAAATGATCACCTACTTCGACGGCATCACCGGCGGTACCCAGGGCCTCGAACTCGCGCTTCCGGCGTCGCTGTTCTACCCAACGAATCAGTATTGGTTGGGAGCGGGGATCGCCTTGGCGTGCACCGTTTCCATCTATCTGGCACGCCGGTCCGAATTCGGCCGTCGGTGGATCGCTGTCCGTGACTCGACAGCAGGTTCACAGGCCACGGGGCTCAACCCGGGCGCCGTCAAATTGGGTGCCTTCGTGGTGGCATCAGGCCTGGCGGGATTGGGTGGAGTCTTGAATGCAAGCTTCACCGGACTGGTGACGCCCACGGACTATTCACCCTTTCTATCGATCACCCTGCTTGTCGCCGTTGTCGTCGGTGGAACCGGTTCGATCCCAGGTGCACTCATTGGCGCTGCACTCCTCACAGTGACTACGGCCTACGCACCAGAGATCTCCCTGCCGCCGGACCTTATACTCGGCTTGGTCCTTCTCGTCGTTTTGGTGCTTTCGCCGGCAGGGGCGGTTGATATCTTCCGGCGCGCCGGCTCCCGTGCGGCCGCAATCTTTGCGAGCCGCTCGGCTTCGACAACCCCACTCCCACGAGACGAGCCGAAGGTCAGGGTGTTTGCCGGGCACCACACTCCGTCAGAACGGGAGGTGACGGGCCCCCGGCCATTGCTTGAGATCATTGATCTTTCAGCGGGTTATGCCGAGGCGAAGGCTCTCTCGGGCGTGTCGATTGCCCTCCCTGAGGGCTCGGTCACCGCGCTTCTCGGCAGCAACGGCGCTGGAAAGACGACCCTGTTGCGCGTGATCTCAGGCTTGGTCCGCCCATCACAAGGTGAGGCTCGTTACGCGGGAACCGACATCTCAATTACCGCGCCCAGCGCGCTCGCTCAGGCAGGCATCGCCCACGTGCCGGAGGGACGCGGGATCTTCCCCGATCTAAGCGTTAAGGAGAATTTGTCCGCGGCGCGATTCTCTGGCAAGCACCAGGGCGCCGTAGACATTTCCCAAGCGCTGGATGTCTTCCCGGCGTTGCGGCCGCTGCTGAGTCAGCGGGCAGGCTCCCTGTCCGGAGGGCAGCAGCAAATGCTCGCAGTCGGTCGGGCGATGTTGACCAAGCCGCGTCTGCTTCTCCTGGATGAACCGACTCTTGGGTTGTCGCCGCTGGCTGCCAAGAACCTCCTCAGCTCGCTAGATGCGATCCGAGGCACAGGCCTGACAGTCCTGCTCGTCGAACAGAATGCGCGGGCTGCACTCGGTTTCGCCGACCGCGCCTACGTTATGTCGGGTGGCAGGGTCGTGGCAGAGGGGCCCAGTGCCCATCTCCTCGACGAAGATATCCTTGCCAGCTACATGGGAGTGAAGGCATGATCAACCTCGATTCGTTGGTGGACCGGAAGCCGGACACAAAGCCTGTGCTCGATGTGCGAGGACTGAAGGTCCAATTCGGCGGAAACATCGCTCTGGATACCTTTGATCTTCAGCTGTGGCCAAAAGATCGGGTTGGGCTGATTGGGCCGAACGGTGCCGGAAAGAGTACGTGCGTAAACGCCATCACAGGCTACGTCAAGAGTAGTGGTGACATCCGCCTCGGAGGCGTCAATTTGGCCTCGGCTGCACCTCACAAGCGCTCGCGAGCAGGACTTGTCCGGACCTTTCAGAACTTGGAGCTGTTCCTCTCGATGACAGTGGAGGAGAACATCTGGTTCGGTGCCGGCCTCGGTTCGGATACTCCGGTTTCCACGACGCACAGACGCGAGGCGCTTGGGAATATCCTGTCCATTCTGGGCCTCGAACGGGACCGCAAGAGACCAGTCTCCGAACTGGCCTATGGAACGCGCAAGGTTGTCGAACTTGGCCGCGCCTTGGTGGGTTCTCCCCGCGTACTGCTCCTGGACGAGCCGATGGCTGGATTGGACACGAGCGAGAAGGCTCAATTCGTGGGCGTACTCCGCGATGCTTTCGACAAGACCGACAGTGCGATTCTCCTCATCGAACACGACATGTTTGCTGTCGAGGCTCTCACCGACACCGTCTGCGTCCTCGATGCCGGTCGTCTCATCGCCTCGGGTTCCTTTCTCGAGGTCTCCCGGCAACAGACTGTCATCGACGCCTACCTAGGTGCCTGATTTAGGATCGGTCGATAGAAGGCAAACAAAAGCGAGCGGTCATTGGCCTCTGGGTAAGGACCAGGGGCCAGTGGCCGCTTGTCGCTCCACTTGGGACGCACGGTGGATCTGTAATTACGCACACTTGCCGAGCCGCATATCGCGCTTTGCAAGGGGCAGGCATACGTTGACGGCGCTTACTTGCGCGCGAACGGATGGCGAACGACGCCGGTGACAGGGCTTTCGAGGGCCAGCTCGCTCCTCACGCGCCTCAGCTGAAGAAACGGGTCAGCGAGCGGTTCTGCGAGAGCGGGTACTACGATTTTGCCCCGGATGCCACGAAGCGGCAGGTCGATGCGTGCGCTTCCACCCGGGCCAGGGCCTGTCGCTCGGCCTGATGAACGGGGACTGCCCCCAGGGCGCATTTCCCTAGGGGCAGTCCGGGGGGTGATAGGTCTTATGCCAGCAGATATCCGCCGTCGATGGGAAGAATCACGCCGGTGATGTAGTCGGCGCGCGGTGAAAGCAGGTAGGAGACGCCATGAGCAATGTCGGCGGGGCGGCCAAGACGTCCCAACGGAATGTGGGCCAATTGGCTTTCCCGTCTCCCGGGTTCATCGAGGCGCGCCTGTTGCATCGGCGTGTCAATTGAACCAGGAGCGATCGCGTTGACCCTGATCCTATGCTGGGCGAGTTCGAGCGCTGCTGCCTTGGTCAACATGGCAACACCGCCCTTGGACGCCACATAGTGGGGCTGGCCTTTTACTGGTGCAACAGCGTTCACCGAAGCAATGTTGACCACGGCACCTTGCCGGTTATCCGCGATCAGGGACTTCGCGAATGTTTGTATGCCGAAGAAGGTGCCGGTCAGGTTCACTCTGACGGTCTCGTCCCATCCCTCCGGCGTCAGATCGAGCAGCTCAGCCCTCTTCCGGATTCCTGCGCAATTCACGAGCGCATCAAGCGGACCGATCTCGTCCATGACACGCAGCCATGTGTCGTGGCTGCTGATGTCAAGCTCGATCACTCCGTCACGCGGTGCCACGTCGGCCCGCACGACGTCCCACCCTTCGGAGCTCAGAAGATCTGCCGTTCCGGCTCCAATGCCGGAGGCACCTCCGGTAACTAGCACCCTTGCCATATGATCCATCTCCGTCCAGTTTCAATAGACCCATTCCAGAAATCTGGGCCATAATCCGTCAACTCCGTCAGTTCCCGGCCGTCAGTTGCACTTCCCTGATTGGGTCCTGCTGAGGCAGCAACTGCCTGCTTGTTATCACCCGGAGCCGGAGCGCCGCGACAGCAGCCAGGGCCAAAGGCGCCGCCGCGGCAAAGTAGAGGGTGGATGGGGCGACATACTGCAGCCCAATGCCTGCCAGGATCGGCGTCAGGATAGCCCCTACCCGGCCAACGCCCATCATTGCGCCGAATCCACCGGATCGGACGAGAGCCGGATAGATTGGCGGGGCGGCGCCCGCTGCGGCCGTGGACGCCGTCAACAATGTGGTGCCCACCATCACCGCCACCGCAAAGGCCCCCGCGGGGATACTTATCAAGGACGCGAACGCGAGCATGCCAATGCAGGACAAGGCAATAGCGACCCAAACGATTTTCAGGGCATCCACCTTCAGGCCGATCAGCCCGAAGAGGATCGCTCCGAGCAGTCCTCCCACCCCGAGGAAGGTGCCCACAAGGCCGCCAAGAGCCGCACTCCCGCTCGTCGTGGTGATCAGCTGCGGGGTCCAACCGGTGACGAAGTAGATGGTCGAGATGAGACCGCCATACATGACCCAGACCAACAAGGTGCGCTCCCGAAGGTCCCGGGTCAGTAGTTGCCCAAGTGAGCCCCAATGGCGCCCCGGCGTGGCCGGGGGAACTTCCGAGGGGACTCGCGAAGTGTCGTAACTGATGTCGCTTTGGTCAATCCGAAGCTTCCCCAGGGTGCGCCGTGCCTGCTGCTCGAAACCCGCCGGGCGTTTGCCCAGAAGGAAGTCCAAGGACTCCGGAATGACGACGATCGCGAGCACCAATGCGAGGGCGCTGATACCAGCGCCCGTGAAAAAGAAGCTCCGCCAGGACCCGAAGTTCTGAATCAGCGGGGCCGCGACGAGACCTACGATGATCCCACCGATGCTGTAGCCCGTACCGGCTATGGCAACGTTCAGGTTCTTGCGCTTCGCCGGCGAGAACTCCTGAACGATAATGACCGCCAGTACCGCAATGGCGCCGATACCGACGCCGGTGAGAAGGCGCGAAAGCATCAACGAGACATAGTCGGGGGCCACGGCCGATATCAGGGTGCCTGCGGTATTGACGAGCAGCGCGACGATCATGATTTTGCGGCGCCCATAGCGGTCCGCTGCCGCCCCAAGGAAGATCGCTCCGATTCCCATTCCGACCATGGCCGCGCTTGTCACGAACCCCTTCTCGGCACTCGTGGCAAGGTCGGAGAGGTACGGCAGCGCGAACCCCATGAGAAATAAGTCGAACCCATCCACCAGGTGGATCAGAAAACACATCCCCACCAGCAGATAGTGATATGGACTCATGGACGAGCCGTGGAGCTTTGCGGGCAAATTCATAGTTTTTTCGTTCCAATCGGACGGACGGCATTGTCTGTCTCAGGGAGGCCGCTCTGCCGGCTACCAGGCAAGGGCCGGAGAGATCCTCCCTCAAGAGTGATACAACTCATACTCGATTCAAAATATATTAAGTTGGACAGCTTGGCCAATGCGCCCCCCGCTTCCCCCTCGACCCGAGCAAAGCTGGACATCACCATCTAAGTGTGCATAATATATTTTAGATGGTTTGAAGAAATAGCCTGTATGGCCCGACCCCTGAACCCCGAAATGCAACGAACGTGCGATAGGAGTGTGAGACGGATGAGAATCGCTGTCTTGCTGAAAGAAGTTCCGGACACATATGGCGAGCGGAAGCTGAACCTGGAAACGGGCTTGGCTAACCGAGGCGCAACGGACGCGGTGCTTGATGAAGTCGGCGAGCGCGCACTTGAGCTGGCACTCACGTATGCCGATGGGCATCCGGACTCGAACGTAACCGTTCTGTCCATGGGGCCGGAGAGCGTGGTTTCGACCTTGCGCAAGGGCATGGCCATGGGAGCCACCGACGCCGTCCACGTGCTCGACGACGGCCTGCTCGGCGCAGACCTGAGCCTCACCGCGGAGGCACTCGCCGCAGCCTTGCGCCGGCGGCAGTTCGACTTGGTGATCGCGGGCAACATTTCCACGGACGGGTCCGGCGGCGTCCTTCCTGCGATGATCGCGGAACTGTTGTGCGTGCCTCAGCTGACTGGACTCAATTCGGTGTCCATCGAGGAGACTTCCGTGAGCGGACGGCGCGTGACCGAGTCCGGCGTGGTTTCGGTTCGGACCGAACTCCCAGCTGTCGTTTCCATCACGGAGGCACTGCCCGCGGGCAGGTTCCCGAGCTTCAAGGGCCTCATGGCTGCAAAGAAGAAGCCGCTGGAAGTACTCTCGCTCGCCGAACTGGGAGTTGACGCCGGGGATGAGAGTGCGGGGCGATCGATTGTGATCGCCGTCGCCGAGCGCCCGGCGCGCGCGGCTGGAGTGAAGATTGTGGACGAGGGCGACGCGGCCGCCCAATTGGTCAATTTTCTTGTCACGAACCGATTGGCTTAAGGAGGAGCATCATGGAGTTCGCAAATAATTCGATTCTGGTGGTGGCTGACGTTGATCCCGAAGGGAACGTCAGCTCGAGCGCTGCAGGCTTGTTGGGTGCCGCGGCTGCGGTGGGTAACCCTGTCGCGCTTGTCGTGACCGGCCCGGGCAAAGGCGCCTCCGCCGCGGATTCCTTGGGCAGCTGGGGAGCCGCACACGTGCTCGTCGCGGAAATTGCAGGGGCAGCAGAGGTACTCACGCGCCCGGTCCTTGACGCCCTGAGCGCCGCCGTGGAAACGGTAAAGCCCGATGCGGTCCTGATCTCGAATTCGGTCGATGGCCGCGACCTCGCGGGCCGTTTCGCGGCCCGGACGCGCTCGGGATTGAACGTGGACGCGGTCGGCATCGAGCGCGACGAGGAAGGCATCCTCGCCAAGCACTCTGTTTATGGCGGCGCCTACAATATCGATTCCGCGGTGACGCTCGGTACCCCGGTCATCACCGTCCGGCAGGGATCGGTCGATGCCCGCGCCGAGGCCCGCGAGGCAGTGGTGTCCACGATCGACGTCGTTCCTTCCGGTGCCCGCGCCGCAGCGGTGATCGGCTTCGAGCCCAGCACCTCGAACTCGAGCCGGCCTGAACTTCGCGGCGCGGCAAAGGTGGTCTCCGGCGGGCGCGGCCTGGGCACGGGCGAGAAGTTTTCCTTGGTCGGCGAACTTGCCGATGTCCTCGGCGCTGCTGTCGGTGCTTCCCGCGCGGCCGTGGACTCAGGCTTCATCCCGCAGACCCATCAAGTGGGCCAGACCGGTGTATCCGTTTCCCCTCAGTTGTATGTGGCGCTGGGCATTTCCGGCGCCATCCAGCACCGGGCGGGCATGCAAACCGCCAAGACGATCGTGGCGGTCAATAAGGACGCGGACGCGCCGATCTTCGACATCTCCGACTTCGGAATCGTGGGGGATGTATTCACCGTGGTGCCGCAGTTGATTTCGGCCCTTGAGGCACGGAAGGCATAGCGGACGTGAGCGAGGACGGGAGCATAGGCCGGCCGACGACGGTCCGGCGCGGGCTGCCCCGGCGCCTGGACGGGATGCCGCCGGAGACAACCGCAACAGTGGTCAACCCGGCGGCTGGTTCCGCCGGCGGGGACCCGGCGGCTACGCCCGCGGCACCTGCGGGGAGTTCGACGCCGGCACCCTCCACCGGGCGTCGCGCGGGTCTTCCCCGGACCGGCAATGCCGCGCAGGCGGAAAAGCCCGAGGTAGCAGCGGCGTCGCCGGTAGCAGCGGAGCCTGCCGCTCCTGCTGTCCCGGTTCGAACCACGACGGCGGCCCTGGCCCGCGATGAACCTTCACCTTCCAAGAAGCTGCCGCGGACGATCGTCCTTGGGGTCCTCGGCTTGCTTTTGGCCGCGGCCGCAGTGGTTCTGGGCGCCCGCTGGTTCGTGTCCGTGGACTTCATGCGGGACTTCGTCAAAACCTATCCGGGTGCAACGCATCTTCCGGCCGGAGCGCCGATCGGTCTTCCGGCCTGGCTTGGCTGGCAACACTTCCTGAACGCGTTCTTCATCGTTCTGATCATCCGGACCGGGTGGCAGGTCCGCACACAACAACGGCCGCCGGCCATGTGGACGCGGAACAACGAGGGATTCATCAAGACCAAGAATCCACCGAAGAAGATCAGCCTTACCCTCTGGGCCCACCTCAGCCTGGACGCCCTGTGGCTTCTCAACGGTCTGGTGTTCATTGTGGTGCTGTTCGCCACCGGCCAGTGGATGCGGGTTATCCCCACGTCCTGGGACGTCTTTCCCAACGCCGTGTCGGCGGCCCTGCAATATCTCTCCCTGGACTGGCCAACCGAGGACGGTTGGGTGAACTACAACAGCCTCCAACTCCTCACGTACTTCCTCACCATCTTCGTCGCCGCCCCCCTCGCGGCAATCACCGGCGTCCGTATGTCGGGTGCGTGGCCTGTTCGGGCAACCCGGCTCAACAAGGCCTATCCGATCGAGCTGGCCCGTGCCATCCACTTCCCGGTCATGCTCTACTTCGTTTTGTTCGTCGTCATGCACGTGACACTGGTTTTCGCCACCGGTGCACTACGCAACCTCAACCACATGTACGCAACCCAGGATTCGGCCAGTTGGGCAGGATTCTGGATCTTCTTCGCCTCGCTCCTCGTGATGGTGGGCGCAGTCTTCGCCGCACGGCCCGTAGTGCTCGCACCGATCGCCCAACTCACTGGAAAAGTCGGGCGCTAAGGCCCGGACGAACGGAACCCCCGTGAAACGCACCATGTTCAAGTCCAAGATCCACCGCGCGACGGTGACCCATGCAGACCTCCACTACGTCGGTTCCGTCACTATCGATTCAGAACTGCTCAAGGCAGCCGACATCCTTCCCGGCGAGCTGGTAGCCATTGTCGATGTGACCAACGGTGCACGCCTCGAAACATACGTCATTGCCGGGGAAGCGGGTTCTGGAGCCATCGGAATCAACGGTGCGGCGGCACACCTGGTCCATGAAGGAGATACGGTCATCGTCATTACTTACACTTCGATGAGCGAAAAGAAGGCCCGGAGGTTCCGGCCGTCAGTGGTGCACGTCGACGCCGCCAACAGGATCGTGGCCATCGGCTCGGACCCAGCCGTCCCGGTGACGGGAACGTCCACCCCGCCTTTGGCCACCATGAGCAAATAGCCGTAAGCATTAAAGAGCCGAGGGGGGCGGGCGATGCCAGCCCCCCTCGGCCTGTCGGCACTCAGACCGGGGTAGTCCGGACTTCGAACCGCGGCGAGGCCGGCCTCGAGTAGCAGGGATCGTTGAGGTCTCGCGAACCACGGTGGGAGCGGGACAATCGCTGACCCATCCCCGATGCGTCGCCCAGGCATTGCCACTCAAGGAGCACCAAACGGGTCTGGATCCGCCACTCCCCCTGCCGTCTTGCAAACAGGTCCACGTAGCGGCCGCCAACAGTCTCAATCTCCTCGCTGCCGTATTTCTTGGCCACCGAGATGAAGTAGGTCTCTGCATCGGCTTCGTTTCCGCGGAGCTCTACGAACTGGTTCATCAGGAAATGCTGGGCGACCTCGCGTTCCGGCTGATTCGGAATGAACCACGCGAGTAATTCCTCCGGTGTTCCGTTGACGGCGCCGTGAGCGTCGTGGGCGTCTTCCCAGTACGCGGAGCGAATGAGTTCCTCGTCAACACGGTCGACACCGCGGGCATACCGCAGCAAACAATCCGAAATCGCTTGGCGGTCCAGCAATTCCCCGAGGGCCTCGCGCTCTGTGATGTGTTCCATGATCCTCCTTGAAACGGGCGCCAAGACGCCACGTGATTAATCGTTCTTCGTAATTCTAGCTATAAAAGATTGTATTTTATATACTAAAACTCAGGGTAAATGTTCGGAAAAGGAGACGCCCCATGAGCCTTCATCTACAGGACGATTGGCAGCGCAGCGTGGGCCAATATGTCGAGATACGCCTCGGTGGCCTGCTAGTCAGAACGGGAACCGTCGAGGCCGTCATGCCCGACGACTCGTTGCTTTGGCTGGCCGCCGACGGAACGGATTCGCGGAAAATGCTCTCAAAGGCGGACGGCTACCAGGTCTTCACGCGGTATGCCTGGAACTACAGTGCCAGTGCGGAGGAAACCATCGCGGCCTCGCCGAGCTAGCCCCGGGCCGGGTCGAAGGGCATGGCGAAGGCCGGCAATCGCAGCCTCGTCCGGTGCTCCCCGTGAGGACGAATCAGGCCTTCCTGGGCCGTCGTTGCCACAAGGACACCCGCCGAAGTGAAGACTCGCGCCGTGACCATGCCCCGCCCGCCGCCCGCCCACGAGGACTCCTGATCGTAGAGAAACCACTCGGCGGGGCGGGGGCGCCCGTGGTACCAGATCGAATGGCTGAGCGTGGCTCGATGAATTTCCTTGGACCCCAGAAAGAAGCCGTGCGGAGTCAGTGCGGCCCCGAGGAGGCTGAAATCGCTGATGTACGTGAACACCAGCGTTTCCAGAGCCGGATCGTCCGGAAGCCGGCCCTTGAAGCGGAACCAGATCCGCTGCGCGCCGCCGCGTGCCTCCTCGCTGGAGCGGGACGGCCTTTCCTCGACAAACCGCATCTCGAAAGCTCCGAATTCCTGCCGCCACTGGGCCGCCGGGACGTCGCTTCTCTCCTGTGCGACGTCGAATAACTCCCGCGATTCACGGGGCGGAGAGACAAGCGGCATCGTGGCCCGGTGCTCGAACCCCGGCTCCATCCGCTGGTAGGACGCAGCCGCCGTCGCAATCCTCTGCCCGTCCTGCGTTGCCGCTATCTGGCGAGCGCTGAACGATCCGCCGTCGCGCACGCGGTCCACCGCGTAGTGGATGGGGGCCGACCAGTCTCCCGGCAGGTAGTAATTAGTGTGCAATGAATGGACGCAACGATCGGCGTCCACCGTCCTGTTGGCGGACGCAAGAAGTTGGGCGGCCACTTGGCCGCCGAAGACCTTGGCAAGAACCGTTGATTCCGGTTGCCGGCCGAGGTAGGCGTCGCCGCCGAGATCTTCCACCTCGAGCAGATCCAGTGTTTCGTTGACAGTTGCGGGCATGCGTTCCTCTTTCCTCAGCGCTCGCTTAGCTCGCCGGCTCGGCAATCCGTTCCAGGGTTCTAGGGTCCACGCTGCGGAGGGTATTGGCCAGGCCAAGAACTGTCGTGGTGCCGAAGACACCGGCACGATCGAACATCACGGCCGTGCCTACCGAAATCCCGTCGGCTTCCACGCGGTCAATTGCAGAGAGACCGATTTCCATCTCGATCGGCCGGCGGACAAGGGCTAATGTCACATCGGCGTTGATGAACTGCAGCCCTTCGCTCCCCCAGTTGGACACAACGTTTGCCACGTCTGCAACGGAGGCGGCCATCTGGAAGGGTGTCATCGGCTCGCCCTCAACCATCGGCATGGCGAAATGCCAGGACTGCTTGCGCTCGCCCGATGGCTCCGCGGAGGCGGTTTGCCCCCAGCCCGCGCTTTCTGAGAAATAGAGGCGCAGCTCCGGGGAGTCCGGGACGAGTTCCCGTGGCGGCGGCAAAGGGGCCCGGCCTGCCGTCCACACGGCGCCCGAGGGCGTCTGATCCGATGCCAGGAACAACGTCGAGGAACGGGCCACCGCCTGGCCGTCTTGCACAAAGACGGCATCGATGAGGCACAGCCGGCGCCCCCGCCGCACTAGCCGCACGTTAGTCGTTGTTGGGACCTGCCGGGCCGGCTTGAACAGGTCGAGCGTGAACCTGGAGGGGAGCATATGGCCGATCCCAAGGTCATGTGCCGCACGTTCAGTGGCGCGCGCCAGCGCACCGCTGATCGGCATCCCCCGCATGCTTCCATTGCCCCACCCGCTTCCGGCCAGGGGTTCCGGCAGCAGGATCTCGGTGTCGCCGTTCCGCTCTACGCGGAAAAAAGCCGGTTTCATCATGGTCATTTCCCCTTAGACGAAGATTTGACTGCCCCGTATGCGGTGGAAGCAGCCGAGGTGGAAGTGGCAGCGCCGCGAAAGACCACTAAGCCGTCTCTCGCCCGCCGCGTTTCACAGGCGATCGAGACGATCTTTCGCCTGGCACTCCCGGCAGAGCCTCCGTTCATACAACAAATAAATGAAATTGAAGTGCTCAGCTGACTCGCTCGAAGATCGCGGCGATACCCTGTCCGCCACCAATGCAGATAGTTTCCAGTGCGTAACGGCCTTGCCGCCGTTCCAGCTCTCGGAGCATGGTGGCAAGAATCCGGACTCCGGTCGCGCCGACAGGATGGCCCAGCGAAATTCCGGAGCCGTTGACATTGAAACGCCCGAAATCGGAGTCAACGAAACCCCAGGCCTTCGTGACGGCCAAAGCCTGCGCAGCAAAGGCCTCGTTCAGTTCAATGAGGTCCATGTGCTTCAGTTCGAGGCCAGCCCTGACCAGCGCCGTCTCAGTCGCCGGCACAGGACCGATTCCCATGCGGGAGGGTTCCACACCGGCAACAGCCCAGCTGACCAGCCGTGCGAGGGGACGAAGCCCAAGCTCGGCGGCGCGTTCGGGTGTCGTGACGATGCAGGCGGCAGCACCGTCGTTCTGTCCGCTGGCATTGCCCGCCGTGACCGTTGAGTCGACATCCACCGAGCGGCGTACCGGTTTGAGCGCGGCCAGGGCTCCCAGCGAGATTTCGGGCCGCGGGTGCTCGTCGCGGTCGACGACGGTGTCGCTTCTGCGGCCGGGCACCGTCACCGGGACAATTTCGTCCGCAAAGCGGCCCTCTTCGTGTGCCGCGACGGCTTTCATATGCGATGCATAGGCTAGCTGGTCCTGCTCTTCACGACTGACTGCGTATTCCTGGCGCAGATTTTCGGCCGTCTCCAGCATTCCGCCTGCTACAGGATGGAATCGGCCCCCTGCAGTCACACGGCCACGCGCAATGCGGTCCATGAACGGCGTCGCGTCGCCCTTGAGCCCGAACCGTGCCCCAAGGGCATAGTGCTCGGCCTGACTCATGCTTTCCGCCCCGCCAGAAATGACAAGGTCGGCCGCGCCGGTCTGGACCCGCATGGCCGCGTCAATGACAGCTTGGAGGCCGGAACCACAGCGGCGGTCCAGCTGGATTCCCGGAACAGTCACGGGAAGGCCGGCATCGAGCGCGGCAATACGACCGATTGCCGGAGCCTCGCCGTTTGGATAACACTGCCCGAAGATGACGTCGTCAACATCGCCGCCTTGGATGCCGGTGCGGCGAACCAATTCCTTAAGGACGGCCGCGGCGAGATCCACGGCGGGGACGTCTTTGAACACTCCGCCGTATCGGCCTACCGGCGTGCGCAAGGGCTCGCAGATCACTGCATCGCGCATGGGATGCCTACTTTCTGTATTGCTTTCGTCATCATTTGATTCGGGGCGGCTAGATGCCGCGCCCGCCAGTCACTTCAAGTACGGCACCGTTGATGTAGGACGCCATCGGCGACGACAGGAACACCACTGCATCAGCAACTTCTTCCGGACGCCCGGCCCTGCCGAGCGGGACTTCAGCTTCCTTGGCCGCGAAAATCTCCGGCTTCATGGCAAGCGTCATCGCTGTGCGGACCAACCCCGGCTGGACGGCATTTACGCGCACCCCGGCCGTACCGAATTCCTTCGCGCCGGCTTTCGTTAGTCCGATCAGTCCAGCCTTGGCCGCGCTGTAGTTGGTTTGACCTGGGTTGCCGATCTTTCCTGACAGGGAGGACATGTTCACAATTGCGCCGGAGCCTTGCTGCCGGAACAGCGGAGCCACGGCACGCATGCCTAGCCAGGCACCTTTAAGGCTGACGCCCAGCACGAGGTCATAGTCAAACTCGGTGAGTTTGCTGATATAGCCGTCGCGCGTGACGCCGGCATTGTTCACCAGGATGTCTATCCGGCCGAACCGGTCCAGGGCCGCTCTAACCAGTGAGGACTGGTCGCTCTCGACGGTGACATCGCACCCGTGGGCTGCGATGTCACCGCCGGCGTCAGCCAGGGGGGCGATCGCTTCGGCCGCCTTTTCTCCGTCAATATCGGCCACCAGGACACTGGCACCATGCGACAGGAACTTTTCGGCAATGGCAAGGCCAATGCCTTGGCCGCCCCCTGTGATGATGGCGGTCTTGCCCTGTAGGAGTTGCCCGGCGGCCTGGGTGATCGCGCTCATGTCAGTACGACTTGGGGAGGCCGAGCACCTTGGTCGACACATAGTTCAGCACCATCTCCTGGGAGACCGGCGCAACCTTGAGGAGCCTGGACTCCCTCCAGAAACGCTCGATGTGGTATTCCTTCGCGTAGGAGTACCCGCCGAAGGTTTGCATCGCTCGGTCGCATGCTTCGAAGCCGGCCTCGCTGCCGAGGTACTTCGCGGCGTTGGCCTCTCGAGCGCACGGTTCATGTGCGTCGAAAAGGGCCGCAGCCTTCATGGCCATCAGCTCTGCAGCTTCGAGCCGGATCCACGAGTCGGCCAGCGGGTGTGCCACGGCTTGATTCTTGCCGATCGGGCGGTCGAACACGACGCGCTCGTTGGCGTACTTGGTGGCCAGTTCCAAGGCTGCACGTCCAAGGCCCAACTGCTCCATCGCAACCACGATGCGCTCAGGGTTCAGTCCGTCAAGCAGGTGGTAGAAGCCCTTTCCGACCTCTCCAACGACCTCGTTGTCTGCGACCTCGAGGTTGTCGATGAAAAGCTCATTGGAGTCGACGGCGGCACGTCCCAGCTTCTCAATCTCGCGAACCGTAATGCGTGTCCGGTCCAGGTTGGCGAAGAACAGGGTCATGCCGTCGAAGGGGCGTTCTTCCGTGCGCGGCGAGGTGCGCGCCAGCAGCAGGATGCGCTGCGCGTTCTGGGCATTCGTGATCCAGATCTTGTGGCCGTTGATAACCCAGCCGCCCTCGGTCTTGACGGCCTTGGTTTTGATACGGGAGGTGTCCACTCCGGCGTCCGGCTCAGTAACACCGAACGCCATGAGCAGCTCGCCCTTGGCAATCTTGGGCAGGTATTCCTGCTTCATTTCCTGGGAGCCGTGACGGATGATGGGCCCGGGCGGGAAGATGTAGAAGTGAACGGCAGATGCGCCGGCCGCGCCGGCACCTGAACCCGCCACCTCGGAAAGCATGACAGCGGCTTCCGTCAGCCCGAGGCCGAGGCCACCGTATTCCTCAGGGATCATTGCGCCCAGCCAGCCGGCGTCGGCAAATGCCTTGACGAACTCCCAAGGGTACTCAGGCTTGCTGTCCTTTTCGCGCCAATAGTTCAAGTCGAACTGGCGGGCGATCTCACGAGAGTGCTGGCGCACTTCCTCGATCGAGATCTTCTCCTGGATGACGGTCATTGTGGGTCTCCTATTTCTTCGTGGATTGGAATGTCTTGAAGTGGGGTGGCGGGATCGAGCGAGGAAAGATCACCCTGCGGAGTGCCGAGGTATCTCGCACGGATCGCCCGCCGCATGATCTTGCCGTTCTTCGTTTTCGGCACCGTAGCGACGAAGTGGAGGCGCGGAGCGAATGCCCGGCCAACGTTGTGCTCTGCCGTGGCGAGGAGTTCAGCGGGGTCGTAATCGCCATCGCGGACAACCGCGAACGCTACGACGCGCTGGCCTCGCTGCTGGTCGGGTGCACCGATGGCTGCAGCGTCCACGATCCGCGGATCTTTCAGAAGCGCGGCTTCAATCTCGGCGGGTCCAACCCTCCGGCCGGAGACCTTGATGGTGTCGTCTGAACGTCCGAAGAGCCGCCAGCCGGGGCCGGCCTCGACGCTCGCCAGGTCACCATGGACCCAGACGCCATCCCATCTGCTCCAGTAGGTTTCGAGATAGCGTTCCTTGTCCCGCCAGAACGCGTGGGTCATCCCGGGCCACGTATTGAAGACCGAAAGTTCACCGATCCGGCCCTCGACAGGCTGCCCGTCCTGGTCGAGGACAGCCACGTCCATACCTGGCAACGGGCCGTTGAACGCACCCACATGCATGGGCAGGAAGGGGTAGCTGACGAGGATTCCGCCCCCGGTCTCCGTTCCGCCGCTGTAGTTGACGATCGGACGCTTGCCGCTGCCAACCTGATCGAACAACCAGCGCCATGTGGACTCATCCCACGGCTCGCCGGTCGAGGCGAAACTACGCACCGTGCCCAAATCGGCCGTCACGGCTTCACCACGTGCCATGACTGCCCTTGCCGCGGTTGGTGCGACCCCTTGGAAGGTGACCCTGTTGCGTTCGGCAATCTCCCAGAGCCGCTGCGGGCTCGGGAAGTCCGGTACACCCTCTGTCATCACAATCGTTGCGCCGAGCTGGAGACCGCCCAAGATCATGAGCGGGCCGAGCATCCAGCCCAGGTCGGTGATCCACGCGATGACGTCGTCATCATGGATATCGAATCCGTAGGCGAAGTCCGTTGCGGCTTTGATCGTGAACCCGGCGTGCGAATGAACAATGCCTTTGGGTGCACCGGTGGTGCCCGAGGTATAGATGATGGTAAGGGGATCATTTGATCCGGTGTCCGCGGTCTGGACCGGTGCGGGATCCTGGTCGAGCTCGTCCCAGTAGACGTCGCGTCCGTCCTGCATCGACGCCCCGTCCCCGAGATGCCGTACGACGATGACGTTATTCACGTCCGGCGCAGACTCCAATGCCTCGTCCGCCGTCGATTTCATGGGGATCCGTCTGCCGCGCCGGGTTGTTCCGTCCGCGGTTATGAGAGCCACGGCTTCTGAGTCGCGGAGGCGGGTAGCGAGTGCCTCGGCACCGTATCCGGAGAATGCCGGGACTGAAATCGCACCGAGCATGGCACAAGCCAGGAACGCCACGGCCGCTTCGGGGACGACCGGCATGAACAGCACAACCCTGTCTCCGCGCTGGACCCCGAGTTTTGCCAGGTTTGCGGCAAGCCGCCGGACCTCCGTATCGAGTTCGGCGAAAGTGAAGGTTCGGCGTTGCCCGCTGTCACCTTCATAGATGACGGCGTCTTTGCCGGCGAGCGGCCCCAAGGCATGCCGGTGCACGCAGAGTGAAGCCGCGTTGACCCGTCCGCCAACGAACCAGCTCGGAAAGGGTTTACCCAAGCTCTCGTCGCGGACCCGTTCAAAAGGCGTGCTGAAGTCAATCCCGAGATCCTCCACGACGGCGCGCCAGAACCACTCGGGATCATCGATCGAACGTGCATGAAGTGCTTCGAGGCTCTCGACGCCCCAGCGACGCATCGCGGCAAGTAGCCGGCTGCGCTCCAGAACATCCTTCCCCGGAACCCATTCCGGGTCCCCTGAGGCTCCGAACTCCGCTGCGCCCCGCATGTTAGCTGGCCACCGGGGAAACGGTTTCGACGACGGGGTCCGCGGCCCGGTCACCCAAGAGGCGATCATAGGCAAGTACTTCACGGGCAGTCTTGATGTGCGCGTAGTCAACGTGCATGCCTTCGTAGACCACTGCTGCGGCACCGTTGGCCACCGCTTTCTCGAAGGCCTCGATCATGCCGGCGTAGAAGGCAACCTCAAACGCCGAGGGGCTGAACACGTCATTTGCCACAGCGATGTGGGACGGGTGTATGAGCACTTGGCCCCGAAAACCGAGTTGGCGGTTCTGTTGCGAGAAGCGGCGGGCTCCCTCATGGTCGGCAAGGTCCTGCCAAACGCCGACAATCGGGAAGTCAAGGCCAGCTGCGCGGGCTGCCAGGATCGCCTTGCTGCGCAAGTAAAGTGTTTCGGTGCCCTCCGGCGAGAACTGGAACCCGATGGATCGGGAAACATCGGCATCACGGGCCGTACCGGCGAACAGCGTGGCGACTCGCGGAGAGGCGACTGCCATCTTGTCGCAGTTTGCGTAAGCCTCCGCGGTCTCGAGGTTGCAAATGAACTGGATGCTGCCAGGCTCGACCCCGTTGCGGCGTTCGAAATGGGTGACGAGCGCGTCGAAGCGCACAATGTCGTCAGGCCCGTAAGTCTTCGGAAGGCTCAGTCCGTCGAGGCCCGGGATGACCACTGTCTCAATATCGTCGCCGGACATGCCGGTTTCCAATGCATTGACGCGGACGTAGATCGGAATGTCGGATCCCGATGCGCGTACCCGTGTAATCGAGCGGGCAACCTCTTCGCGAGCCTGTTGCTTGAGATCAAGGGGGACCGAGTCTTCAATATCCAGCAGAAGGCCGTCAACGCCGGCTGCTATAGCTTTCTCAACCCATGTGCCGCGGTGTCCCGGAACGAACAGCAGCGAGCGAAGTGGTCTCATCATTCTCCTCAGTTGTGCAATCTTCCTTGATCGTACACACTATATATTATAGATCAAATCCAATCGATGCAAGCAATTACTCACTGAGGGTGTGATGTGGCCAACATCGGATATCGTATATTCAGAAGATATCGGCGCAATGTCGGCACCTTTCACCCCTGTACGAACAACGAGGTTCAGAGATGCAGAACAAGCCTTTGACAGGAATCCGGGTGCTGGAATTCGGCGGGTACATTGCCGCTCCCTATGCCACGTCAATCCTCGCGGCGTTGGGCGCCGACGTCGTCAAAGTCGAACGACCGGTCACCGGCGAGGACTTCCGACGCGGCATGAACGACCAGAGCCCCTATTTCATCCAGTACAACGGCGGCAAACGTTCGCTGGCCGTTGACCTCAAGACTCCCGAGGGCATCACCCTCGTCAAGGAGCTGATCCCGAAATTCGACGTGATCGTCGAGAACATCCGCCCGGGCAAAATGGACGCCCTCGGCCTCGGAAAGTCCGACTGTGCCAGGCTCCGTCCGGACCTTGTCTACGTCTCCGTCACAGGATTCGGCAATGGTGGGCCGTTGGCTCAGCGTCCGGCCTACGACATGATCGGCCAGGCCTTCGGCGGCATCATCTCCGTATTAAGCGATGCGGGGAACATGGGAGCCACCGGCACGTGCCTTGCAGACCTGGTCACAGGGCTCTCCACCGCCACCGGCGTTCTGGCTGCACTTGTGGGCCGCGCTCACGGCCATGGTGCACAGCATGTGGAAACCTCCATCGCGGAGGCAGTCAGCGCCATCACCGTGGACGCGGTGACCCAATTGTTTGAGAACCCCCTCGTGAACCCCAGCCGCCAGACCCGCCACCCCCAAGCCCTGACGTTCTGCTTGAAGACGGCCGGCCCGGAATTCATTACCATTCACGTATCTTCGTCGCAGAAGTTCTTCGAGTCGCTGATTGAAGCGATAGACCGTCCTGATCTTAAGAACGATCCCCGCTTCGCCACCTATGCGGCACGAGTGGAGAACTACTTCGATCTGGCCCCGATCATCGCCGATGCCTTCCTCGGGAAGCCAGCCGAGCAATGGGAACGGCTGCTGATCGAGTTCGATGTACCGTTCTCGCCCGTGAACACCATCTCCCAGCTCCGTACGGACCCCCAGATGCAATGGCTTGACCTCTACGAACCGGAACGTGACGGCGTCACCCAGGTCAGGCCACCATGGCGTTTCGACGGCGTCCGGCCGGGCAGGGATGCGCCCGCCCCGAAGGTGGGGCAACACTCACGCGAACTCGCGGCCGAAGTATATGGAGCCGCACACATCGATCACCTGATCGATGAAGGCATCCTGTTCACCACCGCTGGGCGGGGCGCGAAAGTCGAAGCCCGCTAGTGCCGCCCCCCGACGCCGGCCGAGCGGGAAACGCCATGGACATGGACGGACGGACAGTCCTCGTCACCGGGGGAACAAGCGGTACCGGGCTGCGGGCAGCAGAGCGCTTCCTGGCCAAGGGCGCGAATGTCGTCATCAATGGGCGCGATCCCGGGCGGGGCCGTCAAGCCCTGGCGGGACTGCGGACGGTCTCAGAGGACGCGGGCACGAGGACCGAGCTGGTGCTCGGCGATTGTGCAGCCTATAAGGTGGCAGCGGCGGCCGTCGCGGCCGCCGTCGAGCGCTTCGGCGGCGTCGACGTCCTGGTGAGCGCCGGAGCAACCGGACGTGGCGATCCCAAGCCGTTTGCCGAGATGACTCCGGAGGAAGTCACAGGCGGACTGGAGAGCCGGTATCGCGCCAGGATGTTTCCCGTCCACGCCGCAATTCCACACCTCAGGGGCCGCGAGGGCGCGAACATCGTCCTTCTAACCACAGACGCCGCCCGGCACACAACCGTGGGCGAAAGCGTCATCGGCGCCTACGCCGCCGGGATCATCCAACTGACAAAATCCTTGGGCCGCGAGCTCTCCAGGGAGCGCATCCGCGTCAACGCCGTGTCAATGACCCTGACCTCGGAGACCCGGTCGTGGGAGCACATCTTTGGCGACGACAGCTTCCAGAGCGGGCTCTTTGGCAAGGCGATCTCGAAGTTTCCATTCGGTGCTCCACCCACTGCCGGCGACGTGGCGGAGGCGGTGGCCTTTCTGGCCTCACCCGCCGCCTCGCAGATCACGGGCCAAACACTGAGCGTGAACGGCGGATTGTCGTTCGGCGGCTGGTGATTACAATATATTATGTATAATAGAGTTTATCGACGGGCCGACTAGACGATCGGTCCCTAGGAAACGTCGACAAGACAATGGCGTGCCCCATGGCGGCGCACGCACCATCGAAAGGAACCACCATGGCTGGCCTGTACTACGAAGAGTTCGAAGAGGGCGCCGTCATCGAACACGGAACACGACGCACGGTAACTGAGTCGGACAACATCACGTTCTGCGCAATGACCCTCAACCTGGCCCCACTCCACATCGACGCCGAATACGCAAAGGCATCGATCTACGGGCAGCCCCTTGTCAACAGCCTTTACACCCTCGGCTTGGTGACCGGCATCTCGATGCAGGACACCACTCAGGGCACCACACTGGGCAACCTTGGTTTCCAAGAGACCACATTCCCCAAACCGGTCTTCTACGGAGACACCATCCGCGTCCGGACTGAAATAGTCAGCAAGCGCGAGTCCAAGAGCCGGACCGACTCCGGGATCGTCTTCTTCCGCCACCTTGGCATCAACCAGCGCGACGAAATCGTCGTCGATTGCCGCCGCGCCGGCCTGATGTTCAAACGCGCTGCTGTCGAAGGCGTTCACGCTGCCTAACCCGATGTTTAAGCGGCGCCGCCGGGCATTTGGTACCGGCGGCGCCGCTGGCATTAGGGCGCATCTGCCGGGCTGCCCGATCACCGTTCTCCGTGTGAGTCTTCGACAGCCACGGAATAGGCATGGGCCTCAGGTTCCCTCCGCACGGATGCTCTGGTTCAAAAAGTCGAGGCCCCATCAGGTGGCGGCCAACTGACTGCCCATGTTTGGCAACGATCCGCTGATGCAAGGCGGCCACGGCACGGCCCTCCAGCACCACGTAGTCACCCCCTGTCGAATACGCCAGGGGGTGACTACGTGCTCCGATCAGCCAGGCCCGGCTGCCCTATCTGAACGCAACCGCGTAGCCGGAGTACAGGGCGTGCTGCCCGCCGTCGACCGCTGCGACTTGACCAGTTGTATAGGCGGCCTCGTCGCTATTGAGAAACAACGCTGTGGCGGCTTGGTCCGAGGGCACTCCACCACGCCGGAGAGGCGTCCTGGCTTCCCGGTCGCTCCAACGCCCCGGACGTTCGGCGCGTAGTTGAGTGTTCATCCCCGTGGCGGTCAGCCCGGGACAGATCGCGTTGACACGGATGCCATGCTGCCCCCATTCCACGGCCAAGCCTCGCGTTAGGCCCACCAGGCCGTGCTTGGAAACGACATAGGCAATGCTGTTGGGTATCCCGAACATGCCAGCGGGCGATGCCGTGTTGAGGATGGCCCCGCTGCGCTGTTCAATCATCACCTGACCCACCGCAATGGCCACTCTGAACGCGGCGTCAAGATTGATGTCCATGACCCGCCGCCAGTCTTCCATCGCGAAGGTCTCTGCAGGCCCGTTCACAGAGATCCCGGCGTTGTTGAAAAGTGCATCGATCCGCCCGGCACCGACGGTGGTCGCCGCCTCGACCAGCTGTCCGGCCGTGGCGGGGACTGCAATGTCGGAGGCAACAGTATGGATGTTGGCGCCTTGCAATTGCCCCAGTCCCTCAGCATTCAGGTCATTTGCCACAACGATCGCACCTTCGGCGCTCAACTGTTCGGCGATCGCTTTCCCGATCCCCGAGGCAGCACCAGTCACGACGGCGACCCGGCCCTCGTAGCGTCCGCGAGTACGGTTGGACGACCGGACGCCTGGGCTATTCCGCTCGAGCATTTGAGTGCAACCTCTCCAGAGATGTTGTCTTGCTGGCCACGGCGGGCTGCAGGGACCCAACGTGCCGGGTGATCACAGTGTTGTCGCGTATCCGCCATCGACGCTCAGGACTACTCCCGTGACAAATGCCGACGCATGCGAGGCCAAGTAGATCGCCGCCCCAGCGAGGTCGGATGGCTGAGCCAGTCGCTTCAACGGAACGGGTTCCACGACGGCTTCCTCCCCCTTTGCCTCGAGGGTTCCTTGAAGCATCTTGCTCAGGAACAGGCCTGGGGCAATGACGTTGACGGTAATGTGCACTGGCGCCAACTGCAGAGCGAGGTGCCGGCTCAACTGATGAACTGCGGCCTTGGATGAGGTGTACGCGTAGGTCTCGTGCCTAGGCACGTGGTACGCATCGATCGAACCGACGTTGATGATGCGCCCGGGATCCTGCGGGCTTGCTGCCGCCTCCAGCAGGGGCATCAGCGCTTGAATCAGGAAGAAGGGCCCCTTGACGTTTAGATCGAACACTTTGTCCCAGCCGGACTCCGGGTAGTCGGCAAGGGTTTCCGCCCAAATTGAGCCGGCGTTGTTGACCAGAACGTCAATCTTGCTTTCATGTCCGGCAAGTTCACGGGCTAACCCCTGGCACGCTTCCACGGTACTGAGGTCTGCGGCAATAGCCCGACACTCACCGTAGGACGAGAGCCGCTCGGCTGCAGCCTCGCAGTCATCCTTCTTGCGCGAGCAGATGTAGACCCGCGCGCCCGCCTTCACGAACCCTTCGGCGATTGCGTAGCCGATGCCACGGCTTCCGCCGGTCACCAAGACGACTTTTCCGGCGACTCCGAAAAGTTCCTGAATCTCAGCATTTCCTTCTGCCATTGTGTTCTCTTCTCTCTCGGAATTTTCGTCGTCCTGCCCCACCACGCGCTAGCGGGCGACGCCGACGGATTGCATGGAAGGTTCGGCGGCGAGAAGCCGTGTGACCACCCCGATGTCGTCGAGCCGTTCGAGGTTCAGGACAGCGTCGATCACCTCGTCGGCCGCAGATGATGTCAGGACGCCCGCCACGTTGACGCGGAACTTTTCCACGATTTGCTCGGTGGTCATGTACGTATCCTGCTCCGGTGACGGCGATCCCTTCGGGAAGCGCCGTTCCGCGTTGAACGTGGTTCCCCGGGCGTCGACCTCAATCAGCGAGGGACGGGCCGAAGGGTGCTTCCCAAGTTCCGCAGCGTAGTTCGGATGCGGACTGTACGTCACCTTCTTCATCAGCTCCATGACGGACGGACTGAAGACGACGCCCGGATCCTGCCATGCAGGGCCCGGAGTGATGCGATGTGCACCCACAGCGATTCCGTGCGCAATGCTGAACTGCCCATCATGGACCGCGGCAATGTCGTTGTTGAGCCAGACGGGAAGCATGACCCAGGCTTCCCCCCACACACGGATGGCATCGATTTCCTCGGGCTTGATGTCATTTTCCGCCAGCAGATGGATCAACGCGTCCAACGGAGCGTGCAGGATCCGGCAATGCGGGTAGGGCTTGAAACTGCTCTCACCAAGGAAACGCCATTCTGTGTCTTTGGCGTCAAGTTCGGCGATCACGTCCGGCTCCCAGCGCGTGGTGCCGATGAATGTTGGATATCCGAATTTGCGGTCGTCCAGGACCTGAAGATCGCCCCGGTGCCCAAGCTGGGCCGAATAGGCGGCGGTGAGCGCCGCTTGGGCCATGGGGCCTGCCATCGTGTACTTGATGGTGGCGCTGGGTGAATGGGCCATCCAGGAGCGATGGGAATTGACGGGTGTGATGGCAGCAGCGATTCCAAGAGCGTTGGCGATGACCGGCCTGTCCACGCCCTGTACCTTGCTGATTGCGGCGGCCGCGCCAAAGATCGTGGCGGTATAACCGATCACCGGGCTCGTGGATATTTCACCAGTCGTGGCGTCCCGAATGTAGTCCATTGCCTTGCCAAAGCGGTAAGACATTTCATGCGAAAGGGCAGTCGCGGCGATCACGGACTTGCCGGTGGAGCCAAGTGCCTCGCCGACTGCCAGAAGAGCGGGGAAGACGTAAGGGGCCACATGGCCAGGCGGCAGGACGGCGTCGAAGTCGAGCGCGTTCATCAATTCTCCGTTGGCGAAAGCCGCGCCGGAAACTGAGGATCGCCGACTGGTCCCCACGATGGTGGCGGGGCCACCCGAACCGCCTGAAACCAAACCATACTCAATGCCGATCCGGCCTTTGGGATGTGACACTCCGCCAACAGCGCAGCCGAAACTATCCAACAGCAAGCGCTTGGACTCATCCACCACTGCTTCCGGCAGCCGTCCAAATTCTGTCCGGTCCGTGAAATCCGCAAGCTGTTCAACCAAGGTCTTCGTCATTGAATCTGGTCCTTTCGTAGTGACAATAATACATTATGTTTTATATGAAACAAGAGTCAAGCTGTTGGGCATCAACATCCCGGGATGCCGGGTGGGTGGCGATCACGGCATGGTGAAGGACAATGGCTCGTGGATGGGAGAGCGGGCCGGGCCGATGGTCGGACAGCCTCCCACCACGACGCGGGATACGAAACCGAGGCAGCCGCCTCAGGCCAGCTGACCGGCGGCTGCATCCGGGGCCATGACCCGGTCAATCAGTGGGTCCACCACCACGATCGCGCATCCTCTCGGTCCCTGCTCCGACGTATTCGCCAAAGGTCCTGACGGAAGTTAGACCTTCGCCCCCTCGACGGCACGAAGCAGGCCGGTGACGGAGCGTACGTCAGCCACCGATTCCAGGTTGAGCACGGCGTCCACTGCCGCTGTTGCGGCAGAAAATTCAATCACCCCTTCGGCATTGTGCAGGAATTTGTCCACCAGTTCCGCATCAGTGAAATAGGTTTCCGGATCCGGAGAGGGGCCGCCCTTCGGGTAGGAACGCTCTGCCACGAAGGTAGTGCCCCTGGCCGTCAACTCGATCCGCGAGGGCCGCGCGGACGGATGGGCGCTGACGGCCGCAGCCCAATCCGGGTGGGGCTCCACTGCGATCCTGGCCATGAGGCCGAGCACCGAGGGACTGAAAACCAGTTCCGGCGCCTGCCAGTCCTTGCCCGGTTTTACCCGATGGGCGGCCACAGAGAGTCCGTGGGCCATGCTGAACTGGGCATCGCGGACCTCGCTCACCACGCGGTTCTCCCAAATGGGTTCCATGACCCAGGCTTCGCCCCAGGCTCGGATGGACTCGATCTCCGCCGGCCGGATATCGTTCGCCTCCACCACCTCGATCAGTGCGTCCATGAGTGCGTGCATCACCCGGCAGTGCGGGTATGGCTTGAAGATCAGCTCGGAAGGGAAGCGCCAATCCTCGCCCAGACCAGAGGTGATGACCTCTTTGCCCCACCTCTTCGAGCCGATGAACTTCGCGTATCCATAATCAGCGTCATCAAGAATGAGAACGTCGCCTCGGTGGCCCAGTTCCCCCATGGCTGCTGCAGTGAGGGCAGTCTGCGCGAGCTGCCCTGGCAGCAGGTATTTGATAGTAGTGCTCGGCGCGTGCGCTACCCATGCGCGCTGCGAGTTGACCGGAGAGATACTTCCCGCGATACCCAAAATGTTGGCGATCGTCCCTTCGTCCACCTTATGCACCTGCGCGATTGCCGCAGCGGCTCCGAAGACGGTGACACTAAAACCAATGACATCCGGGGTAGCAGGCTTCCCGTCGTTGATATCCCGGAGATAATCCATGGCCTTGCCGATTCTGAAGGACGTCTCATGAGCGACAGCGATGGCGGAGATGAGGTCCCGGCCGGAGGCTCCACGCTGTTCGGCAGCGGCTAACGCTCCGGGAATCACATACGGAGCCACATGGCCAGGCGGAACCACCGCGTCAAAGTCCAGGGCATTGATGAGCTCGGCATTCGCAAATGCCGCGCCAAAGACCGATACCTTCTCCCCCGTCCCGAGGATCGTGGCCTCCGGGTTTCCCCCGCCGAGGGCGCGGCCATGCTTGACACCGATCTCCGCACCCTTCTCGCCGAGGGCGGCAAGCGCGCATCCGAAAGAGTCTAGGAGAATGCGCTTCGACTCCTTGATCACCTGCTCAGGAAGCTCCTCAAACTGAGCCCGGTTTTTGGTAAATCCGGCCAACTGCTCAACAATCGTCGCCATGATGACTCCTCTCTGAGTACCAATCTTGAATCGACTATATATGATCGATAACTATTGGCCATAGAGTTGAGCATAATATTTAATGCACATTACCTGAGACATAAAACGAGTTAAACAACGCGCCAAAACGACAAAGTGGGAGAAGCATCAACGGCGCGTTCATTGAGCGGGCAGACATTGGGATCGCCGCAGCGGCATCCATCGCAGCGGTAGTGAGCGCCTCCCACCGCTACCGGCACGCCAAATTCAGTGTCCTTATGGAATGCCGGCATCTTCCCCACGGACTTCGAAACGTGGGACGATCTCTTGGCTCACGCTGTTACGGCAAGATCGGACTGCCGAAACTCACTGCTCCAAAGCTGCGGGTGCTTCGACCAGATCCGACCATAGACCACGCTGGCGCAGCATATCGATGAGGCGATCGGCGGCGCCGGCAATATGATTCACGGTGACTTCCCGGGCCCGCACCGCATTTCCGGCGCGGAGGGCTTCGACCATGAGGGGGTGCTCCTCGCGGCTGTCCAGAATCTGACCATCAATCGCAGCGTAGAACCGGTTAGGCAATTGCTTTACGACGGAGCCTTGAATCAGGGCGAGCCTGGGCGACTCGGCGGCTAGGTTGATCTCGCGGTGGAACAGATGGCCGAGGTCGATCAGTGCCTCGGTGTCACCTTGGACAGCGGCCTGATCATAGCGTTCGAGCATCGCATCCAGCCGCTCGAGGCGCTCCGGAGTAATCCTCTCAGCGGCGCGGGCTGCGAGTTCGCCGCCGATGGAAGCCTGTGCCCAAAAAAGATCCTTAATGTCTTGCGGCGAAAACGTCTCCACCACAAAGCCCCTGCGCGGAACCTGCTTCACAAAGCCCTCGTTGCTCAAAAGCAGGAGCCCCTCGCGAACGGGGGTGTTACTTACCCCTACAGCATCGGCGATCCGCTCCATGCGCAAGAACTCACCCTGCTTCACCGAGCCAGAGACAATCAGCTCGCGAACATAGGACGCCACTTCCTCCGGCAACTGCTGCCGTTGAGCGCGACTGGGTCGATAAGTGAAGGCTTTGGTGCCCCCGGCTTCACGGGCTGTCGACTGTATGGATGCCATGAATATAGTATATCCGCGCCAAACCATGAAAGGTCACATCGTGTAAGATATATTTTGTTGGTTTGTGGTCGTCATCTGTCCTATGCCGACGCGGCTCAAGTACAACCTCAGTGCCGGAACTCGAAGGAGAGTCATGGACCTCGGAATCACTGCTAAGCGGGCACTCGTGATCGGCGGCAGCTCCGGTCTGGGCTTTGCTGCGGCAAAGGCACTCGCGGCGGAAGGCGTGCATTTAGCGCTCTTCGCCCGCTCCCCCGGCCCCTTGGCAACCGCAAAGGAAGGCCTTGTTCAATATCCTGGGGTCGAGATCGAAACCCTGGCGGGAGACATCACCCACCGCGCCGACGTCGTCGAGCTCGCTGGTCGGCTGCGCGAATCGGGTGGCGTCGACATCCTGATTCTGAACACCCCGCGACCGCCAAGCCCCATGCGGGAGTTCCTGGACGAGGACGACGACGAGCGCTGGAGCAGCGCGTACCGGAATCAGCTCCAAGGAGCGTTGAACGTGCTGCGCGAGATCACGCCCCTGATCATCGGCAAGGGCTGGGGTCGCATCGTCGGTATTACCTCCGCGAGCGTCAAGCAACCCATGCCGCGCCACGCAATCTCCACCATCTTCCGCTCGGGCGTCCAGGCCGCACTGAAGCACCTGTCACTCGAGATCGCCGAACACGGCGTCACGGTCAACTCCATCGCGCCAGCCACCATCATGACGCCGACGTTCGCCCAGTTCCACAATCTCGAAGATCGCGTGGCGGCGACGCCCCTGAAAAGGTTCGGCACGCTCGAAGAGTTCGGCGGGACTGTTGCGTTCCTTGCCTCGCAACAGTCAGGCTTCCTCACCGGCCAGGTAATTCAACTCGACGGCGGCAGGACTGCCGCGCTTGTCTAGGACGCCCCAGCGGCGCTTCCACCCAACGACCTTCAGGAGGACCCATGTCCAAGCAGCCGCAGCAACCACTTGCCGGACTGCGCGTTATCGAGTGCGCGAGCTTCGTCGCGGGCCCATCCGGCTGCATGACGCTCGCCCAGCTGGGCGCGGACGTCATCCGCGTGGATCCGATCGGCGGGGCCCCGGACTTCAAGCGGTGGCCCGTCTCCCAGCGTTCCGCGGACAGTCTCTTTTGGACAGGCCTTAATAAGGGGAAGCGTTCCGTCACCCTGGATCTTCGGCGGCCTGAGGGACGGGAGCTTTTGCTGGCCCTCGCAACCGGCCCAGGGCCGGAAAGCGGGATTCTTGTCGACAACCAGGTTGGCCGTTCTTGGCTTGCTTATGAAAGACTCGCCGAACGCCGCGCCGACGTCATTCAAGTGCGAATCGGCGGCAGCGCCGACGGGCGTCCCGCCGTGGACTATACGGTCAATCCGGAAGTAGGCGTTCCGGAAATCACTGGACCGGCAGGCGTTTCCGGGCCGGTCAACCACGTGCTTCCGGCGTGGGATCTCCTGACGGGTATGACAGCTACCACCGCCCTATTGGCCTCGCTGCGCCACCGCGAACTAACCGGCGAGGGCGCCTACCTTGAGGTGGCATTGGGCGATGTCGCACTCGCCGGCCTGGCAAACATGGGCTGGTATGCGGAGGCCGACGAGCTCGCCGCCGATCGTCCCAAAGTGGGCAACTACCTCTACGGGAGCTACGGCGTGGACTTCCAATCCGCCGACGGACACCGGGTCATGGTTGTAGCGCTCACGTCCCGCCAGTGGCATGCCCTGCTGAAAATTACGGGTACGTCTGAAGTCTTCGCGGCCCTCGAGAGGGCCCTGGGAGTGAATCTCGCAGCGGAGGGAGACCGCTACCGACAGCGCGAGGCCATCACCGCCATCCTCCGTCCCTGGTTTGAGGTCCGTTCCATCGACGAAGTCAGCACGGCGCTGAGTGACGGTCACGCACTCTGGAGCCGCTACCGCAGCATGAGCGAAGTTGTGGAGGGTTTCCGCCGCGCCCAAACGCCCTCCGTATTGGCCGACGTCGAACAGCCTGGGATAGGGCGCGTCGTCTCAGCCCGCTCCGCCATAAGGATCGATGCCCACTACGGTGCCACCGCCGTGGCACCGTCCCTGGGCCAACACACCGATGAAGTGCTCGAGCAGTTCCTGGGCCTCAGCCCGTCCGAGCTCGGAAAGCTACACGATGACAAAGTGATTGGAGAGGCAGTATGACAACCCGACGTTCGGTGCTCTGCGTGCCGGCAAGCGAGCCGGCCAAAGTGGCCAAAGCCCTGGCGTTCGACGTTGACGAGGTCGTCGTCGACCTCGAAGACGCCGTAGCCCCCGGCCGCAAGACCGAGGCGCGGGCCGCGCTTGGAGCCCTTTCCGTCCGTGAACGCGGCAGCATCGCAGTCAGGGTCAATTGCCCGGGCTCCCCTTGGCTGCTGCAGGACCTGGCCGCCGTGGTCGCAAACGATGCGATCACCTCGATCGTGCTGCCTAAGGTCGATAGCGGAGGTGACATCGCCGCAGTGGAGCGGGAACTCGCCCGGCTCGAGAAGGAGCGCGGCCGCGGTGCCGCCGTCGAGATCCAGGCACTCATCGAATCGGCGCGTGGCATCGGCGACGTCCGCGCCATCGCCACTGCGTCAGTCCGGGTGGTCTCACTCATCATTGGCTACGCCGACCTGGGCGCATCGCTTGGCCGCCGGGCGGAGGCCCCATGGCTGTTTGCCCAGGATGCCGTCGTCCTGGCGGCGCGGATCGCCGGCATCCAGGCCGTCGACGGCCCGTTGCTGACGGTTCACGCCGACGAGGCCTTGGAGATGGCCGCATCTACGGCAGAATCACTAGGCTTCGACGGCAAATGGGTCATCCATCCCCGCCAGGCCCCGGTTGTCCAGGCTGCATTCACTCCCGCCGCCGAGGATGTTGAAGAAGCACAGGGCCTCCTTGCTGCCATGGACGAAGCCGTAGCAGACGGCCGGGGCGCGGTGGAGTGGCGCGGCCGGATGTTGGACGAGGCCGTTGCAGTGCAAGCCCGCCGTGTCCTTGCCCGGACGGCAGCGTCATGAGCAGCCACGAGGGACCCTACTTCGACGAGCTGAATGTCGGGGATGTGTTTGACACCGCCCCGAGCTTGAGCCTGACCGCAGGACGGGCGGCTGTCCATCAGTCCATTCTGGGGGGCAGACTTCGGTTGTCGCTCGATGCGGGTCTCGCCCGCCGCGTGGCCGGCTCCGAGCTCGCGGACCCTTCCTTCGTATGGGACGTGGCGATCGGGCAGTCGACCCTGGTGACCCGGCGCGTAGTCGCGAACCTTTTCTACCGCGGCCTCGCCTTCCATCGTCTCCCATCCATCGGAGACACCCTCACCACCAGAACCGAAGTGGTCGGCCTGCGGCAGAATGCCAGTCGAGCAAGCGGGCTGGCAGCACTGCGGATCACGACCCGAGACCAGGACGAGCGCCTGGTGCTTGATTTCTGGCGCTGCGCAATGCTGCCCTTGAGTTCGCCTGAGGTGCGCAGCGGGCACGCCGATGACCTGAGTGCAATCGGTACCGACCCGGATGGCAGGTCAATGAGCGCCGCAGTGGCCTCGTGGGATCTGTCCGGATTCCCGGCGTCGAACAACATCGCCAAGGGCGACAGGTGGATCCTGGAAGCGGGAGACGTGGTTTCCAATGCCACAGAGTTGGCGCGGCTCTCCCTTAACCTTGCGCACGTTCACCATGACCGCTTCAGCCAGCCATCAGGGCGGCTCGTCTATGGCGGCCACACTATCGGGCTCGCTCTTGCACAGCTCACGCGGACCCTTCCGAACCTGATCACCATCGCGGGCTGGCATAGCTGCGACCATATCGGCCCCGTGCGCGAAGGCGACACGCTTGTGTCCACCATCGAAGTTCTGGACGTGGAACACTTGGCCGGGGACCTCAAGGCCATCACCCTGCGCGTGCTCGTGGCCGCCAAGCGAGACAATGACGAGTCGGAGCCGGTCCTCGACTGGAAAATGACCGCGCTCGGCAAGTGACGGAACTCCGCCGCTAGAAGCCACGGGGCCAGAGGCGAAAACACTGACGGGGTAGGCCATTTCAGGCCTACCCCGTCAGTGCTTGGCGCGCCGTTGCGTCAAGCTCAGTTATTTGCTGCCCAGCCGGGCCGCAGGCTGTATTCAACCACCCGGCTCAAGGCGTGCATTGCGCGGTCAGCCTCCGCGTAAGCAGGCACTCCGGCTTTGAGCAGTTCCTGCAATGGACGGCCGGAGCCGCCGGTCCACACCACGACGAACGGCTTGGTGGTGCTCCGGTATCCGGCCACCAGGCGCTTCACGATCTCATCGGCCCCCTTGTCCGCATTGCCCAGGACAAGCAATAAAGCGTCGGTCTCGGCGTTCTCGGCGGTCACCCGCAAGGCCCGGTCCAGCAAGTCCAGATCGTTGATCATGACGCCGGTCATGTCGATCGGATTGGCCACCGAGGCGAAGGACGGCAGTTGCGCCGCCAGTTCCTCGCGATCGCCGGATTCGGTCCAGGTGTCCACAGCCAGGCCCAGTTCGACGGCGCGGTCCGCCGCCAGGGCGCCCACGCCGCCACTCAAAGTGACGATCGTCAGCCGCCGGCCGGCAGCACGACGCCCGGCAGAGAATGCCAGCGCGGCATCCGACCAGGCTTGCATGCTTTCAACGCGCACGGCGCTGTGCGGGGCAAGCGCCGCGTTGAACGCCGCGTCGTCGCCGGCAATGCTCGCCGTGTGCTTCGCGACGGCGCGGGCACCGGCCGCGGTCCTGCCCGACTTCAGCAGCAACAGAGGCTTGTTGTTGTCGCTGGCCGCTTTGGCAAGCTCGCTCAATGCCTCGAGATCCTTCGCGCCCTCGATATGTCCCATGAGGATCTCCACACCTGGATTTCCCACCAGGCCTGCGAGCATCTCGACGGACGTGAGGTCGGACTCGTTGCCGGTGTTTGCGTAAAAGCGGGCCCCGAGGCCCAGGGAGTTCATGGTGCTGTAAGTGAACGTGCCTACGGCGCCGGACTGTGAAACCAACGCGATAGGGGAATCCGGCCGCTCGCTATCGTCGTCGAAGGCGGTGGAGAAGGTCGCGAAGGCCTTATCCGGCGCGGAAAAGGTACCCAGGCAATTCGGGCCCAGAACGCGCATCCCGCTGGACCGCGAAATGCGGGTGATCTCGTCCTGCAGGGGTGCGCCGGCGTCACCTGTCTCTGCGAAGCCCGACGCGAAGATGGTGGCCGCACCCACTCCGGCATCGGCGCAGCGCTGGACAGCGTCCAGGACAGAGGCGGCCGGAACCACGATGACCGCTAGGTCCACCGGCCCTGGCACCGAAGCGATGTCTTTGTATGCATCGACTCCCTGTACTTGGTCACGATGCGGGTTGACGGCGTAGATCTTCCCTGGAAAACCGAACTTGAGCAGGTAAGCCAACGGCCGGCCGGAGAGCTTGTCCGGGTCCGAAGACGCGCCATAGACGACGACGCTTCGGGGGCGGAAGAAGAGATCGGCGGCATTCGTCATGACGTGACGACCCCGCTGAACTCCGGAGCGCGACGCTCGCGGTGGGAAGCGACGCCTTCAACAACATCCTGCCCGCCGAAGCCGAGGAACTCGAGGCCGAGCCCGGCGTCGAAGATCGGGGCATTCTGCCGGTACCACTGGTTGAGGGTGTATTTGGTCCAGCGGAGTGCTTCCTGGGCTCCGGCGCTGAGCTCGCCGGCGATTTCCCGCGCAATGTCCAGCAGGTCTTCCTTGTCCACAGTGACGGAAACCAAGCCTGCGCGTTCGGCTGCTTCACCGGAAATCTCGCGGCAGGTCAGCAGAAGGTATTTAGCCTTCGCCATACCGCACAGCAACGGCCAGACCATGGCTGCGTGGTCGCCGGCGGCAACGCCGAGACGGGTGTGGCCATCGATGATCCTCGCGTCCTTGGCCGCGATGGAGATGTCCGCCATGAGCGCTACCACGAGGCCTGCACCTACGGCAGGACCATGGATGGCGGAGATGATCGGCTTGTTGCAATTGATGATGTTGTAAAAGAGGTCACGCGATTCCCGCATGATCCGGACGCGTGTTCCGTAGTCCTCAATCTGCTTGTCAATGAGGTCGAAGCTGCCGCCGGCGGAGAATGCCCGTCCAGCGCCGCGCACCAAAACCACCCTTACTTCCGGATCCGCATCGATGACGGGCCAGATGCGCGGAATCTCGTGGTGGGTTGCTTCATCCACGGCGTTCAGGCCGGGGCCGTCGAAGATTACCTCCAAGACGCCTTTCTGGTTGCTTTCAAAAGTTAGCCGTTTGAACTGCGCCTGGTATTTCTCGATCATGATTGTCCCTTTCGATCGGTGTCCACCGGGGTGGTGGTGTTTTCTTGCGCGTCCCAGCGCGAGAGCAGTTCCGGGACGTCGACGTCGCGTTGGCTCGGAGCCTGTGGGGCGCGGGCCGGAGTACGGCTGAAACGGGGCGACGGGGCGGGATGCAAAACGCCGGCCACGCGCTGGTACATGCCGCGTTCGGCGTTGTGGGGATGCTGCGCTGCTTCTTCGAAGTTGAGCACCGGGGTCACGCATGCATCGCTGCCGGCGTAGACGGCGGCCCATTCGTCGCGGGTCTTGGCGCCGACGGCTGCCCCAATGACTTCGCGGAGCTGAGGCCAGGATGCCCGCTCGTCCTGTCCGGGCCAGCCGCTGGTCTCCACGCCTAGCCGGGAAATGAATTCCTGGTAGAAGTGTGGTTCGATGGCGCCGACAGCAAGGTACTTCCCATCGGCGCACAGGTAGGTGTCGTAGTAGGGGGCACCGGTGTCGATGAAGTTCGTTCCTCGCTCATCGCTGAAGAGCCCCGCGGCCCGCAATCCCTGGATCTTGGAGGTCAGTAGGGCAACCCCGTCCGCCATGGCGGAATCAATGACCTGGCCGAGCCCGGAACGGCGGGCTTCCAGCACTGCGCACACGATCCCGAACGCGGCCAGCGCTCCCCCACCGGCGTAGTCGCCCAGCAGGTTGATGGGCGCATGGGGCGCCTCGTCCTTCCTCCCCAGTGCACTGAGCGCGCCGGACTGGGCCACATAGTTCAGATCGTGGCCGGCCTCGAGGGCCAACGGTCCCGACTGTCCGTAACCGGTGAGCCGCGCGTAGACGAGGTTGGGCCGCGCGGCCAGCAATGCCTCAGGTCCCAGCCCGAGCCGTTCGGCGGCTCCAGGCCGGAAACCCTCAATAAAGACCTCCGCGCGCCCTACGAGTTCCAGGACGCGTTCGACGCCGGCAGGATCCTTAAGGTCGACCGCCACCGAAGTGACGCCCCGGTTCACGATGTCCTGTTCTGCCGTCATAGCGTCGGCCGGAGTTCCAGACTGCCTGGCCCGCCCGGGTGGGCGGCAGATCCTCACGACGTCGGCTCCCATGTCAGCCAGAAGCATGGACGCAAACGGAGTGGGTCCCATTCCGGCAAGTACCACCACGCGTACCCCTGCTAGCGGACCGCTCACAGTGTCCTCACACCCATTTGGATTCTCCTTCGTGACCCATGTTCCCTACTTAACATATAGTATATAGTCGACAAATAACAGGGAGGATCCACTCCTGACCGACATGATTAAGGAAGCGTGAGCCAGCATGGGACGTCTCGTGACCACTGACGGACTGACCGAAATTCAGGAGGAGATCCTGCAAACGGTCCGGCAGTTCGTGGACCGGGAAATCATCCCGGTCGCCACCGAGCTCGAGCACAAGGACGAATACCCCTCCGCGATCGTGGAAGGGCTGAAGGAACTTGGCATTTTCGGCCTCACGATTCCTGAGGAGTATGGCGGACTCGGCGAATCGCTGCTGACGTACGCCCTGGTCGTCGAAGAGATCGCTCGCGGATGGATGAGCGTCTCGGGCGTCATCAACACGCATTTCATCGTCGCCTACATGCTCATGCAGCACGGCACCGAGGAGCAGAAGCAGAAGTATCTGCCGCGCATGGCCACCGGTGAGGTACGCGGCGCCTTCTCCATGTCCGAACCAGGCCTGGGTTCGGATGTTGCCGCCGTCTCCACCAAGGCCAAGCAACTCAGCGACGGCTCCTTCGAAATCACCGGGCAGAAGATGTGGCTGACCAACGGCGCCACCTCCACTCTCGTGGCGGTCTTGACGAAGACCGACGAAGGCGCGGAGAGCGTCTACCGCAACCTCACAACCTTCCTGGTCGAGAAGGAAGCCGGGTTTGGGGAGACCGCCCAGGGCGTCACCATTCCGGGCAAGATCGACAAGATGGGCTACAAGGGCGTAGAGACCACGGAGATGTACTTGGACCAGCACCGGATATCCGCGGACCAAGTCCTGGGCGGCGTCCCGGGCAAGGGCTTCTACCAGATGATGGACGGCGTCGAAGTGGGTCGCGTCAATGTTGCCGCGCGGGCCGTTGGCATCGCGAACAGGGCCTTCGAGCTGGCCGTTGCGTACGCGCAGCAGCGTGAAACCTTCGGCAAGAAGATCGCAGACCATCAAGCAGTCTTGTTCCGCCTGGCCGAAATGGCTACCAAGGTGGAAGCTGCCAACGCCATGGTGGTGCGCGCCGCCCGCAAGAAAGACTCCGGCGAGCGCAACGATGTCGAGGCCGGCATGGCAAAGATGCTGGCCAGCGAGTACTGCAAGGAAGTTGTCGAGGCTTCCTTCCGCATTCATGGCGGCTATGGCTACTCCAAGGAATTCGAGATCGAGCGGCTCTACCGCGAGGCCGCGTTCATGCTGATCGGCGAAGGCACGTCCGACATCCAAAAGATGATCATCGGCCGCAGCCTCCTCAAGGAGTACAAGCTCTGACGAAGAACATTGCGGGACCACCGTCCCCCGGGTCCTTCCCTTCGAAGCGCAATGACCGCCACCCTAGGGACGTCCTGGTCATGACCACAGGCAAGAGTTCGAATTCCAAAATCTTCGACCAGGCTGGGAACGAAGTGCGCACAGAACTGCCTGCCCGGGCAGTTCTGTGCGCTCAACTCCGGCGTTCCATCGCGAGGATGGCCAACCTGGCTTGGCTTGCATACGGGGAGTTTGCCCTTGAGTATCTCGACCTCGTGACAAAGGGCTCGGTGCCGTCCCCACCGCACGCCGAAGAGAATCGATCCGCTTCATCTGGTGCCAAGGAGAAGAGCGGCGTAGCGTCGTTGGAGTGATGAATGCGGCCGCTGGCGCTTAGGTCCGCTGGATGCGGCGTCTCGTTCAGCGCGTCGAGGGAGCCGAGGATGGCGGGATGGAATACTGACACGGCTGCCGGGCCTCTGGGTGCTGGCACGGTCACCCTTGTAGAGGGCACCTCCTTTTGTATTTCATCGCCGAACGGCGATATCGTTCCCGTACTCCCCCACGGAGTTTTCTTCGAGGACACCCGCATCGTGTCCGGCTGGAGCCTAGCGGTAAATGGCCAGACGCTGGAGCCGCTGGCGGCGGAGACCAAGGAGCCGTACCGGGCGCTGTTTGCTTGCCGCGTTGCCCGATCCAATGGATATGCGGATAGTCCGCTTCTCGTGGAACGCCTGCGTGAAGTCGGCGCCGGAGTCATGGAGCGGATTACCATCCGAAACTTTGGCCTGGATCCTGCCGAATGCGTTGTTTCCTTGAGCGTCGAGTGCGATTTCGCGGATCTATTCGAAGTGAAAGAGGCGCGGATCCAGCGGCGTTGGGAAGAAACCCGCCAAGCTGATCGCGAGGCGCTGATAATCCGGGGCATCTGGCAGGAAGTGCGGAAGGGCATGGTCGTGCGTGCACCCGGAGCAAATATCGTGCCGGAGGCCATCACATACAAGGTGTCGATCCCGCCGCATGGCCAATGGAGCAAAGTCGTCAGCGCGGTACCCCTCGTTGACGGAGCCAGCCGTGAAGCGCTGTTTGTTCATCCGAGCGCGGGTGAACTCTCCCCCAGCGACCGGCGTCGCCAGCAGTGGGTGGCGAAAATTCCGGTAATCCAGTTGGGAAACCGCTCCATCGAACGGACCCTGCGATACAGCTACGACGACTTAGGCGCTCTGCGCATTGAGGATCCGAACCATCCGGAGCGCGTGGTGGTGGCCGCCGGAGCACCATGGTTCATGACCCTGTTCGGTCGAGACTCGCTCTTGGCCTCCCAGATGGCTCTTCCGGTGGACCCCGCGCTAGCCTTGGGGACGCTGCAGACGCTCGCGGAACGCCAAGGCGCCGTGGTTGATCCAATAAGCGAAGAGGAACCGGGCAAGATCCTCCATGAGATCAGGTTGGACGTCTCCAGCGGCCTTGCCCTGGGAGGGAAATCCGCATACTACGGCAGCGTCGACGCGACGCCCCTGTTTGTGATGGTGCTTGGATCGGTGAGCCGGTGGGGATTCGCGGCGGATACCATCGCTGCCCTTCTGCCCCACGCGGACCGCGCACTGGAGTGGATACGTGATTATGGAGACAAGGACGGCGACGGATTCGTCGAATACAGCCGCCTTAACGCCGTCGGGCTGATCAATCAGGGTTGGAAAGACTCTTGGGACGGAATCAACTTCGCCGACGGTCGCCTGGCCGAGCCGCCGATCGCGCTCTGTGAGGTACAGGCCTACGTCTACACCGCCTACTTGGCTTGCGCACGCATCGCGTACGACGCCGGTGACGTGTCACTCGGCGATGAGTTGTCCGATCGGGCGGCGAAATTGAAGAAGAGGTTCAACGAACAATTCTGGATGCCCGATCGCGGCTACTACGCCATCGCCCTGGACGGCAAGAAGCAACCCGTCGACGCGTGCGCTTCGAACATGGGCCATTGCCTTTGGCTTGGGCTCGTGGATGAGGACAAGGCCCCCCACGTGGCGGAACGGCTGATGTCCCCGGAAATGTTCAGCGGGTGGGGGGTGCGGACCCTGGCCACCGATATGGGCGCCTACAATCCCGCCAGTTACCACAACGGTTCAGTCTGGCCGCATGACAATGCAATCATCGCAACCGGTCTGTTGCGCTATGGCTTCGTCAGCGAGGCACAACGGATCTCTACCGCGCTGTTCGAGGCAGCCGAATGCTTCCAGGGCCGGCTGCCCGAGCTGTTCTGTGGTCTCAGTCGGGACCAGTTCTCCGCGCCCGTGCCCTATCCGACGGCATGCTCGCCGCAGGCATGGGCAGCGACCACGCCCATCCAGCTCGTGACGAACCTGATGCGTTACGACACCCATGTATCCCGCGGTGAGCTATGGATGGATCCCGTGCTTCCCAGCTCCTACGGCAATCTGCACATTTCCAACGCCCCGTTAGCGGGCGGCCGGGTCACAATCGACATTGTGGACTCCGTTCCATCCATCCAAGATCTGCCCGAGGGCATGGTATTCCACCGCGGGCATCGGCCGTGGGTTGCCGACGAGGTGCAGGAGACCAGGCGCCATCGCGAGCCGTAGCCGGACTCGCAGCTCAGGAGGAGGTTGCGCGTAATTCCGGTGCCATCGCTTCCTTGCCGCGCTTCGCCAGTTGAATCAGCGAGTACACGTGCGCCCTCAAATCAGCGAAGCGCGGATCGGTGCGGGTGGACAACTGGTCCCGCTGTGTGGGGAGATCAACAAAGACTTCCTCCAGGACAACGGTCGGTTTGTTCGACAGTACGACGACGCGTTGGGCCAGGTACACGGCTTCATCAATATCGTGGGTGACGAAGAGGACCGTTACGCCCAGTCGCTCCCAGAGCGATCGAACGAGGTCCTGGATCTCTGCGCGGGTCTGCGCGTCCACCGCGGCGAATGGCTCATCCATCAGCAGGACACTGGGTTCGTAGGCAACTGCGCGTGCGATGGCGACGCGCTGCTGCATCCCACCCGAGAGCTGCCAGGGGTGAGCATGCGCGCTGTCCGGCAAACCAACAGCTTCCAGTGCTGCGTCCGCCCGTTTGCGTCGCTCGCTCCGGGGCAAACCTTTTTCCTTCAGCGGCAGCTCGACGTTCTCCCTGACGGTCAACCAAGGGAACAGGCTGCGACCATAATCCTGGAACACGATCGCCATTCCGGCTGGTGGCCCCGAGATCGCCCGGCCATCGAGAATCACCTCTCCCCCGGACAGCTCGGTCAGCCCTGCGATGCAGCGGAGCAGTGTGGTCTTGCCGGATCCAGAGGGACCAACGATGCAGACGAATTCGCCCTTCCTGACACTGAATGTGAGGTTCTCCACGACCTCAACAGGCCCGGATGCAGTGTTGTACGACTTCTTGATTCCTACAACGTCGAGGGCGATAAGGCCGGGTTCGGCGGGTTCGGCGTATGCGCCTGCGGTTGAAAATGACATGTGAGTGGCCTTTCTCATGGGCTGGTGCGAGCGGTTCGTCGCTGACCGTGGTACCACGCCAGAACCCTGCTCTCGACGAACTGAAATATGGCGGAAAGCGCGACGCCGATGAGGCCGAGCACCATAATGCCCGTCCACATCTGCGGGATGGCGAACGTGCGTTGGAACTGGACCACGGAGGCGCCGAGTCCGCGATCAGCAGCGAACATTTCACTGATCACCATGAGAACGACGCCGATCGCAAGCGACAGGCGGGCTCCTGCCGCAATGCGGGGGCTGGCTCCCGGCAGGATGACTTTGAAAAGCCGGGTTGAAGGGCGGAACCTGAAGCTTCGTGCGGCATCGAGTAGTCCCGCTTCAAGGGAGCGCACGCCTTCTATCGTGTTGAGCAGGATCGGCCACGTGCATCCCAACCCGATGGTGACGATCTTGGACGTCTCGCTCGTGTAGCCGGCAAAGAGTGCCACGATGGGGAGCAGGATCGGTGGTGGAACTGCCCTGACGAACTCAAGGATGGGATCGCACAGCGCACGCAACGTTGGCAAGGACCCTATGGCGGTTCCCAACGCAACGCCAAAGGCGAGCGCCATCGCGTAGCCGAGCAGGAGTCTTGCCAGGCTCGGAAGCATGTCGCCGATCAGCCGCTCAGGGGTCCACGTTCCCGGAAAGGCATCGAAGATGACCGCCAGCGAGGGCCAGTACGGGTTGGTACTCCCGTAAGAGAAGGCCCACCACGCCAGAAGGAGAATCGCGGGCAGGGCAACCATTCTCGAAATTCGCCCGACGAGCCAACGGAGCTTCATCAAAGGTCCTTTCGGGTGGAGGGGTGCCAGCTCAAAATGCGACGCTGGAGTTGGCTGGTGCATTGATTGACGGCCACGCCGATCAGCCCCACCACGATCACGAGTGCATAGGTTTCCGGGACCGCCCCGGAAGCCTGGGCAATCCCGATAGTTCGGCCAAGGCCAGGCACCCCGATGACGAGCTCTGCGGTGATTTCGATGATCAGCGCCACCCATGCGGCGAGACGGAATCCGGTGACGATGTACGGAAGGGCAGTTGGCCAGAGCACCTTGGTTCCCATGGTGAATCTGGAAAAGCGGTAGGCGCGGCCGGTGTCCCGGACAACAGGGTCCACGTCGGCAAGGCCGTAAATGACCTGGATGAGGATCTGGAAGAACGCCGCGTAGACAACCAGGACCAGGGCCGCCGGCGGACGGCTGCCAAAAAGCAGCACTACCAGAGGGATGAGGGCAACTGAAGGAATGGGGCGCAGGAACTCGATAGTCGAGGCGGTGTAGTTCCGGGCAAAAGGCACCGTTCCCAGAAAACCCCCGACGGCGATCCCTCCCGCCATCGCGATGGCGAGGCCCACGATCCATCCTGTTAGCGTCTGGCCGAGCGCCACCCAGAATGCGCCTTCACCCAATTGTCCTATGAGAACCGTGGCGATATCGCTGAAAGGCGGGATGAAGCGCGCATCTACTGCCCCGCTGCGCGGTAGGACCTCAGCGACCACTACGACGGCCAGAAGGCCCGCCGCCCCCAGAACTGCGTTCCGCCCTTGAGAGCGAAGCAGTCCCGGGGACCGTGGAGCGAGACTCACGGGAGTAGCCCTGCCACATTTGGCTTGGCGGTGAGCAGCTTCCCGTTGTACGCCAAGTCGCCAAGCAGTTCCAACGATCCGCGATCGAGGCCTGCAGTCCACTTCGGCAAGTTCAGCTTCGGACCCGTCGCGGCGTCGATCTTGGTGTACGTCGGAAGGATCTTGCGTACTGCATCACTGTTTCCTTGGGCATACGCCTTGGACTTGTCCAAGGCCGTGACAAACTTCTGGACAACATCGGGGTGCTGCTGCGCGAAGTCCTTTGACGTGAAGTAGTAACTAACCGTCAGGTTCGGGTTGGACGTTGCCGAAGCGAAGCTGGACGCCACTGAACGCAAACCCAGGTTCTTGGACTGGGCAAGGAATGGTTCCACAACCTCCCCGGCGTCTGCTTCGCCCCGCTGCACAACTGCGGGAATGTCAGCGAGGGGGATCTCGACGTACCGGATCGTGGTGGGATCACCGCCGTCGTTCTTTACCGCGGCGCTGACCGCCGTATCCGTCAGGCTGTTGCGTACGGCGACAGCGATCGTCTTGCCGGACAGATCCTTGGCTGACTTGATGGCGCTGTCGTTTCGCACCACCACTCCCTCGGGCTCGACCGCTGGGCCGCCGCCCACGGTGGAGACCCCGCTGGCGATGATCTGGACGGGAATGCCCTTTGAGGCGGCGACCAGCAACGACACACCGTTGCTGAAGCCGAACTGGTATTGCCCGCTCACGACGGCGGGAACGATGGCTGCACCGGTGGCTGCCGACTCAATGGTCGGGGTGAGGCCTTGATCCTTGAAGAAACCCTGCTGGACCCCGAGCTGGACCGGTGCGACATCGATAATGGGGATCAAGCCGATGGTGATCGGAGTGGACGCCCCCGCGCCTGTTGGGGTGGAAGCCGCAGCGCTGCAGGCGCTGAGCCCCAGCGCCACGATGGCTGCCGACGCCGTCAGCAGGAGTCTCCTACGGTTTAAGGGCACGGTTGTGATAGACGAAAGCTTCATTTAACTCTCCTTTGAGCCAAAATGGTGCAGGTTCGCAATACGGCTTCGGCCTGCAGCATGCGTTGGGGTGTGGCGGGCCGTTCAGGCCCGGCCGTGGTGTCGCTTAGTCCTGGGGCTAGAGGGAATTCAGCTGCTTGCCGTCACTTGACTGCAACGGAGTTTGGATTGCCGCGTTTTCCAGCTGCCGCTGGTGGGACTTTTTGTCGCTGACCATCGCGATGGCAAACGCCGCGACGAGGCCGGGAATGGCGAAGACGAAGAAGATCCCTTGGCTGCTGAGCGAAAAGGACAAGAGGAGTCCACCCAGGATTGGCCCCAGTATTGCGCCGATTCGGCCCATGCCGGATGCTGATCCAAGGGCTGTCGACCGGACGAAGGCCGGGTAGTACTCGGCAATGTAGACCTGCACCAGGTTCTGCACGCCGGTGATGGTCGCGCCGGCGATCCCTACAAGTACATAACTGAGCAGGGCGTTGGTACTGACACCGACGCCGGCAATGACAATAGTTCCCGTAATGTACAGGGCGATCACAATCTTCTTGGCGCCAAGCCTGTCCGCCATGCGTCCGGCCACGATCGTCCCGATAATGCCTCCGAGCTGCCAAATCACAAGGAACCCCAGACTTGAGGCCAGGTTGAAGCCGCTTTCGATCATTAGCTTGGGCAACCAGTTCAAAATTCCGTATGCCATCAGCAGATGGGCGAAGAACGCCAGCCAGAACATCAGCGTGCTCATGGCCCTGTTGTTGTTGAACAGGTCCGTCAGCGGCAATTTCGCTTTCGACGGCGATTCCGTAGTGAACTCAATGTTCCGGTCAATCGTTTGGCTGGGGTCAATCCGTTCCAAAAGCTTGACGATTTCCTCGCGATTGCCCTGCTTCATCAGGACCGAGATGGATTCCGGCAAAGCCTTGTACATCCATGGGAGGAAGAGCAAGGGAATGGCAGCGACCCAAAGGCTCACCTGCCAGCCGGTGGTGGGAATGACCAGGATTCCCAGCAGCGGGGCAAGAAGGCCTCCGACGGCGAAACCACACAGCACGATCGTCGTGATCGTTGCAGTCAACCGTTTGGGCGAGAAGTCCGCCAGCAAGGCGATGACGTTGGGCATGATTCCGCCGAGGCCCAGCCCGGCGATGACGCGGCAAACGGTGAAGAAGGTGGGCTCCTGGGCGAAGCCGCACAGCGCCGTGAACACGCTGTAGAGCAATACTGTCACCAGGACCACGCGCTTCCTGCCCAGGCGATCGGCCAAAGCACCGAAACCGATCGCTCCGAACAGCATCCCCACGAGGCCGGAGCTTCCAATAGCTCCTGCTGCGACCGGAGTCAGTTTCCAAGCGGCCATCAGGGGCGGAGTGATGGTGCCGAAGACAGCTACGTCGTAGCCATCACACATGATGAGGAGGAATCCCACCGCTGCGATCATCAGATGGAAGCGGTTGAATCGTGCCTCTTGCACACGTTGGGTCAAGTTGAGATTTTTCATTGGATCCTTCTTCCTTGAAGGTCGACGATCTACGTCGTGGAGATTCGGCGTACCTTGATATCGCCGTCGCCGGTTGGAAAAGATGGGCTCTGAGACAACTGTGACCCACTCCATAGTGAAACAGAAGTACCAAAATTGCAGGCCAGTGATACCTGCAAGGTAATAGTCTTGGTTACCCCTATCCGAAGACTTCCTGGATGATGGGTGCCGAGGTTCGCAGGCTTGAAATGCCCACCAGCGCGGTTACTTCAAGCGTTTCCACGATTTCCTCCGTGGTAGCGCCGTAGCGGATGGCATTTTCAATGTGTGGCCCTACCCCTGCGGTGAAAAGGTGGGTAGGAGATAGATCAATGGCAATGTAGATGAGCTCACGAAGTTTGGGGCTCAGTTCCCCGTGTACCCATGGGTGCGAGGAGTACTCCGTGTACGCGGCGAACATGTCCTGGTCCACGCGCAACAACATCTCGTTCATACTGCTCCAATAGCCGCGCCTCGCCTCGAAATGATCCTTGATCTCCAGCTGCGCCGCTGACAACGGCTGTTCGCTGACCAGTTGTTCTCCGTGGCCCTTCAAGACGGCCGCGACTTCCGGGAAACCTGTCACCAGCGAATGCACGCCAAGCACGGAAACGAGATGAATCGCTTCCAGTGCCTGCGCGCGGCTTGCCCCTGCACGTTGTGCCTGCACTGCGGCGGTCCGGATCCCGGCAGGATCCAGTGTGGTCACCGACGCGCTCACTGCCAGCGAAATCAGGGCCCGGGACACGGGATCCAACCGTGATTTCCGCTCCGGAACCTGAGCAAGGGCGATATAGGCCCGCACAAAATCGTGGTCGATGTCGACGGCAGCCTGCCACTGCGCGTCAAGGCTTCCTATCAGCCCTTCCAGGGCTTGGGCGACGCATTCCCGTACGTTGGCGTCGCTTGCGGCAGTGGTGCTGATGCTCGTCATGGGCACTCCTTGAATTTTTTTCGGTGAGGTTAGGGGTACTAGTCCTTTGCCGGCTTACGACCCCAAAACATTTCGATGCCCTTCCACTCAAGGATCTGCGGGCTTTCGACTCGGTCACCAAAGGCTTCACGGAGCTCTTCACCTGAATAGTAGGGGATGTCTGTTGGGCGGATCTGCTCGTAGAGCTTGTCGAACCACTGGCGGAAATGCACGTCGCTGTTGACCCGGTTGTGAAAATTCGGCCCATTGAGCACGGCTTCGGCAAGGACAATCCGACGTCCCGGCTTGAGCACGCGCAACAGATCTCCGGCCGTCTCTTCCCAGTCGTCGGAGTGTTGTGTGGATTGCAGTACGGCCACGCAGTCGTAGGACTCTGCTTCCAGGCCATCCGCGTAATCCCAGCGCCAACAACCGGTCATGCCGTTGCGTCCCGGCGTCTTGCTGTGCACGGCCTTGCGACCGTCGCGGATAATCTCCACAACGTCAATTTGCCCGTCCGGGCCGACAATTTCACGCAGCTCGCGATCCCAGCCTGCCGGCCCAACGCCCTCACCGATCAGCAGCACTTTGTCTCCACTACGGACCTCCAGCAGGCCGTAGGCAATTTCCGTGATGGGGCGGGCCAGTTCCTGCCAGATATAGGGCAAGCCGCCAGCGAGTCGAATAGCCAATTCCCACATTCGACGCTGCTGCGGATCACGGACATCTGGACCGAGCAACTCTTCGTCCCAATCCTGGACATAATCCCAGGGATTCTTGCCCCCGAAATTCTTTTCGCCGTAGGTCTTGGGCTGGTAATTGGTTTCCATGGCTTGTACTCCTCTTTGCTGGCAGGCTTTGCTTGTGATCGGGCCGCGGCTAGCGCAGCATGCGTCCGCCATCCATGACTATGGTCTGTCCGGTGATGTACGTGGACTCACCGGAGAGCAGGAACACAGCCGCATATGCGGTGTCCCACGACGTGCCATAGCGGCCAATCGGGATCTTGATCTGGTTGCGCTCCGGACGTTGCCGGCCACCCTTGCGGCCGAGCGGGGTGTCGATGAGCCCCGGAGCCAAGATATTGCAGCGGATGCCCTGATCGACATATTCGCTGGCTGCGTGGTTGCGAATGCCTTCGAGGGCAATCTTGGAGGCACTCATGGCAGGCACGCCACCCGAGGAAGTGTATGCCGACGTCGAGCTGATTAGCACAAGCGATCCACCGGGGGTCATCAGGGGAAGTGCGGCCTTACAGGCCAGGAAATGCGAACGCGCGTTGACGGCGAACACCCTGTCCCAGGTTTCGGCGCTGGTGCCGGCAAGCTTGTGGCCGCCGTCGATCCCTACATTGAGCACCAATCCATCAATCCCGCCCATCACCTCCTTGGCCTGCTCGACCATCCGCTGCACATCGGCTTCGTTAGTTGCGTCGCCGGAGACGGTGAACGCCTCGGCACCTTCCTTGCGCACGTACTTGGCCGTATCTTCGGCACTATCCTGGTTGAGATCTGCAACCGTGACGGTTGCGCCTTCGCGGCCAAAGAGAATGGACATCGCCCGGCCGTTGCCGTGCAAATCCTCTTCGGCTCCGTAGTCTGCCTGGCCACCGCCGATGACCAGGATGCGCAAGCCCTTGAGACGTCCGCGTCCGGGGGCCGTACCGCGCGCTTCCGCTGAAAGTTCAATGAGGTTCTGTCCGCTCATCGAAACAGTCCTTTCTAAACTAAGGTGGCGTCGCTGACGACGCCGTCAAAATCGTGGTGGATGAGTGTGGTGGTGGGGCTAGTTGGCCGGGTCCAGTTCCTTCTCGCCGATCTTGACCGGGTTGGCGTCAAGCAAGATGAACGCAACCTTGCTCATCTCATCGCTTGCATTGCGCCAGGTGTGGATCGTTCCGCGCTGCACCACGACGTCGCCGGCCTTCACCACGGTCTTTTCGCCGTTATCCAACTCGAGTTCCAGCTCGCCCTCGAGCACGATGCCGTAGTCGAGCGACAGGGTGCGATGGTGCTTGGACTCGGTGTGGGGGTACATGCTGACGAATTGCAGGACGCTGCCACCTGGGGAAACGCGGCGAACTTCGCGCAGAGCGCCATCGAAGTCGTCGTTGTTGTCCGAGGGGAACACCGCGGTGGTCCAGGGAACCACAACTTCGGCTTCGGCGCCGAGCACCTTGGTGTCCAGGACCTCGTCCGACTGGAAGATTGCGTTGCCCTCTTCATCGTGACCAGTGACGACGCGACGAACATTCAGATAAGCCATGGGAGTTTCTCCTCTGTAGGTTGAAAGATGGTGTTTCGGGGTGGTGAGTAGGGTGAAAAGTTATGCTTGCGCAGCAGCGGGCTCGAGTGCGGAGCTCAGGGTGAAGCCCTCGAATCCGTTTGCCTCGTTGGCGTCGAGTTCCTCCCGGTACTTCTTCACCCCACCGAGGTAGGTGAGGAAGAACTTCGGACGCGGCTTCTCGGCGATGTTCGCGCCCGACCACCAGGACTCGGTCTTCAGCAGCAGGGTGGCCTCGGCCTGCTTCTGCACCATGTCGGCCCACTCGAACTCAGCGTCGGCATTCGCCTCGGCGCGCTCGATGCCATGGGCCACCAGATAGCCGATCAGCTTGGCCGTCCATCCGACGTTCAGCTCGATGCCGAACAGGAAGTTGGCCATGACCGACGGGCTCTGCGGCCCTTGGCACATGAACATGTTCGGGAAGCCGTGGGTTGCGATGCCCAAATGGGCCATGACCTCGGCGCCATCGAGCCACTTCTCCTGAAGCGTCTGTCCGCCCACACCGCGGATGTCCATGTTGAACAGGGTGCCGGTGACCGCATCGAACCCGGTCGCGAAAATGATCATGTCCAGCTCGTAGAAGCCGTCCGAGGTGCGGATACCGTTGGCGGTGACTTCCTGGATGGGCTCTTCCTTGAGGGCGACCAGATCGACGTTGTCGCGGTTGAAGGTCTCGTAGTAATTGTCTGCCTTGATGGGGCGCTTGGTACCGAAGAGGTAGTTCGGCATCAGTTTACGAGCCGTTTCCGGGTCACTAACGATTTCGGCAATCTTGCGACGCACGAAATCAGCTGCGAAGCCGTTGGCCTCCTCATTGGAGGTCAGATCGTTGTATGTCGCCAAGGCGAACGCCTGTGCGCCGTACTCCCAGGCAGCCTGAAAGACTTCGTCCCGCTGCTCCGGGGTGTGTTCGAAGGCGGAACGGTCAGTGCTGGTTCCAGGGGCACCGAAGGAGGAGTTCTTCATCTCCTCCACCAGCGCTTCCAGGTTGTCCTTGCGCTCGCGCACGGTTTCTTCGTCCAGAAGCATCTGTTTGGCCGGGGTGATGTACTGCGGGGTGCGCTGGAAGACAACCATGCGGCCGACCTGTTCGGCGATACCGCCATTGCAGATCACCTGGGCGCCGGAGGATCCGGTACCAATCACGGCGATGCGCTTACCGGCGAATTGCACGTCCTCGCGCGGCCACGTGGCGGTGTGGTAAATCTCCCCCTCGAAGTTTTCCATGCCAGGTAGTTGCGGGACATTCGCGGTGGACAGCGGACCCGAGGCAGTAACGAAGAATCGGGTGGTCAGCTCGGTACCGTCATCAAGTCCGACCTTCCAGGTGTTGGTGTCTTCCTGGAAGTGGGCGAAGGTAACGGACGTTTGGAACTGGATATCGCGGCGCAGGTCCAATCGGTCGGTGACGTACTCTGCGTAGCGCTGGATTTCTTCGCGAGGTGCAAATCGGCGGGACCAGGTCCAGTCACGGTAGAGGTCCGCGTCGAAGGTGAAGCTGTAGGAGATGGTCTCCGTGTCGCATTGCAAGCCCGGGTAGCGGTTCCAGTACCACGTGCCGCCGACGGCGGTTCCGCGCTCGAACACTCGGACGTTCAGGCCCTGCTCACGCAGCCTGTGCAGCATGTATAGGCCGGAGAAGCCGGCGCCTACGACGATTGCGTCGAAATCTGTCTTCACGGGGGGTCCTTTCGGTGTTTCTGACTCATAACTACTGTGACCCCGAACATAAAGATACTGAAGTACTAAATTTGGTAGTCAGTAATACCTAAGAGGTAAAACTAAAACGAGGTGATTGGCGTAGAAGAGTTGTTGCCGGACATGCCAATAACCGCCCTCCATGTCGTGGAGCGCGGTTATTGGTGGTGCCGTCCGATCAGCCTGCGGCGATCCGGAGCGTATGGCTGATGTGTTCAGCTGCTTCCCGGACTGCGGCGATTATTTCCTGTCGTTCTTCAGTGTTCACACGACTGCCTAGTGCCACCACGCTCAAACCGGCCGCGACCTCTCCATCAGGAGCAAAGATCGGGGCTGCGATACCCAGTGCGTCGGGATCGACTTCGGCATGGGTCATTGCGAACCCGTCGGCGCGGATCTCGTGGAGCCGAGCCAGGAGATCCTCGGGAGTCGACAGCGTGCGCTCCGTGAACCGGGGCCGCTCGATGGCTTCGAAAAGTGCCAAGGCCTGGGCGTCCTCGAGCCACGCCAGGAGCACCAACGCTGAAGCACCTGCTGTCAAAGGCAGCTGGCTTCCACGTTCATACGAGATACGAAGCAACTGGCCAGAGGGCGCTTCTCGTTCCAAACACACCACCGAAGTCCCGGCCCGCCGCGTGAGCAAAACTGTTTGCCTGAATCGCTCGCAAAGGGAACGCATCCGCGGCAGGGCCACCTCGGATAAGCCATATCCCTGGCGAGCCACGCGTGCCAACTCGAGAATCCGGAGGCCCAGGCGGAAGCCTCCAGCGGGCGACTCCTCGAGGAAGCCGCGGGAAACCAAGGACTCAAGGTATCTGTATGCAGTGGAACGGGCCACCGACAAAGCTGCAGCCACCTCCACAGCGGAAACCGAGAACTTTGCTTCGCCGAACATCTCCAGGATGGTCAATGCTCGATCTGCGGTACTGTTGCGGTCCCGGTATCCGCTGGTGGAGGTCTGTGAATCCATGTGCCTTAGCTTATAGAGATCTCCGAAGTGAGATGGGGCCTCGGTCGAGCCTAGAGGACCTCGGCGACAACCTTGTTGCTGACGGTCCCTACGCCTTCGATGCTCACTGAGACGGTGTCCCCGTCCTTAAGAAAGAGCTGAGGATCGCGGCGGTACCCGACGCCGGCGGGAGTCCCGGTGAGGATGACGTCGCCCGGAGCCAGTTCGGTGAATTCCGAAACCGTGGCGATCAGCTTGGCAACGCTGAATATCAGGAAGGACAGATCCGAGGACTGCACAACCTCACCGTTCAGCACTGTCTGGATGGCAGCCGTGGACAGGTCCACTTCGCCCGGGGTAATGACATATGGGCCGATCGGAGTGCTGTTGTCCCAGGCTTTGCCCTGCATCCACTGGTGGGTTTTGTATTGGTAATCGCGCATGGTCACGTCGTTCGATGTGGCGTAGCCGAGCACATGGTCCAGGGCATCGACCTCGCTGATTCGACGTCCGCCGCGGCCCACGATGACTGCCAATTCGGCTTCGTAGTCCACCTGGCTAGCCTCTGGCGGCAGCTGGATGTCATCCTTAGGGCCGATCAAGTTGGAAGCATACTTCGGGAACATGACCGGGTAGGTGGGCAACTCCCGGTTGGTCTCTTCGATGTGGGACTTGTAGTTCAGTCCAACGCAGACGATCTTTCCAGCCTCTGGCGATGCCGCGCGCAAGGTCACGTCGGTCACAGCAACGGCCTGGTCAATGAGACGCTCAGCGGCCTCGAGGACCTCTGGGGTAGTGTCCGCGTTGATCGAGCTCAGCCCCTTCAGCGGGACAACCTTGTCGCCGTCGACTTCGCCGAGGAAGTTCCGTCCCTGGTAGGTGTAATTTGCATATGCCATAAGGATTCTTCTCCTGAGATGTGGGGTGGTTGGGATGCGCTTAGCCGGAAACCTTGCGCCAGGACGGAAGCTGGCCGCCCCAGAGGTTGACGCTGACCGGGGTCGGTTCCCAACGACGCGGCACGTACGTCACGCGATCGTCGTAGAACTTCTCCATTTCGGCAGACAACTCGATGTGGTTTCCGGCCGGATCGTCGAAGAACACGAAGAGGTTGTTGCCCGGGCCGTGGCGGCCCGGGCCCCAGGCCACAGGGACGTCCAGTTCCGTAAGACGGTCACACCAGGCTTTGAAGTCTTCCCACTCGGCCAGGTCATACGAGTAGTGGTCAATGTCGCCGCCCTTGCCGACGAACACCACGGCAAGGGTGTGATGGTCCTTGTCCGAACGCAGCCAGCAGAAGTTTCCGTCGTGCAGTTGATCCGAGATACGGAAGCCGATGACTTCGGTGTAGAAATTGACCATGCGTGCCACATCGCCGCTGCCCAACGTGGTGTGCTGGAACTTGATGGGTCGGCGGCCGGTGTCGGCAGCGTTTTCGCCCTGGCGCAGGACCTGCGAATGGAAGTGAATTTCGGTGCCGTCGGGGTCGATGACGGAAACGCCCTCGACGCCGCCCACGGGCGAGGTGATGAACGAGGCATCCAGGTCCATGACTTTGTGGCCGGCAGCGAGCAGACGCTCTCGAATCCCGGCGATGCCGTTTTCGTCGCGGACCTCAAAGCCATAGTAGGCAAGCTTCTTCTCGCCTTGGATGAGGTCCACTACGTGGTGGCCGGTACCCCAACCGAGGCGAACTCCGTTGTCGATTTCGGCGTGGCGGACCAGGCCGAGGACACGGGTGTAGAACTTCTCGGCTGCACCCACATCCGGGACGCTGAAACCGATGTGCGATACGGCAGTGTGGCGCAGTGAGCCCGCGGCACCCTTTTCCTCGAGGATAACTCGCTCTGGACGTTCCATGATGACTCCTTTGTTCAGTGTGCTCTAGACGGAAGCGACGGCTAGCGACGCTTTGTTCTGCCGCAGCGAAGCGGTCTTTTCCAAGATGACTGCGAGTTCGTCAGGTGCGAACACCGCTGAGGTGAAGTGGTCAGGGCGTACGAGCACAAACTTCCCGCGATACTCTTCGAACTCCCGGTACAGCGAGCCATCCAGATCGATCAGCAAACCGTCCACCTCGGCAGTACGTGGCTGAACGTCATCGAAAGGGATGTACCAACGGGAGGCATCGAAGCGCTCGGCCACTTGCTTGGCTTCGGCCCAGGCTTCGGGCGCCACGTCAACACCCAACAGCACCCAGTCGTTGCCGACCACATGATCCATGCGGGCGGTGGTGCGTGAAGTGGTGTCAAAGACCAACGGTTGCCCGATGGCGCGGCCGGCATTATCGGTGACGGACAAGTCCGAGACGAATTGGGCGATGGGGCGGTAGCGCATCTCTTCAAAGAAGGCCCGCCCATCAGCGGTGCCCAGCTTTTGGCGAATGACTTCATCGCGATTGCGGGCCACTCGCTCCGAGGTGGTCATCACGACCCTGCCCAGACGGACCGACTGAGCAATAATCGCACCCGCATGAGGCTTGCGTTCAGGTTCGTAGCTGTCCAAGATGCTGTCCGGCGCCTTGCCTTTGATGGCTTCCGCAACCTTCCATGTCAGGTTTGCGGCGTCACGAATACCGGAGTTCAGGCCCTGGCCGGCGAACGGAGGCATCATGTGGGCAGCATCCCCGAGCAGGAAGAACCTGCCTTCGCGGTAACGGTCTGCGTTGACTGCGTTGAAGCGGTAGTTGATGGCACGCTCAACCTGGTGCGGCTCGATGTCGCGGTACGGGGCCACGAGCCGCTTGATCAGCTCGAAGTCCGGAGCCTGGCTCGGCTCTCCTTCGCCTGCGAAGAGGCGGAATTCGTAGCGGCAACGCCCGTCCAGGCCCGGAACAATGACGTGGGGACGTTTCGGGTCTCCGTGATGCATTCCGTAACGCTCGGTGTGGGGGTCCTCAAGGGTATCGGCCACGAGCCAGACATCCGAGTAGCTGCGACCGGACATTGCGTTGTCCATGACGAGTTCCCGAACGACGGAACGGCCACCATCGGCGCCGAGGACGTATCGCGCGGCGAGAACTTCGGTGCCTTTCGGACCCTCCGTGGTGACGTAAGCGAAATCGTCATCCTGCTCAACATTCGTGACTTTGGTGTCGTACTCCAAAGTGACCCGTTCGTGGTTGATCAGGCCCTGGGCCAAGACCTTTTCCAGATCAGGCTGCGCGAAAGGATTCTTGAAGGGGTGGCCCAAACGGAATGGGATTGCCCCGCGCGCCTGGAAAACCGGGCGATTGCCGGCGTCGTAGTAGCGGGTTCCCGTGCCCGGCACGATGATGCTGGAAATGTCATGGTCGATACCGGCCTGCTGGTAGGTGCGCAGCGCCTCGTCATCGATGCTGATCGCCTTCGGTTCCTCACTGGTTCCGGAGCGCATTTCCAAGACAATCACGTTGATTCCACGTGCAGCCAGCAGGGCGGCTGAGGTCATTCCGACCGGCCCCGCACCCACAACTACTGCGTCCGTGGAGCGCGCCACGTTGCGTTCGCTCATCTCCATGTCCTCTCTCGACTGTTGCATTCAGACTAGGAGTTCTATGTCCTATTTTCAAGGGCATATGTCCCAAAATATAGGAATAGGTTCAAATTCTGGGGTTCCGTATCCGCAATGAGATCACTTGAGTATCTTTGACTGGCTACCTATACTCTTTTGATATGGATGTCAGAAATGCGCAAGCCTTCGTGGCCGTGGCGGAGGAGCTTCACTTCGGCAGGGCAGCCCAGCGGCTCCACATAGCGCAGCCGCCCCTCAGTCGCTTGATTCGGCAACTCGAAGCCGATCTGGGTGCGCCGCTGTTTGAGCGCAATACCCGCAAGGTTGAACTCACCACGCATGGCGAGGCCCTCCTGGAGCCGGCCCGCGAGTTGATCATGCTCTCCCAGCGAATGCGGGAGATTGCCAAACAATCCGAATTGGGCGAGACCGGCAGGATCAGTTTGGGGTTCGGTGAGGCGGCAGCCAATCAAATCGTCGGCGAACTCGCCCGCAGGGTCAGGCAAAACCACCCCGGCATTACCTTGGACCTGGTCAACTCCCAGTTCTGGCACACGGGTATCGAAAAGCTGATCGATGGTCGACTGGATCTGTTGATTGGCCGCTGGGACCTGCTGCCGGCAGAGGTCGATTCATTTGTGATCGGATACGACGACGAGCTGATCACCCTGCCTGACAACCACCCCCTGGCGACCCGCGAAAGCATAGCTCCTGCCGAACTCGCCGCTGAGCCATGGGTGGTTCTTCAGGGCGGAAACTCGCAGCTGCCCAACCGGATAAACCGCTTGGCCCAGGCAGGCGGGTTCGTCCCTCGAATTGTCCAAGTGGCCCCGGACTCGTCCACCGTGCTCTTGTTGGTAGCCGCCGGTATCGGGATCTCGCTGTCACTGTCGAGCATTCGGGACAACCTTCCGACCCGGGGTGTCGTGTTCAAGCCATTGAATCCTGGCAACGACCCCGTGCCGGTTCGCATGATTTGGCGCAGGGTGGACAGGAGCCCGGTCCTGAACAAAGTCTTGAACATCACCAAGGGACTGTTCTAGGGGCCCGAGCAGTTGATGTGACGATTCAGGGAACCAGAATGGTCTTTCCAGTCGTTGCGCGCGCCTCCAGGGCAGCGTGGGCCGCAGCGGCTTGGGCCAGCGGGAAACGGGAGCCGATGTGGATGTCGAGCTTGCCGGCTGCGACCAGATCGAAGACTTCGGTGGTCCGCCACAGCCGCTCTTCATCGGTACGCAGGTAATCACCCGTTTTGGGCCGGGTCACGTAGAGGGAACCGTGGGTGTTGAGCCGTTGCAGCTGCACAGGCGGCACCGGCCCGGAAGAACCGCCGAAGAGAACCATAGTGCCACGGACCTTAAGGGAAGCCAGCGAGCCGTCGAACGTATCTTTCCCCACGCCGTCGAATACGACGTCGACGCCGCGACCGTCGGTGAGTTCGCGAACGGACGTCGGCACGTCCTCATAATTCAAGACGTAGTCGGCTCCGGCTGCCCGGGCAATCCCGGCCTTGGCCGGGGTGGAAGTGGTCGCGAAGACAGTGGCTCCCCGCAGCTTGGACATTTGAATCAACAAACGGCCAACTCCCCCGGCACCGGCGTGGATGAGGACGGTATCGCCGGCCTTGACCTCGTAGCAGGAGTTCACCAGGTAGTGGGCCGTGATTCCTTGGGACATCATGGCACCGGCAGTCTCCAAAGGAACACCGGCCGGAACCGGGACGGCCTTCGAAGATTCGATCAACGTATGGGTAGCGTACGTCTGCTTGCCCCACATGGTGGCCACGCGGTCCCCGATGTCGAATCCGGTGACACCTTCGCCCAGCGCTTCGACCGTGCCCGCACATTCACTTCCCGGAACGAAGGGGTAATCCACAGCGTAAACGCCGGCCCGCCGGTAGGTCTCAATGAAGTTGATGCCCGTAGCGGCAACCTTGACCAAAAGCTGGCCCGGGCCGGGCGCAGGGATGCTCATGGGAACGAGTTCGAGAACTTCGGGACCGCCGGCTTTGCTGGCAACAACTTTATGGGAAGTCATGTTTGGGGCTTTCTGTGGTTTCAGGGCGTTGCGGAAGGCGCATTCAAGGCGCATGACGCTGATTGAAGTATTCAACATTTACCCATAACCCTCAATATCAAATCGCATATATACCAAATAGGTAAATATTCCTATCAAAATTGGTCTTATAATATGCACCTTTTAGTCGTGTAACCTGACTTTCTCGAACCCACTTCACGCAGCTTGTCGGCATTCGTCAGGCCAGCTCGAACGTGAGAGAAGGAATATTGTGCTGATCGACCGGCAACAAGCCATCCATCCGACGCCAGATCCGGCACGGTGGCACATCCTGGCCGTGCTCTTGACTGCGCAGTTCATGTCCCTCGTCGGCATCAGCATCGTCAATGTGGTGCTGCCCTCCATCCAGCAAGGGGTGGGCGCCTCGCAGGCTGACCTGCAGTGGGTCTTGTCAGGGTATTCCCTGGCTTTCGGCGTGGTGCTCATTGCGGCAGGCCGAGCCGGGGATGTGCTTGGCCGAGGCGCCTTCTTCATCATTGGCGTCGCCATCTTTACGCTGGCCTCTGTTGTCGCAGGGCTGGCCACGGATCCGTTGAGCCTGAATATTGCGCGATTTGTCCAAGGAGCCGGATCGGGGCTGATCAATCCCCAAGTGATGGGAATGATGCAGCAGAACTTTCGGGGCCGCGAACTCGGAAAAGCATATGGATTCTTTGGAACCGTGGCTGGAATCTCGGTTGCCGTCGGTCCGCTCCTCGGCGGTGTCCTCATAGCCTTGCTCGGCGCCGGCGCGGGGTGGAGATGGACTTTTCTGGTGAACGTCCCGATCGCTTTGACGACCATCATCCTGGCGTGCCGTTGGTTTCCGCGTCCGCTGTTCTCCCGAACCGAACGCGAGCGGCTCGATGCGCGAGGGAATGCACAAAGGAATGCACAAGGGATGCAGCAGACCCGCCGTGACTCCCGTGATCTGGACCCCGTGGGCTGCGTGCTTCTCGGGCTCGCTGTGCTGACCTTCCTGCTGCCTTTCGTCCAGGGGCGCGAAACAGCCTGGGTGTGGTGGCTGCTTCCCACGAGCCTGGTGCTTCTCGGGCTGTGGATAGCCTGGGAACGCTCCTACGCCTCGCGAGGCAGGTTCCCCATGGTTGACCTGACGTTGTTCGGCATTGGATCCTTCAGCCTTGGAAACATCATCGGAGGCCTTTACTATCTGGGCATCACGAGCGTGTGGGTCTTGGTGGCGATCTACACCCAGCAGGGACAAGGATTCAGCGCACTGCAAGCCGGGCTGCTGGGCCTTCCTTCCGCTCTCTTTGCCGCTGCGAGCTCGCATTGGGCGGGCCGACGGGTGACGGACTACGGACGCAAGATTGTGATTTGGGGAATTTTCAGCGCGCTGCTCGGCCTGGGGTTGAGTATCGGCGTCATCGAACTACATGCGATTGGAAACGTTAGCTTGTGGTGGCTCCTCGTCACGCTTTCCTTCATGGGCATAGCTCAGGGAGCCATCATTTCGCCGAATCAAACGCTGACCATGCTGGAAGTTCCGGTTGAACAATCCGGTACCGCAGGTGGGTTGACCCAGGCGTTCCAGCGGATCGGCACGGCAGTAGGCATAGCCATGATCACGGCGGTCTTCTTCAGCACCCTGCGCCTGAGCACGTGGGACACAGCGATGAGTGTCGCACTCGCGTCGATCGGCATGGTCGTCGTGATCACGCTTATTGTGGCGCTCGGCGATCAACGCCGTCGCAACGCAAACGGCCGTCAGGAAAGAGCGAGTATTTCAGCGTGACAGGAGCAGTGCCTCGCCTTGGCCGCCGCCGCCGCACAAGGCGACTGCGGCTTTGCCGGTGCCGCGGCGCATGAGCTCGTGGACGGCCGAGACGACGACCCGTGCGCCGGAGGCGCCGATGGGGTGGCCGAGGGCGATCGCTCCCCCGTTGACGTTGACCTTCTCCATGCCGAGACCGAGCTGTTCGGCTGAGTGCAGGGCCACGGAGGCGAACGCCTCGTTGATCTCCACAAAGTCCAGATCAACGGTGGTCCAGCCCTGTGTCTTGAGCGCTTTGCTGATGGCATGGGCCGGTTTGTCCGGCAGGGAGGTGTCCGGGCCCGCGGTCTGTCCCGCAGCGCCGAGCACCGCCAGCACTTTAAGGCCGTGTGCCTGGGCGTAGCCGCGGGTGGTCAGGACGACTGCGGCAGCGCCATCGTTGAGCGGGGACGCGTTGCCCGCAGTCACCGTGCCGCCCGCTGAGAAGGCCGGCCTGAGCTTGCCGAGTGATTCCGCAGTGCTGTCCGGGCGCACGCCCTCATCGGTACCCACAAGTTCGGTCTCGCCGCGGCGCCGGGGAACCTTGACCGGGACGATCTCGGCGTCGAAGAGACCGGCGGCCTGGGCAGCGGCGGCACGCCGGTGGGAGTCGGCGGCGGCTTTGTCCTGCTCGGTGCGGGGAATGCCCAGGGCATCATTGGCCCGGTCGGTGGCCAGGCCCATGGATACCTGCTCGAAGGCGTCCGTCAGCCCGTCGTGGGCGGCGGAGTCGATCAGCGCAGCGTCCCCGTAGAGGTGACCTGCACGGGAACCGGCCAGCAGGTGCGGGGCGTTGCTCATGGATTCCTGCCCGCCGGCCACCACCACCGCAGCTTCACCCAGCCGCAGGAGCCGGCTCGCCTCGATAATGGCGCTCAGTCCGGAGAGACAGACCTTGTTGACGGTGACGGCGTGCGCGCTCAGTGGTACGCCTCCGGCGACGGCGGCCTGCCGGGCCGGATTCTGCCCGGCCCCCGTCTGGAGCACATGTCCCATGATGACCGCCTCGACGGCGTCAGCCTGAATCCCGGCCCTGTCCAGCGCTCCCGCGATCGCCGCTCCGCCGAGCTCGACGGCGGACAAGGGGGCCAGCTGGCCCATCAGTTTGCCCTGCGGGGTCCGGGCGGCACCGACGATGACAACATCTGCACTGGAAATCATTTCTCTCCTTGGAGGTGGCGAGCGAGGTGGCGAGCGAGCTCGCGAGGGGATGGAAGACCGGATACACGCAGTTCCGGATGGAACCCAGTCCCCGCATCCCGGTCCAACAACGGGGTCAGCCCGCCGGTGTGGAAGGGGTAGTTGGCGCCGAGGATCATGCACAAATCGATCTGCTCCGGGCCGGCCACCACACCCTCTTCCAGCATCGCGGTCACTTCTTCGGCCAGCGCGGCCAGGATCCGGTAACGGACGGCACCCGCGTCTGCTGCCATGGGCGCGGGGAGGAGGGAAGCCGCCTCCGGTGAGAGGCCGCCGTCGTCGTCCAGGTAGCCGGGAAGCCCGGCGGCGACCAGCTTCGCGAGGCTGGCACTGACGCCGAACCGTTCCGGATAGCTCTGGTGCATCTTCTCGCAGATGTGCAGCTGAACCGCAGGCCCGATGAACTGCAGGAGCTGCAGCGGTGTCATGGGCAAGCCCAGCGGGTCCAGCGCGTGGTCAACGGTGGCCGGATCGGCGCCGTCGTCAAGCAGGGAAAGAACCTCGCTGAAGAGCCGGGTCAGCACCCGGTTGACCACGAAGCCTGCCGTGTCCGTGACGAGCACGGCCGTCTTGCGCAACCGTTTGGCCAGCTCGAACGCCGTCGCGAGCGTGGTCTCGTCCGTGCAAGGGGTGGTAATGATTTCCACGAGCGGCAAAACCGCCACCGGGTTGAAGAAGTGGAAGCCGATCAGCCGTCCGGGATTTGCCAGGCCTGCGCCCATTTCCTCGATGGAGAGCGAGGACGTGTTGGTGAGCAGCAGCGCCTCGGGCCGAAGCAGCGGCTCCAGCTCGGCGAGGACAGCCCGCTTGACCTCCAGCTCCTCGAAGACCGCTTCGATGACCACGTCGCAGTCCGCGAACGCTTTCTTGTCGATGCCGCCCGTCACGAGGGCCCCGATGGCCTCAGCCTCGGCGGGGTCCAACTGTCCCCGAACAGCGAGCTTGTCCAACTGCTTGGCGATCCACTCGAGTGCGGCGTGGATGCGGTCCTGGGACAGATCCGTCATCCGCACCGGTACGCGCAATTCACGCGCGAAGACAAGGGCGAGCTGGCTGGCCATCAACCCCGCACCGACGACGCCGACGGACCGCACCGGCAGGGGCCCGACGGCGGGACGTCCCGCCGGGTTCCTGGCCAGGGATTGCGTGAGGCCGAAGGCATAGATGCTCGCGCGGGCCTCGTCAGAGAGCAGCAGTTCGCCGAAGGCCCGGATTTCCGTCTCCTGTGCGGGCGCGCCGGTGGGGGCCGCCGCCGCGGCGATGAGGTCCAGCGCCCGATAGGGTGCGGGCGCGGCACCGTGCAGGCGCGTATCGAGCTGCTCCCGGATATCCTCCAACGCAACGGGCCCGACGGCGGGGGCCGGCTCCGGCCCGGCGCCGCCGTCACGCGCCGCAGCCGCAGTCGCGGGCGCAGCCGCAGCAGCCGCGGGCGTGCCGGACAGGACGCCCGAGGCGAAATCCAGCGAGGCGGCCAGGAAGCCGTCCTCCGGGACCACGGCATCGACCAGGCCAAGTCCCGCGGCGGCCCGGCCGCTCAGGTTCTTACCCCCGAGGGAATCGGAGACCACCAACCGTGCAGTCACCGCGGGGCCCAGCAACGCTGCCGCCCGGGGAATGCCGCCCCAGCCCGGGATCAGGCCGAGGCGGACTTCGGGAAAGCCCAGCGCCCGAGCGGATTCCGAGACGGTCCGGTAACGCGCGTGGAGCGCCAATTCCAGGCCTCCACCCAGCGCGATCCCGTTGATGAAAGCGAACGTCGGCACCGGAAGCGCCTCCAGCAGGGCGAAGGCCTCAATGCCCCGGCGTGACACGTCCGCGGCCTGTTCGGGAGTGACCGCCTCCGTCATTTTCTTCAGGTCTGCCCCGGCGCAGAAGACCGGGCCGGTTCCGGTCACTGCGACCGCATTCACCCCGGACATGTCCAGCGCGCGCACGGCGGCCTCGAAATTGTTCAAGGACGCCGGACCCAACGTCACGGGGCGGCGGTCGGCGTTCCTCAAGGTCAGGATCGCGAAGCGGTAACCGCCATGGGCGAAGTACTCGGTATTGACCTCGGTGATGGACTCCGCGGACGTGGTTCTGCTGTCCCGGACAGTCTCCAGGGTTGCGGGCTTCTCGGACACGGCGCTCCCTTGCGTGAATAGCGGATACGCAAGTTTCACGTGAGACTCAGTGTCACGTCAAGTGCGACTACGTTTCGTGACCCTGTTGCGTGAGGCTGGCAGTCCGTGTGGAGCCGGTCAAGGCTGCGCTGAATTTCTGAGCCATGGCTGCAGCCGACATGGAGCGGGGAAAGATGGCAACCACTACCTCATCGTCCGCCGTCCGCCCGTCATTAAGCACCCCATGCAAGCGGCGCACGTCATCGAGGGCGTTCCGCAAGTCCTCCTCCGTGGGCGGATTGTCGTCGCGCATAAGGGTACGGAGGAAGTAGTTGTTGGTGCTGACGACGGCGGAACTGAACTGTATGCCGTCCAAGGGCGCCATACCCGGCAATGTCCGGCGCAAGTGTTGATTGAAGAGCTGCTCGTAGCGGAAGACTGAAACCAACTCCTTGTCCCGCAGCGCCGGAACGGCATTGACCACACGGTATCTTTGCGTTGCCATCGCGCTTTGGCGAGCGTAATGCCGGAACACCGCGGCAGCGGCCTCGCAGACTGCGAGCCAAGGATCATCGTTCGCCTCGGACAGGAATTTCCCAGCTTGTTCTATCAGCTCATCGTGGTCAGCAAAGACCACATCCTCCTTCGAGCGGAACTGCCGAAAAAAGGTACTTCGGGAGATACCGGCCGCTCGCGCAACGTCTTCGACGCTGGTGGCTTCAAAGCCTTGCTGTGCAAATAGCCGCACGGCCGTTGCCGCAACAGCAGAGCGAAAACCTGCCTCGCGTGCGCCGTGATTCGCAGAATCGATGCTTCCCGTTGCGTGAGCTTTGTCCATCGTCCTACGCTACCGCTCGGACACGCTCGAACCCTCGTGACGATGAGCCGTAGAATTTCAGCATGAGTAGCATGCAACAGATTGACCACGGGGTATCGCTGACGGTCCAGGTCACCAACATGCTGCGGGCTGCCATTACATCGGGTGAGATGAGCCCCGATCAGCACTTTTCGGCTATCGGGCTTGCTGAAAAGCTCGGCGTGTCCCGGACGCCGGTCCGCGAAGCCCTGCAACTTCTTGAGAAAGAGGGCATCGTCCGGATCGAGAAGAACCGCGGCGTCCGGGTGCTGCAGATGTCGCTGGAAGAAATCGTGCAGATCTTCCAGATCCGAATCATCCTCGAGCCCCCGGCAGCAGCGCGGGCCGCTGAAGCCGCCACAGACGAGGACCTTGCACATTTCCGATTGCTACACGGCAGAATCCTGGACGCAGCAGCCAGCGACGACGGCCCCGGCACCCTCCAAGCGGACAAGGACTTCCATCTCTTCTTGATGGGACTGGCCGGCAACCCACGGCTCACCGCATTGGACAGCGAACTGCGCAACCTGGTGCTCGCGCATGGCCTTGTCACCATCCCGGCCGCCCGGAGCAGCCAGGACCTGGCCAACGACCGCAAGGAGATCCTCGGCGCGCTGGAGCGCCGGGACCCCCGCGCCGCGGCTGATGCAGTCCGGGACCACGTGACCCGGACGGCCCAGTTGCTTATTACCGGGGTTTGCGCCCAGACACCGGGACTATCCGCCAAGGAATACCTGGCGAAGCTTGAGCATCTGACCAAATTCTCCAGCTGACCGTATTAGCCAGGCCAGGTTGGGGCGCGGCATGCCCGCGCGCACTTCTGCCGGCACCGCCTCTTTACATATGAAGAGAATTATTTTAGAGTTGCATGCAACATGCGAGTTGTAGCATGCAACATGTACCAGAAAGGGTGCGCTGTGGCATCCCCCTCCCCCATTTCATCAAGCCCCCAGCCGCTGGCCGGAATCCGAGTAGCGGATTTCTCCCGCGTCCTTGCTGGACCCCTGTGCACCATGATGCTGGCCGATTATGGGGCCGAGGTCATCAAAATTGAGAGTCCGGCCGGGGACGATACCCGTGCATGGATTCCACCCGTGGATGCCAGCGGCACGGGGACATACTTCGCCAGCGTCAACCGCAATAAGAAGTCCGTGGTCGCAGACCTCTCCACGGAACGTGGGCTGGCATATGCCCGCACCCTGATCGCTGAGTGCGACGTCGTCGTCGAAAATTTCCGTCCTGGCGTGATGGCGAAATTCGGACTGGACTACCACACCCTGTCCCAGGACAGGCCGGACCTCGTTTACTGCTCGATTTCGGGCTTCGGCGCCGGCGCCGGCGCGGACATGCCCGGCTACGACCTCCTGGTCCAAGCCCTCGGCGGCCTGATGAGCATCACCGGCCCCTCCGAAGGGGAACCCAGCAAAGCGGGAGTCGCCTTGGTGGATGTCCTGACCGGACAAAACGCACTCGCGGGAATCTTGATGGCGCTGCGGGTCCGCGATGCTACCGGGATGGGGCAGGAGGTGCAGGTCAACCTCCTCTCTTCACTGATTGCAGCCCTGGTGAACCAAGGCACGGCTACCCTCGCCACCGGGAAATCCCCCGCTCGATTGGGCAACGCCCACCCCAGCATCGCCCCTTATGAGACCTTCCGCACCGGGAGCGGCACACTCGCAATCGCCGTCGGCAATGATCGGCAGTTCGCAGCCTTGACGCGGGTCCTTGGCCTGGAGGGTTTGGCGGCGGAGGCAAGGTTCCTCAGCAACGAACGCCGGGTGGCCTCCCGGACGGAACTACGCACTGTTGTCGAAACGGCGCTGCTTGCCGACACGGCCGCGCGGTGGCAACAGAAACTGCTCGCAGCCGGGGTTCCAGCAGGCAAGGTCAACAGCGTCGGCGAGGCTTTCGAACTGGCGGAGAGCCTGGGACTCGGCCCGTCGATCATTGTCACTGATCCCGCTACCGGCCGGGAGTCCCGGCAGCTGGCCAATCCCATCCGATTGTCCGCAACCGGTCCGGAATACCGGCAGGTCCCTCCGCGCCTTGGCGAACACCAAGGCACCATCTTCTCTTCGGAACCCTCAACCACCACCGTGAAAGGCCAATAAATGTCTGATATCAGCGATCTGATTGATTTTGATTCCCTCCTCAGTGCAGACGAGCGTGCTCTGCGCGATTCCGTGCGTTCCTTCGTGGACAGCGCGATCAAGCCGAACATCGCCCAGTGGTATGAAAAGGCCGTCTTTCCGCTGGAAATCGTCCCGGAACTGGGCCGCCTGGGCCTGTTGGGAATGCATCTGAAGGGCTACGGCTGCGCGGGCCGATCCGCCGTCGACTACGGACTTGCCGGCGCGGAACTGGAAGCCGGCGACTCCGGGCTACGCACGTTCGTTTCCGTGCAGGGCTCTCTCGCGATGAGCGCCATCTACAAGCATGGCTCGGAAGAACAGAAACAGGAATGGCTGCCGGCGATGGCCAAGGGCGAGGCGATCGGTTGCTTCGGCCTGACCGAGCCCACTGCCGGCTCGGATCCCGGCGGCATGAAGACTTTCGCCCGCCGCGACGGCAGCGACTGGGTCCTCAACGGTTCCAAGCGCTGGATCGGTCTGGCGTCCGTGGCCAAAGTCGCCATCATCTGGGCCCAGACCGACGGCGGCATCCGGGGCTTCCTGGTCCCGACAGAAACTCCGGGATTCACGGCCACCCCGATCGAACCAAAACTCTCCATGCGTGCCTCCATCCAGTGCGACATCGAACTGACCGAGGTGCGGCTGCCCGAGTCCGCGGTGCTGCCCGACGTCGTCGGACTCAAAGGCCCGTTCTCCTGCCTGAACGAGGCCCGTTACGGGATCATCTGGGGCGCCATGGGCGCCGCCCGCGACGCGTTCGAAGCGGCTTTGGACTACTCCAAGGAACGCCTGCAGTTCGACAAACCCCTGGCCGGCTACCAGCTGACGCAACAGAAGCTGGTGGACATGGCACTGGAGATCAACAAGGGTTTCCTGCTGGCCCTGCACCTGGGCCGCAAAAAGGACGCCGGCACACTATCGCTGGACCAGATCTCCTTCGGCAAACTGAACAACTGCCGCGAAGCCATCAAAATCGCCCGCGAAGCCCGCACGATCCTGGGCGGCAACGGCATCACACTGGACTACTCACCTCTGCGTCACGCCAACAACCTCGAATCAGTACGCACCTATGAAGGCACCGACGAAGTCCACACCCTCATCCTGGGCAACAAACTCACCGGCGTCCCCGCTTTTCGCTAGGAGACGCGCCCGACGGCGGACCGGGCACCTTATCGAGCGCTGTTCAGTACGCCACGACTTCGATGGAAATCGTGTCCAGTGCCTCGCCGGCCGCGTAGACGTCGCCGAAGATCTCTCCACCCTCGGCGGAGAGTGTCGCCGGCACGTTGTGCCAAGCCAGACGACCGTCGTCATGCGTTGGCTGTCCGAGGACCAGGTTGGCCAGGACAATCCGGGCCGCACGCCCGGGCCACCGGACAGTGCTAAGAACCGCACCCTCCGGAGTGATCTGGATCCAAGGGTCGGTCACCGTGGCCACGCGCATGCCGTGGTGGCCCGTGAATTCCACTGTGCCCTCGAATCGGAGCGTTCCCAGCCCGGTGGAGATGTCATAAGCGGACGCCGCGGCAGGGAAGCCAAAGGACTCAACATCCAGGGGCACCACGCTTCCATTGACGGTAAATTGACCGTCCGCGGGCCCGGCAACGTATTCACGCAGACTCTTCTTGATGCCCCAGCGGAGGATCCCGCCGTCAGCACGATTGTCGTCACTCAATGGTGTAACCTCTCCGGTCCAGGCGGAACTCCGCAGGGAGTTCCGCTGCCGCTTTAATCCAACTATTGCTCTGTCTGGTAGGCCACGCAGAGCCGCACTAGCTGATCCACCGACGCGGCTTCGCCAATGTTTTGCACATGCTCCACCAAATCTCTCAGCCTTTCGGCGTCGATGGGCATTTCGGCGTTCATGGCTGACAGAAGCCCTGCCTCCTGGGCGAAGGTCGGACGCCAGTCCCGCTCTCCCAGCGCCAGCGTATTCTCAAATTCGCTGCCATCCAGAAGCCGGACTGTGATGCGGGACTGCAACATCCGCAAATCGTCAGCGGCAACCACCTTGCTAAGGCCCACCAGGCGACGGACACCCGGATCGTCATAGCTTTCCATGGCTGCCAAGGTGATTTCGGTTCCCAAGAGTCCAAGCGCCACACAAAACGGGGTGCTCATCAGCGTGTTCACCCGGTTCCGGAAGGGCCCGTATCCCGCGATTCCCGGGTGGTTAGCCTCATACGGGTTCATTTCGATCCGGATGGATTGCACTTGCGAAATGTCACCGATCCGCTCGGCGAGGATCTTGGCGTTCCTCACCGGCACTTGGTTTCCGGCGCACACTGGGAGTGGTTTGAGGTTCACGTTGAGAATTTCAAACGTCTGACCCAGCTCTGCAGCGGCCCGGAACGGCTCGGTGCGATCTCCCGCATAGGCCTGAAGATAGCCTGCCACGCCCTCGAATGCCGTGCTGGCCGCTGTCACACCTTCCTCCGCCATGATGGCAGCGAGGATGCCGTTCTTTGCGGCCTGCCCGTTATTGAAGTGGAACTCCGGGCTGCCCGCGCCGAAAGGCTCGCTCGTTCCACAGGCAAAGCCCGCAGCGATTCCCAGTGCGTGAGCGGTGTCCGCCTCGTTGAGGCGCATAAGTTTAGCCGCGGCTGCGGCCGCGGCGATCACACCGAAGACGCCGGTTGCCCGGATTCCGCGGGGTGTGGTCAACGCCGTGTACTCACGGCTGAGGCCACCGGCAATCTCATAACCGGCAACCATTGCAGCGAGCAGATCAGCGCCGCTTGCTCCACGTTCCTCAGCCACGGCGAGGGCGGCGGAGATTACTGCCGTTCCAAGGTGGGCGGTATGGTGCGTGTCGTCCTGGACCCGGGCGTGGAAGAGGGCGCCATTGGCGAAGGCAGCGTTCATGGCCGAGGTGCGCTCTCCCCCGTGCAGCATCGTTGCCGCCGGCCGAGCCTGCTCTCTGGCGGCGATGTGGGCGGCCTGGCCAACGCACGCGATACCGTGCGCCGCCAGCCCCATCCCCAGTTGGTGAAGCAGACAAATCCGCGCCTTTTCCGTCACCGCAGGGGGCAGCTCGGCAAACACAAGCCCAGCCACGAATCGTGCGAACCGCTCACTCAGCGTCGCATCTGCTTGCGCCCCCTCCGCCGCGGGCCGTTCAGCCGTCACCATTTGTCGACGCGCTAGTTCGCCGCGGCAGCATCGATAGCGTCGAAAATGGGCTTGTTACCTCCATGGGAGGTAAATCCGCCGTCGATCGGGATCTCGCTGCCGCTAATGAATGTGGAGTCCGCTGAGAGCAGGAACAAGACGAGATCCGCCACTTCATCCACGTGCCCTCCCCGGCCTGCCGGGGTCAAAGCGAGTTGAGTGTTGAGAAATGCGGCGGGCATGTCGGCGTTGATCGGCGTCTTGATGTAACCCGGGTGGATCATGTTTACCCGGATTCCCTGATGGGCCAGCTCGACTGCGGCGGTCTTCGACAGGCCACGGAGAGCCCACTTCGCCGCACTGTATGCCACGTTGTGGTGTGCGATCAGGCTCGCGATCGAGCCGACATTCACAATCGAACCGCCCTGGTTCATGATGGGACTCAGGGTCTGGATTCCGAGCATTGCTCCAGTCACGTTGACGGCGAAGGAATTGTTCCACGCCTCGAGGGTGACATTGGACAGGCGCCCCGGAACGGAGATTCCAGCGTTATTGACAAGCCCGTCCAGCCCGTGGCCGGCGGCTATCAGGGACTCGCGCAACTTGGCCCAATCCGACGCGGAGGTGACATCCAGATGCTGGTAGCTTGCGTGTCCACCCCCGGCTGCGATTTCTTCGGCCAAAGCCTGGCCCGCTGCGTCCGTCACGTCGGCAATAATGACTGTGGCACCTTCTGACGCCAGAGCGCGTGCCTCTGCAGCACCCTGCCCCCGCGAAGCGCCGGTGACGACCACCGTCTTACCAATGAAGCGTGTTTTTTCTGTCATGAGATTCTTCCCATCGTTGGTTGGTGAAAAGTCATTTTCCGGTAAGTGAAATCCGCAAAGAGGTGACCTCGCGGACGAAGGGACCCTCATGCTGTTGCCAGGGTTCGATGAGGCGCGCGTTCGGGAACCGCTCCATGACGGCGGTGAGCAGTGTGTGCATTTCGAGCCGTGCCAGATTCTGGCCGATGCAGGAATACTGCCCTTGACCGAACAAAAGAGGACCGGGCACCATTGGACGCGTCATGTCAAACTCGGACGGATTGTCGAATACCGTCGGGTCGTTTTGTGCGGCCTCAACATGGATGAAAATAAGGTCATCCTTGGGCACGGTGGTACCGAGTACGTCCATGGTTTCGGGAACATACCGCATATGCGTTCGGAAGCGGGGGTAGACCCGGAGCGTCTCCTCCACCGCGTTTGGCATGAGACCCGGCTCAGCCAGGAGCTGCTGCCACCGCCCCTGGTCTTCGAGCAACATTCCCATCATGATCGCGCTCTGGTGAACAGTGTTGTCAACGCTGGCCTCCAGCAGACCCACTCCCGTGTCATAAAGTTCCTGAGTGCTGAGGTTGCCGGCCATTTCCTCCTCGATGAGAGCGGAAGTGAAATCGTCGTTGAGGTTCTTGCGCCGGGTCTCGATGTGTTCTTCGACAAGGGCGAACACCTCATAGTGGGCATCAATGAGTTCCTGCTTGCGGCTCGAATCCACGGTGAGCAGCGGACCAAGGAGGCTGTCGGAAAGCCGCCCGATTGTCGGGGCCAGCTCACGGGGAATCGACACCATATGGCAATACACTTCCGGAGGGAGACGCCAGGAGACTTCTTTGAGGAAATCGACGTCATCGGGATTCTGCACCTCGTCGAGCAGGGTGTTGACGATGTCGCGGACGGCCTCAGTCAGCGTCTTGGTCTTGCGCGGGGACAGCAACCGCGCCATGGGAGTCCGTAGATGCTTGCGCTGCTCGCCCTCCTGGGTATTGAGCATTCGTTCCATGAAGTCACGGGCATAGCCCTCGGTCAGGCCGATGTTGTCGGCCCGGTAAAGGAACAGCTTGGCCCGGCGGATATCGGGGGAACGCAGCACCTGCAGACTGTCTTCGTAGTGGAATATTTCATATCCCCGCGGGCTCTTCACAATGCGCGCTGAAGCAGCGGCTTCCAGCTGCTCTTCCAGAGACGCAATCGCCCCCGGGGATACCGTCAATTCTTTGACAGCTACCATCTGTTTCTCCTTCTCATTCCCACACCTGCTGGAGATCAATTGTTTTCGTATTGTATGCAACTTTGACAGGACAAGACTGTTCCCGTCCCTGACGGGCACAGTCCCCTACGCCAAACGAACGGCGATGCCCTCAAGCCCAGGCACTGCGGGGAATCTTTCGAGCACCAGAGGATCGTGTCCCGGAATGATGAATTCGGGAACGCTGGCTGTCATTTTGATCCAGTCAAACGCGTCGTACATCGACGGCAGGTGATCAACGATTGAATAAGGGCGGTCCTCGTCTATGTTGGCGTAGAAGTGGGTGGCGTCGGAGGCCAAGACAAGCGTGCCGCCTTCAGTCTCCACCGCAACAACCTGCAGACCCTGGGTATGGCCGCCAACACGGTGCACCTTCACTCCAGGAACAATCTCCGCGTCGCCGTCGACGAGCGTGACATTCCCGTTCTTCAGCTGCTCCTTCACATATGCCAGGTCCCCCGGTTCGATGAGGTGGGGGTTCTCTCCTCGTCCGGCATAGGGTCCGGTCCAGTAGTCGAGCTCCGTGCGTTGCAGGTGCACCTGAGCCGATGGAAAGTCCGGAAGGTGGCCCGTGTGGTCGTAGTGGAGATGAGTCAAGATGACGTTCTTGACACTGTCGGTGGCGATGCCGAGCTGCCGCATTGTTTCGGCCGGGGGTTGCAGAAAGGTCCTGTTCCCCCGGCGCTCGGCAACTTCCCGGGTGAACCCGGCATCCACCAACACGGTTGTTCCGCGGCCTACGATCACCCATACGAAGTAGTCGATCGGCAGGCTTTCATCCCCACAGGGATCACCCCGGTAGAAGTGCTCCTTGCGAAGGGAGGCGTCCCGGGAAGCGAAGCGGATCGCGTATACGGCGAATGCGTTTGCCTGGATGGTCATGACACCAGTAAACCGGCACGGGTGAGAGAAGCCGCATGGGATCCGGCCAGACGTCCGAAAACCGCTCCGGATGTCAGTCCTGATCCGCCAGGATAGTTGCCGGAGAAGAGCCCGCCCACCATCTCACCTGCGACATACAGTCCCGGGATCGGGGTGCCCGACTCATCGACAGCCTGCGCGTTCTCGTTCACTTTCAACCCGCCGAAGGTGAAGGTGATACCGCAGGTCACGGCGTAGCCGTAGAAGGGTGCGGTATCGATAGCCAAGGCCCAGTTCGACTTCGGCGGCACGACTTCGGCGGCACGTCCATCCTTAACGGACGGGTGGAATGGCTGGTCGACGATTGAGTTGTTGAACTCATCCACCGTGCGCCGGAAGTCGTCGACGGCTATCCCCAGCTTCTCGGCGAGTTCCTCGATGCTGTCGGCCTGGGCGCCCGAAATCGGCGTGGAGTCGTACTCTTCCGTGCGCAGCATGGGGCGCGTCTTTGCATCGAAAATCTGGAACGCAATCCCTTCGGGCTGCTTCAGTATTTCGCGCCCGTAACGGGCGTAGGTGTAGTTGCGGTAGTCCGCACCCTCATCGATGAATCGCTTGCCCTCACGGTTTACAACGATGCCGAGCGGATAGCTCTGCCGCGTCATCTGGTTGGTCAGCTCGCGGTTGCCTCCGTTCGGCGGGCCGCCGGCATCCCATGCCACGCTGTGGCAGCTACCCCAGTCGCCGAACCGCTGTACTCCGGCTTCGAGCGCCATGTCGAGCACCTCGCCTGTGTTGCCCGGATTGCCGCGCACGAGGGCATTTGACCAGCCTTCGCCAAGGTAGCGTTCCCGGCGCTCGGGGTCTGATTCGAAGCCACCTGCTGCGAGTACGACCGCTCCGGCCGAAACTGTTCGGGCGGCGCCGTCGGCATCGGTGTACTGGACTCCAGTGACTTCGCCGTTGTCACCGCGGAGAAATCCGGTTACCCGGGCGCCGTAGCGGAAGCTCACACCCGAGGAAACAGCCGCCTCGGTGTGCTGGGCGATGAGCCCCTTGCCGCCTCCCACGGACCCGACGACGAGATTGCCGTAGAACGTGAACACGCCGTTGTCTTCATAGGCCTGGCGTTCGTACATCAGTCGGAACTGCAGGCCCTTGGAGTGCAGCCAGCGCAGCGTGTCGTATGAGCGCGAGACGAGGATCTCTGTAAGGGTCGCATCGTTGCGTCCTTCGGTGATGCGGCTCATATCGCTGGTGAAATCAACGGCCGGATACGCCGGGACAACGGTCTGCGGCAACCGCTTCACAGTTTCGTCGTCGAGCAGGGGAACAAGGTCGGAGATGTCGTTGAACGCGATTCGATAGGCGCCAGCGGTGTAGAAGCTATTGCCTCCAGCGTCCTCGACCGGCGCTTTCTCCAGAAGAAGCACGGACGCTCCGAGCTCCCTCGCGGCGTGGGCTGCACTGAATCCGGCGTTTCCGGCACCGACGACAATGACGTCGTAGTGCCCTTCGTCTCCGATTTGGGATTCTTCGGTGGTGGGTATCACATCTGTCATGTCTGTTGTTCCATTTCAGTCTGTTGGTTTTGGCCTGGATACCTAGATGCCTAAACGGCAGTCGTGGGGGTCCGGGCGCTATCGGATAATGGGCTGTGCGTCCAGCCTTCCCACAGGGTGGCGATGGACGCATAGTCGTGACGGGCAAGGCCTGCAGCAAGGGCCAGTTCATACACGCTGTGGGCGCCTTGGATGGCAAACAGCGGTACGTCATGGGCCTGCGCTAGCTGCAAGGCGAGCACCGAATCCTTCCGGGCGGCCTCGGTCGGCATACCGCCCTCGTAGTTGCCCTGCCGAACACGCTCGTCAATTCGGTGAGTGAGGGGGCGAAGCAGGCCGGCATCCGGGTCGCGGAGCAGATCAGCGATCTGTTCAACGGTGATTCCGGTGGCGACGGCCAGGGATGCTGCCTCGGAAAGGACGACCATTACGGCGTGTGCCACGGCGTTGTTGATGACCTTGGCCGCCATGCCGGTGCCAAGCTCGCTGTAACGGATGGTGCGGCCGCTCATTGCCTCCAAGACCGGCGCCACTGCGTCGAGATCCTCGGAACGGCCGCCGGTGAGCAGCACGCTGGTACCGGCGGCCATGCCCCCGACGCCGGAGAGGATGGCGGCGTCGACCACGCGGATGCCACTGCTTGACACTGCGTCGGCGAGGCGTCCCATGTCCGCGGGGTTGACGGTACTCGTCTCAACGATGATGCTGCCCGGGCGCAAATATTCGGCCAGGGTGCGTCCGACCGTGAGGGAGATCTCAGGCGTAGGAAGAGACAAGAGGACGACGTCGGCGTCAGCCAGCTCCGCTAGATCGTCCACGGCTGTCACGCCCATGGCTGACGCGGCGTCGCGTCGTGACGCGCTGAGGTCGAATCCCTTCAGCGGGCCGACGCGAACCAACCGTGAGGCGACCGCGGCGCCCATGTTGCCCAGCCCGACCAGAGCTACGGTGGTTGCGTTGTCAGTCACTGTTGGTTCTCCTTCGTGGAATCTGAATCCTGTACGTGAATCGGAGGCTCCCCGAGTGCGGCGGCGAAAGGATCGATGGTTTCTTCGCTTAGGTCGACCATGACGTTCTTGGTTCGCAAGTACTCGTCCAGGGCTTCTTCGCCTCGTTCGCGTCCGTGGCCGGATCTTCCAACGCCCCCGAACGGTGCCTGGGCTGCGCTTGAGCGGTAGGTGTTCACCCACACGGTCCCCGCCACGATCTTCTCGGCGACACGGTGTGCCCGGCCGAGATTGTCGGTCCAGATGCCGGAAGCCAGACCAAAGCTGCTGTCGTTGGCAATCGCGACCGCTTCGGATTCATCCGAGAAACGGATGATCGACAGTACAGGACCGAAAATTTCTTCCTGAGCCAACGAAGAACCATTGTCAACGTCAGCGAAGACCGTTGGCCGGATAAAGAGTCCCTCGGAAAGCTCCGTGGCGTGCGGAACCACCCCGCCAGCCACCATGCGCGCGCCGGCGTCGACGCCCGAACGGATCATTCGTGTGATCCGCTCAAATTGCGGTTCATTGGCGACTGGTCCCATATGGGTAGCAGGCTTAAGGGGGTCTCCAAGCCGGATAGCGTCTGCCCGTATGGCGATTTCGCTGACGACGCGGTCATAGACGCTGTCCTGTACCAGGAGCCGGCTGCCGGCAATGCAGGTTTGTCCACCCGCGGAGAAAATTCCGACGAGCGCTCCCGTGACGGCGCGCTTCAGATTGGCATCTTCGAAGATGATGTTCGGGGATTTTCCCCCTAGTTCAAGAGTGACCGGTACCAATGTGCGCGCGGCGGCTGCAGCAATCGCCTGCCCGGTGGGCACGCTTCCGGTGAAACTGATGCGGTCGAGGCCAGGGTGTTCGGAGATGGCACGGCCACACTCAACGCCGCCGGAAACGATGTTGATGACGCCCGCAGGAAAGCCCGCTTCTTCGACGAGGTCGGCTAGTACCAGGGTCGTGAGGGAGGCGTGTTCCGACGGTTTGATCACGACGGTATTGCCAGCTGCCAACGCTGGTGCCAGCTTGTTGGCGAGGAGCTGCATAGGCGAATTCCATGCAGTCACAAGGGCTGCGACGCCCACCGGCTGCCGCAGCGTGTAGTCGAGCGTGTTGGGAGTGTCCAGGGGAATCGTGCGCCCATAGAGCTTGTCGGCATAGCCGGCGAAAAAGCGGTAATTGCGGGCTGAGAACCGGGCCTGCGCGCTCGTCTCCCGCAGAAGCTTGCCGTTATCCTGCGACTCGAGAAGGCCGAGAGCGTCGGAGCGGTCGTCGATGAGGGCGGCAAGGCGGTTCATCAACTCGGCGCGACGCGTCCCGGAAACTGCGGACCACACATTGTCGAAAGCATGGCGCGCTGCGGCGATAGCATCATCGACGTCCGAGGCCGACGCATCCGGAATCGTGCCGATCTGCTGCCCGGTGTAAGGGTTGGTGACCGGCAAGCGGCGGAGCGCGGTCGCATCAACTCTTTGCCCGCCGATCAGCATGCGGTAGTCAGTCATTCGTGCACCTGTTCCGTTGAAGATTCATAACGCGATACGTGTTTCGTTTTGAGGAGTGTGATTACGCACAAAAAAATATGCAGATTGTTCACACATTGCATGCAATAACCATGCCGATTGGCCTCTTCTCTGTCAAGTCGAGGAAATCGGGCGGCCGGCTTAGCGCGCAAGCATCTGCTTCACCCGCACCTCGCGGGCGCGGCGCATGTGGGCCACTGCTTGCTCTTCGGCACGATCGGCATCACCGGCCGCAATGGCCTCAAGGATCGCATAGTGTTCCTTGAGGCTCTCGACGGAACGCCCCTCGGAGTCATAGGTCGTACGTCCAAAGCGGCGCACAGCGTGTTCGACCTGCGTCAGAAACCGTTCGAGATATGGATTGCCGCTCGCGTCCCGAATGAGACGGTGGAATTGCAGGTTGAGCTCAGCCAAGCGCCTACTGTCGTTGACCTGTCCTTCCATCTCGCGGTGCACCGCGGTAAGTGCATCCACCAGGCCTGCCGGCCTGCGGATGGCTGCGGTGCGGGCCGCTAGTCCTTCAAGGCTCTCGCGAACGGCATAGACAGCCAGGATTTCGTCGATCGACATTTGAGCGACGACGGTGCCCCGGTTGGCCACGCGCTGGGTGAGACCCTCGTCAGACAAACGGCGAAGAGCCTCCCTCACCGGTGTCCGGCTGACGCACAAGGTTTGCGCTAGGTCATCCTCGCGCAGCCAGGCGGGAGGTGCCAGTGCCCCGCTGAGAATGGCCTCGCGCAGAGCATCAGTGACGGCATCCGTCATACTGCCATGCTCGGGGGCGACAAGGAATGACCGCAGCGAGTTTGCCGCCGGATCAGCCGGCGTCCGGGGTTCGGTTGGCTCCGTCCGTTCTGAATGAGTCATGATCTTTTGCTCCTGACCGTGGCTGTGGACCGTCGATTGCACGGGTTCGCAAAGACAGCTGGGATTGATATTAGACCGTCTGTATGCAATCTCGACAGTCCTACACTTGTCACTTGATCCATAGGATCCCCTGTGTCTGCGGACGTCAGAGCTTGAGCACAAGCTTGGGGCACCCGTGTTCGGCACGGGATACGCAGATCATCATGCTGGACTGCTCGTCCTTCTCGGAATCGGTGAGTAAGGAGTCCCGGTGCTCAGCGCGGCCCGCCAGGATCGGAGTTTCACAGGTGCCACAGGTCCCTTCCTGGCACGAGGAGAAGACGTTGATACCGATCTTCTCGGCAACCTCAAGGATGGTCGTGCCCGGGGGAACTATCGCGGCAAGCCCGCTTTCCGCGAACTCGACTTCGAACGATTCGTCTTCGCCGACAGTCTCGACCACCTTGGGGGCGAACCGTTCCACTCGCAGCGAGTTCTTCGGCCAATGCGCGCTGGCCGCTTCGGTTGCCAGCAATAAAGGCTCGGGGCCACAGGCGTAGATCAAGGTGCCGGTTTGGGGCACAGCGAGCAGGGACTTCAGATCCAGCAGCCCTACTTCATCCTGCGGGGCGATGGTGACGCGATCGCCGTACCGTCCCAGCTCCTCCAGAAAAGCCATGGACCCCCGGGTACGGCCACCGTAGAGCAGTGACCAGTCAGCGCCGTCGGCCTCCGCCTGCTCAATCATCGGCAGGATCGGCGTAATGCCAATACCACCGGCGATGAAGATATAGCGGCTGGCGCGGTGGAGCGCGAATTTGTTCCGTGGAACGCTGGCCGTCACGCTGGTGCCTGCCGTTAATGAATCATGGATGCGGGCAGATCCACCCCGCCCGGCAGGCTCACGTAGCACCGCGATCCGCCAGGTACCTGCATCAGCCGGACGTGAACACAGCGAATACTGGCGGACCATCTCGTCGTCGAGAACGACGTCGATATGGGCGCCAGGGGCCCATGCAGGCAATGGCGTGGCGTCGGGTGAGGCGAGCAGGAGCGATATTACGCCCTCAGATTCATCGCGACGTGCGGAGACGGTCAGGGGGATGCGGGTTTCCGTTTGCATATTTTCTCTCTTAGATCAGTTCACGGGCACGGGCTGCGTCTGTGACGTCCCAATGCACGGGCAAGGTCCTGCGGATCGGCAGGAGTGCCATCTGCACAAAATCCAGCGGCGTGTCAGCATCAGCGCGCAGGGACGGAAGGCGCTCGAACAGCACCTTCAGACCCGTCGCTCCCTGGACCCGGGCCAATGGCTGCCCAAGGCAAGTATGGCGCCCCTTGCTGAATGCAAGATGATCGCCGACGTCCGCCCGGTGAATGTCAAAATCGAACGGCCGATCGTAGTATGAAGCGTCCGTATTCGCACTGGCCAGACCCAGCCAGACCACATCGCCCTTTTTGATCTCGGCACCGCCGAGGATCACATCTTCTTTGGCCCACCGCGTCGCCGTGCCGGATGGACGGCGGCGGACGGTCTCGTCGAAGACCCGCGGCCAGAGCTGCGGGTCGGCCATGGCGGCCTCAAGCGCCTCGGGGTTTGCAGTGAGAAACAGTACCGCGTTGGCCATCGCTTGCGCCGTCGTGTCGGTGGCGGCGCCGGAGAACTCTCCGACGTGCACGGCGATCTGCTCAGGCGAGAGCACCATGGCGCCTTCGCGGTCCCTGACCCCTGCCATCTCCGAGATGAGGTCATCGCCGGGGTTCTCGATGCGCTCGTGGACGATCCCGCGCAGGTATGTCTGCGCCTCGGCGTAGCGGCCCCACACTTCCGAACGACGGGGTTCCTCCATGGGCTCCAGAGCACTGGCGAGAATAGCAAACTGGTCATCTCGCAGTTGGCGCATCATCGGTTCGGCCTCATGGTCAAGACCGGCGAGAGCCATGAATGTCTGCGTAGTCAGCTCGAGGCAATAGGCCTCCATGAGGTTGGTACTTCCCTCGGCGGCGAAGGAGTCGACGATACGGTGCGCACGCTCCTCAATGACAGGCTGCAAGGCATCCATCCGGGGTTTGACGAAAGCTCGGCCAGCTACGCTGCGGGACAAAGTGTGACCGGTCGGATCGGAACCCACAAGAATCTTGGCAATCAGCTCCTGCGGAACGATGTGCTGAAACTGCTCTGGCACCTCGATGGAGGCACCTTTGTCTCCGCTTGAGAACTTCTTCCAGTCGCTGAGCACGTATTCGCAATCGGCCTTGGCCGTGACGACCCAGGCGTTGAGGTACGGGTAGAAGAACGTCGGCATTTCGTCGCGTACATTGGCAAAGGCCAATGCCGGGTCGCGGAAGTAGTCATCTCCCATTGCATCGAAGGTGTGCGAGACGGGGCAGCGTGCTGCTGTCACGAGGAGGTCCTTTCGTTTCTGCGGGAGCAGATGCCCCGCCATGCTTGCAATATGTTGTGCAGCGTCCAGTCGTCAAAAGATCGCAAAGGTCGTCCCTTTCGAGAGCTGTTGTTGTGCTATCCGGCGTGGCCGCCGAGGTAGGCGGCCTTGACTCTCTCGTCGTTCTTGACTTCCGCAGCAGGACCTGACGCGACAACAGCTCCGGATTCGAAGACATACGCCAGGTCAGAGGCCTCGAGGGCCATAGCTACGTTTTGTTCAATGAGGAGCACCGTCGTGCCCGATCTTTTGATGTCGGCGACGACCTCGAAGACGCGCTCGATCAGCTTGGGCGCCAGCCCAAGGGAAGGCTCGTCGAGAATGAGCAGTCGAGGCTTTGCCATCAGTGCGCGACCGATCGCCAGCATCTGCTGTTGGCCTCCGGATAGGAATCCCGCCTTGGACGAGCGGCGCTCCCTCAGCTCCGGGAATTGGTCAAAGACCCGTTCCAGGTCGCCCCGGATCTGGTTTCCGCCCCGGCGGGTGATCGCCCCTGCGCGGAGGTTGTCGTCCACGGACAGCTGCGTGAAGATGCGGCGGCCCTCCATGGCTTGGGACATTCCCTTTCGCACGCGCTCCGATGCCGAAGCGGCGGTCACATCCTGCCCGTACAGCAGGATGCTCCCCGACACGACCCGCGCCTGATGCACGTCAAGAAGGCCGGTCGCCGCGCGGACGAGGGTTGACTTGCCGGCACCATTAGCGCCGAGGAGGGTGACAACCGAACCATCGGGCACGTTAAGGGAGACGTTGTGGAGTACAGGCGCGTGGGCGCCGTAGCTGACTGAGAGGTCATTGATGGCGAGGGCGGTTGACGCCGGGCTGTTATGCCCGGCACCAACCGAGTCACTCGCAGTATGCGTTTGCGACATTAGTTTCCTGACATTTGCTACTTCTTGTTCTGGAAGGTGTATCCCTTTGAGGTCTTACCCTCGACGCCGAAATCCTTGATCTTTTGGCCGGTCTGGGTGGAAACGTCGATGCCGATAACGGAGTACACGCTCGATGCCGCGCGGACCGCTGGTGCACCCCAGGGCATATTGCCCTGAAGGCCCTTGAAATCGAGTGCCGTTGTCGAATTGAACGCCGCCATCATGCCCTTCCGGGATAGGTCGCCACTGGCTATGGCTTTCTCAATGACGGAGGTAAGTGCCATCGCGGAGGAATAACCGTTCGTGTAAAGCCACACCGGCGTCACGTTGGGGGTGTACTTGTCATGCGCCGCCATCATGTCGGCCATACCTGCCGCGTTGGTGTCACCGTAGATGGTGGCGTCCTTCACGAGCAGAAGATGCGCCTGCATGTACGCGGCGAGGGGGGAGGCCTTCATGGACGGGATCCAGTCGGAGGACGGCGCCATCCACTGCGGTGCGAAGCCAACTTCGGCTGCCTTACTGAGCAGCTTCGTGAGAACGACGCCAGAGCCCTTGGTCATAATGATCTGGCACCCGTCTCGACGCAGCTCCTGGATCTGGGGCGTGTAGTCACCGTCGAGCGGCAGGGTCACGGAGGTTCCAGTGTTCAGGCCCATCTTGCCGGCACCCCAGTACAAAGCATCCTTGCTCGAAGCACCGAGAGCCCCTTCAAGGGCGGCGTAGCAGACCCGCGCGTTTTTCTGGCCCGACTGGGATGTTGCCCACTCGATTCCGTTAATCACGTCGATCTCAGCGGGGGCAGTTGTCATCATGATGGAGGGCTGGTGCAGCAAAGTCCCGTCACCGCTGCTGGGGATGCCGATGATGCCGTCGGCATTGAGGTCCGGAAGAATCGCGTTGGTCATGGCGGTCCCGAAAATCTGGGTGTACGCCAAAACATTGGCCTTGCTGGAGTTGTACTCCTGTATGACTTTTGCGGGGTCGTATGCCGTGTCGCGGACGAGCAGGTCGACCTTGTACTTGCCGTCGATGCCGCCCTTGTCGTTGAGCGCCTTGTAGTACGCCTGCATGCCCTCAAGAATGGTTCCGGACGGCTCCGCGAGGGCGCCCGTAGTTACGCCAAGAACGCCGAGAGTGATTTTGTTACCGTCAAAGCCGGGAGCGCTGGCGAGGCCGCCGTCCGCAGCGGGCGCTGTCGCGGGCCCGCTCCGACCACACGCCGTGGCCGTAACCGTCATCGACAGGGCGATCAGTCCGATGCCCATCATTCGTGCGGCAGAAGTAGTTCTCTTGTTCATGCTCAATCTCCTTTGGTTGAGTTGTGCTGCGTCCGTGAAGCTGATGGTTGAAAGTGCGTTATCCCGCCCGGCGGCGCCATTTGGCGACCCCGAAATCCCAGAGGCTCACGAGACCCTTCGGGGCGTACATGAGGAGAAGGACGATCATGAGTCCATAGGCAAGGATGTTGAAAGCGCCGACCGTCATGAGGCCCGGCCCGCTCTCGGTTGTTTTGAGGAAGAGGCTCAGCACGGGGCCCTGGGATTCCTGGGCGATCAGTTGTTGGGCCGACCAGACTACGACGGCGCCGAGGATCGCGCCGGAGACCCTCCCCATTCCGCCGATGACGATCATGGCAAACAGCAGGATCGACGTCGAAATACCGAAGGCCGTGGGCGAGACGAACTGCTGGAGCACCGCGTAAAGGACTCCCGCGAGGGCACCGAGCCCGCCTGCCAGCGCCGAAACCTGAATTTTGTAGGAACGGACGTTGACGCCCACGGCCTCGGCCGATCTCTCTGAATCATGGATGGCCTGCATGGCACGGCCGGGACGGAAGACCACGATCGACCCCGCCAAGTAGGCAGCAACAGCAAGGATGCCCCAAGTGAGCCAGAACATCGATTGTGATCGGGTGAAGTCTCCCAGTGCGGCGAAATCGACAGGCCCGAGCGCGATCGACGCGGACCGAAGGCTGATCCCGGACTCCCCTCCGGTCACCGTTTTCCACTCGTTGAATACGTATTGCCCGACCATGAGGATACCCAGGGTCGTGATAGCGAGTTCGTCCCCGCCCAGCCGGATGGAGAGGAACCCGGTCAGGGCGCCGAGTCCGGCGCCGATGGCGAGAGCCAGAAGGGTGTAGAACCCAAATGGAAGGCCCAGCTGAGCTCCGAAGTAGGCGGCCCCATAGGCGCCAACCCCCATGAAGAACGGCATCGCCATGGTGACCTGGCCCGTCTTGCCGGTGAGAAGCGTCAGCCCGATCGATGCGATCGCGTAGACGGCACAAAGCGACAACACCCCGAGGCGTGCGTCATCGAGCATCAGCGGGCTCCCGATGTACGCAATCAGCGCCACAAGCAGAGCTGCCCACTTAACTATCCGTGGGATTGCCCGCGGATGGTGCGCTGCCGCCCTCGGGGCAGACTTCGATTTCGGAGACTGCAGTACGGTCACCGCTGCACTCTCCTCGTATTTTTGATTTACCAACTCACCGCTCCCTCAAGGTGGGACTTCACAGTTCCCGCAGGCCAGTTGCCACGGGTAAAAGTTCACCGTGACCAGGGTCACCTAGTATGTATATCTTTTGTATCCAATATTGTCCAGTTGGCAAATCCCGGATTGAGATTCACTACTCGACCTCGAGATATTTCATCAGTTGCAACCTGATAGACACCGAAATTTCGGGATAGCCCTGTTTGTTGCCGGTGAGATTGCTGCTAGCATCCACCAATAAGATTGAATTCAATCACAATAAGAGCGCAGATGACGGTGGATCTGAACAGAGCCGTCGCAGCCGACATCATCTGCGACTACGCGCCGCTGGCACCCACAATGAAGCGAGGTCCCACCCATGACACAGTCCACCACCACGCGCATCGACGACAGGGCGCTGTCACGGCTTACTGATCGCATCAAGTTCGACGTCGAAGCTGGCGACTATGACGGAGCCGTGATCGCCATCGCCCACAAGGGCGAGATCGTCGCGCACGAGGCAATCGGGTACGCCGAACGCGACACCGGACGACGCGCGCATACGGATGATATTTTCCGCATTCTGTCGCTGACCAAGGCGTTCACCAACACCCTCGTCTACCAGGCGATTGAACTGGGGCTGCTGTCTATGACGACGAAAGTCGTGGACGTCATCCCTGAGTTCCGCTCGAAGGACCGCTTTCTCAACAAGCGTAAGGACCGTATTTCGGTCACCGATCTCATCACTCACCGGTCAGCCCTTCCGCCCACGCCGGAGCCCGTTGAGTACGAGCGGCTCGGTAGTCTGGAGGCAACCATCGAGGCGATCTGCTCCATGGATGCCATCGGCGATCCAGGCCATACTGTCGACTACTCTCCTGCCTTCAACCACGCGCTCCTCGGCGAAATGGTGCGACGGGTCCACGGCAACTCGTTGTCATTTGGCGAGCTGCTGCAGCGCGATGTCTTTGAACCGCTGGGAATGACCAACACCGCCCTCGGCGCCCCGGAGGCCTGGGCCGACCGCCTTGTTCCCCTGAAAGCACGCTTCGAGGCCACCGGATGGCTCAGCGCGGCCGATATCGAGATTCTTAATACGGTGCTCGATGAGAAGGCAGAAATGCCGTGGGTCGGCGCAGTGTCGTCGGCCGGCGATGTGCTCCGCTTCGCCGAGATGCTCCGCCGGGGCGGCGAACTCAACGGAGTCCGCCTCATTGCCCCCGCGATCCTGGAACGCGCTACGAAGAACCACACAGGTACCCTCATCAATAACTGGTGGATTCCGATGGCGCAGCGTCGAAACTGGGACGTCATGCCCGCAAATCTGGGCCTCGGATTCTTCATCCGAGGCGAAGGGATGCACCCGAGCATCCTCGGAACTCTCACCTCGCCCGGCACCTTTGGTAACTACGGTGCCGGATCAACCCTGTACTGGGTGGATCCCGCGCGTGAACTTTCCCTTGTGTGCCTCACCTCCGGCGTCATGGAGGAAAGCGCCAACATCGAGCGCTTCCAACGCCTCTCCGACATGACGGTGAGCACGGTCGTGAACGACAGTGTTTACCCCGACATGAAATAGGCCACCAATGACCGACACTTTGATCACCCCGGCTACGCCATCGGTGAATGCCCATGCCAAGCCACTTGAGGTCGCGGGCCTGAACGTTAGGATCGGCGGCCTGCGCATCCTCAACGATGTCAGCATCACCCTCGACCAAGGTGAAATCCTCGCCGTGATCGGGCCGAACGGCGCTGGCAAGACCACTCTTTTTAACTGCATCACCGGCCAGCATCGGCCGACCTCGGGCAGCATCACTGCAGATGGTCGTTCCCTGATAGGGATGGTGCCCTCGAAAATCGTTGCCCACGGAGTCGCCCGCACGTACCAGAACCTGGCTCTGTTCGGTTCGATGACGGTGCGTGAAAATCTGATGCTCGGCTACCACTACGTCATGCGAACAAGCATGGTCAGTGCAGGCCTCCGTCCGCGACGCACGCGCAAGGAGGAACGGGCCTTCCTGGAACGCGTTGATGGGCTGATCGCGTCGCTGAGCCTCGAACCCTTTGCCGATAAGGCTGTGGGGGAACTTCCACAAGGCATCTGCAAGCGGGTGGAACTTGCCCGTGCTGTGGCCATGTCGCCGAAAGTGCTGCTCATGGATGAGCCCGCTGCGGGCATGAACAGCGAAGAGACGGCGGAATTCGGTCGATACATCAAACAGCTGCACGAAGAAACCGGCATCTCCATCGTCCTCGTCGAACACGATATGCCGTTCGTGCTGTCGCTGGCCCATCGCATAGTCGTCCTCAACTTCGGTGCAATGATCGCCTCCGGGACACCGAGCGAGATTCAAAACGACCCCAAGGTGATCGAAGCGTACCTAGGAAAGGCAAAGCAGTGACCTGGAACGACATCCTGCAAACCGCGGTCTCCGGATTCGCCCTCGGCAGTACCTATGCCCTCGTCGCCCTCGGCTTCGTCATCGTTTTCGCGGCGACGCGGATCATGAACTTCTCGCAGGGCGCCTTCGTTCTACTTGGCGCATACCTTACTTATCAGTTCGGCGCGGTCTGGAACCTTGGCTTCTTTGTTGGCCTGCTGTGTTCGGTGGGCGTCTGCGGCCTCACTGCCATCCTCACCGAAAGATTCGTGATGCGGCGGTTCGCACACCGTCCGACGTTCAGCGTTCTCATGGTCACCATCGGGGTGCTCTATATTTTCGAAGCGATCGTAAGTTCGATCTGGGGAGTTAAGTCCCAGAACCTCGGCGATCCCTGGCGCCTGGACACGATCACGATGGGTGGGGTAGCGATCTCCGTCAGTGACATCTGGACCCTCGCCATCAGCGTGACTCTCATCATCGCCTGCTTCCTGTTCCTCACCTACACCCGGGGTGGTCTGTCGATGCGCGCCTCTGCAAGCGACAAAGAGGCCGCGGTCTCGATTGGCATCAACCCCCGCAGGGTGACTTACGGCGTGTGGTTTGTCGCCGGCGCTCTCGGCGCGGTCGCAGGAACGCTGCTGGCCACCGGATCATCCGGGGTGACACTGGGTCTGACTTCGGTGGTGTTTGCCACCATGCCAGCCGTCGTTTTGGGCGGACTCGACTCCCCTGTAGGCGCGATCGTAGGAGGTTTCGCCATCGGGTTGGTACAGCAGTTCACCGCCCTCGTACAGCCCGTGCTGTGGCCGGATCTCGGAAGTCGTTTTGCCACCGTTACGCCGTTCATAGTTTTGCTGCTGGTACTGCTCATCCGTCCTAAGGGTCTCTTCGGCACACGGGCCGTAGAACGCTTCTAGCGTTCCTGCCGGTATCCGACCGGCAGGGCAACACCCAGAAGTCAGCAATGCCTACGTTGCCGCAGTGCATGCGTCGATCTGGGCCTGGACGATTGCTCCGTAGTGCGACATCAGTTCGTCAAAACTCCAGCCGTCGAACAGGCCCAGGGTGCGTACGCCTTCGCCGAAGCCGATCATCAAGGTAGTCACCGTGGATGCGAAGCGGCGGTCCGCTGAGCGGTCGCCGATGAGGCGGGCGATGGCGGAGAGGTAGCGCTCACGAATGTCGGCCCGGGCAGCGTCCGTGCTGGGCGCATCCAGCACGGCGAACGGGATGGCGGCCCAGGGTTCCTGGTGTCCGCGTTCCCGACGCATCAGCACGCGGAACACGAGGGCCCTGCCGAGCTCCGACGTCGGGACGTCCAGTTCGGCGAGCGCCGATTCGTCCGGTTGCACGGCCGCATAAAGCCTTTCCTTGCTAAGAAACTGTTTTATGACCAAGGCCGCCGACACGCCCGCCTTTGCGGCGATGTCCCGCACCGTCACGGCCCGGTAGCCGCGCTCGCCAAAAAGGTGTGCAGCTGAGCGGAGGATCGCTTCGTGGCTAGTGATGCTCACATTCCCACCGGTTCTTCGGAGATTTCCCCAACGGGCGGCGCGGCGAGATCCAGGGTGACGGAGCGGTTGTCCACCGCGAGCTTCTGCGCGATTGCCCGCTCCGTCAACGGCTGAAGCATGGTCACGAGGTAGCGGCCTGCCGGGGGCAGCGGAAAGGCGTACATCCCGTCAGCGTCGGTCCTGGTGGTGGCAACGTGTCCGCCGCCGGCTTCGAGCAAGGTCACCACGGCACCGGCAATCCCCTCGCCGGCCACGCTTACTTCGCCGCCGATTGTCAGCCGGTCGCGCAGCAGGACGTTGTGCTCGAGAGTGCGTCCGTCGAACTCAAAGACTTCGGCCGTGGGTGTCCAGCCAGCTGCATTGGCCACCATGAGGTATTTGCCTGCGCCGGGGAGGGCCACGGAATAGTTCCCCTCAGTGTCCACGCGGCCCCAATCCACCGGCTGGCCGCCGGTCTGGAGAACGGTGACGACGGCGGGAGTGAGGGGGCGGTGGTCGGGCGCCAGTACGCGTCCCTGAACCACGAGCTCGCCGGCTTCGACTGCGCCCGCGGGCGGACGCAGGGCAGCGGCGGCGCGTGGGATGAAGACTGCCGCCAGAATGGAAGCGGCCGACGCAAGCACGGCCATCCAGAAGACGTCCTTGAAGGCATCGAATGCGGGGAGTCTCTTGGACCCGACCGTCAGGGTGACCGAGGTGAGGACGGCGGCAACCGCCGCACTGGACGTCGACGTACCGATGGACCGGACGAGGCTGTTCAACCCGTTGGCGGAGGCAGTTTCGGTAATGGGCACGGCACCCATGATGAGTGTCGGCATGGAAGCATACGCAATGGCTGTACCCACGCTCACCACCGTTGAGCCGATGATCACGGAAGCTATGGAATCGTAGAAGAAGACGCGGCCTACGTAGCCGGCAATCATGACGGCTGCCCCGGCCATCAGCGCGGTCTTTCCGCCGAAGACCCGGATGATGCGCCCGGAAATGGGTGCGAATATCACCATCGCGAGGCCGGACGGGACCATGCAGAGGCCCGCAGTGATCACGCTCAGCTCGAAGCCGTAGCCGGTGGAGGCGGGCAGCTGCAGCTGCTGGGTGGTCAAGAGCATGTTGGCGAACATGGCGAAGCCGATCAGCAGCGAGGCCACGTTGGTCATCAACACGGGCCGGCGGGCCGAGGTGCGCAGGTCAACCATCGGCTGGCTGACCTTAAGCTCATAGGGGACCCAGACGGTCAGCAGTATTGCGGCGGTGAGGAAAAGCAGCAGAACCGACTCCGAACGCCAGCCCCAGGAACCTCCCTTGGAAATGGCCAGCAACAGGGCGGCCAACGCTGCGGACAACACCAACGCGCCGGCATAGTCGAAGCGACCCGGGGTGCGGACCTTGGACTCGGGGACTACCAAAACCACTGCAACGAGCAGCAGTGTGCCTGCGGCCGCGGAAACCCAGAATATCGAGGCCCACCCCAAGCTCTGGTACAGGACTCCGGCGAGGGGCAACCCCAAAGCACTACCGATTCCCAGGGTGGCACTCATCAACGCAACCGCGGAACCCATCTTCTCCTTGGGCAGCTCATCGCGCATGATGCTGATACCCACGGGAATCAGGGCCGTGGCGAAGCCCTGGAGCGTCCGCCCGATGATCAGCCACACGAACGAAGCCCCAACCGCTGCCATCACCGAGCCTGCCACCATGATGGCAAGGCACACCACCATCATCTTGCGTTTCCCATACATGTCCGCACTGCGGGAAACGATGGGCGTGGCCACCGCGCTCGCGAGCAAGGTGGCAGTCACAAGCCAGGACGCGTCGTCGGCAGATACTCCCAGGATTCCGGGGAAATCCGGGAGGAGTGGAACCACAAGTGTTTGCATCAGGGCAACAAGGGTGCCGCTGAGGGCCAGTACCGCAGTGATGGCGGTCGAGGACGGCCGTGCTGTTGTCAGGGCAGTGGAGCGAGTCATCTCTTGCTTTCAGCTAAGGGGCGGCTTGTGGGGACGGTGAACGCGCGTTTACCCCTAAGGAGTAGAACATCATTCAATCCACGCAAGCAAGACTCGTCAGGTGTTCGTTCTGTCACGCCCCAAGGCTGGGCGGCGCCTTTGGCGCTGGCTACTCCCGCCCCACGAATACCCGCGCCGCCAGTTGAAATCTGACGAAACCGGCCTTCCTGGACCGCTGTTTTCCGCGCGGCAAGCTAAATGAGTCCCTGGGCCAGCATCGCGTCCGCCACCTTCACGAAGCCGCTGATGTTCGCTCCCAGTACGTAGTTCCCCGGGTCACCGTACTCGTCCGCGGTGGCTGAGCAGCGTTCGTGGATCCCGACCATAATCTCGGTGAGCCGTTCTTCGGTGTGCGCGAAGGACCAGGAGTCGCGGCTAGCGTTCTGCTGCATCTCCAGCGCGGACGTCGCCACCCCGCCGGCGTTGGCGGCCTTGCCCGGGCCGAACAGGATGCCTGCTTGTTGGAAGACCGCGACGGCGTCTCGCGTCGAGGGCATGTTGGCGCCCTCCCCCACCGCCAGCAGGCCGTTGCGGACCAGCCGGGCGGCAGCGTCGCCATCGAGTTCGTTCTGCGTGGCGCACGGCAGCGCGACCGTCGCGTCGATGTCCCAGACGGAACCTCCCTCCACATAGGAAACGGCGGAGCGCCGGGCTTCGTAGTCCTTGAGCCGTCCGCGCTCGATCTCTTTGATCTGGCGCAGGAGGTCGACGTCGATCCCGGCCTCATCCACGATGTAGCCGGAGGAATCGGAGCACGCCACAACCGTGGCACCGAGCGCCTGCGCCTTGGCGATCGCGTTGATGGCGACGTTGCCGGAGCCGGAGACCACCACGCGCTGGCCCTCAAACGACTGGCCGCGGGTTTTAAGCATTTCCTCGGTAAAGATCACGGTGCCGTAACCGGTGGCTTCGGGCCGTACCAGCGAACCGCCCCAAGAGATGCCCTTACCGGTGAGGACACCGGATTCGTAGCGGTTGGTGATCCGCTTGTACTGTCCGAAGAGGTAGCCGATTTCGCGGCCGCCGACGCCGATGTCCCCGGCCGGGACGTCGGTGTATTCGCCGATGTGGCGGTACAGCTCGGTCATGAAGGACTGGCAGAAGCGCATGATCTCGGCGTCCGAGCGTCCTCTGGGGTCGAAGTCGGACCCGCCCTTACCACCGCCGATCGGCATGCCGGTCAGCGCGTTCTTGAAGATCTGCTCGAAGCCGAGGAACTTGATGATCCCTAGGTTTACCGAGGGGTGGAAGCGCAGGCCCCCCTTGTAGGGCCCCAACGCCGAATTGAACTCCACCCGGAAACCACGGTTGATCTGGAAGCCGCCGGCATCGTCCGTCCACGGCACCCGGAAGATGATCTGGCGTTCGGGCTCGCAGAGCCGTTCGAGGACCGCGCCTTCAAGGAACTCCGGGTGGCGGTCGTGCACTGGGCCGAGGCTGTCGAAGACCTCAGTGACTGTCTGGTGGAACTCCCCTTCGCCGGGATTTCGTGCCAGCACCGTATCCCGGATGGCTTCAAGCCGTGCGTCCATTGCAACTCCCTATACCTCAGCGCCCCTCGCTGGGCGCAACAAATAAGCTTTTCCATAGTTGCACCGGGCCGGATGGGATTGCTAAATGAAGCCCTGACAGGCACTCCGTATGACTCAGATGGCTTAACCTTCCATGCCGGCCGTCCATGATTGGACCCTAAAGGTCTTGCACCGCCGGGGTCGCGGGTTCTGCCCATTCCAGTGCCGCCGCGAAGTGTCCTTCGTTCGGGAGGGCCTGTAGTTCGGCCAGCGCAAGGTTGCCGTGCGTGCAGGCGGCGACGGCCATGGGTGCGGCGGAGCGGCCGTGGCTGTGGCGGTCAGCGTCCGAGGTTGGTCAACCGAGTGAGCATGTCCTTGTCCTGGTGCCACAAGGGCATGGCATCGGGCGAGGTTTGTGAACATCCCACGGCACATAGCCGGCATCTTCAATTATCACCAGACACCCGAAGCCGAGCGAGTTCCTGGAAACGCGGCGCGCCCCTGAGATGGCGGGGACGCGCCCAGATGCTGCTGGCTTCGTATTAGACGGCCGTATAGCCGCCGTCGATCGGAATGATCGCGCCGGTGATGAACTTCGCCTTGTCGCTCGCGAGGAAGGTGATGAGGTCGGCGACCTCCTGCGCCTCGCCAACGCGACCGGCCGGGTGGAGGTTTGCATACTGCTCCAGGGTCGGCTCGTCAATGAGCGGGGTACGGATGACCCCCGGAGCCACCGCGTTCACCCGGATACCCTCCTTGGCGTACATCGTCCCGGCTGCGCGGGTCATATTGACAACGCCGCCCTTCGAGGCCGAGTAAGCAATGTTGTTCGAGACGGCCACGAGACCGAACATCGAAGCAAGGTTGACAACCACGCCGCCGTCGCCCTGTTTCAGGAGCTGCTCGATGACGTACTTGTTCGTATAGAACACCCCTGAGTAGTCGATGCCATTGGTGCGCTCCCAGTTTTCGACGGTCGAGGTGACGACGTCGCCCTCGCCGCCGACACCCGCCGAGGCGACGGCAATGTGAAGGCTGCCAAACTCCTCGACCGTCTTCGCGACGGCGGCCTCGACGCTCTCGGCCTTTGAAACGTCGCCCTGGACGAACTTCGCGCCGATCTCGTCGGCGACTTCCTGGGACTTGGGGTTGAAGTCGAAGATCATGACCTTCGCACCTTCCGCGATGAAGGTCTTTGCGGTGGCGAGACCGAGCCCCGATCCGCCGCCGGTGATGAATGCGACCTTGTTCTCGAGCTGCATGAGTCAGTCCAATCTGTAAGCGATTGCGGTCACGGTCGTGTCCACGCTCCCGTGATACGCATTTATATATGCGTATGCATTTAGCTTGGCACTAATACTTGTTTTGTCAACTAAATGTGTGACGGCCCACATCTCGCACGACCATTTCGTGGTTGGGACCGTAAATGGTGACCATCCGCGCATTGGCCGGTGCCCGGTGTCTACCAGTTCGCTCTGGATTCAACCGGGCCTAATCCCCCGGAACCGTCACCACGGCCGAAATCAACGTACTTGCCCAGCGCCTGATCGGCACTGCTGCGGCGGCCAGCGCAGCGGCATCTGCGTGCGGGTCGATCACCTCCAGTGCCGCTTTCGACCCGACCATCAAGGACGGCCGGGCAGCCGCCGTCGCCCCCCTAAGAGCAATTGGGTCGTTCCGCTGCAGACGGGGCCGTTCTATGCCTATCCGGTCAGCTGCGGCCTTATCCGCGGCCCCTTGACCTGTCCAGACCCGCTGTCTGCGCACGATTTCTCTCTGATGGTGAACGGTGCTGGCCAGTGGCCGGGCTCCGTCACAATCTGCTCCGACTGGTTACTAGCTAATGGCCGCCCCGTCAGGGGATCGGTATCCATGAATCAGACGGGCCGGGTCTGAGGTGGCCCGGACAAAACCAGAGGGAAGATTATGAAAAGTATCACTAAAAGGCGTGCTGGACGGGTGGTAGGGCCCTTGCTTGCCGTTGCGTCCCTTGCCGCGGGGTCTGTTGCAATGGCATCACCGGCATTCGCCGTCACATTTATCGGGCAGAACCAGCCGACGGTTGTACAAGCCGTCCAAGGCCAGACGACCACGCTTAACTGGACGTACAAGAACACCGGTAGCCCGGGTGAAATCCGCGAATCGGGGTCGGTTCCCACCATAACGTTCTATGCCCCGGCCGGTACAACGTTCCCGGATCAGTCCACCGTTCCGACGTCGTACTCCTCCGACGGGACAAGCTATGCAGCGAACGACCTCAAACTGAGCGGATGCACCGTCGGCGGTGGCGGGACCACCCTCACCTGCACCGGGGGATCCGCTTCTGGTTCAGCGAGCAGCGGTTGGCCCACTAACGACTTGTTCCGATTCTCGCCGCAGGTCACGGTGAGCCCCACGGCGACCCCGGGGACGTACTCCGCGGCCGCAGTGATGCAGTACACAGACCATGCCACCGGCGAGGCCTACGAGATCAAGGACGGCACGCTGGACGTGAATGTTGTGGCGAAGGTTGAGTCCGAGGCCCCTAAGGTGAACGCGGCGAACACTATCCCGCCGGGAGGGACCGGTGATGTGGGGGCCACTGTTGAGAACACGTGGAGCGCGGCTGAAACGGGTAACGTGACGCTGTATTTGACTGCTCCGGCCAACTCGACGTTTACCAGTAACCAGGTCTGGGGGACCGACATTGTTGGGGGAGTGCAATCGGCAGGCTCCAGCCCGGTATTCACGAACTGCACCCTGTCCAACGGCAACAAGAACATGACCTGCAACGGGAACATCACCATCCCGGCAGCCGCTAACGGTCAGATAAGCGCGGTGAAGTTCACCACGCCCGTAGCTGTCGCTGCTTCGGCAGCAGAGAACACCCTCTACAGCGACGGCGTGTTCAACATGACCAATAGCACCGGGACCAACAACACCATCAAGGGCGGACTGACCACGCTGCAGTACAGAACCCCCGTGATTGCTGCGGTCCCCATGATCAGCGAGCAAGTCGGCGCAGCCGCCGCAGGCATGATCGGCGTGGCCGGCCTGGCAGCCGGCGGCACCTTCCTATACCGCCGCAGGAACCGGAACCAGACAGCATAAGCGGTACCAGCAAGACCCGGCAGCACCACGAAAGGTGTGGAGAAGTTCTACTTCTCCACACCTTTCGTGCATCAGTTTGCAGGGCTGGGAAGTTCTTGAAACCGGGGAACCTTGATTTCAGTGGCCTGTTCCGGAATCCAGCTGATGAACTAAATGATCCCTGAGCGGAGGGGATCCATGCAGTCTTGCCATTTGGGCACCGGCTCTTGGCGGGTGCGATGCTGTACCGATGACCATATGGCCGGGTTTGCTTGGCCTCCTGGCCACAGGGATTGTCGACCGACTTCCCTTAAGACAGCCGCTAGATCGCGCGCGATCCTTCCCGTGCGTCTGCCCCTTCCTTCCCCCGCCCCTTCCCCGCCCGCACCGTCATGAACCCGCTCTGGCGTCTGCATGGATTCCTGCGTCGTCATGCCTGCCTGTCGAGAGAGTGGAAGGACCAAGCGATGCCGAACCGTGAAGCGCCGGAGCGGTTGGCTCCCCGAGCGGGGTGAAGGCTGGTCTTAGCTAACCAGTTGATGCTGGGGCCCGTTGTTGCCCTAGTCTGCACGCCAAACAGGACGGGCCCCAGCACTTTCTGATGAACCCACACAAAGGTGGTGCCTGGCTGGCCCGGGAGTATCCGATGGCCGAGGCCAGCCAGTCATGGATTAGTAGCGCAGTGCGGCTGAATCATGACGGAGACGAGGACGGCTCTGGAGTCAGCGTTGCAGACAAGCAACGTCCGGAACCCGCCGTCAATTCAGGAGGCCTTTTTCTTTGCATCAATCGCTGTTTGGATGTCGGTGGTGAGGTTGGTCCTGCCGTTCCATTGCTTGCCCTCGATGAATACGGCGGGCGTGCTTGTGATGCCGGCTGCTGCGCCGGCCCGGGTGGAGTGCTTAACCCAGGGACGGAATTGTTTGCTGTCGACGCAGGAGTCGATGTTCGCTGCGCCGACTTCCTTTGCCATGGCCTTGAGGTCCTTGTCGGGGATGCCCGATCCGCCTTCAGCAGGCTGGCGTTCGAAGAGCAGGTTGAAGAAGTCGACGTATTTCTCCGGCGAGGAGTTCACTACGCAAGCAGCCGCATTGGCTGCACGGGAGGAGTAGTTGGTGGTAGACCTTTGATCCAAGAACCCGACCGGGCGGAACTCGAGGGAGATTCTCCCTTCATTGCGTAGGTTCGTAAGCGACTCACGGTTGGCGGTTTCGATTTGTTTGCAAGCTGGGCAGATGAAGTCGATGTACGCGATGACCTTGACGGGCTTTCCAGCCTCAGCTTCGCCACCGGGGACCGTCACAGTGGCGGCTTTCGTGCCCGCAGAGGCCGGTACATCGGTCACGTTGACGGTGGCCGGTTCTGACTTCACAACTTCGGTCTTCGCCAGCAGCGTCACGCCGCCGTGCAAGTTGGCGTTGGCCGGTGTGGGGCCTTGATCGGCGATAGGCGCGTTTTGCTGGATGCTGCTGGTCACCACGAGGGCGATGACCGTGATGATTGCCACAGCGGCAGCAACGATGCCCCAACCGACAAGGAGCTTTTTGCGTGTGTCCTTCTTTATCTGTGCTTCGCGGATTGCGCGGGCTTTTTCCCGTGCCTGGGCGGTGCGTTCAGCCTTGGTCGGGCGGGATTTGTTTACGGGGCTCATCAGTTCCTCGGGATGGTCGAAGTCGTCGTGCGCAGCCAGAGGCAGCAGGGCGCTGTGTCATATCGACGTGGGTTGCGCCGTCAAGGTGTTGCTGTTCCAAGTGCCACTTCACGTGCCTCAGCCTGAATGTGGCGTTGGCTGCATCTACTAGTAGCCCTGGTTTGAGCTGTAATGACGGCTCCTGGATCTTTGCCGATGCCGGCCGGCACGTCGTCCACCCGGGAGATCCCCTGGTCGAGGAAAACGATGACCAAGATGTCGACCGTGAGCGGATCTCCTCGTACCCGGTGTCCGGAATAGTCGCGATGAGGTAGGCGTCGTAGCCTTCGTCCTGCGCTTGGAGTGCCGCGCACCGTACATCACATCGGCCTGAGGCTAGCGACACGGGCTACTTGGGCTGAGCCGGGCGTCAGTCTTCCTTCGGTTTCTCGGCGAGCATCACGATGATTCCGCTGGGTCCGCGGAGTTACGTGAGTTTGTAGATCCCGCTAAGGGGCTCAAGGGGGCGTCGCCCCTCCGTGTCTGCGCCTGGACTGCGTCATATGATGGCCAAGGAGTGGCGGGATGGTCACGTCGCGCGAAAGGACGCAGATGGCAGGCAGGCCGAGGCAGGACAACGGGCAGGTTCAGGGAGCGGCGGCGTCGCTGTTGAATGGTCTTGCCGTGCTGGAAGCCTTTTCCGTTCAGAATCCGGTTCTTGGTGTGACTGAGGTTGCTCAGCGCGTTGGACTCCACAAGAGCACGGTCTCGCGCATTCTTAGCGGTTTAGCAGAAGCTGGATATGTGCAGCGGGATGAGGAGACTGGACGGTATCGGCTCGGGCTCGGTCTCCTTGCTTTGTCCGGCCCTTTGCTGGCGGACCTGGATGTCCGCCGTGCTGCGCTTCCATATTTGGAGCAGTTGACCGAAAGAACCCAAGAGACCAGCGCCATTTCCGTCTGGAACGGCTACGAGGCGATCGTCGTGGAACAGGTTGCCAGCCCCTATCAGGTCAAACACACTGCCACCATCGGAACCCGGTACAACAAATTCGAAAGTTCTTCGGTGCGGGTCTTCCTGGCTGAGCTGGCGCCCGCCCTCGCGACCGAACTGATCGAATCCGGGAAGATACTGCGAACGGCGGGAGACGGTTTGCCAGTTGACTACACCACCCACCTGCAGGAAGTGGCCCGTCAGGCTTACGCCGTCAACGACGGTTACACTACCGAGGAGGAGTTTGGTGTCTCTGCTCCGGTTCGGGATTACCGGGGCAAAGTGGTTGGTTGCATCACCGCATCCGCTCCCCGCTCCCGCGTGCACAAGCTCGCCAGCAGGGACGCCGTGGTTCAAGCCGTGCAACATGCCGCCTCGGAAGTCTCCAACCGTTTGGGCTGGCAGGCTTCCCCGGATGTGACGTGAGCCAGTCAGCACATTGGATTTGTTTCCCCCGGCCGGCTGCCTAGCCGTGTCGACACGCGCCGAGCGGCCTCCAGCACGGCTTCGCGCAGGAGGAACTGACTCTGCTGATGCTGCACCCGGGCCCGGGGTGCACTCGCCGTGATGCAGCCGACGACGGCGCCACGGTAGTCCCGCACGGGGGCGGACACCCCGTATTCCTCGTAGGTGGTCTCGCCGTCGTTGACGGCGAAGCCTTGTTCCCGAACGCCCGCCAGCTGTTCATGGGCCGCGTCCTCGAGTCCGAGGTAGCCTTCTCGCAGCACGGTCTGGCCAGCCAGAAGGCGGTCCGTCTCTTCGGGCGGCAGTTCGGCGAGGAACACGCGGACTGAAGAGCTGGCGAACTTGTTATAGCGCGTGCCGATCGCCGCGCTGTGCTTGACCTGATGGGGGCTCGCCGTCTGTTCCACAACGATCGCGTTGGTGCCGTTCCAGACGGCGATCGCGGCCGTCTCGCCGGTGGCTTCGGTGAGTTCTTCGAGATGGGGCAACGCAGCACGGCGGACGCCGAGTTCGGCCAGCAGCGGTCCCGCCAGGCCGATCATCCCGAGTCCGAGGCGGTATCGCCCGGTGTCTTCATCGCGCTGCACGTATCCGGCGTCGTCCAGGCCGGTGAGCATCCGGGAGACGGTGCTTTTGTGCAGGCCGACGAGTTCGGAGATCTCCGTGACGCCAAGGAGCGATCGCTTGGCGACGGAGAAGGCTTCGAGGACCGTCAGACCGTTGAGCAGCGATGCTGCCGCCCCTTGCGGTTTGTCAGGAGTGGGTTGTAGGCCCAGCATGAGTTCTCCCTCTCCAGGTGCTTGTGCACGCCACGGCGCGATCCAGGAGATCCAGGACCGCGCCGTAGTGTGAGGATCCAATCAGGCCGCGGATGCCGGACCGCGGGGCTCCGAGGGTGCGGTGCGGCTCAGGCCGGATCCGCGGGGGCCGCCACCTCGGGCTGGGGATCCGAGAGGGTCTTCGGGACTGTGTCCTCGAACTGCGGGAGGCCGTTCAGGTATTCCACCACCGAATCAGTGGACTCCACGTCACCGAACTTGTTGTCGATGTCGTAGAGGTTCCACTGCACGACCCCCGGGACGCGGTCGCCGATGGTCTCCCGGGGGATGATCGGGCGGAAGCCCTTCGCGATGGCGTCCTCGACGGTGTGGCGCACGCACCCGGCGGCGGTCGCACCGGTCACGATCAGGGTGTCGACACGGTTGGAGGTCAGGAAGAGCTCGAGGTTCGTCCCCGGGAACGCCGAGGCGCGATTCTTCTCGATCACGACCTCGCCCTCCGCGGGCGCAATGCGGTCGTCGATCTGCGCCCAGTAGGAATCCGCCGGAAGGGTCTCCGTGGGGATCTTCGAGTACCACAGGCCCATGTCGTTCGTCCCGGAGGTGGCATCGCGGTTGCGATACACGTTGGTGGTGTAGAAGACCGGGACACCCTTGGCGCGCGCGGCCTCGTTGATCCGCTGGACGTTCGGGATGATCGTCTCCATGCCCGGGCAGCTGAACGGGTGGCCCGGACGGGTCCACGCGTTCGCGAGGTCGATGTGAATGACGGCGGGGCGGTTGCCGTAGCCGATCCGACGCCTGAAGCCTCGCTCGTTGTAGATGTCCGTGCCTGCTGCGAACGCCTCCTCCAGCACTGCTGCAAGCCGGGCTTCGATGTCGTTGAACGTCTCTGTTGTCATGGCTGTCTCCACTCTCTCGGGACCGGATTTCCCCTGTCCGCAATTTGTTGCTGTGCCATCACAGTAGTTGCTGAATGTGCAACATGCAATCCCTTTTTTAGATTGCCCGGAATTCCCCACATCCGGCTTGAATGGACAAAGGAGGTGCCTCAAAAAAAGATCGGCCAGCCATTGCATGTTGCTCCCACGGGAACTACATTGCTTAGTAAGCAACTTTGTGATCTACAGCACACTGATTTGCGGTCTAACCCCAGTGGACTCCAAACCGGGGCTCGCCTAATGGCCGAGAGGCCCACCCAGGCTTTCCCCTTCAACGCAGTCCTGAGCCTCACTTCCGAAAGGACCCATTATGAAGCGCATCGGAGTAGACGTCGGCGGTACCTTCACCGACTTGTATTTCTCGGACGACGATCAGCGCATCGCCGTTGTGGAAAAGGTTCCCTCGACCCCTCACGACCCTTCCGAGGCCGTGGTCAACGGCATCATAAAACTCTGCGCGAAGGCCGGGGTCTCGCTTTCGGAGATCGACCAGCTGGTGCACGGGACCACGGTCGCCACGAACACCGCGCTGACGCACACCGGCGCCGAGGTCGGGATGATCACCACCGAGGGCTTCCGGGACATCCTGCACATTGCCCGTCACAAGAAGCCGTACAACTTCTCCCTCCAGCAGGATCTGCCTTGGCAGACCAAGCCCCTGATCAAGCGCCGCCATCGGCTCACCGTCAAGGAGCGCATCACCGCGCCGAACGGCGACGTCCTGGTTCCCCTGGACGAGGACGAGGTCCGGGAGCGCGTGCGCGAACTGCAGGCGGCCGGCGTCGAAGCCATCGCCGTTTGCCTGCTGCACTCCTATCTGAACCCCGCCCACGAGCAGCGGATCGGGGAGATCGTCGCGGAGGAGTTCCCCGAGGCTTACCTGTCCCTTTCCAGCGAGATCGTGCCCTTGTACCGCGAATACGAGCGGTTCTCCACCACGGCGCTGAATGCTTACGTCGGCCCCAGGGTCTCGCGTTACCTGCACCGCTTGCAGGAGCAGGCTGAGGGCTTGGGCTACAAGCGGGAGATCCTGCTGATGCAGTCCTCCGGCGGTATGGTTCCGATCAAGGAGGCTGCCAAGCGGCCCGTCACCCTGATGATGTCCGGACCGGTCGGCGGCCTGATCGGCGGCATGTGGGCCGGTCGCCAATCCGGCTTCGACAATGTCGTCACCCTGGACATCGGGGGTACCTCGGCGGACATCGGTGTGGCCTACCAGGGTGAACTGCGCATGCGTCACCTGCTGGACACCAAGATCGGCGACCACCAGGCAATGGTCCCCATGGTGGACATCGACACCATTGGGGCCGGCGGCGGTTCCATCGCCTACGTCGACGCCGGCGGGGTCTTCCGCGTCGGTCCCCAGTCGGCGGGAGCTGTCCCGGGCCCGGTCTGCTACGGCCGCGGCGGGACGGAGCCGACATCGACCGACGCCCAGATGTTGCTGGGCCGCATGCGTCCTGACCGCGTCCTGGCAGGCTCAGGCATGGATCTGGATCTCGATGGCGCCCGAAAAGCGATGGAAGGGCTCGCGGAAAAGCTCAACATGTCCGTGGACCAGGCAGCCCTCGGCGCCCTGCAGATCCAGAAGTTCGGCATGACGCAGGCGATCGAGCAGAACTCCGTGCGCCGCGGCTACGATCCTCGCGACTTCACCCTCGTCGCCGCCGGGGGTGCCGGAGCGCTGTTCGCCTGCGAGATCGCAGCTGAACTGGAGGTCCCGAAGGTTCTGATCCCGGCCCACCCCGGCATCATCGCCGCCACCGGTCTGCTGGCCACTGACGAGAAATATGAGTTCGTCGCCACCAGGCGGTTCACCTTCGCCAACGCGGATCCTGCCGCCATCCAGGCCTCCTACGAGCAGTTGGAGCGTGACGCCAACGCCCAGCTCGATGCCGAGGACGTCCCGGCCGAACGGCGCAAGCTTGAATGGCTCGCCGACGCGCGCTACGAGGGCCAGGGATACGAGATCCGCTTCACCGCCCCCGCCGGTCCGGTCAATCAGGTCTGGCTGGAAAAGGCCGAGGCAGCCTTCCACGACGCCCACTTTGAGGAGTACGGCCACCGCTTCAAGAACGGCACCGTGGAGGTCATTAACATCCGGGTCGAGGCCAGCGCGGTGATGGATGACCTGCCCACGCCGGAAGCGACCAAGTCCGGTTCCCTCAAAGATGCCCTGGTGGAAACACGCCCGGTGACCTTTGAACAAGATGGCAAGCCAGTCACCTTGGACACCGGCTTCTATGATCGCGACAGGATGGGCGTGGGAATCGCCTTCGCCGGCCCCGCCATCATCGAGCAGTACGACTCCACGACGGTTATTCCTCCGGGATTCTCCGGAACGGTGGACGCAGCCGGCAACCTCGTCATCGACTGCCCGGCCGCCGCCCAGAGCGCCGAGAAACTGGCCACCCCGATCCTGATGCGCGTGATCGGCGGCGCCTTGAACTCAGCGGCCAAGGAAATGGCCTCGGTGCTGTTCCGCATGGCTTACTCCTCGATCATCCGCGAGTCCGAGGACCTCGGCGCAGGCCTGTTCGACAAGGACGGCAACGTGCTGGCCGAGTCCGACTCCACGCCAATGTTCATGGGCTCCATGCCCAAGATCGTCAAGGGCGTGATCTCGGTGCTCGGCGACGACATCCACGACGGTGACATCATCCTGCACAACGATCCGTATCTGGGCGCCACGCACTCCCCCGATGTGGCGATCATCGAACCGATCTTCCACGACGGGGAGCTCGTCGGCTTCGCCGGCGCCTCCGGCCAGCTGATCGACAATGGCGGCGCGTACTCCGGGCTGATGGTGGACATCCAGGACATCCAGTCCGAGGGCACCATTTTCCGGGCGGTCAAGATCTCCGAGAAGGGCGTACGCCAGGAGTCACTGATCCGGCACATCCTTAACAACACCCGGACGCCCACCTCCAACGAGGGCGATTTCCAGGCCATGATCGCCGCCTGCGAGTTGGCCAAGACCCGCTACACCGCCCTCATCGAACGCTACGGTTTTGGCGCGGTGCGTGAGGCCGGCCAGAGCTGGATCGACTACTCCGAGCGGATGCTGCGCCAGGAGATCGCCAAGATCCCCGACGGCGTCTACGAGACAGAGGTCGGCTACCTGGACGACGACGGCCGCAACTACGGCAAGAAGCTGCCGATCGTCGTGAAGGTGATTGTCGAGGGTGACGAGATCACCTACGACCTGACCGGATCGTCCGAACAAGTACCCACCGCCTACAACTGCGCTTTCGAGGGCACCACCGTCTCGGCGTTCACGTTCATCACCCGCATGATGTTCCTGGACGAGGTCGCCTTCCCGGTGTTCGTGCCCCAGAACGAGGGCATGCTCAAGCCGTTGAAGGTGATCGCCCCGGAAGGCACCATCTTCAACCCGAAGTACCCGGCGGCGACCTTCTCGCGGTTCTCCCAAGTGCAGCGCGCCGTCGACCTGGCCCTGCGGGCCCTCGCCCCCGTTATCCCCGAACGGGTCACCGCCGGCAACTCCGCCCACATCCACTTCATCTCCTACTCCGGATGGGACGAGAAGCAGGGCGAGTACTGGGTTTACCTCGAGGTCAACGAGGGCTCCTACGGCGGACGCGCCACCAGCGACGGGCCGGACTCCGTGGACAACCTCATCGCCAACACCCGCAACAACCCGATCGAGGAGCTCGAGTGGCGGTTCCCGATGCGCACCGACCGCTATGAACTGCGTTCCGAGCCGGCAGCGGCCGGGGAGTTCCGCGGCGGCATTGGCATCATCCGCGAGAATACGTTCCTGACCGACACCGCGATCACTTGCGAGGGTGAACGCCACGAGTCGGATGTACCGTGGGGCGCCTTCGGCGGGCATGAGGGCCTCAACGGATCGCTCGTGAAGAACCCCGGCCGGGCGGGCGAAGAGTCCTGGCCCTCCAAGGTCACCGGCCGCCAGCTGCTGGCAGGAGACTCCCTCCAGATCACCGTGCCCAGCGGTGGAGGCTTCGGCGACCCGCATCGAAGGGACCCGCTGAAGGTCCTGGAGGACGTGCTGGACGGCTTCACGACCGCGGAGGCGGCAGCCCGGGACTACGGCGTGGTCCTCAAGGAGGTCAACGGCCAGCTGACGGTCGACCTGAAGGCCACCGCCGAACGCCGCGAAGTTCTGGTCTCCGAGCTCAGCCCTACGAGCTGATCCAAGAGCAGCAGTGAGGGGCGGGCTGGGGACCAGCTAGCGACCCTGCCCTCCAGACCGCCCCTTCGTTCCCTACTCATCACATCCCCCAACTCTCCCCGTGAATTAGGAACCGATATGTCCACTGTCCCAACCTTCCAATTCGTCGAGTCTGATGTCACTCCCAAAGACGTCCGCCTGGCCACCTGGATTTGCTTCTTCGCCTGGACCTTCGCCGTCTACGACTTCGTCCTGTTCGGCAACCTCCTGCCGAAGCTGGCCTCAGACCTCGGCTGGAGCGCTGCGCAGTCCACAGGGATCAACACCTGGGTGACTGCCGGTACCGCACTCGTGGCCTTCGCGATCGGCCCGATCGTCGACCGGATCGGGCGCCGCAAGGGCATCCTGATCGCCGTCAGCGGTGCCGCCGTCGCCTCATTGCTGACCGCCACGGTCGGCTGGGTTGCGGGCATCGCTGCCGGCCTGGGACTCGTCTTCCTGGTCCTCGTGCGTTCACTGGCCGGCCTCGGTTACGCCGAGCAGGCCATCAACGCGGCCTACCTCAACGAGATGTTCGCGCACAGCCACAGCAATCCCGCCATGGCTCGCCGTCGCGGCCTCATCTACTCGCTCGTCCAGTCCGGTTGGCCGGTCGGATCCGTACTGGCTGCCGGGTCCGTCTACCTGCTGTTCCCCATCGGCGGGTGGGCGCTCTGCTTCGCCGTGGCCGCCATCCCCGCCGTCTTCATCGTCCTCGCCGGACGCTGGCTCAAGGAGAGTCCCCAGTTCGGCCACCGTCACCAAATCGACAAGATGATCAAGGACGGCCGGGTTGAGGAAGCGCAGCAGCTCGGTATCAAATACGGAGTCGACGTCTCGGAGAAGTCCAGCCCGCTCGTCTCGGTCTTCCGCGGGGAATCACTAAGGTCAACCCTGACGATCGGTGGAGCCTTCCTCCTGAACTGGCTGGGCGTCCTCTCCTTCGCCATCCTCGGCACTTCGCTGCTTACGGCCCCGGACGGCAAGAACGTCGAGTTCGACAACGCACTGCTGGTCCTTATCATTTCCAACGCCACGGCCTTCGCCGGCTACTTGTTCCACGGCTGGTTGGGCGACCGGATCGGACGCCGTAACGCGATCGGGATCGGCTGGATCCTCTGTGCCGTTTCCTTCTTCACGATGCTTCAGGCACCGAACGGGAACTTCCCGCTCATCATCGGGCTGTACAGTGCCGGGCTGTTCTTCCTCATCGGCCCCTTCTCCGCCCTGCTGTTCTTCACCGGCGAGAGCTTCCCCGTCCACACCCGGGCAACGGGCAGCTCCATCATCAACGCCTCAGGCCAAGTCGGCGCGATCGTCGGTGGACTATTGATCACAGCCACCCTCGCCGCCGGCGCCGGCTGGATCAACGCCACCCTATGGTGGGGTGTCATCCCTATCCTGGCTTCCGGACTGCTGATCTTCGCCGCCCGGAACGTCGACCCCGGCACGGTCCGCAAGGACTGACAGGCCAAAGCGCACCACAAACACCATCCGCACCGCGAGAATTCCCAGAACCCCGGGAGTTCTCGCGGTGCGGACGACTTTAAGATGCGGACGATTTTAATCTGCAGGAACAAGCGGCCGGGCCCGCTCGTCCGGCTAAGCGTCCTTGCGCGACTTGGCCTGCTCCACTAGCTCGGTCATCCATGGCCGGTGCCCTCGGTGGAGCACCATGCCCTCGGGCAGCCCTCGGACCGAGGCGGCGGAACCGGAAATGTCGATGGAGATCCGGCCGCCTGCCATGGGCGCATTGGCGACGTGCAGCTCGCCGTAGGACTCCGGCAGCACCGGGTCCAGCCACACGCCCCCAAGAGATACGTGCGCGTCGTACCGCATCAGGCTTGTCACCAGCAGGACCGGTGCGGTGGCGGACCAGGCCTGCGGCGAGCACGCCGTCGGATACGGCACCGGCTGGCCGAACCGTTCCCGGTCAAAGCCGCAGAAGAGCTCGGGCAGCCGGCCGTCCGAGTACTCGGCGGCCTCCAGGAGGGCCGTGGCGATTCGCTGCGCTTCCTCGACGAAACCATAGCGCACCAGGCCCGCCGCAATAATGGCGTTGTCGTGCGGCCAGACCGAACCGTTATGGTAGCTCGCCGGGTTATAAGCTCCCATGTCGGAAGCCAGTGTGCGTACCCCCCAGCCGGAAAACATCTGAGGGGACATTAGCTTCTCGGCTACCAGCGGCGCCTTGTCCTCATCCACCAGACCGAACCAGAGGCAATGGCCCATATTAGAGGCACAGGCATCGACCGGGCGCTTGTCCTTATCCAGCGCGATCGCGTAGTAGCCGCGATCGGGAAGCCAGAACTGTTCGTTGAACCGTGTCTTCAGCTGTGCCGCCCGGTCGGTGAGCTCGTCAGCCAAAGCCGTGTTGCCGGCGTCGTAGGCCATCCACGCACGCGCCATGTAGGCCGAATAGACGTAGGCCTGGACCTCGCACAAAGCGATCGGCGGTTCCGCCAGGGTGCCGTCCGCGAAGTTGATCCCGTCCCAGGAATCCTTCCAGCCCTGGTTGATCAGCCCCCGATCATTCAAGCGTTCATATTCGACGAAGCCGTCGCCGTCGCGGTCCCCGTAGTCGCGGATCCAGTCCAGTGCCCGATCCGCGTTGGGCAGCAGGGCGGCAATGGTCTCCTTGGCGAACCCCCAGCGGCTGACGGCTCCAAGCACGCTCACAAAGAGCGGGGTCGCATCGACGCTGCCATAATATTCTGGCTTACCGCCCAGGGACAGACCGCTGGAGACACCGAGCCGGACCTCGTGCAGGATCTTGCCCGGCTCCTCCTCACTCACCGGGTCAAACACCCGGCCTTGGCGGTCGGCCAGCGTCTGCAGCGTGCCCAGGGCGAGGGACGGGTCCACCGGCAGCGCCATTTCCGAGGCCCAGAGTGAGTCGCGCCCGAACAGAGTCATGAACCAAGGCGCCCCGGCGGCGACTACCACCCGGTCCGGATGGTCGGGGTCCTCGATCCTGAGCGCGCCCAGATCGTCGTAGCTGCGTTGCAGGGTGCGTTCGATGGAACGGTTTCCCATCCGCAACACCGGGATCCTGGCCACCCACTCCAACCGGCGCCGGTCCCGAGGAGACATGCTCCCTGGCTCCGGACGAACAAACGGTGCCGCCGGACCGGTCCCGTCCAGGGCCGGCACCACGCTCAGTAGGGTGCTCCAGTGGCCGTGCGGCGGGACAACTGTGCGATATATCAGGGCGTCCGGCCCGACATCGGCGCCGTCGGCGTGGATGACAGTCCCCTTGCGGGCATCCTGCCAGGCGGCCTTGATCGTGAGTGAACCAGCGTCCGGCTGCCGGGTTTCATCCCAGTGCCGCTGGATGCGCGCTTCCTTGACTTCGAACAGATCGGCAAAATCCGCTTCGATGCTGAGCGAGACCACACATTCAACCGGATCCAGCGAATAGTTCCGGACGGTGATCTCCTCCAGGATGCCCGCTCCCACCTCGCGCAGCCGCTCCACAATCAAGGGGCTGTCCGCATACCCGTCAGCACGGGCAACACGGCCGGCGAACAGCGCCCGGTAGGGTTCCTTCATTTCCGCTGCCAACGGCTCCAGCTGCTGGCCGTTGACGGTCAGGCTCCAGCGGGACAAGATGCGCGTGTCCTGGAAGAAGACCCCGTGCGGCATCTCGGGTTGGATGTCCCCGTTCGGCAATGAGATGCAGAATGACGAACCTTCCACCAACGTGATCGTCCCGGCACCCATTGGGCCGGCCGCCGTATCGGCATTCCATCCAGCCATTTCCGGCTCCTCAAACGGATATTGGCGCGGTACGGCAGCGGGCCAGCCCCGGTCAGGCTGGGAGGGGCGGCCACCGCCGTCGTACTAATTGACGGTACGCCCGTCGGCTCCTCCCTGCCAGAGGCCGCGTTGACTCGTTGGAAACCTCCGCGAAGTGGGCCGGGGACGGTCCCCGGCCCTAGAACTGGGCGGTGCCGCGCAGCCGGCGCGGACGGCCGTCGGGGTCCACGACGAGGCGGCCGATCAGATCCGCCCAGGGACGTTGCAGCGGGGACACGGGCTCCGGAGTGTGCCGGCGCACGTGTCCGGAGGGGCGGGGCGGGCGGCGCCCCGTCTCGTGCCAGTGGTCGAGGGTGTCGGCAGTGGTGTTCCAAAGCTTGAGCCCAGCCGCCGGGTCGTCGAGTCGGGGATCGTCCTGGTCCAAGCCCAGGTGTTCTGCCCAGAGTTGGAGCCGGAGCCCGCGGGCCAACGGCCGGGAAGCATCGTGGCCGTTGGCCGGTCCCCGGGATTCCCGTTCGTCGGCAGTGGTGTCGAGTACGGCGCAGGTGAGTTCGCTGTCGGTAGTCCAGGATCGGCGGTTGAAATTGTCTGAGCCGCAGGTGAACCAGGTGTCGTCGATGATGCAGATTTTGGCGTGGACGTAGATTGGCGTTCCGGAGCTGTTCTCCAGGTCGAACACGCCGACCCTGCCGGGTGCGACCCGGCGCAGCATTCCGAGGGCACGTAATTGCCCGATTCGGCTAGGCGGTCCCGCTAGTGGGCCGTCAGAGTCGGGATAGCGGGGCACGACGGCGATCACGTTCAATTCGCGGTTCCGCTCGAGGGCGTCAGCGATTCCGGCTGCGACCTCTGTCGACCACAGATACTGATCCTCGATGTAAATCAGCGAGCGGGCACGAGCGAAGGCTTTCGCATAGCCGCGGGCAACGCTGCGTTCCCCTTCCGGCGCGAACGGAAACGGGGGACGTTTCACCCCATAGGTGCGCAGCAGCTGCACGGCATGAGGGCCGGCCGGTGGTGGTGGCGGTGCAGAGGCCGGTAGCGGTTTGGGGTGCCGGGGCATACGGGCCAGGCGTTGCAGCAGCATCCGATACGGGGTGCGTCGGTCGAGGGGATGGGGGTCATTCCACCGTTCGGCGAACACTGCCAGCACATCTGCGACCACGGGGCCACGCAGTTCAAGTGCGGCGTCGTGCCACGGGGGTCGTTTCCCGTACCGGGAATCCATGGTCACCGCTTGCGGGTCTCCCGCGTGGTCGGCGTCGTCCCGACGACCGTGGGAAAGGTCGAGCCCGCCAACGAATGCGACGTCCCGTGCCGGATCGTCACGACGGCGGATGACCAACATTTTCTGGTGATGGGAGCCGAACCGGCGTACACGCTGATCCAACAGCACCTCTCCGCCGGCGTCGTTGATCTTACGGCTCAGGAGCTCGTTGGACCGGCCGCTCATTGGTGCCGATACTCGCTCTCCGTGGGATCTCCAGACAAGGCCCCGCACTTCGACCCCTGCGCGGGCCAATCCCGCGAGCACGTCCCCGATCGACGGTCCATCCTCCAGCAGCCGCTCATCGGCGTCGCCCCGCCAGTCGGTGAACCATACACGGTCCCCCGCCTGCAGAGTAGTCAGCTCCTCATGTAGTCGGGCGAAGTAGCTCGCTCCATGAATCAAGGGCCGAACCAGGTTGCCCTCAGACCACGACGGACACCCGGCACTTCCCGCGTGCACGTCTGTGTCCAGATTCCCCCGCTCAGCGCGACTCAGGAACCAGGTACCGGCATCACTGTCCACTCGATGCTCCTTTCGGGGCCGGGCCTGGCCTCTGGTGTCCGGTCTCCACATAGCCTACGGCTGCACCGGTCAGTGAAAGACTAGGCATGGACTGGCCCGCGTGGGCAGTGTGCACGATTCGACCCCACAATAATGGAAGATAAGCTTCCTTATTAAATATTTATGCAATGTAAATCTGTGCAACGTAAATTTGTGCAATGTAAGGCGGAAAACGATGGGTGTTCGCGCACAAGGCGCATCGGACGACAAGTCAGCGGGAGGCAAAGGCGAACTGACCGAAGACCGCTTCGTCGGTGACACTGATCTGGCCCGGTGGAAGACCCCGGCAGGCAGGTGGCTTGCCGCCCGTGCACAGCGGCTCAGCGCACGTCTCGGCCCATACGGCGTGCTGATCCTGACCCTTGCCGCCGGAGCGATCATCGCATCGCTGCTGGCCTTCACGACAGGCTGGGTCTACGACGCTGTGACAGAAGCAGATGGCGTGGCCGCCCTGGACCATCCGGTATTGGAGGCGGCGAAGACCCTGCGCAGCCCCGCACTGGACGTCGCAGCCACTGCCTACACCGACCTGGGCGGAGGAATCGGGATGCCGATCCTGGCCGCGATCGCCACGGCCGTGCTGGTCCTCCGCCGCCGCTCCTGGACCCCGGGGATCCTCATCGTGACCGCCGCAGCCGGCTCCTTGTTCATGACCATCGCCGGCAAGCAGCTTGTCGGCCGCGCGCGGCCCCCGCTTAGCGACGCCGTGCCTCCCTATGAGTATTCCCCCTCGTTTCCCAGCGGGCATTCGCTAAACTCGTTCGTGATCGCCGGAATCGTCGCTTACGTGATCATCCTGCGTTGCCACTCCCGCCGGGCCCGCGCCTGGACAGTTACCACCGCGGCCCTCTTCGCCCTGACTATCGGCCTCAGCCGAGTGTTCCTGGGCCACCACTGGTTAACCGATGTCCTGGCGGCCTGGACCCTCGGCGCCGCCTGGCTGGTCCTGGTCTCCACCGCCCACCGCGTTTACCTCACCGCCAGAAAGACTCAAAAGCTCAGCCACTCCCGGGGCGAGACTCCGGGCGGATGAAGGAGGGGCTGGGGCCAATCCGGATCGCGAACAAGCCACCGTCCGGGAAACGCTTCTGCTTGCGCCCCCATTGAGCGCCCGACGAACATCAGCCACATGCGGAGTGAAACACTCCAGACCAATTACATCTCTTTACGGAAAACTCAATCTCAATAAACACGCACTACTACAGCAACCTCAAGATCACCTCAAAATAGCAACAATTTTCGAAATTGAACCATCTCCGCCGGGTGGCTTCGCCAAGGCCGGCAACCCTTCTAAATGAACTAAACAAAACTGCACGGTTTGCATTAGTGAATATAAAATGAAATAGCTTTAGATCGTGTGCCGAAGGCGCACCGGCCGAGTGGACGCCGATTCAGGCCGGAGGCCGTTCAGCTGCGGCTGTAGTACGAGCTATGGGGGCATAGACGAATGGTCGGGCGGGGCATTGCCGTCGTTGTGGAGGACGACGAAGACGTGAGGGGAATCCTGGAGGAGGTACTCCGGCAATCAGGTTTTACCGTGCATACGTCATCCTCCGGGATCGAAGGTGTCGAGGCCGTCAGGGAGCACAACCCCGTCATCATCATCATCGATGTCGGCCTGCCCGATTTTGACGGGATTGAGGCTTGCAGGCGGATCCGCACCTTCAGCGACGCTTACCTCATCATCGTCACAGGAAGGGTCGAGGAGGCCGATGCCCTGATGGGATTCGAAGCCGGCGCCGACGACTACCTGACGAAACCGTTCCGTCCTCGCGAGCTGCGCGCCAGGATCACCGCCATGCTCCGACGCCCCCGGTCACTTAGCCCAAAGCCGTCGCTCATCTCTGCAGGCACCGGGTACCGGCTGCATCCCGAGCCTCTGACCGCGGCACCGCCAACCTCTCCTTCCGTTTCATCGGCCGAGTCGCAGCTCAGTCCGCTGACCGAAGGGGTTTCCGGTGGTTTCGAGCACAAGGGATTGACCCTCCATGAAGGATTCCGTGCAGCCGCAATCAACGGCGTGCCCGTTGACCTGACCCGGACACAGTTCGACCTTCTCCTGGTCCTGATGGAGAACGGACGGGTGGTCCAGACCAAAGCGGACCTGGTCCGCCGGCTGCGGAACGAACCCTTCAACACGGGCTCCCATGTCAGCACCAGCGAGGAACGCACCGTCGAGGTCCATCTAGGCAACCTGCGCAAGCGCCTCGGAGACAGCTCACGCTCTCCGCGCTGGGTCGAGACCGTCCGGGGTGTGGGATACCGGCTGACCCCGTAACTATTCCGAAACGCAACGAGGGGCGCTGGCCAGGTATTTTCCTCAACCGGCTTCGGGATGAGCATGTCAAAGATCAAGAGTAATCAGCACAAACTTTTGCGCTCCTGCTGCGAATGATTTCGCAAATAGTGCGAAATCATTCGTGACGTTTTTTGTCATGGATCGGAAAAATATAATGATGACCATAACGTCGTATAGGAAGTTACTGGTGATGAAAACAAAGTCTCCGTCATACCGATATTTTGAAAAAGAGGAACGGCGCAGCCGCCGGATCAGGATTGCCTCGTACGTGCTGGTGGGGCTGCTCGCGATCACCACGGCCGTCGTCGTTTATTACGCGTTGACTAAATAGTCTGTCAAGCCCCGGGTTTGATGGAGACGTTTTTAGTTCGGATACGGCAGTAGTTCCGGTGCCGGGTGCCCGGCGTGGAGATGTTCGTATTCGGTAGGTTGAATGGCGGGTAGACCCAGCCGGCGAACGTGCGGACATACTTCATGCCGCGACCAATAGCCGATTCGGCGCAGCTGCGGCAAACCTGCGCTCGATCAAATCCGAAGGCCGTCCGGTCTGCGGTGCGGGCTTCGCCGCGCACGGGCCCTTCGCCCGAGAGATAGCATCCAGGCCTTGGGCCCGCATGAGCCGTTCCACCGCGAACTGCGCGGCCGGTATGTTCCGGCCGCGCAGCTCCTTGCAGATCCGCTCGACTCCGCGTTCGTCGCGGTGCTTGTCGACGAAGTCACACATCACCTGGACGGGCGTTCGAGCTCCGCCCTGGTCGCCGGATCCTTTCTTGCCTCGACGGCCATCCGGGCCGCACGTCCACGCAACTCGATCGGGCACTTCCCTTTGTGCTGGCATGGGAAGCATCCTTCCGGGCAATCGATGCCGCCAGGAAACCCGGTGCGATTCACTACCGACTCGCAGCGACGAACGCCTTCGAGAACGCCCATCGCGGCTCGCTCACGCCGGAGCACATGTACGTCGGGATGCCTGCTGCACACGGCTGGTCTCGCGTCATCTCCCACCAAGCGAGGTTGGCAAGCGAATTCGCCTTGGCAAATGCGCCAACTGTCGCCACGTCGGCCAGTGTGAAAATTTCCCCCGCGATGTCGTTCGCACCGATCATCGGCGTGAGGCCGACCAGAGACAGACGCTGTGCGCCGGTGAGGCTGGCATAAGCGGGTACGGTGGCCAGCTGGGCGGCCGTCGCATTCGCTGCGGAGATCGCGGCCGCGCCCATGGCCGTCGTCCCGTCGCCATAGTCCATCGCCATGACGTTGACGGCGGACAACGTCACTCCTGCAGCGGCAAACTCCCGGACCGTGCGCAGACCGCTCGCGACAAGACCGTAAGGCATGACCGGGAGGGTCAGAGAGACCTGCAGCGGATGACCGGCTGCGGCGCGCTGCGCTTGGAGAGCCGCGACCGCCGTGGCGCGACGCTGGTTGGAGGTTGAATCGGAGACGTCAGCGCCCTCAATGTCGAAGTCGATCCGGTCCAGGCCGAATCGGGTCACAACCTTCGTATACGCGTTCAGCAACGAAGCAGGGTTGGTACAGACACGGGCGAGCTCGTCGTTGATCGCTCCACCGAACGAAGCGATGAACCGCCCTCCACTGGCTTGGAAAGCGCTGATCCCAGCCAAGGAGTCACCCGTCGAGCCGATCGTATAGGCGGTGTACCCGGCCCAGGTCGGGCTGCAAGCACTGGACCTGTCAGCGACGATGAACGCGGCCGTCATGGCCTTGACGCCGGAAGCCGAAGAGAATGCCGACAAATCTGCGGTCGGCCACACTCCCATGTCCACGTAGGGGGCGACGAGGGTGTTACCGGCGCCCGGCGTCGCGGTTCCTGTCGGAGTCGGCGTCGGCGTGGGAGTGGGGGTCGGCGTCGGAGTGGGGGTCGGCGTGGGAGTCGGCGTCGGCGTCGGCGTCGGCGTGGACGTTGGAGTCGGCGTCGGCGTGGACGTTGGAGTCGGCGTGGACGTGGGAGCCGAACCATTAATGGAACACGGGATTACCGGGGCTCCCGCTGGAAGACCGATCACGGTGCACGCCGTGGGGAACAATGCGGCGGTTCCGACCTTGAAGGAGGTCAAGCCGAACGATGTGGAGGTGCCGGCGGCCAGCGTCGTGGCCCAGGAGGGAGCCGCCACGGCGAAGCCACCCGCAGCGGGCGACAGGACTCCGTTCCACAGCGTATTCACCTGATTGCCATACGCGAAGGAGATCTGCCATGGGTTGAGTTTGGTGGACGATGTATTGCGCACTCCAACCTCGGACTGGAATCCGGTCGTCCAGACATTGGTGTTGGTCCAGGTGACAGCGACACCACCCGAAACGGTGGCCGCCGATGCTGGCAGTGTGCTAACCGCTCCCACACCGATCATGAACAAGAAAGAAGTGATGAGAGCAACTGCCCGCGGGCGTTTAGTGATCATGCCGGTCATCGTATTGATTTCTTTCCCGGGGGGCTAGCTATTACTTAGATCGATTTGGAATGTGTCGGTTTTAATCCGCCCTTGAACTATAATTTTTCTGGCATGGGCGGCGAAAAGCCTCCGGCGCTCGGTTTATGCAGCCTGCGATGACAGAATGCATGTTTTTTATTCTTGGTTGCATACTTCATCTGCGGGACATCTCGATGCCCGAATGCAGACGCCCGGAGTTAAGCCAATGGACATGTGCAAAGTTCTGGTCTCAACTTGCTGACATGATTTCCGCAGCAGGTTACAATGGCGGTCGATGTCCGGGCAACAACAAGAAAGCTGGTCTATCTGGCAGAACCGCAATGCTCCGATAAGACTGGCTGTGTCTTGTGCACCGAGAGCCCTGTTACCCGGATTCACAGCCTGCAAGGCGGAGTTACTAAGCTCCCGCTCCTTCCTTAAAGGTGGAGAATGCACGCGATAAGGTCATGCTCACTTTTCAGCCTGTCCTTACTTTCCTTCAATCTCAGGCGATTCTTGCAAGTCCAAAACTGCCAATGTAGCGAGAGACGCTTTCAATTCTCCTTTACGGTACCTTCGGCACATCGAAGCCTGTATTAGCTGTGATATTGCGGATTGGGTTCCGGGATGAGGAGTACGGTGTGTCCGAGCAGGCCAAGGTAGCTGACGTTGAGGCGAATCCAGCGCCACGGGTCCAACCGGGCTTATGAGGATGCCAGCGCCCCTGTCCAGGTTCAGACTCCTGCATATTCGCCTTTGTAGAACAGCACGGGTTCGGCGTCATCGCGGGCGCTAAAGGCGCGCACCGCAGCGACGGCCAAGTGCCAGTCATTGTGTCCTTTCAAAGTCTGTGCACTCTGTTGCGGCTACGCTCCGGCGCTCACAATGCCGGAGTCTTGAGCCTGTGGGCAGCGTCGGCTCCTGCCCAGCTGTCCGGAACGGAGGCGAGGGGAATCCTGCCGGACAGCACTCGGCTTCCGGACCGGCGCCACAAGCTCTTCGAGCAGGACCGGATCAATGAACGCCACCCGGCCGCGCGCTACCGCGGCGCCTTCGGCGGCGTCACCGTCAACAACACCGACGATTGAGCGCTTGAAAGATCCGGAGGCGACGGCAGCGGGCTTGCTACGGCTCAACTGAACCGGGTCAAACGCCCTCGTGATGCCGGAATCAATGGGCCTCCCCTAATGAAATGCGTGATCACCTGAAGCAGGAATCTACCGGGCTGGTGGTTGCGTGTTGATGGGCATATGGCGGGCCTAACCGAATGTGGAGAAGTTGTGATTGAGTGGAGCATGGCTGCACTCATAGAGGACTATGCGTTGCTATCGGATCTTCAGACGGGGCCTCTTATATCCCGGGACGGCAGTGTGGACTGGCTCTGTTTCCCGCGTTTCGATTCGCCGTCCGTGTTCAGTGGAATTGTGGGCACCGATGAGCATGGCCGCTGGTTGTTGGCTCCGGGCGAATCGGGTGCTGTGGTTGTCGAGCGCTACTATCTTGACTCGACCTTCGTGCTTCAAACCATCTGGGAGACCGGTGGGGGAAGGGTCCTGGTTACCGATTTCATGCCGCTGGGGGATAACGGTTCCTCCCTTATCCGCCGGGTTACCGGTTTGGCGGGCAGCGTTGAGATGCATCAGGAGCTTCGGATCCGCCCGGGATATTCAACGGTCGTGCCTTGGGTGAGTCGTGTCCGGGACAATGCGCCGACGGCGGCGCCGGTCCTGTTGGCGATGGCCGGTCCGGATGCTCTGGCGCTAAGAGGACCTCATCTTCCACAAGCCCATGCGCACGGGCACGAGGGAAAATTCCTCATTTCAGAGGGCGAGAAGGTGGATTTTGAACTAACGTGGTTCCCCTCCCACCGTCCCCTGCCAGCAGCGGTTGACGTTGATGCTGCTCTTGAAGAAGCTACTGAGTACTGGAGCCGTTGGGGAAGCCACTGCCGGCAAGACGGCGCCTATGGGAGTGCGGTGAAACGTTCGTTGTTAGTCCTGCGGGCCCTGACGCATTTTGAAACCGGCGGCATCGTCGCAGCTCCCACGACGTCCCTCCCGGAGGATTTCGGCGGATCACGGAACTGGGACTACCGGTATTGCTGGTTGCGCGATGCGGCCCTGACGCTGGAATCGATGCTGACCCACGGTTATGAAACCGAGGCGCTTCAGTGGCGCAACTGGCTCCTTCGGGCACTGGCCGGCAACCCCGAGCAAATTCAGATCATGTACGGGGTCGGGGGAGAACGGGAACTTCTTGAACGCGAGCTCAACCACCTCCCCGGATATGCGAACTCCAAGCCTGTTCGCATTGGAAATGCGGCCGCTTCACAGTTCCAGGCCGATGTTGTCGGCGAAGTGATGGTGGCATTGGAAAGACTGCGTATGGCCGGAGGCAAAGAAGACCATTTCTCCTGGGCCCTTCAGCGGGCCCTCCTGGGATTCGTCGAAAGACACTTCGATGACAAGGACTTCGGCCTTTGGGAAATGCGCGGCCAGGCACAATACTTCACCCACTCACGAGTGATGATGTGGGCCGCCTTCAACAGCGGGATCCGGGCAGTGCGGATCCACGGACTATCCGGAGATATAACGAAGTGGGAGCATCTGCGTGCCCGGTTGCGCGAAGAGATAATGCGCGAGGGATTCGACCGCAGGATCGACTCCTTTACCCAGACCTACGGCGGAGGCCAAACCGACGCTGCGTTACTCGTCATTCCACAGGTCGGTTTTCTCCCCTACAACGATGAGCACATGCTCGGCACAGTCGCACGGCTGGAAAAAGAACTCCTCACCGACGACGGTCTCTTGCTGCGCTATCGAACAGAGAGCGGCGTTGACGGCCTGGAACCGGGCGAACATCCTTTCCTCGCATGCTCTTTCTGGCTCGTGGAACAATATGCCCGCACAGGCCGTCAGGCCGAGGCAACAATGCTCATGGACAAACTCGTCGGGTTCGCCAACGAGCTCGGCCTGCTCAGCGAAGAATACGCAACGAACGAACGACGGATGGCCGGGAACTTTCCCCAAGCATTCTCACACCTGACCCTCGTCAGAGCCGCCGACGCCATCCACGGCGTCGACCGCCTCAGCCTGGCCGTCAACACAGCAGTTTAATGGAACGGCTTCCGAGGAGGCGGTCGCGGCGGGTGAATTCGGTGCTTTTGCGCCGCTCCTACCGGGAGGGCGCGAAGGTCAAGCACGAGATCCTGGCGAACCTCGCGGCCCTCCCGGAACACACGGTCGAATCGCTGCGGGGCTCCCGGGCCGGCAAGACTCTCCTCTACGCCCTTGCACCCCAGACCGTCACCGATCAACCAACACACCAATAACGCCGGAATCCCCGCCCATACGGGGATTCCGGCGTTTCAGCCTGCGTGACTTCGGTCCTAGTGGGTGTCGACTGCCGAGATTTCGGACTTGTCTTCGCCCCAGAGGGTGTGGAAGGTGCCTTCGGCGTCGACGCGGCCGTAGGTGTGCGCACCGAAGAGGTCGCGCTGTCCCTGGATGACCGCCGCGGCGAGGCGCTTGCGGCGCAGTCCGTCGTAGTAGGCCAGCGAGGAGGAGAACACCGGAACCGGGATGCCCAGCTGGACGGCCGTGGCCACCACGCGCCGCCACGCCGGCAGCGCACCGGCAATCGCCTTCGTGAAAGCCGGAGCGAACAGCAGGTTGGCCGGCTTCTCCTCGGCCGCGTACGCGTTGGTGATTTCCTTCAGCAGCTCGGCACGGATGATGCAGCCACCACGCCACAGCGAAGCGATCTCATCCAGCTTCAGGTCCCAGCCGTACTCCTTCGCAGCCGAAGTCAGCATGTCCAGGCCCTGGGCATAGGAAACCAGCTTGGAAGCGTACAGCGCCTGGCGGATGTCCTCGACGAAGTTCTCGGGAACCTCGACGGCGATTTCCTCCCCCGCAAGCAGCTCCTGGCCCAGCTTGCGCTGCTCCGCCTGGGAAGACAGGGCCCGGGCGAAGACCGACTCCGCGATGCCCGAAACCGGAGAACCGAGCTCAAGGGCGGAGATGACCGTCCAACGGCCGGTGCCCTTCTGCCCGGCAGCGTCCACGACGACATCGACGAACGGCTTGCCCGTCTTGGCATCAACGTGGCCCAGGACCTCCGCGGAAATTTCGATCAGGAACGACGCGAGTTCGCCCTTGTTCCACTCGGCGAAGATCCTGGACTGCTCAGCCGGCTCGATGCCCGCACCGGAGCGCAGGAGATCGAACGCTTCACCGATGACCTGCATGTCGGCGTACTCGATACCGTTGTGGACCATCTTGACAAAGTGACCGGCACCATCAGTGCCGATCCACGCACAGCACGGCTTCCCGTCAACCTTGGCAGAGATCTTCTCCAGCAACGGACCCAAAGCGTCGTAAGACTCCTTGGAACCACCGGGCATGATCGAGGGGCCGTTGAGCGCACCCTCCTCGCCGCCGGAAACACCCACGCCCACGAAATGCAGCTCCTTCTCAGCCAATGCTGCTTCCCGGCGACGGGTGTCCTCGAAATGCGAGTTACCGGCGTCGATCACAATGTCACCCGGCTCCAGCAAAGGAACAAGCTGATCGATCACAGCGTCAACCGGCTTGCCGGCCTTCACCATGATCAGGACACGACGGGGCTTCTCTAAGGAATCAACGAGCTCCTGGAGGGTTTCCGTCCGGATGAAGTCACCGTCCGTGCCGTGCTTAGCCAGCAGGGCGTCGGTCTTCTCGACGGAACGGTTGTGGAGAGCAACGGTGAAACCGTTGCGGGCCAAATTGCGGGCCAGATTGGCGCCCATCACCGCGAGGCCGGTGACACCGATGTGTGCTGACATCAAAACTCCAAAGATAGTAGTTCTAGAGATTTCGGAAGAATCTCCCGTTGTAAATGCTGGAGCACGTCGCCGAAGACCTCGTCGGGGTCGAGGCGACGCAGTTCTTCGGCGAGGCAGTCCCGCAGGCTGCGGCGCGGGAGGGTGATCCGCTGGTCGGGCTGACCGGGCTGGGTCAACTCGGCGATGGACAGGCCGGAGCGGACCAGCTGGATGTCGCCACCGGGGCGGCTCAGCCGGACGCCGTGAATGCCGGTGCCGATACCGGCCGGGTCTGCGACGATGGTGACGGGGGCGTCCAGGGCCCGGTGGAGCCACGCGGCCAGCAGGATGGTGCTGGGTGAATCGGAGGCGCCCTCGACCTCGATCGCCGTGACGGACCGTGCGTCTACTTGGTCAAACACGGCGGCGAGTTGGATGCGCCAGTTGGTCAGGCGTGTCCAGGCGAGGTCGGTGTCTCCGGCGCGGTAGGTTTCCCGGATCCGGGCCAGTGCTGCTGCGGGGTCGGGTTCGTTGGCGGAGTCGGTGATGCGGCGGTGTGCGATGCGTCCGATGGAGGTTTCGCACGCGTTCTCGGGGGCGCCGTGCGGCCACCAGGCCACGATGGGTGCGTCGGGCAGGAGCAGGGCCGCGACGAGGGATTCGCTTTCCTTGGCGAGTTCCCCGTAGCCGCGCAGCACGATGACTTCGGAGGCTCCGGCGTCCCCGCCGACCCGGATCTGGGCGTCCAGTCGGGTCGGTGCGTGGGCGCCGGCGTCGGCGAGGACGATGATGCGGCAGGGGTGTTCGCGGCTGGCGTCGTTGGCTGCCTCGATGGCTTCTTCTTCCAGGCCGGAGGTGGTGACCACTACCAGGGTCAGGACGCGTCCGAGGGCGATCACGCCTCCTTGCTCGCGCAGGGAGGTGATCTTCTTGGAGATCTTGGAGGTGGTGGTGTCCGGCAGGTCTACGATCATGGCCTTCTCCAGGTTCGTCCGTCGCGGGCAAGCAGTTCATCGGCCGAGGCCGGGCCCCAGCTGCCGGGAGCGTAGGGTTCGGGTTGTTCGTCCAGGGACGCCCAGTAGTCCTCGAACGGGTCAAGGATCTTCCAGGACTCCTCGACTTCGGCGTGCCTCGGGAACAGCGGGGGTTCGCCCAGCAGCACGTCCAGGATGAGCCGTTCGTACGCTTCGGGGCTGGACTCGGTGAAGGAGTGCCCGTAGCCGAAGTCCATGGTCACGTCGCGGACTTCCATCTGCGTGCCCGGGACCTTGGACCCGAACCGGATCGTGGCGCCCTCGTCGGGCTGGACCCGGATGACGACGGCGTTCTGACCGAAGTCGTCCTCCCCGTGCCCGCGGAAGAGCAGGTTCGGTGCGCGTTTGAATACCACGGCGATTTCCGTGACCCGGCGCCCGAGGCGTTTACCGGCACGCAGGTAGAACGGTGCCCCGGCCCAGCGCCGGGTATGGATGTCCAGGCGGATCGCGGCGAACGTCTCGGTCTTCGAATCAGCCGGGATGCCGTCCTCGTCCAGATACCCCTGGACCAGTTCCCCGCCTTGCCAGCCGCCGGTGAACTGGCCCCGGGCCGAGTGGGTGGACAGGTCCTCGGGCAGCCTGACCGCGGCCAGGACCTTTTCCTTCTCGGCCCGCAGGTCATCGGCGTTGAAGGAAATCGGCTCTTCCATGGCCGTCAACGCCAGCAACTGCAACAGGTGGTTCTGGATCACGTCCCGTGCCGCCCCGACACCGTCGTAATAGCCCGCACGGCCGCCCGTGCCGATGTCCTCGGCCATGGTGATCTGGACATGGTCCACGTAGTTCGCGTTCCACAACGGCTCGAAGAGCTGGTTCGCGAAACGCAGCGCCAGGATGTTCTGGACCGTTTCCTTGCCCAGGTAATGATCGATGCGGAACACCGCGTCCGGCGGGAACACGGACTCCACAATGTCGTTCAGCTGCCGGGCGGACTCCAGGTCATGCCCGAACGGCTTCTCGATCACCACCCGCCGCCACTGCCCGTCCCCGGCCCGCGCCAGGCCGTGGCGGGAGAGCTGCCGGCAGACCTGCTCGAAGGCCTTGGGCGGAATCGAGAGATAGAACGCATGGTTCCCCCGCGTCCCGCGGGTCTCATCCAGCTCATCCAGAGTGGCACTCAGACGCTTGAACGCCTCATCGTCATCGAACTCCCCCTGCACGAACCGGATACCCTCGGAAAGCTGGCCCCAGACGGCCTCATCGAACGGGGTCCGGGAATACGCTTTGACGTTCTCCCTGACCTCGTTGGCGAAGTCCTCGTTGCTCCACTCGCGCCGGCCGAAACCGACCAGCGCGAAGCTTGGCGGCAGCAGGCCCCGGTTGGCGAGATCGTACACGGCGGGCATGAGCTTCTTACGGGCAAGATCGCCGGTGACCCCGAAAAACACCAACGATGACGGCCCGGCGATGCGGTTCAGGCGGCGGTCTCTCGGGTCCCGGAGGGGGTTATGCCCGGACCTCACACCCGCATCAAGGTAACTAACAGACATTGTTGCCTTCTAACTTTTCGACGGTCAGTACAGCTGGCGACCGACCGTCACTAGAGGATTTGTGCGGCCGTTGACCGGCGGTCATGAGAGGATCTGCTCGCGGGTCTCACCAAAGGGAACCGCGGCGCTGAGCGCGAGCGTGTATCGGCCAGGATGATGGCGGGTGACCAGGATTCCGGCAGACTGTTGGGGCAGCGCTACTTGCCGGAGCATGGCTTCTGCATCGTCGAGCAACTCGTAAAGCCGAGCAGGCTCGGTAACGAGGACTTCCAAATGCTCGGCGGTCTGACTACGCATGCTGAACAGCTTCCTTCCCAGGGATTAGGGTTCCCAAATATGCCACCCCTCATATGAGGGTGTGGTGTGTCTTAGATCGAATACAGCGTGATGGGAGCATCACGAACAAACAGATAGCGGCAGCCGGTACCGTTCTCGATGACCCAGATCAGGTGGCCGTCGTCGGCACGGCCATCAATATAGGCGGCGTAGAGGAACGAACCGTTGGACCCGAATTCAACACAGTTGCCATACTGCAGGGAATTCCACCCGCGAACAGGCTGCTGGACAGAGAATCTGCGACTTCCCCCGGGCATTCCCAGGGTTTGTTGATTCGTCAGTTCTTCCGCCGGGCTTGTACTGCCCCGCGGTGATGTAGCTCCGTGGACAGCACAGCTCAGAACCTCCGAGGCTGCGGGTCCCTGAAGTTGCAGGGGCTGCGCCTCGGAGGTGACGCCCGAGGGGTTAGACGATCGCGGCGCGCAGTGCCTTGGCTGCCAGGGCCGGGTCGGCTGCACCGTAGATCGCGCCACCGGCGACGGCGACATCAGCGCCGGCCTGCTGCACGGCGGCGATGGTGGACAGGTTCACGCCACCGGCCACGGAGAACGGAACACGCGCTTCGGCTCCGGCACTGAGCAGACCGTTCAGGTCGTAACCGGGCTGAGCCTGCTCGTCCAGGCCCGCGTGCATCTCGACGAACTTCGCACCCAGCGCACGGACTTCCTTCGCACGGCTAACCTTGTCGGCCACACCGATAAGGTCAACCACGATGCCCTTGTTGTGGGCCTTGGCTGCCTTGACCGCACCGGCAATGGTGGAGTCATCAGCGCTACCGAGCACCGTAACCAGGTCCGCGCCGGCCTTGAAAGCGATATCGGCTTCAAGCTCCCCCGCGTCCATGGTCTTCATGTCAGCGAAAACAATCTTGTCCGGGTGGGCTTGCTTCACAGCAGTGACGACAGCAAGCCCGGCAGCCTTGATCAACGGGGTACCCAACTCAATGATGTCAACGTACTCGGCGACCTTGCCGGCCAGTTCGAGAGCGTCTTCGGTCGTGAGAAGGTCCACGGCAACTTGGAGTTTCATGATGATTTATCTTTCTGTAGGGAACTGCAGAGATGGTGATGGAAAAACAGGGGCCCCGCCAAACCAGGGACCAGCCGGTAACCCGGGGTCGGCCAGACAGGGACCGGCCAGACCGGGGCCGGTAACCCGGCGGGGTTATCCGGGGCTATACAGGGGGGTTATTCGAGGTTGGCGTGCCTGAGCCACANCTGCTCGGCCGGTTCGTCGGCGTTTTCCCACAGCGACTGGAACAAAGCCTCGGTAGCCAGGAACAACACCTGCTCGAACAGGGAACCGGAGTACTGGCGCGAAACACTCGAACCATGATCGGTCTTCTGCGCGGCAGGAATGATCACCACCGCGTCGGCCAGCCCGGCCAGCGGCGATTCCCGATTAGTGGTGAACGCGGCAATCCGCGCCCCGGCCTTCGCCGCGGTCTCCGCGGACTTGACCACACCCGAGGTCGTTCCCGACCCCGAAGCCACCAGCAGCAGATCCCCGGAAGCGATCGCCGGAGTCGTGGTATCCCCGGCAATGTGGACCGTCAAACCCAAATGCATCAGCCTCATCGCGGCCATGCGCAACACCAGACCACTCCGGCCCGCCCCGGCAACGAACACCCGACCCGGCTGCCCAAGATGCCCCGCCAGACCGGCCAACTCCTGCACATCAATCTTGGCCGCGGTGTCCGCGATCTCATCCCTGACAAGCGCCAAATTACGCACAATATCACTCGTAGTGCTATACACCGCACGCGTCGCGTTAGCTGTCGGATTCACGATTTGGTCCCTTCGATTCGGCAATCGGCCATAAAGGCCGAATGGGTGCTTTCCGGTTGACATCCATGATCCAGAAGCAAAGGGGTGGGAGTAACGCTATTTTCTGACGGTTCTAACTACCCTTAAGGATTGGTGGGCGTCCCCGCTGCCCAGGCAAACTGTCCGGATAAGGACCAACTCACGCTGTGCCCTCAGCCGCCAGGTTGGGGGCACGGGCTCACCGGCACCACTAAACGGCCCGGTTCAACCGAAAAACAATCCCAAGTCTGCTCCGTGCAACCGGCACGCTACCAGAGCCCGCCCCGGCACAAAATTCCATGCCCGATGCGGGGCGAAGCCTCTGGGTAATTGAAGCCGTCAAACGTGGGTGAGGTGTCCCCAACAAAGTTGCAGTGGACGCATGCAGGTCACTCCGTGCTGGCTCCCGTGGAGAAATCCGTGATGACCACGGATGCACAGTATCTGTGACCCAATCCACACTGAAGGGGAAGCGTTGTAGATCCTGAATCTGAAACTTTCGGAGGCTTTTGTGAACGTCTCAATCCTATGTATCCGTGAACTTCAACTGGCCCTGAGTTAATTTGCGCCTGGCGTATCCGCGGGTGACAGCACCGTTCATAGCACCCGTGTTGGGCTGGTTGCCCAACATCTGACAAATGGGTAGCTACGTAAGCCGCCGTCCTTACCAAACAAATGAAAGGAAGAAATCGTGACTACACAAGTTGCTAACGACAGCCTCCTCCTCCAGGACGCTCTTTCACATTTTCCTGCAGGCGTGGTCGCCCTGTCGGCGACGGTCGAGGGCGAACCGCAGGTTATGGTCGCCTCCTCATTCTCTGTCGGAGTTTCGTATGAACCGTCCTTGGTTTTGTTCTCCGTTCAGAAATCTTCATCCACTTGGCCCAAGATCAAGGAAGCTCCCCTGATTGGCGTGTCAGTAATGGGTGAGGACCACAATCCTGTCTGTCGTCAACTCGCCTCACGTGATAAGTCGAAGCGGTTCAACGGAGTCGAGACTGTTTCCGGGGGCCTGGGCGACATCTACATATCCGGGTCTCCCCTGTGGCTTACGTGCTCGATTTACCAGGAAGTCGACGCCGGCGATCACATTCTCATCCTGCTGAAGATTGAAGATTTCCAGGCTCATAGCCTGCACATGCCGCTGGTGCTCCATCGTTCGATATTGGGCCGCTTAGACCGCTTGGACCGCGTTTAGCCCCCGAACGGAAGAACCATAAGTAGCCAACCCGGAAGACGACGAATCATGAATGGGTTCTCGCAGCCACCTGGATCATCGTGATCCTTGGACAAATCGAAGGGAGGTTGAGGTGAAAAAGCGCCCACCCGTCCACTGCAGCAAATGCGGCCAGCAGCTTGTATTGCACACCGCAGGCAACATTGCCGACTACCGGCATAACAGTATCTGTCCGGCCATGATCGAGCTTAAGGAAGCAGCATGATCTACGACAAGCAGTGCACCGTCTGGGGGCAGTCGCTGCCGTCAACGCATCGCACGTGATGAACGTACAAGCCATAGCATCTGACCAAGCCCGACGCATTAAGCCTGCTGCTCAGCCCTCGGGGCGAGTCGTCGACTCGAAGACGAGCGTAAGACAGCTTGACATTCTGCTGACGTGGAGGGGCCGGGTAGGTCTCTTCAAGAGGTCCGCGCACGGTTCAACGGTGAGCACCCCGTGGCAACTTCTCTCGGTGGCCCAGGCGGGCAGTGGGTGGGCCACGGATGAGGGATTCCTGCAGTGCATCCAACTGCTCCATGCGGAAACCGGCCTCGCCGTTCGCGACGTCCTCACGATTCAGCCTGGCCCCACTGTCGAGTTGTTCGACCGCTCTCAAAGCACCGTGCACGTCGTCTACATGGTCGAAACCAACCACCGGCGGCTAGCCCTTGGACCCGAGTATTCGGTTTACAGATGGGTCAAGAAGTCGAGGATCGGACGATTCGATGGTGGCGTCGATTGGCTCGAACCTGTACTTATGGCGGCCGTTTCCAGGCCTTCGAAATCGCCTGAGTTGGTCCACACCGCGGCCGGGAACAAAGCCTTGTTGGCCTAAATGGTCCCAGCCCCATCAATCGAAACCCAAGACACAAGTCCCGACGAATGAGTTAAGGAAACGAATGACACTCAAACAAGCAACCCTGCCCATAGTGCGAGGGCGCACCAGGTCTATTCGCCTGATCCTCCTTTGTCAGGTCCTGACCTTGGCCGTCTGGTTCGCTTCGACTGCAGCGTTACCTAGCATCGCTGTCCTCGAATCCATTTCTGAGACACAAATGGCGTTGATGACCAGTGTGCTGCAGGTGGGGTTCGTTATCGGCGCTCTGGTCAGTGCTTTTCTCAATGTGGCAGACAGATTTGACCCCCGGAATCTCTTTGCAGTGTCGGCGATCGTGGCAGCACTGACTACGGCAGCCCTGCTTGTGGTGTCTCCTGTAGGAACCGAAGCACTCGTTCTCAGGGCTCTTACCGGAATTTCCTTGGCAGGGATCTACCCTGTGGGTATGCGTATGGTGGCCAGTTGGGCGACCAACGACTTGGGAAAGCTTGTCGGCTTACTGGTCGGAGCATTGACCATAGGGTCCGCCCTGCCCCATCTCTTCACCATCGGTGAAGCGTGGGACTGGAAACTCGTTTATGCAGTCTCCTCGATTGCTGCCCTGTCGGCGGCGGGCCTGGTCAAACTTGTGAAGCTCGGACCAGCCTTCACCCGGGCGCAAAAGTTCGACCCAAACATTGCGAAAGCTGCTTGGCTCCAGCGGCCAGTCCGTTTGGCAAATCTGGGATATCTCGGCCACATGTGGGAACTATACGCAATGTGGGCCTGGATCGGGCTGTTTTTCCGGGCATCCTTGGACGCCCGGGGAATTAACCAACCAGGGCTTGCACCCGCAGCCACCTTCATCGTCATCGCCGCGGGCGCTCTGGGGGCAATGATCGGGGGGCGTTTAGCCGACCGATTCGGTCGCACGGCTGTCACTATTTATTCCATGGCAATCAGTGGTGCATGCGCGCTGACGGTGGGATGGCTCTTTGGCGGCCCACCCCTGCTCATACTCTTCGTGGCCGTAATTTGGGGTATATCGATCATTGCGGATTCTGCTCAATTCTCGGCATGCGTCGTAGAACTCTCACCCCCGGAGTCAGTGGGAACAATGCTAACCATCCAAATCTGTATGGGCTTCGCAGTGACCCTCGTCACGATCCAATCCATGGGCTTCGTTGTGAATCACTTGGGATGGGGAATCGGATTCTCGATGCTCGCCATAGGTCCGCTCTTTGGCTGCCTGGCCATGTGGCTGCTGAGGCGCGATCCAGCGTCGCATCTGCTTGCGGGCGGACGCAAATGATGCGTGATGATCCCATCACGCTGTACTAGATCTAAGACACCCCACACCCCCATATGAGGGGTGGCACATTTGGGAACCCTAATCCCTGGGAAGGAAGCTGTTCAGCATGCGTAGTCACACCGCCGAGCATTTGGAAGTCCTCGTTACCGAGCCTGCTCGGCTTTACGAGTTGCTCGACGATGCAGAAGCCATGCTCCGGCAAGTAGCGCTGCCCCAACAGTCTGCCGGAATCCTGGTCACCCGCCATCATCCTGGCCGATACACGCTCGCGCTCAGCGCCGCGGTTCCCTTTGGTGAGACCCGCGAGCAGATCCTCTCATGACCGCCGGTCAACGGCCGCACCGCGTGTATCAAGCGATAGGGCGACAATGTCTGTCACTTACCTTGATTCAAGCGTGAGGTCCGGACACAACCCCCTCCGACGGCCGAGACGGCCGGCTATCATCGGCGGCAGGCCCGTCCTCCCTGGTGCTCTTTGGCGTAACAGGTGAATTCACCGGTAGAAGCTCACGGCGCGGTGTATAACCCGGCTGAAGGTATCGCTGCCCGTGTCTCGGTCGAGGCAGGCTTTGCCCTGGCTGGAAGGAACTCGTCGACGATGCCGGCCGTTCCGTCAGCCCGAAAGGCATTCCGCGGCGCCATCGCAAGCTGCCACCAATTTCGAAGGAAGAAACAGAAGCCATGACCGATGCAACACCCACTGCACAGCTTTCCGCCGCCGGCGTGTCCACCTGGTTGGATGACCTTTCACCGGAACGTCTTTCCAGCGGCAGCCTGCGGGAGCTCATCAGCTATGACGCCAGCGGTGCTGCGCAGCAGGCCATCGAGCAGCACGTCCCGGCCCTTGTTGAAGACCGGGTCGCCTCGAGGATTTTCGCGAAGGACCACACGTTGTGGGGTGCCGATGCGGAGTCCGAGTCCGCCATCCGTCTTGGATGGGTGGACGCGGCTACCGTTTCCCGGTCCCTGGTCGAAGGAATCCTGGAACTCCGGGATGCCCTCAGGGCCGAAGGCGTCTCCCGTATTGTCCTGTGTGGCATGGGCGGCTCTTCGCTTGCCCCGGAGGTCATTGC
>NZ_KI912155.1:1711254-1711584 GCF_000517125.1 Arthrobacter sp. MA-N2 | reverse complement strand
GGCCAGTTCGAGAGCGTCTTCGGTCGTGAGAAGGTCCACGGCAACTTGGAGTTTCATGATGATTTATCTTTCTGTAGGGAACTGCAGAGATGGTGATGGAAAAACAGGGGCCCCGCCAAACCAGGGACCAGCCGGTAACCCGGGCGGTAACCCGGCGGGGTTACCGGGGCTATACAGGGGGGGTTATTCGAGGTTGGCGTGCCTGAGCCACAACTGCTCGGCCGGTTCGTCGGCGTTTTCCCACAGCGACTGGAACAAAGCCTCGGTAGCCAGGAACAACACCTGCTCGAACAGGGAACCGGAGTACTGGCGCGAAACACTCGAACCATG
>NZ_KI912155.1:1686699-1711154 GCF_000517125.1 Arthrobacter sp. MA-N2 | reverse complement strand
AGCTCATCGCGGCCCAGGCCGCCGGAGACGCCCAGGTCCTGGAGAACCACGGCCGCCCGGTCCTGCGCCTGCACCTCACGGACCGCACAGCCGGGGTCGCCCAGCTCCAGGAAATCATCGCTGCGCTTGGCGCCCGGCCTGCCCTCGTCGCGGCAAGCTAAGGCCCACCAACAGCCATGCCAGAAACCGAACACGCAGCTGGTGGGTAACCTGCCAGCCGCAGGCGCGCTTCCGGCACTTTGAATCAGCGTATTACCCGGGTCCGGCAGCTTCGGAACACCGACCGAGGCACGGAACAGGTCGACCGACAGGAAGTCGCCCGCCTCGGCGATGGCCAGCAAATTAAATACGTAGGCATCAACGGCCTGGACGGCCAGTGATTCCACGGGGAATCGATGGAATCTGAGCCTGTAGTTGGTGAAGTTACAAGCCGCCGGCGATTCTGCGAGTGGTTTCGATGAAGCCGTGATCGCTTCGGTTGGTCCGATGGAGGCGCCGTGGGTGTCAAAGTAAGCCAGGATCGCGGCCTTCCATTGTTTGCGTGTCCGGCCCAGTCGGGAGACCTCGGGGATCGGGCAGGACGGGAAAGAGGAGATCACCTGGCTGACGAGTTCCCGGCCCCGTTCCGGCCTGGCGTGGTAGATGTTGCGGAGCTTCTGGTAGCACTGCCAGGCCAAGCTGACTTCGTGGTCCGGGTCCCCGAGGCTGAGTTTGGCATCGAGCCGGGCGGATTGTTTGTCGGTGAGGTGTTCGACGCCGATCCGCAGGGTCCGGCGGATTCCGTAGAGCGGTTGCCCTTGCGGCCGCGGTGCCCGAGGGTTTCCTGCTGCACGCGGCGGCGGACCTCATCGACCATGGCTGATCCCAGTTTCACGACATGGAAGGCATCCAGGATGGTGATGGCTTCGGGCAGTTCGTCGCGGATCGCGTTCGCGTAGCCGCGGAACGGATCCAGCGCCGCCGCTTTGATGCCAACGGTGAATTCCTCGCCGCTGGCTTTGAGCCAGTCAGCGTAGGCCTTCCCGACCGGCCCGGGACGAGGTCTGGCAACCGGGCATGGGCGGAGACCGAGGCGTCAAAACGCTGCAGGCCGTCGGTCGCCCACGCAACGGCCCTGGCCGTGAGTTTCTCGCCCGGGGGGCCGGCCAACGCATGTTCTTCGGTGAAGGTGGTTCCGGGGCAGTCAGGGTCCTGGCAGCGCCAGACACACTTGTCCAACAACAGCCGCCCGAAACAGGATGTGTCATGGAGCCGGAGCTGTCGGCGGCCGTGACAGAGCAGACGTGGATGCCTTCGACACCAAGAAGCGCGTCTGCGAAGGGCCGCATATCCTCGCGAAGAAGGCTGTCTCCTTCAGCATCCCTTAAACCGCACAGAGCCGACACCGTACGAGGTGGCGACGTTGATCGGTTTGGACGTGTTAATCATCTCGCGCACAGCTCGTCCTTGAACTCCTGGATAATCGTCTGCGTGATGGGGTTGGGTATCTACTAGGTCCATTCCGGGTTGCATTGAGGTCGCGGTGGGTCGTCCACTGAGCGGCTAATTATTGTTGACCCGGCCGATGCCGGGCACACACGTGAAAAAAGCAGGCTGCTGGACGGGCGCAAATGGGACTACGAGCCATTGACCGCCATAAAATTCCACGTACGAATCCGGGGTGCAACCTGCGTAGGCTTCTTCTCGCGTCATATTGATCTGCCTTTCTCGCTAGGTAGTGAGTTATCGGGAAGGGTACTGCCAGCGGGGTACTGGCCATGCCCTCGAGATCTACAACTTCTCCCTCTCATTGTGGAATGCGTCACATACACTATTCATCCGTGGCCATCACGGATTTCTCCACGGAAACCAGTACTGGAGCCAGTACTGAAGCTGTCGGGTCGTCGTTGAGCAGATCAGGGACTCCCCCGGTTTTGTTGACTCCCTGACCTCAGGCGAGTGCTCATGGAAGCACGGTGACCATGCCCACGGCTTATGGGTCGGAGTTCAGCCAGGATGTTATTGATGTGGCCCGCGGGGGCGAGGCACCGCGGGCGCAGATTGCGACGGATTCAGGCCGGTCCCCCGCTTGCGACGCGCCAGCCGATGTCGCCGCCGCTCGCTCATACACCCCGTCACGATCTCACGCCAGAACGCCCGCTCGGTGTCCCGCCTCAATGACGGATTCCCGGGCGATTTCATGACAGGCCTGGCCGTCGCCATTTTCATCCAGCCCGCCGACCTGCCCACCGCGGTAGCTTGATCAGAAGATTGTCCACCCTTGCGGGGCGCGACCCATCGGAGTGCTGTTCCTTTGGTGACCTCTACCCGGACTGGCGCCGGCCGGTGACGGCCATGACCACATCCGTTAAGAGGAAGTTAGGAATGACCGCCATGTCTATCGTCGCTCATGCCCATCCATTTGTCGTGGGTGTCGACACGCACGCCCGAAACCGTGTCTACGCCATCCTCGCCGGCACCATGGCAACCCGCGGATTCCCAGTCGCCGAAGCGCCGGGCATGGTTGCCAAGAAGCGCCGTGGCATGGGCAAGTCCGATCCCCTGGACGCCCACCAGATCGCCATGGCCCTGCTGCTCCTGCGCGGCAATGATCTGGGCATCGATGCCCGCCAGAAGCTCACAGGCGCTCAGATCAACGAGGTCTCAAAGTGGCGTTCCCGCGAGGAAGAGCTTGCCTTGTCCATTGCCCTGCTGAGGCCGTACGACTGGCGAAACACGCCCTGGCGTCGGATAAACAACTCACAGCCAACGAGAACCAGCGGGACGAGCTGGTAAAGGTCAGCGAGGCCTCACCGCTCCTGGAGGGTGACCGGCGCTTGCCCGGCAACCTCAGTGGCTTGATCAGAAGCATGCCCGACCTCGCGGGGTCGTGGCTCATCACAGGTATGCCCCGAAGTGATTTCTTTCCGGGTCGGCGCCGGTCGTCAGCGACCGGATCCTCACCCCTGCAAGGAAAGGAACCGGACGCTGTGAGCATCGACTGAACCGTGGCGGAGACAGGCAACTCAACCGGGCGTTGAATGTCATCGCGATAGTCCGAATGGTCCACGAGCCCGACACCCTGCCTCCGTCCACCGCCGACGCGCCGAACGCAAGACCGACCGTGAGATCCGCCGCATCGTTGAATCGATCCGGCCCCACCCACCGGCTCACGTCCGTCATGCAGAGGGCCTCTTCAGGCCCTTCCCGGACCTTGTCTTTATCGCCGGCTGGTTCTGTTTGATGGGAAACCATCGTCGAGTAAGTGTGAATGACCGTGGTGAATTCAGTGTTGAGCACGGATGTAGAGCAGTGCTTGTTGAACATAAGTTGGACAGTGATCGGCGTCACATGCGCTGAAGATAATGGAGGCAGATCATGTCGAGTTCAGTCGGATTGTTAGTCACGTTTGAGGCGAAATCTGGCAAGGAGGCCGAACTGGCTGAGTTCCTTAAGTCTGCTCGGGCCCTCGTTGTTGATGAGCGTGATACGTCCACCTGGTATGCGTTCAGGATCAATGCCAACCAGTTCGGAATTTATGACACTTTTCCGGGTGAGGAAGGTCGTCAGGCGCATCTCGCCGGAAAGGTGGCCATAGCCCTTGGGACGAAGGCGCATGAGCTTCTCGTCTCCCCGCCGGAGATCCAGCCTGTTGATGTCTTGGCCTTCAAGTAACCCCGATCTCGAAATCGTTTTTCATCGATACCCCTTACTAGTAAAAGGATGTAAGCATGGCAAATGAGCAGAACACCAAGAAGCGCATGATCCTGAACGCGTTCGATATGAACTGCGTGGTGCATCAGAACCCTGGGATGTGGGCGCATCCTGATGATCAATCCCACCGCTATAAGGACGTAGACTACTGGACCGATTTGGCAAAACTCCTTGAGCGTGGAGGATTTGACTGCCTCTTCATTGCAGATGTCCTCGGCTTCTACGATGTTTACGGCGGATCACGCGACACCGCACTTCGCACCGCAGCCCAGGCGCCAGTCGGAGATCCGGCGATCCCGGTGGCAGCCATGGCGGCCGTTACAGAACGGCTGGGATTCGGGGTTACGAAGTCACTGACTTATGAACTTCCGTATTCTTTCGCCAAGACGATGACCACCCTGGACCACATCACCAAGGGCCGGGTCGCCTGGAATATCGTGACGTCGTACCAGGCCAGTGCAGCCGAGAACCTGGGGCTGGATAAGCAGATCCCGCATGACGAGCGTTACGCGGTGGCGGACGAGTTCATGGAGGTTTGCTACAAGCTTTGGGAAGGGTCGTGGGAGGACGACGCCGTGGTTAGGGATAAGAAGAACCGTATCTTCACGGATCCGTCTAAAGTCCATAGCATCAACCACGAGGGGAAGTATTACAAGGTTCCCGGTGCCCACCTGGGAGAGCCGAGTCCACAGCGCACCCCCTTCCTGTTCCAGGCCGGCACATCCAAGAAGGGCATGGAGTTCGCCGGGAAGCACGCTGAGGCCGTGTTCGTCATCGGCACCAGCCCGGAAGAGCTGCGCCCCACTGTGGACAAGCTGCGCCAGCAGGCCGCTGCGGCAGGCCGGGACCCCCGCAGCGTGAAGATCATCGTGATGTTGACCCCGATCACGGCACCGACGGACGAGGAAGCCCAGGCCAAACTTGAGGACTTCAACCAGTACGTAGACATGGACGCGGCACTGACCCTGTTCGGCGGCTGGACAGGCATCGATATGTCTTCAGCGGCGGCAGATCAGCCCCTGGAGAGCATGGAGAGCGACGCCATCCGGGCAATGATCGAAATGCTGACCGGCGTTGACAGTGAGATTGTCTGGACCAAGGAGCGGCTGGCGAAATGGCTGTGCATCGGCGGATTTAGCGCTTCAGTGGTTGGATCACCGAAAACCATCGTCGATGAGATGGAGCGATGGATGGAGATCGCCGATGTCGACGGCTTCAACCTTGGCCGCGTCATTGCACCCGGGACCATGAAGGACTTCGTGGACCTTGTCGTTCCCGAACTGCGCAAGCGAGGTCACGTCCCGCAGGAACCGCTCGCCCCCATGACTATGCGTGAACGTCTCACAGGTGACTCTCGACTCCCGTCAGAACACGCTGGCGCCAGCTACAGGGTGGGCGCTGAGGCATCGGTTTCCCGATAAAGTCAAAACACTAATTGGGGCGAACTCTGGTTCCAAGGAAGTCAAATCCGCCCCAAGGCAAGTCGGATTGTGTGGCATTTTGAATTACACACCGGTTTCCTGAGGGCGAAGCTACCGGCGGCCACCGATTTGAGGATCGGTGGCCGCCACTCTTTCCGGGCAGTATTCTTCTACGATGAGACTCGACACATGCCAGCTCGGGAGAGCGCGTTTCTAGCCAGGAGCCAGTCGCTCTAATCCAGGAATTACACAATTTCCGCAAGCGGAGTGAGTCCAACACCCGCGGAAATCTACGTGTCACAACAGGCCCCGTATTGTTGGTGGCTGCACGTTGGCCGCTCCGCACGTGCCTACTCTTGTCCGATCAGTTCGAACTACGCATGAGACCGGTTGAAGGCTTCCGGTTGAGTGTAGTGTTTAACTGCCACACCTTTGGGGGTTCAGAGAGGAATCCATTCAATGCCGGCAGACTCCAAGCAACTGCAATCTGGGTCGCTCCGTGACCGGGGTATCACCGCCAGGGAGTGGGAGGTGCTTCAGGCGGTTCTTGACCACCTGACGAACGGCGAGATTGCTGCCGCCTTAAGTATCAGCGTACGCACGGTGGAGAGTCATGTCTCGAATCTCTTGACGAAGTTCGAGGTCACTGACCGCTCGGGGTTGGTGGCTGCTGTGCAGGCTAACCAAAGCGCTGAGCCAGTGCGACTGGAGGCTCCCCCGTCATTGCTACGCATGGCCAGCGCAGGTGAGTTCGTGGGCCGGGGCCCAGAGCTCCGGCAGCTCCACAATGAGTGGGGCAAGGTGCAGGGAGGCGCGCAGGGCCTTGTGCTGATCTCGGGCGATGCAGGCATTGGAAAGAGCAGGCTCGTTGCTGAGTTCGCGCGACAAATATCAGTCACTGATGATCCAGTGGTGCTGCATGGACGATGCGATGAAGACGTGGCAGGCCCTTTCGAGGCTCTCGGCCAGGCCCTAGCCCCCTATCTCCGTGCTTGTGATCCGGGACGTTTGGCGGCGGAACTTGGTGATCTAGCTGAAGAATTGAGCCGGATTGTTCCAAATTCCGGCCTTCGTTTACCAAGGGTTCCCGTTGACGCAATGCACTCAGATCCGCACTTTATCCGTTCTCGGCTGTTCGATGCCGTCACCCGCGTTTTCCGTCAAGCATCGACGTCTTCCCCGGTGCTACTCGTAGTTGATGATTTGCACTGGGCTCCAGAGCCAACACTCCTTCTGCTCAGGCACCTCATGCAGAGGGGGATGCTTGAACGTACGCTGATCGTCTGCACTCTTCGCCCGGGATACTTTTCAGATGCCTTGATCGACTTTCTAGGTGAGCTGCGCCGCGATGCAATGCCGGTTCAGCTTGAGTTGGGTGGATTGCATCGGCTCGAGGTAGCCCAACTGTTGGGTGCAGATGTGGGGTCGGCAGTGTCCCGCGATGATATCTTCTCTGAACGCTTGGCCTATGACATCTTCTCTGAAACACGGGGAAACCCTCTGTATGCCGGAGAACTGATCCGTAGTCTGGGGGAAGATAACGGACCGAGATCAGCAGGCAATGCAGATGTACCTCACGGAGTAAAGGACATCGTTGCGGCACGCGTTCGGCGACTTAGGCAAGAGACGCAAACCATGTTGGGGATGGCCGCTGTTTTAGGCCAGGCATTTGAACTAAGCGTGCTCCAACGGCTCGCCGAGGTTGATGATCAGACGCTCTTGGAGGGAGTGGAGGAAGCAACGCAAGCGCAGCTCTTGTACGATGTCACGGGGATTTCCCCAGGCGCTGTTGAACGCTATGAGTTTGTGCATGCCATCGTGCGTAAGGCAATAATTGAGAGCGTCTCGCCTGCTCGGGTGCGTCGAATCCATGCTGCAGCGGCTGCAGCACTGGAGCAATTGTTTTCGCATGCCTTGGAAGAGCGGGCAGATGAGATCGCACGGCACTTGGTTCAAGCGGGCCCGATTTCAGACCGGCAAAATATTATGCGATATCTCACGATGGCCGGCAGGGCCGCCCTGGGCAGTTCCGCGGCAGAAGAGGGACTTCGCTATCTGAATCAGGCCATGGTGATTATGGATACGGCCGAAGCCTCTGACCGTGCGGAATTGTGGTTCCAGCGAGGCTTGGCGTTGCGTATGATCGGTCGTTGGCCCGACTCGGTAGCCTCGCTGCGCACTGCCCTGAACATCTACGCGGAAATGGGCGATGTTAGAGCCATTTCCCGCACGAGTTGCGAGGCCACTCACACTATGTTTTGGTTTTTCCGGATGAAAGAAGCTCGCGATTTGGCGGCTTATGGACTCGAGAGGCTTGGCAGTCACGAGGGCGCAGAACGAGGAAGGCTGCTTGGCGCATTGTCATTTGCCCAGGCGTGGAGCGGTGAGTACGAGTCAAGTGTGGATAATATCCGTCGAGAGTTGGAAATAGCGTCCCGGCTCGAGGATACGGAGCTTCGAGGACATGGCTTGGCTATGCGAGCTATGCAGCTTCCTGCATTCCTCGAGCACACGGAGGCGGTCGCAGCGGGATACGAGGCTTTGGAGATACTACGCCACTCCAGTGATGTCTGGACATTGACAAGCATGCTGGGCTTCTTGAACTACACACTTGTTGGTTTAGGTCGCCTAGGTGAAGCCCGCGCGATAGGCGCGGAACTTGCCCCAATCGCGGTTCGAGTGGGCAATTACGCCGCCCAACAACAACACACACGTATGAACGCCATGATCGAGTTCTTTCAGAACGGAAGTCCGGCCGCCCTTGAAAAATTTGCGCGCAAGGACCTCGCATTCTGTCATGCCGTTGGTCTTGCAACGCCGGAGCATTCGCTTGCGTGGCTTGGGTTAGCCAAATTTCTCGCCGGCGAATGGGAGGAGGCAAAGGAGGCATACTCAGCCGCTCTTGAGACAGAAGCGGAGACAGGCATGGTCGGGTGGGGATGGTCTGCCCTGTTTGAGTTGCTCGCATACATGGGAGATTCTCAGGCCGCGATGAGTTTGCTTGAAAAGAATCGAAACACCTTTCCGCAGCTGGATAAGGCCAACACATGCGGCTCATGGGTGGCGGCGCTTACAGCCGTAGAAGGTCTAGTAGTTTTGGGAGAGCTGAAGCAGGCCGCCGAATTGCTTCCTGCTATCGAACAATGTATCGAGCGTACCGGCGTTGTGTGCATTGAATTCCGAGCCGGTCGCCTGGTCAAACGTTCCGCTGCGATTGCCGCCGCGGCCGCTGGTGACTGGACTCGCGCAGAACGGTACTTCCGTGAAGCTCTTCAGGATGCTGAGAGCATTCCCCATGTCGTGGAGCGCGCCCATACGTTGAGGTTTCACGGAAAGATGCTTCTTCAAAGTGGTGAACAATCATCGTCCGAGCGGGCAAAGTCGTATCTGCGAGACGCTCGTGCTACATACATGAAGCTCACGATGCCTCGTCATGTTGCGATCTGTGATCTGGACTTGGAACCGAACCAGACTGCGAGCAGATTGCCGGGATTCGCCGACACCGGCCATTAATGAACTGCAGACGCTTCTGACTTGCCAGCGGCGCCGACGCCGCACGTTCGTGTGAGGTTCCAAGGAACCCGCACCTCAATGGGACGTGAGATGAGTCTTTAAACCGCACCATCGGAAGTCAGGCTTACGCCGAAACAACACTTAGTCATTTGTCTAGGAGTTTCAATTGAAAAAAGACCCAACAAAATGTAATCCTTCACGTACCCCGCAGTCCCAAGCGGGTCCGAACGACGGCTATTTCCAGATCACCGGCGTGGTTGGTCATGGAGACCATCGTGGACGGCTGCTCGGCTTTCCGACGGCCAATATCGCTATACCGCCAAATAACGTGAGCAATGGCGTCTGGGCGGGCACAGTTCATCTTGGCTCTCAACTTGACCGCTCGCTCTATGTTGCTGCAATATCAGTCGGCGACCGGCCGACCTATTACTCAAGAGGTCAAAGTCTGCTGGAGGCGAACCTTCTGGACTACACCGGCGATCTTTACGGGCAGAGCCTCGTGGTGACGCTGCACACCCTGATCCGTTCACAACGCAAGTTCGCCGGCACGTCTGAGCTCGTGGATCAGATCCAGGACGACGTTGCACGTGTTCGCAGTTGGGCTGCGCAAGCCGGCTTGGGCGGCTACCTCGGTGAGGAATAAAGAGGACCAATCGCCCGCTTCCGACCCCGTCAGGACCGGACGCCTCGCGCAGGAGACGTTGCAACTTCCGTGGAAAATACTCAACGATTGCACCACTGTCGGATTTCCACAGGCACAGAGCTAGTCCATGTGACCGGTCGAGAAATACTGTCTTTCGCCGTAACCGGGTCGGCGAGGGACCCTGTGGCGAACAGCGTCCGGAGCGGCTACTTGATGCGCCACTCGGTCTGCAGCTTCAAGGTGGCATCCGTCGGCCATGGACCTGCTGGGCGAGCCGTTCCCGGACTTCGGTGAGCATGTCGTTGCCTAGCTTGACCAGGTGGAACGCATCGACCGAGACTGCGGTGCGCGGGAGCCACATCCGCATTGCCTTGCGGAACGCAGCTGAGGGGTCGATCGCGACGACCTGTACGCCCGGTCCCATTGTGGAGCGGCCGGGCGAAGAGCCAGTCTCCGACGCGCCCCTCACTGTAGCGGGCGTCCACGATCCCGAGCACCTGTCCGGCGTCCAGATCGACGACGGTGCTCATCCGTGGCGCGAGGCATCAACGTTTGGCATTGTCAGGGTCGCGGAGTCCAGAGCCCGCTTGACCAGCCACCATGAGACACCGAACGAGGAGGAAGCCTCCGCGCCTGCCCTTCCCGACCCGGTCACGGTAGCCACGAGGGCGTAGCGGAGCCGGCGGGCGGCCTCGACGCGGACCCCTCGCAGCCCGAACGAGGACCTCGATATCGGTGACACGTTAGTCACAGGCAGGTGAAAATGGCGGTGCCGACACCGTACGCGGAGTGCGGTCGGCTGAGACGAGAGTGGGCTTATGGGCCGCTGCTCCTCGTCACTCGCCCTTTCCGGAAAGGTCCATTGTGTAGCACACCGCCGTGCCTTCAAGGACGATCGTCCCATCGTCGCGGACAACCCAAGTCCTAAGCTTGGTAATCGGCTTGTCCTCGCGCGCTTCCATGACTAATACGTGCCCCGTTATTACGTCTCCGGGACGGACGGGTGCCTTGAAGTCCCAGTTAACATTCAAAAAAACTGTACCGGGACCAGGCAGCTCTTCCGCCACAACGGCGTTCAAGATGGCGCTGGTGACTCCGCCTTGAACCACTATTTCCCCAAACCGGGAGGCCTTTGCCGCCTGCGGGTCATAGTGGAGGGGATTATGGTCACCGCTGATCTCGGTAAATAGCCCGATGTCGCTGTCCGTGATCGTTCGTGACAGCTGGGCGGTTTGTCCGACAACGGGCCGGGTGCGGGTTTGGTTCAGGGTCATGTCTGACCTTTCTTGTAATAGGTGTCGCCGGTCCCGTGGTTGTCACCCGCGCCCCAAGCCCGGACCGTCCGCTTGAACTTCTCTTGCTCTGAGCCAATTCAGCTTGGGGAAAGGTGTCCCAACAGAATCACGGTTATACGCATCCGGGTCAATCCGTACTGGGTTCCGTGTAGAAATCCGTGATGACCACGGATGCACCATGTCTGTGACTCATCCCACACTGGAAGGGAAATGTTGTGGATCCTGAATCTGAAACTGTTGGATCCGCGCTGGCTCTCGATGAGCCGGGGGCGCCAAATTCTTCCGTCGAATGGACCTTGAGGGCCATGGGCACCTAAGCCATCCGGGCAAGGTGGCGTTACCCCTACAAGTTTGCTTCGAAACCATGGATATCAATCAGAAGGACCCATTCGGCCTTTATGGCCGATTGCCGAATCGAAGGGACCAAATCGTGAATCCGACAGCTAACGCGACGCGTGCGGTGTATAGCACTACGAGTGATATTGTGCGTAATTTGGCGCTTGTCAGGGATGAGATCGCGGACACCGCGGCCAAGATTGATGTGCAGGAGTTGGCCGGTCTGGCGGGGCATCTTGGGCAGCCGGGTCGGGTGTTCGTTGCCGGGGCGGGCCGGAGTGGTCTGGTGTTGCGCATGGCCGCGATGAGGCTGATGCATTTGGGTTTGACGGTCCACATTGCCGGGGATACCACGACTCCGGCGATCGCTTCCGGGGATCTGCTGCTGGTGGCTTCGGGGTCGGGAACGACCTCGGGTGTGGTCAAGTCCGCGGAGACCGCGGCGAAGGCCGGGGCGCGGATTGCCGCGTTCACCACTAATCGGGAATCGCCGCTGGCCGGGCTGGCCGACGCGTTGGTGATCATTCCTGCCGCGCAGAAGACCGATCATGGTTCGAGTGTTTCGCGCCAGTACTCCGGTTCCCTGTTCGAGCAGGTGTTGTTCCTGGCTACCGAGGCTTTGTTCCAGTCGCTGTGGGAAAACGCCGACGAACCGGCCGAGCAGCTGTGGCTCAGGCACGCCAACCTCGAATAACCCCCCTGTATAACCCCGGATAACCCCGCCGGGTTACCGGCCCCGGTCTGGCCGGTCCCTGTCTGGCCGACCCCGGGTTACCGGCTGGTCCTTGGTTTGGCGGGTCCCGTGTTTTTCCATCACCATCTCTGCAGTTCCCTACAGAAAGATAAATCATCATGAAACTCCAAGTTGCCGTGGACCTTCTCACGACCGAAGACGCTCTCGAACTGGCCGGCAAGGTCGCCGAGTACGTGGACATCATTGAGTTGGGTACCCCGTTGATCAAGGCTGCCGGGCTTGCTGTCGTCACTGCTGTGAAGCAAGCCCACCCGGACAAGATTGTTTTCGCTGACATGAAGACCATGGACGCGGGGGAGCTTGAAGCCGATATCGCTTTCAAGGCCGGCGCGGACCTGGTTACGGTGCTCGGTAGCGCTGATGACTCCACCATTGCCGGTGCGGTCAAGGCAGCCAAGGCCCACAACAAGGGCATCGTGGTTGACCTTATCGGTGTGGCCGACAAGGTTAGCCGTGCGAAGGAAGTCCGTGCGCTGGGTGCGAAGTTCGTCGAGATGCACGCGGGCCTGGACGAGCAGGCTCAGCCCGGTTACGACCTGAACGGTCTGCTCAGTGCCGGAGCCGAAGCGCGTGTTCCGTTCTCCGTGGCCGGTGGCGTGAACCTGTCCACCATCGCCGCCGTGCAGCAGGCCGGCGCTGATGTCGCCGTCGCCGGTGGCGCGATCTACGGTGCAGCCGACCCGGCCCTGGCAGCCAAGGCACTGCGCGCCGCCATCATCTAACCCCCCGTCTCTGGTGGCGTCCCGCGGCCTTGCTCAGGGCCAACACCCGCCCAGACCCGTCAGCGCTACCCAACCGCCTGGTCCGAATCTCGCACATTTAACTACAGCCATAGGAGTTCCTCTGCCATGTCCAGCACCTCTCTTATCGACAACCCGCCCCTTGCCGCCGAAGCGCCCGCAGCCCCATCGGCTCCGTTAAGCGGCCCGCTGGAGGGCGCGCCCGGTATAGTCGGACTCCCTATGGCGATCGCCGGAGCATTTGGTCTGGGTCTGGTCAACACCGGGTTTGTGCCCGCCGGCGCAGCTGCCGCTGCATTACCCACAGTGATCGCGGCCTCTGCCGTTGGCCTGCTGCTGGCAGCCGTCTGGGCCTGTGCGCTCGGGCAGAACGTATCAGCTGGCATCTTCGTGTTGTTCTTCGGTTTCTTTGCCACTTATGGCACGCTGTCGCTCGGACTCATCAATGGATGGCTTGGCATTCCCTCGAATCAGGTGGTGAACGCTCAAACACTCTGGCTGACATGCTGGCTGGTCATTTTCGTGATGCTCACACTTGTGACGTTGCGTCTGCCCTGGGGTAACGCCCTCATGCTCGTGTTCGTCGACATCGCCCTCGTCCTGCTCCTCATCGGCACCGTGCAAGGCAACGCCGGCATGATCAACCTTGGAGGTTGGTTTACCTTCGCTTTTGTTGCAGTGGCCATCTATTTCTACATCGACGTGATGTGGAGCCAGACCGGTGGCCGTGGACTGCCCCTCGGGAGGCCGCTCGTCCGCTGATCAGTTCGGTCTCCGGGGACCGAGTGACGTCGCCGCGGGCACGGTCCCGCTGCGACGTCACGGGTCGGAGCGACGCCAATCTGCCCGGTCCTGCCACGGAGACCAGATAGGAGCCACAAGGTCTTTGTCATGAACGCCTATGAGGCCGAGGCCACCCGAGATCGCAGCCAGATCATCTCGGGCAGCCTCGGCCCCATCACACCACCGATACGCCGACATCCTGCAACGGGAACCGGCTACAACGACGAACAAATGCCAGTCACGTCCCTCGCCGTTGACTCGAATCGACTTTCAGCCAACCAACGATCTTTCGGGATACGGGCACGCGAAGGATGGATCATGTGCATCGAAAACGCATCACTGGGCTTCGGCGTAGCTCCGGTGCAGACGTCAACAATTCCCTCATCGCACGCCGTGGTAGCGATTGTCATCGAGTGTCGGGGACAGATCGCCATGTTGAAGCGGAGCCAGCTTCTCGGCCACGACCGAGGTCTGTGGCATTGCATCTCCGGGTACCTCGAACGCGGAGCGACGCCCCGGCAACAGGCTCTCGAGGAGCTCTTCGAGGAAACGGGCATACTCGCAACAAACTTGCTCGACTTCCGATCTGGGCCTGTCCTGGTGATTCATGACGATGACGGGAAGCCGTGGCTTGTCCACACCTTCACCGCCGTCACATCCCAGCGCCGGCTCGAAATCGACTGGGAGCATGATTCATACCGCTGGACAGCGCCGGGCAAGGTCAAGCGCTTTGCCGACCGCGTACCTTGGCTGGACAGCGTGCTTCATGCAACCGGCTTCCTTGCACCCTAGACGCGATACCCCAACTGGATCTTCAGCATTGTTTATCTTCGGACGAGGTAATCGCGCCAAGCTTGGCACATATCGGCATCTTCAAGGCCATCGGGCTGGGGGCACCGATCCCGGTCCGCTGCCGTCCACGGGGTTTCCCAGCAGCTGGAGTTCCTTCTTGGTACGGGCTACAAGAACCCGATGGCGCCGATCCTCATCAACGCCGTCGGGCTGCCTCCTAGGCCGCAGCGGCCGGAGACTCCACCGTCACGAACCGGTGGTACTGGCCGGTGCAGGAATGGATGACCGGGTTCGGGGTGATGACCACCCTCTCGAAGGAGCCCTGATAATGGAAAAAACCGTCGGTGCAGAAACCGGGCCGCCATTCAGGTGCTGACCGGTGAGCGTGCTCGGTGACCCTGCAACGGCACAGACCCGTGAATAGCCCGAGCAGGGTATAGGCGACCACACCGGAGGTATCGCTCCGGACAATAGGCGGGTCTGGAAATCAGGCAGTCGGGTCGATGACGACGGTGCGACCAAGATGTTCGAGCTTCGCTACCAGCCGTCGGGTATGGGCCTCGTCGCGCCGGTGTTGCAGCCAGTTGGATCCGAGATCGCGGTCGGGCTCATTGCATTCCAACATGTAGTTGCCGACGAGGATTGAAAGCGCGGCCGATCTGGGCACTTGGCACCATGGCGGGAGGCGATCCAGGCCTGTTTCGCTGGGAGGCGGGAGTTCTTGCTGCGAGCTACCGACGCAGCTAACCCGACTCCGGGCCGCACTTGCGGGGCTGCGTTGTCGTCAATGTTCAAATTGAACTGTGCCACGACCCTGTGAGCATCGCTCCCGTTCGAGGAATCTGCATCCCGAGAAGTCAGGCTGCAAAAACGCCAGTCCCGCCCGACTAAATCCGCAACTCAAAGCCACAATCGGAGCCCCCTGTCGGATTCGAACCGACGACCCCCGCTTTACAAGAGCGGTGCTCTGGCCAACTGAGCTAAGGAGGCGCGCCCCGGCGGACCGGAGCTGGGTGCCCCGGCGGACCGGAGCTGGTGCGCGCAAGCGCTAGATAAGGGTAGCCCAAGACCTCCCGCCCACGGAAATTCCGCGGGCGCCAGTCGGCGCGGCGCTCACCTAACACCGCCAGTCGGCGCGGCGCCGATCTAACACCGCCAGTCGGGGCGGCACCACGCAACACCCACGGCCCGCGGGCAACCACCCAACACCGCCCCAAACACCCCAGCCCACCCGGCGGAGCGGCACTGCCGTCATACGACGGCAAGCACCCTCCGCCACCGGCGGGAAATCCCCAAGGGAGAACTACTTCTTCGCGGCGATAGCTGCGTTCAGAACTGTGGTGAAGTCCGTCTTGTTGTCCCACTGCTGGCCGTCGACGAAGACCGAGGGCGTACCGGTGACTCCGATGATCGAGGCTTCCTTGGTGACCACCTTGACGAATGGTCTGTACGTCTTGTTGTCGATGCAAGAGTCGATGTTCGCTGATCCCGCATCGGTGGCCAATTTCTTGAGGTCGTTGTCCGAAATACCTGCGCTGCCCTCAGCAGGCTGGCGCGCGTACAACATGTCGATGAGTGCCGAGTACTTGTCCGGCGACGTGTTGGCCACGCACGCTGCGGCGTTGGCGGCACGCGAGGAGTAGTTGGTGGTGGAGCTGGCGTCCAGGAAGCCGATCGGACGGTACTCCAAGGTGATCTTGCCGTCGTTGCGTAGCTGTGTCAGCTGAGTGTTGTAGGTGGTCTCGAAGTTCTTGCAAATGGGGCAGATGAAGTCGATGTAGGCCACAACCTTGACCGGCTTTCCGGACTCAGCTTCAGCGCCGGGGGCGGTCACGACGGCGGGCGCCGTGGCCGGGGCTGACGGCAGGGACGCCAGGCTCACGGTGGCAGCGGCCGACTTCGCCACGTCGGTGCCCTTCAGCAGCGTCACGCCGCCGTGCACGTTGGCGTTGGCCGGCGTCGGGCCCTGGTCCGCAATCGGAGCGTTGTTCGCGATGTTCTGGGTGACCACCAGGGCAATGACGGCGAGGATGGCCACGACGGCAACCACAATGCCCCAGCCGATCAGCAGCTTATTGCGCTTGTCTTTCTTCAGCTGGGCTTCACGGATCGCGCGGGCCTTTTCGCGGGCCTGGGCGGTGCGTTCTGCCTTGGACAGGCGTGGTTCGTTTGCGGGGCTCATCAGTTCCTCGTGCTTAATCGGCGGCGTAGGTCTAGCTATGGCAACCAGGCCAGTTTACGGGAGAAGACCGACAAGACGGGCTGCAGTCGCCGACTCCAGCCGGAGGAACTGGCAAGTGTCCTTGATGATTCCCGCCGGTAGGGTGGAAGGTGAGTCACAAGTAACCCCAGGGGGCAGCAATGCAAGAACCGGCAAGTGAAAAAATCGACACCGCGTCCGAAGGCAAACAGGCTCCACAGGCCCGGAAACACGATTTCATGGTGGTGTCCAACCGCCTTCCGGTGGATCGCTACCCCTCCGAGGACGGGGAAAACAGTGCGGACGGTTGGCGTCGTTCTCCCGGGGGACTGGTGACGGCCCTCGCACCGATGATGACCAAGACCGACGGCGCGTGGGTGGGCTGGCACGGCGCCCCGGACGAGGCTTTGGAGCCCTTCAGCCATGACGGCATGGATCTGGTTCCCGTGGAACTCAGCACCACCGATGTTGAGCTGTATTACGAAGGCTTTTCGAACGCGACTCTCTGGCCGCTTTACCACGACGTCATTGCCCCACCTGAATTCCACCGCACCTGGTGGGATAGTTATCGCCGGGTCAACCGGCGGTTCGCCGATGCCGTCATTGAGCATGCGGCCCAGGGAGCCACCGTGTGGGTGCAGGACTACCAGCTCCAGCTCGTGCCCAGCATGCTCCGCCAGGCGCGCCCGGATCTAAGGATCGGATTCTTCAACCATATTCCGTTTCCGCCGCCGGAGATCTTTGCCCAGCTGCCGTGGCGCCAGGCCATCATCGAAGGCTTGCTCGGCGCTGACTTGGTGGGCTTCCAGCGCCCCAGTGACGCGGCGAACTTCATGCGCTCGGCACGGCGTTTCCTCGGCGCCAGCGTCAAGCAGCAGCAGATCCACGTCAAGGGGCCGGACGGCCGGATCACCCACTATGCCCGCGCCCAGTCCTTCCCGATCTCCATCGCGGTGGATCAGATCAGCGGACTCGCCGAGCGTCCGGACATCATCGAACGCGCCCGCCAGATCCGCCAGGATCTCGGCAACCCCAAGACCATTCTCCTGGGCGTGGACCGGCTGGACTACACGAAGGGCATCCCCCATCGCTTGAAGGCTTTTGAGGAGCTCCTCAAGGAAGGCCGGCTCACCGTGGAGGACGCCACCCTGATTCAGGTGGCGAGCCCGAGTCGCGAGCGTGTGCGGCAGTACCGGCTGCTCCGTGAGGAAATTGAAGGCACGGTGGGCCACATCAACGGCACCTACGACACGATGCAGAACACCGCGGTGCGTTACCTCCACCACAGCTACCCGGTTGAGGAGATGGTGGCCCTCTACCTTGCGGCCGACGTCATGCTGGTGACGGCGTTGCGCGACGGCATGAACCTGGTGGCCAAGGAGTATGTCACCGCCCGGACCAACAACACAGGCGCCCTGGTCCTTAGTGAGTTCACGGGCGCGGCCGACCAACTCAAGCAAGCGCTCCTCATGAATCCGCACGACATCGACGGACTCAAGAGCACCATCATGAGGGCCGTGAACCTGTCTCCGAACGAATCCCGCCGCCGGATGAGGTCCATGCGCAAGCAAATCCTCGATCACGACGTCGATCATTGGTCCGCTGACTTCCTCTCGGCCTTGGCAGAAACTGTGGTGCGCGATGACTCCTGAACCAGCCACTCCCCCGCTGAGCCTCTCGCCGGAGCTGCTCGACGCCGTCCGGCGGATCGCGGGAACTGATCATCTCTTGGTGGCGATGGATTTTGATGGAACCATCTCGCCTCTGGTGGACCACGCCGACGACGCCCGTCCGCTCCAGCGCTCAGCCGCAGCTCTTGTTGAACTCGCCAAACTTCCGAGGACGACGACGGCGCTCATCTCGGGGCGGGCATTGGCCAGTCTGCGCGCGGTTGCCTCGCCGCCTGAGGACACGCTGCTGATCGGCAGCCACGGCGCTGAGGCCTGGATGGGTCCCGGTTCGGCGAAGCTCCAACTCGACGACGCCCAACGGGAGCTCCTCGCCGAAGTCCGCGGGGTCCTGGCCGGAATCTCGGACGAAGCTCCGGGTACGGTCCTCGAAGACAAGCCTGCCGGCGTCGTGCTCCATACGCGACTCGCCGCCGATGATGTGGCGGAGGACGCCGTCGCCGCAGCCCGGACGGTCCTTGAAGGCCGGCCGGGAGTCTTCCTCAAGAACGGCAAGCGCGTTCTTGAGACGTCTGTGGTGCATTCGTCGAAAGGCGAGGCCGTGGAGTTCTTGCGCCAGGCGACTGCCGCTACCGGGATTCTGTTTGCGGGCGACGATGTGACGGATGAAGACGCGATTGCCAGGTTGGGTCCCGGGGACGTGGGGGTGAAGGTCGGGCTTGATTTCACCCAGGCCGAATTCCGAGTGGAAGCCCCTCTCTATGTGGCGGAACTGCTGGAAACGGTCCTTCGCGAGCGCCGTCGCGAAGTCGCGGGAGACACATCTCACATGTGACATGCGTAACATTTGCGCGAATACCGGAAACTACTGCCATACTCTTGGTTGTGATGTGGCGCACAGTTACCGTGCGGTGTCACACGAAACTCGCCTGCCTGGGCTCCGGCTCAGGGCAGGGGGTCCAACTGAATAAACATGAACCATTCACTACGGATCGTCCGGCACGTACCTGCCGGTGAAGGGATTGATAACTGTGGCAACAGTTACTTTTGATAACGCTACGCGTCTGTACCCGGGCACAGATAAGCCCGCCGTCGATAAGCTCAACATCGACATCGCCGATGGCGAATTCCTGGTCCTCGTTGGACCCTCCGGTTGCGGTAAGTCCACCTCCCTGCGCATGCTTGCAGGTCTTGAGGATGTGAACTCCGGCCGCATTCTGATCGGTGACCGCGACGTCACGGACGTCCCGCCGAAGGACCGCGACATCGCCATGGTCTTCCAGAACTACGCCCTGTACCCGCACATGACGGTCGCGGACAACATGGGCTTCGCACTCAAGATCGCCGGCGTCTCCAAGGAAGAGCGTGCCGAGCGTGTCCGCGAAGCCGCCAAGCTTCTTGACCTCGAGCAGTACCTGGACCGCAAGCCGAAGGCACTCTCCGGTGGTCAGCGCCAGCGCGTTGCCATGGGCCGGGCAATCGTCCGTAACCCGCAGGTCTTCCTCATGGATGAGCCGCTTTCCAATCTGGACGCCAAGCTCCGCGTCCAGACGCGTACCCAGATCGCATCCCTGACCCGCCGCCTCGGCGTCACCACGGTCTACGTGACCCACGATCAGGTCGAGGCCATGACCATGGGTGACCGCGTTGCCGTCCTCAAGGACGGCCTGCTGCAGCAGGTGGACACCCCCCGCAACCTGTACGACCGCCCGAAGAACGTCTTCGTGGCCGGCTTCATCGGCTCCCCCGCCATGAACCTGCTGGAACTGCCCGTCGTCGACGGCGGCGTCCAGTTCGGCGGTACGGTGTACCCGGTCCAGCACGACGTCCTCGAGGACGCCACTGGCAAGACCGTCACGCTCGGTTCCCGTCCGGAAGACCTCGAGACTGTCGGTGCCGGCGAAGGCCTCGAAGTTGAGGTTGACGTCGTCGAAGAGCTCGGCGCCGACGCCTACGTCTACGGCCACACCACGCTTGATGGCAAGAGCCACGACATCGTGGCCCGCGTCGACGGCCGCCGTCCTCCGATGAAGGGTGAGTCCATCTTCGTTCGTCCGCAGTCGGGCCATGTGCACCTCTTCGACACCAAGACGGGCCTGCGCCTGGGCGACTAGCACCGCAACCGACGGCGGCCCATCCCAGTGGACGGGCCGCCGTCGTCGTTAACCCCATCTCCATACGGAAGAATTGACCCATGACCGAGCAAAGCGGTGCCAAGTGGCATGACGAACCCACCGACTACACGCAGATCGGTAAACTTCCGCGTACCGAGTCCGCCAGCGCCAATGACACGGCCCCGCCCGCGAGCGTCATCGGTTCACTCAACATCACGGCCGCGGCCGCGGATCCGGAACTGCTGGATCTGCCTTGGCACATCGCACTCGAGGACTGGCCTGCCGCCAACCTGGCTGCCCTGCCCCGCGGCATTTCCAGGCACATCGTGCGTTTCGCGCACCTGGCCGGTTCCGTCATCGCCATCAAGGAAACGTCCGAGCACGTTGCCCGGCACGAGTACCACATGCTCCGCAAGCTGGCCCGGATGGATGTACCCTGCGTCGAGCCCGTGGCGGTCATCACCGGCCGCACCACCGTTGACGGCAAGCCGCTGAACCCCGTGCTGGTCACCCGGCACCTCAAATTCTCCATGCCGTACCGTGCGCTCTTCTCACAGATGCTGCGCCGGGACACCCTGACAAGGCTCATTGACGCCCAAGCCCTGCTGCTGGTTCGCCTGCACCTGATCGGTTTCTACTGGGGCGATGTTTCGTTGTCGAATACCCTTTTCCGTCGCGACGCCGGAGCCTTCGCCGCATACTTGGTGGACGCCGAGACGGGTGAGCTGTACCCCGATCTTTCCGTGGGCCAGCGCGAATACGATCTCGAGATCGCCCGGGTCAACATCGCCGGAGAACTCATGGACTTGCTTGAAGGCGGCCTGATCGAAGAGAAGGTGGACCCGGTAGCCACGTCGGAGCTCATTATGGACTCGTACCATCGGCTGTGGGCCGAACTCACGGAAAAGGAGTCGTTCGAGCTGGGCGAACGGTGGCGCGTGGGCGCGCGCATCCGCCGCCTCAACGAACTCGGCTTCGACGTCGAGGAATATGCCATCAAGACCACCGCTGACGGCTCCACCATCCAGCTTCAGCCCAAGGTGGTCGACGCCGGCCACCACCAACGTCGATTGCTTCGCCTCACAGGTCTGGACGCCCAGGAGAACCAAGCCCGCCGGCTGCTCAACGACATGGATTCGTTCCGGGCGGACAACAACCCGGGCCTCGACGAAGAGATCAATGCACACACTTGGGTCAGCCAAATCTTCGAGCCCATTGTCCGGTCCATCCCCCGGGACCTTGCAGGAAAGCTTGAGCCGGCGGAAGTGGTCCACGAAGTCCTCGAGCACCGCTGGTATATGAGCCAGAAGCAGGACCGCCACATTCCCTTGGCGGAAGCGGTGCAGTCCTACCTGGACACCGTGCTGCGCCACCGGCGTGACGAGGCAGCCATCATGCTCAATCCGGACACGGCAATGCTGAAGATCCTGGAAGTGGAAACCGAAGAATCCCGGTACGAACAGGACGAATATCCGGATTCTGACGACTAGCGAGGCGTGCGACGCCGTCCGTGGCGCCGGAATGGCCCAAATCCTTGCTGCAGCGGCCGGGTCCAGCCCGAGGCCGGACTGAGACAAGGATCAGTGCAACGGTGGCTCGTTTTTGTACCAGAAGCCTAAATGGCTTTACCCGGGTTGAAGATCCCGGCTGGGTCGAAAAGCTCCTTGATGCGGTGCTGCAATTCTCGGACGGGCCCGGGCTGCTCCAGGCCCAGCCATCGCAGCTTGTACTGCCCAACCCCGTGCTCGCCTGTGATGGTTCCACCCATCTCCAGCGCAGCGTCGATGGAGTCGTCCAAGGCCATGTTCAGGCGGGCCATCGCGTCCGCGTCCACCTCCATATCCACACGATCCACCCAGAAGGTGGGGTGCAGATTGCCGTCGCCGGCATGGGCCACCACCTTGAGCTGGACGTTGCGGGTCGCGGCCATGGCTTCGAGCGCGGCCACATAGTCCACGAGTCGGGACCTCGGGACGGCGACATCCTCACCCACCCGGTATTCGTTGTCTACTTCGTCGCCGCGGCTCGAACGCCGCATCTCGACCAGGCGCTCGGCTTCAGCATTCGCTTCCGCCATCACCGTGGCACCGCCGGCCACCAAGACTTCCCGGACCAACGCAGCCTCCGCCGCGGCCCCGAATCCGTCCGTCTGGACCAACAGCAAGGCCTGCCCACGTTCACCCAGATCGGAACCATACAGCTCGTCGAGTTGCGCGAGCGTCCCGGCGTCGAGCATTTCCATAATGGCAGGCTGGACGCGCGCTTTGCCAACCGCCAGGACGCCTGCGGCGGCAGCCCGGAAATCCGGATAGAAGGCCGCCACGGTCTGCACGTCCCGGGGAAGATAACGCAAGCGCACCGTCACGCGCACGACGATCCCCAACGTACCCTCGGAGCCCACCAAAAGAGATGTGAGGTCATAGCCTGCCACGCCTTTGAAGGTCTGGTGTCCGGTGTGGATGAGCGATCCGTCGGCCAGGACGACGTCGAGCGCCAACACCGAGTCCCTCGTCACACCATATTTGGCGCAGCGTAAGCCGCCAGCGTTCGTGGCCACATTGCCACCAATCGTGGACATTTTGTAGCTCGCCGGGTCCGGCGCATACATCAGGCCATGTTCGGCCGCCGCAGCGTTCAGATCGGCGTTCACCACGCCAGGTTCGACGACGGCGGTCTCGTCGTCCGCGTTGAGCTGCAGAATGCGGTTCATGCGTTCCAAACTGAGCACGATGCACCCCGCGCTGGCGTGGGCGCCACCGGAGACACCGGTTCCAGCGCCGCGGGCAACAATCGGCACCTTGTGCTTCGCGCAGCTAAGAACCACGTGCTGGACGTCTTCAACGGATTCGGCAAACACCACAGCCAAGGGCAGCTGCAGGTCCAGGACGGGCCCCTGGTCCGCGGCATAGGCGGTGCGCATGGGTTCGTCAACCGCGACTTGCCCCGGAGTTAGCGCAGCGACCAGCTCGGCCATGAATTCGCTGATGCTCTTGGTTTCTGGCTGAAGGCGGCGGGCCATGATGACTTCCCGTTTGGTTTTATCTTGCGGATAGGGCCGGCTGCCCCCAGTGTCTTCAAAACCGTGCCGGGAATAGAAGGCCCTGGCACGGGCATTCTCCTCGTGGACGCCCAGCTCGATCATTGCGGCACCAAGCTCAGCACCTGCTACGGCACACGCTTCATCAAGCAATCGCGCAGCCAAGCCCAACCCTCGGTACTCGGGTGCAACGTAAACGCTGATGAGCATGGCTTGCAGCGCTTGGGAGGGCTCCTGTGGCTGCTTCACGACCACGCGCATCAGTCCGGTAATTCGGCTACCGTCACTACCGTCGTCGGCCACCAAGGTGATGCTCGAGTCACCCGACATCGTGGCTGCGCGTTCCTGCCATTGTGCGTCCGTTTGGCGACGGGCGGCGGCGAGGCTCTCCACGTAGGCCATCGGAGTGTCCGAAAGCATTTCCAGCCGCACCTCGCGAAGCAACCGCCAATCATCCGCGAGGAGCCGGCGGATTCTATTCACTTCCGCCGCCCATGAACCGCGCATAGCGCTCCAGGACGCCCGGCCAATCGGCCGCGTAGTCCGCCCGGGCTTTGGCCGGCTCTTCGGCGCCTTCCCAACCGTCATGGACCAGGCGCACCTCTGTGCCGCCATCCACGGCCCGGAACGCCACACGAACCTCGGTGGACCACATCGCAGTACTACCCGGATACCAGCTCGCGTGGAACGACAACGGTGGCTGCCAATCGTCAATCGTCGCCCATACCGCCGTACGGCCGTCGTCAGCCGTCTCCAGGATGAGGTTCTCCTCAAACTCGACGTGCGAGCCCACCCCGTAAACGCTGTGGTCTTCCATGGGCCACCACAGATGCGGGTGATCGGTAAAGCCCATGAAGGCGTGCGCCACCGGTGAAGGCACGACGACGGTGCAGACTACCGCGTCCAGCTCACCGGGCTCCTCTGGCTGAGGTTCGGGATCCGGCGCAAGATGACTGAAAAGGCTCTCCATGTGCACCAACTTTACCGCCCAGCAAAGCACTCGCCGCCGGTCCCGAAGCCCGCTCACCTATGCGCGGTCCCGGCCGGACGCCCGCTCACATATGCGCGGTCCCGGGCCGGACGCCGGCTGACGTATGCGCGGTTCCGGGCCCGACGCCGGCTCACTTGTACGTGATGGAGGGTTTGGGTGAAACGCCCGATACGTGATCGGGGGTTGTTGGCAACCGGTGGATTGGTGAGGGAGGGTTGGGTTCCGGGCCGACGCCCGCTCACGTATGCGCGGTCCGGGCCGACGCCCGCTCACCTATGCCGCGGTCCGCGCCGACGCCCGTTACCTTTTTCGTAGCCCTTTCCTGGTGCAGGATATGGGTGTGTTGGCCTGCCGTCCCGGCATGATTGTGACGCTCTGTCGATGCATGATCCTGAGCGTGTTGTCACCGGGGCTTGGCAGGTGCCAGGGAGACCGCTAATAGGGGCAGGACAGTTTGGGATCGTCGTGCGTAACGTGGATGCCGGGCCCTGACACCGCTGACGGGCCGGCACTGG
>NZ_KI912155.1:1685678-1686599 GCF_000517125.1 Arthrobacter sp. MA-N2 | reverse complement strand
CGCCAGACGCCGCTGCGACACCCTCTACGCCATGCTCCGAGACGGAACCCTCTACCAAGCACGAACACCCACAGCAGCTTGACAAAAAACATAGGGGCACGCTCACGTATGCGCGGTCCGGCCGGACGCCCGCTCACGTATGCGCGGTTCGGGCCGACGCCCGCTCACCTATACCGCGGTCCGGGCCGACGCCCGCTCACCTATGCCGCGTTAGGGCCGGACGCCCGCTCACGTATAGGTGATGGAGGGTTGGGGTGAAGCGCCCGATACGGGCTCTTCACGGTTCGTGGTGATTGTTCTGCCGTGATGGATGTTCATGCCGCTGTTTTGGCGGCACTGCGCAACAGGATACGCGTTTTGTAGTTGCGTGCGTTGGTGAATCCCCGGCCTGTCCGTTTGATGTGTTTGATGGCTGTGTTGTTGGCTTCTACTTTCGCGGTGGTCGCACCGGTGACAATGAGGACTTCGATTTCTTTCCACCACCGGCAGATCGTGCGCCAGAGCCGGTTCGTTTCCGGCTGCGCGGCTCGTTCGACCAGTTCCTTCAGGTGGTCTTTCGCCGCGGCCGCGTCGGCAAGAGACCCGGTGGCGAGCAGCGTCCGGAGCTGTTCTTTGACCAACCACGCAGTCTGCAGCTTCCCGGTGGCGTCGTCGGTGGCGAACACGGTGCTGAGTCTTTTCCGTGCCCGGTCCGAGAGCGTGTCGGCGCCGCGCAAGAGCAGCCGTCGGTTGGCCCAGACCGGATCGATGGAGCGTCCCCGCCGGCCGTGGACCTGGTGGGTGAGTCGTTGCCGGACTTCGGTGAGCATGTCGTTGCCGAGCTTGACCAAATGGAACGCGTCGACCGAGATTGCTGTGCGCGGGAGCCACATCCGCAGTGCCTTGCGGAAAGCCGCTGACGGGTCGATCGCGACGACCTGC
>NZ_KI912155.1:1685309-1685578 GCF_000517125.1 Arthrobacter sp. MA-N2 | reverse complement strand
GCTCGTAGCTCCTGACTCTTGATGAATGCGTAGAGAACATCCATCACAGCAGGGCTACGAGCCCTTCAGCTCTCAAGACACGGAATCCGTTTCACCACGAACCACGGAGAGCCCCGATACGTGATGGAGGGTTTGGGCCCGCGGGTTGGTGGGTGTGGTGGGGGGGTGGTTTAAATGGTTCAGGCCCCGACATGTGTGTCGGGGCCTGAACGTTAATGGTTGTCCGGCGGTGTCCTACTCTCCCACACCCTCCCGGGTGCAGTACCATC
>NZ_KI912155.1:1426693-1685209 GCF_000517125.1 Arthrobacter sp. MA-N2 | reverse complement strand
CCCCTACCACTCCAGACGACTGAACCACGAAGGCTTGTCTACTATCTGAAATCCACAACTTCGGCGGTGTACTTGAGCCCCGCTACATTGTCGGCGCGGAATCACTTGACCAGTGAGCTATTACGCACTCTTTCAAGGATGGCTGCTTCTAAGCCAACCTCCTGGTTGTCTTCGCAACTCCACATCCTTTCCCACTTAGCACACGCTTAGGGGCCTTAGTTGGTGGTCTGGGCTGTTTCCCTCTCGACTATGAAGCTTATCCCCCACAGTCTCACTGCTGCGCTCTCACTTACCGGCATTCGGAGTTTGGCTGACGTCAGTAACCTTGTAGGGCCCATCGGCCATCCAGTAGCTCTACCTCCGGCAAGAAACACGCAACGCTGCACCTAAATGCATTTCGGGGAGAACCAGCTATCACGGAGTTTGATTGGCCTTTCACCCCTACCCACAGCTCATCCCCTCCATTTTCAACTGAAGTGGGTTCGGTCCTCCACGACGTCTTACCGTCGCTTCAACCTGGCCATGGGTAGATCACTCCGCTTCGGGTCTAGATCACGCCACTAACTCGCCCTATTCAGACTCGCTTTCGCTACGGCTACCCCACACGGGTTAACCTCGCGACGTAACACTAACTCGCAGGCTCATTCTTCAAAAGGCACGCCGTCACAACTACAAGGCTGCTCCGACGGATTGTAAGCACACGGTTTCAGGTACTGTTTCACTCCCCTCCCGGGGTACTTTTCACCTTTCCCTCACGGTACTGGTCCGCTATCGGTCATTAGGAAGTATTTAGGCTTATCAGGTGGTCCTGACAGATTCACACGGGATTTCTCGGGCCCCGTGCTACTTGGGATCCTCTCCAGGCGGTACACAACATTACGGTTACGGGGCTAACACCCTCTCCGGCCGGCCTTTCAAGACCGTTCACCTATGCCTGCACCCACACCCCACCGGTCCGGCAGAACCAGTACGGAAAGTCCCACAACCCCGCCCATGCAACGCCCGCCGGCTATCACACATGGAACGGTTTGGCCTCATCCGCGTTCGCTCGCCACTACTAACGGAATCACTCTTGTTTTCTCTTCCTGCGGGTACTGAGATGTTTCACTTCCCCGCGTTCCCTCCACACACCCTATGTGTTCAGATGCGGGTCACCAGATCACGCCTAAACGCCCCTGGCGGGGTTTCCCCATTCGGACATCCTGGGATCACAGTCCGGTTATCGACTCCCCCAGGCTTATCGCAGATTCCTACGTCCTTCTTCGGCTCCTAATGCCAAGGCATCCACCGTGTGCCCTTAAAAACTTGACCACACAAAGATCAAAAACTCTCGAAAGAACCAAACCACCGAAATGGCCGGGTTCATAAAAAAGAAATTGCTGTAAGACACGCAAACAAACACCAAAATGCCTGCCGCGCGCCTAGATGCTCGCGTCCACTATGTAGTTCTCAAACAACAACCCCGTACCACACACCCCGCACCAGCCCCCCACCCCCACAACAGGAACAGGAAACCACACGCACGAACCATGCAGCCAGGAAACCAGAAACAAACAAACCCGGAACAAACCAGACAACCCTCACAGGCCACCCAACCCCTCCCGGCCCTGTTGCCTCAGGACCCAACAGTGTGCCAAACACGAACACCAACACCCTCCCCGCACCCTTCCAGACCACCCCCCGCAAAACGAGGAACAACCGTACTAAGCACAGAAAAAACACCGGCCGCTATCTGCTGAAATTCCACCCATGAGCACCCACCGCAGAACGAACGCCTGCGCAATGGGCTTTGCTTCCACACACCCCCGAACCATCCATGCAGACAGCACAGGGGCAATAATGGTGCTCCTTAGAAAGGAGGTGATCCAGCCGCACCTTCCGGTACGGCTACCTTGTTACGACTTAGTCCCAATCGCCGGTCCCACCTTCGACAGCTCCCTCCCACAAAGGGGTTAGGCCACCGGCTTCGGGTGTTACCAACTTTCGTGACTTGACGGGCGGTGTGTACAAGGCCCGGGAACGTATTCACCGCAGCGTTGCTGATCTGCGATTACTAGCGACTCCGACTTCATGGGGTCGAGTTGCAGACCCCAATCCGAACTGAGACCGGCTTTTTGGGATTAGCTCCACCTCACAGTATCGCAACCCTTTGTACCGGCCATTGTAGCATGCGTGAAGCCCAAGACATAAGGGGCATGATGATTTGACGTCGTCCCCACCTTCCTCCGAGTTGACCCCGGCAGTCTCCTATGAGTCCCCGCCATCACGCGCTGGCAACATAGAACGAGGGTTGCGCTCGTTGCGGGACTTAACCCAACATCTCACGACACGAGCTGACGACAACCATGCACCACCTGTGAACCAGCCTCAAGAGGGGAACGCATCTCTGCGCTTTACTAGTCCATGTCAAGCCTTGGTAAGGTTCTTCGCGTTGCATCGAATTAATCCGCATGCTCCGCCGCTTGTGCGGGCCCCCGTCAATTCCTTTGAGTTTTAGCCTTGCGGCCGTACTCCCCAGGCGGGGCACTTAATGCGTTAGCTACGGCGCGGAAAACGTGGAATGTCCCCCACACCTAGTGCCCAACGTTTACGGCATGGACTACCAGGGTATCTAATCCTGTTCGCTCCCCATGCTTTCGCTCCTCAGCGTCAGTTAATGCCCAGAGACCTGCCTTCGCCATCGGTGTTCCTCCTGATATCTGCGCATTTCACCGCTACACCAGGAATTCCAGTCTCCCCTACATCACTCTAGTCTGCCCGTACCCACTGCAGAACCGGAGTTGAGCCCCGGTCTTTCACAGCAGACGCGACAAACCGCCTACGAGCTCTTTACGCCCAATAATTCCGGATAACGCTTGCGCCCTACGTATTACCGCGGCTGCTGGCACGTAGTTAGCCGGCGCTTCTTCTGCAGGTACCGTCACTTACGCTTCTTCCCTACTGAAAGAGGTTTACAACCCGAAGGCCGTCATCCCTCACGCGGCGTCGCTGCATCAGGCTTTCGCCCATTGTGCAATATTCCCCACTGCTGCCTCCCGTAGGAGTCTGGGCCGTGTCTCAGTCCCAGTGTGGCCGGTCACCCTCTCAGGCCGGCTACCCGTCGTCGCCTTGGTAGGCCATTACCCCACCAACAAGCTGATAGGCCGCGAGTCCATCCAAAACCGCAAAAGCTTTCCACCACCACCACATGCGCGGAGCGGTCATATCCGGTATTAGACCCAGTTTCCCAGGCTTATCCCAGAGTCAAGGGCAGGTTACTCACGTGTTACTCACCCGTTCGCCACTAATCCCCCCAGCAAGCTGGAGATCATCGTTCGACTTGCATGTGTTAAGCACGCCGCCAGCGTTCATCCTGAGCCAGGATCAAACTCTCCGTTGAAGTAAAACAAAAACAGACACAACCACCACCACCGGAAACAACGGCGACAGGGCTGCACAAAATTTGAAACCAGCTGAAAACCAGACCCCACCCACAAAAACAGACAAGGCCCGGCAAAATCAACCAATTCAATAAAAAATCGGTATCAACAAACTTGGCACACTATTGAGTTCTCAAACAACAGACACACCCGACACCACCCAAACCACACGGTCCAAGATCGCTCCGGAGCAACTTCCCAAACTTACCGGCTGCATACCTCCTAGTCAAATCGGCGTCCTTGACTTGATTTTCACGAGGAACTTAGTCAACTTCACCGATCTCCACTGGGGAGCAGCGCGGGTACTAACTATACCACCACTTCCCCGGGGAGGCAAAAAGCTCCTCGCCCTAGCTCCTGCGTCCGGGCGAGGGCCTGGACGCAAGAAGCTTGGGCCCGGAAACCCGCGGCTTCCGGGCCCAAGCTCAGCCAAGCAAGGGTAACTAGGCCAAAGGCGTGAACCAGGACGCGCCGAGCGGCGGCAAGGTGACAGTCAGTGCCGCAGGCAGTCCTTCCGCTCCAGGCGCGGTGGCAACCAGCTCACCGCTGTTGATCACATCGGAGCCTCCGTACACCTCGGCGTCAGTGTTAAGCACTTCCTGCCATGCCCCGGCAGATGGGACGCCAAGCACATAGTCCTTGTGGGGGCCGCCAGAGAAATTCACGGCGCATACCAAGGGATTGCCGTCGTGGTCCCACCGGATGAATGTCAGCACATTGCGATCTGCGTCTGCACCGTTGATCCATTGGAAGCCGCCGGGTTCGTTGTCCCGAACGTGCAAGGCCGGCGTCGAGCTGTACAAAGTGTTCAACTCGCGGGTGAGCAGCTGGAGCCCCCGGTGCGAGGGGATGTCGGCAAGGAACCAGTCGAGGCCGTGCTGCTCGGACCATTCGGCTTCCTGGCCGAATTCGGTGCCCATGAAGATGAGCTGCTTGCCCGGGTGGGCCCATTGGTACGCCAGGAAGGCCCTCAGGTTCGCGAGCTGTTGCCATCGATCACCGGGCATCTTACGCAGCATGGAGCCCTTGCCATGCACTACCTCATCATGGCTGATGGGCAGCAGGAAGTTCTCCGTGAAGGCGTAGACCATGGAGAACGTCAACGTACCGTGGTGCCAGCGACGGTTGATCGGGTTTTCGGAGATGTATTTGAGGGAATCGTGCATCCAGCCCATGTTCCATTTGAGGCCGAATCCCAGGCCACCATGATTGGTGGGCGCGGTGACACCGGGAAACGCCGTGGATTCCTCGGCAATGGTCACTGCGCCGGGGTGGGTCTTGTAGATCGTGGCGTTGACCTCTTGGAGGAAGGAAATGGCTTCCAGGTTCTCCCGTCCGCCGTGGATGTTGGGGAACCATTCTCCTTCCTCGCGTGAGTAGTCCCGGTAGAGCATGGACGCCACAGCGTCCACCCGAAGCCCATCGATGTGGAATTCCTCAAGCCAGTACAAGGCGTTCGCGACCAGAAAGTTGCGCACCTCGGTGCGTCCGAAGTCGAAGATGAGCGTGCCCCAGTCCGGGTGCTCGCCAAGCCGGGGATCGGAGTGCTCGTACAGCGGTTCGCCGTCGAAGCGGGCAAGGGCCCATGCGTCCTTCGGGAAGTGCGCCGGGACCCAGTCCAAAAGGACGCCGATGCCCGCTTGGTGCAGCGAATCGACCAGGAATCGGAACTCATCAGGATGCCCGAAGCGAGAGGTCGGAGCAAAATAGGACGTCACCTGGTAGCCCCACGAACCACCAAAGGGGTGCTCGGCTACCGGCATGAACTCGACGTGGGTGAAGCCAAGCCACTTCACGTATTCCACGAGGTCCTTGGCCAACTCTTTGTACCCAAGACCAAGGCGCCAGGAACCGAGATGGACTTCGTACACGCTCATGGGCGAGTTGTGCGGATCCTTGTTGGCACGCGCAGTCATCCAAGCGTCGTCCTTGAAGCGGTAGCTGGACTCAACCACGCGTGAAGCGGTCAAGGGTGGTACTTCGGTGCCGAAGGCGAGCGGGTCCGCTTTCTCTACCCAATGTCCGGCCTTGGTGAGCAGCTCGAATTTGTAGCGCGCCCCTGCTACAACGCCCGGAATGAAGACTTCCCAGACTCCTGAGGAGCCGAGGGAGCGCAAAGCGTGTTCACGCCCGTCCCAGGAGTTGAAGTCGCCTTTGACGCGGACTGCCTGCGCGTTAGGCGCCCAGACGGCGAAAGAGACACCGTCTACATCGCCGAGCGGGGAGCGGTAGTGCTGGACGTGGGAGCCCAGCGTGTCCCAGAGCCGTTCGTGCCGGCCTTCTCCGATGAGGTGCAGGTCCACTTCACCGACGGTCGGGAGGTAGTGGTAGGGATCATTGATGGTCACGGGATCGGAATCGCCGTACACCACCTCCAGGCGGTAATCCGGCACGTGGCCGGGCTGCACCGGCTCGAGGACCGCCACCCAGACGCCGTCGCTCTCGTGGGTCATCGGCGTGGAACCGGCTTCGGTGACCACCGTGGCCGAAGCCGCGAGATGCTTGACGGTTCGGATGGTGACGTGGCCGTGGTCGTCGAGGTGTGCACCCAGCACCGAGTGCGGGGCGTGGTGCGCACCAGCGGCCACCCGGCCCAAGGTAGCGGCGTCCACATACAGCGGGACCCGGGGCCGTTCGGTACGTGCTGAGCCTGTCATTTCCTTACCTTCCGATGTCGCCGCGGCATCCGTGCCGGGGCTCGTATTGCCGAGGAGCTGCCGAGAGGCGTTGACCGGAATGGGTAACCAATCCGGCCTGTTCCGCAACTCGTAAATCACCTCGTACAAGGCCTTGTCCAGCCACAATGCCACAAACAGCGGTGAGCGGCGGTCAATCGTTCCCGGGGTGATGTCGCTATACCCGGCCAGGAACGCTTCGGCGCAGTCATCAACCCATGTGTCGGGCACCACGGCGCCAGGATTCTCGCGGGCCGCCGCGCCGGCCGCATAGTCGAACGACCTCAGCATTCCGACGACGTCGCGCAAGGGAACGTCGGGGATGTTACGGTGTTCGATCGGCCTCAGTGGCTCGCCCTCAAAGTCCAGGATCGCCCACCGGCCCGGTGCGCCGGCGGCGCCGGGCACCAAGAGGATCTGGCCCAAGTGAAGGTCACCGTGGACGCGCTGCAGTGTCCCGGACTCTTTGCCCTCCAGTTGGGACATGAGGGCCTCGAGCTGCTGCTCATGGGGCCCGACGGCGGTGCCCGCTTCAGCCCACGACTGGCGGACGCGCCGGACTACTTCGGGCGCGATGTCCTGGCCTGGAACCCGTTCCCCGGCAGTCCCAAGGCTCTCCGCAAGACGCAGGTGCACGGTGGCCGTCGCCCGGCCCATCTCCCTGGCCTCGGCCCTAAAGTCCGTGCCGGTTGCGGCGGCGTTGACCGCGAGACGCCAAGCGTCCTGCCCGCCCGCGAGGAACTCGTGGGCCACCGCGAGGTCCGCGGAGGCCGTGCCGTGCCGGCCCAGAGGCGTCCGCACTTCCCATGTTCCGGTAATCCAGCCGATCGTCGATGGCACTTCCTGGGTTCCTGCCGCAGTCAAGGCGGCGCCGACCTCGACCTCCGGGTTCTTACCTATAGACAGGACACGGAAGATCTTCACGATCGCCGCGGACACGCCGTCGTCGACGATCACCGAAGTGTTGGACTGCTCGCCGGAAGAGACGCGCACGGATCCATCGGCAGTGGGCAGCCGCAGGCTGCCAGGCACCGAATGGCCGCTCGCTGCGCACTCCCCCTCTCCGGGTTCCACCGAGGCCTCCTCCCTGATGAGATCCAGCCAAGCAGTCACGAAAGCGGGATCGTGGGGCGCGTCGTAGACCCAGACTGGCTTGTCGCCGTCGACCGTTCCGCTGATCTGGCCCACTAAGGCAGCGGCCAAAGCCGGCAGCGGAGCATAACGGTAACTGAGCGGGACCTGGATGATGTCAGTCTGCATCCCGCCGTCGGCCGTTGCGTAGCGGATGGACAGTAGCCGGACCTCCAAGCCCGCACCCGCGGCGGGGTCAACAAGCCTGAAGGCGCCGACGAAGTCGAGGTCGAATGACCCCGCTTTGACCGGAAACCAGCGCTGCCGGGGCAGCCATTCATTGAGCAGGGGTGCCAGGACCGTGGCGGGCGCAAAGAGACTCATATCAGCCTTCGATGGAGAGCACTGGGATGGCTTGGGTGTACGGCGAGGATCCGGTGGATCCCGCCGAGCGTACCCGGAGCCAGAAGAAATCGTGGCTGCCGAGCGTGAGGGTCAGGGAGCCGTCGGCCCCAATCCCCGGGAATGGCTGACCGCCGAACACATCCCTCAAGCCCCTACCGGCGTATTCGGGGATATCCAAAGTGGTGGCCACCGGATGCTGGGACAGGTTGAAAACGCACAGGATGGACTCGGCATCCTCGCCTTCCGGATTGCCTTCGCGGAGATCGCGCATGTAGGCGAGCACCACCTCGTGGTCTGCCGGGACGTGCCGGAATTCGCCTAGTCCAAAGGCCGCGTGGTTCTTCCGGACGCTCAGGATCTGCCGGGTCCAACGCAGGAGCGACCCGGAATGGGCTGCTTCGGCTTCGACGTTCGCCATGCTGTAGTTGTAGACCAACGACTGGATGACGGGCAGGTAGAGCTTTCCGGGATCGGCGTTGGAGAAACCTGCATTACGGTCCGGGTTCCATTGCATCGGCGTGCGGACGGCGTCGCGATCGTCGAGCCAGATGTTGTCACCCATCCCGATTTCATCCCCGTAGTAGAGGAAAGGACTGCCGGGGAGGGACAGCAACAACGCATTGATGAGCTCAATCTCGGAGCGGGAGTTGTCCAGCAGCGAGGCAAGCCTGCGCCGGATTCCGATGTTGGCGCGCATCCTGGGGTCCGGCGCGTACCAGCCGAGCATGGCGGCACGTTCGTCGGCCGTGACCATTTCCAAGGTCAGCTCGTCATGGTTGCGCAGGAAGGTGCCCCATTGCGCCCCGGCGGGAATGCCCGGGGTCTCGCGCAGGGTTTCGATGATCGGCGCGGCTTTCTGGTCGCGGAGCGCGTAGTACAAGCGCGGCATGATCGGGAAGTGGAAAGCCATGTGGCACTCCGGTTCTTCCACGGTGCCGAAGTACTCCACGACGTCGTGCGGTGGTTGGTTGGCTTCGGCGATGATCACGCGGCCGGGGTAGTTCTCGTCCACCATCTTGCGAAGTTCCCGCAGGAAGCCGTGGGTGGCCGGCAGGTTTTCGCAATTCGTGCCCTCCTCTTCGAAAAGGTACGGGATGGCATCCGCCCGAAATCCGTCAATTCCTTGGTCCAGCCAGAACCGGACGACGTCGTGGACGGCCTCGATCACCTTGGGGTTTTCGAAGTTCAGGTCAGGTTGGTGGCTGAAGAAGCGGTGCCAGAAGAACTGCCTGCGGATCGGATCGAAGGTCCAGTTCGACTCTTCCGTATCCACGAAGATGATGCGGGCGTCCTGGTACTTTTCGTCGGTGTCACTCCACACGTAGAAGTCGCCATAAGGACCATCTGGATTCTTGCGCGACTCCTGGAACCACGGGTGTTGGTCCGAGGTGTGGTTCAGGGGGAGGTCGATGATGACCCGGACGCCCCTTGCATGGGCCTCGGCCACGAGCCGTTTGAAATCGCTGATGGTGCCGAACTCGTCCAGGACGGAGGTGTAATCGGAAATGTCGTAGCCGCCGTCGCGCAGGGGCGAATCGAAGAATGGCGGCAGCCACAAACAGTCCACCCCGAGCCATTGCAGATAGTCCAGTTTGTCGATCAGGCCGTGAAAATCGCCCGAGCCGTCACCATTGGCATCCGCGAAGGCCCTCACCAGCACCTCGTAGAAAACCGCCTTCCGATACCAGTGAGGGTCATGCTGAAGGCCCGGGGCGTTCAACTCGAAAGTGTTCTTAGGCGTAAAGTACTGGCTCTGGCCCTGCGGATTGAAGCTCACTAAGGCTACCTCCGGATGTTGAGAATGTGTGCCGGTTCTACATGGGCGTCTAGTCGGACGTAGTTGTACTCGCCCCACTCCCAGCTTTCGCCGCTGACCAAATCATCCACCCAGAATCGTCCGTTGGCGGTGAAGTCGGATGGATCCAGCGAAAGAGCGGAGAGATCCAGGGTCACGGTGCTTTCCCTGGTGCCGTGGGGATCGACGTTGACCACGATGATCAAGGTGTCCTTGCTGCCGTCGGGCAGGGTCTTGTGCTTGGAGAACACGATGGTGGCGTCATCCGTGCTGTCATGCAGCGTCAGGTTCTGCAGATCGCCCAAGGCGGGGTGGGCCTTTCGAATGGCGTTCAGCCGTGTGATGTAGGGGGCCAGACTGTGCCCGGAGGCAGCCGCGGCATCCCAGTTGCGGTTCTTGAACTCGTATTTCTCGTTGTCGATATACTCCTCGGCACCCGGACGTGCCACGTGCTCGTATAGTTCGAATCCGGCATAGACACCCCACAGCGGGCTGGCGGTGGCAGCCAGGGCGGCACGGATGCGGAATGCGGCCGGACCGCCGTACTGGAGGTATTCCGTGAGGATGTCCGGGGTGTTGACGAAGAAGTTGGGTCTGAAATATGCCGGGGACACGTGGCTGACCTCGTGGAAGTAGGACTCCAGTTCGCGCTTCGTGTTCCGCCAAGTGAAGTAGGTGTATGACTGTTGGAAGCCTGCCCGGCCGAGGGCGTGCATCATCGCGGGGCGGGTGAACGCCTCGGCGAGGAAAACGACGTCGGGGTACTTCTTGTTGACCTTGCCGATCAGCCACTCCCAGAACCACACCGGTTTGGTGTGCGGGTTGTCCACACGGAAGATCTTCACGCCGTGGCTGACCCACAGGAAGACAATCCGCAGGACTTCCTTGGACAGCCCGGCGGGATCGTTGTCGAAATTCAGCGGGTAGATGTCCTGGTACTTCTTGGGCGGGTTTTCCGCGTAGGCGATGCTGCCGTCCACACGGGTGGTAAACCATTCCGGGTTTGTCTTCACCCAGGGATGGTCAGGGGCGGCCTGCAGCGCCAAGTCGAGCGCTACTTCCAGGCCCAGCTCATTGGCGCGGGCTACGAAGGCGTCAAAATCTTCGAACGATCCGAGTTCCGGGTGGATGGCGTCGTGCCCGCCGTCCTTGGAGCCGATAGCCCACGGCGAGCCGGGATCTTGCGGACCCGGGGTCAGCGAGTTGTTGCGGCCCTTGCGGTGTTGGAACCCAATCGGGTGGATCGGCGGCAGGTAGATGACATCAAAGCCCATGTCCGCAACAGCGTCGAGCCGCTTAGCCGCCGTCGTAAAGTTCCCTGAGGTCCATGTTCCGTTGGCGGGATCGAAAACGGCCCCCTCGGAACGCGGGAAGAATTCGTACCAGGCTCCGCGGCCGGCAAGGTCACGCTCCACCAGCAGCGGGTACTGGTCCGAGACGGTCACCAGTTCACGGATCGGCTGGCGCTCGACGACGGCGGCAACCTCTGCGCTGAAACCGGCAGCAAGGCGCTCCTCGGCAGTCTTCGACGTATCAGCCAACGCTTCAGAAGCGGCGCGAAGGGTGCGCTTGTCTGCCGCGCTGCGAGCGCTCTCACCGGCGGCTTCCGCGAGGAGGGCGACGCCTTCGGCGAGCATCAGCTCGACGTCGATACCGGCCTCGACCTTGACTTCGGCGTTGTGGTGCCACGTTCCGTAGCGATCGTGCCAGGCTTCGATCGCGAACGTCCAGGCTCCCGGCGCCGTCGGGGTCAGCAGGCCTTCCCAACGGTCGGTTCCCTTTCCGCGCTCGCCCGGTGCGGGTGCGAGCCGGACACGTTGACGCTCTTTGCCTTTCGGGTCCAAAAGGATGGCACTCACGCCAAGCTGGTCGTGGCCCTCACGGAAGACCGTGGCGCCTACCACCAGGTCTTCGCCTGGCAACGCCTTGGCCGGGAACCGGCCTTCTTCGATCACGGGTTGCACGGCCGTAATGGGGAATCTGCCGAATCTGAGACCTTCGGTGATGCCCGTCTTCTGCTTGGACTTGGATGCTGAGCTGGATCGCGTTGTTGCAGTAGTCGTCACAACCTCGACGTTAGCGAGAAAAATCACATTTTGCTAAGGGGTGCCGCCAGACTCCTCGGCGCAATCTGTCATTTACCTAAAAGAAACCGAAAGCTGTTCCTGCTGTACATCGAGTGGATTAGTGTGGCGCTAGTGAAGGCAATTCGAAGGTTTACAGTCCGTACTCTGCTCCCTGAGCCGATCCAGCCGCTGGCGCGTCTTGCAACGAACCTGCGTTGGTCGTGGCACCGCCCCACCCGCGAGCTCTTTGCCAGCCTCGACCAGGAATTGTGGCAGGAGAACCGCCATGATCCCATCAGCCTTCTGGGATCAATCAGCCGTGATCAATTGGACCAACTTGCCTCCAACAACGATCTTGTTGAACGTGTCCAACACGCCGCGGCGGATCTTGACCGGTACCTGAGTGAACCGCGTTGGTACCAGGGGCTAGGGCCGGATGCTCCGGCGTGCATCGCCTACTTCTCACCTGAGTTCGGTATCACGGAAGTGCTTCCGCAGTACTCGGGTGGCCTGGGCATCCTGGCCGGTGACCATCTGAAGGCCGCTTCGGACTTGGGCGTGCCGCTGATCGGCGTCGGACTGCTCTACCAGGCGGGCTACTTCAAGCAGTCCCTTTCACGGGACGCCTGGCAGCAGGAAACCTACCCGGTGCTGGACCCGGACGGACTACCGCTGACGCTGCTCCGTGAACCGTGCGAGGACGGCCCCGGCAAGCCGGTGACGATTTCGCTGCCGCTGCCCAATGGACGCAAGCTCAATGCGCACATCTGGCGGGCCGACGTCGGACGCGTGCCCCTCCTGCTGCTCGATTCGAACGTTCCCGGCAACGACGACGCCGCGCGCGGCATCACGGATCGCCTCTACGGTGGCGGTGGCGACCACCGTCTACAGCAGGAACTCCTGCTTGGCATGGGCGGAGTTAAGGCGCTGCGGGTCTACCAGCGCCTCACGGGCACCCCGGCCCCGGAAGTGTTCCACACCAACGAGGGCCACGCAGGTTTCCTGGGTATCGAACGCATCCAGGAGCTCATGTCCACCGAGGCCCCGCTCTCTTGGTCCGAGGCTCTCGCCGCCGGGCGGGCGTCCACCGTCTTCACCACACATACCCCGGTTCCGGCCGGGATCGACCGCTTCGAGGCCGTGCAGATCCGGCACTTCTTCGACGCCGGGCTGGCACCGGATGTTCCCGTGGACAGGGTCCTGGAACTCGGCAGGGAAAACTATGAGGGTGGCAACCCCGCAGTCTTCAACATGGCTGTCATGGGATTGCGCCTGGCGCAGCGGGCCAATGGCGTGGCCAAACTGCATGGTGTGGTGTCGCGCGAGATGTTCTCCGGGCTTTGGCCTGGCTTCGACCACTCCGAAATCCCGATCACCTCGGTAACCAACGGGGTCCACGTGCCCTCCTGGGTGGATCCGCGTATCTCTTCTTTGGCCCGCGAGCAGTTCGGAACCGAAGCCGAAGCCGTGGGCCGTTGGGACCTCGCCTACAACGTCAGCGACGAGGACGTCTGGAAGCTGCGCCGGCAACTTCGCGTGTCCCTCGTGGAGGACGTGCGGCGCCGGCTCCGCGCAGCGTGGAAAAAGCGCGGTGCCGCCGATGCGGAACTGGGCTGGACCGACGCCGTCCTGGACCCGGACGTGCTGACGATCGGCTTCGCCCGGCGCGTGCCGACCTACAAGCGCCTCACACTCATGCTCCGGGACCCTGCACGCCTGAAGGCATTGCTGCTTGATCCCAAGCACCCCATCCAGCTGGTTATCGCCGGTAAGTCACACCCCGCGGACGACGCCGGCAAGAAAATGATCCAGGACCTGGTCAAATTCACCGACGACCCCTCGGTGCGGCACCGGATCGTGTTCCTGCCCAACTACGACATCGCCATGGCCCGCACGCTCTTCCCGGGCTGCGACGTATGGCTGAACAACCCGCTCCGGCCCTTGGAAGCCTGCGGCACCTCCGGCATGAAGGCGGCCATCAACGGTTCCCTGAACCTGTCCGTCCTGGATGGCTGGTGGGATGAGATGTACGACGGCGAGAACGGCTGGGCGATCCCCACCGCCAACAATGACGCATCTCCGACCGAACGCGACGACATCGAGGCCGCAGCCCTGTACGAGCTCCTGGAGACCCAGGTGGCCCCACGCTTCTACGGTTCCACAGTCTCCGCGGACGCCGGCGCCGCAGGTCCCTCGCAGTCCCCTCCGGAGACCGTCCCGACGCACTGGGTCTCCATGATCAAGCACACCTTGGCCCACCTCGGCCCGGCGGTCTCGGCCGAACGCATGCTCCAGGACTACGTCAATACTTTGTACCGTCCAGCCGCAGAGTCGGGGCGGCGTGCGGTGGCCAATTCCTTCAAAGAAGCGAAGGAATTGGCGTCCTGGATCACGAAGGTCCGCGGCGCCTGGCCGCAACTGGTCGTGGAGCACGTCGATTCCGTAGGCGTCTCCGAGGAACCCCAGGTCGGCGACACGCTCCGCGTCAACGCATACATCGCCCTCCACACCCTGACGCCGGCGGACGTCAGCGTCGAGGTGGCTTATGGGCGGGCCGAGGAAACTGACGAGCTGGAAGACATCACCGTGGCCGAGCTGAGCTCCTTCGAGGATCTGGGCAACGGCCGGCACCTGTTCACCGGCTCCATCCTGATCAACCGCTCCGGTTCCTTCGGCTATACCGTCCGGGTCTTCCCGAAACACCCCTCCTTGGCCACGAAGGCGGAACTAGGGCTGATCGTCAACGCGTAGCGGCCAAACTGTCTGCCGGGCGGGCTCAGGCCCGCCCGGCCCGTATGCTACTGCTGGAAAACCGCGATGACGGCGAGGTCCCGGCCGGAGTAGCTTTCTGCGTCCTGGAGGATTTCACAAACCACTCCGAAGGACCGGTCCGTGCGGTAGGCCGCCGGAACCTGCCAAATCAGCGTGACGGGCGGCTGGCCGTCCTCGGACACGGTGTCTGCGAAATCGTGGAGTGAATCGTTGAGGGCGTCCAGGTCCACGCCGTAGTACTCGGGGAAATCGAGCACTTGGCCGAAGACCTCCAGGACCGCCTGCTTACTTGCTGCCGGGGGAACCATCACCGTGCGGCGGCCGGCGTCGGACACTTGTTCTTGCAGTTCTTCAAGCGTCCAGGTATCAGCGGAATAGATCTTCATGGTGTCCCTAGGTGCGGTAAATGTTGATGGTGTTGCCTTGGACCACTTCCCGCTCGCCTGCTGCAACCAGTGCTCCCTGCCTGCGGTCATTGAGCTCGGACGTCGTCAGGCGTAGCTCGAACATGCGGCTTCCCGTGCCGGATTCGGCGATCAATTTGGGGAGGACGACCTTGTGGTCATCCTTGTTTCCGTTGATCACGATCAGTCCGCGGAAGGCGCCACCTTCCGAGCTCATCAGCAACTGGACAATCCGCAAGGAGGAATCGTGCCACCGGGCCTCCGTCATGGGCTGGCCCTTTTCATCAAACCAATCCAAGCCCGTGCCATTGTCCGGGAAACCGGCGCCTTGGGCCTTCATGAACTCTTTGCGGAGCCGGATCACCCGTTTGGTGCTCCGCAGCATCTCATGGGATTCGGGTGTCTGGGTCCAGTCGATCCACGTGAGCGGGTTGTCCTGGCAGTAGGCGTTGTTGTTCCCCTGCTGCGTTCGTCCAAGCTCATCGCCAGCGGTGATCATGGGTATGCCAAGGGAGATCATCAACGTGGTCATGAGGTTCCGCTTGGAAAGGGCGCGCGCGGCGAGAATCGTCTCGTTTTCGGTGCGGCCTTCGAATCCGTGATTGTAGCTGAGGCTGTGGGTCTGCCCGTCCCGGTTTTGCTCGCCGTTGGCCTCGTTGTGTTTGCGGTCGTAAGACACCAGATCTCTTAAGGTGAAGCCGTCGTGGGCCGTGACGAAGTTGAGCGAAGCGAGCCTGGAACGTCCGGACGGTTCAAAAACCCGGGCCGAGCCCGTCAAGGCGTCGGCGAGATCCCCCATGGTGCTGCCGGACATCCCGCCTTCGTGAGCGCCCCGGTCCGAGAGCCAGAAGCGGCGCACGCCGTCGCGGAAATGATCGTTCCAGTCCACCCATCCCTTGGGGAACCGGCCAGTCTGCCAGCCGCCGTAGCCCACGTCCCAAGGTTCGGAAATGAGCTTGGCCTTGGACAGCACGGGATCGTCCGCAATGCGCTTCAGGAAAGGATGCTCAGGATCGAAATCGTTGCCCGCATTGCGGCACAGGGTCACGGCAAGGTCGAAGCGGAAGCCGTCAATGTGGAATTCATTCACCCAATAGCGCAGCGAGTCGATGGCCAGGTCCACTACCCGGGGTTCGGCGAAGTTGAGGGTGTTGCCGCAACCAGTCGTATCAAGGTAGCGGCCGTGGGCATCGTGGCGGTAGTACTCCCGCTCCCCCAGGCCCCTGAAACTGAAGGTATCGCCGTCGGGACCTCCTTCGGCAGTGTGGTTGTAGACGACGTCGAGGATCACTTCAATCCCCGCGGCATGCAGCAGCTTCACCATGCCCTTGAATTCGTCTTGGACGGCGTGGGGACCTGCCTGCTGGGCTGCCTGGGTTGCGTAGTCCGCATGCGGCGCGAAGAACGCAGCCGTGTTGTATCCCCAATAGTTGGTCAGGCCCAGATATTGCAAGTGCTGCTCGTCCATGTGGAAATGCACGGGCAGCAATTGAACGGCTGACACACCGAGGGAGTGGAAGTGCTCGATCATGGCGGGATGAGCCATGCCCGCGTAGGTTCCACGGAGGTGCTCCGGGATATCCGGATGCTGCATGCTTTGGCCCCGGACATGTGCCTCGTAGATGATGCTGTCCCGCCACGGCGTGCGAAGCGGCCGTTGGTCTTCACCCCAGTCGAAGGCCGACTCCATGCGGACGGAGGTCAACAATTCGCCGCGCTGGTGCACCGCCCGGCCGTAGGGATCCAGCAACAATTGCTCGGCGTCGTCGGCATCAAAGTCCGGAGCGGGAACGGACAGCGGCAGTGCTTCCTCAAGGACGGCGGCACGGAAGCCGTACCGGCTGCCAGGTGGCAGCCCGTCCACGATTCCGTGGTGCACTCCGTCATCTATGTTGGGCAGTATCTGGACTTTCCAGGAATCGCCGGGGGCCTTGTAGGCGAGCTCGATTCGGGTGATCCCGGGTGCCCACACGGCAACGTTGACCCGGTCCGGAGAGTGGGCATCGCCGTCGGACGCTCCAGGCCGCGGAACGCTCAGCCCAAGCGGCGACGGCCGCGAGGCGCCCGTTGTTGATGCTGTGTCAAAAATCGGCATAACCATTGATTGAGAGTTTAGTCTTCGGTGCCAAATCTCTGTTGTCCGCTGCTCATATGACAGTGTTGGTGGCCGGCGCTCGGGGCCGGACCGATGGCCCCAGCGGGTGCAAACAGGCCGCTCACCTGCTGAAACGTCCTATTACCCGGTTCCTGGGGTGTCTCCCGAAACCGGACGTTTGCGCTGATTGTGTCAGAGGGGCCTGATAGCCTGCCGGCCCGTGGATGAGTTCGTTTCCTCGCCGTGGTCGTTGCATACTTTGCCTATAGACCATGTGGAGGTAATTGTGCGAATCGCCCTTGCTCAACTCATCAGCGGCCGCGAACTGGCAGACAACCTGATCCTGTTGGAAGACTACGCGCGCCGGGCCAAGGACGGCGGCGCCGAGCTGGTGGTGTTCCCGGAGGCGACCATGCGGGCGTTCGGGAATTCCCTGATCGACATCGCCCAGCCTCTGGATGGCCCGTGGGCCAGCCGGGTGCGGGAGATTGCCCAGGAACTTGGGATCGTGATCGTGGCCGGCATGTTCACCCCCGGGTTTGCGTCCGACGGCAGCAGCAACGGCAAGGTCCGGAACACCCTGATCGCCACGGGACCAGGCGTGGAAACCAGCTACGACAAGATCCACCTCTTCGACGCCTTCGGTTTTGCGGAATCGGACACCGTTGATGGCGGCACGGATCCAGTAACGTTCGACGCCGGCGGCCTCACCTTTGGCCTGGCCACCTGCTACGACATCCGGTTCCCGGCTCTCTTTACGGCCAACGCTGTCCGCGGAGCCGACGTGAATATCGTGTCCGCATCCTGGGGAGCCGGGCCGGGCAAGGCTGAGCAATGGACGCTGCTCGCGCGGGCCAGGGCGATCGATACCACAACCTTCGTGCTCGCCTGCGGCCAAGGCGATCCCGCGAGCCAGGGCCGCGAACCCAAGGGTGCCGCGCCCACCGGAGTGGGGCACTCCGTCGTCGTGTCCCCTTTGGGAACAGTGCTGGAAGAGCTCGACGCCGAACCCGGCCTCTTGTTCGCGGAGCTGGATGCCGCCGTCGTCGAGGACGCCCGAGTCAAGCTCCCGGTCTTGGCCAACCGCCGCGACTTCTAAAACGATTCTTCCGGTTGACAGCGACTCTCGCTCACCTTTCACCGGAAAACCCCGGACGCCCGCTCACATCTTGAACTGGTCCCCGGAAGTTGGACTGAGAAATTCAGTTCCGACTTCCAGGGAGCAGTTTTATGCATGCACGTAGTTCATTGTCTGAGGTCCAGCGTGAGGCCGCTGTAGCGTGGTTTGAGAAAGGCGTCGGGCACGTGGCGGCGGCCAGGATGCTGGGTGTGTCTCGTGTGCCGGTCAAGGCACTGTTTGGGCGGTGGAGGATTCATGGGCAAGGAGCGCTGGTGAGCAAGCCGGCGAAGTCGTACTCTTTCGAGTTCAAGCTCGCCCTGGTCGAGCGGTTCCTCGCGGGCGAGACCGGCCCGGACCTGGCAGTGGAGGCAGGTTTGTCCTCGCGCGAGTTGTTGCAGAAGTGGGTCCGGGCGTATCGCCGGGAGGGCGCGGACGCGTTGCGGCCCAAGCCCAGGGGCAGGCCCCGGCAGCCCGATTCCCCGCCCCCGGCGGAACTGCCCGAGCTGGAGCGGTTGCGGCGGGAGAACGAGCGGTTGCGGGCCGAGGTGGCGTATTTGGGAAAATTGCGGGCCTTGAGGGCGCAGGAACGACGGTGAAGGTCCAGGCCCTCATCGCTCTCAAGGCCGGCTTTCCCCTGCCCGTCCTGCTGCAGGTGGCCGGGCTTGCCCGGTCCACGTTCTTCTATCACCAGGGGCGCCTGCAGGCTCCGGACCCGCAGGAAGCACTGAAGGCCGCGGTGGCGGAGATCTTCGCGAAGAACCGGGGCCGGTACGGGCACCGGCGCATCCACACCGAGCTGGGCAGGCAGGGGTGGGCGGTCGCGAAGAAGACCGTGCTGAAGCTGATGCGTTCGCTGCGGCTGGTCTGCCAGGTGCGGCGGAAGAAACGCTACAACTCCTACCGGGGCGGGCAGGGCGCCGTCGCGGAGAACGTGCTGAACCGGGAATTCGACGCCGATGCCCCGAACCGGAAATGGGTCACCGACGTGACCGAGTTCAGCGTCGGGGACCGCAAGCTCTACCTCTCACCGGTCATGGACCTCTTCGACCGGCAGATCATCTCCTATTCGATCGGGTCCTCCCCGAACCTGGAGCTGACCAACACCTCGCTGCGTGAGGCATTGAGCCGCCTCGGGCAAGGCCAGCAGCCTCTGGTGCACTCCGACCAGGGGGTCCAGTACCAGCACATCTCCTGGCGCACTCTCCTCGAGGGCGCCGGCGCGGTCCAATCCATGTCGCGCAAGGGCAACTGCTACGACAACGCCGTGATGGAGAACTTCTTCGGCCACCTCAAGGAGGAGATGTTCCACAGGACCAGGTTCCTCAACACCGAGGCACTGGAAACAGCGCTGCACGAGTACATCCGCTGGTACAACACCGAAAGAATCTCCACAAAACTCGAGGGCCTGAGCCCGGTGCAATACCGTGCCCAGGCCCTCGCAGCCTAGGATCCTACTTAGCCAGTCCAACTTCCGGGGACCAGTTCATCAAGTGAGCGAGCGTCCGTTGGAACCGCCAAAAAGGTGAGCGGGCGTTGGTTACTTGGCTGCGCGCTGCCTTGAAACTTCGTACAGGGAGATCCCCACGGCCATGGAGGCATTGAGCGATTCCATGGCGGAGTCGATCGGGATGGAGATGATCTGGTCGCAGTTTTCCCGGACCAGTCGGCTGAGGCCCTTGCCCTCGGAACCGACAACAATGCAGAGGGGCTCGGTAGCCAAGGAGAGATCCGGCAACGAGACGTCACCGTCGCCGTCCAGGCCGAGCACGAAGATACCCATCTCCTTGAACTGCTTGAGGGCGTTGTTGAGGTTGGCCGCCCGGGCCACGGGGACGCGGACTGCCGCGCCGGCGCTGGTCTTCCACGCAGAAGCCGTCACACCGACCGAGCGGCGCTCAGGCACAATCACGCCGTGTCCACTGAAAGCGGAAACGGAGCGAATGATCGCACCCAGGTTGCGCGGATCCGTGATGCCGTCAAGGGCAACGAAGAGGGGCGCATTGGCGATGTACCCCTTCTTCCACTTGCCAACCGTTTCCTCGGCGAGGTCGTAGGCGTCCTGGTACTCGTAGGGCGGGATCTGCAGCACGAGGCCCTGGTGGACGGCATCCTCGGTCATGCGGTCCAGTTCCGGCTTACCGGTTTCCAGCAGCGGGATACCACGTTCCGCAGCGAGCTTGAGGGACTCCTTGACGCGATCGTCCATCTCGATCCGGATGGCAACGTGCAACGCCTTCGCGGGGATGCCGGCGCGCAGGGCTTCCACCACGGAGTTGCGTCCAGTGACTACTTCCTCAGTAGCGCGGCCCTTCGGACCCGAGCGGGCGCCAGGATTGGAGCGGCTGCCTCCCCCGGCCGCACGCTTGGCTGCCGAGCGTTCGGCCAGCTGCTTGCTCTTATAGGCCTTGTGGTATTCACGGTCCTCGGCTTTGGGGGTTGGACCCCTGCCTTCCAAGGCCTTTCGACCGTGGCCACCGGTTCCAGTGGAGGGGCCCTTCTTCTTCTTGACAGCCCGACGACCGTTGTTGGCCATGAATTCCACCCTTGATTGTGTTGAGTACGTCTGCAATCAAGTCTACTGAATCAACTTAAATCGGGCTGACGGCGCAGATTCAGTCCTTTTTCAGGCTCCAGCTGGCACCATCCGGGCCATCCTCGACGGCGATTCCAGCCGCGGCCAAAGTGTCCCGGATCGCGTCGGAAGCTGCCCAGTCCTTGTTGGCTCGTGCTTCGGCACGGGCCTGCAGCTGTGCCTCCACCAGGACCTCAAGGGCTTGAACGGTCTCGGAGTTCTCCTGGACTTCGCCACGGACATCGTTGAGTCCAAGCACGGTGGTCATGGCCCGGACGGCTTGAAGCGCTTCCTCGGCCACGGCGTCGTCCCCTGATGCCAGCGCCGTGTTGCCCGCGCGGACTGTTTCGTGCAGGGCGCCCAGAGCCTGTGGCACGTTGAGATCATCGTCCATGGCGGCAGCAAAAGCGTCCGGGACAGGGCTGGACTCGGGATGCGCAGCGAAGTCGCCGCCGAACTTCCTGGAAGCCTTCGCGATGAAACCGTAGATGCGTTCCACGGCGGCCGCGGCCTCCTGCAGCGACGTGGGCCGATAGTCCAAGACGGAGCGGTACTGTGCCTGGCCGAGGTAGTAACGAACTACCCGCGGACTGGCGAGCTCCAGCATTTCCTGGGGGCTCACCGTGTTTCCCACCGACTTGGACATCTTTTCGCCCTCGTAGGTGACCATGCCGTTGTGCAACCAGAAGTTGGCGAAGCCGTCACCGGCGGCCTGGGACTGGGCCATCTCGTTCTCGTGGTGCGGGAAGCGCAAATCCAAGCCGCCGCCATGAATGTCGAACTGCTGGCCCAAGTACTTTGTGGCCATGGCGGAGCATTCAAGATGCCAACCCGGCCGCCCGGTTCCCCACGGCGAAACCCAGCTCGCCGTCGTCGGCTCTCCGTCTTTGAAGCCCTTCCACAGCGCAAAGTCGCGCGGGTCGCGCTTCCTGTTACTGAATTGAGGCTCGACGTCGGCGGCTCCCTGCATGTCGTCGATGTTCTGGCGGGTCAGCGAGCCGTACTTGCTCCAGGAGCGGACGTCGAAGTAGACATCCCCGGAGCCGTCCAGCGCAGGATAAGCGTGCCCACGGTCGATGAGGCGTTGGATGAGAGCGTGCATCTCGGGGATGTGGCCCGTAGCTCGGGGCTCGTAGGTGGGACGGGAGACACCGAGGGTATCGTAGGCCTGCTCGAATTCCTGCTCGTAGCGGTAGGCCAAGGCCCACCATTCCTCCTCGGCCTTGGCTGTGGCTTCCTCGGCCCAGTCCGGCCCGAACGACTGCGCCGACTTGGCGAGAATCTTGTCGTCGATGTCCGTGACATTGCGGACTACCGTGACACGCAGCCCGCGGTATGTCAGCCAGCGTGTCAGCTGGTCGAACGCGATCGCTGAACGGACATGTCCAACGTGAGGCATCCCCTGTACCGTGGCACCGCAGTAGTAAACGCTGGTCTTCCCGGCTTCAAGGGGAACGAAGTCACGGACTTCGGCGGATGCAGTGTCGTAAAAGCGCAGGGTCACCGCTCCAGATTAGCGGATGCACACCATTTGCCTTCGTCGCAGCACCTACCGGCGCTCAGGCACCCTCGCCGCGGACTGTCGCCGGCACGGCGTAAACGAGAGCGGTCGCAACGGCGGAGATGCCCTCGCCCCGCCCTGTGAAGCCCAGGCCATCGCTGGTGGTCGCCGTAACGCTCACAGGAGCCCCCGCGGCAGCGCTGAGGACACGCTGCGATTCTTCGCGCCGCGGGCCGAACTTGGGCCTGTTAGCAACGAACTGCACTGCCACGTTCCCAATTTCAAAACCGGCATCCCGCACAATTCTGGCCGCTTCTCCCAGCAACTTCACTCCGGAAGCACCGGCGAATTCGGGACGGTCCGTACCGAAATGCGTACCCAGGTCACCAATGCCGCAAGCAGAGAAGAGGGCATCCGCAGCTGCATGGGCGACGCAATCGCCGTCGGAATGTCCTGAAAGCCCGCGTTCCCCCTCCCAAAACAGCCCGCCCAGCCAAAGCGGTTGCGGTTCGTCCTCCGGCGCATAGGCGTGCACGTCCACACCGATGCCCGTCCGCGGCAGGATCATGGCGGCATTCCCGGGCGCAGTGCCCATCAGCCTTCCACCCATCGGACTCCGAGCGGCCCTTCCAACAGGCCTTCGGCAATGATGAGGTCCAACGGCGTGGTGATCTTCAGCGATTGGCTGGCGCCCCGCACCGCGTGGACGCGTACGCCCAGTAGTTCGACCAGCATGGCATCATCCGTGATTGCTGCTGATTGGGTGTCGTCGAAGTCTGCGGCCGCCGCGTGGGCACGCAGCAAAGTCTCATAGTCGAATCCCTGCGGTGTCTGCACGGCACGGAGTTGCTCCCTCGGCGCGGTTCCTGTGACAATCTCCGGCGCGATTCCGGCGTCGTCCCCGTCAGTTTCGGCGACCATTTTGACGGTGTCCACCACCGCAATGGCGGGGATGACTGCCTTGGCGCCTGACGAAAGCGCAACAGCCACGCGGTGGAAGACCCGATCGGGCGTAAGGGCTCGCGCGGCGTCATGGACCAGCACAGCGTTCGTCCCTTCAAGCACCGCCTCAAGGGCAGCACGGACCGAATCGGCCCGAGTGGGTCCGCCGTCGACCACTGTGACCAGGGGGCCGTCAGTGCCGAGCTCTTGCCGGAATTCCTCACAGAGAGCGCGCAGCTCCAGGTCCCCCGCGGGGAGGGCAACGCAGATCTGGCGCGCGACATCTGCCGCAGCGACGCCGCGAAGGGCATGGGTCAGGATCGCTTCGCCGCCCAGCGGCACTCTTGCCTTGGGCATACCGTAGCCGAGCCGCTCGCCAGAGCCTGCCGCGACGACGACGACGGCTGTGGCCTCACGATGGGATGGTGTAGTCATGCGCCCAAGCCTACGTGGTGCCCACCCGCCCAACTAGCTCGCATTTGTTGTCGTTATGAGCCCTGTAAACGACAACAAATGCGAGCTAGTTGGGGAAGTTGGCCGGTAGCGGGGATTCATGCAAAAGGAAACCCCGGTGGCAGATTGCCACCGGGGTTCAAAACTTTGAATCTTGTTAGGAAGCCAGAACTTCGTCGAGAACGCTTGCAGCCTTCTCTTCGTCGGTCTTCTCAGCCAGTGCCAGTTCTGAAATCAGAATCTGACGGGCTTTGGCCAGCATTCGCTTTTCGCCTGCGGAAAGGCCGCGATCGTGATCACGGCGCCAAAGATCGCGGACGACCTCTGCAACCTTGATGACGTCGCCGGAAGCAAGCTTCTCCAGGTTTGCCTTGTAGCGACGGGACCAGTTGGTGGGCTCTTCAGTGAACTCGGCACGGAGCACGTCGAACACGTGTTCCAAGCCTTCCTTGCCCACTACGTCCCGAACCCCAACAAGGTCTACGTTTTCTGCTGGAACTTCAATGGTCAGATCACCCTGAGCCACCTTGAGCTTGAGATACATTTTCTCTTCGCCCTTGATAGTGCGCATCTTGATTTCTTCAATTTTTGCTGCACCGTGGTGAGGGTAAACTACTGTCTCGCCGACCTCAAAAACCATGTGGACTTTCCCCTTTCCCGCAAACCAGTTTATCACGCTTAAGGCATACGATTGGCGTGGAGAGGGGCCCCGAGGCCTGTAAATACGCGGAAAATGGCCTTTTCGGCCCTCCAGCACCCCCTTGACGGGAGGGCATAAAAGTGCATGGGACACGGCGTCCCGGATGACCCTACTCCTCTCGGAGGGCCGCCACAATGGTGATCGAAAGCCGTGATCCTGCTAGTTTGCCGATAGGCTATGCCTGAAAAGTGTTCCAATGACTCTTAGAGGAGTACGTGTCGTGCGCATTACTGCGATGAACCGCGTCCAGCGCGGCAAGCTGGCGATGGCGTCGGCCGCTGTCGCCATCGGTCTCTTGTCCGTGACTGGCTGTGCCTACATCAATCCCCAGCAGACCAACCAGCAGTATTCTCCGTCTGACGGCGTGAGGGAAGACCTCGGTTCGCTTCAGCTGCGCAACATGCTCATCATCTCCACGGATGCCAACAAGCCGGGCCGCGTCATTGGCGCCGTGTTCAACACCTCCTCGAGCGATGCCACCCTCACCCTCAGCGGCGCCGGCGGGTCACAGGCGACCATTCCTGTGAAGGCAAAATCCGAGACGTACCTCAACGAAACCACCGACGCCGTCATTCTGAGCACCAGCGGCGGAAACCCCGGCTCCATGGCTTCCATCACCATCACGAACGGCTCCGATTCCCGCACCGTGCAGTTCCCGGTCCTGGATGCTTCGTTGAAGGAATACCAGCAGTACCTCCCCACCGCGTCCGCTTCACCGAGCCCCTCGGCCAGCGGTTCCGCCACCCCGAGCAGCGGCTCCACCTCGTCAAGCAGCAGCGCGAGCCCGACGCCGAGCGCCAGCAGCACCGGCCACTAAGGCGGCAGGGGCCCGAGCCTGCAAAGCTCGGCAGCCCACGAAACCACAAAGGAAGGGCTCCCACCGGGGAGCCCTTCCTTTGCCGTTGCTATGTATTTGCCCTCCGAGGCCGTTCCGGCCGCTCAGGGCATGCAGTTCCTACGGCTCGAACTTGTAGCCGAGGCCCCGCACCGTCACGAGGTAGCGGGGAACCGAGGGGTCGGGCTCGATCTTGCTGCGCAAACGCTTCACGTGAACATCCAAGGTCTTGGTGTCACCCACATAGTCCGAACCCCAGACGCGGTCGATCAATTGCCCACGGGTAAGGACCCTGCCCGAATTGCGAAGGAGCATCTCCAGGAGTTCGAACTCCTTGAGCGGAAGCGATACTTGTTCGCCATTGACGCTCACCACATGCCGCTCAATGTCCATCCGGACCGGACCGGCCTGCACGGTGGACGTGATGAGTTCCTCCGGCTCGCCTTGCCTGCGCAACACAGCACGCACGCGAGCCACAAGTTCCCTCGACGAGTACGGTTTGGTGACGTAGTCGTCCGCGCCGAGCTCAAGGCCCACCACCTTGTCGATTTCAGAGTCCTTGGCGGTCAGCATGATCACCGGAACGCTGGAACGTTGACGCAGTTGCCGGCAAACCTCCGTGCCAGGGGTCCCCGGCAGCTGCAGGTCCAGCAGCACCAGGTCTGCCCCGTTGCGGTCGAACTCCACCAAGGCCTCGCTGCCGTTGTCCACCACCTGGACATCGAAGCCTTCCTTGCCCAATAGATAGGACAGAGGGTCGCTGAAGGACTCCTCGTCCTCCACGATCAGAATCCTGCTCAAGCGCCAGCTCCTTGCTCTTGGGCGCGTACCGCACCCGTCGTTTGAATCACGCTTCGGGGCTTCGCCCCGGCGTGGTCGGCCTCCTGGCCTTCCATTTCCGGAAGGCGGATGGTGAAAGTTGAACCCTGGCCGGTCTGGGACCAGACGGTGACCTCGCCGCCGTGGTTGGACACCACATGCTTGACAATACTCAGACCCAAGCCTGTACCCCCGGTCTGGCGGGACCTGGCCGCGTCCACGCGGTAAAAACGTTCGAAGATCCGCTCTTGGTCTTCCGGGCTAAGCCCCTCACCCTGGTCTGTGACGGAGATAGCCACCACGCCCTCTTTTGCGCGGACACCTACTCCCACCCGGGTGTTTTCGGGCGAATAGCGGATCGCGTTGTCGATCAGGTTCCGCAAGGCAGTGACCAACAAGTCCTGATCGCCGAACACCATGGTTTCCGTCCGGCCGCCGACCACGATCTTGATGTTCTTGAGCTCGGCCGGGAGCTGCGAGCGATCCACGGCTTCGGCAATTACGGTGTTGATGTCCACCGCGTGCCCCTGCTGCGCCACGTTGGCGCCCTGGAGGCGGGACAGCTCTATGATGTCCTGCACCAGAGCGGCGAGTCGCGTCGATTCCTTGTGCATGCGCTTGGCGAAACGGCGGACGGCTTCTTCGTCGTCCGGGCTGGCCTCGAGCGCCTCGGCCAGCAGGGAAATGGCGCCTACCGGGGTCTTGAGTTCGTGCGAAACGTTTGCGACGAAGTCGTTGCGGATCTCTTCGGTACGGGTGATTTCCGTGCGGTCATCGGCCAACAGGACGATATATTCCTGTCCGAGCATGGCTGCCCGTACCTGCACCACGATGGTGCCCTTGCCCAGTGGACCGCGGGGCAACTCGAAAGTCTCCTCCAGGATCACGCCGTCGCGCCGCACCTTTGCGGTCATGTCCAGCAACTGCTTATGCACCACGGTGTGGCCCCTGACGAGGCCGTACGCGTAGGCCGCTGGACTGGCGCGCACGACGCCGTCGATCGCGTCCACCACGACGAAAGCGCGCCCGACGACGGACAGCACCTCCGCTGCGCCCTCCGGAAGAATCGGTTCGGCGACGTCCAGGTCCGCGATCCTTCGCTGCCGTTCACTGAGCCTGAACGCGAGCACGCCAAAGACGCCGCACGACAGGCCGACGAGACCTGCGATGACACCGATGAGCACTGGATCCACGGATCTAGCTTATGCGCTGAAAACACTGCAAAATATGGAACGGTCACCAATCGGCCCCGATTCAGCTAACGTTCACCTAAAGATGCGCAACCGTTCACGGACCATTGCGATCCTTGCTAGTTGGACCATAGTTAAGCTGCGATGATTTCCGCGCCGTCAGAGGGGTGCGGAGAAGACTTCCAAGGAGAGGACGCCACCGTGCGCAAGGTTTTTCAGGAGGAGCTCACCCAGGTCGGTGAGGACCTCATCGAGATCTCAAAACTGGTCACTGAGGCGATCCAGAATGCGACCACCGCCTTTGAAGGCGCGGACGTCGATCTCGCCCAGGACGTCATTGCCGCTGACGCCCGCATCGATTTCCTGCAGAACGGTCTCGACGAGCGGGCCATCGATATCCTTGCCCTCCAAGGCCCCGTGGCCAGCGACCTCCGGATGATTGTCGGCTCCCTACGGATGAGCGCATCACTGGAGCGCATGGGTGACCTCGCCAGGCACGTGGCCCAACTGGCCCGCCTGCGCTACCCTTCGACGGTCATTCCCGAGCAATTGACGGCAACATTCAAGGACATGGCCCGGCTCGACCTCGAGATCAGCCAGAAAGTGACCCTGTTGCTGGAGACCCGCGACTTGGAAGTTGCCCGGGACATCCTCAAACTCAACATCCACGTCGACGACCTCCACTTGAGTGTCTTCCGGGCCGTCGCGGATCCTGCCTGGGCCGAGAATGCGGCCACCACCGTGGATGTGGCCCTCGCCAGCCGCTACTTCGAGCGCTTCGCCGACCACGGCGTCTCGGTCGCCCGAAAAGTGACCTACTTGGTCACTGGCGAATGGCAGCCCGAAGGCTTCTAGCCTCGGCCAACAACAGCTCAAACAACGACGCCGGCCGCCACACCTCGCAAGGTGGGGCGGCCGGCGTCGTCGATTAACGGGAGCGCAGCGCGTTCTTCGGCTGCGAAAGCCTACTTCTTGCCCTGCGCTGCGACAGCCTTGATGGACTCCGCTGCAGCCTCGGGATCGAGGTAGGTTCCACCGGGTTTGATCGGCTGGAAGTTGTCGTCCAGCTCGTAGACCAGCGGGATGCCCGTGGGGATGTTCAGGCCCGCGATGTCCTCGTCGCTGATGCCGTCGAGGTGCTTGACGAGCGCGCGCAGGGAGTTGCCGTGTGCGGTGACCAGGACGGTCTTGCCCGCTTTGAGGTCTTCCTTGATGTCCGATTCCCAGTACGGCAGAAGGCGCACGAGGACATCCTTGAGGCACTCGGTGCGCGGGAGGGCGTCGCCGAGGTCCGCGTAACGGGGATCGTTGGCTTGGGAGAACTCGCTGTCATCGGAGAGGGGCGGCGGCGGGGTGTCGTAGCTGCGACGCCATTCCATGAACTGCTCTTCGCCGAATTCGGCGAGGGTCTGGGCTTTGTCCTTGCCTTGCAGGGCACCGTAGTGGCGCTCGTTGAGGCGCCAGTCACGCTTGACCGGGATCCAGCCGCGGTCGGCTTTATCCAAGGCAATGTTCGCCGTGTTGATGGCCCGCTTGAGCAGCGAGGTGTACAGGATGTCCGGGAGAACGTTGTTCTCGACCAGAAGCTCTCCGCCGCGCGCTGCTTCCTCGCGCCCTTGCTCGTTCAGGTCGACGTCCACCCAGCCGGTGAACAGGTTCTTGGCGTTCCAGTCGCTGTGGCCGTGGCGCAGCAGAATCAGCTTGTAAGTCATGACTTTTATCCTAAGCGATCAGGCCGTGCCGTTACCGGGCGTTACGCGATTACCCCTTTGGCCACAACACGGGGTCACTTAGCGCCGGTGTTTGTACGTCGGATGGGCCGTAAGTGACCCCGCGTAGGAGGATAAAGTGGGGCCGTGGTGCAAAAAGCGGAGCGGGTGCAAGGAAGACGCGGCAAACCAGTCGGCAACATCACAAGGGGCACCACCAATCCCAACCGCATGCGCCGCCTGGACCGCTGGCTGGCGGGACCCCAGGCTTGGCGGCTGCGCTCCGCCGTCGACCCTTTGGTAGTGGACCTGGGCTATGGCGCTTCCCCGGCCACCGCAGTCGAACTCTTCGAAAGGCTGCAGGCCGTGCGCCCGGACGTTCGCGTATGCGGGATCGAGATCGAACCCGAGCGCGTCCGGATCGCCAAGTCCTTGGAAAAGCCCGGGCTCAGCTTCCATGTGGGCGGATTCGAGGTTCCTGTTCCAGGCAATCCCGTGCTGGTTCGTGCCTTCAACGTGCTGAGGCAATATGAGGAATCGGACGTGCCAGGGATCTGGGCGTTGGTACAGTCGCGCTTGGCGCCGCAAGGCTTGTTCATCGACGGAACCTGCGATGAAATCGGTCGCCGGGTGACGTGGGTTGCGCTGGATCCGGACGGGCCATTGAGCCTGAGCCTGTCCATGCGGTTCGGCGGTTTCGAGCTGCCCTCCGACGTTGCAGAACGCCTGCCGAAGGCTCTCATCCACCGCAACGTCCCGGGAGAACGGATCCACACTTTCTTGAATGCCTTGGACCAGGCCTGGCTGGAGGCGGCACCACTTGCGTCGTTTGGCAACAAACAGCGGTGGACGGCCATGTGCCAATCAACGCGCGACGCCGGGTGGCCCCTTCAGGACGGACCATCGCGTTGGCGCTTGGGGGAACTTACCGTCGACTGGGCCGCTGTGGCTCCGGCCTAGTTGGCCGGCAGGAGTCGGGTCACCAGGGACCGTACGGACCTTGGTTGCGGCCGCTGTTGCCGATTTCCTTCACCGCGGGGCGGACGTCCGCCAGGTAGACACACGCCGCGGTCACGGCAGCGATGCCGAAGAGACCCAAGCCACCGCCGCCCGTGAGGACGGAAGAGCCGCCGATGACCGCTGCAATGCAGGTCAGTGCCAGCCAGAAGGTCTTAGTGCGCTTGGATGCGGCTTCGAAGGAGGACGGTTTGTGGCGCAAGCAATCCACCAGCGCCCAAAGCTCCAACGCAAAGGCAACCAGTCCCAGAAGGAAGTAAATTCCATTCTGGATGTATGAAATCAAAACTTTTCCGTCCACGTCCCCAGCCTAGCCGTCAAGCGCCTTGAGCGCTTGCTCAAGGTCCGCCCAGAGGTCTTCGACGTTCTCGATCCCGACGCTCATCCTGACCAGATTGTCCGGCACGCTGAGAGGCTCGGCCGTGTGCCGGCGTCGGCGTTCGATGAGGGACTCGACTCCGCCCAGCGACGTAGCGGGGAGCCACAACTTCAATGCACGGACCAGCTGATCGGCGGCGTCGGCTCCGCTGCGGGTCCGGTCTCCCGCCAGCTGGATACACAGGATGGAACCGAAGCCTTTCATTTGGGACTTGGCCCGCTCATGGCCAGGATCGGTGGGGAGGCCCGGGAAGCGGATCGACTCGACCCGCGGGTGGGTACTCAGCCTCTCGGCCAGCGTCGCGGCCGACGCCTGGGAACGTTCGATCCGCAATGCCAGGGTGCGCAACCCCCTCAGCGCGAGCCAGGCCTCGAAAGGACCCGCAATGCCGCCGTGGATGATGCGGTGGTGGAGGAGTTCGGCGCGCAGCTCAGGATTGGATGTCACCAAAGCGCCAAGGACGACGTCGGAGTGGCCGGCCAGGTATTTGGTGACGGAGTGGAGCACGACGTCGGAGCCCAGGCAAAGGGGTTGCTGCACGAGCGGCGTGGAGAAGGTGTTGTCCGTGACAACGATGGCGCCGGCCGCATGGGCCGCGGTGGTCAAGGCCTGGACATCGGCGATGCCGAGCATCGGGTTGGTGGGGCTTTCAATCCACAACATGCTTGCGGGCTTTCCGTCCGCGGGGGCGAGCTGCGCTTTCACGGCGTCCGTGTCCGCAATATCAACCGTCCGCAACTCAAGGATGCCCCTGGCCGCGAGTTCGGCAGCCATGACGAGCGATCCCGCGTAGCTGTGGGTCGGCATGACGAGGACTCCCCCAGCGGGCACGAGTGACAACGCCGAGCTGACCGCGGCCAGGCCCGAAGCGTAGAGCAGCCCCGGAAGTTCGGCTCCCTCCAGCTGGGACAGCGCTTCCTCGAACGGGTCCCAGGTGGGGTTGGCGTAGCGTCCGTACCCGCGGTCACCGTCGCCCAACGCTCCTGTGCCGAAATACGTGGAGGACAGAACGATGGGCGGATTGACGGGCTGGTCATGGCTACGTTCGGGACGGCCCGCCGCTACCACCACAGTGTCAGGGGAGAGATCCGCGGCATGTTCTCGGGAAAGACTCATTGCTCCAGCCTAAGGCCCGGGGAGCCGGGGCTGGAAAGGCGTTACGGCTGAGTTTCGCCGAGCGGCAGGTTCGGTCCCGCACGGGTGGGCCAGCACCGCCGTCGAGCACTGTCGGTGTTCCTCTGTAGGCTTAGAACCGTGACTACGCAGCGCGAAGAGCGGGACCAGAACCCCACGCCGGACCAGCGCCCTGGGCTCTTCATCGCCTTCGAGGGCGGCGACGGGGCCGGAAAGTCCACACAAGCTGCCCTTCTGGCCGAGGCACTGGAGTCCCACGGCTTTTCCGTGCTGCGCACGCGCGAACCCGGCGGGACTCCGATCGGCGAAAAGCTGCGTTCTTTGGTGCTGGACCACGGCCACGGCACCATCGACCCCCGGACCGAAGCCCTCATGTTCGCCGCCTCCCGGGCCGCCCATGCAAGCCAAGTCATCCGTCCCGCTTTGGCACAAGGTTCCGTGGTCATCACGGACCGATACATCGACTCTTCGGTCGCCTATCAGGGTGCTGGCCGGGACCTCGGAACCGGAGACGTCCGGCGGCTCAACGAATGGGCCACCGAAGGCCTCGAACCGGACCTGACGGTGCTCCTGGATGTTCACCCCGGCGATGGCCGGAACCGCAGAACCGCCGGTGATGCCGCGGAAGACCGGCTCGAGTCCGAACCGGATGACTTCCACGCCCGCATCCGTAGCGCGTTCCTGGAACTGGCCGAAGCCCACCCCCGGACGTACCTCGTACTGCCCGCCAAGGATGCCATCGAGGACCTCGCCACGCAGATCCTCCACCGCGTGCAGGACTTGCTCGGGAGCCGCACGTGAGCGTTTGGGATGAGCTCCAGGGCCAGGCGCCCGTCGTCGCGCAATTGCGTGCCGCCGCCCAAGGCGAGGGGCTCACGCACGCTTGGCTGTTCACCGGTCCGCCCGGTTCCGGCAGGTCCAACGCGGCCAAGGCGTTCGCTGCGGCGCTAAATTGTGAACAGGACGATGTTGCCCTCCGCGGCTGCGGCGAGTGCGCCTCGTGCCGGACCATCCTTGGCGAAACCCATTCAGACGTGACCTTTGTCCGCACGGAGAAAGTCACCATCACCATCGAAGAGGCCCGCCAGATGGTGTCCAAAGCCGGGGACCGGCCGGCGTCGGGCCGTTGGCGGATCATTGTGGTGGAGGATGCGGACCGCATGGCAGAGCGCACCACCAACGTGCTCCTCAAGGCGATCGAAGAGCCGACGCCCCGAACCATTTGGATGCTGTGTGCGCCGTCACCGGCCGATGTCCTCGTCACCATCCGCTCGCGTTGCCGCCCGGTGAGCCTCCGGATTCCGCCGGCTGCCGACGTCGCGGCCCTGCTGGTAAGGCGCGACGGCGTCGACCCCGCCATCGCCGACCGGGCCGCCCGCGCAGCCCAAAGCCACATCGGGATCGCGCGTCGGCTGGCCCGCGATCCGGAGGCCAGGGAGCGCCGGATGGAAACCGTCCGTTTCCCGCTGGGTCTGCGGGGCGTCACTGCTGCCGTGATGATGGCGGAAGAGTTGGTGAGGATCGCAACCGAAGAGGCCAACAGCTCCAACGACGAACGCGACGCCACCGAGAAGGTCGCCTTGTTGGCGAGCTTGGGAGCGCCGGAATCCGGGACGTTGCCGCCGTCGATGCGCAGTCAGGTGAAGCAACTTGAGGACGACCAGAAACGGCGGGCCAAACGCTCCATCACCGATTCGCTCGACCGCACCCTGACCGATTTGCTGTCCTTTTACCGGGACGTCTTGGTCATTCAGTTAGGGAACGCCGTGGAGCTGGTCAACGTTGAACTCAGGAGCGAACTGGAAGCGTATGCCGCTGGCTCCACGCCTGAGGTCACTTTAGGGCGCATGGATGCAATCAATAAGGCGCGCGTCCGGATAACCACCACGAACGTGGCACCCCTGCTTGCCGTCGAATCCATGGCGAGCAGCCTGATTCAGCAATAGCCGGATAGTTTAGAAGTACAGCACGCTTCCCCACCATGAGGAGAAACGCATGACGCCCGCACGACGCCGGTCCGCCGGGTCCAGTTCACGGACACGGTTCCCATCCCTGCGGCGGGCGGTATCGGCACTCGCTGCCACGGTCTCCGCCAGCCTCCTACTGAGCGGCTGCGTGTTCTCCTTGCCGGCACCCAGTGACGGATCCGGAAGCGGTTCCGGCAGTGTCAGCACCCCGGACGCGTCCATTGCCGCTGCGGCCCCGGCGGGACTGGAGAGTTTCTACTCCCAAAACGTGAGCTGGACGTCCTGTGAACAAGGATTCCAGTGCGCCAACATCAAAGTGCCGGTGGACTATGCCAAGCCGGACGGCGGCAGCATCTCCATCGCCGCCATCCGACTCCAGAGCCAAGGCACGAAGAAAGGCTCACTGCTGGTCAACCCAGGCGGTCCCGGCGCCTCAGGCTATGACTTCGTCAGGGATGCGGCCAAGACGCATTTCACCAGCAAATTGCGGTCCGGCTTCGATCTTGTGGGCTTCGATCCCCGCGGCGTCAAGCGTTCGGCACCGGTGACGTGCCTCAGCGATGCCGAGCGCGATGCATCCCGCGAAAAGGTCTACAACTACGACACGGACCAAGGAATCGCCGCAGCACTGGCAGACACCAAAGCCATCAATGCCAAGTGCGTGGACCAGTCCGGTCCCGCCCTGGCCCACATTGACACCGTCAGCTCCGCCAAGGACATGGATATCCTCCGCGCGGTGCTGAACGACGCAAAGCTCAACTACTTGGGCTTCTCGTACGGAACGTTGCTCGGCTCCACCTACGCGTCCCTGTTCCCGGACAACGTCGGCAAGCTCGTGCTGGATGGTGCGGTGGATCCGGCCCTCAACAACGAGGACCTCACCGCCGGCCAAGCGGAAGCGTTCGAAAAGGCACTGCACACCTATGTGGCGGATTGCCAAGCGAAGGCCGGATGCCCGCTGCCAGGGGGCGTCGACAATGGCGTGCAGCAGATCCAGGGCCTCATTGCCGACGTGGAACAGAATCCCCAGCGGGCAAAGGACGGCCGGCTGGTGACGGGGGCGACGCTTGTCAGCGCCATTTTCACCCCGCTCTACGACAACGAATCGTGGCCCGTTCTGACCCAGGCGTTGGTGGCCGCATTCAAGGGCGATGTGTCCCTCATGCTTCGGATTGCCGACTTTGGCGCGGACCGGGAGCCGAACGGCACTTACAGTTCCAACACCACGTTCGCGTTCAACGCCATCAACTGCCTGGACTACCCCATGGTCACGGACACGGCGGGAATGCGTGCCGAGGAAGCCCGATTGAAGCAGCTCTCCCCCACCTTCGGCTACTACTTCGCCTACGGCGGCATCAATTGCAAGGACTGGCCGTACAAGCCAGTGCACACGCCGGCCCCCGTCAAGTACACCGGCAAGGCCCCGGTTGTAGTCGTCGGTACCACCGGCGACCCAGCCACACCTGTGGCATGGGCAGGTTCATTGCGGAAACAGCTCGGCAACGCTTCCCTCGTGACGTGGCAGGGCCAAGGCCACACCGCCTACGGCCGCTCCAACAGCTGCGTGTCCAACGCTGTCGACGACTACTTCGTGGACGGGAAGGTGCCGTCAGACGGGACCATGTGCTGACTGGCTTTTGGCTGGGCCGCGCTGGGCCCACCACAAGCGACCACAATTGGGGCTGGGCTGAGCTGGCAATCCCTGGCGCGGCGCGGACGCGTGGTGCTTGCGGCCCTCAAAGCTGGTCATTTGTTGAGGCGTAGCCCTGAACGGTGAGCCCGGATTGCCGCCTTCACCTCAGCGACCATTGCTTCCGGATGGTACACAACGTCCTCGTAGAAGTACCTCAACACGGTGAAGCCACCGGCAACGGAAGTGTTGTTCCGCCGTCGATCCCTCTTGATGGCACGGGGCTCAAAGTGTGTTTTGCCGTCCAGCTCAACGATCAAGAAGCGCTCGACGACGAAATCGACTTCCCCGACTCCAGGCAATTCCACGTGCTGCACGAAGACGATCCCAGCTTGCTTGAAGTGCATGGCCGCCAGGGGTTCGAGCAAAGAATCTGCTTTCGGGCACACGAAATCCAGGACGTCCCGCGCCCTGCCGTTCCGGTTGCCTGGTAGCCTTTTGCGCAGGAAATCCACAGTTGTATCGCCGCGAATAACCGCACATTGCACCATGACCAGCGATTCCTCGGCTGGCCGGCATCGCAAGGCATGCACCAGCACATCGGCAAGAGCTGCCACCGGTCGGCCCGGCATGGGTGGCAACGAAGCGCTCCGGTGCAGCACTACGCCGTCGCGAGGTAGCCCGTTACCGCAGACTAAATGGAGCTCATTGGCTGGGTGCAGTTGCCAAAGTCCATAGTGTGGGGCGGCCGAGATGCATGTGAGGACACCTCCGTGCTTGTATGCCGCACCAAATTCACGGGGCGCATCGGCCAGGGCCACCACGCCGCGGTAAGGGACCACCACGCGGTCCCGCCGTGCCGCGGTGCGGAGCTGCCAGGCCCCGACGCCGGCTTTGAGGAGGTCCCTGCGCAGGGCCACTCCCCCTCGTGCACGAAGAGCAGCCATGAGATCCATACTCCACAACGTCCACAGGCAGCGTTCCTACGGAGACGGCACCATGCCTATGTGGATAACCCGGGGAATTTTAACCCCGCCACGTCTTACCGCTTTTGCCCACCACCCTGAAACGTCGACGGCGGGCTGGCGGCTCGCGCGGTGCGGAGCACACGGGAAAGTTGGTCGATCGTTGAGACCTGGTCCTAGAGCCGGGCTGCGCGCGGTTCCAGCAGCGCGGGAAGGTTCTTGACTGAGGGCACGACGGCGGTGGCGCCGGCCGCGCGCAAGGCCGCCTCGGAGTGGAAGCCGGTGAGCACGCCCACCACGGCGGAAGCCCCGGAGCGAACGCCGGACAACATATCCGAGCTCGTGTCCCCCACAACGACGACCTCGCGTACATCATCCAGGTCAAGGGCCAACACTGCCGTGAGAATCATGTCCGGGTAAGGGCGACCGCGGCCGGCGTCGGCGGGGCACAGGCTCAGATCGGCCTTCCCCATCCAGCCCAAGGACTCAAGGACCATGTTCTGAGTGTGGCGTCCGAAGCCTGTAGCCAAGCAGACGTTCATGCCGGAGTCTCGCATCCAGTCAATGGTTTCCTCGGCTCCAGGAATCGGCCGGACGCCGCCGTCGGCAATCAGATCGTCGTAGGCGCGCTCAAAGGTCTTGTTGGCGCTCTCGGCCCGTTCCAAGTCTTCGAAAAGGTGGCTGAAGACGGTCAGCTTCGAAAAGCCCATGGTGTCCCGGGCGTAGCCGAGCATGCTTTCGAAGCGGGAGGAACCGGGCTCGACGCCGGTCTCTTGCAGCGCCCGGGACATGGCGCGTTCCGTGCGCCCATCGTCCGTGATGGTGGTGCCCACCATGTCCAGTACAGCAAGCCGGAGCGGCTGTGCACGATGTGCCCCGGCGTCGTCCGCGTTGATCCTGGTGCTGCTGTCCATGCTCATGGCGCCCCTTCGCTGGTCGATGGCCGGAATCGCGCGGCCACGTTATTCCGCCCAGCTTGCCCCTGGTCCGCGACGACGGCCTGAACCGGGCGCAACGTGTGGGTGAATTCCGCACCAACGCCGCCGCGGGAGCTACGTCCGCCGCTGTTTTGACCCGGGCGAGGTGACTCTATTACAGTTGTATCTTGCGTGATTCAGCCGTACTCCGGACGATCACGCGGTGCTTCCTTAGCTCAGTCGGTAGAGCGTTTCACTCGTAATGAAAAGGTCATCAGTTCGATTCTGATAGGAAGCTCGAAACAGAGTAGGCCCGCATCCCGGTATTCACAGGGGATGCGGGCCTACTTATTGTCCGGCGTGCTTGCCCTGAAACGCCTCAGATGTACCCGATACCACTCTCCCGGCATGTCTCGGCACGGGAGCGCATACGGTGTTTTGCCCAGGTTAGCCAAGGCATCAGGTGTCGGATCGGGCTGACGCTCTCGATTAGGCATCGCACGATTACGCGCCCCACGCGGACGCTTGATGACGGACGGCGACACATGGTGCCTGAGTTACAAATCTTCCAGCAACGAAGACGGCCATGGCTGCGATAGAAGCGCTGCCGGCAGCCGGATCGTCATGACGAGGACCACCCCTTAGGCGCTTGAGTACCTGTCGAGCGCTCCTCTTGGCGATCTTATGGGAATCTTGATCCTTTCTTTAGGCGATCTTGACCTTCGCCGCGTAAGGCAAATTTTCTCTTGAGGGATATCCCAAGCTACGATCAGCAGGTTGTCCGACTGAAAGGCGCCGTTGCTGTGGATCCACACCGATATTTCAGCGGCCTAATGGTCTTCGCTGGCCTCTCACTCGTACTGATGTTTTCCGTCCATCTGCTCCTATTGTGGTGGCGCAAGCGGTCGGGCTCGGCATCGTCGCGCCCCGAGAAGTAGCAGCGGCCATGCCCTATATCGATATCAACCCTCATCGACAGCGACCGAAATGGATCAGCCATGTCGGGCTGGGCGTCTTGGCGGTGCTCGCCGTCGTGGTCGTCGTTGTTGCTTTGGCCGGCACATAATCGAATGACCAAGACCAGCATCGAGGCCTGACAGCCTACGTCGACCGGAGCTCCGGGGAAGGCGAACCGGTGACAAGGAAGCCTGTAACGGCTCGCTGGGGACCGGTGCCGTCGTGAGCGAAGGGTCCCGAAGGGCGGCGCGCGACTTATCAACGCCCGGATGGAAACCGTCACCGAGAAACCGTCGTTCCGGAAAGCGGCCTCGGCGCGACGCGTGTCGCTTGCTGCCGATGGGTGCTACGAGTGGGAGAAGCTCCCGAGTGGCGGGAGCTTGACTCCATGCCCGAACCTCGCCGTGTGCCCCGGGTCGTGATTGAAAAGGTCAACTATGTGCGGAACAACGGACCCGAACTCAACCAGCCGGCCGCCTGAACCCGCTACCTTTGCTCGCTGCCTCAGGTGTCTCATTTTCCTGCTTGGCACTCACGCAGATCGCTTCAACGTTCGAGAGTCATCGCGAGTTCCGACACGCCGCCGGAATTTCATCTGCAGGACAACTTGGCCGATGGCTTGGACCCCTACGATGAAGCGTCATCACTCGTCTATTTAGGAGATCCATTTGTCCTACCAACAGCAACAGACCACCCAGTTTGGCAGCGCCGTCCCGCTTTGGGCCCCGTACTACGGTGCTCCTATCGGCGAAGCAGCACGCCGGTTCTTCAAGAAGTACGCGACCTTCACCGGCCGGGCCAGCCGTAGCGAATACTGGTGGTGGACCCTCATCTCCGGCGTCGTGAGCATTGTGCTGAACATCATCATGTCCGTGGCCGGCTCCGCGGGCGCGACCGTCAGTGACTCCGGGGCCATGGTTCCGGGGCCCGGCATGATTGTTGGCGTCATCCTCTTAGTCATCTGGGGTCTGGCAGTCATCGTCCCGTCCTTGGCCCTGGTCGTCCGGCGCCTGCACGACGCGAACTTCAGCGGCTGGCTGATCCTCATCGGACTCGTTCCGTTCCTCGGTGGCCTGGCGCTGCTGATCTTCATGTTCCTTCCGCCCAAGCCCGAAGGCCAGCGGTTCGACGTCCCGGCCTAGTCTTTACCAGAGGACGCATTGAGGGGCCGCCAACGTCATACCGGCGGCCCTTCCCTGTCTGTCGTGGAGAGCAGCGCCCCGGCCACTGTCAGCTTCGAGTTCTCCGAGGCCGGCATGGGCCGGTTCTCTTGTCGGAGGGCCAGGGTGTTTCAATCTGGTCAGGCAGCCCGAGGCCAGTCGCGATGATGCTATGAGCCCGTCTACTACGCCGGGCGCGACGTGGCCGGCTATCAGCCCAAGACCATCCTTGCCCTTCTCGACGGGGTATGGCACACCGGGGTCGACGGCGCCACCTCCACGCACATCATCAACCCGGTGGTCACAGGAAACGGACACGCCCTGCACGCCGAGGCCTACTGCCTGGACCTGTACCGGATCCGCGTCGTGGCGAGCAGGCCGGACCGCTCCATCTCCGATCACCTGTACGGGATCGCGCACACCGGGCCCCGCGGGGCTTGTGACAACTCCTATAACCTCGTCCCGGTGAAGGTCTACTGACCCGGGCGGCCGGGAGCGATCGGCGAACCGGGGTCTCCCGGAGGTCAGGTCCGGCCGAGGAGCTGCTGGTAGAGCGCACGGGTCGTCGGGCTGGGCGAGACGCCGAGCTGTTCGCGGAGAAGGTCGGACAGCTGCACGTATACGGCCAGCGCCTCGGCCAGGTTGTCCTGGGCGGCGAGAGCCTGCATCAGATAGCGATAGCCGCTTTCGCGCAGGGGGTCCAAGGCGATGAGTCGGCGGCCGGCGCGGACGGCGCCAGCCACTTCGGCGCCGCCGACGCCGAGTTCGGCGGCGGCGTAGCATTCCAGGGCTCGCAGCCGGATCTCGGCGAGCTGCTTACGGGTCTGGTCGATCCAGTCAGCATCCTCGCCGGGCAGGAATCCGCGTTCGGCGACGAACAGCGCCACCAGAACAGGCCCCCAGGCACGGGTCCAATCATGCTGAGCGACGGCGGACTCGGCCCGGTGAATTGCTTCCACTGCGGCTTCGAGGTCGATCCACGCGCCGGGAAGATGGAGCTGGACGGTGACGCGTCCATCCACCGCATCCGAACCGAAGACGTGGCGAAGCTTCGAAATCAACGGGTTGAGGCGCGCGTCGATCCCGGCGGGATCGGGAGAGCGCCAGAGCGCCTCGACCAGCTCGTCGCGAGGCACCAGACGGTGCCGGTTAATGACGAGGTACGTGAACAGCAGGCGTCCCTGACGACCGGGCAGTCCGTGGTCGAGCCTGAGCCCGTCCCGCTCCACCACCAGCGGTCCGCAGATCTGGATATGCAGCGCTGACTGCACGGTCATGACACCATGATCGCATGTGCCCTCATCACTCCGAGGGCTCGACCAGGTTTGGGAGGTCGTTATGGCGAAGCTCATCCGATGCGAATGTGGGTTCGTCGTCCGCGGCGACACCGACGAGGAAGTGATCGGAGCGATCCGCGGCCATATTGCCAGCGACCACCCGGCGCTCCTCCGCGCAGTCAGTCGCGAAGACTTACTGGGGTGGATCCAAGTGGAATAGCAGGCACACCCCGACGCCAAGGTATCGCCAACCTTGAGCCAACTCTGGCCCAAGGACGAGCGGGCAGACTATGGACATGCTCATCGAACCCATCTGGCTGGCACATCACCTGTACGATCCTGCGGTCCGCGTCGTCGAAGTGGACGTTTCCGCGGCCGCCTACAATCAATGGCACATCGACGGCGCCGTCCTGTGGAACGTCTACGCCGACCTCAAAGACGAGCGGTATCGCCCGGTCGGCAGACAAGCGATCGAACGACTATTGGCTCGCTCCGGCATCGGCCCGGCCTCGACGGTCGTGTGTTATGGCTACGCCCCGGCGCTCGGCTATTGGCTGCTCAAGCTGTACGGGCACGCCGACGTCCGCATCCTGAACTGCTCCCGAGACGCCTGGCGCGCCGAAGGACACCCCTGCGGCACCGCGCCGTCACGCTTGGAAGCGGCTCCGTACCAGCTCACCGAACGGGACCACGGGCTGTTCGCCGACATGCCGGCCGTGCGGCAGGCCATAGGGCGCGTAGGAACAACGATTCTGGATGTCCGCTCCGAGCCCGAGTACGCCGGTGATCGGTTCTGGCCGTCCGGCGGAATGGAACCGGGAGGGCGCGCGGGCCACATCCCGACGGCGGTCCACCGGCCGTTCGGCGATCTCTACGATCAGAATGGCGCATTCCGCCCGGGCAACGAGCTACGCCAGGCGATGCCCGTACCTGAGCTCGAGGGAGAGGACGAGCTGATCATGTACTGCACCGTAGGCGGCCGCGCGGCCACCGCATGGTACGTGCTCACCGAACTTCTCGGACGAGAGCGTGTCCGGATCTATGACGGATCCTGGGCCGAATGGGGACTTAGCCCAGACGCTCCGGTCGAGACACCGCGCACCCCAACCCTGGAGCGCTCCGTCAATGAAGGGTAGACCTTTATGAACGGCCGGCAGTGTGTCCCGGTTGACGTATGGGCCGCGGGACACCTGCTGGGTCGGCGCGAGCGCTAACCGTCCTTGAGCAGTATCGGCACCGCCGCCTCGGTCGCGAGCATGCCCAGCACTCCTGGGATGCACCAATCTTACCCGCGCTCTTGCTCCTGAATTGGTTGAATGTGGGGAGAGTGTCACGTTAGATGGGCCGTGTGAGCGAGTCCCGAATCCGGTGCCAAGTGAACCGCATCAGAACGGCCTCGCCTTGGCAGGAGGCCGAGCCATGACACGGGAATTCACGCTTTCCCTAGCTGATCCGCGCGCGACGCTGGAGAACGTCGGCGGCAAGGGTGCATCGCTCGCGCGACTTGCCGGCTGGGGCTTGCCGGTACCAGACGGCTTCCATCTCACCTGCGAAGCGTATAGAGACTTCGTGGCTGACAACGGACTCGAACCTGCCATCCTTGATGCGCTTGACGCCGCGGACCCTTCGCAGCCCTCATCGTTCGAGACGGCGTCAAGCGCCATATCCGGCCTGTTCGCCGGCGCTCCCATGTCGTCTGAGATCGCTCGCGCCATCGCGGGCGCCTACGCACGGTTGCCCGGAGGAGCTGCGGTCGCGGTGCGCTCATCTGCCACGGCGGAAGACCTGCCCGGAATGTCGTTCGCGGGTCAACAGGAGACCTATCTTAACGTGCGCGGCGAGGAGGAGCTGTTGGGGGCGGTGGTGCGCTGCTGGGCCTCCCTGTGGACGGCTCGTGCGATTGCCTACCGGCTGCGGATGGGGGTCGACCAGCGATCGGTGTCCATGGGGGTGGTGGTCCAGATCATGGTGCCCTCGGAGGTTTCGGGGGTGCTGTTCACGGCCGATCCCACCACGGGGGAGCAAGGAGAGATGGTCATCAACGCCAGTTACGGCCTCGGGGAGGCTGTGGTGTCGGGCCGGGTTACACCGGACACCCTCGTGGTGGACAAGACCAGCCTGATAGTCAAGAAGGCGACCCTCGGGATGAAGGACGTCTCGATCCGGGCCACCGGGGAACAGGGAACGGTCACTGAAGGCATTCCAGAAGGACGCCGCGGGCAGCCGGCCCTCTCAGAGCGAAGTGTGAAGGAGTTGGGGAAACTGGCTCTCCAGGTGGAGAGGGAGTCTGGCGGCGTGCCCCAGGACCTCGAGTGGGCGGTCGCCGACGGGCGCTACTGGATCCTCCAGGCCCGGCCGATGACGGGCCTGCCGCCCGCCCCGCTCAAGGACGTGCGGTGGGATCCCCCCATCCCGGGAACGAAATGGATCCGTCGCCAGGTGGCCGAGAACATGCCCGAGCCCCTGTCTCCGCTCTTCGAAGAGCTTTACCTCAGCGACGGGATGGAGCTCGCCATGCAGATGGACATGGAGATGCTGGGATACCCGGGTGTCGTCGCCAACACTGGCCTCCCCTCCTACGCGACGGTCAACGGGTACGCCTACATGTGCGCAAGCTTCACCATCAATGCGCGGGGCCTGCTGAAACTCCTGGCATCCCTTCTCGGCGGCAAGACAATGCGCGCGACCTTCGTCCAGGCGATACCGTACTGGCGAGACGAGGTGCTGCCGGGCCACCTGAAGACCGTGGAACGATGGAAGGAATTAGACCTGGCCTTTGCACGGGACGAGCAGCTCCTCGACGGGATCCGCGAGCTCGCCCTCTCCGAGGCCCGCTACTGGGGCAGCACCACCCTCGCCTTGGCTGCCGCGAAGGGCAGCGATATGCTCCTCGGCCGCTTCCTGGCCATCGCCATGCCAAGAAGCGGACTGAGTAGCTCACTTTTCCTGCGCGGGTTCCCCTCGAAAGCCCTCGAAGCCCAAGCCCGGCTCGAGGCCATTGCCGAGCACATCCGTGCCTCCGGGGATCTACGGCAGATCGCCCTTTCTATCCCCGTTCAGCGGCTGCTCGATGCCCTGAGCGCCGGGGGCGGCGACGTGGCCGAGCAACTCCAGGATTACCTCGGCCGCTACGGCCACCAGGTCTATAACCTGGACTTCGCGGATCCGACCCAGGACGAGGACCCGACACCAGTCCTGCTGAGCCTGAAGGCTGAGGTGCATCACCCGGGCGTGGAGGTAAGGGTACGGCAAGCGGAGATGGTCCGCGACCGTGAAAGCCTGGTGGAACAGACTGCCCGCCACCTCGATCCATTGCGCCGGCGCCTCTTCCTGAAGATTCTCCACTGGGCACAGGGCTTCGCCCCCTACAGGGAAGAGACCCTCTTCTACATCGGTTCGGCCTGGCCTGCTCTCCGCCGTCTGGCGCTGGAGCTGGGGCGGCGCTTGGCCGAGGCGGGTTCCCTCGATGCCCCAGGCGACGTGTTCTACCTTCAGACCCAAGAGTTGCTGACAGCCAGTGAGGGGCGAAGAGCAGGGCGGAACTGCCCGGATCTGGCCCGGATCGCCATGGAGCGCCGCGGGCTTCGAGAGGCCCGGAAGCGGCTGCATCCGCCCGCGGCCGTGCCCCCTGCCGCCAGATGGAAATTCGGACGCATCGATCTATCCGGCTTCGAGACCCAGAAGAGGAATGCCGACGAGGGGCCGACCCTGCAGGGCTTCCCCGTGAGCCCCGGACGGGTCACCGCCCCGGCAAGCGTGATCCTCTCACCCGCGGACTTTGACAAGATGATGCCCGGCACCATCCTCGTGTGCCCCACGACCATTCCCGCCTGGACGCCTCTCTTCGCCCAAGCGAAGGGTCTGGTCACGGACATCGGCGGAGTGGCAGCCCACGGCTCCATCGTCGCCAGGGAGTATGGCATCCCTGCGGTCATGGGCACTGGCAACGGGACACAGCGGATAGTCAGCGGGCAACAGGTGACTGTAGACGGAGACGCCGGCACAGTGACCTTGGCGGTCTAGATCAGCAGTGACACAAACGGCAAAGGGACACTACGGCAAAGGCCCCGCACCTGGCGGTGCGAGGCCTTTGCCGTCAAGAAAGTCGAGAAATCAGGCAAAGTCGGAAACTGCCGGATCCGGCCCGATGCGACCTTCGGCGCCTCGGTCCAGGCCGTTAATGGCCTCGACGTCGGCTTCGTCCAGAGTGACGCCAAGCGCTGCGAAGTTCTCCTGAATCCGGGACTCGGTCACGGACTTGGGGATCACCACGTTGCCGATCGCCAAGTGCCAGGCGATAACAACCTGCGCCGGGGTGGCGCCGTGCTTGGCGGCGAGTTGCGCGATGGTGGCGTTCTCGAGAAGCTCGCCGCCCTGGCCCAGAGGCGACCAAGCCTGGGTCAGGATGCCCTGGGAGGCATCGAATGCCCGGAGTTCGGCCTGGTTAAAGAACGGGTGGAGCTCGATCTGGTGGATCGCCGGAACTACGCCGGTTTCCTCGATCAGGCGCTGGAGACCCTCTTTGCTGAAGTTGGAGACGCCGATGGAATTGATGCGTCCGCGCTTCTGGAGCTCAATGAGCGCCTTCCAGGTATCCACGAACTTGTCCTGCTTGGGCTGCATCCAGTGGATCAGGTACAGGTCAAGGGTTGCCAGCCCGAGGCGATCCATCGATTCTTCGAAAGCGGCGAGGGTGGACTCGTAACCCTGGTCCGCGTTCCACAGCTTGGTGGTGATGAAGATTTCCTCGGGTTTGAGGCCGGAGGAAGCTATGGCACGTCCCACCCCTGCCTCGTTGCCGTAGATCTTGGCGGTATCGATGTGGCGGTAGCCGGCGTCGAAGGCCTGACGCACCACCTTTTCGGCTACATCGTCCTCAACCTGCCACACCCCGTAGCCGAGCTGGGGAATAGTATTGCCGTCGTTAAAAGTAAGGTTCGGTGACGAAGTCATGGCCTCCATCCTGCCAGCCGCGCACACCGGGTGACTACGGATTCCGGCCCCTCTAAGCTAGGCGCTTAATAGTTGCCATGTGGGAATAGACGCGTCTGCACCTAAATCGGCCGAACTCCTACGAGCCGACGTATCCCCTCAATAACCGTTCTGCTTCTTCTACATTCTCGTAAACGGCTTCGGCGCGCCGTCGCACCGAAATCGCTCCCACAGGGACGGGCCCGACGGCGAGACGCAGCATCGCGGCTGCCTCCGCCGTCGTCGCGAGGGAGTTCCCCGCTTTGGACAGCGCGCGGTGGACCCCGGCGAGCGGCCCGGGGATATCCAGCCCGTCACTGGGCGCCCGGAGCTGCGCCTCGACGCAGATGGCCCGCACCCTGGAGGACAAGTCGGCCAATTCGTTGGCAATGGCCACGAGTTCGACATAGAGCTGTTCGTCTTCGACGCCCTCAAGGACCTGGTGGTACCGGTCAAGGCCACGATGGAAGCGGTCGTGGGCGCGCCTCCACAATCCTTTGCCTAGCTCAGCATCATCCTTCCGTCCCTGCCGGACGCCCCCAAAGAATCCCAACGTGGCGCTCAGAGGTATTGGCCCGGACCGTGGTCCGGATCTTCAACGCGAGCTGGTTTGCCGGGTTCGGTTTCCTTGCCTGGAAGGTGGGCACGCTGCGGCTCACCATTCTCGCCAATAACCACGCCCGGGGCGATCATGGTCCCGGGCGGCAGCTGGCGAAGCTGCAGTTGGGCAACCGCGTGCTCCCGTGCTGCCTGCTGCGCTGCGATGGCGGTCTGGATTCCGTGGAACAACCCTTCGAGCCAACCGACCAGCTGGGCTTGGGCAATCCGGAGCTCGGCGTCGGACGGAGTGGAGTTTTCGGGGAATGGGAGGCTGAGGCGTTCCAGCTCCTCCACCAATTCCGGAGCGAGGCCCTCTTCCAGCTCTTTGATGGAGCGTTCGTGGATCTCGGCAAGGCGCCCGCGCGCAGCCTCGTCCAAGGGAGCACTCTTCACTTCTTCAAGCAATTGGCGGATCATGGTGCCGATCCGCATGACTTTGGCAGGCTCGTCGACGAGGTCCTGCAGCGTGCTGCCTTTCTTGGCATCAGACTTGGCCTCGGGCTTCGAGCCCGCTTCAGTTGTGCTCTCCGCCGTACCAGCGTCCAAGGTTGTGCCCTCCACCGGGATGTCGTCAAAGCTCTCGCCACTGGTTTGAGTGTCGTCCTGATCGCTCATGCGTTCATACTCTCACGGGCCGCAACTCAGCCCAGAGCCTTGACGAGTATTTCGCCTTCGTCCTTAGCGAAACCACATTTTTCCCAGAAGCCCGTGGCATAGTTCATGCGGCGGGTGCTCCCGGGCCACGGACCATTCCGGCTGTGCCGTTGCTGGCGCCGTTGGCCTGCTGGACCAGCCTCGCCTCACAGAGATCCAGCCAGCGGGCCTCAGCCTCGGCATGGAAGATCAGGGAGTCCAGGACGAGCAACCGCGCAGTGTCCGTCAACCGCTGGTTGGCGGCCAGGTCCTTGCGGGTCTGGGTAAGTTCCTGCAGTTCCTTCAGCGAAATCTCACGTTGGGCCTGGATGAGCGCGGTGACGTCGGTACCCGCAGTCGTGACGGCAAGCGCAAGTTTGATGGCCAGTTCGTTCCTTGGAGGGACTCCACGCTCCACCGCCGCGGTAAACCATCGGCTGATCTCTACCGTTCCGGCGTCGGTGATGCTGTAGAGCACGTGGCCGCGGCCGTCGTCGCCCTCTTTGCGGACCAAAGCGTCGCGCTCCAGCCGGTTCAGGGTGGTGTACACCTGGCCGATGTTCAGAGGCCAGACCGACCCCGTGCGTTCTTCGAATGCCGCCCGCAACTGGTACCCGTAACGTGGCTGCTCCTGGAGCAATGCCAGGATGCTGTACCGGATGGACATCGCTCTCCTTCGTGAAGTCGGGGCGTTCTAGAACACCAGCAGGACTTTGCCCATGTGCTCGCCGGAATCGAAGTACTCGTGGGCTTCACGGACCTGCGCCAAGGGAAACGACTTGGCCACGAAGGGCTTGATCCGGCCATCGGCGAGCATTGGCCAGACAGATTCACGGACAGCGTTCATGATCACGCCTTTTTCGGCGACCGGCCGTGGACGCAGCGCTGTGCCGATGATCGCTGCGCGTTTGCTCAGCAGCTGGCCGAGGTCGAGTTCGCCTTTAGTGCCACCCTGCAGCCCGATCACCACCAACCGGCCGTAGTCCGCAAGCGCTTCCACGTTCTGCCGCAGATATTTGGCGCCCACGACGTCGAGAATCACGTCCGCGCCTTTGCCTCCGTTTTGTGCCTTGAGACTTGCGGGAAAATCTTCCTCCGCATAGTTGATGGCGATATCTGCCCCGAGGAAGGCTTTGGCAGTGCTGACCTTTTCAGCCGTTCCGGCGGTCGCCGCGACTGTGGCACCGTAGGCTTTGGCGAGCTGGATGGCCATGGTGCCAATACCACCCGTGGCGCCGTGGATCAGCACCGTCTCGCCGGGTTGCAGCTGGGCAGTCATGATGAGGTTTGAGTACACGGTGGCGGCCACCTCGGGCAAGGCAGCAGCGGTCACGAGGTCCACGCCGTCGGGCAATCTCAGGACCTGTTCGGCCGGGACAGCAACCTGTTGTGCGTAACCACCGCCGGCAAGCAGGGCGACCACCTTGTCGCCGACGGAAAACGGTTTGCTCACCTTGGGGCCGAAAGCGGCAATCCGGCCCGAGACCTCAAGGCCGGGAACCTCGGATGCACCTGGGGGCGGCGGGTAGAAACCGCGGCGCTGCTGGACATCGGCCCTGTTGAGGCCGGCGGCGACGACGTCGATGAGAACCTCGCCGGGGCCGGGAACCGGAGCTGGGACGTCGCGGATTTCCAGAACCTCGGGTCCGCCCGGTTCGGAGATGTAGACGGCTTTCATGAAGTGCTCCCGATTCCTTGCTCAATGCAGTTAGCCTTTGGGACACCTTAACCGTGTTTATCGCAGCGGCAGGTTTTTGGCGCAGCCAACTCCCTATGAAACACTACTAGGCAGGGAAGGTTGTCCGAGCGGCCTAAGGAGCTGGTCTTGAAAACCAGTGTGCGGTAACCCCGCACCAAGGGTTCAAATCCCTTACCTTCCGCGTGGCGCATCGTTTGCGCAGCTGAGAGGCCGGTTCGTGCGAATCTTTGGATTCCACGAACCGGCCTCTCTCCTTAACCGCCGGGTCCTAAGGGCCGGGGTGGGGACCCGCCAAGAAAACGCGAATGGCCGGTTCCGCGAGCGGAACCGGCCATGATCGGCGTCGAGCGCTGGCAGCTTAGACGGCTACCTCAATGTATCCGTCCACCAGACGTGTGGCGTAGATTGCGAGCCGCAGTTCGGGGTTGGTGAAGCATTCGCCGGTTTCGAGGTCGTAGACCTCTTTATGAAGCGGCGAGGCGATGGTGGGTCGGCTGCCCCGGGAACCGACGATTCCCCGCGCCATGACGTTGGACAACGTTGACGGGTCCTGCTGGGACACCGCGAGGACTTCATCCTGCATGGTGCGGAATAGTGCTACTTGCTTGCCTCCGAGCAGGGCAGCTTCGCCCCAGGCCGGTTCCAGCTCGTCGATTGCGCAGACGCGGTGCCAGCCGGACGCGATCGGCGCGTTCGTCAGTTGTTCTTCCCGATCCAGAATGACGGTCATTTCAGCCCCTATCGTTTAGCCTGCCTGTCGGGCGGATCCAATTCCGCCGTCAGGCACGGGCCGTTTGCGGCCACTCCTTCACCGTAGGCCCGCCGTGTTTCGCCGGAATGCAATCGATGTGTCCTGCTCGTAAAGGAGACCTCACATCACCGCAATCCTCACCGTGATGCGGAAGTTAAGCCCCGGAAACACAAGGGAAACTGACGCGAAACTGCCCGTCTTTAGTCTGAAGTGACAAGTCGCGGATGACGGTTCCGCGGCACATGCGAAAGGCCGCCCGTGACCGGATATTCTTCCCCTTCAGATGACCTGCGCCGTGTTGTTGTTGCAGGCGGAGGCCCTGCGGCCCACCGTTTTGCCGATGCCATGCACACGCGCGGTCTTGAGGGCTGGCACGTCACGGTCCTCACCGAAGAAGCGCATCTTCCCTATGACCGGGTCACGCTGAGCAAGGCCCTCATCGAGGTGGATTACGACCTCACCCTGGGGGACATGTCCATGTGGGAGCACGACGCCCTGGACCTGCGCACGGGCGAGCGGGTGGTGAAGATCAACGCCGCAGCCAAGTCCGTGAAAACCGCGGCCGGCAACAGCTACGAATACGACGCCCTCGTGGTCGCGACGGGTTCGACTGCCGCCCGCCTGCCCATCCCGGGCGCCGAGCACACGCATGTCTACCGCACGCTCGACGACGTGTGGGCCATTAATGAGGCCATCACGCAGCTCACGGAGAAACTGGGCCGCAAGGTCAAGACCGTCACCATCGGCGGCGGTCTCCTCGGCCTCGAATCGGCCGCAGGCACGGAACGGTTGGGCGCCAACCCCATCGTCATCGACGGCGCATCATGGCTGATGGCCACGCAGCTCGACGAAGGCGCCGGTCAAGCACTGGGCCGCCTCATCAAAGACAAGGGCTTCGAAATCCACGGCGGCGTGTTCCCCTCCGAAGTCTTGTCCGACGACGACGGCCAGGTCACCGGTGTCCTCATGGCCGACGGCCGGATCATCGACGCCGACATCGTGATCGTCGCGATCGGAGTGAGGCCGCGCGATGAACTCTTCCGTGCCGCGGAAGGCGAGGAGCAGGTCTTCACGCTCGGCCAGCGCGGCGGTGTTGTCATTTCCGATAGTTGCGAGACCGAAGTCCCCGGTATCTTCGCCATTGGTGAAGTCGCGAACTTCGGCGGGATGTGCCTGGGGCTCGTGGCGCCGGCGAACACGATGGCCGAGATCGTCGCCGACCGCCTGCACGGCGGACACGCGACCTTCCCCGGTTTCGACACCGCCACCAAACTCAAACTCTCCGGCGTGGACGTCGCCAGCTTCGGCGACGCCTTCGCCACCACCAAACACGCCCTGGAAATCGTCTACGCCGACCCCGCCCGCGGCGTCTACCAGAAAATCGTCACCACCGACGACGCCAAAACCCTCCTCGGCGGGATCTTCGTCGGCGACGCCACCCCCTACATGAGCCTGCGCCCCCTGCTCGGCCGCGAACTCCCCGCCGAACCCGGCGCCTACCTCACCGCCGCAGGAAACACGGACGCCCCCGACACCGAACTGCCCGACGACGCGATCCTGTGCTCCTGCAACAACATCCCCGCCGGGACCATCCGCGAGGCCATCAACGCCTGCGGCGCCTGCGACGGCAACACCCCCGTCCAGGAACTGGGCGAACTCAAAACCTGCACCCGCGCCGGCACCCAATGCGGCTCCTGCGTGCCCATGCTCAAAAAACTCCTCGAAACCGAACTGAACAAATCCGGCATCGAAATCTCCAAAGCCCTCTGCGAACACTTCAACCTCTCCCGCCAAGAACTCTTCGACGCCATCCGCGTCCTGGAACTGGACTCCTTCGAAGACATCCTGGCCAAATACGGCACCGGCGCCGGCTGCGACATCTGCAAACCCACCATCGCCTCCATCCTCGCCTCCCAACACTCCGCGTACGTGCTCGACGCCGGCCGCGGCACCCTGCAAGACACCAACGACCGCGCCCTGGCCAACATGCAAAAAGACGGCACCTACTCCGTAGTCCCCCGCATCCCCGGCGGCGAAATCACCCCCCACGGCCTGGGCATCATCGCCGCCGTCGCCCAGAAATACCGCCTCTACACAAAAATCACCGGCGGCCAACGCATCGACATGTTCGGCGCCCGCCTCGAACAACTCCCCGACATCTGGAAAGAACTCGTCGACGCCGGCTTCGAATCCGGCCAGGCCTACGGCAAAAGCCTGCGCACCGTGAAATCCTGCGTCGGCTCCACCTGGTGCCGCTACGGCGTCCAAGACTCCGTCGCCATGGCCATCAACCTCGAACTGCGATACCGCGGACTACGCAGCCCCCACAAATTCAAAATGGGCGTCTCCGGCTGCGCCCGCGAATGCGCCGAAGCCCGCGGCAAAGACGTCGGCATCATCGCCACTTCGGAAGGCTGGAACCTCTACGTCGGCGGCAACGGCGGAGCAAACCCCGCCCACGCGCAACTCCTCGCCGGCGGCTTGAACGACGAAACCCTCATCAAATACATCGACCGCTACCTCATGTACTACATCCGCACCGCCGACCGCCTCCAACGCACCGCCCACTGGCAAGAAGAACTCGACGGCGGCCTCCAACACATACGCCAAGTCATCATCCACGACTCACTCGGCATCGCCAACGACCTCGAAACCGCCATGGCCCGGCACATCGACACGTACCAGGACGAATGGGCCCAAACCCTCAAAGACCCCGAACGCCTCCGCCGCTTCCGCTCCTTCGTCAACGCCCCCGACCAAAAAGACGAGGACATCGTCTTCGTCCCCGAACGCGGCCAAATCCGACCCGCCACCAACAAAGAAAAAAACGCCGTCCTGATCTCTTCCGCGAGCATCCCAGTCCGCGGAAGCGAGGACTAAGAACCCACCTTTGGCGGGCTACGGCGACGGCGAGTGGTCGCCGCTGGCTCCGGGAACGCCGCCCTGTAGCCCGCCGTCGGCGTTTTCCAAGAGGGCACTCAACCGCTCGACCTGCTCGGCCAGCCGGCGAATCTCCTGCCTCATGGGCTCCTCGGCGACTGTCGCGGCAGCCGCAGCTCCCGAGGAGACCTGTTCCACCAGCCACGAGGCAACCGAGGCGGTCACGACGCCCAAGACAGCGATTCCACAGACCATCAATCCCGCGGCAACGCAGCGACCCACCACGGTCACCGGGTAATGGTCCCCATAGCCCACGGTGGTGATCGTGACCATGGCCCACCAGATGGCATCGCCAAAGCTGGTGATGTTGGCGCCCGGGGCGTTCTCTTCAGCATCGAGCACGGCGAGCGCACCGCAGTACGTCAGGAGGGCCGCGGACCCGAGGACAAAAGTGAGAATGCGGCCCCGCATGGCGTTTCCGGCAGTGCGATGAAGCAGCTTCAGTAGTGTTACGAGCCGCAACAGCCTCAGCGGTCGCAGGACCGGGAGAGCCAGTATCAGCAACTCATGGAGATTTCGCACAAACCACCGAGCGCGACGCCGCGCCAAGAGGAGGCACATGGCGTAGTCGAGGGCAAACACCAGCCATGTGACCCAGATGATGGTCTCAACGACGGTGGACTGGGCCTCACTGAGATTGGCGATCACCTGGAACGAGTAGGCCGCCAGGAACAGCACTGCTGCCGCCACCATAGGCCACTCGGAAACCTGCCGCCATCGCTCTTGGGTCATTCGTCGATACTAGCCACCTGCCCTATTAGCCGCGTTCACCTGCCGGCACACGGCTGCCTCCCAGCAAACGTTCATCTCCCAGTAACCGCTATTGGCTAGGATCGAGCCCATGATTAATATGATCCAGGCCATCGTCATGGGCCTGCTGCAGGGAATCACCGAGCTCTTCCCGATTTCCAGCCTCGGCCACAGCGTCATCTTGCCCAAGCTCTTCGGTTGGGGCCTGGACCAGACGGCACCAGGATTCCTGAACTTCCTCATAGCCACACATCTAGCGACAGCAGTCGTACTGTTCTTCTTCTTCCTCCGGGACTGGATTGAAATCGCCAAGGGTCTCGGACGCTCCATCCGGGACAGGAAGATCGCGCCCTCAGACACCTACGCAAAGCTCGGCTGGTTGCTTGTCGTCGGCACCGTACCGGCCGGAATCATCGGCCTGGTTTTGGAAAAGCCCATTCGTAACCTCTTTGGATCCCCGCTGATCGCTGCCGCCTTCCTTGTGGTCAACGGCCTTGTCCTTTTTGGGGCCGAACGTCTGCGGACAAGGGACAGCCGCCGCGCCGCGGCGCAACCGGTGACCGCCACAGCTTCCGACGCCGAAATCGCCACCTTGTCGTGGAAGCGTGCCTTGGGAATCGGAACGGCCCAAGCGGCCGCCCTGATCCCGGGAATCTCCCGCTCCGGCTCGTCCATGGCCGGCGGCTTGCTTTCGGGGCTGAACAACGAGAACGCCGCGAGGTTCAGCTTCCTGCTCGCGACGCCGATCATCGGTGCGGCCGCCCTGCTCAAGCTTCCCGAACTCTTCGCCCCGGCCATGGCCGACGAGCGCGGCGTGTTCCTGGTGGGTGCGCTGTGCGCCGGTGTCGCCGCATGGTTCGCCACGAAGTTCCTCCTCCGTTTCTTTGAGACGCGCACCCTGACGCCATTCGCCATTTACTCGGTGGTCGGCGGCGCGATCTACTTCGTCTTGATGCTCGTGATGGGATAGCCCCCGCCGAAAGCATTGAAACTGTCAGGGGCCCCGCATAGGGTTTTGTCTGTCTCCACCACCCACTCATGAAACCGCAGCAACAGCATCGGTAACTACCCAGGAGCAAACATGCCCACGCCTGACATCACCCCCGGATCACCTTGCTGGATCGACCTGATGACCTCGGACCCGGAGAAAGCAAAGTCCTTCTACAACACCCTCTTCGGCTGGACCTATGAGACCGGGGACCAAGAAAAGTACGGCGGCTACATCACGGCCTCCAAGGACGGCAAGTTGGTAGCCGGGATCATGCAGAAGCAAGAAAACATGGCGCAGATGCCCGACGTCTGGTCCACGTACCTGCGCACTGACGACATTAAGGCCACCACTGCAGCAGCCGTCGCCAACGGCGGCCAGGTGTATATGGAACCCATGGAAGTGCCGGAGCAGGGAACCATGGCAATGTATGGAGATTCCTCCGGGGCGGCCATCGGTGCCTGGCAGTTCGGCGAGATGAAGGGTTACCAGGTGGCTGCCGAAACAGGTGCACCCGCCTGGCACGAGCTGTTCGCCAAGGAGTACGATTCGGCAGTTTCCTTCTACCAGAACGTCTTCGGCTGGGAAACCACCGTCATGGGTGACTCACCGGAGTTCCGTTACACCACGCTCGGGGCGGGGGACCAAGCCAAGGCAGGCATCATGGATGCCTCCGGTTTCCTGCCCGCCGAGGTGCCGTCCTACTGGGGCGTCTATTTCGCTGTGGACAAGGTCGATGCCTCCATCGAGAAGGCCGTCTCCCTGGGCGCCACCATCGTCCAGGCGGCTGAGGACACTCCCTACGGCCGGATGGCCACCCTGACCGACCCGACGGGTGCGATCTTCAAACTCATCGAAAACCAGCCCGCATAAGCCCACACCAGCCAGGCGCAGCCCGCCACCTACCAGAGAGCATGCTCCCCCCACGACGCGGGGAGTGGACATATTGGGATTATGTCCACTCCCCGCGTCAAATGGAGGGCATGCTCTCTATTGTTTGTGCCGTCACCACATGGCAACCCGGTATTCACCCACGCCTGATGTGATGCCGAGCGTGATATCCCCACCGGAGTAAAGCCCGGTTCACCGCCCGACAACACACGCGACGGGCGTCTTCCAGTGCGCCCACACGGCCAATTGAAAGTTTGAGCTAATGCAATTTAAAAATGGGAAACTCGTCGGTTTGGTGGTGTCAGCGGGATTGCTAGCAGCCCCGCTCGCGACCGTACCGGCGATGGCAGCCGATACACCCCCTGCAACAGGCGCGTCGGTGGTGATCAACGAGGCCTATCTGAGTGGCGGCAGCGCCGGAGCCGCCTTCCGGAACAAGTTCGTGGAGCTGTACAACAGCTCCGACTCCGCCGTAAGCCTGAGCGGATGGTCCCTCCAATACCGTGCGGCGAGCAACGTCAATCCGCCCACCTTCATCACTCCCCTCAGCGGCAGCATCCCGGCCAAGGGATACTTCCTCGTCAAGGGCGCCAGCAACAACGCGGCCTCGACGGCGGCAGAATTGCCAGCCGCCGACGTCGACGGCTCCGGCACGCTCAACCCCAGCGGGAGTGCCGGCACGATCGTCCTCGCGAAACAAGGCACCGCAGTGAACCCGCTCCCCACGGGTTCCGTAGTGGGCAACCCCGCCGTAGCCGATCTGCTCGGCTACGGCACCACGAACACCTTCGAGACCGCAACAGCCCTCGCACCGGCAAGCAACACCGATGTCAGGAGCCTCAACCGGAACAACGGAGCGGACACCAACAACAATGCCGCCGACCTAAGCCTTAGCGCCGCGATCACTCCGACAGCGGCAGGGGCCACAACCCCTCCGCCGACAGGCCCGGAGACCAAGACCATCGCGGAGATCCAAGGCACCGGAGCAGCCAGCCCGTTCACCGGTGCCACGGTGACCACCCGGGGCAAAGTCACGGCCGTCTACGCCACGGGCGGTTTCAACGGCTACTACGTTCAGACCCCCGGAACCGGCGGCGACAACGATCCGGCGGCCAGGACGGCGTCGGACGCGATTTTCGTCTACTCGCCGTCGACCGTGGAAAGCACCCGGATCGGCGACTACCTCGAGCTCACCGGCGTGGTGAGCGAGTTCGCCAACCAGACGCAGCTCAGCACAGACGCAGCCGGAGTCAAAAAGCTCAGCGACGCCGCGCCTGAGGTCAAGCCCAGCAACTTCACGCTGCCGGCTGACGAAGCCACCCGCGAGCGCTACGAAGGCATGCTCGTCGCCCCACAGGGTCCCTTTACGGTGACGGACAACTATTCGCTCAACCAGTACGGCGAAATCACTTTGGCGGGCGGGACCTCCCCTTTGGTCCAGCCCACAGCAGTGGCAAGCTACGGCTCGCCGGAATACAACGCCGTGGTGGCGGACAACGCCCTGCGGGGCATCAAGCTCGACGACGGCGCGTCCACGAACTTCCTCAAGGACGCCTCCACGAAGGCGGAGGCGCTCCCCTACCTGAGCCCGAGTGATCCCGTCCGGGTTGGATCGGCGGCGAGCTTCCGTACCAACGTGATCCTCGGCTACGGGAACAACGTCTGGAAATTCCAGCCGCTCTCCCAGCTGACCCCGGCCACCGCGGATTCCGTGCAGCCGGTCAGCTTCGCCGGAAGCCGGCCCCAGGCCCCGGCCAACGTGGGAGGCAACCTGAAGATCGCCTCCTTCAATGTGTTGAACTACTTCCCCACCACCGGTGACCAGCTCAGCGGCTGCACCTACTACACTGACCGCGACGGCAACCCGATCACGGTCAAGGACGGTTGCAACGCCCGCGGCGCGGCGAATGCCGAGAACCTCCAGCGCCAGCAGGCAAAGATCGTCGCCGCCATCACGAAGTCCGGCGCCGACGTCGTCTCCCTCGAAGAGATCGAGAACTCGGCACAGTTCGGCAAGAACCGCGACGACGCCCTCGCGAAGCTCGTGGATTCCCTCAACATTGAAACCCCGGGAATCTGGGACTACGTCCGCACGCCTGCCAACGCTCCTCCACTGAGCGACGAAGACATGATCCGTACGGCTTTCATTTTCAAGAAGGCCACAGCCGAACCACTGGGTGAGTCGATCATCCACAACGACACCGTTGCCTTCGCCAGCGCACGCAAGCCCCTCGCCCAGGTTTTCAAGCCGGTGGGAGCAAGCGATGACAAGAAGTTCATCGCGATCGTGAACCACTTCAAGTCCAAGGGCTCCGCAGTCACGCCGGACGACACCGACAAGGGCCAAGGCGCCTCCAACATTGCCCGCACCAAGCAGGCCCAGTCGCTCCTAACCTTCGCCGATGGGTTGAAGTCCTCCATGGGCACCGACAAAGTGTTCCTGATCGGCGATTTCAACGCCTATTCCAAAGAGGACCCGATCAACGTCCTGACGGGGGCCGGCTACGCGGATCTGGAAACCACCACGGGCAAGCACTCGTACTTGTTCGGCGGAATGGTCGGCTCCCTCGACCATATCCTGGCTTCTCCCGCCGCCCATGAGGTGGTCACGGGAACCGACATCTGGAACATCAACTCCGTGGAGTCGGTGGCATTCGAGTACAGCAGGTACAACAACAACGTGGTGGACTACTACGCCGCGGACCAGTTCCGGGCCAGTGACCACGACCCCGTCGTGGTTGGCTTGAACCTTCCCGCCACCCCGGCCAGCGTCGACCTGCAGTTCTTGGGGATCAACGACTTCCACGGACGCATCGACAGCAACACCGTCCTGTTTGCCAGCACCATCGAACAGCTCCGTGCGGGGGCCGCACCCGGTTCCACTGCGTTCATCTCCGCGGGAGACAACATCGGGGCATCCCTTTTCGCCTCCGCGGTGGCCAAGGACCAGCCAACTATCGATGTGCTGAACGCCCTTGAGCTCAAGGCCTCCGCCGTGGGCAACCACGAGTTCGACGGCGGATGGGCGGACTTGCGCGACCGCGTCATCGCTGGCGGAAACAACGCGAAGTTCCCCCTCCTGGGTGCCAACGTCTACCAGAAGGGCAGCACCACCCCGGTGTTGCCGGAGTACACCGTCCTGGACATGAACGGCGTCAAGGTGGCTGTCATCGGCACCGTGACACAGGAGACCCCGTCCTTGGTCAGCCCGGCCGGAATCGCGGACCTCGAGTTCGGTGACCCCGTGGACGCCGTCAACCGCGTTGCTGCCAAGATCAAGGCCGGCAAGCTGGCCGATGTGATCGTCGCGGAAATCCACGACGGCGCCGGAGCCGGTACGCCGGAAGGCGCCACCATCGATCAGGAAATCGCCGCGGGCGGCCCGTTCGCCAAGCTTGTCAAGGAAACCACCCCCGATGTGGCGGCCATCTTCACCGGCCACACGCACAAGGAATACGCCTGGGACGCCCCGATCCTCGACGCCAAGGGCCAGCCGACGGGCAAGACCCGCCCGATCGTCCAGACCGGTAACTACGGCGAAAACATCGGGCGTATCACCTTGACCTTGGACACCAAGACCATGGCCGTGACCGCCTACACAGCCGGGAACGTCAAGCGCTCAACAACGGACATGTCCGGAACCTACCCCCGTGTTGCACAGGTCAAGGCGATCGTCGACAAGGCGCTTGCCGACGCCGCCGCCGTCGGCAACCACCCCATTGGCGCAGTGACTGGGGATATCACGACGGCGTTCACGCCTGACCCCGCCGGCGGGACTCCCAAGCGTGATGACCGCGCGAGCGAATCCACCCTGGGCAACCTGGTGGCCGACTCCCTGGTGGATACGCTCAAGGCACCCGAACTTGGCGGGGCTGAGATCGGCGTCGTGAACCCCGGCGGTTTGCGCAACGAGCTCTACTACGCGCCCGACGGCACCATCACCTATGCGGAGGCCAACGCAGTACTTCCCTTCGTAAACAATCTGTGGACCACCTCCCTGACGGGTGCCAAGTTCAAGGCGCTTCTTGAGCAACAGTGGCAGACCAACGCCGATGGTTCTGTGCCGAGCCGGCCGTACCTGCAGCTCGGCGTATCCAAGAACGTGAACTACACGTACGACGCCGGCCGTGCGGCAGGCGACCGGGTCACCTCCGTTTGGGTGAATGGCGCGCTGATCGACCCCACGAAGCTGTACCGAATCGGTACCTTCAGCTTCTTGGCGGCAGGTGGCGACAACTTCCGGGTCTTCACGGAAGGCAGTAATACCAAGGACTCCGGGCTGGTGGATCGTGACGCGTGGATCAAGTACTTGCGAGAGCACCAGCCCGTATCGCCGGACTTCGCCCGCCGATCCGTAGCCGTCGCGAACACCACGGCGGCAGAAGTGAAGAACGGTGACGCGGTGACCCTGGCCGTGTCCAAGCTGAACCTGACCTCGCTCGGCAGCCCGCAAAACACCTCGCTCCGGGCTGTCTTCACGGATGCCAAGGGGCTCGCAACCCAGCTGGGAACGGTCGCCGTGACTTCCGGTGCAGCGACGGTGAACGTCAAGGTACCTGCAGGAGCGGCCGCCGGCACGGGCACTTTGGCGCTCACCGCCGTCGAGTCCGGGACCGTGGTGAAGACCGCCGTCAAGGTTGCCCTCCCGCTGCCTCCGAAGTGCACCGCGCCTGTCATGCCAAGCAAGTGGTACGACATCCTTGGCTGGCTCAAGTATGCCTTTGCCTGGCTTGAATACCAGGGATGCCTGAGGGGCTAATCTCAGCACCAACCCCGGATGAGCATGCTCTCCCCTGGCCTCGGCGGATGGACATATGAGGAATATGCCCACTCGTTGAGACGGGCGGGGAGCATGCTCATTTTTCTTGGTGGAACATGCTCATTTTTGGAGGGGAAGGCCGAGCATGTCCCTGGCGATTTCGTCCGCGTCGCGGAGTGTGCGCTGGCCGCTCTTGTACGCCGGGCCGTTGGAAGGCCGGGCCTCCGCGGCAATGGCCGTCCCCCATTGGGTCGAGGACAGCTGCAGGCCAAGGGCGTATAACCCGGGAGTCACGGAGCCGTTGGCGCCCACTAAGCGGTACGGATGCGCGTGAACATCCAATCCGGAGGTCTGCACCGGCATTCCCTCGGCGGTCATCATCATCTTGGGCCGCACCAAGCCGTCGGCAAGCAACTGCCGCAGGAACGGGGAATCGCTCACTCCCACCCTGTTCGCCGGGGACATGGCCTCGATCAACGTCCTGGCTTGCGCTGCGTCGTCGTGCACCCAGGCGGATACCGCTTGGAAGGCGCGCCTGGAACGGTCCACGTTGAATCGCGGATCCGGACCCACGAAACTCACGACGCCGGCACGCGCCAAGGCGGCCAACTGTTCTGCGCGCAGGGCGGGAGGCCCGCTAGCGAGCCCCTCGACGAAGGACTCGAACCAGCCCCGCAACTCGCCCACCCACGATTGGTCCGTGATGCCGCCGTCGGCCACTGCACTTTTCAGGACGGCGCGTCCCGTATGCAGGGCACCGATGGCCATCTTCACGGGATCGGACTCCCCCAGGGAGGAACGTCGGGCATCGTCGTCCAGATAGTCCACGACGGCGTCGTCGAGTGCCTTCCTCGACGCAAATGAACGCCCGGCCAACGGCGCCGCGAGACCCAGCAGGTCGAGGCGGCGTGACGCTGCAACATGGTGTGAAACCAGCTCGTTTACTTGGTTTTCCCATCGACCGGTGGCATGCGCATGAGGCCGCAGCAGCTCTTCGAGGGCAGTCAGGAAGTCCGTCGCATGAGACACTGCCACTGGTTCCGCCACGACCAACGTCGAGTAGTACGCCCACAGGGCATCCCGATGCAGGAGCGGCCAGAGATCGTGATCGAATCCGGGTTGAATGCCGGCGGCGGCGAAGCGTTCCAGTGCGCTCTCGGTCAAGTACCGCAAACGCACGGACTTCGGGTAATAGCCATCCAGCCCGGCTTTGGCCCGGTACGGAGTGCCGCGCCTGGATGCCGCAATGATCTTCGGTTCCCTGCCCGACGGCAAGTACTTGAGCTTTCCCGGGAGGCCATCGCCCGCAGCCACGAATCGTCCCCCGCGGCCTTCCGTCAGCTGGCCGAGCAGGTCGAAGAAGTTCAGTCCCATACCCCGCACCAGCACCGGTTCGGAATCTGGGACCAGTGCCCAGTCCACGTCGGCCGGAGCCGCCGGAGGCAGATACAGCAAACCAAGCTCCGCCGCGGCTTCGCTGAACGAGCGCTGCTCCGCGTTGAGTCGGGACTCAAGGTGGCCCAGCGCAAGGACGAGGGAATCGACGGCGAGCCGGCCGCCGTCGTCGAGTTCGACGTCGAACCCTCCGCCCGCGGGCCCCGCCGCCGCGTCCGGCAAGGGACGGGCCGCCACGGCGCTGCTCCGATGGAAAGCGATTTCGACGCCGGCCGGGACGCGCTCCAGCAGTTCTTCCAGCGTGGTACGCAAGTACCGCCCATAAAGGGCTCGGCTGGGAAAGTCGCGGGAAGCGAGCGCAGCAAGTTCGGCCCGTTCCTCGGCGCTCAGGCCTGAACCGTCGCCGGAGCGCTGCTCCGCGCGCCATTTCTCAAAGGAACCCCCGGCCAACGGCGGCGCGAGCCCGGGGTCTTCGGGGATCAACGTGGGGTAGAACGACTGCGTATTCATGAGGTATAGCCGGGATTGTTCGGGCTGCCAGACGTGTCCGGGACCGGCGGGATAGGGATCCACGACGTCGATGTGCAAGGAACGTCCGGCCGTTTCCGTCGCAGCCCAATTGGCGAGCAACCGCTCCAGCACACTGGTGCCGCGGGGACCTGCCCCGATCAGCCCCACCCGGATGTTCTGCGATTTACCCACGCCCAAGCCTAACTTCTTGTGACTTGCTTCCTGCTCAGACAGTCACCCTAGGATGAGGGATGACCACCACAGCAGCTGATCATTCGCCCGCGCCCGACAACGAAACTGCCCAGGGAACCGCAATCGCCCCCGAACCTGTCGATGAGAACATCTGGCTCGAAGACATTCACGGCGAGGAACAGCTGGCCTGGGTGCGGGAGCAAAATGCCCGCACCGAAGACTTGCTCGACGACGCCGGGTACGCCGCCTTGGAAGCCGGAATCCTGGAGGTTCTGGACTCCACGGACAGGATCGCCATGGTCAACAAACGCGGCGAGCACTATTACAACTTCTGGAAAGACCAACAAAACCCCAAGGGCCTCTGGCGCCGGACCACTTGGGAAAGCTACCTCAGCGACGATCCGGAATGGGACGTGCTCCTGGACATCGATGCCCTGGCCGCCGCGGAAGGCGAAGAATGGGTCTTCCACGGCGCCAACTTCCTGCGTCCAGCCGAAGGGGAACCGCATCGCTTCGCCATCATCGCCCTCTCCCCCGACGGCGGTGACGCCAACCGCCATCGTGAGTTCGACGTCGAGACCCGCAGTTTCGTGGACCCTGCCGCGGGCGGCTTCGACCTTCCGACGGCGAAGGGCAACGTGAGCTGGCTCGACGCCGATACCCTGCTGGTTGCCACTACCGCCGACGGTCTCCCAAGCACCAGCTCGTCCTATGCGCGCACGGGCGTCAAGCTTCGGCGCAAGCAAGCTTTGGTTGAAGCCGAGCGGATCTTCGAGATCCCTGAAGACCACATGATGGCCCTCGTCGCCCACGACTCCACCCCGGGATTCGAACGCACTTTCGCCGTGGACTGGATCGACTTCTTCAACCGGACCACCTCCGTGCTGCAGGACGACGCGTGGCTTCCCATTGACGTCCCCACCGACGTCAATCTCAGTTCCCACCGCGAATGGATCATGTTCCGTCCACGGCAGGACTGGAACGTGGGCGGAACCACCTACCCCGCCGGGTCTCTGCTGGCTGCCGACTTCGAGGGCTACTTGTCCGGGGCACGCGACTTCACGGTGCTTTTCACCCCGGATGAGCACACCTCCCTGCAGTCCTGGAGCTGGACGCGGGACTACCTCCTCCTGAACCTCCTGCACGATGTCTCTTCCGAGATCAGGGTGCTGGACCCCGCGCGCAAGGACTCTGCCGGGTGGGCCGTAACCCTGTTGGATGCGTGCCCGCCGTTGCACGATGTGAACGCCTACGCGGTGGACGACGAGGACGAAACGGAGGGCGACGACGCCGGCAACGACTACTGGCTCGTTGCGACCGGCTTCACCACTCCCACCACGCTCCTGCGGGGCACCGTGTCTGCCGGCACCCCCAGCTACAGCCTCGAAGCAGGGCACGACGGCGGGGTGTCCAGCAAGCACGCGGTGGTGAAGTCCTCGCCGTCGTTCTTCAACGAGGCGGACTATGAGGTCCAGCAACACTTTGCCACCTCGGCAGACGGCACCCGCGTACCCTACTTCCAGGTGGCTTCGAAGGACCTGGATCTCGACGGCGAGAACCCTACGCAGCTTTCGGGCTACGGCGGATTCGAGGTCTCGAGGACCCCTGCCTACAGCGGAGCCATCGGGCGTGCCTGGCTGGAACGCCGAAGCGAAAGCATCCATTCCGAAGACGGCTCCGCGGAATATTCCCGTGGCGGGGTCTACGTCGTAGCCAACATCCGCGGCGGCGGGGAGTACGGTCCTGCTTGGCACCGCGCGGCCCTGCAAGCGAATCGACACCGCGCGTTCGAAGACTTCGCCGCAGTGGCGCGAGACCTCATCGCGCGCGGCGTCACCAGCCCGCGCAGGCTTGGCTGCGTCGGGGGCTCCAACGGCGGACTGCTGGTCGGCAACATGCTGACCCAGTTCCCGGAGTTGTTCGGCGCTGTGTCCTGCGGTGTCCCGCTGCTGGACATGCGCCGCTACACGAAGCTTTCTGCGGGCTACTCCTGGATTGCGGAATACGGCGATCCCGATATCTCGCAACAGTGGGATTACATCCGCACATTCTCGCCTTACCACCTGCTGCGCGACGCTGTGGACTACCCGGAGACGTTCATCTGGACGGCCACTTCCGATGACCGGGTGGGCCCGGTCCAAGCCCGGAAGATGGCTGCCCGGATGCAGGCCATGGGCATCCCGAACGTGTGGTTCCACGAAGCGCTGGAAGGTGGTCATGCAGGGGCCTCGGACAACCGCCAGGCGGCCTCGCTCCAAGCCCGCAGCCAGCACTTCCTCTGGCGGGCACTCGCGGGCAAGCAGGGTGCCGGGGCCTAATCTTCACCCCGCCGGCCCGCCCCGCGGCTGCTAGACTCCCCCGTTTTGCGCTGCGTGCCCAGTTCTGCGTATCCTTGGTTGGCTAGCAATAGCAACTGGAGACGTGCCAGAGCGGCCGAATGGGCTTCACTGCTAATGAAGTGTGGGGCACAACTCCACCGGGGGTTCAAATCCCCCCGTCTCCGCCCGCGGATGCCCGGTAACTCAACGAAGTTGCCGGGCATCCCCCCTGAAACCGAGAAAATCCCCCCACGACCTGTTAAAGTCGAATCATGAATCCCCCAGAACCGGCGAGTTCTAGGGGGTTCTTTGCATTCCGGGGAGTCCCGCAAGTTCTCCCGGCCCATAGCAGGCAACCAACACAAAGGGGCAAGTCATGAGTTGGACGACCGAGAACTATCCAAGGGTGCGGGAGCACCTACCCGAGCGCCACCGCGCAGTGTTCGATCAGATGGCCAACGACGGCCGACGAATCCGGGAAGCGCTGAACGGTGAGCCGATCACGCCCACGCTGCGCCACTGGATACACGCCTGCGATACAGCCAAAGTGCCGCTCGTAGCCTGCCACACACTCCGACTCGACTACGTCACCGCCGCATTCGAGGCCCGCCATGGCAACAATTGAGGTACGGAAAAACAGCACTGGGCGCATCACCAGCTACCGCGTCGAGTGGTACGACAAAGGCGAAAGAAACAGGCAGACACTGCCCACCGAGACGGCGGCCGTCCAATGGAAGAACCTGCTCGAAGCCGTCAAGCATGACACTCAAGCGGCACAAGCGGCGCTACTCCGCCAAGCCTCCCAGTCCCCCTCATTTGAAGAGGTGGCCCTTGGGCATATCGAGCGGCTGATCAACGTCCGCGAGTACACGATCAAGCGATACCGCGGGTACATCAAGAACCACTTCAGCGGCCTGGGGCACTTGCCGGTGGATCAGATCACCGAGGACGACCTGATCCGTTGGATCAAGGGCATGGTCAAAAAGGGCTGCTCTCCCAAGACGGTTGCCAACGTTCACGGGTTCATCCACGCCTCGATGAACTCCGCAGTTCGTCGGCGCCTTCGCCAGGACAACCCCTGCAACGGCAGACTCCTGCCCAAGGACGACTCCACCGAGGACAAAGCCATGTTCCTCACCATGGGGCAGATGAACCTCATCATCGAGCGAGCTGACGAATGGCAGCGCCCGATGTGGATCCTCCTCATTGGGGCCGGGCTGCGGCTGGGCGAGGCAACAGCGCTCAACAGGACTGACTTCCAACTGGACGCTCCGACGCCGTCGGTGAGGATCACAAAGGCTTACCAGGAGATGGAAGACGGGTGGGCGATCGGAGCCCCCAAGACGAAGAAAGCACGCCGCACAGTGGCACTGGCGCCCTCCACCGTGGACGCTATCCGTGCCCGCGTCGAAGCAGCGGGGCCAAGTCGACCGGTCTTTACGATCTCGCCGGAGACCCTGGTCTTTCCCCAGCACCGCCAATGGCTGGATGCTTGGTATGACGCAGTGAAAGCGGCCGAGGCCCTCGAAAGCGCTCCGCTGAAGATTGATAAGCGCCCGCGCATCCATGACATTAGGCACTCCCACGCGTCCATGATGATCGCCGGGGGCATGAACCTGTACGAGCTCGCGAATAGGCTCGGGCATGAGTCGATCATCACCACCACGAAGACATATGGGCACCTTGTCCCGGATGCTCACTTCCGCGCCGCCGCAATGGTCGAGACCGCACTAACTGGCATCATCGAGCCGTAGCCCCTCAGCTTTAGGCCCAGGTCGTCATGATTCGGATGGTTTGACTTGACAACGCGCATGGTCGCCTAAGCTGAGCAAGTTCGCTCAAACTTTCAACAAATGGGAATACAAATGAAGAAAGCACTAATCGCCTTGCCCTTGGCCGCTCTCCTTCTGGCGGGCTGCAGCTCCACCACAGCTCCGCCAAAGGTAGACCCGGCCGGTGACGCCAAGGCAACAACGCAGACCACGGCAGCCGTAGCTGACCGCTCGGCCAAGTTCGGCGAAACCGTCAAATACGACAGCGGCGTCACAGTGACATTGACGTCAATCGGGTTCCAGAAAGTCGGCCAGTACGCTGCCGGCGCCGTCGAAGGACAGGCCGCAGTATTCGAGCTGTCCGTGACAAACGGCAGCCAGAAGGAGCTTTCCGCGGCCCTCATGTCTCTCGCCAAGGTAACTTACGGTGACAAGAACGAAAAGGCTGCATCAGTCATCGACAGTGCGAACAATCTCGGGATGGAAACGTTCAGCACGATCCTTCCAGGCGAAACGCAGTCCGTGAAGTTGGCTGCGGCAATTCCGGCTGCCTCGGCTGGGACTGTGCGCGTTGAGGTTACTGGCCCCAGCGCTTTCACTGACAAGGCCGCCGTATTCAAGGGCGCCGTTTCGTAGCCCTACCCTCAAGATCCAAAGAAGCCCCGTGCCACCTTTCCGTCGAGGTGGCGCGGGGCTTCGTCGTGCCCGGCGCTCTGCTAAGCGGCACGTGGCCACGATGGGTGACGGCGGAGCATAGTGAATTAGAGAAATGATTCGTAACATGCTATGTCTAGCACGCCAGACAAGACCTATCATGCAACCTAGCCAAATCGAGGAAGGTCAACGCCATCTCTCGGCAGTCGAAATCGCCATTTGAGCCGGTCAGCGCGGTGTGATTCCGGCGCCACCGCACTGGCTGGCGAAGAAGCGCCCATCGCGCCCTAAAATGTTCGGGTGGGGATAATCATCAAGAAGCTCGGATTTATCAGTCTTATCGTCGTCGCGCTGACCCTCTCAGGTTGCGGCAGTCAGCCAAGCACCCCGACTCCGACGCCAGAGACGTTCACGGCTACTGTGGCCGTCGACGTTACCCGGAACGCGATTACCCGGCGATTATTAACAGTGATCAGCGAGGAAAAAGCGGCCCTTGGCAAGAACTGCTACGGGGTGCCCGGGACCGCCTTCGGGGACATCGGTCCAGACAGCGAAGTGTTCATAGCCGACATCAAATCGCGCACCGTCTCTGGCAGCCTGAAGCGAAGCCACCTCGACGGCGACGACTGCAAGATGAGCTACGAGATTTCCGGAGTCCTTGGCGGTTCCGCCCCCTATGAAGTGCAGGTCGGTGGCCGCAAGTCCGGAACATTCAGCGAAGCCGAGTTGCGGTCAGGCCTTCACCTCACAATCGGAAAGTAGGGGGGGCTGTCCGATGGAGCAAACACCGGCCACGGCAAAGTTCGACTCCGTGCCCCGTCAACTCGGCAACCGGCCCTGGCCAACGAAAATGCCCACCCCATAGAATGTTCGGGTGGAAATTACCTGCACCATCGAGGCGCCGGACGGCAGCTTCAGCCATGTCACTGAGACGGCATCGACCTATGAGGAAGCGCTGGCCGCTGCCCAGACCAAGGTTCCAGAGGGCAGCCGCATGATTGCGATCCGCAAGGGCGACTGACCCGGGCTTGACAGCACCAATCATCACTGACGAGTGTCACCGGCGTCCAAAGGCCATAACAATGGCTACCACTGCCGCGGCGATTAGCACCGCCGCAACCCAGATCCACTGTTGTCCGTCCACGTTCGCCTCGATCTCAGGTCTTGGCTCAGTTTCGGGCCGTCCGGCCTCTTCTTTCTCGGCTGGACACTTGTCCGAAAGACTACTCCGGCCGCCTAGCCACTGTCATCAGTTGGCGGTAATCGACCTGCGCGACAACGGAACTGACTCCAGACGCCCCCGTTGTCTGCCCCCGGTGCAAGACTTTGCCTGTGGAAGAGAAGAAGTTCTGGCAACCGCCGCGGGCGGGCAAGGTCACGCCTGTTGTGCCGCCCGTGGACCCCGCAGACGTCGAAGGTGCGACGATGCCCAAGGAACCGCTGCCGGTGTTCGTGCAGCTCGACTATGACAACGGGGAAACCCACGAGGTGCCAGCGTTCGCGTACGGCTGGACGCGGGTGCACGTGCTGGTGTCAGTGTCGTGGCCGATGGAGTATTACGAGGGCCGCAAACAGGTTTGGGTGGAAGCATCCCGGGTGCGGCGCCGGCGGCTTGACCAGAGTGTGCCTTAAACGAAAAGCAGCCCCCGCCATCCGAAGATGACGGGGGCTGCTGTGTAGTCGTGGGCGCGGGTACACGGCCCGCTAGGTTGCCAGGCGCCCATCCCCACAGGCCCGAAACTGGCTCGGTCCGAGGTGAGCTCGGAAGGTCAAGATTACGAGATGACAGGCGATCCGGGCAAGGGGCACTTAACCGGTCCTTCGGGGCAATCCGACGGGGGACAAACTATGCGTCTAAACTCTGGTCCGTGAGTACTAATGATGAGGTTCGCATTTCGTTTCTCGATGCGCCGCCGCCGAACATGGCAAGAACGGGTTCCTTTGCATGCCAGTTCTGCGAATTTGAAAGCGGCTTTGGCTTTGCACTCCCCGAAAGAGAACTCGTTGGTGACATCAGCTTCAGCTGCCGGCGGTGCGGACGTCACAACGAGTTGAATGGTTCCTTTGAAAGCAAGCGAGATGACTCTGGCCTTCGGATGGTCTTCCACCGCCTTAGTCTCAGCGAACTTCACGAGTTGCGCGACAAACTACAAGTCCTTGCTGAATCGCCTGGCACAACTATGGATGAGGCGTCGGCAGCAGTAGCCCCTATTTCAAAGGGTCTAGCGGCGTGGCTGTCAAACCGTGAGAACCGCGACGAGATCCGCACTACGTTGACGCTACTTCTGGCGGGCGTGGGGGTTGTCATTGCGGCCATGACCTATGCGAAGTCAACGACACCAGCCCCGGCTGTAGTGGAAAAGGTTGTCGTCCAGCTTGAGAGCGGAGCCGCAACCAGTCCGGATCTGCCACGACGGGCGCCCTGCTGGTGCGGCTCCGGCTCCCGCTTCAAGAACTGTCACGGAAGGTCAGCCGTTACTGCTCCCTAATTGCCCTCTGGCTTGGTCTCCAGCGAGCGGCTATGATCTGACGCTCACGGATCGCGATGTAGCGTCTAAGGGTGTGGCGCCGAGTTATTGAGTCTGGCAGGGGTTCCTATTCGAGCGGATAGGATTGCAGTTAATTCACACATTTCTCAATTGGGGGAACCTTTTGAACCGGACCATTGTCATTTTCGCTGCGGCATCGGCGCTCGCGCTTACTGCATGCTCGGCGCCGTCCGCCAGCCCATCTGCAGGTAACACTTCGGCACTTGAGGCATCGCCCTCGGCATCCGCTTCATTGCCGGCGCCAGTTCCGGGATTTGACGCACCAGCCGTATTCGGCCACACGATAACGTTTCCGTCTGGCGTGGAAGTAACGGTCAGCCCGGTGAGCTTCGCTGCGCCGGACAAAAATGTTGGTGTGGTGGGCGACGGCAACCAGGCGGTATTCAGCTTGACCATTAGTAACAAGTCCGGCTCCCGCATTGACGCCTCGGGAATGTCATGGCCGAAGGTGGCTTATGGCGACAATCTGGAATCGGCCACGCTGATCTCAAACGCAAAGATCACGACCCTGCTGGATGGCGACAAAAAGACAGACCAGTTCTCACGCTTCATCCCGGCGACTGGAGGGGGCAAAGTGCGCGTTCAGATCCCGGCCCCCGACGGCGGCAAGTCGGCAATCTTCGAGGGCTCAGTGCTGGACAGCTAGTCGACCATCAAAAAGAGGGCCACCATTCATTGAATGGTGGCCCCTCTTTTGCATCACCAGAGCTTTTTGCGCAGGCCTAGCCCTTTGCCGAGACGCACCGAGAAGTCACCGCGGCTGCTGATCCTGAACGGCCCGGCTTTCTTTGGACACTGATACCCCGGTCTTCGCGACGGTCGCGCGAGTCTTTTTGCCGAGTTTGATTGACCTCATTGTGCCCACCAACGGTAAACTAACCCCTCGGTGATTCGTCCGGATCGCTATGGCGGTTACTGGGGGAGATATGTCTAACGAATTGCCGCGCCAGTCTTGGGCCGATTCCGCGAAAGCTCTATGCATAGTCGCCGTTGTTTTGGTGCATGCTGTTTCTTTCTATGGCGTACTGGAGTTGGAATCCAGCCTCCCCGTCGAAGCGGCCTACAAGACCTTGTTACTTTCTATTACTCCACTTCGCGTGCCTTTGTTCTTCCTGATCTCAGGGTATTTCGCTGCTCGCGCTGTGCGAAGGTCGTGGCGTACCATCTTGCGGCCGCGGGTCTACAACAACCTGTACGTCTATGCCTTGTGGCTTGGATTGCTGACGCTTCTGTTCAGCACGGTCTTGCCTTTTCCATATGAGGATCCGGCATATGATGCGGCTTGGTACCCGATGCAATTCCTGCGCCCGGTGAACCATACGTGGTACTTATTTGCGCTGGCTATTTACTTCGTAGCCACAAAGATCCTGGTGAAGACCCATACGGCGGTGTGGCTCACGACCGGCCTCGCACTGTCCGTCGTATCCGGAGTCATGTCAGATTGGGTGCCCGCCAACGTCAGCCGCAACCTGATCTTTTTCCTCATCGGAGCCTTGGCGCCAAGGATTGTAGATCTAGTGGTGCAGAGGACCAGCGCAAGGAACTTCATTGTCCTCACCCTTAGCTACGGCGTCTTGGCGGTGCCGGTCAGATTGCTCGGCATCGGTGAAGTCGCCATAGCCAACTTGCCACTGTCCTGCGTTGGCATCGCCGCCGCCATCCAAGGCGTCGTCCTCGCCTGCCGGTGGAAACCATTCGAACGGGTCACGTCCCAGCTGGGGCAGCGGACCCTGCCGATCTATGTGATGCATATTCCGACGCTGGTTTTGCTGCTCCTTGTCGCCAACATCAGTACCGACTCGATGGACCATGGAGTTGGCAATACGATTCTTCATGCCATCTTCCCGATCGTGGCAACTGCAATCTCGGTCGCTCTCGCAATTGTGGTTCATCGATTCTGCATGCGTATCACTGTCGGCAGGGCCCTCTTTCAACTTCCGAAGGTTTCCCGCCCAGCAGCTGCACGGGTCGTCAAACAACCAGCCCACCGGCTTTAGGAGCCTGAATCAAGCTGGCCATGCGTATCGGGCGTCGGGGATTTGACTAGACCCAGAGTGGCGTAACACAAAGCAGCCCCTCACCGTCAGAGACGGCGAGGGGCTGCTGGCGGTCTTATGGTGACCTATGTGCCAAGTACCGGGACCGTGCTCCGGGTGATGGACAGGTCATAGATACGCCCGGAGAAGAACGCGTTTGCGGATGCTGTGCTGGTGGCAGCGAACCGGAACATGAACGTCACAGGCTCCACGCCGGATACGGTGTGCAGGAAGTTCATGCGCGAGTTGGACGGCTCGTTCTGTGGCATCTTCAAACCGTTGGGGTCGATGATGTAGAGCGGGTTGCCGAAAATCGCGCCGAAATTCCCGGACGCCTTGACCGTGACAGTCCAAATATCGGTATCCGCTGCGGTCACGTAGTTGACGAGATGGATTTGATTGTTGTAGTCAAGGTATTTGCCGAACTTCGTGGACGTTGTGGACGCGGCGATGGCGGTTTTCAGTGAGGTGGCTTTATCTACCGTGAGGGTGTCGCGGTAGTAGAAATCATTGACTCCTTGCACCGCGCCGTTGGCAGGCGCCTTGATGATCAACGCAGGCCCCTCGGGCATTGGGTAGGTTTTGGCTACACCATTGACCGTCGCCGCACGGCTGGCACCTTTATAGATCTTTGAGAGATCGCGCATACGGTCGGACGAATACGAGGACGCGAGAACCTGCGGGAATGCCGGGACGTTGAATGCTTTTGCCGCAATTGCGTTCAGCGGGTCATAGCCGTTCTGCTTCGGGTGTGAAGCGTCGCCGGTATAGGTGAAGGGGCTCTCGGCTGTGGTGGTGATGTTGTAGTAGCGCTGGAGGAACAGTTTGAAGTCGCCTTGCCAGAGCGCAGACTGCCAGTCAATAACCGTTACGTGGGAGTATTGCCGTTGTTTGAGCAGCACATCGCGGCGGGCAATATAGCCTGCGCTGAGGTTCTGGCCTCCGCACGGTTCGATGATAAAAACGATCGGTTTGCCGTTTGCCTGTGTGGTGGTTACGGCGTAGTTGACGTTCGCTTCGAACGCCGTGTCACCTTCCACTCCGGTGTCGTTGAAGAGGTGTTCCACAATGAAAAGGTCAACGTCAGTGCGGGCGAAGTGTGCGGCGAGCCCGTTGGTGCCCACGATCGGGATGGACGCCACCTGGCCGGCCTGTGTCGTGTTGTTGGTGGTCATGTTCCACATGGAGGAACCACCCAAGGTGGCGTCGTAAACTTCGACGCCCGTACGGACGGTGGAACGGATTTCAAAACGTTCCAGATATGCGGCTCCGGATGCTGGAGCGCTGACCGTAACAATGTGCGCCCGGTCATCCCTTGCGGTGTTTGCCACCGGCGGGGTGGCTGCCACGCCTGCGGCTCCGGTGACCGTATAGCTTGTCACCCTGCCCAGCGTGGCCACGAGGGCGTTCTCCGATCCTGCCGTTATCCCTTGGTAGATCTTGACGTTTGATGCCCCGTCAGGCAGCGTCCAGGACAATGCTTGTGTTCCATTGGCTGCCAGCGTTGCTGTGACTTCGTTGGAAGCAATAGTCTCACCAGCCGGGTTGACATAGGTGACTACCCAGAAATAGGTGCCAGGGGCAAATGTTCCCCCCGAGCCCGCGGTTGCCCCAAGGGTCAACACGGGAGCAGGTAGTGTCAGCGTGAATTTGGCCCGCTGGTTGTAGACCTGTGAACCCGCTGAACCAACTGTGCCGACTTGGATACCGTCCACCATCACGGGGACGGGGGCCGAGTCAGTCTCACGAGACCATTCAAGGACTACCTCATCCCCGGAGCCCGTGAACGAGAATGGTGACGCCGTGTTGTCGCCACGGAGACGAGTGAATTGCGGGCCGCCGTATACCTGCTTCTTCCACCCGTTCCAGGTGTTCGCCCAACCACCACCGGCAAAGCCAAGGTTCTGAGAGAAGATCCCGGAGTGACCATAAACGGACTTCAACTGTTCGACCAAAACGCGCACAGTTGCGTTGTCGAAGCTGGAGATAGACGTCCCTGTAAGGAATACCCGGAAAGGCCCGGTCGCTGCCTTTTGGATGTTGGTTAGGGGCGGGTAGTGGTCCAGGTCGGCGTTTCCACCGATGGCGGCCGGCGCCTTGGGCTTGAATTTGCCCGAGGCCGCGTCCCATGTTGCTACTTGCCCGTCCGTCGCACCAGTCTTGTCGCCGAGAAGGTACGTGGCGTCTTGTGCCGCTTTCGTGAGGTACGTGGGGACGTGTTTTTCGCGGAGTCGGCCGGTGGCTGGGTCAAGGCTGGGTCCTGTGAATGTTGTCATCGGGGCTCCTTAGAGGGTGATGAGGTAGGCGTCAGGGTCGGATGGGGCAACGATCACGCTGCCGTCCGACTTGGTCGAGATGATGAATGAGTCAGTGTCTGTCGGATTTACTGCCACCCCGCCGCCAACGGACGTGGCTGCGGCAGCCTCGGCGGCGGCTTGTGCAGCTAGAGCTGCCGCCCGTGCGGTTGCCGCTGAAGCCGACGCCGCCGAAGCTGAGGACACCGCTGCTGTAAGCTGCGCGGTTGCCGCGTCCGCCGCAGTCGAAGCGGCTGTCGATGCCGCGCTTTCAGCGGAAGCCTGGGCGGTCTGTGCTGCAGCCTTCGCGGCCATGGCTTCATTCCGCAGGCCAAGATAAGAGTTGAAGTAGCCGACGAACCCTCCGGACTTCCACAACGTTTGCGGTGATGTGGCGATTCGTGGGGGCAGGAATCCGTGAGCATTCGAATGCAGGGGGTTAGGCAGAGGCAGCCCGGACGGGTCCTTGAGCGCCAGCAGCGTGGTGCCCGATGTATCCGCCGAGTCGTAGATGTAGACCGCACCGTTCGCCACGACGTTCGCTGGGTTGAGCGGATCGACAACAAGGTCCATGTCATATGGGTAATCAGTCATTCGGGCTGGCCCTTCCTAGTTAGTTGTCTTCGGGTGCGAAGATTGGCGCGTACTTACGAAGCCAGGCGTTCACACCCGGGATGGCGAGGATCCGGGTAGCGCCGGCCGTTATGACCGTGACAGCCGCGAGGGCGCCGTTCAGCCAGAGGAACACCCAGCCGGGCAATTGGACCTCGTAAGGCTTGAGCACCTCGATAGCCACGGCTAGCACGCCGTTCAGCAGCGGGAACAACGCCACGACGGCGGCCAACACCGTCCGCGCCACAGCAGAGCGTGGGTTGCGCTCCTGCGTGCTCAGAGAGCCGGTTGCAACATGATCGCCCATCACTTCGCCCCTTCCGTGGCAGCCGGAACATCAACTGAGAAGTTGAAGCTGGCCCCGGACAGGGCCTCCGCGACAGCCTTCTGAATGTCCTCGGCGGATGCGCCCTTCGCGGCCAGGGAGGAGGCGACGGACGCGGCCATGACGGCCATCTGCGCTCGAAGTTCCTTGATTATCCGGTCGCCGGTGAAGTTGTCAGACGCTTGGCTGAAGACCTTCATTTCATAGGTCGAGTCAGCGATCTTCTTGGCGATCTCCTGCAGCATCCGCTGGGTGCCGGCGGCCGTTCCCCATACCTGGTCGATAACCGAGTTGGTGAAACCTTGGATTTGTAGAACTTCGTTCTGGCTCAATTCGTCCTCCTGCGGTGCAGCGTTGGTGCTTGCGTAGTTGATGCCGCCGCTTGTGCGGGGGCGGATAATGCCGATACAACCGGCGAACGGAAGCGTCTGCTCGATCACCGGGCCCGTGCTCTCCTGGCTATACCCGGGCAGCCAAGGACGCCCTGCAGAAGAGTTCTGCGAAAGGAACTGGCCCCAGTTATTGCCGTTGTCCCGGATCAGGGTTGCGACGTGCGTTGACGGGTACCAGAGCTTGTTCTCGTCGCCCCACACGAACGTGTCACCGGCCATGCCTGGCGTACCCGGAGGGAGCAGCACGTAAGCGGCAGCGACTGCTGCCGACTGCGGGAACGCGTCAACCATGTTCCCGGCCCAGCCCGGCCAGCGTCCGGCGCCGAAGCAGTTGATGCGCGGCAGGCCAAAGAAGTGCTCATTGATGTACGTGGCAGAGTCCCAGCACTGATTGCCGGCCGCCCCATCCACGTCGATGTACGTGTCTGTGATCTGCGCGCCTATGCTGCGCATCAGGTCCTCGGTAATTGGTGCGACCATGTCAGCCCCTCTCTTCGTCTTGCACGGGTTCAACCTCAAGCACCGGCCAAGATCGGAGCTCATCAAGGTCCATGCCGTGCTCCGTACAGTCCCGGCGCAGCGCCGACGCATAATCGGCCAGGCGGTTGCGGTTGCGGGCCTCACGGTCTGCGCGGGACTGCATACGGTCAGCGCGCGCCCGTTCCTTCTCCGCGTCCTCCCACGCCTCGTTCCGCTGATCCTTCAAGGTGATATTTCTTGCCCGCTCCCGGCCCGCTGCGCCCGTGAAGAACTTCACCAGGCCCTTCGCCAGCTCAAGGGCAACCATGCCGCCACCAATGCTGACCATCGCCAGCACGAACTGTTGTGTTCCGTCCATTCGCAGGACCTCTACTTTTCGGGGTCGTACGCGAAGTGTTTGATCTTCACTAGTCGGACGGCGAACGTGAGAAGGGCGAACGCGATGAAACACACTGAGACGATCCGGGCACTCGGCTGCGTCAGTGGAAGCCCGAGGATGGCGGCCCCGTAGATCGCGATCGCGAACATACACGCGATTGTTGCCGGGCGCTCAAGCCACCAGATCCCGGGCAGAGTGGTCAGTGAACCCAGGACGCCGCCGAAGATCAGCAAGCCAGCCCAAACATAGACAAGGGCCGTTCCGAGTCCGTTCTCCATGGTCCGCGGCGGATCCAGAAACACGGCCGTTCCAGCAATGGCCATCATCAAATACGCGCCGCAGTAGCAAACCGACAGGAACCGGGGTTCCTGGACCTTGAGCCACAGCTTCACGATCCTGCCCCTCACGGCCGTCACCACCCGGTCACCCTGTAGTTGACACGGCAACTGCGATTCCTGATCAGCGCCCCGGACGCATCGACGGCTTCATAGACGACGCTGCTCTTATCTCCACCGCCAGCCGTCCCGTACTCTGTGCCGCCCGCCGGGGTAAACGTTGCCCCACGCCCGTTCGCGAAACTGTCGCCGCTTTCAAGGCTGACCGTCAGCATCCCGTTCGGGAATGGAATGGGCCATATAAGGCGAGCGGCACCGACATTGTTCGTTGCCTGAACGATGGTGCCTTCCTGATAGAGGAAGGACGTCCCCGCCGGAGGCGTGCCGGCCAATGCCGCGCCGACGCCGAAGAGCTGGACCTTGCCCACTTCGGACACCTTGACCCATCCAAGAGTGTCGTTCGCGCCGATCTGGTACGCCCAGACCACGCCATTGATGTTGATCTCAGTCCCGGCCTTGGTCATGAACATTCGGACCAGATCATCCTTGGCGAAAAGACCGCCGTTCCCGGCCCATACCCGGAGGTCAATGAACTGAACAGGGGCGGACACGCCGCCCTGCCACTTCACCAAGAAGAGCGGCTGGTCGTCCTCCACACCCGGCCCGATCTTGCGGGTAGGGGCGCCCGGGATCTGCGGGTCAACGCCCACCTGGATTGCAACGAGCGTCGATGGGCCGCCTGCTGCGGGCTGCCAGTTACGGCGCACAGTGATCAGGTCCCAGCGGACGCCAGTAGCCAGGGCGGCGCAGTTGACTACCTGATCGGTCGCCGCCGTATCCGTAACGCCGAACCCTGCCGCCCTACCAGCCTTCACCAGCACCGCATACGGGATCGAAGGGTGCGCGGTCACCTTGAAGTCGTCAACCCCATAGACAAGGTAATCCGGGTCGCTCCCGCGGTTCTGGGACCGATCAGTCTCAGTGACCGGGCCGTCGTAATAGACGCTTGTGAGTGCCATTTAGCGGGCCATCCTGTCTGTGTTGTCGCGCCTCAAAGCGCGGATGCTCTTCGCAAGCTGTAGGTCGGGGTTGTCTTTGCGTTCTCCGATGATCGGCGTGGCTCTGTCGCCGCTGTTGTCCCAGCTCAGTTGCACCTCGCGGAGGACGTCGGTGTACGCCTGCCCGCGGACCATTGCCGTTACCCGGTCGCCCACCCGCAAACCATCCCCGCCGTACCGGAAGTGCTTAGTCTCGGACAGCTCGAGCGACAAGCCGGCCAGTGGGGCGCCCTCCGCAAGAACCTCGGCGGCGCGGTCAGCGTAGACATCGCCGGATGATGAATCGCGGGCGTCTTGCAAGACCTCGATGATGTCGTTCCAAACCGTCTCGCGCGTGGGCTCGGAGAAGCCTTTGAACTCGCGCTCGACACCCTCACCCTGGCCGCCGACAACCACACGGGTCACGTTCGGCGCCGCCAGGGAGTATGTGCCGCCAATGACGGTCCCACTCTCGGCCGAGAGCTGGTGTGGGTAGTTGCGTGGCTCGTAACAGTCCAGCAGCAGCCCTGCGCCGTCCTGTCTGACTGTCACACCTATGCCGGCCTGATCTACGGCGGGAAACAACCGGTCGTAGGCCGGGTGGAAGCGGAAGGTGTACTTCCCGGAGGCGCCGCGCCCCAAGGACGGCGCGACGGCGAGCGGGAAGCCCAGTCTTGTGGCAGCCTCGGCCATGACCGTCTTCACAACAGTCTCGGCCGGGCCCGTGATGGTCCGGTACTCGACGTCCTGCCCCGTCAAGGGTGCCGTCGGCTTCGGCCACGCCAGCCAGTTATTCAGGATCCGAAAATCATCCTCGACCGAGAACGTCAGCTTGGACGCCATCATAAAATTGCCATCCGCCGCACGTACTGGCCCGGACATCTGAAACTCGCCATGCCGGTAGATCATGACCCGGGCGCCGGCCTCCATGAGGTCGGCGGCCCGCTTATGGTCTGCATCGATCTCGAACGTGGCCGTGGACTTCACGTTGTGCCGGATCGTCGGCATCACATTCAGCGGACGGCCGATCCAGCCCTTGAACGCCCACCCGACGTAAACTAGGATCTCGTAGATATCGGAAGTCACGTTGCCCTCCGATACTTGTTCTGCACCGTCACCGAGATCGCCCCGGCGCCGGTCATCGAGAAGCTGAGCGGGAGGTCCTGCCCTGCCGGGATCGAAACGAACGCCGACGTCGGGTCGAGTTCGGACGTCCGGTCAACCGGGTCCGTGATGACCTCGGCAGCCGCATCCCAATGCCCGTACCAGAGCACTTGGCCCTCAACAGGGTCCGTGTCGATCTGCACCCCATACCCGGCCGGGATCTCGAACGGAACGATGATGTTCTTCCCATCAACCCCGAAGGCCACCGCCGTGACCGGCCCGACGATCGTCCACACCGGGAACGATGGAACGTCGCCGTCGTTCGTGAACGTCGCACCGTCCAGCGAACCGCCAGCCGAAAGGTAATGGATGACATCATCCGCATACCCGAACTCGGTACGGTCGTGCTCGGTGATGTAGAAGTCCCGCAAATCGTCCTGGGCCCACGAGCGGGTGACTGCCTCGCCAAGCCAGTACGTCTGATCAGCCAGCAGGTTGATCGCATACCGGGCCCATCCGCGTTGCACCGGGTCATGAGTCCACTCATCCTCGGCGCTGGTCAGCCGGCACCGGAGGAAACGCTTCGTCCCATCCGGCAGCACGGCCGTCCAAGTGCCCTCCGAGTCGGGGTCCAGGCTGCGCCAGAAGGCACGGTCCCGGGCCATGAACTCGGCGCTTCCTGAATCGCTGTAGAGGTAGAGCGGCCAGAACACCGTCCGATCTTTTGTTGACGTCCCAAGATGCCGGGAACCGGCAACAGCCGGGGAGGCGCTTGACTGCCGCTCAAACTCTGGCAAACCAAGGCCCCGGACACCCGGCATCAGGAACAGCCCTGATGCCGGGTTCGTGAGCTCCCATTCGCTACCGTCCCAGCCAGTCCACGACAGCTTGACGCCCCGCCATGGACTGACCGGGGGCGGCGGCGGAAGGTAGGGTGCCGCATACGCAATTCCCATACGGGCCTCCTAAATGCCGAAAGCAGCGAAAGTATCCCGCCGCTTCGTCTCGATACGGTTGGCAACCTCATCCGGATCCCAACCGACGTTGCCCTTGAAGATCACGTCACCGCGGCTGGCAGCGTCACGCCGGAGCGCAAGCGCATGAATGTCAGCCCACTGCTGCGGGTTCAAGATCGCCTCAGGCTGTCCCGTCCGGTTGACGACCTGCGAGACGCCCGGAGGCAGGATGCCCCCAAGGTCATACAGGGCCGGGTCACCCACCGCTGATCCCTTGCCGCCGCCTGTGATGACGTCAGCGACCGTACTGAACAGCTTCTTGCCGACGCCGATAGCGAGGTCAGCGATGAAACCGGCAGCAGGGAACGCCGACTTGAACTGTGCGAGCAGCCCGTCGATGATCCCGGCGAGCGGGTTGAAGCCGCCGCCCGACGGAATCCCCGGCACGCCCAGATAGCCGTGCGGGTCGATATCGTTGGGCCAGCCGCCGGCGAACGTGCCGAAGTGCAAGTGCGGCCCGGACGTGATGCCGGTGTTGCCCGACAACGCGATCTGCTGCCCGGCCCGCACCATCTCACCAACCCTCACAGCCATCGAGGACAGGTGAGCGAACCACGTCTGGATGCCTGAACCGCCATCGACGTGGATCTCATTGCCGCCCCAAACACCCGGGGCCGCAATGCCAGGACCGGACCAGCTAACGCGGCCGTTCTCCGTCGCGAAGACCGGAGTGCCCACCGAGGCGGCATAGTCGACGCCCTTGTGCACCCGGTTGTAGCCCTGAGTCTCGACCATCTGCTTGAGCGGATTCACGAAGCCGCCGTTGGCATAACCGGCCAGCGAGTCCGCCAAGGCGTAGAGGTTCCGCACACCAGCTCTGCGGGTCTGTGCCTTGGTGAACACAAACTCGCCGCCGTGAACGATGCCCGCGGGCTCGTCCTTGCCGCCGTTGCCCGTGTAACCGCCGTTCATGAAGCCCGGCCCGGCTTTAAGCCAGTCCGGAACCGCCACGTCAGGCAGTCTGTCGACGTTCGGCAGGTGGTCAGCGAGCCAGTTGAAGCTACCAATCAGGCCCTCGTTGATGACCTTTTCGATGACGAAACGGACCGGCGTTTTTGCCACCTCAAGCAGCCCGTTCCAGAAGGTTTTGACCGCTTCAACGCCGGTTTTGAAGGCATCCGGGATCGTCTGCGTTATCGCCGTTGTCAGGAAATCGAAGACGGGTCTGATGACGTTCTCCCAAACCGACTTGATCGCCGAACCGATGCTGTCAAAAACCGGCTTCACAGCGTTGCTGTAAAGCCAGTTGAACGCGTTCGGAAGGATGACCGTGAACCAGTTCACCCACGCATCAAAAACGGGCTTGAGGATGTTCGACCAAACCCAACTAATCGCGGTACCGATGGCATCGAACACCGGCTTGATGACGTTGTTGTAGAGCCACGTGAAGGCCGCCGGGAGGATCGTTCCGAACCACAGGGACCAAGCGTCCACAACCGGCTTGATCACGTAGTCAGAAACCCACTGGATCGCAATACCAATGGCATCAAAGACAGGCTTGATGGCGTTGTCATAAAGCCAGTTCACCGCCGCCGGGAGGGTCACTTGGAACATGTATACCCAGGCGTCGACCGTGGGCTTTATGACGTTCAGCCAGACCCAGTTGATCGCTGCACCGATCCCGTCGAAAACCGGCTTGATGATCGACTCGTAGAACCACGTGAAGACCGCTGCCAGTGTGTCCCGGACGAAACCGACGGCGCCATTGAAGACCGCAACAGCCCCGCTCCACCAGCCAGCGATGGTCGAGCCGATCCCTTGGAAAACCGGGACCATGATGTTGTTCCACCACCACACGAACAGGGGTGCAAGGATGTTCTGAATGATCGAAACGACAACTTGGAAAATGCCCCGGAAGAGCAGATAAAAACCGCCCAGGACAACTGCGGCGCTGTCGAAAACCGGCTTCAGGATTTTAGTATAAAGCCAGCCGAAAGCCGCGCCGACAAGGCCGACCGCGAACGAAATCCCGTCGAAAATCGGTTTTATGACCGATTCATAAACCCACGTGATGGTCGCAGCGATCCCGTCGAAGGCTGGCTTTATCCAGTCCGTCCACAGGTACGTGAAGAAATCGCCTACGGCTTGAATGGCGGACTGCCATGCTGGCACGGCCGTGCCAGTGAACCAGTCGACAACAGCAGCAATGACGCTCTGCACCCACTGGAAGGACGTCGAAACGGCGTCGGAAATCCAGCGCATTGCAGCATCGACGCCGTCGCGGAACCAGCCCACGTTGTTGTAGGCCCAGACGAAGGCGCCGACGAGCGCGGCAATAATCCCGATGGCCCAGCCAACCGGACCCAGTGCGATGAACCACGCAGCCGCGATCTTGACGGCCTGAACAGTGGCTTGGGCAGCCATAACGATCCAGCTGCCGACGATTGAAGCTTTCGCGACGAGCATTGCGGCCACGGCCTTGACCGCGTCCCACTGATACATGAGCCAGATGGCGGCAGTAATAGCGCCGGAATTGATAGCGGCCGCCGCTAGGGACACCCAGCCGGCCACCATGACAGTCACAGCCCAGGAGTGAGTAAACGCGCCCTTGACGGCCGCGCCCCTCGCTATTCCCCAGGCGAGCTTCTGCTTGGCGGCGGACGCGAGCGCCTCCACGCCCAGCGAGATCCAGTGCGGAATCAGGGCAGTGATGATTAGACCAGCAATGATGCCGATTGGCACGCGCATGTCCCACAGGAACTTGGCCACGTCGGCCCCAGTCGAGATGACCTTGCCGAGCGCGTCAGGAATCTTTAGGACCATGTCGCGGACGGTCAGAAGGAAGTCAACGAAACGGGAATCCTCTTCCCAGCCGAACGCCTGCCGTAGCTTCCCCGTGTAGTCGCCCCCGACGATCAGGTCATAAAGACCCTTCGCGCCGTCGCGGACCTTCAGAAGGAAATCGACCAACTGAGAATCTTCCTCGACATGGAAAATCTCGCGAAATTTGGACGTGAAATTCCCGCCAACAACCAAATCCCAGACTGCCTGCGCGCCGGAAAGGGCCTTATCAAGGAAGGTCCCGATCGCCGCGCCCGCAATCTTCGCGCCCTCTTCGAGAGGCTTCAGCCAGTTGATTGCCCCGGCGAAGAACTGCTGAATTTTCGGGTACACGCCGGACAGCAGTGAGGCGCCGATGCGGCCAACTGAGGCGATGGTGTTCTTGAACGCGCCCCGCAGGGTTTCGCCTGACTTGAGCGCAGCCCCACCGAGACCCTTCTCCATGGCGTTCTGGAAGGTCTCGAAATTGATCTTGCCTTCGGAGGCCAGCTTCACAGTTTCCTCGGCGGACTTGCCGAGCTCCTTGCCAAGCAACTGGATAATCGGGATACCAGCGTCATTCAGCTGGGCGATAACGTCGCCCTGGATCTTGTTGGACGCGCTCACCTTGTTGAAGATGGCCCCCATTTCGCCCATTCCGACACCTGCGATGGTCGCCGCGTCGCCAGTCAGTCTGAGAGTTCTCTCGAGATCCTTGCCCGGCTTCACCCCAGCAGCGACGGCACCAGCAGCGACCGTCGCGGCATCACCAAGGCCAAAAGCTGTGCCCTTCACGGCAGCCATGGCGTCGTTCATGATGCCCTGCACGGTTTCAGCCGAGTGGCCTAGGCCGCTCAGCTTGGCCTTGGCCTCCTCGATTGCCTGGAGCCGTCCAAAGCCCTTCGCGAGGGCCGTACCGAAGGCCGCGCCGACAGTCAGCCCGCCGGCGATCCCAGCAGCCTTCATGGTCCCGGACATGAACCCGCCAACAGCGCCAGTCAGCTTGCTGCTGAGGCTCTTACCTGCGCTGTCACCAGCACTACTGGCGGCCGCGTCGAGCTCCTTACCAACCTTCTTCTGGAGGTCCTTGAAAACCGGAACCACAAGGATGTCGGCTACACCGATCGTGGGCATGGGGCCTCCAATATTCAGTTGGTCAGATGTCCTCCGGAGAGAATCCGAACTGCTGGACGAACATCTCGGCCCAGTTGCGTTCCGCAGCCTCGACGGCGCGGTCAATCTCGGTGTACGGGGCAGGGAACGGCGTCTCTTCGCCGGGCTTCCCGCCAGCCGCTGCGATGCTGACCTGCCGCAGGCCTTTGACGGCGTGCAGGATCTCGCGCAGCACAGTGATGTTCAGGTCATACTCGGAGATCTTGGGTGACCAAGGATCGGCGTCATCCTCACGGCGTGACAGTCTCTGCTCAGCCAAGATGGCGGCCATTTCGGGATCGTTAGCGATCGCCTCGTTGAGCCTGCAAGCAGTGGGGAGCATGTCGATTAGCTCAAGCAACGCAACCCACCGCTTAGCCCGGAACCACTCCGCAAGGTCCACGCCGTACTCCCGTAGAAGGTCGGCGCGGATCTGCGGACGGTAGCGGCGGATCAGCTCTTCGAGGCGGCGTCTTCCCCCGGGGTGCCGACAGTCTGCTGGTAGTAGTTCATGACGCGCTCAACGAGGGCGGCGTGAACGCGCAACGGCAGACGGGCCGCAACATACGCTTCGTAGTCGACCTTCGAAAGCCACTGCTCCAGCAGCGAGAAATCGGTTCGATCGGCGCCCTCGAACTGGTCGAAGAACTCCTTAGCCTCGACGGCGGGCATGTCGTACAGGTCGGGGAACGTGATGCGCTTCCCGCTCTTGAGCGCGAGCACGAACGGCTCCGGCTTCGCGACCTCAGCTTCGAGAGCAGCAAGGGTCAGACTGATGTTCGGCTTGTCGTTAGCCATGGTGGTACCTCCGGGTGTGAGGGTTGGTTACTTGGTGGACTTGGCGGCGTCGGCTTTGGGGGCCTCAGCCTTTTCTTCGGTGTAGCCGTCGCGGCGAAGCTCGGCGGCCTCGGTGGCTACTGCGGTTTCGACGGCGTGTTTGCCATTTTTCGAAATGAAACGGGGCATTTTTGACTCCTAAAACTGGCGGGTGTGTGGTGGAAACGGTGCGCGTCGCCACACCCGGAGAGCGACGCGCACCGTGCTTGAGGGGGTTAGGTTCCGGCGGTGAAGCCGAGGGCCGTCTTGGCCTTCAGGGCTCCAGTGCCGCCGATGTAGTGCTTCACCGGGACGCCGATCTCGGAATCCGTGAACACGTCGAAGGTGTACGCCTGCTGCACCGGGTCACCAGTGCCCCACTTCTGGGAATCCGTGGATGCGAGCTTCACGGAACCGTATCCGCGGCCAAGGATCCAGTTGTCAGCGGCCGGACCGTCGTTGCCCAGGATCAGAAGGCGGTACTCCTGACCGACCGGCAAGTCCGGCTCGTCAAAGACGATCTCTCCGCTCGTCGCCGACTGGGTAACCGCCGAAAGATCGGTCCCGTACGTCAGCTCGAGCATGTGCTTCCGACCGGTTTCCAGCGCGGTCATCTTCACCGAACGCGCGACGGTGTCAATGTCGGAGCGGACAGGGCCGGCATAGCCAAGCGCGGACACGTCAGACTTGCTGATATCGCGGCCGAACTCGAAACCATCCGGGGTGACCATGCCAACCGGGAGATAGCCCAGTGCCTTGAGGTCGATAAGGGCCCCGCCGACGCCAAACAGGCTCGCGGGCAGTTCAACGGACTTCGGTGCCAGGAATGCTACGGCCTTCTGGATCTTGCGGATCAGATTTCGGTCGTCGGCTTCCTGCTGAATCGTGGCAAAAGTTGGCATGACAAAAGACCCCTTTCAAGGGCTCAGAGTTGGTTAGATCCCCGAACGGGGCTAGATCGGCCGGGACGTTACAAGGAAAGTCGCTACGGCCTTATTGAGAGTGTCCGACTGGTAAGGAACGTCGGCGGACGTGATGTCCGCCTCGATACTGTCGATGAACCCTGACGGGGTGTCGATGTCCGTGCCGATGATCGAAGCACTGATAGAAACCAGCGTGCTCACAGCCTGCTGGCCCGGCGCATAAAGCTCAATCGTGGCCCGGTCGACCTGGTCCACGAACCCGCGGGTTCCACCGCCGGAGTAGACAAGCGCCAACGGGAAGGGGCCCTTGAGCGCCCCGTACGAATCGGCCGGAAGCTGGTAAACAACCCTCACCGGCTTGCCGAGGTGCTGGGCGCCGTCGATCAGGTCAAACAGCACCTCGCGGGTGTCCGGGAAGACCAGCGCATCAATCATCTGCCCCTCGCCTTCATCGACTCGGCCACGCGGAGAAGGATGGCGTCCCTTGTGTCGCGCCAGTCCCGCCGGAACTCACGCACCACGGCCCCGGCCCGGCGATTGTTCGCCCAGCCAGCCGTCACCGTCGCAGGGGCTGCCTCGTAAGTGCCCCGGCCCACAGCCTGAGCATTACCTGCCAGCCGCTGCGCCGCAGACAAAGTTGCCGCAGCGACCGCTGACGACGTCCCAAGATCCTTGAGCCCGGCATCATCAGCCATGTACGACTTCGAACCGGGTACTTTGTGCAACCCCATCAGGCCATCACCAACCCAACCTCGGAACCATACGGCCACTCGCCCGGGCGGCCCTCCACAGACCAAGTGCCGGCCATGCGCGCACCCTCAGGGACGCGCACACGGTCGGCAGGCAGGAACGTGAAGCCAGGATCCCGGTAAAGAACAGCCTTCGAATCAACGACGTCGGACCGGTCCAGCGGTTCGGCCGTCGCACGTGGGGCAATAATGCAATCCGTCACCGGGATCTCAAAGGACGGCAAAGGATTACCCTTCGCGTCACGGCCACCACCACGGAGCACCACAACATCAGTGCGCCACTGCTTCGGGAACCGTTTCACAAGGGACCGGCCCGGGGTGGAGTAGTCCGGGAATGCAAACGCCATACCCATCAGGCGCCTCCCGGGTGAATCGTCCACGCCTTACGCTGCGGACGGGACTTAGCAAGCAGCCGCTTGTCAGCAGCAGTCATGTAGACACTGCCATCAGGGTTCGCCATCTTGCCGCCCATAGTGAACGGCCCGGCACCGAACTGGAATGACTCCATCCCCGCCGGCGGGCTGTTCTCTTCCTTCGGCTCAATCGCCCGCTTGACCATGCGGCAGACAACGAGCCTCGGAATATCAGGATCAAGGCCGCCGTCCTCGGCAGGCACCATGAGGCGACCGTCAACATCCGGGTAATTACCGCGGACCTCGACGGACGCCTCATGAAGCTTCTGTTCAGCGTCCGCTTCGTCGGCTTCCGGCAGCGCCGACCAGTGAGCACGGAGGTCATCCAGCGTCGCGTAGTCGGCTGCCATGACTAGGCCTTCCGGGGACGGCCGCGGCGCGGAGCCGGTGCGGTGAAGTCAGGGGCGTCAGCGGTTGCAGCCGGGTCGACGTCGTCGCTTTCGTCGGTGTCGTCGTCACCTTCGCCTTCGCCGTCCTGATCGTTGTCACCGGCGCCTTCTGAGTCAGACCCGTTGCCTTCCTCATCGCCAGCCGGGGGAACATTCGGCGCGGTGAAGACAGGGACCTCGTCAACGGCCTCCGGTTCAAGGCAATGCTTGCCGACGAGACCTTCAGCCCACTCGGGCAGCTCGTCACCCGGAGCGAAATGCACGGGCCCAGACTCGCCATGAACAAAAACATGTGCGGCGAAAGTCGCCATCTTGACTCCTAAAGATTGGGGCCGAACGGCACCCGGGCACAGGCCCAGGCGCCGCCCAGCGGTCAACTAGAGAACCTTGGCCACGAAGCTCAGGTTCGCGTTCGCCAGAACGGGAAGGGCGATGGCATCCGAGACAACCTCGGCGATCATCGGAGGCTTCTCGTTCTTGTACACGCCGACGACGACGCCGGGCTGTTCGGACGGCTCGATGGAGTAGTTGGAATCCATCGAGGTCAGCGTCTGACCCCAGAAGGTTGCGCCCATCTCGGACTGGCCCGACTGCGGATCAACCGGGGCCGGCAGGAACAGGAGCTTGTCATCCGCGATCACACGGCCACCAGAAGTGGAACGGTCGTAGATGAACAGCTCCGGCAGGCCAGCAGCGGTCAGGAGGCCGCGCACGTCAGATTCCAAGCCGGGACGGGTAGCGCCGTTCGCCAGCAGCGTGGCGAACTCCTTGCCAGCGGCCAGAGCACGGAACACGCGGCGGGACATCAGCATGCAGCCCGGGACCGTGCCGTTGTTCGTCACGGAGTACACGTCCGACCATGCGTTCAGGTCGCTCAGGCGCGACACCGTCGGATCGGACCAGAGCGACGCTGCCGTGACGCTATGGGTGCCGGAGCGTCCAAAGTCGTCATCGGAGATGAAGTTGGCCTGGTTGATGGTCGCCTTGCCCGTGGCCAGAACGGTGCCGCGTAGACGCTCGATACGGTCGGCGACGGCGCGGGCCGCGTTCGAGATCTCCTTGAAGATCGAGTCGCGGATCACCTCATCCGGCGAGTTGCGCAGCAGTAGCTGGTCGTACTCCGAGACCGGGCGTCCTTGGCCGAGGGCGGGCAGGTCGATGGTGACGCGCTGACCGGATGTGGAGCCGGCCATTTCCGGCTCCGCGTCAAAGGCGCGGAACGCTGCTTCCTGTACGAAGCCGGCCTGTCCCTTACGGAATCGAACCGAGAGGTCGGAGACCTCGGTGTTCGGAATCCAGCGGGCCAGAGAGGCCTTGTTTACTTCGAGGTCAGACAGGGCGGCGCGAGCGTAGCCTGTGGCCTCGGCGGGGGTGATGAGATCAGTCCAAAGCATAATCAGTCACTCCTTTCTTAGATGTAGACAATGGTCGTGGCGGACAGCTTCGCGGCTGCCGCAGGCTTCACGAAGGTTCCCGGAACCTTCGCGGCAACGACACGGCCGTGGTCCAGTAGCGGGGCGGCAACGTTGGTCTGGCCCTCCACCTGCAGGTCGAACAGGATGTGTCCGGCGAGGATGCCGGCTCCCGTCACGGTGGCCTCCGTGGCGTCGTAGGGGACAAGAACGCCGCCCACCTTTGCCACGGGCTGGCCGGAACGGAGGTAACCGTCCGGGAAGTGGGTTGCCTTGGTGAAGGCGGCGACGCTGACCGTCTCGGTGCGGGCATTGCCGATGGCATGTCCGGAACCAAGCCAGGCAAGGTTTCCGCTGCCGTAAGTTTCAGTGCGAAGACGAGGCATGATGGATCCTTTCTAGGACTTCTTGTTGTGTTTGGCCGCGTAAGCGTCGCGGCCGGCGGCAAGAGAGCCGCCAGTAGGGTTTTGATCGCCGGAGCGGTTGCCGGATTCGTGCACCGGGCCACCCTTAGGGGCCTTGCCCTCGGCGCGGGCATAGAGTTCGGAGAGCTTCTTGGCAGAAGCGAGGTAGCTGGCCTCGTCAGTCCCGGTCACAAATTCTTGGTATTCCTTCGGAACGGGATGCTCTGCCAATGCGGCGAGACGTGCGTTAGTGGCCTTGAGCTTCGCGTTCTCGGCCGCCTGGTCGTCTCGTTCCTTCTTTGCGCGGTCGATCTCGGACAGTTTGGCGTCCTCCGCGGCCTGAATTTTCGCCTCAGCATCAGCGGCCCGCTTCTCGGCAGCAGCTCGAGCATCGCGCTCAGCCTGCAAGGCCTTGATGCCACCCTCGCCAAGCTTCTCGCCGGCCGTCTTCGCGGCATCTGCGGCCGCAGCGTCAGCCGCAGCCTTTGCCGCGGCGTCGGCGGCTGCTTGCGCAGCAGCTTCCGAGGTGATCTCCATGACGGCGTTGCCGTAGCGCGCCCGGTTGAACGCGAACAGCTTTTCGAGCCCGCCGGGAGCAGTTATGTCGATACCGTGGGGAAAATTCTTGCTCAATTCGAACTCCTTCTGTGGATGCCGCATCGCACGGCGAATAACCCTGCCCGCATCGCACGGAAGGGAGAGTGTAAACCGCCGGAGCGGTTAGTGGATGTGGACTCCGTCGTTGACGATGTCCGGGTGAAGCCTGCGGAAAGCAGCGCTGATGTCCTTGAGGTCACCGGAGGCAGACTCGGCGCGGGCTGCCTCGTACATGGCGAGGTAGTCATCCGGCAGGTAGCCCGGAGGGTAGTCCTCGGCACTCGCTATGCGGGTCGGTATGCAGTCGCAAAGTCCGTGATACCTATGACCGGGACCGCCGGCGGCCTTCTCCGATCCGTAGACCGCGTCCCGCGAGGCCAGCACGAGGCACCACGCGCACGTCTTAGCGCCGGACGGAACGCGGGCCCATCGGGCACCTTCACGCTTCGCATTGGACGCTATGGCGTCACGACCCGGCTGCTTCACGTACTTGTCGGCTGCCGTAAGCAGCCCGCCAAGCATCGCGGCAGGATCAGGAGTCCACAGCTGCCCGGCTAGGTAGCGAACTTTCGCCTCCACTGCCGATGCTGGAATGCCAGCGGCGCCAGCAGCAGCCCGGAACACTCCAGCAGCGCCCGAAGCTGCCCGCAACTCGTCGTAGTAGTCCAAGGCCAGGGACTCGGCCACCGAACCATACTCAGACACCAGCAGCGGCACGAACTCCAGCAGAGCATCGCGCACAGCTTCCGGCTTTGCCAGATTCAGCGTGCCAAAGAAGCTGGCCAGCTCATCCAGGACCAGCTTCGAAAGCCCGGCATTAGCCGCCCGGAACTGCTCAATAACCGGATCCGCCACGACTAACCGCCAGAACTGAACACGGGAGCCGGTGACGCCTTCGAAGCGGCCACCAGAGCATCAAGACGAGTCGAAGCCGCCGCGCGCTTCGCATAGGCAAGGTTCCGCTCAATCTGCGACTTAGTCAGCCCGTATTCCTCCATAGCAACCTCAGGGTCACCATTCGGGAATGCCTGCGTGTACTTCAGGGCCGCGTCAGACCGGGCCGACCGAGTCGGCGTGCCGGCATCCGCAAAGTGAGCCTGCAAGCCGCGCAACTCGGCCGCCATGGCCGCCGTGATCCCGCCGTACTTGACGGCCAGGATCGTCCGGGCCAGCGACTCGTGAGCAATCTTGTAGCTGATATCCCGCTCATGCTCAACCATCGCAACCATGTCCGACTCAGAAGCCAGAATCGCGTCAGCAGAAGACGGATTGTCATGGATGATGCCGAGATAACTGACCGGGATGGACAGCTCACTGGACACCATCAGCCCAATGGTCTTCAGCATCTCGGAATGCGGTTGCATAGATGCCTGCTGCAACTGCTTGATGTCCGGGCGAACAAGCTTCTGCTCGTCCTCATCAAACGTGTCAGGCAGTGCCCAGATACCACCGATCAGAGCCTCGAGAGGCGAAATGCGCCTACCATCGGGGCCGGTGAAATGCGCCTCGTCAGCGCCCAGCAATGCCCGCTGCGGGGCAGAGAAAAACTCGGCAGTAACTTCCTGCCGCAGCATCGTCCGCACGCCGCGATCGATGTAGCCCATGAGGGGGCGCGTCACCCTGGACCGACCAAATGGGCGGGACAGGGACCAGCCCCAGATGTACGGCACGCACGGAACGAAGTCCGGCACGCCGTCAATCTCCTTGGTGACGATCCAACCGTTCACCGTGGACTCGACCCGCAACGTCTTACCCGGCCGGTACAGCAGCGCCACAGTCGCGGAAACCATCTCCAACGCCAGCATTACCCGGTTCGTCCGGGCATCAACCTCGGCCGTAGCCTCAAGTGCCGTGCGGGCCGCGACGATCACGTCAGGCTCACCCAGTGCGGTGTCGCCCGGGGTCACGAAAACGAACGCCACCGAATGCTGAAGCGACGACTCAATCGCCATCCGTTCCACGGCGCCAAGGTAGTTGTCCTCGAAAGTCGCGTTGACCTCATCCAGCAGGGTAGACGGGCGAGGGAGCGTGAACCCGTCAGGGCGGATCCGTGACGCCGGAACCTTGATCCCCTTATAGGCCCACCCAATCGGCGTCTGAAAGTCGACCATATGCGGCGGAACCGAAAAGCCGATCTTGTCCAAACGCTTCTTATCGTCCACATACTGGGCGCGAAGCTTATTGCGGGACCCTTTCCGCCGAATAGTCGAAAGCATCCGGTAAAACGCCGCCGACTCCTCAAAAGAGAGCTTCCGAACCACATCATGAACAGCCACCAGCGTCACCCCTAACCAACAATTGCGTGTCTCTGCTTCCTCTCAGAAGCTGGGAGACGACGTTTAGCAAACTTGACCGCGCCGAAATGTGCGCACGTGATAGAGACGATGGGAGACAGATCAACGTCCAGGCTCGGACGGTTCCACTTGAACGAGCCCGGACGGTTCTTGATCTGATCCTGAACCGTGTTCTTAGCCGAATGATCAAGATGCTCCTGCCCAAAATGAGTGATCGCCGGATGCTTCTCGACGGCCTCACGCAGCATCACGCAGGCCTGCGAATACTCATTGGCGTCGAGAATCCGAACAAGCATCTTCTTGTTCTTCAAAGCGGCCTCAAGGATCGGACGCGCCGGAGAGTAAGCATCGATCACGACAGGAACGTGGCGCTTGGCTCGCGTCCACAACCAATCGACAAGGGCCGAAGTACCAGCCTCATCAAACGGCGCATCAGCAGCAACCTCCAGGTGCACACCACCATCATCAGAGAACGTCGCCACGCCTATCGAGACCTTCGTCCGCTCAGGATTCATATCCACGCCATAAGCAGCAACTGGCCACTCAGGATCAGGATTCTCAATGGCCAAGTCATCCCACTTCTTCGCAGTGAACGCCAGCTTGCCGAGCGAGATCTCATCCCAAATACCGAGCGCCTCACGCATAAACGAATCAGGAGAAAGTTTCCGACGCATCCGAAGCATCGCCGCTTCCTTCGTGCGCTGAGGATACGAAGGATTCGCCTTCCGCCACTGGGCACGATCATCAGGATCAGCCTTAGGATCAGCGCTGAACTCGATATACAGAGCATCAGGAGCTTCGCCATTCAGGGCAGCGCGGCGAGCATCCTGAAAGATCTCAGACGGGTCAATCGGCTTCGGAGGCGTGCCAATCATGATCGTCAACGCATTATCTGAAGCGTTCTGCGCCGGAATCATGTCATCAATAGAGCGTTCCGTGAGAATCTGAGCCTCATCAAAAACCACAACATCAAGCTTCGTGAAACCACGCCCAAAGCCGCGCTCCCGGGCACCAAAAACGACGCGCGAACCGTTCTTGAACTCGATCTTCTGCTCACTGCCGTTATCCGGCGTGCGATCAATATGTGGCGCCATTGTCGGCGTCGCAGCCATCGACTTCATGCCATCGAAGGTCTCATCAGCAGTCGAAGCGCGGTGCGCCGTCCAAACCACCGTCAAGCCGGGATAGATGATGCACAAGGCAAAAACTATCCAGCCGATCATGAACGTCTTGCCAACCTGGCGAGGAATACTGATCGTCACGCCACCGACAGTCGTCGCATACAGCCCATCAGCACCCTTGGACAGGATCAGTTGAGCCGAGCCCTGCTGCCAAGGGTCAAAGGTGATGCCGAGCTCGCGGCAGGTATCCCGAACCGCCGGCCAGCCGGTTGAAACAATCCCTTCCGGAACAATCACATGGCGGGCGGACTCAAACAGCGTAGGGGTCGAATGCCTCATCATCAGTCTCAGCCGCCTTGCTCAGATCATCACCCTCGGCCGCCGTCGAGAGCTGATCAATCTCCTTCGAGATCTCACGCACCTGCCGCGTCAGCGCAGCCAGGTCACGGGCCAACGTATTCTCGCTCTCCATATGCGTCACCAAAATGAGGCGTATGGCCTTCAACTCATCGAGACGCGTTCCATGCTCAGTAGCCTCACGCAAAGTCATTGCACGCGCAGGGACGTCAAACTCCGTAGCGATTCGCACCGGAGACAATTGCTTCCTCCCGGCCATAGGAACCACCTCCTAAACTGTGGAAAAACCCTCGCCCATCTGTGGAAAACGGCCCATGAGCGAGAATGCGCTAATGCCGTGGGTGCGAACTGGAGGCCCCCGGGGAGGGGACCCCCGCCTGGGTGCCTATGCCACTCGGAGGTGACTCACTCGGTTCAAGACAGGGTGGGTTGGCGCCATTTCGGATATCGCCTTTTCGAGCTCTGCGATGCGCGCCTCCAGTGAGTTGCGCGTGATCATTTCTGCAGTGTTCTCACGGTGGGTTACCGGTTGTAGGTGATCTGGATTGACACACGACGAGTTGGCGCATGCGTGGTGTGCGGCGAGTACGCCGAGCGGCTTGCCCTCGCAAGCCTCGATGACTAGTCGGTGGACCTGCAAGTACTTGTCTTTGAACTTGATGATTGGATAACCGCGTTTGAGTTGGCCTTGCCACTCCCAACATCCTTCGTCGTTGATGACGACTTTGGCTTGGATGCCTGCGATGAACCGTTCGTAGTTGCGGTCCTCGTACCCTGCCCGTATTTCCGATCGAAGGTCTCGCTTGGGCTGAGATGCAAGGTGGGCTCGCTCTGCTTGAGCTTGATCCCTGCGACGTGCGCGCTCAATCTTGGGGTCTGGATTCCCCTTGCGCTGCCACTCCGGAACCTTGTTCTTACACTCGCGATGCAGCGTAACGAGGGCGCCTCTGCTGCGCGCCATCGCTTCGCCGCAGTGCCCGCATGTGACGATCGGCTGCTCCTGACGCTTCGTCGCGTTGTAGTCGGCCATTCGTTCTCGTTGCCCGGCTTTGCATTTCTCGCAGCGGCATCCGCCCTTGTAGGCGTTATGCGACCCGTGGACCGGATTGGCCTTGCGGCATTGATTATGCGCGGCCTCACCCTGGGGCTTGGATGTCTTGGTCTTCTGCATTGGCAGATTGCAGATGGCGCACATGAGCGACATACTGGGCATATCGAACTCCTAGAAAGTTCGGTCGCGCTCCCGGATTGTTGACGCAATCGCGGGAGCTCTCTATTTGGTTATTGGGTCACCAGCGCCGGCTGGTCTTGAGCGGCTTCGCGGCCAGGATCGTAGCTGTGCTTGGGGCCGGACGGTTGCCTTTGGAAATGTTGCAAGTGCGGCAAATGACACTGAGATTTTCGATGGTGTCTTGGCCGCCTCTGGCGTACGGGACGATGTGGTCCGGTTCGGCACTGTTTGGCAATCTGCCTCGCTGATAGTCGAGCAGGACTCTGCAGTGCGGGCAGTGGGTCAGGCCTTGGGCTTGGGCGAGGCGCAATGCCTTGGCTCGAAGCTTCTTCCATTGACTGGTGCCTGTGCGTGAGGTTGCCATTGCTCGCCGCCTTGGTGTTCTCCGGTGTCGGAGCAGGCAAGGCCATAGCAGGTCCGCGAGAGCAGCGGTCCCGGCGTTACCTTCGTTCCGTGGGTGCGCTTGGGCGCCGTGGGTGACGTTGACTCCGGCACCGGAAAGGTTGTTCCCGCTCGCCCTGCTCGCGCATGTTTGTTGGTCAGGGGCGGGAAGTATTGGCTCCTGCATGGAGTAGGCGCGTAGCATCGCCTCGTTCTTAGGCTCCAAGGTGGCGAAGTCTTCCCGGAATACCGATCGATGATCCGGGTTCGCCAGTTGACTCCCTAGCTGCATGGTAAGGACATGCCCTTGTACCAGCTCGGAGCCTCCATGCAGGAGAGCGGAATGCAGAGGAGTCGAACCCCTACGGTTTCCCGTCGCCCGGTATTCGACACCGGCGCCCCACCACTGGGGCGTTACATTCCTTGCCAGAGCCCGCCGCGGCCGGCAAGGCTAAGGGGTCTTTTGATCGACCGTGGCAGCAGTTGGAATCGAACCAACCGTGGACTGATTTACAGTCAGCCCTGGCACCTTGCCTCTTCTACTGCCGGACAGCGCTGTTACGGGCGCCTCCCGGATGGTTGAGCCATCATGCTTTGTGTGTTCCCGCAGGATGTCCTTGGCAGGCGCATGGGGTCGCCCGGCGCATCCTTCGTTGGTTCCTTGCCTGACGTTGACGGGTTCACGGGGTGGTGGATGCTTGGGTCTTGACGCATCTACCGGACGAGGAACCATTTTGGTTCCCGTGGGCTGGCAGGACTCGAACCTGCTGAGCCACCCGTATGACTCAGCCCTCCCGCCGTTCATGTCCGGCGGGCTATGAAGTTGTGGTGTGCGCGCCCGCAGTGGATTTGGGCACGAAAAAAGCCGAGCGCTTAGAGCGTTCGGCTTGGTTGCGGGTACGTCAAATACGCCGCTTTGCCACACTTTACGGGACTGGCTGGCCGGTTGCAATTAGGTACGCGGCGTAGGCGAGTCGCAGGTGCTTGTCGCAGAGCTGGATGCTGATTCCGTCCGGGATGCTCCGGTCGCAGTTTCGGTACTGGCATACGCCGTCATCGTTGTTGTAGTGGAGGTGTTTCGCGTTGCTCATCTGTGATCCTCCTTTCTGGTTTGGTGCCATGCGGCTAGGACTTCGTGTGGATGGTAGGTGGGTGACGGTTCACGTTCAGCGGCTGTGAGCTTCCCTCGTCGTGCCCAGTCGCGGATTTGCTGGGCGTTGATGATGATCCCGGTCTTTTCTCTGAGCCAGGGCACGAGTTGGCGGGTGGGCATTGGTGGTGCGATGCCTTTGATGCGCTCGCGGTTTGCTGCATGGTTCACGGGCGGTTCTTCGGGTCCGCTGACGAGTAGTTCGGCTTTGGTGATCCAGTCTCGGATGAGCCATGCGATCCCGGCGGCCCGTTCGTCGCGTGCGTAGTCCTTGGCGCAACGGCCGACGCTCTTGAGGTTTTGTTGCAGCTGGAGGGCGTCGAGGTTGATGGGTGCAGCGCTGCCGGGTTTGCCACCGGCGTTCCATCCTGCGTTTGCAGGCCGGACGTGGTCGAGTTTGGCGATGGTGACGCCCAGGGTTTCGATGAGGACGTCCACTTTGTCGAGCCAAGCTTGCAGGTCGCGGACGCAGTGGGTGCACAGGTAGGTGTCAGTGTGGTTGAGGCAATCCTCCGTGGTGCATTCATGACTCATCGGCTGCCTCCGGCTTCGAGTTTCTGGATTTGCATGCGGAATCCGGTGGTGACTCTGACGGGTGTTCTTGGGTCGATGTCGTGGTTGAGGGCGTTTTGGGCGAATGCGAAGACGTCGCCGACGGTCATGCCGGCTTTCTTGTCGTCGGCTGCGTGTTCGATCTTGATGTTGCTCATGGCTGCTCCTGGGTGATGGTGATGTCGAGTCCGCTTAGGTTTTCGGCCCAGACTTTGCGGACATTCCAGTGGACGATTCGGGCATCGTCTTTGATGACTTTGGATTTGGTGAGGGCGTCGCCTACTGCTCTTTGGAGCTTGTCGAGGTCTGGTGTGCCGGCGGGTGCGTCCGGGTACTTAGTTGTGCGGGGTTTGGGCAGCCGGATCTCGCCCGCAATGGATACTGGCCCGTCGATGGTCGTCCAGTTGAGTCCGGCAGCGGCTCGGGCTGCTCCTTCGACTGCAGCGCGCCAGGCGGGCAGCTTCTCGTCCATCTCGACCATGACGATCTTCCGGCCACGCTTGAACGCTTTCTTGCTGCCTTGGCTGGCGGGGAGACCGTAGGCGACGACGCGCAGCGAGCTCATCGCCCGCCCCACTTTCGCCGGTCCCGACGCAGCGTGGGGTCGCGTGGGGTGTTCGGTGGCAGCGGGATCTGCGCGAAGCTCATGGCCTCTAAGGCATCAAGTGCAGACTTAGCCTCGGGGAGCGGCGCGTATTTTGCCGCAACGGCTGCGCTTTCTCGTTCGACAGCCGCCTTCGAGGCGTAGCCGGACCCAAATGCCGCAATGATTGGCGCGAAGGTAGCCGTCAAGCCGGAGCCCAGCAATGCCACGATGTGCCCGAACCCTCGCTCGTGCCGGTGGCATGCTTCGATGGCCCGGAACTGGTCGGGGTGCGTCAGTCGGACTTCGCAGGGTTCGCAGGTGTACGTCCATCGGGCTTTGCCTTCTTTGCGGTTCACAGCGTTTTCTCCTTGCGGTCGTGGATGTTTCGTACGAGTTGCTGGCCTTCGACGTCGTTGAGCATCACGTTCAGCGGGTCGGCGAGTATGAGCTCGTCGGGGTGGAACCAAAGCGGGTGCGATTCGAGGTCGGCGATGTGGAATGCTCCGGGCGCTTCATCGTGGACGGTGCCGGTTTGGTCGAACCAGCGGCAGGGTGTGGCGATTACGCGGACATGATCGCCGATTTTGAATTTGCTCATTGTTCGTCGCTTTCTTCTTCGAGGATGCGCAGTAGGACGTCGCGGGCGATTGGTGTCATTTCTTCGGGGTGTAGGAGTTTGATGGCCGCTTCGATGCGGAGATGGAGGCTCATTTGCGGAGATCGGCGAGGATGCGGGTGACGTCCATGGATCTGCGCCTTAGCGCGCCGGACTCGGGCGAACCGTATGAGTAATCGCCGTCTGACTTGGGGCGCGTGACGTTCCGCTTGGCCTGGTGGTCGTAGCGGACGCGCTCAGCATCGAGGCGTTCAAGCAGCGCGTCGCACGCGATGATGAGGCTTCTTGCTGCGGCCTTCGTGAGTTCGATCTTGCCTCGGGTCATGCTCATGCTTGCTCTCCTTCAACGACTGAAGCCGCCTCTTCCGAGACGGCTTCGTGGTGGTTGTGTGGTTCTGCTTTTCGGTCTGCGGCGCAGCATCGGCAGTTGTGTGCTTGTTCGCCTATGTGCCACTGGCATGGTTCGGGTCTGGGTAGTCTGGCTTTCGTCTTGGCCGGCCAGTGTGGGCCGGGGTGGAATATCGGCGCTGGTGTGACGCATGTTTGCTCCATGGCCTTGGTTGTGGCGGCGATGAGCAGCGAACCCAAGTCCATGGCGTCGGTGTGCTTGTTGATCAGGGACGTCAATGATGTGATGCCCCAGTCGGGTCGGATTTCGTGGAGCAGGTATGCGACAGCGCGCACTTGCTGGTCGGTGATGGTCAATGGATTCCTTTCAAGCCAAAAATCGCTCGAGTCTCGCGTTACGTAAGCGATGATTGGCTGGAACTTTTTTCATCGCTTCTTTGAAAAGCACCCCAAACACAAAGGCGAGATAACCCACACGAGGTGAGTATTAACTACTTGGTCTTGGTCTTGGTCTTGGACGATTTGAGGAACGGCGTTCGGAAACCGTTCCGGACGCTCTGGGAACGCTTTTGGAACGGCGTTCTACGTGCGTTCCTTAGCCGTGCTGTTTTTGTTCTGGATGAACTTCTCCTTGCGTTCCGCTGCCTTCTCCTTCGCTTCCAGGACTTGTTTCTTGGTGCGCTGATACTCGGCCCAGGACAGGAATTGGTAGTCCTCGCCGTCCGCCTCCCAGAAGCCCGTCTTTATGAGCTTGGCGGCTAGTTGCTTGCCTCGTGGCCAGGACTCCACGAACCAGAGCGGCACTGAGCCGTCTGTGAGGTAGTCGGTGCAGTAGGTGCCGGCGAGTAGCCATAAGCCCATTGCTTCGAGCCCAGCGGCGCGCGACTTTGGGTGGCCGTGCATCTTGTCGTCGGCGTTGAACCAAGCCACGGGGGATCCTTCCTTGATTGATGCGACTCATGCCGCGGCTTCAATATCAGCCTTGAGCTGAGCGAGCGCCTGTCCGGATTCGATGTGTTGCATGATTTGTCCGCCGATGAACCGGGAGTACGCCGGCGGTATAGCTTCAGCAAGGTTCTTGCGGTCGCTGGTCCAATGGATTCCCATTGCGTCCTGCCACTGCTTGACGGTTCCCTTGCCGCCTCCGCCGCCGTAGACAGCGAAGTATGGGCCGTCGAAGTACTCGCCGTGCCGCCAGCCGGCAACCCTTCCGCGGTGCTTCTTGTGTTCCAAGGGAAGTGCCGGGAATCCGGAGATCTCGAAGTATCGGTGGCGAATGACGGCAAGTCCGAACATCTCGCCGCAGAGCGTGAGGTCGCGGCGTAGGTCTGAGCCCTGGACATTCTCAATGACGGTGGGCACATCAAAGAGCGCCAGGAGCGCCCTTGTCGCCGGGATCAGATTGAGGTATTCCCGGCCCTTGTTGGTGCCCTTCGTGAGGGCGCTGGATGCTTGGCAAGGCGGGCTGGCGTGGATGGCGTCATATTCATGACCATGAGCCGCGAGGTAGGCAATCGCGTCGCCCTGGATGAAGGTCCCGGGGTAGTCGGGCATATCCTCAATGTCCACGCCATATACGTCAAAGCCAGCCTCCATGTAGCCCTTCCCTGCCCCCCCCGATCCGGCAGTAGAGGTCGAGCATCTTGGGTTTCATGCGGCTTTCTTTTCGTTGGTGCCCCAGTTCCATGTGCGGCCGATTCGTAGGGCCCGAATGTGTTCGTTTTGTTGTTCTTGGGTCCATTTGGCGTCGGGGTAGTGGCGGCGCATGGTTTCGGGGTCTACGTGGTGGGTGCGGCAGATTTCGATTTGGGACCAGCCGTCGCGTATGGCGTTCTCGATGAGTTGCCGGCGTTCTGGTGTTAGCATGCGGGGGCTGGTGATGCCGAGTCGCCGGCGGATTTGGGTGACGGCGCTTGTTGAGCATCCGAGGATTTGGGCGATTTGTTCGGCGGTTCGGTGGTTTTCGGTGAGTGTTCTGACGCGTTCGTAGTCGATGACAGGTCCGCGGCCGATACGCGGACGACTCGGGAAAGCTTCAGCGGTTGCGGCGCGCAGAAGGTCATTCGTCATCGCTCCTCCTTCTTGTGATTGCGGGTTGCGCGCATGACGTTGTTGATTGCCTCCCGCTCCGTTGGGTTGCGGTAGGTTTGGCGCGCCTGGTGATTGGCTTCGTCTTGCTTGTCGATCTCAAGGTGGTGCGGGCAGCGGTGATTGAGGCAGAGATCCATGGGCCCTCGGCAAAGAAAACAGCACGGATTTGCCATTAGGCGGCGTCCGCACGTGCGGTGAGGTGCGTTTCGATCTTGGCGACGTCGAGGCCGTACCAGTGCACGTCACCTTCAATGGTGGAGACGTAGACGACTGGGGCGCCGCTGTAGCCGAGGACTTCCTTGACGAAGTGCAGTGCTGCGGGGTCTTTGGTGACGTCTACTTCGGTGTAGTAGATGTCAGCTTGCTTGAGTTTGAGCTTCGTGATGCGGCAGGGCTGGCAGTTGGGCTTCGTATACAAGACCACTGCGGCGCCGTCTCGTGCTTGGGTTTCGAGTGCGTGGTTCATGGATGTCCTTTCGGTTGCGCACACCCCCTTCCGAGCTGGGGGTGTGCGCCGGGCATAAAAAAGGCCGCTCCGTGGCGGCCAATGTGTTGTGGTGCGGGCGGGCTAGAGCTTGCCGGGATAGTTTTCGCGCTTGAACGCGAAGGCGTCTTGCAGCACGACGTTGATGTCAGTCTCATAAGTGACTGTCCCGATGAGGTGGAGCGCATCGCTGCCCTTGACTCGGATCAGCAACTCGGCCTCTAGTGGGACGCGGATTGTCAGTGGGCTGTTAGCCATCGGCGCTATCCCCATCCGCCAGCATTGGCCGGTTGAGCGCCCCACGGGTCTTGCTGGGGTGCTGGTTCGTTGCCCCAGCCTTGGGAGTTCGTGGCGGCAGGCTGGGAGGTTGCGGCCGAGCCCTTCTTGTTGACCACGGACAGGCCGCGCACGGTCACATCAAGCGAGGTCTGGTGTACGCCGTCACGGTCTACGTACTCGCGCGCCATGAGATCGCCGAACACGCTCACCCTGGCACCCTTACGCAGCCGCTCGAAATAGTACTCAGCATCAGGGCCCCAGAGTGTGCAGCGGAACCATTGAGTCTGCTCAGCGGCCTTGTCCCAGTTGCCTTGATCGTCCTTCTTACCCTTGGTATCGGCCACCCTGAACTGAAGGCATGCGTTACCACTGGGCTTGAAGTCCATCTTCGGCTCGCCGCCAAGGTTGCCAGTGAAATTTATCTGCGCCATTACTCGGCAGCCTCAAGCTTCACGACGTCGGCCTCAACCTGTGCGGCGAACTTGTCCACGTCGGGCATGGATTCAAGATGGGGAGAATTCTGAAACACGTCTCCGCGGGACCAGTGAGCCCAGACCTTCAAGTATGATCCGCTGTGGAACACTGAATCTTCGTCGGCGAAGACTGCTTCGATGCTAAACATGATGGACTTATCAACAGCTTTGGCTCGAGCGAACAATGGCTCGAGCCGCGTGTGGGCGTATTGGGCGAGGGCTAGGACATTGCTCATTCTGATTCCTTGGTCTGTGCGTTGACGTAGTCGATGAAGTGTTGCGGCGCGTTGTTCTCGCCGAGCCACGCGAGGTAGCTGGGAACCTTGCCCTCAGCGATTGCCTTGGCCGTGTTGGCCTTGACACTGTCAGGGATAGTGAGGTCAGGCTGTTGTGGTGCGGGTACGGCGAGGGCTTCGGCTAGGGGCTTGACCGGATAGGGCCGCCGCTGACCCCTGCTCACCGTGATGCTGGGCGATGCGCCTTTAGGCCCAATGTCGGACATGTGCGAAATCCGGATGCCGCCAGGAACGTCTTTGCCGACCCTGACTGATGGATCTTTGAACAGGGTTACGCGCCGTCCAGCCCATTCAGAAGCTTCGTCGCCCCAGAGCTGAATAAGGACGGACAGCATTCCATTTGGTGGACGCCACGCTCGCCCTTCACCCTCTACCAGCTCAATGTCGTAGAGGGCTTCGGCGGTTCCATGTTTGACGCCAGCGATGGTGAACGTTCGTGGTCCGCCAGTGAAGTCGTCTGCGTTCCACTGGTCGGAACGTGGCTTTACTGCAACCTTCATAGTTTGAGCTCCAATTCTGCGTAGTGGTCGATGCGCTCGGTCATCGGCAATCCTTCGGTGGATTCTGCGTATCTGGCGAGCATTGCGTTTGCGGACATCTCGAACTCTGAGACGGATTCGATGATCGCCTCACGCCAGCGCTCATCAGGAGACACGCGCTTTACGTACAGCGGCATGCCACCACAAAAACTCACGTAATCGCACCACTTACGCCCGGAGACGAGCAGGCCACACTGGATCTGCGCCATATTCTCAATCGGCACTTCGTCGGCAAGGATCGTATTGAGCTGGATTTTCTGTTTCCGGGACTTGATCTCAATCAGCCCGTCATCGCCTACTAGGCCGTCTGGTGAGTAGCCGATCTTGAAGCCCCAGTCGTCACGGACCATGAACCCAAGTTCGGCCACTGGCGCATAGTGTTCGGCGTAGATTTCACGGGCGTAGGGCTCGTCCAGTGTGCCGCGCTCCATGTCTCTCGAAACGGTCATGGGCTCGACGTGCCCTGTGATGCGTTCGGCTACGAGCGTGGCTGTGAGTCCTCGGGCAGTCTCGTTCGCGGCCGGTTTGAGGGTCTTGGTGGTGACTAGCTGGCCAACGACGGATGCGGTCACGATGCCACACCGTGCGGCTAGCCACTCGTCGGACCCTTGCTCAAGTTCTTTGAAAATTTGCAAGCTCATGTTTCGTCCTTATCTGGGCATGAAAAAGGCCCCTCGTGGGGGCCGTGTTCCGGGCAGTTCGGGTTGGTGGGCTTCGGGCCACGCGGACTGTATCTGGCGGGCGGGCAGGTGCATCCGGGATAGGCGTTTGTTTGCCGCCCCCAGAAGTCTGCCCCGGTGCCCACGACGGGGTGGCTCATTCCCCGCCTCTTTCCGTCACCGCACGGGCACGGAGCCAGTCGGACCACTCTTGGCAGTCTGGCGCGGCAGGTTCATGCATCCCAAGAGCAGCGTTCGCGGCGTCTTTGAGTGCTTGTGCACGAAGGTGCGGGGCAGCGGCTTCGAGTATGGCCTTGGCTCGGTCGCGCCACACCAATTGGCGTCGAGGGTGCATGTCGTCATATTGATATCTCAGCGTTGGGCTGGACATGCATAGCGCCCTAGCAGCAGTCTCAATCACGCCGTCGGGGATCATTCCGGCCTCCTTCATAGTCCACACGTCCCACAGCAGCAAGATTCAGCGTCTTCGAGCTTCCCGTACCCGTTCGCGGCCAGCATGTGTGCCGCGTAACGTGCCTGATCCCATTCGCCAAGCCCGGCGAACACCGCTTCGTTGAATGCCTCCTTGATCGTCCGTGCCAGTTTCGTCAGGCCCTCGTCGTCGCGCACGGCGTCAACGATCTTGTGCACCTCGGCCATTGACGCGCTCACTCGGCCACACCCTTTGCCAACCGAATCTCAATGTCATTGGCCTGCTTACGTAACTTTGAGGCGCGGTCCTTGCACCAGTCCGCGAACTCCCGGCGCTCGTCGTTGGACAGGATGATTTCGTGTTTTACATCGTCCGCAGGACTCTTGCTCTTGAATATTCCTCCGAGGGTGCGGTGGAACCAACGCCCGCGCTTTACGGATACCTCGCTCACTGTTCCTGGCGTTTCGCATTCAAGCAGCATCCCGAGGCCGTCCAGAGCTCTGGCACGATTGCGGTATCTGTCCGCATAAGCCAAATCGGCGCGCATACTCTCAACGGCACTCATCGTTCCTCCTGGACTGCCGCTGAGAGCACGGCGCGGATGATCTGCTCGTAGTTCATGTAGCCTTCAAGGCAGCTAATAATCTCCCTGTGTACGCGTTCCACGGTGGCTTCGTCCAGTGTCAGGGTGTATGTCTTGTCAGCTTCCATGGTTCGCGGCCGCCTTTCGATTTTCGCGCTCTTTGGTGTTCCGGCATTCCTTGCAGTGCCGCTTCTTTCCGGGAACCAGCGGTGGAAGCTCGTGACCGCGCCTGCATACGGTAGCCGGCGCCTGCATCTGGTAGTGGCGGGTGGTGTTGATTGCCGCTGTCACGGGGTCAAGGTGGGACGGGTTGACGCAAGCCTTGTTGAGGCAAAGGTGGTCCAGTGCGATGTAATCCGGCAGTTCGGCGACCAAGTATTCGTAAGCGAACCGGTGTGCAAGCACGCCTTTTTTCTCAGGGCTCAGGGTGAATTTCCCGTAACCTTTCGGGTTTCGGGATTTCTGCCATTCCCAGCAGTCGCCATTGACCTTCACCCCGCGCCAGAATCGGACCTTGTTCGGAGTGGCGGTACGGGTGTAATCGGTGTGACCGTTCCTCTGAACACGAAGTAGGTGCATGTTGCACATGCCGTTTGCCCTGGGCGTCCGCTGACAGTCGTCAACTACACAGGCCGTTGCCATCTTCACGAATCTGCCGTGGAAGCCACGTGGTTGCTCACTCATGCTTCCCCCTCAAATAGGACCGTCGCGGAGAGATTGAACTCGCCAGCCGAATAGCCCATAGCCGATCCGACGGCAATCCAGTTCAGTCCGGCAGGTTCGGCCTCGTGTGCCCTGACAGCCGTCATGCCGCGCCAGTGAACGACCGCGCCTTCTGGCAGCGCGTCCAGTTCCTCAACAGTGGTGACCGTGCGGGTCTTCCGGTAACCAGCCCGTTCGAGAGGTCCGGTAAGGTCTTCCAGATATTCGTAGCCGCAGAATGCTTCGTGGCTGCTCCCATGCGGCGTACAGGTGCAACTGCCCACTTCGAGCAGGAGAATGCCGTCATCGATAACCAGCTTGTCGTTCTCGATAGTGCGGGGCTTCCGGTAGCCAGCGGCGAGGATAGCGTCGGCTGCCTTGTCGGGGCTCACGTAGTCATCGGCGTGCGAGCCGGGGATGTACTCGCCGCAGTCTTGGATGATCTCGGCCAGCTCGTCGCGGGCGTTCATTTCCCCTCCCCGAGTGCAGCGGTCACGGCGGTGACAGTCGGGCACGGCCAGCGCTGCCAGTTGCCGTCATCGGTCCCACAGCCGGTACAGACCTTCACAACTCGCTCGTGACGGCCCGGGTTCATGAGCGCATCAACCGGCTCATGGAGCGCAATCACCTTGTCGAGGGCTCCCAGCAGGCGCGGGACGTCCGCTTGGGACTGTTCCACGGTCGCGTGGCCCGGGTGGTCAGTGGCCGCAGCTTCCCGTGCGCGGATTGGTGCCAGGAGGGAAGACAGATCAGACATTGGTGGGCTCCGTCGCGTAGACGGGGCAGATGTCATAGAACCTGCCCCAGTAGGTCCGGTCATCCGTCTCGTCCTCCAAGTTCTTGCAGTAGGCCTGATACGGGCCCGTCATGGATTCGAGCGCGTCAACTCGCAGCGGGTGAAGTTCGCCGTCCCAGTCGATTTTCTTGGTCTTTTTGTCGACTACCACGTAGCCGATGATCTTCTCGCTCATTGTTGTGTGTCCTTACGGTTGAGGATGTCGGCTAGTAGTGCTGGTGGGAGTTTGGCCAGGTTCGCGCACAGGTGCGGGACGTGGGTGAGGTCCGGGAGGTGAATGTCACGGGTGGATGTGGGGACCGTTACGGGGGTCATGACTTGCTCGCTTCATCGAGGGCCGCATCCATAAGCGCCTGCATGTTGTCCTCGCGGCTCGAATCCTTCGTCCATATGGCTTTCAGGAATGCTTGGTTCTTGTAGATCAGAACGACACCGACAGGCTCATGTCCAAGCTGCTTGTCGCCTACCGCCAGCATCTTGTCGATGGTCGATAGCGTTGTCTCACGCTCGCTCGTTACGGGGGTCATTGGTTCGCCTCAGTAATTCTTGAGGATGTCAGCCGGGTGATCGGTTCCGCCCCAGTCCATGCCGCTCCCACAAACGGGGCAATCGACGAAGAATGGCGAGTTCTCCCAGTCGTCCTCGTCAGGCAGGTCAGCCACGGCATCCGGGTGTGGATAAATGACCATTGACGTCATGCAGTCTTCGTCTTCGCAGGTGCCCCAGTGGGCCGTGCGGTCTTCACGCTTGCTCATGCGACTTTCCTGACGTCGGCCGGTGCGGGGTGGATGAGGTCGTACGCGGTGGGTCCGGTGCAGACCGTCAGGCTTAGCGGGGTGGTGGACGCCGCGTACCGCACATGCGTCACCGTGCCAAGGACGCGCTGATCGTTGCGGACCAGATCACCAACCCGGATCACATGCCGTGCGGCGATGATCTCGTTGCGCGCATCCATGACAGTGAGCCCGTACATGCGGGAGTAGCGGAACACTTCGGCCGGCGTCGGGTTCGTCACCGGGTTACGGGGCATGAGTTCGGCGGTCATGGCTTGCCCCAAACAATGTGGTGACGGCCCGGGACAACCTGCGGGACGAGACGGTCAGCAAGTCGGCGGGCAAGCGTCCAACGGTCAGCGCGGCGGTGTGTGGTGGTCATTAGAATCCGTACTCCTTTCTGGCGGCGTCAGCGTCGTCTGACAGGCGGGTGTCACGCTCGGCATCGAGCAGGTCATAATCGACGTCCTCCGGCTCCTCAAGCAACCGGTCATGACGCATCGCGGCAGGGATGAACATGGCGGTCATGATGGTGGCGGCCAGGATGAGAATGATCATGATGCTCCTTCGGTTTTGCGGGTTGTGTACGCCGCGATGTCTTCCTTGATGCGCTTCTGCTGGGCGAGCTCCAGCGCGAGGGTGATCTCGTCCGGCCGCAACTTCGGTTCGTACTGCTTCTTCTTCGGCTTCGACTGGGCGCTCATGCTGCGTCCGGGGTGATATAGCCGCGGCGAACCAGCAGTCGGAACAAAGGGTCAACGCCGGACGGCAGAAGCTTGGACGAATATGTGACCCACGTTGCGCCGCTATTCCGCTCACCACTGGAGGCCTTCACCTCGAACCAGAGCGCGAACTCCTGATACGGGCGCCGGTCAGCCTGAATGACCTTCGCCGCGCGCAACCAGTCGAACAGCGTCTGCCGGCCAACCTTGAACATGTTGGCGACGGCACCGAGACTGAGCGAACCGTCCGCCTCGATGAACTTCTCGAACGCCTCAGCCTTTGGCGCGAGCTCCAGCACCCGAGACTCCGCAGCGTTCGCCCGATCCGACTCTTCGAGGATCGCCAGGGCGAGGGTGCGCGGATCGATAGCGTTCAAGTCAAGCGGCGCGTGACCGTAGCTGCCCGTCTTGCGGATGGCCGGGAGTACTTCGCCAGTCAGCCAGCGGCGGAAGGTAACCGCTTCCGGCTTATCGGAGCGGATCACAGCCTCATACATGCCGGACTCATTGACGATGGTCACTTGGCGAAACTGGCCGCCTGAGCTGATGTGAGTCTGGCTCACATCAGCCTCATCTAGACGTTCGGCAACGCGGGAAGGGGTTGTCAGGCCGAGGATCTGACAAAGGTCAGTGAGGACGAACCAAGGCTCGCCGTCGATTAGCACCGTGCGGACTTCCTGCCCGCCGTAGTTGAAGAGTTGTAGAGTGGTCACGAGTTGTTCCTTTCGGTAGGTACACAAAAGGCGGTCACCTTGCGCGGTGGCCGCCTCGCTTTTTGTTCTTGGTCATTACGTGGCGGGGCGGTCATCTTCGCCGCCCCGCCCAACCCCATCTGTAGGCTTCGTGGTGTTCAAACACGCGCAACCATGCGCACCTAGAGAAGGGGAAGTAATTTGGTCTGGAAATTCATGTACGGCGGGGAAGTTATCTCGCGCGCCGTCACTAATGAGCTGCACGATCTCATCAGGAGTCAGATCGACGAGGCGCTTCTGAACACTAAGGGCGGCTGGGTTGAGCTTCAGGGGGTGGAAGGTGGCGCTCGTGAACTGCTGATCACCCCCGGTGTGGCCATCAGCTTTGAGAGCGTCCCGGAGGAGACCGCGCAGGTCTTCTAACTGCTTGGCGAGTGCGTCCGTGATCATGCGGGCGCACTCGGCCTGGGTAATGAAGTCGCTCATGCTACTTTCCTTTCGATGTTGCGGATTGCCTTATTGGCGGTGGGATCTGAATGACCGAGGATGCGGGACAGCCCGAGAGGGTCAAGCGTCAAGATGTGCATATAGTTGCGATCGAAGAATGACTTCGACTTATCGGGGAAGAGGAAGAGTAGGTGCGCGACGGCGGACTTCTTGTCCATTCCTTCGAGCGCCTCCTGCAAAAGGGCATAGAGCAGCACGGGAAACCTCCGACTAAAAAGCCAGTAGGGGATGAGTGGTGGTGTGCCCGATTGGGCGAGGGTGCCGGCGCCTTGCGCTGCGGCGGGGTGGTGCGGGTTAGGCGGAGAGTTTGCGGAGTGCGGCTGCGATGCGGTCTTTGTCGTATCCGCCGCGCTTAGTGCCTGCGATGATCTGGGCTATCTCGTCCTGCTGGGCGGGTGAGAAGCGGTAGAGGCGGCCTATGCGATCACAGGGCCACTCCCCTGTTTGGACCTTGCGTCGCACCGTGTGGTTGCTGAGGCGGTATTTCGTCGCCATGTCCTGCGCCGTTGCATAGGACTCTGAACGCCGGGTCATGCTGCTGCGGCCATCATTGGCACTTCGCCCGGGAGGATTTCGGTGAGGCTTACGTCGAGTGCTGATGCAATCCGCCTAAGCTGAAATACAGTGAACTTGCCAGGGTTGGCCATGTTTCGCTCGAAGGTGTTCCGGCTGATCCCGGCCTGATCGAAGAGGGTCTTGCGGGTGACACCCTTGGCGGCGAGGTGGTTTTCAATGTTACGGGCCAGCTGGCTCTCGGCTTCATTTGGTGAGGTCATGAAGAGACCATATGCGGTCAAATGACCACAAGTCAAAGGGACACGCGGGGAAAAATTACCCATATGGATGTTGCGTACGTGCAATTGACCGCATAATGTGGCCGTTATGAGCACAGAAGAGAGCGACTATTGGGCGGCAGTGGCAACCGTCATCAAAATGGAGATGGCCGCGGCTGGAATGAGCCAGGCCAAGCTTGGCGCGTCGGCAGGCGTTGGCCGGGAGGCAATGAGTAACTACCTGCGGGGAAACCGGGATATGCCGTTCAGCGTGCTCGTGAAAGTCGCCGCCGCGCTGGGCCTCAGTCCTCGCGGACTGTTCGAACTGGCCGAAGCTCGACTTCAGCAAGGAAAGTAGACGGCCTCATGCCGCGCCCAAGCGACTCGCGGATGACGTCCTGCGCAGTCTCGCATCCCATTGCGTGAAGCCGCTCAATCATTTTCAAATCCCCATTTCGTTAGAATATATGTTCGAGTGATTCAGACTATAGACCATGCAGCTGACACTCAGGTTCAGGTGATATGACGATGGCCCAGAACGGCTATTATGCCCCATATGGGCCACCCCTTCCGGGTAGCTCTATCCCGATCGGATCATTCTGGAGTAGTTTTGGAGTCGTTGCAGGTCAGACCCATATGGGGCACCATTGGCCCATATGAGTCGGTTGCGCGGCGATAGAATCTCGGCGATCTTCGGACGGATACGATCATGAGCATGCCCTCAGGTAAGCAGCCGGCTCCCGGACCACTCGCGCGCTCATTTTCCGCGCACGTGAAGGGCGTGATGGACCGTGAGAGGATCACCATTTCGGCCATGGCCGAAGCTACTGGCCTGTCGCGAAACTACCTGGGCAAGCGACTCCGGGACGAAGTACCGTTCACCCTCAATGACGTCGAGGTTATCTGCGAAGTCCTCGGCCTCACGCCACCCAAACTTGACTGAACATCAACGCAAAAAGGGCCCCCGCCGTCTTGGCGGGGCCTGATCTGTTTCCGGGCCTAAAGGTTGAAAAACCTCCCCCCCACTGGGGGGACGGGGCTTAAATTTCCCCCAATCTATGCACTTAATGCACCTTCAATATTCCGGCCAAGATGGGCCTACTTCCCTTTGTTTATAAGGCAGGATCGCCATTGGAGCCGGTTTAGAAAATGGGGTTCAAATCCCCCCGTCTCCGCGTTTTGGCCCCGGTCTTTTGGACCGGGGCCTTTTTGCGTCCCAGGTCCCGAGGGCCGGAATTTCTGGGTTTTGGCGTGGTTCATGTCGCAGACTCTTGGAATTCAGCTCGCGCCAATAGCCTCGTCCGGGTAATCCGAGACCGACGAGGAGAAATTCATGCGTTCAACGACGAGATTCGCCATCGCGACGGTTGGGGCCGTCTTACTGTCAACCATCGTGCTCACTCCGTCTGCATTGGCGGCCGGCAACGGCTCAAACGGCAACGGGCACCAAGGCAACACCGATGGCTTCAGCTTCGGAGTAATCGGCGACGTACCCTACGGCGATGCTGAAATCCAGGCATTCCCGTCCTATATCCAGGATCTGAACGCCCACAAGGAACTGAGCTTTGTAGCACATGTGGGCGACATCAAGAATGGATCATCGCAGTGCACGGACCAGTATTTCGAAGCCATCAAGAAGAACTTTGACAGCTTCACCGCGCCGCTCGTCTACACCCCGGGCGACAACGAATGGACAGACTGCCACCGGACGAACAACGGCGCCTACGACCCCTTGGAAAGGCTGGCCAAGGTTCGGGAAATCTTCTTCCCGAAACCTGGTGTCACCCTTGGTTCGCCCATGCAGCTGAGGTCCCAGGCCAAGGAAGGCTTCCCGGAGAACGTCAGTTTCCGCAAACATGAGGTCGCCTTCACCACAGTCAACATTCCAGGCAGTAACAACTCGATGCTGCCTTGGACAGGATTGGGCCAAACCCAGCCCACGGCCGCCCAGCTCAACGAGGTCCAGCAGCGGACCCAAGCGGATATCCAGGAGTTGAAGGACACCTTCCGCAAGGCGCGGAACAATGGCGACCGAGCCGTCGTCGTGATGACGCAAGCCGACATGTTCGACCCGACAATCGCGGCTCCGTCCCAGGCCGATTTTGGCGCTTTCAAGCCGTTGGTACAGACTCTGATCGAGGAATCCAACTCGTTCGGTGGACCCGTCTACCTGATTAACGGCGACAGCCACGTTTATCACCAGGACCATCCCCTCGCGACCGGTTCCGCGTGGCTGTCCTTTTACGGCCAGCCCACTGCGGCGAAGAACCTGACGCGAGTCACTGTGGATGGATCAAACAATGCGAAAGACTGGCTCAAGGTCACGGTCAATCCTGAGGATGCAGCGAACGTTGTGTCCTTCGACCGGATACCGTTTACGCACCCGGCTTCCTAGCTAGCGTCCGGCGTCTTTCGTTTTGCCCGGCCAGCCCTCTGGCCTTGCCGTTTAACCTTGCCGTTTCTCGGGCCTGCTCACGCTCCGGCTGACTGCTGCCCCGGCGTGCCGGGGCAGCATGAGGCTGTCCACGGTGCTCAAAAGCATCGCTACAGCCATCGCGAGGAACGCGCCACGGTACGCGGAGGAAGGGCCGCCGCCGAAGAGTGAAGCATGATCGAAAAGGCGCAGGAAGAGTGCGCCTACCGCGATGCCGGTCCCCGCTGCCAGTTGCACCAGAGTGGCCGAAACGGCGTTGGCCGAGGGAAGCTCTCCCGGAACGATGTCCGCATATTGCACGGAGGCGTAGGCCGAGAAGCCGATCGAACGGAAGGCTCCGCTGGCCAGGAGCAGGACAAAAATCAACGGCTCCGGGGTCCCGGCGTTGAGCATTGCGCAAGCTGCAAAGGTGATCGCAGAGGCAAGGGAGGCGGAGACCAAGACGGGCTTGAAGCCGAAACGGCGGATGATAGGCGTCGTTGCAGGCTTGATGCTGATGTTGCCGATGAAGACGGCAGCCACCATGGCGCCGGACCTGAGCGGATCCCAGCCAAAACCGTCTTGGAACAACAACGGCAGCAAGAAGGGAACCGAGCTGATGGTCAGCCGGTAGACAAACCCACCTGTGGAGGTCGCCCGGAAAGTGCGGGTAGCGAAGACCCTGAGGTCGAAAAGCGGCGACTTGGCCTTGAGCATCCACCAGGCCGCCCCGGCCAAAGCCAATACTCCGGCCAACAGCACAACGGCCGGGAACACGCCCGGGCCGTGACCGCCCACTCCTTCAAGGCCTACCACGAGAGATCCGACGCCGAAAGTGGTTAGTGCGAGCCCCCGCCAGTCGAGCCGTCGGCCAGTGTCACCTCCCGTGCGCGGAACCAGCCGCAACGCCGCGAGGAACGCGACAATACCCAGCGGTACATTGATCAGGAAGATCCAGTGCCATGAAAGATAGGTGGTGAAAGCTCCGCCCACGAGAGGCGCCAAAACGGGAGCGAGCAAGCCCGGCCAAACAAGGAATGCCGTGGCTCGGAGCAGCTCTGATTTGGGAGTACCCCGCAGCACTACGAGCGTCCCTACGGGCACCATCATGGCCCCGCCTGCGCCCTGTGCCACCCGGCTCAGCGTCAGCCAGGTGAGGTCCGGGCTGACCGCGCAAAGCAACGATGCCGTCGTGAATACTGCTATCGCCAGGCAGAAGATTCGACGTGCCCCAAAGCGTTCTGCGAGCCAGCTGCTAAGCGGAATTCCCATGGCCACGGTCACCAGGTAGGCGGTCATCGTGACATTGATATCGGCAGAAGCGACTGTGAAGTCGGCTGCAATGCTGGGCATGGCGGTGGTGAGGACCGTACCGTCCAGGAACTCCATGAAGAAGGTGGCGGCAACCAGCAGTGCGAGCCGTGGCTGCCACTTGGATCCGGACTCGACAGACGGGGCTGCGCCGTTCAAGCTGCTTGACCGAGTACGAGAGGCAACACCGATCCCGCTCCGGCTTGCCTGAGGGCGCGGCCGGCAATGGTCATGGTCCAGCGGCTGTCCGCCAAGTCATCGACCAAGAGGATGCCTTGGCCGCCGAGCGAGGCGAGGTTCTGTGCAAGTTCAGTGCCAACTACGAGGCGCTCCCAGACACCGGCCAACCGGTAGGCGCTGTTGCCTCCCCGGGCGCCGGCGGGTCCACCATGCTCGAGTTGGAGGGGGCCCAGATACGGCATCTGGCCGATCCCTGCTATGCCGCGGGCCAAGGATTCAACCAGCACCGGCTTGTTTCTGGAGGGGATGCTCACGACGGCTACCGGCCGTCCTTGCCCGCTCCAACCCGTGGTTCTGCCATCTCCGACGGCCCACTCGCGCAAGACCTGAACACAGCCCTGCAACATAGCAGGTTCAATTTCACGGTCAGCCGCGCCGGCCGCAAAGAGTTCGCGGAGGGCCCCTCCCCAACCCAAATCAGTCAGGCGGGCCAGGACACGGCCTTCAGCCAGCAACTCTTCCGGCTTGATCTTGCCTTTCACAGCCACGCCCAGCCGGTCCATGCCGCTGGGCCATTGAAGCCGGGGTTCCAGCACCAGGCCCGCGCGCCGGAGGGTCTGCCCCGCAGCGTCTGCGGCGGCTGCTTCCACGTTGGCCGGGAACCATATGCCGGCGCAATTGTCGCAACGGCCGCATGCACGTGCGGACTCGTCGTCCAAGACGGCGGTGATATATTCCATGCGGCATCCAGCGGTGTCCTGGTAAATCACCATGGAGTCTTGCTCGTCCACCCGGGCCTCGGCAATACGAGCGTAGCGTTCGGCATCGTAGATCCAGGGACGTCCCGTGGACCTCCAGCCGCCGCCGACTCGCTCCACCGCGCCATCGACCGCAAGGACCTTCAACAGGAGTTCCAAGGGTGTCCGGCGCAGGTCCACCCGCGCTTCGAGGGCCACGGTGGACAACGCAGAGCCGGACCCGGCGAGGACGTTGAGGACGGCTGCGGCCTTTTCCTCCGAAGGCATGGAAGCGGTGGCAAAGTACTGCCAGATTTCGCGGTCTTCGGACCCAGGCAGGAGGAGGACATCGGCATTTGCGGCGCCACGACCGGCTCGGCCCACTTGCTGGTAGTAGGCCACCGGCGACGAAGGTGCGCCGAGGTGGATAACGAAACCAAGATCGGGTTTATCGAAACCCATGCCGAGGGCCGAGGTGGCCACCAGCGCCTTCACTTGGTTGTCCTTGAGAAGCTGCTCGGCCCGTTCCCGGTCCGCGGGGTCCGTGCGTCCTGTGTAGGACAAGACCTGGTGGCCCGCTTCGGAGAGAAGCCGTGCAGTGTCTTCGGCGGCGGAAACGGTCAAGGTATAGATGATCCCGCTGCCTGGCATATCAGCAAGATGTGTGAGCAACCAGCCCAGGCGATCCCTTGAGTCGGCAAGCTTCAGGACACCCAGCCGCAAGGACTCTCGGCCAAGAGTGCCACGGATGGTAAGAACGCCGGAGCCGAGCTGCTCCTCGATGTCATGCACCACCCGGGAGTTGGCCGTCGCCGTGGTCGCCAGCACGGGGACGTTACCGGGCAACTGCTCGATGAGATCGGAGATGCGCCGGTAGTCGGGACGGAAATCGTGGCCCCAGTCCGAAATGCAGTGTGCCTCGTCAATCACCAGGAGGCCGGTACGGCGGATGAGCTCGGGCAGCTGGTTCTCCCGGAAGGAAGGGTTGGTGAGCCTTTCCGGCGACACCAGGAGAACGTCCACCTGGTCCGCGGCGAGTTGCTCGCGAACGTTGTCCCACTCGAGCTGGTTGGCCGAGTTGATCGCCACTGCGCGCACACCGGCCCGGGCGGCGGCGGCCACCTGGTCCCGCATGAGTGCGAGCAGCGGGGAGACAATCAGCGTGGGCCCGGCTCCTCGCCGCCTCAGCAACAACGACGAGACGAAGTACACCGCGGATTTACCCCAGCCAGTCCTCTGGACCACCAGGGCGCGCCGTCCGGCGTCTACGAGGGCTTCGATCGCCTCATACTGGCCGTCATGGAATTGCGCGTCCGTACTCCCCACAAGCTCCCGCAATACCTCAAGAGCTTGCAGCCGGGTGGTGGACTGTTCTGCTGCGAGGAGAGCAGCATCAGGGTTGTTGGGCATGGGTTCAGTATTCCAGCATGCGCAAACAGCCAGAACCTGGAACTTCATCTATGTGGACGAACATCCGTGTAGCGAAGGTTTTCCACATAGCCGCTTTTCTGGCGAGGTGACGGCCGGGCTCCACAGTAGGATTGAGCCCGTGAATAGCGAGCAGAAGAAGAAGACATTTGACCTCTCGGCTTCCTTCAAGGCCTACGACGTCCGGGGAATCGTCGGTGAATCCATTACATCCCGCATCGTGGAATCCGTCGGCGCCGCTTTCGTCGACACCCTCGGGCTTTCGGGCGAGACCGTTCTGGTGGGCGGCGATATGCGCCCGTCATCTCCCGAATTCATCAAGGCATTCGCCGACGGCGCCGCTCGCCGGGGTGCCAATGTCCAGCTTCTGGGCCTCATCTCCACCGACGAGCTCTATTACGCTTGCGGCGCCCTCAATGCCGCCGGCGCCACGTTCACTGCGAGCCACAATCCCGCAGAGTACAACGGCATCAAGATGTCCAAGGCTGGTGCTCAGCCGATCTCGTCCGAAACAGGACTCAAGGAAATCCAAGCACTCGCGGAGAAGTACCTCAATGACGGCGACATTCCTGCTGCGGACGTCCACGGTGAGATCAGCTCCCACGATGTACTGAAGGATTACTCGGAATACCTGCGCAGCCTGGTTGACCTTAAAGTCTCCCGTCCTTTGAAGATCGTCGTCGACGCCGGGAATGGCATGGCCGGACTCACCACGCCCGCCGTGCTCGGTGACACGCTGCTTCCGGCGCTGCCGTTCGAAATCGTCCCCCTGTACTTTGAGTTGGACGGTTCCTTCCCGAACCATCCGGCCAATCCCCTTGAACCTGAAAACCTGCGTGATCTGCAGGCCGCCGTCATCGAGCACGGCGCGGATATCGGGCTGGCGTTCGACGGAGATGCCGACCGTTGTTTCGTAATCGACGAGAAGGGCGAACCGGTATCGCCCTCGGCGATCACCGGCATGGTTGCGCGGCGGGAAATCGCCCGCGCCCAAGCCGCGGGAGAAGAAACCCCCGTGATCATTCACAACTTGCTGACCTCGCGGGCCGTCCCGGAGCTCGTGGCCACGGATGGTGGCAGGGCTGTCCGCACCCGGGTGGGACACTCGTTCATCAAGGCGGTCATGGCAGAAGAAGGGGCCGTCTTCGGCGGCGAGCACTCGGCCCACTTCTACTTCCGCGATTTTTGGAACGCGGACACCGGGATGCTCGCGGCCATGCACGTGTTGGCAGCCTTGGGCGAGCAGGACGGCCCGCTGTCGGAGCTCGGCCGCCAGTACGAGCCTTACGTTTCCTCCGGCGAAATCAACTCCGAAATCGAAGACAAGGCCGGAGCCATTGAGCGCGTCCGCGCCGAATTTGATGGCGAAGACGTCGATGTCGACACCATGGATGGCAGTACCTTCACCGCGAAGGATGGAAGCTGGTGGTTCAACCTTCGGCCGTCCAACACGGAGCCGTTCCTGCGCCTGAACGCCGAAGCAAAGGATGTGGCCACCATGGAAAAGGTCCGCGACCGCGTCCTCGCGCTGGTTCGAGCCTAGCCAGCAGCCCCGAAGACGAGCAGCAGCATGGGCAACACAGCCAACAACTCCGAAAATGCAGCAGAGCGTGAACTCCACTACGTCCGCGAGACCTTGGGGGCCGCCTTGGCGACGGCGCAGGAACACTTGGAACAAAATGGCGGCTTCCTGCCCTTCGCAGTCACGCTCGCGGACGACAACGAACTCCGGCTCGTCTTCGTCTCGCCCGGAGAGCCGGATGACGAAGGAAACGTCGATACAGAGTCGATGTTGGCCGACGTCCTCGAGTTGCTCCGTCAAGGTCGGGATGGATACCGCGCCGCCGCGATTGCCAGCGACGTCATCCTTCCCGAACATGGCTCGGACGGAATTCACGCCGCTGCTGAGGATCGCGACGGCGGGCTGATGGCAGCTGTGATCCCCTACGTTCAGACAAGCGGAGGTTTCACCTTTGACACCGCAGAAGCAGATACCAACGAACCCCTTATCTGGGTGGACTAGACCTGACTACGTAAGCTTAAAGGCATGAAGATCAATGCCTTCGCAGATGTGAGCCTGCGTGCGCTCCTGGTCCTATCGTCCGCGCCCGCAGGTGAACTCCTGACCACCCAAAACATCGCCGATGCTGTTGGGACGCCCTACCATCACGTCAGCAAGGCCATTGTTCGGCTGCGCGAGTTGGGCTTGATTGACGTCGAGCGCGGACGAAAGGGCGGATCCCGGCTCAGCACAGCCGGGCACAAAGCCACTGTGGGCCAGCTCCTTCGGGAACTTGATACCAGATCGGATCCCGCGGAGTGCCACTCCTCCCACGGCGACTGCCCCTTGATCATCGAATGCGGCCTACGTGGCGCCTTGGCCCGCGCCCGGGAGGCCTTCTACCGGGAGCTTGACGGCGTCGTCGTCTCCTCCCTGCCGAGTTTTCGGCAGATGGCCCCGGTGTTCCAAACGATCGGCTTGCGCCCCGGGATGTAACTCTCAGCCGTCGATTGGCAAAATCCTTCTACGACGTGTAGAAATGAGCCATAGATACTTGCATTCTAAATACAAGTATTAGTCTCGGCCCGTACGGAAGCTGTGGGCCACTACGACAGGAGTACGTATGCTCTCGGACAAGTCCTTCCCCGTCATTCAGGCGACGTTGCCGCTCGTTGGCTCCAGGATTGGCGACATCACCCCCAAGTTTTACGAGCGCCTCTTCGCCGCGCACCCCGAGTTGCTCGACGGGCTGTTCAGCCGTTCGAACCAGCGTTCCGGCAGCCAGCAGCAAGCCCTCGCCGGAAGTATTGCCGCATTCGCGAGCCACTTGATAAGCAACCCGGGAAGCCTGCCGGAGACTGTGTTGTCCCGCATTGCCCACCGTCACGCTTCACTCGGCATCACAGAGCCGCAATACCAAGTGGTCTACGAGCACCTCTTCGCTGCCATCGCAGAGGACCTGGCCGAAGTCATTACCCCTGAAATTGCCGAAGCTTGGACTGAGGTCTACTGGCTCATGGCGGACGCCCTGATCAAGCTCGAAAAAGGACTCTACGCAGCCCAGGCCAACGGCAAGATGTGGAGCCCCTGGAAGGTCGCGTCCAAGGCTCCCGCGGGCACCGGGTCCATGACCTTCGTCTTGGAGCCCGCAGACGATACACCCGTCAGCGAGGCGCTCCCCGGCCAATACATCAGCGTCAAGGTCACGCTCCCCGACGGTTTGCGCCAGGTCCGGCAGTACTCGCTTTCCGGCGCCGCAGGCACCAGCCGCAGCTTCACTACCAAGATCGATGACGGCGGCGAAGTTTCCCCCGTGCTGCACAACTCAGTGAAGGTCGGTGACGTCCTGGAGATTTCCAACCCTTATGGCGAAATCACGCTCAAGGACGGCGACGGGCCCGTAGTCCTCGCCTCGGCCGGCATTGGCTGCACGCCCACGGCTTCCCTCCTGCGTTCACTGGCCGATTCCGGCTCGAATCGTCAGGTCCTTGTCCTGCACGCCGAGAGCAACCTGGACAGTTGGGCGTTGCGCGGGCAGATGACGCACGACGTCGAGCGCTTGGATGCGGCAGAACTCCAGCTCTGGTTGGAGGAACCGCAAGGCGGGTCCAATGCGGGCTTTATGTCACTGCGCGAAGTGGACCTTCCGGCCGATGCCTCGCTGTACCTATGCGGCCCGCTGCCGTTCATGAAGCACATTCGCAATGAAGCGATCAATGCCGGAATCCCTGCCACGAAGATTCATTACGAAGTCTTCGGGCCGGACATCTGGCTCGCCAACTAGCTAGCAGTAGATGTCGTTTATAGGCCCCAAAACGACATCTAGTGCGAGTCAGTTGGGGTGCTCGAAGCGGCCGGCAGGACCACTCCCAAGGTTCCGTCGACGAGCACCCATTGCCCGTCGGTCAAGGTGCTGGTGGCCGAACCAGCGCCCATGACGGCCGGAATTCCGTATTCCCTCGCAACGATCGCCGCATGCGAGGCGAGTCCACCGGCATCCACCACAACCGCGGCGGCCCGTTGGAACAGCGGAGTCCAGGAAGGGTTGGTGTAGGGGCAGACCAGGATTTCCCCACTACGCAGCTGGCCGAACTCGCTCGGTGCCCGGATCACGCGAACCTGACCGGTTGCTTGGCCACGGCTGGACGGAGTACCGGAAACCAAGACGCCTGCCCGCTGCTTTCCTCGAGCAGGGCGCCCTCCAGAGGGCAGGTGTCCAGAGGGCAGGTGTCCAGCAAAAAGCAACGCAGGATCAAGCAGTGGAATACCTTCGAGCTCACGCCGTTTCGCCGCCCGAGCGAGCACCAGCGGCCGGAAACGGTGCCGGAGGGAAGCCGGCAGCGCGCCGTCGTCGGCGTCTGTAATGGACTCCAGTTCCTCGAACCGCAAGTGATAGATCTCCTCCGGCTTGTCGATCACGCCCGCCAACACCAACCGGCGTCCCAGCTCCCGGTAAGCGCGGCGGATCGACGGAATGGCTTTGGTGGCGTAGAAGTGGCTGTCTTCGCGGAACGCAATTCCAGCCCTGGCGGACTCGACCGCAGCGAGCATCCTCCGGCGCAGCGGTTCGAAACGGAGCACCGGGTGCCGGTTCAATTCCTCCATCGCTGTCCCGGCCTGGTCAACCGTTTGAAGCCGCCCGCCGGACATCGCTTTCACGAGGCCCAGAACCACTTCGGGGGCATCGGACCAGGTAGGCGAACTGCTCAAGACAACGCTAGTGGTTTCGCGGTGGCCGTATTCCAGCTGGAACGCCTCGAACGCCGCGCGGAAAACACCATGTTCGGGATCTTTTTCCACCAGGTCCAGCAGCTGGCCGGAATCGGCCTCAAGAAAGGCGCGTGACAGCCCGGGGTCGTCCGCCGCGATGGACGCCAGCTGTTCAAGGGCGCGGTTCGCCTGGCTTGTCCGGGTCTCCGCGCCGGCGATCAGCACAGGAGCCAGCTTCATCTTGCCAAGCAACAGGAGCATGAGGCGCATTTTCAGCATTGGCAAGAGAATCCCCGGCAGGTAGGAAATCCGGAGATCCCTGATGGCCCGCATCGTCCCGAAGCACTCCTCAACGAAGGCGATGACCGCGCGCCATCGCAGCGGAGCGAGGTCCGTTCCGTTCAACCGTTCCGTGTCGGCAAGGAACTGCCCAAAACGCGGATCCCGGGTCCACTCGCCGGCCTTGAATTCCTTTGAGCGGCGCAGCAATGACACCGGCGCAGCAAGCGACCGGAGGCTCGGGCACGGCACCGGCGGGATGAGCTGCACCACCACGCCGTCTTCCTCAGGCAGCAACTCCTCGACCATGGGGAATGCAACGCCCACGCTCCCGGCCATCCCGCGCAACATTTCCAATATGCCGAGGCGCATCCACCCCGAAACGTCCAGCGGATACGGCCGCTCCTGGAACATCTCCCAGAAGAAGGGTCCCACCCACCGTTGAAACCAGTTGAGGCTGGGCGGTTGGGGCGGGAGTGCGGTTATCGGCCGGACTTGCAGAACATACAGCACGCCTCCCGCCACCGCCCACTCAATGTCTTGGGGACGGCCAAAATGCTGCTGGGCTTCCTGTCCCAGCTGTGCCAGCTCCGCCAATTGCTCCGCCACGAGCCCGGGCCTAGCACCCGGCGTGCCGGTCATTTCCCGCGTTCCCCCGCCCGCAGCCGCACTGATCACTACCTCCCGGCCACCCGGCACGAAACTGAGCACTTTTCCGAAGCCGTCCAGGACGTAGCGCTCCGGCGTCACCCGCCCCGAAACCACGGCTTCCCCGAGCCCGGGATTCGCATCCACCACCATCTCGCCGCGCTCACCCGTTACCGGGTTCGCCGTGAACATGACGCCCGCCACCGCGGCGGGCACCATTTTCTGTACGACGACGGCGATTGCCACCTCGCGCCGGTCGATTCCCTGCCGGCGGCGGTAGGCCATGGCCCGCTCGGTCCACAACGAGGCCCAGCAGCCGACGACGGCCCGTACCACCTCATCCTCGCCGGTCAGGTTGAGGAAAGTGTCCTGCTGCCCGGCAAACGCGGCCCCCGGAAGATCCTCCGCAGTAGCACTGGAACGGACAGCGACCGCACCCCGGCCCAGCTTCGCATAGGCGGCGAGGATCTCCTCTCGAACGCGCTCGGGCATATCCGCGCTTGCGAACAGCTCCCGGATGGCGGCAGCGCGGGTTCCGTTGCCGCCGTTGGACGCACCGACGTCGAACGCGTCACCGGGCTCCGAGGACAACAAGAGGTCCAGTTCTGCCCCCGCCTTCGTTTCCGCCAGGAAGGAGAGGTACGCGCCCGTGGTGATGATGAATCCCGGCGGCACAGGAAACCCTTGACGCACCAATTCCCCCAGGGCCGCACCCTTGCCGCCGGCGACAGCAACGTTGCCCCTACCGAACTCGGCCAGTGACGCAGTGATCTGCTGAGCCATCCGGGGCTCACTGACCGTGGCGGGCGCATGGAGGATTGGTTTTGGCGGCTGGGCGTCGTCCATGGCGGTCCCTGAGAATAGAGAACTATTGGTTCCCTGAAAGCTACGCCAGGCGCTTGCACGGCACAATGCCCGGAGACGACGGCGGTCCCGCACCTTGAGCGCCAAGGTGCGGGACCGCCGTTCGTAGAAGGGGCCTCCGCCGCCGAGGGGCCCCAATCGAGCTTGCGAGATTGGGGAGGCGGTGGGGACCTAGGCCAGGCGGGCCTTCAGGCCTTCCAGCTCGGATAGCAACGCAGCCGGCAGGGACCCGCCGAACTTTGCGTACCACTCCTCGATCGATGCCAGTTCGGTCTTCCACTCGGCGGGGTCGACGCGGACTGCGGCCTCCACCTCAGCGGGGGTCATGTCCAGTCCTTCGAGATCGATGGACTCACCTGTCGGCACGAATCCGATGGGGGTCTCGACGGCGTCGGTCTTGCCTTCAATGCGCTCGATGGCCCATTTGAGGACGCGGGCATTGTCACCGAAGCCAGGCCACGCGAAGCCACCTTCAGCGGTGCGGCGGAACCAGTTGACCAGGAAGATCTTCGGCAGCCGGTTCTGGCCAAGGGAGTTCGCCTTGGCAGACAGGTTGACCCAGTGGTTTAGGTAGTCGCCTGCGTCGTAGCCGATGAACGGCAGCATGGCCATGGGGTCGCGACGCACAACGCCGACGGCACCTGCCGCAGCAGCAGTGGTCTCGGAGGACAGCGTCGAACCCATGAAGATGCCGTTGGACCAGTCGCGTGCCTCAGTGACCAGCGGGATGGTGGTCTTGCGGCGTCCGCCGAAGAGGATCGCGGAGAGTTCCACGCCTTCGGGGCTGAAGTACTCCTCGGCCAGCATGTCGATCTGGTCGATCGGCGTGCAGAAACGGGAGTTCGGGTGTGCGGCAGGCTTGTCGGACTCCGGGGTCCAGGAGTTGCCCTGCCAGTCAGTCAGGTGTGCAGGAGTCTCCTGCGTCATTCCCTCCCACCACACACCGCCGTCGTCGGTCAGCGCAACGTTGGTGAAGATGCTGTTGCCCTTGGCGATGGCGCGCATGGCATTCGGGTTGGTGCCCCAACCGGTGCCCGGAGCAACGCCGAACAGGCCAGCCTCGGGGTTGACGGCGCGGAGTTCGCCTTCCTTGCCAAAGCGCATCCAGGTGATGTCGTCGCCGAGGGTTTCTACCTTCCAGCCCTTGATGGTGGGGTCCAGAAGGGCCAGGTTGGTCTTGCCGCAAGCAGACGGGAAGGCCGCAGAGATGTAGTAAGTCTTCTGCTCAGGCGAGGTCAGCTTCAGGATGAGCATGTGCTCGGCCAGCCAGCCTTCGTCGCGGGCCATGACGGACGCGATACGCAGGGCGTAGCACTTCTTGCCGAGGAGGGCGTTGCCGCCGTAGCCCGAGCCGAAGGACCAGATGGAGCGCTCTTCCGGGAAGTGCACGATCCACTTGTCCGGGTTGCAGGGCCATGCAACGTCTGCCTGGCCGTCCTCGAGCGGGGCGCCCAGGGAATGCAGTGCGGGGACGAAGAACGCATCCGTCTGCGTGATGCGCTCCAGCACGTCGGTGCCGATGCGGGCCATGATGCGCATCGAAGCAACAACGTAGGCGGAGTCGGTGATCTCGACGCCGAACTTCGGGTCTTCGGCGTCCAGGTGGCCCATGACAAACGGGATGACGTACATGGTGCGGCCGCGCATGGAGCCCGCGAACAGTCCACGCAGCTTCTGCTTCATCTCGGCCGGAGCCATCCAGTTGTTGGTGAAGCCTGCGTCGCGTTCCTTTTCGGAGCAGATGTAAGTCTGCTCTTCTACACGGGCCACGTCGGCAGGATCGGAGAAAGCGGCAAAGGAGTTCGGGAACGTCTCCGGGTTCAGCCTTTTCAGGGTGCCCGCGGCGACGAGTTCGTCGGTCAGTTTCGTGTATTCCGCTTCGCTGCCGTCAACCCAGTGGATGCGGTCCGGCTGTGTCAGCTCGGCCACTTCCTCCACCCAGGCCAACAAGCGTCCATGCGTAGTAGGTGCCTTCTCAAGCAGCGGCAGTCGCGCCAGATCGCCCATCGTGGTTCCCTTCCTCGGGTTCAGTGGTGTGTCCTAAATGCTAGGGCTCGCGGAGTAGACCAATCTGGGTTCGGACGTGGGATCTCTTGAGCAATTCGAAGCAAAACCCCTAAAAATCAAGGATCTTGTTCAGCGCTTCGCTAAATTTAGTGACCAAGGTCACATAGACCGGTCTAGTTAGGTAGATTACATCCAACCAATTTGGCACGAAGGGCGATCTCGCGTAAAGTTTATTGAGGTTCGAGGGGGGAACGAGTTTGAAACTCCCGAGAATCACCAAGATGCGCCCATAGCTCAGCTGGATAGAGCGTCTGTCTACGGAACAGAAGGCCGGGGGTTCGAATCCCTCTGGGCGCACAAATGTGATGAGTCGAGACATCCTTCACGGATGAGTCGGGTCATCGGTTACACCCCGGTCTTCGGACCGGGGTGTTTTTCTTTGTCTGGCCTGGTAGTCGCGGCTCGGGTCGATGGTGAGTTCGCGGATGATCTCTCCGGTGGTTGTGTCGCTGATGGTGACCTCGGTGTCGTGGATGAGCATCAGGAGGTGCTTGCCGGCATGGGCGCGGGCGGCGTCGATGCCCCCTTCGGCTTCACGCCGGAGGAGTTCGTGGACCCAGCGGCGGCTGACTCCATAGCGGCGGGCCGCGGCGGCGACGGTCAGGCCTTGGTCACGGACTGCGAGGACGATGACTTTCTGCTTCGACATGAATCATGCTCAACCATCCCCGGTGTGAAGCATGTCCCGACTCACCAGTGAAGGGTCAGCTGTGAACTATGTCGTGAAACTACACACCTCTGGGCGCACAAATGAAGACCCGCACCGGCCTCGGTGCGGGTCTTTTTTCGTAAAATCGACAGCCGGGACGGCGATGACCTGGGCCGCGCACAAAAGCCAAGGGCCGCCGTCGTACTTCCTGGAAAGTACGACGGCGGCCCTTGCGTGCCGGTGGCGCTCTACGCGGCGACGGCCTCGCTGATGCGGCGGCGGATTCCGTCGAAGTGGCGGTTGAGCAGTTCGGCGGCAGCGGACTTGTCGCCGGTTGCCACGGCGGAATAGATGTTTCGGTGCATGGCAGCGGTGGCTACAAGGTCTTCGTTGGCCGAGCCGATTTCCACATGGATCTTCCGGTAGACCTTCCAGAAGACGCCCATGAGGTTGATGAGGAGCTCGTTATTCAGCGGTTCGAACAGCCGGCGGTGGAACTCGGCGTCGGCGGCTACGAAGTTCTCTCCGGCGCCTGCGAGCTCTTCCATCTGCTTGACGGTTTCTTCGATCGAGGCGAGCTGCTCGGCGGTCATTACGTCCATGGAGGAGCCGATCAGCCCCGACTCGAGGGCCTGGCGCACATCCACGAGTTGCAGCGCCTCGAACCCCTGGTGGCGCAGGGACAAACGGCCACGGAAGGTTAGGCCGTCCGCGAGGGCCTCGAAATTGCTAGGGGCGACGAACATGCCGAAGCCGTGGCGAATCTCGATAACACCCAGGGCCTGGAGCACTTTCAGAGACTCGCGGAGGGTGTTCCGTCCGACTCCCAGCGCCACGGAGAGTTCATTTTCCGTGGGCAAAGGATCGCCTGCCTCCAGCTCGCGCTCGAGGATCAGCTCCATAATGTCCGACTGAAGGGCCCTGAGCCGGGCCTGTGCGCTGAACCGCGCTTGCGGAACGACACCGGAAGTGGTCATGGCTCTCCTTGCAAAAGTACTCAACCTTGGCCGTTATCCATTTTTCGGGAGTGAAGACAAGGAATCAGTGCGGTGTTAATCTTTAGGTGAGCCTAGCGCCCACAACGAAGACGGTGCTTCGCAACATACAATATCGGATGTCCCATCTCCTTGATAGATGTTTGCCCTGATTTTTGTTTGAATCCCAGGCTGGTCACGGCGCGGCCGCGCACGCCGGGACGGCCGAGCCCCTGCGCGGCGGCGTCACAGGCCTATCCAAAGCCGAAGGTGACCCAAATCTCGCTTGACGACTTCCTGTGACCGCCCTTACAGTTTCATTACGAGCATCGGATGTCCTACATCCGATAACCAAGAAAACTTGAATGGTGAGGCATCTTATGAGCAACACGATTAACAACCTGTCGGTGGTCAACGACGCCAGCCGACGCAACTTTCTCAAGCTGAGCGCAGCTGCGGGCGCTGCCGCGGCTTTCACGGCTACCCTGTCAGCATGTGGCGGCCCCGCCGCAACCACCGCGGGTGGAGGGAACAACACGGCTGCGGTCAACAAGGACCTCACCATCGAAGCGGGCATCTCCTATGCGCTATCCACAGGTTTCGATCCTCTGACGTCCTCTGGTGCCACACCGCAGGCCGCCAACCTGCACATCTTCGAAGGGCTCGTGGAGCTCCACCCCGCCACCCGCGAGCCCTATAACGCGTTGGCCGCCAGCGACCCCAAGAAGGTCAACGACACCACGTACCAAGTGACCATCCGCGATGGTGCCAAGTTCCACAGCGGTGCACCTGTCACGACGGACGATGTTGTCTACTCCTTCACGCGCGTGATGGACCCGGCCAACAAGTCTCTGTTCTCCCAGTTCATTCCGTTCATCAAAGACGTCAAGGCCCTCGACGCCAAGACGGTGGAATTCTCCTTGAAGTACCCATTCCCGGGCTTTGGACCGCGAATCTCCGTGGTGAAGGTGGTTCCGAAGGCGTTGGCCTCGACCGACCCGAAGGGATTCGATGCCAAGCCCGTCGGTTCCGGCCCATACAAGCTGATCTCGGCCGTCAAGGACGACAAGATCGTCTTCGAAGCATTCGCCGACTACAACGGACCCAAGCCCGCACTCGCCAAGGGCATGACTTGGCTGTTGCTCTCAGACGCCGCTGCACGTGTCACCGCGGCCCAGTCGGGCCGAGTCCAGGCGATCGAAGACGTACCGTACCTGGACATGGACGGACTCAAGTCCAAGGAACGGGTTGAATCCGTGCAGTCCTTCGGCATGCTCTTCCTGATGTTCAACTGTGCCAAGGCCCCGTTCGACAACAAGCTGGTCCGCCAGGCCCTTCACTATGGACTGGACAAGGACTCCATCATCAAGAAGGCCTTGTTCGGCAACGCCAAGGCTGCGTCGTCGTACTTCCAGGAGGGCCACCCGGACTACGTCAAGGCCAAGAACGTTTACGGCTACGATGCGCAGAAGGCCGCCGACCTCCTCAAGCAGGCCGGCGTGAGCAACCTTGAATTCGAACTGCTCACCACGGACACGGCCTGGGTCAAGGACGTTGCCCCGCTGATGCTGGAGTCCTGGAACAAGATCCCCGGCGTCAAGGTCACGGCAAAGAACCTGCAGTCCGGCGCGTTGTACACCGACAGGGTCGGCAAGGCTGACTTCTCTGTGATTGCGGCCCCCGGCGATCCTTCAGTCTTCGGCAACGACGCAGACCTGCTCCTGAGCTGGTTCTACTCGGGTGCCACCTGGATGACCAAGCGTGCCTATTGGACTGCTCCGGAAAGCGCTACCCTGCAGGGCCTGATGGACAAGGGCTCACAGGCCTCAACCGCTGACGCCAAGAATATCACCGGGCAGATCGTGGACCTCGTCTCCGAGGAACTCCCGCTGTACCCGATCTTCCACCGCCAGCTCCCCAGCGCATGGGACGACAAGAAGCTCTCGGGCTTCAAGCCGCTGCCCACCACCGGCTTGTCCTTCATCGGCGTCGGCCGCACGGCGTAGCCACACCCCCCCGACCCCAACTAGCTCGCATTTGTTGTCGTTTAGACGGCTCAAAACGACACCTACTGCGAGTTAGTTGGGGGAGGCGCACCCCTTGGAAGCACTACCCCGCGAGACCGCCACGCAGCGGCCGCAACAAAGCAAACCGGAGAACAAATGGTCATGATATTGCGTCTGCTTGGACGCAGACTCGCGGCATTGCCCTTGATGATCCTGGGCATCACGCTGCTGGTCTTCCTCGTCCTTCAAGCAGCCCCAGGCGACCAGGCCAGCTCGGCCCTCGGCGAAGGCGCCAGCGAGGCCGCCAAACAGCAGTACCGCCAGGACAACGGCCTGAACGATCCCCTGTTCATCCAGTACTTCCGTTTCCTGGGCAGGCTCGTGCATCTCGATCTTGGCGTGACCACCCCGCCGTCCAAGTCGGTGGCAAGCATGATTGCCTCGGCCTTCCCGCTGACCCTCCAGCTGACCTTCCTCGGCGTGATTATCGCCGTCGTACTGTCCTTGGTTTTCGGCATCATCGGCGCCCTTTACCGCGACAAGTGGCAGGACCAGCTGGTCCGGATCTTCTCCATCGCGGCCATCGCCACCCCGTCCTTCTGGCTTGGCATCCTGCTCATCCAGTGGTTCGCGCTCGGTGACAACCCGATGTTCCCTTCGGGTGGAATCGCGACGCCGGAGTCCGGCTTCGGCGGCTGGCTCAACTCGATGGCACTGCCGGCCCTCGCGCTCGGCATCCCCGTGTCTGCTTCCCTGATTCGCGTGGTCCGCACCTCGATGGTGGAGGAATTGGACCGCGACTACGTCCGCACGGCCATCGGCAACGGGGTCCCCTATCGTGAAGTGGTTTCCAGGAACGTCCTGCGCAACGCGCTGGTCACTCCGGTGACCGTGCTGGGACTCCGCGTGGGCTACCTGCTGGGCGGCGCCGTCGTCATCGAAATGATTTTCGCCCTTCCCGGCATGGGCCAGCTGATCCTCAACGGCATCACCAACCTGGACGTCAACCTGGTCCAGGGCGTGGTCCTCACCATTTCCGTCACCTTCGTTCTGGTGAACATCGTGGTGGACCTCCTGTACCTGCTCATCAACCCCCGAATCAGGACGGTATAGCCATGCGCAGCAAACTTGCTGAACGGCTCAGCGCCCCGGGCGTCCGCTTCAAGTCCCTCCCTTGGGGATCGCGTCTTGCCCTGTTGTTCCTCGTGGTGATCGGCCTGGCGGCTATCTTCGCGCCCCTCGTCGCACCGCACGATCCCCTGGAAACGTTCATCCCGGCCCAAGCGCCGGACGGCGACCATTTCTTCGGTACCGACCGTCTGGGGCGTGATGTCTTCTCCCGGCTGCTCTACGGTTCCCAATCCTCCCTGATGATCGGCCTCGGCGCGGTGGCCCTCGCGATCGTCGTCGGCGCCGTGCTTGGCTCGCTCGCTGCGACGTCCAGCAAGGCGGTCAACGAGATCATCATGCGACTCATGGACATCCTCATGGCGTTCCCGGGCATCGCCCTCGCAGCCGTGCTGCTGGCAGCTTTCGGCAACTCGGTACCCACCATCATCGTCGCCATCGCCATCATCTACACGCCGCAGCTTGCCCGGGTGGTCCGCGCCAATGTGCTCGCCCAGTACGGTGAAGACTACGTCCGGGCCGAACGAGTGATGGGTGCAAGCCGCCCCTACATCCTGCTCAAGCACATCGTCCGTAACACCGCCGCCCCCGTGCTGGTTTTCGCCACGGTCATGGTGGCCGACGCCATCATCCTCGAAGCCTCGCTGTCCTTCCTGGGAGCCGGCGTCCAGGATCCCGCGCCGTCCTGGGGCAACGTGATCTCATACGGCCGCAACCTGGTCCTTTCAGGTGGCTGGTGGGCAACGACCTTCGCAGGCCTCACGATCTTGCTCACTGTCCTTGCGCTGAACATCCTGGCCGAAGGCCTCACCGACGCCATGGTGAACCCGAAGCTGCGCAAGGCCCCGGTGGTGAAGGACGACGACGGTGCTGCCGCTGCCTTTGCCGGCGCCGCCGTGGCGGGTGCAGCCGTCGATACCGAAATCGCGACGTCGGTGGCACAGCCATCGGTCGTGGAACAGCACGAACTCGACGGCGTTCGGCCGGCAAACAGCGATCCCCTCTCCGAAGAGGACTACACAGCGTCGGTCCTGAACGATCCGAGGATTGCCCTGGCGAGTCCGCACGCGCTCCTCGACAAGGAACTCGAACTTCTGGCTTCCATCGAGGCCAAGCGTACCGATCGGCTCCCCCAGGTCCCGGCCGGCGCCAGGAACCTGCTGGAGGTCAAGAACCTGTCCATCCGCTTCCCCGGGCGCTTCGGCGAAACCGCGATCGTGGACAACGTCTCCTTCACCGTCCGTGAGGGGGAAACCATGGGCCTGGTGGGCGAATCCGGTTGCGGCAAGTCCATCACGTCCCTGGCCATCATGGGCCTCCTGCCCAAGACTGCCGAGATCACCGGGTCCATCGTCTTCGATGGCAAAGAACTCCTGGATTCCGGCTCGAAGCACAGCAACGCCAAGGCCTATCAGGGCCTGCGGGGCGAGCAGATCGCCATGGTCTACCAGGATGCGCTGAGCTCGCTCAACCCGTCCATGAAGATCAAGGAGCAGATGACCCAGCTGACCAAGCGCGGTGGACGCAAGACCCCCGCCGAGTTGCTGGAACTGGTCAAACTCGATCCCGTCCGCACGCTTGCCAGCTACCCGCACGAACTCTCCGGCGGCCAGCGCCAGCGCGTGCTGATCGCCATGGCTCTTTCCCGCTCGCCGAAGATCGTGGTGGCCGACGAACCCACCACGGCCCTGGACGTGACCGTCCAGAAGCAGGTGGTGGAGCTGCTCAACGAACTGCGCGAACAGCTCGGCTTCGCCATGGTCTTCGTCAGCCACGACCTCGCTTTGGTAGCCTCCTTGGCGCACCGGATCACGGTCATGTACGCAGGCCAGGTAGTGGAATCGGCACAGGCTTCCGAGCTCCTGCAGAACCCGCGGCACGAATACACGCGAGGTCTGTTGGGCGCAGTTCTTTCGATCGAGGCCGACGCCGTCCGCCTCCACCAGATCCCCGGCACCGTGCCGTCTCCGCGGGATTTCGCTTCGGGCGACCGCTTTGCGGCCCGCTCCTTGAGGCCCGACGCCGATCCGAACCAGCAATTGGTCCTCACCGTTGTTGAATCCGCCGGTGGCGGAGCAGACCGGGACCACTACTGGGCCAGCCACCTGAAGGAGGACGCAAAGTGAGTACTTCCCAACGGGATATCCCAGCCAAGCCGGTCATCGAACTCAAGGACGTCAAGGTTCACCACCGGGCCCGCACCGGCAGCCTCTTCCGGCCCAACATCGTCAAGGCCGTCAACGGTGTGGACTTCAGCATCAGCCGTGGCGAGACTGTCGGAATCGTCGGCGAGTCCGGCTGCGGCAAGTCCACGCTCGCTTCGGTGCTCGTGGGACTTCAGGCCCCGACGTCGGGCCAGGTGCTGTTCCACGGCAAGCCAGCCATCAAACGCAACGCACGCATGCGCAAGGAATTCGGGCGTGCCGTATCCGTGGTCTTCCAGGACCCGGCCACGGCGCTCAACCCGCGCATGACCATCGAAGATATCCTCACCGATCCCCTGCAAGTCCACGGCATCGGCAACGCCGCGTCACGCTCGGAGAAAGTCAAGGAACTGCTGGCCCTCGTCGGCTTGCCGCAATCGGCAGGCGAGGTCACGCCGTCGCAGGTTTCCGGCGGCCAGCGCCAGCGCGTGGCGATCGCGCGCGCCCTCGCTTTGGATCCGGACATCATCGTGGCGGACGAACCGACGTCGGCGCTCGATGTTTCCGTCCGGGCCCAGGTCCTGAACCTCCTGTCCGATCTGAAGACCCAGCTAAACCTCGGCATGGTGTTCATTTCGCACGACATCCAGACGGTCCGCTACGTCTCCGACCGCATCTGCGTCATGTATTTCGGACAGATCGTCGAGGAAGGCCCGGCCGCACAGGTCTTCGACAACCCAAGCAACGACTACACCAAGAAGCTGCTCGGCGCCGCACCAAGCCTGCTCCACACCTAAGTTTTTCCCTTTCAGATCCAAACAACGGAGATTTCTGTGTCTACTCAGTTCCAGGGCGTCATTCCCCCGGTCATCACCCCCCGCCACGCTGACGGCCGCGTTGACACCGCGTCCCTGAAGAACGTCACCAAGCACCTGCTCGACGGCGGCGTGTCCGGCCTTTTCGTGTTGGGCTCCTCAGGCGAGGTCCCCTACATGACCAACGAGGAGCGCGAACTCGTCGTCTCCACGATCGCCGACGCGAATGCCGGTGCCGTGCCCCTGGTCGTGGGCGCCAACGAACAAACCACCAACCGCGTGATCGAAGAAGCCAAGAAGGTCATCGACCTCGGAGCCGACGCAATCGTAGTCACCTCGATGTACTACGCCATCGGCAACGCCCAGGAGACCGAAACCCACTTCCGCAGCATCCACGCTGCCGTGGACAAGCCGATCTTCGCCTACGACGTCCCCGTCCGTACGCACTTCAAGCTGCCCACCGACCTTTTGGTCCGCCTGGGCCGCGACGGCGTGATCGCGGGCGTCAAGGACTCCTCCGGCGACGACGTCTCCTTCCGCCAACTGCTCCTTGCAGCCAAGGACATCCCCGACTTCGACATCTTCACGGGCCACGAAGTGGTCGTGGACGGAGCCCTCCTCGGCGGTGCCCAAGGCGTCGTCCCGGGCCTGGGCAACGTTGACCCCGCCGGCTACCGCCGCCTCTTCGATGCCAGCCAGGCCGGAGACTGGACGGCAGCCGCAGCCGAACAGGACCGCTTGGCGGACGTCTTCGAGATCGTCTACACCCCCAACGGCCGGGTCTCCGGCGGCGCAGCAGGACTCGGCGCATTCAAGACCGCCCTCCAGGTCATGGGCATCATCGAATCCAACACGATGAGCGCCCCCATGCTCTCCCTGAACGCCGAAGAAACCGCCGCAATCAAGGTCATCCTGGAACGCAACGGCCTGGTCTAGAGACGGGTTCGAGCCGTCCCACCCACGGCTGGCCAGTGACGCATGGCAGCATTGACGGACCCCGCAACAGACCCCGCAAAAGACTCCGCAACAGACCCGAAGGACAAAACATGATGCACGTGATCGGTGTCGATCTTGGTGGGACCAAGACCGCCGCCGGCGTTGTTGCCGCCGACGGGAGTGTGTTGTTTTCGGAGCAAATCCCCACGCTCAATCGCGAGGGTGGCAACGCCATTCTGGGTGCTACGGCGGCGCTCGTCGCATGGCTCATGCGGCGCGCGGCAGGCGAGGGAATCGCCGTCGGGCGTGTCGGCGTCGGTTCTGCCGGCGTCATTGATGCTGTGAGCGGGACTGTGGTTTCCGCTACCGACTCGATCCTGGGGTGGGCCGGGACCGGGTTGGCTGCGGGCCTGGCGGAACGGCTGGGACTCCCGCGGGACTCGGTCAGGGCTGTCAACGACGTCCATGCGCATGCCTTGGGCGAGGCGTGGCGTGGGGCGGCTGCGGGGTCGTCGAGTTCGCTCATGGTGGCCTTCGGGACCGGAGTCGGCGGCAGTTTTGTGCTGGACGGATCTCCTGTTTTGGGGCATCGCTATGTGGGCGGCCACGTAGGTCATTTTGCGTCGCCGTATGCCTACCACGAAGGTAAGGCGCTCCCCTGCGTGTGCGGCGGTTCCGGCCATGTTGAGGCGATCGCTTCCGGCCCGGCCATCCATGAATCCTTCGTGCGTTTCGGCGGCTCGCCCGACGTACCGGATACGCGAGCCGTGTTTGCCTTGGCGCTCCAGGGCGATGCTGCCGCCATCAAGGCTATTGGCGCGGGCGCAGGTGCCGCCGGACAGGCCCTCGGTGGGCTCGTCAACATCCTCGACCCGGAGACGGTAGTAGTTTCCGGTGGCCTGGCAGACGCCGGAGATCTCTGGTGGAAACCCATGGAACGGGCCATGCGCAAGGAGCTCATGGGCCCGCTCGCTGACATTCCCGTGCTCCGTGCGGCGCTCGGGAACACCGCGGCCATTGTGGGCGCAGCCAAGCTTGTCCTGAACTAATAACGAAAACCTCGCAAGGAGACCCCATGATCCTGACCCCTGAAGGCCTCGAAGCCCTCCGTTCGCAGTTGATCGTCTCCTGCCAGGCCTATCCGGGCGAGCCCATGCGCGATCCCCGAACCACAGGCCAAGTGGCGGCGTCGGCGGTAATCGGTGGTGCCGCGGCAATCCGTGTCCAAGGCCTCGCGGACGTCCAGTTCACCCGAACGGCTGTCGAGGTCCCGGTGATCGGACTCTGGAAGGACGGGCACGATGGCGTCTTCATTACCCCGACGCTCCGCCACGCCCTCGCCGTCGCGAACGCGGGAGCCCACGTTGTGGCCATCGACGGCACGCGCCGCCCGCGTCCTGACGGCCTGAGCCTCAAGCAGACGGTCGACGGACTTCACGCGCAAACGCATGCCTTGGTGATGGCCGATTGCGGTTCCTACGCCGATGCGGCGGCCGCGGTCGACGCGGGTGCGGACCTGATCGGCACCACGCTCGCCGGATACACCGGTGAACGTCCCAAGACCGATGGCCCCGACCTCGAGCTCCTCGCGGAGATCGCCGGCGCTGGACTAGGCACGCCACTCATCGCCGAGGGCCGCATCCATACCCCTGCCCAGGCCCGCCAAGCCCTCGACGCCGGTGCGTTCGCCGTCGTCGTGGGTACCGCAATCACGCATCCGGCCAGCATCACCGGCTGGTTCAAGGGTGCGATGCACGGCTAGCAGCGTACGGTCGCCCCAAGGCTGCTCAATTCCGCTGGATCATTCGCATTCTGTTGGAAAACATCCGCGCAAACACAGGCTTGACGATTCGGCTTCGAGGAATGATCCCGCAGAATCCGTCGCCGGGTCCCTGATCCGAAGCTGCGTCCGGGCGTAGGCTTCTCCCATGGCTGAGGAGAACATCCGGGAATTCGATGTCATTGTGATCGGCGCCGGAGCCGTGGGTGAGAACGTTGCAGACAGAACGGTCCGGGGAGGCCTCACCACAGCGATTGTGGAGACCGAGCTGGTCGGCGGGGAGTGCTCCTACTGGGCCTGCATACCGTCCAAAGCGCTCCTTCGGCCTGGAACTGCCCTGCACGCCGCCCAATCCGTGCCCGGAGCAGCCGACGCCGTCACGAAGGTCCTGGATGCCGCATCTGTCCTGAAGTACCGCGACTACTTCACCAACAAGTGGCAAGACGACGGCGCCGTGCAGTGGCTCGTAGACACAGGCATCGAACTGGTCCGGGGCCGGGCGCGCATCACGGGCCCCCGCGAAGTCCAAGTCGATGGCAAGGACGGCAACAGCTATTCGCTCAAGGCCCACCACGCCGTAGTCGTGGCCACGGGCTCCACACCGGTCATGCCGAAGATTGCAGGCCTGCGCGACGTCCCCTATTGGACAACCCGCGGCGCCACCTCGGCGCGGAGCATCCCTGAACGGTTCGTGGTGCTGGGCGGCGGCGTCGCGGGGGTCGAACTTGCCCAGGCGTTTGCCCGCTTGGGCTCGTCTGTCACGCTCGTCGCCCGGGGGAGGCTGCTCAGCACTTTTCCAGAGGAAGCCGCCCAGCTGGTTGCCGCAGGGTTGCGGGCCGACGGCGTCGATCTCCGGCTCGGGACGGACACCACGCGCGTCGAACATGACGCGGACCATGCGTTCACCGTCACCCTCGGGGACGGGACCGTCCTGAACTCTGACGAGTTGCTGGTGGCGACGGGCCGGCGACCCAACCTGGACAATTTGGGGCTTGAGAACGTGGGGCTCGACGCCGAAGAAGGCAAGGCTTTGCGGCTCACCACGGACTCGAGCGGTTTGGTGGAGGGGACTGCCAGCGACGGTACCAGCGGACTGTGGCTCTACGCGGCCGGTGACGCGGCGGGTTCGGCCCTCCTCACTCATCAAGGCAAGTACGAGGCCCGGGCCGCTGGCGACGCCATCGTGGCGCGTGCCAAGGGAACCCTCCACGGCGCGCCGAAACCCTGGAGCCCCCTGGCCAAGACAGCCGACGAATACGCGATCCCCAGCGTGGTGTTCACGGATCCGGAGCTCGCATCCGTGGGCCCGAGCCTCCAACAGGCATTGCAGAAGGGCATCAACGCCACAGCGGTGGAAGTCCCCATCAATGTGTCCGGCGCCCAGCTGCATTCGGAGAATTACGAAGGCTGGGCGCAACTCGTGGTGGACGAGGACCACAAAGTGGTGGTCGGGGCGACCTTTGCGGGGCCTGGCGTCGCTGAACTTCTGCACGGTGCCACTATTGCCATTGTGGGCGAAGTCCCCTTGGACAGGCTATGGCATGCTGTGCCGTCGTTCCCCACGATCAGCGAGGTGTGGCTGCGGCTGCTTGAGAAGTACGGGTTGTGAGCATTCATGGACCTTTCTCCGGATAGACGTGTGCTGCTCAAATCGATCGGGCTTGGAGCGGCCGGTATCGCGGGTATTTCAGTACTGTCTGCCTGCACGGGTGAAACAGCACACACCGAGCCGCAGGCGTCCGCATCACTGCTTCCGGCTCCCCCGGGACAGATCGAACCGCTGCTGGACCGGGCAAAGGTCACCAATGCCTTGGCCAAGCTCGACGGATTGGTCCAAGACGCCATGGAACAAACCGGACTGCCGGGAATGGCTGTGGCCGTGGTGTACCAGGATGAGGTGGTGTACGCCAAGGGCTTCGGCATCCGGGAGGTCGGGAAACCGGAACCGATCGGTCCTGACACGGTGTTCAAGCTCGCGTCGGTATCCAAGCCCTTGGCATCAACCGTGGTGGCGGGCGTTGTGGGGCGGCAGCTCATCAAATGGACCGACCCCGTCATTGATTCCGACAAGGGCTTCGCGCTCAAGGATGACTACGTCACCCGAAATGCCACTTTTGCCGACCTCATGTCGCACCAGAGCGGCCTGAGAACAGCGTCGGGCGATCTGCTGGAAGACCTCGGATTCGACCGCGCGTATATCCTCAGCCACATCAACCAAGAGCCCCTTGATACCTTCCGCTCGAGCTACAACTACAGCAATTTCGGCTACACGGCAGGCGGCGAGGCAGCCGCCAAAGCGATGAAGATGTCATGGGAGGATCTGGCGGACCAGATCCTGTTCCGGCCGCTGGGCATGTCCGCAAGCAGTTACCGCAACTCGGACTATGAGAAAGCGTCGGACAAAGCCGCCATCCACGTGCCGCTCGGGAACAAGCAATGGGCAGCGAAGTACCACCGCGACGCCGACTCCGAGGCTCCGGCGGGCGGTGCAAGTTCCTCGGTCCGGGACCTCGCCCAATGGCTCCGGCTGCAACTTGCCAGCGGCAGCTATGGTGGCAAGCCGGTTATCGATCCGGCTGCACTTCAAACGACGCATGTTCCGCATGCGGTTTCCGGACCGGCGTCGTCCCCGGCCGCCCGTTCCCGTTTCTATGGCCTGGGCTGGAACGTCTCTTATGACGATCAAGCACGTGTCCAGCTGGGACACTCCGGCGCGTTCAATCTTGGCACCGCCACCGCTGTTGCCATGCTCCCTGGGGAACAGCTTGCCATCGTGGCCTTGACTAACGGACGGCCACAGGGGATTCCCGAAGCAATCACCGCGGGTTTCCTGGACGCAGCGCAGCACGGTGCACCCACGGTCGATTGGCTGGCATTCACCGCTGGCATCTTCAAGCAGCTCGATGACTCCGAGAAGCCGAAGGTCGACTACTCCAAGCTTCCTTCCAACCCTGCTCCGGCGCGGCCAGACAATGCGTACACCGGCACGTACGCGAACTCGTACTACGGCCCGCTCGTGGTCCTCGATCAGGATGGGAAACTCGCCCTGAAGATGGGGCCGGCAGGCAACCCGACTACTTTCCCGCTGACCCATTTTGACGGCGATACCTTCAGCTTTGAGTCGATTGGAGAGAACGGAAATGGCCTGGCCGGTGCACTGTTCGCCGGAAACGGCGGCGGCACTGCACCAAGCGTCACCCTCGATTTCTACGACAAGACAGGATTGGGGACTTTTACGCGGATCTCGTGACAGCAGGACAGTGGATCTATTTGAACTGACCGGTCAGTTCAAATAGTATTGGGGGCAGACTATTGGTTCTGCGAAAGGTCCACTTGTGCTGTCCGCACAGCAACTCCAGATCGACGGCCGCCGGGACGATCTCCTGCCTCCCACCTCACTCGAAGCCCAGCGCGGCGAGCTCCTCCTCGTGACCGGCGACGGCCAGGACCAGCGCACAGCCTTGGCCTTGGCACTCAGCGGCCGAATGAAGCCCGGCAAAGGACTCCTGAGCTGGGACAACTCCGTAAAAACCAAGAAGCTCCGGGCAGCGAGCGCCCTCATCGACGCTCCCGGCGTCAATGAACCGGAGCAGCACTTGAGCGTCCGCGACCTCGTGACGGAAGACCTCTCGCTCATTCCCCGCCGCTACCGAGGTGCCCTCCTCAGCAAGCCATGGCTCAAGGTCAATCGCTTCGAGGACATCGCCGGGCTGTGGATTGAGCAACTCCCGGCGGACCGCCGCCTTGAGTTGCTGACCGCCTTGGCCCTCGCGGATCCGGCCCTCGATCTGCTGGTGCTCGACTCCCCGGACCGGCACAGCGCGAACCCTGCGGACTGGCTCCCGCGCCTGGAGCAGTTGGCGTACGACGCCGGGCGGCCGCTCGCCGTCGTCGCGGTCGTCTCAGCCCTCCCGGACAGCTGGCACGGCCCGGCCGCGGCGATCGGCAACTCAGTCAGCCACACGGCCGCGCCGGCAGCCGCCGCCGAACCCGCGGCCCCCGCCGAACCCCTCCAAAACGCCCAAGAAGATCCCGAAGAAGCACCCGAAGAAGCACCCGAAACCCTGCAAAGGACCGCAAAGTGACTGTTCTGCGGCTGGCCCGCTCCGAACTCAAGCGCATGACCGGCGGGCTCCTGCCCAAGCTGACCATCCTCGCCCTGACCATGGTGCCCCTCCTCTACGGAGCCGTGTACCTCTACGCGAACTGGGATCCCTACGGCAACCTCAACCAGATCGACGCCGCGCTGGTGGTCGAGGACGCGGGAGCCCAGCCGGCCAGCGGGCCCGAGCTGCAGGCCGGCCAGAAAGTGGCCGACAGCCTCGTGGAAAGCCACGTCTTCAACTGGCAGCGGGTCACCACCACGGCCGAAGCCGACGCCGGAGTTGAATCCGGCAAGTACGCCTTCGCCCTGAAGATTCCGAAGGACTTTTCCGCCAACCTCGTCTCACCGGGCAGCTTCGACGCCGCCAACCAGGCGATGCTCAACGTCACCACCAACGACGCCAACAACTACCTCCTCAGCACCATCGTGGACAAACTCACCACCGCGGTGCACTCCACCGTGGCCAAGGAAGTGGGCGAGGAAACCGCCAACCAGCTCCTCACCGGCTTCGGCACCATCCACGCCTCCATCGTCAAGGCATCCGACGGTGCGGCCCAGCTCGCGGACGGCGTCGGCAAACTCAGTGACGGTGCCGCCACCCTCCACGACGGGACCAGCCAACTCAGCAGCGGCGCGTCCGAGCTCCTGGCGGGCCAAAGCCGACTGCGCGACGGAGCGAACCAGCTCAACGACGGCGCCGGGCAGCTCAGCACTGGACTCACCGAACTTAAGAACAAAACCGCCTCCCTCCCGGCAGACTCCCAAAAGCTCGCCGACGGCGCAGCTCAAGTAGCCGCCGGAAACGCGCAGCTTAATGCGAAGGTCCAGGACGTCGTCGGGCAGCTTTCCGCGTTCGACGCCGGAGCCCGGGACCGCGTGGTGGCCTCCAACGGGCGGCTCGTGTCCGCGGGAGTCATCACGCAAGACCAGGCCAACAAGATCCTGGCGGACTTCGACACTGCCGCCGCTTCCAGCCAAGTCACGGATGCCAAGGCCAAGATTTCGGCCGATGCCGCCCAGATCCAGCAGCTCGCCGACGGCTCAGCCGCGGTCAGCGCGGGCGCCGCCAAACTCGCGGGCGCCACGCCTGCCCTGACCGGTGCCATCGGCCAGGCCTCGGCCGGCGCGGACCAGCTCAGCTCGGGCGCTGCGACCCTCGCGGCAGGCGAACAGTCTGCTGTCAACGGCACGGTTTCCCTCGCTGACGGTGCGGCCAAGCTCGACGACGGCGCGGCGCAACTTGCGAGCGGCGCCGCCACGGCCGCGGACGGATCCCGCACCTTGGCGAGCGAGTTGGCGAAGGGGGCAGGCAAGGTCCCGAACCCGAACGACGCCCAAAAGAGCGAGGTGTCCAAGGTGATCGCGGATCCGGTCGCGGTCAACAACGTTTCCCAGGCCAAGGCCGGATCGTACGGCGCCGGCCTCGCCCCGTTCTTCCTGACACTGTCGCTCTGGATCGGCGTGTTCATGCTCGTCCAAGCGATGCGTCCCATCACCCAGCGGGCCCTGGCGTCGAACGCTCCGTCGTGGAAAATCGCCGTCGGTGGCTGGCTCCCCTTCTTTGTGGTCTCCGTGCTGCAGGCCAGCATCCTCACCCTCGTAGTGGACTTGGGGCTGGGCCTCAACGCGGCACACCCGGTGTGGATGTGGTTGTTCATGCTGGCCGCCGTCATGGCGTTCACGGCCCTCATCCAAGGCATCGTGGCTTTACTGGGGACTCCTGGAAAGTTCGTGGTGTTGATCCTGCTGGTCCTGCAGTTGGTGTCTTCCGGCGGAACGTTCCCGTGGCAAACCACTCCGATGCCGTTGCACGTGGTCCACGAGATCATGCCCATGGGCTACGTGGTAACGGGCATGCGGCACTTGATCTACGGCGGCGAGCTGTCGATGATCTGGCCCATTGTCCTGGGCCTGTGTGGCTACACTGTGCTGGGGGCAGCGCTTTCCACGCTGGCCGTCCGGAAGCACAAGTTCTGGACCCTCAAGACCCTGAAGCCGGAGATTGCAGTATGAGCATGCAAGAGCCTGCGACACAGGCCAACGGGGGCCCGGACGGCCCGGGTCCGGAAACTCCGGAAAAGAAGCTCCGCCCAGTCCGCACCAACGCGAGCAAACAGCGCCTCTTCGACGCTTCGATGGAACTGATCGGCGAGCGCGGCGCGGCAGGCGTCACGGTGGACGAGATCGCAGCCGCCGCCGGCGTGTCCAAGGGAACGGTCTACTACAACTTCGGCAGCAAGGCCGATCTGATCGCCCAGTTGCTGCGCCACGGCGTCGACATCATGCTCGGCCGGCTCCAAACCATCGAGGGACTGCACGCCGATCCGCTCGAGGCCATGGAAGCCATGCTTGGCCAAGCCATGGACTTCATGGACGACTACCCGTCCTTCGCGCGGCTCTGGATCAGCGAAAACTGGCGGACGCCCAGCGAATGGGGCAGCCTCTTCGTCGAACTCCGTAGCGAGTTGTTGGCAGTGATCGGTGCTGCCATCGAGAAGGTGGCCAGCGAATACACCGTGGATACGGGCATTGCCCGCGGCAGCCTCGAAGCGGCAATGTTCGGTGCGATCTTCGTGGTGGGCCTGGACCGGCAAACGTACAACCCGGAACGTACCCGGGAGCAAAGTGTCGCAGCCATCATGACCATGATGCGGGGCTACGTCCTGCGGTAACGGTATGGCAACTGCGGCGTCTTACGGGCGTGGCGATTCCGCCCGGTCGGGGATGATGGTTTCCATGCGCCTGGGGAACAGTGGAAAGCTTGCGATCATCTCTGCTGTGGTGTCGGCTGGCTTGCTGGTGTTGCTCGCGATCACCCTGGAGGAAACCGTGATGTACACGTTCCTCGCGGTCCTGGCAATCGGCTACCTTGCGTGTGTCGCGGAAGTCTTCGCGCGGCGACGCTACTTCATGCTGGTCCTCGGCACGATCGCATCGGCCTTGTTCATCGCTTTCGGAATCGCGTTCCTGCGCATGTGGGGACTGGCCTTCAACCAGGACGAGAATGCCTTGGGCAGCGCGGTGAGCAGCCAAGATTCGGATATCTACTTCTACCTTGCAGCCGCTGCAGGCTGCAGTTCCCTGCTGGTCCTGTTTGTGGGTGCAGTCTGGCCATCCCGCAGGAACCGAGCGGCGGCGTCCCGCCCCGTGACTCGGCCAGCGGCCCGATCTGCGCAGCGGCCTTCCTCGGCAGCTGCCAGGGCCGCCCAGCGGCCGGCGGCCCGGCCAGCGTCGGGGGCGGTGAAGCGCGCTGCACCGCGCTCACCGGCGCCGGCCGCGCCCGCTAAGCGTCCGACGTCGGGATCCCCTGCTCCGGGATCGCCAGTTCAGCGCAAGCCCGCTCCCAGGCGCTGACGGTCTTCGGGCAACGCCGGGGCCGCAGCTTTAGCGCGCCGCTGCAGGACCGCCGTCGCCACGCCGCCCAACAAAAGGAGACCGCCGGCCAGTTCCGCCGCGGTCGGGATCTCTGAGATCAGCAGCCACGCCGCCGTCATTCCCACCACCGGAACCAAGAGCGTGAACGGCACCACGGCTGAACTCGGATAGAGGCTCAGCAGGCGATTCCAGATGCCGTAGCCCACCAGTGACGCGAATACCGCAGTGTAGAGCGCGCTCAGAATCGTGGCCGGTTGCAGATTGGTGAGGGTCCCGACGACGGCGCCCGGGCCATCCACGATGAGCGACAAGCCCGCAAGAGGCAGCGGGACCACAGCCCCGGACCAGACCACCAGGCCCAATCCCGAAGCTGCCTTGGCTTTGCGTGCGATGATGTTTCCCGCAGCCCAGGACAGTGCCGCTGCGAGCACGATCATGAGCGGCACCAAGGGCGCCACCAGGCTGCGTCCCACCGCGACCAGGGCAAGCCCCGCGACACCCAGTACCACGCCTGTCAGTTGGCGTTTACTGGGACGTTCTCCGAGGAACCGGGCGGCCAACAGCACCGTCAGGAGCACTTGGGCTTGTAGCACCAAAGAGGCGAGCCCCGCGGGCATGCCGAGGGCCATGCCCAGGTAAAGCAGGCCGAACTGGCCAGCACTCATGAACAGTCCGACGCCGATGATCGCCTTCCAGCTGACATCCGGTTTGCGGACAAAGAAGATGCAAGGGAACACCACCAGCACAAAGCGCATCGCCACGAACAACAACGGAGGCACATTTGCCGCGCCACCGCTCCCGTTGCTGCCGTTCCCGCTTACGGGGTGCAGGCCAAAGTCGATCGCGACAAAATTCAGGCCCCAAAGGACGGCGACAAGGACGGCAAGTGCTGAGTGGCGGATATTCACGATTCAACTCTGACAGTGATGCGGATGAAGCACCAGCGTTGAATTCTTCATCGAATCATGTACGTTTGCTTCATGATTGAGATTGCGGCCTTAAGGGCCCTCGTAGCGGTGGAGCAGCAAGGCTCGGTGGTGGCTGCCTCGGAGGCGATGGGGTTCAGCCCTTCGGCGGTCTCCCAGCAGATCAAGAAGCTGGAGAAGCAGAGCGGCGTCACCGTCCTGGAGCGCCATGGCCGGGGCGTACTGCTGACAGACCGCGGCATGGCGCTGGCCGAATACGGACGCCGCATCCTGGGCGAATTGGAGGAGCTCCAGGCCACCCTGCTCGCCGACCCCTCAAAGCCAAGCGGCGTGCTGCGGCTCGTGGCGTTCTCCACGGCCTGCCGCGGACTGCTAGGGCCGATGCTGGGGAAACTCGGCACAGCCGGGGGTTCCTCTGCCGGTATTGCCGGCAGTTCCGGGCTTGAGGTCCGGGTGGTGGCCGAAGACCCGCGCGAGGCCGTCCAACGGGTCGCAAGCGGTGAAGCCGATCTCGGCGTGGTACACAACTGGAACTCGGTACCCTTGGTCATTCCGGAAAACATGGTGCACGAGGACCTCTGCCTGGACACGGCCGACGTCCTGCTCAACTCGGCGCACCCGCTGGCCGGCAGGACCGCCGTCGAGCCTTCCGAACTGGCGGACGAACACTGGATCAGCACCCCCGCCGGCGCCATCTGCAACGAGGCGTTGCTGGCGATCCTCGCGGGCCTCGGACGCGTGCCGGACATCCGCGTCTACGATCCCGACTTTTCCACGCATATCGCCATGGTCCAGCAGGGCGTCGCGGTGGCTTTGGTGCCCAGGCTCGGCAGGCCGGAACTTCCCGCCGGGGTGGTAGCTGTCCCCGTGGTCAATCCGGTGCAGCAACGCCAAGTGGGAATCGTATACCGGAAGACCATGACGGCAAGCCCCAGCATCCGCCATGTTGTCCGCCTGCTGCAAGACGTGGCCGCGGGACTCGACGCGGGACTCAACATGGGCTAGCGGCGCGAGTCGCGCGAACTGGCAGCAGATGCCCCCTGGCGGCCTTGAAAGGGGCAGCAGCTGCCAGTTCGCGCCCCGAGGTTACTTCTTTGGACGCGGAACGGCGAAGTGGGTCAGGCGAGCATCCTGCCCATCGAGTTCGGCCCACGGCTTCTCCAGCTCCATCACGGTCATGGCACTGGTGGGGTAACGGGTAGCGGCATCCATGTAGGCGTCATGGTCCGAGTCGCGGGAAGCCAGGTGCATGGCGAGGTCCTGCACTCCGGGCATGTGGGAGAAAATCATCAAGGTCGTGACGGTTTCCGGCACGTGGTTGATGACCGCCAACATGCGCAACGCGGAGGCGGCATACAGACCGTCCTCGAGTTTCGGCGTCGGCGCCTTGTCCCCCAGTTCGCTGCACACCCACGTGCAGGTCTGACGGGTCCGGAGGGCAGACGAGCAGAGGATGAAGTCCGGAATCACATGGTGCTTAAGGAGCCATTTTCCGGCTAGCGGCGCTTCCCGATGGCCACGCTCGGCGAGGGGCCGCTCATGGTCAGGCACCCCGAGAGGCCAGTCCGATTTCGCATGCCGCATGATCACCAGACGCTTGATGTGATGCTCGCTCATCCCCCCACCCTACTATCCCAACTAGCTCACATTACTTGTCGTTTTGGGGCCTCATAACGACGACAACTGCGAGCTAGTTGGGTGGGCCAAGAGCTTAGATCGAGTATTCCGGAGCGGCCCAGACGATGACCTCGGGGTGCTCGTAGAAACGGTATCCCTGACCGCGGACGGTGCGGACAGTATTCGCGAGGCGGCCGAGCTTGGAGCGGAGACGCCGGATGTGCACGTCGATGGTGCGCTCGTTGGGAACCTCTTCGGCATTGCGCCACAAGCCCTCGAGGAGTTCATCGCGGCCGACGGTGCGGGTGCCGTTTTCAACGAGGTAGTTGAGCAGCTCGAATTCCTTGAACGTGAGGTTCAGGGATTCGCCATCGAGGTGCACTTCACGGCGGGCGAGGTCAATCAAGACGCCGGACGGGCGGGCTTCCTGGGCAGGCTGCGGGCGGAGCGCCTCAGGGCGCTGGCGATTGCCAACGGTAGGGTCACCGAAAGTCGAGCGGACGACGTCGAGCGCGGAACCGGGCGCACTGGCCGGGGCCACCGCGACGGCGGCATAACTCTCGGCGCCGGAGACGAGGGACTGCGCGTAAGCGCGGATTTCCTGGGCGAGCTTGGCGATGGACGTTCCGGCAGCCGCCGCAGTGTCCTCGTCGATCCCCATGTAGAGCACGAAGCCACGGGCCACGTTGTCATTGGCAACAGGGCGGATGGAGCGGTCCGCGGGGGCCAGAACAGGCGTGGGCGCAGTCATCGGCGCGGCCTCGTTGGCAGGAACGGCCCGGAGCTGGCCGTAGGAGTTGGGGTTGTAGCCCTGGGGCACGTAGCCGGGTGCCTGGTTACCGCCCTGCGGTGCGGGCTGCGCGTAGGCCGGGCGGTTGCCGAAGCCGGGACGAAGACCGGCGTTCGACGCGGCCTTATTGGCGTTACGGACAGAGATGTGGACGTATCCGGATGCAACTGACATGGATTGCTTACCTCAGGGTGAATAGCCGTCATCGCGGCTTCGAATGCTGATCTAGTCCCCGCAATGAGATGGGGAGGGGCGCCCGACGCTGGGCAGTGGGCGAATGCCTGAAACTTTTTGGGGTTGAAAGTTAGGCATGCATTCGACAACAGCCCATCGAAGAACCAGCGGGTGCGCTGGCTTCGATCGCTGCGGCTGCAGATGCTGTTGAGTTCTTGTTCACATTTGAAGTGTGCAACGTAACAAAGGGAACATGCAAGTAACAATGGACCAAATGGTCCACATTTTGAGACGAATCGCACTATTGTGCCGCACATCACAATTCACATATTGCTAAATGTGAGCCATCCTCGTTCGTCACAGTGGACGTCTTGACGGCAATATTCGAAGATAATTTTACCAGAATGGCATTTTTTGAATATTAAGTTACGTCACGCGCTTGCCCTTGAATCTCGCGATATGAAACAACCCTTGTCCAATCCTGGAACGGTGTCTCATGAAAATTCCCTGGTAAATCGTCTGCTAGGGCCTTTACAAACGCCCCCAGCCTCACGCCGCGTCGGTGGTTTCCAGCTTCGACCCAGGCCTTGGCTTGGACCGGTACATGTCGGCATCGGCCTCCATGAGGAGCTGCCGCGCCAATTCTTCCCGTGCGTCGGGGAGCATCGGTCTCATCTCGGCTGTCACCGATTGGCCTACCGCGACCTCGACACGCAGCTTGGACTCCCCCACCAGGCACTCCGGATTGAAGCTGTTCAAGATGCGGGAAGCGACCACGGCGATTTCCTCGGGCGGTTCCAGGGCCGGAAGAAGGATGACGAATTCGTCACCGCTGTAGCGCGCGACGGTATCGACGCCGCGGACCGCCCCGGCGAGGCGTCCGGCGACATGGCCGAGGACTTGGTCCCCTGCGGCGTGGCCATAGGTGTCATTGATGTCCTTGAAGCGGTTGATGTCGCAGAACAGCACTCCAACGTACAGGCCGTGCATTCCGGCCCGCTCCAAAGCTTCGTCAAGGCGCGAAGCCAACAACATCCGGTTCGGCAACCGGGTCAGGGCATCGTGCATGGCCTGGTGCCTGGCCTCTTCAAGGAGCTTGGCCCGTTCGGACTCCGATTCTTCAAGCCTACGCAACGTAGCGGCCAGTTCCCGCTCATAGAGTCGCCTTTCGTGAACGCCAAAAACGACGACGACGTTTAGTTCGGGGCCCACCGTTTCCGGGGCATCCGGGGATTCCCGCATTCGGGACACCGCAAGCAGTACCGGCAGCCTTTCCCCGGTGGCGGCGAGAATCTCAACGGCGAGCTCTTTTACCGAGCCCTGGGATTCGATGGCCGGCATGGCATGGGTCAGGAACATGATCCTGTCCCCGGCGGGCAAGAGCGCGAGCAGGTTCATCCCGAGCAACTCCTCCTGCCCGCGTCCGGTCCACCCATACATCGTCCGATTTGCATCGACGATAGTCCCGTCGGGCTGGGTAAGCAGGTAACCGGCTGGGGCTGCCTCGAATATCTGCCGATAGTCCACAGTCCGATCGGTCATGCCGAAGCGCCGAGGTAGTCAAGTAGGGCGTTGGCTGTTTCTTCCGGGGCACTTGTCTGCGGGAAATGGCCGGTCGCGGCAAGCCTGACAAGGACACTCGTGGGCATGCGTTCCTGAAGGTAGGTACCGACGTGTTCGGGAGTGACGACGTCATCGGTGCCTTGGAGGATCAGCACGGGCAATTCGACGTTGGACAACAAATGCCGCACGTCGGAGAGGAAAGCGACGCGGGCAAAGTCGCGCGCAACCTTGGGGTTGATCCGACGGAAGCTGCCCTGCAATTCCCGCCCCAAGTGGGGTGAGGAGGGGACATTCATGAACACAGGGGCCATGGCCTCGGCCCAGACAAGATAGTTGGCGTCCAACGATTCAAAGAGCTCGTCCAGCTCGTGGCTGGAATAACCGCCGAAGTAGCCGTCATCCGGGTGATTCATATAGCTGGGCGAAGCCGTCACCAGAACGAGCCGGGCGATACGCGACTGATGGTCGGCGGTGGCCGCCGCAATGGCCATCATGGCGCCGACGCTGTGGCCGATCAGCGTCACGCCAGTGAGGTCCAGCTCGGCGCAGATCTCCAGGAGGTCGGAAACGTAGGCGTTAAGGCTGGAATAACGGGACGATTCATAAAATGCCTGATCGGACCCTCCCGAACCCATGTGGTCGAAGAGAACCAAGCGATATTGCGCCGTCAGGAAAGGGAGGATCCTGTCCCACATCTTCTGGTCCGTGCCAAAACCGTGGGCGAACATCAGGACCTGGCCGTCCAAGGCCCCCAAGACCGTGACGTTGTGCCGCTCAACCATCGACACGGTCATGGGACCCCCCCCTTTTTCTGTGCTACCGGGCTGACCCGCTTCCGCACTATCCGCACTATCCGCACCGGGATCATCCATGAGCCCACGTCCAGCCTCCTGTCATCCCACTGCGGCATGTTGCCCGAAGCAAGGACAGACTATGAAGGCCTGTGGACAATGCAAGTCACATCGTATCCGGCCTCCGACCTCAGCGCACCATCTCTCCTGGCCGGCCGCCGTAACGCTGTCAACTACGCTCAGTGAGGGTTAGTTGGTGGTGCCCGATCCTTGGGAACTTGATGCGGTGGCAGTCACGATCTGAATGGACTGGGCCGTGTACTTGTCGGATTCCTTGAGCGCAGTAACCCTCACGTTGGATCCGGACTTCACATCGGCAAGGGTCAGAGTCGTGCCAGTGCTTCCGCCTCCGCGTTGCCGCATGCCTTCCGCCACCACGACGTCCGTTCCCAGAGCATAGCTGCGGGTGAATCCATCTCCGCTCTTGACTGTCATGGAGCTTGCCGAAATATCAGTGACCGTACCCAGCTGGCCCGCCATGGTGACGTAGCTGCCGTTCTGGAGGACCACATATTCCGAGTGGACTGCAGCGTTCAGGCCGCCCATGCCCACCCCGAGGCCGCCCGGACCTGCGTTCGTCCCACCTGGGCCACCGAATCCGCTCTGGCCGCCCTGGCCGTTCTGCCCGGCGCCCGGCCCCTGCGCGTTGGTGGTATCAGCTGCCGCGGTCCCGTTTCCTGCAGCATATGCACCTGCTCCTGCCGCCGCAGCGACCACCACCGCGACGCCGCCAACGACGAGCCCCTTCTTCAGGCTCCAACTCTTGAAGAACGAAGGCCGGGGTTGCCCGGGGTTGTGTTGCTGCGGCGCACCCCACCCCACGGCAGGCTGCTGGTTCACCGGCCGCTGCGGCGCACCCCACCCCACGGCAGGCTGCTGGTTCACCGGCCGCTGCGGCGCACCCCACCCCGCGGAAGGCTGCTGGTTCACCGGCGGCTGCGGCGCACCCCACCCCGCGGCAGGCTGCCCAGAATCATCAAGGGGGCGAATCACCGGCTGCGGGTGCCCATTCTCCGGATCGGAGCCAGGTACGGAGGGGTTGTTTTGCTGATCCATGGTGTTCTCCATCGAAGTCGAGATTGTTTGGTGGTGCTTGTTGCTGTCCCCAACAGCGTCGGCCGTTTTGCTGTGCGTTGGCTGTGTCGAACGGCAGGCTTGCCTGTGACCTGCAGCAACGTTGCGTCGGATTCTGCTGGATCATTAGCGGCGAGCGAGCGTCGGGGCCCGCAATCATGCGGATCGCCCGTCTGGGCTGAGGAATGATCCAGCAGAATCCGCCGCAGGCCCAGCTGCAATCCAGCCCGGCCCGCTCCGTATGGCCCCGTAAGAACGCCATCACAGCGCGTTGGACGTACCGTGCCTCTGGACAGCTCGCTAGGCTGGGACTCACAGGGTGCTCACAGCATCGGCTCAGCACTGGCAAAACGGCAGATTGGAGAGTTGTCTCATGGCATCCTCGCACTCCATGACCAACAACCTCCCGCAGCTCAGCCACCCGGACGGTTCCCCCATCCGCGCCCTGGTGGTGGATGACGAACCCAGCCTCGCCGAACTCATGAGCATGGGCCTGCGCATGGCAGGCTGGTCGGTAGCCGTGGCGGGCGACGGTCCTGCTGCGGTCAAGCTCGCCAAGGACTTCCGGCCGGATGTCCTGGTGCTCGATGTGATGCTTCCCGGGTTCGACGGCGTTGAACTGTTGGGCAGGATCCGCGCCTTTGCGCCTGAGGTTCCCGCGCTCTTCCTTACCGCGAAGGACGACGTCCAGGACCGCATCCTTGGACTAGCCGCCGGCGGGGACGATTATGTCACCAAGCCGTTCAGCATGGAGGAAGTCCTGTTGCGCCTGCACCGGCTGGTCCAGCGCTCGGGCGTGGCCGCGATGGACACGGCCGAGCTGGTAGTGGGCGACCTGACCCTCAATGTAGATACCCGCGAGGTCACCCGAGGAGGCGAAGACATCCCGCTCACGGCAACCCAGTTCGAGCTCTTGCGCTACCTCATGGAGAATCCCAAGCGAGTGGTCAGCAAAGCCCAGATCCTGGACCGCGTCTGGGACTACGACTTTGGCGGCCAAGCCAACATCGTTGAGCTCTACATCTCTTATCTGCGCAAGAAGATCGAGGCCAACCACCCGCCCATGATCCACACAGTGCGCGGGGCCGGTTACGTCATCAAGCCGGCCGAATAGCCCGGAGCGCCGTATGTCCGCACTCTCGGGTATCCCCCGCCAATCCGATCATCAGTGGTTCAACCCTTCAACCTGGCATTTGCGCACGCGCCTGATCCTGGTCTCGATGGCGCTCCTCGTCGCCATTTGTGGAGCCGTGGGCGTGGTCAGTTACGCCTCCATGGACCTGTTCCTCACCAAGCAGCTTGACCAGCAACTCGTGCAGGCCTCACATGGCCGGCCGCCCGCTGGTGATCCGAATGGGCGGCCGGATCCTTTGGATGCCCGCGGCCAAAGCATCGGCACGCTGAACGCACGCATTGTCGGCGGGCAAGTGAGCAGCGCCGGGTTCTTGTCCTCCGATGCCACCCGCACGGACTTGTCACTCAACGACGCCGCAGTCCTGTTGGCGCTCCCCCATGATGGGCGCCCGGTGGACCGTACCCTTTCCAATGGTGGCTACCGGCTGGTGGCAACCACTACCCCGTACGGCGACGTGATCATCACGGGACTGCCGCTCGCTTCGAAGGAGGACACCGAGGCTTCGCTCGTGTGGACCATGGTGTTCGTGTCCTTGGGCGGCTTGGTGTTGATCGGGCTCGCGGGAACTGTTCTGATCCGCCGCACCATGCGTCCTCTGGAGCAGCTTTCCGACGTCGCCACGAAAGTGTCTAAGCTTCCGCTCGACGCCGGCGAGGTGGCGCTCGCGGTGCGCGTTCCGGCGTCGGCGGCTCACCCGGGAACCGAGGTGGGCAGCGTCGGCCACGCTTTGAACCTCATGTTGGACAACGTCTCCAATGCGCTCGAGGCCCGGCAGCAAAGCGAAACCAAGGTGCGCCAGTTCGTGGCCGACGCCTCGCACGAGCTGCGCACTCCGCTGACCGCCATCCGCGGCTACACCGAACTCTTGCGCATGACCGAAACGTTCACCGAAGACGGCCGCAAGTCGCTGGCCCGGGTGCAAAGCCAGTCCGAACGCATGACCACCCTCGTGGAGGACCTCCTTCTGCTGGCCCGGCTTGATGAAGGCAAGGCCCCGGTGTTCACCGATGTGGACCTCACGCAGTTGGTGGTGGAGACCGTCAGCGATGAGAAGGTCATGGCTCCCGAGCACGTCTGGCAGCTCAAGTTACCGGACGAGCCCCTCACCGTCCGCGGCGATACCACGCAACTCCACCAAGTCCTGGCCAATCTGCTCTCCAACGCCCGCAAACACACGGAGGCCGGAACCACCGTTGTCACAGGGGTCATGCGCTCGGCCGATGGGAGTGCCGTGGTTACCGTGACCGATAACGGACCAGGCATCCCGCGCGAATTCCAGGGCAGGATCTTCTCGCGCTTTGCCCGTGCCGATGCGGCCCGCTCCGGCTCCGAGGGCACGTCAGGGCTCGGCTTGTCGATTGTGGAATCCATCGTCCAGGCCCACGGGGGTACCGTTGAAGTGACCTCCCGGCCAGGCCGGACGGAATTTGCCGTGCGTCTTCCAGCGGTCAGGACCGCCCTGGCCTGAAGAGAATACAGAAGCGTTCGACGACGGGCGTCCGCGAGCGCAAGTCGACTCACCGGCGTCGTGATCTCCGTTACCCAAATGTGACTTAAGCGGAATCCTCCTGTACCGTCGATGGGTGCGCGGGATCGTTCCTGCCACCGCCGGGTTGGCGCCGAGCTCTGCCCCTCCCCGGTGCCATCAGTCCAGGCAGAGACGGGGGACCCAGGTCTCCGGGCAAGCGCTCATGTTGAGCCGGCCCTAGGGGTGAAGCCGTACCGCCACGATTCCCAGTGGCCACGGCCGGATGACCTCATCCGAATCCGACAGCTAACTCCGCAGGCGTTGAGAGGCAATCATCATGTCTGGTTCCAAGAATCAGTCGCGCCCTGTTGCGCGCCACCGCGGCGAACCTGCCGGAAAAAACAAGTCACGGACCACTTTGCGGCGAGTCGCGGCAAACCTCGGCACCGGCCAGCGGATGGCCGTTGTGGCTGGCGTTGTTGCCGTGTTCATTGGCGCAGGTGCGGCCACCCAAGCCGCCGGTCAAGCCCTCAATGCCCAGGACATGAGCCGGGCTTCCGAATCACGCACGGTACAGCCCTCAGCCACCGCGTCGGCGGCAGCCACGCCGTCGGCGAGCGCTAGCTCCAAGCCGAGCGCCGCCCCGACGCAGTCGCCTTCTGCGGCTCCGAGCACCGGAGCACCCCAAGCACCCGCACCCGCCGCGCCAGCGCCCGCCGCTCCAGCACCGGCCGCACCAGCTGCTCCGGCCGCTCCTGTGGCCGTCGATGACCCCGCCGGTGCCCAGGCCTACGCCGCGAGCGTGCTCTCTTCCTACGGTTGGGGCCCGGGCGAAATGTCCGCCTTGACCACCCTGTGGAACAAGGAATCCGATTGGCGGACCACCGCCACCAACGCCTCGAGCGGCGCGTACGGCATTGTGCAGTCGCTTCCGGGCGAAAAGATGGCTTCCGAAGGCGCCGACTGGCAGAGCAACTACCAGACGCAGATCCGTTGGGGCCTGAACTACATCAAGGAACGTTACGGATCACCGTCTGCGGCTTGGGCCTTCCACTTGGCCCACAACTGGTACTAGACCGGCAATCAGGCACCGATGCGCGCGAGGTCCGTCCCGCCAAGGGGCGGACCTCTGCGCCTTTGACCAGGCACATATCCACAGCCACGTCACAGGTTCCGCCTAAAGCCTTCATATTCGGCCACGGCACTCTGGATACATGACGCTCATCGAATCCACCACAGGAACCTTGAAGGACCCCGCGGTGGTGCCGCCGCGCCTTCCCCACCAACCAAGCACCCCTGCTCACCGTTTCCCCCTCCAACAAGGTGCTGTGCGACGCGCCCCCGTGGACACCCACACCACCATCCCCGTCCTCGATGTCACCATCCCGGTCTTCAATGAGGAGCGCGACCTCGAAGAGTGCCTGCGCAGGCTCCACGACCACTTGCGCGAGTCCTTCCCGCACGGCTTCCGCATCACCGTGGCGGACAACGCCAGCACGGACAGCACCTTGAAAATCGCCGAGCGCGTGGCCAGGGAACTTCCGGAACTAGCGGTGGTCCATCTTGAGGAGAAGGGACGCGGCAACGCCTTGCGCAAGGTGTGGCTCGCCTCGCCGTCGCCGGTCCTGGCCTACATGGACGTGGATCTGTCCACGGATCTCGCCGCACTGGCGCCCCTCTTGGCGCCGCTGATCTCCGGCCATTCAGACCTTGCCATCGGCACCAGGCTGACGCGTAACTCCCGGGTTGTCCGCGGGCCTAAGCGCGAATTCATCTCGCGCAGCTACAACCTGATGCTGCACTCGTTCATGGGAGCCCGCTTCAGCGATGCCCAATGCGGCTTCAAAGCGATCCGGGCCGATGTGGCACAACAGATCCTCCCCCACACCATGGACAACTCGTGGTTCTTCGACACTGAGCTCCTGGTCCTTGCCGAACGGTGCGGTCTCCGTGTCCATGAGGTTCCCGTCGACTGGATCGACGATCCCCACTCCAGCGTGGACGTGGTGCGCACCGCTTTGGCCGACATACGCGGCATGGTCCGGCTCACCCGGGACCTGCTCTCCGGACGTATTCCCGTCCCGGAACTGCGTGCGGCCCTTGCGCGTGGGCCACTCCCGGCGTCGTCGCGTACGGCGGAGCAGAATCCGCGCAGCAGCCTCTTCGGGCAATTGGTGCGTTTCGCCGCCATTGGTGCTGTATCGACCCTCGCCTATGTACTGATCTTCCTGTTGTGCCGTGGCTTTATGGATCCGCAGCTCGCCAACTTCCTTGCCTTGCTCGTCACGGCCATTGCCAACACGGGCGCTAACCGGCGCTTCACTTTCGGCATCCAGGGCGGCAACCCCGCACGGCACCATTTCGAGGGATTGATCGTCTTCGGCATCGGCCTTGCGCTCACTTCAGGAGCGCTCGCGTTAGTGCACAGTACGACGACGCCGGACCGTTGGGGCGAGCTCCTCACAGTAGTCGCAGCGAACCTCGCCGCCACCGCAGTGCGCTTCCTCCTGTTCCGGCTCTGGGTCTTCCGGCAGCCAGCCCGGCCAACAGCGCCAGAGCAGCCAACAGCGCCGGAGCAGCCGGCACCCACCGCACAAGCCACCGCACAAGCCACCGCGCACACAGAAACGGCAGCATCATGACCTCCACGATTACTCCCGCAAGCACGGGAGCCGCCGAGATTCCTGCCGACGAGGCACACGGCCGCCATTCGATAGGACCATCAGCTCCCGGCGGCACTCCGCGCTGGACCCGATACGCTTTTGGCGGGCAACCTCGTTGGGTACGGCCGTCCGCCGCGGGGCTCCTCATAGCTACCGCGTTCCTCTATCTCTGGAATCTCGCGGCCACGGGCTACGGAAACTCCTTCTACGCCGCCGCCATCCAGGCCGGCACCAAGAGCTGGACGGCTTTGCTGTTCGGTTCGCTCGACGCCGGGAATGCCATCACCGTGGACAAGCCGCCGGCCGCCCTGTGGATCCCTGCGCTGGCGGGCCGGATTTTCGGCTTCTCGCCCCTGAGCATGCTGGTTCCCGAGGCGCTCATGGGAGTGGCCGCCGTCGGGCTCCTCTATTTGACGGTCAAGCGCGTATCCGGGCCGGGCGCGGGTTTGCTGGCCGGCGGCGCCTTGGCGCTGACTCCGGTGGCGGCGCTCATGTTCCGGTTCAACAATCCCGACGCCATGCTGACCCTGTGCTTGGTGCTCGCAGCGTACTTCACCACCCGTGCCATCGAACGCGCGGGCTGGAAGTGGCTCGCCGCGGCAGGCGCAGTGGTGGGCCTGGCGTTCCTGAGCAAGATGCTGCAGGGATTTCTGATTGTTCCTGGGCTGGGGCTCGCTTATCTCTGGGCCGCCCCCACCCCGTTGCGGCGCAGGCTGCTGCACCTGCTCGGCGCTTTGGCCGGTATTGCAGTGGTAGCCGGCAGCTACGTCGCCCTCTTCCAGCTCACTCCGGCTTCGGCACGGCCTTACATGGCGGGATCGCAAACCAACAGCTTCCTTGAGCTCACTTTCGGCTACAACGGGCTGTCCCGCATCACCGGCTCGGGTGAAGGCGGCCCTGGCGGCGGTGGCGCTGGAGCACCTGTGGGCGCCTTTGGTGGCGGTGGTGGCGGCAACGCCGGCTTCGGCGGAACTGCCGGGATCACCCGCATGTTTGGCACGAGCTTCGGCGCCGAGGTCTCCTGGCTCCTGCCTGCCGCGCTGATCCTGCTGGCCGCCGGCCTGTGGTTCACCCGCCGGGAAGCGCGTGCATCGCGTACCCGGGCCGCGCTCCTCCTGTGGGGTGGCTGGTTCGTGGTGACCGCGGGAATCCTCAGCTTCATGAGCGGCATCGTCCACCCGTACTACGCGGTGGCGCTCGCACCGGCCATCGCCGCCTTGGTGGGCATTGGCAGCGTTGAGCTGTGGCGTGGCCGCGGGTATTGGCCGGCCAGGATTGTCTTGTCCGTGGTGATCCTCGGTAGTTCAGCGTGGTCCGCGGTTCTCTTGGGCCGTGACGCCTCATGGCTTCCATGGTTGCGCGTCGCGATAGTCGTCCTAGGCGTGGTGGCGGCCGCGGCAATCCTGCTTCGCGTCGACTCGCTGCGCTTTGTCGGTCAGAACTCTGTCGCTCAGAACACGGCCGGCCGGTTCCGGAACGCGGCTGCCGCGGCCGTCGTCGTCGTTTCGCTTCTGGCCGGCGGACTCGGTACTGCGGCGTGGACGCTCGCGACGGAGGCGACCGCGCACTCCGGTTCCATCCCGACGTCGGGTCCCTCCGGTTCCGCCACGGGCGGCTTCGGAAACCGCGCCAGGGGCTTTGGCGGCGGCACTGCGGGCCAATCCGCGGGGCAGGCCGCAGGCGGCCCCGGTTCCGAGGGAACGGCCGACGCCGGGTTGACCGCGCTGCTGACGTCCACCACCACGAAGTGGTCCGCGATCGTCTCCGGCGCCACACAGGCAGCCAGCCTTGAGCTCGCCACGAACACCAACGTGATTGCGCTCGGTGGCTGGAATGGCGGCGATCCCTACCCGACACTGGCACAATTTCAAGACATGGTGACCAAGGGACAAATCGGCTACTACATCGCCGGTGGCGGCATGGGCGGTGGATTCGGCCGGCAAGGCGGAAATTCCGAGGTAGCCGCTTGGGTGCAAGCCAACTTCCAAGCCCAGACAGTGGGCAACTCCACCGTCTACAAGCTGACAAAGTAGATTCCGATGACCACTTCCTCTTCCACAGACACCGGTTCCAAGCCAGGACAGCCCGCTCAGCCGTCGCGATTGCTTGAGCCGGCGCTCCCGGAAGGGCCCGCTCCCCGGGAACCTGGCAGCCTCGGAACAAAGGGCGGACGCCGGAAGCGGGGCCCGCATGCCCTGCGACACCGTCTGGAGCTCGCTATCGTGCTCCTCGCGACGGCGGTCCTGTACCTCTGGAACCTTGGCGCCTCCGGCTGGGCCAACCCGTTCTATTCCGCGGCAGCCCAGGCCGGTTCGCAGAATTGGGCAGCCTGGTTCTTCGGATCGTCCGACGCCGCCAACTCCATCACCGTGGACAAGCCGCCGGCGTCGCTGTGGATCATGGGCCTCTCAGTGCGGATTTTCGGGCTAAGCTCCTGGAGCATCCTGGTTCCCGAGGCACTCATGGGTGTCGCCACCGTATGGCTGCTGTACGTGGCGGTCCGGCGCGCGGCGGCCCCTGCTCTGGGCGATCCGCGGCTCGCGCACCGGGCGGGGCTGCTGGCCGCCGTCGTCATGGCCATCACCCCGGTGGCAACCCTCATGTTCCGTTTCAACAATCCCGACGCCCTGCTGGTGCTGCTCATGACGGCCGCCGGCTACGCCACGCTCCGGTCCATCCAGGAGAACAAGCTCCGCTGGATCCTGTTGGCCGGGGTGTTCCTGGGCTTTGGCTTCCTCACCAAACAACTCCAGGTGCTCCTGGTGGTTCCGGGTTTTGCCGTGGCGTACGTGGTTGCAGCCCAAGGTGGAGTAGGCCGTCGCCTGCTTCGGCTGCTCGGCGCAGGAGCAGCCATGGTGGTCTCGGCAGGATGGTGGCTCGCCGTCGTCGAACTCATTCCCGCGAATATGCGGCCATACATTGGCGGTTCACAGAACAACTCGATCCTGGAACTGACGCTCGGCTATAACGGCTTGGGCAGGCTCAGCGGCGACGAGACCGGCAGTGTTGGCGGGGGCAACGGCTGGGGAGTTCCCGGGCTGCTCCGGATGTTCAACAGCGAGTTCGGCGGCCAGATTGCCTGGTTGCTGCCGTCCGTGCTGCTCCTCGCGGGAGGGCTGCTGTGGCTGGGTCGGCACGCCCCGCGCACTGACGGCGTCCGAGCCTCGGTGATCGTGTGGGGTTCGTGGGTGCTGGTCACCGGACTGGTTTTCAGCTTCATGGCGGGCATCATCCACCCCTACTACGCGGTAGCGCTGGCTCCGGGGATCGCGGGACTCGCCGGTTTGGGCGGGGCGCTTTTGTGGCAGCACCGCGCGCAGCTCGTGGCTGCGGTTCTGCTTGCCGCAGCCGTGACCGCTGCCGGATTGATGGCGTTCGGCCTCCTGGGCAACACCCCGACCTTCGTGCCGTGGTTGCGGTGGCTGGTGTTGTTTGGTGGTTTCGCCGCCGCAGCCGGGCTGCTCGCGGGACGCTTCGGCTCGCCTTTCCTCCAACGCACGACGGCGCTGCTCGCCCTCGCGGCCTCGCTCGCCGGCCCTCTGGCGTACTCCATTTCAACGGCATCCGTACCGCACAGTGGCGCAATCGTCAGCGCCGGTCCCGCCACCGGATTCGGTGGCTTCGGTGCAGGCGGCTTCGGTGGCGGGAATGGTTTCGGTGGTGGGAATGGTTTCGGCCAGAACACGCCGCCTCGACCCCTCCAGCAGCCGGGCACCCAAGGCGGCTTTGGTGGCGCTCGGCAAGGCGGCATGGGCGGATTGCTCGGCGCCAGCACGCCGTCGTCGGAATTGGTTTCCGCGCTGAAAACCGGCGCTGCGAACTACACTTGGGCGGCCGCCGTCGTTGGCTCCAACAATGCGGCCGGTTACCAGCTGACCACCGAGCTGCCGGTCATGGCAGTGGGCGGCTTCAACGGCACGGACCCTGCCCCCACGCTCCAGCAGTTTGAACAGCTCGTGGCGCAGGGCAAGATCCACTACTTCATTGCCAGCGGGACCATGCAAGCCAACAGCGGATCGACCGATCCGGCCCAGATCGCGCAATGGGTGGCTGCGAACTTCCAGGCACAGACCATTGGCGGGACCACGGTGTACGCGCTGGCGGGCTAAGGGGCGGCTAGAACCGGAGCTGGATGACCCGTCGGCCCGAAGCGTCCAGACGGGCTGCGGCAGTAACGGCGGAGTAATCCGCAATCTGCCACAGCCCTTCCGCTGCCTCGCCGCCGGCGTCGCCCACCACCACTGTGGTCATTCCGGCGGCCCGGGCGGCAGCGATCCCAGCCGGGGCATCCTCGAAAACGACGACGTCGGCAGGCTCGGCACCCAACAGCGCGGCTGCCATGAGGTAGCCTTCGGGGTCCGGCTTGCCGCGCGTCACTGCCTCAGCGGTAACAGTGGTCGCTGGCATCTGGAGTCCTGCGGCCTGCATGCGCGCGCCAGCGAGGATGCGATCGGCCGAAGTGACCAGGGCGACGGCGTCGGAAGGCAGGGACTCCAGCAAGTCCGCGGCCCCCGGCAACGCCACTATCCCATCCGTCCGGGTCCGTTCCATCTCCCCGAGTTCCTCGGCGAGCGCATCGAGGTCAGCGCCCTCTGGGGCGAAGCGACGCACCGTGTCCTTGGCCTGGATCCCGTGCGAAGTCCGCAGGATCTCTTCGATGTCCAGGCCATACCGGCCCGCGAATTCGCTCCATACTTGCTCCACGATCGCGGTGGAATCCACCAGGGTGCCGTCCATATCGAAGAGGACTGCCCGGACAGCCAGGGTTTTCACGGCTTCAGCAGAAAAGTTCATGCATCCATCCTGCCTGCCCTGCGGCTCCGCTGCCCAACTCTTACAGTGTGAGTCCTAACCGTTGGGCCGGTGCGGGATGTATTGGACGGCCCATTTGTTGCCGTCCGGATCGGCGAAGTAGACGAAGTGACCCCAGTCCTGGACATCGATGTCGCTGACGTCCACGCCATTGGCCTTGAGCTGGCTGTGGGCCTCATGGATGTCCCCCACCACCATCTGCAGGCTCGGGGCAGTGCCTGGAGGTGCGTCGTTGAGGCCCTCCCCGATGCAGATGGAGCAGGCCGAGCCCGGTGGCGTCAATTGGACAAAGCGGATGCCGTCCATGGGCCGCTCGTCGTAATCGGCGTTGAAGCCCACCTTGTTGACGTAGAAATCCTTGGCGCGGTCCACATCGGACACAGGGACAAACACAAGTTCAAGTTTCCAGTCCATGCGCCAAAGGCTATCCGCGGAGCCCGGAAACCGGTAGGGGCGGTGCACAACGCGGGGTCACTTACGGCCCATGTTGCTGCTCGAATTGGGCCGTAAGTGACCCCGCGTTGACGAGGTTAGCCCGCCACGCCGTACAGGCGGTCTCCCGCGTCGCCCAGGCCCGGCACGATGTAGGCCTTCTCGTTGAGTTTCTCGTCGATCGAGGCGAGGACGATCTTGACGTTGGCTTCGGAAAGCTCTTCTTCCAGCTTGGCCAGGCCCTCCGGGGCGGCGAGCAGGCAGATGCACGTCACGTCCGAGGCACCGCGTTTGAAGAGGAACTTGATGGCCTCGCGAAGGGTGCCGCCGGTGGCAAGCATGGGGTCCAGGACGAAGATCTGGCGGCCGGTGAGGTCCTCGGGCAGGCGCTCGGCGTAGGTGATGATGTCCAGGGTTTCTTCGTCGCGGGCCATGCCCAGGAAGCCCACTTCGGCGGTGGGAACCAGCTTGGTCATGCCCTCCAGCATGCCGAGGCCTGCGCGCAGGATGGGGACCACCAGGGGCGTGGGCTTGGTGAAGGCGGTACCGATCGCCTTGGTGACGGGAGTTTCGATTTCAACCGGCTCGGTCCTGACCTCGCGGGTAGCCTCGTAGGCCAGGAGGGTGACGAGTTCTTCGGTGAGTTGCCGGAAGACCGGTGAAGGAGTGTTCTTGTCCCGCAGAACGGTGAGCTTGTGAGCGACCAGCGGGTGGTCCACGACGAGTGTGCGCATGACTCCAAAACTATCATTGAGGCATGAGCACCAACGAGCCTTATCACGCAGAGCATGCGGCCTGGATGGGCCTGGCCTTGGTCGAGGCCCGCCGTGCCCTCGACACGGAGGATGTCCCGATCGGTGCTGTTGTTCTAGGGCCCGACGGCGGTGTGCTGGGTGCCGGCCGGAACGAACGGGAAGCGCTCGGCGACCCGACGGCGCACGCGGAGATCGTCGCCATCCGTGAGGCGGCTGCTGCGCTGCAGCGCCACGCCCTTGAACTCGGCGAAGGTGGAGACGGTTGGCGGCTGGAGGACTGCACGTTGGTGGTGACATTGGAGCCGTGCGCGATGTGCGCCGGAGCCATCGTGCTGGCCCGGATTCCCCGGGTGGTGTTCGGCGCCTGGGATGAAAAGGCCGGTGCCGCCGGATCGGTGTTCGACATCCTGCGGGAACGCCGGCTCAACCACTGGGTGGAGGTCTATCCAGGCGTACGCGAGGAGGAATGTTCCGAGTTGCTGCGCGACTTCTTCGCGGCCCACCGAAAGTAGCAGCCGTCTAGGTGTACTCAGCCAGTAGGTTGGTTGCACCTGCTGATGGGTGGTTTGCCTCCGAGGCTGCCGTGTGGCCGGTGGTTGTTGTAGAAGTTTAGCCATGGCTGCAGAGCATCCGTGCGCGCTTGGTTGGACGTGAAGGGTTGCCGGTAGGCCCAGCCTTCCTGCAGGGTTCGGTTGAAGCGTTCGGCTTTGCCGTTTTGCCAGGGGTGGCGGGGTTTGATCAGGATGTGCTTCGCCCCCAGTGCGGCCAGCGCCTCCTGGAAGTCGCGGGAGAGCCGGTAGGCAAATGCGTTGTCAGTCATGACCCGTTTCACCGGTGCTCCCTGGGCTGCCATGGCCGTCGCGGCCCGGGTGAGGAATCCGGCGCAGGTAGGGCCTTTCTCATCCGGCAGGACCTCGGCGTAGGCGAAGCGGGTGTAGTCATCCACGGCGACATGGACGTAGTCAAAACCAAGCTTCTGGTCTGAGGAGCGGTGGTTGGCCGGGCTTTGGGACGGGTCGGCCCGCCAGCCCCCGCCGTCCGGGATCCTGCCTAGTTTCTTGACGTCGATGTGGATCATGTCGCCGGGAGCGTCTCGTTCGTAGCGGCGGTCGGTGGCCCGGGAAGCCCGAATCCGTTCCCCGGTCACCGGGTCCAGGTCCCACAACCTGGGCATGGCCGCCCTGGCCAAAATCCGGGAGACCGTCCTGGCGCTCGTGCCGCAGCGCAAGGCCAGGCCCGTTGGCCCTTCACGGCGTTCCACGCGCTGGATAAGGACATCGGCAACGACTTTCGCTGAGGTGGCGTGGGGGCACGACCTGGGACGAGAGCTGCGGTCCTCGAGTCCGTCCCAGCCGTGGGTCCGGTACCTGCTGATCCAACGGTGCGCGCAGGTCCTCGAGATGCCCATTTCCTTGGCCACATGGGCCACTGGACGGCCGGCGAGGACGCGCTCGATGATGATCCGCCTACCGTTGGGAGTCAGGCGGGCATTACGGTGGGACATGAAGACCTCTTAGTCGTTGGCTGTGTGTGGTAACCACCAACCTAAGAGGTCTTCACCTATTCACGATGTAACCAACGTCCTGACTCAGTACATCTAGGCCGCGGCGGCCGCACCCGAAACATTCGCACCGGAAGAAGTCGCACCGAGCGGCGCCTGGAAGAGAACCCCTTTGACGAAACTTCCGTGGAACGTCCTCGCGGCGACCACGGCCCAAGCGGCAAGCAACAACGCGTAGCCCCCGACGGCCATCGCCTCAAAGACGGCCAGATGGGTGTGCGCAGCGAGTCCGTTCAAGCCCGTGACGCACGTCCCAATCGGGAAGGTGAAGGACCACCAGGCCAAGGAGAACGGCAGGCCCCTACGCGCGGTCCGCACCGTGATGACCGTTGCAAGGGCCGCCCACATCAGGGCGAATCCCAAAACAGGCACCCCGTAGAGGACCCCGAACACTTCCAGGGCCGATCCCAGTGGCCCGGATGCCGCCAAGTGCGCATTGGAGCCCAGCAGGTTCGCAGCGGTGATGGACTGGCCCAGCGGTCCCAAGACGATCCACAGGGTAGGAACGGCGGAGGGCGCCAGGTTCTTGTGGACGGCCAGCCGGTACCAAATCAAGGGAATGATGATCAGCGAGGCCATGAGGCTGAGGCCGAACATCGCATAGCAGGCCATGAGCATCGTCAACCGCAGTTGCCCCGAAGGAATGTACGGCAGCAGCAAAGCCCCGGTGGACGCCGAGACCATGGGAGGAACCACCGGCATCAGCCAGCCGCCGAAGGCGTCCGCCGCAGTGACGTTGTGCCGAGTGAACTGCAGGTACGGCACGGCAACAGCGCATGCCAGCCCAAGAACGGTGCCGAGCGCCCACAGTCCGGCATCGATGCCCAGAGCCAGCCGCTCGCCGATTACGTCCTTGCCCAGCAACAAGGTGGCAGCGCCGATGGTGAGCATGGCCATGGGCGGTGCTCCGTAGAAGTGCGCCATGACGGGGTTGTTGTGGTGTTTGCGTGCCGTTTCGCGGTGCCGGACCCAGTGCACCACGGTGGCGGCCGTCAGGAGGATCAAGAGGAGAAAGACCACGCCCCATATGACCGTTGCCGCAACGCGCAAACCGGGGATCTGCACAGGCAGGGTTACGGCTGCAGTGGCGACAATTCCGGTGCCCATGATGCTGGCAAACCAGTTCGGCGTCAGGTTGGCGAAGAGCTCAGAAGGTTTTCCCATGTCATCCATGTTTCCGGTTCCCGGTCCCCCGCAGTAGTGGGCATAGACTTGGCAGGGTACAAGCCGCACTTGTATCTGAACGGTCAATTCTGAATGGTCAATGCCCCAGGAGGGAAGCTGTGCTCAGCCCCAGTGTCCCCGAGCTGTCGGCCCTCGAAATGCTCGCCACGGTGCACGAACTGGGGAGCCTCTCGGCGGCCGGAAAGCAGCTGGGGCTTTCCCAACAGGCGGTCTCTTCGCGCATGCGGGCCCTCGAGGCGCAGATCGGCGCCGCGTTGCTGAACCGCACGCCCCGCGGCTCCACGCTCACAGAATCCGGCGTCTTGGTGGCCGGCTGGGCGGCCGAGGTTCTCGCCGCCGCAGAACGTCTCGACGCCGGAATCGCCTCGATCCGCTCGGACAGTCTCCGCCAGCTGCGCGTCGCAGCGAGCCAGACCATCGCCGAGCACCTCCTGCCCCACTGGCTGGTTGCCTTGCGGCGACAACAGGAGGGCGCCGGCTCCACACCCACCGTCGTTGAACTGACGGTATCCAACAGCGAGACCGCAGCGGCCCACGTCCGTTCCGGCGACGCCGATATCGCGTTCATCGAAAGTCCGCATCTGCCGCCAGGCCTCAGCACGGCCAGCGTCCAAGAGGACGAGTTGGTCCTGGTAGTTTCGCCGCACCATCCATGGGCCAGGCGAAAAACAGCTGTGACCGCCGTCGAACTGGCCGGTACCGGGCTGGTCACCAGGGAACACGGCAGCGGGACGAGGGACGCTTTGGAGCATGTACTTACGGCGGCCGGGGCACCGCCGTCGGCCCCTCCCTTGGTGGAGCTGCCGACGACGGCGGCCGTTCGTTCCGCGGTGGCCGCCGGAACGGCGCCTGCCGTACTGAGTGCGCTGGCGGTACGGGACGACGTCACCCTTCAGCGCTTGGTCGTCGTACCGGTGCGCGGGGTGTTGTTGCGCCGCACGCTGACGGCCGTCTGGCTGGGCGGAAGGATCCCGCCTGCCGGTCCCGCGCGCGACCTCGCGGCGATCGCCGCCCGGCCGCTTCCCGGCGCGACCCCGGCACGGCCACGGACCTAGCCGGCGCTCCGTAGCTCTTGAAATCGCGGGGTGTTGGACGTCAGATGGTCTCAGAAAGCACACCCCACGGAGGTCACCATGACGGTCTCTTTCAACCACACCATCGTCTATGCAACGGACAAGCGCCGCTCGGCGGAGTTCCTGGCCAAGGTGCTCGGACTGCCGGAACCTGAGCCCATGTGGTCCTTCATGACTGTGTCCCTTGACCATGGAGTGGCGCTCGATTTTGCCACGGCGGACCGGCCCATCTCCCCGCAGCACTACGCTTTCTTGGTCAGCGAGGAGGACTTCGACGGAATCTTCGCCCGGATCCAGGCCGGGGGCGTCTCCTACTGGGCGGACCCGGCGCGGACCCGCCCGCAACAGATCAACCACAACGACGGCGGCCGCGGCGTCTATTTCGCGGATCCGGACGGGCATTTCCTCGAAGCGATCACGCGTCCGTATGGATCGGGTTCCGCATGAATTCGCTAGTACGCGTCACGGCCACGGTGACTGGTCGCGTCCAAGGCGTGGGATTCCGCTACTCGACGCTGCACCAAGCCCGGCGGCTCGGGCTGACAGGTGAAGCGAGCAACCTCATGGACGGCTCGGTGCAGGTGATCGCAGAGGGTGACCGTGACGCCGTCGACTCCTTGCTGGGATGGCTGCAGTCCCGCAACGCCCCCGGCCGGGTGAGGCACGTGGATGCGGTTTTCACTCCGGCCACCGGGGAGTTCTCCGGCTTCGATGTGGGCTGAACCCTAGGGAGGCCTAGCCCGCGTTCGCCTCGTCCAGGGCATCGATGCGTTTCTGCCGTGACGCCGGCGAATCCAGGCTGAACGAGCGGAAATCACCCAGGTCCTCGCGGATCCAGGCCTCCACCTCACGGATCCGCTGTGTGACGGCAGCGCTTGGCTTGGCGAAGGTCCAAGCTGCGATCCGTTCCTTGCCCGGATCGTATTGCCACAGACCGATGATCCGCCCCCGATCCAGGATCGGGTGGTCCGACAGGTCTGCCTGCAACGCGAGCGTCGTGTCCAAGACTTTCCTGCCGCGGTCCTCATCGGCCAGCATGTCGGCGGAGTTCCGGCGCAACAGCACCAGGGAGTCCGTCCCGGCCAAGAGGTGAATCTGTTCCTCCTGCGGTGCCTTGAATGCGGAAAGGCGTTCGACGTCGTCGGGCAGCATCCACAGCGGCTCGCCGGCCGCCGTGGTCACTTCGACGGCGTCGACGGCGGTCAACGCTGCCTTGCTCTGGGCGACCGTGAAGCCCGTGAACCATTGGCTCTGCTTGAACGTCGCACCGCCGGTCCACCGCAGATACCGTTCGATCAAGCGTGTGCGGGCGGCGTCGTCGTCGATGGTGCTGGGCGGCAGCGCCCAAGAGGTGTAGGCGTAGCGCTGCTGGTCGAGACGGCCGTTGACGGGGACGCGGCGGATGCGGCCATCGGCTTGCAGGAGGCCTAAAGCGGTGGGCAGGGTGGTTGCCGCACCCTTTTTCTTGCCTTCTTCGCCGAGGCTTCGGACGGATTCGCCGAGCTCGTCCTTGAGCTGTTTGGGGTCCATGGGGTCGCTGGACTCGGTGAGGGTGTGCAGCACTTGCTCTTCGAGCAGGGTGATCTCACCGCGTTCGACGCCGAGCCGTGCCAGGACCCTGAAGGGCGCCACCGCGGCTTCCCGGCCCACTTGCAGACCCCAGGCGAAATCGTTCCGACCGAGGACATAGGTGCATCCGCGGGCCGTGGGGAGTTCGTGGATTTTCAAGTCCGCTACGTCCTGGTCCGCTTCTTCGCGCCCGATCCCGGCGCGGGCGAAGAGCGTCAGGTACGGGTTGGCGCCGCCCACGGATCGGGCCCAGCCGGCGTGGTCCAGGACTTCTTCGGAGGACTTGCCGGCGAGTGAGCCGTCGAGTCCCTGCCTATGCCAGGCCCAGGCGCGGAGCAGTTCCGGGGTGAGCGTTTGTGTGGAAAGCACGGCGGACGTCATGGCCCCATTCTGCACTGTTTGGCCGCCATTTATCGCTGGGTTAGATCGTGCGGAGGAACTACCGTTCGAAAGCCAGGGAATAGCCTGCCCACGCGTCGGGATGTTCGCGGAGAAGGACATCGACGCCGGCGAGCGCACCGCCGTCGTCGCTCTCGCGGACTTTTGCGGCGACCGCCTCGGCGATGAAGCAGGCCAGTACTTCCGTCGTCGTGAGCTGCCCTTCGAAGTCGGGATGCTCGTCAAGGTTCTTGTAATTCAGCCGCTCAAGCACATCGTCCAGGAGGGTTCCGGCAGCTCCGATGTCCAGGACGATGGCGTCGTCGTTCAACTCCGCCCGACGGAACGTCACCTCTGCCACGAGGGTGGCTCCGTGGAGTCCCTGGGCCGGGCCGAACGACTCCCGCGGAAGGCTGTGGGCAATCATGAAGTGCCTGCGCACGGTGAGGCTGAACATCGTTAGTCCTGGTTTCCTTCGCGGGTCGGGGGGTAGTTGATAACACGGCAAAGATCGTCCAATTCGCCATTCTCCAAGCCATCGAAGACCGCGGGTAGCTCCTCGAACGGCGATTCCCCTGTGAGGAAGGCGTCGAACACGGGGTCCCGCAGCAAGGAGACTGCCAACTCGAGCCGCTCGCTTGTGGTCCTACGGTGCCTGCGCGAACGCGCAACCACCCCCACCTGGCTGGCGCGGATGGATAGCCGCCGGGCATGGAAGTCCTCGCCCAATGGCAGGGAAACCGGCCGGTCCCCGTACCAGGACATCTCGATGATCTCGCCTTCGTCGCCCGCCAGCTCCAAACTACGGGCCAGACCTTCGTCCGTGGCCGAGCAATGGAACACAATGTCGCAGTCTTGGCTCGCTTCGCCCGGCAGCACGAAGTCCACGCCCAGGGATTCCACGAACCCGCGCTTCCCCGGATCCGTCTCCACCAGTTGCAAGCGCTCCAGCGGGAAGCCGCGCAGGAGCGCCGCGGTCATCCCGCCCACCAGGCCGGCGCCGACGACGGCGATCCTGTCACCGAGGCGGGGCCCGGCTTCCCAGAGGGCGTTGAGGGCGATCTCGGCGATGCCGGTGAGCACAGCGCGGCGTGCCGGCACGCCGACGGGAATTCGGGTGAGCGATGTGAGCGGCACGACGTAGCGGTCCTGATGCGGGTGCAGGCAGAAGACCTTCTGGCCGATCCAGTCTCGGGGGCCCTCTTCGACAATGCCGACCGACAAATAGCCGAACTTGACCGGGGATGGGAAATCGCCGCTTTGATGGGGTGCGCGCATCTCCTTGGCAATACGCGGAGGAACGCGGGCTCCATGGACCACAAGTTCGGTGCCCCGGCTGACCCCGGAGCACAGGGCCCGGACCAAAGCCTCGCCTTCTCTCGGTGCAGGGAGCTCCTCGCTCCGCAGTTCACCTCGGCAGGGGCCAACCGTCCAGTAGGCCAATGCCGCATGTGTGTCCGCGTTCGCTTGCCGTGTGAAAGTCATCGTGTTTGCGAATCTAGCCCGGCAACTGCGATTGCGGAAGGGAAGCCTACTTATAAGGCGTCTGCCACCCGACCGTTTTGGGGAACGGGCCCCTACTCCGGTACCCTATTTCAGTTGGTGACGTGTCCGAGCGGCCGAAGGTGCAACACTCGAAATGTTGTTTGGTGTAAAAGCCAACGTGGGTTCAAATCCCACCGTCACCGCCACTTGAAAGGCCCCTGCTTCCCTTTGTTTACAAGGGATCGGGGGCCTTTTGCTTTGCCGGAATCAGGGTTTTGGGCACATTTTGCCCACATTCGCCAGGGACACTGCATGGTCCAGGGCGTCCGAAACGCTGTCCAGATCCCCGTCGAACAGGTCCGCGTAGATGTCCAGGGTCATGGCCGCCGAGCTGTGACCGAGCATTCTTTGCACCGCTTTGACGTTCGCGCCGGCTGATACAGCAAAGCTCGCGGCTGATGCCGGAGGTCGTGAGATGTGATTCGTGGCACCCCTGCTCTCTTCACGGCCCCTGCGAACCAGCTCATGTTGTCATCGTGCACGCGTGCGAGGCGGAGGTGATGGCCATTCTCGCCGGGAAACACGAGATCATTTCTGTCCTTGTTCTCACACTGCTGGGCCAGGGGCTCAGCGAGGAATCGCGGGAACGGCACGGTTCGTTTCTTGTGGTTCTTGGGCGTACCTACTTCGATGATCGAACCGACCTGGACCGCGTTTTCTTCGATCACGAATCGCCGCCGCAACATGTCCAGATGTTTGACTCGCAGTCCAGTCGCCTCACCCCATCGCAACCCGCAGTAGGCAAGCACGAGAACCAGAGTCGGATATTTACTGGCTGCGGCGAGTGCATGCACTTGCTCGTGACTCAGGTAGACGTGCGGCTTCTTGATCTTGCGCGGCAAGGTTACGCCCCGTGCTGGATTACTCAATGTTCGACGGTCGCTCACGGCGTCATCCAGAATGGCCGCCAAGACTCCGTAAGCGCGGATTACAAGCGTTGCCCCCTTCGGTTTCCGGGGCGGGATAGCGCTCTGATCCCCCTTCGTCAAGCCTGAGACCCACTGCTGCACATCTGTCTTTCGGATATCAGAGACTGCCGTACCGCCCCACACCGGCAGCACATGATTACGCCAAGCCGACTCCACCGGGCGCAATGAAGATGGCTTCAAATGAGTCTGTCGCGACAACCACGCTTCCCCAAGCGGACCGATCAGGGCCTTTGCGGCTGCCGCATCTATGAACTCCCCGCGGGCCTTGGATACCTCAACGCTGGCGAGGAAGAGCTCGGCATCCCTCTTTGTCCTGAATCCACGTTTCTTGGTCTGTACCCGGTCGGGTTTCCGGTAGCGAACCTGATACCGGCGCCCGGCCCGTGTCTCATAGGGTTCAATCGTTGCCATCGCCGGATTGTTCTTTCGCTGCGTTCTGATCAACCAGAGTCTTGATGATCGCGCTGAGCTCGTCCACTCGTAAATTGAGGTCTTCGAATGTCACGGGACCAATTTTCGTATTCCCTGCCGGGATGAAGTCGGGGCGCAGCCCCCGTACGTAGTCATCACTGCCCACGTCGCCTTCGATCGGCGTTATGCCATCCGCCCATTCCCAAACCCGTACCAGGTCAGCCGGATCAGCTCCGGTGACGGCCACCGGCTCGTCGAGCGACTTGGGAAACAACAGTGCATTTGGGTTCACGCCCAGGACTACCGCCAGGGCCACGAGATCATCAACATCAACCCGCCTAACGCCGGCCTCGATCTTCTGTATTCCGCTCGCGGAAATTTCGTGCCCGACGCCCCTAAGCCTTTGCTGAAGCTCCCGCAGAGTGACATTCCCCCGCAAACGCCTCAGGTTCCGAGCGACGGTCTTGCCGGTTGGACCAATGTCATGTCCTCGCAGCCGCTCTCCGCTATGTACCATATAAGAAACGATACACGCCATATAGACAACAAGCTTAATTAGCCACTTTGCATCTAATATGACGAGGCGTTCACGGAAGGAATGAGGCTTCATGGAATCGGAACTGCTGACCCCGGCAGAGCTGGCAGCCAAGCTTCACAAGACGGCGCCCGCGTTGGCGCAATGGCGCTATAGAGGGATGGGCCCTAAGTTCGTGAAATTGGGCAGCGGCGTCCGCTATCGCGCCAGCGATGTAGAGGCATGGCTCGACGCACAGACACGCTCTCAGACGGGCCAGGTAATCCCTAGCGTCTAGTTGTACTGAGTCAGGACGTTGGTTACATCGTGAATAGGTGAAGACCTCTTAGGTTGGTGGTTACCACACACAGCCAACGACTAAGAGGTCTTCATGTCCCACCGTAATGCCCGCCTGACTCCCAACGGTAGGCGGATCATCATCGAGCGCGTCCTCGCCGGCCGTCCAGTGGCCCATGTGGCCAAGGAAATGGGCATCTCGAGGACCTGCGCGCACCGTTGGATCAGCAGGTACCGGACCCACGGCTGGGACGGACTCGAGGACCGCAGCTCTCGTCCCAGGTCGTGCCCCCACGCCACCTCAGCGAAAGTCGTTGCCGATGTCCTTATCCAGCGCGTGGAACGCCGTGAAGGGCCAACGGGCCTGGCCTTGCGCTGCGGCACGAGCGCCAGGACGGTCTCCCGGATTTTGGCCAGGGCGGCCATGCCCAGGTTGTGGGACCTGGACCCGGTGACCGGGGAACGGATTCGGGCTTCCCGGGCCACCGACCGCCGCTACGAACGAGACGCTCCCGGCGACATGATCCACATCGACGTCAAGAAACTAGGCAGGATCCCGGACGGCGGGGGCTGGCGGGCCGACCCGTCCCAAAGCCCGGCCAACCACCGCTCCTCAGACCAGAAGCTTGGTTTTGACTACGTCCATGTCGCCGTGGATGACTACACCCGCTTCGCCTACGCCGAGGTCCTGCCGGATGAGAAAGGCCCTACCTGCGCCGGATTCCTCACCCGGGCCGCGACGGCCATGGCAGCCCAGGGAGCACCGGTGAAACGGGTCATGACTGACAACGCATTTGCCTACCGGCTCTCCCGCGACTTCCAGGAGGCGCTGGCCGCACTGGGGGCGAAGCACATCCTGATCAAACCCCGCCACCCCTGGCAAAACGGCAAAGCCGAACGCTTCAACCGAACCCTGCAGGAAGGCTGGGCCTACCGGCAACCCTTCACGTCCAACCAAGCGCGCACGGATGCTCTGCAGCCATGGCTAAACTTCTACAACAACCACCGGCCACACGGCAGCCTCGGAGGCAAACCACCCATCAGCAGGTGCAACCAACCTACTGGCTGAGTACATCTAGTCGGCACCGCTCGCGGCCGACCCGATGGGCGCGCCATTGATGCGGACATAGATGCCCGGTTGGGAGACCACCACCATGAACGGCGTCCCCGCGTACGCGCGTCATCGACGTTTAGCTGTATGAACAGACCTCCTTGGGTTGGGATCGCATCCCGGCCTCTCATGCTCGCCGTCCACGCCGCTCAGTCAAGGGCGCGTCCGCGTCACTGCGTGATGGGCCTTCGGCCCACCCTTGACGGTGCGTCAAGGACGGACATAACCGGCCTTTATCGGGATGCGGGCAAGACTGAAATGGTCTAGCGGGCGTACAACTGGATCCGAGCGGAGCGGCCTGCGCGATAGCCAGTTTGTCCGCGATGACCAGCGGATCGGAGGCTCGCCGGCCACAGGGCGGGCCGATCTGTTTCACTGCCCGACGCCAGCGTTGACCCGCTCGGTGATGAGTTCGCGGTCGTATTCGTCGAGGGTGGCGATCCGCGCGGATGGCTGAACGTGCCGAAAGCGTGCGGCCCGAGCTGAGCCTGACGGCGCTGCGGTAAAGGAACGACAGCTTTGGACCGAGCTCGTCAGCGCATGCAGGAACTCGTGGGCGCCAATGTCCTGCAGCAAGACATTCGATCCGTCCTGATCCGTGTCCGCTCGTCCGCCACTTCTTCATGCTGTATGTCGTGACCCCCGGGTAGCATCAGCCATGAATGGGGAAGGAATTTAATTGAATCGTGAAACCTTTGCGGATGGGACGCTAGCACTGCGGAGTCTAGCTCCGGAGTTTGAGGACCAGCACAAGCTGTATGTCGATCTGCTGGTCGATGCGATCGAGAAAATGCCCGCGGTGCGGAACATCGCTTTGACCGGCCCATACGGTACTGGAAAGAGCAGCATCTTGGGAGAGATTGCCAGAAAATACCCGAAACGGGTTGTCGAACTTTCGTTCTCCACGGTTGGCAAGGTACCTGTCAAGGAGCCCGGTAACGAACCCGCTGGAGCGCCGGCGGCTGATGCTGCGAAAACAGCGGACGCAACGCCGACAAATCGGATCGAGAAGGAGATCGTGAAGCAGATCCTCTACAAGGAGGATCCGTCCAGGACCCGGGGGTCGAGATTCCGCCGTATCACCCGTTTCCAGTGGGGACGGCAAGTAGTGTTCGGGCTGACGGTCGGGTTACTTGCTCTGGGTGTGCTGTTCCTGACCGGCCTCGACAAACCGTTCATGACAATAGCGGGCGCCGACACTGCCCTGCTGTGGCTCGCCCATGGCATGCTCTTCCTCCTCCTGTCCGGGTCGGTGGTAGTCATCCGTTGGCTCACCCACAACAGGGTGTTCCTCGATAAGTTCACCGCAGGGCCGGCCACGGTCTCTCTGTCGTCTCAATCATCCAGCTATTTTGACCAGTACCTCGATGAGATCGTCTATTACTTCGAGGTGAGCAAGCGAGACATCGTGGTCTTCGAGGACATCGACAGGTTCAACGATGTGCATATCTTCGAAGCACTCAAGGCGCTGAACACTCTCCTTAACGGCGCAAAGCAGGTCAAACGCCGGCGGCCGCTGAAGTTCATCTACGCTTTGCGGGACAGTGTCTTCGAGAAGATCGGTGAAAGCTCCGGGGACGAAGGTCAAGCGGACGAAGCGAGGGAAGAAATCGAGCGGGCCAACCGGACGAAGTTTTTCGACCTGGTCGTACCCGTTGTACCGTTCATCACCCACCGAAATGCCCGCGACCTCATGGCAGATGACATGAAGGGCACCGGCGTCTCCCGAGACCTAATCAACCTGGCTGCGCGGCACGTTGCAGATATGCGCCTCATCCACAATATGCGCAACGAATACGACGTGTTCGCCAGCAAGCTCCTGAGCTCCACTGAGGACAAGCGCCTCAGCGGTCTCGACGCGGATCGACTCTTTTCCATGATCGTGTATAAGAACGTCCACATGGCCGATTTCGAGAAGATCCGCTTCGGCGATAGTCAACTCGATATGCTGCACGGGGAATGGCGGAAGCTGGTCAGGGAGAACATCGCGCACGAGACGAGCACGGCCCGCGACGCCGCTTCACGGCTGGAAACCCTCAACGCCATTGCTGCTCGGAGCGAACAGTTGGGCGAGCGACTGGAACAGCTCGCCCAAGTGTTGGGCCGGCGCCACCCGAACGGGGAGGCGCGGGCGACGGTCTTGATGGGTGGAGTCGTAGTAGACAGCGCCGGCATCCGTGACGGATCAACATGGACAAGACTGATCACCGAACGCGGCCCGGTGGGGATCCAATTCAACCCTGGCTACCCCGCATACTCCGTGCCCTTCGAACAACTCTCCTCCTTCCTCGGGATCGAGATCGTCCCTGAAGCCTGGAACGAAGCGGACCGGACCGAGTTGAATCGCATCAAAGATGATGCGATTCAACGAACTGACTTCCTCCGCCACAACACGTGGCAGGAGCTCGCAGCGCGACCAGAGTTTACTCTTCCCGCCCGTTCGAATGAAGGGGAGACCTTCCGCGGCATCAGCAAGCGGCTGCTCGGATCAGAACTCGCCCGCCAGCTCGTCGCCAACGGCTACATCAACGACTACTTCGCCCTCTATGTCTCGGTCTACTACGGCAAGCACCTACGCCTCGATGCTCAGAACTACATCGTCCAGCACATCGACAAAGGACAGGCCGACCCTGTATATGTCCTTCTCGGAGATGATGTGGATGCCATCATCGCCGAGAAGGGAGAGGGGGTCCTCCGCGATCCGAGCATGTATAACTGCTCCGTCATGGACCACCTTCTCGAGAATAAGCCAAAGCTCGTCAAGCATCTGTTCGGCCAAATGGGCGCCTGGGGAGAGGCCGAAAAAGCCTTTGGTAGCGAATACCTCGCCCACGGACAACAGCGCCGAAAGTTCATCGAGGGGCTAGTGCCCCTCGTGCCGGCGATCTTCGAATGGCTGGTCGCCGAGGAAGGCGAGCTGACCGTCGTCCTGATCGATGAAGCTCTGCGCAACTGGAGCCCAGGCCTCACCTACAACCTCGGTGGAGCAGTCCGCTCCTACTTCGAAGATCACGCCGCAGAAATCGCCTCCCTCACCGCCGACAAAAAACAGGATGACGCCGCAAAGGCCATGGCGCTGATCGCTGAGAGCGAAGCCGCACTGCCATCACTGAGGGCACTGAGCCCTGCAGCGCTCGAGGTCGCCGCCGACCTAAGTTGCTACAGGATCACTGCCGAGAACCTCCGGTTCCTCGCCGGAGGTCAGGACATTGCGTTGGACCGCCTCCGCGAAACCGCAGAGAACGTCTACCGACACGTGTTGGAGGAGCTCGACCAGTACCTCGCAGTCGTTCACGACGGAGATCGGACCGTTTCTCACCCGGAAGCATTCGCGCAGATCATTCAGGACGTTCACGCGGCCCAGATAGACCAGGACCTTCTCGCAGCGGTCATCCAAGGTGCCGCGGAAGACTGCTTCGTTCCGGACCTGAAGACCGTGCCTGCTGCGGCCTGGGACGCCCTTGCCGGGGATCACAGGACCACGGCAACTTTCGAGAACGTCACCGCCTGTATCGACAATCTGGGCGAAGTCGGTCCCGGGCTCGCGATCCTTCTTCGAAAAGATGTGGCGATTGCCGCGGTTGACGGCACAGACGGCTCCAAGCGAATTGCTCTGGCCATCACGCTGCTGGCTTCGCGGGAGGCCCTTTCGGATCCGGAGCTGCGCGTAGGGCTCGCGAGTAGTCTTGTCGATCCAGGTCTTCACGTCCCGGCAGAAAACATCCAGCCCGAATCAGGAGAACTGATCGGCCATCTCCTTGAACGAGGCGTCATCGCCGACGGACCATCGGCATTCTCCAATGCATTAATGCTCGACTGGTCAACTCGTGAGTCCGCGATCGAAGGCTCGGAGCATTTCGCTGATTACATGAGCCCCGCGATACTCCCCGCCGCCGACCTGCCTTCGCTTTTCGCCAGTGCCCGGATCTCGCCAAACGTGAAGGCCGCTGTACTCGAAAGTCTTGCTGAGTATGCAATGGGCGATGACGGCACAGGGGTCCGCGCTGCTGCTCGATATGCGGAACAGGATCAGGATATCCAGCTCGACTACCCGCAGATCCAACTGGCCACCCGGTCTGGGGTGGAGGACAACACTTTGGTGCGGCTGATGGCTCATTCTCCCGCCCTCACGGAACCGGAGATGCGCGACCTCCTCCGCGGGATGGGCGGAGACTACCCCCTCATCGCCGACCCTGGCAGGGAACGCCCCCTCTTGCCGGACGATTCAGCCCACCTGACGATTCTCAGACGCCTGAAAGACGCCGGAGTTGTCAGCAGCTACCCCCAAGAGGGGGGCCGCCGGAGGGTCCATCGGTTCCACAGCTAGCCAGCACGCCGACGAGAGTCGAATGGTTTTTCTCCGGCACGCCAAGCAGCAATCATAGGCGATTTCCCCCGCGTCTCGTCGATGAGCTGTCCCTCACCGGCCGGACGGCCCAGCGAGACGTGGAAGACATGCTTACTGCCCTCCTTCCCCGCACCGAAGGCAGACCTGGGAATGTCCAGCTCGCTGATGATCGACTCTGAAGCAGCAACAACCTTTTCGCGGAGAAGATGGGATTTACCGGCAGCGACGGGAAGCCGCGGTGCCGGTGGGTTGCCATCCACCACGGGTCCAGCAAGTCGGGCAATGACCACATTCACCTTGCGTGTCGATGGTCCGCGAGGACGGCACCCGGTGGAGCCAGCACAAGGAGTTTAAGTGCGCCCAAGATGTCGGTGCGAGCTGGAGGAGAAGCACGGACTGCGGGTTGCTCGTTCTCCTCACGCCAAGCGCGGCTACAACCCCAAAGAGCGTGAACGCGCCGTCGCCGTTGGTTCGTAAGACGTCTGTGTCGGCCCGTGGATGGGGATTGAGTGCGCTGGCGCCGCCAGTGCGGTCGAGCTGATGCCAGTGTTAAAGTGTGCGGAGACTGACGCTGGTCTCGCGGGCGCGGGCGGCAAGCGGGATCCGGCCCTCGACGTGAAGTCGGCTAACCCTCCAGCGCTCGTGGCCGTTCAGATGGCCTACCGTCGCTGCCACTAGCAGTGCAACACCCTCTAGGGCCCGCAGCCCAAGCTGGATATCCTATTGCTGAGACCGCCCCTGTTCCATAAGATCTGCCACCCATGGCAGGTAACCTCGGCGAGCTGTCATTCCGTCTGGCAATCCCTTGACAGAAAATCCGGACCCGGAAATGTCGATAGTGATTCGGGAGTCGCCCATCGTTGCGTTGGTGATGTGCAGATCTCCATAGGACTCCGGGGAGTACCGGATCCATCCATATTCCGCGCAGGGATACGTCCGGGTCGTATCGCATCAACGTTGTAACAAGCATGATCGGTGCGGTCGCTGCCCAGGCCTGCGGTGAGCACGCCGTAGGATAAGCTACGGGCTCGGTGAACTCCTCCCGACTGAATCCGCAGAACAATTCGGGAAGTCGCTCGTCCGAGAATTCCGCAGCTTCAAGCAACGCCGTGGAGACCCGCTGAGCCTCCGCCTAGTTGATCGCGTTGTCGTGCGGCCACACCGAACCGTTGTGGTAGCTAGCCGGATGGTAGGCCCCATATCGGTAGCAAGTGTGCGCACTCCCCAACCGCTGAACATCTCCGGGGACATTAGTCGCTCGACCACGACTGCGCCTTGTCCTTATCAACGATGCCCGTTGTCAAGCAGTGGCCCATGTTAGAGGCGCATGCATCGAGCGGTCGCACGTCCGGACGGTACGTGTCGAAGACGGCATCAAGCAGCCCCCGGACATTTTCAAGTATCACAGCCTTGGGGCGAATCTCGTCGACAAGATGGATTGCCTTGGGGAAAAGGTTGCGCTCGTCCTCGGCCCCGAGCTGCTTCCCGGCCTTGGAGAAGTGCGGGGTGCACTGACACTGTTACTCACGAACCCGCGACTGAGCGGTCGCTCGCGGCGTACCCCGGAAGGGCCGCCATACGGACACGAAACGTCGGTTATCAAGCGGCGGCTGGAGCAGCGCCCCGCGGTTCCAAGACTCGGGCTCTGACAACTACCGATTCAAGCAAATCAGTGCGCGAGCCGAGTAGAGAGTTCAAAGAGACGCGTCTGTCCTGTTCCATGCGTGAAACGAGACGTGTCTCGATTTAGCGGGATGGAATATAGCACATTCGCGACTCTCGCAACCGAGGCGAATGCTGCGGCGCCTACCGTCTGCATTTTGGTGCCCGTCAGGGCCAGCTCTATGCGATATGCATTGTCGAGGACGTACTGGTCATAGTACTCCATAAGCAGATCATAAGTGGCGGCGGCGTCCATTGCGCTGACCGAACGGAGTTCACCATTCTGGCTCGCAACCAGGTAGTCGCTGATCAAACCCACCGCCCTGCTCTCGATACCCTTCGGCGTGCTGGAATGGGTGGTCCTGACGCCGATGATTTTGTCTGTTGCGATACTCTCGAGTAGCGAGTCGAGCCTACGGTACTTGAGAGTGACGAACGCGACAAGAATTGATCGGAGGGAAGCATCGAGCCATGGCTCACCCACGGATAGCGGGACGAATTCGGTTCCTTCCCCTGGTGTGATCGCATCGAGGTGCTTGAGTGCGTCCGGGAACTTTCCTTCCCCGAGGAGGTCCATTACGGGCTGCAATTCTTCTGGTCGCGGATCGTATGTTTTCGCTGCGCTGTGGACAATGAATACTTGGCGGCGCGTGCTGAGCAGCTCTTTCGTGAAGCAATAGATAAGGGGCTTTGTGAGCGCCGAAACATCTAGGATTACGGGTCCCGGCTGGAGCGATTTCACTGCATCACATACAGCTTCGCTCGGATCAATACGCGAATCGGCGTCGAAGAAGTCAATTTGGTCTGTAAGGGCCCCAACGGCTGCAGCAACGTCAGCTGCATTTCCCTCATCTGCGTACCGTACTAGAAGGAATCGGTTCACCTGAGCGACTCCACCTATGTTGAGCGCGCCTATAGAGCCGGCGGCGCGGTCTTCGAATCCGACGCCAGCGATTATGGTGGCCGATTGCCAGCTAAGCGTGTCGGGTCCAATGGGGAGCTCGTCTATGCTGACCTTGAGAGCTGTCCGCGGCAGATCGGCAGGGGGGTTGGGCATGAGGAGGTCCTCATCGAACAACGCCAGTTGTGTCTGATCATCGCCCACTGGGGGATCAATCGATTCTTCGTCGTTCTCGTCGTCTTCACTGAGGTCACGCAGCCAGCTTTTACCTTTGTCACTCCCCGACTCCGGGAGTGGTGTGAGACCCTCTGAACGGGGTTCCTCAAGCCATCCCGCGACAGAAGCGCCCGTTAGTTCAAATCGATCCCTATTGCTCAATGGTATTTGGAAGTTCAGCCCGAAGAGTTTTCGAAATCGAAGGGCGAACTGGTAGATCGGGGCTCCGTCGACCGCCTTTGACCTTTGCCTAAAGCCGATGATGACATACACACCGTTGTCAACGAGGTTCATGAGCTTTCTAAATGCGGCATTGTCGCTGCTATCGACTTCGACGAAGATGTCGGAGTACTGGCGCAGTCGTTCTCTCTGTTCGAGTTCGCGGTGGCTTGCGTTTGCGAACGCTGCGCTGTGGTTGAAATACCAGGCGTCATCTACATCCAGCTTTACCAGTGACAGGAGGCGCAACCGACTTTCGGACACGAGCACCTCATGCTGCCGTCGCTGGCTGATTACACTGCCGGGTTGGGTGCCGAGTGTCATCTTGTGAAAGATCTGAAGGACATCGCCGATGTCGCCCACGCAGACGGCAGCGAGGGCGCTCAATCCGTAGTACGGATACCTGTCCATATGCCCGCTCTGCCCGGCCGAGTTCTTGATTGACTCCGCAATGCTCCGCAGGCTCCGGTTCCCCAGACGCTTCCGTGCAGGGACCGCGGCGCTGCCGCTCACAATCTGCTGGCGGCGATCCAGGATCTGCTCAAGGAATCGCCCACCGGCCGTTCCCTTCAGAGCCTCCAGGACGTGTTCGCCAAGATGGAAGACCTGGTAATCGCGGCCTTCGAGCGCCCTTTCTCCGCTCGGTGAATGAAGCACTTGAGATTGCGTCTCTGTGCTGATCTTGAATCCGAATGTCTCGCTCTTGAGGCAGAACTGTGTCAGCAGATCCGTGAGGTCGTCTTCGCTCACGAACCGTTTGCTTACATCGTCGAGAAGAAAAAGGACGGTCTTGCCTGCCCAGATGTCGATGAGCGACCGGATGCCCTTTGCGAGCTCCGTGAAGGCCTCTAGCGGAACGAAGGCGCGCCGGACGTCGTAGGGCACGTCACGCTGTATCGCTTTGCTAAGCTCGAGCTCGATGCGGGGGAGGGCAGCAGCCTGCTCACCGTGCTCGAACGTTGGAACGGTGGCAGATATGAGTTCGCAGAACCGGTCAATCGCTTCCGGCCGTAGGTCGCCAAGACCATGAACATCGAACGTCTGCACGGCTCTGATTGCTTCCCGTGCATAAGCGAGATAGAGACGCTGGAGGGCGCCTTCACCAACGCGTTCCCGGGGAGCCCGGCGTAGATGTGCGCAAGACACGAAAAGACCCAAGTAACTCTGATCCGAGATCCGCGCAACGGCTTGAGCTCGATCTTCCTCCGGGGATACCACGGCGTGTGCCGACCACTCGAGTGAACGAAGTAGCATTGTCTTCCCGCAGCCGCGCATGCCGACGACAAGTTGAGGCCCGGCGGAAGTCATTGCCCTTGTCCATTGCCCGTCAGGGTCATAGATCAAGGTCCTTGCGAACGCCGATGGGAGTGTCTGGGCATTGTAGTGATCTTGAATGGATTGGAACTCGATCGGACGGTATTGTTCCGGGTGCACCGCCACCTCGTACGCACGCCGCACTTCCCCGAGCATGTCTGTTGCAGTCACGCGCCGCGATTCCCAGTCGATTTGGGCATGTGCCTGCGCCACCCGTCGCAATTGCGCAGAGAGCCTCACATCACTGGCGATGATTGCTGACGACGAAGCGGACTGATCGAAACGGTCCAACAGCCGGTGAATCTGCAGGGAAATCTGCTCCAGATCACCTAGCCGGGACGAATTGAGGTCCGCTTTATCGTCTTTCGCCGCGCTGCCAAGATCGAAGACCCTCACCGCCACCCCCGGATCGATGGCACGTCGTCGGTGCTTTTCCGGTGGGAGATTAACGATGACCGCGTTGCCGCCATGCAGGTCGTTATGAAATATGCTCTGTGATTTTAGCTTGTCGCTCAAGGTCAAGAGATCCTCGGCAACTTGTGCGATCGCACGTGGCATCAAAACGCTACCTTGAGCGAAATAGTGCTCTATGGTTTCGCCTCGCACGAGTTCCATCTGGGTCCAGTACACATCAAGCGGTGTTCCTGCCAGATCGACGCAAGCCTCACCCCAGTTGGCGATTCGCGCAATCTCGGGGATGTCTTCAAGGGAAGCGTGAAGACGGCATTCGCTTTCGAAGTCGCGCCGATTTCCGTAACCACCGACTGTTTTGTCATTCGGATCGGGAAGCTCATATACCGCTTTGGGAGTCACCTTCATCACGAACGAAATGCCGGTCCGCGGGTGCCTCACCCTGTAGGCGACTGCATAGAAGCCTCGTCCGAGTTCGTGCTCAACATCGAACCCGGCAATTGCCGAGGGCGGATTCATGCTCGGAAAGTCGAAACGCCTACTACACGCGCCGCACAGCTGGTCGGGAGCCGTTCCCTTGACTCGCGGGTGAAAGAAGCAAATGTACTCCATCAGATTGAACCCCCATCGTTAACCTTATGATTCGGCGCGGTCACTGTCAGGGATAGCCCAACAGCCTCGAGTGCCTTCCGCAGAATTGCTGAGTTCTTACCACGCACCCGGGCGACTGGATCACCTGCATCCACGCGAGCCCCAGTGCCGCAGAAAAGCTCCACGCCGCACGTATCAGGGAACCTGCCATTGGCAGGGATCTCAGCGCTTTGATTGGAAACAACCGCTGCCCGCAGCTGGGCCATGTCCCACGACAGGTGCCCCCCTGCCGGGGCGTAGAGAAGCGCGGTCTGGTGCGTACGTTCGACTTCCTCGAGATATTCCTCGGCCGCGGAGAGGCCCTTCGCTCCTTGGACTTGAAGATGGAGGTCTAGCACGGCACGCATCTTCTCTCGGTCGGGCTGCTCATCAGTTGATCTGGCTTGCGCAAAGTCGGTTAGCGCAGTACAGCTCACGAAGTGCCGCTCCAGCCAAGGTGACGCACTGTAGTCAAGAAGGGCAAGGAGGCCCCGAAGCGCCTCGGCGCGCCCCACCATTGGTTGAGACGGCACTTGCCCATCTGTTACCACACAGTGAGCGGTGATGCCCACCAGCGCCGCTGTTTCTTTCAAGAGCTGGATGTTGGCGTGCGCCTCAGCGGTGTTCTGCCCGAAGTTGCCGCCGACCATCGTGCGGACGTCGAACATTACGCGTGTAAGCCCCGCGGCCAACTTCTTTGATAGCAGGCTTGCTATGACTAGGGCGGGCACGCTCTGCATGCCGAGTTGCTGGCGCGCTCTGAACAGAACACTATCCTCCGGCGCGAAAACTCCGGTTGAAAGGGTATTCCCAAAGCCAGATGCTCGAATCGCATCCTGGAGCTCGGCCCGGGAGAGAGCCGTCTTATAGCCTGGTAGCGTGCCGAGTGTGTCAATCACCCCCGCCGGCCTTCCAGGCACCCCGATCTTCGGCACCCGGATTCCGTTCGACGCAAGGATCAACGGGGGGACGAATGTAGTCAGGCTTGCTGGACCTCCTGTCGACGCGACATCGGCCGCCGCCCGATCCTTCTCTAAAATCTCTCCGGACTCCGCCAACCGTTGCGTCAACGCAGCGATCCTCTGAGGTGACTGCGCGTCGCGCCCACGGAACGTGTCGATGATGTCGATACACCACCGGGGCGGTTGGTCCTTGAACGCAGTCATGGTGCAATCGTATCGAGGAGCCTCGATGACAGACGCGCAACACAGTTAGCTTAGTGTTGAAGTTGTTCCAGGGACACAATCTGTGCGCGACGCGACAGCAAAATTGAATATCGAGATTCCCTGTCTTCTGGGTGATGAAACCGGGATTGCGGCCAGAGGCAGAGCTCTGGAGAAGTCGCCGTGATGGGCTCGCATCCGCGCCTAAGGGCGTTCCGGTTCAGACACACCGCAGCCCTGGCGTATTGATGCGTTACGTTCTGGAGACTCGGCGACCCGTACCAAGGCCTGTTCGAGTCCAGGTAAGGATCCCACGTGCCTCGCTCGCCTGAGCCGTTGAGCAGCGGATTGAGGCCGATCCCGACATATTCCAGGGCGGCGTCGATGGTGTGGAGCGCCTTGGCTACCTTTGGTGGCTCATCGCATTTGAGGGTGTAATCGCGGTCTGAATCCGCCGGTCTCAAGGAGCGACCGGGCGATGTAGTTGGCTAGGTTGCGGAAGCCGAGGGCGGAGCCGCGGAGGTGTTCGAGCCGGCCATTGAGTGCTTCCGTGGGCCCATTGCTGGTGCCGGGCCGGTCGAAGTACGCGAGCACGTCCCCTGCGCGGCGTTCCAGCGTCCGGCCCAGCGTAATGACCTCGGTCAGCGCAGCGGGAACGCCGGCACTGATCGCGCCGATCAGCGCTTGCATGAGCTGTTTGCCCCGGGTGCCGTCAGGGTCGCGGTAGGCGGCGATGACGCGCTGGTAGATGCCCCAGGGGACTGCCCCGGGTTTGCTTGACTCCTGACTTGTGAGGATTCTGTCCTTGCAGCAAGGATGTTCATATGCCCAAGCCTTTCCCCGCTCGGTTCCGCCGTGACGTGGTCGCGGTGGCGCGCAAGCATGAAGCCCCGATCTCGCAGATCGCCAAAGACTTTGGGATTTCCGAAGCAACCCTGCATAACTGGCTCAAGAAGGCCGACATTGAGGACGGCGCCCGTCCCGGCGTGACGCAGAAGGAAGCCGCAGAGCTCAGGGATGCCAGGAAGCGGATCCGGCTGCTGGAACAGGAGAACGAGATCCTGCGCCGGGCGGAGGCCTTCCTCGCGCGGGAGCTGCCCCCAAAATGAGGTTTCCGCTGGTCCTTGACCTTGCCGCGGACGGGATTCCCGTCGCGGTGGCCTGCCGGGTGCTGGGTTTCTCCAAACAGGCCTTCTACGCATGGAAGGGGGCGCCGGTCACGGAGCGCGATTGGTCTGATGCGCACCTGATCAACGCGGCCCTGGACGTTCACCGGGACGATCCGGCGTTCGGGTACCGGTTCATCGCCGACGAGCTCGAAGACCAGGGATTCAGCGCCGGCGAGAACCGGATGGCACGGCTGTGCAGCAGCCAGCGGATCTGGTCCGTCTTTGCCAAGAAGCGCGGCCTGACCCGCAAAGCCGGCCCGCCCGTGCATGATGACCACGTCCGGCGGGATTTCACCGCGACCGCACCCATCGGCTGTGGCTGACGGACATCACCGAGCACCGGACCGACGAGGGCAAGCTCTACCTGTGCGCCATCAAAGACGTCTATTCCAACCGGATCGTGGGCTACTCCATCGATTCCCGGATGAAAGCGTCTCTGGCCGTCTCGGCACTCCACAACGCGATAGCGCTCAGGGAGCCGGCAGGAACCGTGGTCCATAGCGACCGTGGTTCGCAATTCCGTTCCAACGCCTTCGTCAGGGCGCTGAAGGGCAACGGGCTGAAAGGCTCGATGGGGCGGGTGGGCGCGTGTGCCGACAATGCCGCCATGGAATCGTTCTTTTCACTCCTGCATAAGAACGTGCTGGATCGCCACCGCTGGTCCACACGGGCTGATCTTCGCTTGGCCATCGTGACCTGGATCGAGAAAACCTACCACCGGAAACGCCGCCAGCGGCGCCTCGGACGGCTAACGCCCGTCGAGTTTGAGACAATCAATACCGGCCTCAAAGCCGCCTAGCAACACTCAACCCCGAGAGTCAACGAAATCCGGGGCAGTCCCCAGGTCGCTTCGACCTCGGCATGGTTGTCCGCAACGAACAGGGCCTTCAGCCTGTCCTTCTGCTTCTCGGTGAGCAGATCGTGCCCGGTATGCAGGGTCCGGCGGGCTGCGTAGAGCGGGTCCCCGGACCGTCCGCGGTGACCAATGGTCTGCTGCTGAACGCGCTGGCGGCACCTGTCCAGGGCATCGCCGGCAAGCCGGACGACGTGGAAAGGATCCATGACCTCGACCGCGTCCGGGAGCTCCTCGGCGGCCGCAGTCTTGAACCCGGTGACCCCGTCCATCGCAACGACCTCGATCCCGTCCCGCCAGACCTTGGGCCGCTCGGCGAGCCAGGACTTGAAGACCTGTTTCGAGCGGCCCTCGATCATGTCCAGCAACCGTGCCGGGCCGGTCCTGTCACGGACCGGGGTGAGGTCGATGATCACGGTGACGTACTTGTCCCCGCGCCGGGTGTGCCGCCAGACGTGCTCGTCGACGCCGAGCACGGCCACCCCGTTGAACCGGGCCGGGTCCTCGATCAACACCCGCTTGCCCTCGGCAAGGATCGCGCTGTTCGCTGTATGCCAGGACACGCCCAGGCCTTCTGCGACGCGGGCGACGGTCAGGTGCTGGCACACGATGCCCTCCAGCGCCCACCGCAGCCCGCGGCGGGAGATCTTCGCCCGGGGCTGCGCGGCTTTGGAGATGTCCTGCCGCCACACCCGGCCGCACCCGGTGCACTTGTAGCGGCGGACCCTCACCAGCAGCGTCGTCGGCCGCCACCCCCAGCGGTTCGTGCGCGAGCGGCCGTGTGACCGTGCCGCGGGCGATGCCGTGGCCACCACACGAATGGCACCAGTCGTCCGGATCAACGGCCCGGCATTCCAGCACCGCACGGCCAGGGGCGAGACGCTGCCCGGCGGCTTCGAGCCCAAGCTCATCGAGCCGGCAGAACGTAGTCAGGTCAGGAGGCAGGAAGGTAGCGTGGGACACGGCGAGGTCTTCCGGATACGCAGTGTAGGAACTTCCATCATCGGAAGACCTCGACCTCTATCCGGCCACCGACGCGCCCACCCCCGCTACACCCTCAAATGCGATGAGCCCCTTTGGTCTTGCGCGCAATGGCGCGCTGTAGCCAGCCGACCACTGCGGGCCAGACAGCCCTAACCACGCTCATCTGCGAAGGGCCGCTCTAACTCACCTACGACGATCCGCAGCTGGCTCGGGAAAGCACCGAGTCCGCTCCTTGCGTTGTCTGCTCTGGTGCCTATGAAACCTCGATCGTAAGTGCGTCAGGGCGGTCGGGAGCTCGCACGCTGAAGCCTGCCTTTCCCTTTGGTGCAGCGGCGTGGGGAAGGGCCCACGAGAAGAGCGTGGCTATGTCCTCCGGATTTACTACGTCGGCAGGCAGAGATGTGGGCTCCGAGAATGCGGCTTGGCCGTTCCATTGATCAGCGGCGAGGGTGAGTATGATGGCCCCCGTTGTGCGGGAGGAAGGATCGTTCGCCTCCTTCTTCGTGGTGAATTCGTCTTCAAGGGGCTGTCGGGTCCATCGAGACGACCCAGAAAAGTCTCCGCGTTCGCGCCTGTTCCGTTCGATGATGGGGAACTGGGTAGCCCCCGTCTCATCGAGATCAATCATCCTGATCAGTGGGTCTCTTGAAGGAATTGCCATGACAACTTTGAAGTTTGTAATGCTTCCCTTGCTGATGGCTTCTTTGACGAATTGAATGTCCGCGTCAGCGAGACCCGGTTTGCTCCACTCAAATAGAGATAGTGCATCGATAACGACTTGTGCAGGCACGAGACCTGTTTTGGCTGCGTAGGAAGAGAGGTTCTTGGTGGCCGTTGTGTAGTGGAGCGTTTCCATGTCGGTGAGACGGTTGAGCACGGGGGCCATTGCTATCAGGTTTTCGCGGTTCTTGCTTTGCTTCGGATCCCGGGGCGGCAGATAGAAGAAGTCCTTAAAGCGGTCGCCCTTGGCGTACTGGACGATCTGGGCGTTGTACATGCGGCTGCGCGCGGTTGGCCTAAGCCAAGGCAAGCTCTGTGATACGAGCGGCGGAATATCGATGGGGCGCACCTGCGGCTGTCCGTTTTCATCCAGTTCAGCGAACTGTTCGAGCTGGTCCCGAAACTCTTCCTCGTCGCCGATCATCGATTCAAAGGCTTCATAAAGATCGTATGGCTTAGGGTTTCTGGCCGAGGCCGGGACATTTCGTCCGATGTATAGCCGCACTAGGTCCCGGTAGCCGGGTCGGTACCCGAACCAGCGGCCCATCTGCATCAGGGTGTCCGCTGCTAGTGCTCTTCGTGAGTACCAGGTCACTGTGAGGCCTTCAATAGTGTAGCCACGGGAGAGCTTTGCCCCGCCTACCAGCATTTTCCACACCGGACCTTTCTGGAAGTCGGCCCCAGCCTGGGTGTATTCGCTGTCTTTGTCACCGTTTACGACCGCGATTGGGCGGACGCCGTCCTCGACACGTTTCACGACTTCGGGGAGGTATACCGCGACGTCGTCGAAGGAAGAAGGGATCTGGTGTGTCCGTGGATCGGGAAGTTCAGAATCGGTCCTCTGCGTCAGCTCGTGCATGACCACAGCAAAGTCGTTTGCCCATAGTTCTGCCATTCGGTCATATCCGTCGAAGCCCAGATAGTCTGCCCGCTTCCATAGCAGGTGGATTTCGTCCGCCAGAGCGTTGTGCTCGGATTGCTTGACGGATTCATGGAAGAGCATCGTGTGGTGCTTGAAGTCGCCCTTACTGCCTCGGGCCTGGCGCCACAGCTTGATTGCTCCCGAGAGAACAAAGGAATCCATGGCTCTTTGCATTTCACGCTGCCTGAGCTCAAGGGTGTGCGGCGTTGAGAATATGTTTCTTACATACGCTGCTTGGTTGCTCGTTGCAGGGGTCTTGGGCTCGTCGGGTGCAAGGAGTAGATGACGGTCGTGGAAGGATCGGCCTCCCATGTAGGCGTCGGGCGGAGTCAGGCTGAAAATGAAGTCCTTGGGGTAGATGTCATCAACGTCTGAGGCATCAATGAAGACGTTAGCGAACGGAGTCGCCGTGTATCCCACATACTGGGCGCGTGGCAAAATCCCCAAGAGTTCGGACAAGAGTTTGTTGATGGCTGTTCGCTCGCGGGCCTCCTTATTTTCTTCGTCCTGTTCTTCTTTGGTGAGCTTCACAGGGGGTTTTTTGGTATTGATTCCGGCCTGATCGGCTTCATCGTCGATAATCAGCGCTGGATAGTCCTGGGTGTTGCCCCGAATCTGTTTGAGGTCTTTGATGAGCTTGCGTAGGACTGTTGCGTTCTTCTTAATCACAACAAGCCGGACAGGTGTGTCCCACAGATTGTCCGGGTGGTAAATCTTCTGTTGGTTACGTATGTTCGATTTGTAGTCGAGAGTACTGAGGCCGGCTCTGAGCGACTTATAGTCGTCGGTGCTTTTCGTAAGGCGGATAATGTGGGGGACGCCCGGCACGCTCTCTGGGTCGTAGCCGAATTTTACGAACCTGTCGCCTGCCAGCCAGTCTGCATCCTGGTTCGCTATGTAGTCGATGTTTTCTCGCGCGAGTGCTTCGTCTGAGAGGTCAATTCCGCCGACGATGTTTTCGAAGCCAACGAGTTCCTTGTCCAGGCGCCGTTGAGTCTGACTTCGAAGAAGCTCAAGGGTTCCGGTCAGTACGATGATGAGTCGGTAGCCGGCATCAATCGCTTTGGCCACAGTGCCGGTAAAGTTGGCCGTCTTCCCACTTTGGACATGTCCGACGACAAGGCCCTTGGTCTGGTAGGTTTCGTCCCACGTTGGGTCTGCGAACCGGCTAACGATTTCTGTGGTTGATTCATCCAACGCCACGATTGCATCCGAATCGAAGCCACGGCGTTTGAGTATCCCTTGGTAGACGTCCCAGTAGTGGCTGCGCGTCCGCCTCTCCGATGAGTACCACGGCCATCGGCCGTCGTCGGTGACGTTCGCGACGATCGTGCCGGCTTTGATAATCGGATAGAAAGAGTTGATGGCGGCAAATACGTGCTCGGAAAAGCCTAGTTTCCCGAGCACGTAGGCGCGTCGTTCTGGGCCCTTCGGATGGGTAGCGGGTTTGGGCGCCTCGCTGAGCCACTGTGCATCCGTGGTCTGGTCCCATCTGGACAATGCCAAACGGAATTCGACCTGGGCGGGATCGTTCGGATCCCCTTCCCGAGTCAGGAGATCGGTCAACTCCGAAGGTGTGATCGTCTCGACGCCGTCTTCCTCGAGCGAGAAGTTGACACGGTTGAGGAGTAGCTTCGGGCCCTTCTCGGCAATCATCGCGATGGCACTCGTGATTGCGTCGCTTCTGGTTTCTGTAATGGGCATCAAGACCTCCGAAGTCGCGAATTCGCGTAGACCGCAAACCCGTTTAGTGCGTCTGGGACCCGAACCGGCTGTAGGTGTGAGACGTCGGTCCGATAAGAAACTTCTGATAGATGCTCGTAGTTGGGGATCGTCTGCCGTAGAACGGAGTTCTGCAGCGAGGGGAATTGTTCATCTACGGGGTAAAAAGCTGGGCGGGAACGGAGTACGTACTTGGCGCGGTATGAGTCCACGTCGGCCGACCTCCATCCGAGTCTGGCCAGGTATTCGTTGAATAGCAGAGCATGCGGTCCAAGGAGATTTTGAATTTTGTCTACCAGCCCCACCAGGCTGAATGCGTTATCTGCACCGCCGGCCGCAGTGAGCTGAATGGAGAGAAACAAGAGGGAACGGTTCTCGGAAGGTTCAAGCTGGGTGGCTGATCCGATACGGTGTGTTCGTCGTTCCGATTTCGTCGTCTTGACTTCGAGGTCGAATGTGTCGAACGAGAAGTCGTGTTGTTCCGATTCCGGCCCCAGCCACGATGTTATGGCCGAGACCGGGTCGATACTGCAGAGATACGTCAGCAGCAGCAGCTCTCCTAAGAGTCCGGTCTGCTTCTCGGAGCTTAGTAGCCTGCGGCTTTGGATCAGCAGCTCGTATTCTTTGAGGCTGTGGGAGACTGCGCTGGAAAAGAAGTGGCCCTGCTGCAGTTCCTCGACGATCTTGGCTATGAACGAGTACGCCGCGTAGTGCATTCCACCGGCAGCGAGCCTCAGTACGAAGCAGTCCTGATCCGGGTCGGTCGCGTAGTCAATTTCAATGTTCTCGAACGGACTGAGATCGGGATTCGAACCGTCATTCGGAACGCGGAGCTCCATGCTCTCGGTGGCGGGTTCGATGCGAAGCTCACATCGAGGAACTTGTGAAAGCAGATGCACGACAGTGTTTGGTGACTTGAAATACCGTTCTATGGTTTCGGGTTCAAGTCTACGAACCTCGCCGGGTGAATCTTGGGCCATCTGCTAGGCACCGCCGTTCTTCTCGTGTGCCTGGTCTTTTTGCACGTTCGGCTGGATAAAATCTTCGGCAAAGGCGGCCAACAGCACGTCATTGAGGATGCGATGCCTGTCCTCCCGAATGACGTTCCATCGTTGTTCAACTTTGAAGTCGCTTTCGAGGAGGAAGTAAAGGAAGGCCTTGAGCAGTTGGCCGTCTCGGTTGCTCAAGCGGCCTTCTGATCCATAGATCCTTCGGACGAGCTCTACGTTGACGTCGATGCGTCGTGCTGTCCGATCAGCCCGAAATAGTTCTGTGGATGGGAGGGTAACGAAGCGCAGATCGAGGGGATCGAAGTCAGCAAAATCCTGGAGGTCAGTGAGGCGGGAAAGGACTGCGGGGTTCAACCCAACGGCGGGTTCAACCAGCCGTATTTCCTGACGCTTCGTCTTTTTGGATTCCTTGTGGGCTCTCTGAAGGTCAGTAAAGTATGAATCGAGGCTGGACGATGAAGGACCTGGTGCATGGGCCCGCGCCATCGCCCGGGTGAAGTCCTCGGAGTATACGGGGGTGACTTTCTCCGCATTGAGTGCTATGTAGTGCTCGTTTGCTGAATCAAGATCGATTTTGATTCGGCCGAGTCCCAACTCTTTCTTGGGGAGACGCAGCCCTGCCCAGTTTTTCCCACCCGATAGGAGCCGGCCCCGTCGATATAAGTAGATTCCCTGCCTCGCTTCTCCGGGTTCCCCGTATAAATCGAAAGCTGCCGAGTTCAGACGAGGAGGAAACAGGTGCGCCTCGATCGTGCACGATGCTCCGTCCGGAAGATCGACGACAAAGGTCCGGGGGTAGCCGTCCTGTTGCAAGGAGCCCTCGAAGGGGTCGATGGGATCAACTTTGAGGGGAGGGAGGGTTCTGTTTCGCTCAACGTCGAATGTGTCTATGTCCATTTCCACGGTGCCAAGTCGCAGTTGACGATGAAAGGTAACACCCAAGTGCTCGCGAATAGAGCGAAGCTTGGCTGATCTCCATTCGGTGAGTTCCCCATGGTCGGATGTGTGTATTACGTCCTTCAGGCCTCGCCACTCCACCAAGGTGCCACTTGGTACTTCCATGCCTGCAACGCTGTCAAGCCGCTCATTTGCGGCTCCTGGCTCCATTACTCCGACGCTGAAGTCCTGACTTACTGTTTGATCCATCCGGCGGCCGACTGCAGGTCCCCATTTTTGGCGAGAATAGATCTCGAAGGAGGTGGCCTGAGATAGAGAGGCCGCCTTAAGGCCGAGCCCAAAATGCCCAAGATCTTCAGCCCCGTACTCACGCCGCGCTCCGAAGGTCATCGCCTGCTTTAGCCCCTCAGCAGTCATGCCTCGCCCATTATCAATGATTTGGAGCCCAAGTATGGTGGTCCCGCGCTGCACGAAACGGATCCGGATGTGGCTGGCCGTAGCATCAATGGAGTTATCAACGAGGTCTGCCAGGGCGCTCGTGAGGTTGTGGTGTATTCCGATAGCCGCAATGGTTGAGGGGTCCGGCAAAACGGTTTCAGTAGACCATTGCCGTTCGTCGAGTTCATATCTGGCGGGCATCTTTAGTCCTCGAACCTAGCTTGACCACCGAGCTTCGACACATTTTCTGTGACCTTGCTGGCTGCCTCATTTGTGATGCCTTGGGAGACATCGACCTCGAAGTTGAGCCTGAGGTCGAAAACATTTGCATCAGGGGTGTCCAGGTAACGAAGAACTGCTCGTTCGATTAGCGTGATCTGTTCGCTGAGGTTCCTGGTTGCGTCAATCGGGATGAATCCGCTGGCATGTGTCTTGAGGTGTTCAGGCTCTGGGGCCGGCTCGGGATCGGCTCCCGGAAGCGTGCGTTCTACCTTGGCCAGCCGTCTCATCTCTGCTTCGACATCGGCGGCGCGGCGGGAGCTGCCAGCATCCTGGAGCAAGGCGGTGAGTAGCCTTCTGCTGGACAAGATGGAGGCATAGTAGAAATTTGAGCCGTCACGGAACGTCTCGTGATGTTCCAGATCTTGCTCTTCGTTATAGCTGTTTGAACGGACAGTGCTCAGGGACAGACACGGGATGCACTTGGTGCTTCGCCTAATTTTCGACTCGATCTGGTGAAGGAATGGATACAGGGAGCTGATTGTCTCCGTATCCAAGTCTTCATCTTTCACATGTTCGAAGGCGCTAAAAAACTCAACTTTGACTGTCTGGAGTTTCCATCGCTCAGAGAGGGGTTCAGTCAGCTCTGGATTCCCGGTGTAAAGTGCCGCGACTTTGCCGGACCGCAAAAGGAACTGATAGGTGTCATCATCTTCGGCAACGGCTACGAACTCTGCAGGGTATCGCGTAGTGGTGCCGTCCGCCTGCTGGACTAATAGTTCCGTGGGTCGACGAACGCCAAGTTTTGCCAGGAGTCCATACAGTTCATGAACGCGCCCGTATGGAAGTTTCTGCTCGGCCAACGGCAGCGCGTAACCCCAGTTGACCCCGTCGACGGAGTCTGGAAGCTCTAGCTTTTCGGCGTGGGATGGCCCAGGGTAGGGAAGGAACCCCACGGGAATCCCCTCAACGGCCCCAGCACAGTACTTCACGTCCACCAAGTCGAGCCGGGTTTGCAGGACACCATAGTTCCGCACCCACCACATATCCGGCCCATCAATAATTTGCGCGCTCTTGTAGGTGCTGCTGAATTCGACTTTTGTCTTGTATTGAGTGTCAGAGAGGATCCTCTGAGTGACTTTTTCCCGAGTGCGCATGGATGCCTTGCACAGGAGGTGAAGGTCCGAGGTGGCCAATACCGGGCTGAAGCGAAGGGATGCTTCCGACACTGGAACAGGTGAAGTTCTTGATTCAGCAGAAATTCTTGCAGCTTCCGAGGACTTCCACAGGTCATAGGAAGGCCCACTTTTCACCGTGGCGGGCTCCGCTAACGTGCTCTTCACTTCTAGGTTCTTCATCAGGTTGAGGTCTTGCCGATGAAAAAGCTCATCAACGAGAAGGTGTTCGTCGCCGACGCTGTTAGTCGGGATGAGACCATTAGGCAGCCAGACGTCGGCGGTCGGACGCCACCGGCCGTCCTTTGACCTAACGCGGAGCTTACCGATATCAAGGCGGTCACCGATAATGGCAAGCATTTCCGGAATTGGCAGGGCTCGAGAAAGCCGCCAAAGAGATTCGGCTGCACTTTCGTCCTCGTAGTCTTTTGCGACTTGGCGGGCGATGCGGTCAACTTTTCCTCTGTCATCAAGTGCCTGGAAATCCAGGGCCTTGAGGAGGGTGCTGACGTCACCGTGATGCAGAAACTCATAAGAGACGAGGTTATCTCCTTCATCCTCTTCATCTATGGGGAGGAACACTTTTGAAATAATCGGCGGCCGGGCACTACTGTCCTGCATGAGCACGATGCGACTCCGGCGCATCGCGGCCCGATGGTCCGGGTGGCGCTTGTCGATCTCGACCGCCATCCGAAGAGCATTTTCGAAATCGTCCAGACGGCGGCCGTAGGTGATCTCTTCGAGCCATACTTCAACCGGGGCTCTCCCCTTGTTGGCAAGACCCAAGAGACGTCGAACCATAAGCCGCCGTTCCTTGGTCGTGGAAGCTGAACGATGCAACCACGGCCGGTCAAGCCCAACCCAGCTATCCCACATCTCCTCAAGGTGAGTGGCTTCTTCCATATCTGGCGGGAACAAGAGATCCGAAATGAGCTGAAGCTCCCCGGCTCGGTCGGGCAGGCACGGGATCCCCGATAGCGCTGCGAAGATGGGTTCATTGATGACAGAGTCGGCCCATGAAGGGGCTTCCCGGCCACGTGCGGGCAATAAGTCCAGGAAACCGGCGGGGTCCGCGTCGTCCCGGAAAGATGCCAACGCCCCAGCAACCATCATCGGGACGGCTTTCTGCAGAATTTCCTTGTTATACAGCGTGTGAAGCATGCTGTGGCGGTCTTCGTTCATCTTGAAGGCCGCGTTCACAATTCCTCTTAGGGAAGTCGTGTGACTTGTTGGGAAGTAGTTCCAAAATGAACCACGTTGACGGCGGGGGTTGCCCTTGATGGGTACTGCCCAAGTGACGTCCACCGTTTCCCTGGCTGCGATTGATCCTGCCTCAACGGCCGCCTGGGGACTGACATGATGCTTGGCTCGGAAAATCCGCCATTCCTCCTGCAAATCATCGTTTTCGAGGAGGACGTCGGAGCCATCACGGCGTGCCGACCAGGCAGTAAGAGTGCCTTCTATTCTGTTGTCGAACTCAAAGAGGCCTATGTTTTGGGAAAATAGCAAAAACTCGTGGGGAAACTTCCGCATCTCCTCGCTTAGCCATGCAGCCTGCTGAACCAAGGGGAGCTTCACAACGGTAGTAGCCCATGACATGAGTTCGTCAAGAATGGGATCCGAGCTGGCAGCAGCGACAGGATCGACCGGTGTGGCGATTCGCAAGACTGGGTACGAAGGCAGCCCCGGCCTCAGCGGTTCAAGGAGTTCGGTGCTTTGCCAGCGGTCCCACTTGACAGAACCGCTCTTACTGAATATCTGAGGGGAGTCGGAAATCTGAATGACGGACTTGAATCCAAGCCCGAACCGCCCGATCTGGTCATCCCTCTTCTCAGAGGAATGCGAAAGCATCAGGGTGCGGTAGCCCGCCTCAGTGAACGGTGATCCCTCGTTGGCGCAATACAACGTTCCGTCGGTCAGCACGATGCGAATTCGGCCGTTTGGAAGATCGATGGCGTCTGCCGCGTTCTGAATCAGCTCATTCAGCTGTTTGCGGCCGTAGCCGCTCTGGGTGATTGCCTGTTCAATATTGCTGTGTTCGCGGATCAAGTCTGGGCGGGCTTTATACGCGTCCAGCGCTTGAAGTGTCTCGCTTGCCACGAAGCGACTCAGATCGCTATCTGTGTCCGCCCAAAAATCGTATGGCAAGTTGCTCCCCCGCAAGATCGATGTTTGTCAGTAACCACGCTGTTGTAAGACAGTTCTATCAGGCCGGATGCCCCAGCCAAGCCGGTGATACCGAAGCCGTGACTGTTGAGCTTAAATGGACTCCTTGCCGGACACGACGACTTCGGCATGAAATTGAGCGGCAACCAGGTTCGCTAGGTGGTTCGCAAGCTGCACCGGCACCGCGTTACCAATCTGACGCGCTATGGAAGTCTTCGATCCTGCCCACTTGTAGTCGTCTGGAAAGCCTTGGAGCCTTGCTGCCTCGTAGTGCGTAATTGCCCGGTGCACGCTCGGGTTGGGGTGAAGATACCTGCCCTTTTCAGGTTTAAAGAATTCTGTTCGAATGGTCACTGAAGGGCGGTCATTGCGCAACCGTCCCATCACGTCTCCTGAACCGGTCGTGTGATTCTTCCAGCAGTTAGCCAGCAAGTCCGTAGGAATGTTGAACCTGTTTCCACCAGCTGGGATTTGCTTAAACCTGTCGAGCGACAGCTGCGTATAGTTCCTAGTGACGTGCAGATCCTGCGTGCTATACGGTCCCGGAATTCGCTGCCCGTTATACTCGAAGGAGACCTCCGGGAAGGTGGTTTCGACTACGTGCGCCTCAATTGAGGCAAAGGCTTCTCCGACAGTCCGATGGCAGCCGCTGTAAGCGCCTTCGGGTTCGGGCACCTCAGGAAGCTCTCTCAAGCGACCGATCACGATACTCCGCACACGCGACTGATAGGCACCAAAGTCGGCCGCGTTTAGCAGGTACGGCTGAAGAACATACTTCTCCAGGGGGTTCCCGGGTCGAGTCCAGCGTTCAAATTCTTCATACTGATCGGACTTCAAGAATTGGCGCACATTCTCGACAACAAAGTACTTTGGCTTCGCCGCTAATATGGTTTCCGCATATTTCTGCCAAAGAAAGTTTCGCTCATCCAGTACGTTTTGCTTGCCCAAAGCCGAAAACCCTTGGCAGGGAGGTCCTCCGATGATCACATCAGCTTCAGGCACCCGCCCCTCCTCGAGCCAATCCTCGATTTTGCCCGCGTACACGCGCTCAGCCTGGTGATTCAGTGCATAGGTGGCAGCGGCATGCTGGTCATGTTCAACTGCGACAATCGTCTTAAACTTGCCAGTGGACTCAAACCCTTCCGTCATCCCGCCTGCACCAGCGAAAAGATCAATGAGTCGTAGTGGTTTGGCCATGCCTAGGATTCTAGCCGGCCCCAGGCCGTAACCCGTAATAGGGCGAGGATCCGCAGGGCGAGTCGCAATGTTTGAGGGCCTGAGCCTTCTGTGCCTTTGGCTTTCCGGATCGCAAGCCGCGGTGGGTTCAGCTAACGACCCCCGGTTACGACTTCTCAGGGCTGCCAACGGCTGCCAACTCACTAGCTGCCCATCATCAAAGCCTTACTCCGCGAGGGCTAGGAGGGGCAGACCGCAACTGGCAGGATTCCTACGGCTCACGGCGTAAAAGATCGCTTTCGACCGCGAGCATCCACTCACCGTCGCCGAAACGGATTTCGTACATCATGACTCCAGTCTGATCTGTGCCTCTTGGATTTGCCTCAAAGTAGGGCCACCCGTCGCGGGTTTGAGCCACGGCATCTCGTGTCTTAACGGCGTGAAACCATCCCAGAGGCGCACCCTGATCATTCGTCATGTTTCCCTTTCCCCAAGTTCCTCTCGTGTTCGGCAACGAAACCAAAGGTCGTACAACGGGTCCTCCGAACCTAAAATTCCATCTCGATCAGCAGGGGGCCACCGTCGGCCCGGCGTATAGCCATCAAAGCCTGCAAGCGGATGAGCCATTCGCTGCGGACAGATTCTTCCAATTCAGGGGCTTGTGGCAGGAGCTTCCATAGCTCGAGGAATTGGACGATGCTCATCGCCACAACAGCTTCAGTCTCCGCCGCTTCGTCACTTAGGTATGGACGCTCGGGGAACACACTCGAGATGATGCCGCGTACCAGAGCGCCTGGGGCAGCGTGCGCCTGCTCCGACCAGGTGGAGAACAAGGTCTGGTAGTTGACCATTCGCAGTTCGCTCGGAGATGCGGCAGATAACTCACGAATATTCTTGCCGCTCCATGACTTCGCCCATCTTGTCTGCCCGTTCGCGCCGGTGGTCTTGAACTGTGCATAATCCGGGTTGTCCAAAGCAGATTTTGCCTGCAACAGGCGGGCCACAGGTATCTTCCTGCCCCTGGCGTGTGCGAGCTCCAGCTCTCCGAGAATGCCGAGGGCCTCCTGCAGGGATCCGAACTGCATGAACCTGATAGCCGCTAACTCCCGGTCCGGGCATGAAACTAAATACTCCATGTTGACCAACAATTCGAACAGCTGGCGCACGGGCGCGTTGGCCGTTTCCCAGTGCCCTGCTGCAGCTAGTACGTAGACGGCATGAAGAACCGAGACCGCACGCTCAAAAACAGCACGGTCAAACCTGCCCAGTTCAGATGGAGGGTTATGACGCAACGTATCCCGCCGGGCGCGCTCAATGACTTGAGCCTGGAGTTCAATTAGTTTGCCGACGGCTGTCATCGAAGCCTTCGCTTCTTCACTGAGGCGAGGTGACATCTTTCTAGTCGTTGTTTGCCTCTTCTTTGGTCGAACCACATGTCCCCCTGTTCAAATAGGCGCCGCAATCCACCGGCACGGAACCGATAATTGGCGCACAGCAATCGCTCTAAGGCTCTGCCGAGGCTTACCAGGCACCCGGCCCTACCCTAAGGCATCGCCACGGCTACGCCGCAGACTTTCACCGTGGACTCCTGGCCGCGAAAAGCAAACCCGACCAGGAGTCCCCACCCGAAATGAGGGGCGGGCGTGCACCGCATACCAGCCCACATCCACCGGGTTGGAGCTGGCGTTGCCTCAAGAGGCGTAACGACACCGGTTCCTCTCGTATACCTTCCCGTCTCGCTCACCGGACCCGACCCATCCGGCAGTCCTGAATCGGCCCGACTTTGTCGAGGCTGCTCCCACCGGCTCTCGGTGATCCCCGAGAACGGCTGCCTCCAGCTTCACCCCGCCGCTACGACGGCGAAGCGACGAAGGTCTCCCACCTCCATTCGTAACAAACAGCGCCTCGTGGCGCACTGCTCTACGGCAACAATCCGGCTCACCCACGGACCCCGCGTCATACACGTCTACGGGCTCACCCGCACCAATGTGAATAGACGTCACCAAGCGGCACCCCAATTCTCACCCCTCGGCCCGCGGAAGATACTCCCGCATGAGCTACACGTCTGGCATCCAAGCGGGTGCCACCTGTTGACGGAAAGGTGACAGACCGCCGGTAGTCATGTCCCCGAGCCCGTTGCGGACGATGAAGGGGGGTGAAGCAACGACGAAACAACATCACCACCTCATGCCCCGAGTTCGGTGCCTGCCCGCATTGCGCGGGTGTTCCCGTGGCATTGCGGTGACGATGTCCATTGCCCGGCTGTCTGCGGATGCCGGGGTGAAGTACCTGCTGAAGACCACGGCGCATGGTGATGTGACCGTGCGCGATCTGACGGACTACTACACGAAGTCCGGGAACCCGGCCGGGACCTGGCTGGGCAGCGGCATCGACGGTATTGGCCTTTTCCCCGGCACTGTCCTGACGGATGATTCGGCGAAGTCAGTCTTCGAAGGAGCACTGCATCCGGTCACCGGTGAGCCGCTGGGCCGCCGGCACGGGCGGCGGGCCACCGCCCCGGCAGGGCCCGGCAGGGACGGAACATCAACGCGTCACCCAGTCGCCGGGTTCGACCTGACATTCAGCGTTCCGAAGTCAGTCTCGGTCCTGTGGGCCCTCAGCCCACAAGACGTCCGGGATCAGGTGTTGGCGGCGCATCACCGCGCCATGCAGGACACCCTGATCTGGCTCGAGCGCCGGGCCATCGGCACCCGGACCGGCCGCAGCGGCGTGGCGCACGTCCCGGTCCGCGGAGCCATCGCCGCAGCGTTTGATCATTGGGAATCCCGGGCCGGCGATCCGCAACTGCACACCCACCTGGTCGTCGCCAACCGCGTTCAACGAACGAGCGACGGGGCGTGGGCCACTCTCGATTCCCGAACCCTATACAAGGCGGTGGTCGCGGCCAGTGAGCACTACAACGGCCTGCTCTTCGACGAGCTGCGGCGCAGCCTGGGAACCGAGACCGAGCTGCGGGCACCGGCCTCGGTCGAACGCAACCCCAGCCGCGAGCTATCCGGGATCGATGCCGGGCTGATCACGGAGTTCTCCGCCCGGGCACGGATCATCGAACTCGAGAAGGACCGGCTAGTCCGGCTCTGGAATCTCGAACACGGGACCAATCCCTCCGACGCCACCGTCCTGAAGCTGCGGCAGCAGGCCACCCTCTCCACCCCGACGGCCAAGGACGCCCAACCCGTACCATTGACCGAGCGGCTTACGTCCTGGCGCCGCCGGGCCGAAAGCCTTGGCTGCACGCCGGAACGCTTGATAACCGCCACTGTCCACCAGTCCCGCACCCGACCCCTCACGAGTGCGGACCTGTCCGCGGAATGGCGGCACGTCACCGGGCAGCTGGTCATGGACCTCCTCGCCCAAAAACGCGCCACCTGGAACCGGTGGAATCTGCTCGCCGAGGCCGAACGCGTCTGCGCCGACATCCGGATGGCCAGCCCCGCCGAACGCACAGCGATGATCGAAGCCCTTGCCGACGACGCCCAGACGTTCTCCGTCCCCCTCAACGACCACCGGTACATCGCCCCGGAGAACGCCTTGGCTGATCTCGCCACGGACGGGCACACGGTTTTCGACCCGGTCACCGGAACGGTCTTCACCAACACCCGCATCCTCGCCGACGAGGAAGCCATCATGGCCGCCAGCCACGCCACCGACGCGCCCGGTCTGGAGCCCTGGGACGCCGTCGACGCCGTCACCGCCACGCCCCGCAGTGCCGGGTCCGTCCTGTTCGCGGACCAGCAGGACGCCGCCCTCCAGATCCTGACCAGCTGGCGCCGCCTGGACGCGGTCACCGGCCCGGCCGGGGCAGGGAAGACCGCCACCATGAAAGCCGTCAGCGACGGCTGGCAACAGGTCCACGGCCCCCGCAGCGTGGTCGCCCTCGCCCCGGCCGCCGTGTCCGCCGACGTCCTCGGCGACGCGCTGGGACTCGAAGCGGAGAACGTGACGAAATGGCTCTACGAATCCAACGGCCCCGGAGCAGCCAACCGCGCCCGCCGCTACCTCCTCGCCGAACACGCCCTGGAACACCCCCTGGTCAGTGGCCCGACTCAGAAGCGGCGGCGGCAGGCGGCGCAGGTCCTCGCCACCGTCGCCGCCGAACACGCCCGCTGGCAGCTCCACCCCGGCCAGCTCGTCATCATCGACGAAGCGTCGATGGTCCCCACCTACCAGCTCGCCGCCCTCACCGCGATGGCGTCCGCGGCCGGGGCGAAACTGGTGCTGGTCGGTGACCCTGCCCAGCTGGACTCCATCGACGCCGGCGGGATGCTCGGCTGGTTAGACCGCACCGGCCGGGCCGTGCGGCTGACCTCACTGCACCGCTTCACCCACGCCTGGGAAAGCGCCGCATCGCTCCACCTGCGGGCAGGGAACTGGGACGGGATCCTGGAGTACCAGCGACACGGCCGGATCCAGGCGGGAAACGAGCACCGGATGATGGAGGCAGCCTACGCGGGATGGGCCGCCGACGAGAAAGCAGGGCTGGCCTCCATCCTCATCGCCGCGGACAATGACACCGTGACCGTCCTCAACCGGCGCGCCCAGGAAGACCGGGCCGCCACTGGAGCCGTTGACACCCGCCACACCGTGCCCCTGGCCGACGGCCTCACTGCCGGGTGCGGGGACGTGATCCTGGCCCGTCGCAACGACCGAAGGATCAGGGACAGCCTGGGCGGGTTCATCCGCAACGGCACCCTCCTGACCATCACCGCACCCCCCACCGAAGCCGGCAGCGTGCCCTGCGTCAGAAAAGACACCGGCGCCACCATCAACCTTGACCGGAACTATCTCTCCGGGTTTACGGAATTGGGGTACGCAACCACAGCGCACCGGGCGCAGGGAATCACCGTCGACACCGGGCACATCGTCGTCACCGAAGGCAGGCTCACCCGCGAACTGTTCTACGTCGGCATGACCCGCGGCCGGACCACCAACACCGCCTACATCGTCGAACCCGATACCGACGCGGACGAACGGATTGATCCGGCCGGCCTGCCTGGCTGGCCGGAGATCCTCGGCCAGGTCCTCGCCACAGAGGGCGCCGAACACACCGCACACGAAACCCGGCAGGAACTCCAGGACAGCACCGATACCCTCCACCAGCTCGCCGCCGAGCACGACTACCTCACCCAACTCGCCGCCGACGACGACCTCACCGATTTCCTCACCACCAACTCCCCCGGTCCGGCCGGGGATCTGCGGCGCTCCCCGGCATGGGGCCCCGCCGTCGCCGCCTGGAAGCGTCTGGTAGCACATGACCGGAACATGGCCGAGCACGAAGTGCTCAACGCAATGACGCCCCACGGCGAAGTCCGCGACCTCACGGCCATCATCCACCACCGGCTACGCACCGCCGCCAACCTCCACGCAGCACCCGAAGGGCTCGTCCGGTGCCCCAGCAACCGGCCAGACCTGAGCAACCTCATTACCCAAGTCGAACAACGCATCCGCCACCGCGCCAGACTCGTGGCCGCACGCATCCCCACCAGCCAAGAACCATGGGTGCAAGACCTGGCATCGCAACTCCAGAAGATCCCGGACCCGGACCGGCGACGGCGAGCGCTGCAGGAGGTCCTCATCTACCGGGATCGCTGGGCCATCACCGACAACGCCAACCCGCTCGGAACCCCAGTCAGCTGGGAGGAACCAGACAGGCAAAACCAGCGCCAACGGCTCCAGACGAAACTCTCCACTGTTATCCACTCCCGCACCAGCCCCGCCACGGCAGCGGTGGACCCTTACCAGCCGTCCCCTTCGACACGGGACATGGGACTGCGGATCTAAAGTTAGAAGTCATACTTCCCATCGCTGGCCGAAGATGCCGACCCGCTCAGAAAGTGGAATCCTTTCAATAACGAGAAGCGAAGGAATCTCACGTCAGCGGAAATGACCGTGCTCAGAGTCGATGCTTTGGAGCCCATCGGTCGTATCCCATTTGATGCCTCTTACAAAAGCCCACGTGGACGGCACGCACGAGATATCGGGGCTCGCTCCGCGGGAACGGCAGCTATTGGCGAAGCCCTTCCCTTTCGAACGTGATCCGTCGGTTTGGAAGCGGTGCGATTCAGCGCCGCTGGGGCCTCCATCAAAGCCCACGGCCGTGGGCACTTTTTGGGCACATTTTGGGCACATCCGATGTAAAAACGGGTGATTTGAGGTAACCAAAATCCTTGAATTCTAAGGATTTTTCATGCCCTGATTAGGACTGAAAAGGTTTCAAATCCCACCGTCACCGCCACTTGAAAGGCCCCTGCTTCCCTTTGTTTACAAGGGAACGGGGGCCTTTTGCTTTGGCCAAATCAGGGTTTTGCCCACATTTTGCCCACACTTGCCAGAGAGACGGCGTGATCCAGAGCGTCTGAAACTGAGTCCAGATCCCCGTCGAACAGGTCCGCATAGATGTCCAGGGTCATCGCTGCCGAGCTGTGACCGAGCATTCTTTGCACCGCTTTGACGTTCGCCCCGGCTGATACAGCAAAGCTCGCGGCTGAATGCCGGAGGTCGTGAGGCGTGATTCGTGGCACTCCCGCTCTCTTCACGGCCCCTGCGAACCAGCTCATGTTGTCATCGTGCACGCGTGCGAGGCGGAGGTGATGGCCATTCTCGCCGGGAAACACGAGATCATTTCTGTCCTTGTTCTCACACTGCTGGGGCAGGGGCTCCTATTGGTCTCGCCGGAGGCGTTGCCTTCCTCGCCGCGGGCCTCCTGGTCATCCGGTCCGAGAAGTCCTTGCGGCGCGCTGGCGTTCTTGGCAGGAAGGGTCTCCCCTGGCTGCAGCTGACGGCCACCGTCAGGGGCCACAAGTCGGGGATGTTCCACGAAGTGTTCACCCTCGAAGGCAAAAGCACCAAAGGACAATTGGTCGCCTTCCGGATCAAGGTACCTGCGTGGGCCAGAATGCCGAAGCCGGACCAGGAGCTCACCTTCCATTTGCTCTCCGACTGCGGCCCGGCTGTCATCCTCGCCGTGGGAGAGCGCCCCTGGTATCGGCTGGCAACCCTCTCAACCCCACTCGTTGCATCACGGTCTCTTTCGGGTTGATGAACCCGTCTCGCAGAGCCATCCGTTACCGGGCGCCAAGGATGGCGACCGGTTGGGGGGTAGGGGTGCCTAGTCCTGTCCGAGGTCGCGGACGAACCGGGCGAATCCGGGAATGGTGAATTCGAGCGTGCCGCGTCCGCTGGCTTGGAGGAACCCCTTGTCGATCAGCCTCGCGCGGGGCACGGAGAGGCTTTCGCTACTCACACCAAGGATCCTTGCAACGTCGGTGCGGCGGACGGCGTCGTCACCGTTCGAGGCCATTGCAGCCATGAAGTCGCGTTCCCCGCTTGAGGCGTTAGCCCATCGCGCTCGGAAGAGGGCCTCCAAGTCTGCCTCCATGGCGTCGCGTCCGATGCGCACGTGTGCCGCGGTGATGGTCATGCCCGGGTCCGGGCGTCCGGCCGCCGCCCAAGCAGCGTCTCCGATGAGCTGGACCATGTAGGGATAGCCGCTTGCGACCGTGACGGCTTCCTGAAGCGCATCCCGTTCCCAGTGCACCCCGAGCTCTTGCGCAGGGACAGCGAGAGCAAGCTCTTCAGCAGCAGGCTCGAGCGATGGAAGCGGCCGGTAGGCGAATCGTTCGCTGAACGTGACCGCCGCGGCGACAGCGTCTGAAACATTTGGAAGCCCGGCGGTGAGGACCGCCGCGGGCACATCCGCCCCTTCAGCCTGCAGATGCTGCCATGTGTACGCGAGCGTGCGAAGGCCCTCCGGATCTGCTGATTGAATCTCGTCGATGAGAATCACCAGTCCGCTGTGTCCGTCACCGGCGGCCGCGGCTCGTACCAGCGCTTCGAAGGCTAGGCTATCCGCCGGAGCCGATGCGTCCTCTGCGGCGCGAAGGGTCGCGTCCGCTCCGGCAATACCAGGCAGGCCGATGCGTACAGTGAGGCTCTCGAGTCTCGACCGGACGGCCTTGCGGGCCTCTTCGCGCCATCCTGCCGTCGCCCGCGAGATCTCGGCGGCAAGCTGAGGAATGAGGCCGGAACTTTCTCCTGCCGTGACCCAGATTGTGAGTACGCCGCGCTCCTGCGCGCGGCGCTGGTATTGGCGCAGAAGGGACGTCTTCCCAAAGCCCCGGGGAGCATGGTCGACGCGAATCCTGCCTACAAGCCGCCGCAGGTCCACCAGGTAGGAAAGCCGTTCGTCGAAGTCGGCCAACTGCTGGACCCGGCCGGGGATCGTGCGCGCGATCTCACCAGGGGTGTAGGGACTCGGCTGCATAAGCACCTCTCATATCGTTTGTTATAAATCTGCCGCTCTGTAACAAACGATAAGCGCCAAAGCCTCTTCCACGGAAACGAACACGCAGCGTCCGTGCCGCTTTGTCCGGTGGCCGCGGAATGATTGGCAGGAGAGTCCTACATAGGTGGGCAGGTCTCTCCGATCTTCATAGTCGAGGCGAACTGCGGAGGATCGGCTTACGGGCGAGTCGAGTCACCGTAACTGAGGGAAGAATTCGCTATTCCGCCTTCGGTGTGAGCCTCAGGTACGAAAGATCCCGGCTCCCTGAAGGGCACCACCGTCCGGCCTCAAAGCAGCTCGAACGTGAGCTGCTGCCCTCCCAACTCACTGACTGTCACTCCGCACGTCCCGATCCCTCTTGCCTTTCTCCCTCAACCATACGAACGCGGAGGCCACGATCACGATGACCCCGATGACGATGCCGCCAGGGCTCGAGCCGATAATCGAAAGAATCAGGCCGACCCCTCCGAGAACAACCGCAATGGCGATTAGCCAGCGCAAAGAACGATCAAAGGAAGACATTCTCAAGTACCTCATCACCGGAGATTGGACGGCTGCCAGCATGGATGCGCTCGGGCGTGGGCTCCCGCAATAAGAGAATCGGGGCTAACACCATGACGGGCACTACTACTGGGATGTGAATTCCCCAATAGATCCTGGAACGTCTCTCTTGTGGGTGAACCCACAGCTTCATGGTCAACGCTCTCGTCATCGGTTGTGCCGTTGTGTCGACAGCGTAGCAGCAGGTCCGATAAGGGATCGCCTACCGGGACGGGTGGCTCCCGGTTGAGAGGCTTATTCGCACATGGCGTCCTTGCCTATGTTCCGTCGTATTCTTCCGTCAGCGGGCGTTCCTTGATTGCTATAGGGAGCCATCGAATTAGACGTTAATTATTGGTGTGAAGCGGATTTTGGGGAGCTTTCGGTCGGCTGGGTGAGCTCTGTGAGTTCCCCGGTATGGAAGGCGATACGTTCAAAGAGCGGGACGAGGAGTTCCGTGATTTCTCGTCCTACTTTGGTCAGCGAGTATTCTACGTGCGGTGGCATGGTGGGCTTCTGTTCTCGAAGTATGAAGCCGTCTGAAATCAAGGATTGCAGGCACTGGGACAGCATCTTCTCACTGACACCGTCCAAGGCGCGCCTGAGCTCATTCCACCGAAGAGTACCGTCCGATAAGGCGAGCAGGATAAGCGTGCCCCACCTGTTCGTCACGTGACCCAGGACAGCGCGGGTGGCGCAGTCGGCCGGGATAGACAGCGTGGAACGGTGAGGGTTTTCTCCTGTTTGAGGCATGCCCTCATCATACTTACTAAATAGTGGGTACCGTATGTTTGGAATACTTCGATTCCTGGCGTCCTTTTACCTGGTGCGCTCACAACAGTGAGCGTGTCGCTGTCCTTCGGAGAATATATATGTCATCCAACATGTCACCCGTCATTGTCATCTTCGGAGCCGGACCCGGCCTGGGAGCTTCGGTAGCCCGCCGCTTCGGTCGGGAAGGTTTCCGGGTGGCCCTTGTCGGGAGGCGCCAAGACCCCCTTCTAGAGTTCGCCGAGTTGCTGAAGGCCGAAGGCATCGAAGCCGCACCGTTCGCCGCCGACCTGTCCGACCCTGCACGGGTTCCCGCTCTGGTTGCCGGCATTCGTGAGCGGTTCGGCCGTATCGACGTCATTGAATATGGTCCTGCCAGTGCAGCGGACCAAGGGTTTGTCCCAGCTGCGCAGCTGGATGTTGTAGCTCTGGAAAAATACATGCGCCTCTTCCTGCTCACTCCCGTGGAAATCGTTCGTGAGGTTCTCCCCGAGCTCATCGACCGTGACAGCGGTGCGATCCTTGTAACCCATGGGTCTTCGTCCGCCACAGGGATACCCTTCCTTAGCGGTGTCGGGCCGGCCATGGCGGCCATGCGCAACTATCTTTATTCGCTCAACGGCGAGCTTGAAGGCACCGGGGTCTACGCAGGTACCCTCACCATCGGAGCCCTCATTAGCAGTGGCGACTCCCTCACTGACCAGGCCTTCCCCGGTGACGCCGAGGCTGCCACCACGTTCCCGACTGTTCACCCCGATACTCTCGCTGGACTCTACTGGGATATGTATGTTCAGCGCCGTGCCGTCGAACAGGCCTACCCGGAGCTGGTCGCCGCGGTATGAACACCACTCACCGGTAAGTGAGTGGACGACACCGCCGAGTTCGATCAGGTGAGAATGTGGTCGGGCTCGGTGGTGCGCTAGCCAAATTGTCCCCCAGACGAGACCTTCGGCAGCCAATCAAATCGCATCTAGTAGCAGCGGAACGAGAATGATTGGGCCCTCCGCACAGAAACCAGATAGGGCACTTCCTTTTGGTATCGAGTCGATGGCATCGTCCCGTTAGGGGTCCGTCCGGAATAGCATCTAAGACCGTCCCGTTAGCCGGTGAGCCCACGGACCGCCCGGCCATTAAGGTTCGTTCAAAGACAAGGGGAACTGCGTCAACGGTTTCTAGACATGATGTAAATTTACTAGGCGTTTCGCCAAGCGAGTAGAGATGCCCGTCCTGACCTTGTTTGCCGCGTCAAAGTCCATTGTGGGCGCTCGGGACCGGGCATACGCTGGGAGAGGCACAGGCGGTGGGCATTTCCACCGCGTTGAGGGGCGCTGTATGGACACCAACTCCATCATCACCGACACCTTCCACCGGCCCCTGCGGGACCTGCGGATTTCCGTCACGGACCGGTGCAATTTCCGTTGCGTCTACTGCATGCCCAAGGAGATCTTCGGCCGGGACTTTGTTTTCATGCCGCGGGACCAGTTGCTGACCTTCGAGGAAATCACCCGTTTGGCCTCGATCGCGGTCGGGCATGGTGTGCGGAAGATCCGGCTGACCGGCGGGGAACCCCTCCTCCGGAAGGACATCGAGGAACTGGTCCGGATGCTGGCGAGCTTGCGTACCCCTGACGGGCTCGCACCGGATCTGGCCATGACCACCAACGGCTCGGTTCTGGCGCAGAAGGCTCAGGCCCTCAAGGATGCCGGGTTGAATCGGGTGACGGTGTCCTTGGATTCCCTCCGCGAGGAGACCTTCCAAGCCATGAACGACGTCGGTTATCCCGTGGCGAAGGTCCTGCATGCCCTGGAGGTCGCCCAAGCGGCAGGGCTAGGGCCGGTGAAGATCAACATGGTAGTGAAGCGCGGGATCAATGACCAGGACATCCTCGGCATGGCACGCCATTTCAAGGGAACTGGATTCATACTGCGCTTCATCGAATACATGGATGTGGGTGCATCCAATGGATGGAGAATGGATGAGGTGGTTCCGTCCGCCGAGGTCCTGGCCCGCATCGGCGCGATGTTCCCGCTGGAGCCGGTGGAGCCCAACTATCCGGGTGAAACCTCAGGCCGCTGGCGCTATGCGGACGGCAGCGGCGAAATCGGGGTCATCTCCAGCGTGACCCAGGCCTTTTGCCGAGGGTGCACCCGGGCCAGGCTTTCCGCCGACGGCAAGTTGTTCACTTGTCTCTTTGCCACAACCGGTACGGACCTGAGGGCACTCCTCAGGGGAGGCGCGTCCGACGTCGAGCTCTCGACGGCGTTGTCCGCCCTCTGGGGTGCGCGGACAGACCGCTATTCGGAACTGCGCAGTGCCCACACCTCCCAAGACAGTGCCCATACACCTAAGGACCCCGCCGCGGTACACAAAATCGAGATGTCATACATCGGTGGATAGCCGCCCCTATGCTGGTGCCATGACGCAGACGTCGATCAGCTCCGCCGCAGCGCTGGCCGAAATGCTGGCCGCCACCGGCTACCTCGCCGATGAGGGCTTGGCCACCATCGGATACCTGGCCCTGAGCATGGAACGGCCGCTGCTTCTGGAGGGGGAACCAGGAACCGGCAAGACCTCACTGGCCGAGGCCCTCGCAGAAGGATTCAAGCTGCCGCTCATCCGCTTGCAGTGCTACGAGGGAATCGACGCCACGCAGGCGTTGTATGACTGGGACTTCACCGCCCAGATCCTGCATCTGCGCAGCGTGGAGGCCAGCGGCGGTGCCGGAATGAGCGTGGCCGAATTGGAAAGCTCCCTGTACGACAAACGGTTCTTGCTGGCACGGCCCATCCTCAAAGCGCTGCAGGAAAGCCCCGCGGTGTTGCTGATCGACGAAATCGACCGGGCCGACGACGAGTTCGAGGCGTTCCTGCTGGAAGTTCTCTCCACCTACCAGGTCTCCATCCCCGAGTTCGGCACAGTCAAGGCGGACACCGCGCCCATTGTGGTACTCACCTCCAACCGGACGCGCGACCTTCACGATGCGCTCAAACGTCGCTGCCTCTACCACTGGATCGACCACCCGGGGCTAGCCCGGGAAGTCGAAATCGTACGAACCCGGCTCCCCGAGGTGCCCGCGCTGCTGGCGGAACAGGTGGTGCGCGTCGTCCAACAAATCCGGGCCACCGACGAGGTGCTCAAGCCCCCCGGCGTCGCCGAAACCCTGGATTGGGCCCGTGCGCTGCATCAGCTCGGCCGGGCCGAGTTGGACCTGGCCTCGGCCGCGGCCAGCATCGGTGCATTGTGCAAGTACCGCGAAGACACCGAGCGGGTCTCGGCAGCCCTGTCCCGGATGCTCGGCTGAGCCCATGCCCCCGGCAGGACAGCGCACCCCGGCAGGACAGAGCACCCCGGCAGGGCAGAAACCAGAGCAGCACAGTGCCGAAGAGATCCTGCTGGCCTTTGCATCCGCGGTGCGAGCGGCCGGCGTGAAAGTGACCGCGGATCGGGCACGCAGCTTTGTCGACGCCGTTGGCAGGCTCGCCCTGGACCGCCGCTCGGACGTCTTCTGGGCGGGCCGTGCCACGATGTGCGCCTCGCCGGAGGACCTGCCGGCTTACCAACGGGCCTTTGAGTCCTGGTTCGCGGCGGAACATTCAGCGGCCCAGCGTCTCGAGTCGTCCGCGACCTCCGTCACCGCTGCCGCTTTGGACAACGACGACGGCGGCGGGGAGGGCGGGCGCGAACAGTTGGCGGCGCTCGCCAGCCGTCGGGAACGGCTAAGGCATCGCGACGTTGCCGTCCTGGACGACTCCGAACGGGCCCTGCTGCACCGCATGTTCGAGGAACTCCCGGTGCGCTTGCCCACCCGGCAGACCCGGCGCAGACACTTGGACCGGCACGGCGACGTCGACCGGGTGCGGACCCTGCGTGACCAGCTCCGCCGCGGCGGGGAACCGGGGCCGTTGCGCCGTGCCCGGGCGCCGCGCAAACCCCGCCGGCTGGTGTGGCTGATCGATGTTTCGGGCTCGATGGCGCCCTACGCGGACAGTCTGCTCAGATTGGCCCACCGGGTGGTGGAAGCCGCCCCGCGCCAAGTGGAAGTGTTCACCCTGGGCACCCGGCTGACCCGGGTGACCGCGGCACTGCGGGTCCCGGACGCCGACGCTGCGTTGGCTCTCGCGGGCCGCACTGTCCCGGACTGGTCCGGGGGAACCCGGCTTGGCGAGGTGCTGCGCGCGTTCAATGACCGCTGGGGCCAGCGCGTGATGGTGCGTGGCGCCGTCGTCGTCATTTTGAGCGACGGATGGGAGCGGGGCGACCCTGCCCTGTTGGGACGCCAAGCCGAGCGACTGCACCATCTGGCCCGGAGGATCATTTGGTCCAATCCGCACCGTGGCAAAGCGGGATACCAGCCGCTACAGCAGGGAATCAGGGCAGTACTGCCGCACGTTGACTACTTTATAGGGGGGCACTCAATGCAGAGCTTCGAGGAATTATTGGACGTGGTTGCCCATGCGTGAAGTCTTGGACGATCTGGTGGCAGCCATAACGGCCGGCCACACAGTGGGACTCGGAACGGTGGTGCGCACGTTCCGTTCCGCACCGCGGCCCGCGGGGGCCGCGATGATGGTCGACGCCGACGGCAGCGCGGTGGGCTCGGTGTCCGGCGGCTGTGTCGAAGGCGCGCTCTACGAATTGGCCACCAAGGTGGTCCAGTCCGGCAAGCCGGTACTCCAGCGCTACGGCATCAGTGACGACGCCGCGTTCGAGGTTGGCCTGACCTGCGGCGGGATCCTGGACATTTTTGTCGAGCCGGTTTCCACTGGGATCTTTCCGGAATTGCCGCAAGTAGCGGACGACGTCGGCGCCGGCCGGCCAGTGGCCGTCGTCACCGTGATCGAACACCCCGATCCAGCTTGGCTGGGCCGTCATTTGGTGGTCCGTCCGGAAGGGTTCGTCGGCTCCCTGGGCAGCGAGCGCGCCAACCATGCGGTCTGCGACGACGTCCAGGGCCTGCTGGCCGCAGGCCGCAATGCCACGCTGATGTACGGACCTGACGGGCAACGCCGCGGGGAGGGCATGCGCGTGTTCGCCCTCAGTTTCGCTCCCCAGCCGCGGATGCTGGTGTTCGGCGCGATTGACTTCGCCGCCGCCGTCGCCAAGCAGGGCAGCTTCCTCGGCTACCGGGTGACGGTGTGCGACGCACGCGCGGTGTTCGCGACGGCGGCCCGGTTCCCGCAGGCGGACGAGGTAGTGGTGGAATGGCCGCACCGCTATTTGCAAGCGCAGATCGCTGCCGGCCAGGTGGATGAGCGCACGGTGATCTGCGTGCTGACGCATGATCCGAAATTCGATGTCCCGTTGCTGGAGTTGGCGTTGCGCCACGAGGTTGCCTACGTCGGGGCGATGGGGTCCCGACGCACGCACCACGACCGTTTGGAACGGCTGCGCGAAGCGGGCCTGACCGATGCCGAGTTGGCCCGGCTTTCCAGCCCGATCGGCCTGGACCTGGGGTCCCGCACGCCAGAGGAAACCGCCGTGTCCATCGCCGCCGAAATCATTGCGCTGCATTGGGGTGGCGGCGGTCAGCGTTTGAGCACCATGGAAGAACGGATCCACCACGAACCCACGGCCGACTCGGACCACGAGGATGCCGGGTACGAACTCAAGTCGAGCTAAGGCGCTTGCCCGCTCCGAGGAGTAACCTGTGTCACATCAGGACTGGATGCCGGGCCGTCGTGCTCGTCCTCCAAGACGACAGGAGATCCCCATGGCGAGTTCCAAGACGATCACCGTCCACGTCGATGATGTGAGCTACACCGATAATGTCGAGCCACGATTGCTGCTGGTCCAATACCTGCGCGAACGGCTCGGCAAGACCGGCACATTGATCGGCTGCGACACCACCAACTGCGGCGCCTGCACCGTCCATCTGGACGGAGTCAGCGTCAAATCCTGCACCGTGTTCGCGGTCCAGGCAGACGGCCACAGCATCACCACCATCGAAGGCCTGGCCCGGGACGGCAAACTCGCCCCACTCCAGCAGGCGTTCCACCAATGCCACGCGCTGCAATGCGGTTTCTGCACGCCTGGAATGATCATGCAATCCGCGTCCCTGCTGAACGAAAACCCGCACCCCACCGAGCAGGAAATCCGGGACGGCCTGGAAGGAAACCTGTGCCGGTGCACCGGGTATCAAAACATTGTCGCAGCGGTCCAGGCCGCCGCAGACGGTACGGTTTCCGCGGACAGCGACGAAACGGAAACGGCAGGTGTGGCATGACCACCACTGAAGTCGGCCGGGCGCGCCTCCGCAAGGAAGACGCGCACCTCATCACGGGACGTTCCAGATACACCGACAACATCACGCTCCCGGGCATGCTGCACCTGGCCATGGTACGCAGTCCGTTCGCCCACGCGAAGATCATTTCTATCGACGCCTCCGGCGCGAAGTCTTCGCCCGGCGTCGTTGCCGTGCTTACCGGAACCGATGTGGCCGAGCTACAGGGAAGCCTGCCTAACGCCTGGCCGATCACGCCGGAGCAAAAGGCTCCGGCCCACCCGGCGATCGCCGTCGATACCGTGGCTTTTGCGGGCGAAGTGGTGGCGTGCATCGTTGCGCGCACCGCGGCCGCCGCACGTGACGCCGTCGAACTGGTGGATGTCAGCTACGAGGAGCTGCCCGTCGTCTTGGACCTCGAGGAAGCGCTGAAGGATGAGGTGCTGGCCCACCCGGACCTGGGGACCAACAAATCGGCTACCTGGATCTTTGACTCGGGCGAGGCCGGGACCGGCACGCCGGTCGCCGAGGCGCTGGAGGCCGCCGAAGTCCTCATTGAGCGCACGTTCTACCAGCAGCGGCTCATCCCCGCTTTCATGGAACCCCGATCGACCCTGGTTGACCCCACGGGTGAGCAGATCACAGTGTGGTCGGCCACCCAGATACCGCATATTCTGCGGCTCATGCTGGCTCTGACGCTGGGCATTCCGGAAAGCAAAGTGCGCGTGATCGCCCCCGATGTGGGCGGCGGCTTCGGCGGAAAACTTCAGGTGACCCCGGAAGAAGCCATCACCGTGCTGGCCGCCCGGCACACCGGCAAGCCCTGCAAATACACCGAGACCCGCAGCGAGTCCCTCATGGCGGCGCACCACGGCCGTGCCCAAGTGCAGAAGCTGAAGCTCTCGGCCACCAAGGACGGAATCGTCACCGGACTGGACGTGCATCTGCTGGCGGACATGGGCGCCTACCTGGGCCTGGTCACCTCCGGAATCCCGATCCTGGGCGCCTTCATGTACAACTCCATCTACAAGTTCCCGGCCTACCGCTTCGAATGCACCAACCTCTTCACCAACAAGGCATGGACCGACGCGTACCGCGGTGCGGGTCGACCGGAAGCTACCTTCGCGATCGAGCGTTTGATGGACGAACTCGCCGTCGAACTGGACATGGATCCCCTGGAGCTGCGGGAAAAGAACTGGATCAAGCACGAGGAATTCCCCTTCACCACCGTCGCCGGGCTCGAATACGACACCGGCAACTATGAGGCGGCCACGGCGAAGGCCGTGGAACTCTTTGGCTACGACGAGCTCCGGGCCGAACAAGCGCGGCGCCGCGAAAGCAACGATCCCGTCCAGCTCGGCATCGGCATCTCCACCTTCACCGAAATGTGCGGGCTGGCTCCCTCCCGGGTGCTCGGCGCGCTCAGCTACGCAGCCGGCGGCTGGGAGCACGCCCAGGTGCGGGTGCTGCCCACGGGCAATATCGAGGTGGTCACCGGTTCCTCAGCCCACGGCCAAGGCCACGAAACCGCATGGAGCCAGCTCGTGGCGGACAGGCTGGGCGTACCCTTCGAAAATGTCGAGGTACTGCACGGGGACACCCAAACCTCCCAACGGGGCCTGGACACCTATGGCTCCCGCTCGCTGACCGTCGGCGGCATGGCTGTGCTCGCTGCCGCGGACAAAGTGATCGAGAAGGCCAAAGTTGTTGCCGCGCACATGATGGAGGCCAGCGAAGAAGACATCGAGTTCACGGACGGCAAGTTCAGCGTCAAGGGCACTGAACAGTCCACGGCACTCGGTGAAATTGCTTTCGCCGCCTTCTCGGCGCACAACCTGCCGGACGGGTTCGAGCCCAATCTGGATTCGGATGCCACGTTCGATCCGCAGAACTTCTCCTTCCCGCACGGCACCCACCTGACCGCCATGGAAGTAGACACTGAGACCGGACAAGTCACCGTCCGCAAGTACGTTTGCGTGGACGATGTGGGCGTGGTGGTCAATCCGCTGATTGTGGAGGGCCAGGTCCACGGCGGCCTGGCGCAGGGAATCGCGCAGGCCCTTTATGAGGAGGCCGTACATGACGACGCCGGCACCCTGGTCACGGGCTCGTTTGTGGACTACCTGGTGCCCGGCGCACCGGACCTCCCACACTTCACGACGGGGCGCACCGAGACCCCTTCGACCACCAACCAGCTCGGTGCCAAGGGAGTCGGCGAGGCCGGGACCATCGCCTCGACGCCCGCCATTGTCAACGGCATCCTCGACGCAGTGCGGCATCTGGGCGTGAATGACATCAAGATGCCCTGTTCGCCCTCGCGTGTGTGGGCCGCCCTTGCAGAAGCCAAGATGACCGGAGGTGTGCGATGATTCCGAGCGCATTCGATTACGCCGCGCCCACGACGGTCGCTGAGGCACTGGAAGCGCTGGCCGGCGCCGGCGACGACGTGAAGCTGCTGGCCGGAGGGCAAAGCCTCATCCCCGTGATGAAGCTACGCCTGGCCGACCCGGCGATGGTGGTCGACTTAGGCCGGATCGGCGAGCTGTCCGGCGTGAGCGACGACGGCGATGCCCTGCTGATCGGAGCCATGACAACGCACCACCAGATCGCCACCGACCCGCTCATTGCCGCACATGTGCCCTTGTTGGCCCAGGCCGCGGCGACGGTCGCGGATCCGCAGGTCCGCCACCGCGGCACTTTCGGGGGCGCTTTGGTGCACGCCGACCCGGCGGGCGACATGCCGGCGCCGGTACTGGCCACAGAGGCAACGTTCATCCTTAGCGGACCGGATGGGGAACGCCGCGTAGCAGCGGCGGACTTCTTCCAGGGCTACTTCACCACCGCCGTCGACGACGGCGAGATCCTCACCCACGTCCGGGTGCCGAAGTACACCGCTTGGGGTTCCCACTATGAGAAGTTCACGCGGGTCGCCCAGCAATGGTCCATCGTCGCGGTGGCCGCGATGGTCCGGGTCGAGGGCGGCACCATCGCCGAAGCCCGGATCGGACTGACCAACATGGCCAGCACGCCTTTGCGGGCCACCGCCGTCGAACAGGCACTGATCGGTGCCTCATTGACCCGGGAAGCGATCGCCGCCGCCAGCTCGCATGCTGCCGATGGCACCGATCCGGCCAGTGATCTCAACGGGGACGCGAGCTACCGACGCCACTTGGCCGAGGTCTTGACGAAGCGGGCCGTTATCGCGGCCACCGGGCTCTAACGGATACGGCGAGAGGAAGACGTGGAACTCAAACATCACTTCGTGGTTCCCAGTTCGCTGGAGGACACGTGGAATTCCTTCAACCAATTGGAAGAAATAGCGCCCTGTTTCCCGGGAGCGACTCTCACGTCCGTGGACGGCGACCAGTTCACCGGCACGGTCAAGGTCAAACTCGGGCCCATAGCGATGATCTACACGGGAACCGGCGAATTTCTCGAGAGAAACCAAGAAACGCACACGGTGGTCATTTCGGCCACGGGGAAGGACAAGCGCGGCAACGGCACCGCAGGCGCCACGATAACTGCAGTGCTGAGCCCCGACGGTGACGGCACCTCGGTAGACGTCACCACCGACATGAACGTCACCGGTAAGCCGGCCCAATTCGGCCGGGGCGTCATCCAGGACATTTCGGACAAGTTGTTGGCGCAGTTTGTCCAGTGCGTGATCGGGAAGGCGCGCGGCGGGGCCACCGAGGATGCCGAGCCCGACGGCGGAGACTTGGCGGCGCCTGCCGAGTCCGGGACGGTTGGGGGCGAGGTGGCGGAGCCCCTGGAGCCCGCCGCCGGACCCACCACCGCGAGTCCCGCGGTACCGGTGGCTGCGCCTCCGGCTGTGTCTGCGTCTGTGACTGCGCCGCTGTCCGCGCCGTCGTCGGAATTGGATCTGGGTTCGGCCATGTGGCCGGTCCTGGTTCGCCGTTTCGGCCCGGTGTTTTGCGTCGCCGCTGTGCTGGTCCTGGTCGCCTGGCTTGTCCGGCGGTGTGGAAAGGACTGAACGCACCACTGAGCCCGTGCCGATGCCGGCTTCGCTTGATGCTGGCTTCGGACGGCGCGGCGGTCTTGCTGCGCGCCTCAAGGCGTCGATATCATCAGGGTGGGTTATGCAGCCGGCCCTCGGAACTTTGCCATGGAGTGACCCATGATTCGCCGGACCCCCGCCTCCCCGAAGATCCGCACGGCTGGAACTGCGCTGTGAACGCGCTCTTAGCCTCATGCCTGGAGGGTGAACTGGATCCAGTCGGGGGGCTTGCCAGTCTGTCCATCGCCGAACTTAATTTCCTAGCGGACGCTCTCTTCAGGCTTCTCGACATCGGGAAGCCTGAGTTCGGGATCAAGTCCTGGTACGACGGGGTCCTGGACGAGTTGGCTGCCCGCGGCGAGGTGACGGCTACCCACTCGCGCGGGGACTAATCCTCGGGTCCTGCGGAAGCAAAGGCCTCGAAGCGGGATCTCCCTTGGTCTCAAATTGTTGATTGTTTGCCAGTTCCCGGACCAGCACTTTCAATTCCTGCCTGAACATCGACGTATCGATGGACACCTTGGCCAGGACTTGCTGTTCCGATTCCTGAGCCTGCTCCAGGGCTTCCTTGCCGGCACTGGTCAACGAGACGACGTGTACCCTGCGGTCCTCGGAACTTCGACGGCGGGCCACATGGCCGTGGGCTTCGAGCCTATTGAGGGTTTGGCCCATGGTTTGGGCCTGGACCCGCACGATCTGCGCCAGCGTGGTCTGGGTGATGGGGCCCGTGGCTGCAAGGACTTCCAGGGCGATGACTCCGGCGTGGGTAAGGCCGATCGACCTGAGATTCTCATCCCAAGCGTGTTCCACCAGCCGGGCCGCTGTCGACAACAAGCGCCCGGTAGGCCAACGCTCAATGTCCGGCATGTTTCCCATTGTAACCGTGAGGGGATTCATGGGGCTTGGGGGTTAGCCGGGCGGAGGACGAGCTTCGTTCGACCGCTCTAGAGAGCTCGGATGCAGGCCGCCACTCTTCTATGTTGAATTCCGGCCACGTTGAATTCCGGCCACGCGAGCCGGTCCGCACATTCGGATCGAACAAGTCTTCAGTAATACCGCGGCGGTGGGGGCTGATCCTACCGCCCCTTTTCTTCTAGGCCGTGACCCGGGCGCTGTGGATCATCATGCGCGGCGGGGCAAATATCGGCCGCGCGCGGTTATGTCACCGGAGCTGGGTACGCCTCATTGTTCGTGCTCTCCCTCTCCCCGGGAGGTCCTGCTGGACCAATACGAACCCGACGCCGACATCGCCGGTCTCTTGCAAATCAACGGCCGGGCCCACTTGCCGCATAGCGCACCAAAACGAAAATTGTCAGGAGTCTGCAAATGCAGAGGTCTGGTCGCTTTCTGCTTTGCGGTTTCGCTTTGGAAGTTCGTCCGCGAGGCCAAGACATCGAGGGACGACAGAAACAGTCTCTGACACCCGCGCTTCAGCCGAATATGTCCTCCAAGGAGTCTCCGCAATTGTCATGGCGCTTCCCCCTACGTCCTGTTCAGGCGTGGCCTTTGAGTATCAGATTCCAGTACATGAACGGCAAGCCGTAGCGTTTTAACAGCCACATGTCACGGCGTTCCTTCGTTGTGTCAATAAAGGGAAAGCTGGGGGCCGGCTGAAGTGAATAATCAAATTCAGCCAGCAGCATCTTGCCTCGCGCTGTCGTCAGCGGACAGGAGGAGTAGCCTTCGTACCGGGCCACCGGGATCGCACCGTTGATCGCAGCCAGGAGATTCTTCACCAGCACCGGGGCCTGCTTGCGGATAGCCGCACCGGTTTTTGAGTTCGGAGTGGATCCGGCGTCACCCAGGGCAAAAATTTCCGGGTAGCGGACATGTTGCATAGTGTTTTTGTCCACCTCCACGTACCCGGCAGGGCTGGCAGGATCGGCCAACGGCGTGCGCTTGAGCCAGTCGGGGGCCGACTGCGGCGGCACGGCGTGCAGCAGGTCGTAATGCAGCGATTCCCTGGACCCCTCTTTGCCGTCCGCGATGACAGCGGTCCGGGAAGAATGGTCCACTTCGACCATTTCACTGTTGAAGCGCACCTCGATTCCGTATTCGGCCACCACGCGCTCGAGTTCATTGGAGAAGACCTTGACCCCGAACATGCCCGGCGTGGGAAGAACCATCACCACCCGGATGTCCTCCAGCACCCCCTGGCTGCGCCAGTAATCTGCCGCAAGGTAGGCAATCTTCTGTGGAGCTCCGGCGCATTTGATCGGCCCGGACGGCTGGGTAAAGACGGCCGTGCCGGAGGTCAGGTTCTTGATCATGTTCCAGGTCTTGGGGGCGAGGTCGTAGCGGTAATTGCTTGAGGCCGCAGGCGACTCGATAGCCGCGGCCATGCCGGGGACCTTGTCCCAGTCGAGCTGAATACCCGGGCTGACAACGAGATAGTCGTACGTAACCGTCCCGCCCGAGGCGAGAGCGACGCTGTGCCCTTCCGGATCAATGTTCGCGGCAGCATCCTTGATCCAGGCAACCCCTTGGGGAATGACCGAGGACTGGGGGCGGACGGATTCCTCCTGATAGGCGCAGCCTCCCCCGACCAAGGTCCACAAGGGCTGGTAATAGTGCACCCCCTTGGGCTCGATCAGGCCGATGTCCGTCCGTCCGGAATGACGGAGTCTCGCTGCGACACTCACACCAGCGTTGCCGCCGCCAATGATCAGAATCTCGTGGTGGATGCTCATGTGTAAACCCTTTCGATGAACCGAGCGCTGCGCCTATGGGGCTAAACAACGGTCGCCGTGTTCCAGAGCCTACGTGGGCGGCAAGAGGCAGTGGCTTAAGGTGAAGAAGTCGCCACTGGGTCAAGGACTCTCAGCTCGTCGGGAGGGGCGGCAGCCCCGCAGTAGTCCTGAGTTCCTTTCCTGGGCGGGCGTGCCGTCGTCGACCATAGGCGCCTTTGGCGCATCCCCCTTCATGACCGGGCGCAGAGAGCCACTGAATCTGTGAAGGCTCGCACTGACGCAGCAGTCCCGCGCTCTAGGCCTTGGTCCGATTCTGGCCAGTCAGCTGATCATTACCGTTCGCAGAGGGTGGAGTCGTAACTTTGCATGAGGCAGATCTGCCACTGCTGAGTGTCGGCACCATACTGATTGCCCAGACCATAGCGCCGGGCGTTGACGACTGTCCCGATTGCGGTGCTGGAAGTCGTGAGTGCGTACACTTCTACGCTTGTTAATCCGAATGTCTTTGGCATGTCGTAGTTGAGGAACTCGTAGAACCCGGTCGGGTTCTTTCTGACGATCCAGTACTGGTCGTCGTGCCCACCGTCCCACATCTCAACAGTGGTTCCCGGATACAGAGTGCTCCTCCGAGCGAGGTTGAGCCACCGTCCTGGCACGGTGGTGCTCGCGTAGTTTCCCAAGATGTATGCACCACGGTGCGGGTCGTAGGTGTAGCGCCACCTTTGCGTGGAGCCGGGGTTGTTGAAAGGTGCTTGAACGGTCACGGAGGAACCGCCCGGGACTCCCGGCGGGGCTCCGAGCGCCCGAGTCATCGGCTGGGCACTAGGCGAAATACGATCGTAATTGAGCGGTTCGCCACCGATGCGAGCGATATTCCACTGGTCCTGATCCCGCACCCCGCCCGTGGAATCGACCACGAACACCGAGTTCGAGTCGGTTACCGGCCGGGTCAGGAATCGGCCGTCCTTACTGATAATCCGGAACCAGCCATCACCCGTGCGCTCGAATCTCCACATCGCGCGATCCGAATCACTATAGAGAACACCTAGGAGATTGGTGCCATCGTGTATTAGATACTGATTGGTAATAACATTCTTGAGGCGGTAGTAGCCTGGGCTCGCGCTGACACGCTCAGGGATGAAGATCTGGTGGGGATTCTCATTCGCGGGCCAGGTCGTCACCTCTTTGTTCATGTCCAATGCCCTGTTATGGAACAACTTCGGCCGCATCGCGAACGATTGCCCGTCATACGGGTCGGGTACAGACCCGAATTTGACGCTACCTGCCCCTGCCTGAAGTATGCATTGCGAGCCTGCCGAATCGGCAGCCCTAGCTGCACGGTCCGACCTCAACTCGGCTACACAGTATTGAGGCAATCGAGCACCCGCGGGGACAGGCGTCGTGAAGCTCGGCCCGCCATGACCATCGAAGAAGGGCGGCGTGTAAGACACCGAAGCGTTGCCAAAAGGATGACCGCTGTGCCAACGTTCGACCGGCAGGTTCTCCGGGTTTACAACCGGGGGCATCTGAACAATGGAATTTCGGTTCTCCCATGCTCGAACGGGGGCGCGATCATTGTATTGAATAGCCCCGGCAATGAACTCTGACCGGACTCCCCCAATATAGCCGACCGAATGTTCAGCAAGCTGTCCGGGAAGCGGAACCGCGCCGGCCGTAGCGCGAAGGTCGATACCGCCTGGCGCTCGAACCACATAGGCATAGAGGGCTGCATTAGGGCCGACATCTTCCAGTACCCCCAGGTATGGATTGATCGTGTTGATGGGGGCAGCGAAAACAAAGTTTCCAATGTTTTCTCCAGAGAGAGAGCCGGCCAAATTCCAAGGCTGGTCTCCGAACGGACGGTTACCCCCATTATCCGAAATCCCATTGACGAAGACATCATTCGGCGGCCGGTAACTAAAAGCGACCACCATGTCATTCCAGTAGTAATCCGATCGGGGTACCACGCTTTGAATGGTGGGGCCGGAAGTCCTGAGGATCTCCTGCACCAGATTTTGCACAGCCGCATCGGACATGTTCCGCACATCCGGGTTCGCGGCCGCACTCACGTTCGGGCCACCGAAGTCAACAGCATAAGCAGCAGTCGAAGTAATCGGGACAGCCATGCCTCCCAGAAGGACCATAAGCGCAAAATAAGCCAGCCCAAAGCGCCATCGACGCATGCGAGCCCTCTTGACGCTCCCAGCACGACGCAAACCATCACCAAACCGCCTCGACATGACCAAAACCACGCCCCTCCCCCCTTCAAATCAGCAATGATCCACACTCTGTGTGGTGTTTATAGCCAGACAACGTCTTATAGTGATGGGCTGGTCATGATGACTCGGAACTCGAAGTCGGCCACCGCACTCACTATGCAAGCGAAACGAAACCCGAGGTTCAGATGGCTGCTGCCTATGGTCCCCACCGACGAGCAGCAGCCATCTACTAGTACAGACCAACTGCCAAACTGTGACGAGTCTGCGGCTGCGTGCTCCGACAGCACCCTAGGGTGTGCATGGTCGCCGGACTACTGGCCATCGTCAACACGCATGGATGGCCGGACGGCTGTCATTGGGTTCCGCTTTGTGACTCGCCGGTGCGGCCGTGACGATTTGGTTCAGGTAGTCCTTGTGGATCTGCCGGGGATTTGCAGCCTCTTGGCCGTAGACCGGAACACGGATGCTGCCTGTTGCCCGGCGGGGCTGAGCCTGCGGTTCGCGAGGTGGGCGAGGAGGATCCTGCGTGTCGGGGAGTCGGCGAGAGGTACGGCGATGATGTCCGGGCGCAGCGCACTGAGAGCGAGCTGAGGGGCCAGTGCGATGCCGATGCCGGCGGCGACCATGCCCTGCGTTTCCTGATAGTCGTTGGCGGCGAAGGCGATGCGCGGCTCGAAGCCGGCATCGCGGCAGACCCGTCGGAGGACGTCGGCCACGGGGTGTTCGTCGCGGACGATCCACTCCTGGTCTCTCAGCGTGTCGACCCCCACCGAGCGGTGTGCCGCGACAGGGTGGTCGCTCGGTACGAGCAGCATGGTGGGGTCGTTCATAAGGCGAATGAGAGTCAGGTCTTCGTCCTCGATGCGTTCCCATGGGTAGTCCCACAGCAGGGTGAGTTCGATGTCCCTCCGCCGCAGCCGATCGAGCAGGCCGTCGCGGCGCGCGCTGACTACCGTGACGGCGACCTCGGGGTGGCGGGCGCGGAAGGCCAGCACGACGTCGGGCATGAGGGATGCGCCGACGGTGGGGAACGTGCCCATGCGTAGTTGGCCTCGCCGTAGCCCGGCGAACTCGCCCATCTCGGCCCGGGCGGCCTCGATTGTCCTGTCAATGTCGTCTGCGTAGCGCAGGAGTGCCTGGCCTGCGTCGGTGAGCACGACGCCCCGTGGATGCCGGTCGATCAGCGCGACGCCCACTTCGTGTTCGAGCTTCGCGATCTGCTGGGAGACGGCTGACGTCGTGAAAGAGAGGGCCGTCGCGGCGGACGTGAGGGAGCCTGAACGGCTTACTTCACGGAGCAGGTGGAGCCGGTGCAGGTCAAGGTCGGCCATGCATTGAGTTTAGCGAAAGTGAACGGTAGTCGAGAATCCTGCGATTGTGCTGAAGTCTGGCTCCGTGGATCGTAGAAGGAGCAGGCGCCGTGAGGCGCGACACAACGACACCTGAAGGAAGAAGACCATGCAACTCCGCGGTCACTGGTACCGGGGCGGCACTAGCAAGTGCTGGCTCTTCGACGCCAAAGACGTAGCCCCGCATGCTGCAGGCCATGAGGAGATCCGCGGGCTGCTGGCAAATGCTTTCGGCGCCGCGGATGCCCGTCAGCTCGATGGTGTCGGCGGCGGGACGTCGACGACGTCCAAGGCAGCTGTGGTCTGGGCCACACCTGATGGACCCGCAGACCTCGACTATCTCTTCGCCCAGGTCGGGATCGGAGACCCGACCGTGGAGCTCGGTTCCAATTGCGGGAACTGCGCCACTGCGATCGCCCTCTACGCGGTCCAGTCAGGTGTCGTTCCTCCCGGGGAGGGAACAACGCGGGTCAGCATGCGCAACCTCAACACCGGGGCAGTGCTCAGTGGCACGATCGCGACCCCGGGCGGCAGCATTCCGACGTCGGGTCTTGCCACGGTTCCCGGCAGCAGCGCACCAGGGGTCCCCGTGAGCCTCTCCTTCCACGCCCCATGGGGCAGGACCACCGGCGCTGTCCTGCCCACGGGAAACGTGACCGACGAAATCGCCGTCGGCGGCCTCACGCTCACAGCGACTCTGGTCGACGCGGGGGCCCCGGCAGCCCTTATCCTGGCGGATGAGGCAGGCATCGACCTGTCGTCGATGACCGGCAACCTCGCCGAGCACCTGCCCCGTCTCCTGAAGGCCCGTGCCTCGGCCAGTCTCGCGATGGGGCTCAGGAAGCCCGAAGATCCTCCGCAGAATGCTGTTCCGAAGGTTGGTGTTGTGGCAGCGCCTTGCGACTATACCGCAGCCGACGGAACGAGGATCACGGCGGAAAGCCATGATCTGCGGGTCCGCATGCTCTCGATGCTGACGCCGCACCCAGCCATCGGCCTCACCTCCGCGGTGGCAGTCTCCGTCGCTGCTGCGCTGCCGGGATCGGTGGTAGCCAAGGTGCTGCCTTCCGCAGGCAGGGTTCACCAGGGACCCCGTCTGTTGCGGATCGGAACACCTGCCGGTGTCATCACCACCGAAGTCGTCACCGACAACAACGGCAACGTCACCGAGGTAGTGCTGCATCGGGCGGCCCGCCATCTCGCCGCGGCCGACATCAACGTCGCACAACCTGTCGCGCAGACGGCCTAGCCCTTCCCACCATGCCCCTGCCATCACGGATTTGGGGCACTCACCCAGGAAGTTGTTCAATGAAGATCAAATCCATCCTCGGCCACCTGTATGTCCAGGTACTCATCGGGGTCGGGCTCGGCATCCTCGTCGGCGCATTGTGGCCTGACCTCGGTTCCTCCCTCAAGCCGCTCGGCGACGGCTTCGTGAAGCTAGTTAAGTTCATGATCGCGCCGATCGTCTTCTGCACCATCGTCAGCGGCATCACTTCCCTGACCGACACCAAGAAGATCGGCCCGACCCTGCTTCGTTCACTCGGACTGTTCTACGCCCTCACAGGCGTAGCCCTGGCCTTGGGCTTGGCTGCGGTCATGCTTTTCCAGCCGGGAGCGGGCATGCACATCAACCCCGCCCACCTCGATACTTCGGTCGCCTCGAAGTACACAACCCAGCTGCCCAGCAGCAACCCGGTGGACTTCTTCCTGAACCTCATCCCCACAACCTTCGTCGGAGCCTTCGCCGACGGCGACGTCCTGCCCGTGCTCCTCATCGCCATGCTCTGCGGCTTCGCTTTCACCAAACTCGGCGTACCAGGCCAGCTGGCCCTCCACGTGGTCAACAGCTTCAACAAGCTGCTGTTTGTCGTGTTCGGCTACCTCATGAAGGTCGCTCCGATCGGAGCGTTCGGCGCCATGGCATTCACAGTGGGCAAGTACGGAGCCCACTCGATCGGCAACCTCGGGATGCTGATCCTCGCCTTCTACACCGCGTGCATCATCTTCGTGGTCGTCGCACTCGGCATCCTGGCCAAGCTCACCGGCTTCAGTCTCTGGCGGATCCTGCGCTATTTCCGCGACGAGTTCCTCATCGTCCTCGCCACGTCCTCAAGCGAACCAGTCCTTCCGCGCCTGCTCTCCAAGCTCGAGCGCATCGGCTGCGACCGCGGAGTCGTCGGCCTCGTAGTCCCGACCGGCTACTCCTTCAACCTCACCGGTACCGCGGTCTATCTCACGCTCTCTTCGATGTTCATCGCCCAAGCCTGCGACATCCACCTCAGCTGGGACCAAATCCTCCTCATGCTCGGAATGATGCTCCTGACCTCCAAAGGCGCAGCGGGCGTGACAGGCAGCGGCTTCGTCGCCCTCGTCGCGACCCTGACGATCATGCCTACACTTCCCGTTGCCGGCGTGGCCCTCATCGTCGGCATCGACCGCTTCATGAGCGAAGCCCGCGCCCTCACCAGCACCGTCGCCAACATCGTCTCGTGCGTCGCCATCGCCAAGTGGCAGCACGCGCTCGACACCGAGAAGCTCCAATCCGAGCTTAAATCCGGCTTCGTGCCTACCGAGGCGGAAAATCTCCAGCTGACCGAACCAGCCTTGGCCTATGCAGCCAAGGAACCCTTCGAAATCAGGAACTAACGAATCGGCGGGTCCTTAATAAGGCCGCACGCGACACCAGACCGCCGGCTCTCGGCGGGACGCTTCGCCGCCTCTAGTCCGGTCAACATATCCCCATGCCACGAGCTGTCTTCGAACTTGCTGGCCCCGGTAGTCGGTACACGGCCTGACCGTACACTTTCCCGACGCGGTCAGTGGTGCTCGTGGCCGCGACGACCACAAGCTCTCCACACAGGTGCTATCTCTCAATTTCCAGGGGCAGACGGTTCCGTCACTTTGTCCTGTTACGTGGCTAACAAATAGCGTTCGGCCTTCCCCTGAAATCCACCCGAAAGGCGCACTATGGCTGAGGACAGCATCCAGACCACAGCACCTACGGCAACGCTCGACACCGGCCCGGCGTTGCTTTCACGACTCGGCGCGGAAGCCGTCGGCACGTTCATACTGGTCTTTGGAGGCGTGGGGGCGGCATTGTTCGCCGCACGGAGCATCGGATATGTGGGAGTGGCACTGGCATTCGGTCTGGCGGTCGTCGCCGGCGGCTACGCTTTCGGCCACATCTCCGGAGCACATTTCAACCCTGCTGTGACTATCGGCCTAACAGCAGCAGGGCGCTTTCCCTTGAAGGACGTCCCAGCTTATGTCCTGGCCCAAATGGTGGGCGGCATATTCGCTTCGAGCTTACTGGCGGCAATCGCGTCAGGCGGTCCCGATGGGTTCTTCAGTGCCGCCCGCGCCAAGGGGTTCGCGTCCACTGGTTTCGGAGAGCACTCCCCTGGAGGATTCGGGCTAGCCGCAGCGCTTGGCATCGAATTCATCCTGACGGCAATCTTCCTGCTGGTCATTCTGGGCGTCACGGACCGGCGCCCGACAAGGGGCTTCGCGGCCATCGCCATTGGCCTTAGTCTGACGCTGATCCACCTCATCAGCATTCCGGTAACCAATACCTCGGTGAACCCGGCCCGCTCCGTCGCCACTGCAATCTACTCAGAAGGTTGGGCCATCGGCCAACTTTGGGTCTTCATAGCGGCACCCATAGCAGGAGCCATCACAGCGGCCTTGCTCCACAGGCTGATATTCGAACCGAAGCGGGCCTGAATGGAAAGGCCCTTCCTCCCAGAGCAGCAAGTCTCTGGTGCCGGGGCGTAGTCCCGCTTAGCGGGTCAACGCCGCGCGATATCTGCCGACGGCCCTGCCCTCCGAAGGTGACACAGCGCCCCGCTGCCCTAGCTTTTCAATGATGCCGTCGACTATCCCGAGGAACTGATGAGCCCCGCAAACGAATCCCCCCTGTCCAAGGCTGAACGCACCACCCAGATGCGGGAAAAAGCGCGCGCAATCCGCGAAGAACAGTTGAGGAGGGAGAAGCGCAACACGCTTCTGGTCGGCTGGGGAATTGTGGTTGCCATCGCCGTCATCATCGCGGTGGTGGCATTCGTGGTTGTTGGTAACGTTCAGAACAACGCACCCATTGCCGACCAAGGTCCCACGCCGGCTAACGCTAATGTGCACGGCGGCGTGACGCTTCTGGCGAACACCGAAGTTGTGAAGTCAGAATCGGCCACCGTCAATGCTGCCGACGTACCGGCCCCGGCGGCCACCAAACCGGCCACTGTGACAGTTCCGGGTTCCGAGGCCGAGGCCGGCAAGCCCGTCAAGGTTATTGCCTATGTCGACTTCATCTGCCCAAACTGCAAGCGCTTCGAAACCACCTACGGAGAGTCCCTGACCAACCTCCGCAACGAAGGAAGAATCTCCCTCGAATACCGCTCGCTGGGCTTGCTGGACCAGAGCGCCGCCACCAACTACTCCTCACGCGCAGCCAATGCAGCTGCTTGCGTGGTGAATTCCTCGCCTGAGAAGTACGCCGAATTCTTCAACCTGCTCTTTGAGCGCCAGCCGGCTGAAGGCAGCGCCGGGATCTCCGACAAGGACTTGAAGGCAATGGCCACCGAAGTTGGAGCGGCGAAAATCGACTTCTGTGTCGACAGCAAGCAGTTCCGACCATGGGTCAAGATCGCCACCCAGCAAGCGACAGCGACCGGCATCACGAGCACGCCCACCGTGTTCATTGATGGCAAGCAGTGGAACGGCAAGACCGACCTGAACGTCGACATCCAGACAGCGATCAACAGCCTCGATCGACCATTATTCAAGCCTGCTGATACACAGGGCCGCCGATAGCTCCACCGTTGACTATTGATGCCCGGTGCAAGCTCCGGCCGACTGCCGAAGGTGTTAGTGAGACTGCACCGTTCGCACCCGAACTCCCCAAAGGTGATCTCGCCACCAAGTATGGTGATTGCACAAGGCAACCACTGATCTGAGGGGACCTACACCATGGCTGTTCGAGTTGACCTGAATATCTCGCTGGATGGTTTCGCCACCACCACCGACGCAACTCCGGAGAATCCGTTTGGCCTGGATTGGGGCCGTCTGGTTGAGGCATACACGTCCACCCGCACGTTCCGTGAGCGGGTCTTGCATGACACCAGCGGAGAAGGAACGTCCGGCGTCGACGACAAATACGCAGAGGCCTACTTCGAGGGGGTCGGAGCAGAGATCATGGGTGCCGGCATGTTCGGGTTCCATAACTTCCCCGATGACCCCGATTGGAATGGCTGGTGGGGTGACGAGCCGCCCTTCCGCGTCCCCGTCTTCGTCCTCACTCACACGCCCCGCCCTGCCCTCACGATGACTGGCGATACAACCTTCCACTTCGTGGATGCCAGCCCGGAAGACGTGCTTGAACGAGCGCGCCGTGAGGCGGGCGAAAAGGACGTGCGTATTGGCGGGGGCCCCACGGTCGTGCGCGACTACCTCAGGGCCGGGCTTGTCGATCAGCTGCATGTCGGGATCACCCCGATCCTGCTAGGCCGTGGAATACGGCTTTGGGACGATCTCCGGGGGTTGGAAAGCGAATACACCGTCACGTCAGAGACCGCCGAAAGCGGCATCATCCACGTCACCTTTCGCCGATAACCCTCACACGGGATGACTACTGTTTCAGCGGCGCGAGCTGTATTTGCTGCGCAAGCGCGTAGGCGATCGGAAGATCGCTCTCGCTTTCGACGAAGACACGGCCAATGACGAGCGCGGAGTGGGTTGGCGAAGAAATCTGCGTCATGCCGTTCGGCACGTTTCCCTTCCAGCCCGGCCCGCTGAGGACGTAGTCCCCGGCTTTGGTTCCCGTGGTGCGTTTGCCGACGTAGGCAAAATTTGTGCTCTTCGACGGGTCGGTGAACTGCACGCTGAAGTAGCGCCCGGCCATGTCCGGTACGTGCAGGACTTGCGGCCCGTTGCTCAAGTCGAGCCAGCCGCCGACGTAGAGCAAATCATCGGCTCCGGTTGCCATAAGGCTCCCGCGCGACGCCGACGGGGACGAGGTGCCGGGCACGGCGTACAGCGTGTTGACGGGGACCGGGCCGTCACCGAACCCATGCTTGGTAATCGCCCTCTTGTATCCATTGACCGTGAGTCGCGGCCAGAGATAAATGAAAGCGGGCGCCCCTAGTGCCCATACGATGACTGCCGCTATGGCTAGTGGAATGATCCCATCCCCGCTGGAGATCCGCCGGTAGATGACCCAAGCGAAGACCGCCAGAATCACGGCTGTAAGGGAACGCCCGTACTTCAAGATGAGGCGGTTCATCTCAATGCGCCCTGACAATGCGCGGCAATTGGTACGTGCCGTCGAGAATCGCGGCCCCGGGCAGATACACGCGGAACGTCAGCTTGAACTTCCCGGAAGGAGTTGGCAGCCAGTTCTGCTCTTGCCCGCTCGGAGCCTGATGCTGGAGATAGATATCGACTGAACCGTCGGCATTCTGCGCGAGGGTCGAACGGTCACCAACGCTGTAGCGATGAGTCGGATGGTCCACCATATACCCGACCGTATCGGTCGGCGTGAGCGACCAGAAGGCGTCATTCGGCGGGAGCTTCCCGGCCGCAAAATGCAGGACGTACCCATGCCGGCCGCTCAGCGTTTGCCCTGAGCCATCCACAGTAGCCGTCCAGTACGCGGCTTCCTCAAACACATTGACGACCGGCAAGGCTTTGGCGCACGCGGCCCGCACGAGGACTCCGTTGCCCGGCTGGCCACATTGGCGGATGGCACTCCACCCGTTGACAGTGGTTGTGACCGTCCTGCCCACGGCATTCATCACGAGGATCGCCGTCAAGAACGCCAGCACGGCACCGAGAATCAATCCTTGCACCACACCGGACTGCGAGAACCACGCGAGGGCATTTACCATGATCGCAAGCTACCGCCCCTGCGTAAGACGACGCCGGTACCATCCAACAAAGCCCCACAGCGCAACGACCAAACATACGGCAGCGACAATCCCCCGCCACCATATAAAAGGTTGCCACAGCCCGAATATCAGGGCCCAAACAACGAGAACGCCACTCACGTCGAGTCGCGGGGCTCGGATCTTCATGGAGGCCCTCCTTCTTTCATCTGTCCCGATCCACGGGCGGGAGACCCAAAGACCAACTCAATGAAGAATACTTTCCCAACAGCCCGGCGTCGGACAGGGAATCCAAATGCCAGTGACACCGCCATTCCGGACGCCCATACTGGGATCATGAGCGTCAAGACCCGCCGCACAGCGGAGGGCACCGCTGTTGCCAGCTCGGCCGCCACAGCCACCGCAACCGCCCCGGCCCCCGGAACCGCACCGGGTACTCCAAGCACCGGTCCCATCACCCGCGAAGAACTGCAACTGGCTTCGCGCAACCATGCCATGCCCCTGGAGATGCTCCGATGGCCCGTCACCCCCGTTGGCATGCACTATCTCTTGGTCCATTTCGATGTCCCCCGGATTGATCCCGTGTCCTGGCGACTGAACATCGCTGGCCTGGTGGACCACCCTCACGAGTACACCCTGCCTGACCTCCAGCAGCGCGAGCGCCGCACCCAGGCCGTCACAATGGAATGCGCCGGCAACGGCCGCTCTCGGCTCGAGCCGCGGCCCATGAGCCAGCCGTGGGACCAGGGCGGCGTGGGCACCGCCGAGTGGACCGGTACCCCACTCGCTCCCTTGCTGCTCGACGCCGGGGTCTCACCGGACGCCGTCGAACTCGTCTTCACGGGGGCGGACCGCGGGATTCAGGGCGGAGTGGAGCATCAGTACGCGCGGAGCCTGACCCTGGCGGAAGCAATGTCCGACGACGTATTGCTCGCCTATGAGGTCAACGGTCAAACCTTGCCACCGCAGCACGGCTACCCTGTCCGGCTGCTGGTCCCGGGCTGGTACGGGATGACCAGCGTCAAATGGCTGCAATCAATCACGGCAATAGACCACACCTTCGATGGTTTCCAACAGCTCGCCTCCTACCGCTACACCCAAAACGCCGACGATCCCGGCGAACCCGTTCAGCGCATCAAAGTCCGCTCCCTCATGGTTCCCCCCGGCATCCCTGACTTCTTCACGCGCCAACGCACCGTCGGGGCCGGGCCCGTCCAGCTGAGCGGCCGCGCCTGGTCCGGTCATGGAACCGTGGCGAACGTGGAAGTCGGTGTGGACGGGGCGTGGGAGCAAGCCCACCTCGAACCGCCCGGGGGTCGGTACGCGTGGCGCGGATGGACGTTCACCTGGATTGCTACACCAGGCTCCCATGAGTTGGCGTGCCGGGCCACGGACTCCACCGGCCGGACCCAGCCGGAGACCGCGGAGTGGAACTACCAAGGCATGGGTAATAACGACGTCCAGCGGCTGACCGTCACGGTGGAGGAGTAGACAGCAATGGGCGGCGCTTCCAAGAACAGGGCCGGCTACGAGTTCCTCACCGTCTGGCGCGTTGCGGGGACCCCGCATGAGGTCATGGATATTTTGGGCGACGCCGCAACGCTACCCCGCTGGTGGCCTTCGGTGTACTTGAGGGTTCTTCCGCTCGACCCGGGAAATGCCGACGGCACGGGGAGGGCTTTCTCCCTGCACTCCAAGGGTTGGCTGCCGTACACCCTGCGCTGGAGGTTCACGGTCACCGAACCCATCACGGAGCGAGGCTTCGCAATCTCAGCAAGCGGTGACCTGAGTGGTACCGGGCGCTGGACTTTCGAACAGGATGGACCGGAAACGGTGGTCACCTATGATTGGCGTGTCAGCACATCCAAACCGCTGCTCCGGCGGCTAAGCTGGCTGCTCAAGCCCGCTTTTGCGGCGAATCACCGTTGGGCGATGGCGCGCGGCCAAGAAAGCCTCGCCCTGGAATTACGACGACGACGTCCCGGTACGGACCGCGCTAAGGTCCCCCGTCCGGCGCCGCCGACGTTTGCAAGCCGTTACCGCTGGCCGAGGAGTACAACGCATGCCTGATGACAAAGGCGAAGTCCGCTGGTTGCCGCAGCCTGAGGACCAGGACTACCCAAGCGCGGCCGACTATTTGTCCCTGTTGGAATCCGACGACGTCGTTGCCTCCGTGGTCGCGGCGCTCAAGGATGCACCCATTAAGCATCGCAAGGCCAAGGACATCCTCCGGGCCGCCCGGCTGGTGCTGTTGCCCGAGGACAACGCCCACGTGGCGTCGGACCTCAAGAAGATCAAGGAGGGCAAGAAGCTCTCGCCTGTCCTCATGGTCAAGGGCGACCTTGCCCGGGGCATTCCCGCGCAGGTGGCAGATGGCTACCATCGGGTGTGCGCAAGTTACTATACAAACGAAAACACTGACATTCCGCTCAAACTGGCTGACGCGCCCCGGTAAACCACCGCCGACCAACGCCGGTAGAAGGAGGAACGTGTGTCGTTCTTTCAGCTTTCGCTGATCGCAGCGGTCGCGCTCCTCGGACCACTGCTGGCGCTGCCTCGGAAGTGGCACCTTCCCGTGGTGCTGGGACAGTTACTGGCCGGCATTGCCATTGGGCGCACGGGCCTGGGCCTGGTTGACTCCTCGGATCCCACGTTCACTTTCGTTGCCGACGTCGGGTTCGCCCTCATCATGTTCGTCGCCGGGACCCATGTTCCCGTGCGTGACAAGGCCATCCGTCCCGCACTGGGCGGCGGGGCCCTGCGTACCGGTATCGCCGCAGTGCTGGCCGCCGTCGTCGGAATCGCCATTGCCATGGCCTTCGGCACCGGACATGCCCCCCTCTACATCGTGCTGCTCGCTTCCTCCTCGGCGGCGCTGGTCTTGCCGATCGTCGACTCGCTACGGCTGAGAGGACCGAAGGTGCTGGCGACGACGGCGCAAGTGGCGATCGCCGACATTGCGTGCATTGTGGCGCTTCCGTTGGCCGTTGACCCACCAAACGCGGGCCGGGCAGCCGTGGGTGCGGCCGTCGTCGCTGCTTGCGCGATGGTCTTGTTCCTCTTACTCCGCTGGCTGGAGAACAGCGGCAACCGCGGACGGCTGCATGACATGTCCGAAGACCGGAAGTTCGCCTTGGAGCTGCGGATCCAGTTGGCCTTGCTGTTCGCGCTTTCGGGGCTGGCAGTCCTTGGCCATGTCTCCATCATGCTTGCGGGATTCTCCTTCGGCCTGGTGGTTGCCGCGGTGGGTGAACCTCGGCGCCTTGCCCATCAACTCTTCGCCGTCAGCGATGGATTCCTGGGGCCGGTGTTTTTCGTTTGGCTCGGCGCATCACTCGACCTCCGGACCCTCGCGGGGAGTCCCGGAATGGTTCTTCTTGGCATCTGCCTTGGCCTGGGAACCCTGGTGGTGCATGGAAGTCTTCGGATCCTCGGGCAGCCCTTTCCGCTCGCGGTGCTGGCGGCATCCCAGCTGGGCGTGCCCGTTGCCGCCGCAACCATCGGGACCCAATTACATTTGCTTGAACCGGGCGAAGCCGCCGCCATGATCCTTGGAGCCCTCGTCAGCATCGGGGCAAGCACCATCGCAGGTTCGAGGGCGGCACGCGCTTTTTCGGAACCCGCGCCCAACGAGCCCTCCAAGGGCAGGCCGACCCACCCCGCCTAGCGGACCATTCGCCGTGGCGTTTCGACATGTTTTGTCCATTGGATGGTGAAGTAGCCAAGAACCAGTACACTGACGTGATTGGACTCAACCGAGGGAGGAACCCGTGCGCATATCGCCTGTCCGGACACCCTTCCATGCGATGCGTTCAAGCGCCCTGGCGGTCGCCATTGTGGCCCTTGCCGCCGGTGCCCACGTCCTCTCCGGCGGCGAGCTTCCCGTAGCCCCGGTCCTGCTCGCGGTCCTCGCGTTGACGGGCCTCGCCACGACTCTCGCCACGCGGTTCAAACTCGGTTTCCCGGCCATCGCCATGCTTCTGGGAGCCGGTCAGCTCGCCTTGCACGAAGCATTCACGGCTTTCGGCCCACTCACCGGCCTGGCTCCGAGGTCACCGGAACACCATTTAGCCGCCGAGCACTTTTCCGCGCCGCTGGGGGCCGAAACAACGCATCTCCATGAGACCGACACTCCCCTGAGCTGGTTGATGCTCATGGGACACGCCGTCGCTACGGCCGCCTCGGCAATGCTCCTGGCCAAGGGCGAGCAGGCCCTGTGGCAGCTCGCAGCGTGGCTCCGTCCGCTCCTGCAGCTCATCCGCCTGATCTTCCGGCCCGACGCCGGCAACTCGGCCCAAGCTTTCAGCGCACCGACCGTATTCCTCCCCCGCCCGTGGCGGAACCTCAGGCAAGACAGCAGGCGCGGCCCGCCCGCCGTCGTCGTACTTTCCTGACTCCGCCCGGCACCGCCTTCACCTGGTGACGGGCTTATCCCCGCACTTTGGCGCGCTTTCGCGTGCCCGTTGAAAGGCAACACCCATGAAAAAGTCCTCGCTTCGCAGCGCCCTCTCCGCCACTGCAATCGCGGGAGGCACCGCCGCCCTGATGATGGCCGGCCTCGCCGGCGCCTCGGCCCACGTCTCCATCAACCCGGACAAGACCACGGCCAACTCGTACTCACTGCTGACCTTCGGCGTGCCCCACGGTTGCGACACCTCAGGAACCACCAAGCTGACCATCAACCTCCCTGAGGACCTGATGGACGCGACGCCCACCGTGAACCCCAACTGGACCGTCGAGAAAGTGACGCAGACGCTGCCCGAGCCCAAGAAGCTGGCAGACGGCACGTCCATCACCAAGCGCACGAGCCAGATCGTCTACACGGCCAAGGCCCCGCTGGACCCGCACTTGCGCGACGCCTTGGTCCTGTCCGTGAAGCTTCCCGACACCGCTGGCAAGACGCTCTACTTCCCCACCCTCCAGAATTGTGAGCAAGGGCAGACCAACTGGGCTGAAATCCCCAAGGACGGCCAGGACCCGCACACCTTGAAGGCGCCGGCACCGTCGGTGGCCGTCACGGCCGCGAACGCTACCGCAGATAGTGGTCACCTGGCTGCTGCCATCTCCACAGAGCAAGCAGCTTCCGTGACCGACGACGGTTCGCAGGCGCGCAGCTGGGCCGGCTTGATTGCCGGTGTGGCAGGGCTGGGGCTGGGTGCAGCGGCGTTCTTCCGCAGGCGCTCCGCCAAGGCTTCCGTGTCCCAGTAGCGAGTCCGCTGGGTTGGCGTCCGGAACATTACGATCCGGACGCCAATCCGGCGCCACTGCCGCGCCGCAGTTGACTCGGGCAAATGACGACGAAAGGCTTTGCGCATGACGAACATGCGAGTCAAGAACGGTCTCCTGCTCATGGTGGCAGCGGCCTCGATATTCCTGCTCCCGGGCTGCGCCCAGGGCCAGACCCAAAGCCAAAGCACAAGCACAAGCTCGGCGAGCGGGACGCCTTCGGCCTCGTCTTCGGACTCAGCCTCGACTGCTCCCAGTGCCAGTTCCAGCGCCAGTGGCAGTTCCACACCGTCAAGCACCGCGACGACGACGTCCGGCGTCGCCCTCTGCAAAGCGGCCTCGCTGATGGCTTCCGTCGATTCCACGGGCGGCGGTGCGGCAGGCAGCGTCTACATGAAGCTCATCCTCACGAATTCGGGGACGGAATCCTGTGTTCTGAGGGGCTTCCCTGGCGTGTCCCTCGTCGCGGGACCCACCGGAGATCCGATCGGCGCGGCCGCCGCGCGCGATGACACCCAGCCGGTGGCAGAAGTCGTCCTCGCTCCCGGGAAAGCCGGATTCGCCCAGCTACGGTACACCCAGGCCGGCAACTACATGGACTGCACCCAGGTTCCTGCCGCCGGGTTCCGGGTGTACCCGCCCGAGGACACCGCGTCGCTCTTCGTTCCGCAGCCATATACGGCCTGCAGCAATACCAACATCAACCTCTTGAGCGTCCAGGCTTTCCAAGCAGGGTAGGGCGTCGGGGCTTAGCCCCTGAACCTTATCTTGCGCTGTTCCTTATTGTGTCGGTGCCGTGAGGCATGATGGAGGAATGCAGGAGCAGGAGCTAACGGGCGGTCCTGGCACTACGGCCATGGACCGCTTCAGCCGTGCCACGCGCGAGTGGTTCCTCGGTGCGTTCTCGGCACCCACACCTGCCCAGGATGGCGCGTGGAAGGCCATTTCTTCGGGCTCGCATGCTCTAGTGGTGGCTCCTACCGGCTCCGGCAAGACGCTCGCCGCGTTCCTGTGGGCGCTGGACCGGCTCTTGTCCGTTTCCCCGGTTGCCTCGGTCGACGCCCTTCCGGGACTTGAAGAAACACCCGGCCGTACCCGCCCCAAGGCCCCCCGACGCAAGACCCGCGTACTGTACATCTCACCGCTGAAAGCACTCGGCGTCGATGTCGAGCGCAACCTCCGCTCGCCGTTGATCGGCATTACCCAAACCGCCAAGCGGCTCGGTTTGCCAGCTCCCTTGGTCAGCGTCGGCGTCCGTTCGGGGGATACGACGACGGCGGACCGCCGCGCGCTGCTCAGCCACCCGCCGGACATCCTGATCACCACGCCCGAGTCCCTTTTCCTCATGCTGACTTCGAAGGCCAGGGAGACACTCAGCGAGGTGGACACTGTGATCGTGGACGAGGTCCACGCGGTTGCCGGCACCAAGCGTGGAGCCCACCTTGCCGTGTCATTGGAACGGCTCGATGCGCTCCTGCCCCAGCCCGCTCAACGGATCGGACTCTCGGCCACCGTGGAGCCACGGGAGTTGGTGGCGCAGTTCCTGGCGGGCTCGGCTCCCGTGGAAATCGTCGCACCGCCATCCCGCAAGAACTGGAACCTCACCGTCAGCGTTCCTGTGGAGGACATGTCGGACCTGGCAGGAGCTGCAGGCGCCTTCGACTCCGGGCCGGCCTCCGGGCTCCAACCGCAAGCGTCCATCTGGCCGCATGTGGAGGAGAAAATCGTCGATCTCGTCCTCTCGAAACAGTCCACTATTGTGTTTGCCAACTCCCGGCGCCTGGCGGAGCGGCTCACGGCCCGGCTGAACGAGATCTACGCCGAGCGCCAGCTCATGGCGGTGGACGTCTTCTCCGGGGCCGGGCTGGATTCACCCGCCCCTGATTTCGGATTGCCATCCACGGGATTGCCGTCCTCGACGGCGACGCCCGCGCACATGATGGCCCAGGCGGGAAGCACTAGCGGCGCGGATCCAGTCTTGGCAAGGGCGCACCACGGTTCCGTCTCCAAGGACCAGCGGGCACTCATCGAAGACGATCTCAAATCCGGCCGGCTGCGCTGCGTCGTGGCCACGTCATCGCTGGAACTCGGCATCGACATGGGGGCCGTGGACTTGGTCGTCCAGGTCGAGTCTCCGCCGTCGGTGGCCAGCGGACTGCAGCGGGTGGGACGCGCGGGCCACCAGGTGGGTGAGATTTCCGAGGGCGTGCTCTTCCCCAAGCACCGGGCCGACCTCGTCCACACTGCCATCACCGTGGAACGGATGCTGGGCGGGAAGATCGAGCGCCTCCATGTTCCGGCCAACCCCTTGGACATCCTTGCCCAACAGACAGTCGCCGCAACGGCACTCGGAAGCATCGAAGTTGAGGAATGGTTCGCTACCGTGCGCCGCTCCGCCCCGTTTGCTACGTTGCCCCGTTCCGCTTTCGAAGCCACCTTGGACCTCTTGGCCGGCCGGTATCCCTCGGACGAGTTCGCCGAGCTCCGGCCGCGCATCGTATGGGACCGTAACGCCGGCACCATCGAAGGCCGGCCGGGGGCACAGCGCCTTGCCGTGACCTCGGGCGGAACCATCCCGGACCGCGGGCTCTTTGGCGTGTACATCATCGGCACAGAAACCGAAGGCTCCGGCTCTCGCTCCGGCAACGCCGGCGACACGTCCGCGCAGGAGCCCAGTCCGGCGTCGCGCGCTGCCAAAGGTGGACGACGCGTCGGCGAGCTCGACGAAGAAATGGTCTACGAATCACGCGTCGGGGACGTCTTCGCCTTGGGCGCCACCAGCTGGAAGATCGAAGACATCACCCACGACCGTGTCCTGGTCTCGCCTGCCTTCGGCCAGCCAGGAAAACTCCCCTTCTGGAAAGGCGATTCCCTGGGCCGGCCAGTGGATCTCGGCCGGGCACTCGGAGCATTCGTGCGCGAACTCTCCGCCTCGGATCAAGGTCCAGCGCTGGAACGCTGCAAGGCCAGCGGGCTGGACGACTACGCCGCCGGCAACCTGATCCAGTATTTGAGCGAACAGAAGCAGGCCACGGAAGTGGTCCCCAATGACCGGACGCTCGTCGTCGAGCGCTTCCATGACGAACTCGGCGACTGGCGCGTAGTGCTGCACAGCCCCTTCGGCATGCCGGTCCACGCTCCTTGGGCACTCGCCGTCGGGCAGCGGCTCCAGCAGCGCTACGGGCTGGACGGTTCCGCGATGGCCGCCGACGACGGCATCGTGCTTCGAGTGCCGATGATGGAGGACGAGCCTCCCGGGGCTGAGTTGTTCCTCTTCGACCCGGAGGAACTTGAGCAGATCGTGACGGCGGAGGTTGGCGGCAGCGCATTGTTCGCCTCGCGCTTCCGCGAATGCGCCGCGCGCGCCCTCTTGTTGCCACGGCAAAATCCGGGAAAGAGGCAGCCGCTCTGGCAACAACGGCAACGATCCGCGCAATTGCTGGATGTCGCCAAGAAATACCCGTCCTTCCCGATCGTGCTCGAAACCGTGCGTGAATGTCTCCAGGATGTCTACGATCTGCCCGCACTGAAAGACATTGCCGCCTCGATCGAGCGCCGGGAACTGCGCTTGGTACAGACCACCACGCAACAGCCCTCACCATTCGCCAAGTCGCTGCTCTTTGGCTACGTAGCGCAGTACCTGTACGAAGGCGATTCGCCGCTCGCCGAGCGAAGGGCCGCGGCCTTGGCCCTCGACTCCACGCTCTTGAACGAACTCCTCGGCCGGGTGGAACTACGCGAACTCCTCGACGCAAAAGTCGTAGATGCCACCGAACTCGAGCTTCAGCGGCTAGCACCGGACCGGCGTGTCCGTGGCATGGAAGGCGTCGCTGACTTGCTGCGCTTGTTGGGGCCGTTGAACGTGGAAGAAGTCGCCGCCAGGTTGCAGCCCGGGGAAGGGGAGGATGTCGCCGCAGATCTGCCCGCCATGCACCTAGTTGCTGCATCGCATCTGGCTGCTTTGCGGAAGGCCAATCGCGCCCTCACCGTCACCCTCGGCGGAACGGAACGATTCGCGGCAATCGAGGACGCGTCCCGGCTGCGGGATGCCATTGGCGTTCCGTTGCCCATGGGGGTGCCGCTTGCCTTCATCGAACCAGTCCACGATCCGCTCGGGGACCTGGTCTCCCGTTACGCAAGAACCCACGGACCGTTCACGGCCGAGGAGGCCGCGGCCCGGCTGGGACTGGGTGTCGCCGTCGTAAGCACTGCCCTGAAACGTTTGGCGGCGGACGGAAGGGTGGTGGAGGGCGAGTTCCGCCCGCACCCCACCGTGCCGGCGGCGCTGCCCGAGGCAGGGGCAGAGCCCGTTGCGGTGCCGGAGGTTCCTACCATTCCCCTCCGCGGAGTCCCATCCAGCAGCGAATGGTGCGACTCCGAAGTACTACGCAAGCTCCGGCGTCGTTCCCTTGCCGCGCTGCGTGCTGAAGTAGAACCGGTGGACGCTGCCGCGTATGGCCGCTTCCTGCCCGCCTGGCAGAACGTGTCCGTGCCCGTTGCCGGCCGTTCCCGTGGTGCCCAGGCACTGCGTGGGTTGGACGGCATCATGACCGCCGTCGACCAGCTCTCCGGCGTGCCGGTTCCCGCGTCGGCGTGGGAGCCTTTGGTGCTTGCCAGCCGGATCTCCGATTACCAGCCAGCCATGTTGGATGAGCTCATGGCCGCCGGTGAAGTCTTGTGGTCCGGGGCGGGATCGTTGCCCGGAAACGACGGTTGGATCAGCCTCCATGTGGCGGAAGCCGCGGAACTGACGCTCAACCCGGACCTTGATTCCGAGCCCGGCGATGCCCAGCTCCGCCTCTTGGAGTACTTGCAGACCGGTGGAGGCGCCTATTTCTTCCGGCAACTCACGGAGGTTGCGGGCGGCATGGACGCGGTACTGAGCGACGACGCCGTGGTGGCCGCCCTGTGGGATCTCGTCTGGGCCGGCCGCATCACAGGCGACACCTTCGCCCCCGTTCGGGCAATGATTGCCGGCGGCCGCACGGCGCACAAGCAGGTTGCCCGCCCTCCACGTGCCAGGTCCTTGCGGATGAGCAGGCTCGGCCGCTCGCATGGCACGGGTCTGATGGGATCCCCGGGACTCACGGGCGGGCGTTATGGTTCAGTCACCGGCACAGCTCCCACTCCCCCGCTGGCCGTGGGGCGCTGGTCAGCCCTGCCCGCACCCGAGCTCGATCCCACTATCCATGCGCGAGGCACCGCCGAGCTCCTTCTCGACAGGTACGGCGTAGTGACCCGCGGCTCAGTCATGGTGGAGAACATCGTGGGCGGATTCGGCCTGATGTACAAGGTCCTGGCGCGCCTCGAAGAAGCCGGGCGGTGCCGCCGGGGCTACTTCATCGAGCACCTCGGAGCAGCCCAGTTTGCCGTTCCCGCCACGGTGGATCGCTTGCGCTCCTTCACGGAGGACGCCCAACTCGCCAAGGCCGAGCCAGTCGCTCTGGCCCTTGCCAGCACGGATCCCGCCAACCCATATGGCGCGGCCCTCCCGTGGCCCGCCCTCGCCGTCGATGCTGGATCGGGTCACCGTCCCGGACGCAAGGCCGGAGCATTGGTGGTGATGGTCGACGGCGCCTTGGTTCTGTACGTTGAGCGCGGCGGGAAGACCCTGCTCACCTTCAGCCATGACGACGCCGTCCTGGCGGCCGCCGCTGCGGCGCTCGTAGGCGTGGTGCGCCGGGGAGCCGTGGACAAATTGATCATGGAGAAAGTCAATGGCCATGACCTTCTGGACACTCCCGTGGCTTCTGCCCTTGCCGCCGCGGGCGCGTACTCCACACCGAAGGGATTGCGGATCCGTGCCTGAAATGAGGATCCATGCCTGAGGGCGACTCGGTCTGGCGGGCAGCCGCGGAGCTTCACAAGGCCCTGGGTGGTCAGGTGCTCACCTCCTCGGACTTCCGCGTGCCCAGATTCGCCACCCTGAACCTGGCCGGATGGACCGTGTCCGAGGTAGTGCCGAGGGGAAAGCATTTGCTCATGCGCGTGCTGGAGCCGGCGGGGGCTGGATCGGAGGCGCCCGGATCGGCTCCCCCCGGTTCGGCTCCCCCTGGTTCGGCGGCGGCTTCGCCGAATGCCCGTGCGGCGGATGCCGGGCCGCCGCGGCGCGCCCTGACGATCCATTCGCATTTGAAAATGGAAGGAAGCTGGCAGGTCTATGCCCCCGGCGGCCGTTGGAGGAAACCGGGCCACACGGCCAGGTGCGTGCTCCGCACGGCGACGGCCGACGTCGTCGGCTTCTCTTTGGGGATCCTGGATGTGATCCCTACGCCGGAAGAGCACCGCGTGGTGGGCCATCTTGGCCCGGATCTCCTCGGGCCGGATTGGGACACTGAAGAAGCCGTGCGCCGGTTGCGAGGCGCACCGGAAACGCCGATTGGTTTGGCACTCCTGGACCAACGGAACGTGGCCGGTATTGGCAACATCTACCGCTGCGAGGCGTGCTTCCTTGCGGGAGTGCATCCTGCCGCGCCGGTATCCGCGGTGCCGGATCTGACGGGGATGCTCGCAGAATCCAAGGCGCTGCTTGAAGCCAACTTGGGACCGGGGCGAAGGATCACTCGTGGTTCCATGCTCCCTGGTATCCGGGGGGTTCCTCGTCCTGGATATTGGGTCTACGGCCGCGAGAACCAGCCGTGCCTGCGCTGTGGCACACCCATTCGCCGCGCAATGCTGGGCCCGGCATCAGGTCTGGAAGACCGGAACATCTACTTCTGTCCGAAGTGCCAGCCCACTCATTGACGACAACCAAATTGCCTGGCGACGCGGAGATTCCCTGGGGACGCCCGAATACGAGTGTCGTGCGGAAATTTGCGAGTCGCCAGGACGAAGCCGAGTCACGGAGCGGCCGGAACCTCTTGCTGAACACTTCGCGGAGCCTGCATCGGAACCGTGAACATGGGCAGCAACAGTTGGACCACTGGCCCAATGGCCAAGGCGTAGACGACGGTTCCGACGCCGAGCGATCCGCCAAGCAGCCAACCCACCCCCAGCACCACCACCTCGATCAAAGTCCGGGACAGACGCACCGACCAGCCTGTGCGCCGGGCAAGTCCAGTCATCAGTCCATCGCGAGCACCAGGGCCAAGGCGTGCCCCGATGTAGCAAGCGGAGGCGATGCCATTGAGGACCACGGCACCGGCGAGCATGGCGATCTGGCCCTCCAAGTGCGAGAAGGCAGGGATCAGGGACAGACCGATGTCCGCGAAGACGCCCACCAACACGGCGTTGGCTAGGGTTCCGAAGCCGGGCATTTGCCGCAGCGGTATCCAGAGGAGCAGCACGAGGAAGCTGACCACCACCACCACGGTACCGATGCTCCACCCGATCTTTCCCGAGACGCCCTGGTGGAACACATCCCAGGGATCCAAGCCAAGACCGGCCCGGATGAACATGGCCAGGGAAATCCCATACATTGCGAGGCCGATCAGGAGCTGGGTGATTCTGCGGGTCATCATGAAACCATGCTCCCGAAAACTGGCATTGCTTTCCATAGCCAGTTTGCGATACTGGTCTCATGTCCGGATCCCTGAACCCCCCAGCCATGGCCCGTCTCCTCGGGGCGTGGAACACTGGCGCCGCGCCCGCCTACCGCGAGCTTGCCGACGTCGTACGCCTTTTGGTGATGGACGGACGCATCCCGCTGGACGTCGCACTGCCCAGCGAACGCGCGCTGGCGAGCACCTTGGGCGTCAGCCGGACCACGGTCACCGCCGCCTACGCGAGCCTGCGCGAGCAAGGCTTTCTCAGTGGTAGCCAAGGGAGCCGGGGCCGGACGGGCATTCCGCACCGGACGGTTCCCGTCAGCGGGCCTGGCCTCGCCGTTCCGGCAGGGATTCTCGACCTCGCCTATGCTTCACTGCCGGCCACCGGCGAGGTTGTGCACCGGGCATTTGCCGATGCATTGATTGACCTTCCGGCGCTGTTGCCCGGTTTTGGCTACGACGCCGTCGGTCTCCCACCCCTCCGGGAAGCCATCGCGGAACGTTACACCGCAGCAGGCATCCCCACCACGGCCGCTCAGATCCTGGTGACTTCCGGGGCCCAACACGCCCTGAACATCATCCTGCGGACACTCGCCGGCAGGCAGCAGAAGGTCCTCGTGGAACACCCCAGCTACCCCAACGCGCTCGACGCCATCCGCGCTTCAGGCTCCCGCACGGTGCCGGTGCCCATGCCACCGGCCGTTGAGCCGGCGACCGGTGCTGGCTGGGATATCGAGGAAATGGTGGCGGCGATGCGACACCAACGTCCGTCCATGGCCTACCTCGTACCAGACTTCCACAACCCCACAGGGCGGGTCATGTCCAATCTCCAGCGCCGCCGCTTGGTCCGCGAAGCGGCGGGCACGGGCACTGTCCTGGTGGTGGACGAGACCCTTCGGGAGTTAAACCTCGACGCCGTTGAAACCTCGCCGCTCGCAGCCTTCAGTCCAGCGGTGGTGACCATCGGTTCGCTCAGCAAATCACATTGGGCTGGGCTCCGAACCGGGTGGATCCGCGCCGAGGAGGAGTTGATCAGCCGCTTCGTGGCAACGCGGACCACCACTGACTTGGGCGGACCCGTCGTCGAGCAATTAGCGGCAGCGCGGCTGGTCCGGGCGTTCACGGAACCGCTGGACGCGAGGCTCGCGGAACTACGGCGGAACCGCGAGTCGCTCCTGGGACTTCTGGCCGAGCACCTGCCCGAGTGGCACGTGGAACGTCCGCGGGGCGGGCTGACTGCATGGTGCAGGCTGCCCACGCCGTCGAGCACTGCGCTCACTGTCATCGCTCCGGAGTTCGGTCTTCGGCTGGCAGCCGGGCCGCGTTTTGGGCTCGGTGGAGCTTTCGAGCACTTCATGCGCGTCCCGTACACCCTTCCGCCGGCCCAGCTCGAAACCGCGGTACTGGCACTGCGCGATGCCCAAGCGAAGCTCGACGCTTCTCCCCAGCTCCGCAGAACCCTTAAGGCACCCAAGGAGCCGGCCGCCGTCGCGTAGCCGGCCTGAACTCCGCCTCCCCCACCCAACTAACTCGCATTAGATGTCGTTCTGAGGCGTTTTAGCGACAACAAGTGCGAGCTAGTTGGGCAGGGCGGGGCAGTTGGGTGGGTCCTGCAGGGTTTTACGAGTACACCTTTTCCAGAAATCCGCCCCAGGCCTTCGCGGTCACCCCGGAATCACCCCTGCCGCTGAAGTCGTGCACCGTCATGCCCACCGGGGCTCCAAAGGAGTTTCGGCCGAAGAAGCGGTACAGCGTATCCGACGTCCGCAGGCCGAGGAAGTGCTGGTTGGAGAAGTCAACCACCCCGCTCAGCCGCCCGACGCCGTCGACGTCCACCTCAACCGCTGAACCTTCCGCAATACCATCTACGCCGAGCGCCTTCTTCAGTTGCACGAAGCCCTCGGGCGTCTGGGACGACCCCGGACCTTGGATATCAGTGAAGACCACGGGCTTGCCGTCGAAGTATTGAAGGTACTGGCCCAAGGTATGCAGGTAGAACTCGGTGTGCTTGCTGGCGCCATCGTACTGGTCCTCCCAGTTGTCGGCGAAGATGCCGCTGTGGACATAGTGCAGCTTGGCCCGGCCGCCGTCGAGTGGTTCGAGTACGTGCTCGAGCTGGTTGAACCAGCCGTCCGGCCCGTCCATCCGGGTCACGAGGTGGCTGGGGTATTCGTCCACGGTCTTCACGGCGGGCCATTGATCGGTCGGAAACATCCAGGCCGAGGTGTCCTTGGTGACAGCCTGCCAGACCCGTTCAGGAGTGCCGGGCAGTTCAGTGTCGGCCACGATTTCGAATTCACGGTTGTCAGTCATTGTCCTGTTCCTTTTCTGGAGAGTGCCGTGTGTTTGTCTTGAGTGCGGGATGAAGTACGACGACGAGCCGATGCTTGCGTGCGCCGCTCGCCGTTTCGCTCGAAGCACCAGGGCCGCCGCGGTGGTACTTGTCGACGAGTCGGGTCACCGCGACGCCGAGCTCCTCGGCAAAGGCGGCGCGGTCCGCTGCGGAGCGGAAGGTGATCTCGCCGTCGATCGCAAAGCTCGCAAGCTTCTTCTTGTCCGCGGCCGCGCCCGCTATCAACTTGCCCATCTCCTGGACCGTCCGGGCCGCGAGCGCCAGGAGCCAGAAAGCGGAAAAGCGGTCCGAAAAGCGTCGGGGATCCGGCGCCACGGACGCGAGTGCCACAGGCGAGATCAGGTATGACGCCGCCGTCGCACGCAAGACGCGTTCGGTGACGTTGCCCTTCTTGCGCTCCTCCACCAGCTCCACCAGCCCGTGACGCTCCAGGGCTTTCAGGTGGTAGTTGATCTTCTGCCGGGGCAGGCCCACCTTGACCGCCAGCTGCGTGGCAGAACCAGGCTCGGCCAGTTCCTGCAGAATACGGGTGCGGATCGGGTCCAGCGACGCTTCCGCCGCGGCGGGATCCTCGATCACTTCGATGTCCAACATGCTTCCATTCTGCCTACCGACAACTTTTCTTGTCAAGAACTTTTTTCTCGTCGGAGGTTGCGGGACACCGTCAGAAGGAGCCCTGCCGGCCTGTACCGCTGCGGTCGGTGAAGGAGTACCCTGCGGGTATCACTGTCCGTGAGGTGCAAGATGAGGTCCAATAGTCCGCCCGCTGAGTCCGGAGCAAATCGGCCGCTCAGGCGTCGGAGGGGGCGGGTCCGGGACTGGGCGTTACGGCGTCCGGCCCTCGCTGCCTTGTCCATCGTCGCGATCATCGCATTTGTCGGTGCCGCCGTCTTTTTCGGCGTTTCCTGGTCCCGGTCCTTGGTGGCTGCGGGCACCCCCGCTGCAGCCGGCGCCTCGGCAGGGAATGCCGGCGCACCTGCGGGGGAAGCAGGGATTTCGAAGATCCAACACATCATTGTCATCATGCAAGAGAACCGTTCGTTCGACAGCTACTTCGGCACCTTCCCGGGAGCGGACGGGATACCGATGCAGAACGGCTCCCCCGCGGTGTGCGTTCCCGATCCGGCCCACGGCTCCTGCGCGAAACCGTATTACGATCCTTCGGACCGGAACTCCGGCGGACCGCACAGCCAGGTCAATGCGACGGCGGACATTGACGGCGGAAAAATGGACGGTTTCATCGCACAAGCCGAGAAAGCCTCAAGCAACTGCGCACCGAACGCCCCAGCCTGCGCGGGCGGCAACCGAAGCGACGTGATGGGCTACCACGATGGGAGTGACCTACCCAACTACTGGGCATATGCGAAGGACTTCACGCTTCAGGACCACATGTTCGAGCCCAACGCTTCGTGGAGTCTACCCGCCCACCTGTATATGGTCTCGGAATGGTCGGCCAAATGCAGCCGCTCGGGAGACCCGCAGTCCTGCGTCAACGCCCTTCAGAATCCCGGCAATCCGCCGGACTTTACCTCCGCGATCCAGTCCACCCTCATCGGCAAATGCCGGGCCGGCCTGCAGAACAAAGCCTGCCAGGACGCCCTCTCCGCGGCCGGGATCACCCCGGACATGGCCGCGCAACTACACACCCTCATCGTGCAGAACTGTGCCGGCGCGGATTCCTACACGAGCTGCCAGGCCGCAATCGACAAGGCGGCCTTCCCCGAGGCCCTCAAACAGAGACTGCTGGCCGCCGCCAAACTGCTGGCACCCCCTGACTACGCCTGGACGGACCTCACCTACCTGCTGCACCGGCAGAACGTGCCTTGGGCCTATTACGTCTTCAACGGCACCGAGCCCGACTGCCAGGACGACGCAGCAATGTCATGCGCTCCAGTAGCTCAGAACGCCAAAACACCGGGCATTTGGAATCCGCTCCCCTACTTCGACACCGTGAAGCAGGATGGCCAGCTCGGCAATATCCAGTCCCTGACCAACTTCTATACAGCCGCCAGCAAGGGTACCCTGCCTGCCGTGAGTTGGATCGACCCGACAGGAGCCGTCAGCGAACATCCCCCGGCACTGATCAGCACCGGACAGGCGTACGTCACGGGCCTGATCAACGCGGTCATGGCGGGTCCGGAGTGGAACAGCACAGCCATCTTCCTCTCGTGGGATGACTGGGGTGGCTTCTACGACCACGTGGCCCCGCCCACGGTGGACCAAGACGGGTACGGCCTTCGGGTTCCCGGAATCGTCATCAGCCCCTACGCCAAACGAGGCAACATTGACCACCAGATCCTCAGCCACGATGCCTATGCCAAGTTCATCGAAGACGATTTCCTGCATGGCCAACGCCTCGACCCCGCCACGGACGGACGCCCCGACCCCCGGCCCGACGTCCGTGAGAACAACCCCCAGCTCGGGAATCTGGTGAATGACTTCAACTTCAACCAGCAGCCGATCAAACCCGTCATCCTTTCGGGGGGCGCCACGTACTAGGCGCATACCGGACGCGGTCCCGGCAGGGGCGCCCGGGGCGCCCGGTCCGGCAGGGGCGCCCCGGGCGCGCCGGTAGAATAGACCGGTGATGCAATCCCCCCTTCCAGTGCGCGACGGCGTGAACGCCACCCGCCTGCGCCTCCCGGATGAGGGACCTTGGGACACTGCCATGGATTACATGATGCATCGCTGGGGACATATCGACCCGCAGGGTATCGAGGACAGGTTCGACGCCGGCGAGATTGTCGGCGAGAGCGGTGCGCCCCTTGACCGCCGCACCCCTCTCCAAGAACACACCTTCATCTGGTACTACCGCACCCTCCCCCCGGAGACGCGCATGCCAGTGGAGATCAGCATCCTGCATCAGGACGAGCACCTCCTGGTCGTCGACAAGCCCCACTTCCTGCCCACCACCCCGGGCGGGACCTACATTCAGGAATCGGCACTCGTCCGGCTCCGGAACCAGCTGGACCTGCCGGACCTCGTCCCGATGCACCGCCTCGACCGCATGACCGCCGGAGTCCTGCTGCTCTCCACGAACCCGGAGACCCGAGGAAAGTACCAGGTGCTCTTCGAGAAGCGTCAAGTGCAAAAAGAGTACGAGTGCGTCTCTGCCGCGGCACCCGCCGCAGGCTTTCCCGCCGTCGAGCTCCCGGCCGTTGTGCGCAACCGCATGACCAAGTCCCGCAGCTATCTCCTCGCCGAAGTGATCGACGGCGAACCCAACGCGGAAACCCGCATTGAGCTGCTGAGAACGTTCGACGGCGGCATGGCTCGCCGCGCGCTGTACCGGCTGGAGCCCCACACCGGCAAGACCCACCAGCTTCGGGTGCATATGGCATCGCTCGGGCTGGGAATCGTGAACGACGCGTTCTATCCCGAGCTCCTGGACAAGGCCCCGGACGACTACTCCAAGCCCTTGCAATTGCTGGCCCGCGGCATCCGCTTCGTTGACCCCATCACTGGGCGAGCCGTGGAATACCGGAGCGGCCTCGAGTTGGACGAAGCCCACCCCGCCTGACGGCCTCCCCCAACCCTCACCCGCGTATGTGAAGGAACATTGTCCACTTGAGGGCCATATCTGCAGGAGGGTTGGCCATGCAGCGGTCATACGTGAGCGAGCGTCCGGGCAAACACCCGCATACGTGAGCGTGCCCCTATGTTTTTTGTCAAGCTGCTGTGGGTGTTCGTGCTTGGTAGAGGGTTCCGTCTCGGAGCATGGCGTAGAGGGTGTCGCAGCGGCGTCTGGCGAGGGCGATGAGGGCTTGGTTGTGTCGTTTTCCTTCGGCTCGTTTGCGGTCGTAGTAGGCGCGCGAGAGCGGGTCTTTCAGTGCGGCGAAGGCGGAGAGGTAGAGGGCGCGTTTGAGGACTTTGTTGCCTTTCCGGGAGGCGCGGTCGGCACGGATGGAGGTCCCGGATCGCCAGGTCACCGGTGTCAGGCCTGCGTAAGATGCCAGGTGCGCCGCTGAGGCGAAGTCTTTCCCGACGACTTCGGTGAGGATCCGTGCTGCTGTCCTGACGCCGACCGCCGGCAGTGACGTCAGGACGTGGTGAAGAGGGTGGGCCTCCACGAGGGCTTCGACCTGGGCATAAACGGTAGCGCGGGCTTCGTGGAACGCGGCGAGCATGCCCGCGAGCTGGGGCAGCACGATCGTGGCGGCGTTCGTGCCGACCACGACCACGGTTTGCTTGCCCAAGGCCTCGATGATCTCATCGGCGAGGCGTTCGCCCATCCGGGGCGCGAGCTTTCCCAGCCGGTTCCCGATCCGGCGCCGGCCGGCATGACGCAAGGCCTCCGGGGTGGGCCAGGTCCGCAGCAGGTCCAGCACGGCAGGGTGGTCCAGGCGCGGGCCAAGAACACGCTCCAGTGCCGGGTGGATCTGGGTGAGCAGACCGCGGATCCGGTTGGAAGTCGCAGTGATCTGTTTGGCCAGGTCATCGTCGAAACCGCAGAGCATGCTCAGCTCGGCGAGCTGGGTGTCGGCGAGTTGGACCGAGCGCAGGGCGTGGGGCATGGTGCGTGCGGCGTCGGCGATGATGAACGCGTCCCGGGCATCGGTCTTCGCCTCTCCCGGGTGCAGATCCGCGATCCGCCGCATCGCCAGGCCCGGCAGGTAACCGACGGGCATGCCGGCGGCCTGGGCCACGGCCACCGGGAGCGCCCCGATCGTCGCGGGCTGATCGACGACCAGCAACGCCTGTCCGTGGCCTTGAAACTCGGCCAGGATCTCACGGATCCGGGCCTCGTCATTGGGCAATGCCCGGTCCAGCAGCTTCTTCCCGGCCCGGTCCAAGGCAACGGCGTGGTGTTCGCCCTTGCCGACGTCCAAGCCAATGAAAACGTCAACGGTTTCGTGGTTTCTGATCACCTGGCACCTCCAGTCGCGGGTCATCCTCCAGTGCCGGCCCGTCAGCGGTGTCAGGGCCCGGCATCCACGTTACGCACGACGATCCCAAACTGTCCTGCCCCTATTAGCGGTCTCCCTGGCACCTGCCAAGCCCCGGTGACAACACGCTCAGGATCATGCATCGACAGAGCGTCACAATCATGCCGGGACGGCAGGCCAACACACCCATATCCTGCACCAGGAAAGGGCTACGAAAAAGGTAACGAGCGTCCGACGAGCCGCCGAACACGGGGCGCTCGGGTTCGATCAGCCCTCCGGAACCCCAAACACATCCCGGAACACGTCGGTCATTTCTGCGCTGAACAACACAAACTCGACCAGGTCCAGCGCACCGGGACGGTCCGCGTCGAAGCGCCGGACGGCGTCGAGCGCTACAGTGGCGACTTCGCGCGCGCCCCAACCGTAGATCCCCGCGCTGATCGCAGGGAAGGCAATGGACCCCGCAGCGAGCGATTCGGCTACCCGCAAGCTCTCGCGGAAACACGAAGCCAGCAGTTCCGGGTCGCTCTGCCCCGCGTGCCGGTTGGGACCAACTGTGTGGATCACCCACCGCGCCGGCAATCTGAATCCAGGGGTGTGCACGGCCTGCCCCACGGGCAAACCGCCCGGATAATGCTCGCGAACCTCCATGCACGCCGCCAGGAGCTCCCGGCCTGCGGCCTGGTGGATGGCGCCGTCCACTCCGCCGCCACCCATCAAAGATGAGTTGGCCGCGTTGACGATCGCATCGACGTCGCGCGTGGTGATGTCGCCTTGCAGGATTTCGAGCCGCATGGCGCCAGTCTTGCACGACGCTCCGGCGGATGCACCAGAGTGCGGTACTTTGTGCCCATGGACATCACCACCGCCGATGGCTGGGGAGCCGCGATCTATGTCTGGATCATCCCCATGGTGGTGGGCGATGCCTTCTTCCCGCCCATCCCTTCGGAGATGCTGGTGATCACGGGTGGCGCACTTGCCGCGCAGGGCCAGGCCAATCTGTGGCTGGTGGGTTCGTTGGCCGCCGTCGCCTCTTGGCTGGGCGACATGATGGTTTTTCAACTCTTCAAACGCCGCTTGGGCCATATCCTGGACCGCTGGGTCTGGGGCCGCCGAGTCCATCAGGGCATCCACCGGGCCATCGCCAGGGCCGGCCGTTCCTCCACCTACGGCGCGATTATCGGCGCTCGGTTCATCCCGGGTGGCCGGCTTGCGGCGTCGGCCGCTTCGGGAATTGCCGAGGTTTCCTCCCGCGGTTTCAGTCTGTGCGCGGGCTTGGGCGGCCTGTTGTGGGCTACGTGGCAGGTCGGGCTGGGTTACTTTGCCGGCTCGACGACGAAGCTTCCGTTCTGGGCGAGCGCACTGATCGGCGTCGGCATGGGGTTGCTGATCGGCGTCGTGGTGGGTCTGATCGTGACGCGCCGCCGGGGAGACCGTTCGCCGGTTGACGAGCCGGGCCAGCCGCCCCATCTTTAGCTGCCCTTTCGACGGGCAGCGCCGTCACGCTGAGCGACTTTTTGGGGTGCCGCGCGTCGTTGTGCCGCGAATTTCAGGGGGCGTGCGCCGTCGACGTCCGCGAAAAGCTGCCGGGCGTGACGCGCTCCCCCGACGTCTGGCTCAGACCGGCGACCATTTCCCCCGCATACGGCGCAGCACGTAAAGGTTCCCTGTGAGGGCCACGCGTTCGACGGCGTCGCGCATCATGGCTGCCGACGCGCGGGCCTCGCTGTTCTCGCCCGGATAGTCGCGCGGCTCCACGAGGAAACGAAGGCTGATCTGGGGGACGCCGCCAACGATGTCCAATTGATTGGATTCGACGTGGTGTCGTGTTTCCATGGCCTTAACCGCCGCGGCCATCACCGATTCCGGTGGATTGCCCGGCTTGAGCCCGGTGATCTTCAACTTGGTTTGGAACGACGGCATCCCTCAACCCTAAACGCTCACTCACTTATGAACCCAGGTGGGTGGTTGCGCTTTGTCCTGAGCAAGCCTATCTTGGCAGGAAGGAGTGCCAGCATGCACGAACTCTCAATCACGCAGAGCCTTGTTGATGCCGTTCTGGAACGTACCGGAGAACGGACAGTCACCGGCGTGAATCTTAGAATTGGACCGCTTTCTGGCGTGCTGCCTGACGCCATGCGTTTTTGCTTCGACATTGTTTGCGCAGATACCCCGCTCGCCGGAGCACAACTGAAGATCGATGAACCACGAGGCCTGGCTCGATGCAGAAACTGCCGCACGGAATTTGAACTAAACGACCTGATCCTGCTTTGTCCATGCGGAAGCGCCGACGTCGAAGTGCTCAGCGGCCGCGAACTCATGGTGATGTCTGTGGAGGTGGCTTGAGAAATGTGTACAACATGCGGATGCGGCGACGAGACGAACACCAGGGTCTCTGCCCTCGATGGAGCAACGTTGGACCACCCGCACGAACACCCCCACAAACACCCGCATGACCATGACCACGAGCACCACCCCGAAACCATCACGCTCGAGCAAAACCTGCTCGCCAAAAACGACCTGCTCGCGGCGAGGAACCGCGGTTGGTTGGCCGGCCGCGGAATCCAGGCGCTGAACGTGATGAGTTCCCCCGGAGCGGGCAAGACCACCCTCCTTGTCCGGACGCTCACCGACCTCGGCGCGAAACTGCAGGCCGGCGTCATCGAGGGCGACCAGGAGACCTCCCTCGATGCAGACCGCATCCGGGCCGTTGGCCGTCCGGTCATCCAAATCAACACGGGAGCCGGCTGCCACCTCGACGCCGATATGCTGCAGCGAGGACTCGACGCCTTGGACCCGCAGCCGGGATCCACGGTCTTCGTCGAGAACGTCGGCAACCTCGTGTGTCCTGCACTCTTTGACCTCGGCGAAAATGCCAAGGTCGTCATCATTTCGGTGACGGAAGGCGATGATAAACCGCAGAAATACCCGCACATGTTCATGGCAGCCGATCTGGTGATCGTCAACAAATCCGACCTGCTCCCCTATGTTGATTTCGACGTCGACGATTGCTTGCGGCAGATCCGGCAGATCAACCCGCGCACCGATTTCCTGGTTCTCTCCGCCACTGCAGGTGACGGCCTTGCCGCTTGGTATGACTGGCTAGACGGCTCCACATCCCGGTCAGATTCCTTGACTGAATCTCTATCAGACGCACATTGAGCCCGGTTCGGGCCACTGAAAGAGGCAACGATGCCTACCGAAACTTCCCTCAAGGCCGAAGAAGCCCTTATTCACGTGCTGTGGATCAACGCCGGACTCAGTTGCGACGGCGATTCGGTCGCCTTGACGGCGGCCACCCAACCAAGCGTCGAGGAGATCGCGCTCGGCGCCCTGCCCGGCTTGCCACGCATCGCCATGCACTGGCCACTGATCGATTTCGAGTGCGGCCCCCAGGAGGGAGCCGATGACTTCCTCGAGTGGTTCCGGAAGGCTGACCGCGGTGAGCTGGAGCCTTTTGTCCTGGTGGTTGAGGGGTCCATCCCCAATGAAAAACTGCACGACGACGGCGGCTACTGGTGCGGATTCGGCAACGACGTCAACACCGGTCAACCGATAACTACGAGCGAGTGGTTGGACCGCCTCGCGCCAAAGGCCACCGCGATCATCGCCGCAGGAACATGCGCAACGTACGGCGGCATCCATGCGATGGCCGGCAATCCGACGGGCGCCATGGGAGTCCCCGACTACTTAGGCTACGACTGGAAGTCCAAGGCCGGCATCCCGATCGTCTGCGTGCCTGGCTGCCCCATCCAGCCGGACAACCTCTCCGAAACCATGACCTACCTGTTGTACCAGGCGACTGGGCAAGCCCCCATGATTCCGCTGGATGACGCACTGCGGCCAACGTGGTTGTTCGGCAAGACGGTCCATGAAGGCTGCGACCGTGCGGGCTATTACGAACAGGGCGATTTCGCCACCGAATACGGCTCGCCGAAGTGCATCGTCAAGCTCGGCTGCTGGGGTCCGGTGGTCAAGTGCAACGTCCCCAAGCGCGGCTGGATGAACGGCATCGGCGGTTGCCCGAACGTCGGCGGGATCTGCATCGGCTGCACCATGCCCGGCTTCCCGGACAAGTTCATGCCGTTCATGGACGAGCCTCCCGGAGGCAAGCTGTCCACCAACTCGATCAAGCCCTACGGCTCCGCGATCAGGGCACTGCGGAACATCACCACCCACACCCTGGACCAGGAGCCCAAGTGGCGCCGGCCCGGAAGCGAACTCCTTACTGGCGCGAAGCGCACTTGGTAACCACCCCCTCTTCCAGACAGGCGAAGCACAATGACCTCCACTATTCCGATGAATTCCGGGAGCGAAACGGGCAACAACAAGCTGGTGGAGATGAACTGGGACCCCATCACCAGGATCGTCGGCAGCCTCGGCATCTACACCAAGATCGATTTCGCGAACAACCAGGTTGTGGAATGCAAGAGCACGTCCTCAATCTTCCGGGGTTACTCCATCTTCATGAAGGGCAAGGACCCGCGGGACGCCCATTTCATCACCAGCCGGATCTGCGGGATCTGCGGCGACAACCACGCCACGTGTTCCTGTTACGCACAAAACATGGCCTATGGCGTGAAGCCGCCGAACCTCGGTGAATGGATTGTGAACCTGGGCGAGGCGGCCGAATACATGTTCGACCACAACATTTTCCAGGAAAACCTGGTGGGCGTGGACTACTGCGAAAAGATGGTGTCCGAAACCAACCCCGGCGTCCTGGCCAAGGCTGAGAACACCCGCGCACCGCACGAGGCCGAACACGGCTACCGCACCATCGCAGACATCATGCGCTCGTTGAACCCGTTCACGGGCGAGTTCTACCGTGAAGCCTTGCAGGTCAGCCGTGCCACACGTGAAATGTTCTGCCTCATGGAAGGCCGCCATGTGCACCCTTCCACGCTCTACCCGGGCGGCGTAGGAACGGTGGCCACCATCCAGTTGATGACGGACTACATCACGCGGCTCATGCGCTACGTCGAGTTCATGAAGAAGGTCGTCCCCATGCACGACGACCTGTTCGACTTCTTCTACGAAGCACTCCCTGGCTACGAACAAGTAGGCCTGCGCCGCACGCTGCTTGGTTGCTGGGGCTCCCTCCAGGATCCGGACTATTGCAATTTCGAATACAAGGACATGACGCAGTGGGGCCGGAAGATGTTCGTCACCCCGGGAGTGGTGGTGGACGGCAAGCTCGTCACCACAGACCTGGTTCGCATCAACCTGGGCATCCGGATCATGCTCGGGTCCTCCTATTACGAGGACTGGGAAGATCAGGAAATGTTCGTCACCCGCGATCCCCTGGGCAACCCGGTGGACCGCAGGCACCCGTGGAACCAGCACACCAACCCGAGGCCGCAAAAGCGGGATCTCTCGGAGAAGTACAGCTGGGTGATGTCTCCGCGGTGGTTCGACGGTCAGGACAACCTTGCACTGGACACGGGCGGCGGACCGCTGGCCCGGCTCTGGGCGACTGCGCTGGCCGGACTGGTGGATATCGGCTACATCAAGGCCACCGGAACCAGCGTGCAAATCAACCTGCCGAAGACCGCGTTGAAGGGTCCAGTGTCCTTCGAGTGGAAAGTTCCGCAGTGGAGCAACACCATCGAACGCAACCGGGCCCGGACCTACTTCCAGGCCTACGCCGCCGCGGCAGCCTTGCACTTCGCGGAAAAGGCTTTGGAGGAGATCCGTGCCGGGCGCACCAAGACCTGGGAAACCTTCACGGTCCCGGACGAAGCCATCAGCTGCGGTTTCACCGAGGCGGTGCGGGGCGTCCTGTCCCACCACATGGTGATCCGCGACGGCAAGATCGCCAACTACCACCCGTATCCCCCGACCCCATGGAACGCGAGCCCCACGGATTCGTCCGGAACCGCAGGACCTTACGAGGATGCCGTGCAAGGACAACCGATCTTCGAGGAGAATGATCGGGAGCATTTCAAAGGCATCGACATCATGCGCACGGTCCGCAGCTTCGACCCCTGCCTTCCTTGCGGCGTCCACATGTACCTGGGCAACGGCCAGACCTTGGAGAAGCTGCACTCCCCCACCCAGACCCTGACTGGGGAGTAAGAGCGCCATGCACGGCGGGGACCGGGCGCAGCAGGCGGGCGACAGAATCAGCACCCTCCTCGATGCCCTCGGCGCCGGCGGAGCAGTTGCCCGCGGACGCGCCGAGGACCTCGTGCGGGAGGTGACCGATCTCTACGGCGCCGGGCTCGAGCGGATCTTGGAAATCCTCGATGACCAAGGAAAGCTCGACGACGACACTCTCGGCGCGCTGGCCGCGGATGGGCTCGTGTCGGGCTTGTTGATCATCCACGGGCTGCACCCGCACAACCTGGAACAAAGAGTGGCCGCGGCGCTCGACAGTGTGAGGCCGTATCTCGGATCGCATGGCGGCGACGTGGAATTGTTGGACACCAGCCCGGAGGGCGTGGTGCGGTTGAAGCTGCTCGGCACGTGCCAGGGCTGCCCGTCGTCGTCGGTCACGCTCAAGTACGCCGTCGAGGAGGCGATCGAAACCGCAGCCCCTGAAGTGACTTCGATCGAAGTGGTCGAAGAGGAAAAGCATGCCGCCACGCCTGCGCTTATCCCCGTGGAAGCGCTCATGGTGCGGGTCGCCGATCTCGGGACGGCCGCCGTCGGGCCCCCGTCCCGAGAGCTTTCCGGATCGTGGGAGCCGGTGCCCGAGCTCGCGGGCCTTGAACCCGGCGAGGTGGCGGGCTTCCTCGTGGGCGATTACCCGGTGTTGGCCTGCCGGACGGGCCAGGACGTCTACGCTTACCGCGATTATTGCCCACGCTGCATGGGCTCCATGAAAGGGGCGGCCCTCCAACGGGCCCTCGCGGCTCCCACTGGCGGAGGCCTCTTGCGTTGTCCCAGCTGCCGCAGCCACTTCGACGTGCGTCGGGCCGGCGCCTGCCTTGAGGACAAGGCCGTGCATCTGGATCCCCTGCCCTTGTTGGTTCGCGACGGCGTGATGTCAGTGGCCGTCCCGGCGACCTCCGGGCATGGGAGCTGAGATGGCCGGCACGAGCGCAAACGGCCTGCCGCTTGCCTTGCTGCGCCGGATCGCCTCCGTGAGGCCGGCTCCGGCAGCCGGCGAGCGCTGCGAGATGTGCGGGGAGCCTATCCCCGACGAGCACCAGCACGTAGTGGACATCGAGAGCCATGCCATGATGTGCACCTGCCGGCCCTGCTATCTCCTGTTCACCGACAGTACCGCCCACTTGCGTTACCGTTCCGTTCCGGACAGGTACCTCTCCTTCCCGGACTTCGAGCTTGGTCCAGGCCAGTGGGATGAGCTGGAGATTCCCGTGGGCTTGGCCTTCTTCTTCCGGAGTTCCACGCTTGATCGGACGGTCGCGTTCTATCCCGGTCCCGCAGGCGCGACCGAATCCGAACTCCCCCTCGACGCCTGGGACGCCGTGTTGGCACGCAATCCCGCGCTTTCCGTGGCTGCTCCGGACACCGAGGCGCTCCTGATCCGGGGCCCCGGCGCCGATCGTCCGCAGGCGGATTGCCATCTGGTCCCCGTGGACGCCTGTTACGAACTGGTCGGGCAGCTCCGGCGCGTCTGGCGAGGGTTCGACGGCGGACAAGAGGCCCGCGATCAGCTCGCCGAATTCTTCGCGCGGGTCGGCTCGCGAAGCAAGCCCCTTCGCGAGGACAACCGCGGCCACGACGACAGCCGCATGTCCGTGCCGGGAGGCCCGCAATGACAATGCTCGCCTTCACTGTGCTGGATGTCCACCCCGAGCCATACGCTGCTGCCCCGCAGCTAACGGCCCGGCTGCGGGTGACGGAGTCCACCGGCGCCCAGGTGCACGCCATCGCGCTGCGCTGCCAAGTGCGCATCCTCCCCCAGCGCCGCGGCTACGCTCCGGAGGAGGAACCGGGCCTGCTTGACCTGTTTGGCGAGCGCGGCCGGTGGCCGTCCACCCTGAAGTCTTTCCTGTGGTTGCAGTGCAGCACCATGGTGCAGGGGTTCACTGGTGCCGCCGACGTCGACCTCGCGCTGCCGTGCACCTTCGACTTCGACGTCGCGGCCTCTAAGTACCTCCACGCCCTGCGCGAGGGCGAGATCCCGCTTGAGTTCCTGTTCTCCGGCACCGTCTTCACGAAGGGCCTGACAGGGTTCGGTGTGGAACAAGTGCCGTGGGACCTTGAGGCGTCCTACCGCCTTCCTGTCGCTGCGTGGCACCAGTTGATGGACCTCTATTTTCCCAACACCGGGTGGATCCGCCTGGACCGGGAGGTGCTCGCGGCGCTGTCGCGGTACAAATCGGCGCGGGGCCTCACCTCATGGGACGAGACCGTGGAGGCGTTGCTTTCCGGCAACACCGCGGTGGCGGGAGAGGCGTTGCCATGAACATGAGCCTGAGCCTTGCACGCGCCGTCGCGGACGCCGTCCTCTACGAGGGCTATCTGCTGTACCCCTACCGCGCATCCTCGCAGAAGAACCAGTCCCGCTGGCAGTTCGGGATCCTGGGTCCGCCGGGGGCGGCTCTGGCAGGGGCGGGGGAAGAGCCGGACATGTTCGCCGATTGCCTCCTCAACCCGGGTCCGCAGGCCGCAGTGGAGGTCCACCTCCGCTTCCTGCAGCTTCAGAGCCGCACGGTGGAAAAAGCGGTCGACGGCGGAGGGTTCAGTCCCGTGGACGAGCTCACCATCGGGGCCAGGCGTTGGCTGAGCTGGGACGAAGCGATCGAGCAGGAAGTCACGTTGGGGCCGTTTTCCGTGGCTGATTTGATGGCAGCGGGCGGGCTCTTGCTTGTACCGGTCGAGATCGCCGGCGGCACCGACGTCGAGGATTTGGACTCGGACGCCGCGGACCCTGAGGCCGCGGGTGCGGCGACGCTGGCCGGCCGCCTGGTGCGCCGCCGTCGTGCGCTCCACGGTGACGTCCAGCTGGAAGCCGCCCGCGTCGACAACGGACTGGTCCGATTGCGCGTGACCGCCGTCAACACCGCCAGTGCGCTGCCGGAACCGGTGGGCAAACAGGACGCCATAGCCCTCTCGTTCATCGGAACGCACGTGCTTTTGAGTGCACATGATGCCGATTTTGTTTCGCTTCTCGACCCCCCGGACGCGGCGCTTGGAGCCGTTCAATCGTGTGCCCAGCACCGTTGCTGGCCTGTGCTTGCCGGTCCGGAGGGGCAATGTGATGTGCTTCTGGTCTCGCCGATCATCCTGTACGACCACCCCGTGGTAGCCCCGGAAAGTTCAGTGGCCTTGTACGACTCCACCGAGATCGACGAGATCCTGACGCTGCGGGTGTTGACGCTCACTGAAGAAGAGAAGGCCGAGGCCCGGGCCACCGACCCGCGCGCGGCGGCGATCATCGACCGCTGCGAGGCCATGTCCCCCGAAGAACTGCAGCAGCTTCACGGAATCCTGCGCAACCCGCATTCCTTAGCCCCCGATACCGCCGAGGAGCTGCCCTGGTGGGAACCCGAGGCGGAGGCAAGGGTCCATCCGGAAGTGGACTCCGTCGTGATCAAAGGTGTTCCGGTGGCGCGCGGCAGCCGGGTGCGGGTCAATCCCCGGAGGCGGGCGGATGCGCAGGACCTGTTCTTCGCCGGCCAGACAGGAAGGGTCACCAGCGTACATTTCGACGTCGACGGCAGCACCCACGTTGGTTTGGTGCTCGAGCAGGACCCGGCAGCGGACCTCCATGAAGGCTACGGCAGGTCCTTCTACTACGCGCCCGATGAGCTTGAACCATTGGAACCGCTTGGATCGGTGCTGCCCGGCAACGATTCGACAATGCAGGAAGGAAAGGAAGGTCCGTGATGAGGGTTATAGGAATGGCGACCGTCTGGCTGCTTGCCGCTGTGGGTCTTGGCGCGGTCTATGTGGGACTTCGTTCAATCCCGGACATCCAGCGCTACATGAAGGTGCGCCGGATGTGAACGCCGTGCCTGCTGAAGTGCCTGCCGTGCCTGCGCTGAAAGCGGCAGCCCGCGTCTTGGTGGCAGGCGTGGGCAATATTTTCCTGCGCGACGACGGCTTCGGCCCCGAGGTGGCACAGCAATTGGCGTCCGATTCCCGGCTGTCGGGGTCCAAGGTCCGGGTGGTGGATTACGGGATCCGGGGGATGCATTTGGCCTACGATCTGCTCGACGGAGTGGAGGTCCTGGTCCTCGTGGACGCGGTGCCGGCCGAGGAAAATGGGGAGCGGACGGGTTCCCCGGCGGGGAGCGTTCGGGTGATGGGAATCCGTTCTGAGCATCTCGACGGGCGCGCGGCTTTGGACCCGCACGGTATGAATCCCGCAGCAGTGCTGGGGCGGCTTCGCACGCTCGGCGGGGAATTGCCCACCACGTACGTCGTGGGCTGCGTGCCCGCGGATGTGAGCGAGGGAATCGGATTGTCAGACCCGGTGTCCGCCGCCGTGCCCGGGGCCGTTTCCGCCGTCGTGTCCCTCCTCGCCCGCCATGTCCTCGTCAACCCATCCTTTACGGCTTGAAGGAGCGTCCATCATGTGCCTTGGAATACCGGGCCAGGTAATCGAGCTTCTCGACGGTTATGGCAACCAGCTCGCGCTTGTGGACGTGGCGGGGGTACACCGGAAAATCAACATCGGGCTCCTGGACGACGGTCCGCTGGAGCCCGGCAGCTGGGTCCTCATTCATATGGGATTCGCCTTGGAGCGCGTGGATGCCGAAGGCGCAGAACGTGCCCTCAGCGGTTTGGAGTTGATGGGGCAGTCACGGGAACCGCAAGCGGAAGCCGGGGAGGCCGCCGTCGAGAGGTGACATGCCAGGGCATTATCTGGTCATTGCGTACGAGACAACGGCCATGGTGGCTGTCGCGAGCACCCCGAGCAGCACATATGAGACGATCCTGAACCGGCGGGTGCGCCGGCGCTCCTTCTCTAAGTATCGGTATCGCATTGAATTTCTATTTCCATCCCCATCGTGCCCAATGTCGAGAGCTCTTTCGAGACCACCCTAAAGGTTCGGGTGGTTTGACAAGGTTAGTAATGAATAATGTCGTCCTGCTGAGGTCTTAATACGGCAGGTAGATTCATCACTTCGCGATTTTGGGGCGCAGGGAGGAGATCTCCTGCTAATCTACTTCTGCGCCCTTGAAATTCTTTATTGGGGGGCAGTTTCCGGGGGAGGCCCCTCTTTTGATCCCCCCTGGTCGAAGAAGCGGGCCTCCCCTGGTTAATTCCGTCATGCAGACCAGCGGGCCGCGGCGCAGCCCACATCTTATTCAATGGCCCGACTTCGAGCGGGATCTGGTTAGTTGAATCAACCGAGATTATTCGATCACTTCTTCCGTTTCCTAATTACTAAGATGCCTGATTAATTCTTGCGCAGGTGGTTTTCCCTTGAGATCGCTCCCTTTCCTGTTCACCGTGGCTGCCATGATTGCATGGGCAGGCCTTGGAGTTGGGAGCAATGTTCCGGACGGGGTTTCCGACGGGGCATTTCCGGCGGGGGGTGTAATTCTCCGCGGTATTTGGCGTGTATTTCGCGGCGTTATATGGCGCGGTCGCTGCGTTCGCGCAGGGTTTCGCGGGCTGCTTCGACGCTTCCTTGGTGATGCTGTTGAGCTGGCCTCCTCGATGATGAGGAGTTCGGTCAGGCCGGATGCCCGGGAGTCGCGGTGCTCGAAGACGTCGATGTTGCCTTCCCAGGCGTTCGACGGCAAATGAGAGCTTCTGGCACGTCCGGGGTAGTTGCCGGTCGATCTCTCGGGGGCTGATGGTCACGGTGAGGTCCAGAATGCCGTTCTGGCTTCGAGCACGCGGGCAGGGACGGGCTCGGCGTTGGTTTGCCCGGTCCGTTGCCATTGTTCCCATTCGGTCGCGCTGCCGGAGCAGTGCCGCGCGGTCTTCGGCCGACAGCCGATCCTTCATGACCAGGCAGCCGCCTGCTGGTGGCGGTAGAGCACCGCGCGGCTCCAGCCGACGAGCCGGGCCGCGTCCTCAGCGGAGCGTCCCTTCGCGCGGGCGTCCGACGCGATCGCGAGCTTGTCGGGGGTCGTATTCGACCGTGCGAGACTACGTGCGGGTCCGACGGGCGCAGATCGATGTAGAAGCCGGCCGCCGGGTGGAGGTGTTTGTCCCGCAGGAACACGCCCCGGGCGCGGAGGCCGAGGTGGACTTCGGTGAACTCTGGGTCGTCCTGAACGGGGTGAAGACGAAGTGCTGCATGTTCGTCTTTCGGCTCTCCCACTCCGGCAAGGCCATCAACCGGATCTCCCCGACGCAGGCCCGGGAAGCCTTTCTGGAAGGCCATATTGTGGCGTTCAGCGAGATCGGTAGCGTGCCGGTCAGGCAAATCCGCTATAACAATCTCACCAGCGCCGTCACCGCCGTGGTGTTTGGGCAGGGCCAGCAGCGGCAGGAGAACGACCGGTGGGTGCTGTTCCGCTCCCACTACCCGTTTACTGAACTACGACACGCGTTTGTGCTGGTTGACGCCTAGATTCTGGTTCGCTGACTACGGTCTGTCTTGTGATGAGCGAAGA
>NZ_KI912155.1:1360923-1426593 GCF_000517125.1 Arthrobacter sp. MA-N2 | reverse complement strand
GCGCCGGACGGGCCAACCGACTGTCTCTCTCGGGTTGCCCTCCGCCAAGAAAATTTGATCATCACCGACAGCGCCAGCCATCCCTTTCGAGCGAGTTCAGAGAATACGGGTTTGATGCTTTCTATTGCCAGCCCGGTATTGCAGGGGCGCACGAAAAGGCGGGGTTGAGGGCGAGGTGGGCTGGTTCCGACGCAACCGGCTCTCGCCGATGCCGGTCGCTGGGTCCCTGGATGAGCTCAACGACCGGATCCGGGAATGGGAAGTCCAGGACGATGGACGGCGGATCAATGACAGGATCCGCACCATCGGCCAGGACTTCGCCGCCGAGCAGCCGTTCCTGGCGCTGCTGCCGGCAGAGGTCTTTGATCCGGACCTGATGCTGACACCGCGGGTGGACCGGTCCTCGATGGTCACGGTGCGGATGGTGAAGTATTCCGTCCCAGCCCGGTTCATCGGCAGGAAGGTCCGGGTCTCCTTGCGGGCGTCCGAGGTCGTGGTGTTCGACGGCCGTGCCGTGGCCGCCAGGCATCCGCGGATCGTTGCCAAATGTGGGCAGTCGGTCCAGCTGGACCATTATCTGGAGGTCCTCAAGACCAAACCGGGCGCGCTGCCAGGTTCCACCGCTCTGGCCCGGGCGCGGGAGTCGGGTGCGTTCACCAGCGCCCATGAGGCTTTCTGGGCTGCCTCCCGCCGGGTCAACGACGACGCCGACGGGACCCGTGAACTCATCGACGTCCTGCTGCTCCACCGATCCATGGACGCATCCGATGTCCAGGCAGGCATCACTGCGGCGCTGGGAGTGGGTGCTGTCAGTGCCGACGTCGTCGCAGTCGAAGCCCGCAGACACGCAACGGTTGCTTCTGGGGGTGGGTCCGGTTCGGACCGTCATCCCGGTGCTCACGATGAAGTGAATGTGCAACGGGTTGTCAGTCTCACCCAGCGCCGGATCATGGACCCCTCCGTACGACGAGCTGCTGGCCAAACGCACCGAACACCCCGCAGGAACAGCGTCGAAGGAGAACATCTCATGAGTCCCACCGCACCGGCCACCACCATCACCCCGACCCTGCGCCGGCGGCGCGACCTGACCGAACAGGCCGCTGTCGCGGCCGTGGACCAGGCCTGCCGCCGGCTGCGGCTGCCCACCGTCCGGGCGGTGCTCGATGAAGCGCTCACCGTTGCGGGGAAGGAACAACTGAGCTATCAGGGGTTCCTTCGCGAGCTGCTGGCCGAGTGTGATGACCGGGACCGGCGCTCCTCCATCCGCCGCGTCAAAGCCGCCAACTTCCCCCGGGACAAATGGCTTGGCGACTTCGACTTCGACGCGAACCCGAACATCAACCCCGCCACTATTCACACCCTCGCGACCGGGGACTGGATCCGCAAAGGCGCACCACTTTGCCTCATCGGGGACTAGGGGACTGGAAAATCCCACCTGCTCATCGGCCTTGGCACCGCCGCGGCCCAGAAAGGCTACCAGGTGAAATACACCCTGGCGACCAGGCTCGTGAACGAACTCGTCGAAGCCGCCGACGAAAAGATGCTGGCCAAAACCATCGCCCGCTACGGCCGCGTGGACCTGCTCTACATCGACGAGGTCTTGTCTTAAGAGTCTGTGGCTGATGGGCTTTCCGGTATCAACGATCGGAGGCCGTGCGTGGATGATGTTGAGCAGTTCGTGGAGTGGCTGGTTGTCATGGGCCGCAGCAGCTACACGGTCAGGTCGTACGGTCTTGGGGTGAAACACTTCCGACGATGGCTGAGTCCGAAGTCGCCGGATGAAGTGACCAAGCCGCTGATCGGCGACTATATCGGTGCGTTCGCAGCTGGCCTTGACCGGTCAGCTCAGCCGAGGGCCGCCCGGACCGTGAACCACCGGCTCGCCGCCCTTGCGGCGTTCTATGGATTCCTGATCCAGCGGGATCGACAGAACGGAAGCGGGCGCTGGGGCGAACGAGAGAACCCAGTCCCGACCGGTGAGGCCGGGCCGCTTCACGGAATGCGGGGCCGGGAGCTGCCCACCCGCGGCGCTCGGTTGGAATTCCGTCGCCGGGAGCCTCGCGTGCTTCCGAAGGACCTCGACCCGGCGGTCGCCGAAAGGATCGCCGTGGCGCAGGCCTGCGCCCGCGATCGGGCAATCGTGACGCTCCTGCTCCGCACGGGCCAGCGGATCGGCGACTGGAGCGGAGAGCACGGCCGACACGGTGTTCTTGGAATGCGATTTTGCGATGTCGACCGGCGTCGCCGCACGATCACAGTCCTGCTCAAAGGTGCACGGGACGAGCACCGGGTGCCCGTGACCGATGACTGGTGGCCGCTGCTGGATGAATACTTCACCGATGAGCGGGGCAAGACCTCAACGCAGGCATTGTGGGTAGGCCGCCGTCAGGCGGCCGGCCGGCCACTTGCCTACCCGGCGTTTGAGGCTGCGTTCCGGGCGGCCACTGCACGGATCGGAGTGCACGCGACTCCGCACATGCTCCGTCATACTGTTGCGCAGATGCTGGTCGACGTCGCGGGCCCCCACGTGGCCCAGGAGATCTTGGGGCATCGTAGTATCTCCACCACCGTCGATGAGTATGCACATGTCGACGAACGGGCAATGTTGGAGGCGCTTGTCGAGACCGCGCGCCGGCAGCGCAGGGCTCACCTCGACGTCGTGCACGCCGGGGAGCGGTATGCGTTCGCCTATTCGCCGCAGACCATCGCGGCCCTGGACTCTTTGCAGGGGCAGCGGTGATGGAGGCGCTTTCGGGGACCGGGATGCGCCCGGCCCGGGAGCTCAGGAATGAGCCGTTCGATCCCAAAGTGGTGATGGATCCGGTGGTTCTGGCCATCGAATCGTGGGAGTGGGATCCGCGGCGTCGGCGTGAGGCCCGCCAGGCGACTGAACGGCTCCTGAAGTCTCCGCCTGCTGGGTGTGCGACGCTGCAGCAATGGTGGGAAGTCATCGAACCGGATCTCATCCGACACTCGCCCGAACGTGGCAGGGCGCTGTTTATGGGACGATTCGTGCGCCCGAGCTGGGCCATGGCAGCCGCCGTGAGAGTCGAGACTTGGGTGCGGGTCCTGCCACCGGAGGATCCGCTGCGGCAGGCGAGGGAGCGCCTGATTGTTGCCTGCGGGCAGATCTCATGGGCGTCGCCGAAGGGGCGGTCAAGGGCGGTCCGCACTGCCCTGCGGCTAATGGTCGCGTGCGACTACGACAGCCTGTCCGAGCTGACCGACGATGACCTGCGGATACCCAGCAAAGGTGCAAACGGCACCGACATTCTGGATGCGGCGTTGTGCCTGCTTGGCGTCTTCGACCGGTCGCCGCGACGCGGCACAACGCGCCATAAGGCGCGACCTCCCCGATCGATCCCGGAACTGGTTCAAGCCGGTGTTCCGGAGCCATTCCAGGCGGTCACCGTCGCTTACATGAATGCCTACTCACAGCGCATCAGCGCCAACTACAGCACGCTCCGGACGAAGATCCGCTCCCTGGCCTACTTCTGGAAATACCTGAGGGAAGAACATCCCGAGGTCACCGAGTGCCGGAACGTCCTTCCGCGGCACGCACGCGGATTCGTGCCCTGGGCGCTGGCTACCGCCCGAACCGTCCAGCGGAGCACGGCAACGAAGGGCACTGCCGACCGGACAACCACCTACGACTGGCTTGTGGATGTCCGGTCGTTCTTCACCGACTTGTGCACGTGGGGCACCGAACCAGGCTCCGAGCTCGCTGGCCACGTGCCTACAGTGGTCCCGCTGACGACGCACGATCTTAATGATGGTGGGTTCGCCGCTGCACGGGCTCGAACCACGGCACGAATGACAGCAACGGTAATGGACCTGAGCCGCGAGATCCCGAACATCCGCGCTTTCGCTTTGCGCCGCTGGCACGAAGCCGCACAGCAGCTCGAGACCGGTCCGGGCGACCGGAAAGCCCTAAGGGCCGAACGCGACCGGTTCTGGGATTGGGCATTGCTCGAACTGCTCCTGACCAGCGGTCTGAGGGTCGAAGAAGCGTGTGAGCTAACGACGCTCGACGTGCTCAAACGCCATCTTCCCGACGGCCGGGTCTACTACATGCTCCACATCAAGCCGTCGAAGTACGACCGGGCACGGGTCATCCCGATCGGCGACGGCCTCGGGCGCGTGATCGCCGAAATCATCGCCCACGTCAAAGGGTTCTACCGCTCCGATGCAGTGCCGCCATGCGACCGCCGTGACGAGAGCGCCAAAGTTCCACTGCCCACCGCTCCATACCTGCTGCAGGGGTCAGGCCATCCAAGCGCGATGTCGATCCAGGCAGTGCGCCAACGGCTCCAAGCACTCTCAGTAGAAGCTGGCGCGCGGCACGCGGACGGGGCACCGCTGCGGCTGTCTCCACACGACTGCAGGCGGGCTTTCGCCACGGAACACCTGAATAACAACACCCCGGTGCACGTCATCGCGGCCCTGCTCGGCCATGCCGGCATCGACACAGTAATGATCTACGCCAAGACCTACCCCGACACCATCGTCGAAGGCTACCGGGCCAGCATGCGCGGACTCTACACAGACATCTACGACGACGCCGCGCTCCGGGCACCAACCGCCGAGGAATGGAGAGCATTCAGCGCAAGCTGCAGCCTCCGTGACATGGGCACACACCTTTGCGCGCTACCGACAGGCGAGCACTGCAGCCGCGGTCTCGTCTGCCTCGGATGCACCCACGCGCAACCAAAGAAATCCGCCGCACCCGTTTTTCGCCGAATGATCGCCTCCCACACCCGCGCCCTGGCCAAAGCACGCGAAACAGGAGAACCCTCAGGACAGATCGCAGCCCGGGAGCTCGAGATCGAACGGCTCCGCAGTGCACTCCACCGAGCCCAAGAACTCGACGACGACGTAGCCCACGCCCTCGAATCAGCCGGATAAGAGTCCGTGCGGCCCCGCACCCACCGGCCACAGGACGTTCCTGCCCGGTCCGGCGTTGGATGGGTCCGTCCGCCGGCGCGCTAGGGTTCATCCATGGTCGAAAGCGAACAGCCCGGAGATGACGTTGTTTTCTACTTCCCCGTGGAAGGGCTACGTATTTCCTCAGCGATCAAGATCGGAGCCGGCTCGTTCATCCCCGGCGCCGACGCGCCGAACAAGATTCCCCCGTTGGATCCTGGCCTCGACAAATTCAAGCATCAACACGAGCGGCACAGCAGATTTCTAGAGGACCTCGCAGCGAGTTCGTTCTATGAGGTTTCCGCGAACTCACGCGATGAAGCCTTTTCCTTGACCGATAATGCCATCCATTTGTTGCGCCTCTTCTATCACTATCAGGGACGGATGGGAGCAGCTCATCCAGCGTTCGGGCTCCCAGGGCAGACGTCGACAGCCAACACATCGTTTCTGCAACGCACACGGGAACATGTCACCCCGGGCTGGCACAGGGACGGTCATGTCCTAGGCGTGGAGATACCGGAAAAGATTCTCGAGGAATTTCGATCGTCAAAGGCATTCGCCTTTGCATCGGATGCCATAGCCACCCTGACTCCGTCGGAGGGCGCTGAAAGCAAGGCTGCGGTTGGAATAGAGCTCATGTCCCAGGCTCTGATCGGGCTTAACCACAGCGTGAACGTGATGCACTGGGTCCAAGCCTTGGAAGCCATGATCACAGACCGTTCCACGAGTGCGCAGACATTTCACTTTGCCCGCCGCGGTGCGTTCTTCGGTTGTGGTCGGCTAAATGACTCTCTCTGCGGACGCGACCGAAACATCTGCAAGGCGCTAAAGCAGGACCCCGCGGACAACGGCCACCGAACGATTCTGAAGAAGCTCGTGAACGGGACAGATACGACCGAGCGGCTGTGTCTGGAATGGATCCAGCTAATGGACTGGTACGACGCGCGATCCGACTACGCCCACGGTGGACTCATGCGGGACCCCTCGACGGGAGTCGCCCGCGACGCTGCGAAGCTCGATTTGGACATTAGGACATGGATCTTAAACTTCTACCTGGTGCCCATCTTGACCTGGCTTAGCGAGCACGCAAAGCATCCAGTGGCAGATCTTGACCATGCCCTCGCCTCCCTCGCGGGGGCTGCTTCAGCCACGGACTCTTAAGACAAGAACTCGGCTATATGGAACTGGACCGCCGCGGCGCCGGACTCCTCTTCCAGGTCCTCACCGAACGCGAAGAGAAGAACTCCATCGCCATCGCAAGCAACGAATCGTTCTCCGGGTGGACGAAGACCTTCACCGACCCCAGGTTGTGCGCCGCGATCGTGGACAAGCTTACGTTCAATGGCCCCACCATCGAAACCGGGACAGACTCTTACCGACTCGCCCACACCATCGCCCAACAAACCGGAGGTTAGCCGGGTGCCCTTGGACTACTGACACGAACTGTCCGCGAGTGGGATCCTCGGTAAGGTGCCGATTCCGCGTCTCGATTAGCTTTTGAAGGTAGCGGGCCAGCACCAGCCTCTCCACCAGACGCCCTATGGGGCCGAACGGTGCCGCGAACTCGATCCGATCAATCATCGTGGTGCCCGCCGGATCCTGACTGAACTCATGGACGTGACGAAACCGCCGAAACGGACCTTTGACCTGCTCATCCACAAAATAGTTCGGCGACTCCATCTCGGTGATCCGGCTCGTCATGTGAAGCGGAACGCCGAAGTGCCAGGCTCGCCACGTGACTTCCTCACCCAAAGAGATGAGCCCGGACGTGACGCCGGCTACCGCCTCCTCACGAGACTGCGCCATCGAGTCCTTGTGGGCGTCGATACTCCGGGCACGGTCAAACAGTTCCGATTGGGGCGTGCTCGCCCGTGTCGTGCACTCAAAGTAAACGGCCATGGTCAGAGTATGGCAGTTCGTTCATGGTCTGCTTGAACCGCGGAAGCCTTAGCCTGCTGCGCCCGCCGCCTCCCGAGGTGGCAAGGTCCAGCACTCAGGCCAGCAGGGTAGTGGGTGGTCCTGGTTCAAGCCGTCTCAGTGGTCCTGAAACTAGTTGACATACTCACCCGGCGTTGGCGCGTTCTACGATCAGCTCGCGCTCGTACTCGGCCAAGGTCGCGAGCATGTTCAGCATCATTCGGCTGGTCGAGGTCGCCGGGTCGATGCCGTCCGAGATGGACCTCAGGTGCACGAGTTCGCAGCGATTACGCTCGCGAAAGCGAGGACCCCGCCATCGCGGTCAAACTGTCGGTAATGAATTTCCGGATAATCAGATTCCTTAGCTGTTCTTCCCGTGAGGTTGTGAACGCGGGCTGAGGGACTTGGCCGCCGAGTGGTCACTTCCTTCGGCGGACGACGTACAAAGCGACAAAGACCACGAACAGGGTGACAAAGACTGCGACCAAGGCGCCTGGGGTGATTCCCACTGTTGTCATCTCTCCTCAAACGAGTCGCTGAGTCTCCATGGGGTGCGACGAAGACTCTGGTACGTGATCTCCGGCGCCGCGGGGACTTGTTCCTGACGGTACACCGACCCTATCGATCGCGGCTGCTGCCGCGTCCGCGCGCGGAGCACGCTTCGAGGTTACCGCGTTCACAACCTCATGGTATGAAACTCAGCGCTAGTCACAGGCGGGGGGATGACACGAGCATCCATCCTCGCGACAGTCCCACAAACGGTCAATTCGACCCATATGAATGTTTCTCCCTGCGCGCCTTCACAAGCTTTCTTGGAGCGTGACGGTGTTCAGGACATCGTCGGGGATCGATTGGTTCAGGCCCGGGACCATGGCTTAGTCGGAAAGGTGGTTTTCCGGTACCGATCCGGTGAGATCAACGATGCGCCCTTTGGCCGCTGCCTCGCGCACCGACCAGATCGCTGCGATTGCTGCGTCCTCGTCCTCGAAAGCCTTGGAGGTGAGGAGTACGTCCCCATTTCCGGTGACGAGTTCGAACCGCAGACCAGCGTCCGCGTCAAGGTGGAGATTGAATTGAGAGGTCATTGCGGTTCTCCCTTGGTTTTCCCTCAGCATGGTGTTCCACGTTGGGGTCTTGTGTTTGCCGAGGTGTTTCCGGCCCGGGCATACGTGACGATGCCAAGCATGCCGCCGTCATCCCTCACATCGAATGAATAGCCGGAACCCCGTCCGAAATGACGGAGAAATGGGAGCTTGGCTGTGAGTTTTGAAATGCACCGACCGGCTCTCGCCGCGCAGCATAAGCCCGGCTACGGTCGAACAGATCGCCCAGGAATTTGGTGTTACCCGCCCCTCGAACTAACAGTCACAGACGACAAAACGCGATTCCCTTGCCTTCGCACCTAACGTTCCAGCGCGATCGCGGCGCCACGGTGTTCAACACCGGTGTTGGCGATCTTGAGGTGGCGCGCAGTGAAGTGCTTGAGCTGCTGGAGTTGATGCGGAGTGATCCGGTCACATACCCAGTCCCAGTGCAGTGAGACGGTGTCGCCAACGCTCAGCCCGGCGATGAATCCGGTTCCGTTGACGGCAAATTTGGCGGATTCCACCACGGGTTCGCCTACGCCCAGCGTTACTCCGTCCCACACGAGCGGCCTCGAGCTAACTACAGCCTCGTCGCCAGTGATGGCCAGGACCTCGCCCCAGCGGATTCGGCACCGGTCCAGGACGTTCAAAGCAGTTGCATACCGCCGCTCATCGCGGAGCAATCCCAGCCAGGGATAGATCTCAAAGACGTGGAAACTGTGGTGCGGCACTCCACCTGCCAGGACGCCCTCCACCAAGTGCGGGAACTGCAGGCCAGTGCGGGCCCGGAAGCGATCCTCCATCGAATTCCCGATGTTCCTGATGCCCACGGAATCCAACAGGCTGTTGCCCACCCAATAAGCCTCCACCACGCGGGCATCAAGCGGGTCAACTATCCCTATGGAACCCGCTATGAGTTCCAAGTACGGCCACGCCCCCGCGAAACCCTTGGCCAGTTCCCGCAGTCCCTGATCAGTGACGCCGGACTGGCCGTAGTGCAGCAGCGCATCACTGTCCGGGGGCCCGCAGCTGCCCCGGGCATTCGGAGGATAAGCGTAGCGGACGAACAACTGCGCACCATCGGCGATCATCGCGTGGCCACCTTCTGCAAGGGTCCCTTGAAACTAGCACCGGGGCAGACCCGGGACAAGGGATTCGCGCTCGGCTTGCGACGGCAAAATCGTTGACACCCAAACGCTACGAGCGGATGCTGTGAAGACCGACGCACAGACGGGTCAAAACATGGGATCCTCCGAGCTAGACCGCCGCACTGCCCTCCAAATCCTCGTGGCCGGCGGCTCCGCAGCGTTCCTGGCCGGATGTAACGGACCAGCCGGCTCCGCGCCGCCGTCGTCCGCTTCCACCCAGCCGTCCGCTTCCACCGCCCCGAGCATCAGCGTGACTGACCAACGCGGCAAGACGGCTACGTTTGCGCGTCCCGTCACGCGGGTTGTCACCATTCCGATGCCGGCGGCCTCCCTTCTCGTCGCCGTGGACCAGAGCTCGGACCACTTGGCCGCCATGCACAACGTTTCGTGGGTGGCCATGCGCGACGGCGTCATGGGAACCATGTTTCCCCACGCCCTCGATATCCCCCACGACATCGCCGCGCAGGATTTCACCCCGAACGTAGAGAGCGTGCGGGCGCTGAATCCCGACGTCGTGATCCAATGGTCTGATGCGCAGCTCGTCGAGCCGCTCGAGAAGGCAGGACTCACCGTCGTCGGCCTGAAAAACACCGGTACGCAACAAGACGTCGACGCCTGGATCGCGATGTTCGCCGCAATGCTGGGAAAGCCCGAGCGTGCCGTCCAGATCAAGGCCAGGAGTGACCAGGAACTGGCCGCTATCACCTCACAGGCAGCTGCACGCACCAGCAAAGGCCCGAGCATTCTGTACTTCAACAGGTTCACGGGCGGCCTCAAAGTTGCAGGGGCCAACAGCTACAACGACTTCTACATCAAGCTCATCGGGGCCACCAACACCGCCACCGGAAAAGACCCGTTGCCAGGCTCGGGGATGATCGGCCTGGACGTGGAACAGGTGCTCAAGTGGGATCCTGAGGTCATACTTCTGGGCAATTTCGACAACGCGATGCCCCAAGACATCTACGCTGACCCCGTGTGGCAGAACGTTTCCGCGGTCCGCTCGCGCCGGGTCTACAAAGTGCCCCTCGGCGGGTACCGCTGGGATCCCCCCGGCCAGGAATCGCCGCTCATGTGGCACTGGCTCGCCGACATCGCCTTCCCGCAGGAAAAGTCGCCGCTGCGGAGCACGGTGAGCGAATACTTCAGCTTCCTCTACAACCACCAGCCCACGGCCGCCGAGTTGGACAAAATCCTGTGGACCACCAACAACAGCGCATCCGCCAACTACCAGCAATTCAATGCTTGATGAAACCAGCCCTCCCCGCCTGCGTCGTCACGACCGAGCCAAGCCGCGCGACCAGCGGCGCGAACCGGCCGCCGTCGTTCCCCTCGCCCTTGCTGCTCTGTTCCTTGTCACCACAGGACTTGTAGCGCTAGCGCTCGGTCGCTACAGCGTTCCGCTCGGGCACGTCATCGAGATCCTGACCTCCCGGATCGCCCCGTTTCCTACCGAAGCGAACGCCACGGAACAGAACATCGTGCTCCTCGTGCGGATGCCGCGGATCCTCCTGGCGGCGCTGGTGGGCGGCGGCCTGGCGCTCGGCGGCGCAGCCCTGCAGGCCGTATTCCGCAACCCCCTCGTCAGCCCCGAAATCATCGGCGTCTCTGCCGGAGCATCCTTCGGTGGTGCACTCGCGCTCCTCCTGGGTCTGGAATCCGCACTCCTCGTCACCGGGTCATTCGCGTTCGGGCTGATCGCTCTCGCAACCTTGTTCCTGATCACCTCGGGCCGCGGGGGAACGCCGATGTTGATGGTCGTGCTCGGCGGTGTGGTGACCGGCTCGTTCTTCTCGGCCCTGGTCGCATTGGTGACGTATGTCGCGGACCCCAACACCACCCTGCCCGCCATCGTGTTCTGGCTGCTCGGCAGCGTTGCCACGGCTACCTTCACCAAAGTGCTAGTTGCCGTGGTCCCCATCCTGGGCGGCGCCGTCGTACTCTTTGCCCTGCGCTGGCGGATCAACGTGCTCTCCTTGGGCGACGACGACGCCGCGGCCTTGGGCGTGCGGCCGCGGCCGCTGCGCTGGGTGGTGCTGCTCGCGGTGGCCCTGATCGTGGCTGGAGCGGTCGCGGTCAGCGGCGCTGTGAGCTGGGTTGGTCTCGTGGTTCCGCATCTGGCCCGCATGTGGGTGGGTCCCGATCACCGCATCTTGCTTCCCGTGTCCTTCCTGCTGGGTGCGGCCTACGTCGTCCTGGTGGACACCGTGGCGCGGACGGCGACCGCCGGTGAAATCCCGTTAGGCGTCCTCACCGCCTTGATCGGCGCACCAGTCTTCTTCCTGCTCCTTCGCCGTAACCGCGAAAGGATCTGGGAGAGTGCTTGAACTGGACCAAGTGGGCTTTGGCTACAACCAGCGGAAATGGGTCTTTCGCGACGTGAGCTTCAGGGTGTCCCCGGGCACGGCAACCGCGGTGTTGGGACCTAATGGAAGCGGTAAGACCACCTTGGTGCGCTGCGCTGCCGGGCTGCTGGCACCCTTGGAAGGGGTGGTTTTCCGGGAGCAGAGCGCGGGATTCGTGCCTCAGGCACATGGCAGCGCTTTCGCCTACCGCGCCCTGGACATGGTGCTGATGGGGCGGGCGAGGCATGTGGGTGTCTTCCGCACGCCGGGAAGTGCCGATCGTGCCGCCGCTTTGGACGCAATGGAACGGGTGGGCGCCGCCCAGCTCCAAGACCGGCTCTTCCCCACTCTGAGCGGCGGCGAGCAACAGCTGGTCCTCATCGCCCGGGCCATCGCCGCAGGCTCACCCCTCCTGGTCCTGGACGAGCCGGCCACCGGGCTTGACCTGAAGAACCAGGTGAGGGTCTTGACGCTGCTGCGCGAGCTCATGGCCGACGGCATGGCGTTGCTCCTGAGTACCCATCACCCGGACCACGCTATGCACCTGGCCGGTCAGGTTGTTCTCTTGGGCCGCACCGGCGCCCGCGCCGGCCGCGCCGCCGAGCTGCTGACCGATGCCGAGCTTTCGTCCCTGTACGGCGTTCCGGTCAGCACGCTGTCATATTCCGACGGCGGTGTGCCCCGTTTGACGCTCGTGGTGGACTACGGAGCAAAGGTGCAGGAGCGTTCCGGCGAGCGCCCGCATAGGTGAGTGAGCGTTCCCCGAAAAGCCCACATAGCTGAGCGAGCGTCGGCCGGGAAAGAAGTGCTTAGCCGGTGTTGCGGAGGCCGGCGGCCACTCCGTTGACGGTGATGAGCATGGCCCGCTGAAGTCGTTCGTCGATCTCGGCGCCGGAAATGGAGGCTTCGCGGACGCGGCGCAGCAATTCCACCTGCAGATAGCTGATGGGGTCCAGGTATTGGTCGCGGATTTCCAGGGAACGCTTGAGCGTCGGCTGGGCTTCCAGGAGTTCGGTTTCGCCGCTCAAGAGCTCCACTTCGGCAACGGTGAGATCGTACTCCGCGCGGATTGCCTTGAACAGGTGGTGCAGCTCTTCCGGAACCAGCGAAGACACGTAGTGCCCGGCGATGTCCATGTCCGTCTTGGCCAAGGTCATCTCCACATTGGAAATCACGGACTGGAAGAAGTGCCAGCGCTTCGTCATCTCGGCGAGTTCAGCGGAGTTGCCTGCTTCGCGGGCGGCCTCTAACCCTGAGCCCACGCCGAACCAGCCCGGGACGATCTGCCGTGACTGCGTCCAACCGAACACCCACGGGATAGCCCGCAACCCACCCAGGCCGGCTCCGGAATCGGGGCGCTTGGACGGCCGCGAGCCGATGTTCAGGGAACCTAGCTGCTCCACCGGCGTGGAAGCCAGGAAATACGCGGGCAGGTCCGGATCGTCGATCAGCGTGCGGTACTGGGCAAACGCGGCGTCCGAAATGATCTCCATGACCTGCCCGTAGCGTTCGCGCTCGTCGTCGGAAGTGCGTGGGGTGCGGTGCAGCGCGGAGCCCTGCATCACGGCGGCCAGGGAAAGCTCAAGGTTTTCGCGGGCGAGCTCCGGCAGCGAGTACTTGTCCGAGATGACTTCGCCTTGCTCAGTGAACTTGATGGCGCCTTCGAGCACCCCGTTCGGCTGGGCCATGATGGCGTCGTAAGTGGGTCCCCCGCCGCGGCCCACCGAGCCGCCGCGGCCGTGGAACAGCCTGACGTTCACGCCGTGCTTGGCCGCTACGTCGCGCAGCTTGCGCTGGGTTTTGTGGATCTCCCACTGGCTGGTCATGACCCCGGATTCCTTATTGGAGTCTGAGTAACCCAGCATGATTTCCTGGACATCGTCGCGCAGCCGGACGAGCTCGCGGTAGGAAGGATCGGAGAGCAGCAGGTCCACGATTTCGGCCGAGGCACGCAGTTCTTCCACGGTCTCCAGGAGCGGAGCGAAACCGATCTTGGCGTAGGGAGCCGCGCCAAAAAGGTCGATCAGCCCGGCCTCACGGGCTAGCACCGCGGCGGCCAGGACGTCGTCCGCTCCGCGGGTCATGGAGATGATGTAGGTCTCGACGACGTCGGGCCCGTAGGTTTGGAGGGCGTGGCGGATGCTGCGGAAGACGTCGTACGTGCGGTCGCCGTCGCCGTCGAGCTTGATGGGGTGGCCGGACAATGGGCGGCGGGAAGCCAGCTCCGCGCTCAGCCGCTCGAAGCGCTCGGCGCGGCTCAACTCGCCGTACGGGGTTCCCACGCCGATCCGGTCCATCAACTGCCCGACGGCGTCGTGGTGGTAATCGGCATGCTCACGGATGTCGAGGGTCGCCAAGTGCAGCCCGAAGGAGGCGATCGCACGGCGGACACGGGCCAAAGCGCCGTCCGCCACGAGCACCGCCGAGTGCTTGCGCAGCGAGGTTTCCAGCAGCTCGAGTTCGGCCAGCAGCTCCGAGGTTGATGCGTAGTCGCGGCCGGCTTCGTGGTATTTGGATGCGGCCACTCGGCGGCCGGTGTTGATGAGCTTGGCCTTGATGCACGTCAGCTTGAGGCGGTAGGGCTCCTGCGCGTTCAACTCCAGGACGCGTCTGTCCAGGCCCGGCAGGTTCTTGAGGTCGACGGCGATCGAGTCCAGGAGGTCCTCTTCCGCGTCCACCAAAGCCGTGGAGTTGGAGAGGATGGAGATCAGTTCGTCGATCATGGAGATGCTGATCCGCACGGCGTGCTGGTTCTGAAGCTGCAGGACTTCGCGGGTCACAGAGGCGGTGACGTTCGGGTTGCCATCGCGGTCCCCGCCGATCCAGGACCCGAAGCGGATGGGGGCGTTGTGCGGGGGCAGGACCACGCCGTGTTCGCCCAGCAGTTCAGTTAGGTCAGTGAGCATTTCCGGCATGGCGTCGGTCAGGATGCTGCTGAGGTAGTAGATGGCGTTCCGGGCCTCGTCCACGGGGGTGGGACGGACTTGGCGCAGTTCGTCGGTCTGCCACATCTGGTCAATGACCTCGGCGAGTTGGCGGTCCTGGCGTCGGCGCGCGGCCGTGCCCTCGAGAGTGGATTCGGCCAGGACGTCCGAGAGCTTGCGGACCTTGTCCAGCACGGAACGGCGGGAGGCTTCGGTGGGGTGGGCGGTGAAGATCGGGCGAACGTCAAGCTCGTTGACGACGTCCTGCAGGGCCTGGGTTCCGGCTTCCTCGGCAATCTCCGTCACGGCTTTGGCCAGCCAGCCGTCCTTTTCCTTGCGCGTGCGCAGCCCGCGGACGCGGTGCACCTGCTCGGCGGCGTTGGCAAGGTGAAAATAGAAGGCGAAGGCGCGCACCAGCTCCGTGGCTTCCTCAAGCGGCAATGAGGCGAGCAGCTCCCGGACCTGTGCGACGACGTCGTGCGCGCTCCAGGGGCCTGTGGCGTCAGCACCGCCGCGGGCTGCTTCCTTGGATTCCTTGGTGAGCAACCGCACCTGCTCAACGAGCTGCAAAAGCTCCGGCCCGTGCTGGCGGACCAACGACTCCCCGAGAAGCGTGGAGACGCGGCGGACGTCCGCCCGGAGTTCCGCGGCAAGGTCGGTGCTGAGATGTGCAGTGTCAACCATGAAAAATACCTTCTGGCGTTGTGTGTGGCCCGTACACTGCGCTGGATACTGTGAGCCGGATTACTAATATTTCCTAGGGAATCTTACCCGCAGCTCTTCCGGTGGTGGCAATCCGTCCCAAATGTTGTCGCTGCCCCCGTACCCGCCCGCCCAACTGACTCGCAGTTGTTGTCGTTTTGAGCCCTCAGAACGACAACAACTGCGAGCCAGTTGGGTTCCGGGAATGGCGGCGAAAGGTGCATGGTTAAGGCAACCACACACCGTCCAAGCCGCTGGAGGAACCATGAGCACAACAGCTCCCGCAAGCAATGCCCAGCTGGAACGCTGGCAGCGTTTCCGCAACGGCCGTAACGCCGCCCTCGCAGCGGACCACGGCTGGCTGACCCTCACCTCGTTCCAGTGGCTCGAATCCGCACCCGCCGCCGTCGAACTCGTCCCGGGGCTCTGGTCAACGGACGGTACGACGGCGGCCCTCACCGCGAGCGCGGCGGACGGGCTCACGCTCGCGGAAACGGGAGCTCCCGTGGACGGCACGATTTCGGCCACCCTCCAGGACGAGGAATCGCTCATGTGGGTGCAATTCGGCGGCACTGACGGCAGGCAAGTAGTGGTGGAACTCGCCATGCGCGCGGACAAATACGCCATCCGCACCAGGGATGACTCCTCGCCCGTGTTGACCGAGTTCGACGCCGTGCCCACCTACGAGTTCAATCCCGCCTGGGTGCTCGAGGGTCGCTTCGAGCCCTACCCCGAGCCGGTGGATGTACCGATCGGGACGGCCAACCCCTTGGTGGACGGGGTGCACCGGTCCGTGGGCGAAGTCGTCTTCCGGGCGCCGGGCCTTCCCCACGAGGTGCGCCTGCATGCCGAGGCGGAGAAGCTCGGAGCCCTCACCGTCACGTTCCACGACGAAACGAACGGCGACACCACGGACGAATGGCGCAAGCTGTCCGTCTCACGCCCCCGGCCCGATGGGTCCGTCGTGCTGGACTTCAACCGAGCCATCAACTACCCCAGCGCTTTCACCCCGTACGGCACGTGCCCCATGCCGGTGCCGGGAAACTCGATCGACGTGGCGGTCGAAGCCGGGGAGAAACTGCCGGCGGGACGGATCGTCTAAAGACCCTCACACGATCGCGGAAACCCCCGTCACGGCCCGGCCCACGATGAGTGAGTTGATCTCGAACGATCCCTCGTACGTGTAGATCGCCTCGGCGTCGGCAAAGATCTTGGCCATCCGATAATCGGTCACAATCCCGTTTCCACCGAGGATGGACCGGCCCATGGCCACGGTTTCGCGCATGCGGGCACTGCAATAGGACTTGGCCAGCGCCACTTGGGCCATTTGGGCGCCACCGTGCCGCACTCCCTTGCTGTCGGTGTACATGTCCTCCTGCAGCTGGGCGATCCGCACCATCATGCCCATGCTGGCCACGGCATTTCCGAGCATGTCCACCAGTTGCTGCTGGATGAGCTGGAACTTCGCCAACGGCCGGCCGAACTGCTGGCGCTCGAGCGCGTACTGCCGGGCGACGTCGAACGCCGCCAATTGCTGCCCCACGGCCTGCCAGGCCACCATGAGCCTGGAACCGCGCAGCAGGTGGTTGGTATCGGCGAAACTGTTGACCCCGGCGAAACGGTCCGCCTCGGCGACCCGGACGTCCTTGAGGACAATGTCGGCGTTTTGCACGGTACGCAGGGCGATCTTGTTCTCGATCCTGGTTCGCGTCACTCCGGGAAGCGTGGCGTCCACGATGAAGCCGCGGATGGCGCCGTCGGCCTCGTCCCGTGCCCAGACGAGCACGTGGTCGCAGAACGTCCCGTTGCCGATCCAGCGCTTGGCGCCGTTGAGCACCCAGTAGTCGCCGCCGTCGTCGCCTCCCCCGGCGACCCGACGGGCCACCGTCTGCATGCCGCCGGCCACGTCGGATCCATGGTCAGGTTCAGTGAGCGCGAAGGCTCCGGTGGTCCTCAGGTTGGAGGCATCGTCCAGGTATCGGTCCTGTTGCTCCTTGGAACCGAACTCGTAGAGCGCTTCGATGAAGAGGTCGTGGTGGACCATGAAGAACGTGGCAATGGAGGTGTCCACGCGGGTCATTTCCGCAATGACGAGCCCGGCGAACAGGTTGCTGTAGCCGCGGTGGGTCGGCGTGCTCAGGCGAAGCGCGGCGAGCTTGGGCAGGATGTGCGCCGGGAACTCGGCCTTGTCCCACCAATCCTTGGCGTAGGGCGCGATTTCCGTGGCAAGGAATTCCCGGAGTTCATTGATCTTGCGTTGTTCCTGGACGCTGAGGAGCGATTCGAAATCGAAAAAATCCGCCCCCGGCAAAGAGTCCGGCAAAGAGCCAGACGAACGCCCGACGCCGGCTGCCGCCTTATGCGTCTGGCTCACTTCGGTGCCATCCGGATAGCGCCGTCAAGGCGGATGGTTTCGCCGTTGAGCATGGCGTTTTCCACGATGTGCGCCACCAGGTTGGCATATTCGGCGGGCCGGCCCAGACGGGCGGGGTGCGGTACTTGCTGGCCCAGGGACAGTTGGGCATCCTGCGGCAATCCTGCCAGCATGGGGGTTTCGAAGATGCCCGGCGCGATGGCCATGACGCGGACCAGCGAGCGCGCCAGTTCGCGGGCCAGGGGTAGTGTCATGGCGGCCACCGCCCCCTTGGACGCGGCATATGCGGGCTGCCCGATCTGGCCGTCGAACGCCGCCACGGAGGCCGTATTGATGATGACGCCGCGTTCTTCACCGCCGAGCTCGGTAGACGCAGGCTCGTTCCGGACCATCGCGGCTGCGGCCAAGCGGATCACGTTGAAGGTACCTACGAGGTTGATCTGGATGACCCGGTTGAAGTTCTCCAGCGGAAGCACGCCGTCCTTGCCGAGCACCTTGCCCGGGGTTGCGATACCGGCGCAGTTGACCAGGATCCGGAGCGGGCCAAGGGCGACGGCGGCATCCACCGCGGCCTGTACCTGATCCTCGTTAGTGACGTCGGCGGGGACGAACACCGCTTTGCCTTCGGCTCCCGAGGCATTGAGTTCGGCAGCGAGGGACTCACCCGGTGAAGAGCGGAGATCAAGCAGCACTACTGATGCTCCGGCGTCGAGCAATCGCCTGGCGGTTGCTGCCCCCAGTCCCGAAGCTCCGCCGGTTATCAACGCCACTGCGCCCTTGATGTCCATCCATCCTCCTTGATGCAGAACCAAAATCCGTTAATGCATGTTAACTGAATCACGTTGATTGTGCACTGTGGAGGGCAAGCCGTTCACGCTGTCGCGTTAAGCTGTCACCATGCCAGCCCCCGGAACGCCCGAAACACCGGTTTGGGCCGCCCGGGCCAACGACGCCGCACGCTCGGTGACCCGGCATTTCGGCCGGCGCCTCGTGTTCCTCCCGGGAACCCATCTCGCTGCGTCGCGCTGCCCCTCGAACCGATTTCCGTTCCAGCCATGGAACTATTGGTGGCAGGCGCACTACGTCGATTGCCTCGTGGACGCCGGCATGCGCGAGCTGGCTTCGGGATCAAGGTTCGACGGCGCCACCCGGCCTAGCGCCGGCGCCTTGGCTTCACGCCTGGTCACCACCATCCGCTTGCGCAACTTCCTGCGCTACGTCAACAGCTACTACGACGACATGGCATGGCTGGCCCTCGCGGCCCTCCGCCTGGACGGCTTGGCCGAGAAATCGCACAAGCCGGGCCGCCGGCGCAACGCCCGCTTGCAGAAAAGCCTCTCGCCGCAGTTCGAGTCGGCCTCCACGGACCACATGGGTGGTGGCACCTTCTGGAACACCACACGAGATTTCAAAAACACCCCCGCCACGGCCCCGGTAGCCCTGTATTTCGCCCGGACCGGCAAACCGGAGCGTGCCCAAGGGCTGCTGGACTGGCTCGATTCCACGCTCTACGAACACGCCCGGGGCCTATACCTTGACGGTGCCAAAATCCAAGAAGGCAAACTCGTCCTGGCAGAGGAGATCTACACCTACAACCAAGGCCCGGTACTCGGCGCCTTGTTGGAACTGGGTGGAGAAACGAACCTGGCACGCGCAGCCGCCCTCGTCGGCTCGGCGGCCGAACATCTGACCGTGCAAGCGTCTCCCAGGCAGCAGGAGAACCTGGTCCTGCGCGGCGAAGGAACCGGCGACGGCGGACTCTTCACCGGGATCCTGGTCCGCTACTTGGCGCTCGCCGCGAAGGACCTGCGTTTGCCTGCCGTTACCCGTGCCACCGCCCGCCAATTGGTGCTCGACACCGCGGAGGCGCTCTGGACGGGGCGCGCCACGCGCACCGACGCTACCGGCAGGACGTCCGGAAAGCACGACGGCGGTGGCTGGCTGGTGTTCTCGACGGAACCCCGGCACCCGGCCACCGAAACGTACCCGGCGGGCACCGCCGTCGGACTCTCCACGCAACTGCAGGCATGGACGGTGCTGGAAGCCGCTTCGCGAGTCCAGTAATTGTCAGTGCCGAGGCCTAGTCTGGAGGCGTGAACCCTTCACCGAGTCCGTTGCCTGTCACAGTGGTCGCTCCGCCCGCGGAATGGTGGCAGATCGTCAGTGCGCTCAGCCCACTCGCGGTCCTCGTGGCGGCGATCGTTGCCGCGGTGGTGGGCCTGCTGTCCCTGCGGCAGAAGGCGCGGGCGGACAACAGGTCCGAATGGTGGCGTCGGGCTCAATGGGCGCTGGACGCATCCCGGTCCCGCAGCCGCTCCGAGGCCGGGATGGGCCAGAAAGCCATCGAAATTCTGGGCCAAAGCGAGCTCGCGTCCCGGGAGGAACTCGAGCTCCTCAAAGTCGGCACGGAAGATGCCCTCCTGGCAGCGGCCAAGGCATCTGAAACCCCCACCGTTACGCAGTCGCAGCGTCCCGCCTCAGTGAGCCCCGAGGACCGCAAGGTCCAGATCGCCGCAGCCAAGGCCAGGGTCACACTCGACAAGCGGCTCGGCGAGGACACCCCTGAATGGCTCGCTGCCCTGGCCCGGGAAACCCCCGGGTAACTCTCCGGCTATTCTGCCACCGCGGGCTTTTTCTTCTGCGGATGCGGGGTCTCCTGCCGCGCCAACATCTCCACGAAGCCGGCAATCTTCCTGGCCCGGGTCTCCGCCTTCTTCACCGCGTTGGTGCGGTAGATCAGGGAATAGCGGTTGACCGCCGTCAGGACATCGAACATGGCCTGGGCTTCGGGAACGGCGGCGATGGCGGCAGCGAGGTCCTCGGGGACTTCCGCATCCGCTTGACCCACGTAGGCGGCCTCCCAGCGCCCGTCGGCCTTTGCGTCCTCGACGGCGGCCCGGCCGGCGGCGGTCATCTTCCCTTCGGCTTCCAAACGGGCAACGTGTGCAACGTTCCGTTTGGACCAAGGGCTTTTAGGGCCGCGGCGGGTCATGCGCTGGAAGACGCTCTCGTCGTCGCGCCTTCTGCCTTGGCCGTCGATCCACCCGAAACAGAGGCACTCATCCAAAGCAGCGGCGTAATCCAGTTCCGTCACGTTGCCGCCCTTTTTGTGCAGTACGAGCCACACGCCGGGGCTATCGGCGCCGTTCTTTTCGAGCCAGGACCGCCATTCGGCAGCGTCTTTGACGATCAGTTCTTCAAGTTCAACAGCCATGGCCCCATTCTGGTGCGAGCTAGGCTGAGACGAAAGCCCACTCGAGCTATGTCCCGGAGGATCCATGCTGCGCGTCCGCCCCATCCAGTTCACCTCCGACATCGCTGGCTGGAAGCGCCTTCTTACGGCGCTGGGCCTCGTGTGCGTCGCGGACCACGGCGGCTGGGTGGAGTTCGATTCCGGCGCGGGCCGGATCGCCCTGCACCGCACGGCCCTTGGCTCGCCCGACGACGGCACAACGGTGTTCGGCGTCGAAGTAGGGGATCTGGCCGAGTTTGCGCGCCGCACCACGGCGGACGGAACCCGGGCCGAGCTGATCGACGCCGATCATGGCCAGGCCGTCCGTATCGTCGCGCAGGACGGCTTCCGCTTCCTCGCAGACAGGGCGGCCAGCCGCAGCACCAGCCCTGAAGCGGATCCGCGACTCGCCGTCGTCGGGACCTGGCTCACCCCGGACGTTCAGCAAGCCGCGCGGGAGTTACGCAACATCGGCGCGCGGCCGCGGCACATGTCCACTGGCGCCGCGGATTTCACTACGAAGAACGGCGGCATCCTTGTGGTCCGGGAATCCGCGGAAACTGCCGCAGGCGGCCTCGCTTTCGAGTACGACGGCGACCTCGCGGCCCTGGATACCCGGCTCGCCGCCGCGGGCGTCGGCTCAGCCATGGTCGGCTCGGTCCTGACGATCCCCACCCCGCGCGACGGCACCACCACCGTGGCCCAGGCTCCCTAGCCCAACCCTCCCTCACCTATACCCACCCCTAGCCCAACCCTCCCTCACCTATACCCACCCCTAGCCCAACCCTCCCTCAGATCCCGCAGATGCGTCGGGATAGGGACATAGATGTGAGCGAGCGCCGCCCGAATTAGCGCCAAAGGTGAGCGAGCGTCCCCGGCTTTGGGCTCGACGCAATCCTGGGCTGTCTGATTGCTAAGCCTCGGAACAGCAAGGGATGGGGTAGAACTTAACCATGAGTGTTCGTACCCCTGACCCCTACTCCGGCTGGCTTTCCGATGAAGACCTCTTCGAAGCCCGCGGCCGCCTCCCCATGGTTTATGTTGAGGCGGTTCCCGTGCGTTTGGATCCGCTCGGCTTCGTCAACGAGGTGGGCACCCTGCTTCAGGGCGATGCCGACGGCACCATGGTCCGGTCCTTCGTTTCCGGCCGTGTGCTTTACCGCGAAACCATCCGGGCAGCGCTGCTGCGGCACATGGAGAAGGACCTCGGGCCTCTCGCCTTCCCGCAATTGCCTGTCAGTCCCGTGCCGTTCACGGTGGCCGAGTACTTCCCGGCGCCGTCGCAGACCGGCTTCACGGACGACCGCCAACACGCCGTGTCCCTGGTTTACGTCATCCCTGTGACAGGCGAGTGCGAACCGCGCCAGGACGCCCTCGAGCTGACGTGGATGACCCCGCAGGAGATCCTGGGCGACGACGTCCAGCAGGAATTCAGCGGCGGACGCAGCAACCTGGTCCGCCAGGCCCTGGCTTTCGCTGGGGTCGGACAGTAGCCGCACCGTCAGTCAGTAGCTGCCTCCCCCACTTGTTCGGTGGGGTTTTATAGACTGTTGGGCGGACCCCAAGAGAACCAAAGGACTTCCGATGACTCACAGCCCAGCCGACCAGCAGTACCGTGAAAAGCAGGCTGGGGCCCTGCAAGTCGGAGACTACCTGTTCCTCCCCGGAGATGGTCCCGCGGAGGAAATCACCCACATCGAGGTCGAACAGGACGACTTTGGCGTTCCCGCACTCATCTTGGTGACCACCATCGCTGGCGGTAAAGTGCGGATCGCAGTCGGGTCCGGCGTGCCGGTGGGCGAGGCAGTTGCCGCCCCCGACGACGCAGCTTCCAACGAAGGTGACGCGCCCGCAGAGGCGATTCCCGCCGTCGTCGTGCCTCCGCTGCCAGCCGTGGCGCCCACTGTCAGCGGGTCTCTTGTGCCGGGTCCCGCTCAGCTCGCGCTGATCCCGGTGCCGAGCGATTCTCCCGAGGACGTGGTGGCCGCCGCTGCCGAAGCGCACCCCGGCAGGAACGGCGTCGCGGTCCTCAGCGAACGGCTCGTGAAGGGCATCAACACGAAATCGGGAAGCTGCCTGCGGGATGTGAGCGATCTGGCGCACGATCTCTTCATCGAGCTGCGGGATCCGGACAACGCCCTGGCCGTGGCCGATATCCTCAATGTGCTTCCCTACGACGGAAACCGCGATCGGTGGATGTCCGTTGAACGCGCCCTCGCCCTTTCGAGCTTCATTTGCCGCGAGCTCGGCCAAACGGAGCGCGCAGAGGTCTACGACCAGCTCCTGCAAGCGCAGGACACGCTGGAGACAGACCCGTTCAAGGCCCGGATCGCCGCCAAAGTCCGGCAGCGCGGGCTCAACGAACCGAATCTGTATGACAAGGAAATCTTCCGCTCCATCGACAACGGCAATCGCGACGCCGAGCGCGAATGGCGGCTACTTCGGCTCGAAACCCTGCTGTTCCTGCGCGCGCACGGGGGCTCGAACACCCTCGGCGTGGGTGAACTCGATCACCGGATCGCGAACGAACTCGAGGCCGTGCGCGCCTAAGCGCTATCGGAGGATTTCACAAGACCTGTCGTGTTCGCTCCAACGGCGGTAGATTCGGGCCATGACGAACAATCTGAGCGTTGTGATTAATGCCGACGCGCAGCAAGTTTGGACTTCGCTGCGCGAACCGTCGCTCGTGGCTCAATGGCACGGCTGGGAAGCCGACGAGCTTGGCGACGAAATCAACCAAATCTATTTCACCACCAACGTAGTTGAGGGTCCGGCGCACACATCTCTGACCGTCAATGGCGGAGACGTCTTCGAGCTCACTCCCGTCAGCGGAGGCACCGAGGTCCGCGTGACGCGGGCGGCCTTGGACCACGATTCCGAGTGGGCCGCTTGGGACGAGGACATCACCCAGGGTTGGTTGACGTTCCTGCAGCAGCTCCGATTCGCCCTCGAACGCCATCCGCACGGACACCGGCGTACGCATTTCGTTTCGTTGCCCGGCGGTAGCGGTTCGGGGCTCCAGAAGCTCGGCCTGTCCGACGTCCCGTCTCCCGGCGAGGATTACTCCCTGACCCTGCCGACGGGCGAGGCCATTTCCGGCAAGGTCTGGTTCCGGAGCAACCACCAGGTGGGCCTCACCGTGCACAGCTATGCAGAGCACGGGGACGGGCTGCTGATTGTGGCCGACCAGCCTGTCATTCCGGAAAAGAGGCCCGACGGCGGCACTATCGTCATCGCTTCGACCTACGACTTGGGTGCCGGCAGCCTGGACTCGATCCGCTCGCACTGGGATAGCTGGAAGGCTGAGAACTACCCCACAGAGGTCCATTCGCACTGACGATTCGCGCCTTGGGGCTGGCAGACTGTAACGGTGCCAGCCGATTCCTCCTTGCCCCCTTCCGCGTCCGGTCCTGCCCCGGCCGCTGCCCAGCAGTCCACGTTCTCCTTCGAGGTGGGCGCGCGACTCAGCGAGACGCGCCCGCCGTCGTCGGTCCAGCGTGAGCCAAACGACGGCGGCGGCAGCCGTCACGACGGCGAGCGCGGGGAGTTCCTGGGCCGCACCGGCACCATCACCACGCCGCACGGCCAGATCCAGACGCCCGCGTTTATCGCCGTCGGGACGAAAGCCACGGTCAAAGCGGTGCTGCCCGAATCCATGAAGGAGCTCGGCGCACAGGCTTTGCTGGCCAATGCGTACCACCTGTATCTGCAGCCTGGTCCGGAAATCCTGGACGCGGCCGGCGGCCTCGGTGCGTTCATGAACTGGGACGGGCCCACGTTCACGGACTCGGGCGGCTTCCAGGTGATGAGCCTCGGCTCGGGGTTCAAGAAGGTCATCGACATGACCTCGGTGGACATGTCCGGTCCTGACGACGCCGTGGCCCCAGGCAAAGAGCGGCTGGCGCATGTGGACGAGGACGGCGTCTGGTTCAAATCGCACCTGAACGGGGACCGGCACCGTTTCTCGCCCGAGATCTCCATGCGGGTGCAGCACCAGATCGGCGCAGACATCATGTTCGCCTTCGACGAGTTGACCACGCTGCAGAACTCCCGTGGCTACCAAGAGGAGTCGTTGGAACGGACACGTCGCTGGGCCGAGCGCTGCGTCGTCGAGCACGAGCGGCTGACTGCGGAGCGGGTGGGGAAGCCGTACCAAGCCCTGTTCGGCGTCATTCAAGGCGCGCAGTACGAGGACCTCCGCCGCAAGGCCTGCCGGGACCTGGGCGGGATGCCCTTTGACGGATTCGGTATCGGGGGCGCCTTGGAAAAGGAGAACCTCGGCACCATTGTGCGTTGGTGCAACGAGGAACTTCCCGAAAACAAGCCGCGGCACCTCCTCGGCATCTCCGAGCCGGACGATATCTTTACGGCCATCGAAAACGGCGCCGACACCTTCGATTGCGTCTCCCCCACCCGGGTGGCCCGCAATTCGGCCTTTTACACGCCGTCTGGACGGTTCAACCTCTCCGGGGCACGCTACAAGAAGGATTTCGGACCCTTGCAGGACGGCTGCGACTGCTACACCTGCGCCAACTATTCGCGGGCGTACATCCACCACCTGTACAAGGCCCACGAGATGGTCTCGGCCACGCTCATCTCCATCCACAACGAGCGCTTCGTAGTGAAGATGGTGGACGACGCGCGGTTGGCTATTGAATCCGGGGACTTCTTCGAGTTCAAGGGCGAGACCCTGGGGCGGTACTACTCCTAGCCGTCGCAGCTCCCGCCGAGATCGCCGGAACGGTGCCGTTTCGCCGGAGCGTTCCGGCGTCCCGGCACTGTTCCGGCGACCCCACGTTTTCCACATAGCCGAGCAAGCAGCTTCCGTTGGCCCAGCCGGCGAACAAGGCTGGATCAATGACGCCTTCCCAGCCGCTTTCGCTCCCGGACAAGGGAAACCTTTGGCGCACCGATCAACTTCACGCACACGGCCTCAATTCCCGTGCAATCCTGCTCTTGGTGCGTCGCGGCCAGCTGGTCCGGCTACGGTATGGCTGCTACATTCGGGCCGCGCTCTGGGCGAAACAATCCGCCTGGATCCGTAGTACTCAATTGATTTACGCCCATGCGCATGGAACGCTCACGACGTCGACGGGAGACTACGTATATAGCCACACCTCGGCGGCGCGGCTGCACCGCCTGTTCCTCTGGAATGTTGACGACCTCATCCACATCCTGCTGCGGGTGCGGCCCTCCAGCGAGCGCCTTGGCAAGGACGTCCGCGGTCACACCAGGCCTTTCACCGAGACGGACATTGTGACAATCGGGAACTTGCGGGTCACGTCCTTGGAGCGGACGGTGGTGGATTGCGCCATGCTACTCAGCTACAGGCACGGGCTGGTGCTCATGGATCATGCACTGAGGCTTGGCGCTGATCGTGCGCTAATGCAGGCCATGGCCGAGGCATTGGATGGCCGACGCGGCATCAGGAAGCTTCGACAGGCCCTGGCGAACGCTGATCCGCGATCCGAGTCGGCCGGCGAAACCTTGTGTCGGGAACTCATCTCGCGGCTGAAGTTGCCGATGCCTGAACCGCAGGTTGAGGTGCAGAGCCGGGCAGGTCGGCATCGGCTCGACTTTGCCTGGCGGGAGGCAAAGGTCGCGTTGGAATTCGACGGCGAGATCAAGTACTTCGATTTCAAGCCAACAGCCGAGGTGATTTTCCAGGAGCGGCGCCGGGAGAAGGCCCTTAGCGAGAATGGTTGGCGCTTCGTCCGTGTGGAGTGGAAGCATCTCTTTCGCGAGGAGGAATTCAAGGGCCGCATACTGAAGGCCCTCCGCCGTTAGCCTGCCGCCAAACCAGCCTGCCGCCGTCGAGCTCGCCGGAACGCGCCCTGGTCGCCGGAAAGTTCCGGCGAGCCGGCACGGTTCCGGCGAGCTCGCGCCGGGGAGACGCTCAGGGACGGTCCGCCATCGTCACGCCGATCACTAGGAGCACCACATTGAGCACGACGGCGGGCGTCACCAGGACCTCGGGGGCGTTGAAAAGCATGCCCAAGGCCAGTGGGACCACGGCGAAGAGGCACAGCACGTAGCCTCGGATCCTGGTTCCCAGCATGGCAGGCCCGCTCCGTCCAAGCTGCATGAGGTACACCAGCTTGGTCAGGTCTTCCGGCTGGCGGAATGCGCGTCGCAGCATTCCAGCACCCAGACCACAGCCCGCCGCCGCTCCCAGGACGAGGAGCTCCACGCGGAAACCGCCAGCCAGCACGAAGAATCCGGCAGCCGCCGTCGTCCACAACGACATCAGCAAGACCGGCAATGCGACGTGGACCCAGCGCGAAGCTGTCCTGGAAATCGGGAGGAGCGCGTCGAGGCTTGGAGCCATGCGCAGCTGCCAGAGTGGCCCCGCCGCCGCAGTGGCAGAGAAGATCGCCGCGGCAAGCAACACGGGAAGGAGGATGATGGGCGAATCGAACGTCCGGACCAGCCCGGTCAAGGGAATGACGGCGAGACCCAGTCCCCAGCGCCACAGCCGGCCGGGCTGCCGGGCGAGCACGGTTGCCTCCGCGTGGAAGAGCGCGCCAGCTGCACTACTTGGCGTACCGGGGAGCCTGAACCTGCTCCGTTTGCCACCGCTGGAAAGCGAGGCGCTGAGCTCCCCGCTATCCATCAGCGTCAGCGCTGCCTGGACATGTCCCCTTGCGGAGCCTGCCTTGAGCAGCGAGGTCGTACGGACGGTGGAGAGTTTGTTTCGCATGCCCGCAGCCGCAGCCATCAAGGCCACCGCAGGCGCGATCGCGAGGATCCAGTTTCCCTGCAACGTCCCGAACAGCATCGCCCCGAGTGCCGCCGAGGCAGCCGCCAACACCCACTTTGTCGGCCCGCGTTGCCCGGCCGACGCCGCTGAACGCGTCTGGGCGAAAGCCGCGAGTGCCAGGATCGCCGCCCCGGTCAGCGCACCCGTCAGGATACGCCCGGCAAACACCGTCGCGTTCGAGCCACTGATGATCGCTACGGGAATAGTCGCGAGGGCGCCGACGACGGCGGCCGCCAGGATGGCGCGACGCAAGCCTCGCGCTAGAAGGGGTTCGCGATTGATGGCCAGCGAGTACCACCAATGCCGCTGGTTCGCCGTGATGGCTAGTGGCCCGAGCCGGCTGGCCATCCAAAAGGCTGCGATGCCCAGGAGACCAAACCCGGCAACCAAACCGTACTCCACGGGCACCACTCCGTAGTTGTCCGAAACCAGATGGCCTCCGAAGCCATGATTCGCCGCAGCGGTAAGCCCGTTGAGCAGGCCTGTCGCGTAGATCAGGGCGACGCCGAAGGTCAGGAATTGGACGTACAGCTCGTTGAGTCTGGAAAGCAGGGACTGACCGCGCGGTCTGATGACCTTGCGTGTGGCACGCTCGGGGTCGAAGTCGACGAACTCCGGTTGCGCCGTCGCAACAGTGGACATGTTCACCTGCGGATCCTCGCCACGGCTTCGTCCGTGCCGACCACCCGCGCACCGCCGTCGTCGACAATCACGGCCCGCGTGCACGCGACCTGGGCGACGTCCGCATCGTGGGTAACCATGACCACAGCCGCATTCTTCTTGGCCGTCCGGGCAATCCGCTGCGCGAGCAGGCCGCGCATGCGGGTATCGAGCCGCTGTTCGGGCTCGTCCAATACCAGCAACTCGAAGGGCCGGATGAAGGCCGAGGCGAGGAGCAGCTTGCGCCGCTGTCCGGAGGAAAGCTGATCGGGAAACGCGTCCGCTACGGTTCGGAGTTCAAAGAAGTCGATCTCGCCCTCCACCGCTGCATCGGGGTTGGGAAGTCCATGCCCCCGGGCCACCAAGGAAAGGTGCTCGCGGACCGTGAGGGAATCGAAGTAGGCATCCTCGTCCAGGAGCACCGAGACTTTGCTGCGGAACAGGGCCGAGCGGTCGTCCGGCATCAAGCCGAGCACTTGGGCATCGCCTTCGATCGCGGCCTGCGCGCCGATCATCGTGCGAAGCAGCGTGGACTTGCCGGCCCCGTTTTCGCCGACCATCCCGAGCACCTGCCCGGAGAAAACTTCGACGTCGAGCGGCCCACACACGGCGTGCTCACCATAGCCCGCAACAAGATTCTCGGCCGTCAGCACGGCTTTTCCCAGCTTCATCCTCTGAAGCTACCGGACTTCCCTGCGGTTCCCCTGAGCCAACCGCCGTCGTGCTTTGCCGGAACGCTCCCGCACCTATGTCACCTTCCGACCGGACGCCCGCTCACCTATGTCGCGATTTGCTCAGGCCCAGTAGCTGGGCTCGCGCTTCTTGATCCAGCCAATGACCAAGGACGTGACAGGCACGAGGATGTACTGCACTCCCACCTTGTAGACGAAGCCGACCACCAGGTAATTGACGAAACCTCCGAAGTCCGTGATGCCGATCACCGAGTACGCAATGCTACAGAAGATGAGCGTGTCCACGAACTCCCCCACACCGGATGAACCCATGAGCCTGGCCCAGAGGGTGCGTTCGCCCGAACGGGCTTTCATTTTGACCAGGATGAGGGAGTTGATGGTCTGGCCCGCGAAAAAAGCAAGCAGCGAAGCTAGGACAATCTGCGGAACCGGACCCAGCGCGCCTTCAATGGCGGCCTGTTTGGCGGTCCCGTAATCGTCGTTGAAACCGGGCAGCGCGATGATGATCCAATAGCAGAGCGATGCGAACGCCGATAGGGCGAACGAGGTGATGATCGCTTTTCGGGCCACCTTAAAGCCGTAAATTTCACTCATGACATCGCCAAGAATGTAGGCGAGCGGGAACAGGAAGAAGCCGCCGTCTGTAATGATCGGACCGAAGGCGACCCCTTTGGCCGCGCCAATGTTGGAGAGAATCACCACCACGGCCATGCATGCCAGCATGATGCCAAAGTACGGGGAGCCGATCGACGCGAAACGAGGCGCGGGTTTGGTGAGGGTCTGGGATTCTGGAGCTGACATATTCGATTGTCCGTTCGTAGTGGTTCGCGCAGGCGGCCGGAATGGGCACGGCGCCCCGCTGTATTAGCACTGTTGGTGGTCCCGCTTGCAAACCGCGGAGCCTCCCCTATTCTCGCATCGAGGAACAAAGAATCATGGATCCGCACGCATACTGGTTGGTCCCTCGTCACCTATGCTCCCGCAGAGAGGCTCGCTCAGCAGACGTGAGTGAGCGTCGCCCCTAAACCCCACACAAGTGAGCGAACGTCGGGAGGGAGAGGGGACGACGACGGCGGGTGGCCGGCGTTCGAATGCCAACCACCCGCCGTCGGGCGCCAAAAAGTCAGGCGCTGACGGAGTCCTGATCATCAGCACGTGAGTTGTCGTCCGCGCGGGGGGAGCCGAAGGCGCTCCCCTGTTCCTCGTCCAGGTGGGTGGAATTCTTGTTCTTCAGGGCGAATAGGTAGACCAGCAGGGAAATGCCGATGGCCACGGTGACGTAGGTGAAGAAGACCTCCACCTGGCCGGCTTTCTGGAGGGCAGCACCCACCAAGGGAACCGTTCCGCCGAATAGCGAGTTGGCGATCGCGTACCCAAGGCCCACGCCAAGCGCGCGGATGGACGAGGGGAAGAGCTCGGCCTTCACCAAGGCATTGATGGAGGTGTAACCTCCCACAATCAGCAGTCCGCCCATCATCAAAAGGAAGGCCACGAACGGGTCCGTGGTTCCGCCCAGCGCAGACAACAGCGGCCAAGTGCACAGCACCCCGAGTATGCCGAACCATAGGAGAAGCGGCTTGCGGCCGACCTTGTCCGAAATCATGCCGTAGACCGGTTGCAGGCACATGAAGATCAGCAGTGCCCAGAAGTTAATCTGGCTGCTGGTCTCCTTGGCGATGCCGCTGGTGTTTTGCATGAAGGACAGGATGAAGTTGGTGTACGTGTAGAACGCCACCGTGCCGCCCAGGGTCACGCCGATGCAGATCAGCAGTGAGCGCCAGTGCTTGGTGAAAAGCAGCTTCAGGGTGCCAGGCTGGGCCTCGCCGCCCGCAGGAGCCGTGGCCGCAGCAGTCTGCTCCGCGGAAATCGTTTCCTCCATGGAGCGTCGGAGCCAAAGAACTATCAACGCGGCAACGCCCCCGATGAGGAACGGAATGCGCCAACCCCATCCGGTCAAAGCTTCCTTGCCGAGCGCCTGTTCCAGGATGACGAGGACCAACAGGGCCAGCATCTGACCACCGATCAGAGTGACGTACTGGAAGGAGGAAAAGAAGCCCCGGCGCTTGGCTGTTGCGGCCTCGGACATGTAGGTGGCGCTGGTGCCATATTCGCCGCCCACGGAGAACCCTTGGATCAACCGGATCAGGATCAGGAGCACCAGTGCCCACCCTCCGATCACGTCCTTGGTGGGCAGGATGGCGATGGCGAAGGACCCCGCGGACATCATGGTGACGCTTACCGTCAGGGCGGCCTTGCGGCCCTTGCGGTCGGCATAGCGGCCGAAGAACCAGCTGCCGATAGGGCGCATCAGGAAGGTTACGGCGAAAACGGCCATGGCTTCCAAATTGCTCTGCAGCGGGTCTTTGGAACTGAAGAAATGGGATGCGAAATAGGCAGAGAACGCCGTGTAGATGTACACGTCATACCACTCCACAAGGTTGCCGGCCGAGCCTTTGAGGATATTGCCGACGGCCTTGCGCGTCCGGGCTGCCTCACGCTGGGGCGCTGCTTGCTGGGTGCTCATCGATGAACCTTCCTGGGCTTGCCGCAGCCACCGGCCGCGCCGTCGCCACCATACCGCTGGGTAACATAGCGGCTGGCGTTTCGGTCATATTGGTCGTTCCCGTAAAGCTGACGACGGCGGTGCCTTCGAAGCGCGCCGACGCCGGGGAGCGCCCCTCTGGCAGTGCGCCACGCAATGGGGCAAGCTATGCCCATAACCGAGCGGCAAGTATTGGAGGAGGGCTTGTGGCGCAGCACCTTGAATCCGTGGATGATTACGTCGCGTCCCAGCCAGACGAGGTGCAACCCATCCTTCACGAGATCCGACGCCGGACCCTGGCAGTGGTACCCGGAGCCAGCGACCGGATCAGTTACGGGATCCCGACCATCACGCTCGACGGCCACTACGTGGTGTATTTCGCCGCGTGGAAGCACCATATTTCGGTCTATCCAGTGCCCGACGGCGGCGAGGACTTCGAGCGGGAAATAGCCCCTTTCCGGGCGCCCAAGGGCACGTTGAAGTTTCCCCTCGGGAAGCCAGTGCCATACGAACTCATCGAAAAAGTGGCGACCCTGCTGGCTGAGCGCGAACGGGGACGGGGCGGGTACTGACAATCGGGCTGCGCGGGGGTACGGTACAGCCATGCGCCGCGAAGATCTTGAGCACGCCATCCGCGCTGCTACCGACATCATTCACGGCGACCGGGTGATCGTGATCGGCAGCCAGTCAATTTTGGGGTCCTTCACGGAGGACCAGTTGCCTGCGGCAATCACCATGTCGGATGCCGTCGACATCGCCCCGTTTTCCGATGACGACGCCGGCACTCTCGCGGACAGCATCGATTCGGCGCTTGGCGAGTGGTCGCCGTTCCACAACGAGTTCGGGTTCTATGTCCAGGCCGTCGAAAGGGAGACCGCGGTGCTTCCTGCCGACTGGGAGTACCGCTTGGTCGGGGTGCGCAATGAGCGGACCCGGAACAGCACCGGGCTTTGCTTGGATCCCTACGATCTTTGCGCGGCGAAGCTCATTGCGGCACGCCCCAAGGACCATGCGTTCGTTCTGGCGCTCATAGAGGCGTCCCTCATCGACCGCGTCCGGCTCGTGGACACACTCCGGCTGATAGACCCATCCGAGCCTCGACGCGATGCGGCTTTGTCCTGGGTCATGTCCCTCCGAAACTGAAGGAGCAAAAGCTGTGACCAAGGTTGTGGCGATGCGGCGTCACACCAGGCGAGTTTTTGGGTCCACCTCATGGGTCAATCCGCGGAATTCCGGGGTGGTTCAACCCCAAGGAATCCGAAAAGTTGCGTGGCGTGACGCGTCCCAAGCAACAGCCCCACGCAAAAACTATCCCGAGTGCGCTTCCAAGAACGCATAGACCTCGGTCTCGTCGACGCCGGGGAACGCGCCGGGTGGCATGGCGGCCAACAGGTGTGAGTGGGCGCGGGCGGACGGCCAGGCGTTGCCTGCCCAGGAAGAAGCCAACGACGCCGGCGGGCGCTTGCAGCAGTTCGGGTCCGGACACGTGGAGGTAGCCCGCGCCGTCGTCTCCCTCCCGCGGAACCACTTCACGTGCTGGTACGGCACCCCGATGCTGAGCGAAAACTCCCCGGCCGCCGAGCGCTCCGTGCGAGCGGTGCACCAATAGGTGCCCGAGACGGTGTCCGTGTATTGGCTGTAGGCGCTGAACTTGTCCGGAACGTCGAACACGGCACGCGAAGTCCATGCCTTGCATGCCGGCTGCCCTTCGATCGCACCCGTGTGGTCCTGAGGGAAGGCTACGCCGTCGTTCTCGTAGGCCTTGTAGATGATGCCGCTCTGGTGGGTTTTCTGGAAGTGCGTGGTGATGCCCAAGTGTTTTGTGGCCAGGTTGGTGAAGCGGTGCGCAGCGGTTTCGTAGGAGACGGCAAAGGCGTCCCGGATGTCCTCGACGGCGATCTCCTTGGCGGCTTTCGCCTTCTGCAGGAACTCCAGGGTGGCGTGCTCGGGCAGGAGCAGCGCCGCGGCGAAATAGTTGGTGGCGACCCGTTGCGCCAAGAAGTCCCCGTAGCTCTTGGGCGTCTCGTGGCCCAGGACGTAGTGTCCGAGGGCTTGAAGGAGCACCGAACGGGGATCGTGGTCCTGCCGCTGGCTTTGCGTGAGATAAATTCGGTGATTCTTTAGATCGGTCACTGAACGGGTGGAATGGGGCAAATCACCCACGTGGTGCAGCGTGAATCCGAGGTGTTCGGCGATGTCCGCAATGACGTGCTGGCTCAAGGGACCCGAGGTATATCCGACGCCCTTGAGCACCTTTTGCGCCTCGGCCTCGTACTCCGGAAAATAGTTGCCGCGCTCACGCATCATGGCACGTAGTTCACCGTTCGCGCGGCGGGCCTCTTCCGGCGTCGCGATCTGCTCGTTGAGCTTGCGCTCAAGCTCCTGCAGGAGCCCTACCTGCGACTCCAGCACGTCGAGCGGGAGCCGCGCGCTGACGCGGATTTTCGGCAGGTTCAGCGATTCATACAGGGGCCCGCGCTGGTACCGTTCCAGCTCGATTTCCAGGGCGGCGCGGCGGCTGGGCGGCTCCGCTCCGAGCAACTGGTCGATGCCCACATTGAGGGCGGCTGCGAGCTGCTTCAGTAGGCCCAGCTTGGGTTCCCGTTTGCCGTTCTCAATGAGGCTCAGCTGGCTAGGAGCGGTCCCGACGGCGGCACTCACGTCGTCGAGGGTCAGCCCGGCCTGCTTGCGCAGATACCGCACGCGGCGGCCCAGGCTGATGACGTCCAGTTCGGCGGTGGAAGCGGACGACGACGGCGGTGGTACTTCGCGGTTCCAGCTCACAGGTGACATTTCTTGAGGATACGCGAAGAAGTGCATTTCTTTCCATACGTTTCCTCTAGATAGCCCCTTGGAATTGCTGAAAAGTAAGAACCACGGAAAGAAATACCGCTCGGGACCAACCGGCCTGAACTGCAATGGCGCAGTGAGGGCCGGCCCCGGGAGGGAATCACACTCAGTAGCGTCAAGGGAGACAGAACAATGACCGCAGCATTTGAGCCCACTCAGCAGACAGCAACCGAGCAGGCCGCCGCACTGGAGCTCGAATGGGCTGCCAGCCCGCGTTGGGAAGGCGTCACCCGCGATTACAAGGCCACCGACGTCGTCCGTCTCCGCGGCCGGGTCTCCGAAGAGCACACCCTGGCCAGGCGCGGATCCGAGAAGCTGTGGAAGCAGCTCACGGAGGAGGCTGCCACCGGCGGTTACACCAATGCTTTGGGTGCGCTGACCGGCAACCAGGCCGTGCAGCAGGTCAAGGCCGGGCTGCGGGCCATCTACCTTTCGGGCTGGCAGGTCGCCGCCGACGCCAACAACTCCGGCCACACCTACCCGGACCAGTCGCTCTACCCGGCCAACTCGGTCCCCACAGTGGTGCGCCGGATCAACAACGCGCTGCTCCGTGCCGACCAGATCGAGTTCTCCGAAGGAATCCAGACCGTCGGGGACTGGCTCGTCCCGATCGTCGCCGACGCCGAAGCCGGTTTCGGCGGCCCGCTGAACGCCTACGAACTCATGAAATCCATGATCCAGGCCGGCGCCGCAGGCGTGCACTGGGAAGACCAGCTCGCCTCGGAAAAGAAGTGCGGGCACCTCGGCGGCAAGGTCCTCATCCCCACCCAGCAGCACGTCCGGACGCTGAACGCCGCCCGCCTCGCGGCCGACGTCGCTGGCACGCCTTCGGTGATCATCGCCCGCACCGACGCCGAGGCAGCCACGCTGATCACTTCCGACGTCGACGAGCGGGACCAGGAATTCATCCTCCGCGAAGGGGGACAGCCGGTCCGTACCGCGGAGGGCTTCTACAAGGTCCGTAACGGCATCGAACCCTGCATCGCCCGTGCCAAGGCCTACGCCCCGTATTCGGACCTCATCTGGATGGAAACGGGCACCCCGGACCTTGAGTTGGCCCGCAAGTTCGCCGAGTCCGTCAAGGCCGAGTTCCCGGACCAGATGCTCTCCTACAACTGCTCGCCGTCGTTCAACTGGCGCAAGCACCTGGACGACGCCACCATCGCGAAGTTCCAGCGTGAACTCGGCGCCATGGGCTTCACGTTCCAGTTCATCACCCTGGCCGGCTTCCACGCCCTGAACTACTCGATGTTCGACCTCGCCCACGGCTACGCCCGTGAAGGCATGAGCGCCTACGTCGAACTCCAGGAGAAGGAATTCGCCTCCGAGTCCCGCGGCTACACCGCAACCAAGCACCAGCGCGAAGTCGGCACCGGCTACTTCGACGACATTGCAACTGCGCTCAATCCGAACGCATCCACCCTGGCCCTGGTGGGATCCACCGAAGAAGGCCAGTTCCACTAGCCCACACCCTTTCCCCAACTAGGTAGCAGTAGGTGTCGTTTTGAGCCCTCAAAACGACACCTACTGCGAGTCAGTTGGGAACCATTCAAGGAGCCACTCCCATGAACAGCTTCACCGACAATTGCACGATCAACGGCATCACGCTGACCGCCCAGCCCATTCACCGGCAGAACGAGGTCCTCACCCCGGACGCCCTGGAGTTCGTCGCGGCCCTGCACCGCGCGACGGCGGAGCGCCGCCAGGAACTGATGCAGGCCCGGCACACCCGCCGCGGCCAGATCGCCGCCGGCCAGGATCCCCGCTTCCTCCCGGAAACCGCGGACATCCGCAACGATCCGAACTGGCGTGTCGCTCCCCCGGCCCCGGGACTGGAAGACCGCCGCGTGGAAATCACCGGACCCGTTGACCGGAAGATGACCATCAACGCGCTCAACTCCGGCGCCAAGGTGTGGCTGGCCGACATGGAAGACTCCTCCACCCCTACCTGGCGCAACGTCATCCAGGGCCAGCTGAACCTCACGGACGCCCTGGAACGCCGCATCGACTTCACCAGCCCCGAAGGCAAGGAGTACAAGCTCCGCGCCGCCGAGGAGCTGCCGACCATCGTGGTCCGGCCCCGCGGCTGGCACCTGCCGGAGAAGCACATGCTCATCGACGGGAAGCCCGTTGCCGGCGGCGTGGTGGACTTCGGTCTGTTCTTCTTCCACAACGCCCGCCGCCTCCTGGCACAGGGCAAAGGCCCGTACTTCTACCTGCCCAAGATCGAGAACCACCTCGAGGCCCGCCTCTGGAACGACATCTTCATCCAGGCCCAGGACCTGCTCGGCATCCCGCAGGGCACCATCCGCGCCACGGTGCTGATCGAGACCATCACCGCGGCGTTCGAAATGGAGGAGATCCTGTACGAACTGCGCGATCACGCTTCGGGCCTGAACGCCGGCCGCTGGGACTACATCTTCTCCGTGATCAAGAACTTCCGCACCCGTGGCCCCCGCTTCGTGCTGCCGGACCGCGCCCAGGTGTCCATGACCCAGCCGTTCATGCGCTCCTACACCGAGCAACTCGTCCGGGCCTGCCACCGCCGCGGCGCCATGGCGATCGGCGGCATGGCCGCCGCCGTCCCCAACCGCAAAGACGAGGCAGCCAACACGGCAGCGTTCGAAAAGGTCCGGGCGGACAAGACCCGCGAAGCCGGCGACGGCTTCGACGGTTCCTGGGTTGCGCACCCGGACCTGGTTCCGGTCTGCCGCGAAGTGTTCGACGGCGTACTCGGGGACCGCCCGAACCAACTGGACCGCTCACGCGAGGACGTCACCCCCGACGACCGTGCCCTGATCGACATCGCCTCCACCGAGGGCACCATCACCGAAACCGGCATCCGGAACAACATCGAAGTGGGCATCCGCTACATCGAGTCCTGGCTGCGCGGCAACGGCGCCGTGGCCATCCACAACCTCATGGAAGACGCCGCCACCGCCGAGATCTCCCGATCCCAGCTCTGGCAATGGATCTACTCCCACGCCATCACCGACACCGGAGAACTCATCACCCGCGAGTGGATCAACGACCTCCTGGACGAAGAGTTCGCACGCCTGGAACGCTTCGACGACGACCGCTTCAACGACGCCCGCAGCATCTTCGAAGAAGTCACCCTCGCCGAAGAATTCCCCACCTTCCTGACCATCCCGGCCTACGCACGCTACCTCACGGAAGCCCGCGAGGAAGCCACCAAGGAAGAACTCGTAGCCGCTTGAACCCCTCACCACCCAACTGACTCGCAGTTGTTGTCGTTTTGAAGCCTCATAACGACAACAACTGCGAGTCAGTTGGGTGTACGACGACGGCGGCGCGCACCTAGCGTTGCCGGGCCACCCAACGCACGGACAGAGTGGTGCAGACGCAAAACGCAGCGACCGAAGCAAGGATGACCAGGAGTGGCACGGTCCAGCCGCCGGAAATGCCGTGCACATAGCCCACGATGGTTGGAGCAAGGGCGGCAAAGCAATAGCCAACGCCTTGCACGATGGCGGACATCCTGCCCGCCGAAGCTTGGTCGCGGGCGAACCTGATGATGGCGATGAAGATGACGGTGATGCCGCCGCCCTGGGCCACGCCACCTAGGGAAGACCACAGCCACCACCAGTCCGGGATCAGCAACAAGCCCAACGGCACGGTGAGCCAAAGTCCGCTCAAGGTGACCGCCACCGCCGTCGTGCTGGTGAACCGGGCAAGCAGCGGCACGCCGAGGCCGCCCATGATCGCGAAGATCTGGAAGAGCGATGACCCGGCCCCGGCCTGTGCGGTGCCCATGTGCAGCTCATCGGACAAGAAACTGGGCAACCACGCCGTCACGCCGTAATAAGAGAAGGCCTGGCCAGCGAAGCCGAGGGTCAGGCCGACGGTCAGCCAGCCCACGCCGGAGGCGTTGCCGGCTCGCGACCCGTCGGGGGCCCGAACAGGAGCCGGAACGAAGGCCCTCCGGGCACCCACTGCGGGGATCCAGAACAGGATGGCTGCCAAGGCCAGGATGGCACTTGCCGCGAGGGCAAGCCGCCAGCCCACAAGTTCGGCGAGCGGGGCGGTGGCCACCGAGGTCAGGAAAGACCCGATGTTCAGGGCCGCCGTGTACACACCCATCGCGGCTGCCTGGCGTCTCGGCGCGAAGTCTCGGCGGATGATGAGCGGCACCGCGATATTGCCGATGGTGATAGCGAGGCCGATGAAGACGGTGCCCACCATGACCGGAACACCGCCGCCGCTGGAGCGGATGACGACGCCGGCCAGCACACCCAGGAGGGTGAGCATCACCGCGAATTCGGCACCGAACCTTCGCCCGGCCATCGAAGCCAACGGTGCCGCAAGCGAGAAGCAGAGCACGGGAATGCCGGTCAGGAGGCCGAGTTCCACTGGCGAGAATCCAAGGTCCCGCTTCAGGGAATCCACCACCGGTGCCACCGCGACAAAGGGTCCGCGCATGTTGAGGGCGATGAGGCCGATGCATGCGAGGATCAGCCAGCCTCGTGGGACTTTGGCGAGGAATTGACCAGTCATGGGATGCGCTGAAGGGTGGGGAAAGTAGCCATTAGCTTCATTGCTATCACGGCATGCCGCTCCGGACGGCCAAAAGACGCAGCTCAGCCCGTCGCTTGGAGCGTGGCTTCAATCACGGCCGGGGACAAAACGTGTTGCGTGACCATCTGGCTCGCGCCGAGAATCGCGGCCTGGTCCCCCGCCATCGAGATGCCGATGCGCAGATGCGATGTAGCCAGGGGCAGCGAGCGTCGATAGACCACTTCGCGGATGCCGGCCACGAGGTGTTCACCGGCCTCACCCACGCTGCCACCGATCACGATCATGGAGGGGTTGAGCAGGTTCACCACGGTTGCGAGGACATCGCCGACGTCGCGTCCGGCTTGCCGGAGTGCCTGGATGGCTTGGAGGTTTCCCTCGGCGACGAGCCGCAGCACGTCGCCGCCATTGCTCGCCTCTAGTCCTTGGGCCTGTAGTTGGCGGGCGACGGCGGGCCCGGAGGCGAGCGCTTCGAGGCAGCCATAGTTCCCGCATCGGCAGAGGACGTCGTCGCCTCGGGGAACCCTGACGTGGCCGAGGTCCCCGGCGGTGCCGTTGGCGCCTCGTTGCAACTCGCCGCTGCTGATGATGCCTGCGCCGATGCCGGTGGCGATTTTGATGAAGAGCAAGTTGTCGTGGTCCGGCCAATACGCTGTACGTTCGCCCAGGGCCATGATGTTGACGTCGTTGTCCACCAGGACGGGGACTGGCAGCGAGCGCTGCATGTAGCGGACCACGTCGAATCCGTCCCAGCCGGGCATGATGGGCGGTTTGACCGGCCTGCCGGTGTCGTGTTCCACGGGGCCGGGCAGTCCGATACCGATCCCGGCAAGGTCCTCGAGGGCGCGGCCTGTTTCGGTGAGGAGCTCCCGCCCTTCCTTCACTACCCTGCCGAGCACCACATCCGGACCGTCGGCGACTTCCTGCGCCAGGCGGCGCTCGGCCAGGATCGTTCCTCCGAGGTCGGTGACCGCTACGATCACGTGCGTCGCTCCGACGTCGACCGCCAGGACAACGCGGGCTGCCGGGTTGAAGGCAAAGCGCGACGGCGGCCTGCCGCCGCTGGAGCTCGCCTCGCCGGCCGGGCCCACGAGTCCGGAGTTCATGAGTGCGTCAATGCGGGAGGCGACGGTGGACCGGGCCAGTCCCGTGGTGATGGCGAGTTCGGCCCGGGTACGTGCGTGGCCGTCGCGAAGAAGCTGAAACAGATCTCCTGCGCGCGAAAGGCTCCCGGCGTCCTGTACGGAGCCGTCCTTGCCAGGGGCTTTTTCGGGTGCTGAGGTCATGCATCAGTGATAGCACGATTGCTTATGCGTGTCACGCAGCAAAAGATTGGCGAATGTTTTTCAACTTTTGCTTGCTCATCGACAAAAGTCGGTTTAGGTTATGTGTGAGAAGGGTCACGTAGCCTCCCAGCCGCGGTGAACCTCGGAGAATCCTTTTACGAAGAGGTAACTGAACTTGTCCAGCCACTCACAAGCAGCCCCGTTAGGATCACTGCAGCCCCTCGGCGTCGGGATCCTTGGCGCGGGCCCGGTCACCCAAGCAATCCACCTGCCCTCGCTCGCCCGGCTCCGGAACATCCTGGAAGTCCGCCACATCATGGACGTCGACGCCGGAGTCGCCGAATCCGTCGCAGCACGCGTCGGCGCCAACCACAGCACCCGCATGGACGCGCTCCTGGGCGATCCCGACGTCGACATCGTTGCGATCTGCAGCCCGCACCAGTTCCACGCCGACCAGGTCATCGCCGCATGCCGTGCAGGGAAGAAGGCGGTCCTCTGCGAAAAGCCCTTCGCCATGAACCACGAAGAAGCAACCCGGATTTCAGCGGTCAGCGAGGAAACCGGCGTGCCGATCATCGTAGGCGCCATGCACACTTTCGATCCGGGTTGGCTCGCGGCCGAGGCCAATTGGGGCGATCTTCCGCAGAACGTCCACACCATCCGCTCCTCGATCGTCCTCCCGCCCAATTCCCGCTTCGAAGACTTCGCCACCGAAATCATCACCCGGCCTGCCGGAGGCGTCCCCGACTACCGCGACGTCGAATTCATCAAGAACGCACTCCGCGGCGGAATCATGGGACTCGCCATCCACGACCTGCCGCTCGTCAGGCGATTCACCCCGGATTTCGAAGACCTCGAAGTGCTGCAGGCACGCCATGTGCGGCCCTTCGGCTACGTGATCTCCCTTCGTTCCGGAAAACAGGGCGCAGATGAGCGGATCATCGAATTGCGCGCAGCCATGAACACGACGTGGAAGCCGGAATGGACCTTCGAAGCGATCTCGGACGATGCTGCCCTTCGCGTGGAGTTCACTCCTTCCTACGTCCAGGCGGGATCCGCGGTGGCGACCATCACCCGCGGCACCACGGGCACCACCTTCGGGCCGTACGAGCACAACGGATATGAGGGCGAATGGCGCGAACTCGCCCAACTGGCCCGCGGAACCAAGCAACCGCCGTCCGCCGAAAGCCTTATCAACGATCTCACCTTCGCCATCGCCATCGCCGACGCCACAGTGGATATGGTCGCGGCCGAGCACACCAACAGCCATGCAGGAGCCCGCTCATGAGCACCCAGTACACGGTTACCGTCACGGCCATGGCCACGGCTGACGCCGAAGAGAGCGGCGCTGTGGCCCTCGCGGTCGCTTCCCTGCCTGCCAGCTTCGAACCCGCCAGTGAGGCGACGCCCGCTCCGCAGATTTCCGCCATCGAGGGCGCCCCGGGCTGGACCAACGAGGCGATCAAAGCGATCGACGGCGGAGCGCTGGGCATCGTCGTCGTCAATCCCGTCCCGGAAAACACCGCAGCCCTGCTCGACGCCGCTGAAACCGCCGGCGTCGTGGTTGTCCTGGACCAGCGCTGGGCGTCCAACCCGGCGCTGGTTCCGGCCGAAGACGCCGTTCGCTCGCTCGCCGGGCGCGCGGCCATGCTGGATTCCGTCGCCACTGCCGCGGTAGGCAGCGATCCGGAACGGCTGCTGACCGAGCATCTCGCCGCCGTCGTACGCGTCACCGGTCAGTTGAACGCGCTTCGCGTCCTGCGCCGGGGCGCGCACGGCTACACGATGTCCGGCCGGCTCGCGAACGGTGCCCCGGTTTCGTTCCAGGGCCTGCTGAGCAACGCCCGTCCCGCCGGCGTCGAGATCCGTCTCTATACCGACGACGGCGGGGTCAGCGTCGCAGTCCCCGAACCGCTTGCCGCGTGGCCGGCGGAAGTCCGGGCTACCGGACCCCAAGGCGAAATCCTTTTGCCCACGCTGTACGAATCCGCACATCGCGCTACGTGGCGCCGGCTCAAGGAGCACCTCCACGCCGGAACCTTTCCCTCCGACCTGGCTGGCTTTGCACGGCTGACGGAATCCATCGCACACCTGTTCTGAACCCGAGCCCTCAGACCCGCAAGCAGCACAACCGAGCAACCGCGCACCAAAAGCAATCATTCGCCTTCTCGACGTCGAGCCAGACCGCACCAAACGCGAAGACCACGCAGCGGTCCCGAAAGGAATCACCATGAATGTTAAGTCCGAAGCCAGCCGCAATTTCTCCCGCAGGGGCTTCCTCGGCCTCACGGCGGCAGCAGCGGCTGTCCCTCTGCTCGCAGCGTGCGGAGGCGGCTCCAGCTCAAGCTCCGCTGGCGGCGCCATCAAGTTCTGGGACATGCCGTGGGCCACACCGGCATATAACGATGCCGCGAAGAAGGTCACCGAGGGCTTCTCCGGAGCCAACAGCAAGGCCAGCTACCAGATCATCCAGTGGAACAACTTCTACCAGACCTTCTCCTCGGCCATCGCGTCCAAAACCGGCCCCGCAGTGTCCACCGGTGGCGGCTTCCAAGCGTTCCAGTTCGACCAGCAGGGCCAGATCGCCTACGCGGACAAGGTGGTGGACGCGCTCAAAAAGAACGGCCAGTTCGACGACTTCCTGCCGGGCGTACTGGAGCCCTTCAAGTCCGACAAGGGCTACGTCGCCGTTCCGTGGCAACTGGACATGCGCCCCCTGTGGTACCGCAAGTCCCTCTTCGACCAGGCCGGGGTTGCGGTCCCGAGCGACTGGCCCAGCCTGCTCGACGCCGGCAAGAAACTCAAGAGCATCGGTGCAGTCGGGTTCGCTACGGGCTCCGGCGCCGGCAACAACATCGGCAACCACTTGATGATCATGATGATGATCAACAACGGTGGCGGCGTCTTCACCAAGGACGGTCAACTGGACGTCATGAACGACCGCAACGTCGAAGCCACCGAATTCCTGCTCGAACTGGTCTCCAACGGCATCATCGATCCCGCGGCCGTCAGCTACACCTCGGACAACCTCGATGCCCAGTGGAAGAACAAGAAGGCGGCCTTCGGCATGTATGTGCTCGGCGTGCCGCAGCGCGTGGGAGACACCTCGGGAGACCTCCTGGTGGCCAGCCCGATGGCCGGTCCGCACGGCGACAAGGCCACACTGGTGTTCCCGAACAACATCATGATGTACAAGAACACTCCCTCCCAGGACGCCTCGGAGGCCTTCCTGGTCTACTACATGGGCCAGCTCAAGCAGCTGTGGCAGCAGAAGCTCATGAACGCGCTCCCGGTCTTCAAATCCATCACCGAGCTTCCCGAGTTTGCCAGCGATCCCAACAACGTGAAGATCGTCAAGGAGTACCAGCCGATCGCGAAGACCTTCGCCGCGCAGGGAACCTCCCTCAACGCCAACCTCGCAGTCCTCGACGGCGGCCAGGCGCTCAACCAGTTCACCCAGACCATCCTCACGGGCAAGACCGACGCAAAGTCGGCACTCACGGCCTTCCAGACCGGCCTCCAGTCTGTCCTCAAGAAGTAAAGCGGCCCCTGCCATGTCATCAACCACTACACAATCGAGCCTGGCCCGGGCCCGCCGGGGCGTTGCCCCCGGTGGGTCCGGGGTCGGGAACGTGAACCGCAAGAGCAAACTGTCGGGCCAGACCCGCCGGACTTTTTTCTGGCTTCTGTTGCCCTCCATCGTCCTGCTTATCCTGATCAACGGCTACCCGCTGATCTACGCCGGCGTCCAAGCGACCCACGACGGCTCCTTGATCGACACCGGCAACTTCGTCGGCGTCGACAACTTCGCCACCGTCCTCTCCTCGCCCGCTTTCTGGAAGGCCGCCCAGTTCACCCTGTGGTTCACCATCGTCGGTGTCTTTGGTTCCTGGCTGGTGGGCTTGGGCCTGGCATTGCTCTTGCGCACCAAAATCCCCGCGGGCGGCACCTTCAAGGTCCTGCTCCTTCTGCCCTGGGTAGTGCCGATCGTGGTGTCCTCGACGGCCTGGAACTGGCTCGTCGCCACCCCGGACAGCCTCATCCCCTCCATCTTCCGCAACCTCGGACTAGGCACCCCGCTGTTCCTGGCCGACCCGCACCTCGCGGCCGTCATGGTCATGGTCTTCAAGGTCTGGGTCAGCTTCCCGTTCATGATGATGATGATCTCCGCCGCGTTGGCCTCCGTGGACACCACCGTCTACGAAGCCGCCAGCATGGACGGCGCCAGCAAGTGGCAGCAGTTCACCCAGATCACGCTGCCGATGATCGCCCGCTCCACCTACATCAGCTGGATCCTGATGACGATCTTCTGCGTCAACGACTTCCCCACCATCTACCTCCTCACCGGCGGCGGACCCGTCGACGCCACCACTTCCCTCGTGGTCCTGGCCTACCGCAGCGTCTTCCAGGACTTCCAGACCGGACCCGGCGTCGCCATCGCCTTCCTCATGACCCTCACCCTCGTGGTCGTGTCGGTCCTCCTGTACCGCCAGATCCGAAAGTCGAGCGTCGAATAATGAGCGCAGTACTCCACGCCCACCCCGAATCAGGACCCGCCCTCGGCGTCGCGGGAGCCGAAAAGACCCGCCGCGTCCTCTCAGAAGCAGGCATGCAAGGACGCTGGTGGCGCTTCGCCCTGATCCTCGTCATCACCGCGATCGTCCTCGTCCCCATCATGGTCACGGTAATACTGGCCCTGACCCCGGGCCCGAACAGCACCGCGACCGGCCTGACACTGGAAAACATCACCGGCGTCTTCTCCAAAACCCTCGCCGGCACCTGGCTGAGCAACAGCCTCATCACCACGCTGTCCACCGTGATCGTCGCCGTCGCCGTCGCGGCACCTGCCGGCTACGTCCTCTCCCGCGGCCGCTCCAAAGCCGTCTCGGGCTATTCCCTGCTGCTGTTCGTCATGCAGTCGCTGCCGATCATTACCTCCGTGGTGCCGCTGTTCATCCTCTTCGCCGGCATGGGACTCGTGGACAACCTCCTCGGCCTGATCATCATCTACGTCGGCTCGACAATGACCGTCGCCACGTGGATGATGGCGGCATACTTCGATTCCATCCCGATCAGCCTCGAGGAGGCCTCGTGGATCGACGGCTGCTCGGTCTTCGGATCGTTCACCAAAGTGGTGCTGCGCAACTCGCTGCCTGGCATCCTGTCCACCGCGATTTTCGCCTTCCTCCTGGCCTGGAACGACTACCTCGTGGCGATCGTGTTCCTGCGCTCCAACGAGATCTTCACCCTCCCCGTGGGCGTGCAGTCCTTCTTCCAGCAAAACCTCACCGACTGGTCCGGCGTCATGGCCCTCGCCGTCGTCATGATGCTCCCGCCCATCATCGTCTTCGCCACCCTGAACAAATACTTCAGCGTCGGCGGCATCGGCGGATCCCTCGCCGGCCGCTAGCCGGACCCTCCTCAAGCAATGCCTTTTTCACGCAACTGACCAAGCAAAGGAAAACCATGTCTTACTCGATCCAGCTGTACACTCTGCGCAACGCCATGCAGGAAGACCTGCCGGGCACCATCAAGAAGGTTGCCGAGATCGGTTTCACGCAGGTTGAACCCTACGATTTCGTTGCCACGGCGAAGGAGCTGGGCGCTGCATTGAAGGAGAATGGGCTGACCGCCCCTTCCGGCCATGCACCCTTGCTGAGCCAGGACCAGGACGAAATCTTCGCCGCTGCCAAGGAATTGGGCATCTCCACGGTCATCGATCCCTACCTGCCTGCCGAGCACTGGCAGAACGCCGAGGACATCCAGGCCACCGCGGCAAAACTCAACGCCGCAGCCAAGAAGGGGGCCGACTACGGGATCCGCGTCGGCTACCACAACCACGCCTGGGAGCTTGAGTCCAGCATCGAGGGCCAGACCGCCCTGGAGTACTTCGAAAGCCTCCTGGACCCGGAACTGGTCCTGGAAGTCGACACCTACTGGGCATCGGTCGGCGGCCAGAACCCCGTCGAGTTGCTTGCCCGCCTGGGTGACCGCGTGAAGTTCATCCACATCAAGGACGGCCCCGGCACCACAGACACAAAAGCCCAGCTGCCGGCGGGCAAGGGCACCATCCCGGTGCTCGACGTCGTTGCTGCCGCGAAGTCCCTGGAGGTGGGCGTCGTGGAATTCGACGACTACGCCGGAGACATCTTCGAAGGCATTGCCGAAAGCCTCGCCTTCCTTCAGGACAACGCAGCACAGGACGTGAACGCATGAGCGCCGCAACGCAGCAGAGCACACCATCGAACCCGTCTTCCCTGAGTCTTCCCTCCGGGGGGCCCGTGGGCGTCGCCGTCATCGGCGCCGGGAACATCAGCAAGGCCTACCTGGACAACCTGACGGTCTTCCCGGACCTGAAAGTCCACGTCATCGCCGACCTCTTCGAGGAAGCCGCGGAAGCGCGGGCCAAGGAATACGGCATCCCCGAGTGGGGCGGGGTGGACGCGGCACTGAACCATCCCGACGTCGAAATCATCGTCAACCTGACCATCCCGGCGGCGCACGTCGAGGTAGCCACCGCGGCCGTGGCTGCCGGCAAGCACGTCTGGACCGAGAAGCCGTTCTCCCTGGACCGCGAATCCGGTTTGGCCCTGCTGAAGACGGCCGACGCCGCAGGCATCCGCCTCGGCTGCGCACCGGACACCTTCCTGGGCGCCGGCCTGCAGACGGCCCGCCGGATCATCGAACGCGGCGACATCGGAACCCCGCTGACCGCCCTGACCATGTTCCAGACCCCGGGCCCGGAGTCCTGGCACCCGAACCCGGCATTCCTGTTCCAGCACGGCGCGGGCCCGCTTTTCGACATGGGCCCGTACTACATCACCGCACTGGTCCAGACCTTCGGTTCGGTGCGCAAGGTGGCCGCCGTCGGCTCCAAAGCCAAGGAAGTCCGCGTTGTCGGTTCCGGGCCCAAGGCCGGGGAGGAATTCGCCGTCGAGGTCCCCACACATGTGAGTGCCATGCTCCAGTTCGAAGGGGGCGCCTCCTCGCACAGCGTCTTCAGCTTCGAATCGCCCCGCTTGCGGATGGGCTTCGTGGAAATCACCGGAACCGAGGGCACCCTCGAGCTCCCGGACCCGAACTTCTTCGACGGCGACCTCAAGCTATGGCGCGCGGGAGCCGAAGAAGCGGAAATCATCCCCGCCACGGGACCGGCCAACGGCCGCGGCATGGGCGTGCTGGACATGGCACGTTCGCTCCGCGCCGGTGTTCCGCACCGCGCCCAGGGTGCCCTCGCCTACCACGTGGTCGATACCCTGGTCTCCATTTCCGAGTCCGCCGAATCCGGCACCTTCGTAGGCGTCGACAGCTCCGCCGTGACCTCCCAAGCCCTCCCCGAGGACTGGGACCCGATGGCCGCCACCCTCTAGGAATCTCTCATGACTAGCTCCGCCCCCACCAACCCTGAAAAAGGCCATCCGGGTAAATCACCCCTCGGTGTCGCCGCGATCGGCTACGCGTTCATGGGCAAGGCCCATTCGAACGCGTGGCGGAATGTGGCCAGCTTTTTCGACGTCCCGGCTTTCGAACAGAAAGTGCTCGTGGGCCGGGACCCGGAACAAGTTGCCGAGGCCGCGGCGAAGTACGGGTGGAGCGAGTCCGCCACGGACTGGCGCTCGGTCCTGGAACGCGATGACATCCACATCGTGGACATCTGCGCTCCGGGCTGGATGCACGCCGAAATCGCCATCGCGGCGCTGGAAGCGGGCAAGCACGTCCTGGTCGAAAAGCCCCTCGCCAACACCCTCGCCGAGGCCGAAGCCATGACGGAAGCCGCGCGGGCAGCCCGCTCGCGCGGCATCCAATCCATGATCGGTTTCAACTACCGCCGGGTACCGGCCCTCGCCCTGGCCCGCGAACTCATCGCTGAGGGCAGGCTCGGCACTGTCCGGCACGTCCGCGCCGCATATTTGCAGGACTGGCTCGTGGACGCCGATTCCCCCATGACCTGGCGCCTCAACAAGGAAACCGCAGGATCCGGCGCGCTGGGCGACATCGCCTCCCACGCGATAGACCAGGTCCTCTTCCTGCTCGGCGACTCCGTCACCGAAGTCTCCGGCCGGCTGCACACTTTCGTGAACAGCCGCCCCGGTGCGGACGGCCCGGAAAAAGTAACGGTCGACGACGCCGCCTGGGCCACGTTGACCCTCGCCTCCGGGGCAGTCGCGTCCGTGGAAGTCTCCCGCATGGCCACGGGCCGGAAGAACTCGCTCACCATGGAGGTCTACGGCGACAAGGGCTCACTCCTCTTCGACCTGGAATCCATCAACGAGCTCGGCTTCCTCGACGCCACGCTTCCTGTCCGGGAGCAGGGCTTCCGCCGGATCCTGGTCAACGAAGCGCAGCACCCGTATATGGGTGCTTGGTGGCCGCAGGGCCACGTGATTGGCTGGGAACATACCTTCACCCACGAAATCCGCGACTTCCTGGCCGCCATCGACACCGGGACGCCGCCGTCTCCGGCCTTCGAGGACGGGCTCGCTGTCCAATACATCCTGGCCGCTATCGAAGAATCCGCCGACGCCAAGAGCGCCATCATCCAGCTCGCCGGTGACTGAACGGCTCTGCCCCCCGAAACTTTGCAAGGAGAACCAATGTCCCGCCCGTATACCCTGTTCACCGGCCAGTGGGCCGATCTGCCCTTCGAGGAAGTCGCCCGCCTGGCCTCCGGATGGGGCTACGACGGCCTGGAAATCGCCGTCTCCGGAGACCACCTGGACGCCTGGCGCTGGGACGAACCCGGCTACGTCGAGAACAAACTCGCGGTGTTGGAGAAGTACAACCTCAAGGTCTGGGCCATCTCCAACCACCTCAAGGGCCAGGCCGTGTGCGATGACCCCATCGACTTCCGCCACGAGGCCATCGTCGGAGCCAAGGTCTGGGGTGATGGCGAACCCGAAGGCGTGCGGCAGCGCGCCGCCGAAGAAATGAAACACACCGCCCGCCTCGCCCGCGCTTTAGGTGTGGATACCGTCGTCGGGTTCACCGGCTCCTCCATCTGGCAATACCTCGCCATGTTCCCGCCCGTCCCCGAGAAAGTCATCGACGCCGGCTACCAGGACTTCGCGGACCGCTGGAACCCCATCCTTGACGTCTTCGACGAATGCGGCGTCCGCTTCGCCCACGAAGTCCACCCCTCCGAGATCGCCTACGACTACTGGACCACCGTGCGCACCCTGGAAGCGATCGGGCACCGGGAAGCGTTCGGACTGAACTGGGACCCCTCGCACTTCATGTGGCAAGGCATCGACCCCGTCTCCTTCATCTGGGACTTCAAGGACCGCATCTACCACGTGGACTGCAAGGACACCAAGCTCCGCCCCACCGGCCGCAACACGGTCCTGGGCTCCCACCTGCCCTGGGGCGACCCGCGCCGCGGCTGGGACTTCGTCTCAGCCGGACGCGGCGACGTGCCCTGGGAATCGAGTTTCCGGGCCCTCACCGCGATCGGCTACACCGGCCCGATCTCCGTCGAATGGGAAGACGCCGGCATGGACCGCCTCCACGGCGCCCCCGAAGCCCTCGCCGCCCTCAAAAAATACGACTTCCCGCCCTCACAAACCTCCTTCGACGCCGCCTTCAGCCAGGACTAAGCACCCCTCCAGTTAGCGCGAACTGGCAGCAGATGACCCCAAAATCCGATGTTGCGGGCATCTGCTGCCAACTCGCGCCAAAGACGAAAGGTCGTACGCATGTCTCGGACCACAGCACCCGATGAGGACGGATTCGTCGAGGAAGCACTGTGATAAGAACCCTCCAACCCGGCCAGCGCTGCGAAGTGTGGAGCGCCTCTGCCACCGGCACTTCCGAGCTAGCCTTCACCACGGACAAGCTGCTGCTGGAAGCTCCCAACTGGACGCTCGATGGCCAGGCCCTGATCCTCAATGGTGATGGCGCCCTGTGGCGGCTGAAACTTTCCGGAGGCACGATCGAAAAGCTGGCAATCACCGGCATCCCGGACCTCAACAACGACCACGTCCTCGCGCCCGACGGCTCCACCATCTACCTCTCGGCGAATGACGGCCACATTTACCGAGCGGCCCTCGACGGCGGAGAAGCCACCAAGATCACGGACGACGACGGGTCCTTCCATTTCCTCCACGGCGTCAGCCCCGACGGACGGACACTCGCCTACGTCGGAATAGAAGCGGGAGACTTCACCCAGCCGGGCAGGCTGATGACGATCCAGGCCAGCGGCGGCCCCGCGGCGGCGATCGACATTGATGGCCACTGCGATGGACCCGAGTTTTCTCCAGACGGCGAGTGGCTGTACTTCAATACCGAGGCCTTCACGGACCGGCCAGGCCACGCCCAACTCGCCAGGGTGCGGGTCGGCACCGGAAGCACAGCCGAACGCATGCTCCACAGCGAAACCGTCGACTGGTTCCCGCACCTCTCCCCCGACGGGCGCCTCGCCAGCTACATCCGTTTCCCCGGCGGAACGGTGGGCCACCCCGCGGACTTGCCGGTCGACGTCGTGCTTGTCTCAACAGATGACTGGGCGACGCCCCTCCACGTGTGGCCGCTCTTTGGCGGCCAGGGAACGCTTAACGTCAATAGCTGGTCTCCTGACTCCGAGCGCTTCGCGTTTATTGCGTACCCGGAAAACTGATGGCAAGAAGAAAGGTGAACGGCCGCATGACCGACATTCCCACTGTTGAAGCACTTGAACGCCAGGAGGAGGAACTGCTTTTCACCTCTTTCGACCACGCAGACGCATGGAAGCTCGGCTCCCGGCTCACCGAGATGGCGCAGGTGGCCGGCCACTCGATCGGCATCGACATCCGACGCGCCGGGCTCATCCTTTTCCGCGCCGCTCTACCCGGCATCACACCAGACCAGGAATCCTGGATCGCGCGGAAGTCCGCACTCGTGCTGCGGATGGAAGCGAGCAGCGCGCTTGTGGAGGCCCGGCACGCCTCTGCCGGAATAGATGCGGTCGCCGCAGGGTGGCTGGGCACCGACTATGCGGTGACCGGGGGCTCGTTTCCGGTGCGGGTCCGTGGCGTTGGCGTCGTCGCGGCCGTCACGGCGTCGGGACTTTCGTCGCAGGCGGACCACGAACTCATCGTCGAAGGGATCCGCCAACATCTCGCAGCTGAATCGGACCACCGATGCGCAAACGGTTCCACGACGCCTGGATACCCGTAGCGCCTGCCCGTTTCTGCATCGCATACCATTTAGCGTGTCGTGGATGCCGTGCTGTGACCAGTCGAACAGGCCAGCTCGGGAATGACGCGCCTGAATTTCGGGTTGTCGACATCATGAAGATTGAGATCTGGTCGGACGTCGCTTGCCCGTGGTGCTACATCGGAAAGCGCCGGTTCGAAAAGGCCCTGGGAGAATTCCCACACCGCGACTCGGTAGAGATCCAGTGGCGCAGCTACCAGCTGGACCCGAGCCTCCCTGAACACTACGACGGCACCGAGCTCGATTACCTGAGCAAGCGCAAGGGCATGAACCCGGCGCAGGTCAGTCAGATGTTCGAGCATGTGGCATTGCAGGCAAAGGGCGAGGGCCTGAACTACCGCTTCGACGACGTCGTGGTGGCCAACAGCTTCACGGCGCACCGCCTCATCCACCTCGCGGCCGCCCACGGCCAACAAGACCAAGCCAAAGAACAGCTCCTGAGCGGCCATTTTGAACACGGCGAGGACATCGGAAGCCAGGAATACCTGACCAAGCTCGGCCGCGATTTGGGCCTGCCGGAAGCGGAAATCGCCGAATTGTTCAGCACCGACAAGTACGCCGAGAACGTCCGCAGCGACATCGCCGAAGCCCGGATGATCGGAGTCACCGGTGTGCCGTTCTTCGTCATCGACCGCAAGTACGGTCTCTCCGGCGCGCAGCCGTCCGAGGTCTTCAGCCAGGCCCTCACACAGGCGTGGCAGGAAGCCAATCCGCTAGTCGCCGTCGGCAGCCCCGACGCCGAAGCCTGCGGTCCCGACGGCTGCGCGATCTAGCGTCTTTCGATACCGCCCCTCCGCGAACTGGCAGCAGGTGACCCCAAAACTGCGTCCGGAGGTCATCTGCGGCCAGTTCGCGCCATGCAGTCACGGCTTTGCTGACAGATCGCTGTAAAGTGTCTGTATGCCTAGGATTACGGCCGCCAGCAACGCGGCGCAGCGCGCTGAAACCCGACGCCGGATCCTGACCGCTTTCGGTGAGCTGCTCTTCACCCACGGCCTGCCCGGACTGACCATGACCGATGTCGCTCGGCATGCGGGCGTCGGCCGGACCGCGGTATACAACTACTACGCCGACATGGAACAACTCCTGATCGCCTATGCCTTGGACGAAACTGAACGCTTCCTCGGCGACCTGCGCGAATCCCTGGCTGCCCTGCCGAATCCCGTGGACCGCCTGGCCCTCTACGTACGTGCCCAGGTCGAGGATCTGAGCCGCCGTCATCTTCCTCCGGGCCCTGCCATGGCGGCCGTCCTGTCCCCTGCTTCCTTTGCGCAATTGGCGGATCACGTCGGCGAACTCAACGTGTTGCTCCAGGACATCCTGCGCGACGGGATAGCGGCGGGCTACCTACCGCCCACCGACGTCGAGCAGCTCGCCAGGCTCATCCACGGAACGCTCTCCTCCAGTGCGGCCCGCGGCAATGCGGCGAGCGGGTCGGAGCCGGAAGAACTGGAGAAGCGCTTGCTTCAGACCGTTCGGTTCGTCCAGTTGGGCGCGGGAGCAAGGTTCGACGACGGCGGCCGGCCCGCGCACTTGGCGTGACACTGCCACTGGGCTAGCACTGCCACCGAGGCTAGGGCGTGGGCGGCGGGAGCACCGGCAGCTTCGAATTGTCCGCAATCCGCTGGTCTTGGCGAGGACAACTGAGCTTACCCGGGGTGTTGTCTACCAGTTCCGCCGGCACCAGCGCCGAGAAACCGGGAGCGAGGATGATATCCACGGAGGCATCCGCCCGTTGGTCCTGGAAGAAGTCAGTGTTCGGAACGTTTCTTTGGATGTTGAACGCTGCCGCTTCGCCGCTGGATCCCGAAACAACCATGGCCGAGCCCGTGTAGCTGGTGGTGGAGTTGTCGACGCTGCCCACGATGTATCCCCGGGCTTTCAGCTGGTCGGCCACGTTCTTGGCCAGACCAGACCTCCCGGCTGCGTTGTAGACATTGACCTGGATCTTATTGTTGGGCGTGTAGTCAAAAACAGTCGTCGGGCACACGGCCGCCGGTGCACTGCTCGCAAGGGCGGAGGGGAAGCGGATCACGCCGTTCATGACTGCCCAGGCGCCCACAAGACCTGCAACGATCAGCCCGATGAGCAACGCGAGAACGATCCCATGCAAGAGGCGGCGGCTGAACCACCCGGGATGGCTCTCAGGTCCAGGAGAATCCACAAAGGTCGCCCGGAGTTCCGGCCCAGTAACAACACGATGCCCGTGCAGAATCGTCGGGTCTTTCTGACGATTCGGATGGTTCCGGCGCTTCCTCGGATTCGCGTTATCGGGCACAGCCACCTGCTCTTCGGGGATTGTCTCGTTAACCATCTATCACAAGCACGCGCGCGTGGATGGCCGTGCGCTGGTGTAGCGCGGTACGGACTGCACGGTGGAGCCCGTCTTCGAGGTACAACAAGCCCTGATACTGCACCACATGCGGGAAGAGATCTCCGAAGAAGGTTGAGTCCTCGGCCAACAGCGCTTCCAGGTCAAGGGTGCGTTTGGTGGTGACAAGTTCATCGAGCCGAACAGGACGCGGTGGCAGTGCGGCCCAGTCCTTGGGCGTGGAATAACCATGGTCAGGGTACGGGCGTCCCTCGCCCACAGCTTTGAAGATCACTGTGCAAGCCTAAAGAAGTAAGCCGTCCAAGGGAACTTGTGAGAAGTCGGGCATCAAGGTTGTGGCCAAAAGGTAACCGTTTGAAGGGTGGACGGCATACACCGAACTACGCACTTCCACGATTGCGGCCGTCGCCGGTTTCAGGTGACCAGAAAGAGGGCATGGCGGCGTTCTCCGAGGAGAGGGCCCAACATTTTGAGCAACGGAAACAGCCCAACATCCGGCTCCACCAGCATCCTCGAGACGAAACCGGGATGGCACCGATCACGCCAGCCCCTAAACCAGGGAAAGGCGCATTAGATGCAGGAACCCTACAACGGGCAAGCGATCCAAGAGTAAATTCAGGCTCTAGCATCCGAATGCAGTTATCGCGCCAAGGGTGACCTGACCTGCGGAAGCGCCGATTTAGTCATGGAACGGGAGTTCTGGCAGCTACTTCCACTCCCGGTAAAAGTCACCGGTCCTGGAGCGCTTGAACCTCCGGCCAGCGAGGTGCGCCAGCCGACAGGCGACGCTGATGGCGCCCAAGCTACTCCCGGCCCATGAATACCCCGCGTGCCATTTCCAGTCGAAAGTTACCACTCGGAATGCTCCTGCCGGGACCGACCTCTCCGCGTTGCCACGTCGTGAGGACTGTTACACGCAGGCCTTGGTCAGTAGTGCATCAAGCATCATGAAGAACAAGCCACGGTGATCGGCCGCCTTCGGGTCGGTCATGTATTGAACGGACGCTCCGTCGTAGATCATCAGGAAAGACCTCACGAGCGCAGGGATGGCAATACAGCAGTGGTCACCATTGTTTTGTGCCGCAGCGGAGAATATGTTTCCCAGTTCAACTTCGTAGGCCGGATAAATCTTCGCGGCCAGCGGGCTCACCGGGGCATTACGTGCTGCCCACAGAATGAGTTCGATCTCAGCAAGGAGGCTGGCGGGCTCTTCTTCCAGTGCGCGCCAGTAGCCTTCGGCTACTTGTTCCACGGCCTTACGAAGACCTAGGTGGACCGGGACCTCGCCGGAAAAACTGCTGAGGTTCTTCAGCCAAGCCTCGGCGGCCGCCTCCATAAGCTCTTCTTTACCGCTGAAACAGTAGTGAACGGCGGCCAAGGGAGCATTGGCCTCTTTGGCGACGGCCCTCATGGTCACGGACTGAACGCCCTCACGCCTCATTAGTTCCACCGTCGCTGAAATCAATTGTTCTTTTCGATCTTTCGCGGCTACCCGCATAGCTCACTCCCCAGTCTCCGATTTCAGTCCGTCTGAACACGTCCTAAGACTATTGCTTGGAGAGTAAAAGGTCCCACCTTCGTCTTGAACGACCGACCTGAATTTCTGTTCGGTCTTGGGTGGATAGCGCCATATGTAAGCACTCAAGGTGGTTGCCAGGCTGGGTCCTGTCATGGCCGGGACACCCTTCTTTCAGACGGAAGGGTCCAGAGGGAGACTGATCCGCTCTCACTGGCGGAGGGTTGTACAGTCTGGAGTGCACAAGCGGGTGATCGGAACCTCTCCAGATCCCTTGCCTGCCCATGTTCTTAGGGACAGGCTAGCCGCGTACTTGGTCAGCTTGCCGCGGGGGTGTTGGTGTCGATGTCCTGGGACGTGCCGTTCAGGTATCGTTCGAGGGAGTCGTCCATGGCGTTGAGCCAGCGGGTGTGGTGTTTGACTGCCATGGTGCCGGTGACCACGGAGCGGTGGATCATGCCGCGGTATCCCGGGATGCCCTCGTGCTTGTGCTGCATCCAGTCCTTGAAGAGCTGGGAAACGGCGTCCAGGTCGAAGGGCGGGTAATCGGTGGCGTCAATGAGTTCGCGCAGGTAGTCCTTCTGGAAGTCAACAGAAGAACTGGCACACCGTCCGTCAGACCGTCGGCAATCACCGCTGCGACACCGCCGCCGAGCTGGAACTGTTGAACCGGATCTTGGCGCTACAGCGGCTGTTGACGAATCATTTCGAGCCACGGCAGAAGCTCCTGGCGAAGGTCCGGACCAGAGCGAAGATCAGCAAAACATACCACCGGCCCGCGACTCCGTTCCAACGCGTTCTGGCCGACTCCGGCACCGTCTCCCGGGACGTTAAGACGCGGCTATGGCGGGAAAACACGCCCCTGAACTCGGCCGGCATCCCACGTCAGATCCAGGCACTTAGCGCCGAACTCCTAACACTGACCAACACGAACAGGGCACCAAACCCCAGCCCGCCATCCGGGCAAAACCAAATGATTCCCCGGGGCGTTCAAGAAGACTTTTTCTCAGAAGGGCGGGGTGAGAAATTATGGCAGACCATTGACTTAGACGCTCGTCCCTGTCACAGTGGACAACACCGTGATTCAGATCACCATTACGCGATCTGACCCGGATTTATCGAAACATCCCACACTGCAAATAGCGCGCTTAGGGATATGTCGCGCATAAGAAAGGGTCTAAAGCAATGGGCGCGACCACACCTCAGTTCCTGACACCCACAACAGGGGAAGAGATCGAATTCTGGTCAATGAGGCCCATGAAGCCCATGAAGGACGAATGGCAACGATTGCTCTGCAGATTCATCAATGCCGATCCTGTGGGCAGCTGGGATGACTTCATATTGTCGGAGTGGGAACTGAGGTCCTGCGGTTGGGAAGATTTCCACCCCCACACCGAGACGAACTTCCTGATGGAGGGCGAACTCCACATCGAGAGCGAAGGCAAGACGGTCATCCTGAAGCCCGGAGATTCAGCCCGCGTAAACCCGGGACAACTCGGCAAATACTGGGCGCCTGTCTACGCTCGAATGTTCACTATCTATGGCCCCAACCCCAAAGGTCTGGAGTCACACTCCTTCCGATACTTCGAAATCTAACCGAGTTACAGCCGCACCACAGGCCCTACACGGTCTCCACAAGTTAAGGCCCAAGGGTCACCTGCCCCAACGCCTCGCCTGTAATCGGAGGACAAACGTCCCGCTACATGTTCGGGCTAATCTCGCGCAACGGCTAACCCGCCCCGCTGAGCGTTTGAATGTGGCAAACCACCATCCGCACCACTCGCGTCTATATCCCGGACATAAATCCGGAACGCCAGACATCTTTGGTCACTGAGTGGTGTCTGGCAATGGCAAGGTGCCGTCTCACCGCTGCCCGCACAATTGTTTGTGTTTATCACTGCCATTCAAAGGAGAATCTTATGAGTGAAAACAGTTTGAGCGCTGTCGATGACCTGAAAAGGTCGATTGACTGGAAGCAGGGTTTGTCCATTTCACTGGGCGTGCCTTTGCTGATACTACCGTCCTTGGGCTATATCCCGCTGTATTTGTCAGCCGCAGCAATTCTTATCTGGGGGCTGTCGGTGGTTCAAGGTTTCTTCCAAAACACGGCGTACGCCGAAATGGCCACCACGTTCCCCAAAGCCTCTGGCCTACCGGGCTATGCACAGCACATATTCCGCACCGAAAACTACAAGGGCAAGTACGACAAAGGCAAGCTGATCGGCGGCTTCAGCGCATGGAGCTACTGGTTCGCCTGGAACCCCGTGCTGGCGATCTTCGCCATTCTGGTTGGCGGCTACCTCCATGGGCTGTTCCCGGTGCTCGCCGAGACATTCACCGAATATCAGCTTTCGTTGCTTTCAGGTCTGGTAATTTTCGCGGGACTATTCGTGGTCAACTGGTTCGGCCTTAAGGACGGCGCCATCCTGGGTTACATCCTGGCGGCTGTTTCCCTGATACCGCTGATTGTCCTGGCTGTGGCACCTTTTGCCACAGGGCACGTTGACCTGGCCAACATCACTGGCAACTGGTTGCCGGCCGACTGGACATGGGACATGCACCACGTCCTCATTCTCTTTGGCATCTTCGCGATCGCACAATGGAGTGCTTGTGGGTGGGAAACGGCAGCCATCTACGGCCCGGAATACAAAAATCCGGCCAAAGATGTTCCCAAGGCGCTTTATGCTTGCGGCATCATCTGCTTCTTCTCGTACGTTCTGGTCCAAACAGCCGTTATCGGCGTCCTGGGCGTTGACGGTGTCAAGGCCGAGCCTGTCTCACCCCTGATTCCGGTCGCCCGGGCTGTCTTCGGCCAAGCCGGTTCCATCGTCACCATCATCGTGCTGATCGCCGCCATGGTCCTGATCATCCAGACGGCCTATCTTGGTTCGTCCCGTGCCATGCACTCCATGTCGGCGGAAGGCAACCTCCCCAAGGTCTTCGGCAAAACGAACGGCCACGGAACTCCGTTCGTTGCCTTGCTTGTCACCGCAGCATTCAACATGGTCCTGATTTCGCTTGGATCCCTCGCGGCAATTCTTGCGGCCGCTGCGATCGGCTACACCTGCGCCAACGGCATCAGCCTGTTCGCCTACGTCAGGGCCAGGAAGCACCCCGCCTTCGCTCAACTGGAACGGCCTTTCAAAGCACCCAAGGGCTGGAAACACGTCGCCATGCTCTTTGGGCTGTTCAACCTGCCCCTGTGCCTGATTGGGGTGGTTTACCTGAACAGCCTGGAGATCGGCTGGACCTCAACCTGGCTCGGCTTTATCGTGCTGGCACTCTACATTCCGATCTGGTTCTACTCCCAACGTGAATCCAGGCGCGCGAATCATGAACCAGCCGCCGCTGCCCCCTTTCTAGCCCGCGATCCCGATGAGGACGCCGCTGCCCTGGAAGAGCTTCCGACTGGCAGGTGACACGGGATAACGCCTGAATACTGGCCCCATGGCAGGGACCGAACTCCAACTCAGGACCGCAACAACTCTCGTTGTTTCAGCATCAAATCCTCGGGATGAATCCGGTCGCCGCTGTCACCAATTCAGGACCCTCGGGCCGCGCCAGCTCGGAACCGAGCTGGCGCGGCCACCGGTGATACCTCCCTAACTACGCAGGCAGGAACCCAGGAGCGAGTTTTACTCGCGGGGCACCCGAGCAGAAAATCACTGTTGGAACAGGCACACAACGACGGGTAGCTAACGCCTTGTACCAGCAGGCGCGGCAGGAAATGTCCACGCGGCAAACGGATCCCCGCGTGGATGTATGGCAGGCCGAGGAAGGAAAACAGATGTTCCCGACCGCCGAGAAAAGGCTGGTGGGCGGTTGCGGAAATTTCGCTGTTTGCTTGCGCTCTCCCGCGGCCGCGGGCCCTCGCTGCGCGAAAGCCCCGGTCTGACATTTCCTTTGCTACCGCATTCGCATCCGGTTAAACAGTGGTCAGTGAAAAGCGGCCCCGGTTTCGTCCTCGCTCCGCGCTGACGATTGACCGGGAGCTGCTTTTTTGGGCGCATTTTGGAAGTTCCGAGATTTTGAATGGTTTCTCCGAAGACCTCATCGGGGTCGAGACGGCGCAGTTCTTCGGCAAGGCAGTCCCGCAGGCTGCGGTGTGGGAGGGTGATCCGTTGGGCGGGTTGGCCTGGTTGGGTCAGCTCGGCGGTAGACAGGCCGCGTCCGCGACGATGGTGACGGGGGCGTCCAGGGCTTGGTGGAGCCAGGCGGCGAGGAGGATCGTGCTGGGTGAATCGGAGGCGCCCTCGACTTCGATCGCTGTGACGAGGGATTCGCTTTCCTTGGCGAGTTCCCCGTAGCCGCGCAGCACGATGTTCTGGACCGTTTCCTTGCCCAGGTAATGATCGACGCGGAACACCGCGTCCGGCGGGACCACGGACTCCACAATGTCGTTCAGCTGCAGGGCGGACTCCAGGTCAGGACCGAAAGGCTTCTCGATCACCGCCCGCCGCCACTGCCCGTCCCCGGCCTGCGCCAGGCCTGGGCGGGAGAGCTGCCGGCAGACCCCTGACCTCGTTGGCGAAGTCCTCGTTGCTCCACTCGCGCCGGCCAAAACCGAGCAACGCGAAGCTTGGCGGCAGCAGGCCCCGGTTGGCGAGGTCGTACACGGCGGGCAGGAGTTTCTTACGGGCAAGATCGCCGGTGACTCCGAAAAGAACCAGTGATGACGGCCCGGCGATGCGGTTCAGGCGGCGGTCACGCGGATCCCGGAGGGGATTGCGGCGGGTAGCCTTTCCGGTGGACCTGTAACCGATTTCAGTTTCTGGCATGTTTGGGTTTGTGCCTTAGCTTTCGAGCGGGCTGGTCTGGCCGGCCAGCGCAGCGATGATTTCCTGGAGCTGGGCGACCCCGGCTGTGCGGTCCGTGAGGTGCAGGCGCAGGACCGGGCGGCCGTGGTTCTCCAGGACCTGGGCGTCTCCGGCGGCCTGGGCCGCGATGAGCTGACCGAAGGTGAAGGGCCGTTCCGGGATGGCGATGTCGCCGTTCGCGGAAGCCGTTACCTGCAGGAATGAACCGATCGCGGGCCCGCCTTTGTGGAACTGTCCGGTGGAGTGCAGGAAACGCGGACCCCAGCCGAAGGTGACCGGGCGGCCGCTGAGGCGCGGGCGAGTTCCTCGCGGACACCCTCGAACCCGGCGTACGCGATCCGGTCGAAGTAGGCCTGGACGCTGAGGTAACTGTCGTCGTCGAGCGTTCCCAAGAGGGCCCCGACGGCTTCCTCTGCGGTGGCTGCGCCACGGAGGAAGTCACCGCCGCGTACTTCGATCGCGCCGTCGGTGAACGCGGCGGGGGTGGGTTCGGGGCGGGCGTCCAGCAGGCCGCGCGCGGCGATCTTGGCGGCCTCGACGTCGGGCTGGTCGAAGGGGTTGATGCCCAGCAGGCGCCCTGCGACGGCCGTGGCGAATTCCCAGAGGAACATCTGCGTGGCCAGGCCACCGGCGATCGCCGCTTCGTTCTCACCGAGTTCGACGTCGGAATCCGCACCGACCAGACGCACCACCAGGACGTCCTCCGCGCCGCTGCTGACCTCGGGGGCGGAAGGACCGGCAACGACCGGCAGCACGCCCGTGCCGTGCTTGCCGGTGGACTCGGCGATGAGTTGTTCGGCCCAGTCCGCGAAACCCGCAATGCCGGAGCCGTCTTCGACGATGAGGATCTTGTTGCGCAGCGGGGTGGTTCCGCCCAGGGCAGCACCGAGCCGGAGCCCGATGTTTTCGAAGGAGTCCTCGTTCAGGACCTCCGCTGCTTCCTCGGCCTCGTCCAGGAACGCCTGGATATCGACTCCGGCGAGGCCGCTGGGGACCAGCCCGAAGGCCGTGAGCGCCGAGAAGCGGCCGCCGACGTTCGGGTCGGCGTTGAAGACCGCGCGGTAGCCGGCTTCCCGGGAGGCCTTGTCCAGCGGGGACCCCGGGTCCGTGACGATGATGATGCGGCTCCTGGCATCGATGCCGGCCTCGGTGAAGGCCTGTTCGAACACCCGTCGCTGCGAGTCGGTTTCCACGGTGGAGCCGGACTTGGACGAGACCACGATGGCGCTCTGGGCCAGGCGGTCCGTCAGGGCGGCACCGACCTGTTCGGGGTCGGTGCTGTCCAGCACGGTCAGCTCGACGCCGGCGGTGCCGGCAATGACCTCCGGGGCAAGCGAAGAGCCGCCCATGCCACACAGGACAATACGGGAGACGCCTTCGGACCTGAGGGCATCCCGGAGTTCCAGGATTCCTTCGACCAGGGACCGGGAAACGGTAGCCGCGTCCACCCATCCAAGACGGACGGCGGACTCGGACTCCGCATCGGCACCCCACAACGTGTGGTCCTTCGCGAAAATCCTCGAGGCGATCCGGTCTTCAACAAGGGCCGGGACGTGCTGCTCGATGGCCTGCTGCGCAGCACCGCAGGCGTCATAGCTGAGAGTGTTCATGTGGGTTAGGAAGCCTTCCGTGCAGAGGCAAGGGCACCTTCGACGTCGGCCAGGAGTTCCTTCCAGCTGGCCACGAACTTGTCCAGGCCCTCGGACTCAAGCTGGGCGACGACGATCCGGCCGCTCAGGTAGATGTGGCGTGCCAGGGTAACTACCTGCTGTTCGTCGATTTTGGCCGTCGTGGCCGCGATCTCGTCCCTGACGAGGGACAAGTTGGGCACAATTTCTTTTGCCGTGCCGTCGTCCACCACGGTCCTCGCGATTGCTGTCAGATTCACGGTTATTCCCCCTTCATTTTTGCAATGCTCCGTGGGCCTGGTGCGGACTCGAGTGATCCGGTCACGTGGCTCCAAGGCTGACATGAACACTTGTTCTAGTCAATGGTTCACAAAATACGATAGCCGTCTTAATTGACCCCGAGGCGTACATTCTGGGCGGAATATTCATGTGGAACGGTTGACTTATACATCTGTTCATGTGAAAGTTTGTGGAACGCGCTTCCGTGACCGGCATCACAACGCCAGTAGGACTCAGGGCAGAGCTCGACTGGTCCCTTTGGAAACAGAGAATGCCGGATTCGCAAATCCCCGTTCCCGGAATCCAACCGGGAAAGGGGATCTCAGCGCAGTTCCATCACCCAACCCAAGACGAACAGTTCTAACGAACCATGCACGTCACTATTCATGGAGGAGAAACAAATGGAAACCGTTGTAGGAACACTGAGTAAGGCCGGATCCATCCACAAGGTAGTTGGCGGTTATTTGGGCCTGCCGCCGATGAACGAGCCAGGGACCGTCGCTGCCATCGGTGACTCCCTCCACAACCCCGAAGGCTCGGTCATGTGCGCCGGATTCTTCGAGCTGAAGGCTTCCGAGCCGTTGGTGTACACGTACACCTACGACGAAATGAAGGTCGTCATCAAGGGCGAATTCATCCTCACCGACGAAACCACAGGCGAAGTCACGCACGCAAAGGAGCGCGACGTCCTGTTCTTCCCGAAGGGAACCACAGTCAAGTTCGAGACCCCCGAGTACGGCCTGGGGTTCTTCACCGGCGACCGCACCTTCGCCCCGTAAGGACCGACCATGCGTTCCGCGTCCATGCCGCCGGCAGCAGGCACAGGCCTGGAACCTGGTTTCCGCGGTGTCATCTGTGCGTCTTTTGGCGCCACAGGTGACACCGCGGGTCTAGACACCGGTGTCCAGCCCAGGCATGACCTTCGTTTCCAAGCTGCAAACCACGAGGCCCTCACGGAACTGAGGTCCGCGCTCGGGCGTTCGCACGTCGGAGTCCGCCTCGTACTCGCCGGCCCGCCGGCGGACATCCGCGCAGCCGCAGCCGCAGCAGCGGATTGCGGACTGCAACAGGAGGAGCTCACCCTCCTGAACGACGAGACCGCACCCCGGGTAATTTACTGCCCGCATTGCCATGCCACCACGGCAACCGTTCGCGAAGCGGGCTCCGAGGTGCAGTGCCAGGGATGTGCCACCACTCTGGCTACAACCGATCACTTCTCGCGCCGAATGGGCGCGTACCTGGGGTACTCAGCCCACGCCGAGGAGGCATCATGACTATCACGGCGCTCCCGATCACTGCCCACCCGGCCGTGGAAGGCGGCCTCCAGCTGGAGGTGACGAACGTCAGTCCCCAGACGGAATCGATTGTCAGCATCACGTTGGCTGATCCGTCGGGGGCACGCCTTCCGTCCTATGTCCCGGGCAGCCACCTGGTTGTCCAGTACGGCAGCGGCGTGAATGCGTATTCACTCACCGGTTCGGGCAACGCCCCGTCCGAATACGCCATCTCAGTCCTCCGGGTCGAGGACGGCGCGGGCGGCTCAGTGGCGATGCACCATCTCGCGGTCGGCGACCGGGTGTATGTCTCGCGTCCCCGCAGTGCTTTTGCCCCGGCATCTACAGCCACCCACCATCTGCTGATCGCTGCGGGAATCGGCATCACGCCGGTACTCTCGCACGTCAGAGCGGCCGCCGACCGCGGCACGACATCATCCTTGATCTACGTGTACCGGCCCGGGACCGGCGCCCACGTCGAGGAAGCCAGGGACCTGCTGGGACCCGCGCTGACCGAATGCAGCGACCGCGGCAGTTTCCAGAATGTCCTCACCGAACGGCTCATGACCCAGAGCCTGGGAACCCACCTCTACGTCTGCGGCCCGATTGCCTTCATGGATGCAGTCCTGAATCAGGCTCAGGAGCTGGGATGGCCACCGGCGAGGCTGCACTCGGAAGCCTTCGGGGCGGCCGAACTGGACGACGGCGAGCCGTTCACGGTGAACTTGGTCCGCAGCGGCCTCAAGCTGGACGTGCCGGCCGGCGTGTCGCTGCTGGAAACACTCGAAAGGGCAGGGAAAACCATCCCCAACATGTGCCGCAAAGGCATCTGCGGGGAATGTGTCCTGCCGGTCCTCCGGGGAACCCCACAGCACCGGGACCTCTACCTGACCGATCAGGAAAAGGCCGAGAACACCACAATGATATGCTGTGTTTCACGCAGCGAAGACCCAGAATTGGAGTTGGACCTTTGAGCATCACCATTGGCAAAGACACTGACGCCGCCACCCTTCCGGAACGCATCAGGCGCTTTCCTTTCCCCTTCACCGGTGAAAGCTACCGCTACAGCGCCAACGTCGAACCGGCCAACAAAAACGTGCCGACAGACGCTGGCGCCTGGGGAGCCGGAGTCATCGACATCGACGAGTTCTACCTCCAGGAACTGGCCGACCGCGACCAGATCCTGACCCGGGACCCCTCACGCATGCAGGTCCTGCCCCATATGCGGCCCGCCGTGTGGGACACGATCGCCACGCTGCTGCCGGCCATGGCCGAAGATTACCCGGACATCATGTCCTTCCAGCGCGAAGGGAACGCCTGCCGCTGGCAGAACAAGCTGCAGGGCCTCGACGTGGAGTTCACCGTCGGCGACGACGACTCGCTGCCCATGGGCCCCCTGCGGTTTTTGGGTAGCCAGATCCAGGATGACATCGTTCTCCTCGACATTCGAGACAACACGATGTGGCTCGACGCCGGGCTGGTCTCCTTCGCCGCGGACTGGTCCTTCAACTTCGACGTCGGCATGAACTTCCTCGAAATCCACGGGCCCGTCCCGCGGGTCAAGGAAGAAAACATCATCAAGCGCGCCGAGCAGTTCCTCCTGCGCCTGCAGCCCGGAGAACAGTTCCGCCGCACCAACTGGACCATGACCGTCGGCAACCGCTTGGACACCTCCACCGAAACCTACCCCGAGTGGGGCCCGGACCGCGGAACCATCGCTACCGACCCTGACATGCCTGACAAGCTCCACCTTCGCGTCGAGGTCCAGCACCTGATCCGTCTCCCCCACACCGGAGTCCTGCTGTTCCTGATCCGCAGCTACCTCCTGCCCCTCAGGGACATCGCCCAGGTCCCCGTCTGGCGCGAGAGGTTTGGCCACGTGCTGGCAGAGCTCCCGGAAGACATGGCCGAGTACAAAGGCATCATCCGCTACCGCAAAGCGGCGTCTGACTGGCTGCTGGCCGGCTAACGAGCGCGCCCTGTCAGAGGGCTGGCTGGCCGCATCCAGCCGGTCCCGAATCACAGGCACCCTCACCCTGATCAACCAACTCTGTACCACAAGCTCGTCCTCAAACAGGACCAATCAAGGAGATAATCATGACTATCAGCAGTGAAGCTCAAGCCGTTGTTGGGACGGCGCATCCGTTGGATCCGTTGTCGCGGGCGGAGATTTCCCGTGTGGTTTCGATTTTGAAGGAGGGGCCGGCTGCGGGGGAGTCGTTCCGTTTTATCAGTGTTGAGTTGCGTGAGCCGTCCAAGGCGGATTTGCGTGGTGGTGTGCAGGTGGCGCGTGAGGCGGACGCGGTTTTGGTGGACCGGGCTCAGGGGCGTGCGTTCGAGGCGGTTGTTGGTCTTGATACGGGCACGGTTGATAAGTGGGCTCAGCTTGCTGTGGGTGTTCAGCCGCCGTTCATGGTGGATGAGTTTGCCGAGGGTGAGGAGAGTTGCCGGAAGAATCCCGAGGTTCAGGCTGCTTTGGCCAAGCGTGGGATCACGGATATGTCCTTGGTTTGTTTTGAGCCGTGGTCCGTGGGGTATTTCGGTGAGGATGATGAGGGGCGGCGTTTGATGCGTGCCCTGGTTTTTGTTCGGGACGAGGCGGACGATAGCCCGTACGCGCACCCGATCGAGAACTTCATTGTGATCGTGGATTTGAATTCCGGT
>NZ_KI912155.1:1117688-1360823 GCF_000517125.1 Arthrobacter sp. MA-N2 | reverse complement strand
ATTCCGGTGAGTACAACATCGGTAACATGGCTAACTCCCTGACGCTGGGTTGTGACTGCCTGGGTGAGATCAGGTACTTCGATGGTCATAGCGTGGACAGCCTGGGCAACCCGTGGACGATCGAGAACGCGATCTGCATGCACGAGGAAGACGATTCCATTTTGTGGAAGCACTTCGATTTCCGTGAGGCCACCACCGAGACCCGGCGCAGCCGGAAGCTGGTGATTTCCTTCATTGCTACGGTCGCGAACTATGAGTACGCGTTCTACTGGCACCTTTTCCTTGACGGGAGCATCGAGTTCCTGGTCAAGGCCACCGGTATTCTTTCCACTGCCGGGCAGAAGCCCGGTGAGAAGAGCCCGTACGGGCAGTCCCTGAACAACGATGGCCTCTACGCCCCGATCCACCAGCACATGTTCAACGTCCGGATGGACTTCGAGCTTGATGGTGTGAAGAACGCCGTTTACGAAGTGGACATGGAAATCCCCCGGGAGAACCCGACCCATACCGCGTTCATGGCCGTGGATCGTTTGCTGGAGACCGAGAAAGCCGCGATCCGCAAGACCGATTCGGGCAAGCACCGGTTCTGGAAGATCGTCAACCACGAGAGCAGGAACATCGTCGATGAACCGGTCGCGTACCGGTTGATCCCCACCGATGGCATCCAGCTCGCGGCCGGGGACGAGTCCTACGTTTCCAAACGCGCCCAGTTCGCCCGGAACAACCTCTGGGTCACCGCGTACGACCGGACCGAACGCTTCGCTGCCGGGGAGTTCCCGAACCAGTCCACCGGCGCCGATGACGGCCTGCATATCTGGACCGAAAAGGACCGGAACATCGTGGATGAGGACCTCGTGGTCTGGTACACCTTCGGCATGCACCACGTCGTCCGTCTCGAAGACTGGCCCGTGATGCCCCGCCAGAACATCGGCTTCATGCTCGAACCCCACGGCTTCTTCAACCAAAACCCCACCCTGAACCTCCCCACCGAAACCCGGGGCGCCAACGGCGGGCACTGCAGCACAGGAAACGAACAATAAAGCCAAGCAAGCACTAACCGTGGTCCCCGGCGCCCTCCACACCCGCACCGGGGACCACACCCCTTTCCCCGATCTTCAGTCCCCGGCGCTGTCCACACCCGCACCGGGGACTGAACCCATACCTCACCCAAACCCAGCAGCGAGAGCGTGATCCACGTGTTCAACATCCCCGCCATTACCTGGACCCTCACCGCCGCCCTGCTCCTGGGCGGAAGCTACCACGCCCTGCAAGCAGCACGGACCCGCCACCACACAGACCGGGTCAACAACATCCTCCACGCCCTCATGAACATCCTGATGGCCGCCATGCTCTGGAACCTCGCACCCACCACCCTGCTGGCCCAAATCGCCGTCCTCACCGGCGCAGCCCTCTGGTTCACCATCCAAGCCGTCGCCCGCCCCGAATTCAAAACACTCTGCACCACCGCCCAAGGCCGGCTCAAATGCGCCTACCACGCCCTCACCATGGCCGGCGCAGCCCTCATGCTCGCCCTCATGACCCACTCACCCACCCCCGCCCCGGCAAACCAAAAAGCCGAGGCAACGGCAGAGGGGATGTCAATGCCCATGCCGGCCACCCACCACGGCATGACCCCGGCGCAGGTCAGCACACCCGACACAACAGCAGCAGCCGTGGCAGGCCTCAGCCACACTCCCGCTCTCCTGCTCACCCTCGTCTTCACCGCCGCCGCAGCAACCTTCCTCACCCTCCTTCTCCACCACCGCCGGACCGCCACAACCGGCGCCCACCACGCTAGTGCCCGCAAACGAATCACACGCACCGAACACGCCCTCGAAGCCCTCGGCGCCACCGCCATGGCCCTCATGTCCGTTGCCCTGATTACGTAAAGACATAAGGGCAGCTTTCCTGAGGACATCAAGGGTGTTTGTTGACCTCTTGATAAGATCGCGGGGCAATCGGACAATTCATCGGCCCCACCAGTTCCAAGCAGATCATTTCCCCATGACAGTCCGCCCCGGAAGTGGGGCTGTGGAAATAACGGCGTATCCGGCTCGACACGCCGGGCGCTGAGCCTGGCGGGGAGAAGCCCGATATGGCCGGAACACTCGAGGCTGCTCAAGCAGTTGACCAAGACCGTCATTCAGACCGCCCTGGACGAGGAACTGACCGAGCACCTCGGTTATGAAAGTCACGACGCGGCGGCCAAGGTCACCGCCAACTCACGCAACGGCACCCGGCCCATCCGGCGATCATCCGGCTGTGGGAGAACGGATTGAGCGAGTTCGTGCCGTTCCTTGGACTACCGACGTCGAAGTCCGGCGGGTCATTTGCTGCACCAATGCCATCGAATCCGTCAACGCCCGCTACCGGCGCGCGGTCAGGGCCCGGGGTATTTTCTCCAGGAGCAGGCACCCCTGAAATGCCTCTATTCGGGCGCAGCAGACCCCGGATCGAGGGCGGTCGGGACGGTCAGCGTGGCGCTGTTTGAGGGAGAATCCGTGGATATCGGCAAAGGTGCTCGCGGAGCGCATCGGCTAATCCGTGTGTGCGACGTGGTTCAGGAAAATCGGGGCCAAGATCCGGCCGGAGCATTGCCGGCGGACTCAGCAGGCTGGATCAGTTATGAGTTCCGGACCAGGCCCAGTGCCACTGTGCTTATCTGGCTCTTCACGGTTCGTGGTGATTGTTCTGCCGTGATGGATGTTCATGCCGCTGTTTTGGCGGCACTGCGCAACAGGATACGCGTTTTGTAGTTGCGTGCGTTGGTGAATCCCCGGCCTGTCCGTTTGATGTGTTTGATGGCTGTGTTGTTGGCTTCTACTTTCGCGGTGGTCGCACCGGTGACAATGAGGACTTCGATTTCTTTCCACCACCGGCAGATCGTGCGCCAGAGCCGGTTCGTTTCCGGCTGCGCGGCTCGTTCGACCAGTTCCTTCAGGTGGTCTTTCGCCGCGGCCGCGTCGGCAAGAGACCCGGTGGCGAGCAGCGTCCGGAGCTGTTCTTTGACCAACCACGCAGTCTGCAGCTTCCCGGTGGCGTCGTCGGTGGCGAACACGGTGCTGAGTCTTTTCCGTGCCCGGTCCGAGAGCGTGTCGGCGCCGCGCAAGAGCAGCCGTCGGTTGGCCCAGACCGGATCGATGGAGCGTCCCCGCCGGCCGTGGACCTGGTGGGTGAGTCGTTGCCGGACTTCGGTGAGCATGTCGTTGCCGAGCTTGACCAAATGGAACGCGTCGACCGAGATTGCTGTGCGCGGGAGCCACATCCGCAGTGCCTTGCGGAAAGCCGCTGACGGGTCGATCGCGACGACCTGCACCCCCAGACGCCACTGCAGCGGCCGGGCGAACAGCCAGTCCCCGACGCCCTCACTGTCACGCCCGTCCACGATCCCGAGCACTTGTCCGCTGTCCAGATCGACAATAGTCGTCATCCAGGGTTCGTACCGTTTCCAGGCGTTCGTTTCGGGATCCCGGAAGAACCGCACGGACCGGTAGCGGTGTTCATCGATGCCGAGCATCCGTGGCGCCAGGCCGTCGACATCGGGCAGTGTCAGCGCCGCGGAATCCAGGGCCCGCTGGACCAGCCACCATGAGACGCCGAACGATGCGGCCGCTTCCGCGGCGGCCCTTCCGGATCCAATGACGGCGGACACGAGGGCATCGCGAAGCCGGCGGGTGGACCGGGCGCGGCGCGGCACCTGGGCAGTCTCCTCCGCGAACGTCCGCCGCGGGCACAGATACTCATCGCAGAAGAATCTCCGCTTGGACCAGATCACTTCGACCGGGCCGGCCACAGGGATGTCACGCAGGCGTTGGGGCCGGCGTGAATGCACGCGGGTACTGATGACGCCACAGCACGGGCACCCGGCCTCGGCCGTGGCTTCGACGCGGACCCGCCGCTGCCCGAAAGCGAGGACCTCAGTATCGGTGACGCGGTAGTCGGGCAGATTGAACAGGGCGGTGGCAGCATCGGGGCGCGGGGAAGTAGGCTCGATCAAGGCTCGTAGCTCCTGACTCTTGATGAATGCGTAGAGAACATCCATCACAGCAGGGCTACGAGCCCTTCAGCTCTCAAGACACGGAATCCGTTTCACCACGAACCACGGAGAGCCGCTTATCTGAAGCGCTCCTAGCTGTCGGTGCAGGACCACCTTCGCGCCTGGGTCTGGCGTTCGGCCATGGTGTTCCGGACCAGGACCGTACCGGACAAGCTCTATGATCCGGAGAGCAAGGGCGGCGTGGAACGGACGAACCGGTCTCTGGAAACCTCGTTCCTGCCGGGAAAGTCCTTCGCGTCGCAGAAGGACTTCAACGTGGACACGAGAAGTTCAATAGCCCTGTCAGCAGGGTTAAAGGCCGGCCTTGGCAAGAAGTGCATCAACCATCATAAAGAAGTTGGCGCGATGATCCGCAGCATTCGGGTCGGTAATGTATTGAATTGCTGCCCCGTCATAGATCATCAGAAATGACCTGACCAGGGCTGGAATGCCTATTCGGCACTCTTCACCGTCGCTTTTCGCCGCAGCAGAGAACATATTTCCCAGTTCCACCTCATAGGCGGGATAAATCTTTGCCGCCACGGGGCTGCCGGGGGCATTACGTGTTGCCCACAAGATAAGTTCGAATTCAGCAAGTAGGCTTGCCGGCTCTTCCTCCAGTGAGCGCCAGTAGCCTTCGGCTACTTGTTCCACGGTCTTACGAAGTCCCAAGTGAATCGGGAGGTCACGGGAAAACCGGCCCAGGTTCTTCAACCACGCCCGCGCGGCTGCTTCCATGAGATCGTCTTTGTCAGCGAAGTTGTAATGCGCGGCGGCCAGCGGTGCGTTCGCTTCCTTTGCAATGGCCCGCATGGTTACCGACTGAACGCCCTCACGCCTCATAAGTTCTACGGTCGCGGCGATTAGCTGTTCTTTTCGTTCTGCTGACGGTACCCGCATAATTCACTCTCCAGTCTCGGGGCCTCCCCGGCAAGGACCCTTCTTAAGGGTAGCGCTTTTGCATCGTTTGAACCATTGACTGGAACGGGCGTCCCGATCAGGCTGTTCACGCACCTCACATACCGCACCCGTTTTCCAATCCACCGCGAGTTGACGACATCGGCCTCAAAGGCATCGAGCACTCACATTGGTAGCCGCACTGGGTGTGAGGCCCACCGGGGGACCTAGCACGTTAATGTGTGCAGGTCCCCCGGTGGATCCCGCAGGAATTGTCCTGCTGCCATTACTTTATCTAAGAGCACGGATCATTTTCTTAAAACGTCGATTGGCTGCATGGCGCCAGTTGTTAGTTTGTGGAGAGGGTGTTGGTGAGTTCGTCGGGGGTGTTGGTGTCGATGTCCTGGGACGTGCCGTTCAGGTATCGTTCGAGGGAGTCGTCCATGGCGTTGAGCCAGCGGGTGTGGTGTTTGACTGCCATGGTGCCGGTGACCACGGAGCGGTGGATCATGTCGCGGTATCCCAGGATGTCGTCGTGCTTGTGCTGCATCCAGTCCTTGAAGAGCTGGGAAACGGCGTCCAGGTCGAAGGGCGGGTAATCGGTGGCGTCAATGAGTTCGCGCAGGTAGTCCGTCTGGAAGTCGGCCTCGGCGTCGTGGTCCGCAAGCGCGGCCTGGCGTTCGAGCCAGAGCTGGATGTCGGCCTCGCGTTCGGCGAGGGAGGGCAGGTCAATCACACCGGTCATGACGTCGCGGGCAAACCAGGCCTGGGCGTCAAACATGTTGAAGGTGTAGTACTGGTCCTGCGCGCCGAGGTAGAACAGGTTGGTGTTCTGCTGCCAGACGACGCCTTTGTAGAGGTTGCCCGGGTACAGCACGTTCGGTGACTTCAGCGACAGCTCGCTGGGCAGGAACGGGTACTTGTGCTGGTATCCGGTGCAAAGCACGACGGCGTCAAAGTCGTCATGGGTGCCGTCGCTGAAGTATGCGGTGCTGCCCTGGAAGTGGGTGACGAGCGGCCGCTCCACGGTGGTCTCGGGCCAGTGATAGCCCATCGGGTTCGTGCGGTAGCTCATGGTGATGGATGCGGCGCCCATCTTGTGGGCCTGCATGCCGATGTCCTCAGCGGAATAGCTGCTGCCGATCATGAGCAGCCTCTTGCCGTAGAACCGCTCTGCGCCGCGGAAATCGTGGGCGTGCATAACCTCGCCCGGGAAAGTCTTGATGCCCTTGAACTCGGGGACGGCAGGGACGTGGAAGTGGCCGGTGGCAATCACGAGCTTGTCGAACACATGGGTCTCGGTGAGGTTGGTTTTGAGGTCCTCAACCGTCACTGTGAATTCCTGCGTGGCCTCGTTGTAGGTGGTGTGACGGGCAACGGTGTTGAACTTGACGTACTTGCGGACGTCGGACTTTTCCACGCGGCCCTTGATGTAGTCGAAGAGGACCTCGCGGGGCGGGAAGGAGGAAATGGGGCGGCCAAAGTGCTCGTCAAAGGAGTAGTCCGAGAACTCGAGGCACTCCTTGGGCCCGTTGGACCACAGATGGCGGTACATGCTGGAATGGACGGGCTCGCCGTGCCCGTCCAGGCCGACCCGCCAGCTGTTGTTCCATTGACCGCCCCAGTCGTCCTGCTTTTCAAAGCACTTGATCTCGGGGATCGCGGCGCCTTTTTGGCGTGCTGATTCAAAGGCCCGCAACTGTGCCAGGCCGCTGGGGCCGGCACCGATGATTCCAACTCGTAGTGTCATAATGCTCTCCTCTTCCAATAGATCTCTGGGTCGCTAGTGCGCGACGCTGTGGGTTGCCACGCGCCAAGCCGGCACTCAGACAGGTGCCGCCTGCGGTAGCGGGTGATGCTTTTGGTACCCGGCCATACAGCCGGGCGAGTTCGCTCTTACGGGGCGAAGGTGCGGTCGCCGGTGAAGAACCCCAGGCCGTACTCGGGGGTCTCGAACTTGACTGTGGTTCCCTTCGGGAAGAACAGGACGTCGCGCTCCTTTGCGTGCGTGACTTCGCCTGTGGTTTCGTCGGTGAGGATGAATTCGCCCTTGATGACGACCTTCATTTCGTCGTAGGTGTACGTGTACACCAACGGCTCGGAAGCCTTCAGCTCGAAGAATCCGGCGCACATGACCGAGCCTTCGGGGTTGTGGAGGGAGTCACCGATGGCAGCAACGGTCCCTGGCTCGTTCATCGGCGGCAGGCCCAAATAACCGCCAACTACCTTGTGGATGGATCCGGCCTTACTCAGTGTTCCTACAACGGTTTCCATTTGTTTCTCCTTTGAAAATGGTGCTGGGAATGGTTCGTCAGAACTGCATCTTCGACAGAACTGTCATTCTTGGGGGGGATATGGGAGTGGCCGGATAGCAGCTGAGCAGCCCGATCGGACTCCTAGGACATCGCTTGCAAATCGGAGATTTTTGGATCTGCACGGTAGGCGACCACTCCTAGCGCGATGAAAGCCTCGGGCATATGAATAAGGGGGAATGCTCAATCAAGAAACGGGCCGAAGACTCGGCGACAGTTTTCCACTTTGATGCCAAAGGGTCCGGTCCTGAGAGCCTCACCCGCGATACATGAGGCTCGCTATGACCCTCCGCCTGTTGTCACGGTAAAGGCGGACCCCCTTGCATAGGGGCCACTTAGCGCATAACTTCGCGCGTTATTCCGAACGGAAACTTGCCTGGAGGTTCTTCACGGCTTCATCAAGGCGCTCATCCAAAGCGCGCCGGCTAGCGACGTAAATGTCGATGGACTCAAGGAGGGTGGTCGTGGTGTTCCATTCTGTTAGCTAATTGCATCCGTCATTGTCATTCCAGGTTCCCTCTATAGAGCTCGGACACTCCGTGGTGAACAAACGAAGAAGTGTGGTTGCTCAACGGGTGCGAACGGCACGATGAGCCACTGGCCGCCGTAGAACTCGACGTATGAATCCGCGGGGCACCGTGCGTAAGCCTCTTCACGAGTCATGACTTTCTCTTTCTGAATCCGAAGTACGAACCGAATGGCTCTGGGGCTGGAGCTCCCGGGATCATCCGCGACACCATGCCGATAGAAAAGGTGGAGGGACCTGCGTGTTTGTGTGTGACGCACATCACGAACGCTTGTTCAAAATACTGTGACATGAACGCTTGTATAAGTCAAGTGTTCAAAACACAGTTTCTATTACCTTGCCCAGCGTCATCCGATCGCCTCAACATGCAGGGCACACGCAGCAGGCGCGGGTGCTCCAGCGCGGACCCTGCCTATTTGGGAGACCACAAGAAACGGCAGTATGCGTCTACCCTCACCTGCCTCCGGTATTGAAGTTGCAGGTCACGGGAAAGCTCGCAACGGAGGGTCCTCGCGCGCCATGGCTAATGCACGGGACTCAATGTCAGCGCGGGCGGCAACACCCGATGCCTGTCATCGGGCCCGGGAACCTCCTCCTCGCGGCCGCGCTTTTCAAATCCTTGCGAGCCTCGATGTTCTAGACAGAAACTTCTGTTTAGGACGGTTGACTTATACGAGTGTTCATGTGAAAGTTTGTGGAACGAATCATAAGTGACTGGCATCACACCGCCGCACTTGGGGCTGAGCTGGCTGACCTTCTTGAGGCTAGAGAATGTCAGGTTGCAGACAATCGCCCCGAGCTATCCGGGAGTTCCAACCAAGATGTTGCGCAGCCTCACACGCGCCAAAGCACACAGTTCTGACGAACCATTCCCAGCACCATTTTCAAAGGAGAAACAAATGGAAACCGTTGTAGGAACACTGAGTAAGGCCGGATCCATCCACAAGGTAGTTGGCGGTTATTTGGGCCTGCCGCCGATGAACGAGCCAGGGACCGTTGCTGCCATCGGTGACTCCCTCCACAACCCCGAAGGCTCGGTCATGTGCGCCGGATTCTTCGAGCTGAAGGCTTCCGAGCCGTTGGTGTACACGTACACCTACGACGAAATGAAGGTCGTCATCAAGGGCGAGTTCATCCTCACCGACGAAACCACAGGCGAAGTCACGCACGCAAAGGAGCGCGACGTCCTGTTCTTCCCGAAGGGAACCACAGTCAAGTTCGAGACCCCCGAGTACGGCCTGGGGTTCTTCACCGGCGACCGCACCTTCGCCCCGTAAGAGCGAACTCGCCCGGCTGTATGGCCGGGTACCAAAAGCATCACCCGCTACCGCAGGCGGCACCTGTCTGAGTGCCGGCTTGGCGCGTGGCAACCCACAGCGTCGCGCACTAGCGACCCAGAGATCTATTGGAAGAGGAGAGCATTATGACACTACGAGTTGGAATCATCGGTGCCGGCCCCAGCGGCCTGGCACAGTTGCGGGCCTTTGAATCAGCACGCCAAAAAGGCGCCGCGATCCCCGAGATCAAGTGCTTTGAAAAGCAGGACGACTGGGGCGGTCAATGGAACAACAGCTGGCGGGTCGGCCTGGACGGGCACGGCGAGCCCGTCCATTCCAGCATGTACCGCCATCTGTGGTCCAACGGGCCCAAGGAGTGCCTCGAGTTCTCGGACTACTCCTTTGACGAGCACTTTGGCCGCCCCATTTCCTCCTTCCCGCCCCGCGAGGTCCTCTTCGACTACATCAAGGGCCGCGTGGAAAAGTCCGACGTCCGCAAGTACGTCAAGTTCAACACCGTTGCCCGTCACACCACCTACAACGAGGCCACGCAGGAATTCACAGTGACGGTTGAGGACCTCAAAACCAACCTCACCGAGACCCATGTGTTCGACAAGCTCGTGATTGCCACCGGCCACTTCCACGTCCCTGCCGTCCCCGAGTTCAAGGGCATCAAGACTTTCCCGGGCGAGGTTATGCACGCCCACGATTTCCGCGGCGCAGAGCGGTTCTACGGCAAGAGGCTGCTCATGATCGGCAGCAGCTATTCCGCTGAGGACATCGGCATGCAGGCCCACAAGATGGGCGCCGCATCCATCACCATGAGCTACCGCACGAACCCGATGGGCTATCACTGGCCCGAGACCACCGTGGAGCGGCCGCTCGTCACCCACTTCCAGGGCAGCACCGCATACTTCAGCGACGGCACCCATGACGACTTTGACGCCGTCGTGCTTTGCACCGGATACCAGCACAAGTACCCGTTCCTGCCCAGCGAGCTGTCGCTGAAGTCACCGAACGTGCTGTACCCGGGCAACCTCTACAAAGGCGTCGTCTGGCAGCAGAACACCAACCTGTTCTACCTCGGCGCGCAGGACCAGTACTACACCTTCAACATGTTTGACGCCCAGGCCTGGTTTGCCCGCGACGTCATGACCGGTGTGATTGACCTGCCCTCCCTCGCCGAACGCGAGGCCGACATCCAGCTCTGGCTCGAACGCCAGGCCGCGCTTGCGGACCACGACGCCGAGGCCGACTTCCAGACGGACTACCTGCGCGAACTCATTGACGCCACCGATTACCCGCCCTTCGACCTGGACGCCGTTTCCCAGCTCTTCAAGGACTGGATGCAGCACAAGCACGACGACATCCTGGGATACCGCGACATGATCCACCGCTCCGTGGTCACCGGCACCATGGCAGTCAAACACCACACCCGCTGGCTCAACGCCATGGACGACTCCCTCGAACGATACCTGAACGGCACGTCCCAGGACATCGACACCAACACCCCCGACGAACTCACCAACACCCTCTCCACAAACTAACAACTGCAGGCTAGCCGCCTGGGCAGATCGACTACATCAACTCCCCCGAGGTGGTCTCCACGGACTTCGTCGGCTCGCGTCGTGCAGGCATCGTTGACGGCCTGGCCACCATCTCCAACGACAAAAACGTGGTCCTCTACGTCTGGTACGACAACGAACTCGGCCACGGATGTCGTTGAGTGGGCCATGTCGGTGCTTGCCGCCCCGGGGTAAATTCCACCGCTGCTTAACCGAGCCGCGGCCATCACCACCTGCCCGCCGGAGTCGTCACCGGCGGGCAGCAGCAGAAAGGTAAATCCAATGAGCAAAACCTTCCAACCCGCAGAGCTCTTCGCAGGGGAGCTAGACGAGTCCCTGCTCGGCCCTCCCCTGGCCGAGGTGCTAGGCGACGAGATTCCAACAAGAATTTCCATTCCCTTCACCAGCGAAGACTCCCGCATCCTCTCCGGGGTCTGGGAGGCCGAACCCGGCCTCTCGCGGTGGGAGTTTCTGGAGCGCGGTGAGGTGATTCACGTCCTTGAAGGGCGCATGGTGGTCACTGAGGACGGCGGTGAACCGGTCACACTGGAGGCCGGAACCGCCGGCTTCTTTCCCATCGGGTGGCGAGGCACCTGGGAGATCCAGGAACGGATCAGAAAGTTCTTTGTGATCTTCACGCCCTGACCGCCAAAACTCTGCCTGCCAGGCCCGGGGGTACTCCCCCGGGCCTGGCAGGGCGGAACCATCCTTGGCACCTCCCGCACCAACCCGTTCGAGAACGGCGGCGGCCCCGAGGTCATCAAGGCCCACATGAGGCGATCATCGCCATCGGCGGGGAAGGCACCCTGGCCGCGGCCAAACGCCTGACCGACGCCGGACTGAAGATCGTCGGCGTTCCCAAGACAGTGGACAACGACCTTGACGCCACGGACTACACCTTCGGTTTCGACACCGCCGTCCAAATCGCCACCGAGGCCCTGGACCGGCTACGCACCACCGGAGAATCGCACCACCGCTGCATGATCGTGGAGGTCATGGGCCGGCACGTGGGCTGGATCGCCCTGCACGCCGGGATGGCAGCCGGCGCGCACGCCATCCTCATCCCCGAGCAGAAAGTCAGCATCGAGCAGATAGCCCAATGGGTCAAGGCCGGTCAAAACATCCTTCTCGCTGTTGTTCCCAGGAGGAGGAACACGCCAACCCCGGCTGAGCGGTCATGACCAGGAGCTTCATCGACTCAGCGAAACCCTACCGTCCGTGGAGTGCTGGATGATGGCGGCCGAGAAAGCATCTGCGGCGATTCACGGTCGGCACCCGCCGGAACCCTGCCGCCGTCGTCTGTCACACCGCTGCTTCCCGGCGCGGGACTGAGAGAATGGAAGCATGACTGCTTCAACGCCCGGTACCACGCATCCGGCCGCTCCCGCCCTCGCGCTCCTCCTCGACATCGACGGTCCCGTCGCGAGTCCCGTGACGCGTGACGTGAGGCCGGCAATCATCGCCGATCTCGTGAGTTTGGCATCCGCCGGCATCCCTGTCCTTTTTAACACGGGCCGCTCAGACACTTTCATCCGCGAACAGGTCATGGTGCCCATGATCGCCGCCGGGATGCCCGCAGGAATCGTGGTCCACGCGGTCTGCGAAAAAGGCGCCGTGTGGTTCAGCTACACCTCGGGCGGTCCGGGACCCATCCATGTGGACCATGAACTTGCCGTTCCGAAAGCCTACGGAGACGACGTCCGCCGTATGGTGGCGGAGGACTATGCGACGCACATGTTCTTCGACGAGACAAAGCGGGCCATGGTGTCCATCGAACAGCATCTGGACGTCCCCAACGAGGACTATCTGGCCGAGCAGAGGCTCTTCGACGCCGATGCCTTGGAGCTCATGGGCCGGCACGGGCTCTCCGCCACGCTCCTGGACCACCACGCGCCAGGGTCCGACGACGCTGCCGACTACCGCTTGGATCCCACCATCATCTCGACGGACATCGAGTCGATCCGGCTCGGCAAGGATCTCGGTGCCAGCCGCGCGGTGGAACTCCTTGCCGCCCAGGGCATCACCCCGAAGGCCTGGCGGACGGTGGGCGATTCGCGCACCGACTACGCGATGGCCGATTGGCTCCACCACAATGGCCACAACGTCAAGCACATCGACGTCCGCCCAGCGGACGGGGTGCCCAACAAGCCCTACGATGTTCTTACAGCCACAGACCTCGGCCTCGGCGAGGACGTCATTCATGACGACGCCGGGGGCGCATTCCTGCGCAGCTGGCGTGAAGCCTTGGTGGGCTGATTAAGCCCTTGACCACAACGATTCGGAGGAAAGCCATCACGGACATGGACCAGCAAGCGATTTACTTCGGTAGTCCCCCCTCCGACGACGACGCGGTCGTTCCAGAACCGACGTCTCCCGCAGTGGAGGCGCGCCTCAAACACCGTGCCGACGTCGTCCGCCATCGTGGCCGCTACAGCTTGCTGAACCAGAACCGCACGCCGCAGCAGGTCATGGTCGAAGATCTCCTCGTGATCCGGGCAGCGTTGGATGCGGCCGGGCTGGACTTCATCCTGGTCCGCGGCAACGATCACCGGCCGGTGATCGCGGTCGACTGGAAGCTCCGGAAGAAGCTGCGCCAGGCTTTGGTTTCGGCTTTCCGGAACGAACCGTTCTACTCCATGACCGTGGACGCCCGGAAGAAATCCACCTTGCTGGTGGCGGACGGCGAGCTGTCAAGCAACCGCAAGGCCCGGATTTTCCGGCTCTTCCGGCCCCGCGTGGAACCCGGAGGCGGGCTGACCTATGGCCCTTCCTTGGGTGTGCAGCTGGAATTGTGGGAGTTCGACGGCGATCAGCTCATCCTGCCGGTGGAGAACTCCCTGACCCGTCGGACCATGCTGCGCCAGGACGCTGTCCGGGGCACGGTGGAACGCCACGGGTTGACGTGGCCGACCATAGAGAACATGTTCGCTGACCACGCGAGCGACATCGATTTCGACGTCGACATCGTCTTTTCGTGGGTGGACGGCAACGATCCGGCCTACATCGCAGCCCGCCGCGAGCAGATGAAGGACGCGGTCGTGGGTGCAGGCGATGCCCACGAGGCGCGCTTCCGGCAAATCAACGAGCTCAAATATGCCCTCCGCTCGGTGTACATGTACGCGCCGTGGATCCGCCGGATTTACATCGCAACCGACTCTCCCGCGCCCGAGTGGCTGGCAGAGCACCCGAGCGTCAAGCTCATGCGCAGCGAGGATTTCTTCAAGGATCCCGCAGTGCTGCCCACCCACAATTCGCAGGCCGTGGAATCCCAGTTGCACCACATTGAGGGCCTCTCCGAGCACTTCCTGTATTCCAACGACGACATGTTCTTCGGCCGCCCCGTAGCACCGGACATGTTCTTCACTCCTGGCGGAATCACCAAGTTCATCGAAGCCTCAACCCGGATAGGCCTTGGCGAGAACGACGCCGAACGCAGCGGTTTCGAGAACGCCGCCCGCGTCAACAGGAAGCTCCTTTGGGAGAGGTTTGGGCGTATCACCACACGGCATTTGGAGCACACGGCCGCCCCGCTGCGCCGCAGCGTGATCACCGAGATGGAGCGCGAGTTTCCGGCCGAGTTCGCGAAGACGGCCGGCAGCAGGTTCCGCGCGGCGGACAACATCTCCGTGACCAACTCGTTCTACCACTACTACTCGTTGCTCACGGGGCGGGCTGTAACACAGACGTCCGCCAAAGTCAGGTATGTGGACACCACCCTGTGGTCCGGGCTGCACTACCTGCCCACGCTGCTGGCCAAACGCAACGTGGACTTCTTCTGCCTCAACGACGGGAGCTTCCCCGAGGTGGCTGCCGATGAACGGGCTGCGCTCGTCACGGATTTCATGGAGAAGTACTTCCCTGTCAAGGCTCCGTGGGAGAAGTAGTCTCCTAGCGGGGGATCATCGCAGGGAACTTGGCGTCGGCCCTCACACCGCGTTCGTGGGTAGGCCTCTGGGGGATCCGGATGCCGGCCTCGGCCAGCCGACGCCGGGTTGCTTCGGGGCTGACATACTCGCCGACGGTCGGTGACTTGCCCAACGGCACCACCGAATGCACAATCGTTTGCTCGTAGACGTGCACCAGGTTGAAGGCTTGGGCGCCGTCCCGGCCACGGGTGCCTCCCTGCGGAACGTTGAGGTCCTGCGTGTAGCAGCTCGCAGACGCCACCGACACGGGAATGCCGGCGAACGTGGCCGTGGTGGAGTAGTGCAGGTGACCGCCCAGGATAGTGCGGACGTCCGAATTGCGCACGACGTCGGCCAGTGCTGCCTGGCCGCGCAGCTCCACGAGTATGGCGAGGTCCAGGATGCTCGGGACGGGTGGGTGGTGGAGGGCAAGAATGGTGCCGTCCGGAGCGGGTGTTTCAAGCTCCGATTCCAGCCAGTCGAGTTGGTTCTGGCTCAGTTCACCGTGGTGGTAGCCGGGCACCGAAGTATCCAGGGTGATGATCCGCAAGCCATTGACGAAGTAGCTGTGATCAACGGGTGCATCATTGTCGCTCTGGTCGAAGAGGCCCGCCCGGAAATTGGCGCGGTCGTCGTGGTTTCCCATCGCCCAGATCACGCGTGCCCCCATGTCACGGCAAGCAGGTTCGACGATCGCCCGGAGTTTGGCGTAGGCGCCCGGCTCGCCTTGATCGGCCAAGTCACCTGTGAAGATCACAGCGTCGGGGCGGACCTTGGACGCATGCACTTCCGAAAAGAGCTGCCGAAGATGGGCTTCACTATCTACCGCACCGTAGAGAGGCTCCGTTCCTCCCAACAAATGGGAGTCGCTAACATGCAGGAGGATGTGTCCTGGCCGAGGATGTTCGGCCTCAATGAGCTCCATTGCTACCTTCGGGTCGGTAGGAGACGGCGCCTCCAGTTTCATTCCCAATAGACCCAATCCAACCAGACAAAAGGCTAACGGTGGGTAACTTACCGTGGGAATGTTGAAAAATTACTCGCGCTCCCCGCGACCCCCGCTCACCTTTAAGTCATTTTCCACCGACCCTCCTGCACTTATGGGGATACCGACCGACGCCCGCTCAACATACGTGAGCGGGCGTCCGGGGAAACGGCAACATACGTGAGCGGGCGTCCGGGGAAGCTGGACTTCGGCGCCTGGCCGGGCCTAGGCGAGCGCCTTTTCAAGCGCCTCGATGAGCTCTTCGGAATCGGGCTCGACGGCGGACGGGAAGCGGGCGAGGACCTCGCCTTCACGGCTCACCAAGAACTTCTCGAAGTTCCACTTGACCTTCTCTGGCTTGGACCCGTCTGCTGTCCGGGTCAGCTCTGCATACAAGGGATGCTGATTCTTGCCACGGACGTTCGACTTGCTGGAGAGCGGAAAGGAGACTCCGAAGTTACGCTGGCAGAAGTCCGCGATCTCGGCATCGGAACCTCCTTCCTGGCCACCGAATTGGTTGCACGGCACACCCAGGATCTCGAGTCCGCGGTCGCGGTATTTGCCGTAGAGCTCTTCGAGGCCGGAGTACTGGCGGGTGAATCCACATTTCGAGGCCACGTTGACCACCAGGACGGCTTTGCCCTCGAAACTCCCAAAGTCGGCTTGGGAGCCATCGTTGAACGTCAGCGGGATGCTGTAGAGCGGGGACATTGAATCGCTTCCTTACGATGCGGGACCTTGGCAAACTGCCGCATTCGAGTCTACGCGCGGCAGGGCGATTGCCCGTGGTTCAGGAAAGTTTCGATTTCTAAGGCTTGGGCGCCGCAGTTGCCGTTTTTGTGCTTGTCGTGGCCGACGGCGGGGGGCTCGTGGGGGGCATCGGCGCGGGTAGGGGCGCCGCGGGGCTGGACTGGATGTGCGTCGCGGTCGGCACCGGGACAGGGGAGCTCGACGCCGGCGCGGCCGTCGGCGGAACAGTCACCGTCGGCGGAACAGTCACCGTCGGCGGAACGGTCACAGTGGGCGGCTGCGTCACAGCGGGCACTTGCGGCGGCGATTGGCTCGGTGGGCTGCTCGGGGTTGGCGCCGGCGTCGGCGTCGGCGTGCCCGTCAAGGTCTTGGTGCCGCTCGGCGTCGGGGTCGCGCTCGGCGTCGGGGTGCCAGTCGCCGTCGGACTGCTGCTGGGACTTCCGGCGCCAGTCGGGCCGGGGGTGGGCGTCGCCGTTCCACTTGGCCCACTAGGCGTACCGCTCGCCGTGGGACTGCCGGAGGGTGACGCGGCCGGGGTTTGCGTTGCCGTGGCAGACTGGCTCGGCGGCGCGACCGTCGCCTCCTGCACTCCGCCGGTTACTGGCTGCTCCGCGGGCGCGGCTACCGGATCGGTCGGCACGGCCCCCGGGACGGACCAGACAGATCCTGCCGAGGTGGCAGTTGCGGCCCCTGGCTGGTAGCTGACCATGGGGATATCGCCGAGGGGATCAACTTGCTTGGTTGGCAGGAAGGTCCAGTTCATCGGGTTCGTGTAGACGCCGTTGAGGATCGTTTCAAAGTGCAGATGGCAGCCTGTGGAGGAACCTGTGGTTCCCACCTTGGCAATGACCTGGCCCACCCGTATCGACTCTCCCTTGACCACGGCGATTCCTTGGAGGTGGTTGTACGTGGTGACGAGTCCATTGCCATGGTCGATCTCTACGCGGTTCCCGCCGCCCCAGGGGTGCCAGCCCACGGCCCGGACCACGCCGGCGTCGGCTGCGTAGACGAGGGTTCCGCATGCCGCTGCGAAGTCCTGGCCCCAGTGGAACTCGCCGGGCAGGCCTGTCAAGGGGTCGATCCTCAGGCCGAAGGGAGAACTCGGAACCAGCACTTCAAGGGGTGCATAGAGTTTCCCGGCGCCCGGCCGGTCGAGGGAACTGGAAGCGACGTTGAGACTGCCGACGCCGTTCTTGTCGAGGGTCTGGACCGGGGAGCGTTCAAAAGACACGGAGGCGTTGCTGCTTGCAGGGACCGAAGCCGACGACGGGTTTTGAGCCGTGCTCGCTTGCACACCGGACGTCGGGCCTTCGGTGGGCAGCATGCTGGGCGCTACCTGGCCCACGGCCGCCGAGCCGGTTGTCGTTTGCCCACCCCAACCTGGACCCTGGAATCCAAAGGCGAGGATCACCATGACAGCGAGGAAGCAGGCCGAGAGTATCCGGCCAAATTTTCTTGAGAGCACCAGATCGACAACCTGGCCAGACTCATGATGCTTACCCACAGCCACTCCTGAGACGGGCGCTCCTCCCCAGTACGGGCGCGCTTGTCCCATTGTGCGGGCTATCAATTTGAATGGGAACACTCGACTTTTTTACTTGTGCTCCTTTGGAACCACTCGCCGGAGCGTACCGGGCTACTCGCCGAGGTTTTCCTTCAGCAGTGCGCGGTGCTCGACGGCGGCAGCCGAGTGCAGTGCACGGCCGGCGTCGGTCAGCTCGAGGTACAGCGAGCGGCGGTCATCCACGCAGGTGACACGGGACACAAGTCCGGCTTTCTCAAGCCGGTCGACCACTTTCGAGACAGCGCTCTGGGTCATCGGCGTTCGTTCCCCAAGGGCCTTCATGCGGCAGGCGGAGTCAACGCTTTCGGCGACGAGATCGAGGATTTCGAATTCGTTCAGGCCGATGTCGAACTTGGCCTCGAGGGCGCGGTCGATTGCCGCCGCGGTGCGGAAGTACGAGTTCTGGATGCTGCGCCATTGCTCAACCAGCTGGCGATCCTGCGTTGTTGCCATGGGGTGATTCTAGTCGAAACCGCAGATAAAGTCCACGTCATAAGATTCCCTATCATATTCCTTGTCATTGAATGACGCGTCATATACATTGAATCCATGACTTCACCAATCACCCTTACGAGACCTGCCGAGCAGCTCCACGCAGCCGTCCGCTGGACCCGGGCCCAGTGGCTGCTGCTCATGGTGGTGTGCACCGTCCTGGCCCTCGACGGCCTGGACGTTTCCATGGTCGGAGTAGCCCTCCCCTCGATTGGCCACGAACTCCACCTCGGGACCGGTTCCCTGCAATGGATAGTTTCCGCATATGTCCTCGGCTACGGAAGCCTCCTGCTCTTGGGCGGCCGGCTCGCCGACCTGCTGGGGCGGCGTCGGATCTTCCTGATCGCCTTGACCGTTTTCGCCGCCGCATCGCTCCTCGGCGGCCTCGTGGATGATCCCGCCATCTTGATCGCTACGCGCTTCGTCAAGGGCCTGGCCGCGGCATTCACCGCCCCCACCGGATTCTCGATCATCACCACCAACTTCGCCGAAGGCCGCGAGCGCAATAAGGCACTGTCCATCTTCACAACTTTCGGCGCGAGCGGCTTCTCGCTGGGACTCGTTGTTGGTGGACTCATGACCAGCCTGAGCTGGCGCTGGACCTTCCTGGTGTCGGTACCAATCGCCGTCGCCGTCGTCCTGCTCGGCATGCTGTTCATCCCCCGGGACAAACCGTCCACTGAAGAGAGCGGGCACGATATCTGGGGTGCGGTCACGCTCGCCCTCGGGATGCTTGGCTTGGTGTACACCTTGGTTTCAGCTCCGGAAAAGGGCTGGGGATCTGTGGCAACAATCGCCGGATTCGCCATCTCCGCCGCCGTGCTGGCAACCTTTGCCATCATCGAAAACCGGGTCAAGCACCCGCTCATCCGCTTCGGCATCCTGCGTGAAGGCTGGGTGGCCCGCGCCAACCTCAGTGCGGTTGGCTTGTTCGGTTCCTACCTGAGCTTCCAGTTCATCCTCACCATGTACCTTCAGTCGGTGCTCGGCTGGTCTCCCCTGGGCATGGCACTTGCCTTGCTTCCCACAGGGCTCTTGGTTGCAACGAGCGCGCCATTCGCTGACAGGTTCATCGAAAAATTCGGAGCTCCCAAGCTCATCCTCGCGGGCCTGACGGCCATGGGGCTGGGCTACGTCCTGTTCCTCCGCGTTGGAACCTCGCCCAACTATGTCCTGGACATTCTTCCTTCCGTCCTCCTGCTGGGCGTCGGCTTCGCCTTGGCCTTCCCGTCCATCAACGTCCAAGCGACCGCTGGAATCCGGGACTCGGAACAGGGACTGGCCGCCGGCCTCATCCAGACCAGTACGCAGGTTGGGGCCGCCCTGGTCCTTGCCGTGACCACGGCCCTCGTCAGCGGCCACGGCACCTCCGACGGCGCAAGCAGCACCGTCAGCGCTGCGGCCATGCTCGATCAGTACCGGCCAGGATTGGCCCTGAGCGCTGCCGTGGCAATCGCGGCCCTGCTGGTGGCAGCGTCCCCGGCGCGCCGCCGTCGTACCTCCTAGCCCGATTTTGTGTACAGCCACCGCCCCTTAATCGATTCTTAAGGGGCGGTGGCTGTACACAAACGTGGAAGCACGATCCAATAGCTTCATGGTCAACTTCCTCAAGAAGTGGCAATCGGAACTGCGGATGACTTTCACTGGTCACCCGCAGTCCACGCCTGACTGGGTGCTGCGGCTTGCGGACGGCGACGACGCCGGATACCACCTTCCCGGCTCGGCCGTCTGGGCCGTCCACGGATCCATGTCCACGATCGTTGCGGGAATCCGTGTGCTGCTCATGCAGTCCCTGCATCCCGGCGCCTTGGCGGGCGTCTACGACCATTCGGGCTTCAAAAGGGATCCCCTCGGCCGGCTGGCAAATACCATCCGTTGGATCTTCACAGTGAGCTACGGTTCCATGGAATCAGCCCACACGGCCACCCACTTCGTGCGGAGAGTCCACGACTCCGTCAAAGGCAGCTACGTGGACGCCCGCGGGCAGACCCGCGAATATTCAGCCAATGATCCCGAACTTCTCCGCTGGGTCCACGTTGCCTACGCGGATTCCTTCGTGGCGGCGCACCGGATCTGGGGCGGTGCAGTTCCCGGCGGTGCCGATGCCTACGTGCGCGAGTGGGCCCAGGCGGGCCGTTTGATGGGCGTCCAGGACCCTCCTTTGAGCCTGGCCGAGGTGACCTCGGAAATGGACGGGTGGTATGCCTCCGGCCATCTGCGCGCGGACCAACGGCTCAAGGAAACCGTCGATTTTATCCGGAATCCCCCGCTGAAGGCGTCGCTTCAACCCGGCTATCGGATTCTGTTTGCCGCGGCCGTGGCCAGCCTGGAGCCCAAGTATCGGGAGCTCTTGGGACTGGAAAAAGCCCGCTTTGGCCCTGTACCACTGCCGTCGATTCTCGCCGCCCGGGTGGTTCTCGCGCTCGTGCGCCTGGCTTTGGGACGAAGCGGCCCCAGCGAACAGGCAGCCCGGCAACGGCTGCGCCGCTTGGGCTACGAGGCTTAAGGCACAAAGAAGCCCGGCGGGACGGCTTGGGGCCGTCCTGCCGGGCTTCTCTGCTTCCTTGGTGAGTTGCTAGATCAACGCGTCGGACAGGTGGTTCGGCGTGCCGAAGCGGTGCGCCGTGATGCTGATGGCCTGTTCATGCAGGAACGGCAGCATCTCGATGCGCCCGGCCGGGGTCACGGCGCCATGGTAGATCGCGACGTCGGGACGTCCGCCGGTTGCGGCACTCAGCGCGCTGCTGTCCCCGCCGATCAAGCGGATGCGGCCACCGTCGATACCTGCCGCGGAAGCCAGCCATTCGACGTCGTTCTGGAGGCGGGTGCTCACGCCCATCCCGGCGAACGCCGCTACCACGGCGTCGGGAAGCTCGACGGCGGAGGACACCGTGAGCGCGGAACCCGCCACGGCGCCGGCTGCTACCACGCGAAGCAAGTCCGCGAGCTTCCCGCCCTCGGAGAGACGGATGGTCACGGGGACGGCCCTGTACCGGAAGACGTTGCGCTCGGCACTCAGGCCGGAGACGTCCTTGCGGGTGCCGAATTCCGTGGCCCATGCCGCGGCGTCGCTGAAGAGCGCCTTCTGCAAAGCCTCCGCCTCGCTGGCTTCAACAAGCGGACCCGCGGCCTTGGCTGCGGCCAGGATCGAGGCTGCCGCACCCTTGAGCGTGGCACCACGCTTGGCACCAGGCTCGGCCGGGAGCCAGCTGCCCAGTCCGACCAGGTAGTTGGGTCCGCCGGCCTTGGTGCCAGCACCCACGGCAGACTTCTTCCATCCGCCGAACGGCTGCCGCTGGACGATGGCACCGGTGATGCCGCGGTTCACGTAGAGGTTTCCGGCTTGGATGGTGTCCAGCCAGAGGCCCATTTCACCGGAATCGAGCGAGTGCAGACCGGCGGTGAGGCCATATTCGATCTCGTTCTGGATGGCGATGGCTTCTTCCAGCGTGGCTGCAGTCATGACGCCGAGGACCGGGCCGAAGAATTCGGTCAGGTGGAAGTAGGATCCGCGCTTGACGCCGAATCGGATGCCCGGGGACCAGAGTCGGCCGGTTTCGTCCAGCTTCTCCGGCTTCATGGCCCAGCTCTCCCCCTCGCCGAGGGTGGTCAGTGCGTTGAGGAGCTTGCCGTTGGCCGGCTCGATAATCGGTCCCATCTGGGTGGTGGCCTGCTCCGGGTAACCCACCTTGAGCGAACGGGCAGCATCAATCAGCTGGTTGTGGAAGCGCCCGGACGTGGCAACGGAACCCACCAGGATCACCAACGAGGCGGCGGAGCACTTCTGCCCGGCGTGCCCGAAGGCCGAGTACACGACGTCCTTGGCAGCCAGGTCCAGGTCGGCGTGCGGGGTGACGATGATGGCGTTCTTGCCGGACGTCTCCGCCAACAGCGGCAGGTCATGCCGGAAGGATCGGAAGAGCTCAGCGGTCTCGTAGCCGCCGGTGAGGATCACGCGGTCAACGCTGGGGTGTGAGACCAGCTGGGTGCCCAGCTCGCGTTCTTCCAGCTGCACGAGCGCCAGCACTTCGCGCGGCACGCCGGCCTCCCAGAGGGCATCCACCATGACGGAACCGGAGCGGCGGGCCTGCTTTGCGGGTTTGATCACGACGGCGGATCCCGCCGCAAGTGCCGCGAGCGTGGAACCCGCAGGAATCGCCACCGGGAAGTTCCATGGCGGCGTCACGACGGTGAGGTTCGCTGGGACGAACGTGGCGCCGTCGACCGTTTCCAGGTCCTTGGCGCGCTCGGCGTAGTAATGCGCGAAGTCGATAGCTTCGCTGACCTCCGGATCGCCCTGCTCGATCGTCTTGCCGGTCTCGGAAGCCATGACCTCAAGGAGTTCGGCGCGTCGGGATTCGAGGATGTCGCCTGCACGGTGCAGGATGGCTGCCCGCTCGGCCGCCGGCATGGCACCCCATTTTTCGCCAGCCTCGACGGCGGCGGCGATAATGCGGTCCAGCTCCTGGGGGCTACTGACCTTGCTTGCTTCAACGATCGCGTTGCCCGCGGTGGAGTTTGGAATGCGCTCCAGGATGGCCCGGCCCCAGGCCCGGTTGGCTGGCAGGGCGGGATCGGTGTCCGGGGTATTGGCGAAGCCCTGGTTTGGCGCGGCGGCTGCAGGCTTGTTGCGATCCTGGGTGCGGTTGGGGGCCGGAACGGCGTCGTCCAGCTCCGCGAGAGAGGCGAGGAAGCGCTGCTTTTCGCGTTCGAACAACGTTTCGTTCTCACTGAGCTCGAACACCGCAGACATGAAGTTGTCCTGGCTGGCGCCCTCTTCCAGACGGCGGATCAGGTAGGCGATGGCAACGTCGAACTCGCCAGGGTGGACCACCGGCGTGTAGAGCAGAAGGCTGCCGACATCCTTGCGCACGGCTGCGGCCTGGCCCGTGGCCATCCCCAGGAGCATCTCGAACTCGATGCCTTCGGTTACTCCGCGTTCCTTCGCCAGCAACCAGGCGAACGCCACGTCGAAGAGGTTGTGACCGGCGACGCCGATTCGCACCGCGTCGATGTGCTCGGCAGTCAAGGCGTAGTTGAGGACACGCTTGTAGTTGGTGTCCGAATCCTGTTTGGTTCCCCAGGTGGCGAGTGGCCAGCCCTGAATGGACGCCTGGACCTGTTCCATGGGCAGGTTGGCGCCCTTGACGACGCGGACCTTGATGGGAGCGCCGCCGCTGGCCCGCCGGGCTGCGGCCCATTCCTGCAGTTCCTGCATGGCCGAGAGCGCGTCCGGAAGGTAGGCCTGCAGCACGATGCCGGCTTCAAGGTTCTTGAATTCAGGCTTGTCCAGAATCCTGGTGAACACGGCCATGGTCAGGCTGAGGTCCTTGTATTCCTCCATGTCCAGGTTGATGAACTTGGGCTTGGGGAAGGATGCTGCCAGCCGGTAGAGCGGGGTGAGTTTCTCCACCACGTGGTCCACGGCTTCGTCGAAGGCCCAGAGCGAGTGCGGTGCCACCGTGGAGGATTCCTTGATGGAGACGTAGTCGACGTCGTCCCGCGCCAGGAGCTTGAGGGTTCCTTCGAGCCGACGGCTGGCTTCGCGTTCGCCCAGAACAGCCTCGCCCAACAGGTTCACGTTGAGGTGGACACCGTTCTGCTTGATCTTGGCGATGGACGGGCCAAGTTTGGCGTCCGTGGCGTCCACGATCAGGTGGCCCACCATGTCACGGAGGACCCTGCGGGCGATCGGAATGACCACCTGCGGAAGGACCGGAGCCATGACGCCGCCGGTACGCACGGCAGCCCGCATATACCAAGGCAGGAAGGCCGGGACTTTCGGGGCAAGCTTTGCCAGGTTGCGGCCGGCCACGGACAGATCCTCGGGGCGGATGACGCCGTCGACGAACCCCACCGTGAAGTCCAAGCCGTTCGGGTCCTTCAAGACGCCGGCGAGGCGTTGTGCTGAAACGTCGACGGGCACCTTCGAGGCTTCGGTGAGCCAGTGTCGAACCAGCTGGATGGCTTCGTGGGCCAGCTCTTCGTGGGCCAGTTCCGGGTGTCCGGATTCCGGGGTGGACTGCGTCCTGGCGTCGATGCTCTGATCCCGGGTTGGTGTGCTCATGCGCTTCGTTCCTTTTGGTGCGGAGAGTGCTTTGTTTCCCTCAGTATGGATCTACAATCAGATTAGGAAAAGCGATCTTTTCTGAAGAATATTCATTAGATTTCTCGACCCTTCTGGAGAGCCGAATGCTGGATGTCCGCAGGCTGCGCTTGCTGCACGAATTGAAGATCCGCGGAACGCTCGCCGAGGTGGCCGACGCCATGAAGTACAGCCCGTCGTCGGTGTCCCAGCAATTGACCTTGCTGGAAAAGGAGGCCGGCGTGAAACTGCTGAGAAAGTCCGGGCGACGCGTCCAACTCACCCCGCAGGCCGAGATCCTCGTGGAACACACGGCCGCCTTGCTGGCCACGCTGGAACGCGCAGAAACGGACCTTGCAGCCTCCCTTTCCACGGTGACGGGCACGGTGCGGCTGGCAGTGTTCCAAACGGCTGCCCTGGCCCTCATGCCGGATTTCCTCACCATCATGAAGGGCAAGTACCCGGAAGTGCGCGTGGAGATGATCCAGCGCGAACCCGAGACAGCGCTCTATGAAACCTGGGCCCGAGACTTCGATATTGTGGTGGCCGAGCAATACCCCGGACACGCCGCGCCGCACCACCCCGGACTCGACCGGGCCACCCTGACCAGCGACGCGATCAGGCTGGCCACTCCCCCGCCCGGCCTGGGGGGCGAAACTATTTCCTCGCTCGCGGACACGGCGGCGCTGCCTTGGGTCATGGAACCGCGCGGCGCGGCGTCAAGGCACTGGGCGGAGCAAGCGTGCCGCTCCGCAGGATTCGAGCCCGACGTCCGCTACGAGACCGCCGATCTCCAAGCGCAAATCCGCCTTATCGAGTCCGGCAATGCCGTGGCCCTCATGCCGGACCTCGTCTGGACGGGCCGGAACACGCCAGTCCAACTACTGGACCTTCCCGGGCTCCCCCAGCGGACGGTCTTCACTTCAACACGCACCGCCGGCCGTATCCACCCGGCAATTCTGGCGTGCAGGGAGGTGCTGGAACAGGTGGCCGCGGAGCGCGCGTAGGACCGAGGACGCTGGGCGGGTGCTGTCCGATGTTTGTTGGCGGGACTGTCGGATTCTGCACGATCATTCCGCTGGCCAGGCCTGCCCGCCGTGTGATTCCGCGGCCTCGGAGTTCGTCAGTTCGAATTGAGCGGAATCCGACGCCCGTTCGAATTGAGCCGGGACGCAAAAAGGCCCCGGTCTTTTGGACCGGGGCCAAACGCGGAGAATGGGGGATTTGAACCCCCGAGGGCGTTAACCCAACACGCGTTCCAGGCGTGCGCCATAGGCCGCTAGGCGAATTCTCCATGCTTCTGAATCAAAAGCAGACTCCACTGTACCCGAGAATTTCGGCATCGCCCAATCGGGACTTTCAGGGTGCCAATGGGCCTTTCGTACCGTTAAACGTAAAAATGGACGCCCCCAATGCGTCCATTCTTCCGGCACTCCGTTGAGCTGCTGGGTCCGGCCCCTGAAACCAGGCCCTGCAGCTCACAATCTTGAGATTGCCCCAATCGGTGTACATACCAATGGTCCGCTACGTTTCGCCGTTAGGCAATGGAGATCAAAAACCATCCTTTGACCTGTTTTCTAAGCGGCCGCTGGAAGAATGGGCGGCATGAGCCAACTACACGCCCTCGTTGCCTACGTCCCGGCCTCACACAGCGAGGACGTGCTCGTAGCCATGGGGGACGCCGGGGCCGGCAGAATCGGCAACTATTCCCATTGTTCCTTCACCACACCAGGGACCGGACGCTTCACCCCGCTGCCCGGGGCCCAGCCGTTCATCGGGGCCGTGGGACAAGGTGAATCGGTGCCGGAAGTGCGCGTCGAGTGCGTGGTTGAGGCGGACATGCTCGACGCGGTGGTGCAGGCCCTGCGCTCAGCGCATCCCTACGAGGAACCCGCCTTCATGACGTGGCCAGTGAACGGTTGGCGCTAATCCACCACTGGACATGCCCTCCCCTAGCTTCTAGCACTGGACATAAACCCACTATGTCCACTCCTTGGCTCACACGCGGGACATGTCCCTTGGAGTCAGGGAGCGTACGGGGGACATGTCCAGTCCCTGACTCAAGCAACGGGCATGTCCCCCGGAACCATGGACCGGAAGCCAGGACAATCGCAGATTCGGAGGGCTCGATAACTTCGGGTAAGCTTGACGACGGCCCCTCATGTGGCGTCATCCTGTTGAACTCCCCCAGGACCGGAAGGTAGCAAGGGTAGATGGGCTCTGGCGGGTGCATGAGGGGTCTCTTATTTAAATGTCAGTCCCTATAGCTAGGTTTCCCCTGTGACTGTTACTACTGCGCTTTACCGCAGATATCGCCCGGATTCGTTCGCGGACGTTATCGGGCAGGAACACGTCACGGAGCCGCTCATGACGGCCTTGCGCAAGAACCGCGTCAACCACGCCTACCTCTTCTCCGGTCCCCGTGGCTGCGGAAAAACCACGTCCGCCCGTATCTTGGCCCGCTGCCTCAATTGCGCCGAAGGTCCCACGGACACTCCCTGCGGCAAGTGCAACAGCTGCGTTGAGCTGGCCCGCGGCGGTTCCGGTTCCCTTGACGTCATCGAGATCGACGCCGCCAGCCACGGCGGCGTGGACGACGCCCGGGATCTCCGCGAGCGCGCCACCTTCGCCCCGGTCCGGGACCGCTACAAGATCTTCATCATCGACGAAGCCCACATGGTCACCTCCGCAGGATTCAATGCGCTGTTGAAGATCGTCGAAGAGCCGCCGGAACATATCAAGTTCATCTTTGCCACCACGGAGCCGGACAAGGTCATTGGCACCATCCGCTCCCGGACACACCATTACCCCTTCCGGCTGGTGCCGCCCGAGCCCCTCATGAAGTACCTCGAGCTCCTCTGCCAGCAGGAGAACGTGCCTGTGGCTCCGGGCGTCCTCTCCCTGGTCATCCGGGCCGGCGGCGGCTCGGTGCGCGATTCCCTCTCCGTGCTTGACCAACTCATGGCCGGCGCCGGACCCAACGGCCTGGACTACGAACTCGCCGTGGCGCTGCTTGGGTACACGCACGCTTCGCTACTCGATGACGTCGTGGAGGCAATCGCCGCGTCCGATTCCGCAACCGTCTTCCGTGCCGTGGACCGGGTCATCCAAACAGGCCACGACCCCCGCCGCTTCGTCGAGGACCTGCTGGAGCGGTTCCGCGACCTCATCATCGTCCAGGCCATGCCGGAGAGTGCCCAGGCCATCCTTCGCGGCATGCCGGCGGACCAGATCGCCCGGATGCGCAGCCAAGCCAACAACCTCGGTGCCGCGGAGCTTTCCCGCGCGGCCGATGTCACCAATACCGCGCTCACCGAAATGACCGGCGCCACCTCGCCCCGGCTGCACCTCGAGCTGCTGTGCGCCCGGATTCTGCTACCCAGTTCCGAACAGACCGAACGTGGCATCGCGGCCCGGATCGACCGCGTCGAACGCCGCCTCAACTATGGCGGCGCACTTCCCGCGGCGGAAGCCCACGCCGCGCCCGCAGTCGCCGCGGCCCCGTCCATTGCTCATGCTCCGACCGGGCGCCCGGCTGAGCAGCCAGTGGAGCGCACGACGGCGGACGCCAGTTCCGTTTCCGCCTCACCAGTGCCCGCCTCACCGCTGTCCGTCGCACCGCTGTCCACCCCACAAACGTCCGGGCCGGCCACGGTCAATGAGGCTCCGGTTTCCGACATTCCATCTGTTGCGGAGGCCCATTCCAGGGAGCAACTGATACCGCCGCGGGTGTCCACCAGTGACTGGCCCGTGGATGAGGCCAGGACGCCGGCCGGCCGAGCCGGAGCCGACATACATCCTCACGCGCCTGCCGCAGCCCATGCAGCGCAGCCCGTTGCCCAGGCGCCCGCGGTTCAGCCAGCGGCAGACCAGGAACGGGCGCAGCCCGTGACCGCGCAAGCGGCAACCCAAGATTCCCCGGCAACCCAAGCGCCCGCGCCAGCCCAGGCCGCTCGTCCGGCTACCGGGGGCGCCGACGTCGAGGTCATCCGGCGGGCTTGGCCCGAGATCCTCCAAACGCTCACCAAGATCAAGCGCAGCAGCTGGGCGCTGGTTGGAGCCAACGCGCAAGTGGCACAGTTCGACGGCCAACTCCTGACTCTGGCGTTCAGCACTGACGGCCTGGCGAGCGCCTTCGGCCGGGCAGACCATGCCGAGAACCTCCGCCAGGCTATCCACAAGACGATCGGCATCGACTGCCAGATCACTTCCGTTGTCGGCGGCAACAGCTCAGGCAGCTCTGAACCAAACCCAAAAGCACCGGCTGACCCGGCGCGCCCGGCGGCCCCGGGCGCCTCCGCAATGGTGCCGTCCGCCGTGGACAGCGCATGGGGCCTTGCCCCTGCACCACAAAGCACGGCTGTCCCTAAGACGGCCTCCGGCGAGATACACGCGTCCCAACCGACCCGGGCCCCGGACACGACTCCGGCGCACCCACCGGTCCCCTCCGCACAGTCTCCCGCCGCAACTGCAGTCACTGTGCCGTCCACACCTGCAGGCCCAGAGTCGCCCGCCGACGGGGGCGCGGACTATTCGTATTCGGACGACGATTGGGGTCCCCCGCGGGACGAGGACGTTCCCCCGTTGGACGAAGAACCGCCGATGGATTGGGAGCCGTCGAGTTCTTCTGGAGTCGCCGCAAGGCCTGCGGCCGGCCCCGATGCCCCGCCGATGGCCACGGGGCAGACCTCCACTCCAGTTCGCGCCGCAACTCCCGCGGTGGACGGCTTAGCCTCCGGCGGGTCTGTCCCCGGCGACTCAGGCCCCAGCGGCGCTGCCCCAAGCAACAAACGCTCCCCCAAAGCAGCTCCGGACAAGAAGGGCCCGGAAGATCCTTGGTCCAGGGCCGTCGAGCAGGCGCCGGGGTCTTGGGTGGTCGGCTCCGAATCCAACGTTGGAAACGCGGCTTCAGGCCACTCAGCCCCTGTAGGGCCGGCCGAACCCGCCCTGCAGCCGCCGTCCAGCCCCGTCTATGAACCAGCCGCCGCGCAGATTCCAAGCCAGCCCCCTGCTCCGGCCACAGGCTCAGCGGGCGTCGCGGAAAACTCCCCCTCCACAGTGGCACTCGCCCCGGCCACGAGCCACGCTCCAACACCGGTCCAAGCAGTGCCGTCGGCGCCTGTAGCGGTGTCGGCGTCTGCAGCGGTGCCGTCGGCGCCCGGGAAGCAGAGCCTCTATCAGCGGCTTTCGAACAGCCCCGAAGCCTTGGCTGGGCGCGAGAAAGCACCGGCACGGTCCGCCGTCGTGCCCGGCAGCGTCGTAGAAGATATCCCCAGCGCCGACGACGAAACCATCGAGGAGTCGGGAGTCTTTGGACGGGCCGCCGTCGAGCGTATTCTGGGCGGAAAGCTACTGGAAGAACGGTCGCTTGACGGCATGCGGCGCTAACAGTCCCTGACAACGAGACCCCGTAAGGCACCCTGTGCGGGCTGCTTGAAAGCCCGCCGGCGCCCGCACCAAGGTGCCACCAAAATACGACGCCCGCGTAACAGCAACGGCGTCGACATCGAACGAACGAGGACATTGTGTACGAAGGCGCAGTACAAGAGCTGATTGACGAGCTCGGCCGGCTCCCCGGTGTCGGGCCGAAGTCGGCTCAGCGCCTGGCCTTCCATATCCTCGAGGCTGATCCCGAGGACATGAAGCGATTGGTCGCGGCCATTACCACTGTCAAGGAACGGGTGAAGTTCTGCACTGTGTGTGGCAACGTCACCGAACAGGAGCTGTGCAACATCTGCCGCGATCCACGACGCGACCCCTCCGTGATCTGCGTGGTCGAAGAGTCCAAGGATGTCTTGGCGGTAGAACGCACGCGGTCCTTCCGTGGCCGTTACCACGTGCTGGGCGGCGCCATCAATCCGATCGCCGGCATCGGGCCGGAGCAACTCCGCATCCGCGAACTCCTCACGCGGCTCAACGACGGCGCCATCCAGGAGATCATCATCGCGACCGATCCCAACCTTGAAGGCGAAGCGACGGCAACCTACCTTGCCCGCATGCTGAAGTCGATCGGCATCACGGTTACCAGGCTTGCTTCCGGGCTCCCGGTCGGCGGCGATCTGGAGTATGCGGACGAAGTCACCCTCGGAAGGGCCTTCGAGGGGCGCCGCAACGCCTTGATGTAAGCCTCTAAGCGACCCGCGTGTCCCGGGCCAGCCGATGTGCCGGGTCCGCAGCGAATGCCAGCCGAGCCACAGGCTGCATATTTCCTGATCGTACGCCGCGTTAGAGTGCCTAGGCGTCCAGCCGGGGGCGGATATTTGGTCACAATTCCTCGGCCCGCGGCGCCCGGCGATAAACTGGCCACATAAGCCACGTAGCCGTGCCGTTAGCTGGCCACGCAACGTATGATCCCCAATTTAGCAGTGAGGGTGCGCGCATGAGTTTGCCCACTACCGATGTGAAGACCGAAGACTTGACCGCGCAGACTGCCAAGACAAAGCAGCTGATCGTTCAGAAGTTCGGCGGCTCCTCGGTGTCCGACGCCGAGGGCGTCAAGCGTGTCGCCCGCCGCGTGGTTGACGCGCAAAAGGCCGGCAACGAGATTGTCGTGGTGGTCTCGGCCATGGGAGACACCACGGACGAACTCCTTGACCTCGCCGCCCAGGTCACCGATTCCGCTCCCGCTCGTGAGATGGACATGCTCCTCTCCGCGGGCGAGCGCATTTCCATGGCTCTGCTCGCCATGGCCATTAACAAGTTCGGTGCCTCGGCCCAGTCGTTCACCGGCTCGCAGGCCGGCATGATCACGGACGGCATCCACGGCAAGGCGCGCATTATCGACGTCGACCCGCACCGCATCCGCACTGCGTTGGACAAGGGCCACATCGCCATCGTGGCCGGTTTCCAAGGCATGAGCCACAACACCAATGAGATCACCACCCTTGGCCGCGGCGGTTCGGACACTACTGCGGTGGCTCTGGCCGCTGCGCTTGAAGCGGATGTCTGCGAGATCTACACGGATGTGGACGGCATCTACACGGCGGACCCGCGCGTGGTTTCGACAGCCCAGAAGATCGACCGTATCTCCAGCGAGGAAATGCTCGAGTTGGCAGCTTCGGGTGCCAAGATCCTGCACTTGCGTTGCGTGGAGTACGCCCGCCGCTTCGGGGTGCCCCTGCACGTCCGTTCCTCATTCAGCCAGAACGAAGGCACCTGGGTCCTACCCAGCGCCGATGACAAGATCACGATTCAAGAGGGAGTTGCCTTGGAGCAGCCAATCATCTCCGGCGTTGCACACGACCGTTCAGAAGCCAAGGTCACAGTGGTGGGCGTACCGGATATCCCCGGCAAGGCCGCCGCGATTTTCCAGGTCATCGCCAAGGCACACTCGAACATCGACATGATCGTTCAGAACGTGTCCACCCACGGCACCGGGCGTACGGACATTTCCTTCACCCTGCCCATCGTGGAAGGCGCCGACGCCCTCGTCGCGCTCCGTGCGGCACAGCCTGAGATCGGCTTCGAAGCCATCGAATACAACGAAAACGTCGGCAAGCTTTCCCTGATCGGCGCCGGCATGCGTTCGCACCCGGGAGTTTCGGCGACGTTCTTCAAAGCGCTCTCCGACGCCGGCATCAACATCAACATGATTTCCACCTCGGAGATCCGCATCTCCGTGGTCACCCATGCCGACCTGCTCGATGACGCCGTTCGCGCCATCCACAAGGCATTCGAGCTCGACGGCGACGCCGAGGCAACCGTCTACGGTGGCACCGGCCGCTAGGCTACGTAGTTATCAACACATCACGCAAACGCTCGGCCGGGTATCCGGCCGAGCGTTTGCGGTTTCGTGGGGCGACTCGTGAAAACGGCCCTCGCGGACGCGGTCCGCTGCGCTACGGACGTCGGTGGATCGACTTGTAGCTGAGGTAGGCGTTCAGGCCCTCGATGCCGTATTCGGTGCCGAGTCCGGAGTCGTGGCGGCCGCCGAAGGGCGCGGCATGGTTGGAGGCGAAGAAGTTGATGCCCACGGAGCCGGTGTCCATCCGGTCCGCGACGGCCAGCGCAGCCTCCGGGTCATGCCCGAACACGAGGCCGCCCAGGCCGAACTCGGTGTTGTTGGCCAAGGCAACTGCCTCGTCAACGGTTTCGTATTTCAGGATGGTGATGACCGGACCGAAGATCTCCTCGCGGGAGATCCGCATTTCCGGGGTCACGTCCGCGAATACGGTGGGCTCGACAAAGTAGCCGTTCTCCAGTCCGCCCCCCAACGATGCGGCCCGCCCGCCGGTGGTGGCGCGGGCGCCTTCGGCCAGCCCCGATTCGACGTATTCCAGAACGGTGCGGTATTGCGATTCCGTGGCGCAGGGGCCGAACACCGTCCCGGGATCCAGCGGGTCCCCCTGCTTGCCGGCAGCGATCGTGGCAGTGACCATGTCCACCACCTCGTCGTAGCGGCTGGCGGGGGCCAGGATCCGGGTGGAGATGTAGCAGGTCTGTCCGGTGTTGCGCATGGAGGAGCGGATCAGGACCTTGGACATGGCGTCCAGGTCCGCGTCCGGCAGCACAATCGCGCTCGACTTCCCGCCGAGTTCCAGAGTGACGGGGCGCAGCAGCTCTCCGCAGGCGGCGGCGATCTTCCGGCCCACCGGGGTGGAGCCTGTGAAGGCCACCTTGTCCACGCCGGGGTGCTTCACCAACACGTCGCCGAGCCTGCCGGAGCCGGTGACGAGATTGACCACGCCGGCAGGGACGCCGGCGGCGGCTACGGCGTCAATGATGACGCGGATGGACAGCGGGGTGGGCGACGCCGGTTTGATCACCACTGTGCAACCGGCCAGCAGTGCCGGTGCCAACTTGATGATCACCAGGTTGATGGGGAAGTTCCAGGGCGCGATCAACGCGCACACTCCCAGCGGGTCGCGCCGGACCACGGATTCGCCGCCGCCGCGCGGGAAGGGGCGCACGTCCTCCCGCTCGAGGTAGTCGGCGAGGGTTGCGAAATAGCGGAAGATACCGGCCGCGTTGGCCGCAGCGCCGGCGGATTCGGCCACCGGCGAGCCGTTTTCGCGGGAGTTGGTCAGGGACAGCTCCTCGGCCCGTTTCTCCACTTCCTCGGCAATCCGGATCAGGTACGCAGCCCGCTCTGACGCGGCCAGCCTGGGCCAATCGCCTTGAAAGGCGCGCTGGGCGGAGCCGACGGCGGCGTCCACGTCTTCCGGCGTGCCGTCCGGTACCGAGCCCCAGACTTCGCCCGTGGCCGGGTCGGTGACCGGGTTCCGGCCGATGCCGCGCGAAGGTTGCCATGCGCCGTCGACGAAGATGGTGTCCACATGCGTGTGCGGCAGGTTCAGCTCCGTGCGCGCAAGCAAGGCAGGAGAAGGATGGGTGGCAGAGGTCATCGGATGACTCCCGTCTTGAGCAGGGCGTTGGACCGGTTGAGGTCGGCCGTCGCCATGTCCACGGCGGCCTGGGTGATGAGTTCGGGCACGATTTCGGCGGCGAGCCGGTCAGTGTAGGTGGCCGGGTCCATCCCGAACCAGGATGATGCCAGCGAGATCCCGGCGCGGTCGAAACGCCACAGTCTGTCGGCGTCGCGCATCAAAGCATCCTCCAGGGACCGGGCCACCGGCCGGGTGTCATGGCCGTCGATGATTTGACAGACGCGTTCCACGAACTCTGCTGAATAGCCCAGACCGGGCAGCACCCTCCGCGCCACGTTGCAGCCCTCTTGCTCGTGCTCGTAGCGGATGGCAGCTTTCCGCCAGTCGCCAGTGAAGCCCTCGGAGATGATGCGGGATTCATCCACATGGGCCCATCCGGTGTCGTGCAGCAGGGTGGCCACGCGAACCAGTTCGGCGTCAGCGTCGGGGTACGCCCGGCACAGCCGTTCGGCGTATGCCAGGGAGATGGGCAGGTGGATATCGTTGCCGCGGGTCCGGGTTTCCTGGACAACGGTCTTCCACAGCTCGTCGAGCTCTCCAACGGCAGCGGGGGTGTTGCAGATGGCGGTGGTGTCTACCGGGCCGGCGGCGGGAACGGGCCGAACGCTGTACTCCGCAGCGAAGGCTTCGGCCGCCACATCCGATTCAGCGATGGCGCCCGGCGAGGCGACCGGAGTCTTGGGGGTGCTCATAATGCTCCTTCAGGTGGGCCAAGCTGCTGTCCGAGTACAGTTAGCTGCCCGTGGTGATGGTCTTGAGTTGCGTGGCGGGGTCCGCTGCAGCGCCGGCCGGGATGTTCTGGCCCTTGGCCAAGGCGTTCTTTACCGCCATGAAATCCAGCGGCGCATTGACACAGTCAGCGGCAATGACCTGGCCCTGGCGGTAGTAGAGGACGGTGAATTTGCCGCGTTCCTTATCGCGCCGGAGCACCGTCTGGTCGAAGCCGTTGCACAGCCCCGCGATCTGCAGCTTGAGGTCGGCTTGGTTGGACCAAAACCACGGGATTCCGGCGTATTCCTCGCGTCTGCCTGTGAGCGAGTAAGCGGCCACTTTGGCATGTTCGATGGCGTTGTTCACGCTCTCCAGCCGGATCCGATCCCCCGGCCCCGAACCTGGCACGGGGTTGGGCATGTTGGCGACATCCCCCACCGCTACCGTGGTGCCGTCCGAAGCCAGCGCGAACCGGTCCACCACCACGCCGTTGTCCACGACCAGGCCCAGCTGCTCGGCAAGTCCCGTGTTGGGGATCACGCCGATACCTATCAGCACAATCTGCGCTGGCAGCACAGTGCCGTCCTTAAGCTCGACGGCGGCGACTGACGTCTGTTCCTTGCCGCCGTCGGCGTTCGGAATGAAGCGCGCGGCACTCGTGTTGAGTCGGATGTCCAGGCCGCGGGCGCGGTGCGCCTGCAGGAAGTACTCGGCCGTTTCCTCGCCGACGGCGCGCCCCACGAGCCGGGGACCGAACTCGAGCACGGTGACGTTTTTGCCCATTTTCTGCAGGCTGGACGCGGCTTCGAGGCCGATGAATCCGCCGCCGATCACCACCACATCCTGCGCGTCCGCTACCCGGGCTTTGAGCGCCAAGGCGTCGTCGGCGTTGCGCAGATACAGCACGCCGTCGAGGTCCGCGCCCTCGATCTCCAGCTTCCGGGCACGGGCACCGACGGTGAGGGCGAGCCGTTTGAAGGGGAATTGTTTGCCCGAGGAAGAATGGGCCACCCCGGAGCCGTCGGCCTCCTTGTCGATCCGGACGATGTATTCGCCCTTGACCAAGTCCACGTTGTGTTCGGCCCAATACTCGTTGGAGCGGAAAATCAGAGATTCGCTTTCCACGGTGCCCTGGAGAAACTCCTTCGACAGGGCCGGGCGCTGGTAGGGTCGGTGGTCTTCGTCGCCAAGCAGGGTGATGTGCTCGGCGAAGCCGAGCGCGCGGAGCGAGACGGCAAGCTGGACGCCGGACTGGCTCGCGCCGATGATCAGCAGGCCGGTGCGGCTCTGCTTGCCCAACGCGGCTGCGGTGTTGCTCTGTTCAGCCGCCGCGGCGGAGCTCTGTTCGGCGACGATATTAGTGCTCATGGTTACACCTGGGTTTCCGGGGTGGTGACGAACAGCTCGAGCTCGTCGGTGAGACGGACTTGGCAGGACAGCCGTGAGTTGTCTTCGCGGTCCACGGCGGTGCCATAGAGCATCTCGTCTTCCATGTCTTCCATCGGCGGGAGCTGGGCCAGGCAGTCCTCGCGGACGAAGACGTGGCAGGTGGCGCAGGACAGCGAGCCGCCGCATTCGGCCACGATGCCTGGGACACCGTTGCGCACGGCGGTTTCCATGACCGAGTCGCCAGTGTTGCCCTGGACATCCCGGACAGCGCCCTCGGCGTCGGTGAAATGAACCGTTGGCATTGGTCCTCCTTGAGGGTTGAAAGTCGGTTGAAAAATTGGACCGGCGGTCAGATGAACTGGCGGCCGCCGTCGACCACCATGGTCTGGCCGGTGTAGTAGGAACTATCCGGACCGGCCAGGAAGAGTGCGGCGCCCACGATGTCTTCCGGCTGGCTTGCCCGCTTGATGGCGCCGCGGTCCACACCGTAATTCTCGGCGTTTTCCATGAGCCCGTAGCTGGCCTCGGTGAGGGTGAAGCCGGGGGCAATCGCGTTGACAGTGATCCCCCGCCGGCCCAGTTCTTTCGCCATGACCCGGGTCATGGCCACCACGCCGCCCTTGGAGGCGACGTAGTGCAGCCACTGTTCCGAGCCGCTGAAGATGGTGGCGCTGGAGAGGTTGATGACGCGCCCGCCCTCGCGCAGATACGGACTGGCGGCCCGGGTGACCAGCCACGGTCCCTTGAGGTTGACGTTCATCACCAGATCCCATTCGGCCGGATCGATGTCCTCGAACGGGCTGCGTGTCACCCCCGCGTACACGGCGGCGTTGTTGAGTACGACGTCGATGCTCCCGTTGCCGAAGTCCGCGCAGCTTTTCGCCAGTGACTCGGTGGAGTCCACGCTCGTGACGTCCGCATGGAAGGCGGCCGCGTCAACCCCGGTTTCGCGGACCAGCTTCGCGGTTTCCTCCGCGCCGGCGAGGTTCACGTCCGCCACCGCCACGCGGTAGCCGCGGCGGCCGAAGCCGAGCGCGAACGCCCGGCCCAGGCCGCCGGCGGCACCGGTGATCAGGACGGTCCGGGCCCGCTGGCCCGGACTCTCATCTTCTGCAGCTGGCATATTCACGTCAGACATGGCTGTGGCTGTGCGCGTGGGCGCCGGGCCCGGCGACCTCCAGCTCGGCTTCGTCGTCGAGGATCTGGACCGTGCCTTTGGTGCCGTCCACCCGGAGCCGCTGCCCGGTCTTGATCGTGGTCGAGGCCGAGCCCGTCCCGGTCACAGCCGGGAGGCCGTACTCGCGGCAGACGATGGCCGCGTGACTCATCATGCCGCCGATGTCAGTAACGGTGGCCTTGATCTTGCCGAAGATCGGCCCCCAGGACGGCGCCGTGACCGTGGCGACGAGAATCTCGCCCTGCTGCACTTCGGACAGCTGGTCCGCGTCGGTGACGACGCGGGCGAGGCCTTCGACGACGCCGGGCGAGGCGGCCATGCCGCGCAGCCCGCCGCCTTCCACCGCTTCCCCGGCACCCAGCCACTGCTGGACCTGCTCGGTGGTGATGCCCCACAGCATCCGGGTGAAGGGCTCGGTGATGGATTCCGGCGGCGTGTTCAGCGCCGGGGCCGGGCGGGCGGTCTTGAGCGCGTCCACGATCCCGCGGCGGCGTTCAATCTCTTCAGGCCAGTAGTCCGGGCCGATCGGCTTGGCGCCGACGCCCCAGCCGGTCACGAGGTCGAAGAGCGCGTCGCGGACCTCGTTGCGGCCCAGGTACAGCAGGTCATCCGGCTCCACCCAGAAGCCCTCGGCCTGCATCATCCGGGACAGCTCGCGGATCTTGCGCCAGAAGACGCCCATGGTCCAGTGCTCGATGTAGAAGTTGTGGTTCTCCACGTACGGGTACGCGGTTGCGGCGAGTCCGCGCTTGGCATCGAAGAGGGCCTGGTTTTCGCCTTCCAGCAGCTCACGGTATTCCTCGATGATGCGGTCGCGTTCGGTGATCAGGGCCTCGACCGGGCGCATGATTTCCTGGCCTTCGTCCACGCGCCGGATGTAGTCGGCGATGTAGCCCAGCGGGATTTCCTGGTGTTCGTTCCAGTACTTGTCGTGGCCGTAGAAGCCGTTGCCCACGGTGAAGTTGAACCAAGGGTCCTTCGCGCCCTCGTACTGGGCCGTCCAGCGGTCCCCGCCCGGGGCGGCGGCAATCGCACCCAGGGTCGCATCGACGTCGTCCGTGTTGCTGAAGTGAGCCTGGAGTCCCAGTTCGACGGCGAGCTTGGCGAGTTGCTTGAGCTCGTCATCCGGGCGGAAGAGCTCCATGTCCACACCCTGCACCATGGTGGCGATGGACTGGTCCGGGATGTTGGGAAAGACCTGCTTGCAGAAGTTGAAGAAGTCAAGGTAGGCGATGTAGCCGAGATTGAGGAACTCGAAGTGGTACTGCCAGTTCTGGTAGGCCAGCTGAATCAGCCGGTCGTAGCTTTCCAGCAGCTGCTCGGAACCGTCCTTGCCCTTGCCGGAGAGGATATCCTCCATGGGAACAATCTCCGGGAGCTTCGGGAAGGAAATGGTTTCCATCTCGTCGATGGTGCCCTTGACCTTGACATGCCACTGCTTGAGGAGCTGCTCCCAGTTCTGGAAGTAGTGACCCACCCGCTGTTCGAACAACGGCACGCGGGCGGCGATCTGGTCCTCGGGGACCGGGATGGGCGACATGTAGAGGTAGCCCAAGTGGATGCGGAACTCGATGCCGTTGGCGTTGGGGATCATCAAGTGCCGGGCGTTGTACTGGCCCAGGCATTTGACCGCGAACTCGCCGCCGATCGTCTCGAAGGGCTTGAACACGGTGGGCCAGTGCTGGCTGTCGCAAAACCAGAACTTGGCGTCCTCCTGCTCCTTGAGCTTGTCCTGGAAGACCAGGTAATACGGGTAGATCTTTTCCCACCCCTCGGCGCCGGCAGGAACCGGAAGCTCGGAGGGTTTGGGGAAGGACTTCAGGGACATGGCGGTCCTTTCAATACGGGCTCGGCGGTGAGCCTGGGTGATGGAGCGGACTAGCGGGTCAAACTTTTTCAGAAGGAGGGCTTCAGCAGGGACGCGGTGATGCTGCCGAGGCTGAAAGCTGAAGGGGACGACGGCGTGGCGGCCGGCGCTGTGCCACCCGGTGGCGTCGTGGCAGACGTTGCGTGGCTCAGCCCGCTGAAGTAGCCGCCCGCACTTGGCGGGGTCTGGACGGTCTGCCGGACCGCCGTCGGCTTGGCGGAGTGCACGGTTTCCGGCCTGGACTGCAGGAGGAGCAGGTTCTCGCCGTCGGGCAGATCCGCGTCGAGGGCCCACTCGATGTCCTGCGGGCATTTGTAATGCTTCTCGGCCCGCTTGGCCATCTGCGCAACGGCGGTGAGCTCGGCATCGGTGAGGCTGCGGCGGCCGCGGCGTTCGGCGTCGACCTCCCGCTCCACCAGACGGCCGGCGCCGGGGTCCGGGACGAGTTCGGCGTGCTTGTCGCCGAGGTGTTCGGAGACGACGGTCAGTGTGACCTTGTCCAGCATGATGTTGTCCGGCGTGACCTGGCCGGACACCACCATCTCCCCCACCCCGTAGGAAGAGTCGATGGTGATCTTGGAGCGGTCGCCATTGGTGGGGTCCATGGTGATGGCGACGCCGGAGACGCGGGCGTTGACCATCTTCTGCACCACCACGGCCATCGATAGGCCTTCGTTGGGAATGTTGTTCTTGAGCCGGTAGATGATGGCGCGGGAAGTGAATAAGGAAGCCCAGCACTGGCGGATGTGTTCAGTGACGGCCTTGACGCCGTCGAGCCAGAGATAGGTGTCTTGCTGGCCGGCGAAGGAGGCATCCGGGAGGTCCTCGGCGGTGGCGCTGGAGCGGACGGCTACCGGGACCGGGGCCTCGAAGCGGGACATCAGGGACTCGTACGCGGTGATGGTGAGTTCGCGCAGCGCCTGCGGCACCGAGCGCGAGCGGATGTCCTCGCGGATGGCGGCGGAGACCTTGTCCACCTGGCCCATGTCCTCGGGGTCCAGCCCGGCGAGAAGCTGGTGGATGTCCCGGGTGATACCGGCTTCCTCCATGAAGGCGTCGAACTGGGCGGTGGTGACCACGAAGCCGGGCGGGACGGGCATACCGGCGGAGGTCATGGTGACCAGCGAGGCGCCCTTGCCGCCGAGGTTTTCGAGCTTCGGTTCAATGCCGCCGTCGAAGAACTGGATGTATTCGTTGCTGTGCATATTTCTCAGGCCTTCCAGCTGACGGGGACGGTCTCGGGAACTCGGAAGGAGAGGTTCTCGCGGAAGGTGATCTCCTCCGGGTTCTCCAGCTGCAGCTCCGGGGCAAGCCGGGCCACTTCCTCGAGTGCGATTCTTGCTTGGAGCTTGGCGAGCATGTTCCCCAGGCAGTAGTGGATACCGAACCCGAAGGAGAGGTGCTCGCGGGCGTTGGGGCGGGTGATGTCAAAGTCCTCGCCGGCGTCGAACTTCGTGTCGTCGCGGTTGGCTGAACCCATCAGAAGCAACAGCTGGGCGCCTTTTTCGATGGCGACGCCGCCGACTTCGGTGTCCTTCAGGGCCTTGCGGCGCCAGCCGACAATCGAACCGGCGTAGCGCAGGACCTCGTCGATGGCGGCGGGGATCTTCTTGGGATCCTCCACAAGCGTCCGCCACTGCGCGGGGCGGGCCAAAAGTTCGCGGAGGGCGTTGGAGATCAAGGTGGTAGTGGTCTCGTGGCCGGCGAAGAGCAAGCTGTAGAGGACCGAGGCGATCTCGTGGTCGGAAATTTCGGCGCCGTCCTGCTGCGACTTGACCAGGTCCGCGGTGAGGTTGTCGCCGCCGTCGTCATGAGCCACCTGCACCAGGCGCAGGCATTCCTGCCAGTACTCCACGAGGTTGTGGGCGTGCGGGATCTGCTCCTCGTCGCTGAGGTCGCCCCAAGTCATCGCTGCCCGGGAATCGCTCCAGCGCTTGAAGGTGTCCACCTGGGAGACGTCGGCGCCGATCAGGGTCAGGATGGTGATGGTGGGGACGTCATAGGCAAGGTCCTTGACCATGTCGCCGCGGTGTTCCGGACGCGCGAGCATGGTTTCGAGCAGCTCGACGACGTTCTGCCGGATGAAGGGCTCAAGGGCCTTGTAGCGGCGGGGCGTGAAGGCCTTCTGGACGATGGCGCGGATGCGGGTGTGCTCCGGGGGGATGCGTGCGGAAAGACCCGAGTAGGCGGTGAACCCGCCGTCGTCCATGATCTTCTTCGCGGCGGCGCCGCGTTCGCGGACGGGGGCCTGGGCGTTTTCGCTGGAGAAAGTCTCCCAGTCTTCGAACACTGCCTTGATGTCGTCATAGCGGGAGACAACATAGAGTCCCGTCCGCTCGTCGAACATGACGGGCTGCTCGGCCCGGAGTTCGGCGTAAGCGGGGAATGGATTCTTCATTTGGAACGGCTCGTAGCCGTGGTGCCCGGCGGGGGCTTCGGCGCCATGGCCAAAGGGACAGCGGCCGGCCGTTTCAGTCGACGATGACATCTGGGCTCCTTGGTTTCGGTCCCGCCGGCAGCGCCACTGCATGCCGCGGGTTCTTATTCACCAGTGTGGCCCCCATCACCGCGATAAGGCAGGGATTGCTTCCGCTGGACGGAAGTCGGTTAAGCAACCGCCCTTTGCTGCGCGGGGATCACCCTCAGCTCGTTCCCCCGATGTGACTGCCGAGTAGCGTCTCCAGCGGTATCCGGGCCGTGGCGCGCTCGATCTGCGAGGAGATACCCTTCAGAACCGGCAAATGCCGGGTCATCGTGCCGGCTTGGTTGGTGGGCAGCACCAGACCAATCGCGGCGCCGATCCTGCCGGTGTGGAAAACCGGAACGGCGATAGAGCAGGAACCCAGCCGAACTTCCTCGACTGTGGTGGCGTAACCCTGCTCTCGGATCTGCGTAAGTTCAGCGGACAGTTTCCTGGGGTCAACGTGGGTATGCGCGGTTTGCCGGTCGAGTTGCCGGTTGAGGTATGCGTCGCGGACCCAGTCCTCCTCGAAAGCGAGGATCACCTTCCCGACGGCGGTCGCGTGCATCGGCAGCCGCCCTCCCACACGCGAGGCGCGTGGAACGCGCTTTGACCCGTAGACGCGGTCGATGTACAGCACTTCGTAGCCGGCCCGGACGGCCAGATGGGCGGTTTCCCCGGTGAGGGAGAAAAGATCCTGGACGTAAGGCCGGGCCGCGTCGCGAAGCTGGCGGCCGGTATTCTGGGCAAGCTCCCAGAGCCGTATGCCCAGCTGGTAACGGCCGTTGGGTTCGCGGGAGAGGAAGCCCCAGTCGGTGAGTTCGTTGACCAAACGGTGCGCCGTGCTCAGCGGGAGCCCGGATTTCTCGGCGATGTCCGTCAGGCTCAGAGCGCCTCGGGACTTTTCGAAGGCCTCCAGGATGGCCAGAACCTTCGAGGTCACCGTCCTGCCGGGTTCGCGGCTGCCGCCCGCCATCGTGACCTCCTTTGTCCGCGTGGGCCCAATACAACCGGCATCCGGCATCCGGCCACCCGGGTCAGAGTCTAGTCTGCGGTCAGGAGCTCTCGCCGCTGCGGCCACAGCGTGACTGATTCCAGTGCGGTCAGTGCGTGGGCTATGGTGTTCGCTTCCTTCGTGAAGAGGTGGCCGAGGACTCTCTGGCTGCAGAGGCGCAGGGCACGGCCTCGGTCCAGCCCGAACCAGTCCATGACGGTGTCGATGCCGTGCGGGCTGAGCCGCCATGTCTTGTCCGAGTCCTTGACGATTGCGTCCTCGATCGAGAGCGCCTCGCGCCGGGAGTCGTGACCGTCGATGATCGCCAGGATCGCAGGTACTTTCGCGGGGTCATAGCCTGTCGCCGCCAGGATTCCGGCTGCCAGCCGCGCGCCTTCTTTTTCATGGAGGAGGACAAGGTCCGGCCTTCCGCCACCCGGTGCAATCGCCTCCAGAACCTCGTCCGGCGGCACCTGAGACCATCCGACGTCGTGCAGCATCAGGGCAGGAAGGACCACAGCAGCGTCGGCCTCGGGGTGCGATTCCAGCAAGGCATAAGCGAGACCCAGTGCATACAAAGTGTGTGCGTCGTTGTTGCGGACACGCAACAACGGAGCAGCCAGCTCCCAGACGGCAACGAGACCCGGATCCAAGGGAATAACACCGTCGGGTTCCGCTTCGATGCCGGCCGAGACATCCTGGCCGTAATGGTTTGCAGCAGGCAGCAACTTGGTCATGCTGCAACCATCCTCCTTGGTTCACGACCGCCGCAACGGAATATTCCCGCTCAGTGGAAGCTAACTGGCCGAAACGAGCGGCCTCCCCTACGGCGGTGTTGACGCAACGCGGCCTTAGGCGCCTTCCTTGCGGATTCCGTAATGGTGCCCCTGGTCATCTGATTCGACGACGAAATGCCCGAGCTCCTCCTCCGACGCCGTCTCGAAGTCGTCATGCTTGTGGACTACAGGCGTATCAATGTCGCCCCGCGTCGCCGGGCCGAACCAGAAACGCAGTCGATCAGTCACCTTCATAAAGCTATCGAGTGCATGTCCCACAATTCCCACCTCCTTCCCCGCTGCGAGGTCCAGCCGTGCGGTTGGACCTGAGTGGTTCCAGTGAGGCAATTTTACGCCCCGAACCCCCAAAAGGACCCGTGGGCCCACCCCGGCCGGGCCCGTTGAAGGCCTTTAGCGCAGGGACTTGTCCTCGGGGTTCCTGGGGACCACATAGGTGCTGCCGTCCGGCCGGCGGATGGTCTCCCATTGTTGCGCTTCAGCCTGGCGCTGCTTGAGGAGCCGCTGGTTTTCCTCGGTCATTTCGTGGTCCAGGGAACTGCTGTGGGCCGGTCCGAAAATGATCCGCAGCCTGCCGGTCGCACGCATGAATCTCTGGGTCATGGTCTCTTTGGCCACCTGGTCTACCTTCTCTCAAAGGATGTTGTGCTTTAAGAGTACACTAACAATTAGTGTACTAACTATCGTCCGGGTACCCGACCGCCCGACGCAGAATGGAGCAAGCCATGGCCGACACAGGCGCACCCATCCCACGTGAATCCACCGCGCAGCGTGACGACGAGCTATTGCTGGAGCGTCAGTTGTGCTTCGCCCTGACCGTCGCGTCGCGGAGCGTAGTGGGTGTCTATAAGCCGGTGCTCGAAAAAATGGGACTGACGCACCCGCAATATCTCGTGATGCTGGCCCTTTGGGAACGCAGCCCGCGGACACTCAAGGACATCAGCGAAGCTCTCCTGCACGAGCCGGCGACCCTCTCGCCTATCCTGCGCCGGCTTGAGGAAGCGGGCTACGTGACCCGCAATCGCATCCATGGAAACGAACGGGCCCTCGCCATCACACTGACCGAACCCGGGGCCGCCCTCAGGCAGCAGGCGGTGGCTGTGCCGGGAACCATCATGGAGCGACTCCACCTCACGCGGGCCGAGGTGGCAGAACTACATCGGGCCATGACCGGGCTCATCGAGGCCACCCAGCACCCGGCTGCCGGCACGGGCGATAAACTGGCATAAATCAAGGAGAACCCATGCGCCTGCGAATAGTCCGGTCAGTGCTGGCCGTCCTCGCCGTCGCCGGGCTCGCTGCCTGCACGCCGGGTCCCGGAGGCGGTTCGCCCAGCAGTCCGGCCCCTGGCAGCAGCGCTTCCTCCACGCCGTCGGGCAGTCCTACCGGACCGTTGCCGGGCGCACCCAGCACGCCGGGCCGCGGAGACGCCGAACTTTCCATCATCGTCAAGCTTTCCCCCACGGCGGCGCCAGAAAGCTACACGCTCGTTTGCACCAACGGCGTGCCCGCCGCAGAGAGCCACCACCCCACGGCAGCCGCAGCGTGCGCGGCGTTGAAGAAGAACCCCAAGCTCCTCATGCGGCCGCCGCGCCCCAGCGAGCAAGTCTGCGACCAGCGCTACGGCGGACCCCAGACGGCAACAGTCACGGGGACGGTGGATGGCGTGGGCGTCGCATCCTCGTACAAACTCACTGACGGTTGCGAAATCGCGGCATGGGCCGCCGTCGCCGACATCCTAGGTTCGAGCGGTGCTGGAGCCTAGGCCAAGGCACCTCCCGCAAGAGACATGGCTCGCGCTCGAGGCTGCCCACCACGAACGCGTCGAGCGCTATGCCAAGCCATACCTTGCCCGCCGCTCCGCTGGCGAGAAGCATCCCGTTGAAGATTTCCTCTTCACCTATTACACCCAGAAGCCGGCTCTCCGTGGTTCGTGGTGAAACGGATTCCGTGTCTTGAGAGCTGAAGGGCTCGTAGCCCTGCTGTGATGGATGTTCTCTACGCATTCATCAAGAGTCAGGAGCTACGAGCCTTGATCGAGCCTACTTCCCCGCGCCCCGATGCTGCCACCGCCCTGTTCAATCTGCCCGACTACCGCGTCACCGATACTGAGGTCCTCGCTTTCGGGCAGCGGCGGGTCCGCGTCGAAGCCACGGCCGAGGCCGGGTGCCCGTGCTGTGGCGTCATCAGTACCCGCGTGCATTCACGCCGGCCCCAACGCCTGCGTGACATCCCTGTGGCCGGCCCGGTCGAAGTGATCTGGTCCAAGCGGAGATTCTTCTGCGATGAGTATCTGTGCCCGCGGCGGACGTTCGCGGAGGAGACTGCCCAGGTGCCGCGCCGCGCCCGGTCCACCCGCCGGCTTCGCGATGCCCTCGTGTCCGCCGTCATTGGATCCGGAAGGGCCGCCGCGGAAGCGGCCGCATCGTTCGGCGTCTCATGGTGGCTGGTCCAGCGGGCCCTGGATTCCGCGGCGCTGACACTGCCCGATGTCGACGGCCTGGCGCCACGGATGCTCGGCATCGATGAACACCGCTACCGGTCCGTGCGGTTCTTCCGGGATCCCGAAACGAACGCCTGGAAACGGTACGAACCCTGGATGACGACTATTGTCGATCTGGACAGCGGACAAGTGCTCGGGATCGTGGACGGGCGTGACAGTGAGGGCGTCGGGGACTGGCTGTTCGCCCGGCCGCTGCAGTGGCGTCTGGGGGTGCAGGTCGTCGCGATCGACCCGTCAGCGGCTTTCCGCAAGGCACTGCGGATGTGGCTCCCGCGCACAGCAATCTCGGTCGACGCGTTCCATTTGGTCAAGCTCGGCAACGACATGCTCACCGAAGTCCGGCAACGACTCACCCACCAGGTCCACGGCCGGCGGGGACGCTCCATCGATCCGGTCTGGGCCAACCGACGGCTGCTCTTGCGCGGCGCCGACACGCTCTCGGACCGGGCACGGAAAAGACTCAGCACCGTGTTCGCCACCGACGACGCCACCGGGAAGCTGCAGACTGCGTGGTTGGTCAAAGAACAGCTCCGGACGCTGCTCGCCACCGGGTCTCTTGCCGACGCGGCCGCGGCGAAAGACCACCTGAAGGAACTGGTCGAACGAGCCGCGCAGCCGGAAACGAACCGGCTCTGGCGCACGATCTGCCGGTGGTGGAAAGAAATCGAAGTCCTCATTGTCACCGGTGCGACCACCGCGAAAGTAGAAGCCAACAACACAGCCATCAAACACATCAAACGGACAGGCCGGGGATTCACCAACGCACGCAACTACAAAACGCGTATCCTGTTGCGCAGTGCCGCCAAAACAGCGGCATGAACATCCATCACGGCAGAACAATCACCACGAACCGTGAAGAGCCCAGAAGCCCGGCCAGCTGCTGCGCTGGCACCCCGGAGACGGCGTCGTCCTGTCCGGCCCCAAGGCGGCAGAACGGGCCGGGTGGAAGTACTACCGAGCACTCGACGACGGCGCGCTGGCGGCCGCCGGCCTCACCGCCGGTACCGTCGCAGTCACCTTCGATCGCGGACAGTTCGTGGCCGACCGCACCGAGGCCGTCCGCTTCGCCGGCATCATCCTCGCGGGCACCGTCGCGCGGCCCGCCCAGTTTGGCTGCTTCGGGCTGCACGAATGGGCCATGGTCTACCGCCAGGACAAGTTCGAGCTGCGTCACGAATACCTCAAGCTGCGGCTCGGCTCCGAAGGCACGGACGCCGTGGTGGAAGACAACCGGATCCGCTGCTCGCACTTCGACGCTTTCCGTTTCTACACCCCGGACGCCATCCCGCTCAACGAGCTCACCCCCACACGGGACAAGCAACGCACCATGGAGCAACCCGGATGCCTGCACGCCAACATGGACCTCTACAAATGGGCATACAAACTGGCACCGGCCCTCCCGAGCGAGCTGGTGATGGACTGCTTCGAACTGTCCTGGCGGATCCGGACCATGGACATGCAGGCCTCACCCTACGATCTTGAAGAATGGGGCTACCCGGCCATCAGGATCGAGACACCGCAAGGCAAAGCCGAGTACGTTGAATATCAGAGGGCATTTGCCGCCGAGGCCCAAGCACTCCGCGCAAGGGTCCTGGAGAAAGTGGAGCCGCTGCTGGAGCTCCTTGGGCCGGCCCAGTCTCACAAAGGAAAACCATGACTTCAAACAAGGGAAAGTACGACGTCGAACTCACCGTCACGTTGACGGAGGCACCCGGCGCCGTGGAACACGAGTTCGTCCTGCTCGGCTCCGGCGGCGAAGTCTCCCAGGGCTCAACCCTTCCGGACCCCCGCGCGGCGCTTGCCGCCGTCGAGCAATTCGGCGAAGAGATCTTCTTTCCGATCCCACGGCCGGACCGGATTTGCACCCAGCAATACGGCGGTCCGCAGGTGGCCGTGGTGACCGGCCGGTTCCGCGGACGGGAGGTCAGCAGCCGCTTCAGCCGGACGGACGGTTGCGAGATCGCCCGATGGCGCACCATGGCCGCGCTCCTCGGCGGGGTGGCTGGATCCACGGGAAACATCTGACCCTCCATCACAAATCTCCCCCACCCCACCCAACCCTCCATCACAAATCCCCAGGAGTCCCCGTCGATTGGACTCAAAAGTGAGCGAGCCGAAAATTGTCAAGCTGTGTGGAGTCACTGGGCTAGTTTTTGGGGTGTTTTGGTCTCGGGCAGGTTGATCCCGACGTGTTGGGCGGGGGCCGGTGTGGTGGGTCGTTGGCGGAATCTTTCTGGGTGTCGTTCGTAGTAGTCCTGGTGGACTTTGTCTCGTTTGTCCCAGAGTTCTTTCCACGAGCCGTTGTGGACTTGTGAGGGTGAGAACAGTGCGATGCCGGAGTGTTTGTGATCGGTGCTGTACCAGTGCACATAGCCGGTGAGGTACTCCCTCGCGGCCTCGAGATCGTCAAAGGTGCGGGGGTAGCCGGGCCGGTATTTCATCGTGCGAAACCCTGACTCCGAGAAGGGATTGTCGTTGGAGACGTACGGGCGGTTATGGGACAGTTCCACACCGTGGGCGGTGAGGGTCTCACGGAGCAGGTTTGATTTCATGGCCGGGCCTGAATCGGCATGCACGATGTCCGGGGCGCCGTGCCGGGCGATGGCTGTCTCGAACATGTCCGCGGCGAGGTGGTCGGACTCGCGTTCCTCCACCCGCCAGCCGACGATCTCCCGGGAGAAGATGTCCATGATGGAGTACACCTTGAAAACCTTCCCCTGCCACTTGGAATAGACGTCGGAGATGTCCCAGGACCAGACCTGGCAAGGTCCGGTCGCCTTGAGCACCGGCTTCTGAGCGGAACCCCGCTTGCCGCCACGCTTGCGCGGGAAGGTTGGGCGGGCCAGCTGATCCTCGTACCCTGCCGCGATCCGCCACCAGGTGCGGTTGGAAGCGAGCAGCACGCCGTCGTCCCAGGCTGTGGCGAAGGAATGGTCAACAGAGTTGCCCTTCCCCCAACCGGCCAGGATGAACCCCAGGATCCGCTCCTGATGCGCGGAGCTGATCCGGCATTCGTAGGCCCGGTCAACCTGGTGGATCGGGTCCTGCACCGCCGGACGGGGATTGAACCGGTAATGCCAGGTCCCGCGCGACACGCCCGCAAGCACGAGCGCTGTCCGCTGGGAGCCGGTGATCACATGCAGCGCCAGGACAAGACTGTTCTCGGCCGCTACGAATCCTTCTGAGCGCTCGTCTGGGTTGTATCGGGCTCGGGCACGCTCAACTCGTGCAAGAGCCCGATAGCTTTTCCCAGCGCGGAATTCGTATCCTCCAGCTCCTGCACCCGCTTCTGGAGTTTTTCGACTTCGGCACGGTGGGCAGCCATTTCCTTCGAGCGTGCTTTTTCAAACGCGGAGAGCTCACGATTTGTAGGGGCCATGCCTCCATGCTCCCGCGGAATCAGACCACGGTCGATATCGCCCTGGACCAACATCTTGCGCCACCTGCGGAACGTCCAGTCGGAAATGGGCGTCGAGGCAAGCCACTCCTTCCTCGTCCCGTGCGGCTGCAAATAATACTCATGCATGAACTCACGGATCTCTTCACGCGTAAAACCCTTGTTATCAACGGGCACCGCCGGCTCCTTCAATCAACAGCTAATGAATGACTCACAACCAGCTTGACGAAGAGGGAGCGCCGGGGATTTCGGCCATATAGCTGAGCGGGCGTCGCAGCGGTAGAGGCGCTGCCCACAAGGACGACGCGCGCCCGGAAAAGGCACAGAATAACAACAGCGGCCGGCGGGAGTACCCCGCCGGCCGCTGTTGTTATGTGTCCGTCAGACCATCATTGCCACATCACGTGGCGTTGTTTGGCTGCTCTTCTCTTTCATTCCTCAGCTTGCCCTTGCCGTGATCGCCCTCTTGATCCTCCTGCGGCGCCACGGAGACGCTGCCGTTCGCCGAGACCAGCACAGAGACGAAAGTCGGCGCACTGGTACCGGCAAACGTGAGCCGGCCGAGGTAGGAGCCCGGCGTCAGCTTGGTCCACGCAAACGTGAGCTTCCCGGCTTTGCCGTTTTTCAGCTGGATCGGATTAGGAGTGACGGTCGCGTTGCCTTGGTTCGCACCCAGGATGGCGACATCAACGCTGGCCTTGGTGGCCCGACTCCCGGGGCTCGCGGACAGGTTCGCGATGACGGTGTAATCCCCTGCCTCCGGGTTGTCGAGGGAGAGCGATTCGCTGGCACTGGGTGTGGCGGCTGTGAACAACTGACCCGACGGCGAAAACACATACAGGTCGAAATCCGCGGAAGGATCGGCGGAGATCACCGAGAACTTCGCAAAAGCCGTTCCGGGAGCAACCGTGGCGGTCGTGACGAAGTTCGAGGCATTGCTTGCCATTGACACAGGGCCCGGAGTGAGCTGCGCCGCCGAAGAATCAGCCTTCGAGAGGCCGTCAATAGTCACGGCCGTCGGCGAGTCGGAACCGGAGACAATGTTGATGTCCCCCGAGCCGCTTGCTTGCTGGGACGTGAAGGCTGCGCTCTTGGAAGCAACCACCGACTGGGGACGGACCGCAATCGGGGAGACCACCGTCTTATCGGCGCCCTCCCACTTCAGTGATCCCATGGCGAACGTACCGAGGGCGGCAGTCTTGTTTTCGAAGGTCACCTTGAAGGTCTTCTGCTGGCCGACTTCGTTGAAGTTCAGCACGGACGGAGTGACTTTGACGTCGACCCCGGGGACGTCGACCGTAGCCCGGTAGAGTCCAGGGGTCAGTGCAGTGACCGTACGCGTGACCTCGATTTTGCCGGCCAGGTTTCCGAGGGCGAACGACGGAAGGTTCATGTCGCGCGGCAGCGTGGAACCAAGGCCCGGTAGGCCGAGATCGACGCCGGTGCCCTGGATGAATTTCAGGTAGTCCTCAGTTCCGGCGTCGTACACCAAGCCCGGATCGAGCACGCGGGCCGGGTTCATTTCCCCTGCGCCCGTGGCGAAAACATCGTTGTTCTTGGTTCCATCGGCCTGCTTGACGTCACTCGCGGTGGTCATCATGGCCGACTTGACCGCAGCCGGAGACCACGCGGGGTTCTTCGCCATGATCAGGGCTCCGAACCCTGCAACGTGCGGGGACGCCATGGACGTACCGGACATGAATCCGTACTCGTCACCGTTGCTGCCAATGGGGGAAACCCCTGCCAGCACGGCAACACCGGGAGCCGAAACGTCCGGCTTCAGCAGATCCGAATCGGTGGCGAGAAGCGGACCGCGCGAAGAGAACCCGGCGATCTGCGGCTGCGCCTCAAGCGGAAGCCCCGTGGTGTCGTGGTCGACCAGTGAAACAGTGAGCCCCGGGTTGGCCGCAACCTTGTCCTTGATGGCTTGCGAGGCCGGCGGGTTCACGTGGACGGTGGGCACTGCGTGCTTGTCCGTGTCCAAAGAGGAATTGGTGAGGTTAACGAGGATCATCCCGACGCCGCCGCCGCGGAGCACCTCAGCACTCTTCGCGACGCGATCAACCACGCCGCGGTCACACACCACTACCTTGCCCGCGATCTTCGCCGGGTCCAGGGACCCGGGCGCACAGAGAGCTGCGTTGCCGGTGCCTGAGGCAGCGTTTGCGGAAAGTACGACGCCGGCCCCGCTCACTTGGCGGTTCATGATGCTGGCCCCGCGGAACTTGCTGCCGTCGGAGAATTCGATCGTTCCCTGGAGCTCCTGGGAGAACGAGGTAGCCGCGACGGTAGTCATCCAAGGTGCGCCGTGGTTGACCGTACTGGCCTGCGGGCCGGAGTTGCCGGCGGATGCGGCCACGAAGATGCCGGCCGAAGCGGCGGAAAGGAATGCCAGCGAGACAGGATCGGTGGTGGTGTCCGTAGCGCCGGAGATGGAGTAGTTCAGGACGTCCACACCGTCGGCGATCGCTTGATCGATCGCCGCGATGGCAGCCGAGCTGTAGCAACCGCCCGTGTTGGGGTCATCGTCTTCCCAGCAGACCTTATAGATCGAGAGCTTGGCCGCCGGTGCGACGCCGCTCGTCTGGCCGAAGCTGCGGCCATCCACGGACGCCTCCACTCCGGAGTCACCGGCTGCGGTGCTGGCCGTGTGCGTCCCGTGGCTCGCGACGTCTACGGGCGAGATCAGTTCCTGCGGTGCGCGATGGGCCGGCGGAACAGATTCCAGGAAGGCATCGGCGAAGTAGTGGGTGCTGAGGACCTTGGAATTGCAGGCGCTGCCGTCGTAGGCCGAGCCGGTGTCGGTGCCTTTCTGGCACTCGCCCACAAAGGTATCTCCGTTGGCTTTCAGCATGGCGATCTTGCCGTCACTGGTCCGGTACGGGACGCCGACTTTGGGGTTCCCCACAAGCGGCTGGACCGGATCGCCGGCGAAGAACTTGCTCGAGGGGGTGTACCCGGTGTCGATGACGCCGACCACTGTGCCTTTCCCGGCCTGGTCCTGGCCGCCGAATTGGGTGTTCCAGAGCCCGTTGGGTCCGCTGAGGTTGAGGAAATCGGTGGTGGAGTAATCAGGAGCGGACTGGGTGTCCGGGGCGACAAGCAGGACGCCGGGATTCTTCGCGAGATTAACGGCTTGGTCCGCGGTAAGAGTAGCGCTGAAGCCGTTGATGGATGCTGTGTAGTCGCGCTTGATGTTCACATTTTCTTGTTTGGCCACTTCTTGCTGCTTCTGCTGCAAATGGGCCTGGTATTGCTTCACTTCGGCATTGCCGACGTCCAATTTCTTGCCCGCTTGCGGTTTAGTGGGCACATAACCGGGCGTCCCGCCGTCGTACGTGGCCGCTGGCTTCTCTGCCAGCACCACGACGTAACGGCCATCCTGATAGGACTTGGGGTCGACATTCTTCGGGGCAACCCCGGGGACCGCTGATCCGGAGACCGTTGGCTTGGAAGCGGGCGCCGCTTGAGCGGGTGTCAACGCCACGGAGGAGAGCAGAAGGGGCAGTCCGACGGCAAATGCCGCGGCTCTTCGAAGCCCCCCGCTTCCAATGAAGCTCTTACCTTGTGAATTCACGGGTGATTGCACCTTTCCGGACGGTCTCGGCAGTTTGTCAAGATCAATAGCCTGAGGATGGACACCGATTGACAGTTCTTGTAATCAGGGAAAGCCCAGCCGTTTCATAGAGTACATAGTGATAGCGGAATATGACATAGGGCATATTCTGCCCTTTTTGTCTTGTCACGTCGGCATCAGAATACAACCCCTTTAATCCGGAAGATCAGCGCATTTCCGCGTGCCGTATTAGTCCAGTTCTTTCACCACTCCGCGGTGGTTAGGCGAGCGTGTAGCCGAAGACATCGACGATGACTTGCGAGGTTTCGATGCGTGGTACGGAGGCGAGGATGGATTGGATCTCTATCTTGCCGTCAGCTCCAATGGGCACATATGCCATGTTCGCAATGGTCTGCCCGCCACTGAAGTTCAGATTGGAAGTAAACGTCCACGGGGCCCTATAACCGCGCGCCATGAAGTAGCCGAAGATTGTCGGTTCGGTCACCGTCAGGTTCACCCATACGCCACTTGCATTTTGCGGTATGCCATTAACGCCTACGACCTGTACGGGCACAGTACCGGCGTTGACAACCGGGCCTCCGTTTGTGCGGGTGTCAACAAGACGGGTTGGCGAAACTCCCGCGAATGCGCCGGATATGGTTGGCGTCCCCGGCAGGAAAAAGCCAACAACGTCTGCAATGATCTGGACTGTTCCGGACGAGGTGTTCGCAATCGTCACCGTGCCGTCGGGCCCTACCGGAACGACGGCAAGATTCGGAACTGTCTGGCCGATCCCATAGTTCTGGTTCGAGACATTGGGTTTTCCGGAGCCTCCTGGATAAGCGGTAATGAATCCGAAGGATGTCGGCTGCGTCACTGTAAGGTTTACGACCACCGCCGAGGCGTTTGCCGGAACGCCAGTGGATCCTCCCAGACGCAATGGCACGCTTCCGCCACCTGCGATGGGGCCTGACGAAGTCCTGGTGTCGAGAAGCCTGGCGGGTCCGACAGCTTGGTAGGAGCCCGGCAAGCCCTGGGGCCCCGACGCGGCGAAATATGCCGAGGCGTCAACCACGATCTGCACAGTTCCTGTCGAAGTGTTGGAGATGGCGATCTGCCCATCAGCGCCGACTTCCACGATAGCCAGGTTCGCAACCATCTGTCCCGGCCCGTAATTGACGTTTGAAGTGCGCGGCGCCATGACGCCTGAATGGTACGCCGTGAGGAATCCGGCAGCAGTGCCGTCAGTGGCCGTGATGTTGAGGACCACGGCTTGTGTGCCGTAGGGGAATCCATTTGTCCCCGGGATCCGGATTGAGACTGAGCCTCCGCCAGGCACCGGTCCCGACGACGTTCTAGTGTCCAGGATCCGCGTGGGCGTCATGGGTGTGAGGCCGCCGACGGGCCCGGTTCCGGCGACTGCCGGACTTGCGGTAAGCGGACCGATGAGTACTGAGCACAGTGAAGCAAGCACCAGCATGATGCATGCTAGCTGTGATCTGGTACGGGCATATTTCTTCAAAACTGATCCCCCAAAATTAAGATGCAAAAGCGAAGAGGTCTACGACCCCATCGGCATTCTACGGTTTGATCCCTCGCAAGGCATCGCTGATTTTGGCCCTTGTCGAAGCATCCGGAGGGACGGAAATGCGATTTTCCCGGGCAGCCCGGTCCGCCATGATTCTTTGGAAAACCATCCTCCCCAGGCTGGCAAAAACAGCGGCAAGGACCACGGGCAAAACCATCGACTTAGCGTTCTCGGCCATGCCGCAATCCTAGTGACGCAACCCACCCCCGGCCAGCGCCGTCGTCGTTCAGCGCCCAGCGCCGCGGTCGGGCACTGAAAACCCCCGACGACGGCGGAGCCGCGCAGCGAGTTGGCGCGGCCCGCAAAGCCCCTTCACCGATCTCCACAAATAGGGCATGAAGCAATGTGCCCGGTAGAATGGGCTAGCAAGCTCGCGGAGCGCCCCCCTTATTCCGTAAGTCACTGCATCTACACACTGTCGCTGAACTCTGTTGGATGCGGTTCCGGCGTGAGACGGCACCACTCCGCAGCAGCCTCTTAACCAAGGTTTAACCAACGCTCACGCACAGGAGTTACCGGATGCCCCGGATCGTCGTCGACGTCATGCCCAAGCCCGAGATTCTGGACCCTCAGGGGAAGGCCATCGTGGGCGCACTGCCCCGCCTTGGCTTCACCAGCTTCAGCGCAGTCCGCCAGGGCAAGCGCTTCGAATTGACCGTCGACGGCGAGGTGACCGACGCCATCCTCGCCCAGGCCCGCGAGGCCGCCGAGACCCTGCTGTCCAACCCGGTGATCGAAGACGTCGTCAACGTCGAGGTCGTCGAGGCCTGACATGACTGAACTTCCTTTGATCGGCGGCGCCCCTGTGGCCGTCGAGCCTGTTGATGCTCGCGGGCTCGCCGGGGCCAAGATCGGCGTCGTCACCTTCCCCGGCACCCTCGACGACCGCGACGCTGCCCGTGCGGTACGCCTGGCAGGCGGCACCGCCGTCGCACTTTGGCATGGCGACACCCACCTTGCCGATGTGGACGCCGTCGTCATCCCGGGCGGATTCTCCTACGGTGACTACCTGCGCGCCGGAGCCATTTCGCGCTTCGCACCGCTGATGTCCAAGATCATCGATGCTGCCAACAGCGACGCCAAGCTTCCCGTGTTGGGTATTTGCAACGGCTTCCAGATCCTGACCGAGTCGCACCTGCTGCCCGGCTCCATGATCAAGAACGACCACTTGAAATTCATGTGTCGTGAACAAGTGCTGCGCGTTGAGAACAACACCACCTGGTGGACCTCGGACTACGAAGCCGGCCAGGAAATAACGGTGCCGCTGAAGAACCAGGATGGCCAGTACATCGCGGACGAGAAGACCCTGGACGCCCTTGAGGCCGAAGGACGCGTCGCGTTCCGCTACGTCGGCTGGAACCCGAACGGCTCCCGCCGCGACATCGCCGGCATCACCAACGCCGCCGGCAACGTGGTGGGCCTCATGCCGCACCCCGAGCACGCAGTGGAGCCGGGATTCGGCCCGGAGTCGAACGCAGGAACGGATGGCTTGGGCTTCTTCACCTCCGTCCTGAACAAGATCGTGGGAGGCGCACAGTGACTACTTCAGCTGAAACCGTCGGCAAGAAGTTCAACATCGACACCGTCGAGAACGCGGCCAAGACGCCGGACACCGAGCTCCCGTGGGCCGAACTTGGCCTCAAGCAGAACGAGTTCGACGAGGTCGTCAAGGTCCTGGGCCGCCGCCCGACCGGCGCCGAACTCGCCATGTACTCCGTGATGTGGAGCGAGCACTGCTCCTACAAATCTTCAAAGAACCACCTGCGCCAATTCGGCGAAAAGGTGACCGAGGAGATGAAGAAGGACATGCTGGTGGGCATCGGCGAAAACGCCGGCGTCACCAACTTGGGCGATGGCTGGGCCGTGACGTTCAAGATCGAGTCCCACAACTCGCCGTCGTTCGTGGAGCCCTACCAGGGTGCCGCAACCGGCATCGGCGGCATTGTCCGCGACATCATCTCCATGGGCGCCCGCCCGGTAGCCGTGATGGATCCGCTGCGTTTCGGCGCTATCGACCACCCGGACACGGCGCGCGTCATGCACGGTGCCGTCGCCGGTATCGGTGGCTACGGCAACTCGCTTGGCCTGCCGAACATCGGTGGCGAAATGGTCTTCGACTCGGTGTACCAAGGCAACCCGCTGGTCAACGCGCTTGCAGTCGGCGTAATGCGCCACGAAGACATCCGCTTGGCCAACGCCTCGGGCAAAGGCAACAAGGTAGTCCTGTTCGGTGCACGCACCGGCGGCGACGGCATCGGCGGCGCGTCGGTGCTGGCCTCGGAGTCCTTCGACGACACCAAGCCGTCCAAGCGCCCCGCTGTCCAGGTGGGCGACCCCTTCGCCGAAAAGGTGCTCATCGAGTGCTGCCTGGAACTGTTCAAGGGTTCGCTGGTCGAGGGCATCCAGGACCTCGGCGCCGCCGGCATCTCCTGCGCCACCTCCGAGCTCGCCTCCAACGGCGACGGCGGCATGCAGGTTGAGCTGACCTCCGTGCTGCTGCGCGATCCCACGCTTACCCCGGGCGAAATCCTGATGTCCGAGTCGCAGGAACGCATGATGGCCGTTGTCACCCCTGAGAACATTGCGGCTTTCGAAGCTGTCATGGACAAGTGGGCCGTGGAGTACTCCTGGCTGGGCGAAGTGACCGACACTGGTCGCCTGATCATCACGTGGGAAGGCGAAGTCATTGTCGACGTCGACCCGCGCACCGTTGCCCACGACGGCCCGGTGTACGACCGCCCGTATGCACGCCCGTCATGGCAGGATTCCGTGCAGGCCGACACCTTCACGGGCTCCGTGCAGGACGCCGGCCGCCCCTCCACCTCCGGGGAACTGGCCGCTGCCATCACCGAGCTCATTGCTTCGCCGAACATGTGCAGCAAGGCCTGGATCACCAAGCAATACGACCGCTACGTCGGCGGTAACACCGCCATGGCGTTCCCGGACGACGCCGGAGTAATCCGCGTGGACGAGGAAACCGGCCTTGGCGTGGCTCTGGCCACCGACGCAAACGGCCGCTACACCTACCTCGACCCATACCACGGTGCACAGCTCGCGCTGGCCGAGGCCTACCGCAATGTCGCCACCTCCGGCGCCGTGCCCATGGCCGTCAGCGACTGCCTGAACTTCGGCTCCCCCGAGGATCCCGACGTCATGTGGCAGCTGGCCGAGGCCATTCGTGGCCTGTCCGACGCCTGCATGGAGCTGGGCGTCCCGGTCACCGGCGGCAACGTTTCGCTGTACAACCAGACCGGCACCGTGCCCATCCACCCCTCCCCCGTGGTTGCCGTGTTGGGCAAGCTCGACGACGTCGCGCGCCGCACCCCGTCCGGCTGGAAGGAAGACGGCCAGGCCATCTACCTTTTGGGCACCACGGCCGCGGAACTGGACGGTTCGGAATGGTCCAACCTGCGCGGACACCTTGGTGGCTTGCCGCCGAAGGTTGACCTTTCCCTGGAACGCCAGTTGGGCGAGATCCTCATCAACGCTTCGCGCGACGGCATGATCGACGCCGCTCACGACCTCTCCGAGGGTGGCCTTGCGGCTGCGCTGGTTGAGTCCGCGCTGCGCTATGGTGTCGGCGCCCGGATCGCCCTGGAAGAACTTATGGAGCGCGACGGCGTGGACCTCTTCACGGCACTGTTCTCCGAATCCCAGGGCCGGGCCATCGTGTCCGTTCCGCGCTCGGAGGAAGTCCGGTTCAAGGACATGTGCACCGCCCGCGGCTTCGCCCACCTCCGGATCGGCGTGGTTGACGCTGAAGGCGGCAAGCTGGAGATCAACGGCGTGGACGAGCTTTTCCTGGACGCTCTCAACGAAGCCCACGAGGCCACCCTGCCGAAGTACTTCGGCTAACCACCCGGCCTCACCTTCGATTGCTCCCCACCTGCGGGTCGGGGAGCAATCGTCTTTAAGCACGCTCCTGCAGATATCTGCGCTCTTCGGTAAACCCTCCATCACCTTTGGCGCCTTTTGCCCTAACGCTCCTGCAGATGATGAACTGGTCCCCGGAAGTTGGACTGAGAAATTCAGTTCCGACTTCCAGGGAGCAGTTTTATGCATGCACGTAGTTCATTGTCTGAGGTCCAGCGTGAGGCCGCTGTAGCGTGGTTTGAGAAAGGCGTCGGGCACGTGGCGGCGGCCAGGATGCTGGGTGTGTCTCGTGTGCCGGTCAAGGCACTGTTTGGGCGGTGGAGGATTCATGGGCAAGGAGCGCTGGTGAGCAAGCCGGCGAAGTCGTACTCTTTCGAGTTCAAGCTCGCCCTGGTCGAGCGGTTCCTCGCGGGCGAGACCGGCCCGGACCTGGCAGTGGAGGCAGGTTTGTCCTCGCGCGAGTTGTTGCAGAAGTGGGTCCGGGCGTATCGCCGGGAGGGCGCGGACGCGTTGCGGCCCAAGCCCAGGGGCAGGCCCCGGCAGCCCGATTCCCCGCCCCCGGCGGAACTGCCCGAGCTGGAGCGGTTGCGGCGGGAGAACGAGCGGTTGCGGGCCGAGGTGGCGTATNTGGGAAAATTGCGGGCCTTGAGGGCNCAGGAACGACGGTGAAGGTCCAGGCCCTCATCGCTCTCAAGGCCGGCTTTCCCCTGCCCGTCCTGCTGCAGGTGGCCGGGCTTGCCCGGTCCACGTTCTTCTATCACCAGGGGCGCCTGCAGGCTCCGGACCCGCAGGAAGCACTGAAGGCCGCGGTGGCGGAGATCTTCGCGAAGAACCGGGGCCGGTACGGGCACCGGCGCATCCACACCGAGCTGGGCAGGCAGGGGTGGGCGGTCGCGAAGAAGACCGTGCTGAAGCTGATGCGTTCGCTGCGGCTGGTCTGCCAGGTGCGGCGGAAGAAACGCTACAACTCCTACCGGGGCGGGCAGGGCGCCGTCGCGGAGAACGTGCTGAACCGGGAATTCGACGCCGATGCCCCGAACCGGAAATGGGTCACCGACGTGACCGAGTTCAGCGTCGGGGACCGCAAGCTCTACCTCTCACCGGTCATGGACCTCTTCGACCGGCAGATCATCTCCTATTCGATCGGGTCCTCCCCGAACCTGGAGCTGACCAACACCTCGCTGCGTGAGGCATTGAGCCGCCTCGGGCAAGGCCAGCAGCCTCTGGTGCACTCCGACCAGGGGGTCCAGTACCAGCACATCTCCTGGCGCACTCTCCTCGAGGGCGCCGGCGCGGTCCAATCCATGTCGCGCAAGGGCAACTGCTACGACAACGCCGTGATGGAGAACTTCTTCGGCCACCTCAAGGAGGAGATGTTCCACAGGACCAGGTTCCTCAACACCGAGGCACTGGAAACAGCGCTGCACGAGTACATCCGCTGGTACAACACCGAAAGAATCTCCACAAAACTCGAGGGCCTGAGCCCGGTGCAATACCGTGCCCAGGCCCTCGCAGCCTAGGATCCTACTTAGCCAGTCCAACTTCCGGGGACCAGTTCATGACGTGAGCGGGCGTCCGCGGGGAGACCCACATACCTGAGCGGGCGTCCGCGGGGAGACCCACATACCTGAGCGGGCGTCCGCGGGGAGACCCACATACCTGAGCGGGCGTCCGCGGGGAGACCCACATACCTGAGCGGGCGTCCGCGGGTGGGGTCAGTCCTCGCTGTGGAGGTCCCGGCGTCGGGCGCTCAGCAGTTCCACTTCGGGACGCGCCGCAACAAAGCGTTCGACGGCGTCGAGCACCTCGACGAGGTGCGCCCGGTCCGCGGCTACCGCGGCTGCGCCGATAAGGGCACGGCGATGCTGGTCCAGGTGCCCGGTTTCGGCGGCGGAGACCTCGAAGCGGCGTTTCAATTCGGCGATGAGCGGACGCACGAAGGAGCGCTTCTCCTTCAGGCTGTGCACCTCGCCGAGGCGGATATCGAACTCGATCCACGCGATCCACATGCGCCCATGCTACCGGGCGGCGGTACTCCTTCCGGCTGGGGAGCCCCGGTGGCAAGATAATGGCAGATCAAAGGAGAACCATGGGCAACGACGATCATTCGGACAAGGCCCGCAGCGCAGTGTCGAGGGGCGCCGATTCAGTGGGAGACGCCGTCGACGACGCTAAGGATTCACCGACGGTCCGGGCAGTGGCGCGAGCAGGATTCGTCGCCTTGGGGCTGATACACGTGCTGATCGGGGTCATCGCCCTGGGGATCGCGCTCGGCTCATCCGGGCAAGCTGACCAAAGCGGGGCGGTCGGCCAGATGGCCGCCACGCCTGGCGGCGTCGTCCTTCTGTGGGCGGGGTTGGTGGCGTGCGGTGTCCTCGCGCTCTATATGGCCAGCGACGCCGTGATGGGATGGAGCGGGGGTGGCAGCTCGAAGCCCTGGATGAATCGGCTCAAGGCAGCCGGGCAAGCGATCGTCTTCACTGTAGTCGCGGTGACCTTCGGCAGCTTTGCGCTTAGCCATCCAAGCAACAGCAGTGACAAATCCCGGTCGGCCACTGCAGACCTCATGTCCAGCGCTCCCGGCACCGTCCTCCTGGTGATCATCGGGGTGGCGCTTCTAGCGGCTGCCGGCACATATGTCTTCTTGGGGCTCACACGCAAATACGAAAAGAATCTGCGAGGCAAACCCTCCGGAGCCCTGGGAGATGCGTTCACGGTGCTGGGCGTGGTGGGTTATTGCGCAAAAGGGGTGGCGCTCGGTGCCGTCGGCTTGCTCATCCTGATCGCCACAGCGGCGCACGACCCGTCCCAACAAGGCGGCCTCGACTCCGCGCTCAAGGCTTTCCTGAAACAACCCTTTGGCGGATGGGTGCTCGGGTTTGTCAGCCTCGGACTCATGGCCTATGGGGTCTTCTCCTTGTTCCGCTCCCGTTACCAGCGGCTCTGACGGCGGCACGCAAGGGAGAACCGCCGTCGGGCATCTATTTAGCTAAGTTGTGCTATTTGGAGGTGCCCTGAGATACCGAACCTTGCAACTGGCGCTGGAAGATGATGTACACGATGAGAACCGGGACCACGGTGACCGTGACGGCCGCGAACAAGGCGCCGAAGTCCACTGCGTAGCCCATCTGGCCGGCGAAGGCGGCCAGGCCCTGGGATAGTACTCGGGGGCCGGCCGCATTGATCGCCACCGGAATCAGGAATTGGTTCCACAGGCCCAGGAAGTTGAAGATCGCCACGGACGCGAGTCCCGGCTTGGCCATCGGCAACATGATTTGGAAGAAGGTCCGCCACTCCCCTGCTCCGTCCAAGGAAGCCGCCTCGGTAATTTCGTGGGAAAGCGACTTGAAGAAGGAGAACAGGAAGAAGACGGTGAACGGAAGCGCGAAGCCGACATACACCAGGATGAGGCCCGGCAAAGTGTTCAACAACCCGAGGTTCCGCATGACGAAGAACAACGGCACCATGGCGAGGAAGATCGGGAAGGTGAGCCCGGCAAGCATGAGGTAGTAGATGGCCTTGCTGCCGAAGAAGACATAGCGCGCAAGGACATAGGCGCACATGGAGCCAAGCACCATGACGATTACCAAGGCGGAACCCACAACGATCACGGAGTTGAGGAAGTAACTGCCGATTCCGGCTTCTGTCCACGCCCGGACGTAATTGTCGAAGCGCCACTGGGAGGGCAAGGCAAACGGCGAGGCGAAGATCTCGCTGGACGTCTTGAAGGAGGACATGAAAGTCCACAGCAATGGCAGGATCACGATGAGCGACCAGATGCTCAGCGCCGTGTGCGAAACGGCGCCCACCACTTTATCTCCGGTGGTGGCGACCGGCTTGCGGGGGTTGAAATGCAGGGACTTCATTTCCTGGCTGGCAATTTTGGTAGTCATCAGAGGGACACATCCTTGTCGCCGCCGGTGAGCCTGTTGACCAGGAACACGAGCCCGGAAAAAATCAGGGTTGCTACGGCCAAGACAACGCCCATAGCGCTGGCCAGGCCGAACTGCCCCTTGGTGAAAGCGGTGAAAAAGAGCTGCTGGGACATCACCAGGGTGGAGTTGTCCGGCCCGCCGCCGGAGTTCAAGGCGGCCATGTAGACGAACGCGTCGAGCGCCAAAATGCCCATATAGATGTAGGCGGTCTGGATGTTGTCGCGGATCAACGGGATGGTGATGGAGACGGCAGTGCGGAAACGCCCCGCTCCGTCAATCCTGGCGGCCTCGAACAGCTCTGCCGGGATGCCCTTGATGCCCGCTACGAAGAGCACCATGTAGAAGCCGATAAAGCCCCACACAATGACGAACATCGTGGCGATCATGGCGGTGCTCTTGTCGCCGAGCCAGGCGAATGACTTGAACTGTTCGAGCCCCAAGGAGGTCAGGATGCCATTCAGCAGGCCTCCGGAAGGATCATAGATCTGGCCCCACATGATGCCGATGGCAATTGCCGGAATCGTATAGGGGAAGAACGAGACAACCCGGTAGAAGCTGGAATTGCGCAAGCCCTTGATCTGACCCCTGCTGCTGCCACCCACCGTCACCAAGGTTGCCAGGACAAGGCTGAGAATGATCGTGATGATGGGCAGGAAGATGACCAGCAGGATGTTGTTCCCCATGGCCTTCATGAAAATGTCATCCGTGAAGAGCTTCTGGTAATTCTCAAGGCCAATGAAGTTTTGCTTGGGTGAGAATCCCGACCAGTCTGTCAGGGAGTAGCCGAAAGCCTGGATGAAAGGCCAGATGACAAAAAGGAGGTAGATCGCCAGCGGCAAGCCAAGGAAGACAACGAAGAAACTCACCTTGTCGAATGTTAGGGGCTTGCGCCGTCTCTTGTAGACGGGTGGTGTTGCGTCCGGAACGACGACGGCGGACGCGCCGCCGCCGCCCATCGGGAGCGTTTTTGTTTTCACTGAAGTCACTTCACTTCAATCTTCTTGACCGAGCTGTCGTTGCGGATTTTGTCGGTAATTTCCTGCAGATTCGAGGTCAAAGTGGCGACGTCCGACTTTCCATCGAGGAACGTGTTCCACACAACCAGCTGGTCCTTATTGGTGCCGTAAAGGTCGATGAAGTTCCAAGTGTAGATATTGTCGCCTGCGTCGCTGAGCAGCTTGGTCTGGGACACCAGGGCCGTGGAGCCGAAGCCATCGGCAGGAACCGTGTCCTTGACGATGGTGGGAGCGAGCTTGGTCTTGGCGAAGTTGGTGGCAGCATCCTTGGACAGCATGACGCGAAGCAATTCCTTGCCGCCAGGCACGTTCTTGCCCTGCGATGGAACCACGAAGGGCTCGCCTGCCGCGCTGTGCAATGACGTGTACGGCAGTTTGGAACTTGTGGTCACGGACGGGACGGGTGCGCCCGTCATCTGGAAGCCGGACTTGGTCTGGTCCTTCATCTCGTTTTCGATCCACGAACCGGAGGGGTAGAACAACGCTTCCTGGGCATTGCTCCACTGGGCCTGTGCCGCGGTGAACTGGGTTCCGGAGCCCCCTGGTTTGAAGTATCCGGCCTTGATGATCTTCTCCAAGGCAGTAAAGACACTTTGGAGCGCCGGGTGGGACCAGCAGTCAGCCTTCAGGTTTTCGAGTCCGAGGCGAACATCCTGGCCGCCTTCCTTGATGGCCGAGGCGATTGCCATTTCCTGATAGTAGGTGGCGGCTTCCTTGCCCCAAACGAACAAGTACTTGCCCTTGGCCTTGGCTTGCTCGCCGAGTGCGTACAGTTCGTCCCAGGTCTTCGGAACGGTCCAGCCGTTGTCCTTGAGCAGTGCGTCGGAATACCACATCGCGTAGACGGTCAGCACGTAGTTCATGGCGGCGAGTTTGCCCTCGAAAGTACCTGGGGCGAGGACGCCCCCGTAGAGGGTGTCCTTGATGACTTTACCTTCGAGGTTCTTGGCATTGACCACGCTGGTGAGGTCTTCGAGTTGGGCCAGGATGGTGCTGAAGCCGATTGCCTTGGCGCCGGAGTTGTCAATCAGGTCTGGTGGGTTGCCTCCAACGAATCGCGGCTGGAGTTCCTGTGCGATGTCGGTCGAAGGGGAAATCTTCGCTGTGGAACCCGAATGCGCGTTTTCGAAGGCCTTGCCAGCGAAGTCAACATAGTCGATTCCGTACCCACCCTTGAAAATAACGGCGTCAACGGTGGATTTGTCTGCCATACCGAACGGATTGGTATCTGAAACGGTCCCCGTCGGACCGGCGGTTCCACCGCCGCCATCGGCTGCGCAGGAGGCCATCGAGCCGGCTAACGGCACAAGCACGGCCGCGGCAAGCGCGCCGCGGAGGAAACCGCGGCGTGCAAAGGACTGCTGCTGAATGTTCATCCTAAAACCCTCCAGAGGCTCGTAGTACTGACGGTCGCGGCCGGCAGTTGATCGGTCCGGGCACCGCCGCTGCGACGCACCCTTCGTGTGACATACTTCACCACGGATGATTGAAATGCAATATTTTAGGGCAGTTTCAATCAACTTTTGTCAAAAATGTGATGTGTTGCCAAGCGTTCTGCAGCGGCTTTTAAGCCCTTCAGCCCCGTAAATTCAAGGATTTTGCACACTCGGCAATAGCTTCGCCCGCCCATTGCCGTTGTTGCTCGGTTCCGACGCGTTCCGCCCACTGCTCAGCGAGCTGGAACTCCACCATCGCTTCGGTGCGCCGCCCGTCGTCGTACAGTGCCCAACCGAGGTTGTTGTGCAAGGAAACCATCCACCGTTTGGTGCGGGGATCCTCGACCGCAGAGGCATACTCGAGAGCACTGCGGGTCCATGATTCCTGGTGGCCGGAGTCCGCGATGGCGAGCATATGAAGGGCGTCCACGGCGAGGAAATCTTCACCCAGGAGGTCTCCGAACTCGGCGGCCTGCTCAAAGAGCGGAACAGCCATGGCCGGATGCCCCGCCGAGTTGAGCAAGCGCCCGCGTTCCAGGAGTACCCGCACCGCGATGGTCGGTTCCTCTTCGGCGTCGATCCCGTCAAGGAACGCATCCGCTTCCTCGAAGCGGCCCTGCAGGCCGATGGCCCGACCCAGTTGGGTGGCGAGCTCCGCGCGTTCAAAGGCATCGTAGCCAGGATCCGTCATGGCTTCGCGGAACCGGGTTTCCGACAGCGCGGGGTCCCCAAAGTTCCACAGCTCATCAAGGGTTTTCTGTGCCAGCATCTGGCTCCTCCTGATTGCTTCGAGGCGTTGGAAGGGGCGGTCCACTCACAATCTAGCCGAAGCAGTGTAGTGGCTCCGCGTGTCAGCCCTTCGCGAGGCGAGCCCACCCCAACTGCTCCTGCTGCTTGCGGCTCAACGAGGAAACCACCAGGTCGTAGGAGTCCTCCACCATGTCCCGAACCATGGCGTCGGGCAGGGCGCCATCCAAGCGCACCCCGTTCCAATGGGTCTTGTTCATGTGCCAGGCACCGGTGATTTCCGGATGGGCTGTGCGCAATTGCACCGCCAGTGTGGGATCACATTTGAGGCTCACCGCCAGGTTCTGCTCCTCCAGGGCAGAGGCCGCGAACATCTTGCCTCCCTGCTTGGCTCCCGCGGACACGGTGGAACGGACTTTGAAAACCGAGGTTTCCGGACCGAACGGGAAATCTTCATAAGCCCCGGGAAAGCCCAGGCAGATTTGGCGGAGTGAGGCAGCATCCATGTAGCGAGACTAGCGGAGCGCTGCGCTTGGCGGAGCGCCTGCCTCACTCAACCCCTAGGAACTCCTCCAGAAGCACCACTTCCAGGCCGGCGGCCACTTGCGCGGAGCGGAAGGCCTCGAAATCAGCCGCGAATTCCGGGCGGAAGTGCATCAGGACGATGTCGCCGGGCCGCAGCGAGTTGCCGTATTGGTAGTCCATCTGTCCGGCGTTTGCCTTCGCCTCCCACGTAACGATTGCCTTCAGGCCGGCGGCGGCGACGGCTTGCCTCATGGCGATCGAATAGGCGCCCCCAGGCGGCCGGAACAGGGTGGGCTTGCGGCCGTACTGCTGGACAGCGAAGTCCTGCATCCCTGCAATGTCGTCCAATTGCCTCTGGTAGCCCCATTGGCTAGTCATGTTGACGTTGTGGCTGACCGTATGGTTTTCGACCAGGCTGCCCTGCGCCATGAACGCCTTGAAGAACGCTGGGTTGTCGCGGACAGTGTCGCGCGTCAGGAACAGTGTGGCCGGGTAGTCGTTCTCCGCGAGGAGCCGGACGCTTTCCGGAGACTTGACCAGTCCGTCGTCGATCGTCAGGAACACTACGGGATGTTTGGTGGGGATCTTGGTGATCACCGGGGCCAGCCCGTTTTGGATGGGTGGCAGCTGAAAGTCCGGGACAAAGGAGCGCCGAAGCCGCTGAGGTGGCGCGAGACTCGGCGTAGGGCTTATTGGGGCGCTTGCGGACGACGACGGTCCCGCAGTGCCGGGCGCCGCCGTCGAGCTTTCTGCCAGGGGGCCTCCGGGAGCTGCGCATGCCCCCAGCCCGGCCACAAGGGACGCCCCGAGTAAACCGAGTGCGGTGCGTCTACTAGCCGTGGAGTGGTGGTCATCGCACATGTGTTCCCTGGTCTGTCAGTCGGGTGCTTGCCCCCGGACTGTACTAGCGACCGGTTAACAGAAAGTGATGCTATCCGGACGCGCCGTCCTGGCTCGTCCGCCCCCTCAGGCTAGATGCCGATCCGCCAGCCCACCTGCGCCGGACAAGCGTTCATGACCACGTCCAGGCCCGCTGCTTTGGCCCGCTGGGCCGCGTCCTCGTCAATCACTCCGAGCTGGAGCCACACGGCTTTCGCTCCCGTGGCAATCGCTTCGTCCACAACGGCGCCAACGCGCGAGGAGTTCACAAAACAGTCGACGACGTCGATGGGCCGCTTCTCGAGGGGCACGTCGGCAAGGAACTTGTAGCCGGTTTCGCCGTGGACGTCCTCGCCTTTTCTGTTGATCGGGATGATCTCCATGCCCATCGTGTCACGAATGTAGAGGGCTACTTCGAACGCCGAGCGCCACTCATTCGTGCTGAGTCCTACGATTGCCCAGCGGCCTTTTGTGCGCATCAGCCGGTCGATGACAGCCGGATCGTTGACGTGTGCCATAAGTCAAGCCTACTAGCGGGATAACAGACCAAGGAGCCATCGCAACGAAGCTCCGGGAGGCTTCAGGGACCCGTCGTTCTGGCCGCTTTGCACGGCTTGCTGCACCCCGTCTTGGAGGTCCTGAACGGTCCCCGTAGAGGGGATGGCAGTTTTGGGCAGCGGGAGGATGCCCCGCGAATCGATGGTCGGCCCGGCGTGCGCGGCCTTGGGCTCTACGGGCTGCCTCCCGGCCGGCTGGGCGGCAGGTGTGGGGAGAGCCGCTGGCGCTACTGCTTCCTCCTCTGCCTCGGCCGTGTTCTCCGGAGCGGGCGTCACCGGACCTCCCGAAGGCTCGGCGGCGTCAACCCCTGCCGCCGGGGTTCCCGCCGGCACATCGACCGGAGCCGGGTGCGTCGTGCCCTCCGGGGAGTGGTTGGAGGAGGTGGGAGGTGTCGACGACGGCGGAGCGGTGGTCCAACCCACCCAGCCGGGGATCAGCGCCTGTATGAAGTCGGGGGTGCCCTCGCTAAATCCGGCACTCGAGGCCGCAACGCCGCCAACACCCAAGGCCATGGCTGTCGCCACGGTAGCGCCAATGACGGCAGGGCGGTTTTTGCGCAGCTGACGCCGCTTGCGGAGCTCCTCGCCGCGAAGATCGACTGCAGGGTTGCCGGTGAGCGCGTCCATGCCGATTCCTGCATCGGCGCCTGCCATGCCATCGGCGGCCGAGCCCGACAACATCGCAGCGAGTGCGGGCCCGGGGGCCGGTGCCGGCATCGACGCGAAGGACTCCAGCGCCGTCAAGGACTCCCTGAGTTCGGAGGCGTCCGTCAGCTCAGCCTCGAGCAGGAGTTCATGGATGATCGCATCGCGGTCAATGTCCTTGCAATCCCGACGCCTCATGGGGCTATGTATTCCTTTACTACCGAGTGCTCGCGGAGTGTATTCAATGCCCGGCGCTGCAGTTGCTTGACCGCGCCTTGGCTTTTCCCCATGATTTCGGCTACATGGTCCACTGTCAGACCGGCAACGATGCGAAGCGACAAGACTTCCCGCTGATCCTCCCGAAGGAGATCCAGCAGCGCCCCGACTTCGCCGTACGCTACGCGGTCCATCGCTTCGGCTTCCGCCGAATTCGACTGACGCGGGTCCCGCTCAGGTTCAAACTCACGCAGTTCCGGCGCCCTGCTTTGCCGACGATGATCATCCACCATCCGTGCGTGGGCTACCGAAAATACGAAAGTCCGCAGGCCGCTGACGCCGCCGGTGATCGTTTCAAGACGAGGCAGGACGGCAAGAAAAACCTCTTGGGTAACTGCTTCCGGGTCCGAGGCTCCCTTGGCCGTCAGGTAGCCGAGCACTTGGCCTGCGAAGGCCTGGTATACGGCTGTGAACAGCTCAGCTTCCCGGCCCTGGAGGTCGCGCAAGGCTGCATCGGTCAAGGCGTCGGTCACAGAAGCGTGGCTTTCGTTGGGGAACACAGGTCCGGATTCAAGCGAGATCCTGCTGCCGAATCGCCGCAGCGCCGGGCAACGTCAGCTAGCCTAACCGGTGTTCCCATGAACCCCAAGGACCGGCAATTCGTTCCGGAGTTTTGCCTCTCCCGGACTTTGTACATCCACGAAACCCTTCAGACATGAAAAAGGGCCGAGCTAAAACCTGATGGGGGACAAATTTCAGCTCGGCCTTTCATAGAGGTAATCGACGGGGCATCCCCAAGGGTTACGCGGATTCCAAAAGTTTTTTTCACTCCTGTTTTCCGCCGATGCGTGGCGAGGAAACGACGACGGCGGGCCGCCCTTGAAAGGGCAACCCGCCGTCGTCGTGATTCAGCTTTGGTGATTAGTCCTCGATGAGGTCATGCACCACGATCGTCTGGTCCCGGTCCGGGCCGACGCCGATCGCGGAGAAACGCGTGCCGGACAGCTTCTCGAGGGCCAGCACGTATCTGCGGGCGTTCTCGGGGAGGTCTTCGAGCCTCTTGGCGCCGGTGATGTCCTCGGTCCAGCCGTCGAAGTACTCGAAGATCGGCACTGCGTGGTGGAACTCGGTCTGGGTCATGGGCATTTCGTCGTGACGAACGCCGTCGACGTCGTAGGCCACGCAAACCGGGATCTGCGCGATACCGGTGAGCACGTCCAGCTTCGTGACGAAGTAGTCCGTGAATCCATTGACGCGGGAGGCCGCACGGGCCAGGACGGCGTCGTACCAACCGCAGCGGCGTGGACGGCCCGTGTTCACGCCGAACTCGCCACCGGTCTTCTGCAGGTACATGCCCATCTCGTCAAAGAGCTCCGTGGGGAACGGACCGGCGCCAACGCGGGTGGTGTAGGCCTTGATGATGCCGATGGATCGCGAGATCCGGGTGGGGCCGATACCCGAGCCAACCGATGCCCCGCCGGCCGTCGGGTTGGAGGAAGTGACAAAGGGGTACGTGCCGTGGTCGACGTCCAGGAACGTGGCCTGGCCGCCTTCCATGAGGACCACTTTGCCCTCGTCCAGTGCGTTGTTGAGGACAAGTGTGCTGTCGATGACCAGCGGCCGGAGGCGTTCGGCGAAGGACAGGAAATACTCCATGATCTCTTCCACCACCACGCTGCGGCGGTTGTAGACCTTGACCAGGAGCTCGTTCTTTTGACGCAGCGAGCCTTCCACTTTCTGACGGAGGATCGATTCGTCGAAGACGTCCTGGACACGGATGCCCAAACGGGCCACTTTGTCCATGTATGCAGGTCCAATTCCCCGGCCTGTGGTGCCGATGGCACGGCTGCCGAGGAAACGCTCCGTGACCTTGTCCAGCACCTGGTGGTACGGCGCCACGAGGTGGGCATTGGCTGAGACGCGCAAGCGGGACGTGTCCGCGCCGCGGGCTTCCAGTCCGTCGATCTCCTGGAACAGCGCCTCGAGGTTCACCACACAGCCATTGCCGATGATCGGAATTGCGTTCGGGCTCAAAATGCCGGCAGGAAGGAGCTTGAGCTCGTACTTCTCACCGCCGACGACGACGGTGTGCCCGGCATTGTTGCCGCCGTTGGGCTTGACCACGTAGTCAACGCGGCCACCGAGCAGATCAGTTGCTTTGCCTTTGCCTTCGTCGCCCCACTGGGCTCCGACGATCACGATAGCTGGCATGGGATCCTCCCCCATTCTTTTCGGGCCGGTCCTGGCGGGTAACCAAAGCTCAGCACCGTACATGAGAACGCCCCGAATCTTTCGATCCTGCCCGCAGACTTTCGCAAAAGTTCACCGGCGAGATCAGCAAGAGTTCCGGGGCTCTTACCAGCCAAGTTTAGCCGATGCGGCTAGCTGCCCGGTTGTCATACGGCCGAAGGGCGGTATGAAGGCAAGGGCAGCCACTGGAAAGTCCCCGTTAGCAGAGCGTGAACTCTTCCCAAACAGTCCGCGTTTCCCTTCCGAATCGATAGTCTGGCCTCAGACCACGGGCTACATTCTTTGTGAATCCACCCCAACACACCCAACTAACTCGCAATTGTTGTCGTTATGAGCCGTCTAAACGACAACAAGTGCGAGCCAGTTGGGCGGGTTAGGCCCGTGAATCTGAAGGGAAATCCATGAAATCTCGCGATAGGCGCTTTCTGTTGGCTAGCAGGGCGAGCGCCCTTGCAGCATCCACGATCGCCGCCGGCATGATCGGGCTCGGCATGGCACCGGTCGCGGCCTCGGCCAATGACGACTACCAAGGAACCGCGACGCCCATCAAGCATGTCGTCGTGATCTTCGGTGAGAACGTTTCCTTCGACCACTACTTTGCGACATATCCACAAGCAAGCAACACCCCCGGCGAAACCCAACAAGGCACCGGCACAGCGGCCCCGGCATTCACCGCGGCCAAGAACACGCCCAAAAACATCGCCACCCTTGCCCGGGACAAGCTGCTGGCACCGAACAACCCCAACTCTGTCCAGCCACGGCGCCTGACGCCCGGCCAAGCCATCACGTGCGACCAGGACCATGAATACACCGCGGAGCAGAAGGCCTACAACAGTGGCCGGATGAACAAGTTCGTCGAGAACACCAGCATGGATAACTGCTCTGGCGGCCAGTTCGGCCGCCCTGGGCTCACCATGGACTACTACGATGGCAACACTGTCACGGGAATCTGGAACTACGCCCAAAACTTCGCCATGAGCGACTCCCACTTCAGCACCACCTTCGGCCCGTCCAGCCCTGGCGCCCAAAACCTGGTGTCCGGCCAAACCCACGGCGTCACCGAATTCACCCCTGACGGGCAGCCCGTCAAGCCCGCAAGCAGCGACTACACAGTCAAGTTCCCTGATGCCAATGGCGTGGGCACCATGACGGAAGACCCCGATCCCGTCTACGACGACTGCTCCAACAAGAGTCACGCGAGCGAGAACAACCTCGCTGGCATGCAGGGCAAGAACATCGGCGACCTGCTCAACGACAAGGGCGTCAGTTGGGGCTGGTTCCAGGGTGGCTTCGCCCCGACGGCACCGGCCACGGACTCCACTCCGGCAGCCTGTATGAGCACCCACACCAACGTTTCAGGCGCGACGGTCACGGACTACAGCCCGCACCACCAGCCGTTCCAGTACTACAAGTCAACGTCCAACCCGCACCACCTTGCCCCGGCGAGCGTGGACGAGATCGGGCACAACGGCCAGGCCAACCACCAATACGACACCACGGACTTCGCCAAGGTGGTCAACTCTGACAACATGCCGGCCGTCTCCTTCCTGAAGGCGGGAAGCTCCCAAGATGGCCACGCCGGCTACTCCGATCCATTGGACGAGCAGAAGTTCATCACGCAGCAAGTGAACGCCATCCAGAACTCGAAGAACTGGGAAAGCACCGCCGTCGTCCTCGCCTATGACGACTCGGATGGTTGGTATGACCACGTCGCCGCTGCGGTAAAGAACTCTTCCAAAACCACCGACGACGCCGCGTGGTGCCTTAACGCCTACAACAAGGGTGTTCCGATGGCCGGAGGCTATGCGGACCGTTGTGGCCCCGGACCCCGCCAGCCGCTCGTGGTGATCTCGCCCTTTGCCAAGAAGAACTTCGTGGACCACACCCAGACGGACCAGTCATCCATTCTTCGCTTCATCGAGGACAACTGGCACACCGGTCAGATCGGCGACTCCTCGGCAGACGCCAAGGCCGGCTCCATCAACGCGATGTTCGACTTCGATCATCAGCGGGACGTGAAGCTCATCCTGAACGAATCGAATGGCACCGTGGTTTCTCGCAGCAAGGAAGGCGAGGACCAGAACCAGCAGTAGCAGGCGTTCCTGACGCGGCAGCGCCCCGGATCCACCGGGACGCTGCCGCGTCGGTTAACGACTTACGCTGCCGCGTCAGTTAACGACTTACGCTGCCGCGTCAGTTAACGACTTACGCCGCCGCGGCCGCCAGGGCGGCATCCGCCAAGCCAGACCATTCCGAGGAGGACGCAAGGGGTACTTCCACCCAGTCCTTGAAGGGCCGTTTCATGCCTGAGGGGTCGAAGAGTTCCGCCCCGGGGAGGGCCAAAGCACGGGCGTGCTCGGCGGAGTCTTTGCCGAGTTTGAACGCCACATTGTTGCCGTGGAGGCAAGCGATGGCCTTCTTGTTGAGCATGAGGGAATTGGCGCCGAACATTTGGCCCAGAACGACTCCCGCGTCACCGAGATCCGCGGCAAGGTCCTCGAATGCGGAGACGGCGGCAGCAGAAGACTCAGGTTTTTCCATACCGGCATCATGCCGGAAGCCAGCCACCGCCGTCGAGAGACCCACCACAGAAATCCCGATTCACCCCACAGGGCCTCGCCGTTCCGGTAGAGTTAACCAGCCCCCAACACTGCACCCAACCCGACCGGCAGCGGCCTATCGCGACCGGCTGGCAAAGTGCGCCTCGCTACACGTAGGAGACCTAAGCCCATATGCAAGACTTGGCGACTGAATCACTCGAAGAGCAGCTCTGGAACCGACGTTTCGAACCCCATATCGCCGAGGTTACGGGGCTTTGCGATTCCCTCAAAGAACAGAAGCCGGGCAGCGAAGTCCTCTACGTGGATCCCGCCCACAGCGTTGACGAGTGCCGAATCATCAGCCTTTTCTCCAACACCCGCACCACCGAGGGCTCTGGCTTCATTGTTCCGGGTGACGCGGACGCCGCCACCCGTTTGTTGGGCATGCAGTGGCAGTTGGGGCTGCGTCCGGAACTCATGATGCCGTGGAACGTATACCCATGGATCGAGCCCGACGGAGAGCCAGGCAAGCTGACTCCGGCCAACATCACCGAAGGACTCAAGCCACTCCTGCGCCTGCTGGCGATCGCACCGCGAGTCTCCGCCCTCGTGGCCCACGGCAACGAAGCCCACCGCCTCGCGGACCAACTCGTGAAGGCCGCCCCGCAGAGCATCCACCGCCGCGGTTTCAAGACGTTCAAGGTCCGCTCGCTGGGTGGACGCTCCTTCGCCGGTTCGCCCGCCCGCCAGCAGGAGTACCTGGACATCATCCACGGCGCCTACGCGGAGGCCATGGCCAGGACCGGCCTCACCCCCGTTTCCTAGAACTCACCCAACTGACTCGCACTTAATGTCGTTTTGACGCCTCATAGCGACATTAAGTGCGAGTCAGTTGGGTGGGGAAAGCGCGACGGCGGCCGCCCACCTTTCGGTGGACGGCCGCCGTCGGTGTCTTGTCAGCAGCCTTAGCCTTCGATCGCTGCCCTTGCGGTGGGATCGGAATCGTTTAGGAACTTCTCGATCCGCTCCGGCTCCTCGGGTTCGCCGATGGCGGCGGATGCCCGGCCGAGGGAGTACAGCGCCCGCAGGAATCCCCTGTTGGGCTCGTGCTCCCAGGGGATGGGCCCGACGCCGCGCCAACCGTTCCGGCGCAGTGAATCCAGTCCTCGGTGGTAACCCACGCGCGAATAGGCATAGGAATCGATGGTCCGGCCGTCAGCCCAGGCTTCCTCGGCCAGGATCGCCCACAGCAACGAAGATGTGGGGTACTTGGCCACGAGGTCCAGCGCCTCCTGCCCCAGGGCCAGGTGCTGGTACACCTCGGTCTCGGCAGGCAGGAGCGTCGGTTCGGGACCCATCAGGTTCTTGCGGAATTCGTCGGACATTAGAAGGTCTTGCCTACCGAGCCAAGCTGCTTTGCGGCTTCCACGATCCGGGCAGCCATGCCGGCCTCCGCCGAAGCACCCCAGACACGCGGATCATAGGCCTTCTTATTGCCCATCTCGCCGTCGACCTTCAGGACGCCGTCGTAGTTCGAGAACATGTGTCCGGCAACCGGACGGGTGAACGCATACTGGGTGTCGGTGTCGATGTTCATCTTGATGACACCGTAGGAAACAGCATCCGCGATCTCCTGCTCCGTGGAACCCGAACCGCCGTGGAACACCAGATCAAACGGGTTGTCCTTGCCGATTTTGGCACCGACCTCCGCCTGGATCTGCTTGAGGAGCTCCGGACGGAGCTTGACGTTGCCCGGCTTGTACACGCCATGGACGTTGCCGAACGTCAACGCCGTCAGGTAACGGCCGTTCTCCCCCGCACCCAACGCCTCGATCGTGGCGAGGGCGTCTTCGGTAGTGGTGTAGAGCTTCTCGTTGATCTCGTTCTCCACACCGTCTTCCTCGCCACCGACCGTGCCGATCTCAACCTCGAGGATGATCTTGGCCGCAGCCGCACGCTCCAGAAGTTCACGGCCGATCCGCAGGTTCTCGGACAAAGTCTCGTGCGAGCCGTCCCACATGTGCGAGTTGAAAATAGGGTCCTTGCCCGCCTTCACCGCTTCCTCCGAAGCAGCCAGCAACGGCAACACAAAATCAGCCAGCTTGTCCTGCGGGCAGTGATCCGTATGCAGGGCAATGTTCACGTTGTAGTTCTTCGCGACCTCACGGGCAAAAGCAGCAAAACCCAAGGAACCGACAACCATGTTCTTGACCGAAGCACCGGACCAATAAGCCGCACCACCAGTCGAAACCTGAATAATGCCATCCGACTCAGCCTCAGCAAAACCACGGATCGCCGCATTCAAGGTCTGCGACGAGGTCACATTCACGGCCGGAAACGCGAAACCACCGGCCTTCGCACGGTCGATCATCTCGGAGTAAATCTCTGGGGTTGCGATGGGCATACTGACTCCTATGCTGATTATTCGTCTTTGGGTTTTGTTGACCCTGGAGTAGACCTCTACGGCTAGGCACCATCCTAGCGACTCCGTATCCGGCACCGTGTTTCCGGTCACGGAGCCGGGTAACAGTTGCAGACCTTCAGCTCAGACCCCTTCCCCGGGGGTTGAGGTTTGCGATTGCGGTCGACAAGGCCGTGGCGAATCCGCACCAGAGCGCGTAAGGGGCCAGAGACACGCCGGCACTGCGGTTCAGATTGTAAGTTCGCCGCACCAAGTCGGCGCTGCTCGCTGTCAGCACGGCACACTCCGCCGCAGCCAGCCAAGGCCGGCGGGCACGCCAGAAGAGCCAACTCCAGGAGGCATTGAGAACGAGGTTCACCGCCAAGGCACCGCGGTAGGCGGCTGCTTCCTTTTGCCGGGCTTTGCTGCCGAGGGAACCGGGCGCAAAACCACTGTTCAACGCTACGGCGGAACTCGCTGCGAGATCGGCGTAGAGTGCCGTCCACACGAGGGGAAAAGCGATGGGGGGCGGCTGCCAGCTTGGTTTGTGCAGCCGTCGGTACCAGTAACCATCCGGATCGGCCGCCAGAGACCCGGCCGCGGCCGTGACTATAGTCGATCCCGCCGTCCACACCAGTGTGGTCAGTTTCATCACGGCTCCTTTGGCTCTGCCGCAGTCCTACCCGGAGGCGGGCTGTCACCTGTATCCCTGATTGTACGGCGAAGCGCTAAGACACCCGCTGGCCGAAGTTGTGGCGCCGAATCCAAGCGTGCATCGCTATTGCCGCAGCCGACGCCGCGTTCATGGACCGCGTGGAACCATACTGCTCGATCGACAGGGTGGCGACGGCGGCGTCGTGCACCTCGGGAGTCAGCCCGGGGCCTTCCTGCCCGAACACCAGCACGCAGTTGCGCGGCAGCTCGTAGGTTTCCAAGGGCACGGAATCGGGGAAGATATCGATGCCGATGATCGCGAGGCCCTCCCCTTGCGCCCACGTCACGAAGTCTTCCACGGTGGGGTGGTGGCGGACGTGCTGGTAGCGGTCGGTGACCATGGCTCCGCGACGGTTCCACCGGCGTCGTCCGATGATGTGGACTTCCTTGGCCAGGAACGCGTTGGCGGTGCGCACCACAGTGCCGATGTTGAGGTCGTGCTGCCAGTTCTCTATGGCGATGTGGAAATCGTGCCGGTGGGCATCCAGGTCAGCCACGATCGCGTCGTGCTTCCAGTATCGGTACTTGTCGACCACGTTGCGGCGGTCGCCGTCGGCTAGCAGGTCCGGGTCCCAATGCTCGCCTTCCGGCCACTCGCCTTCCCAGGGCCCGACGCCGACCTCAGGTTTCGCTTCGAACCCACCCTCAGTGGAGGAGACAGGAGACGAGACGGTAGCGGAGTACGGGGCGGAGTCGGCAGGGGCTGGGTTCTGGGGCCGGTCAGTCACCACTCAACCCTAGCCCGGGGCGCCGTAACGTAGGGCACGCGAGTGTCGCGGGAAGCGAAAGATGAAAGACTTGGAACCAGAACAAAACAATACGCGGAGGAAAAGTATGGAGAACGCAACCGAGGCCCCCAAGAGCTCACCCCTTTACCGCAACGGACACGAAATCGAATGCTGGCTCACGGACATGGACGGTGTCCTGGTCCACGAGAACCAGGCGGTTCCCGGAGCGGCTGAACTGATCCAGCGCTGGGTGGATACCTCCAAGCGATTCCTCGTACTCACCAACAACTCCATCTTCACGCCGCGGGACTTGGCAGCGAGGCTGAGCTCCTCGGGCCTGGAAATTCCGGAGGAAAACATCTGGACCTCGGCCCTGGCCACGGCACAGTTCCTCAAGGACCAAGTAGGCGGCTCGGACTCCGGCAACCGCGCCTACACCATCGGTGAGGCAGGGCTCACGACGGCGCTGCACGAGGCTGGCTTCATCCTCACCGACCAGAACCCGGACTTCGTCGTGCTGGGCGAAACCCGCACGTACTCTTTCGAAGCGATCACCATGGCTATTCGGCTGATCCTCGCCGGGGCGCGTTTCATCGCCACCAACCCGGATGCCACCGGCCCGTCGAAGGATGGCCCCATGCCAGCCACGGGCGCCATCGCCGCACTGATTTCCAAGGCGACCGGCCGCGAGCCATACATTGTGGGCAAGCCGAACCCCATGATGTTCCGTTCCGCGATGAACCAGATCGACGCACATTCAGAAACCACGGCGATGATCGGTGACCGCATGGACACCGACATCATCGCGGGCATGGAAGCCGGACTGCACACCGTCCTGGTGCTCAGCGGAATCACCCAGCGCGAGGACATCGCGGCCTTCCCGTTCCGTCCGAACCAGGTCCTGAACTCTGTCGCGGATCTCAAGAACCAGATCTGAGAAGAAGGGGCCGTGCCATGGCTGTTCTGAACCTGCGATCCTTGCCCGGTGGGCGCATTCTCAGGGGTAGTCAGCCGTTTGGCATGGACACTGTGGCGACGGCTGCGTTCCTTGAACTGCATGGCATCCAGACGGTGGTGGATCTGCGCAGCGGGTACGAACGCACCATCGTGCCCTGGCAACTGACCAACGGCGCAGTGGAGCTTGTGGAGAACCCCCTCGACCCGCGGATCGCCTCGGCCGGTCTGGAATCGATCCACACAGCCGAAGATCTCGGGGAGCTTTACGTGGGCTGGGTACGCGCCCGTCCCGACTGGGTGACGGAGTCGCTGCGTCCCGCGGCCCAAGGCAAGCGGACGCTCATCCACTGCTCGCTCGGTAAGGACCGCACCGGCGTCGTATCCGCTTTGGCACTCCTCGCCACGGGCACCGATCCTGCGGCGGTTGTGGCCGACTACTCCGCAAGCACTGCCGCCCTTCCCGCGATGCTTGAGACCATGGCAGCGGCGTGGCGGTTAGCCGTCCCGGAGATTCCGGAGGACGCGTTCAGTCCCTCGCTCATGCTTCTGCAATCCCCCGAAGCAGCAATGGAATACTTCCTGGGCGTGTTCAGCCACGAGTTCGGCAGCGCAGCGGACTACCTCCACGACGCCGGCCTCACGGGTGCCGAGCTGGATGGGCTGCGGCGCAGCTAGCTGTACTGAGTCAGGACGTTGGTTACATCGTGAATAGGTGAAGACCTCTTAGGTTGGTGGTTACCACACACAGCCAACGACTAAGAGGTCTTCATGTCCCACCGTAATGCCCGCCTGACTCCCAACGGTAGGCGGATCATCATCGAGCGCGTCCTCGCCGGCCGTCCAGTGGCCCATGTGGCCAAGGAAATGGGCATCTCGAGGACCTGCGCGCACCGTTGGATCAGCAGGTACCGGACCCACGGCTGGGACGGACTCGAGGACCGCAGCTCTCGTCCCAGGTCGTGCCCCCACGCCACCTCAGCGAAAGTCGTTGCCGATGTCCTTATCCAGCGCGTGGAACGCCGTGAAGGGCCAACGGGCCTGGCCTTGCGCTGCGGCACGAGCGCCAGGACGGTCTCCCGGATTTTGGCCAGGGCGGCCATGCCCAGGTTGTGGGACCTGGACCCGGTGACCGGGGAACGGATTCGGGCTTCCCGGGCCACCGACCGCCGCTACGAACGAGACGCTCCCGGCGACATGATCCACATCGACGTCAAGAAACTAGGCAGGATCCCGGACGGCGGGGGCTGGCGGGCCGACCCGTCCCAAAGCCCGGCCAACCACCGCTCCTCAGACCAGAAGCTTGGTTTTGACTACGTCCATGTCGCCGTGGATGACTACACCCGCTTCGCCTACGCCGAGGTCCTGCCGGATGAGAAAGGCCCTACCTGCGCCGGATTCCTCACCCGGGCCGCGACGGCCATGGCAGCCCAGGGAGCACCGGTGAAACGGGTCATGACTGACAACGCATTTGCCTACCGGCTCTCCCGCGACTTCCAGGAGGCGCTGGCCGCACTGGGGGCGAAGCACATCCTGATCAAACCCCGCCACCCCTGGCAAAACGGCAAAGCCGAACGCTTCAACCGAACCCTGCAGGAAGGCTGGGCCTACCGGCAACCCTTCACGTCCAACCAAGCGCGCACGGATGCTCTGCAGCCATGGCTAAACTTCTACAACAACCACCGGCCACACGGCAGCCTCGGAGGCAAACCACCCATCAGCAGGTGCAACCAACCTACTGGCTGAGTACAGCTAGCGGCGTTCTTTTGGGGAGCGGCGGTCAGTAGAACACCACGCGCGGGCCGGCCCGGGGTGGTGGAAATAGCTCGTTCTCAAGGTCCTCGATAATCGGGTTGTAGATGAAGGGATTCCACTGGGGACTCGCATGGGTAGGGCGGGCGCCATCGGTCCTAAGGCCCGTGGAAGCTACGTTGAGCGGGAAAGTTTTGGCCCACGCAGCCCGGGCAGTCTCGTAGTTCACCGTGTCATCGAGGGGGTTTCCGATAAAAGCAATGCGGGTATCCCCCAGCCTGTCGGTAAACCGCGTGCCGTCGAAGTGGTAAATGTAGTCCGATTCGCTCTGGATCAGGACGCTCGAAGGTGCGATCGGCGAAAGTTGCTCGAGGGTCTGGTCCCAGATCTGCCCCCACGTGCGTTCGTGCTTGTTCACCACGCGCTCGCCCAGTTCGTAGCCGCCCCGCAGGACCGACGGAACCTGGAAGCCGCTCTCGTACAAGAACACAACGCCGTCGAACCAGCTTTGGTCGAGGATGTCGTACTTGCTGAACGGCGACGAATCCAACAAGATCAGCTTCACGCCGATCCCGTTCCGTTCACGCAGGAGCGCCGCCACTTCAGTGGCCAGCATCCCACCGAAACTGTGGCCGTAGAAATAGAGCGTGTTCAGCTTCCGCTCATTGATGTAGTCGGCGACGGTGTCGACTACATCGGACACGTCCAACCCCAGGTTGGAATACCCGACGGCGGCCAACTGACCCCGCTGATGGAGCGAACCCCGAAGTGAGTTGAGGATCCATTGGGCCTCTTCCCAGCTGGTCTTGTAACCGGGGAAGAGAATCCAGCTCGAATTGGGGTAGGAGGAATCAGCGAAGTCGTCATCTACCGGAAGAATCTTGGTGACGCGACGCTCTGCCTGGACCTGGCGGGTAAACAGCATGTCCGCCGCGAGGGCCGTGGAAGCACCCGCACCAATCAGGAAGGAGCGGCGGGAAAGACTCTTGAGCTCGGCAGCATGCCGGAGGACCTGGGCAAGGGAGCCCGGGTCCTGCGTACGCCGCTGCTTCCGAGGGAATTTCCCGGCCCGAAGGTTCACGCAGCCAGCTTAAGCTTTTCAGTCAACGGGCACACGGTCCCGTTCGAAGCGGCCTTGGCTGGGAGTTTGGGGTCAGTCGAGTCCCAGCTCGTCCTTGCCGAAAGCGAAGAGGTACGGCACGCCGGTTTCGGCTTCGATCTTTTCCTTGGCACCGGTGTTGCGGTCCACGATGACTGCCACGGCCACCACGTTGCCACTGGCCTTGCGCACGCCTTCGACGGCGGTCAACGCCGAGCCACCGGTGGTGGAGGTGTCTTCGAGAACGACGACGTTGCGGCCTTCCACCGAAGGACCTTCTACCTGCCGTCCCATGCCGTAAGACTTCTGTGCCTTGCGTACGACGAAGGCGTCAACGGCACGGCCGGCGTCGGCGGCGGCATGCATCACGGCGGTACCGACCGGGTCCGCACCCATGGTCAGGCCACCGGCGCACTCAACGTCGATTCCGGCGTCGTCGATCATGGAGAGCATGACCTGGCCAACCAGCTTCGAGGCCTCGTGGTGGAGGGTGATGCGCCGCAAGTCAATGTAGTAGTCCGCCTCTGCCCCGCTGGACAGGATCACCTTGCCGCGGACAACCGCCAGTTCTTTGATTAATTCAAGGAGGCGGGCACGGGCAGCGGAGGTGGCGGTGGCAGCATCAGAGGCGACAGTCATGGTGTCTATTCTACGTAAAGCCGTTGGGCGCAAGGGAAAGGCCCATGTCATGAAAAGTCCGGCGACGCGCAGAGTGCCCTTTGACACAATTAGAGCCTCACGACACCGGAATTCGGGTGTCGTGAGGCTCTTTCTGTGGCGCAAAGGAAATTCCGCGTCGCCAGCCCGCGTCGCCAGCCCAGGTCGCTCACCGTAACCTGGGAAATATCTGCGCGGGAGGCGGTGTTCCCGCACATATGACAACAATCGGAATCATCGGTGCAGGACACATTGGCAGCCAAGTCGCTCGCAAAGCGGTCGAGCTCGGCTATGACGTAGTGATCAGCAACTCGCGGGGGCCGGAAACCCTGGCGGAACTGGTGACGGAACTGGGCCCACATGCCCAGGCCGCAACACCGGCCGAGGCAGCAGCGGCCGGCGATTTCGCCGTCGTCACCGTCCCTCTCAAGAGCTACCAAGACATCCCGGTGGAGCCCCTCGCGGACAAGATCGTGATCGACACGAACAATTACTACTTCGAGCGGGACGGCCACATTCCGGAACTGGACAAGGGTGAAGCCACCACGTCCGGTCTGCTGCAAGAGCATCTGCCCACCTCAAAGGTAGCCAAGGGATTCAACCACATCTATGCGGCGCAGATCACGAGCGACGGCACCCCACCGGGAACCGAAAACCGCCGCGCACTGGCCACTTCGAGCGACTTCCCGGAGGCCGCCGAACTCGTGACGAAGCTCTACGACGAGTTCGGTTTCGACACCGTCAACATCGGACCGCTCAATGAGAGTTGGCGCGTGGAGCGTGACCGCCCGGCCTACGCGGTACGGCAGAACGCGGCCGAGCTCAAGGACAACCTCGCCAAGGCCCCGCGCACCATCTAGCCCTCAGCGCGCCTTAGCAGGATCGACGACGCCGAGCCCCGGGAACTCAGGGGTGGACACCGCAAAGATTCGAAAACTTCATGCGGAAACCTCTTTGCGGTCGGCCCCGGGCTGGGAGGGGGCGTTGCCGGTATGGACCTCCACGTCGTTGTAGTTGCCGGCCACGACGTCAGCGATCAGCACAGGATGGCCCAAGGTGGCCGAGACATACAAGGCACGCACGGTGGCCAAAGCGTTCAGGGCATCCTGAACCGTGACGCCCGCGGGACGTCCTGCCCGGATCGCCGCGATGATGTCGCGGTACTGCCGGACATGTCCGGCCGGGTACACCGTGGGATCCAGCGCTTCGACAGTATGGCCGGGGTACTTGGCGAGTTCGACGGCGGCCTGGTTCCCGCCGCCGAGAATGCCCATGGCGCTGCTTTGCGAGGGGTCGGCCGCATCGGACGCGTGGAAGTACGCGAGGTCGTCGTTGTCGATCACCGCCGAGCCCTTGCTGCCCATGACCTGGAGGCGCACCGTCAAACCGGGGTACGCCGCCGTCGTCGCATGCAGCACGGCAAGGGCGCCGGACTCGAAGGTGACGGTGGCTACGGCAGTGTCCTCCACCTCAACGCCTTCATGGGCGAGCAGGGCAGTTTTGGCGCTGATCTCAACCGGCCGGCCGAGGAACCACAGGAGAAGATCGACGGTGTGGACGCCTTGGTTCATAATGGCTCCGCCGCCGTCCATGGCCCACGTTCCGCGCCAGGCACCCGAATCGTAGTAACCCTGGCTCCGCCACCAGCTGACAGAGGCGACGGCGGAGGTCAGCGTGCCGAAGCGTCCGGCCCGGCGGGCCTCGTCCACCACCCGGCTGGCCGGATCGAAGCGGTGCTGGCTGATCACGGTGGCCACCAAGCCCTTGGCCTCGGCAGCCTTGGCGGCAGCCAGGATTTCCTCCGCCCGGCTCAAGTCGACGTCAAGGGGCTTTTCGATCACGACGTGCTTGCCGGCGTCGAGCGCTTCCAGCGCTTGCTGGATATGGAGCCCGCTGGGCGTCGCGATGATGACCAGGTCCACGGGGGCGGCGGCGAGCGCCTCGGCGAGTGTCAGGAAGACTGCTGGCTTCGGGTCGCCTTGGGCTTCGATTTTGGCGGCAAGCGCCTCGGCGGCCTCGACAATCTCATCCACAAGCGCGGTGATGACGACTTCCGGAAACTCACGGATCGCGGCCGAGTGGGTCCGGCCGATGACGCCACACCCGACGATGGCGGCGTTGATCGGCACTGTGCCATGGGGGTCCACGTTCGCCTGGCTCATTTGGTTGCCACCCCTGCTTCATTGAGAACTTTCGCGAACGCCCTCGCGGCGATGCCGAACGCCGTCGGGCCGGAGAAACCGCCCAGCCCATGGGCACCGGCCAGGTGCGGCTCGAGGCTCGCGAATCCGGCGTACCCGTCGGCCTTCAGGGCCTCGACCGTCCGGAGTAGGTCGCCGTCGCCTTCGCCCGCGGGGACCACCGTGGCGTCCGAGAACAGGGCGTCCTTTACTTGCAGGTATTCAAGGTGCGGGCGGAGCTTGGCGTAGGCGTCGTCAAAAGGCTTGACGCCCACCTGGACGAAGTTGGCGGCATCCCAAGCCACTTTGAGCGCAGGAGAGGAGACGGTTTCGATGATGTCCAGCACCCGTTCGGGGATGTCGCCGTAGATGTCCTTCTCGTTTTCGTGCAGAAGTACGACGCCGGACTGTTCCGCCACGTGAGCGAGGGCCCGCATGCGTTCGATCACCGCATCCCGGATGCTCTCTACCGCGACGTCCTCGCCATAGTAAAAGGAAAAGATCCGGATGTAGCGGGATTCCAGGAGCTGCGCGGCGTTGACTGCGCGGCGCAACCGTTCCACCTCGTGCTCCACTGGGAGGGAAACATCCACTTTCCCGATCGGCGAGGCAATCGCGGAAACTTTCATCTCCGCGGCATCCAACAAGGATTTCAACTCACTAAGCTGCGCGTCATCCAGATCCACGATGTTGGTTCCCCAGGCGCTGCGGACTTCGATGTGCTTGGCTCCCAACGCCTGCATCACGGCAATCTGGATCTTGGGGTCGTCGTCGATCTCGTCGCCGAAGCCCGAGAGTTCCCATTCAACAGCTGGCGTGCCCATAAGCTACTTAACTCCTCCGGCGGTCAGTCCGCCCACTAGGTAACGCTGGAAAATCAGGTACAGGATGACCACCGGGGCAGCACACACGAGGGAAGTCGCCATCATCTGGCCGTAGAAGGGAATCGCGCCGCCTTCTTGCGCGGCACCGAAGACCTGGAGCGCGACGGCGGCCGTTTGGCTTTCGGGCCGCGTCATGACTGAGGCGAACAGGACGTCGTTCCAGCCGAGCAGGAAGGCGAAAATGCCGGAAACGACGACGCCGGGCCAGCTCAGCGGGAGGATGATCCGCACCAGGACGCCCAGGTTGCTGGCGCCGTCGATCCTTGCTGCTTCCTCGAGTTCGCGCGGGAGGCCGCGCAGGTAGGTGACCATCACCCAGGTGGAGAACGGCATCGCGAAGGTCAGGTAGGTCACGAACAGGCCCCACTGTGTCCCGATGACCTGGATGCCCAGGTAGCTGGCCGCCGAAGAGAACAGCACGAATACCGGCAGGACCATGAGGGTGCCTGGCACCGATTGCAGTGCCAGCAGCCCGCGAAGGATCGTGAGGCGGCCGCGGAACTGGTAGCGGACCAGGACGTAGGCAGTGGCAATGGACATCAGTGCGGAGACCACGGCAGTGGAACCGGCAACGAGCACGCTATTGGCCAGGCCCGTGGCCAAGCCGACGCTCGACCAGATCGTGGAGTAATTCTCAAAGGAGAAGCTGGAGGGGAAGAACTCGCCCCGGGCCACCCCGATGTCCGAATTCACCGACGCCAGGAAGATGTAGAGCACCGGGACAAGTACCAAGGCACACAACACCGTCAAGATGATGGCGAGCATGGGACCTGGCAAGAGCTTGGTGACTTCGTGCTGGCGTTTGGAGCCCGGGCGGAAGTTTTCGCTCGATCGGCGCCCGACGGCGGTAGTTGCGGTGCTCACTTTTTGCCTCCGGGGGTTTCGGCATCGTCGAGTTTGACGGCCCGCAGATAGACGAACAGGGGAATCGCGATCAGGATCAGTGAAATGAACGCCATGGCCGCGCTGAGCCCGAACCGGAAGCTCTGGAAGCTGGTGACGTAGGTGAGGATCGGGAGGAGCTCCACGTCGGAGGGAGCCGGCACCCCGAACAGGACGAACGGCAAGGTGAAGTTGTTGATGTGGTGCAGCATGCCGATCAGGAACGCCAAGGCGAGCGGACCCTTGAGGTAAGGGAAGACCACGTAGCGGAGCTTGTTCCACCACAGCGCCCCGTCCAGGGCCGAAGCCTCGTGGACCTCATGGTCCACGGACTGCAGGCCGGACAATGCCAGCAGGTAAACGAACGGCCATGATGCCCAGATCTGGACCAGGATCAGCGTCCAGTAGGACTGGGGCCCGTTGAGCCAAAGCCCGGGGTCAATACCCACCGAATGCAGCGCAGAGTCGATCACGCTGCCCGGCTGGAACATGGTCCGCCACACCGTGGCCACCACGAAAGACGGAAGCACGTAAGGGATGAGGAAGATGGAACGGATTACCGCGCGGCCCTTGAACGCGTTCTGGGTCGCAATGGCACCGGCAATGCCTAGCGGGATAGTGACCACCATGGCGAGCAGCGAGTAGCTGACGCTGAGCCAGATGGCGTGCAGCAAAGGCGACGCGGTCAGTGCTTCGACGAAGTTCTGTACCCCGATGAACGGAGCGCTGACCCACTGGCGCAGCGAATACTGGTCCAGGTCCAGTCCCGACATGAAGATGCCGAGAAGCAGCGGCACCACGATGATGATCACCATCAGCAGGCCGCCTGGAATCAGCATCCACAAGGGACGGTTGCGCTCGCTCAGCCCCTTGCGGCGCCGAGGCGTTTCATTCGGCGACTGCGGGCCCGGCTTGGCAGCATGGGACGATTTGCGGCGCGTGGGCTTGCCCGCAGTCAATGAATCGGTGGACATGTCCGTTTCCTACTTACTTCGAAGCCCGGTCAAGTGAGGCCTGGCCTTTGGTTTGGGCGTCCTTGAGGCGGGCCTGCAAGGTCGAGTCGTCCACGGAACCCCTGGAGAGATCAGGGATCGATTGGACCACTACGTTGACGAGGGCCAGCTGAATGTCGCCCCACGCGCCGGTGAAGGGAGTGGCCTTGGACTTGGCAGCAGTATCGGCAACCGGTTGGAGTATAGGGTTGTTCAGGGACTTCAGTGCCTCCGCGTTGGCCGGCAGGTCTCCGAAGATCTTCTGGTAGTTCAACTGCTCGTCCTTGGACGTGATGAGGTTGACGTAGGCGAAGGCCAGGTCCTTTTGCTTCGAGTAATCGGCAACAACCACGTTGTCACCGGACAGGATGCTGGCTGCATTCGCGGAATCGCCCTGGGGAGAGGTCTGGCCCGGGGCCGTCGTCGGCATGGTTGCATAGGCATACTTGCCGGCAACGGCCGACTTCTCGAGCGTGGGGACGGAACTCGACGTCGTCATCATCAGGTAGCCGGCCTTGCCGGAGGCAAAGGCCGCCAGGGCATTGCTGTTGCTCCACCCGACCGAGGCCGGATCGACAACCTTGTCCTTGGTGAGCCATCCGAAGTAGGTTTCGTAGGCAGTCTTGACTGTCGGATCGTCGAGCTTGAGTGTCTTGCCGTCCACCAGCGGGTTGCCTGCCTGGACCGACATGGCCCAGATGAATTTCCACGGATCAAAGTTGTCCTTGTACCCCGTGGCCAGGCCAAAGGTTCCGGTGGCAGGATTGGTCATCTTCTTGGCCTGGGCTTCGAGTTCGTCCCAGCTGGTGGCGGGCTTGTCGATCCCGGCTGCCTTCAGCAGGTCCTTGTTGTAGGCCATGACGAAGGGTCGGCTGACAAAGGGAATGCCCGCTTGGTGCTGGGCGTCCGGGCCGGAGATGCCCAAGGCCGCTGGGTTGAAACGGTCCTTTCCACCCACCTTCTTCCAATCGTCATCGGACAGGGTCACAAAGGCCTTCGTTGCATAGGCCGTGGGCGTGAAGGTGGTACCGAGGCTGTAGACATCAGGACCCTGGCCCGACACCACAGAGGTCTGGATCCGCGTGAGTTCGTCATTTCCCGACGCGAAAGTTTCGAATTGGACGTCGGCGCCGGTCTGCGCCTTGAACTTGGCCGCAATGTCGGTGAACCACTGCTTTTGCTGGGCGGGATAAGCGGCGCTGGAGTTAACCAGGACGCTCAGCGTCTTGCCCTTTCCGTCAACGGGTCCGGCACTCCCCCCGGAACTGCTGTTCCCGCCTCCGCAGGCGGTCAAAGCAAGAGCCGCTGTTACTGCTACAGCGGCAAATTTGGCGGACGATGCAAACTTCATTGTTTCCTCCCTGGAAACCCGATGACCTCAATGGAGTGGTGCGCGTCACATCGGGCGATTGCTCCGAGTCTAGGCACGCCCAAGTGCGATGACAAGCGATTGCCAAAAATTGTCATCGGTGCTGCAATTGTGGAACAGGTCACTCATTGTTGAGCGACTGCGGCAGATGAGGAATACCCAGATCATGGCAGAACTCCAGCTCCAGTCACCGGGCAGGCAGCCTACCATCCGCGACGTCGCGGAGCTTGCGGGAGTGGCCACATCCACTGTCTCGCGCGCTCTGTCCAATCCACTGCGGGTGAACCATGTGACACGCGAGCGGATCGAAGAAGCAGCCGCGCAATTGAACTACGTGCCAAGTTCCCAGGCCCGCGGACTCAGCTCGGGACGCACGCAGACGGTCGCAGTCCTCGTCCCGGACATCACCAACCCGTTCTACTTCGACATCATCCGTGGAGCCCAGCACCAACTGAAGGCCGCGGGCTACACCCAATTGCTGGTGGACACCGAGGAATCGGCCGAAATGGAGGCCGATGCCCTGCAGAAGATGCGCCGCTCGGCCGACGGTTTCATCCTTGCCGCGTCCCGGCTGACGGACGCCCAACTTACCGAAGCAGCGGCACAACAACCCTTGGTCACGATCAATAGGGCCCCGGCCATTGCACCCACCGTGGTGATCGACACGCCGTCGGCCATCATCCAGGCACTTGAGCACCTGGTCTCTCTTGGCCACTCCCGGATCTGTTTCGTTGGAGGCCCGTCCACGTCTTGGTCCAACGCCAAGCGGTGGAAGGCGTTCCAGGACGAGACCGAGGAACGGAAATTGACCACTTTCAGCGTGGGGCCATTCGCACCCAAGACGACGTCAGGCGCAGCTGCTGCCGACGCAGCCGCGCACACGGGAGCCACGGCATGCATTGTCTTCAATGACCTGTTGGCGATCGGCATGCTCCAACGGCTGCGCGAACGTGGAATCCGGGTGCCCGAAGACATGAGCATTGTTGGTTGCGACGATATTTTCGGAGCGGATTTCTGCAACCCGCCACTGACCACCATGGCATCGCCCATTGAGCAGGCCGGGCGAGTGGCCGTCTCCATGCTCCTTTCCCGGCTGAATCCCCAGTACGGCGGAACCAGCCGGAGCCTGGCCGTCATGCCCACGCACCTCACGGTCCGGGCGTCGACGGGAGTCGCCCCCGCCCATTAAGAGGCCTGCCCCCAACTAACTCGCAATAGTTGTCGCTATTCGCCCCGAAAACGACAACGAATGCGAGCTAGTTGGGTGGGGAGGACGCGCGCGGCGAGGCATGACACCCTGAGTGATGAAATTGCGTGTTCCAAGCACCAATTTTTACTAGTGTTGGGGACATGCGCACACTCCAGGCCACGATCATTGCGGAAATGGGCGTCCAGCCCCGGATCGATCCTGCCGGGGAGGTCCGCAAACGCGTCACGTTCCTCAAGGAATATCTCAAGGCCACGCATACCAAGGGCTTCGTCCTCGGCATTTCCGGCGGACTGGATTCCTCGCTCGCCGGGCGCCTTGCCCAGTTGGCCGTCCAGGAGCTTGAGGCAGAGGGCATCGACGCAAACTTCGTCGCCGTTCGCCTGCCGTACGGCACCCAGCACGATGAGGACGACGCCCAGGCTGCCCTGGATTTCATTCAGGCCAAGACCGAATGGACGTTCAACATCTCGCGCGCGGTGGATGGCTTCGAGGACGAGTTCGAAAAGACCACCGGCGCACGGATCTCGGATTTCCATAAGGGCAACACAAAGGCCCGGGCCCGCATGACCGCCCAGTACGCCCTGGCCGGCGAGTACAACTACCTGGTGATCGGCACGGACCACGGAGCCGAATCCGTGACCGGGTTCTTCACAAAGTTCGGCGACGGCGGCGCCGACATCCTGCCGCTCTTCGGCCTAAACAAGCGGCAGAACCGTGCACTCCTCGCGGAACTGGGCGCTCCGGCGCGGGTTTGGGAGAAGATTCCGACGGCGGACCTCTTGGACGGTAAGCCCGGGCGCACCGACGAGGACGAACTTGGTGTCAGCTACGAGCAAATCGACGATTACCTTGAAGGCCGGGAGGTCTCCGACGAGGTGGCAGAGGCCATCGAGCAGAAGTACCTGCGTACCAAGCACAAGCGCACTGTTCCAGTCACGATTTTCGACACGTGGTGGAAGTAGCAGTCGCCTGAACCGGGGCGCCGTCACGCTGAGCGACTTTTTGGAGCGTACGACGGCGGTCTGCCGCGCCGTGGCGGGGGCTCCGCCGTCGTGATCCCGCAAAAGTGTGCCCGGCGTGACGCGAGGCTACAGACGCCCCTACCCTCTTCCAAACCCTTGGATGTCCTAGTATATTGCAGGTGAAGCGGATCACACGGCCAGTCTGTTTTGGTCCGCACTGATCTGATCCACGCAGGGCGAAAGGCAGACAATGACAGTCACCGACGACTTCCGCGCAGCCCGCGACCGGCTCCTGGAGTTACGCACCGACTACTCCCAGGCGCACAGGGAGTTCCAATGGCCCCGCTTCACCGAGTTCAACTTTGCCATCGACTGGTTCGACCAGACCGCAGCCAACCCCGCCACGGCCGATAACCCCGCGTTGGTCATCGTCGAGCAGGATGGCAGTTCCACCCGCCGCAGCTTCGCCGAACTCTCCGCACGGTCCTCGCAGATTGCCAACTGGCTCCGCACGAAAGGCGTCCACCGCGGCGACCGCATGATCATCATGCTTGGCAACCAGGTGGAGTTGTGGGAACTCATGCTCGCCGGGATCAAACTGGGTCTGGTCCTGATCCCCACCACCACACTCATGGGCCCGCGCGACATCGCGGATCGCGTGGAGCGCGGCGGCGCCCGCTGGGCCGCCGTCGGGAGCGCCAACATCGCCAAATTCGCCGAGGTGCCGGGCGACTATACGCTCATTGAAGTGCGCGACGGCGGCCCGGCGGCCGGCCACGAAACCACCGGCGGAGGGCGCCCGGCTGCCCTCCAATACACCGAAGCAGATTCCGCCGGGACCGAATTCGCCCCGGATGCACCCACGCTCGCGGATGAAACGATGCTCCTCTACTTCACCTCGGGCACCACGTCGCGTGCGAAGCTAGTGGAGCACACCCACACCTCGTACCCGGTGGGACACCTATCCACCATGTATTGGATCGGCCTGGAACCCGGGGATGTCCACCTCAATGTGGCCTCGCCCGGCTGGGCCAAGCACGCGTGGTCCAACGTTTTCACTCCGTGGATCGCCGAGGCCTGCGTGTTCGTCTACAACTACGAGCGCTTCGACGCGAAGGCCCTCATGGAACAGATGGAGCGCGAAAAGGTCACCAGTTTCTGCGCCCCGCCCACCGTATGGCGCATGCTGATCCAAGCGGATCTCACCTTGCTGAAGACCCCGCCCACCAAGGTGGTTTCGGCCGGGGAACCGCTCAACGCCGAGGTCATCGGGCAGGTAGAGAGGGCCTGGGGCCAGACCATCCGCGACGGTTTCGGGCAGACGGAATCAACCGTCCAGGTTGCGAATACTCCGGGGCAACCGGTCAAGACCGGCTCCATGGGACGGCCGCTGCCCGGTTACGACGTCGTCCTTGTTGACCCTGCCACTGGCGAAGAGGCCGACGACGGCGAGCTGTGCTTGCGCTTGGATCCTCGCCCCGTGGGACTCATGAAGTCCTATTTCGGCGATCCGGATAAGACGGCCGAAGCCTTCCGCGACGGTTATTACCACACGGGCGACATGGCCAGCCGCGACCAGAACGGGATCATCACCTATGTGGGCCGCGGGGACGATGTCTTCAAGTCCTCCGACTACAGATTGTCCCCTTTCGAACTCGAAAGCGTCCTGATCGAACACCCCGCTGTGGCCGAAGCCGCCGTCGTACCCTCTCCGGACCCGGTCAAGCTTTCGGTGCCTAAGGCATTCGTGGTGCTGGCCAGTGGACATGTCCCCTCGCCCGAGCTCGCCGAGGACATCCTGCGCTATTGCCGGAACAATCTGGCCCCGTTCAAGCGCATCCGCCGGATCGAATTTCGCGAGCTGCCCAAGACCATCTCGGGCAAGATCCGCCGCGTGGAGCTTCGGGCGAGCGAGGAGATCCGGCATGGCGGAGGCGTGGTCCCGGAAGGGACCGGGATCGAGTACTCCGAATCGGACTTCCCGAGTCTGAAAGAATAGGCAGCCACCAACCAATGTCAGGAGGCACCGTGGGCAGCCCGCTCCCCCGCGACCCCATCGCCGATGCCCAGCGAAACTGGGAACGTCACGGCTGGGGCGAAGTCGCCGCTCCCATGGCGGCCATCACCGCGATCATGCGCACGCAGCAGATCCTGCTCGCCCGGATCGAGAGCGTGCTGAAGCCGTTCGGCCTGACCTTTGCCCGCTATGAGCTCCTGGCGCTGCTCAGCTTCGCCCGTAGCGGGGCGCTGCCCATGAACAAAGCCAGCGCGCTGCTCCAGGTGCATCCGACGTCGGTGACCAACGCCGTCGACCGCCTCGAAAAGGCTGCCCTGGTGGTGCGGTCCCCGCACCCCACCGACGGGCGCACCACGTTGATCGAGCTCACTTCGGAGGGGCGCACCCTCGCGAAGCGCGCGACGACGGCGCTCAACACCGAAGTGTTCGGCCAGTCCGGATTCGGTGACGAAGACGTCGAGCACCTCATCCGCGTCCTGGGAGACTTCCGCAAGGCGGCCGGAGACTTCACCGACTGATCCCCCGCCTCACGGTTTGTCCATATTTCGAGATCTACATATCAAATAATGAGACCATGCGTAGCATTGGGGCCATGCAGAGTTCAGCGATAGGCCCCTTTGTCGATCTCGAATGGTGGTCCCAAAACCGCCACCGCGTGGTGCTCGCCGATGTGCGCTGGTACCTCGACGGGCGCTCCGGGCGGGAGGCGTACGACGGAGGGCACATCCCCGGGGCGGTCTTTGTTGACCTGGATCGATGGCTCTCGGCTGAGGGATCGCCACTCGAAGGAAGAAACCCGCTCCCCGCTCCGCATGACTTTGCCCTTGGGATGCGGGAAGTGGGAATCAGCGACGACGGCATCGTGGTGGCGTACGACGACGCCGGCGGGGTCATCGCCGCACGCCTGGTCTGGATGCTGCGCGCCACAGGCCACAGTTCAGCCATTCTGGATGGCGGGCTCGCCAGCTACGAAGGTCCCTTGGAAACCGAACCTCCTTCGAGGGCCGCCGGTGATTTCACCGCACAACCGTGGCCCGGAAACCGTCTGGCGGAGATCCACGAACTCTCAATCGAAGCAAATCTCGCGGTGGACGCACGCAACCGCGACCGCTTCGAAGGCAAGCAGGACCCCATCGATCCAAGGCCCGGGCATGTGCCCGGCGCGAGGAACGTCCCGTGCAGGGAGAACCTGGACCCCTCCGGGAAACTGCGCAGCAAGGCCGAGTTGCTGAGCATCTTCGCCGCGGCAGGCATCTCGTCTGCAGAGAACGTGATCAGCTATTGCGGCTCCGGAGTAACGGCTTGCCACAATCTCCTGGCCTTGGAATATGCCGGCCTTGGGCACGGCCGGCTCTTCACGGGCGGGTGGTCCCAATACGGCCACGCCCTCGAATTCCCGGTGGAACTCGGACCCGCGTAGCAGGCCCGGGACTCAGCGGTTCTTGAACTCCGGCTGGCGCTTCTCGGTGAACGCGGACATGCCTTCCTTCTGGTCCTCGGTGGCAAACAATGAGTGGAAGATTCGACGCTCAAACAACACGCCCTGGGACAGCCCGGTTTCAAACGCGGCGTTGACGGCCTCCTTGGCCACCATGGCAACCGGCTTGGACTTGGAGGCGATGACCTCAGCGGCCCCGAGGGCTTCTTCCACGACGGCATCTGCCGGCACTACGCGGGAAACGAGTCCTGCGCGCTCGGCCTCATCGGCATCCATGAACCGCCCAGTGAGGACCATGTCCATTGCTTTGGCCTTGCCCACGGCGCGGGTCAGCCGCTGCGAGCCACCCATGCCGGGAATGACACCGAGGTTGATCTCCGGCTGGCCGAACTTGGCGTTGTCCCCGGCAATGATGAGATCGCACATCATAGCCAGTTCGCAGCCACCGCCCAGGGCGAAACCCGACACCGCGGCAATCACCGGAATTCGCAAGCGCGTGAAGTCTTCCCAGCCGCGGAACCAGTCGTCGGCGTACATGTCCATGTACCCCTTGGATGCCATCTCCTTGATGTCGGCGCCGGCCGCGAAGGCCTTCCCGGAGCCAGTGATCACCACAGCGCCCACCCCTGGATCCGTATCCATGGCGGTTACGGCGGCGACGAGCTCCTCCATGGTCGCCTTGTTCAATGCATTGAGTGCCTTGGGCCGGTTCAGGGTCACCAAGCCCACCCGTCCACGGAGTTCCACCAGGATGTTTTCGTACTGCTGCGCCAAGCCGTGCCCCTTTTGTCAGTTGTTCAGGATAGTCGCTTGTTCAAGGTTGCATCGGAAAGTCCGCAAAGGCTACTTGGCGGACTTGTCCCGAATGTCCGTGATGATGCCGGAGAAGTCGCGCCCGGCGCCACCCTCGGCTGCGAAAGCGTCAAAAATCTGCGATGCCAAGTGCCCCATCTGTCCGTCTACTCCGGTGCTCTCGAGCGCGTTGACCGCGAGCCGGAGGTCCTTCGCCATGAGGGCTCCGGCGAATCCCGGTTGGTAGTCGCGATTGGCCGGGCTGGTGGGGACCGGTCCTGGAACGGGGCAGTTGGTGGTCAGCGCCCAGCATTGTCCCGAGGCGTTGGAGGCGACGTCGAACAGGGCCTGGTGCGTGAGACCCAGCTTCTCGCCGAGCACGAATGCCTCGCTGACGGCGATCATGGAAATGCCCAGGATCATGTTGTTGCAGACCTTGGCGGCCTGCCCGGCACCGTGGTCCCCGCAGTGCACAATCCTCCGGCCCATGAGCTCCAGGATCGGTTTCACGGTGTCGAAGTCCTCGGGCAAGGCCCCCACCATGAAGGTCAGGGTTCCGGCCTCGGCACCCACCACACCGCCGGACACGGGCGCGTCCACGGAACGGTGGCCGGCTTCCAAAGCAATGGCCGCGGCCTCCCGGGCTTCGTCGACATTGATGGTGGAGCAGTCCAGGAACAGCGTGTCCGGCGCCGCAAGCGAGAGCAGGCCCGGCGCTCCGTCCACTCCCCGGTAAGCGTCCAACACGTGCTTGCCGCTTGGCAGCATGGTCAGGACCACAGAGGCGCCGGCAACGGCTTCTCCGGCAGATTCCACCGTGGCAATGCCGTGTTCACGAGCCGCCTCCAGCGCTGCCGGAACCGGATCGTATGCAACCACTTGATGACCCGCTTTGACAAGGTTCACAGCCATGGGGCCGCCCATGTGGCCGAGGCCGAGGAAAGCGATGGTGCCGGAAGCTGCGTTTTCAGACATGGTCGGACTCCTTTGAATGAAGTTTGAGTTCACGGTCGCCGAGCGGCGCGAAGAAGCCCTCGACGGCGGCCGGCGACACCTCGGCCAGGGAAGCAGGCTTCCATTGCGGGTTGCGGTCCTTGTCCACCACTTGGGCGCGGATCCCCTCCCGGAAGTCAGCCCCGGTCAGGCACCGCAGGCCAACACGGTACTCCTGTTCCAAGGCCTCCTCGAGGGAGAGTCCCCGGACACGCCGCAACGATTCCAGCGTGACTTTCACGGCCGTGGGCGACTTTGCCACGATGGTTTCCGCGGCTGCGGCGGCTTCTCCACCGGCGGCGCGCAACCTGCCGACGATTTCCTCGGCGTCGTCGGCAGCATAGGCGTCATCGATCCACTCGCGCTGGGCTTCCAAACCCGAGGCCCGCGGTTCCTGCACAAAGCGCTCGACGGCGGCCTCCGCCGTCGAACTTTCCAGCGCTTCCGCCAGCGCGGGGAGGCTTTCGGACGGTACGAAGTGGTCCGCGAGCCCCAGGAACAAGGCATCGGCCCCGCTCAGATGGGCTCCGGTGAGCGCCGCGTGGGTTCCCGACTCGCCCGGTGAGCGGGAGAGCAGCAGCGTCCCGCCGACGTCGGGCACAAAGCCAATAGTGGTTTCCGGCATGCCGGTACGGGTCCGCTCGGTGACCACGCGGACGGAGCCGTGGGCGGAGATCCCGACGCCGCCGCCGAGGACCAGCCCGTCCATGAAAGCCACGTAGGGCTTCGGGTACCGGGAAATGAGCGAGTTCAATCGGTACTCCGCGGCCCAGAAGTGGGCGGTCTGGTCCCCGTGGCGCAGCATGTCGTCGTAGATCGCCACGATGTCTCCACCTGCGCACAGTCCGCGGTCTCCGGCGCCGCGCACCAAAACGGTCTTGACGGCGTCGTCGTCCGCCCAGGCGGTGAGTTGCTCCAGCATGGCGTGCACCATGCCGGAGGTGAGGGCGTTGACGGCCTGGGGCCGGTTCAGGGTGACGACGCCGAGGTGGCCGCGTTTCTCGAAAAGGACCTCGGCCATTAGCTGCCGGCCGGCATCACGAAGCTGGCGCCCTGGCGAATGCCCGAGGGCCAACGGGTGGTGACGGTCTTGGTCTTGGTGTAGAAGCGGAAGGCGTCCGCGCCGTGCTGGTTGAGGTCGCCAAAGCCCGAGGCCTTCCAGCCGCCGAAGGTGTAATAGGCGATGGGCACGGGGATGGGGACGTTGATGCCCACCATGCCTACTTCGACGCGGCTCGCGAAGTCGCGGGCGGCGTCACCGTCACGGGTGAAGATCGCGACGCCGTTGCCGAATTCGTGCTCGGAGCAGAGGCGCAGCGCTTCTTCGTAGTCGGAGGCGCGGAGGACGCTCAGGACCGGGCCGAAGATCTCCTCCTTGTAGATGGACATGTCCTTCGTGACGTTGTCGAACAGCGTCGGGCCAACCCAGAAACCGCCCTCGTAGCCGTCAACCTTGAGTCCGCGCCCGTCGGTGACAAGCGTGGCGCCTTGGTCAACGCCCGCCTGGATGTAACCCTCGATCCGATGTTTCGCGGAGGCTGCCACCACAGGGCCGAAGTCCGAGTCGCTGGCAAGGCTCGGCCCCACCTTCAGGTCCTTGATGCGGTCGTGCAGCTTGGCGACGAGCTGGTCGGCCGTCTCCTGGCCAACCGGCACGGCCACCGAGATGGCCATGCAACGTTCGCCGGCGGAACCGAAGCCGGCGCCGATGAGCGCGTCCGCGGCCATGTCGAGATCGGCGTCGGGCATGATCACCATGTGGTTCTTGGCGCCGCCGAAGCACTGGGCGCGCTTGCCGTGAGCCGCAGCCGTGGCGTAAATGTACTGGGCGATCGGTGTAGATCCGACAAAGCCGATGGCCTTCACGCGCGGGTCCTCGAGGAGGGTGTCCACGGCTTCCTTGTCGCCGTTGATGACGTTGAAGACGCCGTTCGGCAATCCCGCCTCGGTGAAGAGCTCGGCCAGGCGCAGTGGCACCGAAGGGTCGCGCTCCGAAGGCTTGAGGATGAAGGCGTTCCCGGCAGCGAGCGCGGGTCCGGACTTCCAGAGGGGAATCATGGCCGGGAAGTTGAAAGGCGTGATGCCCGCGACGACGCCGAGCGGCTGGCGCAGCGAGTGAACGTCGATTCCGGTTCCCGCGCTGTCCGAGAATTCGCCCTTCAGGAGGTGCGGTGCACCGGCGGCGAACTCCACCACTTCAATGCCTCGTTGGATATCGCCCTTGGCATCGGGGAAGGTCTTGCCGTGCTCCGAGGAGAGGAGCGTGGCGAGTTCGTCCATGTGCTCGTTGACCAGGTCCACGAACTTCAGCAGGATCCGGCCGCGGCGTTGCGGGTTCATGGCGGCCCATTCGAGCTGGCCTTTTTCCGCGTTGGCAATGGCGGTCCGCACCTCATCAGCGCTGGCCAAAGGAAGCCTGGCCTGCACCTCGCCCGTGCAGGGATTGTAGACATCGCTGAATCGTGGAGAGGTCCCGTCGACCCTTTGGCCGTCAATGTAGTGGGAAAGTTCGCGCACCATGGAATGCTCCTTTGCATAGGGGGAATACCCGCCATCAGCCTCGAAGGCACATGTCCAACTGCGCCCCGGGGTCTTTGCACCGAATATACTCGGACTTCCTACTAATTTCTAGGGGTCTGGCGTGACCTCCACAACCGACCACATACGGGAACGCCCGACGCCGGAACCCGCGTTCTGTGCGGACGTTCCGGTCTGTGCCGGCGGCAAAGGTGGTAGATCCTGGTGGTTGGTTTCAGTGCGCCAGGGTGCTGTATGCGTCCAGAGCCTCCCGGCGCGAGGCCTTGAGGTCCACCACCGGCTCGGGATAGTCCGGAGTGCCCAGTTCCGTTATCCACTGGCCAACATAGCTGCCGTGGGGATCGAATTTCGCCGCCTGGGTCTCCGGGTTGAAGATCCTGAAGAACGGCGAGGCGTCCGCACCGGAACCGGCTACCCACTGCCAGTTCGCAGGATTCGAGGCAGGATCGGCGTCAACCAGCGTGTCCCAGAACCATTGCTCGCCCAGTTGCCAGTGGATGCCGAGGTTCTTCACCAGAAGGCTCGCGGATACCATCCGGACCCGGTTGTGCATCCATCCCGTGTGCCACAATTGCCGCTGGCCGGCGTCCACCAGGGGGAACCCGGTGCGGCCTTCCTGCCATGCGTGCAGGAGCGTGGTGGCAGCTTCGTGCGCGCCTGCGCCCTGACCACCCGGCGAGGCCCAAGGATAGTGGTCGAACCCAGGCCGCAAATTGGCCGTCGCCAGATCGGGGTGATGAAAATATTGGTGCCAGCAGAATTCACGCCAACCCAGTTCCGCGGCGAAAACGGCGGAGCCCGGTTCCCGGGGCCGCGCCCGCCGTGCGTGCCACACCTCGAAGGGGCTGAGTTGCCCCCAGCGCAAGAAGGGTGACAAACGGCTGCTGCCGGGCAGGTCCGGACGGTCCCGGTTCACCGAATAGTCCGCCAATCCGTGCTCCACGAAGTCGCCGAGGAACTCGTGAGCCTGCGCCGAACCCGGTCGCCAGCTTTCCGCAAGTCCGGCAGACCAATCGGGGTTCCGCGGCAACAATCCCCAAGTGTCCAACTCCTCGGAATCAGGGAGCCGCGCGGAGAAGCCCTGGCCCGGTTCCGGAGAATCCAACGGCTCCCGGAAATCCAGTCCGGACACGGTTCGCCAGAAGGGCGTGAAGACCTTGAAAGGTCCGCCTTGCTTCGTTGTGACGGCCCACGGTTCGTGCAGCAACGAGGCTTGAAAACTCTCCGAATGCATCCCGGACCCGCGAGCCGAAGTCTTGATGCCGGCGTCGAGCATTCGCTCTGCCTCGCCGTACCGCCGGTTCCAATACAACGCGCCCGCAGCGAGCGCCGTCGCGGTTTCCTGCACGACGACGGCGGCCGGCCCGCGGCGCAGCAAGAGGGGCACGCCCAGCGTGGCGAGTTCTTCGCGAAGGGAAAGGAGGGAATGGTGCAGCCACCAGCGGGCGGCGCCGCCAAGTGGCCTGATGCCCGGGGATTCCTCGTCAAGGACATAGAGTGCGACGGCGGCTCCGTCGTCCACCGCTGCCCGCAGCGCTGGGTTGTCGGTGACGCGTAAGTCGTCCCGAAACCACACGATTGACGGCTTCACATCTTTCCCTTCAAGATTTTGCGCACGGCTCTTGCCCCTTACGACGAATCCTAAGGGGCAAGAGCCGTGCACAAAGGCCGGAGATTTACTTGGGCATCAGGACGCTGTCAACCAAGTACACCGTCGCGTTGGCAGTGTGGACGCCACCGCAGATCACGGCGGACCCTCCGTCAACCTTGAGCGCGTCTTTGGTTCCGGTGACCGTCACCGAGTCTCCCTCAACCGTCTTGTGGGTACCGACGATCTGGTCCGGGGTCAGCTGGCCGGGAATGACGTGGTAGGTGAGGATCTTGCTGAGGAGCGCGTCGTCGGTCTTGAGGCTGTCGATGGTCGCGGCGGGGATCTTGGCGAACGCGCTGTCCACTGGGGCAAAGACAGTGAACTGGCTGCCGTTGAGCGTGTCCACGAGGTTCACCTTCGGGTTCAACTTGCCGGACACGGCGGCGGTGAGAGTCTTGAGTAGCGGGTTGTTGGACGCGGCGACGGCCACCGGGTCGGCGGCCATTCCGGTAACCGAACCCGCACCGCTGGGAACCTGGGCGGCGTAGCCTGCGCAACCAGGTCCCACCAGGTCGCGGGCCGGGTCCATTGCCGCACTGGCCGACGGCGTCGCAGCCATGGTGGTGGCAGCGGGAGCCGAGGACTGCGAGGAGCTGGCCGAACCGCCACAAGCAGTGAGGCCCAGCAGGGCGGAAGCGGCGAGGCCGGCGATCGCAAAAGACGTGCGCTTTGTAGAAAGCATGACATTTCTCCTTCAAACGGACTGACATTCGGTGCCGGTCGTTTCCGGCGTGAAAGCACTTCGCCCTTGTGGGGTAAGTCCTTATGCCAGCTATTCGGAGGTGCGGGCTACAGGGATGGGTCCATTCCAAAAATTAATTTGGGAAGCCCTCAAGAAGCGACCACTTTTGGAAGCCCCCGACGCCGGATGACGGCATGGGTGCCAAGGTTGCGGCTCAAAGGTGGTCGGTTCTTGCGGAGCTCATCCGGTGGGCTTCTTCCATCAGCAGCTTGCCGAGGAATTCCTGGCGCTCGGGACGGAATCGCGGTTCGATGCCGGTGAGGGACAACGCGCCGATGGGCCTTCCCAGTGGGTCGAAAACGGCGGCCCCCATCCCCCAACTGCCTTCAAGAACCAAGCCGGGATTCACCGAGTACCCGGCCAAGCGGGTCTGCTCAAGGTTCCGGCGAACCACACTCTCGGTGTGGCCGTTAGCGAAATCGCCGGCATGCCGTTCCCAAATCGACAGGATCGTTTCCTGCTCATCTTCCGGAAGGAACGCCATGATCGCCGTGCCGGCCGACGCCACTCCGAGGGGGAACCTGACACCTTCATGCAACACGAAAGAGCGCACCGGAAAGCTGCCTTCTTCCCGGAGCACGCAGACAGTTTCGTGGCCCCGCCGGATGGAATAGAACGCGCTTTCCCCGCTTTCCTCGGCCAAGCGACGCAGGCTGGGCCGGGCCAAGTCTTCCAACGGGAACCGGGCCGCAGCCACGGACCCCAGCAGGAAGATCTCCGGTCCCAGGATCCAGTTGCCGGTCCGCTGATCGTGGTCCAGCAGGCCTTCGGCCGCGAGGGATGCGAGCAAGCGGTGCACCGTGGGGCGCGTCAGTCCTGACTCGCGGACCAGGCCAGCAATGGACATGCCCTCCGTTTTACGCCCCACGAGCCGCAGCAGCGCGGCAACCCGGCCCACCACCTGGGCACCCTGGACGGGCGTGCGTTGTGGCTGCTGAATCGGTGACATGATTCCCCCTTCGAAGAATTCCTCCACAATGTGGACACTTCAAAGACTACCGTCCACACTGTGCAATGGCAGCCCCTGCTGCCCCAACAGTCCGTTGACCGACCGGACTGGACCGCCATAAGCTCCATTCTCAGACGACTTACCAGACGATGCACCCGGCAGCCTGTCCACAAAGTGGATTGCTCCGCATCCCCAAACCACTCAAAGACGAGGACAAGCCATGGCCAAAATCCAACCCGGCGCAGCCGAGGCCCTGCGGGACGTGCTGCGTGACGGCCAGACGATCGCCGTCGGAGGTTTCGGGCTCAGCGGTATCCCCGCGGACCTGATCGACGCCGTCCGCGATGCGGGCGTGAAAGACCTGACGGTGGTCTCCAACAACATGGGCATCGACGGCAAGGGCCTGGGCGTCCTCATCGAAGCCGGCCAGGTCCGCAAGGTCATCGCCTCGTACGTGGGCGAAAACAAGCTCTTCGCCGAGCAGTACCTTTCCGGCCGGCTCGAGGTCGAGTTCGCACCCCAGGGCACCCTCGCCGAGCGGCTCCGCGCCGGCGGTGCCGGCATCCCGGCGTTCTACACCCGGACCGGCGTCGGGACCCTGGTTGCCGAAGGCAAGCCGTTGGAAGAGTTCGACGGCGTCACGTACGTCCAGGAGCGCGGGATCGTGGCCGACGTCGCACTGGTCCACGCGCACACCGCGGACACGGACGGGAACCTGATCTACCGCTACACGGCCAGGAACTTCAACCCGGTGGTGGCAACGGCAGGAATCGTGACCATCGCCGAAGCCGAAGTGATCGTGCAGCCCGGCGAACTGGACCCCAACCACATCATCACCCCGGGCGTCTACGTCCAGCGGCTCCTCCAGGCGAGCAAGCGCACCAAGGACATCGAGCAGCGCACCGTTAGGCCCCGCCCGGAAGCCCTGGCCGTCTAAGCACCCACCAGCAAAGGAGCAACACCATGGCATGGACCCGCGACGAAATGGCCGCCATCGCAGCCGAAGAACTCCACGATGGCGACTACGTCAACCTCGGCATCGGCATCCCGACCCTCGTGGCCAACAACCTGCCCGAGGGCGTGCGGGTTGTCCTCCAAAGCGAGAACGGCCTGCTGGGCATGGGCCCGTTCCCCTATGAAGGCGAGGAAGACGCCGACCTCATCAATGCCGGCAAGCAGACCGTCACGGTCCTGCCCGGCGGCAGCATCTTCGACTCCGCCACGTCTTTCGGCATGATCCGCGGCGGACACGTCAAGGTCGCGATCCTGGGCGCCATGCAGGTCGCCGGCAACGGCGACCTTGCCAACTGGACCATCCCCGGCAAGATGGTCAAGGGCATGGGCGGAGCCATGGATCTGGTCGCCGGGACACCGCGCGTGGTGGTCCTCACCGAACACAACGCCAAGGACGGGACACCGAAAATCGTCACCGAATGCACCCTGCCGCTGACCGGCCTGGGCGTGGTGGACCGGATCATCAGCGACCTCGCGGTGTTCGATCTGGTTCGGAACGATCAACGAACAGACGGCGGGCGGCAGCTCAACCTCACCCGCCTCGCCCCCGGCGTCACCGTCGAGGAAGTCCGGGAAAAAACCGCGGCAGCATTCGAGCTCGCGTTGGAAACCACCCCGGCTTTGGAAGAAACTGCTTTGGAAGGAACCCTGGCATGAGCCTGCGAGACCAGTTCGGCAAAGATGTCCTCCTCACCGGATGGGGACACAGCAAGTTCGGCAAACTCACGGACGAGACATTGGAATCCCTGATCGTCCAGGTATCCGCCGAAGCCATCCGGAACTCCGGCCTTGAGCCGCGGGACATCGACGAGATCTACCTCGGCCAGTTCAACTCCGGCATGCAAGCCCTCGGCTTCCCGTCCTCCCTGGCCCTGCAGTTGTCCGGGGAACTGGCCAACGTGCCGGCAACGAGAACCGAAAACGCCTGTGCCTCGGGCTCGGCCGCGTTCCAGCAGGGCGTGAAAGCCGTGCTCGCCGGGACCGCTCGCAACGTGTTGGTGATCGGCGCCGAAAAGATGACCGACGCCGGCGCCGACGTCGTCGGGGCAGCACTGCTCGGTGCCTCCTACGAAATGGCCGGCAAGGCCTCCACCACCGGCTTCACCGGGCTGTTCGCCGAGGTAGCCAAGCACTACCACAAGCGCTACGGCGCCAGCATCGAAGCCACAGGCTATGCCGGAGGCCTGGGCGACGTCTTGGGTTCCATCGCCGCCAAGAACCACCACAACGGCATGGACAACCCTTACGCCCAGATGCACCGGGACTTCGGCGAGGAGTTCTGCCGGACCGTTTCCGAGAAAAATCCCATGGTCGCCGAACCGCTCCGCCGCACCGACTGCTCCCCCGTGTCCGACGGCGCCGCCGCCCTCGTGCTTACTACAGGCCCGGCGTCGGGCGCTGCCACTGAACCCGTGCGTCTGGCGGGATTCGGGCACGCGAACGACTTCTTCCCGGTCGAGCGCCGCGACCCCACGGAGTTCGCCGCCACGCGGGTCTCCTGGGAACGCGCGCTGGGGATGGCCGGCGTCGGGATCGACGGACTGGACTTCGCCGAAGTGCACGACTGCTTCACCATCGCCGAACTCATCATGTACGAAGCCATGGGACTGACGCCGCGCGGCGAAGGCTCCCGGGCCGTGCACGAAGGCTGGGTCTACAAGGACGGGAAGCTGCCCATCAACGTCTCCGGCGGCCTCAAAGCCAAAGGCCACCCCGTCGGCGCCACCGGCGTCTCCCAACACGTCATCGCCGCCATGCAGCTCACGGGCACCGCCGGCGCCATGCAACTGCCCAACGCCCGCCGCGGCGCCGTGCAGAACATGGGCGGCGTGGGCATCGCCAACTACGTCTCCGTTTTGGAATCTGTCTAGCGGGTGCCCGCTGAAACTCCCCGCTTTTGAAGCCCGACGGCGGGACCGCCCGCTAAGTGCCGCGGTCCGCCGTCGGGGTCCAAGTCCAAAGGTGGGGAGTTTCAGCGGCCACTTCTCCAGCCACGGGCACGGGTCTACACTGACCCTATGTCCGACACTGCAGGACGCAAGTTGTTTCAGCATTCCGGAACGGCCCTCATCTTCCGGGGAGCCTTGGCCTTGCTCTTGAGCTTCCTGGTTGCTTCTTTGCCGGTCGCCACGGTCTTTGCCCTTGTCTACGTGTTCGGCGTCTACGTCATCACCGACGGGCTCACCAACATGGCCCACTATTTCTACGATCCTGCGCGTCATTCCCGCTGGAGCATGATCGGCGGCGTCATTTCCGTAGCGGTTGGCCTCGTGGCAGTTTCGTGGCCGGGCATCACGGCCGCGGCGCTCGGGGTCCTCATCGGAGCATGGGCCTTGATTCTGGGCGTATCGCAAATCATCCTTGCGATGGACGTCAGGACCACTGTCAGGGCCTGGTTGGTCTGGTTGTTGACCGGGCTGATCACCACCGTGTTTGGGCTTTTTGTGCTGGTCAATCCAGGCGCCGGGTTCCTGGGCGTGGTGGCGCTTCTCGCGACATACGCTGCGGTCAGCGGGGTGCTCTTGATCGCCTCTGGCATCAAGCTGCGCAGGCTGGGCACGTCGTCCATGGTTCCTGCCCACTAGCCCTTCCGGGAGCAATCCACTGCGAGGGGATGCGCTGGGTCCCAAGTTCGGTAAGTTAGTGGCTGTGAAGATAGCTACTTGGAATGTGAACTCGCTCCGCGCACGTGCCGATCGCGTAGAGGCTTGGCTGCAGCGCAGTGATTGCGACGTCCTCGCCATGCAGGAAACCAAGTGCAAGGACCAAAACTTCCCTTGGGAGCTCTTCGAGCGCATGGGCTACGAGGTTGCCCACTTCGGCCTAAGCCAATGGAACGGCGTGGCGATCGCTTCCCGTGTAGGGCTCGACGACGTCGAACGCACCTTTGTCGACCAGCCCGCCTTCGGAAAAGCCGGCAAGGATCCTATCCAGGAAGCCCGCGCAATCGGCGCGACGTGCGGCGGCCTCAGAGTATGGAGCCTGTACGTTCCCAACGGCCGCGCCCTGGACGACGAGCACATGCCGTACAAGCTGAAATGGCTCGACACCCTGAAGGGCCATGCCGCCAGCTGGGTCATCGAGAATCCCGATGCGCAGGTGGCCCTCATGGGCGACTGGAATATCGCGCCGTTGGATGACGATGTCTGGGACATGGACTTCTTCCGGGCGAACGCGCTCACGCACGTCAGCGAACCCGAGCGCGAAGCATTCCGCGCTTTCGAAGCGGCCGGTTTCACCGACGTCGTCCGCCCTTATACTCCGGGCCCAGGTGTCTACACCTATTGGGACTACACGCAGCTGCGCTTCCCCAAGAAGGAGGGCATGCGGATCGACTTCGTCATGGCCTCCCCCGCACTGGCCGCCCGCGTCACTGGCGCCTCGATTGACCGCGAGGAGCGCAAGGGCAAAGGTGCTTCGGACCACGCTCCCGTGATCGTGGAGCTTTCGGACTGAGCAATAGCAATCAATGGAGGAGGCGGCCGCAATGAGTGGAAAGCTGTATGGGAGTCAGGCTGGGCTGCCCTTCTCTTCAGCCCTGCGCGTCTACGAACCGCTCGAAGCCTTCCCGGAGGACCAACGGAAGCAACTCGTGGCGAGCGGTACCCGCAGCGGTTCGCGTGCCGCCGTCGAAAACGCCGAGCTGCTCGCATCGCTTGGACGTGTCACCCGCAAGGGCGGGGATCCCTTCCCTACCGGCAGCACCGATCTGGTCCGCATCACGCGGGTTCCTTCCGGAGACCCGAACGATCCCGACGCCGGGCGGCTGCTTTACTGCCCCAGCCAACTGGTCATCCGGGCGGGCTTAGCGGCCAACGCCCTCATGGAGGGTATCCACGGACCGCTCGCGAACCTGCTCATCCCCGTGGACCAGCGCGACCGACATCAGGCTCGAATCGACCGCATCAACGCCAGTCACGACGCGAAACGCGTGCACACAAGGGCCTCCACGTGGGGCATTCCCTTCAGCTGGTTCTCGCTCTTCCAGGAGTCAGACCGCAAGGACGTCGTGGAATCCGGTGGCCGTATCCTCACGGTCAGGGTCTGGGCCTCACTCACGGATGCCTTGGACCGGGCACGCTTCGCAGTAGCCAACCTCGCCCTCGCCGCCCCGGACCTGGACATGTTGGACGACCTCACCCAGCTCACTGAATGGCTCGAATCGTTCCATGTCCAGTCAATGGTCGAGCTGGATTACGGCGCCGTGGCGGACAAGGTTTACCCGGATGAGTCGCCCATGGATGTCCGGCTCGGCATCGAATGCTTGGCCGAGGGGGACATGACGGGAGCGGCCGCGGCTTACCGCAGGCTGGCTTCCCGTTGGATCCCCATCAGGCAGCTGGCCAGGGCATCCTAGCTTTTGGCCTCGGCCGCCGCTCCGCACTCCTCGCACGGAGCGCGGGGCGGCGCCGTGGATTCGCGGATGATCAGCCGGTGGGGGGCTTTCATGGACCGTACGGAGCCTGTGGCGCCGGCCAATTCGTCAAGCAACATACGGGTGCCCAGCTGGGCTTGTTCCACAGGGTCCTGGGCCACTGTGGTGAGGCCCATGGCTTCGGAGAATTCATGGTTGTCGATGCCGATGATGGACAACTCCTCCGGTACGCGGACACCGCGGCGCCGGGCCTGCAACATGGCCCCCATGGCCATTTCATCAGAAGCGCAGAAGATTGCCGTCGGCTTGCGTCCGGGTTTGGCCCAGAGCTCCTCGAAGGCTTCCTGGCCGCTACCCACCGTGAAGTTTCCGAAAATGTCCCATTCGGGCGGCATGGAGCAGCCTGCGCTCGTCATCGCGTCGGTGAAGCCGTCAATGCGCAACCGCGGCACGGTGAAGTTCAAGTCCGAGTCGTCTTGGCCGTGGAGCAACGCGATCTCCCGGTGACCGAGGTTCAGCAGATGCATCGTGGCCTCTACGGAGGCGGCGTAGTCGTCGATGCCGATGCTTGGGCAGTCCTCCACCGGGCCACCGACGATCACCAAAGGGATGTCGATCCTTTGAAGATCGGCGATTTCCTCGGGTGTCAGCGACATGCAGAGGACCAGGAGCGCATCGATCTGCTTGTAGACCATCGTCTTGCTGAAGAGCCGTTCCCGTGCTCCCCGCTGCCCACCCAAGTTGAAAAGGGAGAGGTTGTAGCCGCGGGCGTGAAGCTCGCGGTCTACTCCCTCGATGGCCTTGAAGAAGAACCAACGGTCCACGTAAGGGGCCAAGACGCCGATGGTCTTGGTGCGGCCGGTGGCCAATCCCGAAGCGGACAGCGACGCCACATACCCAAGTTCCTCGGCGACCCGCAGGATCTTTTCCCGCGTAGCAGGTGATACGCGGGGAAGGCCCCGCACTGCCCGCGAAACCGTCGCCGTGGAAACGCCCGCGGCCTGCGCGACGTCCTCAATGCTGACTCCTGTGTGGCCGCCACGCTGGGACCGCTCACTCGTTTTTGCCACTCGAGCCCCCTCAAAGAATCCGTGCGGAAGCCGGGGATTGCTTCCCAGACGGCAGATAGCCAGCGTATTCCGCTGAGGGGTCCCCCGCCGATTCCGCACTATTTATTTCGGATCGCAGCTCAGTCGATGCGTCTTGTGGTCCTCGCGGGGAGCCGCCGGCGGAGCCGAAGCATCCCCCACAGCGCAAGCAATATTGCCAGCAGGCCCAGGGCCCATCCCAGTGCGGGCTGGGCCGTGAGTTCGGCGGCCACGGTGATGACCAGGAGGACCAAGGCCCAAAAGCCGAGGAAACCGATCACGAGGTCGAAATCCTCCGCAGATTTCACTCGGGTCTGCTGCTCCTTGGCCGGGCCGTGGAGGGACGGCCCGGCCGAGTCCGGAGTCTGCGTCATTTGACCGCGCCCGCTGTCAGGCCTGCCACGATCTTGCGCTGGAAGATCAGCACGAGGATCACGAGTGGAATTGTCACGACGGTTCCAGCTGCCATGACGGCGGTGTACGGCTCTTGGTGGGCCTGGGCGCCGGCGAAATAGGCGATGGCCACCGTGACGGTCTTGGTTTGGTCATTGGACAGCTGGCTCGCAATAAGGAACTCGTTCCAGGAAGCGATAAACGCCAGGATTGCTGTGGTGAACACGGCCGGTGCGGCAAGCGGCATGATGACCTTGCGGAATGCTTGCCCCTGGGTGCAACCATCAATTCGGGCTGATTCCTCCAGTTCCCACGGCATTTCCCGGAAGAAGGACGTCAGGGTGTAGACAGTCAACGGCAGCACAAAGGAGATGTTGGGAATGATCAGTGCCTGGTACGTGCCGTACCAGCCGATGTTGGTGAACAGCTGGAACAACGGCGTCACCAAGGCCACACCCGGAAACATCGAAGCCCCGAGGACGAAACCGAGGACGAGGAACTTGAAGCGGAATTCGAGCCTGGACAGCGCATATGCCGCGAACACCCCGAAGAGCAGGGCAATGACGGTGGTCACCCCGGCCACGAAGAGCGAGTTAAGGAGGTTCCGGCCGAAGTGGTTCCCCAGGTTCTCGGAAAAGACCGTGGTGAAGTTGTCCCACGTGACATGGGTGAAGAAAGGCGTCGAATCGAAGGTGTATCCCACGTCTCGGAACGCGGTCACGATCATCCAGTAGAACGGAATCAAGCACCAGATGAAGATCAAGATGGCGCTGATGTAGGTGCGTCCGTTCGCCCAGCGTTCCCGCCGTCGGGCAGCTGTCTTGGGCGCGGTGTCAAAGCTCACGGCGGTCATTTGTCTTGCCCCTTGGTCTTGGGTGTTGCTGAGGCGACTGCGTTAGCTCCCAGGAAACGAACGAAGATGAACGCCACAAGGAAGATGATCAAGAAGGTGATGGTGGACAAGGCCGCCGCCGAGTTGAATCCCTGACGGATCTGATCAACCACCAGAATCGACAACGTCGTTGTGCCATTCGAGCCCTGGGTCATGATGGCCGGAAGGTCGTACATGCGCAGTGCATCAAGAACCCGGAACAGCACGGCCACCATGAGCGCCGGCTTCACCAGCGGCAAGGTGATCTGGGTGAAGCGCTGCCATGCCGAGGCTCCATCGACCTTCGCGGCTTCATACACCTCGGCCGGGATGATCTGGAGGCCCGCCAAAATCAGCAGGGCCATGAAGGGCGTCGTCTTCCATACGTCGGAAATGATGATCGCCCAACGCGCTGGCCATTCGCTGCCCGTCCAGAGGATTGCCGTTCCGAACAGTTTGTTTGCGATTCCGTCGAAAGCGAAGATGAAGAACCACAGCTTCGCGGTCACGGCCGTAGGAATGGCCCACGGCACCAAGACCGCTGCGCGAAGGGCGCTGCGTCCGCGGAAGCTCCGCGCCATGATGACGGCCATCCAGAACCCGAGGACGGTCTCAAGCACCACGGTGACAACAGTGAAGAAGAATGTTGTACCAACGGCGCTCCAGAATTGGGAGCCAAGGGTGCCGGGGGCACAGGCTGCGGAGCCACATTGCTGGGCCAGCCAGTGGACGAAGTTATCAAGACCGGCGGGCCCGCCCTGGACGAAAACCTTGGTCACCGGGTCCAGGCCCTGGTCCTTCTGGAACGCCATGATGATCGCGTTGACCACGGGGTACACGATGACGACGGCGAGCAACACCAAGGCGGGGGAAATCAACCAGAACGCCCACCGGCCTTGAGACGTGGCCGCCCGGTCCTGTCCTACTTCTTTTTGAACTTTCTTGGTTTTGGGGCTTGGTGTCTCTGGCGCCTTCTTGGGCTGCGCAAGGGTGGACATTTCCCCTCCTTCCGGAATAAATAGCGTGTGCCTCGGGCGGCCGGTCGCGAAAAGCGCCGGCCGCCCGGGGTGCACTGGGGGTGTCGCTACTGACTGGCCGAGTTGATGGCCGTGTCCATATCCGTCATTGCCTGATCGACGGATTTGTCACCCTTGATGGCAGCGTAGGCATTGTCCTGGATAGCCTTGGTGACTGCTGGGTAGAACGGCGTGACCGGACGGGGCACGGCATTCTGAATCGAGGTCTTCAGCACCGGAAGGTACGGCAGCTGCTGGACCAGGGTGGGATCGTCGTACAGGGAACCCAGCACCGGGGCAAGCGAACCCTGCGTGGCGTAGAATTTTTCAGTTTCTTCGCTGGTCATGAAGGTCAGGAAGTCCTTCGCCGTTGCTTTGTGCTGCGAGTAGACGCTGACTGCGAGGTTGTGTCCACCGAGGGACGAGGCGCCGGGGCCGTCCTTGCCCGGGAGCGGAGCCATACCGAAGGTGTCCTTCACCTTGGACGAGCCGTCCGTCTTGGCGAGGTTATAGACGTAAGGCCAGTTGCGCAGGAAGAGGAGCTTGCCGTCCTCGAAGGATTGCCGGCCCTGTTCTTCCTGGTAGGTAACGCCCTGCGTGGGGATGTTTCCGTTCTTGTAGGCCGTGACCAGGTTGTTAAGGCCCGCCTTGGCTGCAGCAGAGGTCACCGTCGATTTGCCGTCGTCTCCAACGATCGTTCCGCCGGCAGAGTTGATGGCTTCAGCCGCATTCACGGTGAGGCCTTCATACTTGGCGAACTGCCCCGCGTAGCAGTCGATGTTGTTCTGCTTGGCGATAGAGCACATGTTCATCATCTCGTCCCAGGTCTTGGGCGGGGTTGGCACCAAATCCTTGCGGTAATAGAGGATGCCGCCGTCCGAGGTCTGGGGTGCCGCGAAGAGCGTGTTGTTGTAGGTTGCCGTCTTGACCGTGGCGGGCAGCATCTTGGACGTATCGATGCTCATCTTGTCGGTGAGCGGCTGCAGCCAGCCCTTCGCTGCAAACTCGGCGGTCCAGATGACATCCACATCTACGACGTCGTAATTTGCGTTCTTGGCCTGGAAGTTCTGCACCAAATCGTCGTGCTGCTGGTCAGCCTGGTCGGACTGTTCCTTGAAGGTGACCTTCTGGTCCGGGTGCGCGGCATTCCATTTATCGACGAGCGGGCGGACGACGTTGCTGTTGTCCTTGCCTTGGACGTAGGTGATGGGACCCCGTCCGTCGAGGTTTGCTGCGGCATCTCCGCCGCTTGAGGCTGTGCTGCCACCCCCGCCGCCACCACAGGCGGACAAGGAAAGGGCGAGCACGCCGGCGACAGCAGCCGGCAAAAGGTACTTGCGTGTGTTCATGCTGGGAACTCCTCAATGAGTGGACCAGGTATTTCCGCAGTGCGGTTGATGTGGTGAGCCTCACATTAGTAAGCTTCCTGCTAGTTATGCAAGCGTTTACATAAAAAATGTCTCCGAGAGGAATCCAGTGCCGCACTCGCCAGTCCCAACCCCCGGTTCCAGCAACTCAGCATGGTGGGCCAGCGCCGTCGTTTACCAGATTTATCCCCGTTCTTTCGCCGATGCCAACGGCGACGGAATGGGCGATCTTGCTGGAATCACGGCGAAATTGCCATATTTGCAAGGGCTCGGGATCGATGCGGTGTGGCTTTCTCCTTTCTACAAGTCACCCCAAGCCGATGCCGGGTACGACGTGGCGGACTACCGGGCCGTGGATCCCCTCTTCGGCACTTTGGATGACTTTGACTCCATGTTGGAGAAGGCGCACAGCCTGGGAATCAAGGTGATCGTCGACCTCGTCCCCAACCACACCTCGGACGAGCACGCCTGGTTCCGCGAAGCCCTCGACGCCGCTCCCGGCTCCCCTGAACGTGAGCGCTATATGTTCCACCCGGGCAAGGACTCAGCGCCCGGCTCCGGCGACGGCGCCCTGCCGCCCAACAATTGGAAGTCGATCTTCGGCGGCCCGGCCTGGACTCGCCTGAGGAACGACGACGGGACCCCCGGCCAGTGGTACCTGCACCTGTTCGATACGAAACAACCGGACCTCAATTGGGAGAACCCGGAGGTTCACGAAGAGATGCGATCGGTACTCCGCTTCTGGCTCGACCGCGGCGTCGACGGCTTCCGGGTGGATGTTGCTCACGGCCTGGTTAAAGAAGCCGGCCTGCCCGACTGGGAGGGCGCTACCGCCATGGTCGAGGGTGGTGTGGCCACCCCCGGCGCCCACAGCGAAGCCGTCGAACCGCACACGGCCCACCCGCATTTCGCCACTGGGGCAGAGCCCGCTACGGGAGCTGTCGCCACCGCCGTCGAACACCACGTCAAGCCGCCCCTGGACCCGCCGTCGCCCTTCTTCGACCAGGAAGGCGTCCACGAGATCTACCGGGAGTGGCACCGGGTCCTCGCCGAGTACGACGGCGACCGCATGCTGGTTGCCGAAGCCTGGGTTGAGCCCGCTGAGCGGTTGGCCCGGTACGTCCGCAAGGACGAAATGCACCAGGCTTTCAACTTCGATTTCCTGCTGGCCGGCTGGGACGCCACGCGCATGGCTGAGGCAATCGAGTCTTCGCTGGATGCCGCGGGCTCCGTCGAGGCGCCCTCCACCTGGGTCCTGAGCAACCATGACACCGTCCGGCACCCCAGCCGGTTCGGGCTGGCCGATCCCACCACCTTCCCCAAGGGCATCGCGGCAGAAGACGAGCAGCCCGACGCTTCCCTTGGGCTGGCTCGGGCTCGCGCCGCTTCCATGGTGTCTTTCGCCCTGCCAGGCTCGGCCTACTTGTACCAAGGTGAGGAACTTGGACTGCCGGAGCACACATCCTTGCCGGCCGAGGCGCGCCAAGACCCCGCGTTCTTCCGGACCAAGGGCGTGGAGAGAGGCCGCGATGGATGCAGGGTCCCGCTGCCTTGGAAATCCGCTGAGCCTGGCTTCGGGTTTTCGGAGACGGCCGGGACCGAAACGCCCGCGGCACCTTGGCTCCCCCAGCCTGAAGCGTTCGGCGAGGTGGCCGCGGACCTCCAGACCGGCGTCGAGGGCTCCACCCTGGAGCTCTACCGCTCGGTCCTTGCATTTCGCCGGGCCCACCGGCTGGGCTCAGGCACCTTTCAATGGGCTGAAGAGCACGATCCCGCCCACGGAGTTCTGGCCTTCCACAACCGGGACGTATTGGTGCTGGTCAATATGGGTACGGCGCCTATCGCCATACCGGCTGGTCTTCGCGTCGAACTCTCCAGCGACGGCGGCTCAGGCGGGGCTTCGCTTCCCCCGAATGGCGCGGCATACCTCGTCGCGCAGTAAAGACCGCCCTTCGGTTGCGTGTCAGTTCAACGGACACGCTCGGCTCTGCTGAACCGGGCCCGCGCGCCAGCCGCGATATGAATCAACACCGGGATCTTGCGTCCCACCACCACATCCAGCGCCTCCACCAAACGGGAGATGTCCACGGCCAATGCATGCGGTGAGGCGCCGAGACGGGGTTGGACCCTGATCCTGAGTCCCGGACGGCCCCTGACTTCATAGGTGGCCACGGTTGCGCCTGCGAGATCCGGGCGTTCCGCGAGAGCCGCCTTGAGCGCCTGCTCAGCAAGGCTCCCGCCGATGTGGACGTCGCCTGGGGTTCTGGCGTCGTCATACTCGGACACAATCAGGTTGGCGCGCCCTTTGCCCTGCTGGGACACCCAAGCCACCATCAGCACAATCAGCACCACAAGCGCCGCTGCCGCCGCCACCCAAAGCCAGCTTTCCGCACGGCCGGGAATCCGGGTTTGCTCCGCGATGAACTTGAGGTGCTCCCAGAGGCCGGCGGACCAGTTGCGCCACCAATTTCCCACCGCGGGAACGGTTGCCAGCAGCACCAGGAGAATGCCGATGGCCAGCAACTTGAGCCCAAGGATTCCGATCAGGATCCGGTTAAGGATGTGCGGGGTCCCGTTCATGCGCCGATCACCCCGGACGTGGCCACGTTTACTCGGACCGCCGGCATGGGCGAAGGCCGCATCTCCTGAAGTTCGTTCTCGACGGCGGCCAGGATCCGTCCCTCGCTCAAGGGCACGCCCGAGGTGGGCCGGACGTTCACCACCACTTGGCGCTGCGAAACCACCACCATGACTTGCTCCTGGGTGACGTTCCCGGCCGTCCGGGCTGCCCGGGCAAGGGCCGAAGCAATGACCTCATCGTCCACCACCACTCCGGCCCGGGGATCGGGGAGCAAATGCCGGGACTTCCTCCCGGGGAGGACCGCGTTCAGGAAGAAGATCAGCCCCACCATGGCTATCACGCCACCAAGGGCGCCGAGCAGCAGCGGCGAGGTACCTTCCGGCAGGACGGTTAGGCGTTCAGCAGCAGCTTGCGGGTCAATGAGCCATGGTGGTTGGCCAAGAGCGCGCAGGGCGGATTCGAGGAGCGCGTAAACGCAGGCCACGATCACCAGGGCCGCGGCTAGTCCGGCCATTCCCGCACGGGAGGACCTGGTCTCGCGCTTGAGGATGCGTTGGAGTTCGGCATCGATCGGCGCGTCGCCGTCGGTGTTCCCCTGCATCTGCGTGGCGCTTGCGTGCCCGTCGCTTACGTGCGCGTGGTTGCTTCGTGCGTGCGGGGCCTGGGCGTGGCTCATTGGACCCGAACTCCTTCACTGATGTGTGCGCCGCTGATCCGGATATCCACGCGACTCAGGGTAGAACCACTGAGTTGGGTGACACGTTCAAGGATGACCGTTTTGGCAGCTACGGCGCGGTCCCATACCGTTCCACCGAATGCCGCTACCCGGAGGGGATCCCTGTGGACTTCCATCAGCGAGGGCACACGGATCGGGGCGGCAATCGAGAGTGCCAGGAGTCCGCCGTCGTCCGACCACTCGGCTCGCACATCGTGCGGCGGGACACCGAGCGCCTCGGCAGCGGCCGCCTGCGCCAAAGTGGTGAGTGCCTGAGTGCTGATCCGATTGTGGCCAGCCATCGTCACGGCGGGCTGCACCGCCTCAGCCGCGGAGCTCATGACGACGAGCGGCGGCCGGTGAGGGCGTCCAGCACGCTTCGCAGATCAAGCTTTCCGTCTGCAGCACGCCCCAGGAGGGCGCCGATTCCCATGAAGAGAAGGGCAATAACAAAGCCCCATAGTCCGAATTGGAAGGCCATGAACGCCACGAAGGCGCCGATCCCGATTCCGACAACGGTCATGTTCACTGGAGTGGCTCCCTTTCCGATAGTGCGCCCTTTGTTCCGGCTTTGACGGGTGGGGCAACGTAGACATCGTTGATCTCGACATTGACCTCGATGACCTCCAGGCCAACCAACGATTCAACCGCATGGTAGACCGCCGCGCGGACCTGGTTGGCGACATCATGCAGAGGGTATCCATAGACGGCCACAAGGTTGATGTCCACGGCCACCTGGGTTTCGCCAACCTCGGCGCGGACGCCCGCAGCATGGTCTTGGCTGCCGACAGCGTCGCGGATGGCTCCGAGCGCGCGTGAAGGGGCCGAGCCGAGCGAGTAGACGCCCGGGACTGCGCGCGCGGCGATACCGGCAACCTTGGCGACAGCAGAATCCGAGATCACTGTGCGGCCGCTACCTGCCACTGTTTGCCTGTCTTCGGACACCGGAGCCCCAACGGCTTCCGGTTCAGGTGCGGTATGGCTTTCCTGCTGTTCCATGTAGCCCTCCCCTTCTTGTGAGTACCACCCTAGCGCTTGCTTGTGAGAAGGCGGAGACAAAGGGGAATACAAAGAGGAAGACCGCAATTCGGGCGGGATTTCTGGTTGCCGTGGGTCAGCCGATATTCCCAAATCCGCGCAGGCACGGATTGTTCGGGATTGTTGCGTCATTCGTATCGCGGTCCTGGCTATTAAGTAGTGGAAACTTCTGGCCGAAAGACGGCCGAAAGACGAATGTGGAGAATCTATGCCGACTACACCCCCGGCCCTGGACTGGTCTGGCGATCGGGCAGCCCTCGTCGCGCCCCCCATGGCGGCCTCGCCCATCCCGACCTTCCGCCGGAAGTGGCCGGTAGCCGTAGCCGTCCTGATCCTGGGCATCGTTTTCGCGAATCTATATATGCTCAATGTAGGTGTCTTTCCCCCCGTGGACTTCCTGGTCTATCGCTATGGTTCGGCTTCCTTCTGGTCCGGGGACGACGTCTATGCCGGCAACGTCTTCGGGGAGTACTTACCTGACGGGCTACCCTTCGTCTATACGCCGTTCGCGGCAGCACTCCTCACGTTCACGAGCGCTTTTCCCACCCATATTGCTTTCACAGTGTGGACGATCGCTTGTGTGGCAACCGTGCCCTGGATCATCGGACTTTGCCTGCCACGATCCCTGTCTAAGCGGCTTGGGATATGGATTGGCCTCGTTGTCCTTAGTTGCTGCACCTCGATCATTTCCCAACACCTGGTGTGGGGCCAGATCAACCTGTTCTTGGCGGTTCTCTGTCTTGCAGATTTCTTCCGTCACGCCAATAGTCGTTGGACCCGCTTCGTCCCTCAAGGAATGCTGATCGGGGTTGCTGCCGGCATCAAGCTAACCCCGGGGATCTTCATTCCCTACCTTTTGATTACCCGGCAATGGCGAATGGCCTTCTCCGCTGTTGCAGGTTTTGCCGGAACGGTCGCGATAGGGGCGATCTTGTTTCCGGCTATGTCCGGGACCTACTGGCTCTCCTGCGTCTGGCACCTTAGCTCAAAGGTGGACCTGGGCACCCAATTTGCCAGTGCCGGAAATAGTTCCATCCAAGGGGCTGCCGCAGCGCTCGGGGAGTGGGCGATACCAGCATCAAAGGTGCTCGTGGTAATAGTGGCCATTCTCTGCCTGATGTCCGCCGCAGCGGTCTTCCGCTCCGGACAGCCGATGGCAGCCGTTCTGACTGTCGGCCTCACCGCTACCCTTATCTCGCCTGTGAGCTGGGTGCACCACTGGGTTTATCTGATTCCGGCCCTCATCGTGCTTTGGTTCCGCGGAAAGACGAAGACCCGCATCTTCGTGGCTGTCGCCGTTCTAGTACTGGTTCTGCAAGGAACATTCTTGGGCGAATACATCCTGCGATCCGGTTCGGTCTGGCTTGCTCCCTTGGGGATTCTCCTCCGCGAGTCCCTCATTCTCACATCGGTTGCAGCGATCGGAATGTTCTTCGCGCAACGCCGGGCAGACCCCCGCCTACTTTTGTTCCCCGCAGAAGAAGCGTTGGAATCCGGTTACTCGCCCCCATCAATCCGTGGAGGATATGCCTGAATTGACCGCGTCATAATTTAAGGTTCTGCAGATAATGCGCGTAGGACCATGTCTTCGGAATCCTGAACATCGCCCCAAATCATTGCGGGGGTTCAGGGATTTCAAAATCATCAGCAAAGGAAGGTCCGCTTTGGACGAATCTTCACTGACCATCAGTGTTGTAATACCCGTGTACAACGAAGCTCGACACATTAATGCCTGCCTCTCCGCAATTCAAAACCAGACGCATCCAGTGGACGAAATCATCGTCGTGGATAACAACTGCACTGATGACACGATCCGCCGAGCGAAGCAGCACACGGGCGTCTCAATCGTCGCCGAATCACGGCAGGGCATCACATTCGCCCGAACTGCAGGTTTTGATTCAGCAAAAAGTGAAATTATTGCAAGAATCGACGCTGACACTATCGTCTCGCCCGATTGGGCTGAAATAATCCGGCGTGAATTCTCCGTGCGTACCGGGAATCCGGTAGCAGCAATCGCGGGGGGAGCATCGATTCAGGAAATATCTCCGAAGGAAAAGTTCTGGATGTCCTGCTACTACCGTGCTTTCCGGTTCTGGCACGAACGAAGTATCGGAGTTTCGCCCATGCTTTACGGGTTCAATTCCGCACTGAAACGCGAAGCCTGGCAGGAAATCCGGGAACAGGTCCACCTTGGTGACAACAGATTCAGCGAAGACGTAGATCTGACGATTGCCCTACTCAAGACAGGGGCCCGGATCCGCCGAAGCGAAAAATTGATGGTCAAATGCCACCTGTTTCGCTCGTTCGATTCCAAGAAACTGAAACAGTACTACCAAACGGACGGCCACACACTAAACGCCCACAGGTACGGCAACACCAAGAGATGGGCAACCCTGGATTGAAATCCTTCCGGACTTGGATGCTGGTCTTTACGCTGGTCATGGTCGTCATCCTGGTCGTTTCCGCCTGGCACGAAGTGCAGGGCGTCGCCGAGTACCTGGCCCACGCGAACTATTGGATCCTGGCCCTATTGATCCCGGTTCAATGCATCAGCTACCTGTCCACTGGAGAATCAATGTTCTCCTACCTTCGAAGCCGCGGGCAGCTCAAAGGCGTCCGAACAACCAGCGCCATGCGGATGTCCCTGGAATTCAACTTCCTGAATCACATCGTTCCAAGCGGTGGCGCCGCAGGGCTTTCATTCCTCAGTTGGAAGCTTGGGTTTTTCAAAGTCAGCCCAGGCGATTCAATCTTGGCTCAATTGGTAAGATTCGTGGCCAGTTTTTCTTCATATATCCTTTTGCTGCTCGTCGTCATTACCTGGAAGGTATTCAGCGACACGCTCGCTCCGTCCGAGCTGACCATATCAGTGGCTCTCACGCTTATCTCCGGTGCAGCGATTACCCTGATCACTCTCACGATCCGAAATGAAAAACTGGTCCTAGCTGTGACGGACAGAGCTGTGCGCGGTATAAACGCACTGTTTCGACGAATTCCTCGCGTACGGAAGAATGTTCTGAAAGTCGATCAAGCTCACCGATTCGCCCGCGATATGGGAGGTGCATATGTCGAGTTGCGGGCAAACCCCAAAGCCCTGATACTCCCCTTTGCATGGTCCTTAATTTTCAACCTCGCGGACGTTGCCCTTTTCTACATCACGTTCTGCTCTATCGGTGCAGAAGTGAATTTTGGAACCCTGCTCATCGCCTACGGCATCTCCACGATCTGCAGCATTATCGTGATCACCCCGGGAGGCACGGGCCTCTACGAATTACTAATGGTTGCAATCCTCACGCTCGGAGGGGTAACCGCAGCTGAAGCCATTGCGGGAACAATTATCACCCGGGCAATCCTGCTGCTGGGCACGGTCCTCTTCGGATACGCCTTTTACCACCACACCATCCTCAAGTTCGGCAAGAATACCCACCACGAGAACATCTCCACCGCGGTCATCCAAACCAAACCCAGCCGAGCAACTCCCCCACCGCCGACTAGACCGGAGTAGACCTGCCGAGCCAGGCGACGGCGTTCCTTGACTTGCTTGTTCTGCGCCAGTTCCCGGTAGATAGTGGAGATCGGCGCCAGATACGCGCCTTCGTCCAGCAGGACTGCGTAGATCTGGATCGGCAGCCGGCGCGGCTTCCGTGTCGCGGTAGCCCGTGCCACCCCGGCAATCCGGGCTGAGGTCCGGCTCCAACTCCGGCGGCCGTGAGGTCGCGGTAGGCGGACATCAGTGCTTCGTATGCGGTGGTTCGTCCCGCGAGCTCTTCGAGAGTTCTGCCAAGAGCTCGTGCGTTTTGACATGATCTCCAACGCCACCTCCGTCGTGGCCAGGTGCCGCTTCGAGTCCTCGATCTCGCGCCGCAGCCGCGCGGTCTCGACCTGCTACGGGCTCAACCGGCGAATCCGTTCACAAGGCTTCTTTCCCTCAAGGACGCCGGCATCACGGAGTTTGCGCAACTCGGTAATCTGCGAGGAATAGATCTCCTGCTCCCGCAAATACGCGCCACCCTCGTTCCGCAAAATAGCGTCTTCATAGGCGGCCAAGTAATCAAGTTTCTGGGCCGGGGTGATCGATCGCTTCGGCGTCGGACCCCCGGAACGGGATCCCGGGCTCCTGCTCTTCATCAAACTATCGTCGCCCACGGCGATTAAAGATTGGCTGGACATCGTGAATCAATTCCTGGTTCTCGCCCTGCATCACATGGGAACCTTGCTCTGAGCCACTGGCATCACCCAACCCTGAGACGTGGGATCGTCATCTCGTCCGACACATCTCTAAGCATTCGGGCGAGAAATCGAGTCACTCTTCCGGAGAATACCGCTACTAGCTGTTGTGCACAGAGAGTACCCCAATAAGGTCGAACCGAGGAGACTAGGCATGTCGAGTATATTAGTGGTGTTTTTTATCATCGCGGGAGTATTCGCGATATTAGCGGCGCTGGTCTACGTCTACATATGGGTCGGAGCTGCCGAGAGAACGTGTGGCGCGCTTCGACGCCGAAGCGGATAGCCTAGCCGATGCCACTTGCCCACGCGCCAATGATGGAGCAGTAACGGAACGCTGGCCAAATCCAGGCACCGGGAAGTGCATGGACCTTCCGCATCCACCAGAGGTTCTCGTCTATGTCTGCCACACCGACGACGCCAACCAGTAATGTGCAGTACTAAAAGCCGCATGGATGGGTCTTTTCGCTCCCGATTGTCCGGTGTCTGAAAGTGAAGTCCACCGAGCCCTGCGCGAGGGCGCCCCGCTTCAGCCGCTCAGATGCCTAATCAAACACCAGTGAATCATTGGTGTCGTTTCAGAAACACTTCGAGACCTGCATTCAAAGTCCCTTGTCACCCCTGACACCCGTCCGGATCCAGAAGCAACTGCCTCTTTTAGGTTCACAATGCACATTCTGATTTTCCTCGACCAACACCCGTTGTCTCTGGGAGGTGCGCAGTCCTCCGTTTGCCTTCAAAAGAAGTATTTGGAACTCCGCGGCCATCGCGTGACCCTCTGTAGCCCCGGTAGAATCGGTACGCCGCAGCAGGCCGATATCATCACGACCCCGTCATTTCCCATGACCCTAGATCGCAGCTATTCCTTGGGTTTCGTCGGGGAAAGATCGCTCCGCCAAATCCAAACCAAACTTAAGGACCTTCCACCTGTAGATATCGTTCATATCCAGGCAGACTTTTGGGCCGGTCTCTTAGGAAAGGCGATCTCTCAGATATATGACGTCCCGTTCTTAATCACACACCACACGAATCTCGTGGTGGGACTTGCCGCCACAACTCCAATACCGAGATCGATCGCAAGGCTTCTGGAACACATCCACAGGAAGCAGTTTCCGTTAGAGTCCGGCGCCCCTGGAATCCCAGAACCGGCGTATCGCTATCTTTCGCTTTTGGGCAATGGAGCAAGCGCACGGATAACGCCCTCGCATCATTTTGCAAACTCTCTTATCCGAGCTGGATTTTCGCAAAGGCCGTTAGTACTACCGACGGGAATCGACGATGATCTTGTCAACTGGCTCCGGAAAGCATCCGCCCCGAAGACGTCCATGCAACCACTGAGAATCCTCTGGGCTGGACGTTTTAGCCCAGAGAAACGGCTCCTCACCTTCTTGGATGCAGTCACCCAGACCGGGCTTGCCTGCGAGATCAGCCTCTGCGGGGATGGAGCTGAAATGAGGACCGCCCGGACTTTCATTCGCAAACACGGCAGTCCTCACCAGTCTGTGATATTTCGCGGGCATCTCAGCCAGCAGAAACTTTTCAGTGAGATCGCCGCCTCAGACCTGGTGGTCCATTCTTCGATGGGGTTCGAAACGCAAGGGTTGATCGTTACGGAGGCAATCGCTCTAGGAACCCCCGTCGTGCTATGCGACCCAAACGTAGCCAGTGAACTGCCCGAAGGCACGTATCAACTTGCGTCAGGACACGAGGCGCCGAGCCTAGCCATCGCGCTTTCAGCGCTTATGCAGAACCCGCGCCGCCGCGAAACCGCCGCTCAGGCCTGCTCAGCCCAGCAGCAATTCCGACAGTCAAAATTATCGGAAAAGGCAGAAGAGATATATTTGGAAGCACTCAGCCCTAGGCCAACTCTCTGAACAAAGAAGGCGGCCCAGGTCCTGTTCAGAATAATCGCGGGTTACAAGAGGAACGGACCGTTTTGATATTTCTGCTGTGACACACCAAGAACGTCATATGTGTGGTTATGTAATTCAACGTGCTCCATCATATTGCCGTTTTCCTCGGTCTGCTACCCGCAACCTTTCGTATGAGCGACGGCTTGGAAAGTGTACGGCGTTCCAAAGAACTGAGATTGAGCCTAACTTATCCCTGACTTCGGTCATTCGGTTTAGTGCCTGGCCCGCGGGTTCCGGATTGCGTTGAGGACTGCTTGTTTGTCGTCGGGGATGGCTGGTGGGAATGTCTGCTCGGTGCCGTTGATCGCGATGGTGGCTGAACGAAGCGGCCTTAGTTAGCGGATCAGCTTGCGGATCGTGAGCCCGGTCCGGTTCTGTGCTTCGCGGCTGAGTGCCAGCGCGGTGAACACAATGATCAGGTGGGCTTCGATCGCGTCCGAGGTGCGGTGGAACATGGGCCGGGCTCGTAGCTCGGCCTTGGACATCCGGAAGGACTGCTCCACATCCCACAGTTCGTGGTAGTTGGCGATCACGTCCACGGCGCCTCTTCCCTTTGCATCCTTAACCCGGCGGCTGAACTTACTTCCTGACGGAACGGTTTTGGCTTCAGGCGTATCTGAAGCGTCATTGACCTCAGGAGGGCAAGACACGCTACTGGGCACCTTGCTCTACGTGCCGCTCGGTAAGTAGCAAGCTGGAAGAGACCACGAAGCCCGGCCTCGAATCCGCTCGGCTAGAACTTGGAATGAGACCCTAAAGCGCGCTTGAAACCCTCCAAAGAATCGGAACATGAAGCTCTACAGAGGGAAAACGACGGTCACGCCCTTACCACTGTGGCTCCGAGGGTCAGGATCAGGCAGATCGCTTTGAGACGGTTCGGCGGTGGGGCTGGGTTCATCAAAACGGATAGTCAAAGGCCCGATCCTTCTTTTTGTGGCGCGGATCGCCTCCAGGTCGGTCGCGGCTCGACCGCATTGCACTTATACCGAGGGAATACCAGAGGTCCGTCCCAGAATTTTAGTTATAAGACAAAATGTGTGTATGGGAGGGGCTTGCTTCCCAGCGTTGGCGGGCGAATTTCGGGGGCAGCTAAGCTTTGGAAGCCTAAGGTGGCCGGGGTGCTTGCATACCTCCGGACTGTCTGGTTGGTGGTTCGGCCTGGTTAGCAGTCCGGGGCTGGTGCGGAACGGAAGGCGGCCGCGGGTGAGCAGCACTGCCGGTGTCTGGGATTTACCCACGTTTTGTCCTATAACCCTGAATCTTCGGGTTCGAAGAGCAAAGAAAAAACCCCCGCAATTCCCATAAACACTGGGAACTACGGGGACTTTCAGGTGGTGGCTCCGACCGGCGTCGATCCGGTGACCTTTCGATTTTCAGTCGAACGCTCTACCAACTGAGCTACAGAGCCTTAGGTGACAATGTCACCATGATTGCCGGAATTTCTTCCGGCAATCAGAGCGACCCTGACGGGACTTGAACCCGCGACCTCCGCCGTGACAGGGCGGCGCGCTAACCAACTGCGCTACAGGGCCTTGCAGTGTAGTATCTCTACTACGTTCGCAGTATCTACCGCGATTTTTTCAAGGATCCCAGCCTACCAGACTTTTCAGTCCGACTTGACCAGTTCCTTGCGTACCCCCAACGGGATTCGAACCCGTGCCGCCGCCGTGAAAGGGCGGTGTCCTAGGCCGCTAGACGATGGGGGCCTGGAACAATCCGAATTCGCGACGGCCAACAACGCTATGCGATTTCCCGCTTGCGTCCCGCTTCTCGCTCGTCCGAACTGGACTCTAAAACTTTAGAGCATAGTCAGCGATATTCCCAAATCGCGCGCTGCAGAACGCAAACGGGCCTCAAATCCACTCCGACAAATCCACTCCGGCAGAGTTGGCGGTTTCTTGTTGAAAGACGTCCGAAAACCGCCAGTCCGTCCTGCAATTGGCGGGCTAGATTGGCATCATGGCCACAAGCACCCCAAGCTCTCCGGCGACCACCAACTCCCGGACCATCAGCAAGCTCGGCATCGCCGCCGTCGTCGTCACCGTTGTCCTTTGGGCGTCCGCCTTCGTAGGCATCCGCGCCGTGGGACCCAGCTTCTCCCCCGGTTCCTTGACACTCGGACGGTTGGTGGTTGCCGCCGTCGCTCTCGGTATTGTCGCGTTACCCAAACTCAAGCGCTGGCCGACAGGGCGCGAATGGCTACCCATCCTGGCCTATGGCGTCATGTGGTTTGCGGGTTACAACGTCGCCCTGAATGCCGCCGAGCACATGCTCGATGCCGGAACCAGCGCGATGCTCATCAACGTCTCGCCCATCCTGGTCGCGGTCCTCGCCGGCATCACCCTGAAAGAGGGATTTCCGCGCTGGCTGATCATCGGCAGCCTCGTGGCATTCGGCGGGGTTGCGCTGATCGCGCTCGGTTCGGGGCAACGCTCGACGGCGGACGTCACCGGAGTGCTGTTATGCCTGCTTGCCGCTGTGCTCGCCGCCGTGAGCATGACTGTCCAGAAGCCTGTGATGCGCAGGTTCTCAGCAGTGCAAGCCACCTGGTTCGGCATCCTGGTGGGCGCCGTGTGCTGCCTGCCGTGGACCGGCCAGCTGGTGGCCGAAGTGCAGGCCGCGCCCCTTCCGGCAACGCTGGGCTTGGTGTATTTGGGGATCTTCCCCACGGCTATCGCTTTCACCACGTGGGCCTACGCCCTGTCCCTCATCCAGGCCGGGAAACTCGCCGCCACGACGTATCTGGTCCCGGGCACCACGATCCTGATTTCCTGGGCGGTGCTCCAGGAGATCCCCACCATCTGGGGCTTGGTAGGCGGCGCGATCTGCCTGCTCGGCGTCGGGCTGACGCGGCGCAGGTCCCGCTAGGGGCCGCTCCTACCTTGCCATCCCCGCGAGGAGCTCGCGGTGGGTGGGCGGGTTGGCCCCCGGGCGCCCGACCGTAATTGCGGCAGCCATGGAGGCGGTCTGTCCGATGCGTTCGAGGACCGTGGGGGCAAGTCCTTGGCTACCGCGCAGCAGGAGTCCGAGGATCAGCGCCGACATGTAGGAATCGCCGGCGCCGATCGTGTCCGCAACCATCGACGTGACGGCCGGGACCGTGATCCGGGTGTGCGGCGTCGCCATGAGGGAGCCTTGCGCACCCCGGGTGAGAACCACCAGTCCGGCGCCGAGGCCCAGGATGTGTTCGGCGCTCTCTTCCAAGGACTTGCCGGGGTGGAGCCAGAATGCGTCGTCATCGCTGAGCTTCACGACGGTAGTCAGCGGGACGAGCTCTTCGAAAATGCGGAGCGCCTCGCTGTGGCTGCCGAGGAGGTCCGTGCGGATGTTGGGATCGTAGGTGACGATGGACCCGCCTTGTGCCTGCTCCATCAGGTTCCGGACGACAGCAGCACCAGGCTCAAGGAACGTGGCGATCGATCCCGTGTGCAGCACTTTCGGGGCGTAGGGGAGGGCTGCGGGGGCCAGCGTCCACTCGATGTCGAAGGTGTACTCGGCCGAACCGTCCGCGGCGATCTCCGCCGTCGCCGTCGCGGTCTTCGCGAGCGATTGCGAGCCCGGAAGCACCACCACGCCGGCGCTTGCAAGGTGCGCCGCGATGGCCTCGCCCCGCGGATCACGCCCGACGGCGGTCAGCAGCCCGGCCTTCACGTCGAGCCTTCCGAGGCCGTAGGCGACGTTTGCCGGCGAACCGCCAGGATATTCGGTCTGCCCTTCGGGCGAGTTGACGATGTCGATGAGCGCTTCGCCGACGACGACGACGTCGAGCGGCTCGGGCGCAAGGGGCGCGGAGCGGTTCATGCGGTTCCTGTTCCTTGGTTGGGGAGTTTCAGTGGCTACTGGTGGATTTAGGGGGCGCTACGGAATGGCGTTCGACGAGGGGGCATTCAAAATATTCTGTGCTGCCGTCGCGATCCGCACCGGTCAAAATCAGTTCGACGGCTCGCCTGCCCATCTCCAGGAAAGGCAGCTCGAGGGTGGTCAACCCGGGCCGCAAGTGCGGTGCGAGCGTTTCCTGGTTGTCGAAACCCACTAGGGACACATCGTGAGGGATGGACACCCCGAGCCGGGCGAGCGCCTGGTAGGCACCCCAGGCCGTACGGTCGCTGGCGCAGAAGATGGCCGTGGGTGGCTGTGGTCCGGCCATGAGTGCAAGGGCGTTGGTGAAACCGCTCGATTCATGGCCGCCACCACTGCGGTGAAGCCCGGGATCGGCACGGATGCCGGCCTCCTCGAGCGCGCGGAGGTGGCCCGCATAGCGTCCGACGACGGCGGGAAGCTCACTGTCCACCGCACCGATGTTGATCATCGCGATGCGGCGATGGCCGGCGTCGAGCAGGCGTTTGGTGGCGGTGTAGCCGCCCAGCTCCTCTTGCGGGACAAAGCTGGGGAAGCGTCCGGAACGGTCGCGCGAATTGAGCACGACGGCGGGCACTTCCGCGAGGACGTCGGGCACGTCAAGGACGCGGTGTTCCATGGCGGCATAGACCACTCCGGCCACCTTGTACGACAGCATTGTCTCCAGCGAAGCGGCTTCTAACGCTTTGTCCCCACCGGTGTTGACGGTCAGGAGCAGCAGTCCGGCCTCCCAAGCCCGGGCCTGGGCTCCCTCGATGATGGTGCCCGCGAAGGGCGCGGTGGCCACGAAGTCGCCCACGAAGCCGATCATTCCGGCCACGCCGTCCCGCAGAACTTTGGCGTGGGCGTTGGTCCGGTACCCCAATTGATGGGCGGCAGCATGGACCCTGTGCCGGGTTTCCTCCGAGAATCTGGTTCCCGCTGCATCGTTGAGCACCAGGGAAACCGTGGCCTGGGAAACGCCCGCAGCGGCAGCGACGTCGTTCATCGTCGTGCCGGGTCTACTCCCGGGGCGGGTCATGTGCGGGCCTGTCTGTTGGAGCGTTTGGGTGCTGGTCACAGGATCTGCACGAGCGGCTGGGCTTAATCTAGGGCGTGGTTATACGAATTACCAGCCCGGGAAACTGTAGCTGCCAGCAGATCGGGCGTCAACGACCGGGCCGCGGACTAGAGTCAGAACATGCCCGCGAATTTACCTCCCGGCTTGCCGATCGTTCCCGACGGCGAAGCCCCCGGCGGCCAGCATATGTCCTCGTCATTCCCCGGAACCGGGCCGGCGCCGCTTGGTGTGGTTTCGTTCAGTATGTCGCCGGAAGACTTCGAGGCTGCAGTCAGTGACGCCCTGCTCCTGATCCCCGACAAAGCGGCCCGTGCCATGGACAATGTGGCCATCTTCATCGAGGACGACTACACACCACAGCCCGGTGACGATCCTGGCACGGTGCTGCTTGGCCTGTACGAGGGTGTGCCTCTGACGGAACGGGACTCGTGGTGGGATGCCGGCTCCCTCCCGGACCGGATCACCATCTTCCGGCAACCGATCCTGGATATCTGCGGATCGCGTCAGGAAGTGATCGACGAAGTCGCCATTACCGTGATCCACGAGATCGCCCACCACTTCGGAATAGGCGACGACCGTTTGCACGAGCTCGGCTGGGGATAGCCTTATAGGCATGGGGCACGATCACAACCACTCACACGGCGTCACCGCAACCGGCAAACACCGGAAGCGGCTCATCGCTGTCCTGGGCATCACCCTCGCGGTGGTGGTCATCCAAGTGGCGGGCGCCGTCGTCTCCGGTTCATTGGCGCTGCTGGCCGACGCAGGCCACATGCTCTCCGATGCCGCAGGCGTGTTCATTGCGTTGCTTGCCGCCTGGATAGCCACCCGGCCCGCAAGTGATCAACGCACTTACGGGTACCAGCGTGCCGAGGTCCTGGCAGCGCTGGCCAATGCCCTCATTTTGATCGTGATCTCCGTGGTGATCTTCATCGAGGCGCTCCGCCGTTTCGGGGAGACGCCGGAGATCCACACCGACGTCATGCTCTTTGCTGCCATTCTGGGCGCGGTCGCCAACCTGGCCTCACTCCTCATCCTGCGAGGGGCCCAGAAGGAGAGCCTGAACGTCCGCGGCGCCTACCTCGAAGTCCTGGGCGATCTGTTGGGTTCGTTCGCCGTCATCGCGGCCGCGATTGTCATCATGGTCACTGATTTCCGGGCCGCCGACCCCATCGCCTCCATCCTGATCTCGCTCATGATCCTGCCCAGGGCCTGGCATTTGCTGCGCGATGTGGTCGACGTACTGCTGGAGGCCACACCCAAGGGTGTCGAGGTCAAAATGATCCGCGAGCACATCCTCTCGGTCGAAGGCGTGGTGGCCGTTCACGACATCCACATCTGGACCATCACCTCGGGCGTTCCGGTCTTCTCGGCCCACGTAGTGGTGGAGGACCGGATACTGGACGCCACAGGCGCGGACCGGCTCCTGGACCAACTCGGGTCCTGCCTCGGCTCGCACTTCGACACCGAGCACTGCACCTTCCAGCTGGAACCCGCTGGCCACTCGGCACACGAAACGCACCAACACGCCTAGCTCGGCATTGAAATCGAGCTAGGTGGCCACCGTCCCCGTGGCGCCGTCCACCGTGATCCTCTGGCCTGAACTGATCCGGGACGTGGCATCCGGGACCCCCACGACTGCGGGAATCCCGTACTCACGGGCCACGACGGCGCCATGGGAGTTGGGCCCACCCATCTCCATGACAAGGCCCCCGGCAGTCAGGAACAGGGGCGTCCAGCCGGGATCCGTGGAGGGTGCCACCAGGATCTCCCCGGGTTCAAGATGCGCGCCCTCAGGGTCCATGATCACCCTGGCCGCAGCGGTCACCGTTCCCGCCGAAGCCGGGGTTCCCAGCAGCATTCCGTCCGGAGCCATGCTGTCCGGAGCCATGCTCTGCACCGGGCGAACTCCCGTCCCCCGGTGCAGCCCGGAGGGCAGGGCTTCCGGTTCCGTGCCGTCCGAGAGCAGCACGCGGGGCACGTGCCGGCGTCTGAGTTCAAGCTCATAGGCCTGACGCCGCTCCGCTACCAAGGCACGGAGATCCGCGCCCTCCAGGCCACGGTGGGCGTCATCGAAATCCAGGAAAAAGACATCCCCGGCGTCGTCGACTCTTCCCTCGTCCGCCAGGATCTCCCCGACGGAGGCCAGGTGCGCGCGGACCGCGGCGAAGCCCAGGACCAGGTTGTACTTGGGAAGCTCGCGGAGACCCACGAACATCCGCGTCCGCTCAAGTGCCATTTTCACGATTTTGGCGTGGAGCGGACTCCTGGACCGCGCACGGGCCACCAGCACCGCAAGCTGTTCCTCGGCGTCGTGGGCCGCTTTCTCGAACTGTTTGTCCGGCGGCAGACGGGTATTGTCCAGGCGGAGGTAGTTGGCCAGAACTCCGACGATGTGGGTGGGGTCCTCGGACCAGCGGGGCACGCCCAGGTCGATCTCCGCGATGGCCCGGTGCCCGTAGTCGCGGAGGAACGCTGCCAAACCCGATTGCGCGACGGCGGGTAACCCGCCGTCGCGGTAGCTCTCCGCGAGGGCACTGGGTTCGCCGCAGCTAAAGGCCTCGGCGGAAGCGTCGTCGAGACGGATACGGCTTGCGAGCCGCCACAACTCAAGGTCCATTTCTGCAGTGACGTTGTTGGGCAAGCCGCGGATGACAGTCTGGAGCTCACCCCAGGAGGCCTGCTCGCCAAGCAGTTTGCGGACCAGCCCCATCATTGCGAAGCCCAGTGCCACGGGGGGCAACATGGCGGGGAGCATGGGGAACAATTCCTCGCCCAAGATCCGCTCTGCATGGTCCAGCCTTTCACGGGCTGTGGCATCGGCGGAGATTTCGAGCGCAACCTTCAGCTCCCCGCCCACCCGTTCCACCTTCTCCAGGGCGGCGTTCGGCCGGAAGAGAGCGCGAAGGAAGGTTTCAGGGACGCGGAAACGGAGCAGAATCGGGGCGACGTGCCGGATCAGTTTGAACGGCGTCCTACTGGTGACGGCGAAAAGCGGGTCCTCGAACAAGGAGCGCATGATCGCCGCCGAACGCGCCTCCATGACGTCGAAGATCCTGGGCACGAGGGTCCGGCCGATCTCGCTCCGCAGCACCGAAGAGAAATCAAAGTAGATCCGCTGCCCTGCCTCGTAATAGGGCGAAGGGCCTTTCCGTGGTTCGGGAACCCGGAATCCCGCCGCACCAGCTACCGAGGACGCCATGAGCCTGATGCTTGCAAGGCCCATGGGAGTCAGGGGACGGGTCAGGCCTTGGGCGAGGCTGAAGCAAAGGTACGCGTGCGGACCGGAGACCGCGGGCTGGCGGGTCATTTGCGGGTAGAGAGTGGTGATCGGCCGGGCTTGGGTAAGCCACAGCTTGCGGTCGCCATCGATGGCCCATTCGGTGTCCTGCGGTGCCCCGTAGTGCTCCTCGACTCGCTGGCCGAGGACTGCGAGCGCCCTGATTTGCGAATCATCAAGGCAGGCAAATCCGGCGCCCCCGGCTGCGTTCCGGGATTCGGGAGCCTCGATCCGTTCGGTGCCCCCTCCGGGGATGGGGCGGATCAGCAGCTTCCGGTCCCCGATCCTTCGTTCCGTGATCCTGCCCGTCAGCGAGTCCACCACGAAGTGGTCCGGATTCACGGCGCCCGAGACCACGGCCTCGCCAAGCCCGGGACTGGCGTCAATGACCGCCTCGCGGCGCCGCCCGGTCACCGGATTGGCGGTGAACAACACCCCCGCGGTCTCAGCGTCCACCATTCGTTGAACCACGACGGCGAGGCTCACCGCGGCGTGGTCGATTCCGTTGCGTGACCGGTAGCTGACCGCCCGGTCCGTCCACAGGGAGGCCCAGCACTTGCGGACGGCTTCCAGCACGGCGTCCGCACCCACGACATTCAGGTAGGTGTCCTGCTGCCCGGCAAAACTCGCGAAGGGCAGGTCTTCGGCCGTGGCGGAGGATCTGACGGCCACCGCGGTTTCCGCGTCCAGCGCGGAGTAGGCCAAGCGAAGGGCGCCCTCGACGGCGGCGGGGATCCCGGCGTCGAGCACTGCTTGCCTTGCCCCGGCCGCAAGGGAAGTGAGCCCCTGGAGGTCTCCGGGATCTGCTGCCCTAAGACCACGGAGAATATCCCCGAGCCCTCCCGTTCCTGGGCTTGCTCCGGGCTGAAGTGCGTGCCGATACGCCTCGGTGGTCAGGCAAAATCCGGGCGGGACCGGAAGGCCCGCCCGGATCAGCTCGCCCAGGTTGGCCGCCTTGCCGCCGACCCTTGGCAGCATGTTTGCCCGGATCCGGAACAGTTCGATGATGTAGCCAGGGTCTGTGTAATCCGCCATCTTCGCCTGCCCGCGTCCCCCGGTCCTTGGCCGCTTGAAAGCTATACGGCGCCGAGCATGGGACCGAAGTTGACGCGGTCTGCCAGCCTGGGATCCTCGCGGTCAGGAACAACCAGCACGGGGCCTTTGGCGTGGTGCAGGACTCCGTCGGACGTCGATCCCAGGAGCATCCCTGCGAAGCCTCCCCGTCCTCGGGTGCCGAGCACGACGAGTTCGACGCCGCGGCTCACTTCCACGAGGACTTCAACGGGCGAACCGTCCAGCAGTTGCGTCTCCACGGGAAGCTTGGGGAAGTGGCTCTTAATCCATGCCAAGCCTGCTTCGAGTTGAACCTGGATGTCCTTGAAGAGCGCTTCCCGGTCCAAGGGGGCCGGAACCCAGGCCAAGGAGCCGCTGTACTCAGGTACGGCGCAAATGACACGCAGCTTTGCACCCATGCGTTGGGCTTGTTCGGCGGCTTCCAATACAGCTACACGAGCCTGTTCCGAACCGTCCACACCCACTGCCACCACATTCTCGATCATGTGGGGACCGGCCTTTGCCCGCTCGGCCTTGATGTGCTTGTCCTCCGTGGTTTCGCCCAAGCGGTCCGCACAGAAGAGCGGGACAGTCACAGTGGGGCACTTGGAGTGCGCCGGAAGGGCGCTGCTCACGGAGCCCAGGAGCCTGCCCACGAATCCGCCGCGTCCCCGGGTACCGAAGACCAGGAGCTCTGCCGTTTCGGACAGATCAAGCAGCACACCGGAGGCATCTCCGTTCTCCACCGATCCATCGACGTCGATGGCATAGCCGGAAACCTTCTCAAGGGCCTGCTTGACGATTGCCTCGGCACCGTCCCGGATAACGGAGTCATCCACGGTTGCATAGCCCCCGTCCAAGCCGGAAGCCGCGAAGATAGGCACGGAGTAGGCCGTGACTACATGCAGCGGAAGCTGCCTGCGTTCGGCCTCGCGTGCAGCCCAAATAAGGGCGCATTGACCGTGTTCACTACCGTCAACGCCCACCACGATCCCGCCGGGGGCAATCGATGGTTCCACTCTGCTGTCTTCCGTCTCTGCATGATGACTTTCAGAGTGTTTGCCGTGCTGGTCCATGGGCCCTGCTTCCTCGCACTGCTGCTGGCTGATGTTGCGGCTATTCTGCCAGAGGCCGCGCCAACAACGTGTTTCTTGCTTGACTGCCGTGAGTTGCGGTCTCCAATGCTCACTATTCTCGTTTGCAAGGGCCGAATCAAGCGGGAAGAATCGCCGGTGGAAACCCGCCCGAGCGGCTTGGATTCGGCAGGATCGCCGCGTAAGAAACGCTTTGGCAGACATGCCGATGACGGGGCTATCCACCACGCGATTTCTTCTGTAATGTTCGAGGCACTGGTGACCGGGGATAGTGTTTTTCAACACGTCAACGGCTATCAGTTGCGACCGCTTGGGGGACCCGGACGCCGCCCGTGTTGCCTTCGGCAACGCATCTTTCAAGGAGGAGCCAAGCTGTGTCAACCATGCCTGCTGCGAGTACGGAACGCACCACCACCGTGGTCATCGGTACCGGCATGTCCGGCTTGGCCGTAGCTAGTGAACTCAGCCGCTACGGAGTGGACGCGATCGTGGTAGACGGGATGTATGTCCCCCGTACTTCGCAGCCGCTCAACACCGGCATCCTCCAGCGCTGCGACGCCGCTGACGCCGCCTGCCTCCAGGAGCGCAGCGAAATCCTGAGGCACCTGCGCAACTATGCAGCCAGCCACAGCCTCGATGTACGGAGCACGACGCGAGCTGTCCGCCTGGATCGTTTGGACGAGACCCCCGCCGGCGCGGTCTCGCCGGGCTTGGCCTCTCCAGAAGCGCCTTCCCGCCAATGGGCCATCCACACGGCCAACGGAGTACTTCTGGCCGACCACGTTGTTGTCACTCGCTGCGGGCAGAGCCAGTTGCGGAGGATGCTCGCCGAACTCGGCATCGCCATCGGACAGAATCTCGTCGCCGCCATGCGCGCGATGGGAATGTATCTGGTGGGCGTTGGTGAGCTCGCCACGCCCACGCCCAAGGAAGTCCTGCGCCAAGCCAAGGTAGTGGGCCAGGCGATTTCCGCCAAGGTGCACCCGGGCAGCGTCCATGGGGCCCTTACCGGCACCTTCGCAGCAGTTTCGGCCCTGGCCTAGCTACGGTTCCTTTGACTCATCGTCGCTGGACTCCTCGGAGTCCCCTGCCAGCCGGCGTCGTGCAGTGACACCCAGGAACACCAAGAGCCCCGCGGCCACTACTGCGAAGGCCACGATGCTCCAAGGGAAGGGCTGGGAAGCATCGGTGGTGTTTTCCGGCGTCGTGGTGGACCCCGGAGCCGCAGTGCCGGCGGTGGGAACCTCGACCGAAGGCGCGGGTCCCACCGCGCCGCCGCCCGCCGTCGTACTTCCTGACTTCGCGGTGAAAGTGAACGTGCCCTCAATGGGGTGCGAATCCGAACTGACCACACGCCACACCACCGTGAAGACCCCGGCAGGTGCCCCGGACCGCAACTTCTGCGATACCACGGTGTCCACAATGTCCACGGAACCGTCTGCCCAGTCCTGCCCGGACGCGTCTTTGACCTGCACCTGCGAGCCGAGCAAGAGCGGCCGGTTGTTGAAGGTGATCGACACGGCATCGGGGACGTTGGCAACGGTTGATCCGTTGGCGGGCGAGGTTGACTCGGCGACGTCGTGCGCGAAGGCAGGTGCCGCCGAGAACAGGGCGGCCGAAAAAAGGGCCGCGGTGAAAGCGAGGACGACGGCAAGCAACTGGCGGATGGGGCGCATGAGCGATGGACTCCCTTAGTGTTGGATTCCTTACAGACTAGGCGAATTCGCGAGTGCACCGAAGCTGCGGGCATAGGATTTGAGAGCACATTTCCCCGATTCCCGGAGACCTCCATGCTCAAACAGGGCTCAGCCATCGATCGCTACTTCAAGATTTCGGAACGCGGATCCAACTACTCGCGGGAAATCCGAGGCGGCTTCGCCACCTTCTTTGCCATGAGCTACATCGTGGTCCTCAACCCCTTGATCCTTTCCGGGGCGGACTCCCATGGCGCCTCGCTAGGGTTCGCCGCCGTCGCCGCCACCACTGCCTTCGTGGCAGGCATCATGACCATCATTATGGGAGCTTGGGCAAAGCACCCCTTCGCCGTGGCTACCGGACTGGGCGTCAATGCCTTCGTGGCCGTCACGATTGCCTCGCATCCCGGCCTGACGTGGCCGGACATGATGGGCCTCGTCATGCTCTCGGGGTTGACCATGCTCATCCTGGTGCTCACCGGTTTCCGGACCGCGGTGTTCAAGGCCGTACCCGAGGCACTGAAGACCGCGATCGTGGTGGGCATCGGCCTCTTCATCGCCCTGATCGGCCTGGTCAATGCCGGCTTCGTACGCCGCATCCCGGACGCCGCCGGTACCTCCGTCCCCCTTGGCCTGGGCGTCGACGGGAAGCTGCTTGGCTGGCCCACCCTGGTGTTCGTCGTGGGCCTTGTCCTGACCATCGCCTTGGTGGTCCGCAAGGTGCGTGGCGCCATCTTGATCGGCATCATCGTCTCCACGGCCCTGGCAGCCATCCTGGAATTCACCCTGCACATCGGTCCGAGTTTCGACGGTAAGAACTACAACCCCCGCGGCTGGTCCCTGGTTGCCCCGAAGTTCACCGAGTGGGCCGCCCCGGACCTGTCCCTCATCGGCAAGGCCAACCCCCTCGGCGCCTTCCAACACCTCGGCATCATCGCCGCCACCCTCTTGGCTTTCGTGATCCTCCTCAGCATCTTCTTCGATGCCATGGGCACCATGGTGGGCCTGGCGAGGGAAGCCGGAAACATCGACAAGCACGGGAACATCCCCAATGTGGACCGTGTCCTCCAAGTGGACGCCCTCAGCGCGATCGTGGGCGGCGGGGCCTCCGTGTCCTCCAACCAGATCTTCGTGGAGTCGGGTGCGGGCATCGGCGAGGGCGCCCGCACCGGACTGGCTTCGATCGTGACGGGCCTGCTGTTCCTGGTGGCCATGTTCTTCACCCCGCTCATCAACTTGGTCCCGTTCGAGGCCGTGGCTCCCGCCCTGGTGGTGGTGGGCTTCATGATGGTGTCCCAGGTGGGCAAGATCCACTGGCAGGACTGGGGTGTGGGCATTCCTGCGTTCCTGACCATGTCCCTCATGCCGTTCACCTACTCGATCGCCAACGGCCTGGGTGCGGGGTTCATTTCCTTCGCACTCATCCGCACGTTCCAAGGCCGGGCCCGCGAAGTCCATCCGCTCATGTGGGCCGTGGCCGCGGCATTCCTGCTGTTCTTCGGGATCGGTCCCGTCGAGGAAATCCTGGGCGTCAAATAGGCCTTTCCGGAATACCGGACACCCTTCGGCCGCCGGAGGTGTTTTTCGGCGTCGCCATGAGCTGAGCTTGGATCATGGAGATTTCCCCGGCTGTTGCCGACATACGCCCGACGCCGTGGACCGGCCGTTTCGACGGCGACGGCGAGCAGCACCGGCGCTGGTGGCAAGTGGTGACGCCTTACACTCCATGCGTAGAATCCCCTTGCGCGGAATCCCCCGGCGCGAGCGAAGCGGGTCCCCGGCCCGCCGTCGTCGTGGGGTTTCGCAGTGATGAAGGGGTGCGGCGCAACAAAGGCCGCACCGGCGCGGCGGCCGCGCCGGTGGCTATCCGGCAAGCCTTGGCTCCGCTGGCTTTCCATCTGGACCGGGACGTCTTCGACGCCGGCGACGTCCTTGTGGAGGACGGCTCGCTGGAGGCGGGGCAGGAGCGTGCGGGACGGGTCATTTCGGAGTTGCTCGACGCCGGCAACCTCACCGTGTTGTTTGGCGGCGGGCATGAAACCGCCTTCGCGAGCTACCTGGGAGTGGCCGGCTCGGATGCTGTACGAAGGGGCAAACGGCTGGGTGTGCTGAACCTGGATGCGCATTTCGACCTGCGTGACGAGCCGGTGCCGAGCTCGGGCACGCCGTTCCTGCAGATGGCTCGAGCGGAAGCCGCCGCCAGCCGCGAACTGAAATACGCCGTCGTCGGAATTTCCGAACCCAACAACACCCGTGCGCTCTTCGACACGGCGCATCGCTTGGGCGTGAAGTACTTGCTGGATGAGGACTGCTCCGTGGAAGCCGTCCGGGAGTTCGTGGGGCAGTTCCTGGACACGGTGGACGTGCTGTACCTGACGATTGACCTGGACGTGCTGCCGGCGTCGGTGGCTCCTGGCGTGAGCGCTCCTGCGGCGTATGGCGTTCCGCTGCCCGTCATCAGCGCTGTGTGCCGGCAGCTCGCAGCCAGCGGAAAACTCCTGCACTTGGACGTCGCCGAACTCAACCCCGGATTCGACATCGACTCGCGGACCGCCAAGGTAGCCGCGCGCTTGGTGAACACGCTGCTGGGCTAGCGGTCTGGTCGCCCACCCAACTGACTCGCATTTGTTGTCGTTCTGAGGCGTCATAACGACATCTACTGCGAGTCAGTTGGGCGCCTGCCTGTTGGATGACAGCCGGTGATCCAGCTCCCAGAATGAAGGACATCCCACGACTCTTTGCTATCTTTTGATGCAGGAATTGCCGCTCCCCCCTGCGGCACCCTGCAGAAGGAGCCCCCCCAATGAACACCGCAACAATTGAACACAACGAAATCCGCTTGTCCTTTTCGTCCGTCGATGAGGTCCACGCCGGGCTGAACCGTGCTGTCGGCACCCTCATCGAGGCCGCAGCAGACAACGGCCGCTGCGGGATCCTCGTGACCCGCCACGAGCCGGGAAACTACACGGTGGCCCTTGACGAGTCCGTGCCGTTCGGCCAGACCCGCGAAGTCATCGCCGCCTAGTTTCACATGCCAAGGAGCGGACCTCCCGCGTCATCGGGAGGTCCGCTCCTTGGCATCGGAATTCACTTGTTCGACTAGCTACGCCCGGCGCAGCACCACGCCGTCGGACTTCATGAAAAGCTGCTTGGCGGCTTCGTCAGCACCAGGTCCGGCCGGTTCAAGCCACACAACATTGCCGCTGCCCGAGACTTCCTGCACCTCCCCCGCCGCGACCACGTGTGCATGCCTTACGACTTCGATCCGCTCCCCCACCTTCAAGCTTCCCCAATTGGAAACGACGGCGGACTGTGCGATTCGCCTGGACAGGACTGTCCCGCGTGCCTTCATTGAACTTCTACCCCTTTGTGGATGTTCGTTGTTTCAGTTGTGAACGGATATTCCCCCGGCAGGCCCACGACATCGTCGGCGTGGACATGCCGTACCCCATAAGTTCTACTACACAGAAAGCGCCCCGTGGCACGTATTGCCAAACATTTCCGGGGCGCTTCCGTTTTTTCACCCGAACGATATTTTGTTCGGCCTCAGGCGAGAATTCCGACGGCGGATTCGGCGGCCGCCCGCACCTCGCCAGCAGCTACCAAGCGGTCCGCCGCTTCCAGTTCCGGTGAGAGGAAACGGTCAGTTCCGGGGCCGTCGACGACGCCGCGCAGCACCTCGATCACGGCGGCGCCAGCGGGTCCCGGAGTAAGTTCGCCACCGGACAGTTTCGTGCGGATGTCCAGTGCGCGTGCGCTAGTCACGAGTTCCACGGCCAAGACGCGGCGCAGGTTCTCGATGGCCTTGCGTAGCTTGCGGGCGGCATGCCAACCCATGGAGACGTGGTCTTCCTGCATGGCGGAGCTCGGGATGGAGTCCACCGACGCCGGCACGGCCAAGCGCTTGTTGTCCGAGACAAGACCGGCCTGGGTGTACTGGGCGATCATGAGGCCTGAGTCCACGCCGGGATCGTCGGCAAGGAAGGCCGGGAGTCCGTGTGAGCGGGCCGGGTCCAGCATGCGGTCCGTGCGGCGCTCTGCGATGGAGGACAGGTCCGCGACGGCGATGGCCAGGAAGTCCAGCACGTAGGCCACGGGGGCGCCGTGGAAATTTCCGTTGGAGGACACGCGGCCATCCGGAAGCACCACGGGGTTGTCGATAGCGGCTGCCAACTCCCGGGAGGCGACGAGCTCAGCGTGCGTCACCGTGTCGCGGACTGCGCCGGCCACCTGGGGCGCGCAACGGAGCGAGTATGCGTCCTGGACCTTCGTGTCATTCACACGGTGCGAAGCAACGATCGGTGAGTTGGAGAGCACCCGCAGCATGTTGTCCGCGCTGGCTGCCTGGCCCGGGTGGGGACGCAAAGCTGCGTGCAGCTCAGGCAGGAAAACCTGGTCCGTACCGAGCAGCGCCTCGACGCTGAGCGCAGCGGTGATATCCGCCGTCGTGAGTAGCAGGTGCAGGTCGGCGATGGCCATGAGGAGCATGCCGAGCATGCCCTCGGTGCCGTTGACCAGCGCCAGGCCTTCCTTTTCCGCAAGGACGACCGGCTCGATGCCGTGTTCGGCGAGCAGCATGGCGACAGGCCTCGTGCCCGCAGCGCCATAGAGTTCGCCGTCGGGACCGATCGCTTCGCCTTCGCCCATCAGGACCAGGGCGCAGTGGGACAGCGGAGCAAGGTCCCCGGAGCAACCGAGGGAGCCGAATTCACGGACAACGGGGGTGATGCCGGCGTTGAGGACGTCCACCATGGTCTGCAGGACCACGGGACGAACGCCCGTGCGGCCCGACGCCAGGGTCTTGGCGCGAAGGAACATGATGCCGCGGACCACTTCGCGTTCCACTGCCGGGCCCATGCCGGCGGCATGGCTGCGGATGAGCGACTTCTGCAGCTGGGTGCGGAGTTCGTTGGGGATGTGGCGGTTGGCCAGGGCGCCGAAGCCCGTAGAGACACCGTACGCGGGGACCTCGCTGTGGGCGAGGTCGTCGATGTGGGCGCGGACCTTCGCCACCGTGTCCAGGGCTTCCTGGGAAATGGTCACCTTGGCGTCGTGGCGTGCGACGGCGACGACGTCCTCCGGTGTGACTCCGCTGGAGCCGAGGGTGACGGTCAGCGGTTCGTGTGTTGGAGCCACGCGAACAGGGTTCCCTGGCCGAGCGTGCGAGGTTAGGGAGTTTGTGGGGAGTGTCATGGTGTTCCTTTCTCGCCCAACTAGCTGGCAGTTAATGTCGTTTTGAGCGCTCAAAACGACATCTAGTGCGAGCTAGTTGGGGTGGCTTCGTTCATGGGGATGCGGACGCCGCGTTCCTTTGCGACTTCGACGGCGCGCGGGTAGCCGGCGTCGACGTGGCGGATGACCCCCATGCCGGGGTCGTTGGTGAGGAGGCGTTCGAGCTTCTCGGCAGCGAGCTCGGTGCCGTCGGCAACAGAAACCTGCCCGGCGTGCAGGGAGCGGCCGATACCGACGCCGCCGCCATGGTGGATCGAGACCCAGGTGGCGCCGGAGGAGGTGTTGAGCAGGGCGTTCAGCAAGGGCCAGTCGGCAATCGCGTCGGAGCCGTCGGCCATGGACTCGGTTTCCCGGTACGGGGAGGCGACCGAGCCGGAGTCCAGGTGGTCGCGGCCGATCACGATGGGAGCCTTGACCTTGCCCTCCTTCACGAGCTGGTTGAAGAGCAGTCCTGCCTTGGCACGTTCGCCGTAACCGAGCCAGCAAATGCGGGCCGGCAAGCCTTCGAACTCGACCCGCTCGGCAGCAGCATCCAGCCACTTGTGCAGGTGGGTGTTCTCCGGGAACAGTTCCTTGATCGCCGCATCGGTCACGGCGATATCTTCGGGGTCACCGGACAGCGCGACCCAGCGGAACGGACCAAGGCCCTCGCAGAACAGCGGACGGATGTAGGCCGGGACGAAACCGGGGAACTCGAACGCCCGTCCGTAGCCGCCCTTGCGGGCCTCGTCGCGGATCGAGTTGCCGTAGTCGAAGACCTCGGCGCCGGCGTCCTGAAATTCCACCATGGCCTGCACGTGCCGGGCCATGGAAGCCTGGGCCTTTTTCGTGAAGCCTTCCGGGTCCGCCTCTGCCTCGGCGTGCCAGTCCTCAACGGTGATGCCCTCCGGCAAGTAGGACAGCGGGTCATGCGCGGACGTCTGATCGGTGACGACGTCAATGGTCAGCTCGCCGGCCTTGTGGCGGCGCAGCAGTTCCGGGAACACCTCGGCCGCGTTTCCGACGTAGCCCACGGACCAGCCGCGGCGCTCTTCCTTGGCCTTCACGACCTTGGCAATCGCGGCGTCGAGATCGGTTTCGACCTCGTCCAGGTAGCGCTTGCCGGCACGGCGGCGCAGGCGGCTCTCGTCGACGTCGACGATCAGGCACGCGCCGTCGTTCAGGGTGACAGCCAAGGGCTGGGCGCCGCCCATGCCGCCGCAACCGCCGGTCAGGGTCAGGGTCCCGGCCAGCGGGCCTTCCGTGGAGCCTTCGGCGACGGCGGCCAGGCGACCGGCAGCGTCATGCCTTGCGGCCCCGAGTTTGTTCCCGACGGCGGCAAACGTCTCGTACGTGCCCTGCAGGATCCCCTGGGTGCCGATGTAAATCCAGGACCCGGCGGTCATCTGCCCGTACATCATCAGGCCTTCGGCCTCAAGGCGCCGGAACTCGGGCCACGTTGCCCAATCGCCCACGAGGTTGGAGTTGGCCAAAAGCACCCGGGGTGCCCATTCGTGGGTGCGGAAGACGCCGACGGGCTTGCCGGACTGGACCAGCAGGGTCTCGTCCTTCTCCATGGTTTCCAGGGTGCGGGTGATCGCGTCGAACGCGGCCCATGAACGGACGGCACGGCCTGTGCCGCCATAGACGACCAGGTCATCCGGGTGTTCGGCGACCTCCGGGTCCAGGTTGTTCATCAGCATGCGCAAAGGCGCCTCGGTCTGCCAGGACTTGGCAGTGAGCTTGGTGCCGCGGGCGGCCTTGACCGGACGGGCTCCGGTGGTGAAATCGGCGGGTGCCATGATGACTCCTTCGTCTCTGGAGGTTGCTGGATGTAAGTCCTTCTGTATCCAGTAGAGCCCCTCCGCATCCTTCTTGGAACGGCTTTATGAAGGGTGCTGTCCGGGATTACAGACCCAACTAGCTCGCATTTAATGTCGTTTTGAGGGCTCATAACGACGCTTACTGCGAGTCAGTTGGGCGGGGTTACAGAGGGCTGCTGGGAGGCTAGGCGGGGCGGCCGTGGATGCGCGCCGACAGCTCGTCCGCCGTCTTTTGGATTCGCGCGGCGAGGGCGGGCCAATCCTCGGCCGGCACCCGGTCCTCGAGGAAGGTCACGGCGACTGCCGCCGTCGGCCATCCCAAATGGTCGGTGACGGCGGCAGCCACCGAGCCGAATCCGGGGGTGACTTCGCCGTGTTCGGTGGCGTAGCCGCGCTGACGGACTTGGTCCAGGTGCGAGGACAGGGCCGAGTACTTCATGATGGGCGATTCCGTCTCGTGCCGGGCCGTGAATGCCGCCGCATTCGGATACAGGGCCCTCACCTGCGATTTCGGCAAGGCGGCCAGGATGGCGCGGCCGCTGGCAGTGAGGTGGCTGGGAAGCCGGACCCCGACGTCGGTCACCAGGGACGGACGGTTCTTGGCGCGCTCCTCCACGATGTAAAGCACATCGCGGCCATGGAGCACCGCCAGATGCGCGCTCTCGCCGATTGAATCGACAAGGGCGGCCAGTACGGGGCGGCCGAGCCGGGACAACGGCTCTTGCCGCGAGTACGCCGAACTGAGTTCAAAGGCACTGATGCCCAGCCCATAACGCTGCTCTTCATGAAGGTGTAAGACGAAGCCGTTGGCTTCCATGACGCCAAGAAGGTGATAGACGCTGGATCGGGGCAGGTCCAGCGCAGTGGCTATGTGGGACGCCGCCATCGGGCCGCGTCGGGAAGCGAGCAGCTTCAGGATGCGCAAGGTGTTCTCGGCGGCGGGAACCTTGGAAGCGGCCCGGCGTTGGGTGGACGACTGTATGGTCATAGCTCCTCTTCGAGTCCACGGAAGTATCCGGACGCCCGGCTGGCGCAGGCCATCAGGCGGGCGTCCGTGATCCCGTACTTAAGCGTGCGCCCCCTACGAAGGGTCGCAAGGCCAATCACATACCCAATTGTCTGGAATACCAGACAATTGCGATCCTAGTGGATCAGACTTGCTTTAGCCGGTCCCGTCATGTCCCCACAGACCCGGCAACCCCGTTGGCTGCCGCCTTGGCGGCAATGTGGATGTCAAACAACCTCCCGGAGGTACGCGGGTCCCCGCCCAAGAGTTCCTGGATCTTGTTCAGGCGCTTGTGCATGGTCTGCCGTTCAATGTTTAACGTCGTGGCGGAAGCCGTCGTGTTGCATCCCAATCCAAGCCAGCAAACCAGCGTTGCCAGCAGGTCCGTGCCATGCTTCCGGTCCCACTCCAGCAACTCCCCCAGACTTGAGCGCACATATAAGTCCAAAAATGCAGGATCGGGCACCGCGCCGAATACCCGCCGGCCCAGGAACTCCATGGCGTCAAGCACCTGGCCCTGGGCCGGCATGTCGAGTCCCAGGATTTCCCGTGCCTCCACATAAGACTCATGCGCATTGAGGCCGTCAACCACGTTCGGCCCGAAGGACGCGCAGACGTCAGAGCCGCCCACAGCCTCCCGCGCCGCCATAAGCAGCGCTTCGCGCGCCGCCCGTGCATTATTCGGTCCCAGGGCGAAAAGCACCACCAGCTCCCCGTCCCGCAGGTGGGATTTCACGTTCGCTCCCCCAGCACGCAGGGCACGTTCGACGGAGGAGAAGTTGACTCCCCCCCTGCCGGGCGTTCGGAATACGGCCACAACCGCTCCATGGCCGGGCTGCAGCCCGGCCTGCAGCCACATCCGCTGGATGTCGGCCGGGTCTCCACCCTCGATCACCGACTCCAGCAGGCGCGCCTCGGCCACTTGGGCCGGCGTGGGGCGGAAGGCCTGCGCCAAAGCCAGGGCCAGGATGCCGGATAGTCGATCGGCCGCCAGCTCCAACAGGAAGGGATCCGGCGACGGGGACCGCAGCGTGAGCCGGGCAGCAAGCTGCCCGCCGACCACAATGTCGGCCACGGCCATTGACTCCTGCTGTTCAACGGCGCTGCCCGCATGGCCCAGCGGCAGTCCATCGACAGCGGCCAGCGACACCTGTGCTGCCAGCCCCGTCGCCACCAGTCCAAGTATGGTGGGCAGGTGGGGGCCCCTGTCGGTGATCTGGCGTGCAATCCGGCGGGAGATGTCGTCAACCACGAGGTGGGCATCCGCCTGTTCATTGACCACTCTGCGGTTCACCGCCTCGGCAATGTCAACGAACGGCGCCACCGCGCGCAGTTCGATCAACGGCAGCCCGCTCTCATTGGCGGCGGCAATCAGCCCGTCCGGCAGCGGGGCCACCCGGCCGGCCGTCTGCACGGCCAGGGCCGCGACGTTCCGCCCCGCCAGGCTGCGGACATAATCATGCTGCTCGCCCGAAGGAAGGGCCAGTAGCGTCTCGCCACCCGAGAGCAGCAGCTCCCCTCCGCGCAGGAGCGGGGCAATTTCGAGCACCTCGCTTGAATGCACCCAGCGGACGACTCGCGCCAGCGTACCCGGGACATTGCTGCACAGCCGCGGGTCCGCGGCGGACATGGGCGCCGAGGCAAGGACTTCAGCAAGGGTGATCATGGACGTCCGAAGATTGGAGGGCGACATTTAGTCATCTGATAATGAATAAGTGTACTCATTATGTCTCTATATTGTGGGCCAAGTCACCAATAAGCTGGAGCAAGATTGCATTCCCCTCACAATGTAGTGAATCGAGTACGGCATGAACCGCACCAAACAACGGTCGAACGAATCGGCGACCATCGAGGTCGAAGATGTTCTGCAGCCCATCCCTGAATCGGCACGAACCACCAAACTCTCAGGCCAGTTCTGGATCTGGGCGGGAGCCAATGTCGCCCCCATCAACTGGATTCTCGGGGCCCTCGGCATCCAGCTTGGCCTGGGCCTCCGGGACACCCTCATCGTGTTGATCGCAGGAAATGCCATTGGCATGGCCGGCTTTGGATTCTTCGTCATCCTTGGCCAGCGGACGGGCGCCACAGGCATGCTCCTGGCACGCGGGGCCTTCGGCCGGCGCGGCGCCTACCTCCCGGCCGCCATCCAGGCGACCATCGCCATTGGCTGGTCCGCGGTGAACACCTGGGTCATCCTGGACCTGGTCATGGCCCTGTTCGGCATGATCGGCTGGGTGGACCCCAGCCAGCGCAACCTCTTGGTGCGCATCGCCGTTGCGGCCGTCATCATGAGCATTCAAGTGGCCATCTGCTATCGCGGATACCGGGCCATCGCCAAGTTTGAACGCCTCACAATGCCACCAACCATCATCGTCCTGGTTGCGATGTCCATCATCGCCTGGACACACCTTGACATTAATTGGGGCTACGCGGGTCCCGCCGGAGCAGTTTTGGAGGGCATGCCGCGAATCGCCGCTATGTCCGCCATCATGACCGTCATCGGCATCGGGTGGGGAATCGGTTGGTTCACCTACGCCCCGGACTACTCCCGCTTCGTTAGCCGCAAGGTCAAGCCGGCCAAGCTGTTCACGGTCAGCGTCCTGGGCCAGTTCCTGCCTGTAGTCTGGCTGGGCATCCTTGGCGCCAGCCTCGCAACAAAGAACGGCTCGGCCGATCCAGGGGAACTGATCGTGTCCAACTTCGGTACCATGGCCATCCCGGTGATCCTGCTGGTGATCCACGGCCCTATCGCCACCAACATCATCAACCTGTACACCTTCGGCGTCGCTTTCCAGGCACTGGATGTAAAGATCTCCCGACGCAAGCTATCGATCCTCGTCGGCATCTTGTCCATGGTTGCCGTCATAGCCTTCATGTTTGCCGAGGACTTTGCGACGATACTCGATACTTGGCTCGGGACCATTGTGGCTTGGGTGGCCACCTGGGGTGGCATCATGGCCGTCCACTACTTCATTTTTGAGCGCCACCACAAGGACTATTCCTACCTGTTCCTGGATTCAAAGTCCACGGCCCTGAAATCCGTCAATCCCATAGCATTCATCGCCTTCTTCGCAGGCATCATCATGACCTGGATGTTCATGTACGGCGGGATCCCGGCCCTCCAAGGCCCCATCGCCACGGCCATGGGCGGCATCGATCTGTCCTGGCTGGCCGGCAGCCTCACCGCATCGGTCGTCTACTTTGCACTCGGCTACCCCCGCTTCCGCAAGCGCATCAAGGCGGGAGTGCCACTCGGCATCCGGGTTGGACTGGATGAGGATGCCGTGCTGGCTGAGCACGGTGACGCCTGCGAGGAAAAGGTTCCGGCTCCCGAGCCGGCGCTCACGGCCTAAGACCTTCCCCACCACCCACCCGGCCGCCGCAGCACCTGCCATTGGCCAGCGGCCTTTACTGAGGAGCACCCCCGTTATGAACAAGTCAGTATTTCTGGAAGACCTGGATGCCTTTACCTACCGCGAAGCCCTGGCGTCCGGGGAGGCGATCGTCCTTATCCCGGTCGGTTCGTTGGAGCAGCACGGACCGCACCTGCCGTTGGGAACGGACACCATCCTGTCTTCGCATTTCGCAGAGGGTGTCGCCAAACGCCTCGGGGCACTCGTTGCCCAGCCCATCGTCTATGGGTACAAGTCACAGCAGAAGTCCGGAGGCGGCAATCACCTCCCCGGAACCACCAGCCTGGACGGCACCACACTCATCGGTGTGGCGCGCAATCTGGTCAAGTCCTTCCTTAACCAAGGCGTCCGGCACGTGGTCTTTATCAACGGGCACTTCGAGAACTACCAGTTCCTCTACGAAGGGATCGACCTGGCCTTGGAGGAGCTCGGAATCGGCCCGGGAGCGGAACAGAGCGTGCTGCTGCTTTCCTACTGGGACTTTGTCAGCCAGGACACCCTGTCCCGGGTCTACCCCGACGGCTTCCCGGGTTGGGAGATCGAGCACGGCGGTGTCCTGGAGACCTCGCTCATGCTCCACCTTGAGCCGGCTCGTGTGGCCATGGACCGGCTGGTCGATGGCCCTGCCGCCGTTCTCCCGCGCTTCGACCGGCTCCCCGTAGTGCCGGAGCGGACGCCGGCCACCGGCTGCCTTTCATCGGCAGCCGGGTCAAGCGCGGACAAGGGCGTGCTGCTCTACGGCCAAGTTACGGACCACCTCTCCCTGGAACTGGCCGGCGAGCTGCTTGGCCAGCCCGCAGTCATACCGGTCTAGGCTGCGTTCCCCTTAAAGGCGTTGATAGGAAGGCAGGCTGCAATCGACGAGGCCTGCCGACTTCACGCTCCATGGCCCCTGCATCGCGCGGCAGCGTCTGAGAACCGAGACAACAATGTGCCGTGAGACCCATCACAACCCGCCGCGAAATGGTCTGCTGGATACCAGTCCCCTCCCAATGACGAGAAGGTATTCGTATGCAGCAGGCACCAACAGCCGTCAGGACACCAGCGGTCCAAGCCGTCGAAGGCGTGGTAAGCACTGTTCTCAGCCGCGGCCTCAACGTCCGCCACATCCGCTTTATGGCCCTCGGATCGGCCATTGGAACAGGGCTCTTCTACGGCTCCGCTTCCGCCATCCAAAAGGCAGGCCCGGCCGTCCTGTTCGCGTACATCATCGGTGGCGCCGCCGTCTTCATGGTGATGCGGGCCCTCGGCGAAATGGCTGTCCGCCATCCAGTCTCCGGCTCATTCGGCCAGTACGCCAGCCGCTACCTCGGACCGCTCGCCGGGTTCATCACCGGCTGGACCTATGTCTTCGAAATGGCCATCGTGGCGATCGCGGACGTGACCGCCTTCAGCATCTACATGGGCTTCTGGTTCCCACAGGTGGACCGATGGATCTGGGTCCTGGCGATTATCCTGCTCCTTGGCGCCATGAACCTCCTGAGCGTCAAGGTCTTCGGGGAGCTTGAGTTCTGGTTCTCCCTCATCAAGGTGGTGGCGATCATCGCGATGATTGCGGGCGGGGCGGGGATCATCGTGTTCGGCTTTCACTCGGGCGACGGCGGTGTGGCACCAGGGATGGCGAACCTCGTTGAGCACGGAGGCCTGTTCCCGAACGGCTTCGAAGGGCTCCTGGCCTCGTTCGCCGTCGTCATGTTCGCCTTTGGCGGGATCGAAACGATCGGCATCACCGCAGGCGAAGCCGCCGACCCCAAGAAAGTCATTCCGCAGGCCGTCAACACGGTGCCGGTGCGCGTCCTGCTGTTCTACGTCCTCACCCTCGGCGTGCTCATGAGCCTGTTCCCTTGGAACGAAATAGGAAACAACGGCAGCCCGTTCGTGCAGATCTTCAGTGGCCTCGGCATCCCCGCCGCTCCCCACATCCTCAATGCGGTGGTCATCACCTCGGCGCTGTCCGCCATTAATAGCGATATTTTCGGCGCCGGACGCATCCTCTTCGGGCTCTCCCAGCAGGGACATGCTCCGAAGAGCTTCGGCAAGATCTCGCGCCACGGGGTTCCATGGATGACCGTGGTCCTGATGGGCGGCATCCTCCTGGTGGGCGTGGTGCTCAACGCCGTGATCCCCGAAAACGTGTTCCTGGTGATTGCCTCCATCGCAACCTTCGCGACGGTGTGGGTGTGGGTCATGATCCTCGCATCGCACGTCGCCATGAAGCGGGAGATCAAGCTCAGGGGCTTGCCGGCGTCGGAATTCGCATCTCCCTGGTGGCCGGCCGCGTCGGTGTTGACCATCGCCTTCATGGCCTTGGTAATCGTGATTCTTGGCGTCTTCGAGGACACCCGCGTTGCCTTATATGTGGGCGCAGTATGGCTCGGGCTGCTGGTGCTCGCCTACAGGCTGTGGGTCCGCGGTGGCGGGCTTATGCGGGCGGAACTGGTCGATGAAACTTCTCAGCCGGCCGGAATCCAATCCACGCGCGAATCTGAATCATAGACCCGGCAGACACGCACTCCATCCTGGGAAGGACCATCGACAAGCTTCGTGGTGATCTTCATCAGCACGTCGTACGACGCCCGTCCGGAGGCCGCCGTTGACCGTGTCGGGGTTCCGGAGAAGGCGACGGAAACAATGGTGAATGGCCGGGGCACCACCGTTCCGGTCACGATTGAAGAGTGGCTGGCATCGCTTTGCAGCCGGGCTGTGCAAGCATTCTCGATGCGCTGGACCCCCGAGGCGTCGAGCCCCGCTGCTGCCGGAGCCGGCGCGGCGGGAACAGGCGCAGCCGACGGTGGTGTAACCGGGACGTCGGGCTTTGCGCTGCCCGGAGCGGACGCCGCCGGGGTCGCGGCCTGGCTTGAGGGCGCAGCGCTGGCGGAAGCGCTGCCGGCAGCGCTGGCGCTCGGTGCCTTGGCGGAGCCCGTTGCCGATGGCGCCGCGCTTGCGGTGGCCGACGGCGGGGCGCCGGCATCTGCGTGTGATGCTGTCTGGGTAGCGTTGAAGGTGATCGCGCCGGCCAATCCCACCGCAACCACGCCCGCAACCACGATTCCTGCTTTTGCCGATTGTTTCATTGTTCCCAGCTCATTTCCCTGACCTTTGCGCGGCCAACGGCCGTGCCTTCCCCTGCGTGAAGCGCCCGATGTTTCACATTGCCGGCGCCCCGACCGTGTCGTACATGGCGTAGTCGTCAGTAGTCAGCGTGCCGTTGCTGAAAAGGTTCAGGCCGAAGCTCACGGCTGTGGCACCGTCCGGCAGCACGGGAGTGGTGAAGCTGGCTTGGGTATAGGTATCCGACGCCGCCAGCCAGGGACTCGAGGTCCAATAGACCCAAGTGCCCGTGGCGTCCCGGTAGTACACCGTGAACTGGGTCACCGCCGTCGACGTGTACCAGGTCCTGAGCGAATAGCTGTGGCCGGCGATGGCCGGCGGAGCGCAGCTGCCGTTGTCCATTGTCTGGAGCAGCTTGGCATCGCCGTCGGTGTAACCACTGACAGTGAGTTGGACCGCCGTCGTGCCGCTGTGCGCAGCTGGCACGGTGCTGAATCCCGGGGTATTCGTTCCATAGCCCCCGGTCTGCCAGCATTGCGGTGCCCAGCCGATTCCCGCCGTCTCAAGGCCGGCGTTCTGCACCAGGTTGGTGCCGGGAGCCGGTGGTGTCGGGGCAGGCGCTGTGGCGGTGTCAAACATTTCATAGTCATCGGTGATGAGAGTGCCGTTGCTGAAGAGGTTCAAGCCGAAGCTGATTCCATTTGCTCCCGCCGGGAGTGCGGGCGTGGTCCACGCAGCCTTTTGGTAGCTCGTCGCCGCAGCAAACCATGGGCTGGATGTCCAGTACTTCCAGGAGCCCAAGCCAGTTCTGTAGTACAGGGTGAATTGCGTGGGCACGGTGGAGGTGTACCAGGCTCCGATGTTGTATTGATGCCCCTCAGTTGCGGTGGGCGAGCACCCGCCCAGGTCCAGGGCCGGCAGCAATTTCGCGTCGCCGTCCACGTAACCGGTCATCACGAGCTTCTCGGCGACCGCGCCCGTCCGGCCAGGGCTGACCACGGAGTAGCTGGGCGTATTGGTGCCATAGCCACCGGCGAACCAGCATTGCGGCATTCCGCTCACCAGGGTCTCCAGCCCAGGGTTCTGCACAAGGTTGCCACTAGGCGCTTGGGGAGGCACCGCCGGGCCGGCGACCAGCGGCTTGACCGCTCCGCCGATCACTTGGTTGACGGTCTTCACCGTGGTCGTTGCGGGACGTGCCTTGAGCCATGTCAAGAATTGGTCGAAGAGGGCTGGTTGGATGTTCAAGGGGTCCGTGCTGTTCGCATCAATGTGGTGGAAGGTCAGCTGGACCCAGCCGCCCGCCGCCTCGGCTTGGGTGACCGAGGTCTGCAGATCAGCCAGCGTCCACGTGGAATCCACCTCATCGGGCGCCGCGGTGTTGTAGGGATTGGCCGGCGGCATCGTCTCAGCCAAGGCGCAGGTGGAACAACTGAAGCGCGTCTTGATATCACCCAGGCCACGGGCGCTGTTGTAGCCGCAACCCTGCGCGATGGTCTCGGCCGCTGCGTTCTCCGAAGCAAAGGGGTAGGCGAAGTCGGTGACCGAGAACCCCCAGTTGCTCAGGTTCACCCTGTCGTTGCAGATCTGTCGCTTGGCTTCGTCCGCAGGCAAGGTGATCAAGTCGGGATGGGTTACCGTGTGACCGCCGATCTCGTTGCCGTCCGCCACAAGTCCGTGGAGGTCCGCGACGGACAGGTAGCCGGGATTGTCCGTGAATCCGGAGGTGATGAAGAACGTCCCTGCCATGCCTTGGGCCTTCATCATTTGGGCCGCGTTCAGCTGGTCCGCATTCCCGTCGTCGAACGTCAAAGAAACCACGGTGGGATTAGCAGCTTGCGCGGCCGGGGCCGCCACTACCAGCCCAACGCCGGCCAAGGCGATGGCGGCAACAGCAGCGATCGCACGGGAACGACGACGGCGGGAGCCCGCCGTCGGAATGACCCGCGGCTTGGGCTTCTCTCGAGTGGACGGATTGGACAAGTTCATAGACAGACCCCATCTGGCTGCGGCTCAAGGAACCGTAACGGCACGCAGAACGGGGATACCGAACAGCCCCCGGAACTGACGGAACATTTGCCTTGAGCCTAGGGACCGTTCGCCCGGCCTGGCATGCGTAGCGCCTACCCGTCTTTTGCCGTCACTACTCGGCTCACCACTTGCCGGAGGCCGGGGATCCATCCGAGTAGTTGACTAAGTGCCGTGAGTGGCCTGTGTGGCAAAACGGGTGAAAGTCACTCCTGCGTCGCGAGTGTTAGGCGCCTACCGTGGGCACACCGGGCTGGAAGGAGTGGTTCTCATGTTTGATCCCCGATCAAGAGACACCCTAGGGGTGTTGGTGCCTGTTTTGCAGTGGCGCCGATTCGTGCTGAGCCCACGACTGCGCCAAGCACTTTCCCGGGCCGCGGAGCTGGCCAAAGCGGCGTCGTCCCCTTTCAAAGTTGGCGACTACGTGTCCGGTGACGATCCTTTCAACGGCCGCCAAGAAGGCGTCATAACCACCATCAACGGCTCATCGATCGGGTTGCGGACAACCGCCCCCATGGCCGGGGCTGTTGTTTACTACGACTACCGCCAGTTGCGGAAGCCGTGGTGAACATGTCCGCCGCCGGCTTTCCAGCCAACCGTTTCATGACAATCGCAGAGGTCGCCGAGGCCCTGCGGGTATCCAGGATGACTGTTTACCGGCTCGTGAATTCGCACGCCATCCATGCAGTCCGGTTCGGGCGGTCCTACCGTGTTCCGGAATCGGCGGTGGAGTCCTACATTGAACATGCTGCCGTGGACGAGGCCGAGCAAAATGCGCGCGACGACGGCCGCCAGCACGATTGACAGGCGCGGCCGTTAGGACGTTGCACAGACCGTGCGGTTCCGCCCAAGGGACTTGGCTTGGTAAAGGGCTTTATCAGCGGCGGCGATCATGTGCGTCACCTCGGCGTCGCTCGCCGTGCTGGGAGCGATGCCGTAACTCACAGTAGGGAATGTGATGCCCTCCGGGGACTCTGCCGCGGCCAAACGTCGGCTGATTTCGCTCGCAACGATCTCGGCGCTCTCCACGTTGGCTCCTGGAAGCAGGATGGTGAATTCCTCTCCCCCATACCGTCCAACGAGGTCCGTGTTGCGGACCGAAGCCCGGCACGCGGCGGCAAATGCCTGAATGGCCGTGTCGCCCGCGGCGTGGCCATGGCTGTCATTAAGGGCCTTGAAATGGTCGAGGTCGGCAAGGATCAAAGTGGAAACAGAGCCTGCAGAGTGCAATCTGTTGATTTCCTGCGTGGCCAACTCCATGAAGGCCGTGCGGTTGAGGAGCCCCGTCAGGTCGTCGTGGGTTGCGCGTTCGTTTAGCCCATTAATCAGCTGCTCGTTGCTTAGCGCCGTCATGCTGAAGGACACCGAGACCAGCAGCACCATGGTGACGAGGCTGGTGGCGGACGAGCTGAGATAGGTGCCGAAGTCCGGGCCGTCCGGTCCTTCCACGACGTACGCGATCCCTTGACAGAGAAAGAATGCGGCGAGGACTCCCGCGGCCACTGCCAGGGACCGGTGGGCGCGTGAAACACTGGGCTTCAAACGCCACAGCTCAACAGCTGCCAAGCCCATGCCGGTGGACATCATGGCCAGATACACGAGTCCGCCGGACCATACATTCGTGGCCGGGTTCTCGAGCGCCGCGGCCACCGCGGCGACGATGGGTCCCGCGAGGAGCTGCCACCACGGCATCGGGAGCAAACGCAACGAACGCGAACCAGCCCACACGCTGAAGGCTCCCGCCACCAGCAAAGTGTTGCCGAGGAGGGGCGCCCAGATCTGCAGTGACGTCCCGCTGAGCAAGTACGCCACGTTCCCCGAAAGCAGGAAAACCAAGGCGAGGCACCACCAGCCGCTATACGGGGAGCGGGTCCGGCGGAACGAAGTGAAAAACAGCAGGCAGAGGGTAAACGCGACAACACCCAGAGCTATCTTCAGACTGACCGGATCGAGACCCATATTCGCTTCCCCTCGTGCGATATAAGCCTACGACACCACAGATGATTCGGCCCGGTAACCACCGTCGAACCTTTGCCGAGCCGAGCCGGCGTCAGCGGGCGGACCAGCCCCCATCCATGGTGTAGCTTGCCCCGGTGACCATGCCGGCGTCGTCGGACGCTATCCATGCGGCCAGCGACGCTACTTCCTCCGGCTCCACGAGTCGCTTCACGGCGGACTCGGTCAGCATGACCTTCGCGAGGACCTCGGACTCCGGGATGCCGTGCAGCAGGGCCTGGTCAGCGATCTGCTTCTCGACAAGGGGCGTCCGCACGTACCCCGGATTGATGCAGTTGGACGTGACCCCGTGCTGGCCGCCTTCGAGGGCGGTCACTTTGCTGAGCCCCTCGAGCCCGTGTTTGGCCGAGACATATGCGCTCTTGAACGGCGATGCCCGCAATCCGTGGACCGAAGAAATGTTGATGATCCGGCCGAAGCCGTTGGCGTACATGTGCGGAAGTGCGGCCCGGATGAGCAGGAAGGGCGCCTCGAGCATGAGGGTCATGATGCGGCGGAAGTCTGCCGGTTCAAACTCCTCGATGGGAGCGACCTTCTGGATGCCGGCATTGTTGACGAGGATGTCGCAATCGAGGCTGAGGCCCGCCAACGCTTCCGTGTCGAGCAAGTCGACGGCCCAGGCGGTGCCGCCCAGCGTGTCGGCGAGCGCCGCGGCTCCGGCTGCATCGACGTCGGCCACTACAACCTTCGCGCCGCGGGCGGCGAGGGCTGTGGCACATGCTGCCCCGATGCCGCTCGCCCCGCCGGTGACCAGGGCCTTGCGGCCTTCCAGGGTCATGCTCGGACACCCGCGGGAAGGCCGTGGCGGACGGCATCGGCATTGTCGACGTCTTCAAGCGCGACGCCGCGGGTCTCCTTGAGCGTCAGCACGACGACGGCGGTAATGGCGCAGGAGATCACCAGGTAGATGGCGGTGGGAAGCCATGACCCGGTGTCCTTGAGCCACTCGGTCGCGAGGAGCGGGGCCAGCGAACCAGCGAAGATCGACGTGACCTGCGAGCCCAGCGAGACGCCCGAGTAGCGCATGCGGGTGGGAAAGAGCTCGGTCATGATGGCCGGCTGTCCTGCGTACATGAAGGCGTGCAGGCACAGGCCGATCGTCACGGCGGCAACGATCACCACGGGGTTCTTGGTGTCGAACATGGGGAAGGCGAAGAACGGCCACGTGGCGCCGCTAATGGCGCCGATCAGGTAGACCGGCTTGCGCCCCCAAGTGTCTGCCAGCCTTCCTAGCTGGGGAATGATCACGAAGTGGGCCACGTGTGCAATGAGGAGCGCGAGCAGCAAGGACGAGGTGTCGTACTTGTCCACGGCCTTGAGGTAGACGATGGAGAAGCTCACCACGAGGTAGTACATGATGTTCTCCGCGAGCCTCAGTCCCATGGCCTGCAGGATGCCCTTGGGGTACTTGCGGATGACCTCGCCGACGCCGTAGCTGACGGCTTGTTCTTTCTCCACCTGGGCCTTTGCCTCAAGGAAGATCGGTGCTTCGGTCACGTGGGTGCGGATGTAGTAGCCCACGAAGACGATCACGGCGGAGAGCCAGAAGGCCACACGCCATCCCCAGCCGAGGAAGGCTGCGCTGCTGAGGGTGGTGGACATGATGAACAGGACCAGCGTGGCGAGGAGGTTGCCAACCGGCACGGCGGCCTGCGGCCAGCTCGACCAGAATCCGCGGGACTCCTTAGGGCTGTGTTCTGCCACCAGGAGCACGGCGCCACCCCATTCGCCACCCAGTGCAAAGCCCTGGATGAAACGGAGTGCCACGAGCATGGCCGGCGCCCAGTAGCCGAGGTCGGCGAAACCGGGCAGGCAGCCCATGAGGAAGGTGGATACGCCGACAATCACGATGGTGAGCTGCAGTGTGGGTTTGCGGCCGAGCCTGTCGCCGATCTGGCCGAAGACGATGCCGCCGAGGGGCCGGGCCACGAAGCCCACCGCATAGGTCAGGAATGCTTGGATGATGCCGTCGAGATCGTTGCCGGTGGGCGGGAAGAAGTACTTGCCGAATACCAAGGTCGCCGCGGTGGCGTAGAGGAAGAATTCGTACCATTCCACCACGGTGCCCACCATCGACGCGGCAACGATCTTCTTGAGGCCTGCGCCTTTGCTTGAGGCCGTGGCGCCTGCATTGGAGCGTTGTCCTACGCTCATCTCCATCTCCTTAGTGTCTGCGCTGACACGCGTTGTGATCCACAACACGAAATGCTCCACTGAGTATTGCCGCACATTCCTAGTGCATCAATAGTCAAAATGGCACCATACATGTGCAGAATTGCAGATATGAACCCGAATCCCGACGACCTGCTGGTCCTCCTCGCCGTATCACGCTCAGGAAAATTCACGACGGCGGCCCAAGCCCTGGGGCTGAACCACACCACCGTTTCCCGAAGGATCGCCGCGCTCGAGAAGGCACTCGGCGGCCAGGTCCTCGCGCGGGCGGCAGGCGGCTGGGAAGTCACCGAGCTCGGGGCCGAGGCAGTGGGCGTAGCCGAGCGGATCGAAGCTGCGGTGGGCACGCTGGGACCGGAGGACCGCGCACCTGACCCCATTGCCGGCGTCGTACGCATGACCGCAACCGACGGTTTCAGCGCGTATATCGCGGCACCTGCCGTGGCCCGCCTGCGGCGATTGCATCCCGGGCTCACGGTCGAGATCATCACGGTAACCCGCCGGGCCCTCCAGCAGCGTTCCGGCCTGGACGTGGAGGTTGTGGTGGGCGAGCCCCAAGTGCACCGGGCCGAGGCGTTGCTGTTGGGCGAGTACATGCTGGGGATGTACGCCTCGCGTGAGTACTTGGCTTTTCACGGGGTACCCGGCACCGTGGAGGAGTTGACGCAACATCAACTGGTGTACTTCGTGGACTCCATGCTGCAAGTGGACGATCTCGACGCCCCTCGCCGCTTGGTTCCCTCCATGCGCGACGGCTTGAGCTCCACCAACGTCTTCGTCCACGTGGAGGCGACGCGCGCCGGGGCCGGAATCGGTTTCCTGCCTTGCTTCATGGCGGACCGGCACCCGGACCTTGTGCGGCTGCTGCCCTCGGACTTCGCGGAGCTGCTCCCTTACTGGATGGTCCTCCGGCCCGACTCCATGCGCCGCCCGGCCGTCGCCGCCGTCGTGCAGGCCCTGCGAGAGGAGACGGCCGCGCACCGCGAGCTAAACCCGGCGCGAACTGGCAGTTAATGCCCTCAAATTCGCGTTTTAAGGGCATCAACTGCCAGTTCGCCCCTGGGTTTCGGAAGGGGGATCGTGCCGGATCTGGGCCCCGACGGCGAACGCCCGGACCTTGGCATCGTTCCAGATGTGCGCGGGAACCGCTCCACCGAGTAGTTTGCGGGCCAGTTGCGGATCGTTCCCGAAGGGTTCCTGGCTCCCGGCCATGATCATGTTGCCGTACCGGCGCCCCTTGAGCATGGCCGGATCGGCGATGATCATCGTGTGCGCAAAGGTGTCCGCGATGGTAGCGGCGTCCTCGCGGGCGTTCTTGAGATCGGGGGCATCGCCGGAATTCACCACATAAAGCCCACCCGGAGTCAGCACCCTCTGCGCGTGATCGTTGAATTCGCGGGTTGTCAGTGCCCTGGGAGTGAAGGCGCCAGCAAAGACGTCCCGGATGATGAGGTCCCGGGTGTCCGGAGTGAGGCCCTCGGTGACCTCCCTGGCTTCGCCCGCCCGGATTCGAAGCAACGGGGCCTTAGGGAGATCGAACCAGCCACGGACGTATTCGGCCAGCTTGCCATCGAGCTCCACCACCACTTGGCGCGCGTCCGGGTAGGCGGCATGAAAGTACCTGGCGAGTGAGCATGCTCCCCCGCCAAGATGCAAGGCGCGCAACTTCGGCGGCGACTCGGGCGGCCACTTGGATTCGACCAAAGCCGCAATCCAACGCATGTACTCGAAGTCCAGGAACAACGGCTCTGCGACATCGATGTGCGAACTCATCACACCGTTGATCCTCAAGAGCCAACCGTTGGAGTTATCCGGGTCAGCAACGAGTTCGCAGTCGCCGGTGTCGATGTAGTACACGCCCTCCACCGGACCATTGGGCTTCGTGCCGGCGGGTACCTCAATGACCCCGGCGACTTGCCCGGCGGTCCTGCCTTTGCCACGCTTTGCCACTACAGCCGCCCTCTTCCGGTCATGCTTCAACCCTAATTGACGCCGGGGTCAGGGATTCAACACTGTTAGCCTCAGACCACCCGGGCAATCGCGAAGCCGTCCCACCCCTTGGATCCAACCGTTTGGATGGCCGTTGCATCGAGGCGCGGATCCTTGCCCATCATTTCCAAGGCGCTCACGATGCCCGGAGCGTTCACCTCGTCCATGGAAGGATCCAGAATGGCGCCCTCCCAGATGACGTTGTCCATGACAATCACCGTTCCCGGCCTCCCGAGCCGGATGGCCCAGTCCAGGTAGCTGGAATCGTTCTCCTTGTCGGCATCGATGAAGACAAAGTCGAATGGGCCGTCCCGGGCGGGATCCTCGGCCAGCGCGGCGAGGGTCTCCAACGCCGGCCCGATCCGGATGTCCACCTTGTGGCCGATCCCCGCCATGTCCACGTTCGCTCGGGCAACCTCAGCGTGCTTTGGCAGGTATTCGCACGTGACCAGGCGTCCGTCGTCGGGCAGTCCCTGCGCCATCCAGATCGCGCTGAACCCGGCCAAGGTTCCGATTTCCAGCACGCGCCGCGCACCGCACAACTGCACCAGCATCTTGAGCAGCTTTCCGGCGTTGGGCGCCACTTCGATGGGCGGCATCCCGGCGTCAAAGGCTGACTCCACCGCGTGCCTTAGCGCCGCATTCGGTCGAACGACGGCGGCGGACAGGTATTCCTCGACGGCCGCCCAGGTGGGCTGGACCTTGTGTTCAAAACTGGGGTGTTCAAGCATGGCCCCAGTCTGGCATCGGGCACAGGGCCGAGGGAAGGACCGGCTATTCGCCTTTCGCGATCGCGTTCTCCAGTCGCTCCACTTTGCCGGTGAGCTCTCCCGTGTACCCAGGCCGGATATCCGCCTTGATCACCAGGGAAACCCTGTTTCCATATTTTCCGACCGCCTCGGTGGCGCGCTTGACGACGTCGAACACCTCATCCCATTCGCCCTCAATGGTGGTGAACATCGAGTCCGTCTGGTTCGGGAGCCCCGATTCGCGGACGATCTTCACGGCCTCGGCAACGGCGTCGTGCACCGAGCCATCGACGGATACGGCGCCAGCAGCGGGCTGGCCGGAAGGGGCAACTGAGAAGGCAAGCAACATGAAACCAGTCTTTCACGCGCAAGAATGTCACAAAAGTGACGGACGCCCCTCCGTTGCTACTGTGAGCAGCATGGACCGGCCCGTAGAACGCAAGCCCCTCAGGGCTGATGCTGCACGCAATGTGGACAAGATCATCACAGCCGCACGCCAGTGCTTCCGCGAGCTGGGGCCCGAGGTTCCGCTTCAAACGATCGCGGCCACCGCTGGTGTCGGCCCGGCTACCCTGTTCCGCAACTTCGCTGACAAAGAACAACTCGTCCTCGCCGCACTGTCGCGGGAGCTCAGGCTCCATGTGGACCCGGTCGTGGAAGAGTCCCTCGCGGGCATGGATGCCGCCGTCGGGCTCATCAACGTGATCGACGCCGTGGTGCAGGTTGCCAGCGAAGACGCGAACCTGCTTGGCGCCGTCGCCGGCCGCCGCGGGCTGCTGGTTGGCATCACCGGCGGCTTGATCGACTCCATGGCTGAACTGCTGACGCGCGGCCAAGGCCAGGGTTCGCTGCGCAAGGATATTTCGATCGAGGACATGGTGCGACTTGTTGCCATGCTGATCGGTGCCGTTGACACCATGGAGCAGGGATCCCGCGCATGGGAGCGGCCGGTTGCCCTGCTTGAAGACGCCATCCGCAGCGAACGTCCGTCGCGCCCCCTGCCGCAGCAAACCCCCATCCCAGGGATGGCGTTCGAGTAGATCGATTGTCAGTCAGTGCCAACCAAGCAGGCGAAGGCAAGCGGCCGCCGCTGATCCGACGATGACCACTACGAGGAAAGGTGCCCGCAGCCACAAGGCGATGGCCCCCGCAGCCAGTGCTCCGAGGCGGGCGTCGAAGGCGAGGGCCTGCCCCGACGCCACCGCGTTGACCACGGTCAGGGATGCCAGCAGGCCGATGGTCATGGTGCCGGCCACGCGCATCATCCGGGGACTCCGCAGCAGCTTCGCGGGCACGAAATAGCCCGAAAGCTTGGTGAAGTACGCAAGTCCACAGGCGACAAGGATCCAAAGCCAGAGGTTCATTCGACGCTACTTTCCCGGCTCCCGTGGCCACCCTGGCCGTGCGCGTAAGGGTCGACGTCGGGCTCCATGCCTTCATCGCTCCGTCCGTGACTGAACCAGCCGATGGCTCCGGCGACTACGGCAGCTACGAGGATGGGGACGCCGGCCGGGACAAACGGTACCGCAATGACGGTTGCCAAGGCAGCAGCTGCGGCAATCGCCCAGGGCTCCCGGCCCTTGAGTCGCGGCCACAGCAAACCCAGGAACGCCGCAACTGCGGCCCCGTCGAGCCCCCATTGCTTGGGATCGCCCAAAGCATCGCCAGCCAAGGCGCCCACTGCCGTGAAGATGTTCCACAGCAAGAAAATGCCGATACCCGCTGTCCAGAAGCCGCGGCGCCGTTCATCCTGAGAGCTTTGGCCCGATGCGGTGGCCGTGGATTCGTCGATGGTGATGTGGGCTTGAGGATATTTGAGCCAGCCTTTGGGGCGTAACAGCGCGTTCATCTGCATTCCGTAAATGCCGTTGCGCAGTCCCAGCAGGGCGGCAGCGGTCATGGCGGCAACCCCGGATCCGCCACCGGCCACCACACCAATGAACGCGAATTGCGAGCCACCACTGAACATGAAAAGGCTGAAGGTCATGGTCTGCCAGAAAGTGAATCCGGACGCCGAGGCCAACGCCCCGAACGAGATGCCGTAGAGGCCTGTTGCGATGCTGATGGACAGGCCGACCTTCACAGCCGGGGATTCACGGAGTTTCATACGGGTGTTTCGCTCCGGCCAAGCTCCATGCCCACAGGATCAGGGGCAGCTGCAACGGGAGCCGCAACGTATGGATCCGCCGCTCGGACGCGGTTCCGCCAGCACCGTATGCGCGGCGGAGCGCATCCACGTGGCCGGCCAGGAATGCCGTGAACATCAATGCGGTGCCGCGTGCTGCGGCCTTGCGCGTGGCAGGAATCAAGAGCCCGACGGCGGCAGTCGCCTCGAGCAGCCCGCTCAGCGCGATCCACTCCTCCCGCGACATGACCGCCAAGGCGCTATTCCGCGGGTTGGTCGGGCTGTGTTTGTTTTCGAGGTCGACGGACCCGGTCCCGTCGTCTTCACGGCAAAGGTAGTCCGGGACCACCGAGGTGAAGAACTTTGGCTGCTGGAAGTGCTTCTTGGCGCTGACAAGCAACAGTGCACCCATGGCCGCCGCGGAAATTGTCTGGGTTGTCCGGGCGGACCATGAAAAAGGCATGTCTTCATGCAACCACAGGCCCGCCCGGCGCGGTAACCGGCGAGTTGCGTCACGCCGTCGTCGCAGCCCAACTGACTCGCAGTTGTTGTCGTTATGACGCCTCAGAACGACAACAATTGCGAGCTAGTTGGGAACCTCTAACTGGGCGATGACCTGGGCCGGCTTGTTGGTGGTGATCTCGTGAATGCCCAATCCTTGGCACAGGGCAACATCGTTCTCCGTATCGACGGTCCACACCCGGAAGCGCCGGCCGGATTCCAACCAGCGCTGAACGGTGCGGGCATGCTTGCGAACGTAGTCGATACCCGGGCCGGCGAGCCCAACCTCACAGTCATCCAGGATCCGTTCGCCCTCCTGCTGGGCTGCCTTCATGAGGTTTGCCACGGCTCCCCCGGTGATGACGCCCAGTCCAAGTTCATCGCGGACTTCCTCCACGGTGACGTCGTCCACCAGTTGGCAAATGTGCTCCGCAGGAACGGACTGGAGCAGGTGCTTGACCGAATCCGGGCTGAAGCTCATGAAGGAAACCCGGACGTTGTCCAACGTGGACGTCTCCGCGTTCCAGCCTTCGCTGCCCAGAAGCTCCAGTACACGGTCTTCGAGCTTGAGCTGGTAAGGGCTGGGGTGCTTGAGTTCAATGGCCAAGCCGATCTCCCTACCGGCACCGCGCAGGATCTCCAACAGCTCAGGGAGCGTCAGGAACTGGTCCGATTTCGCGCCATATTGCTCTGGAATCCGGGCGCCCTTCCAAGAAGAGAAATCCAGCTGACGCAGCTCCTCGAGTGTCTTATCGGCCACTGGACCTGTCCCGTCCGAGGTGCGGTCCAGATTTGCGTCGTGAAGCAGGACGACGTGCTGGTCCCGGGTCAGGTGGACATCGCCCTCGACGCCGTCGGCGCCGTCGGCGATTGCCTTCAAGTATGCGGCACGCGTGTGCTCCGCGAATGCCGCACTGGCTCCGCGGTGGGCGTAGACCATAGGCCTGGGGTTTTGCTCTGGGCTTTGCTCTGGGCTGTACTCTGTGCGAGCGAGCTTGTCATTCTTCATGGAGACACGGTAGCCCACGCCCATGGCAGCCACGGGGCTACGCTGGGCACATGCAGGTGAACTCTGAACAAACCACGGTGACGGACAGCGACAGTGGCCTCCCGGGAGGGGCTCCGCGGCACGGAGGCTACGGCAAGGCCTCCACGGTTGCGGCCGACGTCGGGCAGCGGAACGGTGACGCCGAAAAGGCGGCTGCCCTGCGCCGGATGAAATCAGTGGCCTTGGCACTCCTGATCGTCATGGCGGTAGTTTTCACCGCCGCTTTCGCCTTGCAAAAGCAGTATCCGTGGCTGGAATACGTGCGGGCCGCAGCAGAGGGTGGCATGGTGGGAGCGCTGGCCGACTGGTTCGCGGTGACCGCACTGTTCAAGTACCCCATGGGGCTGAAAATCCCTCACACAGCCATCATCCCGCGGCGCAAGGACCAGATCGGCGCCTCGCTCGGGGAATTCGTGGAGACCAATTTCCTGTCCGAACAGGTGGTCCAGGAAAAGCTTGCGAGCCTTGACGTCGCCCGGAAAGCCGGAAAATGGCTCGGGTCTGCCGCGGGCGCCGAGCGCGTCGCAAAGGAAGGGTCAGCGCTGATCCGAGGTGCGTTCACGGTGCTGAACGACGACGACATCCAAGCAGTGATCGAGGGCATGGTCCGCAAGCATTTGCTCGCACCGCCGTGGGGGCCACCGGTGGGACGGATGGCCGAGCGGCTCTTCGCCGAAGGCCACCACCACAAGCTTGTGGATCTCCTGGTGGATCGCGCGGCCGACTGGGTGGAGGCGAACCACTCCACGGTGAACCGGGTCGTGTCCGACCGTTCTCCCCTCTGGGTTCCGTCCTTCGTGGACGACCTGGTGGGCGACAGGGTCTACAACGAGATTGCCAAGTTTGTCCGGGCGGTGCAGCGGGACCCCGATCACCAGGTGCGCCAGTCAATCGACACGTATCTCGGGGACCTCGCCCAGGACCTTCAGCACGATCCCGCAATGATTGCCCGGGCCGAGGGAATTAAGACCCAGATCCTTGGTGATCCCGAGGTCCGCGAACTGGCTTCCCGCACGTGGGGCACCATCAAGAACGCGCTGCTCACCGCCGTCGACGATCCCGACAGCGAGCTGACTCAGCGTTTCAAGAGCGCCATGCGGGACTTCGGCACCCGGCTTGTCAACGATGACGAGTTGGCAGGCAAGGTGAACGCTTGGATCGGCGACGCTGCCGGCTACCTCGTCAAAACGTACCGCTCCGACATCGCCGGGGTCATCACGGACACCGTTGCCCGCTGGGATGCCCAGGAAACCTCGGAAAAAATCGAACTCCAGGTTGGCAAGGACCTGCAATACATCCGCATCAACGGAACCGTGGTGGGGTCGCTGGCAGGGCTGGCAATCTTCGCCGTGGCGCACTTGGTGTTCGGCTGACTCCCCCCCGCACAACCGGCACCAATGGACATGCCCACCTTTGAGTAGCTCGGAGGGACATGCCCCACGTGGTCATCCAGAACCGGAAATGGACATGCTCACCCCTTGCCGCAAGCAGTGGACATAATCCCAATATGTCCACTGCTCACACCCAGCAAGGGACATGTCCCACGCGGTGTGCGCGCGAAGAAGGGACATGTCCACTCCTTGCAGCGAAGAAGGCGCATGTCCGGTGGAGCGGAACCTCAGCCGAGGAAGCGGATCCGCTGGCCAGGGCGCGCCTGGCCCAGCAGGTCCAGATCCGCGCGGCGGACCACCGCGATGACCGGATAGCCACCTGTCACGGGATGATCAGCCAGGAATATCGTGGGGAGGCCCGACGGCGGCACTTGCAGCGCCCCGAGCACCATGCCTTCGCTGGGCAGTTCCTCGTTCCGGGTCTGGGTCAGCGGGCGGCCCACCAGCCGGGCGCCAATCCTGTTGGAATCAGGCGACAGGGTCCATTCCTGGCTCACAAGCCGGCGCCAGGAATCATCGTCGAACCAGTCTGATCGGGGGCCGCGGTCCACGCGGGCGGTGATGGCTCGCCCGGGATCAGGGGCGCGGCGGATAGCAGGCCCCGTGCCCGCGCCAGGCCGCGCGCCCCCATCAACGCCAGGCCCCGACACCAAACCGGTGCCCACGAAAACACGCCCAATCGCCAATTGCTCGCCCGATTTCAACGGAGCAGGGCCTTCACCGGAGAGCATGTCCGTACTGCTGGACCCGAGGAGCCGGGGCGCATCGATTCCGCCCTGCACGCCCAGGTAATACCTCAGTCCGAACAGCGGAACGCCGAAGTCCAGCACCGCACCAGGGGCCACCCGGACGGATTGGTTGAGCGGAATCCCGGCGCCGTTGAGTGTCACGATTCCCTCTGCGCCCGCCACCGCAATGGTCGACGCGGTGATGAACCTCAAGCGCAGGCCGCCTAACAGGATCTCAAGCCCAGCCGCCTCAGCGGGGTTCCCTACCAGCAAGTTGGCAAGACGCAGGGATTGTCGGTCCAGGGCACCGGAAGGGCTCAGCCCCAATGATGCCCAGCCCTGTCTGCCAAGGTCTTCCACCAAAGTGAGCGGCCCTGGGTTCAGCACCACAATCCCCATCAGAGCTCCACGAAGCGCACCAGGTCACCCGGCCTGATCAGCGCGGGCTCGGCTTTGGACGCGTCCCAAAGTGCCGCCGTCGTGGTTCCAATCAATTGCCAACCGCCCGGCGAGGATCGCGGGTAGACGCCGGTGAACTCGCCCGCGAGCCCAACAGAGCCAGCCGGCACCGCTGTCCGGGGAGTGTTGCGTCGCGGGACACGGAGCCGTTCGTGGCTGGTGACCAGGTATACGAATCCAGGCGCAAAACCGGAAAACGCGGCCGTCCATTCGGAGCTCGTGTGGAGCTTGACCACGTCCGCCTCGCTCATCCTGAGGAACTGCGCCGTTTCTGCAAGGTCGGGGCCGCCATAGGACACCTCGATGGTCACTTCGCGCCCGGAACTGACGACGTCGTGTGCCGGTTCGGCGGATTCCAGCCAGTCGCGGACTTCGGTGGGGCGGATCGTCCCCGGGTCAAAGGTGACCAGAACAGTCCGGGCAGCGGGCACGACGTCGATGATCCCCTGGGGTGCTGAAACGCCGCCCGACGCGCCGGCCCCGGTCAGCCCGCGGTAGTAAGCCACGACGGCAGTCAGCTCGGGCAGTTCCACCAAGAACGCGCTGTCCCCGCAGGGCAAAAGAATCCGGGCGCCGGAGTCACGCGAACCAACGTCAGGCGAAGGATGCAATCTCCACACCGGCTTCCTCAAGGCCGGCGCGCACCGCCGCGGCCAGATCGACGGCGCCCGGGGTATCGCCATGGATGCACAGCGAGTCGGGCTTGACCTGCACCACGGTGCCGTCCACGGCCAGCACCTCGCCCCGGACGGCAAAGCGCACGGCCCGCTCGACGACGGCCGCGGCGTCGTGCACTACGGCGCCTTCCTGCGAGCGCGGCACCAGCGTGCCGTCCGGCAAATAGCCGCGATCGACGAAAGCCTCCCGGAACACCGGGTGACCGGATTCTTCGGCAAGACGCAGCAACTCGGAACCAGGCAGCCCAAGGACGGGAAGCCCGGGATCGTAGGCGTGAATTGCCGCAACTACGGCTTCGGCCTGATCGACGTCGTGGACGATCCTGTTGTAGAGGGCACCGTGCGGCTTCACGTAGTCCACGGATGCGCCCACGGCATGAGCCACTCCGTCCAGTGCACCTAGCTGGTAGAGGACGTCGCCGAAGAGCTCATCGAAGGACATGTCCATCGATCGTCGCCCGAAGCCGTGCAGGTCCCGGTAACCCACGTGGGCGCCGACCCGGACGTCGAGCTCAAAGGCCGCGCGGCAACTGTCCAGCATGGTGACGGGGTCCCCGGCGTGAAAGCCGCACGCGACGTTGGCGCTGCTGACAATCCGGAACATCGCCGCGTCGTTCCCCATGGTCCAGGAGCCGAACGACTCCCCCGAATCAGCGTTGAGATCCACTATGTCCGCCTTCCAGCGCGTTCTGGCGGGCGGCTGGAAGCAGCTCGCCCGGAATGATGTCCGGCATAGGACCAAATGCCTCCCGCGCCGAGGCGGCCACTGCGCGCCCCATGACGCGATTCCCGACGCCACCCACCACAGCCCCCACGCCGAAAGGCAGGGCACGGCCAAGGAACGCAGCACCTTGGCGCCTGAGCAACTTCTTGAGGAAGGCGCGCTGGATCGCGTCGCGAACCACGCCGAATCCTCCGCCAGGCAGCTTCCTGACGAGGGTTCTGCCCCAGGCCTGCGTCACGCCGTTGCCCTTGCCGAGCGATTGTCCACTGAGCGCACCCAACAGGGTGGTGCCCTCCTCGCCGAGCATGATCGCCATGACCATAGTGCGTGCACGGTCCGGATCGGTCAGGCGGATGCCGTGGAGCTCGGCCAGGGAAGCGGCATAAAGCGCCGTTCCTTCCAGGAAGCCGATGGTCGCCACCGCGGACAGGCCCAGCGAGGCTGCGGTGCCGATGCCAGGCACGACGGCGGTTGCCCCGACGGCGGCCCCTCCACCAGTGACGGCGGCGAGGTAGTCGCGCTCCAGCTTGGCGGCCAGCTGTGCCGCCGTGGCCTGCGGGTGTTTGCGCTGCAGTCGACGCAGGTTCGCCAGGACAAGGGGACGCTGGACGTCGACGGCGCGAAGCAGCACGTGGTGGACACCGGGCTTGGCTTTGCCGTTGGCGTCGAACATGGCGTTGTGGGCGGTTTCCTGCGCAATCTTAACTGCCGGGTTGGGCCGTCTGGCCATTCTTCACCTCTGCATTCAGCCGTTGGATTCGTGCGATAGTTCCTTTGCCTAGCCTAGGCCACATGTCCCCTTCCCGGCGTAGACTTGAGTGCATTCACGGGAACAGTCCAACGAAGGACGGGGAGTATCCGGAATGAACAAAGCAGCAGAGCCCAACGACGTCCGGCACCACAGTGACGCGCCTGCCGAAGGGGAAACCGACGGCTGGGTCCTTCACGAGACCGGGCTACACAGCCAGGAACCCGCCGAGGGGCCGGACACCGACGACGCCCCCGCGTAGCAGCCCGCGCAGGCCTAGGCGTAAAAGTGACTTCGCATGGAGTGCTCGTCTCTCCGGGGGATACCCAACCGGGGGAATTGTTGGCGCGCGTCCTCGACGAATTGCGCGCTTTGGAGAAGCACGACGCCGCGAGCTTCCGTGCCGTCCGTCGCCGCGTCTCCGCGGAGATCGCCCCGATGGAGGCCGCCGTGGTCTTCAGGCTCGCCGACGGGCTGGCCGAAGCCGGGTTCAGGTGGGAGGGATGGGAGTTCATCAACGCCCACCGCGCGGCTTTTGCTGCCCTCACGCCGGCACGGCTGGAACATCTGGGGCGAGCGATCGCTTCTTGGAGTCATGCCGATGCCTTTGCCACCATCCTGCTGGGGCCAGCGTGGCGCGAAGGGCTCATCTCGGACGCTGACATCGACGCCTGGGCACGGAGTGCGGATCACTGGTGGCGGCGCATGGCACTTGTCTCCACTACCGTTCTCAACACGAGGTCCCGATGGGGAACGGGGGACACGCAACGGACGCTCGCCGTCGTCGGGATCCTGATCCACGATCGCGACGAGACTGTAGTCAAAGCGGTGAGCTGGGCGTTGCGGTCCTTGGTGCCGTGGGATCCGCGAGCCGTCCGGGAGTTCTTGGAAATGCATGAGACCGAGCTTGCCGCGCGAGTGAAACGCGAGGTACGGACCAAGCTGGAGACGGGACTGAAATCACGCAGGCGCAGCGTTCACGGCACTCACCTTTCCATATGAAGCGCCCGGCCATGCATATCGCTTTCGTCTGTTTACCTGCAGCTGGCCATGTGAACCCCACCTTGCCGGTTGTTGCGGAGTTGGTGCGCCGGGGCCACCGCGTTACTTATGCCACGTCGGCAAAGTATGCCAAGGCGGTTGAATCTGCTGGCGCCTCGTTCTTTCCCAGCGGGGAGGATCTGGCCAGCTTCCTGCCCCGGCGCGCCGCTTCCCCTGAGGGGGGTCCGGCGTCGTCCCCGATGGCGGGGATGTTTGCCGGAATGGGGGCCGGGATGATGCCGGGACTGCTGGAGCGGATTCTTGAGAGCGCCAGGGCCGAATTCCCGGCGCTGCTGGTCCGTCTGGAGCAGGACCCGCCGGACGGACTCTGCTACGACGCCATGACTTTATCCGGAAAGATGGCAGCTGCGAAGCTCGCGTTGCCCGATATTGCGTTGCTTCCGAGCTATGCCGCCAATGAACATTTCTCGATGCGCGATCTTATGCCGGGCCCGCCCCCGGCTGCCATGATTGAAGCCTGGAAACAGATCGGTCGGCTGATCAACGATTTCGCCGCCGAGCACGGTGTGGGCCATCTGCAATTCATGGGAGGGCCTCCCGCGTCGTTGAACATCTCCTTCATCCCGCGGGAGTTCCAGCCCGCGGGAGAGACGTTCGACGCCAGATTCCATTTCGTGGGACCGTGTCTCGGCGTGCGGGGAAACGAGGAGGGTTGGCAGCCCCCGGCGATGGACATGCCCCTTTTGTTCATCTCCTTGGGCACTACCCCGTTGAACGACCGACCGGATTTCTTCAGGATGTGCCTGGCAGGATTTGCGGACACCGGCTGGCAGCTTGCCATGGCAATCGGAGAGCGCGCGGAACCGTCCGAGCTCGGGAAGATCCCCGGAAACGTCGACGTACGCCCCTTCTTTCCGCAGCTGGAAGTCCTGCGGCACGCACGTGCCTTCCTCTCCCACACCGGGATGAATTCGACCATGGAAGCGCTGTATTTCGGGGTGCCGCTGGTGGCCTACCCGCTACAGCCCGAACAGCAGGCCAACGCACGCCGGGTCGAGGACCTGGGACTCGGCCGCCGCCTCCCCGTGGACGGGCTCTCTCCCGAGCTGATCCGGGAAACCGTCATTGAGGTCAGCGGCGACCCAGTGATCCGGGGCAACCTAGACGCCATGAAGGCGCGCGTCCGTGCTTCCGGCGGAGCCCCCGCCGCGGCCGACGCCATCGAGGACTTCCTGCTGGAGCAGGTTCCGCGGGACGAGGAGGCCCGTCCTCGCCCCGCGTAATGAGCCGTTGGGGATCAGATGCGCACGTTGCCGATGACTGGGAGTCCCGCCGTCGGGAAGAGGCTCGGGAAGACCGACGATTCGGGGACCGGCACCTCGTCGAGCTGCACGGTAAGCGTCTCGACGCCGACGAGGATCCGTTCCCCGCGCACGCTGAGCTCCAAAGGCGCCGTGCCCTCCAAAGGCTGCGCATCGGCGTCGGGCGCTGAATCCGCAACCAACGCAAGGCTGATGGACCCTGGCCGTAGTTCGACGGACAACAGCCGCCCGCGGATCGTGAGCCGGAAGGACAGGCTGTCCCACTCTGCCGGCAGCCGCGGGTCGAAGTGGAGGACCTGGCCTTGGTCCCGCATGCCCGCGAAACCGCACACCAGGGAACTCCAGATGCCGCCCGTGGACGCGATGTGCACACCGTCAACGGTGTTGTTGTGCGTGTTGTCCAGGTCGATGAACAGGGCTTCGGTGAAGTGCTTGAGCGCGACGTCGGAGTAGCCCACCTCGGCCGCCATGATGCCCTGCACGCATGCGGACAAGGTGGAGTCGCCGGTGGTGATGGGATCGTAGAAGTCGAAGGCGCGCTGCTTTTCCTCGGCCGTGAAGTCCTGCCACTGAAGGAACATCGCCAGCACCGTGTCCGCCTGCTTGAGGACTTGGTGCCGGTAGATCACCAGCGGGTGGAAATGAAGCAGGAGCGGGTACTTGGACCGCGGCGTGGACCAGTCCCACGGCTCCAAGGTCATGAAGTCGTTGTCCTGGCTGTAGATCTCCATGTCCGGATCGTAGGGAAGGGACATGCGCGCGGCGGCCTGTTGCCACACCATCCGCTCGGTTTCCGGGACGTCCGGATGTTCCAGGGCCGCGGCGGCGCGCAGATTAAAGCGCGCCATGACGTTGGTGTAGAGGTTGTCGTTGACCACGGCCGTGTATTCGTCCGGGCCGGTGACGCCGTGGATGTGGAACATCCCGTCTTTGCCGAAGAAGCCCAGCGAGGCCCACATGCGCGCCGTCTCAATCAGCAGGTCCGCGCCCACCTCGGAACGGAAGCTGCCATCGCCGCTGGCCCACTGGTAGCGGTTGGCGGCGAAGGAGATGGCGGCAGCTATGTGGAACTGCGCGGTGCCGGCGGCGTAGTACGCACTGGCCTCAAGCCCGTTGATGGTGCGCCACGGGAACAGCGCACCGTCCACGCTCAGCTCCTTGGCCCGGATCCGGGCATCGGGAAGCATGGCGTGGCGGGATTCCAGCACCTGGCGGGCGGCGGCCGGGTTGGTGTACGTCAGGTACGGCAGCAGGTACACCTCCTGGTCCCAGAAGTAGTGGCCCTCGTAGCCGGAGCCGCTGACCCCCTTGGCCGGGATGCCCGCGACGCCGGCACGCGAGGTGGCCTGGGCTAGCTGGAACAGGCTCCAACGCACGGCCTGTTGCTGTTCGGGCTGGCCGCCAATAGTGATATCCGCGGATGACCAGTAATCGCGGTAGTGGGCTGCGCCTTCGGCCAGGAGTGCGTCGAACGGCACGAGTCCAAGTTCAGCGTGTGATGCCAGAATTTCGCCGGGGTCCGTCGCGTTCACGTCGGCGCTGTTGACGACGTAGCTGACGTTCTTTTCCAGGCGGAACGTCTCGCCCTCATTGACCGCCATGACGTAGCGGACCGTGGACTCGTCCTCCCCCACTACGGTCTCGAAGGGTTGGCCTGCAGCGGAAATCCAGTGGTCCACGGCCATGCCGATGCGCTGCCGGGATTCCGCGGTTTCCCAGGCCATGCGCAGGGATCCGTCGGAACCCTGGAGGTGGAGCGGGAGCAGCACCCTGCCGGCGTGGCGGCCCGAACGGCGAGGATCGTGGGCCGAGTGGTCCTCCACAGGCTGGTCCTGCCTGTTGATCACCAGGGACGTGATGTCCACAGACACCAGCCGATCGGCTGTGAGGCTCAGTTCGATGCCAAGGGAACCCCTGGATTCGATCCCGACGGCGCGGCGCTCCACCGTCGTGACGGTGGCACCCGAGCGGCATTCCCAGGTGATCGCGCATTCGTACACGCCCGTGGCGAAGTCAATGCTGCGGCGATAGTTCTGCACCGCAGACTCGGCGAGGCTCAACGGCTCGCCGTCGATGACTACATTGAAGTTGTTGGCATCGGGGATGTAGACGATTCTCTGTCCGGTGCGTGCAAAGCCATAAGCGTTCTCGGCGTGCTTGATGTCCCACGTTTCGTGGAAACCGTTGATGAACGTACCGGGAAGTTCGGCGTCCGCCCCCGCCCAGTGGGCGCCGCGGATGCCCAAATGGCCGTTGCCAAGGCTGAAGAGGGTTTCGAGCGTACCGGCGTCACCGGGAACGTGGATGCTCTCCACGAGCTTCCACGGTTCACACGGGAAGCGCAGCCGGTCGGAGCTGATAAGTGCCATGGAATGTCGGGTTCCTTCTGTTTCTGGTGAAACGGCGTAGTTAGAGAAGATCGTCGAGGTCGTCGACCACGAAGGTTGCGCCCGCATCGAGCAGGGTCTGGTGGCCAGCCCCGCGGTCCACCCCGATGACCGCGCGGAAGTTCCCGGCACTGCCGGCCTGCACGCCGGACACTGCGTCCTCGACGACGACGCATCCCGCGGCGGGAACGTCGAGCAACTCGGCGGCATAGCGGAACGTGGCGGGATCCGGCTTACCGGGAAGCCCGACGGCGGCGGCCACCTGGCCATCCACTACTACCGGGAAGTAGCCATCCAGTCCGGCCGCTTTCAGGACTGCGGGTGCGTTGCGGGAAGAGGATACGACGGCGAGCTTCAGCCCCAGCTCCAAGGCAGCGTGGATGAAGCGGAGGGAACCGGCGTAGGGCTCGACGCCGCGCGAATCCACGATCTCGTTGAAGATCAGGTTCTTTCGGTTGCCCAGGCCCTGCACGCTCGCGTTGGCTGGATCGTCGTCGGTGGGTCCTTCCGGCAGCGTGATTCCACGGGAAGTGAGGAAATCCCGCACACCGTCGAAGCGCGGCTTGCCGTCGATATGGTCGAAGTAGTCGCTTTCCCGGTAGCCGTCCGGATGGCCGGATTCAGCCAGGTAGCCGTCGAACAGCTCCTGCCAGGCTTGTTCGTGCACGACGGCGGTGGGCGTCAGCACGCCGTCGAGGTCGAAAAGGAGCGCGGTAGCGCCCGTCCAGGCAGTTTTCTGGATTGTTCGGGTGTCAGTCATGGTGTGCAGCGGTCCGTTCAGCGCTGGCGGCGCGTCGTTTTGCGTTCAATGAGCTTGGTGTCGAGGAAGTGGTTGGAGGGTTCGTTGGGGGCATCAGCGTTCTGGAGCCGGTCAACCAGAAGGTTGGCGGCGAAGGCACCCTGGTCCGCCACTGGCTGTGCCACCGTGCTCAGGCCAAGGAACCAACTCATGGGGTGGTCATCGATTCCAATCACGGAGACATTTTTTGGGGCCGCCAAACCATGCTCGCGCATGGCCATCAAGGCTCCGAAGGCCGCCTCGTCACAGTCGGCGAAGACAGCTGTCGGGAGGCTCCTGTGGGCAATGAGTTCGTTCATGGCTTTACTGCCGCCGTCGATGGTGGAATCCGAGCTGATGACAAGGTCCGGATGCACGGTCAAGTGATGGTCTTTCAATGCCCGGCCGAATCCTTTGAGGCGGTCGCTGGAGGTCAGCACGGAATTCTCCTGGGTTTCGCGGCCGGAAAGCACGGCCAAATCCCAATGGCCCAGCCCCAAGAGGTGGGAGGTGGCCTGCCACGCCGCGAGTTCGTCGTCAATCCCTACGTTATCCCACGGTACGGAAGTCATCCCCACGCTCGCAACTGCAAGACCGGACGCAGCCAGAAGGGAGACCTCGGATTCGCTCAAATCGACGTTGAGAAGCAGTACGCCATCCACGCGTTGGGATAAGCCGAGGAGGTCGCCGAAGATCTTCCGTTTGACGCTCGCCTTGCCGCGCAGGCTGATCAAAACAGTGTCGAAACCGCTGTCTCCGAAGACCTCCTCGGCTGCTTCAACAGCCTGGGCAAAGAACCACGCCGTGGCGGTGGGGGCGATGATCGCGATGGAACCGGTACTTCCGCCGGCCAAGCGGGCTGCGGCTGACGATGCTTTGTAACCAAGCTTTGCGGCGGCGTCGGCCACTTTCACTTGCGCTTTCTCGGACACGTTCGGCAGGTTCCGCAGTGCGCGGGAAACTGTGCATATCGACAAGCCCGAGAGGACTGCAACGTCCTGGATTGTCGCGCGGTGAGCCTTAACCATTCAACACAGCCTCAACCCTTTCATCTTCTGGATTTGACGACACTTCCTTGCACCGCCGAAGAAGAGTGTAAGCGCTTACAATTTCGGCAATCAAGAGTTGTATTCCAGTACCGTCGAATGTGACATGCGCCGCACCCTAGCGGAGGACGTAAAACCGCAAAAAAGCGCTGACATCGGCCAGTTCCCGGGCCTCGATCCGGTGGCCCATGCCAGGATACGTTCGCGCAGTGAGGGCCGTATTCGCGTTGAGCCATTCGCCGGTGTGATCAATGGCATCCCTGAAGATCACGGGATCGGCTTTGTCCCTGCCCCAGAAGAACGGCGGTGGCGAATCGAAGGATTCGCTAAGCGTCAACAGCTCGTTTTCCAGGACGAACCCGGAAAGGCCCGCGGTCGCTTTGAAGGCTTCGGGTCGGAGCCGCAAGAGGGTGCTGGCCATGGCCATGCCCTGGGAGTAGCCCAGGAGGCTCACACTGCTGTGGTTGCGTTTGACCGAGTCAATCCAGGCAAAGACCTTGTTGGTGGCCGTGATGACGTCAGCAAAATCGTTAGCGAGGAAGTAGTCCAGCAGGAACCAACCGTAGTGGTCACCGATCGTCATCGGCCCCCGGAGGGCGGCACACGTGAATTCCTGTGGAAGCCGGGGAAAGAGATCCACCATTCGTTGCTCGTCCGTGCCATATCCGTGCATCATTACCAGGAGCGGTGTCCCGGCGCGCTCATTTTCCGGTTTGGACCAGACCACAGTTTCCATGGGAAGAGCCTATGCGCCGCATCCGAGGACACGCCTATGCTTATGAAATGCAAAGTGTTGGTGCGGACGAAGGGGCGGCCAAATCGGTGGACCACCGGGCCTTGGCAGTCTCGATGATCGACATTTCCTCCGACGTCCGCCGGAAATCCCACAACGAGACGGGCGTCAGGCCGCTCCCGAACGGCGTCCTGGAAATCCTGAGGATCATCGAAAGCCACCCGGGAATCACTGTCGCGGAAATCGCCTCGCGCCTCGGGCGGCAGTTCAGCAACGTCAGCGTCCAGCTCCGTGAGCTCGTGGCCGCGGGCCTCGTTACCCGGGCCCGTGACGCCGCAGACAAGCGCTACGTGGCCCTCCATCCCACAGCGGAATCCCAGCGGATCAAGGCACTTCTTGAGGGTTCCTGGGCGGAGGTCCTCGCCTCGGCAAGTTCCCGGCTACTGCCCGAGGAACGCAAGCAAATTGCCGCAAGCCTCCCAGCCCTGCAACGCCTCGCCTCCATCCTCGCGGAGCCCGAGTAAGCAATATCACGCCCAATGGCGCTCTTGAGCAACCAGATCATGCACTTATACTTTCGTAAGTATTATTACTTTGAGGAGCGGGTGCGGCCATGGCAACACAGTTGGCAATTGCAAGGACGGAACAAAGAAGAGGGCAGCACGGCTGGTGGGCGTTGGTGTTCTTGGCCCTCGCACAGTTCATGGTGGTTTTGGACGGCACAATCGTGAATCTGGCACTGCCGCGCCTCCAGATAGAGATGGGTATCAGCGACGCGACACGTTCCTGGGTGATCACGGCTTACGCGCTGGCCTTCGGCGCCTTCCTGCTGCTCGGTGGTCGCATCGCCGATTTCTGGGGCCGCAAGCGGACATTCAGCCTGGCCGCAGTGGGCTTTTCCCTCGCATCCCTACTCGGCGGCATCGCTCAGCAACCGTGGGAGCTGATCGGCGCCCGAGCCCTACAGGGCCTGTTCGCGGCGCTCCTGGCTCCGGCAGCACTGGCCTTACTGACGGTGGCCTTTCCTAGCGGAAAAGACCGCGGCACCGCGTTCGCGATCTTCGGCTCCATCACCGGCGTCGGGGCCGCTGTCGGCGTTCTTCTGGGTGGTTTCCTGACGGAACACGTGACCTGGCGCTGGTGCTTCTTTGTCAACGTGCCCATCGCGATTATCGCCCTCATTGGCGTGTGGTCCCTCGTGCGGGAGAGCAAAGCCCACGGCTCCACCAAATATGACTGGCCCGGCGTCGTTCTCGCTGCCCTTGGACTTGGTTCCCTTGTCTATGGATTCACCAACGCAGAGGACGGCTGGGGAGCCCCCGAGGCCTGGGGCTTCATCGCAGCGGGCGTCGCGCTGATGGTGCTCTTCGTCGTCGTCGAGCGGAAGGTCAAGCACCCTCTGCTGCCGTTGCGCGTCGCCACCGAACAGAACCGCGGAGCCGCCTTCCTGGCCTCCTTCCTGTCCGGCGCGGTGCTCATAGGCGGCATCCTCTTCATCAACTTCTACATCCAGATTGTCCTTGGCTTCGCACCCTTCCTCGCCGGCCTTGCTTCCCTGCCCATGACGGTGGTCTTGATCATCACCGCAGGTCTCGTCGCGAAGAACCTGCCGAAACTCGGCGCGAAAATCCCGACGGCGGCGGGGCCGGTCTTCATTGCGGCTGCAATGCTGTGGCTCACGCAGGTCAGCGCCGCCGGCAGCTACCTCGTCAACGTACTGCCTGCCCTGCTTCTCCTGGGTGCCGGGCTGGGCATGGTCTTCGTGCCGATGCAAAACCTTGCCCTGTTCGGTGTGAACAAGGACGATTCCGGCGTCGCGAGCGCCCTGGTCAATGCCTCGCAGCAAATCGGCGGTTCCCTAGGAATCGCCTTATTCAGCACCATCGCCGTCGCCACGGGCGGCGGAGGCTCGCTGGCCGCCCTCTCCACAGGCTACGCGGCCGTCTTCCTCTGGGCCGCGGGCATCGCGATCCTGATCACCCCGATCGCCCTTCTTCTCATCACCATCGACCGCAAGAAATTCACGGGGTCCGACGGCGACACGCCCATCGTTCACCTGGGATGAAGCCGCCTCAGCGCTCCTGAACCCTCGCGCCAGCCCGCGCCCTCACCCCAGGCGTAGACTCTGTTGCCGGTTCAGGGCGCAGGGCAGCAGACAAAGGGGAAGAGCATGGCAGGCAAGCGCCGATCGGGTGTGGTCAGTACTCACCGATCCCCAGGCCATCAAGAGTTCATGTTCGGAACCGAGGTTGTCACCGACTGGACGGTTGGCGGGTCCATCGCTTGGCGCGGTACCTGGCAACGCCAGCTCCGAAGAGGCGGCACACTCGAAAGGCATGTGGGACGGCTTGGTGGAAAGCGTCAAAAGAATCGCGGAGCGCAGCTAGCGCAGCTAGCGCAGTCGCTTAAGCCTGGAAGTGCGAGACCGGCTCCTCGTTGGTCAAGGATCGGAGCAGGGATTCCGCGACATCCCGGAGCTTCTGGTTCCTGCCGTTGGAGGCCTTGGTCAGAATCCTGATTGCTTCCTCCTGGCTGCACCTGTTCTGCCCCATGATGACGCCGGTCGCCAGATCAATGGCAGTCCGGGAACGCATAGCCTGCTCGAGGTCTTCTGCGCGTTGTCGCGTGGTACCGATCCGCACCGCCAGCCTCAAGGCTTTTTCCGCTTGACTCGCGAATTGCTCGCAGCTACGGATGGAGGCCTCATCGAAAGCATCCCGCTGCGGGGCAAACAGGTTGATCGCCCCCGTCGCACCCTCCTCCAGGCTCAGGGGCACGCAGAGCACGGCCAGGTGCCCGCGTTCGGCGATAGTGGAGCAGTATTCAAGCCACCGCGAGTCCGCCGACGTGTCAGAAACCAGGACCGGCTTCCCGCTCCTCATGGCCTCCAAGCACGGTCCGTCTCCGTACGCTTGCTGCACCTCGTCGATGAGGCGGGCTTCGTGGCTGCTTCCGGCAACCGTCATTGATCTGCGACGCCTGCTCAACGTGACCCCGCACAGGACGTCCTGCCCGCGCGAAGCTGACAGCGACGACGCCGTGAACACCGCAAGGTCTTCGAGGAAGCCGCTTACGTCCTCGCTGTCGATAACCAAATCTTGGAGTTGCTCCACTACCGAGGCGTTTTGGCTCATTTCGTCCATGGCTCAGTCTACGAGCACCGGGGCCGTAATGGAGGAAAAGGCTTCCCAATACCGCGTCCGCCACGTGGACACACCCTCGTCGCGGGGTTGCGCACGGGGAAGGTGCGGTGGACAATTCTTCTACGGTCCGCGCAGGCCGGACCACGGCCGGATCTTCGGCCTTTTCGCTCAAGCAGCCGGGCGCCATCACTCAAGGTGAAGGTGCTGCCCCGTGAGCAATTGCCCGATAGCAGTTCGGATCTAGTCGATGTCGGCCGTCTCCGAATCGCATGAACCCCGTGCCATTCCTCTGTGGTGTAGCAGTTGCGGCACAGATGAGCATCTGGTCATCGAATCCATCCAGGCCACGGCTCCGCGTCCTTCGCAGCAACTCGCCGTGTTCTACACATGTACCTCCTGCGGGCGTTCCTACAGCCACCCAGCTACCGTCCAGCAGGCGGGGGCCATCCTGAATCGTCGGGGGATTCAGGATGGCCTCTGGGAATTCGGAACCCACTATTTCCACTGCAGCGAACCCCTCAGGGAGGTGGAAACCGCACTGCGAAGCGTCGAAATACCGCAGTCCGGCCGGCCGCGATCGCGCAACTCTCCCCAGGAAGCCTTCCTACACACCAGGACCTTGAGATGCAGTTGTGGGTTCGAGTTGGAATTACCTGCCTAGCCACGCCTTGCAGGACTACCCAAAGGAAGCAACATGAAGCTCGAAAGTGCACACAAACACCACCCCGAAGAAGGCCGTCGGCACGAGCCCGATGAGCTAAGCGAACGCAACAACATGCATCGGAAGGAAGCGGATTCGACGCGGCCGTCCCGATTGCCCGATCCTCCCGACCCGGACAACCTCCCCATCGAGTACCCTCCTCCGCGGGAAATCGAATGGCCGTAGGGCACCTTCCGGTCCGGCGAAGGACATCCAGCCCCTTCTTCGACTACCCCCATCGGGGCTAACCCGCCCTCCGTCGGACCGGTCCATCATCGCCGGCGCAACGTCGCGCTGGTCATACACGATAGATTCTGCTGGATCATTCCGCCCCCCAGGCCCGTCTGCCCAGTCATTCCGGGGCCGGCGCAAAGCCACTGTCGAATGATCCAGCAGAATCCGCCTAACCTCGACCCCGCCCCGCCGCAAACGCAGGCTCCAAACACCCCTCAAACCCATCACACCCAAATCTTTGTTTATGTTGTTTTCTGTTGACAGACCAACATGAACAAAGATAGAGTCAAGCAATTCCACATCATGTGACCACAGTCACTGATGCACCTATAGCTTGTACGCAATGGAGGGTATGTGTTTGCTGAGGAGCGCCAACAACTGATCTCCGAGCTCGTCGCCGAGCTCGGAAGGGTCAATGTCACAGACCTCGCGGACCGGTTCAGCATCACCACGGAGACTGTCCGCCGTGACCTCGCTGCCCTCGAATCCGCCGGCAGCCTACGCCGCGTGCACGGCGGGGCCGTCCCCTCCGACCGCCTCAGCACCCGCGAGGAAAGCGTGGTCGAACGTGCTATCCAGCGCCAACCGGAAAAGCTCCGCATCGCCGAGGCAGCCCTTGCCCTCATCCCCGCGAACGCAGCCGGCAGCATCCTAATCGACGCCGGCTCCACCACCGAGGCACTCGCCCGCCTACTGGACCAGCGCACGGCCCAAAACGCGGCGTCCTCCAACGGGAATGGCCCGCGTGAAGAACTAGTGGTCATTACCCACGCCATACCCATCGCCGGGCGGCTCTCCGGCAACCCGAACATCGCCCTCCAGATCCTGGGCGGACGCGTCCGCGGGCTAACCCAAGCCGCCGTCGGGCAATCCACGGTCGACGCCGCGTCCCGGCTCCGCCCGGACGTTGCCTTCGTCGGCGCCAACGGTATCCACGCCACGTTCGGGCTCAGCACTCCTGACCCCGAAGAAGCCGCCGTCAAGGCCGCCTTCGTCACGTCCGCACGGCGCGTCGTCGTCCTCGTGGACTCTTCCAAACTGGACGCGGAAACCCTCGTCCAGTTCGCTGCCCTGAAAGATGTGGACACCGTGATTACTGACCACGAACCCTCTGAGGAGCTCTCCGCCGCTTTGGCCGAGGCCGGCGTGGATGTGGTGGTCGCATGATCGTCACCCTGACCGCCAACCCGAGCCTGGACCGCACCGTGGAACTCCCGGCCCCCTTGGCCCGCGGCGAGGTGCAACGCGCCGTCGCTGTCCACCAACACTCCGGCGGCAAGGGCGTCAATGTCTCCCGGGCACTGGTCGCCTCGGGCTTGGACACCGTCGCCGTCCTGCCGGGCGGGGATTCCGATCCCGTCCTCTCAGGACTGCTCGACGACGGCGTCCCCTACGCAGCGCTTCCCATCAGTGAGCCGTTGCGCAGCAATGTGACGCTCACCGAACCTGATGGCGTCACCACCAAGATCAACGAACCCGGTCCGGAGTTGAGCCTGGACGAGCAGGAAGCCCTGATCGGGCTGTTGCTGGACCGCTCCCGTGGCGCGAGCTGGGTGGTTCTTGCCGGTTCTCTCCCACCCGGAGTCCCGGCAGATTTCTACGCCACGATCGCCCGCCGGCTCCGTTCCAAGAACAACAATCCAGCAAACGGCAGACCGCCACTTATCGCGATCGACTCCTCCGGCGCCCCACTGGCTGCCGCCATCCGTGGCGATTCCAACGGCATCAGCGGCAAGCCCGATCTCCTGAAGCCGAACGCGGAAGAACTGGCCGAACTGGCCGCCGCAGCCGGCTTCACAGACGTCCACACGGCTGACGAACTGGAAGCGGACCCGGTCCTTGCCGCCCAGGCAGCCGCCGCCGTCGTCGGCAGCGGTGTGGGTGCAGTACTTGCAACACTCGGTTCCAAAGGCGCCGTCCTGGTAACCGCCGACGGCGCGTGGTTCGCCACGCATCCGCCGATCCAAGCCGTCAGCACCGTTGGTGCCGGCGATTCGTCCCTTGCTGGCTATCTGCTGGCCGCCACCAACGGCGGATCCGCGCAGGACTGCCTTCGTCAGGCTGTGGCACATGGTGCCGCCGCTGCTTCGCTGCCGGGCTCCACTGTCCCGGCGGTATCCCAAACAACTCCCGACGCCGTGACCATCACGGCCCTTCAGAAGGACTAACAGTGACCCAGCTCATCACCCCCCAACTGGTCACCCTTGACCAGAACCTCGGCGATTCTCCCGCCGATGTCATCCGCTTCCTGGCAGGCAAAGTTGCCGCAGCCGGTCGCGCCTCCGAGGTTGAAGGGCTCTTCGCGGACGCCTTCGCCCGCGAGCAGAAGACTGCCACCGGCGTGCCCGGCGGGATTGCCATCCCGCACTGCCGCTCCGCTGCCGTGATCGAGCCGACCCTGGCAATGGCCCGGCTTTCGCACAAAGTGGACTTCGGCGCCAAGGACGGGCCCGCAGACATCATCTTCTTCATTGCAGCCCCGGAAGGAGCGGACCAGGAGCACCTGAAACTGCTCTCCAAGCTGGCCCGTTCCCTCATCAAGAAGGACTTCACTGCAGGGCTGCGCGCTGCCGCTACCGAGCAGGACATCGTCGACTTGGTCGACGGCGCACTGGCCGACAAGCCGGCTGCGCACGCCTCGGCAGCAGCGCCCGCCGCCGAGGCCGCGCCGGTTTCGGTGGCGGGCGCTGCTGCCACGCCGAAGCGTATTGTCGCCGTCACGGCCTGCCCCACCGGCATTGCCCACACGTACATGGCGGCCGATTCACTCGTGGCTGCGGGCAAGGAAGCCGGGGTCGACCTGCAGGTGGAAACCCAGGGCTCGGGAGGCTTCACCGCACTGGACCCTGCAGTCATCGCGGCTGCTGATGCCGTGATCTTCGCGGTAGACGTCGACGTCCGTGGCAAGGAGCGCTTCGCCGGCAAGCCCGTCATCAACGCACCCGTGAAGCGCGGCATCGACGAGCCGGCCAAGATGGTCCAGGAAGCGATCGCTGCCGCCTCCGACCCGCACGCCCACCGGGTTCCGCACTTCGGCGCCGAAGAGAGCGCCGAACAGGCGTCAGAGGCTGCCAGCGAGCACCTTGGCACGAAGGTCAAGAAGGTCCTCCTGACCGGCGTCAGCTACATGATCCCGTTCGTCGCCGGCGGGGGCCTCCTCATCGCCTTGGGCTTCCTGCTGGCCGGTTATGACATTGCTCTAGGGACAAAGGCCAATGACATCTTGGCCCACAACACGCTACTCAACCTTCCCGACGGCAACCTCGCCCTGTACTTGGGTACCGTTGCCTTCAAGATCGGCGGCCTCTCGCTTGGCTTCCTGGTCCCTGCCCTGGCCGGTTACATTGCCTTCGGCATCGCGGACCGGCCCGGCATTGCCCCCGGCTTCGTGGCCGGTGCTGTTGCCGGATTCATGGGCGCAGGCTTCCTGGGCGGCCTGGTGGGCGGCCTGCTGGCCGGTCTCACGGCACACTGGATCGGTACGTTCAGCGTTCCGCGCTGGTTGCGTGGACTCATGCCGGTGGTAATCATCCCGCTTTTGGCTTCGATCGTTGCTTCGGGCCTCATGTTCATGGTTCTCGGCGGCCCCATCGCATGGGTGACCACCCAGCTCAACACTTGGCTCACCGGCATGACGGGCGCGTCCGCCGTCGTTCTCGGCATCATCCTGGGGCTCATGATGTGCTTCGACCTGGGCGGCCCGGTCAACAAAGTTGCGTACTCCTTCGCCGTTGCCGGCCTGGGCGCCGGCAGCTTGGCCAACCCGGCACCGCTTCAGATCATGGCTGCCGTCATGGCAGCAGGCATGGTCCCGCCGCTGGCAATGGCTCTCGCCACTACCCTGAACAAGAAGGTCTTCAGCTTGGCTGAGCGCGAAAACGGCAAGGCTGCATGGTTGCTGGGCGCCTCATTCATCTCCGAAGGTGCCATTCCGTTCGCGGCCGCCGACCCGTTCCGGGTCATCCCCGCGAGCATGGTCGGTGGTGCCGTGACCGGCGCACTGTGCATGGCTGCAGGCGTGACCTCTCAGGCCCCGCACGGCGGCATCTTCGTCTTCTTCGCCATCGGAAACCTGGCGATGTTCATCATCTCGATCGCGGTCGGCGCCGTGATTACCGCACTGGTCCTGCTCGCCCTCAAGCGCTGGGCAGTCCGGAAGCCCGTCGAGGCAGAACGCGTTCCGGCCGTCGTCGCGGCCTGACGCCACCGCCAACGGGACGGCGCGCCTCTAGACTTTTCCCAAGCCCACAATCGAAGGAGCAAAAATGTCCGAACGTACCGCCACCATCGCCAGCCGCGTCGGCCTGCACGCCCGCCCTGCAGCCATCTTCGCCGAGGCCGCCGGCGAGCTTGACCTTGAGGTCACCATCGCCCGCGAAGGCGAGCCCATCGACGACGCCATGGACGCCGCCAGCATTCTCTCCCTCATGAGCCTGGGAGCTTCATTCGGCGACGTCGTTGTGCTCCGTGCCGAGGGCGCCGGCGCCGACGAAGCACTGGACCGTCTCGTGAAGATCCTCGAGACAGACCACGACGCCGAATAACCCACCGAGCATGCCCCCTCCTGGCTGCGAGGGATGGACATATTCCTACTATGTCCATCCCTCGCAGCCTACGGGGAGCATGCTCCTTGCTTTTCAGGGCAAAGACGCCCAGTAGGCCGCGATATCCCGCTCCGTCGACCTGAGCTGAGCGAGATCGCCGGCCAGGAACCCGTCGACGAGGCGCGGATCAATATAGGCGGCCCTCGCCACCGTTGGGGTGTTGCCAAGCAGTTCGGCAGTTTGCTTGATGGCTTCAAGGATTCGACGGCGGGCAGGCACTTCGGATTCGCCTGCCAACGCCATGCCGGCAGCCACTGTGCCTTTCCACGTCCGGAAGTCCTTGGCCGTGTAGTTGCCGCCCGTGATGTGACGAAGATATTCGTTGACCATCGTGGCGTTCAAGGAGACCCGGTTGCCACGTTCATGAAAGACCAGCAGCGGCTCCTTTGCAGCCCTGCTGGCCACGGGTTCGAGGAATCGGGCCAGCGCAGCGTCCTCGATGCTTGATTCCCATGTTTGGCCGCTCTTTCCCGGGAAATCCAAGGACACCACGTCTCCGCTGACCTGCACGTGCTTACACCTCAACGTGGTGAGGCCGTACGAGCCGTTGCGGCGCGTGTAGCCATCTGATCCAACGCGCAACGCCCCGAGATCCATGAGCCGCACTGCCGCGGCCAGGGCCCTGGTCTTTTCCGAGGGTGACTCTCTCAAGTGTCGTGATGCCAAGCGGCGCGCCTTGGGCAGGACAGTGCCGAGCCGCGCAGCCCGGGCGAACTTTTCAGTGTCCTGACGGGCCCGCCACTCCGGGTGGTAGATATATTGGCTCCGGCCAGCGTCGTCCACTCCCATTGCCTGGATATGCCCGTTCGCGAACGGACATATCCAGACATCCGTCCACGCCGGAGGGATCGCTAACGCGTCAAGGCGCTTGCGCTCCGCACCGGTGATAAGGTATCCGTCCGGGCGGTGGTAGGTGAATCCGCGGCCCGACCTTGTCCGGGAAATGCCGGGCATCCCGGGTTTGCTGCGGCGGAGCCGTGGCATGCCCTGACACTTTGTCTAGATAGCGGGCCGCTGGGTTTCCAGGCCCTTAGGCTTCCTGTGGATCGGCCACGGGTTCGCTGGAGGGCATGATCTCGGCACTGATCATCCAGGCGAGTTGTTCCAAACGGGTGATGAACGCATGCAGCAGATCCGCCGTCGTGGGATCTTCCTCATCCACCTCATCGTGGACATCGCGCATAGTCTTGACCGTCCTCTCCAGTCGGTCAGTGATCAGCTTCACGGCGTCCTTGGTCTTGGTTAGTCCCGCCGGGAACTGTTCCAGCCTGGTGGAGCCAGCGATCGTGCTGCTCCGGCCGTCGGGCAGGGCATGAAGCGCCCGCATCCTTTCGGCTGTTTCGTCGGCGAACTCCCGAGCTGCTGCCACGAGTTCGTCGAGCTGGAGGTGCAGGTCCCGGAAATTGGCGCCCACGATGTTCCAATGGGCCTGTTTTCCCTGGAGCTGGAGTTCTATGAGATCCGTCAGGACAAGCTGAAGATTATCTGCAAGAGTTTGCGATGCTTTCACGGTTTCCCCTCCAAGACGACTGCTGACAATAGGGTCTGATGCATTTCAGGAACGAGCGCGAGACCTTCCATCTACCCTACGACGATACCTAAAAAATTTGCTAAGTGTGCTTAGCACTTGATTTGATAAGTGACCTTAGTAGTACGATGGAGGAAGCCGGGGCAGCCCGTACCGGATGAAAATTCCGGAAGACGAGGCGGCATCCGCTACAGCAGGACCTCGTATGCGGTCCGGGGGCCTGGTGAGGAACAACGGTTCGCAAGCGAACTGACAACCGAATACATCGCATGGGATCCGGGCGCTTGCCAGCGGTCCCACTGAAGTAAGGAATGTGTGACTGTGAACACTCTTCTGATCATTGCAGGCGTTGTGGCAATCGTCCTTCTGCTCGTTGGCGGCTTCTCGCAGGCCGTCAGCTGGCTCCTCTGGGTCGGCTTGGTCCTCCTGATCGTCGCGGCCATCGGCTGGCTTCTCAGCTTTATGTCCGGCCGGCGGACACACGGCGTCTAAGCAACGGCACGTAGTCGACGAGGACGGCTGGCCGCACATCGGCCAAGCCCCACGCCGCTTGGCGTAATGAAGTAATCCATTACCAGCAAAAGGAGTACGTCCATGGGTGCAGATGACAAGATCCAGAACGCCGGAGAAAAGCTTGCGGGCAAATCCAAGGAAACGGCTGGAAAGCTGACGGATGACCGGAAGCTGGAAGCCGAAGGCAAGATGGATCAGACCAAGGCCGACCTGAAAGCGGCCGGGGAAAAGGTAAAGGACGCTTTCAAGAAGGACTAAATCCGCTCGAAGTGCGGCTCCCGCCCTGCGCGGGGGCCGCACTTCTCGGTTCAAGGAGTAATGTCAATGCCGACTATCTCTGACCCGATTGTTCCCAGCGGCGCACCGCGCCCAGGAGCGGAACGAATCTGGTGCGGCAAATGCGGTACCAACGAGCACGTGATTCTAGATTCAATTGAGCCCCTGGAACCGCCGTCCGCAGAGCTCGTGGATATCGCCTACACGTGCGTTGAATGCGATACGTTTTATGCCCATGCCGCGACTTTCAAGGACGTGGCGGAGATCCTGAACCAACGCGGCACGGTGTCAGGGGTGCTTCAATTCGGGGGTGAATACATCCATTGCGGGGAACCCATGAAGATCACAGGAACCGGATTCCACAGCGTCTATGCACCAATGTCCACGGAAGACCCCGCAGTGGATCTCCTCGACGTGTACCTGGCGACGAAGGTGCTGCGGTGCCGCTGCGGGTTCCGGATGGAACTTCCGTCATAGCCGGGACTGGACCGCAGGAGGAAGTCATGCCAAACAAGAAGAACCCCAGCCTAAAAGATCCGGAACTTTACGAAAGCCTCCGGGAGGACGGCGCCTCGAAGGAAAAGGCCGCCCGGATCTCCAATGCCGCTGCCAAGGAGGGCCGCAGGGAAATCGGCCGCCGCGGGGGCACCTCGGGAGACTACGAGCACTGGACCGTGGCCCAACTGAAGTCCCGCGCCAAGGAGCTAGGCCTCACAGGATACTCAAGCAAGAAGAAGGCCGAGCTGATCTCGGCGTTGCGGAACCACTGAACCACCACTGGACATGCCCTCCGCTCAAACCAAGGAACGGACATATTCCCTTCATGTCCACTCCTGCCTCCGCACGCTGGGCATGTCCAGTGGTGTCGCGCTGGGGAGACCGGGGGACATGTCCAGTGGTGTCGCGCTGGGGAGACCGGGGGACATGTCCAGTGGTGTCGCGCTGGGGAGACCGGGGGACATGTTCAGTGTTCGTGCCAAGGAACGGACATATTCCCTTCATGTCCACTCCTGCCTCCGCACGCTGGGCATGTCCGGTCTTCGCGGGGCGGACGACGGCGGCGCGTCAGGCTTTCTTGACCCTCGCCCTGGGCTTGCTGGCCGCCTTGGCGGTAGCGGCGTCGTCGGACTCCTCAGTGAGCGACTCGATAGACGCCTTGCCGCGCTTCTTGTCGAGGCTGCGTTTGAGCGCTTCCATGAGGTCGATGACTTCTCCACCTCCGCCTTCGCTCGCAGAAACGCCGAACGTCTCCTCAGTGTCCAGGGAATCGCCCTTTTCGAGTTTGGCCGCGATGAGTTGGCGCAACTGCACCTGGTAGTTATCGGTGTATTGCTCGGGCTCGAAGTCGCGCGCCATGGAGTCCACGAGGGCCGAGGACATCTCCAGCTCCTTGTCCGAGATTTTGACGTCGGTGTCCAGCGAGGGGAAGTTGGCCTCGCGGACCTCGTCGTCCCAGAGCAGGGATTGCAGCATCAGCACGTCACCACGCACCCGCAGCGCGCCCAATCTGGTCTTCTGCCGGAGGGCGTACTGCACAATGGCGACGCGCTCGGTGTCCTGCAGGGTGCGCAGAAGCAGCATGTAGGCCTTGGGAGACTTGGAGTCCGGTTCCAGGTAGTAGGGACGCTCGTACATGATGGGGTCCAACTGCTCGGCGGGGACGAACTCCACCACTTCGATTTCGCGGCTGTTCTCCGCGGGCAGCGACTTCAAGTCCGCCGCGGACAGCACCACGGTGCGGCCTTCCTCTTCGTAGGCCTTGTCGATATCCTCATAATCCACAACAGAGGCACAGATTTCGCACTTCCGTTGGTAGCGGATGCGGCCTCCGTCCTTGTTGTGGACTTGGTGGAGACTGACGTCGTGGTCCTCGGTGGCACTGTAGAGCTTGACGGGTACGTTGACCAGCCCAAACGCGATAGAACCCTTCCATATGGCCCTCATGCACTAAGTGAACATCACAAGAAGGCGGAGGTGAAGAGGTGGCAACCAGTCAAAAGGAACGCGTCAATGTTGAAGGTCATGAACTGACGCTCACCAATCTAGGCAAAATCATGTACCCGGAGACTGGCACCACCAAGGCAGAAGTGCTCGAATACTATGCCGCAGTGGCCCCGTCCCTCATCCCCGCCGCAGCCAACCGACCGGCCACCCGCAAACGCTGGGTGCACGGGGTGGGGACCACGGAGAACCCCGGGAAGATGTTCTTCCAAAAGAACCTGGACGACTCCACACCGTCGTGGGTTCCCCGGGTGACCATTCAGCACAGGGACCACAGCAACGTTTACCCCCTGGTCAACGACTTGGCCACCCTGACGTGGCTAGCCCAGATCGCCGCCTTGGAAATTCACGTGCCGCAATGGCAAGTGGACGCCGACGGAACCATGCTGCCACCGGACCGCCTCGTCCTGGACCTTGATCCGGGTCCGGGAACGGGCCTTCCTGAGTGCGTGGAGGTCGCCAAGCTGGCGCGCAGCATCTTGCAGGACATTGGGCTGGATCCCGTTCCCGTGACGAGCGGCAGCAAGGGGATCCACCTTTACGCCGGGCTCGACGGTACCCGGAAATGGGAACAGGTTTCCGCGTTCGCCCATGAACTGGCGCGCTCGCTCGAGGCTGACCACCCGGACCTTGTGGTCAGCGACATGAAGAAGACCCTGCGCAACGGCAAGGTCTTGGTGGACTGGAGCCAGAACAGCGGGAACAAGACCACCATCGTCCCCTATTCCCTTCGAGGACGCGCCCACCCGATGGTCGCCGCACCGAGAACCTGGCGGGAACTCGCTTCCCCCAAGCTTGAGCATCTGGACTTCACTGCCGTCATGAAGCGCGTCAAAGAGGGGAAAGACCCCTTCGCCGTGGTGGCTGCCGCGCGGTCGGGGCATGCGCCCGCGGGCAACGGTTCCAGGCGCTCTGCCGGGTCCGGAAACAAGAACGACGACGGCGGCTCACCCGGCGCGGCCCGCGCCAGCACCGCCGTCGTGGCCACCGCCGTCGGGGCCACCGCCGTCGTGAACCCGCGGCTGGCCAGCTATGTGGACAAGCGGGACCCCCGGAGGACGCCCGAGCCGTTTCCCGCCGTCGAACACCGTAAATCGCGTCCGCTCCAGGCTGACGCAGAGCCCCACCCTCCGGGCGGGATCTTCGTGATCCAGGAGCATCACGCCCGCCGTTTCCACCTGGATTTCCGCTTGGAGCACAATGGCGTCCTGGCGTCCTGGGCCTTGCCGCGGGGCGTTCCGGACACTCCGGCCAAAAACCACCTGGCCGTACGGACCGAAGACCACCCGATGGAGTATGCGCAGTTCGCGGGCATCATTCCCAAGGGCGAATACGGCGCCGGAACGGTCAGCATTTGGGACAGCGGCGAGTTCGAGTGCGAAAAATGGCGCGACGGCAAGGAAGTCATCGCGACCCTCACCGGCAAGCCCGGCGGCGGTTTGCGCGGCACCCGTCGCTTCGCACTCATCCACACGGGAGAGTCGCCATCGCAGTGGCTGATCCACCTGATGAAGGACAATCCGGGCCATCGAACAGTCCTGTTGCCTGAGAGCGCGCCACAGTCGAACGGGACCCCCAGCTACGCGCCGATGCTCGCGACGTCCGGGACCGCAGCCGACGTGTCCGAAGGCGATTGGCTGTTTGAGCTCAAGTGGGATGGATTCCGGACCATCGTTTCAGGTTCGGGCGGCAAAATCAGGCTAACGAGCCGCTCCGGAATCGACATGACACCCACGTATCCCGAACTGTCGGATGCGCGTTTCTGGCCGGACCACGACTTCGTGGCAGACGGTGAAATCGTGGCCCTCGGCAAGAACGGCCGGCCCAGCTTCGGGTTGCTCCAGAAGCGGATGAACCTCTTCAAGCCTGGCGACGTTGAGCGCGCCCGGGCTGGCGTTCCCGTGCAGTTGATGCTTTTCGATCTCCTGTACGACGCCGGATCTCGCGGCAGTGCCGCAAAAGGGGACAGTGCCGACCTCACCTCCCTGCCGCTCGGCGAGCGCCGTGACAGGCTGGCGGCGTTCCAAGCCAGGCTGCCTGCTGAGGGTTCCCCCATCCATATATCCGAGGTCCTGGAGCATGACCTCGACGACATCCTGGCCAGCGCCGCCGAGCTTGGCTTGGAGGGCGTCATGGCAAAGCGTGCGGATAGCCGGTACCAGCCGGGGCGGCGCAGCAGGTCCTGGATCAAGCTAAAGCTGGAGCGCATGCAGGAAGTGGTGGTGGGTGGCTGGCGCCCGGGCGCCGGGGCAAGGCTCGGTACCATCGGGGCGCTGCTTGTGGGGATTCCCGACGGCAACAAGTTGCGCTATGCGGGGCGGGTAGGCACCGGGTTCAAGGACTGGCAGTTGCGCGAGATCCTGGAGCGCCTGCAGGGGCTCGATCGCCCGGACTCCCCCTTCCACGACATCCCGGCAGAGGACGCGGCCACCGCACATTGGGTTTCCCCCGAGCTCGTGGGAGAAGTGACCTTCGGCGACTGGACAGGCAGCGCCAGAATGCGGCATCCGGTCTGGCGCGGGTGGCGTCCGGACAAGTCCCCCAACGACGTTCAGCGCGGCTAGCCCGAACGGTTGAGCGACACGGAAAATGCCCTGCGACACCGGAATTCGGTGTCGCAGGGCATTTTCCGTGTCGAGGGCGAATATTCCTAAGAAGAGTGCGGCAGCTGAGGACGGCTTGTGCGGTGGACCGCGATGACCGCCGCCTGCTGGCCCATGCGGCCGTGGTTGGCGCCGCGATCCCGGGGGTGCTTGGCCTTGGCGCTAGCGTCTGGCCAGACCGGTCCCTGGGTCGAGCCCAGGGACATGGACACTGTAGCCGGAGCCGGCGAGGGCGCCGTCTCCATGGATTCGACCAGATGGCTGGCAACCTCGGAGTTGATTTGTTGCCCAACATGCTTCGCAGTCATTGTTCTTCCTTTCTGCAGTGAAACGAAGGGATTTTCATACTAGGTGGGAGCGATCCGCTTGGCTCCAGGATCTACCAGCGGACTTTCTTCTCGGACTTGGCCAGCTTGCCACTCGCTTGCGTGGGCTTGTGTCCTTTACCGGTGCTCTGCCAACTGTTCCCTGCCCCACCACGGGATTTGCTAGCCAGCATCTCCTTCTGGGCGTCAGTCAGCTTCGATTTGACACCTGCAGCCGGGGCTTCGGTTTCCTGCGTGCCAGGTTCCGGCCCGGCGTTGGTTTCGGGTGTGTTCGCTGTCATGCAGTACGCTCCTTAAGCTCTTTTTGCCGGAGGAGGTTTCTGGACTGCGACGTCGGCTGCGAGACCCTGGGTCCAAATAGCAGCAGCAACAGGAACGGCGCGGAGGCGAAGCCTCAACAGGCATGGATTTTTGTCGTATCAAACTCAGCGGCATCGGGAAGAGTCTGCAGTGCCGTTCCCGGCATGTGCGACGAACCAGGACCCGCTGGTCTATTCAAAAATCAGTGTTCCCATGCACCCACCCTAGACACTCCGGACCATGTTTGTGAACCCCGCGCGTTTTCTCATGCCGACGCCGTCAGGGACGGCTCCAACACGTCACCGACAACGCTGTGTGGGATGGCGCCGGGGACAGCCGATTCAAGACCGACTCAAGACCGGCGTGTGTGTCAGCGCAGGCAGCGGTCGTCCGGGTCAATCGCGGTCATGATGCGCCGGCTGATCTCGCGGAGTTGTTTCAGCTGGGCCTTGGTCAGCGGGTCGAAGACGAGGCTGCGGACGGTTTCGACGTGGCCGGGCGCGCTAGCGACAACCTTGTTCCAACCATCGTCGGTGAGGGTGGCAAGGGTGTATCTGCCATCGCTCGGATCCTGGGCCCTGCGGACCCAACCACGCTTTTCCAGCTTCGCCACCACTTGGGACAGCCGCGGGAGCATGGCTTCGGCCATCACAGCCAGTTCGCTCATCCTCAGCGTGCGTTCCGGGGATTCCGACAGCGCGGACATCACGGCGTACTCGAAGTGGCTGAGCCCGGCATCCCTCTGAAGCTGTGCGTCCAAAGCCCCCGGCAACCGAAGGGCCATACTGGCCAGCGCAATCCAAACAGCCTGCTCGTCTTCGCTCAGCCATCGGGGCTCGCTCACGGCCTGGGCAGTGGCCGAGTCACCGGAAACCTCGGCGATGCGTGACCTTTCCATGCCTGCAATAGTACAGGGATCACTTTGGATGTGAAGTGTCTTCTTCAAAAAAACACTTGCGTATTGAAGTAATTCACGATTAGTATTTAGTTCAAGCTTGAAGTGACTTCGGGAGTCGCGCACTCTCCGGCCGCGAACATCGCCCACCCCCGCATCAAAGAGGAATCCACAATGAACATCACCCTTTGGATCATCGCCTCCGTCCTCGCTTTGGCCTTTCTGGCTGCGGGCCTGATGAAGATCGCCCAGCCGCAGGAAAAGCTCGCCACGTCCGGTCTGGCCTGGACCGAAGATTTCAGCTCCGGAGCAGTGAAGGCCATCGGCTCAATCGAAGTCCTCGCAGCCCTCGGCCTGATCCTTCCAGCCGTCACCGGTATCGCCACCTTCCTCGTCCCGGTTGCTGCCATCGGCCTGGCCATCGTGATGGTCGGCGCCATCATCACCCACCTCAAGCGTGGCGAGAAGCAGGCCGTCATCGTCAACGTCGTCCTTGGCGTTCTGGCCCTCTTTGTCGCCGTCGGGCGGTTCGGCGCCTAGGTCCCTTTGCTCCACCCCTTGTGTCCACGGCTCGAAAGGAAACCCTTCCCGTGACTCCGAGTCCCTTTAACCCGACCGTTCCCGCCGGCGCCTATGACGAGCTGCTCGCCCGCGTCCTTCCCCAAGCCCGCGACCAGAAACTGTGGGAACCGTCCGACGGGCCGATGCCCTCGCTTTTCGTCAGCCACGGCGCCCCGCCCACCCTCGATGACCCGCAGTGGCTGGACGATCTCTACGAGTGGGGCCGATCCATGCCCAAGCCACGCGCCATCGTGGTCGTTTCAGCACACTGGGAGAACGCCCCCATCGCCATATCCGGAAGTGCCGCCGGCACCCCCTTGTACTACGACTTCGGCGGCTTCCACTCACGGTATTACACCCTCAAATACGACACCCCCGACGCGACCGACCTCGCGCATCGGCTCGCAGGCACGCTGGGCGCCGGCACCCCGATCCACCATTATGTGGACCGCGGGCTGGACCATGGCGCGTTCATCCCGCTGATGGCGATGTACCCGGCAGCAGACGTCCCTGTGGTGCAGCTGTCGATGCCCGGCCTCGACCCCGAAGCACTCCTCAAACTCGGTCAGCGCCTGCGCTCCCTCCGGAATGAAGGCATCCTGGTCATCGGCTCGGGATTCATGACCCACAGCTTCGCCATCATGCGCGACCCCAGCCTGGCTCCCTACACGGCCGCCTTCGACGAATGGGCCATCGCTACCATCACCCGCGGCGACGTCGACGCCCTTAGCGACTACCGCCGCAAAGCGCCCGCCGCCGACATCGCCCACCCCACGGCCGACCACTTCGTACCACTAATGCTCACACTCGGTGCTGCCGACAACCCGCAATCAGCCACATCCGTCATCGACAGAATGTTCTTCGGCAACTCCATTCGATCCCTCCAATTCGCCTAAAGGCCTTGGTCAATCTCGAAATCGGCGGACCGCCACGTTAACCGGCCCCCAGGGTCCAACAACAGCACCTGTTGCCTCACGTCAATACCTCCGGGAAGGTTGATTCGTTGCCTCATGTGAAAACCTCCGGCTGGTGTGGTTCCATCGTTCGTTCACAGCGGGTTTGATCGGTGCCGGTTGTTTGGCGGTGGCGATGGCTTCAAGCCGGCCGGTGAGGGCCAGTATCTGCCGTGAGAGCGCGGCCGGCCTGATCTTCTTGTATTGGGCGTTCATGCGGATCACGGGCATCCGTGCCACGGCGGGGTCTGCTACGGCGCGCCTGTGCGGGGTCGTCGCCCGGTCGTGGGTTTTGCTGACCTTGGCTCCGTGGCGGACCTTGGCGATGAGCTTTTGCTGGGGCAGCAGGTAGTTGGTGAAAATCCGGTCCAGCTCCCAGATCTCGTTGAGGAGCTCCAGTTCCGCGGCGGTGTCATAGCGCAGGTAGCCGACAAGCTCACGGACCCTGGACCAGTTCTTCTGTTCGACGTGGGCGCCGTCGTTCTTGTTGCTCGGGCGGGACCGGGTGAAGGTGATGCGGTGCTCGAGGCAGAACTCGAAGAGTTCGTTGTTGATGAACTCACTGCCGTTGTCCGAATCGATGCCGATGACGGGAAAAGGGAAGACCGCCAGGACGTGCCGCAGGGCCGCGAAGACGTGCTTCTGTGCCTTGTTCGGCACGGACCGGTTCACCGTCCACCCGGTAGCGATATCGGTGACCGTGAGGGTGAAGCAGTACTGCCCGGACGCGGCGCCGCCCTCGTGGCCGACCAGATCGATCTCGACGAAACCCGGCACAGCGTTGTCCCACTGGGCCCAGGTGCGGATCGGGATCTGGGACTTCAGCAAAGATCCGGGCTTGGTATGGGACCGGCCATGCGGCAGGAGCTTCGCCCGCTGACCGGCCAGCCGCCGGTCAATGGTCGCCGCACTCATGCGGGCGAGCATCGCTGCCTGCCCGTCGGTAATGTCCAGGACCTTCTCTGCCCGCAGCATCGGCACGAGATCCGGCAGCATGGGGGCCAGCAGCTTGCCCGCAGGGCCCCGTAGCACCGCCCAGCACAGCACGAGACCGTCCTGCAGGTCGGCCCCATACACCGGGGCGCGTCCCGGCCTGACGGGCCGTGGCCGCGGCGGATCGAGCGCATGCCGCAAAACCGCCCGCGCATGGTCCCGGTGCCAGCCGGTCAGCTCGACAAGCTCATCCAGGATCCGCCCCTTCCTGGCCCGGTCACCGGCCCGGTAGGACTCGGCCAGGTGCTTCGTCACGGCTTTGCGTTCACCCATCGTCAATCCCATCCCTCAAGGATCTCCGCGGCCACCCTTCCCGGACCTTTTCCCATGAGGCAACGTATGCGGCTACGCGGAGGTTTTTTATGAGTCAACGCGCAGCATGGCCTCCACGTCCGAGCTCGGCTAGGATGGCATTTCCAGCGACTTGCGCCACGTCTTGAAGCCAACAGGTTTTATGTCAGCACCCTCGTTCCACGCGTCCCATTCCGCCGTGACTTCCCGGCTCCGTTCCGCAGGTTGCGTGTTTGCCGAAGACGAGGCCAAACTGCTGATCGCTGCGGCGCAAGCTCCCGAAGAGCTCGAGCGGATGCTCGATCAACGCGTCGCGGGGCTACCCCTCGAACACGTCCTTGGCTGGGCTGAGTTCTCCGGCCGGCACATTGCCGTGGACGCCGGCGTTTTCGTCCCTCGTCATCGCACGGAGCACCTCGTCCAGGAGGCGGCCCGCTGCGCCTGGCCGGGCGCCGTCGTCGTCGATCTTTGCTGCGGTTCCGGTGCCGTGGGCACTGCCTTGGCGGCAGCGGTGCGCGGCATCGAACTGCACGCCGCCGACGTCGACCCCGTCGCCGTCCGCTGTGCCCGCCGCAACGTCGGCCCGGTGGGCGGACAAGTGCATGAAGGCGATCTCTTCTCGGCCTTGCCAGACACCCTTCGGGGACGCGTGGACGTGCTGGTGGCCAACGCACCTTATGTGCCTACGGACTCGATCGGGATGATGCCGCCGGAGGCACGGCTGCATGAACCGCTTGTAGCGCTCGACGGCGGCGCGGACGGCTTGGACGTGCAGCGCCGGATCGCGGAAGAGGCTCCGTTATGGCTGGCTTGCGGGGGTCAGCTGCTGATCGAGACGAGCGTCCGGCAGGCGATGACCACGGCGGCGCTGTTCGAGCTCGCAGGCCTGTCCGCCCACGTGGTCCATTCCGAAGAATTCGATGCCACGGTGGTACTGGGGAAACTACAGGAAATCCACCGAAAATGATCAGCAAACTGTGCGTTTCGAGCCCCCGGCTCAAACAATTTGGCAGCGCGGTTCCGGAACGCGCCAAAATCCGCGTGATTCCGGGGCTGTAGGCGGCATGTAAATGTCAGGCATGTGCGTCGAAAGGGGCCGAATCGGCCCCCGAATTCGGAGTTAAACTCTCAGTTTCGGGGAATGTCGCGTAAAATTGAGACCCTGCCCAGAGCGGAGCAGCTGTATGTCGCAAGCAAATGATCTCCCTAGGAGAAACCCAAATGCCCACAGACCGAAGCATCACCGACTCCTCAGCAGGCGCTAGGAACGCCGCTGCAACGAGCAAAACCGCACCACGCGGTGCCGCAAAATTGAAACTTCCAACACGCCGTCGGCTCAAGGTGTCCGACGTCAACGTCGTAGACCAGCCGATGCTGAAAAAAGCCCTCGGCGGCACGATCGTCGGTAACACCATGGAGTGGTACGACGTCGGCGTTTTCGGCTACCTCATCACCACGATGGGTCCGGTCTTCCTGCCCGAGGCCGACAAGTCCGTGCAGACCCTGTTCCTGCTCGGAACCTTCGCCGCGACTTTCCTGGCGCGACCGCTCGGCGGTGTGGTCTTCGGTTGGCTGGGTGACAAGGTGGGCCGCCAAAAGGTGCTCGCCACAACACTCCTGCTCATGGCGGCGAGTACTTTCGCCGTCGGACTCCTGCCCGGATACGCACAAATCGGCATTTGGGCAGCAGTACTGCTCGTCGTCCTGAAGCTGGTCCAGGGCTTCTCCACGGGTGGCGAATACGCCGGCGCCACCACGTTCGTGAGCGAATACGCTCCGGACAAGCGCCGCGGTTTCTTCGCGAGCTTCCTGGATATGGGCTCGTACATCGGCTTTGCCCTCGGTGCGGCCCTTGTGTCCATCCTGCAGCTCACCATCGGCCAGTCGGCCATGGAGGACTGGGGCTGGCGCCTGCCGTTCCTCATCGCGGGCCCGCTCGGCGTCATTGCCGTCTATTTCCGTAGCAAGATCGAGGAATCTCCCCAGTTCCAGGCCACTTTGGATGCCCAGGAGGCACTCGCCGCGGACGCCGCAGCCGGCGATGCCGCAGTGGCCAAGGGCCCCATCGGCATCGTCAAGGCTTACTGGCGCCAAATCATCCTCGCCATGATCCTCGCGGCTGCCGCCAACACGGTGGGTTATGCCCTGACGTCGTACATGCCCACTTACCTGACCGAGTCCAAGGGCTACGACCCCGTTCACGGCACCCTGCTGACCATCCCCGTACTGGTGATCATGGCCGTTTGCATCCCGTTGACCGGTAAGCTCTCTGACCGAATCGGCCGCCGCCCTGTGCTGTGGATCGGTGCCATCAGCACCATCGTGTTCGCCATTCCGGCATTCCTGCTGATCGGCCTCGGGGACATTTGGTCCACCCTCGCCGGCTTGGCCCTGGTCGCCTTCCCTGTCACCTTCTACGTGGCCAACCTCGCCTCCGCGCTGCCGGCACTGTTCCCGACGTCGAGCCGTTACGGCGGAATGGGCATCGCCTACAACTTCTCCGTGGCGATCTTCGGCGGTACCACCCCATTCATTGTGGCCGCCCTGATCCAAGGTTCCGGCGATGACATGATGCCGGCGTACTACCTCATGGGCACGTCCGTGGTGGGCGCGATCGCCATCTACTTCCTGCGTGAATCCGCGCAGCGCCCGCTCCCGGGTTCCATGCCCAGCGTGGATACCCAGGCCGAAGCTCGCGAGCTGGTGGCCACACAAGACACCAACCCGCTGATCGACCTGGACGAAATGCCGTTTGAGGACGCGCTACCCGGCACTCCCGAAGCGGCGGACCCGGACCGGGAACACGTCCCGGCCTAGTCCCGGGCCACGGGCTGAAGCCCCCAGCGGCTCAAGCCTTGCGGTTCGCCTTCTGCTCCTGCATCCGCTTTGCCTGCGCTTGGATCTTCGGACCGTAGCCGCCGTTCAGTGCGGTGTCCTTGATGTGGCTGGCTTTCGCGAGCCGATCTCCGTCGGCTGCGTCCTTCAGCGCCTTCAGATCAGCTTGAAGGGCCGCCGGAAGCTTCGCGGCCAGCTTCGGACGCTTGTCCAGGATGAACGTCGCGATCTTCGCGGCGCGCTGACCGTAGTTGGGCTTGCTGCTGTCACCGTTCACGAAGAACCGCAGGGCGGTCGCCAGCGGATGCCGCGCCAAAGCGGTCTTGGCCGCGGCGGCGGTTGCGGTCGGCTGGGTGGCGACGGCCGCCGTCGTGCTTGGGGCGTTTGACGAGGTTGCCGCGTTTGCGGCGATCACGCCTCCGCCCAGCAGGAGGCCAGCCGCAAGAACGCCGACGACGGCGACGCGGGCCTTGCTGCCTTTGCGCCTCTGGGTGGGGGTGGTGGAGAGTTCTGTGCTGCTTTTCATGTTCAGTGTCCTTCGTCCTGGCCGGCGGCGCATCCACCAGCGCTCTGCACAACACTCTTGTCCGGCCGCGTGAACTGATTGTTCGGCCAATGTTCGAGGAATGTAAAACCGGCCCCGCCAGCTGCCAAGCGCGCTCCGGGGAATCCCTCCTTGCTGTTGAATGGAGGCATGGAAGACAGCCGCGGATTGGTGTTGATTGCCGAGGACGAACAGGCAATCGCCGATATCCAGCGCCTGTATCTGGGCCGCGCCGGTTTTGGCGTCCATGTGGAACGGGATGGCATCTCTGCGCTGGCACAGATCAGGCGGCTCAAACCGGTCGCGGTGATTCTCGACGTCGGGCTGCCGGGCCTGGACGGGATCGAACTCTGCAGGCAGCTGCGGCAAGCGGAAGACTGGACGCCGGTACTGTTCGTGACAGCCCGGGATGAGGAAGTGGACCGCGTCCTTGGCTTGGAATTGGGCGCGGACGACTATCTCACGAAGCCGTTTTCGCCCTCCGAACTCGTCGCCCGGGTCAAGGCTGTGCTGCGCCGGACCGAAGGCACCCCGCGTCCCAAGCCGCTGGTGCTGGGCAGCGTGGAGTTGGATCCGCTGAACCGGACCGCGCGCGCAGGCACCGTGGAACTCACCTTGACCGCCACCGAGTTCGACCTCCTCGCCTATCTGATGGCCCAGCCCGGCCGCGTCTTTTCCCGGGAGCAGTTGCTTTCGGCCGTGTGGGGCCAGGCAAGCTATGCAGCGGGACGGACCGTAGATGTCCACGTCGCGCAGCTGCGCGCCAAGCTTGGGGATCACTCCCCCATCGCAACGAGTCGCGGGGTCGGGTACTCGGCAGTCGGGCCCTCCGCTGCGGGTCCAGCGTGAAGCGCTGGTTCGGCACGCTGGCCGGACGCACGACGGCGGTGATCGCCGCCGTCGCGACTGTCGCCGTCGTGCTTGCCGGCCTTCTGGCAGCGCAATTGGTGAACGCCACTGCCGTGGACGAAGCCAAGAAGTATCTCGCAGTTGAGGCCGATTCCCTCAGCAAACAGTCAAACCTCGGAAGCCTCCAGGACCTTCGCGCCGATCTGCTCACCCATGGCGCGAGGCTCGCGGCGATCGGTCCCGATGGCCGCGTGACCGGTGGCGGGGCCCGGCTTGTGGATGCGAAGACGGTGGCGGATGTGCTGGCCGGCAAGGCGGTGTCCAAAACGGTGGACGGTCCGCAGAACACGGTGGTCCTCGAGGCTCGGCCTTTGGCGGCAGGAGGTGGCGTGGTGCTGGCGCAGCCTGTGTCCGAGATCCGGGCCGCGGCAGCTCCCCTGTTGAGCCGCATGCTGATCGCCCTTGCAGTGTGCCTCGTGTTCTCGATCGTGGCGGGCGGCCTGTTGGCGCAATGGCTGAGCCGGCCGTTGGTGCGTACGGCACAGTCGGCGCACCGGCTCGCGGCGGGCGAACGTGCAGTGCCGGTAACGCCCGGCGGCCCGGCCGAAGTGGTGGAGGTTTCCCAAGCCTTGGCCGCCCTCGACGCCGCGCTCCGGACCAGCGAGGGACGCCAACGCGAATTCCTGCTCTCTATTTCGCATGAAATCCGGACACCCCTCACGGCGCTGCGGGGCTACGCCGAGGCCCTCGCGGATGGCGTAGTCAGCGGAGCCGAAGTGAGCGGGGTCGGGCGGACCCTGGTGGCCGAAACCAATCGTTTGGATCGATTTGTCCGGGATCTCCTGGAATTGGCACGGCTCGAGTCCGACGATTTCCGTGTGGAACTGCAGCCCGTGGACGCATCCTTGATCCTGCGCGAGAGCTGGCTGGCCTGGCAGGCAGTGTGCGTCCAAAACGGGATCGCGGCGCGGCTCGAACTGCCGTCCGGAGCATTGCCCGTCCGCAGTGATGGCCAGCGGTTGCGCCAAGTGGTGGACGGACTGCTGGAAAACGCGCTGCGCGTGACTCCGGAGGGCGCCCCCGTGGTGCTCGCCGCTAACGTTTCCGGTAGCGGGCTCACGGTGGAAGTGCGCGACGGCGGCCCTGGACTCACAGAGGCGGACGCCGCCGTCGCGTTTGAACGAGGTGCGCTCTTTGCCAGATACAGCGGTGCGCGGCCCGTGGGCAGCGGACTGGGCCTGTCCATTGCGGCGAGGATCGTGCAGCGGCTGGGTGGACGCATTAGCGTGCGCACGGCTCCGGAAGGTGGCGCGGCGTTTGTGGTGGAGTTGCCGGGCATTCCGGCGATCTCAAAGCAAACGTAGACTCTCCGCATGGCTGAAGATCCAGTGGGTTCGCTGCACCATGTCGAGATTTGGGTGCCACATTTCGAGCGCGCGGCGGAGGAATGGGGCTGGCTGCTCGGGGAACTCGGCTACGAGCCGTTCCAACGGTGGCCCCACGGTTGCAGCTGGAAACTCGGGGCCATGTACATCGTGGTGGAACAATCCGCGGCGATCACCGGAAGCACGCATCGCAGAACGGAGCCCGGACTCAACCACCTCGCCTTCCATGCAGGCACCAGGGAAAACGTGGACCGGCTGCAGCAGCTCGGCGCCGACTCCGGTTGGTACGAGATGTTCGAGAGCAAGTATCCCCATGCCGGGGGTCCTGACCACTACGCCGCCTATCTGGTGAACACGGACGGCTACGAGGTAGAACTGGTTGCGGGCTGATGAGCCGTCGGCGCTAGTGGGACTGTGGCAGCCGCCCCTCAGTTGGCAGGGGCTGACCCATGGAACACATGCACGGGTCAGTCGAGGATGCGACAGGGCACCTTGACACCCTTGATGGGCCAGCCCGTAGGGGCTATCGGGACGATCTGCTCCGGTTCGGCGCCAGGCGTCCGGCATGCCGCGCGGGCCTGCTCGAGGTGGTCCGTCCAGATTGGTCCGAACTCGCGCCCCACGGCCACGGGGAAGAAGTAGACGACCATCAGCACGGCCAGAATGCCGAGCAAAGCTGGTCGCGCCGAGCCCCCCAGAACTTCCCCTAGAAGCGGCAAGAGGGCGAGGAGGAACATGGACGGCGCGACAGCGTAACGCCCGAGGTGCAAGGCGTTCCAGCTGGCGTCGTCGAATGCGGCGTAGTCGAGGAACGGGCGGAAGTTCAGGGCCACGGCCGCGCACGCTATCACGACCGACCCGCCAAGGAACGCGCCTGCGGCCACCTTCTCCCGTATCCGGCCTCGCACAAGGATGACTGCGGACGCCGCGAGGAAGAGGGCGGCCGCCAGCGCCACGGGCACCCAACCGAAACGGACTACCACGCGGGATATTTGCCCCGCCGTTCCGAACATTACGGCGGACGGGCCGTCGACGAACCACCCGTATACGACCGATAGCCAGTTCACCGGCGGCGCGACCGGGTTATCGCGCGGGTACGTCAGCGTTGTGAAAACCTGCGCCCCCACACCAGCGAGGAGGGCTAGCCGCGGACCCCAAAGCCGCGCGTCTCGGAGTCGGTATGCAAACAGAGGGACGAACACCGCAGCCTGTATCTCCGTCAGGCCGACGAGTAGCGCCGCAACTGTTAGGACGGCACCTTCAACCCATGTCCGGGGCCGTTTCAGAAGGAGCCACGGCGCCAGGTACAGGAAGTACCAATGCAGGTTCGCGAGGTTTCCGAGTGCCTCCTCCGGGCTGGCCGCAACCAGGACAGGCACCGCTGCGAACCCGAGCCGGACCCAGACATTCCTGGACAGCACAGACGAGCAGTGGAACACGAGCGCCGCGACACCGCCCACGATCAAGCACGCCGCCACGGTCACGGCGATCGCCCATGCATCCACAGGGAGCAGCCTCACGACCAGCCACGCGACGCCACGAGGCACGACGTGTAGGTACCCCTGGTACGGGGCGAAGATGCCTCGGAGGCCGGCGTCCTTGAGCACGTCGTTGATGAAGATCCCGCCATCCTCTGCCCACAGAGTTCCGATAGCCGGGGCCGGGAGCCGCGCGAGCGAGAGCAGGGCCGAGACCAGGACGATCGACGCGTACACCACAGGGTTCCGCCAGCGGACAGTAGGAGCGAAAAAAGCACGACGGTGCACAGTCAAGACAGCCAAGCGGAGACCCCCAAGAGAAAATTGCAGACAGAATGCAAATTTTACATCGTCATCGAATCCCCGGGGCCCGCTAGTGCACCTTCTTCTGGGCAGACACGCGGTTCGCTTCCGGCCAGCGCGTGATAGGCGACTTTCGCATCCGTTCACCGGCAAGGAGAGAGTGTTTTGACCGACTTTCCGGTGGTGCGCATCAGCCAAAAAATTACGGGCAGTCGCCAGGGATAAAGCACGTTGGCTGCGATCTTCAGAGGATCTGTGAGCCTGCCGATCACTTCCAAGGGCCCCGTCTGCACTTGGAATGATGCCGTCAAAGCAAGTAATCCGGTTCGCTCGGCCGTCTCACTCAGTAACGGGACCCGGGTTCTCGAGGCGGACCTTCAGCGCAGCCGCATCCACGCCCAGCTTATTGAGCAGGACAGCTGCCGGATCTGGTTGCTGCCGGTCCAGCAGGGCGAGCAGGAGATGCCGGGTGGTGATCCTGCGGGCTTTCTCCCGGGTGGTCAGTATCAGAGAGTCCTGAATGACCGAGCGGGCAGCCGAGGTGAACGTGGTCCTGCTGCTCCCTTTCGGCGCATTCAGCGGACCGAAGTCGCCTAGCTTGATGCCGACGGCTTCCAAGGCCTCCTGGTCGAGGGCATCAAGCTGAGCACGGGCAGGTTCAAGGTCCACGGCCAGGACCCGGCAGCTTTCCGGGTCATGGAGCAATCCCAGTAGCAAATGGTCCGTACCGATTCTCCGGTCACCGCGGCGCTTGGCTTCCTCGGCGCCGGCATGGACAGCGGTTCTGGCTTCAGCGGCAAATCGTTCAAACATGGCAGGCTCACTTTCCGTATTTGGCGTGGACCGACTGCCGGGAGACGCCTAGGGCATCGCCGATTTGTTCCCAGGACCAGCCCTGCTGCCGGGCGAGGGCCACGTTGGTAGCCTCTACTTTTTCGGCCAGGCGATGCAGGGCTCCGACGGCGCGGAGGCCGGTTGCCGGGTCCGTCGCCGGGATGTGGGAAGTCAGCTCATCACCGTTCATGCTGTCAGTTTGAACTGACAGCCGGCGTCTGTCAATACAGACTGACAGACGTGGTGCCGGCCGAATGCTGCTGAACCCGCCGGCGCATGGCGATCCTCGGCCAGCGGCTCAGGCCTACCAAGGCCTCGCACTCGAGGATGCCGCGCAGTCCGTCGTCGAGCATGTCCGGCTCCAGCTCCTCGAAACCCAGCCTGCGATAGTACGGTGCGTTCCACGGCACGTCGCGGAACGTGGTCAGGGTCAGCCACTCCAGCCCCTCCGCCTGCGCCCACTTTTCGGCGTTATCAAGCAGCTCACTCCCGAGACCTCGACGCGCATGCGAAGGGTGGACACTCAATTGCTCCACGTGCGCATTGCCATCCAGGCGCTCAAGCAGGAGATAGGCCACGGGAACATCCGAGGCATCGGTGAAGACCAAGGCGCCGCCGCGCGTCTGGAAGAGTGCCAGCTCAGTGACGGTCAATGGCTCGTCCTCAGCGATGGCATCCATTCCTAAGGAGCGGAAGATTTCGCCCGCGGCGAGTTCGATTCCGCGCAGCCGTTCCAGCTCGTCCGCGCGCGCTGCCCTGATCATGCGGCCGCACCGCTGCCAGCGAGGTATCGATTGCGCTGTCCAATGAGGTTCCGGAGGTATCTTCCCAGAACCGCTTTCTCCGCAAGCCGGCCCACCACTCCGAAACGCGCCGCGAACTCGACGCGATCGATCATGAGCGTGCCGCCGTCGTCGGGAATGAACTCATGAAGGTGCCGAAAGAACCGGAAGGGACCACGCACTTGCTCGTCCGTGAAGGAATCGGGGAAGTGACATTGGGTGATTCGGCTACTCATCGTGTCGACGTTGCGGGCAAGGTCGAATAGCTCCGCGGGTTCACGTTGGATGTGGGGGTGGCAGGCAAACGAAACAGTCACCCTTAGATCCTGCCACTGTTTCCCTTTGCGCCCGCTCAGCCCAACTGGCTCGCATTTGTTGTCGTTTTGAGGGCTCATAACGACAACAACTGCGAGTCAGTTGGGTGGGGGGGGCTAGTTGGAGGGGAAGTTGTAGGAGGCGCCGGAAGCGTGGGTGGGTTCGGGCCAGCGGGAGGTGACCACCTTGCCGCGGGTATAGAAGGAGACGCCTTCCGGACCGTAGATGTGCTTGTCTCCGAAGAGCGAGGCCTTCCAGCCGCCGAAGGAGTAGTAGGCAACGGGAACCGGCAAGGGCACATTGATGCCGATCATGCCCACGTCCACGGAACGCTGGAACTTGCGCGCGTTGGCGCCGGAGGAGGTGAAGATCGCGGTGCCGTTGCCGTAGGGGTTGGCATTGATCAACCTGATGCCTTCATCCAGGTCCTCCACCCGCACCACCACCAAGACGGGTCCGAAGATTTCCTCCGTGTAGGCGCTCATTTCGGTCTTGACGTGGTCGATCACGGTGGGGCCGACCCAGAATCCGTCTTCGTGGCCGGGAACTACCAGCTCGCGGCCGTCCACCACCATCGCAGCGCCGGCCAGCTCCGCCTCGTTCACCGTCTTGACGATGAATTCGCGGGATTCGGCGCTGATCACGGGACCCATGTCGGCGTCGGCTTCGGTGCCGTTCTTGACCTTCACGTCGAGGGCACGCTCTTCAACCTTCTTGACCAGCAAGTCAGCGGCATCGCCTACGGCGACCGCAACCGAGATGGCCATGCAACGCTGACCGGCGGAACCGAACGCGGCAGCGGCCAGATGGTCGGCAGCGTTGTCCAGGTCGGCGTCGGGCATGACAATCGCGTGGTTCTTCGCCCCGCCCAAGGCCTGGACCCGCTTGCCGTGCGCCGTCGCCACCTCCAGGATGTGCTTCGCCACAGGAGTGGAGCCGACGAAGGAAACGGCATCCACGTCCGGGTGCGTCAGGAGACCGGAAACAACCTCACGGTCCCCGTGCAGGACCTGGAAAACGCCATCGGGCAGTCCGGCCTGCTTCCACAGCCTGGCCAGCAGCATCGCGGCCGACGGCACTCGGTGTGATGGCTTGAGGATGAACGCGTTGCCCGTCGCAATAGCCATCGGCGCCATCCACAACGGCACCATGACCGGGAAATTGAACGGCGTGATGCCCGCGACCACGCCGACCGGCTCCCGGAAGGAGAACACATCGATGCCGGTGGAGACCTGGTCCGAGTACTCGCCCTTGAGCAGCTGCGGGATCCCGCAAGCGAACTCGATGACTTCCAAGCCGCGGCCGATCTCGCCCTTGGCGTCGTTGAGGACCTTCCCGTGTTCGGACGTGATCAGGGCCGCGAGTTCCTCCACGTGAGAGGCGACAAGCTCACGGAATTTGAACAGCACGGCAGTGCGCTTGGCCAGCGAAATGCCGCCCCAGGACGCTGCGGCTTCCTTTGCTGCGGCCACGGTGGCGTCGAGATCAGCCAAGTTGGCCAGCCGCAGCTCGGCCGTCACGGCGCCTGTGGCGGGGTTGTAGACGGGCTTGGTGCTTGTTCCGCTGCCCGCTGCTTCGGTACCGCTGATGAAGTGGTTGATGATAGTCATTACTGCTCCTGTAGTAGCTGGTGCTCCGCGGCATGTACGCCGTTGACATCCCGCGGCAAACCGGTGGCGAGTGATTCCTGCAGCGCCAAGCGGACGGCCAGGTTCTGTTCGGTCAATTCCCTGTGGACAAGTTCGGGCCCGGAATTGCGAACCCACGCGCTGAACCGTTCGATTTCGGTCTTGAACGGGTCCTCCCCGATGTCGACAGACTCTGTCTGACCGTCCCTCAGAGACACGGTGATGCGGGCAATTTCGCCGGGCCCCGGATCAAATGCCTTGTCCAAAGTGATGTGACCCTTGGTGCCGATCACCTGGAATGTGTGCGTGCGGGGACCCTCAAAACCACAGTCCAGCGTTCCCAACACGTCCCCGTAGTCCAGGATCGCGGCCATGGTTGTTTCCACCGGATCTGTGCGGCTGGTGCCTTTTCCGTAGACAGATTGCGGCGCGCGGCCCATCACCATGTTCATGATGTCGACGGCGTAACAACCGACGTCGTTTAGCGCGCCTCCATCCAGTCCCGGCTGGAGGCGGACCTCGCCTTCGCTTCGATCCATGACGAAGTGGAAACGGGCGTGCATGGACACCAGCTCACCGATCTTCCCCGAGTCGATGCATTCACGGACCTTCTGGTGCTGGGGATGGAAGCGGTACATGAATGCCTCCATCAGGTTCACCCCGTTGCGTTCGCAGGCTTCCAACACCCGGCGATAGTCGTGGAGAGTGGAGACGAGCGGCTTCTCACAGAGGATGTCCTTCCCGGCGTCGGCGGCCGCGACAATCCAGTCGGCGTGAAGGGCATTCGGAAAGGGGAGGTAAACAGCCTCAATGCTTGGATCGGCCAGCAATTCCTCGTGGGAAGAATAGGAGGCCGGGATGCCGAAGCGCTCGGCAACTTCGGCTGCCTTTCCGTTCGGGCTGCTGATCGCCGAAGCGACGGCGTTCCGGGCGCGACTCATAGCCGGCAGGAACCTGGCTTGGGCAATCCTTGCCGTGGTCAGCACTCCCCAGCGGACGGCGCTCATCAGCCGATCTCCGCTTCGAGCTGGCGCAGGAACGCGACTGACTGGCGGACATCCCGGACCGGACCGTCGTCGGTAGGCTCGGAATCCAAGATGGTGTCCTGCTCCATGGTGAACCAGCCCGGATAACCAGCGTCGAGCAGGTCCCGGACGATTCCGGCAATGCCGACGTCGCCGTGCCCCAGCGGCACGTACATGCCCGCCTTGACGCCGTCCGTGTAGGAGATCTCGCCGGCCTGGACCCGCTGCGCGACGGCCTTGCGAACGTCCTTCAGGTGGGTGTGGCCGATCCGCGAGGCGTAGTCGCGAACCAGAAGGGCTGGGTCGGTTCCGCCGATGAGCAGGTGGCCCGTGTCCAGGCACAGATTTGCGGCGGTGTCGTTCAAGACCCGGTTCACGTCCGAGGTACTTTCGATCATGGTTCCCACGTGGGGGTGGACCACTGCCTGGATACCCTTGTCCGCGGCTGCCTTGACCACTGCGTCAAGGTTCCTGCCGAACAGTTCCCAGCCTTCGGCGTCGAGCTCGTGGCGCTGATCGTAACCTGCAACGCCGGTCTCCGCCGCGAGGACCATGATGCTTGCCCCGGCAGCTTCGTAGGCATCCAGCTCAGCCGCTACGACGTCCAAGGGGTTCTTGGACGGGTCATGCAGGATGACGGGGAAGAAGCCGCCAATGGCCTGGAGCTTGTGCCGCTTCAGCACCTCCGCGCGCTCAGCAGCCTTCTCGGGGAGAAAGCCGGCGGGGCCGAACTCGGTGGCGCTGATGCCCAGGGCCGTCATTTCGGACAGGACCCTGTCCGCCTCGAGTTGGTGGCCCCATCCGGGGACTTCGCAGACGCCCCAGGAAATGGGTGCCGCGGCAAGACGCTTGGTGATGGTGCTCAATCTGATCCTCCGTATACGTTTTGATCCCAGTCGATGACCGAGCCTGTGACGACACCGCTCCTGTCGGAGAGGAGAAAGACAATGAATTCGGCGATCTCGTCCACTTGCCCGAGCTTTCCCATGGGGACGGAGGCATTCGCCTTCTCGAGCCAGTCGTCCCCCGCGCCGTGGAATTTCTTCTGGGTTTCGGCTTCGCCGTCCGTGGCGGTCCAGCCAATGTCAAGCCCGTTGATGCGGATCTTGTCCCAACGGTGGGCATGCGCCGCATTGCGGGTCGCCCCGGCCAGCCCGGCTTTGGCCGCCACATACGGCGCCAAGTACGGTTGTCCGCCGAGTTCGGCGATGGAGATGACGTTCAGGATGTTTCCTGGCACACCCCTGCTACGAAGATGCTTGATGGTTTCGGCCATGATGAAGAACGGCGATTTCAGGTTCACTGCGATGTGTGCGTCGAACAGCTCGGGCGTCGTGTCCAGCATGGTGCCGCGGGTGGTCAGGCCTGCTGCATTGACCGCGCAGTCGAGTTGTCCGAAGGCCGTGACTGTCTCAAGCACCGAGTTCCGGGCCTGTTCGACGTCGGCGAGATCGGTTTTGATGAACCGCGTCTCGACGCCGGATGCCGTGATTTCCGCGGCGAGCCGTTCACCCGAGTCCGCGTTCCGGCCTGTGATGGCGATCCCGGCCGCACCTTCGGCAGCCGCGCGTCTCGCGACGCCGGCCCCCAACCCCTGGGTACCCCCGCTGACGAGGATTACTTTGTCCTGGAGAAGTGCCATGGTTATGGCTGCCCGATCTTGACCGAATTTTCGATCCTCACGGCGCGTCCGGAGCGGGCGGACTCTTCAGCCGCGTTGGCCAGGACGAGTGCTTGCAGGCCGTCGTCGAACCCCGGACTGCAGGCCGTGCCTGAGCGGATGGCCTTGGCGAAACTGTCCAGCTCGTTCCGGTAAGCCTCGGCGTAACGCTCCAGGAAGAACGGCAAGTAGGCATCCGCCTCTTCGGTGCCGCCGACGCCATACTTGCGCACCGTCGTCGAGGTGACGTTACCTGCGCTGAGCATCCCCTCGCTTCCGAACGCCTCGAGTCGCTGGTCGTGGCCGAAGGCGCTGTGGCGGGAGTTGGTGATGGTGATCAGTTCCCCGTCGCGGCCCTTGAGGGTGATGACCACCGAGTCGAAGTCCCCGGCTTCCTCGATGTAATCGCAGAACACGTTGGCGCCGGTGGCGGAAACTTCAATGATGTCCGGCACGAAGAACCGGGCCATATCCAGGTCGTGGATGCTTTGGTCGCGGAAGATCCCTCCGGAAGTGGCAATGTAGGCCGCCGGCGCCGGTGCGGGATCGCGGCTGATGATGGTCAGCTGTTCGAGGCGCCCGATTTCCCCTGCTGCGACGCGCGCCTGGATGGCCGCGAAGTGGGGGTCGAAGCGTCGGTTGAAACCGAGCATGAGGGGCGTGGTGTTGCCCTTGATCGCGTCCCGGCAAGCGAGCGCACGCTCGATGTCGAGGTCGATCGGTTTCTCGCAGAGGGCCGCCACGCCTTGCCCCATGGCGCGAGAGATCAGGTCCACGTGCGTGCTGGTGGGCGAGCCGATAACGACGGCGTCGAGGTCACCGTTAGCGAAAACCTCGTCGGCGGACTCCACGGCCACAGCACCGGTTCCAGCCGCCAACGTGCGGGCTCCTTCGATGAACGGGTCGGCGATCCACGCGAGTTCCAGGTCTGGGTGGGCAGCGATGTTCCGGGCATGGACCTGCCCGATGCGCCCGGATCCGAACAGCGCAACTTTGAGGGGTCGATCAGTGGACATGTGGGGGTCCTTTCTAGGGAACTGCCGGGAGAAGGCCGGGCTTGGGTTGGTTTTGATGCGTTGACTGGCACGTGCTCAACTTCGGAACGGTCATGGCGCCGCCACCGCGGCGGGCGTGCGGCCAGCGAGGACGTCAACCGCGCCTTGGGCGGCATCCCTGACCGTGTGTGCCATGCCTTGACGGGTGAAACCCATCAGGTGCGGAGTCAGGACCACGTTTTCATGATCGAACAACGGGTGGTGCGCAGGAGGTTCGGGATCGTACACATCCAAGCCAAGCCCGGAAAGGTGCCCGGACTGCAGTGCCTCGTGGGCGGCGTCGAGGTCGATGAGCCCGCCACGGCTGCAGTTGATGAGGACTGCTCCCGGCTTCATGGCCTTGAGGCGGCCCGCGCTGATGAGGTTCTGGTTTTCGGGCGTCAGGGGCACGTGGAGGGTTACGAAGTCGCTGCCCTTGAGGAGTTCCTCCACGCTGTCGCAGCGGATCGCCGTCGGGATTTCCGCGAAAGGATCGTAGGCCAGGACTTTCAGCTCGAAGGCTTCGGCGATGCGCGCCACGCGGCGGCCAATGCGGCCGTAGCCGATGATGCCCAGCGTGAACCCCTCGAGATCTCCGACGCCGACGGCGGCACGCTGCTCCCAGCGTCCCTCGCGTACCAGGGCGGTCAGCGGAGAGAGCTTCTTGACGAGCGCGAGCAAGTGGGCGAACACGCCTTCGGCCACAGAGGCGGTGTTGCTTCCGGGCGTGATGACCACGGGGATTCCGCGTCGCTTGGCTTCGGCGACGTCCACCAGCTCGGTTCCGACGCCGGTCCTGGCGATGACTTTGAGCGCCGGCATCCGATCCAGTAGTTCCCTGTCCACTCGGTAGGCAGCCCTGACAATTGCGGCATCGGCGTTTGCCAGGTCCTCGGCGGTGGGATCCTGGATGAGTCGCTGGTGTTCGGAGAGAAGCGGTTCCACCAAGTCGGGTTCGACGCTTCCGAGAGCGACAAAGATTTGGGGTGTGGTGAGAGAAGCCATCGTCATCCTTGAAGATGTGGGGTCTTGGGGCGGCGCCAGGTATGGCGCCGCTGATACGTCTAGGGGCCTGTGGTTTAGAGACCGAGGAGGCTGGATGTCCGCACGACCAACTGCGGCGTGACGGAATGGTGGACGAACCCGCTGCCCTCACCATGGATCCGTTCCAAGAGGGTCTTGGCTCCGGTGACTCCAATGGTGGAGCTGTTCGGGTCAACGGTGGTAAGTCCCAAGCGCGGCATGGCACCCAGTGCGATGTTGTCGTAGCCGGTGATGGCAACTTCCACGCCGCGCTCGTCGGCCGCGGTCATTGCACCGAAAGCGGCGAGGTCGTTGATGCACGCCAGCGCTGTGGGGCGCTGGCGCTTGGAACGGGAGCCCAGGGCCCTTTGAGCGGCTACATAGCCGGACTCCTGGAAGAAGTCGGCGTCCACTACTTGGATGTAACGGTCAAGTCCGTGTTCTTCCATTGCCGCCGAATATCCGTCCACGCGTTCGCGGCCCACCGAGCCGCCAAGGCCGCCCAGGTGCACGATGTTCTCGTGTCCTTGGGCGATCAAGTGCTCGACGGCCATGGACATACCGTGGGCATCATCGCTTCGCACAATATCGGCAGTATCGATGTAATCCGGTCCGCCGCCCGCAAAGACCACGGCCCCGCCGGAAACCGCGCGGCTGAACGGTGCCTTGTCGGGCACCGTTCCGACGACGAGCAGGCCCGCGACGCGCAAGTCCCGGAAGGCTTGGAGAATGGACTGGTCTACTCCCCTGCCTGCCGCCGTGACCGCGCTGAAGAGGACGGTGTGTCCGGCCTCTTCCAGCACGGTCCGTGCGGCATCGGCTACGTCGAAGGCCCACGGGTTGTGCATATCGCTGACCAGCACACCGATGGTTCCGCTCTCCCGGGTTGCCAGGGAGCGGGCCGCGAGGTTGAGCTCGAAGCCCATCTCCTCAACAACCTTGAGCACCCGCTGGCGGCGTTCCTCACTGACTCGCGGGGAGTCGCGCAGCACGAGTGAAACCAAGGACTTGGAAACACCGGCGCGTTCTGCCACGTCCATGATCGTTGGCCGCCGGGCGGATGGAGGTGCCATGGTTATGCTCGCGCTGCCGTGGTGCCGGGGACTTCGTCGATCTTCTGCCATTGACCGGACAGTGAGGACGCTTCCGCGGCGCTGACAATGGCGGCGGCTGAGGCGGCATCGTGGATGTTGGAGTTTTCCTGTGCTCCTCCAGTGACCGCGACAAGGAACTTCTTGGCCTCGATGACCTTGAGGTCGTCAAAACCCATGCTGTTGCCAGGCCCGGGCTGGAAGTGCGAGTAATCCCCATGGCGCGGGCTGGCGTTGACGGTGGTGTAACCCTGTTCGTCGTTATTGCGTCCCAAGCAGACCTTGAGTTCGTTCATGCGCTCGAAGTCCCATTTGAGCGAGCCTTCGGTCCCGTAGACTTCGATCTGGTAGCCGCATTCGGGTCCAACGGCAACGCGTGATGATTCAATGGTGCCGACGGCGCCTGCCCCGATGGCGGATGGGCCGAAGCGGACCAGCGCTGCTGCGTAGTCCTCATTTTCGACCTCTCCCATTTCACCGTTTTCAATCACCGCGAAGTGCGTCCCTGAACCCATCGCCAGCTTGGGGCGCTGCGTGTAAACCGTGCTTGTGAGCGCGGTTACCTCGGCGATGGGTCCCACTACATATTGGCACAGGTCCGATGCGTGGCTGAACAGGTCCGCGAGCACGCCGGTGCCGGCAAGTTTCCGGTCGAAGCGCCAGGACAAAGCGCCGTTGGGTTCGGAGGCATACCCCGAGAAGAACACGGCGCGGACGTTGGTGATCCGGCCGAGGCGCCCCTCCGCGATGAGCTTCCTGGCGTGCTCTACCGCGGGTGCATGCCGGTAGTTGTAGCCGATGGAGGTCACGACGCCGGCCTCCACGGCGGCTTCCTGCACGGCTGCGGTTTCTTCGTAGCCGCGTCCTACGGGCTTTTCGATCCAGAAGTGCTTGCCGGCTTTGGCCGCTGCGATGCCGATTTCGGCATGCAGGAAGTTGGGGGCGCAGATCGAAACGACGTCCACGTCCGGGTGGTTCAGGACATCGTGGTAGTCGGTGGTGCCTTCCTCGAAGCCCAGGACATCGCGGGCATAGTCCACCCGGTCCGGGGCCGTGTCAGCGGCGATGACCAGCTTGGTGGTCAAGCCAAGCTCCGGGTAGGCGTAGGGGACCGTCTGGTAGGCGCGCGAGTGGAGCTTTCCCATCCATCCGACGCTGATAAGGCCTACACCGACTGTGCGGGATTCTTGGCTCACGTTCATGCCTTTCTCGTTGAAAATTCTGTCAGTTGCGGACGGTATCAAAAGCGTCGCGGAACGCCGCCGCCATGATGGTGGAGTCTGAGCCGATGGCGACGAACCGGAAGCCCTGGCGAACGTACTTGGCTGCCGCCATGCCGTCCACCGCGAGGATGCCGGCCGCTTTGTTGTGCAGTTGCGCGGCAGCGACCACCCTTTGCAATGCCTCCTGGAACGGGTTGCTCTCCAGTTGCATCGGCACACCCAGAGCGAAGGACATGTCCATCGGTCCGACGAAGAGGACGTCCACGCCGTCCTGCGCCGCGATCTCCTCCACGTGCTCCAGCGCGTCGAGGGTTTCGATCTGGATGATCCCCACGGTTGACTGCTGGTCCGCACTCAACGGAGCCCGGTCCATGCCCCAGCGGCAGGAGCGGTTGTATGTCGCAACTCCGCGGTCGCCGTAGGGCGGATAGAGCATGTGACTCACGGTTTGGCCGGCTTCTTCGACGGTGTTCAGTCGGGGCACCATGATCCCTGCCGCGCCTTGGTCCAGTACCCGACCGATGCGGATCCGTTCCCCGCTCTCCACGCGAACAATGGTAGGGACGCCGTAGCTTCCGGCCGCAAGGACACCGTCGCGCACGGCATCTTCGCCGCCGGAACCGTGTTCGAGATCGATCAGCACCCAGTCCGCGCCGGCGGCCGCGCAGACTTCCACCGCGGTTGCCGAAGCCATGCCGACGAAGGTTCCCACTGTGACTTCTCCGGCGGCCAAGCGGCGCCGCAGCTCACCGCCGTCGAGCGGTCCGCCGTCGCGCGGTCCGCCGTCGCGCTTTCGACCCACTGCTGAGCCGCTCATCCGAACCACCGCTGACGGCTCTTTGCCTGCTCGTAATCATCGCGGAGGGTGCGGACCCATTCCTGACCGGACACCTCTGCGGGAGCTACGTCCCACCAGACGTCTCCGCCGGGCAAGTCGACGTGGGGAACGGTCGGCACCACGATCACCACCGGTCCTGCCGTGTCGCGCGTGGCGGCCAATGCTTCCCGGACCTCTGCCGCGGTGGTGGCGCGGATAGCGAGTGCGCCAAGTCCCTCGGCGATCTGTCGCAGGTCCACCCTGAGGTAGTCGCCATCCAGCCGCGCCTTGGGGGCGTCTACGACGGCGACACTACCGCCGGTGGTGCGGTAGCGGAACTCGTTGCCGAATTCCTTGCCGCTGCGGTTCATCTGGAGGCGGTGGATGACCTGGTAGCCGTGATTCTCGGAGACGACGATCGTGACGTTCAGCCCTTCCTGGGCGGCGGTGAGGATTTCGGTGGGTGCCATGAGGAAGGTACCGTCGCCGATGAAGGTAACCACGCGGTTGTCGTTGTTGCCCTCCGCCAGGCGGACGCCCATCCCGGCCGCGATTTCGTAGCCCATGCAGGAGAAGCCGAATTCCAGGTGGCAGTTGCGGTTGCCCGTTGCATCCCACACCTTTTGCAGGTCACCGGGAGGTCCCCCGGCCGCAGCGATGATGGTGTCGCCGGAGCGGGCGTGTTCCTGCATGAGTCCGATCAACTGCGGCTGGGTCAGGACAGCACCGGTGACCGGGGCGTCAGGGTGGTCTTCCGGACGGTAGGCGGTGTCGGCGTCGAGCCACTGCGAGCGGATGGGGGCCCACTTTGCCTTCTCGGCGTGGACCGTTTCCTGCCACGCCTCGCTGGTGCTGTGACCTTCCAGGGTGCGGGCAAGTGCTTCCAACCCCAGGCGGGCGTCCGCGAGGATGCCGGTAGCACCTTGCTTGCGGGTATCGGCATCCACGATGTTCAAGGCCGCGAATCGGACGTCCGGGTTTTCGAAGATCGACTGGGAGCCGGTGGCGAAGTCGGTGAGGCGCGTGCCGACGCTCAGGACCAGGTCGGCTTGCTTGACCAGGGTGTTGGACGCGAAGTTGCCTTCCAGCCCGACGCCGCCCACTTGCCACCATTCGTCTTTGGTAACGGCGCCCTTGCCGCCGAAGGTTTCCACCACGGGAATCCCGATCTGTCCCGCCAGCGCCTCCAACGCGGCGTGGGCGTCGGAGTAGTGGATGCCGCCGCCGGCGATGATCACCGGACGCTCAGCCGAACGGATGAGCCGGGCGACGTCGTCGACCTCTTCCAGGTCCGGCAGCGGCCGCCGGATCTTCCAATCGCGCGGCTCGAAGAATTCGGCCGGGAAATCGTAGGCATGGGACTGCACGTCCTGCGGCAGCGAAAGGACCACGGCGCCGGTGTCCGTGGGACTGGTGAGCACCCGCATTGCCTGCGGGAGTGCCGTCAGGAGCTGCTCCGGGCGGTTGATCCGGTCGAAGAAACGGGATACGGGCCGGAAGGCGTCGTTGACCGTGGCGTCAGCCTCGGTGGGGTGTTCCAATTGCTGCAGCACCGGGCCCTGGTGCCGGGTGGCGTAGGTGTCACCGGGCAGGAGCAGCAAGGGGATCCGGTTGACCGTTGCCAGGCCGGCGGCGGTCACAAGATTGAGCGCGCCCGGCCCGATGGATGCCGTGACCGCGAGGACTGCCTGGCGGCGGCTCGCTTTGGCATAGGCGGTGGAGATGTGCGCCAGGTACTGCTCGTGCCGGCCTTGGATGAACGGCATATCGTCGGCAAATTCGTCCAATGCCTGTCCCAGGCCCGCCACGTTGCCGTGGCCGAAGATGCCAAGGCCTGCGGGGACCAAGCGGCGGCGGACGCCGTCGGCGAGCGAATACTGCGCGGAGAGGTACTTGATGACCGCTTGTGCGGTGGTGAGCCTGATGGTCTGCGATGGTGTGGTCATTGCCTTATTCCCGTTGTCGTCGTTACCAGGGGCGTCCGTGCAGGACGACCGTCTTCTCTTCGGTCATTTCCTGGACGGCGGAGCGAACGCCTTCCTTGCCGATCCCGCTGCCTTTCAAACCGCCGTACGGCATGAGATCGGCCCGCCACAGCGGAGACCAGTTGATGTGGATGTTGCCGGCGTCGATCTGCCGCATGGCCTGCACCGCTCCGGCAACGTCGCTCGTGAAGATGCCGGCGCCCAGGCCGTATTCGTTGTCGTTGGCCATGGCGATGGCGCTTTCCATGTCTTGCGCCGAGGAGACGGCGACGGCGGGGCCGAACAGTTCGTTCCGGCTCAGCGGCGAGCGCGGATCGACGCCGGCGACGACGGCGGGAGTCACCACGGCGCCGTCGCGCTCACCGCCGGTGAGGACACGGGCGCCCGAATGGCGGGCCTCAAGGATAGACGTGTGGACGCGTGAGGCTTCCTCTTCGGAAATCAGCGAACCAAGCTTTGTGTCCTCTTCCTTGGGGTTTCCGATGGCGATGGCTTCGACCTTGGGAACCAGCGCGTCCAGGAAGTCTTTCTCGACACGGTGGTCAACGATGACCCGCTGCACGGAGATGCACACCTGCCCGGCGTTGACGTAGCCGCCGGCAGCCACCGCGGTCGCGGCGAGTTCAAGGTCCGCGTCCGGCAGGATGATCACCGGGCATGAGGCCCCCAACTCGAGGGACAGTTTCTTCACTCCCGCGATCGAACTGATGTGCGTTCCGGTGCTCGTGGAACCGGTGAAGGAGACCTTGCGGACCCGCGGATCGGTCACGAGGACGTCGCCCAGGGAGCTGCCGGGTCCGGTGATAACGGACAGCGCTTCGGCCGGCAGGCCGGCGTCGACGAAGCACTGCGCCAGCTTCAGCGCTGTCAGCGGCGTTGCGCGGGCGGGTTTGAGCACGACGGCGTTACCGGCTGCCAGCGCGGGTGCAATCTTGTGCAACACCAGCAGTGCGGGGTAGTTGAACGGCGTGATCGCGACCACGATGCCCACCGGCTGCCGCAAGGTGAAGCCGATCTTGTCCAAACCTGTCCCGGCGTTTGCGTCCAGCGGAAGGGTGGAGCCGTACAGCTGGCTTCCCTCGTAGGCGGCGAGGCGAATGATGTTCCCCGAGCGGCTGGCCTCGCCGCGGGCTTCCGTGATGGGCTTACCGGTTTCGGCGCTAATGGTCTGGGCGATGTCCTCGGCGCGTTCATCCGCGAGGGCGGCGGCGCGCAGAAGGATATCGACGCGGACATGGGCTGGCGTAGTCCTTTGCAGGTGGGCGCCGATCTCGGCCCGGTCAAGAGCGGCCTGGGCGTCCTGGACCGTCGCCACGGGAACCGTGTCGATCGTCCGGCCGTCGAAAGGCGAGCGGACTTCCTCGGTCCTGCCGTCGGCGGCGCCACGCCAGTTTCCAGCTATTAGCATTTCCATGGTTGCTCCATCAGGTTGTGAACTTTTGCGCTCAGTGGCGCTTGGCGTTGCTTTCGTATGCCGCGTCAGCGACTTCGGCGACTTCGGCTTGGACTTCTTTGAGGGCTTGGGTGTGTCCGCCGAGTTGTTCGAGTTCGTGGGCGAGTTCTGCCAGTTCCGCGCCGCCGGCCATCTGGGCGGTGAGTTCGTCCAGGGTGATGTCCTTTTTGTCGTAGTAGCCGATGGACTTGCCGCGTTTGAGCAGCAGGAACCGGTCACCGACGGGGAAGGCGTGGTGCGGGTTGTGGGTGATGAAAATGACGCCCAGACCCCGGTCCCGGGCCTGCAGGATGTAGCGGAGCACGACGCCGGACTGCTTGACTCCCAGCGCGGCGGTGGGTTCGTCCAGGATCAACACCTTCGCCCCGAAGTACACGGCCCGGGCGATCGCGACGCATTGGCGTTCACCGCCGGAAAGCTGACCGATGGGCTGTTCCACATCGCGCAGGTCGATGCCCATCGCAGCCAGCTCCTTCAGCGTGATGTCCTTCATCTTCTGGACATCCATGGACTTGAACGGCCCGAACCCGGAGGTCAGTTCCGAACCGAGGAAGAAGTTCCGCCAGATCGGCATCAACGGCACCACGGCCAGGTCCTGGTAGACCGTGGCGATGCCGGCATCCAGGGCGTCCCGGGGCGAGTTGAACTTCCGCTCATCGCCCATGACGTGCAGGGTGCCTTCATCGTGCTGGTGCAGGCCCGCGATGATCTTGATCAGCGTGGACTTGCCCGCGCCGTTGTCCCCCAGCACGCAAGTGACCCGGCCATTGTCCACGGCCATCGTCACGTCCCGCAGGGCGATGATGTTCCCGTAGTGCTTGCCCACCCCGTCCAGGGAGAGCAGATGCACGGGGGTGTGGGTCAGCGGGTCCTTCTCGTCCCGGAGCAGGGTCTGCTGATCGATCTGTTTGGCATTCATTTTCCCTAACCCCTTTTACTTAAGCTCTGCACGACGTTTGACGATGAGGTTCACGATGGTGGCCAGCAGCAACATCAGGCCCAGGAAGAACTTGAACCAGTCCGGGTTCCACTGCGCATACACAATGCCCTTGTTCGCCATCCCGAAAATAAACGCACCGATCGCCCCGCCCACCGCCGAACCATAACCACCCGTGAGCAGGCAGCCGCCGATCACCGCGGCAATGATGTACAGGAACTCGTTGCCCACACCCTCACCGGACTGCACAGCATCGAACGCGAACAAGTTATGCATGCCCAGGACCCAGCCGCAGAACCCCACCGCCATGAACAACCCGATCTTCGTCCTGGTCACCGGCACCCCCACGGCACGGGCCGCGTTCGCGTCCCCGCCCACCGCGAAGATCCAGTTCCCCACCTTCGTGCGCAACAGCACCCACGACGCGATCGCGACCAGGATGACCCAGAAGAACACCGTGATCTTCACCTCGACCCCGCCGATACTGATCGAGGAAGCAAACACCGCATGCGCCGAATCAAAACCATCCAGCTTCGAAATCGACGGAGACGACACCGACCCCCCGATCAGCCGCGTCAAGGCCAGATTCAGGCCCGTAAGCATCAGAAACGTCGCCAACGTCACAATGAAGGACGGAAGCTTCGTCTTGACCAGAATCCAACCGTTGATGAAACCAATGCCCAACGAAACCACCAGCGCCAGCACCACCCCGACCCAGGCATTCATCGAGAAATACCAGCTGAACAACGACGCCGTCAGGGCCGAGGAAATCACAGCCACACCAGTGGAAAGATCGAACTCACCACCAATCATCAACAACGACACCCCCACCGCCATGATCCCGATCGTCGAAGACCCATAAAGGATCGTCGCCAAAGCATTCGGCTGCGTGAACGTACCCGAGACCGAAGCAAAGAAAACAAACAAAACCACAGCCCCCACCAAGGCACCCACTTCAGGCCTCGCCAAAAACTTCTGGAACGGATTGCGTTGCCCAACCCGCTCATCCTTGATCGGCGCGGGCGCCGGGGCAGTAACTAAAGACATGGAACACACTTCCTTCTCTGTCAGCTCGCGCGGCAAGGAAAAGTTATGCCGCGCGAGCTGAACCGTCATCGGATTAGCGGATGCCCTGCTGAACGAACTTCAGCACATCGGAAATATTGGACTTGTCCACGATCGTCGGGCCCGTGAGGACGGGCTGGCCGCCACCGATCTTGAAACCACCAAGTTTGTTCTGCCAGATTGCGTCAATGGACATGTAGCCCTGGAGCCACGGCTGCTGGTCCACCGTGAACAGGACCTTGCCATCGTTGATCGCCTGCGCCAGCGCAGGGTTCAGGTCAAAGCTGGCCACCTTGATCTGGCTGTTGGCATCTGCCACGGCTTTGATAACGGTCAAAGTGATGGGGGCGCCGAGCCCGACGATCACGTCAGCATCCTTGCTGGCTTGGAGCTTCGCCGTCGCGGTGGACTGCACTGCCGTCATATCGGCCCCGTTGACATAAAGGATCTCCGTGCCGGGCACCTTCGTCTTCACACCCGCGCACCGCTGTTCGAGTTGCACCTGTCCTTGTGACTGGATCACGCAGATCGGGTGCTTGTAACCGTCCCCCGCCAGCTTGGCGCCGACCGCCTCGCCAGCCAGGGTCTCGTTGGAGCCGAAGTGGGTGAACGCCCCCATCTGCGCGGAGACGTCCCCGCCGGCGTTGAAGCTCACCACCGGGATGCCTGCGTCGGTGGCCTTCTTCAGCACATCCTTCATGGCACCCGGGTTCGCAATGGTGACCGCGATCCCATCAACCTTCTGGTCGATGGCCTGCTGCACCAGCTGGGACTGGCGGCCCGCATCGGCGTCACTCGTGTAAAGAACCTCAACGTTGTCTTTCGCTGCCGCGGCCTCCGCCCCCTTGCGCACGATGTCCCAGAACGTGTCGCCAGCCTCGGCGTGAGTAATCAGCGCTACCTTGATCCGGGGAGTGCTTGCCGCCTGCCCACCACCCGCGGCGTTGGCGGTGTCGGCCGGCTTGCCGCCCCCGCTTGAGCATGCTGCCAGGGCCAGAAGCGGTACTACGGCAAGGGCTACTGCGCCCCGCCGCCAATTGAACTTTGCCACGTGAGATCTCCTTTGATGTCGCGTACTTCGACCGTCGAACCCCGTTGCTGTGCCTTCGAAGACATGGTGGGAGGACGGAACCATCTGCTACGAACGAATGTGATCCACATCGCATTGTGGAACGCTCCAACGCTAAATCAATGCTTGACCAATTGTCAATGGAGCGTTCCAATTGAGTGGTTGACGGATTTCCCCCGACTGCTCCAACTAGCCGCGCACCGTCGCGAGGAGAACAATGCCGCATTCACGCACCCCCGAACTGATCGCGACCTGCTGGACCAGCGCAGGGAATATCGCCCCGTTGAACAACCCCGAGACAAGTCCTATCCCTATCGGCGAGCGATTGGACACGATCGCCGCTACCGGATGGACAGGGTTCGGATTGGCGTACGACGACCTTGTCACCACGAAGGACACCATCGGTTTCTCTGGACTCAGGAAACTCATCGACCAAGCAGGCTTCCGCCATGTCGAAGTCGAGTTACTCACCAACTGGTGGAACGACTCCAGTGCCCCTGAGTGGAGGCCGCAGTTCGAGCTGCTCCTCGACGCCGCCGAGACACTGGGGGCGCGCTTCATCAAAGTGGGAACGGCGTTCAGCGAACCCCTGGATGATCTTGATTTCTTGGTGGAGCCACTGCGACGCCTGACAACGGAGGCCGCAAAGAGGGGGACGCGTATTGCTCTCGAGCCCATGCCGTTCTCCATGGTCGGCTCGGTACCCGCGGCCGCGGAACTCATGCGCTCTGTTGACCTGCCGGCATGCGGTTTGGTGGTTGATTATTGGCATGTCTTCCGTGCCGGAACGAGCTTGGAGGAGCTGTCCCATAGCCTCACCGCAGACCAGGTCTTCGGCGTGGAACTCAATGACGCCGACGCCGAAATCAGGGGAACGCTCTTCGAAGACACCCGAGACAATCGACGTCTTTGTGGAGAGGGAGACCAGGATGTGACCGGATTCATCAAAACGCTGCAAGCCATCGGCTTCAAAGGGCCGTGGGGCGTCGAAATCCTTTCCGAACAACACCGGAAACGTCCCCTCTCGGAGGGATTGCAAGCTGCCCTGTCCACGGCGCTGGCCTGCTTCCCGCCGTCACTTCGATGACGCGCCCCACCGACCCAACTGGCTCGCAATTGTTGACGCTATGGGGGCTCATAACGACATCAAATGCGAGCTAGTTGGGTCCCGCAACACAAAGCAACGTTGTGACCCAGCTAATGGCACGGATCGTGGGGTGTTGATACCTTCCGATTGATCGGCTGAAATGATTGGTGGTGTCCGATGCGATCAATCATGGCCCATGCCCGCGCCCTCCATGCGGTCCCACCGGCAAGCAACGATCACCTCGCCGCGGTCCGGGTCGCACTGAGCGTCGCGGTGCCAGCATTGGTGCTTCTCGCGCTCGGGCGGCCGGACCTCATCATCTACGCAGTCTTCGGCGCCCTGACAGGCATGTACGGCCGTGCCGAGTCGCACCAATTGCGGCTCAAGCACCAGGCCCAGGCCGCCGCGGTGCTCTTGGCCGCGGTCTCCGTGGGCACTTTCTTGTCCGTCTCCCATATTCATTCATGGGGCCTCGTAGCGGTCGAATCGATCTTGGCAGGCGCGGGTTCATTGTTCTCGGACAAAGTACGGCTCAAGCCGAACGGTCCGTTCTTCGGGATCCTGGCGCTAGGAGCATGTGCCTCCGTTCCAGCGCATATCCCGTTCTTTGCCGCCGTCTTGATCTGCGCAGCATCAGCAACATTCTCGATGGTGGTGGGTTTTGCCGGTTGGTTCCGGCACCGGATATGGGAACGAGGCGCCATCCGGGACATTCCGGCATTCAGCGTGAAGCTCCGCCAGGCCGCCGGGATACACGCGGCCCGGTACGTGCTCGCCGTCGGCGCGGCCGGAGCCTGCGGAGTGCTCACCGGCAGCGGACACCCCCACTGGGCCATGGCCTCGGCCGCTGTTCCGCTGGCCGGAGCCGATATGCCAAGCCGGCTACACCGCGGCATCCACCGCATCGTAGGGACGTTCCTTGGCTTGGCGATTGTCGCCGTCGTACTCTTCCCCGGTCCCCTATCGCCGCTGCATTACTTCCCCGGACAAACGACGACCATCCTCGCCCTGCTGGTGATCGCTTTCCAGTTCCCCACGGAGCTGTTCATGGCCCGGCACTACGGTTGGGCCATGGTGTTCTTCACCCCGGTCATCTTGCTCATGACCCAACTGACGGTCCCCACAGATCCGGGCGTGCTGGTCCTGGAACGCGGAGTGGAGACTTTCGTGGGAGCCGTGATCGGGATTGCGGTGGTAGTGCTGGTCCAGGCTCCGCGGTTTGCCTCACGGAGCTGGCTTACTTTGCGGGGAGGCGGGGTGGACCGGAGGTAAGCTTCGCCGGCAGGAAACGCATGACGGCTGTGATCGCCTTGTACCGCTTGGTGGGGATGGAAACGCCTTTACCCTTTGCATTGTCTTCCAACCCTTCCCGGACAACGCGTTCGGCCTTCAGCCACAAGAAGCGCGGAGCGACCGACTTGTCCATGCCCATGCGGTCATGGAATTCGGTGTGCGTGAAACCCGGGCACACGGCCGTGACCTTCACACCGTTGCCGGCATAGGCCGTGTTCGCCCAACGGCTGAAGCTCACTTGCCAGGCCTTCGCTGCCGAATAGCTGCCCCGGTTCGCGAAGGCCGCAACGCTGGCGACGTTGACAATCCGGCCGGTCCGGCGCGCCAGCATGCCTCCCAAGGCCGCATGGCACAGCTCCATGGGCGTCTGGACGTGCAGCCGCAGGTGCCGCTTTTCGTCTTCCACATCGTTCTGTTCGAAGGACTTCAGCAGCCCGATTCCGGCGTTGTTGACCAGCACATCCACCGGCCGCGAAGCGTCCCGCAAGCGGTCCGCCACAGCCGCAACCCCGACGTCGGAGGTCAGGTCGGCTGGCAGAACCTCCGCCGAGATACTGAAGTCCCGTTCAAGCATCTCGGCGGTTGCCCGCAGCCGCGCTTCGTCGCGGGCGACGAGCACGAGGTGGTGGCCGGATTCGGCCAGTTGGCGGGCGAATTCCGCCCCAAGCCCTGCAGTAGCGCCGGTGACCAAGGCAGTGAGTTCGTTGGCTCGAGTTGTCATGCGCCCAGACTAGTCCCGTTGACGCCGAGTCTGGGCCGAAGTGGCCTACACGAACTTCGGGTTGGCGAGCCGCCCTGCTATCTGGAGGCCACCGGACGGATCCGCGAGGTCCAGCATGTGTTGGTTGTTGCGCAGCTGCAGGCGGTTCAGGCAGGAAAGCTCGAAGTCGGGCGCGAAGAGATCGTGCATGGCGAACTGCTCCGCCAGCTCCGGATGGCGCGCTTGGTATTCACGCACGACGGCGGCGGCCGTCGCCCAAAATTCGTCCTCGCTGATTGTCCCGTCCTCTACAAGGAGCGCGGCGAGGAAACGGAAGATGCAGTCGAAAACGTCGGTGAAGACGGTCAGTACCATTTCTTCGGCAGGGATCTCGGCTTTGATGCGCGATACCTCGTCCGGAAGGTGCAACCGCTCCCCCATCACCACGATTTCCTCGCCGATGTCCTTCATGATCGCCCGTACCGGCACGCCGTCTTCCAGCACCAGGATGACGTTCTCGCCGTGCGGCATGAGCGCGAGTTCGTATCCATAGAGGAAATGGACCACGGGCACGAGATAGGCCTCGAAATAGCTGCGCAGCCACTCGGCCGGAGCCAGTCCCGAGCGCCGGATCAAGGCGGAGACCATTGACACGCCGTCCGCATCGACGTGCAGCAGGGAAGCCATGGTTGCCAACTGCTGACCCTCCTTGAGCAAGGGAAGCGGACTCTCCCTCCACAGGGCCGACAGCATCTTCCGGTACGGGGAACCCTTCGCCGAAGCAGCCTCGTAGTAATGGTTGTGGTAACCGATGGCTGCGGCCTCACGGATGATGGCCAGGCCCCGGTCCTGAAGCTCCTGGTCATCGGCAATGAGTTGCTGGAGCCAATCGTTGATCGCCGGAGTGGCTCTCATGTACTCCGGCGAGAGACCCCGCATGAAGCCCATGTTCAGCACCGACATCGCGGTCTTGACGTACGACTTCTCCGGCGCGGTGGTGTTGAAGAACGTCCGGATGGATTGCTGCGCTTGGTAAACGTCCTCCCCCGTACCCAAGTGGACGATGTGGCGCTGGGCGATTTCTGCCGCGAACGTCACGCTGAGCTTGTTGTCCCACTGCCAGGGATGCACCGGCATGAGGAAGTAGTCCTCCGGCTCCACGCCCCTGGCCAGCAGCTCCGCGTCGAAGCCGGCCAGCGTGGCGGCACCGAGTTCGGTTTCGAAGTGGGTCCGGTAATCCAAGCCCGCCCTTGAGGTGAACACGGCTTTGCTCCGGTGGACCGCGATCCATTGGAGTTGCACGGCGGCGCCGGTTTCCGGGGCGAACGAGTGGTAGTCCGAGATGCCGAAGCCGAGCCTGCCGTTGTTGGCAACGAAGCACGGATGCCCTTCGCTCATGCTCTGTTCAATCGCTTGGAAGTCGGCCGCAGGGTCCGAGCCGCCGGAAACCCCTGCAACAAGGTCCATTGAGCTGCGGCCGGCACCCTGTTTGTAGGCGTGGCTCGCCAGCGTGCTGCTGATTTCCTCAAGGTAGACGGGCAGGATCTCCTCCCGGATGCCAAGGGTGTCACGGAATTCCGTGATGAAGGCCAACGCATCCAGGGGCAGCCCGGGGGCGCCTTCCGCGGCTCCGAGCTCGATCCGCACCATGGATTCCGCGACAATCGACCAATGATCGAGCTCCAGGATCCGGGCACGAAAGCGGTACTCAACGGTGCCGTCGTCGCTGGCTAGGCTATAGAGGCCGACGCCGTCTTCACGGATCAGCTCGGGTTCCATCAGCTCCGGTTCCAGCAGCTCCGGGGTCAGGATGCGTTCGTGCGAAAACTCAGCGAGCGCTTTGCGGACCAGATGTCGATTGGCGATGGCCCAACGTTCCGGGTTCAGGTGGGCAGTGGACTGATCGGCGGGCATTGTCTCGTCAGGAATGCTGGTCATCGCTGTTCTCCTTCGGTTTCCGCTGCATTGGCAGCGAGGATGGGTGTCAGGGTCGCGTGGAAATCGGCGCGCGTGCAGAAACTCAGCAGCGCTTCCTTGCGGGTTTCGGGCTGGTGGGCTTCGGTACAGCCCGGTGCCTGCTCGACGGCGGGAAGCGTCACAAGGCAGCTGGCGCGGAAGCCCACGCGTTGGTTGAGGAGGTGGATCTTGTGGTTTCGGGCATCCGGTTCCACCACGATGCGTGCCGTCCCGGGATCTTCGAAGAGGTGCGCCATGACGGACTGCATCACGCAGGTGGTGTACCCGGGAATCGAAGGACCGGCGGGCGCGGCCACCAGGAGGTGCATTCCGGTGTCGCCCGGCTGCACGTTGTAGACGCTGGCCAAAGGCGACTCCTCGGGCCGGTACCTTTCCATCAGGAACGCGGGGACGCCGCCGTCGAGCCCCAGGAAGGCTTGATGGTGACCGCTGTCAGCGATGCGCGTGTACTCCTCCGCAACGTCCTGGACTGTTGCGGACACCATGCCCCAGAAGCGCGCACGCGCCGCGCTCACCCAGCTGTGGAGGAGAAGTGCATCGGCGGCCGGATCGACGGGACGGAAAGTAAACGTCACGCGCTGGCCTCCGCGGGAACTCTGGCAGGTGCCGACGCCGGAACGGGTGCTCCAAACTGCTGGAACGCGATGTTGCGTTCCACGGGATAAACTTCGCGGCCGGTAATTTCGCGCAGGATGCGGGAGTTGCGGTACGCGGCCATGCCCAGGTCGGGAGTGACGAAGCCGTGGGTGTGAAGCTCCGCGTTCTGGACGAAAATTTCGCCGGGCTCAACGCCGATGCCGTAGTTCCGTGCGACATCGAAGCGGCCGCTGGGGTCGCGCCGGATGCGGTCCTGGATTCCCGAGAGAAACACCGGCTCCTTGTAGGAGTATCCCGTGGCAAGGACTACCGCCTCGGACTCCAAGGAGTAGTCGCGCCCCTGCTCTCCATGGTGTAGCTGCAGCGTGTGTATACCCGCGGCAGGGTTCCATTCCGCGGCCACCAGGCTTGAGTGCGTGTGAAGCCGGGTGTCCACCATTCCGGAAAGGCTCTTCGCGTAGAGGAGATCGTAAATGGCGTCGATCAGCTCCGAGTTGATGCCCTTGTACAGGTTCTTCTGGCTGCTGATGAGCGAATCGCGCTGCTCGCCCGGCAGGGAATGGAAGTAGTCCACATACTCCGGCGAGGTCATCTCGAGTGTGAGCTTGGTGTACTCCAGGGGGAAGAACCTGCCCGAGCGGGTGACCCAGTTCAGCTGGTAGCCGCACCCGTCCATCTCTTGGAGGAGCTCAAAGTAGATTTCGGCCGCGCTCTGGCCGCTGCCAACGATGGTGATGCTGCGCTTGGACTGGAGTTGACTCTTCCTCGACAGGTAGTCGGCGTTGTGGAGGACAAGTCCGCCGCCGTCAACGATGCCGGCACACGCCTCCGGAAGGTAAGGCGATGTTCCCGTGCCCAGGACCAGCCGCCTGGCGCGAAGCACCTCGGCGCCGGCGGGACCTTGGAGCGAAAGTTGGTACACGCCGTCGTCGTACGTCGCATCTAGCACATCCGTGCCAAAACGTATCGAGGGCAGCTGCCCGGCCACCCACTGGCAGTACTGGTTGAACTCGGCCCGCAGCGGGTAGAAGTTCTCCCGGATGTAGAAGCGGTACAGTCGCCCGGTCTGTTTGAGGAAGTTCAAGAACGAGTACTTTGACGTGGGATCTGCCATTGTCACAAGGTCGGCCAGGAACGGGACCTGCAGGTGCGCGGGCTCCAGCATCATGCCCGGATGCCAGTCGAAGGATTCCCTGCGCTCGAGGAATACGCACTCGAGCCCGTCCAGCGGCGCACTGAGCGCGGCAAGGCCCAGATTGAAGGGCCCGACGCCGATGCCGGCGACGTCGTAGATCTTGCCCCTGAGTTCGGGGGTGCTTTCGGGGGCGCTCATGCCGCCGCCCGTGCCTGCTCGGCCGGCTGATCCGCGAGCAGGCCTGCGCCTGTCCGCCGGATGAGCTCGACGATTTCCCGAATATCACCGAGGGTCGCCTCGGCATTGAGCAGGGTGAACTTCAAATAGTGGCGGCCAGCCACCGTGGTTCCGGCGACGACGGCCTCTCCGGAGTCGAAGATCGCGGCTCGAATGGCGGGGTTGAGGACGTCGCTGGCACCCTCGGCGAGGGCGCTTCCCCCGACGACGGGGCGGTAGCGGAAAACAAGGGTGCTCAAACACGGTTTCGCCGCAAGCTCGAAGTCCGGATCGTTCGCTAGCAGGAATCCGACGCGTCCTGCCAGGTCGATCGCTTCGTCGAAGAGCGCGCCGATGGCGTCAGCACCCATGATGCGCAGAGTCAGCCAAAGCTTCAAGGCGTCGAAGCGACGCGTGGTCTGGATGCTCTTGTCCACCTGGTTGGGGATTTCAGCCAGGGCGGCGCTCTCCGGATTCAAGTAATCGGCGTAATACGTGACGTGCCGCATCATGGCGCCAACGCGGAGTAGCACAGCACTGGAGCTCACCGGCTGGAAGAAGGTCTTGTGGTAATCCACCGTCACGGAGTCGGCCAGACGAGTGCCCTCGAGGAGGTGCCGGTAACGGTTCGAAACGAGCAGGCCACCGCCGTATGCAGCATCGACATGCAGCCAGGAATCGTAGGCATGAGCCAAAGCAGCGAGTTCCGCGAGCGGGTCTACGGCCCCGAAGTCAGTGGTCCCGGCGGTGGCCACAACAGCCATGGGCACCAGCCCGGCGTCGTGCGCTTCCGCCAAAGCGGCCGCCAAAGCGGAAGGATCCATGCGGTGATCCGCACTGGTCGGCACCGTGATGACGGCATCGAAGCCCAGACCCAGCATCGACGCCGCCTTCCGGATGCTGAAATGACTATCCAGGGAAGTAAGGATCCGCAGGCGCTCGAGGAGCGCCGGCAACCGCGACTCGCCGATTTCGGCCCGCAGCTTGGCCACTGCGTGGTTGCGGGCGATCAGGAGGGCCTGGAAATTGGACTGACTGCCGCCCGAGGTGAACACACCGTCGGCGTCGTTGCCGAAGCCAAGCCGTTCCGCGGTCCAGTCGATCAGGCGGCGCTCGATCATCGTGGCGCCAACGCTTTGGTCCCACGTGTCCATGGAGGAGTTCACTGCCGATAGCACGGCTTCGCCAAGCAGCGCCGGGATCACCACCGGACAGTTCAAATGCGCGGCATAGCGGGCGTCGTGGAAATAGATGGCGTCTTGGAGGTAGAGCTCGTCGAGCTCCTCGAGGGCGGCGGCGGTGTCCGGCAACGGTCGTTCAAGCTCGACGGCGGCCACCCGGGCCGCCATCTCGGCATGCCCGACGCCGGTGAACGGCCGGGCAGTCCGCTGCACCTTGGTGGCGACCACGTTGACCCCCTGCAGCACCTGGGCGACGTACCTCGGCGAATTTCGGGCATTGAAAAGCTGGTTGGTGGCCGCAAGGGCCAGCTCAACGCTGGAGCCGAAATCCTTGTCCGGTTCAGTCCGGTCTTCGACACCGGTTTCGACACTGGGCGACGTCATGTCGGTTTCCTTCTTTCGGGGTTGAGACACTGGGCTTGCTTCACGAGTAAACAAAGGCAAGCCTTACTTAGGTTTACCTTTTCGTCAAACTTTTGTGTTGTTATTCACCGAAAGATGGGAGTTGCTTGCATGTGACTGGAATTCGCGGGCCAGAAGGGCTAATTTGGCCACTTAAACGCGGCCTTACGCCAGGTAGCCTCGGCGGAGTGCGCGCGGTAACGTGCCCCTCAAGTGCGCGGCGTACACCTCACCGAAACCGATCCTCCCCGCAGCCGATCGCCGGCGCCCGCCGCGACCCGCTCGAAGTCCCGGGAGGCTTGCCGGGGATCCCCCGCGTCTAGCGCTTCTAGCTGTCCCGCCGAGGTCCCATGGCGAGCACCCGGACGATCAGTTGGGCATCCCGGATCTCATCGATGATCCGGTAATCACCGGCGCGGACACGCCGGTCACTGCTGCTGCCGGAGAGCTTCTTTGCTCCGGCGGACGCGGCGTTTCGGCAAGGAGCTCCATTGCGGCCTGGAAGCGCCATTGGACAATGGATCGGGTACCTCCGGGGGCGCACGCTGGACCAACCGGCGCAACCGGCCTGCAGAACCGACACCGTTAGTTTGATCGAATGGCCATTATTGGCGTTGAAATACGGGATTTCAGCAGCTGGAAGCCCCCGTGTATTGGCGAGTCTTATGGTGCCGCTGCCAAAGCAAATCCACGCGGGACAGCCTCGGGGCGAATGCGTCCCGCCGGTCCAAAAGTGTAGTAATAACCGTCAGAAATCAGTGTTTCGCCTACCCGTTTGATTCGGGATTATGGGTAGCAATAGAAGCATCCGTTCGGTCGTTATGGGCCGTTGAGGCAATCGAAAGGGATTAATCGTGAATCCGACAGTAAATGCGGTGCGTGGCTTGTTAGATCCTGAGGCGGGGACGCTTGAGTGGACGTCCGAGGACCGGCTTGCGGTGGATACTGCCCGGGTTTTGGCTGCTGATGCGGTGGAGAAGGTTGGTAATGGTCATCCGGGCACGGCGATGAGCCTGGCGCCGGCTGCGTATCTTCTTTTCCAGAAGTTGATGCGTCATGACCCGCGTGATCCTGCTTGGCTGGGTCGTGACCGGTTCATTCTGTCGCCGGGGCACTCGTCGTTGACTTTGTATATTCAGTTGTTCCTTTCCGGTTATGGTCTGGAGCTGGATGATCTTAAGGCGTTGCGTACGTGGGGTTCGTTGACTCCGGGGCACCCGGAATACAAGCACACGGCGGGTGTGGAGATCACTACGGGTCCGTTGGGCCAGGGTCTGGCGTCCTCGGTGGGCTTTGCGTATTCCCAGCGCCGGATGCGGGGTTTGTTCGATGCTGATGCTCCTGCCGGTGAGAGCCCGTTCGACCACACGATCTGGGTCATTGCTTCCGATGGTGATATTCAGGAAGGCGTGACCTCGGAGGCTTCTTCCCTGGCCGGGCATCAGGAGCTGGGCAACCTCGTGGTGGTCTATGACGAGAACCACATCTCGATCGAGGACGACACGGACATCGCGTTTACCGAGGACGTGCTCAAGCGTTACGAGGCGTACGGCTGGCACACCCAGCGGGTGGACTGGACCCGGACGGGTGAATACGTCGAGGACGTCCAGGAGCTGTACTCGGCTTTGCTGGCCGCGAAGGCGGAGACTTCCAAGCCCTCGATCATTTCGTTGCGGACCATTATCGGTTACCCGGCCCCGAAGAAGCAGAACACGGGCAGGATCCATGGTTCGGCCCTGGGTGCCGAGGAAGTCGCGGCCCTGAAGGAGGTCCTGGGCTTTGACCCGGCCAAGTCCTTCGAGGTTGACCAGGATGTCCTGGCCCATGCCCGTAAGGTTGTTGAGCGCGGCGCGGCTGTCCGTGGGCGGTGGGATGAGGCTTTCAGTGCGTGGCAGGCCGGGAACCCCGAGGGTGCTGCGCTGCTGGAGCGGATCGAGGCCAAGAAGCTTCCGGCCGGGCTCGACGCCGCTCTGCCGGTGTTCGAAGCGGGCAAGGATGTCTCGACCCGGGCCGCGTCCGGGAAGGTCCTGAACGCGATCGGTCCGGTTCTTCCGGAGCTGTGGGGCGGTTCGGCGGACCTTGCCGAGTCCAACAACACCACGATCGAGGGTTCCCCGTCGTTCATTCCGGCGTCCCGTTCCACGGGAGCGTGGAAGGGCAACCCGTACGGGCGGGTCCTGCACTTTGGTATCCGCGAGCATGCTGCGGCGTCGATCGTGAACGGTATCTCCCTGCACGGCCGGACCCGGGCGTTCTCGGGCACGTTCCTGATTTTCTCCGATTACCAGAAGCCGGCGATCCGTCTTGGTGCCCTGATGGGTGTCCCGTCGATCTATGTGTGGTCCCATGACTCGATCGGTCTGGGCGAGGACGGCCCGACCCACCAGCCGGTGGAACAGCTCGCCACCCTCCGTGCGATCCCGGGCCTGGACGTGGTCCGTCCCGGTGACGCGAACGAGGTGGGCATAGCGTGGAAGACCATGCTGGAGAACCACGAGAACCCGGCCGGTATCGTGCTGACCCGTCAGAACATCCCGACCTATGCCCGCGGTGAAGGCCCGGCGAACGGTGACACGTTCGGCTCCCCGGCCGGGGTCGCGAAGGGCGGGTACGTCCTGGCCGAGGCATCCAGGGACGGTGCCACGGTCCCGGCGCAGGTGCTGCTGATCGCCACGGGTTCGGAAGTCCAGCTCGCCGTGAAGGCCCGCGAAGCGCTCCAGGGCGAGGGCATCGCCACCCGCGTTGTCTCCATGCCGTGCGTGGAGTGGTTCAACAAGCAGGACCCCGCGTACCGCGAGTCCGTGCTTCCGGCCGCCGTGAAGGCCCGTGTCTCGGTCGAGGCAGGACTGGCCCTGGGCTGGAAGGAATTCGTCGGTGACGCCGGCCGTTCCGTCAGCCTGGAGCACTTCGGTGCCTCGGCGGACTACCAGCGCCTGTTCCAGGAGTTCGGCATCACGGCAGAAGCAGTCGCTGCCGCCGCGAAGGACTCCCTCGCCGCGGCAGGGAACTAACACCCCCACTGCACGGCGTCCGGCGCCGCGGAGTGCCCGAAAGGCATTCCGCGGCGCCATCGCAAGCTGCCACCAATTTCGAAGGAAGAAACACAAGCCATGACCGATGCAACACCCACCGCACAGCTTTCCGCCGCCGGCGTGTCCATCTGGTTGGATGACCTTTCACGGGAACGTCTTTCCAGCGGCAGCCTGCAGAAGCTCATCGACGAGAAGAACGTCGTTGGTGTCACCACCAACCCCTCGATTTTCCAGGCCGCGATCACCTCCGGCAGCGACTACGACGCCGTGATCGCCGGGCTCGCCGCGAAGGGCGCCGGCGTTGAAGAGACGATCTTCGAGATCACCACCACCGATGTTGCCGATGCCTGCGACCTCTTCGCCCCGATCGCAGCCGCGACCAAGGGCGTGGACGGCCGGGTCTCCATCGAGGTCGATCCCCGCCTGGCCTGGGACACCGAAGGCACCATCGCCGAGGCCAAGCAGCTTTACAAAAAGGTCGAGAAGGACAACGTCCTGATCAAGATCCCGGCAACCCTGGAAGGCCTCGCGGCCATCACCGCGGTCCTGGCCGAGGGCATCAGCGTCAACGTGACCCTGATCTTCTCCCTGGAACGCTACCGGGCCGTCATCAACGCTTTCCAGTCCGGCCTGAAGCTGGCCAAGGAAAACGGGTACGATCTCTCCCGGATCCACTCCGTGGCCTCCTTCTTCGTCTCCCGCGTGGATTCCGAGATCGACAAGCGCCTGGACGCCCTGGGCACCGAGGAAGCCAAGGCCCTCAAGGGCAAGGCAGGGGTGGCCAACGCCCGTCTCGCGTACCAGGTCTACGAAGAGCTGTTCTCCACCGAACGCTGGGCCGTCCTGGCCGAAGCCGGTGCGCTCCCGCAGCGCCCGCTCTGGGCCTCCACGGGCGTGAAGGACCCGGCCTACCCCGACACCCTGTACGTGACCGGACTCGTCGCCGCCGACGTCGTGAACACCATGCCGGAAAAGACCCTCGACGCGACCTTCGATCACGGCGTGGTCACCGGAGACACCATCACGGGCACCTACGAGGAAGCAAACAACGTCCTGACCGCACTCGAAGGCCTGGGCATTTCCTACAACGACGTCGTCGCCCAGCTCGAGTCCGAGGGCCTGGACAAGTTCGTGGCCAGCTGGAAGGAACTCCTCGCCGACGTCGAAGGCGCCCTCGCCGCCGCCCGGAAAGCCGGCTGACCGGCCGGTGTCCTTCAGGGGCTGCCGCGCCGCCCCGCCCCGAGGCATGGAGACTCTTCGGAGTCTCCATGCCCTCATCTGCAAGCTCTGACCGCTACCGAAAGGCAGACACCATGTCCAGTTCACCCCGGAATTGCTGCATCAACCCCAGCATCCTCTCGGCTGACTTCGTCAACCTCGAAGCCGAGCTTGCCCGCATCAGCAACGCCGACGCCGTTCACGTCGATGTCATGGACAACCACTTCGTGCCGAACCTGACCATCGGTCTGCCCGTCGTGGAGCGGGTACAAAAAGTCAGTCCCGTTCCGCTGGATGCCCACCTGATGATTTCCAATGTCGACCGGTGGGCGCCCCAGTTCGCCGACGCCGGCCTGCACTCGGTCACGTTCCACGTCGAAGCGTCCGATGCCCCCATCAAACTCGCCCGCGAGCTACGCGCACGAGGAGCCAAGGCAGGCATGGCACTGCGCCCGGCCACCCCGGTCGAACCCTACCTGGACATGCTCCCCGAACTGGACATGCTCCTGATCATGACCGTAGAGCCTGGTTTCGGCGGCCAGGCATTCCTGGACGTCATGCTCCCCAAGATCCGCCGCGCCCGCGCCGCGGTCCAGGGCTCCGGAGTGAACGTCGCCATCCAAGTTGATGGCGGCATCACCGAGGAAACCATCACCCGCGCCGCCGAAGCCGGCGCCAACGTCTTCGTGGCCGGATCAGCCGTCTACGGCAAACCCTCACCCGCCGACGCGATCGAGGCACTCCGGGCCAAAGGCCAACTCGCCTTCGCCTCCAAAACAACCACCCCCGAACCCCGGCAAGCCTGAAGGACACCCCCATGCGCGTTCACATCGCAACCGACCACGCAGGTATGGAACTAAGCTCCCACCTCATCACCACCCTCTCCGCCCACGGCTACGAAATGATAGACCACGGACCCGCAGCCTACGACGCCGAAGACGACTACCCGGCCTTCTGCATTAACGCCGCTACCGCCGTCGTGGCCGACCAAACCGCAGGCGTGGACGCCCTCGGAATCGTGCTCGGCGGCTCAGGCAACGGCGAGCAAATCGCCGCGAACAAAGTCAAAGGCGTCCGCGCAGCCCTGGCCTGGAACCTGGACACCGCCAAACTCGCCCGCCAACACAACAACGCCAACGTCGTCGCAGTCGGCGGACGCCAACACACCGTCCACGAAGCCACCGAACTCATCAAAGCATTCCTCACCGAACCATTCACCAACGCCGAACGCCACGAACGCCGCATCAGCCAAATCGCCACCTACGAAACCACCGGCGAAATCACCAACTAAACCAGCACCCCACCCGTGGACCCGGCGCGGGTTCCGCCAAAGCGGAATGAATTCTGGGCAGGCCGAGTGGGAACTCAACGCCACCCGACTTTCTATGCCCAAAACGTATCGACGGGATCCTCGCAGTGAGTGGAGAGGGCACCCTAATTGCAGCCCGGCATCGCAGAACAGGTTGAAATCGGCACGGTCGGCGGCGAGGAAGACGGCATCGACCTTCGGCAACGTCCACGGCGTCTAAAAGCCGGGCAACGGCAAGGACAACCCGTTTGATCTGGTGTTCCAATCCGGTGTTCCACAGGGGCTCGGGTTCCACCGAGCAGGAGGTCGCGGATGCTGTTTCCTATGGTGTCATCAAGATGAATCTTGTCCGGGGCGCTTCGGCGGAGGCAGACAGGGCTGCCCGGATCGTGGAAGCCGCAAAGCAGCCCGGATCGGTAGGCAAGACCTTCTAATGTCCGACGAATTCGGCAAGAACCTGATGGGTCCCGAACCGACGCTCCTGCCGGCCGAGACCAAGGTCTGCAAGGGGCATAGTCATCGGCGGACCCGAGTACGGTGACCAGGCCGGCACAGGCGTTGAAGGCGATGTCGGCTTCTGGTTCAGCCTGCCGAGGAGGGGAGCAGTTCGGTCTTGCCGTGCTTCTGCTTGCGCTGGAGGTCCTGGACTCGCTCAGCCATGCAATGTCCTTTCACTCATGCCGCTTTGCCCTCCTCCACGAGGAGAAGCTGAGGTCTGCCTTCGAGGATTCCCAATACTTGAGGGACGTCGATCACGCCTGCGGCGAGCATGTTGCGGAGCAGGTACGCGGCTTGCGCGAGACGCCGCTCTGCCTCGTTCATGCCGCCACCTTCTTCGGGAGGCCGAAATGCGAATCGACGATCGTGGTGAGCGGTGTGAGGTAGCTCTGGGCCGTCTCGTGCATCCAGATCCGGTCGTCAGCCGTGGCATAGGCCTCGCCGGCCAGATCGAGGGCGTCGTCTTCGACGGTGACGAGATCCAAGGGAACTTGGAGTTTCATGATGATGCTTCTTTCTGCAGGGAACTGCGTCGGGTGTGCATCTATCGTCCAGCCATTTACGGGTAGGGGATACGCTAATTCAGGATGGTCAAGACTATCTTTTTGGGTGGGTCGACTGGATCGCCCATTGCCCGATCGCGGGCGCGGCGAATCAATTACGTCCTGGGTTCTTGACCCGAGCTGCGTTTGACCGGTGTCGGCTGAAGACTTGATGAAGCATTCCGGATTCCACAGTTCTGTCCCCTGATAGGGATTAGGGTTTGTTCCCTTGACACAGGACACCCTGTTGGCCCGGCTGAGAGAATACCCATTGAGTTCGTACAGCGAAGGGATGTTGCGGATGACTATTCAACTGCTGCCGGGGCCATGCTCGAACGAGTCCGGAAGACCACGCCCCTGATCCAGCGCCTGGTCATTGCACTGGCCGGCCAGGTATCAAACTGCTGTGTTGACGGCCAGGCTGAGGCGGTCGACGCCGTGGATGGCGTCGGCGGCTCTGACGAGGGTCAGGTGTGAGAATGCTTGGGGAAAGTTGCCGGCCATCCGTCGTTCGTTCGTTGCGTATTCTTCGCTGAGCAGGCCGAGCTCGTTGGCGAACCCGACGAGTTTGTCCATGAGCATTGTTGCCTCGGCCTGACGGCCTGTGCGGGCATATTGTTCCACGAGCCAGAAAGAGCATGCGAGGAAAGGATGTTCGCCCGGTTCCAGGCCGTCAACGCCGCTCTCTGTTCGATAGCGCAGCAAGAGACCGTCGTCGGTGAGGAGTTCTTTTTCCAGCCGTGCGACTGTGCCGAGCATGTGCTCATCGTTGTAGGGGAGAAAACCGACCTGTGGAATGACGAGTAACGCAGCGTCGGTTTGGCCTCCGCCGTAGGTCTGGGTAAAGGAGTCGATCCTGCGGTCGAATCCCTCGCGCATTATCTCTTCGCGCAACCGGGCACGCAGATGCTCCCACTTCGTTATATCTCCGGATAGTCCGTGGATCCGCACTGCCCGGATCCCGCTGTTGAAGGCGGCCCACATCATCACTCGTGAGTGGGTGAAGTATTGTGCCTGGCCGCGCATTTCCCAAAGGCCGAAGTCCTTGTCATCGAAGTGTCTTTCGACGAATCCCAGGAGGGCCCGCTGAAGGGCCCAGGAGAAATGGTCTTCTTTGCCTCCGGCCATACGCAGTCTTTCCAATGCCACCATCACTTCGCCGACAACATCGGCCTGGAACTGTGAAGCGGCCGCATTTCCAATGCGAACAGGCTTGGAGTTCGCATATCCGGGGAGGTGGTTGAGCTCGCGTTCAAGAAGTTCCCGTTCTCCCCCGACCCCGTACATGATCTGAATTTGCTCGGGGTTGCCGGCCAGTGCCCGAAGGAGCCAGTTGCGCCACTGAAGCGCCTCGGTTTCATAACCGTGGGTCAGCATCGATTCCAGCGTCAGGGCCGCATCGCGCAACCAGCAATACCGGTAGTCCCAGTTCCGTGATCCGCCGAAATCCTCCGGGAGGGACGTCGTGGGAGCTGCGACGATGCCGCCGGTTTCAAAATGCGTCAGGGCCCGCAGGACTAACAACGAACGTTTCACCGCACTCCCATAGGCGCCGTCTTGCCGGCAGTGGCTTCCCCAACGGCTCCAGTACTCAGTAGCTTCTTCAAGAGCAGCATCAACGTCAACCGCTGCTGGCAGGGGACGGTGGGAGGGGAACCACGTTAGTTCAAAATCCACCTTCTCGCCCTCTGAAATGAGGAATTTTCCCTCGTGCCCGTGCGCATGGGCTTGTGGAAGATGAGGTCCTCTTAGCGCCAGAGCATCCGGACCGGCCATCGCCAACAGGACCGGCGCCGCCGTCGGCGCATTGTCCCGGACACGACTCACCCAAGGCACGACCGTTGAATATCCCGGGCGGATCCGAAGCTCCTGATGCATCTCAACGCTGCCCGCCAAACCGGTAACCCGGCGGATAAGGGAGGAACCGTTATCCCCCAGCGGCATGAAATCGGTAACCAGGACCCTTCCCCCACCGGTCTCCCAGATGGTTTGAAGCACGAAGGTCGAGTCAAGATAGTAGCGCTCGACAACCACAGCACCCGATTCGCCCGGAGCCAACAACCAGCGGCCATGCTCATCGGTGCCCACAATTCCACTGAACACGGACGGCGAATCGAAACGCGGGAAACAGAGCCAGTCCACACTGCCGTCCCGGGATATAAGAGGCCCCGTCTGAAGATCCGATAGCAACGCATAGTCCTCTATGAGTGCAGCCATGCTCCACTCAATCACAACTTCTCCACATTCGGTTAGGCCCGCCATATGCCCATCAACACGCAACCACCAGCCCGGTAGCGGCGATAGACCCGTCGCCCACGCCACACCTTCCCGGCCAATCACGGCAATAGCCGTGTCCACGAATTGTCTCAGGCGAGATTCTGGTCAAGGAACCACCGGCGCAGCCGGATCTGGCGCGTTTCACGCGCTCGGACCGTCTACCGGAGGCTGTTCCCCATACCCCAGTCCTTAAGGGTAGTTAGAACCGTCAGAAAATAGCGTTACCCCTGCCCGTTTGCTTCGAGATCATGGATATCAATCAGAAGGACCCATTCGGTCTTTATGGCCGATTGCCGAATCGAAGGGACCAAATCGTGAATCCGACAGCTAACGCGACGCGTGCGGTGTATAGCACTACGAGTGATATTGTGCGTAATTTGGCGCTTGTCAGGGATGAGATCGCGGACACCGCGGCCAAGATTGATGTGCAGGAGTTGGCCGGTCTGGCGGGGCATCTTGGTCAGCCGGGTCGGGTGTTCGTTGCCGGGGCGGGCCGGAGTGGTCTGGTGTTGCGCATGGCCGCGATGAGGCTGATGCATTTGGGTTTGACGGTCCACATTGCCGGGGATACCACGACTCCGGCGATCGCTTCCGGGGATCTGCTGCTGGTGGCTTCGGGGTCGGGAACGACCTCGGGTGTGGTCAAGTCCGCGGAGACCGCGGCGAAGGCCGGGGCGCGGATTGCCGCGTTCACCACTAATCGGGAATCGCCGCTGGCCGGGCTGGCTGACGCGTTGGTGATCATTCCTGCCGCGCAGAAGACCGATCATGGTTCGAGTGTTTCGCGCCAGTATTCCGGTTCCCTGTTCGAGCAGGTGTTGTTCCTGGCTACCGAGGCTTTGTTCCAGTCGCTGTGGGAAAACGCCGACGAACCGGCCGAACAGCTGTGGCTCAGGCACGCCAACCTCGAATAACCCCCCCTGTATAACCCCGGTAACCCCCTGTATAACCCCGGTAACCCCCCTGTATAACCCCGCCGGGTTACCGGCCCCGGTCTGGCCGGCCCCTGGTCTGGCCGGCCCCTGGTTTGGCTGGTCCCTGGTTTGGCGGGGCCCGTGTTTTTCCATCACCATCTCTGCAGTTCCCTACAGAAAGATAAATCATCATGAAACTCCAAGTTGCCGTGGACCTTCTCACGACCGAAGACGCTCTCGAACTGGCCGGCAAGGTCGCCGAGTACGTNGACATCATTGAGTTGGGTACCCCGTTGATCAAGGCTGCCGGGCTTGCTGTCGTCACTGCTGTGAAGCAAGCCCACCCGGACAAGATTGTTTTCGCTGACATGAAGACCATGGACGCGGGGGAGCTTGAAGCCGATATCGCTTTCAAGGCCGGCGCGGACCTGGTTACGGTGCTCGGTAGCGCTGATGACTCCACCATTGCCGGTGCGGTCAAGGCAGCCAAGGCCCACAACAAGGGCATCGTGGTTGACCTTATCGGTGTGGCCGACAAGGTTAGCCGTGCGAAGGAAGTCCGTGCGCTGGGTGCGAAGTTCGTCGAGATGCACGCGGGCCTGGACGAGCAGGCTCAGCCCGGTTACGACCTGAACGGTCTGCTCAGTGCCGGAGCCGAAGCGCGTGTTCCGTTCTCCGTGGCCGGTGGCGTGAACCTGTCCACCATCGCCGCCGTGCAGCAGGCCGGCGCTGATGTCGCCGTCGCCGGTGGCGCGATCTACGGTGCAGCCGACCCGGCACTGGCAGCCAAGGCGCTGCGCGCCGCGATCGTCTAGGCATCCGAGTTACGGTGGCGTCCCGGGGCCTTGGGGCTGCGGGACGCCACCTGCTCTGGGCGTAAGGGCCAGGCATGAGTCAGACACTTAAGACAGCCGGAGGAAGGCGCAGGGCACCCAAGCGGCAGCCTGTCCAGGAATGGGCTTCCCTGCAGCGCGGGAATTGTCTCGAAGTCTGGTCCGGTGGTTCGTTCCTGTATATAGCCTTCGTCGATGACCGTGCCGAGGACGGGCACCTGCTCTGGGTCATCGAGAACGGCACCGGCTCCCGCCGTCTGTTTGTTCGTGATGATCCCATCACGCTGTATCCGATCTAAGACACACCCCGCCCCCCCGTAGGAGGGGTGGCACATTGGGGGGACCCTGGTCCCTGGGAAGGAAGCTGTAGCATGCTCGGTCAGACCGTGGAGCATTTGGAAGTCCTCGTTACCGAGCCTGCTCAGCTTGAGGAGTTGCTCGACGATGCAGAAGCCATGCTCCGGCAAGTAGCGCTACCCCAAAAAATTCGAGGCATCCTGGTCACCCGCCATGATCCTCATCGATACACGCTCGCGCTCAGCGACACGGTTCCCTTTGGTGAGACCCGCGAGCAGATCCTCTCGTGACCGTCGGTCGACGGCCGCACCGCTCGTAAAGGCTAGAAGGCAACAATGTCTCTCACTTACCCTGATGCGGGTGTCAGGTCCGGGCATAACCCCCTCCGGGACCCGAGGGACCGCCGTCTGAACCGCATCGCCGGGCCGTCATCGCTGGTTCTTTTCGGAGTCACCGGCGATCTTGCCCGTAAGAAACTCCTGCCCGCCGTGTACGACCTCGCCAACCGGGGCCTGCTGCCGCCAAGCTTCGCGTTGCTCGGTTTTGGCCGGCGCGAGTGGAGCAACGAGGACTTCGCCAACGAGGTCAGGGAGAACGTCAAAGCGTATTCCCGGACCCCGTTCGACGACGCCGTCTGGGGCCAGCTTTCCGAGGGTATCCGGTTCGTGCAGGGGGAGTTCGATGACGACCAGGCGTTCAAGCGTCTGAGTGCCACTCTGGACGAGCTGGACGAGACCCGCGGGACGCGGGGGAACCATGCGTTCTATCTGTCCATTCCGCCCAAGGCCTTCGAGCAGGTCTGCCGGCAGCTCTCCCGCCACGGCCTGGCCCGGGCCGGGGACGGGCAGTGGCGGCGGGTGGTGATCGAGAAGCCGTTCGGTCATGACCTGGAGTCCGCCCGGCAGCTGAACGACATTGTGGAGTCCGTGTTCCCGCCGGACGCGGTGTTCCGCATCGATCATTACCTGGGCAAGGAAACGGTCCAGAACATCCTGGCGCTGCGTTTCGCGAACCAGCTCTTCGAACCGCTCTGGAACGCGAACTACGTGGACCATGTCCAGATCACCATGGCCGAGGACATCGGCACGGGCGGCCGTGCGGGCTATTACGACGGTGTCGGGGCGGCACGGGACGTGATCCAGAACCACCTGTTGCAGTTGCTGGCGTTGACGGCCATGGAAGAGCCGATTTCCTTCAACGCCGATGACCTGCGGGCCGAGAAGGAAAAGGTCCTGGCCGCGGTCAGGCTGCCCGAGGACCTGTCCACCCACTCGGCCCGGGGCCAGTTCACCGGCGGCTGGCAAGGCGGGGAACTGGTCCAGGGGTATCTGGACGAGGACGGCATCCCGGCTGATTCGAAGACCGAGACGTTCGCCGCGATCCGCCTGGACATCCATACCCGGCGCTGGGCCGGGGCACCGTTCTACCTGCGTGCCGGTAAACGTCTCGGGCGCCGGGTCACGGAAATCGCCGTGGTATTCAAACGCGCACCGAACCTGCTCTTCCGCGGGCACGGGGAGGATGACTTCGGTCAGAACGCCGTGGTCATCCGGGTCCAGCCCGACGAGGGCGCCACGATCCGGTTCGGGTCCAAGGTCCCGGGCACGCAGATGGAAGTCCGCGACGTGACCATGGACTTCGGCTACGGGCACTCCTTCACCGAGTCCAGCCCCGAAGCNTACGAACGGCTCATCCTGGACGTGCTGCTGGGCGAACCCCCGCTGTTCCCGAGGCACGCCGAAGTCGAGGAGTCCTGGAAGATCCTTGACCCGTTCGAGGACTACTGGGCGTCCCTGGACGAACAACCCGAACCCTACGCTCCCGGCAGCTGGGGCCCGGCCTCGGCCGATGANCTGCTTGCCCGCGACGGACGAACCTGGAGAAGGCCATGATCGTAGACCTGCCGGACACCACCACCTCCAAGATCTCCAAGAAGATCACCTCCCTGCGCGAGCAAGGAGGCGTGATCGCCCTCGGACGGGTCCTGACCCTGGTAGTGGTCACCACCTCCGGGCTGGAAGAAGAAGCCATCGAGGCAGCCAACGACGCCAGCCGCGAACACCCCTGCCGCATCATCGTCCTCGCNGACGCCGGCGCCCACGCNCCGACCCGACTGGACGCCCAGATCCGGGTCGGCGGNGACGCCGGAGCCTCCGAAGTCATCGTGCTGCGCGGCTACGGGGAACTCGCCAAGGAAAGCGAATCCCTCGTCGCGGCCCTGCTCCTGCCCGACGCACCCATCGTGGCCTGGTGGCCGCACGGCGCCCCCGAGAACGCGTGCGAAACCTCCATCGGACGCATCGCACACCGCCGCATCACCGACTCCGCCAACGAACCCGACCCCGCAGCAGCACTGGCCCGGATCCGGGAAACCTACCGCGCCGGAGACACCGACCTCGCCTGGACACGCCTGAGCAACTGGCGCATCCAACTCGCCGCCGCCCTGGACCAAGTAGACGCACGGTCCGTCACGGCGATCGAGGTCGAGGGCGCCTCCGATTCACCCAGCACCATCCTCCTCGCCGCCTGGCTCCGCCGGGCCCTGGACGCCCCCGTCACCATCGTCCCGGACCCCACCAACCACGGGATCAGAGGCGTCCGCCTGACCCTGCCCACCGGTGACATCCGCTTGCACCGGCCAGGCCACACCATCGCCGAACTCACCCAACCNGGNCANCCCGCCCANCGGATCACCCTCCCNCACCGCAGCCTCCGNGACTGCCTCGCCGAAGAACTCCGCCGCCTCCACCCCGACGACGTCTTCGGCGAAACCATACCCAGCCCACACACCCCAAAACAGCACCACGAAAACCACACGACACCCACCACCAGCACGGAACCACACCGCAACCACGACCAACTGACACTGATCGCCGTCTAATCGCCAGCCAGGTACTGGCATCAGTAACGCGACCGGAACTACAAGCACGTTCGCAGACTATCTCGACGGACGTGCCCCCGTGCGCGGACCTCGAAGCAGGGGATTGTTTCCCGACGAAAGAGCCCTGGTGGGGGCCTGCGCCGGCGGCTTCGGCCACCATTTCACGGTGTATGGAGCCTGGTAGCTTGGTTCCGATCTTCAATCAGAACAGGAGAGGTGCTAGTCGAGACGACAGTTGACGGGCCGCTTCCGCATGTTCACAGATAGCAGGGAACCGCTCCGAGGGACCCGAGAGGCAGAACGCTGCGCCGACCGACCCGTCCGGCAGTCTCACTGGAAGTGCCAGTCTGGCGGTTCCTTGTTCTAGTTCGTTGATTTCCGAGGCTTCGCCTGTGATCCGTATTTCCACGAGTTGCTCTTCTAATACCCCTAGGTCCGTGATCGTCTGCGGTGTCAGCTTCATCAACGGTCTTTTCGGAGGGAAAGCCGTGTCCCCAAGTTCAGCGAGCATCAGTTTCCCTGCGGCGGAGGCGTGTGGATACCGGAGCATTTCGTAAACTGAGTGGAGCGGATAATCAGGGTCTTCATCTGCGATTCTGAGGGAAGCGTTCCGGAACATGATGAGGTGCACCGCGAAGCGGTTTCCATGGCGGAATTCAGCTATGACGGCGCGGGCCGCGGTGGTAACGGTTGGCGGGGTCGCAGCCGTAATCAGGCCCGAAATCGCGTGTCCGAGCGCGAATCCGCGGAGGTCGGACGTACGGGCCAGGTATTCGTCCGCGACGAGTGAATTCAGCATCCGATACGCGGTCGCCTGGGGCATCTGCAGGGCGTCGGTGATCTCTTTTGCCGTGGTCCCGGTGCCGAACTGTGCAACGACCTCCAGAATCCGGAGCGGGTTTGATGCTGTGCTGGGCTTGGAACGTGTGGGCCTGTAGTTCATGGGGTGGGCCCGCCTTGAAACAAGTCCAATTCCCGGGTCTCGTCGTAGATGCCTACGGACCCCAGACGCCCAGGCAAGCGAACGCGCAGAAGCAGTGCATAAAGGATGCTGGCGAGGAGCACGCCGCCATAGATGACGGCCTGCAGGCTACCTGTGCGTATCGATACCGCCGCAGCCGTCCAGAACACTGCCCCGAGCGTCAGGGAGGTTGCGGCTCCCAGTATCCAACTGGCGTAGGTGTTCTCTCCTATCCGGCGCAGGAAGAAGGGCAGGGAAGCGCTGGCAAGCAAATAGGAACCTAAATATCCGTAGGCGCCCAGCATGAAGAGGTTTACAAGGCTCTGATCAGGACTGGCATCGGAGATGATCACCGCGATGGGAACGAGGGCAACCACCGGCATGACGACCATGATTGCCATTGAAGGAGTTCGAAAGACGGGATGGGTCCTCCCGACCATTCGTGGTGCAACGCCTTCTCTGCCCATACAGAAAAATATCCGGGCGAGGGCGTTCACGGAGGCAATCGCGCACGCAAACCACGACGCCGCGATTCCCAGGTCAAGGACTGCTGCGGATAGCGGAGAAGTCTGTGAAAAAAGGGCTGACAACGGAGTTGAGCTGGCTGCGATGTTCACCGGTGCCCCTTTAAGGGCGACGTCCTGGGCGGTCACCGCAATAAGACAAAGCACGCCCATCAGGATGGGGGTCCACGTGATGGCCCGTGGGACGGTGACGAAGGGGCGGTGAGCCTCGCCTCCCAGAGTGGTCGGGCTTTCGAAGCCGACGAAGGCGCTTATGGCCACGACGATTCCGATCGGTAACGAGTCAAAATTTCCGTTCCAGGCAAGCACGCTCCCGAGACTGACCTTCGGCGCGTTGAAGGCGAAGTAGACAATCATGAGTACGGCGAGGACTCCAATCGAAACGGACTCCATCAACAGCGTGAACCACGCCGATATTCGTATCCCCCTCACCATGAGGAGGCAGGCGGCGGCAGCGGCGGCAAGAATGACCAGCACTGCGAACACCTTGGGATTCCCGACGGGGAGTCCGAGATTGAGGAATAACTGACTGACATATATGCCCACCAGCAGCAGGCTTGCCATAGCCACGAGGCCGTAACCGAACATGGCCGACCAGCCAGCGGTGATTGCCGTCCGTTGGCCAAGTCCCTTGGCTGTGTAGCTGTAGAGGCCGCTGACGGCAGCCATGCGCTTTGCCATTGGTCTCAGACAGAAGGAAACCAGGACGATGACCGCCATGGCCGCCCCGAATGTCAGCACAAGGTTCGGTCCGGTTGATCCAAAGACAAGACCTGGAAACACAAGAGCCGGAATGACGGACATTGCACCCGCCGGCGCCACCCCGGCGACTGCCTGCGCGAAGACGGGCAAGAAGGAAAGCTTCCGGCGCCTCAGGCCCTCTACTGGGGAGCGGGGAGTAATGAAGCGGTCACCGCGGGCAGACACTATTTACCAACTTTCAGGCCGAGGGGCTCGCTCGTGTTGCTTCTGAGAGGACGCAAGTAATCGGCCCGAGGTGCAGAACATTAGCATTCCCGGGCCGTATGCGATAGCCACTGTCATGTTTCCGAATGTTTCCAACATGTTAACTGCGGTGGGAAAACGTGGTCCGGAATTTCTCAGTGAAATCTTTATGAATGACTCGCCTAAATGAATTCACTGCCGTAGTTTTGCTACGTGAAAGGAAGCGGTGATCGGCATCACATCGGCAGGGCTCGGAGCAGAGCCCGGTCGACGCTCTAGAAGCGGATGCCGGATTTGCGGAGGGTCCCCCTCCGGCCCCACCTGGGTTTCCCGGGGGGATCTTCAGCACGGCCACATTTGCACCAAGGATGAGCGCTTCTAACAAAGACGGACATTCCTGAGAATCCACGGACCTTTTGTGCCTATTGCCCCCTACGGGAATACATGCGTATGACGCGGGGCGGTGTTTGATGACGCCCGGGCCTTGGGGATCCTCATCCTGAACAGGACCAATCAAGGAGATAATCATGACTATCAGCAGTGAAGCTCAAGCCGT
>NZ_KI912155.1:1117097-1117588 GCF_000517125.1 Arthrobacter sp. MA-N2 | reverse complement strand
CGGGCTCTTCATCGTGGGTGCAGGCCAGGCCCTTTACCTGCGGAAGACCAACCCGGTCAAGTACGAAACCATCGGCCACGTTGTCCTCGCTGACGACCACGGCCTGGTCCTGGACGAAGAAGACGTCACGCATCTTAGCCCGGTCGAGCTCGGTGTCGCCAAGGCGCTGCAGGAGACACGCGGGAAGCTGACTCTCAGCGATGAACTCGAACTCGAACGCGAACTCGAACGCGAGGAAGACCTGCGCTAGAAAAACAACCGGTTCCCGGTGCGGCCCCAACCGCACCGGGAACCGAACCCCCTACCCAACCTCAATCCGGCAGTGAGTGGGTGATTCGCATATTACGGTCCCCATAATTACCGGACCCGCCACACCATTACTCACAGCATTCCCGGGCCGTATGCGATAGCCACTGTCATGTTTCCGAATGTTTCCAACATGTTAACTGCGGTGGGAAAACGTGGTCCGGAATTTCTCAGTGAAATCTTTA
>NZ_KI912155.1:827178-1116997 GCF_000517125.1 Arthrobacter sp. MA-N2 | reverse complement strand
CACCGAGACCCGGCGCAGCCGGAAGCTGGTGATTTCCTTCATTGCTACGGTCGCGAACTATGAGTACGCGTTCTACTGGCACCTTTTCCTTGACGGGAGCATCGAGTTCCTGGTCAAGGCCACCGGTATTCTTTCCACTGCCGGGCAGAAGCCTGGTGAGAAGAGCCCGTACGGGCAGTCCCTGAACAACGATGGCCTGTACGCCCCGATCCACCAGCACATGTTCAACGTCCGGATGGACTTCGAGCTTGATGGTGTGAAGAACGCCGTTTACGAAGTGGACATGGAAATCCCCCGGGAGAACCCGACCCATACCGCGTTCATGGCCGTGGATCGTTTGCTGGAGACCGAGAAAGCCGCGATCCGCAAGACCGATTCGGGCAAGCACCGGTTCTGGAAGATCGTCAACCACGANAGCAGGAACATCGTCGATGAACCGGTCGCGTACCGGTTGATCCCCACCGATGGCATCCAGCTCGCGGCCGGGGACGAGTCCTACGTTTCCAAACGCGCCCAGTTCGCCCGGAACAACCTCTGGGTCACCGCGTACGACCGGACCGAACGCTTCGCTGCCGGGGAGTTCCCGAACCAGTCCACCGGCGCCGATGACGGCCTGCATATCTGGACCGAAAAGGACCGGAACATCGTGGATGAGGACCTCGTGGTCTGGTACACCTTCGGCATGCACCACGTCGTCCGTCTCGAAGACTGGCCCGTGATGCCCCGCCAGAACATCGGCTTCATGCTCGAACCCCACGGCTTCTTCAACCAAAACCCCACCCTGAACCTCCCCACCGAAACCCGGGGCACCAACGGCGGGCACTGCAGCACAGGAAACGAACAATAAAGCCAAGCAAGCACTAACCGTGGTCCCCGGCGCCCTCCACACCCGCACCGGGGACCACACCCCTTTCCCCGATCTTCAGTCCCCGGCGCTGTCCACACCCGCACCGGGGACTGAACCCATACCTCACCCAAACCCAGCAGCGAGAGCGTGATCCACGTGTTCAACATCCCCGCCATTACCTGGACCCTCACCGCCGCCCTGCTCCTGGGCGGAAGCTACCACGCCCTGCAAGCAGCACGGACCCGCCACCACACAGACCGGGTCAACAACATCCTCCACGCCCTCATGAACATCCTGATGGCCGCCATGCTCTGGAACCTCGCACCCACCACCCTGCTGGCCCAAATCGCCGTCCTCACCGGCGCAGCCCTCTGGTTCACCATCCAAGCCGTCGCCCGCCCCGAATTCAAAACACTCTGCACCACCGCCCAAGGCCGGCTCAAATGCGCCTACCACGCCCTCACCATGGCCGGCGCAGCCCTCATGATCGCCCTCATGAACCAAGGAACCACCCCCGCCCAGGGAACCACCCCCGCACAAACAATGACCATGCCCATGCCCATGCCAGCCACCCACCACACCATGACAACAACGCCCCACAGCCCGGCAACCCCAACACTCGATCACTCACCGGCACTAGCGATCCTCCCGGCAACATTCTTCACAGCCGCAGCAGTAATATTCCTCATCCTCCTACTGCGCGCCCGACGACAAAAAACCACCCACCCCAAAACAACCCCACCACCCCACACCCGCACAAACCACGGACTCGAAGCCCTCGGCGCCACCACCATGGCCCTCATGTTCGCCACCATGTCCGCATGATCTCCCGATCATGGAGCCGTGCCCCTAGAGCTATAAGAAGGAGTCCCCGATGCACATCGGACTGATCGGCCTTGGAAAAATGGGTTTCAACATGCGCGAAAGGCTGCGCAAGGGTGGAGTGGGAGTTACCGGCTACGACCGCAACTCGGAGGTCACCGATGTAGCCTCGATCGACAGACTCCTGGACAAAGTGCCCGCGCCCCGGATTATCTGGGTCATGGTCCCTGCCGGTATCATCGCCAGCGCTGTCATTGCCGAGCTTGGTGAAAAACTTGAGCCCGGCGACCTCGTGATCGACGGCGGCAACTCCCGGTTCACTGAGGACCAGAAGCACAGTGAACTGCTGACTGCCAAGGGGATCCGCTTCGTAGACTGCGGTGTGTCCGGTGGAGTCTGGGGCCTACAGAACGGCTATGGCCTGATGGTCGGGGGCGAAGCTGCGGACATCGAACGCGCCCTTCCGATCTTTGATGCCCTGCGCCCGGATGGTGAGCGGGCGGACAGCTTCGTCCACGTTGGCGGAGTCGGGGCAGGCCATTACGCCAAAATGGTGCATAACGGCATCGAGTATGGCCTCATGCAAGCCTACGCCGAGGGCTACCAGCTGCTCGCCTCCAAAGACATCATCACTGAGGTGTTCGGCACCTTCCGTGCCTGGCAAAAGGGGACTGTGGTGCGGTCCTGGCTTCTCGACTTGATGGTCAGGGCTTTGGAAGACGATCCGGGGCTGCAAAACATCGACGACTACGTTGACGATTCTGGTGAAGGCCGGTGGACTGTGGAAGAAGCGATTGCCAATGCCATTCCTGCGCCCGCAATCACAGCCTCGCTCTTCGCCCGCTTCGCGTCGCGTGAGGACAGCTCACCAGCGATGAAGATGGTATCTGCGCTTCGCCACCAGTTCGGTGGCCACGCAACCCGTCCCGCGGAATAGCCACCCACCGGCTACTCCCTCGATTCCCAGATTGCCAAAATCCGCACGCACCGGGTTCCCCGGTCCTGTCGGGCGTTAGCCCGTCATCGGAGTCCGTGGCTGTGTGCCAGGGCGATCGCCTCGGTGCGTGAGCCGACGTCGAGCTTCCTGAAGAGGTTCCGTACATGGAACTTGACCGTATTCTCGCTGATGCCCAGGGATAAGGCGATAGTGCGGTTGCGGTGACCGGCGACAAGGTGCTGGAGGACTTCGAGTTCCCGGGCGGCAAGGTTCCATCCGGCGACATCCCCGGCCGGGCGGACTGGCAGGTCCAGTGGGAGCGTGACGAAGACGTCTGCGCCCCAGCCTGGCATGACGTCGATCCGCAGGCGGCCATTGAGCGCCTGGACCCGGCGGTCCAGGCGGCTGATGCTCGGTGCGTCGGCGGTGAGTGCGCCGCGGCCGTCGTCGCGTACGTTGATCAGCAGGTTTTCGCCGTCGCAGTCCCACTGCGTCCGGACTCTGCTGACCTCTGGTTGTTCCATCATGGCAAGTGCAAGTCCGCGGACGATGGCCCGTGCCGCGTGGGCAACTTCGCCAGGGAGAGCACGTCCATTCAGGGGCGGTTCGATGAATTCGACCTCAATTCCGCTGAAGCGCGTGAGAGGTCGCAGGTCCTCCCGTAGGCGTTCGAAAGCGTTGGCGACGGGCTCTTCCACCAGGTCGGTCGTGCGGTCGCTGAGGATGCGGAGTCCCACCAAGGCTTTGGCGGTGAGGTCAGTGACGGTTGTGCGGGCTGCCGTGTCGTTCAAGGAAGATGAGCGCAGGGCCGCCAGAAGGGTTTCCAGGGTTGTGGAGTGCAGATCGGTCAGTTCCGCCGTCACGCGGATGCGTTCAGCTGAGGCTGCCCGCGATTCCAAAAGGTACGACGGCGGCGCGTCGGCCACTTTTTCCTGGATCCGTCGGGCGGCGATACGCCACAGATATGTCACGACATCCAGCCGGTCCGTTTGCTCGGGATCTTCCTGGTCCGGTGCCGCCTGCGGATCTGTGAGGACAAGGAGAGCGTGGCTGGGGGCGTACGTCACGGCGAGCACGGGGCGGGGTTTGCCGCCGATCTCGGCTTCACCGAACCAGGGTGTCTCATCCGAAAGGGCGGCGCGAAGCGTGTCAAGCTCGGCGATCGAGACCCGGGAAATGATGTCTTCCTCGCCCGCTTTCTTCTGTGGCCGCCCGGTGCAGTCTTCGGTGAAGATGACCAGCGCGCTGCTTCCCAGGTAGGGGAGCATAGCGTCACGTAGTCGATCCGCTATCTGGGTGAGGGGCGCGTCGGCCAATTCTGCTACGGCTTGCAAAAGCGGCCACGGCAGGTCTGAAACGGAGGGGGTGAAGTCGTTCAAGGGTTGGTCGGTTGCTGCGCTCATCTGGGCAGTCTATCGGGGTGAAATCATCCATTCAACACTTAAGTGTAGTGATAACCGTCAGAAATCAGTGTTTCGCCTACCCGTTTGATTCGGGATTATGGGTAGCAATAGAAGCATCCGTTCGGTCGTTATGGGCCGTTGAGGCAATCGAAAGGGATTAATCGTGAATCCGACAGTAAATGCGGTGCGTGGCTTGTTAGATCCTGAGGCGGGGACGCTTGAGTGGACGTCCGAGGACCGGCTTGCGGTGGATACTGCCCGGGTTTTGGCTGCTGATGCGGTGGAGAAGGTTGGTAATGGTCATCCGGGCACGGCGATGAGCCTGGCGCCGGCTGCGTATCTTCTTTTCCAGAAGTTGATGCGTCATGACCCGCGTGATCCTGCTTGGCTGGGTCGTGACCGGTTCATTCTGTCGCCGGGGCACTCGTCGTTGACTTTGTATATTCAGTTGTTCCTTTCCGGTTATGGTCTGGAGCTGGATGATCTTAAGGCGTTGCGTACGTGGGGTTCGTTGACTCCGGGGCACCCGGAATACAAGCACACGGCGGGTGTGGAGATCACTACGGGTCCGTTGGGCCAGGGTCTGGCGTCCTCGGTGGGCTTTGCGTATTCCCAGCGCCGGATGCGGGGTTTGTTCGATGCTGATGCTCCTGCCGGTGAGAGCCCGTTCGACCACACGATCTGGGTCATTGCTTCCGATGGTGATATTCAGGAAGGCGTGACCTCGGAGGCTTCTTCCCTGGCCGGGCATCAGGAGCTGGGCAACCTCGTGGTGGTCTATGACGAGAACCACATCTCGATCGAGGACGACACGGACATCGCGTTTACCGAGGACGTGCTCAAGCGTTACGAGGCGTACGGCTGGCACACCCAGCGGGTGGACTGGACCCGGACGGGTGAATACGTCGAGGACGTCCAGGAGCTGTACTCGGCTTTGCTGGCCGCGAAGGCGGAGACTTCCAAGCCCTCGATCATTTCGTTGCGGACCATTATCGGTTACCCGGCCCCGAAGAAGCAGAACACGGGCAGGATCCATGGTTCGGCCCTGGGTGCCGAGGAAGTCGCGGCCCTGAAGGAGGTCCTGGGCTTTGACCCGGCCAAGTCCTTCGAGGTTGACCAGGATGTCCTGGCCCATGCCCGTAAGGTTGTTGAGCGCGGCGCGGCTGTCCGTGGGCGGTGGGATGAGGCTTTCAGTGCGTGGCAGGCCGGGAACCCCGAGGGTGCTGCGCTGCTGGAGCGGATCGAGGCCAAGAAGCTTCCGGCCGGGCTCGACGCCGCTCTGCCGGTGTTCGAAGCGGGCAAGGATGTCTCGACCCGGGCCGCGTCCGGGAAGGTCCTGAACGCGATCGGTCCGGTTCTTCCGGAGCTGTGGGGCGGTTCGGCGGACCTTGCCGAGTCCAACAACACCACGATCGAGGGTTCCCCGTCGTTCATTCCGGCGTCCCGTTCCACGGGAGCGTGGAAGGGCAACCCGTACGGGCGGGTCCTGCACTTTGGTATCCGCGAGCATGCTGCGGCGTCGATCGTGAACGGTATCTCCCTGCACGGCCGGACCCGGGCGTTCTCGGGCACGTTCCTGATTTTCTCCGATTACCAGAAGCCGGCGATCCGTCTTGGTGCCCTGATGGGTGTCCCGTCGATCTATGTGTGGTCCCATGACTCGATCGGTCTGGGCGAGGACGGCCCGACCCACCAGCCGGTGGAACAGCTCGCCACCCTCCGTGCGATCCCGGGCCTGGACGTGGTCCGTCCCGGTGACGCGAACGAGGTGGGCATAGCGTGGAAGACCATGCTGGAGAACCACGAGAACCCGGCCGGTATCGTGCTGACCCGTCAGAACATCCCGACCTATGCCCGCGGTGAAGGCCCGGCGAACGGTGACACGTTCGGCTCCCCGGCCGGGGTCGCGAAGGGCGGGTACGTCCTGGCCGAGGCATCCAGGGACGGTGCCACGGTCCCGGCGCAGGTGCTGCTGATCGCCACGGGTTCGGAAGTCCAGCTCGCCGTGAAGGCCCGCGAAGCGCTCCAGGGCGAGGGCATCGCCACCCGCGTTGTCTCCATGCCGTGCGTGGAGTGGTTCAACAAGCAGGACCCCGCGTACCGCGAGTCCGTGCTTCCGGCCGCCGTGAAGGCCCGTGTCTCGGTCGAGGCAGGACTGGCCCTGGGCTGGAAGGAATTCGTCGGTGACGCCGGCCGTTCCGTCAGCCTGGAGCACTTCGGTGCCTCGGCGGACTACCAGCGCCTGTTCCAGGAGTTCGGCATCACGGCAGAAGCAGTCGCTGCCGCCGCGAAGGACTCCCTCGCCGCGGCAGGGAACTAACACCCCCACTGCACGGCGTCCGGCGCCGCGGAGTGCCCGAAAGGCATTCCGCGGCGCCATCGCAAGCTGCCACCAATTTCGAAGGAAGAAACACAAGCCATGACCGATGCAACACCCACCGCACAGCTTTCCGCCGCCGGCGTGTCCATCTGGTTGGATGACCTTTCACGGGAACGTCTTTCCAGCGGCAGCCTGCAGAAGCTCATCGACGAGAAGAACGTCGTTGGTGTCACCACCAACCCCTCGATTTTCCAGGCCGCGATCACCTCCGGCAGCGACTACGACGCCGTGATCGCCGGGCTCGCCGCGAAGGGCGCCGGCGTTGAAGAGACGATCTTCGAGATCACCACCACCGATGTTGCCGATGCCTGCGACCTCTTCGCCCCGATCGCAGCCGCGACCAAGGGCGTGGACGGCCGGGTCTCCATCGAGGTCGATCCCCGCCTGGCCTGGGACACCGAAGGCACCATCGCCGAGGCCAAGCAGCTTTACAAAAAGGTCGAGAAGGACAACGTCCTGATCAAGATCCCGGCAACCCTGGAAGGCCTCGCGGCCATCACCGCGGTCCTGGCCGAGGGCATCAGCGTCAACGTGACCCTGATCTTCTCCCTGGAACGCTACCGGGCCGTCATCAACGCTTTCCAGTCCGGCCTGAAGCTGGCCAAGGAAAACGGGTACGATCTCTCCCGGATCCACTCCGTGGCCTCCTTCTTCGTCTCCCGCGTGGATTCCGAGATCGACAAGCGCCTGGACGCCCTGGGCACCGAGGAAGCCAAGGCCCTCAAGGGCAAGGCAGGGGTGGCCAACGCCCGTCTCGCGTACCAGGTCTACGAAGAGCTGTTCTCCACCGAACGCTGGGCCGTCCTGGCCGAAGCCGGTGCGCTCCCGCAGCGCCCGCTCTGGGCCTCCACGGGCGTGAAGGACCCGGCCTACCCCGACACCCTGTACGTGACCGGACTCGTCGCCGCCGACGTCGTGAACACCATGCCGGAAAAGACCCTCGACGCGACCTTCGATCACGGCGTGGTCACCGGAGACACCATCACGGGCACCTACGAGGAAGCAAACAACGTCCTGACCGCACTCGAAGGCCTGGGCATTTCCTACAACGACGTCGTCGCCCAGCTCGAGTCCGAGGGCCTGGACAAGTTCGTGGCCAGCTGGAAGGAACTCCTCGCCGACGTCGAAGGCGCCCTCGCCGCCGCCCGGAAAGCCGGCTGACCGGCCGGTGTCCTTCAGGGGCTGCCGCGCCGCCCCGCCCCGAGGCATGGAGACTCTTCGGAGTCTCCATGCCCTCATCTGCAAGCTCTGACCGCTACCGAAAGGCAGACACCATGTCCAGTTCACCCCGGAATTGCTGCATCAACCCCAGCATCCTCTCGGCTGACTTCGTCAACCTCGAAGCCGAGCTTGCCCGCATCAGCAACGCCGACGCCGTTCACGTCGATGTCATGGACAACCACTTCGTGCCGAACCTGACCATCGGTCTGCCCGTCGTGGAGCGGGTACAAAAAGTCAGTCCCGTTCCGCTGGATGCCCACCTGATGATTTCCAATGTCGACCGGTGGGCGCCCCAGTTCGCCGACGCCGGCCTGCACTCGGTCACGTTCCACGTCGAAGCGTCCGATGCCCCCATCAAACTCGCCCGCGAGCTACGCGCACGAGGAGCCAAGGCAGGCATGGCACTGCGCCCGGCCACCCCGGTCGAACCCTACCTGGACATGCTCCCCGAACTGGACATGCTCCTGATCATGACCGTAGAGCCTGGTTTCGGCGGCCAGGCATTCCTGGACGTCATGCTCCCCAAGATCCGCCGCGCCCGCGCCGCGGTCCAGGGCTCCGGAGTGAACGTCGCCATCCAAGTTGATGGCGGCATCACCGAGGAAACCATCACCCGCGCCGCCGAAGCCGGCGCCAACGTCTTCGTGGCCGGATCAGCCGTCTACGGCAAACCCTCACCCGCCGACGCGATCGAGGCACTCCGGGCCAAAGGCCAACTCGCCTTCGCCTCCAAAACAACCACCCCCGAACCCCGGCAAGCCTGAAGGACACCCCCATGCGCGTTCACATCGCAACCGACCACGCAGGTATGGAACTAAGCTCCCACCTCATCACCACCCTCTCCGCCCACGGCTACGAAATGATAGACCACGGACCCGCAGCCTACGACGCCGAAGACGACTACCCGGCCTTCTGCATTAACGCCGCTACCGCCGTCGTGGCCGACCAAACCGCAGGCGTGGACGCCCTCGGAATCGTGCTCGGCGGCTCAGGCAACGGCGAGCAAATCGCCGCGAACAAAGTCAAAGGCGTCCGCGCAGCCCTGGCCTGGAACCTGGACACCGCCAAACTCGCCCGCCAACACAACAACGCCAACGTCGTCGCAGTCGGCGGACGCCAACACACCGTCCACGAAGCCACCGAACTCATCAAAGCATTCCTCACCGAACCATTCACCAACGCCGAACGCCACGAACGCCGCATCAGCCAAATCGCCACCTACGAAACCACCGGCGAAATCACCAACTAAACCAGCACCCCACCCGTGCCAGCACAGACGAATAATCAGCATAGGAGTCAGTATGCCCATCGCAACCCCAGAGATTTACTCCGAGATGATCGACCGTGCGAAGGCCGGTGGTTTCGCGTTTCCGGCCGTGAATGTGACCTCGTCGCAGACCTTGAATGCGGCGATCCGTGGTTTTGCTGAGGCTGAGTCGGATGGCATTATTCAGGTTTCGACTGGTGGTGCGGCTTATTGGTCCGGTGCTTCGGTCAAGAACATGGTTGTCGGTTCCTTGGGTTTTGCTGCTTTTGCCCGTGAGGTCGCGAAGAACTACAACGTGAACATTGCCCTGCATACGGATCACTGCCCGCAGGACAAGCTGGCTGATTTTGTGTTGCCGTTGCTGGCTGCTTCGGAGGAAGCGGTGAAGGCGGGCAAGGACCCTATTTTCAACTCGCACATGTGGGACGGCTCGCACGAGACTTTGTCCGAGAACCTGCGGATCGGCCGGGAACTTCTGGAGCGTGCGGCTGCGGCCAAGATCATCCTCGAGGTTGAGATCGGCACGGTCGGTGGCGAGGAAGACGGTGTGGAGAACGAGATCAACGAGAAGCTCTACACCACCACCGAAGACGCCTTGGCCACGATCGAGGCGTTGGGTGCGGGGGAGAACGGCCGTTACCTGACGGCGTTGACGTTCGGCAATGTCCATGGCGTGTACAAGCCGGGCAACGTCAAGCTCCGTCCGGAGCTCCTGAAGCAGATCCAGGCGGAGGTCGGTGCCAAAATCGGCAAGGACAACCCGTTTGATCTGGTGTTCCACGGTGGTTCGGGTTCCACGGAGCAGGAGATCGCGGATGCTGTTTCCTATGGTGTCATCAAGATGAACATCGACACGGATGTCCAGTATGCGTTCACCCGTCCGGTTGCCGGACACATGTTCTCGAACTACGACGGCGTCCTGAAGGTCGACGGCGAGATGGGCAATAAGAAGGCCTATGATCCGCGTGTCTGGGGTGCTTCGGCCGAGGCCGGCATGGCTGCCCGGATCGTGGAAGCCGCAAAGCAGCTCGGCTCGGTAGGCAAGACCTTCTAATGTCGGAACCCCTAAAGGAGGGGCAGAGCCTTTCTCGGGGCAGATAGCCTGCAAGAAGGAGTGTTTAATGAGCGAGAAACTGCGTTGGGGCGTACTGGGCACCGCCCGAGTCGTCCGAAAGACAATTCCGGCGCTGCAGGAAACGAAAAATGGTGAGGTCGTAGGCATCGCGTCCCGCACCGAGGAAAGGGCCAGAGAGTACGCCGACAAGCACGGTGTCCCACAGGCGTTTGGCTCTTATGACGCGCTGCTCGCCTCCCCGGACATTGACGCCGTCTACATTGCGCTTCCCAATGCCCTGCACCTCGAATGGATTCTAAAATCCTTGGACGCAGGCAAACACGTCCTCTGTGAAAAACCTTTGGCGATGAGCGCCGGCGAGTGCGAGGAGATTACGAGCAAGGCCGAGAAGACCGGGCTCAAAGTCTTAGAAGGTTTTATGTACCGGTTTCACCCGCGTTTCGAGAAGCTGCAAGAGCTGCTCGCGGCCCGCACGGTGGGCAAATTGACTTTTGTCCACGTCGCTCACTCCTTCGATGCGGGCGGGGACGACAACATCCGCTGGTATGCCGGGCTCGGCGGCGGCGCACTTTTCGATACCGGGTGCTACTGCGTCAACATGAGCCGGATGGTCACGGCCCAGGAGCCGGCTCGAGTCGCCGCCTTTGGCAACTACCGTGACGCCATCGACGGAGGTCGGGTCGACACCAGCATTGCCGGCATGCTGCGCTTTCCCGGCGGCGCGACCGCGCTGTTTGATACCGGAGTGAATCTCGAGCGGCGCAACTTCCTGGAACTCACGGGCACCGAAGGCCGGCTCTACCTCGACAATCCTTTTGGGCTCCTGGAGGAGGATTCGGTCCTGGAGGAGCATCACTTCGGGCAGGACACGATCTATCACGAGGTCAAGGGCGAAAACCACTTCGTACGGATGGGCGAACACTTCGCTGACAGCGTCCTCAACGGAACGCCGCTCCGCTACGACCTCACGGACGCGGCAAACAACGCGCGGGCGTTGGAAGCTCTCGACAGGGCAGCGCGGAAACAAGAGGGGGACGTCTGAACCGCTTCGTCGTAACGGTTCTGCGGAACGACTTTTAGCTTGTCCAGGGCATCCTCGAAAGCTACTCGTTCGATTTCGGTGCCTTTGAGTGCTGTCATGGTGCCCAGAAGCCTTCGACCACGGAGTCGATGGCGGCCATGCCCAGGCGGGTGGCCAGGACCCGGTCGAAGGCTGAGGGCACGCCGCCGCGCTGGCGGGATCCTTTGACACTGACTTTACGTACGCATCAAGAGTACGGCGCGACGGCGGCCTGCTGAGCGGGCCGCCGTCGCGCGCTTGGGATCGGGCTGGTTAGCGGATCGGGGCCGGGGCCCCTAAGCGGCCGTCCACCATTTCGGCGACGCGGTCGCAGTAGCCGAGGACGTCATGGTCATGGGTAACCATGACGGTTGCGACGCCGTGGTCATGGCTCTGACGTGCGAGGAGTTCCACGACTTCGCGGCTGCGAGCACGGTCCAGGGACGCGGTCGGTTCATCCACGAGAAGGAGTTTCGCCCCGGTGACAAGTGCCCGCGCGATGCCTACGCGCTGGCGTTCCCCGCCGGAGAGCTGGCCCGGACGGTTGCTCGCACGGTGGGCCATGCCGACGGATTCCAGCAGGGGCATCGGGTCGAAGGCCTTTGTCCCGCCGGCGAGCCGGTTGATTTGTTTCAAATCCAGGACCCGTCGCGTGGCGCGACAACCCGCTTGCGGTGCGGACCCACGCCCAACGAGGTAAATCGTTAGGCGGCCAACTCGACCATGCGAAGGTCAAGCTTCTGAAAGATAGGGCAGCAGTACTTACTACGTGGTCCCATACCAGAAGGCATCGTCATTCCTGGGCGACCGGGACGGGAGACGGCCGGGAATGCTGCCGGCGCGACGGCCTGATGGTAGGTGTGCCGAGTCCCTGGCGGCGGGACTTGTCGGCGACTTCCAGGAAGTCAATCTCCAGCCCGTTGCTCGTTTGGCGGACCCAGTAGCCGGAATCCACCTCGGGTCCGAGGGGAAGCGGTAGTGACTTCATTGGCCTGCCAGCACGCCTGTGCGCAGTCCTCCGATGAATCAAATGGAGAGAAAACGGGCACAGTTACGCGATGCTCTGCCAGCAGGCACATGCGGCTGCGGCCCGGATCCTGGACGCCGCCAATCAGCTCGGCACGGTCGGCAAGACGGTCCGGTGTCCGAGCAATTCCTATGATCGCTGTCTCGGGAGGGCCTCGGGCCCCTCAGCCCGACAGGCTGGCCGCGGGGTTCAGCCGAACAGGACTGCGGCTTCGTCGTAGCGGTTCTGGGGGACGGTCTTGAGTTTGTTCAGGGCGTCCTCGAATGCTACTCGTTCGATTTCGGTGCCTTTGAGTGCTGTCATGGTGCCCCAGAAGCCTTCGACCACGGAGTCGATGGCGGCCATGCCCAGGCGGGTGGCCAGGACGCGGTCGAAGGCTGAGGGCACGCCGCCGCGCTGGATGTGGCCCAGGATGGTGGCACGGGTTTCGATGCCGGTCAGGGCTTCGATTTCCGGGGCCAGTTGGTCCGCGATGCCACCGAGCCGGGGACGGCCGAAGGTGTCCAGGCCGCGTTCGGAGTGCGGTGATTCCATGTGGTCCGGGACGAACCCTTCGGCCACCACTACCAGTGGCGCGCGGCCTCGGGTGTGGGCTTCCTTGACCCATTGGGCTATCTGCTCGATGCTGATCTTCTGCTCGGGGATGAGGATGGCGTGCGCGCCGGCTGCCATCCCGGCGTGCAGGGCGATCCAGCCCACGTGCCGGCCCATGACCTCCACGATCATGCAGCGGTGGTGCGATTCTCCGGTGGTGCGTAGCCGGTCCAGGGCCTCGGTGGCGATTTGGACGGCGGTGTCGAAACCGAAGGTGTAGTCCGTGGCGTCAAGGTCGTTGTCCACTGTCTTGGGAACGCCGACGATCTTCAGTCCGGCGTCGGTCAGGCGTTTGGCCGCGGCCAGGGTGCCTTCCCCGCCGATGGCGATGATCGCCTCGATGCCCAATCGCTTCATGTGGGCCTTGATGACCTCGGGGCCGCCGCCGTTCTCGAACGGGTTGGTGCGGGAGGTGCCAAGGATGGTTCCGCCCTGCTTCGCGATGCCCCGGACCATGGTGCGGGGAATCTCGATGACGTCGCCCTCAACCACACCACGCCAGCCGTCCCGGAAACCGACGAATTCCTGGCCGTGGACGGCAATGCCCTTGAGCACGGCACCGCGGATAACGGCGTTTAGACCGGGACAGTCGCCCCCGCTGGTGAGGATTCCAATTTTCATGTTTCGGCTCAAATCTAAGAAGGTTTGCGGGCATGGGTTCGGCCCGGTGACATGAGTGGTGGAGGGCGGACGCTAGGCCGATCCCAGGGCGGCAAGCACCGGCATGGCTTCCTCAACGACATCCCTCACCGGGAACGAGGGCCGCTTCACGCCTGCCATTTCTTCCACGACGCGCACCACCTGGCACGAGTAGCCGAATTCGTTGTCGTACCAGACATAGACCACCAGATTCTTGCCGTTGGCGATCGTGGCCAGACCGTCCACGATGCCGGCCCGGCGGGAGCCCACGAAGTCCGTGGAGACAACCTCGGGCGAATCGATGAAGTCGATCTGCTTGCGCAGCTCCGAGTGCAACGACATCTCACGAAGGTAGTCGTTGACCTCCTCCTTCGTGGTCCCCGTCTCCAGGCTCAGATTCAAAATGGCCATCGACACATCCGGAGTCGGCACCCGGATCGCGTTGCCGGTCAGCCTGCCCTGCAACTCAGGCAGGGCCTTGGCCACCGCCTTGGCCGCACCCGTCTCGGTAATCACCATGTTCAGCGCAGCCGAACGCCCCCGCCGGTCGCCCTTATGGAAGTTATCGATCAGGTTCTGATCGTTCGTGAACGAATGCACGGTCTCCACGTGCCCGTGGATGACCCCGAACCTGTCGTTCAGCGCCTTGAGCACCGGGGTAATCGCGTTCGTGGTGCACGACGCCGCGGTGACGATCGTGTCCGAGTCCAGAATCGAGGAATGGTTGATGCCATGAACAATGTTCTTCAAATCGCCCTTGCCCGGGGCCGTGAGCAACACCCGCGCCACGCCCTTGCTGGCCAAGTGCTGGGACAGGCCCTCGGCATCGCGCCACCGGCCCGTGTTATCCACCACCAGGGCATCCTTGATGCCATAAGCCGTGTAATCGACCGTGGAAGGGTTCTCCGAGTAAATAACCTGGATCTGCACACCGTTGGCCGTGATCGTGTTCGCAGCCTCGTCCACCCGGATGGTCCCCTCGAAAGAACCATGCACCGAATCCCGGCGCAGCAGACTCGCCCGCTTGACCAGATCGTTCTCCGCCCCCTTACGCACCACGATCGCACGCAGACGCAGCCCGTGCCCGCCACCGGCCTTCTCAATCAGCAACCGCGCCAGGAGCCGGCCGATCCGCCCGAAACCATACAACACCACATCGGTACTGCTCCGGTCATCCGCGCCCCGACGCCCCACAACCCCGGCCAGCTCGGCCCGGAGGAATTCCTCCAAAGACAGGCCACCGCCCTCGGACTTGAACTTCTCATTCAACCGGGCAATATCAATCGCCGCAGCCCCCAGCTCCAGCCCCGCCAGGACATCCAACAACGGCGCCGTCTCCTCCAAAGGCAGCTCTTCCTTGCTGATCCGACGCGCGAAACGATGCGCCTTCAAGATCCCCATCGTGGACGTGTTGACCAAACTGCGCCCATGGATGCTCGTCACCACATTATTTTCCCGGTACAACCGGCCAATCACCGGAATCATGGCCTCAGCCAACGCCTCCCGGCCCATCCACAAAAGACGAGAAGCTGAAGTCTCTAGCATCGGGCTTCCTTTCTAAAAGCGGATCGTGTGCCGCCGGTCTCGTTGTCTTGGCATCCATCGTCCTGTCATTTGCGGGTAGGCGAAACGCTGATTCGGGATGGTTTAAACCACCCGTTTGGGTGGTCGCGCATGAAAATCCTCCGCTGGGCTTCAAGATTCCTCGGTGGACCGCTTCCTGAGGGCATGCGGAATGCGGGCGACTGGCTGGCCAGTCGCCCCCAGCCTGGCACCGAAGCGACTTGGATCAGTGGCTTCGGGTGGCCCGGAGCACGCTGTCGATGGTGGTGGCTTGTTGGCCTTCAGGGCCGGTAACCACTCGCTCCCGCGAATCGGCAACGTTGATCCGCCAAGTCCCCGGACCGTTCGTGAGGGCCTCCACCAGGTCCTCGGGCGTGAAGAACTTGTCCTTCATTTCTTTGTGTGCGCTCCACGGAGTCAGGCCTTCCGGGTGATGCCCGACCACCAGCAGGGTGCCGCCGGAAGCCACGGCGGATGCGGCAGAGACCAGGAATTCCGGCCACGGGACCAGCGGAGAATGGAGGAATTGGGAGGACACCAATTCGAAGCTCTCTTCCGGATGCCATGAGCCGAAGTCCCGCTGCTGCCAAGCGATGCTGTCCTGCAACCCGGCGTCGACCGCATGGGTTGCTGCGCGTTCAAGCGCGACGGCGGAGACATCCACCGCGGTCACCGTCCAGCCGTGCTGGGCGAGCCAGATGGCGTCTGCGCCCTCGCCGCAGCCCAGGTCCAGGGCGGTGCCGGGGGCAAGGCCCGTGGCTTCCGCGATCAGCTGCGGATTGGGATTCCCGCTCCATTTCTTCGCCTTTTCGCGGTAGACATCATCCCAGAACTGAGCCGGGTCGGCGTCGGGGGCTTCGCTGGAAAGGCGGGTTCCGCTGGAGAGGGGGGCTTCGCCGTCGTGATGGTGCGTCATGGCTCAAGCCTGCCCCGAGAGGCCCCCAGAGGCAACGCCCGCCCCGCCCAACTAACTCGCATTTGTTGTCGTTTTGGAGGCTCAGAGCGACAACAAATGCGAGTTAGTTGGGCAAGGGGACGGTCGTGCGAAGGGGAGTAGCTCGCAGATGCTAGAATGGATCTACTTGATGTGCAGTGATGCCCGCTTAGTCCCCGAATTTGGATTAATTCCAAACTTGGGAAGTGGGCTTTTTTCATGTGAGAGGCACATCCTGCGTCGATGAACGCGTTTTCTCTGGTCCCGGCCACGGCTTATTGCCCACCGGTCGATCACTGACTTTTTCCTCGGCGAACCCTTGGCCCAACCGGCGTCGGGGGACGATGTCCGTTGGACACCGCCAGAAAGACCCTTGAAACACATGACTACTTTTGCTGCCCTTGGCACGCCCAAGGCCATCGCCGAGTCCCTCGCCGCAGATGGAATTGAAGAAGCCTTCCCCATCCAGGTCAAGACCCTCCCGGACACGCTCGCAGGCCGCGACGTCCTGGGCCGCGGACGCACTGGCTCCGGTAAGACCATCGCTTTCGCTATCCCGCTTGTGGCGCGTCTCGCCGAGCGCGAAGCCAAGCACTTCCGCAAGCCCGGCCGCCCCATGGGCTTGGTCCTCGCACCAACCCGTGAGCTCGCCACCCAGATCAACGCCACTATTGAACCGCTGGCCAAGGCCATGGGCCTGAACACCACCGTCATCTACGGCGGGATCTCCCAGGCCCGCCAAGAAAAGGCCCTCCGCGCCGGCGTCGATATTGTCATCGCCTGCCCGGGCCGCCTCGAGGACCTCATCCGCCAGCGCATCCTGACCTTGGAAGCTGTCGAGATCACGGTGCTGGACGAGGCCGACCATATGGCCGATCTCGGCTTCCTCCCGGTCGTCAAGAAACTCATGGACATGACCCCCGCCCAGGGCCAGCGCCTGCTCTTCTCCGCGACGCTGGACAACGGTGTTGACAAGCTGGTCAACCGTTACCTGTCCAACCCGCTGACCCATTCCGTTGATGACCCCCAGGCTGCGGTCACCACCATGGAGCACCACGTCCTGGTGGTCAACGACCAGACCGTCAAGAAGCAACTGATCGTCGAGCTCGCGTCCGGTGCCGGTCGCCGCGTCCTTTTCATGCGGACCAAGCATCACGCCCGCAAATTGGCCAAGACCCTGACCGATTGCGGCATCCCCGCCGTCGATCTCCATGGAAACCTGTCGCAGAACGCCCGTGACCGCAACCTCGCCGAGTTCTCCAGCGGCGAGGTCCGAGTCCTGGTGGCCACCGACGTCGCCGCCCGCGGTGTACACGTCGACGACGTCGAACTCGTCATCCACGTTGACCCACCCACCGAGCACAAGGCTTACCTGCACCGCTCCGGCCGTACGGCCCGCGCAGGTTCCGACGGCACTGTGGTCACGTTGACGCTCCCCGAGCAGCAGTCCGACGTCAAGAAGCTTATGAAGGCCGCCGGCGTCGACGTATCCTTCGAACGCGTCACAGCCAACTCACCGCTGGTTGCCAAGCTCGTGGGCGACGTTGCGGACAAAGTTGATCCGCGTACTCGGGCGGCATTGCTCGCCGCGAAGACCCAGCAGCCGGGCGGCGGCACCTCCACCGGTGCCAATGCCCAGCGCAAGCGCAGCCGCCGCACCACCCAGGCTGCACCCACTGCGGGTGGTCGTGGTGGTCGCGGTGGACGTGGCAAGGTTGCGGCCGAGCCCGTCCGCACCGACATCAACCGTGCGGAGCGCCGCGCTGCTGCGAACGACGACGTCGCCCGCAGCTCGCGTGGACGCGGCAACGCTGGCTCCACTCACCGCAACGACGTTCCAGGCGCACAGGGCCAGGGTGGCCGCAGCGGCCGTCCGGCAACCGGCCAGCGTGCATCTGGCGGTAACCGCTCGGCGTCGGCTCCGCGCACGGAATCTGCCACGTCCACCCGCAGCACTGGCAACAAGGCTGTATGGTCCTCGAACACGGGCGGCAACTCCGGCGGCTCATACGGCTCCGGCTCGGGCAACTCCGGTTCGGGCCGCCCGACGCGCAGCGGCCCGCGACGTGCTTCTGCTCCGGCGTCGAACGAGCGCCGCGGCCGCTAGGCAGCTTGGAGTCCAAGGCAGTCCCGCTAGGTGGCCTGGCTCGCTAGGCCACCACGGATGGACATGCTCAACGTGGGGAACAAGGAGTGGACATATTCCTGATATGTGCACTCCTGAGCCCAAAGAATGAGCATGTGCCGTGTTCCGTAGCGGAATGCACGGATGGACATGCTCAACGTGGGGAACAAGGAGTGGACATATTCCTGAGATGTCCACTCCTGAGCCCAAATAACGGACATGTGCCTGTGGGTTACCAGCCGCGCTCGCGCCATTCAGCCAAGTGAGGCCGTTCCGCACCGAGTGTGGTCGGATCTCCATGGCCAGGATGAACCACGGTGTCGTCCAGGTAAACCTCGAACACCCGTTCCGTCACGTCGTTCAAAAGCGATGTGAAGCGGGCGGCATCGTTCTGGGTGTTGCCAACGCCTCCCGGGAACAAGGAGTCGCCACTGAAAATGTGCGTCGGCCCTTCCGGATCTTGGTACACGTAGGCAATTGAACCCGGAGTGTGTCCGCGCAAGTGCACCGCGGTGATGTCGAAACCGTCGAAGTTTCCAACATCGCCATGGCGCAACGGCACGTCCACAGGCACCGGCAGCGCGTCAGCGTCGTCCTCGCCGGCAGAGGTCTTCGCGCCCGTAGCTTCCACTAACCCGGGAAGCGCACGGACGTGGTCCCAATGCTGGTGCGTCGTGGCGATCAGGGCCAGGTTCGGTGTAGCAGTAGTGTCCGCGGCCGAGGCCCGGATCATTTGCTGGATGGCTGGAAGGTCGTCCGCGGCGTCGATCAGGATCTGCGCACCACTTCCCTTGGCGGTGAGCAGGTACACGTTGTTGTTCATCTCGCTGACCGAGATACGCCGGATGGTGATGTCACGCAGTGAATGAATGAGTGAGTCCATTCGTCCACTCTACGGAAGCAGCGCGGCTTAGCGATTATTCGCGGCCCTGCGAAACCCAGGTGGGATCCGCGGACCGTGAGCCGACGACGGCGTCCGCAGCGCCGTCGAGCACGTCCAGTTGGGCGGCACTCAACACGAGCGACAGGGCTCCCAGGTTCTCGTCGATCCGGTGCGCCTTGCGTGTGCCGGGGATGGGGACCACGCTGAGCTTGAGGCGGCGGCCCTGGGCGAAAAGCCACGCCAAAGCCACCTGGGCGGCGGTTGCATCCCGTCCAGTGCTCTGCGACAGCTCAGCGGCCACGGAGCGCACCGCGGCAACAACCGCCTGGTTCGCGTCAAGGGCTCCGTCGGCAAAACGGGGGATGCGGTGCCGGAAGTCGTTCTCGCCGAGTTGTTCGGCGTTGACGGTCCCGGTCAGAAACCCCCGGCCAAGCGGTGAATAGGGTACGAAGCCCACTCCCAACGCGGCTGCAGCCGGGACGACGTTGCGTTCAACGTCCCGGCTCCAGATTGACCATTCGCTCTGCACTGCGGCGATCGGGTGCACGGCGTTGGCTTCCCTTAGCTCCTCGGCCGTCACTTCCGACAAGCCCAGGTGCCGGACCTTGCCCGCCCGGACAAGCTCCGCCATGGCGTCCACGGTTTCCACAATCGGAACGCGGAGGTCACGGCGGTGCATGTAGTAGAGGTCGATGACATCAGTGCCCAGGCGGCGGAGGCTCGCTTCCGCCGCCTGGGTCACGTAGGCGGTATCTCCGCGGACATCGGTGTAGCCATCCCGCGGATTGCCCACGATTCCGAACTTGGTAGCGAGCTGGACCTCGTCGCGGCGCTCTTTCAACAGTTTGGCAATCAGTTCCTCGTTCTCGCCCGCGCCGTAAATATCCGCCGTATCGATGAAGCTGATGCCGGCGTCCACGGCATGATGCAGTGTCCCGAGGGATTCGGCGGGGTCCACCTCGCCGTACACAGGCGTCAACGCCATTCCACCGAATCCGAGGGGGCTCACGGTCAGGCCGTCGCCGAGGTGTGCCGTCGTGGGTTCCGGGCTCATGGTTGTTCTCCTTCGCCGAGTGGTCATCTCATTGCTGGCAACTCCGCGGGGCGGGGGAGTATTCCGCACGCCCGGCTCAAAGCTCGGCTGGCTCGGCCACTTCGTCACGCTGCTCCGAGGGAAGCCCCTTCAGTCCTGCTGCGCAACCCACGATTCCCGCGATGAAGATCAGCTTGAGCGGGCTGGGGGGTTCGACGCCGGTGGCCATCGCCCAGCCGACCGTGAGCGCAGCGCCGATCCCCACCCAAACGGCGTAGGCCGTGCCAAGGGGAATGCGCCCTACTGCGATACTGAGGCCGATCATGCTAAGGGTCGCCGCGACGGCGAAGACGGCGGTGGGGATAGCTTGGCTGAATCCGTTGGACAGGCCGAGGGCCGTCGCCCACACCGCTTCGAGGACGGAGGAGGCCAACAGAACTGCCCATGCGAACTTGGCGGACATTGCTACGCCACCACCTTCAAGCCGACCACGCACACGCCGATACCCGCGAGCAGCAGCAGGCGTGCCGCCGTCGGGCGCTCAACTTTGGCGATCATCGCGTAAACGGCCGTGAGGACGACGCCGACCCCCACCCACACTGCGTAAGCGGTGCCCGTGGGGATGGATTGCATGGCGAAGGCCAGTCCCGCGGTGCTCGCAACCACGGTGACGAGAAAGACGGCGGAAGGCAATGGCCTGCGGAAGCCTTGCGAACGGTGAAGTGCGGCTGCCCAGACGGCTTCGAGTCCACCGGAGAGGATGAGGATTAACCACGACATGACATATCCTTTGGCCAGTCTTGTCGCGTGCCGGGTACTGAGCCGTCGTCCGGAGGTCCCTGTGCTGGCCTTACTTCGAGGCTAGCAAGCTCGACGCCGGGGGGCCAGTTTTGGTGGCGATCCGCGCCAGAGGACATGCCCAGCCGCGAGCACCACCAAGGGACATGTCCAGTGCTGGAGTATGCGGGTGGGCATGTTGGCATTATGTCCAGCGCCCGGACCTAGGAGTGCGCATGCTCCACGCGGTCGATGGAGATAACGGCCAGGAATCCACGGCCCAGGATTTCCGGACTGCGGGTGTCCGATCCGACTACCGCGTCGTAGCGAGCGAGGTCCACAGGTTCCGTCGTCGCGGCTTCGCCGTCTGGTGCCTCCGCGCTTTCCGCAGTCTGCGCGCCGGAAGTGACGGAAGCCTTGCCCTCCAAGAGGACCGCCAACTGGCCCTCGAACACCGGGTGCGCACGCTTCTTGGAGAGTTCGATGATGGACGTGTAGCCCTTGAATTCGCCGGCGCGGGCGATCACGTTGAGATCCCGGATGTCGCCGGTCGGGAGCGCGCTGGAAGAGGCTGCTTCTCCGGAAAACCGGAAGGGCCGGTACTTTTCCAAGGGGTGCTCTTCACCGTCCACCGTGAGCAGCAGCAACTCGCCGTCGATCACCGTGATGACGCGCTCCATACCGGGGAACATCGAGAAATCGCCGGCCGATACGACGTCGGCGATGCTGACGCGCCAGTCCCACGCCCCGTCTTGCGCCGACGCCGCTTCCGGATGGCTCGCCAGTTCGCGGGTCACCCCGCCGCCGTTGCGCCACGGTTGAGGCTTGAGCTGGGCAAAACGGATGATCTCCATGCGCTCCAGCCTAGCCCGAGCCTGCCTGCACCCGGCTGAACGCTCCCGTAACATCGGCGCAAACTTGGCTCGGTTCATCAATCCCCGATGCCCTTGCTAACGTCGTAGGGAGGTAAAAGGTTGGAGGCCCGGAATGTTCGTCAAAGTGTGCGGCCTGAGCACGCCTGAATCCGTGCAGGCCGCCGTCGAGTCCGGCGCAGACGCCGTGGGTTTCGTGCTGACCAAGAGTCCGCGCCAGATATCGCCAGACCGCGCCCGGGACCTACTCGTCCATGTACCGAAAGGTGTGGCCGCCGTCGGAGTCTTCCGCCGCGAGACCGCCGCCGACGCCGTTGCGACAGCCCGCGAGGCTGGCCTGAAATGGGTCCAACTGCACGGCAGCCGCTCGCAGGAAGATGTAAAGACCGTGCACGACGCCGGGATGCGGCTGATCAGGGCGGTCACCATGGGTGCCGCGCCGGAGGAGTTCGAGGAGTGGGGCGAGGAACTCCTCCTGATTGACGCCGCTGTCCCGGGTTCGGGGGAGGCTTGGGACTTTTCCTCGGTTCGGAAATTCGCTCTGGGCGGGCGCCACTGGTTGTTGGCCGGCGGCCTGACCCCGTCCAATGTAGGGGCCGCAGCGCATGAAGCAGCAGCTTGGGGCGTAGATGTGTCCAGCGGCGTTGAGTCCTCGCGCGGGGTGAAGGACCTTGAGCTCGTCCGGGCCTTCGTCCGGGCCGCAAAAGCCTGACCCCACCCCGGACGCCCGCTCACTTTTGGTGCCTTTTGGCGCGATCCTCCTGCAGAAGTCATGAGCGTGCGTTTGCGGTTTGCCCCTCAAAAGGTAACGCGCGTCTGAGGGAGTCCAGGCTTCGAAAAACCATTGACAGCCGCGCTTCGAGATAAGATATTTAACACATCGGCTATTTAGCCAATGCGTTAAATACTAAGGCGCCAACGATGCCCACAGATCGGCTCAGCCTCATCTTCTCGGCACTTGCCGACCCCACCCGAAGGGCCATTCTCGCCCGCCTGTCGGAGGGTGAAGCCACCGTGAACGAGCTTGCCGAACCGTTCGACATCAGCCTTCCCGCCGTCTCGCGGCATCTCAAGGTCCTGCAAAACGCGGGGCTCATCAGCCGGAGCCGGAATGCGCAATGGAGGTCTTCCAAACTGGAAGCAGAACCATTGCGCGAAGCCACCGAATGGATGGACGAATACAGGCGATTCTGGGATGTCAGCTTCACCCGCCTCGACGCCCACCTACGCAAGATTCAGCACGATTCAAACGATCGAGGGGTCAAGCAATGAACACGGAACAGAGCACCACTGAACAGCACATCCTCACCATGACCCGCGACTTCGACGCCCCACGTGAGCTAGTCTTCGAAGCCTTCGTGGACCCCGAGCAGCTGGCTGCATGGTTCGGGCCGGTGGGCGTCGACTCGCCGCGCGACCGGATTGTCGTGGAACCCAGAGTGGGTGGCGTCTGGCAGCTCGTGATGACCTGGGACGAGGACGGTGCCACCAAGGAATCGCCTATTGACGCTGTCATCACCGCTTACGATCCGCCTGCGTTGCTGGTGGCCACCCAAAAAGCAGAGCCCGACGCCGGGATCACCCTTTTGCTCGAAATGCGCCTTGAGTTTGAGGTACTGGAAGGCAACCGCACCCGGCTTCACCTTACGCAAGGACCGTTTGACTCGGACGAATGGGTTGAAATGACTCGCGAAGGATGGGGGACTTCGTTCACAAAGTTGGACACCCTGTTGGTGCGGGAATAGCCCGGGCAACCAGCAAATGCCAGAAGTCAACTTGGAAGGTCGGAGGCCATTCGGGCTAGACTCCCACGGCGGGGACAGAATGCAATTGTTCCTCGGGGCCGAATGGCTCCGGGGACTGACCGCCAAGCAGAATGCGACCTTTGAAGATCCTTGCTAAACCTCTTAACGGCCCTATCCGATACCTGACGATCGCCTTCTTCGCCGCTCTGGCGCTGTCCGGCTGCTCCGCGCAGGGTGGGGGCAACGCCTCGGCTGGTACGCCGTCGCCCTCTAGCACTGACGGAACCGCGTCGGCCAGCGCAAGCCCAAGTCCATCGTCGGGCCCGTACGGGGGCTTCGCTTCGGCAGCCGAAATGTGTTCCACCGTCTCCCAGGAAGCCACGGGAGCGTCGTTGCTACCCATGTCTGCGGCGCAGGGAAAGACTGCGGAACTGGAGCAGGATAAGGCCGAGCTCACCGCAACCGCCGAGCGCGTCCCGGAAAGCTTCAGGGCAGATTTCACGAATTTCAAGGACACGGCTATCGCCGGCTTGCAGGACCAAACGGTGTACTCGAGCGGAAAGTTCGAAAAGGCGATGGCTCCCGTCACAACCTGGCTGAGCGTCAACTGCAAATAGGCCTTCGTCAGGGAAATCCTGTCGACGCTGACCGACTTTGGCCCCATATGTGAGCGGGCGTCCGGGAAAAGGGCCGCATAGCTGAGCGGGGATCGGAAGATCAGGGGTATTTCAGGGCGAACCCCTAGGCCGCGGCTGCGTCCCACAAGGGACAATGGAAACATGAAAACGTTGCTCAACATCATCTGGCTCGTCTTCGGCGGCTTCGTTCTGGCCTTGGGATATTTCATGGCCGGAATTCTCTGTTGCTTGATGATCGTCACCATCCCGTGGGGCATCGCGTCGTTCCGGATCGCCTCGTACGCACTGTGGCCGTTTGGTCGTATGGTCGTTGACAAGCCCGGGAGCGGGGGCATCTTTACACTCCTGGGCAACGTCATCTGGTTGCTGGTGGCGGGCATTTGGATCGCGGTCGCCCACGTGGTCACTGCATTCGCCATGGCCATCACCATCGTCGGGATTCCCTTGGCCATCGCCAACCTGAAGCTCATCCCGGTGTCGCTCATGCCGTTGGGAAAGCAGATCGTGCCGAGCAACCGTCCCTTCGTCAGCACCTACCGCTGACCCCGGGGTCCTCCTTGCGTAAGGCGCCATGGATTGTTCCGGAGTAGCGTAGGCGGTGTCTGCACTGCCTCCCTCGAAAGGAACAGTCCATGCCCGCCGCCAGGAACACTGTTGCCAAGAACATCGTCGCCACCCTCAAAGCCAACAACATCCAACGCGTCTATGGGATCCCCGGAGATTCGCTCAACGGGTTCACGGATGCCCTGAGGGAGGAAGACAGTATCCGCTGGGTCCATGTCAGGCACGAGGAAGCCGCGGCGTTGGCAGCAGCTGCAGAGGCGGGTCTTACCGATGAACTGGCGGTGTGTGCAGGATCCTGCGGACCGGGCAACCTGCATCTGATCAACGGGCTCTACGATGCCAACAAGTCCAGGGTTCCCGTGCTGGCCATCGCCGCCCACATTCCCAGCGAAGAGATCGGCAGCCAGTACTTCCAGGAAACCCATCCCCAAGAACTATTCCGGGAATGCAGTGTCTACGTCGAGCACGTCGCCCATGCTTCCCAGATGCCCAGGGTCCTGGAGATCGCCATGCGGACGGCGGTCGAGAAGCGGGGTGTCGCCGTCGTCGTGATTCCCGGCGATGTTGCCCTCGCGGAGGCGCACAGCGAGCGGACCGCGGTGATCCGCGCCGCCCGGCCAGAGATCCGCCCCAATAGCCGTGAGCTCGCGGAGGCAGCTGGCATGCTCAACGCGGCCAGCAAAGTCACCATCCTGGCCGGCGCCGGCGCCGCGGGTGCGCACGCTGAGGTCATGGCCCTCGCGGACGCGTTAGGGGCGCCGATCGTCCACGCGATGCGCGGCAAGGAACACCTGGAGTACAACAACCCGTTCGACGTCGGCATGACCGGGCTCTTGGGGTTCAGTTCCGGTTACCGTGCCATGGCGAGCTGCGAGGCCTTGCTCATGCTGGGCACCGATTTTCCGTACCAGCAGTTCTACCCGGAGAACGCCAAGATCATCCAAGTGGATATCCGGGGCGAGCAGCTCGGCAGGCGTACCCCGCTTGACCTTGGGCTCGTGGGCACGGTCAAGGATACGGCGGCCTCGCTCCTGCCCCTGATCGAACGCAAGTCGAAGCGTACCCACCTGAGCACCTCGCTCAAGCACTACGCCAGGTCGCGCGCTAAACTCGATGACCTCGCCTCTCCGGCGAAGGGCGGCCAGCCCCTCCATCCGCAGTTTGTGGGCAGGCTTGTGGACGAGTTGGCAGCCCCGGATGCTGTTTTCACGTGCGACGTCGGGTCCCCCACCGTGTGGGCCGCCCGCTATCTGACCATGAACGGTCGGCGGAGGCTTCTTGGCTCGTTCAACCACGGAACCATGGCCAATGCTCTATCGCACGGAATTGGTGCGGCTGCCGCGTATCCCGGCCGCCAAGTGGTTGCCTTGGCCGGGGACGGCGGCCTGACCATGCTTCTCGGTGAGCTGATTACCTTGGTGCAGAACAAGCTCCCCGTCAAAGTGGTGGTCTTCAACAACTCCTCACTGAATTTCGTGGAGCTCGAAATGAAGGCCGCGGGCTTCGTCAATTTCGGCACGGAACTGGAGATCCCGGACTTTGCGAAGCTCGCGGAATCGCTGGGCATCCGCGGGATCCGGGTGGACGACTCCTCCGGGCTGAAGGCGGGATTGGCGGAAGCTTTCGCCCACGACGGCCCGGCCCTGATCGATGTCCGAACGGCCCGGCAGGAATTGTCCATTCCGCCGGCGATCAGCGCTGAACAGGTCAAGGGCTTCACGCTCTACGCGATCCGGACCGTCCTCTCGGGCCGCGGCGACCAACTCATCGACCTCGCGAAGACCAACATCCGCCAGATTTTCTAAGGAGCGCCCCAAGCGCCGCCCTAATTAGCCGTCACGGCTCCGCTGCGCAGATCGAAACTGAAGCTGCGCTCCACGGCCCGCGCGCCGCCGTCGTACGCCACCGTAAAGGTCAGCTCAAGCGAGTCCCGCGCAAGATCCTCTTCGGTGACGGTGTACACGGGAGTGAAGTACAGGGCTTCCGCGCCCGGCGCGAGGTCGGTGGGCGGGAAGTCGGGGGCGTTCGCGTGCGGTCCGAGGAGTACGACGCCGGCAGCCGGCCGGGTGCCCAGATTGCGGGCGCGTCCGGTGAAGGCGAGGATGTCCCCGGCTTTGTAGCCTGGAATGATGGGGCCGTAGTTGAGGTCCTGGGCTTCGCGGGTACCGAGGACTTGGGCTTGCTCGGCGGAGTAGCCTTGGCCGACTTCCTTCCAGGTCTGTACGTCCCAATCGCCGGTGTTGTCCGGGGAGATGACGTGGAATTCTCCGGCGTTCCGCCACACCGTGGGCCGTCCGGGAGTGATGGAGCGCAGTTCCATGTGGAACTCGACGCCGGCGGACTGGGACTCGGTGGCGCCTCGATCCGGCACGCGAAGTTGCTCCGTCAGCTGTTCCACCGGCACGGAAACGAAGACGATCTCGCGGTAGCCCTGCCGTTCGTACAGGACGCCGATGTTCCCGTCCGGAAGCCGGGCAGCCGTCGAGTAAGCCGAGCTGCCCTCGCACAGCAGGAGCTTGGCGGGCCAAGTGACACCGTTGTCCGTGGACAGGCTGAGGACCGTGTTGCGGCGGAGCGAGGTGTCCTGGTTGTTGCTCGCCAGCAGCCAAGTGTCCGTGGCCCGGTTGCTCAGGGACGTCACGCTCGGCATTCCGTCGAAGCGGACCAAGGAACCATTGTCGCTCGGGTCCGGGAGGTCCTCTACCCGTTCCAGCTGACTCCACGTTTCGCCGCCGTCGTGGGAGGTCGCGGCCAGGCGTCGGGGCGTCGCGCGTGAATGCAGGAGGAGGCGGCCGTCGTCGAGGCACGCGACTTTGTTCTCGTTGGGGCCGATCCCTGCCGGACCCTTCCCGATCAGTGAACCAAGTGTCCAGTTCTCGCCGTGGTCGTCACTGTACGCGGAAGCTGCCAGGATTTCGCCGTCCACGAGCACCACGAATTGCTGCACCAGGCGCCCGGCGAACGGACCGGCGTGCAGCTGGATTCCCTGCCCGGCCGCGGCGAAGATCCCGGTGATGCCGCGTTCGCCACGGCCCAGCTTGACACGGCCCAGCTTGAGCTGCTCGGTGAGACGCCGGTGCTGCCAGGTGACGCCGTCGTCGTCGGAAAAGCTGACATCGCAATGCTGCACGTCGTCTTCCGGTTCCAGCCCGGCCACTGCCTCGAAGAAGCCCGCGTGCGTGCCTGCGGCGTGGAACATGAAGATCCGCCCGGTCTGGGCGTCTACCAGGAGGCTGGGGTCGCCGTAGCCATTGAGCCCGGAACCGCTGCGAACCACCCGCTGTTCCTCCCAGGTACGGCCGCTGTCCGTGCTGCGGCGGAGCAAGAGGTCGATCGGGTTGGGCAGGTCGTCAAGGTTCGGCCTGCCGTCGTAGGCGGCGAGCACTGTTCCCGCCGTGGAGACGGCCAGCGCCGGGATGCGGTATTGCCGGTAGCCTCCCGCGCCGCGCACGGCCAGGACGTGCTCGACGTCGGGACGGGCTGGGGGGAGTGCGGCGCCCTGGTCTTGGAGATAGGAGGTCATATGTCCATGATAGGAGGTGCCGCGGGGCGCGTAGGCTTGGCCATACTCAGGGCCTCCGGAACGCACCGTCCCTCAACAGGGCCACAGCGATCCCGGCGTCAAGTTCGGCGGCGATCTCGATGTCGTCGGGGTACCCGGCGCCGATCAGCTCCCGGCCGCTCGAACACTCTTCCAGAGCATCGCGGAGTCGGGGCTCGGAAGCATTGAAGACAGCCATCGCGGCCTCAGCCTCCGGAGAGAAACCTTCCTTGCCGTCTTCCGGGGTGAAGCCGCCCCGCCCCGCGGCCGCGAGTCCGGCGATGAAGGCGCCGGCCCCGATCTGATCCTCCACGGCGGGCCGGAGCGAACCGCCGGGCCAGCGCTCGCCGGCGGCGATCACCGCCACCACCGCCTCAGGGGGAAGTTCGGCCGCCACCCAATCCGCGGTGACGGCTGCGTTGCGCAGCGAGACGGCCGCGATGATTGGGACTTCCCGCGCGAGCTCGTAGGCAATCGATGAGCCGTTGGGCGATGGGAGCACCACGCGGTTCAGCGCTCTCGCGTCGCGAAGGCTCGACGGCGCGAGGCTCAGTCCGCCGCCTCCCCTCGTGCCCGCCAGCCGGGCGCCGTGATGCTTGGCGAAATCCTCGGCTCCGGCATCCTTCCAAGGGTAGGGGAACACGACAGCCCCGCGGTCGACGGCGACACTGACGCATGTGGTGAAGGAGAGGACGTCAACCACCACTGCAAGGTCGGCGCCGGACGCTATGGCACGGCCGCCGTCGAGCCCCCATTCAAACCTCACCGCGAACGGAAGCTGCCGGTGCACCGCCGCCGCCGTGGTCATGAAAGTTCGGCCTCCAGGTTACGGCGCGCGGCATCCAGCCAGAGACCCTGGGCTCGTTCGCTGTGGAAGAGCGGATCCAGGGCAAGCAATTGCCTGACCACCGAGGCCCTGCCTGAGGCAAAGTCGGCGTCACTGACGTGGGCATAGTCCTCGCGGACGGCGCTGAGGTAGCGGGCATATGCGGCGGGTTCTGCGCCGAGGATGGAGAGATCGGCGTCGCACAGGAGCGCGCCCGCGTGATCTCCTGGTTCGGGGCTGTGCGTGGAAGTCAGCCTGACGAGCCGGGCGACCTCGTCAACCACTGCCTTGGGAAGGCCTGCTATGGCAAGCCGGTCCTCGGCCAACGAGGCCGATTGTTCTTCGTCGTGCCCCGCGATTCCCTCATAGACGGCGTCGTGGAACCATGCGGCGAGGGTTACCGGGCGCGGGGTGAGCGCGGGCCCGGTGAGGAGGTCCAAAGCTTCGAGCACGGCCAACAAATGCGTGCGGCTGTGATACTTCCGGTGCCCTTCGCCCCAGCGTTCCAGGAGCTCGAAACCAAGCTCCTCATGCCCCGGAAGCGTTGAATTCCAGCGCTCCAGAAGGGGTACGGTGAGGGCTTTGCTCCGTTCCCGGGCAGGGATGCGCAAACCGCTCGCGATCAGCTTGCGGACCAAGATGCGGGCCTCCACGGGGATGGCACCGGCGGACAGGAGGTCCTGGTAGCGGCGCTCCGGGACGTCGTAGTGGTCGCCGTCGAAGGCTCGCCCGGGAATCCCCGCGGCCTTGGCAAAGGCGTGCAGTTCCGCAAGCGATGTGTCCGAGACGAGATGGGAGAACACCGTCCCGTGTGCGGGCCACAGCGGCGGATCCAGGTATAAAGCCATGGCCTGCGTCCGGGGCTACGAGTTCTTTTGGGTGACCGCCGTTTTGAGGGAGGCCAGGCCTTTTTCGAAGTCGCCGCCCACCATTTTGTCCATATTCATGAACAAGGCGAAGACTTTGCCGAGTCCCTTGTTTTCGCCGGTCATTGTCCAAGTGACGCGGGTCCCGTCGCCCTCCGGCACAAACGTGAACGCAGTCGGGTTGACGGCTTTCATCGGTTTGGTGAACTCCAGGCGGATGTCGATCTTGCCGGGTTCCTGCGAACCGACGATTTCCATGGTGCCCGTGCCCGCCTTGTTGTTGCCGCTCCAGGCGTACTTTGCTCCGACGCCGGATTCGTTGCCCGAGTAGCTGCGGCTTAGTTTGGGATCAACTGCCTCCCACGGGGACCATTTGGTCCATTCGTGGAAGCTGTTGACGAAGGGGAAAATGTCGGCGGGGGCAGCGGGGATCAGTGCATTGCGGGTGACCGTGAAGGGTGCCATGTGCATATCGTACGGCGGTTTGTCGAAGTCAGTGCGCTGCGTGCTATAGACAGCAGTTTCGCCGTAGGCAAACATGGACCGGGAGGGTCGCTTATGCAAAGTTGAGCATAGTAGACTCAACTTTGAGTAATCGTCATCTTCCCGAAAGGAGCTCTTCCATGGACGTTAAGTTCACCACCAAGAGTCAGGAGGCTCTTTCCGCGGCGGCCATGAACGCATCAACAGCCGGAAACCCGCAGGTGGAGCCTGCCCACTTACTCAAGGCGCTTATGGACCAGCGCGAGGGTGTCGCCGTCGCGCTCTTGCGCGCCACCGGCTCGGACCCGGATGCCGTGAGCGTGCAGGCGAGCTCAGCGATCAAGGCGCTGCCGTCGTCGTCGGGCAGTTCCGTGCAGCAAGCGCAGCTTTCCCGCCCCTCCATGCAGGCCATCCAGGCTGCCCAAAACGAGGCCGAGAAGCTCGGCGATTCTTTTGTCTCCACCGAGCACCTCCTCTTGGGACTCTCCGCCGGGAGCGACGCCGTAGGAAAGTTACTGCGCGACGCCGGTGCTTCCCATGAAGCGCTTCTCGCCGCCTTGCCGGGTGTCCGTGGCGACCGGAAAGTCACGTCCCAGGATCCGGAGAACACCTTCCAGGCACTGGAGAAATACGGCACCGACCTCACGGCCGTTGCGCGCTCGGGCAAGCTGGATCCCGTGATCGGTCGGGACAGCGAAATCCGGCGGGTCATCCAAGTCTTGAGCCGCCGCACCAAGAACAACCCGGTGCTGATCGGTGAGCCCGGTGTTGGTAAGACCGCCGTGGTGGAAGGCCTCGCCCAGCGCATGGTGGCGGGTGACGTCCCCGAAAGCCTCCGGGGGAAGACCCTGATTGCTTTGGACCTCGCGTCCATGGTGGCCGGAGCCAAATACCGCGGTGAATTCGAGGAACGCCTCAAGGCAGTGCTGGAGGAGATCAAGAACTCCAACGGGCAAATCGTCACCTTCATCGACGAGATCCACACCGTCGTGGGCGCCGGCGCTACCGGTGAGAGCGCCATGGACGCGGGTAATATGCTCAAGCCCATGCTTGCCCGTGGTGAACTCCGCCTGATCGGTGCCACCACCCTGGACGAGTACCGCGAAAACATCGAGAAGGACCCTGCCCTGGAACGCCGCTTCCAGCAGGTATACGTGGGGGAGCCCAGCGTCGAGGACACTATCGGTATCCTCCGCGGTCTCAAGGAACGTTACGAGGCACATCACAAAGTGGCTATCGCGGACTCCGCCCTGGTTGCTGCGGCCACGCTCTCCAACCGCTATATTTCGGGCCGCCAGCTGCCGGACAAAGCGATTGACCTCGTGGACGAATCCGCGTCCAGGCTCCGGATGGAAATCGACTCCGCTCCCGAGGAAATAGACCAGCTTCGCCGTGCCGTGGACCGGCTCACCATGGAGGAGCTGGCCCTCGAGCGAGAGACCGACGCCGCTTCGGTGGAACGCCTTGCCGCCCTCCGGGCGGACAAGGCGGACAAGAAGGAAGCTCTGGCAGCGCTGAACGCCCGTTGGGAAGCTGAGAAAGCCGGACTGAACCGCGTTGGTGACCTCAAGGCGAAAATTGACGAACTTCGCTCCGCGGCCGAAAAGTACCAGCGCGAAGGCGACCTTGAAGCCGCCTCCCGCATCCTCTATGGCGAACTGCCGGCCCTGGAGCGCGAGCTGAACGCAGCGGCCGAGGAAGAATCCGCCCGGGAAGCAAGGGGCGAAGCGAAGCCTGCCCTCATGGTGGCGGAAGAGGTAACAGCGGACGATATCGCCGAGGTTATTTCGGCCTGGACGGGCATCCCCGCCGGCCGCATGCTGCAGGCGGAATCCCAGAAGCTGCTGCATATGGAAGAAGAGCTGGGTAAGCGGCTGATCGGTCAAGCCAAGGCCGTGGCCGCCGTTTCCGATGCCGTCCGCCGCGCCCGCGCGGGCATCAGCGACCCCAATCGCCCCACGGGATCGTTCCTGTTCCTGGGTCCTACGGGCGTCGGTAAGACCGAGCTCGCCAAGGCACTGGCCGACTTCCTGTTCGACGACGAGCGCGCCATGGTGCGGATCGACATGTCCGAATACGGGGAAAAGCACTCCGTGGCCCGGCTGGTCGGTGCCCCTCCCGGATACGTGGGCTACGAGGAAGGCGGCCAGCTTACCGAAGCGGTCCGCCGCCGTCCGTACTCCGTGATCCTGCTCGACGAAGTGGAAAAGGCGCACCCCGAGGTGTTCGACATCCTCCTGCAAGTGCTCGATGACGGCCGCCTCACCGACGGCCAAGGCCGGACGGTGGACTTCAGGAACACCATCCTGGTGTTGACCTCCAACTCTGGCAGCCAGTTCCTCGTGGATCCAACTTTGGACGCGGCGGCTAAACGGGATGCGGTCATGGCCGTGGTCAACGCTTCCTTCAAGCCTGAGTTCCTCAACCGGCTCGATGAAATTGTGCTATTCGATCCGCTCAGCGTGGAGGAGCTCGCCAAGATCGTTGAACTACAGGTGGCCGAGCTGTCCAAGCGCCTGCGTGACCGCCGGCTCACTCTCGAGGTCAGCGAGGGCGCCCGGGCTTGGCTCGCGATGTCCGGTTACGACCCTGCCTACGGGGCACGTCCGTTGCGTAGGCTCGTCCAGCGCGAGATCGGCGACCGCTTGGCCAAGGAGATCCTTGCCGGGCATATAGCGGACGGTGACACAGTTTTCGTGGATACCGCCGCCGACGTCGATGAACTCACCATTGAGGGGCTTGAAGCGTTGTCAGTTCCTGGCGGCGGAGCCCCGGCGGGCAGCGGGCTCAAGGTGCGGCGGAAGAACTAGCTGGAGCTGGCGGGGCTACTTCTGGAGGATGGATTCCTTGAGCGTGTTTCCGGAGTTCACCACGATGAAGCAGTCCACGCGGCGATCACCGTTGTCCCAGCTGGAGGCGCTCGGGTAGACATTCTGCTGTAGGAGTGTGTACTTCGTGGAGGCCTCGTTGAGCATCACGTTACGGCAGATTTCGCGCCCCTTGTCACGGAGGGCAGTAGCGCCGGGGAAGGTGTCGTCCGCTTTGTAACGGAATATTGCGCCCAGCTGGGCGGAATGGTCGGTGGTGCAGTCGACAGCCCTGGACTTGGTGGCGTTGGAGTCGAAATCCGCGAAGCAATCGCCCAGCTGGTAGTCCCTCGCCTCCACGTCCGCGGGAAGGGGGCCGCGGCTGGTGGACGTGGCGGGTTCGGGAGTGGCGTTAGCCACAGGCCGGTTCGCGAGCGCGCCCACGAGGATCCAGATCACCACGCCGATGAGGATCAACACGGCCAGCACAATGCCGCCAATGATGAGTCGCTGCCGTGTCATGACGTCAAGGGCGGTTCGCAGCGGGGAGCCTTTTTCGGGAGGAACAGTGCTCCCCGGCTCGAGCCCGCCAGGTACGCCATTCTCGGGGTCGATGCCCGAAGCCGCCGGATCCTCGGCCCCGGAAGCAGGGTCTACCGGCGACTCATCGTCGCCTGTACCGTTGTTGCCCGGGAAGGTGTTGTCCTGGCCCATGTCCGAATTTGCGCCTCTCATGCGTGTGGCCCGATATTAGGGCGACTCTACCCAAGTTTTTCATGTCGGCGAATGATGATATGGCCAGCTGGGACTGTGACGCGGCTTTTACGAACGTCGTGGCAAGCAGTCACTCCAGAAAGCATGTAATCTAGACATACGACAAATTGACCAAACATTCCGGGGCCTCACCGATAGCCAAGGTGACCACCTCCGGTCCAAGTACAAAAGGGGGTCACGCCATGGGGCGCGGCCGTCAAAAGGCAAAAGCTACCAAGCAGGCTCGGGACATCAAGTACTACTCCCCGAACACTGACTATTCAGCCCTTCAGCGCGAGCTCACGGGGCCATCAAGTCGTGCGACGAGCCGATTCGCGGACGATCCGCCGGAGCCGGACTACTCGGCTTACGAGGACAAGTACGCGCAGGACTTGGAAGACGATGACGACGAGGTAGACACCCGCCGTATCGGATAGCTGTCGCAACTATCAGGTGCCTTTCGGCATCGCGTTGCGTACCGCCGTCGTACACGAGGTCATGTGGCATCCCCGGATGCCACTCATAACGATTTAGCCCGTAGGGCTCGCCGCGATTGGCGTGCCCTACGGGCCTTTTTCGTTCCCCTTTGCCGGACCAAGGTGTTTTCTGGGTTATAGGACAAAACGTATGTAAATCCCGGGCGTGTGATGTCCGTCCCGGGATCGTCTTCGCTCGGATGTCGGATTCTGCTCAATGATTCGAATGGACAAATTCCGGACCCGCGGACTCACGGGACCTGCAGCTTCGGCAAAGAGAATGATCCAGCAGTATCCGACCTGTCCATGTGCACCGTGACGGAGCTGGCAGCCGAATTCACCGTGAGCAGATCCGCCATCTCGCAGCACTTGTTGCTGCTGGAGGAGGCAGGCCTCGTTGCCGCCCGCAAAGAAGGTCGCAACCGCTTCTACCGCTTGGACAACGTCGGCATGAGAGAACTCCGGATGCTTTTTGAGCAGTTCTGGACCGCGGAGCTGGACATGCTCGTCGCTGACGCACAAACCTTCACCACCGTCGACCAGGCGTTCGAACTCATCACGCAGCCTGCACGCCTCCGCCGCTGGCAGACCGTTGCCGCACGCGTCGACTTGAGGGTCGGCGGCGAGTATCGCTGGACCGTCACTCCGGGCCACCACGCAGCCGGAACCTTCACCGAAATCGAACCGGGCAAGCGCGTGGTCTTCACGTGGGCCTGGGAGCAGCCAGAGGCCCCGGCGGACAACGTCTCCACCGGCGGTGACGTGCGTCAGTACCGCAGCCGACGCGCAGACCCAGACTCCGTGTGCCGATTTCACCGTGTCGCAGTTGCTTGACCACCTTGCGGGATCGATTGGCAGCATCGCCAAGGCCCTGGGCGCCGAAGTGTCGGTGGCGGATGAGCTCACCGATTACGTCGAGGTCCTTGCGCAGAACACGATCAGCGAGCAGGTCCGCGCAAGCGGCAGCTTCGCCCCGGCCCAGGAAGTCTCCGAGACGTCATCCAGCCTGGAGCGCTTGATCGCTTTCACGGGCCGGGCCGTCCACGCATAAGGGTTCCGGCGCCGCTATAAGCCGCTATAGAGAGGCCCGACGCGCGCTGGGCGGTTGTCAGTGTCGGACCCCCGTACTACGTTGAACGAGATACCCGCTGGCGCATGCCGGCTACTCAACGAAGGGATAGCAATGCCGCAGGTAGATAGCTACAAGCAGGGAACTCCGTGTTGGGTGGACCTGTCATCGTCGGACATTGAGGCTTCCAAGGCCTTCTATGGTGATCTGTTCGGCTGGGAATTGGATGCGATGGATGCCGGCAACGGCATGACCTACTACATGGCCAAGCTGCAGGGCCGCTATGTAGCGGGCATGATGCAGCAAATGCCGGACATGGCTGCGGCAGGAGCACCGTCCTACTGGGCCAACTACCTTGCCGTCGATTCCGTCGATGAGGCAGCTGAACGCGCGACGGCGGCGGGTGGCAACGTCCTGTTCCCGCCGGACAGCGTCCCCAATGGGAGCGGCCGCATGTTCTTTGCCGCTGATCCCACGGGTGCCCAGATTGGTTTCTGGGAGGCCGGAAGCCACCACGGTGCGGGGTTGGTCAATGAACCGGGCACGGTGATCTGGAACGAGCTGCAGACAAACGACGTCGCCAAGGCCGTGGCTTTCTATGAATCCGTGACGGGATGCTCCAGCGAAACCGCAGCAGCCGGCGATCTGCAGGAATACACCCAATTGCTGGTGGACGGGAAGTCCGTGGCCGGCGCCATGAAACAGCCCATGGAGGGTATGCCGCCGTTCTGGATGACGTACTTCAATGTTGCCAACGTGGACGAATCCATCGCGAAAGCCGTGGAGCTCGGTGCCCAGGTGTTCGCGCCTGCCTTCGATGTGCCCGGCGTCGGCCGGATGGCAGTTCTCGGCGATCCTGCCGGAGCGGGCTTCAGCGTGATGGCCGGCGAAAGCTCCTAAACAAATCGAGTGCCCACCCAACTGCCGGATCGGCAATTGGGTGGGCACTCGATTTGCGTTAAGAACCCTTAGGCGTAGGCGTTCACTAGACGCACGGCGCCGCCGTCGACGCCTTTGGCGCCCTGGACGTAGTCCGGGCCGCTCTTGTCCACTGACGCGGAGTCCGCAGCTACGGTACCCATCACCCATGACGGCAGTCCGCGCTCGTTGAGGCGGGCTACGGCGGCGTCAGCGATCTCCGGCGACACGATGGCCACCATGCCAACACCCAGGTTGAGCGTGCGCTCAAGATCAGCCAGGGGCACATTCCCGAGTTCGGACACGAGCTTGAAGATGGCGGGCAGTTCCCACGTGGCGCGGTCAACCGTGGCCACGAGACCCTGCGGCAGCACGCGGGCCAGGTTGGCTGCGAGCCCGCCACCGGTAACGTGGCTGAAGCCGTGCACGGCGCCGGCTGCGGTACCAATGCCGCTGACCGGGAACGCGCGGGCGAGGTCCAAACAGTCAGCGGCATAGACTCGGGTCGGTTCCAAAAGCTCTTCGCCCAAAGTGCGGCCGAGCTCGGAAACCTGACGATCCAGGGCCCACCCGGCGTGGTTGATCACACGGCGGACCAAGGAGTAACCGTTCGAGTGCAGGCCTGACGACGCCATGCCGATCACGACGTCGCCGGCGCGGACGCGGTCCGGTCCAAGCAGGGCGTCGGCTTCGACAACACCGGTAGCTGCACCGGCGACGTCGTACTCGTTCTCACCCAGCAGGCCCGGGTGCTCAGCGGTTTCGCCACCCACCAGGGCAGTGCCGGCAACGGAACAGGCGGCAGCAATGCCGCGGACGATGTCCGCGATGCGCTCGGGGACAACCTTGCCGCATGCAATGTAGTCGGTCATGAAGAGCGGCTCGGCACCCACTACTACGATGTCATCCACCACCATGCCGACGAGGTCGAAGCCGATGGTGTCGTGGATGTCCATGGCCTGGGCGATGGCAACTTTGGTGCCGACACCGTCCGTGGACGTGGCCAGCAGCGGCCTTTTGTACGTGAGCAGCTTGGAGACGTCATACAGGCCGGCGAAACCGCCGACGCCGCCGAGCACCGAGCTGTTGTGGGTCGCCTTGACGGCGTCCTTCATGAGTTCGACGGCGCGGTCGCCCGCTTCGACGTCGACGCCGGCGGACGCATAGGTGATGCCGGTTGCGTTCTCAGCGGCGGAGGATGCGGAGGTCATACAGACTCTTTCTTATCGGCGTCGGTCAGCAGGTTCTCAAACTCGGCGTCGGGTCCGGGGTCGCAACCCGTGGCGCCGGGCTTGTTGGCCGGGTCGTCCGAGTCTGCGTCTACGGCTTCCGTGGAAGTGCCCGACGCCGGCAGCCCGCCGAGGTCGGTGCGCTCAAGCAGGTTCTTGCCGAGTTTGTCCGAACCCGGAAGTGCGATGGGGTACCGGCCCGTGAAGCAGGCGGTGCAGAGGCGTTCGCGAGGCTGCTGGGTGGCGCCGATCATGCCGTCTTCGGAGATGTACGCCAGCGAATCTGCGCCAATGGCGTGGGAGATCTCTTCAATGGTGGCGCCGTTGGCGATCAGTTCAGCCCGCGAGGCGAAGTCGATCCCGTAGAAGCAGGGCCACTGCACGGGCGGGGAGGAAATCTTGATGTGGACGGCCGCGGCGCCGGCTTCGCGGAGCATCCGCACGATGGCGCGCTGGGTGTTGCCGCGCACGATCGAGTCATCCACAACCACCACGCGCTTGCCGCGGATCACGGATTCGAGGGCGTTGAGCTTGAGCCGGATGCCGAGCTGGCGCAGGGTCTGCGAAGGCTGGATGAACGTGCGGCCCACATAAGAGTTCTTGACGAAGCCGTGGGCGAACGGGATACCGGACTCTTCGGCGTAGCCGACCGCGGCGGGGGTGCCGGATTCCGGGACCGGGATGACGATGTCCGCTACCTGGGTGTTTTCGCGGGCCAGCTGACGGCCCATCTCCACGCGGGACTCATACACGGAACGTCCTGCAATCGAAGCGTCGGGACGCGCAAGGTAGACGTACTCGAAAACGCAACCGGCCGGCGTCGCATCCGCGAAGCGCTGGGAACGGACGCCGTTCTCGTCAATCGCAATGAACTCGCCGGGCTCGATCTCGCGGATGAAGCTCGCGCCGACGGTTGCCAGCGCGGACTGCTCCGAGGCGACAACCCAGCCGCGCTCAAGGCGGCCCAAGCACAGGGGGCGGATGCCGTAGGTGTCGCGGGCGGCGTAGAGGGTCCCTTCGTCCATGAACACGAAGCAGAATCCGCCGCGGATCTTGGGAAGCAGCTCAAGCGCGGTCTGTTCGAGGGTCTTGCCCTCTTCGCCTTCGAGGAGGGCGGTGACCAGCGCAGTGTCCGAGGTGTTGCCTTGCTTCATTTCTCCGGTCAGCTGGCCATCGTTGCGCTCGAGGATCATTTCCCGGAGTTCGGCGGTGTTGGTCAGGTTGCCGTTGTGGGCGAGGGCCACGGTTCCGGTAGCAGTTGCACCGAGGGTCGGTTGAGCGTTGGCCCAATGGCTGGCTCCGGTGGTGGAGTAGCGGCAGTGTCCGACGGCAAGGTGTCCCGTGAGGGTGTTCAGCGTTGTCTCGTCGAAGACCTGGGACACGAGGCCCATGTCTTTGTAGACATTGATGCGCTTGCCGTCACTGGTAGCAATACCAGCCGATTCTTGTCCGCGGTGCTGCAGCGCGTACAGCCCGTAATAGGTGAGTTTTGCTACCTCTTCGCCAGGAGCCCAGACCCCGAAGACGCCACAAGCGTCCTGAGGTCCTTTTTCGTCGGGGAGAAGATCATGAGAAAGTTTTCCGTCGCCACGTGCCACTGGTCAATTGTCGCATGATGTTGGCGTGGTATTTTCCCCCACGCGAGTTTGTGACCGGGATCCTAGGCTTCGGCGTCGTCTGCTGCGGGTCCGGGTACGGACTCCACGACCGCGCGTTGAGTGCGCCGTACGCTGACCTTGTCCAGGACGAGGGCTGCGATTGAACCTAGCAGGACTCCGCCGGCGGCAAACGAAACAAGGAAGAATCCGAAGACCGCCCCGGTGTCGAAACTCGCATCGCCGGGTATCCCGTAAGCCACCAGTGCGGCAACGATGATGCCGATGACCGCACCCAGGACCATGAACGGAACGAATTTCGGCGCGCGACGGACCGTGATCCCACGGCGCTCGGCGGGGCCGTCCTGCGCTGTGTCTTGTGACGTGCCGTCGGTGGCGTTCGGTTCCTCAGAAATCATGCCTTCCAGCCTACCGTTTCGAGACGCGTCGGGCTCGCGCGCCCAACTAGCTCGCAGTTGTTGTCGTTATGAAGCGTCAAAGCGACAACAACTGCGAGCTAGTTGGGCGGCCGACACGGAGGAACTAGCTTCCTCGGTACGTGGAGAAGGCGAACGGGCTGAGCAGCAGCGGCACGTGGTAGTGCTCGCCGGCGTCGGACACCGTGAAGCTCAAGTCCACCTCCGGGAAGAAGGTGTCCACTCCCTGTGCCTTGTAATACGGCCCGGTGGCGAAGCTCAAGCGGTAACTGCCGCCGTCGACCCTTTCAGGACCCAGATCCTTGATCCGGCCGTCCGCATCGGTGGTGCCGCGGGCAATGTGCCTCCAGTTATCGCCGTCGCGCACTGAGAGAACGACGGCGACGCCGGCAGCCGGGCGGCCGGAGCCGGTGTCCAGGATGTGGGTGGTTATTTGGGAAACGCTCATTTGCTAGGTACTCCTTCGCTGCGCGCGCTGGCTTCGCTGATCACACCGGCAAGGCGCAGCAAAGCGATGTCGCGCAATTGGCCCGCCACGATGGCGTCTTCTTCTTCGGCGGTGTGGTTGAGCCGTTCCTGGAGGGAGGCCAGAATTTCCTTGGCTGTCCGTCCCGCGGCGCGGATCAGGAAGACGCGGCCGAACTTTGCCTCGTACTCACGGTTGCCTTCCGCCAAGGCGCTGACCAGGCCGTCGTCGTTGGGATCCACGCCGGCCTGTTCCGAGCGGGACATCGCGGCTTCGGTGGTGTGGGCCTTGGGCCGTTCGCCGATCCGGGGGTGATGGGCCATCGCGGCCGCGACTTCGTCTGACGTGAACGGTTCGGCGGTTTCCCGGGCGAAGTCGAGCAGGGAGTCCAGGCTGCGAAAGGGGCGTGCATCCGCGATGTGCTCCACCCAGCGCTGGATATCGAGGCATGGGCGCAGGACGTCGATCGCGTCCGCACGGTCCACGCTGTTGAATATTTCAAGCTGCATGCTTGTTCATTCCTCGTGCGAGTGCTGGCATCCATGGTGTTGGCTATGCGGAACTCCGGCGATTTCCGCCGGATGGACTTGGGCGCCTGGGCTCCCCTAGTCTTCCACATCATGGAACTGTTATTTCAGCATACGTAATAGTCAATCCAAAGAGTACGGCGGTGTCAAGAGACTACCGCACCCCGGTCCTTCCTCCGCCCGAAACGCTCGTTACCTTTTTCGTAGCCCTTTCCTGGTGCAGGATATGGGTGTGTTGGCCTGCCGTCCCGGCATGATTGTGACGCTCTGTCGATGCATGATCCTGAGCGTGTTGTCACCGGGGCTTGGCAGGTGCCAGGGAGACCGCTAATAGGGGCAGGACAGTTTGGGATCGTCGTGCGTAACGTGGATGCCGGGCCCTGACACCGCTGACGGGCCGGCACTGGAGGATGACCCGCGACTGGAGGTGCCAGGTGATCAGAAACCACGAAACCGTTGACGTTTTCATTGGCTTGGACGTCGGCAAGGGCGAACACCACGCCGTTGCCTTGGACCGGGCCGGGAAGAAGCTGCTGGACCGGGCATTGCCCAATGACGAGGCCCGGATCCGTGAGATCCTGGCCGAGTTTCAAGGCCACGGACAGGCGTTGCTGGTCGTCGATCAGCCCGCGACGATCGGGGCGCTCCCGGTGGCCGTGGCCCAGGCCGCCGGCATGCCCGTCGGTTACCTGCCGGGCCTGGCGATGCGGCGGATCGCGGATCTGCACCCGGGAGAGGCGAAGACCGATGCCCGGGACGCGTTCATCATCGCCGACGCCGCACGCACCATGCCCCACGCCCTGCGCTCGGTCCAACTCGCCGACACCCAGCTCGCCGAGCTGAGCATGCTCTGCGGTTTCGACGATGACCTGGCCAAACAGATCACTGCGACTTCCAACCGGATCCGCGGTCTGCTCACCCAGATCCACCCGGCACTGGAGCGTGTTCTTGGCCCGCGCCTGGACCACCCTGCCGTGCTGGACCTGCTGCGGACCTGGCCCACCCCGGAGGCCTTGCGTCATGCCGGCCGGCGCCGGATCGGGAACCGGCTGGGAAAGCTCGCGCCCCGGATGGGCGAACGCCTCGCCGATGAGATCATCGAGGCCTTGGGCAAGCAAACCGTGGTCGTGGTCGGCACGAACGCCGCCACGATCGTGCTGCCCCAGCTCGCGGGCATGCTCGCCGCGTTCCACGAAGCCCGCGCTACCGTTTATGCCCAGGTCGAAGCCCTCGTGGAGGCCCACCCTCTTCACCACGTCCTGACGTCACTGCCGGCGGTCGGCGTCAGGACAGCAGCACGGATCCTCACCGAAGTCGTCGGGAAAGACTTCGCCTCAGCGGCGCACCTGGCATCTTACGCAGGCCTGACACCGGTGACCTGGCGATCCGGGACCTCCATCCGTGCCGACCGCGCCTCCCGGAAAGGCAACAAAGTCCTCAAACGCGCCCTCTACCTCTCCGCCTTCGCCGCACTGAAAGACCCGCTCTCGCGCGCCTACTACGACCGCAAACGAGCCGAAGGAAAACGACACAACCAAGCCCTCATCGCCCTCGCCAGACGCCGCTGCGACACCCTCTACGCCATGCTCCGAGACGGAACCCTCTACCAAGCACGAACACCCACAGCAGCTTGACAAAAAACATAGGGGCACGCTCACCTTTGACGCGAAATCCCGAAACGCTCGCTCACCTTTACTGTCTGGTGGAGAATGTCAGCACCAGCCAAAGGAGTTTCGCCATGCCAGAGGTCCTGACGTCCCGGTATCTCTTCGGACCCGGTCCCAGCAACTGCTATCCGGAGGTGACCGCCGCGTTGGCGTATCCGGTGATCGGTCACCTGGATCCGGTATTCATTCGGCGCCTCGACCGGACATGCGCCGGGCTCCGGACCGTGTGGGGGACCCGGAATGCCCGCACCTTGCCGTTGAGTGCCACAGGCTCAGGCGGGATGGAGGCCGCTTTTGTTAATACAGTGTCCGACGGCGATGTGGCAGTAATCGCCGTCAACGGCCTTTTCGGGGAGCGAATGTGCGAGGTGGCCCGGCGCTGCGGTGCCACGGTAGTGCGCGTCGACCATGAATGGGGCCAGCCAGTTGACGCGGAAAGAGTCCTCGCCGCACACCCGAATCCCAAGGTGATTGCCGCCGTCCATGCCGAAACCTCCACAGGCGTCCTGTCCGACGTCGCACCCCTTGGGGCCGGCAAGGGCGACGCCCTCTTGATCGTGGACGCGGTGACGTCCATCGGCGGGCTGGAGCTCCTGGCCGACGAGTGGGGGATCGACGTCGGGTACGCCGGGACACAGAAGTGCCTGGGGACACCTCCTGGATTGTCCCCTTTCACCGTGTCTGAGCGCGCTTTTGAGCGGCGCATCAAGGATCCGCGTTCGTGGTACCTGGATATCGGTCTTTTGGGTGGATATGTTGGCGCGGCGAGTGGCAGCCGGACGTATCACCACACAGCGCCAGTGACCATGATCGCCGGGCTCGAGGCCGGGCTTGACCGCATCCTTGCCGAGGGGTTGACCGCTGTCCAGGCGCGGCACCGCGCCGCCGGAACCGAGTTGCGGGAGGGACTTGAAGCCATGGGCTTGGAGCTATTTGCTGCCGAAGGCTCGCGCCTGCCGAGCCTCACCACTGTCAAAGTGCCCGCCGGCGTGAACTCGGCCGCCGTCCGCACTTACCTTCTGAAGAACTTCAGTATTGAAATCGGCTCTGGGGCGGGCCATTTTACGTCGACCGTTTGGCGGATCGGCATGATGGGTCCGAACGCGAACAGGGCATCGGTGAAGCTGGTCCTTGGTGCACTGGAAGAGGCGATCGCTAAGGCCTAACGCTCGCTCACCTTTAGGCGCCAATTCCCCCGACGCTCGCTCACCTATGGCCAAAAATGCGGGAACCCTCCTGCAGTTGGGTGTGTTGGGTGTGTTGGATGGGCCGGATGTGAGCGGCCGACGGCGCGATCGACAGTGCCGCGGCAACTGGCATGATGCCGATTGCGCACCGCGTCGTCGCCGTGCTAGCGTTCCGGTGATCGTGATCTATCGACAGGAGGTGAGACCCATGAACGCAGTATCCAGTATGGGTGCTCCCTGCAGTCCACGATCGCGCGACTGAAATAGTCGCCACCGGGAGCGCCAGATCAGGCAATTCGCGAAAGGCGACTCCCATGAACATAACAACACCTTTTTCAACTCTGAACGTCACCTCGACGGCGGCATCCGACCGCGCGCCGCTGCGCCTGATGGGCCACGGCGAGCGAGCCTTGGTCCTCGGGGGCGGCGGATCGACAGGCAACGCGTGGCTGATCGGTGTCGTCGCCGGCCTGTTCGGTGCCGGGCTGGACGTGACGACTGCCGATCTGACCATCGGGACATCGGCCGGCTCGACGGCGGCGGCCCAGATAGCTGGTGCAACCCCGGCCGAGCTGCTCGCAGCCATCCTGTCCGCAGTCTCCCCGCAACGGACCGGTCCGGTGGTCGGATCCGACCGAGGACGCAATCCTGGTAGGCCGGTGGTGGACCAGTTGGAGAGGATGAGCAGAATCATCGCCTCCGCTGAGGACCCGGTTGACATGCGCCGCAGAATGGGCGCGGCGGCACTCGATCTGGATGCGGCGTCGGACGGCTCCTGGTCGACACAGTGGCGCACTATCGTCGGCTCGCGGTTGCCCAGTCAGAGCTGGCCGCAACGAACAGTGCTCATCACGGCGGTCGATGCCCGGACAGGTGAGCCGGTAGTGTTCGACCGCCACAGCGGAGTCGGGCTGGCGGACGCCATCGCCGCCAGCTGTTCCAGCGGCCTTCCCTACCGGTTGGGGGACAACCGATATATCGACGGCGGCTACCGACGCAACGAGAATGCCGATCTCGCGGCCGGACACGAGCGGGTGCTGGTGCTCTCACCCTTCGGCGGCAGAACCCTGCATCCCTTGGACTGGGGCATGCAGCTCGCGGCGCAGGTCGACGATCTACGCGCAGGCGGCAGCAGGGTCGAGACGATCTTCCCGGAGAGCAACGCCGAGCACCTGTTCGGCGCCAATGCGATGGATCTGTCCATGCGTCCTGCCGCGGCCCGGGCCGGACACGAGCAAGGCAGAACCCTCGCCGAGCAGCTCGCCGAGTTCTGGTGCTGAGGCTCAAGCAACCAAGGGCTCAAGTAACCAGGCGGAACATGGTGACCGGTTCGCGCACATCGGCGGCGAGCGGCAACCGATCTGACGCTCGCTCGTCTTTGGCCAGAATATCCGGGACCCTCCTGCAGATAATCATCTGCAGGAGGGTCCCGGATATTGGCCTCATAGCTGAAGGAGGGTCATGCTGGAGGGGCTCATAAGTGAGCGGGCGTCGCGGGGGAGACGGGGGATCAGAGCCCGAGTTCGGCTTTCAGCTCTGCTACGTGGCCATCGGCCTTGACCTGGTACTGGGTCAGCTTGACCTTTCCTTCGCCATCGAGCACCACGGTGGAGCGGACCAAACCGTCAACTACTTCGCCGTTCACGAGCTTCTCGCCCCAGGCACCGTAGGCCAAGGCCACTGCGTGGTCTTGGTCGGAGAGGAGCGGGAAGGTCAGGGCGTAGTCCCCGGCGAAGCGTGCGATCTCTTCCGGGGCGTCGGGAGAGATGCCCAGGACTTCGTAACCGGAAGATTGGAGGCTGGACAGACTGTCCCGGAAGTCGCATGCCTCGGTGGTGCAACCGGGGGTGGCGGCTTTGGGGTAGAAGTACACAATGACGTTGCGCCCGCGATAGTCCGAGAGGGAGACCTTTTGGCCTTCGGAGTTGAGCAGGGAAAAATCGGGGGCCTGGGTTCCGGCTAGGAGCTTCTGGGTCATGTTGCGATCCTTGACTTGTCGGGCAACCGCCGTGGCCGGCGATCAATCTAAAGGTTTAACGGTCTGCCTAGATGCAGTATTCCGCGGGTCCGCGGACTGTGGAGCCAGGTCCGGGCACGAACTGGTAGCCGTCTCCACGCACTGTGGCGATGACATGACGGGCTGAGCCCAACTTGCGCCGGACGCGTCCAACATACACGTCGATGGACCGGAATGCCGCGCCGGGACAGTCAAGTGACTCCAAAAAACGTTGCAATTCTTCACGTGGAACGGCCCGGGACAGGTTCTCCACGAGATAGCGCAAGAGGCTGTGCTCCATCGCCGTGAAGCCGACAGGGACGCCATCCAGCAGGACAGTGTCTGCGGCGAGATCCACTGCTACGGTGCTGCGCCGGCCGGCCCGGGCGTTAGCCAGGACAACCGGTGGGTTGACAGCGGCGGGGCGGCTTTCGCCGTCGGACGTTGCAGCTCCGGCGGCGGGCCAAAGGAGGGCTTCGGCCCCCGGAACAAGTTTGCGGGCGCGGGCCAGGACCGCTTCAGCGGCCCGGGCCCAAACCTCAGGATCGATGTCGCAGCCTTCACCCGGCTGTACCCACACGGCCAGGCCGCGCGGGTACAGCCCCGGCCGAGCCACGGAAGCTGGCTGGTGCCGCGAGGCGTTGAGCCGGGCGGGAAGTTGCCCATACGGGGCATGGACGTTGACGGCCATGGCTGCGGACTTACACGCCGCCGCGGCGAATCAGTTTGCCGCTGGGCGTCCGGCCATCGATCTCGTTGCCGCGCAGGTACGTTTTGCGTACGACGCCGGAGAGCGCCTTGCCGTCGTACGGCGTGATCGGGTTCTTGTGCTTGAGCTTCGTGACGTCGACGACGAACGCGTCGTCGGGAGCGAAGATCGAGAAATCCGCGTCGTAGCCGAGCGCGAGCTGGCCTTTGTTGTGGAGTCGGGCCAAGGCTGCGGGCTTCTCGGACATCCAGGACACGACCTGCTCCAAGGAGATTCCGCGGTGCCTTGCCTCGGTCCAGATCAGCGAAAGTCCCAGCTGCAGCGAGGAGACGCCGCCCCAGGCCACAGCAAAGTCGCCGTTTTCCAGGTCCTTCAGGTCAAGTGTCGAGGGGGAATGGTCCGAGACGATGCAGTCGATGGTGCCGTCCTGGAGTCCCTGCCAGAGCAGCTCGCGGTTTGAGGCCTCGCGGATGGGCGGGCAGCACTTGTAGGCGGTGGCGCCATCGGGGATTTCCTCGGCCATGAGCGTGAGGTAGTGCGGGCAGGTTTCCACGGTGAGGTGAACGCCGTCGCGCTTTGCCGACGCGATCATGGGCAGAGCGTCCGACGACGAGAGGTGCAGGATGTGCGCACGCGCACCGGTCCAGCGGGCCCGTTCAATGACCTCGGCGATGGCCTTGTTCTCGGCGCCGCGGGGGCGGGAGGCAAGGAAGGTGGAGTAGTGAGCGCCGCCGGGGTGGGGTGCGTGGTCGATCGCGTGCGAGTCCTCGGCGTGGACGATCATGAGGGAGTCGAAGGACTTGAGCTCGGCCATGTCCTCTTCCATCTCGTCCGCGTCCAGGTGCGGGAACTCGTCCACGCCGGAGTGGAGCAGGAAGCACTTGAAGCCGAAGACTCCCTCGTCATGCAGCGGGCGCAGGTCCTTCTTGTTGCCCGGAATGGCGCCGCCCCAGAATCCGACGTCCACGAATGCCTGGTCCTCGGCTACTTCGCGCTTGAGCTTGAGGCCGTCCACGTTGGTGGTGGGCGGGATGGAGTTCAGCGGCATGTCGATGATGGTAGTGACGCCGCCGGCTGCGGCAGCGCGCGTGGCGGAGGCGAAGCCTTCCCACTCGGTGCGGCCGGGCTCGTTGACGTGCACATGGGTGTCCACGAGGCCGGGGATGAGGGTTTCGTCGTCGGCGAGCTCGATTACCTGGGTACCTTCCAAGCCGTTACCCAATGGTTCGATCGCGACGATCACGCCGTTGCGGACGCCAACCTCGCGGGCGGTAATGCCGGCGGTGGTGAGGACGCGTTGGCCGCGGATGACCAGGTCAAACGGGCCGTGTGCTGTGGTGGTCTCTTCAGACATGGAGTTGCTCCTTGGTCTCGGTTCGCGCTGCGACTTGGGTGGGTGCCGATTTTTCAGAGAGGCGCACGCCGATGTGCACACCTAATTCTTCAAGCAGCGGCCCTGCTTCAGCTATACATTTCTCTACATTGGCTTCGAGCTCGGTCAATGCGTGGACCGACTCGAAACCGGACTCCGTAAGTTGTTCCGGGCTCAGCGTACTGCGGCCGCAGACTGCAATCACAGGGACCCCGGAACGCACTGCCGCCCGCGCCACACCCATGGGCGTTTTGCCGAGCAGGCTCTGTTCGTCGAGGCTGCCTTCGCCGGTGATCACCAGGTCCGCGCCCGCCAGCCGCTGCTCCAATTCCGTGAATTCGAGGACGACGTCGATGCCCGGCCTGCGTGCCGCGCCAAGCGCCGCGATGGCAATATAGCCGACGCCGCCTGCCGCACCCGCGCCCGGCGCCTGTGCGGCGTCCTGGGCTTCGGGGCCGATTTCGTCGGCGAGGACCCGGACGAAGTGGGCCAAGGCGGCATCGAGCGCGGCGACGTCGTCCGGCGTCGCGCCCTTTTGCGGTCCGAAGATCGCGGCGGCGCCGGTGCGGCCCAAAAGGGGATTGTCGACGTCGGACGCCAAGACGAACTCGCTTGCCTCCAGCCGGACATCCAGGTTCGAGAGGTCGATCCGGTCCAGCCGGGCCAGTGCTTCGCCGCCGGCGGGGAGTTCGTTGCCGTCGGCGTCGAGGAGCAGGGCGCCGAGGCCCTGCAGGACGCCTGCGCCGCCGTCGGTATTGGCGCTGCCGCCGACGCCGAGGATGATGTGCCGGCAGCCGAGGTCCAGGGCGGCGCGGATGAGTTCGCCCGTGCCCAGGCTGGTTGAAGTTCTGGCGGTGCCGGAGTTCGGGGCGCTGCCGTCGCCGAAGCCTGGCAGTGCCGCGAGCCCCGAGGCTTCGGCCATTTCGATGACGGCTTCCTCGCCACGGACGGCGAATTCGGCCATGACTGGCTGGCCTGTGGGCCCGGTGACCGTGGCGCTGCGGCGGGCGAAGCCGGAGCCGACGGCGGCGTCGAGAGTCCCCTCGCCGCCGTCGGCCACTGGGATGAGCGTGGTTTCAAAGCCCTCGGCCGGGTGACTGGCGGCAAAACCTGCCCGCAATCCCGTGCTCAAGCGGCTGGCGACCTCGGGAGCTGACAGCGATCCCTTGAACTTGTCCGGAGCTATGACCACACGCATTCCGTACCTCTTTCAGTACTTACTAGGCCCGCTGGGCGATGATCGCAGTGGGGGCATCCTCGGCACGCTCGGCCAGCTCTTCGAACTCGTTCACGCCGTCGATTTCAACACCCATGGAGATATTGGTGACCTTCTCCAGGATCACTTCCACCACCACGGGAACCTTGAACTCGCCCATGAGTGCCTTGGCCTTGTCGAACGCGGCGGGCAGATCGGACGGGTCTTCCACGCGGATGGCCTTGCAGCCGAGGCCCTCGGCCACCTTGACGTGGTCCACGCCGTAGCCCGCTGCGGTCGCAGAGAGATCAGTGGAGTTGATGTTCTCGAACGCCAGCGACACGTTCTGTTCCATGTTGAAGCCGCGCTGCGACTGACGGATCAGGCCCAAGTACGAGTTGTTCACCACCACGTGGATGTACGGCAGGTTGAACTGTGCGCCCACCGCCAGTTCTTCGATCATGAACTGGAAGTCGTAGTCGCCGGACAGGGCAACAACGGTCTCGTCCGGCTTGCCGCGGACAACGCCCAGGGCGGCGGGACATGTCCATCCCAGAGGGCCCGCCTGGCCGGCGTTGATCCACTTCCGGGGACCGAAGACGTGCAGCAACTGTGCACCGGCGATCTGCGAGAGGCCGATGGTGGACACGTAGGTAGTGTCTTTGCCGAAGGCCTTGTTCATCTCTTCGTACACGCGCTGCGGCTTGATCGGCACGTTCTCGAAATGCGTCTTGCGGTGCAGGGAACCCTTGCGTGCGGTGCATTCGGCAACCCATCCGGAGTAGTCCGGCAGGGACTGCGCTGCCTGGCGCTCGCGGGCCAGCTCGATCAGCCCGTCCAGCGCCGCACCGGCGTCGGACGCGATGCCGAAGTCCGGCGAGAACACGCGACCGATCTGCGTCGGTTCGATGTCGATGTGCACGAACTTGCGGCCGGCCGTGTAGGTGTCCAGTCCGCCGGTGTGGCGGTTGGCCCAGCGGTTGCCGATGCCGATGACGAAGTCCGAGGCCAGCATGGTCTCGTTGCCATAGCGGTGCGAGGTCTGCAGGCCTACCATGCCGGCCATCAGGGGGTGGTCGTCCGGGATGGTGCCCCAGCCCATCAGGGTGGGGATGACCGGAACGTTCAGCAGTTCGGCCAGTTCAACCAGCTGGGCGGAGGCGCCGGCGTTGATGATGCCGCCGCCGGCGACGATCAGCGGGCGCTCGGCTGCGGTGAGCATGTCCAGTGCCTTTTCCAGCTGCTTGCGGCTGGCCTTGGGCTTCTCGACGGCGATGGGCTCGTAAGCGTCGATGTCGAATTCGATCTCGGCCATCTGCACGTCGAACGGCAGGTCCAGCAGGACCGGGCCCGGGCGGCCGGAGCGCATCAGCTGGAAGGCCTTCTGGAAGGCGCCCGGAACCTGGCCCGGTTCCAGGATGGTCATGGCCATCTTGGTGACCGGCTTGGCGATGGACTCGATGTCCACGGCCTGGAAGTCTTCCTTGTGCAGTTTGGCAACGGGGGCCTGGCCGGTGATGCAGAGCATGGGGATGGAATCTGCCCAGGCCGCGTACAGGCCGGTGATCATGTCCGTTCCTGCGGGGCCCGAGGTACCGATGCAGATGCCGATGTTTCCGTCCGCTGCCCGGGAGTAGCCGTCGGCCATGTGGCTGGCGCCCTCAACGTGTCGGGCCAGGGTGTGGCGGATACCGCCGTGTGTCCGCATCGCGGAGTAGAAGGGGTTGATTGCCGCGCCTGGCAGGCCGAACGCCTCGATGGCGCCTTCCTTTGCCAAGATGGCGACGGCTGCGTCTACAGTGCGCATCTTCGTCATGGTGTGCTCCTTGAAAAGTCTGTTTCGCCCGCCGTGGGCGGTTTTAGGGTGTAGTGGGGGAGCCGCCGTCGTGAAGTACGACGGCGGTTGCCCAGTGGTGCTTGTTTCCGGCCTGTCGCCGGGATGCTTTAGTTGCGGCCGGCTCTACTTGCGGCCGCTGAGCTGGAGGACCTGCTTGAACAGTCCCGAGTGGTCGAGTCCGCCGTCGCCCTGGTTGACGGTGGCGGCGACGAGCTGTGCGACGACGGCGCCGAGCGGGATGGCGACGTTGGCTTCGCGGGCTGCGGAGGTGACGATACCGAGGTCCTTGTGGTGGAGGGCCAAGCGGAAGCCGGGGTCGAAGTTGCGGTCGAGCATCTTCTGGCCCTTCTGCTCGAGGACCTTGGATCCGGCCAAACCGCCGCCGAGGACCTTGAGGGCTGCGTCCGTGTCCACGCCGTAGGCCTCAAGGAAGGCGATGGCCTCGCCGAGGACCTCGATGTTGACGGCCACGATCAGCTGGTTGGCTGCCTTGACGGTCTGGCCGGAGCCGGAGGGGCCCACATGGACGATGGTCTTGCCGACGGCGTTGAGGACCGGCTGGGCTGCTTCGAAGTCGGCTGCGTCACCGCCAACCATGATGGAGAGGACGGCGTCGATGGCGCCCTGTTCGCCACCGGAAACCGGGGCGTCGAGGGGGCGGATGCCGGCTGCGACGGCGTCTGCCGAGAGGCGGGTGGCGACGTCCGGGCGGATGCTGCTCGCGTCGATCCAGAGGGCGCCCTTCTTCGCGTTGGCGAAGACCCCGTCCGGGCCGCTGACGACACCTTCGACGTCGGGGGAGTCCGGCACCATGGTGATGACGACGTCGGCGTCTTTGACGGCGTCGGCGATGCTCCTGGCGCCCTTGCCGCCTTCGGAGACGAGCTTGTCGATCTTGTCCTGGCTGCGGTTGAATCCGGTGACGGTGTGGCCGGCCTTGACCAGGTTGATGGCCATGGGGAGGCCCATGATTCCGAGTCCGATGACTGCAACGTTGCTCATGATTTTCCTTACTGAAGTCTGCTGGACCCAACTAGCTCGCAGTTGATGTCGTTTTGAGGGCTCATAACGACATCAACTGCTAGTCAGTTGGGCGGGTGGGAGGGGGCGGGGACTAGTGGGAGGTGGCGCGCTGGCGGATGGCCCAGCTGAAGGCCGTTTCCTGCGGTTCCTTGTATTCGAGGCCGATGTAGCCGCCGTAGCCGAGTTCGCGGCTGCGGGCGATCCATTCGCCGAGGGGAAGCTCGCCGGTTCCGGGAGCCCCGCGGCCGGGGTTGTCGGCGATCTGGATGTGGCCGAAGTCCTTGGCGTGGTTCTCGATGACGGCTGCGACGTCGTCCCCGTTGACTGCCAGGTGGTAGAAATCGGCGAGGAGCTTGATGTTCTCCGCACCGGATTCTTCCTTGACCCGGGCGATCACCTTGAGGGCGTCGGCGGCCTTGAGGAGCGGGTACTTGGGCGCGCCGCTGACGGGCTCGAGAAGGACGGTGCCGCCGATGCGTGCGACGCCTTGCGCGGCGCTGGCCAGGTTTTCGGCGCCGATGGCGTCCTGCTTCTCGGCTGATTCGCCGTCAATGCGGTTGCCGTAGAGGGCGTTGAAGGCCTTGCAGCCGAGCCGCTCACCGATGCCTGCGACAACGTCGATGTTGTCCAGGAACTCGGAGGAGCGTGCGGGCCAGGAAACCAGGCCGCGCTCGCCGCCGGGCATGTTGCCGGCGTTGAAGTTCAAGCCGGTGAGCTGAACGCCAGCGTCCTTGATGGCGTTCTCGAACTCGGTTACCTGGGCGTCCGTGGGGACGGAGGTTTCAAAGGGCCACCAGAATTCGACGGCGTCAAAGCCGGCAGCCTTCGCGGCGGCGGGACGCTTGAGCAGGGGCAGCTCCGTCAGGAGGATGGAGCAGTTCACTGTGTACGTCATCGTAGGTGTCCTTCCGGGGAGGGCTTGGGATCTAAGTTCCGCTGGGCTTCGTGGGCTTGGCTGACTTTGGTTTCGTCCGCTTGGCCAGACTCGTCAAGTTTCCGCTTTGTGGAATTTAGATTCTGCTTTATGAAAAGTTTAGGGAAGGCGAGGGTGGGAGTCAAGGGGGGTGGGTCTTTGGGATACCAACAAGTGGCGCCGGTGTCGTTTTCGCGATCTGCGGGCCGGACGTAAATGGGGTGTCTCGCAGGCGTCGGGCTAGAGCGCGTCATAATGTGCCGGCCGCAAACTACTAATTGCTGTCAGGTGCATTGCTGCTTCGCGGATCGTGTGGCTCGACCCCACCCGCGCCGTCGCAGGCCGATGACATTCCACGTAGGCGGACAGAAAAGCAAGGAAGTTAGGGGTTTGTGATGGCTGCTCTTACCAGACAGACGTTTGCCGGGTTATCGGTGCCGGTGGCCCTATCTATCGGGGCAGTGCTTGCCCTTTCTGGATGTTCCTTCGCGCAACCACAGTCATCGACAGGCTCGAGCAGCTCCTGCCAGGCTGCTCCAGAGGCTCTCATGAGTGAATTTGTTGAAGCATTCAATCGGCACGATGCTCCGGCTCTAGCCGCACTGTTCACGGACGAAGCCCAGTTCATCAATATCTACGGGACGGTTATGAAAAATCGTTCCGGTATAGAAGAGGGCCATGCCAAGGCCTTCAGCAGTCGGCTTGCGCCCGCCAAGCTGGTTCTCAGAGGCGTCGAGAGAAAGTCGGTGTCTGAATCAGTTTCCACACTTTACGGGACATGGGACCTGAGTCAGCCTAGCAATGGCGACCAGACGAAACTCGTACCCAGCGGCTCCGGAATACTGACAGTCGTCGCTCAATGCACCAATGCCGGTCGATGGCTACTCGCCGCAGGATCGAACGTGCGACAGTCAGCTCCGCCCAGCTAACTGGCACACTGCTCAGCGCTACACTGACTGCGGTGCAGGTTCCGTCCCCGCATTACACGGGACAGGAGTTTGTCACCGGAGGCAGTCTTGGTACCAAACGGTCTTGTTCCCTGCCTCAACGCGGGTTGCCAGATGAAACGTATGTGCCACATTCGGATCAGTGGGAGACCAAGGTCTGGCGTTATGAGACTGAGGGCCTCATCGTTACAGGCTCTGCCCTTGTCGTCCGCCAACTTCTGCGCCGCTGCCGCCCGGCTGGCTCCGTCAGCGCGCAACTGGAGGAATTCGGTCCGTTGCGCTTAAATTTTCCGGCCAGTGAATAGACCCGCCTGATGCGCCCATTTGGGACAGGTCACCCGGACGAAACCCAGCATCTTCGCGACCGCCGACACGTTCCCGTGCAATGCAGGAGTCGGAAGAACTCCGACCTGTCCTCGGCCGAGTACGTCCGGTTCTTCCCGCGCGCGGTCGATGGGCCCGTCTCGTGACGCCAGCGATAACACGCGTCGACGTTAAGCCCGAGTTCGGCCGCTACAGCCCGAACAGTTCCCCGCGATCCAGCCGGCGAAAATAGTTTGCTTTCTCTTTCGCCGAGTACTGTCGATTCGGTTTTCTCGAAGTTGATGATGGCGACATCGCTGAGCTGCGGGTCGCGTCCCGGTACGCGGCATCGTATTTCCCTGAATACCAGCGCGGGATCTGGGGGTAAGGCGTGAGGGACGCAATGCGCTACGAGTGGAGAAGCGATACGGAACGCTGGGCCTGGCATTGTCGGGGATACCCCAACGAGGCAGCTTGTCTTTGCACATCCCCGATCTACACGGAGAACCATCCCCAGCCACACGTAGATTGCCCGATTCCACCCTTAATTCTGGTCCGTCAGCACTGAATTTCCCCCTTTTTACACGGAGGCCGTTTTTGCGGCCCTAGTCTCCTACACAAGGACGGTCCCGTGCCGCCGATCATCGGAGGGCCTTTCCACGGTGCCGGTACAGGACGCAACTTATGGGGGATTGGGAAGTGAAACTAAGTCAGCAACAGGCGGTTGGCGCAGCGATGGACCAGTGGATTACGGGCATTCCCGGTCGAATTCCGGATCATGCAATCTTCGTTGAGAATCCTGAGCACGCTCCGTATGCAAAGGAGCTTGCCGGCGAGCAATCGATCGTCTTCGTGCTCGACGGCGGGAACGGCGCCGATGAAGACACCGTGGTTCCGGTCTCGGGGTTCTTCGATGTCGTCGGGGAAGAGCTGTTGGTTGCTGGCAGCCTCAGCCTCGAGGTCCAGGACTACCTGGCCATTCCGTTCATCAGCCTCATGGGAGTCACGGTTGTCAGGATTACTACTTCTGAAGACTGGCAGGCCTTCTTCGACGACGCAGAAGAAGCTCGACGATCGGGCCATTTCGTGTGGCAGCTTACCGAAGTCAACGCCGTCTTTGCAGAGCGCGGCCTTCTAGACGGCGGTCAAAGCGTTGGTTCCCCCCTCGCGAGGCTCCACATCGCATCTGACGGAACGGTACTCAGCGGTCCCTACGGATCCACTGTTGGCAAGGCGGGCGATTCGTTGGCAGACATTCGGACAAGGTGCCTCGCGCTGGAACCGGAATCTGCACTGGCTTCTGTCTGTGATGCGGAGGCTGTTCGTGATTCCCTCGGCGCCCGGCCTTGGATTCCCCGTTACTTGGCTGCACTGGATGCCTGGAAATTCATTCCCCGGGACGATCGCTCCAAAGCTACGATTGTCGGCTTTGGCGCCAGCGTCTACGGAGCATCGCCCACTGACGATCTCCCCTCACCACGGGCTCCCTTCATCATCCACAGCGATGGACAGTACACACTCCTGGACACCGCGTCGGGCCGGACTTTCCGGGTTGGACCTGATGCGGCGGCCATCATCGAGGCCCTCTCGAATCTGCGGCATCTCCAGCTCGCTGCGTCTGCGGTAGCTGCTGCCCTGGGCGTTTCCGTAGCGGCAGCCGAGGAATCCACACGAGCCGTCCTAGAACAGTTCGAACGGGCAGGCGTGGACGTTTTCGGCGCCGGCTGAGCTCCAGAAACGTCAACTTGCCGGCCACCGCCCGTCCAATTCCGAGGACCGACACCTGATGACTGCCGCACCCGCCCTTGATACCCCCAGCACCCGACTTCCGCTCTGGGTACCATTTGTTACCCAACACAATTTTCCCGTCGATAGCTACACTGCCGTCAGGGCCCATGGCGTCCACGTAGATTTTGAAGACGGGCAACGACGCCTGTGCGCAAAGAGTGGACTGTGGAACACCAACCTCGGCTACGGTAACGCGCGAATTGCCGGTGCAATTGCCAGAGAGCTTGAGGCAGCGTCCTATCTTCCGTTGTTCCGGACTGCGAATCGCAAAGCAATCGAGGCGGCAAACGCGCTGCTTTCACTCCCGGCCCACTCCTTCGAGAGGGTGGTCTTCTCTACTTCCGGGGGTGCTGCCAACGACGCCGGCATGAAGCTCGCGCGCCAATACTTCCTCTTGGACGCACAACCCGAGCGAAAAATCATCGTAGGGCTGGCCGGTAGCTATCACGGGCTGACCTACGGGAGCCAGGCTCTCAGCGGTGACCACCTCGCTCAGACGATCTACGGGGTGGACCGCCGCAATATACGGCACATCAGATTCGACGATGGGGGCGCCGAACTGGCGCTATTAATGCGCAGGGAAGGCCACAGAGTGGCCGCAGTCATCGTTGAACCTGTCCTTGGATCCGGGGCGGACGTCGTGCCAGCGAGCTTCGTGCGTTCCTTGTTGACCTTCCGGGAGGAGCACGGCTTCCTGGCCATCGCAGATGAAGTGGCCACGGGCTTCGGACGAGTGAATTCATGGTTTGTCTCGGACGAATGGCCCACGGCCCCGGACATCATTGTGACGTCCAAGGCCATGACGAACGGTACCAGTGCGTGTGCCGCCCTTCTGATTGGACAGCGAGTAACCCGGAAGTTCGATTCCACGGAATCTGTCTTTGTCCATGGAGAAACCCAAGCAGGAACACCGGCCACGTGCGCCGCGATACTTTCGACCATTGACGAACTAAAAAGCGTGGATTTTCAGGGTCTCGGGGCAGTGGTCTCGGCTGGACTTGATCGCCTCATTGTCCGGCTCATGGGCATTCCGGGCGTCAGCACCATAACCGGTCGGGGCTGCATGCGGGGCATCAAACTGGAAACAGCGCAGGGGGAACCGCTGTCAGCAGACGGTGTCCTGGCCGTCGTGAGGCATATTCATCAGGCTGGCGCAATCGTGCAGCCGGGACCGGGGAGGATCCAACTCCTTCCGGCCTTGGTCTTCACGGAAGAGAACTTTGAGGAACTCCATGCGGCAATCGCAGGCGGTCTCAGCGCCGCCCATCGGGACGGGATCTTCGGATGATCGCCGACCGGACCTGGAACACGCGCTGCGTCATTCTCGATCAGGGAACGTCTGCCAGATATGTCGGCACTCTGATCCGTGGGCGGACCGGACTTGTTGTGGACCGCGCACTCCCGGAACACCGGGATCGACTCCTGAATGGGGATCTCAAGGGAATGCCGGTCCTGGAGCTCGACGCGCGGCCTGTCTCTTTCACGACGCTAGGGCTTGTTGAGGAGTTTATCCGCGGCTACGACCTCACCACCGTTGTGGGACTTGGGGGCGGTTCCGTCCTGGACGCGGTGAAAATCTCCGCGCTCTTCACAGCCGATCGGTGTTTTGCTGAATTCGCGGCGCGTCACGCCAAGCGATCGGGCCTCATCGTCCTGCCTTTCGGGGCCGAGCCAAATACTCGTCCCAGAACCATTCTGATGCCGTCCACTGTGGGAACCGGCGCCGAAGTCAGCGCTGTAGCGTGTCTGGACACCGACGTCGGACGCCACCTGATTGCTTCACGTCACCTTTCAGGTGACGTCGCGGTACTTGATGCCGGCCATTTGTCCACCCTCCCGCGGCAGCTGGTGCTCGAAGGGCTGCTCGAAGCGCTTCTCCGGGTGGCCGGAACGCTGATCGGCAGTTCCCCGAGTATTTTCGACGACGACGCGCTCTCGGTTCTGGTGCGCATGGTGCGGTTGGGGAATCGCTTGACGCGCGAAGACTCCCCTGAGCTGCGGCTTGCTGCGGCTCGGTTGAGCATGGAAACCCACACCGGATGGTCGCTCATCGCTCGCAACCCGTATGGGGCCAAACACTGGTACGTCGCGAATGAACTGGCGTACGTGACGGGTGTGCGGAAAATGACCGCAACCGCCACTGTCATTGAAGCGATATGGGACGAGATTGAAAACGGCGCCACCGCCTGGGGCGACCCCCATCGTTTGGCCGCCCTGTGGTCCGCGGTAGCGAGTGTTGACCCCTCGCTCGGCCGCAATGCTGCCCGTGGAATCAAGGAGCTGATGCGGCGATGGGGAGTTCGCGGGCTCGATGAACTGAGCGAACGGACTGCCATGAAAACAGCCAACCTGGCCGTCAGCCGCTGGGGCCGGGTGTTACCCATGCTGCACGGAATCGACGGGGTCCACATCCTGCGCGTCCTCCGGAAAGCCAGCAACATGCAGCGAGCCTTGCCAAGCCCAGTGGGCCACCAACGAGTGGTAAGGGAAAGGGGGTGAACACATGAACAGCAGCGGCGCACCAAGGCTTCTGGACCTTGAAATTCAGGAGTTGGAAAGCATCGAAGTTCCGGACGACTGGAGCGAACGTATCCACGGAATCACAGTAGGGCTCTCTCTGGTCGGACTCGGCGTCGCCATCACCTGATGCGGCGGGACAAATGAGGCAAACGAAACAAAAGGGGGTGAACACAATGCAAGATCAGCTCAATATCTCCATCCAGGAAATCGAATCCATGGATACACCGGACTTCAACAATTGGTTCCTCGGGGTGTCCCAAGGTGTGGCCATCGGCGCCATTGCCGTCGGCATCACCTAGATGGACGCACAGCCAACTATCCGACGCCCAGAAACACCGTTGAAAGGAGGAGAAATGATTGCAACCTCAAACCTTCAACTGACCGTTGAAGAACTGGAGAACCTCGACACACCTGACGACACTCCGTGGTACATCCGTGCCGGTGACGTCATCATCATCGCCGGCATCGCCGTTGGCATCGCCGCGACCTAGTCCGTGCGCGCGGGTGGGGAAGCGCTCATATTCGCCACCCGCGCGCACACCCGTCCCCCATGTGCCTCCCGAGAGTACGAGTTGATGAGAAACGCAAGCAACGAGACTGCTGACGACATCCTGCGCGCCATCGGTCACGGGGATCCCCCTGAGGACCTGTACGGCATTGAGGGTTCCCGCCTTTACGACAAGATCACTGCTGCTGACCTTTCCGAGCTTCCTGAGATTCTGGGGGCCGCAAGGAAAACGACCGGACCAATCCTCGAATTGGCCGCAGGGTCCGGCAGGATTACCAGGGCACTCCTCGCCCTGGGGCGTCCGTTGACAGCCGTTGACTCTTCACCGGAAATGCTGCAGATGCTGAGGGAAAGAGCCGCGACCCGATCCTTTAACCCTCAAGGGGTCGCCGTGGATGTCATCGAAGCCGACATGTCCCGGCTTCATGTTCATGATGAGTTCGGCTGCATTGTCCTAGGAGCCAGTTCGGTAACGCTTCTGTCTCATGAGCAGCGTCGGGAGCTCTTTCGTCGAGTGCGCGATCGCCTTAGCCCTGATGGCCGCTTTGTGCTCACGGTCCTGGACGCGGAGCAATCCGGGCAGCAGCCACATGATCAGGGCGGAACGAAGGCTGGATATTCGGTGCTTGACTGCAACTCGATCCTGTTCACTATTGAACGCCGGGATCCGGGCAACGGAACACGGCATGTGACCATGATCAAGGTCGATTTTGATGAAGGAAGGACATACCGCTCAAGCGCGTATGCCAGCGAGATAGCTTACGTCCGCAATGAGGTCATTGAAGCGGAACTCAACGCTGAGGGTTTGCACGTTCGCGAAAGACGTGCTGTTCGGATCCCCTCGCTGGTCCGTTCGCTGAACGGGGTTGAAATGTGGGTGTGCGGGACGTGATGATCGACCCAGCACGGACCTTGGATCCTTCCCTGGGCTTGGTTTCCGACGCGCGGGTCTACGTCCCGAACGAGGTCGGTCTTTGGCGCACGGTAGCGCATTTGGCCAATGACCGGGGGACCGCGGAACACTCCTCCGGGTTCTCTTCCGCCGTCGGAGCATTCGACGCCAACAGGCGGCGGTCCCTCACCAGGGGAGCCGGCGAAGCGGTAGAGCGATTCGCGCTGGTTCCGGTGCCGCCCGATTCGGGACACCTCCTCGTGACCACACCCTGTCAGGAAAAGCGGATTGACTTCGTGTCAGCCGGACTTGGACACGCCTCGGCCCTCGGTTTCGAGATTCCGTGGTACCGGGCAGTGGACTTGGTTTCAGGGAATGAATCGCATATTCCGGCGCCGGTGGTGGATTACAGCCCCCGCGGAATTCCTCAAGAAACGCCCGTCGCCCGGTACTTCGATCCATCCCCGAACGGCGCGGCAGCAGGACCCTCGGAACGCTTCGCCAAGATCACCGCAATCGCGGAAATCATTGAGCGGGATGCCTTCTTATGGGCCTGGTGCCGGAGGACACCGCTCAAGGAGTTCACCATGAAAGACATCCCTGTGTCCCTGCGCAGTGATCCGTCAACCCTCAGGTTCACCAGGCTCCTCAGAACAGTCCTCGACGCCGGGATCCACGCCACGCTCGCTTTTGTCCCCAACGACGACGGCCCCTTGGAGACCGCAGTGGGTGTAATTCTGGATGACACTGAGAATGGCCAGTTCGGTGCCGTGGGCCTTAAGGCATCCTCCGACCCCATTTCTGCCTTGCGGGGAGCCCTCCAGGAAGCGCTCCAAATCCGGGAACTCCTCCTTGCCAGATCTCCCTCCTCAGGCACAGGCGATTCAGGGGTGACGAACGACGAAGCGAGGGCGGACTTCTGGACCACGGGTCCCGCCATCGATGAACTCCGCGGATGGGTGCAGACATTCTCGAAATCGCCGCTGCCCCGTGCTCACCCCGAGCCCGATGTGGACGACTTGGTGCGGTACCTGAATCGGAAAGGAATCACCTCGCACTGGGTCAGCCTCACCCACAGGCTTCCGTCAGCGATCCAAGCGCTCGGCTGGCAAGCGGGCAAGGCAATCTGTCCAGGTGCGTTCCCCCTGACGATGGACGAATCCAAGCGACTGCACTTCGTTCCGAACAGCCCTGACGGGCCGTCGAGTCGGACCGCGTTCGCCTCAACGCCTCATCCGTTGATATGAACCCTGCTCGAGAAACAACCATGACAAGAACTTCAGACAGGCGAACGGCCGTTCAGTGGCCCGTGCAGCTGGCCCCATCTGCATCCGTTGATGAACCCCTGCAGGCCGACGGGCCATGGATCGTGGCGATCAACGGGGTGCCCAAAGCCAGGGTCTCGCACGATGTGGCCAACGTGCTCAGAGCCCTGGACGGAAAGAAGGACCCCGCCCAGGTAGCCCACCACCTCGGCAATCCATGGACTGCCGATGATGTCAGGGGGATTGTCCGCCAACTCGTTCACACCGGTGTCTTCGACGTGACCGGGAGCCGAGCAGAAACGCGGCGAATCCAGTTCCGGGCTCCTCTGACCGTGCAGCTTACGCTCTTCAATCCCGCTCCCTTCCTCAAGGTCCTCCGTCCCGCGGTTGCAGCCATGGTTCGCCCAGGTGCCCTCGCTGCAGCTGCTGTTCTCGTGGCCAGCGGTATCGTTGGCGCTTTGACAGCGGGGCCAAATCTTTTGCGGGTGTTGGCAACGCCACTGCCCTTGGAGGCCTATCTGTTCGTCGCCGTCGCGATGTTCGCCTCCACTTTGCTGCACGAGCTCGGCCATGGAATGGCACTCGTCTATTTCGGTGGCACGCCCCGGCGTATCGGAATCATGCTGTTCTACCTCGCTCCGGCATTCTTTTGCGACGTGACGGACGGATGGCGACTATGTTCGCGCAAACAGAGGGTGCTGGTTGCGCTGGCCGGACCTCTCGTTCATCTCGGTCTGGGGAGCGTGGCGCTGGCGGTCCAAAGCCTGATGCCAGCGACATCGCTGAGGGACGCAGCAACCCTGTACGGGATCATTTGCTATGCAATAGCCGTCCTGAATCTCTTTCCGTTTATCAAGATGGACGGATACATAGCGTTGATGTCAGCCCTCGACATTCCCCACCTACGGCGCAAATCGATCACCGCCTTGGCCGACGTCGTCAGTCACCGCCTTCTCGGTTCACGTGTCCATACCCGAGGCCAATTCCTCTTCGCATGGTTCGGAGGCGCAAGCCTCCTATCGGGGATCGCCTTTATGGTCATCGGTTTCCAGAGACTTATCCCAATTGTTCTGCAGCTCGGATACGCCGGGCACATCGTGGTGTTTGTGGTTGTTTGTCTCTTGCTTGTGGTGGCGGCGAAAGGAGTCACCCGGTTCTTGAGCTCGGCCTCAAGGAGGGGGAGTCCGGCATGGCGGCGGATTGCTTTGCTGCTCCTTGGGACTGCTGCCGCGGCCGGGCTTCTCACCGCGATTCCGGTGACGTCGGTGGTGGTAGCCGGTTACACCTATAGCAACGGCGAACTGAAGATCGTAACCCCCAACGGATCGCCCGTTCAAGCAATCGCGCCAGGGGACGCGGTGACTTTGAAATCCCAGGGAATGGTTGTTCACGAAGAACTGGCACGGGCAACCATCGGGGCGGAGCCGCCGTCGAACTCCACTGCACCCCTGGAGACCATCCTCCCGGTGACGTTACCCGGCACGAACGTTCCCGTGCTGGCCTACCAGGGGTGCCTTGAAGGTTCTGCCGATCTACCGGTCTCTGGAAGGGCCGAGGTGACCAGCAAGAGGGTGCTCGGGCTGGGGGAGTGGCTCTGGAGTACCGCCTCGAATTCTCCGCTCTGGCCTGACGGATTCGGACAAGCCATCACCCACTCCGGGAAAGGAATGCAATGACAATCCACGCGACTTTCGACCGGTTCAGCAAGAAACGCGGCACAAGCTTCGCCGTCGAAGACCTGACGTTTGAGGTCCCCGCTGGGCGGATTGTGGGACTGATCGGCCCTAACGGTGCCGGAAAGAGTACTGCGCTCGCGGGCCTGACTGGCCTGTTGGAGGCGACATCCGGGCGTGCGACGGTTTTTGGAGTCGACTATCGAACCCTGCAAAAACCGGCCACCAAAGTTGGAATGAACCTGGACGGAATGGACATCGAACCCGGCCTCACCGGCCGCCGCCACCTCCGGATTTGTCAGCTCGCTGCCGGCACCTCGCCCGAGAACGTCGATCGGGTCCTGGAACTGGTCGATCTGACGGCTCACGGGAAAAGGAAAGTCCGGGACTACTCCCTCGGGATGAGGCAGCGGCTAGGCATCGCCTCGGCAATAATCGGCAGCCCCAAGCTCCTTGTCCTCGACGAACCGGCCAATGGGCTGGACCCCGACGGTATTCAATGGCTGAGGTCCTTCCTGAGGGATTTCGCGAGTTCCGGAGGGAGCGTCCTGGTCTCCAGCCACCAGTTGACGGAGCTGGAACAAATAGCCGACGAAGTGGTCATCCTCAAGCGACGGATGTTGTTCCGCGGGTCTCTTGAGAATGCCATGGCCGTTGGCGGCGGGAGCCTGGAAGCCGCGTATTTCAAGATTCTGGAGGGAGTCCGATGAATCCGGCTTTCGCGGGCGGACTCCGGGCGGAGCTGCTCAGGTACTTCAGCGGCTACTCGGCCCTGGGCGTTTTGGCATTCACGGCGCTGGTGCCGTGGTTTGTCGCCAATTTCTTCGGCTGGCCGGACAATTCGGCCAAGCTTTCCTTGACCCAAAACGTCCAAACCTTCTGGGGACTCGCCGCGACGATCACCATCGTTGCCACGTTCGCGGGAAGCTACATCGTCACTCGGGAGGCTTACTACGGGACTCTTCGACGAAGCGTGGCCATGTCCGGGCCGAGGCATCTTGTGGGAACCAAGTACATTGCCTCGTTGGTTGTTGGGCTCCTCACCGCTGCAACAGGCGTGGCGCTCTGGAGCGGCAGCGTCGCGCTCATCGTCTCCCCGGAAGTCCGCGCTGACCTAGTAGGTGGCGAGTCCTTGCGTGCTTTGCTCGGCGTCATCGTCGCGTCAGTGGTCGGGTGTTTGTGGGGCTGTTCGCTGGGCTGGATCATCAGGCATTACTATGCGACGACGATAGTCACCATGTTGATTCCGCTCGTCTTGGAATTGCCGCTCATGGCGAATTTTCCTGAAATCGCGCACTGGCTACCGTCCGGAGCCTTGGCCGGTATCGCATCCTTGCCCCTTGAAGGTCTTCTTGAACCATTGCCCGCTTTCCTTGTCGCCTTGGGATGGTTGGCGGCCGCAGGAGCAGCTGCGATGTGGACGCTGCGGAGAAGGGGGGCCTAATTGCTCAACTATGCACCTGCCTTCTTGTCTGATCTGCGACGTCCCTGGTTGTGGAAAGGATCGGCCATCGGTACGTTGCTCGTGGCCGGCCTGATCGGTGGACTTGTGGTGGCGGCGGCGATAGAACCGGAAGAGGAAAGCGGCCATGCGATGACAGGCGGTGATCGAATTCTCCTGGACGCCGGGTTGTCGCTGATGCTTACTGCAGCGGCCGTGGTGGGCTCTTTCTCCTTTACCTCGGATTTCAACACGAGATCGTTTCATCGGCGCATCCTGGTGTTCCAGCGTGGCGCGGCATTCACCGGGCGGGCGGCCTCCACCACCGTCGCGGCCTTGGTGGCGGGTACAACCATTGGCGTGCTTTTCGGGCTGGCAGGGGAACTGGGGGTTGACCGCTGGCATGTCAGCACCCACGTGGTGGTGGCCTTCGCCGGGGTGTCCGGCATGGGGTCGCTGTGGGGCTTCGCGATTGGTTCCCTCATCCGCAACCATCTCCTGAGCCTCTTTGTCGTGCCCTTGAGCCTTGTTTTGCCGACAGCTGTGGGCCGTCAGCTGGGGCACTTCGCCGACTTCCTTTTCCCGAACTTGCTCTCGGTTTGGGCGAACCAAGAGCTGGTGGGAAGCCTGAGGTTGGATTCCCTTGCTGGAGCAGCTATGTGGCTCGCTTTTGCGCTCGGAACGGGATTCTGGGTATTTCTCAAGCGCGATCTCGCCTGACCATTTACTGTTCATTAAGGAATTTACCGTGAAAAGCAACTCGATCATTTGGCTTCTCCTCGCGCTTATTTTTGGTTTCTACTCCGTATATATCTTTTCCACCATCCGCGACGACTCGCCGTGGGGCATCGTTTCCGGAGTGGCGCTGGTAGCGGGTTCATTGGTTTCGCTTGGGAAGTTCGTGCGCGATGCCAAGGCATCTAAGGTCGACCGAAACGGCTAGCGACACTTGCCATCCGGACTGTGGACCGTACGGCTGGGGTTCAGGACGTTGGCGGCGACGCAGTCCTTGTCAACCAGACCACGCATCAGGAACTCGGCAAAAAAACTTTGCAGAACACCGTCACCTTCAGCCAGGTAAGGGCTATTCGTTGCTGACGGTGTCTGCGATGGCACCGCAAAATCGGTGCGGTCAGAAACCCATCTGCCCATATGCACTTCAAGAAGGGAATGTTTTCGTGATCGAAGCACGAGGCCTGACAAAGGCCTATGGCGAGAAAACCGCCGTCGACAATGTCAGTTTCACTGTCGAAGCCGGGAGGGTCACCGGTTTCCTGGGCCCGAACGGTGCGGGCAAGTCCACCACCATGCGCATGATCATGGGGCTCGACGCCCCAAGCGCCGGCTCCGTGACCGTCAACGGGGAGCCGCTCGCCAAACACGCCGCGCCACTGCGCGAAGTCGGTGCACTGCTGGACGCGAAGGCCGTCCACACGAGCCGCACCGCATACAACCACCTGCTCGCTATGGCAGCGACGCACAGTATCCCCAGCAGTCGCGTTCGTGAAGTCATCGAGATGACCGGCCTGGGCAGCGTCGCGAAGAAGCGGGTTAAGGGATTCTCGCTGGGCATGGGTCAACGGCTAGGGATCGCTGCAGCGCTATTGGGAGATCCGCAAACCATCATTCTGGATGAACCGGTCAACGGCTTGGACCCTGAAGGCGTGATCTGGGTCCGCGACCTGCTCAAGAACCTCGCTTCCGAGGGCCGCACGGTCTTCCTCTCCAGCCACCTCATGAGCGAAATGGCTCTGACGGCGGACCATCTGATCGTGATCGGCCGCGGCAGGATCATTGCCGACGCGCCGATTGCTGCGATCATCAAAGGCAACGGTCAAGCACGGACGCGGGTGCGCAGCGAACAGCCGGAGAGGCTCATGCAGCTGCTGACAGGCGCCGGAGGGTCGGTGGAAGTCATTGAACCCGAGGTGCTTGAGGTCAGTGGTTTGGATACGCGTGACATTGCCCGGACGGCGGCGGAGAACCAGATCATGGTCTACGAAATGGTCCCCCTGCAGGCAAGCCTGGAAGAGGCCTATCTGGACCTGACCAAGGACGAAGTCGAATACCACTCGCACATCACCACCGGGACCTCCGCCCCCGGCAAGACCGGAGGCAATTAGACATGAGCACCACCGCTTCGAATCGCAGTCCCATTCGCGCCGCAGCCGGTCCCGGACTGGCGTTCCACCGCATTCTGAAGTCCGAATTCATCAAGTTCCGCACCTTGAGGTCCACGTTCATTCTTCTGGCCGCCGCCGCCATTCAGATCATGGGCATCGCCGCGCTCGGTGCACAGAGCATCGGAGAGACCTTCGCAGCTAGAGTCGCGTCCAATCCCGAACTGACCTCCCGTATTGCTGCTCAGGCCGGGGACATTGCCATTGGTGTGCCCACTCAGGGGGTTGGGATCGTAGTGCTCATCGTGGGTCCGTTGGGCGTCCTGTTCATGAGCTCCGAATTCACTACAGGCATGGCTCGCTCCACCTTCGCTGCAGTCCCGAAACGGATCTCGTTGTTCTTGGCAAAGCTCGTTGTGGTGATGGTCAGCGCCTTCGCATTAACAGCAGTGGCCAGCTACATCGCAGGGTTGGTGACGATTTCGATCCTGGACAGCTACAAGATCGCGGTGGATCTGGGTAGCCCGCAGTTCATCAAGCGCCTTTTGGTTAGTGGCGTCTACGTGGCTGCTATTGCGGGGTTCGGCATGGCGCTCGGAACGATACTCCGCAGCTCTGCCGGGGGCGTCGTGAGCCTGCTCGGCCTGGTCTTCGTGGCGCCCATTACGGTCGATCTCTTCGACGGCAGTTGGTTCGACACGGTCGGCAAATATCTGCCCGGCAACACACTTCTTATCCCGCTGACGTCCGTCAATCATGTCCCGGACTTGCTTGAAGCTTGGCAGGCCGCACTGGTCCTTGGAGCCTGGGTCATCGTACCCGCCGGTGCGGCGGTGCTCCTCCTAAAGAAGCGCGATGTGTAAGCACTGCCCGGTGCTACGCGATGATGAGCTAGCAGGATCAGCTCCGGCGAAACCCGGGAATGGCCATCACCGGCTCAATTCTCATCGTGTCGTGCCCGGACGGATGACGCCGAATATCGTGTGACGTGACGGGCTCGGTCGCGTCTGCCGCCATCAGAACGTGCTGGCCCCGCTTTCGCCCAGTGGGTACTTCCGCTGGAGTTCGGCGACCTTGGGATCGTCCTCATCCGCTCCGTAATCCGAGTTCCGGGTGATGTCTATTCCGTCCGGGAGCTTCATCGCACGGAAGACCAGAGACAGGACGGCAGCAACAATAAGGTTGATCGCGAATGCCACGACGGCAATGTAAACCTGTACGTTGGTGCCGGGGATGGCAGCGATGGAACCACCGAAATTGGCCTTCGTCACGGGATTGACCACGTTGTATGCCGCGACGGTTCCGTAGATGATTCCGGCGGCCCAGCCGGCGAACAGCGCCCAGCGGTGGAACCAGCGGGTGTAGAGCCCTGCCACAATCGCCGGGAACGTCTGTAGTATCCAGATACCGCCGAGGAGCTGCATGTTGATGGCGGCCGACTGGTCCATCGCGATGACGAAGATCAGCGCCCCGAACTTCACCACGAGCGAGGCGATCTTGGAGACCTTCGCTTCCTGCCGGGGGTCTGCGTCGGGCCGGATCAGGTCGCGGTAGACATTGCGGGTGAACAGGTTGGCGGCAGCGATCGACATGATGGCGGCGGGGACCAAAGCACCGATGGCGATGGCCGCCAGGGCGATCCCGGCAAACCACGCGGGGAAGTTGTCCAGGAACAGTTGCGGAACTACCAGCTGCGGGTTCACGGTGCCGTTGAGGTCAATGGGCTTGGTGCCCGCGGAGATGGCCGCGTAACCCAGGAGTGCAAGGAACCCGAGCATGAGCGAGTACAGCGGAAGAACCGCGGCGTTCTTGCGGATGGTGTTCCTGCTCTTGGTAGCCAGGACCCCGGTTACAGAGTGGGGGTACATGAACAGCGCCATGGCGGAGCCAAGAGCCAGCGTCCAGTACGCCGAGTAGCTGGCGGCACCCGGGATGAAGACACCGGCTGGCTTGCCGGTGGCCGGGCTGATGGCGTCGAGTTTCGTCTGGGCGGCACTAAAGATGTTGTCCCAGCCCCCGAACTTGATGGGCAGGTAGATCACAGCAACGATGACCGCCAGGTAGATCAAGAGATCCTTGACGACGGCGATAAGCGCCGGCGCCCTCAGGCCCGAGGTGTAGGTGTAGGCGGCCAGGACCACGAAGGCGATGATCAGCGGCAAGTCAGTCAGTAGGACATTCTCCGTGCTGCCGAGGCCCAACACCGTGAGCACGGCTTTGATGCCGACCAGTTGCAGCGCGATGTACGGCATCGTCGCGACAATGCCGGTGAGGGCCACTGCGACTGTCAGCGCCCTGCTGCCATAGCGCCCGCCAACGAAGTCCGCCGGCGTGACGAACCCATGCCTGTGCGAGACTGACCACAGCCGGCTCATCAGCAGGAACACAATCGGGTAAAGCACGATCGTATAAGGCACCGCGAAGAAGCCGCTCACAGCTCCGGTGGCCCACATTGCCGCCGGCACGGCGACGAACGTGTAGGCAGTGTAGAGGTCGCCTCCGAGCAGGAACCATGTCACCCACGTCCCAAAGCCGCGGCCACCCAAGCCCCACTCATCGAGGCTGTGCAAGCCGGACTCTTTGCCTGCACGCCAGCGTGCAGCGAAAAAGCCCAAGACCGCCACGAGGATAAAGAGGACGACGACGACGGTGAGCGCCACGCCGTTGACGGGCCGATCCGCTGTGGTCGCCACCGGGACGGCGAGCCCGCTCATGGTTCCTTCTCCTCTGTGCGTGCGCCCCGCACGGCTTCTCGACGGCGGCGGTCCTCCTTGGTGACCAAGCGATAGGTGACTCCCACCAGGCCGGCGGTGATCGGAACCCAGAGCATTTGGTACCAGTAAAAGAACGGCATACCGGCTAGCCGCGGCTTATCAATCGAGTACACGGGGACCAACAACGGAACCAGAATGGCGATGGCTAGCAGGATTCCGGCCACGATATACGGGCCGGGCCGCGCCGGTCCCCGGGTTGGCACATCGGGAGTTGACATGGACGCCTCCTCAATGAGACGGCCCCCGGAGCGGGATGGGCTTCCCGGGACGTGCCGGTGGCCTGAGGACCGTGAATATAACGGTCCATCAACAGAATAGATTCTGGATTAATTCTTTGACAGGGGAAGGGCTACCCCTTTCTTGTGGGAAGATCGGCTAGCAACCTCCCGCCGCAGGATCCGATGCAGGACCCGGCACAGCGGGGTCCTGCGTCGCGCGCTGAGCCTGGTGTCGCCCGCAGCTTCCGAAGCAGATTGCAGCGCGGGGAGGATGTCATCAACCCGATGACTTTCGCCGGAGCCCTTCCCCAGGATCGCGGGATCGCCCCCGCGCATTCGCATCGGCCGGGGCAAGTGGTTCAATCTGCTCTGGTTGATCCTTCAGGGTGGGCGTGCGGCGGTCAGCCCTCCAGCTTTCCACGCCGGAAACGCAGCTCTCGTTCAGCACCTCGGAGCGGTGACCCCGCGAACGGTAGCTTCTCCAAACTGATGTTCCCGGCGGCTGACAGGGCCAATGCGTTGGCGGCAGCCGCTGCGCGCTGCGGCAAGCCAATGGACGCGGCGAAATCGGCCCAATGCTTCGCCTTGAGGTTTTTTGTTTTCCCAGACAGCGGCAACGCGAGCGAGTCGTCTCCGTACAGCAGCGTGCACGGAATGTCGTAGATCGGGGCCATGACAAAGCCGTCGTGCTGGGCCCCGAGAATCGAGAGATTCTTGGCATGGAGGTCGCCGTTCCCCGTCAGCCATGCAAAGACAAACTGGAGGTACAGGTTGCGGCTAGCCACGAGAGGGGCTTTGCACCTCCCGGATAGTGCCGCGGCTACCTCCTCCGATGTCACTGAATACTTGGAAGCCGGTGGCAGGCCCATGACTTGAGCTCCGTCTTCCATGGGCAGGCGCACCCAGACGCGGTCCTTGTCCCGAACGCGGTCGAAGCGTTCCACCAACAACCCGGGCAGGCCGTTCATGTCGGTGATGATGCGGCTCTTGGCAACCGGAACCTTGAGGTTCTTGGCGGCAGAGAGGTGCGCCGCTTCGTTCGCCACCAAATGTGCGTGATCAGGCGGGTCCAGTTTGAGTAGATACCGTTGCCCCCTGAGAGACAGCGGTGTGGTCAACATGGAGGCACTTGCCTTGTCTTGGATGCCGGGGATGGCGTGGCGGTCCACTGCGTTGGCAAGGGCGGTGAAGTCCAGTTCCTCGGGCCTGGACGTGTCGGCGAGGGACGCTGGTTCCACGGGAATTGCCCCGGCGGGGACCACCTGGACGTCACCCGGCACGTCTGCCCCTACTGCGAGCAGGAGGGTGAGTTCGTCGTCGAGGCTGGTTTTGGTCGCGTCCCTGAGCACACTAAGCCGGTGCCCCTCCGGGAGCAGGCCGGCGAAGAACGGTGGGAGAGCTCCGGCGGGAGTCTCGACGGGATTCTCTCCCAAGGGCAGCGAACTGGCAACGGCAGGCCGGCCGGAAGTCAGATATTCCGCCGCGTAGGAAAAAGTGACCCCGCCGTGGCCAGTGCGGATAAGTTGGCCCGCAAGGACACCGCCCTTGTGAACGTCCGCCGCGCGGACGAACTTCAACTCCTGGAAATCGTCGACCATCAGCCCGCCATCATGTGCAGACCGACGGCGTTCGCTACCGCCACGACGGCCCCAAGCGAAGGATTCCCAGTGGCCGTTTCAATCGCCCGAACGGTCCTCTCAGAGGTCCCGGCAAGGTCGGCGAGGTCTGCCTGCGTGATTCCGGCCTCCTTGCGTGCTCTCCGTATGGTGGCCGCAATCGCCGCAAGGTCTTCCACGAGTCTCCAATGATCCGGCACGAACTTGCCGATTTGCTAGTTTCTTAGGCCCATTCTGAACTATCTTGCCAAAATCGGCAAGATAGTGCCGAAACGGATCTTTGGAGCTGCTCTGGGGCCTTCGAACCATCATTTCGGCACAATGTTGCCGATTCATCCTCCAAAACCCGGCTTGCGGAAAGGCGCTGCACGCGCCCGCCGTCTACGTCCCCGCCAGCCACTCCGGCTCGAAGTCGGGATGTTCCGAGTAGGGCAGTGCAAGGGCGTTCAACGATTTCGTGGTCCATTCGATCGATTCGGGGATCCACTGCGGCGGGTCCCCGAGCGTGCCGCGAACCATCGCGGCCAAGGCAGTCTGCCGGGCTGACTCCACGATGCTGAGCAGCCTTCGCTTTGATTCGCATTCCAGAAGAAGGCGGCGTTCGTACCATTTGCCGGCTTCGGACACGGAACGGTCGCCGAGGAGTTTCCGCGCTGCGGCCTCGTCCTCGTTCAAGCGCTCGAACAGGAAATCGACGATATCCACAAATTGAGCGTACGCGTCCCTTGCGGTCGCGGAAATGCCGGGTTCCCCTAAGCGGGGTCGGCTTGCTTTTCGCGCTGGAGCTCGACGGCGGCGGCGGCTTGCGCCGGAACCCGCACGGCCGCGGCCGCAACCGGAAGGTGGACGTGCGGGAGGGCGTTGAAGTGACTCCGGGCCATGCCGCCGAACTCGTAGGCGGTCTCGGCGTGCTCGGACAAGTCCACCCCGGCAAGCTCGGCCTCGTGGCTGACCCGGAAACCAACGGTTTTGTGGATGACCAAGGCAATGATTGCCGTCATGATGCCGGACACCGCAAGAGTGACAAGAATGGCGACGATCTGCGCCACGAGCTGCTGGAGCCCGCCGCCGTAAAACAGTCCTCCACCTTTGCCATTGACGGGCATGGCAACGAATCCGAGCGCCAAGGTGCCGACCAGCCCGCCACCGAGGTGGACGCCCACGACGTCGAGGGAGTCGTCGAAGCCGAACTTGTGTTTCAGGTCGACAAACACGGCACAGACGGCGCCAGCCAGCAGCCCCAGGCCCAGGGCCGCGGCGGGAGCGATGTTGGCGCAAGCCGGAGTAATGGCCACGAGGCCGGCAACGACGCCGGATGCGGCACCCAGGGAGGTGGGGTGGCCGTGCCGGAACTTCTCGGTGAGCAACCAGCTGAGCATAGCCCCCGCCGGGGCAACAAGGGTGTTGACCCAAATCAAGCCGGCCTGCGCCGCCGTCGTGGCCGCGCCGGCATTGAAACCGAACCAGCCGAACCAGAGGAGGCCTGCGCCAAGCATGATGAAGGGGAGGTTGTGCGGGCGGTGGTTCGGGTCTTTTCCAAAGCCGTGACGCTTGCCCAGGATCAACGCCAGGACAAACGCGGCAGCGCCGGAACTGATTTCCACTACTGTGCCACCGGCGAAATCAATCACCTGGCCGAAGACCGAACTGATGGCTCCGCCGGGGCTCAAGAGGCCGCCGCCCCAGACCATGAACGCCAAGGGGCAGTACACCAGCGTGATCCAGATGGGGACGAAGATGACCCAGGAAGTGAACTTGGCGCGGTCGGCAATCGCGCCGCTGATCAGGGCCACTGTGACGATAGCGAAAGTGGCGCTGAAGCCGAGCTTGATGAGATCGGTGGAACCGACGAGGTCTGCGGAGCCGAAGCTGCTGAACGGATTGCCGAAAATCCCCAGGACACTCTTGCCGCTGATCATCGAGTAGCCCCACAGGATCCACACGGCGCCGACGATGCCCGCCGAGATGAAGCTCATCATGATCATATTGAGGGAGGCCTTGGCCCGGGTCATGCCACTGTAGAAGAGGCCGAGTGCCGGGGTCATGAGCAGTGCAAGTGCCGCCGACACCATCACCCAAACGTTTTCCGCAGTGATATTCACGTGCGTTTCCCTTCTTATCTCTTATCAGAGTGCCGTTGGAGGACCGCCGTAGCTTGGCCCCGTTCTTCCCTTGCCCAATATTTCCGGTTCCGTGTTTCCGGCAATGCGAGGAAAAATTGCGGGGACGTTACATAACCGGGCTTGGCGTGAAGAACGCATGACGGGCATGTTTCGGGAATGTTAACGCTGTCTCCACGCCGGCGCTGAACAGCCCGAATTGGGCGTGAAGGAGCCGAGTGTTTCTGCGGATTCCAGAGCTGAAGGACGTGAAATCCTTCCAAGCGGGCAGAAATCCGGACATTTCGTCCACGTGAACGGCAACTCACCGCCCCTCAAAGGAGGTTTCAGCCGAACGCTGGCGCGCCACGGCCACCGCGCGCACACTTAGCCTGTGAAGCCGTTTCTCCTGCTCGCATCTCGTGCCGAAGACGTCGCCGCCGAGGAAGAGTACCAGGCGTATCTTCGTTTTGGAGGGCTCGTTCCCGAGCAGCTACAACGCATCCGGATGGAAGCGGCGCCCCTGCCACCGCTTGAGCTCTCAGACTATTCCGGCGTGATTGTGGGCGGCAGTCCTTTCACGTCAAGCGATCCACCCGAGCACAAGAGCCCGGTCCAGAAACGGGTGGAGAAGGAACTCGCCGAGCTCCTGGACAGGATTGTCCCTGCCGACTTTCCGTTTCTCGGGGCCTGCTATGGGGTCGGAACCTTGGGCCTTCACCAAGGGGCAATGATCGACCGTACTTACGGGGAAGGACTCGGCGGGGTGACCATCAAACTCACTGCGGAGGGAATCCAGGACCCGCTCCTCCAAGGCCTGCCCGAACGATTCGTCGCGTTCACGGGCCACAAGGAAGCCTGCACGATCCTGCCCGGCCATGCCGTTTTACTAGCTAGCTCAGCCGCCTGTCCGGTGCAGATGTTCCGTATCAAAAGGAACCTTTACGCCACACAGTTCCATCCGGAGCTCGACGCCGCCGGGCTGGTCACCCGGATCGACACCTACCGCCACGCCGGATATTTCCCGCCCGACGCCGCGGAACAGTTGATGGCTGACGCCAGGAAGATCACCGCGACCGAACCGATGAAAATCCTCGCCAACTTTGTCCGTTGGTATTCCGGCCCTCAATAACGTCGGCTGGATGAAGCACAATAGCCCCATGACCTTTGCGAACGTAGGAAGTCTCGGCACCAAACCCGGCCAGCGCGACGCCGTCGTCGCCATCCTGCTCAGGCCGAAACCTGAGCTGCGTGACGCTGGCTGCCTGCTCTACGAAGTGGGCATCAACGAAGAATCGCCGGACACGGTCTTTGTCTGCGAACTATGGGAATCGGCAGAAGCGCACCAAGGATCGCTGCAACTGGAGGGCACACGGGCCGCCATCGCAGAAGCGATGCCCCTGCTGTCCGGGGAAATGGGTGGCACCAGGTTCACTGTGTTGGGATCGCCGATCCGCGACACCTGATATTCACCCAGACGACACGTGGCTGACGGACAGGGTTTTCATAGCTCTTACATAGCCGCGCTAGTTACGGTTGGTTCATTATGGAAGAGGATGAGCCCCGTCGTCCCGGCCAAGGGCCCGGACGAAAGCCAAAACCGCGGAACCACTGGAGTCCGCGCCGACGTCGATCGGCTTTGCTGACGGCGTTCGCAGCCATTCTGGCCCTGACCCTGACGGCGACGATCTACTCGGCGGCGCACGCCCGCTCATCCGTCTCAGCGATAGCCAGCGCCTCGCCGTCGGCCGCTGTTCCGACGGCGACTGCGCCACCGGCAGTCGATCCGGCGCCCGCCTCGCCGTCGCCCGCGGTTTCGACGGCGGCCCCGCCGACCCCGACGGCGGCTGCCGCGGCACCTGCCGCGCCGGGCGCCTCAGTTGCTGGCATGACCGCCGCATTGGACTCGGAAATCAACGGCATCATCAGTGCCAACAGCCAGTACCAGATCGGGGTCACCCTGATCGACTTATCCAATGGTTCAAACCGACAATACGGGGTCCAGGCGCCGTTCGAGGCAGCCAGCACGGCCAAGGTCCTGTCTGCCGTCGCTTACTACCACCTTGTCGAGACAGGCGCGGTGTCCCTCGACGATCCAATGGGGGACTACACGTCCGGGTTCCAGATCCAGGAAATGATCCAAGACAGCGACAACGACTCTTGGTCCTTGATCATGGACGCGGTGGGGCACTCGGAACTGCAGGACTACGCCTCATCAATCGGGATCAACTATGACCCGGAAACCAATACCCTGACGCCCACCGAGATGGCCGACATCTTGGCCGGCCTCTATTCCGGGAAGCTCTTGAACCAACAAGACACGGCGCAGTTGTTGTCCTACATGCAGAACACAAACTACGAATCGCTCATCCCCGCGGCGGTTCCGGCTGGTATCACTGTTTTCCACAAGTACGGACTGCTCGACGACGAACTCCACGACGCCAGCATCCTCACCGACGGGACCCATTCCTACGTGTTTGTGGTCTACACCAAGGGCCAGGACGTCACTGATATTCCAGCCCGGACCGATGTATTCCATCAGTTGACCCAAGCAGTGGTGAGCGGCCTCTTCTAGGGTTCCCTCGCCTTCCACACCACGACGCCGGCCGTGCAGTCAGACTGACTGCACGGCCGGCGTCGTTGTTCCCTGATGGACGCTGAGCGCCTGTCGAGGTGCTATCGATATGCCCCCTTCCTACATGGGATCGGGCCAATTTCCTATGGAATGGATGTGGTTTTGCATTGTTTCTTCTCCTGACTGAAAGTTCTCCTGCGCGGTCTGGCGCAGTTGGCCGTGCCTGCCGCAGAGGCAGGGGCGGCCTAGTCAGTCGGGAGAAGACCCAGGATCAAATGCAGGCCCAGCTGCAGGACCTTGATCGCCGTCGGGGACGCAGCCGTCACTCAAGGGCGGTGCCAGTGCACGTTGTTCCGGGAGGTCTGCGGCGCCATGGGCGGAACCACCTTGTGATTCCGACGTCGAGTCCCAGCCGCGTTGGAACGCGGTGGTCGGGAGCGGCCCGTCAGGCGGAGGTTCACCCGAACTGGTCGAGGTGGCCTCGATTGCCAGTTCGGCCATCGGCGTCAGAACCAGCTCGTCCGGAATGAATCGAAGGATCCTTGTGCTCGCTCCCGGTGCGGCAGGCAGCTCGGGCAAGGCCGGGGACAGGGGGCTCTCAAGGGCGAACGCGGTGAGCGCCGCGCCCGAACCAGGGCGTAATGAAGCGGGGACAGTCGGAACGCTAGGTCCTGGAGGCAGCGGTACTCCGGGCACGGGCGGCAATGCCGGCACGGCAGGCAGCTCGGGCAATGCCGGGAGTTCCCTGATCGTGTTGTCGACCACGGACAGCGTAGCGGGGACGAGCCCCACGACCGGTGACAAGGGCTGGGCTGGTACTTGTTTGACCACGGTCTCAGGGACGGCGGCCAATTGACTCGGGCTTGGAATCGCGGACCGGACCTGCTCGACGATGGGAGCGGGGAGGGGAATCGGAGCGAGTGAAACCGAAGGCATGGGCACAGGGATCGTCGGCAGAATGTCAGTGGCTTGCGAAGGACCGGCGAGCCACAGCAACCATCCCAATGCGCCGAGAACGGCGAGAAGAGCGGGGCGGAACATCGAGATGCCACGGCGCCCCAGATACCAAGCCAAACACTCCACCTCCCCAGTGCGGTGTTTGGGCACTAAGCTACGCTCGTCGTCGTCGGCAGTCCATAGGATGCAGTGGCATCATGTGACGTGGTGGCCGTCTTCATTAATCGGAGGAACACGTGGAAACCGTCAATCAGCTCCTTGACTCCATCAAGGACGTGGGCCGCGATGCAATGCGCGGAGGATATTCCAGGGCTGCTTACTCGACGCCCGAGCTCGACCTCAGGCACTGGTTCATCGAACAAGCCCAACAACGGGGCCTCCAGGTCGAGACGGACCGCAACGGCATCATCTGGGCATGGTGGGGAACGCCCCAGGACGGTGCGCTGGTCACTGGAAGCCACCTCGATTCGGTGCCCGGGGGAGGGGCTTTTGACGGGCCGCTCGGCATCGCTTCGGCCCTTGCCGCCGTCGACATCCTGAAAACCCGCGGCCTTGACTCGAAGAACACAGGGCCGCACCGTTCCCTGGCCATCACGGTTTTCCCGGAAGAGGAAGGATCCCGCTTTGGCGTGGCCTGCCTGGGCTCGCGGCTCCTGACCGGCGCCATCGACGCCGACAAAGCGCTGAACCTGCGCGACGTCGACGGCAACACTTTCGCCGATATCGCGCGGGGCAACAGGCTGGATCCGGGCCGCGTAGGCCGCGACCCGGAAGCAATTGCGCGAATCGGTGACTTCGTTGAATTACATGTGGAACAGGGAAAGGGGCTGGGCCACGGTGGCCCGGCCATCGCCGTCGGAAGCTCGATCCTTGGCCATGGACGCTGGAAGCTGAGCGTCAGCGGCCAAGGCAACCACGCCGGGACCACTCTCATGGCCGACCGCGCCGATCCCATGGTCGCGGCCGCGCAGATCGTCGTTGCCGTCCGCGACACCGCTGCGAGGCAACCGGATGCGCGGGCTACGGTGGGGCGCTTGACCCCGGTTCCCGGCGGGACCAACGTGATTGCCTCCCGCGTCGATTTGTGGCTCGACGCCCGCCACCCCGACGACGCTGTCACGGCACAACTGATCTCAGCGATCTACGGCGTGGCCCGGGAGATTGCGGCGAGCGAAGGTTGCGCCGTCACCCTCACGGAAGAGTCCTATAGCGGTACCGTGCACTTCGATCCCGGCCTGAGCCGACGCATCGGCGAGCTCCTGCCGGGCGCCCCGGTGCTGGCAAGCGGGGCGGGGCACGACGCCGGCGTGCTGGCTGGACATGTCCCCTCGGCGATGCTTTTCGTCCGCAATCCCAGTGGAATCTCGCATTCTCCGGAAGAATACGTGGCCGACGAGGACGCGGCAGCCGGGGCCCTTGCGCTCGCCGACGTCCTGGAGGGACTCCTGTGAGCGGGTTCTGGTGCGAGGCGGCGCTGGTAAACGCGGACGGCGGCAGCGGCGCGGGCGGCGCGGTTGTCGCCACCGGTGTCCGGCTGGAAGTACAAGGTGGCCGAATTTCCAGCGTCTCTACCGGTGTCCGGCCCGAAACGGGTGACCAGATATTGAACGGGGTCGGCTTTCCTGCGGCAGCCAACGCCCACTCGCACGCTTTCCACCGGATCCTGCGTGGACGTACGCACGGCGCGCGCGGCGACTTCTGGACGTGGCGGGAGCAGATGTACCGAAGCGCTGCGGAACTGACACCGGAGAAATACGAGAAGCTCGCCACGGCAGTCTTCACCGAAATGGTGGTGTCGGGCTTCAGTAGCGTGGCCGAGTTCCACTACGTCCATCACCAGCCAGATGGAACGCCGTATCCGGAGGCGCACGCGATGGAATTGGCGTTGACCAGGGCAGCCCTGGCGGCCGGGATCCGGCTGACCTTGTTGGACACCCTCTACCTCGCGGGAGGCATCGGGGCACCGCTCAGCCCGGAACAGGCACGGTTTGGCGACGCCGACGCCCAAGCCTGGTTGGACCGGCTCGCTTCGCTGCGGGCCAAGGTTGCGCAGGGTTTTCCGCCGGAGATGGTTGGGGTGGGAGCCGCCCTGCATTCCGTCCGCGGGGTGCCCGAGGAAGCGCTCAAGACGGTTGCCCGGCACTTGCCCGCCGATATTCCGCTTCACATTCACCTGAGCGAACAAACGGCGGAGAACGAGGCTTGCCTGCAGGCCTATGGGGTCACCCCGGCGGGACTCCTGGCCCGGCACGGATTGCTGTCCGCGCGACTCTCCGCCGTCCACGCCACCCACCTGACGCCGGAGGACATCCGGCTCCTCGGGAACGCTGGATCCACGGTGGTGATGTGTCCAAGCACCGAGGCCGACCTCGCCGACGGGATCGGTCCAGCCCGCGCGTTGTCGGACGCCGGGGTGACCATCGCCCTGGGCACGGACCAGCACGCAGTGATCGATCCGTGGGTTGAAATGCGCACCTTGGAGCACGGAGAACGCCTCGGTTCGGGTCAGCGGGGCAGGTTCTCACCGCAGGAACTGCTCCAGGCGGCCACCATCGGAGCAACGGCTTCCTTGGCTACGCCCTTCGCCACGGCACTTGAGGAAGGTGCGGTCTGTGATCTGATGGTCGTGGACCCGGGCTCCGTCCGGACCGCTGGTTCCAGACCCGAGCAGTTCGCGTTCAGCGCGACGGCGAGCGACGTCACCGCCGTCGTTATTGCGGGTGAACTCGTGGCTTCACACGGAGTCCATGTGCGCCTCGGCGCTCCGGGCCGACTGCTGACGGAGGCGCTGAAGGAGTTCTCCTAGGCGCTCACCCAAGACGCTCGTTACCTTTAGGGTTGTTTTCCGGGGCGCCCGCTCATTTCTACTGAGTGTGGGTTTCCGAAATTGGCCCTATATGTGAAGGAGCGTCGGGCGAAACGGTGGCATATATGAGTGAGCGTTGGCGGCGGGGCACCGACGCGAAGATCGACTCTTGTGCCGCCGGCCGGCGTCGGGCACCCCTGCGATCAGTCGAGCGGTAACGTGACGGTTACACACGTGCCGTTGCCCGGCGAGGACACAACGGAGACCTCGCCTCCCACTTCGTTGACGGCGATGGTCATGAGTCGGAGCCCGAATCCGTGGTGCGCCCCTGCAGGCGTAGCCTGGCTGTCGAAACCGATGCCGTTGTCCGTGACAGTCAGTCGGATCCCGTGGTAAATGGCAGCGAGGCGGATGGTGATGTCGTGGGCGTGCGCGTATTTGAACGCGTTGCTGAGGGCTTCCTGGGCGGCTTGGTAGAGCAGGGAAGCGGAGCGGGACGAGATTTCAATGCCGTGGTGCGGTGTCTCCCAATGGACCGCGGTCCCCTCGCGGCGAAGCGGTGCAGCCAAGCGATCGATGCAGCCTGCGAGCCCCAAGGCGTGCAAGTCGCCGGGGTGCCGATCGGTGATGACGCCATTGATGGCAGTCACCTCGTCCAGTGCTGATGCAGTCTTCATGGCCCGTCCTGCTTCCCCTTGCAGCCTTGGTGCTTCTTGCCGACGAATGGGTTCCGCCTGGTGCATGGTTCAAGCGTGGACTCGGAGGCTCAACGTTCCTGCGAGATTTGCTCAGTTTCGCCTCAGTCTTTCGTCAGGTTTCCGCAAACTTGAGTTAAGGCGACGACGGCGGGTGGTACCCGCCGTCGTCGGACGAGAGCTGTCACTTCCCGAGGAAGTCCAGCAAAGCCTTGTTGACCTCGGCGCCGTGCGTCCACAGCATGCCGTGGGGGGCGCCGTCGATCTCAAGGTAATCGGCGTTCGGGAGCGCCTCGGTGAACCTGCGGCCCGTCACATCGATAGGGAGGATATGGTCCTCGGTACCGTGGACGATCAAGGCGGGAACGTCGATCTTGGGGATGTCGGCGCGGAAGTCGGTGAGCCACGTCGGCTGGGCGGCCACTGAGGCGTGGGCGCCGGACTGGACTGCCAGGTTCCAGCTGGCCCGGACGGATTCCTCGCTCAGCCGGGGCGTCCCCAGGAAGGTGTCGCTGTTGTAGAAGCTCTTGAAGAACTCGGTGAAGAAGGCGTAGCGGTCGGTAGTGACAGCTTCGGTGAGGCCGTCGAACACCGACTGCGGGACCCCGCCGGGATTGTCGTCCGTCTGAAGGACGAACGGTTCCAAGGATCCAAGGAACACGGCCTTTGCCACCCGGCCGGAGCCGTAGGTGCTGATGTAGCGGGCCACTTCGCCGGTGCCCATCGAGAAGCCCACCAGCACGGCGTCGTTCAGGTTCAGTGCTTCCAACAGGGTATTCAGGTCGGCGGCGAAGGTGTCGTAGTCGTAGCCGACGGTCGGCTTGCTGGACTTGCCGAAGCCGCGGCGGTCGTAGGTGATGACGCGGTAGCCGGCGTCGAGCAGTGCCGCGGTCTGCTTCTCCCAGGATGAGCCATCCAGAGGGTAGCCGTGGATCAGGACCACTGCCTGGCCAGTCCCGTGGTCCTCGTAGTAAATCTCAATCTCGGTGCTGTTTTCATTTCCGACGGTGATGTAAGCCATGACGACGGTCCTTTCGTAGCGGTTATTTCCGAGCGTTTCCAGCCTACTGTCCACCCGCGACGGCGGCACGCGCCTTGACGGGGCAGCCCGCCCCCGCCCCGTTTTGACCGACGCTCGCTCACGTTTGACGCCGTTTTGACCGACGCACGCTCACGTTTCCCCTGAAATCGACGAACCTTCAAGCAGTTCAAGATGTGGGGGAGGGTTCGCTATTTGGGGACTATATGTGGAGGAGGGTTCGCTATTTGGGGACTATATGTGGAGGAGGGTCATCCGGTTGCTCCGGTATTGGGCGACGGCGGGTCCGGCCGCAGGGAATGAAAACCAATGCTTGAATGTTCAATAAAATATGGACTTTGGAATCTTTACTTTCGGCGAGCTGACCCGTGACATCAATACCGGCGTCGCCCTTTCACCACAGCAGCGGCTCAAGGACATCATCGAGCTAGCCAAGCTTGCCGAGCAGGCAGGGCTTTCCTCGCTGAGCCTCGGAGAACACCATAGGCCCGATTTCGCCCTCTCGGCCCCGGAGATCGTGCTCGCGGCCATCGCCCGGGAAACCACCACTCTTCGGCTGGGCACCGCCGTGACGGTGCTCTCCACCCAAGACCCCGTCCGGCTGTTCGAACAGTTTTCCACGCTGGACCTCATTTCCGGCGGACGGGCAGAGATCATCGCCGGCCGTGGCGCCTTTGTGGAGTCGTACCCCTTGTTCGGCCACCGGCTGGAGGACTACGACGAGCTGTTCGAAGAGAAACTGAAGATGCTGCTTGCCCTGCGCGACAACGCCAGGCTCGATTGGCAGGGGCACCTGACCCAAACCATCTCCGGGATGGACATTGCGCCCCGTCCGGTCCAGGACAAGCTGCCGATCTGGGTAGGCGTGGGCGGCACGCCGCAGAGTTTCGTCCGGGCCGGACGGCTGGGCTTGCCGTTGTTCGTCGCCCTGCTGTCCGGGCCGGCCCGGTTCCGCAGGCTCGTGGAGCTATACCGCGAAACCGCCGAAAACTCAGGACACGACGCCGCCGCCCTGCCAGTGGGTGCCGGTGGCCATTTCTACGTGGCGCCGACGTCGCAACAAGCCAAGGACACCTTTTACCCGTACTATCGCGCCTACTTTGAGCAGAACATGCCGCGGCCCGTGGACCATTTCCCCCGCAGCACCTTCGACGAATGGACAGAACCCGGTGGAGGCCTGCTCGTGGGCAGCCCCCAGCAAATCATTGAGAAGCTCCTGGAAATCCACCAAACCCTGGGCAATACAAGATATCTGGCCCAAATCGGCCTGGGCGGCCTGCCTTTTGCCGAGACCGCGCGATCCATCGAGCTCCTAGCTACCGAAATCATGCCCGCGGTACATCGGGAGATCGGCGCCGTTTCGGTGAAATAAATCCGTTGAAGTGACCGGAATGTGGACATGTTCCCCGCCACGCTCCGCCCTGAGGGAAAGCCCTAGTTGCCCCCAGCAACCAGTCGTAGACTGGCCTTCGAATCACTACGTGAGTTGGAGACCGATGCTCTGGAAACTTCTCGTTCAGTACCTGCGGCCACACAGGCGGCTGCTGATCGCCGTCGTCGTCTTCCAGCTGGCGCAGTCCATCGCGTCCCTGTACTTGCCCACATTGAATGCCGACATCATTGACGAAGGCGTGGCCAAGGGGGACACCGGGTACATCCTGGGCACTGGCAGCCTCATGTTGCTCATCACCCTCCTGCAGATCGCCTGTTCGATAACGGCCGTCTACTTCGGCGCGAAGGCGGCCATGGGTTTGGGGCGGGACCTGCGCGGCGCCATTTTCACCAGGGTGGGGGAGTTCTCCGAGCAGGAGGTCACTCGCTTCGGTGCGCCGTCCCTGATCACCCGTTCCACCAACGATGTGCAGCAAGTGCAGCAGCTCGTCCTGATGTCCTGCACGCTCATGGTCGCAGCGCCCATGCTCAGCATCGGCGGCGTGATCATGGCCGTCCGGCAGGATGCCCAGTTGTCCTGGCTGATTGCCGTGAGCGTCCCCGTGCTCCTCGTCGCAGTAGGCCTGATCGTCACACGGATGGTGCCGCTGTTCCGCAAGATGCAGGTCCGGCTCGACACCGTGAACAGGGTGCTCCGCGAGCAGCTGGCCGGCATCCGGGTGGTGCGCGCTTTCGTTCGCGAGGACATGGAGACGGAACGCTTCGCCTCGGCCAACCAGGACGTCACCGAGATGGCATTGCGGGCCGGCCGGCTCATGGCCCTCATGTTCCCGGTAGTGATGCTGGTACTGAACGTCTCCAGCGTGGCCGTGATCTGGTTCGGCTCCTTCCGGATCGACGACGGATCCATGCAAGTCGGTACCCTGATCGCCTTCCTGAGCTATCTCATGCAGATCCTGATGTCCGTGATGATGGCCACCTTCATGGCGGTGATGATCCCCCGCGCCGCTGTATCTGCGGACCGCATCGGCGAGGTTCTGGAGACCGAGTCAAGCGTGCGGCCTCCCGAGAACCCCGTGACGAAGACCGCCGGCCGCGGCGAGTTGGAGTTGCTCGACGTCGGATTCGCCTACCCGGGCGCCGAGCAACCCGTCCTCAGCGGCATCAGCTTCCGCGCACGCGCGGGCCAGACAACGGCGATCATCGGCAGCACGGGAGCGGGCAAAACCACCTTGGTGAACTTGCTGCCACGGCTCTTCGACGCGAGCAGCGGCTCGGTGCGGATCGACGACGTCGACGTCCGCGAGCTGCACCCGGACCTCCTCTGGGGGCACATCGGATTGGTCCCGCAAAAGCCCTACTTGTTCTCCGGCACCGTCCGCAGCAACTTGCTCTACGGCAAGCCCGACGCCACGGAGGAGGAACTCTGGCGGGCGCTTTCCATCGCCCAAGCGCAGGACTTCGTCGAGGAGATGGAGGGCGGCCTGGACGCTCCGATATCGCAGGGCGGCACCAATGTTTCCGGCGGTCAGCGCCAACGCCTCGCGATCGCCCGGGCACTCGTGAAGCAGCCCGAGCTATACATCTTCGATGACTCGTTCTCCTCCTTGGACACCGCCACCGACGCCAGGCTGCGCCAGGCACTCAAGCGCCACACGTCCGGAGCCACGATGGTCATCATTGCGCAGCGGGTGTCCAGCATCGCGGATGCTGAGCAGATTCTAGTGCTCGACGACGGGCGGCTCGTGGGGCGCGGAACGCACGAAGAGTTGTTGGAGACATCCGAAACATACCGCGAGATAGTTTCCTCGCAACTGGCAGCGGAGGAGGCAGCATGAGCAGCGCGCCGAGCACGGCGAACCGCCCGCCCCGTCCGCAGATGGGTCCCGGCCGCGGCGGACCTTTCGCAGGGATGAATGTTCCGGCGGAAAAAGCCATGAACTTCGTGCCCTCCGCAAAGCGGCTCCTCGGCACGCTCCGGCCGGAGCGGCTGTGGCTGATCCTGGTTCTTGTCCTGGCTGTCTCCAGCGTGACCTTGTCCGTGATCGGCCCGCGGCTGTTGGGTGAGGGCACCAACCTGATCTTCGCCGGCGTCGTTTCCAAGCAACTTCCCGCCGGAGTGAGCAAGCAACAGCTCATCGACGGGCTGCGCGCATCCGGACAGAACTCCAAAGCGGACATGCTCAGGGGCATGGACCTGACTCCCGGCGTCGGGATCGATTTCAGGGCCCTGGCCTCGATCCTGATCTGGGTGCTGGTCCTGTATGTCCTGGCCTCATCGTTCGGCTGGATTCAGGCTTACGTGCTCAACGGCGTCGTGCAGCGGACGGTGTACCGGCTCCGCGAGCAGATCGAAGCGAAAATCAACCGCCTGCCGCTGCGCTACTTCGATTCGGTGCAGCGCGGCGAGCTCCTCAGCCGTGTGACCAACGACGTCGACAATATTTCGCAAAGCCTCCAGCAGTCCATCAGCCAGGCGGTCACCTCCTTGCTCACCGTGGCGGGCGTCATCTTCATGATGTTGCTCCTCTCGCCGATCCTGGCGTTCATCACCCTGGTCACCGTGCCGTTGACCCTGGTGACCACGGTGCTGATAGCCAAGCGCTCGCAGAAACTGTTCGTAGCCCAGTGGAAGAACACCGGTGAGCTGAACGGTCAAATCGAAGAGACGTACACGGGTCATGCGCTCGTGAAGGTGTTCGGCCGCCAACGCGAAGTGGAGCAGCGTTTCCGCGAGAAGAATGCGGAACTGTTCTCGGCCAGTTTCGGAGCCCAGTTCATCAGCGGCCTGATCATGCCGGCGCTGACCTTCATCGGCAACCTTGTCTATGTGGGTATTGCCGTGGTCGGCGGGCTGCAAGTGGCATCGGGCGCCATGCAGCTCGGCGATGTGCAGGCCTTCATCCAGTACTCGCGGCAGTTCACCCAGCCACTGGCCCAACTCGGCTCCATGGCCAACCTGCTCCAGTCTGGCGTGGCCTCCGCAGAACGCGTCTTCGAGTTGCTCGATACCGAGGAGCAGAGCACTGATCCTGAGCCTTCGCCCGTTCCTGAGGTCACGCGTGGCCGCTTGGTCTTCGAAAACATCTCGTTCTCCTACTCGCCGGACAAGCCCCTCATCACCGATGTGAGCCTGGTCGCCGAACCCGGTCAATCCGTGGCGATCGTCGGACCCACCGGGGCGGGCAAGACCACCCTCGTGAACCTGATGATGCGCTTCTACGAGCTCGACGCCGGGCGGATCACGCTCGACGGCGTCGACGTCGCCTCGATGTCCAGGTACGAGCTGCGCTCGCGGATGGGTATGGTGCTGCAGGATACCTGGTTGTTTGGAGGGACAATCCGTGACAACATCGCGTACGGCCGGCCCGACGCTACCGAAGCGGAGATCCTCGAGGCCGCCCAAGCGACGTACGTGGACCGCTTCGTGCACTCCCTCCCGGAAGGGTACGACACCGTGCTCGACGACGAAGGCAGCAACGTTTCTGCCGGTGAGAAGCAGCTGCTTACGATCGCCCGCGCGTTCCTGGCACGTCCGTCTGTCCTCATTCTGGACGAAGCCACGAGTTCGGTGGATACCCGGACCGAGGTGCTGGTGCAGAAGGCCATGAGCGCCCTGCGTTCTGACCGGACGAGCTTCGTAATTGCGCACCGCCTGTCCACAATCCGCGACGCCGACCTCATCCTGGTGATGGAAGCCGGGCAGATCGTGGAGCAGGGAACGCATGCCGAGCTGCTTGCCGCGGGTGGGGCTTACTCAAGGCTGTACGAGGCGCAATTTGCGGCTCCCGTTGCGGAGGTCTAGGGAAGCGCGGTCCGGCGTGGAAGTTTCACGGTTGCTGTGATGCCACCGCCGGGTTTGGCGCTCAGCTCAAGGGTTCCGCCGTGGGCTTGGACCGCCGCAGCGACGATGGAGAGTCCCAGCCCTACGCCGGCGTGTTCGCCTGTGGCTCGATAGGCCGTGCGTTCTTTTCGCAAGAATGGCTCAGTCAGGGTCGGCAAGAGCGTCGGATCAATGACGTCGCCGGGGTTTTCGACGACCAGGAGGCCATGCGCCGGAGTGTCGGACGTCCTCACCGATACGGTTTCCCGGCCATGAACCACGGCGTTGTGCACAAGGTTGGAGACGATCCTTTCCAGGAGGGGAGCATCTCCACTCACCACCGTGCGCGACAAATCGGCATGGACGATGACCCCCGCACGTTCGGCAGCCGGGATAAGGTCCTCTACCGCTTGCTCGGCGACAAGAGAGAGATCCACTTGCCCGAGGGTGATGCGGCCTGACTCCACACGGGAGAGGAGTAACAGCGACTCCACCGTGTTCGATGCCCGGGCATTGACCTCCCTTAACCTATGTAGTAGCTCGGTCATGTCAGTATCCGGGTTAAGGCTACCGACCTCCGCGAGGTTGCCCATGATCGCAAGTGGGGTGCGTAGCTCATGGGAAGCGTTGGCAGCGAAACGGCGTTGTTGCTCGGCGTGCTGCTGGATCCGTTCCATCATTTCATCGAATATGTCGGCGAGCTGACGGAACTCATCGCTGCGCCCACCCATGCGGATGCGGGCGGAGAGGGATCCTTTCGACACTTCCCGTGCTACCCCACCGATCTGCCTCAGCGGAGCCAGAACCCGGCCGGCCAGGAACCAGCCGCCACCCAGGCCCATGACGACAATGAGCACCAAAGCTCCGTATGCGGGCGGGAGGAAGGCGCGCATGAGGTCGGCTTGGTTCGGAGCAAAACCTCCACTTCGTGTGGACATGATCTCCTGCGGGACATAGCGCAACAGGAACACATAGGTGATAGCCAGGAGGAGTACGCCGGTTGCCACCGCCATGGCCGCATAGCTTAAGGCCAGCTTCCACCGAGCCGACAGTCCCGGTGGGCGTTCCACGGAGCCGCCCGGAGGTGTGCTCATGCCGGGGCCACTCGATATCCGACGCCGGGAACGGTTTCGATGATTTCGGGTTCCCCGAGGCGTTTGCGCAGAGCTGAGATTGTCACTCGCACAACACTTGTGAACGCGTCGATGTTCTCGTCCCAGGCCTTTTCAAGGAGTTGTTCGGCGCTGATAATACCGCCCTCAGCTTCCATGAGAACCTGGAGGACCGCGAACTGTTTCCTTGTCAAGCTCACTTCGCTTTCACCCCGTTCCACTTTTCGACGGAACGGGTCCATCCGGACTCCGGCGAACTCGAGGACGGGTGGCGCCGCGGCTTCCGGACGGCGGGCGATCGCACGCAGACGCAACACAAGCTCCCGCATCGCGAACGGTTTGGTCAAGTAATCGTCCGCACCAAGTTCAAAGCCGGATACCTTGTCCCCGATTCGATCGGCCGCTGTGAGCATGAGGATCCGCGTGGCGCAGCCGGATGCCACGATGGACCGGGCGACGTCGTCGCCTGACGGCCCCGGAATGTCCCGGTCCAACACCGCGATGTCGTAGTCGTTTACCGCCAGGAGTTCGAGAGCCGCTGCTCCGTCGAGGGCGATGTCTGCAGAGATGGCTTCCGAACGAAGGCCGTCCCGAACCGACTCGGCGAGATAAGGCTCATCTTCAACGAGAAGAACACGCATGACAGGACTCTATCCGACTGCACCCGGGCTCATGGTGCAGGCTTTTACGCTGGATTAACGTCCCACCCGATTTCATGGTCTCCATGAAGACATCCGTCCCCGAAGGCGTCGGCCGCCGTTTCCCTTGGGTTTTGTCTGTCCTGGCTCTCGTCCTACCGCTGATTGGACTCGGAGCCATAGCGGGTTGTGCCACCCCGTTTGCCGGCCATGTATACGTGTCGCCGACATCTGGCGCGTCCCCCATAGACGTCTCACCGAAACCAGCCAGCCAGCCATTCTCCGCCCAGGATGACATACGTCTTCGCGATGGTCAGATCGATCCGCTGGATAACAACCATCCTGCGGTGCGGGGCCTCAAACCCGAGCTGAGGGCGGCGGTTCAGCGGGCCGCGCTTGCCGCGAAAAGCGCGGGCCATGAACAATTCTGGCTTACCTCCGGATGGCGTTCTCCCAGCTATCAGCAGGAACTGTTGGACGCCGGAATAGCAAAGTACGGGTCACGCGAAGAAGCGGCAAAGTGGGTCAGCACGCCGCAGAAGTCGAAGCACGTCACTGGCGAAGCTGTGGACATCGGGCCCACCAACGCCGCGGACTATGTGAACCGCCATAGCGGCGAACTGGGACTGTGCCAGACGTACGCCAACGAAATTTGGCACTTCGAGCTTCGACCCGCAGGCGCCAGCGCCTGCCCGGCCCCTCTGGTGAACGCCGCCGGATAGTCCTGCCCTACCACCTCTTGGGCCGAATCGATACCAGGAAGAAGCCGAACGGTGACTGACACCTCACAACCCTCGCCTCGCACCCGCCCCCCGCAATTCATGGTCCTGACCGTGGTTCTGGTTGTTTTGGCCATAGCCGGCCTCGGCTTGGTCATCTGGAAGAGCGGGTCCGGTTCACACGATACTTCCTCTTCAGCTTCCCGCCTTTCCGGCGATACGTCCCCTGTTAGTGGCTCTGTGGTCCGAAGCTCGGAGCGGGTCACGATGCTGGGGGATTCCGTCACTGTCGCTGCTGCCGACGCCTTAGCCCAAGTGCTGCCAAAGGCCGACATCGAAGCTAGTGTGGGGCGTCAGTTCCGCGACCTTCCCGACGAGCTTTCCCAGCTCAAGAAAGAAGGAAAGCTCGGGAACATCGTCGTTGTCGCTCTGGGCGCCAATGGTTCACCTTCGAGCACGGTCTGGTCCGCGGTCTTGAGTACGCTGGGTGACGATCATAAGTTGGTGTTGGTCACGCCGCACGGCAACAAGGAGTGGATCCCGGACAGCATCGCTTCCATCCGCCAAGTAGCCGGGCAGCATCCGGGCCGTGTGGTGTTAGCTGACTGGGATGCTGTTGCCTCCTCTGTCAGCGACTTCGCGGCGGACGGGATCCACCCCGGGCCGAAAGGGGCTCAGGTCTTCGCCCGGACCGTCAGTGAAGCGATCCAGCAGGCCGCGGCGCAGTGACGCTCCTACCGCCCGATGTTTCCACCCCGTCCGTGGCTACCCGCAACAAGGGCCTGGACGTTCTGCGGGGTGCCGCCGTGACTGCTGTGTTGCTGTTCCATGCATTTCCCACCGTGTTTCCGGGCGGTTTTCTCGGCGTGGACTTGTTCTTCGTGCTCTCCGGCTACCTCATCACCGGTGTGCTGGTCAGTTCGCTCACTATTGACGGTTCACTGCTTGTGCGCAGATTCTGGTCGCGCCGACTTCGCAGGCTGTTGCCCGCCCTCGTCTTGTTACTTCCGACGGTCACCGTGCTGTCCTTAGTTGTGCCCGGTGGGCCGCAGGCAGGCATGCGGCAGCAGTGGCTGACCGCTTTGACCTTCACTAGCAACTGGTTTCAGATCGGCGCAGAGGAACGCTACTTTGCACAGGCCGATCCGCCACTGTTGACGCACCTGTGGTCGCTGGCGGTGGAGGAGCAGTTCTATTTGTTCTGGCCACTGGTATTCGGGGCCGGATGGTGTTTGCTCGGCAAATGCTCAGTTCGACTCAGGCAAAGCACGGATGCCCGGCGGCGTTTCCTGGCGTGGGCGGCGATCGCGATGGCGGTTGCCTCGGCAACCGCGATGGGAGTACAAGGTTTCGCGGGCGACCCCAGCGGCCGAGCCTATCTGGGAACCGATACCCATGCTTTCGGTCTATTGGCCGGATCTGCCCTTGCACTGTGGCCGGGAAGACGTGGCTGGCTCCGTCCCTGGGCACGCAAGGCCCTTGTCTTTGCCGCCGTTGTGGTGCTCGCGTTCTTCTGCCTGACGATGGAGGGGACGGCCCCTTTCCCATACCTTGGAGGGCTCGTGGTGGTGGTAACGGCGACATGCGTGCTGGTGCTGGCTTGCACCGTTCCGGGACAACAGCCCCGGAACCCCGGAGCGGAGCGAATTCCTCGATCAGGGCGCTACCTTGTCCGGGGGACGTCCTCGGCCTTTGGGTGGCTCGGGCAGCGTTCGTACGGACTCTACCTATGGCACTGGCCGCTACTTGTGTTGATCATGCCGCTGGTGGCGCCCGAGCTTCGCACCATCGCCGCAATCCTCATCCTGGGGCTGTCGGCCGGGGTGGCTCATCTGTCCTGGGAATTGGTGGAGAAACCCGTCCTCCATTGCAGCGCCATACCCGCCCCGGCCCAATCGATCCGGCAGAGACTTCGACCGTTTCAGACGGGAACCGCTCTCGCTCTGTTTGCTTCCCTCTGTATTGGAAGCATCTGGGCGCTCGCAATCTCGCCCTCCCACTCGCCGCTGCAGGAACGACTCCAACAGCAACAGCAACACCTCACTCCAACAGACGTCAAACGAGGAACACCATGACCGCCCCATATACCGGCCCGACACTAGCCACTATCACCTCAGGAATTGAGGCCAACATAGCCCGCGTTCGTTCACTCTGCCATGCCGAGATAATGGCCGTGGTGAAAGCCGACGGGTATGGGCTCGGCGCCGAACACGTAGCCGGGGCAGCACTCAACGCAGGGTGCACATGGCTGGGCACCACAGACGTGGTAGAAGCGTCACGATTGCGCCGGGCGGGATTCAGCGTCCCGATCTTGGCATGGCTGCATCCAGCCGGCCTTGACGTCGAAACAGCAGAGGCCGCTGACGTGGATATCGCCATCGGGTCCCTCGAACACCTCATCCAGGCCCTCCGCCGCGGCCGCGGAAAACTGAGGATCCACCTGCACTTGGACACCGGAATGACCCGCGGCGGTCTCCCTGCCTACGACTGGCACGACGCCATGCACTGGGCCGCGGCCGGCGAAAAGGAGAAGATCTTCCGGGTAGCCGGCCTCATGGGCCACCTTCCCAATGCCGACGCTGCAGAGCCCTCGGCCAACGACGCCGGCCTGCGCTCATTCGACGTCGCACACAAGATGGCCCGGAAGGCAGGCCTCGCCTTCGAAGTCCGCCATGTGGCCAGCACCTCGGCGACGCTTACCGACCCGAGGAGCCACTACGAGCTGGTGCGCATCGGTGCCGGTCTGGTCGGCATCGATCCGTCCGGTTCCACCGAGCTGAACCCCGTCGCCCGTCTGACATGTCCCGTGGTGCACACTCGCGCAGTCAGCGAAGGAAGCCCGGTGGGATACGGCGGCAGCGGCATAACGCAGAAGGCTGGGTTCGTCAGCGTCCTGGGCCTTGGCTACGCGGACGGAATCCCCCAAGTCCTCGACCGTGAGGCACACGTCGTGATCGATGGCCGTGCCTGCCGCATCCTTGGTCGGGTGAACATGGACCAGATCGTCGTCGAAACCGGCGAATGGGCGGCAGCGCCCGGCACTGAAGCGATCATCATGGGCCTCAACCCCGGAGAACCGACCGTGCAGCAGTGGGCCCAATGGGGCAACACCTCGGCACATCGGATCATCACGGGATTGGGGCGGCGGCTCCACCGTGTCGCTGCAACCGGACAGGAGGAATCCGCGTGACCACCGTTTTCGTCCTTGGCGGGGGAACAAGCCCTGAGCACGTTGTATCCCTGGCCTCAGCCGCTACCATCAGCACTACCTTGAAAGCAGCAGGGCACGACGTCCGCCACTGGACGATACAGCCCGACGGCGAATGGACCAGCCATTCGCCCGCGAAAGACCCTGTACTACACCCGCTTCAAGTACCCGGGGCGGCCGCAGGAGCCGCGGCTTTCCTGGCCGAAGCAGCGTCGGCGCCCGCCCCCGCGGTCGTGTATCCCACCTTGCACGGCGCTCCGGGTGAGGACGGGGCGGTCGCGGGACTTTGCGCGCTGGCAGGACTCCGATTGGCCGCTTCGCCCCTAGCGGCCTCAGCAGCTGCCATGGACAAATGGATCACCAAACAGCTTGCGGCCACCGCCGACGTCGCGACCGTAGCATCTGTGTTGTTAGGACCGGACCATGGTCCATTGGCGATGGTGCATCCGGCGGTCGTCAAACCGGTTACGGCAGGATCGTCCCATGGAGTCAGCCTGGTCCGGGACGAAAAAGAGATGAGCCGGGCACTATCCGAAGCCAGGGCTTTGTCCTCGAGAGTCCTGGTAGAGCCATTGGTCCATGGGCGGGAGATCGACGTCGCACTCTTTGACGACGGAACCGGCCGTCTAGTGGTCTTGCCTCCGCTGGAAATTCACACCGAGGGGCTGTTCGACACATCCACGAAATACGACGGCACCGCACGGTTCACCGTTCCCGCCGAGATCCCAACAACCATCAGCCGTGAACTTAGCGGCGCAGCAGAACGGATGTACCGGGCCCTGGGATGCTGGGGCATCGCAAGGATGGACTTCTTCGTCACGGACGACGGCGTCATCCTCAATGAAGTCAACACGGCGCCGGGGATGTCCCATCACTCCCAAGTGCCGCAAATGGCCGCTGCGGGCGGATGGCAACTCGCGCGGCTGCTCAACGAATTGGTATCAGCAGCTCGTATTCCTGCCTGAGGGAGGTTCCTCAAATGAACTCTTTACAGCAACGGACCGCCAGCCGCGGTGGCCTCGTGTTGGCGCCACTTATAGGCCTCTTGTTCGGCTCGGTATTCGGAGCCCTATGCATCCTTCTCCGAGCAGTAGGTCCCAGCGAATGGGCCTCACTAGCCGACGAATGGTGGCCGTGGGCACTAGTACTGGGCATCGCCGCGCTGGCCTCACGGTCAGTAGTTGCCAACCTCCTCGCCATTCTGGCCACAGGACTGTCGGGGTTGACCGTGTACTACGTGCTCAAGGCCTGCCTCGCCGTCGGCTACTCAGCCAGCACATATCGCGGTTTCGATGTCTATTTCCAGCAGGACAACCTCACGATGTGGTCTGCAGTCGTCGTGGCAACAGCGTTGCCTGGAGCTTTGGCCGGGGCGTGGGGTCGACGGCTTTTCGCGGTTCCGGGCCTCACACGGCGCGTCTGACTGCCCACCGGACAGCGAACGACGGCGGGAGGTGACTCCCGCCGTCGTCGTCGCGTTTGCGTCCGAAAGGGCGCTGTTACAGGGAGTGTGCGTCGAAGGCGGTTGCCTTGGCCGCGCTGTCCAGGCTGACGGTGAAGGTGTTCGGGCCGCTGCAGGTCACCGCGATGCTGGCCTTGGAGGTGTTGTGGCGCAGTGAGAAGTCATGCACCAGCGCGTCCAGCGTGTGGTGGGTGGTTGAGCGGTCCCAAATCTTGAGGGTTACGGAGTCGGCAGTTTCAAACGTCATTGTTCAGTGCTTCCATTCATGAATCCGGATGTCGGCTATCGCGCCAATGCGAAAGCCTTTCCATAGTGCACAGTGAGGCGTAGACGGCTCAAGCCAAGATGGCGTTTATTGCTAGTGAGTCTCATCACAGCCGCCCCGTGCTAGTTGGATGCAAGATGCAATGCGCCGAAGACCGGGTCCTGGGTGAGGACCTGCAAAGTGCCGAGACCTCGGGAGCATAGGGCGATTCGCATGGCCGTCTGCAGTGTGGGCTGGTTCACGCCCAGCCCGCCGCCAAGCACGATCGGCCCGTCGATCTTCAGTTGCTCGGCACATTTTGCCGCCAACGACGCCAGATCGGCGCCTGCCTGGAGAATCATGTCCAGCGAGGCCGCATGCCCGGAGGCTGCGCACTCAAAGACGACGGGCGATTTGGAAGCCCAGAATCCGCGTCCGGCGCCGCTGTGGAAAAGGGCAATCAAACCCTCCGGGCCGGAAAGTCCGCAAGCCTTCACAAGGGCTTTCGTCAGTTCGTCGGCGCGGAGCCCATGGTTCATCCGGTCCAGGCTGTACCTCACAGCTTCACGAGCAAACCAGTAGCCGCTACCCTCATCACCCAGCAAGTAGCCCCAGCCGCCGGCACGCGCTTCGTCCTTGCCGTTGGTGCCCCAGGCGGCGGATCCAGTGCCCGCAATGACGGCGATTCCGGTGCTGTATCCAGCGGCCGCGAGAAGAAGGCGCGTGTCATGGACAACCGAGACGACGGCGTCGGGGGCCAATGGCTGGATCAATTCGGTCAGGGCGTTCGCGTCTTCGGCGGTGTCAATCCCTCCGGAACCAACTACCACGCGTGCAACGGGGCCGCGGTTGAGGCTGGCGAACACGCCCTCCAGGTTGATGCGGGCTTGGTCGCGGCTCACGTTCTGCACATTGGCGCTACCGCCGGAAGTATCGGCAACGGCGGTTCCGTCCAGCCATGTGATGCCGCGTGTCTTCGAGCCTCCGATGTCCAAGCCTATGACCGCGCCGGCGACGCCTGGGTGTGTCACTGGTGTGTTCCTTCCTTCGTAGAGATCGTTTGTGAATATTCGGTGGGCGGCAAGATACTTCCGGCGTGGATTCCAATCCCTTGAAGCACCGGATACTGCCACCAGGCATCGAGTCCATCGGCGCCTGTACCACCCACGACGGATGCGACACGGAAGGTGTGGCTTTCCCCGGGCAGCAGCGAAACGCATTGCTCGGAGACTGTCGCCTCCGGGTCAAGCCGGTCTGCTTGCAGGACCAGCTCGCGCACGATGGTCTCGGCAGTGACAGTTACTTCAATCCCGCCGGGTACTTCCGACGCCCGGGCCATGACCCGCGCCGGTTCCTTGATGCGGTCTTTGTCCTCGGCGTAGAAGTAGAGGATCCGGTCCCCGTGCCCGAGTCCTTCGCCCCGTGCCACAAGGACATCGCTCAAGGGGTGCTCAGTCTCGCGCACCTCGGCGGGGAGGCCTATTTCGGTCTTGTCCCTGGGCGCTACGTCGAAGGCGAACTGATGCGACGCCTCCTGCCGGGTGCCCTGCGGGCCGGCCGCCGGGGGAGCGGTTGTGCTGAGGCGTTCCACCGTGATGGTCCCGCTCCAGGCTTCTGCGGAATCGTTGACCAGAACGACGGCGAGCCGGTCGCCGCGGCGCTGTATGGTCGCCAGCCGGGGCCGGTAGGCCTCCCGGATTGCATACCACAGCGGTTTGAGCTGACCGTGTCCGTCAATAGCGGCCCAGGAGGTGACGGGCCAGCAGTCGTTGAGTTGCCAGACGATCGATCCCGCGCAAACGGGCCACCCGGTACGAAAGTGCTCGATGCCGAATCGGATAGCGCGGGCTTGGTTTACCTGGGTGAGAAAGTGCCACTCCTGGAAATTCGCTGGATCGGGAAGGTGCGCGGCCAGTCCTCTCTGCAGCTTTCCGGTACCGTCTTCGGCTTTTTGGTGCTGGAGGAAGGCCGAAGATTCGAGGTCCAGGTCCGCCGGCTCCAGGACGCTCGTGAGGGTTGACCAGTTGGGGGGACCTTGGAACCCGAACTCGGAAACGAATCGTGCATTCCACTCTGCGTAGTGTGAATAGTCTTTTTGGTTCCAGACATCCCAGATATGTGTGTTCCCGTGACTTGGATCGTTGGGGTGCAATCCGGGATCCCCGGAGTAGGGGCTGCCGTTCCAGTAAGGACGGGTGGGATCCAACTCCGCAACGAGTGCAGGCAAGAGCTCGGAATAGTAGCGCCATCCCCAGTTTCGGCCGTCAAGCCGGGGCTTCCAATCCCAATCCCAGAATCCCCAAACGCATTCATTGTTTCCATTCCAAAGCACCAGGCTCGGGTGGTTCATGAGCCGTGCCACATTGTCCCGGACCTCAGCGGCGACTTCCTCGTAGAGGGGTCCGTCCTCGGGGTATCCGGCGCAAGCAAAGAGGAAGTCCTGCCAGACGAGGATGCCCATGCGGTCACACAGCTCATAGAAAGTATCCGACTCATATACTCCGCCACCCCAAACGCGGAGGAGGTTCATGTTCGCCGCAGTGGCTTGCGAGAGGCGCTGCCGGAGCTGGCGGTCGCTGATGCGGGACGGGAAGCAATCGTCGGGGATCCAGTTGGCGCCCTTCACGAAGATGTCGGTTCCATTGACGGCAAAGACAAAGCTGGTTCCGGTTTCGTCCCGTTCGGTCTTGAGCTCGAATTGCCGAAATCCGATGCTCTTGGACCACACGTCAAGGTCGTGACCCCCGGCGTCCAGCGTCACCGTTAGCAGGGAAAGCGGCTGGGCACCCATATCGTGCGGCCACCACAATTCAACGTCCTCGAGATCGATGACGACCCGGGCTTTGTGGGAGCCTTGCGGCAGGGTGAGTGATTCGGTTTTGCCCAAAAGGGCTACTGTGAGTCCGAGTTCGCCTGAAGCGCCCGGCGCCCGCAGGACCTCGACATCCACCTCCACATGGGCATGTCCGTTGGTGGGGAGTTCTCCCGGTCCGCGCCCTCGTCCGTGGTCGAAACCAGCCCCGGGTGCAACGGTGGTAGTGACGGATGGGCGCACTGACTGCAGCCGCGCCGTCTCATATCGCCTGATGTCCACGGGTTTCCACGGTCCGGCCGTCACCAGGTTAGGGCCCCAATCCCAGCCGAAATTGCACGCCGATTTGCGCACGTACTGGAACGGCTCCGGATTGCCGTTGGGTAGTTCCCCCATGGATGCCCGGATTTGTTCGGCATAGTCGCGCACGTTCTTGAAGGTCATTGCCAAGTCATTGGCGCCCGGCCTGACGACGTCAGTGACGTCCACGACGTAGCTGCGGTGTTGGTTGTGGGTGTGCGCGAGGTCTTGCCCGTTGACCCGGATGACGGCGATGGTGTCCAAGCCGTGGAAGACGAGCTCTGTCCGCCGGTCATCATTGCCGTCGTGGTCGAAGGTTGTGGAGTATTCCCATTCGCTCCGGCCCACCCAATGCTGGGATTCCTCGTTTTGCCCCACATACGGGTCGGGGAGGTGTCCGTGGTCAATGAGAACCGTGTGCACAACCGACGGAACGGGCGCTGCAAGCCTCCAGCCCATGGCCCCGGACGGTGCGTCCGGGGCTGGAGCTGTCATTCTCAACGTCCATCCCTTGGCGAGGTTGCTCGTTTCAATCATGTGGCTAGCTGTGGTCTGCGCGGTAGAAGTACATTTCCCGCGATCCCGCGGGAGCATCCCAGCCTTGGGCGAACATCCAGGTTCCACCGAACTTCAGGAGCCCGCCCCAAGCCAGAGAGCCTCCTCGGTGCATCGCCTTCTGGGTGAACGGTTCGTTCACGTCATACAGCGCCTGTGCGGCGGAAAACTGGCCGTCTGCGTCGCCGTAGAAGAAGTCCAGCACCAGCTTGCCGCCGTCGCTCTCGGTGCTGCCGCCGTCGTCGACGATGGCGCAGGCCACTTCGTGCAGTGAGCCGCCCAGCGGCCCTAGGTCCAGGTACTCCTGTGGCTCGAACGTCCAGTTCACCATGTCGGTGGACCGGCCCACGTGGGTGGTTCCGCCGCAGCCCTCGGACAGGTACATCAGGTAGTGGCCGCCGATCTTGACGGCGTCGCCCTGGGCGTTCCGGGGGATGACGGCCCCCTTGGCCCAGAACCGCGAGACCTCGTAGGGGACGGCCAGGCCGAGCTTTTCCCAATGGATCAGGTCGTCGGATACGGCGACATTGATGTCGCAGCCGACGTCGCCCAGGGGATAGACATCCGGGTCCTGGCCAGCCTGCTCCTCGCTGCGGTCGATCGTCCAGATCCCGTTGTAGAACATGTAATAGCGGCCATCGGCCTGGTACACCTTGGGATCTTCGCAGCCAAGGATCTCATTGTCCTGGGTGGGGTAGATCACCGGGTTGGAGGGGTTGTCCTGCCAGCCGGTTTCGGGATCGTAGACGGCAACGCCGATACGGCTCGAGACCGATTCCTTGCGCGGGGATGCGCGGTAGAAGAGGTAGAGCTTGCCGTCGCGTTCCATGACCGAGGGGTTGAAGATCGAATCCGCCGTCCAGCCGATGCCGGTCGGATCGGCCCAGTCCTGGACTTGCCGGAACGTCAGGGAATCGTCCTTGCGGAACGGACCAACAGCCCATTCCGGGTGCTCGGGATACGCGGCGGAAAACTGGTCGGTGGAAATGGTGTCGGTCAGCGGATTGCTGAACGTGAGCGCTCCCTCGTAACTGTGGAGCAGGGCTTCCGTGGTGATTTTCTGCATGGGTTCTTCCTGTGGTGATAAGTGTCAGTTGTGGACCAGGGTCACCCAGGTGAACCCACCCGGGGCTACGGTGACGCGGCCGGAATGGTCTGCCCCGTTCTGGTCGGGACCTGGCGCGACGGGCTGCCCGGAAGCATCGAAGGCCTGCTGGCTCAAATGGAACCCTTGGGGCATGTCCACTTTTCGATCCGTGCTTCCCGGAGCCGCGCTGATGTACAGGGTTGATTGGCCTCCTGAGCCGGAGACGGAAACCGAGGAAATCTGCGGCTGCAGCAGCACACCGTCGATCGATACGTCGCTTCCGGCCTTGGCGGTCACGTTGTCCTGGCCGGCCGGCAGAGCCCGGTCAAGGGAGAACGGGAAGAGCTTGCCGGGAGTTGCCGTGATGCCTTGTTCCCCTGCCCCGCCATTGGGCGTGTTACCGAGGAAAGTGCTCCCGGCAGTCCACGACGTCGTTCCGGCGGCTTCGGAGCGCTGGTTCACGATCGGGTACGCATTACGTGCCTGGCCCGCGGCCGGGACCGGGATCTTCACGGTGCCGCCCGCGTTGAGGGCGACGTATGCACCGCCGGACCAATTCGCCTCACCGGTCCATGCGGAGGCTGGCTTGACGACTGCGCCGCCGGTGATGGTTCCGGCTTCGGCTTCGGCTACCTTGAGTCCGTCCGTCCCCACGGTGCTAGAGATCCCCAAGGCCTTGGCCTTGAGCTCCGGATTGGCGTCCAAAGCGAGCATGGACAACAACGTGTGGATGGTGGATTCCGCCCCGGAGTTGGGGTTGACACGGCCGTCGGTTTCGATGCCGTCAATAGCGGTGCCTGTTGCCGCGTTGTAGGCGGGCTTTCCGCTGCGGTTGGCACCGAAGTACCAGCCTGCGGCAACCGCCGCGACGTCGAGTAGTCCGGGAGCGTTCGCGGCTTTTGCGGTCGCCACGAGTCCTTCAACCCGCGAGTCCACGCCGTAGGCTATCTGTGCCTCACCGGGGGTCGGGCTCCAGGCGTTGTCCGGTCCTCCCGCGGCGAGGAGCTGCGGAGTGAATTGGGCGGAGTCCTTCACAGCGGCGGTCAACAGCTCAGGGCGATGCAGCAACGGGGACGCGGTCGCGACGGCGGCTGCAGCCATTCCGCCCCATGCATGCCACAGGGTCTGGGTCTGGGTCGACGGAAGAATCGCGCCGAACGGCCACTGCTGGACCGATCCCGAGGACATCGCGGCGATGCCCTCGGTGAGCTTGCCCAGCGCGGTGGCGGCAGCGCCGTCGTCGGGCGCGGCCTTCGAATAGGCGGAGAGTCCGAGCACGGCTTCCGCGGAGGCGTCCGCCCCTCCGGTGATCAGCCAGGCAGGGACCTTGGTGCCGTCGGCAACGTCGTACTTTCCGTACTTCGAGAGGGACTGCTTGTTGACGGACGCGACGGCGAGGTCCATCCTGGTCTGCAGGAACGCGGCAAACTGGGGATCGGCGGACTTGAACGCCGCATATCCTTCGCCTAGGGCCCACACGGTCCGGGCCAGCCAGTAGGACTCGGCCGAATCGCTGGGGTCAGGAAGTTCCACCGGCTTGGCACTCGGCGTCAGGGTGCCATCGGCTTGCTGCCACAACACCACGTTGCCGGCATTGGGACCGGAAGACGTCTGCAGGTACGTCAGCTCGCGCAGCACGTCGAAGGCATGGGCGCGGCTCGACGCGTCGCCGGTCTGCTGCCAATGGCGCAAGTAGACGACGGCGGTGCGGGCGATGTCGTCCGCGTTGAAGGCCCCTTGGCTCCAGTAACCCGTGGTTGCGTCCTTGGAACCTCCTCCTACCCGCGTGTAGCTGCCGTCGGCGTTCTTGTTGGCGTACGTCCACGGCGCCTGCGCCGCGGGGTGTTCAGCGATCTGGTAGGTCGTGTGGCCATCCACGGCGTTCAGGGGAACCGTGTCCAGCAGGAAATTCAGGTGGGACAGATTGGTCAACGGTGCCTGCGACGCCGAGGCCGGCGCCTGCGACGCAGCGGCCGGAACCGGCTGCGCCGCCGAGGCCACCCCAGCCCCGGCCAGGAGCATCGACAAGGTGGCAACAACTGCGACCGGGGCGGATTTCAGCCGTGCATAAACTAGGGGAGGTGTCATGTCTAACTCCTAGGGGGCATGGAAGAAGGGCTGGACTGCTGGGGCGGGGTGGTGCCTTGGGGCGCGGTCCGCCCTACGCGCGGTCCAGGCGTGCCACGCCGATCTTCGAGTCGGCCATGCCATAGAAGACGAATAACTGATCGCCGATCTTCTCTATTGCCGTGGGGAAAACGACGTTGGGGACGATGCCCGAGACCTCGTCTTCTGTTTCGGGGGCCAGCAGGGGCTTGTCGCTGCGCGCGATCACGATCGAAGGATCCTCAGCATCCAGGATCATCGCCGCGGCGGTGTAGTTGACGTTCTGCTGGTGGTCGAAGGCGGACTTCTCCATGGACCCTGTGACGCCGTGGTAGATCAAGAGCCAGCCTTCGTCGATGCGGATCGGTGCGGGTCCGCCACCAATCTTGAGTGCTTCGAAGGGGAACTCGCTCAGGGCAACCACCTTGTGCTTGCGCAGGTGGACCAGGTTGCGGATGTCCTTCTCGACGTCGGCCACGGCGACGTAGGAAATCCAGATCCCCGGGCGGTTGTCATCGAGGCCGGCCGGCAAGTGCTCGCCTTCGCCCTCGCGGATCCAACCCAGGTCCCACATGGGGCGGTGCAGCAAAGCGTAGGAGGGGACGCCGTCGGGATCGTTGACCGGCTCCGGGAAGAACACCGCATCCTTGTTGGCGAACAAGTTCAAGTCCATGGACAAGTCTGCTTGGTACTCGAAATGGCAAGGCCCCAGGCGATTCCAGGTGCGCAGGTCTTCGGAGTGGGCGAAGGCGAGACGGGGGCCAAGGGGTCCGTAGGCGACATAGGTCATCAGGTGGCGGCCCAGGGACGGCACCCAGGTAATGCGGGGATCTTCGGTTCCAGCGTTGTTGATGCCCCGTTCCCACCCTTCGTCAGGGGCCAGGACAACGCCCTGGCGTTCGACGCCGGACGGGACGCCGTCGTCACCGATGATCACTTTGGCGAGTCCAACGCGGGAGACATTCCCCTTCGCGACGAGGCGCGGCAGGAGGTACAGCTCGCCGTCGGGCCCACGGCCGCTGGCCGGGTTGAGGACGCCTTCGGCTTCGAACTCGTTCCCGGCTTCCGGCGTCATGATGACTCCGGCGCGGGTCAGGGTGAACGGGACGGTGGGGAGTGCAGACGTTGAGGAAGTCATAGGGGTTAGCCCTTTACGCTTGATCCGATATTGGTGGAGATGAATTGGCGCTGGAAGAAGATGAACAGCGCGACGGCGGGGGCCGCGAGAACGCAGGCACCGGCAAGGATTGCGCCGAACGGGTTTGATGCCGTGGCGGCAATGTTCGAGATGTAGTTCGCGAGGGAGACGGCGAGCGGCTGGATGGCCTGGTCCTTGGTGACGAGGAACGGCCACAGGAACTCATTCCACGGACCGATGAAGGTCAACAGAACGGCAGTGACAATGGCGGGCCGGACCAGGGGGATCGCGATCTGCCACAGGATCCTCAGCTCGCTGGCTCCGTCGATGCGTGCGGCCTCGAACAAGGTGGATGGCAGCTGCATGAAGTACTGACGGAAGACAAACACTGCGGTGGAATTGATCGCGAACGGCAGGATCATGCCCAGGTACGTATCCGCGAGCCCGTAGTCCCGGACAATCATGACGTACAGCGGGATGAGCAGCAGCTGGAACGGGATCATCTGCACCAGCAGCATCATCCCGAACACCAGTCCTTTGCCACGGAATTGCATCTGAGCGAGCGCATAGCCCACCAGGAGCCCGAATACCACCGTGAACAAGATGACGCCGCCGGTGAAGATCCCCGAATTGACCAGGCCCTTCAGCAGGTCGATCGAGTTGTTGATGTTGCTGTAATTCTCGCCGGTGATGTTGGCCGGACTAGGGAAGGCTCCGCCCACGGAAGTATCCGGGTTGGTTTGGAGCGAGCCGATGAACATGTAGTAGAAGGGGAAGAGGAACACAAAGGCTCCCAGCGCCAGCAGCAAGAAGCTGCCCACGCCCAGGTTCTTGCGCTTCGCCACGGAACTGCCTTTGCGGGAGGCCGCGGAGCCGGAACCGGCGGACCCGGAGGTCGCCGCTTCGGAAGCGCCGGCACCCGGCCGGCGATCGTCGTCGTCGTTCTTGAGAGTGGCCCTATTGAAGATCGACACGTCAGTCCTCCTTCCCGCCGACGAGGCGTTTTTGGATCAAGGTGATCAGCAGCACGCCGATCACGAGCACCACCCCCAGCGCGGCTGCAACATCCGGATTCCCTTGCAGGATTCCCTTCTGGTACATCAGGAAAACCGGCGACGTCGAGGCTCCGTCCGGTCCGCCACCGCCGGTGAGAAGATAGGGCTCGGTGAACAGGTTCGCTCCAGTGATGGTTGCCAGCAGCGTCACCAGCACGCTGGCTGAGCGCACTCCGGGAACAGTGATGTTCCAGAACTGGACCCATTTGCTCCCGCCGTCCACCGAAGCGGACTCGTAGAGCTCGTCCGGGATGTTCTGCAGTGCGGCCAGGTAGAGCAGGATGAAGAACCCCAGCTGCTTCCAGGTCACGTAGAGCGCCACCGTCGGCATCGCCAGCCAGGAGTTCGTCAACCACGAGGGGTTCGGGGCCAGCGGCCCCAGCAGCGCGTTGACCAGCCCGTTCTGCTGGAACAGGAACAGCCAGACCCCGACGACGGCGACGCTCGCCGTGACGTACGGGACGTAGTAGGCGACCCGGAAGAAGGTCTTGAGCCTCGTCACGCGGTTCAGCGCGTTCGCCAGGACCAGGGACAGCCCCACGGTCAGCGGCACATTGATGACCAGGAAGATCCCGATGTTGGCAAAGGAACGCTGCACTTCAGGATCGGACAGGACGGTGACGTAGTTGTCCAGCCCCACGAAGGGCCGGTCAACCTGGACTCCTGGTGCAGTGAAGAAGAACTGATGGAAGGAGATGTAGACGGCGTAGCCCAGTGGATAGGCCAGCACTGCAAGGACGTAGATGACATAGGGGGCGCTGAACAGCACTCCCAGAGGCTGGCGGCCCAGGAAGTTCTTGCGTTTCCTGGGCGCCTGCCGGTGGTCCACGGCCCGCCCGGCAGTGTCTCCCGTCCGGGGACCCCCGACTGAGCGAAGTGACATGGGGATTCGCCTGCTACTTCTGGGCTGCCAGTTGGTTGATCTTGTCAGAAGCACCCTTGAAGGCGTCATCGATGCTCTGGTTGCCGAAGATCACGGACTTGCCCCACGCGTCACGGAAGGTCTGCCAGATCTGGACCGAGTTGGTGACGTTGGGAACTTCCACGGTGCGTGCGGCTTCGTCGGCGAAGGTCTTGTAGGCCGGGTTCTGGTTGAAGTAGTCCGCGTAGGCCGTGGTCAAGTCCTTGCGCATCGGCATCTGGCCCGTTTCGGAGAGGAGCTTGCCGTCTTGTTCCTTGCTGGTGGCGAACTTCATGACATCCCACGCAGTGCCTTGGTTCTTGCAGGAGGAGTACATGGCGACGTTTTTGGCGTCAGAGAAGGTGGAGCCGTTGGTCTGGGCTTGTGTACCCGGGACCGGGACGGTGCCCCAATTCACTTTGCCCTTGTAAGCGGCGACGGCCCAGGGGCCCGCGAGGGACATGCCGGCCTTGCCATCTGCGAAGGAGTCGCCTTTGTACGTTTCCTTGGACGCCAGGTTCTCCTTGTAGAGAGTCTGGAACATCGTGGCTACTTGCTTGCCCTGATCGCTATCGAAGGTGGCTTTGCCGTCCTTGATCAAGTTGGTGCCACTCGAATTGGCGGCATAGAACGGGTAGAAATCGAACCAGGACTGGAAGAAATCGCTAGCAGGTGAAGGCCACACCGCATTGGCGACGGCACCGGACTTCACGAGTGTCCGGGCGGTGTCCAGGAATTCGGACTGCGTGGCAAGCTTGGGCTTTTCCGGGTCCAGTCCAGCCTTCGCGAAGATGTCCTTGTTGTAGAAGAGGACCACGGGGTTGGACTTCCACGGCAGCTGGTACGTCTTGCCATCGGAGGACTTGTACTGATTCGCGAGGTCGCCCGTGCGGTCCTTGATGTACTGGGCTCCGTCAGGGAAGGAGTCCAACGGGACCAGGCCCCCTTGCTTCTGGAACTGCGGAACGGCCACAGGGGCCGTGTTGAAGACCAGGCAGGGCGCGTTGCCCGCGGTGATTGCCGCCCCGATGACTTCTTCGGAGCTCTTGCCTGCCGGGATTTCCTGCGCGTCTACCTGCTGGTCAGGGTGGGCCGCGTTCCATGAGGCCACCATTTCCTTGCCCCACTTCACCTCGAACTCGTTGTTGGAGTACCAGATCTTGATGGGGCCCTTTGCCGTTGTGGCGGAGTTCGCTCCGGCAGCTGTGCTGGAGGCGCCTCCACCGCATGCGGCCAAGCCGGCTCCGACCACCGCAATAGCGGTCAGGGAGAGGATCCTCGAACTAATTTTTCCGTGCTTCATTGCAACTCCTTTTGCGAGGTAAAAATTGACGGACTGCGGAGCCTTCGCCTTCACATGGGAATGGCAAATAGCCCCACCAATTGCGGGTAGATCGATCTTCGTAAGACTGGACGTGGGAGGCGGCTAGTTTTTCGGCCTGCTGGGTGCCGCCCCCGTGGAGGCTCGGACCACCAGCTTCGGGGAGGGAAGATAGACGTCCTCCGCGGGCGCTCCGCCGAGGATGCTCAGGAGCACTTGGGCGGCAACCCGCCCCCAGAGCAGCGGATCGGCCGGGATAGTGGTCAGCGGAGGATTGAGATAGCTTGCGAGCTCAGTATCGTCGTAGCCCGTGATGGAAAGATCACCGGGGACGGTCATCCCCAAGGACTGCGCGTAGGACTGGCCGGCCGTGGCCATCAGGTCGTTCGCGTAGATGATCGCAGTGGGCCGTTGGGCTGAGCGAAGCAGTTCCGCGGTAGCCGCCAATCCGCCGGCCGCGGTGAAGTCCGACTCAATGAAGGAACCGGCCTCGAGCCCGGCTTTCGACATGGCGTTTTGCCAAGCCAGCCGCCGGCTTCGGCCGTGAATGTAACTCTGGGGTCCGGCCACGTGCGCGATTCTGGAGTGCCCCAGGGAAACCAAGTGTTCGACGGCGGTGGTAATGCCCTCGGTATCATCCATGCACACTGCAGGAAATGGCGAGGAGGTTTCGGGCCGGTTCAGGGTGACGGCCGGAATCTTGAGGCCTTTCAACAAGGCGATTCGGGAATCGTCAACCCTCATATCGGTGAGGATGACACCGTCCACGCGGCCGTCGGCAGCCAGCTTCCGGTAGCCCAGCTCTTCCGCCTCGGCGCTGGCGGCGACGGTGAGGACCAAGGCGTACTCGTGCTCAACCAGCGTGGTCTCGATCCCGGCGATGAACGCGGGAAAGAAGGGATCCGTGCCCAAAAGGCGGGGATCCCGGGCAATGACGAGCCCCACGGCAAAAGCCTTGGCCGATGACAAGCCCTTGGCGCGAAGGTTCGGCTTCCAACCAAGGTCCTTCGCGACCTTGAGGATGCGCTCCCTGGTCTCGTCGCTGACCCCGGGCTGTCCGTTCAACGCGTAGGAGACGGCACCCTTACTCACGCCGGCTGCCTGCGCAACGTCGTTGATGGTCACTGTCATGTTCGCCTCATTGCCACTGGGTGATCGGAATCACTGAACCGGTTTTGTTACCTCTACTGAACCGGTTTAGTAATCGCTTGTCAAGGGCATAAGGGGGAAATTACCGGAACTCGTGCGTCATTCGTTAGCGGTAGATCCTCGCTGGCGCCCGCTCCGTCGTCGGGGCGGGCGCCAGTTTCAATGCAGTGCGGGCTAGTGCTCGGAGCCTGCGGCGGCAGCCTTCTTGGCGTCCTTTTCTGCGCGTAAGGACTCCGCCTCGTGCTGTTCCTCGGCCTTTTCCTGGTGGATGACCTCCGCGAGGAGCTTCTCCATCTCCTTCGCCACGCCGGCGGCGGAGGCCGGGTTCTGTCCGGTCACCAGCCGGTCGGCAACCACGACCTTCTCCGCAAAGACGCCGGCGGAGACATGAATCGCGCCCTGTTCCTTCAGCCGGTCTGCCAAGAAGAACGGGATGAATTTGTCCATACCTGCGGCCACTTCTTCATCGTTGGTGAAGGCAGCCACCTCCCGGCCCCCGACGAGCCGGAACCCGTCGGCCAGGTCCACGTTTACCAAGCCTGCCGGTCCGTGGCAGACCGCGCCCACTACGCCGCCGGCGTCGTAGACGCTGGCGACCAGCTTCTGCAAGCCTTCGCTGTCCGGGAAGTCCCACATGGTGCCGTGGCCTCCCACGAGGAAGACTGCGTCGTACTGGCCCGGATCAACGACGTCGACGCGCGCAGTGTTGTAGAGACCGGCGCGTGTGGCCTCGTCCTCCGTGAAGGCAACCTGGATGGGATCTTGCAAGTCCACCTCATCGTGCGGGGGCTGACCACCCTGGATGGATGCGAAGTCGACAAAATGCCCGGAATCCTTGAAGACAAATTCAGGCCCATCACATGCGCCAAGGCGTCCGGACAGCTGCCTATCGGCGTCGGTAGTTCCGGATATGCAGATAGGCCATGACTATCAGCAGCGGAACGTGGATGGCCGGCATATTGTGGGCGAACCATTTCGGAAGGTAGATGTCCGTCACCCCGCCGCTTTCGGCTCCGTAGTGTTTGGCGAGCTGCGTGAGCGGACACCGGAATCCGTTGCCGGCGAACACCAGAGATTCGCCCGCTATCACCGCCGCAGCCATACCAACTCTTCTGTCAGTGCGCCCGACCATCCCCTTGTAGAGCACGTAGACAACGCATGACTCAATCGAAAGCCATGCCAGTGTGTGGAATGTCTTGATGGCAGCGACAGCGGCTGGATGAGGCCTGGACGCTGCCTCTTCCGCCCTGCCCTGCGGTGCGTAAACTCGGCCGATCTCCATACGAATGCACCTCCTGATTCAGAACGCGGTATGCCTCGCTGCCTGGCGCTCTTCCCCAGTTCCCCATTGTGGAACTACCGGGCTCCCGGTTCTAGAGGCTTCATGAACATGCCTGCGAAGCCGTAGCCGCAATTCCCTTAGAACAGCGGCCAGGGCACCGCCGACATCTCACCTTTCGGAGCCGGAAACCGCCCTGCCAAGCGCAACCGGGCGCAGCGCGCGGCGAGCGATGCGATTTCTTCGGCGCTGAGCAAGTCCGCCAAGCTTCGGCCCAGCCCACCGCGCAGTCCTTCGCTGACGCGATCGATGCCGTCGCATTCCTCGGCGGTCAGAGGCTCTCCCAGCCATCCCCACAGCACCGTGCGCAGCTTGTGGTCACGGTGAAAAGTGAGCCCATGGTCCACGCCGTGCCGGTGTCCGTCCGTCATGGCAAGAATATGATCGCCTTTGCGGTCGGCGTTGTTGACGACCGCGTCGAACACCGCCATGCGTCTGAGCGCCGGCGAGTCTTCGTGAACAAGGGTGACCATCCGTCCGTTCTCATCTTGTCCCTCGAGAACATGTTTCCAGCCCGTCTCCGGCACCTGGTCCGTCGCGAGCAGGTTCACGGCGTTTTGGGTGGGGTCTTGCTCTTGCCAGAGCTGCACCATTCCTTCGCCCATAGGACCACCGCGCAGCCAGGTGTGCGGCACGACGTCCCAGCCGAGGACCTGCGAGACCAGGTAGGCGGCTACCTCCCGGTGAGCCAGGGTGCCGTGGGGAAAATCCCACAGCGGAGTTTCGCCTGCTATCGGCTTATAGACGACCACCACGTCGCCGATGCGGCCCAGAAATGTGGCGTTTGAAGCCGTCGTGATGCGGCCGGTGAGCGTCAGCTCGGCGGTCACTAGGTCCGGCGTTGGCATCAGGCCTCGGGAAGGGTGCAGATGTGCCCGTCGGCGTCTATGGGGTAACCGCAGAGCGAGCACGTTGGACGCCCGGCGCCCACGATCTCACGGGTGCGCTTGGCGAATGCACGGGCGGTGCCGACCGGCATTCGCACCAGCAGCATTTCAGGCTCGTTAGCGCCGTCCTCATCAAGCAATGCGTCGTTGTCATCAGCATCGAGATCGGTGATGGGATAGGCCTCTATCACGATCTGGGCCGTGGTTGGGTCCCAATCCAAGGTCATGGCGCCGGTGCGGAACTGCTCCTGAACGGCTTCGAGCTGGTCGTTGTCGACAAGTTCAATGGGAGTACTTGTGGGAACGCTGAAGGGGTTGCCCTCGACGGTGATGAGCTGGTCGAGAATTTCGTCGATCTTCTCCGCGAGCAGAGCCGACTGCTGCTTCTCCAGAGCAATACTCACGATCTGCGTTCCTGCGCGCACCTGCAGGTAGAACGTGCGCGCCCCCGGAAGGCCAATGGTGCCGACGACGACCCGATCTGGCCAGGCAAACTCGTGAACTCGTGTAGACATGTCAGTATTTTAGGCACATGAGGTTCATGGCGCCTCTTGCCCTGCACCACCGCCCACCGGCGCATCGCCAGAGTGGATGCCGTTTGACAGCCACGATAGATCACCCGCGTCGGTGTTGGTTGCGTAGACGCTCGGCCGAATAGCGCCGTAGCGCACGATCGATACGGAGGCGGGGGCCACGTTAATACGCTGGAACAGGTCAAGGTGCATGCCGAGCGCGTCGGCGATGATTGACTTGATGATGTCACCGTGGCTCACCGCCGCCCACACGGCTCCCGGCCCGTACTCGGCTTCGAAGGCTGCGTCGTGGCGTCGAATGGCTGCCACCGACCGTGCCTGCATCGCGGCCATGGATTCACCGCCGGGAAAGACGACGGCGGACGGTTGCGACTGCACAACCGACCACAAATCCTCGCTCGCGAGATCACTGAGCGTGCGGCCCTGCCACTGGCCGTAATCGCACTCGGTGAGATCGAAATCGACCGGCGCGTACGGCGTGCCGGCCTGGCGATCGAGGATGAGCCGGGCGGTCTGCTGACAACGCTCAAGAGGGCTCGAAACCACCGCGACTAAGGGCACAGCCGCGAGCCGGTCTCCGGTCAGAGCCGCCTGGTCACGCCCGATCTGGTCCAGGCTGACGCCCACGGCCCGACCGGCCAGCAGCCCAGTGGCATTGGCTGTGGTGCGGCCGTGCCGCACGAGAATAACTGTCGCCATCCACCCAGCCTAACCACCCGCTCGCTGGCGGTGTGAACTGCACCGGGCAGTCCAGTTGAAACGCGGACGGAAGGCTATGGCTCATGAGGGGGGTGGATCAGTCGGCGGCTTCCGGAGTGAGGCCCCGCTCTGCCATGACTTCCTTGACGAGGGTCAGGGCGTTGAGCACCCTTGGGAATCCGATATAGGGGATGCAGTGGATCAGGGCGCCGACGATTTTCTCCTTGCTCAGGCCCACGGTGAAGCCGGTGTTGATGTGCAGCTTCAGCTGGGGTTCGGTGCCCAGGGCCACTAGCGTGGAGATGGTTACCATGGTTTGCTCCTGTTGGGTCAAAGCCGTGCGGGAGTAGATGTCGCCGAAGGCGAAGGAGACGATGTAGTCGGAAAGGTCGGGGTCCAACTCCTTGTATGACTCCACGAGTTTGGCGTGGTCGAAGGTGTTGGCGTGTTCGGTGGAAACGAGCTCCATCATGCGGTCGAGGCCGCGCTGATAGCGATCCGTGGTCATGTGCGTATTCCTCTTTGTCTAGTGGGAAATAACGCTCCGCGCACTTTTGCGAAACGCTACGTTGCGTTACAATACTAGCATCGAACAATGAGTCGCGAAAAGGTGGTTGAGGAATGAATTTTCCACAGGGAGTCGACGGTTCCCCGGCCGGCGCGGATGCGGGGCAACGCGCGGGTTCCGGGCATTCGGGACGACGCGCGCGGTCCGAACAGAAGATTCTTGACGCCACTCGGGAACTTCTGGGGGAAGAAGGGTTCGTTAGCTTGACGGTGGAAGGTGTCGCTGCGCGGGCGGGAGTGGCGAAGACGACGATCTACCGGCGGTACCGTTCCAGGAATGATCTTGCCCTGGCCGTCTTGCTGGACATGGTGGGTGACGTCAGCACCCGGCCATACGCCGAGGAAACCGAAACCGAACTGACGAAGCTAGTGGACCGGACAGCCGAGCTTATGCGCACCTCGGTGATGGGACGGATCATGAAGGGCCTGGTCTCGGAAGTCGCCGCAGATCCCGAGCTTGCACAGGTTTATCGGGAACGGGTAGTGAGCCACCGGCTGGCGGACGTACGTGCCTTGGTTGAGCATGGCATCTCAAGGGGGGAGCTGAGGGCCGACCTCGACGCTGAAATGGTCACCGACCTGCTGCTCGGCCCCATCTATTACCGCTTCTTCCTCAGTGGCGCCCCGTTGGACGGGGGTTTCGCTAAGCGCCTCGTCACCACTTTGCTCCCGGCTTTCACACCTCGTTGATCACGCGGAGGGCGTTGAGCGTGCGGGGATAGCCGATGTAGGGCAGAAGCTGGGTGACGACGTCGAGCAATATTGCCCGATCGTTGCCGACGTTCATGTTTGCGGACACGTGCCCCTTGACCTGCGGCTCGCACCCGCCAAGCGAAACGAGCATCGAGAAGGTGAGGAGCTCGCGCATCGGCACAGTGATACCGGTGCGTGTCACATGGTCGCCGAAGCAGTTTGCCGACAGGTAGCGCTGGAAGTGCATCTCGTCGGCGGGAGCTGAGGCGTACATCTTCTCGATGACCTCGGCGCCGATGATGGCTTTCTGCACCGCGAGGCCCTTCTCCGCCCGGTCCTCGGCGGTGGTGGTCGACTGGCCCGGCAGCGGCAGTTCGACGCCGTTCTCAGTGAGGATCTCGTTCGTGGCATGGATGAAGTCAAGGACCTTGGCCATGCCGACATATGGAACTGCCTGGTAAACGATTTCCTTGATTTCAATAGGCGTGACGCCCACGGTGAGCGCTGCGCCCAGTGTGACCCGGTATTCGCTCAGGGCCTGCGAGGCGATCATCGACGCAAGCTGGACCATGAGGCGGGTCCGTGTGTCCAGGCTTCCATGGCGCAGCACTTCGTCGAAAGCGAAATTGTTGAAGTAGTCGAAGAGTTCGGGATCGGTCACCTGAAGCGTGGAGACGCGCCCCGGGAACAGCTCCTCGTGGTTCCTGCGCGCTTCCTCGGTAATGGCCATGGCTGTCCTCCCGATCCTCGGTGGTCTCCTTCAACCACTCAACACCAAGTCCGAGCGGAAAGGGAGACCCCGCTGCGCTGTGCACCAGCAGGGCCTCCCCTCGCAAGAGCCGCACTCGGCGGCAGGGCTCAGCAGCCCTCGAAATCCGTGAGGACCTTGACCTTGTCCGCTGATGCCGATGCCGGGTCGAAGGAATAACCGAGCCACTCCCGGGCAAGCCTGCTGGCAAGTTCCACCCCGACCACACGCTGGCCCATGGTGAGCACCTGGCAGTCGTTGGACAGGATGGAACGCTCCACGGAGAAGGAATCGTGCGCGGTGGTAGCGCGGATACCGTCCACCTTGTTCGCTGCGATGGCCACGCCGATTCCTGTACCGCAGAAGAGGATGGCCCGGTCCGCATGACCGTCCCTGATGAGCTCGCCCGCCTTGATCCCGACATAAGGGTACGGCGTGGTGAAGTCTTCCCCGGAGTCGCTGCGGTTGACGCCGATATCGATGATTTCGCTGACCCTCGGATCGTTCCGCAAGTCAGCCATGATCCGGTCTTTGTAATCGACGCCTGCTTCATCGGCGCCCAGGATGAGTCGGAAACCCATGGTCTGTCCTTTCGTCGTCATGCGATGACTCCCATGCGCACAAGGTGCGGGCCCATGATGGTGAAGATCATTGCCAGCGAGGTGGCTCCGGGATCGGCTGTGCCCACGCTCTTTTCGGCGAGTGGCCGGGCCCGTCCTTTGAGCGGGCGGAGCGAAGCCGTGGCTTGCGCGGCCTCGGTGGCTGCCGCAGCAGCTTCGGCCCAGGCAACTTCCGGAAGGACGTCCTCGGACACGAGCTTGTTGAAGGTGTCCACGAAGGGGAGCAGGGCATCCACCATGGTCTTGTCGCCCACCTCGGCCTTGCCAAGATCAGTGATCCGCGCGGCGAAAGCTGTCACCGCAGCGGCCAGTCCAGCCGGTTCCGGCGCCTCGTCATTACCGAGGGATTCGCCGAAAGCCCGAAGGCCTGCGCCCCACAGAACGCCCGACGTTCCGCCGGCCTTGTCCGCCCAAGCATCGCCGGCGGCCCCCAACATATCGCCGGCTCCGGCACCGCTGGCCAGCGCCTTCGCGGCGGCCGACGTGGCGGCGTCGATGCCGCGGACCATCCCGCGGCCGTGGTCGCCGTCGCCCGCTACCGCGTCCATGTCGCCAAGATGCGTTTCGGCGTCGTGCAGTGCTTCCCGGGCAGCTTCCAGAGCGGCCGCGCAGTTCGCGGCGTAGTCGCGTGAGTCCGGGGTGGCCGCGAACTCCGGGGCCACAGCGCCGCCGTCGAACGCTTCCTCCGCGAGCTGACCACCGGTCGGCAGGGAGGCATGGCCGCGACGGTACGCCGGCGTTTCGGCGGGCGCCGTCCACAGCGGCTCAAGTTCCTCGTCCAGCCACGTGATGGTGAGGGAGACACCGGACATGTCCAGGCTCGTGACCAGTTCTCCGAGCTCCGGCATGACCAGTGTGTATCCGGCAGCGCGCAGCAACGGAGCCACGGTCAGCCACAGGACGAAGAGTTCCTCGTGCTTGGTGGAACCGAGGCCATTGAGGATCACTGCGATGCGCTTTCCTGCCCCGGGCGGCGTCTCTGCGAGCAGCCGCGCAACGAGTTCTTGGCCCAGTTCCTTGGCAGCCGGAAGCTCGGTGTCGAACAGCCCGGGTTCGCCGTGGATGCCCAGGCCAAGGCCCATCTGCTTGTTCTTGAGGGTGAACAGCGGTGCCTCGGCGCCGGGAAAAGTGCAGCCGTGGAAGGCGCTCCCGATGGTCCGAGTGAGGCTATTGGCCTTCCGGCCCAAGCGTACGACGTCGGCCAGTCCGGCTCCCGCTTCGGCGGCGGCACCCATGATCTTGAAGACCGTGAAGTCACCCGCGATGCCGCGGCGTTTGGCGGATTCCGACGGCGGTGCGCTGGCAATGTCGTCCGTGACCAACACGTTTTCCACGGCGATGCCTTCTGCGGCCAAGCGCTCGCTGGCCATGCCGAAGTTGATGACGTCCCCGGCGTAGTTGCCGTAAGCGAATACCACTCCGGCGCCGGAATCCGCGGCCTTGGCAACGGAGTAGGCCTGCTGGGCGGAAGGCGAAGTGAAGATGTTGCCCACGACCGCGCCGTCGGCCAGTCCTGAGCCGATGAGCCCGGCGAACGCCGGGTAATGCCCGGATCCGCCGCCGGCGAGGACGGCAACCTTGGGCTGCTGGGGACGGTAGCGGCGGACGGCTCCGCCGGGAACCTGGCGCACCAGGCCGGAATGGATGTCGCAGAAGCCCGCGAGGGCTTCCTCGGCGAAATCGGCGGGATCGTTGAAGATTTTGGTCATCGTGGGCTCTTTCGGCTACGGATGTGGGAGCTGCTAGTGGATGTGGCTTCCGCCATTGATGTCGATGGTGGTGCCCGTGAGGTAGGCGGATTCCTCGGAAGACAGGAATGCGATGACGGCTGCGATTTCCTCGGTGGTGGCGTTGCGGCCCAGCGGGATGCCGGCGTTGATGGCGGCTTCCTGCTCGTCCGTGCTGCCGACGCGGATGTTGGTGTCCACGGCGCCCGGGGTGATGGCGTTGACGGTGACGCCGGTGGCGCCGATTTCGCGTGCCAACGCCTTGGTGAAGCCGAGGATGGCTGCCTTCGCGGCGGAGTAGGGGACCTTGCCGAAGACGCCGCCACCGCGCTGGGCGGAAACGGAGGACATGTTCACGATGCGGCCCCAGCCGCTGGCGATCATGTCCGGCAGGAAAGCCTTGGTCACCAGGTAGGTGCCGGTGGCGTTCACGTCCATGACCTTGTGCCAGAGTTCCAGCGTGGTTTCGAGGAACGGCACGGGAGACGTGATGCCCGCAATGTTGGCGAGGGCGCCGACGGCGGGGAGGGTGCCCGCGCTGATCTCGGCGGCGACCGCTTTGTAGGCCGCGTTGACGGAGTCTTCGTTGGCGACGTCGATTTCGTAGCCGAAGGCGGGCACGTTGAACTGGTTGCCGATGTCCGCTGCGACCTTGGCGGACTTCTCGCCGTCGAGGTCCAGGATCACCACGGCCCAGCCGTCATTGGCGTAGCGGCGTGCGGTGGTGATGCCGATGCCCCGGTCCGAGGTTGCCCCGGTGAGGACGGCGGTGCGCTGGATGGTGCTGGTCATGATGCTCCTTGGTTTTGTTGGTGTGAAAGTCAGATGAGGTCTGAGATGAAGCTGGCGGCCTTGGCGGCCGCCGCCGGGCGTTCGTCGTGGGTGACGTCGCGGGTTTCGAGCTCGAGCGAGAAGTGCCCGCCGTAACCGGCCGCCGCGAGCGAGCTGAGTCCCGCGGCGAAGTCCGCCTGGCCGTTTCCGATGCTGAGGTTGATGTTGCCCGGAACCGCGTCCCTTAGGTGGACGTGGGCAATCCGGCCTTGGTGGCGTTCGATGTACTCCAGCGGGTCTTCGCCCGCGGCGACAATGTGGCTGAAGTCCATGACGATCCCGACGCCGGAGCCCGCCAGTCGCGCGGCCAGCAGTTCGGCACGTTCCAGGTTCCAGCAGAACCGGAGGAAGTGCAGGGATTCCGTCCAGAGTTCGACGCCGAACTCCGCCGCACGCTTTCCGGCACCGATGAGCTGGGCTGCGATGGTGTCCAGATCCTCGTCGAGGCTGCGGACCGGATCGTGTTCCAGGGCGCCACAGGGGAGAACCAGGGCCTTCGCTCCGGTGTTCGCGGTAAGGGTGAGGAGCGCATCGAGGTGCCTTAGCCGGGTGCTGCTCTGCCCGGCGTCGAGCAGTGCGTTGAGGTCTCCGATATCGCCATTGACGGAACGGACCCGCAAACCCGAGGCGGCGACTTGAGCGGTCACGGCCGCGACGGCGTCGGAATCAAGCTCATAGGGAACGTGATCGCAGACGCCCGGCAGTGCGCCGAGGTCGATTTCCTCGAAGCCCAGGCCGTTGATCGTGCGCAATGCCATGGGCAGGTCCTGGTGCCGGAAGCTGATGGACGAGCAACCGAGTCGGGAGTTGAACATCTTCGTTTCCTCCAGTCGTGCCCGAAGGCAGTAGTGATGGGAACCACAATACGTAAGTTGACTGTCAACAGTCAACCCTTGAAGTTGACTGTTGACAGGACTGGATGACGCAGGTCACACTGACATATCATGTGTTAACAGTCGACAGTGCTGAGGCGCCTTGCCTCAGTCGCTCTTCGAAAGGGATTCACCAATGAGCAAAGAAGCTCTGACCATGCGCGGTCCGGTCCACGGCACCAAGGACGCCAGGCGCGTCGCCATCGGCTCCGGTGTGGGCGCAGTCATCGAAACCTATGACTTCATCGGCTTCGGCACCGCGGCTGCCCTGTACTTCGGAACGGCCTTCTTCCCCACGGGCGATCCCGTGACCGGCACCCTCGCCGCTTTCGCCACTCTCGGCGTCGGCTTTGCCGCCCGCCCCATCGGCGGCATCATCGGCGGCCATCTGGGTGACAAATTGGGACGTAAGCCGGTCCTCGTGGCCTCCCTGATCCTGATGGGCGTGGCTACATTCTTGATCGGCCTTCTTCCCACGTACAGCCAAGTGGGCCTCCTGGCGCCGGCGCTCCTGGTGTTCGTCCGCATCGTCCAGGGCCTGGCCTTCGGAGCCGAATGGGGCGGGGCCATCCTGATGAGCTACGAGCATGCTCCCTGGAAGAAGAAGGGGAAGTACACAGGCATCGTCCAGACCGGATTCCCCGTGGGACTCCTCCTGGCCAACCTTGTCTTCCTTGGCAGCGTCCAGCTCGGCGGCGAACTTGCCTGGCGCATTCCGTTCCTCGCGAGCATGGTGTTGGTTGTTGTGGGCTTGATCATCCGCTCCAAGGTCCCGGAATCCCCGGTCTTCGACGAGGTCAAGGACAGCGGGGCCATCGTTAAGTCGCCCATCGTAGAGGTCCTGAAGACCGACTGGCGCAACATCGTCAAGGGCATCGGCCTCCGCATTGCCGAGACCGCGGGCTACGCCGTCTCCATCACGTATATGATTTCCTACCTGAACGGCCAGCACCTGGCAGATAAGACCCAGACTCTGGTGGCCCTCTGCATCGCCTCGGCCATCGGCATCTTCGCCACCCAGGCCTGGGCGCGGCTCACGGACAGGATCGGACGGCGCCCTGTCTACATCTGGTCCTGCGCTTTCGCGGTGCTCTTTGCCATCCCGATGTTCCTGCTGGTCAATACCGGTTTGTTCATCTTTATCATTGCCACGATCGCCGTCTCCTACGGCGTCTGCCAGAACTCCCTCGCCGGTGCCCAGGGCGCCTGGTTCCCCGAGCTGTTCCAGGCGAAGACCCGCGCCTCCGGTGCCTCGCTTGCCTACCAGATCTCGGCCACCATCTCGGGCTTCACCCCCTTCATCACCACCCTGCTCTTCGTCGCCATGGGATGGATGGGCCCGGCGTTGCTCTTCGGTGCCTACGCAGCCATCGGCCTCTGGGCGGCTTTGGCTACCCGCGAAACCTGGGGCAAGCGTGAGCGCCAGCTGGCAGATGAGGCCACCAAAAGCACTCCCCAGTCGGTGAATGTCTGATGACGGTGGAACAGGTGCAATACACGGCAGGACGTGCCGGAGAATCAGCGATGGAACGAGTTGACCGGGTGGCTGCAGCCGCTCACCGTATCCGGCACTATGCCCTCAACATGGGTGAAGTCCAAGGGCAGGGCTATGTTGGCCAGGCACTCGGAGCGGCGGACATGCTCGCAGCCATTTACGCAGATCAGCTCCGCTACCGCGCCAATGACCCCGAATGGGAGGGGAGGGACCGATTCCTGCTCTCCACGGGCCACTACGCGATCGGCCACTATGCAGCATTGGCCGAGGCCGGAATCATTCCCGTCGAGGAGCTCGAAAGCTACGGTTCGGACGATTCCCGGCTCCCCATGTCCGGGATGTCGAGCTACACGCCGGGCATGGAGATCTCCGGAGGTTCGCTGGGACACGGGCTCCCCATCGCCGTCGGAATTGCCCTTGGTCTTCGGCACCGCGCTCCATCGGGACGGGGATCCAACGCGAGGGTCTACAACTTCCTCTCCGACGGCGAGCTTGACGAAGGTTCCACCTGGGAAGCCGCCATGGGCGCCCACCACCACCAGCTGGGCAACCTGACGGCCATGGTGGACATTAACGCCCTGCAGGCCGACGGGAAGACAGACACGGTCCTCCGGACCGAGCCCGTGACGGAAAAGTGGCAAGCCTTCGGCTGGTACACGCAGCGGGTGGACGGGAACGACGTCGGTGCGTTGCTGGCCGCGTTCGACAACGCCGCCGCCCAGGCCGCCGCCGTCGGACGTCCTTCCGTCATCTTGTGCGACACGAAGGTGGGGCGCGGCGTGCCGCTGCTCGAGGAACGCGAAAAGGCGCACTTCATGCGCATCGAAGAACACGAATGGCAGCTGTGCCGCAAGCAGCTGACCGCAGGATCCAAAGGGAAGGTCACCCGATGAGCACCGTCACTGCCCCGAAACTAAAGACCTCCGCCATGATCGCGTCGTTCGCGGATCCGGGCCAGAAGACTTCTTCCGCGCCTTTCGGCCACGCGCTGGTGAAGGCCGCCGAGGCCGACCCGCGAATAGTCGGACTCACCGCTGACCTGGGCAAATACACGGACATGCACATCTTCGCGCAGGCCTTCCCGGAGCGGTTCTTCCAGATGGGCATGGCTGAGCAGTTGCTCTTCGGCGCGGCGGCAGGGCTGGCCGAGACCGGCTTGGTGCCGTTCGCCTCGACCTACTCCGTGTTCGCCGCGCGCCGGGCCTACGACTTCCTGTGCCTCGACATCGCCGAGCCGAACTTGAACGTGAACATTGTGGGCGGACTCCCTGGCCTGACCACGGGCTACGGACCCAGCCACCAGGCCACGGAGGACATGGCCATTTTCCGCGGCATGCCGAATCTGACCATCGTTGATCCATGCGACTCCGTGGACATCGAACAAGCGGTGCCGCAACTGGCAGCAAGCGACGGTCCCACGTACCTGCGCCTCCTTCGCGGCAACGTCCCCACGGTGCTGGACGAGTACGGCTACACGTTCGAACTCGGCAAGGCGAAGGTGCTGCGGGGCGGCAACGACGTCGTGTTTGTCTCCAGCGGGCTGATGACTATGCGTGCGCTGCAGGCCGCAAAGGCGCTCGCCGCGCACAAGGTGGATGTCGCCGTCGTGCATGCTCCCACTATCAAGCCGTTCGACGCTTCCACCGTCTTGGCGGAGCTGAACACCGACCGCCTGGCCGTTACGCTGGAGAACCACAGCGTGGTGGGCGGCTTGTTCGAAACGGTGGCATCGGCCGTGGTCACCGCGGGCCTGGGCAAGCGTGTAGTTCCCGTGGCGCTACCGGATGAATTCCTCGACGCCGGTGCGCTGCCCACCCTGCATGAGAAGTACGGATTGTCGGTACAGCGGATAGTGGCGAAGGTCTTGGCCGAACTGGGCTAAGTCAGTCTTTCGTGGGGCTTGGAATGCGCGGGGCAGGCATCGGCCGGTTCCGTGCTCCTGCCGTAAGATCAACAGTTAACACACCGACTGTAAACAGTCGACCACTGACACTGAAGGACGGACATGATGGCTGGAGCAACAGCACCCCTTCTAGGGCTGGAAAAGAAGAGCCTTCGCGAGCAGGCTCTCTCCGCGCTGCGGACCGCCATCACGAGTGGCGAACTGGCACCCGGCCGGCACCTGGTGGAAACCGAATTGTCGGACATGCTCCAGATCAGCCGAGGGACACTCAGGGAGGCGCTGAGGCAACTTGAGCAAGAGGGCCTCCTGTCGGCAGGGCCCCGTGGCCGGCTCTCCGTCCGCCACCTCGATGCCAAGGAAATCCGCGATATCTACTCGGTCCGCGCAGCCTTGGAATCCCTCGCCGCGCGCACGCTTTGCGAATTGCCCGACCGCCAACAGGTAATCACCTCGCTGCGCGCAGCCGTCGACACCATGGCGGCCGCAGCCGAGGGAAGCCTGGAGGAACGGATCGAGTCCGATCTGGAATTCCACCGCACCATGTGCCGCCTCACCGGCAACGAGACACTGCTTCATTCCTGGGAATCGCTGGAGGGATCCATCCGGATGTCCATCATGTTCGCGGGGCTGGAAAAGGGCGTCAAGAACATGAGCGTCGAGCGCCACCACGACATTGTGGCCGCCATCGAAACCGGGGATGCGTCACTGGCCCGCAAGACCATCATCGAGCATATGGACAGCGCTGCCGCGGTGTTGGTCGCATAGGGGCTCGACGGCGGTGCCCGCGGCGGCTTCTGCATCTGTCGCAAGAGAATCGTTACATGTAACATTGATTTCATGGCAGTTCGAGATCGGGTCGGCGAATACCGTAAGCGGATGCGCGAGCACGGCTTCCGTCCCATCCAGATATGGGTGCCGGACGTTCGGTCTCATGGGTTCGACGCCGAAGCCCACCGGCAGGCCGCTGCCGTGGCAGCTGCTGGACAGCACTCCGATGACCAAGAGTTCATCGAGGCTGTGGCAGCGTCCTGGGACGACGAGTGAACCGTGGCGAACTCTGGACAGTAGCCGGCGGCGTCCACGCCTCCAAGCCACGGCCAGCGCTGGTGATCCAGGATAACCGATTCGACGTCACCGATTCCGTTACAGTGCTTCCTCTGACAACAACCCTGATTGACGCACCTCTCCTGCGGGTCGGTGTCTCCGCCTCGGAGCTGTCAGGCTTGCGGCAAGAAAATCAGGTGATGATCGACAAGTTGACGACCGTCCGACGTTCCAACGTGCAAAGCCGGGTGGGCCGCTTGACGGCCGCTCAGCTCGTTGAGATTGAAAGGGCTTTGCTGGTATTCCTCGGCCTTGCCGGCTAGCACAGCGTCGAGCCCTCCGGTGGCCGTCCGCGACGGCGGCGCTCAACTTCGCGGTAACCGCGCCTCCGGTGGGGGTCACTGCCAGTACCCCTCACGGTAGAGACTCCCTCATTCTTCCGGCAGCTTGTTTCCTTAACCCATGACACACCCCGAAACCAAGTGGCCGGCTCCGGTTCCCCCGTCGGACATGGCCGATGCGCCACGGGCACGCCTCACGCTCGCGATTGCGTCCTTGGGATTCTTTTTGATCACCTTGGACATCCTGATCGTCAACGTTGCGCTCACCAGCATCGGGCGGGAACTCGGCGGCGGGACGGCCGGGCTGCAGTGGGTCATCGACGGGTACACGCTGATGTTCGCCGCGTTGTTGCTGTTTGCAGGGAACCTGTCGGATCGGATCGGCGCGAAGACCGCTCTGGGGTGGGGCATCGCGCTGTTCCTCGTGGCGTCGGTTGCGTGCGCACTTGCGCCGACGTCGGGGGTTCTCATTGCTGCCCGCTTCCTTCAAGGGGGAGCGGCATCCATCATGTTGCCGGCATCGATGGCACTGATTCGACAGGCCTTTCCGGATCCGCGCCGTAGGGCACACGCCCTCGGGATCTGGGCCGTCGGAGGGGCCGTCGCCGGCGCTGTCGGCCCCTTGGTCGGCGGCCTGCTCACCACGGTGAACTGGCGACTCGTGTTCGGCATCAACCTTCCGGTCTGCATCGCGATGCTCGTACTTCTGGCCTCCGTTGCCACCTCGCCCCGCCGCCCCAGCCCTTTCGACTGGGCCGGTCAGGCCGCAGCGGTCCTCGCCCTGACCGCGTTGATGTACGGGCTCATCACGGGTGGTTCCGAGGGTTTCGGCACGGTGACCGTGGTGGCCAGCCTGGTGCTCGCAGCCCTCAGCCTTGCAGCTTTCCTCCTGATCCAGGCGCGCGTGCGGCACCCGATGATGCCCCTTGGGCTGTTTCGCTCCGCTGGCATGCGGATCTCCCTCTCGGTGGGATTCGCGTTCATGGTGGGCCACTTCGGGACGGTCTTTGTTATCAGCCTCTTCCTCCAACAGCATCTTGGCCTGACCCCACTTCAGGCTGGATTCGCTTTCCTTCCTTCTGCGGCATTCAGCATCGTCGGCAACATCGTCAGCGGGAGCCTCTCGAACCGCTTCGGGACGCGGGTGCCTGTGGTGGTGGGGCTGACGTCCATGGTCTGCGGAATCGTCGCCATGCTCCTCACTGCGCCGCTTGGATCTCCGCTCCTCGTCGCATTGTTCCTGATCCTGACGGGTTCCGGCGGATCAATCGCGATGCCGCAAGTCACCGCCGTCGTCCTCGCAAGCGTGCCCGGCGACAAGGCGGGCACGGCGAGCGCAGTGTTCAACACATTCCGTCAGGTGGGCGGCGCCGTCGCGATCGCGGTTTTCGGCGCGCTGATCGCCGGCCGCGGCGGCTTCGTCCAAGGAATGCAGACGAGCTTCATTATCGCGGCGTCCCTGCTCCTGCTCACCGCCATCGCGAGCCTCTTCATCCACGTTCCGGCCAGGGCTCAGGGGAACGCGCCGTCCCGCTAATTCATGCTCCGACGTAGGCCGCCAAGTGCTTGCCCGTGAGGGTGGAACGAGCCTCGACGAGATCGGCCGGCGTGCCCTCGAAAACGACCTGTCCACCGTCGTGACCGGCGCCCGGGCCGAGGTCGATGATCCAGTCAGCGTGCGCCATGACTGCTTGGTGGTGTTCGATCACGATGACCGACTTCCCGGAGTCGACGAGCCGGTCCAGGAGGCCCAGCAGGTTCTCGACGTCCGCGAGGTGGAGGCCGGTGGTCGGTTCGTCGAGGACGTAGACATCGCCCTTCTCTGCCATCTGGGCGGCCAGCTTGACGCGCTGCCGTTCGCCACCGGAGAGCGTGGTGAGTGGCTGCCCGAGGGTGAGGTAACCGAGTCCGACGTCGACCAGCCGGTCGAGGATCTTGTGGGCGGCAGGCGTGCGCGCCTCTCCTTCGCTGAAGAACTCCGCCGCCTCGGTCATGGACATCGCCAGGACGTCGGCGATGTTGCGACCGCCCAGCGTGTATTCGAGCACGGAGGCCTGGAAACGCCTGCCCTCGCACTCCTCACACGTAGACTCCACGGTCGCCATGACGCCCAGTTCGGTGAAAATCACCCCCGCGCCGTTGCAGCTGGGGCAGGCGCCTTCCGAATTGGAGCTGAACAGCGCAGGCTTCACGCCGTTGGCCTTCGCGAACGCTTTGCGGATCGGTTCGAGCAGTCCGGTATAGGTCGCCGGGTTGCTGCGCCGCGAGCCCTTGATCGCGGCCTGGTCGATGACCACCACACCTTCCCGGCCAGCCACGGAACCGTGGATCAGCGAGCTCTTCCCGGAACCCGCCACGCCCGTGACCACGCAGAGAACGCCCAGCGGCACGTCGACGTCGACGTCGCGGAGGTTGTGCGTCGAGGCGCCGCGCACCTCGAGGGCCCCCGACGACGTCCGGGCCGATTCCTTGAGCCGCGCCCTATCGTCGAGGTGCCGTCCGGTGATGGTGTCACTCTGCCGCAAGCCCTCCACGGTGCCCTCGAAGCAGACGCTACCGCCCTCGGTACCGGCGCCGGGACCAAGATCGACCACGTGGTCGGCGATCGCAATGGTCTCCGGCTTGTGCTCGACAACCAGCACCGTGTTGCCCTTGTCCCGGAGCTGCAGCAGCAGTTGGTTCATCTTTTCGATGTCGTGGGGATGCAGGCCAATGGTCGGCTCGTCGAAGACATACGTAATGTCCGTGAGGGACGAGCCGAGGTGGCGGATCATTTTGGTTCGCTGTGCCTCGCCACCGGACAGCGTGCCGGCCGGCCGGTCCAAGGAGAGGTAACCCAGCCCGATTTCGGCGAACGAGTCGAGGAGGTGCCGCAGACCCGCGAGAAGCGGCGCGACCGACGGTTCCTGGAGGCCCCGGACCCAGTCGGCCAGGTCGCTGATCTGCATTTGGCACAGCTCGGCGATGTTCTTGCCCTGGATCTTCGAGGACCGGGCCTCCGGGCTGAGCCGGGTACCGTCGCACTCGGGGCAGGCTTGGAAAGTGATGGCGCGCTCCACGAAAGCCCGAACGTGCGGCTGCATCGCGTCCACGTCCTTGGAGAGCATCGACTTCTGGATCTTCGGTATCAAGCCCTCGTAGGTGAGGTTGATGCCTTCGACCTTGATCTTGGTGGGCTCCTTGTAAAGAAGGTCGTCCAACTCCCTCTTGGTGAACTTCGAGATCGGCTTGTCCATGTCGAAACCGACGCCGCTGAAAATGCGGCCGTACCAGCCGTCCATGCTGTAGCCGGGGATGGTCAAGGCACCCCCGGCCAGCGACTTGCTGTCATCGTAGAGCGCCGTGAGATCGAAATCGGAAACCGAGCCCATGCCTTCGCAGCGCGGACACATGCCGCCAAGATAGACCGCGTTCCGGACCACGCTCTTCTCGACCCTGCCGCCCTTATCCGTGCTCATCACCCCGCTCGCCTTTCGCGTCGGGACATTGAAGGAGAACGCCGTGGGCGGCCCGACGTACGGCGAGCCAAGCCGGCTGAAGAGGATGCGCAGCATGGCGTTGGCATCAGTGGCCGTGCCGACAGTCGAACGGGGGTTCGCGCCCATCCGCTCCTGGTCGACAATTATGGCCGTGGTAAGTCCCTCAAGCCGGTCGACGTCGGGCCGGGAGAGGTTCGGCATGAAACCCTGCACGAACGCGCTGTACGTCTCGTTGATCATCCGCTGCGACTCGGCGGCGATCGTGGCGAACACGAGCGAACTCTTGCCCGAGCCGGAGACGCCAGTGAACACTGTCAGGCGGCGCTTCGGTATCTCAACGGTCACGTTCTTGAGGTTGTTCTCGCGCGCACCCTGGACCCGGATCAGATCGTGGGTGTCGGCAACATGCGTCTCAGGCGACTGTGTTTCCGTCCGCGAGTCCGTTCCGGTGGTAGTGCTCATTGTGTCTCCATCTGTTACGCGGGACCGCATTTGCGCTCTCCGTCGGCGTCTGGCTCTATCTAACCAGCTTCGAGTAATACGTCTTGGCCGGGACTCAGGGATCCTGAAGCAGCCCGAGGACGTTGCCATCCGGATCGGTGACGGTTGCTACCAAACGGCCGCCACCGACGTCGTGGGCTGCTTCCTTCACGGTGGCGCCCGCGGCGGTGACTTCCGCCAGCTTCGCCTCGATGTCCGAAACGTGCCAGTAGGCTACGGGCGAGGTCATTCCTTGCGGGCCGCCGCCCGGGACCAGCCCGATGTGCTGCCCCGCGGCATCGAAGCCAACGTAGTAGGGACCGTCAGCTTGTGGTTGTATGCCAAGCAGGGCGGAGTACACGGCTTTCGCTGAGGCGAGATCGGAAACGGGATGCAGCACGGTCTTGATTCCCTCGGTGGGAGAAGGGCTCATGATTTCTCCTGAAGTCGTTGCGGGACGAAGCTTCCGTGGACGGTGTTGTCCATGACCGCCATTCTAGGCGCGGGCAGTGAGCGGCGCTTCTCCGATCCTGACGGGTCTGGTTGCGGACTCAGACCCCGCCCCCGAGGTGCTGGATCAACGCATCGAGAATCGGCACTTGGCCGCCTACCAATTTGGTACGGGCAACACTTGCCGTGGCCCAGACGGCGTTGTCGATCTCCGGGTAGCTCCGGACCACACCGGATCCCTTCGGCCACTCCAGGTCAAAAGTGTTGCTCACGATTTTCCCGGGGTCAAAGTCAGACTCTGCCGCGAAGGCCGTGATGAGCTTGCCCGACGGTTGCCGGAAGGTGCCCAGCTTAAGGTAGCCGACGGCGGGTGCGGCAACGCCCATCTCTTCCGCGAATTCACGCTTGGCAGCCACCAAGGGATCCTCGTCTTCGAGGTATTCGCCCTTGGGGATGGACCACGCGCGCTCATCCTTGCGGGCCCAGAACGGTCCGCCCATGTGCGCTATCCACACTTCCAGTTCCGCGGTGGGGCTCTCGCGGTACAAAAGGATTCCTGCGCTTCGAACGGTCATCGCGTCCGCGTTTCTTCCGGTTTCAGCCGGTGTAGCCCTCCACTTGCTTGGGAGGCCGTGGTCTGGCATCGTTCGGGTTCTCGCCGTATTGCCTCTTGGCCCGCCGCTGCCGCAGCAAGTCCCAGCACTGGTCCAGGTCCTGTTCGATGTGCTCCAGCCTTGCGCGGTCAGGGGCATGACCGGGACCCGGTGGGGCTGCCTCTGCCTTTTCCCGGAGCTCCCGCTCCTCCTCCACAAGCGACTGGATACGGTCGAGAATGCCCTTTTCGTCCATGGAGTCCTTCTTCCTGAAGTAGCCGTTACCAGTCAGCGTAATGAGGTGCGCTGGGCGTGGCCAGAGGGGCACGTTGCCTGGACCATCCCGGCAACTTCCCGATTGCGGAATACTTGGATTCAGGTCCAGGATTTCCGCAAGCGAAGGCGGTTTGAACCGTGAACGGTGAAAACAGTGCGTTCAGGCACCGGCTGGAGCGTGCCATGGAGCTGCGAACTCTGCGCGCCACCGGCATGACAGCCAAGGAAGAAGCCGAACTTGAGGCCGCCGAGGAAGAAGAGCGGCGGAAGCGCAAGAAGGTGGGCGACGCGGCGCGGGTCGAGTACTTGATCCGCGATGCCATGGCGCAAGGAAAGTTCGACAACCTGAAGTACTCAGGCAAGCCGATTCCCGGGCTGGGGGAGCGCTACGATCCCGATTGGTGGGTCAAGGGCCTCATCCAGCGCGAGCACCTCAGCGGCCTGGGCCCCAAGGCCATCCTGCTGCGCACGGAAGACGCCGAATTGGATGCGAAGCTCGATGCCCTGTACTCAGAGACGCAAGTGCGCGAGGTGGTGGAGGACTTCAACGCCCGGGTCATCGACGCGCGTCGCCAGCTCCAGGGCGGACCTCCGGTGATCACAAAGACCCGCGACATCGGCGTCGAGCTGGAGCGCTGGCGCGAGCGCCGGGCCGCTGCCCAGGCTGCCGCCGCGGCAGCCGCCGCGGCCCGGGAATCCCTGAACCAGGAACTTGCGAGCAAACAGCTGTGGTGGCGCCGCATCTGGAACGGATCGGGCTAGGCCCCCGACACCGAATTTGCTCGCCACGTAGCCGCTCATCCCAGCGACGCCTTGTTCGCCGGCCGTGGAGGGCATGTTCACGATTGCCCCGCCGTTTCCGCCGGCCAGCATGAGCTCAATTTCGTATTTCAGGCAGAGGAACACTCCGCGAAGGTTTACCGAGACGGCACTGTCGAATTCCTCGCTCGCCCACTCGGCCAGCGGCGCCGGGATCCGCCCGCCGAAGCGATCGCGGCGACCTTCTCGGACAAGCCCGCGCCGTCCCGGGCGGCAAGGACAACTTGTGCCCCGGCGCCGGCAAGCGCCATGGCGATCTCCGCACCGATCCCGCGGCTGGCTCCGGTGACGAGCGCGACTTTGCCGGACAGCGGCCGGAGGGGATCCGCCGTCGTCATGGCGTTGCCCGGGTGGGGTGGGGCGCGCGCGATCGCGGCTCCCGGTTCGCGGCCGCCCGGGTGTGCGGCAGCAGGAACCCCACGGCAACCAGCCAGAGGAGGCCGCCGAAGCGCCCGATGGGAAGCAGGAATTGCAGCGGCTCGATCGCCATGGACAGGAAGCTCAGTTCGGAGAGGGCGGCAAGGGCAAGGCCCGCCCAGGCCAACCAGCGGGGCACGAACCGCAGGATCAGGGCCGGCACGGCGATGCCCGCAACCATCAAGCCGATTCCGACGACGAAGCCGACCCCTCCGGTGATGAACGCAAGGAACGCGAGGGCGTGGGTGAGCGTCGCATCCGTGGTGATTTCGGGCCGGCTCAAGAGCCACGTCACGGAACCCGAGAACATGAGGAAGATGGCCGCAGTGACCCCTCCGAAAAAGCCGATGGCCGGCCCGGGAACGCGCACGCCCAGCCGAAGCTGCCGGGCGTAGACGGTGGCGGCATAGATCCCCAGCGGCACCGCGGAGCCGAATTGGAGCATGCCGCCGACCCGCATCGCGGCAACGTTTTGCTGGAAGAAGGCGGCCACTTGCCCCGCCGGGGCGAAGAGCGAAACGAACGTTTGGCCGCCGCTCAGGATTGCGGACGTGATGAGGCTGGCCAGGAAAATGCCCAGGCTGACAAGGGCAAGGATGCCGGGGTGCGGGCCGCCTTGCCCGGCCCGGCTGGCGTCACCGGGAATCGAACGACTGCTCATGGCTGAACCTTTCGTAATTGCATCACTACTCAAATAGTTCACCTCTGGAATTGTTCTGTCAAGCATGTATTCTGGATGCATGGACTTAGCCACACCGGGCCGGCCGAAACGGACCGCTTTTCTCTTGTCGCAGCTGGGGGCCGTGGCGTCCTCCCGTTTTGCCGACCGCACGCGGGGCATCGGCCTCACGCCCGGCGACGCCGGCGTCATCCGCCTGCTCGGGCGTGCCCCCGGCTTGAGCCAACGCTCCCTCGCAGACAGGCTGGGCGCCGTCCCCAGCCGGGTGGTTTCACTCATCGACTCACTCGAGGAACGCGGCCTCGTGGAGCGGGTGCGCAGCAGCACCGACCGGCGGAACTATGAACTCCACCTCACCGACGCGGGCAAGGGCGCACTGCGGGAACTTCGGGGCATTGCCGAACAGCACGAAGCGGAGCTCCTGGCCCCGCTGACAGGCGCGCAGATCGCGCAACTGGACGAGCTGCTGGCACAGCTCGCCAACGGGCACGGCCTGGACAAGGACCTGCACGGCGGCACCGGAAGCGACGCCGGACCCGAGGCCCGCGACGGTGGTCTCGCCGGCCGGCCCGACGGCGGACGAAGGACTTGATCGGACGCCCGGACCGGGTGCCGGCGCCGGACATGGACATGTGAAAGGCGCCACACTTGACGCCGCATTGTGGGGAATAGCAGCAGGATGGTGTATGTTGCACATTCGCCAGTCAATACACAAGAGAAGAGATAAACCCCAAGTGGCAACCGATTACGACGAACTCCGCTCCGACGTCGCGGAATCCCAAAGCACGTCACTTCAGGCCCTGCAGTCCGCCAATGCACCGGACGCCCGCAGCGTTGTACGGGAACTGGACGAGGCCGATGCGTTTGAAGGCAACGAGGTGCCCGGCGGCGAATTCGTGGCCGAGGAACTGGTCATTGCGGTCGTCCCGCAGAAGGAGGACGAGTTCACGTGCTTCTCGTGCTTCCTCGTTCGCCACCGCTCCCAGATTGCCCGAGAAAAGAATGGCCACGCCTACTGCATAGAGTGCGAAGGCTGAGGCTGCGAGGCGTAGTCCTTTCCGTCACAGGCTAGTCAAGCGCTTCTTCTTAGCGAGCTTTTCATAGCGGCGCTCGGAATCAGTTGCTCGCTGCTCTTCAGCAGCGAGCACGCGGCCAAAGGCTGAATTGTTCTCGGTGGATCCTCCGGTGTCATGTATGAGGCGAAGCAGCACCGACTGCGCGATGACGCTGTCCTGGTGCTCACCCAGGATTTTCTGGATCTTTTGCGCATCACGGGCCAAGCGCGCAGCGGGCTTTCCGTGGACGTCCCGCAGCGCCTCGGCCGCATGCCGTAGCCTTTTTGCGTCTTTGCGGACCTGGTGCAATGCCTTGTCACGTTGTGCGCCGGCCTGCCGTGCTGCTTCCTTCTGGGACCGGTGCACCCGCTTGATGGCTTTTGCTGCCAGCTTGGCTGTGACGGGACGGGCCTTCTTTCCTGCACGCGGAGTTACAGGAGGCTCGTCGCGGAACGCCTCAAGTGCATCCAAGAGCTGGAAATAGCGTTTCGTTCCCAAGGAGCGGAGCATCTGGCGGTAACCGGAGTTGAAGGCGTCTTCGAGTTCGTCCGTGAGCTTGGCGGCAGCCGGACCAGACAGGAGTCCATCGGGTTGGGTATTTAGCAATTCCCCGATCCGGTCGCGCAGCACCTCGGCGTCCCGGGCCTTGCCCAGGACCTTGGTCAGCCATTTCAGTTCAGCCTTGAGGCGGCTCCGGGCGTCGGCGTCGAACAACTTGCCGTAGGCGGACAGGGCCGAGCGGAGCCGGCGGATGGCCGAGCGCATGCGGTGAACGGCGTCGTCCGCACCTTGCCGAACTCCGGAATCCAGTGTGGTGACTTCGGCGATTTGTGCGGCCATGTATGCCACTATCGCGTCTCCGGCAGAACCTTTCGGGCGTGCTTTAGGCGGTGCAGGCACCGGGAGCGGCCAGGCTGTCCCGAACGCACGGGCCAGTTTCGAGGCATGCGCGGACCGGGTCGCGCCTGCCAGCGAAACGACGTGCTCCGCACTCTCCAGGAGATCTTGATCGCCATGGACCAGTTCGATTTCCCATTCCCGCCATTGCCTCTCCACTTGCACCGGGTGCAACGTCTCGGCTGTCACGTGGTCATCGGCGAAATCGGCCAGTGTGAGGTCATCGCTTCCATGCAGTCGAAGCAGAGTCCGGCGGGTGTGGATCCGGGCCGTGGGCCTCAGTTCGTTGCCGCGGGTGAACACCAGGAGTCTCTCGGCCAACTCCTCGGGGACGGTCTCGGGCTGTCCCAGCGGTGCGTGGATCTCGATGCGACTGTCCTGCTCAGCCGGCAGTTTCAGATGCCAGCCGGCATCGGTGCCTCCAGTACGGCGCCGCAACGTGATGCGATGCCGAGCCAGGGCGAGGTCTGCTGTGTCGAAATAGACGGCTTCAAGGTGATGATCGACAGGGTTGGCTATCTGTTCCACGCCGGTGATATCCCCGAGCGCGGGGAGGGGCGTCTCCAAGTCAGCGTCATACTTGCGTTCGGTTTCCACGGATTCCAGGGTGGACATGGCGTCCTCGCCTTTCGCGTCGCTGATACAGGCATGTATAGGCATCGTCCCACGCGTCCGCCTCCCGGGAAAGGCTCGCAGCACTTCTCCGGCGGTCCTGGCGCTGGTGGACTTTCCAAGCTCGCGGCAGCTGATTCCCTAGACCGGAGTCAGTTCAGGCCCTAAGATCGCTCTGACGGCACCAGCCCTGCGCTGAGCGATGTCCGTCACGGTCTCACCTAAAACGTGAGCGCCGGGTCCGTTCATCGACTCCCCCAAAGTCCACGAACGGGCCCGGTCGACATCGCTTTGACCACTTGTCCCATGGCGAAATCAACTTGTCCCGCGGCGAAATCAACGCGGACTCGTACGCTGAAGCGATAGTTAGCGAGTAATTACTCGTAGATGGTGACTGCAACCCGACAACGGAGGATGCTTGATTGTTGGGAGGGAAAATCATGACACGAGATGTGAGTCATTTCGAGCGCCTTTCGGCATGGACCGAAAACGATATGAAGCCAGCCGTCGGCAAGCTCTTGCGCGGTGATGGCCTGCCTTCCGACGCCCTGGAAAGCAGCCGTCCCTCGCCCCTGGACTTCCAGATCCCCGAGGAACTGGACCGCGCCCTGGAGTCGGCTTCCCAAACACTCAGCCTCACGCCCAGCGAGATCTTGCGGGAGGCCTTGTCCGAATGGCTGGGGAGCCACGGACAGCCGGCCACGGGCCATCACCCGTTTGGGAAGCACACAGCACTGTAACGAGCGCCGGACCGCACAGCTCAAGTCTCGCCAGATCCGGGACATGACTCCGGCTGTATCGAGCCCCCCCGAGGACCAAGCATCCATGGCCAGCCCCCGGGCGGGGAATTCAAGCTGTCTCTAGCTGCCGCAGTACTTGCCGTAAGCGGTGCCGGCATTCTGGTACCCGGTCTTCAGCGAATCGAGCTTCGCGGAATCCGGGTTGTCCTTCACCGACTCGTCCAGATAGTCCACGATTGCCTTCAACGTCGGCTTCAGCTCATCTGAGGAGACAGCCTCGATGGGGCGGATCTGGTTGGCGAACTTGATCATTCCAGTCTTGTCGGTGCTGTTCGTGGGGTTTGAGATGACGGTCTTGACCCGGCTGCAGGTGTCCGCGGTGCTCAGCTGCTGCGGTGCGGAGCAGGCTGAAGCGGAGAGGAGGAGCCCGGCCGCGAGCAGGGTAGTGGTGATTTTCTTCATGGTTCCCTCAGTAGTTGCTGACGTCTGATTGTAAGCAGACGCCGAGCGGCACCCAATGCAGGTTTCGCCGTCGGAACGGTCTATTGCCTGCAGCGTGGGTCCGGTTGTGCCACTGGAGGGGTCCCTCAGCCGCCTGGCTGCCGAACCCCTCCAGTGTCCAACGCGCGGTTCGACCAGCGCCGGATCAGCGCTGAGGAAGAGCCTTGGTTCCTTCGATCTGCACGGCCTGCAACTTGTTCGGGTCCAGGCCAAGTGTCTTCAGGATGGTCGGGGCAATCTGGGTGGTCTCCACAGTGCTATCCACAGTGCGGGCATGGTGGTCGTTGGCGCCGGAGATCACCAGAGGCACGTCGCGGTCGTCGGCGTTGGCACCTCCGTGTTCGGCGATTTTTGACTTTCCGCCGGTGTAGACAACGCCGGTCTGGGCGATGCCCAGGATATCCGGGTAACGGGCATCGCTGGTTTGGGTGCCGAAGTAGCGGGCAACTTCGCTGCCCGCGTAGACCTTGCTCAGCCCCGAGGCAGGCACAGTTTTGGCGGCGCTGTTGATGTCATTGCCGGCGGCAGAGTGCGCTGCCAGGTAGTCCTTGGCGAACTGCGCTGCTGCCTGCGAGTGGTCCGAGAGCCACAGCTGCATGATGTCGTCGTCAGTGGAGAACGCCACCAGGTCAGCGGAGCCGGGGTGGGATGACTTCCACGCGGCGTTGAGGCCGTCGATAATTGCGCTGTCAGGAACCCTGGTCAGTGCTGCCGGATCCATGGGGGACTGTCCGTGCTTGGCCGAGAGGATCACGGTGGTGTCCTTGGCATGGCCGGAAGCGGCCAACGCGGACTCGAACTTGCCCACCGAGGAATTGACGAAGTCCAAGGCGTTGCTCAGGAGCGGTCCTGGAGCGGCGCCGCCCTGAAGGTAGCCGCCGGTGAGTCCGTCCGACGTCGGGAGCTTCTGCGCCGTCGAAACGGACTGGAAGTTCATCCCGAAGATGCCCGGTACCGCGGCGGCCTTGGTTCCGGAATGGTCCTTGCCCCCGATTTCGTTGAGCACGGCCTGGACCTTGTAGCCGTCGTACTGCTGGGTCGCGGCATTGTCCTGCGTCCAGTCGCCCGTGAACGGGGCAGGGGCCTTGCTGTTGATTTCAGGGGTGAACAGGTCATCCACGCCTTTGCCGGAGGGGCCGTTCAGGATTTCATAGGCCGGGTGCTTGTCCGACCACGCCGTGCCCAGGCCAGCGCTCTTGGCAACTTCGAAGACCGTGTTCACTTTCAAATACTGGTGCGGGTAGACCGGCTTGCAGCTTGCCGGGTCAACCGGGAGGGCGGCCGGGTCAAGGAGCGTGCCGGGCTGTCCCGTCATGTTCAGGATGCTGCCCGGAAGTCCAGGCAAGCCTTGGCCGGCGTCGAGGGCGTTCTGGCTCTTGTCTGCCGCTTCGGTGAATGCAACTTCGGCACCGGGCGCAGTGTTCTTGCAGTCCGTGGTGCCCGCGGGCAGGAGTGCCCGGTTGAACGTGTCGTCATAGTAGACGCCGGTGGTACCGGGATTGCCGCCGGTCAGCTGGCCGACCAAGCCGGGGAAGGAATCCGAAGGCACGGGAGTCTGGGCGTGCGTGTAGCTGGTGCCATGGTTGACCAGCGACGCCAGCGCCGACGTCGGGTGGTTCTTCACGTACAAGTCCAGGTCCTTCTGGTGGAGGCCATCCACCGAAAGCAGCAGGACATGCTTGGAGGTTTCACCCTGACCGCCCTGGTCCTTGTTACTGTCCGGTCCCTGCTGGCCTTGGACGTTCTGGCCGCCGCGTGAAGCGTCGTCGGCCATCGCCGGCGCTACCGCGGATCCGGCCATGAGCACGGCCCCCAGGACCGCTGCTGTGGCAAGCCCGTTCTTCTTGGCTGTCTTCTTCAAAATAAGGCCCTTCGCTCTTGCGTTCTTATCGATCGGAAAATGCGTCCCCGGACGATTCTTGTGGCCGGGAGGGACCTCATAACGCCGAATTGGCTTCATCCCTGAAACGTTCACGGCAGGTTCAATCAGGAGTTGCCAAACTCTTCCGAAACTCACAGAAGAAACGCGTACCCCTGAGGCGGCCCGAGGTACGGGCTCACTGGCGCTCCACGATCGGGGTCTTCAAGGCTCAGGGGGACGGACTCGCCGTCGGCGTTCCCGTCATGGAGGCGGGCGGCGCCGGGAACGCTGCGGCCGGGTACAGGCGGCCCACCTGCGTCATGTAGTTCGCCCACTGCGGCCCGGCCAGCATGTAGCCGTCGATTGCGGTGTAAAACTTGCCGTTGATGGTCACGTTTTGTCCGGCTCGGCTTTCCCCCGCCATGGTGTCGCCAAAGAATGACGCGGTGGCGAGGCCCGTGGTGTATCCGAGCACCCAGGTCGAACCATTGCTATTGTTCGTTCCCGTCTTTGCCGCGGTGGGGAACAAGTCCTGGACCTTGGGTTGAATGTAGACGCCGGATCCCCGTTTCAGGACGTCCTGAAGCACGGAGTTGACCCCGCGGGCCACCTCCGGCTTGATGGCCGGGCGGCAGGAAGCGGCTTGGGCGGGCAACTTGCTCCCGGCCGGGTCCGTCACGCTCACAATGGCGATCGGCGCGCAGTACGTCCCGTCGTTGGCGAAAGTCGCAAAGGCGCTAGCCATCACCAGCGGCGATACTTCGGTGCCGCCAAGGAGGTTGCCTAGCTGGTGCATGTTCACGGGGGCGTTGTCCACTCCACTATGGAGGCCTACTGCATCGACTACTTTCTGAATGCCACAGAAGTCCAGTTGGCTTGCCTCCGCAAAGGTTGCGGTGTTGATGGAGTTGTAGAGCCCGTAGTTGACGGGCATGGGGCGGTAGTAGCCCTCGTCGTTGTTGCGGAGATCGTCAGCTGTGCCAAGGCCGGCGATTTTCTGGGCCGTGCTGTAGCCGCCCAGGACTTTTCCACAGCTGTCTCTCCAGGGGAACCCGAGGGGATAGACCCTCCTCGACGCGTCCACCACGGTGGTCATTGACTTGCCCTCGTTGAGCCACTCCGTGAAAGTGAACGGCTTCATGGCCGAACCTGGCTGGAACCCCCCGGCTCCGTTGAGGTCATTGCCGTTGGCGTCCTTGGAATCGACATTGAAATTCAGCTGCGTATCGAATTTGCCGGGCTCGGGCAGAAATACCGTGTTTTGTGCCATGGCCAGGATCCTGCCCGTGCCCGGCTGCACCGTGACCAAGGAAGCGCCCCACTTGTCCGGGTTGGTCCCTGCCGTAGCATCGACCTGCTGCTGTGCGACTACCTGCAAGCGGCTGTCGAGCGTCGTGGTGATGGTCAAACCACCCCGGTACAGAAGCTGTTCCCGGTCTGTGACGCTGGCACCGTAGGCCGGGTCGTTAAGGATGAGATGGGAGATGTAGTCGCAGAAGTACACTGCCATCTCCGCGGCGGCGCAGCCTTGACCTCCCGGGGTGATGTTGAGCTTGAGGGGCGTGGCGACGGCAGACGCGTACTCTGCTTGCTGGATCTTGTGTTGGGCGAGCATGTCGGCCAGCACAAGATTGCGCCGTTTGATGGAGTTGTCCGGATGGAGGGACGGATCGTAGAAACTGGGGCTGTTGACGAGTCCGGCGAGCAGGGCGGCCTGCGGCAGGCTGAGGTCCTTGGCAGAGACGCTAAAGAAATGCTGTGCAGCGGCTTCGATGCCGTAAGCATCCCTGTTGAAGAAGACGATGTTCAGGTAACCCTCGAGGATCTGGTCCTTCGTGAATTTCTTCTCGAGTTCGACGGCGAGCTTCATTTCGCGGATCTTGTCACCGAGGGTCTTCTGCCCGCTGAGGACCACCGCTCCGGTCTGCCCTGCCGCCAAACGGGACTCGTTGAGTACGTTGGTGACATATTGCTGGGTCAGGGTCGACGCGCCCTCGTTGGTGCCTTTAGTGACGTTGGACGCCAGTGCCCGGAGAATCCCCTGGGGGTCGATGCCGCCGTGATTGTAAAAGCGGCTGTCCTCTACGGCGACGATCGCTTCCTTGATGTAGGGCGACATCTGGTCGAGGCTGACCCTCACGCGGTTCTCCGCATAGAAGGTTGCGATGGTCTTTCCGTCGGAACCAAGAACTCTGGTTGACTGTGACGGCGCATTGACGACGAGGTCACCAGGAAGGTTGTCAAAGTACTGGATGGAACCGCTGATGGCCATCCCTGCAGACGCAACACCGGGGACCACAAGCCCAGCGGCCAGAACGCCACAAAAAGCGCTCACCACGAAGAATCCGAAGATCCTCCACAGGGCCGCGCTCAAACCCCGTTTTCGACTGTTTTTCGATGCCATTTTTCCAGCTATCAACCGTCCGTGTATCCAGAGTACGCCGCTCTTCCACGCGTCAAACAGGCCCCGAAAATCGTGGCGACACGCCCTGCGCAGTTATGTTCGTCACTTCGCCCGCGCGCTGACAGCACTCCTTGTTTGTCCGGATGCATACTGAAGATATTCGGGTGTGACGAAGGAAGGCAGGTGGGCAGCCGGTGGAGACACTCATGGCTGTTGTGCGAAGCGAATATTTTCCGGCGGGAGCGGTGTTCGTGGGCGTGCTTCTGTTTTGGACGATCGGGTTGCTCGGCGGCTTGTCCTGGTTGAGCGGAGGGCAGCCGCCCCTGGCCATCCTGACGTGGATGATCTTTATCTACGGAGTGGTTGTGCTTTCTCCGCTCGCCGGAATCTGGGCCGCAGTGGATCTGGTCCGCCGTTGGTGGCGGAACCGCCAGACTCGCCGCCAGCAACTCGGAACGGCCGACGTCGAGTCCTCCTGATCCCCACCGCCGCCCTCGCCCCGCAAGTCCCCACCAGCTCCCAGCCTTCGCAAGCTCAGGCAGGGACCCTCGCCGGTGGGGCCCCACCGGCCAGGGAACCCTGGCAGCGCGGGCCCAGGCGATAGCCTAGGCATAGCCCTGCCATGATCTTCCCGCACCGAACGAGGACCTTCCCATGATCACACGCGCCGACGTCGATGAAGCGGCTGCCCGGATTGCCGGGAAGATCCGCCGCACGCCGGTATTCGAGGCGGATGCTGGAACGGTGCCCGGCCAATTGTGGTTCAAGTGCGAATTCATGCAGCACACGGGCACTTTCAAGGCGAGGGGTGCCTTCAACCGCGTCCTGGCGAGCCGGGAGCGCGGCGAGCTGAAGGACGACGTGGGAATCGTCGTCGCGTCAGGTGGCAACGCCGGGCTGGCGAACGCCTATGCGGCAGCGCAACTCGGCGTCCCCGCAACCGTTTTCGTCCCCGAAACGGCACCTGCCGTGAAGGTCAACAAACTCAAGGCCAGCGGTGCCACCGTGGTCCTGCGCGGAACTGAGTATGCCGAAGCGTTCGACGCCGCACTGGCCTATGCTGCGGAATCCGGCGCCGTCTATTGCCACGCCTACGATCAGCCCGAAATTGCCGCCGGCGCGGGCACTGTCGGCTCGGAACTTCTCGAACAGCTTGGCGAAGTAGACACCGTGGTGGTGGCTGTTGGCGGCGGCGGACTCATGGCGGGAATCGCGGCCGCCGTCGAAGGTCACGCCCGGGTTATCGGCGTCGAGCCGGACAACGCGCCCACCCTTCATTCGGCACTCGCCGCAGGGACACCCGTTGACGTGGCCGTGTCCGGGATCGCCGCCGACTCACTGGGAGCCCGGCAAATCGGCCGGATCGGCTTCGAAATGGCAGTCCGCACGGGCGTCCGGACGGTACTGGTGTCCGACGACGACATCGCCGCCGCGCGCTCCCTCCTCTGGGAGCAGTACAGGATCGTCGTGGAGCATGGCGCAGCCACCGCGTTCGCGGCCCTGAACGCCGGCGCATACGTTCCCGCGGAAGGGGAACGCGTGGCCGTGATCCTCTGCGGAGCCAACACCGACCCCGCCACGGTCTAGAGCGGCGAGCCAAGGCAACCCTGCCGCGAGCGCTTCGGAGTTGCTAAGCTCTAGCCCACATGCCGGGGCAAGAAGAACCGCTTCACGAACGGACAGTGACATTGCGATTAATCATCATGGGCCCTCCTGGCTCGGGCAAGGGCACCCAAGCTGAATACATCGCGAGGCATTTCGGTGTCCCCGCCGTCTCTACCGGCGACATTTTCCGCGCGCATGTTCTGGGCAGGACAGAACTCGGCGCCGAAGCCAGCAAGTACATGCACAGCGGTGAGTTCGTGCCGGATCACGTCACCAATGCCATGGTCCGGCAAAGGCTCGGCGACACCGATGTGCAGACAGGGTTCCTCTTGGACGGCTACCCCCGCACGACGGCGCAAATCGAGGCACTCGACGGCTTCCTGTCCGGCACCCGGCATCGGCTTGACGCGGTGCTCGAACTGACAGTCGACGACGACGAACTCGTGGCTCGCATGCTCCGCAGGGCGAAGGAACAGGGGCGCAGCGACGACACGGCGCCGGTGATCCGACGCCGTCTGGAGCTCTATCGCGACCAGACGCGGGCCGTCGTCGAGCGGTACCTTGAGCGTGGAATCGTGCTCGCCGTGGATGGTTCCGGCCACCGGGAAGAAATCACCGCCAAAGCCATAGGCGCCATTGAATCAGCTCTAAGGAAGGGACTGTGAACGGTCAACCGTCTACCGGCCAAAGAATCGAAGACTACGCAATGATCGGGGACCTGCATACCGCGGCCCTGGTCAGCACGGCAGGCTCCATTGACTGGCTGTGCCTTCCACGATTCGATTCGCCCGCGTGCTTCGCCGCGCTCCTGGATTCACCCAAAGCCGGCCGTTGGCTCCTTGCCCCTGAATCCGCGGGCACCTGCACGCGCCGTCAGTACCGGGACGGGACGCTCATCCTCGAAACCGAGTGGGAGACCGGGGAAGGGCACGTGCGGGTCACCGACTTCATGCCGCCGCGCGATGACGTCGCGGACGTCGTCCGGATAGTTGAAGGGATCCGCGGGACGGTCAAAATGCGGGGCGAGCTGATCCTGCGGTTCGACTACGGGCACGTGGTCCCGTGGGTGCGTCGCGACAGGCACGGCCTCCACGCGGTGGCCGGTCCGGATTCCGTCTATCTCAAGTCCCCGGCGCCGTTGATAGGAAAGAACTTCACCACGGTCAGCGAATTCACGGTGAATGCCGGTGACCATATCCCCTTCGTCATGACCTGGGCGCCCAGCCACGAACGGCGTCCCCGCACGGTCGAGGCAGATATCGCTTTGGATGACACAGCGGCGTTCTGGACGGAATGGTCCAAGCGTTGCACGGTCCGGGGGCCTTACCGGAAAGCCGTCCAGCGCTCGTTGATCACGCTGAAAGCTCTCACCTATGCGCCCACCGGGGGCATCGTTGCCGCTGCCACCACTTCGCTCCCCGAGCAGATCGGCGGGCCGCGGAACTGGGACTACCGCTATTGCTGGCTGCGTGATGCCACGTTGACTCTGCAAGCCTTCCTGGCCGCTGGCTATACCGAGGAGGCCGCCGCATGGCGCCATTGGCTCCTGCGCGCTGTGGCAGGCGACCCGGCCGACCTCCAGATCATGTACAGCCTGCATGGCCACCGGAGATTGCCGGAGGCGGAGCTGGCGTGGCTTTCGGGATACCAGGGTTCCACGCCGGTACGAACCGGGAATGCGGCAGCCGAGCAGCTCCAGCTCGACGTCTGGGGAGAGGTCCTGGACTGCCTGTCCCTGACCCGCGCATCGCTGTTGGCCATCGGCGACGATTCCTGGGATGTCCAGACTGCCTTGATGCGCCACCTTGAGCGCATCTGGAACCAGCCCGACAACGGGCTCTGGGAAGTGCGGGGCCCGCGGCGCCACTTCGTGCACTCCAAGGTGATGGCATGGGTCGCGGCCGACCGCATGGTCCGCGGCATCCGTGAATCGGGGATGCCCGGACCGTTGGATCGCTGGGAGGCTCTGCGGGACACCATCCACAACCAAGTCATGACCAAGGGATTCGACACCGAACGCAACACTTTCGTCCAGTCCTACGGGAGCAAGGAGCTGGATGCGAGTCTTCTCCTGATTCCCAAGGTGGGCTTCCTGCCGCACGATGATCCACGCGTTATCGGGACCATTGAAGCCATCCAGCGCGAGCTGACGGAGGACGGCTTCGTGCTGCGCTACCGTCCGGCAGACAGCGACGACGGACTGCCGGGCCGCGAGGGCGTCTTCCTTGCGTGTTCCTTCTGGATGGTGGACGCCCTTCTAGGGGCCGGGCGCCATGCGGAGGCGACGGCGCTTTTCGAGAGGCTCCTCGGCTTGAGCAATGATGTGGGGCTGCTGAGCGAAGAATGGGATGCACAGGCCGGACGGCAACTGGGCAACATGCCCCAGGCCTTCAGTCACTTCGGCCTTGTTCTGAGTGCCTTGCAGCTGCACCACGGCAAAGTCCATCACAGCAACGCCCCGATTGGCGGGGTACCGCCGTCGGACTCAACGGCAGCCTCATCGGAAGCGACGTCGGCGTCGTCTGCGAGCTCAAGCCCGGCGTCGAACTGACGTCCGGGAGCGTTGGGGCCGGCGGAAGATCCGGCCCAGCAACGCCAGCCCGGCCCCGAGGTTGAGCATTGGGAGGTATGCCCTTGCCACCGCAGTTCCGACGGCGGGTAAGGAAGCGGCATCCGGGTAAAGCATGTAGAGGGGCTCGTACCGGGGCCGGAATTTTGCTTTGAAGGCCAGGAGGGACCTGAACCCGTACACCGGCTCCAAGGTCGCCCCCAACCAGTCGAGCAAGCGGTCGAGGTTGCCTGGAGGCCGGGATCGTGGTCTTGGCCTCGGGTTTTCGGAAGGATCCTCCTCGGCCCGCGCCAGGGGTGCTCCGGAAAGGCTCAGGAATTCGCATCCTTCGTCCTTGAGGCTGAGAGCTGCGGAAGCGATGAGGAATTCGATGCTGGCGCGGAAGCCATTGCTGCGGCGCCGCATGAAATCGAGGGTCCAGCCGACGATGTGCCCGTTGCGGTACACGGGCAACCACGACGTGACAGCGTGGACGGTATGGCGCTGGTCAATGGCGAGTAAGCAGCGGACCTCGGGATCGTCGAGCTCGTCGAGGCTGCCGAGGGTAAACCCCATCTCGGGCATGTTCTTGTCGGCCACCCACTCTTCGGAGATTTCCTCGATCTGGACCTGGACGGAGAACGGAGCCGAGGCGTAACTCGTCCACTCGTAACGGATGCCGGCCTTCGCAGCATTGTTCAGGGCTGTACGGATGTCCTGGAACTTCTTTCCTTTGAAGGAAACCGAGTGCAGCGGCAGGATCGTCTCTTGGGCCACTTGTGCCGAACTCCAGCCGGAGGAGTCCGCGTGGTCGCGCAAACCCTGGGGTACGGAATAGAAACACGGTGTCCACCCGTTGCCCCTGCAATAGCGGGCAAATTCCGCGAATGTGGCATTCATCTCGGATTTGGGTCCCACCGGGCCACCGAGCGTGAGCGCAATCCCCGTGCTGACCCGATACGCGACAAAGGACTTTCCTGAAGCGGAGAACCAGTACATGTTTCCTGGCCACGTGGTCATCCAGGATAGCGAGCTGCCTTCCCCGGTCCTGATGACCTTCCGGGCGCGCTCCGTGCTGGCGTCGGGCCGGGTATGCGCATGGCGGAGGAACGTCCGGAATATCAGGAAACCCGCAACGGCCCAAAAGACAACTCCGACACCCTCGTACACGAGGACGGCGGCCGTACCAATGGGGAAGAAAGCCGGAGGCACGTCCAGTACGAAGCCCAGTGGCAGGAAACGGTCAGGGACATCCGCGAGGAGGTCCGGCCATCCTGGCACAGGAGAGAAGTCCCGGGCCAAGACGAGAGCTGCACCGACGTACACCACACTGAGGGCAGCCGCGATGGCAAGAACCTGGAAAAGGAGGCGCCGGTAGCTCCCTTTCGGCGCCTTGACGTGGAAGAGGCGCCGGGTCGTTAAAAGAACGATGGTCAGGGCAAGGGGCAGCAGCAATGGCAGGGCGAGGGTGAGCGGCTGGGAGGAGGCGGATCCCTCGATTGCGGCGATCCCTTCGCTAGCCCCGGTATCCGAGGTAGTCGGTTGCAGGACTCCGGCAATGGCAATTCCCGCCAGGACGGAAAGGCCCACTTGGATCAGCAGGACTCCCACCCAAGCGAAACGCCGTCCGCGACGTAGGCCCTCCGCGAGCAACAGCAGGAGGAACGAGGGGAGTATGGCCATAAAGAGCCCGCCGGCCCCGGCGCGCAACTGCAGTTGTGCGACGGCACAGTCCTTCGCTTGTGCCGGATCCGAGCAAAGATTCTGGAGCGTTTGGGGATCCACGGGCTGGATGTTGGTAAACAGGAACCGCAGGATCGACAACGGCCCCACCGCATGCGGGATAAGTCCGGCAACCACCGGGCCGATCGCTGACGCGGCGATGAGCAGCGATAGCAGCACGCGTGCTTCATGCCGGGAACTGAGCAGGCGCCCGAATCGCGGCCGGCGGCCCATCAACAGTGGACCTAAGGCCACGCCTACCGCTGCGGCCCCGAGCCTCACGAGATCCGCAAACCCTCCGCTGTAGAGCGCCAGGAGCATCAACAGTGCGAAGGCGGCCAGCCTGATACGGCGCCTCCACAGGGTTGCCATGGACGCCGTTCCTGCCATGGCCGTGCCGATGATGAACGCACTCGGACCGATAAAGAGATGGCTGCCCATCTCGGTGGTCCAACTGCCCAGCAAGCCTTGGGCCAAGGCCAGGAATCCAAGGGAAACACCGACGCCCAGAACCTGGCTCGAAACGGCGGCGAGGGCAAACGCCCGCCGTCCCATTCGCCGTTCCAAAGGCACTCCGAGCAGCAGCACCATCAAGGTTCCCAGCACATACCCCGCCAGGTCCCTTGCCCACAGCGCGGAAGCCAGGACGGTCCACCAGTGATCGGTTACCGAACGGGGCGTCAACTCGACGTTGAGCCGCCAGAGGGTGTCTGGTCCAGCGGCAAGGCTCGAGGTGAGGGCACCCAATCCCCAAAAGACGACGATAAAACCCAGGGTGAGCTGCGCCGAACGCAGTCTTCCGGTCCACGATCGTCGCGAGCGGACGTCGGGGACAGGAGGGGTTCCCGGCTCGGGCGCCGGTGCGTGCACGGGGTTCCTTTCTGGGCGTTGGAAGGAAGGGATGCGAAATGAAATTCTTCCACACCGGCCGGCCCACGAGGATAGTTCCCCCTTCGTTGTGACGAGCCTTGCCCTGATCCAATAGACTCCGACGTAGCAGGTTCTCCGGTCGATTTTCTCGCTCGCAAATGGGCAGGACAGCCGCATTTGCACGTTGAGCCACATTTCCACGTTGAGACCAAGAGAAAGCAAGCCCGGGACAGGACGATGCACAAACCGCGCACATTCCATTTCGCTGCAGCCGTGATCGCCGCCGGTTTGGTGCTGGCGGGCTGCGCACCGGCGCCCACCACGTCCTCCGACGGGCCGCAGACGGCGGCGCCCGTAGCGCCCTCCGGAAGCCCGGCAGCAGCGGCCCAAGCTCCCAAGAAACCGGTCACCGGCGAGGACCCGCTCAAGCTTCCGGTGGGGTCCCTCTACAAGAACCCGAGTAACAACCGGAACGAAGTCATCCTCGCTGACGTGCGGCACACTGCCGTCCTTATCGGCGACTCGCAATCGCAGCCTGAGGGATCCTGGCCGCGGGCGGCACTGGGCTCCATCGGTTACAAGGTGTACACCGTGGGCCGTGGCGGAACAGGCTTCGTGGCGGCAACGGCCACCACAGGCAATTACATCGATGCGCTGCAACGCGGAGACTGGGTGCTGCCTTTTGGGACGCCACCATTGATCGTGATCCAAGGCGGCGGCAACGACGCCGCCCGCAACGCGAGCGATGAGCAGATCACGGCCAACGCCAACAGGCTCATCGTGACTCTCAGGAAGCGATATCCGCTGGCCAAGATCGCGATGATCGGAACTCTCGCCAAGGGCGCCGACGACGGCGGAGGCCGCCGCACCCAGGTCGACGCACTGCTGGGCACCATCGCGGCGAAAGCCGGGGCCCCGTTCTTCAGCGTCGGCGACTGGATCACTAAATATCACGTCGCAGGGGATCTCGTGGACGGCGTGCACCTGAACGCTGCCGGGCATGCCAAGCTCAGCGGTATATTGGCGGCAGATATGGCGGCAGCAGGGCTTCGCCTGCAGCCGGACCCTGCGGGCTGAGCCGCCCCCGCCATTTCGCGCCATCAGGACGATCTAGCCATCAGGACGAACTCGAGGAGTGCTTCGTGAGAATCGCGGTAACCGGAGGAAGCGGAAAACTGGGCAAGAGCGTGGTCCGCAGGCTGAGCGCCGCCGGGCACGATGTCATGAATTTGGACCGCGCGGGCGGGAGGGAGCGCGGTACAGTCACAGTAGACCTCCGCAACTACGGCCAGGTTGTGGACGTGCTCCTTGGATTGGACGATCGCCATGACGGGTTCGACGCCATCGTCCACCTCGGCGCAATCCCGGCTCCAGGGCTGCTTCCGGACGTCGCAACCTTCGAAAACAACATGCTCTCCACCTACAACGTCTTCCAGGCCGCCAGACGGGCGGGAATCAAGAAAGTTGTCTACGCCTCCAGCGAGACAGTGCTGGGGCTGCCGTTCGACGTCGATCCTCCTTATATCCCGGTGGACGAGGCATATCCGGCGCGACCGGAAAGCACCTATTCCCTGGTGAAGCACCTGGAAGAACAGATGGCCATCGAACTTACGCGCTGGGATCCCCAACTGAGCATCGTGGCCTTGAGGTTCTCCAACGTGATGGACCCGGAGGACTACGAAGCCTTCCCGTCCTTTGATGCCGACGCGAAACTTCGCAAGTGGAACCTTTGGGCCTACATCGACGGGCGAGACGGTGCTCAAGCAGTGGCGCGTGCTTTGGAGAACGGCAAACCGGGTTTCGACGCGTTCATCATTGCGGCGGCGGACTCGGTCATGGGCCGCTCAAGCGCCAGCCTCGCCGCCGAAGTCTTCCCTGGGGTCAGCGTGACCAAGGAATTGGAAGAACACGAAACCATGCTGTCCATCGACAAGGCCAGACGCGTCCTGGGGTTCTCCCCGGAACACAGTTGGCGGGACTACCACTCGAACCGGACCACACCCACCGAAGACTAAGCCCACCGAAGGCTGAGGCGCCCGACGGCGGCACGTGCCTTGCGCCGTCGGGCCCCGTTGTCCGAACCAGACTCAGGTCTGGCAGAACTCCCCGCCGCGGAGAACAATTGATGCATGGTCAGCTATTCAGCCCTTGAAGCAGCGTCCAGCAAGAATCCGCATGACTGGGGCCGGGCGATGGCAACGGCAATGACGAAGCTCCTGGATGCGGCCCGCATTGATGGACGGCATTTTGAACATGAGTTCCTCTACGGCGAGGAACTGTGCATGAGGATCGACGAAAACAACGACGGAGCCACGGTCAAGCTCACGTGGACCCCCACGGACCCGGAGCCCAAAGAGGAGGAACCTGCGCAGTAGCCGCCATGGATATTACTCAGCAGAGGCCGTTCATGGCAGCAACGGCGACGTCCCGGAGCTGCTGGAACTCCGGCTGGCTGCTACCGTCCAAGGATTCAAGGTGCTTGGTCGTGTCAGACGGGTAGGCGAAGCTCACGGCGATCTGGCGTGTCCCGTCGCTCGTGGAGAAGGCGATGCTGGCAAACCATGTGCTGCCGCCGTGGCCGTAGTAGAAACCGTTGGTGCATTCGTCATTCCAACGCTGCAGTCCGAGTCCGTAGTTCTCTTCCCAAATGGTTTGCATTTCCCGGAGGGTGTTCGCACTGAGTAGCCGGCCCTCCATGAGCGCAGCGTAGAAGGTGTTGATATCGCCGACCGTGGTGATGACTCCCTCTGCGGGAGAACCCAGGAGAAACCCCGGCTGAGAGGCGTTGACGCGCTCGCCGTCGATGAATTCGTAGCTCTGGATCATGTCGCGCGCATCCAGGACCGGCTCGGCGGACAGTGATGTGTGGTTCATTCCGAGCGGAACGAAGATGTCCGAAGCCAAGACGTGGCCAATCGGCTGGCCACGGAGCTTTTCGACGAGCGCGGCCAAGGCGTAGTAGTTGGCGCCCGAGTAGCGGAAGGGCTGGAAGTGCGCGGACCCCCATGGCACGGTTCCGGCCATCCGAAGATAATCCTGGATGCCGAACCTCGTGTTCATGGCCTGCTTGGGCGTCATGGCCTTCAAGATGGCTTCCGGCGCGTCGGGCAGCCCGGAGCTGTGGTTCAGCAGGGAACGGACCGTCACTGGTCCCGGCGGATGGACGAGCTGTTCGAAGTCCGGCAAGTACTCCGTGATGGCGTCGTCGAGCCCCACCTTGCCCTCCTCCACCAGTTTGAGCACTGAAACTGCCACCATGGACTGGGTGATGCCGCCAGCCTGGATCAGGTCGTTGACGGCGGCAGGTTCCCCGGTTTCGACGTCCTGGCTGCCGTAGGCCTGGGACCATTCGCGTCCCCGGACTTTGATCCGGACGACCACCGCCGGTGCGCCCCGGCTGAGCATTTCATGGGCGAAGAAATCCACGGCGGGGGATTCGGGCAGTGCTGTTGGCGATGCAGACGCTGAGGTACTTGGCGGGGATTCAGGTGTCAGGGGGTAGGTGCACGCGGAGGAAGACAAGGTGAGGACAACACTGGCGGCCACCAGGAGTCTTGCAAGCGAAGGGGTAGCTCTCGATCGGGAAGTCGGGGCTACCCGCGCAGCCTGCATGACTGCCTCCTGAAGCTATCCCGGGGCAACAGCTAGGCGCCAGTGCCCCCGTAGTTTCGATCGTCCTCTTCGGAAGCGAGGGGGTCAACGCTGGAGACACGGGTGCGTCCCGAACCCAACTGACTCGCATTTAATGTCGCTATGAGCGCTCATAACGACATTAAATGCGAGTCAGTTGGGTAGCCGGGGGAGGACTAGGTTAGCTTGATCTGCCGGTTGACGTCCTTGTACAGCAAGTACCGGAACGGACCCGGGCCGCCGGCGTAGCAAGCCTGCGGGCAGAAAGCGCGCAGCCACATGAAGTCGCCTGCCTCGACTTCCACCCAGTCGTTGTTGAGCAGGTACATGCCCTTGCCCTCAAGGACGTACAGGCCGTGCTCCATGACGTGGGTCTCCGGGAATGGGATGACCCCGCCGGGCTGGAATGTCACGATGTTCACGTGCATGTCATGGGCCAGGTCATTGGGGTCCGCGAAACGGGTGGTTGCCCAGACGCCATTGACGTCCGGCATTTCGCCGGCCTCGACTTCAGCATCACTCGTGACGAAGGACTTGGCTTCGTAGCCCTCAAGGCGCTCGTAGGCCTTGCGGATCCAGTGGAAGGAGACGATGTCATCCGAGACGTTTTCCAGGCCCCATGTGGAACCGGCAGCCAGATAGGCGTATCCACCCTCCTCGAGCCGGTGCAGTTCACCGTCAAGGGTCAGGTTGACTTTGCCCTTGGTGACGAAGACGACGCCTTCGACGCCTGCCTCGAACTCGGCCTTGGGAGCACCGCCTCCCGGACCGATCTCAACGATCAGCTGGGAGAACGTGGTGGCGAATCCGGAGATCGGGCGGGCAATAATCCAGGAACGCGTGTTGGAGAATCCAGGCAGGTTGCTGGTCACGATGTCGGTCAGGACGCCCTTTGGGATGACCGTGTAGGCCTCCGTCACGATCGCGCGTTCCGTGGTGAGGTGGGTCTGCGGCGGCAGGCCGCCTTGAGGATAGTAGTACTTGCCCATCATTGGATCCTTAGTTGGAGGTGGTGTGTGCGAGCCGGGGATGCGCCAGTGCAGTCAGCCGGGAGAGTTCGACGCCGGCAAGCGCCAGCACTTCTTCGGAACCTACCGCCCCGCACTGGACGCCGCGGAGAACGAAAGCGGCCAAGGCCCGGGCGGTTGCGGGTTCGTCCATGACGCCGCCTTCGGTACGCTCCACGTAGTTGCGGAGGCGGGCCGCTGCGGCAGGCAGGCCCTCGCGGTAGAAGGCGTACGTTGCCGCGAAACGGCTCGGCAACTGGGCAGCATGGAGGTCCCAGCCCTGGTAGTAGCCACGTTCAAGGGAACGCCGCACCAAACGGCCGTGCAGCTTCCACGCGTTTTCCACGTTGTCGCCCACCGGGATGATATTGGTGGAGCCATCGGAGAGCCGGATACCCGTCCCCGCAACAGCCAACTGCATGACTTCCTTCGCGAAATCCGCCACCGGGTGCTCCATGGACTGGTACTCGGCCGAGATCTGCAACGAGGCCGAGTAATCGTAGGTGCCGTAATGCAGCGCGCTGATGCGGCCCGGAACTGCGTGCGGGAGCTGAGCCACGGGGGAGGTTCCCTCCGGGCCCAGGATGAGCTGTGGCGTCTCGACCTGGACTTCGAAGCGGAGCCGGCCTGCCGGAAGGGAGTGGATCTCTTCCAAACGCGAGACCGCGAAGTCCATTGCCTGCACCTGGGCCACCGTGGTGACCTTCGGCAGCGTCAGGATGAGGCCCTCCGGGAGCTCTCCTGCGGATGCCAAGGTGGAGACGAACAGATCCAAGGTCTTCAAGCCACGTGCCCGGGTGGAGGCCTCGAAGCACTTGAACCTGATCCCGATGAACGGCGGGGCCGAGCCCGCGGCAACGGCTTCGCTGACAGCCTGGGCCGCCGCGACCGCTGCGACGTCTTCCGTTTCGTCGCCGCGATCGCCGTAGCCGTCTTCGAAGTCGAGGCGCACGTCTTCGATCGGTTCGCTGCGGAGCTTGGCAGCCACACGGGTGGCGACGGCGGCAGCCAGCTCGGGCTCCTGGCCCAGCAATGTGCCGAGCCTTTCGAGACCGCCGTGGGCCTCCGCCGTCGTGATCGCCTGGGCGCCCCATTCAGCGGAGAGCGACGGCGTGAAACGGTCCGCCGCGACGTACACCGTGTGCACGGGCTGGCGTGTGCCGTTGTCGCCGGGGTAGTTGCGCTCCAGGAGCTGGTCGGTGGCGGCAAGCTGCGAGTCGATCGCGGCGAGATCTGCCGGAGTCAAGGAAGCCTGGAAGGAGGATGCGCCCATCCCTACACCAGCTCGTAAGCGGGAGTGGTGAGGAAGTCCGTGTAGTCCTCGGAGAGACAGATGTCCCCGATGAGGCGGCTGGCGGGCTCGTAGAACTTCTCGAAGGACTCGGCGTCAACCTCGCTGCGCAGACGATCGGTCTCCTCGCCCAGGATACGGGTGACCAGTTCGCGGGTCACCGTGTTGCCGGTGTCAGCCAGGACGGACTTGTTGCGGATCTGCTGCCACACCTGGGAACGGGAGATTTCCGCGGTGGCGGCGTCTTCCATGAGATTGTGGATGGCAACAGCGCCGCTGCCGGAGAGCCATACGGCGGTGTACGCAACAGCGACGTAGAGGTTCAGGCGAAGCCCGGCCTCGGTCACGTGGCCACCGGCGGAGGAAATGTCCAGCAACTGTTCGGCTGTGACGGAGACCTCGGGCCGCTGCTTGTCCAGCTGGTTCGGCTTGTCGCCCAGGACCGAGTCGAACACTTCGCGGCAGGTGGAGACCAGATCCGGGTGGGCCACCCAGGAACCGTCGAAACCGTCGTTGGCTTCGCGGGTCTTGTCGGCCCGGACCTTCTCGAAGGCCTGTGCCGTGACTTCGGGTTCGCGGCGGTTCGGGATGACCGCTGCCATGCCGCCCATTGCGAAAGCGCCGCGCTTATGGCAGGTCTTGACCAGCAGTTCCGTATAAGCGCGCATGAACGGGGCCGTCATGACCACGGACGCACGGTCCGGCAGGATGAAGGACTCGCCGGCATCGCGGAAGTACTTCACGATGCTGAACAGGTAGTCCCAGCGGCCGGCGTTCAGGCCGGAAGCGTGGTCGCGCAGCTCGTAGAGGAACTCGTCCATTTCGAACGCGGCCGGGATGGTCTCGATCAGCATGGTGGCGCGGACGCTGCCCTGCGGGATCCCGAGGTAGTCCTGGGCGAAGACGAAGATGTCGTTCCACAGCCGGGCCTCGAGGTGGCTTTCCATCTTGGGCAGGTAATAGTACGGGCCCTGGCCGTTGAGCAGGAGCTGCTTGGCCACGTGAAAGAAGTGCAGGCCGAAGTCCACCAGCGCGCCCACGGTGGGTTCGCCGTCGAACAACAGGTGCCGTTCGTCCATGTGCCAGCCACGGGGGCGCGCGACGACGACGGCGAGCGGCGCGTCCGTGCGGAGCCGGTACTCCTTGCCTTCCGGGGAGGTGTAGCTCAGGGTGCCCTGGGCGGCGTCGCGGAGGTTGAGGATGGCGTCGATGACGTTCGCCCAGGTCGGAGTGCTGGCGTCCTCGAGGTCGGCGAGCCATACCTTGGCGCCGGAGTTGAGGGCGTTGATGGCCATTTTGGCGGGGGAAGCCGGGCCTGTCATCTCAACCCTCCGGTCCTGCAAGGCCGCGGGTGCCTCGGCAACTTTCCAGTCGCCGTCGCGGATGCCCTGCGTTTCCGGAAGGAAGTCGAGGCGGCCGGTACGGGCCACTTCTTCACGCTTGGCCGTGCGGGCCGCGAGGAGCTCGCTGCGGGTGCCGGCGAAGCGGCGGTGCAGTTCCTCCACGAAGGCCAGCGCCTTGGGAGTCAGGATTTCCTCGGCGCGTTCGATCGGCCGGGGGTCTGTGACGATGAGAGCCATGGGGTGGTCCTTTCCTAGAGAGCGCTAGTGGCCGTGGCGGACGCTGCAGCTGCCGCTTGCGCAACCGCATTGGCCACGTCGGCGGCAACGTGGGGATCGAAGACGCTGGGGATAATGTAGCTCGCATTCAGTTCATCATCCGCAACCCGGTTGGCGATAGCCTCTGCGGCAGCTACGAGCATCTCCGGGATGATGTCCGATGCTCCGGCGTCGAGCAGTCCGCGGAAGAAGCCCGGGAAGGCCAGCACGTTGTTGATCTGGTTCGGGAAGTCGCTCCGGCCGGTGGCGACCACCGCGGCGTGCTTGGACGCAATCACCGGGTCGATTTCCGGGGTGGGGTTGGCCATGGCGAAAACGATCGCGTCCTCGGCCATCGAGGCGACCTGCTCTTCGCCGATCACGTGTGGAGCGCTGACGCCGATGAAAACATCGGCACCCTTGAGGGCTTCGTGCAGCGTGCCGGAGAAGCCTGCCTCGTTGGTGTTCGCGGCGATCCAGGTGCGGTGCTCGTCGTCGTACTTTTCGCCCGAGTGGATGGCGCCGGAACGGCCCGCCGCGACGATGTGCTGCGCGCCCTGGGCCTTGAGGAGCTGGATGATGGCTGAGCCCGCAGCGCCGACGCCGGAGACCACGATCTTGACCTCGGAGAGCTTCTTGTCTACTACGCGTAGCGCGTTGACGAGGGCGGCGAGGGTGACGATCGCCGTGCCGTGCTGGTCGTCGTGGAAGACGGGGATGTCCAGCTCGTCGCGGAGCCGCCTCTCGATTTCGAAGCAGCGCGGAGCGGCGATGTCCTCGAGGTTGACGCCGCCATAGACCGGAGCCAGGGCCTTGACGATCTTGATGATGTCTTCGGTGTCCTGGGTGTCCAGGCAGACCGGCCACGCATCGACGTTGGCAAACTGCTTGAACAGCGCGGCCTTGCCTTCCATGACCGGCAGTGCGGCGGCGGGGCCGATGTTGCCGAGGCCAAGGACCGCGGAACCATCAGTGACGACGGCGATGGTGTTCCGTTTGACCGTGAGGTTGCGGGCAGCGGCCGGGTCTTCGGCGATGGCGAGGCAGACGCGTGCGACGCCGGGAGTGTAGGCGCGCGAGAGGTCGTCGCGGTTGCGCAGGGCCACCTTGGGGACGACCTCGAGCTTGCCGCCCAGGTGCATGAGGAAGGTGCGGTCCGAGACGTGCTGGACGGTGACGCCGTCGAGCGCGTTGAGGGCGTCTTTGACGCGGTTTGCGTGGTCTTCGTCTGTTGTGTTGCACGTGACGTCGACAACCAGGGTGTCGTGGTGGGACTCGCTCACGTCCAGCGCGGTGACGGCTGCGCCTGCGGCAGCGACGGCCGCCGCCAGCTCGCTTGTGGCGGTGAAGCTCGACGGCGCGGCGACGCGCAGGGTGATCGAATTTCCGGGGCTCGGGTTCGCCATTGAATTTCCTCCTCGTACAGGCCCGTAACGGGCCTCCGCTCAAACGAATGTTTTCGTATTATGGATATTATTATCTACAAAGTGGAAACACAAGCCCTCGTTGTGTGGGTAAGCATTCCGGCGTCGCGTGCTGTATCTTGAGTGTTCTAAGCAATTCTTTTCACGATGCGGATAAGAGTTGTCAGATTCCGAGCCATAGGAGACAACGGAATGGCTGAAAAGCCCTCGGGAGGCGTGCAGTCCGTCGAGCGCGTCTTCGAACTGCTGGAACTCATCACCGACGCCGGCGGAGACGTGACGTTGAGCGAGCTGTCGTCGTCAACAGACCTGCCGCTCCCCACCATCCACCGCCTGCTGCGCACCTTGGTGTCCCTCGGCTACATCCGGCAACTGCCTAATCGTCGCTACGCCCTGGGCCCCCGGCTCATTCGGCTGGGAGAGGGGGCCAGCAAGCAGCTCGGAGCCTTGGCGCGTCCCCAGCTGAAGTCACTCGTGGACCGGCTCGGCGAGACGTCCAACATGGCTGTGCTGGATTCCGACATGGTCATCTACGTGGCCCAGGTTCCATCCCTGCACTCAATGCGCATGTTCACCGAGGTGGGCCGTCGGGCCCATACGCACGACACCGGCGTCGGCAAGGCCATCCTGGCCCAGCTGGATGACGAGGTGGTCCGCGGCATCGTGGCCCGCACGGGCATGCCCACTCCCACGGCAAAGAGCATCGGGGACATCGATTCCCTCCTTGCTGACTTGAACCGGATCCGCGAACGTGGCTATTCGATCGACGAGGAAGAGCAGGAGGTCGGCGTCCGTTGCTTCGCGATGGCCGTCCCCAATGCGCCCACGCCGACGGCTATCTCCGTTTCCGGACCGGTGTCCCGTGTAGACCAGCACTTTGCCGACCGTGCGGTTCCTCTCCTTCGCGAAGCAGCGCAGGCGATTTCCGACGAGCTGAACCAGAACTAGCGCCCCCTTTTCGCGCCTTTCTCGCGCGAACTGGCAGTTGTTGCCCCTTTTCTTGCGAAGTAGGGGCATTAGCTGCCTGTTCGCGCGGAAACGCTGACGCAAATGCCGCCCGACACGTGTGTGGGGCGGCATTTGCGATTAAGAGCCGTCAGTGCTCGACGGCGGTGGTTGGGGTGGTTGACTTGAGCGGCACTTCCTTGCCTTCGGCGTCGATCAGCTTGCCGTTCTCGAAACGGTCGCCGTGCGCGAGGCAGGCAATGTCCGCTTCGCTGACCACGCGTCCCGTCCCTGCCACGAACACCGACTGGTTGTCCGAGTTGCCGGCCTTGAAGTGGTTGAACAGGACATTGAGAAGGATTGCCATGAGGGCCGCCGAGCTGATGCCTGAGTGGAAGATCGTGCTAAACCACGCAGGGAACTGGTCGTAGAATTTCGGGGCCGCGATCGGGATCATGCCGAAGCCGATGGATGCAGCCACGATGATCAGGTTCATGTTGTTGCGGTACTCCACCTTGGAGAGCGTCCGGATACCGCTGGCGGCCACGGTTCCAAAGAGTACGACGCCGGCGCCGCCCAGGACGGGCGTCGGAACCGCCGCGACGACCCGGCCCAGGACGGGCAGCACACCGAGCACCACCAGGATGAGTCCGCCGGCGCTCACCACGAAGCGGCTCTTGATGCCGGTGATTGCCACGAGGCCGACGTTCTGGGCAAAGGCGCTCTGGGTGAAGGAATTGAAGATCGGCGAGACGGCGCTGGAGAGCATGTCCGCTCGAAGGCCGTTGCCGATGCGCTTGGAATCGACCTTGGTTCCCACGATTTCGCCGACGGCGATGATGTCCGCCGAGGTCTCGGTCAGGGTGACCAGGATGACGATCAGCATGGAGACGATTGAGGCGATCTCGAAGGTTGGGGCGCCGAAGGCGAAGGGGGTGGGGAAGGCCACCACCGGACCCTGGCCGACCTTGGAGAAATCAGCCATTCCCGTGGCGAGGGCAATGATGGTTCCGATCACCATGGCAAGCAGGATGGACAAGCGCGAGATGGCCGCATTGCCGATCTTGCTGAGAAGCAGGACGATTCCCATCGTGGCCGCGGCGAGGCCGATATTCGCCACGCTGCCGTAGTTGGGCGCGGTGCTGTTGCCGCCCATGGCCCAGTTGGCTGCAACCGGCATGAGGGTTAGCCCGATAGTGGTGATGACTGTACCTGTGACGACGGGCGGGAAGAATTTGATGATCTTGGAGAAGAGGGGGGTGATGACCAGCCCGATCAAGGAGGCCACCATGACCGAGCCGAACACCGCTTGGATCCCGCCGCCCCCGTTGACGATCGCCACCATGGTGGAAACGCCGGCGAAGGACACTCCCTGGACCAGCGGCAGCTGCGATCCGAAGAAGGGGATGCCGATGGTCTGCAGGATGGTGGCGAGGCCGCCGACGAAGAGGCAGGCCGCGATCAGGAGGCCGATATCCTGCGAGGACATGCCTGCCGCCGCTCCAATGATGAGCGGCGGAGCGATGATCCCGCCGTACATGGTCAAAACGTGCTGGAAGCCGTAGGCGAATGTGCTCCCGATCGAGAGGCGCTTGTCCTCGGGCCGGGCCGGCACGGGCTCTGCGGGAGGGGTCTTCTTCTTGATGTTCATGGCAGACTCTCTTGGTTCATGGCAGACGTCTTTGTCTGGCTAACAATGTCTGGCTAACAAATGTTGAGTTTTGGGTACGGCCGCCCAACTGACTCGCATTTGATGTCGCTTTGACGCTCCAAAACGACACTTACTGCGAGTCAGTTGGGCGGGTACCCGGGGGCTGGGGGCTTAGCAGAATCCGGCGATGCCGCTCCAGGCGATGGGGGCAGGCGTGGTGTCGTCGCGCTGGACCGTGGCTTCGATCAAGCCGTACGGGCGGTCAGCGGCGAAGAAGACCTCGTTGGGGTTGTCGAGGCCGAACGGGCTAAGGTCCACCAGGAAGTGGTGCTTGTTGGGCATGGAGAACTTGATCTCGTCCACTTCGCTGTGGGCTTCGAGGACCTTCTTGCCCATGTCGAAAAGGGTCTGCTGCAGGGCGTGGGAGTAGTTCTCCGTGAAACCCTCCAGGAGCAGGGCTTTGATGTCCTCGTAGCTCTTGTTGAAGTCCGTCCCGGCAAGGTCCAGGCCGGTGCTGTAGCGCCAGCGGGCCGAAACGTCGGTGGCGAGGATGCGGTCCGTGGTTTCGGGCAGCGTGGTGTACCGGTCGCGGGGATAACCCACGAAGCCGGACTGCGTGGTCTTGAGGACGGTCAGGTCCTTGAGGCCGGAAATGACGTGCGTGGTGTTGCCTTCGCGGACCACGACGGCGGTGCGGACTTCCTGACCCTTGCGGACAAAGCTGTGGTCGTGTTCGGAGCCGTGGGCTTGGATGCGGTCCCAGGTGTAGGCCTCGGCTTCCCACCGGCCGCCGGTGACCCACTCGAAGCCCGAGGTGAAGTGTTCGCTCAGGCGCAGGAGGAAGGCCTCGGGGGAGCCGATGCCGTCACGGGCAAAGGCGTAGATGGTGTTCTTCTGGGTGTCCGTGGCGACGATGTGTGCGTTGTCGCCTTGGAGGTGCGCAGCCTGGAAGTCGCCACGCAATTGCGACGTGACGTTAAGGTCTTCGATCTGGTGGCGGTCGGTATCGCGGGTGACTTTGACGACGCGGACTTCTGCCTTGCCGTACTGGTTGTCGCCGAGGACGATGTTGTTGCTCATGGTCATATCCCAACTTCTATGAGGTGGAAACACTAAGGTCCACCAATGAAATTAAGCGCGTGTTTCATACGCGTTTCTGGTGGAGCCGACCCAACAAAAAAGAGCCGGCATCCGTTGATGCCAGCTCATTACGACCCTGCCTGCTGCTCCCAGGTTACGTGACCTGCGCCACGAATTGAAAAAAGCGTAGCCCATGTTTGCTAGTGGTGTACATCACCCTTGGAGAATCGTTATCTACTTTCCGAATGTGACCGCCACTGTCCGACGGCGGGAGCGCGGTCCGGCGGGCGCCTCTTGACGGGATTTCGGGAGGGCTTTAGTATTTTCCATATAACAAAAAAACTTTTCCAAGATGCGGAATGACTCTCATGTCTGAGAGTCTCGGTGCGCATCGCCACAGATAACTTGAACGTATGAACGAGGAGGACAGATGGACTCGCAGGATAAGAACAACGTGGTCGAATTCCCGGCGCCCGGCCAGGAACTGTACCTGCCGTTCGGCGCTACGGATCCTGACTTTTACATTCCGGCCGACTGTGACCGCAAGCCCGGGACATTCTCGCGATGGCTGCGCGCAATTCCGGCCTTCGGCCAACAGCGTTCCTAGGGCGCCTGCCCCTGGGGATGAATGACTCTTCGCAACAGAGCCAAAAGGCGGGCGGCACTGACCCCTCTCGGGGTGGTGCCGCCCGCCGCTTTGCGTTCCGTGACAGAACGTCAGCCGGGGGAATCTACATAGTCATGGCCCTGGCGATGGTCGAAGCAATCATGCTCACTTTGACGGCCACCAGGATGAAGCCCAGAGCAAACAGGCCAATCAGTGCCCAAACCGGCGCGAGTCCGCGCTGTGGGGCGACCTTGTGGACGATCACGGAGCGGCCCACCACGTAGACTCCCGCGCCGAGGAAAGCCCATGCCCAGTGGAAGGGGCGGACCACACCGTCCCTTTGCAGCTTTTGCCAGTCGAGGTAAGACAAGAGAACGCTGACCCCGTAGATGAGCCAACCAGTGGCGATGAGCAGGAAGTATGGAACGCCGAAGGAGCCGGGATCGAGGACCGGCACACGTCTGGCGCCCGCATACCGCAGATGGAAGACCGGGTTCCAGATAAGCAGGATGATCAGCGTGATCACCGGCAGCAGCGTTACGAGCCAGATGAATGGGTTGTAGACCGGGGTCTGCTTGCCGATTTCCGGGCGTGGCGTGGGCTGGATCGGGCCCGCGTATTGCCCGGGCCCCCCATATTGCCCGGGCCCGGCGAATTGTCCAGGCCCCCCGTATTGTCCTGGCCCCCCGTATTGTCCTGGCCGCGCGGCCGAGGGCCACGCTGCACCGGGCTGACCTGTGCCGGGCTGACCTGCGCCGGGCTGGCCTAACCCCGTCTGGGCGGCCGCGGCTTGTCCCGGTGGATTCCACGCGGTTCCGGTCCAGGCGTTGCCGTCCCACCACCGTAGTTGCCCTGAGCCTGAGGGGTCCGGGTACCAGCCTGGAGGGGTCGGCGTGTTGTGCTGGGGGACGGTCATGATATGCCTCCTGATCTACGACCTAATCGAGAGGCTACTCCAAACCTCTGATGATTTTCTGTGCGGCGGCTGTATGTTTGGCAATAAGTTCCGGGATGTCCAGATCCGGAATCCGGCCGTCCACCACGCGCCACTTGCCGCCCACCATGACGCGGTCGGCGCGGTCCGCCGCGCAGAGCAACAATGCCGCGATGGGATCGTGGCTGCCGGAGAATCGCAGCCCGTCCAGCGTGAACATGGCAAGGTCAGCCTGCATTCCGGGGGCGATCTGGCCAATGTCCGTCCTGCCCAGGGCTGCGGCGGATCCCCGCGTCGCCCAGCCGAGGGCTCTCTCCACGGGGACGTCCGCGCCATAGCGGAGCCGCTGGAGGTATAGCGCTTGCCGCGCTTCGAGGATCATGTTGGAAGCATCGTTCGACGCCGAGCCGTCCACTCCCAGCCCCACCGGAACCCCGGCGGCCTCGAGTTCCAACACCCTTGCGGTGCCGGACGCGAGCCGCATGTTCGACGTCGGGCAGTGCGCGACGGCGGTGCCCGCGGCACCCAGCCGGGCGATCTCGTCGTCGTCGAAATGGATGCCGTGACCAAGCCAGGTTCGCTTGCCAAGCCAGCCCACACTGTCCAGGTAGTCCACGGTGCGCAGCCCGAACATCTCGCGGCAAAAATCTTCCTCGTCGACGGTTTCGGCGAGGTGCGTGTGGAGCCGGACATCCAGCCGTTCGGCCATGGCGGCGCTCTCGGCCATGATCTCCCTGGTCACTGAGAACGGTGAACAAGGGGCCAAGGCAATTTGGATGACCGCCCCGTCTCCGCGTTCGTGGTACTTCCCGATCAGCCTTTCGCTGTCCGCCAGGATCACCTCCGGGCGCTGCACGGTGGACCGCGGCGGCAGGCCGCCGTCGTCCTCGCCCAGCGTCATGGACCCGCGGGTGAGCATGGCGCGCATGCCGAGTTCACGCACGACGCCGGCCTCAACATCGATCGCGTCCTCGAGTCCCGCGGGGAAGAGGTAGTGGTGGTCGGCTGCGGTGGTGCAGCCGGAGAGCAGCAGTTCCGCGAGGGCCACTTTGGCGGCAAGCTCCAGGCTGTCCGGGGTGAGGCGGGCCCAGACGGGATAGAGGTTCTGCAGCCAAGGGAACAGTGGCGCGTTGGCCACCGGGCCCCAGGCGCGCGTGAGCGTTTGGTAGAAGTGGTGGTGCGTGTTGATGAGCCCGGGCAGCAGGACATGGCGCCCGGCGTCGAAGGTTTCATGGCAGGGTGCGGAAGGTTGCTTTCCGGCGGGGACGAGCTCGGCGATTTTGCCGCGGCTGACCACGATGCCGCCGCCGGCGTCGAGTCCGTTGGCGGTGAAAGCTGCGAGGGGGTTCTTGATCCAGAGTCGGTGAGGGCTTGGATCCGTTGCTGGGGCTGCTGGCTGGAAATCGGATTTCGGGGACATGGGAATCCTTGACTGGTCGGCGTAGTTGCGTTCCAGCTCAGTGGTTCCTGTCTGCTGATCCAGGTTCCGGAGGTCAACCCTGCCGGTGGCACCCAGCGTAGGTGGCTCGCTGAAGCGCGTCAATGTGACCGGCGCCGGCACTCGGCACCCGGCCGCAAATTTCGCATCTCGAAATTTTTTTTCCAGAACCTATGGCGCGGCTCACATCTCCGGTGCTAATCTCAATTTGCCAAAGGCGGGCACCCGGGCTCCGGGAAGCTATGTACCAGGCGAAACCTTCAAAAGCACATGCTGAAGCCTGGTAATCGCAGCACTGGTCTGTCATGTTCAGATGCCTCCCTGGTTACAGGCTTCCTCCGCACTAAGGAAGTCGCACATGAGTACCACCGTCACGGCCGAACAATTTCTGGCCACCTCCATTGAGCTGGCAACAGCCAATGTCCTCAACAGCGGCGGGCCGTTCGGCGCCGTCATTGTCACCGCGGACGGCCGCGCCTTCGAAGGCGTCAACCGGGTCACCGCAAGCAACGACCCCACGGCGCACGCCGAGGTCACCGCCATCCGCAATGCCTGCCGCGAGCTCGGCACCTTCGATCTCAGCGGAGCCACCCTCTACACGAGCTGCGAGCCATGCCCCATGTGCTTGGCCTCGGCCCTCTGGGCACGCATCGGCAACGTGGTTTTCGCAGCCGACCGGCACGACGCCGCGTCCGTCGGCTTCGACGACGCCGTCTTCTACGAATACTTCGAGAACGAGGACCGGGACAAGCTCATGCCGGTCACCAAGCTGGAGCTGGGCGACCCCCAGGCGCCGGCCATCCTGGAACCGTTCAACACCTGGAACACGCTTGACTCCAGGATTGACTACTAGGGCCCGGTGGCTGAAATGACAATCCTGGACCCCGCAGAAATGCGAACGGCAACTGAAAAGCAGGCTGCGCCCTCCGGCGCAGGGCAGACAGAGGCACGCGAAAAGCCCGCGGCAACCGGACTGGCACAGCGGGGGAGCAGCCCCAAGCCCCCGGCGTCGAACTCCTTCCTGGACGGTTTCTTCCAGATCACCAAACGTGGCTCCACCCTGGCCCGCGAATTCCGCGGCGGCATCGTCACGTTCTTCACGATGGCCTACATCGTGATCCTCAACCCCCTGATCCTGGGCGGATTCTCGGCCCAGAACGCGCCCACGGACGTTGCTGGCGGATGGTTGTCCGCAGCGCAAGTGGGGGCGGTCACCGGCCTGACCGCCGGTGTCATGACCGTCCTCTTCGGCCTGATCGCGAACCTGCCGTTCGGGCTCGCCGCGGGCTTGGGCATCAACTCGTTCCTGGCAGTCGCCGTCATCCACGAAGTCACTTGGCCGGAAGCCATGGGCCTGGTGGTCATCAACGGCATCCTGATTGTCCTGTTCGGCGTCACGGGTGCCCGGACTGCGATCTTCAAGGCTGTCCCCAAGGAGCTCAAGGCCGCCATCACCGTCGGCATCGGCCTGTTCATCGCCTTCATCGGCTTCGTCGACTCCGGCTTCGTCCGCCCCACCAAAGGCGGACCCCCGGTTCAGCTCGGCACGGATGGTTCCATCACCTCCATCCCCACCCTCGTTTTCATCGTCGGTCTGTTGGTCATGGGTATCCTCGTGGCCCGCAGGATCCAAGGCGGCCTCCTGATCGGAATCGTCGCCACCACGGTCCTCGCCGCCGTCGTCGAGGCCGTCATGCACATCGGAGCTGGCAGCGCCGCCAATCCCGGTGGCTGGCACCTCAATACTCCGGTACTGTCCGGCCAGCTGGTCTCCGCCCCGGACTTCAGCCTGGTGGGCCATTTCGACCTCTTCGGCTCGTTCACCCGGATCGGCGGGCTGGCGGCCACGATGCTGGTGTTCACGCTCGTGTTCACCAATTTCTTCGACGCCATGGGCACCATGACCGGTCTCGCCAAGAGCGCCGGCGTGGCTTACAAAGACGGCACGTTCCCCAAACTGAAGTCGGCCTTCATCGTCGAAGGCCTGGGCGCGGTAGCCGGCGGCGCGACGTCGGGCTCGTCAAACACCGTGTACATCGATTCCGCTGCCGGCATTGGCGAAGGTGCCCGCACCGGCCTGGCTTCGGTGGTCACGGGCCTGTTGTTCCTGGGCTCGATGTTCCTGACCCCGCTCACAAGCGTGGTTCCGCTCGAGGTCGCAGCCGCAGCCTTGGTGGTAGTGGGAGCCATGATGATGGCACAGATCCGCGAGATCAAGTTCTCCAAGTTCTCGGTGGCCCTGCCGGCCTTCCTGACCATCGTCACCATGCCCCTGACGTACTCAATCGCCAACGGCATCGGCGTCGGGTTCATCTCCTGGTCCGTGATCCACGCGGCATCGGGCAAGGGCAAGAAGGTCCATCCGCTCATGTGGGTGGTGACCCTGGGCTTCCTGATCTACTTTGCCCGCGGGCCGATCAGCACCCTCTTGGGATCGTGACCTAGGATAGCGGGCCATTGAGACGGCGGTCCGGCCGCGCTTCACCGCAATGAATAGGCGTCCGCCGATCGCTCTCCAACCGCACAGGACGGACGACGACGGCGGACGGCGGCAAAGCGCGGCTGCTCCGCCCAGGACCGGGGTGGGAAATGAGAGGCCCGCCCCGGTCCTCTTCACCCAACGGGCTGTTTGTTTACCCGAAGCCCTCCTGTACAGACGCAAGGAATGAGAATATGAGTCAAGATCGCACACTGCCCCGGGCGGGCCTCCGGCCCGGGACCGCGGTAAAGGAAGTGGCGCCATGCTGGATTTGATGCCTTCTCTGGGCACATGGCGGCCTGCGGTCTCCGGCCAGCGCTGCGCCGTCGCCACGATCGTGGCCGCGGAAGGCTCCGTGCCCAGGCCCCTCGGCACATCCATGCTGGTCTCCGAATCCGGCGATGTCCTCGGCAGCCTCTCCGGAGGATGCGTGGAAGGCGCCGTGGTGGACGCCGCCCTTGAAGCAATGCGCGACGGCGGCAGCCGCCTTGAGTGGTTCGGCTACAGCGCCGAGGACGCATTCGCCGTCGGGCTCAGCTGTGGCGGCGAGCTGGAAGTACACATCCAGCCAATCCAATCAACCAGCGCCGCCGGCCTGGACCTGGCTTTGCTGGGTGCCGTGAACGGCCGGCCGTCTTCCGCGGCACTCATCCGCAGGCTCGACGCTGCAGGAGGCGCCGTGGTGGTCCTTGATCCGGTGCACTTTTCCGCCGAAGGTTCACCGGAACTCTCTGCGCTGCTTGGCGGGGATGCCGCCGTGATCCGTGCGGCAGCGCAGCTCGATCCGCTCCTGCAGGGTGGCCGCGCAGGGCTCGTACGCGTGGCCCCGGACGAAGGCTGCGGGGGCGCCGCGCCGGAAGCCGAATCCATTACCGTCTTCGTGGAAAGCCGCTTGCCCGCACCCCGCATGCTCATCTTTGGTGCCAACGACTTCGCCGCGGCACTGCTCCCCGCCGGGAAGCTCCTGGGCTACGAGGTCACCCTCTGCGATGCCCGGCCCGCGTTTTCGGGCCAAGACCGGTTCCTCGCCGCCGACAATCTCGTCACCGACTGGCCGCACCGCTACCTGGCCGCAGAAGCAGCCGCTGGCCGGATCGATCCCCGCACGGTCGTATGCGTGCTGACCCACGATCCCAAGTTCGACCTTCCACTGCTGGAAACCGCCCTTGGCCTGGGCCTGGCGTATGTGGGAGCCATGGGTTCGCGGCGGAGCCACCGGCAGCGGATCGATGCGCTTGCCGCTCGGGGTGCCACGGCCGTGGAGCTCGAACGCCTGCATTCGCCGATCGGGCTGGACCTCGGTGCCGTCACTCCCGCCGAGGTGGCGGTCTCCATCACGGCCGAGATCCTCGTTTCCCGTGCTCCGCGAACACCTCGAGCTGCTTCCGGCTGGGGTTCCCTCAAGGACGGCGCAGGCCCGATCCACCAACGCACCCCCGCGAACTGCACTGTGGAAGACAGCAAGGTGAACCCATGGACATGAACACCATTGAAGCCGTGGTTGCCACCACCGATCCGGGCCAATGGCGCGACGGCGACGCCTGGCTTGCCGGCGGCACAGTCCTGTTCTCCTACGGCAGCCCCGTGTCTACCGAAGAACCACTGAAGCGGTTGCTGGACCTCGGCCATGCCGGGTGGCCCGCCGTGACCGTGAGCGACGACGGCATCGAGCTGGCTGCCACCTGCACCGTCGCGGAGCTGTACGCGCTCCCGGCGTCGCACGCCGTGGCGGGACGCGACTGGCCGGGACTGGACATGTTCCGTCCGTGTTGTGATTCGTTCGTCGCTTCTTTCAAGGTGTGGAACATGTCCACCGTTGGCGGCAATCTGTGCACTTCGCTCCCGGCGGGTCCCATGATTTCGCTGTGCGCCGGCTTGGATGCCACGGCCACCATCCTTGGCCGGCACGGCAGCAGCCGCACTATTCCGGTGGCCGAATTCGTGACCGGAGACGGAAAGAACTGCCTGGCACCCGGCGAGCTCCTGCGCAGCATCCAGCTGCCGGCGTCGTCCCTTTCTGCTCGGGTCGCTTTTCGCCGGCTCTCGCTCAGCAACCTCGGGCGCTCCGGAGTGCTGCTCATCGGAAGACTCGACGCCGATGGCAGTCTGGTCCTCACCGTCACCGCTGCCACCAAGCGGCCCGTGCAGCTGCGGTTCGCCGCAGCTGAGCTGCCGGACGCCGGCCAGCTGGCCGCCGCCGTCGAACGCTCCATCCCCACCGAGCTGTACCACGACGACATCCACGGGCTGCCGGAATGGCGCCGTGACATGACCTTCCGGCTTGCCGAGGAGATCCGTGCGGAGCTGCTCAGCCGGACTTCAGACGAAGCGCAATTCGCGGTCTCGGGCGATTTTTGGCCGCCGCACGCCACGTCACCCCAACCGTCCACCCAAGCAGCATCATTCGACACAGAACAGCAGAAGGACGCCTGAGCATGGCAATCGAGATCAACGGAACGGCCGCCGAGGCCGCACCCCGCCCGGGCCAGTGCCTGCGGACGTTCCTGCGCGAACAGGGGAACTTCGGCGTCAAGAAAGGGTGCGACGGCGGGGACTGTGGTGCCTGCACCGTCCATGTGGACGGCAAACCCGTGCATAGCTGTATCTATCCGGCCATCCGCGCCGAGGGGCACACGATTACCACCATCGAGGGGTTGTCCGGTGCGGGAGTGTCCGGTGGGGAAGAGCTACATCCCGTGCAGCAGCAGTTCCTGGAGAACCAGGGCTTCCAGTGCGGCTTCTGCACAGCAGGCATGATGATGACTGCCGCCACCTTCGACGAGGAACAAAAGGCCAACCTGCCGCGCAGCCTCAAGGGAAACCTGTGCCGCTGCACAGGCTACCGCTCCATTGCGGACGCTGTGTGCGGCGTCGCCCGCAACGGGCAAGACACCTCCGACGGCGGTACGGCAGCTCTGGCCTCCTCCGGCCAGCTCGGCGACGACGTCCCCGCCCCGGCAGGCCACGCCGTCGTCACGGGCACAGCCCGCTACACCCTCGACGTACCGGCGGAGCAGCTCCCGGGACTGCTCCACCTCAAACTGCTGCGCTCGCCCCACGCGCACGCCCGGATTGTCTCGATCGATACGACGGCGGCCCTCCAGGTTCCGGGCGTCGTCGCCGTGTTCACCCACGAGGATGCGCCGGCCCAACTGTTCTCGACAGCACAGCACGAGATTTACACCGATGATCCTGACGACACCAGGGTCCTCGACGACGTGGTGCGCTTTATCGGCCAGCGGGTTGCCGCCGTCGTCGCCGAATCCGTGGGCGCAGCGGAAGCCGGAGCGCGGGCCATCAAGGTGCAGTACGAACTCCTCGACGCCGTCTTCTCGCCGCAGGACGCGTTGCTGCCAGGTGCGCCTGCGATCCACGGGGAGAAGGATGCGGAGTCGGCCCGCATATCCCGCCCGCAGGACAACGTCGTGGCGGAGGCCCATTCCGAGCTCGGGAACGTCGAAGCCGGGTTCGCCGAGGCCGACTTCATCCATGAGAACACGTATCAAACCCAGCGGGTGCAGCACGTCGCCATGGAAACGCATGCCTCCATCGCTTGGATTGAAGCTGCCGGGAACCCCGGGGAGGACCGGCTCGTGGTGCGTTCCTCCAGCCAAGTCCCCTTCCTGGTCCGGCGCACCCTGGCCCGCGTGTTCGATCTCCCCGAGGCCCGCATCCGGGTGGTGGCCGGCAGGGTAGGCGGTGGCTTCGGCGGCAAGCAGGAAGTGCTCACCGAGGACCTCGTGGCAATGGCGGCCCTTAAGCTGCGCCGGCCTGTGCAAGTGGAGTTCACCCGCACCGAACAATTCACTGCCACCACCACGCGCCACCCCTTCACCATCAAGGTCAAAGCCGGAACCAGCCGCGGCGGCCGTCTGACGGCGCTGCAGTTGGACGTGGTCACCAACACGGGGGCGTACGGAAACCATGCGCCCGGAGTCATGTTCCACGGTTGCGGGGAGTCCTTGGCTGTCTACAACTGCGCGAACAAGAAGGTGGACGCACAGGCTGTTTACACCAACACCGTTCCGGCCGGGGCCTTCCGCGGTTACGGCTTGAGCCAGATGATCTTCGCGATCGAATCCGCCGTGGACGAGCTCGCTGTTGGAATCGGCATGGATCCGCTGGACTTCCGCCTCAAGAACATGGTCCGGCCCGGTGACCATATGCTCTCCACCAACCCGGAACCGGAAGAGGACGTCTTTTACGGCAGCTACGGCCTGGACCAGTGCGTGGCGTTGGTCCGTGATGCGCTCGAGCGGGGCGAGAAACGCTACCGGGACGCCGGCCTGGACAACTTCGGCCCGGGGTGGGTCACCGGCGTCGGCTCCGCGCTGTCCATGATCGATACCGTTCCGCCGCGCGGCCACTTCGCCCACACGCGCCTCAGGCTCCTTCCGGACGGCACGTTCGACGCCGCCGTCGGGACCGCCGAGTTCGGCAACGGCACCACCACGGTCCACGCCCAACTGGCCGCGACGGCCCTTTGCACCGGCGCTTCGCAGGTGGCCGTGCGCCAGTCCGACACGGACCTCGTGGAACACGATACCGGCGCGTTCGGCTCCGCTGGCACTGTGGTGGCTGGCCAGGCCACCCTCCTCGCGGCGCAGGAGCTCGCACTCCGGATCCGGGCTGCGGCGGCCGCGCTCGCGGGTGTTGCGGAGGCAGACTGTGTGCTTGAGGAATCTGCGGTGCGCTGCGGTGAGCGGCTCGTGACGCTGAAGGAGGTGTTCGACGCCGCGCAACAGCAGGGCATGGAACTCGCCACTGAGGGCCGTTGGGGAGGCACCCCACGTTCGGTCGCGTTCAACGTCCACGGGTTCCGGGTGGCCGTGAACACCGGCACGGGGGAGCTACGGATCCTGCAAAGCGTGCAGGCGGCCGATGCCGGCGTCGTGGTCAATCCGCGGCAATGCCGTGGTCAGATCGAAGGCGGGATCGCCCAAGCGCTGGGTGTCGCCCTGTACGAGGAAGTCCGCGTGAACGACGCTGGCAAGGTCACCACCGACATCCTCCGGCAGTATCACATTCCTTCTTTCGCGGACGTGCCACGCAGCGAGGTCTATTTTGCGGCAACGAACGACCGGATGGGGCCGCTCGGTGCGAAGTCCATGAGCGAGAGTCCGTTCAACCCCGTGGCACCCGCACTGGCCAACGCGATCCGGAACGCCACCGGGGTGAGGTTCGCCTCGCTCCCCATCGCCCGGGACAAGATCTATCTGGCGCTCAAGGACGCCGCCCCCACCCAACTAACTCGCATTTAACGTCGTTTTGAGGGGTTTTAGCGACAACAACTGCTAGTTAGTTGGGTGGCTGGTCGCTGAGGAGGCGCAGCTGGTCCTTCGTGTCCACGTCCGCTCCGTCGGCGAGGTCGCTGCAGTCCACGACATCCACCAAACCGGGGTGCGCTGTGAGGAAGCGCCGCGCTCCCGCGTCCCCGACTGCGGACCCGGCCACCTCGGCGCGAAGGGCCGCGTCGATGATCAAGGGATGGCCGCGCCGGAGTTTCGCGGTATGGCCACTCTCGAACGCGGATTCCGCAGCGCCGGCTTCCGGGTATCCCGCTGCTGTCACGCGGCCGGGTCGGTGTGCGGCCAACAGCCGGGCGACGACGGCGGGGGTCACCCCGGGCTGGTCCACCAACGCCACCAGGACGTTGTGGCCGTCGGCCGCAGCGGCAAGACCTGTCCGGAACGAGCCGGCCATGCCGGACGCCCACTCCGGGTTGTCGACCACGAGGTACTTCGCCAAGTCCGTGGCGCGACGGACTTCCTCGGCTCCGGCTCCAAGCACCACCACTACCTCATGGCAACCGCCGTCGAGCAAGGTCTTGGCAAGTACCTCCACCAAGGTGTGGCCGCGGTACGGCAGCAAGGCTTTGGGACCCAGGCCCAAGCGCGTCCCTGCGCCCCCGGCCAACAGCACACCGGTGGTGGAGGCGGGGCTGGTAACGTTCATGGGTTCACCCTATCCATGGGCCTCTGACCTTACTTTTCTTTCCGAGATACGTCTACCGATAAAGGTTGAATATTACCCGTGGGTAGGCCTTCTGGGACACTCCCATGCCGGATATTCTCTTAGGGACTTTACGAGAGTCAGTGGTCATCGGAAGGGATGCAACGAGGCATCCGCGGTGGAAAGAGGGTTTATGTCTGGCATTTTCGAAATCTTGGCAACAGGGGAGCAATCCTTTCGATTCCGGCTCAAAGCCGATGATGGAACCGTAGTGGCGGTGTCGCCCAAGTTCCCGGATATCGCGGCCCTCGTGGCCGGAATCCATGCAGTCAGGGAGAATGCCGCCACAGGATTCGTGGTGGATCACCGCTCGCTCGGAGCGCAATAACAAAATCGGCGGTGGCGCTCATAGGGCGCCACCGCCGATTTTTTATTGCTGCGTCCTAGCTTTCGCCCCCTGCCCCGCCGGTGGTTCCGGCGGTGACGTCCAGCAACTTGTACCGGTCAATGGCGTACGACGGCGCGCTCGGGTCGACTTCGCCTCTGGCGGCGAGGAGTTGGAGGGTTTTGGTGACGATGGAGTGGGTGTCGTTTTTGAAGTAGCGGCGGGCGGCTTGGCGGGTGTCGGAGAAGCCGAAGCCGTCGGCGCCGAGGGAGGCGAATTCGTTGGGGATGAATTGGCGGATTTGGTCGGGGACGGCTTTCATGTAGTCGGTGACGGCGATGACGGGTCCGGTGGCGTTGGCGAGTTGTTGGGTCAGGAAGGGGGTGCGGGGTTCTTCGCCGGGGTTCAGGAAGGCGTGTTCTTCGGCGGCGAGTCCGTCGCGTCGGAGTTCGTTCCAGGAGGTCACGGACCAGACGTCGGCTGAGACTGCCCAGTCGGTGGCGAGGATGTGTTGGGCTTCGATGGCCCAGGGGACGGAGACGCCGGAGGCCAGGATGTGGGCGCGGGGCCGGTTGTTGTGTTGTTGTGTTGGTTCCGCGGGGGAGAGGAGGTAGATGCCTTTGAGGAGGCCTTCGGTGTCGAGGTTTTCCGGTTCCGCGGGTTGGTTGATGGGTTCGTTGTAGACGGTGAGGTAGTACATGAGGTTGCGGTCTTGGGAGTCCGGTCCGTACATGGTTTCGAGTCCGTGGCGGATGATGTGGCCGATTTCGTAGCCGTAGGCGGGGTCGTAGGTGCGGACGGCGGGGTTGGTGGAGGCCAGGATGGGGGAGTGGCCGTCGGCGTGTTGGAGTCCTTCGCCGGTGAGGGTGGTCCGTCCTGCGGTGGCGCCGATGATGAAGCCGCGGGTCATTTGGTCCGCGGCGGCCCAGAAGGCGTCGCCGGTGCGTTGGAAGCCGAACATGGAGTAGAACACGTAGATCGGCACGAGGGGTTCGCCGTGGGTGGCGTAGGCGGTGCCGGCGGCGGTGAACGCGGCGACGGCGCCGGCTTCGTTGATGCCGGGGTGGATGAGTTGTCCCATGGGGGATTCCTTGTAGGCCAGGACGAGGTCCCGGTCCACGGAGAGGTAGTTCTGGCCCTTGGGGTTGTAGATTTTCGCGGTGGGGAAGAACGCGTCCATGCCGAAGGTGCGTGATTCGTCCGGGACGACCGGGACGAAGCGTTTCCCGAAGTTCTTGTCCCGCATGAGGTCTTTCAGGAGCCTCACGAAGGCCATGGTGGTGGCGGCTTGTTGTTTGCCGGAGCCGCGTTTGGCGACGTCGTAGGAGGTGGCCTCGGGCAGGGTGACGGGGGTGTGGGTGTGGCGGCGTTCGGGCACGGGCCCGCCCAGGGCGGCGCGGCGTTCCATCATGTACCGGATTTCCGGGGCGTCGGGGCCGGGGTGGTAGTACGGGGGCCGGTAGAGGTCGGTGTCGAGTTGTTCGTCGGTGATGGGGATGCGCAGGTGGTCCCGGAAGGCTTTGAGGTCTTCCATGGTGAGTTTCTTCATCTGGTGGGTCGCGTTGCGGCCTTCGAAGTGGGGTCCGAGTCCGTAGCCCTTGACGGTCTTGGCCAGGATCACGGTGGGTTTGCCCTTGAATTCGGTCGCGGCCTTGTACGCGGCGTAGACCTTGCGGTAGTCGTGGCCGCCGCGTTTGAGGTTCCAGATCTGTTCGTCGTCCAGGTCCGCGACCATGTCCTTGGTGGCCGGGGTCTTGCCGAAGAAGTGTTCGCGGACGAACCCGCCGGACTCGGCCTTGTAGGTCTGGTAGTCCCCGTCGACGGTTTCGTTCATGATCTTCACCAAGGACCCGTCGGTGTCCTTGGCCAGGAGGGCGTCCCATTCCCGGCCCCAGACGACCTTGATCACGTTCCAGCCCGCGCCGCGGAAGAATGCTTCCAGTTCCTGCATGATCTTCCCGTTGCCCCGGACCGGTCCGTCCAGGCGCTGGAGGTTGCAGTTGATCACGAAGTTCAGGTTGTCCAGGTTCTCGTTCGCGGCGAGCTGGAGCAGGCCGCGGGACTCGGGCTCGTCCATTTCCCCGTCGCCCAGGAACGCCCAGACCTGCTGGTCACTGGTGTCTTTCAGGCCGCGGTCGTGCAGGTAGCGGTTGGACTGGGCCTGGTAGATCGCGTTCATCGGGCCGATCCCCATGGACACGGTGGGGAATTCCCAGAACGCGGGCATCAGGCGCGGGTGGGGGTAGGAGGAAAGGGCGTGGCCTTGTTTGGACTTTTCCTGCCGGAACCCGTTCAGGTCCTCTTCCGTGAGCCGGCCTTCCATGAACGCCCGGGCGTACATGCCCGGGGACGCGTGTCCTTGGAAGAAGACCTGGTCTCCGCCGCCGGGGTGGTCCTTGCCGCGGAAGAAATGATTGAAACCGACCTCGTACAAGGTCGCGGCACCGGCATAGGTCGAGATATGCCCGCCGACCCCGATATCGGCCCGCTGCGCCCGGTGCACCATCACGGCCGCGTTCCAGCGCATGTACGCCCGGTACCGTCGCTCGAATTCCTCGTTGCCCGGGAACTGCGGTTCCTGGTCCGCCGGGATCGTGTTCACGTAATCAGTCGTCGTGACCATCGGTACCCCGACCGACTGCGAACCCGCCCGCTGAAGCAGGCTACGCATGATGAACTGCGCCCGCTCCGTGCCCTGCTCCCTGATCAACGCATCCAAAGACTCAACCCACTCGGCAGTCTCTTCCGGATCACGATCAGGCAGCTGGGAAGTCAACCCGCTAAGGATGTGTGAGGTCTCTTCTCCTGCAGCCACGTCCAACCTCTCTTCATTGAATGTCTGGGCGCTTGCACTGTAGTGCTCGCTGAAACGACATGGAAATTTCGTAATGTGAGAATAAAATTCTGTAATTTGAGATTAGCCACGGGCTTGCTCAGCGTCAATCTGTCGTTACGGAGGCGAGTGCCCGCAAGGCTTTTCGGCGCCAGGCTGCCGTTTGTGACCGCCGTCGGCCGCGGAGCCCTTGACCAATGGTGACGTAGCTCATACAGTTATTCCACTATTCAATAACTAGATTCCACGATACGAAAAGCTTTATTCCCTCTCGCAGTGTCTCGGAAGCCTAGTTGCAGCACCACAAAGAAGTGGAGATCCACGATGCAAGCGACTCCCCCAGTCGGCGTCACCACGGCCCCGGAGCAGACCGCGCTGCCAGGCAGCTCCGTCCATCCCTCAGTAGGAAATGAAACACTTTGCGAGGTAGCCTCCGTCGCAGCAGGCAGGACCATCAGCCCCAGCCTGTACAACCTCGACCTTGCGCCCACGAAGAAGGAGGGGAGGCGCTGGACCAGCTACAGCATCTTCACCCTCTGGGCCAATGACGTCCACAGCCTTGGCAACTATGCATTCGCCATCGGGCTCTTTTCCCTTGGCCTGGGTGGATGGCAAATCCTCGTTGCCCTCGGCATCGGTGCGGTTTTGCTGTTCACACTCCTGACCTTCTCCGGATTCATGGGCCAGAAAACCGGAGTCCCCTTCCCCGTGATGAGCCGGATCAGCTTCGGTATCCGCGGGGCGCAGCTGGCCAGTCTGGTCCGCGGCGCCGTAGCCATCGCATGGTTCGGAATTCAGACCTATCTCGCCTCCGTAGTACTCCGCGTCATGCTCGTCGCCATGTTCCCCGGACTGAAGGACATGGATGCCAACTCGATCCTGGGATTGTCCACCCTCGGTTGGATCGCCTTCGTGTCGCTCTGGATTGTTCAGTTGGTCATTGTCAGCTTCGGTATGGAGATGATCCGCAAGTATGAAGCCTTTGCCGGGCCCATCATCCTTGCCACGATGCTGGCCATTGCCATCTGGGTGTTCGCGGAGGCCGGGGGCGCCATCCAATGGTCCGGCATCAAAGGCCTCGAGGGCGGCGAGATGTGGCGCACGATCTTTGCCGGCGGCGCTCTCTGGGTCTCCATTTACGGAACTTTCGTCCTGAACTTCTGCGACTTCACCCGTTCTTCGGTATCCAGGAAGTCGATTGTCCGTGGCAACTTCTGGGGCATTCCCATCAACATGCTCCTGTTCGGCGCAATTGTCGTGATCATGGCCGGCGGCCAGTACAAGATCAACGGCAAGATTATCGAAAGCCCCTCGGACATTGTGCAGAGCATCCCCAACACGCTCTTCCTGGTCCTGGCCTGCCTGGCCTTGTTGATCCTGACGATCGCAGTGAACCTCATGGCCAATTTCGTGGCGCCCGTCTACGCCCTGACCAACCTCTTCCCCAAGCACCTCAATTTCCGCAAGGCAGCTTGGGTCAGTGGAACCATCGGCCTGATCATCCTGCCGTGGAACCTCTACAACAACCCGCTGGTCATCGTGTACTTCCTCGGCGGACTCGGCGCACTGCTCGGCCCGCTGTTCGGCGTCGTGATGGCCGATTACTGGCTCCTGCGTCGGGGCAAGGTCAACATCCTCGACCTCTACACGGACCATCCCTCCGGGACCTACTTCTACAAGCGGGGCGTCAACCCCCGGGCGATCGCCGCCATGGTTCCGGCCGCCGTCGTCGCAGTCCTTATCGCTTTCCTTCCCGCGCTAAAGACCGCAGCGCCGTTCGCTTGGTTCTTCGGCGCCGGCATCGGGGCGTTGTGCTACTACCTGCTCGCAGACAAGAACCAGCGGCACAGCGACGTGTCCGGCGAGCCGATCGCCGTCGTCAGCAACCACTAGCACCCAACTGACTCGCAGTTAACGTCGTTTTGAGCCCTCAGAACGACAATAACTGCGAGTCAGTTGGGCCGCCCCGGGCCCACAATCCAGGAGCAAGCCATGCGCATCCTCGTCGCAAACGTCAACACCACCCAATCCATGACCGACTCCATCGCAGCCCAGGCGCGGAGCATCGCGGCTCCCGGCACCGAGATCATCGGCCTCACGCCGCGATTCGGCGCCGATTCCTGCGAGGGGAACTTCGAAAGTTACCTCGCTGCCATCGCCGTGATGGACCGCGTGGTCAACTACCCCGAACCGTTCGACGCCGTCATCCAGGCCGGCTACGGCGAGCACGGCCGCGAAGGACTCCAGGAGCTCCTCGACGTTCCGGTGGTGGACATCACCGAGGCGGCGGCCAGCACCGCGATGTTCCTCGGCCACAAATACTCCGTCGTCACCACGCTGGACCGGGCGGTTCCGCTCATCGAGGACCGTCTCAAGCTCGCCGGGCTGGATGCCCGCTGCGCCTCCGTCCGTGCGAGCGGCATGGCCGTCCTGGAACTCGAGGAATACCCGGACCGCGCAGTCGAAGCCATTGTGGAACAGGCCGAACGCGCCGTGCGTGACGACAAGGCAGAGGTTATCGTCCTCGGCTGCGGCGGCATGGCGGGCCTTGACGAGCAGATCCGCCAACGCTGCGGAGTGCCGGTGGTGGATGGAGTGGCCGCCTCGGTGACTATCGCCGAGTCGCTCGTCCGTCTGGGGCTGTCCACGTCCAAAGTCCGAACGTATGCCACGCCGCGCCCCAAGACCGTCATAGGCTGGCCACTGACCGTCACAACCACGACGACGGCGGATGCTCCCGCCGCGCACTAGCTCAACAAACAGGAGAACCGCGTGAGCGAAACCATCCCCACCCGGCCCCGCGTCGCCGTCGTCACCGGAGCCGGCTCCGGGATCGGGCGGGCAGTCGCCCGGCTTCTGTTGGCCGAAGGCTACAGGGTTGCCCTCGCCGGACGGCGGGAAGCGCAGCTTCTCGAGACGGCCGAAGGCCACACGGAGGCGCTTGCGGTGCCATGCGACGTGACAGTGCCCGACGACGTCGCGCGCCTTTTCGCCGCCGCCCGCCAACGCTGGGGGAGGGTTGATGTCCTGTTCAACAATGCGGGCATCTTCGGTCCTTCCGGGGCAGTGGACGAGATCAGCGTAGACGAATGGAATGCCACGTTGGCCGTGAATGTCACCGGCTCCATGCTGTGCGCGGCCGAGGCAGTCCGGATCATGAAGTCCCAGGAACCGCAAGGTGGCCGCATCATCAACAACGGCTCCATCTCCGCCCATTCGCCGCGGCCATTGTCCGCGGCGTACACCGTGAGCAAGCACGCGATGAGTGGCCTGACGAAGAGCATCGAGCTGGACGGGCGTCCATTCGGAATAACCTGTGGGCAGATCGATATCGGCAACACCCGCACCGAAATCATGGACACCATCGGCGTGGGCTCGGGGGCGCTCCAGGCTGACGGCAGCAGGCGCGTGGAGCCGATGTTCCCCGTGGAGGACGCTGCCCGCGCGGTGCTCATGATGGCCAACATGCCAGCGTCGGCCAATGTCGGATCCGTAGTGGTGACCGCCGCCGGGATGCCGTTCGTGGGCCGCGGTTAGCTCGCTGGGGTTAGCTAGCCTAGCGTCACGAAGCTCGGCGTCACGAAGCTCGGCGTCACGAAGCTCGGCGTCACGCGACGCAGGTTTTTAGCGCCTCCGGGATGGCTGCAGGCCGGAAATACGCGGGCGCGGCCGCGTCCGCCTGCCAATAACCTGCTCGGTGTGACGCGTCTCTTCGCGTTCCCCCCTGGATACCCCCTCAGCCCAAACTGTGGGGGTATTTCGCGTGTTCAGGGAGGAGCGTCCGGCCGATTAATTCCATAATATGAAAATTAGATTCCCTCTTGTGGAATGGTGTGAGCGGGATTACATTGAATTCATCCCCGAAATCAGGGGGCTGTTCCCAAACTGATTGGTTCAGATCAATGAAGTTTCCAGACTCTGCGGCGCTGAAGGCGAGTTCGGCTCCGCGGAAGAAGAAGCCACTGTACAAGTCGCTCTTCTTCCAAATTCTGATCGCCGTCGTCGCAGGTGTACTCATCGGCCATTTCTGGCCGAACATCGGGTCCACCCTCCGGCCACTGGGCGATGGTTTCATTCAACTCATCAAGATGATCATCGCTCCGCTGATCTTCCTCGTGATCGTCACGGGAATCTCGGCAGTGGGCGACGTCAAGGCGGTCGGCAGGGTCGGAGTCAAAGCCCTCCTGTACTTCACCGGCGCCACGCTTTTTGCCCTGGTCTTTGGCCTGATCGTGGGAAACCTCGTGCAGCCCGGCGCCGGACTGCATATCGATCCGAACTCCCTTTCGCAGGATGCCCTGAAGGCCCAGACCGGCAATGCGGCGCCGCCCAAGGATGCCGCGTCCTTCATCCTGGACGTGATCCCCACCAGCGTCATTGGGGCTTTCGCGAACAACAGCCTGCTCCAGGTCCTCTTTTTCTCGGTCTTCTTCGGCGCGGCAATCGTCGTTATCGGACGCGAGCGCTGCCTCCCCGTCATCAGCCTCATGGAAACCGTCCTGGAACTGATCTTCAAGATCATGTCCTGGATCATGAAGGTTGCTCCCATCGGCGCTTTCGGTGCCATGGCGTACATCATCGGCCAGTACGGACTAGACACGCTTGGCACGTACGCGCTGCTGATCGCCTCCTGTTATGGAGCGGCCATCGTGTTCATCGCCTTGCTGTTCCTCGTCGCCTGGAGCTTCGCGAGGGTGCCGCTGTGGCAATTCTTGAAATACACCCGGGAAGAGTTCCTCCTGGCTCTCGGCACGGCGTCCACGGAGTCCGTGCTCCCGCGCATCATGACCAAGCTGACCAACGCAGGCTGCTCGCGGGCCACCACCGGCTTGGTGGTCCCCACGGGCTACTCGTTCAACCTCGACGGCGCCGCGATCTACCTTTCGATCTCCCTGCTGTTCCTGGCCCAAGCCTTCGGCCACCACCTCGATCTCGGGCAGCAGCTGGCAGCCCTGGGTGTCCTGCTGCTGACGTCCAAGGGCATGGCAGGCGTACCGGGATCGTCGTTCCTGGCGCTTTCCGCCACGGCAGCGGCCCTCGGCATCTTCCCGGTTGCCGGCGTCGCCCTGCTCCTGGGCGCCGACCGCCTCATGGACTCCATGCGCGTCGTCGTGAACCTCATGGGTAACTGCGTAGCCACATTTGTGGTGGCGAAATGGGAGGGGCAGTTCGACTGCGACGTCATGGTCCGCGCCTTCCGCGGTGAAATCACCAACGAGGATTCCGCCATCATGCTCGGAGCCGAGGCCGTTTTTGAGGAACAGGAAATCGAGCGCCTCAGCGAAGGACGCGAGCCTTCGCCGAAGTTCCGGGGCGGCCCCAGCTCGGATGAGATCCCGCAATTTGAAATGATCAAACCGGGCCAGCACCAGAGCCCTACCGTCAGCCCGGACTAGGCCCCAGACTCCAGTTGAGCGCCCCACGAGACCGTCGCGGGGCGCTCAACCGCGAAAAGGCTCACAGAAGCGGGAGAAGCTCCGACAAATCCGCGCGCAGACCCGAAGCGGCTACCCGGCCGGCGTCGACGGCGGCGGACCACGCCAAGCGTCCGGTCACCAATTCGAGCCAAGTGGCGGCGTCGCACTCAATGACATTAGGTGGGGTGCCGCGCGTATGCCGGGGGCCTTCCACGCACTGGGTGACTCCGAACGGCGGTACCCTGACCTCAACCGAGTTCCCGGGGGCACGGGCGGTGAGTTCCTCCAGCGAGTAGCGGACCGCAGTCGCCAGCACCGCGCGCGACGGCGGTGCCCCGGGCGCTGTTTCTTGGCCGACGGCGGCCTGCCATGCGGCCAGTGCCGCGCGGCCTTCCGCAAGGTCGATCCGGCGTCGTGCGATTGCCATCTTCCGGGCCTCCAATCAGTCCAGTAGCGCCGAGACCGCGTGGCCCAACCGGATCCGGCCGACCGAGTGGCCACCGCCGAGGACGGGCTCCACGACCTTTTCGAGCACGCTTGAGACACCGGGAATATCCACGGCGCCAGCAACAGCGAGAAGCGTCAGCCCAACAAGGGTGGCTGCGCGGGGGTTCCCGTCGAGGATTTTCACTGCCACCGAGGCACCGGTGGGCGTCGCCATTACCAAGACACCTTCCGCCCCGCCTTTGGCAAGCACGTCGAGTTCGTCCATGACGATCGTGTTCGCCTCGCCTCGGCCCTGTACTGCCCACGGGTAGTCCAACATGGACGTGGCGATGGTGGCTGCGCGGGCATTGCAGCTCTGATCCTGTGGGGCCTGTGCGAGGCGCGAATACGCCCGAGCCAAGCCGGTGAGGGAAAGTGCGGCCACCGGCGCCCCGCAGCCATCGATGCCCAAGTGTGCAATCTTCTCGCCACTGTATTCCTCGATCACGGACCGCACACGCTGCTGCAAGGGGTGGTTGGGTTCGAGATAACTGTGTGTGTCCCAGCCGTTCTCGGTGCAGGCCCAGAGGAACGCTGCGTGCTTGCCTGAACAATTGAAGGCCAGCTTGGACTTACCGTGCTCGGAACGGATCAGCCAATTGCGGGCGACTTCGTCCTGCGGCCACGCCGAAGGGCATTGCAGCTGTTCTTCCCGGACACCGGCGGCTTTGAGCATGCCTTCCACCACGTCCATGTGGTCCAGCGAGCCCACATGGCTGGCGCAGGCCAAAGCCACCTGGGCGCCGCGCAGTGGCACGCCCGCCTGCATCGACGCAAGGGCCTGGAAAGGCTTGAGCGCGGAGCGGGCGTATATGGGGGTCGTGATGTCGCCGAGCTGTGTCACTACAGAGCCGTCACCCGAAAGGACGACGGCGGAACCGATGTGGCGTGATTCGATGAAGCCGCTGCGTTCAATCACTGCCAGTTCGACGGCGGAATCAACACTGAAGGTTTCATGCGAGCTCAAGGGCATGAGGCAAGTCTAGGGTGCAGGAACCGTCTTCCCGAGTTACTCCACGGTCACCATAACGGACTGCCACCCGGAGGCGCCGTCCGGTACAGGGTCCGCACGCGTTTCGGTCTGCAGTTCGCCCGTTCCGTCGGTGGCCCGGACCTTGATGTAGTGAGGCCCAGGTGTGGCGTCCCAAATGTAGGACCACTGCCGCCACGTGACCACGGATGCCTCGGCTGCAAGGGTGGCTTCGGCCCATACGCCGTTGTCTATCTGGACTTCGACCTTGGTGATGCCGCGCGTCTGGGCCCAGGCGGTGCCACCCAATGCGACCTTGCCAGCGGGCACCTTGGCGAAGGACTTTGGCACTTCGAGACGGGCCATGGTCTTGATGGGACCGCGCTCTGACCATCCGCGGTTGGTCCAATAGCCTTTGTTGTCTGCGAATCGGGTGACTTCCAGGTCCACCACCCACTTGGTCGCGGAGACGAAGCCATAGAGCCCGGGAACCACCATGCGAACGGGGTAGCCGTGTTCCAGCGGCAACGGCTCGCCGTTCATGCCGATTGCGAGGATGGCGTCCCTGCCGTCCTGGAGCACTTCCAGCGGAGTGGAAGCGCTGAAGCCATCGACCGAGGTGGAGAGGACCATGTCCGCTCCGGCTTGGGGGCGGGCCCGTTTGAGTAGCTCGCGGATGGGCATGCCCAGCCATTTGGCGTTCCCGGCCAGGTTCCCGCCCACGGGGTTGGACACGCAGGTGAGCGACACGTATGTCTCGATCAATTCGGCGTCGAGCAGGTCCTGGAACGTCAACCGGACCTCTTGTTCCACCATCCCGTGGACCCGCAGCTCCCAATCCTGGGCGCTGACCTCAGGAACGCTGAGCGCAGTGTCGATCCGGTAGAAGTCCTTCGATGGGGTGAGCCAGGGGGTGACTCCCGGCGTCGGGGACTGGACATCCGCCGGGACGGGAGCCGCCGCCCGGGCCGGGGTCGGGAGCTTCAGCGAATCCCGGGCCTGGGCCACATTGCTGCGGGCGGCGCTCAGGAACCGCCCTCCGCCAGCTGCGATGGCCGCGGCCACAGCCGTGATGCCGGTAGCGGCGAAGAAAGTTCGGCGCGTTGTAATGGGGCGTTCGATGCCTTTTGCCGCGGTGTCGGCGGGGGCATCGGGGAAGGCATGCAGCCGCCACAGCCGGGTCACCAGGAGACGGAGGACAATGAGTCCGGCCAGGGTGCCGATCAGGCTCGGCAAGGTATCCACCGGCTTCACGCTGGCCCGGGTCACCACGGCTGCCACGATCACCGCTCCCATGGCCAGGACGCCCACCACGCCGAGCCCCCAATTGCGGAAGGCCACGACGCCTAGAACGCAGGCCAACACGAAAATAGTCAGGCCCATGCCGACAAACAGGGCGGCCTTGTCATTGGTGCCGAACGTGGTCACGGCAAAGTCCTTCATCCACGGCGGCGTGAAGTCGATGAACGTGGACCCCAGTGCAATCACGGGAGTAGCCCGGGCCGTGAAGAAGGCGCCGATCAGTTCCGCAACGGCAAGTACGACGCCGGCAGCGACCACCCCGGCCAAGGCTGCCAATGCGGTGGGTCCCCTGAGCCAGTTCCTGAGCTTCTTCATGCAGGTTGTTCGTAGCGGAAGCATTCGGGGATGGGCGTGGACATGCGCTGCGCTGGTGGTGGTTTGTGGACATGCGCTGTGCTGTTGCTGGGGTTTGGACATGCGCTGCGTTGGTGGTCAGGAATGGGCATGTTGCTGGAATGTCCATCGCTCATGACGAAGGGTGGGCATGTCCCTTCGTGGAGCGCGCGGCCAGGGGTGGACATGCGCTGCGTTGGTGGTCAGGAATGGGCATGTTGCTGCAATGTCCATCGCTTGTGGCCAAGGGTGAGCATGTCCAGCGGGGGAAACAGCTTAGGAGTCCGGCGCCCGCACAAAGTACCCTTGAGGACTGTGAAGGTACTCGTCATTGGCCCCGGGGGCCGCGAACACGCCATTGTCCGCTCATTGCTCAAAGATCCCAATGTTTCCGAGGTCCACGCGGCCCCGGGAAATGCTGGTATCGCCAAGCTGGTCCCCACGTACGCGATCGACGGCAACGATCCCGCCGCCGTCGCCGCGCTTGCGACGAAACTTGCCGTTGACCTGGTTGTCGTTGGCCCCGAAGCCCCGCTCGCGGCAGGCGTTTCAGACGCTGTCCGCGAAGCAGGCATTCCGGTCTTTGGCCCCAGCAAGGCCGCTGCCCAGCTCGAAGCCTCCAAAGCGTTCGCCAAGGAAGTCATGGCAGAGGCAGGTGTTCCCACCGCCATGGCCCGCGTGGCAACAAACGCCGCAGAGGCCGCCGACGCGCTGGACACCTTCGGCGCTCCGCATGTTGTCAAGGATGACGGTTTGGCAGCCGGCAAGGGCGTCGTGGTCACCAACGACCGCGAGGAAGCGCTCGCCCACGCCCAGAGCTGTTTCGACGCTGGTGGAACCGTGGTGATCGAGGAGTTCCTGGACGGACCTGAGGTCTCCTTGTTCGTACTGTGCGACGGCCGGACCACGGTGCCGTTGTCCCCGGCGCAGGACTTCAAACGAATTTTCGACAATGACGAGGGGCCCAACACCGGCGGCATGGGCGCCTATAGTCCTCTCGACTGGGCGCCTGCAGGCCTTGTCCAGGAAGTCATCGACCGCGTGGCACAGCCCACCGTGGACGAGATGGCAAGCCGAGGCACGCCGTTTGTGGGGGTCCTCTACTGCGGCCTTGCGCTGACCTCGCGCGGCACCCGCGTCATCGAGTTCAACGTCCGTTTCGGTGATCCCGAAACCCAGGCGGTCCTTGCCCGGCTCAAGACTCCGCTCGGCGCGCTGCTGCTGGCAGCCGCCAAGGGCGAACTGGACCGGGCCGAAGAGCTGCGCTGGTCCAGGGAGTCGGCAGTCGCCGTCGTCGTTGCCGCCGAAAACTATCCGGACACGCCCCGCACGGGGGACCGCATTCGCGGTCTCAACAAAGTGGACGCGCTCGAAGGCGTCCATGTCATCCACGCAGGCACCAAACTGAATGAAGAAGGCTGGGTTGTTTCCGCCGGCGGGCGCGTGCTGGCCGTTGTGGCGCTGGGCACTGACCTAGTGGAGGCCCGGGAGCGGGCTTACGACGGCGTGGAGCTGGTCCAGCTCGACGGCGGACAGTTCCGTACCGATATCGCCGGCAAGGCGGCTCGCGGCGAAATCCACGTGGTCTCTCCTGCCACCGGCTCCATTCCGAATGTAAAGGCCTGAACCATGCCGGACAACAACGCCAACGGACTACAAACTGAGACCCGCGACCTCCCGGGGTGGAAGCACGTCTACTCCGGCAAAGTCCGGGACCTCTACGTTCCGGCAGATGATCTCGGCGGGTCCGAATCAGGCCAGGACCGCATCTTGGTGGTGGCCAGCGACCGTATCAGTGCCTACGACCACGTCTTGAGCAGCGAGATCCCGGACAAGGGCCGTGTCCTCACGCAGCTGAGCTTGTGGTGGTTCGAGCAGCTTGGCGTGGAGCACCACGTCCTGGCGTCCACGGTGGCCGAGGGAGTGCCCGCGGAAGTCGAGGGACGCGCGATGATCTGCAAGCGACTGGAGATGTTCCCCGTGGAGTGCATCGCACGAGGATACCTGACGGGTTCGGGCCTGGTGGAGTACCGCCAATCGGGGACCGTCTGCGACATCCCCCTGCCGGAGGGCCTCGTTGACGGCTCGCGCCTTAAGCACGCCATTTTCACGCCTTCTGCCAAGGCTGAAGTCGGCGAACACGACGAGAACATCACTTATGACGACGTCGTAGCGATGGTCGGCGACGATATCGCCGCACGCTTGAGCGAGCTCACGTTGAAGATCTACACCCGCGCTGAAGAGATTGCCCGCGGTCGTGGCATCATCCTGGCCGACACCAAGGTGGAGTTCGGCATCGACGTCACCACTGGTGTCATCACCTTGGGCGATGAGGTCCTGACGCCGGACTCCTCCCGGTTCTGGGACGCTTCCACCTACGAGCCGGGCAAGGCGCAGCCGTCGTACGACAAGCAGTTCGTGCGTGACTGGCTGACCTCGGCGGAGTCTGGCTGGGACCGCGCCGGTGACGTCCCACCGCCCGCGCTGCCGGCCGACGTCGTCGAGAAGACGCGCGCCCGCTACGTGGAAGCGTACGAAAAGCTGACCGGCAGGACCTTCGCCTAACTCGCAGTTGTTGTCGTTTAGCCGATGCTAAACGACAACAAATGCGAGTTAGTCGGGTTCGCTCAGGCCACTGTCCTTAACTTGCGCGGGACGAATGAGCGCTTCCACCATGGTTTGCCGCCGCCCGACGTTCCGCCAGCCGGATTTCCAGCACCGAGTCCAAGGCCTGCTGGACACGGTCTGCCGCGCCCGCAGCAGTGAAATCACGCTGGGCTTCTTCGAGATGGACCAAGGCTTCCGTGTTTTCACCGGCTGCCTTGAGTGCCTTGCCGAGAAGGAAAGTGACTTCACCCGCGGTATGCCGGGCGAGGACATCGCGGTCTGCGTGGATTTCGCGCAACTTGGTGATCGCGGCAGGGATGTCGCCGGTCAGGTAGAGCCAGCGGGCTCGGATGAACGCGACTTCCAACTGGTCCGTCTTGTTTCCGCCCACAATCGATAGGGCGAGTTCAGCCCGTTCGATGGCGGAGAGTGTTTCTGGTTCGACGATGCCGGAGGAGAGCCGAACAGCCGCCGATGCTTTGTTGAATCGCGCCCATAACTCTATGTCATTGGCGGGGGAGAGCAGCTTGGCGGCTCGCTCGTGGTGCTTGATGCCTTCCACATAGTCGTGCCGCATGAAAGCTACGTTTCCGACCACCCAGGCAACCTCGCCCGCGAGCTGCGACATCGAGTGGTCGTCCATCTGGCTATTCATGGCCTGGCAATACTCCCAGGCTTCGTCCAACCTGCCGCTCTCGGCCAGGGCTCCGATCAATGCACGGTGCGCGCCGATAATCAACGTTGAGCCCTTCGGCAGTTGCGCGGAAAGCCTCACGGCTTCCATGGCGTGCTCGACGGCGGTGGCCAGCTGACCTTGTCCGTGGCAGACCGCGGCAAGCATCTGCCGGGCGCGGACCCCCAGGCCTGCAGACTCCGTAGCCATGGGATGTTCCAGTAGATGCTGGATGATCTGCTGGCATTCCTTCAGCTGCCCCTGTTTCATGAGGCACTCGGCTTGCATGTAGGTCATGTTCCACCAGGCGCTGGTGTTTCTTGCCTCAAGCGCGATTTGCGCGGCCGCCGCTGCGTGGCTTGCGGCAAGCGGGTAGTCCCTCAGGTCCCAGGCTTGCCGCGCATATAGCCCGGCAAGCACGTATTCGGCGTCACTGACGGATACCGGCTGGCTCCAGGCTTCCAGGGCTTTCGGCGCGAGCTCCAGGCGCCGCGCGAGTTCTTCAATGACCTCGGCTGTAGGCTCCCGGCGCCCGGTTTCAAGAAGCGAAATATAGCTGGGTGAGTAAAGATCCCTACCTAATTCAGCCTGGGTCAGCCCGCGTTCGAGCCGTTCGGCACGGAGCTTTTCTCCGAATCCGTTCCCCACAGGTTCCTCCTAGAGGCTTGTCTTTGCACTGTCTTTTCGCCTAAGCCTTGACAGTCGCTGTGGAAAACATTTTACAATGAATGTCAACAGGGACCGCGTAATTTCCGTAACGAATCCGACTCGCATTGAGGAAAAATTATGTTGAAGAAGATTGCTGCAGCAGTCGCCTTGGCCGGCGCTCTTGCATTCTCCGCCGCGGCGCCAGCCGTGGTTTCCGCAGCCCCTGTGGCAGACACCGTCAACACGGTGCTCAGCATTGGTAACTGGCCCGATCCGATGAGGCTCACGCAGGCGATCGGCAACTGGCCGGATCCCATGGTTGTTTCGCAGGCGATTGGCAACTGGCCTGACCCCATGAGTGTCGCGCAGGCGATCGGCAATTGGCCAGACCCAGTGTAAGTGAGACCCTAGGGTGGCGTCCGGGGACTCGGGCAGCCGCCTAATTATTCAAATGAAGTGAAGAATCCCCGAGGCGTCCGAAATAGACACTCCGGGGATTTCTTTTGCGCTCTGATCCACGGGTCCGTTGTATAGCCCGAACCATTGCAGGGGGTTGTTAACAACACTTGTCTCTAAATCTCGGGCGGGTGGGAAAACCGGTCGAGGGAATGTTCTTTGCGATTTCCGGGCTGGCCAAGAAACTCGTTAAATAAAGTTAGAAGGTCTTCCGAGTGGAAGCCCTTCTAACAATTGGTCGGGATGACAGGATTTGAACCTGCGACCTCTTCGTCCCGAACGAAGCGCGCTACCAAGCTGCGCTACATCCCGATCCGCTGCGAAAGCAACTGTTCAAGAATAGCCGATCCCCTCCCGGATGCGAAATCGAACGGAACACCCGATGGAACACCGCGCTCAGACCAGCGAGTCCTTCCAGGCACCGTGCAAACGGGCGAAGCGCCCTCCGCCGACGATGAGCTCGGCAGGCGAGCCGTCTTCCACGATGCGTCCCTCGTGTACCACGAGGACCCGGTCAGCTGTCTCTACCGTCGAGAGCCGGTGGGCGATAATGATGGCCGTGCGTTCGGAATCCGTGCCAGACAACAGCTTGCTGAGGCCAGCCTGAACCAGCCGTTCGGAAGGGATATCAAGGGATGATGTGGCTTCGTCCAGGATGAGCACTGCCGGGGCGGCAATGAACGCCCGGGCGAAGCCGATCAACTGCCGTTGTCCGGCGGAGACGCGTCCGCCGCGCTTGTTAACGTCCGTGTCGTAGCCGTCAGGCAACCCGGAGATGAATTCATGTGCCCCTACCGCTCGGGCAGCTTCTTCAATCTCCGCGCGGGTAGCCTCAGGCCGTCCCAGCGCGATGTTGTCCGCCACCGAGCCACTAAAGAGGAAGGCTTCCTGGGTGACCATGACGACGGCGCGGCGCAGGTCCGCCGTCGAGAGGTCCCGGAGATCGACCCCGTCGAGTGTCAAAGACCCTGCGGTGACGTCGTAGAAGCGGGCGATCAGCTTGGCGAAGGTCGATTTGCCGGCGCCGGTCTGTCCGACGAGCGCTATGGTCTGCCCTGCGGGAATGTGCAGATTCAGCTCGGGGACCACTACCTTGCCGTTGCCGTAGCCGAACTCCACGCCGCGGAAGTCGATTTCGCCACGGGCACGAGGCAGGGGGACCGGGTTCTTGGGAGGCCGGACGGTAGGAACCTCTTCGAGCAGGCCGGACACCTTCTCCAGCGCGGCTTGGGCGCTCTGGAAGGAGTTGTAGAACATGGCCATCTGGTCCACAGGCTGGAAGAAGCGTTTGGTGGAAAGGATCAGCGCCAAGAGCACGCCTACTGCCAGGTCTCCGGAGAGCACCCGGAAGCCGCCGAACAGCAGGACCACGGCCACGCACACATTGCCGACCAGGACCAGGCCCGGTTGGAAGATGCCGTTCAAGTTGATGGAGCGAACCGTGACCTTGCGGTAGTCCTCGGACAGTTCGGCGTAGCGCCGGGCGTTCTCCGGTTCCTTCCGGAATGCCTTGATGGCCCGGATGCCGGTCATGGTCTCCACGAAGTGCACAATCAGTCGGGCGGAAACCACACGGGACTCGCGGAAAGCGATCTGTGAATGCTTCTGGTACCAGCGGGCCAGAAAGTATGCGGGTACGCCTGTGGCGAGCATGATGAGTCCGCTGCGCCAGTCGAGGGCAAAGACGGTACATGCCGTGAAGAGCATGAACAGGATCCCCGAGGCCAAGGAACTGACGCCGGAATCGAGGAGTTCGCGCAACGCTTCGAGGTCCGAGGTCTGGCGGGCTATGATCCGGCCTGAAGTGTACCTCTCGTGGAACTCCAGGCTGAGCCGCTGGGTGTGTCGGAAGACCCTTAGCCGCAAGTCAAGTAGCATCGATTGACTCAGCTTCGCCGTCGAGGTGACGTAGAGGGCCGTCAACACCGCCGTTGCGATGGCCGCCGCCAGATACAGGGCGCCGGCCAGGACCAGCGGCATGTTGTTTCCTGCGAGCAGCGATGGCAGGGCGTGGTCGATGCCGAAAGCAATGATCGCCGGCCCGGCCACCCGAGTGGCCTGCGAGAGCACCACCATCCCCAGCGTGAGCCAGAACCGCAACCGTACCGGGCGGATGAGCGATCCCAGCAAGGCAACCGACCGCCGTCGTACTGCTTTGCTGTCGCTACGGCTCAGGTGGGCGTTGTCTTCATTGGCGGTTCCGAACGTGCTCATCGGCGGCCTTCCCCGGCTTGGTTCATGTGCTGTTCCGCATCGAGCTCGTGCTCGAGTTCGTCGAGTTCGAGGTCGAGATCCTTCGGACCCGCATCGAGGCTCGCGATCACGTAGCGGTAGTGCGCGTTGTTGGCCAAGAGCTCAGTATGGGTCCCGACGGCGGTGATGCTTCCTTTTTCGAGCAGCGCCACCCTGTCGGCCAGGGCAACAGTCGAGGGCCGGTGCGCCACGATCAGCGTAGTGGTGTCCCGGAGGACCTCGCGGAGACGGGTCTCGACGAGTTCTTCTGTGTTCACGTCCAGGGCCGAGAGCGGATCATCCAGCACGAGGACCTTGGGCTTGGCTGCGATGGCGCGGGCGAGGGCGATCCGCTGCCGCTGGCCTCCGGAAAGGCTGAGACCTTCTTCTCCGATAAGGGTCTCGACGCCGTCGGGCAGCGAATACGCGAAGTGCGCCTGCGCGACGTCGAGCGCTTCTTCGAGTGCCTCCTCGGAAGTATCGGGCGCGCCAAGCAGCACGTTGTCCCGGACCGAGCTCGAGAACAGGGTGGTGTCCTCGAAGGCGACGGCGACCACCGTCCGCAGTTGCTCTACGCTGAAATCCCGAATATCCACGCCGTCGATGCTCACGGATCCTTCGCTCACGTCATAGAGCCGGGGGACCAGCTGGAGGAGGGCGCTCTTTCCGCTGCCGGTAATGCCCACGAGGGCCATGGTTTCGCCCGGCCGGATATCCAAGGTGATGTCGTGCAGGAGCCGGGCGCCGTCGTCGAAACCGAAAGCGGCGCCTTTGAAGCTCAAGGCCCCAAGCAGTTTCTTGGGTGTTCTGGGGTTCGCCGGGCTGGTGATCGTGTTGGGCGTGTCCATGACCTCGAAGTGGCGGTCGAGGGCCGTCTTGGCGGTCAAAGCCATGGCAAGGAGCGTGCCCGAGAATTCCACCGGTGCGGCCACCACCGCCGCGGTGCCAAAGAACGCAACGAGGGAACCGATGCTGAGTTCGCCTGCGGAGACAAGCAGGACGCCCGCTACGAGCCCGACGCCGAGTGCCAGCTCGGGCAGGAGGGTCACCACGAGCGTGAAGGTGGCTTGGTGCTTGGCCTTGGCGATCTCGGTCTGCCTCAGCTCTTCGGCCTGCTCGTTGAAGTTCTCCAGTGCCTCGCGACTGCGACCGAACGCCCTGAGCACGCGGATGCCGTGAACGGACTCCTCAACAGTGGTGGCGAGGTCGCCGGCCTGGTCCTGGCTGAGGCGGGTGACCAAGCTGAAGCGGCGGCGGAAGCGGAACGAATAGACCATGATGGGCACAGCGGCTGCCAGGAAGATCAAAGCCAGTTGCCAGCTCATCGCGAACATCACGACGACGCCAATCACCACGGTCAGCGTGGTCACCACCAGCATGATCGCGCCGAAGGCCATCCAACGCCGCAGGAAGTTCAAGTCGGTCATCGCGCGGGACAGCAATTGCCCTGAGCCCCAGTGGTCGTGGAAGGAAACTGTGAGGTCCTGCAGGTGGCCGTAGAGGGACACCCGCATCCTGGATTCCACGGTGGTTGCGGGATTGATGACGAACTGGCGCCGCAGAGCCACTAGCCCGGCTTCTGCGATACCGAGTGCCAGAACCACCGCGGCGGCAATCCAGACAGCGTTGCTGGGGCCGCCGGGGTGGAGGGAGCCGTTGATCAGGACCCGCAGCACTTGCGGGATGGCAAGCGCCATGATGCTGGCCAGCAATGCGCTGAGCAGCCCCATGAAAAGCCGGGGGAGGATCGGTTTCACGTGCGGATAGAGACGTTTGATGGAGGTGAAAAATGAAGTCTGTTTGGCCATGCCCGCTTCTCAACAGCTGTGCTCCGGTGCTCTGCGCCTTCCCGGCACGACACCCGGAGGTAGTTTCCTGTAGCAACTACCCTATGCCATCGCGTCACGGGATTGACAGCACCATTGCGCTACGTGATGCGAGGTATTGGCGCCGGGAGAAGGGGAGTCGTGGGTGAGGTACCAGAAGTGATGGGGACCTCGTTTCCTGCTGGACGTGGTTCGCCGCGGCCCTCTTCCCCTGATGGACATGCTCAACCCTGGCAGCCAAGGATGGACATATTGCTGTTATGCCCATCCTTGGTGTTGGACAAGGGGCATGCTCAGCGGGGTGGGTTTGTTATGTCCATCCTTGGTTTGACAGGATGCGCATGCTCAGTGGTGGTGCGGGCTACTGACGCGCCGTCAGCGTCAGCAGAACCGCTTCAGGCTTGCAGGCGATCCGGACTGGGGCGAAGCGGGAGGTGCCGATGCCGCCGGAGACGTTGACCGGCGTCGTGCGTCCGTTGTTTTCCCAATCGTGCAATCCTTTCGCGCGCCACGTGGGGAGATCGCAATTGGCCACCAGGGCGCCGTAGCCGGGGATACAGATCTGGCCGCCGTGGGTGTGTCCGGCCAGGATGAGGTCTGCGGAGTCGTTCGTGAAATGGTCCAAGACCCGTTGATAGGGGGCATGGATCACGGCCACGCGCAGATGAGGGCGGGAGTCCTGTCCGGCCGTGCCGCGGGGCCAGCCAGAGTAGCGCTCCCGATTCAGGTGGGGGTCATCCACCCCGGAGAAGTCGAAGCGGATCCCGTTGATCGGCAGGGACTGGTGCCTGTTGGTGAGGTCGATCCAGCCGGACATCCCGAAACCTGAACGGAGGCGCGGCCAATCGAGCTCATGGGGATTGCTTTTGACCCGCGATGGGCCGCGGAGATAGGCGGCGGGGTTCTTGAACCGCGGGGCGTAGTAGTCATTGGAGCCCGGTACGAAGACGCCCGGGAACTTCAACAGAGGCCGCAGCGCATCCAGCAGAGGAACCACAGCATGTGGGTGGCTGAGATTGTCACCCGTGTTCACCACGAGGTCTGGTTGGAGGGCCGCGAGCGAACGCAGCCACTCCGCTTTCTTTCGTTGGCTCGGGACGAAATGGATATCGCTCAAGTGCAGCACCCGGAGCGGAGCCGAGCCTTCGGGCAGGATGGGAACGGTTTCTTCCCGGAGCACGAATTGGTTCTTTTCCCAGAGCCCGTAAGCGAAGCCCGCGACGCCGGCGGTTGCGCCCGCACCCGCAGCGACGGCAAAGCCGCGTCCGATGCTTCGGACGCGGCTTGCGAGCGATTCAATCGTGGGCTTGGAGCCGTTAGCCATTTTTGTTTCCGTTGCCATTTCCATTTCCATTGCCGTTCCCGTTGCTGCTGGGCTGGGTGTTCGGCTGCGTGCTCTGGGAATTGTTGTTGCTCGGAGTTGACGTCCGGTAGCCCGGCGGATCAAGCAGGTTCGACGGCGGGGCCGGGAACGGGTTGGTTCCGTAAGCAGGGGCAATCTGGGACATGTAGTTGGAGAACTGCGGTCCGGCGATCATGTAACCGTCGATGCCCGTATAGAACTTACCGTTGACGGTGATATTGCGACCAAAACGGGTTTGGCCACCCAAGGGATCGCCGAACCAACTTGCTGTTGCAAGGCCCGAAGTGTAGCCAACCACCCAGGTGGAGCCGTTGCTGTCATTGGTTCCGGTCTTTGCGGCGATGGGGAAATTGGTCTTCGTGGAGATCCGAGGACGGATGAGCGAACCGGAACCCTGGTTGAGAACCTCTTGCATCGCGTAGGCGACACCGTGGGCAACTTCCGGCGTCACGGCGTCACGGCAATTGGGGGACTGGGCAGGCAGCTTGGCACCCGTCTGGTCCGTCACGGAAGTAATGGCGATTGGCTCACAGTACTTGCCGTTGTTGGAGAACGTGGCCATGGCGCTCGCCATGGTCAAGGGGGCGGTCTGGGTTGAACCGATCAGGTTGCCCAGCGTAGTCATGGGAACCTTCGGATTGGGATCTGTGATCGCCCCGGACTGGTCGCGGGCAGGGGTTCCGCCGTGGATGCCGACGGCGTCGACGATCTTCTGGATACCACAGAGATCCAGTTGAGAGGCAGAGGCAAATGTTGCAGTGTTGATGGAGTTCATCAGGCCATACAGGACCGTCATGGGGCGGTAGTAGCCTTGGTCCGAGTTCTGGAGGTCAAAGCTACCGGGTACCGAACTGTCATAGAAGCCGTTAGTGGGAGTAGGACACGTGTTCCGCCAAGGGAACCCGGGCCTATATGTCCGGACGGCGGCGTTGATGGTGGTGTTCATCGACTTGCCTTCATTAAGCCATTCGGCAAAGGTGAAGGGCTTCATGGTGGAGCCAGGCTGGAACCCGCCCAAACCGTTAAGGTCGTTGCCCTGTCCGTCGACCACATCCACATTGAAGTTCTGCGTCTGATCGAACTTCCCCGCCGCGGGTAGCCACACCGTGTTCTGGGCCATGGAAACGATCTTTCCACTGCCTGGCTGGACCGAGACGATGGTGGACCCCCACTTGTCCGGGTTGTCGCCGGTGGTGGCATCGACCTGGGCTTGGGCAACGCTTTGGGCCTTGGAATCAAGCGTGGTCTGAATCGTGAGGCCGCCGCGGGAGATGCGATTGACGCGTTCGTCCTGGGTGGCGCCGTAGGCAGGGTTGTTGTAGAGCAAATGCAACACGTAGTCGCAGAAATACGGTGCCGTAGCCGCGTACGCACAACCTTGGCGAGGTCGCGTGACCTTGGTGGTGACCGGCGTCGCGATGGCGGCGTCGTAGTCCGCCTTCTTGATCTTGCCCTGGTCCAGCATGAGGCCGAGCACCAGGTCGCGGCGCTGTTTGGCGTGGTCCGGGTTCGCAATGGGGTCGTAGTACGACGGGCTGTTGACGACGCCGGCCAGCAAGGCGGCCTGCGGCAAGGTGAGATCCTTGGCACTGACGCTGAAGAAGAGCTTCGAGGCGGCCTCGATGCCGTACGCGTCCTTGTTGAAGAAGACGATGTTGAGGTAGCCCTCAAGTATCTGCTGCTTGGAGAACTTCTTCTCCAAGGCGATGGCCAGCTTCATTTCCCGGAGCTTGTCACCGACGCCCTTGTTGACGCCGTTGAGCTTCACGTCCGCGGCTTTGTCCTGGGATACGAGAGACTCATTGATGACGTTGTTGACGTACTGCTGGGTGATGGTGGAAGCACCCTGTTTCTGGCCGCGCGCCGTGCTGACGATGGCACGCATGATGCCTGTGGCGTCGACGCCACCGTGCTCATAAAAGCGGCTGTCCTCGACCGCGACGATCGCATCCTTGATGAACGGGCTCATCTGGTCGAGCGAGACCCGCGTGCGGTTCTCGGAGTAGATGGAGGCTATCTGGCTGCCGTCCGCGGCCAGGATAGTCGTCGCCTGGCTGGGCGGGTTCACCTGAAGCTCCGCCGGAAGCGTGTCGAAGAACTGGATGGATCCACTCGCCGCACTGCCCGAAACGGCGGCCGCCGGGACGAGCAAGCCCGCCACCAGGACACCACAAATCGCACTCACACCGAGGAATCCGAGGATCTTTCCAAGAGTGGTGGCAGTGTCGAATAGAGGGTTCCTACGAGTCACCATGTTCTCCACTTTACCGGCAAGGGCTAGTCTTTCTTTCATGACCAAATGGGAGTACGCGACGATTCCGCTCATCATTCACGCCACAAAGCAGATCCTGGACCAGTGGGGAGAGGACGGCTGGGAGCTTGTCCAGGTCGTTCCCGGGCCCGATGGAAACGGACTTGTTGCATACTTGAAGAGGGAGAAGCAGTAACAATGACAACCCCCGCAGAAGCCACTGTTGGCGCGGATTCCGCAGTCCCGGCATCCGCCGTCGAGCAGCGCCTTGCCGAACTCGGTTTGACCCTACCGGCTGTTGCCGCTCCAGTGGCCGCCTACGTTCCGGCTGTCGTCTCAGGCAACCACGTGTACACCTCGGGCCAGCTGCCCTTCATTAACGGAAAACTTGAAGCTACGGGCAAGGTTTCCAGCGGCGAAGAGGGCCTGTCCGACGAGCCGACAGTATCTCCGGAAGACGCCCAGATGTATGCGGCCGTCTGCGCTGTCAACGCGTTGGCCGCCGTCAAGAGCGTCATTGGCGACCTCGATCGCATCACACGCATCGTGAAGGTCGTTGGCTTCGTGGCCTCCGATACCTCCTTCACCGGTCAGCCCGGCGTAATCAATGGCGCGTCCGAGCTTCTTGGGCGTGTCTTTGGCGACAAAGGACAACACGCGCGTTCCGCCGTCGGAGTTGCAGTCCTTCCGCTCGACTCTCCCGTTGAGGTCGAGCTGATCGCTGAATTCAGCTAAGGAACCGGTTCATTCAATTGCCACAGCTAGCCCGACGCCTGTTTGCTTTACCCCCCGAACTCGAAGGGGCGGCACGGAACTGGCTTGAGCTCGGCGAACGGACTCCCCGCGCCGCGCGCCTTGCATCATCTGTTGTTCTGCTCCGCGATTCTCCCACCGGCCTGGAAACGTGGATGGGTTACCGTCCCGGTTCCTCGCCGTTGGGGGTCGTTGCGTTTCCCGGCGGATCGCTGCTACCCACCGACGACGACGCCCTCGGCTGGCTTGGCCCCTCGCCTCAGCATTGGGCTGAGGCGCTAGGGACCGCCGACGTCGGACTTGCCCGCCGTCATGTGGTGGGCGCGATCCGCGAACTGTTCGAGGAAACCGGTGTGTTGCTGGCCGGCCCTGACCTGTCCTCCACAGTGGAGGCGACGTCCACCCCGGAGTGGATGAAAGCCCGCGAGGCCGTAGCGACCCAGGACAAGTCGTTCACGGATGTCCTGGCCAAGCGCGGCTTATTGCTGCGGACGGACCTGCTCAAGCCGCTCGTCAACTGGCTCAGCCCGGACTTTGCACACCGGCGCTTCAACACCCGCTACTTCGCGGCTACCCTTCCGGTCAACCAGCAGCCCTCCCTGCTGGCGAGCAAGGGTGTCTGGGGCCGTTGGGTGTGCGTTTCCAAGCTCATGGCCGAGCGCGGGACAACCGCTCTCGGCGACGAGATCGGCCAAGAAAACACAGTTGGACTGTCGCTAGGCCAATTGCTGGTGCCGGGCTCGGAGATTATTCTCGAGAAGATGGCCGCTGCCCAAGGCTGTATTGCTTACCTCAGCTACAAACGAAAGCCGCACATGTACAAGCCGCGGCTCGTCGACGAGGACGGCACGCTCATGCTCGAAGTCGAAGCCGCCCGGACGGTTTCAGGAGAGCCGCAGCGGGAACGCTAACGACACTCAAATCCACTGATGACAGAAAAAATGCCTGGCGACACCGGAATTCCGGTGTCGCCAGGCATTTTGCGTCTCGCGGGAAACTAGCGGGAGCGCTGGCGGAGGCGCTGCATGTCCAGGATGACAACTGCGCGGGCCTCCAAGCGGAGCCAGCCACGCTGGACGAACTCGGCGAGGGCCTTGTTGACCGTCTCGCGGGAGGCGCCGACCAGCTGGGCCAGTTCTTCCTGAGTGAGTTCGTGGGCCACCAGGACGCCATCGGTCGCAGGCCGGCCGAAGCGGTCCGCCAAGTCCAGCAGCGCCTTGGCGACACGACCCGGGACGTCCGAGAAAACGAGGTCGGACAGGGAATCGTTGGTACGGCGCAAGCGACGGGCAAGTGCCTGCAGCAACTGCGCAGATACTTCGGGACGGGTACGCAGCAAGGCGTTGAGGCTTTCGTTCTTCAAGCCTGCCAAACGGGTCTCCGAAACGGCTGTGGCCGTTGCGGTACGCGGGCTGGGGTCGAACAGGGCCATTTCGCCGAAGAGCTCGCCCGGGCCGAGGATGGCCAACAGGGATTCGCGGCCATCCGGAGAAGTGCGGCCGAGCTTAACCTTGCCAGACACGATGAAGTAGAGCTGGTCACCCTGATCGCCTTCGCGGAAAACAGACGCTCCGCGTGAAAGGTCCACCTCGGTGAGTTCGTCCGTCAGCAGACGGAAAGCGTCGTCGTCAAGGGTCGCGAAGAGGGGCGCGCGGCGCAGTACCTCGATGTCCATGAAATCTCCTGAGTAAAAGTTCGGCTGTGGCGCTTCAGCCATTGTTTCAGAATTTTCTCGGCTCTGTGACGTACTTGGCAGCCGAAACGCCCGAAATCACGCGGAAGAGGCCCGAAACTGCGGCCTAACCGGCCGGGAATGCTGCGCTGGGCGGCGGCTTCGGGATGCGGTTGGCATCTTGCTTCTGAGGGGAGACTGTCAGTCTGTGCATCTACAATTGGGGCTTACCCGGCGGTGAGGAGCTTTGGTGTTCGGTTTGACCATATTGGACTTGGCGTTGATTCTGATGCTTCTTTCCTACCTGATCTACGGGCTGCGCAACGGCTTCCTCGTGACGCTGGGTGGAATCACAGGCTTCGCTGCAGGGGCCGTAGCTGCCTTCATCGCGGTCCCGCTCGTCGGCGACTGGGTGAAGGACAGCGGTTGGAGATTGACGGCCATCATAGGCTCCGCCGTGCTTCTCATCGTCTTGGGACACGGACTCGGTACCTGGATTGGCCAAAAGGTCCGCAGGGCCGTGCGGATCCAGCCATTGAACGCCTTGGACCGCTTGTTGGGCGGTTTCGTCAGCCTCGTTGTGGCGGCACTTGTCATGTCCATGTTGGCTTTCAGCATCAGTTCCTTGGGCGTGCCGTTCGTCTCACAGCAACTGGCCGATTCCAAGGTAATCCGCTTCATCGACACCATGACACCCACGCCGGTTAAAGCAAGCGTGGCGCAATTGCGTTCCACCGTCATGGGCAACGGTATTCCGCACCTCATCGAAGGGATCGGCCCCGTGACTCCGGTGCAGATCCCGAACACCAGCACAGACACCCCGGCGCTCAATAATGCCGCCCGTTCCGTGCTGAAGATCGCCGGCACGGCCTACCAATGCGGCCAGAACCAGACGGGATCCGGCTTCGTGGTCTCTCCTGGCCGCGTGGTGACAAACGCTCATGTGGTGGCCGGCGTGTCCCAGCCTGTTGTCGAAATTTCCGACGGCGGCGCATTGCCAGGCCGAGTTGTCTACTTTGACAGCCAACGTGACCTCGCCGTCGTCGCTGTCGACGATCTCCCGACGGCGCCGCTGCCGTTGAGCGCCGATCTTCCAGATGGTTCGCCCGCGGCCTTCGCCGGCTACCCGCATGGTGGCCCTTTCCAGTCCAAACCGGCTGCGGTGGAAGGCATCTCGACCCTTTTGGTTCCGGACATCTACGGCAACAACCCGTCCCCGGAACAGGTTTACAAGCTTGCCGGCGACGTTCAACCGGGTAACTCGGGCGGCCCGCTCCTCACCACCCAGGGCCAGGTTGCTGGCGTTGTCTTCGCCAAGACCACATCGGATGTGGCAGTGGGCTATGCCCTGACCATGGAGGAGCTATCACCCGTTGCGGCGCAGGCGTCATCCCTGAACACGGCAGTGTCCTCGGGCCAGTGCACCAAGAAGTAGCCCCGCCCACCTAGGGACATGCTCAGCGCTTGAGCTGAGCACTGGACATATTGCGTTTATGTCCAGCGCAGGGTGTGAAGGCTGGGCATGTCCCCCCGGGGAAGAGATGGACGAGGCTTCTAGACTGCGGTGGCGAGGTAGTCGATGGCCAGCTTGTAGCCCTGCACTCCTGCTCCGACGATCACTGCGGCGCACACCGGGGAAAGATAGGAGTGGTGCCGGAATTCCTCGCGCTGGTGCACATTGGTGATGTGGACCTCGACGGCGGGAAGCTGGACCGCCGCGAGGGCGTCCCGGAGTGCCAAGGACGTGTGAGTATATGCGCCCGCGTTGATGACGATCCCGGCGGCGGTTCCGCGCGCGCCGTGGATGGCGTCAATGAGATCGCCCTCGTGGTTGGACTGGACGCAGTCCACGGTGAAGCCGTTGGCCTCGGCGGCTGCCATGGCGAGCTGTTCGACGTCGGCCAGTGTGGAAGTGCCGTACTTTTCCGGCTCGCGGGTTCCGAGAAGGTTCAGGTTGGGGCCGTTAAGGACGAGGATGGTGCCGCGACCGGCTTTGGTGGCGGTGAGAGCTTCAGTCATACTTCCCAATCTATAGCTGCGAAGTGCCCGTTCGGCCTTTCTTACACCGTTGCCGCAGCCCAACTAGCTCGCAGTTCTTGTCGTTATGAGCCCCCAAAACGACAACTACTGCGAGCTAGTTGGGAGGCGGCAGGGAACTTGGGCGGCCCTCAGAGCGCGGCGATCCTGAGCTTCCCGACGCCTTCGGCGAGGATTCGCCGGGCATCCTGGCCGAGTTGCGAGTCCGTGACTAGCACGTCGGCTTCCTCCAGCTGGGCGATCGAGGCGATGCCTACCGTTCCCCACTTGCTGTGGTCCGCCAAGACCACCACGTTGCGGGCCGCACTGATGAAGGCCCGGTTGGTCTCGGCTTCCTGCAGGTTCGGCGTGGTGAATCCGGCGTTCGCATCCATGCCGTGGACGCCCAGGAACAGCGTGTCCACGTGCAGTTGTTTCAGCGCGGCCGTAGCGATGGGACCCACTAAGGCGTCCGACGGCGTGCGCTCGCCTCCCGTGACGATCACCGGGAAGCCGTGGCGCGAACCGGAGGCACCGTGGAAGAGATCCGCGATCCTGATTGAGTTTGTCACCACCGTGATCCGCGGACCCTTCAGGAGTTCCTTGGCAAGCTCATAAGTGGTAGTTCCAGCGCTCAGGCCCACGGCCATGCCTTCGTGAACCAGTGCGGCGGCTTCGACGGCGATTGCGTGCTTTTCCGCGATCAGCTGGGTCGATTTCAATTCGAAGCCAGGCTCGTGGGTCCGCGCCTCGCCGGGGATCTTGGCGCCGCCGTGGATACGCTCCACGAGGCCTGATTCCTCAAGCGACTCAATATCCCGCCGGACGGTCATGGCGGAGACGCCCAGCAGTTGCGCGAGGTCCGAGACGCGGACAACCCGTTCGCGCCGGACGGCGTCGACTATGGCGGTGTGGCGCGCTGCCTGGAGCATCGGGGCCTTTCTGGACGGACGGCAGGGTGGCTAAGCGGGAGTGGCGACGACCGCGACCCCTCCGGCAGTAAGGTTCAGCGTACCTCCGGTGGGCGTTCCGCTCAGGAGCTCGACGCCGTCGAGCGGCACCTCGACGCCGTGCGCACTGTGGTTGATCACGAAAGTCCATTCCTTGGTACCGTTGCTCCGGCGGACGATTTCGACGTCGTCCGGCGGCCGAATGCCCAAGACCGGCTCCACCCCGGCGTCGGAGCAGAGGAGCTGGAGCAGTTCGGCCAGCCCCGCACGGCCCAAACTGGTGGCCACGTAGTATGCGGCACCCTGACCGTTCGATCCGGCCCGGCGCGTCACGGCCGGCGAGCCGCCGACCCCGGAGCGCCCGACGCCGGAACCACCACTTCGCGTCTGGCCGTCGAACGTGGCAAGAACCTCCGCCCCGGTTGCCTTCCCCAGCTCGCTCCAGACCGTCCCGGGGCCGAAGCGGCTCAAGCCCACGGAATCTCCGGAACGCAAGGGGCAGAATTCTTCCATGCTGACGCCCAACAGTCCGGAGAAGGCCCCCGGGTAGCCGCCCCCGTTGACGGGGGCCATCCTGATGTGGTCGTTCTCGTCAACGATCCCGGAGAAATAGGTGATCACCAGGGTGCCGCCGGTTTCCACATACTCGTGGAGCTTTGCGGCGCCCTCATCCGTGACCAGGTACAGCATCGGCGCGATCACCAATTTGTAGCTGGCAAGGTCATCGGTGCTTTGCCGGATGTCCGTGGTGACGCCCGCCCGGAAGAGCGCGTCGTGCCAGCGCCGCGTTTCGGGGATGTTCCGGGCGTCCTCGCTGGGGTGCGAGTCCAGTTCGGTGCCCCAACGTGCATCAGTGTCGTGGATGATGCAGGCTTCGGCCCGGACCGTGGAGCCTGCCACCTCCGAAATGCTCTCGAGGACACGGCCCAGCTCCACCACTTCGCGCCAGACTTTGCTGTCTCGGCCAGCGTGGGGGACCAGTCCGGAGTGGTATTTTTCGGCCCCGGCGCGGGAGGCACGCCATTGGAAGAACAGCACGCCGTCGGTTCCGCGGGCCACGTGCTGCAGGGAATTGCGCAGCATTTCGCCCGGCGCTTTGGCAAGGTTGCGGGGCTGCCAGTTGACTGCAGAGGTGGAGTGTTCCATCAGCAGCCACGGTTTGCCCTGTGCCCAGCCGCGGGTGAGGTCCGCCGTCATGGCCAGGTCTTGGAAGTTCCGCTCGTCGGCCGCAATCAAGTAGTGGTCATTGGACACGACGTCCATCTGTCCGGACCAGCGCCAGTAATCCACGGGAGCGTTCAAACCCATGTTGAACCCCATGAAATTGGTGGTCACGGGGTGTTTCGAATGTGCCCTGATGATGTCTGCCTCCGCATTGAAGCATTCAAGGAGGGCATCGGAGGAAAACCTCGCGAAATCCAGTTGCTGCGTGGGGTTCACCCACGTTCCCGATCGGCGCGGCGGCAGGATCTCTGCCCAGTCGTAGTAATGCTGGGACCAGAAAGCCGTGCCCCAGGCCTCGTTAAGCGCGTCCAGGTTCCCGTATCTGTCCTGGAGCCATTCCTGGAAGCCGCGCTCCGCATGAGGGCCGAAATCCGGTTGGTTGTGGCAGCCGTACTCGTTGTGGACATGCCACATCACGACGGCGGGGTGCCCCGCGTAGCGCTGCACGATCGCCGTCGTCAGTGCTGCTGCGGCCCGGCGATAGTCCGGCGAGCACGCCGCGAAGGCCTGGCGCGAACCGTAACTTTGCCGGACGCCGTCGGCATTCACCGGTAGTGAATCGGGGTACTTGCGGCTGAACCACGGCGGGGGAGAAGCACTCGCATTCGCGAGATCCACGCTGATGCCGTTGCTGTGGAGCAGCTTGAGGATTCTGTCCAGCCAGCCGAACTCGTACCGGCCTTCTTCGGGCTCCAGGAGGGCCCAACTGAAGATGCCGACACTCACTAGGTTCACTCCTGCTTCCTTCATGAGGGCCACGTCGTGTTTCCAGACCTCTTCGGGCCATTGTTCGGGGTTGTAGTCGCCGCCGAACGCGATCCGTCCGCCCAGCTTGTCGACGATGTAGTCCATGGTCATACGTTGTTCTCCTTTATTGGAACTGACGGTGAGGCCGGCCATGAGCGGAGTGAATCTTCTACATCTGTTATATCTGCCAAGCTGCGATTGGGATCGCTTCAGTCTCAGGGTGGAGTGCATTTAGCTGTTCGAAGGAGCGGTCACGGATTTCGCCGAGCCGGTTGAAGAACAATGTCCGGGCGAGGGTGTTCCGGGCCTCGCCTTTGCTCAGGCCGGCGGCGAACTTTGCGGCGCAGGCCGGGTCCTGGAGACAGTCAACGAGGAAAAGGGTCCGCCCGATTCGACGGCTCGGAGAGGACCCCCGCTAACGTCCCTGACGGTCGGTCGGCAATCCGCTAGCGACAAGCATAAAGACGTTCGAGAGCCTCGCACAGCGGACCTTCCGCGTTGACTCATAAAAAACCTCCGCGTAGCCGCATACGTTGCCTCATGGGAAAAGGTCCGGGAAGGGTGGCCGCGGAGATCCTTGAGGGATGGGATTGACGATGGGTGAACGCAAAGCCGTGACGAAGCACCTGGCCGAGTCCTACCGGGCCGGTGACCGGGCCAGGAAGGGGCGGATCCTGGATGAGCTTGTCGAGCTGACCGGCTGGCACCGGGACCATGCGCGGGCGGTTTTGCGGCATGCGCTCGATCCGCCGCGGCCACGGCCCGTCAGGCCGGGACGCGCCCCGGTGTATGGGGCCGACCTGCAGGACGGTCTCGTGCTGTGCTGGGCGGTGCTACGGGGCCCTGCGGGCAAGCTGCTGGCCCCCATGCTGCCGGATCTCGTGCCGATGCTGCGGGCAGAGAAGGTCCTGGACATTACCGACGGGCAGGCAGCGATGCTCGCCCGCATGAGTGCGGCGACCATTGACCGGCGGCTGGCCGGTCAGCGGGCGAAGCTCCTGCCGCATGGCCGGTCCCATACCAAGCCCGGATCTTTGCTGAAGTCCCAGATCCCGATCCGCACCTGGGCCCAGTGGGACAACGCTGTGCCGGGTTTCGTCGAGATCGATCTGGTCGGCCACGAGGGCGGCGCCGCGTCCGGGCAGTACTGCTTCACCCTCACGGTCACCGATATCGCTACCGGGTGGACGGTGAACCGGTCCGTGCCGAACAAGGCACAGAAGCACGTCTTCGCGGCCCTGCGGCACGTCCTGGCGGTCTTCCCTTTTCCCGTCATCGGCATCGATTCGGACAACGGCAGTGAGTTCATCAACAACGAACTCTTCGAGTTCTGCCTCGAGCACCGCATCACCTTCACCCGGTCCCGCCCGAGCAACAAGAACGACGGCGCCCACGTCGAACAGAAGAACTGGTCCAGGGTCCGTGAGCTTGTCGGCTACCTGCGCTATGACACCGCCGCGGAACTGGAGCTCCTCAACGAGATCTGGGAGCTGGACCGGATTTTCACCAACTACCTGCTGCCCCAGCAAAAGCTCATCGCCAAGGTCCGCCACGGAGCCAAGGTCAGCAAAACCCACGACCGGGCGACGACCCCGCACAGGCGCGCCGTAGCAGACCCCGCCGTGGCACGGATGCCCGTGATCCGCATGAACGCCCAATACAAGAAGATCAGGCCGGCCGCGCTCTCACGGCAGATACTGGCCCTCACCGGCCGGCTTGAAGCCATCGCCACCGCCAAACAACCGGCACCGATCAAACCCGCTGTGAACGAACGATGGAACCACACCAGCCGGAGGTTTTCACATGAGGCAACGAATCAACCTTCCCGGAGGTATTGACGTGAGGCAACAGGCCTTCTCGACAAACGTCGACTTATCGTTGACGCTCAGAAGACATCGGATGTTTAGCTGCGCCCGGGCAGTTAGCTCTGGCTTTGCCCTCGAAAGCTTGTTAGCTTCGGGTCTGTGAATGGGGACACACGGTCAATAGCCGTCAAAATAATGTCATGGGCCCGGGGTGCGGATGCGTCAAAAGCATCTGAACTCGTCATGGTCTCGGAAGATTCAGCGCTGATCGGCAAGCTGGCCGACCACGATTTAAAGGCGCAGGATGTGGTGCTTTTCGCACCGCAAGGGAATCGGCCTCCTCCGACTGTACCTCGATGGCAGCAATTCCATTACCTCGGCGACTTCAAGGACCCGGACGCTGACATTATAATCGGTGAGGACTTTTACGTCCAGCAGCAGTCCTACGCTGTTTCCGAGTTTGTTCCCATTGGTGGTCCGACGATTCTGCGTGCGGACAATGATGTCGATAGAGCAGCGTTCATCCGTGATGCAGACACAGCACACTCGTCCGGGAAGTTCCCGCTCGCATTATGCCACCCCAAATCCCTTTTGGGTGACATGCCAACTCTGGGTTTCGTTCCAGATACTGCGGTGGTCAGTAATGCCTTTATCGCCAGCTCCGGGGAAGTGTTCACCTCGCCTGCGGGCCTCCCTTTAGGGAATCTGGAAGAGCCCAATCCGAACTGGTCCGAACGCTGGGCGGCTAGGATGACTGAAGTTCGGCAACGCCCGGAGGTCTCCGGCCGGCCTTGGATCAGCCGCTACCTGTCGGCGGCAGATGCTCTCCGACATGCCCAGGTCCGGGGCTTTCAGGGGATGCGGGTATCCGGTTTCGGCGGACATCTTGTCGAAGAGCTGGACGGGCTTGGTGACAAACGTCAGACCTCACGGTTGCTGCTCCTCTTCAACGGGGGCGTGGCTCATTTGCACGACACCGCCTCATCGAGGACGTACAGTCTGGGTTCTGATGCCGCCAAGCTCGCCGACATAATGCTTACGGTGGGTTCGGATGTATCTGAAACGGCGGCACGAATCCTCGGCTGTTCGGAATCGTTGGCGGCGGCTTCTATACGGCAGATCGAGGAATCGTTCAGCGACAAAGGCATCCGGGATGGCTTTGTCGAACCTGTGGGGCTCTAATGGAAGCGCTCCCTGAGGCCATCAACGGCCGTGCCCGCGTTGCCTTGAAGAACGTTCCCGACGTTATTGTTCACGACATCTATTCTCCCCTCGGGGCAAAGCTTTATGATGCGATCGCACTCCAGGACGGCCATGAGCTTCGGGAGATGATCGCAATCGCCCGCCAAACTACCGGGCCGATCCTTGAATTGGCCTGCGGGGCCGGACGTTTTACGCTGGCTCTCCTCGCCCTGGGGAGGCAGGTGACCGCCGTCGACCTCTCCCCCTCGATGCTAGCCATCTTGTCGGACCGGCTGGATTCAAGCCATGCGCATCTGCGGGGCAATCTCACAATGATCGAAGGTGACATTTGCGACTTCGATCCCGGACGCCGGTTCAACACCGTCATCTTCGGTTGTGTCACCGTGTCGCTCCTTGATTCGACCGCAAGAGGCAGGCTATTCCGCCACATGGGATCGGTGTTGTCTGCCGACGGTCGCTTCTTCCTCTCGACCACAGTGGCGGAAGGGGACACCGATCTTGCCACCCCAGGGACTCCCATCGAGAATCTGCAACAGGTCCTCGATTCCGCTGGAACCGCCTACTGCCTCCATGAATACATAGCGGCCGATCGAAGCATCCGTGCGATCACCCTGATCCCGGAAGTAATCACTCCGGGTGCCCCCGTGGACGTCTTTACCACCGCCGTCCGGGTCCTGCCGCCGGATCAATTGATGACAGAGCTCCAGGCAAATGAACTGGAAGTCATCAGAACCCACCCGGTGAAGACACCAGGTGCAGCCCACGAGATCGTCATCCTGGAAGTCGGACACCCTGCCTAGCGCGGTCTGGACTTCGCTCCAGCCGCTGACGGAAACCAACCTCCCTTCCTCGGGAGTAGTGTCTGCTTTCGGGCACAGGATCCGTTTCGGTAACGGTGACGACGTGCTCTGCGCAACAAGCGGCCTATGGAACGTAAATCTGGGCTACGGCAACCCTGCGATTGCTGAAGCAGTTCACGGGGCGCTCCTGGAGTGTTCATACTCGACGTTGTTCAGGCAATGGAACGCGCACGCCGAAGAGGCGGCGGCTGCGCTGTTGGGTGCAGCAGGCGAGGACCTCTTCGCCCGTGTTATCTACTCAACTTCCGGGAGCGCTGCCAATGACTTGGTCATGAAACTGGTCAGGCAGACTCAGATCCTCCGACAGTTTCCCGAAAAGCAATTGATTGTGGCTTTACGGGGCAGCTATCACGGCCTGACCTACGGCAGTTTCTCGCTGACAGGCGAAGATCTTGGGCAACGCATTTATGGCGTCGACCAAAAACTGATTCGCCATGTCGGATGCGAATCCGGAGATGAACTCTCGGAACTCATGGCCCTGCAAGGCAACCGTATCGCGGCGGTCGTTGTCGAGCCTGTGTTGGGGACCGGGGCGTATCCCGTGCCGACCGATTTCCTCGATGAGCTGTTCCGTTTCCGGGAAAAGTACGGGTTCATCATTGTTGCGGACGAGGTTGCCACGGGGTTCGGACGAACCGGTCCGATGTTCGCCTCCACAAGATGGTCCCAGGGACCCGACGTCCTGATCACATCAAAAGGACTCACAAACGGCTCGTGCGCCGCCGCCGCGGTACTGACGTCTGCGGACATCGCCGAGCTGTTTGTGGCTTCCGGAAGCGTGTTCACCCATGGCGAGACCCAAGCAGGAACACCAGCAACGGCAGCGGCGATCCTCGCGACCTTGTCCGAATTCATGCGTTTGGACGCTCTCGAAAACGGTGTGAGAGTCGCCAGGCAACTCGATTCCGCGCTCAATGCTCTGACTGCCTCAAACAGGTCTGTCACCGCGCATCGGGGCCAAGGATGTTTCCGGGCTCTGGAAGTGATCGGTGCAGAGGGGGTACCGATCACGGGGAAGGAAACTTCTTTCCTGCTCCAAAGCATCCGGAGGGCCGGAGCGAGCGTCTACCCCGGGCCGGGGGGCATCCAACTGATCCCGTCTCTGACCTATTCAGAGGTTGAGGTCAGAGAGCTCTTCGAATCAATTGCTGGCGGCCTATCCGAATTCGCTGCGGTAGGCGTAAGTCATGATTAGCACCGTGCGCACCGTGCGATCAGGGCCGTCGGTGTTCACTGCCCCCGCGGATTTCGTCAATTGGCTGGGCGACGCGACCCGAGCCCGCCCGCGTCGTCCGGTGCTGGCTGTTGTTGACGCCGCCGTCACCCGGTCCCCCGACGGACTACGGTTTCTAGACTTGCTGCGGGGGACAGCCGATTTGCTGTGCGTTGGCCCCGCGGCGGATGAAGCCGCTCTGCTTTCGACAGCTGAGAGCTCCGGTCCGGTGGATGTTGTGCTGGGCATAGGTGGCGGGGCTGCAATGGACACAGCCAAGCTGTTGCCGCCGTTCTGGGACCCAGGCCACCGCCTCACCCTCATGTCCCGGACACGTGCCGGTCACCTGATGCTCCGAGACGAACCTGTTCCGAGGTCCGCCCTCGGTTTGGTGCCCACAACGCTGGGCACCGGCTCAGAGTCGGGAATGAACGCCTGCATCTCCGACGGATCGCGGAAGCGGCTGGTTTCCGGCCGTCAGCTCCGGGCGGATGCCGTCCTTCTGAACTCCGGATTGACTGCATCGCTCCCCATGCATTTGGTGCTGTCCGGCACATTTGAGGCCATTTTCCGGCTTGCCACCCCGTTTGTCCTGACCGGCACGCCGAGGCGATCCTCGGACACACTTGCCTTAGCCACCATACGGGCACTGGCACAGGCCGCAGACGAGGTGCAACATCTACGATTGCAGGGCAGCCCCGGCATCCGCGCGGCCGAGGTGCGTCAGGAAGTAGCCGAGCTGAGTTCCTTTTCGCAGACCGGGTGGGCCAGCCTTGGCCGCAATTCCTATGGCACGCTCCCCTGGATCATTGCGACGGAGCTCTCCACGGCGGTAGGGCTGTCGAAGATGGAAGCGGTTGCGGCGATATTGCCGGCATACTGGCGCCGAGTGGAGTCCGGAGACAAACGGTTCGGATTCGCCGCCCGCTTATCGGACGTCGGTCATGCACTCCCACATACCAATGTGAGCCCGGCTGCAGGTCCAACCGCAGCCCTGGAAAATGCTCTGTCGCGATGGGACCTCACCAGGTCCTTGTCCATTGGCACTCAAGACATTCATCGCATTTCCCAACAGATTTCGCGCGCCTGGGGAGGCGGCCTTCCGACGATGCAGGGCTTGACTTCAGCGGACACCGAGGCCTTCCTCACGGAAGCCGTCGGTGCCGTGCGCGAATAAAGCGGGGGACGCGCAACCGGCGCGACCCGCGAGACCCATCGAAAGGAGGAAAAACATGGACATGACTAACCTGGATCTGAATATCGCAGAGCTGGAGACGATGGAAGCTCCCGATATCTGGGCCGGATTCACCGCCGGCATCGCTTCGACTATTTCAGCGATCGGCGTTGCGGCAGCCATTGTTGCCCTGACCTAATCGACGAATCACTGCACTGATCTCATCAACGGAAGAACAAATACAGAAACGGATGTCGAACATGGTTGAACTGATGGATGCTCCAACTGTCTCACCGGACCTGGCGATCGACGAGCTGGAACAGCTCGAAGCTCCCGAATTCTGGAACACCGCGGCCGGATTCGTTTCGGGAGTAGGCGCCGGAATAAGCCTCGTTGGGGCGGCCGTCCTTGTCCTGACCTGATCTGATCTGAAGCCTAAGTACGGGTTTCAAGCCTAAGCAAGGGCGAGGTGGGGCAGCTCAGTTGTCTTGCCCTACCTCGTCCGCGCCATCCGGCCGTCCAGGGATGAGCCTGCCAAACCGAAAGGGGGACTCTCTCATGGTGGTCAACATGATGCAATTCGCCGACTTTTCCAAAGGCCTTGGCAGCAGCGATGTAGTAAAGGACCTCTGGTTCTCAGTCGAGGGGGCGTCGCGGGCCTCCTTGAGGTGCCGCCCGCTGGCATCGCGCTCGTCGTTTGGCTTCTCACCCTCCGCCCAGGCGGGCACTTCGTGACAATGAAGAAAGGCCTCACATAGATTGGCAGACACTCAGCCCACTGCAGCTTCTGGCACCCTTGCTCCGCGCTTGCGAAAGGGCCTGGAAATAGAAGCGTCAGGACAAGAATGGACCGTCGCCGATCCCAGTGGGCGAATCTTCCGGATTTCAGCCGATATCGCGGCGTTGCTGAACTTTCTTGACGGTATTCGGACGCGGCAGGAGCTTCCGGCGCAGCTGACGCAGCAGACCGGGCGCCGATGGACCTCCGAAGCCGTCGACCAGGCACTCGAATCCTTCGCTGCCAAAGGACTTATCGAGGACGGAACGCAAGGACGAAAGAAGCCACCGCGGATTCGCTTCGTTCCGCCACTGACGTTGCAGATCGGGTTCTTCAGCCCGGCCCCCTTCCTGCACCGCATCAGACGCACCCTGGAATGGCTCGTCTCGACCCCATTGCTTGTTGTTTACGGCCTCATCATCCTTTTAGGAGCGACGATCCTTGCCGTCTCCGCCGGGGACGTTTGGGCGGCTTTGACAACACCGCTGCCACTCTCCACGTACTTGGCGGTTGCGTCGGCGATGATGCTCTCCACAATGCTCCACGAGATGGGACACGGTGCAACCCTTGCAGCCTTCGGCGGGAAACCCCGCCAGATCGGGTTCATGCTTTTTTACCTCACCCCCGCATTCTTCTGTGACGTTTCTGATGGCTGGCGACTGGATTCGAAATGGAAAAGGGTGTCCATCGCCTTGGCCGGTATCGTCACCCAGGGCGTCCTTGCGGGAACCGCCAGCCTCTTTTCCCTTGCGGCGAGCGTCCCCGAAGTCAAAGCCGGTCTGCTCGTTTACGCCGTCTTGGGGTACACCTCAGAGGTCATCAATCTGATCCCCTTCGTCAAGCTTGACGGCTACATCGCACTGATGTCCTACCTTGACATCAGCCACTTACGCGACAAAGCACTGCGGGACGCCCGCCGTCTTATCTCCAGAGTGCTCTTTGGCCATTCCTCGAAAGATGAACTACCTCCGCTTCGAAGGTTTAAGATTTATGGTCTGCTTTGCATGCTTTTCCCGGCGTACCTGATCGTCACCGTCTTGTCGCTCTGGCTTGACGTGATTGCCAGGTTCGGCATCTGGGGAGCCGGAACAGCACTGCTCGTCGTCGCCCTCGTCGCCGCACGCGTAGCTGCCGGATACCTCAGCATCGTTAGGGAAGGCTGGGACCGGCCGGGGTCAAGAAAACGAATCCTGGCGGTGTCCGTTTTGCTTCTAACCGGCGTTGCCGTGTCCGGGGCCTACATACAGATACCTGCCGCTATTGAGGCAGGTTTCGTCAACGATGCGGGAGGCACCGGCGTCGTCTTCGAGGCAAATTCATCAGTCCCTCATCTCGATGCCGGGCAGGTAGTTGACGTTTATGGATCCGGTCTCATAAACACGCGGAAGATCGGATCGCTGAAGGTGAGGGAAACGAAAGTCTCCACGAGAACGGTACCCCTGAACGCGATAGCGCCATTCACGCTCCCGGGCGCCCAGCTGCTCGCAGAAGTAATCCCCTTGGAAAGCGAGGCTTCCAACTCGCTCCCTTCGTCCGGGACTGCGCTCATTCGACTGCAGAACCGGAACACCTACGAGTGGCTGAATGAGAAGTATCTTCAGCCCGTCATTGCAGGACTGTCCACGGGCCGGCCGCCCACTGAATAGGGGGAACGGCGCATTGGCGGGACACCGTTGGCCTTTGTATGGTGCTTTAGCCGGCGGGGCAGCCTCGAACGGGCCCTTGATCCCGTCATAACTGAAGGAATCCAAGGACAGCGTTTTGCCGTTGAGGACCAACAAAGACGCGGGTGGCGGTCCTCCGGGAAGAGAACCGCCACCTTTGTGCTTGCCGGGCCCGGAGCCTACTTCTTCAGTGACTCCGCGATCTGGGCCATGATCGTGGGGTCGGAGAGGGTGGTAGCGTCGCCTGCTTCGCGGCCTTCCGCGACGTCTTTGAGGAGGCGGCGCATGATTTTCCCGGAGCGGGTTTTGGGCAGTTCGGGGACCACGAGGATGTGCTTGGGTTTGGCGATGGGCCCGATTTCCTTGCCGACGTGGTTGCGCAGGGTGGTGACGATGTCGTCGTCGCTGTTCTGTCCCGACGTGGCGGATTCGCGCAGGATCACGAACGCGACGACCGCCTGGCCGGTGGTTTCGTCGGAGGCTCCGACGACGGCGGCTTCGGCGACCCAGGGATGCGACACGAGCGCGGACTCGATTTCGGTGGTGGAGAGCCGGTGCCCGGAAATGTTCATCACGTCATCGACCCGGCCCAGCAGCCAGATGTCCCCGTCTTCGTCTTTCTTGGCACCGTCGCCGGCGAAGTACATGCCTTCGAAACGCGACCAGTAGGTCTCCTTGAACCGTTCCGGGTCCCCCCAGATGCCGCGCAGCATCGCGGGCCACGGTTCGCGGACCACGAGGTAGCCGCCGTGCCCGTCCGGGACAGGCTCGCCGGCCTCGTCCACGACGTCGATCGCGATGCCCGGCAGCGGAACCTGCGCCGAGCCTGGCTTGGTCGCGGTGACCCCGGGCAGGGGTGCGATCATCTGGGCACCGGTTTCGGTCTGCCACCAGGTGTCCACGATCGGGGCCGGGTGCTCCTTCTTTTCCCCGTTCTTGCCGGCGTTGGAGCCGATGACCTCCCGGTACCACATCCACGCTTCGGGGTTGATGGGCTCACCCACCGAGCCCAGGACCCGGATGGAGGACAGATCGTACCCGGCAGGGATGTCCTTGCCCCATTTCATGAAGGTACGGATCGCGGTGGGGGCGGTGTAGAGGATGGAGACCTTGTACTTTTCCACGATTTCCCACCAGCGGCCCTGGTGCGGGGAGTCCGGGGTGCCTTCGTACATGACCTGGGTGGCGCCGTTGACCAGGGGCGCGTAGGCGACGTAGGAGTGGCCGGTGACCCATCCGACGTCGGCTGTGCACCAGAACACATCGGTCGCCGGGTGCAGGTCGAAGACGGCTTTGTGGGTGTAGGCGGTCTGGGTGAGGTACCCGCCGGTGGTGTGCAGGATGCCCTTGGGCTTGCCCGTGGTCCCGGAGGTGTACAGGATGAAGAGCGGGTGCTCGGAATCGTGCCCGACGGCGGTGTGCTCACCGGAGGCGGCCCCGACCGTGTCCTCCCACCACTGGTCCCGGCCGTTGTGCCAGTCCACGTCCTGGCCGTTGCGCTTGACGACCACCACGTTCTCCACGGTGTGGCCCGGGGCGGTCAGTGCCTGGTCCACGGCGGGCTTGAGGGGGCTGGGCTTCCCGCGCCGGTAGGTGCCGTCGGCGGTGACCACGAGCTTGGCCTGGGCGTCATCGATCCTGGAGCGCAGCGCGTCGGCGGAGAAACCGCCGAACACCACCGAGTGCACGGCACCGATCCGGGCACACGCCAGCATGGTGATCACCGCTTCCGGGATCATGGGCAGGTACACGGCGACCCGGTCGCCCTTGGCCACGCCCAGGGATTCGAAGGCATTCGCGGCTTTCTTGACCTCTTCGGTTAGCTGCGCATACGTGTAGCTGCGGGTGTCACCGGGTTCACCCTCGAAATGGATGGCCACCCGGTCACCGAGCCCGTTCGCCACGTGCCGGTCCAGGGCGTTGTACGCGGCATTGACTTCCCCGCCGACGAACCACTTCGCGAACGGCGGCTCGGACCAGTCCAGGGCCTCAGTGAAGACCGTCTCCCAGTCCAGCAGTTCCCGGGCCTGCTTTGCCCAGAAGGCGGGCCGGTCCGCAGCGGCCTCTGTGTATTCCGCCGCGCCGACCACCGCGTTCGCAGTGAACTCCGCCGTGGGCGCGAACTTCCGGTGTTCTTGCAAGAGGTTTGCAAGGGCATCTCCGTTGCCTGTCCCGTCGGATGCGAGTGCAGCGGCGGTCGTTGATCCATTGGCGTCCTGGGACATGTGAACCTCATCATTCATCGATCTCTGCTGCTCGGGGGTCCGGTGGCGGGACCGCCCTGCCCAATGCGCGAATAATGCACGACATTGGGCCGCGGCGCCTCATAGGTTCCGCAATGAGCTTTACCGGAACCCACCTTAGCGTTTTGCGTTGAGAACAAGTGCCTGCGGTCACATTTTGGACCGCGAAGGGCGGTTGATTCGCGCCGAACGGCGCCGGTGGCTCTTGGGTTCTCCGTCACATGGAGAAATTGAGACTCTGCGTCCCGGCCGCCACGCAGCTGCCAACTAGTGGACTGTCAGGCGGGTGACATAGGCTGAAGAGGTCTCGAGACGCGAAAACCAGCCCCCAGCCGGGCACGGAAAACACCGATGCAGCCTTGGGTGGCAGCGTCCGGAACACCGCCGCACTAAGGAGATTTGCACATGAACCAGACGAGCCTAGGTCCGAAGAACGGCGCGCAGCCGCCCGGCTCGGCCTCCGAAGCAACAGCTGGCTCCGGGGCGCCAGAGCCCGGCAGCAAGACCTCCCCGATGTACCAAGCCGTACTGGGCCCGTTCACTGTCCGGGACCTGACCGTTTTCGGTTCCACCTTGCTGATGTTTGTCGGGTCCCTTTTGCCGATGTTTGGCGGGCTCTACAACCTATGGAACTTGAATAACCTGTTCTTCCTTGCACTAGGCATCATCCTTCCCTTGGTTGTCAGCTCCTTGTTCGTTGCACGGCGCCTGCAACCGGGGACTGTTGTGAGGATCGGTTCGCTCTCGATTGACCAGTTCGCATCCGTCGTGGCGTCTTTCGCCGTCGCCCTCTTCTTCCTGTCCACAGCTGGCGCGTTTACCGTGCTCGCGCTGGCGGGCCTGATCGGCTCAGCGGGCCTGCTGGTTGCGACGGTCCTGGCTCCGCACTTGCCGATTCTCCGCGAGGATTTCAAGGACCGGGCCGAACGTCCCGCACATCTCGTGGCCCGGGAATCGGCCATCCCGACCCGTAAGCCTGCCGTGCCGAAGGCAGCCAAGCCGGAACCGGACGCCCCGAAGGCAGAGGTCACGGTCCGCCCAGCCGCTACCATCGCTGCTCCGGAACCTGCCTCGCCCGCCGGGGACCACGACGTCGTAGCCGCTGAGCCCGCCGTCGAATCCTCCGTGCCCGCTGGGCACACCGCCGCTGCGGCTGATGCCGAGCAGGCCGCACAGGCCGCCACTCCCGAGGAGCCACGGCACATGCCAGCTGCCACCATGGCCACGCCGATCGTCGGAGGAGCCGACACCGGAGCCGGTCCCGCCACCCAGCACATCGGCACGGTTGACCAGGCCCGGGTGTATCAGCCGATCGGCGCCACCGTTGATCCGGCCACCCGGAGGGACGAATCCGAACACGGCGCTGACTACGAGGCATTCTGGTTCGCTGTGGCGCATTCCCGCGTCGCGGTCGACGAGCACAGCGGTGCGCCCGCTTTCACCATAGAACCGGGCGGGTGGGTCCTTGCCCTCGAGGACCGGGGCGAAGAATTCCTCGTGCAGGATGCTGACGGCAAAGTGGGCGTTCTGCGCGATCTCAGCCAGATTGAACGCGGCTAGCCAGGCAGGCTATGGTCACCGTCGTCGAAACCCCGCTGGCTTTGAAGCGGCGGGCGCGCAGAATCAACAAGGCCCTTGCGGAGCTTTATCCTTACGCCCACGCTGAGCTTGATTTCAGGAACCCGTTCGAACTGCTTGTAGCCACAGTCCTGTCCGCGCAGACCACGGATGTGCTGGTCAACCAGGTCACCAAGATCTTGTTCGCCCGCTATCCGGATGCCCGGAGCATGGCCGAGGCCGACCCCGCCGAGCTGGAGACGATCCTGCAGCCGACTGGCTTCTTCCGCGCCAAGGCCAAAAACGTCCTGGCGCTCAGCACGCGCTTAGTCGACGAGTTCGACGGCGAGGTCCCCGGTCGCTTGGAAGATCTGGTGACGCTCCCCGGCGTCGGGCGCAAAACGGCAAACGTCGTACTGGGAAACGCCTTCGGTGTTCCAGGAATCACGGTGGATACGCATTTTGGCAGGTTGGCGCGCAGGTTTGCTTGGACGACGTCCGAGGATCCGGTGAAGATCGAGTTTGACGTCGCGGAATTGTTCGAGCCGAAGGATTGGACCATGCTGTCCCACCGAGTGGTTTTCCACGGACGCAGGGTCTGTCATGCGCGCAGGCCAGCGTGCGGCGCATGTCCAGTGGCCGATTGGTGCCCCAGCTACGGCGACGGCGAGACCGATCCCGTCAAAGCTGCCAAGTTGCTCAAATACGAATTGGCGCCGGGCAAGGAAGCGCTGCGGGCACAGCTTCTCGCCGAGACCCACCGCGCGGCCGAGATTCGGATGGAATCACAAAGGAGGCCGGGATGACCGCACTTGAGGATCTCGTCAGTCTCATCACCAGGATTGATTCCGGGCTGCATCCCGGCCCTGATCCGCGGATTGCCGCTGCAATGGTGGATCCGGACAAGGCAAGAAAAGCTGCCGTGCTCATGCTCTTCGGGGTCTTGGAGGACGTCCCCGCCCGATCCGGCAGGCCGGTGGCCCCGGCGGACCTGGACGTGTTGCTTCTGGAACGCGCGCACACACTGGACGACCATCCCGGGCAGGTGGCATTCCCTGGCGGAAGCATCGATCCAGGGGATGAGTCAGCCGTAGCGGCAGCTCTTAGGGAGGCGGTCGAGGAGACAGGCCTGGAAAGTGGAGGCGTGCAGGTGCTGGGTGTCATGCCCGAACTCGGCCTGATACGCAGCAACTTCGTGGTCACCCCGGTGTTGGCTTGGTGGGCTTCGCCGTCGCCCGTGAGGGTTGTGGACTACGGGGAATCCGCGCAAGTTTTCCGGGTTCCGGTGCGGGAGCTCCTGGGCCCGGACAACCGTTACACAGGAACGCTCACGCGACTGGGCCGGACCTTCTCGAGCCCCGTCTTCATGGTCAACGGACTAGTGGTCTGGGGCTTCACCGGGATGGTGCTCAGTGGCCTTTTCGACGCCTTGGGGTGGACAGTTCCCTGGGACACGGAGAGATTGCTCGAGATCGAGATGTAGCCTCATGCGCCGCCGCCTGCCCTACGCCGCACTTCGGGCTGTTTTCGAGTGGTCTACGACGAGTGCCGTGGCGGCATTTTCCCGAACGGCGTTGATGCCGGCGACTACTGCCTTGAGGTGCTTGAATCGGGGCGATTCCGCCACGAGTGTTCCGTCGGCTGCCGTCAGCCGGAAACGGTAACCGTCTTCGCCGTCTTTGAGAATTTCGAATCGTCCAGCCATCGTTGATGTTCCCCCTTGATACTGCATCGCTTAATGAGCGGGTCGTTGCATTACGGCGTTCCTCATGTTGAACGCCATAGTCGAGACTAACCAGAAGGAAGGGGAAGGCAGAAGTTACTTTAGGGTAAGTTACCTGACAGGGTCATGGCAGCGTCCTTTCCGCAGAATGACTCGCTTTCGGCCCAGCTCGCAGCTATGGTTCCGGACTTCAATAGATCAGCGCGCGCCTCGGAGCCGGCACGGGATACTCTGCCATGGCCACCTTGAAATCTTCCTCCGCGTTGAGCCGCCGCCGGACTTCCATTGACTCCAGCCTCTGGGAATCTTCCGCGTCGATCCCTGGGGCTTTTGCCAGTTCCCTGATCCAGGCGCCAGCTACGACGGCGTCGTGCTGCTCGCCCAACAACCGTTGCAGGCCAATGGCCGGCTGGATCACTCCGGAAGCATGGTGGCTGAACGTGTCCGCAATTGCCTCCACCGAATATCGGAGACACTTGACGTCCTTGCGCGCTTGGTGGAGCGCAGCATTGCGCACGTCCGGGTCGCCGCTTGCCGCCTCCTCCGCGAGGCTGTGCTGCAACTGCTCCCACCGCGCCTGGAGGCGCTCCGCGAGATCCGCCGTCGGGTGCCTGTATTCCTTGGCAGCGGGGACTTCCAGCAGCGCTGCCCTTGCAGCCCGCAGCGTCCGCTTGCTGCGCTTGCCTCCACCAAGGGCAGCTGCCAGCCGGGCGCTGGACGATTCCAGTTCCTCAAGGGCCCGGCGCACCGCCTCAGGAGCTTTCCAGGAATCCTTCGCTTCAAGGGAAAGGCGTATCCTCTGCGCCAGGACAAAGGCATCCCGGGACTCGCCGAGTGAAGTCGCCAGCCATCTGACTTCCTGGCGGACCGGTTTGGGCAGTCCCGGGATCATGCCGCGATAGCAGCTAAGCACTGAACGGAGGCGGCGAAGGGCAAGCCTGGCGTTGTGCACTGCTTCCGGGTCAGCCGTTGCGATCAGGGGTAACTGGCCTTCTACCTCCGTTAGCTGGAAGGCGATGTACACAGCCAACGGCGCCCTATCTTTGCTTCCCACGGGGCAATCGTCCTCCGCTGCGGTTCCGGGGACAATAGCTGTGCTTACTTCGCCTTGTCGTAAGAATCGACGACGGCGATGCTCACCGGAAATTCCACTGGAACCCGCCCGAACAACAGCTCCTTCGCGGCAGCCGCGGCCTCCTCGATGGCACGGATGCAGGCGTCCACCGACTCGGTCGGCGCGTGCACCATGACTTCGTCGTGCAGGAAGAACACCAGTTCCCCGGCCGGCGTTGCGCCCCCATCCATGGCCCGCAGCCGCCGTCGAAGTTCGGCCAGCCAGCACGACGCCCAGTCCGCCGCTGAACCCTGCACCACAAAGTTCCGCGTGAAACGTCCTCGCGATCGGGCGATGCTGTCCGCGCGCCGCTGTTCTTCCGCCGTCGTGGATTGCTGGCTGCGGATCCAACGTTCCGACGGCGGCGGGCTGCTGCGGCCCAACCTCGAGGTCACGGTGCGGCCGGCTTCGCCGTCGCGGGCAGCCTGCTCAACGAAGCCGACAGCTCGCGGATAAGTACGGGTCAACTGAGGCATGAGCCGCCCGGATTCGCCTGTTGTGGCGCCGTAAATTGCACCTAGCAGGGCGATCTTGGCCTTCGAGCGGTCGCCGCCGAATCCCTGCGCGGCGATGCCGGCGTACAAGTCCTTGTCCCGGGCCGCCTCGGCCATCTTGGAGTCTTGGGCCAGTGCCACCAGAACCCTCGGTTCAAGCTGGGAGGCGTCGGCAACGATCAATTTGTGCCCGGGGTCCGCGTGCACTGCGCCCCGGATCTGGCGCGGGATCTGCAGCGCCCCGCCACCCCTGGAAGCCCAACGGCCGGACACCACGCCGCCCACCACATACTCGGGACGAAACCGGCCTTCGCTGACCCAAGCGTCCAGCCAGGACCAGCCGTTGGCGCTGAACAAGCGGGAGAGTTTCTTGTATTCCAGCAGGGGCCCGATGGCCGGATGCGTTGATTCCTTGAGCTCCCATTGGCGGGTTGTTTTCACCTCGATGCCGTTCCGATGCAGGGCACGCATGAGGTCCTGGGGTGAGTCCGGGTTCAGCCTGGGAGCGTGGAGGATCTCCCGGAGCTCGTTGCATAGCGCCTCGAGCCTGGCTGGCCGGTGGCCTGCTGGCGGACGGGGACCCAGGTGGCCTTCCAGTATTTCTTCGTGGAGGATCTCCTGCCACGGCACGCCCGTCAACTGCATTTCAGCCGCGATCATGGCGCCGGCGGATTCCGCGGCCAGCAGCAGTTTCAAGCGGTGCTGCCGGCCTCCCTCCCTTGTTGCCTGGCCGAGCGCGTGTTGCTGTGCCGCGAATTCGGCGCGGATCTCGTCCAGTCCGCGCTCCGTGCTGCGCCTGCCAAGATCGTCAAAGAGCGCGCCTTGCCCGGCAGAGGCAGGGGCGGGGGGAGGCTGAAGGATCCGTGCAATGTCATCGTCCTGGGTGAGCTTTTCCGCGCTGCGGGCGTAGTCCGTGTGCGCCGTGAACTCCGAATGCACCAGGATGGCGCGGCAGAGCGTGAGGTCGTGGCAACGTTCCAGCTCCACTCCTGCCTGGAGCATTGCCGGGTACCAATCCTGGGTCCGGTTCCAGACCCAGCGCGGCCGGCTCTCTTCCAGCCCGCTGACGACGCCGGCAAGATCGCCTCGTCTTATCACGCGAGGCTCGGCCACGGCTACTCCAGCCGGGCTGCTTTCCTGAATGGCTACGCCGTCTGGGTGGGTGGCGAGCAGCAGGTACATGCTGATAATTCTGCCCTGTGACTGCGGGAAATCCGGTACTTTGCGGACAGCCTCCGTCCGCGAAGCTTCCTTGCGGCGCACACTTGTCCTCCACAGCAGCTATTCCGGCTGCTTGTCCACATACGCAACTACCGTTCTTCAATCCTCGCCGCGAACCGGAAACAGTGGTTTCATGAGCGGGCAACATATCGAACCGAGTGGCGGCAGTGGTGGCGACAGCGGCGGCGTCCGGGAGGGGGGCGGTGCTCGCGCCGGATTGCAGGCCGGTGTTGGTTCCCGCGCACGCGCAGGGCGGCGGGGCATGCATGACGCGTCGGGACTCCAACGCGGACGCCACCGGCCCGGCATTGCCTCTGCACGCGGTCCGGATCCAGGCCGGGATCTACGTCCGGATCCGGATCCGGACCCCAGCACAGCGGCAGCCGAGCCGTGGCTGCCCGTCGATTCCGCCGAAGTGCTGCTGGTGACGGACAACGTGCGGTTGCATGCCGACATAGAAAGGATCGCTGCCGCGGTCGGCGTCAGTCTCCGGACTTCGGTGGATTCGGCCGGTGCCCGATCCATGTGGGACACCGCCGGGATGGTGCTTCTTGGCAGTGACATCCGTGAACTCCCGCCCCGTCGTCGTCCGCCTTCGGTCTTGCTGGGCCTCGACGGGGAAGGGGACTCTTTGTGGCAATTAGGGGCGGCATTGGGGGCCGAACGCGTGGCGGTCTTGCCCGAAGCTGCAGCTTGGCTGGCGGAACACCTCAGCAGATCCCATGCCCCCGAACCCGGAGGGCTGGTGCTTGGCGTGATGGGAGGATGCGGCGGTGCAGGCGCCTCCACGGCTGCCGTTTGGCTGGCCCAGGAAGCGGCCGCCCACGGGGTAGGGACCCTGTTGGTTGATGGCGATCCCAGGGGAGGCGGCCTGGAGCTTTGTTTGGCAGCCGAGGATGCACCTGGCCTTCGCTGGCCTGATCTTGCAGGCGCCAGCGGTAGCATCGGTTCCGGGCAGCTAAGCGACTCACTCCCCGCAGCGGGAGGATTCTCCTTCTTGTCTTGGCCGGGTAGCCGCGAGCCGTCACTGGACGTAGAACCCGGTGCCGTTGCGGCTGTCCTGGATGCTTCAAGACGGGGCTTCGAGCTGGTCATCGTCGACATTGGCCGCGGATCGGAATCACTCGCGAGCTTCGCCTGGGACTGCGACAGAATTCTTCTCGTGGCACCGGCCCAGCTCCGCGCCGCAGTCGCTGCGGCCAGGCTCCTCCAGGAGTTGCCACCCGTGGACACTGCCCTGGTGATCCGCGGAAATGCGGGTTCGGCCCTGGACGGACCCCTCATCGCCGAATCACTTGGGCTGCCACTCGGCGGCGTGCTCCCTGAGATCCGCGGAACCGCAGCCGCAGCCGAGCTCGGACGCCTGCTCGAATTCGGGAAGCGGAAGGCCGTCCGCCGCTTTGCCAGAGCCGTGCTGCAACTTCTCGACGGAGCAGCATGATTGCCCCCGGCTTCCGCAGCGAGGGCCCCCGGCGCAGGGGCCAGCGCCTGGATGCCGCACTCCTTGAGACTGTTCGGGAAACGGTCATGGCCGATGCCGGACCGGTCACGCCGTCGCGGGTGGCCGCCGCCGTGCATGCCACGGGCCGACTGCTCGGAACCGCCGGTGCGCTCGCCGCCGTCGAATCGATCAGCGCTGAGCTGAGCGGGTTGGGACCGCTCCAACAACTTGCGCGGGATCCTTCCGTGACGGACATCTTCGTGAATGGCCCGGACTCTGTGTGGTTCGATCGCGGCAAAGGATTGGAACGGGCACAGCTGCACTTCGACGGCGAACCTCAAGTCCGGGCACTGGCCTCCCGGCTTGTGGCGGCCGGCGGGCGCCGTTTGGACGATGGTTCGCCGTGCGTTGATGTCCGGCTCGACGGTGGATACCGGGTCCACGCGGTGTTGCCTCCGATCTCCACCGCCGGAACCTTGTTGTCCGTGCGGATCCGGCGTGAGGAAGTTTTCTCCATGGACGAGCTGCGCGAGGGAGGCATGTTTGCGCCACACGTGCAGCATGTGCTTCAGGCCGTAGTGGACCGGAGGCTGAGCTTCCTGATCAGCGGTGCCACTGGTTCCGGGAAGACTACGCTCCTGTCCACGATGCTCGGATTGAGTGATCCCACGGAACGCCTGGTCCTGATTGAAGATGCCTCGGAACTGAATCCTGTGCACCCGCACGTTGTGTCTCTGGAGTCCAGACACGGAAACCTTGAGGGCGGGGGTGCGCTCGACCTCGGTGAACTCGTGCGGCAAGCGCTCCGCATGCGTCCGGACCGGCTCATCGTGGGAGAATGCCGCGGTGCCGAAGTCCGCGAGCTGTTGACGGCACTCAATACCGGTCATACAGGCGGTGGCGGCACCATCCATGCAAATACGGCCTCCGCTGTCCCGGCCAGGCTCGTTGCCTTAGGCGCGCTTGCAGGCTTGAGCAGGGAAGCGGTCCAACTGCAGCTTTCAACGGCATTGGACGTAGTGATCCACGTCGAGCGGACCGCCGCAGGCAGAAAAGTGTCGTGCATTGGACTGTTGGTGGACGACGCATCGGGCCAATCCGTCCTTCCTGCCATAGAGCTGCGGCGAGGCGGCGCCGTTGCCGCCAGGGCTTGGAAGGATCTCGCAGCGCGACTTGGGCTGGACCCAGGGCTCTTGCCCGGGCTGACGGAACGGCCCGAATCGGAGGGGCGGATTGACCGTTCGAATTACTCGGGGACCGTCCGGTGACCGCGGTTTTGATGCTTGTCCTGGCCGCTGCGGCGTGGGTGATATTCCAACCGTTCAGGCGACTTGGCAACCGGGTAGTACACGCCCTGACACCTACACCTACACCTCCGGCTGCGCCCGCAAGGGTGATGCCGTGGAGACGCGTTCGCGTGGATGCCCTGCCACTCACTGTGCTCGTGCAGCAGTTGGCAGCACTTCTCCGGGGCGGACGTTCGCCGTCCAGGCTTTGGGAAGAGTTGTGGCTGGTGCATGGAGACAGCGATAAGGATCCGGACTCCGAGGGGCCCAACGCACGAGGAAAGAGTTCGGCCATGCCCAGACTGTCCGCTGGGTCCGTGCAGCTTCTCGCGGCGGCGCGGGCGGCCTCCGCGATCGGAGAGTCAGTCGCGGAAGCAACCAGAACAGCGTCTGCGAAAGACCTCATCGGCGGGAATCCCTCGGAACGGCGAATTTGGGGAGAACTTGCCGCATGCTTGGACATTGCGGAGGCGAGTGGTTGCCCATTAGCGGACGTCCTGACGCGATTCGCCGCCCAACTTGAGGCCGAGGACGACGCCGATGGTGCCCGGCAGACCGCTTTGGCCGGCCCGAAAGCCACGGTGCGCCTCCTGACGTGGTTGCCCGTGTTCGGCTTGGGGCTGGGCATGATGCTTGGAGTGGATCCATGGGGCATCCTCTTGGTCAATGGCGTCGGATTGGCGGCGCTTGTCGGCGGGATCGTCCTGACGGTCGCCGGCAGAGTCTGGTCGTCCCGACTAGTGCTCGCGGCGGTTGGGGTTCACTGATGGATGTGCCTCTCGCTGCCGTCGCAGTGTCCTCGATGTTGATCTCCGCCGCCGTGTTGGGACTGCTCCGTGCGGGACAGGCCCGGCGGCGAACAGCTCTACGGATGCTTCGCGGCCCTTCCGGGGGCAACGGCCCGCCGAATCGCGTTGACAGCGGCCGAGCCCCCAAGACGGCCGGGAATCCTCACATGTACGAAGGGTTGCGCGATGTGCCCATGATGCTTGAACTAGTGGCCGTCATGCTCGATTCAGGCGCGGGAATCGCACGATCACTTGAACTGATTTCCAGTTGTGCGGCCCCCCAGCTCAGCCGCTCGCTGGGAGCAGTGGTTGCGGCCTTGGATATCGGAACGGACTGGGAGACGGCGTGGCGGAGCGCAGGCCAGCAGTGCTCTGAAGCGCGCAGGCTCAAAGACGCCCTCGCCTTTGCCGCCCTGACCGGCGCTCCATCCTCGGCAATCCTTTACGCCCAGGCAGCGCGTATGCGGCGTGAACAGTTCCGGACAGCGGAAAAGCGCGCCGCGGCACTGGGTGTGAAACTCGTCATTCCATTGGGGCTGTGTTCCCTTCCCGCTTTCATTTGCCTAGGCGTCGTCCCGGTGCTGTTGGCAATGATTCCGTCCGCGGGATAGCCGGCCGCAGTGTGGCTCAGGGGGCGGCTTCGCGGCTTCGCCGCACACAAGTCCTCCACACAACCAGTCAGGGGTGAGTTTTCCACTTAGAAGATTTGGGTTCTTTCAAGGCCCAGACCCCGACGGAAGAGTAAGAGTACAGCCGGTGCCCAAGCCGGTCCATAGAAAGGAACTGAAATGAATGCCGCCACCCACCCCCTGGTTCAGGCCGCCACTTCTCGACATGAGGCTGAGGTTCTGGAGCTTTTCCCGAGCTCTACGGCAGATATGCCCTTTCGGCAGCCTCACGCTAGGCATTCCAACGATGGAACAAACCATGAGCAGTCCAGCGACGATCCCGAGGAAGCGAGAGGGTCTAAGAGGCGGCTCATGGCGTCCGAGCTAGGCATGGCAACAGCCGAGTATGCCATCGCGACTCTTGCCGCGGTGGGCTTCGCAGGACTCCTGGTGGTTATCCTCCGGAGTGAGGAAGTACGCGGCTTCCTCCTCAACCTTATTCGCACCGCACTCGCCCTACCATGACACACCGGCAGCCCTTCGAGCACTGCAAGCTGCGGCTCGGTCGGTCTCCACGGCCGTGGTCATCCTCGACAAGGCAGCCTCCTCCGGCAGAGAAGTTTCGCGGCCCGGGGAAGGATCGTGAGAGTGATTTCCTACCGGGGAGAGACCACGGTGCCGTCACTGCGGAGTTCGCTGTGGCGTTGCCTGCTGTCCTGCTTCTTTTGGCCCTGCTTCTGGCTGGATCGGCCGCGGGAATTACCCAGCTGCGCTTGGAAGAAGCAGCCAGGGCGGGAGCAAGAGCTCTTGCCCGCGGCGACGGCCACGCGGTCGTGGACGGAATCGTTCGGAGATTGGCCGGGGATGCCGCATCAGCCGTGGTAGCGGAGGACGGCGAATGGATCCAGGTCACCGTCTCCGCCCGGGTCGCTGGACCGTTGGGCTCCGTCATTCCTTGGAGCCTTTCAGCCACGGCGTCGGCCAGGGGAGAGACTCCGCGGGCATCCGAATCCCCCTTGCCGTCCATTGGTGTCGACGGCGGCGTTGTTGACTTCAACGGTGCTCTGCCGGAGACGCGGTTCGTGACCGCTGCGGAAGAAGTCGTGGCGTGAGGGCTTGCATCGACGACCCTGACCTTGGCTGCCCGGATCTGGAACGCGGTTCGGGAACGCTCCTAGCTGTTTCCCTGGGTCTTGTCGTCATGATCTGCATGGTGGCAACGCTCATGCTGGCGCAGGCAACAGCGATGGCACAGCGCGCAGCGTCTGCATCCGACCTTGCCGCGCTTGCGGCTGCGGACGTGGCCCGTGGGCTGACTGATGGAGACCCTTGCGCAGTCGCCCGCGAAACGGCCGCCCGGCACGGAGCGTCGGTTTCGGCCTGCACAGTGAGCGGAGGCGAGGTCGTGGACATCCGCGCTGAACTTGTGCGAGGCACTGTTTTTGGAGCCGCTACTGGCCGGTCACGGGCCGGGCCACCCCCTTAGGCCGTGCCCCAAACCGGGCGAACTGCCCGCGCCCAAACGGCGTCGGCTATACCGCGTCCGTTACACCGCGTCCAGCAGGAGCACATCGATTAGAGTGACCGCGGCGTCCTTGTCCAGCGGATTGTTCTTGTTGCCACACTTTGGGGACTGGACACAGGAAGGGCAGCCAGTCTCGCACTCACATGCTTTGATGGCGTCCCTGGTGGCGGTCAACCACACTTTGGCTTTCTCGAAGCCACGCTCGGCAAATCCGGCACCGCCTGGATGGCCGTCGTAGACGAAGATCGTGGGAACACCGGTGTCGGCGTGAAGCGCTGTAGATACACCCCCGATGTCCCAACGGTCACTTGAGGCCACCAGCGGGAGAAGACCGATGGCGGCATGCTCGGCAGCGTGAAGCGCACCGGGGAATTGTGCCTCGACAAGACCTGCGCTTGTCAGTGAACGGTTGTGGACCACAAACCACACTGCTTTGGTGAAAAGATCCCTGGCCCCAAGTTCCAGCGGCTCTTCCCCTAATACCTCATTGGAGATCAGTGCCTTACGTTGGAAGGAGACCACCTGCGTTGTTACTTTCACTTCGCCGAAATGGACCGCAATATCGCCCCATTCCACGGTCCGCAGAGTCTGCAGGACCTCGATTTGCGTTACGTCCCGCGCGGTCGTGTAATAGTCGGGGTTCGCTCGACGAACCATCACGCAATGGTCCTCTTCGTTTAGTTCCTCCACCAGGTAACTATCTCCTTGGTGTACATAAATGGCACCGGTGTGTGCCTGGTAATGCGTCTGGGGCGAATCCATGGTGCCCAACAGGGAGCCGGTCTCGGAGTCCACGATGCTTACTGGTCCGCCGCCATCCGCGCGAAGGTTCACCATGGCCGCGGCGCTCTCAGGATGGGTCCAGAACCAGCCTGCGGGCCGTTTCCTCAGGTAGCCCTGTTCCACCAATTGGTTCAGCAAAGGCTCGGAGGTGGGCCCAAAGAGTTCAAGTTCGGCGGCCCCTATGGGGAGCTCGGCCGCCGCGGCACACAGGTGGGGGCCCAGCACGTACGGGTTTCCTGGATCGAAGACGGTGGCTTCGACGGACACGTCGAAGATCGCCTCCGGATGATTGACGAGGTATGTGTCCAAGGGGTCGTCGCTGGCCACGAATGCGGCAATGGCGTTTTGGCCCGCGCGGCCCGCCCGTCCGATCTGTTGGAACAGGGAAGCCCTGGTTCCGGGCCAGCCAGCCACCAGCACGGCGTCTAGTCCGGAAATGTCGATGCCCAGTTCCAACGCAGACGTGCTGGAGACTCCTAGCAGCTCGCCGGAGCGCAACGCCCTCTCCAGTGCCCGTCTCTCCTCGGGGAGATACCCCGAACGGTACGCGGCAACCCGCTGGGGCAGGCTGGGATCGACCTCGTTTAGGAGTCGCTTGGTAATGGACGAAATGGTCTCTGCGCCGCGCCTCGATTTAATGAAAGCGATGGTGCGCACACGGGAGGACACCAGATTTGCCAGGATGTCCGCGGTCTCGGCCACGGCGGTTCTCCGAGACTTGGCCCCGTTTTCGCCCTTCACATCGGTCAGGGCAGGTTCCCAGAATGCGACAGTCGTTGAGCCGTGCGGAGAGCAGTCCTCTGAAACTTCCCGGACGCGAGTGCCGATGAGCCGCGCAAAAGAAGTGGCAGGGTCCGAGGCCGTCGCCGACGCCGCAATGAACACCGGCTCGGGGAAGGAGGTGCCGGCACCGTAATACGCACAGATCCGGCGTAGCCTTCGCATCAGATTGGCGACGTGCGAACCGAACACCCCACGGTAGCTGTGTGACTCATCCACGATGACGTAACGCAGCCTGCGGAAGAAACGGGCCCACCACGTGTGGTTCGGCAGGATCCCGAAGTGCAGCATGTCGGGGTTGGCGAGAATGAAGTTGGCGTGATCGCGAATCCAGCGGCGCTGGGACTGCTCGGTATCGCCGTCGTACGTTTCGGCCCGAACTGTCGGGAGCTTGAGCGCCCGGATCGCTGCCAGTTGGTCGGCTGCAAGGGCTTTGGTGGGGGAAAGATACAGCGTGACGGCACCGTCGTCGTGGATCTTTCCCGGTTCGGACAGCACGCGCAACTCTGAACGATGGATCGCGTCCAGGGCCGGCAACTGATAAGCCAGCGACTTCCCGGAAGCCGTGCCAGTGGCAATGACGACGTGTTGACCCGAATGGGCGAGCCCGGCTGCTTCGATTTGATGCCGGTACGGCTCATGGATTCCCAACATTCCGTAGGCGGCAACGATATCGGGATGGGCCCATTCCGGCCATGGCTCATGAATTGCCTGGCGTGCTGGAATGGTGCGGACATGTCGCAACTGCTCCGGGTCCGGGCTCCTGCCCAGGAGGGAGATCATCGATTCAGTTGCGTTCACTTGAACATTCTGTCACCGCGCTGAGAGCCCGCGTCTATTGAAGCCGCTGTGGACGCTGTTGCAGACGAGGAAGGAGGCGAAGCGGAAAGAGGACTACGCCACGGACAGATCGGTTTCGTCGACAGGTTTGGTGGACATCATGAGCACCTGGCACACGTGCTTCCAGCCAAGGTGTGAATAGAGATGTTGTCCGTCCAAGGAAGCCAGAAGGAGGCCGCTATCAACGTCGTGTTGAAATGCCTGCGCGGCGAGGGCCTTCATGATGAAACTTCCCAGTCCCCGGCGCTGGTAATTGGCTTCGGTAACGATCTTGTCGAACACCGCAGTCTGCCCGACCACGAATACCTGGCCGCTGGCCGCCACCTTTTCGCCCGCATGGACCACCGCGTAGTGGACGCCATTGCTTTCGGAAATCGTGAGCTTGAGATCGTCATCCGACAACCATGGGTCTTCCGCATCTTGGGTCCCCATGTCCACGATCATCATGGTCTGGGAATCGGAGGGGATGTTCAGCCCGTTCTCGCGTGCCAACTGGGTGTAGCGCCCGGCATCGTTAGTAAGGATCGTCAAGATGCGTGTGTCCGCCTCCGCGGTCTTTGCAGCCAGTTCAGCAAACTCGGAATCCGACGGGTCATACGCAAAGTACTCCCAATCACCGGTCTTGTCCGCACGCAGCGCCGCCGGGAACCGGCCTTCCTTGCGCGTGTCGTAATTCCGGGAACCAGCCCAGCCAGCCACCCAGACTTCCAGCAGTTCAGCGATGTCTTCAACCAAGGCGTCGTGACTCATGTAGAGAGACTATGCCAGCATTCTGGGAATCAACAGGGGGCTGCCAGTAACAGCTCCATTAACACTTTGGAGCCCCGGATTACAGCTCGAAACAGCGGGTTTGGGACCACCAAGTACCCTTAACTGGTGGCTTTAAACAGAATTGTTCTCTTCTATGGTTTTACCCCGATAGCGGACCCCGATGCCGTCCGGCTCTGGCAACGTGCCCTGTGCGAGAAGCTCGGCCTGACCGGGCGCATCCTCATTTCGCGGGACGGCATCAACGCCACAGTTGGTGGGGAGCTGAACCAGGTCAAGCAGTATGTGAAGACCACGAAGGAGTACAAGGGTTTCCGCGGGATCGACGTCAAATGGTCTGAAGGCGGAGCCTCGGACTTCCCCCGCCTCAGCGTGAAAGTCCGCGATGAGATCGTGTCCTTCGGTGCCCCCGGCGAACTGAAGGTCGATGAGAAGGGCGTTGTCGGCGGCGGCACCCACCTTCAGCCCGAAGAGCTCCATGCACTCCTGGAGCAAAAGAGGGCGGCCGGGCAGAACGTGAAGTTCTTCGACGGCCGCAACGCTTTCGAAGCCCAGATCGGCAAGTTCAAGGACGCAATTGTTCCTGACGTCGCCACTACCCACGACTTCATCAAGGAACTCGACTCCGGCAAGTACGACGACCTCAAGGACCAGCCCGTGGTCACGTACTGCACGGGCGGGATCCGTTGCGAAGTCCTCTCCAGCCTCATGGTGAACCGCGGTTTCAAAGAGGTCTACCAACTCGACGGCGGAATTGTCCGCTACGGCGAAACCTACAAGGACCAAGGCCTCTGGGAAGGATCCCTGTACGTTTTCGACAAGCGCATGCACCTGGAATTCAGCAAAGAGGCCAAGACCATCGGCCAGTGCGTCCGCTGCCAGGCGCCCACCAACAAGTTTGAAAACTGCTCCAACCTGAGCTGTCGCAACCTCACGCTCTATTGCGCCGAATGTGCCTCCAGCCCCGAAACGCTGCGTTGCCCGGAAGGCTGCGCGGCCTAGAGCCGCTTTACCGGTACGCGAATCTCCCCGAGGCATTCCACACCGGCGGCATTCCCCACCGGCCCCCCGTCATCAGCCCCCGTCACGAGGCCGCAGTCAGGAAGCGGGCACCAGTTGGTAGGCGTAGATTACAGGCGCATCCACGCTGCTTGCACTGATGCTCAGGGGACCGGAGGACGGAACTTTGATGCGGGAGGTTTCCGAGCTGCCATTGCATGCCGCCCCGGCTTCGGTGATCGGCTTGCCGCCCGAGGAAACGTCGAAGAATGCCTTGCCGCCGCCTCCGCAGGCCACGGTCAAAGTATAGTTTCCCGCTGCGATGCCGGTGAAGTTCTTGACCAAGGGGTCGCGGTTCGGAATCTTGCCGGAGTCCTCCAGGACGATCCCCGTCGCGGAAGGCATGGTGGCCGCCTTCCACGCTGGGACGTTGGCGTCCGAAACAGACCCGCCGGGGGAGCACGCCGCTATCGCCAAGGTACCTGCGCCAATGACCAGGACCGCGGCGCGGCGCCAAGTGGAGAGGTGAAATGCCATGATTCAACGCTACCCGCTCAGGCGCCTCTCCGCGGACGGGGTCACCAGCGCCAATAGACTTGTACAGTGACTGATCCCGCAACGCCCATCATCCCGGGGACCACCCCCACCCCTCCCGACGCTCCGCGCAGTGACCTCCACGAGCTACTCACGGCGCTCGCCGGAGATCTGCGAAACGTTGGATACACGGTGGATGGAGTGGCGGCTCTTCTGGGGGAGTCGGCCCACACGGCGCTCGCCCGGGACCAGCTCATCCCCGCACTGATCGTCACCGATCCGGCTGCCCTCAAGGGCGACTCGACGACGGACCGCGCGAAAGCCGCGCTCGCCGTCGTCGTCCGCTTGTGGCTCCTGGCCGTCCCCCAAACGGAAGACGATGTTGACGCCGCGCTGCCGGGGATCCGCACCTCGGGCCTGGTGGTACTTGGCCTGGTGGAGAAGAACGACGCCGGTGCTGTCGCCGCCAAAGTGGATGTGCGGCCGTACGGCTGGGAAGGTGACTCCGGAGCAGGCAACAGCGGAAGCGGCGGCGCCGAACTGTGGGTTGCCAGCGATCTCGCGGCCCATCAGCGGCCGGGCGTTCTCCGGCATGACCACGTGCTGGGCATCGGGCAGGCTTCCACTACGCTTGTCCAGACCACCATCCGGCGGCACTCGAAACGCGCCCTGGACCTCGGGACGGGCTGCGGAATCCAGACCTTCCACCTCCTGCACCACAGCGATCACGTCACCGCCACAGATATCTCCGAGCGGGCCCTCGCGTTCACCCGTTTCAACCTGATGCTCAATGCCGAGGCCCTGCACCTGGACCCGGCCGACCTGGAATCGCGCGTGAGCTTGCGGCTGGGGTCCCTGCTGGAGCCTGTGGCGGGAGAGACTTTTGATCTGGTGGTGTCCAATCCGCCGTTCGTCATTACCCCTCGAAGTGCCGGCGAGCACGCTTCGGAGCAGTTCACCTACCGCGACGGCGGGCTCCCCGGTGACGATATCGTCGCCACCCTCGTCCGCACGCTGCCCGATGTCCTCGCGCCCGGAGGCACGGCGCAGATGCTCGGCAACTGGGAAATCACCGCGGGCACGGGATGGAGCGAGCGGCCCGCCTCGTGGCTGACCGGTTCCGGCACGGAAGCATGGTTCATCCAGCGGGAACAAGTGAGCCCGGAGCTTTACGCAGAAACATGGCTCCAGGACGCTTCCGAGGGCCGCGACCGCAAGCTCTACCGCGATGCCTACGTCGCCTACCTGGAAGATTTCGCGTCCCGCAATGTTGAGTCCATCGGCTTCGGAATGATCTGGCTGCGGCGCCCGGCAGATGGTGCGGTAGACGCTGGAACCGTGCGGAAGGAGGCACGACGCCGCTTCGAAGAAATCACGTACCCCATCGAGCAACCGATCGGTCCGCACCTCGCCGCCGCCGTCGAACGCGCCGATTGGCTGGACACCCACGAGCTTGCCGACGCCCATCTGGTCGTGGCGGAGGACGTGACCGAGGAACGCCACCAGCGTCCGGGCGCCGAGCATCCCGGGGTCATCTTGTTGCGCCAGGGCGCGGGGCTGCGCCGGACGAACCTGCTGAGTACAGAGCTGGCCGGCTTTGCCTCGGCGTGCGACGGCGAGCTGTCCGTCCGCCAGCTGGTCGGGGCCTTGGCCGCCCTCCTGGGTGGAGGGGAGGACTTCGACGACGAGGCTTTCCGCGCCGGATTGCTCGACGACGTCGCGAACCTGGTACGCGATGGCTTCCTGCAGGCCGCGGGCTAGGACAACGGAATAGCACAATTGCGGCGGCCCCGGCGGATAAACTGTTCCGGTGAATGAAGACAACGGGATAATCACCGGGCTGGCATCCCCGAAACGCCGGAAACGGCCCGGGAAGACGGTGGAGATCACCGACCCCAAAGCCATCCGTGCACTGGCCCATGCAGCCCGGCTTGAGGTCATCTCGGAACTGTATTCCACGCAGCTGAGCCGCACTGCCACTGAGCTTGCCGTGCAGACCGGCCTCACGCCCAGCGCCATGAGCTACCACTTGAGGGCCCTCCAGAAATGGGGGATCGTGACTCCTGCCGGCAACAAAGGCGATGCACGCGAACGCCGTTGGAAGGCCGCCGGTTCGGACTTCACCATCAAATCCGGCGGAAATGCTCCGAGTCCGGAGATCGCCGTCGTCGAACTCGAACTGGACGCTTTCCGGCGTCGGGCCACCGCCTTCACCCGCGCCCGTGGCGAGCGGCGGCAGCGTGGTGAGGCCGCGAACGAGGCAGCCGCGATGGTGCTGTCCAGCGATCTGCTTTACTTGACTCCGGAGCAGCGGACGGATCTCAAGGCCAAATTCCAGGAACTCATCAGGTCATATGAGCTCGAAGATCCTACGCGGATTCCGGAAGGTGCGGTGCGGATCGCTACGATGTGGTCGATGATTCCGGACGACCGGACGCCATCTGCCAGCTAGTTCACACAACCGTTCCTCCACCGCAGTTCTTCACATGGAAACGCACGATTCTGCAAAATATGGTGAACTAGGCCAATATGGGCACGAGCCCAAGCAATTCATTTTTCTGTAGGAGAACCGTGCCCAGCAAGGCAAAAACCGGCAAGAAACTCGTGATCGTGGAGTCTCCGGCCAAGAGCAAGACCATCGCCAAGTACCTGGGCGAAGGCTTCATTGTCGAGGCCTCGATCGGCCACATCCGCGACCTCCCGCAGCCGTCGGAACTCCCTGCAGAACTGAAGAAGACCTCGGTGGGCAAGTTCGCCGTCGACATCGAAAACGACTTCAAACCGTATTACGTGGTGTCTCCGGACAAGAAGAAAAAGGTTGCCGAACTCAAGGCCCAGCTGAAAGACGCTGACGCGCTCTATCTCGCAACCGATGGGGACCGCGAGGGCGAGGCCATCGCGTGGCACCTCCTGGAGGTCCTGAAACCCAAAGTTCCCGTCTACCGCATGACCTTCGGTGAAATTACCAAGGAAGCCATCCACCGCGCCATGGACAACCTGCGCGACGTCGACAACGCCCTGGTGGACGCCCAGGAAACCCGGCGCATCCTGGATCGCCTGTACGGCTACGAAATCTCCCCGGTGCTGTGGCGCAAGGTAGCCCGCGGCTTGTCGGCCGGCCGTGTGCAGTCGGTGGTGACCCGCATGGTGGTTGACCGCGAACGCGAACGCATGGCATTCAAGGCCGCGTCCTACTGGGACCTGACGGGCCAGTTCGGCACCGGCTCGGCGACGTTCAAGGCGAAGCTCGCTGCCGTGGACGGCGCGAAGGTGGCCAGCGGCCGTGACTTCAACGACGACGGCGTTCTCACCTCCGCGAACGCGGTGCACCTCAACGAGGAACTCGCCACGTCGTTGGCGGCCGGGCTGGAGAACGCGGACTTCCGCGTCCGCTCGGTGGACACTAAGCCGTACACCCGCCGGCCCGCCGCTCCGTTCACGACGTCGACCCTTCAGCAGGAGGCCGGGCGTAAGCTGCGCTTCTCCTCCAAGAGCACCATGCAGATCGCCCAGCGCCTGTATGAAAACGGCTACATCACCTATATGCGTACCGATTCCTCGGCGTTGAGTGACGAAGCCCTCACGGCCGCCCGCCGCCAGGCCGCTGAGCTGTACGGTCCCGAGTACGTGCCGCAGTCTCCGCGTGTCTACGCGAACAAGGCCGCGAACGCACAGGAAGCCCACGAGGCCATCCGCCCCGCGGGTGATTCCTTCCGCACTCCGGCCCAGGTGGCCAGCCAGCTGAGCGGCGACGCTTTCCGTCTCTACGAACTCATCTGGAAGCGCACCATTGCTTCCCAGATGGGTGACGCCAAGGGCTCCACCGCCACCATCCGCCTCGGCGCAGTGGCTACCGACGGCCGCGACGCCGAATTCTCGGCCTCGGGCACGGTCATCACCTTCCCCGGCTTCCTCGCAGCCTACGAGGAGGGCAAGGACGAGAGCCGCGGCGACGACGACTCGGATGACGCCCGCCGCTTGCCCAACGTGGCCAAAGACGATTCCCTTACGTCTTCCGAGATTGTTGCCGTGGGCCACGAGACCTCCCCGCCGCCGCGGTACACCGAAGCATCGTTGACCGCAGAACTGGAAAAACGTGGCATCGGCCGCCCGTCCACGTATGCCTCCACCATCTCCACCATCCAGGACCGAGGCTATGTCCGGAAGCAAGGCTCAGCGCTGGTTCCCAGTTGGATCGCCTTCTCGGTCATCCGCTTGCTGGAGCAACACTTCAGCGACTATGTGGACTACGAATTCACGGCGGACATGGAAGGCGACCTGGACAAGATCGCCAATGGCCAAGCGATTGGCGCTGCGTGGCTCAAGCACTTCTACTACGGTGAGGACGCCGATCCGGGCCTGTTGAGCATCGTCAACAACCTCGGTGAAATCGATGCCCGCGAGATCAACTCCGTGCCGATTGCCGAGGGAATCACGCTGCGCGTCGGCAAGTTCGGTCCGTATCTGGAAAGCTCGATCCCCACTATCGATCCCAAGACCGGCGAAGTCGTGGAGGCGGCGCGGGCCAACGTCCCCGAGGACCTCGCACCGGACGAGCTCACTGCGGCCAAGGCCATGGAACTGATGGAAACGGCGGCCCCCGAGGAACGCGTCCTGGGCGCGGACCCGCACACCGGCCACACCGTGGTTGCCAAGAACGGCCGCTACGGCGCCTATGTCACAGAGGTCATCCCGGAGATGACCGAAGAGCAGTTGGCAAACCAGCCGGTGGAGTACTACAAGAACGGCAAACCCAAGCCGCCGAAAAAGCCCGTCAAGGCCAAGCCGCGCACAGGTTCCCTGTTCAAGTCCATGTCCGTGGACACGATCACCCTCGACGAAGCCATGCAGCTCATGAGCCTTCCCCGCGTCCTGGGCGAGGATGCCGAAGGCAACCCCATCACGGTGCAGAACGGCCGCTTTGGGCCCTATTTGAAGAAGGGCACGGATTCGCGGTCCATCGGATCCGAGGAAGAGATCTTCACCATTACGCTGGAACAGGCACTGGAGATCTACTCCCAGCCGAAGCAACGCGGTGCCCGGGCAGCCGTCCCACCGCTGGCTGAGTTTGGCCCGGACCCGGTTTCGGAGAAGAACATCGTGGTGAAGGAAGGACGTTTCGGTCCGTACATCACCGACGGCGTCACCAACATCACTGTTCCTCGGGATACGTCCATGGAGGAGCTCACTCGCGAGCAGGCTATCGAGCTGCTCGCCGAGAAGCGCGCCAAGGGCCCCGTCAAGCGGACTACCACGGCCCGTAAGGCACCGGCGAAGAGGGCACCCGCGAAGAAGTAGCGCTGGGGACACGCATATTTGCCGGGGGAATTGTGTCGGGAGCCGGGTCGGGAATTGCGTCCCGGATGGCACTCGTGATCGAGTAGAACCATGACTGATCAGCCCGCAGCCCCGGAGTCCCTGCCCTTGAACGACCTCGAATCCAAGCTCGCGAAGGCCGGACAAGCCGATGCGAACCCCGTGGATGTCATCCTGGCCTTCCTGAACAACGAGGTCTACATCTTGAGCAGTGACTCGCTGGATAAGCCTGATGCTGCGGTGGAGCCACTTGTCCTCGCCAACTCCGAGGGACAACCTGTCCTGGCTGTGTTCAGCCACCCGAGCCGTGTGGAATCACAATTCCTGGAGGCAGCGCCCAATATTTTGGGAACCCACGGCGCCGCGATTCTGGACAGCATCGGTGACGAGCTCGGCCTGGTGATCAACCCCGGCAGCGAGCACGGCTTCGAGATGGGCCCGGAAGGCATCGCCAACGTCCGCCGCGACTTCACCCGCGCCGACACTGCCGACACAGCTGACGCAGACGCGCCCAGGAATATTTGACCGGCTCGCGGCATGAAACGGCAGTCCTAGTTGCTTCACACGCTTCGAATCGGGGAATAATGGCAGAATGCGTCTTGGCGTCCTAGACATCGGTTCCAACACCGTCCATTTGCTTCTCGTGGACGCGCACCCAGGCGCACGCCCGGTGGCGTTTGCCTCCCATAAGCGACCGCTTTCGCTGGTTCAGTTCCTGGACGGCGACGGCAACATCAACGATGCCGGACAACACGAGTTGATTGAATTCGTCCTTGAGGCGTGGGAGTTCGCGGCCCGCCACAAGGCCGAGGACCTCTTGGCTTTTTGTACCTCGGCCATTCGTGAAGCCACCAACGGCGTCGAGGTCCTCGCCCGCGTGAAGCACGAGACCACCGTGACGCTGCAGGAACTGACCGGCAGCGAAGAGGCCTCCATGACCTTCTTCGCGGTTCGACGCTGGTACGGCTGGGGAGCTGGCCCGATTCTGGACTTGGACATCGGCGGCGGCTCCTTCGAAATGGCGTTTGGCCAGGACGAATTGCCTGAGCTTGCGCTGTCGGTCCCACTCGGAGCCAGCCGTTTGACCAGGGACTGGCTCCACAACGATCCGCCCACGGCCAAGAGTGTCAAAGAGCTGCGAAAATACATCCGCCAAACTCTGAAGCCTGTGGTCCGCGAGTTCAAGCAGCTGGGCCGGGCCAATTTGGTGGCGGGAACCTCCAAGACCTTCCGTTCGCTCGCACGTATCGCAGGCGCGGCTCCCAGTGGCGCCGGTCCGTACGTCAAGCGCGAACTCCACGCCACGGACTTGGGGCTCTGGACACAGCGGATCTCGGCCATGACGGTCGAGGACCGCTTGTATCTTCCGGGCGTCTCGGACGCTCGGGCCAGGCAGATCCTCGCTGGCGCACTCGTGGCCGAGGCCGCCTTGGAAATGTTCGAGTTTCCAAGCATGGAGATTTGCCCTTGGGCCTTGCGCGAGGGGCTGATCCTGCGCCGCCTCGACCAGCTGATCTTTGACGGCCCGCTGGAGCCGGCACCGCATGTCGGGCTCGGGGGCGCAGTACCGGTGCCCCGTCCGGGCGCCAACACCGGAAGACCCGTCCCTGCGGCGGCATCCATCCCTATCGCGACCGCTGGGAGGCAGGCCAACTGACATGAGCACCGACGTCGAGCACTCTGAAGAAGACACACCGAGGATTCCGGTGGCGCTTTCCAGCGCTTCTGTCTATCCGCTCAGCGTCCATGACGCTTTTTCCGTGGCCCAGGACCTGGGGTACGACGGTGTCGAAGTGATGGTGACCAACAACGCCACCAGTCAGAACCCGGATGCCCTCATCCAGCTTGGCCACCGCTACGACCAGCAGATCGTCTCCATCCACGCGCCCACCCTGCTGCTGACCCAACAGGTCTGGGGACCGGCGTGGAACAAGATCGAGATGTCTTGCCAGATGGCCCGCGAAGTCGGCTGCAACACCGTGGTGGTCCATCCGCCGTTCCGCTGGCAATCGAACTATGCGGAGAACTTCGCTGCCGGCGTGCGCGAGATCGCCGCGATGTATCAGGTGCACATTGCGGTGGAGAACATGTACCCGTGGCGTGTGCGCGGTCGGGAGGCGCTTGCGTACCTTCCGCACTGGGATCCGTTGGGCCAGGATTACGACGACGTCACCTGGGACTTCTCGCATGCCGCCACCGCCGGTGCCAACAGCCTTGAGGCGATACGGACTCTCGGGACCAAGTTGCGCCACGTCCACCTCACGGACGGTTCGGGTTCGGGCAAGGACGAGCACCTGATTCCCGGTTACGGGACGCAACAGTGTGCCGAAGCCCTGCAGTATCTGGCATCCAGTGGTTTCGAGGGCACTGTGGTTGCCGAGATCTCCACGCGCAAGGCCAAAGCTGCCGGCGAACGTGAGCAGTGGCTCGCCGAAACGCTGCGCTTCGCGCGCCAACATTTGGGCGCGCCGCTCGTGGGAGCCTTCGAGATCTAAGCACGCCTGCGGGCAAGCAGAGGTTCCGCATCGAGCCTTGAAGAACACCCGATGAAGGCAGGGGGGCGGGCATTTCCCCGGAACCGTGCGTCTCCTGCCAAAGGGTTCGATTCTGCTGGATCATTCCACCCGTCAGTGGTGCCCGCCGCGTGATTCCGGGGCACCGGGACTTGCCAAAGCGGACGATCGAGCAGAATCCGACGTTCCCCGATGCATCCGCTTTCATCGCGCCCGGGATTTACACACGTTTTGTCCTGTAACCCGACCTCAAACGTGATCGCGCCACTTAACCGGGCCACTTAAACGAGAAAGCACCGGCGGTCGATACGGGAAAATGGGGGGAAACCCGTTCGACCACCGGTGCTTGTGGCGGACATCCCCATGCCCGCCTCATCACTCGCACCCTCAATGAGGTAACTACTAAGTTACGGAGCAATATTGGGTGCAGCCTGCAATAACCTTGAGAACCAGCTGGGAATTCCGGTACCCGTCATGCCGCACCGAGCTGGTTCTGCAGCGGCTAAGCCGAACTGGCATCATGGAAGCCATGAGCAACCGAATCGCATTCCTTGGCTGTGGGTCCATGAACGAGGCCATTCTAGGTGGCCTGCTTGCCGCCGGAACGGATCCGTCGGACGTCGTCGCCACTGTGCGTCGCGCAGAACGCGCCGCCGAACTGGCTGAGCGCCACCACGTCATGACCATCGCCGGAGCCGAGGAACCAGACAACAACAAGTTAGCCACCAAGGGCGCTTCGGTTGTCATCCTGGGCGTCAAGCCCGTGGGCATTGCCGATCTAGCCCGCGAAATCTCCTCCTCCCTGGCCAGGACCACCATTGTGATCAGCGTTGCCGCTGCCGTCTCCATCGCCCAGCTGGAAGCAGCTTTGCCCGAGGGCCAGCCGGTCATTCGCACCATGCCCAACACCCCCGCCAAGTTGGGCCGTGGGGTGGTCTCCGTGTCGGCCGGAACCAATTGCACTCCCGAGCAGCTCCAGCAGGCCAAAGACATCCTCGCCGCAGCAGGCACCGTGGTGGAAATCCCGGAGGAACAGGTGGACGCCCTGTCAGCCATCAGCGGCTCGGGCCCTGCCTACGTGTTCTACCTTGCTGAGGCCATGGCTGCTGCCGGCGTCGAACTTGGTTTGGATCCCGAACTCTCCCTCATGATTTCCCGCGAGACCGTTGCCGGTGCCGGTTTCATGCTTGCCGAGCCGGGAGCGGACCCCACCGCACTACGCATCGCCGTGACCAGTCCCAACGGCACCACGGAGCGGGCCATCGCAGCCTTCAACGACGGCGGGATTCCCGCAATCATCGCCGACGGAGCGCGCGCAGCCGCGGCCCGGGCCGCGGAAATCACGCAGCAACTCGGCTAGCTCCCTGGAGAGCCGGTGCCATCAGCCGGTGCCGGGTCTTCCGGCCCCGGCAGCCAGGAGTTAACGTTGTCTAAGGCATGGAACGGTTGGAAGCCAGCCCGTTCCCACCTTCAGGTGTCCGGGCTGCAAAGAGGTAGCCATGAGTTATATCGCAGTGAGCAGGCGAACAGCGAGACGGCGCGAATCGGAACTCGCCACGCGACGGCTGGTTGTCATCCTGAGTGCTTCGGCCGCCGCGGCATGGCTGATATCGGTACTGTTGGCAGGATCCACGCGAGTAGGCGGCCTCATCCACACTTACGCCCTCATTGCCCATGTTCTGGCCATGGTGGTGTCCTTCGGAGCCATCCTTCTGGTGGACTGGCATGGCTTTCTGTGGCTCATCGGAAGACGCGGCTTGGCCGAGACGATCCGGCTCGACGGGGCTGCAACCCCGTTGATCTGGGGTGGATTGGCTGGCATGCTGGCCAGCGGAGTCTTCCTCAACGCTAATTTGAGCAGCACCATGACAGACGTGAAGCTGCTTGCGGTGCTGATCCTCACCCTCAACGGCATCATGCTCATACCCCTGATGAGGCGGCTGGCACACTTGGCGCCTACTGCATCCTTTCGGGATCTGACACCGGGGCAACGCTTCCACATGCTTGCGTGCCTAGCCATCTCGCAGCTGTGCTGGTGGACAGCCATCGTCATTGGATTCATCAACGCTGCACCTTGAGCGCCGCGCTTTGGCCGCCCAGCGACGGCCCCGCCGCTATGGCCGTGCCGCGAACCGTTCCAGCAGGTCAACGTGCCCGGACACGATCAGCATGTCGCGGCCGGAGACCTTGGTCTCTGGCCGGGCGTAGGTGAAGTCTTCGCCGGGTGATTTAACCCCGACAATGGTCACGCCGTACTTGGAACGGACCTTGGACTCATCCAAAGTGAAGCCCACGGTTTCCTTGGGCGGGTACATTTTCACGATGGCGAAATCGTCGTCGAACTCGATGAAGTCCAGCATGCGCCCGGAAACGAGGTGGGCGGCGCGGACCCCGGCGTCGGCTTCGGGGTAGATGACGTGGTTGGCACCGATGCGTGTGAGGATCTTGCCGTGCGAGGCAGTGATGGCTTTCACCCAGAGGTGTTCAATGCCCAGGTCCACGAGGTTCACCGTAATGAGCACAGAGGACTCGATCGATGTTCCCACGCCCACCACTGCAGAACTGAATTCCTGTGCACCGAGCTGGCGGAGGGCATCGATGTTGGTCGCATCCGCTTCCACCACATGGGTCAGGACGGAAGCCCAGTTCTGCACGAGCGTGCGGTCCCGCTCGATGGCCAGGACTTCGCGTCCCTGCTTGACGAGCTGCTCGGCGGTGGCCGCACCGAAGCGGCCCAGACCTATCACCAGCACGGGCGCGTTGTGCGCCGGTCGGTTGGGGGCGCCTGTTGAATTAGCCAATGATCGGCCTCTCTTCGGGGTAATGGAACAGCTGCCTGCGTTGGCGGAGGGCCAGTGCGGAGGCAAGGGTAATGGTGCCGATACGGCCGGCGAACATGACCGCGGCGAGGATGTAGACCCCCGCGGGCGGCAGCTCGGCACTAAGGTTCGTGCTGAGGCCCACCGTTGCGAAGGCCGAAATGGTTTCAAAGAGTACCCGGTCCAGGCTGGCCCCGCTGATGGACAAGAGCAGGAATGCTGCCACGCACACCAACGTGGCACCGGCCACGATGACCGAGATGGCAACGCGCATGGTGCCCTCCGGAATGGTGCGGCCGTAGGCCTTGACGTCGGCGTCGCCTCGCGCCTCGGCGACAATGGCAAGGAACATGACCGCGATGGTGGTCACCTTGATGCCGCCCGCTGTCGACGCCGAACCGCCGCCGGCAAACATCAGTGCGTCGGACAAGAGCCGAGTGGTGGCATCCATATGGCTCTGGTCAACGAGGTTGAAGCCTCCGGAGCGCGTCATGACGGAGGCGAAAATGGAATGCGTGATCTTGTCGCCGACGCTCATGTTGGCAATAGTGCGGGTGTTGTCCCACTCCATCAAAGCCCAGAGGACGGAGCCCGCAACCAGCAGGATCAGGGACACCTGAATGGTCAGCTTGGTGTGGAGGCTCCATTTCTTCCACCGGAGGCCGTGCCTCCGGAGCACCAGCATGACGGGGAAACCGAGGCTGCCGAGGAAAACGCCCAGCATGAGCGGCACCAGGATCCACAAGTCCATCTGGTACGGCACGATGCCGTCGGAGTGGGGCGTGAACCCGGCGTTGTTGAACGAGGAAATCGAGTAGAAGACCCCGTGCCATAACGCCTCCCAGAAGCCTTCCCCCAGTGTCAGGAAGCGCGGAACCAGTGCGATGGCCAAGATGGCCTCGATGGTCACGGACGTCGAGATGACGGTCCGCAACAGAGTGCCCACTTCGCCTAGACGACCTGCGTTGTTCATAGCCTCCTGGGCGATGAGCTTGCCCCGTACGCCCAGCCGTTTGCTGACCATGAGGGCCAGGAGGGAAGCGAGGGTCAAGGTTCCCAAACCGCCCACGAAGATGCCTACAAGGATGACCAGCTGGCCGAAGAAGGTCCAGTGGACCGCCGTTGAGACAACCGTCAAACCGGTCACGCACACGGCGGATACGGCTGTGAACAACGCCTGGTAGAGGGGAGTGACACCGCCGTCGGCCGACGCGGCTGGCAGCGAAAGCAGGCCCGTGAACAAGAAAATTGCAAGGCAGTAGGCCGTCAGGGCCAATCGCGCCGGCGAGGTGTTGGCGATATTGTCGACGAAGTCCCGGATCCCCGTGAAAATCCACAGGCTTCCGCGCTCCGGCTGGACGGTTTGCCAGGTGGCCGGGTCTCGGGTCCTCGACTGGCTCTGAGTCATGGCAGTGCTGTTCGCTTCTGGTCGATTGATTCTGCTTTCTTGAGTAGTAAACCACTAATCGCCCGCTGTAACGGGCGGATGCCTTCCCGCCGCTCGGGTAGCCTGTGATTGATGACTTCCTGGGCTGGCCTCCGTCCGTCCGCGCTGCCAACGACGGTCGCGTGGGATCCCGCCATGACCGCATACAATTTCGGTCCCTCCCACCCCATGGCCCCGGAGCGGCTTGAACTGACGGCCAGGCTGGCCGAGGCGCTCGGACTGTTCAACCTGGAGCACGTGTCGGTTCAAGCGCCCGACCCCGCGTCCGACGTCGAACTCCTGGCAGTCCACAGTGCCGAATATGTCGCCGCCGTGCGGCGTGCAAGCGAAGACCCGACGACGCCGGACCCGGAACGCGGACTGGGTACCGAAGATGACCCGGCCTTCGCAGGAATGCACGAAGCAAGCGCCCGGCTGGCCGGCGGTTCCTTGCTCGCCGCTGAGGCGATCCTGTCCGGAACGGCCGTCCGGGCCGTGAACTTCGGCGGCGGCATGCATCACGCCTCGCGGGAGCGGGCCAGTGGCTTCTGTATCTACAACGACGCCGCACTCGCGGTCCAGAGGCTGCTCGACGGCGGCGTCGGGAAAGTCGCGTACATCGACGTCGATGCCCACCACGGGGATGGCACCCAGAGCATCTTCTGGAACGACCCAAGGGTCCTCACGATCTCTCTCCACGAAAGCGGCCTTTCGTTGTTCCCGGGAACGGGATTCGCCAATGAGATCGGTGGCCCGGATGCGCTGGGGACCGCCGTCAATGTGGCCTTGCCTGCATGGACGGGCGACGCCGGGTGGTTGCGGGCCTTCCATGCCGTGGTCCCGCAACTCGTGCAGGCCTTTGAACCGGAGGTCATCGTGAGCCAGCACGGCTGCGACTCCCACAAACTCGATCCCCTCACTCACCTCAACCTCAGCGTGGATGGCCAACGCGAGGCGGCCACCGCCGTCGCAGGCCTTGCTGCCAGGTTCTGCGAAGACCGTTGGATTGCCACCGGGGGAGGGGGCTACGAAGTTACAGGGGTGGTACCGCGCACGTGGAGCCACTTGATAGGCATCGTCGCGCAACATCCCGTGCAGTTGACGGCCCCGGTCCCGGAAATATTCCGAAGCTACGTCAAGGAGAAGTACGGGGAATCGGTTCCGGAACTCATGGGCGACGGCGTGGATACCTGGTGGCGCTCATGGGAGGTCGGATACGATCCCTCCGACGCCGTGGACCGGACTGTCATTGCCACGCGCAAGGAGATCTTCCCGCTTTACGGGCTGGACCCATGGTTCGACTAGATTTCCCTGCACCATCCGGGCGTTGGGATGACCGCAAAGCCCGCCAGCGTGAAATAGTTGATGCCTTTTGGCGTATATGTCGCTAGGGTGGGAGTCATGGTGACTGACGACGTATTTGCCGTCATTGCTGAGGCAACCCGGCGTGACATTCTGGTTTCCCTCCGCTCTGGGGATAAGGCTGTGGGGGAACTGGTGGAGGAGCTCGCAGCGAGCCAGCCCACTATTTCGAAACATTTGAAGGTACTCCGCGAGGCGGATCTTGTCAGCATGCGCGCCCAGGGGCAGAAACGTTACTACGCGTTGAACCCGAAGCCGCTCGCGGGGGTTGCCAGCTGGCTGGAGACATTCGACGTCGCTCGCGTCCAGCCCGCGGCCGAAGCCGCCACCCCGGCCCGCAACACGCGCCCCCGTGCGGTTGCGCAGCAGGGTGCGGTTGGCCAGCAGGGTGCCGCCCAGCTCAAGCAGCCCGACGGCGAGTCGATCGGCACATCTCAGCCGAGCACCGACGTCGGGCGCTCGCTGGAACCGGCGCCGGTCTCCGGTGCTGTTGTCGCAGTCGCCGGAATCGACGACACGATGCCGCAGCAGATCGGCCGCACCGTTGGACGTGCAGCCACGAAGGCAGCAGACCTCTTGGCGAACCTGCCCAATCTGCCCAATCTGCCGAAGTTCGGCCGCAAGAAGTGACACCCAACTAACTCGCAGTTGTTGTCGTTTTGAGGCGTCATAACGACAACAACTGCGAGTCAGTTGGGCCAGTCCAGCGGGAGCCTAGTGCTGCAGCAACCGCACGTGGTCCGGGTTGAGTTCCGAAACCTTGGTGACTCCAAGCAGGGCCATGGTACGGGCCATATCCTTCTCCAGGATCTGGATGGTGCGGTCCACGCCGGCCCGGCCACCGGCCATGAGCCCGTAGAGGTAGGCCCGGCCGATCAGCGTGAATTCGGCACCGAGCGCCAAAGCTGCCACGATGTCCGCGCCACTCATGATGCCAGTGTCCAGGATAACGGCGGCATTGCTGCCTTTCAGCGCGGCGGCAACCTCCGGAACGAGGTGCAGCGGAATCGGGGCCCGGTCGAGTTGACGACCGCCATGGTTGGAGATGACCACGCCGTCCGCACCGTGGTCAACCACTTTGCGGGCATCTTCGACCGTCTGGATGCCCTTGACCACCAGCTTGCCCTTCCAGGTTTCCCGCAGCCAGTCGAGGTCATCGAAGGTCAGGGTGGGATCGAACATGGAGTTGATGAGGTCCGCCACGGTGCCCGTGTATCGGGAGAGCGAGGCGAAGGTCAGCGGTTCGTGGGTGAGGAAGTTGAACCACCAGGCGGGCCGGTAGGAGGCGTCCAGCACGGTCTTCACCGTAAGCGCCGGCGGAATGGTCATGCCGTTGCGGACATCCCGCAGCCGGGCGCCCGCGACGGCGGTGTCCACTGTGACCATGAGGGTGTCGTTTCCGGCTCGGGCGGCGCGCTCGATCAGTTCCAGGGAGCGGTCGCGGTCGGTCCACAGGTATAGCTGGAACCAGTTCCGTCCGTTCGGCGCTGCCGCTGCAACGTCCTCGATGGAGGCGGTGCCCATCGTGGACAGAGTGTAGGGAATGCCAGCGGCTTCGGCAGCCTGCGATCCCGCGTACTCACCCTCTGACTGCATCATGCGTGTGAAGCCGGTGGGAGCGATGCCGAAGGGAAGCCGGGACTGCTTGCCCAGGATGGCCGTGCTGAGGTCGACGCCGGAGACGTCCCGCAGGATCCCGGGCCGGAATTCGATGTCCTGGAACGCCTGGCGGGCCCGGCGAAGGGTGATCTCCGCCTCCGCCGCACCATCTGTGTAATCGAACGGTGCCCGGGGAGTGCGTCGCTCGGCCATGTCCCGCAGTTCCCAGATGGTGGATGCGCGGCGCAGCTTTGCCGAGTTGCTGAACTCGGGCTTCTTGAATTTCATCAGGGGCGCAAGGTCCGAATACTTGGGAACCCGGCGCTTGAGCGCGGCTGGGCGCCCGACGGCGGTGGGGACGTTCGTGGGCACCTCACCGGAAGGGGCGCTGCTCGGCTGGGCGGTCTGCGTCATGGTGCTGTCTCCAGAGTCGACTATGTGGTTGGACCACACTCTAGGCCATGTGGTCCAACCACATCAACTACTATTTATGAATGCGCACGCACGAGCTCGTCCTGGGGTGGATCGAAAAGCAATTGTCCGAGGGGCACTTGCTGCTGGGCGGCCGGCTTCCCGCTGAGCGGGCGCTGGCCGAACAGCTGGAAGTCTCAAGGACATCGGTCCGCGAAGCCATCCGGATCCTCGAGGCAATGGGCGTCGTGCGGGCGGGCGTGGGCTCAGGCAAGGACGCTGGAACGGTGGTCATCGCGGAACCGGCGGCGGCACTCGGCTCGGCGCTCCGCCTCCATGTGGCCACGCAGCATTTGCCTGTCGCCGACATCGTGGAAACGCGGGTCCTGCTCGAATCATGGGCGGTGTCCCACGCGAAAGCCGACGCCCCCGAACTCAAAGAAGCAGAGAGGCTCCTGGACGAAATGGACGTGAGTCCTGCCGTCGACGACTTCCTTGCGCTGGACGTGGCTTTCCACTTGGCGCTTGCGGAAGCCGCAGGAAATGCCGTGGTGAGCACCATCATGGGCTCGCTGCGTGAAGCGATTGAGGGGTACGCCGAGGCGCTCACGGCAAATCTGCCGAACTGGAAGAACACCGCCGATCGCCTGCGGTCCGAGCACCGCGCCATTTTGGCGGCAGTGACCGATGGCGACGGCGGCCGGGCCGCGACGCTCGTGACCTCCCACATCGAGGGGTACTACCGTGAGGCCGGGCTAGGGCAGGCCCCTGCGGAACCTACGCCTTGACGGGTCCGGTGCTGCCCCTGAGCTCAATCCGTGGCGGGAAGTAGTTCGTGGGGGACGCGGCGTCGTTGGTCTGGATCTGCTCACGCATGCGCCGCCACGCAAGATCCCCGAGGTCGGAAATGGGCACGGCGGCGGTGGTCAGGGGAGGCATGGTGTATCGGGCAAACGGCATGTCGTCGAAGCCCGTGAGTGACAAGTCTTCCGGCACGCGGACCCCCCGCTGGCTCAGTCCGCTCAAGAGGCCCATCGCCGCGACGTCGTTGAAGACGAGGATGCCGGTGGCGCCGCATGAGACGACGGCGTCGCTCGACTCGAATCCGGCGTCGAACGTGTTGCCGCCGGGAATGAATTGCAGTTCGACGTCCGGGAAATCTGCCTTGAACTTCTCGAGCCCGCGGAGCCGCTGCACGTTGGACGCGCTGCGGTCCGGTCCCGTCAGATAGGCAAGTTTGCGATGGCCCAGCCCAACGAGATGGGCGGCAAGTTCCTGGATGCCTTGGCCATAGTCCACCACGAGGCTCGGCGTCGGAACCGACTCGGTGGTCCGGTTGATGAGGACGAGCGGGTAGAGCGTGGGGGCGAGTTCTTCGAGCTCGGCGTCGCTCATGCGAGGGGCGCAGAGGACGACGCCGTCGCAACGCCGCCGGGCTTCCCCCGCGAGGATTGCCTCTTCACTGGAGACCTCGGAAGAGTCGGCGATCAGCACGCGGTAGCCGTCGCGGGCCGCGGCAATGCTGAGCCCGCGAAGAATGGCCTGGAACGTGGGGTTGGACAGGTCCGGAACCACGATTCCGATCGTGTCTGTTTTGCCGAGGGCCAGGCTTCGTCCGACCGGGTTCGGCTTGTATTTCAGCTCGGAGGCGGCTGCGCGAACGCGCGCGGCGATGTCCGCGTCGACGGTTGTATTACCGTTCATGACACGGGAAACGGTGGCATGCGAAACGCCGGCCATGGATGCCACATCTGCGATGCCCACCCGCCGGCTGTTTCTTCTGCCTGGCATGGTTTCCTTCCTGGGGCTGCCTGCTTGCTCATGGGCGGGCAACGTTGTTCTAAGGTGAAGTTTATAGTGCGCGGGGAAACGGTTTCCCTTGATGTCGTTGCATTTCGATTTGCGGACGTTGCCGGGCCGAAGCTATGGTTTGGCTATGACTAACCGTTGGTATGCGTATTTTTCGTTGGCTCTGGAGGGGCCCGCGTCTAACTGACACGCATCCAACTTTCCTTCAGAGCCAACAGGGCAGAGATCATTCTCTGCCCTTCGCCATTTCCAGGCGGGCTCTGACCAGGGTCCGCACCTCTTTCGGAACAGGACCCCTTTCATGACCAGCATCGCCGCAGAGCCCGCCACACATCACTCCGACGCCGGGAACGCCGGCGTCGAGGCCATCGCCGCGCAGCCGACGTCGAACGCGCAGCCGACGTCGAACCTGCGCGTCAGTCGCTTCGAACCGCTCCCCACACCACAGGAGATTAGCGCTGAACTGCCGCTGGACGCGAGGGCCTCCGCCGTCGTCGAGCGTGGACGCGATGGAGTCCGCGCCATCATGGACGGCGTGGACGATCGCCTTCTGGTGATCGTGGGCCCGTGTTCCATCCACGATCCGAAAGCGGGCCTGGAATACGCACGCCGGCTGGTCAGCCAGGCGGAGAAACACAAGGAAGACCTCCTGATCGTCATGCGGGCCTACTTCGAGAAGCCGCGCACCACGGTGGGTTGGAAAGGCCTCATCAACGATCCCCGCCTTGACGGCAGCCATGACATCGCCGCCGGGCTCCGGGCGGCGCGGGGATTCCTGCAGCAAGTCACGGCCCTGGGCCTGCCGACGGCCACCGAGTTTCTGGAACCGATCAGTCCGCAGTACATGGCCGACCTTGTTGCGTGGGGAGCCATCGGTGCCCGTACCACCGAGAGCCAGATCCACCGTCAGCTGGCCTCCGGGCTGTCCATGCCGATCGGCTTCAAGAACGGGACCGACGGCGACCTCCAAGTAGCGATCGATGCCTGCGGTGCGTCCGCCGCCCCTCAGGCGTTCTTGGGGATCGACGGCGACGGCCGCGCCGCCCTCGTTGCGACCTCGGGGAACCCGGATACCCACGTGATTCTGCGCGGTGGACGCAAGGGGCCGAATTACTCCGCGGACGATGTCGCTGCGGCCTCGGAGAAGCTCTCGGCAAAGGGACTGAATCCCCGGCTGATTGTGGACGCGAGCCACGCCAACAGCGGCAAGAACCACCATCGCCAGGCCGAGGTTGCCCTGGAGATCGGTGCCCAGCTGGAGGATGGTGCAGCGTCACCGATTGCCGGGATCATGCTGGAAAGCTTCCTGGTGGGAGGGGCCCAGAACCTGGATGTGGAGCTGCAGCTGACTGGCGAACAGGAGCTGGTGTACGGCCAGAGCGTTACCGACGCCTGCATGGAGTGGGACGTCACAGTGTCCGTGTTGGACCAACTGGCTGCCTCGTCCCGCAAGCGTCGGGTGGCGGCTGAGGACTAGCCGAAACCAAGCTCTGAATTGGCCGAAATACTTTCACTTTGGTACCTCTAGCCTCTAGAGTGTCTAGCACATGGTTGTTTGATGGCTCAGCATCGGCACGCCAGGTAATGAATGCTGGGGGTCGCCGCTAACAGCTGAGAGCAAAGGAATATGGAGAAATGTCCGCAGAGGCTAACTTCTCGAACGCGCGTTTCATGACTGTGGCTGAAGTCGCCGAAGTCCTCCGGGTTTCCAAAATGACGGTGTACCGCCTGGTCCACTCAGGAGAAATGCCAGCCGTCCGATTTGGGCGATCATTCCGTGTCCCCGAGGAAGCAGTGGGCAACTACCTCAAAGGCGCGGTTGTCGATGGACACTCGGAGACCGCTTGAGTCTTGCTGGGTTCCCTTCGGAACGGCGGTCATTGGGTACCCCCGATAGGCGGTACCCTGTTAAGGAACGTTTTACGTCATTGTAAGAATCTGTCAGTTGTAAAGTCTATTGCTCAGTTCAAGGACCTCACCCAGCAGACAGAATCTCAATCTAGTTTGGTAAGGAACTTACGTGGGTTCAGTTATTAAGAAGCGCCGCAAGCGTATGGCCAAGAAGAAGCACCGCAAATTGCTTCGCAAGACTCGCCACCAGCGCCGCAACAAGAAGTAGAGATACTTCCTACAGCGTGAATGCCCGTCGCCTCTCGAGGCTGCGGGCATTTTTGCGTGCATTCCCGGCCGACGCCCGCTCACCTATGCGGCCAATTTCGACGACGCCCGCTCACCTATCGCGGCCAAACGGCAAACCCTCCTTCACGTGATGATGTGCAGGAGGGTTCCGTCATTTGGCTTCATAGCTGAGCGAGGGACGCTGGTTAGGTGGTCATAGCTGAGCGAGGGACGCTGAAGCTAGGCTTTCGGGCCGCGGAACCTGGAGAAACCCCGCCACAAGCCGTAGACGGCGCCGCCGACCGTTGCGGCTTTGAGGCCCAGCGTGGCTGCCCTCCGGCCTGATCGGAAGTCATAGACCGGCCAATTGTTCTCGCGCGCATGGCGGCGTAGCTTGGCGTCGGGATTGATGCACACCGGGTGGCCCACCAAAGTGAGCAGCGGGATGTCGTTATGTGAATCGCTGTATGCCCAGCAGCGGTTCAGATCAAGGCCCTGTTCGTCCGCTACGCGCTGTACGGCCACGGCTTTGGCTGGACCGTGCAGGATCTCTCCGACCAATCGGCCTGTATATGCGCCGTCTTCAACCTCGCCCACGGTACCCAGGGCGCCCGTCAGACCGAGGCGCGTGGAAATTACGGTGGCGACTTCGATGGGGGTGGCCGTCACAAGCCACACCTTCCGGCCAACACGCAGGTGCTGTTCCGCCAAGGCCTTGGTACCCGGCCAGATCCGGGACTCGATCATCTCGTCGTAGACCTCTTCGCCCAGCTCCCTGATCTCGGACACCTTGATGCCCGCAGCAAGGACCAGCGCGGAATCCCGGACGGAATGGACGTCCTCCATCTTCTCGCCCCGGAGGACAAACTTGAACTGCTTCCAGGCGAATCCCGCAGCTTGGGAGAGGGTGAACGCCTTGCGTTCGTACATCTTCCGTGCAACATGGAAAAGGCTGGCACCCTTCATCAGGGTGTTGTCGACGTCGAAGAATGCAGCTTCGCCGTGCTGCTGCGTTGCGGCCGGCGCGGTGGCCACAGCGGCGTTCTTCTCGACGGGCATGCCATGAGTCTAGTCAATCGCCCGGCCCCGTGCCGTCCGCGGAGCTGCCGAAGCCTTCCGCGTCGAGTCTTCGGGCCGCGGCCGTCGAGTTGATACCTTTAAAACATGCCAAACCCCGACGTCGTGCTCCTCACCAAAGCTGACTGCCACCTGTGCGCCGCGGCGCGTGACGCCGTCGAACGCGTGACCTCAAGCCTGGGGCTCGGGTGGACAGAACAGTCGATCGACGCCGACCCGACCCTGCGCGAGCGCTATGCCGAGGAGATTCCCGTGGTGTTCGTGGACGGAGTCCAGCGGGATTTCTGGAAGATTGACGAGGCGCGGTTGGTGCGCGTCTTGAAGAAGGCCTTGGCTGCCTGAACATGCATGCAGTGCTTTGTTGGCAATAGAGTGGGAAAACAAAGCGATGCAATGGAGAAGAACGTGACTGCGCTGGAACCGTCCGCCGAAGCAGTACCCGGGGATGCTGTGCCTACGGACAGGGACCCTGCTGCCAAGCAAATACCACCCGCGGCCGTGGCCCGGATGACGCTCTACCTGCGCGCGCTGAATTCCCTGCTGGGCGAAGGAGTGGAACGGGTTTCCTCCGAGGCGTTGGCCGAGGCATCAGGAGTCAGCTCCTCCACTCTCCGCAAGGATCTCTCATACGTTGGTTCGTATGGAACGCGTGGTGTGGGCTACGAGGTCCAGTATCTGAGCCGGCACATCGCGGCTGCGCTCGGCCTGACCCACGATTGGAAAGTCGCCATTGTGGGCGCCGGTAACCTTGGCAAAGCCTTGGCGCGGTACGGCGGATTCGAGTCGCGCGGTTTTGACGTGGTGGCAATCCTCGACGCAGATCCCATGATCATCGGTAACGAAGTGGGCTGGCTGCGGGTCAGCAATGCCGCGAATCTTGAAGTGGTCCTCAAACGGACCGGCGCAAACATGGTGGTGTTGGCTCTGCCCGCCGCGGTTGCCCAGGACGTCTGCGACCGCGTCATCAATGCGGGAATCCGCAGCATCCTCAGCTTTGCTCCCGTGCTGCTGCAGGTTCCGCCCCATGTGAATCTGCGCAAGGTGGACATGGCCACCGAGCTTCAGATCCTTGCGTATCACGCACAACGGGCGCAGACCCCGGGCCAGGCCGTTTAGGCCGGGCCGGGACTGCGCCCATTGCTGGTTTCGGGTTCGTGTTGTTCCAGACAGCGAGGCCGGGAACAGAAGCCTAGCGGCCGTATGGCGCCTGGCTGTAAGGATTCGAGAAGGGCTGGGCCTTCCGGAAATACGGTGCTGAGCCCGGCAAATACAACATCACGATTGCGGCGATGCCCAAGAGGATGGTGATAGTCCCGAGGCCGATCTGGGTCAGGCCGAGGAGGGAAACTGCCGCAAAGACGGTTCCCAGGATGCGGGCCCAGTTCTTGCCCTTACGGACATTGAAGGCAACCAGCGCATAGAGCCCGGCAAAGATGACCGAGAAGACCACGAGGATGGTCACCATGATGTTGATGAAGCTGCTGGTGTCTATGCCTGAAGCGTTGGCTCCCTGCGCTGTCAAAGCCTGGTCGATCATGTTCTTGCCCGCCGGGGAATTCAGCGAAGCGACGACGAACGGGATGCCGATCAGAGTCAGTGCGCCGGCGGCAATGATGAGCCAGAATGAAATATTGACTAGCTGGGGGATACCGGAGGTCGCCGCGGGCTGCTGGCTTGGCCACGTAGTCGGAGTGCCCTGGCCGTACTGGGGGACGGAAGGCTGGCCGTACTGGGACTGACCCGGTTGCGGTGCTTGCTGGCCGTACTGCGGGACGGAAGGCTGGCCGTACTGCGGGGCTTGCTGGCCGTATTGGGGTTGACCTGGTTGCGGTGCTTGCTGGCCGTATTGGGGTTGACCTGGTTGCGGGGCCTGCTGCCCATACTGGGGGGCTTGCTGGCCGTACTGCGGCTGCTGACCCGGTTGCGGTGCCTGCTGGCCGTACTGCGGCTGCTCAGGCGTGGGGTTTTCGCCGGGAGTGGACGGCGGATACGGAGGGGTGCTCATGGCATTCCTTTGCGATTCGACTGCAGATACGGCTGCCGGGTGCAACGTGCCCTGCCCCCAGCTCGGCTTGATTCCACCGTACCCCGGCGGCACTACCCCGCGGCTGATTCACGGGAAGAATTCTCCCTTGTGGGACCTGCCGCGGCCTTCGGTGCTAGGCGCTGGGAGCTGCTACGCGAAGTGCCTCTTGGACTCCGGAAGCCACATCAAGACCGCTGCAGCGACGGCTACCGCCGATCCGATGAAGTTGAGATTCAAGGTGATCACTTGGAATAGAAGGGAAAATACCGCTAGCGCGCCCAGGATGGTCAGGACAAGCCGTGCCCATCGCGAGCCCTCTTTGAGCCGGATGGCAATGAAAATGTAAAGCGCCGCGAAAATCAGGCTGAAAATCAGGCCCACAATTCCTGGGCCCACCATCATTTCTCCGAACAATCCGCGGACCGTGAAGATATTGATGAAACTGGCGACAACACCCAAAGCTGCAGCCGCAACCCACAACCAGTAGGAAACGGTCAGCTGCTGCGGCACGCCTGTAGTGTCCTGAAAGCGCTGTGCGACGTTTTTGAAGTGGAGCCCAAAGGTATTCCGCGCGGGGGCAGGATAGCTAAGTCCGGCGGGCGGGGCAGTGCTCGCGCCGGCCTGGGGCATGCCATAACCGGGTTGCCCTGGCTGGGGGTAGCCAAGTCCAGGCGCCTGGTAGCCCGGGGCTGGCTGCTGGTAGGAGGGTGGTGCTTGGTATGAAGGGGGTTCCGGGATTCCCTGCGGAGGCTGGTAACCCGCAGGAGGGACGTTGCCTGGCTGCGGTGGCTGGGCACCGGGCTGCTGAGGCTGGGGAGCTTCATTTGGGTTACTCATGGCATCACTTTAGACCTGAGGTTTAAGGATTCCTAGGAAATTCTTGGCTAATTCGCCGCTAAGTACCGGGTTTTGGCCGAACAATGGGCGGGTGATTCCGCAACGACAAAATGGCGCCTTCGGGGCTGCACGATGAATTGCGTGCAGCGCCGAAAGCGCCATTCGGGAGAGGAGCCGCGGGTATTAAGCCGCCGGTGCGATAAAGGCCAGTTCGAGGTTGATGACGACCTTGTCGCTGACCAGTACGCCACCGGCTTCGAGCACTGCGTTCCAGGTCAGGCCGAAGTCCTTGCGGCTGATGGTGGTCTCACCGGAGACGCCTGCGCGGGTGTTGCCGAACGGGTCCACCGCTACGCCGTTGAATTCGGTTTCGATGGTCACCTCTTTGCTGACGCCCTTGATGGTCAGATCGCCCACGAGATCGAAGCCGTCGCCATTGGCGGTGACGTGGCGGGAAACGAAAGTGATTACCGGGAACTTCTCCACGTCGAAGAAGTCCTCGCCCTTGACGTGGCCGTCGCGGTTGGCGTCGCCCGAGTCGAAGCTGGCCGTCTGGATGGTGGCGGTGATCTTGGAATCGCTCAGGCTGCTACCGAGTTCCAGGGTGGCGTCGGCTTCGGTGAACTGGCCGCGTACCTTGCTGATGCCCGCGTGCCGGACGCTGAAGCCGATCTCGCTGTGGGAGTTATCGAGGGTCCAGACGCCGGCGGTGACGTTTGCGGGAAGAGTCATGGGGTTCTCCTTGGGAAGGTGTGGTCGTAGGTCATCGGGCGTTCGATCAAGCTTAGTTGAAGTGTCAACCGAACCTTGTGCCCAGTATAAACATGCAAATACATCTTTTATTCCACCTAGAGGGAACATTCTGAAGAAACTTTCAGTTCTACGAAACGTAGAAGATTTCAGATCGCCCGCCATCTTTGAGAAACTGGTAAACATGCCCCAAGCAACTGTCCATCTGCTCCGCCATGGCGAGGTCTACAATCCCGACGGCATTCTGTACGGCAGGTTGCCGGAATTCCACCTCTCCGAACGCGGCCGCGAGATGGCCAAGATGCTCGCGGAGCATTTCGCTGCCCGCGTCGCGCAGGGGGCGAACATCGTCCACCTTGCCTCCTCGCCGTTGACCCGCGCGCAGGAAACCGCCCTTCCCACTTCCCAGGCGTTGGACCTCCGGATCCACACGGAACCGCGGATCATCGAGGCCGGGAACCACTTCGAAGGACTCAAGGCCAACATCTCCGAATTCATCAAGCCCAAGCACTGGATCGAGTACCGCAATCCGCTGCGACCGTCCTGGGGCGAGTCCTACCAGGATCAGGTCACCCGCATGCGTGCCGCCGTCGAAGACGCCCGCCTGAAGGCCATCGAGCTCGGTGGCGACGGCGCGGAAGCCATCCTCGTCAGCCACCAGCTTCCCATCTACGCCACGCGCCTCAGCGCGGAAGGCCGCCGCCTGTGGCACGATCCCCGCAAGCGCGAATGCACCTTGACCTCCCTGACGTCACTGGTGTTCGGCGACGAAGGCAAGATCGTGCGGGTGGAGTACAGCGAACCCGCCGCCGTGCTGTTGCCCGGTGCCGCGAGGACCCCCGGAGCATGACAATGGACCGAACAAGCAACAGCAAGGCCACCTCCCGCCGGAGCTTCCTCGCCGTCGGTGGAGTGGCCCTCTCTGCCTTGACCATGGGTTTGTCCGCCTGCGCCCAGGAAGACGCGCTTGCCCAGCAAGCCAAAGCCGGAGACAACAAGAATTACGTCGCCGGGGACGGCTCGGTGACCGAATTCGCCAAAGCAGACCGTAAGGCCGCCGTCGAGCTCAAAGGCACTTTGTTTGACGGAACCGCCGTAGCCCCGAAGGACCTGATCGGCAAGGTCACTGTCCTCAACTTCTGGTTCGCCGCGTGCGCCCCATGCCGGGTCGAGGCTCCGGTCCTTGAAGAACTGCACCAGGAATTCAAGAGCAAAGGCGTCCAGTTCTACGGCGTGAACCTCCGGGACGAGAAGGCGACCGCCGATGCGTTCGATCAGACCTTCAACCTCACGTACCCCAGCTTCAATGACAAGGACGGCGCGGTGCTGCTGTCTGTCTCCGGCATCGTGCCTCCCGGTGCGGTGCCCACCACGCTGGTCCTGGACAAAGAGGGCAAAGTTGCTGCCCGCGTCCTCGGCGAGATCGAGAAGAGCACCCTCAAAGCACTCATCACCACCGCGGTTGCCGAGTAGGTGGCCCGGACAGCGTGAACAGCCCTTTCGCCGAGACCATCCTGAGCGGTTCCTTGCTGCTGGCCATCCCCGTGGCCTTGCTGGCCGGACTCGTGTCCTTCCTGTCGCCGTGCGTCCTGCCTTTGGTACCCGGCTACCTCGGCTACGTGACCGGGCTGACCGGCGTCGACCTCCAGAAACAGAAGCGCGGGCGCATGCTCGCCGGGATCGGTCTGTTCGTTCTTGGCTTCTCCCTGATTTTCGTGCTGCTTGGTGGTGCCTTCGGCCAACTGGGGACCCTCATCACGGGCCCGCAGAACGCGTGGATCACCCAATTGCTGGGCGTACTGGTGATTATCATGGGCGTCGTCTTCCTGGGCGGCTTCGGCTGGTTGCAGCGTGACGCCAAAATCCATGCCAAGGCCCCTGCCGGACTGTGGGGTGCGCCGTTGTTGGGCATCACCTTCGGGCTGGGCTGGGCGCCCTGCATTGGACCCACCTATTCCGCAGTCCAGTTGCTAAGCCTTTCCGGAGGATCGTCCGCGGCGAAGGGGGCACTCCTGGCGTTTGTCTATAGTCTTGGCCTGGGTCTTCCCTTCCTGCTGATCGCCCTCGCAGTCCGCCGGGGGATGGGCGTCATGTCCTTCTTCCGCAAGCACCGCCTGGCTATCCAGCGGATGGGTGGGGGCATTCTGATCCTCCTCGGAGTCCTGATGGCCACAGGAGTGTGGGGCACCTGGGTGACCGGGTTGCAGTACTGGTTCCAAACCGATGTGAAGTTGCCGATCTGATGAGCGAGCCCGTGCAAGGTATAAAGAAGTCCAAGAAGTCAGCCGATAAAGCAATTGACACAGCTAAAGCCGAGGCAGCCCTGCCGGTCCTCGGGATCCTGGGCATGCTCCGCTGGGCCTGGACCCAGCTGACCAGCATGCGTACTGCCCTGTTCCTGCTCCTGCTCCTGGCAGTCGCGGCGGTGCCCGGTTCGCTGTTCCCGCAGCGTCCCGCGAACCCTTCGATCGTGACGCAGTACATCAGCGACCATCCGGACTATGGCAAGCTCCTCGACTCTGTGCAGCTGTACGACGTGTACTCCTCTGCCTGGTTCTCGGCCATCTACATTCTTCTGTTCATTTCCCTGATCGGGTGTGTCACGCCCCGGGCCATCGCCCACTACAAGGCAATGCGCTCGCAGCCGCCGCGGACCCCCAAGCGTCTTTCCCGCCTCCCGGAGTACGGCACGCTGGTGCTGCCCGCCGACGCCGGGATCCCGGCGTCGAAGGCTATTTCGGATGCCGCCGCAGTGCTGAAGAAACGCGGCTACCGCGTGGAAGTGCGCGACGTCGACGGCGCCATGCCCTCGCTGGGTGCCGAGCGTGGCTTCCTCAAGGAAGTGGGCAACCTCGTCTTCCATGCATCGCTGATCGGGGTGCTGGTTTCGGTGGCCGTCGGCGGGCTGTTCGGCTACAGCGGCCAGCGGATCCTGGTGGAAGGCGACACCTTCGTGAACACCTTGGTGGGTTATGACCAATTCAGCCCCGGGACCAACTTCCAGAGCAGCTGGCTCCAGCCGTACTCCATCCAGCTGGACAAGTTCGACGTCCAGTTCGATCGCGAATCGCCGGCGCACTTCGGCCAGCCCATCGACTTCACCGCGGACGTCACCACCAAGGACACCCCGGATGCGCCCGCCAAGAAGCAGGTCCTCAAGGTGAACGACCCCGTGATGCTGGGCGACACCAGCATCTACCTGACGGGTAATGGCTACGCCCCGGTAGTGACTGTCCGGGACGGCGCCGGCAAGGTCGCCATGCAGGGACCAGTGGTGGCCAAGCTGCAAGGGGACAACTACTACTCTTCGGTAGTCATCAAAGTTCCCGATGCCAAGCCCGATCAGCTCGGTTTCGCAGGATTCTTCCTGCCTACCGCGATGGTGACCGACACGGGAGTCGCCTACAGCGGCGATCCCGAGCTCATCAACCCTCAGTTGAACCTCAACTCGTACTACGGCGATCTCGGCCTGAACAAGGGCACCCCGCAGAATGTCTTCGAGCTCGACGTAGCGAAGCTGACCCCGCTCAATGGCCGCGGGATGGCTGATAAGGCCATCGCACTGGCCCCCGGCGGCACCTATACGCTCCCGAACGGCAAGGGCACTATCACTTTTGACGGCGTCAAGAAGTACGTTGGCGTTGATATCCACCACAACCCGGGCCAAGCCACTGCGCTCGTCTTTGCGCTTTTGGCGGTTGCCGGATTGATTCTCTCGCTCTACCTGAACCGTCGCCGCGTATGGGTCCGCACGGGAACCCACGACGATGGGCGCACAATGGTGGAGTATGGTCTCCTTGCCCGCGGCGAGGACCACAGGCTTGCCGGCGAAGCCGCCGCCATCCGCGAATTGCTGCACCGTGAATGGCTGCTCCCCACGGAACAGTCCACCGACACCGTTTCTTCCTCAACCTCGAAGGATCAGTAATGCTCCCCATCAACGAAACCATGGGCCAGTACAGCGAGCTCTTCATGCTGCTCGCGGCCGGCACCTACGCGGTGGCGTTCATCGCTTTCGCGTGGGACCTCGCCAAGAGCAGCAAAGTGCTGAGGGCAGTGGACCTCAAGGCGGCCTCTTCGGTGGCAGCCGAGGCCAAGGTTCCGGTCGCCGCCGGCCGTGCGGGTGGGAACGACGTCGGGGGACCTGCCGGCCGTACTGAGCGTCCGACGTCGGCGATCACCTCCGTCAGCCAGACCGCCGGCGGTGACATGAAGTATGCCGCCGAGCGCCGCATTCCCGCCCGCGTGGCCGTGGCTGTCGCGATAATCGGCGTGGCGATCCACGGTGCCGGGGTCATCACCCGCGCGATCGGCGCAGGCCGTGTGCCGTGGGGCAACATGTACGAGTTCCTGACCACTGGTGCTTTCCTGGTGGTCGCAGTCTTCCTGCTCTCGCTCATCCGCCGAGACCTGCGTTTCCTGGGCACCTTCGTCCTGGGTCTGGCCGTGATCATGATGACGGCGGCGTCGGTGACTTACTGGACCCCGGTAGGCCACTTGGTTCCGGCGCTGCAAAGCTACTGGCTGGTCATCCACGTCTCCATCGCCGTGATGTCCGCGTCCCTGTTCACCCTGACGTTCGCCATGTCAGCCCTGCAGTTGCTGCAATCGCACCGGCAGAAAACCTTGGCGGCCGGCGGCGTGGACAAGCTGGGCTTCATGCGGCTCGTGCCGAACGCGCTGAGCTTGGAGAACCTGTCTTACCGCATCAACACCGTGGGATTCGTGGGCTGGACCTTCACCCTCATGTTCGGCGCCATCTGGGCCGAGAAAGCCTGGGGCCGTTTCTGGGGTTGGGACACCAAGGAAGTCTGGACCTTCGTGATCTGGGTGGTTTACGCCGGCTACCTGCACGCGCGCGCCACCCGCGGCTGGACGGGAACCCGCGCGGCTTGGCTGTCCATTGCGGGCTACCTGTGCGTGATCTTCAACTTCACCGTGGTCAACGTGTTCTTCAATGGCTTGCACTCATACTCGGGGCTCCCGCAGTAGCTCGGGGCCGGATCCGCACCATTCCTGACCCTTATTGAATTAACGACGACGGCGACACTCCGCACAGGCGGGCGTGTCGCCGTCGTTCGCGTTTCAAAAGAGGTCAGGAACGGTGTGTCAGGTGTTGACGTCACCGCTGTCTTCGGCGTTGGAACCACCCTTGAGTTTGCGTGCCTTGGCTTCGAGTTCGGCCTTGAGCTTCTTTAGCCGTTCGGCTTCGGCCTGGTTCCGGCGGCGGATTTCCAGGTTGCGGAGGAAATCGGGGTCGTCGTCGGGAGCGATGGGGTGGCTCGCCGGCTGCGGGGTGGGGCGGATGGTGTAGGGGCGGCCAATCAGGAACCAGAGAAGCGCGCCAAGCACGGGCAGCAGGATCATCACGATTATCCAAGCGGTTTTGGAGATCCCCCGTGTGGTGCGCCGATCCGTGCGGATGACGTCCACCAGCCCATAGACGAAGACGAGCAAGACGGCGACAACTACAACAACGCGGAGCATACCGTCAAGTCTAGTCGCCGTAGAGTTCCGCGATAGCTGTCCGTTCAGAGTGCAATCAGGCTGGGACGCTAAACTTGATCCGTGGCTTTCCTCAAATACTCCCTGATCCGACTTGCGCTCTTCGTCCCGCTCTTCATCATCTTCGCTTTGCTGCAGACGGGTTTGTTGCTTGCGGCACTTTTCGCGGGCCTCATCGCGTTCGCTATCAGCTACCTGTTCTTCAAGAAGCAGCGCGACGCCGCCACGGCATCCATGCGTGAGCGTTTCTCCGGTCGTGCCAAGCCCATCCGCTCCGCATTGGAAATTGAAGATGCCGAGATCGAGGACCGTCTGGTGGATGAAAACCCCGCGGTTGCTGTCGAGAACGATCGGCGCCCCAAGGAAGCCTAGAGGCTTAAAGCTGCAGGAGCGTCGGGCCGAAACGCGACATATGTGAGCGAGCGTCGGGGGAGGATGCTCGCTCACATATGTGAGCGAGCCCCTAGAAGCCGTGGCTCAGTATCAGGCCCAGCGAGAACAAGACGCTGTAGCCAAGATTGATCAAGCCGGTCTGCTTCAGCACCGGGATAAGGCTCTTGCGCTTCCGTCCGTTGACCATGAGCCATGCCGGCATGAGGCAGGCCGGGATCAGCAGCAACACGATCAGCATCCACGGTCTGGTCGGTGCAAGCACCACAACCAGCAGGATGGCGACTGCCAACATCAGGACGTAGCTCTCACGGGCATGCCGGTCGCCAAGCCGCACCGCCAGGGTCCGCTTGCCGGCCACCATGTCGGTCGGGATATCCCGTACGTTGTTGGCCATCAGCAGGGCGCATGCGATCAATCCTGTTCCAATGGCGCCGATAACCGCCGGAAGGCTCACTTGTCCGGCCTGCGTGTAGGTGGTGCCCAGCGTTGCCACCAGTCCGAAGAAGACAAAGACAAACAAGTCACCCAGGCCCATGTAGCCGTACGGGTTCTTGCCACCGGTGTAACCCCACGCGGCGAGTACGCAGCCGATGCCCACCAGGAGCAGCCACCAGGTCTGCGTCATGATTACCAGGACCAAGCCGGACATCATGGCGAGGCCGAACGCGCCGAATGCCGCCCACTTGACATGGTTTGGGCGTGCCGCGCCGGAACCTACCAGTCGGAGCGGACCCACCCGGTCCTGATCGGTGCCACGGACGCCGTCTGAGTAATCGTTGGCGTAGTTGACCCCGATCTGCAGCAGCAGCGCCACAAGGGCAGCGAGGATGGCATTCAAGATCCGGAAAGACTGCAGCTCGTAGGCGGCCGCTGTGCCGATCAGCACTGGCGCGATGGCCGCCGGCAGGGTGCGCAAGCGGGCGCCTTGAATCCATTGTGCAGCTGTTGCCACGTTCAGTACCTCGTGTTGTTTCGCATTGGGGGGAAGGCAAATGACGATCAGGGGGGCTAGGTCTATTCTCCCTGATGCACCTCGGTGAGCAGCTCGATCATCGCCAGTCTGTCCGGCTTTCCATTGGGGAGCATGATGAGCCCGTCCGTGGTCAGCACCGTTTTGGGAGCGAGAGCCCCCAGGGATTCCTGGCAGCGGGCCTTGTAGTCCGCAATGCTTTCCGCAGAGCTGTCCTCGACGGCAACATATGCTGCCACCGCCTGGCCCCACTCCCGGGAGGGGACCCCGGCCACGAAAGCCGCCGTGACGCCGTCGAACTTTTCGAGCTCAGCTTGGATGAATGCGGCGGAGGCTTTGACACCGCCCGTGATGATGACGTCGTCGGCCCGTCCCAGCACGGTGAGTGTACCGTCGCCTGCGAGCTCCCCGAGATCGTTGGTGCGGTACCAACGGGTGCCGTCCTCGTCGAAGAACGCCTCGGCAGTCGCCTCCGGCGCGTCCAGATAACCGGAAGCGACGGTGTCGCCGCCCAGGAGGACCCGGCCGTCGTCGAGCCTGACGCTGACACCGTCCAGCGGCCTTCCGTCGTATACGCAACCGCCGCACGTCTCGGCCGAGCCATAGGTGGTCACCACCTTCACCCCGGCCTCCCTGGCGGCGTGCAGCAGCGCGGCCGGCGCCGGCGCGCCGCCCAGGAGGATGGCGTTGAAGCGGCGGAGGGCCGCGAGGGTTTCCGCGGAGGGCGAGTCCAGGAGGCGCTGCAACTGGGTGGGCACCAAGGACGTGAAGCGGACGGTGTCCGTCAGCTCCCCCGCGGCGGCAGTGAAGGCCTCCGGAGTGAAGCCGTTCGAGAGGTCCATGGCCCATGGGCGTGTTCCGGCGAAAAGGGAACGGACCAACACCTGGACCCCGGCAACGAATTGCAACGGCAAGGCAAGGAGCCATTGTCCCTCGCCCCGGAGCGCCATCGCCGTGGCCATGGAGGACGCCGCGAGCTGATCGACGGTGAGCACCGTGGCTTTGGGCGTTCCGGTGGAACCGGAGGTGCGCACCACCACTGCGGCGTCCTCGAAACCGGGCGTTTCGACGGCGACGGCACGCGGGGTGCCGTCCTCCGCAGCGACGATTCCGACGGCGGGACCCTCCCCGTGGAGGGCGGCGGCCAAGGCCTTGAGAACGGGATCGATGTTCACGGGCGAGTCCTAGAAGTAGTAAGGGAAAGCGGACCAGTCCGGATCGCGCTTCTCGAGGAAGGCTTCTTTGCCCTCCACGGCCTCGTCCGTCATGTAGGCCAGGCGGGTGGCTTCACCCGCGAATACTTGCTGACCGGCCAGGCCGTCGTCGGCCAAGTTGAAGGCGAACTTGAGCATGCGGATGGCCTGCGGGGATTGGCGGGCTATGTCCGCGGCATACTCCAGGGCAACTTCCTCCAGGCGCTCATGGTCCACGGCCTCGTTCACGGCACCCATTCTGACCATGTCCTCCGCGGAATACTCGCGGGCCAGGAAGAAGATCTCGCGGGCGGCTTTCTGCCCGATCTGGCGGGCCAGAAGCGTAGAGCCGTATCCGGCGTCGAAACTTCCCACGGTGGCGTCGGTCTGCTTGAACTTGCCGTGCTGGCGCGAGGCAATGGTGAGGTCCGAGACGACGTGCAGCGAGTGACCGCCGCCAGCTGCCCAGCCGTTCACGACCGCGATGACAACCTTCGGCATGGTCCGCATGAGCCGCTGGACTTCCAGGATGTGCAGGCGGCCGGCCCGGGCGGGGTCGATGCTCTCCTGGGTCTCGCCGTCAGCCGTGTTTTGTACTACGTACCGGTACCCGTCCCTGCCGCGGATCCGCTGGTCCCCGCCCGAACAGAAGGAATGGCCGCCATCCTTGGGGGACGGACCATTGCCGGTGAGGAGCACCGTGGCGACATCCGGGGTCATGCGGGCGTGGTCCATGGCGCGGTAGAGCTCGTCAACAGTTCCGGGCCGGAAGGCGTTACGGACTTCCGGGCGGTTGAAGGCAATCCGGACCGTGGGGAGGTCCTTCGTGACTTTCCCGTCTGCGTCCCGCTCCACCTGTCTGTGGTACGTCATGTCCTGGAAATCGTCGAAACCGGACACAGTGCGCCAGCGCGATGGGTCAAAGACGTCGGATACCTTGGCTGGGAAGTCGTTGCTCACCCTCCGAGTGTAGTAATCCGCTCAGCTTATGCAGAACTCGTTGCCTTCGGGATCGGCCATGGTGTGCCATTCGTGCGGGCCTTGCTTGGCGGTCCAGAGGTATTTCGCGCCCCGGGCTTCCAATGCGGCGCGGACCTCGTCCTTGTCCTGGCCGTTGAGGCGTACGTCCCAGTGGACGCGGTTCTTGACGGTCTTGTCTTCCTTGGCGGCTTGGAACAGGAAGCGCCTGCGGGTGTCCTTGTCCTGGTCCTCCGACGGTCCAATAGCGGCGCCGTCCTTCCACACGAGTTTGCCGTGGTGGGTCATGGTTTCAGCCTCCGCGGCGAAGCCTTGATCGATCATGGAACGGATGAACGCTTCGTCCTGGGGTTCCACTGTCCAGTCGAGCGTTTCGGCCCACCAATCTGCGAGGACATGCGGGTTCTTGCAATCGATGACTATCTGGATGTTTAGTGCCATGGACTGAAACTACGACGACGGCGCGTGGCCAGGGAAGTGCCCCGCGGACAGTTCCGGTCCGGGTCGCCCAACTAGCTCGCAGTTGTTGTCGTTATGAGGGCCCAGAACGACAACAAATGCGAGCTAGTTGGGTGGCCGGTGCGGGGGTGAGGGGCGGGTGGTTATCCGCCCAGCAGTTGCGGCGGGATGGCATAGATCAGCAGGACGGCCAGGAGATTCTTGGCTGCGTGGACGAAATAGGAGAACATTACGTTCTTTCCCGTCCAGACATAGACAGCCACCAGGACGGCGCCCATTCCGAGGTACGGAACCAGCGCGGGAAGGACCAGGCCTTCACGCCCCACCACGTGGATGGCGGCGAAGCACAGCACGGACAAGACGCAGCAGAGCCAAACATTAACGTGCCGGGACAGCTTGCCGATGAGCAAGTGCCGGAAAAGGTATTCCTCCACAAAAGGACCGAGCACCACCAGCAACGGCACCACGAACCATACCGGCAGCTGCTGGACCAGCGACTGGAGGCCCAGTTGATTCTGCGATTCCTTGACGGAGCCGGTAACTGTCACGAGAACGGCAGTGAGCACCAGCATCGCAACGATCGATAAGGGAATCATGGCTAGCGTGAACCACGGACGCGTGGCCAAAATCAGGAGGTCGCGGCGAATGACACGCCTCGCAGCCGTAACCGCGACCAGGCCGACCGACGCGTAGAAAGCGAGGTTGATCGCGAAGACGGCCGTAGCGGGATCGGGGAAGATCTGCTCCGCCATGGCTGTCACAGGGGCCGTCGCGAGGCTCAGAACAGCCGCCAGCGCCACATATAGTCCGAAAGCCGCAGCGTCCAGGCCCGTGAAACGGTACAGCCTGCCGGCCGGCGGAATAGTGCCCATGTGTCCAGCGTAGCGTCCCTCTTTGTTGCCCGCGTCACCCTCCGTCGAATTCACCGGGTAAGATGGATTTGCCGGATTTACCTTCGACGCTTCCATGATCTCGCCACTGATTCGACTTGCCAACAGGCCAAAATCTCGAATTGTCTGTGCCGATGCACGTGAAGCCAAGGCCGGCGTCTCCTTCAACCCACAAGGAAAAACTGTGCCTCAAAACACGACAACCGACCTTCAGCGCGCCCCCGGAAACCTGGCCGCGCCCAGTATCGCTGCCGCTTCCGACAACCTCAGCGCCGAGGGCTACCAGAAGACCTTGAGCCGCCGCCACGTCACGATGATCGCGATGGGCGGCGCGATCGGCGTCGGCCTCTTCATGGGTGCGGGCGGACGCCTGGCCTCCACCGGTCCGGCCCTGATTTTCTCCTACGCCATTGCCGGCGTCATCGCCTACCTGCTCATGCGGGCGCTCGGCGAACTGATCATGTACCGCCAGACTTCCGGCTCTTTCGTCAGCTACGCCGGCGAAATGTTCGGCAAGAAGGGCGCCTTCCTCTCCGGCTGGATGTACTTCATCAACTGGGCCATGACGGGGATCGCCGAACTCATCGCCATCGGCCTGTACTTCCAGTTCTTCTTCCCGAACGTCCCCGTTGAACTGTCCGCCATCGCTGCGCTGGTGCTGCTGGTTGCCGTGAACCTGTTCAGCGTCAAGGCCTTCGGCGAGTTCGAATTCTGGGCTTCCTGCCTCAAGGTCGCCGCGATCCTGACCTTCCTGGCCGTGGGCACCTTCATGGTGGTCACCAACGCACAGGTCGGCACCGGCCACGCTTCCGTGGGCAATCTCTTCGCTGCCGACGGCGGCATGTTCCCCAAGGGCGGCTTGGTGATGATCCTGGTCCTGAACGCCGTGATCTTCGCCTACAACGCCATCGAACTGGTCGGCATTACCGCCGGCGAGATGCAGAACCCGGAACGCGAAGTGCCCAAGGCGATTCGCGCCGTCGTGATCCGCATTGTGGTGTTCTACGTCGGTTCCGTCACGCTCCTGGCGATGCTCCTGCCCTCGGACCAGTACCACGCAGGCACCTCCCCGTTCGTTACGGTCTTCGGCCAGATGGGCTTGCCGTGGATGGGCGACGTCATGAACATGATCGTCATCACCGCTGCGCTGTCGTCGTGCAACTCGGGCTTGTACTCAATTGGCCGCATCTTCCGCACCATGGCCAACAACGGACATGCCCCCAAATGGCTCACCAAGATGTCCACCCGCCACGTGCCCTACGCCGCCATCCTGGCCATCGGCGCCGTGTACCTCACGGGCATCGTGCTCAACATCTGGTTGGGCGGCTCCCATGCTTTCGACCTCGCGCTGAACACCGCCTCGATCGGCGTCATCTTCACCTGGGGTTCCATCTTCGCCAGCCAGATTGCGCTGCGCAAGAAGAAGGGCAACGTCTCCAGCCTGCCCATGCCGGGTTCCCCATGGACCAGCTGGGTTGGTCTGGTGGCACTCCTGGCCATCACCGTGCTGATTGGTATGGACACTATGACGGACAAGGCCACGGGTGAGGTGTTCCCCCTGGGTATCTGGACCCTTGCGACCATCCCGTTCTTCGCCTTGGTGCTGTGGCTCGGCTGGCAGAAGGTCAAGAACAACGAGCCCAAGAGCCAGCTCTTCAGCTAGTCCCCTTCAAGTGCTTCTCGAAGTGCTCCTCGATCCGCTGCCAAGCCTCCGGGGCGGCGGCTGGGTCGGGTTTGATGCCCATCACCCGCATGAGCGGCCGTAGCGGCCGGGGTCCAACGGGGACGTCGTTCATGAAGGCGTGGCCCGCCGTCGGGAATTCCTTGATGTCGTGCTCGATCCCAAGGTTAGTGAGCGCGGCTTCCAGCTTCGTGGCCGCTCCCCGCAGGGTCCGGTCCTTCGCACCGTAGTTGGCCACCACCGGACATGCGCCTTCCAGGGCGTGCTCCAGGTCGCGCGGCAATTGACCGTAGTTCACGGAGGCGGCGTCGAAGTCGTCGTTGGCTGCGAGCAGGGCGAACGCGCCTCCCATGCAGAACCCGATGACCCCCACTTTTCCGGTGCACCTGGGGTCGCTGCGGAGCCAGGAGCGTGCCGTGGACAAGTCGGTGAATGCCCGGCCGGCGCCGGACATGAGGGATCGCATGGTCGCTACGAGGCAACGCCTTGCTCCGCCGTCGCTGTAGAGGTCGACGGCGAGGGTCAAGTAGCCGGCTTCGGCGAGCCGGTCCGCGTGGCGACGCATCACGTCGTCGAGCCCGAAGGCCTCATGAACGAGCACGACGCCGGGAAACGGCCCCTCGCCGGCGGGCTCCGCAAGGTACCCCTTGAGGGTACGCGAGCCCCCTGCTGCCACGCTCTCCGTGCTCAAATCGACGTGCGCCATGGGTGGAAGCCTTTCGTTGGCAGATCGGATCGCGGGCGTAGGCCTAGTGTTTGCCATCCCGGCAGTCCGCGCAAGTGTCATTGTCTGCTGTTTGTCGGCTGTTTGTCGGCTGACGCCGGTAGGCTCGATGCATGGACCACAGCACCACTCTCAGCCGGCACATTATCGCCATCCGGATGCTCACGGAGGCGATCTGATGGCGGCATCCAAGGTGGCGGCGCCCCGGATTTCCCCCATCAGGCTCGACGAACTCCGGGACGAGCCCGCCCCGGATTTCCAGCGCGGCGAACGGTACGACGGCGTCCGGCTCACCCGCGCGGTGGCGGACGGGGCGGAGCTGAGCGGATCGGACTTCATCGAGTGCGAATTCAACGGGGTTTCCTTCAACGAGGCCCAGCTGCGGGGTGCGAGCTTCCGTGACTGCATCTTGAACGAGCCCTACGCGCCCGTATTCAACGCTGCGCGCACCTCGTGGCGCGAAGTGGCGATCAGCAATCCGCGTTGGGGATCCGCGGAGATGTATGAGGGCACCTGGCATTCGGTAAAGATCGACGGCGGCAAGCTGGACTTCCTGAACCTGCGTGGGTCCAAACTGACGGATGTCGTGATCACGGGGTGCATCATCAACGAGCTCGAGCTCGGGGCGTGCACTGCGACGCGGATGGTGCTCAAGGACTGCACCATTGGCACCTTGGATGTCACAGGGGCGAAGTTCAAGGATGTGGACCTCCGTGGCTCGGATTTCCGGATGGTCAATGGACTGGGCGGTTTGTCCGGCGTGGTCATCGATGATTACCAGCTCAGCCTGATGGCCCCGCTTTTGGCCGGGCATCTGGGCATTCGGGTGATCTGAGTGAGGCGACTGTGCTGCCACATGGCGGCCCACCGTGTGCCAGTTGGCGGCTGGGCGGTTGACCCTGTGGCGGCGCCGTGTAATCTTTATAGAACGAACGGTCGGTAAATTATTCACCGGCCCCGCTCCCTTCGCGAAGGATGTTCTCATGGTCGAGGCTTTTCTTGTTGGCGGTGCCCGCACCCCTGTAGGCCGGTACGGCGGCGCACTCTCCGCTGTCCGGCCCGATGACCTGGCAGCCCTTGTGATCCGCGAGGCCGTGGCCCGCGCCGGCGTCGACCCCGACGCCATCGACGAGGTCATCCTGGGCAACGCCAACGGCGCTGGCGAGGAAAACCGCAACGTCGCCCGCATGGCCACCCTTCTCGCGGGACTGCCCCTCCACATCCCCGGCATCACGGTCAACCGCCTCTGCGCCTCAGGAATGAGCGCCATCACCATGGCCAGCCATATGATCAAGGCGGGCGCGGCGGACATCGTGGTGGCGGGCGGCGTCGAATCGATGAGCAGGGCCCCGTGGGTGCAGGAGAAGCCCTCCGCAGCCTTTGCCAAGCCGGGCCAAATCTTCGACACCTCCATCGGCTGGCGCTTCGCGAACCCGCTTTTCACCAAGGGTGAGCTCTCCCGGGGCGGAAAGATGACCTACTCCATGCCGGAAACGGCCGAGGAAGTTGCCCGCGTGGATGGCATCTCCCGCGAAGAGGCCGACGCGTTCGCGGTCCGCTCGCACCAACGCGCGCTGGCGGCAATCGCTGGTGGCCGCTTCAAGGACGAAATCGTTCCGGTCACCGTGAAGACCCGCAAGGGCGAAACTGTCGTGGACACCGACGAGGGCCCCCGCGAAGGGACCACTGCGGAAGTCCTCGCGGGCCTCCGTCCCGTGGTTGCCGGGGGATCCGTTGTCACCGCCGGAAACTCCTCCTCGCTCAACGACGGCGCCTCCGCCATCATCGTCGCTTCGGAGGCTGCCATCGAGAAGTTCGGACTCACCCCGAGGGCGCGCATCATCGACGGCGGTTCGGCCGGTTGCGAGCCGGAAATCATGGGCATCGGCCCGGTTCCGGCCACCCAGAAGATCCTGGGCCGTTCGGGGCTCACCGTCGGTGACCTCGGCGCCGTCGAACTCAACGAAGCTTTCGCGACGCAATCGCTTGCGAGCATGCGGCGTTTGGGCTTGGATCCGGACATTGTGAACAACGACGGCGGCGCGATCTCCCTGGGGCACCCGCTGGGTTCCAGCGGCTCGCGCATCGTCATTACCTTGCTGGGGCGCATGGAACGCGAGCTCGCCGGTAGCGCGGACGCTCGGAAGATAGGCCTCGCAACGATGTGCATCGGCGTCGGACAAGGTGCTGCCATCCTCTTGGAAGGCATGTAATGGCACTGAACTCCGAAGGATTCGGAACCCTGCTCATCGAGGAACGCGAAGACCGGGTCACGGTGCTCCTTAACCGGCCCGAGGTCCGCAACGCGATCGACCAGCAGATGGTGGACGAGCTCCATCAGGTGTGTGATTACCTTGAACGCGAGCCGAAGATCCTCATTATCGCCGGCGTCGATGGTGTCTTTGCCTCCGGCGCGGACATCGGCCAGCTGAGGGAACGCCGCCGCGACGACGCCCTGCGCGGGATCAATTCGACCATCTTCGTCCGAATCGCGAAGCTGCCGATGCCCGTCATCGCGGCCTTGGACGGTTATTGCCTCGGAGGCGGTGCCGAACTCGCCTACGCCGCGGACTTCCGCATCGGCACCCCTGGCGTGCGGATCGGCAACCCGGAAACCGGGCTGGGCATCATGGCCGCGGCCGGAGCCACCTGGCGACTCAAGGAACTCGTGGGAGAACCGATCGCCAAGGAAATCCTCTTGGCCGGGGCCGTCCTCCGGGCCGAGGAAGCCCTCCGCATCAACCTCATCACCCAGATCCACGAAGCTCCACTGTTGATGGAAGCTGCCCACAGCCTTGCGGATAGGATCGGCCGGCAGGATCCCCTTGCCGTGAGGATCACCAAGTCGGTGTTCCACGCACCGGCCGGGGCACATCCAGTGATCGACACCTTGGCACAGGGCATGCTCTTCGAATCGCAAGCCAAGTTCGACCGCATGCAGGCGTTCCTGGACAAGAAAAACGACAAGCAGAGCAGCGACAACCCAGACAGGACCCGGAAATGACAGCAGCTCCCTCCATCCCACATGTCGTTGGTGTCCTCGGCGGCGGCCGCATGGGTGCCGGGATCGCCCACGCGTTCCTGATCAAGGGCGCCACGGTAGTGGTCGTCGAGCGAGACCACGAATCCGCCGCCGGTGCGCAAGATCGGGTGGCTGACGCCGTGGCCAAGTCCGCTGCCCGCGGTGCGCTAAACGAACCGGCAGAGGAAGTGCTGTCCCGGTTCAGCACGTCCACCGACTACGGCTCCTTCGTCCATTGCGGGCTGGTGGTGGAAGCCGTACCTGAGGACTACAAGCTCAAGGTTGCAGCCCTCAAAGCCGTGGAGGAACACCTCTCCGCCGATGCCTTCCTGGCTTCCAACACTTCGTCCCTTTCCGTGACAGGCTTGGCTTCGCAGCTCAGGAGGCCTGCCAACTTCGTGGGCCTGCACTTCTTCAACCCGGTTCCGGCTTCCACGCTCATCGAGGTTGTCCTCGCCAAGGAGACCTCGGCCGAGCTCGCTGCCACGGCGAAAAGGTGGACCGAGGCACTCGGCAAGACCGCCGTCGTCGTCCATGACGCCCCTGGCTTTGCGTCCTCGCGGCTGGGCGTCGCGATCGCTCTGGAGGCGATGCGTATGGTCGAAGAGGGCGTTGCCTCGGCTGAGGATATCGACGCCGCCATGGTGCTCGGTTACAAGCACCCCACCGGACCGCTCAAGACAACGGACATCGTGGGCTTGGACGTGCGGCTCGGCATTGCCGAATACTTGCAGTCGACGCTGGGGGAGCGCTTTGCACCTCCGCAGATTCTCCGCGACAAGGTTGCCCGCGGCGAACTGGGACGCAAGACCGGCAAGGGATTCTTCGACTGGACTGAGTGAGTTCTTACGCCCCCGCCCCCGCCCCAGGCCCCGGCCCCGGGCCCAACTAGCTCGCATTTGTTGCCGTTTTCAGGCCCGTTAACGACGCCTACTGCCAGCTACTTGGGGTTCCAGCCTCGGTCCAGGAGCGCTGCGCGGACTTTTGCGACGGCGGATCGTGCGTCGTTCGCCATGTGACGTTTGGAGATTCTGACCAGGTGCCAGCCCGCGCGACTGAAATCCTCTTCGCGGGCGATATCGCGGACGACCTGGGCGGGCTCGGAATGCGTTGCGCCGTCGTATTCGACTGCCACACGGTGTTCGGGATAGCCCAGATCCGGTTGACGCACGACGCCGGCGCTTAGTTCGGTGACCGCGTTTAGTTGGGGTTCGGGCAAGCCGTCCCGTTCAAGCGCCAGCCGGAGCCGCGTTTCGGGGGCGGAGTCTGAGCCGATCCGTGCCTGTTCGAGAGCCAGGCGCGCTTTCCGGATGCCTGGCGTACCCTTGTGCCGATCCAGCATCTCGGCCAGTTGTTCACGTGTCGCGTGCGATTCCGTGCGCCCTTCGAGCTCGGGCCGTGGGAACCGCAGCAAATGGTCTGCCACAACAGTCAGCTCATCGATACTCATTTTCCTGGAAACATCCAGCCAAGTCCGGGTGCGGGTGGTGATCAGAAGCCCGTCAACGCTCGTGATTTCGTCGTCGAAGAACTGTCCCACATGTCCCACCACTCCGGTTCGGCGAGGAATAGCCATGGTGTCCGGGCGTGAGAGGTGGATGCGTGGATCGTCGCCACCCGGAAGGAACCCAGGGAACTGCCATAGCGAGAAGGCCGTGGCGTGGGATGCTGCGGAAAATTCGGTCACCACGGTGAAGGGCCGGATGACCAGCGGCAAACTGACGTCCTTTGCCTGCCCTTCGACCGGGGCGGCCCCCGGAATCCTGATGCCGCGGCTTGGCGAGTGCAGCGATGGGTGCCTTAACCGCCGGTGGCTTACACCGGCGTCGGCCGCTTCTTGACAGGTGAACGGGGCAACCGCCAGCGACGCTGGCAGGGATTGCGGGGTCCTCATCGCCCCATCGTTGCAAATCGAGGCGGACCATTTTGAGTTATCCACAGGCAACCCTCCCGGACCCCCAACTAACTCGCATTTGTTGTCGCTTTGACGCCTCAAAGCGACAACAAATGCGAGTCAGTTGGGTCAGCTAGGCTAGCCGGGTGACTCTCATCGCCCCCGTGACCCTGGACGGTCGCTTCGTAACCCTGGAGCCATTGAGCTCTGAACACCACGACGGCTTGGTGGATGCCGCCAAAGACGGTGAGCTGTGGAAGCTCTGGTATACTCCGGTCCCGACTCCCGAAGGCATGGCCGCTGAGATCACACGACGCCTCGCGCTGCAGGTCCAAGGATCCATGGTCCCGTTCGCCACCCGGTTGAAGGCGAACGGCAAGCTCATCGGCATGACCACGTACATGAACATCGACCCCGTTACACCGCGCGTCGAGATCGGCTCCACCTGGAACGCCGCCTCCGCACACGGCAGCGGCAGCAACGCCGATTCCAAGCTGCTGCTCCTCCGCCACGCTTTCGAAACCCTCGGCTGCCCCGCCGTCGAATTCCGTACGCACTGGCTCAACCACCAGTCGCGCCACGCCATCGCCCGGCTGGGCGCCAAGCAAGACGGTGTGCTCCGGAACCACTCCCGAACTGCGGACGGAGTGCTGCGCGACACCGTGGTGTTCTCCATCCTCGAACACGAATGGCCCGCCGTGCGTACCGGCCTCGAGTTCCGGCTGGCGTCCCGCCCCCCCAACTAGCTGGCAGTTGTTGTCGTTATGAGGGCCCAGAACGACAACAAATGCGAGTTAGTCGGGTTGGCCGGAGGGGAATGGGGGCGCCCCCTCGTGCGGCTACACTTTTGAAGGCGGCCGGTGAAAGTCGGCCTGAGCCACATCCATTCTTCGGAAGCAGTCCCCTTATGGTCGAACAACTGATGGCTTTTGTGCTGACCTGCGTCGTCGTGGTCCTCGTTCCGGGTCCTGATTTTGCCCTTGTACTGAAGAACGCGCCCCGTGGGCCCGGCTCGGCGGCGTCGACTGCGTTCGGAATCATGGTCGGCAACACGATCCTCGCCCTTCTCGCTGTGCTGGGCGTCACGGCTCTCTTGGGGGCGTCGGAAGTAATCGGAAACGTCATCAGGATCTCCGGCGCTGCGTATTTGCTCTATCTGGGGACCCGCGCATTGCTGGAGGCGTTCGGCCGCTCCCACAGTAAACCCACGGCTTCGGCGCCCAGGTTTGGGTTCCGAGGGAACTCACCATTTCTGCAAGGAATGGTGAGCAACCTGCTCAACCCCAAGGTCGCGGTGTTCTATCTGTCCCTTTTCCCTCAGTTCAATCTCGCACCGCTTCCCCCACTGGGGCAGCATGCGTTGATGGCGGGCATCTTCCTCCTCACCGCGTTGGCTTGGTACTTCGTGCTGGTCCATGCGCTCAGGAAGATCTCCACGGCATTGGCCCGGCCCCGCGTGAATCGGATCATCACCGGTGGATCCGGGACAGTCCTGATCGGTGTCGGCGGGACCATCCTGAGCAAATCCCTGGTCTCCGCCTAACGGTCGGCCAGGCGGGAGCACGGCTTTCTTCGCCTTCACTCACTCCGGCTCGTGTGGTTAGCTGTCCGGTATGGATGGGACCTCGACCGACCCCCAGCAGCTGGGCATCCATTGGGACGGCGCAGTGAACGCCTGGCACATCGCCGGGTGCCTTTACCGGATGGGCCGGCGGGAATGGCTCACCGATGCAGGATGGCAGCAAATGTACGACGCCGGCATCCGCACTGTGATCGACTTGCGCACCGTGAGTGAGGGGCAGCCGAGGGAAGCCGATCCCGTGGTTTCCGCGGAGGTAACCTCGCGTATCCAGATCGTCCATTGCCCCACCGAGGACCCGTCGAACGAAGAGTTCACTGCCCTCTTCGGTCCTTACCTGAGAGATCCTGCGCACTACGCCGACTATGTCCGGCTCTTCGCGGATAAGCTCGCGACGGTCTTCAGAGCCATCGCCGCGGCACCCGGCGGAGTGGTGGTGCATTGCGCGGCGGGACGGGATCGGAGCGGAATCATCGCAGTCATCCTGCAGAATCTCGCCGGCGCCAGTGACGAGGAGATCATACGCGGCTACCAGCAGGGGATGCGTGGAATCAACGAGCGCCACCGCCACCACCGGGCGCCGCATGCCCATGATGCCTACTTGGAAGAAGATGCGCTGGAAGCCGTGTTGGCCTCGCGCAGCGCAAGCCTCTTGGAATTCGCGCACTCGCTGGATGCCGTCGCCTTCCTGACTGCGCATGGCGTCTCCGAGGCCGAAGTCACCGCCATTTGTACCAAACTCGGAAGCCGAACGGATCAGCGAAGCCAAGCGGCGCCGTCGTGACCTTCTTTGATGTCGGAAAGCGCGTGCGGCAGGGCGAGTCGCGGCATTCCGGCGCGAAAGTGCGGCAAACAGGGTCGGGAAGGGCGCGGTCCGAGGACGCGTCTAGTGTGCAGATCCGGGCTCTCATGTATTCTGGGGATATTACCGAACGGCCGGTCAGTAAATTGTGGCCGTTCAGTCCATTTCGTGCCCGTGCCTTGGAAGGACCCGTCGAGGATGACCACTACCGCAGTCGCTCCGGAAGCCACAACTGTTGAAACCGTGCCCAGTTTCGTCAAGGGCGAGTGGTGGACCCCCAGCGCCGACGCCTCAGCCGGGGTGCCGGTCCGTGACGCCAGCACAGGAGAAGTCCTGGCCAACGTGAGCACCGACGGACTGGACCTTGCCGCCGTCGTCGATTACGGCCGCACGGTGGGCCAGCGCGAACTGGGGAAGCTCACCTTCCACCAGCGCGCCCTCAAGCTCAAGGAGCTTGCGCAGTACCTCAACGGCCGGCGGGAAGAGCTGTATGCGTCCTCCTCGCAGACCGGCGCAACCAAGATCGACAACATGATCGACATCGACGGCGGCATCGGCGTGCTCTTCACCTTCGGTTCCAAGGGCCGCCGCGAACTGCCCAACTCGCAGGTTGTAGTGGACGGTCCCATGGAGGTACTTTCCAAGGATGGTTCGTTCGCCGGCGAACACATTTATACCCGCATTCCCGGCGTCGCCGTCCAGATCAACGCCTTCAACTTCCCGGTATGGGGCATGCTCGAGAAGTTCGCGCCCGCCTTCCTCGCCGGCGTGCCCACCATCGCCAAACCGGCGACTCCAACGGGCTACGTTGCTGCGGCCGCGGTCAAGGCCATCGTGGAGTCCGGGATCCTGCCGGAAGGGGCGTTGCAGCTTATTTCGGGGTCCGCGCGGACCTTGTTGGACCACCTCGACTACCGCGACATTCTCGCCTTCACCGGTTCCGCTTCCACCGCCAACTCGCTGAAGTCCCACGTCAACGTGGTCCAGGGCGGCGTCCGATTCACCTCGGAAACCGACTCCCTCAACGCCGCCATCCTGGGGCCCGACGCCGTGCCCGGCACCCCCGAGTTCGACGCCTTCATCAAGTCGGTCGTCACCGAAATGACGGTCAAGGCCGGGCAGAAGTGCACCTCGATTCGCCGCACCATCGTGCCCCAGGACTTGGTGTCCGCCGTCGTCTCCGCCATCGGCGCGCGGGTTGACGAGCGCGTCGTGCTGGGTGACCCCCGCGCGGAGGGCGTCACGATGGGCGCCCTCGCGTCCCTTGAACAGCTGGCCGACGTTCGCGCCGCGGTCCAGTCAATGCTCGACGCCGGTGGCGAACTTGCGTACGGGACGCTCGATTCGCCGTCGGTCACCTCGCTGGATGGAACCGTGGGGGTCGTGGAGGGCGGAGCGTTCATGTCGCCGGTCGTGCTGAGCTGGGCTGACGTGGACTCGGACGCTGTCCACTCGCTGGAGGCCTTTGGTCCGGTATCGTCCGTGATCGGGTACTCGGACCTCGACGACGCCGTCCGCCTCGCCGCCCGCGGTGGCGGCTCCCTGGTGGCTTCCGTTTGCACCAACGACCCCGCCGTTGCACGCAAATTGGTGACCGGAATCGCTGCGCACCACGGACGCGTCCTCATGCTCAACCGCGAGGACGCCCGGTCGTCAACCGGGCATGGTTCGCCCGTGCCGCACCTGATTCACGGCGGCCCGGGCCGCGCCGGTGGTGGCGAGGAACTCGGTGGTATCCGCTCCGTCATGCACCACATGCAGCGCACCGCCATCCAGGGTTCACCGAACATGCTCACTGCGGTGACCGGAGTCTGGCACACCGGCGCGGACCGCAACTTCACCGTGGAGACGGAAGGAACGCACCCGTTCCGCAAGACGCTTGCCACTTTGCGTATCGGAGACGCAGTGCGGTCCGAACTCCGACAGGTCACGCTGGACGACATCACTGCCTTCGCCAACTCCACCGGGGACACCTTCTACGCCCACACCAACCAGGAAGCGGCCGAAGCCAACCCCTTCTTCCCCGGAATCGTGGCGCACGGGTACCTGCTGCTCAGCTGGGCGGCCGGACTCTTCGTGGAACCCGCTCCGGGCCCCGTCCTGGCCAACTACGGCCTGGAAAACCTGCGCTTCATCACTCCGGTGGCCGCAGGCGATTCGATCCGCGTCACGCTCACGGCCAAGAAGATCACCCCGCGCGAAACTGATGAATACGGCGAAGTAGCTTGGGATGCCGTCCTCACCAACCAGAACGACGAGATCGTAGCCACCTACGACGTCCTGACCCTCGTGGAGAAGTAACGCTCGCTCACGTTTGTGGTTTTCTGATGGGACGCTCCCTCACTTTTGAACTGGTTCATTGGTGAGGGAGCGTCCCCGTGCTGGGAGGTTCTATTGCCCCGGGGCGCGGTATGCCGGGGTCTTCTTGGCAGCTTCGTCGAGATCCTCAACCGTCATGAGCGGCTTCAAATGCAGGCGCACTGCGCCCGTCGCATTGATCATGAGTGAGAGGGCGGCGGCGCTAGCCGCGTCCGGGATTTCGAAGACCCCGACGACGTCGGTCTCCCCGAAAGCGTAGTAGAAACATTCGAGCGATCCGTCTACGGATTTGAGTGCATCGACCACAGCATCGCGGCGCTTGGTGCCGCCCTCGCGCAACAGCCCCGTGATTCCGTCGCCTACGTAGTTTGCTTCGAATAGATATTTGGTCATTGTCTTCCCGTCCCGTGATGTCCAGGACTCGGGCCTCCTAAGGTGCTCCCATCACCCATTGAGGGAAGGTCCCGGAGTTGTTCCCCTGCGAGGGGCTGTGCACATAGTAGGCCGAGGTCCTCGCCCTGACAACGGTCTACGCTGACGCGCGCTCAGAAGGTCTTTCCAATCCCATCCGGCGTAAGATTTTTTGCGTAGGAGGTGGCGAAATGAACCTAGCTCTCAGAACAGCCACAACCGTCTTGCCAGTCGATGACGTCGCTCGAGCTCGCAGCTTTTACGCTGAGAAACTCGGTCTCCCGCATCGCGGCATGACATGGGATGGAAATGATTTGTTCGGCATCGACGGCGGTCCCATGCTGCAGTTGATCCCCATCAAGGACGGGATGCACTCGTCGCACACTGCCCTTTCCTTTGAAGTCAGCGACATCGAGCGGACAGTCGAGGAAATGGAGGCGAGCGGCGTCGAATTCCGGGACTACGACCTTCCGGACCTCAAGACCGAACACCACATTTGTACAACCGACGCGGAAAAGTGCGCTTGGTTCATGGACACGGAAAACAATGTTCTGTGCGTCCATGAAAACCTGGGCACCCAGGCCGAATATCAGCTCTGATCCGCTAAAAGAACACGCATCAACCACGCAGAACCCTCCTTCACTTTTTAGTGAGGGAGGGTTCTGTCATCTGGCCATATAGGTGAGCGAGCGTCGGGGGAGGAGGGGCAGGCTGGAGAGGGCTACGCCGAGGCGTGCAGGCCGTCGAACGCCATGGTGATGACGTCGTCGGCGAGGCGCTCCGGGGAGAGTGATCCGCCCGGTTTGTACCATTCCACGATCGAGTTGATCGTACCGAACAGGAGCCGGGTTACGGTGCGGGGATCGATGTCCTGGCGGAGGGAGCCTTCTTCGCGGGCAGCCGAAATCAGCGCAGCCACCTTGTGGTCGAAGGTACGACGCCGTTCCAAGGCATCGCGCTCGATGTCCGTGTTGCCGCGGAGCCGCAGGAGCAGCGTGACGAACGGGAGCCGCTCCACCAACACGGCGATGGTCTGCCGCAGCACGAACTCCAGGCGTGCGTCGGCTGCCCCGGTAACAGCCTCGGGCTGCTCCAGGATGCCCTCGAGCCCACCCAAGGCGTGCTCGAGGGCGAGCTTGAGGAGATCGCCCTTGGACGGCACGTGGTGGTAGATGGCCGACTTCGAGATCCCGAGGTTTTCGGCCAGGATGCCCATGGATGTGGCGTCGTAACCGTGGCGGTTGAAGACGTCGACGGCGATGAGCAGCACAGATTGCTGGTCGTATCCGGGGCGTCCCCGCTTGGTTGCTGTTTCACTAGGCATGCTGGCCATTTTCCCATGAACGGTCGGTTGAATAGTGCACCCGCTTTGGCAGGTTACCTCTTGGGTCGCATGTCGTAGACCCGGCGCAGCTTGCCGTTGGAGCGCTCGAGCGATCCGGGGTTGACGACCTCCACCACGCACGAAGAACCCACGTGGATCTTGATCTGCTCGCGCAAGGCGTGTGCCGCCGTCGTGCCAGCCTCCGATGAGACGTTCTCGCGGCGCTCGATCTTGACGGTCAGGGAATCCATGCGCTTGCCCTCGGGGCGGGTGAGTTCGAGCTGGAAGTGCGGGCTGAGCTCGGGGATGCGCAGAGCGATTTCCTCGATTTGCGAGGGGAAGAGGTTCACGCCGCGCAGGATGATCATGTCGTCGCTGCGGCCGGTGATGCGACCCATGCGTCGGTGCGCCGGGCGGGCGGTGCCGGGCAGGAGGCGCGTGAGGTCCTTGGTGCGGTACCTGATGATCGGCAAGGCTTCCTTCGTCAGCGAGGTGAAGACGAGTTCGCCAGGCTCGCCGTCGGGCAGCACGGCACTTACCCCGCGGGAGGGATCGAAGGGGTCGATGATCTCCGGCCGGAAATGGTCCTCCCAGATGTGGCAGCCGTCTTGTGTCTCCACGGCCTCGCCTGCGACGCCCGGGCCCATGACCTCTGACAGCCCGTAAATGTCGCAGGCCTTGATGTTCATGGTGGTTTCGAGCTCGTGCCGCATTTCCTCGGTCCACGGTTCGGCGCCGAGCACAGCGTATTTGAGCGACGTCGACGCCGGGTCGACACCCATCTGGGCCATCGCATCGGCGATCGTCAGCAGGTAGGTGGGGGTTGCGAGGATGGCGTCGGGCTTGAAGTCCTGTATCAGCTGGATCTGGCGTTCGGTCTGGCCGCCGGACATCGGAATGACGGTGCAGCCGAGGGCTTCGGCTCCAGCATGGGCACCCAGGCCACCGGTGAACAGGCCGTATCCGTAGGCGTTGTGGACCTTCATACCCGGGCGGACTCCCGAGGCGCGGAGCGAGCGGGCCACGAGGGAGGCCCAGTTGGCGAGGTCGTTCTTGGTGTACCCGACGACGGTCGGCCGGCCGGTGGTGCCGGAGCTGGCGTGGATGCGGGCCACTTCGTTCTGCGGCACCGCGAACATGCCGAAGGGGTATTCCTCGCGGAGGTCGTCCTTGGTGGTGTACGGGAACTTGCCGAGGTCGGAAAGTTCCCGGAGGTCGGACGGGTGGACGCCGGCGTCGTCGAACTTGCGCTTGTAGAGCGGCACGCGCTCGTAAGCGTAGGCCACGGTGTGCTGGAGGCGGCTGAGCTGCAGGGCCTCGAGCTCGTCGCGGGAGATGGTTTCTTCGCGATCTAGCTGTGCGGTGTTAAGCGGTGCGTCGGGAGCGGCGACGGTGTTCTGTGTCATGGTCTTCCTACTTCTTGGAGATGGTGCGGCTGCGGCCACGGAACTCGGCGATGAGCTCGCCATAGCGGTCCGGATCCTTGGGCACGCGGGTGCCCGCACCGGTGTCGGGGGCGGCACCCGAGCCGGTGCTGGCAAGATCGCCCGGGTCCGCAGCGAAGATCTGGATGTCGTACAGGCCGCTGCGTCCGTTGTCGGCGCGGCGGTTTGCGACGGCGGTGATCACTTGACCTTGATAGGCCGGCTTGAGGAAGTTGATGTCGACGCCGGCGGCGACGGTGATGGAGTCAGCTTCCGACGGCGAGGGGTTGGCCGGGTTGCAGGCGAGGGCGAATGCCGAATCCGCGAAGGCGAAGATCATTCCGCCGTGGGCCATTCCGAAGCCGTTGAGCATCTCTTGGCGGAGGGTCATGCGGACTGTGGCGTGGCCGTCGTCGATCTTGAGGACCTCGAGGCCCATCCACTCGGAGGCGGGGTCGTTCTTGAGGATCTGGTGCTGCGTTGCGCCAGAAAGGGTGGTCTCAACCATGCGTCAGTGCCTCCAGCTTTATTTACCGAATGTTCATTAGGTAATCCCAGTTTCCATGAACTGTCAAGGGGCGGCCGCTCGGCGGAACCGATTTGTTGCTCCTGCCAAGCCAAAAAACCTGCACGTAGTATCGATGCATGCCCCTCATTGAACTTCCCCTCCGGACGCCGAGACTCGTGCTTCGCCGATTCGAGGCCACCGACCTGGAGCGATTCCATGCTTACCAGTCGCTTCCCGGAACGGCGCGATTCCTCCTCCGGCGGGAGCTGACCCTGACGCAGTCCATGGAAGCGCTGGGACGCTACGCCAATTTCAGCTTCGAGCAGGAGGGCGACTGGGTGTGCCTGGCCATAGAGCGCGCCGACTCGCCGGGGCTTCTGGGCGAAGTGGTGCTCAAATGGCTGCCGGGCACCGGGCAGGCTGAGATCGGCTGGATCCTCGCACCGGAAAGCCAGGGTCATGGCTATGCGTCGGAGGCGGCCGAGGCAGTCCTCCGGCTGGCTTTTGAGACGCTCATGTTCCACAGGATCGACGCCAAGCTGGATGCCCTGAACACCTCGTCGTCAAGCTTGTGCGAGCGGCTTGGCATGCGTCGGGAAGCGGTCCTGGTGGACAACTGGCATTATAAAGGCCAGTGGTCCACCCAAGTGATCTTTGCCATACTCGACTCCGAATGGCGCGCACGGAAGCGGCGAAAGAGCATCGATGCGTGATTTACCCCGAAATGCGCAAGAATAGCAGGCACCGACGGCGGTAATGTGGGCTGAGCAGGGGAGATCGGGGGGCGGCAAGTGAGCGCATCTGGCGTGGCCGTAGTAATCGAGGATGACGATGACATTCGTGAGGTGGTTCACGCTGTCCTGGAAGCCTCGGGCTTGGAGGTCTATGCGGCCGGGAACGGTGTGGATGGCGTGGCTGCGGTCCGCCTCCATAATCCGGACGTCATAACTCTGGACCTGGGCCTGCCGGACATTGACGGGATCGAGGTGACCCGCCGTGTCCGCGAGTTCAGCGACGCCTACATCGTCATGCTGACGGCCCGTGCGCGCGAGGTGGATACGCTGCAAGGTCTGGCCGTTGGCGCGGACGACTTTATCACCAAGCCCTTCCGGGCCCGCGAACTCCTGGCCCGGGTCGAGACGCTCCTGCGCCGGCCGCGCGGCAGCAAGTTATTGAGCGGAGTTTCCGGGGGGAGCACGACACCGGAGCTGTCGCGAGCGGAGGGGACCATGGCGCTGAGCGCTCCGGTCGCTTCCCCGCCCCCAACAAGTGGGCAACCGGCAAACGGGCAAGCGGCCGAAGAGCACACGGGCCTGGAACACAACGGCCTCTACCTGGACGTGGCCACGCGGACTACGCGGGTGGGTGCCGAAGAGGTGCAATTGACCCGTACCGAGTTCGATCTCCTCCAAGCGCTCATGGAGGCCGGGCGTGTTGTCCGGAGCACCACGGGTTTGGCCCGCTGGCTCCATGCGAGGGAGTACGAAACCGGTGGCTATGTCAGTGAGTCCGAAGAACGTGCTATCCAGGTTCACATCGCTAATCTGAGGCGGAAGCTCGGCGATTCGGCGCAGTCGCCCCGTTGGGTGGAGACTGTTCGTGGCGTGGGGTACCGTCTGGCAGCTAAGACTTCGGAAAACTGAGCGGATCTTAAGGGAACCTTTAACATGGCTCCGTACCCTTTGAGCGTAACCCTCCGGATTTTAACAGCTCAAAGGAGCACTGGATGAAAAAATTCGCAGCCACCCTTCTCATGACCGGTCTGCTGGCTATTGGCGGATTTGTCACTCCTGCCAACGCTGCGCCGAAGACCTCCCACGTCACGACAACCACAACAACCACGACGGTTACCACCGTTCCTGTTGTGACTGACCCGGTGAACTACGCACAGATCGGTTGGTGGCCCAACTAACTCGCACTTGTTGTCGTTTAGTCGCCTCTTAACGACAACAACTGCTAGCTACTTGGGTGGACGCAAAGCAATTCCAGCATCGCCCCGGGCCACCGCCCGGGGCGATGTTTTTTGCCCCTAGTTCTTGGTATTGAGGGGGAGCCGGACCGAGACGGTGGTTCCCACTCCGAGCCCGGACTCGATATCCAGCGCGCCGGAATGGCGCTCCACAATGTCGTGGACTATCGCGAGGCCAAGGCCGCTCCCTGGGATAGCCGCCGTAGAGGCGTTCGAAGCGCGGAAGAACCGCGTAAACACTTGGTCGATTTCCTTTTCGGGAATTCCGACGCCGGTGTCCTCCACACGCACCACCACACTGGGAACCGGGTCCTGGGTGATCTCGCTGCTGACGGCGACATGGCCGCCGTCGGGGGTGAATTTGATGGCGTTGCTGATGATGTTGGAAAAGACCTGCTCCAGCTTGGCCTCATCGGCCCGTACCGTCACGGTTCCTGGCGCGTGCGCCACGGTGAGCGACAGCGAACGGGACTCGGCGAGGGGCTGCAAGGCCGAGACAACGAGCCGGAGCATGGTCCCCACATTCACGGGGCTCAAGTGGAGTTCACCGGAGCTGTTCTGGTGCGAGACGGTGAGCATGTCCTCGATGAGCCGGCGGAGGCGCTCGGCGTTTCGCGAAATGACGTCCACCATCCGCTCAACGCCCGCGGGAATCGCTCCACCGGCGCCGCTGCGGATCATGTCCAGATAAGCCGTGATTGAGGTCAGGGGCGTCCGGAGTTCGTGGTTCACCGTGGTCAGGAAGTCGGTCTTTGCCTGGTCGAGTTCCTGGAGTTTGTACATGACCTCCTGTTGTGCGCCTATCAGGTGGCTTTGCATCAGGCCATAAGCCAGGTTTCCCGATACGTGCTGGATCAGGCCGATTTCGGCCCGTGTCCATTTCTGTGCGGTGTCCGGGCGGGCGATCCAGATGACCCCCAGAACAAGATCTCCCTCGCCTACCGGCACAACAACAGAGGCCGACGGCGCATGGGCGCCACCCGGCGCACTTGCACCATCGGGCTGCCCCGGCAGAGCCCGCCTAGGCAGCGGCTGAACCTCGGCTTCGGCCCACAGGTGCGCCGCCACTTCGAACCTGCTCACCTCGTCGGTGAGCTCGACAGGCAGGACTCCGTGGGCCAGGCCAGGAGCGTTCCATTCGGCACAGACCTGCGGTACGCGGGCGTCCGGGAACGTGGTGAACCAGACGTGTTCCGCGCCCAGGGCGTCGCCGATTCCATCCACCAGATGCCGGGCGATCTGCGCTGGATCGATGGTTGACCGGATCGCCGAGGACACCTTCCGCAGGCTTTCCCTCAGCGATTCGGTTTCCGCGCGGCGGCGCGTCCTTTCGCTGGCCCGGGCAATCAGTACCAGTGCCCTGCTTGCCCGAACGGCCGGGGGCTGGCCACTGTGCACAAAATCCGCGATGGTCCATGCTTCCAGGGCGGAAACATCGAGCTCGTCGTCCGGGTCCAGCATGAGCAGAACAGGGGCAACATTCCGGGGAAGAAGATCCCGGAGCCCGTTGTCCACCACCAGCACGTCGCTCGGCCCGCTCTCCAGCGCGGCTGCAAGCGAGCCGGCGTCGGACGCTGAACGAACCACGAACCCCGCGGAGGTGAGCGCCGCGTTGGTCTCCGCGCGGCGGATCGGATCGGGGTCGGCCACCAAGGCACTCTTCGGCACCGAGGCGTCGATAGTCAAGCGACTCTCCACTACGCTCCTACTGTTCGATTCGGCTCCCGTGGGAGAGCTTACTATCGAGAACGCTACTTGAGCCCCGCACCGGGCAGCAGTTCGACCGCGCCGAGTGCATCCGCGACGAAGGCGTAGTCCCAAGCACGCTCGCGCCACTGAACGTAGCGCCCCGAAGCTCCGCCGTGTCCACCGTCCATTTCGATCTTCATCACGATCGGCGCTGTCCCGGTGGTCTCCGAACGGAGCACCTGGACCCACTTGGCGGGCTCCACGTAAAGCACGCGTGTGTCGTTGAAAGACGTGACAGCGGCGATCCGGGGGTATGCGGCGGCGCGGATGTTCTCGTAAGGGGTGTAGGACTTCATGTAGTGGTACACCTCGGGATCGGTGATGGGGTTGCCCCATTCCTCCCATTCAAGAGCCGAGAGCGGCAGATCCGGGTCCAGGATGGTGTTCAGCGCGTCGACGAACGGCACCGCGGCCACGATCGCCGCGTATTTCTCCGGTGCGAGGTTCGCTACGGCACCCATGAGCAGGCCGCCCGCGGAGCCACCCATGGCGGCGATCCGGCCCGGCGCCACCCAACCGGAGGACGCAAGCCAGTCCGTTGCCGCGATGAAGTCCGTGAAGGTGTTTTTCTTGTTGAGCTTCTTCCCGTCGTCATACCAGCGCCGGCCGAGCTCGCCGCCGCCGCGGATGTGGGCGATCACCATGACGATTCCGCGGTCCAAGAGGGACAGCCGCGCCACTCCGAAACCCGGATCCATGCTGACCTCGTAGGAGCCATAGCCATACACCAGGCCCGCAGCGCTTGAATCCTGCTTCACGGAAACGTGCCGGAGCACGGACAAGGGCACCCGGGTGCCGTCGGCCGCCGTCGCCCATTCGCGCGTGGCCACGTAGTCCGAGGCGGTGTACCCGCCCAGCACCGGGCTTTCTTTCCGCAACAGCAGTTCGCCTTGCGGCAGTGCGGCGGTGGGCAGCACAAAGTCGTACACCCGCGACGGCGTGAAGAAGGACGTGTAGCCGATCCGGATCACCGGGGCCTCGTAGTCGGAACCCGCCACCCCGGCCGTGTACAGCTCCTCGTCGAAGGCAGGCTCAATAGCCGGGCCCTGCGCCGAGGTTCCCAATCCAGCGAGCGGCAGCACCTGCACGCGCTCGATCGTGTCCTGCCGTACCCCCACCACCAGATGCGTCGAGGTGACGCCGGCACCGTTGACGCGAACGGCGTCGGAATGCTCGACGACGGTGCGCCAGCGCTGCTCGGCCAGCGGCTTGGCGAATTCGGCCGGATCCGCGATGGAAACCATCGAGTTGATGGCGTCCTTGTTGTGCGTCAGGAGGATGGTCTCGGTCTTTTGTCCATCGGCGCCCTCGAGGAGGAACGGCTCGGCCTCGTAGAGAATGTGTTCGTCGCGGGAAATCACGGTGGACAGGCCGGCGTCGACCTCGTCGAAGCGCAGCAGGCGCGTCTCGCTGAACTCCGAGCAGCCGATGCTTAGCACGAGGTACCGCCGGTCGGAGGAGAGCTCGAAGCCGAGCCACATGGCGACGTCGTCCTCCTGGTAGATCACCTGGTCCTCGCTGACGGGCGTTCCCAGGACGTGCGACTTCACCTGGTAAGGCCGCCAGGCGTCGTCCACCACGGTGTAGAAGATCCGGGTGCCGTCTGGGGAGAAGGCCACGCCGTAGAAGATGTTCTCGATGACGTCGGGCAGCAGCTCGCCCGTCCGCAGGTCCTTGATGCGGAGGGTGAAGCGTTCCTCGCCGGAGTTGTCCACAGCGTAGGCAAAGAGGTTGCCGTCGACCGTCACGGCAGTGCCGCCAATGGAGAAGAACGGCTTGCCTTCCGCCTCGGTATTGCCGTCCAGCAGGACTTCTTCGCCGGGGAGTTCGACGCCGGGTTCCACCACGGGCGGGGTCCAGTCCGCCACCGCATCTCCCGAGTTTGCAGCCCGGACACGGCAATGGATCCCGTATTCCTTGCCCTCGACGGTGCGGGTGTAGTACCACCAGTGGTCCTTGCGGCTGGGGACCGAAAGGTCCGTCTCCTGGGTACGGCCCTTGATTTCCTGGAAGATGGCCTCCCGCAGCGGTTCCTGGTGCGCGGTAACGGCCTCTTGGTAGGCGTTTTCAGCCTTCAAATGCTCGATGACCTCGGAGGACTCCTTGTCCCGTAGCCATTCGTAATTGTCCACGAAAACATCACCGTGGTGCTCACGGGTGCTGGGGACCTTTTTCGCGACAGGGGCAGTGGGGCCCTTCGCATGGGACGGCTGGGCGGAACCGGGAGTATGGGTCATGTTCTCAATATATAGAGCCTGCCCGACGCCGGTGCCAGCGTTCGCTGCGGGGGTAGCCGTGCGCCTTTGTTTTAGTATCCGTGCGCCGCCGCATATTGCGGCAGCGTGCCGTCCCGCAGCGCCGCGGCCACTTGCCCGATCCCGGCGTAGTCCGGCACCACGATCGATTGCCCGTCCGGCGAGGTGCCGGTCCCTGCGGTCGGGAGGGTGAAGAAGACGGAGGCGCCGGGATCCACGGTGCGGAGTGCGTAGGCCAGCATGGCGACGCTGGCCGGGTCGAACCCTTGGTCCACAACGAGGTCATTGACCGCGAAGTTGACCAGGCTGAGAACCCCCGCGGGAGTCTGGAGGGCGCCAGAGAGCTTGACCAGCAGGGCGCGGAGGAACGTTTGCTGGTCGCGGACGCGCTGGAAGTCGCCATCCACGAACGAGTAGCGCTCGCGGACGAACTCGAGGGCCGCTTGGCCGTCCAAATGGTTCACTCCGGCGACGAAGACGTGATGGGTTTCAAAGCTGGCAGTGAAGGGCAGTGTGACATTGACGTCGATTTCGCCGAGGCCATCCGTGAGGGTCTTGAAGCCGTTGAAGTCGAGCATGACCGTATGGTCCACGTGCGTGCCGAGCAGCGATTCAACGGTTTTGACCACCAAGGGAATGCCGCCCAGGCCGAGGGCAGCGTTGACTTTTGATGCGCCGAAGCCGGGGATGTTGACCCAGTTGTCGCGCATGATCGAGATGCCGTAGATCTTTTTCCTGTCTGCGGGAACGTGGATCAGCATCAGGCAATCAGAGCGTTGGTCCGACGGTTGTCCGCTTGTCACGGTCTGGTTGTTCTGCTCTTTCGCGTTTGCGCGGCTGTCGCTGCCGATCACCAGGATGTTCATCTCGTTTGCGGGAAGCTCCGGGATGGTCGGCGGGGCCGGCGCCGCCGCAACCGGCGGGGTGTGGGTCGGGGTGGAGGACTTGCTGCCCGCGGAGGCGCTCGCGGGGTTGCTGGAGGGCGAGGACCCGGACCCGGCGACGATCGCAGCAATGACTACAATGACCGCAAGCAGAACTGCGAGCCCTGCCGCTAGCCACAGCCGCCGTCGTCGGTCCATGATCGGAAGTTACCACTCAGCTGGGTTAAATACCCCTTCCTGGTCGGCCTCATTTTGGCCACAAAAACCGGTCGTAGACACCCGCAGCATTCGCGTTCGATGTCAGTCCAGGCGTTCAAGCGCTCGGCGGTTCCAGTGTGCGCAGCTCGCGGCGGCCTCGTAGGTGCTCTGCAGGAACTCCAGGAGGACCGAGTCGGGATCCGCTGCGGTCCGCACCAGCGCGTAAGGCATCACGAATTCGCCCAGTTCCGCGCTGAAATAGGCGCCGGCGGGCCTGATCGGAAACTCCCGGTATCCCTCCGGCTCGGGGTAAATGTACGAATAAAAGATGCCCTCGGGATCGCCTCCGGGCCAGTAGCCGGCGCTGCACACCTCATGGGAGTACGCCTCGAGCATCACGCGTGGTCCGCAATTCGGCGCACCGCCGGGGTGCGGCGGAGCGGGCTGTCCGGAGAAGCGGCTCACTGCCAGATCCAGCGCTCCCCAGAACAGGTGAACCGGGCTGGCCTTGCCCAGGAAACGTCCTCGGAACATCGTGAAAACACGGTCGGCCTCGATCAGGGTGAGCCAGAAACGGCGCACCTCCCCGGCGTTATAGCTGGCATGCGTCCGGTCTTCGGCGAAGGGAACCGCATCGGCGATCTCCACCGGAACGGGCCAGAATTCCGTGGCCAGTCCCAGTTCGTCCAAGCAGCGCAGCAAGCTGGTGTAGAAATCCGCAACGGAGAGGGCCGTCAGACCGAATGACCGCACTGCGCCGGACGTGCTCACAATCTCAAGGCGGTGCGCTTGAAAGTCGAAGTCGATCTGGAACCTTTGGCCCCCGTGGTGGGGCATCAGCGTGGTGGAGAGTCCACGGGCTGTCACACGGAGTGCACAGTTCCACCAATGGTTGACCAGTGGTGCGTTGGCCAGGCTCACTTTTCCGACAATCTGGGTGAATAATTGCAGGGTGTCCCGCGTGTCTTTCCACTGGGCGATGGGCAGATATGGCCACGCCCCTGAATCTGCTGTGTTCATTTCGCCTCCGCCGGGTCGCTGGGAAGCCCGACGGTCAGTTTCCCATCGGGGCCCGGGATCTTCAAGACTTCCGCGAGGCCGCAACCCGGATCACGTATTCATCTATCATGCGAAGGACGCGTCCTCACCGGGGGACGTTCGCGAAGAGGAGGCACTCAGATGAGCTATCCGCCAGGGATCGATCCTGCCGTGGTGCCGAGCGGCACGGGCTGCGCCGACTGCGAGGAGCAGGGCGGGTGGTGGTTCCACCTGCGCCGTTGCGCCCAGTGCGGACACATCGGCTGCTGTGACTCCTCGCCCTCCCAACATGCCAGCGCGCACGCTGCTGCCACCGGTCACCTGTTTGTCCAGTCCTTCGAACCGGGCGAAGAGTGGTTTTGGAACTATGCCACCGAAGAATACTACGAAGGCCCGATGCTGGCCCCGCCCAACCACCACCCGCTCAGCCAGCCCGTCCCTGGCCCGGCGGGGCGGGTGCCGGCCGGCTGGGAGCGCCGTCTGCACTGACGGGCTTGCCGCATGTCTGGTGCTTGTCTGCGGAGTGGCCCGCTGGACACACCTGAGAACTCCCATGGAAGAGGATGCCGGCTGGACTCATTGCCAGGCGACGCGGCCAAGGGCCGATTCTCAATCTACGGGAATACAATTCTCACGTCGTGGACCGCCGCCTGGCCTGGGGAGGGACTGCGAGGAGCGTCGCCTGTGGCCGGATTCGATGTCTCGACAAAATAACGTGGTGGGAGCACGCAGGGACATGGATCACTCGCCTTCACCTGGAGCGGCTTTGCCGTGTCCTTTCGTTCCGTTATGGGGGCGCTTTGCCCGCGGAACCGGACGCTCTCCCTGCGGGCATGGGAGATTGTGCATGGCCCCAATGTCGCGGCGCCGCACCATATTCGGGGGATGGGCAGCAGCCGACGCTGCTGATTTTTCTCCTCGCCTTGGAATTACGGGTGTCGCTCAGCAGCACGGCTGTCGCGGACGGCGGAAAATCCGCGCAGCCATTTGATCCTTCCAACCCGCTGTATTTGCTGGGCCAAGGCGGCACGTCCTACGACGGGCATTCCTATTACAACTCCGGCGTCAGGGCCAACGTGGGAACCGTCCACGGCCTGCGGCCTGCACGATTACATGGGAATGATCGGCAAGGTGGTGGTGAAGGACTAGAAGCCCTGTTTTGGCGGCTAACCACCGCTGCCAGCTCTAGCCTTGGATCTCCTAAAGTTTTGCTCAATATTCGGCTAAATCCTGAAGAAAATTCCTCAACAAACCTTATTGGAATATTTGAGCCGTCTTGATGCGAGGCCAGCAAAGTGGATCTTGTTCCGCTACACGGTCTCAAACGAAACGGAAACGTCCCCATGGACAGCTCTATCAGCTCTGGCACGGGTCCCCGCCTGGGGGCGAGGACCCGCCAACGCATCTCCGCACGCCAGGTGCTCAGGATGATCGCGATGACGGCCGCGACGCTCGCGACTCTGGCCTTCCTCGCGGTCGGCGTCGCGGCCCCGCTGCTGCACATCGGATTCTCCCCGGTCCTGACTGGCAGCATGCGTCCGGCTTACGCTCCCGGGGACCTGCTCATCACGGTTCCAACCGATGTGAGCAGCCTCCGTCCGGGCCAGATCGCCGTCTTTACGCCGCCCGGTGAAAGCGTCCCGTTCGCCCACCGCATCACCGCTATTGCCGGCACCCCGTCGAGGCCGATCCTCACCACCAAGGGCGATGCCAACCCGGCCCCTGACCATTGGCAGGCTGTACTGGACCAGACCAAGGTGCCGGTGGTCGTCGCCGTCGTTCCCTCGGTTGGAAACGTCCTGCTGTGGATCGAAAGTCCGCTCCAAAGGGCCCTCCTGACGGCTTTGTTTGGCCTGACGGTCACCGGATCCGCTGTCTGGTGGATCCTCCGAAGCGCCCCTGCCTCATCGGCACGCCGCACATCGGGCCACTCCGGCCGCCGTCGCGCGGTCCACGCTCTCTAAGAACCCATCACGCACCACCCTCCCGTAAAGGATCTGCCATGTCTGAAATCAAAGCCCACCGCGCCGCCCGCTCCACCCGCCGCCCCGCCCTGTTCGCCGCCTGCGCCGTGGCAGCTGCCGGCCTGGCCATCACCGGCGGCGGCGTGTTCGCTGCCTTGAACGCCACCGCCTCCAACACCACCGCCCAGAACGCCACCTCCGGCACCCTGAGCCTGACCATGGCTAACAACGGAGCCGGGTTCGGCCAGTCGGTCTCCAACCTCGCTCCCGGCGACATCGTGAACCGCTACGTCAACCTCACCCAGGGCGACACCATGGATGCCAAGGCCCTGACCCTGGCGGTAGCAGACGGCACCCCGAGCAAGCTCACCACTGACGCCACCAAGGGACTCCACGTCACCGTCACCGACTGCTCCGGCACCTGGACCACCACCGGCGCCGGCGCTTGCACCGGAACGGGGGCCACCACCACCGTCCTGGCGACGGGCGTGCCCCTGAGCTCCCTCACAGCGACGCCCTCGACGTTGATCGCCGGCACGGTCGCAGCAGGTTCCACCCTGAACCTCCAGATCTCCTTGACCCTGCCGGACCAGAACGAAACCACGGTCAACGGCGTCCTTCCCGCCAGCCCCATCCAAGGCCTGGCCTCGGCGCTGACCTGGACCTTCGGCGAAAACCAGCGCACCTCCACGGTCGTCGGAAGCTAAGAACGAGTGAACGTGCACCACTACCCCAGCAGGGCCGTAGCCGCCATCGCGGCCGCGGTCCTGCTGGCGTGCACGTCCACACCAGCCCAAGCCGCCGCCATCGCCACCACCTCCACCGCGGTGCAGCAGGCCGTGGGCAGCGGCACTTGGGGAGCCGTTGCAACGCAGAGCACCGCGCCCTACGCTCCCAGCTCCGTCCTGCTGACACTCACGTTTCAGAACTATGGCAACCCCTCGAGCCCGTCGTTCACTCTCCAGTACTTCACGGTCGGGAACACAGGCAACCTGCCCATCACGGCGGCAAACTACATCACCAGCACCGTGGCCCAGACCAGCGTGCAGTTCATTGTTGAATCCTGTAGCACCACATGGAACGAAACCAGCGGAACCTGCCCGGGCGGAACAGTGGCGCAGGTCCTGGCAACACAATTCGGCTCCAGCTCCGCAACCACCCCCGGCCCCGCCCCGGCAACCCCCGGAACAGGCCTCCGGCTCCGGGCCAGGGTCAGCACGAACGGAAATGTGACCCCCAACAACTTCTCCCCGGCCCTCACCATCAGCACCAACGTGGACCGCACCCAGGTCCGGACCGCGAAGAGCAACGGGAGTTGACCCCCCCGAATACCCGCCACCACGTCAACTGGACACGAACTTCGAACAGGACCAGACCATGGCAGCCACACCACGGTGGGAGGTCTTCCACCCCGACCCCCTGCTCGACCTCGCAGACCAGCTGCAATGCACCACCATTCCCAGGAGATACGCGCTGACCTTCCTGGAATTACTCCAGAAGCGCGTGGAACGCATCCTCTCCGCCATCGTTAGCAGTGATGCTGAGGAGGCCATGGACGCCGTCCTCAGCCTCAAGGTCAATGCCCACATGGTCGGTGCACGCTCGATGGCGGAAACCTGCAACGGCCTTGAACAAAACATCCTTGACGGTGACATGCCAGTGGCAGCACGTAATGCGCGGACCCTTCGCGGCAACATCGGCACCCTCAAAACCGCCATGCACGATTTTCTCTCGTACGCGCTGAAGGAATCTGCCACCAAGGGCGCCTCCCACGCCTAGCCGCAACCATCGCCTCCCGAGCGGTGGCGTGACAGTATGTTGTGAAACGGCCTCGATGAAGGCACCGCATCTCCACAGCGAGGAGCGACGGTCATGAGCTACGTCTACACCTTCGACGAAGTGCAACCGGGCGACATCGCCGTAGCCGGCGGCAAAGGCGCTGGACTGGGCAACCTTGTCCGGGCCGGGCTGCCTGTTCCACCAGGATTTGTGCTGGTCACTGCCGCCTATGGGGCTTTCGTGGATGCCAACGGGATCCAGCCGCGCATCCAGGAGCTGGCGACCCTCCCGCCGCAGGCGGCACCGCAGGACTACGAGGACGCCTCGAAGGCAATCCGGGCGCTTTTCACCGCCGGCACCATGCCGGCAGACGTCGCGGCCGAGCTCGGTGCCGCCTACGGTCGCCTCAGCGATGCCGCCGTCGCGGTCCGTTCCTCCGCGACGGCCGAAGACCTGGCCTCGGCCAGCTTCGCCGGGCAACAGGAGAGCTACCTTAATGTCCGCGGGGCGGAAGCGCTGGCAGCGGCCGTCATCGATTGCTGGTCTTCCTTGTGGACGGGGCGCGCCTTGGCCTACCGCGCGCGCGAAGGCATCGCCCCGGATTCGGTGCGTCTCGCCGTCGTGATCCAACGGATGGTCGAGGCCGCCGGGGTCATGTTCACCGCCAATCCGGCCAACGGGCGCCGCGACCAGACGGTGATCAGTGCGGCTTGGGGCCTCGGGGACTCGGTGGTCAGCGGAACCGTCACCACGGATGACCTGGTTGTCGAAGCTGGAACCGGCCGCGTGCTCTCGCGCCGCACCGCCGACAAGGAAGTCATGACGGTCTACGCGAGCCAGGGGACCGTGCCCGGGGGAACCGTGGAGCAGCCGGTGCCCGCAGCGCTTCGGCACCAGCCGGTGCTGGACGACGCTGCCGCCGCCGAACTTGCCAGTTACGGAACGCGTATTTCGCAGTACTTCAAGGCGCCGCAGGACATCGAGTGGGCGCGGTCCGGTCGCGAATTCTTCATGCTGCAATCCCGGCCCATCACCGCACTGCCCGAACCCTCGGCTGACCCACCGGAGACGTGGCCGGTGCCCTATCCGAAGGGAATGTACTTCCGCGCGAGCATCGTGGAACAGTTGCCGGACCCGCTCTCCCCGCTGTTCGCCGATCTCATTGACGGCTCGGTGACGAGGTCGCTTAAGGCCCTCATGGCAGAAGCCGTCGGCAGCAAAGTCATCCGGGAGAGCGACGTCGGACTACCCACCATCAACGGCTATGCCTACTACTATTACCGAACCTCGGGAATGTGGCGGGTGATGGGCAAATTACCAACGGCCCTCAACGCGCTGGCCCGGGGCAAGGCGCACATGGGCCTGAGTGGTTGGCGGGAATTCTCCCATCCCCGTTACGCGCGGATTGTCCAGGGCTGGTCGACGAGGTCCGTTTCGAGGCTCTCCGGCGAGGAATTGTTGGAGGGCGTCCGGACGTTGTTGGACGCCGGCACCGTGTACTACACGGCGGTGCAGTCGGTCATTCCGATCGCGGCCACCAGCGAAATCTCTTTCCGTGCCTATTACGACAAACTCATCCGACGCGCGGGCGATCCTCCGGCCGAAACGTTCCTCCTCGGCTTCGACAGCGAACCCATCCGGGCGGAGAAGTCCTTGTACGACCTCGCCGTCTGGGTCCGCGCATTACCGGAGTTGGCTGCTGCGATCCTCAATGAGCCGACGCCGGCGCTCGCCGAGTCCCAGCGCAACGGGTCCACGCCTGGCTTCGTGGACCCGGCGCTTTGGCAGCAATGGCATTCCCGGTTCCAGGACCACCTCGACCGTTTCGGCCACGCGGTCTATAACCTGGATTTCGTCTGCCCTGTGCCAGCCGACGATCCAACGGCGCAGCTGGAACAGGTGAAGTTCTACCTGCGAGGACAGGGCAATGATCCGTACGAGCGACAGCGGCTCGCGGCCGCTCGGCGGAAGGAGCAGACAGATCGAGTGACCACCCGTCTCGGGCGGAGGCGCAAGGCGGTGTTCCTCCGGCTGCTCCGGTGGGCGCAGAACGCGGCGCCTGTTCGCGAAGACGCCCTGTCCGACGTCGGACTGGCCTGGCCGCTGATACGGCGGATGCTGCTGGAACTCGGGCCGCGGCTGGTGCACTCGGGGGTGATCGCCGCGCCCGCCGACGTATTCTGGTTGCGCCATCAGGAGCTGCAGAGCGCCGTCGAGTTCGGTCTCGGCGAGCCGGACGCTCCCGAAGCGCCGGGCGCCCCTGCGCCGGTGGCAATCACCGGGACCGAGCGTCCTGTCCGCGCTGACGTCGTCGAGGAGCGCAAGATGCTGTGGCGAGGCCAGGTCAAAGCCGCGGCTCCTCAAATGTTGCCCGAAAGCCGGTGGATGAAGCGAACCTTCGAATCGATGATGCCAGCGGGTTCCGAGGACCAGCAGGGCGACGTCATCAAGGGAGTCGGCGCCAGCGCGGGCCGCGTCAGTGCTCCTGCCCGTGTCCTGAGCGGGCCGCAGGACTTCGCGCAGATGGCGCCCGGAGAGGTGCTGGTGGCCCGGATCACCACTCCCGCGTGGACCTCGCTGTTCGCGATGGCGTCCGCCGTGGTCACCGACGTCGGCGGTCCGTTGAGCCACAGCTCCATCGTGGCCCGCGAATACGGAATTCCCGCCGTGCTCGGCACCGGGGTTGCCACCCAGCGGCTCAAGAGTGGCCAACTGATCACGGTCGACGGCGACGCCGGCACGGTCACCCCCGACGCGGTGACCCCCGATCACTCGGCCGGCTAGCTCCCGCCCGACGCTCGCTCACCTTTGGGGCGTTTCCCGAGGACGCTCGATCACTAGAGGTGAGCGAGGGCCCTGCCTGCAAATGTGCTTGGTGTCATGAGACGTGATCTCTGTGGCATTAGGTTCCTCCTTGTGATGGTGGGTTACCGGCCAGCGTTTTCAGAGCGACGGACGGGTTCCCGTCAGGACCACTTGAAAGAATTTGCCTTTAGTTTTCGCTACGAATGAGTGGCTGCCGGGGCGCGCAGATGGGAAATCGGGGCTGGCCCCGAGAAGTGAGGTCTCGACTCTTTGGGCCTGCGAAAACGCCAAGATGTCACCTTTGAATCGCGTTCGGCGTGGCACCCAGACGCTCGCGCTCACTAGAGCTGAGCGAGCGTTCCGTGTTTTGCCGCGATAGCTGAGCGAGCGTCGTGTTTTGGTTCGCGGGCGGGGGGGGTCGTTAGTGCCCGACGGCGGGGGCCTCGTTGCGCTGGAGTGTCCCCTCTGAATGAAGCTCGCCGTCGCCGACGACGCTCGTTACCTTTTTCGTAGCCCTTTCCTGGTGCAGGATATGGGTGTGTTGGCCTGCCGTCCCGGCATGATTGTGACGCTCTGTCGATGCATGATCCTGAGC
>NZ_KI912155.1:825472-827078 GCF_000517125.1 Arthrobacter sp. MA-N2 | reverse complement strand
CTTGGCAGGTGCCAGGGAGACCGCTAATAGGGGCAGGACAGTTTGGGATCGTCGTGCGTAACGTGGATGCCGGGCCCTGACACCGCTGACGGGCCGGCACTGGAGGATGACCCGCGACTGGAGGTGCCAGGTGATCAGAAACCACGAAACCGTTGACGTTTTCATTGGCTTGGACGTCGGCAAGGGCGAACACCACGCCGTTGCCTTGGACCGGGCCGGGAAGAAGCTGCTGGACCGGGCATTGCCCAATGACGAGGCCCGGATCCGTGAGATCCTGGCCGAGTTTCAAGGCCACGGACAGGCGTTGCTGGTCGTCGATCAGCCCGCGACGATCGGGGCGCTCCCGGTGGCCGTGGCCCAGGCCGCCGGCATGCCCGTCGGTTACCTGCCGGGCCTGGCGATGCGGCGGATCGCGGATCTGCACCCGGGAGAGGCGAAGACCGATGCCCGGGACGCGTTCATCATCGCCGACGCCGCACGCACCATGCCCCACGCCCTGCGCTCGGTCCAACTCGCCGACACCCAGCTCGCCGAGCTGAGCATGCTCTGCGGTTTCGACGATGACCTGGCCAAACAGATCACTGCGACTTCCAACCGGATCCGCGGTCTGCTCACCCAGATCCACCCGGCACTGGAGCGTGTTCTTGGCCCGCGCCTGGACCACCCTGCCGTGCTGGACCTGCTGCGGACCTGGCCCACCCCGGAGGCCTTGCGTCATGCCGGCCGGCGCCGGATCGGGAACCGGCTGGGAAAGCTCGCGCCCCGGATGGGCGAACGCCTCGCCGATGAGATCATCGAGGCCTTGGGCAAGCAAACCGTGGTCGTGGTCGGCACGAACGCCGCCACGATCGTGCTGCCCCAGCTCGCGGGCATGCTCGCCGCGTTCCACGAAGCCCGCGCTACCGTTTATGCCCAGGTCGAAGCCCTCGTGGAGGCCCACCCTCTTCACCACGTCCTGACGTCACTGCCGGCGGTCGGCGTCAGGACAGCAGCACGGATCCTCACCGAAGTCGTCGGGAAAGACTTCGCCTCAGCGGCGCACCTGGCATCTTACGCAGGCCTGACACCGGTGACCTGGCGATCCGGGACCTCCATCCGTGCCGACCGCGCCTCCCGGAAAGGCAACAAAGTCCTCAAACGCGCCCTCTACCTCTCCGCCTTCGCCGCACTGAAAGACCCGCTCTCGCGCGCCTACTACGACCGCAAACGAGCCGAAGGAAAACGACACAACCAAGCCCTCATCGCCCTCGCCAGACGCCGCTGCGACACCCTCTACGCCATGCTCCGAGACGGAACCCTCTACCAAGCACGAACACCCACAGCAGCTTGACAAAAAACATAGGGGCACGCTCACTTGAAGTGAGCGTGCGTTTCGTCTTTTGCCGCCATAGGTGAGCGAGCGTCGCCTTTGCGGGGCGGCCGTTTGGTAGTGCCCGACGGCGGGACGGCCGGTCGCGCTGTCGTTCGCCCCGGCCGCTCGCCGCCCCCCGACGCTCGCCGCCCCCGACGCTCGTTACCTTTTTCGTAGCCCTTTCCTGGTGCAGGATATGGGTGTGTTGGCCTGCCGTCCCGGCATGATTGTGACGCTCTGTCGATGCATGATCCT
>NZ_KI912155.1:1706-825372 GCF_000517125.1 Arthrobacter sp. MA-N2 | reverse complement strand
CAGGTGCCAGGGAGACCGCTAATAGGGGCAGGACAGTTTGGGATCGTCGTGCGTAACGTGGATGCCGGGCCCTGACACCGCTGACGGGCCGGCACTGGAGGATGACCCGCGACTGGAGGTGCCAGGTGATCAGAAACCACGAAACCGTTGACGTTTTCATTGGCTTGGACGTCGGCAAGGGCGAACACCACGCCGTTGCCTTGGACCGGGCCGGGAAGAAGCTGCTGGACCGGGCATTGCCCAATGACGAGGCCCGGATCCGTGAGATCCTGGCCGAGTTTCAAGGCCACGGACAGGCGTTGCTGGTCGTCGATCAGCCCGCGACGATCGGGGCGCTCCCGGTGGCCGTGGCCCAGGCCGCCGGCATGCCCGTCGGTTACCTGCCGGGCCTGGCGATGCGGCGGATCGCGGATCTGCACCCGGGAGAGGCGAAGACCGATGCCCGGGACGCGTTCATCATCGCCGACGCCGCACGCACCATGCCCCACGCCCTGCGCTCGGTCCAACTCGCCGACACCCAGCTCGCCGAGCTGAGCATGCTCTGCGGTTTCGACGATGACCTGGCCAAACAGATCACTGCGACTTCCAACCGGATCCGCGGTCTGCTCACCCAGATCCACCCGGCACTGGAGCGTGTTCTTGGCCCGCGCCTGGACCACCCTGCCGTGCTGGACCTGCTGCGGACCTGGCCCACCCCGGAGGCCTTGCGTCATGCCGGCCGGCGCCGGATCGGGAACCGGCTGGGAAAGCTCGCGCCCCGGATGGGCGAACGCCTCGCCGATGAGATCATCGAGGCCCTGGGCAAGCAAACCGTGGTCGTGGTCGGCACGAACGCCGCCACGATCGTGCTGCCCCAGCTCGCGGGCATGCTCGCCGCGTTCCACGAAGCCCGCGCTACCGTTTATGCCCAGGTCGAAGCCCTCGTGGAGGCCCACCCTCTTCACCACGTCCTGACGTCACTGCCGGCGGTCGGCGTCAGGACAGCAGCACGGATCCTCACCGAAGTCGTCGGGAAAGACTTCGCCTCAGCGGCGCACCTGGCATCCTGCGCAGGCCTGACACCGGTGACCTGGCGATCCGGGACCTCCATCCGTGCCGACCGCGCCTCCCGGAAAGGCAACAAAGTCCTCAAACGCGCCCTCTACCTCTCCGCCTTCGCCGCACTGAAAGACCCGCTCTCGCGCGCCTACTACGACCGCAAACGAGCCGAAGGAAAACGACACAACCAAGCCCTCATCGCCCTCGCCAGACGCCGCTGCGACACCCTCTACGCCATGCTCCGAGACGGAACCCTCTACCAAGCACGAACACCCACAGCAGCTTGACAAAAAACATAGGGGCACGCTCACTTTTGGGGCGTTTCCCGCGGACGCTCGATCACTTGAGGTGAGTGAGCGTTCCGTGTTTTGCCGTCATAGGTGAGCGAGCGTCGTTTTTCGCTCGGGGGCAGGCGGGCTGGAACCGCAGGATTTCCCAAGCTTTGGCCCAAGAAATGCGCAGGATCGCCAGTCTTCCCACAGGATGTCCCAAGGATTACGCCGCGGGGAGTTGGGCGTTGCTAGCTTGCTTGTGAGCTGGTGCTGGACCAGTTCGCACCCCCAACTCGCTCAGGAGTTTCACATGTTTGCTTTCTTCTCCAACGCCGCATCGCGGATCCGTCGTGACGAAAAGGGCGCCACCGCCGTCGAATACGGCATCATGGTTGCACTCATCGCCGTCGTCATCATCATCGCGGTCACCGCCCTCGGCGGGACGGTCAAGAACACCTTCGCTCAGGTCCAGTGTCAGATGACCACCGGTAAGACCTGGAACTCGACCACGTCGGTGTGCTCCTAGAAAGTCCGCCTCGTGCGGCTCGACAGCACTTTTCTCATCAAGGAGCCCAAATGTTTTCCGCTTTCCTAAAGTCCGTTTCTCGCGCGCGTCGTGACGAAAAGGGCGCCACCGCCGTCGAATACGGCATCATGGTTGCACTCATCGCCGTTGTCATCATCATCGCGGTCACTGCCCTCGGTGGGACCGTCAAGGACACGTTCACCCAGGTCCAGTGTTCGGTGTCTGGCAAAACCACCTACGCCGCAGGAGCAACCGCCGGTCAAGGCGCCTGCCCCTAGGAATCAGCCGGCATGGTGCCTCTCAGAAAATAGGGGCACATCAAGCAAATCCGGAGTGGCGGCGGCATTCAGGCGGCCGCCACTCCGCTTGTTTCGGACTATCCGTTCCTTGGAGAGGTAACTGTATGCCGAGGGCATCTGAACGGGGCGCTGTGGTGGTCGAGTTCGCCATCCTGGCACCACTCTTGGTCATGCTGCTCCTCGGCATCATGGAATTCGGCAGGGCCTACAACGTTCAGGTGTCGCTCTCGAACGCAGCCCGCGAAGGAGTCCGTGTCATGGCAATCTCGAATGACCAAACGGCCGCCAAAACAGCGGCAAAGAATGCCGCGGTTTCACTTAACCCAGGATTGGCCGACTCGAACTTCACTTTCAGCCCCGCCACATGCACCTCGGGGGCGCAGATGTCCGTCACCATCAAGTACACGCTGAGCACCCTCACGGGATTCGCCGGTCCATTCCCCATGCAAGGCGTAGGAGTCATGGTATGCAGCGGCTGATGGCCCGCGACGACGGCGAGCGCGGGGCCGTCGCAGTCCTCGTTGCGCTCTTGCTGGTTGTCTTGCTCGGTTTTGCCGCCCTTGCCGTGGATGCGGGCATGCTGTATTCCGAAAGGGCGCAAGTACAGAACGGATCCGACGCCGCTGCCCTCGCTGTGGCGCAGAAATGCGCCGCGAGTACGAGCGATCCGAATTGCTCGACGACGTCACAGATCGCCAGCGACATGGCCAATAAGAACGCGAACGACGGCCTCAGCAACATCAAGTCGATCAGCCTGGACCTGACCAACCGGAAAGTAACCGTAACCGCCGGATCCCAGCAGGCCGGTGGTGCACCGAATTCTGTCTCGCTCTTCTTCGCGCGCGTCCTGGGTGTTAGTACGGGCAACGCTGTGACCACATCGAGTGTCCAGTGGGGGAGCCCAACAGCCGGTACCGCTCCGTTCCCCCTGGCGTTCTCCATCTGCCAGGTGCGGGGGTACATCGGGGGAGCCGCGCAACTTCTTCAGGACCACAGCTCAGGCGCCAACCCTAGCTGCAATTACGGCCCCTCCGGCGCTGTCGCGCCTGGGGGGTTCGGCTGGCTCGCCCAGGATAACGGGGTATGCGGTAGCACCATCAACCTCGCCACCAGCGAAGCCGGCAGCTCCCAAGGCAACAATTCACCGACAAACTGCCCTGCGACGCTTCAAAAATGGGCCGCTACCATCAGCGCTGGAGGGAATGTCATCGTTCTGCTTCCGGTCTTCGACGCCATAACAGGTACGGGCGTAGGAGCCGGGGCGATCTACCATCTCGTGTCCTTCGCCGCATTCAAAGTGACGGGGTGGAAGTTCAGCGGCAACAACAGTCTTCCGGACAGTTTCCATAACACAAGTCCAGACGTCCCTTCAGCGCTTTCCTGCAACGGAAACTGCCGTGGAATCATCGGAAGTTTCGTCAAGTACGTCTCGTTGGCGGACGGCTACTCGCTGGGACCGGTAGATGCATTTGGGGCCACTATTGTGCGCCTCACCAACTAGATTCATCAGGAGTAGTAAGTGAAGTCACGCTTGTTGGCCGGATCGGTAGCAGCAGTGCTGGCCGTCGTCGGGGTGATTCTCGTGTTCTCCTATGCCCAAGGGGCGGATCAACGGGCGGTTCAAGACCTGGCTCCGGTTGACGTTCTGGTCGTTAAGACGGCGATTCCTGCCGGTACTCCGGTGGAAGCCATGACGGATTCCGTGGTCTCGCAGCAGCTGCCGGGAACAGCTGTCCCAAAGACCGCGCTGCACACGTTGGCGGACTCGCCGGGCAAGGTGGCCGCCGTCGACCTCGTCCCGGGCGAGACGCTGGTGGCCGAACGCTTAGTAGCCCCCGACGCCCTGAAGACTTCGGGCGACGTCAAGGTGCCCGCAGGGCTTCAGGAGGTCTCGTTTCAACTGGAACCGCAGCGGGTGGTCGGGGGACGGCTGGTTCCTGGTGACCACATTGGAATATTCATCTCGATGGGCACCGGTGGAATCGAGGCGAAACCGGACAAGCAAACTACCGAATTGGCGATCCACAAGGTGCTTGTGACCGCGGTCCAGCGTGCGCCCCAAACCGGGGCGAGCGCGCAGCCGACGCCGAATCCCAGTTCCGGTGCGGCGGCTGATCCCAATGCCAGTGCACTTCCCACTGGATCACTCCTGCTGACCGTCGCCGTCAACGATGTGGACGCCTCCAAGATCGTTTTCGCGTCGGAGTACGAGAAGATCTGGCTCAGCAAAGAACCGTTGGATGCCAAAGACAGTGGCCCCACCGTCATGCAGCAGAGCGGGGTATACCGATGAGCCGCTTTGTCCTGATCACCCCCAGTGCTGACTTTGACTTACGGTTGCGTCAAGCCGTTGCCGGGGGCTTGCCCGGACGGGTGCAGACCTTTTTCACGAGCGTCTTGCCCGCTGATCCGGCCGAGCTGTTTGGCGCACTTGACCAGGAACAACTCGAGGTCCTGATCCTGGGACCCGACGTGCCCGTTGATGACGCCCTGCGCCTCGCCAGGGTTTTCGATGTGCAGTTGCCGGAGCTGAGCGTCCTCCTTGTGAGTGAGCTGGACCCCGAATTCGTCCTCCAAGCCATGCGTTCCGGAATCCGAGACATCATGAGCCCGGCCGCGGACCTGGCCCAGATACGGGTCATGCTTGAGCGTGCGTGCCAGTCTTTCGCCAGCCGCCAGCGCACCGGGGAACCCAAGCAGGCGGGTTCCCCGAAAGGCTTGGTGATCGGCGTCTTCTCTCCCAAGGGCGGGGTGGGCAAGACGACGATCGCCACGAACATTGCCGTGGGCTTGGGCAAGATTGCGCCGATGAGCGTTGTGATCGTCGATCTGGACTTACAGTTCGGTGACGTCGCGTCCGGGCTTTACCTGAATCCGGAACACACAGTCACTGATGCTGTTACGGCGTCGGCCAGCCAGGATTCCCTGGTCCTCAAGGCCTTTCTCACGGTGCACCCGGCAAGCATCTATGCCTTATGCGCGCCGAATGACCCCGTCGAAGCAGATGAGATCTCACCGGAACAGGTGGGCAGGTTGCTCGAGCAGCTTGCCGAACAGTTCCAGTACGTGGTGGTGGACACCGCCCCCGGATTGCCCGAAATCGGGCTCGCAGCCCTCGAGCATTGCACGGACGCAGTGTGGGTCACTGCCATGGACGTTCCAAGTGTTCGGGGCCTTCGCTCCGGCCTGGACATCCTCCGACGGCTGAACCTCTTGCCGGAAACCCGGCACGTGGTGCTCAATATGGCTGATTCAAAGTCCGGTTTGTCGGTCCAGGACGTCGAGTCAACTGTCGGCGCACCCGTGGATGTGAGCATTCCCCGGTCGAAGGCCGTTGCGTTCTCCACCAACCGTGGCATTCCCGTGCTTCAGGAAGCCCTTAAGGATCCGGCCGTCAAAGGACTCAAGCAGCTGGTGGAACGCTTCAACCCTGCGTGGCGTGCTACGGCGCAGCGCAAATTACACAGGAGGGTGGTGGTGTAGATGAAGCTATCCGAGCGATTGAGTGCTGCGGAAGGGAAAGTCCAGGCATCAACCGGGACCAGTGTCGATGCTTCGGTGCCGGGCGGGCCGGGACCGAGCATCCCCCGGGCATCCAAACCGACGTTTGCCGAGTCCACGAAACTGCCTGGGCTGCCCCCCGCAGGAGCCAGCGGCGCTGTACCCCGCATTTCAGTTAAGATATCTGACCAGCCGGACTCGGCCAAGGCCAAAGCCCCGCAACCAGTAGACGCCTTCGCTGCCCTGAAACGCCGCGCCGCAACCGCATTGTTTGAACGCCTGGGAACCAGGTTCAACGACTCGAGCGTGAGCGAACAAGAGTTGGGGACAACAGCGCGGGAGGAACTCACTCGGATCATCGACGCAGAGCAGGTCCCCCTATCCGCCGATGAGCGCAGTCGGCTCGTAGCGGACGTGGCAGACGACGTCCTTGGTTATGGTCCGCTCCAACGCCTGCTGGACGATCCGGACGTCACGGAAATCATGGTCAACAGGATGGACCAGATCTACGTCGAAAGGAAAGGCAAGCTGATCCTCACGGATTCCGGATTCAGTTCGGAGGACCATCTTCGGAGGGTCATTGAACGCATCGTTTCGAAGGTGGGACGCCGGATCGACGAATCGTCCCCGCTCGTTGACGCACGCCTTGAAGACGGTTCGCGAGTCAACGCCGTGATCCCGCCTCTTGCGGTTGGGGGTTCATCGCTGACCATCCGAAAATTCAGCAAAGTGCCATTGACCATTAGGAACCTGATCGATTTCGGCACGCTCACGCCCGAGATGGCCGAACTCCTCAATGCTTGCGTGAAGGCGAAACTGAACATCATTGTTTCCGGAGGTACCGGAACCGGCAAGACCACCCTGCTGAATGTTCTTTCGTCGTTCATCCCGGAGGACAACCGCATCGTCACCATCGAGGACGCGGTCGAACTTCAGATCCAGCAACAACATGTGGTCAGGCTGGAGAGCAGGCCCCCGAACACAGAGGGGAAGGGCCAAGTGACCATCAGGGAGTTGCTCCGGAACTCCCTCCGTATGCGTCCGGACAGGATCGTCGTCGGCGAGGTCCGTGGCGGAGAGTCTCTCGACATGCTGCAGGCCATGAACACAGGCCACGACGGCTCCCTCTCAACGGTCCACTCAAATTCCCCTCGTGACGCCGTCGCCCGCTTGGAAACCCTGGTGCTCATGGCGGGCATGGACTTGCCGTTGCGCGCTATCCGGGAGCAAATTGCGTCCGCAGTGAATCTGATCATCCAAATTTCCCGTTTGCGGGACGGGACGCGCCGCATCACGCATGTGACTGAGGTCCAAGGCATGGAAGGCGATATTGTCACTCTCCAAGACGCCTTCGTCTTCGACTACTCGGCCGGCGTTGATAGTCATGGGATGTTTCTTGGCAGGCCAGTGCCAACGGGTATCCGTCCGCGGTTCATCGACCGCTTCGACGATCTGGGCATTCGAGTCTCTCCCGAGGTCTTCGCCGCACCCCTGGCAATGACAGCAAAGGCGTGAGCGAACCATGATGCTGTTGACTGGAATGGGTTTGATGCTTTCAGCCATCCTGCTCCTTGGGATGGCCGTGATCTTGCCGAAAACCCCCGAGGTTCCGCTGGATCGCCGGCGGCCCTACCAGGTGAATTCGGGGTCCCAGCTGACCCGCTTTGCAGGTTCGGCCGCCGACGTCCTCCACAGGTTTCTGACGAGGCGCAACGTCCAGTTTTTCAACCGTGAAGAACTGGAAAACGCCGGTCTGCGCATGAGCCAAGCGGACTTCTTTATCCTCATGATCGCCGGCGCATTCGTGGGTGCGTTGATCGGACTCGTCGTCGGCGGGCCCGTCGTCGCCATCTTGTTCTTCATTCCGGCGCCCATCGTCGCGCGGCTGATCACCCGGTTCCTGTCCGGGAAACGACGGGCGAAGTTTGACGATCAGCTCGGTGACACCCTCCAACTATTGTCCGGCGGCCTGCGTGCTGGCCACAGCATCCTTCGTGCCATCGACGCCGCAGCCACCGAGTCACCCAGCCCGACGTCCGAGGAAATGCGCAGGATCATCACAGAGACAAGCCTGGGCCGTGACCTGCAGGACTCGCTTAACGACGCCGCGGAACGGATGCGGAGCGAGGATTTTGTCTGGATAGCCCAAGCTATCCAAATCAACCGTGAGGTGGGCGGAAACCTTGCAGAGGTGCTGGACCAAGTGAACGAAACCATACGCGAACGCAGCGAGATCAAGGGACACATCAAGTCCCTTGCAGCCGAGGGAAAGTTCTCGGGATACATCCTGATGGCGCTTCCCTTCGGCATCGTGACCATGCTGATGCTTGTCAACCCGGGCTACATGAACGTGATGTTTACCCATCCCCTTGGTTGGGGAATGATCGTGGCGTCCGTCATCCTCATGACTATTGGCGGTCTCTGGATGCGCAAGATCATCGACCTGAAGTTTTGAGGTGACGTATGAATCCCTTGCTTCTCCTTTCCTTGCTGCTGGTTCCCCTGCCCGTTTCTTTCCTCGCGTGGTCATTTCTGTCAGTGGACCGCAAAGCGCAACGCGCCGTTCGTGAGCTCTTGGCCCGGGGTGAAAGCGTTGCGGACGTCGGGCAGAAGAAGTGGAGCATTTCACTCGAGCGCATTGGCTATCGGCTCACCCCTGGAAGCTACGTGCAGAAGCTGGACAGGCTGATCTCCCTGGCCGGCCGCCCGCCGTCGCTCCCTTTGGGACGCGTCCTCGCAGCTAAACCCGCGCTCGGATTGTGTGGTGCGCTTTTTGGCTTTTTAATTAGTGCCAACAGTTCAAGCGGGATCATTAAACTCGTCGGGATATTTGTTGTATTACTTGGCTATTTCATTCCGGATCTTTTGCTTTACAGCAAAGGGCAAGAGCGTCAAAAAGCAATGCAATTGGAACTCGCAAATACCATGGACCAAATGCTTATTTCAGTAGAAGCTGGCCTTGGTTTTGAAGGTGCAATGGCACGCGCCGGAGAAAACGGGAAAGGTCCTCTCGCTGAGGAGTTGGTGCGGACGCTGCAGGACATGCAGGTGGGACGGAGCCGGCGTGAGTCCTATCTTGCCCTGGCCGAACGCACCAACGTTCCTGAACTCCGAAGCTTCGTTCAGGCCGTGATCCAAGCAGATGCGTACGGTATTGCCATCAGCCGGGTCCTGAGAGTTCAAGCCAAGGTGATGCGGGTGAAGCGCCGCCAGCGGGCCGAAGAGAAGGCCATGAAGCTTCCGGTGATGGTTCTCTTCCCGCTTCTGCTCTTCATCTTCCCCGTGCTGTTCATCGCCATTCTGGGTCCGGCCGTCATCAACACCATAGCCAGCTTCAGCGGCGGCTGAGCGCAACATAGCATTCCTCAATTTAAGCGAGCTAGGACAAAAGAAGATAAATCAAGAAATGCCTAAGATTTCCTTAAGATAAGCATAAGTTCGGTCTTTCCGGAATTCAGAAAGTAGCATTGGGCTATGTTCAGTTCAGGATCCAGCGAAGTCAACGAGGACGCAGGCCCCGATCATACGGGTTCGGCCAGTGCCCCCGACGGGTTGTGTGCGGCCCGGCTTGCTGAGCAACCGATACTGGATCTCGCGGAATTCCAGCTCTTGGAAGATCAAGTGGACAATCCACAAATTGCACGAAGCTTTGCGGGCGATTTCGCAAAGCTGTGGGGGATGCGGTACGAAATCCTCGCAGCCGCCGTCGGACGCGGTGATGTCGCCGGGGCTTTGGACGCGATCCTCAGCCTGAGGACTTCCTCCGCCATGGTGGGCGGTGTCCGCCTTGCCCTGCTTGCGGGGCAGCTGGAGGAACACATACGGAATGGTGGATTGCGCGAAGCCCAGCCCCTCCTCAGTGACGTGGCTGACTGCGGCTACGCCACGGTCCAGGAGTTGAAGGACAGTTACGTACTCCGGAACGATTGACGCTCCAGGCCGGGCTCGAACACCTAACCCAGTCTTTTCGGAGCCAGCCGGTAACCGACCCCTCGGACTGTCTGCAGGAAGCGCGGCGATTGTGGATCTTCACGGAGCTTTCGGCGAAGGTTGCCGATATGAGTCTCAACAGCCCGCTCGTCGGCTTCGCTGATGTAGGCATTGTCGTCGTAGTAGTCGCCTCGGGCAGCCCGGACAAGGTCTGCCTTGCTCCGTACCTCCCCTTGAGAGCGGAGTATGTCGAATAGCAAATCGAATTCGCTTCGGGTCAACGTCAGGGGCAAGCCTTGAAGCGTGGCCATGCGGGATTTGTAGTTCAGTGCCAAGCCATTGTGCTTCATCACGGCTTGCTCGGATTCGTGCGGGCGGCCGTAATCGCCTCCGCCAGACCAACGCCAACCGAGCCAACGCCAACCGAACCAACGCCAACCGAACCAACGCCAACCGAACCAACGCCAACCGAACCAACGCCAACCGAACCAACGCCGGGACCCTCGGGGTGCGAAGCAAAGCTGTCGGTCGCGCGAGGCCTTCGCATCATCGCGGTGACCCGCGCCCTCAATTCACGCGGTAAGAACGGCTTTTTAACGTAGTCGTCCGCCCCGGTGAGGAAGGCCGTCAAAGTGTCCGGCTCATCGCGCCTGGCAGTCAGCATCACCACATAGGCGTCGCTGAATTGCCGAATTCGACGCAGGACCTCGTGGCCGTCCATATCTGGAAGACCAACGTCCAGCGTTACCACTGCGGCGCGTTTATCCCGTACCACTTCCACGCCTTCACGTCCGGTTGCGGCGGAGTGCACCACAAATCCGGCTTCCTTGAGGATGGCGTCAACCAAATTTCGTACGTCTTCGTCATCCTCAATGACTACAGCTACCCCAGGCTCGCCCATTGTCATCCTTGAGTCGGTACCCACCGCCGCACAGCCCAGCGCAATGCGGTAAATGTCACCGAAAGCTACGATACAAGCATTGAAGGCATCTGGCATCTAATATGTGGATTATGCGTCGCTCCGCACGTTCGTGTCGATCTGCGGAGTCGGCGTATTCGGTGATCTTGGGGGTATCGCTGCAATAATTTGTCCGCGAATCTCCAACGAAGGGTCTCGACTTGAGTGAGCAGCCTTTATTTCGCAAGGCCGCCCGATTTTTCAGGAAACTTCAGCCGCGAGTCCGGTTGGCCATTTGTGAATTGCCGGTGACGCTCATCGTCGCGGTCGTGGTGATCGCAGCCCCTGTTTTTTGGCCAGGGTTAATCCAGAATTGGTTGTTTTTAACTGGAGTGTTCCTTCACGGAATCCTGTTCCTGGCTTGCCTGCTGATTCCTTGGGAGCGCCTGCCTCCGAGCCTCAGCCTGACGATTCCCATTCTGGATCTGGTTGCCCTGTGCTTTACGCGAAACGGCGCTTTCAACGTCATGCCGGGCCTGAACACCTTGGCCATCTTTCCCGTGATCTGGCTGTCGGCCTCGGGCATGCTCTCCAGGACAAGCCTGATCCTGAGTTTTGCGGGCCCTTTCTTTATCGCGCTTCCACCCGTTCTTGCGCGTTTGCCGTATCCGCCCGCATCGGAGCTTTCCTCGCTGGTGCTTTTGCCAATGATGATGTTTGCGGTAGGGGTCTCCATTCGCATGGCAGGATCCAATGCCCAGCTGCTGCAAGAGCGGGTAAAGCGCCGGGATTACGCATTGCGCCAATTGCTTGCCGCCAGCAGACAGAGGGAAACGCTGCTCAAGACCATCCTGGACACGATCGACGTCGGAATTGTCGCCGTCGATTCGAAGGGTGAAACCCTTCTGGTCAACAACCAACAAAGAGCATTCCTGCGCTTGGCTACGCCTACGGAAGGCCCTCCGGATCCAGCACACCGTGAGCAGCTTGTTTTCGGACTGGACCGCCAGACGCCGCTTCCCCCGGGAAAGAGCCCGGTTAGAAGGGCGACTCAAGGGGAGACGTTCTCCGACTACCTCGTGTGGTTCGGTTCAGGCGCCGAGCAGCGGGCTATTTCTACTGCCGCCCGAGGGATGAAGAACAACATCGACGACCGGTTTGGCGGCGCGGTGATCGTTTTCAGGGACGTAACTGACGTGGTTGAGGCGTTAGCGGCCAAGGATGAACTGGTGGCGAACGTTTCGCATGAGTTCGGGTCTCCGCTGACGTCGATCTTGGGCAATCTCGACCTCGTGCTTCGAAATGCCCACGAGCTACCCCCGGGACCAATGCGTTTCGTGGAAATCGCTCAACGCAATGCCGGGCGGCTCCGCGCCCTGGTGGAAGACCTGCTGTTGTCCTCCGCCGCCGTCGAGGTTGTACATCTGCGGCGCACGGACTTGGCGGGATTGATCGAGAATAGCTTGGTGTCCGCCCAGGCGCAGGCCAACGCCGCCAATGTTGGCCTGGTGGCAGAGGTGGCGGCGCCGCTGTGGGCGGATGCTGATCCTTTGAGGCTGGGGCAGGCCTTGGACAATCTGGTGTCCAACGCTATTAAGTATTCGCCCGGTGGTGGCCTCGTGAGCGTTCGGGCGGCGCGCAATGACAGCTGGGTCCGGCTTGAAGTGCAGGATACGGGCATGGGCATGACCGCGGACGAGGCGGCCAGGATCTTCACCCGGTTCTTCCGTACGGATGCTGCCCGGCAGGCCGCAATTCCAGGCGTCGGCCTCGGGCTGTCCATCACTAAGTCCATTGTGGAACGCCATGGGGGGAGCATCACCTGCTTCAGCAGGCCAGGCGGCGGAAGCACCTTTGTCGTGGCGCTGCCCGCCGGGGCGCCCCCGGAGTACGCCACCGCAGGTTGAGCGGCTTTCTCCTAGAGGCGGCACCTGAAGGGGCCGGTTAGCTGAGGACCGTCCAAGTAGTCGGCCGCGGAAAATTCGAGTACCGACTACTCGTGACCCGTTCCGAGGGCACGGATTGAATGGGACACAGCCGGTCTCACGGCGTCGTTTCTGGTCTCTGGGGGTTGTTCGTATGCGCGGTTTCTGCAATATCCTTACGCCCGTTCCGTGTCTTGCCTTGACGGAGGTTGTCCGTTGAGCGCGGGCATGGGGTCCGCCGTCTTTTTCGCCGGTTCCTTTCCCGGGTTGATCCTGCTGGACCTGGGCCAGACAGTGGTGGTGGTATGCGTATGTTTCGACATGGTCCGTGCACTGTCCGTGCCGCGATCCCATCGGCGCTACGTGGCTAACACCATCTTCAGGACCCTAGCGGTGCCGTCGATTCTCGTCATGGGCGTCAGCGTGCTGGCTAAAGCGATCCTCTCCTCTTGGGCGGACGTGGCCATGGGCGTTTTCGTGATGGTGATGATCATCTTCCGCTGGCACCAAGACAACGACGAGGACAGCTGGTGGAAAGGCAAGGGCAAGAAGCTGGCCCGCTGGGCGCGGAAGCAGCTTGCGCCCCGACCCGCCTTGGCGCCAGTGCTCGGCTAAGCGAGCTGCCACGCTGTCCCCCGACGCTCGTTACCTTTTTCGTAGCCCTTTCCTGGTGCAGGATATGGGTGTGTTGGCCTGCCGTCCCGGCATGATTGTGACGCTCTGTCGATGCATGATCCTGAGCGTGTTGTCACCGGGGCTTGGCAGGTGCCAGGGAGACCGCTAATAGGGGCAGGACAGTTTGGGATCGTCGTGCGTAACGTGGATGCCGGGCCCTGACACCGCTGACGGGCCGGCACTGGAGGATGACCCGCGACTGGAGGTGCCAGGTGATCAGAAACCACGAAACCGTTGACGTTTTCATTGGCTTGGACGTCGGCAAGGGCGAACACCACGCCGTTGCCTTGGACCGGGCCGGGAAGAAGCTGCTGGACCGGGCATTGCCCAATGACGAGGCCCGGATCCGTGAGATCCTGGCCGAGTTTCAAGGCCACGGACAGGCGTTGCTGGTCGTCGATCAGCCCGCGACGATCGGGGCGCTCCCGGTGGCCGTGGCCCAGGCCGCCGGCATGCCCGTCGGTTACCTGCCGGGCCTGGCGATGCGGCGGATCGCGGATCTGCACCCGGGAGAGGCGAAGACCGATGCCCGGGACGCGTTCATCATCGCCGACGCCGCACGCACCATGCCCCACGCCCTGCGCTCGGTCCAACTCGCCGACACCCAGCTCGCCGAGCTGAGCATGCTCTGCGGTTTCGACGATGACCTGGCCAAACAGATCACTGCGACTTCCAACCGGATCCGCGGTCTGCTCACCCAGATCCACCCGGCACTGGAGCGTGTTCTTGGCCCGCGCCTGGACCACCCTGCCGTGCTGGACCTGCTGCGGACCTGGCCCACCCCGGAGGCCTTGCGTCATGCCGGCCGGCGCCGGATCGGGAACCGGCTGGGAAAGCTCGCGCCCCGGATGGGCGAACGCCTCGCCGATGAGATCATCGAGGCCTTGGGCAAGCAAACCGTGGTCGTGGGTCGGCACGAACGCCGCCACGATCGTGCTGCCCCAGCTCGCGGGCATGCTCGCCGCGTTCCACGAAGCCCGCGCTACCGTTTATGCCCAGGTCGAAGCCCTCGTGGAGGCCCACCCTCTTCCACCACGTCCTGACGTCACTGCCGGCGGTCGGCGTCAGGACAGCAGCACGGATCCTCACCGAAGTCGTCGGGAAAGACTTCGCCTCAGCGGCGCACCTGGCATCTTACGCAGGCCTGACACCGGTGACCTGGCGATCCGGGACCTCCATCCGTGCCGACCGCGCCTCCCGGAAAGGCAACAAAGTCCTCAAACGCGCCCTCTACCTCTCCGCCTTCGCCGCACTGAAAGACCCGCTCTCGCGCGCCTACTACGACCGCAAACGAGCCGAAGGAAAACGACACAACCAAGCCCTCATCGCCCTCGCCAGACGCCGCTGCGACACCCTCTACGCCATGCTCCGAGACGGAACCCTCTACCAAGCACGAACACCCACAGCAGCTTGACAAAAAACATAGGGGCACGCTCACTTTTGGGGCGTTTCCCGCGGACGCTCGATCACTTGATGAACTGGTCCCCGGAAGTTGGACTGGCTAAGTAGGATCCTAGGCTGCGAGGGCCTGGGCACGGTATTGCACCGGGCTCAGGCCCTCGAGTTTTGTGGAGATTCTTTCGGTGTTGTACCAGCGGATGTACTCGTGCAGCGCTGTTTCCAGTGCCTCGGTGTTGAGGAACCTGGTCCTGTGGAACATCTCCTCCTTGAGGTGGCCGAAGAAGTTCTCCATCACGGCGTTGTCGTAGCAGTTGCCCTTGCGCGACATGGATTGGACCGCGCCGGCGCCCTCGAGGAGAGTGCGCCAGGAGATGTGCTGGTACTGGACCCCCTGGTCGGAGTGCACCAGAGGCTGCTGGCCTTGCCCGAGGCGGCTCAATGCCTCACGCAGCGAGGTGTTGGTCAGCTCCAGGTTCGGGGAGGACCCGATCGAATAGGAGATGATCTGCCGGTCGAAGAGGTCCATGACCGGTGAGAGGTAGAGCTTGCGGTCCCCGACGCTGAACTCGGTCACGTCGGTGACCCATTTCCGGTTCGGGGCATCGGCGTCGAATTCCCGGTTCAGCACGTTCTCCGCGACGGCGCCCTGCCCGCCCCGGTAGGAGTTGTAGCGTTTCTTCCGCCGCACCTGGCAGACCAGCCGCAGCGAACGCATCAGCTTCAGCACGGTCTTCTTCGCGACCGCCCACCCCTGCCTGCCCAGCTCGGTGTGGATGCGCCGGTGCCCGTACCGGCCCCGGTTCTTCGCGAAGATCTCCGCCACCGCGGCCTTCAGTGCTTCCTGCGGGTCCGGAGCCTGCAGGCGCCCCTGGTGATAGAAGAACGTGGACCGGGCAAGCCCGGCCACCTGCAGCAGGACGGGCAGGGGAAAGCCGGCCTTGAGAGCGATGAGGGCCTGGACCTTCACCGTCGTTCCTGCGCCCTCAAGGCCCGCAATTTTCCCAAATACGCCACCTCGGCCCGCAACCGCTCGTTCTCCCGCCGCAACCGCTCCAGCTCGGGCAGTTCCGCCGGGGGCGGGGAATCGGGCTGCCGGGGCCTGCCCCTGGGCTTGGGCCGCAACGCGTCCGCGCCCCTCCCGGCGATCCCCCGGACCCACTTCTGCAACAACTCGCGCGAGGACAAACCTGCCTCCACTGCCAGGTCCGGGCCGGTCTCGCCCGCGAGGAACCGCTCGACCAGGGCGAGCTTGAACTCGAAAGAGTACGACTTCGCCGGCTTGCTCACCAGCGCTCCTTGCCCATGAATCCTCCACCGCCCAAACAGTGCCTTGACCGGCACACGAGACACACCCAGCATCCTGGCCGCCGCCACGTGCCCGACGCCTTTCTCAAACCACGCTACAGCGGCCTCACGCTGGACCTCAGACAATGAACTACGTGCATGCATAAAACTGCTCCCTGGAAGTCGGAACTGAATTTCTCAGTCCAACTTCCGGGGACCAGTTCATGAGGTGAGCGAGCGTTTCGTCTTTTGCCGCCATAGGTGAGCGAGCGTCCCGTATTTTGCCCGGATAGGTGAGCGGGCGTCGCGTCGCGCGGACGCCCGAACGCTTGACGCATCTCGGGCCTTGCCCATATCCTGAACGAACGGTCGGTAAATATTTAGGAGCAACCATGGCATCGCAGAATCTGCAGTCTGTGCCCGCTGAGCTGTCCCCGGAAGAGCAAGAGCGGGAGACTGCCGGTAAGGCGTACTTTGACCGCGTCATCTCCGAGGACTCGCGTATCGAACCCCGCGACTGGATGCCGGAGGCCTACCGCAAGACACTCCTGCGCCAGATCTCGCAGCACGCGCACTCGGAAATCATCGGCATGCAGCCGGAAGCCAACTGGATCACCAGGGCTCCGAGCCTCAAGCGCAAGGCCATCCTCATGGCCAAGGTACAGGACGAGGCAGGCCATGGCCTGTACCTGTACTCGGCAGCTGAGACCCTCGGCCAGCCGCGTGACCAGATGATGCAGGACCTCATGGACGGCAAAGCCAAGTACTCCTCGATCTTCAACTACCCGGCCCGGACCTGGGCGGACATGGGCGCCATCGGCTGGATGGTGGACGGAGCCGCGATCGCAAACCAGGTACCGCTGTGCCGTGCCTCCTTTGGCCCCTACGGCCGTGCCATGGTTCGCGTGTGCAAGGAAGAGTCCTTCCACCAGCGCCAGGGTTTCGAGATCCTGCTGGAACTGTCCAACGGCACGCCTGAGCAGAAGCAGATGGCACAGGAAGCCGTGAACCGCTGGTACGCCCCGGCGCTGATGATGTTCGGGCCGCCGGATGATGATTCACCCAACTCCAAGCAGTCGATGGCCTGGAACATCAAGCGGTTCAGCAATGACGAGCTCCGCAACCGTTTCGTCGGCATGATGATGGAGCAGGTCAAGGTCCTGGGGCTGACGCTGCCGGACAAGGACATTCGCTTCAACGAGGAAACGAAGAAGTGGGAGCACGGCCCGCTGGACTGGGACGAGTTCCACGAAGTGCTAGCCGGCCGTGGCCCGTGCAACGCCCAGCGCCTGGAACGGCGCCGCGAAGCACACCAGAACGGCGCCTGGGTGCGCGAAGCCGCCGCCGCCTACGCGGAAAAGCAGGCAACGAAGCAAGCAGAAAAGGTATCCGCATGACCACCCCCGAACCCCACGCAGGCAACGTCTGGCCCATCTGGGAAGTTTTCGTCCGTTCCAGCCGCGGTTTGTCGCACGTCCACGCAGGCTCGTTGCATGCTCCTGACGCTGCGATGGCGTTGCGCAATGCCCGCGACCTCTACACCCGCCGCAACGAGGGCGTGTCCATCTGGGTTGTCCCGGCGGACGCGATCGCCTCGAGCGATCCGGACTCGAAGGGCTCGTTCTTTGAGTCCCCTCAGGGCAAGGATTACCGCCACGCGACGTACTACACCAAGAGTGAGGGTGTGAAGCACCTGTGAGCAGCCCCGAAGAAGCCGCCCCCACCGACGCCGCCCCCACGGACGCGGCCCCCACTGAAACCCCGGCAAACGACGTGAACGACGGCGGCCACGGGGACATCTCCGTCGGCGTGTCCGGTGCTGGTGCCAGCGGCGACGGTGCCGCCAGTGCCACCCGTATTACCCCGGGCAACGCGTTGCGCCCAGAGGACATTGCCCTCTCGGTCAGCCATGGCACGGCCAAGCCGAGCGAGGACGTTGCCGAGTTCGCCCTGCGTTTGGGCGATGACGCCCTGATCCTCGCGCAGCGGCTGGGCCACTGGATCTCCCGCGCGCCGGAGCTTGAAGAGGACATCGCGTTGGGCAACATCGCGCTGGACCAGTTGGGCCATGCGCGGTCCTTCCTTAGCTACGCCGGCGGTCTTGACGGCAGGAGCGAGGATGATCTGGCCTACTTCCGCCGCGAGCCTGAGTTCCGTTCGGTCGAGATCTTCGAGCAGCCCAACGGCGACTTCGCGCACACGATCGCCCGGCAGTTCGTGGTGAGCTTTTACCAGTTCGAGCTGTACCGGCGGCTGGCCCAGTCCACGGATGCCACGATGGCAGGGATTGCGGCGAAGGCCGTCAAGGAAGTGGATTACCACCGCGATCACAGCACCCAGTGGGTCTTGCGCCTTGCCCTCGGCACGGACGAGTCCCGCCGGCGGATGATCCACGCGTTCAAGACCATCTGGCCGTACGTGGACGAGCTCTTCCGCGACGACGAGCTCACGGGCCGCCTCAGCGCGTCCGGTGCCGGCGTGCAACCTTCCAGCTTGCGGGCGGACTTTGACCGCCTGACCGGCGAGGTCCTGGCCGAAGCGGACCTTCAGGTTCCGCAGGTGCAGCCGGCCCCCGGTGGCGGCCGCCAGGGCAAGCATTCCGAGCACTTGGGCTACATCCTGGCCGAGATGCAGGTGCTGGCCCGCGAACATCCCGGGGCAAGCTGGTGACGGTGGTGGACATGTTAATTCAAGACACAACAGCCAAGAGCAATGCGACAACGGCTGAGCAGAAGGCCTGGGCCATTGCGGCCACGGTCTGCGATCCGGAGATTCCCGTTCTCACCATTGAGGATCTGGGGATCCTCCGCAACGTGGCACTGTTCGACGACGGCGGGCTGGTCCCCGCTGTCCAGGTCACCATCACGCCGACGTACTCGGGCTGCCCTGCGATGGATGCCATCCGCGAAGACCTCAAGACCGTCTTCCACAAAGAGGGCTACCCGAGCGTCTATGTGGAACTGGTCTTGTCTCCGGCCTGGACCACGGACTGGATGACCGAGCACGGCAAGGCCAAGCTGCAGGAGTACGGTATCGCGCCCCCCAGCGGCCACTCAAAGGCCGGCGGCCACGCGGGCAAAGTCCGCCTGAGCCTCGCCGTGAAATGCCCCCAGTGTTCTTCGCTGAACACCAAGGAACTCACCCGTTTTGGTTCCACGTCCTGCAAGGCGCTCTTTGTCTGCCAGGACTGCAAGGAACCGTTCGACTACTTCAAAGTCCTGTAAGGAATCTGACATGCCCGTTGTCCGCCAGACTGCCGCCGAACAAGCGCAGGCCACCGGCCGCCGTCGTGCGTCCTTCCGTTCCCTCAGCGTTTCGGAAGTCCGCCGCCTGACTGAAGACGCCATTGAGGTCACGTTCGATGTTCCTGCTGAGCTCGCCGGCCAGTATGACTACCTTCCCGGCCAGTACGTGGCGCTGCGGACCACGCTTCCGGATGAGAGCGGGGAGCCGCACGAGGTCCGCCGCAGCTACTCCATTTGCGCCGAGCCGCGCAGCTTCGCGGATGGCAGCAGCGAGATCCGCGTGGCCATCAAGAAGGATTTGGGTGGCCTCTTCTCCACGTGGGCGAACGCGGAGCTCAAGGCCGGCGACACGCTGGATGTCATGAGCCCCATGGGCGCGTTCATTTCCAAGCATGGCAAGGACGGAAAGACCGTCCAGCAGAACGTCATGAACTCCATGAACAATCCGCAGGACATGGCAGGGGAGCTCGGCGACGCCGGCTCCTTCGTGGCCATCGCCGCCGGTTCGGGCATCACCCCGGTGATCGCGATCGCCCGCACGCTGCTGGCCGCCAACCCGGAGACGCGCTTCGACCTGATCTATGCCAACAAGGCCGCCATGGACGTCATGTTCCTGGAGGAATTGGCGGACCTGAAGGATAAGTACCCGGCGCGCTTGGCGTTGCACCATGTGTTGTCGCGCGAGCAGCGCATTGCGCCGCTCATGACGGGACGGATCGACGCCGAGAAGCTGCAGCAGCTGCTGGGGACCGCGATCCATGCGCAGGACGTGGACGAATGGTTCCTCTGCGGGCCGTTCGAGTTGGTCCAGCTCTGCCGGGACACCCTGGCTGCCCGCGGCGTGGATCCTGAGCACGTGCGTTTCGAGCTGTTCACCACCGGCCGCCCGGACCGCCCCGAGGGCAACGCCGGCCGGCCCGTCGTAGTGGACGAGTCGCAGGAGACGTTCAAGATCACCTTCAAGCTCGACGGCCTGCAGGGTGAGGTGGCCAGTCCCACGCACGCCCGGGAGTCGATCCTCAACGCTGCTTTGCGTGTCCGCCCGGATGTGCCGTTCGCGTGCGCGGGTGGCGTGTGTGGCACGTGCCGCGCGAAACTCGTCAGCGGGACGGTCAGCATGGACGAGAACTACGCCTTGGAGCAGGATGAGTTGGACAAGGGTTACGTGCTCACTTGCCAGTCCCACCCCACGAGTGAATCCGTCACGGTCGATTTCGACGTCTAAGGAATAAACGAATGATCGAGCTCTCCATCGCCAACGGCATTGCCGAAATTGTCCTCAACGCCCCGGAGAAACTGAATTCGCTGGACGAGGCCGCGCTGGCGGATCTCGCTAAGGCGTACGACGACGCCGCTGCCGCCGCCTCTCGCGGCATGGTGCGGGCGCTGCTCTTGCGCGGAGAGGGCCGCGCCTTTTGCGCGGGACGCGACATTGCGGGTGTGACGCCGGAGAGCGACGACGCGAAGGCTTATCTCAGCGGGCTGGTGGAGCCGCTGTTGAAGAAGATGGCTGCTTTCCCCGCTCCGACGTTCGCGGCTGCGCATGGTGCGTGCCTCGGCGTCGGGCTTGGGCTGTTGCTTGCCACGGACGTGGTGTACGTGGCGGAGAATGCCAAGTTCGGTTCGCCGTTCGCCAAGCTGGGGGCCACCTTGGATTCGGGCGGGCACTGGTACTTCACGGAGCGCCTGGGCATGCACCGGACGCTGGACCTCATTTACACGGCAGACCTGATCAGCGGTGCCGAGGCCGTGGCGCAGGGAATGTTCAGCCGCGTCATGCCTGATGACGCCTTGTTGGAGGCCACGCGGATCATCGTGGAGCGGGTGGCTGCGGGTGCCACGGGCGCGTTCAACGCCAGCAAGGAGCTCGTGGCGCACATCCGTGACCAGCGCCTTGGCTTGTGGGACGCGATGACTGAAGAGAACAACGAACAGGCGCGGCTCTGCAAGACCGAGGATTACGCCGAGGGTTTCCGGGCGTTCCAGGAGAAGCGGGCGCCGGTCTTCAAGGGCTAGTGGCCAGCCGCCGGGACCTCCCGGGACGAACCTTGCTTAGGGGTCTATCCGGCGCACCTCGATGGGCCACAGCCGGGCTTCTCCGAGCTTGCCGGCAATTTCCACGGCGCGGTCGGTGTCCACGCAATCCACGATGTAGTAGCCGGCCACGATTTCCTTGGTCTCGAGGAACGGGCCGTCGGTCACGGTGTGCCCGTTGCCGTTGTTGGTGACGAATTTGGCTTCTTCGCCCAGTTCATGGGCTTCCACGAATTCTCCGGAGGCCCTGAGTTCCTTTTGCAACGAGGTGTGCGCTTGCATAATCTGGTCGATCTCGGATGCGGGGAGCGCGTTCCAGGTCTCAGGGTTGTTGGGGATCATCAGTAGGTGTTTCATTTTTCTCCTTAGTTTCTGCGAGCGTTTCTGCGAGTCGTTTGCTGAGGTAGCGGCGTTCCACCTCGGAGGGTGCGAGTTCCCGGGCCCGCCGGTATTCGTGGCTGGCTTCTGTTTTTCTTCCGAGCCGCCGCAGGAGGTCGGCTTTGGCGGCCGGTAGGAGGTAGTACCCCTCGAGCGTGCGTGTTTGCTCCAGTTGCTCGATGAGGGCAAGCCCTGCCTCCGGTCCTTGGGACATGGCGACGGCGACTGCACGGTTGAGTTCGATGACCGGCGACGGCGATATCCGGGCCAGGGTGTCATACAGTGCCGCCACCCGGGCGAAGTCTGTGGTGTTCGAGGTGCGGGCGGTCATATGGCAGGCCGCGATGGCGGCCTGGACACGGTAGCTGCCGGGCTGGATACGGTGTGAGGTGCCGCATCGCTCGGCAGTTGCGAGGAGCGTGGTGGCTTCCGTGATCGCCGCGCTGTCCCATAGTCCGCGGTTCTGGTCTTCGAGGGTCACCAAGTCTCCTGCCGCGTCTGTTCGGGTGTTTCGCCGGGCGTGGTGGAACAGCATGAGCGCCAAGAGACCCATTGCCTCTGGTTCTTGCGGGGAACGGTCCAGCAAGGTGACCAGCAGGCGGGTGAGGCGGATGGCTTCCCGGACCAGGGGTTCGCGGATCAAGGAGTCGCCTCCGGTGGCCGAGTAGCCTTCGTTGAACATGAGGTAGAGCACGGCCAGGATTCCGCCGGTGCGTTCGGAGATCAGCTCCGGGGGCGGCACGCGGTAGGGGATGCCGGCGTCGAGTATTTTGACGCGGGCCCGGACGAGCCTTTTCGACATGGTGGCTTCCGAGACGAGGAATGCGCGGGCAATCTCGCTTACCGTCAGCCCCGCAACGGTGCGTAGGGTCAGCGCTACCCGGGCTTCCAAGGGGAGGGCCGGGTGACAGCAGGTGTGAATCAGCCGCAAGCGGTCGTCGTCGGCCGCTGGATTGCTGATCCCCTCTTCTGCGAGCCCTTCGAGCTCAGTGAGAATCGCGAGTTCGCGGACGGCCCGCTTTTCGCTGGCGGCGCTCCGCAAGCGGTCGATCGCCTTGTTCTTGGCCACGGTGGTCAGCCACGCCCCGGGGTTCCGCGGAATGCCGCGCTCGGGCCAGTCCGCCAGGGCGCGGGCGAACGCATCTTGGACGCAATCCTCGGCCAGGCTCCAATCGCCGGTGACCCGGATGAGGGTCGCGGTGATTCTGGCAGTTTCGTCTGTGGACGCGGCCGCGACGGCGGTCTGCACGTCAGTCAGCTCTGGCGCCATGCCACCCTCCTCGGTCGGCAGTACCCGCCACGCCTCGGATCGCTACTCGCCGAGGGGCCACACGGGGCGGATCTCGATTTTGCCGAATCGTGCCATGGGGTGTTTGGATGCCACTTCGATAGCTTCGTCGAGGTCGGCGCACTTGATGATGTCGTAGCCGGCGATCCATTCCTTTGTCTCGGCGAACGGTCCGTCCGAGACGATCACTTCGCCCCCGCGCACCGTGACGGTGGTTGCGTCCGAGACGGGGCGCAGCCGGTCACCGTGAAGGGCGACGCCGCGCGATTCCATCTCGGCTCCCCATTCGGCGATGTTGTCCTCTGCGGCCACGTATTTCGGGGCTGTGGGATCGGTGCAGATGAAAAGCATGTACTCCATTGTTGGCTCCTTCTTGTGGGTTGTTACATCACTACGACGGGCGGGATAGCGCGGAAAGGACAGGTGGGAGGAATTTTCTTGAGGGCCCGACGGCGGAGGGTTGCCTTAGGCGGTCGACTGAGGGGTGGGGGAGGGCTGCTGATTCCGTGCCCGGTGGATGCGGTATTCGCGCCCGGTGATCCACACGATGAAAATGTCGAAGGCCGTCAGGAGGATGAGACCCCAGGAGAAGACCACGAGGATCCGGTAGGCCTGGTAAATGATGAAGACGAGCAGGAAGGCGATCATCCAAGGGTAGGCCCAGAGCTTGTCCTTCAGGACGGCCCACACCAGGACGATTTTGACCAGGCCGTGGAGCAGCAGGTAGATGGCTCCGAACAGTGTGGCTGAGCCGGAGAGGTTCGAAGTCACGTGAAGCAGGCTGTTCGCCACGAAGTCGTGCGGGTCTTGGGCGAGTTCGTGCTGCGTGAGGAAGCGGGCCAGGTCTCCGATTTGTTGGGGAGTGACCAACAGAAGGAGAATGCCGCCGATCAACTCCAGAACGCCGTCCAGGCCCTTGAGGATGAGGCTGACGCGAAATGTCCTGTCGAGCGCGGTGGTTCCTGATGAATTCGTTCCCATGACGCCTCCCTTCAGTAACCAAACTTACAAGCCCATTAAGGGAGTGCTAAATCTACGCCCGCGGGTATATGGAACACATTAAGATCCAGGCGGCCACTCAGCTGGGTGATCTGATGAAAGAGAGGAATCCATAGCCATCCGGGCCGTGGACCGGTCCGCCACAGGAGATGAACTCACCATGAAGCGTATTGCCTTCGCTAACGGAACGGCAGCTGATGCCAAGGCCTTGCTTGCGCGTCCCGAGGACTACGTAGTGGTCGATGACATCGGTGACTTCACCTACTACCCGTCAGAGTCAGCGATGCTCGAGGACGTGGAATACGTTGACGAAGCCGCCTGCGTCCTTGACCGGGCCGGCAACGACTGCCGCTTGACTCTGGATGCGGACCGCAAGCTGTGCCTGGGCCCCTCGTTTGGGCCGGTGGAATTCAGTTGGCTCCGCCAGGCATGGATGAACAACCGGCACCGGAACGCGCAGGCCCATCGCTTGCAGCGCCTCTTGCCGGTAGACCGGGAAGCGCTTGTGGCCGAACTGTTTGAAACGCTTTTCCTCGAACACGCCGGCACGGAGACAGGGACCCCTTGGGCGGTAGATGTAGTCGGCGAAAAATCACAGCCGGCAACACTCCGGGAGGTCGACAGTTTCCTCGCGGAACTGGATCACCTGGAACACGCCACCGTACGCGACCCCTTCGGTCATCTCTACCGCCCAGTCCGCCACGCAACCCATCGTTTCCTCGCCCCGGCCGCGGGCACCATCTACTACGTCGAAATCCCGGCTGGCTGAGAGGCCCCTCGGTTATGCTCGGCGGATGAGCGAAAATACGCCGCGGCTCGCGGGTTACCTGGACAAGCAACTGCCCGGACTCTATCAAGCCCTCTCTGGTTACGCGGAGCAAGTCACTGCGGAAGCGGATCGGACTGGTATCCCGCGCCGCACGCTGGAGTTGGTGAACTACCGGGCGTCGCAGATCAACGGCTGTGCCTTTTGCCTAGACCTGCACCATCGCCGCGCCATCAGCTATGGCGAGACCGAGCAGCGGCTCGCGTTGGTGCCGGTGTACGGCGAGGTGACGCTCTTCAGTGAGGCCGAAAAGGTGGCGCTTGAGTTGGCCGAACAGATTACACGCATGAGCAGTGGGCGTCCCACGGCCGAGCTGTTTTCCCGTGCTCGTCAGGTCTATACGGAGGAGCAGATCAGCGTGCTGTGCATGGCATGCATCGGCATCAACGCCTTCAATCGCCTCTCGATCCTGAGCGAGCACCCGGTGCGGAAAGCGCGGAGCTAGCGACTTCCTGGCCGGTTGCGTCGAAATTTTGCCTCGAGGATTCGTCGATTAGTAAATCCGTTCGTAAAATCTGCCGTATGACTATGGGGAAATCAGTTCGCAAAGCAGTTATTCCGGCTGCCGGGTTGGGCACGCGTTTCTTGCCTGCCACCAAGGCGATGCCGAAGGAAATGTTGCCGGTGGTTGATGTGCCGGCCATCCAGTATGTGGTTGAGGAGGCCGTGAATGCGGGCCTCAGCGACTTGCTGATGATCACCGGGCGCAACAAGCGTTCCTTGGAAGACCACTTTGACCGGGCACCTGCGCTGGAGCGTACCTTGGAGCTGAAGGGCGACGTCGCACGCTTGGCCGCCGTGCAGCATGCTTCCGGGCTCGGACCCATCCACTTCGTGCGCCAGGGTGAGCCGAAGGGCTTGGGCCATGCGGTGCTGTGCGCTAGGCAGCACGTGGGCGACGAACCTTTTGCCGTGCTGTTGGGCGACGATCTTATTGATGCGCGGGACCAGCTCCTAACTACGATGATCGATGTGCAGGCGAAGACCGGCGGCTCGGTGATTGCCCTCATTGAGGTGGAGCCGTCGCAGATCAGTGCGTATGGCTGCGCTGACATCACGGTCATTGAGGGGGAGGACTACGTCCGGGTCAACAGCTTGGTGGAGAAGCCTTCGGTTGAGGAAGCGCCATCAAATTTGGCTGTCATCGGACGCTATGTCCTGCATCCGGCTGTGTTCGATGTCCTTGAAGAGACCGGCCCAGGTCGCGGTGGGGAGATTCAGCTGACCGACGCACTCCAGACCCTTGCGAAGGGTGATGGCGAAGGAGCCGGCGTGTACGGAGTCGTCTTCCGTGGACGTCGCTACGATACCGGGGACAAGCTCAGCTATTTGAAGGCCGTCATCACGCTGGCGTCCGAGCGGCCCGAGTTCGGCGAAGACCTGAAGGCTTGGATGAAGGAATTCCTCGGTTAGTTTCGCCCGACCGTGGGCGAGCTAGGACTCTTGCATGGTTAGCCGTGCGTAGCGGAGAATCCTGAGGAGCGCCGGAGCCAGCTCGTCTTCCATCCGCAGATATGCCTCGGCGCCTTGATTGTAGGGGTCCGCGATGTCGTTGTCCGCCGGCGTGGCTGCCAGGACCAGGTGGCGCACGGATGATGCGCGTGCGGGTAGTTCCCGCCACTGCTGGATGTAGCCGGAGCCCGACGGCGCTGCGTCGCCTCGTTCTTCCAGTGCAGTCAGCATCCGCGCGAACTCACGGATGGTGAATGTCCGTTTCAACAGGGACGCGTCCATCTGCAGAACTTCCCCGCGGTGGTTTGATGCCATGGTGAGCACCAGGTCGGCCTCCCTGAGGATCGTCTGGGCGAGCTGCCGGGCGGCAAAGTCATCGGGTGTGCCGCCGTAGGTGCGGATGATGTCCGCGGACAGTGGTTGGATGGGGCTGCCCACCATAGCCCTGATGCCGGCGCTGCGGACTTCGAAACCGCCGGGGAGAACTTGATTTAGACCTGCCTGAAGCAAGCGCTCGGCGACGGGGGAGCGGCAGATGTTGCCGGTGCAGACGGTGAGGATCCGAACGGCTTGGGGCGATTCCAAAGGTATAGCTCTTTCACTAGCTGGCAGGCGCGCGTGACACCTGTGTTTTACAAGTTAACACGGCAAGAGTGATGGCTCGTGCAATGCTGGGTGGCGCAGGGGCTGCCGTTTCAACGGGGTCGAATGCATCAGCCCGATTCCGAATCCCACTGTGTTCATCAGGATGTCCTGCACGCTTGAAGACCGATGTGGCAGAAACAGCAGCTGGCTTAGCTCTAGGACGCCTGATGCAGCTGCCCCGAGCGCCAAGAGCTGTCACCAGCGCTTGCCTGGAAAGGTAAACGCAATAAGGAAGCGTGCTGGCGCAAAGAGGAATACGTTGGCAGAGGTCTCGACGAATCCGTAGCTGAACCACTCCGGGATACCGTTTTGGTGGAGAAATCCAGAAGACAAGCCAGGCTGCCTGCTGCTGGCTTGTCCACAGGAGTTGGCCAAAAAGCGATGAATGCAAGGGCAACAAAGTGGAGCAAGAGCATCCAGCAGAGGAGTCCAAAGGAACGCAATTTCACGTGTTTCGCATCAAGGCGAAAGCCGCAACGCCGAAAGAGGTCAGGGCCAAGACTATCAGGAACAGAATCGGCCATGCCGGCCTCGGGATTTCCGGAATCGCGGGCCATTCCATTCTGAGGCTCAGCCTCTTACGTCGTCGCCAATGTCTCCCCATGGTCATAAAGTACTGTACACATAAGAAGGAGGGGTTGTTACCGGACTACCGTTAACAACCCCTCCTTTTGTATGACCTTTAGGCTGCAGCTACGGTTTCATTCTTTGCGCGGCGGCGAACCACCAGAACGGAAGTGGTGCCAGCAACGAGTGCGCCAGCGCCGACCAGGCCCCACAGAATGAGGCTGGAATCGACGCCGGTGTTGGCCAGACCGGTGCCACCGGTGTTTGCCAGGGTTGCACCGCCGGTGTTAGCGAGGCCCGCCGCGGTTGGGATCGCATCTACTATCTCAGTGACGGTGTGGCCGGAAGTAGCACCGACCGCGGTCAGCTGGTAGGTGCCGACCTGGGCCAGTGAGACGTCGGTGGAGAAAGCACCGGAGCCGTTGGCAACAGTGGTGATTGTGGTAGGTGCCAGGTGAAGGGCGCCGGGTACGGCCATGGCGATGCCATTGCTCGTGCCGGGTGCCGCAGCGCCCTGGGGGGCAGCAGTAAAGGTAATGGTGATGATGATCGTTTCGCCGGGCGTGAAGCCAGTTCCGGAGAATACGATGGTGCCGCCTACAATTATCGTTGCCCTGGAAATAGTGCCCTGCGGAGGGGGTGCCGGGTAGTCAACGGCCATTGCTGGACCAGACGCGGCAAGTGCGATGGTGCCCGCGAGCGCGAGCGCTGACAGAGTTTTCTTCAATTTGTCCCCCTGAGACCTTGGTACGTACTTGAGACCTGCTACGTAGTTCTTTGTGATGAAAGAGATTCCATCCACCACGAACACGTGAACTGAAATCCGAGTCCTACCCCAGACCGAAGCTACCATCCTGTGGGTGCATACTGCAAAGTAAATCCAAACCCGTTACAAAGGATTAATCCCCCGTCTATCTGTCCGGACCGCAGCTTTCCGATTGAGTCGGGAGTATTACGCGGTCCACGGATTGGATGGTCGGGGTCACCACTACCTCGGGCTGGCTGTTCTGGACGATCTTTCCAAAAGTAAATTCCACGGTACTGCTTTGTCCAGGCGCCAGCCGGACAGAGAGGGCGCCGACGGGTCGCTCGTCGTGGCGCTGCGCGCCAAACGGGACGTTTTTCCCATCCTGAGTGGCTGTTTCGACGTAGGCTTGGGCGGGGCCGTAGGCGATCACATTGCTTTGCGCGGTACCTGCCGGCACTCCATAGGATCCCCCACCGGTAACGTACGCCGGCAATGAGGTTGCCGCATCTGCGGGAGCGGTGTTCGTGCTGGTGATCCGAACCTTGACGGTCCCATAACCGCCGGGAGCAGTGCACTGCTGGATGAGCTGAACAGTGCGGTTCACGTAGTAGTCCATTTTGGCGCCCGTGCCGTCATTGAAGTAGGCGCCAAACTGGGCTGCAGGCACGCTAGGGCCGGAAATTGAGCCGCTGAGCGTGTACTTCGCGAGAGTTGTCTGTTCAGCCGTATCCGCTGACCAGAGCAGAACCCGGTGCTCTTCCACGCCTTTCCCGACGCCGGCAAGCAGGCTTTTCGCATTGCCCTTGCCCGAGGTGAAAGCGCCAAAGATCTCCCTCGCCACAGCAGCGAAATAGACGTCCTGCTGTTTTGGATCCTTGATTTGGGCGTAGACATCCGAAAGCAGCGTTTTCACCACGTTCTTTCCGGAGAGCTGAGTCGGCAGTTTCCCGGAGTTCAGCGCCTGTACCTGTGGATCTTGAAGCGTGACTGGTCCCGTGGCGTCCAGTATGTAGCCGAGGGCCACCGGGTCGATCGAGACCACACCGTCGAGCTTTTCGCCCTTCTTCTGTTCCCACATCGTTAGCGCCGTGACTGCGGACGTGGGGAAATCCGGGGTGAAGTTGACATCTTGCATGAAAGTGCCCATGCGGGAGCTGTAGATGCGCTCCTGTTCGGCGTCTACGGATACCGCTGGATTGAAGGCTCCGAGTTCGGTAGCGCTGCTTTCAGTAGAAAGGCTGAGCTTGCCTTTGTCCGCGGTAAGGACCACCAGGGCGCCCGGGATCCCTCCGGTGGCTCTGGCCTCGGCGTTGTTCTGTACGAGCAGCAGGTAGTGCCGCGGCTTGTCCGAGCCCAACATGGCCGGGGCGAGGCCCGCAGCGTCAGACGCCGTGTCGAGCTCGTCTCCCACGGAACTAAGTTGTTGCCGCGCCTGTGTCAAGGGTCCCGCAATCTGGGGGAGCAAGCTGCCAGCATCGATCGCGTTGAGGCGTTCGGCTGAAGAGCGCACAACGTTTGCGGCGGAGGCCACTGCAGGTGCGGCTTTCTGGATTGGATTCAAGTCAGTGCCGTTGCCGCTGGGCACTAACTTGTCCCAGTTGAGGGAGTCGTACACCTTTACCAAGGGGGCCACGCCAAGCGTGGCTACGTCGTCCGCTGAGCGGGCTATTTCGGTCGTGGCGGAGAAATTCGCGCCCAGCCATGGCATGGCAGCAGCTAAGGACCAGAGTGGATCCGAGGCCGCTTCGCGGGCAGATGCGGTGTGGTCCCTCAGCTCGTCGGCAACCTCGGTGGCATCTGCGGGCCGGTTCTGGAGGATGCTCTCTTTGAGTTTGGGCACCAGCTGTGTGGATGACCAAAGCTCTGCCTTGATCGTGGAGGCCTTGGCACTGAGCCAAAGGACGGCGGCTCCGCCGAGGACCAGAACGGCTACGAGGCATATTCCGGCGGTCAAGACGCGACGACGCCGCTTACTTGGGACCGTCTGTCCGCCACCCTGGAGCATCCCGGACTCCTCCGGGATGCTCTCCTCACGTTCGGTGTCAGTCACGTCTATGGCCTTCCAAGTCCGCGGAACTGCCATCCGGCGGCGCGCCATTTGGCGGCATCCAAGACGTTTCGTCCGTCCAGGACTCGGAGTTCGGCGACCGCGCCGCCTACTTCATAGGGGTCGAGCTCTTTGTACAGCCGCCATTCGGTGAGCAGGAGTAAGGCATCGGCGCCCGCAATGGCCGCATCCAAGTCGGCCTCGTACTGCAACTCAGGGAATCGCTTGGCAGCGTTCCCCAGGGCTTTCGGATCCGTGACCGTCACGACGGCACCTTGGAGCTGGAGCTGGGCGGCGATGCTAAGTGCCGGCGAGTCCCGTACGTCGTCGCTTTCGGGCTTGAAAGCGGCGCCGAGTACCGTGATGCGTTGACCCAGTAGGCTCCCTCCGCAAAGTTCTCTTGTGAGCTCCACAACCCTGGTCCTTCGGCGCATGTTGATGGAGTCCACTTCCCTCAAGAAGGTGAGGGCTTGGTCGGCTCCGAGTTCGCCGGCCCTGGCCATGAAGGCCCGGATGTCCTTCGGGAGACATCCTCCGCCAAAGCCGATGCCTGCGTTGAGGAACTTGCGGCCAATCCTGTCGTCCATTCCGATGGCATCGGCCAGCCGGGTGACGTCCGCCCCTGCTGCTTCACAGACCTCAGCCATGGCGTTGATGAACGAGATCTTAGTGGCCAGGAACGAATTGGCGGCCGCCTTGACTAGCTCGGCTGTCGGGTGGTCGGTGACTAAACGTGGAGTGCCGTCGGCGAGTGGGGAGGCATAGACCTCATCCAACACCGAAACGGCTGCGTGATCTTCCGAGCCGTCTGCAACGCCATAGACTAAGCGGTCAGGTGAAAGAGTGTCGGTGACGGCATGGCCTTCGCGGAGGAATTCGGGGTTCCACACAAGGTGAGCCTCTGGCTGATGCTCGGACAAGATGTCAGCCAAGCGGGCGGCAGTCCCCACTGGAACAGTCGACTTGCCCACCACAACGTCGCCAGGCCCTACATGGGGGAGCAACGTCTCCATTGCCGCGTCCACGTACCGTAGGTCAGCGCCGTTTTCGCCTTTCTTCTGGGGTGTTCCCACGCAGATGAAGTGGACGCTGCTTCCGGCGGCCGCGGACATGTCAGAGGTGAAGGACAGACGCCCCGTCTCTTGGACGTTCTTGAGCAGTTCTTCCAAACCTGGCTCGAAGAACGGGGCCCGAGCGGCGGAGAGCGAACTGATCTTCCGCTCATCCACATCGATGCCAACCACCTCGTGGCCAAGCTTGGCCATACAGGCGGCGTGTACGGCACCGAGGTAGCCGCAGCCGATGACTGAAATGCGCATTGTATTGCCTTCCCCCAGAGGGTTATATTCTGCGTCAGAGCTGATCAATAAGCGCCGTGGCCGCCGAGGACGGCCCTAGCGGTACGAAGCAAGATGATGAGGTCCCCAGCTAGAGACCAGTTTTCCACGTAATAGAGATCCAACCGGACCGAGTCCTGCCAGGAAAGATTAGATCGTCCGCTGACCTGCCAAAGCCCGGTCACCCCTGGTTTGACCAGAAGTCGCCGACGCACATCCTGTTCGTAAGCCTCGACTTCTTTGGGCAACGGAGGACGTGGGCCGACCAAACTCATGGAACCAAGAAAAACATTGAATAGCTGAGGAAGCTCATCCATGCTGTACTTACGGAGAACGCCGCCCACACGAGTGATGCGAGGATCGTTCCTCACCTTGAAAAGCAGCCCGCTTCCCTCATTTCTGTGAGCGAGCTCGGTGAGTCTCGCCTCTGCATCCACTACCATGGAGCGGAACTTGAGCATCCTGAAGTGAGCGCCTTCAAACCCCACGCGTTCTTGTCTGAAGAGGACGGGACCAGGACTGTCGAGTTTCACCATTAGGGCCAGGATCATCAACAGCGGGGAAAACAAGACGATGAGGCCAGCCGAGGCGGCGACGTCGAAGAGTCGTTTGGCGACACGCTGACCCGCTTCAAGGGTTGGAGTCGTGACGTGAATGAGAGGAAGCCCGGCAACTTGTTGCGTGTGGATGCGCGGTCCTGCGACGTCGGTGAGGGCCGGGGCGAGAATGAGCCCAACGTTACGGTCGGCCAATTCCCAGCCGAGCTGACGGAGCGTTCTCGGACTTAGATGAACGCCTGCAGTGATGGCCACTGCGTCAGCATCGCATCGATCGATCGCGTCAAGGATTGTCTGTGTTTGTGGCGTGTGGCCAAGCAGAGGAAGCCCTGAGCCTGCCAGTTCGTTCGAGGAAGATGGGTCACCCGGCGTATATGCGGCAACAGGCATGTAGCCGGCGTGCTTCTCGCGCACCAGGTTTTCCGCCAGGTGGACGATTCCGCTAGGACCTCCCAGAAGCATGAGACGGGACATACGCCGGCCCTTTTGCCGGTGAACACTCAAATGCTGTCGTAAGAGCCAGCGACCCAGCAGGAGTCCGGTGAGGCCAGCGGGCAGGGCGATCCCGACGTATCCGCGGGCAGTATCCAGGCGGAATACGTAGGAGAAAATCGCAACAAACCCGAACAGCCAAAGAGAGGCGGCGGCTACGCGTTTGTACTCGTCAGGTCCGGACCCGAGAATTCGACTTTGCCTCGTGTTCCATGCTTCCAGCATAAGCCACCATGTGATGGCCAAGATTATAGACAACCAAACATAGCTCGAGTCTTGCCCAGAAACGGTAAAGCTCGAGTCCAAGCCGAACCGGATGCTGTAGGCACCCGCCAGCGCCCAAACGATGACAAAGGCGTCAACTATTCGAAGGGTACGTGAAGTACGTGATCTCCAATTTGCCTCTTGACTCAAAGAGTCCCCCATTTCCATGTGACCGCCGCTTGGACTTCTTAGTTACGGATCTCAGCCATATTCGCCCGGTACCAGTCAACCGTGGCCTTGATTCCTTCTTTCAAGTCAATGGAAGCAGACCACCCGGCTCTTGAAAGCTTGGAAACATCCAGCAGTTTTCGTGGCGTGCCATCCGGCTTGGAAGTGTCCCACTCGATAGCGCCTGAGAAACCGACAGCTTCTGCTACTATCTCGGCCAGTTCCTTGATGGTTACATCTGCCCCGGCGCCGACATTTACTTGTTCAGGACCGTCGTAGTTCTCCAATAGATGGAAGCAGGCCGCAGCCATGTCGTCTACGTGAAGGAATTCCCGCCGCGGTGAGCCGGTGCCCCAGTTGGTGACTACAGGAGTACCGGATTTAGCCGCTTCGTCGTAGCGACGAATCAGGGCGGGCAATACGTGTGAACCTTCGGGCGAAAAGTTGTCGCCGGGTCCATAGAGGTTGGTGGGCATGGCCGATATCCACGGGAGCCCGTATTGCCGGCGGACTGCCTGTACCTGCATGATGCCTGCGATTTTCGCGATTGCGTAGGCATCATTGGTGGGTTCAAGGTGGCCTGTGAGCAGCGAGTCCTCACGGATTGGTTGCTCTGCGAACTTTGGATAGATGCAGGACGACCCCAAGAAGAGGAGACGTTCGACACCGTGCTCGCGAGCCGCGTCGAGAACATTCACCTGGATCCGCAGATTGTCGCTGAGGAAGTCCACGGGATACGTGTTATTTGCAAGAATCCCGCCTACCTTCGCGGCAGCCAGCACCACGTAACGGGGCTTGCTCGTGGCAAAGAACTCGAAGACCGCATTCCGGTCCTTAAGATCCAGTTCGGTGGAAGACTTGCCCACAAGCTGGGCGAAGCCTTCGTTTTCCAAGTTGCGCCAAATTGCGGAGCCCACCAAGCCACGGTGTCCGGCTACATAAAATCTTGAGTTGCGGTCGAGTCTGCCAGGCGTGTATGAGACGGACTCAGACATCAGTTTTTCCAACTATCGAGATCTACGCCATCGATCCAGTGGTTGCCGGCGTGCTTTAGGGCCTCTATGTCAGCATCCACCATGATTCGGGCAAGCTCCGGCGTGTGTACGGTTGCTTTCCAGCCGAGTTTTTCCTGCGCCTTCGAGGCATCGCCTACAAGTGCGTCGACTTCTGTAGGACGCAGATAGCGCTCGTCAAACCGCACGTGGTCTTCCCAGTTCAGTCCTGCATGCTCGAACGAGATCTCCAGGAAGTCTCGAACGGTGTAGTTACCACCAGTTGCGAGGACGAAGTCCTCCGGTTCATCGGCCTGAAGCATGCGCCACATACCTTCAACGTATTCGGCCGCGTATCCCCAATCCCGCACGGCGTCTAGATTGCCCATATAGAGCAGATCTTGTTTGCCGGCCTTGATGGCGGCAACTGCGCGCGTAATCTTGCGGGTGACGAATGTCTCGCCACGACGTGGGGATTCATGGTTGAACAAGATTCCGTTCACCGCGAACATGCCGTAGGCCTCGCGGTAGTTCTTCGTGACCCAGTAGCTGTACACCTTGGCGGCCCCGTAAGGGGAGCGCGGGTAGAACGGCGTGTCTTCGTTTTGCGGGGGAGGAGTAGCACCGAACATTTCGGACGAAGAAGCCTGATAATACTTTGTCGCGATGCCCGACATGCGAACTGCCTCGAGGAGCCGGATGGAACCAACTCCGGTCGTGTCGCCGGTGTGCTCGGGCTCGTCGAACGACACCCGAACATGCGACTGGGCCCCGAGGTTGTAAACCTCGTCCGGCTGGATTTCCGCTAGCAACGTGACGAGTCTCGCGCCATCGCTCAAGTCGCCGTAGTGGAGCAAGAGCTTTGCGTTGGGTTCGTGGGGATCGACGTAGAGGTGGTCGATCCTTGAAGTATTGAACGTCGATGCCCGGCGGATAAGTCCATGAACCTCATAGCCCTTACTCAGTAAGAGTTCTGCTAGGTAAGAGCCGTCCTGCCCGGTGATGCCGGTGATGAACGCGCGCTTGGTCATTCTTGCCCCCATGAATTGCAATAAAAGGAAAGTGTGGCTCAAAGACTGCGCTGCGATGCCAGCCTTGCCAAGAACTCATCATACTGGGCGATCGCGGCGCTTTCGGATAATGTGACTTGCCGGAAGTGCAAACCGTTGCGACCCATTTGACGGCATTCGTCGGGATTCGCCGTGAGCGCCTCTATGGCCGAGAGTAGTTTGTCCGGAGCTCCGGCCGGAACCGTGATGCCGCCCCCTGACGCCTGGATTTCGGAAGCCGTGACGCTGCCTTCATCGGTCGCCGCCACAACTGCTACTCCAGAGTTGAAGTACGAAGTCAATTTGCTTGGGACGGCCATATCCTTGACGCCGGGGAGCTCGTTAACGAGGAGGACGTCGGCCGCTGCCAGTGCGCGCTGAAATTGATCGTCGGGGAGAGTATCGACGAATTCGAGCCTGGCGTCCTTCTTTGCGAGTGCTTCAAGTTTGGGCCGCTGGTTGCCGTTCCCCATAAGAATAAATCGCACACGACTTTCTCCCGTTGCGGCCAAAGCTGCGGCGTCCACGACGTTCTCGAGCCCTTGCTTCTTGCCCATGTTGCCAGCGTGCAGTACAACGACATCGTCGGGAGACCACCCCATCCTCGTACGAAACGCGTGAAGACCTGAAGTGGGTGATGCCGGCAGGTGAGTCCAATTACGAATGACGCGGATCCTCTTCTCGGGAACTCCAAGATACTCCACCATGTACTGCTGGAATCGATCGTGGATGGCGACTACAGCATCGACCGAGCGGAGGATCAAAGACTCGGTCTTCGACATGAGCACTCCGAGCCGCTGCCCCCCGGCCCCTGTTTCAACGACGCCGCGGCTATATATGTCTTGGACCCATATGACAACCCGCGGCCGTCGTGGGGACAATCTGGCTCGGAGGATAGCCATGGCAGATGAAAATAGGCCCGGACTGACGACTAGAACGACATCGGGACATTCCCACGACGCGAGGATTGCCCGAAGCCCGAAACTGAGTTCCATATGCATGCGCTGCAAAACTCTTGGCTTTTTTGGGATGAAGTGCCTTAGGCGTTTCACGTTGACGCCACCTAGGACTTCAAGTCGCTTCCATCCGGTGTAGCCCTGCTTGAGCTTCCATTCGGGATAGTGCGGGTAGCCAGTGATGACAGAAATCGAGTGGCCTGCGGCGGCCAGACCGTCCGCTAAACTTGTCGTGTAAGGGGCGTTGCCAGTCGGCTCGGGAGCGTAGTTGAGCCCGATGATGGTAATTCTGAGATGCTCATTCACAAGTGTAACAATAGGCGTATCGCGTCGCATCAGCTCATTTTGGGGGGGAGTCATGTCCGAATCATCTGGTCGTTCAAGAACCATGCGGGTGATCGATCTGTCCCATGCTCCCGGTGAGCGCGCCGCGTGGGACCGGCCACGGATAATCATCTACCTTTGGTCAATCGCTGAACTGCTCCTTGTCACGAATCCGTGGCAGATCAGTTCTGCCCTGAGGGTACGCGTTCTCCGTCTGTTTGGAGCAAGAATTGGATCCGGCGTTGTCTACCGCCCCCGAACGCGCGTTCGATTTCCTTGGAAACTTGAAATAGGAGATCGAACTTGGATTGGCGAGGGGGTGTGGATTCACAACCAAGACTACGTTCAGGTGGGCTCGGACGTAGTACTGTCTCAGGACGCCTTTATTACAACTGGAAGTCATTCCCATCGAACGGACATGGCGCTCCTGACCAGTCCAACGACAATAGGCAGCGGTACGTGGATAGCAGCTAGAGCCATAGTTCTCGGCGGTACGACCCTAGGCGTTTCGTGCTTGGTTTCGCCCAATTCCGTTGTTGGTCCTCGGACCACATACCGGGATGGTGAGGTCTTAAAAGGAAATCCAGCGAGGGTTGTCGGACAAAGGTTTCCGGAGCTTCCCGGACTAAACCACGATGTATGAAGTCCGTCCTCGGACGGACAGGCCGAGATTATTTTCAAATTCCAAAATGGGCCAGCCGAATAAAAATCGGGCCACCCACGAGCGTATTCGCCGAGCTGCCCGCTTCATATCCTTGGATCTAGCGCTTCAAGCTATCGCGTTTCTTGTGGGGGTAGCAGTAATTCGGGGGCTTCCCAAGGAAAATTACGGCCAATATGCGGTGTACGTCGGGATTCTCTTTGCTTCAATCCTTATTTCTGAGTCAGGTCTATCAAATGTGATGCTAGGTTACGCCAGCCAGCACCCAGGCGATTCCACGCGCACGAGTGACTTGAGGAAGTCCGGTCTATATGTTCGGAGGAAAATCGGGCTCGTTTCCACCTCTACAGGTGGCCTGGTTCTAGTCTGGTTGCTGACACTTAATAGACTCGGCACACTGGAGACACTGGCCGCGCTCTTGGCATATCTTTTGTCGATGCAGGCAGTGTTCGTGCGTTCCAATTCGCAAGTCTTCCTTCGTTTAGAAGGGCGTGCCAACTCCTCTCAGAAAAACCTCCTTATTGCAGCAGGTTTCCGTTTAATTTTGATCGCACTGGTCATGCTGACGATGCCGATTCAAATGAGATTCACGGCAATAGTACTACTAACCGCTGTAACTTACTGGATCGAAGCCTGGCTCATGACGCGAAGTCTGAGGTCGCAGAACGTCGTCGTCGGTTTGCGAAGCAAGCTGCATGTCCGACGGCTAAGTCGGGCGGCGAGACGCCTGGCCCCAATGAATTTCGCCATTGTCGGACGGGAGCAAGCATTCTTGATGGTCATGTCCTTGGCAGGATCTACGGTCGTCCTTGGCGAGATCTCGGCTATGACCCGATTTGCCGTTGCGTTCACCGTCGTAAATTCTTTCGTGCTAAATCTCGTTTTACCTAGATTGGCGAGAATGAACGCATCAAGAGCTATCAGGGCCATTCCCATCTATTCGGCAGTATATTTGGCGTTAGCCGTCATGAGTGTAGTTTGCGTCAGTCTATTCTCGCCGATTCTGCTGTGGGTGCTGGGGGATTCATATAAAGGACTCAATCTGGAGTTGACTGTAGTAATGGGTGGATCTGCCGTTTTAAGCTTTTGCAGCGGACTGGGCATGATGGGTCAAAGCCGGCGATGGCTTTCTGGTTCCTGGTTTTTAGTAGCCAGTTCCGCCATTTGGGTCGTCAGCGGTCCGCTGCTCTTTGATTTAAGGACGACGATGGGCGGAGCCCTTTATTTGGCCACCCAATGCCTTCCTGCCTTGATGGCTGAAGTTCTCAGGTTTGCAGCTGGAGCTCGAGAAGTCCGCAGAAGCACTCGGATGGAGCATGAACGGTCATGACTCCATACGAACTATCGAAGTCAGTATGCCCGACCCGTGTAAGAATATCTGGACAGCTTACGACGTCCTCGTTTCTCAGAGTCGTTACCCTTCTGTATGTCCATCTTTGGATCTTGGAAGGACTGTTGAGAAAACTTGTCCCTGCGGCGAATTATTTTTTGTATTTTAGCAGGGACGCTCTCGCCTTAGCGGCCATTGTAGCTTTTGTTTTCCGAAATGGCACGGATAGAAAGCACGGCCCCAAAATACTGTTTGTGCTGGCCCTGGTTCTTTGGACTTGCGTGGCGGCACTGCCCGGTACGGATTCCTTATCCGTTTGGGTGGTTGGAATACGAAGCTATGTCGCCCCCGTTCTGTTCATAGGGCTTTGTTCCCTATTGCCGGAGGCTCGTCAGCTGCGACGAATTCGATCTACCATCGCGATGTATCTTCCAGTCCAAGCCGTCGTGGTTATTGCACAAGTCACATCGCCCGCGGATAGTGTTTGGAATCGTCAAATTTCGGGTGAAGAAGCTCATTTTCTAAATGAAGGCATCGCTCGGGCTTCTGGAACTTTTAGTGCACCAGCCGGTTTGTTTGGTTTCTTCTTAGTGGCGGTTGCCCTTTGTTTGGGATTGCTGCTAGGTGGCGAAAGTAGGGATCGATGGACTTCTTTGCTAGGGATATTTTCCGCAGTGGTGATCGTCACACTCGCCGGGTCGCGGGGAATATTGACACTCCTTCTAATCCTTGTCCTAAGCATTTTCTTTTGGCTGTTGACAAACGCGACTTTTTCGCGCTTCATTTTAGCAATTTTAATAATGGCCGGCTCGGTATTATTGTTCATATCGATCGTATTGGCACTTCCGCAGGTTGTCGACGCGTTTAACGGCAGAATCCAGGATGCATCACAGAATGAGGACACCCTTGGGCGTCTCATTTTTACCGCTTTTGGATTCTTAGGCGGGCTTGGATCCTTTTTTGGCGCTGGCGCTGGACATAATAGTCAAGCCGGTATCGCGGTTGGTGCCGCTGGTCCCTGGATTGAGAATGAAACCATTGGTTGGGTGACGGAGTTGGGTGTCTTTGGCCTACTTTTAGCTTTCCTCCGACTTATTGTTGCTGCACGGATGCTCATGGTCTCCTTCCTCCAGTCTTCCAAAACGTCGGCAGTCAGGTTTATGTTGGGTATCGCTATTGTTCTTATCCTTGTTCAGGGAACAATTACTCAGAATCCTTCTTCTCAGGGTGCGTTTTCGATTTTAGTGGCATTATACATTTTTGGACGTGACAGAGACGATCGACCATTTGAACGCTAAGTCTGTGGGTGCCGCTATTATCAAGGTGTTTTTGGTTAGATTAGGAGCGAAATGTCGATACTACGTGTGGTAAATATTGGCAGTCGAAGCGGTGCTTATGGTGGCCCATTTGACACCGCCGTTCGCCAGGTGCGGCTCGCGCTAGACTGTGGCCTCTCAATTCGGCTTTGGTATGGTTGTTTGCCGAACGATGCGCCGTCGATTGATGAGCTGCCGGAAGGAACTACTATGAATGCCCAGGTGCGGCGGTGGGTTCCGCGACTTGGGTTTACTTCGGCGTTCTCTTTCGACGCGATGAAATCTCTTGTTCGTGCGATAAGAGATGTAGATACCGTCCACGTCAGTTATTCGCGTGAGATCCTGCCCATTTTGGCTGCTGTGTCGGCGCTGATGTTACGCAAGAGATTGATTGTTCAACCTCATGGAATGCTCACAAGCCGATCTTCTTTGCTCCACAGAATTGCGGACATCGTTGTGAAGCGCCTATTTCGGGCATCCGATGTCGTCCTGGCGTTAACCGACATTGAGCGGCAAGATCTTGAGGGCTGGCTGGGGAAAGCCTCGCCTATATCGTGGGTTGTGTTGGGAAACCCAGTGGGCCGACTGCGAGGAGTACAAGCCGTCGTCCGACCGGCTCCCCGCAAGGACGAAGCTCTCTGGGTTGCCCGTTTGCATCCGCGCAAACGCGTCGGTGACTTTGTTTCTGCGGCCGCCATCAGCATCGGGAAGGGGGCAGAGACGCAGTATGCGATAGTTGGACCGGACGGTGGTCATCGTGATGATGTTATTCAGGCGTGTAGGGCCCATCCGAATCTTGTTTACGAAGGTGCAATATCGCCGGATGCCGTGGTTAGGCGTATAGACGCAAGTGGAGTATTTGTCTTAACGTCTCACAAGGAACCCTGGGGGAATGTGTTGGCGACTGCACTTAGCTTGGGAGTTCCTGTCGTCGTAACGGAATCCTGCGCTCTTTCAGCAACGATCTCGAAGTATGGTGCCGGCCTCGTAGTTCCTGACGGGGCACCCGCTAGCATGGAATCGTCGATAGCGCATCTACTCGGCGACGATATCGCCTATAGCGCTTGTTCCGAGGCTGGCCTTAGGATGTCGAAGGAATTGTTGTCAGAAGAGGCGCAGAAAAAGAGCTTGGCTTTACTCTATCGAGAACTCTAGGCATTCTGGACTGTTTCGATGGCTGAACTGTATTCTTGACCAATTTGGGGGGGGTAAACGTCGTTGAAGGCGGCCTATGCAACAAATGTTGGGCACTACGATCACGTGCTCTACGCTATGAATAGCATTTTTGATGAAGTCACGCTGATTCGAAGGCCAGAACCGACACCTCGCCAAGTTAAGTTCTTGGAAAGTGTTCATGCGCCGAAACGCGTCCTAACGATGCTGAATCGACGAGCGCGAGAACCGATCAAAGTTCCCCACAGTGTAAAACTACTGGGCCTCGGGGACTTAGCGCTAACGGCTGCTGTGCAATCGGGCCGCCGGCTCTCACCGGACATGTTTCGACGTGCTACCGAGTACTCGGCCAAGCGGGTAGCGAAATTTACGGCGGGTGACAACGTACTGCATTTTCTAGAGGGTCTTGGCCATCAAGCATTGCGCCGTGGCCACTACTTCGCCTCGATTTGCGAACGTCGGGCAATGCACCATGCGGTCTTTGAAGGTGATTTTCCATCCATTGGATCATTTCCACACGTTGCTAGGACTGATCCGATCGGGGAACTGCTGGATTTTGAGTACGAAGCGTCCACTAAGATCCTCGTCTATTCACAGGCAGCTAAGCGATCATTTCTTGAACGAGGTTTCGATGAGGACAAGCTTCTAGTCGCGCCGATTGGAGTTCCCCGCCAACTGCCGGTGACCGCGCTTCCGAGAGATAGCTACAAGATCGCTTTTGTTGGTCGCGGCGACGTCTATAAGGGATTAGATCTAGCAGTCGCTGCGGTAGGGAAGCTCGGCAGTCCGTATAAACTGCACGTCGCAGGGCCTATGCGGAACGAGGTTTTAAATTGGCTGAAATTCCATCCGCAAGTAGTTTATGAAGGCCTGCTGAACAAAATTCAGCTTAGAGAGTTATATTCGACCTCAGCTATTATGGTCCTACCATCAATTGAAGCCTTTGGGCTGGCTGTGGCCGAGGCGTATCATCATGGTCTGCACGTCCTTTGCATGCCTGAGACGGGAATTTCCGAATATCTACCGCAGGATGCATGCACTCTGGTGTCGGGGCGAGATCCTGACTACTGGGCATTTCGAATTCGGGAACTGACTCAAATGGAAGGCGACTTGATGAGACCAGTTCCAGATGAATCAGTACGAACTGCTGCGATCTCTTGGGCGGAAGCTACGAAACGCCTGGCGGACGCATACTCATTGTTAGTGTGATTTTTCACAGCTGATCCTAGTTGGAGGCCCGATGTCCGTAGCAGGAATCTGGAAGAGTTCATGGTTGCCCTATACTGAGACGTTCATTCGCGACCAGATTCGGGCGATTCCGGATTGGGAGATCGTGAAGCTGGGTTTCTCGAATGTCGAGGGCGGTATCGACCATGCGGACTTCGCCCCATACTCGACCCGAGTGAATGACTTGATTGTTCGGAGTGTGCTTGGAGTTCATCCGTATTTGAACGCGTACAAAAAGGTACTACAAGACGCTGGGGCAATGCTGCTACATGCACATTTTGGCCCGGGGGGTATTGAGGCCTTGCCCTTAAGTCGGGCGGCCGGGCTTCCGCTATTGACAACCTTTCATGGGGCGGATGCCGCACTGAGCAGGTCCCGATCTCCTTGGGCGCGTTCTAGATATCCGCGCAATCTTTCGGAGCTCTTTAGACATTCCGCAAAACTCATTGCCGTTTCTTCTCACATTGCTGACGCACTCCTCAAGAACGGTGCCCCGGCGAAGAAGATAGAAGTCCTCCACACCGGCACAAAGATCATCCCACTTCGGGATTCCGACGATCGGCAAGGCATTGTATTTGTCGGTCGCCTGATTGACATAAAGGGTCCAATGGAACTGTTACGTGCCATGAGTTTGACCGACAAGGAAATTCGTCATTCGACTCCGATTACCATCGTGGGAGATGGACCCCTGCGAGGTGCGCTTGAAAGCTTTGCGCGTGATAAGCATCTAACCGTCAAATTTACTGGCAAGGTTGACTCTGGATTAATTCCCGCTTTGCTCAGGTCTCATTCCGTATTCTGCGGGCCATCTCTTCCGGCTAAGGACGGGACGCGGGAAGGGTTTGGAATGGTTTTTATTGAAGCAGCTCTCCAGGAATTGGCGTGTGTCGGATATGCCTCAGGCGGAGTGATGGAGGCCGTTGAGCACGGGACGACCGGCCTCTTGGCGCCGGAGGGTGATATTCAAACGCTCAGCCAGTACCTGGTTCGGCTAACTAGGGACGAGGAATTTTCGGCGAACCTTGGACGAAACGGTCGAGTTCGAGCAAAAGCAATGTTTAACTTAGATGTGCAGGCAGAGAATTTGGCTACCATCTACCAAGAGGTTGCTAACTAGCTTACGGAGTCAAGTTGAAGTGCGTTGCACGAGTAAGTGATTTTCTTTAATTTTGTAAAATGTTGACAAGTTTCTAAGAGTGACTCAATGACTCGGTTGAGAAGGATGTATTGGTGAGTAGAGTTTTGTTGGTATCGAACCGGTTTTCCCCCGATTATGGCGGAATTGAGACTATTTCACTCGCCCTTGCAGAGGGCTTCGTGGCCGCGGGCATGCAAGTTGAAGTTATGACCCATTCGGACGGCGATCCTAACCCCTTTAGCAAGTACCAGGTAACCCGTCGTCCAGGGTTGTTGCGCACCTGGCGGTCATATGTCGAGGCCGACGTGGTATTTCATAATAATATCTGCCTTAGATTTCTCTGGCCCGCCCTATTTGTGCGCAGGCCGCTAGTCTTCGCCGTGCATAATTGGTTAGTCGACGGAAGCGGCCGCATTGGTATTCGGGAAATAATTAAGCGTCGAATCATAGGGTTCTGCAGGTCGATAACAGTCAGTCGTGCGGTTCGAGATTCTTTACCATTCGAGAGTACATTGGTTTACAACTCCTATAATTCGGAGGCGTTCCATTCCAATGGCACTGAAGAGCGTTCTCGTAATTCTATTGCTTTTGTAGGGAGGCTGGTGTCCGGAAAGGGATGCGCGGTGTTGATCGATGCCCTCGCGCAGCTTAGAAACAGAGGTCACGAATTCCAATGTTCAATCGTCGGAGATGGTCAGGAAAGAGTCGCCTTGGCGGAGGCGGTGGAATCCTATGGCCTTCAAGGCAGTGTGTTGTTCACCGGGGCGTTAACTGCTGAGGAGATTGGAGCCAAGCTTCGCGAAACGGAAGTCCTGGCGGTGCCCTCTCACTGCCGTGAGTCTTTCGGTATCGTTGCACTAGAGGGAATCGCCAGTGGATGTTTTGTAGTTGCGAGTGACGATGGGGGCCTGCCTGAGGCCGTAGGCGAGTGCGGAAAGGTTGTCCCGCAGCGCGCCGCCGATCAGTTGGCTGATGCGATTGCAGCTGCGTGGCACTCCAAGTCTTGGGCCACCGATCGTTTTCGTTCTGCGCGAGCAGTTCATCTCAGAGGCTTCTCTGAGCGTTCCATGATCGATGGATATCTGGAAGTCATCTCCACTGCTTTGAAGGGTTAGATGTCTCCCAAAGGTTTCCGGGCCTGACTTGGCTCATTTTACCGACTCTTCGCATTAGGCATGGTTGGTTTGTTCGAGGCTCTTCACTATTCGTGGTGAATGTTCTGCCGCGATGGATGTTCATGGCGCTGTTCTGGCGGCACTGCGCAACAGGATACGCGTTTTGTAGTTGCGTGCGTTGGTGAATCCCCGGCCAGTCCTCTCTATGTGCTTTATCGCGGTGTTGTTGGCTTCTACTTTCGCCGTTGCCGCACCGGTGACGATCAGCACTTCGATCTCCTTCCACCACCGGCATATCGTGCGCCAGAGCCGGTTGGTTTCGGGCTGCGCGGCTCGTTCGACCAGTCCTTGCAGGCGGTCTCTCGCCGCGGCCGCGTCGGCAAGAGACCCGGTGGCGAGCAGCGCCCGGAGCTGTTCTTTGACCAACCAGGCAGCCTGCAGCTTCCCGGTGGCGTCGTCGGTAGCGAACACGGTGCTGAGCCTGTTCCGGGCCCGGTCCGAGAGTGTATCGCCGCCGCGCAGGAACAGCCGCCGGTTGGCCCAGACCGGGTCGATGGAACGTCCCCGCCGGCCGTGGACCTGCTGGGTGAGCCGTTCCCGGACTTCGGTGAGCATGTCGTTGCCGGGCTTGGCGGCTCTCCGTGGTTCGTGGTGAAACGGATTCCGTGTCTTGAGAGCTGAAGGGCTCGTAGCCCTGCTGTGATGGATGTTCTCTACGCATTCATCAAGAGTCAGGAGCTACGAGCCTTGATCGAGCCTACTTCCCCGCGCCCCGATGCTGCCACCGCCCTGTTCAATCTGCCCGACTACCGCGTCACCGATACTGAGGTCCTCGCTTTCGGGCAGCGGCGGGTCCGCGTCGAAGCCACGGCCGAGGCCGGGTGCCCGTGCTGTGGCGTCATCAGTACCCGCGTGCATTCACGCCGGCCCCAACGCCTGCGTGACATCCCTGTGGCCGGCCCGGTCGAAGTGATCTGGTCCAAGCGGAGATTCTTCTGCGATGAGTATCTGTGCCCGCGGCGGACGTTCGCGGAGGAGACTGCCCAGGTGCCGCGCCGCGCCCGGTCCACCCGCCGGCTTCGCGATGCCCTCGTGTCCGCCGTCATTGGATCCGGAAGGGCCGCCGCGGAAGCGGCCGCATCGTTCGGCGTCTCATGGTGGCTGGTCCAGCGGGCCCTGGATTCCGCGGCGCTGACACTGCCCGATGTCGACGGCCTGGCGCCACGGATGCTCGGCATCGATGAACACCGCTACCGGTCCGTGCGGTTCTTCCGGGATCCCGAAACGAACGCCTGGAAACGGTACGAACCCTGGATGACGACTATTGTCGATCTGGACAGCGGACAAGTGCTCGGGATCGTGGACGGGCGTGACAGTGAGGGCGTCGGGGACTGGCTGTTCGCCCGGCCGCTGCAGTGGCGTCTGGGGGTGCAGGTCGTCGCGATCGACCCGTCAGCGGCTTTCCGCAAGGCACTGCGGATGTGGCTCCCGCGCACAGCAATCTCGGTCGACGCGTTCCATTTGGTCAAGCTCGGCAACGACATGCTCACCGAAGTCCGGCAACGACTCACCCACCAGGTCCACGGCCGGCGGGGACGCTCCATCGATCCGGTCTGGGCCAACCGACGGCTGCTCTTGCGCGGCGCCGACACGCTCTCGGACCGGGCACGGAAAAGACTCAGCACCGTGTTCGCCACCGACGACGCCACCGGGAAGCTGCAGACTGCGTGGTTGGTCAAAGAACAGCTCCGGACGCTGCTCGCCACCGGGTCTCTTGCCGACGCGGCCGCGGCGAAAGACCACCTGAAGGAACTGGTCGAACGAGCCGCGCAGCCGGAAACGAACCGGCTCTGGCGCACGATCTGCCGGTGGTGGAAAGAAATCGAAGTCCTCATTGTCACCGGTGCGACCACCGCGAAAGTAGAAGCCAACAACACAGCCATCAAACACATCAAACGGACAGGCCGGGGATTCACCAACGCACGCAACTACAAAACGCGTATCCTGTTGCGCAGTGCCGCCAAAACAGCGGCATGAACATCCATCACGGCAGAACAATCACCACGAACCGTGAAGAGCCGGCTTGGCCAGGTGGAACGCGTCGACCGAGACCGCGGTGCGCGGCAGCCACATCCGCAGTGCCTTGCGGAACGCCGCCGAGGGGTCGATCGCGACGACCTGCACGCCCAGCCGCTAATGCAGCGGCCAGGCGAACAGCCAGTCTCCGACGCCTTCGCTGTCACGGCCCTCCACGATCCCCAAGACTTGTCCGGTGTCCAGATCAACGATGGTCGTCATCCATGGTTCGTACCGTTTCCAGGCCTTGGTGGCCGGGTCGCGGAAGAACCGCACGGACCGGTAGCGGTGTTCGTCGATGCCGAGCATCCGCGGTGCCAGGGCGTTGACATCAGGCAGTGTCAGCGCCGCGGAATCCAAAGCCCGCTGCACGAGCCACCATGAGACACCGAACGAGGAGGCGGTCTCCGCGGCGGCCCTTCCTGATCCGATGACGGCGGACACGAGGGCATCGCGAAGCCGGTGCCGGTGGACCGGGCGCGGCGCGGCACCTGGGCGGTCTCCTCGGTGAATGTCCGCCGCGGGCACAGATACTCATCGCAGAAGAATCACCGCTTGGCCCAGACCACTTCGACCGGGCCCGCGACGAGGATGTCGCGCAATCGTAGACACACCCATCCCAGCAGGGCCACGGGCCCCTTGTCTTCAACGACACGAACTCAATTCACCACCGACGACCAAGAGCTTGTTTATCGGTGAGGTGTTCGGCGCAGCTCTGCAGGGTCCGGCGGATCCCGTAGATCGGGTCGCCCTTGCTGCCCCGCTGGCTCAGGGTGTCCTGCTGGACATGGCGGCGGCCCTCATCGACCATGGCTGATCCGAGCTTCACGACATGGAAGGCATCCGGCACGGTGACGCTTCGGGCAGTTCGTCGCGGATCGCGTTCACGTAGCCGCGGAACAGATCCAGCGCCGCGGTTTGGATGCTAGCGGTGAATTCCTAACCGCCGTCTTTGAGCCAGTCGCCGTAGACCTTCGCGGACCGACCCGGGACGAAGTCCAGCAACCGGGCATGGACTCGTGACCATCCCGGATCCGGGCGCCCCGGTATGGGACCAGACACGCGGAAACAGCTCTCGGCATTCCCCAAGTTAGTACCTGCTGTATATCCTCATGACTTCGATGAAGATGGCATTCTCTTGGAGTTTGATCCTCGGTTGAGAGCCCTGCCCCTAGCGCGTCGGCCCGGCGATTCATCGCGGTTGGCAGATTCGGCCGATTCGTGACTGTAGTAGCGATACCCATAGGCATCGGGGCCGTTGACTGGCAATTTGTTGAGCACGATCCCGAGGACATCCGCTCCCACCATTTTCAGCGTGGTCAACGCCCGGAGAAGGTCCTGTTCCTTTACTGCTTGTGAAGCCACAACCATTAACACTCCGCCTGTGTGTTGGGCGAGCACGGCTGCGTCGGTGACTGGGAGAAGCGGCGGTGCGTCAATCACAATGTAGTCAAATATGGCTTCAAGTCGTTGGATCAGGCCCTCCATATTTCGAGACCCAAGTAGTTCGCTGGGGTTCGGCGGAATTTGACCCGAGGTCAGCACTGCGAGCCCGGAATCCCCCCATGGCTGCAGCAGGTCTTGCACATCGGCCTGTCCGACTAGCGCAGTTGTCAAGCCAGCGTTGCGGTCCAGTCCCAGGTATGCGTCAAGCATCGGCCGTCGCAGATCAGCGTCAACCAAACATACCTTATGCCCCGTTTCAGCCAGCGCTATAGCCAGGTTTGCCGCGGTTGTGCTCTTGCCTTCGCCGGGAAGGGACGACGTAACCGTCAGTGTCTTGGCTCCGCTTGAGACGTTTGCGAACTGAAGATTCGTTCGGAGTTGCCTGAACGATTCGGCGCGCGGGCTTTGATGGTGTACCTGGGTGAGCAGCGGGTTTTTCCCTGCATCGGGTTCGTGAGCGATACCGCCGAGAATCGCCACATCCGTTATCCGGCGAAGTTCCGTCTCGCCGCGAACCTTGTTGTCGAGCGTAGACCTAACAAATGCAATTCCGATACCGAGAATCAGTCCGATGACGAGTCCCATGAGCATAGTCGTTCGTGTATTGGGCGCGGATGGTACTGACGGCGCCGTCGCAGGCCTGATAATTGAGAGGCTCACCACTGACGGGGCGGTCGATGTCGGACGTTCCAGCTTTGCCACTGCCGTTATGAGGCTCGCGGCGACAGCTTGAGCAATGGCTGCAGCCTGCGACGGGGAATCGTCCACCACGGAAATATTGATTAAGACCGTGTTTGGATCGGCTGTGGCTCTGACCTGCGATTGCAGTCGCTCCGGCGTCGTATTCAAGCCCAGACTATCGATGGCTGGTTGGAGGACTACTGGGGTGGAAACTGTCTTGACATAGGACTGGATGCGGGCTTGGCTAAACGTGTTGCCTTGCTGGAGCTCTTGAATGGACCCGGAACCTTGAATCGCCACAAAAAGCTGAGTATCGGCAGTGTAGGTGGGCTTGGTCAATATTGCGACGCTTGCCCCAACGAGCAATCCGGCCAGTGTCGCTGCCACGATCGTGATCCAATTTCGGCGCAAAATGACTAAATAGTCGCGTAGATCCAAGCGTGGGCCCCCTATGTGGTTCCGGTCATGGCTTCTGCGGATTTAGCTGCCACAGGCCGATGGTCAATACAATGGTAACCGCCGCGTAGCGGTGAGCAGGCACGCGGATTGCTCGAAGACCCTCGCGAACCCCAACTCGAGCGACCGCTAGGAGTCCGCGCGGGAATCCCATGGGGTGACGCAATTACCTGCCCTGCCGGGCTGCCGATAGACACTTCTTGGGCGAGTACATGGATTATTGAGTTGGAGGACGCTTTGCCGTACGTGGACATCAACCCCTACCGAAAGACCACTCGGAAACGGGGACTGCCCCCGGTTTTGTTGACTCCTTGACCTAGCGAGCTTGTGCTCGTGGAAGGATGTTGACCATGCCCACGGCTTATGGGGCGGAGTTCCGCCAGGATGTTATTGATGTGGCCTGCAAGGGTGAGGCGCCGCTGGCGCAGATTGCGAAGGATTTCGGACTATCGGTCACGACCTTGAAACGCTGGATCGCCATCGCCGAGCGCAAGGAAACCGGGGCCGGCCCGGCGGCGGCGGAGTCTGCCGAGATGCGGGAATTGAAGAAGCGGAACCGCCTGTTGGAGCAGGAGAATGAGATCCTGCGCCGGGCTGCCGCCTACCTGGCCAGGGACATCAACCCAAAATGATCTACCCGCTGGTTACGGACCTTGCCGCCGACGGTGTTCCCGTGGCGGTGACCTGCAGGGTGTTGGGATTCAGCAAGCAAGGCTATTACCGGTGGAGAGCCAGCCCGGTGACGGAACGGACTGGGCGGATGCGCACCTGGTCAACGCCGCCTTGGACATCCACGTCGACGATCCCGCATTCGGATGCCGTTTCATCGCCGACGAGCTCCCGGAGAAGGGCGTCACGGCGGGCGAGAACAGGGTCCAGCGCTTGTGCCGGGACCACGGCATCTGGTCGGTCTTCTCCAGGAAACGTGGCCTGAACCGCAGACCCGGGCCGCCGGTTCACGACGACCTGGTGGAACGTGACTTCACCGCTGCGGCGCCGAACGAGCTGTGGCTGACAGACATCACCGAACACCCCACCGCCGAGGGGAAGCTCTGCCTCTGCGCGGTGAAGGATGTCTATTCCCGCAGGATTGTCGGGTACTCGATGGACTCGCGGATGAAGTCTTCGCTGGCCGTCGCCGCGCTGGAGAACGCAGTCCGGACTCGCCGTCCGGTAAGGACCGTGGTGCACTCGGACCGCGGCTCCCAGTTCCGGTCCCGCCGCTTCGTCGAATCCCTCCGGCACCACGGGCTCACCGGCTCGATGGGCAGGGTCGGCGCGTGCGCGGACAACGCCGCGATGGAATCGTTCTTCTCGCTGCTGCAAAAGAACGTCCTGGACCGTCAGCGGTGGCTCACCCGGAAGGACCTCCGACTGGCCGTCACGACCTGGATCGAAAGAACCTACCACCGCCGGCGACGCCAAAGACGGCTGGGAAAACTCACGCCCATCGAATATGAAACAATCAACCGGACCGCGCTCACAGCGGCCTAAGACCCCGAGTCAACAAAAGCCGGGGCAGTCCCCGGTTCAAGATCGGTGGGTTGATCGTCTTGTTGTTGGTCACAGCGGTGGTGGTTTATCTGGCGCTGTCTCGGTAGTGCTCGATGCAGCTTGAAACCTACGTCGAGCCAGACTCCCGCCCTACCGCGTATCCAGATCCTCGAACACCAGAAACGTCTGCGTGTCCTGCACCCCCGGCATCGATTGCAGCCGGTCGAAGATGACCCTGCGCAGGTGAATATTGTCTGTGGCGCGTACCAGCAGGATGACGTCGAAATCACCGCCCACCAACGCGATGTGCTGCACCTCCGGAATGAGCCGAAGTTCCTCCCGTAGCTCGCGCCAGGAATGCTGCTGCACCTTGAGCGTCACATAGGCCGATGACTTCAAGCCGGCCTTGATGGGATCCACCAAGGCCGTGAACTTGGTGAGCACGCCTTCGCCCGTTAGCCGGGAGATTCTGGAGTAGGCATGCGCCCGGCTGATGTGGACGTTTTCCGCCACCTGGGTGACCGACATCCGGCCGTCCCGCGTCAGCTCGGCAATGATGTCCCTGTCCACCTGGTCCAAGGGAACCTCCACTTGATCCGCCTCGACCTCGGCCATCGCATCTCCAATTCGTCCACAGTGCGAGCCCGTTACCCAACTCACATTTGCAATTCGTCTTCCAGAATAGAACTTTTCTGCAAGCTTTTCCAAGATTCTGCCCAGAGCTGGATACGAAACTTCTCCAAGGAACATACTGAAGACAAATAGTGGATACAGAAGGACGGACCAATGACGATCTCCGCAGACCATAAGGCCCAAGGTCTGGCTGACGCTCGGCCGGACGACACCGCAACGAATGACCAGGCTTCCGAAGTGCGGCGCAAGTTCGGAATCAGCGTGGAAGACTACATGCTGCCCGCCCGCCACCAGATCCAGATGGTTGACCCCACCGGCTCACTCAAGCCCGAAACAGAGCAAGGCACCGAACCCGGCCACGAATATCCCATCCCCGGCGACGCCGAACTCATGGCAGCGTACGAACAGCTCGTGGTCGGACGCCGCGTCAACGACCAGAACTCCGCCCTCGTACGGCAGGGCCGCATGGCCGTCTACCCGTCCAGCCACGGCCAAGAGGCATGCCAGGTAGCAGCCGCCCTGTGCCTGAGCGAAGGCGACTGGCTCTTCCCCACCTACCGTGACGCCGTCGCAATCATGTCCCGCGGCGTAGACCCGGTAGAGACCATGACGATCTTCCGCGGCGACTGGCATGGCGGCTACGACCCCACCAAACACAAAGTGGGCATCCAGTGCACTCCGCTGACCACCCAGCTGCTGCACGCAGTCGGCGTTGCCCATGCCGCCAAACTGCGCGGAGAAGACACCGTGGTGTTGGCAATGTGCGGAGACGGTGCCACCAGCGAAGGAGACTTCCACGAAGCGCTCAACTTTGCAGCCGTCTTCCACCTGCCCGTGATTTTCTTCGTGCAGAACAACAAGTACGCCATCTCGGTGCCTTTGAGCCACCAGTCCGTGGCGCCGTCGCTGGCCCACAAAGCTGTGGGCTACGGCATGGCCGGTGAGCGCGTGGACGGCAACGACCTGGTCGCTTTGCTCGCCGTACTTGACCGGGCAGTGAAGCTCGCCCGCGAAGGTTCCGGCCCGCTCCTCATCGAAGCCCACACCTACCGCATGCAGGCCCACACCAACGCTGACGACGCCACCCGCTACCGCGAAGACAGCGAAGTGGCCGAATGGACCGCCAAGGACCCCATCAGCCGCATGACGTCATACCTCACCGGCCGTGGACTGCTCGACGACGAAGGTTCCTCCCGGATAGCAGCAAAGGCCGAATCCGTTGCTTCGCAGCTTCGCGCCGGCCTGGGGGAGGACGTTCCGGTAGACCCGCAGAACCTCTTCCGCTACGTCTTCTCCACCCCCACCCCGCAACTGAAGGAGCAGTCCGCCCTGCTCGCCGATGAACTCGCCCGTGAGGCATCCAGCCAGAAGGAAGCAGGCAAATGAGCTCCGCCGTCACCACATCCTCTGAGGCCACCGAGCGCGCAGCCACAGGCGACGTCAGCTCCGCCACCGCCAGCGCCGCAGCCAGCGCAGCGGCAGTAGCCGAAGCCTCCGGTCCCCAAACCATCACCATGGCCAAAGCACTCAACACAGCGATGGCCGACGCCATGGAAGCCGACCCCTCCGTCCTGGTGTTCGGCGAAGACGTCGGCCGCCTGGGCGGCGTCTTCCGGATCACCGACGGCCTCATGGCCACCTTCGGAGAACAGCGCTGCTTCGACACGCCCCTCGCCGAATCCGGAATCGTCGGCATGGCCGTGGGCATGGCCATGAACGGAATGCGCCCCGTGATCGAGATGCAATTCGACGCCTTCGCCTACCCCGCCTTCGAACAGATCGTCAGCCACGTTGCCAAGATGCACAACCGCACCAAGGGCGCCGTCAAGCTACCCATGGTCATCCGAGTGCCGTACGCGGGCGGGATCGGCGGCGTGGAACACCACTGCGATTCCTCCGAGTCCTACTACGCCCACACCGCCGGGCTGAAGGTCTACACCCCGGCCACCGTGGCAGACGGCTACCGCATGCTCCGCGAAGCCATCGATTCCGATGACCCGGTCATGTTCATGGAACCCAAGAAGCTCTACTGGTCCAAAGACCAGGTAGACCTCGGTGCCCTACGCGCCGACCACTCTGCGAACGCTGCGGCGGGATCCAGCAGCGAAGGCCGTGCCGCCGTCGCGCGCCCCGGCACTGACGCGACCCTCATCGCCTACGGGCCGTCAGTCCCCACGGCGCTCGCCGCGGCGGCTGCTGCCGCTGAAGAGGGCCGCTCCCTCGAAGTGATCGACGTCCGCTCGATCGTGCCCTTCGACGACGAAACCGTCTGCGCCTCCGTGCGCAAGACCGGCCGCGCCGTGGTCATCGCCGAAGCCCACGGATTCGCCTCGGTCTCGTCCGAAATCGTGGCCCGCGTCCAGGAACGCTGCTTCCACTACCTCGCCGCGCCCATCCGCCGCGTGACCGGCTTCGACGTCCCCTACCCGGCTCCGAAGCTGGAGCACTACTACTTGCCAAGCGTCGACCGCATCCTCGACGCCGTTGACGACCTTCAATGGGAGAACTGACCATGAGCGCAGATATGCAGGTGTTCCTGCTTCCGGACCTGGGGGAGGGCCTCACCGAGGCCGAACTCGTCAACTGGCTCGTGGCCGTGGGCGACGAAATCCGCGTGGACCAGCCGATCGCCGAGGTCGAAACCGCCAAATCCATGGTGGAGGTGCCCTCCCCGTACGCCGGCATTGTCGCCGAGCTGCACGGCGAAGCCGGCCAAACGCTCGACGTCGGGAAGCCGCTGATCTCTGTGGCTCCTGTTGGTGCTTCGGTGCCGGCTGAGCCCAAGGCCGCGGCCCTCGAAGAAGAGGTCACCGAGGCGCCAGCCGCGTCGATTGCCGCCGAGACCTACCGGACCGAGGAGAAAGCCGGATCCGGGAACGTGCTCATTGGCTACGGCACCTCCGGAGGCGGCGAGGCTCGCCGTACCCGGCCGCGGAAAGCTTTGGGTTCTTCTGTTGCTGTACCGTCTGCTGTTGCCGTGGCGCCTGACTTTGCCGAACTCGCGTTGTCCCGCACCCGGATTCCCGGGAAGCTTTCCGCCGTGATTTCCCCATTGGTGCGGAAGATGGCCCGGGACCATGGGGTCTCGCTCGATGCATTGCCGGGTTCGGGGGAGAGCGGACTCGTCCTCCGCCGAGACGTTGAAGCTGCCATCGGTGGTGCGGTGCGCGAGACCGCGCCTGCGGAGGTGCCTGCTCCGGCCGCTGCAGCCGCCGACGTCGAGCCTTCGGCAGGGGTGCGGGACGCCCGGACTGGTTTGCCTGTTGCCTCGCGGACACCCGTCCGTGGAGTCCGCAAGGCAGTTGCCGCGAACATGACCCGCAGCCGGTCCGAGATCCCTGAGGCGACCGTCTGGGTGGACGTTGACGCAACTGCCCTTCTCGAAATGCGCGCAGAACTCAAAAAGAAGGACGCGCACGGTACCCCCGGGCTGCTCGCCTTCATCGCCCGTTTTGTCACAGCTGGGCTAAAAAAATTCCCGGAGTTGAATACCCGAATCGTCACTACTGAGGACACTGCAGGTGGCGAGATGCAAGAGATCGTCGCGTTCGACGGCATCAACCTTGGTTTCGCCGCTCAGACCGACCGCGGACTGGTGGTTCCCTCGGTCCGAAACGCCCACTTGATGAGCGCCCGCGAACTCGACGCGGAGATCCGCCGGCTCACCGCCGTCGCGCGTGACGGCAAGGCAAGCCCGACTGAATTGGCCAGCGGAACGTTCACGCTGAACAACTACGGAGTGTTCGGCGTCGACGGCTCAGCAGCCATCATCAACTACCCCGAAGTAGCCATGCTTGGCGTGGGCCGCATCATCGACAAGCCCTGGGTGGTGGACGGCCAGCTCGCAGTCCGCAAGGTCACGGAGCTGACCCTCGCGTTCGATCACAGGGTGTGTGACGGCGAGACCGCTGCCGGGTTCCTCCGGTATGTCGCCGACGCGATCGAGAACCCCGGGACGGTGCTGGCGGATTTGTAAGCCCGACTTCCGCGGAGCATCAACTCGACATCAGATCCACCAAAACAAGTACCGACCACTCTTAAGGCGTCTCTGGGGGCGGCCCTAGCCTAACGTCATGAACAATGGGGGATACCGTTCGGGCTGGCGACGCAAGCGGCACCGGAGGACACGTCAGGATCTGTTCGTTCTTGTGGGGGTCGGTGCGCTCTTCGTAGTCGCCGTGGCTGTGTCCACCATCGCGCTCACCCATTGAACCGCCAGGCTAAGGATGCCTTAGAGCCCGGGGCTCATGGAAGCGACACCCGCAGGACCACATCGTCGCCATGCTCGCCGAGCGTTACTTCCGTGGACAGGGCCTGAAGCGTCGTCATCCCGAGGCTGGGGCGGTTCTGGCGCCGGAGCCGGCCAGGGGAGCTGATGGAAATGTGAATGGCTCCGGTGCCCGCAGCCGCTGGTGCCTGCTGCGACTCTTGGGCAGACATTGTGACGCGGACATGGCGCCGTTCGCCGTGGCGGATGGCGTTGGTGAAGCCTTCTGAGAATACCTCGATGACTGCCTCGGCCCTGGCGGGGTCCTCGTCGCATAGGGCCCACACTCCAGGGCCGATGTCGCATTCAAGCTCCAGCACGCGCCCCCAGGTATTCAGCAGGTCCCGGATACTGGATGCGGCGTGCCTCTCCTGCCCGGATGATTCCTCCAAGATTTCACTCTGCGCAGTAGCCATGGCACGCGTCAGGATGTCACTCACGCGCTGCGGGGCAAGATCCTCTGCTGGGTGGTTCCCTCCAGGGACAGCCAAAGCGAGGGCGCTTGAGACCAGGTTCCCCTGGACGTTGGTGTGCAGAATCCGAGCGACCCTCCGGCGGGTGTGAAGCAGCTTTCGGTGCGCGCGGTCTGCAAGCTTGAGTTGCTCATTCAGCGAGTGTGCCAGCCTGACCTCATGCCGCCGTCGTTGACTCTCAGCAGCTCGAATAACCGCCACAGTGAGCGCAGTCAACGGATAGGTCCAGATGGCGGACCAGTAGAAGAACGGGGCAAAGCCGAACGCGCCCTGAAGTAGGCAGGTCACCGAGGCGCCAACTGCAGCCGTACCCGCATAGCAGAGGGTCATGGCGGAAATTCGCCACAAGGGACTGGTGATCCTCCATACCGTCCGGGCAGCCACGGCGTTCCCGACGAGCAGAATGCCTCCGCCCACAACCCACTGAACCAGCAGAAAGAGGACCCCGTATTCCGTCAACAGACGCACTGCAATGAGTGATGCGAAGAGCAGGACAGGCAATGCGATCGGCGCAGCTTGGATCAAATGCGCCAGTCCCGGCGCGCGCTCTGCCCGGGAAGGCGGCCGCGGAGGGGCCGTCTCAAGCGGCCAAGGTGTGTGGTCATGGAAGAGTTCGTGGCTCATCGGGCGGACCACCTCATCGGAGATCGTCCGCAGCAGGAGTGAGGCCGAGGATCTGTCGAGAGTTGTCATCATCCAGGGAGCCAAGGCCGCGTCAAGGCGCTTGGAAAGTTCGGCGACATAGTGGGAACGGATCGAGCGCAGCCGGTTTTCATCGAACCCTTGCTGCCCCTCGATCGCAGCCTGGGCGGCGCGGAGCCGGCGTTCAAGCACGGCGTGGCCGCGGATGGAGTCTGCCAGAATCGCGATCGCCGAGAGGAAGACCAAGGCCATCACGGTGTTGATGAGGATACGGGCCCAGAGATCTTCGCTGAGGTCTGCGATATTCAGGGCCTCCGCGGCCCAAACCACCAAGGGAGCGCGGGAGGCGCCCAATAATGCGAAGATGCCAAACGCCGTCGCCATTCGGCCTTTAAGGCTCGGCCGTGCTGTGATCAAAGGGCGGAGGAGTATCCCCAAAAGACCAAGCATGACGTGCACGAATAGCACGATCGCCATGCCGGAGCCTCCGCCAACCAGCGTGATCGATTCGGTCTGAGCCAGCGCGTTCGATCCATCGAACATGTTCATGACCGTCAGCGCCAAGGGCACGGTCAGAAGCCACGACCAGAGGCTCAGGGCATTCTTGCCGCCGACACCCCGGGCCCAGTGCGCAGGGGAGCGGCCGCTCATGTATCGCTATCGGCAGGAACCGGCCACCCAAACGTGCGCGCGTACAGCGTTGCCGCGGCAACCCGCGCATTGACGCTCGGACTTCGGTTCAGGCCCAAGGCCTCGAACGTGCGCGAAACAGCCTTCTCCACGGAGCGGATGCTGCTTCCCCGTTGTTTGGCGATTTCAGCGTTCGACCAGCCCTCCGCGATCATGCGGAGGGTATCCAGCTGTACGCGGGTCAGAGCGCCGATCTTTGCCGCGTCCGACGCCAAAGGGGGAGCCACCGTGACGGCAAGCTCTACCAGGGTCGAGTTCACTGCACTGATGAGGCCGTCCACGGAGTCAAGGGACCCCTTGTTGACGAAGGTTGATCCCGCCGGTAACTCGGAAAAGGGAGTTTCCGACGGATAGTTGGTAAGGAAGACGATGGCGCACCCCGGCGAGAGAGCCTTCGCGACGTGCGCCAGCTCGACCCCGTTGGGCCGGGAACCCAAATCGATGTCAGTCACCAGAACATCAGGATCGACAGCCGCGAACATGGATATGGCCTCTGACGAGGACGCACAAGCGCGCACTTCGAATTCCGCGCTCCTTAAGGCCTCGGCGACAAGCCCGCGCATGAATGGTTGATCTTCAACAACCAGCACCCGCCGAACCCACTCCGTGTCCCCCATAGTCGAAGGCTATCCGAGCAGACCCTTGATTCATCAGCCGGCGCCGCTTGGTTACGATTCCGGATGGATACGACGGCGGCACACTCGCGCTATAATGCGCGGCGGAGACGCCGCACGCCCCGGGCGTCTGCTTCAGTGGCGGAGAGCAACCGTGACAACGAGAATAGTGGCGGCAGCCAATACCCCTAATCCAACGTAGGACAGTTTCCGCCGAAACCTTATTCGACGCTCGCGTCGTTCATCCCAGGCTCGATATCCCGTGCTGTAGTTCCTCATGTGGGGAGGATAGCGGCGCTGAATTTCCGGGTGCCTCCCGGGGTTCGGTTATTGCGACCGGGAGCGCTGCCCTCGACTCATCGCGCTCACGCATTGACTTCAGCACTCCGGGTGGATCGCCACTTTGACGAAGGCCGCGGTCTGATAGAGGTACTGGTACGCCCAGGAGCCAGTACGGCTGGTCAAGGAGATCAGCGGCAAACTCCTGCGCTCGGCAACCATGTGCAGCTCCCCTCCGTAGCAGCGGCCCATAATCACTCTTGCCCGGGTGACGTGGAACTGGACGGTGAGAACGTCCGCGCTTTTCCACCCGTACTGGGCGGACAGCTTTTTCAGTGCCTGTGCTTCGCCCTGCGTGGTGAACGGATCTGGGTTGAAGCAGATAATCCGGTACGAGCGCTGAGCGCCACATACCTTTGCGGCGAATCTGCCGTCTTTCCCTACTGGACTTGAGACCGCAAGCGTGGGTGCATACCCCTGTTGCATCAGCTGTTCGGCGTAGGCCATGCGTTGATCCGGCGGCCCCAGGACGAACAGCACATCCGCGTGTTGGGGTTCGTCAGCAGGGGGTGCAACATAAAGAAAGATGCCGGCAATGGCCCAGACGGTCACGAAGGCGATGATCACAGTCAATGCCTGGCGAAGCCGGCGCTTCCAACGCTTGGGCTGCGTGGGCTTTGTTTCGTTATCGCGGAGAAGAGTCATACCGTCCTCTGGCCAAAGCGGGATGTGGGCGGCTTCGCTGCACTGGATCCAAGACTACTAGCTGCTGACGCTGAGACGTATCAGTGCATGGCCCGTCTACTGCAAGCAACTGATCGTCCGTGGCACACCGAGGCCTTTGCCCGAGCCCGCGCGTGGGACTAGGCTGCGGGAATGAAAGTTACGTTGCTCTGCGGGGAGGGCGAGGGCCGGCCCGACTGCCCTCATCAATTCGTTGGTCGCTGCAGTGATTGTGACGACGCTGACCGAAATTCGAATGGAGAATCGGGCAGCAATGAGCCCGTACGCCCCGGCGACTAACCGCCCGGGGCGAATTCACTCCTTGCAACAATGACGTGCAAGCTGCCCAAGCCTTCCACGCCGGGATCCGGCGGGTTCCGCCAGCGACGTCACCATCCCGCACCTTGGCACTACTACAAGCGGCAGTCGATGGGCCGGACAGGAAATGCGCGGTCCCTTCTTCGATGATGGTCCCGTAGGGCACGTGCCAGACAGCCAGCATGTGCCCTGCATCCTTGGAAGGTTGAAAATGCTGAGCTTGGTCCTTGGTCTCCTCTTCGCTGTGCTCTTCCTTGCCTCATACCGCTCAGACAAGCGGCGGCTGCGAAACGGCGTGCTGCTCGTCGCCGCGGTGTGGTTCCTACTGCTGGCCTGTCTGGGTTTCCTCTCTGGTTTCCTCGCGTCCTTCGGCCTGGCGTCCACCTTGTTGTACGTCGGTGCGCTGCTTTGCCCACCGCTGTGTGCGTTGGTGTTCGCCGGGTTCCTGATCGCGAACGGAGTCACGATGATCCGGAAGGAAGGCCCCGGGATCAGCAGCCTGTTGCCCTTCGCGGTCGGACTGGCCGTGATACTCACGCCTGTGGCGGCGTTCCTTTTGCTCAAGGACGAGCGACACCCTGCGCTCTACGGGTTCGCGGTACTGGGGTTCTTCCTGGCCGCATATGTGGGGTGCGCATTCGTGGCTTTCCTCGGTTACGCGCTGTTGTATTCCAAGGCGCGCTTTGACCCGAACCCGGCCGCCATCATCATCCTGGGCTCCGGTCTCATCGGCGGGAAGGTACCCCCGCTGCTCGCCGCCCGGCTGAACAAGGCCTTGGAGATATACAACGCCGGCACTCACGCCAAGCCTCTGTTGGTTCCTTCCGGGGGACAGGGCTTCGATGAACCGAGGCCGGAGTCCGCAGCCATGAAGGAGTACCTCCTGACTCAAGACGTCGCGGGCGTGCACGTGCTGGAGGAGAACCGGGCTACGAATACTCGCGAAAACCTCGAGTATTCCGTGGCCTTGCTTAAGGCAAGGGGTGTCCACGGGCCACTGCTTGTGTGCACCAACAACTATCACGCTCCGCGGGCCGCCCTGCTGTCCCGTCGGCATGGCATCGATGCTGCGGTAGTAGGCGCTCCAACCGCCAGATACTACGTACCCGGCGCCTTTCTGCGGGAATTCGTTGCCGTCCTGAGGGACAACAAACGGATCAACCTCATCCTGTGCCTGCCGATGCTCGGGATTGCGGAACTCATCACCTGGCTGTTGACGAGCTCGTCGACGGTCTGAACGCGCCCCGCCCCTACTGCAACTTGAACAAATTATGCGTCGCCGGTCCCTCCAGGAGCTTGCCCGCAGCAGAGAACCGCGAGCCGTGCAGCGGGCAGTCCCAGGACCTCTCGGCGTCGTTCCAGCGCAGGATGCCACCCAAGTGCGCACATTCCGCGGACACCCGGCACACCACGCCATCCACCGTGCAGACAGCCGCAGGCTTCCCATGGAAAAGCCCGGTGACACCCGTGCCCTCGGCAGGACTGGTTTCCTCCGTGATGGGAGGCAATTCCTTCAAGGCTGCCTTGTCCCGGAAATTCTGCCGTTGCGTCTCCACATTGACCGAAATCGTGGACGCGGCGCCGCGAGGGGACGTGATCCGGTGGTGGATCGTGTGGGCCCACTCCAGCTTTTCGCCGCGGATCGTGGCCGTGATGTCCAGCGCCGCCGCCACACCGTTGGTCATGCCCCACTTGTTGTAGCCGGTCCCGAACAGGATCCTGCCATGGCCCCGCGGAAGCTTGCCGAAGAACGGCATGAGATTGGTGGCCTGGTAGTCCTGGGCAGACCAGGTGTGCGTCACCTCCGCACCCGGATAATACTGCCGGGCCCACGCAAGCATTTCGTCCACATGGGCCTGGGGCGACGGCTCCCGGCCACCCGCATGCCCGAACCCGCCCACCAGAAGCAACGCCCCGCCGTCGGGCACTGGATAGTCCCGCAGCGAGCGGGTGGGAGGCTCCGCGGAAAGGTACATTCCTGGCGGCGGGCTCATGCCTTCCGGCAGCCGCAACGCCGCGGCATAGGAGCGGTTGGTGCGCAGCTTGGCGAAATAGAGCCCGCGATTCAGGATAGGCGTCCCGGTACCCAGCACCACGTGGTGGGCCCGGACCTCGCCTCGCCTGGTGACCACCGTCAAGGGATTGCCGTTGTGGACGTTCATGACCCGCACGCCCTCCACAATGCTCCCGCCGGCAGCCCGAACATCCGCGGCCAGCGCGTCCAACACGTCCATGGGATTGAACTGGGCCTGCTTCGCCAGCCGCAAGGCGCCGTCGACGGCGAACGGCAGCCCGGTCTCCTGCGTTGACTTCACGTTGAGCCCGGCAGCCCGGGCCACCGTTGCTTCCGCGCGGAGCCGTTCCGCGCCCGCCGGCGTCGTGGCGAAAGTGTAGGCATCCCGATACTGGAACGGCACGCCCCGCCCCTCGAGGTAGTCCAGCAACCACTTCTGCGCCGCCCGGTTCGCGTCCACATAGGCACGGACCACATTCACCGAGTACTGGCTACGGAGCGCGGACAGGGCGGTGCCCTGCAACAAGCTCAACTTGGCCGTGGTGTTGCCGGTGTTGACTGCGCCCACATGCCGGGCCTCCAGAACCATGACGGTGCTCCCGGTCCGGGCCAGCATGAGAGCTGTCACCAAGCCCGTGATTCCGGCGCCCACCACCACGGCGTCGTAACTGTTCCCGGGGGTGAATTCATCCGGGCTCGTGCCGCCTCCGGAAGCCTCGCGCGCGTCCAGCCACAGAGAAGTCATAGTGGTCTCACGTCCCTTCAACCGGGCACGGTGCGCACCGGAAGTAGCACGTCGGCGGCCCGGTAGTGCCAGAGAAGCAGAAGGCAGCGAGAGAAGCAAGAGGTCAGCGCCGACGTCGCCCGTTGCCCCGTGCCGAACTCAGCCTGCTAAGCCAGCATGCCGCTCGGCCCCGGGAAGGTCAGATGCCCGTTGCGCCCGGCCCACATGGCCCAGTCGCCGGGCTGGACCGAGGGCCGCCCCAAGTGAAAGCCCTGTCCCACGGTAATCCCCAACCTGGCAATAGCGGCGAGCTCCGCCCCCGTTTCGATGCGTTGGGCGCTCAAGACCGCACCGACGTCGCGCGCGAACCCGACCTCCGCCTCGACAAGTTCCTGCCGAAGGGGATCCTGGTCCAGGCCCGCCGTCAGGCTCCGGTCCAGTTTGATCATCTCCGGCTTGAGCCGAAGGATATGGCGAACCGCAGCAAAGTACGAACCCGTATTTTCGATGGACAACCGCACACCGGAACTGCGCAGCGGAGCTACCGCGGCGTCGAGCTCGGCAGTCTGGTCCGGCGGGAACTGTCCGGAAATTTCAAGGACCATCCGTGCAGGCGACACCGGAGTTTCATCGAAAAGCGAAGGAAGGCGCGGATCCAGGCAGACCGAATGGGAGAGCTTCAAGGCAACGAAAAGGTGGGGCGGCAGATCCACTGCGGCCTTGAGCCCCGACTCCAACGCCGCGAATTCAAGATCCGTGCGGAGCCCCGTGTCCTCGGCTTCTGCGAACCAATAATCGGCTGGGTCTCCGCCGTCGCTGACGAAACGGGTCAGAGCCTCTGCCCCCACCACCGCAGAAGTGGTGAGGTTGAAAACCGGCTGGAAAGCGGTCATCAGCATCCGGTCCCTGAGCACCGCCTCCAGCCGCGCGTTGCCAGGCTGCTCGGACGGCTGTGCCACGAGAGTAAGCGGGTTCTCCACAGCCGGGTCCTGATGTTGCTGCCTCAGCGAAGTCAAATGTTCCAGCAGAGCCTCTTCCGGATGCCCCGGATGGGCTGCAACGTGCCAGCGAAGTTGTTCGCGCACTGCCTCGGTCGCCTGGGAAGAGTCCGCCAAGACTTCATCGATAATTCCCAGCACCTGGAGTGCCAGAACGGACGGATTCTGCGTCGACATGAATTATTCCTTTAGCTTTCAGCTTCCACTGAGCCCGGGACCTGCAAACAAGGGGAATGCTACAGGCGAACCAACCCCTCGCCCTGCATTGAGACGAAACAGCCACGGCCAACTTGTCCGTCCTGTGGACGCGCGCCAAGTTCACGTTCCTGTCAGCCGTACGTGGGTAGAATCGAGGCCTGAACACCGCCGGAACGCAACTGAAGACGGAGAAACAATGTCAGCATGGCTCGAAGTCGGCCCAGACAACTACGTGTTGGAGACCGAAGGGTGCCTGCTCAACACCGGCCTTGTAGTAGGTACGGAACGGGCCATGGTGATCGACACCGGCTGCGGCCCCCGCCAAGGCCGGCAGATCCTCGCCGCGGTCCGCGAAAAGACCCAGCTGCCGCTGGTCGTCGTGAACACCCACGCCCACTACGACCACTACTTCGGCAACGCGGTCTTTGCGGACGACGGCGTCACGGAGTTCTGGGGGCACGTCAACTGTGCGGCAACAATCGACGACGACGGCGACCACCAGCGCCGCTTCGTCTCCGCCACCGAACCGGAGATGGCAGCGGGCGAGGGCGACGCCGTCGAGCTCGTCATCCCCAACGCGATCGTCAAGGACCAGCCCGTCCTGGTTGACCTGGGCGGACTGACCGCCACCTTGTTCTACCTGGGCCGCGGCCATACCGACGGCGACCTCCTGGTGGGCACGCCAAGCACCCTCTTCGCGGGAGACCTCGTGGAACACGGCGCGCACCCGTCGTTCGAGGACTCGTACCCGGAGGATTGGGCAGACGTGCTGCGGCACATCTCGGCCCTGCGCCACCGCTACGAATTCCTCGTCCCCGGCCACGGTCAACCCTGCAGCGACCAATTCGTAAAAACCATGGCGGACACCATGTCCACCGCGGTACGGCAAGCGATGCAGTCGATCCGGGACACGCCGTCGGACGCCACCAAAGCGATCCCGGTCCTGCCCTACGGGCCCGAACAATCACGCTGGTTCATCAAGCGGCTCCAGGAAACGCAGGCGCACCACTAAAGCGTGGTGTGTTTGAAGGCGTGGCGGGCCTCCCTGGCGGCGTAGTAGATGATCACGACCCCCGCCAGCGGATCGGCCCACCACCAGCCAAACAAGGCGTTAAGGACCAGACCGGCCAACACTGCGCCGGCCAAGTAGGCATCCACCAGGGTCACTTTTCCCTCCGCGCTGAGCACCGGATTCCCCAAGTCGCGGCCCGTGCGGATCTTGCCCCACGCCAAGGCGAGCATGACCACGAACGTCAGGGCCGTCCACGCGATGCCCGGCCCCGAGGTGGCAGGCCGGATCCCCGTGGCAAACACAACGGCCAACTGGATCAGCAGGTAGGCCACAAGGAACGCGAAGGCCGCCCCTATCAGCCGCATCGCCCGGGCTTCCCGCTCCTGGTGAACGCCCCTGAGCTGCCACACCACCACGACGGACGCGAAAATCTCAATCAGCGAATCCAAGCCGAAGCCGGCCAATGCCGGGGAACCCGCGCTGATCGCGGCAGCCGCCAGGACACCGAGGCCCACTACGTTCCAGCCCAGGGTGGCGTACTCCAGACGCAGACCACGGCGCAGCAACAGCCCGTGCCCGGTGGTCTTCGCTGGGGTGGGCCGACCAGTACTGGCCATGGGGTGTCCGTTTCCTTGCCGGTTTAGCCGATCCCGCTCCACGACGTTTCCCTCGAGGCCTGCACTAAACAATCGTGGCGTACTCTTCCCTCTATGGGGAACAAAGTCATGATAGGGCTGTCGGCCAGGGAATCGAAGCGGGAAATTCGGAAACAGCGCCTTCAGGTGCTTGCCTACGTGGGACTGGGGGTCCTCGCACTGGCGACTGTCGCCGTCGTCGTCATAGCTCTTCGACGGTAGACCCGGTAACGCTAGCGCCTGGCGCGAAGTGGCAGCAGATGCCCTCTGGCGACAATTTTGAGGTCATTAGCTGCCAGTTCGCGCTCAATTTCAGGGGGTTGGCTTTGATGTTGCGGGTCCTGGGCTCTGGATTTGGGCCGTGGTCAGTTTCGCCCACGGGGAGTCCGGAGCGCTTTGGATTGCGGCTTCCGGGCTGGCTCCCTGGGTCCACCATTTGGCTTCGAACGCTGATCCTTCGAAGAGGACACGATCCCCCTGGTGGTAAACCGTTTCAGGCACCCATGCCGGGAAAGTACCCGCAGGCACCGTAACCTTGGGGCTGGGCTTGTCTCCTGGCAACACCGGGCCCACGAGCTTCCAAGGGGTAGCACCGCCCTGCAACACCGGGTTGTCCGGAACATCCGAGCGAGTCCACCATTTTGCCTCGTAGACGCTGCCATGCCACACCACCCTGTCCGCGGCAGCATACGCCGCATAGGTGTTCCACACCGGGTAGGGGCTCGTTGACGGATCGTCGGTGGGAACCGCGGCGGCGGTGGCCGTAGCCGAAGGAACAACCGTTTGCGCAGGAAGCGCTACGTCATTGGCGAGCATCGCGGAAAACAGCTGAGACCCCTGGTTGATCCCGCTGCAGCCATCCGAGACCTTGCCCAAGTCAGGGTAATTGGGGCTACACGTCCGGTCGCGGTTCATGGACCACATCGACAACCTGCCGAGGCCCTTGGCTTTGGCGAAGCTGTTCATAGCCGTCGCGTCGCTGAGCGTGAAGATCTCGCCGGCAGTATCGTTCTGGCCGATCATGACGGTCACGCCGAGCTTGCGCCAAAGGGTTTCACTGCCCAGATCGGCTCCAGCGCCGCGGTAGAGGGCACCGAGCTGATCATGGGCGGCCTCCGCTGCCGATACCGACGCCTGGGACATGCTCGACGCAGCAGGCTTACTGGCGCCGAAATCCATCGTCATGATGTTCACGCCATCCAGCTCCACTCCGCCGGCCAAGGTGTGCGACACGACCTCTTTGCCTTGAGGAGTGAGGCCATTCGGGTCAGCCGCGAGGGTCAGCCAAACGGCAAGGGGCTTGCCTGCGGCCTTACGCTCCTTCTGAAGAGCGGAAATGGCCTGTGCGCGTCGGTCGGCCGCGGCCGTGTCGCTGAGTGCGCCGCTTTCGATATCGAGATCGATCGTGGTGACGTCGTAGCGATTCACAACCTGCCGGTAAGCGTCCACCAAAGCTTTCGGATCCTTGCAAGACACCGCAAGCTCCGTATTGCTCAGGCCGCCGAAGGAAACAGCGGCAGTACCGCCGAGCTGGCGGAGCCGGGCGATCCGCCGGTCAAGGTCAAGATCGGAACCTGCCTGGTCAGGGCTGTATGCCGCACCCCAGGAGGGGGCGCAGCCCTGCTTGGGATCGGCTACGACGAAGGACAGCACCACGGCCTTTGCATTGGGCTCAACCGGATCTTCGAACGCGAACTTCGGCGTCGCAGTCACATCCACGTAGCCGGAAAACACCGAAGGCATGGATGCCGCAGCATTGACATCCTGGACATTGCGAAGGCCGAGGTAGCCCGCCGTGATCAAGGCGACCACGACGACGCACAAGACGGCAAGGCGCAGCACGGACAGCCGGCGGCCAGGAAAGCGTTTCGACACAGAGATACCCCTAGAGCTTCTAAAAGGACTTCGCGGATGTCCGGGGAAGTGCCCCGCCCCGTTGAAGCCCGCACACCTTGCGTAGCATTTCGACGAGTCCTGTCGGAAATCCACATCGTTCGCCTATCATAGGGGCGCAGTGAAGTGCAGGGCGTCACATTACGCCCTGCACTGCGTCGCGTGCCCGCTGGGGGCCCACGGACAGCGGATGGGGATTCATGGCAGAACAGATGGTGTTACTTCACGCGGACGCGACGGAAACGGCGGACGGGCAGGCCACAAAGGCCCGCAAACGGCAATGGGGTTCGGAAAAACGCTCCGAACCGCTCTCGATCGTCCACCCGGCACCATCACGGCGGAAGATAGTCCTCGGTCGTATCGGCATCCTGACTACCGTCCTTGCCTGGGTCGGATACGTCATCACCACCGTGCTCAAACAATTGGTGGACAACCCCGGCGCAGGCTTCAGATTCGGCGTCGAATCCGTCTCCTATCTGGTGGTGGTGTCCTTCCTGACCTTCTCCGCCCTGATGTATTTGACCGCCCGGCAGGGCGCTCTGACCCGCTTCCGCGACCACCGCAGGGTTCCACGCGGGGAACTGGACCGGCACTTCTTCGAGTACTCCGAAGGCGTCACAGTATTGATTCCTTCCTACGCGGAGGAACCCGGAGTGGTCCGTGGCACCATGTGGTCCGCGGTCCTGCAAGAATTCCCGGACCTCAGCGTCGTACTGCTTCTGGACGACCCGCCCTTCCCGAAGGATCCGGACGTACTCCGGCGCCTCGAGGCAACCCGCGCGCTCGCCGGGCAGATCACCGAGACGCTCGCCGAACCAGCGGCCAGGGTCAACGCCGCGTACGAGAGTTACCGCCGTCGTCGTACGCTCACCGAGGAGGCAGGCACCTCGGCCGCCGGCACGGAAGTGCAACGGTTGATCGCGGAATACGAATACGCGGCCGGGTGGCTCGAAGCGATGGCCGAGACAGAGAGAGTGGAAGACCACGTCGATGAGTTCTTCGTCGATCTGGTCCTAATGGGCCTGGCCCGGGAACTGCGCCTCGTGATTCTTGCACTGACTGCCGCTCACGCACAGCAGACCTCGCCCAGCCCGGAACGTATCGCTCAGCTGTACGCTCGGCTTACCTGGATCTTCAACGCCCGCGTATCCACGTTCGAGCGGAAGCGGTTCGCGAGCCTTTCCCACGAAGCCAACAAAGCCATGAACCTGAACGCCTACCTCTCGCTCATGGGAGGACGCTGGCACCGGGAACAAACAGCGGACGGCGCCGTTTTGCGGCCCGCCGGCATGGTTGGGTCGGCGGCTGATTCCTCGATGACGCGCACTTCTGACAGCACCGAGCTCATCATCCCTGACAGCACCTACGTCCTGACCTTGGATGCCGACTCGCTCCTGCTTCGCGACTACTGCCTCCGGCTGGTTCATCTCCTCGAATCCCCTGGCAACGAACGCGTGGCCGTTACCCAGACCCCGTATTCCTCCTTCCGAGGCGCCCCGACCCGGATCGAACGCATCGCCGGCGCCACCACCGATATCCAGCACATCCAGCACCAAGGCATGACCCAATACGGTGCCACGTTCTGGGTCGGAGCCAACGCCGTGATCCGCAAGCGCGCCCTCGAAGACATCGTCGAGATCTCCACCGCCGGCGGCTTCGAAATCAGAACCTACATCCAAGACCGCACCGTCATCGAAGACACCGAATCCAGCGTGGACCTCGGCAAGCACGGCTGGACCCTGGTCAACTACCCGGAACGGCTCAGCTACAGCGCCACCCCGCCGGACTTCGGATCACTCGTGGTGCAAAGGCGGCGCTGGGCCAACGGCGGCCTGCTGATCCTGCCCAAGCTCTGGGAACAGATCCGTCACCGCCGCAGCCAGGACCGGCCGGTCCCTCTCCGCGAAATCCTGCTTCGGGTCAACTACATGGCCTCGATCACCTGGGCCAGCTTCGGTCTGCTGTTCCTGCTCGCCTACCCCTACGACAGCCGACTCCTCAGTCCATTGGTCTTCCTCGCTGCCTTGCCGTACTTCCTGGCCATGGGCAGCGATCTATGGGACTGCGGCCACCGGTTCAGCGATATTTTCCGAATTTACGGCTTCAACCTCGTCCTCCTGCCGGTCAACCTGGCGGGCGTCCTGAAGTCCCTCCAGCAGGCCCTGACCGGAGACAAGATTCCCTTCGTCCGTACCCCGAAGGTCAAGGACCGTACAGCGGCCCCGGCCCTCTACGTCCTGGCTCCATACCTCGTGGTGGCCTTCTCCCTGTTGACCGTTTGGCGCAACTGGGAAGTGGGGAATTGGGGCAACGCCGCATTCGCTGCCTTCAACGCCGTCATGGCCGCCGGGGCGATCCGGGCCTACATCGGCGTGGCAAACTCCGGGGTGGACATGTACCTCGGCGTCTTGAACTGGCTGTACGTCGGCCCCAAGGCACCAAAACCACAAGCACCGGTCATCATTCCGAAAACCGCGGAGCAGACCGACTGGGAATCCCTGCTCTACCACGGAGACCGCCGCCTGAACCGCGACCTCCGTGGCAAGGACGACCGCCGCAAACGAGCTGGATCCCTCTGACGGTTTTCGAACATTCTGCTGGATCATCGCCTTGGTGGGGGGAGTTGGACCCACGGGTTTCCGGGGTCGAGCCACGGGCCGGCCTGGATGATCCAGCAGAATGTGCCGCGGGCGAGTTGCGCGGGCGAGCTGCCCGCGCGACCCGCGCTCGGGCGAGCTGCAGCAGGCCGTAGGGCGACCCGCGCTCGCGACCGGCCGGACGTCGTCGTGCTCCCTGGAGCCGAGATAGCGCTCAAGGTTCCGGCCGGTGGGAATGCTGGCTACGCTGGCTCTGGGTGGTGCCGCCTTTGCACCCCCGGAAAGGTCCGCCATGAAGCCACTAGCAGTGGTACTGGGATCCACCGGGTATATCGGAGGACGGCTGGTGCCGCGATTGCTCGAAGCCGGCTACGACGTCCGCGTCCTGGTACGCCACGCGAACAAACTCACCGACGTCCCCTGGGCATCGCGGGTGGAGGTGGTGACCGGCGATCTTGAAGACGTGGACTCCCTTCGCCCGGCCTTCGCCGGAGCAGACGTCATCTACTACCTGGTCCACTCCATGGGTCCTCCGGGCCAACGGCGATCCTTTGCCGAGACGGAAAGGCTTTGCGCCGGCAATGTTGCGCGTGCAGCGGCGGACGCTGGCGCGGGACGGATCATTTACCTGGGCGGATTGCACCCCGAAGCGGCCCAACTCAGTAAGCACCTGCGCTCCCGCAAGGAAGTGGGCGACATCTTCCTCAACTCGCCGGTGCCCGCGGTGGTGCTCCAGGCCGGCGTCGTGATCGGCTCCGGCTCGGCCTCCTTCGAGATGATCCGGCAACTCACCGAAGTCCTGCCCATTATGGTGGCTCCGCGATGGGTGCGGAACAAGGTGCAACCCATAGCCATCCGCGACGTCCTTTACTACCTCGTGGCGGCTGCCGGCCTCCAGGCTTCGCTCAACCGCGCCTTCGACATCGGCGGGCCGGACGTCCTCCGGTACGACGAGATGATGAACGGCTACGCCGCGGAAGCGGGCCTGCGATACCGGCCGGTCATCGCTCTGCCCGTCCTGACTCCCTGGCTGGCGTCCCAATGGGTCAACCTCGTCACCCCCATACCCCGGTCCCTGGCCGTGCCGCTCATCGGTTCCCTGCAGCAGAACTGCGTGGTGGGGGAGCAGGACATCCACCACTTTATCGACCCGCCCGGAGCCGGACTGCTGGGATATCGGGAATCGCTTCGCCTCGCGTTGGCTCGGGAGGCCGCCGGGGAAGTGGAAACAAGTTGGCAGAACTCCTCAGTTCGTGGTGCACCGAGTGACCCGCTCCCCAGCGACCCGCAGTGGGCCGGGCACCTGGTGTATCAGGACAACCAGGAGCAGTTGACAACCGCCACCCGGCAACAGCTCTGGCAAGTGATCGAGGGCATCGGCGGAGACAACGGATGGTATTCGTTTCCGCTTGCCTGGTCCGTGCGTGGCTGGCTGGACAAGATCGCGGGAGGCGTGGGGCTCCGCCGCGGACGGCTCAATCCGACGCGGCTGAATACCGGAGATGCACTGGACTTCTGGCGTGTGGAGCAGATCGACCGGGGTTCCCTCCTGCGCCTCCGGGCCGAAATGAAAGTCCCCGGACGCGCATGGCTGGAAATGCGGGCGGACGAAGCCGAAGGCGGGGCTCTTTACCGGCAGAGGGCGGTCTTCTTCCCCAAGGGTTTGGGCGGACGGCTGTACTGGCTGGCGGTCCTGCCCTTCCACGGCGTCATCTTCAAAGGGATGGCCAACCGCATTACTGCTGCGGCGACGTCGATGGCGGAGAGGTCGGGAACGGAGCTGAGCCGGTCCGAAGAATAGCTCGAACCCCGCGCTGGATCCGTTGCTCGCAGCTGGTTCCGGTGCTCGCACATTCCGCCGGATCATCTCCGAGGCGCTTGAGGAAGGCCTAGGTCTTTCGGAGCGGGCGGCACGGGGCAGTGTGGATGATCCGGCCTTCGTCGGGCCAAACCGGCCCGGTGTATCAGCTTTGTGGCGCTCTCCACCTAGAATTGCTGGTTGAAGCAATCCAAACGAGAGCCGCGGCGCGCAACGCTGCGAATCCTAGGGGAAGACCATGCCGGATTCTGTGGACAACGAAGCTAGCGCCGCCCCATCTGACGGAGGGCAGCCCGAACTTCGCCGACGCCGCGATCGCCGCCGGGCAGAAGGCGACGACGCCTGGACAGGAACTATGCCGATTATTACGCCGAACGATTCCGACGCACACGCAGCCGCCCCCGCACCCCTCCAAAGCAGATCCTGGGCCGAGGCAGCAGCAGCGGCAGACGCGTCCCTCGAGGGGGAGGCGTCGGCTGCTGTTCCCCCAGCTGCGGCACGGGCCGGCCGTACTGCCGCGGCCAAAGCACCGGTTTCCGATTTCATCTCGTCCCCGGGTTCCTTCGTGAAGGAGCAGAAACCGCGTCCGGTCGGTGGCTTCCGCGGCATGCTCTATAAGCTGACCGGCGGCGCGTGGAACCTCGGACCGAGTGCCAAGCAACGCGAAGAGGACGAGCTGGCACGGCGGATTTCCCGGCAACTCCAAGGCAGCTACAACACGGCCGTCCTGAGTCTCAAAGGCGGCATCGGCAAGACCTCCACCACGGTGGGCGTGGGCCTGACTCTTGCCGAATTCCGGGGCGACCCGCCTTGCGCCATCGACGCCAACCCCGATTCCGGCGACCTCGTGGAACGTGCTTTGGGCGAGGGCATCTACCAGAAGGCCACTCCGCGCACCATCACGGACCTGCTCAAGAACGTTGACAACGTCGATTCGCTCACGGCACTCGCCCGGTATATGCACCACGCCGGCAGGCTGCACCTGATCGCCGGCGAGCAGGACCCGGAAGTGTCGGATTCACTGACGGCCGAAGAATACCTGCGGATCCGCCAGCTGATCTCGGGCTACTACTCGGTGGCACTGACCGACTGCGGCACCGGCGTCACACACAACGCAATGAGTGGCATCCTGCAATCGGCCGACAACCTGATTATCGCGGCCGGCTATGCCGTGAGTGGCGCCAAACGTGCCCGCAGCACCCTCCAGTGGCTTGCGAGCCACGGCTACGAGGAGCTTGCCCGCAACGCGATCGTGGTGATCACGGACAAGGACGAAGTTTCGTCGCGCGTGGACAAGGACGCCATCGAAGAACATCTGTCCGGGATCTGCCGCCAGTTGATCGCCGTCCCACACGACAGGGGAGTGGCCGACGGCGACCTCGTCACCCTGGACGTTTTGCGTCCCGACACGCGGCGCGCCTACAAGGAGATCGCGGCTGCGATCGTGGACGGGTACGTGTAGCGGCGTCCTTTTGGTGCCCGCCCCCAACTAGCTCGCAGTTGTTGTCGTTATAAGGGCTCATAACGACAACAACTGCGAGTTAGTTGGGTGGGTGGGTTCCTACTCGACTAGTACGTAGATTGCAAATTGTCGGTTCCGCCCGGATTTCCCTAGAGTTGCCCGTGGACGTCTTCTGTTTTGCGGGACGTCTTCGCCATGACCGGGAACTGGGCCCGGGCATGGTGCATAAGTCGTCGCTCATGTTTATGACATTCTGTTGCGCCCGTTTCTGAACTCGTGGCCGGCACCCAGGAGACTCATTTGATCCCGAAAAACCTTGCCTTCGTGCTCGCCGCACTACTCCTCTTCGGACTGCTCAGCGCCGCTGCAGGCCCCAAGGCGGGCCCGTCCACCGACACAGCGCCCGACGCCGCTCCGGAACCGCTCGCGAACGCCGCGCCTGCCGCTGAGGTGACCCCGCTCGCGACGCCCGCCCCGGTAGCCGCGCCCGCCGCCGTCGTACCCCAAGCTGCTCAGGGCGGATCCGTCAAGGTGCTCGACACCACCGCGGCCATCACCGACCCCAACTGGTTCCGGCAGGCCTACGCCGAAGGCTTCCGGCTATACGTCATGCACTCGACCGTCTGGGGCACATGCACTCCGTGGCAGCAGACGCAGGCCCAGTTGAAGATGGCGCTCGACGCCGGACTCAAGATCGCGGTCTACACGCGTGACGCTTCATGCTGGGAGGGCGGCATCAAAGCCGCAGGCCCGTACGTGTCCCAGCTGCAGTTCTTCGCCCTGGATGTCGAGCCCGGCGGATCCGTCGTAACGCGGGCCATGGTGGACGGCGTGCGAAGCTTGGGCGTACGGCCAGTGATCTACAGCGGCAGTGGAATGTGGCCGGGATTGATGAACAACAGCAGCGCGTTCTCGGACGTGCCCTTGTGGGACACCGACACGAGCAACCTCGACTACACCACATGGACGGCGAATTACCTGGCGCCGACCCCCGCGCAGTACGGCGGCTGGAACACGGCAGGCACCATGCGCGTGGGGGTCCAGCAGAAGTTCGAACACACCCTGAACGGCATCAACGTGGACCTGAACTCGTTCAACGCCAGCTTCCTTAAGTAGGCGCTGCGCTGAATTCCTAGCGCGGCGGGAGTTCCTTTGTCGCCAGGATGACACGGCATCGGGTGGCACGCGAAGCGTCGGAGTTTGTCCACATAGGGGGATTCTCTACTGCCTGGGGGCCGTTCGATGTGCCAGTTTCTTAGCTATGACCGAGCTGCCCCGACTGATCCTGAGCCGAGACCATCTCTTCCACGGGCTGACGCACAAGGAGCTCGCCCGGCGTGCCAAGGCCGGAAAGTTGTACCGCGTTCGCCAAGGGGTCTACGTTGACGGCTCCGAGTGGAAGGCGCTGAAACCGTGGGAACAGTACCGCGTGCGGGTCAGGGCCGCAGCCGAAACGGCTGAGGCCCGGATCATATTTGGCAGGCACTCGGCAGCGTCTGTGTGGGGGATCCCCACCATAGGCGTGCGTCATCCGGTGCAGGCCCTGACTCTCCAGAACGACGGCGGCCGCTCACGGGCAGGGATATCCCGCCACTACGCGGACCCCGCCGGCCTCAAGGTCTGTCGCCGTGATGGGCTACTCGTCACGAACAGGGTGCGCACGGTGCTGGACCTGGCTGCGTTTACCCCGTTCGTGGAGTCGATCGTGCCACTGGACCATGTACTGAAATCCGACACGAAGCGAGGTTTGCCCGCCATTGCGAAGGAGACGCTTCTCGCAGGAATGGCCGGCAACTATACGGCGGCGGCCATCCGCAGGATCACGGCGGCGGTGGATTTCGCGGATCCTTTGTCAGGATCTCCGGGCGAGTCATATAGCAGGGCACTGATGCATATCACGGGATTCGAGGCGCCCATTCTTCAACAACGATTCCGTGACGAAGCAGGGCGCGTGGGTTACTCGGACTTCTACTGGAAGGGTGTGCGGGTGGTCGGGGAGTTCGATGGCATCGATAAGTACCTGAAACCCGAATTCCTCAAGGGACGGACTGCCGCCCAAACGGTCATTGACGAGAAGCTGCGCGAGGACCGGATCCGTGCCACGGGGTGCGGCGTCGTTCGCTGGGTATGGGCCGAACTGATGACCCCCGGGGTGCTCGAACGGAAGCTGGCCGCGGCGGGGGTGCCCCGGCGTCGTCCTCGGTCTGGCTGAATTCCTGGCGCTGCGCTGAATTCCTCGCGCCGACAGAAATACCGGTGCGGTAGGTATTTGGCGCGTCGCAAAGAACGGGGCGTCCTAGGATGAAGGGGATGACAACAACCCGCACCGATCAGCCGTTCAGCCTCCGCAGCATTGCCTTACCCGCGTTCGGGCCCGCCTTGCTGTTCTGTATCGGCGAGGGCGCGGTGCTTCCCGTGGCGGCCTTGTCCGCCCGCGACCTCGGCGCTTCCGTGGCCGTTTCGGCGCTGGTGGTCACTTTGATCGGGCTGGGATCCTGGTTCTTCAATTTGCCCGCTTCGCTCATCACCATCAAGTTCGGCGAACGGTGGGCCATCGTGGCCGCAGGCGCCGCCGGAGCCCTGGCCTTGCTGGCAGCCGGATTCGCGCCGCTCCTTGCCCACAACGGCATCTGGCTGCTCGCCGCGGCGATGACAGTGGTCGGGATGTCCACCAGTGTCTTCAACCTGGCCCGGCAGAAGTACCTCACGGAAGCGGTCCCGGTCATCTACCGTGCGCGCGCCTTGTCCACGCTGGGCGGCGTCACCCGGATCGGCGTGTTCATCGGACCGTTCGTCGGCGCGGGAGTGATGCAGTTTGCGGGCATCAGCGGCGCGTACTGGGTTGGCGTAGTGGGCATGGCGGCTGCCGCGGTGTTGTCCCTCACCATTCCGGATCTTGTGTTACCGGACGACGTCGACGGCGGACGGAAGGGTCCCGAGCCCACCCTCCGTGGGGTGGCGGTTTCGCACGGGGGCGTCTTCCTGACCATCGGGACCGGGATTCTGCTGCTCAGTGCCATCCGGGCCTCCCGCCAGGTGGTCATCCCTTTGTGGGCCGACCACCTGGGCCTGGACGCAACCCACGCCTCGCTCATCTACGGTTTGTCCGGAGCGATCGACATGCTGGTCTTCTATCCGGCCGGCAAGCTCATGGACCGCAAGGGGCGCATGTGGGTCGCCGTGCCGTCCACTCTCATCATGGGTATCGCGTTGTTCCTCATACCCTTGTCGGCCGAGTTCGTGGGGCTGCTCCTGGCCTCGTTGTTGATCGGTTTCGGCAACGGCATCAGCTCGGGACTCATCATGACGCTCGGAGCCGACTTCTCGCCGGACAATGGCCGTGGGCAATTCCTTGGCTTGTGGAGGTTTATCTCCGACGCCGGTGCCACCGGTGGGCCTGTGCTGCTCTCGGCCCTCACCGCTGCAGTATCCCTCGCCGCAGGTGTCTGGGCCACGGGCGTGCTAGGCGTGGCTGCGGCGGCGGTGTTCGCCGTCGTACTCCCCAAGCTCAAGCACCGCCGGAACTACTAAGCGACGCCGGGACGGGCCGCCGCTGGTGGCGCGGCAACGGACCGAGATGGTTCCTGCCTTCCAGCTTTTTCCCAGATTCCAGTCAGGCGGCTCGAGTATGGTGAATTGGATGTTCTCAGTGATCTCGCCTCCGTATCGTGCCCCCAGCGGGAATCCGACCCCTGGGAAAGCGGGTCCGGCCGGCGCCCGACCCGGTGGTACCCGAGCGGAAAGTCGCCCGCCGAACAGCGCTACGCGAGAATCACAGCAGTCCCGGCCCGATCTCGCGACGCTGACTTCGCTGCGTTTCGTTGCTGCGCTGTGGGTGGTGTTCTTCCATCTGCAGGCCATGCAGCAGACCTTCCTCGCCCCTGTCTTTGAGCTGTTCCGTCCGGTCATTGCCAACGGCGACCTTGGCGTGGACATGTTCTTTGTGCTCAGCGGCTTCATCATCACCTACACCTACCTTGACCGGCTGGGCCCGCGGTTCCGATGGCGTGCGGCCGGGGACTTTGTCTGGGCCCGGTTCGCCCGGATGTGGCCCGCCTTCGCATTGGTGGTGGGCGTGCTGGGACTCTGGTTTGTGTACGGGACCGAACAGGAATCGGTGTTGAAATGGTCCCTGCAGACCCAAGCTCCGGACCTGTCTCCGTGGGGGCTGGCCAAACAATTGCTGATGGCCCATCTCTGGTTCCAGCCTGAGACCGATGGTGCCAGCTGGTTCGGTCCGGGGTGGACGGTCAGCGCCGAATGGCTCGCCTACCTGGCGTTCCCGCTGCTCGCGCTGCTCCTGTTCCGGCTGCGTCGGCTGCATCCTCTTGCTGCCTTGGCCGTGTCTGTCCTGGTTCTGCTTCCGACGGCAGCCTGGGGTCCGGACCTGCCCTTCGCTACCAACGATCACCAGCCGTATGAGTGGCTCCTGCGAATCGCTTGCTGCTTCACGGCCGGAGCCTTCGCCTGCATCGCCGTACGGAACGCGGAACGCCTGAAGTTCAACCCTGCCTTGGCGGGACCCGGCGCGGCGCTGACCGGAGCCGCCGTCGTCGGCTTCCTCGCCACCGTCGGAAAGCCCGGCCCGGGACGGCTGGCGGTGTTCGCCTTCCCGCTGCTGATCGCCCTCCTCAGCGTCACCCGCGGCTGGCTCCGGTCCGCGCTGTCCGCGCGCTGGCTACAGTATGGCGGGCACAGCTCCTACAGCCTTTACTTGGTCCACATGTTCTTTGTCTACCTGTTCTACTGGCTGAACAGGGATTGGGCGCATGGTGCCGGACAGCTCGCGACAAACCTGCTTGCCGCAGGGTGCCTCGCCGGCATTGCCTTGGCTACCCATCTTTTGTTCCGGTACGTCGAGGAACCGGCCCGGCATCGGCTGCGTGCATTGGTTCCTCGCACGGCTGCTTAGGCTCCTCCCTGGAACGAATACTGCTCGACGCCGGGGCGCAGCGCCAGCCCGGATGCGCAGCGCCGGCCCGGATGCGCAGGGGGAACAGGCTCGCCCGTGGTGACTAACGCCGCCGGGTGCTCAAGCTGAAAAACCAGGTCGCGGCGACCGTTGCCAGGTAACCGGTGATGACAATCAGGGAAACCCCGGCCCAGAAGTAGTTGGTGGTGCTGCTTTCCTGGCCGTAGCCCGGGGCGATCTTGATCAACGAATACACCGCAACCGCCGCAGCGACGACGCCCGCCAAAGCCGACAACAATAGCCACAAGCGGGACGACGCCCAATGCTCACCGCGACCATCCGAGACGTTCCAGCGGTTTCCGGTGCGCAGCACCAACCATCCAGCGGGAAGCATGACCGCTCCCACCACGAGGAACGCCGCGACCACGTCGGCGGGCCGGTGCCACTGGTTGATCAGCGTGGAAACCCCGGCCGCCACCGCGAAAGTGCCACCGAGGAACCCGGCCAGGGGCCGCCAGCGCGGCGACACCACCAGGAACACCGCGGCCGCCGCAGAGGCTGCCAGCGTGGTGTGACCGGACGGCAGCGAGTTCAGTTCAATGGTCTGGACGCCGCGGAACGGCCTGTCCGGGAACCAGTCCTTGAGGAGCTGCGTGGCCAGGTTTGCCGCGAGACAAGCAGTCAGCGCAATGCCGGCAGCCTTCCAGCGCCGGCGCATTATCGTCACGAACAAAACCACGACGGCGGCGATCGCCATCGAGATGACCGGCAGCCAATCGAGGAAATCGGTGGTGGCCCGTTCAGCCGGGCCGTTGAGGGTCGCGGCTTCCACCAAGGCGGACTCGTCGATGTACTGCCCGGTCGTGGTGCGCACGAAAAAGTAGAAGGTGGCAATGAATGCTGCAACGCAGGCCAAGGTCGCCAGCGTAAAAGTCAGGCCCATTCCGGCGCCCGCGCAGCGCTTGCCTGCGGTTCCACGTGTGGCCGCCAGCCGGCCTGTCTTAGGAAAACTCATTGCCTTCAGGGTGCCATATATGGCTGGGAGGTTCACTTCGGCTCGGCAACCAGCTCATCGTAAAGGGCCAAGTGTTCGGCAACCATCCTCTCGGCACTGAAGTAGTCTTCCGCAGCATGGCGGCAATCGCTCCGGTCCAGTGTGGCTGCGGCAATGAGGGCCTCAGCCAGTTCAGCGGGACTGGAGCCGAGATAACCGGTGAGGCCCACGGAAACGATCTCGGGGGCAGATCCGCGGAAAGTTGCCACCACAGGCGTGCCCGTGGCGAGGGCCTCGATCATGGCCATCCCGAAAGGTTCATCCCACTGGATCGGATTCAGCAGTGCCACCGACCCACCGAGGAGGACGAACTTGTCCGCCGCGCTCAGCTCCCCGAGGTATTCGACGTCGGGCCCCAGCAACGGTGCGATGACGGCGGCGTAGTACTCATGTTCCTCGGCGCTGTACATCTTGGCAGCAATCCTGAGCGGTATGCGGGCCAGACGGGCGGCTTCAATTGCTTCCGGCAGGCCCTTGCCGGGATGCATCCGGCCAAGGAAGCTGGCGTAACCGCCGTCGCCGGCGCCGAGCGGGACGGATTCCGTGTCGATCCCGTGGTGGATGACCTTGCGTACCTTAATCCCGGGAGCCGAGTCTGCTTGATGCTGCGAGATGGCGATGATTGCGGTGTCGGTTGCCATCGCCTGGTAAATGTCATGGTTCTCGGCTGAAAAAGGCAGATGCGCCGTCGCGACAAGGGGGATTCCTCGCGGACGGTGCCGGTACAACGGCCCTGCCAAGGTGTTGTCGTGAATGAGATCGACGTCGTCCATGGCCGCGAAGGCGTACACGCTGTGACGGAGTTCGTCCGTGCCGATTCCTATCCTCGAGCCATCAGCAAGCGGTGGACCGGGGACTTTGGCCACCGGACATGTGCTGCCGGACGCCGCAGCCAGAAGCACCTCATGCCCGGCTGCCGCCAAGCCGCGCGCCAGGATATCGATGATGGACTCCGTGCCCCCGTACGCCGGTGGCGGTACCGGGATCCACGGCGGGGCCACTAGACCGATGCGCACCTACTGCCCCCGTCCAGGCGATGCGCCGGCACGGTGGACATCCAAGAGATCGGACAACGGTTTGCGGGCCTCACGGTGCAGCGCAATATTCTCGGGAAGCTCCGTAACCCGTGTTTCTCCATTGACCACCTCCACGGAGATCCGGGAGCCGGCGAGCGGGATGTTCCGCATCTTGATGTCGCCGAAGCCGTCCGGCACAACCGGCGCCAGCCAAAGACCACCGTGGGTGAGGCACGGATCGAAGCGAAGCAGCACCCGGAGTAAATGAACAGGCGTGGCCGCGGCCCACGCCTGCGGTGAACACGAGGAGGGATACGGAACAGGCATCCCGTAGCTTTTCCTGTCCAGACCGCAGAACAATTCCGGCAGCCGCCCGCCGAATGCCTCGGCGGCATCCAACAGGCCCGTGATGATGCGCTGGGATTCCTCAACGAATCCGTATCGCATCAATCCGCCGGCAATAAGTGCATTGTCGTGCGGCCATACCGAGCCGTTGTGGTAACTCGCCGGATTGTAGGCCGCCATGTCCGACGCCAATGTCCGGACGCCCCAGCCGGTGAACATGGTGTCCGACATCAGCCGCTCCGCGACCAGCGAAGCCTTGTCGTCGTCGACGATTCCGCTCCACAGGCAATGCCCCATATTGGACGCGCACGCATCTACCGGCCGCTTGTTGCGATCGAGGGCGATGGCGAAATAGCCGCGTTCAGGGAGCCAGAACTGCTCGTTGAATTTTCGCTTGAGTTCGGCCGCCCGGGCACCCCAGACCGCAGCCAGCTTCGTATCGCCGTCTTGTTCGGCCATGAGGGCCCTGCTGAGATAGGCCGTGTAAACATAGCCCTGGACTTCGCACAACGCAATCGGCGGCTCTGCCAAAGTCCCATCGGCGAAGTTGATGCCGTCCGCGGAATCTTTCCAGCCTTGGTTTACCAATCCCTGGTCCGTGGCTCGGGAATACTCCACGAAGCCGTCGCCGTCGGCGTCTCCATAGTCGCGGATCCAGTCCAAGGCGCGGTTCACGGCCGGCAGGAGGGATTGCGTGACTTCCGAACGGAATCCCCAACGGGTCAGCTCCCCGGCGAGGGTCACGAACAGCGGCGTCGCGTCCACTGAGCCGTAGTATGCGCTCCCGCCTCCAAGGGCCAGGCCCGTACTGGCGCCGAGACGGACCTCGTGCAGGATCCGCCCTGGTTCCTCTTCGCTGAGCGGGTTGACGGCCCTGCCCTGGTGGTCGGCGAGGGTCTGCAAGGTTCCCAGGGCCAGCGAGGGGTCCAAGGGAAGGGTCATGAAGGAAGTCAGGAGAGAGTCCCGGCCGAAAAGGGCCATGAACCACGGCGATCCTGCCGCCACCACCGTCCGTCCCGGATGGTCCGGGTCGAAGATCCTGAGGGAGCCGAGGTCTGCCCTGCTCCGGGCCAACGCTTCGTCGAAGGCGTGGTTGGCTACTTCGGTTTGAGGAACCTTTCCGTGCCACTCCTGCAATCTTTCCTCGGGCACGTCGTAGGGACGCTGGCTGCCCCAAATCCGGGCATCGGCGTCCGGTCCGACCCCGTCAATGCTTGGAGTGGCGGTCACGCTCGTGGACCAATGGCCTTGGGGTTCGATGGTGATCTCATAGCAGAGGACGTCACGGTCAACCATTGCATTCGGGGCGTCAATGGTGACCAGGACGTGATGGCCTTGGCGCTCGGCCTCAAGCACCAACGTGTCATCGCTGCCCCGCACCAAATGGATGGTTCTGTGATGTGCCCGCCCTTCCTTGACCTCGAAGATATCGGCAAAGTCTGCATTGACCGTGAGCGAGACCGTGCAGTGACTGGTCCGGGTGGAGAAGTTCCTGACGGTGATGTCTTCGCGCACACCGCCGAACAGGCTCCGCCGGCGTTCAATCAGCAGATGGCTGTCTGCCAGCCCGTCAGTACGTGCCGCGCGGCCCACGAAATCGGCACGGTAGGGCTCCGGGACCGGGGAACCAAGAGCTTCGATGGGGTGGCCGTTGACCGCGAGCACCCAATTCGAAACGAACCGCGTGTCCCGGAAGAACATCCCATGCGGGCGTAGCTGGTCCATATCGCCGTTGGCCGCAGAGACGCAGAACGATGTCCCTGCCAGCAATGTCACGGCGCCGGCGCCGGCCGATCCTGCAAGGTTCTCGGCATTCCAACCTGTCATCAATGGTCTCCAGGGGTAGGGACGGGGGAAGGAGGCAGCTTGCTTCAGCGTATTCTCCGCGTCTTCGGAAGTGAACCCTCCTGCAGGTATGTGGGCGTTCTTCCCGACCCTCCTGCAGGTATGTGCGCGGCGGGCGATATCTGATGGAGCGTCCTGAACGCCGAGCAGCCAACGCTAGAGTGAAATCATGCCCAACGAGTCCGCCCGCTCCCCACGGAACCCCAGCCTTGACGAGCTCCTGGACACCGCCAAGGTGGTCAGCTTGCCGATGCGGGTCAAGTTCCGGGGAATCACCGAGCGCGAGACCCTCCTCTTCTGCGGCCCGGCCGGGTGGGGCGAGTTCTGCCCCTTCCCCGAGTATGGCGACACCGAAGCCTCCCGCTGGCTCGCTGCCGCCGTCGAAGCCGCATGGCACGGCTTTCCCCCACAGCTGAGGGACACCATTCCCGTCAACGCAACCGTCCCCGCCGTGACTGCTGACCGGGTGCCCGAGGTCCTGGAACGCTTCGGCCGCGTGGACGCAGTCAAGGTCAAGGTTGCCGAGCGCGGGCAGGAACTCGCCGACGACGTCGCACGCGTCACTGCGGTCCGGGACGCCCTGCCGGACGCCGCGATCCGCGTGGACGCGAACGGCGGCTGGGACGTGCCGCAGGCGGTCGAGGCACTTGGGCGGCTGTCCGCCGTCGGGCTCGAATACGCCGAACAGCCCGTGGCGCAGATCGACGGACTCGCCGAAGTGCGCCGCCGGCTCGCCCGGCAGGGAACTCCCGTGCTCATCGCCGCCGACGAATCCGTGCGCAAGGAAGACGATCCCCTCAAGGTGGCCCGCGCCGGCGCGGCTGACCTGATCGTGGTCAAGGTGGCCCCGCTGGGGGGAGTGCGGCGCGCGCTGGACATCGTCGCGCAAGCCGGACTTCCCGCCGTCGTGAGTTCGGCGCTGGACACCTCGGTGGGGATCCGCGCGGGGTTGGCGCTCGCCGCCGCGCTGCCGGAGCTGCCTTACGCGTGCGGGCTGGGGACCGTGCGGCTGTTCGGCTCGGACGTCACCCGGGATCCGTTGGTGCCCGACGACGGCGCCATCCGCGTCCGCGAAGCCGTCGCCGACGAGGGGCTGCTGGAGCGGTATGCGGCGCCCGCTGAACGTCGCGATTGGTGGCTGGACCGGCTCCGCCGCGTGTATTTCCTCCTCGATAGCGAGTTCATCGAAAATTAATCAGAGTGTCCTCTCGGATTTTGTTGGCCCTGCAAGGGTGGGTGAATCACTCAATCCCCGGAGGTAGTCCCATGTCTGAATCACCCCGCAAGTTCGGCTTGCTTCCCATGCTCGGCCACACGAAGGGCAAACGCAGCCCGGTGACATGTGCGTTGAAGTGCGACAACGCCTGTTCGGGCGATGTTTGCAACACCAGCTCCAATGCCTACTTCCGTGACATCGCATCCGCGGCCGTGTCCCGCCGCTCCGCACTCGGCTTTGGCGCCGTCGGTGTGCTCGCCGTCGCCTTCGGCGGAGGCTTGGTCGGATGCAAGCCAGGCAGCATTTCCGAGGGCGGCGCTGGTCTTTCCCCCGCGGCCCAAACCGGTTTCGACAAGGCCAAGCTCAAGTTCACACCGATCAAGCCTGTTGACTACACCGTTGACGCGTTTACCGTTCCGGAGGGCTTCGACTGGCGGCCGGTCATTCGCTGGGGCGATCCGCTCTTCGCCGACTCGCCTGCCTTCGAGCTGAATGGCCAGACGGCGGCAGCGCAGGCCCGGCAATTCGGATACAACAACGACTACACGGACATCCTGCCGATCCCCGATTCCAAGGACCGCCGTGCCGTGCTGTTTACCAACCACGAGTACACCAACGAGAACATCATGTTCCCGGAGTCCTTGCCGGCTGCCGAGGCGCGGGGCATCGCTCGTGCCGCACATGGCCTCACGGTTGTGGAACTTGAGCGCCAGAACAAAAACAAGCCGTGGAACTACGTCAAGGGTGCCAAGCTGAACCGCCGCTTCCTGACCGACACCAGCTATGAGCTCACCGGCCCCGCCGCGGGCACGAACTTGGTCAAGACCATCGACGACCCCTCCGGCCGGGCTATCAAAGGCACCCTGGGCAACTGCTCCGGCGGCACCACGCCGTGGGGCACCATCCTCTCCGGCGAGGAAAACTTCAACGGCTACTTCGTCGCTCCCGGCACGTCGGCGGCGGACAAGCGCTACGGCCTGACGAACAGGCCCACGGCCCGTGAGTGGGAGCTTGACGAGCCGCGCTTCAACACCAACAACGCGGGCTACGCCAACGAGGCCAACCGCTTTGGCTGGATTGTGGAAGTCGATCCGTTCGATCCTTCGTCCACGCCCAAGAAGCACTCCGCCATGGGCCGCTTCAAGCATGAAGGCGCCAACGTGATTGTCGCGAAGTCCGGCCGCGTGGTGGCCTACATGGGCGACGACGAGCGTTTCGACTACCTCTACAAGTTCGTTTCCAAGGGCAAGTACATGGCCGGCGACTCGGCCGCCGCCCGGCGGAACAACATGAACCTCCTCTCCGAGGGTGACCTCTACGTTGCCAAATTCACGGGAGACTCTCCCGCAGCTGAAATCGACGGCAGTGGCAAGCTTCCGTCCGACGGCGCGTTCGACGGTTCCGGCGAATGGCTTCCGCTGGTGGTCAACGGCGCCTCCGCTGTACCGGACATGTCCGTTCCTGAGGTCCTGATCTACACCCGCCTCGCAGCGGACAAAGTTGGCCCCACCAAGATGGACCGGTGCGAAGACGTCGAGCCGAACCTGGCGAGCGGCAAGGTGTACGTGGTGTGCACCAACAACTCGAACCGCGGCAAGCCGGGCAACGAAGGCGCCACAGAGGTCAACCCGCGCACGCAGAACCGCGACGGCCACATCGTCGAGATCACCGAAACCGGTGACCAGACGTCCACGCGCTTCAACTGGACGCTCCTGATGGTTTGCGGGGATCCCGCGAAGAACTCCTCCACGTACTTCTCCGGCTTCCCGGTCGACAAGGTTTCGCCGATCTCCTGCCCGGACAACGTGGCCTTCGACACGGCAGGCAACATGTGGATCGCAACGGATGGCGCGCCGTCGTCCATCGCTTATGCGGACGGCTTGTTCAAGGTCACCCTCGATGGCAGCGAACGCGGCAAAGTGGAGCAGTTCCTCGCCGTCCCGCGCGACGCCGAGACGTGTGGCCCGATCGTGCACGACGACGAGCGGACCGTTTTCGTCGCTGTGCAGCACCCGGGTGAGGAAGGTTCCTTCGACGCGCCGCACTCGTACTTCCCGGACTATGTAGGCGCCGGCGCCGCCCCGGCCGCCGGCCAGGTCCGCGCGCCGCGGCCGGCTGTGGTCCAGGTGTTCCGCAAGGACGCGCCCGACCCTTCCGGTTCCGTCCCGACCCTTGCCGTCCCGATCCTTCCTCACCTTTAAGCCCTTCTCGGGAAACGCTCGCTCACCTTTGTTTTCATTGGTGAGCGAGCCCCTCTTCGTCAAGCTGGTTGTGAGTCATTCATTAGCTGTTGATTGAAGGAGCCGGCGGTGCCCGTTGATAACAAGGGTTTTACGCGTGAAGAGATCCGTGAGTTCATGCATGAGTATTATTTGCAGCCGCACGGGACGAGGAAGGAGTGGCTTGCCTCGACGCCCATTTCCGACTGGACGTTCCGCAGGTGGCGCAAGATGTTGGTCCAGGGCGATATCGACCGTGGTCTGATTCCGCGGGAGCATGGAGGCATGGCCCCTACAAATCGTGAGCTCTCCGCGTTTGAAAAAGCACGCTCGAAGGAAATGGCTGCCCACCGTGCCGAAGTCGAAAAACTCCAGAAGCGGGTGCAGGAGCTGGAGGATACGAATTCCGCGCTGGGAAAAGCTATCGGGCTCTTGCACGAGTTGAGCGTGCCCGAGCCCGATACAACCCAGACGAGCGCTCAGAAGGATTCGTAGCGGCCGAGAACAGTCTTGTCCTGGCGCTGCATGTGATCACCGGCTCCCAGCGGACAGCGCTCGTGCTTGCGGGCGTGTCGCGCGGGACCTGGCATTACCGGTTCAATCCCCGTCCGGCGGTGCAGGACCCGATCCACCAGGTTGACCGGGCCTACGAATGCCGGATCAGCTCCGCGCATCAGGAGCGGATCCTGGGGTTCATCCTGGCCGGTTGGGGGAAGGGCAACTCTGTTGACCATTCCTTCGCCACAGCCTGGGACGACGGCGTGCTGCTCGCTTCCAACCGCACCTGGTGGCGGATCGCGGCAGGGTACGAGGATCAGCTGGCCCGCCCAACCTTCCCGCGCAAGCGTGGCGGCAAGCGGGGTTCCGCTCAGAAGCCGGTGCTCAAGGCGACCGGACCTTGCCAGGTCTGGTCCTGGGACATCTCCGACGTCTATTCCAAGTGGCAGGGGAAGGTTTTCAAGGTGTACTCCATCATGGACATCTTCTCCCGGGAGATCGTCGGCTGGCGGGTGGAGGAACGCGAGTCCGACCACCTCGCCGCGGACATGTTCGAGACAGCCATCGCCCGGCACGGCGCCCCGGACATCGTGCATGCCGATTCAGGCCCGGCCATGAAATCAAACCTGCTCCGTGAGACCCTCACCGCCCACGGTGTGGAACTGTCCCATAACCGCCCGTACGTCTCCAACGACAATCCCTTCTCGGAGTCAGGGTTTCGCACGATGAAATACCGGCCCGGCTACCCCCGCACCTTTGACGATCTCGAGGCCGCGAGGGAGTACCTCACCGGCTATGTGCACTGGTACAGCACCGATCACAAACACTCCGGCATCGCACTGTTCTCACCCTCACAAGTCCACAACGGCTCGTGGAAAGAACTCTGGGACAAACGAGACAAAGTCCACCAGGACTACTACGAACGACACCCAGAAAGATTCCGCCAACGACCCACCACACCGGCCCCCGCCCAACACGTCGGGATCAACCTGCCCGAGACCAAAACACCCCAAAAACTAGCCCAGTGACTCCACACAGCTTGACAATTTTCGGGCGTCCCGGAAATCGACCTGATAGGTGAGCGAGCGTCCGGGGGAGGCGGCCGCTAATAGACTGGTGCGGTGACTTCGCAAGGCTCCCTGAGCTCCCTCGCCGCTGCCCGGATCGCCGTCAAGGCATTGCTCGACGGCGGTGTGCGGCACGTGGTGGTCTCTCCCGGTTCGCGCTCGGCACCGATGGCGTATGCGTTGGCGGAGGCAGAAGCCGCCGGTAACGTCCGACTCCTGGTGCGGATCGATGAACGCTCTGCCGGGTTCACCGCCCTTGGCCTTGCCCTGTCCACCGGCGCCCCGGCCGCCGTCCTCACCACCTCGGGCACCGCCGTCGGGAATCTCTTGCCGGCTGTCATGGAGGCCAACCACGCGGCCGTTCCCCTCGTGGTCCTCTCGGCTGACCGCCCGGCCGAACTTCACGGCACGGGTGCCAACCAGACCACCATCCAGCTGGACCTTTTCGGCGAGCACGTTCGCTTCGCCGTCGACATCGCCGCTGGCAGCAATCCGAAACGGGCCGTCGAGACTGCCATCTATGCAGCCACCGGCGCTCTTGAGGACACCCCTCCCGGTCCCGTGCAGCTGAACCTTGCTTTCCGCGAGCCGTTGGTTCCCGAACCGGGCGAAAGCCTGCCCGTCACGCAGGGCCGTGGCGTTTTCCACTACGATTCCGGTCCGCAGCCACTGAGCATGTCCCCCGCTCCGGCCGAACTGGCTGAACGGCGGACGGTTGTTTTGGCAGGGCACGACGCCGGTCCGGTGGCCGAGGCGTTCGCTCGCGCCCACGGACTTCCTTTGCTGGCCGAGCCCTCCTCCAACGCGCGTTTCGGGCCGAACGCCGTCGGGCCGTACAGCCTCATGCTGGCGAATTTCGGGCCCGGTTCCGTGCTGCCGATCGAGCGGGTGGTGGTCTTCGGACGGCCGACCCTGTCCCGTCCCGTCGCCGCTTTGCTCGCCCGGGAAGACCTTCCCGCGGCCATGTACGAGCCCGTGCCGGTGGCCTGGTACGAACACGGCCGGCGTCGCGAGGAGCGCTTTGATTCACTGACCGAGTTGGCCGGATTCGCGGGTCGCGGCTCGGCTGAATGGCTCGACGCCTGGCTGCTGGCCGGGGCGGCGGCCCAACACGCTCTCGACGGCGTCCTCGAGGCGGAGCAGGCAGCCAACGGTCCCGCGGTGGGAGCCACAGTCTGGAAACACGCCCGAGGGCAGTTGGTGTTGGGTTCATCCAACGGCATCCGCGACGTCGACCTTGCAGGGCAGCCGGGTCCCGAGCCCCTCGCCACGGTGTTCGCGAACCGAGGGCTCGCCGGCATCGACGGGACCACCTCCACGGCAACGGGAATAGCCCTCGGGGCTGCTCGCGAGACCACCCTCTTGCTGGGTGACGTCACCTTCCTCCACGACGCAGGCGGCCTCCTCCTCGGGGACGGCGAGCCCGGTCCCGACCTGCGCATCGTGGTCCTCAACGACTCCGGCGGCGGGATCTTCGGGCTCCTCGAACACGGAAAGGTGGAGGACGACGGCGGCTACGGCACCGCCGTCGAGCGCCTCTTCGGCACCCCGCACAGCGTGGACATTTCCGCGCTGGCCGCGGCGTACGGCGTCGGGCACACTTCAGTGCGTACGACGGCGGAGCTCGCCACCGCGCTTTCCGCGCCTTTGAAGGGGCGCAGCATTGTGGAGGTGCGCACGGACCGCTCCAGTTTGCGTCCGTTGCACGCACGCATTAAGGCGTCCGTAGGCGCGGCGGTGTCCCAGGTGCTGCTCGGAGCGTAGGCGCCAGCGACACTCAAATGGATTGGCGACACCCATGCCGATCAGCGATACCCGAATACAAGTGTCGCCCGTCTGTTCCTGCGTCCTGGGTCGATATGAGCGTCGTCAGCTGTTGTCCACATACGGCAGAAAGGGCCTCGCCTGGCCCGAGATGGGCTGCGATCGTGGATGAATGAACCCACTTCCGCGGCTGATTTTGGCGAAGGACCTGTCCAGGATCGGTCTGACTACCCGAGCATTGTCCGCGCAGGCCCGTTCAGGGAAACTTGTCCGCATCCGGCATGGTGTGTATGTCGAGGCAGCTCGTTGGAATGACCTAAAGCCTTGGGAACAGTACAGGCTTGGAGTCGAGGCCGCGGCAGAAACGTTCACTTCGCCCACCACGTTTTCGCATCATTCAGCGGCGACAATTCGCGGGATACCGGTCATCCTTCGGAAACAGCCAGTCCACGCACTCACCGCATTTTCCGCCGGCGGTCGGTCGCGTGCAGGAGTCCGTCGGCACTACGTACCTGAACAAGCCCACAACAGTGAACAGTTGGAAGGTTTTCTCATCACGGGCAGGGTCCGCACCGTCCTCGATATCGCGGCGACGGTCCCCTTTGCGGAAGCTGTGGTGCCCATCGACCATGTGTTGAAGCCGGACGTAGTGCGGGGTGTGCCGGCGGTCTCGAAGGGGGAACTGCTGGCTGGCATCGACGGGACGTATTCACAGGCGGCGGCTCGGCGAATCGGGGCGGTGGTCGATTTCGCCGATCCGCAGTCCAGCTCGCCGGGGGAATCCTACAGCCGCGGGCTGATCCACGTTGCCGGGTTTGCCCCACCGGTGCTGCAATACAGGGTCAGGAACGGTGGTGTCACCATCGCCACCACGGATTTCTACTGGGAGGAGACCAGAGTTGTCGGCGAATTCGATGGCCGGGAGAAATACCTCAAACCGGAGTATCTGCGTGGCCGGACGCCGTCGGATGTGGTGTATGAGGAGAAAGTTCGCGAGGACCGGATCCGGGCCACGGGCAGAAACGTGGCTCGGTGGGCCTGGGATGAACTCAACAGTCCAGGCCGGCTGGAACGAATACTGCTCGACGCAGGGGTGCCGCTCCGCCGTCGGGCCTCTGCAGGACACCCAAATGGGTCCGTGACAAGCAAACGGGCCGGTGACACTCGGATATGAGTTTCACCGGCCCGTCTGCGCAGGGATTGTCCGTTCACGCGTCGATGGGGGTTAGAGTACGCGGCTGAGGAATTCCTTGGTGCGTGCGTGTTGGGGGTTGGTGATGATTTCGCGGGGGTCGCCGGTTTCCACGACGATGCCTCCGTCCATGAAGGTCAGGGTGTCGCCGACTTCGCGGGCGAAGCCGATTTCGTGGGTGACCACGATCATGGTCATGCCGGATTTGGCGAGGTCTTTCATGACGTTGAGTACGTCGCCGACGAGTTCGGGGTCCAGGGCTGAGGTGGGTTCGTCGAAGAGCATGAGTTCGGGTTCCATGGCCAAGGCTCGGGCGATCGCGACGCGTTGTTGTTGGCCGCCGGAGAGTTGTCCGGGGTAGTGGTTGGCACGGTCTGCCAGGCCTACCCGGTCCAGGAGTTCGAGGGCGTCTTTCTTGGCGGCGTTCTTGGCTTTGCCCTTGACTTGTATTGGTGCTTCCATGACGTTGTAGAGGGCGGTTTTGTGGGGGAAGAGGTTGAAGCGTTGGAAGACCATGCCGATTTCCCGGCGTTGGGCGGAGATTTCCTTGGTTTTCAGGTCGTGGAGGCGGCCGTTGATTTCGCGGTAGCCGATGAGTTGCTCGCCGACGGAGATGCGTCCTGCGCTGATGGTTTCCAAGAGGTTCACGCAGCGGAGCATGGTGGATTTGCCTGATCCCGAGGGGCCGATGACGACGGAGACTTCGCCTTGGTTGACGGTCAGGTCGATGCCGCGCAGGACGTGGTGGGGGCCGAAGTATTTGTGGAGGCCTTCGATGCGTACCAGTGGTTTCCGGGTGGTGGTTGTCATTTTGTGTCGTCCTCGGGGAAGTCCATCCGTAGGGACGGTTCTGCTTCGGCGCTGGGTGCCACGGCCGCGGCGGCTTTCGCGGCTGCGGGGTTGATGAGGGCCGGGGCGAGGTTGGTGTCCACGCCTTTGCCGTAGTAGGCCTCGATGTAGTGTTGGCCGATCATGAGCAGGCTGGTGATGACCAGGTACCAGATGGCTGCCACGATCAGCAGGGGTACGGGGAGGTAGATCCGGTTGGCCAGGGCGTTGGTGGCGAAGGTCAGGTCCAGGGTGAACGGGACGGCCAGGACCAGGGAGGTGGTTTTGAGCATGCCGATGGTTTCGTTGCCGGTGGGCGGGACGATGATGCGCATGGCTTGGGGCAGGATGATCCGCCACATGATTTTGCCTTTGCCCATGCCCAGGGCTTCGGCTGCTTCGGTTTGTCCTTTGTCCACGGATTTCAGGCCGGCGCGGAAGATTTCGGCCAGGTAGGCGGATTCGTTGAGGCCAAGTCCCAGAATGGCTGCTACCAGTGCGGTGATGACGGTGCTGGTGTCCATGCTGAATAGCTCGGGGCCGAACGGGATTCCTGCGCTGATTTTGGGGTAGAGGACGGCGATCAGGCCCCAGAAGACCAGCTGGGTGTATACCGGGGTGCCGCGGAAGAACCAGACCCAGGCCCAGCTCGTGTAGCGCAGTACCGGGTTGTCGGATTGCCGCATGACGGCCAACAGGATGGCCAGGACGATCGCCAGGACCATCGAGGCTACCGTGAGGAGCAGGGTCCAGCCGACGCCCTGGACGACTTTCACGTCCAGGATGTAGGTCCCCACCACGTCCCAACGGAAGTTGGGGTTGGTGATCACGCTTTGCACCATCAGGACAAGAATGCCAACGATGATGATCGCGCTGATCCACCGGCCGGGATGCCTGACCGGCACCGCATCATTCAATACCGGTGCTACATGGCCGTGCTGATGATGATCCATCTGTGCACCTGATTTATTGTCGATGTCCGGAATACTCAAGATTTAACCGCCGGGTTGACTTCGGATGTGGTGATCGCGCCTTCGGCGTTGCCCCAACCGCTGAGGATCTTCTTGTAGGAGCCGTCAGACATCAGCTTAGTGAGTGTCTTCTGGATGAGATCGGCGAGGGCGGTGTCCGACTTCGCGACGGCGATGCCCTGGGGAGCGGCGTCGTAAACGTCACCGAGCCTCTCGAGCTGGCCATTCGTCTGGGTCAGGGCGTATCCGATGATGGGGGAGTCCGCTGCCATCGCATCGATACTGCCATTGACCAGACGCGTGGTGACGTCGGTCTGGTTCTTCAAGGTGACAACGTTGATGGCTGGCTTACCGTCAGCCGCACACTTCTTGTTGCGGCCGGAGAGGTCCGGATCTTCCTGGACGGTTCCGGTCTGCACGCCGATGGACTTGCCACAGATGTCATCCAGCGAGAACTTCTTCGGGTTGCCCTTCTGCACGGCCCAAGCGGTTCCGGCGTTGAAGTAGCTGACCATGTTGACGGCGCCGAGTCGCTCCGGGTTGATGGTGAAGGAGGAAATGCCGAGATCGTATTTAGGGCCGAGGGCAGGGAGGATGCCCGTGAATTCGGCGGTCTGCACCTGGACTTTCAGGCCAAGGGTGGCTCCGATCGCTTTGGCGATGTCGACGTCGTAACCCACAGGGGTCTGGCCGTCGGTTCCGAGGAACTCCGCCGGCGCGTAGCTAGTGTCCGAGCCGACTGTCAGGGTGCCCTTGGACTTGATGGCCGCGGGAACCAATGCTGCCAGCGTGTCGTCCTTGGTAATGGTGGCGGGGTCGAAGCTCGCATTCGCACTGCCGGAAGGCGAAGCTGCACTCGAGGGTCCTGCCTCTGAGGCGTTGGTGCAGGCGGTGAGGGCCAGTGCGCCGATTGCGATGATGGTTGCAGCTTTGAGCGTCGAACTGACTGGAAGCGAGCGGGATTTCTGCATTTTCTTACCTTTTGTTGCAGTGGATGCGAAACTAATCGGTTCATAGTGTATCGCCGAAGATGAGATGTGCGTCACAGAAAACTAAGTTTTACTATTGGATAACCTAGCAAGTAAAAAATCAAGACCTCCGCTCTTGCTGTTGTCTCGCCCCTCAGACAGTCGGGAGCCAAGCCACGGAGCTGGAGGTGAGGATTGGAACTTCAGACCCGGCTGGCTAGCGGTTGATGCCGAGCGACTCAAGCATCGGCCGGAATTTGGCCCAGGTCTCCGCCAGCTCGGCCTCGGGAACAGAACCCTCAACGATCCCGCAGCCCGCATAGAGGCGCACGGTGGTTGGGCTCTCGATGATCGCGCCGCGCAGGGCGATGCCCCACTCGCCGTTGCCCGTGGCGTCGAGCCACCCGACCGGCCCGGCGTACGGTCCACGGTCCATGTGCTCAAGCTCCCGGATCAGCTCCCCGGCCACCAAAGTGGGCGTCCCACACACGGCGGCCGTGGGGTGGAGGGCGTTGATCAGGGCCAGACACGTAGGGACATGTCCCTCAATATCGGCGAGCTCGGCCTTCACATCCGAGGCCAGGTGCCACACATTGGGCAGTTCCAGGATGAACGGCTCGCTGTGGGCGTTCATGGCTTCGGAAAAGGGCGCCAGCTGCGTAGTCAACGATTGAATGGCGATCTCGTGCTCATGCCGTTGCTTCTCCGAGCCGGCCAGCACGCGTTCGGCGTATTCCATCGGGGAACCGGCCATTCCCTCCGCGTCGCGCCGATCCAACGTTCCGGCCAGGACCCGCGCCTGCGCCGTCCGGCCCTCCACCTGGATGAGCATTTCCGGCGTCGCGCCGACCAAGCCGTCGACGCCGTATGTCCAGCACTCGCGGTATCGGCTGGCCAGCTGGCGGAGCACCTGGGCGGCGTTGACGCCGTCGGGCAGCGTTGCCACGACATCCCGCGCCAGGACCAGCTTCTCCAGCTTTCCCGTCCGGATTTCCGCTACGCCGTCGGCGACGGCCTGCTTCCAGTCAGTCTCGCTCAGGGAACCGCTCTCGAGCGTGACCTTCCCATCACCCAACTGACTCGCAGTTGTTGTCGCTATGAGCCCGCTAAACGACAACAATTGCGAGTCAGTTGGGTGCGCGACGTCGGAGCCTCCTGACGGGCTCAGCCAGACTGCCAGCGCGGCGAGGGCGCCCGCCCCGGTGAGTTCGACGTCGTCGAGCGTCAACTGGGTAAGCCATGACCGCCCGTCCCGGATCCCGACCACAATTTCCGGAAGGATCAGGCGCGATTCAAAAGCCGACGTCTTGGAGAAGGCAAAGGAACCGAAGGCCAGTGGGCCGGTGCCGGGGAGCTCGAGGGGATCTGTGATGGCGGCCTCAAGGACAAGATGGCGCCACCAGATGTCGGCTTCAAGGAAGCGATCAGGACCGGAAGCCGTGAAGCGCGCAAGTTCGCCAAAGCCCACCAGTCCGTTCTCGCGGCGGGACCAGCACAGGACGTCGTCCCGGACCAGAAACGACGGCAGCCCCCCGGAGGATGAATCAACATCGAGGGGGACTGTCAAGGTGCGGAGCGTACTCGTCATGATGGAACAACATTACTCCCGCGGGCAACGCGAACCGCGTCGGCCAGAACGGAAACCCGGGTAGGCCCCGGCCGGAAACGTCCGGAACCGTGCGGCAGGAATGGAGCGCCCGAAGTTCTTCCCGAATTTGTCTGAGACAATTGCAGGGTGAACCGAGCATCCTTGGAAAAGCGTCCGGACGAAGTTGCGACGATGTTTGATGATGTCGCCCCCAAATACGACGTCGTCAACGATGTCCTGTCCATGGGGCAGACCAGGCGTTGGCGCCGAGTGGTCGTGGATGCGATGGATGTCCGGGTTGGCCAAAGGGTCCTGGACCTTGCCGCCGGTACCGGTACTTCCAGCGAACCCTACGCCGACGCCGGCGTAGACGTTGTGGCCTGCGATTTCTCCTTGGGGATGCTGAAGGTGGGCAAGCGCCGCCGCCCGGACATCAACTTCGTTGCCGGAGACGCCACCAAGCTCCCGTTCGCAGACAACTCCTTTGATGCGTGCACCATTTCCTTCGGCCTTCGCAACGTCAACGAACCGCACAAGGCCCTCGCCGAGATGCTCCGCGTCACCAAGCCCGGCGGACGCCTGGTCATCGCAGAATTCTCGGCCCCCGTGGTGCCCCTCTGGCGGACCATGTACACCGAATACCTCATGCGCGCCCTGCCCGCCATCGCCACCAAGGTCTCCTCCAACCCGGACGCGTACGTGTATCTTGCGGAGTCCATTCGCGCTTGGCCAGACCAGGACCACTTGGCCGCGTGGCTGCAGGAAGCCGGCTGGACGAACGTGAACTACCGCAACCTGAGCGGTGGCATCGTGGCGGTACACCGGGCCCAAAAGCCTTCCGAACACCGCGAAAGCGTCCCCGTGGCCAAGCTGCGCCGCCAGATCAAGCCGCGCCGCCAAGCCGGCGAACAGTCCCGTTGACCGGCTTATTAACAAGGACACTGTGAACGTACTGATAGTCGGCGCAGGGCCAGCCGGGTCCACCGCCGCTTACTACCTTGCCCAGGCTGGAATTTCAGTGACGGTGCTGGAAAAGACCAGCTTCCCGCGCGAAAAGGTGTGTGGCGACGGGCTCACGCCCCGTGCGGTCCGCGAAATCCAAAAACTCGGACTCCCGCATGCCGAGAACGAAGGCTGGCGCCGCAACAAAGGACTCCGACTGATCGCCGGCGGCCGGACCATTGAGTTGCCCTGGCCCGAAGTCGCCGACTTTCCCACCTACGGACTTATCCGCACGCGCCTGGGATTCGACGAGGAACTGGCCCGGCACGCCCAGGCGGCGGGCGCCGTCGTGCTCGAACGCCACAGCGTCACCGAAGCTCTGCGCGACGAATCCGGGCGCGTCATCGGCGCCCGGGCCGCGCTGCTCGACGAATCCGGGCGGAAGACGGGCGAAACGCGGGACTTTCACGCCGACGTCGTACTCGCCGCGGACGGTAACTCCACGCGCACTGCCGTTTCACTCGGCATGCACAAGCGCGATGACCGGCCGCTCGGCGTCGCAGTGCGCACCTACTTCACGTCTCCGCGCCACGAAGACGATTGGATGGAAGGCTGGCTCGAGCTCGATTCGCCGACTTCCCACGCCTCGCAAGCTCGGCGCGGGGCCCGCGCCGGCTCTCTTCGCAAGTCCGGCAAGCCGCTGCCCGGCTACGGTTGGGTGTTCGGCGTCGGCGACGGCACGTCCAACGTCGGCCTCGGAATCCTGAACTCGTCCAAGGAATTCGGCAAGCTCGATTACAAGCAGGTCCTGCGCGAATGGACCGCCGGGATGCCGTCCGAATGGGGCTTCACCCCCGAAAACCAGGTGGGCGAGATTCGCGGCGCCGCCCTGCCCATGGGCTTCAACCGGACCCCGCACTACTCGCCTGGGGTCATGCTCCTGGGCGACGCCGGCGGGATGGTGTCCCCCTTCAACGGCGAAGGCATTTCCTACGCCATGGAGTCCGCCCGCTTTGCGGCCGAGTTCATCATCGACGCGTCTTCGCGTTCGCGTTCCGCGGGATGGGGATCCGGCACAGAGACTTCCAGAGCCGCCGATGCGCACCTTTCGCGCTACGCGGACTACGTGCGGGACCAGTGGGGTTCACACTTCACCCTGGGCCGCGTCTTTGCTGCGCTCATCGGCAAGCCCGCCGTGATGAAACTCGCGCTGCGGACGGGCATGCCCATCCCTGTGCTGATGCGCTTTGTGGTGAGAATGCTCGCCAACCTCACGGATTCGTCCGCCAAGGGTTTCGAGGACCGCGTAATCCGCGTCCTTGAGATGCTGGTCCCCGCCACGTCCAACACGATGTCCCACGCCGCTTCCACCCGCGGCGGCACCGAATCAACGCTTTCCACTGCGAAAAGTTAGGGTTAACCCGTGACTCACTCTGCCGAACACAGTTGGACGCACGCAGGCCACGGCCTGCCGGACACTGTCGAACCTGCTCCCACCACCACCGCGATTGCCACTGGCCTGCAGCTTCCTGCAGGTTTTGCCGCTATCGCCAAGGATGTGGAGCTGGGTCCTGCCATCACCACCAACCTTGCCCGCGTGGAAAAGAAGCTCCGTGAAGCCATTGCCAATTCGGATCCCCTGGCTGATGCAACGTCGCGTCACCTGGTGGAAGCCGGTGGAAAGCGCATTCGCCCGCTTCTGACTCTCTTGTGCGCCCACCTCGGTGACGCATCCCGTCCGGAAGTGGTCCAGGCCGCCGTCGTGGTTGAACTAACGCACCTTGCAACTCTCTACCACGACGACGTGATGGACTCTGCCCCCTACCGCCGCGGCGCCCCCACAGCCCACGAAGTCTGGGGCAACTCGGTGGCCATCCTCACCGGCGATTTGATCTTTGCCCGGGCCTCGATCCTGGTGTCCGAGCTGGGCTCGCGTGCCTTGGGAATCCAGGCCCGCACTTTTGAACGCTTGTGCCTGGGCCAACTGCACGAAACCGTCGGCCCTCGTGAAGGCGAAGACGCGGTGGAGCATTACCTGTCCGTCATCGCCGACAAGACGGGCTCCCTGGTTGCCGCGTCCGGCCAGCTCGGGGCTATCTTCGCTGGTGCAGACGAAGCCTTCGAGGACGTATTGGTGGAATACGGCGAGAAAGTGGGCGTGGCCTTCCAGTTGGCTGATGATGTCATCGACGTCACCGGCGTCAAGGTCAAGTCCGGTAAGTCCCCGGGAACGGACCTTCGCGAAGGGGTTCCGACTCTGCCGGTTCTCCTGCTCCGCAAGGCCGCCCACAATGGTGACCACTCCGCCGTCGAACTCTTGAAGCTGGTGGACGGCGACCTCACCTCCGACGAAGCCCTGGCAGAAGCGGTGGCAGGGCTGCGCGAGCACCCCGTCACCGCGGAGTCCTGGGTCATCGCGCGTCAGTGGGCCGCGGAAGCGATCGAGGCGTTGAAGCCGTTGCCCGAAGGCGTAGTCAAGGAGTCGCTGACGAACTTCGCCCACGCCGTTGTGGAGCGCGCCAGCTAGAACCCCAAGTAACCGGCATTTGTTGTCGTTAAAACGCGCCAAAACGACAACAAATGCGAGCTAGTTGGGCGGGGCGGGGGAGGCGTTTAAATGCAATGGCCCCGGTTCTTTGCAACGCTACGAGTCACGCGTTGCAACGAACCGGGACCATAATCTCCGTTCGCATCAGACTCACCGGAGGCATTTAGTGAATCCGGTTACAGCATATGACAGCCTTGTCACGACTGCAACTTTCCTGGTCAAAAGTTTTGGAATATTGGCCAAGGGTCTTGATGTCGTAGATTCCCCACCATTAAGGCTCCGGCAAAAACAAGGGCTTGGATTCTCGGCGTCGGACTCCGGTAACTCGGCCAAAACAGGGGAGTTTCGCGTGGTTTCCTCGTTTGCCCGATATCCACATAGCTAAGCTGCGGTCTTTTCAACGTCATCGCCACACTGCTGAGGTTGATCCATGGACCTGGTTGGCTTCCTGAACTACGCTGGCTCGGCTGCGAGGACTGCCACAGTCAAACGGGCAGGCTATTCGGACCGGGCCATCCGGGCTGCGGTTGTTGGAGGCCTAGTCGTCCGGCGACGCCACGGAGTCCTGGCGTTGCCGATCGCCCAAGAGGATATCGTCGCGGCCCTCACCGCCAATGGGTTGCTGACATGCGCATCCGGGGCCAGGCACAATGGCATCTGGGTGCTGCGCGAACCTCCGGTCCTCCATTTGCTGTGCAGGCACGGCAACGCCAAGGACTTCGTGATGCACCGTGAATCTGTGGTGGAGACGCCGCACATCCGCCCGGTCGCCAGCCTGACGGATACCCTGCTGCACGCCCTCCGTTGCCGGCCTGAAATTGAGGCAGCCATCATGGTGGAAAGCGCCTTGCTCCAGGGACGGACCAATCTTGCTTACCTCCGTGAGAGGCTGCCCGGCAACCGGAACGGCGCGGCCAGAAAGGTGCTTTCACTGGTCGATGGCTCGGCTGATTCTCCCATCGAAGTCGTGGCGCGGATCCTTTTCCGGCAAGCCGGCATCCGTACCGAGACGCAGGTCGAATTGTCAGGAATCGGAATTGTGGACTTTTTGCTGGAGGGAAGGCTGATTGTGGAGATTGACGGCGGGAGCCATTTGCAGCCTCGGCAGGTCAAGAAGGACCGGCGCCGCAACAATGCAGGCACAGTCAAGGGTTATTTGGTTCTGCGGTACGACTATTCCCAGATTGTGTATCAGCGAGAGACCGTCCTGGCCGAGGTCCTTCATGTTCTCCGGCGGACAGGCCGCTGAATCTCCCCGGTTTTGGCCATGGTTTGAGAGGGACAACCCCGGAAACACGGGCCTCGAGAGCTAAACCCAGCCCAAAGGTGGGGAGGAAGCTCCGCACCCCACTGAAAAGACCCTCAGTCTTCGTCGCTGAAAGCCCAGTCGAACATGTCGAACACGAACTCGGAGAACGTGCCTTCTTCGGATTTCCACTGGCCTCGGGCGTTATTACGGCGCCACACGATGGGATCCGGGACGCCGAGATCGCCTACGCGGAAGCCCCAGGTGAATTGTTCTTCCTCGTCCTCCAGGAACATGAGGAAGCCCTCGTCATCCACTTCGAGTTCCTCGGGGTCCCAGAAGTAGTGGTAGGCCTCCATGAGGTCCTCGCAACCACCGATCGCCAGGTAAAACTCGCGCAGGACCATGGGGATGGTGAACGAGTGGGCGGCCAAGGCTTCGTCCAGCTCAGAGGCGGTCAGGCCGTCTTCTTCCTGCCATTCGTCCTCGAGATACTTCGGTACAAGCGCGCGGAACTTCTCGAGGAACATGTCAGTCATGCTCCCATCCTAGCTAATCGCGGCCGAGGGATTCGGCGCCGAACGGGCCCCCGCTGCGGTGCCATCCCCGGACCGCCAACGGGACCCGCCAACCACGCCGCCAGGCCACCACCCTAAAGGCGAAAACCCACGCCGCAATCAAGACCGCGGTGATCCCGTTGAAGGCCCCCACGCTCCAGAGCACTGCCGTCAGGGCCGCTCCAGTGAAGGCCGGAAGAGCGTAGAGATCCCGGGCATTGAAGAGGGTGGGGATTTCGTTGGCAGTGATGTCGCGGAGCAAACCGCCGCCCACGGCCGTGGAGACGCCCAGCAGCATTGCAGCCACCGGATTCATCCCGGCAGCCAGCGCCTTGAGCGTTCCGGTAATGCAAAACAGGGCCAGCCCGCCCGCGTCGAACAGGGTCAGGAGGGAGGTGAAGCGTTGGATGCTCGAAAACAGGAAATACACCAGCCCCGCAGCCAACAGCGGAGGCACAACATAAACAGGGTTGGTGAACGCCGCTGGTGGCCCGGCATTGATGATGATGTCGCGCATGATGCCGCCGCCCAGGGCCACGAGCGAAGCCAGGAGAAGCGAGCCGATGATGTCGAACCGTTTCTTGGCCGCGAGCAACGATCCGGACACCGCAAAAAAGAAGACGCCGGCGAGGTCCAGCCAAACCAGCGCAAGGTCAAAAGTGAACAAATGCAGCTCCATTCTTCGTTCACGCACGGGGGATCCTCTTCGCCCAACGTTACGCTTGCACGCATGAACAACCCCGTCTTGATCGCGTGCGCCCACGGAACCCGGAACGTCGAAGGGCAGGCGGCTATCCGTCAAGTCATGGCCGACATCGAGGCCCTGAGGCCCGGACTGACCGTTGTTGAGGCCTACGTCGACGTCCAGGAACCGGAGTTGTCCGGCGTGGTGGCGAGACTCCCGGAAGGCACGCCGGCCGTCGTCGTTCCCTTGCTGCTCAGCACCGGTTACCACGTCCAGGTGGACATCCCCCAAGCGATCAAGGGCCGCCCGGAAGTGTCCGCGGCGCCTCCACTGGGCCCGGATCCGCGGCTCGCCGAGCTGCTCGCCGCGCGGTTGCGCGATTCAGGCTTGGGCGACGACGACGGCGTCCTGCTCGCCGCCGCGGGCTCGTCCTTGCCGGACGGTTCCGTTGATTCGGAGGAGCAGGCGCGCCAGCTCGCCGAGCTGCTGCCCAACAAAGTCCGGGTCGCCTATGGCGCCAGTGCCGAACCGAACGTGCCCGACGGCGTCGCGGCCCTGCGCGCTGAAGTCACCGAAGACGCCGGGCGCGTCGTCGTATCCTCATACTTGTTGGCCACGGGCTACTTCCACGACCAGCTGTCCAAGGCCGGGGCCGACGTCGTGACTGCCCCGCTGCTGCCGTCTCCGGTGCTCGCGGAGATCGCCCTGGAACGCTACGACGCAGTCCTTGCCGGAATGCACAGCAAGACAAAGTGAACAAGGCCATTCGGCGGTTCGTGACGAAATGTTTCCCTAGGTGACTCTTCGTTTCTGCGTCGTTGTTGGAGAAATCTGGCCAGCCCTACAGTCGATGCATGACTGATACAGCTCTAGCCGGAGCGTCTACGGACGAGGCTGCTCCCAAGCGCCCCGCCCGTGCCGCCCGTCCTGCCGCGAAACCCCACGGCCAGTGGAAAGTTGACGGCACTGCGCCGCTCAACGCCAACGAGACTTGGAAGCAGGAAGACAACGGGCTGAACGTCCGTGAGCGTATCGAGTCTGTCTACGCCAAGCACGGCTTCGACTCGATCGATGCCACGGACTTGCATGGCCGCTTCCGCTGGTGGGGCCTCTACACCCAGCGCAAGCCCGGGATCGACGGCGGCAAGACCGCCACGCTTGAGCCGCACGAGCTTGAAGACAAGTACTTCATGCTCCGCATAAGGATCGACGGCGGTGCGCTCACCACCGAGCAGCTGCGTGTGATCGGCCAGATTTCGGTGGACTTCGCCCGTGGCAGCGCCGATCTCACGGACCGCCAGAACATCCAACTGCACTGGATCCGCGTGGAGGACATGCCGGAGATCTGGCACCGCCTCGAATCCGTTGGCCTGTCCACCACCGAAGCCTGCGGCGACGTCCCCCGTGTCATCATGGGCTCCCCGGTTGCCGGCATCGCCAAGGACGAGATCATCGATCCCACGCCGTTGATCAACGAACTCGCGGAGCGCTTCATCGGCGACCCTGAGCTCGCCAACCTGCCGCGCAAGTACAAGACCGCCATCACCGGCCACCCTTCCCAAGACGTGGTCCACGAGATCAACGACTTCGGCCTGGTGGGCATGGTCCACCCGGAACTCGGCGCCGGCTATGACCTCTGGGTGGGCGGCGCACTCTCCACCAACCCGATGCTGGCCAAGCGGCTCGGCGCGTTCGTGAAGCCTGAGCAAGCCGCCGAAGTGTGGCTCGGCGTCACCAGCATCTTCCGCGACTACGGCTACCGTCGCATGCGCACCAAGGCTCGCCTGAAGTTCCTCCTGGCCGACTGGGGCCCGGAGAAATTCCGCCAGATCCTTGAAGACGAATACCTCGGCTTCAAACTTGCCGACGGCCCCGCTGCGCCCAAGCCTTCGACACCCGGCGACCACGTCGGCATCCACGAACAGAAGGACGGCAAGTTCTTCATCGGCGCCGCCCCGCTGGCCGGGCGGCTGTCCGGAGGCCAGCTCGTGAAACTGGCGGACACCCTCGAAGCCCATGGCTCTTTCCGCCTCCGCACCACGCCGCACCAGAAGGTTGTGCTGCTGGACGTCGCCAAGGAGCAGGTTGAACCGCTCGTGGCCGAGCTGGACTCCCTGGGCCTCTCCGCTCGACCGTCCGTGTTCCGCCGCGGCACCATCGCCTGCACGGGTATCGAGTTCTGCAAGCTTGCCATCGTGGAGACCAAGGTCACCGCAGCCACTGCCGTTGCCGAACTGGAACGCCGCTTGGCGGACCTCACGGAAAGCAAGCAGCTGCCCCAGGCACTGTCCCTGCACATCAACGGCTGCCCCAACTCCTGCGCCCGCATCCAGACCGCGGACATTGGCCTCAAGGGCATGATGCTGCCAACGCCCGACGGCGACCCCACCCCGGGCTTCCAGGTTCACTTGGGCGGCGGGCTCGCTTCGTCCGACCGCGAAGAAGCCGGCCTCGGACGCACTGTGCGTGGCCTCAAGGTCTATGTCGAGGACCTGCCAGATTATGTGGAGCGGGTGGTCCGGAAATTTGTGGCCGACCGTGCCGAGGGCCAAACCTTCGCCGAATGGGCACATGCTGCCGATGAAGGAGATCTCCAGTGACGACAACCGCCCAACAGCGTTCCCACGACGAACTCAAGGCCTTGGCCGAATCCGGTGCCGCTGAGCTCGGCTGGAACGCACCGGCCCGTGACGTCATCGCCTGGGTAGTCCGCAACTTCGAACTGCCCGCCGTCGCCGTCGCCTGCTCCATGGCCGACGCCGTGCTGCCGGCTCTCGTCGCGGACCAGTTTCCCGGCGTCGACGTCTTGTTCCTGGAGACCGGCTACCACTTCCCGGAGACCCATGCCACACGCGACGAGGTCGCTGCTAACCTGCGGGTGAACATCGTGGACGTGCTGCCGGAAAACACCGTGGAGCAGCAGGACCGCCTTCTCGGCAAGGACCTGTTCGCCCGGGACGCCGCCCAGTGCTGCGCACTCCGGAAAGTCCAGCCGCTGCGCCGGACTCTGGCGGGCTACGAAGTCTGGTTTACCGGCGTGCGCCGCGACGAGGCCCCCACCAGGACCAACACCCCACTGATCACCTGGGACGAAGCCAACGGCCTGGTCAAGGTAAACCCGATGGCGGACTGGAGCTTTGACCAGTTGGTCCAGTACTCGGAAGACAACATCCTTCCCGTCAACCCGCTCCTCAGCCAGGGCTACCCGTCCATCGGATGCCAGCCCTGCACCAGGAAAGTAGCCCCGGGAGCAGATCCCCGTTCCGGCCGCTGGGCCGGGACCGACAAGACAGAATGCGGACTACACGTATGAGCACCCAAATCACCAACGAGGACACGGAGCTGTCAGTGCTGGAAGAGGACCTTGTGGAGACGCCGGCCGCCGCCCAGCGCGTGGCAGGGGAGCGGCTGTCCAGCCTAGACACCCTCGAGTCCGAGGCCATCCACATCATCCGCGAGGTTGTCGCCGAGTTCGAGAAGCCGGCGCTGCTGTTCTCCGGCGGCAAGGACTCCGTGGTGATGCTGCACTTGGCCACCAAGGCGTTCTGGCCCGGCAAGGTCCCTTTTCCCGTGCTGCACGTGGACACCGGCCACAACTTCCCCGAGGTCATCGAATTCCGCGACCGCACGGTGGAACGCCTGGGCCTGAAGCTCGTGGTCGGCTCCGTGCAGGAATTCATCGACCGCGGCGAACTCGCCGAGCGTGCCGACGGCACCCGCAACCCGCTGCAGACCGTGCCCCTGCTGGATGCCATTCAGCGCAACAAGTTCGACGCCGTCTTCGGCGGCGGCCGTCGCGACGAGGATAAGGCCCGTGCCAAGGAGCGCATCTTGAGCCTGCGCGACGAGTTCGGCCAGTGGGATCCCCGCAACCAGCGCCCGGAATTGTGGAACCTCTACAACGGCCGCCACACCGTGGGCCAGCACGTCCGGGCGTTCCCCATCAGCAACTGGACCGAGCTGGACGTGTGGCGCTACATCGAGCGCGAAGGCATTGAGCTGCCCGGCTTGTATTACGCCCACGAACGCGAAGTCTACGAGCGCGACGGCATGTGGCGTGCGGTTGGTGAGGTTTCCCTGCCGCTCCCGCACGAGGAAGTTATCACCAAGACGGTGCGTTACCGCACTGTAGGGGACATGTCCTGCACTGGCGCGGTTGTTTCGGACGCGGCCGACGTCGCGGCTGTTGTTCTGGAGGTAGCCGCATCCACCCTCACCGAACGTGGCGCCACCCGGGCAGATGACCGCATCTCCGAGGCAGCCATGGAAGACCGCAAGAAGGACGGCTACTTCTAATGAGCACGATTTCCACAAGCTCAATCACCGAATCCAACGTGGGCCCACACCGGCAGGGTTCCCTGGCCGAGCGAAGCGAGGTTAGGGTGCCGGTGGGGACTCTGTTCCGCTTCGCCACCGCGGGATCGGTCGACGACGGCAAGTCCACCCTCGTGGGCCGCCTCCTGCACGACTCCAAGGCGATCCTCGCCGACCAGCTCGACGCCGTGGCCCGCACCTCGGCGGACCGTGGCTTCGGTGGAGCCGGCGCTACAGGCAGTCAGGCGATCGACCTCGCCCTCCTGACCGACGGCCTGCGTGCCGAGCGCGAACAGGGCATCACCATCGACGTCGCCTACCGCTACTTCGCCACCGACCGCCGCAGCTTCATCCTCGCGGACTGCCCAGGCCACGTGCAGTACACCAAGAACACGGTGACGGGCGCGTCCACTGCGGATGCCGTCGTCGTACTCATTGACGCCCGCAAGGGAGTCCTGGAGCAGACCCGCCGGCACTTGTCCGTGTTGCAGTTGCTGCGCGTGGCGCACGTGATCATCGCCGTGAACAAGATCGACCTCGTGGACTTCAGCGAGTCTGTCTTCCGCGAGATCGAGACGGATGTTCAGAAAGTTGCCCGCGAGCTTGGCTTGGGTTCCGACGGAATAGCCGACGTCGTGGTCATCCCTGTGTCGGCGCTCGAGGGCGACAACGTGGTGGACCGCTCGGACCGCACCCCGTGGTACGGCGGCCCGGCACTACTCGAGGTCCTCGAGACCCTTCCGGCCGCCGACGAGCTGGAAAGCCACCTCGAGAGCTTCCGCTTCCCGGTCCAGCTGGTCATCCGCCCGCAGGGCGCGCTGGCTCCCGACGCCGTCGCCGCAGGGCTCGACGTCGAGGCATACCGAGACTACCGCGCCTACGCCGGCCAGATCACGGAAGGGACCGTGAAGCTCGGCGACGAGGTCACCGTCCTGAGCCCGGGCCACGAGCCCAAGATCACCACCGTCACCGGGATTGACTTCGCCGGCAGCGAGCTGGCGGAGGCCACTGCTCCGCAGTCCGTGGCGATCCGCCTGGCGGATGACATCGACATCGCACGCGGTGACACCATCGCCGCAGCAGGGACCGTGCGCGAAAGCTCGGCCGATCTGTACGCGGCACTGGCCTGGCTCTCGCCGAAGCCGTTGCGTGAAGGTGCCAAGGTGCTCGTGAAGCACGGCACCCGCACTGTCCAGGCGCTCGTGCGCAATGTGACGGGCAAGCTGGATCTGGCCACGTTCAACGTGGAGGCTACGTCCAGCCTTGAGCTGAACGACATCGGTAACGCTCAACTTCGGCTGGCCGCGCCGTTGCCCTTGGAAAACTACCTGCACCACCGTCGTACCGGGGCTTTCCTCGTCATCGATCCGGTCGACGGCAACACCCTCGCCGCCGGTTTGGTGAAGGACCACCCGGGCGACCACGAGGACGAACGTTACGTCATCTGACGTTGTTGGCCACCGGAGCCGCAGCTTGTTTCTGAAACCCGCCTTCAGGGTGCGGGAGGAGAAACAAGCTGCGGTTTTTTGCGTTGGGGCCTCTCGAATTGTGACGTTGCATGAACGTGCGTGACCCAGAGTTTCCGGGTCATTGAACGGCAAATATGACTGTCCCTATGGTGAATCCATGACTTCATCGGATTGGTCCTTGCCCTCCCTCCCGGGGCGATGTCGCAGGGCCTGATACACGCCCTGCCCCTTCCGCAACGCATCCCAAGGATTTCCCATGTCAAAGACTCCAGAACCCACGCCGCCCGCGTCCAACCCGGGCACCACGCGCATCGTCGCCGGCGAAAGCACTAAGCCCAAGCGCCGTCGCACGCTTGAGATCGGCATCGTCGTCGGACTCGTCCTGCTGATCGGCGCCGGCGCCGCGGTGGCATCGGTTGTCGCGAAGAACAACGAAACCCAGGCCGCGGCGGCAACGACGCCCGCGGCCGAACTTCGGCTCGGCTATTTCGGCAACGTCACCCACGCCCCGGCGCTTGTGGGCGTCAGCAAGGGCATTTTCGCCAGCAAGCTGGGCAGCACCAAGCTCACCACCCAGATCTTCAACGCCGGACCGGCCGCCATCGAGGCTCTGAACGCCGGCGCGATCGACGCCGCGTACCTCGGCCCCAACCCGGCCATCAACTCCTTCGTCCAAAGCAAGGGCGCATCCATCAGCATCATCGCCGGTGCAGCCTCCGGCGGGGCCCAACTGGTGGTCAAGCCCGGGATCAACAGCGCCGCGGACCTCAAGGGCAAGACCCTCGCCTCGCCGCAGCTCGGCGGAACCCAGGACGTAGCCTTGCGCGCCTGGCTGGCCAAGCAGGGCCTGAAGACCGACCCGAACGGCGGTGGCGACGTCGCCATCAACCCGACCGACAACGCCCAGACCCTCAAGCTCTTCCAGGACGGAAAGCTCGACGGCGCGTGGTTGCCTGAACCGTGGGCCTCGCGCCTGGTGCTCCAAGCCGGCGGCAAGGTCCTCGTGGACGAGAAGGACCTCTGGGATAAGGGTGCGTTCCCCACCACCATCCTGATCGTCAGCAAGAAGTTCGCCGCCGAGCACCCCCAGACGGTGACCGCTCTGCTCCAGGGCCACGAAGCCTCGGTCAACTGGCTCAACTCCGCCTCCGCTGCCGACAAGGCCACCGCCATCAACGCCGCACTGAAGGCAACGGCAGGCAGTACGCTCCCGGCCGACGTCATCGACCGCTCCCTGAAGAACATCGTCTTCACCGTGGACCCGCTCGCCGGAACCTACAAGAAACTGCTCCAGGACGGGGTGGACGCCGGCATCACCAAACCGGCCGACATCAACGGCATCTTCGACCTCCGCGCCCTCAACAGCGTGACCGGGCAGAAGACCTCGGCCGCGGGACTGGGCCAAGACTGAACCGCCAAGGCCCAACTAACTCGCAGTTGTTGTCGTTTTGAGGGCTCATAACGACAACAACTGCTAGTTAGTTGGGTGCACTTTCACTAACGAAGCAACAAACGAAGGACGGGACCATGCCAGTCGTACTGGAACACTTGGGTAAACGCTTCGGCGACGGCGCCCCGGTGCTGGACGACGTCAACGCCACCATCGAACAAGGCGAGTTCGTCGCCCTGCTCGGTGCGTCCGGCTGCGGCAAATCCACCCTGCTGAACATCCTCGCGGGGCTGGACCAGCCGACGTCGGGCGCCCTGGAAGTGCCCAGCGACGGCGCGGCCTTCATGTTCCAGGATTCCGCGCTGTTCCCGTGGCTCACTGCCCGAGGCAACATCGAACTCGCGCTGAAGCTCGCGGACAGGTCCGGCAGCCTGAGCAAAGCGTCGCGGGCTGCCCGTGCAGGCGAGTTGCTGGACCTCGTCCATTTGGGCGGCGCCGGGGAGAAGCGCCCGCACGAGCTCTCCGGCGGCATGCGCCAACGCGTCGCCCTGGCCCGCGCGTTGGCACAGGACCGGCAGCTGTTGCTCATGGACGAACCGTTCGCCGCCCTCGACGCCATTACCCGGGACCTCCTGCATGACGAGCTTGAACGGATCTGGAAGGAAACCGGCCGAACCATCGTGTTCGTGACGCACAACGTGCGCGAAGCCGTCCGGCTGGGCCAGCGGGTCCTGCTGCTCTCCTCCCGGCCGGGACGGGTTGTTGCCGAGTGGAACGTCACCGAGGAACACCGGACCGACGCCGGCCGTGCCGGGGAGCTGACCGGAACCATTACCCGCCGCCTGCGTGAGGAAATCCGCCGCCATGCCAATTGAACAAGAAACCCTCCGCACAGGGGAAAGCACGCTGCCGGACACCGAGGAGGCCCGGCACATCACCTCGCCGTCCCTGAAGGGAAACCCGGACGAACTCCGGGACCTCGAAGCCGGCCTGGACAAGCTACAGTCGGATGCCCACCGCAAGGCACGTATCGACTGGGCCCGGATCATCCTCCCGATCGCGGCACTCCTGGTGCTGATCCTGGCGTGGCAGTTCTACGTTTCCCTCGGCTTGAAGCGCCGCGACCAGGTCCCCGGCCCGCTTGATGTCCTGGGCCAGTTCGGTTCGCTCTGGGCCGACGGCAAAGCCCAAGAAGCCATCTGGACCTCACTTCAGCGCGGGGTCATCGGCTTCCTCATCAGCGTTGCCGTGGCCACGCCCATGGGCTTGCTCCTCGCGCAGGTGCAGCCGCTGCGCCGTGCTTTCGGGCCGCTCATTTCCGGGCTCCAGGTGCTGCCGTCGGTGGCCTGGGTTCCGGCTGCCATCATCTGGTTCGGACTCTCGGACGGGACCGTGTACTTCGTTGTCCTGATGGGTGCCATCCCGTCCATCATCAACGGCCTGATTTCCGGCGTCGACCAAATCCCGCCGCAATACCGGAGCGTGGGCAAGGTCCTTGGCGCATCCCGGCTCCAGATGGCCTTGCAGATTGTGTTGCCCGCGGCCCTCCCCGGCTACCTCAGCGGACTCAAGCAGGGTTGGGCTTTCTCTTGGCGTTCCCTTATGGCCGCCGAGATCATCGCGGTGGGCGGCACCATCGGATTCGGACTCGGTTCGCTTCTGGACCAGGGACGCACCTTGTCTGACATGGCCACGGTCATGTCCGCGATCCTCGCCATCCTGTTCGTGGGCATCCTGATTGAACTTCTGGTCTTCGCCCCGATCGAACGCCGCCTCCTGCTGCGCCGTGGCCTCCTGGCGGGGAGCACGCGCTAAGGAATTCCCCGGCCCGCCCCGTGGTTGATGCGGGCATGAAACGAATCGGTTTTCTTTCCTTCGGCCATTGGGGACCTGTCCAAGGCTCGCTGACTCGTTCGGCCGGCGACGCCCTGCTACAAGGGATCGACCTCGCAGTCGCGGCCGAAGAGCTTGGCATCAACGGAGCCTTCTTCCGGGTGCACCATTTTGCACGCCAACAGGCCTCGCCATTCCCACTGTTGGCCGCCATCGCTGCCCGGACCAAGCGGATTGAAATGGGCACCGGCGTGATCGACATGCGTTACGAGAACCCCCTGTACATGGCCGAGGAAGCCGCGGCCACGGATCTCATCAGCCAAGGCAGGCTTCAGTTGGGCATCAGCCGTGGTTCACCCGAGCCGGCTCTCCACGGTGCGCGGTACTTCGGATACAAGCCGGCCGAGGGTGAGGACGACACGGCCATGGCCCGCCGCCACACCGCCGTGTTCCGGCACGCCATCGCAGGACATGGCGTAGCCGAAGCCGATCCTTCCTTCATGGGCGGCGGCCGCGGCCTCCTGCCGATCCAGCCGACGTCGCCCGGCCTGCCGCAGCGCATCTGGTGGGGCGCAGGCACCCGCAAGACCGCCGTCTGGGCCGCGGAACAAGGCATGAACCTCATGAGCTCCACCCTCCTGACGGAGGACACCGGAGTTCCCTTCGACCAACTCCAGGCCGAACAGATCAGCATGTTCCGCGAGGCGTGGGCAGCGGCCGGACACGACTTCGAACCGCGCGTGTCAGTCAGCCGCAGCGTCATCCCCGTGGTGGACGCCGAGGACGAACGCTATTTCGGGCTCCGCGGGCAAGCGGAAAGCCGGGACCAAGTGGGCATGCTCGACGGCGCGTTGTCGCGATTCGGCAAGAGCTACGTCGGCGCGCCCGATGCCCTGGCGGAGGAACTCGCGCAGGATGCAGCGGTCCAGGCTGCGGACACCGTGCTGGTGACCGTCCCCAACCAACTCGGGGTGGACTACAACATCAAGCTGCTGGGCAACATTGCCACATACGTGGCTCCGGCGATCGGCTGGGAGGCGCCCGCAGCGCGAGCGTAATGTGACGCAGGCCAGCCCCGGAACTGTTCCTTCCCTGAGACTCCTTGTCCGGCCCCAAGTACGGGCCTACACTCACGGCTATCAGCCGGTATACGGCCGATCATTCCCAATTCCAAGGAGACAGCCGTGGCGCCAAAATTTGGAGTGCTGGCATTGCTCGAAGCCAAAGCGGGGAAGGAGGAGGAGGTCTGGAATTTCCTCAACGGGGGGCGCGAAATTGTGCTCAACGAAGCCGGAACCCGGACGTGGTACGCCTTTCGCGTCAGCGAAAACACCTTCGGCATCTTCGACACTTTCGACACCGAGGAGGACCGGCAGGCCCACCTTAACGGCGCCATCCCCGCCGCACTTGGCGAGCACGGTCCTGCACTGCTCGGGAAGGATCCGGACCTTAAGCTGATCGAACTCATCGCCGTGAAGTAGGCGGCACAGCGTCAGCCACTATGTGACGCAGGGTTACCTAGCGTGAACTGGTGTTTCCGGACCTTTGAAGCATGTTACGGCCCGGCCCTACAGTTTTTTCATGGCAATACAGGACATCTACCCCACGGCCCTGCGGCTGCTTGGCCGCCCGGTGCTCGTGGTGGGCGGCGGACCCGTGGCTGCGCGACGCGCCAAGGGCCTGCTCGACGCCGGTGCCCGGGTGACCGTGGTGGCTCCCGTTGCCTCCGACGCGCTCCGCGAACTCGCGGCCTCCGGACTGCTCACCTGGGAGCCGCGCACTTACCTTTCTTCCGACGTCGACGGCGTCTGGTTCGTCCAGACGGCCACTGGCGTTGCGGCTGTTGACGCCCAAGTAGCCGCCGACGCCGAAGCGCAGCGCATCTGGTGCGTCAACGCCTCGGACCACGAATCCTCGGCTGCATGGACCCCGGCCGTCGCCGTAGTGGACGATGTCAAGATCGCGATCAACGCCGGGGGAGACCCTCGCCGTGCCATGGCGCTGCGCGACGCCGTTGCCACCGCGCTTGAGACGGGTGACCTCCCGCTCCGCCGCCGTCGGGCCTCCGCCGGAAGCGTCGCACTCGTGGGTGGCGGTCCGGGCGATTCCGGGCTCATCACGGTCCGCGGCCGTCGCCTCCTGGGCCAGGCCGACGTCGTGGTGGCGGACCGCCTTGGACCGCGCGACTTGCTGCGGGAACTAGCGCCGGATGTCCGCGTGATTGAGGTCGGCAAGACCCCCGGCCACCACCCCGTGCCGCAACTGGAGATCAACCGGATCCTTGTGGAAGAGGCCCTGACTGGCCACCGCGTGGTGCGGCTCAAGGGCGGCGATCCCTATGTCCTGGGCCGCGGTGGCGAGGAAGCGGAATTCTGCCGGCAGAACGGCGTCGAGGTTGAAGTGGTTCCCGGCGTCACGTCGGCGATTTCCGTGCCCGCGGCGGCAGGGATTCCCGTAACGCACCGCGGACTCGCGAAGGGCTTCAGCGTGGTGACCGGCCACGAAGAGCTGTCGGAGGTCCCGGCCCGTCCGGACCACACTGTGATCCTGCTCATGGGTGTCGCCAAACTTCGGGAATCCGCCGCGGCCCTCGTTGGCTCCGGAATGCCTTTGGACACTCCGGTAGGTATCGTAGAGAACGGCTATATGCCCGAACAGCGCGTCACGATCGGCACTTTGGCAACCATTGCCGAGCAAGCCGAGGCCACCGGCGTCGCGAATCCCGCAGTGATTGTGATTGGCGACGTGGTGCGTGTGAGCCCGTTCGCCCCCGCACATTTCAAGACCGCTGACTACAGCACCCTGACCCCCAACAAGCCCCGCGTCGCCACCCCCTAGCCCCTCACCCAACTAACTCCCAATTGTTGTCGTTATGAGCCGTCTAAACGACAACAAATGCGAGCTAGTTGGGCGGCACCGAAGAAAAGGAACACAGCCGTGTCATCTAGCACCACCGTAGGAACCGCCGCACGTCCGCTGCGCGTCGCCGTCGTCGGCTCCGGCCCGGCCGGCGTCTACGCCGCGGACATCCTGACCAAGAGCGAAGCCGTCAAGAGCGGCGAACTGACCGTCAGGATCGACCTCTTCGACCGCTACCCGGCCCCCTACGGCCTGATCCGCTACGGCGTCGCCCCTGACCACCCACGCATCAAGGGCATCGTCAACGCCCTCCACAAGGTCCTGGACCGCGGCGACATCCGCTTCCTCGGCAACGTCGACTACGGCACTGACATCTCCATCGAAGACCTGCGCACCCACTACGACGCCGTCATCTTCGCCACCGGCGCCATCAAGGATGCGGACCTGAATATCCCCGGCATCGAGCTGGAGGGCTCCTTCGGCGGCGCGGACTTCGTCTCCTGGTACGACGGCCACCCGGACGTTCCCCGCGAATGGCCGCTCGAAGCCACCTCGGTTGCCGTGCTTGGCAACGGAAACGTGGCGCTCGACGTGGCCCGCGTCCTCTCCAAGCACGCCGATGACCTCCTGGTCACCGAAATCCCGGACAACGTCTACGCCGGACTCAAGGCTTCGCCGGTCACGGACGTGCACGTTTTCGGCCGCCGCGGTCCGGCCCAGGTGAAGTTCACCCCGCTGGAACTCCGCGAGCTGTCCCACTCCAAGGACGTTGACATCATCCTCTATGCCGAGGACTTCGAGTTCGACGAAGAGTCGGACCGCCAGATCCAGACGAACAACCAGACCAAGACCATGGTGGGTACCCTCACCAACTGGATCGCCGAGCAGCCCGAGGACATCTCCGAGCTCAAGGCCTCCCGTCGCCTGCACCTGCACTTCCTGCACAGCCCCGTAGAAATCGTGGATTCCGCAGAGACTCCGGGCAAGGTCGCGGCGATCAAGTTCGAGCGCAACGAATTGGACGGCACGGGCAACGCGCGTGGTACCGGCGAGATCGTTGATTACCCGGTCCAGGCCGTCTACCGCGCCATCGGCTACTTCGGTTCTGCCCTGCCGGACGTCGAATTCGACCACCGGCGCGGGGTCGTCGCCAACGACGGCGGACGCGTCCTGGACGCTTCCGGCGAGCATGTTCCCGGCCTCTACGCAACGGGCTGGATCAAGCGCGGACCCATCGGCTTGATCGGCCACACCAAGGGCGACGCCCTGGAGACCGTCACGTACCTGTTGGAAGACCGCGAAAACCTGCCGTTCGCCCCCGCTCCCGAGGCGGACGCCGTCGTCGAGCTCCTGGACGCCCGCGGCGTGAAGTTCACCAGCTGGGAAGGCTGGCTGGCCCTGGATGCCCACGAGCTCGCTTTGGGAGCTGCCGCGTCCGACGCCGGCACCTCCCACGGCGTCGAGGTTCAGCGCGAGCGCATCAAGGTTGTGCCGCGCGAGGACATGGTGGACATCTCCCGCGACGGGGTCGCCGCCCAGGTCTAGGGTTACTGCCTCACGCAACGCGGGGTCACTTAGAGCCCATCCGGAGCATCGGAATGGGCGCTAAGTGACCCCGCGTTGCTTGTTGCCGGGGTTAGACTCGCGTCATGGAAGTTGTCGTCGTCGAAACGACCCAACTGGGGGACCGCAGCTACCTCGTTCATGACGGCACGGTGGCGCTCGCGATCGACCCCCAGCGCGATACCGACCGGGTCGAAACGGCAGCTCGCAGCGCGGGGGTGGCGATCACGCACGTCGCGGAAACCCACCTCCACAACGACTACGTCACGGGCGGGCTTGTCCTCGCGCGGGACCACCACGCCGTGTACCTCGTAAACGCCGCAGACAACGTGGCGTTTGACCGTGAGCCCGTTGTTCCAGGGCAGACGTTCAAGGTGGGCAGGCTTTCCGTGAAAGCAGTGGCTACTCCCGGCCATACCCACACGCATCTGGCCTATGTCGTTTCGGATCCCGACGCAGGCACCGGCATCCGGCAAGCGGTGTTTTCCGGTGGAAGCCTGCTCTACGGTTCGGTGGGACGCACGGACTTGATCGCCCCGGAAAGCACTGCCGGACTGGCTCATGACCAGTACGCGTCCGTTCGGCGGCTGGTGGCTGAAGCAGCGCCGGAAGCGGTCCTGTATCCGACCCATGGCTTTGGTTCGTTCTGCTCCATCGGCCCCGCGAGCAGGATCCCCGCCTCGACCATCGGCGAGCAGGCCGCCACCAACCACGCCCTGACAGACCCTGACGAAGACCACTTCGTCAGGCACCTCCTGGCCAATATCACGGCCTACCCGAGCTACTACGCACACATGAGCCCGCTCAACGCCCTCGGCCCCGGCCCCGCGATGCTTGAGGTGCCGAAATCGGTGGAATCCGCGGAACTGGAGCGCAGGCTCGAGGCCGGAGAATGGGTGGTGGACCTGCGCCGCCGCGTGGCGTTCGCCGCCAGCCACCTGCGGGGGAGCGTGGCTTTTGAATACGGGACAGGATCGAGCTTCACGAGCTATCTCGGCTGGGTCCTGCCATGGAACAGGCCGCTGACCTTGCTGGGAGCCCACGACGACGTCCAAAACGCCGTCCGCGACCTCGCCAGGATCGGAATCGACTCCCCGGATGCCGCCGTCGGTGAAGATCCCGGGGCCCTCGCGCCAGGCACCCCCTTGGTGCATTACCCAGTTGCCGACTGGCCGGGATTGGTACAAAACCGAACCTCGGATGAAACAGTGCTGGATGTGCGCCGTGCCGAGGAATTTGCCGCCTCCCATGTGTCGGGGGCAGTGAACGTTCCGCTTCATGAGCTTTTGCTCCGGCTGGACGAGGTGCCGGATGTGCGGACTTGGGTGCATTGCACCTCTGGCTACCGTGCCGCCGTCGCCGCGAGCCTGCTGCACCGGGTCGGCCGCGACGTGGTGCTTATCGACGGTCACTTCGGCGAGGCGGCAGACGCGGGCGTCGAACTCACAAGCAATCCCGGCTGACCCCCGCCCCTCGCTCAGCTATGGGGTGTTTCCCGCTGACCCTCGCTCACCTGAAGTGAGCGGGCGTCCCCGGTTTTGGGCGTATAAGTGAGCGGGCCGAAAATTGTCAAGCTGTGTGGAGTCACTGGGCTAGTTTTTGGGGTGTTTTGGTCTCGGGCAGGTTGATCCCGACGTGTTGGGCGGGGGCCGGTGTGGTGGGTCGTTGGCGGAATCTTTCTGGGTGTCGTTCGTAGTAGTCCTGGTGGACTTTGTCTCGTTTGTCCCAGAGTTCTTTCCACGAGCCGTTGTGGACTTGTGAGGGTGAGAACAGTGCGATGCCGGAGTGTTTGTGATCGGTGCTGTACCAGTGCACATAGCCGGTGAGGTACTCCCTCGCGGCCTCGAGATCGTCAAAGGTGCGGGGGTAGCCGGGCCGGTATTTCATCGTGCGAAACCCTGACTCCGAGAAGGGATTGTCGTTGGAGACGTACGGGCGGTTATGGGACAGTTCCACACCGTGGGCGGTGAGGGTCTCACGGAGCAGGTTTGATTTCATGGCCGGGCCTGAATCGGCATGCACGATGTCCGGGGCGCCGTGCCGGGCGATGGCTGTCTCGAACATGTCCGCGGCGAGGTGGTCGGACTCGCGTTCCTCCACCCGCCAGCCGACGATCTCCCGGGAGAAGATGTCCATGATGGAGTACACCTTGAAAACCTTCCCCTGCCACTTGGAATAGACGTCGGAGATGTCCCAGGACCAGACCTGGCAAGGTCCGGTCGCCTTGAGCACCGGCTTCTGAGCGGAACCCCGCTTGCCGCCACGCTTGCGCGGGAAGGTTGGGCGGGCCAGCTGATCCTCGTACCCTGCCGCGATCCGCCACCAGGTGCGGTTGGAAGCGAGCAGCACGCCGTCGTCCCAGGCTGTGGCGAAGGAATGGTCAACAGAGTTGCCCTTCCCCCAACCGGCCAGGATGAACCCCAGGATCCGCTCCTGATGCGCGGAGCTGATCCGGCATTCGTAGGCCCGGTCAACCTGGTGGATCGGGTCCTGCACCGCCGGACGGGGATTGAACCGGTAATGCCAGGTCCCGCGCGACACGCCCGCAAGCACGAGCGCTGTCCGCTGGGAGCCGGTGATCACATGCAGCGCCAGGACAAGACTGTTCTCGGCCGCTACGAATCCTTCTGAGCGCTCGTCTGGGTTGTATCGGGCTCGGGCACGCTCAACTCGTGCAAGAGCCCGATAGCTTTTCCCAGCGCGGAATTCGTATCCTCCAGCTCCTGCACCCGCTTCTGGAGTTTTTCGACTTCGGCACGGTGGGCAGCCATTTCCTTCGAGCGTGCTTTTTCAAACGCGGAGAGCTCACGATTTGTAGGGGCCATGCCTCCATGCTCCCGCGGAATCAGACCACGGTCGATATCGCCCTGGACCAACATCTTGCGCCACCTGCGGAACGTCCAGTCGGAAATGGGCGTCGAGGCAAGCCACTCCTTCCTCGTCCCGTGCGGCTGCAAATAATACTCATGCATGAACTCACGGATCTCTTCACGCGTAAAACCCTTGTTATCAACGGGCACCGCCGGCTCCTTCAATCAACAGCTAATGAATGACTCACAACCAGCTTGACGAAGAGGGGGCGTCCGGAAGAAGGCGGACATAGCTGAGCGAGCGTCCCCGGTTTTGGGCGTATAGCTGAGGGAGCGTTAGTTGGTGAGCCAGTCCGCTGCGAAGTCCAGGTTTCGGTAGACGCTCGCGACGGCGGCAGCCTCGTCGCGCGCCTCGATGGCGTCGGCGAGCTCGCCGTGGCCTTCGTGGGGGATGCCGTTGAAGCCGGACCTGCGCTGCTGGCGGAGGAGATCGTCATGGAATACCCCGCCGAAGGACACGTACAACTCGTGCAGCAATGGGTTGCCCGACGCCAGCGCCACCCGTTCGTGGAAGTCCCAGTCCGCTCGGGCCCACGCGGGGTAGTCGCCCGCGAGCCATGCGTCGTTGCGTTCTTGGAGAAGGGCCCGCATGGCGGCGATATCGTCGGCCGTAGCGTGCTTCGTGGCCAGCCGGGCGGCCTGGGTGTCGAGCCCCACGCGGACCTCGACCACGTGCTCCTGCGTGTGTTCCTTGTACATCCGCTGAGCCGCGCCGAAGATCTCGCTGGTGGCCCGGACATACGTGCCATCACCGCGGCGGACCTCGAGCATTCCGCTGTGTGCCAGGGCCTTGATGGCTTCGCGCAGGGTGCCTCGCGAGACGCCGAGCGAGGCCATGAGCTCCGGCTCGGCCGGAATCTTCTCCTGCAGCGGCCACTCTCCGGACTGGATCATGCCCCGCAGTTGCCCGGTGACTTCCTCGGCCAGGGCGGGACGGTGCGAAGGCGTCAGGCTCATGCGACGGCCCTCGGTCCTGCCTTGAGCGGCGTGCGTTTGCTGGTCAACAGGTGGCACGTCACGATGAGGGCGACGGCTACGGCCGCCAAGAGAGTCAGCGGGAGGGTCCAAGCGCCGGTAGCACTGTGGAGCAGGCCCATCCCGAAAGGCCCCAAGGCCGCAATCAAGTAGCCCACGGACTGGGCGACGGTGGACATGGCGGTGGTCTCCGCCGTCGTGCGCCCGCTGCGGCTGATGATCACCAGCACCAGCGGAAAGATGCCCAGTCCGAAACCGAACAGCACGGCGGGAACCGCAGCGAACGACGTCGGCAGCAACAGCATTGCGGGTATGCCCACCAGAGTGGTCCCGCTGCCTAGGTACAGGGCAGGCCGCATCATGCGAGGCCGCGAGCCGATGACCAGCAGAATCATGCCGCCAGCCACGGAGACCAGCTGCATCAGTCCGAACTGCAGGCCACTCTCGGAAGCGCTGAGCCCTTGGCTGGTCAGAATGTAGGCAAACCAGCTCATCACGGCATAAGCAAGGAAGGCCTGCAGCGTGAAGATGGCGGTGATCAGGAATCCCAGCCGGGTGCGCAGGAGCGGCCACATGGAGATGTGCTCTTGCTTGGCAGCGCGGGAAGTGCGATGGGTGTGGAGGACCATCGGCAGGAAGCCAAGAAGCGCGGCGACGCCAAGGATGCCCCAAGCGGCCAGGCCCATCGACGGCGAGCCCAGTTGCTCGGCAAGGGGCACGCTGACTGCGGCGGCGAAGGTCGCACCACCGGACATCGTGAAGGTGTACAGCCCGGTCATCATGGACGTCTTTGCCGCGTAGTGTTCACGGATGTACGACGGCATGGCCACGTTGCACACCGCCAGGCCGGACATCGCCAGCACTGTTCCGGCGAGGAGGGCGCCGGTTGCGGGGATGCTGCGGACCAGAAGCCCGGCAGCCAACATCGCCAGCGCCACGAAGATCGACTTTTCGACGCCGATCCGGCGCGACAACCAGGAAGTGCCCAGACCCGCGACGGCGAAACACAGCAGGGGGATGGACGGAAGAATGGACGCCACGAGCGCCCCGTAACCGAGGAAGGCTTGCAGATCATGGAACAATGCCGCCGCGCTGGTGATGCCGGCGCGGAGGTTCAGGCCGATCAGGGTGACGGCGATGATCCCGACGACGGCGACCATGCGGGATTTGGGTGCTACCGTTCCGCCGCTGACCGGCAGAGGGGTTGCTTCCAGGGCGTGGGGTACCGGGTGAGTTGAAGCCATATCTAAAGGTTAGACGTTTGATGTTTGGTGCCGGAAGTTTTGTGGCGAAAATCTCCGGGCCTGAGTTCAGGCGCTGGCAGTCTCACGACAGTCAGGAACATGGTTCTGGGCAGCCTATGTCAGCGCAGGGTGCGCGATCCGAGTCGCTGCACCGCCAAGGCAAGCCACAACTGCACCCGGTCCGCAGTCTGGGCCGGGTCGTAGCCGGTCAGGTCCGTGATTTGAGCCAGACGGTACCGCACCGTGTTGCGGTGCAAGGTCAGGTCTTCGGCGACGGCGGCCACGGAACCATTGTGGTTGAGGTAGCTTTCCAGGGTCGAAACGAGTTCGGAGCCGTGGGCGGCGTCGAACTTGCGCAGGGGAGTGAGGGCTTCACTGGCCATGTCGGCGAGCGGCACGTCTTCGCTTGCTAGCAACAGCGATGTCAGGCTGAGCCTTTCGGGCTCGTTGACCGGCAGCCCGTGGGCTACGGCGTCGCGCGCTTCAAAGTAGCTCCAGCGCACGCCGTTCGGCTTGGTGTAGGCGCCGCCGATACCGATCATCGCGTGGATCCCGGCTTCCAAAAGATGATCGCTGAGGTCTTTGGCGAGCGCGCTCGCGGAACTGCCGTCGTCGGGCACCACCGTCACCAGATCCTTCCCGACGACGGCGGTCACCCCGGCGTCGAGGGACTGCGGTAGCGAGGTGCTGCTGAGTTGTTTGTGATGGGCCGCGGAAACCACCAGCAGCACCACGTTCTTGCGGGTGCTGTTGATTCCGACGCCGGCCAGGCGGCGGGCGGCCTCGACCGTGTCCAGCGTTCCGTGGATGACGTCGTCCAGCACCTGGCCGGCGAGTGCCCGCTGGCTCTGGCGTTGCTTGACCATGTTGTTGAGCTCCACGCTGATCAGGTTCTGCGCATAACCGACAATCCCGGTGTCACCGAAGGGTTCCTTGATCCACAGGGTGCAGGCGTCGCGGCGGCCGGTCGGGATAGGGAAGGAGGCCCAATCGTCGGCCGTCGGCGCGGGGTTGCCGGCCACGCTGTTGTAGAGCTGGGCGCTGAACTGCGTAAGCGCGATGTCGGTCCGGAGCATGCTGCCCAACTGCTTGAGCAACTCTCCCAGACCGCCACCGGTCAACAGGGCCCGGGCCAGGATCTGGTGCCCGGCGATGAGGCGCTCCAACTTGGAGTAGTGGTCGGCGGACTGTGAATCCGCGACGAGTTTACCGATGGCGATGAAGGGGGTCTCGTACGGGACTTCCACCAAGGGCAGGCCCCAGCGGTTCGCCTCGGCAACCAGGGCCGAAGGCACGGAATCATGGGTCAGGCCTGTGCCGAAGCCGATGCCAACGGCCCCGGCGCGCTGGACCTGGCGCACAAAGCGACGTTGTTCCGCTGCGCCGTTCAGCCGGAGTCCCGTAGTCAGGATCAGTTCGCCGCCATTGAGGAACCGTTGCGGATCTTCCTGCTCGGTCACGGCCACCCAGCGGATATCTTCGTTCCAGGTGGTTTCCGCGAGGCCGGCTTTGCGTAACCGAAGAGAGGGGACACCGACGAGCGCGGCGAGAGACATTGCCATCCAGAAAGGATATCCCGGCACTGGTCATTCGCACGAAGCTGGCGTGTGCAGGGTGTGCATCTGCCTATTCCGCCCCACGGGGTGCTGGCATAGGCTCGGAGCAGCTGCAACCAATACCTAGACACTGAAAGAGGTTGTACACCGTGGTCCAAACCTTGCAGAACTTCATCAACGGCGAGTTCGTCACGCCGGCAGGAACCGAACTGCTCGACATCGTGAACCCCACCAACGGGGAGATTGTCGCTCATGCGCCGATCTCTACGGCAGCCGACGTAGATGCTGCCATGAACGCTGCGAAAGAAGCCTTCAAGTCTTGGAAGCATGTCACGCCTGGCCAGCGCCAGCTCATGCTGCTCAAGCTCGCCGATGCCATCGAAGCCAATAGCGACGAGCTCGTTGAGGCACAGCACCGCAACACCGGCCAGGTCCGCGCCCTCATCGCATCCGAGGAAGTTGCCGCCGGTGCAGACCAGCTCCGCTTCTTCGCCGGCGCCGCGCGCATCATGGAAGGCAAGTCCGCAGGCGAGTACTTCGAGGGCCACACCTCGTACGTCCGCCGCGAACCGATCGGCGTCGTCGCCCAGGTTGCACCATGGAACTACCCGTTCCTCATGGGCATCTGGAAGATCGGTCCCGCCCTTGCCGCGGGCAACACCGTGGTGCTCAAGCCTTCTGACACCACTCCGGAATCCACCTTGGTCCTGGCCCGGCTGGCAGGGGAAATCTTCCCGGCCGGCGTGCTCAATGTTGTCCTCGGCAACGCGGGCACCGGCGCCATGATGGTTGAGCACAAGGTGCCGGGCCTCGTCTCCATCACCGGCTCCGTCCGCGCCGGCATCGCCGTGGCCACTGGCGCGGCCAAAGGCCTCAAGCGTGCCCACCTGGAACTCGGCGGCAAGGCCCCGGCCATCGTCTTCAAGGACGCCGACATCAAGAAGAGCGCAGCGGCAATCGCCGAATTCGCGTTCTTCAACGCCGGCCAGGACTGCACGGCCATCACCCGCGTGCTGATCGAAGATTCCATCCATGACGACATGGTTTCCGCCATGGTGGAGCACACCAAGACGCTGCACACAGGTTCGCAGAACGACGACGAAAACTACTTCGGCCCGCTCAACAACGTGAACCACTTCAACGCCGTGAACTCGGTAGTGGAGCACCTGCCGGCCAACTGCAAGATCGAAACCGGCGGCCACCGCGCAGGTGACAAGGGCTTCTTCTTCGAGCCCACTATCATCACCGGCGCCAAGCAGACAGACGACGTCGTCCAGAAGGAAACCTTCGGCCCCGTCATTACCGTCCAGAAGTTCACCACCGAGGCCGAGGCACTCGAGCTGGCCAACGACGTCGAATACGCCCTCGCATCCAGCGTCTGGACCACGGACCACGGCACCGCCATGCGGATGAGCCGCGACCTGGACTTCGGCGCGGTCTGGATCAACACCCACATCCTGCTGACCGCTGAGATGCCGCACGGCGGCTTCAAACAGTCCGGCTACGGCAAGGACCTGTCCATGTACGGCGTCGAGGACTACACGCGCATCAAGCACGTCATGTCCGCACTTGATGCCTGACTCCTGGACCCACCTGCACGCATTCGCTAGAAAGAAAGAACTATCATGACCGCAACAGCACATGAAATCACCTACCGCCTGGACCAGAAGCGCAACATCACCGGAGTCTTCCCCGGCCCCAAGTCCCAGGCCCTGAACGAGCGCCGCTCAGCCGTCGTCGCCGCCGGAGTCTCCTCGGGCGTCCCGGTCTACGTTGAGGACGCCGACGGCGGCATCATCCGCGACGTTGACGGCAACTCCTTCATCGACCTCGGCTCGGGCATCGCCGTGACGAGCGTCGGCGCCTCGGACCCCGCCGTCGTCGCCGCCGTCCAGGACGCTGCAGCGCACTTCACCCACACGTGCTTCATGGTCACCCCTTACGAGGGCTACGTTGCCGTGGCCGAGCAGCTGAACCGACTCACCCCAGGCGACCACGAGAAGCGCACCGTGCTGTTCAACTCGGGTGCCGAAGCCGTGGAGAACGCCGTCAAGGTGGCACGCCTGGCAACCGGCCGTGACGCCGTCGTCGCTTTCGACCACGCCTACCACGGCCGCACCAACCTGACCATGGCGCTCACCGCCAAGGCCATGCCGTACAAGACCAATTTCGGCCCGTTCGCGCCCGAGGTCTACCGCATGCCGATGAGCTACCCGTTCCGCGAGGAAAACCCCGAGATCACGGGCGCCGAAGCCGCCAAGCGCGCCATCACCATGATCGAGAAGCAGATCGGTGGCGAGCAGGTTGCCGCGATCATCATCGAACCGATCCAGGGCGAGGGCGGCTTCATTGTCCCAGCCGTTGGTTTCCTGCCGGCACTGTCCGCCTGGGCCAAGGAAAAGGGCATTGTCTTCATTGCAGACGAGGTCCAGTCCGGTTTCTGCCGGACCGGCGAATGGTTCGCCGTCAACCACGAAGGTGTTGTCCCCGACATCATCACCATGGCAAAAGGCATTGCCGGCGGCCTCCCGCTGTCCGCCATCACAGGCCGCGCAGAGCTGCTCGACGCCGTCCACCCGGGCGGCCTCGGCGGCACCTACGGTGGCAACCCGGTTGCTTGTGCCGCAGCTCTGGCTGCCATCGGCACCATGGAACAGCACGACCTCAACGCCCGAGCTCGCCACATCGAGGAAATCGCACTCGGTCGCTTGCGTGAACTCGCGGTTGATCCTTCCGCAGGTGCGGTCATCGGCGACGTCCGTGGGCGCGGTGCCATGCTGGCGATCGAACTGGTGCAGGCCGGTTCCAAGGAACCGAACGCGGAATTGACCAAGGCAGTTGCGGCTGCGTGTCTTCAGGAAGGCGTCATCATCCTGACCTGCGGTACCTACGGCAACGTGATCCGCTTGCTGCCGCCGCTGGTCATCAGCGACGAACTGCTCCTTGACGGCCTCGAGGTCCTGGCAACGGCCATCAAGGCCAACTCCTAGCCACCACCACAGGTGGACATGCCCACCTCTGCGTACCAAGGATGGACATAGTGCTGCTATGTCCATCCTTGGCGTTTAACGAGGGGCATGTCCATGGGGGAAGCGCGGGCTAGCTGGTTCGCGGGCGCGGGCTAGCTGGCCGAGGCGGCGCTGAGCTTTGCCCTTTTCCTGATGACCGAGTTCTTGCGTGCGGTGCGGAGCATGTCGAGGGTCAGGAGCAGCAGAGCCAACCACACGATGCCGAAGCCCACCCAGCGGTCGGGGGTCATGGCTTCGTGGAAGACGGCGAGGGCCACGATGAACTGGAGGATCGGTGCGAAGTATTGCAGCAAGCCGATGGTGGTCATGGGCAGGCGGCGGGCAGAAGCGCCGAAGAACAGGAGCGGCACGGCCGTGATGATGCCCGAAGCCGCAAGTAGCCAGAAGTGGCCGGGGCCGTTGCTTCCCAAGGTCCCGGCTCCCGTAAGGCCCAGGGCAATCATTGTGGCACCGGCGATCGGGGCGAGAATCACGGTCTCCACCGTAAGACTCGTGACGGCAGTGACCTTCGGTCCCACGCGCTTCTTCACGAAACCGTACAGCCCGAACGTGAAGGCCAGGACCAAAGCGATCCACGGCAGCTTGCCATAGGAAACAGTCAGTACGCCGACGGCGATGAAGCCGATCCCGACGGCGGCCCACTGGAGCGGGCGGAGCGTTTCCTTCAGAACGAACACGCCGAGGAGCACAGAGACGAGGGGGTTGATGAAGTATCCGAGCGAGGCTTCGACGGCATGCCCGGTGGTGACCCCGAAGGTGTAGGTCAGCCAGTTGATAGCGATCAGCCCGGCGGCTATGGTGAGCGGCCCAAGGACAGCCCGGTCCCTGAAAGCATTGCCCAGAAGACGCCACGTCCGGGTGACGGTGATGAGCAGGGCACAGAAGATCAGCGACCAGATCACTCGGTTGGCGACAATTTCCACCGCTCCGGCGGGCTGCAGCACCACGAAGTAGAGCGGAAGCAGCCCCCACAGCCCGTATGCTCCGATGCCGAACACCACTCCCGCCGTCGTCTCCTTCTTTGCCTTTGCCGTTGCGGCGGAGGCGGCTGCAGCATTCGAAGCGGTGGTGGCGGACTGGGCAGAGGCGGTTTGCTCGGGCGTAGACACAGTGTCAAGAACACCATATTTTGCGAAGGTATTCCTGACCGTACGGCCGGAAAGTTACTGTGATCTTCCTTGTCTGCTCGTGTCACCTCCCGCCATGGACTGACACTCCGCAGGCAAGTGAGAACTAGAATTGAAAACTGCGCGCCCCACCACGCGGGGCGGATTCCTGTCTCAGAAGGGTTCACGGTGTCCAACTCGGCCGAAACCACGTCAACACGTCCACTGCGCGTCGCTATTGTCGGCGCAGGACCGGCCGGCGTATATGCCGCGGACATCCTGACCAAATCCAGCGAGGTCAAGGATGGCGATGTCGAGGTCAGCATCGACCTTTTCGAGGCATACCCGGCGCCCTACGGCCTGATCCGCTACGGGGTGGCACCCGACCATCCCCGCATCAAGGGCATCGTCAACGCGCTTCACAAGGTCCTGGATCGCGGAGACATCCGCTTCCTCGGCAACGTGACATACGGCCGCGACCTCACGCTGCATGACTTCCGGTCCTTCTACGACGCCGTGATCTTCTCCACGGGCGCCATCAAGGACGCGGAGCTGAACATCCCCGGAATCGAGCTGGAAGGCTCCTTCGGTGGGGCCGACTTCGTCTCCTGGTATGACGGTCACCCTGATGTGCCGCGCGAATGGCCGCTGGATGCCAAGGAAGTAGCAGTCATCGGCAACGGCAACGTGGCGCTGGACGTGGCCCGCATGCTCTCCAAGCACGCCGACGACCTCCTGGTGACTGAAATCCCGGACAACGTCTACGCCGGGCTCAAGAACTCGCCCGTGACGGACGTGCACGTCTTCGGCCGCCGCGGCCCTGCCCAGATCAAGTTCACCCCGTTGGAACTGCGCGAGCTCTCGCACTCCAACGACGTGGACATTGTGCTGTACCCGGAGGATTTCGAGTTTGACGAAGCCTCTGACGAGGCTATCCGCAGCAACAACCAGATCAAGACCATGGTCAATACGCTGACCAACTGGCTCGTCGAGGAACATGCCGAAGCCGAGCAGCCCTCTTCCCGCCGCTTGCACCTGCATTTCCTGCACAGCCCGGTAGAGATCGTTTCCGAAGACGGCTCCGGGAAAGTCTCCGGCATCAAGTTCGAGCGCATGCAACTGGACGGCACAGGAAACGTCAAGGGCACCGGCGAGTTCGTGGACTATCCGATCCAGGCCGTCTACCGCGCCATCGGCTACCACGGTTCCCCGTTGGACGAGCTCGAGTACGATGCGCGCCGTGGTGTCATTCCCAACGACGGCGGGCGGGTGCTGGACGCCGACGGCAAGCCGGTGCCGGGCATCTACGCGACGGGTTGGATCAAGCGTGGACCCGTCGGCCTGATCGGTCACACCAAGGGCGACGCCCTGGAGACCATCGGTTGCCTCCTGGAGGACCGGCTCACGCTGCCCCCGGCCGAGAATCCGGACCCACAGGCCATCATCAACCTCCTGGAAGAGCGGGGCATCCAATACACCACCTGGGAAGGCTGGAACAAGCTCGATGCGCACGAAGCAGCCCTCGGTGCCGCTTGGACGGCAGAAAACCCGGACGCCGGCGTCGTACGCGAACGCGTCAAGGTAGTCCCGCGCGAGGAAATGATCGAGATCTCGCGCGCCTAGCGGCCCTCGCCGACCACCCATAGGCAAAGCTTCGCGACGCAACTAGACTGGCCGGTACTGTGCTGCGACCGGTTTTGGGAGTTCGATGAAGAATCCGATCCATCCGGCAGCCTCGGTCAACGACGTCGCCGAGCTGCTGCAGCACCATGCACGCGCCGGACACGAGCACCTCGATTCGTGGCGCTATGGGCTTCCTGATGCCCCGGAGCTTCCCGGCTTACGCCGCCTGATCAAGGAATCCTGGCAGCGGTCCGCGCAGCTTAAGGCGAATCCGGACCAACCCGAAGCTCCAGTGGCCATGGACCTCGACGAGCTTGAGGATTACCGCCGTCTACACCCGCTGGCCACCATCATGCCCGTCATCCGGAAGCTCCTCATCCAGCCCAGCTACGACAGCGGACTGCTGGTCGCCGTCGGGGACGAGCTCGGCCGGCTGCTGTGGGTGGACGGGAACCCCGTGATGCGCAACCGGGCCGAAGGCATGATGTTCGTCGCGGGCGCGGACTGGTCCGAAGCCGCTGTCGGCACGAGCGCGCCGGGCACCGCGCTCGCCTTGGGGCGCGGCATCCAGATCTCGGGCGCGGAGCACTACAAGCGCGCCGTCCATCCGTGGAGCTGCACCGCCGTGCCGTTCCATGACCCTGACTCCGGAGCGCTCCTCGGCGTGGTCGACATCACCGGCACGGAAGCCGCCGTCGCACCCCACACGCTGTCTCTCGTCGAAGCAACGGTGGCCGCCGCGCAGGCCCAATTGCGGGTGGAAAGGCTGCAGCTCGCAGCCACCAAACGAACGGTGACTGCCCGACGCCGGAACTCGCCTTCCGCCGCCGGCTCGCCGCAGGACCCGGGGCTGTACCGGAACAGCCTCCAGCTACTCGGCCGGGACCAAGCGCTATTGAGCATCGGAGGCCGCAGCATCCCGCTTTCCGCCAGGCACAGCGAGATCCTGGCATTGCTGGGCACCTGTCCAGAGGGGCTCAGCGCCGAAGAGCTCGCCCTGGCCTTGTACCCGGGAGATGGTTCCCCCGTCACGCTTCGGGCCGAAATGGTGCGCCTTCGCAAGGTACTCCATGAGCTTGACCCCGCTGCAGTCCCGGAATCCCGACCGTACCGGCTCCCGATCGACCTCGGCCAGGATGCCGCCCAGGTTCTCTCATGCCTGCAGCGGGGCGCCCACCGCATCGCTTTGGAGATCTACAAAGGCGCCGTCCTTCCGCATTCAGAAGCCCCGGGCATTGTGGAGCTCCGCCAGAAGGTCTCGGCGCTCTTGCGCGAGGCGGTCCTCAACGACGGCAGCGCCGAGGCGCTGCTCAAGTATGCCGGTCTGCCCGAGGCGAAGAACGACGTCGACGTCCGGCTTGCCGCCCTAAAGCTCCTGCCGCCGCGCTCGCCCAAGCGGGCCGCCGTCGTCGCCGAGCTTGAACGCTTGGAAAGCGAACTGTCAGCCTGACGCAGGTGTGTCGTGCGGCTCTTGGGAAACACGGAGTTTTCGCCCGTATTGTAGAACCGAGCCAAACGAAAGAAGCCTCCTCCGTGTTGAACCAACGCCTCGCCGTCGCCCTGACCGTGTCCGGACTCCTTATCGGCGTCACCGCTTGCGGGGCACCCGCCTCATCAGCGCCGTCATCACCGGCGACTTCCGATTCGGCAACCACAGCGCCGGCCGGCTGGGAACTCGATCCCGCTGCGGGGGCCCAAAGGATCAAGGCCGCCGGCTTGGATATCCTGAGCGCTGAAGGCACCGCCGAGCACTACCATGCCCATCTGGACGTCCTCGTCGACGGCAAGCCCGTCACCGTCCCGGCTGACATCGGCTTCAGTTTCGGAGCCGACGGTCAGGCAAACGGAATCTCGGCACTGCACACCCACGACACATCCGGCATCATCCACATCGAAGCCCCCACGGCCGGCCTGAAGTACACCCTGGGCCAAGTGCTCAGTGAATGGGGAGTCCTGGACGGCAAGGACGCCACCGGAGCACCGCATGGCGGAACGGTCGGATGGACAGCCTACGTGAACGGTTCGAAGCAGGCCGTGCCTGTCGCCGACGTCGTCCTCAAGGCCCACGACGAGGTAGTGCTCTCCTACGGTGCGGTTCCCTCACCGCTTCCGAGTTCGTACGCGTTCCCCGCAGGCCTCTAAGTGATCTGAACCACAAGGTTGCAACCTGCTTGCAACCTCCCCGCTCCTACGCTGATGGCACAGCAAAGCCACCATCATGCGCAGCAAAGGAGCTACAGATGACTGTTTATGCACAGCCAGGTGCCGAGGGTTCGAAGGTCACGTTCAAGGACCGCTACGAGAACTGGATCGGCGGCGAATGGGTTGCCCCGGTCAAGGGGCAGTACTTCGAGAACATCACCCCCGTGACCGGCAAGGCTTTCTGCGAGGTGGCGCGTGGCACGGCCGAGGACATCGAACTCGCTCTCGACGCCGCGCACAAAGTGGCTCCATCCTGGGGCAAGACCTCCGCTGCGGAACGCGCCGCGGTCCTGAACAAGATCGCGGACCGGATCGATGAGAACACCGAGCTGCTGGCCGTGGCCGAGACCTGGGACAACGGCAAGCCCGTCAGGGAAACCCTGAACGCGGACATCCCCTTGGCGGCGGACCACTTCCGCTACTTCGCCTCCGCGATCCGGGCCCAGGAAGGCCACCTGTCCCAGCTGGACGAAGACACGACGGCGTACCACTTCCGTGAGCCGCTGGGCGTGGTGGGCCAGATCATTCCGTGGAACTTCCCGATCCTGATGGCCGTGTGGAAGCTCGCCCCGGCCCTGGCCGCTGGCAACGCCGTCGTCCTCAAGCCTGCCGAGCAGACTCCGTCCTCGATCCTGGTGCTGATGGAACTGATCAGCGACCTGCTGCCCGCCGGGGTGGTCAACGTGGTCAACGGTTTCGGCGTCGAGGCCGGTAAGCCCCTCGCGTCCAGTTCGCGGATCCGCAAGATCGCCTTCACCGGTGAAACCACCACGGGCCGGCTGATCAGCCAGTACGCATCCCAGAACCTGATCCCGGTGACCCTTGAACTGGGCGGCAAGAGCCCGAACATTTTCTTCGACGACGTCGCCGCACAGAACGATGCGTTCTACGACAAGGCCCAGGAAGGCTTCACGCTCTTCGCTTTCAACCAAGGCGAAGTGTGCACGTGCCCCTCCCGGGCTTTGGTCCAGGAAGGCATCTACGACTCCTTCATGGCCGACGCCGTGGCACGCACCAACAAGATCATTCAAGGCAACCCGCTGGACACGGACACGCAGCTGGGTGCGCAGGCCTCCAACGACCAGCTGGAGAAGATCCTTTCCTACATCGACATCGGAAAGCAGGAAGGCGCCAAGGTCCTCACCGGCGGCGCGCGCGCCCAGCTCGACGGCGACCTGGCCGGCGGTTACTACGTCCAGCCGACCATTTTCGAAGGCCACAACCGGATGCGGATCTTCCAGGAGGAAATCTTCGGCCCCGTGGTGTCCGTGACAAGATTCAGCGACTACAACGACGCCATCGGCATCGCCAACGACACCCTGTACGGGCTCGGCGCCGGCGTCTGGTCCCGCAACGGCAACGTCGCCTACCGGGCAGGCCGGGAAATTCAGGCCGGCCGTGTCTGGGTCAACAACTACCACGCCTACCCGGCCGGTGCCGCGTTCGGCGGGTACAAGTCCTCCGGCATCGGACGTGAAAACCACGCCATGATGCTGGACCACTACCAGCAGACCAAGAACCTCCTGGTCAGCTACAACGAAAACAAGCTCGGCTTCTTCTAGACCGTACTTAGCCCGGCGGGGAGGGTTCAGTACAGATCCCTCCCCGCCCAACCACCCCTCAAAAAAACAGCATCGCTCCAACCGGCACCACCTAGCTTTAACGACGCAAGGATTTCGCCAATGACGACGACAATGCAAGCAGCCGTAGTAACTGAATTCGGAAAAGACCTTCAGGTGAAGTCCCTTCCCATACCCGTTCCGGGCCGAGGGGAAGCACTGGTCAAGGTAATCACCACCGGCGTCTGCCACACCGATCTGCACGCTGCGGAAGGGGACTGGCCGGTCAAGCCCTCACCGCCGTTCATTCCGGGCCACGAAGGCGTGGGCGAAGTGGTGGCCCTCGGCGAGGGCGTCACCGAGCTCGCCGTCGGGGACCTTGTGGGCAACGCCTGGCTTTGGTCCGCCTGTGGCGACTGCCAGTACTGCCGAACCGGCTGGGAAACGCTGTGCGAAGCCCAGAAGAACGCGGGCTACAGCGTGGACGGCTCGTTCGGGGAGTACATGCTGGTGGACAGCCGGTTTGCCGCGAGGATTCCGGCAGGTTCGGACCCCGTGGAGGTTGCCCCGGTGCTGTGCGCCGGCGTCACCGTCTACAAGGGACTGAAGATGACCGAGGCCAGGCCCGGACAATGGGTCACTGTTTCAGGCATCGGCGGACTGGGACACATCGCAGTCCAGTATGCAGTGGCCATGGGCCTCCGGGTGGCGGCAGTGGACATCGCCGATGACAAGCTCGCCCTGGCCAAGAAGCACGGCGCGGAGCTCACCGTCAATGCGATGCACGAGGACCCTGCCGAAGTCATCCAGCGCGAAACCGGAGGATGCCATGGCGTTTTAGTCACCGCAGTGCACCCGTCGGCATTCGGACAAGCAATCGGCATGGCTCGACGCGGAGGAACCATCGTCTTCAACGGGCTTCCTCCGGGCGACTTCCCTGCACCGATCTTCGAGATTGTGCTCAAGGGCCTGACCGTCCGCGGTTCAATTGTGGGCACCCGGCAGGACCTGGAAGAAGCGCTGGACTTCTACGCGCAGGGCAAGATCCATCCGACCGTGTCCACTCGGGAACTTTCCGAGGTCAACGCCGTCTTTGACGAGATGAAGCACGCCAAGATCGATGGCCGTGTGGTGCTGACGTTCTAATGTCACACAATAGGCTTGACGCCGCAGCGACGCTGCCCGGGGAAGACTTTTCCCGGGTGGCGCTCACCGCCGTTTCCATCGAACTCCTCCAGAAGCTGTGGAAGCAACACGGCCCGCTGATGTTCCACCAGTCAGGTGGGTGCTGCGACGGTTCCTCACCTATGTGTTACCCGGCCGGCGAGTTCATTACGGGAGACTCGGACGTTCTGCTCGGACTCTTCGACATCGGCGACCGCGAACGGCCGCAGCCTTTGGAGTTCTGGATGTCCCGGGAACAATTCAATTACTGGTCCCACACCCATCTGACGGTTGACGTGGTGAACGGCCGGGGGAGTGGCTTCTCCGTGGAATCGCCGGAGGGCAAGCGTTTCCTCATCCGCTCCACTTTGATGGATTGGAACGTCTCCACGGTGTGAGGCCAGCCCGCTATGCGTCTCACCATCCGGGACAAATATGATTTGTCCACAAGTCGGACACTAACCTTGATAAGTCTGTTTCTACCAGCTCATCAAGATTGTGGACTCTCCTATGAACCTCTTCCGGACCAAATCAATCGAGCAGTCCATCGCGGACGCCGATGAACCCGGACGCAAGCTGAAGCGTTCCCTCAGCACCTGGGATCTGATGATCATGGGCGTCGCGGTCGCCGTCGGGGCCGGGATCTTCTCTGTTGGCGCCAAAGCTGCCGCGAACTTTGCGGGGCCCGCCGTGACGGTCTCCTTCGCTGTCGCCGCCGTGACGTGTGCCCTGGCCATAATGTGCTACGCCGAATTTGCCACTGCTATCCCGGTCGCAGGGTCCGCCTACGTCTTCACCTATGCCACCATGGGCGAAGTCCTCGCCTGGATCATCGGCTGGAACCTCATTCTTGAACTCTTCACGGCTGCTGCGGTCATCGCCAAGTACTGGGGCATCTACCTGAGCAAGGTGTTCGCGCTCATGGGCGTGGACATGCCACCGGCGCTGAATATTGCGGGGGTGGACCTGTACTGGGGCGCCTTCCTGATTGTTGCCATCTTCACGGTGCTCCTTGTGCTCGGCACCAAGCTCTCCGCCCGCGTGGGCAACATCTTCACGCTGATCAAGATCGCCGTGGTGCTGTTCGTGATTGTGGTCGGCTTCAGCTATGTGAAGTTCTCCAACTTCACCCCCTTCGTCCCGGCATCGCAGCCAACCGGCGGCACGGACGGCGCGGACGTCATGAAACAATCCTTCTTCGGCTTCCTCACCGGCGCGGTTCCGGCGCAGTACGGAACCCTGGGCATCTTCGCCGGTGCGGCCTTGGTCTTCTTTGCCTTCATCGGTTTCGACGTGGTGGCGACCTCCGCTGAAGAGGTCAAGAACCCGCAGAAGACCCTGCCCCGTGGCATCTTCGGCGGCCTGGCGCTCGTAACACTGCTCTACATCCTCGTGTCCTTGGCACTGACAGGCATGGTGTCCTACACGCAGCTGGCCCAAGCCAAGAACCCCACCCTCACCACGGCCTTCGAAGCGGTTGGAAACACCGACGCGGCCAAGGTCATCGCCTTTGGCTCCTTGATCGGTTTGACCACCGTCATCATGGTGCTGCTTATGGGCCTGGCCCGGGTTGTCCTGGCCATGAGCCGCGATGGTTTGCTTCCGCGTGCGCTGTCCAAGACGAGCGAGAAACGTTCGACGCCGATCCGCCTCCAGATCATCTGTGGTGCAGCTGTGGCAATCGTTGCCGGGCTGACCAATGTGGATCTTCTGGAAGAAATGATCAATATCGGTACGCTCTCGGCCTTCGTCATGGTGAGCTTGGGAATCCTGGTCCTCCGGAAGAAGCGTCCGGACCTGAAACCGGCTTTTCGGGTTCCGTTCGGCAAGGTGCTTCCGGTGGTTTCCGCTGTGCTGTGCATCTACCTGATGACCAACTTGGCCGTGGAGACCTGGATCTTCTTCGCTATCTGGCTGGTAATCGGACTCGCCATCTACTTTGCCTACGGGCAGCGCCACTCCCGCCTCAACGAGAAGTTCGCCGCGGCGAAGGCAGCTGTCTCAGGAATGTCGTCGACACCCGGCAGGAACAGCGACTTCGGCAACGCAAGCGACTCCAGCGACTCCAATGACTCCAGCGACGACGAGGACAGCCTCAGCAGGGTTTGACCTCGGGACTGGATCCCACGTCTCCTCTAGCTTCGGCCGCTGCTCCGTGGCCTACGCCGCCGCGTATTCGGTGACCCACTCCACGAGCGGGCGCAGTACCTCCCAACGCTTGGCGATTTCCTCCTTGGCCGAGGGCTGAGACATCCATTCCGGTTCACCCAGGCTCATCCCGGCAGACAAGGACTTGTGCTTCAAGAGCTCGGCGCGCGGATGGTCTTTGACGAAACCACGCGGTACGGTCTTGAGCCTCTCGCCTTCCACCGCGAAGCCTGCCGCGGTGATGGCATCGACGATCTTCTGGAGTTCTTCCCCGCTGGCCGGCGAATCCGCGGCAGCGCGGAACCGGGCAATCTGCTCCGGGGTTCGCGAGTGGCATCCGCCGCCGAGCAGCAGACCGTCCGCGCTGAGCTGCAGGTAGAACCCCACGCCTTCTTTGTCGGCAGCGAACGCTCCCTGTGCGGTCTTATAGGGAGACTTGTCCTGGGAAAACCGAATATCCCTATTGGGGCGGAAGATCTTCCCCGGTCCGAACCTCGGTGCAAGCTCCTCCAGTAGGAACGTCAGTGGTTCTTTTACTGCGGAGTCGTAGATGTCCTTGTGTGCCAGCCACCATTCGCGGTTGTTGTTCTCTTCAAGCTCGGCATAGAAAGCGATGGCGGCGGCAGGGATTCCGGTAAATGTGCTCATAAAGGGATCCTATGGATGCCTCGGCAGCCGTGGCCATGGCCGGAATCCCGTATGTGGATAGTTCTTAAAAGAGGCAACCCCGCCGCGGAGAATCCGTAGCGGGGTTGCCTCTTTTGTGGATGTTGTTACAGCTTGTTGGCTGCTTCTGCAGCCGATTCGCCTTCGCCTGCGCCGAGGTTGGCGCGCAGCTTGGCACCGAGTTCAGCATCGACGTTGGTCCAGTACTGGATGGCGCGTTCCTTGATGCCGGGGCTCTTGACGCCGCCCACGGCGCCCGTGATGGTCTCCAGCAGGCGGGCCTTGGCGCCGTCGTCGTAGACCTCGCGGTACAGCGCGCCGGCCTGGACGAAGTCGCCGTCCTCTGCGTGCAGGGAGTGGGCGGAGATCGTCAGTTCGCCGTCGTTCTCCCAGCCGCCGGCCGGGTTCTGCGGCTCAACGGCAGCGGGGCCGCCCAGGGAGTTCGGCGCGTAGACCGGAACCGAAGGGGCGTTGAACAGGTAGCGTCCCGCGCCGTCCTGGCTGTAGTTGTTGACCTGGTTCTTCGGCTGGTTCACCGGGATCTGGGCGTGGTTGGTGCCCACGCGGTAGCGGTGCGCATCGGCGTAGGAGAAGATGCGGGCCTGCAGCATTTTGTCCGGCGAAGCGGCAATACCCGGAACGAAGTTCGACGGCGCGAAGGTGGCCTGCTCGATCTGCGCGAAGTAGTTCTCCGGGTTCTTGTTGAGCTCCATGGTACCCACGTGGATCAGCGGGTAGTCCGAGTGCGGCCACACCTTGGTGAGGTCGAACGGGTTGAAGCGGTACGTCTTGGCGTCCTCGTAGGGCATGACCTGGACGTGCAGTTCCCAGGACGGGAAGTTGCCGTCGGCAATGTTCTCCTGGAGGTCGCGGATGTAGAAGTCGGCATCCGAGCCGGCCAGCTCTTCGGCCTGGTCGCCGGTCAGGCTCTTGACGCCCTGGTTGGACTTGAAGTGGTACTTGACCCAGAAGCGCTCGCCCTCGGCGTTGATCCACTGGTAGGTGTGCGAGCCGTAGCCCTGCATTTCACGCCAGGAAGCCGGCAGACCGCGGTCGCCCATGAGCCAGGTGACCTGGTGTGCGGACTCGGGGGAGAGGGTCCAGAAGTCCCACTGCATGTCGGCGTCGCGCAGGTGGGTACCCGGGAGGCGCTTCTGGGAGTGGATGAAGTCCGGGAACTTGATGCCGTCGCGGATGAAGAACACCGGGGTGTTGTTGCCCACGAGGTCGTAGTTGCCCTCGGAAGTGTAGAACTTGACGGCGAAGCCGCGGGGGTCACGCCAGGTATCAGGAGAGCCGCTCTCGCCTGCCACGGAGGAGAAACGGATGAGCATGTCCGTTTCGACGCCGGGCTGGAACAGGGCTGCCTTGGTGTACTTGGAAACGTCCGAGGACGTCTTGAAGGTACCGAAAGCGCCGCCACCCTTGGCGTGGACTACACGCTCCGGGACCCGCTCGCGGTTGAACTGGGCGAGCTTTTCCACAAGGTAGTGGTCGGTCAGGATGATGGCACCGTCGGCACCAACGGACTGGGAATGGGCGTCGGATGTAACAGGCGCTCCCGACTGGGTGGTCGAAAGGGGCGCAGAGATGTTCGCGGTCATCGTTCTCCTATTTCGTGGGTTACTTGCGTTTGAGTAGGAAGTTGTTGTTTGGCCTGGCAGTCCTGGCAGATGCCTTGGTACAGGACGTCTGCGATCTGGATGGTCATAGGTTTGGAGTGCTCATCCCAATGCGGGGTGAGACAAGGCGCATGGCCTACGGCGCAGTCAACATCCTCCACACGGCCGCAACTGCTGCAGACGGCGTGGTGGTGGTTATCCCCCACCCTAGTCTCGTACAGTGCCGGCGAATGAGGCGGTTCGAAGCGTCGCAGCATTTGTAAGTCGGTGAGGTCGCTCAGCACCACATAAACAGACTGCGCTGTCAGTTCGGGAAGATCCTTGCGTGCGGCAGCCAGGATGCCTTCGGCAGGTGAATGCGGGTTGTGCTCAACGGCAGCGAGCACTGCAAGACGCTGCTTGGTCACGCGGCGTCCGTGGGAATGCAGGGCGGAAGCCCACGCTTCCTGGTCTGCCGAATGATCTGCCATACCCTCATTGAAGCACTTATTATGAGTACTTCACAATAAGGCGAGGCTAACCTCGGATACCTGAAGCTTGCCACACGCCGGAGTCCCCGAGGGGCGGGCGGCCTGGTAGGTAGGGTTGGACGGTGGCAAAACTCCTGGCTGACATGACCCCGCTCCGCGAAAGCCCTGCCTTCCGCCGCTTATGGCTAGGGTCTTCGGTGTCCATGGTCGGATCCCAGTTGACACTCGTCGCCGTGAGCCTTGAGGTCTACAGCATCACTCAACAGAGCGTCTATGTTGGCCTGCTCAGCATTTTTGCCTTGGTTCCTCTGGTGATTGCGGGCCTGTTCGGCGGCGCGATTTCCGATGCCTATGACCGGCGGAAAGTTGCGATCGCCTCTTCCCTCGTCTTGTGGGCCTGCAGCGTGGCGCTGGCGTTCCAAGCCTGGTTCCAACTGAACAATGTCTGGATCCTTTTCGTGATCGTCGCCATCCAGAGCGGCGCGCAGGGCATCAACGGGCCGGCACGCAGTGCCATTATTCCCTTGCTGGTCCGGAAGGAGCTGCTTCCGGCGGCCAACGCCTTGAGCATGCTCAATATGGGCATTTCCATGACAGCGGGTCCATTGCTTGCGGGGGTGCTGGTTGCCTCGAGCGGCTTTGGCTGGACCTACACGATCGATGCCATCAGCTTCGCTTTCGCGCTGTGGAGCCTTATGAGGCTCCCGTCCCTTCCCGCAGCCGAGAACGCCTCGGCACCCGGCCTGCGCTCCGTCGTCGAAGGCTTCCGCTTCCTCGGCACGCGGCCCAACCTCCGTATGACCTTCATCATCGACCTCATCGCGATGATCTGCGCCCAGCCGCGAGCCTTGATGCCCGCGATCGGCGCCACCTTGATCGGCGGCGGCGACACCACCGTGGGCGTTTTGCTCGCCTCGGTCGCCGTCGGCGCTTTCCTGGCGGGCCTTTTCTCCGGACCCCTGGGGAGGGTGCGGAGCCAAGGCCGCGCTGTGGTGTGGTCCGTGGCAGGATGGGGATTCTCCATCGCCGCTTTCGGCTTGGTGGTGGTGCTGGCCGGCGATTCCGGACGCGGTGGTGTGACCCCTTGGATCATCCCGGCTGCCCTATGTTGTGCCTTCGCCGGAATCTCGGACTCCATCAGCGCGGTCTTCCGCACCACCATCCTGCAATCGGCCACTCCGGACCACATGCGGGGGCGGCTCCAAGGCGTGTTCATCGTGGTGGTTGCCGGTGGTCCGCGAGTGGGGGACATGCTCGCTGGTGGAGTCACGAAAGTGCTGAGCGAAGGTTGGGTGCTGCTCGTGGGCGGCGTCCTATGCGCGGTGCTGGCGTGGCTCGTGGCCCGTTGGCAGCGAGGATTCCTCGAGTACGATTCCGCCCACCCGGTTCCGTAGCCGACCTCCACTTCGCGTCCCCATCTAACTCGCAGTTGTTGTCGTTAAATGGGCTCATAACGACCACAAGTGCGAGTCAGTTGGGCCGGGGGTGTGCATCCCGGACAGGGCTGGAACGTCCGGGCCGCCGTCGGCGTTAATCGGAACAGAACCAGCATGCGATGCAAAACAACAGCGAGCGAACTCGAAGAAAGTAGTGAAGTGCATAATCATCACAATGGCCTGAAGACCACAGCGCTCTTCGGTGTGCTCTGGGCAGTGCTGCTGGGACTCGGCGCCTTGATCGCCGCGAGCACCCGCAGCGCAGGGCCCATCTGGATCATGGCCCTGATCGGCGTCGCCACTACGGCCTACGGATACTGGAACAGCGACAAGATCGCCATCCGTTCCATGGCCGCCTACCCGGTCTCGGAAGCGCAGGCCCCCCAGCTGTATCAGATCGTACGGGAACTCTCCGCACGGGCAAACCAGCCAATGCCGCGGATCTACCTTTCCCCGACCATGAACCCAAATGCCTTCGCCACGGGACGCAATCCGAAGAACGCCGCCGTGTGCTGCACTGAAGGCATCCTGCGCCTGCTCGACGCCCGCGAACTCCGCGGCGTCCTCGGCCATGAACTCATGCACGTCTACAACCGCGACATCCTCACTTCGTCCATCGCGGCCGCCGTCGCCGGCGTCATCACCTCGGTGGGCCAGATGCTGCTGTTCTTCGGCGGCGGGGACCGGCGGAACGCCAATCCGATCGCCATGATCGCCATGGCGCTCCTGGCGCCGTTTGCCGCCTCGCTGATCCAGCTCGCCATTTCCCGCACCAGGGAGTTCGACGCCGATCAGGACGGTGCCGAGCTCACCGGCGACCCACTGGCGCTCGCCTCAGCCCTCCGCAGGATCGAAACGGGCGTGAATCAAGTGCCGCTGCCCCAAGACCAGCGCCTCGTGAACACTTCGCACCTCATGATTGCCAACCCGTTCCGCGGCGGCGGCATGACCAAGCTGTTCGCCACTCACCCGCCGATGCGGGAGCGCATTGAACGGCTCGAACGGATGGCAGGACGCCCACTTTCCTAGCTAGCGGTCCCGTATGTCACCGTATCGCCGGGGCAACGCCGCGTTCGACGACGGGCGGCTTCACGCGAACAAGCCCTCACCAATGAAGCCGCCCGCCTTAATCCCCGGGGGAACCGCGAACAGGCCGGAACCGGTGTGCTTGAGGTATTCCAAGGCCAGTTGGTCGCTCTTGGCCATGGCCATCTGCATCGGTACATAGTGTGTCCGCGGGTCCGTGACGAAGGCGATGAAGAACAGGCCGGCGTCGAGGTGGCCAAGTCCGTCCGAGCCGTCGGTGTAGTTGTATCCGCGGCGGAGCATTTTCACTCCGTTGTTCTGGTTGGCGTGGGCCAAGCGGACGTGGGAATCCAGGGCGATCAGCGGTTCGCCGTCGCGGCCTTTCAGAGCAAAGTCCGGCGCGGTGAATTCTTCCCCTCCGGACAACGGCGCTCCCGTCCCCTTGGTGCGCCCGATCAGCCCTTCCTGTTCCCGGAGTGACGTCCGGTCCCAGATCTCGATGAGCATCCTGATGCGCCGGGCAACGAGGTAGCTGCCCCCGGCCATCCAGGCTTCCCCTGGACGGCTTCCGGCGGTGGCCCAGACATGCTCGTTCAGCAATGCGGCGTCCTCGGCCTTCAGGTTGGCCGTGCCGTCCTTGAAACCGAAAAGGTTGCGCGGTGTCGCCTGGACCCGTGACGTGGAAGAGGTGCGGCCGAAGCCCATCTGGGACCAACGTACGCGCACCTTGCCGAAGCCGATGCGGGCAAGGTTGCGGATCGCGTGCACGGCAACCTGGGGATCGTCGGCGCACGCCTGGACCACGATGTCGCCACCGGTACGCGCGGTTTCCAGGGCGTCGCCGGGGAAATGCGGCAGGGCGATCAGCGCGTCGGGTCGGCGTCCAACAAGTCGGAAGCGCGGCTTGCCATCCCTTTCGAAGAGACCCGAGCCGAAGCCGAAGGTCAACGTCAGCTTGCCCGGCGCAAGGTCAAGGGCCTCGCCGGTGTCTTCCGGTGGCGCATCATATGGGCCGTCGACGGCGCCGGTCCCGCCCGTCGTTCGGCCGGCGGTCATTGCTTCGGCCGCGGCAGTCCAGTCCTTCAGGAGCTGGATTACTGCGGCCCGGTCTTCAACGGTGACGTCGAAGGCAGCCATGTGAAGGCGGTCCTGCGCGGGAGTAACAATGCCTGCCTGACGTTCGCCGTAGAACGGAACCACCCCGTTTGCCGGGGCGGGCACAGCGGCTACGGCATCATGGCCCAGCAACCCTGCGGCGAGGCCTGCCACCGCCCCCGTGCCGCCCACGCCAGCCAAGGAGAACAGTCTCCGGCGGGACATGCCCCGCTCGGCGGACGCGGCAACGGCGGGCGCGGCAACGGCGGGCGCGGCAACCGCGGCGGCGGCAACCCCGACGGGGGTGGACTCGACGGGGGTGGACTCGCCGGCGTCAGGCGCGGTGCCGGCGTCGGGCGTTGCAGCAGGCTCGTGGTTGAACGGGCAGCCGCTCACAACACGACTGCCGAGGTGAGCTTGGACAACGGCTCTCCCAAAGCATCCACCAGCGTGGCAAGCTGCTGGACCTGGGCCGGGCTGAGCTCGTTGTAGTAGGCGAAGCCGTCTCCCTTGGCGTGCTTCTTCAGTTCGGCTTGCAGGGCTGTAAATTTGTCGTCGAGGCTCGTGGCCAAGGCTGCGTCCTTCTGCGTGAGCGCGGGCTTGAGGTTTTCGAAGGCGATCCGGGCGCCGTCAACGTTGGCCTGAAAGTCCCAGAGGTCCGTATGGGACCAGACTTCTTCTTCGCCGGTAACCTTGCCCCGGGCAACTTCGTCGAGGAGTTCCTTGGCGCCATTGCCGAGTTTGTCCGCGGAGAGTGCGACCGTGCGGGTGCGCTTGCCGAGTTCCTCGGTATCGGCCACGAGCTGCGCGGCGATCTTGGCACGTTCGGCCGCGGTCAGTGCCGTGTAGCCAGTGGGCGGGAACAGGTCCTTCTCCGCGCGGTGCCAACCGGTCCATTCCTGGCCGGGCTCGAGGTCTGCTTCGCGGGCGTCGAGCTTGGGATCAAGATCGCCGAAGGATTCCGCGACGGGTTCTATCCGCTCCCAGTGCATGCGGGTTGCCGCGTAGAGCTCGCGTGCCTTGGTGGTATCGCCCGAGGCGTAGGCGTCGGCGAAAGCCTTGGTGCCGGTGACGAGCTGCTCTGTCTGGTCTTTGACGTAGGCGGTGTATTGCTGGACGCCGGTGTCCACGAGCTTCTGGAAATCGGCGTCGACGGCGGTTTTGTTTCCGGAATCCGTGACCTCGAAGGCGGATCGGATGCCGTCGCCCTGCATGCCGGGCTTGCACGCGGTGGTGTATTTGCCGGCGGGAGCGGTCACTACCAGGTTGCGGGTCAGGCCGGGACCGATGTTCTCCACTTCGCCGACGATTCGCAGGCCGTCCTCGGCCAAAAGATAGAACTCCGTGACTTCCGTGCCCTCGTTCTTGACCGCGAAGCTCAGGTTGCCGCTCGGGACGCTTCCGGTGGAAACTTTGCACTCGGCGGTGGTGCTGGTGACCTGGATCGGTCCGGCGGAGGCGCTCGGGCCGGAAGTCTGTGCGTTGTCGGTGCAGCCCGCGAGGACCAGAGGAACGGCCGCGGCCGCGGCTGCCAGGGAGAAACATTTCCGACGGCGGGACGTCATTTTGGGCAAGGTCATTTTGGGCAGGGGGGTGCCAGGCATGCGGTTTCCTTCTGTCTTTGGTGTGGGGGGAAGGCTAGGCGGCTTCGGCGGCCTGGGAAGTGCGGGCGCTGTCCTTGCCGGCACCGGAGGACGTTCCCGGAGCTGAACTGTTGGCGCGGATGTATACGATGAGCACCGGCACCACGTACAGGAGCCAGGCTCCTGCTTCGAGCCAAGTGGTGGCCGGAGACAGGTTGAGGGTGCCCTTTAGCAGGGTGCCGTACCAGGACGACGGCGGGATGGCGGCGGAGACGTCGAACGCGAGGCTGTGGAGGCCGGGCAGGATCCCGGCTTCCTGGAGGTCGTGGATGCCATAGGCAAGCACGCCGCCGGCGATCACGATGAGTCCGACGCCGGTCCAGGTGAAGAACCGCGAGAGGTTGACCTTGAGGACTCCGCGGTGGAGGAGGTACCCGATCCCGGCGGCAACGGCCAAGCCCAGCAACGCGCCGATCAGTGGCTGCGTTGACTGGCCGGCTGCCTGCGCCGCGGCCCAGAGGAACAGCGCTGTCTCAAGTCCTTCGCGGCCTACAGCGAGCGCTGCCACGACAACGAGGCCCCACGCGGCGCCTCCGGCCATCTTGTCCACCTGGGACCTGAGCTCGCCGCCCAGGCTGCGGGCAGTGCGCGCCATCCAGAAGACCATCCAGGTGACGAGTGCGACGGCGGCGATCGAGAGTCCGCCTCCGATCGCCTCTTGCGCCGCGAAGGTCAGTCCCCGAGGGCCGAAGGTGAGCAGTGCGCCGAAAGCGATGGACACTGCGACGGCGATGCCGACTCCGGCCCACATCCGGGGGAGCAGGGAGCGGCGTCCGGTCTTGACCAGATAGGCCATGAGCAGGACGACAACGAGTGTGGCTTCAAGGCCTTCGCGCAGGCCGATCAGGAAGTTCGCGGTCATGTGGAATCTTTCGTTAGGGGAGCCACACTTAGGCTCGCCTAAGAAGACAGTACCTGCTTCTTGGTATTGCGCAAAAGAAACGTGTCGTAATTATTTTGAGATGGCGCAGGGGTGGTTGTCACGCGCGGCAGTCTTTTGACCTCCGCGGATCGGGCCAGTTGCGGAATCCCGGGGTCTTCGCCAGATCTCGACCCCAAAAAGTTGCCTGGCGTGACGCGCCTAACCCTATTTACGACGACGGCGCGTTGCCCGCTCAGGGGGCAACGCGCCGTCGTCGCACTTCAGGATCGCAGCCTGGGCCGCAGCAAAACCTTAGCTGCGGAAGTTCACGAACTGGAGATCGGCCTCTTCGAACTTCTTCAGGATGTTCATGGTTTCCTGCAGGTCATCGCGGGACTTCGAAGAGACGCGGAGTTCGTCGCCCTGGATCTGCGACTTGACGGACTTCGGGGCCTCGTCGCGGATGATCTTGTTGATCTTCTTCGCGATATCCTGGGCAATGCCCTCCTTGATGGAGCATTCCAGTCGGAACTCCTTGCCGGAGGGATAGGGCTCGCCCTGGTCGAGGGACTTCAGGGAGATTCCGCGCTTGATGAGCTTGGACTGGAACACGTCCAGGACAGCGAGGATGCGGTCCTCAGAGTTGGCCTTCATGAGGATCTTCTCGCCGCTGAAGTCGATCTCCGCCCCAACGCCCTTGAAATCGTAGCGCTGGGCAATTTCCTTCTGGGACTGGTGCAGCGCGTTGGCGACTTCCTGCTTGTCTACCTTGCTGACGACGTCGAACGTGGATTCGCCTGCCATGACTCTCCTTCTGATTGGTGGGTTGGCCCGGTGGGTTGGCCCGGAAACGGGCGGTTTTGTCTGCCATCCAGCCTAGTACGGAAGCGCCCGGCGTGTGCCGTGTGTTCACAGTTCGCTCACAGCACACACATGGCCGGAACCGAGGCGGCACGTTCAGAGTTGTACCAGTTGCAAACGTTCATCCTGAAGGGGAGTGCCATGAGCCACCAGGCCGTCCGATACGTCACCAAGTCAGCCGCCACCGCCGCAAGCGCGGTTGCGGCCGCCGCGCTGGCGGCCTCCGTGGTCCTGAGCCCGGTCCCGGACGCGGCGTCCAGGCTGGATGGCGTTCACGCGGACTTGTTGCGGGCTGTGCAGCTCAACCAAATCACGCTCGAGCAGGCCGCCAGTTTCGAGGCGAAGCTGGCGGGTCGAATCCTCGGGTAGCCTCAGCTTTCGGCTGATTTTGAGGCTTCGGGGCCTCGATTCGATTCTTCGGCGGAAGTTCTGTAAGGTTGTCTTGCTCGCGCTTACCGGATCGGAAACGAAACGATGATCGGGAGTGACTTCTTTTGAAGTTCGGCAGATTACCCGAGCGGCCAAAGGGGGCTGACTGTAAATCAGCTGGCAACGCCTACGGGGGTTCGAATCCCTCATCTGCCACATCCCCGGAATTCCGGGAAACTTAGACCCGCTGGGATCTCTTCGGAGGTTCCGGTGGGTCTTTTTTATTGCTCGGTGATCACAGTTGTGAGCACACTCCTGCGTGCTGGTAGCAAAGACGCCGCACCTTCGACTGCGTTGCGGGCCGCGTCGCCCACCAAGTGGGCGTAGAGATCCCGGGTGATCTGGCTGTTCGAGTGGCCCATGGACTTGGACACGATGGCCAGATCCTGGCCGCTGGCGAGCATCAGCGACGCGTGCAGGTGCCGCAGATCGTGCAGCCTCATCATCGGCAGTCCGGCTTTGGTCACCATGAGCTCGAGCAGCTTGGACACGTAACCCGGACGTAGCTGGCGGCCGTCCTCGTACGTGAACACCCTGCCTGATTCCGTGTACGCGTCGGCCCATGTCTGGCGTTCCTGCTGTTGCTGGAACTGCCACGCGATCAGCGCAGCTACGGCGCGATCGGAGAGTGCGACCACGCGGTCTTGCCCGGCGTCGGTCTTGATGGTGCCCTCAACGACGACCTTGCCGACCTGGACCAGCTGGACCCGGACGACCAGCCTCCGGCCGGGCAGGTCCAGATCCTGCCAGCGCAGCCCGCACAGCTCGCCGCGGCGCATGCCTGACAAAATGGCCACCTCGAACAGCGCGGCGAGGCGATGCCCGACCTTGCCGTTGGGACGGCCGTGGCTGTCCACGTTCTCATAGCCTGCGATGAAGTCAAGGAACTTTCCAGCGTCTCCCGGCTCCCACACCTTGACCTTGCTCTTTTCGACCTTGGGCAGGCGAGCGCCGGCGGCCACGTTCTCGGCAATCAGCCCGTCCTGCACAGCGTCAGTCAGGGCGCTGGAGAGGGTCGCATGAATGCGCTTGATGGTCACGGCGCCGCGTCCGGAATCCTGTAGGGCCTTGATCAGACCGGCCACGTGCGCACGCCGCAGATCCCGCAGGAGCAGCTTGGCACCGAAGGCGGGGACGATGTCCTTGGCTACGTAGCTTTTGTACATGCGCAGCGTGGACGGTTTGAGTTGCTCGTGCACCTCCTGGGCGTCGAGCCATTCCGTGATGTAGGCGGCCGCCGTCGTCTTTTTGAAGTCGTAGACCTGCCCGCGGAGTTCTTTCTCAGCCTCCCGCATCGCCTCCTCCGCGTCACCGGACGAGGTGTAGCTGTAGTCGCTCACATAGCGTCGTTTGCCGTTGACGGGGTCGAAGCCGGCCGAGAGGCGGAAACCCCAGGTGCCGTGCCGGTAGTTCTTGAGCTTGGGGCAGTTGGCCCCATACTGCTTGCCCGTCTCGTCGCGGCAACCACACCGCCTAGTTACTTTCGCCATTGCTCCACCTCTCAAATCCTGCTGAGTGTTTCGGTAATACGTTTGTCCATGTCCTCCAGCGGCAGCCTGACGCTGTTCTCCAGCTGACGCTGGGCGATCCCAACTGCCGCATAGGCGTCCCGCACCTCATCCATGAGTTGCAGTAGCAGGCCGGCGAATTCGCCCTCCATCGAGCCCGACATAAGGGCGCGTGGTTCGAGTTTGAGGCTTCCAACTTGGATGTCGTCGGCCTCCAGTGGGGGAACCAGCAGCATTGCGGGTGTCTTCTCCAGAACGTGCGCGATGGCCACAAGGTCATTGGCTGTCATGGCTCTATCCCCGTTCTCCATGGCGGAGACGGTCTGACGCTTCCACGGCTTTTCCAGGACCTCCTCCATCCTGGCGCCGAACGTAGGGACGTCCATCCCAAGTTCCAAGCGTCGGGCCCTTGCATTGTGGCCCACGATCCTCGACATATCCCAGCTCATTGCACTCCCAACATTGGCGTCTCGTCAAGAATTATCTTGCCACACAAGAAAGCACTTGCAAAGACTGGAAAGCATGTGTAATGTCGATTTTGCAAGGAAAAGCTTGCTAGGTAACTAAATGCTAGACAGGGGGCAGATGTGGAAGCTCAGTACTCGAAAGAGGTTCAGGCGATCCTCGCCAAGCCGACGGCATCCGTCGATGAGTTCAGGCTCGTCATGGGGTGCGGCCGCAGCCAGGCCTACCAATTCGTCCGGGAAGGCGGGATCAAGACGCTGCGAATCGGCAGCCGGATCTTCATCCCCACGAGCGCGATCCGCTCAATGCTCGACGGTGCGCCTCAGGATGCGGCTTAGCTGGGCCGGTACGGCCGGCCGCACCGTTTCAAGGCAAAGAAAAGGGAGCCAGCACCACCTGGCTCCCAAAAATCCAACCACCCTCAAGGAAGTAGATTATGTCTCTCACCATAGCACTCAGCCGCACAAGCGAGATTCGGGAGACGATCCCCGCAACTTCGGCGGATCCGTACGCTGGAATCGCCCGGCACGTGTGGCAGTCACTCTTCATTCTCATCTCGATGATGCGTCCAGGATGGAACATGGACGAGATCGCCGACGCGATCTTCACGTACCGGTCCAAGCTGTCCTTTCAGGACCTCTCAGCGGTTGCAATCAGGGTTGCCCAAGACTCGCGCAACAAGACCACGCTGGCGCTGCGTATAGCCGTACGAGAAGCGGCCGACCGATGAGCGCCGCGCTACAGCAATTCACCTATGCCGGCCAGGCAATCCGAACTGAGGACATCGACGGTTCCCCCTGGTTCGTAGCCGCCGACGTTGCTACGGTCCTCGGCTACTCGGCGACCGCGGCACTCACCCGCCGCCTTGATGACGACGACAAGGGCGTGCGAGATCTGCACACCCCCGGAGGACGCCAGTCCATGGCCGTCATCTCCGAACCCGGACTGTTCGCCGCGATCCTCGGCAGCCAGGTCCCCGGAGCGAAAGCCTTCAAGCGATGGGTGACCCACGAGGTCTTGCCGGTGCTCCGGAAGACAGGCGCGTATGGACATTCTCCGGCGCACCAGCTTCCGCAAAGCTTCGCCGATGCGCTCCGCCAGCTCGCAGACACTTGCGAACAGCTTGAGGTCCTTGCACCCAAGGCCGAGGCCTATGACGAGCTCATGGACGCCGATGGCCTGTACTCCATGCAGGCTGCCGCAAAGGCTCTCGGCTACGGGCCGAACATCCTGTACCGGGACTTGCGGCGCCTGGGCATCTTGCAGGGCAACAACCTGCCGTATCAGCGCCACATGCACCACTTCGACGTGAAGCTCGGCAGCTACAGGAACCGGGCCGGCGAGACGGTCCCGACGACTACCACCATGGTCCGCCCGGCGGGTCTGGACTTCCTGCGCAAGAAGCTTGCACAAGCCAAGCAAGACGCCGCAGGGGCAGATGCTCCACAATTCGCCAACTGACTGACTACCGAGATTGGAGGTGCACCCATTGGACCAGGACCGCGAGTTCACCCGCGAGCCCATCGGGCGTTTTGAGTGGGAACGCATCCTGCGCCGGATCCAGGTCAGTGCCCCGAGCGTGAAGCTTGTTGGATTCACGATGGCTACCTACGCCAGTGCTGATGGGGGAAACGTTCGCCCGGGGCAAGCGAGGCTCGCCGCGGTCATGGGAGCCAGCATCAGCACCGTGCGCCGTGGGCAAGCGGAACTCGAAGGCATCGGGATGCTCGACATGGTGACTAAGGGCCGTTCCTTCGGGCGAGGCCATATCGGCTCGTTCGCCAGCGAGTACCGGCTGACCGTGCCTTCCGACTTGCTGGAACGCATCCCGATGCTCGACCCGGATGAACAGAACAACCAACCACCCGCGCACGGTACTTCCGAGAACAACCGTGCACCAGTGACGCCTAGTTCCGAAGAACTACCGGTCATATCAGAAGAACTACCGGTCACCGGTGAAGAACTACCGGTCATATCAGCGAAAGAACCGGTCACCCATGAACGCCCACCACAACATTCCCACCACAACAAAGACCAGATCAAAGAACATCAATCACTCTCCGTCGCCCAAGCTGACGCGCATACGCGAGAGCCGAAACAGGGAGAGATGGAAATTGATCTCCCTGAGGTCGAAAAGCCGATGTCCAAGGCTGCTCTCAAAAAGCAGATAACCGAGGACTTCGACGCTTGGTACGCCGTCTACCCCAAGCACGTGGCGAGGATAGCGGCCGAGACGGCCTATGCCAAGGCACGCAAGAGCGGTGTCACCGCCGAGGATCTGCTCTCAGGGGCACGCCGGTACGCGGCTGAGCGTAAAGGCCAAGATCCGCATTTCACCGCTGGGCCTGCGCCATGGTTGAACCAAGAACGCTGGACCGACGACCCCACGCACACCGGCGAGATTGACGTCGATGCCATCCTCGGCAAGGACTACTGGACACCCGGGACACCTCCCGAAGGCCTCGACGTCGCCGAAGAGATCGCCTGGAAGAAGCAGCAACGGGAACTACGCAAGGCGGAACGTCTCGCTGAGGCCAAAGCGAAGTTAGCCGCCAAGCCTATGTCCCCATGGGATCCCGCCCACCACCAAAACGGGAAGCTCACGACATCCCAGAAAATGCAAAACACCATCGCCGCCGGCATCCGTCTGCAAGCACTGGCAGACGCAAGAAACGTCCCCCGCCACTATGCATGGTGCAACGCCCCCGAAATAGAAGCCCCGGAAGAGGAGCAAAGCGCATGACCATCGAACCCGTCACCGCACCACTGACACTGCACGCCCAGCCGGAACTCATTGGCCTCCCATCCCGCGACGGCGGTTATGGCCTGTTCGTCGCCGCCCACACAGCGGGACCCTTGACGCTGGCCCTGGATGCCGCATTCTCGGCAATGATCCTGGAAGACCGCCGGAACTGGCCCGAAGGATCATTTCCCGGTTCGGCGATCCTCGCCGTCCGGTGGGGCGCTCCGGAGTCCTGGACAGTTCCTTGCGACCCGGGGGAGTGGCACCACCCCGCAAACCTTCCGCCCGCACCCGTCCCATACCCAAACTACGACGTCCACCGCATCGGCTTCATCGAAAACCCGGCAGAAGCCGGACTGCCCGCCGAGTTCCTGGGCATGGGCATGTTCATGGTCACCCAGCAAGGCTCTGACCAGAGGGGCACAGTGCTCGTAGATCACGACTACGCCGTCACAGTCCTCACCGCCCGCAAAGAGCTGGACGGATTCATTGGGCTATCCGCCACGGCAGCCCGGTGGCTACGCCTCGGCTGGCCCGAAGACTGGGGCACTGGCCTTCTCCCCACATGGGCGCCCCTCTACCTCGAAGGGAGCCAAGCATGAGCACCTATGTCTTCCCCAGTGAATGTGACCTGTGCGTCACCGTCGAAACACTCACCAACGACTCCGGACTCACATGGAGCATCGAAACAGCCCACGAACCCACCTGCCCCAACAACCTCCGGAAAGGCCAGCACCCATGAGCAACGACCATTCGAACGCGGACGGTACGAACCTTGCGCGTGTGTACGCGCACGTTGGGCCGCAAGACGAATGCACACCGTGTGCACCGGACGGTCCGGACACGAACCGGAACGGTTCCGACCTTGCGCGTGCGCGTACGGGCGTTGGGCCGCAGAGCGTATCGAGCCGGGGGAGCGTGCCGGATCATGAGCGGGAGGCGCTCGCTTCTGGATTCGGTGCGGAGTTGGCGAGGCTCAGGGCGGCAACGAGCTTTTCGCAAGCCAGGTTAGGTGACCTTGCTGGGCTCCGCGGAGACCATATCGGCAGGCTTGAACGTGGCCAGCGCCGGCCGACCGTGGCGGCGATCATTGCCATCACGCGGATCTTGGTGCCCGAAGCCCAGAGGGAAGCTACACAGCGGCGGCTGGCGGCGCTTGCCGGCACCTCGCTGCGAGAGGGCAAGGCCCGGAAGAAGCAGGCGAAAGAGAACAAGCATCGTCGGGCGGCGATCCAGTCATCACAGCGCGTCGTTCAGCGGATGCAGGAGAACATCCGGATGAAGGAAGCCCGCGGTGAGCTCGTTGCTGGCAACTTCCGCAGTCTCGCGGAGCGTCTGGCGGAGCAAACCGAAAGGCTCAAGGCGGAGATGGTGCCCGAGGTTCCCGGCATCAAGGGCCACGAGCCACGGATGTCCAGGCCCAGGAGCCGCCGCAAGGCAGACATCCTCGCCTATGGGCGGCAGTTCCTGCGGCTTAATGATCCGGAGGACGACGATGACGACGAGCTTTAGTGCCCTCGTCCGAACCGTTCGGAAAGGACGGGTGAGCTGATTGGGGAACAGTTCGCCTATCCGGATTCCTTCTGAACAAAGGGGACTTTCGGTCCGTGAGCACAGGGTGAGCACGGCATGCCAGCCCGGGAACAGCAAAGAGACACCACGGGCGGCATCCCTGGATGAACTGCTCCGGGGTCCGATCGCACTCGGTGTGCTGCGGTCCCTGATGCGCGACCAGGAGCGGCAGATGAGGGAGAACGGCGCCGGTGTTGCCGTGTGGGCACTCCCCGTCTACAAGGCATTACAGGAGGCGTCAGGGGCAGATCTCGACCGCGCCGCCGTCGCGTCCGTTATCGGCCCCCGTCTTGCCAAGGTGGAGTCAACCAATTGGGTTGGTGTCATGGATGCGGCGACCCGGACCGGACGAAGCGAAAGGCAGGTACGTCGCCTTGCCTCGTCCGGCCGGGTCATCGCGAAACGCATAGGCCACCGCAGCTGGTTGGTTGACATCGAATCATTGGAAAACGTCCTAAGGAATCAGGCAGCATGAGCACCCCAGCCACCGACCCCGATCGGATCATCGCCGACGCGGAGCAGGAAGCGAAAGAGGCCGAAAACCTCGTCCACACTCTCGAAGAGAAGGTCCGATCGGGCGATGATTCGGTTACCTTCGAGGAAGTTGAGAAGGCCCGGGGCCTGCTGAGTTTTGTACGTCTCCGTAAGGAGGCGGCTAAGCGGAAGGCTGCCGCCGCCACGGAAGCCGCACGGCTCGCCGCCTGCGAGGCACTGAATGCTGAGATCACCGCTCTGGTCAAGGGCGACGGGCAGCGCTTCAGCGACCAACTCAAGAGCGCTGTGGAGGCGTTCCGGGCGTTCCGTGACAGCGTGGACGAACGCAACGAGAAGGTCCGTGAGCTTCGGAAGCGCGCCGAGGATCTCGGCATCCCGGAGCACAAACACACGGGCCCTGTCCCGGCTACACACGGCGGCGTACGGCTCGCAACCGGCGGCGGTCCTGGGGTGTTGGCCGGCGTAGTTGTTGGCCGTTCACGAGTGGACACCGTGGACGCAGACGCGTTCCTGAACCGGGCTCTTGACCTCCTCGTGCGGGAAGGAAAGCTCAAGCTCATGGACTTCATCGGCGCCGGTGAAGACCTCTTCGGTGATCTGGCCGCCATCGACGCGGAAGCTCCGGAGTCAGCGGCCAAGCACTTCTACCGTGGCCCCGACGGCGGCGTGTTCCGCAAAGATGAGCCGTTCACCGCGGAGGAGATTCAGCGCGCGAACTTGACCGTGATCACCAAGGCCGAGGCGGACGCGGAATGAGCGCCCCGCAGAAAACCCAGGCTGAGCTCCAGTCCATGAGCGCGGAGCAGATCGTGGAAGCCTACAACGCGGGCGCCCTGGGCGACCTCCTGCGGGGAGGCACCCCGGAGGCGGTTGCTGCCCGGAAAGAGCAGGAGCGTGCCCGTCAGGCCGAAGCCATCAGCGACGCCGAAGCGGCCCGGATTGACGGCGCCAACGAACCAGGCGCCCGCAACTACCACGGGAAGGTCTGACCCATGGGAAGCGCCGGTTTCGAGGCACTGATCGACGACGTCGTGGCCCGTGTTGAGGAAGCAGTCCCGGCAGCCGCTTTCAAAGCCATGGAACACGTCCGAGAGGTAGCGGTGAGCCGGACCCCCATCGAGACCGGGAACCTGCGCGGCAGCGCCGAGACCAAACCGGAACCGAACGGCGCCCGCGTCTACTTCCCGGGACCTTACGCCAGATATCAAGAATTCGAGCTGGGCCTCAGGCATGAACAGGGCCAAGCCCTTTACCTGACGTCCACGATCATCTCCGAGGAACAGAAGGTCCTGGAGATCGTTGACGAAGAGTTGCGGAAGGCCATGGAATGACGGACACAACGACCACGGGGTCTATTGACGCGAAACTTGGCATCGACCTTAGTGCGTTCAAGCGAGGTGCGGACGAGGTAAAGGCCGACGCCAGAGAGCTAGGGGCCCTTGATCCAACGATCAAGGTTGACGCGAATGTCGCAAGCGCCGTGGCGAAGCTGGACTCCGTCCGTGTGGCGGAGGACCGGGTCGAGACGGCAACCCGGCAGGCCGCCAACACTGCCTCCACGGCGTACATCGCCAATGAGCGGCTCGCGGCCATCATGGAAAAACGTGGCCGCACCGACCTGCAAGTGGCTGCGGCCACGGAAGCGGCAGCCCGGGCGGACCGCAACGCCGAAGCATCCGAAGTCCGCCTCTTGCGTGCCACGGAAGCCTTGAACCTAGCCAAGGCCGAAGCTGTCCGGAAGTCCCTCGAAGAGGCGTCCGCGAACGAGGTCGAAGCCAAGTCCGCTGAGAAATCCTTCCAGGCTAACAACCAGCGCGTCTCCGGGCTCCAGGTCCTCATCGCGCTCGCCCCGGCACTCCTCGGTCCCGCCACCGCTATCGCTGCCTCAGCGGTGGGCCTGGGTGTGGCCTTCGGTGTGATGGGCGGCGCCGGCGTCGCCGCGATCTTGGGCATCAAGAGGGAAATGGCGGACGGTACCGCAGTCGGTAACCAGTACTCTGCCGGGCTTGGCACCTTGAAGGGTGACTTCTCCGAACTCGGCTCAACCTCAGCCACCGCCATGCTCTCCGCGTTCAACAACGCAGTGGGCGACACCAACGTCAAGATGCCCTTCCTGAACCAGGCGCTGCACGACGGATCCGCGGCGCTGGGGAACATGGGCGGCACCGCCCTGCGCGGCGTGCTGGACGGTCTTGAGCAGATGAACCCGCTCATCCAGGACGGGACTGTCGAACTGTCCAAGTTCGTCACCTGGCTGTTTTCCTTCAATGGAACGAACGGGTTCACCGAGTTCATCCAGTACGCAAGGGACAACCTCCCCGGAACCATGACCCTTATTGAGAACCTTGTGACGTTGGCCGGACGCATCCTCGCCGCCTACGCCCCGCTCGGCCCGGTAGTGCTCGGCTTCCTGGACGGACTCACCGGCGGGCTGAACAGCCTGCCTCTGCCCGTGCTGGCCGGTCTTGTCACCACGGCAACCACGATCGCCCCCGCATTCAACATCGGCAAGATGGCCGTCTCCAACTTCGGTGACACCGCCATCCTCTCCGCGCTCAAAGTAGACGCGCTCGGGGTGTCCATGAACCTCGCCGTCCCGGTGGTCGGCATCCTCACCGCGATCCTCGCAGGCGCAGCCATGGCCATGGCGACCAGCGCAGCGTCCACGCAGCAAGCCACTTCGGCTACGCAGGACTACACCCAGGCATTAAAGGACGACAACGAGCAACTTGGCATCCATGTCCGGGCACAGGCCGCCAAGGCGCTCTCTGACGCCGGAGCCTTCGACGCCGCCCGCACTCTCGGGATATCCCAGACGGTCCTGACGGATGCCCTCATGGGTGTAGCCGGCGCGCAGGACATCGTCACCGCAGCCACGGATAAAGCATCCCAAATGGCGGTGGGTTCCGGAGAAAGATACCGGGGCGCAGCTAAAGACAACGTGGATGCGCAGAACAAGCAGATCAACGCCGCAAAAACGGTCACCGATGCGCTGAATACCCAGTCCGGGGCGATCGAAAGGAACAAGCAGGGGATCATCGACCAAAAAGCTGCGATGGACACCACCACAGGGGCGCTGACGGCGCAGCAGATCGCCTTACAGGGGCAGGCGTCCCAGTATGGTTCGTCAGTTCCGGTGTATCAGGCAGCGGTCAAGTCACAGCAGGACCTCGCCGACCAGGCAGCCCAGACCACGGCGAACATGATCCAGCAGAACGACGCAGCCGGGCTCTTGAAAATGACCTTGGACGGGCTGAACGGCAAGGCGATCTCGGCCGCACAGGCGCAGAACGCTTTCGATTCCCAGCTTGCCAACATGGGCACCCACGTGGACAAGGTCGGCAAGACCGTCCAGTTCACGACCGCGAACATCGGAGACATGTCCGCCGCGTCGGTGGCGTTGCGGGGGCAGCTCAACTCGCAGGTGTCCGGCCTCATGGCCGTGGTGGAAGCAAATGGTGGTCTCAACGATTCCACCGGCCAGGCCAAGGCCGAGATGGAGAAGATGCGGCAGCAGATCATCGATAACGCTGTGGCCCACGGTGTGGACAAGGATGCTGTCACCGCCTACATCGACAAACTGTTGGCGATCCCCAAGACGGTCCCGCCCACGAAACTCGAAATTGACAAGGCCAAGGCCGAGGCCGACATTGCCGAGTTCCAGCGGCAGGTGGACGCAGTTCACGGGAAAACCATTGACCTGATCACCCGGGAGTCCACGCAGAAAACGGCGGACACTCTGGGGACCCGCACCGACCCGGTGACCGGTGAACAGTCAACGTACGTTTCCACGCCCGGCGGGGCGGAGACGCCGGGTTCCGGGACGGGTACGGCCACGAAGGGCACGTTCCTTGGGTACGCGCACGGCGGCCCGGTGGCTTACCTTGCCTCCGGTGGCCACCCGGGCGGGCCAAGAGGCTCGGACACGGTCCCGGCGTGGCTGACACCGAAGGAGTTCGTGATGAAACGGGCCTCAGCTGACTCCATCGGACTCCCGGCCCTGAACTACATGAACCAGACCGGGCAGCTACCGCCGCAAGCCTCATCAGGGGCTCCGGTCACGGTGAATCTTGTGCTTGATGGCCAGATCATCGATTCGCGCATCGTGGACGTCTCCCGGCTCCAAGTCCAAGCGGGCATCGGGGCGGCAAATCAGGACGCCGCACGGCGCCCGTCCCGATAAGTGTGCTCACGCTGTGATCACCGGCAAAAAGTGCCCAGCAATAGCAAGGAATCCAGGCCTGTGAGTTGATACGGAATCAGCTCACAGGCCAGGGCAACAATTTGAGCTACTCCATTTTGTTAGCTGAGACTTTGCACGGTAGCCTGAAGCCTCATTCATTCGCTTGAATGACATGGCCTTGTAGCTCAGTGGATAGAGCGGCTCTCTAACTAAGGGCTGGTCGCGGGTTCGATCCCCGCCAAGGATTAGAAGAGGGACGTTGTGTGGCATTAGCCCGGCGTCCCACTTTCTTTGACCCGCTGGGCGTCCCCGTTGTCAGACTTCCAACCAGTCGCCGTTTGTCTGCCGGATCCACAAGCCGTAAATAGTCCCGTTGGCGTACTCCTTGCCGATGATTTCCGCTTCGGATTGGTCAACGGCTTGAAACTCGGCAATCGTGGTTTCCAGCTTGTTCTTATGAGTAACTCTGAAGGTCATCATGGTCATGATCATAGGCCTCACCTGCGGTCTTATACCGGGTGGAACGGGCGCCTCCTCCCGGTAGTATCGGTCAATGCAGATTCAGTGGGGGGACATCGCTACTTGGACGGCGTCGATAGCTGCTCTGATATTCGGGGTACTCGGATTCCGGCGCGCCGGAAAGGCGAACCAAACAGCGGCAGATGCGCTCATCGCGGCCAAACGCCAGGCAGCCAGCGCGGAGAAGGCGAACCAGACAGCAGATGAGGCTCTTGCCGTCGCCCGGAGGGCTACGAAGGCGGCCGAGGAATCGGCGGCCGAGGCAAAGCGAACGGCTGATCTTGCCGAGCTCAGCAATGCCCGCTCCGGGGAGCGTAACGACGTTGTATGGATCGTGGAAGATGGTAGCGAGGGCGGCATCTGGAGGGCGACAAACACGGGTGCGGACCCCGGCTACAAGGCGCGTCTGATGCTCAAAGGCGATGGTGTGGACATCCATACGGATCCCCAGGATATTTCTCACGGGATGTCGATTGAGGTCGATCTCAAAGAACGCTGGGCGGCAGCCAATGTGGCTGCGGTGAGGATGCGGGAAGAGTTTTCGGCTAAAGCGATCTTTTACATGCCGTCACCGACTCTCCGGCTGACTTATCGCATTCTGTGGGAGACCCGCACTGGGGCTGAATGCGTCTGGACAACCGAGGATGCCAAGCGGAAGGCGCTGGAGGCTAAGAAGTAGGTTGGTACTGGTTCACCTGTCCGCCCAAGGCGTCGGCGATCTTCTTCGATACCTCGAGCTCTCCGGGAAGATCCGGAGCTGTAGCACTGGCATGGTTCCAGGCGGCTGCTAGAAGCTTGTCTGCCTGGTTGGTGAGCTGCCACTGAAAAGTCATATCGCGCCGAACGAATGCTGACCACCCGGTGCCGCTGGCGTAGGTTACGGCCTCCTTGTTGGCCCGCAAGAGGGTCCCCATACTTACTTCGGCACTGCGGTCGGCCCAACTATAAACATCCACCGTGCGGCCACCGAGGACGCACGAGCCTATCGAAACGAGGCCAGGGCCGCCCTTGGCCACGTCGCCCGCCTTGACGTCCGTGCAATCCGGGATGAGCGCGGCGATCGCGGTTGCTGTTTCCCCGTAATAGGTTGTCGGCTTTGGCGTCGCGGTCGGCGAGCTCGGAGACGTTGCCGCCGCCGTGGAGCCGCACGATGCCAATGAAATTGCCAGCAGGACGGCGCTGGCTACCCCCAATATTGATTTCATGGACTGATGGTAGGTGGCGGCTTGGGCAATTAATAGATCGACGTCAATGTGATCGCATTTATGTCGGATATTTCGGGCGGATCTGGGTAGTTCTGGGGAACTCTAGGTAAGTCCTAAGGGGCACTAGGTAACTACCCGACGCGGGCCGATGGATTGCTGTAGGTTGCTGCGCATGACTGAGAAACCAGCACCCATGACAGGCGACGCGAAGGTCAAGGAAGTCGCCGAACACCTCGGCCTGCACCCCGACACGGTGCGCATGATGGCCCGTTCCGGGGACTTCCCCAACGCCTACAAGACCGGGTCCGGCAGGCACTCCTCCCCGATCCGGATCCCCTGGTCGGATGTGGAGAGGTTCCGCAAGCAGCAGCCGAAAGCAAGTCGGTGATCGCATCAGCTAGGCTTCTTGCGAATGTCTGAGAGGCATAGAGAATTTACAGCTAACCGGGGTAGGGTCAATGCATGAGCAAGATTTGGAGCCAAATGCTGGACGGGGCAGCGATGGCGATGGGATCTACGAGGAGCCTCGAACAGCTCTACAACGAAACCATGGACCGCAGCTTCGTGGCCGAATCATGGGCAACGGTGGGTCAGTCGCTGGAGAAATCGATGACGACACTGAGCCCATCTCCGGGCAGGGCGAACTCTTCTCCGTCCAACAGACGACGTTCCACAGCGGACCGCTCCCGGACGGCCCAACGCTAAAGGCGTACGGCGAAGTTCATCCAAGCTTTCCCGGCAGGGTTTTTGCGATGACTGAACGGGAACTAGAAACGAAGTTGACCGTTACCAAGCGTCTCGCGTTCACCCAGATGTTCGCTACGGTCGCTGGTATGACCGGAGTTATCTTGATCGGACTGCTTGGACTCTTCTTGGGATACCTGACAATCAGCGCCGGTCATCCAGAGGGTGCTGTTTTCTTGGCCGCACCAGTTGTCGCTGGTGCGCCGAGAATTATTGAGGCGATTAACGGTCGCCCTTCGAAGAACGATGACAAAGACTCCTGAATCGTCGCCCTGCCGTGAGCACCCCGTGAGCACACACTCCTGAGCATGGCCGGACATCACATGCCATCTAGGCAGCCCTGCAGCCGTGAAAATAGCCTAGATTCCGGACTGAACGCCATGGGCGATACCAGCCGATCACGGCGGTGAAATCACTGTAAATCAGCTGGCAACGCCTACGGGGGTTCGAATCCCTCATCTGCCACAAAATTAAATCCCCGGAACCACACATGGTTCCGGGGATTTTTTGTGGGGAAAATGGCCTGCGACGCGCAGCTGGTCTCTTGACACCCATATCCGGGTGTCGTCAGGGATTTGGCGTATCGGAGTTGGGTTAGCTGGCGCTGCCCGGCTCCAGCCAGTAGCCATCCAGGTGGTGGACCAGTTGCCGTCCCAGTCCGCCGGACAGCTGGATCCAAAGCGTGCTGCGGTCCTCGGTCATGCCGTCCAGGGTGCCCACGATCCTGTTGCCGCGGGCGTCCTGCAGGACCAGCTCTTGGTGAAGGGGTAGTTCCGGCCACGCGCCTGCGTGCGGCCTGGTAGTAGTGGTGATGCGCACTGAATCTCCTTGATACCTTCTTCATTTTGTTTCCAGACATTTTGCCCGCGGTACGTGAACCGGCGGTAAACGTCAAGCTATCCAGCGACGCACAAAACAAAGCTTCCGCGCAATATTACTGCGAAGTAACATTGCGATTATGCATTTGCTTCTCCGAACCCTTTTGATCTTGTTCACCTCGTCCAGGCGGAGCCGGCTCAGCGTTTGGGGTACGTCCTCGCTGCCCATGCGGGTGCTGCCCACAGACATCGACATTGCCATGCACGTCAACAACGGCATGTACTTCTCACTGATGGACCTCGGACGCTTCGACCTCATGGTGCGCGCAGGGATCTGGCAGAAGATGCGCCGCCGGGGCTGGAGCCCCGTAGCTGCGGGGGAGACCATCGCGTTCCGGAAGTCGTTGCAGCTTTGGCAGCGGTACACTATCGAGTCAAAGATCACCGGACTCGACTCTAAAGCGATCTACTTCGAACAGCGCATGGTGGTCGACGGCGAGATCTACGCCCGTGCGCACATTGCCACGCGGCTTGTCGCGAAGGGCATGCCCGTGAGCCAGGAGGAAATCCTGGCCGAGTTCGGGGAGCCGCCCGCGGACCTTGAGCTTCCCGAATGGATCCACGAATGGCGGGAGAACAATGCGCTTCCCGGTGCACGCCGGGCCGCACCGCACCTCTGGCACTAGGCGAAGGTACCCGGCGGCCCCAAGCCGGCCGCCCGCCGTCGTGCTTTATTCCCGGTTTGCCGGGTAGCGAACAAGGGCGACTTCGATCGCGTCGTCGCGTACCGTGGATGCATGGCTACTGTAGACATCACCGGCGAGCAGTTCGCAACGACCATTGAGGGCAATGACATTGTCCTAGTGGATTTCTGGGCTGCGTGGTGCGGCCCGTGCAGGCAGTTTGCCCCCACATATCAGGCCGCTTCCGAGAAGCACGACGATGTCTTCTTCGCTAAAGTGGACACCGAGGCCGAGCAGCAGCTCGCCGCCGAGGCCGGTATCTCCTCTATCCCCACGCTCATGGCCTTCCGCGAGAAGGTCCTCGTGTTCTCCCAGCCGGGCGCACTGAACGGCCCTCAACTGGAGCAGGTCATCGAGGCTGTCAAGGGATTGGACATGACCGAGGTCCACGCGCATATCGCGAAGCAGCGCGCCGAAAACTCCTAGAGGCGCTCGAGCTTGACCGGCTCAGCGAGCAGCGCGCTGAGGGATTCGTTGAGGTCTTGGACGGCGATGCCCTTGGAGTGCATGTCGAGGTGTTCTTCGGAGGCCCACTGCTCGGTCAGCACCAGCTTGTCCTCGTTGGCTTCGGTGAGTTCGTAACGGATGCAACCGGGCTCGTTCACTACCTCGTCGATCGCGATTTCCAGGGCGAGCTTAACGCGGAAGAATTCGCCGTCGTTAGGAATGAACGTGGCTTGCAGGTCAATGGGTGCACTCATGGGATTCACATTACCGGCTGCTGCGGCTAGCGCCTGAAATATTTTGTAGGACTTCCAAGCAAAAGCCTTCTCTTGGACCTGCGTAGTTGGTAGCGTGCGTTCATGCTTTCCTACACAGCCGGGGACACTGACGTCCCGCTGCTTGAAGAGACCATCGGCGCCAATTTTGAACGCGTCGCGGTGCGGTTCCCGCTACGGGATGCGCTCATCGAAGCGGCCCCTGTTCCGGGCGCTGAGGCCCGGCGCTGGAGCTACGAAAAACTGAACGATGACGTCGACCGCCTCGCCCGTGCCCTGCTCGCCATGGGTGTCGCCAAAGGTGACCGGGTAGGTATCTGGAGCCCGAACTGCGCCGAATGGACCATCCTGCAGTACGCCACGGCGAAGATCGGCGCGATCCTGGTCAACGTCAACCCGGCCTACCGCAGCCACGAACTCGAATTCGTGGTCCGGCAGAACGGCATGCGGATGCTGGTGGCCGCTCCGTCGGACAAGAACAGCGACTATGTGGGCATGGCCCGGGAGGCCTTGGCCAGGTGCCCGGAGCTTCGGGAGCTGGTGTTCCTTCCCGATCTAGGACTGGACATGCTCAACGCAGGTGAACCGCAAATGGACGCCGAGCTGACGTTTGCGGAGCTGCTGAAGCGGGCAGACGACGTCGCGCCCTTAGCGCTCACGGCGCGGATGGCGGAACTGGACGCGCACGATCCCATCAACCTGCAGTACACCTCCGGGACCACGGGGTTCCCCAAGGGTGCCACGTTGACGCACCACAATATCCTCAACAACGGCAACCAGATCGGCAGGCTGCTGGGCTATACGGAACGCGACCGGGTGGTCCTTCCGGTGCCGTTCTACCACTGTTTTGGCATGGTCATCGGGAACCTCAACGCCCTGAGCTTCGGGGCAGCCACCATCATTCCCGGGCGCGGATTCACCCCGGCCGCTACCCTGGAGGCGGTGCAGGACTTCGGCGGAACCGCGCTGTACGGGGTGCCCACTATGTTCATCGCCGAGTTGGCTTTGCCGGATTTCGCCTCCTACGACCTCTCCACGCTGCGCACCGGCGTCATGGCCGGCTCACTGTGCCCTATCGAGGTCATGGAGCGCGTCATCTCCGAGATGAACATGCGGGACGTGGCCATTTGCTACGGCATGACCGAGACCTCGCCGGTGTCCACCATGACCCTCGCGGCGGACACCCTGCAGCAGCGGACCACCACGGTGGGGCGCACCATGCCGCGGCTCGAGTCCAAGATCGTGGATCCTGGCACGGGCGAAACCATGGAACGGGGCGGGATCGGCGAGCTCTGCACACGCGGCTACTCCGTCATGGCAGGGTACTGGGGCCAGCCGGACAAAACGGCCGAGGCCATCGACGACGAAGGCTGGATGCACACCGGCGACCTCGCCCGGATGGATCCGGAGGGTTTCATCGTGATCGAAGGCCGCATGAAGGACATGGTCATCCGTGGCGGCGAGAACGTCTATCCCCGCGAGATCGAGGAGTTCCTGTACCGGCATCCCGCCATCCAGGATGTCCAAGTGATCGGGGTCCCGGATGCCAAGTTCGGGGAGGAACTGATGGCCTGCATCATCCTGAAACCGGGATCAGCTTTGGACCTGGCCGGAGTGCAGGAATTCTGTCGCGGCAAGCTGGCCCACTACAAAATTCCGCGCTACGTGGACATCCGGGAGAGCTTCCCCATGACCGTGTCGGGGAAGGTCCGCAAGGTCGACATGCGGGAGCAAGCGATCGCCCGCCTCGGACTCTGACCTCAGATTCAACGCGGGGTCACTTACGGCCCATGCCGGGCAACAACATGGGCCGTAAGTGACCCCGCGTTGGCGTGGTTGGAAGTCTACCTGTGGATAACTCCGTACCGGCCTCCGTTTGCGGACAAACTGGATCGCATGGTCCGCATCATTCCGCTGCCGGAGGAACTCAGTGACCGTCCTTTCACGGTCTATGAATCCCGTGCACTTGGCGTCACTCCGAAGCGACTCCGGGCCAGGGACGTGTCCGACGGCGGCCGGCTGATTCATCTGCCTGCGGGTCGTGAGTTTGGGCTTGCCGAACGGGCGCGGGTCCTTGCCGCGGCAACACCGGGTGCATGGGTGTCCCATGAGAGCGCCGCGATACTGACCCGGCTCGGCCTTCCTCCGTGGCTGGGCGGCGGTGAGACGGTCCACCTCAGCAAGCCCCATGAGCTTCCCCGGGTCCGCCGGAATGGAGTGACGGGGCACAGAGTGCGCGTCCTCCCTGGCGAAGTCGGCGAAATGGGCGGTATACCGGTGTCCTCCCCGTCCCGGACGTGGCTTGATCTGGCGCATCAGTTGCCGCTGGCGTACGTGATTGCGATGGGTGACCAGTTGATCCGCATGCCCCGCCCGGGCCTTGAAGGAAGGAGGGAGCCCTACGCAGACAAGGAGGGGCTGCGTCTTCTCGTCCGGCAACATCCGAACATGAAGGGTGTGGGGAAGGCCCGGCTCGCCCTTGAGGACATGCGGGTTGGAGCGGACTCGCTTCCAGAGACATTCCTGCGACTGGCCATGGTGGATGCGCGGTTGCCTGAACCGGAATTGCAGCTCCGCCTCGATACGGACGATCGGTGGTCGCCGTCCGCGGACCTCGGGTACCGGCGGTTCCGGATCGCCGTGCAATACGACGGCGCCCCGCATCTCACGCGGGAACAGCAGTCAAGGGACAACCGGAGGGACGAGGCTTTCACCAATGCCGGCTGGTTCTACTTCAAGGCCAACGCCCACGATCTGGCCGAAGGGTTCAGGGGCCTCATTGCCCGGGTCAAGCGGGCGACACTTCGCTCCATCTGAGCCAACGCGGGGTCACTTACGGCCGATGCCGGGCAACAACATGGGCCGTAAGTGACCCCGCGTTGGGGTGGTGGGAAGTCTAGTGCCAGCGGTGGTCCTGAATGGTCATGCGGGGTCCAAAAGTAGGCTTGCGGAAGCCGCTGAGTCCGATCATCCGGACCACCCGCTGCCGGTGCCCACGCCACGGTTCCAGGAGGGTGATCATTCCGGCGTCGTCCGTCTTCCGGCCGGTCAGCGCATAGCCGACATACGAGGCCAGATGGTAGTCGCCCACCGCGATCGAGTCCGGGCAGCCGTGGGTCCGCTGGACAACCTCGGCGGCGGTCCAGACGCCGATGCCCGGAATCGTCTGCATCTTGGCTCCCGCCTCGGCCGCGCTGAGTGAGGCGAGCCGTTCAAGCGCGACGGCGGATCGCAGCGTGCGCATGACCGTGGCCGAACGTTGGGGGCCCACTCCTGCCTTGTGCCACTCCCATGAAGGAACGGTCAACCATCGGCTGGCAGATGGCGGGACAAGCAGGCCCGACGGCGAGTGTCTGCCAGCGCTGGGGGCCGCGGTTCCGTAGCGGTACATCAGGTAGCGGTAGCCCCGCCGGGCTTCGACAGTGGTGACTTTTTGCTCAAGAATCGTGGGCACGAGGGAGTCCACCACGCGGCCGGTGGTAGGTAAACGGACGGCGAGGTTCCGGCGTCGGGCTTCCCTGACTATTCGCGGAAGGGTTGCATGGAAGGCTTCTTCGTCGAAGCCGGACCAGTCGTCTCCGCTTCCCAACAGGGCAGGTACGGAGGCGATGGCGGAATCTGCACCGGCGCCCCAAGCCTGGGCATCGACGTGCGTGTCCTGCCCGGATCCCGCGGCGGTGAGTCGCAGAGTGGCCGGACCGTCCGGCGTCGTGAAGGCCATCCACACGCCGTCCTGCCACGCGGCGAAGGACGGATCGCCGTTGCCGCGCATGATGATTCCCACGGTTTGGAGGAGATCGAAGGAACCGCCGGGATGCCATCGCACCGATGCGTCGGCCGCAGCCGCTGCGGCGGGTGGAGCGTCGACGATCGTCATGCATTCATGGTCGCACGATCGTCTGACACGACCGGACATGTCCGGAAACGCGTAGTCCCGGTTCCCCCTTACGCCGCGAATCCCGCGGGGTTAAACTCCACCTGAGGCGCGGGGCATCCGCGTCTTCGCCAAGCTAACCCAGGAGAACACAATGGCCGCAATCGTGCACTTTGAGATCCCCGCGGATGACCAAGAGCGGGCCAGTAACTTCTACAAATCGGCGTTCGATTGGCAGATCAATCCGATGCCGCAGATGGATTACAGCATGGTCGTCACCACCCCGAGCGACGAGAAAACAGGCATGCCCAGCCAGCCCGGAGCCATCAACGGCGGGATGATGGCAAGGGCGGGCGAACTCACCTCGCCAGTGATCACGGTGGATGTGGAAAGTATCGACACGGCCTTGGCGGAGATCGAACGCCTGGGCGGCTCGGTGGTGAAAGCGAAGGATGCCATTCCGGGAATGGGTTACTACGCCTATTTCAAGGACACCGAGGGCAACGTCCTGGGCCTATGGGAGAACCTTCCGCCGGAGGAGCGAGCCTCAGCAGAGTAGGGCTGGAAACAAGGCGTCAGGCTGCTCCCGACGACAGCCAGAGGACCAGGACGGAGAGTGGCAGGAGCAGCACCACGGCGACAAGTCCTGCCGCGGCAAACCCGCCCCAGCGTATTTGGACGTTGAGGGCCTGCAGCCGTTCGTGCCACAGCAGCGTGGCCAGTGAAGCCCACGGCGAGATGAGCGGACCCATGTTGACGCCGATGAGCAAAGCCGCCAACCGGACAGGAGAGCCGGCCACGGGCTCGAGGGCCAGGTAGGCCGGAAGGTTGTTGGCGCCGTTGGCTGCCGCGACGCCAAGTCCAGCGAGGCGCAGAAGCGAAGGAAAGCCATCCCCGGTGCCGGCAACGCCTGCGAGCAAAGGTGTCAGGCCGATCCCGTGCAGCGTCTCCACCACCATGAAAAGACCGATCGTCAGCATGAGCGGCCGCCACGGAACCATGGACCAACGCAAGGAGCCCGGACGCCGTCGCAGGAAAACACCGAGGAGCACGAGCGCAGCGGCCATGGCCGGGAACTGTACGGGAACCCCGGAAACCAGTGCGGGCAGAAGGACCACCAGGGTCGCCGCGCACATGAGCAGCAAGGGCCTGTCCCGCACGTTGTGGGTCGGTTGGGGGCCATACCGGCCGGCCAGCTGCTTCCGGAAAGCCACGCCCAACATGGTCACCGGGACTACGATCCCGGCGATAGCGGGCGCCCAAACGAGTCCGGCAAAGGAGACCGGGGACATTCCGAGGCGACTTTGGGCTAGCAGGTTGGTCAGATTGGATACCGGCAGCAGCATGGACGCCGTATTGGCGAGCCAGACGGCGGTGAGGGCGAAAGGCAAAGCGGGGATCCGCGCGTGCACGGCCAGGAGCACGACCACTGGGGTTACCAGAACCGCAGTGGTGTCCAGGGACAAGAACACGGTGGAAACAGTCGCGAGCGCAATGACCAGAAGCCAAAGGACCCAGACGCGCCCCCGGCCAAACACGGCGATTTTGTCGGTCAGCACTTGGAACAGGCCCGCGTCCGCCACCAGTTCGGTCACCACGGTCATTGCCAGCACGAAGGCGAGTATGGGGACTGTCCGCGCCGTCAGCTCCTCGAAAGCAGGAAGGCGAAGGAACCCGAACGCCAGGCAGAGGACACCTGCCACCAGCATCCCGACGGGAAGGAAATAGCTGCGATGCCTTCTCCACCCTTTCCTCGTCCCCACGGCGAGCGCTCCCCGGGGCCGCTCTATTCTGCCCCGAAGCGCCCGCGGGCCTCGGCCGGGATCAGAGGCTTCTCGGCACGGACCTTGAGCTCCTGCACGGCCCACGTGTTACCGTCCGGATCGCTGAAGCCAAAGAACGTGCCGCCGTCGCGCTCGTCGAAGACGGTTACTTCGCTGGCCTCCACGCCGCGGCTGATCAATTCCTCCCGTGCGGCCCGCGCGTCCGCGACCACAAGCTGCAATCCCCGCATGGATCCCGGTGCCATCTCCTTCTGCGCAGGGAGGTCACCGATGACGATCGAACAACCGGAGCCCCGGGGAGTCAGCTGGGCTACATGCATGTGCTCGTTGGTGGTGTTGTGGTCAAGGGCGAAGCCCACCTTGTCGCGGTAGAAATCGATCGCACGGTCAATGTCGCTCACCGGGAGCACAACTACTTCGAGGGTCCAATCCATGGTGCATGTCCTTTCCTTGGAGAGCGTCACGGTTAGCTTGCCCCCGGGGCCGTTCTTTGGCTAGACGACGCTCCGGTGTGGTGCCGATTCCTTGCTGCGCCGGGGCAGACCGAACCAAGCGGTAACTTGGTACCTATGAAGTACGCCCAGTCCGTCCTGGACCTCATTGGCAATACCCCGCTCATCAAGCTCAACCACGTGACCGGGGACATCAAAGCGACCATTCTGGTAAAGCTCGAATATGTGAACCCGGGCGGTTCCATCAAGGACCGCATCGCGGTGAAGATGATCGAGCAGGCTGAGCGGGACGGGAAGCTCAAGCCGGGTGGAACCATCGTGGAACCAACCTCGGGCAACACCGGCGTGGGGCTGGCCTTGGTGGCCCAGCAAAAAGGTTACAAATGCATTTTTGTGGTCCCGGACAAAGTGGGCGAGGACAAGCGTGCCGTGCTCCAGGCCTATGGTGCCGAAGTGGTCGTCACTCCCACCGCAGTGGCCCCGGACAGCCCGCAAAGCTACTACAGCGTTTCTGACCGCATTGTGTCGGAAATCCCGGGAGCTTACAAACCGGACCAGTTCTCCAATCCCGCAGCTCCCGGCAGCCACTACGAAACCACGGGGCCGGAGATCTGGCGGGATACCGACGGCAAGATCACGCATGTGGTCATCGGCGCCGGGACGGGCGGCACCATTACCGGTACCGGCAGGTACCTCAAGGACGTGTCTGCCGATCGGCCGGAGTCCGACGGCGGCCGGGTCAAGGTCATCGGCGCAGATCCCGCGGGTTCGGTCTACTCGGGCGGTACCGGGCGTCCCTACTTCGTGGAAGGCGTCGGCGAGGACATGTGGCCGGTCAACTACGACAAGACCGTTCCCGACGACGTCATTGCGGTCAGCGACGCCGACTCCTTCGAGATGACCCGGCGCCTGGCCCGCGAGGAAGGGCTCCTCGTGGGCGGTTCATCCGGTATGGCTGTGGTGGCGGCGCTCCAGGTGGCCAAAGACCTGGGCGAGGAAGCCGTCGTCGTGGTGATCTTGCCGGACTCCGGCCGCGGCTATCTGGCGAAGATCTTCAACGACAAATGGATGCGTTCCTACGGTTTCCTGTCCGGCGGCGAGGAAGCCTCCGTTGGCGAGGTTTTGAAGTCCAAGACCGGCCAGATGCCCGAGCTTGTCCACATCCATCCCAATGAGACTGTCCGCGATGTCATCAACATCATGAACGAGTTCGGGGTATCGCACATCCCGGTCCTCTCGCAGGAGCCGCCGGTGGTCATGGGCGAAGTGCTGGGCGCCGTCGATGAGCGCACGCTGACCACCAAGCTGTTCCGTGGCGAGGCGAAATTGACCGACAAGATCTCCGAGCACATGGGAGAGCGCCTGCCGGTGATCGGCTCACTCGAGACCATCTCGGCCGCACGGGAGCTGCTGTCCGACGTCGACACCGTCATGGTGACGTTTGTTGGAGCGCCCGTGGGCATCCTGACCCGCCACGACCTTCTCGCTTACCTGAGCAACTGACCCTAGGAGTTCATATGTCTGCAAACGAAGCAGGATTCAACACGCGCGCCGTCCACGCCGGCCAGGCCTTCGAACCGCGCACCGGCGCCGTGGTTCCGCCAGTGCACTTCAGCTCGACATATGCCCAGGACGGCATAGGCGGTTTGCGCGACGGTTACGAATATGGCCGCGGCACCAACCCCACCCGGGATGCGTTGCAGGAGCAGCTCGCCGCACTCGAGGGCGGAACCCACGCATACAGCTTCAGCTCGGGACTTGCTGCGGAGGACTCCCTGATCCGCGCCGTTGCCCGGCCCGGCGACCACATCGTCCTCGGCAACGACGCCTACGGTGGAACCTACCGGCTCATCAACCGTGTGCTCGGTGAGTGGGGCATCGGCAATACGCCAGTGGACATGTCCAACCTTGACGCCGTCGCGGCGGCCGTTGCGGCGCACAAGACGCGCATCGTCTGGGTGGAGACCCCTTCCAACCCGATGATGAAGATCACTGATATCGAAGCGCTCGCCAAAGTAGCGCACGACGCCGGTGCCCTCCTGGTCGTCGACAACACCTTTGCGTCGCCCTACTTGCAGACCCCGCTCGCCCTGGGTGCCGACGTCGTGGTCCACTCGACCACAAAGTACATCGGCGGCCACTCGGATGTTGTGGGCGGGGCGATCGTGGTCAAGGATGCTGAGCTGGCTGAGAAGATCGGCTTTGTGCAGTTCGCTGTCGGCGCCGTGTCCGGACCCATGGATGCGTTCCTGACAACCCGCGGCCTCAAGACCCTCGGCGTGCGCATGGACCGCCACAGCGAGAACGCCCAGGCCGTGGCTGAATGGTTGCTGGAGCGCCCGGAGGTTGAAGCCGTGCTCTACCCGGGCCTACCGTCCCACCCGGGGCACGAACTGGCCGCGAAGCAGATGAAGAAGTTCGGTGGCATGATTTCCGTGCAGTTCAAGGGCGGCGAAGCGGCGGCCCGCAAGGTGGCAGAGTCCACCCAGGTCTTCACCTTGGCCGAATCCCTGGGCGGCATCGAGTCGCTCATGAACTACCCCTCGGAGATGACGCACGCTTCGGTCAAGGGCACCGAGTTGGCCGTGCCGGTCAACCTGATCCGGCTTTCCTGCGGCATCGAGGACATCGAAGACCTGATCGCGGACCTGGAGCAGGCGATCGGCAACATCGCGGACTGAGTGCCCCTCCACTTCTGACCTTTTTTGATTGTTGATCCGGCCGGGACACGCCATCACCACGGCGTGTCCCGGCCGCTCCTCTTTCAAACCTGGTCGCAAGTGGAGAGCCGTCCCCGTCAAAACCTAGCTTTCTTTAGAAAAGCCAGCTAATCTCGGACCATGCCCTTACGATCCGATTGGTCCGAGCGGACGTGCAGCCTAGCGCGCGGCCTCGATATCCTCGGCGACCCTTGGGGAAGCCTGGTGCTGCGGGAGGTCTTCTTCGGCAACGGCCGGTTCGATGCCATCAAAACCCGTCTCCACATAGCAGACAACGTCCTCAGCAAAAGGCTGGCTTGGCTGCTTGATTCGGGCCTGCTCGCCCAACGGCCCTACCAGGATGGCGCCCGCACCCGGCAGGAATACGTCCTCACGGCCAAAGGGGAAGATGCCTTGCCCGTCTTGAACGCCATCATTCTCTGGTCCGAGAAACATCTCGATGCGCCTGCGGACAACGCCCACATGCGCGTGATCCACACCGGTTGCGGACTGCCGACGGCGTCGGCTGATACATGCTCCCACTGCGGTTCCCGCCTGACCGCGGCCAACACCAGCTGGCATAGCCTCACGCGATCGGAACACCCCATGGCCTTGGCCACTGCCCCTGCCAGACGTGACCTCCTGGACGAATCGGAGCCTTCCGCATGACCGCACCCAATCCCACCAAACTTTCCGCTGGCAAGACTCCGCGGAAGCGTCGACTCCACCCCGCTTGGATGGTCGCCGCCGTCGCGTTCCTGGCACTCGTCGGCGCGGCCGGTTTCCGGGCGGCACCCGGCGTGCTCATGGTGCCGCTGCAGCAGGAATTCGGCTGGTCAACAACCGTCCTGTCGCTCGCGGTCAGCATCAACCTGGTGTTGTTCGGCCTCACGGCGCCCTTCGCTGCCGCGCTCATGGAACGCTTCGGCATCCGCACCGTCACCTCGATTGCCCTCTGCCTGATCGGCCTCGGCTCCGCGCTGACGGTGTTCGTCAGCCAGTCCTGGCAGATCCTGCTGACGTGGGGCGTGCTGATCGGGCTAGGCACCGGATCCATGGCCCTGGTTTTCGCGGCCACCATCGCCAACACGTGGTTCTCGAAGAACCGCGGACTCGTGATCGGCATCCTGACCGCGGGGAGCGCCGCCGGGCAGCTTGTGTTCCTGCCCTTCATCGCCGTGCTTGCGCAGAGCCCGGGCTGGCGCGGCGCCTCGCTGCTGATCGCAGCCGGAGCGCTCGCGGTAGTGCCGCTCGTGCTGCGCTGGCTCAAGAACTCACCCGCCGACGTCGGGGTCCAGCCTTACGGTGCCGAAGAAGAGCAGCCGACGACGGCGGACCCCGCCCTGGCCGCAGACGCCGCCAAAGCCGAAGGCGCCAGGACGCCCAACGCTGCCGTGCGGGCACTGCAGGTGCTCAAACGCGCCAGCAAAGTGCGCACGTTCTGGGCCTTGGTTGCCGGTTTTGCCATCTGCGGGGCCACCACCAACGGCCTGATCGGCACCCACTTCATTCCCTCGGCGCACGACCACGGCATGCCGGAAACCACCGCGGCCGGCTTGCTGGCCGTCGTCGGGATCTTCGACATCGTGGGCACCATCGCTTCCGGTTGGTTGACGGACCGCTTCAATCCCAAGGTGCTCCTTGCCGTGTACTACCAGTTCCGCGGGGTCGGGCTGCTGGTGCTGCCCGTGCTTCTGAGCTCCACCGTGCAACCGAGCATGATCCTGTTTGTTGTGGTGTACGGCCTGGACTGGGTGGCCACGGTGCCGCCGACGGCGGCCATTTGCCGCAAGGTGTTCGGGGCGGACGGATCAGTGGTGTTCGGCTGGGTCTTCGCCGCGCACCAGCTTGGAGCCGCGGCTGCAGCTTTCCTCGCGGGTTACATCCGGGACGCCACGGGCCACTACACCTATGCATGGATCGGTGCTGCCGCGATGTGCACCGTGGCTGCCGTCATCAGCGCCACCATGCGTAAAGACGCGGCCAGGAAGGAACCGGTCCCGGTCGGAGCCTAGGCCCGGTCGGCTAGGTCGGGCGCGGGACCCGCGCTTGGCCTGCGCCAGTGAAGTCAGCGGAAAGCCGGGATGCCCGTGATGTGCTGGCCGAGGATGAGCGTGTGGACCTCGTCCGTCCCTTCGTAGGTACGCACCGATTCCAGGTTGTTGGCATGGCGTAGTGGCGAGTAGTCCAGCGTGATGCCGTTGCCACCCAGAATGGTGCGGGCCTCGCGGGCGATCTTAATGGCCTCACGTACATTATTGAGCTTGCCCACCGAGATCTGTTCCGGCCGCAGCTTGCCAGCATCCTTGAGTCGCCCCAGATGCAGCGCCAGCAGGGAGCCCTTTTGGATTTCCACGAGCATGTTCACGAGTTTTTCCTGGGTCAGCTGGTAGCCGGCCAAGGGCTTGCCGAATTGTATGCGGCTTGCGGCATATTCGAGTGCGGCCTCGTAGGAGTCACGGGCCGCGCCCATGGCACCCCAGGAAATGCCGTAGCGCGCTTCGTTGAGGCAAGAGAACGGGCCGCGGAGGCCCTGGGCGCCCGGGAGGAGGGCCTCCGGACCCAGCCGGACGCCGTCGAACATTACATCGCACTGGATCGAGGCACGCATGGAGAGCTTCACGTCGATGGGAGTCACTGTGACTCCTGGAGTTCCGGCCGGGACCAGGAAGCCTCGGATGCCGTCGCCAGTGTTTGCCCACACCACCATGACGTCGGCGATCGACGCCATGCCGATCCAGCGCTTCGAACCATCCAGCACCCAGCCGGCGTCGTTGCCTGAGCCGTCCCTGCGCGCAAAGCTGGCCATCGACGACGGGTCCGAACCCGCCGTCGGCTCCGTCAACGCGAAACAGCCGATCAGTTCGCCGGCGGCCATGCGGGGGAGCCACTGCTCCTTCTGTTCTTCGCTGCCCCAGCGATGGATCGCGGTCATGGCCAGTGAACCCTGGACCGACACGAAAGTACGGATACCGGAATCGCCCGCCTCAAGCTCCATGGCGGCAAGACCGTATTCGACGGCGGTGCGTCCCGGGCAGCCATAGCCCTCCAGGTGCATGCCCAGGACACCGAGTTCGCCCAGTTCCGCGGGCAGCTCCCTTGGGAAGACCGCGTCCTCGTACCAACGGGCGATGTTCGGCCGAATGCGCTGATCGGTAAAGTCACGCACCTTCTCGCGAAGCTCCAGTTCCTCGGTGCTCAAGAGGGAATCGAGGGCGAGAACATCGGAGGTATCCGTCATTGAATGGCTCATGCCAGCATCCTAAAGCCGGACATGTTCCACCGCCTGGGCTGAGCCGGCGATTGCGCGGCGCCGACGCCTTCACGGTAGGCCCGGCCGCCGTGCCAGAATTGAGCCATGGCAGCGGCGGAAGTGAACGCAACGGGACTGCCGCTACGGGCAGTCGAGGGGATCGGGCGACGCCGCATACTGGCTGGCCTGATCCTGGCACTGGTGCTTCCGGTGGCCATCGAAGCCCTGGTGTCCGGGCTGCACTACCGGAACTTCGCGATGATCATGCTCTTTCAGCTGGCTGCCGCTGCCGCCGTGGCCGCGATCGGGGGACTGTGGCCGGCAGTGGTGTCCGCCGTTTTGGGCAGCCTTCTCTTGAACTACTTTTCGACCGAGCCCGTGGGCTCCCTCTCCATCGCGGATCCCACCACGCTGTTCACCATGGTCATCTTCCTTGCCGTGGCGTGCGGTGTGGCACTCGCGGTCGGGCTGGCAACGCGTCGAGCCCAGGAAGCCGCGCATTCCGACGCCGAGGCAAGGGCCCTGAGCGAACTGGCCCTTCGCATCCTGAGCTCGGACGGTAGCCTTGAGTCCTTCCTGGACAAGATCCGGGTCAACCTCGGCATGGATGCGGTGACACTCCTGTCCACCTTTGATTCGCCGGCGGCACCTGGCCCGGCGTGGCAGGTTCTTGCAAGCTCGGGGCATCAACCGCCGGTGACCCATGCGGCCGCGGACCACGCCGCCGTCGTCGATCCCCATTACACGCTCCTGCTCCGCGGCGGCCCGCTCTCCGAACAACACCGCCGCATGCTCGCGGCATTCGGCGCCTTCGTCGTGGCAGTGCGGGAGCGCCAGCAGTTGGCCAAGAGCAGGCAGGACAACTTGCGCCTGGCGGAAGGCAACAAGATGCGGACCTCCATCCTGCGCGCCGTCTCCCATGATCTCCGCACTCCGCTGGCGGGCATCAAGCTTGCCGTCAGCAGCCTGCGCCAAGAGGAAGTGTCATTCGCACCGGAAGACGAGCGGGAATTGCTCGCCACTATCGAGGACTACGCCGATCGCCTCGATCATTTGGTGGACAACTTGCTGGACATGTCCCGCATCACAGCCGATGCTGTAAACCCGCTGCTGCGTGGGCTGGGCTGGCACCAAATCCTGCCGGAGGCGCTACGCGGCGTACCTGGGGACCGCATCCGCAATGAGCTGCCGGCCAACCTCCCGTATATAGAGGCCGACGCCGGAATGCTCGAACGCGTCGTGGCGAACCTCGTGGAGAACGCCGTGAAATACGCGCCGGACTCGGACGTGGTGCTGGTCGCACGCACCGGCGCGGGCATAGCCCTCGACGGACTGCCAGCCAGCGAACTTCGGGTCACGGACCACGGCCGGGGGATCGCGCCCGCGGCCGTGTTGGACTTGTTCCGCCCCTTCCAGCGGCTCGACGACTCAGCCTCCAGCCGGGACGGGCGCAGCGGAATCGGCCTGGGACTCGCCGTCGCCAAAGGATTCACCGAAGCCATGGGCGGTACGCTCATGGCTGAGGCGACGCCGGGAGGCGGGCTGACCATGGTGGTCACACTCCCTCTGTGGACAGGGGAGCGGCCATGAACCTAGTGCTGATCGTGGAAGATGAGGCCCAGATCGCCCGGGCCATGCAAATCAACCTCCACGCCCACGGCTACCGGGCCATCACCGTCGGCAACGGCACCGATGCCCTCAAGGCCGCGGCGCAGCAGCCCGTGGACATCGTGGTGCTCGATCTTGGCCTCCCGGATATGGACGGCGTGGATGTCATCAAGGGCATCCGTGGCTGGAGCACCATGCCCATCATCGTGCTGTCCGCCCGGCACGGCTCCGAAGATAAAGTGGAAGCCCTCGACGCCGGCGCGGACGACTATGTGACCAAACCTTTCGGCCTTGACGAACTCCTCGCCAGGCTCCGTGCCGCTTCGCGGCGGGCGGCGCCCCGGCATGAAGTGCCGACGCTGCAGACCGCAGACTTCCTCGTTGACCTGGCGGGAAAGAAGATCACCAAGGACGGCGCCGAAGTGCGGCTGACGCCCACCGAATGGAACATCCTGGAATTGCTGGTGCGCAACGCGGGCCGGCTGGTCAGCCAGCAGCAGATCCTCACCCAGGTCTGGGGGCAGGCCTACGCCAAGGAGACCCAGTACTTGCGCGTCTATATTGCCCAGCTCCGCCGCAAGCTCGAACGCGACCCGGCACAGCCCCGGCACCTGCACACCGAGGCCGGCATGGGCTATCGCTTCGATCCGTAGTGGCGTACGTAGACTGTAACCATGGATACCGCATCGTTGCTTGCTGTTTGCCGGGTGCACCAACTCCTGCCTGACGTTGAAGGGTCGGTGGGAGTGACGGCCATTGACAAGCGCCCCGTTGACGGTCCGGTGAAGGTCCACAAGCTGGGGCTCCACGGAGACATCCAGGCGAGCCGGATCCACCACGGCGGCGAAGACCAAGCGCTCTACGCCTACTCCCAGGCGGACGCCGACTACTGGGCGAATGAACTCCAAAGGGACATGCCCGCCGGGATCTTCGGGGAAAACCTCCGCGTCACTGGAATCGAGACCACCGGTGCCGTGATTGGAGAACGTTGGAAAATCGGACTGGACGTCGAAGTTGAAGTCACTTCACCGCGAGTGCCGTGCGCAACCTTCCAGCGCCGCATGAACGAACCGATGTGGGTCAAACGCTTCACTGACGCTGGGCGGGTCGGCACCTACTTGCGAGTAGTAAAGACTGGCAGCATTTCGGCCGGCGACTACATCCACCAGCTGTTCGTGCCGAAACATGGCATCACGGTAGGGCAGTGGTTCAGTAACCCCAACCTCGAGGACATGCAATTGCTGCTCGACGCCGAAGCGGACGGAGAGATTCTGCTGCAGTCCGACTACCACGACAGCTTCGAAAAACTCATGCGCCGAAACGGGGTGGACGTCTGAAAACCGTTCCCCCAGGCATCTTCGGGATGCCGTCCTGAGGGCCGGGGAGGGGCCGTCCCGAGGGGTGTGCAAGGCGCCTATGTGCTCAAGCTCACGGTCGTCGTCGACAGTTATGTCACCAGGGGACTAGTCTGTGCCCTACAATTGAAATATCCCCCACTCCGGAAATCCCTTTTTCCTGCCCAATTCTTGAGGCAGGACTGGTCAGTGTTGGGGCCCGCAAAATGTGTGCGGGCATTTTCATAGGGAGAGCCGGGCGAAGAAAACGCTGTACAGACTGCTGAGATAGCAGCCAAGAGATGCAGCGGGAAGTCCTGCCATGGGATTGCGACAGCGCCGGACTTCTTGCGAGCACCAGAGCCTCCTGGTTCTTTTGCACGCAACGTGTACTGCGGCCAAGCCCAACCGGGCCGCGCCGACTGGCCCCCTATGGATGAGGAAACTTTCCCCTATGCCCGAAAACCTGAACGACCCCTTCATCGCCGAGTCTGCCGACATCGCTGAGACCGCTGAAACTGCGGAGACCGCCGAAACTGTGGAGACCGCCGTCGAAACGGCCCCCGCCGCCGAGTTCATTGAGCCTGCTGCGCCCGCTCAAGTGGAGGCACACGCTGCCGAAGTTCCGGCTGAGGCTCCGGCCAAGGCCGAGTCCCCCGCCGAGGAAGATGAAGAGGGCATCCGCTTCGTCGACCTGGGAATCGACCCCCGCGTTCTGGCCGCCCTGCAGGATGTCGGCTATGAAAAGCCTTCTCCGATCCAGGCGGCGACCATTCCGCTGCTGCTCGAAGGCCGCGACGTCGTGGGCCTCGCCCAGACCGGCACCGGTAAGACTGCAGCATTCGCAGTACCGGCGCTGTCCCGACTGGCCGAACTCCACGACCTCAACGGTCCGTCCCGCAAGACCCAGGCACTGGTCCTCGCGCCGACCCGTGAGCTTGCGCTCCAGGTTGCCGAGGCCTTCACCTCATACGCCAAGCACATTGATGACTTCACCGTCCTCCCCGTTTACGGTGGCTCCGCCTACGGCCCGCAGCTTGCAGGCCTGCGCCGCGGTGCCCAGGTGGTTGTCGGTACCCCCGGCCGTGTGATCGACCACATCTCCAAGGGTTCCCTGGACCTGTCCGAACTGCAGTACCTCGTCCTGGACGAAGCCGACGAAATGCTCCGCATGGGCTTTGCCGACGACGTCGAGCAGATCTTCCAGGAGACCCCGGAAGGCCGTCAGGTAGCGCTGTTCTCTGCCACCATGCCGGGCCAGATCCGCCGCATGTCCAAGCAGTACCTGAATAACCCGGCCGAGATCTCGGTCAAGTCCAAGACCACCACCGGCGCCAACACCCGCCAGCGGTACCTGCAGGTCATGGGCCCGCACAAGCTCGATGCCCTTACCCGCATCCTCGAGGTTGAAGAGTTCGACGGCGTTATCGCGTTCGTGCGCACCAAGATGGCCACCGAGGACCTCGCAGACAAGTTGAAGTCCCGCGGCTTCCAGGCCGCCGCCATCAACGGTGACATCCCGCAGCAGCAGCGTGAGCGGACCGTCGATGCGCTGAAGGAAGGCCGCATCGACATCCTGGTGGCCACCGACGTCGCGGCCCGCGGCCTTGACGTCGAGCGCATCAGCCACGTGGTCAACTACGACATCCCGCACGACACCGAGTCCTACGTGCACCGCATCGGCCGTACCGGCCGTGCAGGCCGGAGCGGCGACGCCATCCTGTTCATGACGCCGCGGGAGAAGTACCTGCTGCGTTCCATCGAGAAGGCCACGCGCCAGCCGGTGGAGCAGATGCACCTGCCCACCGCCGAGACGGTCAACACCTTGCGCCTGGGCAAGTTTGCGGACAAGATCACCGAGACCCTCGAGTCCGAGGACGTGGCAGCGTTCCGCGACCTGATCGCCTCGTACGAGGAAGAGCACAACGTTCCGGCTTCGGAGATCGCTGCCGCACTTGCCGTGATGGCACAGGGCGGCCAGCCGCTCCTGGTCAAGGAGCTGCCCGCCGCACCTGAATTCCAGAAGCGCGAGCGCGCCAAGGACGGCTTCGGTTCCCGCGGCCCCACCCGCGCCCTGACCGAGGGCAACGCCACCTACCGGATCGCCGTCGGACGCCGTCAGCGCGTCATGCCGGGTTCGATCGTTGGCGCCATTGCCAACGAAGGCGGCATTTCCTCGGCACAGATCGGTGGCATCGATATCCGTTCGGACCACTCCCTGGTGGAGCTCCCGGCGGACCTGAGCCCTGAGCAATTGCGTGCCCTGTCCCGCACCCGGATCGGCGGCGAACTGATTCACCTCGAGTTGGACAACGGTCGCAAGCCGGCCTCTGACCGTGGCGGTTACTCCGGTGGTGGCCGTGGCGGCTACTCCGGGGGCGACCGCGGCGGAAACTTCAAAGGCAACGGTGGCTTCAAGAAGGAGTTCCGTAAGACTGAAGGCGACCGTGGCAGCTACGCCGGTGGCGAGCGTTCATCCGCTGACCGCGGCGGCCGTTCCTACAGCGAGCGCAGCAGCGCCGGTGCCGGAACGGGCAGCTACGGCGACCGCGGCGCACGCAAGCCGCGCACCGGCGGCGACGCTGGCCACCGCGATTTCAACCGCAAGGGCAAGTGGTAAACAGGGTTAGTTCCTGGTTTTCTGGTCAGAGGCCGGCTTTCGAGCCGGCCTCTGGCGGTTTAACGATGCCTGTCCCATGCGCTCCGGCTAAGAGAGACGACTCGCCAGAAGGCCGATGAGAGGGCATCGGCGGCCCCAAGGGGCGCTCGCGAGCCTTCCGGGCAGGAATCGGACGAGGGCGCCGATCCGGACGCTCCAGTCGCCGCTGACCACATGCACCCTGCTTAGGTGCTTCGACTGCTCTGGTTTCAGCGCGGCTCTGGACCATAGTCCGGACCCTGATGCAGATTGTGTCGACGCCGTTTTCCCTGTCCTGCAGCCGATTTGTGGCCTGAGAAATCGTCCGGTAGAGTATTTACTCGTTGCCCCCCTAGCTCAGTGGTAGAGCGCGTTCTTGGTAAGAACGAGGTCACCGGATCGATTCCGGTGGGGGGCTCTGAATGAGGGCCTGTGTCAAGGCGGTTTTTGACCGGCTTGACACAGGTTTTTCTCATTCGTGGCGGTGTAGCTCAGTTGGTTAGAGCGCACGACTCATAATCGTGAGGTCGGGAGATCGAGCCTCCCCACCGCTACCATTTCAGCAGGCCAGAGGCGTTTCGCTTCCGGCCTGCTGCTGTTTTAAGTACCTGATCCAACGCCAAGGACGGGTTATAGGACAAAACGTGTGTAAATCCCGGGAGCGTCATGTGCGCCTTGGGATCGTCTTCGCTCGGATGTCGGATTCTGCTCAATGATTCGAATGGACAAATTCCGGGACCACAGAATCACGGGACCGGCAACTTCGGCGAGGAGAATGATCCAGCAGAATCCGACGGTGTCCATAGATCCCGTCGATCTGGATCTGGTCATGGATCTCGCCGGCACCGGGATCCGCGGGGCAATGTTTCCGCTGGGCAATGTTTCAGAACAAGGCCGTGCGGTGGCGGAATGACCGGGTGGCGCCGAACAAGGTGAGCGAAGACTGATTGGAGGTACCCATCAGCCAGCCAAGGAACGCACATCGGCCACTTCCGTATGGACGGATTTGTGGCCCATGTAGACATCTTGAGTCATGCACAGGAGGACGACAGCTTCCCTCTGTAACGTCCTAATGTATGGATGTACGATCGCAACCCACCGCAGCCACGGATGATGGGCCGAGCTGGCGATTCACCACGAAACGGGCGAAAGCAGAGACCGTGGCCATCTTCGCCGTCTTCGCTCTCTACGCGGCGTTCCTCCTAAGGCTGCTTCTCCTCTCTCGCGCACCGGGTTCGGAGAGATCGATCAATCTCATCCCGTTCGCGAGTATTGCGGAATATGTGTCCAGCCACCCTTCGGGGACCGGGAAGGTGGCCTTCGCCAACGTCGTCGGGAACATCCTGATCTTCATCCCGCTTGGAGTCTACGTATCGTGGCTCCGACCTCGGTGGGCCGCGTGGCTGACCGTGGTCACGGTCGCCTCGGTCAGCGTCGCGGTAGAGATCATCCAGGGCGTGTTTGCGGTCGGAGCATCGGACATCGACGACGTGATCCTGAACTGCGTCGGGGGAATCATCGGAATCCTTACATTCAGGCTGCTTTCCGCGATCCTGCGCAAGCAATCCCTAGTGCGGACCGCGATTGCCGTGTTGTCGCTGCTTTCGCTGCCCGTCTGGTGCTACTTCCTCTTCGTCGTCCGGCTACGCATGTGAGCACATCCACAGCCAGGCGCCGGTGCACCGGTAGTCGCGGGCGCCCCCGTACGACGGGCAGAACCGCTTTCGGCGGTGATACGTGTGGAGCTAATATGCGTTCATGGATGCCGGGCTATATGCCTATCTCAGTTACCGCGACGCACCAGCGGCACTCTCCTGGATGGAGGAAGTCGGGTTTTCCATCGTCCTACGCCAGGACGGAAGCGCCGGGGAAGTCGTGCATGCCGAGGCCCGTATGGGTGATGCTGTCCTCATGGTCTCAAGCGCAGACGCGGACTATCAGCAGCCGGCACTGATTGGCCGATCAACGGGCGGGGGTCTCTACCTCTTGGTCGACGATGTTGATGGCTTCTACCGGCGGGCGCTGGCAGCCGGCGGAATTGCGGTGATCGCGCCTGAGGATACGGCGTGGGGCACGCGCCGGGCAAGGATACTTGACCCGGAAGGACACGAATGGAGCGCCGGGACGTATCAGCCCGGCTCGGGCTGGTAACGAGCTATCTCGTGGAGCACCTCAACTCTGTTCTTGCCCCTTCCCTGGTGGGTCCGTCCAGACTGAGGCCCTCCCATCCAGGCCCTGTGGGAAGGTTCTGTCAGAAGGCGGATGCAAGGGGAACGCGTGATTCTGCTGGATCATCGGCGTTCCCGGGTCCCGGTGCCCCGGAATGACGAGGCGGCCACCGTTGACGTGGGGAATGATCCAGCAGAATCGAGCCTCTTGGCACCCGACCCCCGGTTCCGGGACGATGGCACCCGCCCCCGAATCGGCTCGGCAACACTGACCTTCTTCGAAACCGGTGCCCGGTCCTAATTGAGTGCGATCACCAGCATCTGGTTGGTGCCCGGGATGCAGGTCTGCAGTACAGCACGCGGGAATCCCCCGAATACGGCTGCGACGTCATTGGTGGTGCCGCCTTGGGGCACCTGGCCGCGGGCAGCCACGGTGTACGTTCCGTAACCGGGGATGCTCACCGTCTCGCCGACGCCGATGCCCGAGAACCGTGCCCACCCGCCGCAGAAATCATGTTCAGTGATAAACAGCGAGTAGGCGTCCGTCGGTGTGAAGTGGATAGGGCCAATGCAACTGTTTACCGCGGCCTGCCCGCCGGAACCCGCAACATAGATGGTCCGTACCGCCGGAGCTGGAGCCGGAGCCGGAGCCGGGGCCGGGATGGGAGCCGGGGCCAGGGCGGGAGCAGGAGCCGCTGGCGCCACAGGGGCCACCGGGTTTGGGGCGGTGGCAAGCGGCGGTCCTGTCAGCTTCAATACTTGGCCCGGCAAGATGACGGAATATGCGCTGAGCCCGTTGGCAGCCAGCATGGCGTTCACGTCGACTCCGAACCTGGCAGCTATCGAGCCGACGGTGTCGCCACTGACCACCGTGTAGGCGTTCGTGTCAGGCACCGGAGCGGCTGCCGGTGCCGCCGCAGGCGCTGAGGGCACGACGGCGGCCGACGTCTTTGCCTGTACCGGCGCCGGGGGAGGGGCCGGGGAGGAACTTTCGCTCGGCGCTGACTCTGCGGCTGATGTAGGGGCTGCAATCGCGGCTCCCGGACCGACGGCCGGGACGCTGGCAGCGCTCGTGCTTGCTGGCGCGAGTACCTGGGCGTAGTTCTGCGTCATGATGGCCGCCAGGGCGATCGCCAGCACAACTGCCCACGTGGCTATGGATGCCTTGTACCTGGTGAGCGTTCTTACTCCGTTGGATATCAGTGCGGAGACGTTGCCTCCGCCGATCCCGCTGTGCATGTACTCCTGCTGATGCATTTCAGATCCCCGTGCTTCGTCGTTTCTTGGGCCAGCCGGTTGGTTTGGCCCGGGAAGTGATACGCACGCGCAGGGGATGGCGCTTGTTGAGACCCTTTTGCTTAATTGCGCAGCACAGAGGAAGCCCTCAAATCCGCTCATTGATGAATAAATCCATCAATGAGATTTATAAAAGGGGTATTCCTATTCCTGCTGCAGGGTGATTTGAGTTTAGAAATTGGTCATTAACTACACACGAGTGGCTGCCACTCGCTTTTGCTTCGCACGCGCCGAAAGTCACTCGTATTGGCGTTTCAGTAAAGTGAGTGCCGCGGGTTATGGCCGCTCTTCCGTCCAGTCGGTGCTGGGGAGTTACCGCAGAGCAAGGACAACTGGAATTGTAAGCAGGCTTAGTTATTTCTGGAGAATTGACGTGAATTTGAAGCGTTCGGAAAAGGCTAATTCCGGAGTTTATCCATCGTCTTTGAATAAACATGACCGCGCCGATGTTTGACCTCTACGACAGAATGGATCCATGAGTCGAATCGCAATCATCGGCGGCCACGGCAAAGTGGCCTTGCAGCTGTCCCGCATTCTGAGCAATGAGGGTCACGAGGTAACTTCGTTCGTCCGCAATCCGGAACACGCGCCGGAAGTCGCGGCGACGGGCGCCGCTCCGGTCATTCTGGACGTCGAGCAATCGACGACGGCGGAGATCGCCTCAGCCCTCAACGGCCACGACGCCGTGGTGTGGTCCGCCGGAGCCGGAGGAGGTGACCCGGACCGGACGTACGCGGTGGATAGGGATGCCGCCATCCGCTCGATGGATGCCGCGGCGCAGCAGGGCGTGGCGCGGTATGTCATGGTGTCTTACCTCGGCGCCGGACCCGGCCACGGCGTCCCCGAAGACAACAGCTTCTACGCGTACGCGGAAGCCAAGGCTGCGGCGGACGAGTACCTGCGTGGAACCGATCTGGACTGGACGATTCTGGGACCCGGGGCGCTGACCAGCAATCCGGGCACGGCGCTCATTGAGGTGGATCCCTTGGATCCGGGTACTGGGACCGCAACCTCCCGGGCCAATGTCGCCTTGGTGGCTGCCGCCGTCTTGGAACTACCCGAAACCATAGGACGCACCATCGAGTTCAGGGATGGGAACGTGGCAGTGGTGGAGGCCCTCACCGCGTCCTAGCTGACTCATAAGGTCCTAGCTGCTTGCGCCGGGCCGGCAGGGCGTCCGGCCGCGATAAGTTGGTATGGCCCCCCGGCACGAGGGGGCGCTGCCACGACGACGTCTGGGGATATCAGGAACATGGACCAGTTGGCACTCATTGTTGGATTGCTGCTTGCGACGGTCGTGGCCGTGGGCCTGGGGGATCGATTGCGGCTCCCGTATCCAGTGTTGATGCTGCTTCTGGCGGCGGCGCTGACCTTCATCCCAGGATTTCCGGACTTTGAGCTTGCTCCCGAACTGATCCTGCCGATCTTCCTCCCGCCGCTGCTCTTCGCGACTGCACAGAAAAGTTCCTGGGCGGTGTTCCGGGTCCGTTGGCGGACCTTGCTGCTCATGGCTGTCGCACTTGTAGTGGTTTCGACGGCGGCCGTCGCCGGCGCCGCGTGGCTCATGATTCCGGGTATCGGCATCCCTGCGGCAATCGCACTGGGCGCCATGGTGGCTCCGCCGGACCCGGTGGCTGTTGATTCGGTCGCCGGCCGCGTCCATATGCCGCGCAGGCTCATTACCGTGCTGCAAAGTGAAGGGTTGTTCAACGACGCCGCAGCTATCGTGATCTTCCAGGCAGCAGTGGCAGCAACGGTCTCCGGAACGAAGGTGGGGGCCGGCGTCGTGCTCCAGTTCGTCATCGGCGCGGGCCTGGCCGTTATTGTCGGCATCGCGATGGGCTGGTTGACCAGGCTGATCACCAAGCTGGTCACCTCCATGGTGGCCCGGAGCGCCGTCACTTTGGTGGTTCCCTTCGCTGCATACATCCTCGCGGAAGAACTCCACGCCTCGGGGGTGATCGCCGTCGTCGTCACCGCCCTTGAGACGCAGCGGCACGCGCGGTCCCAGGACGCTGCCGAGCGCGTCACCCGCAACGCTTTCTGGGATGTGGTGGAACTCCTCGCCACGGGGCTGGCCTTCGGTTTGGTGGGGCTGGAAATCCGGACTGTGATCCGGGATGAAGGTGCGGCCGTTTTCGGCATGATTGGTCCGGCCGTGGCGGTGTGCGTGCTGGTATTCGTCGTCCGCTTCGCGTGGCTCGGCCTCTTGGCGATCGCGGCCCGCAAACGGAAGAACCTGCTGCCGACGTCCCCCAAGGAAGTCTTGATCCTCACGTGGTGCGGTATGCGCGGCCTCGCGACCCTGGCACTGGCACTGGCCCTTCCGTTGACGATTGCCGACGGCAGCGACTTCCCGGCCCGGCACGAGACCCTGGTTATCGCATGCGCGGTGTTGCTGGCCACTTTGGTGCTGCCCGGGCTGACCCTTCCGTGGCTCATGCGCGTGCTCAAGGCCTCCGAGGACGGCTCGCACGAAAAGGACGCCGCGCGCCTCCTGGCCAAGCGTGCGCAGGCTGCCGCCATCTCGGCCCTCAAGGAACACGATCTGATGAAGGAACTGCCGGCTGACAAGGTGGCACTCGTCAAGGAAAAGATGACCCGCCTCCACGCCGAACTGCTGGACGGGACGTTGAAGAACGAGTCGGCAACGGAGAAGCGCGAACGCGGCAGGGAACTGGCTATTGCGGTCCAGACCATCGCCCTCGATGCGGCACGGCAGGAAGTGGTGGCTGCTCGGGGCGAGCCCGGCATGGATCCCGAGGTTGCCGATCGGGTGCTGCGCCAACTGGACCTCCGCACCATGGCGATGCCGGACTAGCGGGTGTCCTTGGCAGGCAACTGCACGCGCCGTAGCTCAAGGTCCAGGGAGTTCTTCTCCACATGGTCCAGCGCATGGCGCACCGCGCCGATGCCCACAATCGCGTCGCCCAGGGGGGACGCTGCCAGGCGCGGGGGAGTGGCGGTGTAGTTTGCCAGCTTCCGCGCGGCCGTCTCCAGGAGGGCCGACGCCGAATCTGCTACTGCGCCGCCGATCACCACGAGTTCCGGGTTGAGCAGGATGGCCACCGTGGAAACCACTCGGGCCAACCGGTCCGAGAGCCGGTCCAGGATTGCCATCGCCACTTTGTCACCCTGGGCAGCTGCGGCGAAGACGTGCTGCGCCGTCACCTCGTGGCCCGGTGCGGCAGCCGTCCGGAGGGTAGACTTCGACGTTCCTGCCAAGGCTTCAGCCGCCCACAATCTGGCGAGGGCGGCGAGGCCATCGGGGGAACCCACTCCCTCCACCATGTTCAAGTAGGCCATTTCGCCCGCACCGCCCGCGGTCCCGTGCAGCAGCCTGCCGGATTCCATTACGCCTGAGCCGAAACGCTCGCCCGACAGCAGAACCACCAGATCATCGACCCCGACGGCGGACCCACGCCAGCGCTCGCCGAGCGCGGCCAGGTTGGCGTCGTTCTCGAGCACAACGGCCCACCCGTGCAGATCGTGCAGGGCTTTCTTCAGCCCGACGTCGAACAGGCTCCAGAACGGTTGGCTGACCAGAATGTTTCCGTCGCGGCCCACGGGGGCGGCAAGCCCCACCGTGACCGCAAGGACCTTGTCCGCCGCCACGCCGGCAGCGTCAAGCGCCAGCAGGGCCGTCTCGCTGATCACGCGGATCCGTTCCTCCGCTTCGATCTCCCTGCCGCGAAAAGGCTCGCTGGCCCGTCCTACGGTCCGGCCCCGCAGATCGGCCACCACCACGGTGGTCTTGAGGACGCCGACGTCGATCCCCAGAACGCAGCCGGCACTTTCGTCGAGTTCGAAGCGCCGCGCGGGGCGGCCTTTCTGGTAGGAATCGGAAGCCTTCTCCAGTTCGCGGATCCAGCCGCGGGCCATGAGGTCTTCGCACACCGAAATGGTGGTGGCGCGCGTCAGGCCGGTGACGTCCATCAGCTCCGAGACGGTTACTGCGTTGGAGGAGCGGATGGCGCCGAGCACGGTGGCCGCGTTGACCCGCCGCATCATCTGCGGAGTGGCAGTCGCGATGTCAGGCATGCCTGTTGACCTCCTGTAGGTGTGCGTCACATAATACTTGAGGTACTAAATTTAGATTCTAAATAAACAGCCCTATTCGCTGCATACACCGTTGCGTCGACACAGAAAAGGAACCCCCCTTGTCCTCCACCGTCACCTTGGCAACTCACTTCGACCCCGAGCGCTCCGAGCGCATGGCCGACCCCAACTGGTGGCGCCAAGCAGCCGTCTACCAGATCTATCCGCGCAGTTTCTACGACGCGAACGGCGATGGCTTGGGCGACATCAAAGGCATCACCGCCAAGGTTCCGTACCTCAAGTCCCTCGGCATTGATGCCGTCTGGCTGAGCCCCTTCTACCCGTCGGCGCTCGCGGATGGCGGCTACGACGTCGACGACTACCGCAACGTGGACCCGAAGCTGGGCACGCTGGCGGACTTCGATGAGATGGCGGCTGCCCTGCACGCTGCAGGAATCAAGCTGATTGCGGACATCGTTCCGAACCACTCCTCGGACCGGCACGAATGGTTCAAGGAAGCGCTGGCTTCCCCGAAGGGCTCGGCAGCCCGTGAACGCTACATCTTCCGTGACGGCCGGGGCGAGAACGGCGAACTGCCCCCGGCGGACTGGGACTCGGTCTTCGGCGGCCCGGCCTGGGAACGCATCACTGAACCCGGTCCAGAACAGACGCCGGGACAGTGGTACATGCACATCTTCACGAAGGAGCAGCCGGACTTCAACTGGGACAACCCGGAGGTTCGCGAGGACTTCCTGAAGACCCTGCGCTTCTGGTCCGATCGTGGCGTGGACGGCTTCCGCATCGACGTCGCCCATGCGCTGACGAAGGACCTCCCGGAGGTGCTCCCATCGAAGAGCGAACTGCCCAAGGAAGGTGACAACGCCCTTGGCGCCCACCCCTTCTGGGACCGCGACGAGGTGCACGAGATCTATGCCGAGTGGCGCAAGCTCTTCAACGAGTACAACCCGCCCCGGACCGCCGTCGCCGAAGCCTGGGTCCACGCGGACCGCCGCGCCCGCTACGCCAGCCCGGACGGACTCGGCCAGGCCTTCAACTTCGACCTCCTCAAGGCCGATTTCGACGCCGCCCAGTTCCGCACCATCATCACCAAGAACCTGGCCGAGGCTGCAGCATCCGGTGCCTCGTCCACGTGGGTCTTCTCCAACCACGATGTGGTCCGCCACGCTACGCGCTACGGCTTGCCCCAGACCGGCGGCCTCGACGGCGCCGGCCAGGACGGCAAGGCGTGGCTGCTCGACGGCGGTTTGGCCTCCGACGTCGATGCCGAGCTCGGCTTGCGCCGGGCCCGCGCCGCGTCGCTGCTGATGTTCGCCCTGCCAGGTTCCGCGTACCTGTACCAGGGCGAAGAACTCGGCTTGCAGGAAGTGGGCGACATCGCGGACGGCCAGCGCCAGGACCCGGCGTTTTTCCGCAACCCGGGTGTCGACGTCGGGCGCGACGGCTGTCGAGTCCCGCTGCCGTGGACGAGCGAAGGTACCTCGTTCGGCTTCGGTGAGGGACATGCCCACTTGCCGCAGCCTGAGTGGTTCGCCGGTTATGCAGTGGATGCGCAGGACAACGTTCCAGGCTCCACGCTGGAGCTGTACCGCAAGGCCCTGGAACTGCGCTCGGAGCTGCGGGCGGCCGAGGACCTTGAATGGATCCCCTCCAGCAACGAGTCCGTGCTGCACTTCGCCCGGCCCAACGGCTGGCAGTCGGTGACGAACTTCGGCAGCGAGCCGGTGGCTCTTCCGGAGGGCACCGTCGTCGTGAGCAGCGCCCCGCTCGACGGCGGCAAGCTCCCGGCGAACACGACCGCCTGGCTCGTCTAGTCCCTCCATGCAACGCGGGGTCACTTACGGCCCATAATGTCCTTCGGGATGGGCCGTAAGTGACCCCGCGTTGCTGTGCGTTGTGAAAGAGTTTGAAAATGACAGAAGAGAGTGAAACCGCGTCCGGCCGGCTCATCTATGGCTGCATGGGACTTGGTGGTCCCTGGGAGGGCAGCGAATACGGGGCTGCCGAAATCGAGCAGGCCGCGGCCGCGATCGAAGCTGCCATGGGCATTGGAATCTCCTTGTTCGACCACGCCGACATCTACCGCAACGGTAAGTCCGAGGCCGCCTTCGGTGAAGTCATGTCCCGGACGGCCGGGTTGCGCGAAAAAATCCAGCTCCAGACCAAGTGCGGGATCCGGCTCGGCAAGCCCGGAGTCGAAGGCCACTACGACCTGAGCAAGAACGCCATCCTGGAACGGGTCAACGGAAGCCTGGAACGGCTCAAGACTGACTATGTGGACGTGTTGCTCCTGCACCGCCCGGACCCCCTCATGGAACCCGCGGAGGTGGCGTCCGCCGTCGGGCAGCTCATGGCGGAAGGCAAAGTGCGGCAATTGGGCGTGTCCAACATGTCCGGCGCGCAAATCGCTTTCCTGCAGGACCAACTGGAGGTGCCGGTCGTAGCCAACCAGTTGGAGATGAGTCTTCACCGTCGGGCCTGGCTGGAGAGCACCGTCTTGGTCAACCACGATGACTCCCTCGGCTACAGTTTCCCGCACGGCACCGTGGAACACTGCGTCAGCCGGGAAATCGAGCTACAGGCCTACGGTTCCCTCGCCCAGGGCAGGTACACGGGCTCGACGGCGGATGCCCCGACTGCCGCTGATAGCGCGACTACCGCGCTGGTGGCGCAATTGGCGGGGGAGAAGGGCGTCACTCCCGAGTCCGTGTTGTTGGGGTGGCTCATGAAGCATCCGGCACGCATTTCCCCGGTGCTCGGCAGCTCCAATCCTGGGCGGATCGCCGCCTGTGCCGATGCCGCTGCTGTTGCCGCGGCCATGACGCGCACTGAGTGGTATGGCCTGTGGGTGGCAGCGCGGGGCAGCAGGCTCCCCTAAGGCGGGTTAAGCCCAACTAACTCGCAGTTGTTGTCGTTCTGACGCGCGAAAACGACTACAAATGCGAGTTAGTTGGGCTGCGACGGCCTAGTTGAGCGGCGCGACGACTGAATAGGCGGAGGAGTCACCCTGGATCGACTGGCTGGCCTTGCCATCAACGCCAAGCGGGATGTCCCCGGCAATAGTCACGCGGTTGAGCTTGCGCGGCTTGCCGTCATAGTTGTCCGGCGCGTAGTGCTGGGTGATGCGGTTGTCGAAGAGCACCAACTGGTTCGGCTCCCAGTTCACGCGCACCACGTTTTCCGGACGCGTCACGTAGGCCTGCAGCAAACGGATGATGTCCTTCGACTCCGTGTTGGACAGCCCCACGATCCGAAGGCGCTGCGCGAAGCCCCCAATGAACAATCCGCGCTCGCCGGTCAAGGGATGGACACGCACCACGGGGTGGGCGGTTTCGAACTTGATGCGGGTGAATTCCTTGCGGCGCTCGTCGGCATTCTCGTGTTCCAGGTTCTTCGGCACCGAGTAGTCGTAGTCGTTCGTGTGGATCGCCCAGAGGGTGTCGGCGAAATTGCGGAGCTCCTCCGGCAAATCCGCATATGCCCCGGCCGAGGAAGCAATCAGCGTCTCGCCACCATAGGACGGGAGATCGATGCTGCGAAGAGTGGAAGCCTGGGGCGGGTTGACCACGAACGTGACGTCGGTGTGCCAATTGTTTGCGGAGCCGTTCTCGCTGTCTACGGGCAATACGTTCTCTTCGCCCTTCACGGAAGCCACCGTCGGGTGTGCCGTGGTGAGTGGCCCGAAATGGCTGGCGAATTTCACCTGGGTCTCGTCGCTGAGAATGTTGGCCTCCCGGAAAACGAGGGCCTTGTGTTCGTTGAGCGCGGCCCGGATGTCGGCCACGGTTTCATCGGACAGATCGCCGCTGAGGTCGAAGCCCCGGATTTCGGCTCCGATGCGGGATCCGAGCTTGGCGAATTCCAACTTTGTTTCGGTAATGACGGACATTTTGTTCCTTTTCTGTTGTGACTCGGTTGGGTCCAGATCGATGGATTGACGGTCAGGCCCCGGATCCGACGGCGGTCCGCCAGCGGGAGAAATGCCGTTCCAGGGCCACGAGGAGGAAATTCACGGCCAAGCCCAAAAGGGACACCGTGAGAATGCCGGCGTACATGTCCGGGATGAGGAAACTGCTCTGGGCATTCACGATGAGGTAGCCGAGCCCGGCCTTTGCCCCCACCATTTCGGCAGCAATCAACACCAAAATGGAGGCCGTGCCTGCCATGCGGATACCCGTAAAAACAGTGGGTACCGCGGAGGGCAGGATCACCTTCCGGAACAGCGCGAGGCTCGAGAGGCCGAGCGACTTCGCGGCCCGGATCAGGAGCGGGTCCACGGTCTTCACACCCGCGATCGTGTTCAGCAAGACGGGAAAGAACGCCGCGTAGGCCACGATGCTGATTTTGGACTCCTCGCCAATCCCGAGCAGCAGGGTAAACACAGGCAGGAGGGCGAGCGCGGCAGTGTTACGGAACAATTCCAGCAGCGGACTCAGGACGGAGTTGAGGCGTCCGTACCAGGCGATCAGCAAACCGAGCGAGACGCCAGCCACCAAGGCAGCACCGAATCCAAACACCGAACGGGTGAGGCTCGCCGCCAGATGCACCTGGATGATGCCGGATTCGAACAATTTGCCCCACGCAGCCAGAACCTCGTGCAATGGCGGGAGGAATACCCGGGTCGAGGGGCTTGCGAGGTACGTCGGCCCGAGTTCCCAGAGAGCCAGGAACGCGAGAATCCCTGCGGCCTTCCACAGACCGGAACCGGCGTAGGCGGCTGCGGTCCGCAAGAAGGCGAGTACCGCCGTCGTTCTCCGACGCCCCGCCACCACCGAATCGGAGTGCCCGACGGCGGAAACCGGCTGGGATGCGGCGCTCGCCGTGGGTTGTTTCGTCAGTGTTGTGGTCATCAGGCTGCGCTCCTTTCGAGAGTTGTTCCCGGGACTTCGTCCGGGGCGGTGCCGTCCGGCAGGATCTTGCGGTGACCGGCGTCCTGGGCTACGCGGACCTCGTCGTGCAACAGGGTCCAGACCTTATGCCGTTGTTCGACGAAGGCCGGATGTGAACGGATGTCTTCGCCGCCGTTACGGTCCGGGATGACCACGTCCACGATTTCCTTGAGGCGTCCGGGCCGGGCGCTCAAGACGGCGACGCGTTGGCCCAGGTACACGGCTTCGTCGATGCCATGGGTGATGAAGACGATCGTCTTGCCCGTGGCCCGCCAGATCCGGAGGAGTTCGTCCTGGAGCTGTTCACGGGTCTGGGCGTCCAAAGCGGCGAAGGGCTCATCCATGAGCAGGACATCGGGCTCATACGCGAGACTTCTGGCTATGGCCACGCGCTGTTTCATGCCGCCCGAGAGTTCATGCGGGTAGCGGTCTTCAAAGCCGGCCAAACCCACGAGCTTCAGGTATTCGCTCGCCTTGGCGGCACGTTCCCGGCGATTGAGCTTGCGCCCATCTGAGCCCTTGCCTTCGAGCCCGATCGACACATTGGCCGACGCGGTGCGCCAAGGGAACAGTGCGTACTGCTGGAAGACCACTGCGCGGTCCTTGCCGGGCCCCGTTACCGGCCGCCCGTCCACCAAGACCTCGCCGGAGGTGGGCGTGGACAGGCCGGCCAGGAGGTCCAACAAAGTGGTTTTGCCGGAACCGCTTGGCCCCACCAGGGTCAGGAATTCGCCGGCGCGCACGTCGAGGCTCAGGGCGTCGATGGCGGTCAGTGTGGCGGGCTCTTTCGCACCGGACTTGCCGGCTGCCCCAGCCGTGGAGCCCTTGGAGCCTGTGGAGGCCTTGCCGGCGCGGACCGTGAATTGCTTCGTGACGTTTCGGAGGCTGATCTTGGCGGTCATAGCTATCCCTTCTTCGCTGTGCTCGCGGTTGCGCTCGTTGCTAGCTCGTTGAACTTGTTGGTGTAGTACTTCGACGGCGTCAAATCGTTCTTGACGATCCCCGAGCTCTTGAGCCATCCGGCCCAGCGGGTGAAATCCTCGTCCTTGATGACGCCGTTGTCCGGAACCCCGGGGCTCTTCCAGTACTGCAGATTCGCGGTGCTCTCATTGCGCCCGCGGGCGTCGATGATTTTCTTGAAGCGGGCAATCACTTCGTCGCGCGGCGTTTCGGTCTCCCATTTGATGGCCTTGGCCACCCCTGTGGTGAAGATCCGCGCGGTGTTGGGGTTCTTTTCGATGAAGTCATTGCGGAGCACGTACTGTCCGCCGGCGAAGGTGCCGAAGAGTTCGTAGTCGTTGAAGAGCGAACGCAGCCCGCCGGCCGCAATGGCGTGGTCCTGCAGGACACCGCCCAGGGTTCCAACATCCACTTGACCGCGGCGAATCGCTTCCTCGGTGTCGTTGGGCGCCAGCGGCACGAGTTGTACCTGCTTGATTTCGTCTTGACTGAGGCCGTTCTGGCTGAGATACGTGTTGATGACGGCTTCGTAGTGGGCGCCCAGGGTGTTGACAGCGATCTTCTTCCCGATGAGGTCCCTGGCGGATTTGATGGAGCTGTCTGCCTTGACGTAGAAACCGTTGAAGGTCTTCGCGTCTTCGCCGTAGTAGTTCACGACGGCGGTCACCGGAGCCCCCGCCTCAATCAGCTTCACCACGGCCCCCGAGAACGCACCGCCGAAGTCGGTCTGGTTGGTGGCCGCTGACTGGATGTCCTGTGGGCCGCTGGTGGTGTTGCCTACCCAGTTGAGCTTGATGTCACCCAAATAGCCGAGGTCTGCGGCCAGCTCGGGGAGGCCGACGCTGTTCGCCGAACCCTGGTAACGGAGTTCCTTGACTTCCGTTTGGCCTCCGGATTGGTCTCCCGCTTGGGCATTGCCGCCGCAGCCGGTCACCGTCAGGGCAAGGACGACGGCGGCCGCGACGCCTAGAAGGGGCTGGTGCAGTTTCATGGGAGCTACTTTCTTGGGACGGATGTAGTCGGGCCGGCCTTGGTCTGGGTAGAGCGAATTACCGGTGGGAACGATGTAAGCGCACATCCAGGAGAGTTGGAAGCTCGGCGGTAATGCTCGGAAACGGCGCGAAACCGGGGGAAATCCAGCGAAATCCTCGGCAACTCCGGGCAACCCAAGGACACAATTCGCCCAGCGTCGCCGCGTTGAGATGTTGACCCTCCAAAGCGCGCCAAACCCAACTAGCTCGCAGTTGCTGTCGTTTTGGGGGCGCATAACGACAAGAACTGCGAGCTAGTTGGGGCGGGGCGGCCTGTCACAATCGTTTTGTTCGTATTGATGCTCACACCTTCGCCCGATTCTTAGCGTTCCTGGCGGATGGCCGGATACGGTAGGTACATGACGTCTAGCACCGCCGCCGAGTCCATTCGGTCCACCCGCAACATTCCCGCAGATATCGCCCGCTCCTGGCTCCTCGTGAACGCCATGAAGACGGAGGTTTTTGACCAGTCGGCCTCATCTCGCGCGGACGCCATCATCCTTGATATCGAGGACGCCGTTGACCCGTCCCAGAAGGACCAGGCACGGAACAACGTCATTGACTGGCTCACCGCGGGCGGTCAGGCCTGGGTCCGCATCAACGATGCGACGAGCCCCTTTTGGGCTGACGACCTCGCCGGACTCCGTGGCACGCCCGGCTTGTTGGGCGTCATGCTGGCCAAGACGGAATCCGCGGACCAGGTGACGGAATCCTTCCACCGCATGGACGGCAAGATTCCCGTGATCCCGCTGGTTGAATCTGCGCTGGGCATCGAGGAAGCCAACCACATCGCCCGTGCCCAGGGCGCCTTTCGCTTAGCCTTCGGTTCGGGCGACTTCCGCCGGGACACCGGCATGGCTGCGACGCCGGAAGCGATGGCCTACCCACGTGCCAAGCTTGTTGTCGCCAGCCGCGTGGGTAACCTGCCCGGTCCCATCGACGGCCCTACCGTCGGCACCAACCACCCGATCCTGCGCGAGCAGACCGGCATCACGGTGACCATGGGCATGACCGGCAAGCTCTGCCTGGCCATCGACCAGACCACGGTCATCAACGAAGTCATCAGCCCCACCCCCTCCGACGTCGCTTGGGCCACCGACTTCATGAACGACTTCGAAGCCAACGGCAGGGTCATTCGCGATGGTTCCGACCTGCCCCGCCTTGGCCGTGCCGAAAAGATCATGAAACTCGCCGTGGCGTTCGGGGTCCAGCCCTCCCTATAGGTCCAGCCACCGGCGCTCGCTCACTTATGTCCGGCTTTTCAGGACGCTCGCTCACTTATGGTGGCAATTCCCGGATCCCTCCTGCACAACGTGTGCGGGAGGGATCCGTCCCACACGCGCATAAGTGATGGAGCCCCTCTTCGTCAAGCTGGTTGTGAGTCATTCATTAGCTGTTGATTGAAGGAGCCGGCGGTGCCCGTTGATAACAAGGGTTTTACGCGTGAAGAGATCCGTGAGTTCATGCATGAGTATTATTTGCAGCCGCACGGGACGAGGAAGGAGTGGCTTGCCTCGACGCCCATTTCCGACTGGACGTTCCGCAGGTGGCGCAAGATGTTGGTCCAGGGCGATATCGACCGTGGTCTGATTCCGCGGGAGCATGGAGGCATGGCCCCTACAAATCGTGAGCTCTCCGCGTTTGAAAAAGCACGCTCGAAGGAAATGGCTGCCCACCGTGCCGAAGTCGAAAAACTCCAGAAGCGGGTGCAGGAGCTGGAGGATACGAATTCCGCGCTGGGAAAAGCTATCGGGCTCTTGCACGAGTTGAGCGTGCCCGAGCCCGATACAACCCAGACGAGCGCTCAGAAGGATTCGTAGCGGCCGAGAACAGTCTTGTCCTGGCGCTGCATGTGATCACCGGCTCCCAGCGGACAGCGCTCGTGCTTGCGGGCGTGTCGCGCGGGACCTGGCATTACCGGTTCAATCCCCGTCCGGCGGTGCAGGACCCGATCCACCAGGTTGACCGGGCCTACGAATGCCGGATCAGCTCCGCGCATCAGGAGCGGATCCTGGGGTTCATCCTGGCCGGTTGGGGGAAGGGCAACTCTGTTGACCATTCCTTCGCCACAGCCTGGGACGACGGCGTGCTGCTCGCTTCCAACCGCACCTGGTGGCGGATCGCGGCAGGGTACGAGGATCAGCTGGCCCGCCCAACCTTCCCGCGCAAGCGTGGCGGCAAGCGGGGTTCCGCTCAGAAGCCGGTGCTCAAGGCGACCGGACCTTGCCAGGTCTGGTCCTGGGACATCTCCGACGTCTATTCCAAGTGGCAGGGGAAGGTTTTCAAGGTGTACTCCATCATGGACATCTTCTCCCGGGAGATCGTCGGCTGGCGGGTGGAGGAACGCGAGTCCGACCACCTCGCCGCGGACATGTTCGAGACAGCCATCGCCCGGCACGGCGCCCCGGACATCGTGCATGCCGATTCAGGCCCGGCCATGAAATCAAACCTGCTCCGTGAGACCCTCACCGCCCACGGTGTGGAACTGTCCCATAACCGCCCGTACGTCTCCAACGACAATCCCTTCTCGGAGTCAGGGTTTCGCACGATGAAATACCGGCCCGGCTACCCCCGCACCTTTGACGATCTCGAGGCCGCGAGGGAGTACCTCACCGGCTATGTGCACTGGTACAGCACCGATCACAAACACTCCGGCATCGCACTGTTCTCACCCTCACAAGTCCACAACGGCTCGTGGAAAGAACTCTGGGACAAACGAGACAAAGTCCACCAGGACTACTACGAACGACACCCAGAAAGATTCCGCCAACGACCCACCACACCGGCCCCCGCCCAACACGTCGGGATCAACCTGCCCGAGACCAAAACACCCCAAAAACTAGCCCAGTGACTCCACACAGCTTGACAATTTTCGAGCGTCCCGGGAATGGACTCTAAAGGTGAGTGAGCGTCCGTCGGAGTTGAGGGCGGATCGACGGCGCTCTCCTCCACCCGACGCTCGCGCAGGTATGTTGGGTCCTGACCGGACGCTCGCGCACGTATGCGGTCAATTCCTGACCCGGAGGACTCGTTGGGCTGACGAGTGCCCTAAACTTGGGTGGTGCTGAACGAATTCTGGGCTACTGCCTCCGCCACCTACAAGACGCTGGTTTTCGGCGCGATGGGGCTTATCGCCGTCGGGATCATCCTTACGATCATCGGCAATACCTCACATAACCAAAGTCTCGCGGTGACGTCGCTGTTCGTCATCGGCCTCGGGCTCGTCCTGCATGTCGTGGCTAGGGTGGTCCGTGGGCAGCAGGTCCGCAAGAGCTTGAAGAAGTAGCGCCTTGACTCCGGAGGTGGTGATCGCCGGAGGTGGTCCTACGGGACTGATGCTGGCGGCTGAGCTGGCGCTGGCGGGGGTTGACGCCGTCATCGTCGAGCGGCGTGCCAGCCAGGGCCTCGCTGGTTCGCGCGCAGGCGGCCTGCACGCACGCACCATTGAGGTCCTCGACCAGCGTGGAATCGCTGACCGGTTCCTCGCGGAAGGAAAGACCGCGCAGGTCGCGGGATTCGCCAAGGTCTCTTTGGACATCAGCGACTTTCCCACCCGGCACAACTACGGACTTGGGCTGTGGCAGAACCACATCGAGCGCATTCTTGCCGACTGGGTCCGCGAGTTGGGGGTAACGATCCACTATGGACACGAGGTGACGGGGTTTGTGCAGGACGCGACCGGCGTCGACGTCGAACTCGCAGCCGGCCAGCGGCTGCGGGCACAGTATCTCGTGGGGTGCGACGGCGGCCGGAGCCTGATCCGCAAGGCGGCCGGAATCGAGTTCCCGGGGTGGGATCCGACCACCAGCGCCCTGATCGCCCAGGTCGAGATGGCCGAGGAGCCGCCATTGGGTATCCACCGCGATGCGTTTGGCATCCATTCCTTCGGCAGGTTGGAGTACGAGATCCGCGACGGCCAGGTGGTCTACAAGGATCATGGGCCGGTAGGGGTCATGGTGACCGAAGAGCATATCGGCCCCCTGCGCGATCCGACCCTGCGCGATCCGACCCTGAGCGATCTCAGCAAAGCGCTCATCGCCGTGTGCGGGACCGATTACGGGGTCCATAATCCCACCTGGATTTCCAGATTCACCGATATGACGCGGCAAGCGGCGGCCTATAGGGACAAGCGGGTCCTCCTGGCCGGCGACGCCGCACACGTGCATGCCCCGGACGGAGGGCAGGGCCTCAACACCGGCGTGCAGGATGCGGTGAACCTGGGATGGAAGCTGGCCCAGGTGGTCAAGCGGACATCGCCGGAAAGCCTCCTGGACACTTACCATGCAGAGCGTCATCCGGTGGCCGCCCGCGTGCTGCGCAACACCATGGCGAGTGTGGCGCTTCGCCGCCCGGACCAACGCACGAAGGCCGTGGGCGAGCTCATGGCCGAGCTCCTGAGCATGGAGGAGCCGCGCAGGCATTTCGCCGCGATGATGTCCGGCCTCGACATCCACTACGACCTCGGCGAAGGACACCCGCAGATCGGGCGCCGCATGCCCGATCTCGACGTCGTCACCGCCGACGGTCCGCGGCGGGTCTTCACCCTCCTGCACGATGCCCGGCCGGTGCTGCTCAACCTCGGCGAGCCCGGTAGCGTCGACATTACTCGCTGGTCAGATCGGGTTGATTTGATCGACGCCACATACGCTGGGACATGGGAGCTCCCCGTGCTCGGGGCGGTCACTGTTCCCACCGCCGTGTTGATCCGGCCCGACGGATATGTGGCCTGGGTGGAAGACCCGGCCCGGCAGGGCCTCGCAGATGCGCTCACCACGTGGTTCGGGCCGCCCACCGTGGCGTAGCGCACCGGCTTCCACCATCATTCCGTGCATGAGAGGACCGGTCGCAGGCCGATAGGGTTGGAGCATGACTATTAACCCCGACTTGCAGGGCCGCAGCTACCCTGCCGCAGAGGTGTACGACGTCGGCCGCGAAAAGATCCGGGAGTTCGCCCGGGCCGTGAAGGCAACCCACCCGGCCCATTTCGACGTCGATGCCGCCAAGGCCCTTGGCCACAGCGATCTCGTCGCCCCACCCACCTTCGCCATCATCGTTGCCCAGAGGGCGGATGCCCGGCTGATCGAGGATCCCGATTCGGGGATTGATTTCAGCCGCGTCGTACACGCCGAGCAGCGCTTCACGCACCACCGGCCGATCGTTGCCGGGGACCAGCTGCGCGCCGAACTGCATGTCGACGGCGTCCGGGCCATGGGCGGCGGGGCCATGATCACCACGCGTTCGGAAATCTTCGCGGTCCGCCAGGACAACCAGCGCGAAAGGGTCGCCACCACCACCTCGTCCATCCTGGTCCGCGGAGAGGGACAGTAACCATGAGCTTGAAACTTGAAGAACTCACCGTCGGGCAGGAAATCGGAAGCAGCATCATCGAGGTCACCCGCCAGGACCTCGTCAGGTACGCGGGCGCATCGGGCGACTTCAACCCGATCCACTGGAACGAAGCCTTCGCCACCGGCGTCGAACTTCCCGGAGTGATCGCCCACGGTATGTTCACCATGGGCGCCGCCGTGCAAGTGGTGAGTAACTGGGCCGGCGACCCTGCCGCCGTCGTCGACTACCAGACGCGCTTCACCAAACCGGTGCTGGTTGCCGACACCACCGGTACCGGCGAGCCTGGCGCCGTGATCGAGGTTGCCGGTGTGGTGGGAGCGCTCGACGCCGAGGCACGCACCGCGCGTATCGACCTGACGGTCACCTGTGCCGGCCAGAAGGTCCTTATGAAGTCCCAGGCCGTTGTGAAGCTGGCTTGAACCGGCGGCAACAGCCGGCACTTCGCGCCACCGCGGCGGACTTGTCGCGGTGGCGCAATGCTGTGGTGGCCGCTTACGGCGCCAGCGGCCTGGCCTTCGCTTCCTGGGTGTCGCGGTTGCCCGCGATCCGCAGCGAGCTGAACCTGACGCCCGGCACGGTTGGCCTCCTACTGATGTGCATGACCGTTGCCTCGTTCCTCTCGGTGTCCGCATCCGGGGTGATCGTCATCCGGCTGGGATCACGGCTGACCACGCGGATCGGCGGTGCCATGGTGGGCCTCGGCCTGGCCGTCGCAGGTTTTGGCACGTCCGTGCTAGCAAATCCAGTGGTTGTGGCGGTCGGATTCATGGTGATCGGCCTTGGCACGGCCAGTTGGAACACCGCGTCCAATGTCGAGGGAGCATCGCTGGAACGCGCCCTCGAGCGGCACATCATGCCCCGCCTCCACGGATCCTTCAGCCTTGGCACCGTTGCCGGCGCAGGGCTCGGTGCTTGGGCGGCTTCCGCGGGACTGCCGGTTTTCTGGCATCTCGCCGCGGCCGGCATCGTGGTCGCGGGTTCGGTGGTGACTGCGGCAGCTTGGTTCCGCGCGGACTCAACGCCAGTACCACCGGCAAAGACTCTCAAGCCCGCAAAGACGGACACCTTCGACGGTCCTTCAACGGGCCCTTTGCCTATTATCGAGCCAGGTGAACTGACACCGGCTGAACCGCTGGACAGCAAGCGCATGGTTGCCCGGGCCTGGCGCGAACGCCGTACCCTTATGCTCGGGCTGCTGGTCCTGGGACTGGCCCTGGCAGAAGGCGCAGCGGGGGACTGGGTGGCCTTGGCATTAGCCGACGGCCACGGTCAATCCGACGCCGCCGGAGCTGTGGGGTATGGAATCTTCGTGACGTTCATGACAATGGGCCGTTTTGCCGGGACCGTGGTCCTGGACCGCTTCGGCCGTGTTCCCGTGATGCGTTGGTGTTCCGCTACGGCTGTGGTCGGCCTGGCACTCTTTGTCTTCGCACCTGTGCCCTGGCTGGCCTTTGTTGCTCTCGCCATTTGGGGGCTTGGTGCTTCGTTGGGTTTCCCAGTGGGCATGTCCGCCGCTGCGGACGACCCCGCGCATGCTGCGGCCCGGGTTTCGGTGGTTGCCACAATCGGGTATGGGGCTTTCCTTTGCGGACCGCCCCTATTGGGTTTATTGGCGGAGCACTTCGGCATCCTCCACTCCTTGCTCGCCGTCCTGATCCTGCTCCTCGCGAGCTTTTTCCTGGCACCTGTCTCGCGGAAGCACACCCCGGAGTCCGTGGCAGCAGGCAATCCCCGCTAGGCTTGATTGGTGACCCAGACGATGCTCTCCGAACTGACCACGGCCGCCGTGGGTGGCCCTGCCGGCACCTTTGTGGAGGCCCGCACCGAGGCGGAAATCATCGACGCCGTCCGTTCGGCGGATGCCGCGGGCGAGAAGTTGCTCATCATCGGTGGAGGTTCCAATCTGCTGATTTCCGACGCCGGATACCCGGGCACCGTGCTCAAGATCGCTTCGCAGGGATTCACCGTCAACTCCGAAGACAGCTGCGGCGGAGTCTCGGTAGTGGTCCAAGCGGGGCACAACTGGGATGCCCTGGTCGAGCATTCCGTGTTGCACGCATGGTCCGGGCTGGAGGCGCTCTCGGGCATCCCGGGAGCCACGGGTGCCACTCCGGTACAGAACGTGGGCGCGTACGGTGCCGACGTCTCCCAGACCATCGCGGCCGTCCGTACCTGGGACCGCGAACGTAACGCCGTGCAGACCTTCACCAACTCCGAGCTCCGGTTCGGCTACCGGGATTCCATCCTCAAGCAGACCACGGTCGAGGGCTCGCCCCGCTACGTGGTTCTGACGGTTGAGTTCCAGTTGCCGCTCGGACGCATGAGCGCGCCTATCCGCTATGCAGAGCTTGCCCGGTCATTGGGAGTCGAGACGGGGAAGCGTGCGTATTCCAACGATGTCCGGCGTGAAGTCCTGCGGCTCCGCGCTTCCAAGGGCATGGTCCTGGACGCTACGGACAGGGATACGTACTCTACCGGTTCCTTTTTCACCAACCCGATTGTTCCGGCCGCTGCGGCTGCGTCCTTGCCGGAGGGGGCGCCGCAGTACCCGGCCGGGAGCGATGGCCTGGTCAAGCTTTCTGCGGCCTGGCTGATCGACCAGTCAGGATTCGGGAAGGGCTTCGGACTCGACCCCGCGAGCGTGTCAGGCGGCCGTGCCTCGCTGTCCACTAAACACACCCTGGCCATCACCAACAGGGGAGGGGCCCGCGCGGAGGACATCGTGGCGATCGCGCGCGAGGTGCGCCGCGGCGTCGTCGAACGTTTCGGCATTGAACTGCATCCGGAACCTCTGCTGATCGGCGTTTCGCTCTAGGGACTCGCGCGCTTCAGCGTTTTCCGGTGGGAAGCACTTTGTTGAGCAGTAGGAACGTTAGTCCGCAGCTGGATGCCCCCAGAAGGAAGATCTGGCTGAATGCGTTGCTCTGCGGGGATGGACCCCCGGGCGAAATCCAGCCCGCGGCGGCGAAGCCCATGACGCCGAGGAGCATGACGACGGCGGCAAGCAGGAAGCTGCGCACCTGATCCGACGCGCCTGTCTGGAAGGCTGATTCGGGATCGTCCACGTGCCGGTGGGATGACGGCTGGCATGCTGCAGCAAGGCCAAGGAGGATCGCAGCGGCGCCGGTTGCGAGCAGACCGACCGCTTGGACGGTCTGCATCGACGGGGACAATCGCACTCCCGCCCCGACTGCGATTGCCAAGCCGCAGACAAGCCCGACGGCGGCGGCGCACCAACCAGCGGCTGCTAACCGCCGGCTAAGCGGCCGCAGCAGCGGACCCAACTCACCGAACAGCATTCCCTTAGCGTAGGAGCACCTGCTGGAAGGCCCCTGTGAGCGGGATGGGAGTTCCGCTTGCCTGGCATTGAGGAGCAAAGCTGTGCGCTTTGCCGTCTTATGGTGGGCCCATGGGAGCCTCGGCAAAGATCCGTGTAACGCCCAAAGTCATGGGCAGACTGCGCGTTGCCAACCAGGGATTGCTCGGCGGCTTCAACAGCGTGGAGGAATACGTGTCCGCGATGGGAGCCATGCAGGCTCAGGACCTTGCATCGGCGTTCTGGGCGGTAGGGCAGCGTGTCCCTGGTGCTGCCTCTCGAAGGTGTTGGAAGCCTTGGAGAACGGGACGGTGGTCCGGTCATGGCCCATGCGAGGCACGTTGCACCTGGTTCCATCGCAAGATCTGCGTTGGATCCTGGCTATCACCACGGATCGGTCCATGCGTTCTGTTGCCACACGGCATCGGCTCAGCGACTTCGCGTGGTGGACGCAGATCCCCAAGGCCGAGGTCCGGGTGGCCCACGAGGCCATTCGCGGCCAACTCGTTGAGCTCGTCTTCCGGGGAACGTCCTATTGGCTTTCGCCCGCAACAGCGGCCCTGCTCGACGACGGCGTGCCGGGCTCCCGTACGGTCCTCGCCTTGCCGGGATTCGACGAATTCCTCCTGGGGTATACGGACCGCAGCCTCCTCCTCGCCGCCGAGCATTTCCAGAAGGTCGTTCCAGGCGGCAACGGTGTCTTCAAACGGATGATCGTGTCAGGCGGACAAGTGGTGGGCACGTGGTCCCGCAGCGGCACGTGGTCCCGCGGCACGGGGTCCCGCGGCATGGGCAGGGGGCCGGCGTCGAGCCCGAACCGTTCGCCCGGAAGGCCTGGCCCCGGCCGCTCGGCGGTCTTTCGAGCTGCAGGCGGCGAAGTACTTGAGGTTCATGGCGAGTTGACGGGTCCCCAACTGACTCGCATTTGTTGTCGTTATGAGCGCTCATAACGACAACAAATGCGAGTCATTTGATGAAAAGCAGGACGCCTAAAGGGTACCGGTAGCGATCTTCAACATGCGACGAAGTGGCTCGGCCGCGCCCCAGAGAAGCTGGTCGCCCACGGTGAAGGCGCTGATGTATTCCGGGCCCATCTCAAGCTTGCGGATGCGGCCCACGGGGATTTCCAAAGTGCCGGAGGCAGCCACCGGCGTGAGGAACGACATGGAGGCTTCCTTGGTATTGGGCACCACCTTGGCCCACTCGTTGTCAGCATCCAGGAGCTTCTCGATTTCGGCGACGGACAGGTCCTCGCGCAGCTTGAGCGTCAGTGCCTGGGAGTGGGAGCGCATAGCCCCGATGCGGACGCAGAGACCGTCCACGACCACATGGTCTTTGCCCGGCTTGCCGTTGCCGGTGCCGAGGATCTTGTTGGTTTCCACCCCGGCTTTCCACTCTTCCTTGGATTGGCCGTTGCCGAGGTCCGCGTCGATCCATGGGATCAGGGAACCGGCCAGCGGTACGCCGAACTGGGTGGCGTCGACGCCGGAGCGCTGCGTTGCCAGGACCTTGCGGTCGATTTCCAGGATCGCCGAGGCGGGATCGTCCAGTTCGCTGCTGACTTCGTTGTTGAGGGTGCCGAACTGCTTGAGTAGTTCGCGCATGTGGCGGGCACCGCCACCGGAGGCCGCCTGGTAGGTCATGGAGGTACCCCACTCCACCAGGTTGTTCTTGAACAGGCCGCCGAGGCCCATGAGCATGCAGGAGACCGTGCAATTGCCGCCGATGTAGTCCTTCACGCCGGCGGACAGGCCAGCGTCGATGACATCGCGGTTGATGGGGTCCAGCACGATGATGGAGTCGTCGTTCATGCGCAGCGTGGATGCTGCATCGATCCAGAGCCCGTCCCAGCCACGTTCACGGAGCTCGCCGTGGACCTGCTTGGTGTAGTCGCCGCCTTGGGCAGTGACGATGATCGGCAGCTTGGCAAGCGTCTCAAGATCGAACGCGTTCTCGAGCTTGCCCGCACTGCCTTCTGGCGTTCCAGCGAATGACGGCGAGGCACCTCCCGCGTTTGAGGTGGAGAAAAATACCGGGTTGATGTTGGCGAAGTCGCCTTCGTCCTGCATGCGCTGCATCAGGACGGAGCCGACCATGCCACGCCAACCGACCAGTCCAACGGACGGATTAGCTGCTGTAGTCATTGAACTAGTTTAGGCTTTCGCTGCTCCCAGCCGCTCTCGGTTACGTCACGGGGACCCAACTGACTCGCAGTTGTTGTCGTTTTGAGGGCTCATAACGACAACAACTGCGAGTTACTTGGGAAAGTTGTCGGGTTCTTGGAGGATCGCCGCTTTGCGGGCGCGAAGTGCGTAGAACGCGCCGAAAGCGAAGACCTGGGTCACCAGCACCAGGACGATGACCCCCAGGATCTTGTTGCCGCCCAAGATCATGGTGAGGCCGATGATCGCGGACAGCAGCGCGAAGAGCGGCAATAACATGTAGCCCAGTACGAACAGGGTCTCGGGTTTCTTCAGCATTCTCAGTCTTCCGTCCGGCGCCACGTGGCGATCCGGTAGTTGGTGCCGTTCTTGGAGGTCAGCCAGCCTTCCGCGGGCTGCGTCGACACAAGATTCCAGGCGTCGCTGAACTCCGGAGCGAAAGTGTCGCCGTCAATGTCCGCATCGATCACGGTGACTACTGCGACATTCGCGATGTCCATGGACTGCCCGTAGATTTCGCCGCCGCCAATGATCCAAACGTTCTGGCCGCCCGGGGCGAACTGGGACTCGAGAAGGGCGGCGTCAAGGGAGGAGACGACGACGGCGCCGCTCGCTTCGGGCGAGTCGGCCCAGCTCTGCTGCCGGGTCACCACGATATTGGTTCGGCCCGGCAGGGGACGGTACTTTGCAGGGAACGACTCCCAGGTCTTGCGGCCCATAATGACCGGATGCCCAGTTGTTAGCGTGCTGAAGTGCTTCAAGTCTTCGGGGACGTGCCAGGGCATGGTCCCGCCCTTGCCGATCACGCCGTTACCGGTCTGTGCCCACACCAAACCGATACCGTTGATTGCTTCCGCGGTCTCACCGGAGGACGCCGACTCCGGGGGAGTTTCGAGAGTGCTCATACTGCCACTGGTGCCTTGATGGAGGGATGGTGCCGGTACCCGACCACGTCGAAATCCTCGAAGGCGTAGTCGAAAATCGAGGAAGGCTTGCGGTTGATGCGCAACTGAGGGTACTCGTAGGGTTCCCGGGAAAGCTGCTCCGTGACTTGCTCGACGTGGTTGTCGTAGACGTGGACATCCCCGCCGGTCCAGACAAAGTCGCCAAGCTCAAGACCCAGCTGCTGGGCAACCATGCAGGTCAGCAATGCGTAGGAGGCGATATTGAAGGGGACGCCCAGGAACATGTCGGCGGAACGCTGGTACAACTGGCACGATAATCTGCCGTCGGCAACGTAGAACTGGAAGAACGCGTGGCACGGCGGCAAGGCCATGTCCTTGATCTCGGATACGTTCCATGCCGAGACGATGTGTCGTCGGGAGTCCGGGTTGGCGGCCAGGTTCTTCATGAGTTCGGCGATCTGGTCAATGTGCCCGCCGTCGGGTGTTGGCCAACTGCGCCACTGCACCCCGTACACCGGACCAAGCTCCCCATCGGCATCTGCCCATTCATCCCAGATGGTGACGCCCTGCTCCTGGAGCCACTTCACGTTGGATTCGCCACGGAGGAACCACAAGAGTTCCAGCGCCAGCGATTTGAAGTGCACTCGCTTCGTCGTCATGAGCGGGAAACCCTGGCTCAGATCGAAGCGCAGCTGGCGGCCGAAAACGCTCCGCGTGCCGGTACCCGTGCGGTCCGACTTGTGCGTGCCGTTGGCCATGACGTCACGCAGGAGGTCTTCATAGGGGGTTGGGATGCTCACGCAACCAGCTTACTGGAGTCAGTCGTCGAAGGGCTTGATCTGTTCCACAGCTACCACCCGATGGCCGTTTCCCTGGGCCACATGGCACACGATCATCTCGCCGGGGGCCAAGTACGGATCTTGCGCGGGCAGGGCCTCGCGAAGCTCCGGGCCCATGTGCTCGCCGAGTGTCTTGAAGATGGTGGGGAGTGCCGGCCTGTGGGTGCACAAGGCAACTCCCCGCTGCTTGTCGAACAAGCCGTCGATGACGGCGGACGTCTTCTTGGGGCTCCGCTGGTGATGGTGCTCCGTCAAGGCCTCCACGAGTTTCACCTTGGCCCCGGCCGCCTTGGCGTACGGGGCGATGGTGGAAACGCACCGTGCCCAAGGACTGCTCACGATCCGGAGGGGCTTCCACACACCCAGCAGCCGTTCCACCGCGAGGGCTTGCCGCAGGCCCGTCACTGCCAGAGGGCGGCTGCCTTCGGCTTTGGTCCAGGAGGACCGTGGCTTGGCTTTGGCGTGGCGCACCAGAATCAGGGGCCACGTCTCCAACTCATCGTTCAGGTGCGCCTTAGCCAGTGCCTGAAGCGGGGCTACATCGGTGGGGTTGCTCAGGAACCGTGCGGCTTTATCCGGAACTGCCCACATGTAGGCATCCACTTCCTGACCGTCGGGTTTGATGGTGGATCCGTTGACCTGGGTCGCCCAGTAGTGAACCACCTTCAACCCTGCCGCCACATGGTAATGGGTCGGCGGAAGGGGGATCCCCAAGACAGCCTCGAGGCCGATTTCTTCCCGGGTCTCCCGGACGGCGCACTCCGGGATGGTTTCCCCGGCGTCGAGCTTGCCCTTGGGCCAGGACCAATCGTCGTACTTGGGCCGGTGGATCAGCAGGACCTCGAGGGCACCCTTGGTGACGCGCCAAGGAACAACCCCGGCGGCCGTGACGGCGATCGGCTCCCCGGGATGGTCGGTTTGGTCCGCAACAGGTGTATCGCTCTTCACCTTTCGCTGCCTACCGCCGGGCCACTGCACGTTGGCGGGACCGGGATGCGAGAAGCCATGACTGTATGTCCAGCAGCGGCGTGCCGTCTTCGGCCTGGTGGAACCTGGTCCAGTGACCTTGGTTGTCCAGATGCCAGCTGGCCGTGCCCGGGTCCATGTAACGGCGCAGCAAGTCCACGACATCGGCGGTGTCTTCGCGGCTGGCGAGCTGCACCAGCGCTTCGACCCGCCGGTCGAGGTTGCGGTGCATCATGTCCGCGGAGCCGATGTACACCACGGGATCGTTGGCGTTGGCGAAGGCAAACACGCGCGAGTGCTCCAGGAAACGGCCCAAAATCGAGCGGACTGTGATGTTTTCGCTCAGTCCGGGTACTCCGGGACGCAGCGAGCAGATGCCACGCACTATGACATCCACCTTGACGCCCGCCTGCGACGCCCGGTAGAGGGCGTCGATGATGGCCTCGTCCACCATGGAGTTCACCTTGATTTGAACCCTGGCGGCGATTCCCGCGCGAGCGTTGCGGATCTCGGTCTCGATCCTGTCGATCAAGCCGGAACGCACCGAGCGCGGCGCCACGAGAAGGCGCTTGAAGGTGGACTTGGGCGCATATCCCGAGAGCTGATTGAAGAGCTTGGACAGGTCCTCGCCCACCTGCTCATTGGAGGTCAGCAGTCCCAGGTCCTCGTAGTAGCGAGCCGTCCGCGGATGGTAGTTGCCCGTACCGATATGGCAATACCGCCGGAGGCCATCCACTTCCTGGCGCACTACCAGGGACAACTTACAGTGTGTCTTGAGTCCCACGATGCCGTACACCACATGGACGCCGGCCTGCTCCAGCTTGCGGGCCCACGAGATGTTGGCCTGCTCGTCGAAACGCGCCTTGATTTCAACGAGGGCCAAGACTTGCTTGCCGGCCTCCGCGGCGTCGATCAGGGCGTCGACGATGGGGGAGTCACCGGACGTGCGGTACAGGGTCTGCTTGATGGCCTGGACTTTGGGGTCGGCCGCGGCTTGCTCCAGGAAGGCCTGGACCGACGTCGAGAACGAGTCGTACGGGTGATGCAGCAGGATGTCGCGGCGACGCATCGCCGCGAAGACGTTCGCGGCTTTGGACGTCTCGGATTCGTTCAAATACCGCGAGGTGTGCGGCACGTGCTTCGGGTAGTGCAGGTCAGCCCGGTCGATTCCGCTGATGACAGACAAGCCACGAAGGTCCAGCGGTGCGGGAACGGAGTAGACCTCGGATTCCTCGACCCCGAGTTCGCGGACCAGGAGGGCGCGGATGTTCGGGTTGATGTCGGTGGTGACCTCGAGCCTGACGGGCGGGCCGAAGCGCCGGCGCAGGAGTTCCTTTTCAAGCGCCTGCAGGAGGTTCTCGGCGTCGTCCTCTTCAACCTCCACGTCCTCGTTGCGGGTCACGCGGAAGCTGTGGTGCTCCATGACTTCCATGCCGGGGAACAGCTTGTCCAGGTGCACCGCGATGACCTCTTCGAGCGCGATGAAGCGCGCCACCCGGCCCGGGACGGCGCCGGCACGCGGGCCGTCGATCGAGATGAGCCGGGGGAGTTGGTCCGGAACCTTGAGGCGGGCGAACAGTTCTTTGTCGCTCACGGGGTTACGGACAATCACGGCCAAGTTCAGGGAAAGCCCGGAGATATACGGGAACGGGTGGGCGGGATCGACGGCGAGGGGGGTGAGGATCGGGAAGACCTTCTCGCCGAACATGACGCTCAAGCGGTTCTGGGCCTCGTCGTCGAGCTCGTCCCAGCGCATGAGGTGGATGTGCTCATAGGCCAGAGCGGGCCGGATCTGCTCGGCAAAAACGCGGGCGTGGCGTTCCTGCAGCTTGCGGGCGGCATCGCCGATTTGTTCCAGGACCTCTATGGGACTTAGCCCGGCAGGAGAGGGCACTGCGAGTCCGGTGGCAATGCGGCGTTTCAAACCGGCAACGCGCACCATGAAGAATTCATCCAGGTTCGAGGCAAAGATGGAGAGGAAGTTGACCCTCTCCAGCAGGAAAAGATCCGGATCTTCTGCGAGCTCAAGAACGCGGGAGTTGAAGGCAAGCCAGCTCAGTTCGCGGTCCAGGAAACGGTCCGGCGAGATGTCGCCTTCCGGCTCAAGGGACGGAGCAAATTCAGGGATGTCGATGCGGTCCTGAGTCGCCCGGGCCGCCGGGACTTCGGAGGAGCCGAAGCGGGGAGGCAAGGTTGCGCCCTTGACCTCGGTTTTGGTGGTTCCGACCGGGTCCGGATTCATCGGGCTCTCCTTTGTTCAGAGCGGGTTTGCTTCAACCCTACTAGGATTCCACGTGCCGGAATCCTGGACGACCTAGCCTTTCAGATGTGCCTTGGTTCCGGCCTATTTCCGGGTCAACGGCGCATACATGACATCTACGTCCCAACGCACGAATCCGAGCTTTTGGTAAAGGGCGACGGCGGCGGTGTTGTCAGAGTCCACGTACAACATCACGGAATGCAGTTCGTGGCCCTGGAGGTACCTGATCCCGGCGACAGTGAGCGCCTTGCCGAGGCCTGATCCTTGAGCCTCGGGGGTCACGCCTACCACGTAGACCTCTCCGATCGCCGGATGCGGCCCTTGCCGCGGGTGAACCTTTGTCCAGTGGAAGCCGAGCAGTTCCCCCTCTTGGTTCACGGCCAGCAGGAAGCCTGCGGGATCAAACCAGTCCTCGGCCATGCGGGCCTCCAGATCGGCCCGGGTCAGGGACCCCTGTTCGGGGTGATGCGCAAATGCGGCCCTGTTGGCAGCCAGCCAAGCGGACTCGTCCTGTCCCGGCACGAACGCGCGCAGCGAGACTCCCTCAGGCAGGCCGACGTCGGGCAGTTCCGCGCTGGAGGACATGAGCCGCATCTTCCACAGTTCACGCACCGGGCCGTAGCCGTAGCGGGCGGCGAGGTCCGCCGCGGCCTCATGGTTTCCATGGGACCAGGCGTTCAGCCCTGCGAGTCCGCGGCCGTCCCGGAGGGCGTCCAACAGCCGGCCCGCGGCACCTTGGTTGCGGTAGCTAGGGTGGACCGCCATTTCCAGGACGCCGGTCCCGTCGTCCGCTTCGACCACGACGGCGATTCCCGCCAGATCCTGGCCGCTTGCGGGATCGGACTGCTCGTCCGGGGCATACAGGGCCAGGGTAAGCACTGAGTGGTCGCCGGCATCGGCCCCGCGCAGCATGACCAGGGTCTGTTCGGACAGCGGGGGGTTGCCGTCAGACTCCTCGGCGGCTGCAGCGAGTGACTTGATGTCTCTCAACAACTCACCATCCGAGGCGCCTTTGACGACGAGGACAGGCCAATTCTCCGGGTGCGCAGGACTCATGCTGCAAGGTTATACTTCCGCAGCCGGTTTGGCGGGATGGATTTTGCAGGCACTCCCGTGGCCGTGTAAGGTCTATAACTCGTCCGGCTTTGCGAAGCGGGATGCAAGGGGGATCCACCAGTGGGGTGGCCGCGATACGTTCGACCCGTATGTCCTCCACTCAAGCCGAAAACGGCAAAGAGAAGGCCCGGACTCGGTGAGTCCGGGCCTTCCTGTCTCTCTTGGGGTTTCAGGGACCTAGGCCTCCGAGAGTTCGTCTTCCGGCAAGCGGACCAAGGTCAGCCGGTAGCCGACGTTGCGGACCGTGCTGATCAGGTTTTCGTGGTCCACGCCCAGCTTGGCTCGTAGGCGACGGACGTGGACGTCCACGGTACGCGTGCCGCCGTAGTAGTCGTAGCCCCACACCTCGGTGAGGAGCTGCTGACGGGTGAAGACCCTGCCCGGGTGCTGGGCCAGGTACTTCAAGAGCTCGAACTCCTTGAAGGTTAGGTTGAGCGGCTGCCCGTTCACGCGGGCTGTGTAGCTGGCCTCATCGATGATGACCCCGGCCGCGCGGATTTCGGTGTTGGATTCCTCTTCGCCGGGGACCGCGCGGGCCATGGCCAGGCGAATACGGGCTTCGACCTCAGCCGGCCCCGCCGAATCGAGGACGATGTCGTCCACGGACCACGCAGAAGAAACGGCAGCCATGCCGCCTTCAGTGAGGATGAGCATCAAGGGCGCGCTCAACCCCGTGGCCTTGAGCAGCTGGGTCAGGGAACGTGCCCCGACCAGGTCCTTGCGGGCATCGAGGAATACGACGTCGGTGGGATCGGTATCCAGCAAGGCCGTTGGCTCTGCCGGAAGGATGTGGACCCGATGGTTCAAGAGCTCCAAGGCAGGCAGGATGTCTACCGACGAGCCGGTGCTGTTCGTCAGGAGCAGGATGTGCGACATAGTTCCTCCAATGGGCGGTCCGCGCATCATCGGGCGTCTGAACCGGGTTTCCACCGGCCGGCAGCTGCTTATGGGGCGTGGTCCCGTTGTAACGGAAGCGTTGCAACAAGAAGCGCTGTTGACAACCGAGTATACCCAAAGGCCTCTGCAACGTCAGGGATTCGTGTCACCTTCAGCTCCTGTTTGCGACATATTTGTCTCGCATAAGGCAGGATTGGCAGGAGGTTAGAGGCATAGTGAGGTCAGGGGCGCAGTGAAGTCTTGGAGCATCGGGGTGGTCGGCCTCGTGGCGCTCGCGGTTTTCGTGGCCAGCTCGTACGGCCCCACGGAATGGTTGGTTGCCGTCGGGATCCTGGCGTCGGCCGTCGTCGGCGTCGGCTGGCCCCACTTTCTGGCGGTCCCCGCGAAGAAGACGCTCGCCACGGTGATCGGGCTCAGTGGCGCAGGTTCGGCGTTGGCTGCGGGCCTCATCCCGGCCCCCGGATTCCTCGACGCAACTCCCGCCTTCATCGGAGCAGGCGTGATCGCCGTGTTCGTCGTGCAATTGATTCGCGGAACCGGTCAAGCCCAGCGGCTCGAATCCACCCTCGGCAGCTGTGCGGGCGTCTTGCTGAGTTGCCTCGGCGCAGGGTGGATCGCTGGTGCGAGGTTCAACGGCATCAAGGAAATGGTGTTGGTTGCCGCGCTGAGTGCCGCAGTCGCCCTTCTCGCAGGCCTGTTGCGCTGGCCGGACCGGGTCGTGGCGCCTTTGGGCATCCTGGCCGCCGGCTTGATAGCGCCATTGGCAGGCTTGGTGTTCTCGGATATTTCGATCATTCCAGCGATCGTCGTGGGCGTCGTCGTCGGCTCGGTCTTGGTCAGCTTCCGTCGGATGGTGACGCTTCGGCTTGGCCGCCTGAATCTCCTGGCTGTCCTGGGAATGGGCGTCGCGCCCGTCTGGGCTGTCGGTGCCCTGTCCTACTTCATCGACAAACTACTCATCTACTAACAGTTAGGATGGCATCATGTCCGTACTTGCATTTGAAATCTTCTTCCTTGTCCTCCTCGGCTTGGCCAGCATCTCGATGGCGTGGTTTGCCGGTTTTGTCGTTTACCGTCTCTTCAAGGGCCAGAAGTAACGCTTCTGTTCCTTCTGGCCCACTGAGGTATCTGTCGTGCCCATCGAAATTCCTTCCGACCTGACTCCCGAACTGGTACCCCTTTCCTGGCTCATTGGTGAGTGGGAAGGCCGGGGACGGCTTGGAAGCGGTGAAGACGACTCGGAACACTTCATCCAACACGTTTCGTTTACCCACCACGGTCTGCCGTACTTGGAGTACCGCGCCGAAAGCTGGCTCAGCGACGAGGACGGCACCAAGTTGCGCCCACTCACCGTGGAGACGGGCTTCTGGGCGCTGGAGCGGAAAATGCTCGACGCCGACGGTGGCCCGGGCCTGATTCCCGCGGAGATTGTCCCGGTATTGAAAACCGCCGACGACGTCGAGGCCCACCGGAACGCCGATGGCGGGTTCGATATCACGGTGACGATTGCCCATCCGGGTGGTATCAGCGAGCTCTATTACGGCCAAATCAAGGGGCCGCAGATCCACATGACCACTGACATGGTGATGCGCGGGGGACACTCCAAGGAATACACTGCGGCCACACGTATTTTCGGCCTCGTGGATGGCAATCTGTTGTGGCGCTGGGATGTGTCCACGCCGGAAAAGTCGTTCGAGGCGCATGCTTCGGCTTTCCTGAACAAGCTTTCCTAGGAAGGCCGGCTTCAAGGTCTCGCTGAAGAGGTCTCACTAAGCGTCCCGTGTTCGCGGTTCGAACCACCAGCGGCTCGAACCACCAGCAGCTCAAACCACCGAGGGAGCAGCAAATGAACGGCGCAGCAAAACCTACCGGCTATGACGATCTCAAGGCGGTGTTCTTCAACGGGACGCTCAAGCCGTCCCCGCAAGTGAGCAACACCGACGGGCTCATCGCCATCAGTCGGCGGATCATGGAAAAGCAAGGCGTCAGTACCAGCGTCATCCGCACGGTGGACCACGACATCGCCGCCGGAGTGTATCCGGACATGCGAGAACACGGCTGGGCCACGGATGAATGGCCGGAGCTCTACCCGGCGGTGTTGGAGGCCGACATCGTGGTGGTGGCTGGCCCCATCTGGCTGGGCGACAATTCCTCCCAGACCAAGAAACTCATCGAGCGTCTCTACGCCCATTCGGGCCAGCTGAATAGCAAGGGCCAGTGGGCGTACTACCCAAAGGTCGGCGGCTGCCTGATTACCGGCAACGAGGACGGCATCAAGCACTGCGCAATGAACATCCTCTACAGCCTCCAGCACGTCGGTTTCACCATTCCGCCCCAGGCCGATGCCGGGTGGATCGGTGCAGTCGGTCCCGGCCCCAGCTATCTCGACGAAGGATCCGGCGGCCCGGAGAGCGACTTCACCAACCGGAACACCACCTTCATGACCTGGAACCTGCTCCACTACGCCCGGATGCTCAAGGACGCGGGTGGCATTCCGGCCTACGGCAATCTCCCGGATGAATGGAAAGCCGGTACGCGCTTCGATTTTGAAAACCCGGAATACCGCTGAGCCCCAAGGACTTCTACTACATATGACTTACAAGAGCCCCCTTTTGTTGCGCCCCGGAGCTGTAGAAGGCGGCGGCGAGGACTCCGGCGTTGCGGCCCACTACGGCGAGCCCTTGCGGGAGCAGCGCGCGCTCGCCGCTGGCACCGCCGTCGTCGATCTTTCCTACCGGGGCGTGGTCACGGTCACCGGGCCGGACCGCCTCAGCTGGCTCAACACCCTGTCCTCGCAGCAACTGACCAATCTCCAGCCAGGCGTCTCGAGCGAACTCCTGCTCCTCACCATTCAGGGCCGCATCGAGTTTGACGCCCGTGTGGTGGACGACGGCGGGACCACCTGGCTGCTGGTCGAGGCAGCTGAGGCTGCCCCGTTGGCGGAGTGGCTCAACAAGATGAAGTTCATGCTGCGCGTCGAGGTGGCTGACGTTTCTGCTGACTGGGCGGTCATCGGCTCAACCAAGGCGGTTGACGCGTGGTCCGGGAGGATTGTCTGGGAGGATCCTTGGCCCCATGTCGGCGTCGGCGGCTACTCCTACAGTGTGGTGAAGGAGGGCTCCCACCCCGGTCTTGAGCGCCCGTGGTTCGAGTACCTCATTCCCGCCTCCGAGCTTGAAGCGGCCGTGGATGGCATGCCACTTGCCGGTTCTTTGGCCGCGGAGGCGCTCCGCATCGCCGCTTGGCGTCCCCGGCTCGGCGCGGAGACGGACGAGAAGACCATTCCGCACGAGCTCGATCTCCTGCGGACCTCGGTCCACTTGTCCAAGGGCTGTTACAAGGGCCAGGAGACCATCGCCCGCGTTCACAACCTGGGGCATCCGCCCCGGCGGCTCGTCTTCCTGCAACTGGACGGCTCGCAGCACACCCTCCCCGCGGCAGGCAGCTCTGTGCTTTCCGGGGAGCGCAAGGTGGGTACGCTGACGTCCGTGGCTCAGCATTACGAAATGGGAGCTGTGGGCTTGGCGTTGATCAAACGGTCCGTCGATCCGCAGGAAGTGCTGACGGTGCTGGACGGTGAGGAGCCTTATCCGGCCGCCCAGGAAATAATCGTAGCGCCCGACGCCGGCCAGGTGGTGGGGCGTCAGTCCGGATTCCTGAAGGGACCCCACCGATGAGCGAAACTACGGGCGCTGAAACCCGGACAGGTGCCGACGACGAGGCCGTTGCTTTGGCGCACACGTTGTTCGATGCCGCCCGCGAGGGCAACTCCGAGCTCTTGCGCAGCTACCTCCAGGCAGGTGCTCCTGCGGGAATGCGCAATGCTGCCGGCGATTCGCTCCTGATGCTGTCCGCGTACCACGGCCACGCTGAAACCGTTCAGTTGCTGCTTCACCACGGTGCCGAGGCAAACGTTGCCAACGATCGTGGCCAGACGCCTTTGGCCGGCGCGGTTTTCAAGGGTTACACCGAAGTGGCCCGGGTGCTGCTTGACGCCGGGGCCGATCCCGACGCCGGAGCGCCCACTGCGCGTGAGGCCGCCCAAATGTTTGCCCGTACGGAGATTCTCGAACTGCTCGGATAGGCCAGCCAAGGGCCGCCGGGCTTTGCTTGGCGCGGTCGCTGGCTGGTAGCTTGCCGTCATATATTCCATGTGGAATAGTTGTTGTGGAATAGTTCGCACGGAAGATCGGGACATGGCACGAACCGCACTGACCCCCCTTGGCGTCGCCGCACTGGCCCTCCTTGTCGAGGCGCCGATGCATCCCTACGAGATGTACCAGCTCCTGATGGCCCGCCATGAAGACCGCTTGGTCAAGGTACGGCCGGGTACCCTTTACCACGCGGTGGGTCGCCTTGAAGAAGCAGCTTTGGTTGAGGCGACAGGAATTGACCGCGCCGGCAACCGGCCCGAGCGAACCACCTACCGAATCACCGAAATCGGCCGCGAAGCATTGACCGAGCGCCTGCAGAACATGCTGGCGGAACCCGTCAACGAATACCCGAGCTTCCCCCACGCGATCGCCGAGGCACATAACCTGCCGTCCGGCGTCGTACTTGAACTACTGGACCACCGCGTGGCGAACCTGGAAAAGCAACTCGACTTCCTGCTGAGGGGTGAAGAAGCTGTCGCTGCCAAAGGCATCGAGCCGAAATTCTGGATCGACGTCAGATACCAACAATCCATGCTGCGGACGGAAATCGACTGGATACGCAGCTTCCAAAATGATCTCCGCAGCGGGCAGTTGCCATGGTGACCGCCCATCCAACGCATCGTTGCTCAATAAATCTTGCAAAAAATTCAGCACAGTCAAAGGAATCCCATGGAAAACGTAGCTAAACCGTGGCCCGCACTGTGGTCCCTCGTGGTCGGGTTCTTCATGATCCTGATCGACACCACCATTGTTTCCGTCGCGAACCCGCGGATCATGGAGGGCCTGCACACCGACATCAACTCCGTCATCTGGGTGACGAGCGCCTACCTCCTCGCGTACGCCGTGCCCTTGCTGATCACCGGAAGGCTGGGTGACCGCTTCGGGCCCAAGAACCTCTACCTGATCGGCCTCGTAGTCTTCACGCTTGCGTCGTTGTGGTGCGGCCTGTCGGCTGACATCGGAATGCTGATCGGGGCCAGGGTGGTGCAGGGAATCGGCGCAGCGATGATGACGCCCCAGACCATGGCCGTCATCACCCGGATCTTCCCGCCGGACCGCCGCGGTGCAGCCATGGGCCTCTGGGGAGCCACTGCAGGCATGGCCGTGCTCGTGGGCCCGATCCTCGGTGGTGTGCTGGTTGACGGTCTCGGGTGGGAATGGATCTTCTTCGTCAACGTTCCCATCGGCATTGTCGCGTTCGTCCTTGTGACCCGGCTTGTACCGAAGCTGACCACGCACAGCCATAAGTTTGACGTCCCCGGTGTGCTGCTGTCTGCAGCCGGCATGTTCCTGCTGGTGTTCGGCATACAAGAAGGCCAAAGCTACAAGTGGGGCACCGTGACCGGTCCCGTTACCGTGTGGGGCCTGATTATCTCGGGCTTGGTTGTCTTGGCTGTGTTTGTCTGGTGGCAGTGGCTGTTGGAGCGCCGCGGCGGCGAGCCCTTGCTGCCGCTGGGCCTGTTCAAGGATCGCAACTTCTCCCTGGGCAACACCACCATCATGGCGATGGGCTTCACCATCACCGCGTTTCCGCTGCCCACGATCTTCTACTACCAAGTGGTGCGTGGGTTGTCCCCAACCCAGTCCGCGTTGCTCATGATCCCCATGGCCGTGATCTCCGGCGCGCTGGCCCCTTTCGTGGGCCGGCTGATCGACCGCATCAACCCGCGCTGGTTCGCCGCTTTCGGACTTCTCTGCCTGTCCGGGGCACTGTTCTGGACCGCGACGCTCCTGAAACCGGACACTCCCATCTGGATGTTCCTGCTCCCCAGCGCCCTCCAGGGTGTGGCCAACGGCTTCATCTGGGGTCCGGTCTCCAACGCCACCACTCGCAACCTCCCACCGCGCCAAGCCGGTGCCGGCTCGGGTGTCTTCAATACGACACGCCAGATCGGGGCGGTGCTGGGATCGGCAGCGATTGCTGCCCTGATCCAGTCCCGGCTTGCCGCTGAGCTGCCCGCGGCTCCCCCTGGGGCCGCCCCGGCTGGCGAAGGGGGATTCACGGGCCAGTTGCCTGAATTCCTGCATGCGGGTTTTTCGACGGCGATGAGCCAGTCGGTCTTGCTGCCTGCTTTCGCGATTTTGCTGGGAGCAGTAGCGGCGTTGATGTTTGGCAAGCCCAAAGCGGTCCAGGGTTGGGGCTCCCCGGCGGCTGCCGGCGAGGTCAAGCCGGAGACCGTTTCGCAAGACGGCTAGCCCGCGCGAACTGGCAGACGATGCCCCCAAAATACGATTTTGGGGGCATCGTCTGCCAACTCGCGGCGGCCAAGGGAGCCTTAGCGGAGCAATACAGAGGTCTGGACGCCGCCGTCGACGAATCCCAGCCTCCGGGCAAGCGCGAGAGATCCCCGGTTATCCAGGGCCGTCTGCCACTGGAGCGTCAAACCGGAGGCAAGAGCCTCATGGGCCGCAATCGAAGCAGCTAAGGTTCCGAGCCCTTGCCGGCGCAATTCCGGTGGCACCAGGACGCCCATATCCGCGAGGATCCCTTGCCACTCGGCATAGGCGCCGCAGGCCACGGGTTTGCGGTCCGGTTCGTTGCCATCCATGACCGTGAAAAGGTGGTCCATCCTGGAGAGATGGACTTCATTGACATCGTCCGGAGGGCATCTGCCCTCCAATTCAATCGCCTCCGGATGACCGTGGGAGACGGTGACTTCACCGCCCGGCTGGAAGAGGGGAAGATCGTCGGCGAACAGCAGCGCGGACGTTCCCAAGCCATGGCCGCCATGCTCCCGGCTGATCCGCAGGAGCGCGGAATGCTCGCTTAGTTGATCATCTGAGAGCCCGACGGCGGCAGCCACCGCCCATTCCGGGGCCACCAGGGCGGAGCGGCCAAAGAGCCTCACGAACGTGATGGACGGGGCGTCGTTGTCTTCCCGGACGAGCCGCTCGCCAGCGCGGGCTGCCGGTGAGCCGGAGACAAAACTGAAGGCCTCGTCGTCGAACCCCAAATGACGAGCCCAGGCCAGCAACACAATTTCGGCCGATCCCGCATCAAGTTCCATGACATCGAGTCTATGCAGTCCGTGGAGAAGGAAGGGGCAAGCAGGCGCCGGAGAGCACCTGTTTGCCCCTTGAAGAACGGCTTAGCCGAACAACACCGCGGCTTCGTCGTACCGGTTCTGCGGGACGGTCTTGAGTTTGCCCAAGGCGGCTTCGAAGCCCACATGTTCGATGTCCGTGCCTTTGAGGGCCACCATGGTTCCCCAGCGGCCTTCGACGACGGAATCGATGGCGGCCATGCCCAGGCGGGTGGCCAGGACCCGATCGAAGGCTGAGGGCACGCCGCCGCGCTGGATGTGGCCCAGGATGGTGGCACGGGTCTCGATGCCGGTGCGGGCTTCGATTTCCGGAGCGAGCTGGTCCGCGATGCCACCCAGACGGGGACGGCCGAAGGTGTCGAGGCCGCGTTCGGAATGCGGAGCCTCCATGTGGTCCGGGACGAAACCTTCGGCAACAACAATCAACGGCGCCCGGCCACGGTCGTGGGCCTCCTGAACCCACTCGGTGACCTGCTCGATGCTGACCTTTTGCTCGGGGATCAGGATGGCGTGTGCGCCAGCTGCCATCCCGGCGTGCAGGGCGATCCAGCCTACGTGCCGGCCCATGACCTCGGCGATCATGCAGCGGTGGTGCGATTCTCCGGTGGTGCGTAGCCGATCGATGGCCTCGGTGGCGATTTGGACGGCGGTGTCGAAACCGAAGGTGTAGTCGGTGGCGTCGAGGTCGTTGTCCACTGTCTTGGGAACGCCGACGATTTTCAGCCCGGCGTCGGTGAGGCGCTTCGCGGCGGCCAGGGTGCCTTCCCCTCCGATGGCAATGATGGCATCGATGCCCAGACGGTCCATGTGGCCCTTGATGACCTCCGGGCCGCCGCCGTTCTCAAACGGGTTGGTGCGGGAGGTGCCAAGGATGGTTCCGCCCTGTTTGGCGATGCCGCGGACCATGGTGCGGGGAATGTCGATGACGTCACCCTCCACGACGCCGCGCCACCCATCCCGGAAACCGACGAATTCCTGGCCGTGGATGGCAATTCCCTTGAGCACGGCGCCACGGATGACGGCGTTTAGTCCGGGGCAGTCGCCACCGCTGGTAAGGATTCCAATTTTCATGAGGGCTCAAATCCTGGTTAGGAGGTATACGTGTAGAGCGCCACGCTGAGCTCACAATGATTGTAGGCAGCAATGTGGGGTGGGACACAAACCATGACCGGTGCCTGGAGTGAAGCTCATGAAACACCATGGACATATCACGCGAAGAGCCGGCCCAGTGAACCTGCCGGGCCGGCTTGCCCTGATTCTTGCCTTACGAGCGGCGGTTGAGGAAAGATTCCAGCGCAATGGTGCCGTTCTGGTTGGGAAGCAGAAGCCACGCCACCACGTAGATCACCACGGCAGGACCGGGTAGAAGGCAGAAGAGCAGGTAGCCGACGCGGACATAGGCTACGTCTACATTCAGTTTGGCGGCAACGCCACCGCAAACTCCTCCGAGCCAACGCTGCGGTCCGCGCTTCAGGCCCATGCCCCGTACGATGCTGAAGAACTTGTTCATGGCTAGAGCCTTCCCTGTTGTGGCCGCTTTGTCACGTGCCGGTTGCTAGTGATGGTCAGGATTGGTGGTGCTGGACCCGGGCTCCGGGGCAGACCCGCTGCCCTTGCGGGAGCGGGCTGACATCAAGCCTCCGATCACAAGTGCCGCGCCCGCCCCGATCATTAGCCCGATCAGCACGTAGTTGCTGTTGAGGGCCACGAGGCCGAGTTTCGAAATGATGATGAGGGCTGCGAGGGCCAGGATAATCAGTCCCCAGACCACGGTGCCGACCCTGGCCCGGGCAGACTGCGCCAAGGGCTCAGGTGGGGACGCGGGTACCGGTTCAAACGCCCGTGTGGGCTCGTGCGTGCTCATGTCAGTTTCCTTCCTGGACGGTGACGTTGCTGAAGGCGCCGTTGAGCCTGACGATCAGCTTGGCGCCGGGTTTATCCGTGTTGAAGCTGTCCCGGGTAACGCCGTTGCTTTGGGTCACTGCGCTACCGTCCTGCTTGAGGTTCGCGAAGGTCATGTCTGCTTGGACCTCCACCGGCACGGTCGTCGGGATGAGGAGCCTGATGTTGCTTACCGTCACATCCATCGGAACCACGACGTCGGAGCTCAGCGGTGCCGTCAGGTTGAGTTTGCTCAGGTCGACCGTCCCATTGGCTCCGGTGAGGTCGAAACCCTTGCGGGCATCGTCGATGCTCACGGGGTTCCATTGACCGGACTGCAAGTGGAATTGGTTCGGGTTGGGGGCGATATTGAAGATTCCGCCGATGACCAGCGTCGCAACGGCGAGGAATCCCAGCAGCCCGGAAGTTCGGCCACGAAGCCCCGCAACCAGGATGCCCAGTCCGAGGACTCCGGCGCCCGTGGCCCAGACCACCGCGTTGGCGGCGTCGCCGAGTTGGATGACGTTGCCGACGTCGAGCAGTTTGAGGGTTCCGCCGGCCAGCAGGGCTGCCCCCGCGGAGACGGTAACGATTGCTGCGCCCGGTCCCTGCCGTTTCGGCCGTGCGGGCCTGTGATGTGCGCCGGCCGGTAGGTATGGGTCAGCCCCGTATGCACTACTCGTGCCGTACTGTCCGGTGGTGGGCGGCGCTGAATAGCCAGCGCCCGACGGCGGCACTGCACCGTAGCCCATCCCGCTGGGTTCGTAGGAGGTGCTCTGCGCTCCGTAGCTTCCGCCGTGGGAACCTGGAGCGGGCGCATAAGGGTGGGTGCTCATGGTCTGTCTTCCATTGCGGGACTTGTTGCGCTGGACCAGGAAATAGACCAGGTAGATGATGCCGCCTACCCAGAACAGCGCCCAGAACAGACCCGGAAGGCCGTTCCATCCCCATCCCCAGAAACCGTGGCCAAGGCTTGGCAATCCGACGATGGTGGTGATGACGGCTCCAGTCATGCCTGCGGACCACCTGCCAGCCCCGGCCTCTTGGGCGTGGATGCGGCCATCGGGTTCGGGCAGGAGAGCCCAAGCGAGGCCGTAGAGCAGGATGCCGATGCCGGCGAAGAGGGTCAGGACGATGAAGATGCCGCGGACGATCAAAGGATCGATACCAAATCGGTGCGCGATTCCGCTCGCCACACCGCCTATCCACCGGTCCTGACCGCGGCTGATCCCTTGGCTGCGAATCCAGGTGAAAAAGTTCTGCGGCGGAGCGGGCGCGGCATAGTCCGGAGCGGGCACGGCGTAGTCCGGTGCGGCGCCGCCGGTATTGCCTTCGCTTGGCTGGGCCGGTTCTTCCGGTACGCCTGTCCCGGCCGGCTGGCTGGATTCTGCAGCTTGGTCGGGCCCCGGGGCTTGTCCGGGGTCCTCTGGATTCATGCTGTTCGCGTTCATACTTCGATCTTGCCGCCTGGCGACGTGCTCCCTCTATTGGGGGATACCCTGAACGTTCCCTGAGTGCCCCCCTGAGATGCTCTTCTTCCAGCGCCGAAGGCCCCTGATACGTGTTTGGATGGATTCATGACAACCGCCACGCAACGCCCGGCACTGGTCCGCAGCAGCGACCGGATGATTGCGGGCGTCTGCAGCGGCCTGGCCGATCACCTTGGCTGGCCCGTGAAGTACATCCGGCTCGGCATGGTCCTTGCCTCGTTCGCCGGGGGCGCAGGCCTGGCCCTCTACGCCTGGCTCTGGGTCATGGTACCCACTGTCGACGAAAGTGCCCGCCGCAATAGCCGCCGGCCGACGTCGCCCATTGCTCCTTCGGTGAGCATCCCCCCATACGGTGGCCGTGCGCCGGGTGCCGGTCCGGCGCCGCAACCGTTGGCCACCCCCGCTCCCGTCTTCGCCTCGTGGTTCAGGACGCGGCGCATCCAGTACTGGAAGGAGTTCCTCTTGGGAGCCGGCCTCCTCTTGGTGGCCGCAATCCTTATCGCCCGGCAGTTCGGCGTCGATGTCCCTCTCGGCACTCTGATCCCGGCGGCAGCCATTCTCGGTGGGGCCGCGATCGCCTGGATGCAGCTGGACGAGTCGCGCCGGGCCGGATTGGTGGACAAGACCAAAGCGGACCAAGCCGGTGGCTGGGTCCGCCTCGCCGCAGGCCTGGCCCTGGTGGTTGCTGGCGTGTTGGTCATGGTGTCCGGGTCCGGCTCGTGGGAGCAGACATGGCTCGCGCTGTTGGCTTCGATTGCCGTGTTGGGTGGCGTCGCCTTGGTGTTGCTGCCGTGGGGCTTGAAATTCTGGAAAGACCTTGAAACCGAGCGCGCAGCGCGTGTTCGCGAGACTGAGCGGGCGGAGATTGCTGCCCATCTGCACGACTCTGTGCTGCAGACGCTTGCCTTGATCCAGCGCCGGGCAGGCTCCGAACAGGACGTGGTCCGCCTCGCCCGGGCTCAGGAGCGCGAACTGCGTACGTGGTTGTACCGGGATGCCGCCAAGGATGCAGGACTCTTGGCTGAGCGGATCGCGGCGGCCGCAGCCGAAGTGGAGGACGCCCACGGACACCCTGTCGACGTTGTCAGCGTGGGAGACGCCGCCATGACGGACCGGCACGAAGCGCTGGTCCTGGCGGCCCGTGAGGCCATGCACAATGCTGCCCGGCACGGCGGCGGAGCCGTGTCGGTCTATCTCGAGAGCTCGGATGCCGGTAGCGAAGTCTTTGTCAGGGACCGCGGACCAGGCTTCGACCCGGACGCCGTCCCGGAGGACAGGCTCGGAGTCAAGGAATCAATCATCGGACGGATGAAGCGCCACGGCGGCACTGCGGTCATCAACAGCAGCTCCGAGGGCACTGAGGTCCACCTCAAACTGCCCGCCGAGAACGCGGACAAAGCAGAGAACCGAAACGGAGAAACCAGATGATGAGTGGCCCCGCGGAGCACATTCAGCCAGAACCCGCACAGAGGACCGTCCGGGTGGTGATCGTGGACGACCACGCCATCTTCCGTTCCGGCCTCAAGGCCGATCTCGATTCGAGAATCGACGTGGTGGGCGAAGCCGGAACGGTGGAGCAAGCCATTGCCGTGATTTCCGAGGTACGTCCGGAAGTGGTGTTGCTTGACGTTCATTTGCCCGGCGGCCTTGGCGGTGGCGGTCGGGAAGTCATCGGTGCATGCTCTCAGTTGATCGGGAGCACGAGCTTCCTGGCATTGAGCGTTTCAGATGCCGCCGAGGACGTCGTGGCCGTCATCCGGGCCGGGGCCCGTGGCTATGTCACGAAGACCATTTCCGGCCCCGAAATCTCCGACGCCGTGATCCGGGTAGCCGACGGTGACGCCGTTTTCTCGCCGCGGCTGGCGGGTTTCGTCCTGGACGCGTTCGGGACCTCCCCGGCGGAGATCGCCGACGACGAACTCGACCGCCTCTCCGCGCGGGAACTGGAAGTCATGCGCCTCATCGCCCGTGGCTACAGCTACAAGGAGGTGGCCAAGGAACTGTTCATCTCGATCAAGACCGTGGAAACCCATGTCTCCGCGGTTCTCCGCAAACTGCAGCTCTCCAGCCGCCACGAATTGACAAGATGGGCTGCCGAGCGCCGCCTCCTCTGACGCTCTCTCACCTATGGTGCCTTAAACCCAAACGCACGCTCACCTACATCCCAAGGTGAGCGTGCGTTTGCGCAGTCGAAAGGCTACTTGGCCCGGCCCAGGAATTCCTGGAGGCGCCGGACACCTTCGGCGAGGTCTTCGTCGCCCAAAGCGTAGGAGAGGCGCAAGTAACCCGAGGGGCCGAAGGCCTCGCCCGGAACTACGGCAACCTCCACTTCGTCGAGGATCAGCGAGGCAAGCTCGGCCGACGTCGATGGGCGGACCGGGCCGTTCGACGTCGGGAATTCCTTGCCCAGCAGCGCGCGGACGTCCGCGTACACGTAGAAGGCGCCGGTCGGCGTCGGGCACTTCACGCCCTCGATCGCGTTCAGTCCGGCAACAATCGCCTTGCGGCGGCGGTCGAAGGCGACCTTCATCTCGTCGACGGCGGTCAGCGGCCCGGACACTGCTGCCAGGGCTGCGATCTGCATGATGTTGGAGACGTTGGAGGTCGAGTGCGACTGGAGATTGGTGGCGGCCTTGATGACGTCAACCGGGCCGATCATCCATCCGACGCGCCATCCTGTCATGGCGTAGGTCTTGGCGACACCGTTGAGGATGACCACCTTGTCCCCGAGCTCGGGGGCGGCAGTGGCAATCGAGGTGAAAGGTACGCCGTCGTACGTGAGGTGCTCATAGATTTCGTCGGTGACAACCCAGAGGCCCTTCGCTGCCGCCCACTTTCCGATCTCTGCTACCTGTTCGGCGCTGTAGACGGCGCCGGTCGGGTTGGACGGGGAAACGAAAAGCAGGATCTTGGACCTGTCCGTGACGGCGGCCTCGAGCTGCTCGACCGTGACCAGGTAACCCTGCTCCGGGCCGGCGAAGACCTCGACAGGGACGCCTCCGGCCAAGCGGATTGCCTCGGGGTAGGTGGTCCAGAACGGCGTGGGGATAATGACTTCATCGCCCGGGTCAATCAGGGTGGCGAAGGTGTTGTAGACCGCTTGCTTGCCGCCATTGGTCACCAGGACCTGGGAAGCGTCGACCTTGTAGCCGGAGTCGCGGAACGTCTTCTCCGCGATGGCTTGCCTCAGTTCCGGCAGGCCCGCTGCCGGGGAGTAGCGGTGGTACTTCGGCTGAGGGGCGGCCTCGACGGCGGCCTTGACGATATAGTCCGGTGTCGGGAAGTCGGGCTCCCCGGCGCCGAAACCAATCACGGGGCGACCCGCCGCCTTGAGGGCCTTTGCCTTGGCGTCAACGGCAAGGGTGGCGGATTCGGCGATGGCGGAAATTCGCTGTGAAATGCGGGCGGCAGGTATTCCGGCAGACATTTAAAGCACCGTTCTTCGCGGGCAGCTCAGGAGCTGGATGATGGGATTCGACGGAATCTACTTTATGCTGTTCTGCGGAGCTATCGGGCTAAGCTCGGGAAAGTGACAGTGCAGGTTGATCAAGCAGGCTGATCAAACGAAGCGCTGATCACACGAGCGGGCCGGCCCGAACACTCCGGAATGAGCCGGTTCGACTATCGCGACGTTGTTGCGTAGACTGGTTCACCGGTGTTGAAAAACATCACAATGGTTCGCGCCCCAGACTGGGTTCGGAGAATCCTGTTGCCAGGGATTTCTCGGGTTCTACGGTGCGTGGCCAAAAATGTGGATTCGTTCCATAGGGTAGTGGCGCAATTGGTAGCGCAGCGGTCTCCAAAACCGCAGGTTGCAGGTTCGAGTCCTGTCTGCCCTGCGCAAGCTGTTCCGGAATAATCGTCGGAACAAGCGCAGCAACCATGGCTCTGATCAGAGTCGGGTCAACGACGTTTGCATAGATGAGTGAGGATCAGGTGACCGAAACAGCTGCGAGCAGCTCGAAGGGCCGCCCTGCCAAGAAGTCCGATTCCGGCTTCTTCGCTCGAATTGCACTTTTTGTTCGCCAGGTAATTGGCGAGCTCAAGAAGGTTGTTGCGCCCACCCGTAAGGAACTGGTCAATTACACGGTCGTGGTGCTGGTGTTCGTGGCAATCATGATGCTCGTCGTCACCATCCTGGACCTGGCTTTCGGTACGGGAATCAAATGGGTCTTCGGCGCTACTGGTAGCACGAACCACTAAGCGGATCGCTCCGTAAACCGCGTGAAATCCCCGGAAATCAAGGGATTTTGCAGGGTTTGCGGAATTGAGCCATTTAAATAGGCATGTTAGGCAATGAGGAAGCAGGAGACCAAGTGTCTGAGCAGGAGCTCGAGGTAACTGAGACTGAGCTGGATGGGTCCGCTGAAAGCACGGCGCACGCCACGGCTGACGCCGTGGAAGGGTCCGAGGTCGATTCTGCTGCGCCCGAAACTGCCGACGACGCCGACGGTGAGTCTGTCGAATCCGACGAGGCAGAGTCCGACGACGCCGAGTCTGCCGACGGTGAGTCCGACGAGGCCGAGTCCGCTGACGCGCTGGCTGCCGCTGCCGCCGTAGCGCCCGCCGACCCCGCTGAGGAGTTCAAGGCCAAGCTTCGCCGCCAGGAGGGTGACTGGTACGTCATCCACTCCTACGCCGGCTACGAAAACCGCGTCAAGGCCAACCTTGAGACCCGCATCCAGACCCTGGACATGGAAGATTACATCTTCGAAATCCAGGTGCCCATGGAGGAAGTGGTTGAGATCAAGAACGCCCAGCGCAAGATCATCAACCGCGTGCGGATTCCGGGTTACGTTCTAGTCCGCATGGACCTCACCGACGCGTCTTGGGGCGCCGTCCGCCACACTCCTGGTGTTACCGGCTTCGTGGGCAATGCCCACAACCCGGTCCCGTTGCGCCTCGACGAGGTCTTCTCCATGCTGGCACCGATCTTCGAAGAGCAGCAGGCCGAGAAGGGCAAACCGGTCAACAAGCAGCACCAGACGCCGGTGGACGTCGACTTCGAAGTCGGAGAGTCCGTCATTGTCAAGGAAGGTCCGTTCGAGACCCTCCCCGCCACGATCTCCGAGATCAAGGTCGAATCCCAGACCCTTGTGGTCCTCGTGTCGATCTTCGAACGCGAAACCCCGGTTACGCTCGCATTCAACCAGGTCACCAAAATCTAGTTGTTCCCAGAATTTCGCTCCGCGGCTGCCCGCTTAGCAGCAACGGAGCGGTCGGTCGCCTTGCCATGGCGGCCACAAACCTGAGGCACGCTCCTGTGTCCTAGGAAGTTATTGAGAGAAGGACCTACATTGGCTCCCAAGAAGAAGGTCACCGGCCTCATCAAGCTGCAGATCCAGGCAGGTGCCGCCAACCCGGCCCCGCCGATCGGTCCTGCGCTTGGCCAGCACGGTGTCAACATCATGGAATTCTGCAAGGCGTACAACGCTGCAACGGAAGCCCAGCGCGGAAACGTTATCCCGGTTGAAATCACGGTTTACGAAGACCGTTCCTTCACCTTCATCACCAAGACCCCGCCGGCTGCAGAGCTCATCAAGAAGGCTGCAGGCGTTGCCAAGGGTTCGGCCACGCCGCACACCGTCAAGGTTGCCAAGCTGACCCAGGCCCAGGTCAACGAGATTGCCACCACCAAGATGGAAGACCTCAACGCCACGAGCCTCGAGGGTGCTGCCAAGATCATTGCTGGCACCGCACGCTCCATGGGTATCACTGTCGAATAGTCGAGGAATGAACGGACGGTGAGGGCTGAGGAATGAAGCACTCGCCGGAAGTGAGTCCCGGAGACTTTCGACAATCAGATACAGTCGAGGGCTAACCACCTCCCGCCGGGAAACCGGCACCATTGAATTATTGAGATGTTGGGAATCCACGCCGGATCTCCAACTGTGGCAGGGCCCAGCGCGGTCCGCAGACCACAACTGCACAAGGAGAATAAGCAGCATGGCAAAGCGCAGCAAAGCATATGAGGCAGCCGCAGCCAAGATCGAGGCAGACAAGTTCTACGCCCCGTTCGAGGCCATCAAGCTCGCCAAGGACACCAACCCGTCCAAGTTCGACGCAACCGTTGAGGTCGCTTTCCGTTTGGGCGTTGACCCGCGTAAGGCCGACCAGATGGTGCGCGGCACCGTCAACCTGCCGCACGGTACCGGCAAGACTGCCCGCGTCTTGGTTTTCGCTACGGGTGACAAGGCCGAAGCAGCAATCGCTGCAGGCGCCGATTTCGTTGGTTCCGATGACCTGATCGAAAAGATCGCAGCGGGCTGGACCGACTTCGACGCCGCCGTGGCAACCCCTGACCTCATGGGCAAGGTCGGCCGCCTCGGTAAGGTCCTCGGCCCGCGTAACCTCATGCCGAACCCGAAGACCGGCACCGTGACCGCAGACGTCACCAAGGCTGTCAACGACATCAAGGGTGGCAAGATCGACTTCCGCGTCGACAAGCACTCGAACCTGCACTTCATCATCGGCAAGGTTTCCTTCGACGAGCTGAAGCTGGCCGAAAACTACGCAGCCGCCTTGGAAGAGGTGCTTCGTTTGAAGCCGTCCGCTTCCAAGGGCCGTTACATCCAGAAGGCTACGGTCGCCACCACGTTCGGCCCGGGCATCTCCGTTGACCCGAACGTCACCAAGGTTCTCACCGAGGCGTAAGCCTCAGGGCGCATCGACTCTGAAAGGACCGTCCGGCATGTGCCGGGCGGTCCTTTCGTGTATCTGCGCCACTGTGGCAGGCAGGTACCTATCGTGGCTCGCCGGCGCTGATTAGGCTGGGGCATGACGTGCCGATGAGCATGGACACTCCGGCAGTCGAGCGCGTCATGACTTTAACGCCGAGGAAAACGAACATATGCTGGCCCTCAACGTACAGCTCGGCTTCCGAGCGGTGGGATGAGACGGCCAATGGCAAAAGAGGATCAAATGACGAGCACCGTGGAGATCGGCCAACTCTGGATCCCGGATTCCCTCGACGCCGCTGACGCGAAGGACTTTCTGGCAGCCGTGGAAGTCAGTCGCAAGGTCCGGATGCAGATCTGGGGCAGCGATGATCTCGCTTACACGCCGTTGGAAAAATTGCTCGAACTCGCAGATCCCTACGAACGCCAGGTCATTCTTGTGGCTCGGGTTGACGGCCGCATTGTCGGTACCGTCGATATCGCGCTGCCTCTTGCCGACAACATGGACCTGGCGGAATTCACCCTCGACATTCTTCCCGAGTTTCAGCGCAGGGGTATCGGGCGCCAACTTCTGGAAGCCGCCGAACACTTCGCCAAGAGCGAGGGCCGGACGATGATCATGGTGGACACCAACCACCCTGCCGCGTCCCTGCACGGCGGTGCCGAGGGACAGCTAGTGCCGGGCAGCGGCCTTGGGTTCGTCCCCCTCGCCAGTCGCGAGGTGGACTTTGCCCGGCGTACGGGATACACCCTCCAGCACATCGAGCAGTTCAGTTCCTGTGCTCTCCCGCTTGATTCGAAACTCGTCGCCGAGCTGGAGGCCGAAGCGGAAGACGCGAACGCCGGCCGCTACCGGGTCCACCACTGGACCGACCGATGCCCGCAACAGTGGCTTGAAGCCGTGGCAGCACTGGAAAACGCCGCCGGGGAAGTTGTGACCGAGGACAACGGGACGACGAACGCCGAGCAGCAGCAGTTAGTGTTCGACGCCGGTGTGTTGCGTCAGGCGGAAGAAGCCGCCGTCGCGCAGGGGCGCCGAACGGTGGTCACCGCCGTCGAGCATATTGCCAGCGGGCGCATCGTTGGACTCACCACCATCGGCGTCCTCGCGCAGCGCCAGGATGTCGTCTTCCAGGACGACACGATCGTCCTGCAGGAGCACCGGGGAAACAAGCTCGGACTCCTCATCAAGGTTGCCAATATGCAGCGACTCAGCGAGCAGTTCCCCGATGCCCGGGTGATCTACACCTGGAATGCCCCGGAAAACCGGTATTTGCTCACGGTGAATAAGCAATTGGGATTCACCACGGCCGGAGTGACGGGGCTGTGGCAGAAGGAGCTTCCGGACATGGGCCCGAAGGTTACTTCCTCCGAGTGAGGCCGCGCGATTTGGCGATGCACTTCCGCGTCCCGTAAGCTTGAACTACCAAAGACCGTCGGTTGATGGGAATCCACTCTTCCGGGCTCAGCTCAACTCTGCAGCTGCGCGCGGAAGATCAAAGTGGGTTCCTTGACGAAGGACCCTGACAAAGGGCGGCCGGCGCAGGTGAACGAAGCAAGTCTCCACGATCGTTGGATCGTGTCGAGCCAAGCCCCGTGCATCTGCGCGGGGCGTTTTTTAGTTGTAGCTCTTTTGAGTGGGGACCCGGAAAACCGGCTTTATTCCCCGGAAGGAGGGTTATGGCAACGCCTAGCAAGATCTCCGCAGTAGCTGAGATCACCAACGATTTCAAGGAATCGAACGCCGCTGTCCTGACCGAATACCGCGGGCTCTCTGTCGCACAGCTCAAGGAGCTGCGTGTTTCTCTCGGCCTGGACACCAAGTTCTCGGTCGTCAAGAACACCCTGACCGCCATTGCAGCCAAGGAAGCTGGTGTCGAAGCATTCGACGGTCAGCTCGCCGGCCCTACTGCAATTGCATTCATCAAGGGTGACGCGGTTGCTGCCGCCAAGAGCCTGACGGACTTTGCCAAGGCCCACAAGCAGCTGGTCATCAAGACCGGTTACTTCGAAGGCAAGGCACTGAACGCAGCAGAGGTTGCCGCGCTGGCAGCCCTCGAGTCCCGTGAGCTGCAGCTCGCCAAGGTCGCAGGCATCCTCAAGGCACCTGCTGCCGCTGCTGCACGCATCATTGACGCTCTGCGCCTCAAGCTTGAAGAAGAGGGCGGCGCTGTAGCACCGGCCGCTGAAGAAACACCGGCTGCCGAAGAGGCTCCCGCCGAGGCTGCTGCAGAAGAGGCTGCCGCTCCGGCTGAAGCCGCTGAAGCAGCAACCGAAGAGAACTAAGTTCTCACCCATCAAACTGCGGTGCAGTAACGGATTATGTTCGTCGCGGCACCACCTAAAGGAAGGACGCCAAACATGGCGAAGCTCAGCAACGAAGAGCTCATTGAAGCTTTCAAGGAACTGACCATCATCGAGCTCTCCGAGTTCGTCAAGCTCTTCGAAGAGACCTTCGAAGTTACTGCTGCTGCTGTTGCAGTTGCAGGCCCGGCTGCGGGCGGCGCTGGCGAAGAGGTCGAAGAGAAGACTGAATTTGATGTCATCCTCGAAGGTGCCGGCGAGAAGAAGATCGCAGTGATCAAGGAAGTTCGCGCCATCACCTCCCTCGGCCTCAAGGAAGCCAAGGACCTGGTTGACAGCGCACCGAAGGCTGTCCTCGAAGGTGCAACCAAGGAAGCAGCAGAGAAGGCCAAGGAGCAGCTCGAAGCTGCTGGCGCCTCGGTTACTGTCAAGTAATTCGCGTTTTCCGGTAATTCACTTTACCCGGGAAGCCCCGTCCGGATTCGTCCGGGCGGGGCTTCCCGCATTTAACCCAACTGACTCGCAGTTGTTGTCGTTTTAACGCCTCAGAACGACATCTATTGCGAGTCAGATGGGGTCACTGATGTCGGCAACGACCGCATGCAGGGCGGCAGTCAACTCATCAGCCTCCACGAAGGCGCTGAATCCGTGTTCGCCCGCACCAATGGAAATCCTGCGTCCGGTGATGCTGGCATCCGCATAGACCGGCCACGGCTTTGAACTTCCCAAGGGGGTGATGGTGCCGCGCTCATAGCCGGTGGCCTCGAGCGCGGTATCGGCAGGCGGCATGGACAGCTTGTTGACGCCGAGGAGGGTGCGCAGCTTCGGCCAGGAAATCTGCCGGTCTCCGGGGATCAGAGCAAACAGGAAAGTTCCGTCCCGATGCTTGACCACCAAGGACTTCACAATGTCCGACGGCGTGATCCCCATAATGCAGGCAGCTTCCTCGAGGCTGCGTGCCGGTGCCCGCTTGACGAGATGGACTTCAAGCCCACGGGCGGCCGCGTCAGCGAGGAATCGCTCAGTGCCCCGCATTCACACCTCAATTCTGGCCGTAGCCATGCAGCCGTCGAATCTAGTCGCGGTAGAGGAGCAGTGCCTCGCCTTGGCCGCCACCACCACACAGGGCGACCGCCGCTTTGCCCTTCCCGCGCCGCTTCAGCTCGTGGGCTGCATGGAGGGCGAGCCGCGCTCCCGAAGCGCCGATCGGATGTCCAATCGCAATTGCTCCGCCGTGGATATTGCACTTCTCCAAGGGATAGTCCAAGTCCTTCAAGGACTGCACCGCAACCGAACCGAAGGCTTCGTTGATTTCGATGAAGTCCAGATCGGCTGTTGTCCACCCTGCACGGTCCAAAGCGTGGCGGATGGCGTTGGACGGCTGCGAGTGCAGGCTGTTGTCAGGACCGGCTACCTGCCCTGGCTTACCAAGTACGGCAAGGTACTCAAGGCCGTTCTCCTCGGCAAAACGGCGGCTCGTGAGCACCAGTGCGGAGGCGCCGTCGGACAGGGGTGAGGAGTTGCCTGCCGTGATGGTTCCGTCAGTGGCAAAAGCGCCCTTCAAAGGTGCCAAGGTTTCGAGCGTGGTCTGGGGACGGATGCCTTCGTCGCTCTTCAGCACCAAGGGTTCTCCTTTGCGCTGCTTGACACTGATAGGTGCGATCTCGGCGTCGAACACTCCTTGTTCGGCGGCCGCGGCCGCGCGCTGGTGCGAAGCGGCTGCCACTTCGTCCTGGGAACGGCGGTCGATGCCCAACGAGAGGTTCTTGATCTCCGTGGACAGGCCCATCGACTGCCCGTCAAAGGCGTCGGTGAGACCGTCGTGGGCCGCGACGTCGAGGGCTTGAATCGCCCCGTAGCTCCAGCCTTGCCGGGAGCCTGGGAGCAAGTGGGGTGCGCGGCTCATCGATTCCTGACCACCGGCGACTACGACGGCGGCGTCCCCGCTGCGGATCATTCGAGCCGCATCGATCACGGCTGTCAGCCCGGAGAGGCAGACCTTGTTGATGGTCACCGCCGGGATGTTCCAGCCGATGCCGGCGGCGATGGCGCTTTGCCGGGCCGGGTTCTGGCCAGCACCCGCCTGCAGGACCTGGCCCATGATCACTGCATCCACTTTGTCAGCGCTGATTCCGCTCGCCGCGATGGCACCTGATATGGCGTGTGAACCGAGCTCGACGGCGGTGAGCCCAGCTAGTTGACCGTTCAACCGTCCCTGTGGGGTGCGGATGGCGGAAAGGATGACAACGTCGTTGTTGTTGTCCCTTTTTTCTGAAGGGGTGCTCATTTTCTCTCTTCCGATCAAGGATGGTGAGCCAAGGCTACCGTGGGGCTTATCACCTCTCCATTCAACAGTTGAGACCGGGACAACATTCCGTTCCGGGGGGAGTATAGGTGCTGGTCCGGATTGGTGCCCGCGGCAACGGTGCTTGCATTCGGGCGGGATGTGGGGTAGACAGGTGGGTTGATTTGCCGTAGTGTGGATATTTGCGTCTTCCCTGTTAACCTTCAGCCTTCATATAGCGGTGGGCTTTACCTCTCAGCTGCGTCATCGACGTGCCGTTTAGAACGAGCATCGTCTTGGCCGGCCGGGGTCCCGGGTCATATAGCGGAACCGGAAAGGTACACTGCGGATTCAATCTGCAGGGTGCAAGCGGGGGAGAACTGAAAACGCCTGAAGGTCTGTGGAAGGATCCCTCTTGGTCGCCTCGAGCACCTCTAATAACGAAACCGCTAATACGGCAAGCACCGATGGTGCAACTCGCCGGCTCTCATTCGCAAAGATTCACGAACCGCTGGACGTTCCAAATCTGCTCGCACTGCAGACAGACAGCTTTGATTGGCTGGTCGGAAACGAACGCTGGCAGGCGCGGGTAGCGAAGGCTGTCGAGGAAGGCGACCTGAGCGTCGCCACCACTTCTGGTCTTGCCGACATCTTCGAAGAGATCTCCCCTATCGAGGACTTCCAGGGCACTATGTCCCTGAGCTTCTCCGAGCCGGAGTTCGCTGATCCGAAGTACACCATGGCCGAATGCAAGGACCGTGACGCCACTTACTCGGCACCGCTGTATGTCAAGGCCGAGTTCATGAACAACAACACGGGTGAGATCAAGCAGCAGACCGTGTTCATGGGCGATTTCCCTCTCATGACCGAGAAGGGAACGTTCGTTGTCAACGGCACCGAGCGTGTCGTCGTCTCCCAGCTGGTCCGTTCGCCGGGCGCCTACTTTGAGCGCACCGCCGACAAGACCAGTGACAAGGACATCTTCACGGCAAAGATCATCCCGTCCCGCGGTGCATGGTTCGAGCTCGAGATCGACAAGCGCGACCAGGTCGGCGTCCGCCTCGACCGGAAGCGCAAGCAGTCCGTCACGGTTCTGCTGAAGGCCCTTGGTTGGACCGAAGGCCAGATCCTTGAAGAGTTCGGCCAGTACGACTCCATGCGCGCAACGCTGGAGAAGGACGCCACAGAAACCCGCGAAGATGCCCTCCTGGACATCTACCGCAAGCTGCGTCCGGGCGAGCCGCCCACAGTCGAGGCTGCCCAGTCCCTGCTGGACAACCTGTACTTCAACGCCAAGCGCTACGATCTGGCCAAGGTTGGCCGTTACAAGATCAACCGCAAGCTCGGCATCGACCGCTCCCTTGGCGACAAGGAAGCTTCGGTCCTGCACGTTGAAGACATCGTTGCCATGATCAAGTTCCTCGTCGCGCTTCACGCCGGCGAGAAAACCCTCATGGGCAAGCGGGACGGCGAAGACCACGAGCTCCGCGTCGAGATCGACGACATCGACCACTTCGGCAACCGCCGCATCCGCGCCGTCGGCGAACTGATCGAAAACCAGGTCCGCACCGGCCTGTCGCGTATGGAACGCGTTGTCCGCGAACGCATGACCACGCAGGACGTCGAAGCGATCACGCCGCAGACCCTGATCAACATCCGCCCTGTCGTGGCAGCCATCAAGGAGTTCTTCGGAACGTCCCAGCTGTCGCAGTTCATGGACCAGAACAACCCGTTGTCGGGTCTGACCCACAAGCGCCGCCTGTCGGCCCTTGGCCCGGGTGGTCTGTCCCGTGACCGCGCAGGCATGGAAGTTCGAGACGTCCACCCGTCTCACTACGGACGTATGTGCCCCATCGAAACTCCTGAAGGCCCGAACATTGGTCTGATCGGTTCGTTGGCTTCCTACGGCCGCATCAACCCGTTCGGTTTCATCGAGACTCCGTACCGCCTGGTTTCCGAGGGTGTCGTTTCCGATGAGGTCCAGTACCTCACCGCCGACGACGAAGCAGAGGTTCTGATTGCACAGGCCAACGCTCCTTTGGACGCAGACAAGAAGTTTGCGGAAGAGACCGTGCTTGTCCGTGCCCGTGGTGGTGGAGGCGAGCCCGTGCTGGTTCCGGCCGGCGAAGTTCAGTTCATGGACGTCTCCCCGCGCCAGATGGTGTCCGTTGCTACCGCGTTGATTCCGTTCCTCGAGCATGACGATGCAAACCGCGCACTCATGGGTGCCAACATGCAGCGCCAGGCCGTGCCGCTGGTCCGTTCCGAAGCCCCGTTCGTGGGTACCGGCATGGAACGCGCAGCCGCCGTCGACGCCGGTGACGTTGTCATCGCGAAGAAGGCCGGTGTGGTCAACGAAGTTTCCGCTGACCTCGTCACCATGCTTAACGACGACGGCACGGAAACCAGCTACCGCATCAACAAGTTCGCCCGTTCCAACCAGGGCAACTGCTACAACCACCGTGTTCTCGTCAACGAAGGCCAGCGCCTCGAAGTCGGCGGCATCATCGCCGACGGCCCGGCAACGGACCAGGGTGAACTCGCCCTCGGCAAGAACCTCCTCGTGGCATTCATGTCGTGGGAAGGCCACAACTTCGAGGACGCCATCATCCTGTCGCAGCGCATCGTCGCTGAGGACGTCCTTTCCTCCATCCACATCGAGGAGCACGAGATCGATGCCCGCGACACCAAGCTTGGTGCCGAGGAAATCACCCGTGACATCCCCAACGTGTCCGAGGAAGTCCTCGCAGGACTGGACGAACGCGGCATCATCCACATCGGTGCCGAGGTTGAAGCCGGCGACATCCTGGTAGGTAAAGTCACCCCGAAGGGTGAAACCGAACTGACCCCGGAAGAGCGCCTGCTCCGTGCGATCTTCGGCGAGAAGTCCCGCGAAGTGCGTGACACCTCCCTGAAGGTTCCCCACGGCGAGTCCGGCACGGTCATCGGCGTGCGCGTCTTCGATCGCGACAACGACGACGAGCTGCCCCCTGGCGTCAACCAGCTGGTCCGCGTCTACGTTGCTGCCAAGCGCAAGATCACCGACGGCGACAAGCTCGCCGGCCGCCACGGCAACAAGGGCGTCATCTCCAAGATCTTGCCGATCGAAGACATGCCGTTCCTCGCAGACGGTACCCCCGTGGACATCGTCCTGAACCCCTTGGGTGTTCCGGGCCGAATGAACGTCGGCCAGGTGCTGGAAACGCACCTCGGTTGGGTTGCCAAGACTGGTTGGAAGATCGAAGGCGAGCCGGAGTGGGTCAAGAACCTCCCGAACCTGCCTCGTGAAACCGGCCAGACGACGGTGGCCACGCCGGTGTTCGACGGTGCACGTGAAGAGGAAATCACAGGTCTGCTGGATTCCACCAACGTGACCCGCGACGGCGACCGCCTGATCGGCTCCTCCGGCAAGACGCGTCTGTTTGACGGCCGTTCCGGCGAGCCGTTCCCGGACCCGATCTCCGTGGGCTACATGTACATCCTGAAGCTCCACCACCTGGTGGACGACAAGATCCACGCTCGCTCCACCGGCCCGTACTCCATGATCACGCAGCAGCCGCTGGGTGGTAAGGCACAGTTCGGTGGCCAGCGCTTCGGTGAAATGGAAGTGTGGGCGCTCGAAGCATACGGCGCTGCCTACACCCTCCAGGAACTGCTCACGATCAAGTCGGATGATATCCACGGCCGCGTGAAGGTTTACGAAGCCATCGTCAAGGGCGAGAACATCCCCGAGCCTGGCGTTCCGGAATCCTTCAAGGTCTTGATCAAGGAAATGCAGTCGCTGTGCCTGAATGTGGAAGTCCTTTCCACGGACGGTACGACGATCGAAATGCGTGACTCTGATGACGCAGTCTTTACGGCTGCGGAAGAACTGGGCATTGATCTGTCTCGCGCAGAGCCCAGCTCCGTAGAAGAGGTCTAAACAGCGCTTTTGGCTGGCGGCGCGAGCCGCCAGCCAAGGCAGCTGCCTCTTTCCGCAAACCCAAGACTTCAGAATTTAGAGAACAAGAGAGAACAGGGACCATATGTCCAGCGAATCCTCCTTCGGCCTCATGCAGATCGGCCTCGCCACCGCGGAAGACATCCGCGGCTGGTCTTACGGTGAGGTCAAGAAGCCGGAAACCATCAACTACCGTACGCTCAAGCCCGAGAAGGACGGCCTCTTCTGCGAGAAGATCTTCGGCCCGTCCCGGGACTGGGAATGCTACTGCGGCAAGTACAAGCGCGTGCGCTTCAAGGGCATCATCTGCGAGCGTTGTGGCGTTGAAGTCACTCGCGCCAAGGTGCGCCGCGAGCGCATGGGCCACATCGAGCTGGCCGCTCCCGTCACGCACATCTGGTACTTCAAGGGTGTTCCCTCCCGCTTGGGTTACCTCCTTGACCTGGCGCCGAAGGACCTTGAAAAGGTCATCTACTTCGCCGCCTACATGATCACCAGCGTCGACACCGAGAGCCGTCACGCGGAACTGCCGAACCTTCAGGTGGAGCACGACCTCGAGAAGAAGCAGCTCGTCGACAACCGCGACAGCGACATCGCCACTATTGCCCGCGACCTCGAGGACGAGCTTGCCCGTCTCGAAGGTGAAGGCGCCAAGGCTGCCGATAAGAAGAAGGCCCGCGACTCCGCGGACCGTCAGATGGCCAACGTCCGCAAGCGTGCGGATGCTGAGATTGAGCGCCTGGAGCAGGTCTGGGACCGCTTCAAGAACCTCAAGGTCGCCGACCTCGAAGGTGACGAAGGACTGTACCGCGAGCTGCGCGACCGCTATGGCATGTACTTCGAAGGCTCCATGGGTGCCGAAGCCATCAAGAAGCGTCTTGAGAACTTCGACATGCAGGCAGAGTCGGAGTCCTTGCGCGACACCATCCAGAACGGCAAAGGCCAGCGCAAGACCCGTGCCCTCAAGCGCCTCAAGGTGGTCAACGCGTTCTTGACCACCACCAACAGCCCGCTCGGCATGGTGCTGGACGCCGTCCCGGTGATCCCGCCGGAACTGCGCCCGATGGTCCAGCTGGACGGTGGCCGCTTCGCGACCTCCGACCTTAACGACCTCTACCGTCGCGTGATCAACCGCAACAACCGACTCAAGCGACTGCTTGACCTCGGTGCTCCGGAGATCATCGTCAACAACGAGAAGCGCATGCTTCAGGAAGCTGTTGACAGCCTCTTCGACAACGGCCGTCGTGGCCGCCCCGTCACGGGCCCGGGCAACCGTCCGCTGAAGTCCTTGAGCGACATGCTCAAGGGCAAGCAAGGCCGTTTCCGCCAGAACCTCCTCGGCAAGCGCGTCGACTACTCCGGCCGTTCGGTCATCGTCGTCGGCCCGCAGCTGAAGCTGCACCAGTGTGGTCTGCCCAAGCAGATGGCGCTGGAGCTCTTCAAGCCGTTCGTGATGAAGCGACTGGTGGACCTCAACCACGCGCAGAACATCAAGTCGGCAAAGCGCATGGTCGAGCGTTACCGCCCGCAGGTCTGGGACGTGCTGGAAGAGATCATCACCGAACACCCGGTGCTGCTCAACCGTGCACCTACCCTGCACCGCCTGGGCATCCAGGCGTTCGAGCCGCAGCTTGTTGAAGGCAAGGCCATCCAGCTTCACCCGCTGGTTTGTGGCGCCTTCAACGCCGACTTCGACGGCGACCAGATGGCAGTCCACCTGCCGCTGAGCCCCGAAGCCCAGGCTGAAGCCCGGATCCTGATGCTCTCCTCCAACAACATCTTGAAGCCGTCTGATGGCCGTCCGGTGACCCTGCCTTCGCAGGACATGATCATCGGTCTGTACCACCTGACCACCAAGCGTGTTGGATCCGCCGGCGAAGGCCGGATCTTCTCCTCGGTTGCGGAAGCCATCATGGCTTACGACGCCCGGGAGCTGCACTTGAACTCCCAGGTCAAGATCCGTCTTGAGGGCTTTGTTCCTTACGCCGGCTGGGAAGCTCCGGAAGGCTGGGAGCCGGGTCAGACCGCACTGGTCCAGACCTCCCTCGGCCAGGTTCTCTTCAACGAGACCCTTCCGGAGGACTACCCGTGGGTTGAGGCTGTTGCCGACAAGGGCGAGCTTTCCAGGATCGTCAACGACCTGGCAGAGCGCTACCCGAAGGTTGTCACCGCCGCAACGCTGGACAACCTGAAGGACGCCGGTTTCTACTGGGCCACCCGCTCGGGCGTCACCGTGGCAATCTCCGATATCGAGGTGCCTACCTCCAAGCCCGCCATCCTGGCTGGTTACGAGACCATGGCTGCCAAGATCCAGGGCCAGTACGACAAGGGCCTGATCGACGACGACGAGCGTCGCCAGGAACTGATCGAGATCTGGAACAAGGCCACGAACGAGATCGCCCAGGCGATGCGCGACAGCCTGTCCCCGATGAACACCATCAACCGCATGGTGTCCTCCGGTGCACGTGGTAACTGGATGCAGGTCCGCCAGATCGCGGGTATCCGTGGTCTTGTGGCCAACCCGAAGGGTGAAATCATCCCGCGTCCGATCAAGTCCTCGTACCGCGAGGGCCTGTCGGTGCTGGAATACTTCATCGCCACCCACGGTGCCCGTAAGGGCCTGGCCGACACCGCCCTGCGTACAGCCAACTCGGGTTACTTGACCCGTCGTCTGGTGGACGTTTCGCAGGACGTCATCGTCCGTGAAGAGGACTGTGGCACCGAGCGTGGTCTCATGACCGCAATCGCCGTGCCGGACTCCAACGGTGAGCTGGTCCTTGACGAGAACGTCGAGAACAGCGCCTACGCACGTACCCTCGCCGTCGACGTCGTCGACTCCAAGGGTGCCGTGCTGGCAGCTGCCGGCACCGACTGCGGCGACGTCGTCATTGCCGAGCTGCTCGCAGCGGGCATCACCGAGGTCAAGGTCCGTTCCGTGCTCACGTGTGAGTCGAAGGTCGGCACTTGTGCGCTTTGCTACGGCCGTTCGCTGGCCACCGGCAAGACCGTGGACATCGGAGAGGCCGTCGGTATCATCGCCGCACAGTCCATCGGTGAACCCGGTACGCAGCTGACCATGCGTACGTTCCACACCGGTGGTGCTGTTTCCGCCAGCGGTGGCGACGACATCACCCAGGGTCTGCCCCGTATCCAGGAGCTCTTCGAAGCCCGTACTCCGAAGGGTGTCGCACCGATTGCTGAGGCAGCCGGCCGCATCGCCATCGAAGAGTCCGAGCGCCAGATGCGCCTCATCATCACCCCGGACGATGGCTCGGAGGAGATCGCCTACCCGGTGCTCCGCCGTTCCCGCCTCCTCATTGAGGATGGCGAGCACGTGAGCGTCGGCCAGAAGCTGATCAACGGTCCTGTGGACCCGAAGCAGGTTCTGCGCATCATGGGTCCGCGTGCCGCCCAGAAGTTCCTGGTGGACGAGGTCCAGGGCGTTTACCGCAGCCAGGGCATTGGCATCCACGACAAGCACGTGGAAGTCATCGTCCGTCAGATGCTGCGCCGCGTGACCGTCATCGAATCCGGCGACTCCGAGCTGCTTCCGGGCGAGCTCGCTGAGCGCAGCCGCTTCGAAGACGAGAACCGTCGCGTGGTGTCCGAGGGCCGTACCCCGGCTTCCGGTCGCCCGGAACTCATGGGTATCACCAAGGCATCTCTGGCAACCGAGTCCTGGCTGTCGGCTGCTTCCTTCCAGGAGACCACCCGCGTCCTGACGCAGGCTGCCATGGAAGGCAAGAGCGATCCGCTGCTCGGCCTCAAGGAGAACGTCATCATCGGTAAGCTCATCCCGGCCGGTACGGGTCTTCCCCGTTACACCGAGGTCACCGTGGAGCCGACTGAAGAAGCGAAGGCAAGCCTGTTCACGGGCCCCAGCGCCTTCACCGACTTCTCGTACGACGCCCTGGGCGGCGACGGAGCTCCCGAGTTCCACGCCATCCCGTTGGATGACTACGATCTCGGCAACGACTTCCGCTAAGAACGGGCACGGCGGGCCCTTTCGTGTCGCGTTCCGCGCCACGTAGGGACCCTGCCGCCCTGCCCTTAGTATTCAAGTCAAGGTAGGACCCCGCACTCGATGAGTGCGGGGTCCTTCCCGTTTGGTGCCCGACGACGGCGGAAGGGGGCCGCCGTCGTCGTTCGACCCCATACACCCGATTAAGCCCTCCGATCAAGCCATGCTAGAATTTGTGTAATTGTTCTGTGTGGCAGTGGATGAAGGCCGCCGCGGCATCATTTTGGTTTTGTTCTCATGATGTTGGGTGGAGCCTGTTTCCGGGTTGCGGGCTACGTGCGCAACGAATGCCGCACTTTTGCACGCCCTTCGGGTCCTCGGGCCCAGGCCGCAGGGACAACGCCAAAGCTCTCACGTAAACCCAGGCTGACGCCCGGGCGTGGGGGCAGAGATCAAACCAACGGAGAACACGAAAGTGCCTACGATTAACCAGCTGGTCCGCAAGGGCCGCACGCCTAAGGTCTCCAAGACCAAGGCTCCCGCGCTTAAGGGCAGCCCGATGCGCCGCGGTGTTTGCACCCGCGTTTACACGACCACCCCGAAGAAGCCGAACTCGGCTCTGCGTAAGGTTGCACGTGTGCGCCTCAACGGTGGCGTTGAAGTTACCGCCTACATCCCCGGTGTTGGCCACAACCTTCAGGAGCACTCCATCGTGCTCGTCCGTGGTGGTCGCGTGAAGGACCTTCCCGGTGTCCGTTACAAGATCGTCCGTGGTGCCCTCGATACCCAGGGTGTCAAGAACCGCAAGCAGGCCCGCAGCCGCTACGGCGCAAAGATGGAGAAGAAGTAATATGCCTCGCAAGGGTCCGGCCCCGAAGCGGCCGCTAGTTTCCGATCCCGTTTACGGTTCCCCGTTGGTCACCCAGCTGATCAACAAGGTTCTGGTCGACGGCAAGAAGTCCACCGCAGAGCGCATCGTTTACGGTGCCCTCGAAGGTGCACGCGCCAAGTCCGGTGGCGACCCCGTCGCCGCCCTCAAGAAGGCCATGGATAACGTCAAGCCTTCCCTTGAGGTTCGCTCCCGCCGTGTCGGTGGCGCTACCTATCAGGTTCCCGTTGAGGTCAAGCCGGGCCGCTCCACCGCCCTCGCCCTCCGCTGGCTCGTTGGCTACTCCAAGGCACGCCGCGAGAAGACGATGACCGAGCGCCTCCAGAACGAAATCCTGGATGCGTCCAACGGTCTCGGTGCCGCTGTGAAGCGTCGCGAAGACACCCACAAGATGGCCGAGTCGAACAAGGCCTTCGCACACTACCGCTGGTAAAACTTCCCGGACGCCGCCGGCTCTTTGAGCTGGCGGCGAACGTGTAGTCCATCCGAAAGGGAGACACCGTGGCACAGGACGTGCTTACCGACCTTAGCAAGGTCCGCAACATCGGCATCATGGCCCACATCGATGCCGGCAAGACCACTACCACCGAGCGCATTCTGTTTTACACAGGTGTGAACCACAAGATCGGCGAAACGCACGACGGCGCTTCGACGACCGACTGGATGGAACAGGAAAAGGAACGCGGCATTACCATCACGTCTGCCGCCGTCACCTGCTTCTGGGACAAGAACCAGATCAACATCATCGACACCCCGGGCCACGTGGACTTCACGGTTGAGGTCGAGCGCTCGCTGCGCGTCCTCGACGGTGCAGTTGCTGTCTTCGACGGCAAGGAAGGCGTCGAGCCGCAGTCCGAGACTGTGTGGCGTCAGGCTGACAAGTACAACGTGCCGCGTATCTGCTTCGTCAACAAGATGGACAAGCTCGGCGCTGACTTCTACTTCACCGTAGACACCATCATCAGCCGCCTCGGCGCCAAGCCGCTGGTTATCCAGCTGCCGATCGGTGCTGAGAACGACTTCATCGGCGTCGTGGATCTCCTTGAGATGCGCGCCCTGGTGTGGCCGGGCGATGCCAAGGGTGACGTCACCATGGGCGCCAAGTACGAGGTCCAGGAGATCCCCGCTGATCTCCAGGCCAAGGCTGAGGAATACCGTGCGCAGCTCGTCGAGACTGTTGCCGAGGCTTCCGAAGAACTCATGGAGAAGTACCTCGAAGGTGAAGAACTCACTGTCGAGGAGCTCAAGGCCGGCATCCGCAAGATGACCATCAACTCCGAGCTCTACCCGGTTCTCTGTGGTTCTGCCTTCAAGAACCGCGGCGTGCAGCCGATGCTGGATGCTGTTGTTGACTTCCTGCCGAACCCGCTCGACGTCCCGCCCATGGTCGGTCACGACCCGCGCGACGAAGAGAAGGAGCTCACCCGCAAGCCTTCTGCCGACGAGCCGTTCTCGGCCCTGGCGTTCAAGATTGCCGCGCACCCGTTCTTCGGCCAGCTCACCTTCATCCGCGTGTACTCCGGTCACGTAGAAGCAGGTGCCCAGGTGGTCAACTCCACCAAGGGCAAGAAGGAGCGCATCGGCAAGCTGTTCCAGATGCACGCCAACAAGGAAATGCCTGTTGAAGGCGCTACCGCTGGCCACATCTACGCAGCTATCGGTCTGAAGGACACCACCACGGGCGACACCCTGTGCGACCCGAACAACCAGATTGTCCTCGAGTCCATGAGCTTCCCGGAGCCCGTGATCTCGGTTGCGATCGAGCCGAACACCAAGGGTGACCAGGAGAAGCTCTCCACGGCTATCCAGAAACTCTCCGCTGAGGACCCGACCTTCCAGGTTTCCCTCAACGAGGACACCGGTCAGACCATCATCGCCGGCATGGGCGAGCTCCACCTGGACATCCTGGTGGACCGCATGCGCCGCGAATTCAAGGTCGAGGCAAACGTTGGCAAGCCGCAGGTTGCTTACCGCGAAACCATCAAGCGCGCTGTAGAGCGTCACGACTACACGCACAAGAAGCAGACCGGTGGTTCGGGTCAGTTCGCGAAGATCCAGATCGCTATTGAGCCGATGGACACCTCCGACGGCGAACTCTACGCGTTCGAGAACAAGGTCACGGGTGGCCGCGTGCCCCGCGAGTACATCCCGTCCGTTGACGCGGGCATCCAGGATGCGCTCAACGACGGCGTTCTGGCCGGCTACCCGGTTGTCGGCATCAAGGCCACGCTGATCGACGGCGCGTACCACGATGTTGACTCCTCGGAAATGGCATTCAAGATCGCCGGCCGTATGGCTTTCAAGGAAGCTGCACGCAAGGCTAACCCCGTTCTGCTCGAACCGCTGATGGATGTTGAGGTCCGCACCCCTGAGGAATACATGGGTGAAGTAATCGGTGACCTCAACTCCCGCCGTGGCCAGATGCAGTCCATGGAAGATGCCGCTGGTGTCAAGGTGATCCGTGCGCACGTTCCGTTGTCCGGCATGTTCGGATACATCGGTGACCTGCGTTCGAAGACCCAGGGCCGTGCTGTGTACTCCATGACGTTCAACAGCTACGCCGAGGTCCCGAAGGCAGTTGCCGACGAGATCATCCAGAAGAACCGCGGCGAGTAATCACCGACGGATTAACCAGGATGCTGGCCCGTTCCGGGAAGGCATTCAGTGCGGGTGGCCGGGCTTTGGCCCAGGCTGCAGTCCGGTCCCTGCACGAACAGACTCCAGGTACCAGCATTGGCCCCTGAATCTGCAATTTCACCAAATCCAAAGCCCCCAAGTAGACTTGCTGGAGTTTCTGCCGCGAAAAGCGCGGCCGAGGAGCAACTCACTTGAAATCGTTCTAGGAGGAACCTGTGGCAAAGGCAAAGTTCGAGCGGACTAAGCCGCACGTCAACATCGGCACCATTGGTCACGTTGACCACGGTAAGACGACGCTGACTGCCGCCATTTCCAAGGTGCTGTACGACAAGTACCCCACTCTCAACGAGCAGCGCGACTTCGCGTCGATTGACTCTGCTCCGGAAGAGCGCCAGCGTGGTATTACCATCAACATCTCCCACGTTGAGTACCAGACCGAGAAGCGCCACTACGCACACGTAGACGCTCCGGGTCACGCTGACTACATCAAGAACATGATCACCGGTGCTGCCCAGATGGACGGTGCGATCCTCGTGGTTGCCGCCACTGACGGCCCGATGGCTCAGACCCGCGAGCACGTTCTGCTCGCCCGCCAGGTTGGTGTTCCCTACCTGCTGGTCGCGCTGAACAAGTCCGACATGGTCGACGACGAAGAGCTTCTCGACCTCGTTGAAATGGAAGTTCGCGAGCTGCTCAGCGCTCAGGGCTTTGATGGCGACGACGCTCCGGTTGTCCGCGTTTCCGGCCTCAAGGCACTCGAAGGCGACCCGGTTTGGGTCAAGTCCGTCGAGGACCTCATGGAAGCTGTCGACAACTCGGTTCCGGACCCCGTTCGTGACCGCGACAAGCCGTTCCTGATGCCGATCGAAGACGTCTTCACGATCACCGGTCGTGGCACCGTTGTTACGGGTCGCGCCGAGCGTGGTACCCTCGCGATCAACTCTGAAGTTGAAATCGTTGGTATCCGTCCGGTCCAGAAGACCACCGTTACCGGTATCGAGATGTTCCACAAGCAGCTCGACGAAGCATGGGCCGGCGAGAACTGTGGCCTCCTGCTCCGCGGTCTGAAGCGCGACGACGTCGAGCGTGGCCAGGTTGTCGTCAAGCCGGGTTCCATCACCCCGCACACCGACTTCGAGGCCAACGTCTACATCCTTTCCAAGGACGAAGGCGGACGTCACAACCCGTTCTACTCGAACTACCGCCCGCAGTTCTACTTCCGTACCACGGACGTAACCGGCGTTATCACCCTGCCGGAAGGCACGGAAATGGTTATGCCTGGCGACAACACTGAGATGACCGTTGAGCTCATCCAGCCGATCGCTATGGAAGAGGGCCTCGGCTTCGCAATCCGTGAAGGTGGCCGCACCGTTGGTTCGGGACGTGTCACCAAGATCCTCAAGTAGCTCCTACTTGTAGATCGGTGAAGTGCCGGCCGCTTGTCGGCCGGCAGCAAACCAAAGAATAACCCCGTCACTGTGTGGCGGGGTTATTCTTTGTCGTCTTTTTCGCTGAGCGGCTCGGATCGCGCAAAATGCCTACAGACGGCTGTCAGGCACGATCCATTGCGGCTTCTTGTGCCTCAACGATGAATCCGTCGGAGGTAGTCTCGCTGCAAACGTTACTTCGGCTGTACGAGCGTCCGGCGGGGGCGGCATAAGTGAGCGCGCGTCTGGGCCCGGGAGTGCACGTCTGCACTGCCGGATGCGGACTGCGCCCTGATAGCGTTGGCCCAAAGGAGGAATGCGGAATGGGATGGCTCATTTTTCTGCTCGTGGTTGTGGTGATAGCGGTCGGGGTCTCGTGGGGGAGGAAGTACTTCCGCCGCGAAATCGATCGTGCCAAGCGAATCAACAGGGCGAATAAGAAAGAGTGATTTAGCACGCTCGGTCCATCAAGGACTTTGCGTCAGCTCCGGCGCGCCCTGCTGAGGGACTTGTACCAGTAGAAGGAGTCCTTGGGGGTTCTCTCGAGGGTGTCGAAGTCCACGTGAACCAGCCCGAATCGCTGCGAATAGCCGGCGGCCCATTCGAAGTTGTCCAGCAGGGTCCAGACATAGTAGCCCAGTAGTTCCACGTCGTGGGCGATCCCGCCCGGTGCCGTGGCACGCAATGCGTGGCCGAGGTGCGAAGCAAGGTAATCGATGCGGTCGGAGTCATGGACTGGACCCGCGGTGTGGTCCGGCTCCGGGAAGCTCGCACCGCTCTCTGTGATGAACAGTGGAGGCAGCGCAGCTCCGTAGCGGTCTTTGAGCTCACGCAGCAGGATACCTAGATGTTCGGGAGCCACGGGCCAGCCGAATCCCGTGGATTGGTATTCGGGAAAGGCCGCCAGATGGAACGGCAGCTTGGTCATCATGTCGGCATGGTTGCCCGGTGTGGTTCCGTCCCCACGGCCCGAAGCTATCTTGACGGGGTAGTAGTAGTTGACGCCATAGAAATCCAGCGGCTGGTGGATAGTCTTGAGATCCTCGTCCGAGACGTTTCCCAGAGCGCGGAACCACGGCCTCACCTGCAGTGGCGGCTTCGGATAGTGCCCGAGCAGGATCGGATCCGCATAAACGCGGTTGAAAACGAGGTCGAAGGCTTTCGACATGAGGCCGTCCGTGAGGCGCTTGCTCGCGGGCCGGACCGGCGAATGCATGTTGGCAACGCCGATGGCGCCCGCAACGCCTTCCGCCCGCAAGGCCTGGACAGCCAAACCATGCCCCAACAATTGGTGGTGCGCGGCAGGCAACGCGTCGAAAAGCAAGCGCCTACCTGGAGCATGGACGCCCAAGGCATAACCTTGCAATGCGACGGAAACCGGTTCGTTCAGCGTGACCCATTGCGCCACCCGGTCGCCGAAGCGGCCGGCGGCCGCAGCGGAGTATTCGGCGAAACGTTCCGCCGTCGAACGCGTCAGCCAACCGCCGTCGTGTTCCAGTGGCAGGGGGGTGTCCCAGTGGAAGAGGGTCACCATGGGGGAGATGCCGGCCTTCAAGAGCTTGTCGATCAGCCGATCGTAGAAGTCCAGGCCCTGCTGGTTGATCGGTCCCTTGCCGCTCGGCTGGATCCGCGGCCAGGAGAGGGAGAGTCGGTAGGAATCCACGCCCAGGTCCTGCATGAGGGCGATGTCCTCGTCAGCCCGGTTGTAGTGGTCGCAGGCAACTGCGGGGGAGTGGCCGTCGACGATTGCGCCCGGCTTCTCGGCAAACGCATCCCAACTGGACGGTCCGCGTCCATCGGCTGTGAGCGATCCCTCGATCTGGAAGGCTGCTGAAGCGACGCCCAAGGTGAAGCCCGGCCGGATGCGCTCCGCGAGCTCCCCCACCGTGGCAGCATCTTGGACAGTCATGCCCCTATCATCCTGACGGCAAGAGTCGATGGCAATGGTCCACGGGCCTCAATTGGCTTCTGCCGAGGAATTCGGGCATACTAGGTGAGTTGTTCAAGCGCTTCTTCGTGTCCCGATCCGGATAATGCCGGATGTCAGGGTCCAAGCTGAAGCCCAAACATAACCCAGATCCCCCAAGGAATTCGGACGCGTGTGCGTGGAAATCGCGACACGCCCGACCGCGGGGGTCGGTTACACCGGCAAGTTGAGGAACCCGGATCCCTCCGGATTCAGCTTGTGCGGCGGGTGGTAGTACTGCTTCAAATGCTTCGGCAGCCACATACAACACGTAAGTGAACAGGGCAGCCTTTAATCGAGGGCAGCACAGACTGAAAGAGAGTCAGGCGACATGGCGGGACAAAAAATCCGCATCCGGCTGAAGTCATATGACCACGAGGTCATTGATGTTTCAGCGCGGAAGATCGTTGAGACGGTCACGCGCGCAGGCGCAACGGTAGTCGGCCCCGTGCCGCTGCCGACGGAGAAGAACGTGTACTGCGTTATCCGCTCTCCCCACAAGTACAAGGACAGCCGTGAGCACTTTGAAATGCGTACTCACAAGCGTCTGATCGACATCATCGACCCCACGCCCAAGGCTGTCGACTCGCTTATGCGTCTCGACCTGCCGGCCGACGTGAACATCGAAATCAAGCTGTAGGGAGGTGCTGAGAAAACTATGACCGCAACCCGTAACGTAAAGGGCCTGCTGGGCACGAAGCTCGGCATGACCCAGGTCTGGGACGAGAACAACAAGCTCATCCCCGTCACTGTCGTCCAGGCTGACTCGAACGTCATCACCCAGCTGCGCAACGCAGAGACTGATGGCTATGTCGCCGTTCAGATCGGCTACGGCCAGATCGATCCCCGCAAGGTCACCAAGCCCTTGGCTGGTCACTTTGAAAAGGCTGGCGTAACCCCCCGCCGCCACGTCGTCGAACTGCGCACTGCAGACGCCGCATCTTACGAACTGGGTCAGGAGCTTTCTGTGGAGCTCTTCGAAGCCGGTCAGAAGATCGACGTCGTCGGCACCAGCAAGGGTAAAGGCTTCGCCGGTGTTATGAAGCGTCACGGCTTCCACGGCGTTGGAGCCTCCCACGGTGCGCACAAGAACCACCGCAAGCCCGGTTCCATCGGTGGCGCATCCACCCCGAGCCGCGTCTTCAAGGGTCTGAAAATGGCCGGCCGCATGGGCGCAGAACGTCACACCACGCTGAACCTCACGGTTCACGCCGTTGACGTTGAGAAGTCGCTGCTCCTTATCAAGGGTGCCGTTCCCGGCGCCCGCGGCCAGGTCGTCCTCGTACGCACCGCCGTGAAGGGAGCCTAGTTCAATGACTAGCACTGTCAAGGTAGACCTGCCTGCAGAGATCTTCGATGTCCAGACCAACGTGCCGTTGCTGCACCAGGTCGTCGTCGCACAGCTCGCTGCTGCTCGCCAGGGTACCCACAAGACCAAGACCCGCGCCGAAGTCTCCGGTGCAGGCCGCAAGCCGTTCAAGCAGAAGGGCACCGGGCGCGCCCGTCAGGGTTCCATCCGTGCTCCTCACATGACCGGTGGTGGCATCGTCCACGGCCCGACGCCGCGTGACTACAGCCAGCGCACCCCCAAGAAGATGAAGGCTGCCGCACTGCGTGGCGCCCTCTCTGACCGCGCACGTAACGGACGCATCCACGTCGTTGCTGAACTGGTCGAGGGCACCAAGCCGTCCTCCAAGGCAGCATTGGCCGCACTGCGTGCAGTCTCTGAGCGCAGGAACCTGCTCGTTGTGATCGAGCGCGCAAACGACGTCGCAGCACTGTCCGTGCGCAACCTCGCAGATGTTCACGTTCTGTACGCAGACCAGCTGAACACCTACGACGTGCTGGTTTCCGACGACGTGGTCTTCACCAAGGCTGCGTTCGAGGCTTTCATCGCTGACAAGGCAAAGAACGAGGAGGATGCCAAGTGAGTGCAGCCACCATCAAAGACCCGCGCGACGTCGTCATTGCACCCGTCGTTTCGGAAAAGAGCTACGGCCTGATCGACGAGGGTAAGTACACCTTCCTGGTGGACCCCCGCTCGAACAAGGCTGAGATCAAGCTGGCCGTGGAGAAGATTTTCTCCGTCAAGGTCGAATCGATCAACACCATCAACCGTGCCGGTAAGCGCAAGCGCACCAAATTCGGCTGGGGACAGCGCAAGAGCACCAAGCGTGCAATTGTCACCCTCAAAGAAGGCACAATCGACATCTTCGGCGGTCCGCTCGCGTAGCGGAGACCACTTTAACGAGGAAATGAATTATGGGAATCCGTAAATACAAGCCGACTACCCCGGGCCGTCGCGGCTCGAGCGTAGCCGACTTCTCCGAAATCACGCGATCGACTCCGGAAAAGTCGTTGCTGCGTCCGCTGCACAAGACTGGCGGCCGTAACAACACCGGTAAGATCACCACCCGTCACAAGGGTGGTGGGCACAAGCGCCAGTACCGTCTGATCGACTTCCGTCGTCACGACAAGGACGGCGTCAACGCCCGCGTTGCCGAAATCGAGTACGATCCGAACCGCACGGCTCGCATCGCCCTCCTGCACTACGTTGATGGCACCAAGCGTTACATCATCGCCCCGAACAAGCTGTCCCAGGGTGACTTCGTCGAGGCTGGCCCCGACGCTGACATCAAGCCGGGCAACAACCTGCCGCTGCGCAACATCCCGGTTGGTACCACCATCCACGCAGTTGAACTGCGTCCGGGTGGCGGCGCCAAGATGGCCCGTTCCGCAGGTGCTTCGGTTCAGCTCGTCGCCAAGGAAGGCCGTTTCGCCCAGCTGCGTCTGCCTTCCGGTGAAATCCGCAACGTCGACGTGCGCTGCCGCGCAACCGTCGGCGAGGTTGGCAACGCCGAGCAGTCGAACATCAACTGGGGCAAGGCCGGCCGTATGCGTTGGAAGGGCGTTCGCCCGACCGTCCGTGGTGTCGCCATGAACCCGGTCGATCACCCGCACGGTGGTGGTGAAGGTAAGACTTCCGGTGGACGTCACCCGGTCAACCCGAACGGTAAGCGTGAAGGCCGCACCCGCCGCCCCAACAAAGAGAGCGACAAGCTTATTGTTCGTCGCCGCCGTACTGGCAAGAACAAGCGATAGGAGCCTGGACACATGCCACGCAGCCTGAAAAAAGGTCCTTTCGTAGACCAGCACCTCTTTGTGAAGGTCGCCAGGGAAAACGAAAAGGGCACCAAGAACGTCATCAAGACCTGGTCCCGCCGTTCGATGATCGTCCCGGACATGCTGGGTCACACGATTGCCGTTCACGATGGACGCAAGCACATTCCGGTGTTTGTCACTGAGTCGATGGTCGGGCACAAGCTCGGCGAATTCGCTCCCACGCGGACATTCCGCGGCCATGTCAAGGACGACCGTAAGGGCAAGCGCCGCTAAGGCGCTCGCTCTACGGCTTAGACGAGAGAAGGAAAGCAATGGAAGCCAAGGCTATTGCGCGTCACATCCGCGTAACGCCTATGAAGGCCCGGCGCGTCGTCAACCTTGTTCGTGGTAAGCAAGCGAATGAGGCTCTGGCAATTCTGAAGTTTGCCGAACAGGCAGCTTCGGAGCCGGTATTCAAGGTAGTTCAGTCGGCAATGGCGAATGCCCGGGTCCTCGCGGACCGCGATGGCGTTGCCTTTGACGAAGGAGACCTCTACATCAGCGAAGCGTTTGTTGATGAAGGCCCGACCATGAAGCGGTTCCAGCCGCGTGCTCAGGGTCGCGCATTTCAGATCAAGAAGCGCACGAGCCACATCACCGTGGTAGTCGCTACCCCGGAGAAAGAGGAGGCTCGCTAAGTGGGACAGAAAGTAAACCCGCACGGGTTCCGACTCGGCATCACCACCGATCACGTATCGCACTGGTTTGCTGACAGCACCAAGGCGGGCCAGCGGTACAAGGACTTCGTTCGCGAAGACATCCGCATCCGCCAGCTCATGTCCACGGGCATGGAACGCGCCGGTATCGCCAAGGTCGAAATCGAACGTACCCGTGACCGTGTCCGCGTGGACATCCACACGGCCCGCCCGGGTATCGTCATCGGCCGCCGCGGTGCAGAAGCAGACCGCATCCGCGGCGAGCTCGAAAAGCTCACCGGCAAGCAGGTCCAGCTGAACATCCTCGAGGTCAAGAACCCCGAGATGGAAGCCCAGCTTGTTGCCCAGGGCGTTGCCGAGCAGCTGACTTCCCGCGTGGCTTTCCGCCGTGCGATGAAGAAGGCCATGCAGTCCGCACAGCGCGCGGGTGCCAAGGGCATCCGTATCGCTTGCTCCGGTCGACTGGGTGGCGCAGAAATGTCCCGCTCGGAGTTCTACCGCGAAGGCCGTGTGCCCCTGCACACCCTGCGTGCGAACATCGACTACGGCTTCTACGAAGCCAAGACCACCTTCGGCCGCATCGGCGTGAAGGTCTGGATCTACAAGGGCGACGTCACTGCCAAGGAACTGGCTCAGCAGGCAGCTGCTGCTCCGTCCCGCGGCCGCGGTCCGAGCGACCGTCCGGGGCGCCCGGGTGGCGCTGACCGTGGTGACCGCCGTCGTCGTACCGACCGCCCGGCAGCTGACGCAGCACCTGTTGCTGCAGAGGCTCCGGCAGCTGAAGCTGCTGCTCCCGCAGCAGAAGGAGGACAGGCTTAAATGCTTATCCCACGTCGAGTCAAGCACCGTAAGCAGCACCACCCGGGTCGTTCCGGCGCTGCAACGGGCGGCACCAAGGTCACTTTCGGTGAGTACGGCATCCAGGCTCTGAGCCCGGCCTACGTCACGAACCGTCAGATCGAGTCTGCCCGTATCGCGATGACCCGCCACATCAAGCGTGGCGGCAAGGTTTGGATCAACATCTATCCGGACCGTCCGCTGACGAAGAAGCCGGCCGAAACCCGCATGGGTTCCGGTAAGGGTTCTCCGGAATGGTGGGTCGCAAACGTCAAGCCGGGCCGTGTTCTCTTCGAACTCGCCGGTGTCAATGAAGAGGTAGCTCGCGAGGCACTGCGCCTGGCAATCCACAAGCTGCCGTTGAAGGCACGCATTGTGCGTCGCGAAGGTGGTGAATAGAAATGGCAGTAGGGTCGAAGGATCTCGCACCCGCACAGCTGGACGGTTTCGACAACGAGCGTCTCGTTGAAGAACTCCGCAAGTCCAAGGAAGAGCTGTTCAACCTGCGTTTCCAGTCCGCCACCGGACAGCTGGAGAACCACGGTCGTCTGCGCGCGGTAAAGAAGGACATCGCACGTATCTACACCGTTCTCCGTGAGCGTGAGCTGGGCATTCGTGCCGAGGTTGCCGCACCGGTTGTGGAAGCCAAGGAAGAAAAGAAGTCCAAGAAGGCAGCAGCCAAGGCTGAAAAGGCCGAAGCTGAGGCTGGGGAGGACGACAAGTGAGCGAACAGAAGGAAACTGTGACGGAAGCAGCAGCCAGCGCTGAACAGCGCGGTTACCGTAAGACGCGTCGCGGCTACGTTGTCTCTGACAAGATGGAAAAGACCATCGTTGTTCAGGTTGAAGACCGCGTGAAGCACGCTCTGTACGGCAAGGTCATTCGCCGCACCTCGAAGGTCAAGGCTCACGATGAGCAGAATGCCGCCGGTATCGGCGACCTCGTTCTGATCTCTGAGACTCGCCCACTCTCCGCTACCAAGCGGTGGCGCCTGGTCGAGATCCTCGAAAAGGCTAAGTAATCCCGCGCCGGGCCCTGTCCGGCAGCGACATGGATTGGTAGGAAGGCCCGTATTCCGGAAGGAATGCGGGCCTTTCTGCGTTTCAGTCCATAGCGTAAAACGTGCTAGGATATTGAGTTTGTATGGCGCCAGTTGTGCGTCAACAACCACCTCGTAAACAATCGTGCCGCGGCATACTGCCCCGCGCAGTTATTTCCGCAAGGGAAGCTGATGCTGGCGGCACGGGAGTTTAGGCCTGTACTGGCAAAATCCAGGCAGGTCAAGAGACACCCCGATCAACCGTTCCGCAAGGCTCATTCCGTATGCTTCATTTCGGTCTGAGAACCGGCGCGACGCAAGGAGTAAAAATTGATTCAGCAGGAGTCGCGACTTAAGGTCGCCGACAACACGGGTGCTAAGGAAATCCTTACCATTCGCGTTCTCGGTGGGTCCGGTCGTCGCTACGCAGGCATTGGCGACGTCATCGTCGCAACCGTCAAGGACGCTATCCCGGGCGGCAACGTAAAGAAGGGTGACGTCGTCAAGGCTGTCATCGTTCGCACTAAGAAGGAACGCCGCCGTGCGGATGGTTCCTACATCAAGTTTGACGAGAACGCAGCTGTGATTCTGAAGAACGACGGCGACCCTCGCGGTACCCGTATCTTCGGCCCGGTTGGTCGTGAACTCCGTGACAAGAAGTTCATGAAGATCGTCTCGCTGGCCCCGGAGGTGCTTTAGTCCATGGCTAAAATCAAGAAGGGTGACCTCGTTCAGGTCATCACCGGAGCCAAGCAGGAGCGCGGCGGCGACCGCGGCAAGCAAGGCAAGGTCTTGCGCGTCTACCCGGAAGCCAACCGCATCCTGGTAGAAGGCATCAACCGCGTCACCAAGCACACCAAGGTCGGTCAGTCGCAGCGCGGCACCAAGACCGGTGGCATCGAGGTCGTTGAGGCCCCGATCCACGTCTCTAACGTTGCTCTTGTTGACCCCTCGACCAAGAAGCCGACCCGCGTTGGTTTCCGTCTCGAGACCGTTGAGAAGGACGGCGTCTCCAAGACCGTCCGTGTCCGCGTGTCCAAGGCATCCGGGAAGGACATCTGATGAGTGAGACACTGTCTGAGACTTCGGTCGAAACGAAGATCGTTCCGCGTCTGAAGACGAAGTACGCCGATTCCATCAAGCAGACCCTGGTTGAGGAATTCAAGTACGCGAACGTGAACCAGGTTCCCCGCCTCGTGAAGGTTGTTGTGAACATGGGTGTTGGAGATGCCGCCAAGGACTCCAAGCTGATCGACGGCGCCGTCCGCGACCTCACCCTGATCACCGGCCAGAAGCCGCAGGTAACCAAGGCCCGCAAGTCCATCGCCCAGTTCAAGCTGCGCGAAGGCATGCCCATCGGTGCACACGCAACCCTGCGTGGAGACCGTATGTGGGAATTCGTGGACCGCCTCGTGTCCCTCGCCCTGCCCCGTATCCGCGACTTCCGCGGTCTCAACGGCAAGCAGTTCGACGGTAACGGCAACTACACCTTCGGTCTGACCGAGCAGGTTATGTTCCACGAAATCGACCAGGACTCCATCGACCGCGTACGCGGCATGGACATCACGGTCGTTACCACTGCAAAGACCGATGACGAAGGCCGCGCGCTGCTCAAGGCGCTTGGTTTCCCGTTCAAATCCGAAGACTAATAACTACGTAGTAGGTCCGGCCGCGGCTGCCTAAGAGCCAACGCGGAAACCATTACGAGGAAGGGCAAGAGCCCAAATGACTATGACAGATCCTGTCGCAGACATGCTTACGCGTCTGCGCAACGCCAACTCGGCATACCACGACACCGTGAGCATGCCGTACAGCAAGCTCAAGGCACGCGTTGCCGACATCCTGAAGGCAGAAGGCTACATCGCTGCCTGGAAGGAAGAGGAAGCCGAGGTCGGCAAGAAGCTGACCATCGACCTCAAGTTCGGTCCGAACCGCGAGCGTTCGATTGCTGGTGTCCGCCGTATTTCCAAGCCTGGTCTCCGCGTTTACGCGAAGTCCACCAACCTGCCTCACGTGCTGGGTGGCCTGGGTATCGCAATCCTGTCCACCTCTTCCGGCCTCCTGACTGACAAGCAGGCCGGCAAGAAGGGCGTGGGCGGCGAAGTCCTCGCGTACGTCTGGTAACGGGAAAGGAAGAGAATAATGTCACGTATTGGACGTCTCCCCATCACCGTTCCTGCCGGCGTTGAAGTTAAGGTTGATGGCTCTGTCATCAACGTCAAGGGCACCAAGGGCGAGCTGAGCCACACTGTAGCCAGCCCGATCGAGGTCACCCTGGACGAAAGCACCTTGACTGTCACCCGCCCGAACGACGAGCGCGCTTCGCGTTCCCTCCACGGCCTGACCCGCACCCTGATCGCCAACATGATCGAGGGCGTCACCAAGGGCTACGAAAAGAAGCTTGAAATCGTGGGTACTGGTTACCGCGTTCAGGCCAAGGGTACTGACCTTGAGTTCGCTCTCGGCTTCAGCCACCCGGTCAATGTCTCCGCTCCCGAAGGCATTACCTTCACGGTGGAGGGGCCGACCAAGCTCTCCGTCGCTGGTATCTCCAAGCAGCAGGTCGGCGAGGTTGCTGCCAACATTCGCAAGCTGCGCAAGCCCGACCCCTACAAGGGCAAGGGTGTCCGTTACGCAGGCGAAGTTATCCGCCGCAAGGTCGGAAAGGCTGGTAAGTAAACCATGGCCATCGCAATTAACAAGAAGCGCACGAACAAGAGCAAGTCTGCTGCACGCAGCCGTCGCCAGCTTCGTATCCGCAAGCGCATCAGCGGCACGGCTGTCCGTCCTCGTCTGGTCGTCAACCGCTCCGCACGCCACATCTTCGTCCAGGTTGTCGATGACTCCAAGGGTGTAACCGTGGCTTACGCTTCCACCCTGGAAGCTGACCTTCGTGCACTCGACGGCGACAAGACTGCCAAGGCCAAGCGCGTCGGCGAGCTCGTTGCCGAGCGTGCCAAGGCTGCCGGCATCGAAGCAGTCGTCTTCGACCGCGGTGGTAACAAGTACCACGGCCGCATCGCCGCCGTCGCTGACGGTGCTCGCGAAGGTGGGCTGGCACTGTGACCGTTGAGAATAACGAAAAGGACATTCAGGTGACTGAAGCTGCAGCTGCTGAGGCAACTGAGACCGCTGCTGCCACCGACGACCGCCGCGGCGGCCGTCGTGGCGAGCGTGGTGACCGTGGCCAGGGCCGCGGCGACCGTGGTGGCCGTGGTGGCCGCGACGGCGGTCGCGAGGCCGAGAAGAGCCAGTTCGTAGAGCGCGTTGTGACCATCAACCGTGTTGCCAAGGTCGTCAAGGGTGGTCGTCGCTTCAGCTTCACCGCCCTCGTCGTCGTTGGCGACGGCAACGGCCTGGTTGGCGTCGGCTACGGCAAGGCCAAGGAAGTTCCCGCAGCTATCGCAAAGGGCGTTGAAGAAGCCAAGAAGTCCTTCTTCCGCGTTCCCCGCGTTGGCAGCACCATCCCGCACCGCGTGCAGGGTGAGGCCGCAGCAGGCGTTGTCATGCTGCGTCCGGCTTCGCCGGGTACCGGTGTTATCGCCGGTGGTCCGGTCCGCGCGGTACTGGAATGCGTCGGTATCCACGACGTTCTCTCCAAGTCGCTCGGTTCTTCGAACGCCATCAACATCGTTCACGCGACTGTTGACGCTCTGAAGCGTCTGGAAGAGCCCGCTTCCGTGGCAGCCCGTCGTGGCTTGCCGCTGGACGAGGTCGCTCCGGCTGCTCTGGTGCGCGCACTCCAGAACCAGAAGGCAGGTGTTTAGTCATGGCTAAGAACGTGACTCCCTCCGACGCTCAGTTGGAGATCACCCAGATCAAGGGCGTCATCGGCGCCAAGCAGAACCAGCGCGAAACCCTGCGGTCCCTCGGCCTCAAGCGCATCGGACACACCGTTGTCCGTACCGCTGACGCCGTGACCGTTGGAATGCTCAACACGGTTCCGCACCTCGTGAATGTAGAGGAGGCGAAGTAATGGCTGAGAACAAGACTGCCGATAAGGCACAGAACGAGGCTGCTGACAAGCAGAACGCTCTGAAGGTCCACCACCTGCGTCCCGCCCCGGGTGCCAAGACTGCCAAGACCCGTGTTGGTCGTGGTGAAGGCTCCAAGGGTAAGACCGCCGGTCGCGGTACCAAGGGTACTAAGGCCCGCTACCAGGTCAAGGCTGGCTTTGCCGGCGGCCAACTGCCGCTGCACATGCGCTTGCCGAAGCTCCGCGGCTTCAAGAACCCGTTCCGGGTTGAGTTCCAGGTTGTCAACCTGGACAAGCTCAATGAGCTGTTCCCGGAAGGTGGAGTTGTCACCGTCGAGTCCTTGGTCGAGAAGGGCGCCGTTCGCAAGAACCAGCCCGTCAAGGTGCTGGGCACCGGCGACATCACCGTCAAGGTTGACGTCACGGCCCACGCTTTCTCTTCCAGCGCCGCTGAAAAGATCGCAGCAGCAGGCGGAACCACCACTGCCCTCTAAGGGGCTTTGGGGCGCAGCCCGCTGTAAATAGACTCCCGGTGCGGGGGCTTCGGCCTCTCGCACCGGGAGTTTTTTCATGTGGCGCAGACCCTCGATTGTTCGCATGGCGCATGAAGCCGTTAGACTCGGGTGTTGGGTTTCAATGACCCCTTCGACACCCTTGGACTTTTTAACTCAGGAGGACGCTTGCTAAGCGCATTCAGCCGGGCATTTCGAACGCCTGATCTGCGACGCAAGTTGTTGTTCACGCTGGGAATCATCACAATCTTCCGCTTGGGCGCTTTTATCCCCTCGCCTGGTGTGAGCTACCAAAATGTTCAGCAATGTTTGTCAAGCAATCAGGACCAGGGCGGCCTCTACCAGCTCGTGAACCTGTTCAGCGGTGGTGCACTGCTGCAGGTATCGATCTTTGCCTTGGGGATCATGCCGTACATCACGGCCAGCATCATCGTGCAGTTGCTCCGCGTGGTCATTCCGCGGTTCCAGCAGCTGTATGAGGAAGGCGCCTCGGGCCAGTCGAAGCTGACGCAGTACACGCGCTATCTGACCATCGCGCTGGGTCTTTTGAACGCCACCACCCTGGTGTCCCTGGCACGCTCCGGGCAGCTGCTGCCCAACTGCCAGCTGCCGATCATCCCCGACACCAGCATCATCGCCACGATTCTTGTGATCATTACGCTGACGGCCGGTACGGGCCTCATCATGTGGATGGGTGAACTCGTCACCGAGAAGGGCGTGGGCAACGGCATGTCCCTGCTCATCTTCACTTCCATTGCGGCCGGCTTTCCGACCTCCTTGGGTGCCATCTGGAACTCCAAGGGCCCTGGCACCTTCTTCATGGTGTTGATCATCGGTTTGGTGACCGTTGCACTTGTCGTGTTCGTTGAACAGTCCCAGCGGCGCATTCCGGTCCAGTACGCCAAGCGTATGATCGGCCGTCGCACCGTGGGCGGCACCAGCACATACATTCCCATCAAGGTGAACATGGCCGGCGTCGTGCCCGTTATCTTTGCTTCCTCGATGCTCTACTTGCCCGGGCTGATTGCACAGTTCAACCAGCCGAAGGCTGGAGAGTCCCTGGCCCCATGGGTTGAATGGATCAACAACAACCTCACCAAGGGTGACCACCCCATCTACATGGCGTTGTACTTCGTCATGATCGTGTTCTTCACCTACTTCTATGTCGCGATCACCTTCAATCCTGAAGAGGTCTCCGACAACATGAAGAAGTACGGTGGGTTCATTCCGGGCATCCGGGCGGGTAAACCGACCGCGGACTACCTGCAGTACGTGCTTTCCAGGATCACCCTCCCCGGAGCCTTCTACTTGGGCTTCGTGGCGTTGATTCCGTTGGTTGCACTTGTCCTGATCAGCGCAAACCAGAACTTCCCGTTCGGTGGCACGTCAATTCTGATCATGGTGGGTGTGGGCCTGGAGACCGTCAAGCAGATTGATGCGCAGCTACAACAACGTCACTACGAAGGGCTTTTGCGATGACGAGAATGCTGATCATTGGACCTCCGGGTTCGGGCAAGGGAACCCAAGCTGAGCGGATTTCCGAGCGCTTGGGCGTAGTCGCCATTTCCACGGGCGACATCTTCCGTGCAAACGTCAAAGGCGAAACCCCGCTGGGTATCGAAGCCAAGAAGTACATGGACGCCGGTGATTTCGTTCCGGACAGCGTGACCAACAAGATGGTGCGTGATCGACTGAACGAAAACGACGTCGAAAACGGCTTCCTGCTTGATGGATACCCGCGCACCACCGCCCAGGTGGACTACTTGGACCAAATCCTCGCCGACACGGAAGAGAAGCTCGACGTCGTGCTTCAGCTGACGGCCGACGACGAGGAGCTTGTCTCGCGCCTGCTGGGCCGTGCCAAGGAGACCGGACGCTCGGACGACAACGAAGCTGTCATCCGCCATCGCCTGGACCTCTACCACCAGCAGACGGAAGCAGTGGTGGCCAGGTACGCCGATCGCGGCATCCTGACCAAGGTCGATGGTATTGGCGGCATCGATGAGGTCACTGACCGCGTCTTGTTGGCCATAGAGACAACCAAGGCCGTCTAGTCGCCGCATGATTGTCGAAGAGGGTGTGTCCCGCGCCGGAGTGAAAATGCTCCCGGCCCGGGACGCGCCCTTTTCTTTTCACCGTGCGCGATCACCGAGAATCCGTACCGTCCTGGATCACTGATGGCTCCGGTTTCGGGCAGCGCCGCTGATGCGGGAAAATAGGAGTAGGCAGGGTGATTTGGTCCTGCATCCCATCACAAGCACCCCACCCCAAGAGGAGACCATGGCGTTCGGCCAGCCCCGCATTGAATACAAGACCAATGAGCAAATGCGCAAGATGCAAGAGGCCGGATTGGTCCTCAGCAGAGCGCTCGACGCAACCGTTGCAGCTGCGAAACCGGGCGTCACCACGCGGCAGCTCGATGCCGTCTTTGCGGCTGTCCTGAACGACGCCGGAGCTAAGTCGAATTTCCTCGGTTACCACGGCTTCCCGGCCACCATCTGCACCTCCGTCAATGAGGAAGTGGTCCATGGCATCCCTGGCGACCGCGTGCTTCAGGACGGGGACATCATTTCGATTGATGGCGGAGCGATCGTCGATGGTTGGCACTCCGACTCCGCGCGCACCGTGATAGTCGGCACGGCCGATCCAGAGGACCAGCGGCTATCCGATGTAACCCAGGCCGCGATGTGGCGGGGGATCGCTGCTTTGGCCTTGGGGAAGTTTGTGGGAGATATCGGCAACGCGGTGGACGACTACGTCTCCTCGGTGCCGGGAAAGCCCCTGGGCATCCTGGAAGACTATGTGGGCCACGGCATCGGTTCGGAGATGCACATGGCCCCTGACGTGTTGAACTATCGCACCACCCACCGGGGTCCGAAGATCAGGCCCGGATTGTGCCTTGCCATCGAACCCATGCTGGTTCGTGGCAGCATCGAAACAGCCACCCTCGACGACGACTGGACCGTGGTGACCACCGACGGCAAGCGTTCGTGCCAGTGGGAGCACTCGGTTGCCGTCCACGAAAAGGGTATCTGGGTGCTTTCCGCGCCCGACGGCGGCGCAGAGCAGCTGATGCCGCTCGGCGTCGTACCCGTTCCGATTCCCTGACGACACGCAAAGGCCCCAGCGATACAGAAAATCCCTGGCGACGCCCGTATCCGTATCCGGGTGTCGCCAGAGATTTTGCGTGTCCGAGCGCGATCTCTAGCTCTTGAGCTTCGGCTTCACGTCCTTGGTGTAGATGCCCTCGAGGGTTGTCTTGAGGTCGGTCATGGTGGCCTTCACGTCGCCCTGCTGGGTGAGGATCTTCGCGGCAGCCTTAGCCATCTCCTGATCGGCACCGGGCAGGAAGACCCTGGCGTTGTCCTGCACCTTGGTGACTGCGAGCTGGTCCATCGCGGTCTTTATCTGAGGAGTCTTTGCGAGGACTGCCGTCATGTCCGCCGAAACGCGGGTGGGCATGTAGCCGGTCGCGGCTGAGAAGGCCGCCGTGTTTTCAGGTTCGGTCATGAACTTCAGGAAGGTGGCAGCCGCGAGCTGGACCTCCTTGCTCACACCGCTGGGAATCCCGAGGCCGGCGCCGCCAGTGGGGCAGACGTTGGTCCCGGCCTTGGGACCGCCCGGCAGGAAGCCGACTCCGACGTTGAACTTGGCGGACTTCAGCACACCCAGAAGGTCCCCAGTGGAGGAGATCGTGGTTGAGGTAATGCCTGCGGCGAAATCGTCGGCCGCATTCTTGGAGGAGACGCCGGCCCACTTGTCCTTGTAGATAGAGTCTTGCGCCCACTGCAGGGCAGTGACGGACTCAGCCGAATCGCAGTTGAAGGTCCATCCGTTGGACCAGCTGCCGCCCCAGCCCCACAGGTTGTTCTGCAGCGTCCATCCTGCGTAGCCGGCCAGCGCGGGGTAGATGTAGGCGTACTTGGCGCCCGTGCTTGCCTGGAGTTTGGGAGCCCAGTCAGCGAATTCCTGCCAGGTCTTGGGTGCCCGGTCCGGAAGGCCGGCAGCGTTGAAGTGGTCCTTGTTGTAGTAGAAGAGGGGGGTGGAACGGCCGTAGGGAAGCGCCCACTGCTTGTCGGCGTACTGGTAGTCCGCTACGAGGGACTTCTGGAAGTCATCGATTTTGACGTCAAGCTGCTTGATGAGGCCGTCCAACGGAATGATGTTGCCGTTGGTGTAGTAGCGGAACCACCAGACGTCGGAGAGCACCACAAGGCCGGGAAGGGCGGACTTCGCGGCTTGCGAGGTCTGGAACTTTTGGGCGATTTCCTCGTAGTTGGCGCCTGCCGTCACAAGGTTCACCTTGATGTCCGGGAACTTCGCTTGAAACTTGTCGATGATGGATTGCTCGACGGTTTGGGACTGCCCGGGGTGGCTGGTCCAGAAATCGAACGAGCCGGCCGGTTTGACGCCCGTGAAGTCGATATCCGAAGGGCTGCTGCTTACTGCGCTGCCGGTGGTAGACGGACCGCCGCATGCTGCCAGGGCGGCGGCTCCGACTCCGAGTCCGGCGAGCCCCAGGAAGTTTCTACGGTCAAGGTTCATTGCCATGGTTGGTCCTCTCAAGGATGCAAAGGTGGTGATGGTTGTTTGGACGGCGCGGCCAAGCACGGGTTGGGGCAAGGCCATGGGGGGAGGGTGCGGGTTTGGTGTCGCGTGGTTAGCCGGTGACACTGCCTTGGGTGAGTCCGGCAACGATGTAGCGCTGCAGTGCGGCGAAGACCAGGAGGATGGGGATGATTACCAAGACTGCCCCGGCCATCAGGATCCCCCAGCCGGCACCATTTCCTTCAGAGTTCTGAAGGAGGGTCAGTCCGACCGGGAGAGTCATGGTGTCCGGCCGATCCGTGATGATCAGGGGCCAAATGTAGTCGTTCCATTCGCTGACCACGGTGACGAGGGCTACGGTGGCGATCGAGGGGAGGGATACGGGAGCCACCACTTGCCACAGCCTGCGCCAGTGGCCTGCGCCGTCGATTTCCGCGGCTTCGAGGATGGATGCCGGAAGGGTCTTGAAATGCTGGCGGAGGAGGAAGGTTCCGAAGGCCGTGCCGAGGCCCGGGAGAATGATTCCCCACAGGGTGTTCTTCCCGCCGATTCCCGCAATCAGGATGTAGTTCGGGAGGATCGACACCTGTGGCGGCACCATCAGGGCCACGAGGATCACGACGAAGATGACGTTCTTGAACGGGAAACGGACAAATACCAAGGCGTACGCCGTGAGGATCGCCAGGATCACTTTTACCGTGGAACCCACCGTGGTGACGATCAAGCTGTTCAGGAAAAACCGGGCGAACGGTACGGTGGTCATGGCCGTCTGGTAGTTCTCCAAGTTCAGGCCCTGCGGAAGGATTTTGAGATCCGTGGTGACGATCTCGCCAGGCTGTTTGAAGGAGCTCAGCACCATCCACAAGAGCGGCAGCACCACCACGAGGGTGGCGACGATCAGAGGGATGTAGCCTCCGGCCACCGTCTGGACGAGGTTCGCGCGGGAGAACGGCCGGTCGCGCCGCGCCGGGCGCTCCGGACCGCCGTCGGGCGCTGCCTGGGTTCCGGCGACCGTTGCAGGGCTGGGATTGACGGGGGAGAGGGTGCTCATGAGTAGTGCACCTTCCGTTCGACGAACCGCAGCTGGAGCACGGTAATGATGAGCAGGATGGCGAAGAGCACCACAGAGATAGCGGCCGAGTATCCGGCGCGGTTGTAGGCTCCGAAGGCCTGCAGGTAGGCCTCGTAGATCAGGGTGCTGGTTCCGTTGCCCAGCGGCGTCATGATCCGGATCAGGTCGAAGGCTTGGAGTGAACTGATCATGGTGGTGATCAGCAGGAAGAACGTGGTGGGCGAAAGCAGCGGGACCGAGATGCTTATGAAGCGGCGGACGCCGTTGGCGCCATCCAGGGACGCCGCCTCCATGACGTCTTTCGGGAGCGACTGAAGTCCTGCGAGGTAGACGACCGCGCAATATCCCAGGTTCTTCCAGACATAGACGATGATGACCATCACCAAGGCAAGCTGAGGATCGTTGATCCATTGCGGGCTTTGCTGGCCGATGCCCCGGAGAAGCCAAGACAGGACGCCGTACCCGGGGTCGAAGATGAACAGCCACACAAGGCCCACGCCCACACCGCTGAGGACATAGGGGGCGAAGACTGCCGAACGCGCAAAAGTGGTGCCACGGACCTTGGAGTTCAAAGCCAGGGCGACCAGGAGCCCCAGCACCATGGAACCACCAACGGTGACCACCGTGAAGAGGGCCGTTGTTCCTAGCACTTGGGGAGCGTCGGAGCTGGTGAAGAAGTTGATGTAGTTGTCGAAGCCAACGACCGTGGCAGACGCGGAGCCCAAGGTCCAGTCAAGGGTCGAGTAGTACATGTTGTTGATCAGCGGCAGGTACGTGAATAGCGCTATCAGCGCCAGATTCGGCAGGGCCAATGCCAGGAACACGAAAAAGTCGCGTCGGGTCCGGCCGGACCAACGTACCCGGCGCTGAGCAGCCGGGACAGTCTGCGCGGGGCGCGCGGGCCTGCCAATCAGTTGTCTTGTCATGGGGAGTCTCTAACGGTTTGCAGATATTGGGGCGCGCCGGATTCGGACTGTCGGGTCGAGGGGCGGCTAGCTTTAGCCCACCACACGGAAACACCTGTCAAGTCAGAAAACGGGCGATCGCCGGGATTGTTGGATAAGCCTTCTGCGCTCGTTTACTCGATGTTTCGTGGGGGGTGGGGACTTGTTTACATTCGAGGCAGAACTACCGTTTGTGCCGAAGGAGCAGAATAGGCACATGACTTCCAAGATCACTGACGTGCCAGAAATCCGGGTGGGACATGTCCAGCGAATCGGCGACGGCTGGCTGAGCGGGGTGACGGTGGTCCTTCCGCCCCCGGGGACCGTGGGCTCGGTGGATGTCCGGGGCGGCGGCCCGGGAACGCACGAGACGGACGCGCTTGACCCCACCACCTTGGTACCCACGGTCGATGCAGTAGTGCTCACCGGGGGGAGTGCTTTCGGCCTGATCACGGCCCATGGTGCCCAACGGTGGTGCGAAGAGCAAGGACGTGGGTTCGCCGTGCCTGGGGGAGTGGTCCCGATCGTTCCGGCTGCCGCGATCTTTGACTTGGGTCGCGGAGGCGACATCACCGCCCGCCCCGACGAAGCGATGGGCTACGAAGCGGCCGCTGCGGCTGCGGCAGCGAACGAGCATGCCGACGTCGGGCGCGGAAGCATCGGTGCCGGTACTGGTGCCGTGATTGGCCGCGGTGCGTTCAAGGCGGGAGTGGGAACTTCATCCATCACCCTTGACGGCGGAGTGGTGGTCGGCGCGCTCGCTGTGGTGAACGCGCTCGGGATGCCTTTCGGCGTATCGCTCCGGCAGGCGGAGCCCGGCAGCACCCGTCAGGTGGCGCCCCCGGCGTTGAACACAACCCTTGTGGTCGTCGCTACGAATGCGGTGCTCGACCCCGCAGAATGCAAGCGGACCGCCAGTGCGGCACATGCAGGCCTGGCCCGGGCCTTGAGCCCTTCCCATACCCTCGCCGACGGCGACACCGTGTTCGCGCTGGCGACATGCGCCGTCGGGCTTGACCGCAGTTCGGAACAAGCGAGGCAGGTTTCGCTCATTACCCTGCAAAGCGCAGCGGCAGACGCCGTCCGCCTGGCTGTTCTTGACGGCGTCGCGTCCGCCGATTCGATTACGACGGCGGCAGGTACCTTCCCGGCCTACGGTCCCGTTTAGCGCGATCCAGGGGGTTCCGTGCCCCGAGGGAGGGTGGCACCGCGCCGTCGTCTGCGCTAGCATAGGCGGATTTAACATTCGCGCCGCATTGGAGTAGAGTTGTCTGTTGGTTGTCTGCGCAGCCACGCCCATTTAACAGGTCGCGAGTCCTGCTGGGTGGAGTGGCAGGAGCGGGATGGCTAAACAAACAAAAAACGTCCGCAGATTTTCCGGTGCTTAACCGGAGGGCTGCGGCAAACAACAGTTAGCGGAGGATATGGCCAAGAAGGACGGGGTCATTGAGATCGAGGGCGTTGTGACTGAGGCGCTGCCCAATGCGATGTTTCGCGTTGAGCTCACCAACAAGCACATCGTTCTTGCACACATCTCGGGGAAGATGCGACAGCACTACATCAGGATTCTCCCTGAGGACCGCGTAGTGGTGGAGCTGAGCCCTTACGACCTCACACGTGGTCGCATCGTCTACCGCTACAAGTAATTGCTGGGCGGCAGCCTGGGGAAACCCGGGCAGTGCCGCGACAGCTGACCAACTGCAACACGCAAAGGAACGCCATGAAGGTCAAGCCGAGCGTTAAGCAGATCTGCGACAAGTGCAAAGTGATCCGCCGTAATGGCCGGGTCATGGTGATCTGCGAGAACCCGCGCCACAAGCAGCGCCAGGGCTAATTCCCGCAAGGGAAATAGCGCCCGCGAGGGCAACCTGGGTTGCTAACCCACGCAAGTAAATAAAGGCAGCACAAGCTGAATTGGGACGTACAGAGCCCGGACAGCTAACCCCCGGTCGGAGGCTGGGGCCGCACTGAAAGTGCGGGTGTACTGCCTACGACCTCCGGTTTATTCAAGGAGTACTGCCACTATGGCTCGTCTCGCTGGCGTAGACATTCCCCGCGAAAAGCGGTTGGAAATTGCGCTTACTTACATCTACGGCGTGGGCAAGACCCGTGCACACGAAACCCTCGCTGCCACCGGCATCAGCGCTGACGTTCGCGTCAAGGACCTGACTGACGCCGAGCTGGTTCAGCTGCGTGACTACATTGAAGGCAACTACAAGGTTGAGGGTGACCTTCGCCGCGAAGTAGCAGCAGATATCCGCCGCAAGGTTGAAATCGGCAGCTACGAAGGCCTGCGTCACCGCAAGGGCCTGCCCGTACGCGGTCAGCGTACGAAGACCAACGCCCGTACCCGCAAGGGTCCGAAGCGTACCGTCGCCGGCAAGAAGAAGGCCGGCCGCTAGTCCCCACTTGCCCCCTAAAAGCGCTTCGCGCTTCCAGGGAACCCCGCAAGTGTGGGCCCAATAGCACGGTCACCCGAATAACTTTCTGTAGGAGAAATAATGCCCCCGAAGACTCGTGGCGCGGTTCGCAAGCCGCGTAAGAAGGACAAGAAGAACATCGCGCTTGGCCAGGCGCACATCAAGAGCACTTTTAACAACACCATCGTCTCCATCACGGACCCGAACGGTGCTGTCATCTCCTGGGCTTCTGCCGGTGAGGTTGGATTCAAGGGCTCCCGTAAGTCCACCCCGTTCGCTGCCCAGATGGCTGCCGAGGCAGCTGCAAAGCGCGCCCAGGAGCACGGGCTGCGCAAGGTTGACGTTTTCGTCAAGGGACCGGGATCCGGACGCGAGACCGCAATCCGTTCGCTGCAGGCCGCTGGCCTCGAGGTCGGCTCCATCCAGGACGTCACCCCCAGCGCCCACAACGGTTGCCGCCCGCCGAAGCGCCGCCGCGTCTAATTGGCTTCTTGGCTTTGCCGGCCGGGTCCGTTGCGGAACAGTCTGACTGTTCCGCAACGCCCGGCCGGCAAAGCCGGAACCAAGCCGATTTCCACCACCTGTGTTGCGTCATATAGCGGATGCTCGCCGAAAGGAAACCTAAGTGCTTATTGCACAGCGCCCCACTCTGTCTGAAGAAGTAGTCTCCGAGAACCGCTCGCGTTTCATCATTGAACCGCTGGAACCGGGCTTCGGTTACACCCTCGGAAACTCCCTCCGCCGTACCCTGCTCTCCTCCATCCCCGGTGCCGCTGTAACCAGCATCCGGATCGATGGCGTGCTGCACGAGTTCACCACGGTTCCGGGTGTCAAGGAAGATGTCACTGAGATCATCCTGAACATCAAGAACCTCTCCGTGTCCTCCGAGCACGATGAGCCGGTTGTTGCATACCTGCGTAAGCAGGGCCCCGGAGTCGTCACGGCCGCGGACATTGCCCCGCCGGCCGGCGTCGAATTCCACAACCCGGATCTGCACATTGCCACGCTGAACTCGAAGGGCAAGTTCGAGCTCGAACTGACCATCGAACGCGGCCGCGGCTACGTTTCGGCAGCTCAGAACAAGTCCGGCGACTCCGAGATCGGCCGTATTCCGGTCGACTCGATCTACTCGCCGGTCTTGAAGGTTACCTTCCGCGTGGAAGCTACCCGTGTTGAGCAGCGCACTGACTTCGACAAGCTCATTGTCGACGTCGAGACCAAGCAGGCTATCGCCCCGCGCGACGCCGTTGCCTCGGCAGGCACCACGCTGGTGGAGCTGTTCGGTCTTGCCCGTGAGCTGAACACCGCAGCTGAAGGTATCGAGATTGGCCCGTCGCCGACGGACGCTGCCCTGGCAGCTGACATGGCACTGCCGATCGAGGATCTGGACCTCACAGTCCGTTCCTACAACTGCCTCAAGCGTGAGGGCATCCACACCGTGGGTGAACTCGTTGCCCGCTCCGAGGCTGACCTGATGGACATCCGTAACTTCGGTGCGAAGTCCATCGATGAGGTCAAGGCAAAGCTGGTTGAACTGGGACTGTCCCTCAAGGACTCGCCTCCCGGTTTCGACCTCGCAGCCCGTGCCGCAGCCATCGAAGAGGACGACGCCGCGTTCAGCGACGACGAGCTCTAACAAGCAGATCTTGGCCTTCGAGTCCACGTTCGGACCCTGACGGCCTTCATTACAGGAGAAATTACTATGCCTACCCCCACTAAGGGTCCGCGCCTCGGAGGCGGTCCGGCTCACGAGCGCCTGATGCTCGCGAACCTGGCAGCAGCGCTGTTCGAGCACAAGCGCATCACCACCACGGTCACCAAGGCCAAGCGCCTGAAGCCGTACGCAGAGCGTCTCGTGACGTTCGCCAAGCGCGGCGACCTGTCCTCCCGCCGTCGTGTGCTCGGCCTGATCAGCAACAAGGGCGTTGTCCATGAGCTGTTCACCGACATCGCCGGCGCCGTTGCCAACCGCGATGGTGGCTACACCCGCATCACCAAGATCGGCAACCGCAAGGGCGACAACGCTCCCATGGCTGTCATCGAACTGGTTCTTGAGCCGGTTTCCCCGAAGCAGGCTGTAGTTGCCGAGGCGACTGCCGCTGCCAAGAGGGACGCTGAAAAGGCTGCTCCGGCTGCCGAAGAAGCCGCTCCGGTTGCCGAGGAAGAGGTCGTTGAGGCTGAAGCCCCGGAGACTGAAGCCGTCGAGACTGAGGCTCCTGAAGCTGAAGCTGCTGAAACCGAAGAGGCTCCGGCCGCTGAGGAAACGAAATAATTCACTGAATTCTTCGCAGTAGACTTAAGTCTATGAACGAACGAAAACCCGCTGCCCCCGTTTTGGGGGGCGGCGGGTTTTTGCGTGTCCGGATGGATCTTTCGTACGACGGCGGCCCTTTCAACGGGTGGGCCGTGCAACCTGGTCTCCGCACCGTGCAGGGTTCATTGGAAGAGGCCCTCGCATTGATTGTGAGGCGCCTGGTGCGGGTCACCGTGGCCGGCCGTACCGACGCCGGCGTCCATGCACGCGGACAAGTGGTGCACATTGACTTGACCGGTGCCGAATGGGACGCACTGCCGCGGGGCCACGAGATTGACCCCGCCGCCGCGCTGCTGAGGAGACTACGGGGCGCCTTGAGCCGGGTCCTGCATGATGAGACGGGCGCCATTGAAGTGCACGACGTCGGGCTGGCGCCTGATGGTTTTGACGCTCGCTTCTCAGCGTTGTGGCGCCGTTACAGTTACCGGATTGCCGACGGCCCGGAACGCTGGGACCCGGTGCTGCGCAGGCTGACTCTGTGGCATAAGGCTGTGCTGGACGAAGGTGCGATGAATTCGGGCGCCGCGGCGCTGCTGGGCCTGCAGGACTTCCGTGCGTACTGCAAACCCCGTGAGGGAGCCACCACCATCCGCGAACTTCAGCGGCTTGAGTTCGTCCGTGGTCGGGACGGAGTGCTGGTTGCCAACGTGCAGGCCGACGCCTTTTGCCACAACATGGTGCGGGCCTTGGTCGGCTCGGCATTGCGTGTGGGGGAGAGCCTGGAAGAGCCGGAGTGGCTGCACCAGCGCTTGCTCGCAGGGGTCAGGGACGCCAAATCGGTGTTGGCCGCGCCGCACCCCTTGGTCCTTGAGGAAGTGGCCTACCCCTCCGACGACGAACTGTTTGCCCGGGCTGAGCTGACACGGGCACGGCGGGAGTAGATTTCAGGGCGTCCAGACCGCGCAAAGTGGCCCCCCTCGATTCTGGGTGTCGAGAAGGGGCCGGTCTTTGGGGCTGACGCCCCTTTCAAGGCGCAGGTGTCACTAATTGCCTAAAACGCTCCCGCGAAGCTGTTCATCACGTTGATGACAGCTGGTCCGATGATCACGATGAAGAGCACCGGCAAAATGCAAAACATGAGCGGGAACAAGACTTTGATCGGCAACTTCATTGCCTTCTCTTCGGCCCTTTGGCGCCGTTTGACCCGCATTTGCTTGGCCTGCAATCGGAGTACGTTTGCAATGGCGATCCCGTAGACGTCAGCTTGGACCACCGCCCTTACAAAGCTCTTGAGGTCAGGGACGTCCGCCCGCTCGGCCATAGCGAGATAGGCGTCCTTTCGGCTTCGCCCTGCCTGCATGTCTTGAAGTGTACGGATCAGCTCGGCGGCGAGCGGACCTTTGCCGTTCTGCCCAGCACGAGCCATTGCCGTCTCAAAGCCGAGTCCGGCCTCGACCGAAATCAGCATCTGGTCAAGAGTGTTTGGCAGTTCCAGTTCGATTGCCTTCTGCCTTTCGGCCCCGCGGCCGTGGACAAGAATATCCGGGACGAAATAGGCCAAGATGGTTAGAAATGCCGCAAGTAATACTGTGGTGCTGGTTGGCGTTCTAATTACTAGAACGATCCCCAGAATCCCGATTGTCAGCGCCAGGGCTGGTTTCGCAATCAGCAACCGTTCCAGAGGCCACCCGCTTGGCCGACCTGCTTTTGCGAGCAGTTTGTCCAGCCAGCCGGCGTAGCCTTTTGGCGCAAGCCGAAGCCCCAAGGGCACAGCCCGCTTCACTTGGGGTCCTGTGCCAACTGACGTTCCGTCGGCTGAGACGTCGAGACCTCGGTCGCGTCCCAGATTCATCTGGACGGCTGCGAGGCCACTTCGATCAATGGATACGAACGACCACACGATGTATGAGCAGGGCAGCACGATCATCGCAACGATCAACCACGCCATAGTAGTCATGATGTCCTCCTAGAACTTGATCTTTACAACACGGCTGAGCCAGAACCCGCCGACTGTTAGTAGAACGACAGCGGCGGCTAGCATCAGCCAGCCCAATCCGTGGGTGTAAAGCGTTCCAATGTAGGCGGAGCTGGCAACACTCAGGTAGAGAAACATGCCGATGGGAAGAGCCATCAGAATGTAGGCAGATAGCCGGCCTTCCGCACTGAGCGAGCGAACCTGTCCTTTGATTTGAGATCTTTCCCGAATGGTTTCGCCTACGTGGTCCAGGACGTCGGCGAGATCTCCACCAACTTCGCGGTGAATTTCGATGGCCTGGGCGGTCCAGTCGAAGTCCTCACTGCGGAGTCTACGGGCGGCGTCCAGCATTGAGTCCTTCAAATCGCGTCCCAGGCGGTTCTCATTGACGAGCCGCGCGAATTCTTCAGAGGTCGGAGATTCGGCTTCCTTGGCTACAGCGTCAACTGAACGTAGCAGGCTGTGCCCGGCTCGAAGTCCTCCGGCTAGCATTACCAAGGTGTCGCCGAGTTGGTCCTCGAACTTTCCGCGGCGCCGGCTGGCCAGCAATTTCAGGGCGGCCATTGCGCCCAGGGGCGTTACGAGGACGAACACGATGCCGAGCAATGGCCCGGACAGGATAAACCCGACAACTCCGACGGTCACGGCGATGCAAGCCACCAGCAGAATAAAATCCGCTTGGCGCATCTTAAGGCCCGCTTGTTCCAGTGAGGCGCGGCTGCCGAAGCTCGCGTTCCTGCTGACGTTCCGGTCAAGGAAGGTTGTTGCCTGATCAGTAACGCGAGTGAGCATTGAGGGTTGCTCCATAACGCCCGGCCTACGCCGGGAGATGGCAATTTGCTTGCCGGGTCCGACGGCCACGAACAGCAGCACGGCAAGTGCAGCGACGCACAGTCCAACACCGATTGCGAGAAATATCGGGTCAGTGACGGTCACCGGTATGCACCCCCAATTGGCACGCTGCCAAAGACAGCAGGGGAAAGCGCGATGCCCAAATCGGCGAAATGATCGACGAACCGTGGCCGCACCCCGGTGGGGACAGGGCGTCCCAGGAACTTGCCGTTGGCATCGACGCCAGCACTGTAGTCAAAGGCAAAGGCGTCTTGGAGAGTTACGATGTCGCCTTCCATCCCCTGGACCTCGGTAACGTGAGTGATGCGGCGGGTACCATCCCTGAGCCGGGAGATGTGGACGATCAGGTTTACGGCTGAGGCGATCTGTTCGCGAATGGCACGGAGTGGCAGATCCATCCCGGCCATGAGAACCAGTGTTTCCAGACGTGAGATTGCATCCCGGGGTGAGTTAGCGTGAACCGTGGAAATGGAGCCGTCGTGGCCGGTATTCATGGCCTGCAGCATGTCCAGGGATTCGCCGCCGCGGACTTCACCGATAACGATCCTGTCCGGGCGCATTCGCAAGGAGTTCCGGACGAGCTCCCGGATGCTGATTTCACCCTTACCCTCTATGTTGCGGGGCCGGCTCTCCAGCCGGACAACATGGTCCTGCTGCAGTTGAAGTTCAATGGCATCCTCGATGGTGATGATGCGTTCTTCAGGTGGGAGAAAAGAGGACAGGACATTGAGTAGCGTGGTCTTGCCTGTGCCTGTGCCGCCGGAAACGATGATGTTCAAGCGGCCCTTCACACACGCGTGGAGAAGTTCGGCGATCTCCGGAGACATGGTTCCGAAGGAAATCAAGTTCTCCACAGTGAGCGGGACGTGGCCGAACTTTCGAATGGTGAGTGACGAACCGCCGACGGCCAGAGGCGGAATGATCGCATTCACGCGGGAGCCATCCGATAGCCGAGCATCAACCAGAGGCGACGATTCATCGATCCGTCTGCCCACCTTTGTGACGATGCGCTCAATGATGCGCCTGAGGTGCTCCTCATCGCTGAATTTTGCGCCGGTCAGATATAGCTTTCCGGCCCGTTCCACATAGACCTTGTCAGGTCCGTTGACCATGATTTCGGTGACGGCTTCCTCATCGAGGTACCTTTGCAGTGGGCCTAGCCCCAAGACGTCGTCGATAATTTCCTGAACAAGCCGCTGCCGCTCTAGAACGGTCAGCGGAATCTCGTCCTCGTCGATGATGGCGCGAAGTTCGTCTTTGACATACTGATGTAGTTCCGACTCGTCCACGGAGGAATCAGTGATTCGGCTTCCCATTCGCTCGTAGAGGGCGATGCCGGCGCGTTCCTTTATTGCACTGAGGGCTTCATTGTTTTCGGACGCGTGCCGGTCAGCCGGTGGAGTGGTCGCGTTAGGTGTAGACCCGGACGCACCAGACGCGCTAGGTGCCCACCGGGCTGAGGTTGATTCTGCGGTTGGCGAGGTGATCTGGTCGAGGCCGCGAGCAGCCTCCAGCCGTTTGGCGAGGCTCATTGGACTACAACCCTTCTGTGAAGTTTCTTATGAGGTCTGTCTTCCCAATTCGGCTTGAATCGATCTACCAGCTCCGCGAGTCCTTTGGTAGCAGGATCCTTGGTTCCGTCCTGCAAAAGCGGGACGCCTTTATCTGTGGAGAACGGGACAGCTCGAGAGCGCCGAAGAACCACGTCCACGGGGGAGCCGATGGTCGCCTCCACGTCCTGGAGCGTAAGGCCACTTCGGCGATCGGCGAAATTCAGGACGATGTGGCTGCGCTCGGGAAGAAGGCCCACCTCGTTGAGAATGGTTAACCCGGTCCGAAGTCCGCGAATACTGGGAATGTCCATGCCGCAGACCCACACGACGTCGGTGGCGACTTCCAGCGTGGCGAGCACATGTTCACCCAAACCTGGCGCAGTGTCCACCACAACGAACTGAAACTCATCGGAGAGCTGCTTGATCAGATGCCCCACTTGATCACCGGAAATCCTATCGGCGTCAACAGGGTTGAGCGGAGCACAGAGCGCATAGATGCCTGCGGGATGAACCGACAGGTAGGACTTGAGAACCATGCTGTCCTGAGTCGCGGCTCCGGTTACGGCATCCGCAAGCGTTCGCTCGGGTTCCAGCATGAGCCCGGAGGCAACGTCTCCAAACTGCAGGTCCAAGTCCAGTACGACGACGCCCATGGGCGCCACTTTCCCTAGCCCCACAGCTAGGTTTGTGGTGACCGTCGTCTTGCCGACTCCCCCTTTCGGAGACATGACCGCGATGACGCGTCCGCCGGTAGCTTGGCCCTCGACTGAATTTCCAAGCCCTCGGCGCCGTCCGGCTGCAGCAAGGCTGGCGCGTTCGAACAGCGAACGGATTTCATCAACGTCCGCGTTTGGCGACAGCAGATCCCGCACGCCCGCACGCATGGCCGGCAGGGCTACCTCGGATCTGCTTTCCGTCACGAGAACCACGCTGATTTCCGGGAATTGAAGATCAAAGAGACTGGCGAGCCGGATCGAATCTTCCAGCGGAAGCCCAGGGCCGAAGAGGATAACCTCGGCAAGTTCTCCCGTCAGCACCCGCAGAATGTCGTCCGGGCCCGGAGGCAGATAGTCAGCGGTGATCACGTGGAGGGTGCCGCGGAGCCCCGTAGCAGCATGCCGCGCCCTGCGTTCAAAGTCCGAATCGGACGTGATCACTACAAACCGGCTCATCGGTACAGCTCCGTCTTCTTGATGACCACAGGTGCGCTCTCTGTGGCAGATGCCGGTTCCTTGGTGAGCCACAGCTTTCCGAACTCAGCCGCGAAAGCTAGTTTGGCTGAATCCACATCACTGCGCGCAAAGGTCACTAACAGCTGCCCTGTCGGCAGTTCGGTGTTGGCCTGCTCCTGCGAACTTGAGCTTGAGCTTGAGTTCGATGCCTTGGCCTGGGAACGCTGCACGCTCGTGACCAGAACCTTATGGAAGACCTCCTGGGAAGTTGCTCCGCTCGCGGTATCATTGCCGGCTCCAGCAGCGAAGAGGACGACGATCCCTACCGTGTCTCCGGCCGCGATTCGTCCGCCAACCACGCGTTGTGCCTCCAGCTGTACGGAGATTTCCTGCATGCCGGGAGGAACTGGAACCGAGCCGGGCGCAGCTAAGCTATTGGGGTCAACCAGTCGGGCTCCGAGAAGAGCTTCACCGGGCATCAAATCGGTGGCAGCCACCTTCCCTTGGATCCCGTCCAGGCTCTTGAGTGCTCCGTTGGGGACCGAAGCCGTAGGCAGCGACGTAAGTTTTACCGAGGACCTGATGGTATCCAGCGTCGCGCCAGACGGGATTTGAGTCTGTACAACCAAGACGTCAACAGGTTGAAGATCTTTTTGGGCCCGGGCTTCAGACCCCTGCACGAATGAGACCAGTAGCAGTGTGCCGACGATTGCGAGCACTAGTGCAACGATGCCTCCCAGTAGGCGAGTTTTCACTTTCTTCCCCTTAGCTTGTACCTATTTGCTGAGACCGATGTTTTCGGTTCCGAGGTCCGTTCCACCGCCGCTGCCAGCCGAGTCGATGGTCTGATATTTGACGAATTGGCCGATGACGCAGCGATCTTGTCCGCCGGCGCATGCCAGCGAGCTCGTCATATTGGGGTCCGATGTTTTGTTCCGGAATTCGTAGGGGCTGCCGTTTCCGAATTTCCAGCCCCAGATCTTAAAAGTTGCGTAACCGATGATGTGGAACGTGCCATTTTTGCCCTGGTTGGTGGCATCGTCGAAGACTGGAAAAGTTACCTTGACATCTCCGCCGCTAAGAATGGTGTCTTCCCAGCCTTGAAGAACGTCCTGGCAAAGAAATGGAGGATTGTTCCCAGGATCCGATCCAATGTTGTTACTTCCAAGCTGAGTGCTGGCATAACATGGGGAACTTTGGGCAAGCCAACCCCAACCACCGGGTATTTGCGTTCCTGATGGGCCGGTGCAGGTTCCCCCGGGTTTGTAGGAGATCTTTTGAACTTCAGCGCTTTGACTTGCGGAAGACAGGTTGTAACAGCTGTCCGAAATTGCCAACGGGAATGCGCCGCCGCTGCTCAACGGCCCCCATTTTGCTTGGGCAGAGGCCCGGATATCGGCTGTTTGAATCCCCAAGGCGCGTGCGAAGACGAGTGAGAAGTGATTGCTGGCCGACGGATCCTGGGCCTGGACGGTCACATCGACAGTGCTGCCGGTGACAGTTGCTACGATTGCTTGTCCGTGGCTGTCCAGGGTATTGCCATTGGCAAACTGTGCGGCATATGCCGTCTGGTCAGCAGAGCAGGTCCCCGCCGGTTGATTTGAACAATATTGGGCAATCGCAATAGCTGCGGCATCAGCTCCATTCTGAAGTTGCGCGTGTTCGGAATACATTGAACCGACGTCCACGGCAAATGCTGCCATGCCAAGCAGAAACACCATGAGAAACGCCGTTATGGGAGCAACCACCCCACGCTCCGACTGATCAGTCCTTATCCGCCGCATCGCATAACACCTGTCCCTTTCACGGTCAGACTTGCGGGCATACCGGGAATAAGGGCCGGGAAACCGGTCATCCAGGCGGTCGTGTAGCTCACAGTCGCCACCGCGTTGTTGCCCGAAGCGCATGTGCCAGTGCCCGAATAGCTGATGGCGATGTTCGACGCGAGCAAGGTCACAGATGGTGCCGCAGCAATCCCGGCACTCTGTGCGCTCGAAACGCTATATCCCGACTCAGAACAGTGGATGGCAGCGTAGCGTGAGGCTTCACGTCCCGCTTCGCTGAGGGACACCTGAATGTTGAATGCCCTGCCGAACTCGGCAATTCCCAACACCAGTACAAGAAATATGGGAAGAATAAGGGCGAACTCGACGGCTACGGCACCCGATTCCTTCAAAGAACGTCGATTGATCCCGGTCTCGCGCCGAATGTTCATCACAGGCCAGCCACGACTTGCTGAAATCCGGGTACGAGTTGCAGTCCAAGGATGCCGACGATGGCCACTATGGCGGTGGCGATGAACACGACAAGAATGCTGTATTCGACGGCGCTCGCCCCGGTTTCGGAGTCAACTGCGGCCCCGAGGAATTTTCCCAGGCGCGATGAGAAAGCGCGAACGTGAGACTTGAGACCTTTCACAACCGCTCCTTGACGAGAGTGATTATCGAAACGAAAAGTGTCCAGGGGCGGAGACGGTTCCAGTGCAGCAGACGCTCGAACTGTTCCACTCCGCCCCTGGACGTTTTTCACGGAAGATAGCCTGAAATTGTGGTGAAGGCTGTGTTGACTTGCCCGCCGAGCGTTGCAACTATCCCGACGATCACCGCGGCGATCAGCGCCACGAGCAAGCCGTACTCGACCGCAGTAGCTCCCTTCTCGGATTCGAGGCGGGTCTTGGCCGCTGCGAGAAAGGAGATCGCCTTCAGTTTCACGGCAGCTTGTTTGAGATCGTCGTGAACGCGGTGTTGATTTGCCCGCCGAGGGTTGCAACGATCCCGACGATTACGGCAGCAATCAGTGCGACCAGCAAACCGTATTCAACGGCAGTTGCGCCCTTTTCGGAGGAGAACCGGTCTTTTACGCCGGCGATGAATGCGAGGGTGTGAATCATGAGAGTTGACATTGGAAAACCTTCCCAGATAAGTGAATTTGTCTACGAATTCCCGCCGCTCGCATATCCCGTTTAGCGGATCGGATTTCGATAGGACAAGAATTGCTCCCGGGAGGGTTAACAAACAATGAGTAGTGGTACTCGACTTTTTGGGTGGTAGCAGCAGGGACTACTCGCAGATGGGGACCGGGTACTCGGTTTTTCTTGCTAAGTACTACTTAAACCGCGAGGCAGTAGTGGCTCGTGGGCATGAAGTGGTGCCTTGCGAAGATGCTTCACAACTTCATCCGACGAGAAGTACCACTCCAATGGCCGCAGCGAACATGGCCGGTCCATGAGCGACCTCAGATGGCTTGATTCCGCGCTTCAGGAGCAACAACAACACCGTCATCACCCCGCCCACCACGAATCCCAGCAGTCCCCCATAGAACACGTGGCTCCAGCCCAAGTAGCCCAAGTACATTCCGAGTGGTGCCGCGAGCTTTACATCGCCCATTCCGAGGGCGCCCGGAGAAACTAATCCAAGAATTAAGTACCCAAGGAACAAAATGGCTCCGCCGACGGCCGCGCGAAGCAGCGCCGGCCAGTCGTGAACCAGCGCAGCCGACACAGTTAACAGGGCAAAGCCAGTAGAAAGCAGTGCCAGCACCAAGGGGTTGGGCAACAAATGGTGCGCTACGTCCAAGCGCGACAGCTGAACTGCCAACACTCCCAGGAGCAAGTAGGCCGGAAGCGTTGGGGAGGAACCAAACCGGAGCGCCAGGAGGATAAACAGCGCCGCGGTGGCCACCGCCGTCGTGATCCTGACAAGGCGAGAGGGGAGTCCGCCAAGCCGCGGCAGGAATCGAGCTATTAGAAGCTCTGCTAGAGGGCTCGTGAGCAGCCCTAGGAGCCCGAGGACGGCCACGAGCAAGGGCTGGGCGGCAGTTGCTGTCATGGCATCTCCTAGGAGCTCAGGAAGGGTCTCAGTCGTTCACGCTGGTTTCCAGCCTATTTTGACCCTGAAGCTCCTTGCCGCTATTGTTGATAGTCGTTGTGCGTGTCCTTTCTCGATGACACATGCCCGCTTGGGGATCCAGTTGCAGGATCGTTAACTCGACAGGCATATCGGGACTTCGGGATGACTGGTACATAGAGCCCTCACCTCTGCTCCGGTAACGCATACCTAGTAGGCACACGCTCCAAGCGTGCCGCCTAAAACATGAACGCCAGAACAAGAACGAGGCAAAACCGTGCGTACGTACACCCCGAAGCCCGGCGATATCAACCGCCAGTGGCACGTCATCGATGCCACCGACGTTGTCCTTGGTCGTCTTGCCAGCCAGACCGCAACACTGCTGCGCGGAAAGCACAAGCCGACCTTTGCGTCCCACATGGACATGGGCGACTTCGTCATCATCATCAACGCTGAAAAGGTCGCCCTGACCGGCGCCAAGCTGGAGCAGAAGCGCGCATACCGCCACTCCGGCTACCCGGGCGGCCTGACCTCCGTCAACTACGCGGAGCTGTTGGAATCCAACCCGGTCCGCGCCGTGGAGAAGGCCATCAAGGGCATGCTCCCGAAGAACTCCCTCGCTGCACAGCAGCTGGGCAAGCTCAAGGTCTACCGTGGCGCTGAGCACCCCCACGCTGCACAGCAGCCCAAGACTTTCGAAATCACCCAGGTCGCCCAGTAGTCCTGGCCACCAAGCAACTTTTAAAACAAGGAGAATCGTGGCTCAGAACGAAGAACTGACCACCGAGGCCGTTGTGGCCGAGGAAAACCTGACCAGCTACACCTCGGAGAGCGGTCCTGCGGAAGCAGAAGCGCCGAAGAAGGAGCGCCCGGCACTGACCGTTTCGGGTGCCGCAGTTGGTCGTCGCAAAGAAGCTGTTGCACGTGTTCGCATCGTGCCCGGCACCGGCAAGTGGGTCATCAACGGCCGCGAGCTGGCTAACTACTTCCCGAACAAGCTGCACCAGCAGGATGTCAACGAGCCCTTCAAGATCCTTGATCTTGACGGCGCCTACGACGTCTTCGCACGCATCCACGGTGGTGGCATTTCCGGTCAGGCCGGCGCACTGCGTCTGGGCATCGCCCGTTCACTGAACGAGATCGACACCGAGAACAACCGCGCCACGCTGAAGAAGGCCGGCTTCCTGCGCCGTGACGCCCGCGTCATCGAGCGTAAGAAGGCTGGTCTCAAGAAGGCACGCAAGGCTCAGCAGTACTCCAAGCGCTAAACGCGCTTTCCCGGACTGTGGCCGCTGGCGCGACCGCAGTCCGGGGCCCTCGGCGTTTCTTAGCGCTCGGATCCACAAGCGCTAAATCCGCTTGCATGATAGCCCGGTCCGCCATTCGGCGGGGCGGGCTATCGTCGTTTAAGCGAGCGAAGCTAAGGCCGAAGAGAGTAGTACTGCACTCCATCGATGCTTTCAGCCCTGAAATGGCTACGCACCCAGTCGATTATTCGCGCGGCTTCCCCACGACCTTCCAAAGTCATCGGTGGCAGGTTCTGGATGACCATAGATCCGATGCGGCCATCGCCAACGAGCTCTTGGAACTGTTCAAGCGTTGGCGATGGGTCGGTTCCATCGAAGCCCCCCACTGGTATCACGGCCCTCCCGCTTGCAAGCTGGTAGTTCGCCGCCGATTCAGAACCAACCATGGCTGCGGACCAAGTGACATTTGTGGGGGCTTGCCGTAACCGGTCGACGACGCCGGGACCAGGGGTGTCGCCAAAGGAGAGAATCCAAAGCTCCGGTGGCATGTTTCCGGGCAGTTGTCGCCGGTCGGGGCTGTCAGTGCGTGTATTCAGGATGCTGGGGCCCGCCATCACGGAGGCCCCGACATGCGGGCTGAGGACGGTACTTATTGACCAAAGGAGCGGGCCCGCTAATAGTGCAGGCAGCAGCACCGCAGTCGAGATCCGTTGGACACGGCGGCCCGGGGCAGGGATGAGCAGGACCGCGATGGATACCGACCCCAGGATAAGGAGGGTCTGCGGAAACCAAGGGAAGTCGCTGATTGAACGGGCCGCGATGACATAAGCAAATATGACGCAACCCAGCAGAGCCACGCCGAGGCCGAGACGCGGTTTCCATTGTGTTTTGAGCCGCAGGAGATGAACCAACCCAAAGGCGGCCAGACAACTCAGCGGCGGAACAGCCACGAGCGAGTAATAGGGGTGGACGATGCCAGACATGAAAGCAAGGACTGTGGCCGAGGTAACAAACCAGATGGCACATAGGACCAGAAGAGCACGCTTCTGTATTCCAGCGGCGCGTTTCCACAAGAGCCATGAAACGATGCAGAGTCCGGCCAGGGCCAGTGGAAGGTACCAACCGAACTGGCCCGAAAACTGCGGTTGTAGAAACCGTTGGAAACCAGAGGCGAGATCGTCGGAAGTTTCGGGACTCATAGTTCGAACTGCGGCTTCCCCGGTCAGGCGATCCAGGCCGTTGTATCCTACGGTCAGCTCCACGACGCTATTTGTTCGGGAACCTCCAATGAAGGGCCGCGAGGACGGGTTTGCCAGCTGAACAAGAACGAACCACAAACCGCCTGTGAGGGCCGCCACGAGGAAAGCCGTACATAAATGCACCAGCCTCCTGATGATGGGGAGGCGCGAAAAGGCGAGGTAACTTACTCCCAGGGCCGGCAGAATGAGCAGGATCTGGAGTTGTTTGGCTAGGAACCCGGCCCCAACACAAGCACCGGCGGCTAGAAGCCAACGCAGCTTCCCCCGGTCGACTGCCTCAAGGGCAGCGTAGGCGGCCCCGATCATGAGCAGAGTCAGAAGCGCATCGGGATTGTTATATCGGAACATCACAGTCGCCACAGGGGTCACCGCGAAGAAAAGCCCTGCAAGCAGGCCAGTTGCTGGGTCGGTTCGTTTCGCTACCATCCGATACAGCAAATAGACGCTAAGTACTCCCATCAGAGCTTGCGGAAGGAGGATGCTCCAGGAGCTGAGTCCGAAAATCCGCACCGAAAGGGACATAATCCACAGTGACAGTGGTGGCTTGTCAACGGTTATTGCATTGCCCGGATCCGAAGAACCGTAGAAGAATGCCGTCCAATCTTCTGAACCGGCCATAACGGCAGCCGAGTAGTACGAGTTTGCCCAACCGTTTCGGTCGAGTCCCCACATGTAGAGGACCGACGTCAAAGCAAGAAGACTCAATAGAGCCGGCCGCTGCCATGTAGGACTCAGGAGATTCCCACGAATCCACTTCCGAATGACCTGAGATCGGCCTTCGATGACTGCGTTCAGGGCTGATTGCCCGGCAAATCGGCTGGTTTTGTTACTCAAGTTGCCAGCTGCTTGATGGTCGCCGCGCCGCGCCGTTCCTCCGAGCGACGAACCCGGAAAACCCAGATCCGGAGCAGGACGAAGCGAACAAGAGTGGCGAAGGTGTTCGCGCAAGTCAGGACGATCAGCTCGGTACGGGGTGCCGCATCCGGGTGGATGGCATGCAGCAGGAGCAGGGAGGACGAAGTGATGCCCCAAGCGAGCAAGAAGACTACAAGGCCTTGAAACTGTTGTGTGAACAGCCGCTCGGGTCCGTGGATCCTGAAGGTAAAGCGACGGTTGGCCGCGGTGTTGGCGATGGCCGTGACCAACAGTGCCAGGAAGTTCCCCTGCTGAGCGCCGAAAGGGGCCTGGAATAGCAGATATAGCAAAGCAAACGCGAGAGTGGAGAACGCGCCGACGATTCCGAAACGCACCACTTGGCCGAAGAAACTGGGACGCGTTGGCACGGCAATAGGTCCTCGCCCCAGTTCCGCGTATATCGCTTGCAAAGGGATATTTCCCTTCATCATGGAACCGGCGACGCGCACGAGGCCCCTGATGTCGTCGACGGCGGTTTGGCGGATGTCCACCTTGCTGTCAGGATCGTCGATCCAGTCGACTGGAATCTCGTGGATACGAAGCCCGGCCCGCTCCGCCAAGATCAGCAGCTCGGTGTCGAAGAACCAGCAGTTGTCCTCCACATAAGGAAGCAGCCGATGCGCGACTTCCGCCCTGACGGCCTTAAAGCCGCACTGGGCATCGGAAAACCGTACCTGCATGGTTCGTTTGAGAAGCAGGTTATAGCTCCGGGAAATGAATTCCCGTTTGGGACCCCTGACTACCCTGGAAGTCCGGCCAAGCCGCGTGCCGATGCTGACATCCGAGTGTCCGGAAAGCAGGGGAGCGATAAGCGGCGGCAACGCCGCCAAATCGGTCGAGAGATCTACGTCGACATATGCCAGAACTTCGGCTTTTGATGACGTCCAGGCGTCGCGGAGCGCGAAGCCTCGTCCTTTTGTCTCGAGGCGCCGATAACTGACATTTGGAATCTCAGCAGCAAGTTTTCGCGAAATGGCGCCGGTCGCGTCCGTGCTCGCATTATCGGCAATCGTGATTTTCCAGCTATACAACAATTCCCGGGAAAGATATTCGGCAAGCCGGCGAATGCTTCTTTCGAGTATGGCGGACTCGTTGAAAACGGGGACGATTATTTCGAGCGCCAAGCCCCCAGAGCTAGGTGTCATGCGGTAATCGTAGATACTTGTTAAGAGGCATTACTAGAGTGGAGTAAAAAACGCAAGTCAAGTAGTACCACTCTTGCGGTCTCGCGGCTGAAGGGTTACAAGCCGGCCCCGGCACTCGTTGCCTCGGCCCCTACAGCCGTCGTCTAGACTGGGACGCGATGGCTAGATTATTTGGAACAGATGGCGTGCGTGGTCTCGCCAATGGATTGCTCACTGCGGAGCTTGCTCTCCAGTTGGCCCAAGCGGCTGCGGTGGTCCTTGGCCACGAGCGCGCGGCCAACGGAACGCGGCCACGCGCCGTCGTCGCCCGGGATCCGCGCGCCAGCGGCGAGTTTATCGCTGCCGCGGTGGAAGCCGGGCTCTCGAGCTCCGGCATCGATGTGTACGACGCCGGTGTGCTGCCCACGCCCGCGGCGGCCTACCTCATCGCGGACCTCGATGCCGATTTCGGGGTCATGATCTCGGCCTCGCACAATCCTGCACCGGACAACGGCATCAAGTTTTTTGCCCGCGGCGGCCAGAAGCTCCCGGACGAGGTGGAGGACGCGATTGAGGCCCAGCTCGGCAAGGAACCGTCCCGTCCCGTAGGCGGCGACGTCGGCCGCATCCAACGCTTCTCGGACGCCGAGGACCGCTACATCGTGCATCTGCTCGGTACCCTCCCGCACCGGCTCGACGGCCTCAAGGTTGTGCTGGACTGCGCCCACGGTGCCGCCAGCGGCTGTTCCCCGCAGGTCTTCGCCAGTGCCGGCGCCGAAGTCGTGGTGATTGGTGCGGAGCCTGACGGCCTTAACATCAACGACGGCGTCGGTTCCACCCACCTTGGCCCGCTGAAGGCAGCAGTGGTCAAGCACAGTGCTGACTTCGGCATAGCCCACGACGGTGACGCCGACCGCTGCCTCGCTGTGGACCACGAAGGCAACGAAGTTGACGGCGACCAGATCATGGCGATCCTGGCCCTCGCGCTGAAGGAGTCCGGAAAGCTGAAGGACGACGTCCTGGTCGCTACCGTGATGAGCAACCTCGGGCTCAAGATCGCCTTGCGGAATGCTGGAATCACCATCCGCGAGACCGCAGTCGGGGACCGCTACGTCCTGGAGGAAATGCGTGACGGCGGGTATAGCCTCGGCGGAGAGCAATCGGGCCACGTCATCTTCTCCGACTACGCCACCACTGGCGACGGCGTGCTGACTGGTTTGCAGATCGCCGCCCAGGTGGCTGGCACCGGCAAGTCGCTCAAGGACCTCGCGCGCGTCATGACCAAGCTGCCGCAGCTCATGATCAACGTCAAAGGCGTGGACAAGTCACGGGCAGCATCAGATGAAGGCGTCTCTGCCGCGGTGGCCGCGGCCGAACTCGAACTGGGCGAGACCGGCCGCGTGCTCCTTCGGCCTTCGGGCACGGAAGCCCTGGTGCGGGTGATGGTCGAGGCAGCGGACATGGATACCGCAACCCGCATTTGTACTGAACTCGCCGGCGTCGTCGAAGACCGCCTCACGATTCCGCGGGAGCTGGCCCTCTAGGCCTGAGCCCAGCAAAGAAGTGAAACAAATGTGGCCCGCCTCCCGAGGGAGACGGGCCACATTTGTTGGAGCTACCTTTGGGCCAGGTTGTCGCGGATCTCGGTGAGTAGAGTGACCGCGGGGTCCGCGGCAGGCTCTTCCTCAGCGATACCCAACTTGGCGTTGCGACGCTCGATGAGATGGTTCATGGGAGCTACCACTACGAAATAGATGGCAGCGGCTACCAGGACGAAATTGACGATTGCAGTCAGCAAAACACCGAATTGCAGATCATTTCCGTTGATGGTCACTTTGGCGAAACTGTCAAAGTTGGGGGAGCCAACCAAGGCAGCGATCAGCGGCATGAGGACGTTCTTGACGAGTGCATCAACAACCGCACCGAAGGCGGCACCCATGACGACGGCTACGGCAAGGTCTACGACATTGCCCTTCAGAATGAAATTCTTGAATCCACTCAGCATGGCACCAAACTAGCGCATGCTGATGAATTCCGGGTGAGTTGCGGTTCACCTTTGTTGGAGTGTCGGCAACTTTCCGGGACAATCAGCCGTTAAGAGTAGCTTGGCGCTGCCTCGAGGCCAAAATATTCCTCCAGAGTGGCGATGCCCCGATTGGCCATGTCCGTTGCGGCCTCAACCCCAATAAAGCGCAAGTGCCAAGACTCGTAGTAATAGCCAGTGACTTCTTGGTGCATCCACGGGTACCTGACAACAAATCCGTACTTGTACGCGTTGCCCTTGGTCCAAACAGCGGCCGGCTGCTCTGCGAAGCAGGGCTCGAAGCTACACGCCCCGCCACCGTCGCCGATATCGAACGCCCAGCCGGTCTGGTGTTCCGAGAAACCGGGTCGTGCGGAGACAGTATCCGCCGAAGCTTGGCCGCGCGTGTTCACGTACCCGCTGTATATGGTGGCTTGGGTCTGGAATGAACGGTAGCCCGACGCCAGCGTCATGATCACTCCGGCCGAGGCGGCCGCGGCGAAGAGCCTTTCGGCGGCGCCGGCAGTCGTGCTGTTGAGCAGGGAAGCTTCTCCGCTGACCGCTGGTTGGACGTTCGGCTGAACCAAGTCGGCAGGGACGAACTGCAGGGGTGTCAGCGGCCGGTGCTTGTTGACAATGACCCATTGGCTCGTGGGGTCGCTCAGGGAATGCTTTTGGGACAAAGCCCCCGACGGCGGTGGGCTCGACGGCGGCGCTTCGCTCGCCGTTGGTGCCGGAACCGGTGTTGTGGTCGCCGCCGTCGGACTCGGCGTTGCCGCGGGGGGAGTGGGTGACGCGGTCCGGGTATCCGGGGTGCAGGCAGCCAAAGCAGTTATTCCCACGCCTGCCGCCAGCAGCGAAGTGAACGATCTTCGGCTGGTGCGGCAGTTGTAGCACATGCGTGCTAGACCTTGCGGAGCAGCATGCGGCGGATGGAATGATCCGCATCCTTGGTGAGGACAAGTTGCGCCCGCCCGCGCGTGGGCAGCACGTTTTCCTCAAGGTTGGGCTCGTTGATGCGTTTCCAAATGCCGCGTGCAGTGGCTTCTGCCTCGGCATCGGAGAGCGTCGCGTAACGGTGAAAGTAGGATTCGGGCTGGGCGAAAGCCGTACTCCGAAGCTTGCGGAACCGGTCCACGTACCAATCTTCGATGTACGAAGTTTTGGCGTCGACGTAGATCGAGAAATCAAAGAAATCGCTCAGCGCCAAGCCCTGCCGGCCGTCCTGCCGAGGACGGGCGGGCGCCAATACGTTGAGACCCTCGACGATAAGGACGTCGGGCCGGCGGACCACCACTTCCTTGTCCGGGACGATGTCGTACGTGACGTGCGAGTACCAGGGGGCGCGGACCTCTTCGGCGCCACCCTTGATCGTGCTGACGAAACGTAACAGTGCCCGCCGGTCGTAGGACTCCGGGAAGCCCTTGCGTTCAAGCAGATGCCGACGCTTCAGCTCAGCGAGGGGATAGAGGAATCCGTCCGTCGTGATGAGTTCCACGTTCGGAGTGCCCGGCCAGCGTCGGAGCATTTCGCGCAGCACGCGGGCAATCGTGGACTTGCCCACGGCCACCGAGCCTGCGACACCGATCACGAAGGGCGTGCGCTGGGTTTGCTCACCCAGGAATGTGGTGGTGGCCGCATGAAGCTGCTGTGACGCTTGGACGTAGAGATGCAGCAAACGGGAGAGTGGAAGGTAGACCTCGCGGATTTCCTTCATGTCCAGGGGATCGCCGAGGCCGCGAAGCCGGACGATGTCCTCTTCGTTAAGCGGCTGCTCCATTTGTGCAGCCAGCCTGGACCACGTCTGTCTGTCCAGCTCCACGAACGGAGAGGAGCCGTCGCCGTTCGCTTCATTGCGTTGCAAAGTCACCCTAGAGATTCTGCCCTTCCGTGGGCGGATCCGGAAATACGGCGTGAACGCCGGGAAGAATCTATGTGAGCATGCTCTCCGTAAAAGCGTACGATCCGCCGAATTCCGGACGACGGCGGGACATTGGGGCTGGATATCCTACCTCCGTTTCGCAGGGCACCCGCTACTCTTGTAGGCATGTGTGGAATCGTTGGTTACGTTGGCAATTCATCCCGCCGGGCAGACGCCGGGCACTCGGCTCTCGACGTCGTGCTTGAAGGGCTTCGTCGTCTTGAATACCGGGGCTATGACTCGGCCGGAGTCGCCGTGGTGGCTGATGGAACCATCACCAGCCGGAAGAAGTCGGGCAAGCTCAGCAATCTGCTGAACGAGCTCGAAGAAAATCCGCTCCCGGAGTCCCTGACCGGCATCGGCCACACCCGTTGGGCTACCCACGGCGGGCCGACGGATCAGAACGCCCACCCGCATCTGGCCGATGGCGGACGGCTCGCGATGATCCACAACGGAATCATTGAAAACTTCGCCGAGCTCAAGCAGGAGCTTGTCGCCAAGGGCGTCACTTTCGTGTCGGAGACGGACACAGAGGTTGCAGCAGCACTTCTGGGGGATATCTTCCGCAACCAGCTCAATGGGGACTCGTCCAACGGCAAGCTCACCAAAGCGATGCAGCTTGCCTGCCAGCGGCTCGAAGGCGCATTCACGCTCCTCGCCGTGCACGCTGAGCGTCCCGACGTCGTCGTGGCCGCCCGCCGCAACTCTCCCCTCGTGGTGGGACTCGGCGAGGGGGAGAACTTCCTTGGTTCGGACGTTTCCGGCTTCATCGACCACACGCGCCGCGCCGTCGAGCTTGGCCAGGACCAGATCGTTACCATCACGGCCGACTCCGTGGAGATCACGGACTTCTTCGGCGCTCCCGCCGAAGGCAAGGAATACCACGTTGACTGGGATCCGGCCTCCGCGGAAAAGGGTGGCTTCAGCTCCTTCATGGAGAAGGAAATCCATGACCAGCCCGACGCCGTCACCCAGACCCTGCTCGGCCGCTCGGACATCAACGGCCAACTGACCCTCAGTGAGCTCCGGATCGACCCCGAGTTGCTGAAGCAGGTCAACAAGATCATCGTGCTTGCTTGCGGCACGGCAGCCTACGCCGGAATGGTGGCCAAGTACGCCATCGAGAACTGGTGCCGTATCCCCACCGAGGTGGAACTCGCGCACGAGTTCCGTTACCGGGACCCGATCGTTGACGCCAACACCTTGGTGGTGTCCATCAGCCAGTCCGGCGAAACCATGGACACTTTGATGGCCGTACGCTACGCCCGTGAGCAGGGTGCCAAGACGATCTCCATCTGCAACACCAACGGCTCCACCATCCCGCGCGAATCCGACGCCGTGCTGTATACACATGCCGGTCCCGAGATCGCGGTCGCTTCGACCAAGGCATTCCTCGCCCAGATCACCGCTGCCTACCTGCTTGGCCTCTATTTGGCCCAGTTGCGCGGGAACATCTTCTCCGGTCAGATCAAGGATGTCCTTGCGGACCTTGGAAAGATCCCTGCCCACATCCAGAAGATCCTCGACAATGCCGGCCCCCTCCGCGAACTCGCCCGCAGCATGAAGGACGAGAAATCCGTACTGTTCCTTGGCCGCCACGTCGGCTTCCCGGTGGCCCTTGAAGGCGCGTTGAAGCTCAAGGAAATCGCTTACATCCACGCCGAAGGGTTCGCTGCAGGCGAGCTCAAGCACGGACCGATCGCCCTGATCGAGGAAGGACAACCTGTCTTCGTGGTGGTCCCGTCGCCCCGTGGCCGCGACTCCCTTCACGCGAAGGTTGTGAGCAACATCCAGGAAATCCGCGCCCGAGGTGCGCGCACCCTGGTGATCGCCGAAGAGGGCGATGAAGCCGTGCGGGCCTACGCCGAGTACGTCTTCTACGTACCGCAGACCCCTACGCTCCTGATGCCGCTGCTCACCACGGTCCCCCTGCAGATTTTTGCGGCGGAGCTGGCCAAGGCCAAGGGGTACGACGTGGACCAGCCGCGCAACCTCGCCAAGAGCGTCACCGTAGAATAGCCGCATGATTGTTGGCATAGGCGTAGACGTCGTAGACATTGAGCGCTTCGGGCGCCAGCTCGAGCGGACCCCGGGCCTCCGTGACCGCTTGTTCGTTCCCGCGGAACGCGAGCTCAACACGCGGTCCTTGGCTGCGCGCTTCGCCGCCAAGGAAGCTGTGGCCAAGGTATTGGGAGCTCCCGCGGGCATGAACTGGCAGGACTGCTGGATCGGCTTGGACCAGTACGGCCCCACGATCAAGGTCAAGGGCACCGTCCTCGCGGTGGCCGACTCCAAGGGCGTGAAACGCTGGCATGTTTCGATGAGCCACGACGGCGGAATCGCCACTGCCATGGTCATCGCCGAAGCTTAGCTGCGTCAGCAACCATGATCAGCGCCTTCACCGGAACACAGATCAGGGCAGCGGAACAACCGCTTCTCGATGCCGGAGAAGGCGCTGTTCTCATGCAGCGAGCGGCCCACGGACTGGCGAACGCCGTCGTAAATGAGCTCCGCTCGGAGGGCCGCCGCCTTTACGGATCGAGCGTTACCGTGCTGGCGGGCAAAGGCAACAACGGCGGGGACGGTCTTTTCGCCGCGGCAATCCTCGCACGCCGCGGAATGCGCACGACGGCGGTGCTCACCGCCGGTTCTGCCCATCCTGGCGCCCTGGGGGCCTTTGGCGCGGCCGGTGGACGTATCCACGTTTTGGACGAGAATAATGCCGAAGAGCTCGCCGTTCTCATCGCCGGAGACGACGTGGTCATCGATGCCATCCTTGGCACCGGCGCCCGCGGCGGCCTTGGCGGTCCGGCTGCTGAATTGATTGTGGCCTTGCAGGAGTTAAGGCCGAACGTAGTTGTAGCCTGCGATGTCCCTAGCGGAGTGGACGCAGACACCGGCGAGGTCCACTGGCCCGTGCTGACGGCGCGGCTCACCGTGGCATTCGGGGCAGTCAAAGCGGGCCTCATGGCCGATCCTGGCGAGGGCTGTGCCGGCCGTGTCCTCCCGGTGCCCATCGGCATGGAGGATTCGCTTCCACCACCTGCCCTTCGCCGCTTCTCTGTCCGCGACGTGGCTGCTGTGCTGCCGAACCCCGGACGCCGGGCCCACAAATACACCAGGGGAGTCCTGGGCATTGTGGCCGGTTCCGAGCGATACACAGGGGCAGCGGCTCTTTCGGTCGAGGCGGCCTCCGTCGCCGGTGCGGGAATGGTGCGGTACCTCGGCCCGGAGACTGTTGCACGCCAGGTCCTGGAGCGGACCCCTGAAGCGATCTGGGAGCCGGGCGAGCCCGGCCGGGTCCAAGCCTGGCTGCTTGGGCCTGGATTGAACGGGACCGAGCAACTACAACGTGCCCGGGACGTACTTGCCGCAGCGTCCGACGCCGGCCAGCCCGCCGTCGTCGACGCCGGCGCCCTGGAGCTCCTGCCCGAACGCTGCCCGCCGCACTGGATCCTGACCCCGCACGCGGGGGAACTCGCTGCCCTTCTTGGCCGGGGCGAAGTGCGCGTGACGCGTGAGGATGTGGAATCACGGACCTTGCATTTCGTGAGGCTCGCTGCCGAACACACCGGTGCCGTGGTCCTCCTCAAAGGTGCGACAACGTTGATTGCTTCCCCTTCCGGAGCGGTCTTCAGCCAGTCGGAGGGGTGCCCGTGGATGTCCACTGCAGGCAGTGGAGATGTGCTCGGCGGGATACTTGGCGCCTTGGCGGCAACATATGCGGAGTCCGGCATGGACGACGACGGACGTTTCGCAGCTCAGGGGATCGGGCCCGAGGAACGTTGGGCAGCAGTGGCGGCCGTCGGTGCGAGCATCCATGGAATGGCTGGCAGTGCCGCCTCGGCGGGTGGGCCACTGGCCGCTTCCGACATCGTCCGGGCGGTCCCTGGCGTCTACCGAGCTCTCATGGAACATCGCACCAGATAATCGCCGATGTGCTTTAAATGTCCCATAGTGTGGCTAGGCTTGCAGGAAGTTATCCGGCACGTGAAGGAGGACACATGGACGTTTGGCCAGGATCCGCGTATCCGTTGGGTGCTACTTTCGATGGCACGGGGACGAATTTCGCGTTGTTCAGCGAAAAAGCGGAGAAGGTGGAGTTGTGTCTCTTTGACGAGGACGGGGGCGAGGTCAGCTATACCGTCAGCGAGGTGGATGGTTATGTGTGGCATTGCTATCTTCCGCATGTTCAGCCGGGGCAGAAGTACGGGTACCGGGTGCATGGTGTGTATGACCCGTCTGCGGGTCAGCGTTTCAATCCGAACAAGCTGCTGCTGGATCCTTATGCCAAGGCGGTGCACCGGCAGATCGATTGGGATCCGGCTCTTTTTTCGTACAACATGGGGGATCCGGATTCCCGGAATGATAAGGATTCCGCGCCCCACATGATGATGGGTGTGGTGATCAATCCGTTTTTTGATTGGGCGGGGGATCAGCAGCTTCGGATCCCGTATCACCGTTCCGTGATCTATGAGGCGCACGTGAAGGGCCTGACCCAGCTCCACCCGGAGGTTCCCGAGGAGCAGCGCGGTACGTATGCCGGTGTTGCGCATCCGGCGGTGGTTGCGCATTTGAAGAAGCTGGGGGTGACGGCCATCGAGCTGATGCCGGTCCATCAGTTCACGAACGACGGCATTCTGCAGGACAGGGGGTTGAATAATTACTGGGGGTATAACACGATCGGGTTCTTCGCTCCGCATAACGGTTATAGCTCCAAGGGTGATACGGGCCAGCAGGTTCAGGACTTCAAGGCGATGGTCAGGGCTTTGCATACGGCGGGTATCGAGGTCATTCTCGATGTGGTGTATAACCACACGGCCGAGGGTAATCATCTGGGGCCTACCTTGTCGTTCAAGGGGATCGATAATTCCGCGTATTACCGGCTGGTGGAGGGTGATCTCAAGCATTACATGGACTACACGGGGACGGGCAACTCGTTGAATGTGCGCAGCCCGCATTCCCTGCAGTTGCTCATGGATTCCCTGCGTTATTGGGTCACCGAAATGCATGTCGATGGTTTCCGTTTTGATCTTGCCTCCACGTTGGCGCGGGAGTTTTATGATGTGGACAAGCTCTCGACGTTCTTTGAATTGATCCAGCAGGATCCGGTGGTCTCGCAGGTGAAGTTGATCGCGGAGCCGTGGGACGTGGGTCCGGGCGGCTACCAGGTGGGAAACTTCCCGCCGCAGTGGACGGAGTGGAACGGCCAGTACCGGGACACGGTCCGCGATTTCTGGCGTGGCGAGCCGTCCACGCTGGGTGAGTTCGCCTCGCGGTTGACCGGTTCGGCGGACCTTTACGAGCATTCCGGGCGGCGTCCGGTGGCTTCGATCAATTTCGTCACGGCCCATGACGGGTTCACCCTGGCTGATCTTGTTTCGTATAACGAGAAGCACAACGAGGCCAACGGTGAGGGTAACAATGACGGGGAGTCTCATAACCGTTCGTGGAATTGCGGGGTGGAGGGGCCCACGGAGGATCCCAAGGTCCTGGGTCTGCGGGCCCGTCAGCAGCGGAACTTCATCGCGTCCATGCTGCTTTCCCAGGGTGTTCCGATGCTGTTGCATGGTGATGAGCTGGGCCGGTCGCAGCGGGGGAATAACAATGGTTATTGCCAGGACTCGGAGTTGACCTGGATCAATTGGGAGAGCGTGGATCAGCCGTTGGTGGAGTTCACGGCGGCGGTCAGTGCGTTGCGGGCCAAGCACCCCACGTTCCGGCGGAGCCGGTTCTTTGATGGCCGTCCGGTGCTTCGGGGGGAAGGCGAGAGGCTTCCGGATATCGTGTGGCTGGACGTGGACGGGACCACGATGACGCCCTCGGACTGGGACAGCGGTTTTGGTCGTTCCGTGGGGGTGTTCCTCAACGGTGACGGGATCCGTGGCCGGGATAACCAGGGGCGCCGGATCAAGGACGTCAATTTCCTGCTGTACTTCAACGCCCACGACGATGAAGTCGGTTTCAAGGTTCCCTCGGACGAATACGCGCCCGCGTGGGACATCATCATCGATACCGCTGGCGGCGGAGCGGACACCGAACCCGTACTGGCCGAAACCGTCCTCGGTGTCGGGGCCAAATCGCTCGTGGTCTTGCGGGCACACAGCGTGCCGGACACGGACCCGGACCACTCCGTCGCAGCGTCCCTGGCCGCCTTGTCGCAGACAACCACGCCCGAAACGGCTTCCTTGACGGCACCAGCCACGCCGGCACCGACTGAGCCTGCCTCCGGAAGCAAGACTGCCGCCGATGCCAAGCCCCCTGCCGCGCCGAAGAAGCCCAGAAAGCCACGCGTCTCCAAGAACGGGAAATCATGAGGACGCCGGCCTCCACGTACCGGCTCCAGATCCGTTCCTCGTTCACGCTCCAGGACGCGGCAGCTCTCACGGACTATCTACGCGACCTCGGGGTCGACTGGGTGTACTTGTCGCCCATCCTGACGGCGGAGGAAGGCTCGGACCACGGTTACGACGTGACCGACCCCTCCGCCGTTGATGCTTCGCGTGGCGGGGCGGAAGGGCTCGCCGCAGTCTCCAAGGCGGCACGGGAAGCCGGACTCGGGGTCCTGGTGGACATTGTTCCCAACCACATGGGCGTTGCGTCGCCTCCGCAAAACGCCTGGTGGTGGTCGCTCCTCAAAGAAGGCAAGGCTTCCCGTTACGCGGAAGCATTCGACGTCGATTGGGACTTCGGCGGCGGAAAGCTACGGCTCCCGGTTCTCGGCAGCGACGACGACCTCGACAAACTGGAAGTGGTCGACGGCGAAATGCGCTACTTCGGCCACCGGTTCCCGCTGGCCGACGGCAGCTACGCTCCCGGTGACACCGCCCGGGACATCCATGCACGTCAGCATTACGAACTGATCGGCTGGCGGCGGGCCGACGACGAACTGAATTACCGCCGATTCTTCGCGGTCAACACTTTGGCCGGGATCCGCGTGGAAATCCCCTGGGTTTTCGAGGAATCCCACGCCGAGGTCTCCCGCTGGTTCCGCGACGGACTCGTGGACGGGCTGAGGATCGACCACCCTGACGGGCTCGCGGACCCGGCCGGATACTTGGCCCGCCTGAAGGAGACCACAGCCGGGTCCTATGTGCTCATAGAGAAGATCCTGGAGCCGGGGGAGGAACTTCCGGAGAATTTCGATTGCGAAGGGACCACCGGCTATGACGCACTCGCCGACGTCGACCGCCTTTTCGTTGATCCCGACGCCGAGGCACCGCTGGACGCCCTGGACGCAAGGCTCCGGGGCACCCGGTCACCGGCTGATTACCAGGCCATGATCCACGGGACCAAGCGGCGCATCACCGACGGCATCCTGCACTCGGAAATTCTGCGGCTTGCGCGGCTCGTCCCGGAGTCGCCGGAGCTTCCCCGCCGTGAAGTGGCCGATGCGCTGGCCGAGGTCATTGCCTCCTTCCCCGTCTACCGAAGCTACCTACCGTTCGGCAAAGACATCGTGGTGGAGGCCGTTGAGCGTTCCGCCCAGGCCAGGCCGGAGCTCGGAAGAGTCCTCGATGCGCTGCTTCCGCTGCTGCTCGACGCTACCGGTGAACTGGGCTGCCGGTTCCAACAAACCTCAGGCATGGTAATGGCAAAAGGCGTGGAAGACACCGCGTTCTTCCGCTACACGCGTCTTGGAACGCTGACCGAGGTTGGAGCGGACCCCACGGAATTCGCCCTGTCCCCGGCTGGATTCCATGACCGGATGGTGCGCCGCCAGGAACGGCTCCCGCGGTCCATGACCACGCTGACCACGCACGACACGAAGCGCAGCGAAGACACCCGGGCCAGGATCTCCGCTATCTCAGAGGCAATCCCCGAGTGGGAAGCATTCGTGGACAGGATGCAAGAACTTGCTCCGATTCCCGACGGACCCCTCGCAGCCCTCGTGTGGCAATCCGTGACGGGCGCCTGGCCAGCCAGTCGCGAACGCCTTCACGGCTACGTCGTCAAGGCGGCACGCGAGGCCGGCAATTCCACCAGCTGGACGGAGCCGGACGAAGGATTCGAAGCGAGCCTCACCTCTGCCGTCGACGCAGTCTTCGATGTTCCGGAGGCCTCGGCCGCGCTGGAAGGGTTCGTGGCCCTTTTGGAACCGTACGGGACGTCCAACTCGTTGTCGGCCAAGATTGTCCAGCTGACCATGCCGGGCGTACCGGACGTCTACCAAGGGACTGAGTTGTGGGACCGTTCGCTCACCGATCCGGACAACCGCCGCCCGGTCGATTTCGAACGGCGCAGGGCGGCGCTTGCAGCCCTTGACGCCGGTGCCCCAACTGAGGTGCGGGACGAACTGGCTAAGCTGCTGCTGACTTCCCGGGCGCTGCGCCTGCGTCGCGACCGGCCTGAGCTTTTCGGTGGTTACAGTCCTGTCAATGCCGACGGGCCCGCGGCCGAACATCTGATCGCCTTCGACCGTGGTGCGGCCGGCTCCGGCGCCATCACTCTAGCCACCAGGCTCCCGCGGAAGCTTGAGCTCAGTGGCGGATGGCAGGACACCTCCATCAAGCTGAAACACGCGGTCCATGACACGCTCACGGGCAACAGCTACCCAGCAGGCGAGACGCAGCTCGCACGCCTTCTGTCGAGGTTCCCGGTGGCCCTGCTCATACCGGTCAGCTAGCCAAGCCACTAACAACTGCGGACAAGCGATGTCCGAACAAGACGACGAGGGGGAACCATGCCTGAGACGAGCAGCACGGGGAAAAGATTCGACGTGTGGGCCCCGTTTGCAGAGTCCGTCACTCTGCTCGCAGCGGGCCAGCACCACGAAATGAGATCGCTCGACGACGGCGTCACTGGCTGGTGGACGGCGGGCGTAGCCAGGGAGGGCGGGACTGACTACGGTTATCTGGTTGACGGAAAGGGGCCCTTTCCCGATCCGAGATCGCAGAGACAGCCAAACAGCGTCCATGGCTTGTCCCGTACGTTCGACGCCTCGTCCTACGCCTGGAACGACGCGGAATGGGCCGGGCGCGGGCTTGGCGGCGCCGTCATCTACGAGCTTCACCTGGGAACATTCACACCGGCGGGCACCTTGGACGCGGCAGCCGAAAAGCTCGATTACCTGGCTGAGCTGGGAATCGACTTCGTGGAACTCCTGCCCGTCAACGCCTTCAACGGCCACCACAACTGGGGCTACGACGGCGTCCTGTGGTTCGCCGTCCACGAAGCCTACGGGGGACCGGAGGCTTATCAGCGGTTTGTTGATGCCGCGCATGGTGCCGGACTTGGCGTCATCCAGGACGTGGTCTACAACCATCTTGGGCCCAGCGGGAACTACCTGCCCAAGTTCGGCCCTTACCTGAAGTCCGGTGAAGGCAACACCTGGGGCGATTCAGTGAATCTGGACGGCCCCGGCTCGGACGAAGTCCGCCAATACATTCTGGACAATGCCGCCATGTGGTTGAACGATTTCCACGTGGACGGGCTGCGCCTGGACGCCGTGCACGCCCTCCGTGACGAAAGGGCCGTCCATATCCTGGAGGACCTTGCCGGGCTTGCGGACGGCATCGAAGCCGAAACCGGCATCCCCAAGACCTTGATAGCTGAATCAGACCTCAACAACCCGCGCCTGATCTACCGCAGGGACACCAACGGTTACGGCCTGGAGGGGCAGTGGAGCGACGACTTCCACCACGCCGTCCATGTGAACCTCACAGGTGAGACCGCCGGCTATTACGCCGATTTTGATTCTTTGGCCGCCTTGGCCAAAGTCCTCGAACACGGATATTTCCACGATGGCAGCTACTCGAGCTTCCGCGGCAGGCATCATGGCCGGCCCATCCGCGCAGGTCTGGCGCATCCTGCGGCGCTCGTGGTGTGCAGTCAGAACCACGATCAAATCGGTAACCGTGCCGCGGGTGACCGCCTCAGCGCAAGCTTGTCCTACGGCAGGCTCGCACTGGCCGCCGTGTTGACCATGACCTCTCCGTTCACCCCGATGTTGTTCATGGGCGAAGAGTTCGGCGCTTCCACCCCCTGGCAGTTCTTCACCTCGCATCCCGAAGAATGGCTCGCTGAAGCTACCGCAAACGGCCGCCTCAAGGAATTCGAACGGATGGGCTGGGACCCGGCCTTGGTGCCCAACCCCCAGGACCCGGAGACCTTCACGCGTTCGAAGCTCAAGTGGGAGGAAGTCCACGACGGCGATCACGCCCGGCTGTTGGAGCTTTACCGGGCCTTGGCGAACCTCAGGCGCTCGACGCCGGAGATCGCCGGCGGCGGATTCACCGACACCCACGTTGCCTTCAGCGAAGAGGACCACTGGCTGGTTCTCAGCCGGGGCGCCGTGAGGGTCGCATGCAACTTCGGGGACCGGGCCGTGACGAAGGCGATCGACGGTGAACTCTTGCTCGCCACGGACCTTTCGGCCGCCGTCGGGGACGGAACGCTGACGATCCCGGCGGAGAGCGCCGCCGTCGTACGCCTTCCCGCACGGGAGCTGGTGGCAGGATAGTGCATATGACTTATTCGGCTGCGGAAAACCGCTATGAAACCATGCCCTACCGCCGCGTCGGACGCAGCGGTCTCAAACTTCCCGCCATTTCGTTGGGACTGTGGCACAACTTCGGTGACGACAAACGATTCGAGGAGCAGCGTGCCATCCTGCGCCGTGCCTTCGACCTTGGGGTGAATCACTTCGACCTCGCCAACAACTATGGTCCGCCGGACGGTTCTGCGGAAACGAACTTTGGACGCCACCTGAAGGACGACTTCAAGCCATACCGCGATGAACTCGTCATTTCCACCAAGGCCGGTTACTACATGTGGCCCGGCCCCTACGGGGAATGGGGCTCCCGTAAGTACCTCCTCTCCAGCCTGGACCAGTCTCTGCAACGCATGGGCCTGGACTACGTGGACATCTTCTACAGCCACAGGCCGGATCCTGAAACACCCCTTGAAGAAACCATGGGGGCACTGGACTATGCCGTCCGTTCCGGCAAGGCGCTGTACGCCGGTATCTCCTCCTACACTCCGGAACAGACCCTCGAAGCCGCCCGGATCCTCAAGGAGATGGGCACGCCGCTGCTCATCCACCAGCCCAGCTATTCCATGCTCAACCGCTGGACCGAGAATGGCTCGCCGAACCTCTACGAAACTCTTGACCAGGTGGGTGCCGGATCCATCGCTTTCTCCCCGCTGGCGCAGGGGATGCTGAGCAACCGGTACTTGAACGGCATCCCGGCAGATTCGCGAGCGGCCAAGGAACGGTTCCTGTCCGAATCGGCGCTCAGCGAGGAAAAGCTGGACCGGGTACGGGGATTGAACGCGATCGCCGAAGGACGCGGGCAGACCCTCGCGCAGATGGCTATCGCCTGGATCCTGCGCGAACAGCCCAAGGGCTCATCCGTGACCTCGGCCTTGGTGGGTGCGTCAAGTGTCGCGCAGCTGGAGGACACGCTGTCCGCCATCGACAACCTCGAATTCTCGTCAGAGGAACTGACCGCCATTGACGAGTTCGCCGTCGAATCCGACATCAATCTGTGGGCGCAGAAGTAGATTCGGAAACTTAACACAAGTGCGGGGTCGGCTGGGAACAAAGACGGCCCCGTTCGTGTTGGTTACAATGCAAAGAGCGCCGAATGGCGCTGTGCCTTTAAGTCGCCGTCATACACTCATGTACTGACGCGCCAGGCACCTGAGGTTAGTTCTCAAAGGAGTTCCGTGTCTTCACATCCGATTCGTGTCGCCATTGTCGGTGTAGGTAACTGCGCCGCTTCGCTGGTCCAAGGTGTCCACTACTATCGCGATGCCGACCCCCAGGCCACGATCCCAGGTCTGATGCACGTCGAGTTCGGCAAGTACCACGTCAACGACGTCCAGTTCGTCGCTGCTTTCGATGTCGATAGCAAGAAGGTCGGCCTGGACCTCGCAGACGCCATTGGCGCGAGTGAAAACAACACCATCAAGATCGCCGATGTCCCCGAGCTCGGGGTAAAAGTCCAGCGTGGCCACACCTTGGACGGCCTGGGCAAGTACTACCGCGAGACCATTGTCGAGGCCCCGGAGGAGACTGTGGACATCGTGGCCGCGCTGCGCGAGGCCAAGGCCGACGTCATGGTCTGCTACTTGCCGGTTGGCTCCGAGGAAGCCGCGCACTTCTACGCGCAGTGCGCCATCGACGCCGGTGTGGCTTTCGTCAACGCGTTGCCGGTCTTCATTGCCGGCACCAAGGAATGGGCCGACAAGTTCACGGCAGCCGGCGTGCCGATCGTCGGTGACGACATCAAGAGCCAGATCGGCGCCACCATCACGCACCGCGTCATGGCCAAGCTCTTCGAAGACCGTGGCGTCACATTGGACCGCACGTACCAGCTGAACGTCGGCGGCAACATGGACTTCAAGAACATGCTGGAGCGCGACCGCCTGGAGTCCAAGAAGATCTCCAAGACCCGGGCCGTGACCTCCAACGTCGAAGCCAAGCTCCACGCAGACGACGTCCACATCGGCCCGTCCGATTATGTTGCCTGGCTCGATGACCGCAAGTGGGCGTTCGTCCGTCTTGAAGGCCGTAACTTCGGCGATGCCCCGGTTTCGCTTGAGTACAAGCTCGAGGTCTGGGACTCCCCGAACTCCGCAGGTGTCATCATCGATGCCATCCGCGCCGCCAAAATCGGCCTGGACCGTGGCATCGGCGGCCCGCTGCTTTCCGCGTCCAGCTACTTCATGAAGTCTCCGCCGGAGCAGTTCAACGACGATCTCGCCCGCGAAAAGGTCGAAGCCTTCATCCGCGGAGACGTCGAACGCTAACCATCGTCCCGGACGCTCACTCACTTATGCGGCGTTTTTGACGGACGCTCACTCACTTATATGTGAGTGAGCGTCCGTCGTTTAAGCGCTGCCGTTGCAGCGGCACGTCGAGCCGACGCTCGCTCATTTTTTGTGGGTTTTCGACGGACGCTCGCTCACTACACCGCGTCTGCGAAGCCGGATGCGACGGCGGGATCCACCCACGCTGATCGCAGTGCCTTCTTGATTTTCCTGGTTGCCAGATCGAAACAATCTGCTAAATCGTCTTTGCGGAACACAAGAACAGTCCATCCAGCTGCTTCGAACGCTTTGTCCCGGCGTCGATCGCTCAGTGACTGGGCGTCCGCAAGGTGATGGCCGCCGTCGTACTGGATGGCGAGGCGCCGTTGGCGGAATCCCAGATCCGCCGACGGCGAGAGCGGGTCGCAGTCCCGCAACCTGAGTTGAAGTTCGGGTTCGGGGATTCCCGCGTCCAGCATGGCCAGGCGAAGCAGGGACTCTGGCGCGGAGTCCGCCCCAACCCGCATCAGATCCAGCGCCTCGCGGGCGCGCACGACGCCTTGCAAATTCGGATGCCGCCCCACCAAGGCACGCAGGCCTTCAAGGGTCGCGAACGGAGTGTCCCGCCCTTCGAAGGCCTGCCGCGGAACCCGGATCAGCTCGTCGCCCATACAGACGAGGTAGTTCAAAGGAAGCAGCTTAGCCATGTCCAGCCACGTGCGCGATCGGGTGCTGATCCGTATTCCATCAACGGATTCGACCTCGTCCTCGGCTGCGATCACGGTATGCCCGACCACGCCTTTACGGCGGACTCCGGGCAATGAGCGCGGCTTGCTGAGGTGCAGCTCGCTCGAGTCTGACAGCCAGGGCGGAAGACACGAGCAGCGAAGGCGTGCTGCTGTCACATGGGAAATCCAGGCGCCCGGCGTCGCCGCAGACAAGGCACGCGCCGCCGACTCGAGATCGAAGTCCCAGTCTGCCGGACGGTAGAGCCCGCGGCTGACGCGTTCGACGTCGGCGCGAAGCAAGAGTGCACGCGGGACCCCTTGTGCTTGGGCTTGCTCGAGCGTAAACGGTCCTGATAGCAAGTCAGCGGGAAGGTCGAACTGTTTTTGCATACCCGCATTGTTACCCGAATCGGCTGGTTCCTGCAGGAGTTATCCACAGGCCAGGTGCGGCTCGCTCGAGAAGGCCCTCTCATGGGCCATATGTGAGCGAGCGTTCCTAGGATGGGGGCGATACGTGAGCGAGGGTCAGAAGAGGCCCACCGGATTGCCGTGCTCATCGACGTCCATGCGCATCGCGGCCGGCTCCTTGGGCAACCCTGGCATGGTCATGACGGCACCTGTCAACGCGACGATGAATCCCGCACCGGTTTTGGGAATGAGCTCGCGCACATGCACCGTGAAGCCCTTGGGGGCTCCCAGCTGGGAGGCATCGTCGGTGAAGGAATATTGCGTCTTGGCCATGCAAACAGGCATCCCGCCCCAGCCGTTTTTCCGGATGTCCGCGAGGCGCCTGAGGGCGGGGACCGAGAACTCGACGCCGTCGGCACCATAAATTTCCTGCACAATCGTGCGGATCTTGTCTTCGACAGAGAGACTTAGGGGATACAAGTGCCGGAAGTCCGACGGCGCCGCTGCCGCCACCACCGCCGCGACCTTCGCCGCGAGTTCGTCGCCGCCGTCGCCCCCTCCGCCCCGGCCCCAGACGTCGGCCACCGCGGCCTGTACTCCCTCCTGGGCGCACCAGGCAAGGAGCCATTCGAGCTCCTCGGGCGTGTCAGTGGCGAACTTGTTGATCGCAACGACCGGAGTGACCCCGAATTTCTCAATATTGTGCACATGCCGCCTCAGGTTCTCGACGCCGGCGGCGAGAGCCTCCACGTTTGGGTCCTTGAGGAGCTCCTTCGGGACGCCGCCCTGCATCTTTAGCGCCCTGATAGTTGCCACCACTACGACGGCGGAGGGCGCCACGTCAGCGATGCGCGACTTGATGTCCATGTACTTTTCGGCACCAAGATCAGCGCCGAACCCGGCTTCCGTGACCACAATGTCTGCGAGCTGCTGGGCCGTTCGGGTGGCGATAAGCGAGTTGCAGCCGTGCGCGATATTGGCGAAGGGGCCGCCGTGCACCAAGGCGGGGGTTCCTGCGATTGTCTGCACGAGGTTCGGTTTGATGGCGTCCTTCAGCAGCATGGTCAGGGCACCTTGAACCCCGAGATCGGCCACAGTGACCGGCACTCGCTCGTAGCTGTATCCGAAAGTGATGCGGCCAAGGCGCTCGCGGAGGTCGTCCAAGTCCGCGGCAAGGCAGAAGACGGCCATGATCTCGGATGCCACGGTGATATCGAAACCGTCCTGCCGCGGAACGCCTTGAGCAGGGCCGCCCAAGCCGATGATGATCTCCCTTAAGGACCGGTCGTTCATATCAAGAACCCGTTTGAACGTCATGCGGCGGGGATCAATGTTGTGTTCGTTGCCTTGGAAGATGTGATTGTCCACGAGGGCCATCAGGGCATTGTTGGCTGAGGTGATCGCGTGGAAGTCGCCTGTGAAATGAAGATTGATCTCGTCCATGGGGAGAACCTGGGAATACCCGCCGCCCGTGGCGCCTCCCTTCATGCCCAGGATGGGCCCAAGGGACGGTTCGCGCAGCGCGATCATCACCCGGTGACCTGCCCGGGCCAAAGAGTCCGCGAGGCCTACCGTGGTGGTGGACTTTCCCTCACCCGCCGGTGTCGGGGACATCGCCGAGACGAGGACTATCTTGCCGACGCGCTCGGCGTCCGTGAATCGGAGCTTGGCGGGATCGATTTTCGCCTTGTACCGACCGTATAGTTCCAGGGCATCGGCGTTGATCCCGGCACGCTCGGCGATCTCCTCGATAGGACGTATGGCGGCACTATGGGCAATTTCAAGGTCGCTCAGGATCTTGTTTTCAGGCATCCTTGTCCTCAACTCCGTGCGGAACACTGTGCGCGACAATCTATCAGCCGTGGGCGTATTGGTGAGTGAGGGTCGTCGCGAGGGGGCGTATTGGTGAGTGAGGGTTTAGCTCGGACGGACGAGGACCGCACCGATGGCCGCGTGGTAGCTCTCCAGCGCGATGGTTGCCGTCCTTTGCCAGCCGAAGGCTTCCGCGTGCACGGCGGCGGCGCGGCCCATGTCTTCGCGGGTACGGGAATCGTCGTACAGGGCTTCGATGGCGTCGGCCCAGCGCGAGGGATTGTGACCGTCAACCAAAATACCGGTCCGCCCGTCGGCCACGGCCCGGGACAGCCCGCCCACGTTGGTAGCGACCACCGGAGTACCGCAGGCCTGGGCCTCAAGGGCAACCAGCCCGAAGGATTCGCTGAAGGACGGCATCACTACGACGTCGGCAGAACGGAACCAGCCTGCCAGCTTCGGCGCCTTGACCGGCGCACGGTGTGTCAAAACGTCGTCGAGCCCGGCGGCCGTAATGAAGGACTGCAGGTTGAAGTCCTTGGCACCACTCAAAGCGCCCAGAATGGTCAGTTCCAGATCGATGTCGGGCCGCCGCCGCCGAAGGACGCCGGCAGCTTCGATGAAGACCTGCGGACCCTTGAGCCGCTGGATGCGTCCGGCAAAGAGAAGATGGAAGCTGTCCGGTCGCACTCCGAGTTCGGCGCGGGACCGTGCACGGAACGCTGGAGTGAACACCGCGAGGTTGACGCCCGGGGGAGCGACGTCGATGCGGTCAAAATCGGCGTCGTAATGCGAGACAAGCTCTTGGGCCTCGGCGGGAGTGTTGGCTACGAGCCGGGCGGCTCCATCCACGATCCGCTGTTCGCCGTCTTCACGCAGCCGCGGTTCGGGCCGCTCTCCGGATTCGAGCACCAGGTTCTTGACCTTCGCCATGGTGTGCATCGTGTGGACCAGGGGCACGTCCCACAGCGCGGAAAGCTCCAGTCCGGCCACACCCGATACCCAATAGTGCGAATGGATGGCGTCGTAACGGCCATGCGGTTGACGTTGCCGGATCCTCTCGATTTCGGCAACCATGGCGTGGAGGAGTCCGGGAAGTTCCTCCTTGGGCAGCTTCCGGGCCGGGCCCGCCAGGACGTTGTGGACGCACACGCCCGGGCCGGGATGTTCGACGGCGGGTTGTTCGGGGGAGGTTGACCGCGTGAAGATTTCCACTTCCACGCCGAGCTCTGCCAGAGCCATTGCCAGCTCCCGGACGTAAACGTTCATTCCCCCGGCGTCGCCCGAACCCGGCTGTTCCATGGGAGAGGTGTGGAGGGACAGGAACGCCACGCGACGGATTAACGACACGGCTTACCTCCTGTATCCAACGCATTCAACAATCAATTCAGCAGCCCGCACGGCGCAACTTCCCCGGCGTCTCAGCGAAAACACTACTCCTGAGACGAGTGGCGGCGCAGCCGGCCAACGCTATGTGAATCGCTGCTACCGTAGCGAGCGTGAGCCAATCAAACATCGAAGCAGCAACGCCACCTGCCGCCTACGAGATCCGGCCCGCACGGGAAAGCGACTGGCCGGGGATATGGGCCGTCCTTGAACCTGTGATCCGAGCAGGCGAGACCTTCACCTGGGACCGCGGCACGTCCGAGGAAGCCGCACGCAGCAAATGGTTCAAGGAAGCGCCCGGCCAGACCTTTGTTGCAGTGCGCGACGGCGAAGTGCTGGGTACCGGGGAACTGCACCCCAACCAGGGCGGCGGGGGAAGCCATGTGGCCAACGCCGGCTACATGGTCCACGCCGATCATCGCGGGCAGGGACTTGCGCGGGCGCTCTGTGCATATTCTCTGGCTGCCGCGCGGGAAGCCGGGTTCAAGGCAATGCAGTTCAACGCCGTTGTCGAAAGCAACGTCCGTGCGGTGGGCCTGTGGCAGTCCATGGGCTTCCGTATTCTGGCAACCATTCCCGGAGCCTTCCACCATCCCGCCCTGGGCTACGTGGGGCTGCACGTCATGTACCAGGAGCTCTAGGAAGGTTTGCCGTGCCCCGCGGCGCCACCGCAAACCCGAAGGCTATGCACGCGGGTGGCCGCGGCGTAGTCTGCCGTGCATGGACGCAACGCCCAGGTCCGGATTCGATCCCCTCGCCGCTCTCCGCGGGGATGCGACGGGTGGGGGAGCCGATTGGGGCTGTGATCTCCTGCTGGCTGGCACTGTGTTTCAAGACATCATCTTTACCGGGTTGGACCGCAGTCCGGAACCGGGTACCGAGGTGTGGAGCCAAGGCATGGGTACGTGCCCTGGCGGCGTGGCAAACCAAGCCATCGCCGCCGCCCGGCTTGGGCTGCGGACGAGCTTGGCGGCAGCCTTTGGTGATGACGGGTATGGAGACTTCAACTGGCGGATCCTGGAGAGCCAGGAGCATGTGGATCTCTCCCTGTCCAGGCGGTTCGAAGGCTGGCATTCCCCGGTTACCGTTTCCCTGTGTGTCGATCACGATCGTTCCATGGTCACCCACGGACACCCCGCGCCCATGAGCGCATCGGAATTGATTGGCGAGCCTCCCAAGGCGCTCGCAGCCGTCGCCGATCTTGGCGAGGAGCCAGAGCCTTGGATGCTGGCGGCGAAGAAGGCCGGGATCAAGCTCTTTGGCGACGCCGGATGGGATCCTTCGGGAGAATGGTCGTCGAGACGGCTGGAGCAGCTCGGCAATTTTCACGCTTTCATGCCGAACCAGCGGGAGGCGATGGCCTTTACGGGCATGGACAATCCGTGGTCCGCGCTTTATGCGCTCGCCGATCGTGTTCCCGTGGCCGTCGTAACCCTCGGGGCACAAGGCGCCATGGCCGTCGATTCTGAAACCGGGGAGGAGGAATGGGTACCGTCCCTTCCTGTCACCGCGTATGACCCCACGGGCGCGGGCGATTGTTTCGGCGCGGCGTTTGTTGTGGGCTGCCTCGCCGCGTGGCCTTTGGGAGATCGGCTCCGTTTTGCCAACCTTTGTGCTTCGCTCGCAGTGCAGCAAGTGGGGGGCTCCCTGGCTGCGCCCGGTTGGGGTGACATCGCGGATTGGTGGAAGCGGGCCAACGCCCGGCGGGAGCGGCAGTCCAGCCAGTGGCTCAAAAGGTTCGCTTTCCTCAAGGACATTGTGCGGGACGTCCCGCCCGCCGCGCAGCGCCGGGCGACAGCCACTATTGCCCACAACTCCGACGTCTGAGCGGTGGAATGCCGGCCACGGCACCGCCCCCCAGTCAAACAGCACGTCACCGCGGCACTAGAATCGTGAGGGTGACTTACGAAGCAGCTGCCAGGTTCGAGCCCACGACGAAATCTGCTTCGGCAACGGTTCTCGAACGATCAGCCGTCATCGACTTGGACGCCGTCCGGCACAACGTGCGTCAGTTCGTGGCTGTCGCTTCGCCTGCCGGCGTGATGGCGGTGGTCAAGGCGGATGCCTACGGACACGGCGCGATTCAGGTGGCGCGCGCGGCCCTTGGCGCCGGCGCACGATGGCTCGGCGTCGCGCACATTTCAGAGGCTCTGGTATTGCGCGCAGCCGGAATTGACGCTCCGATGCTTGCTTGGTTGCACACCACCGAAAGCAACTTCCAAGCGGCAGTTGCCGCCGGCGTCGACGTCGGGATTTCCGGCTGGGAGCTGGACGCCGTGGTCGCCGCTGCACGCGAGCAGGAACGTCCGGCCCGGATCCACCTGAAAGTGGATACCGGCTTGGGCCGCAACGGCTCCACCATCACCCAATGGGACCAACTGGTGGGCCAGGCCATGGAATACCAGGACGAGGGACTCCTGCGCGTAGTGGGCATCTTCTCGCACTTGGCCGTGGCGGATGAACCCCACCGACCCGAAACCGATGAACAATTGGCAGTCTTCCGGGAAGCGATTGCCGTGGCGGAGGACGCAGGGGTGGACACCGAAGTGCGGCACCTCGCGAACACACCGGCCACTCTGTCCCGCCCTGATGCACATTTCGACCTTGTCCGCGTGGGGCTCGGACTCTACGGGCTGTCACCTTTCGAAGGACAAAGCTCCGCCGAACTGGGCCTCCGGCCCGCCATGACGGTACGCACCCTTGTGTCCAACTGCAAACGGGTACCCGAGGGACAGGGCGTGTCCTACGGACTCAACTACCGGACTTCCGGCGAGAGCACCCTGGGCCTCATCCCGCTCGGTTATGCCGACGGCGTCCCGCGCATCGCGACAGGCGGACCCGTACGCGTCAACGGGGTCAACTATCCCGTGGTGGGGCGGATTGCCATGGACCAGATGGTCATTGACTTCGGGAACGTGGGGGCTGACGAAGCCAGCTTGCTGGGGGCTGAAGCCGTCATGTTCGGCGATGGCGCCGACGGCGGTCCGACGGCGGACGACTGGGCAGCCGCCGCGGGCACCAACAACTACGAAATTGTCACCCGTATCAGCCCCCGGGTGCCGCGCATCTACGTCAACGAGACGCCGGAAGCAGATGCCCGATGAGCGAGGCCTTGTGGGAACGCACCGTTGGGGTCACGACGGCGGAGGCGACGCACGCTTTGGGCTCGGCCCTGGCCGGGGTCCTTGAGCCAGGAGACCTGCTGGTTCTGACGGGCGAACTCGGCGCCGGAAAGACCACGTTCACCCAGGGACTCGGGGAAGGCTTGGGAGTCCGTGCTGGAGTTATCTCGCCGACCTTTGTCCTGGTGCGCATCCATCCCAACCTCCCGGATGGTCCGCGTCCTGGCGGTCCCGATCTGGTCCACGTCGATGCCTACCGCCTGGCCTCTGCCGCCGAGATCGACGACATCGACCTCGAGAACACCATGGACAACTCCGTGACGGTGGTCGAATGGGGGCGCGAGCGCGTGGAACACCTTTCGGACAGCCGCCTGGACATCGAACTGCACCGGACCGTAGGCGGCACGGATTCGGCGGTCGCCAGTGCGGAAACAGTTCCGGGCGCCGTGCTGGACTTCGACCCCGAGGACGACGACGAACCACGCACCATTGTTTTCCGCGGCTTTGGCCCGCGCTGGAGCGCTGTCCCCGCAATACTGGAAGAGAACGCCTGATGCTGATCCTGGCCATTGATACCTCGGCCGTGGCGAGCGCCGCACTCGTCTCGGACGGTGCCATGGAGCGCGTGGTGGAGTCCTTCGCTACCGAAGACACCCGCAGCCACGCTGAAGTCCTGGCGCCCGGCATCGAGAAACTCCTGGATGATGCCGGTGTGCGCGGAGCGGACATCGACCTTATTGTCACCGGCGTCGGCCCCGGGCCGTTCACGGGGCTTCGTTCGGGGATTGCCACCGCCCGCACTTTGGCGTTCGCCTGGAACAAGCCCCTTTTCGGGCTCATGAGCCTTGACGCGATTGCCTTGGAAGTGGCCGAGTCCACCGAGGCGCAAGCCGAATTCCTCGTGGCTACGGATGCCCGTCGCAAGGAGGTCTACTGGGCGCGCTACACGCTCAGCGAAGGCAAGCTTCCGCAGCTCGAGGACGGCCCGCATGTGGGCTTCGCCTCGGAGCTGCCCGATCTCCCCGTGTTCGGGGCCGGCGCCGGCATCTACGCGGACGTCGTCAACGCGAACAAGGAATTCAGCACCACCCAACCCGATGCTGCTTCCCTGGGCAAGTTCGCGATGGCACTCCTGATGGCCGGGGTGGAACTGCCGGACTCCACTCCGCTGTACCTGCGGGAATCCGACGCGCAAGTACCCGGCCCCAGGAAGCGTGCACTGTGAACATGTCGAATAGTTTCACGCTCGACGGCGTGACCTTGCGGGATATGACCGCCGAGGATGTCACCGCCGTCGAGGCCCTCGAACGTCGCCTCTTCCCGGTGGACGCTTGGCCGGTGCAAATGTTCTTCGACGAACTCGCCCAGGTCGATACCCGCCGCTATGTGGTGGCCGAAGCCGGTGGACAGATTGTGGCCTACGCCGGGCTCATGTGCATAGAGCCGATCGCGGATGTCCAGACGATCGCCGTCGTGCCCGAATTCGAAGGCAAGGGAATTGGCTCCGCCATCCTCACCGAACTTATCGCCGAAGCCCGGCGGCGCGGCGCGGCGGACGTGCTCCTGGAAGTCCGAGCGGACAATCCCCGCGCCCAAGCCCTGTACGTGCGGTTCGGCTTCGAACAAATCCATGTCCGGCCCCGGTACTACCGAGACGGCACCGACGCCCTCATCATGAGGCTGCCATTGACTGAAGGAAACCCTGCGTGAACCAGGCCAGCGACGTGAACAACTTCGGCACTGTGCAGACCGGCGGTGCCGGGCCACTCGTGCTGGGGATCGAGTCCTCCTGCGACGAAACCGGGGTCGGGATTGTCCGAGGCACCACCTTGCTGAGCAACACAGTGTCGTCCTCGATGGATGAGCATGTCCGTTTCGGCGGCGTCATTCCGGAGATCGCTTCCCGAGCGCACCTGGACGCTTTTGTCCCTACGTTGCAGGAGGCCTTGCACGAGGCAGGCGTAGCGCTGGAGGACATCGACGCGATTGCCGTGACCTCCGGGCCCGGGCTGGCCGGGGCGCTCATGGTGGGAGTCTGCGCGGCCAAGGCACTCTCTGTTGCCACGGGCAAGCCGCTCTATGCGATCAACCATTTGGTGGCCCACGTCGGCGTCGGCCTGCTTGACGGACGCACAGGAGGCACTAGCGGTCCCGGCACTGCCAATCTCGGCGCGAGCGGTCTCGGTGCGGGCGGCCGGCTGCCGGAATACCTCGGTGCGTTGCTGGTCTCGGGCGGACACACGGAAATCCTCCGCATCCGCAGCATCACCGACGACGTCGAGATGCTCGGCTCCACGATTGACGACGCCGCGGGGGAAGCCTATGACAAAGTGGCGAGGCTCCTGGGCTTGGGCTACCCGGGCGGACCGGCCATCGACAAACTGGCCAAGCAAGGCAGTGCCAAGGCCATTCGCTTCCCGCGCGGCTTGACGCAACCCAAGTACATGGGAAGCGTCGAGCAGCCGGGGCCCCATCGCTACGATTGGTCGTTCAGCGGCCTCAAGACCGCCGTTGCGCGCTGCGTGGAGCAGTTTGAAGCGCGCGGTGAGGACGTCCCCGTGGCTGACATCGCGGCAGCATTCCAGGAGGCAGTGGTGGACGTCATTACGTCCAAGGCGGTGTTGGCCTGCAAGGAAAACGGCATCACGGACCTTCTCTTGGGTGGCGGAGTGGCCGCCAACTCCCGCCTTCGTGAGCTGACAGGGCAGCGCTGCAGCTCGGCGGGAATCACCCTGCATGTGCCGCCACTGGCCCTGTGCACCGACAATGGCGCCATGGTCGCGGCCCTGGGATCACAGCTCATCATGGCGGGAGTCGAACGCAGCGGTATCTCTTTCGCCCCGGACTCTTCCCTGCCGGTAACCACAGTTTCGGTTTAGCCGGGAACCCGGCCGGAGGCTATGGGTTCGGAACGGCCCGCATTTGCTGCACCAGATCAAGCACCACGGCCTGAAGATCGCCGTCGTGCTGGGCAGCGACGCGGCGCTGGCGTTGGTAGCCGGCTCCCCGTGCGATGATCTTTTCGACGTCGGCCAGTTCGGCCGAACACCCAAGCTTTTCCGCGACAGGAGCCAGCCGCACCAGCGTCTCCTTCAGGTGGTCCGTGACTAGCTGCTCGTTGCCTTCGGCATCGAGAATGATGATCGCTTCCATGCCATAGCGGGCGGCGCGCCATTTATTTTCCTGGACATGCCATGGCGGCATCGTGGGAATGCTGCCGCCGTTGTCCAGGATGGTGGAGAACTCGTCCACGAGGCATTGGGTAAGGGCCGCGATGGCACCGACTTCTTCGAGGCTGGCCAAACCGTCGCAAATGCGCATCTCGATGGTGCCCAGATTCGGCACGGGACGGATATCCCAGCGAATCTCGGACAGCGTGTCGATCACCCCGGTGGTGAACATGTCCTGGACGTAGGACTCGTATTCAGCCCAGCTGCGAAATTGGAAGGGCAAACCGGCCGTAGGCAGCTGCTGGAACATGAGGGCGCGCTGTGATGCATAGCCTGTGTCTTCGCCGCCCCAGAAGGGGCTCGAAGCGGACAACGCCTGGAAGTGGGGGAAGTAGTTGACCAGCCCATCGAGGATGGGGAGTGCCTTGTCCCTCCGGTCCAGGCCGACATGGACGTGGACGCCGTAGATGACCATTTGGCGCCCCCACCATTGAGTGCGGTCGATCAATTTGGCATAACGCTCTTTGTCGGTCACCTGCTGAAGCTGCGGCGGGCTGAAAGGGTGGCTTCCGGCACAAAACAGCTCTACGCCCATGGGGTCGGTAACTTCCCTGACCGCCTGCAGAGATCGGGCCAGGTCTTCCTTGGCCTCCTTGACGGTTTCGCACACGCCGGTGACCAGTTCCACGGTATTCAAGAGCAGTTCGCGTTTGATGTGCGGGTGTTCGTCGTCTTCGTTCAGGTCCGGATGCCGGGACGCCACGCCGCGCAGGACTTCATTCGCGACCGAGACCAACTCGCCGGTTCGTGCGTTGACGAGCGCGAGCTCCCATTCCACCCCCAGCGTCGACTGCCTGGATGGAGCGAAATCAATCTGCACGTAGGTCCCCTCGGTGATATGCCATGAGCGCTCTGTGTAACGCCCGCTGTGGGGCCGTCAGCGGTTGGGTCAAGTCTAATGCAGGGGGGATACCGTACGGCTTGACCGGAAAGAGGACGAAATCGCCGGCTTTTGCGAATGAGAGTGATTTGCATCTAGACTGTCGGCATGCATTTTTCCGTTGTTAGTTCCCTCGACAGTCAGTGCCGCGAAGCAGCCGCGGCGAAACTTGGCAGGACGCACCGTGATTCGGCGGTGGTCCTGCACGATCTCCTGCATGGCGGAATCGTTCTGCGGCGGGTCTTCCGCAATGGCGAGATCGTGGAGCAGGTACAAACCCTCTTGGAGCACGGCTGCCTTAGCTGCACCATCCGCCTGGACGTGGTCCCGACGGCGGAGCGCCTGGCTGCGTCCGGCCATGACCATGCCGTGCTGGGCCTACCGCCGGGTGTTTCCGTGGACATGGCGGTGACCGAACTCAAGCGCAGCCTTGAAGGGGACGCGATCATTGACAACGCAGTGGTTGCGATCGATCCTTCAGGATTGGAAGACCATATCTGGGACAAACACACGCTGTACGAATCCGGCTTCACGGCCATGCCGGAGGACGACCGCACCAGTGGGGAGTTTCTCATCGGCGAATTGGGTCTGGTGGACACCGTCATGGTGCACGCGGGCCTCGGCGCGGAGCTCACCCAATCGCGTCCCGAGTTGAGCAAAGCCTGGGCCCAAGGGTTGGACCTTCTCGGGCAACTTGCGCCACATGCTGCGGTTCCCGCCCGCGACGACGACTTCCGGCCCGGCTGCTACGACGGCGCGGAAGCCCTTGCCCGGGTCCGCCGCGGTTCCGTGAGGGTCCCCCTCGAGGAGGAGACGGGCAGCTTCCGGACGGTGCTGCACAAAGTCGAGCGCCCCCTTCACCCCCGGCGCTTCCAGGAGGCACTTCCCAAGCTCGCGGAGGGCTGCCACTGGATGCGGGGCCGCCTGTGGATTGCGTCGGCAGCCAAAGTGCGGATCGCAGTGCAGGGAATCGGGCCGCGCGTCTGGCTCGAAAGCACGGGGGAGTGGCTCGCGGACTCCGGTGCCCGCCACGGCGACGCCGAGACCGCCCTCGACTGGCACCCCAGCTTCGGCGATCGCGGCACGGTGTTGGCCGTAACGGGGCGGGGAGACGACGTCGACGCTTCCGAAATCCGGGCGCTGCTGGACGGATGTGCCTTGAGCGAAGCGGAGATGCAGCTCGACTTCGCTGGACTTGACGACCCGTTTGGACTCGAATCGACAATCACAAACCCCAAAAGGAGAACCCCATGAAAGTCAGGAATTCGTTGCATGCCCTCAAGAAGATCCCGGGTGCGCAGGTGGTCCGCCGCCGCGGCCGCACCTTTGTCATCAACAAGCTGAATCCTCGCTTCAAGGCGCGCCAAGGATAGCTCCCCGTCTAGGCTGGGCAGAGAACCCGCTACGCGAAGGAAGTCCCGTTATGCCGATCCTCAATAAAGACATGACGCTCTGTATTTCCCTCTCTGCCCGGCCCAGCAACAACGGAACGCGTTTCCACAACTTCCTTTACGAAGCGCTCGGCCTGAACTGGATCTACAAGGCCTTCGCTCCCACTGACTTGGCGAACGCGATCGCCGGCGTGCGCGGCCTTGGCATCCGCGGCTGCGCCGTCTCCATGCCGTACAAGGAAGAAGTCATCTCCCTCGTGGACCGCATGGACGCTTCGGCGGCCGCCATCGACTCGGTCAATACGATCGTCAACGATGCCGGCGTACTGTCGGCCTACAACACCGACTACACGGCCATCGCCCAACTGATCGAGCGCAACGCGATCGATCCGGCGTCGTCCGTGCTGCTCCGTGGCTCGGGAGGCATGGCCAAGGCCACCGCGGCTGCCTTCCGCGACTCCGGATTCTCGCGCGTCACCGTCGTTGCCCGGAACGAAAAGCTCGGGCAATCCCTCGCGGGGCTCTATGGCTTCGCTTGGCAACCCGATTCTGAAGCCGTGCTACGAGATTCGACGGCGGACGTGATCGTCAACGTCACCCCGATCGGCATGGCCGGCGGACCCGGGTCCGGCTCGCTGTCCTTCCCCGAGGAAGCGGTAGCGGCCGCGCATGTGGTGTTCGACGTCGTCGCCCTTCCGGCAGAGACGCCGCTCATCAAGGCCGGACGTGCTGCAGGCAAGACCGTGATCAGCGGCGCCGAAGTAGCCACCATCCAGGCCCTCGAACAATTCGTCCTCTACACGGGAATAACTCCGACGCCGGAACAAGTGGCGGCTGCCGAGGAGTTCACGCGAGCCCAGTAGGGCCACCTCAGGCAGCAGCCACCGGCTCCACTACAACAGCCACCCGTTCTTCGCCGATCCTGGTCAACACCAGAGTTGCTGTCTTGTCGCCGTGGGCTTTCGCCGAGCCTTTTCCTACCGGAAGCAACTGTTTCCGCAGTTCCTCGGGAGTGACGGAGATGCCTCGCTTCTTGATGTCCAGGACGCCGATTCCGTTGGCCTTCACCCATGCCTTGAGCCCTTTGACGTTGAGCGGCATGACCTCCAGGACTTTGTAGGCGCGGGCGAACGGGGTCTCCACCAGCCCCGGGGCGCAGATGTAGGCAATGTGCTTGTCCACCAAATGGCCGCCGAGCCGGAGGGCGACATCAGCGACCAGTCCCGCGCGAATAACGGCGCCGTCGGGCTCGTAGAGGTATCCCTCCACCGGCCCGACGTCGGGCACCGGGCCGGCGTCGAAACCCTCGCCGCTGGTGATCTCGGCTGCGCCCCGGGGGCCGAGGAGCAGCGCGGCGCGGCGGATACCCGGGCGGGCCACGTCGTTGAACCACAGCGTCACCTCGGTGACGTCCCCGCCGACTGAAACCCACTGTGCCTCGCAGCCGGCAGGCACCGATTCGTGCGGCATCCCGGGGCCCATCTTGACACCGACCGACTTGCCGGAAGCAGCCAGTGATTCCACGAAGGACAACGGCGGCGAGAATGCCTCCGGGTCCCAGATCCGTTTGGTGCCCGACGTCGACGTCGTACGGCGCGCCGGATCGAGCCAGACGCCGTCGAAGCCGTCGAGTGGCACGGACGTGGCGTCGGAGTGCACCACGGAGGCGTGGGGAAATGGCATGAGGTTGATCGTGGCGCAGGCCGCGGTGGTCTCGTCCAGCTCCACGGCAGTGACCTTGATATCCATGGAGGCCAGCGCCATGGCATCGGCCCCCAGCCCGCAGCCAAGGTCGGCCACATGCTGCGTGCCTGCCTTGGCGAAGCGCTCGGCGTGCCGTGCTGCCACATTGAGCCGGGTGGCTTGTTCCAGTCCGGCCTGGGTGAAGAGCATCTGCCGGGCGAATTCACCGAACTTGGATTCGGCCCGGGTTCGGAGCCTGGATTGGGTGAGGACGGCAGCCACCAGAGCGGGGGAGTGGCCGTCTTTGCGCAAGCGTGCATTGAGGGCGAACGCTTCGCTTTCCCGGTACGGTCCCAAGGAAGCCAGCAATTCCCAACCCTCCGTCGTCAGCAGCGGCGCAATGTGGTCCTGGGGTGTGTCAGCCATGGGAACTAGCCTACTGGCCGCCCGTCACACAGCTCGGAGCGGGATTCAGCATCACTTGGGCCGATAGTGTTGATGGCATGCAAGACAACCCAGTACGCCAGCCTGACGACGCCAATGGTTCACCCTCTATCCCCAATAGACGTCCCTTCGCCGGGAGTCTGTCCAAGTATGCCCGTCCGGCGCTCATCGTGGGTGCTTCGATTGCCGTTGTCTGTATCGCGCTCTTGATCATTATTTTCTTCCTCGACTCCTTCAATGCGGCCACCTACTCCATGACCGGAAAGAGCGTCCAGGACGCCACGGACGAAGCCCGCGAGATCCGGGACACCTACGCCGGCGCCCGCATAGGAGCGATCGTGGGTCTGGTGGTGTTCGGCGTCATCGCGCTCGCCAGCGGCGCAGTGCTCTACCGGAACCGCGGAACAGCGCCGGAGGAAGAGTACGACGACGGCGAGGACGTGGACTTCGACGACCTCGCCGGACAATGAGCGCATTTCGCCGGACACTGGGCGCATGCGGGAGCCTGTTGGGCCGGAAACAGGCCTTTCTCCCGTTCACCCGTGACGGAATTCTGGCACTCGCCTTGACCGAGTGCTAATGCTTACATAGAGTCTTGATTAGCACTCTCCCTAGGCGGGTGCTAATCATGCCGCCAGGCACTTACCGGCACCGCGACGACGGTAGGCACGCCACGGCACCCCTGGTTTGATAGTCCATGTACTACCTCACGTAAAGGAGAGATCCGAGTGTCGGTCTCCATTAAGCCTCTCGAGGATCGCATTGTTGTCCGCCCGCTCGAAGCAGAGCAGACCACGGCTTCCGGCCTGGTTATCCCGGACACTGCACAGGAAAAGCCGCAGGAAGGCGAAGTTGTTGCAGTTGGCCCAGGCCGCTTCGATGACAACGGCAACCGCGTACCCGTCGACGTAACCGTTGGTGACGTCGTCATCTACTCCAAGTACGGCGGAACCGAAGTCAAGACCGGTGGCAACGAATACCTCGTTCTGTCCGCCCGCGACGTTCTGGCGATCGTCGTTAAGTAATTCCCTGGATCCCGCACCGCAGATCGAGTCGGACTTTCCGACTGAATCGGCGGTGCGGGTTTTCCGTCTTGAAAGGACACAACCATGGCAAAGCAGCTTGCGTTTAACGACGCTGCACGTCGCTCGCTCGAAGCAGGCATTGACAAGCTCGCCAACACGGTCAAGGTCACCCTTGGCCCGCGTGGCCGCAACGTCGTCCTGGACAAGAAGTGGGGAGCGCCCACCATCACCAACGATGGCGTGACCATCGCCCGTGAAGTTGAGCTTGACGACCCGTACGAGAACCTTGGTGCACAGTTGGCCAAGGAAGTCGCCACCAAGACCAACGACGTCGCGGGCGACGGCACCACCACGGCCACTGTGCTGGCACAGGCACTCGTCAAGGAAGGCCTGCGCAACGTTGCCGCAGGCGCCGCCCCTGGTGAGATCAAGCGCGGCATCGAGGTCTCGGTCCAGGCCGTGGCTGCCCGCCTCCTGGAGAACGCCAGCGAAGTAGAAGGCACCCAGGTTGCCAGCGTGGCCGCGATCTCCGCCCAAAGCGACGAGATCGGCGAACTGCTGGCCGAGGCTTTCGACAAGGTCGGCAAAGATGGTGTCATCACCATCGAAGAGTCCTCCACCACCCAGACCGAATTGGTCCTCACCGAGGGCATGCAGTTCGACAAGGGCTACCTGTCTCCGTACTTCGTCACCGACGCCGAACGCCAGGAAGCTGTCCTGGAAGACGCGCTCATCCTGATCAACCAGGGCAAGATCTCTTCGCTGCAGGAATTCCTGCCGCTCCTTGAAAAGGCCCTCCAGGCAGCCAAGCCGCTCTTCATCATCGCTGAGGACATCGACGGCGAGGCACTGTCCACGCTGATCGTGAACCGCATCCGTGGCACCCTGAATGTCGTCGCCGTCAAGGCTCCGGGCTTCGGTGACCGCCGCAAGGCCATGCTGCAGGACATCGCCACGCTGACCGGTGCTCAGGTTGTCTCCCAGGAGCTCGGCCTGTCCCTGGACCAGGTCGGCCTCGAGGTGCTCGGTACCGCCCGCCGCATCACCGTCACCAAGGACAACACCACCATCGTTGACGGTGCCGGTACGGCCGAGGACGTCGCGGCACGCGTTGCCCAGCTCCGCGCCGAGCTGAGCCGCACGGACTCCGACTGGGACCGCGAGAAGCTCCAGGAGCGGCTCGCCAAGCTGGCCGGTGGCATCGGCGTCATCAAGGTCGGTGCAGCAACCGAGGTTGAACTCAAGGAAAAGAAGCACCGCATCGAGGACGCAGTCTCCTCCACGCGTGCTGCCCTTGAAGAAGGCATCGTTTCCGGCGGTGGCTCTGCCCTCATTCACGCCCTCAAGGCACTGGACGAGGACTCTGCCGTCAAGGCCTTGGAAGGTGACGCGGCTGCTGCCGTCGGCATCGTCCGCCGCGCCCTGACCCAGCCGCTTCGCTGGATCGCCCAGAACGCCGGCTTCGACGGCTACGTCGTGGTCGCCAAGGTTGCCGAGCTCGAAGCCAACCATGGCTTCAACGCCAAGTCCGGTGTCTACGAGGACCTGATCGCCGCTGGCGTGATCGACCCCGTCAAGGTCACCCGCTCGGCCCTTCAAAACGCCGCGTCCATCGCAGCCCTGGTTCTCACTACCGAAACCCTGGTTGTCGAGAAGCCGGCCGAGGAAGACGAGCACGCTGGCCACAGCCACTAGTCCTGGCTGCTAAAAGCGAGGCCCGGTCCCCTTCGTGGGGGCCGGGCCTTCTGCGTGTGCTGTGGTGCAGGACCACCGCCTAACACTGCCAAAACGGCACGGAGGATCGACCCAGACAACGTTCCGGAAGCTCTCAGCCGCCTGTGTCTTAATGGATTGTAAGAAGTTGGTTGAACGCAGTCTCAATTGACGAAGAACATTTTGAATCAGTAGGGTTGACGGTTTGAGCAGCACCCTGGAGGCAAGACTTTGACAACCATGCGCCCAATCGCGCCAAGGCGAACTCACGGCGAGCCGCAGAATCCGGCACCTAAATCGACATTCCGTCCTGAAATCCAAGGGCTTCGATCCGTTGCTGTCCTCATGGTTGTCACCTACCACATTTGGTTTGGCCGGGTGTCCGGTGGAGTGGATGTCTTCCTCCTTGTCTCCGCGTTCCTGATGACCTTGCAGTTCACACGGCGGCACGCGAATGGCCAGGCGACTGCGCTTATCAAGCACTACCTCCACCATTTCCGGCGACTCGTTCCAGCCGCCGTGATCGTGATCGTCGGAACTTTGGCCGCAACCTACCTCTTCCTTCCCGGCACACGCTGGGTGGACACGATCCAGCAGGGCTGGGCCTCGCTCTTTTACGGAGAGAATTTCCTGTTGCAGTCCCTGGCCGTCAATTACTACGCCTCGGACCACAGTGCGGCCAGCCCGTTGCAGCATTTCTGGTCGCTGTCCATCCAGGGGCAGGTCTTCATTATCTGGCCGCTTATTTTTGTCGGTGCCGGCCTCTTGGCGAGGCGGTTCAAGCTCTCATATGTACCCCTTCTTCGCTACATTTTCGGCGCAATCTTCCTCGCTTCGCTCATTTACTCGGTGGAGTTCACCGGAGTCAACCAGTCACAGGCGTACTTCTCCACCCTGGCAAGGCTGTGGGAGTTCGCGCTCGGCACGCTCCTGGCTCTGTACTTGCCGTCGTTGAAACTCCCGAAGGCGCTGCAGGTCGTCCTTAGCTGGGTCGGCATCATCGCCATGCTCAGTTGCGGCCTAATCCTCAACGTCGAGACGGCGTTCCCCGGATGGGTGGCGTTATGGCCCACGCTGGCCGCAGCTTGCATTCTCGCGGCGGGCAACACGGGAAGCCGTTTCGGTGCGGACCGCATCCTTAGTTCCAAACCGCTCGTCCGCATGGGAAGCAACTCCTACGCGCTGTATCTATGGCACTGGCCGATCCTGGTCATTTACTTGGCCTGGTCGAACAAGACCCACGCCGGCTGGTTGTCCGGAAGCGTGATCATTATCGCCGCTTTCGTCCTGGCAGTCCTGACCACGAGGTTTGTCGAGAAGCCATGGCGGGAATGGCGCTGGCCGGAGGTGAACCGGCGACGAAGCGCGATTGCGCTTGTGGCCGCCGCGACGGTGGCGATCGTTCCGCTTGCGGGATGGCGCTTCCAAATCGACCAGAGCAACCAGGCCCTCCTTGCCAACATGGATGCCCGCAACCCTGGTGCGGCTGCCGTTGGCGGGGCCTTCGTCTACACTCCGGATCCGGGCATTCCCCTCGTTCCGGCCATGACCGCCATCGACGCTGACTGGCCCGTATTCCCGAAGGCGTGTACCGGCGGGAGCGACCCGAACGACTTCGTGAACCGATGCACCAACGGGATTAAGAATGGAACCAAGTCAGTTGTGGTCATCGGCAATTCCCATGCCCACGTGTTGAACACGCCGTTGCTCACTATGGCCCAGAAGAACAACTGGAGCCTCACCTCAATCACCAAGGGCTATTGCCCGCTGACCGAGAACACCTCGGACGATGTCACGCAGTCGTGTGTTGACTTCAACACGGCCACGCTGGCGGAGGTCCTCAAGATGAAGCCCGACGTCGTCGTGACCACCAGTACCCGCACGAACGTGGATCCCAACGTGACTGAGCGGGTCGATCCCGGCTTTGTGTCGGAGGTCAAGACTCTCAACGATGCCGGCATCGAAGTTGTTGCCCTCAGGGATACGCCACGTCCGGCCCAGCCGGTCCCGGCGTGCCTCGAGAAAAACCGGACGGCGTACGTGGCCTGCGGTTCGCAGCGGGACCAGATCTATGCCCAGGATTCGCCGACGGCAGCAGTGGCTGCGCAGCTGCCGGACACCAAGTTCCTTGATCTCACGAAGTACTTCTGTCCAGACGCGAATTGCCCTGCTGTGATCGGCAACGTGATCGTCTACAAGGACGACAACCATGTGTCGGCCACCTACATGAAGACTTTGGAGCCATACTTCGAGAAGGCGTTTATGGCGGCCACCGGGTGGAGCTAGCGGCGAGACCGCGCGACGCCGGTGGCCCTGGGGGGTGCCGTTACTCACATTGTCCTCGCGGAATATGGGGATCGGCGGCGAGGTTCTACTATTTATTCAGAACCTTTGTGCACAGGCCAGTCCCGTAATGACGGGCTGGTCATCAGTTGCAACCCCTACCAGAGCAACCCCCAAGAACCAAGGTAAGAGGCGCACTCATGACCCAGCCCGAACACGATCCTTTTGGCTTCATCGGCCTGACCTACGACGACGTCCTGCTGCTGCCGGGTCACACCAACGTCATTCCGTCCGAAGCCGATACCTCTTCCAGGATTTCCAAGCGAATTTCGGTTCAAACCCCGCTACTGTCCGCCGCCATGGACACCGTCACGGAGTCCCGCATGGCGATTGCCATGGCCCGCCAGGGTGGCCTGGGCGTCATTCACCGCAACTTGTCGATTGAGGACCAGGCCGATCACGTCGATCGCGTCAAGCGCTCCGAGTCGGGAATGATCACCAACCCCCTGACCATCCACCCGGAAGCCACCCTCCAGGAACTCGACGAACTGTGTTCGCGTTACCGGGTTTCCGGTCTCCCCGTCGTCGACCCTGATGGCCGCCTGCTGGGCATCGTCACCAATCGGGATACCCGCTTTATTCCGGAGTCTGACTTCCCGTTGAGGCTCGTCAGCGACGTCATGACGAAGATGCCGCTCATCACGGGCCACGTTGGCATCAGCCGCGAAGAAGCTTCGCATAAATTGGCCACTAACAAGATCGAGAAGCTCCCGCTCGTTGACGAGCAAGGACGCCTCCAGGGCCTCATCACTACCAAGGACTTCACCAAGGCCGAGCAGTACCCGCTCGCGACGAAGGACGAAGAGGGCCGGCTCCGCGTCGGCGCTGCCATCGGGTTCTTCGGCGATGGCTGGGAGCGGGCCATGACGTTGATCGACGCGGGCGTCGACGCGTTGTTCGTCGATACCGCAAATGGTCACTCGCAAGGTGTCTTGGACTTGATTACGCGCCTGAAGTCCGATCCCGTTGCCGCGCATGTTGACATCATCGGTGGCCAGGCAGCTACCCGTGAAGGCGCCCAGGCCCTGATCGACGCCGGTGCCGATGGCATTAAGGTGGGCGTTGGACCCGGCTCCATTTGCACCACGCGCGTTGTTGCCGGTGTGGGCGTCCCACAGATCACGGCCGTTTACGAGTCCTCCAAGGCCGCCATCCCCGCAGGTGTGCCGCTGATCGCCGACGGCGGCCTGCAGTACTCGGGCGATATCGGCAAGGCCCTCGTGGCCGGTGCCGACACCGTCATGCTCGGCTCTTTGCTGGCCGGCTGCGATGAATCGCCGGGAGAGCTGATCTTTGTCAACGGCAAGCAGTTCAAGAGTTACCGCGGCATGGGTTCCCTGGGTGCCATGCAGTCCCGTGGCAAGAACACGTCCTACTCGAAGGACCGGTACTTCCAGGCGGACGTCTCCGGCGATGACAAACTCATCCCCGAGGGCATAGAAGGCCGGGTCGCATACCGTGGCCCGCTCTCCTCGGTTGCATACCAGCTGGTCGGAGGCCTGCGCCAGACAATGTTCTACACGGGTGCTCCCACCATCCCCGAGCTCAAAGCGCGTGGGAAGTTCGTGCGGATCACCGCGGCCGGGCTGAAGGAGTCCCACCCGCATGACATTCAAATGACAGTCGAGGCTCCGAACTACGGTTCGCGCTAGGCCCAACCAGTACCCGGACCGGTTTTCGAGCGAGCCCGCCCCTTCATCATGAAGGGGCGGGCTCCTTCTTTTCCCTGCCCGTACATGGCGCCGCACTGGGATAACCTAGAGCAGTGACTTATGAGATTGAGATTGGCCGTGGCAAGCGTGGGCGTCGTGCCTACTCCCTGGATGACATTGCGATCGTCCCCAACCGCCGGACGCGTGACCCCAAGGACGTCTCCGTCTCATGGCAGATTGATGCCTACCAGTTTGAGATGCCTGTCATCGCGGCACCCATGGACTCTGCGATGTCGCCGGAAACGGCCATCGCCCTTGGCAAGCTCGGAGGTCTGGGCGTTCTGGACCTGGAGGGCTTGTGGACGCGCTACGAGGACCCTCAGTCCGTACTGGATGAGATCTCTGCCCTTGAGGATGAAACGGCCAGCCCCGCGGTGACGCGTCGCATGCAGGACCTTTATAAGGCTCCCATCCAGCCCGAACTGATCACCAGCAGACTCGCGGAAATCCGCGCTTCCGGCGTGACCGTGGCGGGTTCGTTGACGCCGCAGCGCACCCAGGAGCACTACAAGACCGTAGTTGCTGCCGGCGTCGACATTTTTGTTATTCGGGGCACCACGGTCTCGGCTGAACACGTTTCCAAGAACCACGAGCCATTGAACCTCAAGCAGTTCATTTACGAGCTCGACGTCCCGGTGATCGTTGGCGGAGCCGCCGGCTACACCCCGGCCCTGCACCTGATGCGTACCGGCGCGGCCGGCGTCCTCGTGGGCTTCGGCGGCGGGGCAACGACCACCACGCGCCGTGCACTCGGCATCCATTCGCCCATGGCTTCGGCCATCTCCGACGTCGCCGCCGCCCGCCGCGACTACATGGATGAGTCCGGAGGACGTTATGTGCACGTCATCGCCGACGGCGGAATGGGCTCGTCGGGGGACATCGTCAAAGCCATCGCGATGGGCGCCGACGCCGTCATGCTCGGCAGCGCCCTGGCCCGTGCCGAAGAAGCACCGGGCAAGGGCTGGCACTGGGGCCAGGAAGCCCATCACCTCGAGCTTCCCCGCGGCGACAGGGTCAACGTCGGCACCGTCGGTCCGCTCGAGGAAGTGCTCTTCGGACCGGGCCATCACACCAACGGCACCTCCAACCTGATTGGCGCGTTGCGCCGTTCCATGGCAACCACGGGTTATTCGGACCTGAAGGAATTCCAGCGGGTCGACGTCGTCGTCTCGCCTTACGAAGGCCAGTAGCTCCTGCCGGGGCCGCTGCAGCAGCCCTTGCGCAGCCCCTGCCCAAGCCCGCGGACAAGAAGTAGTGTGGGGAACTACGGGCTTTGTGCGATGGGAGGCGTCCGATGAGCAGTGTTGCAGATGGTTCGCAGAGGAATGATGCCGGAGCGTTGAGTCCGCAGGCACGGGCCAGATCCCTTGAAGTGCTCAAGGGCACTACGGAGCCCGGCAAGGAACTGGACATCCTGATTGTCGGCGGCGGCGTGGTTGGGGCCGGGGCTGCCTTGGACGCAATCACGCGGGGATTGTCCGTGGGTATTGTCGAAGCGCGGGACTGGGCTTCCGGCACGTCGTCGCGGTCCTCGAAGCTGATTCACGGCGGCCTGCGTTACCTCGAAATGCTTGACTTCGCGCTGGTACAGGAAGCTCTCCAGGAACGCGGATTGCTGATCCAGCAAATCGCGCCGCACCTTGTCCGGCCGGTCCCGTTCCTCTATCCGCTTACGCGGCGTTTTTGGGAGCGGCCCTACGTGGGTGCGGGCATCCTTCTCTACGACACCCTTGGCCTCACTTCAGGCCACAGCCGCGGTGTCCCCATGCACAAACACCTCTTCCGGCGGGGAACGCTGAGGGCTGCCCCGAGCCTCAAGAGCGATGCGTTCGTGGGGTCCATCCGCTACTACGATGCCCAGGTTGACGACGCCAGGCTCGTCGTCAATGTCGTCCGCACTGCGGCGCACTATGGAGCGCATGCCGTGAACAGGATGCGCGTGGTGTCTTTCGTGCGCGAAGGCGAACGCGTGGTGGGCGCGAAGGTTGAGAACCAGGAAGACGGCAGCATCATCGAAGTCCGCGCCAAGCAAGTGGTCAATGCGACCGGCGTCTGGACCGACGAGACCCAGGCCATGGTGACGGATCGTGGCCAACTCAAGGTCCGCGCTTCCAAAGGGATCCACCTTGTGGTCCCGCGCGACCGCTTCCAGTCGACGGTGGGATTGATCCTGAGGACCGAGAAATCCGTGCTGTTCGTCATCCCGTGGGGGAGGCACTGGATCATCGGTACCACAGACACCGACTGGAAGCTCGACAAGGCCCACCCCGCAGCGTCCACCAAGGACATCGACTATGTTCTCGAACACGTCAATCGTGTCCTGAAACGGCCTTTGACCCGTGAGGATGTTGAAGGTGTGTATGCGGGCCTCCGGCCGCTGCTGGCAGGGGAGAGCGACTCAACTGCCAAGCTTTCGCGCGAACATGTTGTGGCGCACCCCGTTCCAGGGCTGGTGGTGGTTGCCGGGGGCAAGTTCACCACGTACAGGGTCATGGCGAAGGACGCCGTTGACGAAGCGACCCGCGCCATGGATGAGCGCGTTCCCGCGAGTTGCACTGAAACCATCCCGCTTTTGGGCGCTGAAGGATTCAAGGCTGCATGGAATCGCCGCGGAAGGACCGCAGACGAGGCCGGGGTCCACGTCGCCAGGGTGGAGCATTTGCTCAACCGATACGGCTCCATGACGCCGGAAGTCCTCGCGATCATCAAAGACAATCCGGCGATGGCCGAGCCACTCCCGGGCGCCGACGACTATCTTGCGGCCGAGGTTGTTTATGCCGCAACCCATGAGGGTGCCCGCCACGTCCACGATGTCCTGACGCGCCGCACCCGGATATCGATCGAGTCGTGGGACAGAGGTGTTTCCGCTGTCCCCGTTGTCGCTAAGCTGATGGGAGAAATTCTTGGCTGGAGCGACGCGCAGCGGGAAAGCGAAATCAAGCACTACCTCGCCCGGGTGGAAGCTGAACGGCTCAGCCAACAGCAGCCCGACGACGAATCGGCCGATGCCGCGCGCATGGGAGTCGATGACATCGTTCCCTTGCGCTGAGCGGCCTGGGCCGGCTGGGCACACTGGAGGGAAAACGACGTGGCGGAACCACTGGACCCGTACGATGCCGAACTGACGACGCCGGAGACCGTCATCTTGGAGATGGAAGCGACGGACAAGACCGATGCCGCGGGCCAGCTCGCCGAGCGGCTCTACGCAGCCGGACGCATTACGGACCTGGGGGGTTTCCTCGAAGTCGTCAATTCCCGCGAGCACCAGCTAGCGACCGGACTGCCGGGCGGCATTGGATTGCCGCATGCCCGCAGCGAGTTTGTCTCGCGTGTCTCCATCGCTGTTGGCATCACGAAATTCGGGCACTCCCTGGACTTCGGCGCGAGCGACGGGCCGGCCACGGTGGTACTGCTCATCGCGACACCGGCAAGTTCCTTTTCGGACCACCTCGAAGTACTTGCCACCTTGGCGCGGTCGCTCTCCAAGGAGTCATTCCGGGAATCCCTCCGGCGGGCCCATGATCCGGAAGTCATTGCCGAACTGATCAACTCCAGCCTGGTGTTCTTCGACCACTGAGACTCGGACCTCCAGGGCTGCCCACGCTAGGGCAGCCCCACTCTCGTTTAGCTGTTCTACAGCTTGACGAAGTACGGTTAAGGGGTGTTGAAAACTGCTCTGAAGCCTCGCTGGATCGCAGGACTTGTCTTTGCTCTCCTGCTCTCCGGGGTGTTTGTGCTGCTCAGCCAGTGGCAGTTCGGCAGATCCACGCAAAGCGACGTCCCCGCTGACGACCCCGCGGTGGAGCAAGTCAAGCCGCTCACCGGAACCCTGCAGCCGGGAACGTTCTTCCCGAGTACCGCATCGGATCAAATGGTCAGCGCCAAAGGCAGTTATGATCCCGCCAAGCAGGTCCTTGTCGAGGGCAGGCTGCTCGCCGGACAAAAAGGGTACTGGGTGGTCAACGCGTTTGCCGTCGACGGCGCCCCCGTCCTCCAGGGCGCAGGCGCTTCCCCGAAGACCTGGATCCCCGTGGCACGCGGCTGGGTCGCCGATCCCGCCCAAGCCGGACCGCCGCCGTCGGGCAGCATTGAATTGACCGGACGGCTCCTGCCGTCCGAAGCGCCAGTGCCAAACGTCGACGCCGGAGCGGGCCGCGCCTCCGCGGTTTCGGTCGCCGAACTCATCAACACCTGGGATGTCTCAAGCTATCCGGGCTTCGTCGCCGCGACTTCGGAAATGTCGGCGGGCAAGGTGCTTGCACTTCCGGCGCAACTGAAGCCCCTGAATATCCCCGCCCAGCCGCCCAACCAACAGATCAACTGGCTCAACCTTTTCTACTCGGTGGAATGGGTGGTCTTTGCAGGATTTGCCCTGTATATCTGGTGGCGCATGGTGGCCGACGACTACCGGCGCACCCTCGAAGAGGACGAGCCGGACGACGAATTCCCATCCGACGATTTGCCAGAAATGACCAAGCCAGAACAGGTACAGCCATGATTGAGCCCAAACCGGCCATCCAACCCGAACAGTCCGGAGAATCTGCCTCGAAGCCAGCCCTGGCCAAGAAGAAGCGCCGCTTCGGCGGAACCACGGCCCAGATCCGATCGGCCTTGAAGTTCTACAAAGTCATGGCATACCTCACCGGCACCATGCTGCTTCTCCTGTGCGCCGAGCTGGTGGCACGCTACGTGTTCGGTGTGTATCTCTTTGCCGGTGGCACGAACGCAATCACAGGCCAGCCGTTCGGTTTTGGATTTACCGACGCCGAGTCCAAGTCTGTCCTCGGGGGCGTGAACGTCTCGATCACGGTGCTGATCGTCCACGGCTGGATGTACGTGATCTACCTCATCTCGAACTTCCGTTTGTGGTCGCTCATGCGCTGGCCGTTCCTGAAGCTCGTCCTGCTTGCCCTCGGTGGCGTTGTCCCGCTGATGTCGTTCATTGTGGAGAAGAAGTTCCACTCGGAGGTCGAGATGGAACTCGCCGCTCATCCCCAGGCGTCCAAGCGCTACTAGTTCCTAAGGGGCCGGTTGACGCTCCGGTCCCTGCGGGCATTGTGAGATCGCTAACGTCGGGTTGTCTTCCGGCTGTTTCCGGGGCTTCACGACTAGCTCCAAGGTGCACCGGGGCATCCCGGCAAAGTAGGCTGTTACGGTGACTACTCCCACCGCACCCTTCAGTTCTGAAGCTCAGACTTCCCAGAAGCCGGTGCTGGTTGTTGACTACGGTGCCCAGTACGCGCAGCTGATTGCCCGCCGCGTCCGTGAAGCGAATGTGTACTCGGAGATTGTTCCGCACACTTTCACCACCGAGCAGCTTCTGGCCAAGAATCCGGCAGCGATCATCCTTTCGGGCGGCCCTTCCAGCGTTTACGCCGAGGGTGCGCCGAGCGTTGGTCCGGACCTTTTCGAGGCGGGCGTGCCGGTCTTCGGTATCTGCTACGGCTTCCAGGCCATGGCCAACGCGCTCGGCGGCAAGGTCGCTCAGACCGGTTTGCGGGAGTACGGCGCTACCGAGGCCACCACTGTTGGTGAGGCCCGATCGATCCTTGCGGGTATCCCGGACTCCCAGAACACCTGGATGAGTCACGGAGACTCCGTTCATGAGGCCCCGGCAGGCTTTGAAGTCCTGGCGACTACGGCGGGCGCACCCGTCGCGGCTTTCGCGAACGAAGCGAAGCACCTTTACGGCGTCCAGTGGCACCCGGAGGTTAAGCACTCGGCTCACGGACAGCAGGTCCTGGAGAACTTCCTGTTCAACGGAGCGGGCCTGAAGCCGAATTGGACCACTGGCAACATCCTCGAAGAACAGGTGGACCGGATTCGCCAGCAGATCGGCGATGCCAAGGTTATCTGCGGACTCTCCGGCGGCGTCGACTCGGCTGTGGCCGCAGCCCTCGTGCAGCGCGCCGTAGGCGATCAGCTCACCTGCGTATTCGTGGACCATGGCTTGCTGCGCGAAGGTGAAGCCGAACAGGTCGAGCGCGATTTCGTAGCCGCTACCGGTGTGAACCTTTACGTGGCAAACGAGCAGGAGCGCTTCTTGTCCGCTCTGGCCGGTGTCAGTGATCCGGAGACCAAACGCAAGATCATCGGCCGCGAGTTCATTCGTGCGTTCGAGCAAGCAGAGAGGGCAATTATTGCCCAGGCTGCGTCCGAAGGCGAGAGCATCAAGTTCCTCGTCCAGGGCACCCTGTACCCGGACGTCGTCGAATCCGGCGGCGGCGAAGGTGCTGCAAACATCAAGAGCCACCACAACGTGGGCGGGCTGCCCGAGGACCTGCAGTTCGAACTCGTTGAACCCCTGCGTGCGCTGTTCAAGGACGAAGTTCGTGCCGTGGGCGCACAGCTCGGCTTGCCGCAGGAAATCGTTGGACGCCAGCCGTTCCCTGGTCCCGGACTGGGTATCCGCATTGTGGGCGAGGTGAACAAGGAAAGACTCGATCTGCTGCGTAAGGCAGACGCCATCGCGCGTGCCGAACTCACTGCGGCCGGGCTCGACAATGACGTCTGGCAGATGCCGGTAGTGCTGTTGGCTGATGTCCGGAGCGTTGGCGTACAGGGCGACGGGCGTACCTATGGACACCCGATCGTGCTGCGTCCCGTTTCTTCCGAGGACGCCATGACTGCCGACTGGTCCAGGCTCCCTTATGATCTCCTCGCCAGGATCTCCAACAGGATCACCAACGAGGTAGACGGGGTCAACCGCGTGGTGCTGGATGTCACCAGTAAGCCGCCGGGAACCATCGAGTGGGAATAGCTTTCTGAGTGACCGGCCTCTGTTTCAGAGGCCGGTCACTCTGCATTTCCCCTGAAGTCAGGGGCAATTTCCGTTTCCACCAGTGTTGCGGTGCGGACTGCAGGTCTCTTCCCGCTACCCTCGAAAGTATGCCGATTTGGTCCAAGTCGTCTCGAGCCAGAACAGAAAAGAAGGCAGCAGTGTCAGTAAGTCAAAGCCACGAAGAGAGCTCCGCGGAGCTTCGGAAATGGCTGTCCGGGCTCAAGCCCGTGACCGGCGCGGACACGATGCTTCGCTTCGTCAAGACGCCGGAAGGATCGATTGACCTCAGTAACGGCCATCCGTCAGGCCTCGCACAGCTCCTCGTCGGCCGTCGAACCCGTCTTTCCACTCTGATCCGGGATCGCCAGCAGTACCTTGTTGCCGCGCGTGCCGCAAGGAACCTTCGCTCGAAGATCTTCGAACTGGGCCATGACCGGGGAATCGACGCAGGTTACCTCTCGTGTGGCACGGTCGTGTGGACGTCGGCGGTCGGAGGAAAGCCCCAGCGTGTTTCTGCCCCCGTCATGTTGGCAGCCATTTCGCTCACCGCGCGGCCGGGCGAAGATGACTACGAGCTGCAGCTTACCGAGCAAGCCAGCATCAACCCCGCCTTGGTACGGCATTTGAAGACCGTCCACGGAATTGTGTTCGACGTCAACGCAGTGGGCCGCATGGCGTACAACACCGCTCGCCTTGACCCCCTGCCGGTCCTTGACCGTTTGGCCACGCTGGTGCAGCCGATCCCCGGTGCGGAGGTAACTCCCAATCTCCTCGTAACGACGTTGGCGGATCTGTCCGGTAACTTGGACGACCCCTGGATCAACGAGAACAACCGCATCGTTTCCTCTCTGTTTGAAGCCGCCAACGGCGGGGAGGTCGAACCCGAACCCATCCAGTCCGGGCGGTTCCCAAGCCTTGACGAGCGCGATCCCGTCGAGGAGTCGCTGCTCCTGGACGCGGACACGGACCAGCAATTCGTCGTGGATGCCGTCCGGGCAGGCGATTCGCTGGTGGTCAGCACGCCGCCAGGCACCGGCCAGACCCAAACCGCCATCAATGCCATCGGTGCGCTCGTCAACGAGGGCAAATCGGTGCTTGTCGTTGGCGACCGGCGAGCGAGCCTCAATGGCCTCGCCGCGCATTTCGAATCCCTTGGGCTCGAATCGATATTGTTCAGGCCAGGGAACGGCGCTAAGGCACAGCAGCTCAAGGGACAGTTGGTCAGTGCGATCATCCGCAACGAGAAATCGTTGGAACCGCAGCTTGCGAATCTCCACAAGACCCTGACCGAGCACCGCCATGCCCTGATGGACCATGTCGCGTCTTTGCACAACGTGCGCGAGCGTTGGGGGTGCTCGCCCTATCAGGCCATGCAGTCGCTCGCGGAACTAACCTCCATCCACCCGGCCCCCGCCACGACGGTGCGCTTGAAACGAAGTGTGCTGGACAATATCAAAGACCGCGCTGAGTTGGCCGAGAGGCTTCGCCGCGCTGCCGAGCTTGGCAGCTTCAGCCGCGCTTCGACGTCGAGCCCCTGGTACGGGGCGCGTTTGGTCACGCGCAAGGAGACCGAGGAAGCCCAGCAACTGGCCCATGCGGCCGCGGAACACCTTCCCCGGATGCGGGAACGGATGAACCAGGTTGCGGAGCACTCCGAAATCCGGCTCGGGACCAACTTCGCCGAATGGGGCTCGCAACTGGGGCTGTTGATGGCGGTGCGGGAAAGTCTGGACAAATTTACTCCCGATATTTTTGACCGGCCAGTCCACGATCTGATCTCGGCTACGGCGACCTCCGCCTGGCGTCGTGAGCAGGGCCTCGAGATGCCTTCGATGCAGCGCTCTCGTCTGCGTCGCGTGGCCAAGGAATACGTCCGCCCTGGTGTCCACATTGCCGATCTTCACAGTTCCTTGGTCCTCGTCCAGTCACAGCGGGCACTCTGGGCGGAATACGCGACCACTCAGCGCCATCCAGCAGTCCCCTCCGGACTCGCGGACTTGGGTGCGAGCTACCGTGAACTGGACCGGGATCTCCGCCGTCTGGGCGACTGCCTCAAGCATACGGCGGGCGGCGGCGACCTCCACGCGACCCGTTACGAAGACCTCATGGAGCGGCTTGAACGCCTGGTCGCGGATACGGGAACCTTGGAGACCCTCCCGGAACGCACGCTTTTGGTCGAGAACATGCGCGAGCATGGACTCGGCGAGCTTCTTGCGGATTTGGCGGAGCGCGAAGTGCCTGCCGAATCCGTTGCTGCCGAACTGGATCTCGCTTGGTGGCAATCCGCGCTCGAAGCGATGATCAGCGGCGATGACTACCTTGCCATGTCCGACGGCGATTCCCTCCGCCGCCTCGAAGCCGAGTACCGTCTCGCGGACCATGCGCACATCGCCAGCGGTGCCGCCCGTTTGCGGTGGAAGCTCTCCGAAATGTGGAGGACTGGAATCGCGGAACATCCCCGGCAGGCAGAATTGTTGCGGAACCTGATCAAGGATGGTCGCGTTACCCTGTCGGCGCTCAGCGCCCAAGCGCCAGACCTTGTCACGCGGCTGGTTCCCGTGTGGTCCATCAGCCCGTACCTGCTGACGAGCCTTTTGCCGGCCGAGCAGAAATTCGACGCGGTGGTGATTCTTGATGCCGAGGGCACGTCCCTGCACGCTGTGCTGCCTGCCATAGCCCGAGCCCAGCAAGTGGTTGCCTTCGGCGACGCGAACGTCGCCAATGCCCGGACGTTCAGTGTGGCGGTGGAGCCTCCCACGGCGGGTGGCATGAGCCAGGACATAGTCGACAGCGCTTTCAGTGCCCTGGCCCGGGTCCTGCCCACGCGGCAGTTGAACTGGGTGTATCGCGCAGTGGATGAAGATCTTGTGCTGCAACTGAGCAAGAACTACTACGATGGTGGCTTGCGTCGGCTTCCGGATGGCCAATCGGTCACAGGGCTGGACCGCTCGGTGGTAGTTGAGTACATTCCGGACGGCACCGGCTTGCCAGGTTCGGACCACGAAGGCGTTGAATCCGTTGCTGCCGAGGTGAACCGCGTGGTTGATCTGGTTTTTGAACACGCCAGGCTCCGGCCCCGGACCTCGCTGGCAGTGGTCACGGCCAGCCTGAGGCATGCCGCAAGGATCGGCGAGGCCATTAGGCTGCAGTTGCCCAACTATCCGCTGTTGTCGGGTTTCTTCAACGCCGGTTCGGAATCCTTCCGGGTGGTTGATTTGGAACGTGCCCAAGGGCTGGTCCGCGACCACGTCATCTTCTCCCTGGGCTTTGGCCGGACTCCGCATGGCCGGGCGCTGCACAGTTTCGGCCCCCTGTCCGTTGAAGGCGGCCGCAACAAGTTTGCCTTGGCAATGACCCGCTCGCGGAGATCGCTGCACGTTCTGAGCTGCTTCCGTCCGGAGGATCTGGACCTGGACAGATTGGCTCATGGAGCCGTCGAATTCCATGAACTCCTTGACCGTGAATTGTCAGGGAACTCGGATCTGGGGACACCTGCCACCAGGGCTGCTGCCAGCGAGCAAGCCCTCGGTGAGGATCCGTTGGTGGCAGATCTGGGCGAGCGGCTCCGTGCCCGTGGGGCTCGTGTGTGGCACCACTATGACGGGGTCCTGGACATCGCTGCCGCGGCCGATCCCGTGCACGCTATTGGGCGTGACGACAGCGAAGTGCCCACCCCGGTGGCCATCGAATCGGACGGCACGGAGCGATACCGCCGCATGAGTGTCAGGGAACGCAGCAGGCTCCGGCCCCAGCTCCTGGAACGCCTCGGTTGGCGGTACATGTCTCTGTGGACCATCGAGGTCTTCACGGACCCCTCGTCCTGCGCGGACCGCATCGGGGCATACCTTGGGCTGGAGAAGCCGGTGGCGCCCCCGTACCCTGATGTTCAGGATGGCTTCCTGGACATGGATGTTGAACAATTGGAACTGGATCATCAGGCGGAGCCGGCCCCGGCCAGGCTTGGCGAAACGCACGGCCCCGATTCGGGACCGGCTGCCCCTTAGGAAATCGCAATGCCGGAAAGCAAAGACACTCCAGCTAGGCAATCGGCGGAGACCGGTGCGGATGCGGCGGAATCCGACACGGCGTTGGACAAGCGGGAGAAAACAGAATTGGAAGCCACAACGGAGCGGAAACCGGCGGCAGAAGGCATTCTGCCGAAGAAGGCCGCCGAGGATGATCCACGCCGCTGGGGTGATGATCCTGGATATGATCATGACGCCTGGCTGAAGGAGCAAAGGCCTCCACACTGGGGCTGACGTTCCCGCGATGATCTTGGCAATCCTAAGGTGGTCGCCCTAGTGGTGGCCATCACGATTGACCAACACGAAGAAGAGTTTCCCGCGGGTGGAGGCTCCGGCGAGGATTTCCGCCTGTTGCGGGTTCGCTGCGACAACCACGAGGCCGTCCGACTCCTTGGTGCCTAGCCACTGACTGGCCTTGCCTCCCTGTGCGGAGGTCCACAAGACCGGGACGGCTGCAGCCAGGAGCTCGGATTTCTTGCCGGGGCCGCCGAGTCCGTCCGTGGCGGTGAGTACAACGTTGACCAACTGTCCGGGCGAGACCAGCTGAATTGAAGCGGGATCGGCCATGCGTAGTGGAACAGCCGCGGTCGCCGGATCGGTGCCGGTCAGCAGGCCCGGACCTAGGATTTGGGCGTCAGTGGGGATCTGCCCCTTCTGGAGGGGTGAGGCCAGCTGTTTTCCCGTATATCCAGTACTGGAAGTGAGCGCACCGGACGGAGCTCCACCGGGAAGAACTTCGAGGGGGACGAGGTCGGAATCGGCCAAACTGGATCCGGCCGGAAGATCCCGGGCGGCGGCTAGGACTGTGACCCGCTCTTCCGTGGCAGGAGTGAGTTGATGGACTGTCATTCCCGTGGCGATGCACAGCAGGAGGGCCACTATGAGACGTCGGTTGCGGTTCAGCCAGCTGCCAAGCCGGCGGGAGATGGAATGTCCCGGGGGAGCGCCCCGATGCCAGACCGGCCCGAAGGGAACAGCCGGAACACCACGAGGAGGGCGGCGTTTCGCAGTGCGGGCGAACGGTCTATTGCTTGGAACCGAAGTAGATCCCGTAGAACGGGGGTCTTGGGTCACGAACGTCTTTGCTGGCATGCCGCCACGCTAACCGCAGCCATGCTCCCGTGGCAGAGCCTAGTTGAGCTATGTGGAAAACCGGCGGCCCGGGGTCAGCTCGCGGCCGCAGCAGGGGCCGACGCCGGAGCCGTGGATGCCGCTGGTGCGGCCGGCGCAGCAGAAACCGTGCTTCCCTTGGAGTCCCGGGAGTCCGTGCGGTAGAAGCCCGAGCCCTTGAAGACGACGCCCACGCTGTTGAATTTCTTGCGCAGCGGTCCTTGGCATTCGGGGCAGTCAGACAGGGAACTGTCCGTGAAAGCCTGAACGATGTCAAAGGCATGGCCGCAGTCTTTGCAGGCATAAGCATATGTGGGCACTGGTGATCCTCCTCCGGGACGAACTACAGGTCCTGCGCTGCCAAGGTGGATTGCTCCGTCCATTAGCAGTCCCAGGGCCTGAGTGCTAATTCTATCATCCGGCGGAGGGGTCTCTACCAGAACCAGAGAATGTGGGGGAGCAGCCAAATCGCCGAAGCACGATCAGTCGGCTGGAGATAGCTGGACGACTCCCCGGGGGGTAAGCGCCGCTGTCACGGGCTTATCGAACGATTCTGCCGGGATGGCGCCCGCGGCTAGGACTTCGTGGTCATAGACGACGGCGACAGCCGGCGGACGCTGCCCGTCGGCGTCGAGCTTGTCCAGGAGCCGGTCGTAGTATCCGCCGCCTTGGCCGATGCGGTTGCCACCCTCGTCAATCGCAGTGGCCGGGAGGAAGATTCCGTTCACATCCTTGACGACGTCACTACCGAATCGTTCGCCCACCGGCTCATCAATGGGGGCATACCTTGAACGAACAAAAACCGTCTCCGGTGTCCAATACACCCAGCTCAGGCGTCGTTCCGGTTCACAGACAGGAAGCAGGACCCGGTGGCCGGCGGCATGGAGTGCCGCAAGCAAGGGCATTGTTGGGGGTTCTGCGGCTACCCCGACATAGGCCGCAAAAGTCGCGCGTTCACCGTGGGCGACGGCATCCGCCCACGATAGGCCATAGCGGGCGATCCCGGCTCCTGCGTCAGCACGTTGTTGGCCCGTCAGGGTTAGCCGCCGGTTGCGGTTTTCCCTGCGGATGTCATCTTTCAAAGTCACCTTTTTGCTCCAGTTCTTCCTGCTGTCCGGCTCCTAGGATGCTGAAGGTACGTCCGGTGCTCTTCGTCCAACAGTGCATCCTTCTGCCCAATGTCCGGTTCCTTCCGTTAGATTAGTCCGGTGACTTCCAAAAACTGCGCCGTCCGCAAGGCTGTTATTCCCGTTGCCGGGCTCGGCACCAGGTTTCTGCCTGCCACAAAAGCCATGCCCAAGGAGATGCTCCCGGTAGTCGACAAGCCGGCCATCCAATATGTTGTCGAAGAAGCCGTGAGCGTGGGCCTAAATGACGTCCTCATGATCACGGGCCGCAACAAGCGTGCGTTGGAGGATCACTTCGACCGTGTGCCGGCGTTGGAGGCGACCTTGGAGGCCAAGGGCGACACCACCAAGCTGGACTCGGTGCAGGCTACCAGCAACCTCGGTGACATTCACTATCTCCGCCAGGGCGATCCCAAAGGTCTGGGGCACGCGGTGTTGCGTGCAAAGCAGCACGTTGGATATGAACCTTTTGCGGTTCTTCTCGGTGACGACCTCATCGACGCCAGGGACACGCTCCTCAGCGACATGATCGAAGTCCAGCACAAGACCGGGGGATCAGTCGTCGCCCTCATTGAAGTCGAGCCCTCCCAGATCAGCGCCTATGGCTGCGCGGACATCGAGGATATCGGCGAGGATGGCTACGTCCGCATCAAGCAACTTGTCGAAAAGCCGGCCGCAGATGAAGCTCCGTCGAACCTGGCCGTGATTGGTCGCTACGTGCTCCACCCCTCGGTATTCGACGTTCTTGAGAAGACCGAGCCGGGCCGTGGGGGAGAGATTCAACTGACCGACGCCCTCCAGGTCCTGGCGGCCGGAGACGGCGAAGGTAGCGGCGTCTATGGAGTCGTCTTCCGTGGCCGCCGGTACGATACCGGAGACAAGCTCAGCTACCTCAAAGCCTGCGTCCAACTTGCGTGCGACAGCGAAGACCTCGGACCCGGCCTGCGTGAGTGGCTGCCGGGCTTTGCCGCCGGCCTCAGCAAGTAGCTCACTGTGTGGGGGGCGGCCATCTGGCCGGTGACGCTTGAGTGTGGCGACCTCATCTTGCGTCCCATTCATTACCGGGACAAGAAGGAATGGACCGAGGTCCGCTCGCGCAACAGTGACTGGCTTGCCCCTTGGGAAGCGTCAAACCCGGCCCCCGGCGGCCGTCTGCCGAATTATCGGCAGATGGTGGCGTCCCTTAACGCCCAAGCGCGGCAGGCAAGTGCCCTTCCGTTCGTGATCGCGGAGCGCACTCCAGGATTCCGCGAGCCCAGGATCGTAGGGCAGTTGACGGTCTCCTCGATCATGTGGGGATCGGCCATGACGGCCACCCTTGGGTATTGGGTAGATCAAGCCCGCGCCGGCCATGGGATCGCTCCCACCGCAGTTGCCATGGCGACTGACCATTGCTTCGAAGCTCTTGGCTTGCATCGGATGGAGATCAACATCAGGCCGGAAAACGGGCCGAGCCTCCGCGTTGTCGAAAAGCTTGGATTCCGTGACGAGGGCCGTCGTGAGCGTTTCCTCCACATCAATGGGGCATGGGCTGACCATCGAAGTTTTGCGCTGACCTCCGAGGAAATCCCGGGTGGCTTGCTCGCTGCGTGGCTTGGACGAGCAAGCAACTAGTCCATCTGACTGAATAGCGGTCATAAGTCTATTGATTTGCCGACTCTCCGACGACACACCGCGCGCAATGCGGTGGCGCCCGCGTATTTGCTTCTACGGTTTTGAATGTGGACTTCCCTCTCAGCAGCTCGGTGATATTGGTGGTTGCTGTTGCGCTGTGGATCGTTTGGGTTGCGCCATACATACTGCGAAATCGCCGCCAGCACATCCAGCTAGCTGCCGACGTTCCCGCAGATGACAGTGAAAAAGTCGCTCACGAACCGCAAGCCGGGGTGGTTCTGTCAATCGCCCCTCGGCAGGAGAAAGCAATGGAAACCATGCAGAGCATCGCCACCGCATTGCCCAAGAAATCGGCCGGCTCCGGTGAACGGCGTGATGCTGCAACGGACGCCGTGGTTTTCAAAATTAGATACGGGCGCTGCGCACTTGCCCTCGGCGGTCTTCTCCTGCTGCTCACGGCGGCCGTTTCGGGCGTGCTGCGCCTTCTTGGTTTCGTTTCGGGTTGGGTGCCGTTGGTCTCCATAGTCGGCACCGTTTGCGCCGTCTTCCTGCTTCGCCGTCTGGCCATCAGGGACCGCAGGGCGAAGATGAACACAGCTTTCCGCAACGCAATGGGTCCGGTGGTAGAGGCTCCCCGCGTCAGCGCAAAGGCAGCGGATCTCCCGCAGACCAAGATTTTCGACGCGGAAGCCGACGCTGGCGACGCGAAGCGATTGACCGCCGTCGAGCTCCGTCAGGCAGCGCTCAACGTTGCCGTCGCCGCTGGCGACCACACTGTCCGGTTTACCGAAGAGTCCAAGGAATCCGAATGGCAGCCGGTCGATGTTCCCAAGCCAACTTACGTTGACGCCGCCAAGGCGACGCGGCCGGCACCGGAACCGCTCGACTTGCCTGAGGCTCCCAAGCCGTTGGGCAAGCCGACGTTGAAGCAGGCCGGCGCGCCGTCCGCGAAGCCCTCGATCCAGGTCCAGCAGGGCAAGCCTCAGAGCGCCCTCAGCAATCTTGACGACGTACTGCAGCGCCGCCGGGCATAGCTTCCTGTGACCACTGTGTGCGTAGCCGGTGGCACGGGACAGGTGGGCCGTGAAGTCGTCCGTTTGGCGCTCGACGCCGGACTTGACGTGACGGTGCTGAGTCGCCGCCCGCCGTCGGGCACGTCGCCAGCCCATCACGACGGCGCCCGCTACTTTCAGGCGGACGTCACCACAAGCACCGGGCTGGCGGAAGCTCTCCAGGGGGCCGACGTCGTGATTGATTGCCTCGAGGGGCAGACCGGCAAGGCGCGCAAGAATTTCGCCGACGGCGGCGCGCAGCTGCTCGCCGCGGCCACCCGCGCCGGGGTGCGCAAGGCGGTCCTCCTCTCGATCATCAACTGCGACAAGAGCAACGCAGCCTTCTATGTCTCCAAAGCTGACAAGGAGCGGGTATACGAACGGTCGGCGCTCGAGACGGTGGTTGTGCGGGCCACCCAGTTCCACAGCCTCGTGACGGCCGTCTTCGAGGCGGGAGCGAAAATTCGCCTGATCCCGGTCTTCAAGGGCGCGCGCTTCCAATCAATTTCGCCGAGTGATGTGGCCGCCGAGTTGCTGGCAGAGGCACTGGGGGAGACCTCCGCAGAGCGGCACCGGACGCGAACCATCGGCGGGCCGGACATTCGGACCATGCGCGAACTCGCCGAAACCTGGCAGAAGCTGACGGGGCATCCTGGATGGATCGTGGAGCTTCCGTTACCTGGGGAGATGGGCAAATATCTTCGGAACGGGCTCAATTTGGCCTCGAGCCAACGGACGGGGACCGACACGTTCGAGTCTTGGTTTGGCAAAGCGGGAAGATAGTTTGTAGCCTAGGGGCACTGGTAACAAACGATTGACCAGGGGCTATAGCTCAGTTGGTAGAGCGCTTCGTTCGCATCGAAGAGGTCAGGAGTTCGAATCTCCTTAGCTCCACAGTGAAGGCCCTCCCACCTGCGGAAACGTGGGGTGGGAGGGCCTTTCTTGTGGCCAGTTCCGAACCCACCCCACGTTTTGGGATGGAAATGCATTCCAGATCAAGGCCATCGTCTATTTGTTGTCCGGGCCGTTGCGGGTCCAGCGCATCATGTCCATCGCCGCCGCGGGGCAGCCGCGCGGGCGACGGCCGTCGTCAGCCGCTCTTGAGCCGGTTCCGCAGCGGATCCATCGCGGTGGTCCGGTCCGCCGGGTCTAGCATTTGCCAGGACCGGTGGCCCGGGTCGGCGAGTTTCTTATGCAGGCTCAGGATGCGGGACTTGTCGCTGCCATTCATGTGGCCTGCTGTAACAAGAGGATTCCTGATGGTTGCACACAAGACGACGGCGTCGTCCAGATGCCGCTCCTTGTCTCCGGAATCTTCCCGGTAGGCGGCGCCTTGAGCACGAGTGCGCCTAGGGTGTTGGGGATGCTGATGAACACCGGCCCGGCGTCGTCGACGATCATGCGGCAATTGACTGCCCGCTGCAGGGCCTGGTGCCGCCGGTGGCCTGGAAGGGTCGACGTCCCCCGTCGGGCGCGTGACGGCGAGCTCCGCGGCGGCATGTGCAGCCGGTGTCCTTGTCCTGCATGGCTGCCGCCCCACGGACGATCAGATGGTCGATAAGTACGGTTAGACCGTCGGGACTGATCCTGAAGCGGAGTGTCTTGTCTTTGTTGCGGGCCAGGATGCACACGGTGTCTGCGTCCATGTCATTCAGCCTGCTTTTTAGCCGGGACCTTTAATAGATGGCGTATGGAGACATGCTCACGAAGCGGTCGACGGTGATTTCAGTGATTCCTTCGTGGGGAAGGCCCATCTCAGGTACCCCACGGGCAGGCCGGTGGTTTCCTCAATTGCCTCGTAGGTCAGTTCTCGCTTTTACGGGTAATCTCTGCCGCAGCGCGGGCCACTGCGACCTGTCGGACCCTCCAGCGTTCAGCTGGCTCCTTCTGTAGGGAGGAGCGGTCGGGTGACTTCCGCATTGTGGGGCCCCACCGTCCTCGGCGTGGCGCTGCCTTCGCTCGGGGCGAATCTGCCGCAGATACCGGACTCTTAGTGTTCTTTTTCACTCGGATGGTTCGTCGAGTTCACGCAGGCGGCGGTACTTGCCCTTGAAGTAGAGGAGGGGCGCTGCCGTGTGCCAGGAGGCGGGACTCATTTCGTTGACACGTCCGATGACGATGTAGTGGTCGCCTGCCGCGTGCTCAGCCCAAATGTCGCAATCAAGCCACATCAGGGTGTCGGCGATGACGGGGTTGCCCGCGACAGTCTGCGACCATTCGATACCGGCCCATTTGTCGGTGCCTTTGCGGGCGAACTGGTTCGATATTGTGTGCTGGTCCTGAGCGAGCACGTTCACCACGAACTTTCCAGTCTCACGCAGCCGCGGGTAGGTGGTCGAGTTCGTCATCACGCTGAACGAGACTAGCGGCGGCTCGGTAGATACCGAATAGAAAGACTGGCAGGTGAACCCGATCGGGCCCTCCTCATCGATCCCACTGATGATGGTGATACCCGAGGCATAGTGCCCCAGAGTGTCACGAAAAACCCGAGGATCAAACACCCGCTCATGGACGAGCGGCTTGTGAAGTGCAATGGTCATGGTCTTCAGCTCCTACTAAGGTGTGGCTACCGGTTGAGGGAGAAGCACGATCGTCGCCATCGGCATCGCTTGCTTTTCACCTCGGTTCGGTGACATTCCTATTCTTCGTCGAAGCGAAGTGGCACACATCACCCGGTCGGTGTGCCAAAGGAATGTACTTTTCTTAGCCAAAAGAATGATGTCTGCCCAGCGTCATGCATACTAAAATCCCATCTCTTCACGCGGGATAACGCGCCTCCTGCCCGCATTCACGGTTGCAATAGGCCGAAGCTCGGTGTTCTAGGGGCGGTAGCTTCGGCACCAGGCGTTGACGCTGGTCTTGAGAAACGGAGGACTTGTTCGTGCTGGTATCTCAACGAAGGAAGCCACGGCGAATCGCCTGGGCTACCGCGGAAGCGCGGTCGGAGACATCTAGTTTGTCGTAGATGTGCTGTAGATGCGTTTTGACGGTCGCGAGGGAGACATGGAGTTCGCTTGCGATCTTTTGGCCGGAGTACCCATCGGCTGCCAATCGAACAATTTCGAGTTCACGGGGGGTCAGGGTTGGTTTTTCCGTTGTCTCGCGGCGAGTACGGAGTTCCCGGGCAAGAACGTCCTGGGCAAAGGGGGCGATGATGGTGGCACCGGCGCCAATCTGAAGGACGGCGTCCGTAATTTCACTAAACGATGCTGCCTTCTCAAGAAATCCCCTGGCTCCGTGGGCGAAGGCCCGGTAGACGCTTGTGCTGTCCATGTAGGCAGTGAGTACGAGAACGCGGGTGGGGGATTCCTCCGCGAAAAGCGATTCCAAGACCTGCATTCCATCGAGCTCGGGCAGGTTTATGTCCATCACGGCCACGTCCGGTTTCAGCTTTCGAATAGCTGCGAGTGCATTCTTGCCGTCCCCTGCTGATCCTATGACGTTGATCTGCGGCACACTCTCCCAATTTCGGGCGAGACCTTCCCTGTAGACGGGATGGTCGTCTGCAATGAATACGGTGATGGTCTTCACGGCTGCGCCAAAGCACTGCGGATCGTGCGCGTGAATTGGTCGATTTCAAAAGGCTTTGTGACGTAATCCAGGATCCCGGTCCCGCGCAGTTCTGCGATGCGGGCCGGAGTGGCATCTGCGGAGAGAATAATGACCGGAACGTGCATTGTGCGCTCATCTTGCTGCAACTGTTTTACTACCTCGGCCCCTGACAAGTCGGAGAGGTTCAAGTCAAGGAGGATCAGTCGGGGTGACGCCGTTTTTGCCAGCGCGATTCCTGATTTACCGGTGGTTGCGGAGATCAGATTCAGCCTGTCCATCCCGGCGATGATGTTCTCTACCAAGCGGATATTTGCGTGAGTGTCTTCAATATAGAGTATTGTCGCGTCGGCTTCATCTGGAGTTGTTAGCGCTTCCTGGTCTGGAACGGTTGCTTTGGCATCTTCGTCTGGCGTCGCCGCGAGCGGCATGTCGACAAAGAACGTTGAGCCCTCGCCTGGGGCGGTGTGTTCTATGCCCAGAACACCGCCCATCTCTTGAACAAGCTTCCTGGATAGGGCCAGCCCCAGGCCAGACCCTTCGACGTCAGCAGCGTGGGATAGCCGCACGAATGGCGTAAACAATCGTTGGATGTCGGCTTCAGCCATTCCGGGGCCCGTGTCCATGATGAGGAAACGCAGGAAACCATCTCCGGGTTCGCACCAAACGCGTATCGCGCCCCGTGGGGTGTTGAACTTGACGGCGTTTCCGAGCAGGTTAAGGAAGACCTGTCGAAGGCGTTGCGTGTCGGCCAGGATGTGGCGGTGGAGGGCACCATGGAGGTCACTGGCGATCTCGATGTCACTCGCAGCCGCGAGCGGGCGAATGAGCTGGAGAGCCTGGTGCAGAGGTTCGATAGCTGGGACGGGTACGGTGGCGATGCCAGGAGCTCCAGCTTCTATCCAGGTAATGTCAAGGACATCGTTTACGAGAGATAACAGATGCTTGCCGGCGTCAAGAATATGACCGACACTTTCTGCGCCCCCAGGACTGAGCGGAAGGTCTCGAAGCAGCTGCGCGAAGCCAAGAATGGCGTTCAGTGGCGTCCGCAGCTCATGGCTCATCCTGGACAGAAATTCGTCCTTTGACCGGTTGGCACGTTCTGCCTCATGCATCGCGTCGCGGGCTGCTCTCTCAGCGCGCTTGCGGTCGGTGATGTCGGTGGAGATCGCGCCAAGAGCGTAAGGATTGCCAGTATCGTCCTTGAGTGGGAACTTGATGGAGAGCCAGCGACTGTCCTCGTCCGGGTCAGCCTTGTCACCGATGGCTAGGGGTTCTTCTACCTCGATGGACTGGGCAGTCCTGATTACCATGTCGTCGTTCTTGGTGTAGGCATCAGCAATCGGTTTCGCGAACAGGTCGTAGTCGGTGTGACCGATGATTGATTCCGCGCTGAGCCCGAGGAGGTTGGCGTAGTAGCTATTGGCGATGAGGTAGCGCCCTTCAAGGTCCTTGACATACATCAGCGCCGTTGAGTTATCCAAGAGGTCCTTGAGATGCCGGATGGTGGAGTACAGATCGTGTTCCGCAGAATCCTGCTCGGTGAGCGCGGTCAGTTGGACCAGCAAGTAATCATTCGGGTCCTCAGGCACGTTGAACGGCTTGATTCGCGGACGGAAAGCTTCCAGACGTTCGCCAAGGTGGACTGCTACGGTGGGGGCGTCGGACGTAGCGGAAAGGGGTGCGGTCACAAGCCGGGTCAAGGCCGCGGGGAGATCGTTTTCAGTTCCTCGCCCCGGAACAGCGTTGCCATTGACGAGCGCAACAAATTCGCTGTTTCCGGCAAGGAACACCAGACGTTCGGGGGTCTCCCTGCGAAAGATGGCGGTTGCCAGCGGCGCCGCGTCGAAAGCGCCTTGTTTCAGTCGCATGATGGCTTCTGCCCAACTCACGGCAACAGTCTTCCACAACGGCACCGCAGATCTACAGGCGCAGCCAACTCATACCGTTCGCAAAGAATCCCGGATCCCTTCCAATTTATACCCGACAAAGTGGCACCTGTGCTTTCTGTTATACGGGACTCACCGACGCGCGGAGTCCGGATGTTTAGTGACATCAACCTCCGGCTTATGATCCCCTAGCCGGTCGACGTGGCCGTGCTGGCCTATCGAATCACGAGCAGTAGGGACAATCCAGGAAATCGGGAGCGGAACGGCAGACCGGGCAGCCCTCGTGAATCACGTCCCTTTCCTTTCGAATTGCCCGCGGACTCTCGGTGGGCGGCTGACGGTTCCACCTGCTGTTTCTAAAGCCATCCGCTTCGTGACAAGCCTCCGAGGGCTTTGAAACCTGGTGACCCGCCAGTCGCGTCCTCCTATTCCCGATTTTCCGGCTAGCCCAATCGCCGACAAGTGCAATTTGGAGTTCAACAGCCTGATCTTCCTGAAGAACCGGCGCTCCGAAGGCGCCGGCTCTGCTTACTCGACGATGTCGAGGAAAGCGCGGATGGCCGGGCTGGGGTTGAAATCATCCCAAGCGAGGTATTCAATTCGGGAGGGCCCGTCAGTGATCGGAAGGCTGACCAGATCGGGGTAGCGGAGCGCGTACCGAGACGGCAGGAGCGTAACGGCGAGGTTCTGTCGAATCAGGTTGATCGTGAAGTCGGTGGCCATCGTCTCGCATATCACCTCTCGGTGGATTCCCGCAGCGGCGAAGGCGAGGTCGCTTTCGGCACGCGCCTGTGTCCCGGTGGGGAAGTCGGCGAAGGTCTCCTGGGCCAGGTCGCTTAGCTGTATCTCATGTTGACCGGCAAGCGAATGTTCGTAGCTGACGACGGCGACCAGTCGATCAGTGCTCAAGTGCCGCCAGGCTACGCCCTGCGGTGCCCGGTTCCGGGGAAGTCCGAGCAGGCCGACGTCGATGTCGCCTCGGGTGATCGCTGATTCCAGCTCATCGCTGCCTGCGACCTGGAGGGTGATATGAACCTTTGGGTGCATGTGGAGAAAGACCTTCAATGCTGCCGCCACATCGATGGCGGTCACAGTGGGAATGAGTCCTATTCTTAGACGTCCCCGGATCTGGCCTGTTACCGCTGCGGCATCGACGGCGGCTTGTTCGGCAGATTTCAGGCTGGCACGTGCCGCCTTCAGGAACGCCTCGCCTGCAGCGGTGATCTCGACGCGTCTGCTGGTGCGGCGAAAAAGCTCCACTTCCAGTTCGTTCTCCAGGTTCTTAATCTGGTGGCTCAGCGCCGACTGCACCACGAAACACTTGGCTGCGGCACGGGTAAAAGTCCCCTCCTCCGCCAAGGCGACCACATAACGAAATTGTTGGAGCTCCATTCATCTATGATGCTTGTTGATAGGTGCAATAACAAGTATGTGTTAGACAGATGGCTCGTTCGCTCACATCATGTATATGGAAGCGCAAAACGATGACAAGCGCATCTCGCTTAATGCCGGTTTCCAACCGACGCCGTGTTGGTCTAACGGACAGGAGCCCAGTTTTGATCAGGCGCGAATTCATTGGCCAGGCAGCAGAAACGGCTGGCAAGTCGGCGTTCCTCGACTTTCTAACCCAGCCTTGCCCCAGAGGGTCACGGAAAAACCTGGGGATCCAACGCGGGCCCATGAAGAATTTTGTGGGCAACAATTGCCATTTCCCTGGCTCCTCTGATGGTGCCGTTACGCAACCGGTTCGGGAAAATGGACCGTTGTTGACGCGACTTTAGCGAGGCAGGCGAGGTTGGCTGCATACTCCGCGGCAGCTTGTCCGGCGATTTCTTCCAAGCGGTCCATTTGCTTGGACACGAAGTAGAAGCCCCGGCCCGGAACGACCGCCCCCAGTTCGACCAGAAGAGGTGCGAGGTTGACCGTAGGACTCATGGCATGGGTGAGATCCCCTCCCATATGAACCGGAATTGCTGTTACCCCAGAAAGACCATTTGTCGGATACCTGTCAAGGAAGGCCTTGAGAAGTCCCGTGTAACTGGCCTTATATGTGGGGGAAGCAAACACCACTAGGTCACTCTCTGCGACCCGGGCATTCAGCGCCGCCATTTCGTCAGAGGGCCATGCGAAAATCTCATCTGTGTGGTCGGCCAAATCAATGATCTCCAGCACGTGATGACCGGGATCGAGGAGCTTCTCAACTAAGGTCTTCGCGACCGTAAGCGTGTGTGACATCGGTTTGGGATTTCCCACAACGATCGTTGCTTTCAGTCTCATCGTTCGTTTCTCACTTGGTATCAGTTGATAGGGAAGGCTCGGCGGACACCTGGAAGTGGCGGGCGTTGGCCAGCACCGGAATTTTGGTGCGCACGTCGTTCACCAGCGAAGGATCGATATCTACTACGACCAGCTCAGGTTTTCCCTCAAGCTTCGCCAAAGTGGAGCCCAGTGGAGAGATCACTGCGCTGCGGCCGATCCCGGTCGGAGCAACGCCCGCGGGTTCCACCCCCATGGTTTCGGGATCCCCTTGACCGCAGGCCACCACAAAGGTGGTGCTGTCTAGGGCCCGGGCACGGACTAGCAGGTCCCACTGCTCTGCCTTTCCCTCGCCGGCACCCCAAGATGCACAAACAATGTTGACTTGGGCGCCCGCTCTGGCGTTGGCCGAGAAGAGGGCGGGGAAGCGGACGTCGTAGCAGGTTGCTAATCCGAAGACGGTGCCATGGAGCTCAAAAGTTACGGGTCTTTCGCCCGCGTCAACGGTTTCCGATTCGGTGAAGCCGAAGGCGTCGAAGAGGTGGACCTTGTCATAGGAGGCGTCAACGCCCGGTCCTGTGACCAGCAGAGTGTTCCGTACCCGGCTGCCCTGTCCGGGAGTGAACATTCCTACGACGATCGCAATGTTTAGTTCCTTGGCTATGCGGCGTACTTCCTCCGCCCACGGGCCCTCGAGGGGCTCGGCGACGTCGGCAAGCGAGTGCCCGAAGGCGCGCATAACTGCCTCAGGGAAGACGACAAGTGCGGCGCCCGCCGTTTTGGCCTGAGCGGCGTATTCCCTCACCAAGTCGAGGTTGGCCGTTGGGTCAGCACCACTGATGATTTGAGCGACTGCAAGACGCATGGAAGAACTCCCATTTGTTGTGTATGTTCGGGGGGCTTTTCGTGGACAGAAGTTCCGACAGTCAGGTTCGGAGCGGGAGTCACAGCAAGGTGTTCATCGATAGCCTTCTGCGTCTGAATAACATCACCTGCAACCAAAGGCATCCATGATTTCCTGGCGTTCGGCGCCACGCGCAGCGTGGCGCCGTCGATGAGCTGCTGGTGGAAAAGAATGCCCATCCTGATGAAGGTGCGGGCGGAGGTCTGTCTCATTGAGGGACCGGCGGCCGGTTCGACCCTTTCCAGGCGGCTGGAGCATGAGCTCCAGACCGCCTGGCGGGGATGCGACCCACTTATGCTAGCTGGAGAGCGGCGTACTTCTCGCGAACGAGGGGCAGGACCTTTTCTCCGAAGATCTTGAGGTCGGGGACGTAGTCGACGAACGTCATGAGCAGACCGCTGACGTTGGTGTCACGCTCCAGCGTGGCAATCTGCTCGGCCACGCTTTCGTACGATCCGTGCAGCACGGGGAAGCTCATGAAAGTGAGGTTGCCTTCTTCGATGGGGGCGGTGAGGCCGTTAACGAAGTGCTCGCTCGTGCCGCCCTTTTGCGGGTCCTTAGACGCGCTGCCGACGACGTTTGCAAGCGCTTCCTTGTCCTGGCCATCGACGATGGCCTGGGCCTTGGCTCGTGCCTTTTCGTCTGTCTCGTCAGCGATGATTGTAAAGAGAGCCAGCGTGCCCACATCGCGTCCGACCTTGGCCGCCTCGTCGAGAACGGGCTGTGCAATCTTGGGCAGCAGTTCGCGGTCGCCGAACACAAAGTTGTAGTCGGAATGATGCGCGGTGTACATCTGACCACGCGGCGACTGTCCCGCGGTGACGATCGGAAGCTCACGCTCGGGAGCGGGATAGCATGTCGCGTCGTCGAGCTTGAAGAATTCGCCGTCGAATGTAGCCCGCCCATCACGCCACAGCGTCCTCATGATCTCGACGTATTCAGCGGCGTAATCGTAACGGCGGTCGTAGTAGTCATCGCCGGGCCACAACCCCATGGGCTCGTATTCCGGCCGGTTCCAGCCGGTGACGAGGTTCACGCCCGCCCGGCCCTTGGCGATGTCATTGAAAGTTGCCAGCTGACGGGCCGCGATAGCAGGATGAATTCCCAAAATCGGGACGGTGGCATAAACGTCGATCTTGCTCGTCTGTGCCGCCAACCCGCACGCCAAGGCGATGGAGTCGAGGCAGCTATCCCAATAGCCGGTCGTACCCCCGAATCCGCGGTACTTGATCATCGAAAGAATGAAGTCGAGCCCGATACGTTCTGCCTCCTGGGTGATCTCCAGGCAGTGGTCGTAGCTGGGGATGTACTGGGGACTCGAGTCCGAGATGATATATCCGTTTTGACCGTTCGGAAGGAACACTCCAAGTTTCATTGCTACTTCTCCAATTTCTCTCTTGATGGATTGCATGTGCGTGTTTGGTTTTCATTTGATGAACCGACATTGGTTTGGTCTTGCATGGGGGTCGCACGGGGCGGGCCGGGACTAGTGATCGTTTGCCTTTGATCAGTTATCACCGCTTGCATCTGTGGCTAGGCCGGCTTGGGTCCGGTTTCGGTGGGGGCATGCAACGCGCTGTGCTCCCTGAATGCGCCCCGAAGCCCGGCGTACAAGCCGCTGGCGACGATCACTGTTGCGATCGGGCCCCATGTCGCGCCCCAAGGGAAGGCGCTGGTGAGGAAAATACCCACGATGGTAGCCACCGTCCATGCGATCAGGCCCGGGTAGTGGATCTGCCGGTAGTGCTCGTCTCCGAGCAGGCCGTGTTCATCTTTGCGTGTCCGGTTGAGAAGAATGTGCGTGAGAGCGATTGCGACCCATCCGCTGACCAGGACTCCCTGCCATGCCAAGGCGAGGAGCAGGTACTGGATGATCGGCAGCAGCATCAGCAGGTAGATGATCGCCGAGGAGACAATCACCCAGAATGCTGCTGGAAGCTTTACTCGGAACAGCCGTTCGCCGAATTCCTGCAGGTTGGCTGCGCCGATGAAATAGTTGGCGGTATTGATTCGGGTTTGGAAGACGAGGACAAGGACAAGGCCGATCGGTCCCATCAAAGCCACCAGCCCGCCGGAGAGGCCTGATTCCGAAACTTGCAGGCCGGGAATCGTGAATGTCAGGAAGATGCCCACCAAGGCGTTCACGCCGTAGGTGAGTGTCCAGAACGGCCAAGTGAAGGTGTATTTGGTGTGGAACCCCGTGTCCTGGCGCTTGCCCAGCGCCGCGTAATCCATGGTGTACATCATCAGCACCCAAACGCCCAGGTAGGCTGCGAAGGTGGCAAGCCATCCGGGGCCTCCGGCCGCGAGGGGAAGCTCGGCTCCCGGAGTGTGGGTCAGCCAGGCATCGGTGAACCCGAACCTCACCCCGGCCCATACCACCATTACGACCAACCCCAGCAGGTACAGCGGCAGCAGCCAGCCGTTGAGCTTGTCCAGGAAACGTCGGACTCCGCCGAGAATGAGGGGGGTGGAGTAGGCTACGACCACGAGGCTCCAGATCCAATGTTCGCCACCGAAGGCCGCCTGGAAGGCATACACCACGATTGAGCCCTCGAACACGGCGTAGTAGATGGCCGTCAACGCCAGGATCACACTGGCGATAATCGTGCCGGCCTTCCCCAAGATGGTCCGGGAGAACCGCGCGACAGTGGTGCGGTTGTTGATCGAATGCTTCGCCAACACACGATTGATCAGGCTGTAAGTGATAATGGTTAGCACGAGTCCAATGATCGCGTTCACCGTCCCGTACGCGACCGCCATCGCCGCACCGATATAGAGCATGAACATGGCACTGGCGATGCCGTAGAACGCCATGAACAGCGACCATTTGCCCATCTGGTCCCCGTCGGAACCAGCCCGGTACAAAGCGTCAGTGACCTCGACCGTGTTGTTTGTGCCCTTGAGATCCATCAGTTCCTCCTTTGAAACTTGGAACAATAGCCCGAGGCTCTCGCCCGTGGACTCTCCCGTGGTTATTTGGATTGTCGTTCAGGTCATCAGGGACCCGGACGAGTGAACTTCTTCCAGCTTGGACAGAATCAGTTGAGTTTCAGAGCCACCGGGCGAATGGGGGCGCCCGTCGCGCCTTTGAGTCGAATCGGTGCTGCGATCACGCAGAACTCGTTGACGTCGTCAGCTGAAAGCTCTTCAAGGTTCAAGAGCTCGATCATGGGTACACCCGCCTCTGCGAGGAAGTGGCAATGCCCTGGAAGCCAGTTGTCAATGTGCTGGCTGGGGCCAACTTCCACGCACTCCTGATCGGCGCCAATAACACTGATTCCTTGAGCGGTCAGCCAGCGAGCAGCATCCAAGCTGAGGCCGGGAGGGTTCCCGAGGGCCTTGCTACCGTCGGGCCAGTAGGCCATCCGCCCCGTTCGGACGAAGACAACGTCGCCCTCTGCAATGGTGAGGCCCGTTCGCTCAAGCTCCTCTTCAACATCCGCGACCGTGATGGCGTAGGAGTCGTCGAGGCATTGCACGCCCTTTAACTTGGCGATGTCCAGCAGCACTGTTCGGGCAATGATCGGAGGGATGGTGTCCGCGCCACCCTTGGTCCAGTTGCGACTTCCCAAGTGTTCCTTCGCGGTGAAGCCGTTGTAGATGGCGCCGTCGACACCGAAATGGTTCAGAGCATCGATATGCGTGCCCGTGTGGGTGTAGAGGAAAACCACGTCACCCGAGTAACATACGTGGCGGTTAATTTGGTCGCCGGCGCCGTTCAGATTGTCCACAATAGTGCCTTCAGGCGTGTGGCTCATGAAAATCTGATATGAGGGGTCTCCGGCCGCCTGGAAGCTGGGCATACCGACGAAGTAGTCAACGCTGAGGTCATAGACCTTCGACGTATCCACTCGGCCGAGGGCCTTTGCCTGTGCAGTGAGCGCAAGAGCGTTCAGGGCTCCAAGCTCGTCGTCCGCACCGTAAGGGCTCGTCGCGACCTTGATGGCGGACTTCACGCCTGCGATGTTGGTCGTCACAGTTACTCAGCCTCTCGAACGAAGTCGACAACCGCGCGACTGCGGACTATGGGAAGCAATTGCTGCACGATCTCTTCGTGGAACGGGTCCGACGAATATGCTTCAAGGTCGGCCCAGGAGTCGAAATCCGTGATGAGGACGCCATCCCACGGGTCGCCGTTCTCGTTGGGCTCTCCCACGTGGCTTCCCAATTCCCAGCTGCGGATCATCGTCAACTTGTCCGAAAGCTGGGTTAGAAGGTCGAGGATGGTCGACTTGTCAGTCGTTTCTGCTGCCTGCCAAATGAATACATGCCTGATCAAAACTGGGCTCCTGTCGATACGTAAAGACCGCCGCACCGTAGTTTTCAGATTGCTGAACGCTCCTGTACTTGCGGTCTTTTTGGTGTACTGCCATATTCCGCTCTCACTCACCTATGAGTCCAACACATGCTTGTCATTGCACCTATCTATATGGATCATGAATCGAGCCGAGATCACCGCTGCAGATACGGCACGAAAGAGTCAGTGACTGCGAGCTTGTCGCGGTAGAAGAATGCGAGTTGATCGGATGGATTTCCGGAAAGGCGATGTTGTCGAATAGGTCGCCCCCTAATGTGCCGCACCCGACCGCCGACAAGTCCTTTGACCTACGCCATGCATGGACATTGGGCGGCGTCGAAACCGACCATGCATTCACCGACCTCGTCCGGGACCGCAAGGGAACAGTTCGGATCACAGTGGATCCGGTGTCGGAATCGGCTGGGATGGGTCTCGTGACCGGGCCGGGGTTCAGACGCCGATAACGCCGTCGCTGAACGCCACCCGCCCGGATTCGCCGTCGAACCCGATGAGCTGCACCAGACGTATTCAAGGCCGGGCACGACGTTGTCCATCTCGCACCCGACACTGCCCACATCTCAAAGGTCCGTGACAAAATCGGCTTTCGACGAGGTGCTGGCGCCAACGATCGTTGAGGCAACTCGTGGATCAAGCTTTCGAGAACTGCAGGGCAGCTGCCGCTAGGGGGATGCCATACGCCGCACAGATCAACCGCATCTTATCGCTGCGTTCCAGACGTGCCGGACCCCTCTCCCAGTTCATGCCCTGGGTAGACCTTCCCTCCCTATCCAAAAGTAATCTGCCGGTGAATGGCGCGCCATTGACGAATGCCACCTCCCGGGAGACGGCATTCTCGATCAGCGGCTCGGCCGCCCGATCCAGCAGGTTATACGGAACGTGGCTAATCAGGGCGTCGAACGCATCAGTTTGCAGGCACTTCAGTTGGAGATCTATCGGACCGCTTGCAATGCCGAGATGATTGATCATGCCGTGATCCCGCAACCCAACGAGCGTTGCAAGAGGACCGCTACGCGCCGTTGCTGATTCAAAGCTGAACTCTTCGGGTTTACGCAGCAAGACGAGCGGGAAGGTCGAGGCCAAGGCGCTGAAGGCTCCCTTCCCCGGCGCGCACAATGCCGTCCCCCGAGAAGCTGGCTAGTGCACACATCCATCGTGCTAATGTCGATGCCCACTGATGACGCCGACAGGCCCGCACGGCCAAGCATTCGTCTTCTCATCTTTACCCTCGTGCAACCCTTCATACGTTTTTGTGACCTTCTTTAGCCCGGCTGGGCGGTCGCGGTCGATTCCCCGACGCAGGGCAAGGCATACCGTCAGTTGTTGCAGCGGGTTGAGGATCTTGTGTCCGAATGCTCGGCCTGGCCGTCAGTTGTTTTCACCTCGAGGAGGACGCTAGTCTCGGTCATTCCGAGACAGTCTCAGTCGAAGCGAGACATTCCGCGGGGTTCCAGTCCGATGGCTTTGTAGCATTGGTCGATTAGTTCCATGGTTTGGACGGCATCGCCGCTGTCTGTGGGCATGGGGATTCCGTGCCGGATCAGGGCGGTGAAAGCGTCCAGCTGGTAGGTGTAGGAGGATCTGGTGTCCGTGCGCTCGATCCGTCGGCCGTCATTCGTTTTCACCTCGAGGCTGTCATCGGTATGAGGGAGGATGAAATTTGCCACGGTGGCTTCTCCTTTACTTCCGATGGCGCGGTAGGTCATTTCAGCCCGGGTCCCGTTCATGTTGCATCGGGCCGTTGCGGTAACGCCGGAGGGATAGACCAAGTCAGCGTCAACCCATTCGTCCACCCCAGGCAATCCGTGCCGTTCGGCGCCCCGGGCATCGATGAGGGTGGGATTCCCTCCTGCCAGATGGGCCATGGCCCGGATGGCATGGAGGCTGTAGCAGCCAAGGTCCATGAGGGCTCCGCCCGCCAGGGGCAGCGACCACCGGGGGTCTTCGGGTGGTGGGGGCGGAATCATAACCATGGTTTCCACGCGCCGGAGCTCGCCGAGTTCCCCGGAGGCGACCAGTTCGTGGAGTCTCTTCGTGACGGGGTGGTAGAGATAGTGGAAGCCATCGACGACCTTGACGCCCGCGCGTTTGCCTGCGTCGCGCACATCCCTGGCTTCTGCCGCGTTTGCGGCGAACGGTTTCTCTGACAGGACGTGCTTTCCCGCGGCGATGGCCTCCAGGTTCCATCGTGCGTGCAGCGAGTTGGCGAGCGGGTTGTAGACCGCTTCGACCTCGGGATCATTGACTAGCTCTTCGTAGGAACCGAGTGCCCGTTCCACGCCGTACCGGTCGGCAAAGTCCTTTGCACGGTCCCGGTCGCGGGCTGCGACGGCCACGAGCCGAGCACCTGTCAGCCCGGCAGGTTCAACGATGGATGTCGGGCTGACGCGGGACGCTCCCAGGATGCCGATGCGCAGCGGTGCTTCTTCTGGATCCATTTGTGGAGTCCTTTCTGGTTTCTGATGTCGCCTTCGCCCCCCGCCGAATTGGTCACAGCGCGTCATGCCCCGCGGCTGGCTACTGGCTGAAGGCGGCGTCGAAGGAGGTTTGTGAGGGCGGGAAGTCGTATTTTTTGAGGGCGGCGAGGGCTTCGGGGGCGCCGTGGAGGCGGTCCATGCCGGCGTCTTCCCATTCGACGGAGATCGGGCCGGTGTAGCCGATCGCGGTGAGGGCCCGGAAACTCGATTCCCAGGGCACGTCGCCGCGTCCGGCTGAGACGAAGTCCCAGCCGCGGCGCGGGTCGCCCCAGGGCAGGTGGGAGCCCAGGACCGTGTTGCGGCCGGTGGGGCGGAGCTTGGTGTCCTTGCAGTCCACGTGGTAGATGCGGTCCTTGAAGTCCCAGATGAAGGAGACGGGGTCGATGCCTTGCCACATGAAGTGCGAGGGGTCCCAGTTCAGTCCGAACGCTTCCCGGTGCCCGATCGCTTCCAGGGTGCGGACGGTGGTCCAGTAGTCGTAGGCGATCTCGGAGGGGTGGACTTCGTGGGCGAAGCGGACGCCGCATTCGTCGAAGACGTCAAGGATGGGGTTCCAGCGGTCCGCGAAGTCCTGGTAGCCGGCGTCGATGACTTTCTCGGGGACGGGCGGGAACATGGCGAGGTATTGCCAGATGGAGGAGCCGGTGAACCCGACGACGGTATCCACACCGAGAGCTTGGGCGAGGCGGGCGGTGTGCTTCATTTCTTCGGCGGCGCGCTGCCGCACGCCTTCGGGTTCGCCATCACCCCACACGCGCGCCCCGACGATGGCCTCGTGGCGGAAGTCGATGGGGTCATCGCACACGGCCTGGCCCTTGAGGTGGTTGGAGATGGCCCAGACCTTGAGGTTGTACTTCTCCAACACCGCGAGTTTGTTCTCGACGTAGCCGGGTTCGTCCCAGCGCCAGGCGTCCAGGTGGTCTCCGGAGACGGCGATTTCCAGGCCGTCGTAGCCCCATCCGGAGGCGAGGCGGGCGACTTCCTCGAAGGGCAGATCGGCCCACTGGCCGGTGAACAAGGTATACGGGCGGGACATTGGTTCTCCTTGGCTCTACTGGATTGTCCGGCTTGCGGGGGGTCGGCGCGTCGGGATCAAAAGGTTGTCTCGTCGGCTGTGGCAGCGTTTGCTGCCATGTCGAATTCCGTTCTTGATGTCCGGGGACTGCAGATCGGGTACGGCCAGGAAAATACCGGCGCCGCTGCAGACCCCGGACCGTGGGGTGAGTCCGGGATTGTCAGAGGGCTTGGGATTTTTTCATGCAGTCCCTGACGTAGGCGTCGGACGCGCGAAGGTGTTCACCGATTTTTTCGAAGCTCCATCCCTGCGTTCCGTGGCATTTGAGGCTGGCCACGCCTTCGTACCCGACGCGGCGCAGTGTTCCCAGCATCACGGAGTGGTCAAGTGTCCCGTCGGGGCGGGGAAGTTGCTGGTCGGCGTGACCGAAGTTCAGCCCGTCGGTGCCGTGGCGGTAGGCGCGGTCGATGTCCCAGATGTAGTAGTAGAAGAGCCTCTTGCGTTCGGCGAGGAACGTGATCGCTTCGCTGATGGTGTCCTGCATCACCCACAGGTGCGGGGGAGCGATGCAGACGCCGAGGTAGGGGTCGTCAATGTCTCGGATGAGCCGTTTCATCTGCGCGAGCGTGTCAACGCCTTCGTCCCATCGCTGGTCTTCGTTGGCGCCGGATTCGAAGTCGGCGGCGAAAGGGACGGTGAGATGGTTTTCGACCGCGATCCGGACTCCGCGGCGCGCTCCCGCTTCGACGATGGGTGGCAGGAAGGTGGAGACGAAGTCGGGGTAGTTGGCTTCGCAGTCGAAGACGAGGGTGTCGATTCCGAGGTCCGCGGCGAAATCGACGCGTTCAAGGATCTCGTCCTGGGTCTTTCCATACACGGTGAGGCCGCAGGGCTTGACCCCGTATTTGTCCAGCACTCCGAGGATTTTTCCGGGGTCATCTCCCGGATTGACGTGGTGTGCCAACGGAGCGGCGGAGGACCAGAGGTTGACTTCCTTGAAGCCAATGTCGGCAAGGTCGCGGATCGAGTCTTCGAAGCCGTGGTCGTGGTAGGGGACGAGCTCGGCGGCATATCTGAACATGGGTTCTCTCCTTGGGGGTCTGACCGGGGTTACCAGACGAAGACGGCTTTTTCGGTTTCGCGTTGATCGAAGGCGCGGAAGGCTTCCTCGGCCTGGTCGATGGAAAAGTCGTGGCTGATGAGTTTTTCGACCGGGATTTTCTGGTCGATGACCAGGCGGACGATTTCTTCCCATTCGCTGATGGGGAAGTACCAGCCACCGACGACGGTGAGCAGCTTTCTGAGCATCTGGTCGCTGGGGTTGATCTGCGTGGCGCGCGACTCACCGACGAAAGCGACGGCGCCGAGCTTGGCGGCGGCGTCAAGGGCCGAGTTCTGCCCGGCGGGGTTGCCGGAACAATCGATGCAGACGTCGGCTCCGCGGCCCTGGGTTAGGTCCCGGATCTGCCGGACGGCGTCGGCTGTCGTGCTGTTGATGACGGCGTCCGCGCCAAGGGAGCTGGCCTGTTCGAGACGGTGGTCGATGACGTCGACGGCGATGACACGGGCGCCAAGGGCCTTGCCGATGAGTACCGCGGCGGATCCCATCGGTCCCATGCCGAAGACAGCTACGGTTTTACCGCCGGCCACGCCGAGCTGCTTCTGCACGTGGTACTGGCTGCCGACCATGTCGGTCATCACCGCCCCGGCGCGGAAGCTGAGTTCGTCGGGGAGCTGGAGACAGTTGCGTTCGGGAAGGACGAAGTAGTCGGCGTCACCGCCGTGGACGTCGAAACCAAAGCATTTCCACTGGTTGCACAGCATCATGTAACCGCTGAGGCAGTACTCGCAGAATCCGCAACCCAGAGCGAGGTAGCCGGCAACGCGGTCGCCTTCCTTGACATGGGTCACGGCGTTTCCGACCTTGACGACTTCGCCTGCTGCCTCGTGCCCGGGGATCACCGAACCCTGGCCTGCGCCTTCGCCGCCGACAATCGGGGTGCCGTAGTAGATGCTCATGTCGCTGCGGCAAATCGCGGAGGCACGGGTCCGCACCAGCACCTCATGCGGTCCCGGCTTCGGGAGCTCGCGTTCCACGACGGTGACTCTTTTGTCACCGGGGAGAATGACTGCTTTCATTTTTTCTTCTCCAATACTCATTTACTTGACCGCACCGAAGGTCAGGCCTGCGACCATCTGGCGGCGCAACACGACCATGAGCACCAGGATGGGCGCGACGATCAGGGTCGCGGCGGCGGTGATGTTGCCCCAGTCCGTGCCGTACATGCCGGTGAACTGCTGCAGACCCACTGGAGCAGTCTTGGCTCCGCTGCGGGTCAGAGACAGCGCGAACAGGAATTCGTTCCAGGACAGGACGATGGTCAGTACGGCAGCCGTGGCGACGGAGGGCACGAGCAGGGGCCAGATGATCCGGCGGAGGACCTCCCAGGTCGAGGCCCCGTCAACCATGGCTGCTTCCTGGATCTCGTAGGGCAACTGCAGGATCGAGCTGCGCAGGATCCAGACCACGATGGGCAGGTTGAAGGCAGCGTACGGGATTATCAGGGCCGGATAGGTGTCCATGAGCCCGAGCTTGCCGGCGAAGACAAAGATAGGGATGACGGCGACGATGGGAGGGAACATGTAGGTCGACAGGATCCAGGATGAGAGTCCCTTGCGGGCCCGGAAATCCCTCATGGTCAGGGCGTAGGCGGCAGGGACCCCCACGAGGATGGCCAGGGCGGTGGCGCCGAGACTGACGATCGCACTGTTGGTGAGCAGCTGACCGAAGCTTTCGGATTTCCCGCCGCCGGCTGACAGCACGGAGGCGTAGTTGTCCAGGGTGGGCTGGAAGATCCAGGCCGGGGGGATTTGGTTGGCGATCCCGGCCGGCTTGATGGAGGTGATGAGCATGAACAGCAGCGGCACGAGGCCGATCAGGAGCCATGCCCATAGGAAGGTACGTCCGATGATGACGCGTGCCACGGCACCGCCGCGGCTGGTTGATGATGTCGTTGTCATTACATTTCCTCAGGGTCTGCTCGGCGACCGATGATGCGCAGCATGAAGGGGATAAGGAGCGAGAGGATGATCAGGAAGACCACGCCCAGGGCGCAGGCGAGACCGACGTTGAAGCTTTGAAGGCCGACGCGGAATATGCCGAGGTTGATGATTTCGGTGGACTCACCGGGACCGCCGCCGGTAAGGATCTTGAACGAATCGAAGGTTTTGAAGGCCTGGATGGTCCGCAGTACGGCTGCGATCGCGATGAACGGCACCATGGCCGGAAAGGTGATGTGCCGGAACATCTGCCATGGGGTCGCTCCGTCTACCATGGCTGCTTCCCGGGGCTCGCCCGGCAGGGACTGAAGGCCGGCCATCAGGATCAGGGCGATGAACGGGGTCCATTGCCACATGTCGAGAATGACCAGGACGATCCATGCTGATGTCGGATCACCGAGCAGGTCGATGCCTTTGGGGAATCCGAAGACGCCGAGGTAGTAGCCTACCCAACCGTAGTTTGGGTTCAGCAGCTGCTTGAAGACCATTGCCGCGACCGCCGGGGTGACGGCGAACGGAAGCAGCATGAGGGCGGCCCCGACTTTATTGGCGCGGGTCTGGGCGGCCAGCGGGAGTGCCAGGGCGAAGCCCAGGATCATCTCCAGAATCACCGCGACCGCGACGAAGCCGAACGTGATCAGGAATGCGTGCTGGACCGAGGCGTTGGTGACCGCCTCGATGAAGTTATCCAGTCCAACGAATTTGCCCACACCCCCGAGGATCTTGTCGTTGCGGAAGGCTGAGTAGAAGATAAACATGGCGGGTGCCACCGTCATCAGCAGCAGGACAACCATGGCCGGGGCCATGTACACCCACGGGGTCGAACGCTTTTTCCAGGTCAGCGGCTTCCTGCCGCGCGCACCGATCGTGGTACGGCCGGCCGCGCGGCGGGAAGCGTCAACCGTCAAGGTCGCATCCAATGGTGCGGCGGTTGCTTTCATAATCGATACTCCTTGGGCGACCTTGAACGGTCTGATGGGTTAGTAGCCGGCCGATTTAAGGAGGGCCGAAACCTTGTCTGACGCGGACTTGAGGGCATCCGATGGCGAGGAAGCGCCGGTTGCTGCGTTGTTCACTGCGACGGCCACCTCGTGGCTGACTTCGGTGTAGTTGGTCAACCGTGCGCGGCCGACGCCTTCTGCGAGGGATTTTCCGAGGGTGTCGTAGAAGGGTGCGAGGGGGTTATCGCTCTTGATACCGGCAAAGACGGAGGCCCGGCTGGGGTGCAGGGACTTGGCGGTCATCGTCGTTTGCTGCTCGGCGGCAGTTAGCCAGCTGATCGCCTGGTAGGCCCATTCCTTGTTCTTGGAATTCTTGTTCAAGCTCAGCATCCAGGTACCGAAGTGGGGGCCGGCAGCCTTGCCGGTGGGGACGGGGGCGTAGCCGATGGTGCCGCCCTTGACGTTGTCAGCGAGCTTAAGGTCGTGGTAGTTGATCGTCATGGCGGTCAGCCCGCTGCCGAACGATTCGGCTGTCGTGCCCCAATCCGCTGACGTGCTGCCCGGGGGGACATGTCCGCTTTGCGCCAGCTTGGCGTAGTAATCCAGCGCCTCGACTCCTTCGGGGGTGTTGAACGCAGGCTTGCCGCTCTCGTCCGCGAGTGTTCCGTCTCCGCCGTATGATGCCAGCAGGGTCTTGAAGTCGTCCGTGGCCCAGTCGCCGACGCCGGCCATGACCGTCGTGCCGTAAAGCTTCTTGTCCGGCTGGGTAAAGAACCCTGCCACCTGGGCATAGTCATCCCAGGTCTTCGGGACCGTGAGGTCCTTACCGTACTTGGCTTTGAAGTTCGCCTTTTGGGTCGGGTCGTTGAACAGGTCGCTCCGGTAGGCCATGACGGCCACGTTCGACTGGATCGGCATCCCGTAGACGTCGAATCCTGCGTTCTTTATCGCGGACACGTCCGGCTTCGCAGTGGGATCCGGGTAGCGTTTGATCGGTGAATCAGCGTTGTAGACGGCTGTGTCGTAGAACACCTTGGGGATGAAATCGCCCACGTTGGATTGGGGGGTGCCAGGGTTCAGGGCGTCGTTCTGGATGTACTGGCTCAGGGGTTCGAGGTTCTGCACCAGGGCCGGCGCCCACGGAGTGTCGACGACGACAATGTCGTAGTAGCTGCTGCTGGAAGCGAACTCCGAGAAGACCTTCTGCTGCAACGCGTCGTACGGCTGGTTGTCGATCTTCAGATCGATGCCGAACTTTTCCTTGAACTGCGGCACCAGCGACGCGACGGCGGCGCTGTTGGCTTCATCAGTGGTGTAGAGCATCCGCAGCTCTGTCGGTTTGGCCGCTGCGGTGTTAGGTGCTGATGACCCGCCCGTGCATGCGGTCGCCAACAGGGTCACGGTGAGCGCGGCCCCCAGGCCCGCTACGACGCGGGACCGCTTGATGCGTTCGAGAGATCGAATCATCTCACTGCCTTTCCTTATGCCTCGGGCACCCCATGCGCCGAGGCCTACCTGGATGATTTTCATTGATGGACTCCTTGCAGTTGTTTCACGGCTGGGACGTCGACCCACTGGCCGCTGTTGCTGGATTCGATGATGCTTTCGGTAAGGACGGCTGCCCTGAGTCCGTCGCGGAATGTGGGCAGGCCCTCAGGGGCTTGCCCACCGATGGCGGTGTAGGTGTCGGCCACGAAGGCGTTGAATGCGTCCTGATAGCCCTGCGGGTGCCCCGCAGGGAGAACTGATAGCCTCGCCGCGTCAGCCGACAGCGCGTCGCGGTCGCGGACAAGCAGCTCGGAACCGGCCCGTTTGCCCAGCCACAGAGTCTCCGGTGCTTCCTGGTCGAACTGGACCGTGTTTTCAGAGCCGGAGATTTCGATCATCAGCCGGTTCTTGCGACCGGGCGCGACTTGGCTCACCAGGAGGTTTCCGACGGCGCCGGTATCAGTTGCGAATACAGCGGCAACGAGGTCCTCGGTCTGGACGTCGCTATGGTTTGCCCGGCCGGAAAACAGCGTGCGGCTCACTGCGCCGACCCTGGTGATCCGGTCATTGGTCACGAATTCGATCAGGTCGCACAGATGGGACCCGATGTCGGCAAAAGCACGCGACGGACCCCCCAACCCGGCATCCACCCGCCAGTTGTCGTCATCCCGGGACAGCAGCCAGTCCTGAAGATAGGAGCCCTGGATCGTCGAGATCCGTCCCGTCTGGCCGGACGCAATACGGTCCCGGGCTTCCCGGACCATTGGGTGGAACCGGTAGACGAACGGAACGGTCGCGACCGTCCCGGCCGCAGCGGCCAGCTCCACAAGATGGGTGGCATCCTGTGCGGTGGTCGCTAGAGGCTTCTCGCAGACAACGTGCTTGCCTGCTTTCAGCGCTGCCTCGGCCAGTGCGACGTGGGTGGCGTTCGGGGTGCAGACGTGGACGACGTCGATCCTGTCGTCCTGGACGAGGTCCTGGACGGAGGCGTAAGCCTGCTCGACGCCCAGGCGGTCTTTGGCGCGGGCAGCGCTGGCACGGCTCGAGGACGCGATGCCCGCGATTTCCGCCCCTGCGGCACGGGCGGCTCTGCTATGCACCTCAGCCATGAACCCGGCGCCGACGAACCCGGCCCGTAACCGGGAGGGGGCTGTCGTGGTTCTGTCGTTTTCCATGCCGAAACAGTGACACGCACCAAGCGGCTTTGGTCGTTAGTCAGCAAAAGTCTGCACCTTTTGACGCTGTTGGCGGTGGAATGCGCACAGAAGTTGCACTCTTTGATGTTCTTGGCGTTGACGAGTGGACGGGAAGGTACAGGCACCCGACACTGGGTGGAGCTGAGGACCCCGCTCAGGGGAAATGTCACACGATGTGTCCAGACGTCAGCTCACCCCTCACCTCTTGTGTGAGCCCACGAAACGGAGAGAGATGGATAACGGCGGTGCCGGCGAACTTTTGCGTATCCTGCGGGACGGACGCCCGCGAACCAGGGCTGACTTGGCTGGGATAACGGGCTTGGGGCGAGCTGCCATCAGCTCTCGCCTTGAGTCGCTCTTGGAACTCGGGCTGGTTGTACCGGTGTCGGATGCGGCTTCCACGGGGGGCCGGCCTTCGGCCCGACTGGCCTTCAACCCCGGTGCAAGGCTGGTCGTTGCCGCCGACGTCGGCGCCACACACGCGACCGTGGCGCTCACGGACCTGTCGGGAAGGATTCTCCTGGAAACCACTGAACGACTTGAGATTTCCTGCGGACCGGAGGCTGTTCTGGATTGGCTCGCGATGACGCTGCAGGGTCATTTGAAAGCGGTGAAGCGTCCGGCAACGGATATCATCGCTGTTGGCATCGGACTTCCCGGTCCCGTTGAACACTCCACCGGAAAACCGACCAGCCCTCCGATCATGCCGGGATGGGACGGATTCGATGTCCCCGCTTACGTTCAGCAGACCTTCGCCGTTCCCGTGCTGGTCGACAACGATGTCAACATCATGGCCCTCGGCGAGCGGGCGGCACGCTGGCCCAACGAGGACAACATGATCTTTCTTAAAGTCGCTACCGGTATCGGCTCCGGGGTTATTAGTGGAGGGACACTGCAGCGAGGCGCGGCGGGTGTCGCAGGAGACGTCGGCCATATTGCCGTTTCCAATGCGGCAGGCATCCAATGCCGCTGCGGCAAGATTGCCTGTCTGGAAGCCATCGCAGGCGCTCCGGCCGTCGCCGCCCATCTCCGCGAAAACGGACTCGAAGCAACCACCGCAAACGACGTCGTCTCGCTCGTCCGTTCCGGTGATTTGGCTGCCATTCAAGCCGTTCGGCAGGCTGGCCGGGACATCGGAGAAATGCTCAACATGTGTGTGAGCCTCGTCAACCCTTCCCTGATTGTCGTCGGTGGATCGCTTGCACAATCCGGAGAACATCTGATCGCCGGCATCCGCGAAATGGTCTATTCACGCTCCACGCCCTTGGCGACCCAGCACTTGAACATCACGCAATCCGAAACCGGCCCGGAAGCTGGAGTCGTTGGGGCCAGCATCTTGGCCATCGAATATGCCCTCGCGCCTCAGCGAGTCAGCGATCTCGCAGCCACGCTGCATCCCGGCGGACGCCAAAATACCGATCGGCAGAAGGTGGAACGCGTCGTCCCGGCCTCCCAGCCTTCACTCCGTGACTCCGTGGCCAGTTAATTGCACCGCGCATTTCCTTGGCCAAGCCAGGGCGGCGGCAAAACCGGTCATGTGGGGATGCCGGAACTGAGACCATCAACGTGCTAAATAGAGATGCACGCAGCTAAAATAGGCCTAACAGCTAAGGTCTTTTCTGGCCGAGCTTGTGTGCCACCGCGACCGCTGCCCCAAGACGTCGCGGCCATTCCAAGGGACGGTCCGGAAGGTCAGGCTGGCCAAAAAGGAGGATGGCATGCCTCAATCTGCTACTGAGAACAGCGGTCAGCTGCGACGATATGCAGTGCCGGAGGGGCTCAGTCCAGCACAAAGGTTCGAACATTGGCGAACGTGGTACAGCAGCGCTGTCGAAACTCCGATGCGGTTGGAGAAGTCCAAAGATGCTGCGCCCCTGCCTTTCAATCCTTCAGCGATCAGTCTTGCCGGGCCAGGCTTCAGCCTCATAGAAATGTACAACGCCCCCGCAGTGGGCTCGTGGGCGCCTAATCCCGATACCAGGGATCTGCGTCTGGCCTACTTCAGGAAAGCGCCGACCCTGACCCTCGCTGTCAATGGCTTGCCTGAGCCGGTATTGCCGGGCTCCGTCAGGTTCATCGATACCTCGCTGGGCGGAAGTTTCGATGCGCCGGAGGGCTTTCACGCCTTGCAGATCAACGTCGACCGCAGCAGCATGGATTTGAACGAGGCCGCACTACGCTCCCTGCTCCTCCTTCCTGACCTTGCAAAGCATCCAATTGTCGGCACTTTCGTGATTCCTGCGCTGTTGAGTTGGAAGAGACCGGGCATCAACCGGGAGGTGTCGGGAACCGGCGACATCTTCCGATCCGTGATGGCGACCCTGGTGGGCTCCCTGCTTGAAACGGCGGTCGACATAGAGGCCCGGAAACCGGCCCTCAGCCGAGCGGTAAAGCAATACCTTGATGCCAGCTATGACAACCCCGATCTGGACGTCGCAATGATCGCTGAAAGGTTCAATCTCTCCCGTCGCTCTCTGTTCTACTTCTTCGAGAATGAAGAGCTCCACTTGGGTGAGCGTATACGCGCCTTGAGAACTCGCAGAGCGCTGGAACTCCTTCTTCATGCCGACGCCCAAAGGATCACGTATTCAGAAATTGCGGCATCCTGCGGATTCACCAACGTGCAAAGCATGCGCCGTGCGGTGAAAGAGTTCACCGGGATGAACGTGAGGGAGATCCACCGATCCGAGACCGTAGTTCGTGTTGCGCTGCAACAGCTGCGGGAGGCGCTGTCCCCGAGCACCTGACGGAACTTGGGGAGACTGCGAGGACGTTCTAAGGCCTGAATTCACAGACGGGACCAAGGCGGAATCCGCCTGTTACGGTAGTGTTGCACGCACGGCCGAAAGTCTCCGGCCCATACTCTCTCCACCCCGATTGTCTTCAATGACAGGGCTGGACTTGTGCGCATTGTGGCGCGCAGAAGAGTCGCTCACCAGCTCTCGCGCGAGAGCCAAGCCCCTGGAGTCGCTCCTTGGCCACCGCCGTACGCCCTCGCCTGATCCGGCAACCGATCACCGTCCTGAGCGTCCTGCGCTCTCGGCGGCAGCTTTCCCGCGAGATCCTCGCCGGCATGGTCACTACCCTTGCCCTGGTCCCGGAAGTCATTTCCTTCTCCATCGTCGCGGGGGTCGATCCAATGGTCAGCCTCGTCGCATCCATCGTCCTGGCCTTGACGATGTCGATTCTCGGCGGACGGCCAGGGATGATAACTGCCGCGGCCGGGTCCGTTGCCCTCGTTATTGCCCCGCTCGTCCATGACCACGGTGTCCAGTATGTCCTGCCGACCGTGATCCTTGCCGGTGTCATCCAAATCGTCTTTGGTCTTACCGGTCTTGCACGGCTCATGCGATTCATCCCCCGCTCTGTGATGATCGGGTTCGTCAACGCCCTGGGTGTGCTCATTTTCACGGCGCAGGTGCCTCATGTCCTGAACGTTCCCTGGCTGGCGTACGTCCTGTTCGCTCTGACGTTCGCCATCATCTTCATCCTTCCGCGTTTCACCAAGGCCGTCCCGTCACCGCTGCTTGCGATAGTCGTCGTCACAGCGATCGTCATCGTCGCCCGGCTCGTCGTTCCGAACGTCGCCGGCGAGGGCTCCCTCACCGGGAAGATGCCAGGGATCACCCCGTTGCTCGTTCCGCTGGATTTAGTGACCTTGCAGCTGATTTTGCCGACTGCGCTGAGCGTGGCGTTCGTCGGTCTCATGGAAACCCTCCTGACCGCGAAACTCGTCGACGACATCACCGAAACCCCCTCACACAAGGGCCGTGAATCGTGGGCTCTAGGCGTCTCGAACATCCTTGCCGGGTTCTACGGCGGCATCGCCGGCTGCGCAATGATCGGCCAAACCGTCCTTAACGTGAAGACCGGCCGTGCCCGCACCCGCATTTCAACCTTCGTCGCCGGGTTGTTCCTTCTGGCCCTGGTGACCGGGCTCAGCTCGATTATGGGACAGATCCCGATGGTCGCACTCGCCGCGGTCATGATGGTCGTCGCTGTCACCACCGTCGACTGGCACAGCGTAAAACCGTCCACCCTGAAAAGGATGCCGGTTCCGGAGACGATCGTCATGGCAGCCACTGTCGCCGTCGTCGTCATCACCGGGAACCTCGCCTACGGCGTCCTCGTCGGTGTCATCCTCGCGATGGTGCTCTTCGCACGCCGAGTGGCCCACGTCATCACCGTGGACCGGACCGTGGCAAGCGATGGTGCGAGTGTCCGTTATGAGGTGGTGGGGCCGCTGTTCTTCGGGAGCAGCAATGATCTCGTCGAGCAGTTCTCTTACGCCAACGACCCGGCCTCCGTGACCATCGATCTCAAGCAGGCTCAAATCTGGGACGCATCAACAGTTGCCGCCCTCGACTCCATCGAAACGAAATATGGCGCCCACGGCGCAACGGTGACGATCGAAGGTCTCGATGAGCGCAGCACCGGCTTCCACCGTCGCCTTACCGGTCACTTGGGCGTCTGACCGGGCCCAGCCGCGGAACCCGCCGTCGGCACTACCGTGAAGGCCAGGGCCTGCATCCCTTTGAGAAGAGGTCAGGGATTCGAATCCACCGGGCTGTCTGGCGGGCGTTCGACGGCGTCTCCCGCACCGGCGCCCGCCGCGGGGCGCCGGTGGTTGGCGAACTATGGTTGAAGCGCGGCCACCGCAGGCGTTTCAGCGGTCAGCGGGGAATCGGAGACGGTCTGCACGAAGCGCTTAATACGCGGGTCGGCGTTGGCTCCAAACACAGATTCCGGTGGCCCCTGCTGGCCCACGACACCGTCTTCCATGAATACAACCCAGTCCGCAACGTCGCGGGCCAGCTTCATTTCGTGGGTGACGATTACCATGGTGATGCCCTCATGCGCCAGATCGGCGATGACGGAGAGCACCTCTTGGACCAGCTCCGGGTCCAATGCCGAGGTGGGCTCGTCGAAGAGCATCACGGACGGCTTCATGGCCAAAGCGCGGGCGATGGCCACGCGCTGCTGTTGGCCGCCGGAAAGCTGGTGCGGGTACTTCTTGGCATGGGCGGACATGCCCACCTTCCCCAGCAGTTCCATGCCGAAGGCCTCGGCCTCGGCGCCGGACATCTGCCGCAACTGGACAGGGGCGAGGGTCACGTTTTCCAAGACTGTCTTGTGGGGGAAGAGATTGAAACGCTGGAACACCATACCCACGTTGCGCCGCTGGAGCGAGATGTCCTTATCGGACAGGGCCAAAATTCGCCCCTGCGGGCCGTGCTTGCTGCCTAGCAGCTGGCCGTTGACCTCGATCAGTCCGCCGTCGGCCGGTTCCAAGTGGTTCAGCGTGCGCACCAGCGTGGTCTTGCCGGAACCGGATGGGCCGATCACCACCACGACCTCGCCGGCGTGGACATCGACGTCGACGCCTTTGAGCACTTGGTTGCCGTGGAAGGACTTTGTCACGCCTTGGGCGTGGACCAGCCTCTCCCCGTTGTGCAGCCGGCGCTCGCGGCCCCGGACCACCCGCCGGTCCTCGATGCAGTCCGGCTCTGTCTGGAGCGCCGGCCGGCGCCGGTTGACGTCCAGCTTGCGCTCCAAAAGGGCCCGGAGCTGATCGAAGACCGTCACCAGAAGGATGTAGAAGACGGCGACGGCGAGCAGGGTTTCCAGCACCAGGAAGTTCTGCGTGTACAGGCGCTGTCCCACCAGCAGGATCTCCTGCAGAGAGATCACGCTGGCCAGCGAAGTCAGCTTGAGGATGGAGACAAACTCGTTACCCAGCGCGGGGAGCGCGATCCGGAAGGCCTGCGGAATCACCACGTGGCGCTGGACATGCCCGTACGGCAAGCCCAGCGCGCGGGCAGCTTCGCGCTGGTCGATGGAGACGGCGAGCAGCCCCCCGCGATGAATCTCTGCCATGTAGGCGGCCTCACTGAGGACGAGCGCAATGAGGGCCGCGTTGAAGGAAGAGCCCAGCACCACCTGGGTGGCCGGGAAGACCTGCGGCACGTTGTAGGCGAAAACCAGCAGCACCAGCAGGGGGAGCGAGCGGAACAGCCAGACGTAGACACCAGCGACCCTGGAGAGCAGTTTCGACCGCGATTCCTTCATCAACGCCAGGAGGATGCCCGCGATGTTCGCAATGAACCAGGCGAGCACGCTCAGTACGACGACGACGCCGGCAGCCTTCCAGAGTTCTGGATCGCCAAAAAGGGAGAAGGTGTAAGCCCAGTCGAAAGTCATGGCTAACCCTGCTTCAGGGATTCGGCCAGTACCGCCGGGTCAACAGGCTCCAAGTTGTACTCTTTCAAGATCTTGGCAAAGGAGCCGGAAGTCTTCAGGTTCTCCACGCTCTTGGTCAGGGCATCCTGCAGCGCAGTGTTGCCCTTGCGCACGGCCAGGCCGACGGCGACCGGATAGATGAGGGCACCGGAGCTGATCTTCAGGCGGGAGTTGGACTTTTCGATGACCGTCTTGGCAACTGCAGCGTCCGTCATCTGGGCGTCCACCTGCCCGGACAGCAGGGCCTGGGTGGCCTCCGGATCGGTGGGGAATTCCTGGACAGTGATGGCTTCCTTGCCAGCAGCCTTGCATTTGTCGCTTTCCGTTGTCGGCATGATTTTTGCGATCACGGTGGCGGTGACGACGGATACTTTCTTGCCGCAGAGCGACTGGGCGTCGGTCAGGGCGGCGGCGTCCTTCGGGACCACTATCGAGTTGCCGGTCTGGAAGTACGGCACGAAGTCCACTTCTTTGCTTCGGGCCGAGGAGACGTACAGGGTGGAGGCAATAACGTCATAGCGATCGGCCTTGATGCCGGCGACGATCTGGGCAAACCGCGTGTCGGAGTACTGGGGTTTGAGCCCCAAGTCGGCCGAGATGGCGTTCATGACCTCCACATCGAAACCGGCAGGTTTGCCATCGGTGAGCATGTCGTAGGGCGGGTAGGTGAGGTCGATGCCGACATTCAAGATGCCGGAGGTCTTGGTGGCCACCGAGGGGGCCTTGGTTCCGTCGGCTGCCGGGGCGGCGCCGCCGCAACCGGAGAGAGCGAGGGTGGCGGCAACGGCCGCGCCGGTGAGGCTTGCGTATCGATTGGGGGTTTTCATGGGAGCAAAGTTCCTTTCGCTGTTGGAGCGCTTACTTGCACCAGAGGGTGACGGCGTTGGCATAGATGTCGATGACTTGCCGGTACTTGGCCAGTTCGACCCATTCGTCGGCCCAGCTGTACGGCGGGGTGCCGGGGCCGATGTTGACGGCGGGGATGCCGAACTGCTTCAGGGGCACCATATCCGTCCAGAACTGAATGCCTTGGTAGACGGGGTCCGAGCCCGTGGCGGCGACTGCGTCGGCCACGGTGGTAGAGATATCTGAGGAACGGTCGATTTCATAAGGCAGGCGCGGGCCGCTGAGCCAGTGATCGCTGAAGTCGACAGTGGCCTCGATGCGCGGATCGGCAGCCTTCAGGCCACTGATCATTTGCTCGACCTGTAGTTTGACGTCGTAGGGGTCCTGTGACGGAAGCAGCCGGATGTCGCAGGTCATTTCGCAGCGGTCGGGCACCTGGTTGTGCTTGGTGCCACCGCGGATTGTGCCGATGTTCAGGTTGGGGCCTCCCGGGAGATCCGGATGCGGGGTATAGGGCATGAGACCTTCCAGCTCCCGCATCGCCGCCAGGATGGGTTCCATGGTTTCGATGGCGTTCAGGCCCATCTCCTTGGCGGAAGTGTGCGCCTGCTTACCGAAGGTGGTGATTTTCAGGTAGGCGGCACCGCGGTGCACGGTGCCGATCGTGTTGTCGGTTGGTTCGCCGCAGATGGCCGCATCGGCAGTGAAACCGGCTTCCAGCAGCGAGCGGGTGCCCACGCCGCCCTCAAAATGACACGAGACACCCTGGAATATGACGTCGCCACGCGGGCGCTCGCCGGACGTGGCGATTCGCCGAATGACGGCGAGGGCCGCCGTCGTCGCCGCCTTCATGTCCGCAATTCCGGCTCCGTAGACCCGGCCGTTTTCGAGCTCGGGGCCGAACGGATCTCTGGTCCAGTCAGGTGATGTCTCGTAGATGTCCAGGTGCCCGTTGAGGATCAGTGACTTTCCGCCGCCTGAGCCGCGAATCCGCCCGCCAACACTGGGCCTGCCGGGCATGGATTCAACGAGTTCGACGTCGTCCACCCCCCAGGAGCGCATCTGCTCGGCCATGAACTCGGCTAGCTCCCGCTCCCGTCCCCACGTGGAATCGATAGCGAGGGTGTCAAACAAAAGCTGAAGATCGGGATCGATCATGGACTCCTCCTTGGGTTATGCGACTGCGATGGCGCTGAGAACGACTATGCAGTGGATCACACACCGTGTAAAACAGATGTATTCGAAGAAGGGTTTCGGTTAAATCGATGTCAAACGTCAGCTTGCGCCAACTGGAGTACCTCATCGCCGCCGCGGACACGGGGAGCGTCACGGCTGCCGCGGCACGCGTCTATCTTTCCCAGTCGGCGGTTTCGACGGCCCTGGCGGATCTGGAAGAGGCCCTCGGTGTGCAGATCTTCATCCGCCATCCGCGCGGACTGTCCCTGACCAACGTGGGCCAACAGGTCCTGACGGATGCCCGCAGGCTGGTATCCGGGATGGAGGACCTGCGCAACTCCGCGCGGGAATCCAGCGAATCGCTCTCCGGAAAGTTGGTGGTGGGCTGCTACAGCACGCTGGCGCCCATCCTGCTGCCGCGCATCATCGCCGACTTCACCAAGAACCATCCCGGCGTGGACCTGAGCTTCATCGAGGGATCGCATACCCAGATGGAGGAGCAGCTCCGCAATGGTTCGCTGGATCTGGCGATCCTGTACGACTACGACTACGACTTCGGCAAGGGCGGGCCGTCCAAGGACCTGGCGATCAATGTGGTGGTCTCCACGCCGCCCTACGTCATCCTGCCCGAGCGCCATGAACTGGCCAGCCGCGAAGCGCTCTCGCTCAAGGAATTGGCGCCGCTGCCGTTGATTCTGTTCGATCTGCCGCCTGGCGGCGACTACTTCCTGTCCTTCTTCACCGAGGAGAATCTCACCCCCAACATCCGCTACCGCACCACCAGCTTCGAAATGGTCAGGGCCTTGGTGGCCCGCGGCCTGGGTTACTCCATCCTGAGCCAGCGAACCAACATCAACATGAGCTACGAGGGACTCGGTTTCGTGACCAGGCCGCTGACCGGTGCACTTCCTGGACTGAATGTGGGTGCGATGCACCTCCATGGCGTCCGACTCACCCGGCGGGCCGTTGCCTTCATCGACCAATGCAGGACCTCTGTGGGCATCCGGACCTAGCCGGCCTGAGCCGGGTACGTCACCAACTCCGCAGCTTCTTGCTCGTCACCAGGTATCGAAAAAATCGAAGGCTGCGGTCTGAAAGTTATGTTGGACACATATCTAACCTGCTCCGAATACTGATTGCAGACAACATCCGCAATCGGACAAAGGAGCCAACGATGACTGTTTCAGCCGAACGCACCTCCCCGGCCGCACCACCGGAAGCCCGCCCAAGGGACCCCTTCATTACCGCGATGGCAGTCGTGGCCACCGGGGTCACGGTGGTGGCGACCGACGGAGAAGCGGGCCGTTTTGCCCAAACGGTGAGCGCCATGTGTTCCGTCTCGGCGGACCCCCGTCTGGTGCTGGTCTGCATCAACAGCCGGAGCCCCATCAACGAAGCCATCAACACCCACGGGAGCTTCACCGTCAACGTGCTGGGGAGCCAGCACGATCACGTGGCCGACACGTTCGCAGGACGCCCCTGGCCGGGTAAGGAGCCATGGGACTTCAGCTGCGGCGAATGGGAGCAGGCTCCCTCCGGCTCCCCGCGAATCCGCGACGCCGTCGCCAGTTTTGATTGCCGTATCCACGAGGTAGTGGAGGCCGGCACCCACCGGATCTATATCGGCCTCGTCACCAGCGTCGAATCACACGGAGGGGATCCGCTGATCTACAGCGCCCAGACCTATGCCAAACCCATTCCCGTCCCGCCGTCGGTCTTCGACGAGTATCCCGGATCGGGCCCCACGTACCGCAAGAACACCAAGGAGAACGCCAAATGATCCGCACCGGAAATGAATACCGCGAGTCCATCCGCGACGGCCGCCAGGTCTGGATCAACGGGGAAAAGGTCGACGACGTCACCACACACCCCATGTTCAAACCGATCGTCGATGTCCGCGCCCGAATCTACGACCTGGCCCACGAAGAAGCCACGCAAGAGGTGATGACGTACGCCGATGAGACCACCGGCGAACTGAACGCAATCGCCAACCGGCTGCCGAAGACTCAAGAGGATTGGGCCGACAAACGGGCCGCCGTGGATCTGGTCCAGCGCGAGGCCGGCGGCGTCGTCACCCGTGTCGGCGACGAGACAATCGGCGAAATGTGGTCACTCTTCGACGGCCAGGACGTCCTCAATGAGGTAGACCCGCGGTTCTCCGAGAACATACGCCGGCACATTGCGAAATCCATCACCGCCGACCCCTTCCACGTTTCCGCCAACACGGACCCAAAGGGTGACCGCTCCAAGGCCCCGCAGGACCAAGACCCGGACATGCTGTTGCATGTGGTCCGCGAGACCGACAACGGCATAGTGGTCCGCGGTGCCAAGTATGAGACGGCTGCCGCATACTCCAACCAGGCCTTCACCAAGCCGACGATCGCCAACTGGGGAAATAGCGAACTCTCCGACTACGCCGTCGGATTTGTCATGGACATGGGCACGCCCGGGCTGAAGTTCATTTCCCGGAACGGCTTTGCCGGCAAGGGACCGTCGGACGACTACCCCCTCTCGAACCGAGTGGATGAGGTCGAGTCGCTGGTGGTGTTCGACGACGTCGAGATCCCCTGGGAGGATGTGCTCTTCTACCAGCACACCAAGGCCGCTGCATTCATCCGCTCCACGCTCCACCGTTACAGCGCCTTTCCTTTTGTCCAGCGCACCCTGCACCTTGCCGACCTCATGATCGGCGCGGCGCTGTGGAACGTGAAGCAGACAGGGCTGGAAAAGCAGCAGGCCGTCCAGGAGAAGCTGGCCCAACTAGCGTGCTACCGCGAAGGCATCAATGCCCACCTCACGGCCGCCGTCGCCAATGCCGAGACCAGTCCCGGTGGCCTGCTGATGCCCAACCAGTCGCTGCTCTACGCAGGACGGGTGACCGCGCTGTCCCAGCTTCCGGCCATGATGCACATTGCCCGAGAACTGTGCGGCGGCCAGATCTGCATCACCCCGGACGCGGCGACCTTCAGCGACCCCGATGTCTCCCCGTGGCTGGAGAAGTTCTACTCCATCAACGACAACTGGGTCTCGGAGGACCGCCGCAAGCTGCTGGCCTTTGCCCGCGACCTGCTCAATAGCGACTATGCCGGGCACCGCCTGACCTTTCAGCTGTTTGCGCAGTCCCCGCCCTTCGCCCAATTGGGCGCCGTGTACCGAAATTTCGATTTCGACGGGCCGCTGGGCCTGGTCAAGGCCTCCGCAGGACTCTCCGACAAAATCCTGACCGGGACATTGTGAAGGTCGCCACAACCGCCCTCGGCAATTCTGCCGCTTACGCCAAATAGAAGGATTTCCCATGACGTTTTCCCTTGTAGCCCGCGACCCGCAGACTGGTGCTTTCGGCATGGTGGTCACCTCATCCTCGCCCGCCGTGGCAGCGCGCTGCGTGCATCTGCGCCACGGCGTGGGCGGCGCCGCCTCGCAGAACATCACCGATCCGCGGCTCGGCGCCCGGCTGCTTGATCTGCTCGAAACCGGCACGACGGCGGACGAGGCGATGGCCAAGCTGGTGGCCGAAACGCCGGATATCAACTACCGCCAGCTCAGCGTGGTCGATGCCCAGGGCGGCACTGCCGCCTTCAGCGGATCCGGCACCTTGGGCACACACCGCACGGTGCAAAGCGAAGGGGCCGTTGCGGCCGGAAACCTGCTGTCCTCCCCGGAGGTGGTTGACGCCATCATGGCCGGTTACTCCGCAGCCAACGGCCTCTTTGAAGACCGGCTCCTTGCCGGTCTGGCCGCCGGCCGCGACGCGGGCGGAGAAGAGGGGCCGCAGCATTCGGCGGGCCTTGTCGTGGTTGACCAGGTGGCCTGGGCCGCCACGGATCTGCGGGTGGATTGGGACGAGGAAGATCCGATTGCCCGTCTTGCCGAGATCTGGCACCTGTGGGAACCGCAAAAGCTGGACTACGTGACCCGGGCGGTCCGTCCAGGCAGCGCACCTCGCTACGGTGTCCCGGGAGACCTGTGAACAAGTTGAAGGACGTAGTCGGCGCCCGGATCGATGCTTTGGAGGGCCGGTTACTGGCCCTCTCGCACCGCATCCACGCCAATCCGGAAGTCGCTTGGGCCGAGGTCAACGCCTCCGCCTGGGTGGCCGCAGAACTCGCCGGGGTGGGCTTCAGCGTCCGGAAGAACCTGTGCGGACTCCCGACGGCGTTTGCCGCCACCATGGGCAGCGGCACGCTGCACTTGGGGATTTGCGCTGAATACGATGCGCTGCCTGGGCTGGGACATGCCTGCGGGCACAACATTATTGCCGCGGCGGCCGTCGGCGCAGCCGCGGCGCTGGCGCCCGTGGTGGACGCACTGGGCATCACGCTCACGGTCTTCGGCACACCGGCGGAAGAGGGCGGCGGCGGGAAGATCGAACTACTGGACGGCGGCGCGTTCGACGGCGTGCACGCGGCCATGATGGTTCACCCGGGTCCGCTCGACGTGGCCCGGGCTGAACCGTATGCAGTTTCGCACAGCAAAATCCTTTATCGGGGCCGGGCGAGCCATGCCGCCGCCTATCCCGAACGCGGGGTCAACGCGGCAGATGCCTTCACCGTCGCCCAAGTGGCCATTGGACTTCTGCGCCAGCAGCTCGACTCCGGGTTCCGCGTCCACGGCGTCGTCACTCGCGGAGGTGAGGCGCCCAATGCCATCCCGGAAGTGACCGAGGGCCGCTGGTACGTCCGGGCCGGCTCGCTGGCCGAACTAGCCGTCCTGGAGAGCAAGGTGCGTCGCTGCTTCGAGGCGGGGGCCTTGTCCACCGGCTGCGAGCTGGAGATTGAGGCCGAAAGCAAACCCTATGCCGAGTTCGCCACGGATGAGGCCATGCTGGACCTTTACGTTGCCAACGCTATAGCCCTGGGCCGCGAATTCACCAGCTCCGGTCCGGACATGCGGATGAACCGCGCGTCCACGGACATGGGCAACGTATCGCAGGTGCTGCCGGCCATCCACCCCTACATCGGCATTGGATCCCTGCCGGCCGTCAACCACCAGAAGGAATTTGCCGCCGCCGCCATCACGCCTGCCGCCGACCGTGCCATCATCGATGCCGCCAAGGCCATGGCCCACACGTGCATTGATCTCGCACAAAACACCGGACTGCGCGAACGGCTCATCAGTCGCGGGGCCGATCAGTTCCCTGCGGATTGTCCGGCATCCCGGGCTGAAATGGAGAGCGCAAATGTCAGCTGATGTTCGGCGAGAACAAGATTTGATCGGTTGGCTGGATGTGCCGGCGGATGCCTACTATGGTGTCCACACCGTTCGGGCCAGCCTTAACTTTCCCATTTCCGGTGTCTCCATTGGCCTCTACACGCACTTTGTGGTGGGCCTGGCTGCGGTTAAGGAAGCAGCTGCGATCACCAACCATGAGCTAGGGCTGCTGGACGGTCCGCGCTCCCGCGCTATTGTGGCCGCGTGCCGCGAGATCCGTGCCGGAGGGCTGCACGACCATTTCATTGTCGACGTCGTTCAAGGCGGCGCCGGCACTTCCACCAACATGAACGCCAACGAGGTGATCGCCAACCGGGCCCTGGAACTGATGGGCGCGGAGCGCGGCCAGTACAGTGTGCTGCATCCGCTGGATCATGTGAACCTGGGCCAAAGTACCAACGACGTCTACCCGACCGCGCTGCGCGTGGGCCTGCACCATGCGGCCGAGGACCTGCTGACTGCAATGGCAGGTCTGCGCCGATCCTTCGCGGCGAAAGCCGAGGAATTCAAAGACCACTTGAAAATGGGGCGCACCCAGCTCCAGGACGCTGTGCCGATGACCCTGGGTCAGGAATTTCGAACATTCGCGGTCATGATGGCCGAGGACGAACAGCGCTTGCGTGAGGCGATGGACCTGACCCGCGAGGTCAACCTGGGCGGCACGGCCATCGGTACGGGACTGAACTCCCATATCGACTACTCCCGGTTGGCCTGCCGGAAGCTGGCTGAGATAAGCGGTGTTCGGGTTGTCCCTGCCGGCGACCTGATTGAGGCGACGCAGGACGTGGGCGGCCTGGTCCAGTTGCACAGCGTGCTCAAACGCATCGCCGTGAAGCTGTCCAAGGTGGCCAATGATCTGCGGCTGCTCTCTTCCGGCCCGCGCGCCGGGCTGTGCGAGATCCAGCTGCCTGCCGTGCAGGCCGGATCCTCGATCATGCCGGGCAAGGTCAACCCGGTGATCCCTGAGGTGGTGAATCAGGTGGCCTACTCCGTGGTCGGCAATGATGTCACCATCACCATGGCGGCCGAGTCCGGTCAGCTGCAGCTCAACGCCTTCGAACCCATCATGGCCCGTGCTCTCTTCTCCTCACTGGGCGAGCTACGGTCCGCCTGCACTGTGCTCGGCGAGCGCTGTGTGGACGGCATCACGGCAGACCCCGTTGCACTGCTGGCCACGGTGGAGCGCTCCATTGGCCTGGTCACCGCGTTGGTGCCGTATCTGGGTTATAAGACCTCAACTGAAGTGGCCCAACAAGCCATGGCCACGGGCGCAAGTGTGGTGGACGTTGTCCGCGAATCGGGTCTGATGAGCGACACCGAGTTGGCCGATGTTCTTGGCTCACCGCATCTTCTCACCGCGCCCGGCATCCGGCTCGCAGTGCTCTGAGATGCTTTCCATCAAGCGACGGATGTCATTGCTGGGGGAGTGTCCATAGCTGCTTGGCTTGGTTGTAGCTCCAGATCTGGTTCCGGAGAAAAAGTTTCTAAATCGGCGTCATCATGCGACTCGTGGGGACTATTAGTTCCTGGGGAGTTATTTGTCGGTACAGATGGGGAGTTCTTTGTCGGCACAGAGAAGACCCTCCGAGCTGCGGAAACGCTGGGCGGAGGGCTTTCTCTTGCCTGGGTGCAACAGGGGCGTTGCGGGAAGTTCGATCAGACGAAAACGGACAGCAGCAGGGTGAATCCGAATCCCACCACCGAGATGATCGTCTCCATAACCGACCAGGTCTTGATGGTTTGGCCCACCGTCAGGCCGAAGTATTCCTTGACCAGCCAGAAGCCTGCGTCGTTGACGTGGGAGAAGAACAGCGATCCGGCACCGATGGCAAGCACAACGAGGGCCAGTTGAGCGGGCGCCAGACCGGTTGCCAGAGGCGCAATGATGCCCGCCGCAGTTACCGTTGCTACGGTCGCAGAGCCGGTAGCGAGACGGATCAGCACTGCGATAATCCACCCCAGCACCAGGGCGGACAGGCTGGCTGCCACCGCGATCTTGGCAATTGCGGTTCCTGTACCGCCGTCGACGAGGACCTGCTTGAACCCACCGCCGGCGCCGACGATGAGCATGACCCCGACAATCGGCAGGAGGCTCTCGCCAATCTTTTTTGTCAGGGTCGACGCCGAGAAGCCAACCCGCGTGCCGAACGTGACCATCGCCAGCAATACCGCAACGAGCAACGCGAAGACCGGATCGCCGATGAAGTCCAGCAAGGGACGCAGCACAGCGGTCTTATCCATCCAAATGTCTGCCCCGGCTTTGATCAGCATGAGCACCAACGGGGACAGCAGGGTCACCAGGGTCCAGGCGAAGGAGGGGGTGCCTGTGGCTTGCGGATCCTGTGCTTTGCCTACGGGCACATCACCGCGCGAACTGGCCGCTTTTGCACCGGGGCCTCCCGGTCCGGACGTCGGGGCGCTCCCGCCGGATCCGACGGTGACGGCCAGACCGGCCCCAGCAGCGCCGATGGGTACCATCCGGGCGGCGAGACGGCCAAACAACGGACCGGCGATGATGACGGTTGGAACGGCAATCAGCAGGCCAAAGGCAAGGGTCACGCCGACATTAGCGTGCAGGATGCCGATCGCCGCCAGCGGGCCCGGGTGCGGCGGGATGAATCCGTGGAGTACGGACAGGCCGGCGAGGGCCGGGATGCCAAGACGCATCGCCGGGCCCTTGGAACGGTGCACGGCGAGCATCACGACAGGGATGAGCAGCACGAGCCCGATCTCGAAGAACATGGGGATGCCGATAATGCCGGCGATCAGCGCCATCTTCCAAGGCAGCGTTGCGGGCCGGCCATGGAGAAGGGTGTCCACGATCTTGTCCGCGCCGCCGGAATCGGCCAACAGCTTGCCCAACATGGCTCCCAGCGCGATGAGCACGCCGACATAGCCCAGCACGCCACCGACGCCATTTTCGTAGGAGGTGGTCACCTTGTCCAAGGCGATACCGGAGGCAACGCCGACGAAGAGGGCGCCGATACTGAGGGACAGGAAAGCGTGCATCTTCGCCCAGACGATCAGGAGGACGACAATCGCGATACCGATGGCCGCCACGATCAGTACTTGGGAGTCATGTCCGTTCCAAGGTTGATTCATGGCATCTGTGGTGGCGTCGGTGGCCACCCCGGCGAAGGGCCTGTTGAGGATGGAGATTCCGTTCATGGTTGTCGTCCTGTTCCGCTCGGCCGCAGGCCGAACTTGTCCATGATTTCCTGGGCAATCACCCCTGGAGCGGGACCGACGTCGATCCGGATTCCAGGCTCGCCGGGGGACAGCTCTTCAAGGTCCGCGAACTGGCTCCCCAGCATGCTCGCGGGCATGAAATGGCCGTGGCGTTCGGCCAACCGTGCGCTAATGGTCTCGGGTGTCCCGGACAGAAAAACGAAAAAGACACGCGAACCCCGACGATTAATGATGTTTCGGTAAGACTGTTTGAGCGCCGAACACGTAACGACGCCGTTCTCCCCATGATCAAGCCTCTGATCGACCCACTCGGCGACCTTCTCCAGCCAGGGATATCTGTCCTCATCCGTGAGGGGGTGTCCCGCGGCCATTTTGTCGATGTTCGTTTGGGGATGCAAAGCATCGCCTTCTTCGAAAGCCCAGCCAAGTCGTCCCGCAAGCAGGGCGCCAACTGTGGACTTGCCGGAGCCGGAAACGCCCATGACAACCAGCACCATAGCTTCGGTTAGGGCGGGCGTCACCATGTCCACAGGGTCCATGGTGCCCATCTTGGCAGCACCCGGGCCTCAGTGCCAGAGCGAACCGCGGCGGAATACTTTCCCTCAACCATAAATAGGAAGCATACTGATGATCTACGGCTCAACGAGGAGGGGTTATGTCAGCAGTGAAGGATGCACCAAGCGACATCATCGAAACCAACATCCCCGGCCGTATGGATCGCCTTCCTTGGTCCAGATGGCATTGGATGATCGTCATCGGCCTGGGGACGGTTTGGATCTTGGATGGCTTGGAGGTCACGATCGTTGGAGCGATCGGCGACAGCCTCACCCAGCCGAATGGCGGCCTCGGCATGTCCGCCTCGGACATTGGCCTTGCGGCCGCAATCTATGTATCAGGGGCCTGTGTCGGCTCTCTCGCCTTTGGCCATCTCACCGACAGGTTCGGGCGTAAGAAGCTCTTCCTGCTCACCCTTGGGCTGTATCTGGTGGCCACCGTGGCAACGGCGTTCTCCCTGAACCCGATGTGGTTCTTCATTTGCCGATTCTTCACTGGTGCCGGCATTGGCGGGGAGTATGCGGCTATCAATTCCGCCATCGATGAGCTCATTCCGGCCGCACGCCGCGGTGTGGTGGATTTGGCCATCAACGGGTCCTTCTGGCTCGGGACCGCCTTTGGTGCCTCGCTCTCGGTGGTACTGCTGAACCCGAGCTTCTTCGCGCCCGGAATCGGCTGGCGCCTCGCGTTCGGCTTGGGCGCGTTTCTTGGCCTGTTGATCTTGCTCGTCCGGCGAAACGTGCCGGAATCTCCACGCTGGATGTTCATCCACGGCCGGGACAAAGAGGCCGATGAACTGGTCCGCAAGATCGAGGACGAGGTGGAGGATGCCACGGGGGAGAAGCTGTCCGCGGTCCACGAGACGCTCAAGGTCCGCCAGCGCAAGTCGATCGGCTTCGGCGTCATCATCAGAACCGCGGTTCAGCGCTACCCGAAGCGGGTGGTACTGGGGCTCTCGCTCTTCATTGGCCAGGCGTTCCTCTATAACGCGGTGTTCTTCACCTACGCGCTCGTGCTGACAAAACTGTTGAACGTGCCCAGCGACGTCGCTCCCTGGACGCTGGTTCCGATCGCCGTCGGAAATTTCCTTGGCCCGCTCATCCTGGGCCGGTTCTTCGATAGTGTCGGGCGCCGCACCATGATCTCCGGCACCTACATCGCGTCAGGCGTCCTGCTTGCCGGCACGGCGTTCATTTTCGCCGGCGGGGCGCTGGACGCTTTTTGGCTCACCGCGTGCTGGATGGTGATCTTCTTCTTCGCTTCCGCCGGCGCCAGTTCCGCCTACCTGACAGTGAGCGAAATTTTCCCGATGGAAACCAGGGCCATGGCCATCGCGTTCTTCTACGCGGTGGGCACTGGACTCGGTGGCATTACCGGCCCCATCCTGTTCGGCCGGTTCGTGGAACAAGGGATCCAAGCCGTGGCCTTCGGCTATGTCATCGGCGCGGTGCTGATGGTCGCCGCCGGGATCGTCGAGATCGTGTTCGGAGTTGAGGCCGCAGGACGGTCGCTGGAAGACATAGCTGCCCCGATCACTGCCCAGACGGAGGAAGTTCCGGCTTGAAACGGCTCATTCTGCGCCCTGTTCGATCTTGGACAACAGCGGCAATTCGCGGACAGCAGTCGAGGCGACAATCCAGCACCCGGAAACCACGACGCCGAGGGTTGCGACCGCGAGTACCCCACCGGTCGGCAGGAACAGGGCCAGAACTCCGGCCAGGGCGGCGCCTACGGGGTCAACGCCCCACGTCAGGACCCTGCTGGCGGAAGAGAATCTCCCGATGGCGTCGTGGGGAACAAGAAGTTGTTTGAGCGTTTCAGTTCCGGTGATGTTGACCATCACGCAAGCTGCCCAGAAGCCGAGCGAAAGCCCGAGGAGAAGGACGTTCGCCACGACTTGTCCGGGCGTGATTAGGAGCATGCCGAGGCCAGCGACAGCGGGGAGCATGAAGGTTGCCGTGAGTGCCCCCACTGGCCGAAACCTGTCCCACACCCAGGGCGCGATCATCATGGAGAGCAGGCCGATGATTCCGCCGACGGCCCCGGCGATTCCAATCTCGGCGGGCGTCATGGATCCAGTCCGCAGGGCATGCGTGACATAGACCGATTGGATCGCCGTGGTGAAAAGGTTGAAATGGGCAATCGACAAGGTGACAGGCCACATGACGCGATCGTTCAGGAGGAGTTTGAATCCTGAACCCAGCGACGTGAAATAGTCCCTGAAAGTGAATGCCTCAGGCGGTGCCGGCCGCTTTTCCCGGATCCGGCCAATCGCCAGGGCTGACACCAGGTATGTGATCGCATCTGAAATAAAGAGGGCCACAGGTGAGAGCAGCTGCAGAAGTATTCCGGCAGTCGCTCCGGCTCCAATATCGCCGGCAGATCGGATTCCGGCGACCCAGGTGTTGGCCGTGGTCAGCTTGGAACGATGGGCGATGCTGGGGAGCAGGGCCGCGAACGCGCTGTCGTAGAGCCCCGTCAGCCCCGACACGAGGAAGGCCGCAATCACGAGCGCTAACAGTGACAGGTTTCCCGCAAGGAACAGGACTGCCATCGCGCCGAGAGTCAATGCTCGGAGCGCCGACATCAGGGACATGAACCGCGTCCTGCGCACCTTGTCAGTCCAGGGTCCCAGAAGCCCGAGAAAGACCACGGTTCCCAGCCCTGCTGCCGTATTGATCCACGCGACGTCGGAAGCGGAAGCGTCGAGGATCTGGAGTGCCACGATGGGAATCGCGAACAGGGTGAGCTGGCTTCCGAAGAACGATACCGCTTCGCTCCACCACAGCGTGCTGAAGTCGCGATTCCAAAGCTTCGTGGAGCTATGGGTTATTTGATCAGTCATTTTGAAGTCAACGCCTCGACATCAACCACATTCCGCCCAGCCAAATGGAAGAGAACCTCCCTGAGCTCGGGATCAATTCCGGAACTGAAGCTCACCCAGCGGTCATGCTCTAACCGTTCAAGGTGCATCCCAACTGCCGTATTTACTTTCATTGCGAATTCCGCGAAGGAGAATGAGAAGCCGTCCTCAGTCTTGGTGACGGTGGCGTCCTCCATCAGGCGGATCCGGTTTCGTTCGCTGTATAGATTAGCCCAAGACGTAAAGGGCAGATGTTGCCCCGTGCGAGGGAGCTTGCGTGGCTGGGGTTTCGACAATTCACGTTCGAGTGACGTGAGAAGTGCGGGGACGTCCGGCTGCCCTGAGTTCCACGGTTGTAGTTTCCTTAGCTGGGGCATGTCAGAAACGAGGCGGTTTACAGCGTCGTCGAGGAGGTGGCGAACGCGTGGACGTTCGACTGAGAAGGTGATGTGGATCGAGAGGTTGTCTTGTGCGGTTGCGACATGCGGTGTTCCAGCCGGCATGAAGAACATGTCGCCGGCCTTGAGCACACGCGGTGCCACCCGTTTCATCTGTTCATTGAGAGGGAACCCCGATGCTGTCGCGATCTCTTGCCGCTGGGCGTTGTCCACCGTCCAGCTCTTGGTTCCAAATGTCTGGAGCACGAACACGTCCTCTTCATCCGTGTGCGGGCTAAGTCCTTGGCGGCCTGGAGGTGTCACATAAGCGGTGGCGGTCGCCTGCATACCGAGTTCGTCGCTGAGATGACTGCAAATTTCTCTCACGGGATCAGACAGGTACTCAAGTGAGTCGAGCGTGATGGTTGCGCCCCGCGTGAGCCAGCGGGCGACGGCATGAGCGTCTATGCCATCTTCGACCCATTGAGTACCGATTCGCCTCGATTCGACGTATTCGCTTGAGGGGACTGGTCTTCCTGACGCCGCCACGCGTACTTGCGGATACCTGACGAGCGGATTTGCAAGAAGATCACCAAGGCGCTCCGGCGCAACGAGGCTGCTTGCTGTCTCACCCGGAAGGCTTCCCATGGTGAACTGATCTGCGTTGCGTTCGGCTGCAAGCGCCAAGATTTGAGCCGAAAGGTCTCCAATTCTCACTTATTTGCCTTTCTGGGTTGTAACAGGCTGAAGTCGAACCATCCACTCCGTGGGACGTTCAGCGGTGCTTCGGACCGGAACCGTGTGAGCATTCGTCCAAGGACCCTCCGACGTAAAAGGACATCGAGCGGTCGTTCAACATTCTTGGCGATCTGCCGGCGCTCAACGAGGTCCTCTGTGCGCCACATAGCGCCACAGAGCTCGCGGATTGCTTCTGCCCCCGGGACGGATCCATTGGCGACGACAGCGCTCTCAACGAGGAGGCCGACGTCGTCCGGGAAGTGCGAGGAATGGATCTGGAGGGAGAACCCATCACTTAGGCCCGCGCCGGAGATGAAATCTTCATAAGGGACCACGGTTGGCACCAGCCGGTTCCCAAGACTCCTTGCCAATTCCGTGGCGATCTCACGATTCGGTGGGAAATCCGTGAAGTACAGCGGCCAGCGCTCTGAGGGGGCGGGAAGTGCAGCGGCGGCGGCAGACTGCCGTACAGGCTCGCTCGCGAAGCGGGTCAATGTTGGGTTGAGGCCGAGCGGGGTGCCTTCCGAGAGCATGCACCGGGAGAGGATCTGCCTGGACGTCGTCTGGGGAAGGCCTCGTCCTGCAGCAACGACCACATGCATGTCGAGCGGTTGGGACTCCGGAAAGGGCCCGGGATCGTCGACTGACCAGAAGGACGGGGGAACTCCGATTCCCCATCCGATATCCAGGCGGCCCTCCCTGAACTGCCGACGACCTACAGCGCGGGAAGACGTCGTCACCAGTTCGATGACCGATCCGCGGGTCCGCCCGGTTGGCACCAAGATCGTGCGGTTCCGCTGTACCCGGGTGAGGCGGTAACTTCCGGAAGAGCCACCCGGGCGCCGTGGGGAGAAGACAGGATTAGCGAGTATTCGGTCGAGCAGCACGACCTTTTGCCGAGTGGTCATACTGAGGGTTCGGTCATCGTGGACTCGGCAAGCGCTGAGGAGTGCACGGGTCCAAGCCATGTGAGGCAGGACAACCACCTTCGCCATTCGTCGGGCAACATCGTGTGCTGTGACGACGTCACCCCCGTTCCAGCGTGCGTCGTCTGCAATACGAAAGATCCATTCCTTGGAGCCCGGCTGGTCATGGATCGACAGCAGATCCGGCACGATATCGGGACCTGCCTCGCGAAACAACGGTCGGTGGAGTTGCCTATCGAGTAGTTGCCCGGTGAACTCTCGGGACATTGTGTATTCGGAAGGTCGAGTGTCGATCTCCAAGGCTACCGTCGCGCTCATAGCTGAACCGTGCCCACCCTGGCGGTACACGGGGCTCCGTCCGGAGTCCGACGAATGATCAACGGCTTTTCATACTCCACAAAACCATCCAAGCCCGCCAAATGATGCAATATCTGGTCTGCCGCTATGGCCGCTGGGAACGTGTTTGTGGGTCCATGGGAGGCTTGGAACGGTTGCCCCGAATTGTGAAACTGTGCTGCCGGAAAGACTTCCCTGGGGTTTTTGGAGCTGAGTCCTGGTGCGAAGACCGGGCTTACCAGTGATTTATGCAAGCCAACGGTGGCAAGTATTGAAGGCACGTGGGCGGCCCAGGAGACTTGCAATATGGCGATCGCCGATTCAATCGATGGCTGCGACAACGAAGTCCACTCCATGCGAAACAAACGATCGCTGCATATCTGAACGTGGGTCCCAACTGGCCGCAAGCACAGAAACTTCCGCGGCAGGGAGCCGGTCCATAACGTAAGCGCGCGCGGCGTCGACCTTTTGTTGACCGACAGATGCCTGATCGTAGATGAACTGACGGTTGAGATTGGATGGTTCAACGTCGTCTGCGTCGAGGAGCCGGAAACGGCGCACTCCGGCGCCGACGAGATGCTGGAGAACCACCGCGCCGATACCGCCCACTCCGACAATCGCTACAGTCGCAGAGCATACGTTTGCGACGGCGCCGCTCGCGTCATCCGTGAAGGCTCGCCAGTACTCGATCTGCCGCTCTTGCTCCGGTACGGCTGCGATTGCCAGGGGTCGGAGAACTCCGCGGCGGGCAAGCTCCATCCGTAGCGGTTCCAACTCAGGTACCTCGTTCGGCGCCCAACCTTCAAAGAGCTTCCGCATGGCAAGCGATAAGTTCTTTTCCAAGGTAATCTTCAGTTCGGTTTCCTCGGAACTAAGCACGATTTGCGTCGCCGTGCGAACCATGGTCCAACCAGGCGCGAGGGTGTATTTCATCCACGATCTCTTCTCAAGTCAGGGGGTGCGCCTGCGGGCGCACCCCCTGGTTGTACCGCCTAGCTGCGGTGGGTAACGAGGGTGTCGATTTCAATCGACGTCTCTTCAATCTCGAACGAAGTAGTTTCCATGGTGCACCTCCCCCCGAGGTAAATTGCGCCGCTAAACCGCTGTGCGTTCAAACACGGATGGGAAAAAGACTTCCCTGTCCGTATGCGAGGCTACGGACAGTGTCGGACAAAAACAAACCGGTCGACCCGATTATTTATGACACGCCCATTCGCAAGCGCAAGCGCCTCGTCAGCTAAGGCGTTCGTGTTGCCAATTGATGGCAATCGGTTGCTAATTTAGCTAGACTCGTAGGAATACTTGCCCGCGACCCCAAGCAAACGCCCATTACAGCCATGCGGGCGAACGGACCCAAAGGAGATTTTCCGTGACTGAAACCAAAGCCGCGTGGAGCCTGTCCGGTTTCGGCGACGAAGTAGATCCCGACCCCTCGGTGCAAGCCGCCGTCCTCTTGGCCCTTGGCGCCAGCCATATCGAGGTGCGTAGCGCGTGGGGTACCAACGTCTCCGAACTTGCGCCGGAAGACGTCGGGCGCCTCAAAGCCATCTTGGACGAGAAGGGCCTGAAAGTTTCCGCGGTGGCTAGTCCGATCGGCAAGGTCGATGCCGGCCTGCCGGTAGAACATGAGCTCGCCCGGCTGCGGCAAATCATTTCGGTGGCCAAGGCCCTGGAGACGAAGTACGTCCGCATTTTCTCCTTCTACCCGGCTGAAGGGCAGCGGCAGGAAGACATCCGCGACGCCGTCATGGAGCACATGACCGCACTTGCCAACGAAGCGTCCGCGTCCGGCGTCGTCCTGCTGCACGAAAACGAAAAGGGCATCTACGGCGACACCCCCGAGCGCGTCCTCGACATCATGCACACCGTCGATTCGCCGGCCCTGCGCATCGCCTGGGACAATGCCAACTTCGTCCAGGTGGGTGTCAAGCCGTATACGGAAGGCTATGCCATGCTGCGCCCCTACCTCGAGTACTTCCAGGTCAAGGACGCAATCGCCGGCACGGGCGAAGTGGTGCCTTCCGGCGAGGGCGACGGCGAACTGGACGCCACCATCGCCGCGCTCAAGGCCGACGGTTTTGCCGGCTTCGCCTCGCTGGAACCGCATTTGGCAAGCGCCCACGAGCTGGGCGGGTTTTCCGGACCCGTCGCCTTCGGGACTGCGGCCCGCGCTTTTGCCGCGCTCGCCGCCAAGAACGGTGTCGCGCTGGCCTGAGGCCTGTACGTTCAGATGAACACCATCTTTCGAGGGAGCAGGAATGCCTACAGCAGCAGTCATCGGTTGCGGTGATGTATCGAGCGTGCACTTCGGGGCGATCGCCAAGATGGGCGACGTCGGACTCGTGGCAGTCTGCGACTCTGATGCCTCGCGTCTGCAGGCGGCACAAGCCGCCTACGGCGTTGCCGGGTACGCGGACCACCTGGAGATGCTCGAGGCAGTGAGGCCCGACGTCGTGCATATCTGCACCCCGCACCATCTGCATGCCTCGCTGGCCGCGGACTGCCTTGAGCGCGGAGTCAACGTGATTGTCGAGAAGCCGCTCGCCCACACCCTGGAAGAAGGACGACGGCTGGTCGAAGCGAGCACGCGGAGCACGGCGAAGATCGCCGTCTGTTTCCAGAACCGCTACAACGCAACGTCACAGGCCATGCGGAGGCTGCTCGACGACGGCGGCTTGGGTCAGGTTCTCGGCGCCTCGGCAACCGTGATGTGGCACCGGACGGCCGGATATTACCGGGACCGGCCATGGCGCGGCACCTGGTCCGAAGGTGGTGGCGGACTCATGATGAACCAAGCCATCCACACCGTGGACCTGCTCCAGTGGCTCGTGGGTGACGTGACCAAAGTGCAGGGCCATGCCTCCACGCGCTCGCTGGCGGGCGTGATCGAGGTGGAGGACACGGCGGAATTCATCGCCGGCCACGCCAACGGCGCCACGAGCGTCTTCTATGCCACTCTGGCCAACGCCGTCAACGCACCGGTGACATTGGACATCGTGACCGAAAAGGCCACCCTCAGCCTCCGGGGCGACCTCACCGTCAACTACGCCGACGGCACCGTGGAGACCGTGCCGGAACGTACCTTGGAATCGGGTGGGCGCGAGTATTGGGGCGTATCCCACGAGCTCCTGATCAAGGATTTCTACGCCTCGCTCGGAGATTCCATGCCGTTCTGGATCAGCCCTGCCGAGGCCCAGAAATCGCTCCGGATCGTCAAGGGCATCTATGCCCAGAGTTACCCGGAGATGTACGGACGGATCGTCTAGGGCAGTTTTTGACAATCGGTTGCCAATTAGATGCAAAGACCGTACTGTGAATCTCATACCCGGGAAACAAGTGGCGCGCGACACATCTGCGCCCATGAGGGCCCGGCACACCACGGAGGACAAAGTGGCCACAATTGGCGTACAGGCAATGATGCTGAAAGGCAGTTTCGCCGAAGCCGGCGCGTTTGAAACGCTCCGCAAGGTCAGCGCGATCGGGTACAACGCCGTCGAGATTTCGCAGATCCCCATGACACCGGAAAACGTCGCCGAACTGGACCGCTCCCGCAGCGAGCTGGGCATGGATATCGCAGCGCTCTCGGTGGCAATGGAGACGCCCAAAGGCATGCCGGGCGACTCCCTGAAGGACCACTTCGACAAGATCGTCGACGACGCGAAGCGCCTGGATGCGAATCTCCTGCGGATTGGCATGATGCCGTTCCCCGCCATGAAATCGGTCGACGCCGTGGTGGACTTCGCGAAACAGGCCAACGAATACGCCGAACGACTGCGCGAACACGGGATCGGCCTTTACTACCACAACCACCACATCGAGTTCGCGAAATTCAACGGCAAGTACATGCTGGACATCATTGCCGGGAACTCTCCGGCCATGGGGATGGAGATCGACGTGCACTGGGTCCAGCGCGGTGGCCTGGATCCGGTCCGGACCCTCGAGAAGTACGCGGGCCGGACCGCGATGGTGCACCTCAAGGACTACCGGATCGGGGAACTTCCGGAATCCGCTTTCGGCCTCCTGGAAACCGGAGATTTCGGAGGGTTCATGGCCGAGTTCAAGAACGTGGTCCAGTTTGCCGAAGTGGGCGAAGGCAACCTGGACTTCCCGTCCATCATTCCGGCCGCCCAAGCCGCCGGTGCCGAGTATTTGCTCGTGGAACAGGACGAGCTCTACGGCCGCACGGTCTGGGAAGCACTGCAGACCTCCCACGACAACCTGGTGGCCATGGGCCACGCAGACCTCTTTTAGTCCGCTCCCCCTGAACAATGGAGAATTCACCAATGAGTACGAAAGTGCGCCTGGGCATTATCGGCCTGGGCCAGCAGGGCGGCGCATACGCAAAATTCATCACGGACGGCATGGTCCCGAACATGGTGATTGGCGCGATCTGCGACACCGATCCCGCCAAGAAGGAACTGGCGGCCTCCCAGTACCCCGACGTGCCCTTTTACAACGACTACATTGCCATGCTTGAAAGCGGCGACGTCGATGCAATCGTCACCTGCGTACCGCACTACCTGCACCCGGAAATGGGCATTGAATCGCTCAAGCGCAACATCCACGCCCTCGTGGAGAAGCCTGCCGGTGTCTATACCAAGCAGGTCAAGGAGTTGAACGAGTTCGCGGCTTCCAAGCCTGAGCTGTCCTTCGGAATCATGTTCAACCAGCGCAACAACCCGCTGTACAAGAGGCTCAAGGAAATAGTCGACGGCGGCGAGATCGGCGGCATCCGCCGCACCAACTGGATCATCACCAATTGGTGGCGGCCCCAGGGCTACTACAACTCGAGCGAATGGCGCGCCACGTGGGGCGGCGAAGGCGGCGGCGTCCTGGTCAACCAGGCACCCCACCAACTGGACCTGTGGCAGTGGATCTGCGGCGTGCCGAAGTCCGTCTACTCCAAGGTGGCCTACGGATTCCGCCGCGACATCGCCGTGGAAGACGAAGTCACCGCCGTCGTGGATTACGGCAACGGAGCCACCGGCGTCTTCGTGACCGCGACGCACGACCTCGTGGGAACCGACCGCTTCGAGATCCTGGGCGAGCAGGGCAAGATTGTGGTGGAAAACAGCAAGACCGCCACGGTCACCCGGCTGGTCAAGCCCGAGCGCGAACTCAGCGACGGCATGGACATGGATGATGTCCGCAAGCTCTTCATGGGCGAGCTGAAATCCGAGGACTACTACACCACCGAAATCATCGAGTTCGAGTCGGTCTGGGGTGGACAGCATGCGGGCGTCCTGGAGAACTTCGCGGCCAACATTCTGGACGGCACTCCGTTGTTGGCTCCCGGATCGGACGGTATCAAGGGCGTCCGCCTGGCCAATGCCATTCACCTGTCCAGCTGGACCGGCAAGGAAGTCTCCCTCGACTTCGACGAGGACGAGTACATGCGCGAACTCAACAAACGCATCAGCGAAGAAGGCAAGTTCGCCGGACGCCGCTAGCAGGCAGTGCACTCAAGCAGGGCGGTTGCCGGTGATCAGTCCGGCAACCGTCCTGCTTTTGTTGCCAGGCCGGATTACGATGGAGCCGTGACTGACGCGATGAACGCCGGAGCAGTAGCCTTCCCCACCAAGCGTGGACGCGGGGAGAAATCCTCACCCACCATCTACGACATCGCAAAGCTGGCAGGAGTCAACCCCTCCACGGTCTCGCGCGCACTGAGCAAACCGGGCAGAGTCAGTGCCAAGACCCAAAAGATCATTGAGGACGCCGCCGAGCAGCTGAACTATCAAGTGAATCCCTTCGCCAGAGCGCTTCCCACCGGCCGGACCCAGACGATCGGACTGATCGTCGCGGACATCACCAACCCCACATTCTTCGACATCATCCGCGGTGCCGAGACCACGGGCTCGGCCAGGGACTACACCTTGGTACTGGCCGAATCCGCAGAGTCTCCGGAAACCGAACTCATTGCGGCCCGCCGGATGCTGGGTACCGTGGACGGTCTCATTTTGGCGAGCCCGCGCATGGACGACGAAAAGATCCGGGCCTTGGCCTCGGATAAGCCGGTTGCCGTGATCAATCGCGAAATAGAGGGAGTGCCGTGCGTAGTCCCCGACGTCAACAAAGGCATTAGCCAGGCGGTGCGGAGCCTTGCGGCCAACGGGCACCAGCAGCTTGCTTACGTTGCCGGCCCGCCACAGTCCTGGATGTCCAGCCGCCGCTGGGAAGGGGTCCAAACAGCCTGTGATTGGTACAAGGTGGGGGCGGTCCGCTTGGAATCGTCCAAGCCAACCGTCGACGGCGGCCGCCAAGTAGCGCGCGACGTCCTGGCGAGCGGCGCGACGGCGGTGATCACCTACAACGATCTCCTCGCCATCGGCCTCATGCAGGAACTTCAGGCCGCCGGCGTGCAGGTCCCGGACCAGATCAGCATTGTGGGCTTTGACGACATCTTCGGTGCAGACTTCACGACACCGGCGCTCACCACTATCCGCTCGCCCTTGGGGGAGTGCGGGTCCCGAGCCGCTGCCCTGCTGTTGGACATGCTGCTCGGACATGACGGACCGGCGGGACCGGTTCGCGTCGACACGGAGCTCGTGGTGCGTGGCTCCAGCGGACGGCTCATCGCCTAGCGTGAACCGACTGAAGAGTTGCAACCTCGTGGCAATTGTTGGCAACCGGTTGACAGATTGCCTCTTCGAGCCGAAAATTGAGCTATGTCACAGTCGATCGCAGCCAATCCTGACCGGCTCCTGCCCGCTGATCCCGGGACGCGCAGCATTGCGCGTTCCTTGCTGGAACGCGTTCAGGACCTGCCTATCATCTCCCCACACGGCCACGTTGACGCCGCCGTGATCGAGCACAACACCCCGTTTCCTGACCCGGCCGCCCTGCTGGTCAGCCCGGACCATTACGTGACCCGGTTGATCCATGCCAGCGGCGTTTCCCTGGACAGGCTGCGTGCCGGAAGCGCCACGGACTCCCGGGAGATTTGGCGGACGTTCGTTCAGGCCTGGCCCCTCTTTGACGGCACGGCATCCGGCTATTGGCTGCGGACCCAATTCGAGAGCGTGTTCACCCTCGGCGCCGACCTTGGCGAGATGTCCGCCGATGCCAGTTACGACGCCATCGCCGCGAAGCTGCGCGAACCGGACTTCCGTCCCCGCCAGCTCTTCAAGGATTTCAACATCGAGGTCCTGGCCACCACGGACGATCCGCTCGACAACCTCGCCAGCCACCGGGCCCTCGCCGATGACCCCTCCTTCAATGGGCGTGTGCTGCCGACCTTCCGGCCCGATGCCTACCTGAACATCGCGCACCCTAGCTGGAGTGCCAACATTGAGCGGCTGATCGAGGCCGCCGGCGACGGAGCCACCGGCTACTCCGGCTACCTCCAGGCCTTGGAGAACCGCCGTCGTTATTTCGTGGACCACGGGGCGGTCTCAGCGGACCACGGCGTGCTGACCCCGGCCACGCTCAAACTCGACGCCGCGGAAGCCGAACAGATCTTCGAACTCGCCCGTGCCGGTAAGGCCTCTGCGCAGGACCGCAACACCTTCGAAGCGCACATGATGTATCAGATGGCCCGGATGTCCGTTGAAGATGGCTTGGTCATGACCATCCATCCCGGTTCCTTCCGCAACCACCACCAGCCCACCTTCGACGCGTACGGCGCGGACACCGGTCACGACATCCCGTTCGCGACCAACTACACCGAGGCGATCCGGCCGTTGCTGCAGGACTTCGGCACGGCCAAGGACTTCCATCTGGTCCTGTTCACCCTGGACGAGACCGTATTCTCCCGCGAGCTGGCCCCGCTTGCAGGGTTCTACCCCTCCGTGTACCTCGGCGCACCGTGGTGGTTCCTGGACGCCCCGGATGCGATGCTGCGCTTCCGTTCGGCCGTGACCGAAACCACCGGCTTCTCCCGCTCGTCTGGCTTCATCGACGACACCCGCGCCTTCTGCTCCATCCCCGCCCGGCACGACGCCTCCCGCCGGATCGAAGCTTCGTTCCTGGCGCGCCTCGTCGCGGAGCACCGCGTCAGCGAAGACCGCGCGCACGAATTGATCGTCGACGTCGTCGACTCTTCACCTCGAAGGGTTTTCAAGCTGTGACCACCGAGCCGAAGCAGCCCGCCGACCTTCCCCGCTTGAATCGTGCCGTCCGGCCCCTTGGCAAGGCCCCCGTGCGGATTGTGCACATGGGGCTGGGTGCTTTCCACCGCTCGCACCAGGCCTGGTACACCCAGCACGCCGGCGATGCGGCGGACTGGGGCATCGCCGCCTTCACCGGACGTCGGCCCGACGCCGCGGAGGTCCTGGCCGCACAGGACGGTCTTTACACCGTGGTGGAGCGCGCGGACGCCGGTGATTCCTTCGAGGTCATCGCCAGCATTGTGGAAGCCGTCGATGGTGCCGACGTCGACCGTTTTGTCGAGCTTGTCGCCGCGCCGCTGACTTCGCTCATCACCCTGACCATCACCGAGGCGGCTTACCGGCTCGGCGTTGACGGCAAGCTGGACAGCCGGGCGCCGGACGTCGCCGCAGACCTCGCTTTGCTCTCTGGCGGTGCCGGCCCTGCCTCCAGCAAGCCGACGACGCCGCTGGGCCGCCTGGTGCTGGGCCTCGCCGCCCGCCGCGACTCCGACGCCGGCCCCCTTGCCGTGGTCTGCTGCGACAACCTCTCCAACAACGGGACAGTTGCAAGAAGCGCCGTGATGGGGATGGCCAAGGCGTTCGACGCCGGCCTCGCCGCTTGGGTCGACGCCAACGTCAGTTTCGTCAGCACTTCCGTTGATCGCATCACGCCACGAACCACAGACGCCGATATCGACGCCGTCGCCGCAGCCTGCGGATACCGCGACGAATCTCCCGTGGTCACCGAGCCCTTCCATAACTGGGTCCTCAGCGGAGGCTTCCCAGCGGGGCGTCCCCGCTGGGAAGACGCTGGCGCCGTTTTCGTCGACGAGATCGAGCCTTACGAGAACCGCAAGCTGTGGCTCCTCAACGGCGCCCACTCGCTCCTGGCCTATGCCGGCCAGCTGCGCGGATACAAGACGGTGGCCGAGGCCCTCGCCGACGATTCCTGCCGCCGGGCAGTGGAGGACTTCTGGGACGAGGCCGCCGCCAACCTTGACGGTGCGGACTTGCACATCCCCGAGTACCGGGCCGCCCTCCTGGAGCGCTTCGGCAACTCCCGGATAGCGCACCACCTGGCCCAGATTGCCATGGACGGCAGTGCCAAACTGCGCATGCGGGCATTGCCCGTGCTTCGCGCCGAGCGCGCTGCCGGCCGCAGCGGACAAGCGGCTGCGCGGATGATCGCGGCCTGGTCCGCCTACACCGCAACGGCCACCGGCCTGCAGGACCCACAAGCGGCTAACATTGCCGCCGCCAATCTGCTCTCCGGCCGTGCCCGGCTCGAAGCCCTACTGGACGTCCTGGATCCGGAGCTGAGCGCCGACTCCGGAATCGTGGAGCTCATAGCCGGTTTGTCCGAGACCTTCGCGGACGCCGGACACCTCAGCTAATCCGCTGGGAAGTTTCGACGGCGCCCGTTGCCTTCCACGCGAAGGTGGCGGGCGCCGTCGTGTAGGCCCGAATACGTGAGCGAGCGTGTGGCAGGCAGGTGCTATACGTGAGCGAGCGTGTGGCAGGCAGGCGCTATACGTGAGCGAGCGTGTGGCAGGACACACGCTCGCTCACTTTTGGCCGCCTTTTTGCAAACGCCCGCTCGCTTTCGAAGGGATTTCGCTCGACGCTCCTTCACGTCTTGTGATTGAGCGTCTCAGCGCAGGTGATGCCGAACGCCCGCTCGTGTGCCCTCAACCTCCCGTGCGCTATAAGGGGTGTGCGAAAATATATGGAAACTTTTGGCAACCGCTTGCCGAATGGTTGCCGAAGTGATTAGAATTACATCAATCTTCAACGATCGCAGCCGAAGGCCTGGCCTTCTGTCATTCGCAACGCCGGGACCTTGGTGCCGGCCAGGGTAAAGGAGCCCGCAATGAACAAGCTCAGCAAACTCAGCATCTTAGGTTATGGAGCTGGCGACGCCGCCAACAACCTTGCCTTCACCACGGCCACCATGTTCCTGCTGGTCTACTACACCGACGTGGCAGGGATCTCTGCGGCGGCAGCCGGCACCCTGTTGCTCACTGTGCGGATCTTCGACGCCTTTGCGGACGTCTTTGCGGGACGGCTCGTTGACCGCGCCTTCAGCAAGCGTTTCGGAAAGTTCCGCCCGTTCATCATGTTTGGGTCATTTCCCTTGTTGCTCCTGAGCGTTGCGGCCTTTTCCGTGCCGCAGATCGGCCACACGGGAATGCTGCTCTACGCCTACGTGACATACGCGGCCTTGGGCCTGGCCTACTCGCTGGTGAACATCCCCTACGGTTCCTTGGCGGGCGCTATGACCCAGGACCCCGGCGAGCGTGCCAAGCTGGGGTCCGCCCGCATGGTTGGCGCCCTCCTGGTCAGTTCGGCCCTCGGCATCTTTGTTGCGCCCCTGATCAAGCCTGGTGCCAATCTGCAGTCCCTGTTCACCACGATCACCCTGGTCTTCGTCGTGATCGGCGCCGCCCTGTACTTCTTCACCTTCCTGACGGCGAAGGAGCGCGTCCACCGCTCGGTACCCAAGGTTTCCTTCAAGCAGAGCATGGAGACGCTCAAGACCAACCGTCCATTGCTTATGCTGTGCCTGAGCTCCTTCCTCTTCCTGACCGGCTACATGGCACTGTCGTCCGTGCAGCTCTACTACTTGCGCGACGTCCTGGGCCGGCTGGACCTCTACGCGGTGCTTTCCATCGTCCAGTTGCTGGTGACTTTTAGCCTTGCGCCGCTCTTGCCGAGGCTCGTTCGGAACTTCGGCAAGAAGACCATCTACGTGGTGGCCGGGGCCCTCTCCGTGGTGGGCGGCGGGATCGTGTTCTTCGCCCCGGCGGCCATGGTCTGGGTCGGCTACTCGGGCCTCCTCCTGAGTATGGTCGGTGTCATGGCCATCAACATCGTCGTGTGGGCGCTCGAGGCAGACACTGTGGAATATGGCGAGTGGAAGACCGGTGTCCGGACTGAAGGCATCACCTACGCGCTGTTCTCCTTCACCCGCAAGACGGGCCAGGCTGTGGGTGGCGCCCTTGCTGCTTACGCCCTCGCGGCCGGCGGGTACAAGTCCGGCGCCACCCACAGCGCCGAATCACTACAGGCCATCCAATTCGCCGCAGGTGCCCTGCCTGCCATCATGACCATCCTTGCCATCGTCGTGATGGCCAAGTACAAACTGACCGATGCGTTCCACGCCGAAATCCTAGGCGAGATCAAGGCCCGCCGCCCTCTGGAAGCACGCGGCGGAACATCCTCTCGCGCGGACGCCGCCAGCGTGGTCCCCACGAGGTGACTGGGGGGAAGCGGACCCGTCAGAAAGAGTTTCTGCCAAATAACAGCAGGTTCTGGAAAATAACTACTGCAACCGGTTGCCAATAATTGTCATCCGCCCTAAGATCATCTTTACCCGCCCTGTGGTGCACCTCGCATCCGGGTCAGGCCAGCCCTCGAACAGCAACCTTGAAAGGACCAGCTGTGAAAATCGTTGCCGCGGAAGTCTTCGTGACCAGCCCCACCCGCAACTTCGTCACTCTCCGCATCACTACGGATGAGGGAGTCACCGGCATCGGCGACGCGACGCTCAACGGCCGTGAACTTGCGGTCGCGGCGTACTTGAAGGAACACGTCGCGCAGCTGCTGATCGGCAAGGACCCGCATCGGATCGAGGATACCTGGCAGTTCCTGTACCGGTCCTCGTACTGGCGCCGCGGCCCCGTCACGATGGCCGCGATCGCCGCCGTCGACATGGCCCTGTGGGACATCAAGGGCAAGGTCGCCGGCCTGCCGGTCTACCAGCTCCTCGGCGGCGCGTCCCGCAACGGCCTGCGCGCTTATGGGCACGCCTCGGGCGCGGACACCCCTTCCCTGTTCGACTCGGTCCGGGAGCACCTGGAGCTCGGTTACAAGTCCATCCGTATCCAAACCGCCATCCCCGGCATCAAAGCCGTGTACGGCGTGGCCGCGCAGGCGCAGGCCTCGGGCGAGCGCTACGACTACGAACCCGCCGGCCGGGGTGCCTTCCCGCAGGAAGAGGACTGGGACACCCGCGCCTACCTCCGGCACCTGCCTACCGTTTTCGAAGCCGTGCGCAACGAGTTCGGCCCGGAAATCCCGCTGCTGCACGATGGCCACCACCGTATGACTCCCATCCAGGCAGCCAAGCTCGGCAAGGCCCTGGAGCCATACGATCTTTTCTGGCTCGAGGACTGCACCCCGGCCGAGAACCAGGAAGGGCTGCGCCTGGTCCGTCAGCACACCACCACGCCGCTCGCCATCGGCGAGATCTTCAACACCGTGTACGACTTCCAGACGCTCATCAAGGAGCAGCTGATCGACTACGTCCGTGCCGCGTCCACGCACTTCGGCGGAATCTCGCCGTTGAAGAAGGTCATGGACTTCGCCGCGCAGTACCAGATCAAGTCCGGCTTCCACGGCCCCACCGACATTTCCCCGGTCGGCTTCGCCGCGCAGCTGCACGTGGGCCTGGCCATTCACAACTACGGCATCCAGGAATACATGCAGCACTCGGACAAGACCAATACGGTCTTCGAACAGTCCATGACGTTCAAGGACGGCTACCTGCACCCGGGCGACAAGCCCGGTATCGGCGTCGAATTCAACGAAGAAGCCGCCAATTCCTTCCCGTACCAGCAGGCCTACCTGCCGTACAACCGCCTTGTGGACGGCACCGTTCATGACTGGTAGGAACGAAGCCATGACGGGGGACCGGGACATTGCCGCGGCAACGCCACGCCGCATTGTGGTCATGGGCGTGTCCGGCTGCGGCAAGACCACCATCGGGGACCTTGTTGCCCGGGAACTCGGGGTGCCGTTCCTCGACGGCGATTCGCTCCACCCCGTGGAGAACGTCGCCAAAATGGCTGCCGGTATCCCGCTGACCGACGAAGACCGCTGGCCGTGGCTGGCCACCGTGGGTACCGAACTCGCGAATGCGGGGGATGGCGGGTTGGTACTTGCCTGCTCGGCCCTGCGTCGTAGCTACCGGGACGCCATCCGGGCACAGGCGCCGGACACCGTCTTCCTGCACCTGCATGGCAGTAAAGAGGTGCTTAAGGAACGGACGGAAGGCCGTTCCGGCCACTTCATGCCGCCTGCCCTCCTTGAATCACAGCTCGCCACGCTGGAACCGCTCGACGTCGACGAGACCGGTATCGTCGTGGACATCGCCGCCCCGGTCAACCAGGTGGTGGCCGAGGCGCTAGCCGGCATTGCCGCCGTCGCCGGTTCCATGGCCCGGGCGGGCAGCCGAGCGGGCGCTCCGGGCACCCAAGCGCGCCAGTTCGACGTCGACCTCCGGGCGGCGCCGTTCACCCTCGACGACGAGGCCGTCGCGTGGGTGCACTCGACGATCGAGGGCATGGGCCTTGAGGAGAAGATCGGGCAGCTCTTCATCAACCACAACAACGACTACTCTCCGGAGTATCTCGACGGTGTGCTGGAGAACTTTCACGTGGGCGGCATGCGGTACAGGCCGGGCCCGTCCGCTGCCGTGCAGCAGCACATCCGCTATGCCCAGTCCAAAACGCGCATCCCGCTCCTGGTGGCCTCCAACCCGGAAATGGGGGGAGCCGGAAGCTGCGACGACGGAACGTTCGTGTCGACCCACCTGCAGGCCGGTTCGCACCCGGACAAGTCCATCGCCCGGAAGATGGGCCAAGTGGCCGGAGTGGAGACTGCGGCCTTGGGCTGCAACTGGGCCTTCGCGCCCATTGTTGACATCCACTACAACTGGCGCAACACCGTCATCTCCACCCGCGCCTTCGGCAATACGCCGGAAATCGTGGTGGAGCGTGCCAAGGAATACTTCGACGGCATCAGCGAATCGCCCACCGTATGCGCCATCAAACACTTCCCGGGCGACGGCATCGACGAACGCGACCAGCACGTGGTCACTTCCCACAACACGCTCGGTTACGCGGACTGGAATTCCAGCTATGGGCACGTGTACCGGGAAATGATCGGCCATGGGGTCCAATCGATCATGGTCGGGCACATCGGGGCACCGGAATTGTCCAGGCATTTCCGGCCAGGCACGGTGGACGCGGACATCCGGCCCGCCACCTTGGCTCCGGAGCTCCTCCAGGACCTGCTCCGTGGCGAGCTCGGCTTCAACGGGCTGATCCTGACGGACGCATCGCAGATGGTGGGCCTTACCCAGGCCATGAGGCGCAAGGACCTGGTTCCGGCCACCATCGCGGCCGGCTGCGACATGTTCCTGTTCTTCCGCAACCCCGCGGAGGACTTCCAGTACATGATGGACGGCTACAAATCCGGCGTGATCACCGAGCAGCGTTTGCATGACGCCCTGCGCCGCATCCTCGCACTGAAGGCGAGCCTGGGGCTGCATAAGAAGCTTCCGGAAGAATTGACTCCGTCGCCCGAGGCCCTGCAGCTGATTGGCAGCGAAGCCCACCTCGCCGTCGCCGCCGAAATTGCGGACAAGACCGTCACGCTCATCAAGGACACGGCCCGGAACCTGCCCATCACCTCGGAAACGCACAAGCGTATTCGCCTGTACGGCATCTCCGGCGGTTCCGATTTCACGCGGGCGGATCCGCTGGCCTATCTGGACACCGTGCAGGAGGAACTGGAAAGCGCCGGTTTCGAAGTCCATGTCTTCAAGACGGCGGAGCAGCGTGAAGCCGCGGGGGAGACCGGCGTGAACTTCATGAGCGTCATCTCCGACGAGGCCACCGGCGACTATGCGGACAAGTACGACGCAGCATTCGTCTTTGCGAACGTCAAGGGCTTCGCCCAGGAGGCCGCCATCCGCATCAAATGGTCGAGCCCCATGGCCGCGGAAATCCCTTGGTACGTCACGGAAGTGCCCACGGTGTTCGTCTCCCTGAACCAGCCGAACCACCTGATCGATGTGCCGATGGTCAAGACTGCCATCAACGCCCATGCAGGCACTCGCGAGGCCATCCGGGCGACCATCCAGAAGATCCAGGGCAAGTCCGAGTTCCAGGGAACGTTCAACGAGAACGTGTTCTGCGATTCGTTCGACACCCGGCTTTAGCTTGTGACGGCCATTCCCGGCGACAAGGGAATGGCCGTTGCATGTTGGCGCGGATGAGCGTGGCAGCCACCGATATCGATTGACTCGGTACATTGTCGTTGCCCGGCAGTAGTATTCCGGCATGCCTGAGCAGCCCGAATATCCCGCGCCGTTGAATTCAGTGGGCGCCCCGCCTCCGCGTCAGACGGAGCCGCTATCCACTGTTTCAAGGGTGCCTGTCATCGCCAAGCTCGTTTGGCCGAAATACCTTCAATACGTTCCCGCCATGGTCACCCGGACGGCGGAGGGCAAGGTCCTGGTGCAGTGGTGGCCGAACCCGTTCGGATCGGGGACGCGGCTCACCTGGCTGAAAGACACGGACGTCCGGGCGGAGCTGCGCTACGAACGGTGAGTGCTACGAGCGGGGACTCAGGCGGCCGGGTTCGCGACGTCCACCAGACGGGTGTTGTCGTCCAGAAGTTCCACCGGTCGCAGTGTCCATGACGACGCCAAAGCGTACGCATCGCCCAGCACGGCATCCAAGAGGGCCTGGCCCCGGGTTTCCTTAGGGTCGATCCAATCGTCGATCATGTCCGGAGAAATCGGCACCGGGATCCTGTCATGCAAATGGTGCAGTCTCTCGTGGACGCCCTCCGGAGGGGAATCCATGGTCAGGATTGAGCAGGACAAACGCCATGCGCCGGGCGCGGACCTGTCCTCGATGCTCTCGTCGCGCCACGGAGCAAACAATCCCGCGAAGGTAATCAGTTCATCGCGTGGTTCAACAATGTAGCGCTGCTTGGGGTCCTTGCGTCCAGGTCCTGATTTCTTCCACTCGTAGTAGGCAGAGGCCGGAACGACTGCCCGCCACTTGGGCAGGGAAGCCCTGAACGCCGGGATCTGGCCGGCGGTTTCAGAACGTGCGTTCCAGGTGGGTACCTTCGAGTCGAAGGACTTGGAGAAGGACGGAACCAAGCCCCACCGGCCCGCGGCAAGCTCCCGGCCCACCGCGCCGTCTTCGGCCCGCCCCCGCAAAAAGACCACGGGATCAGTCGGATTAATCTGGAGGGTCGGCGAGGGGTAGTCGATATCGCCGCGCAGTACAGCGCCGAGCTTCCTCGAGAGGTAATCTGCTTCGAAACCGACACTGAACCGACCGCACATATCGACATTCTTACCTAGCGCTTGGGACGACGCCAGTCCTCGACGACGGGCTTCGTGCAGCTTTCTGGAGCAAGATAGAAGAACCCGTATCCTGACAACCCGGAAATTTGGAGGGCCCCATGAGCAATCCGCGTGGCGATGACACGCCGTTGGCCAAAGGGCGGCCGTCGAGGTTGGCCGGGCCGGTACTGGCAGGGGTGCTCCCGAAGCAGCCTGGAACCGTGGTGGAGAAAGCCGCGGAGGTGGCGCTCAGTGCCGGGTTGGAACTGGTCCTTGCCTTCGCTGATGTCACGAACTTTCCTGCTGCGGGGGACCGGGACGGGCATCTCGCGGCCCAGCCGATCGACCCCGACGGAATCGACGACGACGCTGCGGCCATTTCGGAGTCACTCCAGTCCCGCATCGCGGACCAATTGCGCGGTACGGCGGTGCAGTGGTCATTTGTCACGCTCGCCGGCGAGCCTGCGAGATCGTTGGGCCGCTATGCCGCGAGCATCAACGCTTCCATGATCGTCGTGGGAACCAAGGAACACGGCCTCGGCCCGAGGTTTGAGGGACTGGTCACCGGATCGGTAGCCTTGCACTTGGCCCATCGCCAGAACTGCCCTGTGCTCATGGTTCCCTTGGGCCGTCATGATGCAAGCAGGGATCAATGAAGGACAGCAGCACCGCACCGACCGGCGCCAAAACTCCGGAGGCGCCCCCGACTGACAGGCCTTCGCACCGCCCGCTCCATCTGCACGGACCGTTCGTTCTGCTTGTCGCGGCCGGGGGAATCCTGGGGGCTTCGAGCCGCTACGGATTTGGCATGGCCCTTCCGGCGCCAGATGGGTGGCCGCTGCCCACCTTGCTCATCAATCTGACGGGCGCGCTGGCGCTTGGCTGGCTCCTCGAAGAACTCGCCCGGAGCGGTCCCGACGCCGGTCTCCGGCGGGTTGCCCGGTTGGGCATCGGAAGTGGCTTCCTCGGTGCCTACACCACCTACAGCACCCTGGCCCTGGACTCGGTGCATCTCTTCGGCGCAGGACGCGGAATGGACGCTGTCTGGTACCTCGCGGCTAGCCTATTTGGCGGTGCAGCGGCCACTACCCTCGGTATTTGGCTTGGAGCCTTTCGGCACAAATCCGCCGAAAAGAAACGGAACAGCCCGCCATGACCATCCTTCTGATCGCACTCGCGGGCGGCGCAGGTGCGGCCGCCCGGTTCGTAATGGATGGACTTGTCCGTTCCTGGGCCAGGACTGCGCTGCCTCTGGGCACCATCTTCATCAACGTTTCCGGCTCGCTGCTTATGGGGATCTTGGCCGGGCTGGTGATGACAAGGCAGGCACCCGAGTCCCTGCAGTTGATTCTCGGCACCGGATTCCTTGGCGGATACACGACGTTCAGCACGGCAAGCCTTGAAACCGTCAGGCTCATCCAGAGCGGCCGGACGGGCCTGGCCCTCCTCAATGGAGTGGGCACCATGGCCGCTTGCGTGGGAGCCGCAGCGGCCGGCGTCGGGCTGGTTTCTTTGCTCTGAAACCGCCTGTCCCGCAAGGGAAATCGTTCAGCTGCCCCAAGTCTCTGCGTCTTCGAAAGGCGCTGAAGCCTCCACCCTGCCCAGGGGCGAGAGGCGGCTCGCGATCCTGGCCAAGTCAACTGGCTGGATATCGCTTCGGTGGACCGGATCCTGGGCTGGCTCCCAATCCAGCGGGCCATGTCCGATCAGGAACAGGGTGATGTCTTGCTCGCATAGAACATCGATCACCTTGGTGAATCGCTGCCAGGCCGCCGCGGATCCGAGAGATGACTCCCGATGTGGTGAGGGAACGCCGTCGACCACCCAGGTCTTGAAGTCCCCGGCCAAGGCCTCATAGTCCGCCGTCGACGTCGGGCCGCCGCATAATTCGGAGAAGCCGATCCAGAGGAGGTCGTCGGCCGCTTTGACGGTGATCCCGTGGGTTGTGGGAGTGAGTACCCGCTCTTGTGACGCCGACGGGCGAAACAAACCGAAGGCCCCCAGCTGCGCCGGCGTCCCGGGTGTGATGATCCAGCCCTTGTTGAAGCCTTCCTGGCCGGGGGTCATCAGAGCCAGCTCTTCCGCTTGAAAATGGTGTACATGAGCAACGATGCGACGACCATCAGGCCGATCGCCATGGGATAACCGTAGGTCCAATGGAGCTCGGGCATAATGTCAAAGTTCATGCCGTAGAGCCCGGTAACGAAGGCCGGTGCGAAGAAAATCGCTGCCCACGATGAAATCTTCTTGGTTTGTTCGTTTTGTGCTGCGCTCGCCTCGTTCTGCCGGTTCGCGGTCAGGGTGCCATCGAGGGTCAAGGCGTTCTGCAGCAGGTCGCGGAACCCGTTGGCTCGGGAAATGACTTGTTCGGCGTGGTCCTCCACATCGCGGAGTTTACGCTGCAGCTCTATGTCGACACCGTATTTCACGAATCCGCGTTTGAGGGCGGCCATCATCTCCGGGAGCGGGTTGATGGCGCGCTGGAACTGGATGACCTCGCGGGCGAGCTCATAGATGCGCCGGGAAACGGTGGGGTCACCGCCGAAGAGTTGGTCCTCGATCTCGTCAATGTCGTTTTCCAGCCCGGAAATCACCGGACCGTAATCGTCCACCACTTGGTCAAGCAATGCATAAAGGACGGCTTCGGGCCCATGGCGCAACAGCTCCGGTTGTTGTTCCAGATTGCGCCGGACCTGGGCTACTCCGGGGGTTTCCGCGTGGCGGACCGTCACCACGAAGTTGCTTCCGGTGAAGATGTGAAGCTCGCCGAATTCCACGGTCTCCGTTTGATCCAGGTATCGCGCGGGCCGGAGGACCGTGAAGAGGTTGTTGTCGTAGCGTTCAAGCTTGGGCCGTTGGTGGGCATTGACGGCGTCCTCGACGGCGAGCAAGTGCAGGCCGAACTCGGCCGCCACTGCCGCCATTTCGGTTTCGTCCGGCCGGTACAGGCCTATCCACACCATTCCGCCGTGGGCGGCCAGCGTTTCGACGCTTTGCTCAAGACTGTCCGGAGTGGCGGTCCGGATGCCGTTCACGTAGACGGCGTTATCAATGATGGTCACGAGGCCATTCTCCTCCCGCTGGGCCGCCGGTGCGGAAGACGACGGACATCACCAGCGCAAAGAAGGCGCCGGCCATGCCTCCGTGCACTCCCGACTTGACGATGAGGACAGCCAGCAGGATGCTCGTCACCGACGCCGCCACGATCATGGGGACCCAAATAAGAGCCGATCCATTCCGGAATCCTAGTCGGCTTCGCTGACCGGCGAAGGGGAGGAATCCTGCGGTTTGATCCGTTTCGCGGTTCCTGCGGTCTCGGCGTCCGTGAGCCTGCCGATGAGCGGCTCGGTCCGGTACGGGATGTGGGTGTGCAGGGCGAGGACGGTTTCCGTACGGATGACGCCCTTGATTCTGAGGATGGAGCGGAGCGCGGTTTGCAGGTTGTGCGTGTCGGTGGCTACCACCCGGCACAGGAGATCGCCTCTCCCGGAAATTTCATGCACCTCCAGGACCTGGGGAATGCGGCGCAGGGAGCCGATCACGCCGTCGAGCTCCCGGTGGGTCACCTCCAACGTCACGAAGCCGACGACGTCGTACCCCACCTTTTCGAGGTCGACCTCGCGGCCGCCGTCGTTCAGTACGCCCGAACGGACCAGCCGGCGCATCCGCGACTGGGCGGTATTGCGCGCAATCCCGAGGGACTCGCTGAGTTCGCCGATCTGGACCCGGGGATCGCGGATCAATTCCAGCAGGATCTTCAGATCTGTCGGGTCGAGGGTGTTCACATCATCACTCCGGGTCATTTGTGGCTATCAACGAGCGTCAATATTGACAGTTTTGATCAATTCTTTCATGAATATCTGATCTATCTGGCAGTCCTGCGACATCCTATTGCCAACAATAATTGGGTCATTGCGTCCCGGCCCACAAAGCCCGGCAGCGTGATGGCCGCTGAGGCGAAGGCATGGGAATGACTGTCTTTAGCGAACTCCGCATGCGTCCGGCCACCGCCGAACGCTGGGGCTGGGATGCTTCCACGAGGGCACGGCTGGTCCTGGCCGGCGTCGTGATGTTCACGCTGCTGGTAGGCGCCAACCTGGCGAGCCCGCTGTATCCGTTGCTTCAGTCGGAGTTGGGGATAACCTCCCTGGGCGTGACGATCGCCTTCGCAAGCTACGTCCTGGCGCTCGTGGGCGTGCTGATGCTCGCCGGTCATTGGTCGGACCACATCGGCAGGCGCGCTGCCTTGGTCCTCGCCGTCGTCGTGGGCCTGGCCGGTGGCCTTGTTTTTGCCAACGCTGACAACCTGTTGATGCTCTCTGCTGGCCGGATGCTCCAGGGCGTTGCGGTCGGACTTGCCACCGGGGCGAGTTCCGCGGCGCTCCGGGAGCTGCTTCCGTACCGGCCGGAATGGGCTTCACGATTCACGTTGCTTTCTTCGTCCGGCGGGGTGGCTGCCGGTCCTGCGATCGGCGGACTGCTTTCGCTGCTCCCGGGCGCCACCTCCACGCCCTTTGTCATTCATGCGGCCGTCCTGCTGCTTTTGCTGGTGCCGCTGTGGCTCCTCAAGGCCCGGCCCGCGATTCGTCCGGCCGAAGGCCCGCGCCCCTACACAGTGCTCGCCCCCCGGCGGCCCTCTGTATCGCGGGACGCGAGGGGCGCGTTCTGGTTGGCCTCCAGCGTTGGATTCTTGAGCTTTGCCGTGTTTGGATTCTGCCTCTCCCTGGCGCCTGGCTACTTCGCCGTCGTCGTGCATGCCGATTCCCGCCCCATGACCGGGCTGCTCGCCGGGCTGACGTTGGGCGCGTCCGCGCTGAGCCAGCTCCTGACCGTCCGCGGCAGGTTCGCAGTGCCGGCGGGACTGGCAGTGTTGGGGGGATCCATCGTTCTGGTGGGCGCGGCAGCGTCGCTGTCCAGCCCGGTGTTGCTGGTGGCGGCCAGCCTCGCCGCCGGTGTTGGGCAGGGGGTCGCATTCCGTTTGGTGTTCAACGATGTTGCCGGAAAAGTGGAGGCGTCGCGGCACGCCCAGATCATCAGTACCCTCTACGTCATCACCTACCTCGGAAGCGCGGTGCCCGTCATCGGACTGGGGCTGGCCGCTTCGGTGATCGGACTGGGCGCCGCTGCCAGCTGCTTCACGGTGGCGTGCGGACTGGCAGCGATGGTGCTTGCGGCCGTGTCGGTCCGTGGAGTACTCCGGAAGGGCTGACGGCGGGCCCCTGGCAAGGCAAGGCAACTTGCAAAGACTGATTTGCAAATAAATGCTTGCAAAGAAATGCTTGCAAAGGTTTCTTTGCAAGAGTAGCGTTTCCGACATGGACAAGGTTCAGGAACCGGAATTGCCCGTCCGTAAGGTCGATACGGCATCCCTCAAAGCGCTCGCACATCCCCTGCGGGTCCAAATTCTTGAGATGCTGTCCCGTTACGGAGCGCAGACGGCGTGCAGCCTGGCCGAACTCCTGAACGAATCCAGCGGCGCCACAAGCTACCACCTGCGCCAGCTCGCCAAGTTCGACTTTGTCCGCGAGGTCCAAGGCAAGGGGACGGCCAGGGAACGGTGGTGGGAGCGGCCTAAGGGAGCCATCCAGATCACCTCGCCCGAGCTGGCACATTCACCGGCGACCCAGGAGGCGTCGCGGCTGGTCACCCGCGAATTCGAACGCAGCAGGCAGGCTGTCCTCGCCGACTTCATGGCCCACGGCATGGAATCTTTGGATGAAGAGTGGCTCGAGGCCGCCATCGTCAATACGGCCAATGCCCGGATGTCGGCCGAGCAGCTTGGCCGCTACGCCCGTGCCATGGAAGCCGTGGGCCGCAAGCTTCTGGAGGAAATCCGGAGCGAACCCGAGGCAGACGATGCCCGTCCAGTCCAGATCCACATCAACGCATTCCCCATCCTGGGTGTCCCCGCATGGGCCGGAGACAAGAAATCCCGCGACGCGAAGTCGCACGCAGCAAGCACCGCAGCAACCACTGAAGGGAAAGAGTCATGAGCACTGCCACCGCATCATGCGGATCCTACCGGCGACCCTCCATGCTGGAGTCGGCCGCTGCGGGAATCGGAGCCAATCTGATTTCATGGGCCGAACGCAGGCGCTACATTCCGCCGGTCGACCTGGCCCTGCAGCGCGCGGCCTTCAGGCGCCGCCGGGAACTCGGTGATTTACGCCAGGACGCTATCGGAGCCGCGCACTCCGGGCTCGAACCGCGCCACTGAAACAAGGCCGTTAATCCGGAAGTGGGCCGTGGTTGCCCTGGATGTGGGCAAAGACCAAGGTGGTCTCGGTATGGCCCACCACGGGGTCCGTCGCGAGATTGTCCAGGACCCAGTCACGGAGGTCATCGGTGTTGGCTACGGCGATATGCAGAAGGTAGTCCACCGAGCCCGAAGTGTGGAACGTCGAGATCACCGCAGGAAGCGCAGGCACGCGGGCAGTGAAGCGGTCAATCTGGTCCCGGTCGTGGGCACGCAGGCGCACGGCGATCAGGGCCTGGACCGATCGACCGATCGCGGGCAGGCTGAGGACTGCCTCGAATCCCTCAATGATGCCGCGTTCGGAAAGTGACCGTGTGCGCATGAGTGCGGTTGACGGTGCAATGCCGACCAGTTCGGCCAACTGCTTGTTGGAGATCCGGGCATCCCCCACCAAAGCTGCAAGGATGCGCTCGTCGATCGCATCCAGGGGCTCGCTGGTGCTGACGGGCCGAACGTTCTTCGGGGTGGTGCTCACGAATCCTCCTGAAAGTGCTGTCTATTCATCATAGTTGCCATTTTCCGCACAATCCATTCATTGACACCATAAGTCTCCGAATTATTGCCAGATATTTGGCGAATTCAGCGATGAATAATTCAAGCAGAGCAGTGATGGCCTGCGACGCGCTCGCGGTCCCAGCGGGCCGGACGGGACTCGCGGAACGGGGCGTTCACGCCCTGCCCATCAAGCTATCGACCACGGCTCCTTTGCCTGCTGTTCGCGACGGCGGACTTGCGTACGGGCAGATGGCCACGGGTGGGAAACCCTCGGAGGTCAAAGCAACGTGTAGCAGCGTCTATGGAATCTTACGGTAGCCAGGTTCGAAGACGGCGTTACGGCGCTCGAAGGAGTGGGGCAATCGGTGGGTCTTGCTTCAGGAATAGCCGCCTTCAGCGCCGTGCGGTTGGCGGCCTGGCCGGAGGGCCCTGGGGCCAAGCCGCACGCGCGCATGCTCAGGCTTTCGATTGGATTGGAAGACTCCGCCGATATCGTCGATGACTTGGTCTGTGCCATCGAGTCCACCCGGTAGCCGGTCCCTCGGCTGACGTTGGCCCCTGTTGACTCATTGCAATACCTCCGGGAAGAGTAATACGTTGCCTCATTTGAAAACCTCCGGATGGGTGGTTTCGTTGCCTCGTTGAAGAGCCTCCGCGAGGCCTAGCTGTTCCAGGCGCGGTTGACGGGTTTGAGGGGTGCTGGTTTCTTGGCTAAGGCCAGTGTTTCCAGCTGCCCGGTAAGCGCCAGGATCTCGCGGGAAAGGGCTCCGGGCTTGATGCGTTTGAAGGCGGCGTTCATCTGGATGACCGGGCGTTTGTTCATCCGTTCATGCCGGATCGCGCGTTGGTGGGGTGTGGCGGGGGCGTCGTGTTTCTTCGTGACTTTCGCGCCGTGCCGCTGCTTGGAGAGTAGCTTCTGCTGCGGCAGCAGGTAGTTGGTGAAGACACGGTCCAGCTCCCAGATCTCGTTGAGTTTGGCCAGTTCCGCGTCGGTGTCGTAGCGCAGGTAGCCGACCAGTTCCCGGACCCTGGCCCAGTTCTTCTGCTCCACGTGGGCTCCGTCGTTTTTGTTGCCGGGCCGGGAGCGGGTGAAGGTGATCTCGTGCGCGTGGCAGTAGGCCAGCAGATGCTCGTTGATGAACTCGGAACCGTTGTCTGAATCGATGCCGATGATCGGGAACGGGAACACGGCAGTGACGTGTTCGAGGGCCTCGAAGACCCATTTGGCGGCCTTGTTCCGCACCGACCGGTTCACGGTCCAGCCCGTGGCGATGTCCGTCACGGTCAGGGTGCAGCAGAACTCGCCGAAGCTGTTGCCTCCCTCGTGGCCCACCAGGTCGATCTCCACGAACCCCGGGACGGCGTCATCCCACTCGGCCCAGGTGCGGACCGGGATCTGGGATTTGAGCAGCGTGCCCGGCTTGGTATGGGACCGTCCCCGCGGGAAAAGTTTTGCCCGTTCGCCGGCGAGTTTCCGGTCGATGGTCGCTGCGCTCATCCGCATCAGCAGTCCGGCCTGTTCATCGGTCAGCTCAAGCTCCCGGTCCCTGCGCAGCAGCGGGACCAGGACAGGCAGCATCGGGGCCAGCAGCCTGCCGGCAGGGGCGCGCAGCACGGCCCAGCACTTGATGAGGGCAGGCAGCAGATCAGGCCCGTAGACCGCGGTCCTGCCCGGGCGTGGTCTGACGATCTTCAACACCAGGGCATCCCGCAACGCCGCCCGGGCGTAGTCGCGGTGCCAACCGGTCAGCTCGACCAGTTCGTTCAAGATCCGGGACTTCCCTGCACGATCAGCACCCTTATAGGCGAGGGCCTTCTTCTTCGTCACAGCTTGCCGCTGGGCCATCGTTAGCTCCATGAAAACGGGCATAGCCCCCAACCGCCGCCACAATTGCGAACCACGCCGCTACACGGAGGTTTTCAAATGAGGCAACGTATCCGGCTACGCGGAGGTTTTCAATGAGTCAACGCGGGCCATGGTCACCCAAGGCCAATCGGCATACCATGAATGTGCTGGGGTTGTCAATTTCCATTGGTGAATCAGATGACTCAAGGAGGCACTCGGGATGAGTGATGTCAGTCCCCTAAGGAATGCGGTCCGCAACGGAAGCGGCCTCAAGCAGTTGGGCGGTACGTGGGGTGAGCTCCTCTCCGAGTTCCTCGGTACGTTCGTCCTGATCTCCTTCGGCGACGGCGTTGTGGCCATGGCCGTGGCTGCGTTGCCCGGCTCGGGACGCGCCGCAACGTCCACCACTATCTTCATGGCCGCCGGTGACTGGCTGTTGATCACGTGGGGATGGGCCATCGCGGTGACCATGGCAATCTACGTCGCCGGCGGCGTCAGCGGGGCGCACATCAACCCAGCCGTGACAGTGGCTTTCGCAGTCCGGCGGAAATTCCCGTGGAAGAAGGTGGGTCCGTACATCCTTGCCCAGATTGTCGGCGCCTTCGCTGGTGCAGCGATGGTGTACCTGCTCTATCACGACGCGATCGACGCCTATAACAAGGCAGTCGGCACCGGGCGTGCGGATTCGAAGGGGCTTGCCACCTACTCGATTTTCGCGACCTTCCCAGCACCGTACTTCAATGGAAATCCCGTTGGTCCGCTGATCGACCAGGTTGTTGGCACGGCTTTCCTGGTCTTGTTCGTTGTGGCCATCATCGACATGCGCAACACGGCTGTCCAGGCCAATCTGGGCCCGTTCATGATCGGCCTGGCCGTGGCGGCGATCGGCATGTCCGTGGGTGCGAACGCTGGATACGCCATCAACCCGGCCCGTGACTTCGGACCGCGGTTGTTTGCCTGGCTGGCCGGATGGGGGCAGACGGCGCTGCCGGGCACCGTAGATGGAGCGTTCAGCTGGTACTTCTGGGTGCCGATCGTGGGGCCGTTGATCGGCGGGGTCATCGGTGTGCTGATCTACGACTGGTTCATCGGCGATGTGTTGCACGCGCGGGCGCGGTTGGCGGAACCCACGCCTTCGGGCAGGACGGGAATGGAGACCGCCCCAACGTCCGAGACATAGCAGTCACAGGGAGGAGCCGACGACGCCGACCCGGCGCTCCGGGGAGCGGTGCACGACGGCGGTGATCACCGCCGTCGTGCAACACAGCGCGATGACGGTCCAGGCGAGTGCGTTCCAGCCGAAAGTCTGGAAGGCGAGTCCTCCGGCCCAGCCGATGATGCTGGAACCCAAGTAGTAGGAGAGGTTGTACAACGAGGCCGCCTGCGCACGTCCGTTCGTCGCGATGGTCCCGGTCCAGCCCGATCCGATGCTGTGGGCTGCGAAGAATCCTCCGGTGAAGATCACCAAGCCCACCAGTATCGCGGCGAGGTTGTCCCACAGGGTCAGCCCGAGTCCAGCCGTCATGGTCGCGATGCCCACGAGGAGGACCGTGCGTCGGCCGAGGCGCATGGACAGTCCTGCTCCCCAGCGGGAGCTCACGGTGCCGGACAAATAGGCCAGGAAGATGAGGCTCACCACGGTGGCGGGCAGTCCAAAAGGCTCGGCGTGCAGTCGGAACCCGAGGTAGTTGTAGACGGCAACGAAACCACCCATCAACAAGAACGCCTGAACGTAGAGGGCAACGAGTCGTGGATTGGAGGAATGGCCCACCAAGGTCCTCATCGCCCCTCGGAATCCTCCTGCCGAGCTTGGAGTGAAGCGCCGCGGCTGCGGAACCAGCAGCAGAAACAGGGCGGCCGACAGGGTGGCAAGGAGGGAAACCGCAAGAGTGGCCGCGCGCCACCCCCATAACTCGCCGACCGGGCCTGCCAGCAAACGACCCGCAAGTCCACCGAGGGTGGTGCCGGCCACGTAGCTGCCGGCAGCCAGCGCGGCGTGCCCTTTGTTGACTTCCTCATTCAGGTACGCGATGGCGATGGCTGGAATACCGCCCAGGGCCATGCCCTCGAGTGCCCGCAGCGCGAGGACGAGGGGGAAAGCGGGGGCCATGGGGACGAGCAGGCCCAGGACAGTGGCGGCCGCGATTCCAATAGTCATGGCACGCACGCGGCCAATTCTGTCGGCAACGAAGGACCAGGGCAACACCGTCGCCGCAAGTCCTACCGTGGCAAAGGAAATGGTGAGCGCAGCCTCGGCTGCCGTGATGTGCAGCTCGTTCGCCATGAGTGGCAAGACAGCTTGGGTGGAGTAAAGCTGCGCGAACGTAGCCACACCGGCAAGGGCGAGTCCGGCAAGGATCCTCCGATACGCCGCAGAGCCTTTCAGGTGGCCTTCCCAGCCGAACTCGCCCGGGCTCCCGCTCGTGGATGCTGCGCTTGTACTCACGTTTCAACAGTACGGCCGCCCGAAGTGATGATTCCAATGCATGATTTACCTAAGATTGATAGCAGATATTGATGATTGAAAAGGCGGACCGGAATGGACAGCGAACACAAGCAACTGGTCCAGCTACTGCCGATGCTGCCGCTGCTGGCTGAGCTGGGCCGGACAGAACACGTCACCGAGACTGCAGAGCTGTTGGGAGTACCCCAATCGACCGTCAGCCGGGCGCTGGCCCGGGCTAGCGCCGTCGTCGGGACCGAACTCCTGATCCGTGAAGGCCGCGGCGTCCGCCTGACCCCCGCCGCGAAGGCGTTGCTGCCTTATATTGAGTCAGCTCTGGCGGAATTCCAGGCGGGGCTGGACGCGGTCCGCCACGAATCCGACGTGGTCCGCGGCAGAATCAGGGTGACTTTCCAGCACACTTTCGGCGAAGCAACGTTGCCGCTGCTCATAAGTGCCTTCCGGAACCGGCACCCCTCCACTGCCTTCGAGCTCAGTCAAGGAGCCCGTGCCGCGTGCCTTGAATCGCTCATCGCGGGAGACGCCGACTTCGCCTTGACAGCACCCGTTGCGGGCCCTGGCAGGAACCTCGGCTCTGCGGCCTTGTATCGGGAACCGTTGCGATTGGTGGTCCATCACCGCCATCCGGTGGCCCGAAGGTCGAGCGTGCGGCTCGTCGAGCTCAAGCATGAGCCGTTCGTTTCCATGGGACCGGGTTTCGGCCTGCGCTCGCTGGCCGACGCGATCTTCCGGGATGCGGGCTTTCGCCCCAGGGTCGCTTTCGAAAGCCAGGATTCGCACACCATCCGGGGGCTGGTGTCCGCCGGATTGGGCTACAGCATCCTGCCGCCGGGCGGACTGGGGTCCGGACCCCAGGGCGTCCTGGATTCCACGGACCTCGGCTGGGTGGAGGTATCGCTTGAGTCGGAACTCGCGTACCGGGAGATAGGGATTGCATGGCGAGAGCGGCGCAAAGAGCCCGATCCCGTACAGCTTTTCCGCGAACTGGTACTTTCCGAAGGGCCGGGACTACTCGGGGGACTGGTGAAGGCGAGATCCGGAAGCCAATAGGACCTCCACCTTAGGATCACAGCGCGGGCCCGCGCTACGCTTTTGGACGTGGAGACAGCAGAAAACCCGACCCCCCGGCCCGACGGATCGGTACCGGCAACGGTCATCGGACTGGACATCGGTGGTAGTAAAACCCGAGGCGTGCGGTTCGAGGACGGTGTACCGGTCCGCGACGAAAGCACCGGCAGCTCCAACGTCCAAAACGTCAGCAGAGAGACGGCGGCCAAGAATCTCGCGCAGCTCTTCGCCTTGATCGGTGGAGGCACCGTGGACCGCGTCCTTGCCGGCGCGGGCGGAATCGATACCGACGCCGATGCCCGCGCCCTCGCCGGACTGATCGAACCCCATGTCCCCGGCGCACAGGTCACGGTGGTGCACGATTCCCGCCTCCTGCTGGCGGCCGGCGGCGCAAGCACGGGAGTGGCCGTCATCGCGGGAACCGGATCCGCGGCGTGGGGAAAGAACGCGGCGGGAGAGGAAGCCCGCGCAGGGGGTTGGGGGTTCCTCCTGGGCGACGAGGGCAGTGGTTATTGGCTCGGCCGGGAGGCGGTCCGCCATAGCCTTCGCCGGATGAACAAAGGGCTGGAACCGGATGGCCTCACCACGGCTCTCCTGGAATCCTGCGGGGTGGACGATCCCAACAAACTCATTGCGCTCTTCCATTCGGAGGACACCGACCGGCGGTACTGGGCTCAGCGGGCAAGCGCAGTGGTGGAAACCGCGCGCGAAGGACTCGAGACCAGCCGCCAGTTGCTGGACCAGGCGGGCCGGGACCTCGCGGAGCTGGCTGCGCAGCCCGTTCGGCAACTTGGCCTCCGCGGACCGGTGATATTGGGTGGCGGGCTCGGCATGAATGTGGAGGCCCTACAGACCGCTTTCCGGGCGGGACTCGCCACCCATGGGATCACCGATGTACGGGTTTTGGAGCAGGAACCGGTTTTCGGGGTCATGCGGATTGTCGGGGAACTGTCCTAAAGCGCAGAGGCGGTTCATGCTGAGCGACGCGCAAACTGCCGACGGACACGGAGAAAGACCGGCGACGCGCTGATACCGGTGTCCTAAGTCCTGCTATGTGGCGCCAGGCTTTTTGGGTGTCGCTCCCAACTCCTACTCGGTAGCCCGGTTCCGGGTCCTTGGTTTCAGCTGAACCCCCGGCATGGGAGGTGCCGGGATGCGCCCGGCTTCCGCACCGGCGTCGGGCCCATGCCCGTTGATCCACCCGAATCTCGCGGAGCGGGCTTCGTCATCGCTCAGGAGCGCCTGGGCTTCCCATTCTTCGCGCGCCTGCTCCACTTCCTTGTGCGTCCGGCCCACAAAGTTCCACCACATCAGGATGTCTTCTTCGAAGGGTTCACCGCCGAGGAGCATGAACCGCGTGCCAGGAGCGACCTCGACGCGGAGCGATTCACGGCCCGTGCCAAGGAAAGCGAGGGGCCCGGGCTCGATAGTTTGGCCATCGATGACCGCGGAGCCGTCCAGGACCAGGACCGCGTGTTCAAAATCGGGGTTCAGGGGCAGTCCGACGTCGCCCGAGGCTGTGACTTCGGCGCCGACAATGGGACTGTACATCGTGGCGGGGGAACTGTGTCCGGCGAATTCGCCGACGAGTACAGTGGCCCTGAAATTGTCCGCGATGACCACCGGCAGATCGACGATTTGCTGGAACGAGGGCGCCCGGTGCCTGACGGCGTCCGGCAAAGCGACCCATAACTGCAGCCCCCGGGAAATCGGCAGGGGAGCGCCGGCGTCGAGCGTGTCCGGGCGAAGTCCTGCCGGAAGGACTGCGAACTCGGAATGCGAAATGCCGCGGCCTGCGGTCATGATATTCAATTGCCCCGGGCGGACCACGACGTCGCTGCCCAGGCTGTCGCGGTGCCGCACTTCGCCTTGCAGCGGCCACGTGACTGTTTGCAGGCCGGTGTGGGGGTGGGGGAGGACGCTCATCGCCACGCGATCCGGGCCGAAGCTATCGAGGAAGCACCAGGCGCCCACGGTGGGGAGGCCACGCTGGGGAAGCGTACGGGAGACCGTCATATTGCGGACACCGCCCAAAGGAACGTTGCGGGCCGGCCAAAGCTGCACGCAAGGACCCTGGCCGGGGTGACCTGCAGGGCAGATTTCCTGGGACGGGGCCGTTTCCAAGTTGGTCACGATAAAACTCCATGTGCCGAAATTTGCAAAATCAAAAATATTGAACCCGGAACTTCCACCAGCCTAGTCCCGTGGCGTTGCTCCCCGCATAGGCTGGCTCCATGAGCATCGATTTCGACACCCGACCTGCCGCCTACGGAGTCGTCATCCGCGACCATGCAATCCTTCTCGCCTATTGGAAGCAAGACGGCAAAGAAGGGTGGACCCTTCCCGGCGGAGGCTTGGACCTGGGGGAGCATCCCGTGGACGGCTGCCGCCGCGAAATCATGGAGGAAACCGGGTACGACGCCGTCATCGGCCCAATGCTCGGCATCGACGTCGGGCACTGGCCGGACCAAGATCGGCTGGACGGGGCAGACCGTGATTTCCAGGCAATCCGCCTGATCTACGAGGCCACCATCACGGGCGGCGAACTGACCCACGAGATAGACGGAAGCACTACGCACGCGGCCTGGGTGCCGTTGGAGAAGGTACCAGGACTGAACCGGGTGTCCCTCGTGGACATCGGCCTCCGTCTGCACAGTGAAAGGCCCCTCAACGGAAAACTCCCGACGCCCTGAGCATTGCCGATTCATTACGGTCTTCGCGCCTGCGCTGACATCGTCGGTGGTGCTGGCTAGGCTGTAGAAACAATGTTCACTGTTGAATCGTTTCCACCCTTGATAGTGCAGTTGATAGTGCAGCCCAACAGTTAGGTAAGCCCGGGAATGGCTGAAGCCATGATTGAGTTCCAGAGCGTCACCAAGCAGTATCAGGGCGGGCAACCCGCGGTTGATGGATTGAGCATGTCCATCGACAAGGGTGCCATCACCGTATTCGTGGGACCCTCGGGCTGCGGAAAGACCACTTCCCTGCGGATGATCAACCGAATGGTGGAGCCCACCTCGGGCACCATCACTGTGGGCGGACGGGATGTTTCGAATGAACCGGCTGCCCGGTTACGCCGCTCCATGGGTTATGTCATGCAGTCTTCGGGGCTCATGCCTCACCGTTCGGTGCTGGACAACATTGCCACGGTTCCAAGGCTCAACGGTGTTTCCAAGGCGGCAGCCCGAAAGCGCGCGCAAGAATTGCTCGACGTCGTCGGGTTGGCCTCGGTGCTTGGCAAACGGTACCCGTCCCAGTTGTCCGGCGGCCAGCAGCAGCGTGTCGGGGTAGCCCGTGCGCTCGCAGCAGACCCGCCCGTCTTGCTGATGGATGAACCCTTCAGCGCGGTTGACCCCGTGGTTCGCGACGAACTCCAGCAGGAACTTCTCCGGCTCCAGCGCGAACTGGCCAAGACCATCGTCTTCGTCACCCACGACATCGATGAAGCCACCGTGTTGGGCGATAAGGTGGCCGTTTTCGCCGTCGGTGGCAAACTGGCGCAATACGCGGCACCGGAGGAAATCCTCCGCGCGCCCGCCAATGACTTCGTGGCCTCGTTCGTCGGGCGGGACAGAGGCTTCCGGCACCTGGCCTTCAACGACGCCAATGCCGTTCCGGTGCATCCGGTCAAGACCGTAGCGGCGCCGCAACTCGGCGCGGACAGCGAATGGGCTGTGGTGCTCGACGGCGACTCCCGGCCGTTGGGATGGGCCTCCCCGCGTGACGGAGCCGGGCTGATTCCCGGCGGTTCCCTTTTCCGTCGCGGGGATACGCTGCGACGAGCGCTGGATGCGGCCTTGTCATCTCCATCGGGACTGGGCGTAGTGGTCGACGACGACGGTCGGTTCGCCGGGGTCCTCAAATCCGAGGAAGTACTGGCCCTGATCGAAGAAACCCGGCACAACCGGGAGGACGCCCCCTGATGGAATGGTTCCTGGCGAACAGCGACATGGTCTTCCAGCGGGCAGGCGAGCACCTTGTCCTCGCTTTGATTCCCATGGTCCTGGGCCTGCTCATCGCGGTGCCCCTGGGGCAACTGGCTCGCAGGAACCGGACCCTCCGGGCTGTGATCACCACGGTAAGCTCCCTGCTGTACACCATTCCTTCCCTGGCGCTCTTCATCATTTTGCCGCCGATCCTGGGAACCCGGATCCTGGATCCGCTCAACGTGGTGGTTGCACTCACGATCTACGCCGTCGCCTTGCTGGTGCGGGCTGCCATGGACGCGTTCGATTCAGTGGACGACGACCTCCGGATGGCAGCGGTGTCCATGGGATTCAAACCAACCGCGAGGTTCTTGCAGATCGACCTGCCACTTTCCTTGCCCGTGCTTTTCGCGGGCTTGCGCGTCGTGTCCGTCAGCAATATTTCCCTCGTCAGCGTCGCCGCGCTCTTGGGAGTCGGGAACCTTGGAATGCTGTTCACCGACGGGCTTCAGAGGACGTTTGTCACTGAGGTGGTGGTCGGTATCATCGCCATTCTTCTGCTGGCCCTGGTCATGGACACGTTCCTGGTCCTGCTGGAGAAGCTGCTGACACCCTGGACGCGGGCGGGTGCCACCACTGCCAAGCAAGATGCCAAAGCCGAACACTTCATCGCCGACACCCGGATCCACTCGGAGGTGGGCCGGTGAGCAACATCTTCGTTGACACCCTGGCATGGCTCACGGATCCCGTGCACTGGACCGGAAGCGGAGGAATCGCAACCCGGATCCTGGAACACCTGCAGTATTCCGGGCTGGTCCTGGTCATTGCCGCGGCCATCGCCGTGCCGGTGGGACTTTTCATTGGCCACACCGGACGGGGGCGCGTCGTCGCGGTCGCAATCGCCGGCGCCTTGAGGGCACTCCCCACCCTCGGCTTGTTGGTCCTGTTCGCCTTGTTGGCCGGCAGCGGACTCATGCCTCCTGTCTGGGCTTTGGTCATCTTGACGGTGCCGCCTCTCCTTGCGGGGACCTATGCAGGGATTTCCAGCGTGGACCCGACCGTTGTCGACGGAGCCCGTGCCATGGGTATGACAGAACTCCAGGTCTTGTTCAAGGTGGAACTGCCCAACGGCCTTCAGGTCATGTTCGGCGGCATCCGCACTGCAGTCCTCCAAGTCATCGCGACGGTTTCCGTGGTGGCCTACCTTCCCTTGGGAGGCTTGGGGCGTTATCTTTTTGACGGATTGGTCCTCCAGGACTTCCCCCGAATGCTGGGCGGGTCACTGCTCATCGCGGCATTGGCAATTGCTGTCGACCTCATTCTGGCCTTGGCGCAGAGGATCCTCCTCCCGCCCGGACTTTCCATCGATTCCAGCGGCGGCCACAAGGCCGCCGAAGATCTCGCAGCCGCTGCACCAGCAGGGGCTGCCGTTCAAGGAGGTACCGCATGAAGCACCCCGTCACCCTGACCCGCCGAGGGTTCGGCGGCCTAGCGGCAGGGGTGGGCGTTGCGCTCGCCCTGAGCGCATGTGGAGGCAGCCCGCTGTCGAGCCCATCCACCAATGCTGCCTCCGGGGCCGGCGGCTCGCTCACCGTGGGCTCGGCGGATTTCCCGGAGAGCCAGGTCATCGCCGAAATCTACGCGGGAGCGCTCAACGCCGCCGGGGTCACGGCGACCACCAAGCCCAACATCGGTTCGCGCGAGATCTACTTCAAAGCTGTCCAGGACGGTTCGATCGACCTCGCGCCGGACTACTCGGGCAACCTGCTCTCGTATCTTGATGCGAACGCCACCCAGGTCTCGGCCGATGACGTCTACAAGGCACTTCCCGGCAAACTTCCACAGGGCCTGGGAGTGCTCGACCCCGCCAAGGCCGAAGACAAGGACGCCATGGTCGTCACGAAGGCCACGGCGGAGAAATACCAGCTCAAGTCCATCGACGACCTCGCCAAGGTCTGCCAGGACCTCACCATGGGGGCACCGGCAACCTTTGAGACCCGTGCCTACGGTTTCCCCGGCCTCAAGGCCAACTACAACTGCGTCATGAAGGGCTTGAAGCCATTCAGCGACGGCGGCGGCAACCTGACGTTGCAGGCCCTGCTGTCCAACGACGTCCAGGTCGCTGACATCTACACCACTACGCCGTCCATCCAGGACAATGCCCTGGTGGTCCTCGACGACCCCAAGAACAACTTCAAGGCCCAGCAGGTCCTTCCCTTGTACAACACCGCCAAAATGACGGACAAGGCGAAGGAAGCCCTCAACGGCGTGTCGAAGATTCTGACCACGGATGATCTCATTAACCTCAACCGCGCGGTCAGCGGCAACCAGAAGCAGAATCCCAAGGATGCTGCTGCCGCCTGGCTCAAGGACAAGGGCATCGTGAAGTAAGTCCCCACCGCCTCCCTCGCCTCGCTCCGCTCATCCAGGGAACCCTCCCCGCCACCTCCCCAAAACTCGCAAGCTCGATTGGGGCCCCTCGGTGGCGTGGGCCCAGGCGGCGGAGGGCCCTGCCAAGGACGACGGCGGTGAGGAACCCTTTGCGGGGCCTCGCCGCCGTCGTCGCTTGTGTGAGTGATGTCTCAACGGAAGTACATCCCCGGTGTGGCATATTTGATGAATGGCAGAATTCAAGCAGTCCACCAAGCTTCATAATGTCCTTTACGACATCCGTGGACCGATTCTTCAGGCCGCCCAGCAGATGGAGGCAGAGGGGCACCGCATCCTCAAACTGAATATCGGAAACCCGGCACCGTTCGGATTTGAAGCGCCGGACGCGATTTTGGTGGACATGATCCGCCACCTGCCCCATGCCCAGGGATACAGTGACTCGCGCGGTATCTTCTCGGCACGCACCGCCGTCTCGCAGTACTACCAGACCCGCGGCATCCAGAACATTCACGTTGACGACATCTACCTCGGCAACGGTGTCAGCGAGCTCATCACCATGTCGCTCATGGCCTTGCTGGAAGTGGGGGACGAAATCCTCATCCCCACTCCCGACTACCCTCTCTGGACAGCTTCGGTGGCGCTGGCCGGCGGCCGTCCGGTCCACTACTTGTGCGACGAAGAATCAGGCTGGCAGCCGGACCTTGAGGACTTGGAATCCAAGATCACCTCCCGCACCAAGGGCATCGTGGTCATCAACCCGAACAACCCCACGGGTGCGGTGTACCCGGAAGAGACCCTGAAGAAGATCGTGGCCCTGGCGGAAAAACATGGCCTCGTGGTGTTTGCCGACGAGATCTACGAGAAGATCCTCTACGAAGACGCCGTCCACGTAAATCTTGCCGGGCTCACCGGCGATGACGTCCTATGCCTGACCTTCAGCGGACTGTCCAAGGCCTACCGGGTGTGTGGCTACCGCGCCGGCTGGATGGCCATCTCCGGTCCCAAGAAGGACGCCGCCGACTACCTTGAGGGCATCAACCTGCTGGCCAACATGCGATTGTGCGCCAACGTGCCGGCACAGCATGCTATCCAGACCGCACTGGGCGGCCACCAAAGCATCAAAGATCTGATTCTGCCCGGCGGCAGGCTCCTCGAACAGCGGAACAAGGCCTACGATCTGCTGAACGCCATCCCGGGCGTTAGCACCCAGCAGGCCAAGGGTGCGCTGTACTTGTTCCCGAAGTTGGACCCTGAGGTCTATCACATCCGTGACGACGAGAAATTCGTCCTCGACCTGCTCAAGGAGCAAAAGATCCTGGTTTCACACGGGCGCGCCTTCAACTGGGTGCGTCCGGACCACTTCCGCATGGTGACGCTGCCGAACGTCAAAGATATTGAAGAAGCGATCGGCCGCATGGCGGACTTCCTCGAGCGGTACCAAGGCAACTAGCCTAAGTGGATCGCCGCCATCAGCGCGGCCACACCAGAGGAGAAGCCGAAATGGCTGGGGCAACGGAGTTTACCAAGCAAGTATCAACGGTCTTGAAGGTCGGGGCCGGATTCTCGCTCGACGCGGTAGACCCCGAATCGACGCCCGGCTACAAAGGGAAGAAGCCTAACGGGGTCGCTTTGCTGGCAGCACAGGACGATCGTTTGGACGTCCTGCAGGAGATGCTCTTTGCCCAGGGAAAGTTTGGCAGCCAGAAGCGAGTGCTCCTGATCCTCCAAGCCATGGACACCGCCGGCAAGGGAGGGATTGTCGAACACGTCGTGGGATCGATGGATCCACAGGGAGTGAGGGTTGCTCCGTTCAAGACGCCGACTGAGGAAGAGAAAGCCCACGACTTTCTTTGGCGGGTCGAGAAAGCCTTGCCCGACGCCGGTTTCGTTGGAGTTTTTGATCGCTCGCACTACGAGGACGTGCTGATCCACCGCGTGCACGGTTGGGCCGACGAGGCTGAACTGGAACGGCGCTATGGAGCCATCAACGAGTTCGAGGCGCGTCTGGCCGAACAGGGCACCGCGATCGTCAAGGTCATGCTGAACATCAGCCGCGATGAGCAGAAAACGCGACTTCTGGCACGCTTGGACGACCCGTCCAAACATTGGAAGTACAACACGAGCGATCTCAGGGAACGGGCGCTCTGGGACTCCTACATGAAGGCCTATCAACTCGTTTTCGAGAAGACCTCAACCGAGGTGGCGCCGTGGTACGTGGTTCCGGCGAACAAGAAGTGGTTTGCGAGGATCGCAGTCCAGGAGCTTCTTCTGGAGGCGCTTGGAAAGCTGGATCTCAGCTGGCCGAAAGCCAATTTCAACGTGTCGGCCGAACGGGCGATGGCCGTCCAATCCTAGGAGGCCGGGGGCACGTTCTTGGCGCGCATGATTCAACGCGTGGCCGCGTCGTCCTCGCCACTGTGCCGGGCCGCGGCGAGCCTCCTGCGGGCACCTTCCAGCCATTCTTCGCAGCGCTTTGCGAGGGCTTCTCCGCGTTCCCATAGCGCGAGTGATTCCTCGAGGCTTGCTCCGCCGGCTTCGAGGCGGCCGACCACGCCCATGAGCTGTTCGCGGGCTTCCTCGTAGCTGAGGGCGTCCAGGTTCTCAGTTGAAGCTGTGGCCTCGGGGGAGGCGTTCTCTGCCGTCATTTCTCAATCCTCATTCTGCTGGTGGTTGCTTGGGTGTCCGGCGGCTCCGGAAGATACGGCGGCGAGGCGGCCTTCCGCCAAACGCAGGGTCAGTTCAGTGCCGACTGGCGCTTGCTCGGGGCTCCGGACCACGTCCTGGCCGAGGCCGTCCGCTCCCGCAAGCTGCACCACGGCGTAGCCTCGGTCCAGCGTTTTTTGCGGGGACAACGCCCGCACCTGGGCGCGCAGGTGGTGCACCTGGTCGAGTGCGCGCACGACGGCGGAGCTCACCGCCGTGTGGGCATGCCTCCGGAGCCGCTCGACATCCTCTTCCCGGGCTGTGACCATTCCTTCCGGAGATGCCAACACGGGGCGTGACCTCAACGCGTGAAGTCGGTCCGTCTCCCGGTCCACCAGACGGCCCACGCTGCGGTGAAGTTGCTCACGGGCTTGCCGGACCCTCGCCAGCTCCTCGGCGACGTCCGGCACGATCCGTTTCGCTGCGTCGGTGGGTGTTGACGCCCGCAGATCGGCGACATCGTCCAGGATCGGGTGGTCGGCCTCATGCCCAATTGCGCTGACCACGGGCGTAGTCGTTGCAGATACTGCCCGGACCAGCTCTTCGTTGCTGAACGGAAGCAGGTCCTCCAGGGCTCCGCCGCCACGGGCGATCACGATCACGTCCACGTGGGGATCGGCGTCGAACTCCTTGAGCGCCGCCAGGATCTGGCTGACTGCGGTGACACCCTGGACTGCGACCTCGCGGACGGCGAATTCGACGGCGGGCCAGCGGAGGGCAGCATTGCGGAGGACGTCTTTCTTGGCGTCCGAGTCGCGGCCGGTGATGAGTCCGATCCGGTGGGGGAGCAGGGGCAGCCTTTTCTTCCGCGACTCGGAGAACAATCCTTCGGCGGCAAGGGCCTGGCGCAGGCGTTCGATTCTGGCGAGGAGATCGCCAAGACCTACCGGACGGATGTCCTTGATCGACATGTTGAGCCGCCCGGTCTTAAGCCAGAATTCGGGTCTTACCAAGGCGACAACGCGTGAGCCACGCTCCAGCGGCACCTTCTGGCGGTCCAGGACGTTGGACCACAGTGATGCCGGCAAAGAGATTTCAGCGTCGGTGTCCCGCAGCGTGACGAAAGCACTGCTGCCACGACGGTTGAGCTCGATGACTTGACCTTCGATCCACGCGGCGGGAGCCCGCTCAATATGGGTCTTCAGTTTGCGGGACAACAATTGCAGCGGCCAGGGGTTCTCCGGGCTGGTCTCCGATGCCGTGGCAGGCAGGGTGGACTCTTCCTCGGGGGAGCTTCCCATGGGCGACGCCGATGACGTGCCGCCGGGTACGGCATCATAGGACACGCGGGTAGCCTCCTGATGGTGGCTGATGCATGGTTCCGTCCTCGCTGGTACTTTGCTAAGGGCTGGTGGAAGCACCGCTGCTGTCGGTGCTATTGAAAGCTTGCTACCGAAACGCCGGCGGCAGGCTTCCAACTCTATCCATACCTTTAGCATGCATGGCCGACAATTATTCATCGTCTACTCATCGTCGCCCGCTTGGAACCGTTGCACGCCAAACTTGAGGAACCCCTTGCGCTCGTTCGTCTCTGCAATCGCAGTGATCTTTGCCCTTCTGCTCACAGGAATCGCCGTCCCCATGGCATGGACGGACGCCAACATCGTCCGGGAAGACGGGTTCGTGGCGCTCACGTCCTCGCTTGGAAAGAACGAGGCGTTCCAGGCCCGACTGGCCGCTACCGCCATCGGAAGTCTTGAATCCAAAGTCGAACTGCCTGCTCCTGTGGAGCAACTTGGCGCCTCGTTCCTCAAGGATGCGGCCACCGCAATGTCAAAATGGCCCGAGTACCCCCAGGCATGGAATGAAACCGTGCGCCGGAGCCATCGGCTGAATTTCGCCGGAAGTATCGGTTCTGAAAACTCAAACGCGGGAACCTCCCTGGTGCTCGACGTCGGTCCCTTGACGAAGCTTCTCGCGGACCGGCTGGCCGTAACAACAAAACTCCCCATTGAGCCGCCACCATCCACCCTGATCAACATCGGAGGCCCTGCCCAGCGGCAGCAGGTAGACAGTGTCGCGGCGTATGCGCCGATGTGGTGGATCCCGGCCCTCGGCGCCATCCTTTTGCTTGGACTTGCGCTGATGGCCGCGAGGCGCCGGGGCGCAATTTTCTTGTTCACAGGACTGGGACTGGCCGCACTCGCCGGTCTGTGGCAAGCAGCCGCTACGGTGCTGAAGGGCGCAGGAGACGCAGGCCTCGGCGGAACTGCTACCGGCGCGCTGTTCGCCCGGGAGTTGGTCGCAGCATCGGTGGACAATTTCACTGGCTGGATCACTGTCGCCGCGGTCGCCGGGGGAGTTCTAGCGCTGCTCGGCCTGATCATGCTGATCCTGGCTCCCAAAGCCAGGCCGGGTATGCGGGGGAGCGCTGCCGGTAGCATGGAGGGATGAGCAGCTCAGCAGTCTCCATTCCGATGCCCTCTGTCCCGCGTAGGCGCCGGACGCCGGAAGAGGTGCTGGCTGCCGCGCCAGTAACCCGTGCCAAACGGGTCCTGCTCGCGGCACCGCGCGGATATTGCGCAGGAGTCGACCGCGCTGTCATTGCGGTGGAGAAGGCGTTGGAACACTATGGGCCGCCCGTGTACGTGCGCAAGCAGATCGTGCATAACGTGCATGTGGTCACCTCGCTGGAGGAAAAGGGGGCCATCTTCGTCGACGAGACGGATGAAGTGCCCGAAGGCGCGCTGGTGATCTTCTCTGCTCACGGCGTGTCCCCGGCCGTCGTACAGTCGGCCGAAGACCGCGGCCTGCGCACCATCGATGCGACGTGCCCCCTCGTCACGAAAGTCCATCGTGAAGCCGTACGCTTCGCGAAAGACGATTACGATATTCTCCTGATCGGCCATGACGGGCACGAGGAAGTGGAAGGCACGGCCGGCGAAGCCCCGGACCACATCCAAATCATCAACGGTCCGCACGAGGTGGACAAAGTCACCGTGCGGGATCCGGAGAAGACCATCTGGCTTTCGCAAACCACCCTGAGCGTGGACGAGACCATGGAAACGGTCCGAATGCTCAAGGAGCGTTTCCCCACGTTGCAGGATCCGCCCAGCGACGACATCTGCTATGCCACCACCAACCGCCAAGTCGCCATCAAGAAGATCGCCCCGCAGGCCGACTTGGTGATCGTGGTTGGGTCGGCGAATTCCTCCAACTCCGTGCGGCTCGTCGAGGTGGCGCTCGAGTATGGTGCGAAGGCCTCCCATCGGGTCGACTTCGCGAACGAGGTCGACGAAAGCTGGTTCGAGGGCGTCGCTACCGTTGGCGTGACCTCCGGCGCATCCGTTCCCGAGGTCCTGGTTCAGGACGTGCTCCGCTTGCTGGCCGACTACGGCTACGGTGCGGTTGAGGAAATCGTGACAGCGGAGGAAGACCTCTTGTTCTCCTTGCCTAAGGAACTGCGCGCCACCCTCAAAGAAGCCGGCGACGTCACCCGTGCCCTGGGCGGACGCGGAAACCGCCCGACGTCCTAGGGGCTCGTGGCCGACTCCTCGCCGGCCGGCCACTTCTAGGCCGCCGATTCTCCTTCGATGAGTTCGGGTGCGGCCAAGGTCCGCGGCACTGCTTCCACGGCGGGCGGTGACTGCAGGCCGTCTGTGTCCATGGCGTTGAGCTTGCGTGCCGTGGGCAAGACACGGGCCTCCAGCGTTCCGACAAGGGCGTTATAGCGATCCACCGAGGTCTTCAACGACGAACCCAGCTTTCCCACGTTCTCACCAAGGGTGCCCATGCGTTCGTACAGCTGCCGGGCGAGCTCGAAGAGTTCCCGGGCGTTGTCAGTCAAAACGTCCTGGCGCCAGGTGAAGGCAACGGACTTAAGAACGGCCAACAGAGTGCCGGGCGAAGCCAGTACGACGTTCCGGGAGAGGGCGTGGTCCAAGAGTGCCGGGTCCGCTTCGAGCGCTGCCGCCAAGATTGATTCGGCAGGCAGGAAGCAGATGACCAGCTCGGGCGAGTTTCCAGGGATGTCCCAGTATTTCTTGGATCCCAAAGCATCCACATGGGACTTGAGGGCTTTCGCATGAGCCAGCAGCAAAGCATCGGTGCCGGAGCTTCCCGTCCCGTTTCCTGCCCAGTGCAGCGCGTTGCCCTGTTCCTGGGCAGCGAGGTAGGACGCCAACGGAACCTTCGCATCCACCACCAACTGCTTCCCGCCCGGCAACTGGACCACCAGATCCGGACGGACAGCATTGTCCACGGACGCGGAATGCACTTGCTCATGAAAATCGACGTGCCGCAGCATGCCGGCCGCTTCCACCACCCGGCGCAGCTGGACTTCTCCCCACTGGCCCCGTGCGCTGTTGGATCGCAGGGCAGATGCGAGGGCATGGGTGGAGCGCAGCAGTTGTTCGTCCGACAGCCGGGCTTCCTGGAGCTGTTGGGCAAGCTGCCCGTACTGTTCCAATCGGTCCCGTTCCAGAAGCGATACCTGTTGCTGGACAGCCGTCAGTTTCTCGGCAACCGGGCCAAGGGCACGCAGCACGCTTCCATCCTGGTTCCTGGACTCGTTCAGTTCACGGTTCTGTGACAACAAAAGCCGCCGTTCGGCGTCGGCGGCGGCAAACTGGGCGTTCACCGCGGAAAGGCGGGCCGAGACGCCGTCGAAATCTTCTTCCAGCGCGAGGCTGCGGCGCCTGAAGAAGAGGAACCCGGCCACCAGGCCGCCGGCCGCTCCGAGAAGAAGCATGAACAACGCGAGAATCACTGCAAAACCATCCATGTCCCCAACCTTGGCACAGGGGCCGGACAATATAAGGAAGGTGAACCGGCGGCACTGCCGTGCTGGGATCTTCCGCAAAGCGGACAAGGGCACTCAACGGGTAGAATCAATGCTCGTGGCTCTTACTATTGGCATCGTCGGACTGCCCAACGTCGGCAAATCAACTCTTTTCAACGCACTGACCCGCAACCAGGTGCTGGCAGCGAACTATCCGTTCGCCACCATCGAGCCCAACGTCGGTGTCGTCAACCTGCCGGACCCGCGCCTGCAGAAGCTGGCGGAGGTCTTCGGGTCCCAGCGCCTCCTGCCGGCCGTTGTCTCGTTCGTGGACATCGCCGGGATCGTGAAGGGCGCCTCCGAAGGCGAAGGCCTGGGCAACAAGTTCCTCGCGAACATCCGCGAGGCAGAAGCCATCGCCCAAGTGATTCGTGTCTTCGATGACCCGGACGTGGTCCACGTCGACGGCAAGGTCGATCCGCGCTCCGATATTGAGACGATCAACACCGAATTGATCCTGGCAGACCTCCAGACGATCGAAAAGGCCATTCCGCGGATCGAAAAAGAAGTAAAGATCAAGAAGCGGGAAGCCGCGGAACTGGCGGCAATCCTGGCCGCCCAGGCCGTGTTGGAACGTGGCGACACCATCTTCTCCTCGGTCAAGAGCGACAAGCTGGAGATGGAGCACCTCAAGGAACTCAGCCTCCTCACTGCCAAACCTTTCATCTACGTCTTCAACTCGGACGAGGGAATCTTGGGCAGCCCGGAAAAGCAGGAGGAATTGCGTGCCTTGGTGGCGCCGGCTGACTGCATTTTCCTTGATGCCAAGCTGGAATCCGATCTCGTCGAACTCGACGAAGAAGAAGCCCGCGAGATGCTCGAGATGAACGGCCAGGACGAATCCGGCCTCGACCAGCTGGCGCGGGTCGGTTTCCACACCCTCGGGCTGCAGACCTACCTGACGGCCGGTCCCAAGGAAGCCCGCGCCTGGACCATCCACCGGGGCGATACCGCGCCCCAGGCCGCAGGAGTCATCCACACGGATTTCCAGCGGGGATTCATCAAGGCCGAAGTTGTCTCCTTCGACGACCTTATCGATGCCGGTTCCATGGCCGAGGCCAAGTCCCGCGGCAAGGTCCGTATTGAAGGCAAAGAGTATGTCATGGCCGACGGCGATGTGGTGGAGTTCCGCTTCAACGTGTAGGACCACCATCTTCAGTGATGGAGAATTAACTGACACAAGCCCCGGTTCGCCTTGATCCGGGGCTTGTGTCGTGTCAGCTGGATCATTGAACCACTTGGACGTCCTTCAATGATTGCATATCGATAACAAACTTTACCGACGGGAAACTTTGGCCACAAACATCCGTTCCGGGCGCTAGGCTACTGCTCATGTGAGACTAGCCACAAGCCTGCTGAGGGGGTTGTGGCAGTCTGCCGGAGTCAACAGCGCCGGCTTTTTCCACTCAAATACATAGGAGGCGGAATGCGTTTCGGACGTACTTCCAAAGCAGTGGGTATTGCGGCAATCGCCGTGATGGCACTGAGCGCCTGCGCCGGCAACTCCGGTGGCAATACCCCATCCACTGGAGCAGCCAAGACGGGCGGCACGGCCACCGTGGTCGAGGTCAACGCTTTCAACACCTTCAACCCCAACACAGCCGACGGCAACACGGACATCAACTCCAAGATCAGCTACGCAACGCACTCGGGCTTCTACTACATTGACAACAAGTTGAACGTCGTTCACAACGACAAGTTCGGCTCGATGGAAAAGGTCTCGGACAACCCACTGACCGTGAAGTACACCATCAATGATGGCGTGAAGTGGTCCGACGGTACCCCGGTTTCTGCAGCCGACCTCCTCCTGCAGTGGGCAGCGTTCTCCGGTTACTACGACGACGCCGACCCCAAGGCCAAGACCGGTACCTCGTATTTCTCCTACGCCGGTGACAATACAGGCCTGAGTCTCACGGACTTCCCGGAGATCAGCAACAACAACAAGACCCTCACGCTTAAGTACTCCAAGCCGTTCGCTGACTGGGAGATCGCGCTCGGCGGTCCCGGCATTGACGTTCCTGCCCACGTCCTTGCCCAGAAGGCCGGCCTGAAGGACACCCAGGCCTTGATCGACTTCTTCAAGAGCAAGCCCCGCGGAGACTCCAAGGCACCGCTGCCTGCGGACCCGAAGCTGAAGGCAATGTCGGACATGTGGAACACCGGCTTCGACACGAAGACGCTTCCCGCGGACCCCACCCTGTTCCTCTCAAACGGTCCTTACATCGTCAAGAGCATGAACCAGGACCAGTCCCTCACCATGGTCCGGAACAAGGACTACAACTGGGGACCGACTCCGAACCTGGACGAAATCACCGTCCGATACATCGGTTCGGCACCGGCACAGGTTCAAGCCCTCAAGAACGGCGAGGCGGACATCATTGCCCCGCAGGCTTCCGCTGACACGCTTGACCAGCTCAAGGCGCTCACGAGCCAAGGCGTCACCGTTGACCAGGGCAATCAGCTGGCCTTCGATCACTTGGACCTGAACTTCTCGGGCCCGCTGGCCGACCAAAACGTGCGCACGGCTTTCATGAAGACAGTGCCCCGCAAGGACATCGTCAGCAAGATTGTGGGCAAGCTTGATCCGAACGCGAAGCCGCTGGATTCGCAGATCTTCGTTCCCCAGCAGGCTGCCTACGCTGATTCCGCCAAGAACAATGGCTCCTCGGCCTACCAGGACGTGGACATTGATGGTGCCAAGAAGCTCCTGAACGGTGCTACGCCGGAAATCCGGATCATGTACAACAAGGACAACCCGAACCGTGTTGACGCTTTCTCGCTGATCCGCGAATCCGCCACCAAGGCGGGCTTCAAGATCGTCGACGGCGGCCTCGGTGCCTCCGACTGGGGCAAAGCGCTCGGCAAGGGCGGCTACGATGCCACGATCTTCGGTTGGATCAACCCGGGCGTCGGAGTCTCCGGCGTTCCGCAGATCTTCAAGACCGCCGGCGGCAACAACTTCAACCAGTTCAGCAACACAGATGCCGACCAGTTGATGGAGCAGCTCGTGGTAACCACGGACCGCAGCAAGCAGGATGACCTTGAGAAGCAGATCGACAAGAAGATCTGGGACAGCGCATACGGTGTTCCGCTCTTCCAGTCGGTGAACGTGGACGCCTACAGCGACCGCATCACGGGCGTAAAGCTCATGCCGAACCAGACCGGTGTCTGGTGGAACTTCTGGGAGTGGGCTCAGAAGTAGGGTCTCAACCCAGCGAGCAACACCGCTAGCCGGGGCGCCGGGACCGAAGGATCATGGTCCCGGCGCCTTCGGGTTGGTACTGAACAGTCTGCTTCCCACCGACCTCAAGCAGGGAAGGGACACGATCCTGCGATAGGCACTGGCGATCCCGGGCCTGGATTTCGAGGTTTCACACAATGTTGACCTATATCGTCCGTCGGCTCGTCACCGCCGCACTCATTCTTCTGGGAGCATCATTCCTGGTGTATCTCCTGACAGCGTTGTCTGGAGACCCCCTGGCAGAGTTCCGGGCCAGCAGCGCACCAAACAGGCAAGCGCTGATGGACTCGCGAACCAATTTGCTCGATCTCGACACTCCTGCACCCCTGCGCTACTTCAAGTGGCTGGGTGGCGCCGCCCAATGCCTGGTGCCTTTTGGAAACGCCTGCAACCTGGGCAAGAACATCGCGGGGCAGCCAATTACGGAGGCGCTCGGCTTCGCGTTGGTTCAGACCCTGACACTCGTCACGGGCGCAACCATCCTGGCCATCCTCATCGGCATCTCGCTCGGCGTTGTCACTGCGCTCCGTCAGTACAGCGCTCTGGACTATGGCGTGACGTTCATGGCCTTCCTGTTCTTCTCTTTGCCGATCTTCTGGGTGGCTGTACTCCTCAAGGAATTCGGCGCCATCGGCTTCAACGACTTCCTGCGAAATCCGGAAATACCACCGGCTGTGGCCCTCGGGATTGGTGCCGTTCTCGGCGTCATCGGCGCAGTGGTCGTCGGCGGGGCAGCCAAGCGCCGGTTGATCGTCGGTGGTTCGGTTTTCGTAGCTGTCTCGCTTGTCCTCTTCTACTTCTCCTTGACACAGTGGTTCCGCAATCCCGGTTTGGGGCCGGTCATCATCGCCATCCTCGGTGCGGGAATCGCCGTCGGAATCACCATCCTGGTTTCCGGTCTTAAGAACCGGAAGGCGCTGCAATCGAGCCTGATCGTGGTCGGTATCGGCGTGGTCGCCTACTTTGCGGTACAACCGTTGCTCAATGAAGCAACCGGACTCATGATTTTCCTCCTCGCGATTGCCACCGTTCTGGTGGGCTTAGCGGTGGGCTACTTCATGGGTGGCTATGATCGCGGCCAATCGATGCGGGCCGCCGCGATCACCGCCTTCCTGGTCGGGGCCCTCGTCGTCGTGGACCGTTTCATGCAAGCCTGGCCCGCCTATTTCAGCAACAGCAGGGTGCGTGGTCGTCCCATTGCCACCATCGGGGCCGGAACCCCGAACATCCAAGGCGATTTCTGGATTTTGTCAACCGACACGCTTACGCACCTCGTCCTGCCGACGGTTGCTTTGATCCTGGTGTCCTTGGCGAGCTACACGCGGTTTACGCGCTCCTCGATGCTGGAAATCATGAACATGGACTTCATCCGGACCGCACGGGCAAAGGGACTGAGCGAACGTTCCGTGATCATGGGTCACGCCTTCCGCAATGCCCTGATTCCGATCGCGACGATTGTAGCCTTCGACATCGGAGCCCTGATCGGCGGCGCCGTCATTACGGAGACGGTCTTCTCTGTTCGAGGCATGGGCTTCCTGTTCATCGACGGACTTCTGCACACCGACCCCAACCCCGTGATGGGTGTATTCCTGTGTGTGGCCGTTACAGCCATGGTCTTCAACCTGATAGCGGACCTCGCTTACTCCGCACTCGACCCACGTGTAAGGATCAAAGCATGAGCCAGCCAACACAAGAGGAAGAACTCCTCGCGCACCAGGCGCTCGCCGAAGCTGCAGCCACCCAAACAGGCAGCGAACTTACCAGCGGCCTCAGCCAGGGCCAGATTGTCCGCAAGAGATTTTTCGGCCACACGGGCGCCCTCATAGGTTTGGCAGTCTTCGTGGCGATTTTCCTGCTTGCGTTCACGTCCGTGGGTGCTTTCGGCCTGCCTGGATGGTGGAAGTACAACTACCTGGACGTCTCGCCGCTCGTCAATGACGGCGCCCCGACGTCGTCGTTGTGGCCACCGGCCTGGGGCGAGCATCCGTTCGGCCAAGACCGGATCGGGCGCGACCTGTTTGCCATGACGATGCGTGGCGCGCAGCAGTCCATCACGGTAATGCTCCTGATCGGTGGCATTGCGGGTGCGATCGGCGCGATCATCGGGGGACTGGCAGGCTACTTCCGAGGCTGGGTCGAGGCCATCCTCATGCGCCTCACCGACGTCATCATCATCATTCCCGTGCTGCTTCTCGCCGCAGTGGTCGGCCAGATCGCCAGCCGAAGGGACGAAGGAAGTTGGATTGCCGGATTTGCTTCCAGCAACGGCGTGGTCATCCTGGGTATTTTCCTGGGACTCGTGAGTTGGGTTGGCCTGGCCCGTCTGGTCCGTGGCGAGTTCTTGACCCTTCGTGAGCGGGAGTTCGTGGATGCCGCCCGGATTTCAGGTGCGTCCAATGCCAGGATCATCTTCAAGCACATCCTCCCGAATGCGGTCGGCGTGCTGATCGTCAACGTCACCCTGACGATGTCGGCTGCGATCCTGCTTGAGACGGCCCTCAGTTACCTTGGCCTCGGCGTGCACTCACCCGATACCTCCCTGGGCTTGTTGATCTCCCAGAACCAGGAGGCCTTCGCTACCCGTCCGTGGCTGTTCTGGTACCCGGGTCTGTTCATCATTCTTATCTGCCTCAGCATCAACTTCATCGGCGACGGCCTGCGGGATGCCTTCGATCCGCGGCAGAAGAAGTTCAAAGCCAAGAGCGCCGTCGAAACCAGCCGCCATTCAAGCACGACGGCGCCGCTCACCGATACTCCGAAGGGCGCCTGAGTGGGACCCGCCGAGGGAACCCTATTGCAGGAAGACCGCCCAGTAGCTGGCCGCGGCAAGAATCACCGTGGCCGCTACCCGGAACCATCCAACAGCCACGGCCACCACGGCGTCTTCCGCGCGGCCGGGCTCAATGCGGCCCGACTCCACGAGGTTCTGCCAACGGGTGCGGACCAGGACCGCTGCGATTCCGGAGTCCGTGTTCTTGAGGTCTCCGGGACGAACGGAGCTGCCAGGACCATACGTGGAGCCCGGGAGCCCTTTCAGGTGCTCAGGGCGGGCATGGCGCCCGCCCCAGATGCCGGGGGCCGGCGCAGCCCACGCCGGATATTTCTTCCGCGGAGTTATCAGGGTGAGGGCGTAGCGGGTGTCCACGTGGACCAGGGCGTCCCACGGAACGTCGATGGTCCGGTAGGGATTCTCCAGTGTGACGTGGGTGTCCCGGACAACCACGGCCGGACGCCAGAAAAGCAACCAGCCAAGGAAAGCGACGAAGAGCAGCGGGATAGTGCCCGGAAGCGCACTTGGCCCGGCCACCACGAGCGTCACCAGCACGCCGAAGGCCGCAACTCCCCAGCAAATCCAGGCAAACAGCTTGCTGGTGCGGGCCTTGAAGATTTCGACATTTCCAGCATGTGGCTCTTGGCTCATGCCCCTAATAATTCAGGATTCCGGGCTACTTCACTAATCACCCCTTGGAGGGTGGCCCGGGTGGAAGGGAACACCCAACATGACTGACAACGCCAGCCCCGAACCAGAGGTAACCCAACTCGAGACTGCCTCAGATAAGACTGTGCCGGGGAGCGTGGTGCTGGAAGTCCGCAATCTCAGTGTGGACTTCGGCGTGGAGAAAAAATGGGTCCCGGCCGCCATTGGACTGAATTATGAAGTCAGGGCAGGCGAGGTCCTTGCGATCGTCGGGGAATCCGGCTCCGGAAAGAGCGCCAGTTCCATGGCTTTGCTCGATTTGCTGCCAAGCAACAGCAGAGTCAGCGGGAGCGTGAAGCTCTCGGGCAAGGAGTTGCTTGGCGCGAAGTCGAGCGCGATTCGGGAAGTCCGCGGCAAGGACGTGGCGGTAATCTTCCAGGAGCCCATGACTGCCCTCAACCCCGTCTATACGGTGGGAGCACAGATCGTGGAGACCATCCGGCTGCACAACGTCGTATCCCCGGCCGAAGCCAAGGAACGGGCATTGCGCATGTTGGAGCTGGTGGAACTCCCGGACCCCGAAAAGGCCTTCAAGTCGTATCCCCACCAGCTTTCCGGCGGCCAGCGTCAGCGGGCCATGATCGCCCAATCGTTGTCGTGCGATCCGAAACTCCTCATCGCGGATGAACCCACCACTGCACTGGACGTGACAGTCCAAGCCGAGATCCTGGACCTGATGCGCCATCTGCGCAACAAACTGGACAGTGCCATCGTCCTCATCACGCACGATATGGGCGTCGTGGCAGACCTCGCTGACCGGATCGCAGTCATGCGCAAGGGCGTCATTGTAGAGACGGGTACTGCGCAACAGATTTTCAGCAACCCGCAGCATGAGTACACCCAGGCGCTTCTGGCGGCCGTTCCGCATTTGGGACAGGGGGCAGAAAATGCCGACGTCGACGTGACCGCAGCTTTGGCTGCGGCAACCAACACGGAACTGGAATCGGTTGAACACGACGAGCTGCTCCGTAGGGAACGGCAAAACCAGGCGGCTCTGAAGGGGGCGGCGGAAGAAGCTGCCAAGCCCAAGGGCGAGCCGGTGCTCGAGTTGATCGATGTAGCGATCGAGTACCCCAAACAAGGCCGGGTTCCCGCGTTCCGCGCCGTTGAGGGGGCCAACTTGGTGATCTACCCGGGCCAGGTGGTGGGCCTCGTGGGCGAGTCAGGATCCGGCAAAACGACCATTGGACGCGCCGCCGTCGGGCTCTTGCCTGTGGCCGCGGGCAGCATGCGGGTGGTAGGGCAGGACATTTCGGCCGCCAAGCGGAATGGGAAGCAACTGCACGAGGTCCGGCGCGATATCGGCATGGTCTTCCAGGATCCATCGTCGTCGCTGAACCCGCGCCTGCCTATCGGCGAAAGCATCGGCGAACCCATGTTCCTTGCCGGGGTCGCCAAGGGCCTTGATTTGCAGAAGCGGATTGAAACCCTCCTGGACCAGGTGGAGCTGCCGCGAGGCTACCGGAACCGGTATCCGCATGAATTGTCAGGCGGACAGAAGCAGCGTGTGGGCATCGCCCGTGCACTATCCCTCCAGCCCAAACTCATGGTGGCCGATGAGCCCACGTCGGCTCTGGACGTCTCGGTGCAGGCAAAGGTTTTGGAACTCTTCCAGAACCTGCAGAAGGAACTGGGGTTCGCGTGCCTTTTCGTCACGCACGACCTCGCCGTCGTTGACGTGCTCGCAGACCGGATCTGCGTGATGCAGCGGGGCCGGATCGTGGAGCAGGGTACGCGGGAGCAGATCCTTCGCAATCCGCAGGAACCCTACACGCAGAGGCTGTTGGCCGCAGTGCCCCTCCCGGACCCCGAGAAGCAGCGCGAACGTCGGGAACTGCGCGCCCAACTCATGGCGGCGGGCATCGAGTAGCAATCCTCAGTATTGCCCGCGGCACAGACTGACCGTCGCGAACCGCAAAGGAGTCCCCGTGGCCATTGGCCGGCGGGGGCTCTTTTTCGTGGTTGTTTGAGGCACTGTTGGGGTGTCTTTGTATGGCTTGGGCGCCCGAAAAAGCCCGGCATTCCGGGGTAGGTGCAGGATTAGGCATGGCGAGTTTAGCAAGGACTTACCCATTACGTGAAATGACTGCTTCATTTACCTGAAATGACTGCTTCATTACTAAAACTGTCAAGTGCACACTTCGTTGATCATGCCAATGGGATTCCATATTTCGGACAAGGTGTGGTTAGGATTACACATCCATGTAGGCCGCGTCACAGGATAGTTCTGTGCCTGGCCCCGGGGGCAGCCATGAGTTGCCCCGAACCCATCCCCCTGAATCCATAGGAGGCGGAATGCGTTTTTCGCGCACTTCCAAAGCTCTTGGCTTGCTGGCTGTAGCCGCACTTGCCCTTACCGGATGCGGCAGCGCCGGCTCCGGAAGCAGCGGCCAGGCCACTGCCGGCGATCCGAACAAAATCATCACCGCATACAGCAATGAACCCCAGCACCCCCTCATGCCTTCCAACACCAACGAGGTGTACGGTGGCCGCGTCGTCGACCTCCTCTTCGAAGGCCTGACCACCTACGACGCAAATGGCAAGTCCGTGAATGCCCTCGCGCAATCCATTGACACGAGCGATGGCCAGAACTACACCATCAAGGTAAAGAGCGGCGCCAAGTTCACCAATGGCGAGGCCGTGACGGCCAAGAGCTTCGTTGATGCCTGGAACTTCGCTGCCCTGAGCACCAACGCCCAGGCCAGCAGCAGCTTCTTCGAGTCGATCGATGGCTACGACGCCGTCAGCGCGACCAAGAAGGTGACCGGTGCGGACGGTAAGTCCACTTCAACCCCCGCACCGACAGCCCAGACGATGTCAGGGCTGGTACTGAAGGACGATTCGACCATCACGGTGAAGCTGGCCCAGCCGGAAGCCGACTGGCCGCAGCGCCTCGGTTACTCAGCATTCATGCCGCTTCCGTCCGACGCCTTGAAGGACCCGAAGGCATTCGGTGAAAACCCCATTGGCAACGGCCCGTACAAGATGGCCGCCAAGGGTGCTTGGCAGCACGACAGCCAGATCGCCCTCGTCAAGAACCCTGACTACCAGGGCAACCGTACGGCCAAGAACGGCGGCGTGACTTTCAAGTTCTACACCGACCCGGCTCCGGCTTACACGGACGTCCAGGCCAACAACCTTGACGTGACCGACGTCCTGCCGACGAACGCCCTGAAGACCTACACCACGGACTTCCCGGACCACAGCCTGAACAAGGCTTACGCAGGCAACGCGACCCTGAACATCCCGAACTACCTGCCTGAGTTCCAGGGAGCAGCCGGCCAGCTGCGTCGCCAGGCCATCTCCATGGCGATCAACCGCGATGAGATCACCAAGGTCGTCTTCAACGGCACCCGTATCCCGGCGAAGGACTTCACGTCTCCCTCCATTGACGGCTACAACGCGAACGTGACCGGCTCCGACGTTCTGAAGTTCGACGCCGCAAAGGCCAAGGACCTGTGGGCCCAGGCAAACGCCATGAGCCCGTGGCCCGCCGGCAAGGTTCTTCAGCTCGCGTACAACACCGATGGTGGCAACAAGGAATGGATTGACGCCGTTGCCAACAACCTGAAGAACAACCTCGGCATCCAGGCAGAAGGCCAGCCGTTTGCCAAATTTGCCGAGATCCTGAACCTCCGCACGGCCAAGACCCTCCCGGGCTTCACCCGCGCCGGTTGGCAGGCAGACTACCCGTCGCTGTACAACTTCCTCGGCCCGCTGCTGAAGACCGGTGCCAGCGCCAACTACGAGGGTTACAGCAACCCTGAGTTCGACAAGCTGCTGACCGAGGGCCTGGCCTCCAAGTCCACGGACGACGCCAACAAGAAGTTCACCCAGGCACAGGAGATCCTCTTCAAGGACCTGCCGAACCTGCCCCTGTGGTACCAGGCGCGCCAGGCTGTATGGAGCCAGAACGTCAGCAACGTTGACTCCGGCTGGAACGGCGTCCTGCTGTACTACAACATCACCGCAAAGTAGTCCTACTGGACTTGTTCCAAGCTCGTTAGCGCATGGGGGTCCGGCCACAATCCGGGCCCCCATGCCTTGATTCGGTACGAAAGCTGTCCCTTATGAATCCCCATATATTCAAGAGCTCCCAGGAACCGTTGCTGTGACCCAGTACATCCTCCGGCGCTTGCTGCAGGTCATTCCGGTGTTCCTGGGAACCACCCTGCTCGTGTACTTCATGGTCTTTGCCCTCCCGGGCGACCCCATCCGCGCCCTGTTCGGCGACCGACCGCCCAGCGAGTCCGTCATTGCCGCGCTGCGCCAGCAATACAACCTCGACCAGCCGTTCTGGGTCCAGTACGGCCTGTTCCTCAAGAACCTCTTCACGTTCAACCTTGGGGTGGACTTCACCGGCCAGCCCATCGCCGCCACCCTTGGCCGCGTGTTCCCGGTCACCGCCATGCTCGCCGTCGAGGCCCTTGCCATCCAGGCCGTTTTCGGCGTGGCCTTCGGCCTGATCGCCGGCCTGCGCAAGGGAAAGATCTTCGACTCCACAGTGCTGGTCGCCTCCCTCGTGGTCATTGCCGTCCCGACGTTCGTCCTCGGCTTCGTGCTTCAGCTCGTCGTCGGCGTGCAGCTCGGCTGGGCCAAGCCGACCGTTGGAGCCAACGCGGACTGGGGCACCCTGATCCTTCCGGCCACAGTCCTTGGCCTCGTCTCCTTTGCCTACGTGCTGCGTCTGACCCGCGCCTCGGTCATTGAAAACATGAACGCCGACTACGTCCGCACCGCAACCGCAAAAGGCCTCTCCCGTCCCCGCGTTGTCCTGGCCCACATCCTGCGCAACTCCATGATTCCCGTAGTCACCTACCTGGGCGCGAACCTGGGTGGCTTGATGGGCGGCGCGATCGTCACCGAAGGCATTTTCAACGTGCCCGGCGTCGGCCAAAAGCTCTACCAAGCAGTAATCCGCAGCGAAGGCCCCACGGTCGTCGCCATTGTGAGCGTGCTGGTGCTGGTCTTCGTTGCCGCCAACCTGTTGGTCGACCTCCTCTACGCCTGGCTTGACCCCAGGATTCGCTATGAAAAGTAGATCCGTTATGAAAAGTAACCATCAGATCGAGCACTATGTTGCCCCTGTCGACGAGACACCGCTGCTGGCGACCGATTCCCTCAAGGTCGACGCAGCACCCCTGAGCCTGTGGGCGGACGCCTGGCGGAAGCTCCGCCGTCGGCCGCTCTTCATCATCTCGGCGCTCATGATCCTGCTGCTCCTCGTCGTCGCGTTCTTCCCGGGCTTGTTCACCCAGACAGCTCCGAACGACAACTGCCAGCTGAGCGACTCCCTGGCAGGACCCTCCGCCGGCCATCCCCTGGGATTCACGTTCCAGGGCTGCGACATCTACTCCCGCGTCATCCACGGCACACAGGCATCCTTGACCGTCGGCGTCGTCTCCGTTATCTTCGTCCTGATCATCGGGGTAACCCTGGGCGCGTTGGCAGGATTCTTCGGCGGCTGGGTCGACACCGTCATTGCCCGCATTGGTGACATCTTCTTCGCCTTGCCCTTGGTCCTCGGTGCGCTGGTGGTTACCCAGTTGCCCTTCTTCCGTGAGAACAAGAGCGTCTTCACGGTGGTCATGGTCATTGTGATGCTCGGCTGGCCGCAAATGGCCCGTATCACCCGTGGCGCCGTGATCGAGGTCCGCAACGCCGATTTCGTGACCGCCGCCCGCTCGCTGGGTGTCTCCAAGATCGGTACCCTGGTCCGGCACGTGGTTCCCAACGCGCTCGCGCCGATCATCGTCCTTGCCACCATGGAGCTTGGCGTCTTTATTGTGACCGAGGCAACGCTGTCCTTCCTTGGCATCGGCCTGCCCGGAAGCATCATGTCCTGGGGTAACGACATTTCCGCGGCAAAGGACACGCTGCGCACCAACCCCGAAGTGCTGATGTTCCCCGCAACCGCACTGTCCATCACGGTCCTGAGCTTCATCATGCTTGGTGACGCGCTGCGTGACGCCCTTGACCCCAAGAGCCGCAAGCGATGAAGGAGGCAATCATGACAACGTCCAACGTCACTATCGGCGAGGCTGAGACGGAAGAGCGCCCACTCCTGGAAATCAGGGATCTCGCCATTTCCTTCCAGACGGCGAGCGGCGAATTCCAAGCCGTCAAGAACGCCCACCTGACCATCATGCCCGGCGAGACAGTTGCCATTGTGGGGGAGTCCGGTTCGGGAAAGTCCACGACGGCGCTCGCCGCGATCGGGCTCCTGCCGGAGAACGGCCGGGTTTCCGGCGGCCAGATCCTACTCGACGGTGAGGATATCTCCCACGCGACGGAACGGCGCATGATCGAGCTGCGCGGCAACACGATCGGCATGGTCCCGCAGGACCCGATGTCCAACCTCAACCCGGTCTGGAAGATCGGCTACCAGGTCCGCGAGACCCTGCGCGCCAACGGCAAGCCGAACGGTCCCGCCGACGTCGCCCGCGTCCTGGGGGAAGCCGGCTTGCCGGACTCTGCGCGGCGCGCCAAGCAGTACCCGCACGAATTCTCCGGCGGCATGCGCCAGCGCGCCCTGATCGCGATCGGACTGTCCTGCCAGCCGCGCCTCCTGATTGCCGATGAGCCGACCTCGGCCCTCGACGTCACGGTGCAGCGGCAGATCCTGGACCACCTCGAGACCATGACGGCGGAGCTCGGCACGGCGGTCCTCCTCATCACGCACGATCTCGGCCTGGCTGCCGAGCGCGCGGACAAAGTGGTGGTCATGTACCGGGGCAACGTAGTGGAGGCCGGTCCTTCGCTCGAATTGCTCCGCAACCCGCAACACCCCTACACCCAGCGGCTGGTGGCATCGGCGCCTTCCCTCGCTTCCCGGAGGATCCAGGCCGCCAAGGCCGAAGGCATCCAGACGGAAGAACTCCTGGCGCCCACCGGGGCTGTAGTCGAAAAGGCGTTGCCGGAAGACGTCCTGAAGGTCGAGAACCTCAGCAAGGTCTTCAAGCTGCGCTCCGGCATGGGCAAGGCAACGGACTTCACCGCGGTGGACAACGTCTCGTTCAACGTCACGCGGGGAACGACGACGGCGATCGTGGGGGAGTCGGGCTCCGGCAAGTCCACAGTGGCCCAGATGGTCCTCAACCTGCTGGCACCGACGTCGGGGCGGATCGTGTTCGACGGCGTGGACACCTCCACCTTGAACAGCAGGGAGATCTTCAAGTTCCGGCGCCGGGTCCAGCCGATCTTCCAGGACCCGTACGGCTCCCTCGACCCGATGTACAACATCTTCAGGACCATCGAGGAACCGCTCCGGACCCACAAGATTGGTGACAAGGCCAGCCGCGAGAAGAAGGTCCGGGAACTTCTGGACCAGGTCGCTTTGCCGCAGTCCACCATGCAGCGATACCCGAACGAGCTCTCGGGCGGACAGCGGCAACGCGTCGCGATTGCCCGGGCCTTGGCACTTGACCCTGAAGTGATCATCTGCGACGAGGCGGTCTCCGCCCTGGATGTCTTGGTGCAGGCCCAGGTGCTGAACTTGCTGGCCGAGCTGCAGTCCAATCTTGGACTGACGTATCTGTTCATCACGCACGACCTCGCCGTTGTGCGGCAGATCGCCGACCATGTCTGCGTGATGCAGAAGGGCAAACTCGTGGAAACCGGCAGCACCGACGACGTCTTCGATTCGCCGCAACAGGACTACACCAAGGCCCTGCTTCACGCTATTCCAGGAGCGAGCCTGATGCTTCCGCCGGTGGTGGCCTGAGCTGTTGGGGCAACCCTTGTCCAGCGCTGATTGGGCAAGCTGAAGAGCCGGTGCAACTTCTCTCTGGGAAGTGGCACCGGCTCTTTGCTGTTCTTCGAAGACACCTCGTGGTTGTGATGAAGGGCACAATTCGGTTGCTTGGGGGTCATTTTTAGGCCAATAAATACCACAGCGTTTAGACTCTAGGAAGGTGCCCTGTGTCAAAGGGGCTAATCCGTCGTGCGTTCCGGTTGGAAATGTCGCGATACAACAGCTGACTTCACCACTGAATCGAGCCATTACGCATGTCTGAAACCACCACCAACACCGCCGCGGCCACTGCATCGCGCAGTGATCTGCGCAACGTCGCGATTGTGGCCCACGTTGACCACGGCAAGACCACACTGGTCGACGCCATGCTCAAGCAGACCAACTCCTTCGCCGAGCACAACCACCTTGAAGACCGTGTCATGGACTCCGGTGACCTGGAGCGCGAAAAGGGCATCACGATCCTCGCCAAGAACACCACGGTTGCCTACAACGGCCCGTCGTCCAACGGCGAGACCATCACCATCAACGTGATCGACACCCCCGGCCACGCCGACTTCGGTGGCGAGGTAGAACGCGGCCTGTCCATGGTCGACGGCGTTGTCCTCCTGGTTGACGCTTCCGAAGGCCCGCTGCCGCAGACCCGCTTTGTGCTCCGCAAGGCTCTCGCCGCCCACCTGCCCGTCATCCTGCTGGTCAACAAGACCGACCGCCCTGACGCACGCATCGATGAAGTGGTCCACGAGTCGATGGACCTGCTCCTCGGTCTGGCCTCGGACCTTGCGGACGAAGTTCCGGACCTGGATCTGGACAAGATCCTGGAAGTTCCCGTGGTCTACGCCGCAGCCAAGGTTGGCCGCGCTTCCTTGGAGCAGCCGGCCGATGGCTCGGCACCGGAGAACGGAGACCTCGAACCTCTCTTCAAGACGATCATCGAGCACATTCCGGCCCCGACATATAACCCCGAGGGCGTCCTCCAGGCGCACGTCACCAACTTGGACGCTTCCCCGTTCCTTGGCCGCCTAGCCCTGTTGCGCATCTACAACGGAACCCTTCGCAAGGGGCAGACCGTTGCTTGGGCACGCGCCAACGGCGAACTCAAGAACGTCAAGATCACCGAGCTCCTGGCCACCAAGGCCCTGGACCGCGTTCCAACCGAGTCTGCCGGGCCCGGCGAGATCGTGGCTGTCGCCGGTATCGAGGAAATCACCATTGGCGAAACCCTGACCGACGCCGAGAACCCGCAGCCGCTGCCGCTCATCACGGTGGATGATCCCGCAATCTCCATGACCATCGGTATCAACACCTCTCCGCTGGCCGGCAAAGTCAAGGGTGCCAAGGTCACGGCCCGCCAAGTGAAGGACCGCCTCGACAAGGAACTGATCGGTAACGTCTCCATCAAGGTTCTGCCCACCGAGCGTCCGGACGCTTGGGAAGTCCAGGGCCGTGGTGAACTTGCGCTGGCCATCCTCGTGGAGCAGATGCGTCGCGAAGGCTTCGAACTGACTGTCGGCAAGCCGCAGGTTGTCACCCGGACCATCGACGGCAAGATCCACGAGCCGATGGAGCACATGACCATCGACGTCCCCGAAGAGTACCTCGGCGCCGTCACGCAGCTCATGGCCGCCCGCAAGGGCCGCATGACCAACATGGCCAACCACGGTACCGGCTGGTGCCGGATGGAATTCATCGTTCCCGCCCGTGGCCTCATCGGCTTCCGCACCAAGTTCCTCACGGACACCCGTGGCGCCGGCATCGCTTCCTCGATCTCCGAGGGTTACGAGCCGTGGGCCGGCCCGATCGAATACCGCACCAACGGTTCGATGGTTGCCGACCGCGCCGGTGTGGTTACGCCCTTCGCAATGATCAACCTGCAGGAACGCGGCTCCTTCTTCGTGAAGCCCACGTCCGAGGTCTACGAAGGCATGATCGTGGGCGAGAACTCCCGCGCGGACGACATGGACGTCAACATCACCAAGGAAAAGAAGCTCACCAACATGCGTGCCGCTTCCTCCGACACCTTCGAGAACTTGACGCCCCCGCGCGACCTGACCCTCGAAGAGTCCCTCGAGTTCGCCCGCGAGGACGAGTGCGTTGAGGTGACCCCGGAGTCCATCCGGATCCGCAAGCTGATCCTGGACTCCAACGAGCGCGCCAAGGCTACCCGTGCCCGCGCCAAAGTCTGACCCTGCGCTAATTGCAGACTGACGCAATGAACGGACTACACGTTGAATAGAAGAGCCACCGGAACAGCACGCGGCATTGCCGTTGCTGTTCCGGTGGCTCTTTTTGCTGCCTTGGCGGGCACTGCGCTGCACCGGCAGGCGCTACTCCTTGCCGGCGTCGACGTTTATTGGGGTGCCGCAGCGGCACTGCTGTTGCTCGCCTCGCTGGAACTCCTGCTCGCCGCGTGGTCCAGGTCTTTGCTCCCGACGGCGGTGGCCGGCATTGCCTGCTATGCGGCCGTTGGCGCACTCTCGGTGACCGGAACCGGTAAGCAATTGATCGTCGCCGATGTTGCGGGAAATGTGTGGGTATATGGGATCGCGGCCGTAACCCTCGTGATGCTCTTGTGGTGCCGACGGTACAGCCGCCGGCGGCGCTGATAGCTAATCGGCGCTTGGATCCCGGTGGTGGGCGATCAAGAGCGAGGTGGCCTCGCCGTCGTCGTCAGCGGGGAGGCGCATGTACTCCTCGACGACCGCCCGCAGCTTGCCCATCATTTCCTGCTGGCGTGCAGCGTTGAATTTCACGCCAAGTCGCCAGACATCGATCTCCTCGGGTGCGAGTCCGCGGGTTTCCTGGACGAACGTTTCGATCAGGACGGGAGAAATATCGTCCACAGGGGTGCTCCACGACGTGCGCGTGGCGATATAGGGGACTTCCTTGGCGCCCCGCTTTCCCTTCCGGCCCTCCTGTGGCATGAGAAATCCCGTGCGGACCAGGGTCCGCACATGGTGCAGGCTCGACGCCGGATTGATACCCAGTAGTCCGGCGATCTCCTTGTTGGTGCGCCCGTGGTGGAGGCACAGCCGCAGGATCCTCAGGCGAAGCGGGGAGCTCAATGCGCGGCCCTTGGCCATCAGGTCATTGTCCTCGCGCGCATGTTCGGTCATGGTGGTCAGTGTAGCCATCCCTGAGTGATTGACATATACCAATCACTGCAGGAAACTAGGCGGGTGAATGCCGGGGCCAGTGACCATGGTGAGCAAACTGACACTGCCCAGCAAACTGACACTGCCCAGCAAATTGACACCGTCCGGCGTTCCGGTACTTCCCGGCAAGGGGCCTCGCTCTGGCGGGACAAAAACTTCACCACCTTCTGGTCGGGCCAGGCCATCAGTCAGCTGGGTGCGCAACTGGGGCAACTGGCGTTTCCCGTCCTTGCGGTGTCCCTGCTCGGCGCCAGCGAGTTCGAGGTTGGCGCGCTCAACGCCGCCGGCCTGGCGGCTTTCCTCCTGATCGGCCTGCCTGCGGGAGCCTGGGTGGACCGATGGCTGAAGCGTCGCACCATGATCGTGGCAGACCTGGTCCGGACGGCGGCGATGGCGGCGGTACCACTCCTGTGGTGGACGGGCATGCTGCAGATCTGGCACTTGTACGCGGTAGCCGCCGTCGTCGGAACCGCAACGGTCTTCTTCGACGTCGCCTACCAAAGCTATGTGCCTGTACTCGTGCACGCCGCGAAAGTGCCGCAGGCTAACTCCAAGCTGGAAGCCACCTCCCAGATCGCGCGGATCGGGGGGCCCGCCGCGGGTGGTGCGTTGCTCGCTGTCGTGTCCGCACCGGTGCTCTTCATTGGCGAGGCGATGGGGTATCTGCTGTCCGCCATTTTCCTGCTCAGAACGCGCGATGCGGAACGGCCCGTGCCTGCCAAGGATCGACAGCCGCTAGCAAGCGAAATCAAGGAAGGTCTGGTCTTCGTGGTCGGGCATCCGTTGATCAGCAGGATTGTGGCCTGCACGGGCGGGGTCAACTTCTTCACCACGATCGCCTTTACCTTGATGCCCGTGCTGGTGCTTCGTGAATTGGAACTCGGTCCGGAGGGCATGGGCCTCATCATGGCGCTGGGGTCAGTTGGCGGACTGATCGGGGCAGTTGCCGCACCCAGGTTCGCGGCCTGGATCGGCGAGGGGACCGTAATTCCGGTGTCGTCGATGATCAGCTCGCTATTCCTCTTGCTTGTTCCCTTGAGCGTGGTGGCTCCCGAACGATGGATGTCCCTTCTGATGCTCATTGTCTCCGATTTTGGGTTCGGCTTCGGTGTCCTCGTATACAACATCATGCAGCTCAGCATGCGGCAGCGTGTGTGTCCTCCCGGGCTGCAAGGTCGCATGAATGCCTCCATTCGTTTTGTGGTGTGGGGAGTCATGCCGATCGCGGCACTTGTCTCCGGAATCCTCGCCGAAAACCTCGGCCTCGTCCCGACATTTTGGATCGGCTTGGGTGGAGGCGTTATCTTCGTTGCGCCGGTGTTGTTCTCGCCGCTCTGGGGAATGCGCCGGCTACCAGACGGGTTGCTTGGCGCCTGACCCCTTGGGACATGCCCAGCCTTGGCTCGCAGCAATGAGCATAATGCTCTTATGCGCATTCCTTGATGCAGGCGTGGCGCATGCCCGATGGATATGAAGGCGCATGTCCAATGGTTGACCCTAAGGTTGGACTACGAGTTTGTCCACATAGCGAATATTGACTCTTCCGCGCCTCCGATCTGGGCCGGAACGATGGGTTCATGGTGAAGATCAGCGGAGTCATTTCAGAGTACGACGGCGTGGCGCGGGCCAAGCATTTCGCAGCGGCCGGGGTCTCGCACTTCCAGCTGAAATCAGCGTTGGCAAGCGGCCGGATTCTTCGCGTAGCCCGTGGGGTCTACGCCGTGCCGGACGCCAATCCCGTTTTGCGCGCCGTTCGCGCCCTTCCCGCCGAACCGGCTTGTGTCTCCGCCGCTGAACTATCCGGGCTGTGGGTTCTGGATAGCCCCAGATGTCCCCACGTCGCGGTCCCGCATAGCCGAAAGTATGCGGGTTTCGTGTGTCATCGGTCCGCGGCGCCGCCCACCCTGATGGATTCGGTGGTCCAGGCCTTGCGCTGCTTGCCGGACCTGGATGGGCTCGTCATTGCCGAATCTGCGGTGGTCCTCGGCCGGCTGCCACTCTCGGGCCTGAGGAGGAGGCTTGACGGGCGAAATGATGCGCACGAGCGGAGACTCGTGTCGCGGATCGTGCCACAATCGCAGTCGATTATTGAGTGTATCGCGCGCTATCACCTGCGGAATGCAGGCTTTCACGTTGAGTCGCAGGTGAACATTCCGGGCATGGGGCATCTGGATTTGATGGTGGACGGAAGACTGGGGATTGAGACCGACGGGGCAAGCTACCACATGGACAAGCCGAGCTTCGAGGAGGATCGTCGTCGCTGGAATGTCACCACCAAGCTCGGCGTTCCGACCTTGGTGGTGAGCTATTCCATGTTGAAGCATCGGCCTCGAGAATTTGTTGCCATGGTCAGGGAAACTCTCAGGACTCTCGACCGCGCAGCGTGATAGTCAGCCCCCGGGAGCGTGCTCATGCTCACTACCGCCCCAAGGGACATGCGCCGCGCTCGCGGTCAAGCATGGACATGTTCCTCGCCCAGATTCCATCGACCAAGGGACATGCTCGTTGCTCGGAGCTATGAACGGGCATATTGGCATTATGCCCATCGGTTGGGACAAACAGGGGGCATGTCCGGCGGGTGGGCGCAGAAGGGGGCATGCTCGTGGGTGGGGGCGGGGCTACTGTGGGGTGGTGCGGGGGCCTCGGCGTGCCGGGGGAGGGGGGACCTCCTTTGCCGCCACCACAAGCGCCAGCGGGATCTCGACGTCGGATCGGCGGGTGCGGATGGTACACGCACCATCGGTGACGGAGAGCAGGTAGCCGAGGGCGTCGGTAAAGCCAGTGTTCACCCGGTATCGGACAACTATCCGTGTTCCGGATACGGTATTGAGCAGGAAATCCTGGGGGCGGGGCAAACTCACCAGTTCATAGTAGGACGCCCGGCTAGGTTGGGGCGTTCCGGCTGGTGGATAATAGGCTCAGAATTCGATGTACCGGCTACAGGGCCGGTGGTACTACCCGGAAAATTGACCGGGACAACTGTGGAGAGGCAAGGGACGTGACCTACGTAATCGCGCAGCCGTGTGTGGACGTCAAGGACAAGGCATGTATTGAAGAATGCCCTGTCGACTGCATCTACGAAGGCGAACGTTCCCTCTATATCCACCCGGATGAGTGCGTGGACTGCGGCGCCTGCGAACCCGTGTGCCCGGTGGAAGCGATCTACTACGAGGATGACACCCCGGAGGAATGGGCGGACTACTACAAGGCCAACGTCGAGTTCTTCGATGACCTCGGGTCCCCGGGTGGAGCTGCCAAGATCGGCAACACCGGCAAGGACCACCCGTTCATCGCTGCGTTGCCCCCGCAGAACCAAGACCATTAAGAACGGTTGCTTCCTTTGATTTCTGCGGCGCCCGCCTTTGGACTCAATCTGCCTGACTACCCTTGGGAGGCCATGGCTCCGTATGTGGCCAAGGCTGCACAACATCCGGGCGGGGTGGTCAACCTCTCCATTGGAACTCCCGTGGATCCTACGCCGGAACTCATTCGGGAGGCACTTGCCGGCGCAGCGGACGCGCACGGTTACCCCACCGTCCACGGCACGGAAGCTCTTCGCGAGGCCGTGTCGGGCTGGTTCGCCAGCCGTCGCGGAGTCTCAGGAATAGACCCCAGGGACATTATGCCCACGGTCGGCTCCAAGGAACTGGTGGCATGGCTGCCGTTCCTGCTGGGCCTGAGGGCAGGCGATGTCGTGGTCCGTCCCACTGTGGCCTACCCGACTTATGACATCGGCGCTATGTTTGCCGGCGCCACTGCGGTCGCTGCAGACAGCCTGGACGAACTGGACTCCGCCACCCGTGCCAGGGTCCGCCTTATCTGGATCAATTCCCCGGGCAATCCGACCGGAAGCGTGCGCGACGTCGAATCACTTCGGCAGATCGTGGCCCAGGCCCGTGAGATCGGCGCCGTTGTTGCGTCGGACGAATGCTATGCCGAACTCGGCTGGGGTCAATGGGATGCCCAGCGCGGCGGCCAAGCGGTACCCAGCATCCTTGACCCGCGTGTCACCGGTGGGTCCACGGACGGTCTGTTGTGTGTCTACTCGCTCAGCAAGCAGTCGAACCTGGCGGGCTACCGCGCTGCCTTCGTGGCCGGGGACTCGACGATCGTGGCGAACCTGGTCAACAGCCGCAAGCACGCAGGCATGATCGTGCCCTACCCGGTCCAGGAAGCCATGCGCGTGGCGCTCGGCGACGCCGGGCACGTACTGGCGCAAAAGGACCTCTACCGCGGGCGCCGCGAACGCCTCCTGCCGGCACTGCAGAACTTTGGCCTGAAGATCCACGAGTCAAAAGCCGGACTGTACTTGTGGGCTACCGCGGGGGAGGCGACGTGGGACGCCGTCCAGCGCTTCGCTGACTTGGGCATCGTCGTCGGGCCCGGAGTATTCTATGGTGACGCCGGGAACGGCTTCATCCGTGTGGCGCTCACGGGGACCGACGAACGCATCGACGCCGCCGTCGAACGCTTGAACGCCGCACCATAACAATCCTGTGACTTGCGGCACAGGGCGCGTCATTCCGCCAGTAACCGTCGCTTGTGGATTAGTTTGTCCCGCTGACTGGCGGTAGCTTTTAAGTGACTATCAATGGTGGCTTTCTCCACGAAGGCAGTCCGGCCGATGGCGCCTGCACTTGCAGGCCGGGGCCGGTGTCACCAGATGTTGGTTGGATCAAGCTTTCGACCGAGGCCCAGAGCCTCATGAAGGGGACTCCATGACTGAGACCACCAGTGCTACCCTGCGCCATGCCGGCGGAGAGCTCGAGCTCCCGCGGATCAAGGTTGTAGAAGGGAACGAAGGATACGACGTTTCCAAGCTGCTGAAGCAGACGGGCGCCGTCGCCTATGACCCCGGCTTCATGAACACCGCCGCCACCACGTCGGCAATCACTTACATCGATGGCGATGCCGGCATCCTGCGCTACCGCGGATACCCGATCGAGCAGCTTGCACAGCACTCCAGCTTCCTGGAGGTTTCCTACCTGCTGATCTACGGCAACTTGCCCACGCCTACCGAGCTGGACGCGTTCGACCAGCGCATCCGCCACCACACGCTGCTCCACGAAGAACTCAAGGGTTTCTTCGGCGGCTTCCCGCGTGATGCGCATCCGATGCCGGTCCTGTCTTCGGCTGTCTCCGCGTTGTCCACGTTTTACCAGGACTCTTTGGACCCGTTCAACCCGGAGCATGTGGAAGTGTCCACCATCCGCCTGATGGCGAAGCTCCCGGTCATCGCGGCCTACGCCCATAAGAAGTCCATTGGCCAGCCCATGCTGTACCCGGACAATTCCATGAACCTCGTGGAGAACTTCCTGCGGTTGAGCTTCGGCCTGCCGGCGGAGCAGTACGAACTGGATCCGGTCGTCGTCAAGGCGCTGGACCTCCTGCTCATCCTGCACGCGGACCACGAGCAGAACTGCTCGACGTCGACCGTGCGCCTGGTGGGCTCGTCGAACGCGAACTTGTTCGCTTCCGTTTCCGCAGGCATCAACGCCCTCTTCGGCCCCGCACACGGCGGCGCCAACGAGGCCGTGCTGAAGATGCTGCGCCAGATCCAAGCCGACGGCGTTAAGCCCGAGGACTACATGGAGAAGGTCAAGAACAAGGAGGACGGTGTCCGCCTCATGGGCTTCGGACACCGGGTCTACAAGAACTACGACCCGCGCGCGAAGATCATCAAGGCGACGGCACACGAAATCCTCGGCAAGCTCGGCGGTAACGACGAACTCCTGGACATCGCTATGCGTCTCGAAGAGAAGGCCTTGGCTGACGACTACTTCATCCAGCGCAAGCTCTACCCGAACGTCGACTTCTACACGGGCCTGATCTACAAGGCCATGGGTTTCCCGGAGAAGATGTTCACCGTCCTGTTCGCGATCGGGCGCCTTCCCGGCTGGATCGCCCAGTGGCGCGAAATGATCAACGATCCTCAGACGAAGATCGGCCGCCCGCGGCAGCTCTACACCGGAGAACCGGAACGCGACTACCCGGCGATCTAGACCCTAACGCGGGGTCACTTACGGCCTGTCCCGGAGGACATCATGGGCCGTAAGTGACCCCGCGTTGCTTTTAAGAGCTATAGCCGAGCGGGTTGTTCTTCTGCCAGCGCCAATGGTCCTCGCACATTTGATCCACGGTCTTCGTGGTGGACCAGTTGAGGTCCGCCAGGGCGGATGAGGCGTCGGCCCAGAACGCGGGCAGGTCTCCGGCTCGGCGTCCCGTGATCTCATACGGCAGCGCGTGGCCCACGGCCTGTTCGAAGGCGTGGAGCATCTCCAACACGGAGGTACCCTTTCCGGAGCCGAGGTTCCAGCGGTGTACTCCTGGGCGGACCGCGACGTAGTCCAACGCGGCGACATGGCCTTCAGCGAGGTCGACCACGTGGATGTAATCCCGTAGGCAGGTGCCGTCCGGGGTGTCATAGTCTCCACCGAACACCATGAGCTTTTCACGGCGACCGACAGCAACTTGGGCGATGTACGGAACCAAGTTGTTCGGGATGCCCTGCGGGTCCTCGCCGATCCTGCCGGAGGGGTGCGCGCCCACCGGATTGAAGTAGCGCAGCAAGGCGATGTGCCAACGTTCGTCCGCTGCGCCGAGGTCCGTCAGGACGTCCTCGATCTGCTCCTTGGTGCGGCCATAAGGGTTGTTCGCCCCGATCTCCATCTTCTCAACATAGGGGATGGGGTTGTGCTCGCCGTACACGGTTGCCGAGGAACTGAAGACGATGGACCGGACGCCGTATTTGTCCATGGCCCGGAGCAGGTTCAGCGTTCCCCCAACGTTGTTGTAGTAGTAGTTCAGCGGCTCCTCCACGGACTCGCCAACTGCCTTAAGCCCGGCGAAATGAATCACGGCGTCGATACTGTGCTGATCGAACACAGACTCAAGCGCGCCCGCATCCAAGAGATCTACGTGGTGGAACGCTGCCGCCTTTCCTGCGAGTTCAACAACGCGGCGCAAGGACTCTTCGCTTGAATTCACGAGGTTGTCTACCACGAGGACTTCGTGTCCGGCTTCCAAAAGGGACAGGACGGTGTGCGATCCGATGTAACCGGTGCCGCCCGTGACAAGAATTCTCATGCAACCAACGCTAACCGAACTTGGGCCGTGTCCGCTGACTGTTGCGTGCGCCACAGTTTTGCCACGCCCGGGTGCCGCCCCCGCGGTACAAGCACATTCGTGCTAAAAAGATCTGTGCCCAAGATTGTTGATGCCGAAGCCCGGCGCCAGGAAGTAGTCGAAGCCGTCTTCAGGATCATCGCCTCGGATGGCCTGGAACGTGCCTCATTGCGGGAGGTGGCTGACGAGGCCGGACTTGCTGTTGGCTCGGTCCGCCACTACTTTGCCAGCAGCGATGAATTGCTGGTCCATTCCTTCTCCGTGGTCATCGACAGGATCGCCGCGCGGCTCGAGGAAGCGTTCGCCGTCGTCGAATCCTCGGAACCGGACTCGGCTGAACACGATGCCGCCGTATTAACCCTCCTGGGTCAATTCCTGCCGCTCGACGAGGAACTGGCCGTCGACGCCTGCGTCTGGATCGCATTCCGGCATGCGGCGCGGATCAAACCCGTACTCCAACAAGAAGCCGCACGCAGCCACCGTGCCGTGGCCGCCGTCGTCGGCCGCTTGGTGATGCGACTGATGCCCGACGGCGGGACCGGCCAGGAGCGCCTGGTAACTGAGGCCGAGCGCCTCTTGGCGACCCTCGACGGACTGTGCATGCATGCCCTGCTGCAGCCGGAGTGGATGACAGCGGAGGTCTGCCGTGACGTTCTGACCGCGCATCTGGACACTCTCGTTGGGCTGCCGTCCAACCGTTAACGTCAAGGCTCATCGGGAATAGACTGGAACCCTGAGCGGGCACCTGCCAAGGGAGGCAATTCGGATGCATGACACAGGCGGTCAGGGGTGGCGGATCACCATGGACACCTCAGGACCGATGCTCATTGCCTTGTATCTGAGAGACGTTGCCGGACTGGACGGAGCCGGAAGGCCGGCGCTCTCCCATGCCACACCCAAAGTGAGGCACGCGGACCACACACACCTTACCGCCGAAGTAGGCGGGATGCCGGCCCTCAAGACCGAGTGGGAAGCATGGTGGGAGCAACTGCTGAAAGCGTATCCCGATGCCGCGCCAGAGCTTTCACCCCCGGGTTTCAATGCTTTCGGCAACTCGCCTGCCCTCCGCAGGGTCCTGCAGGCACACTTCGGTGCTGCCCTCACGTGGGCCCGTGAACGCGTCGAAGAGTACGAAAAGCTTGAAGCCGAGCGCGAGGCCAGCGGTGCCACGATGCTTATTGGTGACATGGTGGAGGACCGCTTGCTGGAGGTCGGACGGAGTTCCCGGGACTTCAACCTGAAGATCATCGAACTGCCGCTCAACGAGCCGAGGGCCTGGTACCTCGAGCCTGACAAGATGATCATGAGCGAGGGTCTGTTGTCCCAGCCGGAGATATTCCGCAGCTACGTCCAGCCGGTGGTTGAACTACTGGTCTGAGGCGCGGGGTGGGGACCGGACTACCAGGCAGGGACTACGTCTTCGGCGCCGAAACCGTGATAGTCACCGTTCCCGATCCTGCCGTGGAATCCTGCCAGCCTTTGCGATCCTGCCGGTTCCAAGTCCCGCCCGCCACGTCCACCTGAGTCACCGAGAGGGCTTTGGCATTCGCCACTGCCCACTGGGCCACAGCCCACGATTGCGGAGCAGTGACGTTCAGCTGGACCGTTCGGCCTTGGGCCACGGCCGGCAGGGACCCGAACGCCGTCGTCATCGCATCCACAACGGCGTTCGGATCACCGGCAGTGTCCGCGGCGCGGAGCGTGCAGTCCAGAGCCCTTTCGGAGTGTCCGGTCAGGGCAGACGCGTAGGCGCGGCCCATGGCTTCATGCTGCGCGTAGGCCTGAGGGAATGCGGAGTGCTGGACCGCTTGCGCAGCATCGGTGATCGCCATGGTCTCGTAGCCGGGTATCTTCACCAGGTGGTCGTAGAAAGCGTTTGTCGCGTAAACGGGATCCATGACCTGCGCCTCGGTCCCCCATCCCTGGGACGGACGCTGCTGGAACAGCCCGCGCGAATCGGGGCCTACCTCGTCGCCGTGGCCGATGTTGCGCAGCCTGGATTCCTGCATGGCGGTGGCGACAGCAATGGTGGCAGCGCGAGGTGGCAGCCCCCGTTTCACTGAGATAGCCGCGATCAGGGCGGCATTTGCCGCCTGGTCCGTCGCCAACTCGTAGGAATCCGAGCCGACGACGGCGGTGCAGCGCTCCGTAACCAGGGTTTCGGAGCGCTGCAGTACAGTCACCACGGCGTAGAAGGCGCCAGCCACCAAGGCAAGCGCCAGCAACAAGATGATGGTGCGTCGGAGACGGCGCATCCAGATATCAGCTAGTTGATGTGAAGGGCTTCGTTGAGCTCCACCGTCTGTCCCTTGCGGGGGAGGACCTCGACTTCACCCGTGCTGGAGTTGCGGCGGAACAGCAGGTTCGGCATGCCCGAGAGTTCCACGGCCTTGATGATGCTGCTGGTGTCCTCGCCGTTGGCGTCCTTTGGGCCGAGGATCCGTACGCGGGTTCCTGCCGTGACGTAGAGGCCGGCTTCAACCACGGAATCATCGCCGATGCTGATGCCCACGCCGGAATTCGCCCCCAGCAGTACACGCTCACCCAGGGCGATCTTTTCCTTGCCGCCACCGGACAGGGTGCCCATGATGGAGGCGCCGCCGCCGACGTCGGTGCCGTCACCGGTCACCACCCCTGCGGAGATGCGGCCTTCCACCATGGAGGTGCCAAGCGTGCCGGCATTGAAGTTCACGAAGCCCTCGTGCATGACGGTGGTGCCTTCGGAGAGGTAGGCGCCCAAACGGACACGGTCTGCGTCAGCTATCCTGACGCCGCTGGGGACGACGTAGTCCACCATACGGGGGAACTTGTCCACTCCATACACGGTGACCGCGCCGCGCTTGCGGAGGCGGGCGCGAGTCGCTTCAAAACCGTCCACCGCGGCGGGACCGAAGTTGGTCCACACAACGTTGGGGAGCTTGCCGAAGATACCGTCCAGGTTGATGCTGTTGGGCTGGACCAGGCGGTGCGAGAGCAAGTGAAGGCGCAAGTAGGCGTCCACGGTGTCCGCGGGGGCTTCATCCAGGTTGATCTGGGCGAAGACAACCTTCTGCTCCGTCCCGCGGTCGGCGTCGCGGCTATCAGAAGCAAGGCTGGTCAACGATTCATCCGCATGCTCCACCGTTCGCAGGGACTCGGCCGCTACGCCCAGGGCCGGCGCCGGAAACCATGCGTCCAGTACTGTCGCTTCTCCGGCGTCGGAGGTGGCGATGGTGGCCAGGCCAAAGCCATAGGCGGAACGGTGGTTTGCAGATGCGCTATCGGGTGCGGCTGAGGCAGCGGTTTCAGTCATGCTGCAAGTCTATCGAGAGCCGCTGGCTGCCTCGAAACCGAGTGTGGTCCCAAGGGTCGCAATTCGCGCGGGATCGCGGGATACAGTGGACAAGTGACCGTCGAAACTACTCCGATTCTTCTTGACCTCCGGCAAGACGTCGCGTTGCTGACCGCAGCGCTCATGGACATCAACAGCGTGTCCGGCAACGAATCCGCGTTGGCGAACGCCGTCGAGTCTGCCCTTCGCACGATCCCGGGGCTGCGGTTGGTGCGGGATGGCGACGCCATCATTGCCCGAACCGAGCTTGGACGTCCTGAGCGGGTCATCCTTGCCGGCCACCTCGATACCGTACCGTTGCCCACCGTGGAAGGTTCACTAGGCACAGTGCCGTCGACGTGGGAGTCCGGCATCGCGGGCACAGGGAATCTATACGGACGCGGCGCAACCGACATGAAGGGCGGAGTTGCGGTACAGCTTGCCCTCGCGGCCACCATGTTCGACGGCGGTGCCGAGCCGGGCAAGGATGTCACGTTCGTCTTCTACGACCATGAGGAAGTCGAAGCCGTCAAGAGCGGCCTTGCTCGCTTGGTACGGAACCACGGCCATCTCCTGGAAGGTGACTTCGCGATCCTCCTCGAACCCACTGACGGCACCGTGGAAGGTGGCTGCAATGGCACTAGCCGCTTCGAAGCCACCACGGTGGGGGAGGCGGCCCACTCGGCCCGGGCGTGGATGGGCAGCAATGCGATCCACGCTGCCGCGCCCATCCTCAGCCGCTTGGCTGCCTACGAACCGCGCACTGTCAACGTGGACGGGCTCGACTACCGGGAAAGCCTCAATGCCGTGAAGATCAACGGCGGTACCGCAGGCAACGTGATTCCGGACCGCTGCGTGGTGGAAATCAACTACCGATTCGCGCCGGACAAGACCCCGGACCAAGCCGAAGCCCACGTCCGTGAACTGTTGGAGGGCTTCGACGTGGTCCGCACCGACGCCGCCGCTGGCGCCAGGCCCGGCCTCAACCACCCGGCTGCCGCGTCCTTCGTTGCCGCCGTCGGCGCCGATCCCAAACCCAAATACGGTTGGACCGACGTCGCGCGCTTCAGTGAACTAGGCGTTCCCGCAGTCAATTTCGGCCCCGGCGATCCGCTGCTGGCCCATAAGGACAATGAACACGTCGACGCCGATGCCATCCGCGAGTGCCTCCGCGCCCTTCGTCTGTGGCTGGCCGACTAACGTTTAACTGCGAACGTGGGTGTGGCCCCGCGGGCCACACCCACGTTTTGGCTAGCCCTCGGCCGCCACAATTTCCGATCTGGCTACCTTCACCACTTTGACGTTGCGGCGCATCCGGCTTTCAAGCCACTTGGCGATGCCCGCGAGGATCAGGCACATGCCCACGTACAGCACGCCGGCAATGATGGCGGAGGGGATGATGGGCGAGCCGTACTGGGCTTGGCTTCCGAAGTATTTCGCTTGGAAGAGGATTTCGTTGTAGGTCACGATGAAGCCCAACGCCGTGTCCTTGAGAATGACCACGAGCTGGGAAATGATCACCGGGAGCATCGAGCGGACCGCCTGCGGAAGCAGGATGTTCGTCATCACCGCGCTCTTGGGCAAGCCGATGGCATAGCCGGCCTCGCTCTGTCCGCGGGGAAGCGATTCAATGCCGGCGCGGAAGACTTCCGCCAGCACCGATCCGTTGTACAGCACCAGGCCGGCAACGACTGCCGTAAAAGGCGTGATGCCCTGGACGCCCAGCTGGGGTAGTCCGTAGTAGAAGATCATCATGAGGATCAGCAAGGGAACGGCACGGAAGAGTTCCGTGAACCCGTAGCAAGGCATGCTGATCCACTTGCGGTCGGAGAGCCGGCCGAACGCCAGGAAGACACCGAGGACAAGGCTGAACACGGCTGCCGTGGCAAAAGCGGAAAGCGTTGCACCTACCGACTGGACGATGGTCTGCTGCACCAGCGGGAAGGTGAACAACTGCCATTTCTTCGCATCGAACTGCCCGCTTTGAGCGAAGCGGAGGACGATGAACCCGACGATGGCAATGATGACCAGGGCGGTTACGACGCCGAGAATCCTGTAGCGTGCGCGCGCTTTTGGCCCCGGGGCGTCAAAGAGAACCGAGCTCATCGGGCCACCTTCCATTTCTTTTCAAGCTTTCGCTGTGCGAAGGAAAGGATGAAAACGATCAGAACGAATATTAGTGCGACCCAGAGCAGTCCGGCCATGGCGGGTTCCCCGCGCTCGGAAAGGTTTGACCGAATGGCCCCCGCTTCGGCCACTGAAAATCCTGCAGCCACCGTGGTGTTCTTGAGCAATGCAATGAACACGCTGAACATGGGCGGGATGACCGCGCGGAAAGCCTGGGGGAGGATCACGACCGTGAGCGTTTGCGTGAACGTCAGTCCGATGGCGCGGGCAGCTTCGGCTTGGCCCACGGGAACGGTGTTGATGCCGGAGCGTACGGCCTCGGCCACGTACGTGGCCGTGTATAGGCTGAGGCCAACGGTAGCGGCAGTCATGAAATCAATTTCGACGAGGCCGAGCTTCGGATAGCCCAAGGCAAAAAAGAACAGGACCAGCGTCAACGGGGTGTTGCGCACCACGTTGATATACAGCGTGGCTGCGGCGCGCATCGCAGGGATCGGAGAAACACGCAGTGTTGCCACGATGGTGCCCAGGATCAAGGCAAAGATCCCGGCAAAGAAGAAGAGTATGAGGGTGTTCCGGAACCCCGTGATAAAGAGATCCGAGTTGTTCAGCAGCGTATTCACAGAATGGTCGCTTTCAGCCGATATTTGAGGGGACATCCGAGGGAGCGGCTTTGAGCCGCCCCCTCAACATTGGCTTAGTAGTTGTCCACTGCGGGCTGGGTGACCTTGGTGCCGGACTGCCCCAGGGTGGAGTCGTAGATTTTCTGCCACGTGGATCCGCCATCGGTGAACATCTTGTTGATGAACTGGCGCAGCGCAGTGTCGCCCTTCTTCAGGCCGACACCGTACTTCTCAACGGTGAATGGCTGGCCGACGACCTTCAGGCTGTCCGGCTCCTGGGCAGCGTAGCCGAGCAGGATGGCCTGGTCGGTGGTGACGGCGTCGACCTGACCGCTCTTGAGGGCTTCGACGCACTGCGAGTACGTGTCGAACTCTGTGGTCTTGGTGCTGGGGAAGTTCGCCTTGATGTTCTGAATCGGCGTGGAACCGGTGGCCGAGCAGACGTTCTTGCCGGAGAGGTCCTTCTCACTGTTGATGGACGTGTTGTCCTTCTTGACCAGCAGGCCCTGGCCGGTCACGAAGTAGGGACCCGCGAAATCGATCAGCTGCTTGCGCTTGTCAGTGATGGAGTACGTCCCGACGTAATAGTCGATGTCGCCGTTGGTAATGGCTGACTCGCGGTTGGCGGAAGGGATTGGCTTGTATTCGATCTTGTCCTGGGAGAAGCCAAGGGATGCCGCAATCCACTGGGCAATCTGGATGTCAAAGCCGCTGTACTCGCCGGTCGCAGCATCTTTGAATCCCAAGCCGGGCTGATCCTGCTTCACGCCGATCCGGACTTTCCCATTCGATTTGATGGTGTCGAATGTCGGGCTGCCCGTGATGGACACATTCTGAGCCACGGTGAAAGGTGCGGACGCACTGCTCGGCGCCGTGGAGCCGCCGCCGCTTCCCCCACATGCGCTCAGCGACAGGGCGAGCACTGCACTTGCGGCGACCAGAAGAGATTTCCTCCGGGTGATAAAAGCCTTCATGATGTTCCTTTCATTGTGCGGCCGCACTGCGGCCCGGGTGCGGTGGGTGCTAGTGGGTCAGGAGTTTCGAGAGGAAATCCTTGGCACGGTTGCTCTGGGGATTGGTGAAGAATTCCTCGGGTTTGGCGTCTTCCACGATCTGGCCGTCCGCCATGAAGACCACACGGTCCGCAGCCTTCCTGGCAAAGCCCATCTCGTGGGTGACCACGATCATGGTCATGCCTTCCTTGGCCAGCTGGACCATGACGTCCAGGACCTCGTTGATCATTTCCGGGTCAAGGGCGGAGGTCGGCTCATCGAACAGCATGACCTTCGGTTTCATGGCGAGGGCCCGCGCGATTGCCACACGCTGCTGCTGGCCGCCGGACAATTGTGCCGGCAACTTGGGTGCCTGTTGCCCGACGCCGACCCGCTCCAACAACGCCATGGCTTCCTTGTCCGCGGTTGCCTTGTCCAGTTTCTTGACCTTGATCGGACCCAGGGTGACGTTCTCGAGGATCGTCTTGTGCGCGAACAGGTTGAAGGACTGGAAGACCATCCCGACGTCGGCACGGAGGAGGGCGAGTTCCTTGCCTTCCTCGGGAAGTTTCTTGCCGTCGATCGAGATCTCGCCCGTGTCGATGGTCTCGAGCCGGTTGATGGCCCGGCACAGCGTCGACTTACCCGAGCCCGACGGCCCGATGACAACCACAACCTCGCCCTTCTTGACCTGGAGGTTGATGTCCTTGAGGACATGCAGTTGACCGTAGTGCTTGTTGACGCCATTCAGGGAGACGAGGGTTTCGCTGGAGGCTTGAGTAGTCATACGTCGAATCTAGCGAAGAAACGCCCTATGATGAGCCAGCTCACAACAACTTCCGCAGATCGTGATTCAACAGATACCTCTCTTGCAGTTTGTTGGCAGGAAGGAGTGCAGCCGCGTGCGGCAACACGAACAAGAGAGCAGCGCTGGAACAGTAGTACCCGCCATCCGCGCTAGCCTATGTCAATGAGTACCAGCCAGCCCCAGGTTCCAAGTCCAGACGCTAACGGCAAAGCCACGGGCAACGGAACGGCAGCGTCAGCTCCTGCCGTTGCCGCGGAACCGCCAGCCAAGCACAAAGGACCCTTGGAGCTTCGGCGCAAACAGGCCGCCATGCCGATGTCGGACCAACGGCTCCTGGACACGCGGGGAGCGGACCACTTTATTCACACCGACCCGTGGCGGGTACTTCGAATCCAGAGCGAATTCGTCGAAGGGTTCGGTGCACTGGCAGAGCTTGGCCCGGCGGTCAGCGTCTTCGGTTCCGCCCGCACCAAGCCAGGAACCGGCTTTTACGACATGGGCGTGCAAGTCGGCCGCCATCTCGCCGAAGCCGGCGTCGCCGTCATCACAGGAGGCGGCCCCGGATCCATGGAAGCCGCCAACAGGGGTGCTGTGGAAGGCAATGGAGTGTCCGTGGGCCTGGGCATCGAACTGCCGTTTGAACAGGGTCTGAACCGGTGGGTGGACCTGGGTATCAACTTCAGGTACTTCTTCGCCCGAAAGACCATGTTCGTGAAGTACGCGCAAGGTTTCATCGTCCTGCCGGGCGGCTTGGGGACCTTGGACGAACTGTTCGAGGCCATGGTCCTGGTGCAGACCCGCAAAGTGACGTCGTTCCCCATCGTCCTGTTGGGTGTTGACTTCTGGAGCCCGATGATCGAATGGATCAAGGGGACTTTGGTGGCCGAAGGCATGGTCTCCGCGAAGGACCTGGACCTCATCCAGCTGGTTGACGATCCGGCGGATGCCGTGCACCGCGTGCTGCACGGCGTCCCGCGTCCGCCCTCGACCAATGGCGACCAGCGCCCGGAGTAGCGTTGCCTGAGCTCTCAGCTGAGTCTGGCACGATGGTGTTGTGAGCTTCTTCTTGGTCTTTCTCGCGATCGCCATTGCCGGTGCCGTGTTGTTTCTCGGTGCCGGAATGGCCCGGTCCAGCCGCAACTCCGGCGCCGGGTTGGATGAACCAGTCCCGAACCTGCCGCCGGTTCTGCTACCGGCCGGAGCCAAGGCGTCCGACGTCGACCGCGTACGGTTTGCCCTGGGCCTGCGCGGCTACCGGATGGACCAGGTTGATCAGGTGCTCGATGAGTTGAGGGATCAACTCACCGCGCAGGAGAGGGAAATCGACCGGCTGAAGCGCTCCCTTGAAACAGCCAGGAACCAGGAAGAACCGACAGCGTGACCCCGTCCCTCGGAACGCGCTCCTCGAAGAGTACGCTGCGCCGCGTAGGAGCTCATGCCGCGGCTTGGCCGTGGTGGGTCCAGATCGCCCTCATCTACATCGCCGCGAGGCTTGTCAGCGCGTGCATCTTCATGGCTGCGGCATTGCAGCAAGGCGTCAATCCGTGGTTTCCGCCAACACCTGACTACTGGAACTTCATCACGATCTGGGATGGACGCTGGTACGCCCAAGCGGCCGACAACGGTTATCCGTCTGTCCTGCCGCTGAATGCGAGCGGCAATGTCGCGGAAAATTCCTGGGCCTTCTACGCCCTGTTTCCCTACCTCGCCAGGGCACTCGGAGCCCTCACCGGATTGGCAACCCTGCCGGCTTTAACGACGATTGCCATGGTCGCCGGGCTCGGGGCGGCCATGGTGGTTTACAAGCTGTTCCGGGAATACACCGGGCGCCGCACTGCGCTCTGGGCAGTCGTTTTTTTCTCGACATTCCCCGTCTCGCCCATCCTGCAGGTCCCCTACGCGGAATCCCTCAATATCCTGCTGCTGGCGGGCTCCCTTCTGCTCGTGGTGCGCCGCAAGTACCTTGCAGCGATGCCCGTGGTCTTGCTCATGTGCCTATCGCGGCCCACTGGTGTGCCTTTCGCGGCGATGGTCGGGGTGCTCTTGCTGAATCGCCTTTGGAGGAGGTTCGGACGCCGTCCGGAGCTGACCACCGTGCCCAGGGAATTGGCTGCTCCCGCGCTCCGGGAACTTGCATCGCTGACCGGGCTGGTAGTGGTCAGCGTGGCGGGCGCGCTCGCTTGGCCGGCCATTGCCTGGGCAGTCACCGGCGATCCGCTGGCCTACACGAAGACCGAAACCGTGTGGCGTGGGGATGACCTTGTTCCCTTCAAGCCGTGGTTCGAGACCGGCCAAATGCTCTTCGGGCCCGTGCTCGGGACGCTGGCGCCGTTTATGTTCGTGGCGGTCTTTGCCCTGATGATGCTGAGCAAGCCGGTCCGGGCCTTGGGCACTGAACTGCGGCTGTGGTGCACGTGCTACATGGCGTACCTGCTGGCTTTCCTGCACCCGCAGACGAGTACGTTCCGGATGCTCCTGCCGTTGTTCCCCCTGGCGCTCAGCGCGGCATGGTTGTCTCGTTCGAAGGCCTACCGTGGCACGGTGGTGGTCATGTTCGTCCTCCTTCAGATCGTCTGGATTGTCTGGCTGTGGGCGTGGGCTCCGCTGCCGGGCGGCGGAGACTATCCTCCGTGACGCCGGGGGGCGTTTGGCCTGTTCAAGAGCGATCGCGGCCCGCCGGGAAAAGTCCATCAATTAGCTACGGGCGGGTAATTACGAGATAATGGACACAAGCAAGGACAAAAAGCACCCTCGGGTGCTCGGCGGCGACGACTGAGACGACTGAACAGCCAAGACTGTCGACGCCGTAAATTCCACGCGGAGCCAGCCCGGCCGGGTTGGCGGGATTTGGGACAACTGGAGGGGATTTTCCTAATGGCGGCTATGAAACCACGTACTGGCGACGGCCCTATGGAAGTAACCAAAGAGGGCCGCAGCCTGATCATGCGTGTGCCGCTCGAAGGCGGAGGACGGCTAGTGGTCGAACTCAACGCAGCAGAAGCGGCGAACCTCAAGGAATGCCTCGTAGGCGTTACCGAATAGATTCACTGGGCAGGGCCCGGCAGAAGAGCCGGCGCCCTGCTTTGATGTTTAAGCTTGGGGTATGGCGGGAGCAGACTACTTCTTGACTGCTACCAGCAAACCGTCACCAGTGGGAAGCATTGCCGAGGAGAGGCGCTCGTCATCGCGGATGGCCTTGCCGATCTGGCGCAACACCACTGTGGTGCTGTCCCTGGCGGCCGGGTTGGAAACCTTGTCCTTGTCCAAAGCGTCATTGATGACCAGCGTTCCGCCGGACTTGAGCAACCTGATGGCCTGCTCGACGTATCCGGGAAAGTTGGGCTTGTCAGCGTCGATGAACACGAGGTCGTAAGCGGAATCGGTGAGGCGCGGCAAGACATCGGCTGCGCGGCCGGAAATGGTCCGGGTCCGGTTCGCGGGACTGCCCGACTCCAGGAAGGCCTCGCGCGCGGCTTTAAGGTGCTCGACGTCGACGTCGATCGTTGTCAGGACAGCTTGGGGGCTGAGGCCACGCAGAAGGCACACGCCGGACACTCCTGCCCCGGAACCGACCTCCACAACGGTCTGCGCCTTCGATGCCGCCGCGAGTACCGTCAGGACAGCGCCGACGCCGGGGCTGACTGGAGTAACGCCCAGCTCGAACGACCGTTCACGGGCGCGAAGCAACACGTCGTCCTCGGCAGGCAGATCTTCTGCATAGGACCAGCTGGTTGACTTATCGGCACTCATGGGGGTTCGCTTTCCAGGCAGAGGGGTGTTGCTTCCAGACTACTGGCTCCCGGCCGCTCAGCCCGGACACCCCCGGCCGCTAATTCTGTGTCTTCCCGGCGGCGTGCGGGTGTCCTTCGGACGATGTTCGCTCTGCGGGAAAACGGACCCGTGATCAGCAAAATCCCAGACAAAACTGGGATGATGTAGGTCCGGCCATCCAAGTGACGGTCGGCAACGAACTCCTGAGTGACCGGCAGGACGACAAACAGTTGAGGGGAGTGGACGATGCGGGCATCAAGTGCTGCGCCAGTCCAGACGACGGAAGCAGTCCTGGGTTCAACCGACCAGGCCCCGCCCGCGGAAGAATGGGTCAGACCTACCTGGGAAGAAGTGGTGGAGAACCACTCGGCCAAAGTCTTCCGTCTTGCCTATCGGCTGACGGGAAACAAGTTCGACGCCGAGGATCTCACCCAGGAAGTCTTTGTCCGCGTCTTCCGTTCGCTCGAAAACTTCAAGCCGGGGACGCTCGACGGCTGGTTGCACCGGATCACCACCAACCTCTTCCTCGACCAGGCACGGCGGAAGAGCCGCATCCGCTTCGATGCCTTGGCCGAAGACGCCGAATCCCGGTTGCCCGGCCGTGAGCCCGGGCCCGAGCAGAGCTTCGAGTTGAACAACCTGGACCTTGACGTCCAGCGCGCCCTTGAAGAACTCCCGCCGGACTTTCGCGCCGCCGTCGTGCTTTGCGATCTTGAAGGCCTCTCCTATGACGAAGTTGCCGAAGCCCTGGGCGTGAAACTCGGGACCGTCAGGTCCCGCATCCACCGCGGCCGGACCATGCTCCGCGAAAAGCTGGCGCACCGGGATCCGCGTCCGGTCCAAACCCGCAAGCCACGGCTGAAAATGCCCCGCATCGCCGGTCTCCTTTAGCCAGCGATGGGTCTGCTGAACGGACGACGAGGTGGCTTGAACCGGGGAACTATCCGGCACAGCCGCACCCCCGGCCACCTGCAGGAATGCTCTGAATGCCAGGCTGCCGTCCTTCGTGAACGCCAGTACCTGGAGCGCCTTAGGCGTGCCGAGGTCCCCGAAGCCAGCCGGGATTTGACCAACCGGCTGCTCGAACACACCGAACGCTTGGCGCAAACCGAGTCGCCCGGGCGCAGGCCGGTCCAGCGAAGCGTCTGGCGTGGCGTACGGCTTGTCAGTGCCACGGCAAGCGGGCTCGCTATCAGTGCCGGAATCCTGGCGGTGGCCGCCTATGCGATCGGCGGCGACGCCACGCCCCAGGCTTCCAACCGCGGAGATCAGGAAGTCCGGACCTTGCTCGGTTCAACCCTGGCCGGCAACACCGAGCAGCAGCTCGCAGTGACCGGTTCGCAGCTCGGCCTGCCTGTCACCGTGGCGGGAACTGTCAGCCTGACCGGGCAGCAGCTGGCGGAACTTCGGAAGGACGGCTGGGCATGCCCGGACATGGCAAACATGGGATACCACGTGGTATCCGCCCGGGCCATGATGCAGGACGGGCACCCCGCCATCGAGCTGCACTTGAGCAGCGGAGACCACCACGCGACCCTGGTGGAAGAGCACCTGGAAGGCAGCGGCACCCCCGGGACAAGGCTGTCCATCAGCCAGGGAGCCCTGTGGCAGGCCGTCTACGCCTCTCCGGTGGCTGTCCTGCGCTATTCCTCCGAGCTGCCGGCCGAGCAAACTGCGGGGGCGGTTCCCGAGCTTGTGAGGGCAGGAGATTCGCTCCTGGCCCGGCCCTCCGCCGGCAACCCAGGCACGTGGAATGAACGGGTGCAACGGGGACTACGGGCGCTGGCTGGCCTGGCAGGGTTCTGAGCGGACTAGCGGACAAGGTAATCTTCGATACGTGTTTGGAATCAATGGCCCGGAGTTTCTGATCCTGCTGATCATCGGCGTAATCGTGATCGGTCCCAGTCGCTTGCCTGAATACACCCGGAAGCTGGCGAATCTGGTCAAGGAACTGCGGCGCATGGCGTCCGGAGCCCGTGAACAGATCAAGGAAGAAGTCGGCATCGACATCGATGAAGTCGACTGGAAGAAATATGACCCTCGTCAATATGATCCCCGCCGCATCATCAAGGAAGCGCTGCTCGACGATGACACGAAGCCTGTCAGCGAAGGTGCGCCCGTTGCTGCAGTAGCCGTGGATATCGCGCCGAAAGCTCCCGAGCGGGTTGTTGAACGGCTCTCCGCCGGTGAAAAGGCGCCCTTCGATTCCGAGGCCACCTAGGGATTACTTCGGCTGGATCCCGAGCGACATTCGGGCCAACCCGCGGGGCTTGGCGTTGAGCTTGCCCGCGATGCTCTGAAGGGCCTGCGCTGCGGCCGTCTCAGGAGCCGTCAACACCACCGGGCGCCCCGCGTCGCCGCCTTCGCGCAAACGGATGTCCAAGGGGATTTGCCCCAACAGCGGCACCTCGGCTCCGACGGCGGCGCTCAGCCGCTCAGTCAGCACCAGCCCGCCGCCACTGCCGAACAATTCCATCCTGCCGCCGTCGGGCATGTCCAGGAAGGACATGTTTTCCACGACGCCGGCAAGTTTCTGGCCCGTCTGCGTTGCGATGGTGCCGGCCCTCTCGGCGACATCCGCTGCGGCTGCCTGCGGGGTGGTCACCACCAGGATTTCGGCGTTGGGAAGCAACTGCGCCACCGAGATGGCGATGTCGCCGGTGCCGGGCGGAAGATCCAAAAACAGGACATCGAGGTCACCGAAATAGACATCGGTCAGGAACTGTTCCAGTGCCCGGTGCAACATGGGGCCACGCCAAGCCACCGCCTTGTTCCCCGAAACAAACATTCCGACAGAGATCACTTTTACGCCGTAGGCCACCGGCGGGAGGATCATGTCGTCAACGCGGGTGGGCTGCTGCGTGATTCCCATGAGAGCCGGGACGGAGAAGCCATGGACATCGGCGTCGACGATTCCTACGCGCAGCCCCTGGGCCGCAAGGGCACACGCCAAGTTGACGGTCACCGAGGACTTTCCCACACCACCCTTGCCGCTGGCCACCGCGAACACCTTCGTCAGGGAGCCCGGTTCGTTGAAAGGGATTCCGCGCTGGCCGCCGGCGCCGCGCAACCGTTCCTTGAGGGCATCGCGTTGAACCTGCGTCATGACTTTGAGCTCGACCTCGACGCCCGTCACGCCCGGCACCCGCGCCAGGGCAGCCGTGGCGTCAGCCGTGATTGTCTCCCGCAAGGGGCAGCCGGCGATGGTCAACAGCACCGCCACCCGGACAGTTCCGTCCGAGTTGGCTTCCACCGCCTCCAGCATCCCCAACTCAGTGATGGGACGGCGAAGCTCGGGGTCGATGACGGTTGCCAAGGCAGCGTTGAGGGCCTCGACGGATGGTGTGCTCATGTGGAGGATCTTCAGCTTTCAGGCTGGGTGGGGGAACCTGGGTTCGGCGAGGTGCCGACCGCGGAGAGCCCGGATTCGGGCTGTGTGGCACTTGAATGGGCGGGGTGGACTTTCGGGATTTGCTGTGTCCGGGGATTGCGCTGTTTGTCGCGCTTGTCCTTTACTTTGTCTTTGGCTTTGTCTTTGTCGCCATCGTTCGAGCCATTGGCCTTGTTTGTGCCCATCTCCTCCTGCGCTTCGAGCAAATCCGACAGCAGCGAGCGGAGTTCGGCCCGCACGTAGTCCCTGGTGGCCACCTCGCGCAGGACGATGCGAAGTGCCGCCACCTCGCGGGTCAGGTACTCCGTGTCCGCAAGGTTACGCTCGTCGCGGGCGCGGTCTTGCTCGATGGTCACACGGTCCCGGTCGTCCTGGCGGTTCTGGGCCAACAGGATGAGGGGGGCTGCGTAGGAGGCCTGCGTGGAGAAGAAGAGATTGAGGAGGATGAACGGGTAGGGATCCCACTGGAGACCGAACAGGCCGACCACATTGAACGCGATCCAGACAATGACGAAGATCGTCATGTAGAACAGGAAGTTGGCCGTGCCCATGTAGCGGGCAAAGCGCTCGGCGAAGCGGCCGAACGCATCGGGATCGCTGCTGAAATTCGGCAGCATGCGGGAACGCAGCTCGAGCGGGGTGTCCAGCCCGCCGGTGGTGTGCTTCTCAGCCAATTCGACCTCCTAGTTTCCTGATCGGGGCTCCATCTTCGTGGGTTCTCCAGTCGTCCGGGAGCAAACGGTCCAAGAGGTCATCAACAGTCACCGCCCCCACCAAGCGGCCGGCGCTGTTGACTACCGGGAGGGAATTGAGGTTGTAAGAGGCCATGGTGTGGCTGACCTCGCTGACGCTTGCGTGATCCGAAACCGGTTCGAGGTTCTTGTCCACGATGCTGCCCAGCTGCTCCGGCGGTGCGCTCCGGAGCAGCTGCTGGATATGCACGACGCCGAGGAAACGCCCTGTGGGGGTCTCCAAGGGTGGGCGGCAAATAAAGATGGCCGAAGCCAGGGCAGGGGAGAGTTCCTCGCTGCGAACATGAGCCAGCGCTTCAGCGACCGTAGCTTCCGGGGGAAGGATGACCGGGACAGGGGTCATCAGACCGCCGGCTGTGTCTTCGTCATACTGCAGGAGCCTACGGACGTCGTCGGCCTCGTCGGGCTCCATCAAGAGCAGCAGTTCCTCCGCTTTTGCGGAGGGCAAATCAGCCAGCAGGTCCGCGGCGTCGTCCGGGTCCATTTCTTCCAGCACGTCTGCGGCACGTTCATTGTCCAGCGCGGACAGCAGTGTTACCTGGTCCTCTTCCGGCAATTCCTGGAGCACGTCGGCCAGCCGTTCATCCTGGAGCTCACTGGCCACCTCGATCCTGCGCTTGTCTGACATTTCCTGCAGCGCATCGGCGAAGTCTGCAGGCTTGAGGTCCTCGTGCGTGGCCACGAAATGGCTGGCACCCTGTGGATCGTTATCGGAGCCTTGTAGCGTGTCCGCCCAGTCCACCAGCAGCGTGTGGCCCCGACGCAGCCCCCTTAGCCTTGAGGTGGATGTGCCACGGCGAACGAAGAGCTTGGAGACCAGCCAGTCGCCGTTGCGCTGCTGGTCCATGGCGATGTCTTCGATGATGGCGTCGCCGCTGCCGTCCTTGAGTGTCACCTTGCGGTCAAAGAGTTCGCCCACCACGAGTTGCTCGGCGCCGCGTTGCTGGAATCGGCGCAGATTGACCAACCCGGTGCAGATGATCTGGCTCTGGTCCATGGACGTCAGCCGGGTCATGGGGACGAAGACCCGCTTCTTGCCCGGAACTTCCACCACGATACCCACAGCGTGCGGGGCTCCGCGCAAGCCGCGCGAGAGCACCACGACATCACGCAGCCGGCCCAGGCGATCGCCCAAGGGGTCGAAGACGTCGAGGCCGAGCAAGCGCGCAACAAAGATGCGTGAAGGATTTCTGCTCACCCTTACAGGCTACCGAGTCTGCTCTCCTTTAGCTGAATTTCAGCCGGTTCACATGTGTATAGGACAGAATGGGGGATATGGCGAACATTTTCGGTGCCCCCAAGGCCACGGAGGAATCCCGCAGCGTCCCCAAGGGCGACACTGTTGGCTCCTACACCTCCTATCTTGATGCCCAGAAGGCGGTGGATTATCTGGCCGACCAGCAGTTCCCGGTCCAACATGTCTCCATTGTGGGAAACGACCTCAAAATGGTGGAGCGGGTCACAGGACGGCTCAGCTACCCGCGTGTCGCGTTGTCGGGTGCCCTGAGCGGTATGTGGTTCGGCCTCTTCGTCGGGGTCATGCTTTCGTTCTTCACCCCGGCTGGGGGACCGTTCTCGATTGTTACCTCGGTACTCATGGGTGCGGCCTTCTTCATGCTTTTTGGGATCGTCACCTACGCCGCACAGCGCGGGAAGCGGGACTTCACCTCCACCAGTCAGGTCGTAGCGACCAACTATGACGTCATTGTCGCGTTGGAAGCATCACAGGAAGCCCGCCGTCTCCTTCACCAACTGCCGATGAATCCCTCCGAGGCAGCGTTTGGACGGCCTCCGCAGGCATACCCTCCGCTGGACCACCAGAACCCGCCGGTCCAGCCAGGTAATTCGAAGCGCCCGGGTCCGGAACGACCGGCGTCCTGGCAGGACCCCTATGGCCAGCGCAGCCCCGAGACCGGGCAGGGAACGGCCGGCGAGGCAGCCCGTCCGGTTCCGGATGCCCCAGTCGAGGCAGCGCGGCCGACAGCCGCTGTCCGCTACCCGGACCTTCCGGACGGCAGGCCACAGTACGGTGTGCGGGTGAACGACGGCGGAAACAGCGAGCAAGGCGCCAACGGCGAGGACACCGCCAAGGACTAGCCGCAAGCATCGCCCAGCCATCACGCCGCTTGGGCAGTCCGGCGAGATCGCTGCCCGCCACCACTACTAGGACGGCGCAAGCAAAAGAGGCGGGCTACCGGATCAGTATCCGGTAGCCCGCCTCCCGCGTTCTGCTTCAGTGGCTAGGATTCAGCATCCTGGTAGATGCCCGCCATCCAGGACTCGACATCGTCGGCCTTGCGGGGGAGGGCCGCGCTGAGGTTGACGGGACCGTCAACAGTCATCAGGATGTCGTCCTCGATCCGGACACCGATTCCGCGGTACTCCTCGGGAATGGCGAGGTCCTCGTTCTTGAAGTAGAGCCCCGGTTCGATGGTGAAGACCATGCCCGCGGTGAGCACTCCGTCCAGGTAGAGGTCACGTTTGGCCTGGGCACAGTCGTGGACGTCCAAGCCAAGGTGGTGGCTGGTACCGTGGGGCATCCAGCGGCGGTGCTGCTGGCCCTCGCTGCTGATGGCTTCCTCCACGGAGACGGGCAGCAGGCCCCACTCGGCGAGGCGCTCGGCAAGGACTGTGGTGGCCGCGGTATGGATGTCGCGGAACTTCACTCCCGGCTGGGCTGCGGCAAATCCCGCGTCGGCCGCGTCAAGGACCGCTTCATAGACCTTGCGCTGGACGTCTGAGAATTTCCCGTTGGCTGGAATGGTCCGCGTGACGTCTGCTGTGTAGAGCGAATCCGCCTCCACTCCGGCGTCCAGCAGTAGCAGTTCGCCGGCGTTGACCTTGCCCGTGTTCCGGGTCCAGTGCAGCACGGTGGCGTTGTTTCCCGCGGCCGCGATGGTGTCGTAGCCGAGCTCGTTCCCTTCCTCACGGGCGCGCGCGAAGAAAGCGCCTTCGATGACGCGTTCACCGCGGTGGTGGGTCATCGCCCGGGGCAAGGCGCGGACCACGTCGCCGAAGCCCTCCACCGTCGCGGCAACGGCGACCTTCATTTGCTCGATCTCCCAGGCGTCCTTGAGCAAGCGCAATTCGGAGAGGGCCTCGCTCAGCAGTTCGTCCAGGGCATCGAGTTCTCCGAGATCCAGGTTGTCCGGATCCTTGGCTGTGTTGTAGCGGGCGGTGTCCACGAGTGCATCAATGTTTTCGTCAACTTTGCGGACCAGACGGATGGCGATGCCGCCGATTTCCGGGGCACCGACATTCTTGGTGATGGCCATCTCGAGTTCGTCGATATGCGCTGTCCTGAGGCCAAGGCGCGCTTCGAATTCAGCGAGCGTCGGACGCGCTCCGATCCAGAACTCACCGGAACGCGAGTCGGCGTAGAACTGTTCGGTGTCGCGGCCGGCCAACGGACGGAAGTAGAGCGTCGCACGGTGGTTGCCGCCGTCGTCGCCGGTTCCCTCCTCGACGGGTTCCAGGACCAGCACGGCATCGGGCTCGTGGTCCAGGCCCAAGCCCGTGAGGTGGGCGAAGCCGGAGTGGGGGCGGAAACGGTAGTCGCAATCGTTCGAGCGGACCTTGAGCGGACCCGCAGGCACGACGAGGCGCAAACCGGCAAATTTGTCGGAAATGGCCCGACGACGCGTGGCAGCATGGTCTGCAACGGTGTCGCGCGCAGGGGTTACCTGCGGCGCGGGCGCCCAATTGCTGGCCATGAACGCCTTGAAGGCATCGGATGTGGGCCGCTGGGAACGGTTGTTGACGCGTTCCTCCAGCGGCTGGGAGGCTGTGTTTTCACCGTTTTGGGTGTTTTCTGCATCTTTCACCATCCCATCGTCCCATCAAAGCCCTGCGCTAGGCCAACGTCGCAACGGTCCAAGCGGTCCCTGATCAAATAGGCTGGGAAAGTGAAGATCGACCTGCATGCGCACTCCAATGTTTCCGACGGGACCGAGGCTCCCGCTGGAGTGATCGCTTCGGCTTCTGCCGCGGGTCTGGATGTGGTGGCCCTGACCGACCACGACTCCACTGACGGTTGGGGCGGGGCGTCTACCGCCGCCCTTGAGTACGGCATTGCTTTCGTGCCGGGCATGGAGATTTCCTGCCGGACGCGGGAGGGGATCAGCGTCCATTTGTTGAGCTACCTTCATGATCCCGGGCACCCCGGCTTGCTCGAAGAAATTACCAAGGCGAAGGATGCGAGGCTCACACGGGCGAAACGCATGGTCACGCTCCTGGCCGAGGATTACCCCTTGAGCTGGGACGACGTGATCCACCATGTGGCTCCCGGTGCGACCGTGGGCCGCCCGCACATCGCCGATGCCCTTGTGGCTGCCGGCGCGGTGGCAGACCGGTCCGAGGCTTTCACCGCGATTCTGACCTCCCACTCCCGCTACTTCGTGCAGCACTATGCACCTGACCCGGCGGTCGCCGTCGAACTCGTCCGGGCGGCCGGCGGCGTCCCGGTCTTCGCGCACCCTGTGGCCTCGGCCCGCGGCCGGGTGGTCGGGGAACGGACATACAGGGAAATGATCGACGCCGGCCTCCAAGGGCTGGAAGTCGAACACCGCGACAATCCTGAAGAAGGCCGCGTGTTCCTGCGCCGCATGGCCGCCGAGCACGGGTTGTTCATGACGGGTTCGTCCGACTACCACGGAACGGGCAAACCGAATTTGCTCGGGGAGAACCTGACGTCCCCGGAGGTCCTGGCCCGCATCGAGGAACTGGGCACGGGAAGCACCGTAGTCCGCTAACCTTCCGGCCCGACTGACTGGCATTTGTTGTCGTTCTCAGTCCTCAGAGCGACAACAAATGCGTGGGCCCACGCCGCCAGGGTTCCCTGGCCGAGCCTGCGAGGCGAGGGTGGCGGTGGGCCCACGCCGCCAGGGTTCCCTGGCCGAGCCTGCGAGGCGAGGGTGGCGGTGGGGACTAGTTGGGGGAGAAGACGGCCTTGCCGTCCAGACGCTTGCGCATCACATCGATAGCCGGCGCGTTTTGGTCCACGCACACGAACCTGCGCCCCAATTTCGCCGCGACCGAACCAAGCGTGCCGGAACCGGCAAAGAAGTCCAGGCACCAGTCGCCTGGCCGGCTCGATGCCGTCACGATCCGGCGGACAAGTCCTTCCGGCTTTTGCGTGGGATAGCCCGTCTTTTCCCTGCCCGTAGGCGAAACGATGGTGTGCCACCACACGTCCGTGGGAAGCTTTCCCAGTTCCCGTTTGGCCGGCGTCACCAGGCCGGGCGCCATATACGGCTCGCGGTCCACCTCGGCGTTGTCGAAGTGGTATCCGGCGGGGTTTTTGACGTACACGAGGATGTTGTCGTGCTTGGTGGGCCAACGGTTCTTGGCACGGGCGCCGTAGTCGTAAGCCCAGATGATCTCGTTCAGGAAACACTCCCGGCCGAAGATCGAGTCCAGCATCACCTTGGCGTAATGCACCTCACGGTAGTCCAGGTGCAGGTACAAGGTGCCGTCGTCGGCGAGCAGGCGCCAGGCTTCCAGGAGCCGTGGTTCCAGGAAGGACCAGTAGTCGCTGAAGGCGTCGTCGTAGCTGTGCAGGGCGCCTTTGATGGTGTCATAGGACCGCCCCTTGAAGCCGACGCGGTCGCCGTCGCCGTCGGTGTTGCGGACCATGCGGGTTTCCTGGCGCCGCTGGACCCGGCCTGTGTTGAAGGGCGGGTCCACGTAGATCAGTGTGAAGGCGCCGTCCGGCAGCGTCGGGAGGAAATCCGCGTTGTCCGCGTGCACCACCAAATTGCTGCCGTCCGGCGCCCAAACAGTTTCTGTCATTGAAGCCGTTAAGCCTCGGTGCTCTCGGCGGACGCGCCGGAAGCGGTGACTACTTCGCCATTGCGGCGACGGGTGCGGGAACGGCGTGCGCGGGCAGGCTTGTCCTCGCCGGACTGTGGCTGGGTCGCGTGTGACTCGGCAGTACCTTCAGCGGGGGCTGCTTCGCCTTCGGACGTACGACGGCGGCGGGTGCGGTTGCGTCCGGCGTCGCCGTTGCCCTCACGCGAGGGAGCATCGCCGGATTTGGCGCCGCGGCTTCCACTTTCGCGTCCGCCGTCGCGACCGGAGCGTCCGCGCCCGGAATTGCTGCCGGAACGGGAGTTCTTCTTGCCGGTCTCGCCGAGGTCTTCGAGGAGCTCGGCGTCGACGCCCGCAAGGGTGCGCTGGTTGCGGGGCAGGCGTCCCTTGGTGCCGGTGGGGATGTCGAGCTCCTCGAAGAGGTGCGGCGAGGAGGAGTAGGTTTCCACCGGCTCCGGGACGCTCAGGCCGAGCGCCTTGTTGATCAGGCCCCAGCGGGGCATGTCGTCCCAGTCGACGAAGGTCACGGCGGTGCCCTTGTTGCCGGCGCGGCCGGTGCGGCCGACGCGGTGCAAGTAGATCTTTTCGTCTTCGACGCACTGATAGTTGATGACGTGCGTAACGTCGTCGACGTCGATGCCCCGGGCAGCGACGTCAGTGGCGACCAGGACGTCAACCTTGTTGTTGCGGAACGCGCGCAGGGCCTGCTCGCGGGCGCCCTGGCCGAGGTCACCGTGGATGGCGGCGGCGGCGAAGCCGCGGTCCACGAGCTCTTCGGCAACCTTGGCAGCGGTGCGCTTGGTCTTGGTGAAGATGATGGTGCGGCCGCGGCCGCGGGCCTGCAGGATGCGGGCCACGACCTCGATCTTGTCCATGCTGTGGGCGCGGTAGATCAGCTGGCGGATGTCCCGCTTCGTCAGGCCTTCGTCATTCGGGTCCGCGGCGCGGATGTGCGTGGGCTGCGTCATGTAGCGACGGGCCATGGCAATGACCGGGCCGGGCATGGTGGCTGAGAAGAGAAGAGTCTGGCGGACGGCGGGAGTGCCGGCAATCAGGGTCTCGACGTCTGGAAGGAATCCGAGGTCAAGCATCTCGTCCGCTTCGTCGAGAATCACCATGCGGACGTTCTTCAGGGTCAGGTGCTTCTGCTTGTAGAGGTCGATCAAACGGCCGGGCGTGCCGACCACAACCTCGACGCCCTTCTGCAGGGCTTCGATCTGCGGCTCGTAAGCGCGGCCGCCGTAGATGGTGGCGATGCGCGCGTTGCGTTTCCGGGACGCCGTCTGGAGGTCGTTGGCCACCTGAACAGCAAGTTCACGGGTAGGTACGATCACAAGGGCCTGGGGAGCACCCGGGACAGCGAGCTTGTCGTAGCCGGCGTCATCCGGACCCACGACGCGCTGCAGGGCCGGGATGCCGAAGCCGAGCGTCTTTCCAGTGCCGGTTTTGGCCTGGCCGATGATGTCGTGTCCGCCCAAGGCGACCGGGAGGGTCATGGCCTGGATGGGGAAAGGATGGGTGATCCCGGCGTCGGCGAGCGATTCAACGATGTCGGCGCGGACGTTGTAGTCGGCGAAGGACTTTTCTGCGATCTCGTGGGGTATTTCGTCCGAGGAAATGGTCTCCTCGGGTTCGATCGTTTCGGTTCCGTCTGTCAGAACTTCATGGGTGTGCAATTCACTCACAGTGGAGTTTCCTTATTCATTTGGGCTGCGCCGCGTGCTCAACGGTGGTGGCAGGGCCGTTCCGGAGCACGAATGGGCGCAAGCAAATCCAGTGGAAGCCGATCGCGGGCTATCTAAATACTGGCACTGGGGACCAGCTGGTGTATCTCAAGATCGCGTAGGGGCGGGCTTGTTGACGTCAAAAAATTATCTGAATCAACGACCGGGCATCCATTACTACTTACACAGTCTACCGTCTGGGGGCAATAAACCCCGGATCGCGGTCTTGGTTCGCGAACGAACGTCGCTACCGAAGCAGTTCGAAGGTGATTTGGCGGCTCGCGATGTCCGCGTCAAGCAGTTTCACGCGGACTTTCGTGCCGGACTCCATTTCGCCGTCGCAGCGGGCTGTTATCGCGGGCTCGGCAATTTGTACGACGCCGTACGGCCCGTGCGCGGATCCGTTGCCATTGCCGTTGCCATTTCCGTTGTTGTTCTTGGCAGGCTTCGATCCGGAGATCACCAGGGCGTCGAACTCCTGGCCGATGTGGTTCATCACGAGTGCTGCCTCCACGGTGTCCAAGGCCAGGCGCTCGAGCTTGCCGGCAAGCTGATCCGACGACGCCATGATTGCCGGCAAGCTCGGCAGGGCGTCCCGCGCCCAACCGGGAATCTCGGTTCCGTTACTCAGTGCTTCGCAGATGACCAAGACGAAGCGATCGATCAGGCGGCGCAACGGCGCGGTGGTGTGGGCATACGGTGCGCCGATCGCCGACTGCAGAACACTGTCCGGTACCTCGCCATCGAAAGGCGTGTAACCCGCGCCGCGGAAAAGCATCCCCGCGGAATGGAGGATGGCCAGTTGCCGGGGGTCCCTGGCATCGAGGGTCCGTAGATACTCGCCGTAGCTGATCCCGTCGCTCCAAGGTTTGCCGAGGGCACCGGTCTGGCGTTTGAAGTGGCGCAGGGAGCGCTCATCCGGAGCGGGCATGGTGCGCAGGATTCCCACTTTTCCGTCGAGCATCAGCCGGGCGGCGGCCATCCCGGTCATGAGGGAAATCTGGGCATTCCAGTCCTCCACCGGCAGCGAGGGGGCAGCGACGATCCTGTAGCCGCCGCCGTCGGGCAGTTGAACGATTTCCTGTTCCGGCATGTTAAGGCTTGCCCCGCCGCGGCGGCGTTCGAGTTCCACCCGCTTGAGGCCCACTTCCTTGAGGAGCCGGAGGACGGGATCAGCTGTCCCGGCGTCGATTTGCGCCTGGACGCCCTTGTAGTCGAGCTTGGCACGGCTGCGCACGCTTGCCCGGCGCACGGAGACCTTGTGGAATTCCGCCTCGGCGTCGAGCTCGAAGTCCCACACGAACGCGCCGCAGGTCTGGCCGGCGAGCAGGCTTCCGGCGTTCTCGCTGATGATCTCCGGGTGCAGCGGTATGCGGCCGTCCGGAGCATAGAACGTTTGTCCGCGGTGGCGGGTCTCGGCGTCGAGCGCCCCTCCTGGGGGCACGAAGGAGGGCACATCGGAGATGGCGTAGAGCACCCGGTATCCATCGCTGGACCGGTCGATGAAGAGGGCTTGGTCAAGGTCCGTGGATGAGGCCGGGTCGATCGTGATGAACGGAACGTCCGTGAGGTCCTGCGTCGGCAGGGCGTGGCGGGAAACTGCCGCTTCGGCGTCGCGCAGCGCGTCAGCGGGATAGCCTGCGGGCAGCTCGAGTTCCGTCCGAAGCGCAGCGAGCGCTTCCGCCAGCGTGTTCGACGTTTCACTGACATTCGGGGCTATCCGCTGATGTGACACGAAAGTCAGGGTAGCGCCAAAATCTCCCGGAGTCTCGCTAGGCCGTCGCTGCGTCGAGGGCAGCCAGGAGCGCCTGTGCAGCCGCCGTCGGATCGTCCGCTTCCGTGATGGCCCGCACGACCACGATACGGCTGGCTCCCGCCCGCACCACCTCTTCCACATTGCCGAGATCGATGCCCCCGATCGCAAACCAAGGGAGCACAACACCGCCCACTGTCTCTTCGTCTGCCCTTTTCACGGCGTCCGCGGCGTACCGCACCAGATCAAGCCCGACGGCGGAGCGCCCCGGCTTGGTGGGCGTTGCCCAGACCGGACCGACGCAGAAGTAGTCCAGGCCGCTGCGCCCCGGCGACGCGGCGATCGCGGCGTCAATCTGCTCGGGCGTGTGGGTGGAGAGGCCGATGACGGTGGGGTCGTGGAGCAGCTTCCGGGCCGAGCGCAGCGGAATGTCCTTCTGGCCGATATGGAACACGGGAGCGCCGGCGAGCGATGCCACATCCGCGCGGTCGTTCACTGCCCAGAGCCGCCCGTGGCGGTGTGCGACCGAGTGCAGGACCTCCAGGAGCTCCAGCTCCTCAGCCGCTTCAATGGTCTTGTCGCGCAGCTGGATGATATCCACGCCGCCTTCGAATGCGGCATCGACAAATTGCTCAAAGTCGCCTTGCTGCTTGCGGGCGTCGGTGCAGAGGTAGAGGCGGGCAGTGGTGTGGAGCGCGTGCTGGGTCATGGAAACAGAGTAGTTCCTCTAAACTGGGTTAGTACCGCGGGAGCCGCGGCGGCAGTCACAATCGCCGCGCGGCTGAGAGGGCTTCAGCGCCGACCGCTTGACCTGATCCGGCTAGTACCGGCGTAGGGAAGGACCTCATGGACGAAGTAACCATTCAACACGAACCCCTGCACGAGCATCTGCATGCGGATGTGGCGGTGATCGGTGGCGGGGTTATCGGCCTTGGCATCGCGTGGGAAGCCCGCAGATCCGGCCGCTCCGTGGTTCTGATCGACCCGGCACCGGCCAGCGGTGCTACCTTCGCGGCGGCGGGTATGTTGGCGCCCGTCAGCGAACTGCACTACCAGGAGGAAGACCTCCTGGAACTCATGCTCGAATCGGCGGCGTTGTGGCCGAACTTCGAACGCGGGCTGTCCGGATCACCCGACGGAACCGCCTGGAATCGAACGGGATACCGTACGACGCCGACCCTCGCCGTCGGCGCGGACGCGGCAGACCGGCGGGCGCTCGCCGACCTTCGCGACGTCCAGTTGGCCAACGGCCTCGTGGTGGAATCTGTGCCGTTGCGTGAGGCCCGTGAGCGTGAGCCCCTCCTGAGTCCGCAGATTTCCTGTGCCTTCGACATTCCCGGTGACCACCAAGTGGATCCCAGAAAATTTGCGGCGGCGATTCTTGTCGCGTTGGCAGACCACCAGCCCGGCGACTCCAGCTGGATCTCGGGAGCCGAGGATGGCTTTGCTCTCCGCGACAAAGCGGCGGGCCTCCTGTGGGAGGACGGCCGAGTTGCCGGGGCCGAGCTCGATTCAGGCATCCGCGTGATCGCCAATGAGACTGTGGTTGCCAACGGACTGGGTGCTGCCCGGCTGAACGGCCTGCCGCCTGGCTTATCCCTCCCGCTACGGCCCGTGTATGGCGACATCTTGAGGCTCCGCGTCCCGGAACACCTCCGGCCCCTCGTCACCGCCACGGTCCGCGGAATGGTGCGCGGAGTGCCCGTGTACATCGTCCCGCGTGATGACGGGACGATTGTGATCGGCGCGACGCAACGCGAGGACGGCCTGTCGGCGTCGGGGGCGTCGGTCGATCCGGTGTCGGCGGGCGGGGTGTACCAGTTGCTCCGCGACGCCCAGGTGCTGGTGCCGGCCGTAGCTGAACTGGAACTCCTGGAAGCAACTGCGCGTGCCCGTCCGGGCACGCCGGACAACGCGCCGCTGCTGGGCCGTGTGCAAGGTACCGAAAATGAAGGAGCCGTGCCCGGCCTCATCGTAGCCAGCGGTTTTTTCCGCCACGGTGTGCTCCTCACTCCGGCAGCGGCAAAAATCTGCATCGGGCTCATGGACGGTTCCGCCGATCCGCGCTGGAATAAGTTCCGGCCGGACCGCTTCTCCCGCCCACTCCCAGCAGCCGGCGCCGCAAGAAGCGGCCCGCAAGCCGTCACCCCACACCTCCATCCGAAGGACCACGCATGAACATCACCTTGAATGGCGCAGCCCACACGCTGAGCGACGACGCCTCCGTGACCACTCTCGTCCGCCACATCACCGGAAGGGTGGTGGATGCCAACGGCCAGGCGGCTGACGGACGCAAGATCGGCGTCGCCGTGGCACGCAATTCCGAAGTGGTGCCGCGCAGCCAATGGGCTGCCACCGCGCTCGCAGAGGGCGACGAACTCGAAATAGTTACTGCAGTACAGGGAGGCTGAACAATGACTACAGCAAGCACGCAAACAGCAAGCACCCAAACCGATGCTTTGGTAATCGATGGCATTGAGTTCGGCTCGCGCCTCATCATGGGGACGGGGGGAGCCCCGAGCCTCGACGGACTGGGGGCGGCTCTGCTGGCTTCCGGCACCGAGCTCACCACGGTTGCCATGCGGAGGTACTCACCAACGGAAACAGGTTCCCTCTTCCAGCTGCTGGTAGATCACGGCGTCCGCGTCCTGCCCAACACCGCTGGTTGTTTCACCGCCAAGGACGCTGTCATGACAGCGGAGCTTGCCCGGGAGGCCTTGGAAACGGATTGGGTGAAGCTCGAAGTCATCGCCGACGAACACACGCTGCTGCCGGATGCCGTGGAGTTGGTGGATGCAACGGAGAAACTCGTCGACCGCGGTTTCAAGGTTTTCGCCTACACCAATGACGATCCCGTACTGGCGCTTCGCCTGGAGAACCTCGGAGCCACGGCCGTGATGCCCTTGGGCGCGCCGATCGGCACCGGCCTCGGAATCTTGAATCCGCACAACATCGAACTGATTGTGTCCCGCGCTTCAGTTCCGGTAGTGCTCGACGCGGGCATCGGCACTGCCTCCGATGCCGCCCTGGCCATGGAGCTGGGCTGCGACGCCGTGCTCCTGGCCACTGCCGTGACCCGCGCGCAGAACCCGGTGCAGATGGGCGAGGCCTTCAAACACGCTGTCATCGCCGGTAGGCTGGCGAAGCAGGCGGGCCGCATCCCGCGCCGGGAACACGCTCTCGCGTCCTCGGCGATGGAAGGCCGGGCCGAGTTCCTCTAGCGGCTACACCGGCCGCTCGGGCGATCCTCCAACGATTCCACGGCTACGAAGGAGTTCCCATGGCGGGCAAGGATGACATTCTCACCAGGCCCGCCATCGATGGCGCTCTGGCGGAGCTGCCGGACTGGCGGTACCGCCTGGGCGGTCTGGTCACCGTCTACAAATGCCCGACGTCGGCTGCCGCACTGGAGCTGATCGCCGCCGTCGGGCGCATCGCCGAACGGCAGAACCACCACCCGGACCTGGACTGGCGCTACAACAGGGTGTTCGTCCGCTACACCTCACACGATGCCGGGAGCGAGGTGACCCAGCGAGACGTCCGCGCAGCAAGCGAAGCCTCCCAAGCGGCAGCCGAAGCCGGGGCAATAGCCGAACCCGGACTGTACCGGACGGTTGAAGTCGGAATCGACACCACGGATCCAGAAGAGATTTCGGACGTATGGCGGGTGGCGCTTGGCTACCGCAAAGGCCGCTCCGGAGACCTCGAAGATCCGTACGGTCGGGGGCCCGCCGTGTGGTTCCAAGCAACGGAAACACCCAATCCGAACCGTATCCACCTGGATGTGCACCGCAGCCAGGCTGAATCGGAACCCACTATGCAGAAGACGGCGGCAACCGGCGCGTTAATGGACCGTGACCACGCACCCAACTGGGTGGTGGTCACGGATTCCCAAGGAAACAGGTTATGCCTCTGCACCGAAGCAGGTCACGAGCCGAATCTGTAGTTAAAGCCGAAGCGCCGGCTAGAGCCGCAGGGCCGCTGTTAGCTGGGCGGTGTTGTGCCGGGCCCGATGGCGGCCCAGGAAAAACGACACAACAGCGGCAGCCACAGTACCCAGAATGATGGGCAGGACCCACGGGATCCACGTCACTCCGGGCTGGTAGCCGAAGCCAAGTTGGATGAAGACCATCCAACTCAGCATTGCCACCGCGACGGAAACACCGGCGGGCAAAGTGATTCCGTAGGTGCCACGGTGTTTGTCAGTTCCCCAGACAATGAAGCCTGACGCGATAGTGGCTAGCGCCACGATGACAAGTGAGAGCATGCGGACTCCTGGCTCGCGGGTGTTCTGACGTAAAAGATTAGAGCGCGCCGAAGCCGACCCGGCGTACTTCTTCAGCCCCGATCTCGACATACCCCACGACGTTGCCGGGAACGATGACTTGGCGGCCCTTTTCGTCGGTCAGGCGCAGGTCGGTGCCATTGCTGATGGCGTCGCCCACGATCTTGGCGACAGCCTCGGCATCCAGAGCGGATTCCAGCACGATCTCACGGCCAACGTTCTGAATGCCGATCTTTACTTCCACAGCAGGGCCTCCCAGCCAATCAAGAATTTACTCAGTCCTCTATTTGTAGCCTAGGACTCTTTCGGGAAGCGACTGATTCCGCGCCAAGCTAAACGGTAGATCAGATCGCTGGCGACATCGAGGTCCAGATCGCCATCGGTTTCCAGCCAGTACCGGGCACTGACCTGCGCCATTCCGGCGAGCCCACGGCCCAATAGTTGGGCCTCCAGCGGGGGGAGCTTGGTGTCCTCGGCGATGACCTTGGCGACGGCGTCGGCGAACGTGCGGTTGAACGTCTCCAAGCGGGAACTGACGTCCGGATCGTTGATGAGGTCGGACTCAAAGACGAGGCGGTGCGCCTGGTCGTCGCTCGCAATGAAGCGGTAGTACGCGCGCATGACCGCTTGGACGCGTTCCTTGTTGTCGGTGGTCGAATTCAGCGCCGTGAGCATCTGCTCGGTCAGCATGGCCAAATGGCTGTCCAGGAGTGCCATGTAGAGCTCCCGCTTGGACGGGAAGTGCTGATACAACACCGGCTTGCTGACATGGGCGGTCTCGGCGATTTCGTCCATCGCCGCACCGTGGAAGCCGTTGGCGACAAACACTTCCAAGGCGGCGTTGAGAAGCTGGGCCCGGCGCTCGTCGCGTGGCAGCCTAGCCGAGCGGGGCGAACCGGTCCGATCTTGCCTGACCTGTGCCTCCTGTTTGGTACGTGCACTCTCAGCCACTTGTCTGCCGCCTTTCCTTATGCAGTTATGACCACAATACTGCGCGGTAATATGACCGGGCGGCACCGGCAGGGATACTTTGAAGTATGGCCAATACTCTTGCTGCCCAAACGTTGCCGCCCTCGACTTCTTCCGCACTGCCGCCACTCGTGGAACCGGCCGCGGAACTGACCACCGATGAGGTGGAACGCTACTCGCGCCACCTCATTATTCCCGAAATCGGCGTGGTGGGTCAGCGGCGCCTCAAGAATGCGAAAGTCCTGGTGATCGGTGCCGGCGGGCTGGGCTCTCCTGCCCTGCTGTACCTGGCCGCCGCAGGGGTGGGAACGCTCGGAATCGTGGACGACGACGACGTGGATCTCAGCAACCTGCAACGTCAGATCATCCACGGGGTGGGAGATGTGGGCCGCCCGAAGATTGAATCGGCCCGGGATGCCATCAAGGAACTCAATCCCCTCGTCAACGTCCAGCTGCACAACGTTCGCCTGGACTCCTCCAACGCTTTGGAGCTTTTCGCCGGGTATGATCTCATCCTCGACGGCGCGGATAACTTCGCCACCCGCTACCTCGTGAACGATGCTGCCGCGATTCTCGGCAAACCCTACGTCTGGGGGTCCATCTTCCGCTTCGACGGCCAGGTCAGCGTGTTCTGGGAGAAGCACGGCCCCAGCTACCGCGATCTGTACCCCGAAGCTCCTCCGGCCGGTTCGGTCCCGTCCTGCGGCGAGGGTGGCGTGTTCGGCATGCTGTGCGCTGCCGTCGGCTCGCTTATGGTGACGGAGGCAGTGAAGCTGATCACCGGCGTCGGGCGCTCCATGCTGGGGCGTGTGGCGCTCTTTGATGCGCTTGGCGGCAGTTGGCGCGAAATCAAGGTTTCGAAGGATCCGGCGGCCGAACCCATCACCGAATTGACCGACTATGAGGCTTTTTGCGGCATCACCCCGGAGCCCGCGGACGACTCGATTCGCACTGTTACGGCCACCGAACTTTCCGGGATGCTCGAAGCCCGCGCGGCGGGGGAACGCGACTTTGAACTGGTGGATGTCCGCGAGATCGGTGAACACGAGATTGTGAGCATCGATGGTTCGGTGCTCATCCCGCAAGGGCGCATCCTGGCGGGGGAGGCCTGGACGGAACTACCGCAAGACAAAGAGATTGTGTTTCATTGCAAAGGCGGGACCCGTTCGGCCGCCGTGCTGGCGGCGGCACAGCGGGCGGGCTATACCCACGTCAGCCACCTCGACGGCGGGATACTTGCCTGGGTGCGCGACGTCGAGCCGGGCAAACCGGTTTACTGAACCCCAGCAACCCCAGCAACCCCAGCAACCCCAGCACCCTTGGAAACCTGGCGCCGGCACACGAAAGGTCCTGATATGAACGAGGAATCCTTGATCACCCCCCAGCATCCCATCGGATCGGGTTTCGGCCACGACTCCACGGCGTCGGACGTTGTCGCGGGAGTGGATCTCCGGGGCAAGACGGCCATAGTCACCGGAGGCTATTCCGGCTTGGGCTTGGAAACGGTGCGGGCACTGGCCTCTGCTGGAGCCCAGATCACGGTTCCTGCCCGGCGCCCGGAGCACGCGAAGGACGTCCTTGCCTCGGCCGGACTCGCTCCGGAGCATGTGACGGTGGAGGCCTTGGATCTCGCCGAGCAGCGCGCAGTGAAGGATTTCGCGGAACGCTTCCTCGGATCGAACGAAACGCTGGACATCCTGATCAACAACGCAGCCATCATGGCCAGCCCGGAGCAACGCGTGGGTCCGGGCTGGGAATCCCAGTTCGCGACCAACCACTTGGGCCACTTCACGCTTCTTAACATTTTGTGGCCCGCTCTGGCAGCTGCCGGTTCGGCTCGCGTCGTCTCCTTGTCCTCCACAGGGCACAAACTCTCGCCGATCCGCTTCGAGGACATCAATTTCGAGAACGGTTACGACAAATGGAAGGCCTACGGCCAGGCAAAGACGGCCAACGCGCTGTTCGCCGTGGAGCTGGACCGACTGGGCAAGTCAGCTGGAGTGCGCGCCTTCGCGGTCCATCCCGGCGGCATCATGACCGAGCTTCAGCGCCACTTGCCACGGGAAGAGATCGTCGCGGCGGGATGGATGGACGCCGCAGGCAAGGTCAGGGAGGGGTTCAAGACTCCGGAACAGGGCGCCGCCACGTCCACTTGGGCAGCTACGTCACCGGCCCTGGCAGGCATGGGCGGGGTGTACTGCGAAGACTGTGATATCGCCAAGCCAACGGACCCGGCTTCGCCCTTGGCACGGTACCAAGGAGTGGATGCGCACGCCGTCGATCCGGAAGCCGCGGCGAGGCTGTGGGCTGTGTCTGCCGAGATGACAGGCGTTAACGCGTTCACATAAGACCCCGGTGTTCGCCACCCCCGCCCAACCATCACGCGCCGCCCACCACCGCCCGCCGCCCCCACCACACGCCCCCCACCACCGCCCGCCGCAAGGGACATGCTCATTGGTAGGCATTGCCGGTGGACATAATCCTGTTATGTCCATTCCTGGCGATCAGGGAAGCGCATGCTCTCAGCGAAGCGAAGAGCCACCGGGGGCGGTGGGGACGCGTGGGCTAGGCGCTTTCAGCCTGCGTTGGCGCCTGCTGGTGGTCAACCGGGCACTCGGCCTCGGGTGACGGGACTGGCTGCTCCACTTGGATGCCGTACAAGGCCTCCAAGGCTGCCACGTAATCGTCCTGCTGGCCATTGGCCGCTAGTTCGCGCGCGCGGACCGTAGGAATATGGAGCAGTTGCTTGACCATGCGCCGGAGGGCGAATTCCACTTCCTCGGCCGCAGCGGTGCAGCCGTGCCGGGCCCGGACTTTTTCCATCTCGGCGTCGAGCACGTTCATGGTGTGGCGGCGCAGTGCCACAATGGCCGAGTCGACGGAGCGGGCTTCGCGCTCTTGTTCGAAGGCCGTTGCCGCTCCGGAAACAATGGTGCTCGCCTGTGCCAGGGATTCCGCCTGTTCCTGAGGTGCCGCCAGCCGCACGGATTCGAGCGTCAGCAGTTCAACGCCGTCGAGCTCGCCGACTGCGGGATCGAAGTCGTGGGTGAGTGCGAGGTCGATCGCGATGAGCGTCTGGGTGGACGCCGCGCGGACCTTGGCAAGCTCTGCGGCCTCAACGCGGGTGTCCGATCCGCTGCAGCCGATCATGACATCGGCGGCGGCGACGGCGGCGGGGAGGGTTTCGGCGTCGAGCGCGGTACCGCCGCGGGTCGCCACGAAAGTCCCGGCCCGGCCGGACGACGAGTACACCGAGACGTCCGTGCAGCCGCGTTCACGGAGCAGCGACATCGTGGCGCCGGCGTAGGCGCCCGTTCCGAAGACCACGACCTTCTTGGTGCTCCAGTCGGCGTTCTCCGAAAGATCTGTAGCGAGGTCCAAGGCGACGGACACGATGGACAGGCCACGCGAGCCAAGAGCGGTCTGCGCCCCGACATCCTTGGCGGTCTTGGAAGCCGCCTGGAACAGCCGGACCAGTCCGGGGCTTGCGGTTCCTTCATGCTGGGCGGTGATGAGGGCGCGGCGTACTTGGCCGGCGATTTCGCGTTCGCCGACGACGGCGGAATCCAGTCCGGCGCTGACGGTGAAGAGGTGCCTGCTGACCTCAGGACCGGTGCGGGTGCTGAAGGCACGCGAAACGACTTGTTCGTTGAGCCCACTCAGTCCGCTGATCTGGGCGACGAGTGCCGAGCGGGCGGCTTCAAGGTTCTCAGCGTGGGGCGTTTCGCCATAGATTTCGTAGCGGTTGCAGGTGGCCAGGACCACGGTGCCGGAGACAAGTCGGGAATCGGCCAAGGCGAACGAGGCAACCTCGGATGAACCGTTGCTCAACTGAGCGACGGTCTCAAGATCGATGTCGGCGTGTGTAGCCACCAATGAAAAAAGAACCACAGCAGAGTAATCATAGCTTTTTCGTCGCCATGTAGAACAACGCGCGCCAGTGGTTCTCCGCACTGTCAGGAGTGACGTCCGTCACGTCGTTGCGCGCGGGACAGGCTGTCGTTATCTTTTGACCCCGAACTTCGGCACAATCGAAGGCATGACTTCCAGTTCTGCATTGCCTCACTCCGTGTCTGTCGACGGCGGACCGGCCAGCGGTGTTTCAGGCGCCGCCGCCCCAAGCCTGGACGCAAACCATCCGCTCATGGATGGCCGAACCGCGGACTCCCCGCTGATCCAGGCATATCGTGGCGGCAAACCGTCCCGCCGTCCGGTGTGGTTCATGCGGCAGGCCGGCCGATCGTTGCCCGAGTACCTCAAGGTCCGTGAGGGTGTGGCGATGCTGGAATCCTGTTTACGTCCCGAGCTCGCATCCGAGATCACCCTGCAGCCGGTCCGCCGCCACGATGTTGACGCTGCCATCTTTTTCTCCGACATCGTCATCCCGCTCAAGCTGGCAGGCGTCGGCGTGGATATCGTCCCCGGCGTCGGGCCCGTCCTGGACAAGCCGATCCGCAGCGCCGCCGACGTCGCGGCGCTGCCGCAACTGACGTGGGAGGCTCTCGAGCCGATCCGCGAGGCCGTACGCCTGACGGTCGCTGAGCTGGGGACTACGCCCCTGATCGGCTTCGCCGGCGCGCCGTTCACCCTCGCCGCGTACATGGTGGAAGGCAAGCCTTCCCGTGACCACCTGGGCCCGCGCACCATGATGCACGCCGACCCGGAAACCTGGACTGCCCTGGCCAACTGGGCTGCGGACGCTTCCGGCATGTTCCTGCGGGCCCAGTTGGAAGCCGGAGCTTCGGCCGGTCAGTTGTTCGACTCCTGGGCCGGTTCCCTCGGCCTGGCCGACTACGCAAAGTACGTTGCCCCGGCCTCGACGCGCGCCCTCGACCATGTCCGCCACCTCGGAGCGCCCTTGGTCCACTTCGGTACCGGCACGTCCGAGTTGCTCGTCGCGATGCGCGACGTTGGAGTGGATGTCGTGGGCGTGGATTACCGCCTCCCGCTGGACGAGGCAAACCGGCGCCTGGGCGGCACCGTGCCGTTGCAGGGCAACATCGACCCCGCGCTGCTTTCGGCGCCGTGGGAAGTCCTGGAAGCCCACGTTCGCGAAGTGATCGCGGCCGGCTCCACGGCCCCGGGCCACGTCCTGAACCTTGGTCACGGGGTACCTCCGGAGACTGACCCTGCCGTCCTGACCCGCGTCGTGGAACTCATCCACTCGATCCCGGCGGTCTAGTGCCCATGCGCGGCGGACGTCCACAGCCCGGACACGCACTCAATGGGGAGGCGCCAGCCGGACTAGGAGCCATCGTCGTGGGCGGCGGCATCTCCGGTCTGCTCGCCGCGTACCGCCTGGCCAAAGCCGGGATAACGGTCACCGTGCTCGAAGCGAACGACGCGTGGGGCGGTTGCGTGGGAAGCCACACCGTTGGTGGCCTTGCGCTGGACAGCGGGGCGGAATCCTTCGCCACGCGTTCTACCGCGGTGGCCGATCTTGCCCGCGAGCTCGGACTCGGGGACAACATCGTTGCGCCACATCCAGGGGGCGCCTGGGTGCAGTTGCCCGGCGGTGCCCAAGAACTCCCCAAGACCGGCGTGCTCGGAATTCCCGCGAACCCGTGGGATCCCGAGGTTCGGCGTTCCCTGGGGTTCGCGGGATCGTTGCGAGCCTCCGTGGACCGCTACTTGCCCAGCTCGGTGGGCACCTCCGCCGAGGTTACGAGCGTTTCCGCGTTGGTCCGGGCGCGGATGGGCAAGCGGGTGCTCGAACGGCTTGTGGCGCCGGTGGTCGGGGGAGTGCACTCTGCCGATCCAGGTCTGCTCGACGTCGACATGGTGGCCCCCGGCCTCCGTTCAGCTTTGCGTCAGCACGGCTCGTTGGCCGGGGCGGTGGCCAGCCAGCGCAAGGCCGGGCAAGCGTCGTCAAGTCCAACAAGACCAAGCGGTGCCGTAGCAGCGAAGGCCGGATCCGCGGTCGGTGGCTTGAAAGGTGGAATGAACACCCTTGTCTCCGTCCTCGTTGCGGAGTTGAGCTCGCAAGGCGTGACTCTCGTTACGGGAGCGCGGGTGGATACCATCAACCATGTTGACGGCGGTTGGCAGGCCATAGCGGCAGGAAAAACCTACGACGCCGGGCGGCTGGTAGTGGCGCTCGACGGTCCGTCCGCCGTCGGGCTGCTGGAGAACGTGCTTCCGGAGCTGTCCGGGCTGCGTCCCGCCGCCGGCCCCTTGGTGAGCCTGGTGACGCTCGTGGTGGACGTGCCCGAACTGGACCGCCACCCCCGCGGCACCGGGATCCTCGTCGCCCCGCAAACCGCCGGCATCGAGGCGAAGGCACTGACGCATGCTACGGCGAAATGGGACTGGCTGGCAGGGGAAACCGGCCCCGGTACGCATGTGCTGCGTCTTTCCTACGGGCGGGGGGAAGGTCGGGATGCGCCTGGGTCGGCGGCCGCGCTGGATGACGATGCATTGTTCGAGGCTGCGCTCCGTGATGCCTCGACGTTGCTGACTGTGCCGATTGTCCGCGAAGACGTCCTCGACTGGGACGTGGTCCGTTGGGCTGGCGCCTTGCCGTTTGCCGCCGTCGGTCATAAACAGCGCGTTGCCGAGGTGCGCCGCATCTGCGCCGAAGCCGACGGTTTGTCTGTTGTGGGCGGCTGGCTTGCCGGAAACGGCCTGGCGGCCGTAGTCGCGGATACTTCCGCGTGCATCGACGCAGTACTGTGAAATGTATCACTTCTACGCTTTGTAGAAGTGATACATTTCGACTTAGCGGCATCGACGGGGCAGACTTGGATCATGAGCCACACTTCTGCCGAATCTGTCACTAAAACTGCTGAATCCGAAGAGCAGTACTTTACGCTGTGGACCGTGTTCAAGCGGTCGGGAGATGTCTTGCGCAGCGCCGATGCTGCCCGGGATTTCGATCAGCTGACTGCCAAGCTCGCCGAGGACGGCGTCGTCCTTCGCGGAAGCTATGACGTCTCCGCCATGCGTTCCGACGCCGACATCATGGTGTGGCTCCACGGGGCCAAGCCCGAAGCCCTGCAACAGGCCGTCCGTGACATCCGTCGCAGCACGCTGTTCGCCGGCACCGAGATCGTATGGTCCGCCATGGGTGTCCACCGCGAAGCCGAATTCGCCAAGAACCACGCTCCGGCCTACGCCCGTGGCGTGGAACCCAGCACCTGGCTGTGCGTCTACCCGTTCGTCCGCTCCTACGAGTGGTATATCCTTCCGGCCGACGAGCGCGGCAAGATGCTGCGCGATCACGGCATGCTTGGCCGCGACTTCCCGCAGGTCCTCTCCAACACCGTGTCCTCCTTCGCCCTGGGCGACTGGGAATGGATCCTCGGCCTGGAAGCGCCCGAACTGGTTGACCTGGTTGACCTCATGCGCCACTTGCGGGCCACCGATGCCCGCAACCACGTGCGGGAGGAAATCCCGTTCTATACCGGTCGCCGAATCACAACTGCGGAGATCGCTGAGGTTCTTGCATGAGCGGCCGCCACTCCACCGGGTCCACCAGCCTCACCGAAGTCAATGAGGTCACCGAGGCCGGGCGCATGGCTCCCAAAGAGTACGACGCCGTCCTCCTCGCCTCCTTCGGCGGTCCCGAAGGCCAGGACGATGTCATTCCCTTCCTGCGCAACGTGACCCGCGGGCGCGGCATCCCGGATGAGCGCCTCGAAGAGGTATCCCACCACTACCGCGCATTCGGCGGCATCAGCCCCATCAACCAACAAAACAGGAACCTCAAGGCGGCCCTCGAGGCAGAGCTCGCTGGCCGCGGCATCAGCCTGCCGGTGTTGTGGGGCAACCGCAACTGGGACCCCTACATTCCGCAGACGCTCCAGGAAGCCTACGACGCCGGCCACCGAAAGCTGCTGATGGTCACCACCAGCGTCTACTCCTGCTACTCCAGCTGCCGCCAATACCGGGAGGACATCGGCATCGCGCTGACGGAGAGCGGCCTTGACGGCAAACTCGAAGTAGACAAAGTCCGTCAGTATTTCGACCACCCCGGCTTTGTCGAGCCCTTTGTCGAGGGAACTGCGGCAGGACTGGCGGAAGTCCAGCAAAAACTGGCCGAAGCCGGCCTCCAGGACGCTCCGATCCACATCCTGTTTGCCACCCACTCCATTCCCACGCGTGATGCCGAAGCCGCGGGCCGTTCAGACGCCGAGCCGCGCGCTTTCGAGGAGGACTCGGCCTACGTGGCCCAGCACTTGGCCAACGGCGCCGAGGTCGTCCGGCGGGTCGAAGCGGAATCCGGACTCACCGCTCCGTGGTCCTTGGTGTACCAGTCCCGCTCCGGTGCTCCGCATGTTCCCTGGCTTGAGCCGGACATCAACGATGCCATCGAAGAGTTGGCCGGGCAGGGGATCAAGGGAGTCGTGATCGTTCCCCTCGGCTTCGTTTCCGACCACATGGAGGTGGTCTGGGACCTGGACACCGAGGCCCTGGAAACGTGCAAGAACCTCGGCCTCGCCGCCACGCGGGTTCCCACCCCGGGAACGCACCGCACGTTCGTTTCCGGCCTCGCGGACCTCATTTGCGAGCGAACAGTGGCGAACTATATCGCCGAGCGTCCTGCCATGACGGGCTTGGGGCCGTGGTATGACGTCTGCCGGCCCGGCTGCTGCGCAAACTTCCGCGGAGAGAAGCCCACGATTGCGGGTGCGGACACCACCGTCGGCACCGGCCATGATGCGTACCCCGCAGGAGAAGGCGCGAAATGACGGTCCGGATCGGCACCCGCGCGAGCAAGCTTGCGCTCACCCAGAGCCAGCAGGCAGCGGATCAGCTCGCCGCCGTCGGGGGCTTTCCCGTGGAATTGGTGCGCGTCAGGACCGAAGGCGATGTACGCACGGGCTCGCTCTCCAAGATGGGCGGCGCAGGTGTGTTCGTGGCCGCCCTTCGCGACGCGCTCCTGGACAATGCGTGCGACGTCGCGGTGCACTCCCTGAAGGACCTCCCCACGGGTGCGGCGCCGGGACTCACCATCGCCGCAACGCCCAAACGGGTCGATGTCCGGGACGCCCTGTGCGCCCGGGATGGCCTCAAGCTGGCGGATCTTCCGGCAGGCGCCAAAGTCGGTACCGGATCGCCGCGCCGCGCCGCACAATTGCGGGCCGCCCGTCCAGACCTCGACGTCATTGATATTCGCGGCAACGTGGATACCCGCTTGGGCCGGGTTCCAGGGCTGCCGGGGAACATCGACGACACGTTGGTTCCCGGGAAGTGCGGCGACCTCGACGCCGTCGTGCTTGCTGCGGCGGGGCTGGAACGGATCGGCAGGCTCGACGTCGTGACTGAGTTCTTCGAAACGGACGTCATGCTCCCGGCCCCTGGACAAGGCTCGCTCGCCATCGAGTGCCGCACGGCGGATGCTCCGGGCCCGGCCGGCTCAGCCGACGGTGCCCCGAATGCCCTGGCCCAGGCCCTGGCCGCGCTGAACGATGAGGACACCCGACTGGCCGTCACCGCGGAACGCTCCGTTCTGGCGCGCCTCGAGGCCGGTTGTGCTGCCCCCGTGGGCGCCTACGCCTACCGCAAGGGCAGCATGCTCTACCTGGAAGCCGTGGTCTGCGCCGTAGACGGCAGCAAGACCGTTCGCGAGAAGAAAGCGACGGACGGGCTCACGGAAGTGGGCGCCACCTTGCTGGGCATCGAAGTCGCCGAGCTCCTGCTTGCCGGGGGCGCCGCGGACATCGCAGATCTTGCCGCGTCACGATAGCAGGAGCTGACAGGAGATTATGGGGCGGCATAGCGCGGTGAAGTCCGGGGAGACCCGGGCCCTTGTCGGCGCCCGGGTCCTCGTGACGCGCAGCCCGGACCGTGCCGCCCCGCTCATCACTGCGCTGCGCGAGGCAGGGGCCGAACCGCTCCTGTTGCCGTTGATCGACTTCGAACGCGCCCGGGATCAGCACTCCCTCGAGGTTGCCTTGGACGCGCTCCGTGCAGGAGCATACGGCTGGCTCGTGGTCAGCAGTATCACCACCGTGCGGGCCCTGAAGGAAAAAGCCGCCGAACGTCGTCTTGACCTGAGGGACATGATTCCGGAATCGGTCAGGATCGCGACGATTGGCCCGTCGAGCCGGCGGGTCCTCGAAGCGGAGGGCGTTGCCGTGGACCTCGCGCCCGACGATGTCCAGTCGGCTGCGGGACTGATTGCCGTCTGGCCGTCTGGCCCCGGTAATGTGCTCTTGCCGCAAGCTGACATCGCCGGTGCAGCGTTGTCGGCCGGGATTGAGGCCAAGGGAGCCGTGGTCCAAGCCGTCACGGCTTACCACACCGTGGAGTACCCGGCCGCCCCCGAACGCCGACTCACAGCTTCCCTCGCCGCGGCGAATGGCTGGCAGGCCGGGATCGGATCCGGAGCGCCGGAACTCACTCCGGCAGCGGCCAAAGCCGAACTCGCCAGGGGCCTGCTCCATGCCGTCATCGCCGCGTCGCCCAGCGCCGCGCGGCGCATCCACGCCGCACTGGCACCGCTTCAGGACTGCCGCTTCATTGCGATCGGGCGCTCGACGGCGGCCGAGGCTGCTGCCCTCGGCATGCCGGTAACGGCAATCGCCAAGGAACCCACCCCGGCAGGCATCGTGACTGCCCTACGCACCGTATTCGCCACCGAAGGGAACGAAAGTTGAGCTTTCCACACCACCGGCCCCGCCGGCTCCGCACCACCCCTGCCATGCGCCGGATGACGGCCGAACACCGCTTGGCGCCCGCCGACCTCATCCTGCCGGCCTTCATTCGCGAAGGACTCAGCGAGCCGGCTCCAATCACGTCCATGCCCGGCGTTGTGCAGCACACCACCGATTCGCTCAAGCGTGCAGCCGTCGAAGCCGTGGAACTTGGCGTCAGCGGCATCATGCTGTTCGGGGTGCCCGCCGTCCGTGATGCCCGCGGCACAGCCTCCCTGGATCCCGATGGCGTGCTGAACAAGGCCATCCGCGACGTCCGTGCCGAGGTGGGCGATGACCTGGTGGTCATGGGCGACGTGTGCCTGGACGAATTCACGGACCACGGCCACTGCGGGGTCCTGGATGCCAACGGCTATGTGGACAACGACGCCACGCTGGAAATCTACGCTCAGATGGCCGTAGCGCAGGCCGACGCCGGTGCCCACGTCCTGGGGCCGTCCGGGATGATGGATGGCCAGATCGCAGTGATTCGGCAAGCCCTCGAAGAGGCCGGACACCAGAACACCGCACTCCTGGCCTACGCGGCGAAATACGCCTCGGCCTTCTACGGTCCGTTCCGGGAGGCCGTGGATTCGCAGCTCAAAGGCGATCGCCGCACATACCAGATGGATGCGGCCAACCGTCGTGAGGCCATCATCGAAGTGGAACTCGACCTCGAGGAGGGCGCCGACATGGTGATGGTCAAGCCCGCGATGAGCTACCTCGACATCCTTGCGGACGTTGCGGCCATGAGCCCGGTTCCCGTGGCGGCCTACCAAATCTCCGGTGAATACGCCATGATCGAAGCGGCCGCCGCGAACGGATGGATCGACCGACGGGGTGCCATCACAGAATCCGTGCTCGGCATCAAACGAGCCGGCGCCGACATGGTGCTGACATACTGGGCCTCAGAGCTTGCCGGCTGGCTCAAGGAGTCCTGATGACCGATTCCCCTTCCACCCCGACAGCCCCGGTCGGTCCTGCGGAAATCCTGCTCGGGCTGAACACCTTCGGTGACGCCGGCGTGGACGCCGAAGGAAACCCGAAACCGCATGCCCGGGTCCTACGGGAGCTGCTGGCCGAAGCCGAGCTGGCGGACGCCGTCGGACTTCATGCCTTTGGCGTGGGAGAGCATCACCGCCGCGACTTCGCCGTCTCGGCGCCCGAAGTGTTCCTTGCAGCCGCGGCCGCCCGGACATCGCGGATCAAACTCGGCTCGGCCGTCACCGTGCTCAGCTCTGACGACCCCATCCGGGTCTTCCAGCGCTTTGCCACCGTTGACGCGCTCTCCAACGGCCGGGCAGAAGTGATGCTGGGCCGTGGCTCGTTTGTGGAATCCTTCCCGTTGTTTGGCCTGGACCTCGCCGACTATGAAGTCCTGTTCGAGGAAAAGCTCGAACTCTTCGACAAGGTCCGGACGCAAAAGCCCGTGTATTGGGAGGGCCGCACCCGGCCGAATGTGCACGGGATGAGCGTCTTTCCGCCGCTGGAACACCACTTGCTGCCCACGTGGATCGGTGTGGGTGGCACTCCTGAATCGGTGCTGCGCTGCGCCCAATACGGCTACCCGATCATTTTTGCCATCATCGGCGGAGAACCGCGCCGTTTTGAACCGCTCGTGAAGCTCTACCGCGAGGCAATGGGCAAGTATGGGCACCCCATGCAGCAAATCGCCACGCACTCGCCGGGGTATGTCGCTCCGAGCGATGAACAGGCCCGCGAGGAACTGTTCCCGCACTGGCTGGCCCAACGCAACCGGATTGGTGCCGAACGTGGCTGGGGGCCGGCCAGCAGGGGGGAGTTCGACGCCATGTGCGGGCCGGAAGGCGCCCTTTACGTTGGTTCCCCGGAAACCGTCGCTCGAAAGATCGTGCTGCTGAAGCAGAACCTCGGCGTGGACCGTTTCGACCTCAAATACAGCAATGGAACCCTGCCCCACGAATCCATGATGCGCTGCATAGAACTCTTCGGCACGGTCGTGGCCCCGTTGGTGGCCGAACTGCTTGCCGACTCCTGAAGGCGCCTGACCTCACCGAATCCCTGAAAGAATGGACACCATGACTTCACACACCCCTGTCTCCGACCAGCTGTTCGACCGTGCCCGTTCCCTGATGCCCGGCGGCGTCAACTCGCCGGTACGCGCCTTCGGCTCCGTGGGCGGCACCCCGAAGTTCATGGTCTCCGCGAAGGGTCCCTACCTGACCGACGCGGACGGCCGCGAGTACGTGGACCTCGTCTGCTCCTGGGGGCCCGCGTTGCTGGGGCACGCCCATCCGGCCGTGCTGGACGCCGTCCACGCAGCGGTGGACCGTGGGTTGTCGTTTGGCGCGTCGACGCCTGATGAAGCAAACCTCGCCGCGATCGTCAAGGAACGCGTCCCGGTCGTCGAACGCCTCCGCATGGTGTCCACGGGCACTGAGGCCACCATGACTGCCGTCCGCTTGGCCCGGGGGTTCACCGATCGCAATCTGATCGTGAAGTTCGCGGGCTGCTACCACGGCCACCTCGATGGACTCCTGGCCGCCGCGGGCTCGGGCCTGGCGACCATGGCGCTGCCCGGTTCGGCTGGGGTCACCGCGGCGGCCGCTGCTGAGACCCTGGTGCTGCCGTACAACGACCTCGCTGCCGTGGAAGCGGCCTTCGCGGCTCACGGCAACAACATTGCGGCCGTCATCACCGAGGCTGCTCCCGCCAACATGGGGGTCGTCACCCCGAACGAAGGCTTTAACGAGGGACTGTCCCGCATTACCCGCGAACACGGCGCACTGCTGATCCTCGACGAGGTGCTCACAGGCTTCCGCACCGGCTATGCAGGCTACTGGGGACTGACCGGCCGCCAGGAAGGCTGGGCGCCGGACCTGCTGACCTTCGGCAAAGTCATCGGCGGCGGGATGCCGACGGCGGCACTCGGTGGGCGTGCCGACGTCATGGACTATCTCGCGCCGCTTGGCCCGGTCTACCAAGCCGGTACCCTGTCCGGGAACCCCGTGGCCATGGCCGCCGGCGTCGCTACCCTGACGCACGCGACGCCGGAGGTGTACAGCTACGTGGATGCCCGGTCGTTGGAACTCTCTGCGGCGCTCTCATCGGCGCTTGACACCGCCGGCGTGGACCACTCGATCCAGCGCGCAGGGAACCTTTTCTCCGTGGCGTTCGGCACCTCGGCCAACGGCGTCCACAACTACGCCGACGCCCAGGCCCAGGATGTGTTCCGCTACGCGCCCTTCTTCCACTCCATGCTGGACTCCGGCGTCTACCTGCCGCCGTCGGTCTTCGAAGCGTGGTTCCTGTCCGCAGCCCACGACGACGCCGCAATGAACAGGATCTTCGACGCGTTGCCGGCCGCAGCCAAGGCGGCCGCGGAGGCCAGTGCCGTGTAGAGGCACTTTCCCGATGTAATGCAGCCTGCTCCCCGCGCGTGCCTACGGGCCGGGAGCAGGCTGTGGGCAACGATCGAATCGACAAGGCGATGATTCATCTGCTCAAGCCGTCCAAAATTCCACTGCTTATCCTCACAGCGCTGGTGGCAGCGCTGTTTGCGGGCGTTGCGCGTTCCGATACCGCCGGGCAAACGCCGGATCCGGTGGCCGCACCGACTCCCCATCCCACATATTCGGCGTCGGCGATGGCCGCGCCATCGGGTTCCTCGGCTCCGAGCGATCGGACGCCGATTGCTCCTGCGAAGCCTCATGAGCTGCCGTCTCCTCCGCCCCCGACGCCGGAACAGCGGCTCACGGCCCTGACCTTGGAGCAAAGGGTAAGGCAGTTGTTCATGGTCGCAGCCAAGGCTGACGGAAGCGATGCGGGCCCGGTGTCCGGTCTCCTGAACGACTACGTGGGCAACATCTACCTGGCCGGACGCAGCCAAGCAGGCGTCGCAGCAACGGCATCGCTCGTGGCGGAACTGAAGGCCGGCATATCGCCGGCCGCAACGCGGGGGCTGCCGCTGTTTGTCGCGACGGACCAGGAAGGCGGCTCGGTCCAAGTCCTCAGGGGACCCGGATTCCTGCCTATTCCCGCGGCCTTGGACCAAGCAAAGTCAAGCCCGGAACAACTTCGCGCCGACGCTCGGAGCTGGGGTAGCCAGTTGCTGCAGGCCGGGGTGAATGTTGACCTGGCGCCAGTGCTGGACACGGTTCCCAGCCCCGAATTCGCGCCGTCGAACAAGCCGATCGGTGCCTTCCAACGCGAGTACGGTTACACCCCCGCCGCGGTCTCCGAGCACGGGAACGCGATGGCGGCCGGGCTGCGGGACGCCGGGGTAGCGCCGGTGGTCAAGCACTTCCCCGGCATGGGACGCGTGAATCTGAACACGGACGTCAGCGCCAATGTCCACGACACCGAAACAACCCGGAGCGATCCGTACCTGGCGCCATTCCACGCGGCAATTGCAGGCGGGGTCCGCTGGGTCATGGTCTCGAACGCGTACTACGACAAGATCGATCCAGACCACGTCGCTCCGTTCTCGCCCATCATCATGCGCACCATGTTGCGGACCGATGCGGGATTCACCGGAATCATCGTGTCCGATGATCTCTGCAATGCCGTGCAGCTGTCGGCGTGGAGCATGGGGGACCGGGCGACGAATTTCATCGGTGCAGGCGGGACCATGGTGCTGTGTGCAAACACAGCAGCCGTTCCGGTGATGTATGGCCAGGTCCTGCAGCGGGCGAAGACGGATCCTGACTTCCGCAAGGCAGTGGATGCAGCAGCCCTGACCGTTCTCGAGGTCAAAACAGGGAAGTAGCCGGGATGCGAAGAATCCCCGGCCTCCGGACGATTCACTACCGCATACGCGGGTATTCAGTCCGGCCGCCGGGGATTCCCGTGGCGAAGGCCTAGAGTACGTCCGAAAGGAAGCCCTTCAGACGATCGGTCCGAGGCGCGGAGAAGAGCTGTTCCGGCGAGCCTGTCTCCACAACGACGCCTGCGTCCATGAACGTCACGGTGTCCGACACGTTCCTTGAGAAGCCCATCTCGTGGGTCACCACCACCATGGTCATGCCGCCCTTGGCCAGCTCGGCCATGAGCGCCAGGACGCCCTTGACGAGCTCAGGATCGAGGGCGGATGTTGCCTCGTCGAAGAACATGACCTCGGGCTTCATGGCCAGCGCCCGGGCAATGGCAACACGCTGCTGCTGCCCGCCGGAGAGATTCGCAGGCCGGGCGTCGGCCTTGTGCTTGAGTCCCACGAGGTCCAGTTGCGCCAGGGCCTCTTCCCGTGCCTGATCCTTGGACATGCCGCGCAGTTTGCGCAGGGCCAAGGAAACATTCTCCGCCACGGTCTTGTGGGGGAACAGGTTGAACTGCTGGAAAACCATGCCGATCCGCCGACGCAATTCGTCCGGATTGTCCTTGAGCACCGAACGCCCGTCCAGCAGAATGTCCCCCTGCTCGGGTTCGATCAGCCGGTTCATGACCCGCAGGAGCGTGGACTTGCCTGAACCGGAGGGGCCTATCACGGAAGCCGTGGTGCCCTTCTCGACGTGCAGATCGATGCCGCGCAGGACACGGTTGGACCCGAAGGACAAGTGGATGTTCTTTGCGGTCAGCGTTCCGGAAACGAACTCGCTCATGCCTGGGCTCCCTTTCCGACGACGGCGGCAGCCTCGTCCGGTTCCTTCTTCTCGGGCCGGCCCGAGCGAAGACGGCGGTCAATCCAGTTCACGAAGTGCGTGAGCGGGATCGTCAATGCGAGGTAGAAGATGGCTGCGGCGACATACGGCGACAGGTTTCCACTGTTGGACGCCGCGTCCTTGCCGATCTGGAAGATCTCCCGCTCAGCCGCCACGAGCCCCAAGGTGAAGAGGAGGGACGATTCCTTGATCAGGGCGATGAACTGGTTGACCAATGCGGGAAGGACCCGCCGGACTCCCTGGGGGACCACCACCAGGCGCATGGAAGCGCCATAGCCGAATCCCAGGGCCCGCGTTGCCTCGAGCTGTCCCTTGTCGACGCTCTGGATCCCGGAGCGGAAGATCTCGCCGATGTACGCCGCCGACATCAGGGACAGTGCCGCGATGGCCAGCGGGTAGGGGCTCGTGGAACCTGTCAGCTGCTTGATGATCGGGCCGAAGCCGAGGCCAATCACCAGGATGGTCAGGACCGGCGGGAGCCCCCGGAGGATATCGGTATAGACGCGGGCGATCCACCGCGCCACTGCGTTCCGGGAGATCCCCATGAGGGCGAGCAGCATGCCGAGCACCGTTCCGATGACGCCGGATGTGACGGCCAAAACCAGGGTGTTCGGCAGCCCGACCGCGAACATCTTGGGAAGGACTTCGCCGATCGCCTTCCAGTCGAGGAAGGTCTCAGAGAGCAGTTTGAGGATATCCATGGAACGTCGGGCCTACTTGGCGGGAATCTGGACGGCCTTGCTGCCCGGCTTCCAGCCCTGCGGGGTCTGATCCGCCGTCGTCGGGCGGTCCTTGTACCACTCGGCGGTGAGCTTGGTCCATGTGCCGTCGGCGATCACTGCGTCAAGCCCCGAGTTGAGGGCATCGATCAGGGCCGTGTTGTCCTTGTTCACTGCGTAGGCGGTGAAGTTCTGGGTGTTGACGACCTTTTCGGCGATCTTGGTGTTGTCGCCATCCTTGACCTGGCCCGTGGCCTGCTGGGACGGGGCGACCCAGGCGTCCACTTGGCCGCTCTTCACGTTGGCGTAGACCGTGTTGTAGTCCGGAAAGCGGACGGGCTCCAGCTTCAGCGTGTTGGTGACGTAGTCGTCCTGGACGGTGCCCTGCACCACGCCGATGCGCACGTCGGACTTCAGGTCCGCGAAGCCTTTGACCTTGGAGTCGGTCTTGGTCACGACGGCCATGTAGCCAAAGTCGTAGCCGTTGGTGAAGCCGACGGTCTCGCGTCGCTTGTCCGTAGTGGAGATCGAGGAGGATCCGACGTCGAACTGCTTGTTCTTCACCTGGGAGAGCAACGCGGAGAAGTCGGTGGAGGCGAACTCGACCTTGAGGCCCAGCTTGTCACCAATGGCGCGCAGGAGCTCGTTGTCGTAACCCGTGAACTTGCCCGAGGGGTCGATGAAGATGTTGGGCGGGGCATCGGACAGGGTGCCGACGCGGAGGGTGCCGTCGGTGATGAGGCCCAGCTTGGACTTATCGATCTTGTCCAGCGGAGTGACGTCCTTGGTGGTGTACTTGTCCAGCGTCTTCTGGTCGCTGCCTTGGAGGGCATCGGTCGGCGAGGCGCTGCCAGTGCTGCCGGCTCCGCCACCGCAGGCGGCAAGGGAGACGGCGAGAACTGCAGCCACGGGGACAGCAGAGAACCACTTCAGGGCTTTGATTTTCATCAAGCAAATCACTTTCATCGGGGAACACGCGTTCGTATCGAGACGGGCGGGGAACGCAGCCAAAGCAGGTTTGGGCCGCAATATCAGAAGTCGACCCGCCAAACTTAATTATGTCATCAGCATATTCAAGGATGAATTGGCGACAGTAGGACGCGTGATTTGCTCAAATCCCGAATTAAATTCACTATTCTTTGCGGATATATTGTGAAACGCCGCGTCGTTTGGGGTAAGGAGGGAATCCGTGACTGGCGTGCAGCTGGCATTCAGGTAGCTCGGTAGATGTGACGTGCGTCCCATCATGCGGACGCAAGGAGACATGTCCAGTCCGTGGACCGTGCCGTTTGTCTATCCGCTCTAGAAGTCCCCGCGGCTGGCGTCTTCCGGGGGGAGCACCGGCCAGTTGCCTTCAATGACGGCTGTTGGTTTTGTCTTGCGCAGGTAGCTCTGGAAATCGGCGGCCTGCGCGGCCGCCCAATCGACCTGAAGGTGGTGCAGCTTGGAAGCGGGCATCTGCAGTTTCGGGAATTTGCCGGCCATGGCATCGAGGACCCGCAGGGTGGCAAGGGCGTCTGCGGCCGAAGTGTGGGCGTTGTCCAAGTCCACTCCGTATTCCTCGCATAGCGCCGTCAGGGTCCGCTTGCCCTTGCGGTACCGGTCAACCTGCTTGTTCATGACGTACGGGTCAAGCACGGGGAACCGGGTCAGCTGGGGCACCCCGTAGCGGGCGGATTCGGCGGCAAGGACAGTGAAGTCATAGCTGGCGTTGAACGCAATGACCGGCACGCCGTCGTCGAACAGTTCCTGTAGCGCGGCCGCAACTTCGCGTGTCACTTCTGCGGCCGGGCGGCCCTCGGCCCTCGCCTTTTCCGTGGTGATGCCGTGGATCTCACTGGCTTCCAGGGGGATCTCCACACCGGGATCCGCCAACCACTCGAGCTCCTTGACGACGCCGCCATTGTCTTCCACCACGGTGACGGAGGCGGTGACGATCCTGGCGGAACGGGAGTTCCGCCCCGTGGTCTCGAGATCGAACGCGGCGCGGGGGAGGGTGTTCCAGGAGCTCATAGTTCAACGCTACCGGCGCCCTCCGACAAGAACCGGAGCGACACTCCATCTGCACCGATCGGGCCACCTCTGCCTATACGCTGGAAGCATGCGGATGGAGTTTGTGACGGCGGTGTTGGCCGTCGTGGATCTCATGCCGCCCGGGGTTGCCGTGTCCTACGGCGATGTTGCGGAACTTCTGGGCTCTGGTGGTCCACGGCAGATCGGGTCCGTCATGAGCCACCACGGGAGCGCTGTTGCGTGGTGGCGTGTGCTGCGTGCCAGCGGCGAAGCGCCGCCGGGCCTCGAAGTGGAGGCGTTGCGCCACTATGTGGACGAAGGAACGCCTCTGCGCGGCGCCTACGCGGAGTATCTGCGGACCGGCGATGGCCGCTGGCGGGTTGATTTGGGCTTGGCCCGGTGGGCTCCGACGGACCGCGATTTCGACAGTATCGATGTGATCTCTGCCCAACTCGAGCGTCGGCTCCATAAATTGTCGCTGCCCGATGATGAGATGACTCTGTGAGTCCAACACCGGCACCGCAATCAAAAACACCGCAGCCTAAGCCAACCCAGCAGAAGCCAACACGGCAAACGCCGGCAAGGTTGCGCTTGCTTCCGCCGCGTGAGGTCCACTATGCAGCTCCCGTGTTCTCTGCCGACCAAGCTGCCGTCGTCGGGCTTCCGCACGGATCCGGGCCGGTATTGGTCCCGGGAGCGCCGGGCACCGGGAAGTCGACTGTGCTGGTGGAAACTGCTGTCCAGCGGGTTCAGCGCGATGGCGTGGATCCGGAACGGATCCTGATCCTGGCGCCGGGGCGGCATGCGGCGTCGGCGTTACGGGACACTTTTACGGGGCGGCTGGACCGCAGCTTGAGTACGACGCCGGCACGCACCTGGGCGTCATACGCCTTCGATCTGATCCGGCGCGCCAAAGCCGAGGGAGTGCTGCCGCTGCAGCGGCCACCCAAGTTGCTCTCGGGACCGGAACAGGACCTCATCATCAAGGAGCTGCTGGAGGGGCACGCCAAGCCGGGCTTTGAGCTTCCTTGGCCCCAGGACTTGGCGGCGGCGTTGCCCACTCGGGGTTTCCGGCAGGAGATCCGGCAGCTCTTTGACCGCATCATCGAATCCGGCCGCACGGCGGAAGACCTCACGGCGCTTGCTTACGAATGCGGCCGACCGGACTGGATCGCCGCGGCGGAGCTGTACACGGAATACCGCGATGTCTTGGATCTGCGCATGCCGGAAGCTTTCGATCCGGCAGGAATCATCACGGCGGCGCGCCAGATCTTCCAGGATTCCCCCGGGTTCCTGGCGGCGGAGCGCGAGCGGCTGCAATTGATCCTGGTGGATGACATCCAGGAGGCGAATCCTGCGGTTTTTGAACTTCTCGCGGACATTGCCGAGGGCAAGGACGTTCTCGTGGCGTCTTCTCCGGACACCGTGGTCCAGGGGTTCCGCGGTGCCCGCCCGGACCTTGTTGCCGAACTGCCACGGCTCCTGGGCGGGCTTGAGAACAGTGTGCGTGAGCTTCCGCTCTGGCACACCCACCGGCATCTCCCGGAGCTCGCGAGGGCCTGGACCGGCCTGGCGGCGCGAATTTCGCAACGGGCGGGTGGCCAATTGGCGCGGCGTCTGGATCCCCTGCCTGCGTTGGTGGAGGCGCGTGCCGGAAGTACGCAGGCTACTGGCCGGGTGGAAGCGCACGTCCTTCCCTCCGCAGTGCACGAACTGCGTTACGTGGCACAGCGCATTCTTGAAGCACAGCTGCGTGAGAACCACGAGTTCGGTGACATCGCAGTGATTGTGCGCAACGGGGGGCAACTGGCGCAATTGCAGCGCTACCTGGGAGGCCAGGGAATTCCCGTCCGCGTCCCGGTTGCGGATTCCGCCGTCCGCGACGAAGTGGCAGTCCGTCCCCTGCTCGAGGTGTACGGCGTGGTGCTGGACGCAACGAAACTGACACCCGAATCCGCGGTCTCGCTTCTCACGTCGAGGATTGGGGGAGCTACCGCCATCGAGTTGCGCCGCCTGCGGCAATCCCTGCGCAGGGAGGAATTACTGGGCGGCGGTGGACGGTCCAGCGATTCGTTGCTCGTCGAGGCTTTGCTGGAGCCTGGCGCCCTCGGTTCTTTGGGTATCGAGGGTAGCTCGGCACGGCGCTTGGCCCGCATGATCGCGGCAGGACGCCTGGCTGCCACCGACCCTGGTGCCAACGCGGAGACGGTGTTGTGGGCGTTGTGGCAGGCCACCGGGCTCGCCTCGCGGTGGACGGAAATGGCGCTCGACGGCGGCGCTGCGGGCGCCCGCGCGGATCGCGACCTTGACGCCATGATGGCTTTGTTCCACACCGCCGAGCGCTATGTGGACCAACTTCCGGGTTCCGGCCCCGAACAGTTCCTGGAGTATTTGCTCAGCCAGGAACTACCGATGGACACCCTTGCGGCGAGGGCCCAAGTGGAGGAAGCCGTCGAGCTGATGACGCCGGCAAGCGCGGCGGGGCGGGAATGGCCCGTCGTCATCGTCGCGGGCTTGCAGGAAGGCGTCTGGCCCAACACGAGGCTCCGTGGCGAACTCCTCGGAAGTACATTGTTCGCCGATGCCGTGGAGCATGGTGTTGAATACGCCTTGCAGCGGGGACCCCTCAGCCGGCTGCGGGATATCCGCTACGACGAATTGCGCAGCTTCTCCACAGCCGTTTCGCGGGCTCGGGAAGTCCTTATCTGCACGGCAGTTTCTTCCGAGGATGAGCAGCAATCGGCCTTCCTCGATTACGTCGCGCCCCTCGATCCGGGACAATACCGTCGTGAGTTCACGCCGGTAGACCGGCCCATGACCCTGCGGGCCCTGGTAGCCGAGCTGAGGCAGCGTGTCCAGCCCGACGACGCGGGACTGGCCCGGCCAGGCGCTGCAGGAGAGGCGGTCGAAGCTGCCCGGGTTCTGGCCCGTCTGGCCACTGCGGAACCTCCAGTACCGGGAGCACATCCGGATTCCTGGTGGGGATTGGCACCACTGAGCAGCGAGGAGCCGGTAGTCCCGAAGGGCGGTACTGTGTTCGTTTCCCCCTCGAAAGTTGAGACCGTCCACAAATCGCCGTTGGATTGGTTTGTCCAGGCGGCGGGTGGCGAAGCCGCTACCGACTTTGCCCGTAGCCTTGGAACTTTGGTCCACGCGATTGCCCAGGAGCTGCCGGATGCATCTGGTGGCGAGTATGTCGCCGAGCTCGTGCGACGCTGGCCGACTCTTGGCATGAAGGACAACTGGGAGGGCAGGCTGGACTTCCAACGTGCGGAGCAGATGGTCCGGAAGCTTGCCCAATACGTACTTGTCATGCGGAGCGAAGGCCGAAGCCTTACCGGGGTGGAACAGGACTTCGAGGTCCCCCTTCCCGCGGTACACCTTGGCGACGTTGTTGGCGATCCTGACGCTACCCGGGATGCCGTGCTTCGGGGACAAGTGGACCGCTTGGAAATAGACCAGGAGGGCCGGCTGGTGATTGTCGACCTTAAGACGGGCAAGCGCCAGCCCAGCAAAGCTGAATTGGCGAAGCACCCGCAGTTAGGTGCGTACCAGGCGGCGGTGCTGCACGGGGCATTCCAGGGCCTGCCGGTTCCGGGGGGCGCGGTCCTGGCACAGCTTGGCACGAAGACCAAGACGCCGGCCGTCCAAGCGCAAGAGCCCCTGGACCCCGGCGACAACTGGGCGCAGGACCTTGTCAGCGAGGCCGCCGTGCTCATGGCCGGAGCCAGCTTCGAGGCGCGCCATGATCCTTCGAAAGGCAGCCACGGAGGCCACGGCTGCCGTCTACCCGATATCTGCCCGTTGTGCGCCCGGGGAAAGCAGGTTACCGAATGACCGTCCAAACACTCGCCGGAATCGGGACTGGAGATACCGTCGGGGATGCCGCGGTATTGCCTGAACCTCGGTTCTCGCCTGGCGAATTGGCGGAGGTCCTGGGCGAACGGAACCGCCCCACGGAAGAGCAGTCCGCCATCATTGCGTCGCCTTTGACCCCGCGGCTGGTCATCGCGGGCGCGGGATCCGGGAAAACCGCAACCATGGCGGACCGCGTGGTGTGGCTTGTGGCCAACGGGTGGGTGCGCCCCGAAGAAGTCCTCGGCGTCACCTTCACCCGCAAGGCTGCGGGGGAGTTGGCAAGCCGGATCCGCGCCAAATTGGCCACGCTTCAGCGCATCGCCGCCGAGGACAAAGGACAGCACGGTTTCCCCGAGGGAGTTGCAGGCTCCGACGAACTTGAGCCCAAAGTGTCCACGTACCACTCCTATGCCAGCGGGATCGTGGCCGACTACGGCCTGCGTTTGGGGATCGAACGCGATGTGGTTCTGCTCGGTGGTGCCCAGGCCTGGCAACTTGCGAGTGAAATAGTCGAGGCCTACGACGGCGACTACGAGCACTTCACCGCTGCCAAGTCCACGCTGGTCAGCGCCGTGATGCAGTTGGCCGGCGAGTGCGCCGAGCATTTGCGAGAGCCGGCCGAAGTTCAGCGCTGGTTGATGGACCGGGTGTCTGAATTCGCCCAATTGCCCTATGTGTCCGGCGCCAAAAAGAATCCAAGCCAAGCTGCCCGCGATCTCGACGCCATGTTGCGCACGCGGGCCAGCGTTGCGGACATGGTGGGGCGTTACCAAGAGGCCAAGAGGAACCGCGGGGTCCTGGACTTCGGCGACCTCGTAGCGCTCGCTGCGAAAATTGCCCGGGACATACCATTGGCCGCTTCCACCGAGCGGGCCCGCTACAAGGTGGTGTTGCTGGATGAATTCCAGGACACCTCGCACGCCCAACTGGTCCTTTTCTCCCGCCTATTCGGGGGAGGGCACGCCGTGACGGCGGTGGGGGACCCCAATCAATCCATCTATGGGTTCAGGGGGGCTTCTGCTGGCCAACTCTTCCATTTCGTCCAGGAATTCCCCGTCCGGGTACATGACAGCTTGGGAACGGCAGCCCTTGCCACCGCACCCACTTCATACTTGACCACCGCATGGCGGAACGGACGCAACATCCTGGCTGCGGCCAACGTCATTTCGGCGCCGCTCAACGGCGCGGTCTCTGAGCGAGCGGCTTCGAATGGAGGAGCCCCGGGTACAAGAACCTTGGAAGGCTCCGTGGCAGTACCGCCTCTCGAGCCGAGCCCAGCAGCTGTGAACGGCAACGTAGTTCTCGGACGCTTTGCCACGGACGAAGACGAGGCGGCAGCGATCGCCCGGGACGTCCGCCGTTACCGCCGCACAGTCTTTGAAAGCGAGGCCGATGGTGCGCCCGTTTCGCCTACTATGGCCGTCCTCTGCCGCCGCCGCGCACAGATGGAGTGCTTGCGGCGTGAATTCGAGGTCCAGGGGATCCCGTACGAGATTGTGGGTCTCGGCGGGCTGCTCGACACTCCGGAAATAGTGGATCTGGTGGCGGCGCTCCGGGTCCTGGCCGATCCGGGCCGCTCCGACGCATTGATGCGTCTTCTGGCAGGAGCCCGGTGGAGGATAGGGACGGCAGATCTCATGGCATTCCGGGACTGGTCCCAATTCCTGGCCAGACGGCGCTCGCAAAGCGGCTCGGGAGACGGAGGGGCAGACGCTTCGGCAAGTGCGGACGAAAGCCCCGCGGAGAAGGCCATGGAGAGCGACATTACGGACGCAGCCAGCCTTGTGGAGGCATTGGACTTCCTTCCGCGCCCGGGATGGACCTCAGGCCACGGACGCTCCCTCAGCCCATTGGCTTTGGAACGTCTCGGCCGGCTGTCAGCTGAACTTCGGAACCTCCGCGGATTCATGGGAGATGATCTCTCCACCCTGCTTGGCGAAGTGGAACGGGCCATGTTGCTGGACATCGAGGTCGCAGCGAAACCAGGCACGAGCATCCACCAGGCTCGTCGGAACCTGGACGCATTCCACGACGCCGCTGCGAGCTTCCTACGAACCTCGCAGCGCGTGGACCTCCTGGCTTTCCTTGCGTGGCTTGAGGCCGCCGCCGCCGAAGAGGGCGGCCTGGATATGGCAGACGCAGAGGTGAATCACGAGGCCGTGCAATTGCTGACGGTCCACGCTTCCAAGGGCTTGGAATGGGATGTTGTGTTTGTGCCCGGGCTCAATGCCGGAGCTTTCCCGAGCAACCGGGACTCCCGATGGAGCAGCGGTACCGCCGCCCTGCCATGGCCCCTCCGTGGCGACCGGGCAGACCTTCCTCAATGGGACCTGGACCAATCAGACCAGAAAGGTTGGCTGGACGCTGAGAAGGACTTCAAATCGGAGGTCCAGCATCATGGCGAGGCTGAGGAGCGGAGGCTTGCGTATGTTGCGTACACGCGTGCGAAGTACGTCCTGTGGGCATCGAGTGCCGCCTGGAACGGTTCCCGGGCAGGCATTGCGGAGACATCGCCGTTCCTTGCCGAGCTGGCATGCCTGGCCGATCAAGCAGCTGACGACGCCGGTGGAGCGTCGATCGCCTCAATTCACCCCCAGTCGCTCAGCGAAGACGCCCTGCCCACGGAGAGCCCCTTGACGGTCGGCACGGAAGTGGCGCTCTTCCCCTATGATCCGCTCGAAGGCCCCAGCGATCCGCGCACCGGGGAACGGCTCCGGCTGGTACCGGGGCGCCGGGCCGCTATGGAGGCCGCGGCAACCCGGGTCAGGGACGCCATCGAGGCGCTTCGGGAGGATGTGCCACTGGTCACCGATGACCCGCAAATATCCCTCCGTGGCGCGGCAGCCGGCTGGGCTGCCGAGGCAGAGTTGTTGTTGGAACGGCAATCGCGACGTAAACCGGTCCAGGACGTCCATTTGCCGGGGCACATTTCGGCGTCCATGTTCGTCGATCTCGGAGATGATCCCGGGGCGGTCCTCGCGCAGCTCCGGCGCCCGGTGCCGCGGCAACCCGGCATCTCCGCACGCAAAGGAACCGCTTTCCATTCATGGGTGGAAGAATACTTCGGAACCAGCGGCATGCTGGACCTCGACGAAGCACCCGGTTCCGATTCCCACATCGACGAAGCCTACGGACTCGAAGACATGGTGGCGACGTTCACCAACTCGGAATGGGCACACCGGGCCCCGGCATTCGTTGAAGTTCCCGTGGAGACACGCATCGGGGACGTCGTGGTGCGTGGCAGGATCGATGCCGTCTTCCTCGGCACTGACGGCACCTGGGAACTGGTGGATTGGAAGACGGGTAGCCGTCCGGCTGGAAAGCAGCTCGCCACCCGCGCCGTGCAACTTGCCATCTACCGCTTGGCATGGGCGCGCCTCAAGGGAGTGCCCTTGGAAAAGGTCAGCGCAGCGTTCTACTACGTTGCCGAAGACGCTGTGGTGAGGCCCCACGATCTGGGCACGGCCGAAGAACTGGAGAACATCATCGCCTCCGCGCTGGGCGGCGGCTAACGCCTGGGGGGCCGAAAAAACCGGGGGCGCCGAAAGTAGCTAGACGTCCTTGGCGTCCTGCAGGGGAGCGGGTTCCACTACCTGGAGGGCCGTCGTCGACGTGTCTTCGGTCTCGGATGGCGCCTCCGGCGTCGATTCGGCACCGCTCACTGGTCCTACTGGAAGCACAGGGGCCGCTTCCGGCAACGGTTGTACCGTAACTGCCGGTGCAGTGATGTCCGGTACGGGTACCACCGTAACCGATGGGGTTGCGGCTTTCGTCGTCGGACCGGCTGGCTGAATGGTCTCCGCAATGGCTGCCGCACTTACCGCGGGCTTCACGGGGTCCTCGCCTGGAGCCGCGGCTTCCTCGGCTGCCAAGGCGTTCTGTTCCTCGATATCGTCGGCGAGGGACGTGAGCATGGCCTCAGCCTCGGCCGTCATTTCACTGTGGCCTGCCGCCAAGGCCTTGACGAGATACTGTGCCAAGGCGAATTCGGCGAGAAGGGCTGAACGGCGCAACAGGTGACCATCAGGGGTGTCCCGCCGGGCTTTCGTATAGTGCCGCAGCACGGACTCCACAAATGTTTGTTCGTTCGAGGCCACGAGCCAGGCGAAGTCATCGGCAGGATCGCCGATGCGGAGCTCGGTCCATCCCGTCACGGCCGTGACACTGTCGCCGTCGATCAACAAATTATCCTCATGGAGATCGCCATGAACCACGCACGGGTTGAAGCGCCACAGCGCCACGTCCTCAAGTGCGTGCTCCCAACGGCGCAGCAGGGCAGGCGGAATCTTGCCCGTGGTGGCGGCCTGGTCCAGCTCGTTCAGCTTGCGCTGGCGGAATTCGTTCGCCGTGTAGCTGGGAAGATCGGCGTTGTTGACAATGGACTGGGGGAGGTCATGGATGGCCGCCAGTGCGGTCGCGATCTCCTTGGCCAAGGTGTCATTGCACGTGGACAGCTCTTCGATGCTGCGGGTGGACCCGCCCAAGTGGGCGTAAACAAAGGTGCTCAATGCGCCTTGGCGCACTGTCCCGGCCACAGTCGGCATCAGGAAGGGCAGCTCGGCCCGGATGGCCGGGGCGAAGGCACGCAGGATCATGAATTCGGTCTCCAGCCGGGCGCTGGCTTCCGGATGGCGTGGTGAACGAACGCGCCAACGTTTGCCTTCCGAGTCCAGCAGAAGCGCCGAATCGAAATCGGCAGCATCATCCGGGGCGGAAGCGGCAGCCGTCGGCGTCAGGCCGGGCACCGCCGCAGTTGCTATGGCGGCCAGTTCGAACGGTGTTCTTCTCACGTGTTCCACGGTAGATTGACTGACGCCTGTGGGAGCGATGCAGTGCGGCGAGTCTTGAGATCCGCAAGAAATCAGCAGGCAAGCAGTGTGCAGCGTCGATAGATCCAAATGTTATTTGTCGGTGGGAGTCAGTACGGTAGGTACATGAGTTTCACCGAGTTCCGGGCACCGGCAAATCACCTGATAGACACCGTTCTTCCGGTGCGCGCCGCCATGATTGACCGGGGATCGGCCGAACGCATGAAGCCAGGCATGCTTGACCACGTGATCTCCTCAGGCAAGGCCAAGGCCATGGTGTTGTCGCAGCGCCAAGCCTTGGTGGTCGGTGACACCCTGTGGCTTGGTGACGCCGAGCCGCTTTTTGAAACCCTTCAGGCAGCCGGTGGACCGCTTACCGCCGTCTATCTCGGCCGGACGCTGGCTCCCTCATCGGTTCCCGCGCAAACACCCATCGTCCTTTTTGTGCCCGGGGAGCCGATCGCTCCTGGAACGGCGGGGCTTCCGGCCGACGGTACCTGGACAGGATTCCGGGACATCGCTGCGCGCCTTGGTGCCATCGACACTGCCTTGTTTGTCGAAGCCAGCGCTATTTCCAATTGGCATGCCACCCACACCCACTGTCCGCAGTGCGGGACTCCGACCGGAATTGAGGCCGGCGGTTGGGTGCGCCGGTGTCCGCGGGACAATTCCGAACACTATCCGCGGACAGACCCGGCCATCATCGTCACGGTGGTTGGCTCGGACGGCAGGTTATTGCTCGGCGGAGGCGGGCCCGTTGACGCCAAGAATTATTCCACGTTGGCCGGCTTCGTTGAGCCGGGAGAATCGCTCGAACAGGCCGTCGTGCGGGAAATCGGTGAAGAGGTTGGTGTGCGGGTCACCGCTTGCCAGTACCTGGGCTCCCAGTCGTGGCCGTTTCCGGCCTCCCTCATGCTCGGGTTCACTGCCACCACGGACGACGCCGAAGCCCGGCCCGACGGCGTCGAGGTCACCCGGGCGCGCTGGTTCAGTCGCGAGGAACTCCAAGCAGCCGTGCTCGCCGGCGAGATCACGATCTCCACGAGGCTTTCGATTGCGCGTTCCCTGATCGAGCACTGGTACGGCGGCGTCATCGAGGATCTCCAGCCGTGACAGACGGTATTTTCAGCGACACCGTTTCACTCGAGGACCGGATACTCGGCGGGCTTGATGCCGAGCAGAGGGAAGTCGCCAGCAACCTCAAAGGACCCATGTGTGTCCTCGCTGGAGCGGGTACGGGAAAAACGCGGGCCATTACCCACCGCATCGCCTACGGCGTCCACTCCGGCGTGTACAGCCCCCAGCGTCTCTTGGCTGTTACCTTCACCTCCCGTGCCGCAGCCGAAATGCGCAGCCGGCTCCGGGATCTCGGCGTCGGAAACGTCCAAGCCCGTACTTTTCACGCTGCTGCGCTCAGGCAATTGCAGTTCTTCTGGCCGCAGGCCATCGGTGGGGTCCTGCCGAACTTGCTGGACCACAAGGCGAACATGATCGCCGAAGCTGCCCGTCGTCTCCGGCTGAGTACGGATCGGGCTTCCATCCGTGAGCTTGCGGCCGAAATCGAGTGGGCCAAGGTTTCCATGTTGACCCCCGCCAATTATTTGGAGAACGCCCACGGCCGGGGCACCCCGGGTGGTTTCGACCTCACCGCCGTCGCAAGGGTCTTCCAGTCCTACGAGGACGTGAAAACCGACCGCAACGTGATCGACTTCGAGGACGTGCTGTTGATCACCGTCGGCATTCTCCAGGAAGATCCCAAGGTGGCGGCAACGGTCCGCGAGCAGTACCGGCACTTCGTCGTGGACGAGTACCAGGACGTTTCCCCGCTGCAGCAGCGGCTCCTGGAACTGTGGCTTGGTGGTCGCGACGAACTCTGCGTCGTGGGCGACTCCAGCCAGACCATTTACTCCTTTACCGGCGCCTCGCCCCAGCATCTTCTTGGCTTCAAGGGCCGGTACCCCGCGGCGACGGTCGTGAAACTGGTTCGTGACTACCGTTCCACGCCCCAAGTGGTGAAGTTGGCGAACGAACTTCTGGGATCCCGCCGCAGCGGTGGAACGGTGGCCGACGCAGCGTGGGCAAAGCCTTTGCAACTGGTGGCCCAGCGTCCCGCAGGTCCGGAGCCGCGGTTCATGGAATGTCCCGACGACGAAGCCGAGGCAGCGGTCGTCGCAGGCCGGATCCGGGAATTGATCGACGCCGGCACCAAGGCGAGCGAGATTGCCGTGCTTTTCCGCACCAACGGACAATCGGAAGCCTACGAACAAGCACTCGCATCGGCGGGAATCGGTTACCAGCTGCGAGGCGGTGAGCGATTCTTCGCCCGCAAGGAAGTCCGGGATGCCATTCTGCAGCTGCGTGCCGCGACGCGTGCCGTGGCCGAGGACTCTGCCATGGAGCCGCTCGGCCAACTGGTGCGGGACATTGTGGCTTCGCTCGGGTACACCGATGCCGCCCCGCACAGCGGCGGCGCCTTGCGCGAACGCTGGGAATCGCTGGCAGCCCTGGTTGCGCTCGCAGACGAGCTCGCCATTAGCCGTGGGCCGGAATTCACCTTGATGGAGTTCGTCAACGAACTCCAGGAACGTTCCGTGGCCCAACACGCACCGACGGTTCAAGGCGTCACCCTCGCATCATTGCACGCCGCGAAGGGCCTGGAATGGGATGCCGTGTTCCTGGTCGGCTTGAGCGAGGGCCTTATGCCCATTTCCTTTGCCGACACTCCCGAGAGCGTGGACGAGGAACGCCGACTGCTCTACGTCGGGATCACGCGGGCGCGCGAGCACCTGAACCTGTCCTGGTCCACGGCCCGCACGCCCGGCGGCCGTGCCAACCGCAAGCCTTCGCGCTTCCTCGACGGACTCCGTCCTGATTCGGTGCTCGGAGCCAGCGCGCGCAGCCGCGCCACGCCACGGCGCAAGGCGGCAGCACCGGCGTCGTGCAGGGTCTGCGGCACCATGCTCGCCACCGGCGTCGAACGCAAAGTGGGTCGCTGTAGCCAGTGCCCGCCCACGTACGAAGAACAGACTTTTGAGGCCTTGCGGCAATGGCGCAAGGAAGAGGCCTTGAGCAACGATGTCCCCGCCTACGTGGTGTTCACGGACGCGACCTTGACTGCCATCGCCGAAGCCAGGCCCGCTTCGCTCGAGGAACTGGCGAAGCTTGCGGGCGTGGGGCCTTCGAAGCTGGAAAAGTACGGTGAAGCCGTGTTGGCGGTCCTGGTCGAGAACGGGTCGGCCTGATGGCGCGCGGCGCTGACCAGTCCGCATTGCCGCTGACTACCGACGACGGCGCGCCGGTTGTCGTTCGCCGCTCAGCCCGCCGCCGTCGCACGGTGGCCGCTTTCTGGGAGGACGGGAAAGCGGTGGTTGCGATCCCTGCCCACTTTACGAAGGCGCAAGAGAGCGAATGGGTCCGCCGGATGCTGGACAAACTCAAACGCCAGGGGGAGAGACAGAGCCAAGGCGCTGGACGGAGGCGTCCTGCCAGCGATGCCGCACTGGCCGGGCACGCCGCGGAACTGTCGGCACGGTATCTGGGCGGACGTGCCAGGCCGGCGTCGGTCCGCTGGGTTAGCAACCAGAAGTCGCGTTGGGGTTCGGCAACGCCGGCGGACGGGACCATCCGGCTTTCCGACAAGCTCCGGGCCATGCCGCAGTGGGTGATCGACTACGTGTTGCTTCACGAACTCGCACATCTTCTGGTAGCCGGACACAACCACGCGTTTTGGAGGTTGCTGGAGGCGTATCCCGAAACGCAGCGGGCCAAGGCGTTCCTGGAGGGCGTTGCCTTTGCGACGTCGCGCGGTCTTGGGCCGGATGAACAAGACGCCGACGCCGATTAGCCGACCCTGATGAGGGACAGCGCTTCGAAGCCTCGGGCGGTTAGGCCTTGGGCTCGCCTGGCTCCGTGTTGTCAGGGGAGTTTCCGTCTTCGGGCTTCGGAGCCTCCGGAGTGCCCTCTGTGTTCCCCTCATCCTTCGGAGTGTCGTAGCCCCCCTCCAGGAGCTTCTGCAGGGCATCGTCCACCTCGGTATCGCTAGCTTCAGCGAGGCGACGTCGTTCGGTGAAGCCCTTCGGATCGTCGAGGTCATGGGCCGTGGGGAGCAAATCCGGGTGCTGCCAGATGGCATCGCGGCCAGCGATTCCACGTTCGTCCTTCAGCACAGCCCACAGTGTGGCGGCTTCGCGGAGTCGCCGTGGGCGCAGTTCCAGTCCCACCAGCGAAGAGAACGCATGCTCGGCGGGTCCTCCCGTGGCGCGACGCCGACGCACCGTTTCGCGGAGTGCGACGGCGGATGGCAGCACGTTCTCGGTCGCAGCGGCCGTGAGTTCGTCCACCCAGCCCTCAACAAGCGCCAAGGCCGTTTCGAGTTTCTCCAGTGCCGCTGCCTGTTCAGGAGTGCGTTCGGGCGTGAACACTCCTTGGGAGAGGGCTTCTTGAATGCCCTCGGGGTTGCCGGGGTCCAATTCGCGGGCGAGCTCCTCGACGCGCGACATGTCAATATGGATTCCCCGGGCGTAAGCTTCGATCGCTCCGAGGAGGTGGCCGCGGAGCCAGGGAACCTGCACGAACAGCCGGGCATGCGCGGCTTCCCGCACGGCGAGGAACAAGCGGACGTCGGTTTCGGGGACACTCAGGCCTTCGCCGAATTTGGCCACGTTGGCCGGCAAGAGGGCCATCTCGAGATCAGCAAGTGGAACTCCGATGTCGGTGGAGCTGACCACTTCGGCCGACAGCGCGCCGATGGCCTGGCCCAGTTGCATGCCGAAGATGGCTCCGCCCATGTTCTGCAGCATGGATGAGGTGCCACCCATCATGGTCTTCATTTCTTCCGGCATCTGCTGGGTCAGCGCGTCGGAGAGCGCATTGGCGATGCTGTTGGCCACGGGCTCTGTGAGCCTTTTCCAGGTAGCGAGGGTGGCTTCCACCCACTCAGCGCGGGACCACGCACGGCCGATCAAGCCCGTTGCCTGAAGATCGGTGACAGGGTCCAACCAAAGTTCCGCGAGCCGGAGTGCCTCGTCGACTTCGCGGGTCTGCAGCGCATTTACCGACGGATCCGTGCCGGCGGCGGCAACGCGGCGGGCATTTTCGTGCGCGAGTTGCCAATTGACGGGGCCCTCGGAAGTGGAGCTCATCATGGCCTGCACTTGGGCGAACATTTGCTGCAGCATATTGGGATCGCTCGGCAGCCCCGCGGCCTTCGCCAACTCTGCGGGGTCGATGTCGCCCATGCCTTGCCCGCCCATGAGTTTCTTCAGCATTTCAGCCAAGGGGTCCTGGGGTGTTTCGTCTCCATTGGAGGGCGTGTTGGGGTTGGAGGTCATGGTGCCGCCGATCGTCGGTGTGACTGGTGATCACTTTCAAGGTACCGCGACGACCGGGGGCTGTCTGCCTTAGGGACGCGTCGTTCGCTCTAGGCAAAGCATGACTGGCAGGTGCAGCAAGTAGGGTGGATCGTTGGTATGTTTACTGGCCTCCACTCGAGGGGCCGAAACGGTAGCGTTGGGCACGGTGTTCCCGGCGCGGAGAGGTCCTTCATTGACTAGTTTGCCGAGCTCCGGAGCTGCCGGGGATCCCGGACAGCCTCTCGATCCCTCCAACTCGCCGTCCGCGCCAATCCCGCAGGACCCTTCCTTGGCGGAAGAGCAGCCCCACACGCCGGGTCCGGCGAAGCGCCGGGACGGTCGGTACTACGCGATGTTGGTTTCCGGTGCCCTGACGGTTGTGTTGGGTATCGCCGCTGCCGTTCTCCCCGCTCCTTACGTCGTGGAGTCGCCGGGCCCGACGTTCAACACCCTGGGTGTGGACCACAACAAGCCGGTCATCAGCATCACGGGGCATGCGACGTATCCCGCGAAAGGAAGTCTGGACCTGACCACGGTCTACATCAACGGCGGACCCAACGGACCCGTGAGCATTTTCGAGGCGTTTCAAGCCTGGCTTGATGGCTCCAAGGCCGTGTACCCCGAAGAACTGCTTTATCCCAAAGGCGTCACCAAGCAGCAATCCGAACAGGAAAGCGCGCTTGCCATGACCACCTCGCAGGAGAACGCCGTTGCCTCCGCCCTCCAGGAAGAGAACATTCCCTTCGGTCAGAAGCTTGAAGTCGCAGGGTTGTCCGACGGCTCGGCCTCGGCAGGCAAACTCCAAACAGGAGATGTGTTCACCTCGATCAACGGCAAAGCGATCACGTCGCTCAGCGTGGTCCAGACGGCGCTCTCCGACGGCGCAGGCGCGCCCGCAGCGGTCGTCGTCGATCGGAACGGCAAACCGGTGACGGTGAACATCACCCCGGGCAAGAGCTCAAGTGGAAAATACATCCTGGGGGTTCTGTTGCAGTACAAGTTCACGTTCCCGTTCGACGTCAAGATTTCCTTGGACCAGGTGGGTGGGCCGAGCGCCGGCATGATGTTCGCGCTCGGCATCATTGACAGCATCACGCCCGGCGACCTCACGGGTGGCAAGCATGTGGCGGGTACTGGCACGATTTCCCCCGACGGAACCGTGGGACCCATTGGCGGAATCGCCCAGAAAATGCGAGGAGCCCGCAACGGCGGAGCCACGCTTTTCCTCGCGCCGGCCGCTAATTGCGATGAGGTTGTGGGACACATTCCGGACGGGCTGCAGGTTGTCAAAGTGGAGACCCTGGCGGATGCAAAGTCAGCTGTTGAACGACTCGCCTCGGGCCAGGACATGTCCCGCCTCCCGACCTGCTCCAACAACTAGACTGATGATGGAACTTAGCTCCACCGCCACTCGTGGCACTAATGCCGGTCTCCGCCATTAGTGCACGGCATGGAGCCGACGAACACACGCACTGATGACCGTTAACTGACGACCAGCGATGAGGTACCAAGTTTGTCCCGTCCAGCCAGCACCAGCCCGCCCGGAAGACCGACGCGGAGACGAGGTGCCCTCACTCCGACCTTGATCATCGTGGCCGTCGCGGTGGTGGGGTTCATCTTCTTCGCCAACGTGTGGACAGACGTCCTCTGGTACCAGCAGCTGGGCTTCTTCGAGGTCTATTTCAAAGAAAACCTCTCCCGGATCCTGATCTTCCTGGCGGGCTTCGTCCTGATGGCCGTGCCGGTTTTCTACGCGATCCGAGTCGCCTATCACGCCCGGCCGGTCTATGCTCCGGATGCCGAGGTCAGGGACAATCTGAACCGTTACCAGGCCCAACTCGAACCCGTACGCCGCGTGGTCATGATCGGCATCCCCGTGCTGTTCGGGCTGTTCGCCGGGAGCGCTGCCGCGAGCCAGTGGCAAACGGTGCTTCTGTTCTTCAACCAAGTGCCGTTCGGCCAGACCGATCCTCAATTTGGCCTGGACATCAGCTTCTATCTCATGACCTTGCCGTTCCTTGGCTTTGCCACGGGCTTCCTCATGAGTGTTGTGGTGATTGCCGGGATCGCCGGAATCCTGACCCACTACCTCTACGGAAGTATCCGGCTCATGGAGCGGGGCATCTTCACCAGCCGCGCGGCCCAGATCCACTTGGCCGTGACCGGTGCGATTTTCCTGTTGCTGCTTGGAGCCAACTTCTGGCTCGACGTCTACGGCACCGTCCAAAACAACGGGGGGCATTGGGCAGGTGCCCTCTACACTGACGTCAATGCGGTGATTCCCACGAAGACCATCCTCGCGGTTGCCGCGGGCTTGGTGGCGATCCTCTTCATTGTGGCCGCCGTGATTGGCCGTTGGCGCTTGCCTGTGATCGGCACGGCCATGCTGATCATCACCTCCATACTCGCCGGCGGGGTCTACCCTTGGGTCATCCAGCAGTTCCAGGTCCGTCCTTCGGAGCAGACACTGGAGAACAAGTACATTGACCGCAATATAACCATGACCCGGGCCGCTTATGGTTTGGACAAGATCCAGGTATCCCCTTACAACGCCACTACGGATGCCAAGACCGGCGCGCTAGCCAAGGATGCGCAGACGACCGCCAATATCCGGCTGCTGGACCCGAACCTCGTTTCTTCGGCGTTCTCCCAGCTGGAGCAGTACCGGCCGTACTACCAGTTCCCGAAGTCCTTGAACGTTGACCGCTACACCGTGGACGGCAAGACCCAGGACACCGTAATTGCGGTCCGCGAGTTGAATCAGGACGGGTTGAACGCCAGCCAGCAGACTTGGGTAAACCGGCATATCGTCTACACTCACGGTTACGGCGTGGTGGCTGCCAAGGGCAACACGGTCACAGTTGATGGCAAGCCGGACTTCCTGTTGTCAGGTATCCCGTCCATGGGCACTCTCGGTAACGATGCGAGCTATCAACCCCGCATCTACTTCGGTGAAGATTCTCCGGACTACTCGATAGTCGGCGCCCCGGACGGCGCTCCGCACCGCGAGCAGGACCGTCCGGCCGCGACGGACAGCACCACTGAAACCCAGTACACGTTCACCGGCAACGGTGGCCCCAACGTGGGTAACTGGTTCAACCGCCTCCTGTACTCCATCAAGTTCCAGTCCTCGGATCTGCTGCTCTCGGACGGCGTCAATGAGAAGTCGCAGATCCTCTATGACCGGACCCCGCGCGAGCGAGTCGAAAAGGTCGCGCCGTACCTGACGGTAGATGGCAGCGCTTATCCCGCTGTGGTCGACGGGCGGGTGAAGTGGATTGTGGATGGTTACACCACCAGCCAATACTTCCCGTACTCCCAGCAGCAGCAACTGCAAACCGCTACGGCCGACTCGCAGACGACCTCCGGACGCACTGCGCTCTTACCGAACAACACCGTCAACTACATCAAGAACTCGGTCAAAGCTACTGTTGACGCCTATGACGGCTCAGTGACGCTGTACGCCTGGGATGACCAGGACCCCATTCTGAAGTCGTGGCAGAAGGTTTTCCCGAGCACTATCAAACCGATTTCGGAGATGTCCGGACAGCTGATGAGCCACGTGCGGTATCCGGAGGATCTCTTCAAGGTTCAGCAAGAGTTGCTTGGGCGGTACCACGTGACCAATGCGGACAGCTTCTACCAAAACAACGACGCATGGAGCGTCCCGAACGACCCCACCGTCTCGGATCCCGTCCGGCAGCCTCCCTACTACCTGTCCCTGCAGATGCCTGGCCAGACCAAGCCGGCCTTCCAGCTGACGTCGTCCTTCATCCCGCAGGTGGTCAACGGCAACGCTCGGAACATCCTGTACGGGTTCCTTGCCGCTGATTCCGACGCCGGCAGCCAGAAGGGGGTGAAGGCGGACTCGTATGGCCAGTTGCGATTACTCCAGTTGCCAACGGATACCCAGGTTCCGGGGCCAGGCCAGGCCCAGAACAAGTTCAACTCTGATCCTGATGTGTCGCAGCAACTTAACCTGCTCAGACAGGGCGCCTCGGATGTGCTCAATGGCAATCTCCTGACGCTTCCTGTGGGTGGCGGCCTGTTGTATGTGCAGCCGGTGTACGTGAAGTCAACGGGTGAAACGTCCTATCCAACCCTTCAGCGGGTGCTCGTAGCCTTCGGCGACAAGGTAGGTTTCGCCTCCACTCTGGATGCCGCGCTGAAGGTTTTGTTCGGCGGCGATTCCGGGGCCTCGGCAGGGGACTCGGCCAATAACGGCCAGACCCCCACCCCGCCGGGGACCACCACTCCACCCGCTGCGGCGGATGCCCAGGCACAGTTGAAGGCTGCGCTGGATCAGGCCAACAAGGCCATCCAGGACGGTCAGGCTGCGCTGGCCAAGGGCGACTTCGCCGGATACGGCGTCCAGCAGAGCCTCCTTTCCGCGGCACTGCAGAAAGCGCTCGACGCCGAGTCCCGGCTTGGTGCGACTCCTGCACCGTCATCAACTGCCACCCCTTCGGCGAGCCCGTTGCCGACGCCGACGCCGACGCCGAGCAAGTAGGCGGTTCTCCGGCTGAGTGATTTCGGCTTAGCCGCGGGATGACAAGACCGGGCCAACCCAGACCAGGGCTGGCCCGGTCTTTCCTGTGAACCGGCTGTCCTGCCGTCGGCTTGCCGCAGGCCGCTCCAGGAGTGGAGAGACGGAGGTCACGTCGCCAGGATTTGGCCTGACATTCACCTGCAGGTAAAGTAGATCTTGCGACGCGGGGTGGAGCAGTTCGGTAGCTCGCTGGGCTCATAACCCAGAGGTCACAGGTTCAAATCCTGTCCCCGCAACTGGAGAAAAGGTCCGGCACAGTGGAAACACTGTGCCGGACCTTTTTGTTTTCCATCCGTTTGAGGGCGAATGCGGGGTTATTAGGACAAAACGTGTGTAAATCCCGGGAGTGTCACGAGCGCCTTGGGATCGTCTTCGCTCGGATGTCGGATTCTGCTCAATGATTCGAATGGACAAACTCCGGACCCGCGGACTCACGGGACCGGCAACTTCGGCGAGGAGAATGATCCAGCAGAATCCGACGTTGTCCATAGATCCCGTCGATCTGGATCTGGTCATGGACCTCGCCGGCACCGGGATCCGCTGGGCAATGTTTCCGCTGGGCGATGTTCCAGCACCAGGTCGTGCGGCGGCGGAATGACCGGCCGGCGCCGAACCAGGTGAGCGAAGACTGATTGGCGGTACCCATTAGCCAGCCAAGGAACGCCTCGAGTTCGGAGCGTATGCTGACGTCCTGGCGTTCACCGGAGCGGCTGGCCCTGCAGCCCAGAGACTGGCAGCGCTGCTCACCTGCGGCCGTCTTTCCGTTCCGTACCAGCGCCTGACCACTAACCAGACAGTCCTGAGGTATGCAAGCACCCAGCCACCCTATGCTTCCAAAGCTTAGCTATCCCGAAATTCGCCCGCCAACGCGGGGAAGCAAGCCCCTCTCATACACACGTTTTGTCCTATAACCCGCGAATGCATCGGGGAACGTCGGATTCTGCTGGATCATCCGCTTCGGCAAGTCCCGGTGCCCCGGAATCACGCGGCGGGCACCACTGACGGGTGGAATGATCCAGCAGAATCGAACTCTTTGGCAGTAGACCCAGGGTTCCGGGGAGATGCTTGCCGCCCTGCCTTCATCGGGTGTTCTTCAAGGCTCGATGCGGAACCTCTGCTTGCCCTCAGCCGGTCTTCCGTTCCGGACAAGCCCTCGGCCGGACAAGCCCTCGGGCCGGACAAGCCCTCGGCCGGACAAGCCCCCGGCCGCAGATCAAACAAAGAGAAGATCTACAAGCACCCCGGCAGCCTAAGGTCCGAATGCTTAAACATCCCTGATTTAGCTAGCCGACAGTGGGAAGCAAACCCCTCCCTTACACGCGTTTTGTCCTATGGTCCCGCGTCCGTCCTGGCCGTCTTTGCCCCGGATCGGAGCCGAAATGATCCGATTCGCCGTGTTCCGGGCGTTTTCCCGAAGCAAAGAAGGTCACGACGGGGCCACGTATCGGCGAGTGCCGCAACCCACGGGCGAGTGGTCGGAGGCGCCCTGAATGTGCGGTAGAGTTGATTTTGCGACGCGGGGTGGAGCAGTTCGGTAGCTCGCTGGGCTCATAACCCAGAGGTCACAGGTTCAAATCCTGTCCCCGCAACTGATAAGAGGTCCGGCACAGTGGAAACACTGTGCCGGACCTTTTGTTTTCCGCAGAGGAATCCTAGGCTTTCCAAGCATTCGTCCCTTCGCTCCATGGTAAATACTAGGAGTTCCTAGTATTCTCGATTCCAAGCGTCAGCCATGTGCATCGAGGGAGCTGTTGAATGAAGATCGTCGTGCTCGTCAAACACGTGCCGGATACGGCCGAAGAGCGGAAGCTCGATCTGGCTACGGGTCAACTCGATCGCGAGGCCACCGGCGGCGTGGTCGATGAAATCAACGAGCGCGCCCTCGAAGCCGCATTGCGCATCAAGGATTCCAACAAGGGTACGGAAGTGGTGGCGATGACCATGGGCCCTGAGGGAGCGGCCCAGGCCTTGCGGAAGGCTCTTTCCATGGGAGCGGATTCCGGGGTTCACATCGTGGATGACTCCCTGAGCGGCGCGGACACGGGTCGAACGGCGGCAACGCTGGCGGCTGCCTTGCGGTCCACCGGTTTTGACGTGGTGCTGGCTGGCAACGAATCGACGGATGGCCGCGCCGGGGTCATTCCCGCCATGCTGGCCGAACATCTTCAGCTGCCGCTGTTGGGCTCGCTGATCTCCGCCGAAATCACCGACGGCGCGGTAAGCGGCGTTCGCCAGGGAGAAGGTGGAACCCTTGATATCCATACGGGACTGCCTGCCGTCCTCACGGTGACCGAACGGTTCCCGGAGGCCCGGTTTCCCAACTTCAAGGGCATCCTGACGGCCAAGCGCAAGCCCATCACCACCCTCTCCGCGTCCAGGCTCGGAGTTCAGGCCCCCGTCAGCCGCACCGTGGTGATTTCCACCGTTGAACGGCCGCCGCGCCCAGCGGGCCGGAAACTCATCGACGACGGGACCGCAGCAAACGAGCTGGCTGAGTTCCTCGTGGCGAATCGCTTGGTCTGAGGAGGAGAAGAAATGTCGAATGTCTTGGTACTCATCGAATTTTCCCCACGCGGCGAGATCGCCGCTTCCGCCCGCGGGCTGCTGGCTGCCGCGGCCACGCTGGGTTCGCCCGTCGCCGTCGTGGTCTCCGCAACACCGCTGGCGGACGACGACGTTGCGCACCTGGGTGAGCTCGGAGCGGCAGGGATCTACTCGGCTGTAACAGCCGCCGCCGGCACCGTTTTGCTGGCGCCAGCCGTGGACGCCCTGAGCGGAGCCGTCGACGCCTACGAGCCGGCTGCCGTGCTTGCCGCGAACTCGGTGGACGGCCGCGAAGCCGCCGCCCGTCTTGCTGTGCGGGTCGGCGGCAGCGTGCTCGCCGACGTCGTGCACGTGCACAACAACAACGGAACCGTGGTTGCCCAACATTCAGTCTTTGGCGGTGCCTACACGGTGGAGTCGGTGGTGGAAGGCGGACTGCCGATCCTGACCATCCGCCAAGGCGCGATCGAAGGCCAGGCTCCCACGGTTCAAGCCGAGCTCAAGACTGTGTCCCTGGGAAACAACGCAGAATGCGCCGCCCTCATTGACCGGTTCCATGACGATCCCGCCGGCTCCGCGCGACCCGAGCTCCGCAGCGCGGCAACGGTGGTTTCAGGGGGACGTGGACTTGGCTCATCCGAGAACTTCGTGCTGGTGGAACAGCTCGCCGATACCCTGGGTGCGGCTGTCGGCGCGTCGCGCGCCGCCGTCGACGCCGGGTACGTCGCCCAGACCGCGCAGGTCGGCCAGACCGGTGTCAGCGTGTCCCCGCAGCTGTACATCGCTTTGGGAATATCCGGAGCCATCCAGCACCGCGCTGGCATGCAGACCGCCAAGACCATCGTGGCCATCAACAATGACGAGGACGCGCCTATTTTTGAGGTGGCCGAATTCGGAATCGTGGGGGATATTTTCACGGTGGTTCCGCAACTCATCGAGGCCGTCAAAGCCCGATCCAACTGACGGCGTAACAGGCTTTGGCCGCTCCAGCCCAAAGCCTGTTAGCTTGATGCGTCCCTGATTGCAAAGTTCTTCCGAGAGGTGTCTGAGAAGATGTCCACCCCCGCGAAAAAGTCGACGGCAGCCAAGAGCAGATGGTCCCAACCCCTCTGGGTAGTTCCGGGCGTGCTGATCGTACTTTTGCTCATTGTCCTGTTGGCCAAATGGTTGACGGGCCTGTCGGGTGTGCAGTCGTTCCTGCACGACTACCCGGGCGCATCGAGCCTCCCGGAGAACGCTCCCGTAGGGTTCCCGGCCTGGCTGGGGTGGCAGCATTTCCTGAACGTCTTCTTTATGGTGCTCATCGTTCGCTCCGGCTGGCAGGTCCGCACCGCCAAGAGGCCTCCGGCCCAATGGACGCGCAACAACACAGGGTTGATCCGGACCAAGAATGCGCCCACCAAGATCAGCCTCGACCTTTGGTTCCACCTGACCCTTGATGCATTGTGGGTGTTGAACGGAATTGTCTTCGTCATCGTGATCTTTGCCACCGGGCAATGGATGCGGATCATTCCCACCAGCTGGGATGTGTTCCCGAACGCCGTCTCCGCGGCCCTCCAGTACGCCTCCTTGAACTGGCCCACCGAAGACGGCTGGGTCAACTACAACGCCCTGCAATTGCTGACCTACTTCGTCACGGTCTTCATCGCCGCTCCGCTTGCGATCATCACCGGCCTGCGCACGTCCTCGGCATGGCCGAAGAAGGCGGGCACCGTGAACAAGCTGTACCCCATCGAACTTGCCCGGGCAGTGCATTTCCCGGTGATGGTGTACTTCGTGCTCTTCACCATCGTGCACGTCACCTTGGTGCTCGCCACCGGGGCGCTACGCAACCTGAACCACATGTACGGCAGCAGCGACGACATCAACTGGGTTGGCTTCGGCATCTTTGCCGTGTCCCTCCTGGTCATTGTGGGCGCGTGGTTCCTCGCCAGGCCGTTGTTCCTTCGCCCCATCGCATCCCTGATGGGGAAAGTCAGCAAATAACCCCAGCGGACAGCTAGAAATAGACCGGACAACCCGGAAAAGGAGTGACAATGTTTGAGCTCACAGAGGACCAGCAAGCCGTGGTGGAGATGGTGCGCGACTTCGCCACGACGGCCATTGCCCCACACGCCGCAGAATGGGATGAGACCAAACACTTCCCCGTGGATGTCCTGAAGGAAGCGGGCACCCTTGGCATGGGAGGCATCTACGTCCGGGAAGAGTTCGGCGGCTCAGGCCTCAGCCGCACCGATGCCGCGTTGATTTTTGAAGAGCTGTCCAAGGCAGACCCCACTATCGCGGCGTATATTTCCATCCACAACATGGTGGTATGGATGATCGACGCTTTTGGCAACGATGAGCAGCGGGCCAAATGGGTGCCGCAGCTTGCGTCCATGGAGGCCCTGGGCAGCTATTGCCTCACGGAGCCCGGTGCAGGCTCCGATGCCGCGGCGCTGAGCACCAAGGCAGTCCTCGACGGCGACAGTTATGTCCTCAATGGAACCAAACAGTTCATTTCCGGTGCCGGCGTTTCGAGCCTCTATGTGGTCATGGCGCGGACCGCCGACACCGGCAGCCAGGGCATCACCGCCATCGTGGTACCTGAGGATGCTGCGGGCCTGTCCTTCGGCCCGAACGAAAAGAAAATGGGGTGGAACGCCCAGCCTACCCGGCAGGTCATCTTCGAAGACGTACGCGTCCCCGTGGCAAATCGGCTGGGGGAGGAAGGCAGCGGATTCGGCATCGCCATGAAGGGCCTCAACGGAGGCAGGGTCAATATGGGCGCCTGTTCCCTGGGAGGGGGCCAAACGGCGTTGGACAAGTCCATCGCCTACCTCAAATCGCGTTCGGCCTTCGGCGGACCGCTCATCAACCAGCAGTCGCTGCTCTTTGATATCGCCGATATGGATACGGAACTCGAAACCGCCAGGACGTTGATTTTCCGGGCGGCCGACGCTTTGGACCGCGGCGCTCCGGACACCGTGCGGCTGTGCGCCATGGCCAAACGCGTCGCCACGGACGCAGGGTTCAACGTGGCAAACAAGGCCATCCAACTTCATGGCGGCTACGGATACTTGTCCGAATACGGACTCGAGAAGATAGCGCGGGACCTGCGTGTTCACCAGATCCTGGAAGGCAGCAACGAGATCATGCGGCTGATCGTCGGCCGGCTTGCGGCGGGAGCATAGAAACACTCCTCAAACGGCCGGCCGGGCCTATTTGGAGGCCCGGCCGGCCGTCATGCTGATCAAGGATTCTGCTTAGCCAATCGCCGCGCGGAGGCAAACCGGCGGCAAGGTCCTAGAGCTTGTCGAAGTCGGCTTCATCAACCGTGTCGTCAGCCGGGGCAGTGGCGCCCGATCCGATCGCAGCGTTCGAACCACCGGACTTCAGGGCCGCCAGACGAGCTTCGATTTCCGTCTGTTCGCCGAGGTCTTCAAGCTGGTTGAATTGCGCGTCGAGGCTGGAGGCTGCAAGCTCTTGCTGCCCGAGGACCTTGGCCTCTTCGCGCCGGATCTTCTCTTCGAAGCGGCCAACCTCACTGGTGGGGTCCATGATGTCGATGCTCTTGAGGGCATCGTGCACCTGGGTCTGGGCAGCCACGGTCTTTGAGCGGGCAATCAGCTCATTGCGCTTGCTGGTGAGCTCGTTGAGCTTGCCCTTCATCTGGTCGAGACCGCTCTTGAGCTTTTCCACGACTTCCGACTGCGAAGCGATGTTGGGCTCTGCGGCCTTGGCTTGGTTCTCGGCCGACATCTGGCGCTGGATGGCCACCTTGGCAAGGTTGTCGAACTTCATGGCGTCGCTCGCGTTACCGGTAGCGCGGTATTCATCCGCTTTGCGGGAGGCGGCAAGGGCCTTGTTGCCCCAGTCCTGGGCGTTCTTGATGTCCTCGCTGTAGTCGGCCTGGAGCATTCGGAGGTTGCCGATGGTCTGCGCTACGGCCGACTCGGCTTCGGCGATGTTGTTTGAGTAGTCGCGGACCATCTGGTCCAGCATCTTCTGCGGGTCCTCGGCCTGGTCGAGCAAGGCATTGATGTTCGCCTTGGCGAGTTGCGCTATCCGCCCGAAAATGGACTGCTTAACCATGGTGTTGCCTTTCGTCCTGCTCAGTGGTGCCCACTGAATCCAGTGATCAGTTCTTGTACCGTTCCACGTAGGGGACTAGCCCCCACTTGGTTTTCGTGAGCTAGAAGCTCCCGTCTCCACCGGAGTCGCCGCCCCAGCCGCCTCCGCCACCGCCGTCGCCGCCGAAGAAACCGCCTCCGCCACCGCCGTCGCCACCGCCGAAGAAACCGCCACCGCCGCCGTTGTTTCCGCCGCCCCAGCCGCCCCCGCCGCCGTGGAGGATGGAGTTGATGAGGATGCCGCCGAGAATCGCCCCGCCGAGGCCGCCACCGCTGCCCCCACCACCGAACATGCCGCCCCGGCCGTAGCCTTGGTTGGCGAAGCCGCCGAATTGATCGACGTCGGACTGGGCCAGTTGGGCGGCTTGAGCCGCGAGCGACTGTGCCTGCTGGGCGTACGTCAGGGCGGTGACCGGGTCATTACGGGAAATGGACAGGGCGTAGTCGAGATTCCGTTGGGCCTCAGCCAAGCGGGTACGGGCTTCGGTTCCTACGCCGCCGCGTCGCGCCGCAATGTAGTCCGAAGTGGCGCTGATCTGGGACTGGGCAGCCATGATGGTCTGCTGCAGCGAGGCCTGCGCACGCCGGACCTGTTCCTGCTGGTCACGGATTCCGGAGAGGGCCTGGTCCAAAGCCTGGTGCGCCTTCTCCACCCGGTCCAAAGTGGCGATGGGATCGATCTTTCCGCCTTGGATTTCGGTGTTTACCTGGGCCAGCGAAGCTTCGACTGCGGCCACTGGACCAGTCAGTTCCGGGTGTTCGCCGGCCTGGATCATGGCCTTGGCCTGCGCCAGGTCCTGGCTGGTGTCTGCTACCGCGCCCTCGAGAGAATTCCGGGCTTCGTCAAGGCTGCCTGCCACCTTTGAGATTGCATCGAGCAGGACGTTGGTCTGGTGCAGGCTCTCTTCCGCGGCACGGACGGCCACCGCAGCCAGGCTGCTCTCACCCGCCGCCAGCTTTTCCTGGGCTGTGCTTGTCGCATTCTGAACGAAGGCAAGCCGGTCCTTGGCCTGCGTGATGTTGTCGCTCACGTGGCCGAGTGCGCTGTCTGCGTACTTTTCGCGCAGCCCCTTGAGGGATTGCTCGGCACTGCCGATCTTTGCTTCGGCTTCCTGCGCGCCCGCAGCCACGGCAGCCAAAGCCTGGGGCGCGTTCTTTTCGAGCTCACGCAAGGAATCGAAATCGGCCTTCTGCTCGCGCAGCGACTCGAGGGCAGCTTCCGAGCGTCGGATGATTTCTCCGAGCCAACTGCGCTGCTGCTCTTCCGTGTCCGGGATGTGGTCATCGAGCTGTTGCTGCAGCTTGAATGATTCGGTCATATGGTTCTTTGCTTCCAGCAAGGCCTTGGTGAAGTTCCCGACGGCGGCATCGCCGTATTGTGCTTGGGCGAAGCCGAGCTCTTGCTCGCTGGACTTGATGGTGTCATCCGCTTCGATGAGCAGGGAGCCGGACTTGCGGCGCAGTTCCGCGATGCTCATGGAAGCAAGCGGATCGAGCTGTTCTCCCTGGGGACCGTAACCAGGGCCCGGGGCGAGGCCCTTCTTGCGACGGTTTCGGAAATAAAGGTAGGTTCCCACGCCACCTGCGGCGACAACGGCCGCACCCACGAGTGCAGCAGCGCCCCCGGCTGAATTCTGGGTGTCGCCGATCGCTTTGGCGGCATCGATCGCGGCTTGGTCGTAGTTCTTCTTGTTCTGGACGAGATTTGCAAGCACCGCGTTTTTGATGTCGTCGCGCTGGGAATCGGTGATCTTGCTGCCTGGGCCCCGGGTGATGTTGATTTGCCCTGCGTCCGTGGCGATGGCCAACAGGACGTCAGTGGACCCGAAGGACTTTTTCTTGGCTACCGCGTTGCCCCAGTCGGTAGGCGTGTTGGGGTTGGTGAAGGTCTTTTCGGTGACGACGTAGAGATTGAACTTGTGGTTGTCGTAGAGGGACTTGATGGCGTTTTGAACCGCTGTCTTGTTCTGCAGGACGCCGGCGTCGTCAGTGATGTTTTGGCCGGACGGGATAATCACCGGATCAGCTGCCCAGGCTGCGGCTGCCGGAATAGCCAGCATTCCAGCCAAGCCGATGACGGCGAATACACGTTTCAACATTGACCGCATGTGCAACCCTTCAGCACGTCTGCGACTGGTCCAAGCCGGAACAATCGAAACAGAATGCGTCAGCGCCCCCACGCATGGTTGTCAAGCCGCAGGCCGCTGTGGCAATTCCACTTGATTCTATGGTGCACCTTTCGGAGCGTCCACAGCGGCAAATATGCCGCTAGCGAAACGGGGAGAGATCGTCTCTCCTCCCTCGTTGAGGGGTTAGCCGAGGATGTTCGCGGCGCGGATCCGTTCCATCGGCGGCATTCAGCAAGCTCCCAGCGAACGTCGACTCTTGATTCAGCAAGAGCGAGCATAGTTAAGGGGACGAGGAAGAAAGGAAGTCCCATGACGGAGAACCCAGCACAGGGCGCCGCGCCTGAGAACAATGGCCCCGAGAACCATGGTCCTGAGGGCACCGGCAAGGCGGAAGCGGACAAGCAAGCCAATTCGCAGCCTACGGCCCCGCTGCCGGCATACCAGCCGGGTCAGGATTTCACACCCAAGCCCGAGTACACTGCCCAGCCCCCGGCAGCTCCCGCGCCGTGGGCCCACGGCCCCGCCGAAAACGCTACCGAGCAGATCCAGGCGCAGCACGGCGCGCCGCAAAGCGGTGGCCCCCAGCACAACTCGGCGCCGCAGCATCAGGGGCCCCAGCCGGGCTATGCTGCCGGTCAAGGAAACCACTATCCGCAGCACCAGCCTTTCTACGGTGGACCGAACCCCGCGCAGCACTATCCCACGCAGCAGTTCCCGGCTGCGCCCCACCAGGGTGGTCCCGCGGCGGGCCCAAAGCGCAAGCCGGTCTTCGGCGTCGGGACCCTGGTAGCCAGCATCCTGGCGGCGGGACTGGTGGGCGGCGGCGTCGTGGCAGCCAGCGATCAATTGCTCGCCAGCCGGACCCCCGCCGCGGCCAGCAGCAGCCAGACCGGGACGGTCATCGTCAACAACACGGATGACGTCAACGCCATCACCGCCGCGGCGGCCAAAGCCTCGCCCAGCGTCGTGACCATCATGGCCTCCAGCGGAAGCCAGGGTGGCACCGGTTCGGGGATCGTCCTCGACGATCAGGGACACATCCTGACCAACACCCACGTGGTGACCCTCGATGGCGCCAGCGCCAACGCCGCAATCGAAGTGCGGTTCAGCGACGGACGCGTCATGAAGGCGACCGTGGTGGGTACCGACCCGCTTTCGGATCTTGCCATCATCAAGGTCGACAACGCCTCGGGCCTGGTCCCGGCCACGCTTGGTGATTCAAGCAAGATCAACGTCGGGGACAACGCCGTCGCGATCGGTGCCCCGCTCGGCCTGCCTGGCACCGTCACCGACGGCATCGTGTCCACGCTCAACCGCACCATCAGCGTCGCGTCCTCGGCCGTTCCCAACGGCGGCTCGGACAACTCGCAAGGCGGCGGCCAGGGCGGATTCCAGTTTGCTCCTCCAGGCGGTGGCCAGAGCCAGCAGAGCGCGAGCCAGGGTACCGTTTCGCTCAACGTGATCCAGACCGATGCGGCCATCAACCCGGGCAACTCCGGTGGGGCCCTGGTCAACACGAAGGGCGAGATTATCGGCGTCAACGTGGCGATCGCCTCTGCGGGTAGCAGCAGCTCCTCCTCCTCGTCCAGCGGAAACATCGGCGTGGGCTTCAGCATTCCCATCAACAACGCGAAGCGTATTGCGCAGGAAATCATCAAGAACGGCAAGGCCACTCACGGGCAGTTCGGCGTCAGCGTGCAGCCCAAGTCGGCTACCGGTAGCAGTTCCGGGTTCTCGGTGGGTGCCCAAGTGGCAAGCGTGAGCGCAGGCTCTGCCGCTGAGAAGGCAGGCATCAAGGTGGGCGATGTGGTGACCAAGTTCGCCGGCAAGGACATCACTGATCCGGAACAGCTCACGGCGGCTGTCCGCGAACAGCCGGCAGGCGCCACCGTCAAGGTGACCGTCCAGCGCGGCGGGCAGTCCCAGGACCTCGATGTGACCCTGGACGCAGCCCCGTAACGGCAGCCCCTTGACCGCGGATTCCAGTCGGAAACAAGCAGCTAGCGACGACGGCGGGCGGCACCACAGCGGTGCCGCCCACCGTCGTCGCTAGCTGTTTTGCCGCGGCAAGCGCGAGCAATCCTCGAAACAGGAGTTCATGGGGGACCGCGCCGTTGTCCGCGTTGTCCCGCAATATGCTTAGCTAGGACGAGCCCATATGCTGGGCACTCTTGGCCATGCGCCTAGTTGCTGGCCATCCCCGAGTATGGAAGGCTGCCTCGAACACAGTGGGAGATACATTGAAGATTGTTGTTCTGGTCAAGCACGTCCCGGACGCGCAGTTCGACCGACACCTCACAGGCCCAGGCAACACCACGGACCGCGACGAGAGCATCCTGTCCGAATTGGACGAGTATGCGCTTGAAGCTGCGCTGCAACTCAGCGAGGCCCGCGGAGGTGCGAAGGCCGGCAATGAGGTCATCGCCTTGAGCATGGGTCCCGCCGGTGCCGTGAACGCCGTCAAGAAGTCCTTGCAGATCGGCGCCTCATCAGGAGCGCACCTCAGCGATGACGCCTTGGCCGGCTCGGACGCCGCCGCTACCTCATTGGCGCTCGCCGCGGCGATCCGGTATCTCGGTGCCGATTCGCCTGTGGACCTTGTCTTGACGGGCATGGCCTCGACCGACGGCGAAACGTCCTTGGTTCCCGCCCAGCTCGCCGAACGGCTCGGGCTGCCGCAAGTCACTTTTGCTTCCTCCCTGGATGTCGATGGGGAGCGCATCATCGCCCGCCGTGACGGCGACGCCCACGCGGACACCGTCGAGGCAACGCTTCCCGCCCTGGTATCCGTGACGGACCAGATCAACGAGCCGCGATACCCCAACTTCAAGGGCATCCTTGCCGCCAAAAAGAAGAAAATCACAGCACTCACCCTCGCCGATATCGGCGTCGATGCAGCCCAGGTGGGTGCCGCGGGTTCGCTGACCGCCGTCGAGACCGCGGAGGCGCGTCCGCCGCGCACAGCCGGCACCATCATCACTGACGAAGGCGACGCCGGCATCAAGCTGGTTGATTTCCTGGCCGCCCAGAAGCTGCTCTAAAAGGATTCCGACACATGGCAAAAGCACTTGTATTCATTGACAACCCGGGAGCAGCGCTCAAGAAGAGCAGCCTCGAACTCCTGACGATCGCCCGGTCCCTCGGGGAAGTGGCCGTTGCCTTCAACGGCGAGCTGCACGACGACGTCGCTGCCGCCCTGGGAGCGTACGGCGCCTCGGTTCTCTACCGGCCGTCCGCTACGGATCTCGACGACTACCTGGTTGCGCCGAAGGCCGCCTATCTTGCTGCGGCAGTTGCGGCTTCAGGAGCCGAGACCGTCCTCTTGGAGAACACGGCCGACGGCAAGGAGATCGCGGCGCGTCTCGGCGTGAAGCTCAACGCCGGCGTCATCACGGATGTCGTAGGTGTCGACTCCGACGGCACAGCCCACAAGTCGGTCCTGGCCGGCTCCTACACCACCACTGCTAAGGCGCGCACGGCCGTCGCCGTCCTCACGGTCAAGCCGAACAGCGTTGACGTCGAGTCCCCGGCCGCGGCAAGCACCCCGGAAGCCGTCACCGTCGAGGTGCCCGGCGATGCTACCGCGAACGCCGCACGGATCACCGGACGCGCAGAAAAGGCCGCCAGCGGACGTCCCGAGCTCACCGAAGCCCGGATCGTGGTTGCCGGCGGACGCGGCGTCGATGGCGACTTCGGCCCGCTCGGGGAGCTTGCCGACGCGCTGGGCGGTGCCCTCGGGGCGTCCCGTGCCGCGACGGACGCAGGCTGGATCGGCCATGACTACCAGGTGGGCCAGACGGGCAAGACCGTGTCCCCGCAGCTCTACATCTCGGCAGGCATTTCCGGAGCGATCCAGCAGAAGGCCGGGATGCAGACCTCCAAGGTCATTGTCGCGATCAACAAGGACGCGGAATCGCCGATTTTCGAGATCGCGGACTTTGGCATCATCGGCGACCTTTTCAAGGTTGTTCCGCAGGCCACCGAAGAGATCAAGAAACGGAAAGGCTGATCCTCTTGTCTTCTGACTATTCGTCAGCAAAGAGCCCGTTCAACGCCTCCACGGAGCGCGTTGAGCGGGTGCTTTGTTTTACCGCCCACCCGGACGATGTCGACTTCGGTGCGGCCGGCACCATCGCGGCCTGGACCGCTGCCGGCGTCGAGGTCAGTTATTGCGTGATGACCGACGGCGATGCCGGAGGCTTCGATCCTGCCCACCGCGCAGAGATCATCGCCATGCGCGCAGAGGAGCAGAGGCAAGCTGCGGCCCTCGTCGGCGTGACGGACGTGCACTATTTCCATGAGCGCGACGGCTACCTGGAACCGACGCATGATGTCATGAGGCAGGTGGTGAAGTTGATCCGCGAAATCCGCCCCGACGTGGTCCTGGCCATGCATCCGGAACGCAATTGGGACAGGATCCAGAAGAGCCACCCGGACCACCTTGCCGTCGGTGAGATCGTGACCCGCGCGGTATACCCTGCGCTGGAAAATCCCTTCGCGTATCCGGAACTGGCGGAAGCCGGTCTTGCGGCCTTCCGGCTGCCCTGGTTGTGGCTCTTCGCCGGTCCCGAAGCGCGGGAGAACCATTTCGTGGACGTCACGGGGCATGTGGACGCGAAGCTTGCCGCGATCCGGATCCACGCGAGTCAGCATCCCGATCTGGAGGGCATGGAGCGCGCCGTCCGGGGCATGCTCGCGCACAATGCCTCGCGTGCAGGAATGCCCCGCGGCCGGAGCGCCGAAGCGTTCCACGTGGTGGAAGTCAACGGCTCCCAGACCATCGCAGGCTTCTGAAATTGCTGATATGTAACCTGTGTCATATGCTTACACTCGTTTAAATCATATTTAATTGAGGAAGGCAGACTTTGATGGCGAAGACTGCACAACAACCGGTATTGGTGATCATGGGCGTCTCCGGTTCCGGCAAATCGACAGTGGCCGGTCTGTTGGCCGGACGGCTGGGGTGGGACCTCGCCGAAGGCGATGACCTGCACCCCGAAGCGAACGTGGCAAAGATGCAGGCGGGCCATGCCCTCAGCGATGAGGACCGTTGGCCGTGGCTGGGCCTCATTGCCGATTGGATCAAGGAACGCACCGCAGCGGGAAAGCCCGGCATCATCACATGCTCGGCGTTGAAGAAGCGCTACCGGGATGTCCTTCGCGGCGAGGGGGTTGTATTCGTCTTCCTCCAGGGAAGCAAAGACCGGATTTCCGACCGGCTGGCTTCGCGCCACGGGCACTTCATGCCTCCCGCGTTGCTGGAATCCCAGTTCGGCGCCCTCGAAGTGCCCACGGAGGATGAGGACCACATCTCGCTGTGTGTATCTGCTTCCCCTGCGGAAGAGGCTGACGAAATCGTCGACCGGCTCGGCCTCAAGGCCCAGACGGCCCCGACGGCCCACATGCTTGGTGGCGCAGCGTGAACTGGACCGGGCACGACACCCAACTCCTTGTGGTCGCGGCAATCGGCATTGCGCTGATCGTCGTGCTGATCGCCGAATTCAAGGTCCACCCCTTCCTTTCCTTGGTACTCGGCTCGGCCTTTGTTGGCCTGGCATCCGGAGTCGGGCTCGACAAGGTGGTCAGCAACTTCGAAGACGGAGTGGGAGGCGTCCTGAAGGAAGTCGGCCTCCTGATTGCCCTGGGCGCCATGCTGGGGAAGCTCCTGGCAGACTCCGGCGGTGCCAACCGGGTGGTGGACACCTTGCTGGAGAAGGCCAGCGGCAACAAGGTGGTCTGGATGATCACCTTGGTCGCGGTCATCATCGGCCTCCCGATGTTCTTTGAGATCGGCCTCGTCTTGCTGCTTCCGGTGATTGTCCTGGTCACCCAGCGTTCGCACATGTTGCTCATGCGCATTGCCATTCCGGCGCTCGCGGGCCTGTCGGTGTTGCACGGCTTGATCCCGCCGCACCCCGGGCCGCTCATCGCCGTCAGCGCGGTGAAAGCCGAACTGGGTACCACCCTGGCACTGGGGCTCCTGGTGGCCGTCCCCACGGTGATCATTTGCGGTCCGTTGTTTTCCCGCTTGGCCGCGCGCTGGGTTCCAGTGGATGCCCCCGCAGTGGCCGGTGGCGTGGACACCAAGCACGCCGTCGACCTCAGCGAAGTGAAGCGCCAGCCGACCTTCCCCGTCACTTTGCTGACCATCATCTTCCCGGTAGTACTCATGCTCCTGAAAGCCATCGCGGACATTGTCTGGCCCGACGCCACCCACGCCCCGATGATCCGTACGGTCCTTGACTTCATTGGCCAGCCCCTCGTGGCGATGACCCTGGCTGTGCTCGCCGCCATGGTGACCTTCGGCTACGCCGTGGGCTTCACCGGAAGCAAGATCACGGGGAAGCTAGGCAACAGCCTCGGACCGATTGCCGCGATCCTGCTGATCGTGGGTGCCGGCGGTGGTTTCAAGCAGACCCTGATCGGAGCCGGGGTCGGTGACGCGGTCAAGAAATGGGCTGAGGGTGCCAACATGTCCGTACTGGTCCTGGGCTTCATCGTGGCTGTGGCGCTTCGCCTGGCCACGGGCTCGGCGACAGTTGCCACGGTGACGGCTGCGGGCATCGTGGCTCCGTTGGCGAGCAGCCTGAGCCCGACGCATGCCGCACTCCTTGCCTTGGCCATCGGCGCCGGCTCGCTCTTCCTGTCCCATGTCAACGACGCCGGGTTCTGGCTCGTAAAGGAGCTCTTCGGCTTGACTGTCGGCCAGACGTTCAAGACGTGGTCGGTGATGGAGACGCTCATCTCGGTGGTCGCCTTCGCCTTTATCATGGTGCTCTCGCTGATCATCTAGCGGGACTACTCAGTGGCTAGCACGACGGCGGCCCGTCCCCGGGGTTCCAGTGGGGACGGGCCGCCGTCGCGCTTCAGCGGGAAGAAGCTAACTGAGCTTTTCCGCCGCGTAAAGCTTGATGCCTTCCAAGAGGTAAGGCGCTAATCCGGGCCGGACCTTGTTGTAATTGGCGCTGAATCGGGGGTCGTCCACGTACATTTGGCCCAGGCCCACATAAGATCCGGCGTTCGGCGTCCAACTGGCGCAGATCCACTTGTAGTGGCGGTCGACGGCGGCCTGGACCTCCGGGTGGTCCGCCGGGAGGCTGGCATCGAAACAACGCGCCAGATCCTGGTTCAGGGCCGCATACTCCTCCATGAAGGCCTGCTTTTGGGCCGGGGTCAAGGCCGAATGCCGGGCGTTGCTCTCGTCGACGGCCCGATCGCCCCAGCGCTCGCGAGCTTCGGCTTCGTAGGGGTTGTGGTCGAAATCCCTGAAGATGTTTTCCGCGGTCATGGTTTCTCCTCGACGTAGTGCTGCGATAGTTGCGTCGACCGTCCTGGACATCCGGTCCATGCGGTCACGCTCGGCCAGGAGCCAGTTCCTGTGCACGGCAAGCGCCTCGACAGGATCGGCCTGGCCGTCCAGAACTTCGCCGATGGTCTCGAGCCCCAGGCCAAGTTCACGAAGCAGGAGGATCCGCTGCAGGCGCAGCAGTTCGGGCTGGCCGTAGTACCGGTAGCCGTTGTGCCCCGTGTGGGATGGCTCCAGCAGCCCGAGTTGGTCATAGTGCCGCAAGGTTCGCGAGGAAACGTTGCTGGCCTTGGCCACTTCGGAAATGGTCCAGGTACCGCCCTTGTCCTGCTTCATGTATCCAGCGTAGAAGTTGACGCTACGTCAAGGTCAAGCCCCGGCTTATTACGCGAGGGGCGCTGCGGCAACCGTGGGAAGCGTTGGTGTCTTGGAGCCGCCCAAAGGTTCCACGGTGATGCCGAGGGACGCCGCGCTGGAAATGCCCGAGACGACCGCCGGATGGCTCAAGGCTTCGGCGTCCATGAGTCCCTGGGATACAGGGGCGGAGCCGTCCTTGGGAATAAGCCACATCTGGTAGACCTTGCCCGCGGGGGGAGCGGGCACGCCGTTCATGCGGACCACTACGGCATTCTTCGAGGTGGAAATGGACACCGTGGCAGTGCCGCCGCCGTTGACGTTGACGGTGGCTTGGCGGACATCGCCGGCGTGCAGGACCTGGTTCACGGGGTCGTTCTGCCCGGCGACGTACACGCCAACGCCTATCCCGCCAATGGCAATCACCGCAGCGGCCGCAGCGGCAGCCACCCAACCACGGACACCGCCGAAGAGTCGACGTCGGGTCCTGGCCTCTTCGAGATCCACGACGCCGGCTGCAGGTGCCGTTGCGGCAACGGCAGAGGCTTCGGTGCCGCCGGCAGGATCCGACGGCGGAGCGGAGGCCGTCCGCGGGTCGGCGGAACCGGCTTGCCGGGGGAGTTGCCGGAGGATGTCCTCCAGCAGGCCAGCGGGAGGCTCCGCCTCGTCCGTGAACGTCATTGCGAGCGTTTCGCGTGTTTGCCGAACCCGTTCCAGGAATGCCGAGCGAACAGGTGCGGTGGCAATGTAGTTGTCGATTTCAGCGCGTTCAGCGTCGCTTAGCGCATCAAGGGCATAGATCTCGGCGAGCTCCAGGACGCGGCCTTCAGCAAGATCCGTGGCGATATTGCCAGCAAACATTCTGCGGAGGTAGCCGTCCTTCCCGAAGTTCCGGGTGTTGTCGTCGTGTTCGGTCATGTCAGCTCACCCCCAGGCAAGTCTTGAGTCGGAGAAGTCCATCGCGGATGCGGGACTTGATGGTCGGAATCGCGGCGCCGAGTTGTTCGGCTACCTCCCGGTAGGTGAGTCCGCCGTAGTATGCGAGCCGCACGGATTCCAATTGTGTTTCCGTGAGGGTTCCAAGGCAGCGGGTAACGGCCTCGGCCTCGAGGCGGCCGCTGGCCTCTTCTTCCACGGAATCATGGTCGAGGTTCTGGCTTGCGGCCCCGTACTTCGCTTCGCGCTCCGTGGCCGACTGGGCCGAACGGACGCGGTCGATCGCACGCCTGTGGGTGATGGTCATGAGCCATGCGAGCGGACTGCCGGCGTTCGGATCGAATTTGCCGGCGTTCTGCCAGACCTGGATGAACACTTCCTGCGCGGTATCTTCGCTCAGGCCCGTGTCTATCAGTACGCGCTTGGCCATGCCGAATACCCGCCGCGCAGTGAGCCGGTAGAACTCGCTGAAGGCAGCCCGATCGCCGTCGGCCATCAGTCTCAGCAATTCAGTAAGCTGTGCATTGCTGCCGGCAATCAAGCCAGGGGCCTCAGGCAGGCCAAGGGCCTCGGGACCTCGCACATTCGGTGTATCCATTACCGTCCAGCATAGGTCGCTAGCGGCCCTTGCAGTACCAGAAGGACTGCGGGACTTGAGAGTAGTCACCTGCGCCCCTTCCATGGTCCGTCGCTCCCCGGCCCGCTGTTCACAGGCCGGGTGCCTGCCCAGGCTCTGGTGCCTGTACAGGGTATTCGGTGCAACAGGCCGTATGGATGGGCGGTCCAACTGGGACTTTAGGCCCGAGCGGCGGCCGGGGTGCCTGTTAAGGCTGGCTGCTAGAGCTTGGCGCCGGCGAAGCCGTGTTGGCGCCAAGCCTCGTACACCGCGATCGAGGCCGCGTTGGCCAGGTTCAGGGAACGCAGGGACGGCAGCATGGGGAGCCGAACACGGGCCGTGACGTGCGGGTCCTGCTTCAGCCAGGACGGCAAGCCAACGGATTCGGGACCGAAAAGCAGGACGTCGCCCTCTTGGTAGGCGATGTCCGTATAGGAAGACTCGCCGTCGGACGTGAACGCGAAGACCCGCTCGGGCTGCAAAGCCGCCCACGCGGCGTCGATGTCCTTGTGCACGGTGACCACCGCGAGGTCGTGGTAGTCGAGTCCCGCCCGGCGCAGCTTCGCGTCGGAGAAGTCGAAGCCCAGCGGCTCCACGAGATGGAGCTCCGCGCCGGTGATGGCGGCGAGCCGGATGGCGTTTCCCGTGTTGCCCGGGATTTCAGGGGTGTGGAAGAGGATGCGGAACACGTATCAATCCTAGCCAGCGGCTAGTGCATGCCGCGAAGTAGCCGGGCCAGGACCGGGACGACCACCGTATTTGGCACGGGACCGGAACTCAGGAACCGCTTGAGCCCGCGGGCCAGCCCGGCGGCGTTGACCACCTGCACCGAACCGAAATCCCCGTCCGTGCGTCGGTAGTGGTCGATGACCGGTTCATGCGGGTTCCCGTCCGGGCTGTGGACTACCACCCAGCCGGTCACGTTCAGCTCCGGGAAGATCTCCTGCATGTGGCGCACCGTCAGCTCGAGCCGGGGCGGTGGAACGGAACGGCCGCCGTGTTTGAGCGCCACGCCGTCCCACGCGTACGCACCCTTGGGCAGCAGCATGGATCCGATCAACGCGAGCCGGTATCCGGAAAGCAGCGCATGATCAATGTGGCTGTCGTCCGAGGGGGAGCGGAGACCGTTGATGAGCCGGGCTGCGGGAATGGCAGGCAGGATCTGGCGGCTGATGAGCTGGACCGTCCGCATTTCCCGCTGGATGCGCGCTTCGGCGCCGAAGATTCCGCGTTTCCGGGGAATCCCGTGGATCTGGAGAGCGGCCTCGCCTTTGGAGAGGAGGGGGACCTCGCGGGGATCATCGAAGGACGGGACGTAGACGGGGGGATCGCCAGCAGTGTTGCGCGGGGCATTCTGCCGGTGGACCCCGGCGGCGGTGCGGGTTTCCGGAGCGCCGGCACCGCCGTAGTCCGGTCTTTGCGTTGGGAAGGGGTTCGCTCTTCCGGAAGGACCGCTGGCGTAGCGGCGGTCGTACTCCGCGCGTCGCTTGGGATCAATCAGCGTCTCGTACGCAAGTGTGACCTGTCGAAAGATTTCCGGATCCCCGCCATGGTCCGGGTGGGCGTTCCTCGCGGCTTTCCGGTAAGCCACCTTGATCTCCTTGTCGGTCGCCGTGACGGGAACTCGGAGGATCTGGTAGTGGGAACTGCTGCCCTCAGCCAACCATGGGCCTTTCTCTGGGATTCTGACGATTTCCGCCGACCCCGGTGTGGAGTGGCGATCCTGGCAAGTCTAGCCAGCCATCCTTGAGAACGACCGCGCGCCCCGCTTTAGTTCCGGGAGGCTCGACCCGCGGCGACAGCCAAACGATTGAGCGCGAGTGCGGCCACCAGGAGCCCGAAGTCGCGCAGTGCCACGTCGAAGAAGTTGCCGAGTACCAGCAGGTTCACGATGATTCCCAGAAGCCACATGGCCACCAGGAGCGAGCCGAAGCGCGGGCGGACTGCTACGGCAATCCCGGCTACGATCTCGACGACGCCCACGATGTACATGAATGTCTGGGCCGGGATCGGCACCACCGACGTGGCCATAGGGGCCAAGTAGATCGTCCAATGGGTGAGCAGGTTGGCGAACTTGTCCAGGCCGAAAATGATCGGTGCCACCGTGAACACGGTCCGGAGGAGGAGGAATGCCTGTCGTTGGGGATCCATGGCCAACAGTGATCCGGACTTCGTGGGGGCTGGGGATGATGCGGTGTTCATGATGCCTTCTCTCTAAAAGTAGATAGTTTGATTTTAGAAAGTTCCCCGGGATTAAGCAATGAGTGTTGATTTTAGAGTTAAGCTGGATGCATGACCGGACTTTCCTGGCTGCGTCGGCTTTCCGCTCTGGCATCCCTTGACGACGGCAATCGCCGCCGCCTGTACGAGCACGTCTGCGCTGCAACCCGCCCGGTGAGCCGGGACGACGCCGCGATGGCCCTCGGACTTCCCCGCAGCACTGCTTCCTTCCACCTGGACCGGCTGGTCCGTGACGGGCTCCTGGATGTCGAATTCCGCAAGCTCGGTGGCAAGGTCGGGCCGGGTTCAGGGCGCCCTGCAAAGCTCTACGCAGCCGTTGTCGACGAGATCGGCGCCTCGGTTCCCGAGCGCCACTATGACCTCGCCGGGGAGGTCATGGCTTCCGCCATCCAGAACTTGATGGCGGAGGGGGGTTCCCCCCGCGAAGCGCTCCTCGAAACCGCCTACGCCCGCGGCCGTGAGGCCGGTGCCGCGGAGCCACGTTTCGAGGATGTCCTGGCGAGCTTCGGCTACCGTCCGGAAGCTGACGACGACGGCGGGTACTCCTTGGTCAATTGCCCGTTCCACCGGCTGGCCGAAAGTCACACAAACGTCGTCTGTGCCATGAACGGCGCCTTCCTGAGCGGAGCGGCAGCTGCGTGCGGAATCGCGGAGGACCGGATCGCCGATGACAACCGCGAAGGCCATTGCTGCGCCAGGATCCGCCCGGCAGGCTGAGCAGCTGCTTCGATAGACTTGGGTAGTGCCTGTTTACCTGGACCATGCCGCCACCACGCCCCTTGCCGCCGTTGCGCTCACCGCAATGACCCGCGAGCTGGCGCGGACGGGAAATCCCTCATCGCTGCACGCCTCGGGACGTCGTGCCCGGCGATCCGTGGAAGACGCCCGCGAGGCTATCGCGGCAGCGGCCGGGGCGCATCCGTCCGAACTCATCTTCACCTCCGGCGGGACCGAGGCGGACAACCTTGCCGTCAAGGGGATCTACTGGGCCCGCCACGACGAAGACGGCCGCCGCAAGCGGATCCTGTGCTCCGCCGTCGAGCACCATGCAGTGCAGGACACCGTCGAATGGCTTGAACGCCACGAAGGAGCCGAAGCGGTCTGGCTCCCCGTCGATTCCGACGGCGTGGTTCGGCTCGACGCCGTCCGGACCGAGATCGAACGTGATCCGGGATCGGTGGCCTTGGTCACAGTCATGTGGGCCAATAACGAGGTGGGCAGCATCCAGCCCATCAAGGAGATCGTGGACATCGCCTCTGTCCATGGCATTCCCGTGCATTCGGACGCGGTCCAGGCATTCGGCTCGATTCCGCTCAGCTTTCGCGATTCCGGCCTCGCGGCGATGTCCGTATCGAGCCATAAAATCGGCGGCCCCGTGGGTGTTGGCGCCCTCTTCCTCGGACGGTCCACCAAGGTGACGCCGGTCCAGCACGGGGGCGGGCAGGAACGCGACGTCCGCTCGGGAACCCTCGATACGGCGTCGATCGCGGCCTTCGCCGCCGCGGCGGACTCGGCGGCTCAAAACCTGGTGGCGGAGCGCGAACGAATCAGTGCCTTGCGGGACCGGATCATTGACGGAGTCCGGGCTGCCATTCCGGAGGCAGTTTTGCGCGGAGCCCCTGGCGACGCCCGGCTCCCCGGCAACGCGCACTTCACCTTCCCGGGCTGTGAAGGCGATTCCCTGCTGTTTCTCCTGGACCTGGCGGGCATCGAATCTTCCACCGGATCCGCCTGCACTGCGGGCGTTCCCAGGCCTTCGCACGTCTTGCTTGCCATGGGGTTGGATGAGGACACCGCCCGCGGGGCACAACGATTCAGCCTGGGACACTCTTCGAACGACGCCGACGTCGACGCGCTCCTCAGAGCCCTGCCGGATGCCTATGCCCGGGCGAAGGTGGCCGGAATGGCCGGACACGAGTCCAGCATCCAGACGGCAGCCACGGCAGCGCGCGGTTACGGCGACGGCTTTGGTAAAGACCGTGCCGTCGGCACGGCAAGCGATCAGGTGCCGGGCAACAACTGATCCAGCGGCACGGCTGGGTCGGCCAGGCGGTCCACGTCCACCGGAATGCGCCCGGAAATGAGTGCCTTGATGGGCTTTTGTACCCGTTGCTGGTTGACGCTCATAGCCGCCACCACGGCCCCGTCCCGCAGCCAGAAGGCGAGGAAGCTGTCTTCCTCCATGGAACCTCGGATCACGGGTATGGAGCCGGCAGAGAGCGTGGGATATCCCCAGTACTCCATGGAGACCTCGAACTGGTCCGTGTAGAAATAGGGGACCACGTCCAACACTGCGTCCTGGCCCAGCATCGCTTTTGCCGCGACCTTGCCTCCGTTAAGGGCGTTGGACCAGTGCTCGCTGCGGTGGTGCTCGCCGGTGAAGGGGTGGAGTGCGTTGGCGACGTCTCCCGCGGCGAACACGTCCGGGCTGCTGGTCCGGAGCGAAGCATCGACCACGATTCCGTTCCGGAGATCAAGCCCGGCGGCCTCGGCCAAGGCCGTATCCGGGACCACGCCGACGGCCACCACTACGAGATCGGCGGGAAGAACCTCGCCTGAGTTGGTGACGACGGCGCTCGCCTTGCCCCCGACTCCGGCGATTTCCGCTGCGCTCGCGGGCAGCCGGAACTGCACGCCATGTTTTTCGTGCAGGCTGCGGAAGAAGCCTCCCAGTTCGGGGCCGATGGCCGTGCTGAGCGGAACCTCTTCCAGGCCCAGCAGCGTCACCGTGTTGCCGTAGCCGCTGGCCGCCGCGGCGAGCTCCATGCCGATCCAGCCCGAGCCGACCATCACGACGTTCCTTCCGCCGTGTGCCAGCTCTTCCTTGAGCCTGCGCGAATCATTGAAGGTCCGGAACGTCATCACGCCGGCAAGGTCGGACCCCGGGAGCGGGATCCGGCGCGGCTGCGCACCCGTCGCGATGAGGAGCTTGCTGTACTGAAGCTCGGCCCCCGAACTCATGTGCACCGTGTGGGCGGCAGGATCGGCAGCCGTGACCGCCTCGCCAAGGAGGAGTTCGACGTCGTTCTCCCGGTACCAGCCCGCCGCCAGCACCGGGACGGTGTCCTCAGCGGCCTTGCCGAGGAGGAACTCCTTGGAGAGGGGAGGGCGCAAGTAGGGCTGTTCGTCTTCGGCGCAGGCCACCGTGATCCGGCCTTGGAACCCTTCGGAGCGCAGGGTCTTGGCTGCCGTGGCGCCTGCCAGGCCGCCGCCCGCAATAAGGATGTGTTCAATGTCCATGGTGACTCGATTCGCTTGGCCTTGGAACGCGTGGACCAGGAAACGGCCACGCGGCCGAACATCTAAAACTCGTAGCTTTGACTTTAGAATCGCCCGCGAAGCCGGTCAAGGCATTTTTGGGCCGGATTCCGGCGGGCGCTAGAATAGTTGGGCGCTTACTCTCTTTAGTCGCAAATACTTCCCCCATCAACAGAAAGCCAGCATGCGAGTTCTTGCAGCCATGAGCGGCGGAGTCGACTCCGCCGTTGCCGCCGCCCGCGCCGTCGAAGCAGGGCACGACGTCGTCGGCGTCCACTTGGCGCTGTCCCGCATGCCCGGAACGCTGCGCACCGGCAGCCGCGGCTGCTGCACCATCGAAGACTCCCGTGACGCTTGGCGCGCCTGCGACGTGCTGGGGATTCCGTACTACGTCTGGGACTTCTCGGAGCGCTTCAAGGAAGATGTGGTCCAGGACTTCATCGACGAATACGCCGCGGGCCGGACTCCCAACCCCTGCATGCGCTGCAACGAGCGGATCAAGTTCGCCGCCCTGTTGGAGAAGGCTATCGCGCTGGGCTTCGACGCGGTCTGCACGGGCCACTACGCCAAGGTGATCCAGGATGCGGACGGCAACCCCGAACTCCACCGTGCGGCGGACTGGGCCAAGGACCAGAGCTACGTGCTTGGTGTCCTGACCCATGAACAACTCAAGCACTCGATGTTCCCGTTGGCGGAGACCCCTTCCAAGGCCGAGGTTCGTGCGGAGGCCGAGCGGCGCGGCCTGTCCGTGGCGAACAAGCCGGACAGCCATGACATCTGCTTCATCCCGGACGGCGATACCGCCGGCTGGCTCGCGGAAAAGATCGACATGACCACGGGCGACATCGTGGACGAAGCCGGAACCAAGGTGGGGGAGCACCCGGGAGCCATCGCCTTCACCGTCGGCCAGCGCCGAGGCCTTAAGCTGGGCACTCCTGCCGCTGACGGCAAGCCGCGCTTCGTGCTGGAAATCCGGCCGAAGGAAAACAAAGTGGTGGTCGGACCCGAATCTCTGCTCGCCATCGAGGAGATCCGCGGAATCAAGGTGTCCTGGGCCGGCCTGCCCATCGCCGAGGTCGCCACTGGCGCCGAATTCGATTGCCATGCCCAAGTGCGCGCCCACGGCGACCCCGTACCTGCCAAAGCATCGGTCGAACGGCACGTCGACGATGCCGGCATCGAACGTGTTGGCCTCGTGGTGAGGCTCGTCGATCCGCTCCGTGGCGTGGCGCCCGGACAGACCGTCGTGCTGTACCAGGGAACCCGTGTTCTTGGCCAGGCAACCATCGACGCCGCCCGCTCGCTGCAGCGAGCTGCCCTCTAGGCTTTGGGCGTAGCCGCCCCACCCCTCCGCTGATCGAGCAGAGGTGGATCGCCCTCGGGAGACGAGGCGCACCCACTGAATTCTCAGCGCTCCCAAACAGTTGCGTTTTTGGTCCCGGACGAGCAGAGCGCCGTCGCCGCAGCCCGCGGCGGGCTAAAAGAAAAAGTAAATTTTGTGTCTCAACTCACAAAATCAAACGTTTCACCAAGAAACCTTCTGATTGAATCGTGGAATCAGGAGTGTGTGCTCCGAAGAAATTACCCACGGCGGTTCGCCGTTTCCATCGAACAGAAAGTTCACTGATGGCATTGAACAAAAAAGCCTTGCGCAGCGTTATCGCGTTCGCGGGCATCTCCGTATTCGCTCTGACAGCCTGCACGGGCCCGTCGGGCGGCGGCGGTTCGGCTTCTTCAGCTGCCAGCAGCCCGATCGCTTATGGCACCACCGACAAGGTGACTGCACTCGATCCCGCGGGCTCGTATGACAACGGTTCCTTCATGGTGATGAACCAGGTCTATTCCTTCCTCCTCAACTCGAAGCCAGGAAGTGCCGAGCCCGTTCCGGACCTGGCAGCGTCGGCATCGTTCACGTCGCCGACCGAGTACACCGTCAAGATGAAGCCCGGACTGAAGTGGGCCAACGGCCACACGCTGGACTCCACCGATGTCAAGTTCTCCTTCGACCGGCAGCTCAAGATCAACGACCCCGCTGGTCCTGCAAGCCTGCTCGAAAACCTGGACAGCGTCAGCGCCCCTGACCCCAGCACTGTCGTTTTCAAGCTGAAGCTCGCCAACGACCAGACGTTCCCGCAGATCCTCAGCAGCCCGGCCGCGCCGATTGTGGACCATCAGGTCTTCCCGGCCGACAAGCTGCTTTCCGATGACGACATCATCAAGGCCAAAGCGTTCTACGGCCAATACACGATCGACAGCTACAAGAAGAACGAGCTCATCAGCCTCAAGGCCTACCCGGATTACCAGGGTGTCCTGGGCAAACCGGCCAATGACGCCGCCACCATCAAGTACTACGCCGAGCCGACCAACATGAAGCTGGACATCCAGCAGGGCAACATCGACGTTGCTAACCGAAGCCTCAGCGCCACCGACGTCGACGACCTCAAGAAGGACTCCAAGGTCAAGGTCAACGTTGGTCCCGGCGGCGAGATCCGCTACATCACCTTCAACTTCGACACCATGCCGTTCGGCGCCAAGGCACCCGGTGCCGACCCGGCCAAGGCACTTGCCGTGCGACAGGCGATCGCCAACCTCGTTGACCGCCAGGCAATCGCGGACCAGGTCTACAAGGGCACCTACCTGCCGCTGTACTCCAACGTCCCCAGTGGCTTCCTGGGCGCCAACGAGTCGTTCAAGGATGCCTACGGCGACAACGGAAAGCCGAGCTTGGACAAAGCCAAGAAGGTCCTTTCCGACGCCGGTGTCAAGGACGTCGTCACGTTGAACCTCCAGTACAACCCCGACCACTACGGCAAGTCCTCGGGTGACGAGTACGCCATGATCAAGGACCAGCTCGAGAAGTCGGGCCTCTTCAAGGTGAACCTGCAGTCCACCGAATGGGTGACCTACAGCAAGGCCAGCCGTGCCGACGAGTACCCCCTGTTCCAGTTCGGTTGGTTCCCTGACTTCAGCGACCCCGACAACTACCTGACCCCGTTCTTCCCGAACGGTGGCTTCTTGAAGAACCACTTCAACGACCCGGCCGTGACGGACCTGATCAACAAGCAGCTGACCACCACGGACAAGTCGGCTCGTGAATCCACCATCAAGGACGCCCAGAACGCTCTGGCAAAGGACATTTCCACTTTGCCGCTGCTCCAGGGCGCCCAGGTTGCCATCTCGGCACAGGGCGTGAACGGCGTCGACAAGACGCTTGACGCATCCTTCAAGTTCCGATTGGGAACCATTTCAAAGTAAGCAGCCGGTCGGGGGAGGCGGGTGCCAACAGGCGCTTTGCCTCCCCCTCTTGCTGATTGCCTCACATATGAGCAAAACCCCGTGCGATCCGCGGGCAATGAACTTTTAGGTAGCAATGACAACACTTATAGAGATGCCCGACGTCGAACCGGACGCGGTCGCTCCCAAGAGCAAATCAGCGGGCGGAGGTCTGGGCAGGTACATCGTGGTCAGGTTCTTCCTGATCATTCCCACGATCTTCATCCTCGTAACCTTGGTCTTCTTCCTGATGCGGGTCATCGGCGACCCCATCACTGCCGCGCAAGGCGGCCGGCTTCCGCCGGACGTCCTGGCACAGCGAATCCACGACGCCGGTTACGACCGGCCGATCATCATCCAGTACTTCGAATACCTGGGACAACTGGTCACCGGCAACTTCGGCACCACCATCACGGACCGCCGCCCCGTCGTCGAAATGCTTTCGACCTTCGGTGCAGCCACCCTCGAGCTGACGATCAACGCGCTGATTGTGGCCCTCGCGGTCGGCATCCCGCTGGGCCTGATCGCCGCGCAACGGCGCGACAAGGCCACCGACGCCTTCCTGCGTTGCTTTGCCATCCTCTGCTACGCCACTCCGGTCTTCTTCTCCGGACTCCTCCTCAAGCTGACGTTCTCCGTTTGGCTCGGCTGGCTCCCAGTGGCCGGGCGCGTGTCCACCCGCACTGAGCTGGCCATGGGCCAACTGGCCGCTCCCACCGGCATTTTTTGGCTCGACGCCTTGCGCAGCGGGAATTTCGCCGCACTCGGCGACGTCATATCCCACGCGGTGCTTCCCGCTATTGCCCTGGGCCTCCTGACCGCCGGTGTCTTCCTGCGCCTCGTTCGGACCAACGTCATCGGAACCCTGGGCAAGGACTACGTCGAGGCCGGCCGTTCCCGCGGCGTCAGCGAATTCCGACTCGTGACAAAGCACGCTTACAAGCCGGCGCTCATCCCCATCATCACCGTCATGGGCTTGCAGATCGCCCTGATGCTCGGCGGCGCCGTGCTCACGGAGACCACCTTCGAATGGAAGGGACTTGGCTACCAGCTGGTCCAGTACCTGAACGCCAGGGACTTCGTGGCAGTCCAGGGCATCGTGGTTCTGTTGGCCGTCATCGTCGCCTTTACCAACTTCGTCGTGGACGTCGTCGCCGCGCTGATCGACCCTCGAGTGAGGTACTGACATGAGCACTGCAACCCTTTCAGGACGGAAGAAGTCCTTCCTGTCCGGACTTCCCGTCATTTCCCACCTCAAGAAGAGCGTTGGCCTCCAGCGAGGCATGCTCATCACCGGGCTCGTGCTGACCGGTTTCTTTCTCCTCTCCACAGTGCTCGCTCCGTTGATCGCACCCTACGGCTACGCCCAACTGAGTGACGCTTCCGGTTCGTTCCCCACCCAGGATGCCCCCAGCAGCAAGCACCTGTTCGGAACCACCGTCGGCGGATATGACGTCCTCTCCCGCGTCCTGTGGGGTTCACAGACCGCCGTGACAGTGATCGTCGTTGCCGTGGCGATGTCCATCTTCCTCGGCGTGGCACTCGGTCTCCTCAGTGGTTACTTCGGTGGCTGGCTGGACCGGGTGCTGGTGGTCATCGCCGATGCCATTTATGCCTTTCCTTCCCTGCTCCTGGCGATCGTCATGTCCATCGTCATCAGCCGCGGCCAGTCGAGCTTCTGGGGCGGCATCCTCGCCTGCGCCTTCTCGATCACCGTGGTGTTCGTTCCGCAGTATTTCCGCGTGATCCGGGCAGAGACCATCAGGCTCAAGGCAGAGCCGTTCGTGGAATCGGCAATGGTCCTGGGCGCATCCAGCCTGCGGATCATCACCCGCCACATCTTCAAGAACGCCACCAGGACCCTTCCGCTGATGTTCACGCTGAACGCTTCTGAAGCGATCCTGACCCTTGCCGGCCTTGGCTTCCTGGGCTTCGGCATCGAACCTTCCTCAGCCGCAGAATGGGGCTTCGACCTCAACAAAGCCATGGCGGACGCATCCTCCGGCATCTGGTGGACGGGTGTCTTTCCCGGTATCGCGATCGTCCTGACCGTGCTGGGCCTGACGCTGGTCGGCGAGAGCATCAACGACCTCAACGATCCCCGCCTCCGCGGACGCAAGCGAGCCGGGGGCAAGGCCTCCCGTTCCAAGGCTGCGGCAGGAACCGACGGCAAGAACACAGGGGCTACTACTGCTCCTGAACCAGAAGCAGGTAAGGCATGACCACCAACATCGGCAACATTTCGGACCAGCCGCTCCCATCCGGGCAGCCCGTCCTGGACATCGAACGGCTCAAAGTCACCTTCGCCACGGACAGCGGGGACGTCTACGCCGTCAAGGACGTCAGCCTCGAGGTCAAAGCCGGGGAAGTTCTGGCAATCGTGGGAGAGTCGGGTTCCGGCAAGACTGTCACGGCAAAGACCATCCTCGGCTTGCTCCCGGAAACAGCCATCAGCTCGGGCGCCGTGCTGATCAACGGCAACAACGTCATCAGCGTCAGTGCGTCAAAACTGCGCAAGATCCGCGGCCGTGACGTGGCCATGGTCTTCCAGGAACCGTCAACGGCCCTGAATCCAGTGTTCACGGTCGGCTGGCAGATCGCCGAAGGCATCCGGGCCCATGCCTCGGACGGACACCGGGTCTCGGCCAAGGAAGCCAAGAAACGGGCCACCGAGGCCCTGCGGAAGGTGGGCATCCCCGATCCCGAAATCCGCGTCAACTACTATCCCCACCAGCTTTCCGGAGGTCAGAAGCAACGCGTAGTCATCGCCGCTGCGCTCGCCCTGAACCCGGGATTGATTGTGGCGGATGAGCCGACGACTGCCCTGGACGTCACTGTCCAGGCCGAGATCCTTCAATTGCTCCGGGACCTGCGGGACAAGTACGGCACCTCGATTGTGCTCATTACGCACAATATGGGTGTCGTGGCCGACCTGGCCGACCGCGTCGTGGTCATGTACCAGGGCGACGTGGTCGAAGAGGCCACCGCCAAGGTCCTGTTCGCCGAGCCCAAGCAGGACTATACGAAGAAGCTGCTGGCCGCCGTGCCGCACCTTGGCCGTAACTCGGCTTCCGAAGGGGCCACCGAACGGTTGCATCAGGGGGGAAAGATCCTGGTCGAGGCCAAGAACCTCACCATCGAGTATCCGGGGCGCCTCGGCAAACCAGGGTTCAAGGCTGTGGACAACGTTAGCTTCACGGTCTCCGAGAATGAGGTCTTTGGCCTGGTTGGCGAGTCCGGTTCCGGCAAGTCCACGATCGGCCGGGCCATTGCAGGCCTCAACAGGGTAACCGGCGGCAGCCTCAAGGTCCTCGGCTACGAAATGCTGGACTTCAAGGAACACACGTTCAAGCCGCTGCGCAAGGATATCGGCTTTGTCTTCCAAGACCCGGCGGCCTCGTTCAATCCGCACCTGACCATTGGCGAGTGCGTTGCGGAACCGCTGCTCATCCATACCCACCCCAGTCCGGCCCAAGCACGCCTGCGGGTGGCGCAGTTGCTCGAATCGGTGCAGCTTCCGGCGTCGTACGCTGAACGCTTCCCCCACGAGCTTTCCGGTGGACAGCGCCAGCGCGCTTCGCTGGCGCGCTCGCTCGCGCTCAACCCGCGGCTTCTGATCGCCGACGAGCCCACCTCGGCCCTTGACGTTTCCGTGCAGGCAAAGGTCCTGGAACTGTTCAAGGACATCCAGGAGGAGTTCGGATTTGCCGCGCTCTTCATTAGCCATGACCTCGCAGTAGTGGACATCCTCTCCCATTGGGTGGGTGTCTTGTTCAAGGGCAAGCTTGTGGAGCAGGGGATCGGCAGCCAGATCATGGGCAATCCCCAGCACGAATACACGCGCAAGCTCATCGCCTCGTTGCCAGTTCCGGATCCTGATGAACAGGCCCGACGCCGGGAAGAACACCGCGCGCTGTTGGGCATCTGACCGGCCATCGTTGCGACCATCCAGAAGCACATGCCCGCCCTTCTCCTCGAAGGGCGGGCATGTTCTTTTTTGCCGTGGCTATTCGGACACGATGCTGATGTTGAAGAGCTTGTCCTTCGGTTGGCGCATGAAAATCCGGAGCCACAGCGGCATCCACATTTCAAGGCCGCGGGCGACGTCGAGCCCACCCAGATCGTGGATGCGTTCCGGTAGCCAGCCGAACTCCCGCAGGAGCGCGACGACGGTGGCTTTCGCGTCGTCGTCGTTCCCTGCTACGAACACGTCATGGGCGCCCTCAGCGAGTCGGAGCGGATCGACCATCAGGGGAGCAGTCAAGGTGTTGAGGGTCTTGACCACACGTGCCTCCGGGAAGGAGCGCTGGATGGTTTCGGCAATGCTGTCGGTATTGCAGACGGAGAGCGACGGCGGAAATCCGGCCGAAAAATCCAAGGGGTTGGACACATCCACCAGGATCTTGCCCGCCAGGTTTGCTGCCCCGGCTTCGCTCAACGCGGCGAGCGAGACCATTCCCGGGGTTGCATTGACCACGATCTCAGCCATGGCTGCGGCCTGGGCGAAGGAGCCGGAGCTTGCTCCCGGACCTGCCTGCGCCGCCCACTCCGTCCCTTTCGGATTGCCGGCTTCCCGGGAACCCATCATGACTTGGTGGCCAACCGCCATCAGTTTGCTGGCCAGTGCATGCCCCACCATTCCGGTGCCAAGAACTGCGATTTTCATGCGTGCTCTCCTTCTCGTCGGCGCGGACATGCTCATTGTGCCCCTCAATGCTCGGCCAGCACACCCTAGACTGTAGGAATGACCGAGCAGAACCACGCCCTCCCCGACGCCGATTCCTTCGATCCTTCTGCCAGCTCCCTCGCTGGCCGTGTGGACCAGGCCGTCATGGACGAGCTGCTCTCCATCCGCTCCAGCATTGACAACATCGACGCCACCCTCGTCTTCCTACTCGCCGAGCGTTTCAAGGCCACCCAGAAGGTGGGCGTCCTCAAGGCGACGCATCAGCTCCCTGCAGGGGACCCGGGCCGTGAGTCCGCCCAGATTGCGCGGTTGCGCCGGCTCGCCGAGGAAGCGCATCTCGATCCGGCATTCGCTGAGAAATTCTTGAATTTCATCATCAGCGAGGTCATTCGGCACCACGAGGCAATCGCCGAAGGCCACCAGGCTTCCATCGCGCAGGGCTGAACACATGCCCGCCGAAACCGTGCAGAAGCAGGTCACCGCCACGGCATTGGGTCCGTGGCCCGGTACCGATCCCGCCGAGGCTGCACGGGTCATCCGTGGCGAGCTGGGCAGCCCGCATTTGCCGTTTCTGGCTGAGCTGCCGGACCGCGGCATCGGCTCGGATACCCTTGGCCGGACAGCGTCGCTGCTTGTTGACATGGCCATCGATGTGCAGCCGCACGGCTGGCGCTTGGTTGACCGACCCGGGAAGGACCTGCGGCGGGCCAAGTCCGCTCTTGCCACGGACATCAATGTCCTGGCCGACATTGCCGGCTCGGAGGAATCCTCCGCGGAGGCGTTGAAGATCCAGCTGCGCGGCCCCATGAGCCTGGCAGCCGGACTGTACCTGCACAATGGCGAGCGCGCCCTGCTTGACTACGGTGCCCGCCGGGACATCGCGGAATCCCTGGCCGCCGGCGTCGCCGAGCACGTGGCCAGGATCCGCGCCGCAGTGCCGGGCGCCGAGGTGGTGATCCAACTCGACGAACCGGACATCGCTTCCGTCCTGGCCGGTACCATTCCCACTGCGAGCGGGTACCGCACCCTACGGTCCATCCCGGGCGAAGAAGTCACAGGCGCATGGCGGCTGGTGATCGACGCGTTGCGCGCTGCCGGAGTGGTGGAGACCGTGGTCGCGGTTCCGGAGATCGAAGCACCGATCCAGCAGATCCTCGCCGCCGGGGCCGACGGCATCGCCGTTCCGCTCAAGGCACTAACTACACGCCAATGGGAACACATCGCCACCGCAGTGGAGGCGGGCAAGCGCTTCTGGGCAGGCGCGTTGCCTACGGACGATCCGCGGGCAACACTGCCGCGCACGGCCGAGGTGGTGGACACCGTCTGGCGGCCTTGGCACCAACTCGGCTTGCCGGCGTCGAGCCTGGGCGCCGTCCGGGTCACGCCGTCCGGCGGCTTGGCCGGGTATTCGCCGTCGGGAGCCCAGGAAATCCTGAGCCGGTTGACCCAGCTTGCCGACGGGTTGAACCAACTGGCCCTCGGTTAGCCTTCTAGACCCGCCGTTCCCAGCGGTCAGGTTCGGCGTATCGGGGGAGCCCGACGGCGGCAGTGGCGGTTGGTGCGGCCGCGGCGTTCGGGGCGGGTAGCGAGGGCGCCAAACGGTAGTCAAAGGAACCCGCGTAAACGAGCACCAGTCCAAGGTGTTTCTGGAGCACCTTCACTTGGATCCGGTGCTTGCCTTCCAGCGGATCCCACCACTGCTCTGCGAAGGCCTTCGCATCGAGGGACGCCGGTAGGCTGAGCCGCAAGGGACCCAGGAACAAGCGTGACGCGCTCGAGACCCCCCGAAGCCGCCCCTCCGGTGTGGCATCGAGATCCAGTGCCGTCGCGAGTCGGCGATACCTGCCGAGGTAGTCGACCAGCCGGGTGCCGCCGTCGTCGCCGGTTTCGGCCACAGTAGTGTCATGGAACAGCCGGGTACGGCCGGGAAAGAAAATTTCGCGCCGGGCCGTGAGGCTGGACCGCCCGAACGGGTCCAGGTGCGCGTGGTTCTCGATTCGGAACGGGATGCGCTCGCCGTATTCCGGGAAGAAAGCCTGTTCCCCGGCGACCGCGGCAAGGAGGGGTCGGAGCCACTTCTGTCGGCAACCGACCACATCGAACACGCCCTCGCCAATTCCGTATGATCCGGAGCCGGGCGCGAGGGAGAAGTACTCCTGGAGTTCAGGCTGCAATCGCCCGAACTTGCTGCCCAGCGCCAACTCGTAGATGGGTGTGCTCATGTAGTGTCCTCGGTTCTGGGAACGGGTACTGGGATTGATTCCTGCCTCAAGGCTACAAGCGGCCCGCAGCCTTCAGGCGGATGTATGCATCCGACAAGAGCGGCGGTAGATCCAGAGGCTCGGCGTCGACCACCTCCGCACCAAGCTGGCGCAATTGGGCACTGACGGCTTCCCGGTCGAGTAAGGCACGTTCTGCGGCCGAGGCACGAAAGACCTGGCTCGCAGTGGTACGTTGTTCCTTCATCCGCCCCAGCAAGGGGTCCCTCACCGATCCAAGAAGCACCACATGCTGCCGGACCAGCTGCGCCACCAGGGGAATGAGGCCTTCTTCCGGGGCTCCTCCGTCAAGTGATGTTAATAGGACTACGAGGGAACGGTGAGCCGAAATTGCCCGCACCTGGGTGGGGATCTGGGCCCAGTCCATCTCGATCAGTTCTGCCTCGAGCGGGGCCATGGCTTGGACCAGGGAGCCGAGGAGAGTGCCTTTGGCCGCTGAATCGACGCGACCGCGGACGCGTCGGTCGAAGGCGAAGAAGCCCACCCGGTCTCCGCCTCGCTCGGCGAGCACGGCCAGCAAAAGAGCCGCTTCCATCCCGGTGTCCAAACGTGGCTCGTCGTCGATCCGGGCTGCGGCCGTGCGGGAGGTATCCAGCATGATCACGACACGGCGGTCCCGTTCGGGACGCCAAGTGCGAACCACGACGGCGGTGCGTCGGGCGGTTGCCCGCCAGTCGATGGAACGCACGTCGTCGCCCCGGACGTAGTCGCGAAGGGAATCGAACTCCGTGCCCGCACCCCGTATCTGAACGGCGGCCTTGCCGTCGAGCTCCCGCAGTTTTCGTAGCTTGGAAGGAAGGTGCCGTTTTGAGTGGAAGGGGGGCAGGACACGCATGCGGCCCGGGAGGGGAACAGTACGTTGCCGGGCGGCCAAGCCAAGCGGTCCAAAGGAACGCATCGTGACGTGCCGGGCCGCGAGGTCGCCGCGACGCGTGGGCTTTAGCCGAATTGTCATGCGCCGGCGCTCCCCAGCCGGGATCTCGACGCGCTGGACGGGGGCGACAGGTCCAGCGGAGGGTTGCCAGGCGTCACGCACCATTCCGCGAAAGGTCCGTTGGTTGCCGTTTTCCAGCGTCAGGACGGATTCCGTTTCCGAGTGGAGGGTCACGTTCCCGGGTCCCTTCCGCTGTAGCTCAACCCTGGCAGGAGACGCCGCCAACATGATATCGGTCACCAGCAAGGCCAGGAGCACGGCCACCGCGAGCAGGACCGTACCCCAGGCCGGGAACAGCACCAGGGGCGCCAAAGCGGCGAACGCCAGTAGTACAAAGCGGCCTGTAATCGCCATTCAGTACCCCTGGACAGTCATAAGGTGGACAGTCATCAGGCTTGGCACCATCAGCGCGGGACGGGAACAGAAGCCAGGATGCTGCCCAAGACATCATCGACGTGGACGCCGTCCATCTGGGCTTCGGGGCGAAGCCCCACCCGGTGCCGCAAGCATGGCAGGGACAGGGCCTTGACGTCGTCGGGGGTGACGAAGTCGCGTCCGGATAACCATGCCCAGGCACGGGAGGTATTCAGCAAGGCAGTGGCGCCGCGAGGGGAGACTCCCAACTGGAACGACGGCGCTGCCCGGGTGGCGCGGACGACGTCCACAATGTAGCCGAGGACCTCGGGGGCCACAGTCACAGCGGCGACGGCGTCACGTGCGTCTTGGAGTTCTGCGGCGCCCGCCACCGGCCTGACTCCGGCCGCGTGCAGGTTCCGCGGATCGAAGCCTTCCGAATGCCTGCGGATCACTTCGATTTCTTCGGCACGGCCGGGAAGCGGCATGGCGAGCTTGAGGAGGAAGCGGTCCAATTGGGCCTCGGGCAGGGGATAGGTGCCCTCGTATTCCACCGGGTTCTGCGTGGCGGCGACAATGAACGGTGACGGCAACGGACGGGAGAGTCCGTCCACGGAGACCTGGCGCTCCTCCATGGCCTCCAGCAAGGAGGCCTGGGTCTTGGGAGGCGTTCGGTTGATTTCGTCCGCCAACATGATATTGGTGAAGACCGGCCCTTCGCGGAAGGTGAATTCCGAGGTGTGCGAATCGTAGACGAGAGAGCCTGTGACGTCACCCGGCATGAGGTCCGGGGTGAACTGGACGCGTTTGGTATCCAGGCTCAGTGCGGTGGACAAGGCACGCACCAATAGGGTCTTGGCAACGCCAGGAACACCCTCAAGCAGCACGTGGCCCCCGCAGAGCAGCGCGATCAGCATGCCAGTCACCGTCGCATCCTGTCCGACCACGGCCTTTCCCACCTCGTGACGGACGTCCAGCAAGGCTTTGCGGGCAGGATCCGGCCGGGATGTTTCTTGGGCCGGTGGTCCTTGCGGTGCTGCCCCTCCCTGAGGGCCGTCGTAGCCGTAGTTGCCGTCAGTGAAGCTGTTTGCCGGGTTGCTCATTGCTTGATTACTCATGGGGCTGTAGCCTCCTGCTCGAGTTTTTCGATGCTTTGTGCCCACCGGACCAGTTCGGGCTCGGTGTGGGGCCGGTGGTCCAGCAACAGCATCCGTAGCTCCGGTACCGGCCGGTTGACTTTTCGGCCCACCGCGTCCAGGACGGCCTCCGCGCCGGCCTCGGGGCCGAGCCGGAAGTGCCTTGCGAGCCTGGTCAAAGTACCGGCCTGCAGATTGTCAGCTGCCCGGCCGACGGCGCGGGAGTCCTGGTACAGGCGGGCGCGGCCTTCGGCCGTCTCGGCAGCCTTGACGACTACGGGCAGCGGTTCGAACACGAGCGGACCGAGCCGCCGGCCACGCCACAGTATGGCGAGCACTGCGACCACCGCCAGCCACATTCCCAGGAAGCCGAGCCAAGGCGGCGCCAGTTCATCGAGCGTGGCCGGTTTGTCGTTCCGCGGCACGTCTCCCAAGCCGGGGAGGTACCAGAGCAGATCCGCCGTTGGACCAAGGGTCCGGAGGGTCAACGCGGCATTGCCCTCCTGTTGCAGGAGATCGTTGCTGAGCAGCGCTGTGCTGCCGAGAACCACCAGCCGGCCGTCCACGCTCGTCGCATACATGCCGCCGTCGCTGCCATCAGGCCGGTAGCAAACAGCACCGGCTCCCGTGTACAGGAACCCGTCCTTGCCGGAGACCGGCCCCGCGGCGAGTGGATCCGCTTGCCCGCATCCCGCATCCAACGTTGACGTGCCGTTGGGAACAACTCCGGCATGACGGATCTGGCCGCCCAGCCCGGTCAGCGTCTGGAAGCCGGGAGCCACCACCACCACGCGGGCTGCCGAATCCAGCAGCTTGTGCAACTGGGTGGAGTCGAGATAGCCGTTGCGGTCATACAGCAGCACCGTCGCCTGTGGCTTCCGGGCAAGGAGCGAGGTGGTCGTCACGAAAGAATCGGATTCCGTGACCATGACTCCGTGTCGCCGGAGAATTTCGGCCGCGGCCATGGCGCCGTCCGGGGCCGGATTGCGGGCGGACAAGGGTGCCTTGTCTGTGTTTGCGGGGGACTGGGCCACCGTCACTATGCCGAGCACCGCGATGATGGTTCCGATGATGATCCAGGCCATGTGGCTTCGCGACCAGTCCCGCACAGTTGTATTGCGTGCTTTTGCTGCAGCGGGCTCCATCGCCGTGCCGCGGGCCGGCGTCATCGCGGTACCGCCAAACCATTGCCCGGCTGCCCAGCGAAATCAGGCCTCATGGACAGCAAATCGGTGTCCAGTGCGAGGACAGCGGCATGATCGGACGGGGTGGCTGTTGCCTTGCCGTATTTCACGCCATCGAAGAGCCTGGCGGCGTTCTCAAGCCGGGAACCGGCAGCCCCGAAGGCGCGCCCCAATTGCTCAGCCGCCTCATCTGCTGTCCGGCCAGGCTGGATATCAACGACTGCCCGGTCCTCCGCAGCGCGAACCAAAGCGCGGAACTGCTCGACGACGGCGGTGTGCCAGTCTCCGCGATTTGCCGCGGCAGCTGCCCGACGGCGGAAAGCATCGGCATCAACTGGTGCCCCGCCGTCGAAAACCTCCGCAGACTCTTTCTTCCTGGCGTTGAGCCTCGGCCTGACAACTATCACGGCACCCACGATCAGGACCACAGCCAACGCCCCGATTAACGGCACGCCTATATTCGACCCGGTGGTGAAATCGCCGTTCAGGGAGCGGAGCCATTCGAGAAACTGGTTCCACAACCCATCGATCCAACCGGTTTTGGCCGATGCATACTGCGACTTGGAGAGTTCCTCAACCGCCCAACGTCGGGCCCCCTCGCGGTCCGGATCAACGGGAGGCTCGACGCCAGTGGAAAGAAGGGTCAAGAACGTCGGTGCGGGGATCATCCGGTATAGGGACCCTGACCGGGCACGGGCGGCCATAAACGGGCGTCTGCCTGACGTGCGCTGCGGCGCCCCGGAACGCCGTCGGGCTCTTCCCCGGTCTCCAAAAGCCGCAGCAGCTCCACGTCCAGTCCGTCGCGCCTCATCCGCAGATCCATGTAGATCAGGGCTGCCACCGAGGTTTGAAAAGCGAGGCCGACCGCACCTATGAGGGCACCTACAAGCAGTGAAACCACCAGCAGGACCGTTGTTGTCGTCGCCGCTTGTTGGGCGCTCGCATGCGGGGAAAAGACGGCAGTCATCCCGCCGGATGCCAAGGTCAGGGGAATCTGGATGACCTGTGCGATGACTCCCACCATGAATCCCACCAGGAGGGTGATGCCGAAGATCCGCCACCAGTTCCTCGCCGTGAGGGTCCAAGATCGCCGAAGGCCGGCGAAGACGCCGAGTTCTTCAATGGTGATGGCGGCCGGAGTCACAAGGAGCTTGGTATAGACCCAGACGCAGACGACGACGGCGCCGAGTCCCAAGGGGAGAACCAGAAGCAGCCCGAGCGGTCCCAAGCCAGTCAAGATGAGGGCGGCCAATAATGTCAGGACCACGAAGAACAGCAAAGATCCGCCAAGCATGAGGAAAGCAAACCCCAGGAGGGGCCAGATGCGTGAGCGGGCCAAAAACCACATTTGCTTGAAGCCCGTGGGGCGGTTCAATGCCGACCGCGCGACAGGGATGGCCATCACGCCTTGCAGGATCGAACTCAGGACCATGGCCAGCAATGAAACACCCAGGACTGCGACAACGGCGCCAAACACCGGGCCGAAAAACCGCATGGCTTCGTCTTGGCTCGTGAAACCCCTTGCGGGAGGCTGGGCCATCCCGAGCATTCCCATCGAGGCCACTCCGCTCAAAGCTCCGATGATGGCCTGGACAACAAGCGCGGATCCGAACATGGTCTTGGCGTTCCGGCGCATGGTCTGGAAGGAGCCGTCCATGATCTCACCAAAAAAGAGCGGCCGGAGAGGCACGATTCCTGGTTTTGGGGGAGCGACATAGCCAGCTTGGCCAGAGGGCGGCGGACCGCCGCCCTGCCAGCGCGGATCGACCGGGACGCCCCAGGATTGTCCCGGATACTGTGGCGGCCCCCATTGTGGTTGCGCGCCCCACGGCGATGCCGGTCCCTGTTCAGGCCGGCTGCCCGGATCTGGCTGTGACACGTTTTCCTCCCCCAAACGATGCGCCCGCAGCAATGCACGGACCGGAATGGGACCGTCCGCTCCAGCCTATAGTTCCGCCGTCGCGCCTCATAGCCCTCGCGGCTTTCCTATTGCAGTGCGCCATGCCGTGATCGGGCTCAACGGGACAAAGGCTGGACGATAAGGGAATATATAACTATGAAGGCACGCATCCTGGTGGTAGACGACGACGAAGCGCTGGCTGAAATGATCGGCATCGTGCTGCGGAACGACGGCTTCGACCCGGTTTTTTGCGCGGACGGCGGGCAAGCGCTGGAGGTCTTCCGTTCCTCGAAGCCTGACTTGGTTCTGCTTGACCTGATGCTTCCCGGCTCGGACGGCATCGAAGTTTGTCGCCAGATCCGTGGGGAGTCCGATGTTCCCATAGTCATGCTTACCGCCAAAGCGGATACCTCCGATGTTGTCCGGGGCCTCGAATCCGGTGCTGATGATTACGTGCCAAAGCCTTTCAAACCGGCTGAGCTCGTGGCTCGGGTGCGGGCCCGGCTGCGCCCGGGCGACCAGAAGGCGCCAGAGACCCTGCGGATTGCCGATGTCACTATCGACGTCGCGGGCCACTTGGTGACGCGGGGCGGAGAACGGATTTCGCTGACGCCCCTGGAATTCGATCTCTTGGTCGCCCTGGCCCGCAAGCCCTGGCAGGTCTTCACCCGTGAACTGCTCCTTGAGCAGGTGTGGGGCTACCGCCACGCTGCCGACACCCGGCTGGTCAATGTCCATGTCCAGCGGCTGCGGTCCAAGATCGAACGTGATCCGGAAGCCCCTGAAGTTGTATTGACGGTTCGTGGTGTCGGATACAAAGCAGGCGCCTGAGTCTTCCACCGGCGAGCCCGGCGCTGGCCCTGAGACGGATAAGGTCAAACATCCTGTTTCAGGACATACCGTCGTTTCAGGACATACCGTCCCGGAACACACCGACGCCCGGGCATTGAACCTTGCGTGGATCCTGGAGCGGACCCGCATTTGGACGCGGCGCGCCCTGATCTTGGCACTGCGTGTATCACGTCTGGTCTTGACGGGACTTCGCCACATTCGTCCGGGACTTCGTTATCTCTGGCGGGCCCTGCTGCGGCGATGGCGCCGCTCGCTTGAATTCAGGACGGTCGCCGTGACGATAGTCCTGTCGATGGCGTCATTTGCGGTGGTCGGCGCGTACCTCTCAAACCAAATAGCGAACAACCTGTTCCAGGAACGCCTGAAGCAGGCCGAATCGGAAAGCCGCTACTACGTCAAGCAAGTCCAGGACACGTTCGACGGTTCACAGGCCAACGATCAATCCAGCGTCATCACCCTGGTCTACGACACCCTCAAGGCAGTGGAGGGCAACGGCTCGGTTATCCAGCGGCGGTACGTCTTCGAGGCCATGCCCGAACAGACCAAGCCGCGCAACCGCTGGGTGGAATCGCGGGCCTCGGATCAATTGACGGTCCGGGTCATTCCACCGGCGCTTCGCAAGTCCGTCCAGGAATCGGGCAAGGACCAGTACTGGGCCTCCACGGAGTTTCCCGTCGGCAACCAGGACCACCCCGGCATCGCAGTCGGCAACAAAGTCACGTTCAACGGCACGGTCTACGAGCTTTATCTCCTCTATGACCTTGATACCGCCCAACAGACGCTGGACGAAATCCAGAACGTGCTGTGGGCAGGCGGCGCCGCACTCATCCTCATGATCGGCGGGATTGCCTGGTATGTAACCAGGAACGTCGTGAGTCCGGTGAGCCACGCCGCCGTCGTCTCCGAGAAGCTGGCCGCCGGTCAGTTGCAGGAACGAATGGTGGTCAAGGGCGAAGACGAGGTGGCCAGGCTGGGCGCATCGTTCAACCATATGGCCGCGAGCTTGCAGGAACAGATCACGCAGCTGGCCACTTTGTCCCAGATGCAGCAGCGGTTCGTGTCCGATGTGTCGCACGAGCTGCGGACTCCGCTGACGACCGTCCGAATGGCAGCAGAAGTGTTGTTTGATGCCAGGGATGACTTCGACCCCATCAACAAGCGCTCCGCGGAGCTCCTCTACAACCAAGTGGAGCGTTTCCAGTCTTTGCTCTCAGACCTGCTGGAGATTTCACGCTTCGACGCGGGGGCTGCCGTTCTGGACTCCGAGCCGACGGACATTTTCCAAGTGGTGTCCCACGTTATCGACGGTGCCTCACTGGTCGCCGCGGACTACGGTTCAGAAGTGCGCCTTACCTCGCGCCATAAGCGCATCATCGTGGAAATGGATGCCCGAAGGATCGATCGCATCCTGCGGAACCTGCTGCTCAACGCCGTCGAACACGGCGAGGGGAGGCCCGTCCACGTCTCCGTTGCAGCCAATCACGACGCTGTGGCCATTTCGGTGCGTGACTTCGGCATAGGAATGAGTCCAGCGGAAGCCGCGCGGGTCTTCGATCGTTTCTGGCGGGCCGATCCAGCCCGCGCCCGGACAACCGGGGGCAGCGGCCTGGGACTTTCCATCGCCGCGGAGGACACCAAGCTCCACAACGGTTGGCTGCAGGCTTGGGGCCGCAAGGGGGCCGGTTCCAACTTCCGTCTGACTCTGCCGCTCAAGAAGGGAGGAACCATCGTGAAATCACCTTTGCAGCTCGAACCGGCAGATATCAACCTGCCAGGCGCCGCCCCGGAACGGCAGATCCTGGTGGTGGATGCAGGTGACGCCTCCTCGGAACAAGGTTCCGTTGCAGACCCGACGCCGGAGGACGCTCCGGCGTTGCCTCCTGTACTGCCTCCTGTACTGCCGCCGGCGGGGGAGAACGACGCCGACAAGACCGGGGAGGGAACGGGACTATGAGTTCACAACACTCCTACCTGACTCGACGCCCCTTCCTGTTGAAGGCCACGATCTCCCTTCTTGCGGTCCTCATGGTGATCCTGAGTTCCTGCGCGCAGATTCCACGGTCCGGTCCGGTCGGAAAGAGCAAAGACGAGAGCGCGGGCAACCCGAACGCTCCGGTCTTCTTTCCGCCGCCGCCACATCCCGGAGCCAGCCCGGCGTCGATCATCGAAGACTTCTACGGTGCCGGCAGCGGGTACGAAGGCGATTATGCGGTGGCCCGGCAGTATCTGACGCAGTCGCTGTCCGTCAGTTGGAAGTCCGACAAGCGCACGCTCGTCTTCCGCAGTGCGACCGTCGTCAAGACCGGCGTGGAAAACGAGTTCAAGTACCAGCTCGACCTCGCCTATGCCGTCGACGCGGACGGCGTTGCCACGCAGTTCCCGGAAGGAACCACCGAAACCATTCCGGTGACCCTGGAACAAGTCGACGGCGAGTGGCGGATCTCAGCGGTCCCGGATGGCACCGCTATCCCGGAAGAAACGTTCAAAGTCATCTACGCGGCCCAGCCCATCTACTTCTACGATCCCACTTTTGCGTACGCGGTTCCGGACATCCGCTGGTTCATTAAGAAGAACACCGTCAAGGCGATGACCAGCGCCTTGCTTGCCGGTCCTGCGCCTTACCTCCGGGGCGCCGTCGTCAGCGCCTTTCCCTCCGGAATGAAACTGGCCCGGGAGTCGGTGCCGGTTGTGTCGGGAGCCGCCCAAGTGGACCTTTCCGCGAAGGAACTCGTGGATGCCTCGGCGGAGGACAGGCAACGTATGCAAAACCAACTCACCCTCACCTTCCGTAGCCAACCGGACGTGGTGAACGTCCAGCTCCGGGCTGACCAGGATCTCGTCCGTGTGGAAGACAATGGCTCCGTCCTGCCGCCTGTGCTCGAGAAAAATGTTCCGGCGCGCCAGATCGCCGTCGACAACGAAGAACTCGTGCGCTACGAGAACAACAGAGTCTCGGCCCTTCCGGACATGCAAGCCGTGGCTGGACTGAATCCGATGGCTCCAGCTGAATCCCCGACTTCCCAAGCCGTGGCCTTCCTCAACGACGCGGGAACTGTCCTGTATTCGATGATTCCGGGGCAGCCTGCCCGTCAACTGACAACCAGGAGTACGCTGAGCCGTCCTTCCTTCAGCCCCCAGGATTGGGTCTGGACGGCAGGTCCGGGAGCTACTGGCGCCACCGAAGTAGTCGCATTCAAACCGTCCGATGTTCCACAAGGCCAGACCGTGCCCACGGTGACCATCACCCCGTCATGGTTGGCAGGGCGCGTAGTGAGGGACTTCCGGATATCCCGTGAGGGTACGCGCGCACTGGTCGTTTCCGAGATGAACGGCAAGTCATCCGTTCAGGTAACCGGTATTGTCCGCAATCCCGATGGCACCCCCAAGGATCTGACCGCCCCGACGACCTTGTTCACTTCTTCCCCCGTTGACCAAGGGGTTTGGGTCAATTCCACAACAGTTGCCGTGATGAAAGCCGATTCGACTCAGAACGTGGTTCCCGAGTTGTTGTCCCTCACGTCAGGGCAGCCGCAGTTGTTGCCGGCTTGGCCGAACCTGACAACCATTAGCGCAGGCAACGGAACGGACCAGATTTTCGGGCAGTCCGCAGCCGGAGTCTTCCAACGGGTGGGCAACGGATGGGAATTGCAACTCAAGGGACCGGTAGACCCGGCCTTCCCTGGCTAAGCAGGGGTTCCGGCAACTTCTCGGCATCGCTTCCTGGCGCATATGGCTTCATAGTGCACATAGCTTCATAATCCACATAGCCCGGTTCGGTGCTGTCCGCCACGGCTAAAGCACTGGATGCTTGGGGCATGGGGAACGCCAACAAGCGCCGCCGGGTGCATGACCCCGACCTCGGGGCCACCTGGAACAATGGCGCGCGCCATCGGGGAAGGCATCCCGATCGATTGATGCGGCTCACACAGGGCCTGGTTGTTGCCTTCGCCGAGCTGCTGGCAGTCCTGGCTCCCGTGGAGTGCGTGTGTTGTGGCGCCGAAGACTCCACGCTCTGTGGGCCCTGCGCTCGCCAGGTGCGTCTTCTGTGCACCAGCCCCTTCCGGGCTGAAGGACAGGCGCCGGCCTTGCTCACCGTGGATGGGGCCGTCATTCTGCCTGTCGTCGCGGCGGGCCACTATAGGGACGAACTGGCCCAAGCCCTGCTCTCGTTCAAGCATCTCGGCCAAGGACGCTTGGCCTCGGTGCTCGCGCCTGCGCTGGGCAAGGCTGTCCGGGCAGCCGTCGGAAACAGGACGGACATCTTCCTTGTACCTATTCCCAGCAGTAACGCGGCCTTCCGGAACCGCGGATTCAGCCCGGTCCATCTCTTGCTCGGCCATCTACGGCGCCGGAACGCATTGCCGGGTCTACAGATGAAGGACGCCTTGAAGAAGGTCAAGTCCAGGCTCGCGTGGCGCGACCTGGTCCAGGCTGCGCGCGCCCGGGACGGCACTTCCCTCCGGGCCGGCTTCGCAGCCCTCGGCGCGGGGATCCTCGGCGTCGGGACCCGAAGACCGGGAAGTGGTCAGAAGGGCTTGGGCCGTGGGGAGCGCGTGCGCCGCGTCCGGGGCTCCATGACCGTTCGGCTGTTCCAGGAAAGGGCCTTGGAAGGCAAGGCGTGCATCATCGTGGACGATGTCCTCACCACAGGTGCCACCCTCTCCGAAGCCGCCCGGGCAGTGTCAAAGGCGGGAGGCGTGGTGTGTGGTGCGGTGGTTCTCGCTGCCACTCGTCCGCCGGCCGGACGCGGGCTCTCTGCCGAGAGACCGAAGATGCAGTCCGAACCGACTCAAACAAAAAATAAGTGACGAAAGGATGAATTAGCCGTGGCGATGAACTAACGTCGGGTATGGGTACCAAGAACAGATGTACCTGTCGATAGCGGCTCGGAAAGGGGCTCGACTGTCCGTCAGATCAGCCCCGAGAAGCGCCCTTATCGTGTCACCTGAGTTGTTTGGAGGGCACCATGGAGTTCATGATCAGCGGCCGTAATCTGACCGTTTCCGATCGCTTCCGCGAGTATGCAAGCGAGAAGATTTCAAAGATTGAATCGCTTGGGGACAAAGTCCAGAGGGTTGACGCGAAGGTTTCAAAGGAGACCAATCCACGCCAGGCACCGGGCCAACTCACGGTGGAAGTGACGGTCCTGGGCCGCGGCCCCGTGATCCGGGCCGAAGCGAGCGCCGCTGACAAGTTTGCCGCCTTTGATCTCGCATACAGCAAGCTGCTGGAAAGACTCCGCAGGGCCAAGGACCGCAAGAAGGTCCACCACGGCCGCCACACGCCCAAAGCAGTTCGTGAGGCAACTGCAACGCTTGAGCCTGCCAGCGCGAGCGAACCCATCTACGTAGAGGCCAGCAATCACCAGGAGCAAACCACGGCACCGGTGGAGACCTCGCCCTACGACGTCGACAACGATATCCCGGCCGGTGATTCCCCGGTCCTGATTCGTCGCAAGGTTTTTCCCGCCGCTTCGCTCACCCTTGATGACGCGGTGGACAACATGGAATTGGTGGGCCACAATTTCTACCTGTTCGTAGACAAGGAAACCAACACGCCGTCGGTCGTCTACCGTCGCCGCGGCTGGACCTATGGAGTAATCACTCTGGACTCCACCTGCGAACCAGGAGACCAAGCTGTGGAGGAAAAGATCCACGCTTACCGCTCGAGTGACCAGGCCGCCACAGCCTAGGCCGCATTCGCATTCCCCACGAAAGGACTGGCATGGCCTCTTCGCTGAGCCTCTTGCAGGCACGGCGGATTGCATTGGCAGCCCAAGGACTGGACAAGGAACGGCCCACCGGCCCCGTGACGTCACGGGCGGTGGGCCGTACCTTTGCCCGCCTCCACGTGGTGCAGATCGACTCCGTCAATGTCCTCTCCCGCAGCCACTACCTCCCCTTCTTTTCAAGACTCGGCAACTACGATCGACGCATCCTTCATGCCATGACAGGGCGAAGTCCGCGGCGCATGATGGAGTATTGGGCGCATGAGGCCAGCTTCATCCGCCCGGAACACTTTCAGGATCTGCTGCTGTGGCAAAGTCGCGCGTGGGTAGGCGCTGCCCATCTGGAGCACGGAGTCCGCGAAGACATGGCCAAACGGATCCTCGATGCGCTCGCAACGGGGCGCCCTATGACGGCAGCCCAGCTGACTGCGCACTTGGGGCACGCGGAAGAGCGCCAGCACGACAACTGGGGCTGGAACTGGAATCTGGTCAAAAGGGTGCTGGAGCACTTGTTTGAAGAAGGACTCGTCACTGCTGCTTCGAGGACGGAACAGTTCGAGCGCCGCTACACCCTGACCTCGCGGATCCTGCCACCGGGATTGACTGCGGACTTCCTCCGGGCAGGAGCGCTCCGGGACGGAGGCTCCGAGCTATCGACAGCGGCCATGGACCGGCTAATTGACGCCGCAGCCCAGGCCCATGGGATCGGTACAATCCGTTGCTTCGCCGACTACTTCCGGACCCCGGTGAAGGCCGCGGCAGCATCGCTCGGCAGGCTCGTTGCCGCAGGACGATTGGAGCCAGTGACAGTGCGTGGCTGGGACCGGGCGTTGTATCGACACGCAGAGGCCAGGCTTCCCCGCACCGCCACGGCACGGGCATTGCTTAGCCCGTTTGATTCCCTGGTGTTTGAACGTAGGAGGCTCGAGGAGCTGTTCGGCTTTCATTACCGGATTGAAATCTACACACCGGCGCAGAAGCGCAAGTTTGGCTATTACGTGCTGCCGTTCCTCCTCCGGGACGCAGTGGTAGCCCGGGTGGATCTGAAGGCCGACCGCGCGGCCAAGCAGCTTCTGGTGCGTGCCTCCCATGCCGAGCCGGACGCCCCTGCGGACACCGCCGTCGAACTTTCTGCCGAGCTGCGGCTGATGGCTGATTGGCTAGGCCTCGACGACGTCGTGGTGTCACCGAAGGGCGATCTCGCGTCGGCGCTCGCTTCAGCTGTGGCCCGCGGCTGAGCTCCTGGGATAGCCTTCGATGGCGCAGCCCCCGGCGCTCTGCTCTCAGGGAAACGAGGCCGCGTGGCGTTGGTCTCTCCCGTAGACTGAAATCGCCAGAATTCGGCAGCTTGAGACTGGGAGCAACTTTACGTGGCATCACTTATCGAAAAACTTCTCCGCACGGGTGACAAAAAAATCCTGAGGCAACTGCGGACCTATGCCGATTCCATCAACGCCCTCGAAGACTCCTTCAAGACCTTCTCCGACGCCGAATTGCGCGAAGAGACGGACCGGCTGCGCGCCCGTCACGAGGACGGAGAGCAGCTCGACGACCTCTTGCCGGAGGCTTTCGCAGCCGTGCGTGAAGCTTCCTCCCGCACGCTGGGGATGCGCCACTTCGATGTCCAGCTCATGGGCGGGGCCGCCCTTCACCTCGGCAATATCGCCGAAATGAAGACCGGTGAAGGAAAGACGCTCGTGGCCACCGCGCCGGCGTACCTCAATGCCCTGACGGGAAACGGCGTGCACGTCGTCACAGTCAACGACTACCTCGCCGAATACCAGTCCGAGCTCATGGGCCGCGTCTACCGCTTCCTTGGCCTCAGCAGCGGCTGCATCCTGTCGAACCAGGATCCCGCAGTGCGCCGTCAGATGTACGCGGAAGACATCACCTATGGCACCAACAACGAATTCGGCTTCGACTACTTGCGCGACAACATGGCGTGGGACAAATCCGAGCTTGTGCAGCGCGGCCACCACTTCGCGATTGTCGACGAAGTGGACTCCATCCTCATCGACGAAGCCCGTACCCCGCTGATTATTTCCGGTCCGGCCCAGGGCGACACCAACCGCTGGTACAGCGAGTTCTCCAAGGTAGTGCAGCGCCTCGAGCCTGAAATCGACTATGAGGTCGACGAAAAGAAGCGCACGGTCGGTGTTCTCGAAGCCGGCATCGAGAAGATCGAGGACTACCTCGGCATCCAGAACCTCTATGAATCCGCCAACACCCCGCTCATCGGCTTCCTGAACAATGCCATCAAAGCCAAAGAGCTCTTCAAGCGGGACAAGGACTACGTCATCCTGGACGGCGAAGTCCTCATTGTCGACGAACACACCGGCCGTATCCTTGCCGGACGGCGTTACAACGAGGGCATGCACCAGGCGATCGAGGCCAAGGAAAACGTCGAGATCAAGGCCGAGAACCAGACTCTCGCCACCGTGACGTTGCAGAACTACTTCCGCATGTATTCCAAGCTCTCGGGCATGACCGGTACAGCGGAGACCGAAGCTGCCGAGTTCATGAGCACATACAAGCTCGGCGTAGTGCCGATTCCCACCAACCGGGACATGCAGCGCATTGACCAGTCGGACCTTGTGTACAAGAACGAAATCGTGAAATTCGAAGCCGTCGTCAAGGACATCGCGGAACGCCACGAAAAAGGCCAGCCCGTGCTCGTCGGTACCACCAGCGTGGAAAAGAGCGAATACCTTGCCAGGCTCTTGGCCAAGGAAGGCATCCGCCACGAGGTACTGAACGCAAAGAACCACGCTCGCGAAGCCGCCATCGTTGCGCAAGCGGGACGCAAGGGCGCCGTCACTGTCGCGACCAACATGGCAGGCCGTGGTACTGACATCATGCTGGGCGGTAACGCCGAGTTCACGGCCATTGCCGAACTGGCAAGGCAGGGGCTGGACCCGGAAGAAAACTCCGAAGAGTACGAGGCCGCGTGGTCCGGGGCGCTCGAAGCAGCCAAGCAGGCAGTCAAGGACGAGCATGAAGAAGTGCTCGAACTTGGCGGGCTGTATGTGCTGGGCACGGAACGCCACGAGTCCCGTCGAATCGACAACCAGCTCCGCGGACGCTCAGGCCGCCAGGGCGACCCGGGGGAGTCGCGTTTCTACCTCTCGCTGACCGATGACCTGATGAGGCTCTTCAATTCTGGAGCCGCTGAGCGCCTCATGAACAGCTCCGTGCCGGACGACGTCGCTCTCGAATCCAAGCTCGTGTCCCGTGCAATTGCTTCGGCACAGGGCCAGGTTGAGAGCCGCAACGCCGAACAGCGCAAGAACGTCCTCAAGTACGACGACGTCTTGAACCGCCAGCGCGAAGCCATCTATGGCGACCGTCGGAGGATCTTGGAGGGCGACGACCTGCACGAAAAGGTCCAGTTCTTCCTGGAAGATACGATCAACGCTTTGATCGACGCCGCAACTGCGGAGGGAACCGGCGACGACTGGGACTTCCATCAATTGTGGACGAACCTTAAGACGCTGTACCCGGTAACGGTCACGTCGCAGGAAATCATTGACGAAGCCGGTGGAAAGTCCCGCGTTTCCGTTGAGTTCCTCAAGAACGAGGTCCTTTCGGATGCGCAGCTTGTCTACAAGGAGCGCGAAGAGGCCATTGGCTCCGAGAACATGCGTGAGCTTGAGCGCAGGGTTGTCCTCTCGGTCCTAGGGCGCAAGTGGCAGGAACACCTCTATGAGATGGACTACCTCAAGGAGGGAATCGGCCTGCGCGCCATGGCCCAAAGGGATCCCCTGGTCGAGTACCAGCGTGAAGGTTTCACGATGTTCCAGAGCATGATGGAGGCCATCCGCGAGGAGAGCGTTGGCTTCCTCTACAACCTGGACGTGGAAGTGACGCCTGCCGAAGACGTTGTCGTTGTGGACGGTAGCGCTGAAGGCGGCCATGTGGAACATCACGATCCACAGATCCACGCCGCCGGCCTCGAAGCCCCGGAGAAACCTGTTCAGCTGCAGTACACAGCGCCTGGCGAAGACGGTGCGAGCCAGACTCGGGTTGAGAGACGTGGCTCGGGGCGTTCAGGCAACCCCGCCAAAGCGGCCGACGATGACAAGCAGCGCGGATCCAACAAGAAGAAGCGTCGCTAACACTCTGATTGCCTTGCGCACCTGGCCGTTTGACCAGGCAACGCACAGGCTGAGGATGAAACGGAGGAGGACCAGAACATTTGTTCTGGTCCTCCTCCGTTTTTGGTCCCTGTTCTTCGTGGACATCCGCATCAGCCAATTTCGAGGGCAGTGACTTTCCACGCGCTATTGCTTCCTTCAAGCCTCATAGCTACGGCGCGGGAGCGGTGCTCTTCCCAGACAACAATGCTGGCTTCGTAGACTCCCTCCCGCACGGCGCAGAGGTGCACGGAGCGGACCATCGGACTGCGATGAATCCGTGACCGTCCGGCATGGGCACGCGTCAGCGCGGCCCGGTGCTGCAATGCGCTGAGGCATCGCGGGTCCAAGGACCGGGAGAGTTGCTGCACGGGCCGGGTGCCCGCAAGGACTTCGACGGCGGCTTGGGCGATACTGCGGGCCAGCGTGCGTATTTTCTGGTCAAGGTCGGCAACGTGGACTGCTTGGGGTACAGGAGACGGCACGGTTGGGACTGCTGCATTGGGCCGGGCAGGAACAGCTGATGTCGGGCTCATGGACTTCCTCGTGACGAATCGGTGGTTCCGTGGCTGGCGGTGTTGGTTCTGTTGGTTCTGTTGGTTCAGCCAAGGGGCGGCGGTTGCAGGATCTGGCCCGGAATGAGGACTCCCGGGTTGTCGCCGATGATCTGTCGGTTTGCGGCGTACCACTTTGGCCAGTGGAGGGCAATGTCGACATCGCTGGCCGTGGGGCCGAGCTGCTGCGCTGCAATTGACCACAGAGAATCTCCCCGGCTCACCACCACGGTGCCCCGGCTTGGCGAGGCAGGCGGTTCCATGGCCCGCTGGGGCCTGGATCCCAGGAACCCAAGATCGGTAGCAGGTGCGCGGGGTTGCCAATTCGGTTCGATGTCCGATGGGCCGGGCTCAAGGGATGGCAGGCCGGGCGGGTACGCAGAAGGACCCGTGCCGGGTACCCATTGGGCAGCGGCGCTGCTGGCCGGTGTTGATCCGTCCGCCGGGCTCCAGACGGGTTCAACAGCAGCCTGAGCGGCATTCGCCAACGGAATTCCGACGAGGTTCAGGCCAAGGATTGCCACGGCCAGCCGGCGCATGAAGGCTGGGCTGAGTCTTGCGGTGGCGGTGGCGCTGCGGTCGTTGCCCGATTGCCGGAGGACTGCTGTGGCGATGGCGAGCAAAAAGGCGGCGATCCACCAGCCAACGATCGCCAGTCCGGTGGCGGTGGCAACAAATCCGAGGAGATCCTCGAACATGGGTTCTTGGCGCCGTTCCGCTGCGGAGTGCCATTGGTCAATCAAGATCAGCCCGGTCCCAGCGAGCAAAAGACCCAGAATCAGGATGATCGCTGCCATGGCCGCGTCGTTTCGAACGGGCGTGCTGATCTGTTCCATGGGTTCCCCTTACCCGTTTGATGTCATTTGATGCAGTTTGATAAGTCTTGATTCATTTTGATCATAGAAAGTGCCGCTTGTCTAGAATGCGGGTGTTGGTCGAGAAGAATTGACCATCGAGTGGTGCCAGCTTACGCTGACGCAATGCGCTGGGATGCTCTATTTGAGGACATGGAGGCGCAAATGGCCTCCGAACGATTGCTGGGGCTTGAATCCGAAATTTCAGAACGGGCCCGGGTGGAGATCGCCGGGATCGCAACCTCGGACAGGCTGCGTGGAGCACTCGGCCAGAAGATTGATGTGACGCTTCGCTCCGGTTCGGTGGTGTCCGGGGCGCTGAGCCACGTCGGGAGCGAATGGGTGGTCCTGGACGAAGGTCGCCACCAGTGGCTGGTGCCCACCGCGGCAGCATTGACTTATCAGGGGCTGAGTCGGCAGGCGCGCGCAGACCAATCAAAGGGGACGCAACGGCCACGCTTGGCCAGTGCACTCCGGACGTTGGCGCGCGATAGGGCCGAACTTGCGGTCCATTTGCTGGGGTTGGTGCCAGAGGGCACAACGTTGGGCGGCGTTATTGACCGCGTGGGCAGGGACCACTTTGATCTCGCAGTCATGCTTCCTGGCGAAGTCCGCCGGTCCGGCAACGTCGTTTCCGTGGCGACGGTTCCGTTCCAGTCCCTCGCTGCATTGCGGTCATTGCGGTGACAAAACCTGTGTCTTTGCTGCATGGATGGTGATCAGACGGACTTGGATTTGGCCCCTTGGATCATCCTGTTGGCCTCGGCATAGCGTTCTTCGATGTACTGCTCCAGCATTTTTTCTTCTACGCGCCACTGGCCCCGGCCACCCACTTGGATGGCCTTGAGTTCCCCGCTTCGCACCAAGGCGTACGCCTGCGGTGAGTTGATCTGAAGCTGTTCGGCGACATCAGCCAAGGTGAGGAATCGGGGCATTCCTCCATTTTGCCACTGTTGGGCGCTCTTGTTGAGGTTATCCACAGTTTGGCGTGATTTGCCTTACTTCACTTTCGGAAGCCCCATCGATTCAGTGAGAATGAGGGCGACTGAATCACCGCCGTCGGACTATGCAATGGGGAGCAAAATGAGTGTGGCTACCGCGGCCGCTGCAGCGCGGCTCAAGAAACCATCATGGAAGGACCCACGTCTCTTGGTGGGGATTCTCCTCGTCTTGGCGTCGGTGGCCGGGGTCATCGCCCTCGTTGGAACCGCCGACCACACCGTCCAGGTCTATGCGGCACGCGAATCGATTGCCGTAGGCCAGCAAGTCAACAAAGACGATCTCGCCATCGTCAAAGTGCGGCTTGACGACGTCGAGCCCAGCTATGTGACCGTGGCGGACGGTCTGCCTGAAGGAAGAGTTGCAGTCCAAAGAATTGCCAAGAACCAGCTGGTTCCGCAGGAAAGCCTCGGGTCCGCCGATGCCTTGAACCGCAAACCGGTAGCGATCTCGATACAGGAATCGCTGCCTTCCCAAGTCGTGGCAGGATCCCGCGTTGACGTTTGGGTGGCGCATCCCGACGCGCGCAACGGTTTCGACACTCCACACCTGCTGCTGCCCGGTGCGGAAATCGCCCAAGTCACCGAGGGTTCTTCCACACTCGGAGCTTCGAAGGAGAAGGTAGTGCTGGTCCTAGTGACCGATGACCAGATGCCGAAACTTCTTGGTGCCCAGGCAAACAAAGCGAAGATCGCGGTGGTCTGGAATCCGGGCGGTGTCGGCAAGTGAGTATTCCCGTAGTGACGGTCGGGCAATCCGAGGAAGACTTGGTCGGGGGACTCGAACGGCTCCACGGGCCGGTGACCATTGTGCGCCGGTGCGGCGAACTCGCCGAACTCCTTGCCGCCTGCCAAGGCGGCCTCGCTCGGGCGGCGGTCATAGCCGAAGGGGCTGAGGAGTTGACTGCATCGCTTGTCCATCGGCTGGCGGCAGTCGGAGTCTCCATTATTGCCTTGAGCGACGATCCTACGGAATCAGCCCGCTTGGACAGTATCGGTGTCGTGACAGCATCTCTGGATGTTGATTCGGCAACGCTGGCTTCGCAGATCTCGGATGCCGTGCTCCGGCTGCCCGGGCAGGGAAGGCGGCGTGCCGAGCAACGGGACTCGGCGTTCGGAGACACCGCCGCAGACCTCCGTCCCTCCGATGTCGTGGAAGAAGCGGAGCGGGTTCCGGCGGGGAACGGCCGGATCGTTGCGGTCTGGGGGCCTATAGGAGCGCCGGGCCGCACACTTGTGGCCGTCAATATCGCCGCAGAGCTCGCGGCCGAAGGCAAGTCCGTAATCCTCGTCGATGCGGACAGCTATGGGGCCAGCGTCGGCGCTTCGCTGGGTCTGCTGGAAGAATCCTCCGGACTAGCGCAGTCTTGTCGATTGGCAGACCAAGGGATGCTGGAAACTGAATCCCTCAAGCGGATCGCGGCGCCTGTCTTTACCAAGGCCGGCAGTTTCCGCGTTCTTAGCGGAATAACGCGTGCGGACCGGTGGACTGAGCTCCGGGCCAATGCTCTTTCCTTGGTACTCGAATACGCCAAGGAAATCGCTGAGGTCGTTGTGGTCGATGCAGGGTTCTGCCTTGAAGCCGACGAGGAACTCAGCTTCGACAGCATGGCTCCCCGACGCAACGCCGCCACCCTCCGCAGTATCGAATTGGCGGACACGGTTTACGCAGTGGGCGCAGCAGATGCCATCGGGGTTCCCCGGCTCGTGCGTGGCCTCGCGGAGCTTGAACGGTCCGTTCCGCAGGCGGCTCCCCAAGTGGTCCTGAACAAGGTCCGGGCAGCATCCGCAGGGCGGTCACCCGAACGGGAGCTTCGCGAAGCATGGGAGCGGTACGGGCCCGGGCACGGTATCGAGGTGTTCCTTCCTGCAGACACAGAAGCCTGTGACGCTGCCTTGCTAGCCGGCGGCGTGCTCTTCGAAGTGGCGCCCGAATCCGCCCTGAGGCACGCGATAGCGAAAATGGTCTGTGCACCCGTCCATCAAAATCGCAAATCCTCTGTCATCTATTCCAGAGCACGGCGACGTCTAAAGCGTTAGGCTCGCCATGTGGGCTGCAAGGACGCAGCAATCAAGATGTGATGGAGGCGTTTGTCGATGTCGTCAGGATCCAGCGTGGAGGATCGTTCCAAACCTGCAGTAGTCCGTGAAGGGTTCTTCGGAGACTACTACGAGCATCTCGCAGAGGAGGACGCCCGCAGATACGCTGGCGAGCAGCTGACCTTAAGAGCCGAGAGGCATCGGGAGGTAGGAAAGAGCCGCAAACCGGGTACCGCGAATGTCGAGATGACCAACGAAGCGGATCGCAGCATTCTTTTCATCGTGACGGATGACATGCCGTTCCTCGTGGACTCCGTGAATGCCGAACTCGTACGCCAGCATTGCGCCATCCGGCTCGTGATGCACCCGCTCTTCGTGGTTTCGCGTGATCGCCAGACGGGCGATCTCTCCGCTATCGCCCGCGTGCCTTCCAACATCGGCATCTCAAGCGGCGACACCGCGGCAATGCCTAATGTCGCCCATCTGATCGCGCAGGGTGACAACGTTTCGCACATGGAGTCGTGGATCGCGGTCGAGGTTGACAGGGTGGCCGACGACTTCCAGAAGGAACTGGTGGAGGGAATCCACCGCGTCCTGAAGGACGTCCGTGCTGCCGTGGAAGACTGGCCCAGGATGCGGACCAAGGCCCTTGAGGTGGCATCCTCTTTGGACAAAGTGGCCCATCCCGACGACATCGCTGAACTCAGGCAAGCACAGGACCTCCTGCACTGGTTGGACAACGGCAACTTCACGTTCCTGGGTTACCGGGAATACGACCTCATCACCGAGAGCGGTGAAGACGTCCTTGAGCTGCGCGAAGAGAGCGGCTTGGGACTCTTGAGGGCCGGTGACCATCCGCACCAAATCCAACACCTCACCGACGCTGGACGCAGGAAGGCGCGCGAGAAGCGTGCCTTGGTCATCACCAAGGCCAACTCTCGGTCCACCGTGCACCGCCCTGCGTACTTGGATTACATAGGCGTCAAGAGCTTTGATGTTGCGGGCAACGTCAACGGCGAGCGCCGCTTCATTGGCCTCTTCGCCACTAGCGCGTACACCGGTTCAGTAAGGAACATTCCTATCGTCCGGGAAAAGGTTGACGCCGTGCTCCGCTCGGCCGGTTTCCCGCAGGACTCCCATTCCGGCAAAGACCTCGTTGGTATTCTCGAGACGTACCCCCGCGATGAACTCTTCCAGATCGAAACCGACGATCTGGCAGCAACAGCTTTGGGTATCCAACGGCTTCAGGAGAGACGGCGTACGAAGCTCTTCCTGCGTCCGGACATTTACGGACGGTTCATGTCCGCCCTCGTCTACCTTCCCCGTGACCGCTACACCACCAACGTGCGGCAGCGTATTGAGCAGGAACTGCGGGACACCTTCGAAGCCGAGAGTATCGACTACGAAGCACGGATCACGGAGTCGGCGCTCGCAAGGGTCTTCTTCCGAATCCGGCTGCCACGCGAGGCGGAACTGCGCGACGTCGACGCCGGTGAGCTGGAAAAGCGGCTCGTCCGGGCTTCGCGTTCTTGGGCGGAAGGAATCGCGGAGGTGCTTCGCGAGAACACCAGCGGCTTGGACGCCGAGCAACTGTCCCCCCTCTGGGCGGATGCATTCCCCGCTGGCTACCGCGTGGACTACGAAGTCGAGGACGCGCTTCAGGACATCGAGCGCTTCGAGAAGTACAGTGCCTTCGCCGATCGTGATGCCGTCGCAGTCCAGGCAACTCCCGGGGTGCACGTCTACTTGCCCAGCGGCGCCGGTGAACTCCTTGAAGAGGATGCGCGTGTCAAGCTCTACCTTTTGGAGCCCAAGAGCCTGAGCCAGATTCTGCCCTACTTCCACAATCTCGGCCTTGAGGTTCTGGATGAACGACCTTTCGAAATCGAGACGGCCGACCACCGGGACTTCTTCCTCTACGACCTCGGCCTGAAATACCCCGCCGGCGTCGAGCCCGTGGCCACCGGCCAGCTTTTGGCAGATTCCTTCAGCGCCGCAGTGACAGGCTCGGTGGAATCCGACAGTTTCGATCGGCTGGTGCTCCGCGAGGGAATTCATTGGCGGCAAGTCGTCATGCTTCGTGCCTATGCGAAGTACATGCGCCAGATGGGGAACACCAACTCCTTTGAGTTCATTGCGGATACCCTTCTTGCCAACCCTGAGGTTGCCCGGGGGCTGATTGATCTCTTCGGGGCCCGCTTTGACCCTGCTTCTGCTGCATCCGCGCGGCCGGCCCGCCAGGAGAGCGCCCGAGCCGCACTGGCCGAAGCGATTGACCAGGTGGCCACGCTCGATGCCGACCGGGTCCTGCGGACGTTCGTCAACCTCATCGAGTCCACGCTGCGCACGAACTACTTCCAGGACAAGTCGTATGTCAGCTTTAAGTTGGATCCGACCAAGATCGACGGCTTGCCGTTCCCGAGACCAAAGTTCGAAATCTGGGTCTACTCGCCCCGCGTTGAAGGCGTGCATTTGCGCTTCGGCAAGGTGGCCCGTGGCGGCCTGAGATGGTCGGACCGTCGTGAAGACTTCCGGACCGAGATCCTTGGTCTGGTCAAGGCACAAACGGTGAAGAACGCGGTGATTGTGCCCACCGGCGCCAAGGGCGGGTTCTTTGCGAAGCAACTCCCGGATCCGGCAGTTGACCGCGCAGCCTGGATGGCGGAAGGCATTGAGAGCTACAAGACCTTCATCCGCGGCCTGCTTGACCTCACCGACAACCTCGTGACCTCAGCAGACGGCGAGAAGATCGTGCCGCCGTCGGACGTTGTCCGCCAGGATGACGACGATTCCTACTTGGTGGTGGCTGCAGACAAGGGCACGGCGACATTTTCGGACACGGCCAACGGCCTCGCTGCCGAGTACGGATTCTGGTTGGGGGACGCGTTCGCGTCCGGTGGTTCCGTTGGCTACGACCACAAGGCCATGGGCATCACGGCCCGCGGCGCCTGGGAATCGGTCAAGCGCCACTTCAGCGAGCTGGACCTGGACACCCAGACCGAGGAATTTACCGTGGTTGGCGTCGGCGACATGTCCGGCGACGTGTTCGGCAACGGTATGCTGCTGTCCAGGCACATCCGTCTGCTGGCCGCCTTCGACCACCGCCACATCTTCCTGGATCCCACTCCGGATGCGGCTTCTTCCTTCGATGAGAGGCAGCGTCTCTTCGAGCTGCCCCGCTCCTCCTGGGATGATTACGACCGGTCGCTCATCAGTGCAGGGGGCGGGGTCTTCCCGCGCCAGGCAAAGGTCATCCCGATCTCGCCACAGGTCCGTAGCGCACTCGGCCTGCCGGATGGAACGGTTCAGCTGAGCCCGCCCGAACTTCTGCGGGCTATCCTCCTCGCTCCGGCCGATCTCCTGTACAACGGCGGGATCGGAACGTACATCAAGGCCAGCACCGAGTCCAACACCGAGGTGGGGGACAAGGCAAACGACGGTATCCGTGTGAACGGTCGCGAGCTGCGCGTTAAGGTTGTCGGCGAAGGCGGCAACCTCGGAATGACCCAGCGCGGACGTATCGAGGCGGCACTGCAAGGAGTCATCCTCAACACTGACGCAATCGACAATTCTGCCGGCGTGGACTGCTCCGACCATGAGGTCAACATCAAGATCTTCGTCGACCGTATGGTCGCCGCCGGGAAACTTGATGCTTCCGAGCGCACATCATTCCTCGCCGACATGACCGACGAGGTCGGGCGCCTCGTGCTCGAAGACAACATCGATCAGAACATCCTGTTGCTCAACGACCGAGCACGTGTCGCCGAATGGAGCCCGAGCTACGAACGCCTGATGGACTGGCTCGAGAAGTCGGCCGACCTCAAGCGGGACCTTGAAGCCTTGCCGACCACGGACACGCTTCGTGAGCGCCTGGAACAGGGCCAAGGCCTGACGTCTCCGGAGCTGTCGGTCCTTGCCGCCTATGCCAAGATCGAGTTGGGCTCGGCTTTGCGCGACAGCGACCTGGCTGACGATCCCTGGTTCCGCAAGACAATTCGCTCCTACTTCCCGAAGCAGCTCCGCGAACGGTTCGACGCCGAGCTGGACACCCATCCCCTGCGTCGCGAGATCATCGCAACCGTGGTTGCCAACGACATGATCAATCTGGGTGGCATTACCTTCGCGTTCCGCACCATGGAGGAAACCTCCGCCACCGAGGTTGCCGTAGCGAAGGCGTTCGTCGCCCTGCGCGAGATTTACGAACTCGACTCGATGGTGAAGGAGCTCAATGCCCTGCCGGCCTCGTTCCCGACGGAACACTGGAGCACCGTGCACCTGGACATCCGGAGACTGCTGGATCGTGCCGTTCGCTGGTTGCTGAGTCAGGGTAACGCCTCGAAGCCCATCTCGGAGATCGTCGCGGAATTCAAGCCGATGATGGATCCGATGCGGGCCCGGGTGCTCGACTACCTGCGCGGCGGCGACAAGGAACGGGTGACTGCTTGGCTCGAGAAAGCGCGCGCTTGGGGCCTTCCCGAAACGCTCGCCCACCGCTGGGCCGAGCTTTTCGAGAGCTTCGTGCTCCTGGACATCGCCAAGATCGCGCAAAGCCGCGAGACCCGTGTGGAAGAGGTCAGCCACGTCTACTACACCGCGTTTGACCGCTTCCATGTTGATTCATTGCTTGAACGGATCACGGCACTCCCACGGGATGACCGGTGGCAAGCACTTGCACGTGCGGCCCTGCGCGACGACCTCTACTCGACAGTGGCCGACATGACGACGTCGGTGCTCGAAACCACCGACGCCGGGCTCGACGCCGAAGCCCGTTTGCGGGCTTGGGAAGGCCTCAATGCTGAGCAACTGGGGCGTGCGAAGAGCATGTTTGACGAGGTCAACGCCTTGGAGGCCGACGACATGGCTTCTCTGTCGGTAGCATTGAGACTCTTGAGGTCAATCGTTCGACGCTAGGTTCAAGCCCGGCGTTATATGGAGGTGCAGTGGCAATCTTTACAGACCCCATCAGGGAGCACGCTGATTTCGGGCCTGGAGATGCCGAATGGCTGCACCTCCTGGTCGGCGACTGGCAGATGGTCGCCGACCTAGCGTTCGCGGACCTGGCCTTGTGGTTTCCGCATCCGGAATTCGGTTACATCGCGCTGGCACACGTCAGGCCATCGACGAGCCACACCGTGTTTCATGCGGACTTCGTTGGAGAGGGCATCCGATCGGATTTGCAACCCATAGTCGACAAGGCATGGTCCAGCCGTTCCATAGAACGCTCCAGTGAAACCAATTGGAGCAGCGACATGGCGCTGCGGGTTGAAGCAGTCCCTATGGTCCGGAACGGGCGGACACTGGCCGTCGTCACGTCGCACATGGATCTTTCCAGCTCACGGATGCCTTCCCGCCTGGAACTCACATACCGACAATGCGCCTATGATCTGCTCCGGATGGGCACGTTGGGGTTGTGGCCGGACTTCGCCTCCCCGACGGGCTCCCGGCGCGGAGCTCCCCGGGTGGGTGACGGCCTGATCAGGCTCGACGCCGACGGCATCGTCCAGTACGCGAGTCCGAACGGCGTTTCCGCATTCCGCCGCCTCGGCGAGGTGGAGACCTTGGAAGGACGATCCCTTGCGGAGGTAACCGCAGGACTCCTCAAAGACCGGCGCATGGTGGACGAGACTCTGCCCCTGGTGGTCACCGGCCGGATGCCGTGGCGGAGTGAGATTGAATCCCGTGGCGTGAGCTTGTCCTTGCGTGCAATTCCATTGCGCGATGAAAAGAATCGCTTCGGCGCTTTGGTTTTGTGTCGCGACGTCTCCGAGCTTCGTCGACGCGAGCTCGAGCTGGTGACCAAGGACGCTACGATTCGTGAAATTCACCACCGGGTCAAAAACAACCTGCAGACCGTGGCTGCTCTGCTGCGCATGCAGTCGCGACGCATGGTCAGCGATGAGGCGAAACAAGGCTTGGAACAGGCGATGCGGCGCGTCGCGACGATTGCGCTCGTGCACGAGACCCTCTCGCAAGGCCTGACGCAAAGTGTCGATTTTGATGAACTGATCGGACGTCAGTTCCGGCTCTCGGCCGAAGTGGCGTCCCCTTCACAGCACGTGAGGACCGAGCGCGCAGGTCTGTTCGGTGAGTTGCCCAGCGATTTTGCCACACCCCTTGCCCTTGTCATCAACGAGCTCGTAACGAATGCTGTGGAGCACGGGCTTGAAGGACGGGCGGGAACAGTATGGCTGATGGCCGATCGTTCGACGGGGGAGGGGGGCGACGAACTCCTGACGGTGACGATTGCCGATGATGGCGTCGGTCTGCCCGAGGGCTCGTACACAGAAGGTCTCGGCCTTCAGATTGTGCGGACGCTTGTCACGAGCGAGTTGGGTGGCACTATCAAGTGGAGGGCGCGCGATGGCGGAGGCACTGCCGTGGAGATCGTTCTGAACTTGGTGCGAACCTGACGCCAAGTGCCCGCTCCCTGCGGTGTTACTACCCGTGATGAGCCATACAGGGTTGGGATAGGCACGATTGGCACATACAAGGATGGCCCGGACCGAAAGGTCCGGGCCATCCTTGTATGTGCCAATGCTGCGAGCGCTGGGTCCGATCGGCCGAGGGCGCTTAGGAAGCGCGGCGTGCGCGGGCTGCACGGCGCTTAAGCGCGCGACGCTCGTCTTCGCTCATGCCACCCCAGACACCCGCATCTTGGCCCGATTCAAGGGCCCACTGAAGGCAAGTGTCCACGACTGGACAGCGACGGCATACGCTCTTCGCTTCCTCGATCTGGAGAAGCGCAGGGCCGGTGTTGCCGACTGGGAAGAAAAGCTCCGGGTCCTTGTCAAGGCAGGCTGCGCGGTTACGCCAATCCATGCTGATCAGTCACTCCATTCGTGAGTACTAGTTAAGCCTTTTGTGAAAATATTCACTAGAGGCTTCATAGGAAAGGGGACCCATTGGGCCCCCTTGGTCGTCTGAGTCAAGCGTGTCATGTTAACGCCATGTAAACAAGGGGTCCAAGCCTTTGAAATCGTGAGCGATGCATCACACCGAATACCGGTCCACTCGCAAGTATTCGACTATGTCGGGTAGGGTGCCAGTGTGTCAAGACCCCCTCTAAACCCTGCCCAAGACCCAGCGGACCCCGGTGACGACGGTCCAGCGGCCAGCCGCGGGAGCTCTGCTGGAGTATCTGGCGGAGAAACGCGTCCCTTAGGAATTGTTGTTATTTCGATTGTGGTTGTCCTGGAAGCCCTCGCGCTCTTGACCGCTGCGGTCCTGTATCTCTACCAGCTGGCCATTGGGGCGCCAGTAGCCTCGTTCTGGGGGGCCGTTTTTACCTTGGGTCTACTCTTGGCTTTTTCGGCGTGGTTGTTTGCTGTGGGACATTTCCTGTTCCGTGGATACCGCTGGACCCGTGCGGCCGCGTTGGTCGCTCAATTGTTCGTCCTGACGATTGGGGTTCCTACGATGACTGGAGGGCTGGCCCTCGCAGGTCTTGCCATGGTGGTACCGGCTTTGGCCGTGATCGTCTTTCTCTTCGACAAACGGGTCGTTGCGTTTGCGTCCCGAACGGGCGGATCCGGCGCCGCGCTCTGACGGTTCTATTCTGGGCGTTTACCTTGTGGCGCAGCTTCCTCATCCGGAGCAGCGATCTGGACGGAACGTGTTTGTCCATTCTCGATCAGAACGGCACGGCCTGGTGGCGGCGCCGGTTCGACGTCGACGCGGACGCCGAAGAAATCTCCGGCGTGAGGGGACCTTTTGCCGAGCAGGATTCCGCTCCCATGGTTCCGGGCCAAGGAGGCGAGCGGCAACCGCTGCAGAAGGGCTGGGCTTTGACCGGCAGTTGCCACCACGGAGAAACCCATGCTGGCAAGTTCGGCAAGAAGGATACCGGTTTCACTGCTCAAATATTCGGCGTCGTCTACCAGTAGGACAGTGCCGGCACTCTCGAGCTTGCGGCTTGCATCCCTATGGAATTCCGCCCAAAAGGCATCAGGATCGGCGCCTTGAGGGGGTGTCCGCCACTGACAGCCTGGATTGAGAAGCGGTAGTGCTTTGAGCAATAATGACTTGCCGGAACCAGGGCTACCTAGGGCGAGAAGGACGGCTGAGCTCGGCAGAGAGATCCGAACCGCTTCGTGGTCATCCCCGCCAAGCCCAAGCAGCAATGTTTTTGGCGCGCGAGCCGCGGAATGGGCGATTGGGTCTTTCGCCACAACCCGCGACGCCCGGACGAATTGCGGCAAAGGCTCCACCCGAAAAGGGCGCCGGGCAGGATTAGGGGGCGCGCAGTAGGGCCAAGGCTCGCTTGGTGGCGGAGCCATGAGTTGCGCGACTGCCGTATCGACATCAAGGAAGTTGCCGCATACGACGGCCCGGCCCCTCAGCGGCTTCATCGCCGCAAAACGGGGCCACGCCAGCCGCCCTTCCTCTGTCGTCCCAGCGGGAAAGTAAGCGCGATTGGGTATTGACGCGAACATCCGTGACGCGACCAGTTCGCGGTCGCCCGTGACAACGACAGTTAGTCCTGCCCTCGGACCATCACGGACAACGGTGTGGACGAGGTCTTCCGCCCAAGCGAGCGGCCCAGCCCGCAACTCGGATTGCCAAGAACCCCAGCTGGAAATGACGAGCAGTAGGGGAACGTCCCCGGCGACGTGACCTTGCGATTGCCGCACCGACATTTCGTTCGCGAGCCGTTCCAGGATACGGACGCCCCTTTTGAGGTGGTTGAGTGACGCGATGGCCCCCACGCGCCCCTCGACCGCGACATCGGCGAACGAACCGTCACCGTCGAGGGCATAAAGATGGAGCTCTTCGGCACCGCCCACAAGCTGTGCTGTCGTGGTACGGCAGGTGTCTTCAACGCCACTTGCAGGAGGCCCTATGAGCGCGAGGTTCCCGTGTGCGCCGGGGTTCCAACACAGCTCCGCAATACGCTGTTGCGTCGGCAAATCCACCAGACCAAGGCGGGCATTTGGTCCCGCCGATGTGCCGGGTGCCGCGCGCTTTCCCTCTGGCCCCGCCGCCCCCAGGCGCTGGCGCAACGAGATGGATTCAGGAAGGGCGTCCGCAACCGGTCTCCGGAGCGGTTTACCTCCGCGGGCGTCCCATACCCGACTGATTGATTTGATAATGGGACGTGCCGTTTCCGCAGGGGTCGGCTCTGCCCTTTGAAAGTCTGCCCCGGTGGTCACAGACCAACCGCTGAAGCGAAGCGACCCTGATGCCGGTCCGGCAAAGGTTCCGGTGAGTGATTGGTCTTCCTCCCCGTGGGAAAGAATCGCTGATTGGAAGGGCTCGGCGTCCTGCATCCCGCGCACCATGTAGGCCCGGCCAGGAAGGGAGAGCGGAATCGACGCCGCAGTCGGTGAATTGATGACGTCCCGTGACTCCATTTCTGATTGGACGCGAAGAGCGATGCTGGTGGTGACGTTGGCGCGGATGTCCGCACTCAAGGCACCCTGCGGACGTTGTGTTGCCATGATCAGATGGATGCCCAGGGACCGGCCCAGGGTCGCGACCCGCATCAGTTCGGCCAGGGTGGCCGGGGCCCCTTCAATGAGCATCCTGAATTCGTCGATCACCAGCACCAGTCGGGGGAGCGTAGGTAACATGCCCCGTCCAAGCTGGGCTTCGTGACCGATCCCGCCGGTCCTGGCCCAGTAAGCGGGCAGATCAGGGACATCGGCCTTCGCTAAGAGTGCCTCCCGCCTTCGAACTTCGGCCCGGAGGGAGGAGAGCATACGTTCGAGTTCGTGCTCGTTGAGGTCCGTGAACATTCCGACGCAATGGGGCATTTCAACCAGGGGCCCGAGTCCGGAACCTCCTTTGAAATCAACGAACAGGAAGTTGACCTTGTCCGGGCTGTGGTTCAGCGAGATCGCCGCCACAATAGTGCGCAGGAGTTCGGACTTTCCGGATCCCGTGGTCCCGGCCACAAGAAGGTGCGGGCCATCCGCAACCAAGTCCAGGGAGCGGGGCGCATCGGCTCCTTGCCCAATGACCGTGGATAGGCCGCTCTGTATTGAAGAATCCTTCCATCGTGCCGCGATGCTTGAGGGGTCGATCGGAAGCAGTCCAGCCAAGAGGCATGTGGTGGGGACGGTCGATGACCTTGCTTCCGCCAGTGCCGGCACTGATGCCAACGAACGACAGTATCGGTCAAAGACTGAACCCGGGACCAAGTCAGGCTCAAATTCCGTTGTTGAAAGACACGAGCGGAGGATCGCGCGTCTGTTCCGCAACTCGACGATGAACTCGCTCTTATCTCCGTATGCTGTGCGTTGGAAGACTCTCCAACCAGATTCGAGCGCTTTCTGCCGGAGCGAGTCGGTACCGGGATCGGGGCCCGACCCCATGAGAAGCAGGACTCCCGGGTGCCCAGCAGACGCGGAAAGGGAGGCTGTGGCTGAGGGTACGTCGGTTGTCAGCGTGACGCGCGGAAGGAACCGGGCGCTCGCTGGCAAAAGGGCCATTGGACCGTGGATGAGGACGGGGACGGCGGCTGCGCTGCGAAAAGCCGTCAGTTGCATGAGCAGAAACCTGAACAATCCATCGACCATGGCTTCGGTTCCCGACACGGAAACCGAAGGGATGGCTGGATCCAGAACGATTGGAACCGGGCTCAATTCTGGCGGGTCAAAACCTGGATCCGCGGGATCGAGCACAACCCTGGCCTTCTGCGGACCGGTGCCGAGCCGAAGCCAGATTTCGTTGCAGTCCACTTCTTCCTGCGCAGTGGCGGACGCAGATGAGCCGATAGCAAAGGCGAGCTCTGCGGCGGATGGTGAGCAGCGCCGTCGTCGGGTTCTGTCTTGTTGTACGGCCTGTTCAATCGCGGCGGCCAAGAGGCGGCGCTGGCGCCTTCCCGACATTGCGGGTGCAAGAACCACGATCGCAGAAATCGCCGTAAATCCGAGGAACATCCACATGCCGGTGACCAATGCCATGCCGACTCCCAGCAGGAGTGGCAAGCCGGCCGTGAAGAGCAGTTGCGTGCGGTTGCTGGCATCATGCCGCCGGGGGACCATGATCGGCTCGCCGATGCCCACGCCGGCTGCCCCCAGTGACTCAGCTCCATGGTCTTCGTTTCCGAAGACTATGGACATGACCGAGCCGCCGCAGCGGATCCTGGAGGCGGTCGAGAGGAAGGCTGTGCGGACTTTCCTTCCGTCCACGAGTGTTGCGTTCGCGCTCGCGTTGTCGGTTATGGTGACCGCTGTCTCGGAGATCGTCAGGACGGCGTGAACACGGGAGACGTCAGGATCCGGGAGGCAAATATCCGCTCCGCTCCGGCCGATCCTGTAAGTGCCCCGTTCCAGCGGAATGACCAGGCCTGCAGAAGGTCCGGCATGCACCATCAGGGACAACGGCGCCTGTTCATGTCTGCCGGGGGAAGTTCCTCCCGGATCCGAACCAGCGCCGTCCACCAGGACGGCTCCGGTCATCAGCGGCGGAGTTCCCACCGTGAGGCCGATGAGTGGCAGGCCGCCGACCGTCAGGTCCCCGGTTCCGAACTCATTGCCGACAGCAGCTTGGACGAGGGCACCGGGGGTACCTTCGCCTATGTCCAGCGCCAGCTCAACGGGCCCACCTTGCTGCAAGGCCCGCGGTCCCCTGACCAGGGTGCAATGGAGTGTCACTTTGCCCGCTCCTTCAGCGCGAGTAACTGCTTTTCTTTCACGATATTTGCAATCGGCACCGGACGTACCGAGTCACTTGGCGTATGTGGAAAACGCTGCGCTCCTCGGGCAGCGAACGAGCTCCACCGCAATTGGATGCGGCATCTCAGGTAGGCTTGACCTGCAGCCAGTGCGGACCATTGGGCTGCCCGCATTCGAACCAGGAGTATTTGTGACCGCTGACCTCGTCATCGTCGGGGCGGGCTTTTTTGGCCTGACAATCGCAGAACAGGCAGCCACCGAGTTGGGCTTGAAGGTTGTTGTCATCGACCGCCGGCACCACGTCGGTGGCAACGCTTATAGCGAATCGGAAGAGCAGACCGGGATCGAGGTGCACCGCTACGGTGCGCACCTCTTCCACACCTCGAATGAGCGGGTGTGGGAGTATGTCAACCGGTTCACGACTTTCACCAACTATGTTCACAAGGTGTATGGCGTCCACAAGGGCGAGGTCTACTCGCTGCCTATCAACCTCGCAACGATCAATCAGTTCTTCAGAGCCAATCTGACCCCCGGAGACGCACGGGCACTCATTCTGGAGCAGGCGGGCGAGCTTGCGGGAACCGATCCCCAGAACCTCAACGACAAGGGCATCCAGCTAATCGGCCGTCCGCTGTACGAGGCATTTATCAAGCACTACACGGGCAAGCAGTGGCAGACTGACCCCAAGGACCTGCCTGCCGGGATCATTTCGCGGCTTCCCGTCCGGTACAACTACGACAACCGTTACTTCAACGACAAGTACGAGGGGCTGCCCACCAACGGGTACACGGCGTGGATCGAAAAGATGGCCGAGCACCCGAACATCGAAGTGCGCCTGAACACGGACTTCTTTGACGAGTCGCATGCGTGTTCGAAAAACAAGGTTGTCGGCAAGATCCCCGTTGTCTACACCGGCCCGGTCGACCGCTACTTCGACTTCGTCGCCGGAGACCTGTCCTGGCGTACTATCGATTTCGAGGAAGAAGTCCTCGAGGTGGGTGACTTTCAGGGAACTGCGGTTGTCAACTACAACGACGACGACGTCGCGTTCACGCGCATCATCGAACCGCGCCATTTCCACCCCGAGCGTGAATACCAAACAGAGAAGACCGTCATCATGCGGGAATTCTCCCGATTCGCGGAAAAGGGCGACGAACCGTACTATCCGGTCAACACGCCGGATGACAGGGAGAAGTTGCTCAAGTACAGGGATCTCGCCGCTCTGGAAGAGAATGTGCTTTTCGGGGGTCGATTGGGCACCTATAAATACCTTGACATGCACATGGCCATCGGGTCTGCCTTATCCATGTTCGACAACAAGATCCGTCCGCACTTTGAAAGTGGTATAGCAATGGAAAGCGGAGGAGTGGACGCGTGAGCAACGGAACCAGGATGCAGGTGTTGCAGCGGGTTATCCTGCCAGCTGATGACCAGCTAGACACGACGGCGCTGTACGTCGACGCCGGCCCGGCAAACGGTATCCGCCTGCGCGAGAACGACGAATTCGCAAGGAATCCGAAGTCGGCCGAGGAGAAACTTCACTTCGTTAGTTCGGGCAGCGAAGAGGTCCATTTCGAAGACGTCCTCTCCCGGAGTTCCGTCCGGCTCCGCGCGGGAGAGCAGCTTTCCTTCGGAACGTACTTCAATGCCTTTCCTGCAAGCTATTGGCGGCGCTGGACGGATCTGCAATCGATCCGCCTCGTCGTCCGGACCACGGGCCACGGCACCGTCACTGTCTATAAGTCGAACGCGCGGGGTACCCTCCAACGCGTTGATGGCGCACGGGTCCAAGGCACTGCTGTCACGGAATTCGAGCTGTCCCTCAAACCCTTCGGGGACGGCGGGTGGTACTGGTTCGATCTCGCCTCAAGCCGTGAAGAACTGACGCTCGATGCAGCGGAATGGCAGGGAACAGCGCCCGAGCGCGCCTCCGGCAGGGTGACCCTGGAGATCACCACCATGAACAAGCCGGGCTTCTGCTTGAATAACGCCAGGATCCTCGCCGAAAATCCTGAGGTCCTGGAGCACGTCCAGGAAATCCTCATCGTTGACCAAGGAACCCAAAAGGTTGCCGAGCAGCCAGGCTTTGCCGACATAAAGTCAGCGCTCGGTGACAAACTGCGGATCATCGACCAGGCCAATCTCGGCGGCTCGGGCGGCTTCTCGCGCGGCATGTACGAAGCCGTGGAGAACGGCAGCGACTACGCACTCCTGTTGGATGATGACGTCGTCATCGAACCAGAGAGCATTGCGCGCCTGCTGGTTTTCTCGGATCACTGCCGCAAGCCGACCATCGTGGGTGGCCACATGTTCGATCTCTACAGCCGAAGCGTGCTTCACACCTTCGGTGAAGTGGTGGATCCATATCGATTCGTGCCCGCAATGCCCCACGCGGACATGGAAATGAGGCACGACTTCAGCGTCGCGAACCTTCGGCAGACTCCGTGGCTGCACCGACGGGTCGACGTCGACTACAACGGTTGGTGGCTGTGCATGATCCCCACTGAGATCATCCGCGAGATCGGGCTGTCCCTTCCCCTCTTTATCAAGTGGGACGACGCCGAGTACGGACTCCGCGCGCGTGAAGCCGGCTTTGCCACGGTTTCCCTCCCCGGCGCCGCCGTCTGGCATGTCTCCTGGATCGACAAGGACGACCTTGTTGGCTGGCAAGCCTATTTCCATGGCAGGAACCGCTTGATTACGACGCTCATCTACAGCCCCTATAAGAAGGGGGGACGGGTTATCCGGGAGTCGTTCCAATCGGACGTCAAGCACTTGGTTTCCATGCAGTACTTCACCGAACATTCGCGGCTCGATGCTTTGGAGGGCCTCTTTCTTGGTCCCGAGCACCTGCATCGCAATATTGCCACAAAGCTCGGCGAGATCAATGCGCTCAAGTCCGACTACCCCGATGCAGAAATGCGCGAGAACGTGGACGACTTCCCGGCCCCGGCATTGGGACGTGGACCCTCCGGGCTCAAGCCCATTGGACTTCCCAACAAGAAGGACCTCGTCAAATGGGGGGTCACCACGGTTGCCCGCCAATTGGTGAAGAAGCCGGCGGCGGAATCCGCGGAGCGACCCCAGGGCTTCCTGGCCCATCGCGACAACAGATGGTTCCGCTTGGCGCACTATGACAGTGTCGTCGTCTCGAATGCCGACGGCACCGCGGCATCCTGGTATAAACGCGACCCTGAGAAGCTCAGGTCCATGCTCGCGGAAGCAGGAAAACAACACGCCAAACTTTACCGCCACTGGGAGGAACTCTCGGAGCAGTACCGTAGGGCACTCCCGGAGATCACTTCCATGGAGGCTTGGAAGAAGACATTTGGCCTGGCTGACGAGAAGGGTCACTAGATGACACAGCCCGTGACCGAGTTGGTCCAACCGGGTCGTGGCCGCGGGATCATTGACGTCTATAAGCACAAGTTCTTGTTACAACTGCTGGTGCGCAAGGAAATCAAGATCCGCTACCGTGGCTCTGTTCTGGGACTCCTGTGGTCGTACGTTAAGCCGTTGATGCAGTTCTTGATCTACTTCGTGGCGCTCGGGGTCTTCCTCGACATGCAGCGGGGAACCCCCAACTACGCGATCTACCTGTTTGCAGGAATTGTGCTGGTCAATTTCTTCACGGAATCGCTAGGCAACGCCACGCGCTCCATCGTCGACAACAGGGACCTCATCCGGAAGATCTACCTGCCCAGGGAGCTGTTTCCGGTCTCCACGATCTGGGTCTCTGCAGCCCATTTGCTTCCACAAGTAGTGGTTTTGGTCGGAGCTTGTTTGTTGAGCGGTTGGAGTCCAGCAATTTGGCAACTTCTCGCTGTCGTTGGGGCATTCGTCCTGACAGCGATTCTTGCCACCGGCCTCGGCTTGTTATTCGGCGCTGCGAACGTGTATTTCCGGGATTCCGAGAACATCGTCGACATGATCCTCATGATCGTCACGTGGGCCTCGCCCGTCCTCTACGTGTGGCCGATGGTTCAGCGCGTCATGGGTCCCTGGTTCTTTTTGTACCAGCTGAATCCCGTGACTGTCGCCGTCGAAATCTTCCACTGGGCCTTTTGGTCACCGACGCTGAGCGCCGCGCAGTCGGGATCGATTTCCATGCCGCCGGACCTGCTCGCCGTTTGGTTCCCAGCTGCCTTTGGCGTCGCTGCACTCGTCCTCGTAATTGGACAGCTCGTCTTCATGAAGCTGTCAGTACATTTTGCCCAGGAGCTTTGACATGTCCGTACCCCCGGGAGTCTCCGACAGCGTCGCCATCACCTGCCGAAACTTGCGGAAGAAGTTTGTGCTCCGCCATACCCGGAGCATGAAGGAAGCGATTGTATGGTTGCTGAGCGGGCGCAAAGGGGATCTTTCCAAAAAGTTCGATGCGCTGAAAGACGTTTCGCTTGATGTCGAGCAGGGCGAAACCGTGGCATTGCTTGGGCTAAACGGTTCAGGCAAATCAACCCTTTTGAAGCTCATTTCAGGCGTGCTTCAGCCGGATGAGGGTACCGTTCATACGCGGGGGAGGGTGGCCGGCCTCATTGAGGTCGGAGCTGGATTCCATCACGACCTGAGCGGCCGGGACAACGTGTACCTCAACGGGGCGATCCTGGGCATGAGCCAGAACCAGATCGATCAGATGTTCGATTCGATCGTCGAGTTCTCTGAAATCGGCGAGTTCATCGATACAGAGGTCAAGTTCTATTCCTCCGGTATGTACTTGAAGCTGGCCTTCTCGATTGCAGTCCACACCGACCCTGAGGTTTTCCTCATTGACGAAATCCTTGCAGTCGGGGACGAACCGTTCCAGCGCAAGTGCATTCTCAAAATCAACGAACTGGCGGATGCAGGAAAAACGCTTTTCGTGGTGAGCCATGACTTGGACCTGGTCGCTTCCGTGTGTAAAAGGGGAGTGCTCTTGGAACACGGTCAGATCATCATGGACGGCGAAGTGCACGCTGTGGTGAAGGAGCTTCGACGGCGATCGGCCGCCGCAGAGTGATTGGGCTGGCGCCCCGCGCGGTGCCAGCCGTGCGGGGCCTAGTTGTCTCCGCAAGCCGTGATCTTGTACAGCTTGGCAGGGCCCTGGCTGTCTACTAGCTTGACTCCGGGGTTTTGATCCAGGTGCAGGAGGCCGGCGGGAGTATGGTTTCCGCCATGGACTTCGGTGAGGCCGAAGTCCAAGACGTAGTAGGAGTGCTCACTACGGACTGCCCTGCAAACATCCGGGTCGCCGGTGACGTTTGCCAAACGATCGTAGATCTCCTGGAGATCGGGGGAGACGTAGCTGAGAATGTGGAGCTGGGCGGAACGGCGGTCGCCGAGGGCGTAGGAAAGGGAAGCCCCGGTATACGGGTTCCCGAGCAAGATCGCATTCTGGGGAATGTCGGCCGGCAATCTCTGGATCAGATGCAATTCATCGCTCGAAACCAAAGGTGAATTCGGCGTCAAAGCGTACTTCGATGATGCTTGCGCAACTTCCTTGTTGACTCCGCCCACTTGCCCAAGGAGCACGGCAAGTGCGACGAGGACAAAGGCCGCGCCGCGTTGAAGGGCGGTCCGGAGACCGGAAGGGAGGGTCCGTGAGTCGCTTCGAAGAAGTACCCGCTTGAACCATTGCCGTATGTAGGGATTGTGGCAGATCCACTCGACCCCCACGGCAGCAAGCAAGACGGCGACCAGGGGCAACAGCGCTGCGATGCGGTAGCTGTCGTTGTACCAAACGCCGGTCAGAATGCTCCGTATTCTGGAAATCGGGAACCCTGAAACCACGACGAAGAGCCCAGTGAAGATCAGGAAAACTGCGGCGAGCCACCTGTACCGAAGCTGCCGTGCGGCTGCCCACAGGCCCAGTAGTGCAAGCGGTGCCACCAACCAGGCGGCTGGCAAGTCCAAGGGCGAGAAGACAATCGCCTCGCCCAGGGCTTGCGGGGCCGTATGGTATGGGCCCCAGAATGATGCGTCCGGTGGCGGCCGGAGGAAGGCCCAAAGAATAACGAAAGCCACGCAATAGCTGATCAGGGGGACCGTGAACCTGGGATGCCAAACCCGCAGCAAATTCCGTTTCCGGAGTTTGATGGTCTTCCATGAAAGGAACCCCACCATAGGGGCAGTCCACGTCAGCCACGCCATGAAGGTGGTGGGATGCGCAACAACCAGACCCGCAAGGCTCAACAAGAGTGCGAGGACCGCCGGTAGGTCCCGCGGAACCCAGTCCGGGGACACCCGCAAAATTGCAGCGGCAAGGGCAACTGAACTCGGCAGGAGGCTGATCGACAGCAGATTGGGGTACAGGACGCCGAAGTCCATCATCAGGAGCGGGAATGCGCCAAGCGAGGCGCAGGCTACGCCCACTGCCAGAGCAACCTCGGCAGACCGGCCTATGGTCCACCGAGCTGCCAAGAGGCAGCCCAGCGGCCAAAACACTGCACCAAGGATGACGCTCGTAAGGTTTACAGCGGTGGGTACGTCCAGCCCAAAGGTGGACGCGACCAACGTTGCAACCGCGTTCCAACCCGCGGGATAAAACCCCCCACCGGTCATGTCGCCGATCGTCAGGGACGACGCGTTCCCGGTATCAAGGGCGTATTTGACGGAGTTAAGGTGAAAGACGGCGTCGTAGGTTTGGGAAAAATGTTCCGGGGCGCCGATGGCCTGCATGACCCTGGCGCCAATCACTACGAATGCAAGAAGCCCGGCAACAAATGGTGCCGCGCTCCGCCAAAGTCCGGACCCCGGCACCGTTCCGGCGCGCGGACGGGACCGGGAAACGAACCACGCGATCCCGCCGAGCACTACGGCCACGACAGCGACCGGAAGGAGGTTGAACCTCACATGCAAGAAGGGGCTCACCGTCGAAGCTATGACGATCACGCCTACCGACAGCGCAGGGGAGAGCGCCAGCGCGTCGAAGCCCCGATAGCGCAAACCCCAGGCTACAAGGAAGCCGGGAGCAAGCAATAAAAGGACAGCACCGATCAATTGCGGGAGGACAGACCACCACACAGGCCGAGGCTAACCTTCGAGCAAGCCGTGGAGATACGCTCCGTAGCCGCTCTTGATCAGCGGCTCTGCGCGCTCGCGCAGTTCGTTGTCCGAAAGGAAACCTTGGCGCCAAGCGATTTCCTCGGGAGCGCCGATCTTGAGGCCCTGGCGGTTTTCCACCGTACGGATGAAGTTGGAGGCGTCATTGAGGTCGTCAAAGGTCCCGGTATCGAGCCAGGCAGTGCCTCGTGGAAGGATCTCAACGTGGAGCTTCCCCGCCTCGAGGTACTTCCGGTTGACGTCGGTGATTTCCAGCTCGCCGCGAGCTGACGGCGTAAGGTTCTTCGCGATATCTACGACATCGTTGTCGTAGAAATAGAGCCCAGGAACCGCATAATGTGATTTGGGGTGGCTGGGTTTTTCTTCCAAGGAAATAGCCTTGCCGGCTTCATTGAATTCGACCACACCATACGCTTTGGGATCTTTTACCCAATAGCCGAAGACTGCACCGCCCTCGATGTCTGCATGTTTCCGAAGCTGCGTGCCCATGCCTTGGCCGTAGAAGATGTTGTCACCGAGGACAAGCGCCACAGTCTCGTTTCCAATGTGCTGCTCGCCCAGGATGAATGCTTGCGCAAGGCCGTCGGGCGAAGGCTGCTGGACATAGGAAATGTTGATACCGAATTGGGAACCATCGCCGAGAAGCCGTTGGAATTGTTCGGCATCATGCGGGGTGGTGATCACCAAGACATCGCGGATGCCCGCCAGGATGAGAGTGGAAAGGGGGTAGTAGATCATCGGCTTGTCATAGACCGGGACCAGTTGCTTGCTGATGCCGTGAGTAATCGGGTGCAGACGAGAGCCGGTGCCACCGGCAAGAATGATTCCACGCATGATCTACATCATCCCTCACCGGGTAGTCCCCGGCAAAACCAGCGGTCGTTGGCGCGGGACGGAGCTTAGCTGCTGTGGCCCTTTCCGCTGCGGCCGCGGACGCCGTCGACAAGCCCTCTCAACGCTGAGCTGAGCCTGGCACTGCGCCCCGGGGCCAGGACGGTGACGAACAGGAGATGCCTCAGGTCCAGCAACAGACCGCCGGCAATCCATACCGGGTGAACTTTCGCATATCGGCGGCCGACGAGAATCCTGTTCCGGAATATGTAGTAATAGCGCCAGGAAGCTGCAATGCGTACTTTCAATACCCGATTCTGGTATCTAATGTTGCTGCCCCATATATTTGCATCGACAAACGATCCGAGCGAATGATCGAATTCTGCATCCGCAAGGACCGTCGGAAGCCCTGCATCAAGCGCACGGAAATAGTATTCGGTATCCACCAGATCTATGAACAGTCCGTCCCAGAAGTTGCCGATTTTATCAAGGGTGGAAACTGGAATCAGCAATCCGGATTGAATGGGCTCCCGTCCGAGCGGGACTCCCGATTTTGACCCGGCCGTCTTGACGGGATTGCCATGGATTCGTGCGGGCGATACGAGGCCGGGAGTAACACCCGCGGCGGCTGCAGAGTCAGCGGCGTCTACTAGCCGGCGGACATAGTCGGTGCTCAGGAGCGAATCTTGGTCCACCGTGATGATGTAGTCGACCGCCTTTGTGCGCGCCAAGTCGATGCCGGCATTCAAAGCTGAAGCGATTCCGGAATTCTTTTCGAGCCGCAGCACCATGGCGCCGGCGTCTGCGGCGGCGTCGAAGATCTGGTCGAAACCCGGACCTCCGCCATCATCTACTACCACCACGGTGGCCAGTTGCCGACGCAGGGACGAGACGCTTTCGATCAATTGCGAGGTGGGACGAAAGGCTGTGACAACGGCGGCAACCTTGGTCAGCAGCATCGGCGGTTCAATATCGGGTTGCAAGTCGATTTCCCTATCTTCCAAGAGTATGCCGAAGAAGGGAGCGCACGGCTGCGGGGCTGCCGTGTTGCGCCGCAGCGGGCAGGAGGAGGAAGGCATGGGCCCGGGAGGTGAGGCGCAACTTCGCGGCCCTGGACGCCTTTCGCCAACCCTTGTTCATGCAGAGCTCAGCGGCAAGTTCGAAGTATCCGCGCTCCCCAGCGAACCGGGAACCGTCAAGCAATTTGCTGGCGGAGGCACTACCGGTGTGTCTTCTGTACGCGAAGCATACCTCTGGTTCGATGAGGAGCTCTGCTCCAGCCAAGACCATGTCGATGATCAACCCGAGATCCTGAATCACGTGAAGACCATCGCGAAAATCGAAGTCGTGAATCTTGTCTCGACGGAAAACCAGCGACGGCCAGTAGAGCCAGTCGCCATGAAGGAGGCTTACCGCAAGCTTCTCGCCACTGAGCACCCTGGATTTGGATCCGTGAGGTTTGACCACGTGTTGCTTCACGAGATCAACGATCGGCCGGGTGGACTCCCCGGTTTCATTGATCACTTCCACGCCAGGCTGGATGATCCAGGCGTTCGGAAAATCCCGGTGCGCGCGAAGGGTGACGTCCACGAAGTTCGGCAGAAGGACGTCGTCGCAACCCATGACGACAAGCGCGTCTTGCGTTGCCAGTGACACACAAGTGCGGAAGTTCTCGGTGATGCCTTGGTTGGTTTCTTTGCGGATATAGCGAATCCGGGGGTCGTTGATTTCTTCCAGATATCTGCGGACCTCATTACCTGGATAGGCGTCGTCCACAACAGTCAGAAGCCAGTCGTCCGAATCCTGGCCAAGTACGCTGTCGACTGCCTGCCGCATGAAGTCAGGATCCCCCCAATAGGGGATGAAGATGTCCAGGGCCATTCGGTTCCTTACTTCGGGCCGGAGGGTGTGGAAGTGTCGTCCTCTGCGGTTTCGGCGGTCTGCAGTTGCTCGAGGAGGGCGCGCATGATCGCAACTTCTTCCGCCAACGTCCGGGTTTCATCTTCGACCACGGAGATTTCCCAAGAGAGGTGCAAACAGACCCCCAGCAGCAGCAGGATGCTGATGATGAACAGCAGATTCGATGGCAGCTGCACGCCAACGAGTTCGGCAACGATGGTTAGCAAGCGCGGGAACGCCGCAAGGACCAAGGTTCCAATGCCGACGACGAGCCAAAGCGCGGCGTACTTCTCACGGAGTTTCTTGCGCCGGAGCATTTCGAAAACGATCCCCACGATCGCCAAGGCGAGGAGGAAAGCAGCCAGATTTCCCATCAGGAAGCCTCCTGGGCCGACGATGATACGGACGGAATGGTGGACCGCTTACGGGTCAGCGCGAAGAGCAGCGCGAAGGTGGAACGGCCGAGATAGATTGCGGCTTTCGCAGGGTTGTGGCTGGGGGTTCCGCCCTGCCGAGGGCGCATCGCCACGGGAATCTGCGTCACTTTGCATCCCGAACGGATGGCCACGACGAGGGAGTCGATAGTGTCGCCGAGGTATTCTGCGGGATAGTGGTCCAGATACTGGCTGATGGCGCGATCGTTGGCAGCCCGGAATCCGGACGTCACATCCGTAAGACGTGTTTTTGCCAGGCCGGAGATCACCTTTGCAAGAAATTGCATTGCCCATTTTCGAGGGCCGCTTACTATGTATTCGCCCTTTTCTGCGAATCGGGCACCAATTGAAATGTCGGCATGCTCCAGCCCCGCGAGGACTTCGCCGATATTCCGGGGGTCATGTTGGCCATCGGCGTCTACTTGGATCACCTGTCGATAGCCCAGCCGCTTGGCGTACTTGAAACCAGCGCGCATGGCGCCTCCGACGCCCAAGTTGAAGGGGAGGTTCAGCACCGTTGCTCCGGCTTCGGCGGCTAGCGCCGCGGTGTCGTCCGTGGATCCATCGTTGACGACCAGCACATCGTAGGGACCTCCGACGCCCAGCACTTCCCGCACCGTGTCGCCGACGGACTCAGCTTCATTCCACGCTGGCATGATGACGAGGACCCGAGTTGAGTCATGAATTTCCATTGTTCTCCTGTATGTCATCGTGGCTGGATGCGGTTGAGGAGATCCTGATTGATGCGGCCCTGCCTTCCGCGGCACGAATCGACGACCCCCTCCCAAGCGGCGATCGCTAGAGAACGCCTATCCGGGCTGAATGCGAAGCGGAGAAGCTGTGCTTTCGCGTCCTCCACCATGCGGCGGAGGACCCATGCTGGGTTGCTGCGCCAGTACCTGCGGGCAAGAGTGGTCCCGTTACGCATGATGTAGTACATCCGGAACGGTGAGTAATAGTTGAAGGACAGATCTTTACCACGGAGTCGGAGTGGCCATCCGAACACCTTTGCGGGTAGGCGCGCTCCGAGACGGTGCCTGACTTCGCAGCCAGATCCAATGACGATGCTATAGCCAGCGGCCCTCACTCGCGCGGTGAACTCCGAATCCACGCAGTCGATAAAAAAGCCGGCCTCGAAGTTTCCGACATGGGCCAAAGTGGAAAGCGGTATGAAGAAACCGGACTGCATGGGGTCGAAAGCCTCTGACACTCCGTTGGAGGCTCCGAGAACCGGAACTCGATGCCCGCTGAACGTCTCTGCGCTCACGAAACCCACTTTTTTCCCCACGGACGCCGCGCGGTCGTATGTGGCGAGCGCGTTCGCGACGTATTCCCGGACCGGCAGGGAGTCTTGATCGAATGTCAGTACAAAATCCGGGCGCGTGGACGATTCCAGTTCTTTGATACCGCGGTTCAGCGCGGCCGCAATGCCGGAGTTGCTTCCCAGCCGCAGTACCTTTACTCCGGTCGCGGCAAGGTCATCAAAGATCGATTCGGCTGCCGACGACGTGCTGCAATCATCGACGACAATGAGTTCGTCGACTTGCGCTGCGATCGATTCAGCGTTGGTGAGCAGCTCGTTGTCGGGGTTGAACGCGGCGATCACAGCTGCCGTTCGTCGTTGTGGACTTTCAATCACGGAGATGATCCTACCCGTCCACACTTATAGCTTGTGCTTTGGCAGGCAGCACCCTGGACGCCGGAACTAGAAGACCGAAGAAGAGCAGAGCTTCGCTGAGTGCCATACCAAGGGCAACACCAGGGACATTCGACCCCAAGCCTGCTACGACCATGAACGCGACGCCGATCGACGCCGACAGCCCGGTCCACAAGAGGACGGTCTTCTGGTGACCGGCGGGAATGAGAAGGTTCCTGATCAGGGGAGTGGAAGCCGAGAGGAAAAAGAAGGAAAGCCCGTAGAACGCAGACGTCAAGGAGTCTGCCTTGACTGGATCGCCGAACAGGATCCCGGAAGCCCAGGGCCCCAGGAAACCGAGTCCGAGGGCCCCGGCCGCCCCGAGGACGAGGTGGGTCACGAGCGCAACTTCGTGCCGCCGTCGTGCGCCTTCCGGCTTGCCCTCAAGCGTCCAACTTTGGAAGGTGTTTCCGACGGCCACAACGCTGAATAGCCCGAAGCGGTAGATGCTGTCGGCGGAGGCAAAACCGGCGGTGGCGGTCGCCAAGGGGACGGTCGCAGTTGCAATCGGGACGGGGGAGGAAGCATAAGCGCTACCGGCAAAGTTGATTGCGGCCGTTCCCGCGTCGGGAAGGATTTCGCGGACGACCTTTGCCGGACGCCGAGGGAACCAGGTCCCGGGTTCCCCGAATCGCAACTGGAACGCCACGGAGGCTGTAATGGTCGCGAGAACAGCCAAGACGCCATAAATCCAAATCTGGCCCGTGGCGATAATCAAGGGCACGCTGAGTAACGCTCCGCAAAAACGGGGGATTGTGTCGTAAACGGCAAGGATTCGCGGCTGACCGGTCCCGATGCCGTACCAAGCCGGCGAGAATCCCGTAAGAGCGGTGGACCACGCCATAGTGACCGCGTCGAGGCGGTAACCATCGTGTGCCACGAAGGCGGCGATGATGCTCATAATGGGGAGGACCAGAACGCCAATGACGATTCGCGTCCGCATGCTTTTTGAATAGATCGACGCGCGGTCGTGTGGCTCCCGGCTCCGGGCGACGGCCACAGGACCCGAGATGTTCCAGCTCCACAGGATAATCGTGGCGGCGAACACGCCGATTGCCTGGCCGGAGGTGATGCTCGACCAACCTGGCGCGCCTGCGACCCGGGAAATAACAGGCAGCAAAAGGAATGGCAGAACCAACGTGAGCAGGGGGAGCAGCGTGAAGCCTGCGAGTCGAAGCAACACGGGTTTCATTACTTGTGGGTCCTATTGCTCGATTGCGTGACCTTTCGATGATACGCGATTACGCCCCGCCCCCCCGGGTGGCCGCGGCCGCCCGAGCTACCCACCAAAGCCAACTCGCCTAGAGTGGACAGCATGAACGATTCGACGACACCGGAGGGTCAGGCAATCCGTGTGAGTGTCTGCCTTGCGGCCTACAAGGGATCCCGCTACATCGAAGAGCAGATTGACTCCATCCTCCGGGACCTTGGACCCAACGATGAATTAGTAGTTGTGGACGACGCCTCGCCGGATGACACGGCTGCCGTAGTCAAGAGGATCACGGATCCGCGGATCCGCTTCATCGCATCGTCAGTCAATAAAGGGTATGTGCGGACCTTTGAGCAGGCGGTGGGCTTGAGCCGGGGCGAGTTCATCATGCTTTCCGACCAAGACGACGTATGGATCCCGGGTCGGGTGGAACTCATGTTGACGGCGTTGGAGGACCACAAGGTTGTTGCCGGGAACTTCGATGTCCTCGGTGGAGGACCGCGCCCGTGGATCCCACGCCTCCGGGCGTCGGACTCGACGAGGCACCTCGCCAACTTGTTCGCAATCCTGATTGGTTACCGCGCTTACTATGGATGCGCGATGGGGATCCGCCGGGACGCGCTGAGCTACTTTGTGCCGATTCCCGGCTACGTCCATGAGTCCCATGATCTTTGGCTTGCCATCTGCGGCAATGTTGCGCAATCGATCCGTCATTTGGATGATTCGATCATCCTTCGGCGCCTGCATGACGAGAACCAAACACCGGCCGGGTGGAGATCACTGTCACGAATCGTGAAAGCGCGGTTCATGATCCTCCGCTTGGTGTTCGAAGCAGTCCGCAGGGTACGCGGGGCTGACCGAGCGCTTGCCGCGTAAGCGAGCGAAGCGTGCCGTTCGGTAGGCTGGTGCCATGCAGAAACTTCTGGTCACCGGCGGCGCCGGTTTCATCGGTTCGAACTTTGTCCACTACGTCCTCGAGAATACCGACAACCAAGTCACGGTCCTCGACAAGCTCACGTACGCGGGCAATCGGGAATCGCTGAACGGCCTACCGGAAGACCGGTTCCACTTCGTCCAGGGTGATATTGCCGATGCCGAGCTGGTCGAACGCCTCGTCGCAGACTGCGATGTGGTAGTTCACTACGCCGCAGAATCCCACAACGACAATTCCCTGCATGACCCCCGGCCGTTCCTCGACACCAACATCATTGGGACATACACGCTGATCGAAGCGGCCCGCAAGCATGACAAGCGCTTCCACCACATCTCTACCGACGAGGTTTACGGGGACCTGGAACTTGGGGACCCGCAGCGCTTCACCGAGAACACGCCCTACAACCCGTCCAGCCCGTATTCCTCCACAAAGGCTGGATCCGACCTGCTTGTTCGGGCCTGGGTCCGTTCCTTCGGACTACGGGCCACCATCAGCAATTGCTCCAATAACTACGGTCCCTACCAGCACGTCGAGAAGTTCATTCCGCGGCAGATCACCAACGTCATCGACGGCACCCGGCCCAAGCTGTACGGCAAGGGCGAAAATGTCCGAGACTGGATCCACGCGAACGACCACTCCTCGGCCGTGCTGGCCATCATCGACAGAGGCCGGATCGGCGAGACATACCTGATCGGGGCCGACGGCGAGAAGAACAACAAGGAAGTTGTCGAGCTCATCCTCGAGCATGCCGGCCAGCCCCGAGATGCCTACGACCATGTGGTGGATCGCCCTGGGCACGACCTGCGCTATGCGATCGACTCCAGCAAACTGCGTGACGAACTCGGTTGGGAGCCGCAGTTCTCGAATTTTGACGCCGGTATCGAGGACACGATCAAGTGGTACCGCGACAACGAGTCGTGGTGGCGTCCTCAAAAGGCCGCAACCGAAGCGCGCTACAAGGAACAGGGCCAGTAAGCGATGACGCTCGAATTCTCGAAACCACTTGCCGCGCACCAAACTCCGATTCCCGGCGTCGTGCTCTACGACCTGCCTGTCCACGGCGACAACCGCGGCTGGTTCAAGGAAAACTGGCAGCGTGAAAAGATGGTGGCACTCGGCTTGCCGGATTTCCGTCCGGTGCAGAACAACATCTCGTTTAATGAGAAGGCCGGAACAACGCGGGGCATCCACGCCGAGCCTTGGGACAAGTTTATCTCGGTAGCCACAGGCCGGATTTTCGGCGCTTGGGTCGACCTCAGGGAGGGGCCGTCATTCGGTGCGGTCTTTACCGCGGAACTCGATCCCAGTCAGGCAATCTTCATTCCCCGCGGCGTGGGCAACGCGTTCCAAACGCTTGAGGACAACACGGCTTACACTTACCTCGTCAACGACCATTGGTCGGCCGACGCCCAGAGCCAATACACCTTCTTGAACCTCGCCGACGAAACTGCGGCCATTGCCTGGCCGGTGCCGTTGGACCAAGCGGAGCTCTCGGACAAGGACAAGGCGCATCCGCGCCTGGCTGATGTGGCACCGATGCCGGCCAAGAAGATCCTCGTGGTTGGGGCCAACGGCCAGCTTGGCAAGGCCTTGCGGGAACTGTACGACGGCGACGCTACCGCGGAGTTTGTCGGGCGTGCCGACTTTGACCTGTCCAAGGAAGAATCATTCGGGGGACGCAACTGGAGGAACTACTCGACGATCATCAACGCGGCCGCCTACACAGCCGTCGATGCAGCTGAAAGCGCCGACGGCAGGAAAGCTGCGTGGGAAGCGAACGTCGCTGCAGTCACCCGGCTGGCAAGGACAGCTGTCGAGTTTGATGTGACCTTGGTCCACATTTCTTCGGACTACGTCTTTGACGGCACCAACGAGACGCACAGTGAGGACGAACCGTTCACTCCGTTGGGAGTTTACGGCCAGACCAAGGCCGCCGGTGACGCGGTCGCCAGCGTGGTTCCTCGGCATTACATCGTACGTACTAGTTGGGTGATCGGCGAAGGGAATAACTTCGTCCGGACCATGGCCGCCCTCGCGAACCGCGGAGTCAAGCCGAGCGTCGTCAACGACCAGATCGGGCGGCTTACCTTCACGGAAGATATTGCGGCAGGAATCAAGCACCTCCTGGATTCGAACGCTCCCTATGGCATATACAACATCAGCAACGATGGCGAACCGCAGTCGTGGGCGGAGATCGCCGGAGAGGTCTACGCGCTGTGCGGCGCATCGGCGGCCGACGTCACAGGAGTAAGCACCGAAGAGTACTTCTCCGGCAAAGCCGCGGCGCCGCGTCCGCTGAGGAGCACTCTCGATTTGGGCAAGATCAAGGATGCCGGATTCGTTCCGGCCAGCAGCGCGGACAGACTAGCTGCGTACCTTAGGGGTTAGTTGATACGACCAAACAATAAAGGTCTGGCCAGGCGTTGCCTGGCCAGACCTTTATTGTTTGGCTTTTCCGTACCGGTTGGCGTTTCCCGATGGCCTGCTTACTTGGCTGCGTCGCTTGACTGGCGGCGTGCCGCCCAGTGCAGCGCGCGGCTGACGGGGGCCGGGAGGAAAGGCAGCCCAGGGTACAGGAAGTGATAAAGCTTGGAAGCCGCAAACACCAGCGCAATTGCGAAAAGCAACGTGAGAACCTCCCAAGAGAGAGGCGGCTGCCAATCCGGCTTTGTGAACATCACCAGCCAGTTCGCGAAATCCGGTATGCCCACGACGTAGCGTCGCAAGATGTACACGAAACCGTAAACGTGGGCGGCACACGCAGCCCAAAGCAGGATCTTCGTCAGCGTCCGACTGGTGAGATTGGCCTGGAATTTGCGGAAGCGCAACGCCAGCCCGGCCGAAATGACCGCGATGGCGAACAACGGCAGGCTGTACCGACCCTGCCAAATAAACCCGCTGCTCGTGACTAGGGCGGCCTGAACCAAAGCCGGAACTACGGCTAGCATCCCAATGGCCGCCCAGAAACCTAATTGCAATCGCGCGGGGCGCATCAGGAATACCATCAACAGGAGGGCGAGGAGCAGCATATTCCAGAACATCAGGACGGCTTGGGGCACGGGAGCGTCAAGCCATCCCGCAACGCCGATGTACTGGTTCACGAAATCGAAGGACCGGTCCAGCATCGTCACAAAGGCGTTGGAGGGACGGAGACCCTCGACAGCGTTGGATATGCCGGCAGGTGCTTCGCCGGCAGACGGGGGTGCCGCCAACATGACGAAGTTCCAAATAACCCCCAGAGCCACTCCGATTGCGGACAGTCCGGCAACGATGAGCAAGAGGCGGTTGCGGAAAATTGCGACGATGTCGGCTCCCCGGAAGAAGAGGCAAGCCACAATCGCTCCGCAAAGGAGCCACAACAAGGAGACATTCCTTGTATTGGCCAACGTCGCGGCTGAAACTCCGACTGCCAGGATGCCGGGACGAGCAAGGTGGAGCTTCCTTGAGTTCTCAAGGACAGAGACCAAGCCGCAGAACGCCGCCATCGATGCTGCGACTTCGAGCGAGTTTGGATTGACTCCGGTGGCCAGAAAGAAGACCATGGGCGTCGTGGCCACTGCGGCTGCGACCATGGGCCACTTGGGATGGCGGAGCCTGGACAACGCGGTGAAACCGGCGGCGTAGAAAGCTGCGGACATGAGTCCACTGACGATCCGCATGGCAAAGATTGCTGGAGCTCCGGACATGAACAGGCTGGGGAGTCCGACGAACCAATAGTAGAGGGGGTTGTACAAGCCCGCTGATGTCACGCCGATGGTGGTGTAAGTGTCATCGACCGGGATAGCAGGTGCGCAACCCGCGGGTTGCGCCTTGAGAAATGCAAAGCAGCGTTGGGAATCAATGTTGGCAATATACGACGGAACCTGGACGTGGATGCCGTTGCCAAAAGATTCGCCGGGCGCCGGGAAGAACTGGCCCCGCGCCACGGCTGCCGCCTTGATCGTGTGAGCCGGCTCATCGGGATAGGCCATCAGGGGTGTGGCGAGGATCCATAAGGAAATCAGCGCGGCCAACAGTGCAAAGACCCGGATGAAGAATCCGAAGCCAGCCTTGGTAGCAGGCGATACATTTCGACCGCGGGACCGGAACCGTCCCGAAGGCCGGAGCTCTTGTTCCGAATCCCCGAGACGAGCGGGACCCTTGGTCGCTGGTTGATTGATCATTTGTCGCTCCCGATCTTGTCAATCAGGAGTGAAGCATCCTGTAAAGATTGTTCGCTGGGAGAGGCCACTCCGGCGAAATACGTTGAGGAAACCTGACCGTCCGCGCCCACCACAAAGTGCGCCCACGACTTCACAAGGGACGCAATTTGCTCGTTCTTGTAGCTGCTACAAAATGCCTGGTAGTTCACGTTCCCCAATGCATACCCGTTGTCGGTGTTGTCTGGAAGACGGAATTCGACCCCCGTCTCTCCCGTTGAAGTCATACCGTCTTGGACGGCTGCTGCCACGGAGTCTTTCGACATCCTGACGAAACTGCCGCCGAAGGACAACAATGCTGTATCGAACCGGGACCCAATCGAAGCTGAATCCATGAAGGCGATTCCGCCGGCGGTATCGTCAACCATCTTCCCGAGGTCGCTGAAGTTCTTGACCTCTTGGCCGGCCGGGACCTTGGTCCACTTGCTGGTCACTCCTGTGGACCAGTTGGCGGAACGGGAGAGATAACGCGTGCTGGCGGAGGTCAAAGCTGAAGGAGCGCTTGCCGTCACGGGCACAATGGGTGCGTCCGGAAGCGTGGTTCCCGGGTTGATCGCCGCGATTGCCCCATCATTCCAGCGATTGATATTGCCGGAAAAAATCTTCGCGAGTACGTCCGGGTTGAGCTTGAGGCTTCGGATGCTTGGCATGTTGAAGACGACGCCGATTGAGGTCACCGAGGTGGGGATGCTGAATGCGCCGCCGGGGCCGCATTCGGCTTTCGTTGAGCCCTGCTGCTGTGCCGTCAACGGGGCGTCCAGTGCAGCGTAGTAGGCCTGGCCGTTTGCCAACGCGTTAAGTCCGACGTCGGAGCCGTCCGGTGAGTAGCTCAACGACGTCGCTGGGTTGGTCTTCCGCCAGGCACTTGCCCAAGCACCGATCGGATCGCTTTGAATGGGACTTCCAATGGCGGTAAGCGCGCCGCGGATGTCTTGCTGCTTAGCGGGGGGACTGGCACAAGCGGCCAAACTGATGCCGAGGAACAGGAGGCATCCTGTCGCTCGGCGAATCGACCGATGATGCACCGGGGGTCCTTTCGATTACGGGTATAGCTGAGACTTGCGTCTTGATAACCCTAACGTCTCAACCTCCTCGCAATGAACCAAACCCCGCCTAGTACGTGAGCCCCTGGCAACCGAGTAAGGCGTTCCCGGAACTGAACTGCGCTATTCCGATGCCGTACGTGCACACCGTGTATCTGCCCCGCTGGGTGATGGGAACCTGTGTGGAGTAGCCATGGTTTCCGGTGATCTTGAAGGCGCTGTTGACATCTGGCCGGGCAAGATTGGCAGTGAAGGCGTAGCCCAGGCGGGTTCCGTCAGGATAAGTGATGTAGACGTGCACCGGAGTGGATGAGCCCGGCACTGCCGGATCGTAGGTCCATCCGGTGGCCTTGATATTTGCTTGTGTTGACACCGTGGCAACGCCCACGGAATCAAGGTAGCCGTTAGGAATCGGCGTGTTGGTGACTTGGATGGTCATGCAGCCCAACGACGTGTTGCCGGACGCGAGCGGGGCCACGGGAATGGCGTAGGCGCAGGCGGTATACGTGCCGGTCGTGGTGACCGGGAGCGATGCGCTGAAGCCATGGTCACCCGCAATCCCGAAAACATTGTTCAGGTCCGGCCTGGCTTGGTTTGCCGTGAATGCCGTTCCCACGTTGCTGCCGTCCGGAGCTCGGAGATAGACGTGCACAGGAATGCTGGCCGCGGGGTTGCTCGGGTCGAATGCCCAGCCCGTTGCAACTACGTTTGCGGACCCCGGGGTCTGGTCGACTCGGATCGAGTCGTAGTAGCCCATGGGTGGCGGGTTGGAACCGACGGTGATGTCTTTGCAGCCGAGCCCGGTGTTGTAGTACTGCCCGATCGCGTACATGCATACGTGGTAATTGCCGGCTTTGCTAAGACTGATCGACTTGTCGAAGCCATGGTTGGAGCCGTATCCGGTGGCGGTTCCCACATCCGGTCTCGGGATGTTGGCCGTAATGCGGTACCCCGTGGTCTGACCGCTGGGATCAGTCACGTACGCATCAGCGAAGGAAGCGGTCGTGGAGTTGGCGCGATCGATTGCCCAGCCGGACAAACGAAGGGAAACATCGGTTGGGGTCCGGATTTGCGTCAGCGAATCAAATGAACCGATCGGCGGTTCGACGCCCGCTGCCTGGTAGCTCTTGCAACCCAGATCGACATTGCCGTTGACGCTGACCGCGGTGGCGCACACCTTGTATGTCCCGGATTTGGTGATCTGGATACTGTTGTCGAAGCCGTGGGCTGGTCCGTAGCCAAAGGCGTTGTCAACATCAGGCCTATAGGTGTTGGCCGTGAAGGAATATGCAGCGGTCGCGTTGCTCGGATCTGTCACGGAGATATTGACTGGAGTCGAAACCCAGGGCTGCGAGAGGTCGACCGACCAGCCGGTGACCTTGAGATAGGCGGATGTAGTGTCTCGGACCAGCGAGAGCGAATCAAAGGAACCCCTTGCCGGGTTGCCCGCAAACCGTTGGAGTGAGGCGTAGTCGCCGTTCCAGACGTTCGAGTCGCCATTGAGCGGCCCGGTGCTGCTGTATTGCCAGACGCTGTAGCTTGGCCAGTTCGATGGCGTTCCGATTGCCGTGTTGGTGGTGTACGCGGCGATCCAGAGGGGGTAGTCGCTGAACCCTGTTGCGTCGCCGGTGCACGTTTGCCACCAGTCGGTCGTGGAATAGATCATGGGGTATCGGCCGGTGAGGGAGCGGACGGTATCGCCGAAGTTGTGGATCCATGTGATGAGTGCCGAAGGCGACATTCCGTAGCAGCTGTTGGTGCCTACGTAGGAAGGTGCGTATTCGATGTCGAGGACTGGTGGCATGGTGGCGCCGTCCGAGGTCCAGCCGCCGCCGTTTTGCACGAAGTAGTTTGCTTGGTCCGCGCCGGAGGACCAGCTTGGGATCGCGAAATGGTATGCGCCACGGATCATCCCGACGCTGCGCGAGCCGTTGTACTGCGAGGCGTAGCTCGGGCTTGTGTAGTAGTTCCCCTCGGTCGCTTTGACGTAGGCGAAGCGCGCGCCCATGTTCCATTGCTGCTGCCAGTCGACTGATGGTTGGTAGGAACTGACGTCAAGGCCCTGGATGCCGAAGGGCGGCGTCCAGCTACTCTGCGCCGTGAGCAGGCCTTGCACGCGCGCGGAGCGTTGTCCCATTTGCGCGCCACCGGGACCCGCGGCTTTCCGCATTGCGGCGCGCCGCTCTTCATCACTTTGGCTCGTCGCGGAAGGCGAGGTTGCGGGCATCACGCTTTGGGAGGAGGACGACGTCGGAGGGACGGTTCCCGGCTTGGTAGCGGTGGGGGTGGTGGTCGCCCCGGGCGAAGGGGACGACGCCGGCGCGGAAGTCGCCGTGGGGGATGATGCGGAAGGAGAGGGTGCCGGAGTTGCCGTAGCCGCGAGCGCCGTCGTCGCAGAAAGCAGCAGGGTGGCCGCGGTACACAGCACCGCCAAAGCAACATCCTGGGCTCGGCGTCCCCGGAACGTGGAGTTGGCTGCTCTTTGTTGAGTGGTCTTCATTGCTTCGCTCCACACGAGATTACCGGCCCCCGATAGGGCGGTACCGGATCATTTCCGCCGTGCGACATCCGGCGGCTGGCAGTTGTAAGGCTGAATTTGAAGCCCACCATAACACCGATGTGCAAGATGATGCTAATGTGGCCAATGGGATTTTTGTGGCTTGATGGCTTTGCCCGCAGTTGAACGGGTTGCTGCAGTCGGACGTGAAAACATTTCCGCCCTGGTCCGCGAGTGCGGACCAGGGCGGAAATGTTTCTGCCTCGGGAAAGCTTCAGGCGATCACGGGACGAAGTATCCCGACACGTCTGCGATGAGTTGTGCCGTCCCGTTCGAGGTGTTGTGGAGACTGACCTGGCCGCCTGTCCCCACCGGTATCGTTGCTAGGTTCGGGACGATCTGCCCGGGCGCGTAATTCAGGTTCGAGGCATTTGGCACCACGGTGCCGGCGGGGAAGGCCGTGACGAACCCGTTCGACGTCGGGTTGGCGACCGTGAGGTTGAACGTCAATCCACCAACCGTTGCGGGAACCCCGCTGACGCCGCCGACCTGAAAGGACATCGTACCGTTGGCCGCGACCGGGGTGCCGTTGCGGGTATCGAGGAACCTGGTGGGCGTTATGGGCTGGAACGCTCCCGAAACCGTTGCCGACCCGCCGCCCAAGTAATAGCCGGAGACATCCGCGATAAATTGCGCAGTCCCTGTCGGTGAGCCGTTGTAGAGCGTGACCTTACCGTCTGTGCCTACAGGCACGGTGACGCTATTGGGCACGATCTGGCCCTGGGCGAAGTTCAGGTTGGAGGCGTTTGGCCGTGTTGTGCCGGAGGCGTATGCCGTGGCGAAGCCGAACGAGCTCGCCCCGGCGACGGTGAAGTTGAAGCTCACCGCTGAGACCGTTGCCGGGATGCCGCTGACGCCGCCCACTTGGAAGGAGACTGATCCACCCGGTGGCACCGCTGCACTGTTCCGGGTATCCAGGAACCTGCTCGGCGTCATCGCTTGGAATTCGCCGGGCGAGCTTGTTGCGGCCGGGACGTAGTACCCGGAAACGTCGGCTATGAGTTGAGCCGTCCCGTTCGAGGTGTTGTGGAGGCTGACCTGTCCGCTTGTCCCGACCGGTACTGTCACGAGGTTTGGAACGATCTGTCCGGGAGCGTAGTTCAGGTTTGAGGCATTAGGCGCGGTGCTTCCGGACGGGTAGGCCGTGACGAACCCGTTGGACGTAGGACCGGCGACCGTGAGGTTGAAGGTCACTGCCGTGACGTTCGCCGGAATGCCGTTGACGCCTCCGACTTGGAAGGAGATGGTGCCGTTAGGTCCGACAGGCGTGGGATTGTTGCGGGTGTCGAGCATCCTGGTCGGCGTCATCGATTTGAAGACACCGGGAACTGCGCTGGAGTCGTATAAGCCATAGTCGTCGGTCACCAGGGTTCCGTTGCTCAGCAGGTTGAGGCCCAAGCTGATGGCACTGGCTCCTGCCGGGACGGCTGGCGACGTCCAGGTTGCCTGGGTCCACGCTGTGGCGGCCACGAAGTTCGGACTGGCCGTCCAGTACGTCCACGTACCCAGCCCGGTTCGGTAGTACAACTCGAATTGCGTGGGGGCCGTGGACTTGTACCAAGCGGACATCTGATATGTGTGGCCAGAGGTGGCGCTGGGAGCGCATTGGCCGAGGTCAAGGGTAGGTAGCAGCTTGGCATCCCCGTCAACGTAGCCGCTGGTCACCATCTGTTCGGCAATGTTTCCTGTGTGACCGGGAGAGACGCTTGTGAAGGTGGAGGTTTGCGTGCCGTAGGAGCCGATCGCCCAGCAGTAGGGCAGCCCGGATGCTACCGGCCCGGCTGTCTCCAAGCTTGGATTCTGGAGCAGGTTTCCAACTGTGATCGGTGGCGGTGCAGCCGGTCCATTGACGAGCGGCTTGTTCACGTCCAGTGCGGAATTGCTTGGGTCAGGGAACTGCGCCGCCATGACTTGGCGCACAGTCTTGACGACGATCCTGCCGGCCGTTTGTTCAGTCGCCAGCCAATCGACGTAAGAATGGAAATTCGCCGTAGTGACACTCAGCGGATCAGTGGTCGAGTCGAAGTGGTGGAAAGTCAATTGCACCCATCCGCCACCGGCCTCTGCCTGGGTCACAACAGCCTGCATGTCAGCGACGGCCCAAGTGTTGTCCACCTCATCAGGTGCCTTGGTGAAATAGAGGTCCGCGGCAGGAACGGGCAGCGGTTCAGCCACTTCGGTCAGAGTTGGAGCAGCCTTGCTCTTCAGATCACCGAGGCCACGTGCGCTGTTGTAGCCGCAGTTGGCGACTGTTTGCTCGACGGCTGGAGTGGCAGACGCAAACGGGTAGGCAAAGTTCGTGACCCGGAAGCCCATGTTGGTCAGGTTGACGCGGTCATTGCACACCTGGCGTGCCACCTCATTCGCGTCCATCTGGGCCAGGTCAGGGTGCGTCACTGTATGCCCGGCAATCTCATTGCCTGCCGATTGGAGGGCGAGTGCCTGGGCAGTCGTCATATATGGGGGCGGCCCACCATTGGGATCGGTAGCATTGAGGTAGCCGGAGGGAAGGAAGAACGTCCCCATCATTCCTTTGGAATTCAGATAGTTGGCCGCGGCTACCTGATCAGCGTTGGCGTCATCAAATGTCAATGTGACTACTAGCGGACCGGCAGCTTGTGCTGGCTGGGCCAAAACAGCCGTATTAAATAGCGTTGCCAAAAGAAGCATGGCGGCCCCTATGGCAGCCGCTTTCCGATGGGTCTGTTGGTCTTCATATGGGAGCCCCCGCCCATTGCAGGAGGCCACCATCCACCTGTTTTGCATCTCAAGTCCGTTCGTCGCGCTTGCGACCTGACTGGTGGGACCTTCATTGCCATATCTGATTCAGCGTGCACAGTTCGGAGGCGCCAGTGCTCATCGTAAGCATTCATTCGTTTGAAACGGCAGCGCATCAATCGCGATAAACAAAGTCATCTGGCCCGTTTCCCGCCAGTGACGCACAGCTGATGTAACGACGCTACGAGCGGCCACATAGGACGTCAACACTCGTTTTCGGGCCCCGGAATCCAAGTAGGAACACTCGCCTCGGGCGTCTGGGAGGTTCCTGAAAGAGCCATGACATCGACTGGTCTATACTTTGTAGGTCTTGGGCAACAACGCCCCTGATCATTGAGCTGCAGGGTGGTAATTCGCATCGTGGGGGAAGCCTTCGCCAAGTGGGCTCGCGGCCTTTTCGGTTTTGCCCGGAACGGGTACCTGATCAAATTCCTTGCCGTCGGGGCCGCTTCGTTCGCGATTGACCTGGGCACCCTGACCCTCCTGCACGAGCCTGGCCGCGTGGATCTCTGGATTGCAACTCCAATTGCGTTCCTTGCGAGCTTGGTTTTCAATTTTTTTGCCCAAAGAAAGTTCACGTTCCAGTCCGGCACCCGGGCCCATGTGAGCTTCCTCAAGTATGGAGTACTGGTTGTCGTCAACCTCCTGGCGACCGATTTCATTGTTAATGGGATCGCCGCTGTTGGAGTGTCTTACGCCATTGGGAAAGTAATCGCCACTGTGGCAACTACGGTCTGGAACTTCCTGCTTTATAAGCACTGGATTTTCAAGACAGGCACGGTTGAAGGTTACAGCGGGCCCGGCTCGGCCCCGTCAGATGTGCTTGTTTCCTCGGAAGAGTCTGCAAATGACTAGTGCTCGCGGTTCAACACTGAGGTATTCACTAATTGCGATCCCACTCCTCGCCGCGCTGTCCCTTCTCTGGGCATTTGCATCGCCGCTCATGTCGGTTCCGGATGAACCGGCCCACACCATCAAGGCCGCAGCCGTTGCACGGGGTGAACTTACGGGAATATCAGGTGGCAAACAGGGTGACCTGACCAGTGTCACGGTTCCGCGCTACATCGCGATGATTGGTGTGCAAGCTTGCTTCGGCACCAATCCCGGGTCAACGCCCGCCTGCGCTCCGCCAATTGACGCGAGCGCACGAGACCTTGTCCAAGCGCAAACGAGTGCTGGCAACTACAACCCGATGTACTACGCAATGATCGGATTGCCATCCCGTCTCATGGGAGGGGCCCCGGCGATTTATCTGATGCGTGCGCTCAGCGCCCTGATATGTAGCGCGTTCCTTGCAGTAGCCATCGGTGCCGCAGCATCCCTGCGTCGACGGTTTTGGCCAGTGGCAACCTGCCTTGTAGCAGTGACGCCTATGGTGCTTTTCCTGAACGGTGCGATTAATCCAAATGCCCTTGAAATCGCTACCACCGCCGCAGTGTTTACGAATCTCTGCGTTGTCTTGGAGAACAGGCGCAGGCTCAAGAACGTCCGACTTAATATCGTTCTTGTCGGTGTCTCCGGCGCGGTATTGGCCAACACTCGCGCTCTTTCCTTACTGTGGCTCGCGCTTGCCTTCGCGGCAGCCGTTTTGATTTATGGGATCAAGCCCTTCGGTGCCGTTTTAAAGAACCGTCTTGGATTGGCGATGGCCGGGCTGGTCGGTGTCGGTTGTGCTGCGAGCCTCGCTTGGCTAAAGGTGGCCAACAGTTTCGACAGTCTAGGTGGCACGCCGAGCAACGTTACTCCAGACGCTGCATTTGTCACGATGTTGGACCGCACCTTCGACTATTCCTCCGGGTACATCGGCGTAATGGGATGGCTGGACACCCCGGCCCCCGCGGCGGTGTTCAGTTTCTGGCATTTCGGTTTCGCCGCAGTCATCCTAGGCGGCCTGACTGCGCGGCCGTTTCGAAGGCGACCGGCTGTCTGGGTCTTGCTTGTCGCGGTGCTTATCTTGCCGCCGATACTTCAAGCCCAAGTGATCCAGCAGCTCGGCTACATTTGGCAAGGACGCTATCTCTTGGCAGCGTTTGTATTGCTGCTATTGGCATGCGGAGCAGTCATGGTCTGGCGTCCAATTCCCAGGTCCCCATGGGCGCACTCCTTGGCGCGATGGGTCTTGGCCGGTGCGGTGGGAGTTCACCTTTACACCTTCGTCTCGACACTTCGACGCTTCACGGTCGGACAAGAACGGACGAACTGGACCGAGATGTTCGACCCGCTCTGGCAACCTCCGATGACGTGGCAGGTACTGACAATTTCATACTTGCTCGTTCTGGTTCTCGGCGCGGTCGTGAGCTACCGGTGCCTCTTCCCGCGGTCGTTTGTATTGACGTCCGAAAGCGTTGTGGGCGCGAAGGAAGACACCGTCCTGACGCTGTCGATTGGACAATCGGAGCAGGGCTGAGGAAAGGCCCTTTTCGCAGTTTTCCACAGGCCGACCGGGCTTATTGGATCCATGTAGGTATCTCGCCTAGCCTTGACTTCATTGACGCTTCCGCTGCGACGCGGAATTCATTCTTCATTGGGGGGAAGATGGATGCCTTAAGCATCGTCGAGGATGAGGTCCGCGAACTGATTCGCCGGAGGGGGCTGGACCCTTTCAACCAGACGGTCGAAGTACGTCGACTCGTCGAGGCCGCCGTGAGTGACTATGACGAGCGCGCCCTTCTCGGTCCGTTGCCTCCGTTGGGACAGCTGGACAGCGCGCGCAAGTACGTCTTCGACGCCGTTGCCGGCTTCGGACAACTCCAGCCACTTCTGGATGACCCCACTGTTGAAGAAATCTGGCTCAACGCGCCCAATGAGGTCTTCATTGCCCGAAATGGCGAGTCCGAGCTGACCTCGCTAAGCCTCAACGAACAGCAGGTTCGCGACCTCGTGGAGCGGATGCTCAAGAGTTCCGGGCGGCGGCTGGACCTCTCTTCGCCATTTGTGGATGCTGCCTTACCCGATGGTTCGAGGCTCCACGTGGTCATTCCGGATGTCACTCGCCGGCATTGGGCGGTCAACATCCGCAAGTTCGTGGTGAAGGCTACCCGGCTCGAACACTTGGCGGAGCTGGGCACTTTGACCCCTCAGTCGGCGCGATTTCTGGGAGCGGCGGTGGCAAGCGGGCTGAATATTCTCGTCTCCGGCGCCACCCAGGCAGGAAAGACAACCCTGCTCAACTGCCTGGCGGCCAACATCGGCTCGAGGGAACGGGTCGTCACAGTAGAAGAGATTTTTGAACTCCAATTCCCGCTCCGTGACGTTGTCGGTCTGCAGTGCCGACAGCCGAACCTGGAGGGACAAGGTGAAATACCCCTCCGTCGACTCGTCAAAGAGGCTCTTCGAATGCGGCCAGATCGCCTCGTCGTTGGCGAAGTCCGTGAAGCCGAAAGCCTGGACATGCTTATTGCCTTGAATTCGGGCCTTCCCGGGATGTGCACGGTCCATGCCAACTCTGCCCATGACGCCGTGACCAAGATTTGCACGCTGCCCCTGCTTGCGGGCGAGAACATTTCGAGTGCGTTCGTCGTTCCAACCGTCGCATCCTGCATCGACCTCGTCATCCATTGCAGCCGCCACCCGGACGGGCGCCGGCAAGTCACGGAAATACTTTCGTTGGGCCGGCGCGTGGAGAACGGCATTGTCGAGTCGTCCATGGTGTTCGCGATGCAGGACGGAAGGCTCCAACCCACGTCAAATTCCATGCCCGCGGCGGAGAAGTTCTCCCGGGCAGGCTTTAACGTTGCTGCTCTTCTGGAACATTACTGATGGCGCCGCTGCTTGGTGTTCTCTGCGGGCTGGGCATATTTCTTATCTGGTGGTCTGCTTGGGAGCAACCACCGCTTGCCGTCAAGGAGTCCAAAGCCAAACGTCTTGAGGGTTTGCTGCTCGCGTCCGGGATCGAAAAGGTGAGCGGTGGAGCATTCGTCGCCTCCTGCCTGGGGTTCGGCCTTTTCACCACGCTGGTGATCTCAATCATGACAACCTCGGTTTCGATCGCGGCGTGCTTCGGCCTATTCGGTGCGTGGCTTCCTCTAGGGGTTGTCAGCTGGCGGGCGCGTAGGCGGACAGCCATGCTCCGGGAACTGTGGCCGGACGTCGTAGATCATCTGCGCTCAGCGATCCGAGCGGGGCTTTCGCTGCCTGAAGCACTTATCCAACTCGGTGACAAAGGTCCCGAAGAGCTGAGGGGCCTCTTCCGTGAGTTTGGTGTGGATTACCGTTCGGGCGGCCATTTCGATTCGGCGTTGAGCAAGCTAAAGGCGCGCCTGGCCGACCCCGTTGCCGACCGGATCATTGAGGCGCTCCGATTGACCCGTGAGGTGGGTGGATCCGATCTCGGGCGCCTTCTGGGAACTCTCGCCGAGTTCCTCCGTGAGAGCGCCAGGACCCGCAGTGAGCTGGAAGCGCGACAATCTTGGACTATCAACGGAGCGCGCCTGGCGGTTGCCGCCCCATGGATTGTCCTGATGCTGCTGGCCAGCAGGCCGGAAGCTGTTGCGGCTTATAACTCCGCGGCCGGAGTCAGTGTGCTGGGGGCCGGTCTGTTGGTCTCGGGAGTCTGCTATTGGGCCATGCTGCGCATTGGCGCCCTTCCCCAGGACGAAAGGGTACTTCGGTGACGGCGTTCACAGCCATGACTGTGTTCTGCGGGCTTCTCCTGGGAGCCGGGTTGTGGCTTGTTCTTGTCCGACTCCCGTTCATGCGGACCACATCCTTCGCTGAGCGGATCGAGCCCCAACTCAAATCCCATAACGTTGAATCCCGGTTGCTGGCTATTCCCACCGACATCGCCCCCTTCGGCCCCTTGGAGCGCATTCTCCGGCCCGTGTTCCAGGACGCACTGCGTTCCCTAGCTCGATTCAACTTCGGCACCAGATCGCTCAACGACAGGCTGGCAAAAGCCGGCTCGGGAAAGTCTGCCGTGGACTTCCGTGCGGAGCAGTTGCTGTGGGCGGCCATGGGGTTTGTCGGGGCAATCGCGGCAGCGGGGCTGAACGCGACCCTCGGCCGTTTCAACCCGATGTTTGCAGTCGGTTCGGTCTTGCTTTGCGCATTTGGCGGTTTTCTCCTCCGCGACTACATGCTGGGGATGCAGATCAAACGGAGGGAGAGGCGCATGCTTGCGGAATTCCCCAGCCTCGCCGAACTGATGGCCCTCGCTGTGGGCGCAGGGGAGAGCGCCACCGCTGCCTTCGACCGTGTATGCCGGACCGCCCGCGGTGAATTGACCAAGGAGTTTGCCCTGGTGCTGGCTGCTACGCGGGCCGGCATGCCCCTCGTCGAAGCGCTGCATGGTTTTTCGGGACGAACCGATCTGGGCCCGCTGCTCCGGTTCGTAGACGGGGTAGTAGTTGCCGTCGAACGCGGAACCCCTTTGGCCGATGTATTGCGAGCGCAGGCCTCGGACGTCCGCGACTCGGCGAAGCGGGAGCTGATGGAAGCGGCAGGTCGCAAAGAGATTGCCATGATGGTGCCGCTGGTTTTCGGCGTCTTACCCCTCACCGTGATTTTCGCAGTCTATCCCGGCCTGGCCGCATTACATTTTGGCTTCTGATGCGCTTACGAACAAACCTCTTTGAATCCATCACATGGGTATTCGGCTGAATGTCCAAAAACAATGAAACTGCATGGAACTCCGCGCGGGTTTCTGCAAACGGAAATGGGGAAAAATGAAGAAATACGGACGTCGTGGACTTCCCGCTTCAGCGCTCTTGTTGTGGCATCTGTGGACTTTCTTGCCGTCTGGATCACGACTCGGGAAAAGACCGGGGAGAAGCTTGGCGCCGGGCGATGATCGTGCCGAGCGGGGCGATGTGCCCGGATGGGTGATGATCACACTCATGTCCGCGGCCCTCGTCGCAGGCCTGTTGGCGCTTGCCGGGCCCGCCCTTGAAGGTCTCTTCAACCAGGCCATGAGCAAGGTCGGAAAGTAGCCCATGCCGCCACCCATCAGCGGAGTGGAAGATTGCTGTGGGTCCGTCCGCTGCCGCTGTGAGGAGCGAGGATCCGCCGTCGTGGATTTTGCCTTGGTCGGCGGTCTCCTGACGGTGTTCTTTCTCGCCATCATTCAATTGACCCTCGTGCTGCACGTGCGCAACACCCTCATTGATGCGGCGTCCTCCGGAGCCCGTTACGGCACTCTCGCGGACCGGACACCGGCCGATGCGCGTGAACGCGCCGCTGAGTTGATCGGCACTGCGCTGAATGAAGAGTTCTCACGGGACATCTCAACGCAGGAGGCTAGTTTCCAAGGAGTCCGCACCTTGGAAGTGACAGTCCGGGCGCCCTTGCCTGTCATCGGGTTGATCGGCCCCGCTGCTGCGCTGGAGGTGAAGGGGCATGCAGCCGTTCCTGGCTGATCTCGGCCATGCCGTCCTCACACGACTCCGAGATGCCCTCTGTTTGCCTCTCCCGGAGGGCCTGGAAACCAACCGCGCGCGGTGTGCCTCTGAGCGGGGAAATGCCCTCGTGGAGTTCATCCTCTTCTCCCTCCTGCTTTTGGTTCCTGTGGTCTATTTCATCGTCACCATTGGACAAATTCAGGGAGGTTCTTTCGCTGTGGTGGGGGCGGCGGACCAAGCTGCCAAGGTCTACGTCATGCAGAAGGACCCATCCCGCGGGCGCGACATGGCTGAGCGGGCTGCCCTGCTGGCCCTTGCCGACCATGGGCATTCCGCGCAGCAGGCATCGGTGGAAGTCGCGTGCGACCGCAGGGACTGCCTTTCCGCCGGGACTGCTGTGACGGTAACTGTGAAGCTCACAATACCGTTGCCGATGCTGCCCTTTGGAGACCGGCTGCGGCTGGATGCCGCGCATTTGAATGCGTCAGCAACGCAAATCGTCGGACGATTCCGGTGACAGACGTTCTCACGGAGAGGGAGCTGCAGGGGTGTCGCGACCCAAATAGCGAAGCTGGCCAATTGATGGTGATGGTCATCGGTTACGTTGTGATCGCACTCTTGCTGGCAACCGTCGTTGCCGCGGCTTCCGCTGTCTACATAGAACACAAGAAGCTCCTCTCTGTGGCCGACGGAGCTTCGGTGGCGGCCGCGGACGGCTACTCGCTAGGCCAAGTAGACGGCGATGCCGAAAAGCCGTCGGCCATCCTCAAGAGTGAGCGGGTACGCAACATTACCGAGTCGTTCCTTAGTCAAAACCACGCCTATTCACGGTTCGATCAACTTGCCATCGGAGGGGATACGGGAAGTCCGGACAACACCACCGCTGAAGTGGTGCTCATCGCCGTTGCCCATCCTCCCGTCGTCAGCTTTCTTCTGCCTGAGGGCGTTCCGATCGAAGCGCGATCGACGGCGCGTTCGCGACTGACGCGTTAATGCCAGCCGTCACATCCGGACACGCGCCATACCGGCCAACGGATGGCGTACTCTGGAACAACCATGGCTGAGATTGATTTTCCCGCAGAAATCCGCGCGCTTCGCTCCACTTACCGCTCCATCGAACAGGTTTCCGATGTCGAGAAGCTCAAGGAAGAGATTGAAGAACTGAGCGAGCAAGCTGGTGAGCCGAACCTTTGGGATGATCCGGCTTCTGCGCAGGTGATTACGTCAAAGTTGTCCCACCGGCAGTCGGAACTTGAGCGTTTGAACAAGCTGATGGGCCGCATCGACGACCTCGAAGTCCTGGTCGAGCTCGGCCAGGACGAGGGGGATGACGCCTCCATGGTCGAGGCCGCCGCGGAACTTGACTCAATCCGCAAGGCCCTCAAGGAACTTGAAGTGGTCACGCTGCTCTCAGGCGAATACGACGAACGCGAAGCCGTTGTCACGATTCGTGCGGGCGCCGGCGGGGTTGATGCTGCGGACTTTGCCGAGATGCTCATGCGCATGTACTTGCGCTGGGCGGAGCGCCACGGCTACCCAACCACCGTCATGGACACCTCGTACGCCGAAGAGGCGGGACTCAAATCAGCTACTTTCGAGGTCAAGGCGCCCTACGCGTTCGGGACACTCAGCGTCGAAGCCGGTACCCACCGGCTCGTCCGTATCAGTCCCTTTGACAACCAGGGCCGGCGGCAGACCTCCTTTGCCGCGGTTGAAGTTATCCCGCTCATTGAACAGACGGACTCGATCGACATCCCGGACAACGAGATCCGCGTAGATGTCTTCCGCTCTTCCGGTCCTGGCGGGCAGTCCGTCAACACGACGGACTCAGCTGTGCGGTTGACCCACATTCCGAGCGGGATTGTAGTGTCCATGCAGAACGAAAAGTCCCAGCTGCAGAACCGCGCAGCCGCGATGCGTGTGCTGCAGTCAAGGCTCCTCCTCCTGAAAAAAGAGCAAGAAGATGCCGAGAAGAAGGCTTTCGCCGGCGACGTGAAGGCATCATGGGGGGACCAGATGCGTTCCTACGTGCTCAATCCGTACCAAATGGTCAAGGACTTGCGCACTGAACATGAAGTGGGCAACACGTCGGCAGTGCTCGACGGCGACATCGACGACTTTATCGACGCCGGCATTCGCTGGCGCACCGGCAACCGCAACGCCGAAGACTAGCGGTGACCGCCTGATTGGGCGACACACCGCGCCAAGCCCGCGATTCCATCATGGGGCGTGCGTATAGTCGAAGAGCTGGCGCTCAACTTCCCCCATCGAAAGCCCGTGCGCTGGCGGTTGGACTGGCCGAAATATGGCATGTCCGGCGGGGTTCTGAAGAGTCATGATCCGATTTGAGAATGTCACCAAGGTCTACGACCCCAATGCCCGTCCGGCGCTGGATGCTGTCACCCTTGAGATTGACCGTGGAGAATTCACCTTCCTTGTCGGGGCCTCGGGCTCTGGCAAGTCGACGTTTCTGCGACTCATTCTGAAGGAAGACCGGGCAACCGCCGGTTCCGTTTATGTCGCCGGTCAGAACGTAGCCAACATTTCAAGTTGGCGCGTCCCCAAACTTCGTCGTGGCATCGGCGTCGTCTTCCAGGACTTCCGGTTGCTGCCCCAGAAGAACGTCTTCGCCAATGTGGCATTCGCCATGCAAGTGATCGGCAAGAGCCGAGGTATTATCCGGGAGACCGTTCCGGAAGTGCTGAAGACTGTTGGTCTTGAAGGCAAGGAACGCCGCATGCCCCACGAGCTCTCCGGCGGTGAACAACAGCGAGTCGCCATAGCCCGCGCCGTCGTCAACCAACCCGGCATCCTGCTGGCGGACGAGCCTACCGGAAACTTGGACCCCATCACCTCCATGGGCATCATGGGCGTACTCGACAAGATCAACCAGAACGGTACCACCGTGGTCATGGCCACCCATGACGACGACATTGTGAACGAGATGCGCAAGCGGGTGGTGGAACTCCGGAACGGTGTGGTGGTCCGCGACGAAGCCAAAGCGCTGTACACATCGATGATTCCGGTGGTGGGGGAGTCCCGTCGGCTCAAGGACGCCAGCGGCGCCGAACTCGACCGTGCCCAGGGGGTTCAGCAGTGAGGCTCGCATTTATTCTGGGGGAGATCGGCAGCGGTCTGCGCCGAAACCTGTCCATGGTGATTTCTGTGGTCTTGGTGACTTTCGTGTCCCTCACCTTTGTCGGCGCGGCCGGCATGCTGCAGATGCAGATCAACCAGATGAAGGGCTACTGGTATGACAAAGTCCAGGTTGCCATCTTCCTCTGCAATGACTCCTCGACGGCGGCCGGATGTGCTTCGGGGGCGGTGACCAAGGAGCAGCAGGACAATTTGGCTAAGTTGCTCGAATCCCCGGCGGTGAAGCAATACATCAATGACTACCAGTTCGAATCGCAGGCCGATGCGTTCAAACACTTCAAGGAACAGTTCTCCAATTCCCCGATTGTTGACTCGGTCACCCAGGATCAGCTTCCTTCGTCGTTTCGGATCAACATGAAGGACCCCCAGAAGTACCAGATCATCAGCGAGACGTTCTCTTCCCAAGCCGGCGTGGAGACAGTGAGTGATCAGCGTCAGGTTCTGGAGCGGATCTTTGAGTGGATGAATGGCGCATCGGTGGCGGCAATGGTGGTTGCGGGCGTCATGATTTTCTGTGCTGTCCTGCTCATCACTACAACTATCAGGCTTTCCGCATTCAGCAGGCGACGGGAAACCGGCATCATGCGGCTGGTGGGAGCATCCAAGACCGTGATCCAACTCCCGTTCATTCTTGAAGGGGTTATCGCCGCCGTCGTGGGCGCCGTCCTGGCTTCCGGCACACTGTGGCTCGTGGCCCAGTTCTGGCTCAATGGAGATTTGTCGAAACAGTTCCTGAACACTCCGTTTATTTCCTCGACCCAGGTACTGGTGATAGCGCCTGTCCTGATAGCGTTGGGCGGCGGCTTGGCCGGGATTTCTTCCCTCCTGACCCTTCGCCGGTATCTCAAGGTGTAGCCATGAAAAGCAATGATCGCGAGCGAACAGGACAGCTGATGAATCGGAAAGAGAAGGCTGTCCTGCAGCTGCGCATGGCCAGCAGCCGCGCAAAGATTGCCGGGTCTGTGCTGATCCTCGCGCTGGCCGCGAGCCTTGGCACCGCTCCCATGGCACGCGCGGACAGTCTCGATGACCAGCAGGCAGCCCTCAACGCTGAGTCGGCTCGAGTACAGCAGTCGCTGGAATTCGTCGATGCCAACATCGCTAAGGCGGCTGGCGACCTCGTGGTCTACCAAGGCAGGCTCCCAGGGGCGCAACAGGCACTTCTCGAAGCGCAGGGCAGGGTTGCTTCCGCGGTCAAGGAAGCTGATGCCCTCGCGGCCCGAGTGGACCTTGCCCAGCAGAGCAAGGCCCAGATCACGGCCCAGCTGGAAAACGACAAGCAAAAGATCACTGACACCAAGAAGCTCATCGGCCAGATCGCGGCCCAGGCCTACAAATCCGGAGGCGTTCCCACAAACGTCGCTTTGCTGTTTGGATCGAACGACGGCGGCAATCTCACGGAAACCATGGACCTCGCCAATCAGGCAATGCGCAGCCAGAACGCCACGATGACCAAGTTGACCCAGCAGAGTGCCACCAACGTGAACTCCCAGGCCAGGCTTGACGCCGTCGAACAGGAAATCCGCGATCTCAAGGCAAAAGCGGACGCGGCACTCGCACGCGAAAAGGCCGCCCGCGATGATGCCGCCACCAAGAAGGACGAGGTGGACAAGCTGATCGCCGACACCACACGTCTCGACAGCCAGCTTCAGGCAGCCAAGCCCGGGATCCAAGCCCAGATCCAACAAGTCAAGGCGATGCAGGATGCCGTGGCCGCGGATATCGCTGAGCGGGACCGCAAGCTGCGTGAAGCATGGTTGGCCGAACAGCAGCGAGTAGCCGCGGCCGCGGCGGCCGCCGCCCGGGCTCAGGGGCAGGCCCAGGGCCAGGCCCCGCAGCCGTTTGTGCCGCCCGCGAGCAATCCGCGCGGGAACTTCGGCCTGATCCACCCGGTACCGGCGAGCATCCCCATCACTTCGGGTTTCGGTTGGCGCGCGACGCCGCCCGGAACCATCGATTTTTACGGCCAGGGCGGCTACATGCACACTGGCATCGACTTCGGTGCCCCGTGCGGCACTCCCGTGTACGCCGCCGCGGCAGGCACCGTCTTTTCAGCGGGTTGGGGCAACGACGGCGGTGGCAACCGGGTCAAGATATCGCACGGCGTCATCAACGGAGATTCCTTGACCACGGTCTATTACCACAACACCACCGTGGTGGTTTCTTCCGGACAGCAGGTGAGTCAAGGTCAGCTCATTGCCTACTCAGGCACCACCGGCAACTCCACCGGTTGCCACGTCCATTTTGAAACCTGGGTGAATGGTCAGGCTGTTGACCCGATGAACCTGCTGTAGCCCACACGACAGGGTTCTGCTGGCGTAGACTAGTGTGATTCTTCGACAACCAAGGAGTTCTACCGTGCCCAAGGAAAGTGGCCGTAAGGTAGTGGCCACCAATCGCAAGGCTCGGCATGACTACCACATATTGGATACCTACGAGGCTGGCATCGCCCTCATGGGAACCGAAGTAAAGTCCCTGCGTGAGGGCCATGCCTCCATGGTCGATGGCTTCTGCACCTTCTACAACGATGAGTTGTGGATGGAGGGTATCCACATCCCCGAGTACAACCAAGGGAGCTGGACCAACCACGCTGCCCGCCGTCGCCGGAAGCTGTTGCTGCACCGCGAAGAACTCAACAAGATCTCCGGCAAGATCCGGGAGACCGGGCTGACGGTAGTGCCGCTCCAGCTTTACTTCCTGGATGGACGCGCCAAAGTCGAGATTGCCTTGGCTCGAGGCAAGAAGGACTATGACAAGCGGCAGACACTACGCGAGCAGCAGGACAAGCGCGAATCGCTGCGCGAACTGCGCGAGCGCAACCGCCGCTAGTTCGTTAAGGATCTCCTTGGCTGGAGACAGCTGAGGCGTGTCCCGGAATGTTCCGGCGCTGTAGTGCGTTATGATGGTTAACCCGGCAGGGATCAACACGTGGCCGCTCCTGAGCGATCGCGATCCTGCAGGGATTGATAACAAAATACGGGGATGATCGGTTTCGACGATGTTAGTCGCGACAGGTGAAGCGGGCCGAGGATGCAGAATTATCTCGTAAACGCTGTCTGCAAACCAATAAGTGCCAATTCTAAGCGCACTGACTTCGCTCTTGCTGCCTAAGCAGTAAGACAGTCCGTCAGCCCGAGGTTGCTATTGCCCCGGATCCTGGCGTCATTTAGATAGCCACTGCTGCTTGCCTTCGTCATCGAGGCACGCGGGACTCTTAGATGACTGGGCCCGGATCAGCTACTTGTTCGCAAGATAGCTGGGGCCGAGAAAATCCGACGCGAACTGCGCCCGGAGAAGCCCTGACAACACGACATCGGACGGGGGTTCAATTCCCCCCATCTCCACCTTGTTTGATGAGTCGAGACATCCTTCACGGATGAGTCGGGTCATCGGTTACACCCCGGTCTTCGGACCGGGGTGTTTTTCTTTGTAGGGCTCGCTCGTCCCGGACAAAGGTTCCCGGTTCGATTTTTCGGGCGCTCTCAGTACTTCGGACTCTGAGCTGCGGGTTCGTCTTCCGCGCGGTCGTCGCCGTTCGGGGGGTTCTTGAGCTCGCGTTCACGACGTTTGATAGCGCGTTTGCGATCATCCTGTGTGCGTCGCTGGTGTCCAAAGACCATCACGCCTGCTAACAGTGCCGCTCCCACAAGCACCATCACGACCCATATCCATTGTTGCCCATCCACGTTGGGCCCCCAATCTCAGCTTGTCGGCGGGTCCCGCATTGTGCTGCTAAAGGCGTTGCTCCCTCGGTCCGGGCCGTGAGGACATGCCTAGTACGGAGTCAGTCCTTCTCCTGATGGTTTGCGTAGGCGATGTGCCGATCCCGGCTTGTGAAATGTGGGTAGTTCATTCGCCAAGCCTCCATGCATGGTTCGTGACTGTGGCCCCTCGCCAGTCTGAGCCCAGTCTCGGCAATCCGCCCATCTGTCTTGGGATGGGTGCTGTCCCACACAGTAGGACCGCGGGCACTCACTGTCGCGAGTGGTACCTACTTGTGGACGAGGCCGGTGCCGTTGGGTGTGCCTGTTAACCAGTCACTCGGGCAACCCCGTTTGCGCCAGGCTCAGGGGAGCGCAGGCCGTCACATCCGAGTACCAGGACCGTTCTCCCGCCGGCCTCGGGAGTTCTTCGCAGCCGCGCCAATGCTTCTCGCCCATGGGCCACAAATAAGCGGGGTGCGGGGCCGCCCTGCTACCGGCAACCAATGCCTTAGGAAACGGTGCTCCCCCGGAGCTCGCTCTTGCGGATCTTGCCGCTGGCAGTTCGAGGCATGTCGTCCACGAACACCACGGTTTTCGGGATTTTGTAGCGAGCTAGTCTACCGGCCAGGTGCTCCTTGAGTTCGTCCTCTGTCAAGAAGGCACCCTCGCGGAGCATCACCACGGCGCGCGGCACCTCTCCCCACTTGGCATCCGGCACGCCGATGACTGCCACGCTGCCCACGGAATCCAGTTCACTGATGGCCTGTTCCACCTCGGCAGGGTAGATGTTCTCGCCTCCCGAAATGATCATGTCCTTGAGCCTGTCCGAGACAAAGACGAATCCATCAGCGTCCTTGTAGCCTAGGTCTCCGGACTTGAACCAGCCGCCGTCTTCATACGATTCAGCCGTTGCAGCGGGCCGCTTCCAGTATTCGTGAATGACGTTGGGGCCCTTGATCTGGATTTCTCCGACCGCGCCCTGCGCAGCGCGTCCTCCCGCGACGTCGGCGATCCGGACATCGGTGAAGAAGTGCGGGAGCCCGGAAGAACCTGCCTTGTCCCGGGACCTGGCGGCGGGCAGCGTGGTTGCGCCCGGCGCGGTCTCGGTCATTCCATAGCCGTTCGAGAAGCGGAGGCCGCGCGCCTCGTACGCTTCCAGGACGCGCATCGGAACGGCCGATCCGCCGCAGGTCAGCTTATTGAGGGAGCTAAGGTCCGACGTCGGCCAAGCCGGATGCTCGCAGAGCATCTGGTAGGTGGTGGGCACCCCGCTGATGGTGGTGGCCCGGTGCCTTTCGACGAGCTCCAAGATGCGTTGGGGATCGAACCTCGACTCGAGGACCACGGTCCCTCCCTTGAGAAGTGTTGGCAGCACTCCCATGTCGAGCGAGGCGACGTGGAACATCGGGGAGATCATGAGGGCCACGTCGGTGGAGGAGAAATCGAAATCGACGATCACGTTGATGCAGTTCCAGGTGATGTTGCCGTGGGTCAGTAGCGCACCCTTGGGGCGTCCCGTGGTTCCGGACGTGTAGAGGATCATGGCCCCATCATCGAGCCCCACCTCTTCGTCCAGATGGAGGGGAGCCCCCGAGGCGACAACGGCCTCATAGTCTTCGGCCGCCGTCGGGCCTTCACATACCTCATCACCCAAAGGAGGGCTGCCGTCGCCTGGGATGGAATCGCCGACGACGACGCGCCGGGTCACTTGGGTGCCCTTTGCGCCGCTGGCCGCAAGGCCGCTGAGGCTCGCGGCGTGGATCAGTGCGACGGCACCGCTGTCCGCAAGTTGGAAAGCGATCTCCCGCGGCGCCAACCGGGTATTGAGCGGTACGAAGATAGCTCCAAGCTGCCCGCAAGCAAAAAGCGTTTCCAGGAAGGCGGGATCGTTTTCGCCGAGATAGGCTACCCTGTCGCCTTTGGCAACGCCCCCGGCACTGAGGGCGTTCGCGAGCCTGTCCGTTCGTTCGGAAAATTCCTCGTAACTGATGTAGCGGTCTCCGGAGACCAGCGCGATCTTGCTTCCGGACTTCGGGCGGCGACGCTGCAACCACGAACCGATGCCAAAATTCTCCATGACGGTCCTTTCCTCTTTCCAAGCTAAACCTTCTCCGGGCTCAAAGCCGGACGGCCTGCAAATCGTTGTTCTTGGGTTCCCGGGTCAACAGGATGAAGATGATCGAGACGACGGACATCACGGCCAAGTAGAAAACCACCGAGCCCGTATTCTGCCCCGAGTCCTTGAAGATCTGGGCTACGATCCCCGGGGTGAAACCCGCACCCAGGAGCGTCGCGAGCTGGTAACCGAGCGAGGCTCCCGTATAGCGGGACGTGGTGCCGAACTGCTCGGACACGAAGGCGGCCAATGGCCCGAAGAGGGTGGAGTGGATCATCAGGCCCACGGTGAAGGCAACGAAGATCAGGAAGATGTTGTTCGAGGACAACAGCTGGAACATCGGGATCAGATATGCAATGAAGAGCACGAGCCCGCCGATCATCACAGGCCTCCGGCCCAGCTTGTCGGAGAGCCTGCCGCCAAGGATCACGAAGGCGATCGAGATGAAGGAAGCCGCGGCGAAGGCGTACAGCACGCCCTGGCGATCGGCGCCCTTGGAGACGGCGAAGGTGACCGCGAACGTTGCCAGGACCACTTGGAGGGCGAATCCCGCGGCCCCTGCGAGCATGGTGAAGATGAGGGTTTTCGGCCGGCGAAGTACCTGAAGGAGCGGAATAACGGCCTTCTCGGTGGCCCGGGCATCTGCGTTCCGGGCCACCCTTTCCTGCTCAATGGCGGCTTTGAAGATCGGGCTCTCGGAAACCTTCAACCGGACGAACATGCCCACTGCAAGCAAGACAAACGAAAGCAGGAAGGGAACGCGCCAGCCCCAAGCAAGAAACTGGGAGTTTGGCAGGGCTGAGAAGGCGCCCATGATGAGTGTGCCCAGCACGGCGCCCGACGGCGCACCCGCATTGACGAACGAGGCAGCGAAGCCGCGTTTCCCCGATTCGGAATGCTCCAATGCCATTAAGGCGGCTCCGCCCCACTCGCCGCCCACCGCGATGCCCTGGAAAACCCGGAGCACAACGAGCATCACGGCGCCCCACGGACCGGCCACGGAAGCACCCGGGACCAGTCCGATCAGTGCGGATGCCAAGCCCATGACCAACATGGACACAATGAGCATCCCCTTGCGTCCCAGCTTGTCGCCGAAGTGCCCGAAGATGACTCCACCAAGCGGGCGCGCTACGTATCCTGCGGCGAAAGTTCCGTAGGCGGCCACGACGCCCACCCAGTCGTCCATTCCCGTGAAGAAGACCTTGGGGAAGACCACGGCCGCGGCTGTGGCATAGAGCAGGAAGTCGTAGTACTCGATGGTGCTGCCCAGGTAGCTGGAAGCAATGACGGTGCGTGCTTCCTTGCGCCTGGTGGCCACATCCATGGATTGAAGCTGCGATATTTGGGACATCGTTGTTCCTTAAAGCAGGGGGGAGGGGCTATGTGAAGAACGGTCTATTTGTAGAAGCGGGCGAGGAATTCGGCGACGACGGCGGGGCGTTCCTGGTCTTCGATGTTGATGGTGGCGTTGACTTTGATCTGGGCGCCGCCTTTGACTTCGGTGACGTCGGTGATGGTGGCTTGCATGCGGACTTTGGACCCGGCCTTGACTGGTGAGGTGAAGCGGACTTTGTCCAGGCCGTAGTTGACTTTGGTGGTGACGCCGTCGACGTCGAAGAGCTCGCCCCAGAAGGGGATGATGAGGGAGAGGGTGAGGAAGCCGTGGGCGATGGGGGCTCCGAAGGGGCCGTCCTTGGCGCGTTCGGGGTCGGTGTGGATCCATTGTTGGTCGTCGGTGGCGTCGGCGAAGAGGTTGATTTGTTCCTGGGTGATTTGGCGGTAGTCGGTGGTGCCGAGGTCCTTGCCGGTCAGGGTGAGCAGGGTGTCGAAGTCGACGACGAGACGGGGCATGGGGGTCTCCTGTGGTTGGTGGTGGGTGAAGGGGGGGGTTAGCGGGTGAAGGCGCTGTTGCCGGTGAGGGCGCGGCCGATGATGAGGGCGTTGATGTCGTGGGTTCCTTCGTAGGAGTAGACGGCTTCGGCGTCGGCGTGGAAGCGGGCGACGTCGGTGGCCAGGGTGATGCCGTTGCCGCCGGCCACTTCGCGGGCGAGGGCGACGGTTTCGCGCATCAGCAGGGACGTCTGCATTTTGGCCAGGGCGGAGTCCTGGTCGCGGTAGGTGCCGCTGGCTTGCTGTTCGGTCAGCCGGATTACGAGGGAGAGGGAGGCGGTGAGGTTGCCGAGCATGCGGGCGAGTTTTTCCTGGACGAGCTGGAAGGATCCCAGCGGGCGGCCGAATTGCTGACGCTCGGTGACATAGGACAGGGCGGCTTCGAAGGCGCCGGCCTGGATGCCGGTGGCGATCCAGGCGACGTCCGAGCGCATGGCCCGCAGCATCGCGGCGACGTCTTTGAAGGAGTTCACGTTGTGCAGGCGCATGGATTCGGGGACGCGGACGCCGGTGAGGGTGATGTGCGCGTTCTGCATCATCCGCAGGGCGGTTTTGCCGTGGATCTTCTCCAGGCTCACCCCGGCCGCCTGACGGTCCACGAGGAATGCTTTGACCTGGCCGTCGGCGGTGTCGCGGGCGAACACGGCCAGCACGTCGGCGGTGGAGGCGCCGCCGATCCAGCGTTTGGCGCCGTCCAGGACCCAGGTGCCGCCGTCGGGGTCTGCTTCGAAGCGTGCTGTCGTGGAGAGGCCGCCGGCGATGTCCGAGCCGTGTTCGGGTTCGGTCAGGGAGAAGACGCCTTTGAGGGAGAAATCGATGACGCGCGGCATCCACCGGGCCTGCTGTTCGGCCGAGGCACCGACGCGGATGGCGGTGCGGAAGAGGCCTGCCTGGGCGGTGTACCAGGTGGCCAGGGAGGCGTCCGTGCGGGCGAGTTCGAAGACCCGGAAGCCCTGGTAGATCCCGCGGGCCGGGGTACGTTCTGCACCTTCGGCGCCGGGTCCGGTGAGTTCGGCCGGTTCCATGAGGTCCAGGTCGATCAGGGGCCGGGCGAGTTGTTCGGGGAATTCGCCCCGTTCCCAGTACTCGGCCAGCAGCGGCTTGGCCTCGGCGTCCAGGAAGTCCCGGAGCCGGGCCAGGACCCGGCGCTCGTCCGTGGTGAGGAGGGACTCGGCGTCGTACCAGTCCGCAACGGAGTAGAGCCGCTCCTGGACGGTGGTTTCCCTGGCGGTGTCCGTGCCCATTTCAGGCTCCCAGTCCGAGGAGGCGGACGGCGTTGTGCTTGAGGATCTTGGGCCGGACCTCGTCCTTCAGGGGCAGCTCGGCGAAGGCTCCGAGCCATTTCTGCGGGGTGATGAGCGGGAAGTCCGTGCCGAACAGGACTTTGTCCTGCAGGACCGAGTTGGACATGCGCACCAGGGACTCGGGGAAGTATTTCGGGGACCAGCCGGAGAGGTCGATGAACACGTTGGCTTTGTGGGTCGCGATGGAGTTCGCTTCGTCCTGCCAGGGCACCGAGGGGTGGGCCATGATGATCTGCAGGCCCGGGAAGTCCGCGGCCACCGCGTCCAGCAGCAGCGGGTTGGAGTAGCCCAGCTTGATCCCGTACCCGCCGGGCAGCCCGGCGCCCATGCCGTTTTGGCCGGTGTGGAAGATCGCGGGGAGTCCGAGTTCCTGCAGGGTGTCCCAGAGCGGGTAGAACGCCTCGTTGGAGGGATCGAAGCCCTGCAGGGAGGGGTGGAACTTGAAACCGCGGGCACCGAGTTCGACGGCCTGGTGCTTGGCGCCCGCGATGGCCTCTTCCCCGGTGCGGGGGTCCACGCTGCCGAAGGGGATCAACACGTCGTTGTTCCTCGCGGCTCCGGCGATCAGCTCCGGGATGCTGTTGGGTTCGTGCTTGAGCTGGGTGCGGGCGTCCACGGTGAAGACGACCGCGGCCATGTTCAGCCCGCGGTAGATCTCGGCGATCCGGTCCAGCGAGGGTGTGCGGTCCCCGGCTTTGAAGTACTTCGCCGAGGCTTCCGTGAGGGCCTCCGGGAGGGATCCGTGGCCGTGGCCGTCCACTTCGAGGTGGACGTGCATGTCGATCGCATCGAGTTTGGCGGCATCGATGCCCGGTTCATAACGCATATCGATTTCCTTAGCAGTCAGTGGCCAGAGCGCGGTGGGCTAGCGGGCGGGCGTTGCCGAGGCGCCGGCAGCTTCGGGCTTGAGCTCGGCCGGCAGCGGCAGGAATTCCTCGCCGTAGCCCTGGAGTGTGTCCTGGTTGAACAGTTCACCGGCGTTCCCGCGCAGGGCCTCGTAGTCCCAGCCTCCCTCGCGGTATTCGGTGGTGGCCGGTTCCGGGTGCGTCCAGACCTGCAGGCGGTCCCCGCCCGCGCCGATCGCCTGGCCGGTAATGTTCGCGGCTTCGTCGGAGGCGAGGAACGCGACCAGGCCCGCGACGTCCTCTGCCGTGCCGAATCCGAGCTCGTGGCGGAAGAAGGACGGCATGGCCTCCCCGCGCTCCTCGGCTTCCACGGCCTTCTGGAAGTACGGGACGGTCTTGGTCATTGCCGTGGCCGCCACCGGGATCACGGCATTGACGGTGACCCCGGCCTTCTTCATCTCCAGGGCCCAGGTCCGGACCATGCCCACGATTCCGGCCTTGGCCGCGGCGTAGTTGCTCTGGCCGAAGTTCCCGCGCTGGCCCGTCGGGGAACCGATCGTGATGATCCGGCCCGGGATGCTGTTTTCCTTGAAGTACCCGAACACCTCCCGGACGCAGGTGAAGGTGCCCTTCAGGTGCACGTTGATCACCAGGTCGAAATCCTCATCAGTCATCTTCAACAGCGACTTATCGCGCAGGATCCCGGCGTTGGTCACCAGGATATCCAAACGGCCGAACGCCTCGAGGGCACCGGACACGAGCGCCTTCGCGGCCTCCGTGGTGCCCACCGGAACCACGACGGCGGTGGCCTTGCCGCCGTCAGCCTCGATCCGCGCGACGGCCTGCGCCGCGGTCCCGGCGTTCACGTCATTGATCACGACGGCGGCACCCCGGCGGGCGAGTTCCCTCGCGTAAGCCAGGCCCAGACCCTGCCCGCTGCCGGTGACGATTGCTACTTTGCCGTTCAAGCTCATGCCGCGCTCCTTTGCCCGTTCCCTGTGCATCCGGCCGCTCGGCATGGGATGCTGTTCTTCTTCCATGAGAATACGTATAGTTGAAAATGTCAACGATTGATTTTGAGGATTATTGGAGTTTGTTATGACGATCGAAGCGAAGGCCGAGCAGCACCCGGCCGCGAAGGACCGGCTGGCAGACGCTCCGATCAGCCAGGACGCGGGTTTCCTGCTGGCCAAACTCCACGCGGGCGGCTCGGTCGTGAACAACCGGGCGCTTGCGGAGTTCGACCTCAAGGAACGCTCGTACTCGGTGCTGATCCTTGCCGACAGCGGACTGGAGCCCACCCAGCGGGAGCTCGCGGACTTCCTCAGCCTCGATCCCAGCCAGATCGTTGCCCTGGTGGACGAACTGGAAAAACGCAAGCTCGTGACCAGGGCGCCGGGCAAACAGGACCGCCGCGCCAAGACCGTGACAGCCACCGCCAAAGGCAACCAGCTCCTGACCCAAGCCGCCATCGCTGCCCGCCACGCCGAGTCCGAAGTCCTCTCCGCACTGGACACCAACGAAACCGCGCAACTCAAAGCCCTCCTGCGAAAAGCACTATGGGGCTAGGTGGGTAGCCCTCAGTTCACCCACGGCGTAGGGCGGAACGGACTAAGGCCGGCAGTGTTTTCGTTGATATAGACACCACCGGTTACAGGAGGTGCACGATGAGTACGTTGCCGGAACAGAATTTTCCCGAGGACATGCCTGATGCCCTGTCGGACGAGGAAGCCTTGGATGCCTACTCGCGGACGGTCATGCGCGTCGCAGAGTCGGTCACGCCGCATGTTGCGGCTTTGGAAATGAGTAGCCCGCGAAGGAACGGCCAAGTCAGGATCGGAGGCGGATCGGCCGTGGTGTTCACGGGGGACGGCTATATGCTCACCAACGCCCACGTGATCTCGGGACTCCGTTCAGGGCGGGCGATATTCGCGGACGGCACGCACACCGACGTTGAACTCGTCGGTGCCGATCCTTTGTCCGACCTCGCTATTGTCCGTGGGCATCGTGCCCCGCCGCCTGCCATTCTGGGCAACGCGGAATCTTTGCGCGTGGGCCAATTGGTGATTGCCGTGGGCACCCCACTGGGCCTGGCAGGATCAGTGACTGCCGGCGTCGTCAGCGGCCTCGGACGGTCCATCCCGGTGAGGTCTGGACGTCACAGCAGGGTCATCGAGGACGTCATCCAAACGGACGCCGCATTGAACCCAGGAAATTCCGGGGGTGCCCTGGCTGATACAAAGGGGCGGATCATCGGAATCAATACCGCCGTGGCCGGCCTGGGGCTCGGGCTCGCGGTTCCCATCAACACCACGACTCAACGGATCATCGCTGCCCTGCTCAAAGACGGCCGTGTGCGCCGCGCCTACCTTGGCTTGGTGAGCACCCCTATTCCGTTGGATGCGAGCGCGGTCATCCGGACAGGCCAGAAAGAAGCGCTCCGGGTGGTGGAAGTCATCGCAGGATCCCCGGCGGAGCGGGCCGGGCTGCTTGCGGGCGATCTGGTCCTGAGCGCCCAATCGCGTGCGGTATCCAGTGCTGAAAGCCTTCAGAAACTCCTGTTCTCCCAGGCAATAGGGGAGCCGTTCCCCCTGACCGTCCTGCGAGAGGGCGTCATCCACGGATTGGTGGCGGTGCCAAGCGAAATGACCGACACTGACTCATGAGAACAGCCGGGGCCATCATGCCCCGGCCGCTTTACTTCTTCCTCAAGTGGGCCACAGGGTCCACGCCGGTGTCGGAATCGTGCTTTGCACGCTTCGCTGCGCGTTTCTCCTTGATGGACTTGATACTCTTCTTCGTCTCGTGCTGGTGAGGCGCTTTGTCAGGCATGTCATGCTCCCTAACTACGGGTCCTCTATGGAGACCCTGCAAAGAGGGTCCTGAAGGGCCCTCTCCTTGTAAGTTACGCCTGTTTCAGGCGAAAGCAACCAGGCGCCGGAGGCGCCAGAAGCAACGCCCAAGTAACTAGCCTTCGGACGCCGGGAGGTCCACGAGGCCCACGAACCGCGAGCCGATTCCTTCGTACTCGCTGCGGACCTCGCCAGGCAGGATTCCGGGAACCTCGCTGTTGCGATGATGCCCGCAGAAGACGTAGGTGAACTCCGGCCACCATTTCTTGGGACGCACGGCCTCGGTGTAACCGCACACGACACAGCTCAAGTGCACCCAGACGGGTCGTTTGCCGGTGCGGTTGGCTCGCGATTGGACGAGCCATTGCGGGGGGTTGTCCTGCAACTCGTCCAGCTCGGCCTGGGTAAGCCTGGGCGGGATGCCGTGGCGCTGGGCCATTTCCATCGGAATATCAAGGGCCAGTGCGGCGTCACGTCTGCTAATCACCATTCAACGATACGGGACTGTGGCCGTGGCGGGGTCGCGCAGGAATCCGGGCGGTGGACGGTCCAGCCGGGGTAGGCTGTGCTCATGACTGATGCAGCCGCGCTGCTGCCAAGTTCACCGCTGCAAAAGCGGGTCCTTGTTGTGGCCATTGTGGCGTCCTTCATTGCCATATTGGACGGCTTCGTGGTGAACCTGGCCCTCCCTGCGATTGGTCGCGAGCTCGGCGGCGGACTCGTCATCCAGCAATGGGTGGTGGATGCCTACCTTTTGACCTTGGGTGCGCTGATCCTCGTGGCCGGGTCCTTGTCCGACCATTTCGGCCGGGCGCGCATCCTGGAATGGGGACTGGCAGGTTTCACCCTGACCTCCGTCACATGCGGCCTCGCCTGGAACGGCGAGGTGCTGGTGGTATCTCGGGCCCTGCAGGGGATCGCCGGGGCGCTGTTGGTTCCGAGTTCCCTCGCCATGATTGTCACGTTCTTTTCGGGACCGGCGCAGTCCAAAGCAATCGGCCAATGGTCCGGTTGGACCAGCGCGGCAGCCATCGTGGCTCCGCTCATCGGCGGCGCCTCCGTCGACCTGTTGTCCTGGCGGGTCATCTTCTTCATCAATGTCGTCCCGGCCGTCGCTGTCTGGCCGATCCTCGCGGGACTGCGGAAGTCCGATGCCGCCACGGATACGAGCAAGAAGATTGACTACCTGGGCGCGTTTTTGGCCATGGTGGGACTTGGCGGCCCGGTCTACGCATTCATCGAGCAAGGGCGCATGGGCTGGGGAAACATGGTGGTCTGGATGCCCCTCGCGGTGGGTGCCGTTGCCTTGACCCTGTTCCTGATCCACGAATCCAGGACCCAGGAACCCATGCTGCCCCTGCGGCTCTTCGGTATCCGCAACTTCGGCTGGGGGAACATCGCCACCTTGGCTATTTATGGCGCCCTCTCGCTGGGTTTCTTCGCCGTGGGCATTTATTTACAGCAAGTGGGGGGAATGAAGGCGACGACTGCGGGAATTGCGTTGCTTCCCGCGACTGTCCTCCTGATGCTGACGGCCTCGTTTTTCGGCGGACTGGCTGGCAAATACGGTCCGCGATGGTTCATGACCGCCGGGCCATTCATTTGCGGAATCGGTTTCCTCATGACGCTGGCCGTCCAAGAGCCGTTGAACTACTGGACCCAGGTGCTACCCGGGCAGATCGTCTTCGGCATCGGGCTCAGCACCCTGGTGGCCCCCCTCACCGCGGCCATCCTGGGGGCCGTGCCCACCGAGGAGGCAGGAATCGGTTCAGCCGTGAACAATGCGGTGGCCCGCATTGCGGGCTTGATCTGCATCGCCTTCGCCGGGCTCATCATCGGTCCGGTCTTCACCCGCCAAGGTCTGATGAACGCTGTGGTCGTCACGGCCGTCCTGTTCTTCATCGGGGCGGCGGCATCCGCCGTCGGGATCCGGAACCCCGTCTCGGGAGCTGCACCGACAAGGCCCCCGCAAGGCCCAGCCCCCGACGACGGCGGGACGGCGACCCAGCGGGCCTAGGACCGGGCGGTCCAAGACACCGATTGCTCAGCGGTCCGCGAGGATGCAACCTTCGTGGGAGGTGTCTGTAGCTACCCACAGGGCGGAGGCGACCTCGTCCGCGAGGTCGTAATCCCGGCTGCCGGGGCCCTTTCCGATCCGGACCACGAGCGCACCGCCGAACGGTTTGCGGCCAATGACCTGGATAGTGGCATCCAGATCGATTTCTTCGGCGGACAGGTACCGCAGCAGCTCGGGGTTTTCGTCGCTGATCCGGGTGATTTTCCCGGAATGGCCGTCGTCTAGCTCGATCATCCGGTGTGCGTGCGGCAACGCTATGGACCCTTCGGCTGTGGGGATGGGGTCACCGTGCGGATCGCGCGCGGGATTGCCCAGCTTGGCAGCCATGCGATCGATGAAGGTGTCCGAGACGGCGTGCTCGAGCAATTCGGCCTCGTCATGGACTTCGTCCCAGCTGTAACCAAGTTCCCGCACGAGGTACGTCTCGATGAGGCGGTGCCTGCGGACCATGCCCAAGGCAAGCTGAATTCCCCTGGGCGTCAAAGTAATGGCGCTGTAGGGCTGGTGGTCCACCAGACCTTGGTCCTTGAGCTTGCGGACCATCTCCGAAACGGAGGAATTGGCCACGCCAAGCCGCTGCGCCAACTGGGTGGACGTGATGGGTTTGTCCTGCCACTCCGTAAAGGAGTAGATGACCTTGACGTAGTCCTCGATCGAGGAGGAGAGCGCACTGGTCTTCACGGTTCCAAGCCTATCGCGAACCAGCGGGCTCAGGCTTTCCAGGCGCGCCAGCTCTGCGTGAGATACGGCAGGGGGATGAGCTCGCGCTCAGCGTGGCCCAGATGTTCGAAGAGATACCAGTGAAGATTCCCCATGACCTTGGCCCGGGTGGCATCATTTGCCCTCAGGTAGTAGCTGCGCGACTTCGCCAGTTCCAGGATATCGGCCGGGGTCACGGGATCCTCCCAATGCGTCAGGTGACTTTCGAGGCCGGCGAACTCCGGCCCCACCACAGGCCGGAAGCCCGGCTTGTGGACATCACCGGCATGCATGATGCGGGACAAACGGTGGACCCAGGGCGCTGAAGTGTCCAACTGGTTCCAGATCAAGCCGATCACCCCGGCGGGGCGCAGGATCCGGGCGATCTCGGTGCTGGCCGCGAGGGGATCGCACCAGTGCCAGGCCTGGGCAACGCAGACGACGTCGAATGCTGAATCGGCCAGTCCAGTTGCTTCGGCCGTTCCCTCCAGAGCGAGCACTTGTGGAAACGTTTTGCGTAGTTGCGTGAGCATGTCAGTGGACGGGTCCACTGCGGAGACGGCCAGCCCGCGCTCGAGGAGCAGCGCCGTGAACTTTCCGGTGCCGGCGCCCAGATCGGCTGCGTCCCGTGCGCCTTCCGGCAGGAGCCAGTCGGCCGAATCCGCAGGGTAGCCGGGCCGGACCCGGTCATAGTGTTCTCCGCCGTCCTGGAAACTCTGACCGAGTTCAAGGCGCCGTTCGTCATGGAGCTTGGGGCCGGCTGACATGCCTTTGGGTCGCGGGGCCACGCAGGGACTCCTTCTGAGGGCGTGAAAATACCCTACGAATCTACCGCAATCAGTCGGTGCTGCAGGGCGCTGCCCCTGCGGTCCCAGGAGTGTTGGGGGCCCACTCCGGGTAGCTGCGGTGGTCGTTTGCGGGGACCCAGCGGCCGGCGTCCACGACGTAGTCCCAGCCGAGGCCGTTGGACTTGAGGGACTGGATGCCTGCGATAAGCCGGGTTGCGTCTTCCAGCCGAGAACCCACGCCGAAACTCGCCCGCAGCGAACCGGAGGGAAGCCCGAGACGCTTGAGCAGCGGATGCGCGCAAAAACGACCGTCCCGCAGGCCGATCCCGTGCTCGGCAGCAAGATAGGCGGCCACCAGGCCGGCGTCGTAACCCTGAAGCGAGAAGTTCACCACGCCGATGGTGTCCTGGGGAGGAGTGTCTTTGAAGATTTGGTGCACGGTCACGCCGTCGATTTCCCTGAGGCCCTCAACAAGGTGCGAGCGGATGGCCGCTTCATGGGCGTGCCATTCGTCGTGGTCGAGGCCGGCAATGACCTGCGTGGCCCGGGCAAGCGTGGCAGCGCCGAGCACGTTCGGCGAACCGCCCTCGTGCCTGGCCGGCCCCGTGGCCCAGCTGACGGAATCAAGGCGCGCTTCGCGGACGGCCCCGCCTCCAGCCAGGTGTGGCGTTCCGGCGTCGAGCCAATCAGGACGGCCAACCAAGACCCCTGCACCGAACGGTGCGTAGAGTTTGTGCCCCGAGAATGCCAGGTAGTCAACATCCGCGGCAGCGATGTCGATTCGGCGGTGGGGGGCGAGCTGCGCCGCGTCTACCACGATCCTGGCGCCGAATTCGTGGGCGAGGGCAGCGAGAGTCTTGATGGGGAGGATTTCGCCGGTCACATTCGAGGCACCGGTGACCGCCAAGAGGCTGACTCCACCCTGGGAAAGGGCCGTTCGGACATTGGCTACAGTCTCGGTCAAAGTTCCGGCCGCAACGATGCTGCGGTGGGGGACTCTTTGCCACGGCAGCAGATTGGCGTGGTGTTCGATGTCCAGGTAGAGGACCTCGCCGGCGTGCCGGCCGTCCTCGAGGGGCAGGCAACCGGCCAGGAGATTGAGGGAATCGGTGGTGTTGCGGGTGAAGATCACGGAATCGTCCGCGCGCCCGCCAACGAAGTCACGGACGATGTTGCGGGCGTTCTCGTAGACCGACGTGCTGATCTGGGAGGCGTAGCCTGCGCCGCGGTGGACACTCGCGTAGTACGGGAGGATTTCGTTGAGGTAGGCGGAAACCACGGTCAGGGCAGGTGTCGAGGCGCCGTAGTCGAGGTTGGCGTAGCGGATGTGTCCGCCTTGGATCAGGGGGGCCTGCAGTTCCGCGCCGGTAACGGCGGCCAACGGGCGCGACGCTGGATGCGGGGATACGCCATGCTGCTGTGGGATGGCGGGAGATGTAAACGTGGCTGTGCTCATGGGACCTCACTCAAGAGGGACCCCTGCGTGCAGGGGGTCCGCGCTTGCCGTATCCGTTCCGGACCGGCCGGGTCGTCACCCGGGGCACCCCGCCGCGATGGAGGGTTGCCGGCCAGCAAACCGGGGTTTCGCGCTGGCACTCGTGACCTGTAAAGAGAGTAGGACACCTGCGGAGCCGGTTCCAATGTGACCCGGATTGTTAAGCCGATTGTTACAAAGCCGGAAAGAGTGCCTTTTTTCGAAGAAAAAGCGGCGGACGCCCCGAAAAGGTGGCGTCCGCCGTCGTTTGTTCAGTGAGAAGACTATTTCAGAAGAGGTCGTCGAGTTCCGGGTTGAGCCTCTTGAGGACCTCTGAGTGCAGGATCGAGTTGGTGGCAACGGCGTTTCCGCCGAACGGTCCGTCCGCCCCGTCCAGGGACGTGAAGCGCCCGCCGGCTTCGGTCACGATCGGGACCAGTGCCGCCATATCGTAGATCTGAAGTTCCGGCTCGGCGGCGATATCCACGGCGCCCTCCGCCACCAGGCAGTAGGACCAGAAGTCGCCGTACGCGCGGCTGCGCCAGACGTCGTTCTCAAGGCCGAGGAAGTTGTCCAGCGAACCGTGCTCCTTCCATTCGGAGAGCTCCGAATAGGATAGCGAAGCGTCTTCAAGCCGCGACACGTTGGAAACCTTCAGTCGGGTGGCCGCGGCAAGCGACCGGCCCATGTAGGCGCCGGAGCCCTTGGCTGCCCACCAACGCTTGCCGAGTGCGGGAGCGCTGACAAGCCCCACAACGACCTCTCCCTCATCCACGAGGGCGATCAACGTTGCCCAGACGGGAACGCCACGCACAAAGTTCTTGGTCCCATCGATAGGATCGATGATCCAACGCCGCGAGCCGTGGCCGGTGCTGCCGAATTCTTCCCCAAGAACGGCGTCGCGGGGGCGGGAACGGGAGAGCTGCCCGCGGATTGCTTCCTCGGCGGCTTTGTCGGCATCGGTGACCGGGCTCAGGTCGGGTTTGGTCTCCACCTTGAGGTCCAGTGCCTTGAACCGTTCCATGGTCAGGGAATCGACGGAGTCGGCCAGGACATGGGCCAGCCGCAGGTCGTCGTTGTAGCTCGAATCGGGTTGGGTCATGGTTCCAAACTACCGTCTATTTGCAGGTGAAACGGGGAGGTAGGACGGCAGGGGGCGTGCAGTCAGTCGACCCCACTGTTAATTGACCGTGCCGAGTTCCTTCGCCTCCTGGGCTTCCATGCGCGGGTCCGCACCGAGGAGCCGACGCAACGACGCGAGGCGCGCGGCGCCCGACTCGCCGGCATGGCCATCAGCCACCCAGGAATCCAGGCCGCAACGAACGGCGGCGGCATCGTGTTTACAACCTCGCTCGCACATTTCCGTTCCGGGTTCCAGGTCCGGGAAGGCATGCAGGATGCGGTCCGGGTTCACATGGGCCAGGCCGAAGGAGCGGATGCCGGGCGTATCGATGATCCAACTGCCGCCAGGGGCGTCGCTGAGCTTCAGTGCAAGCGCAGAGGACGAGGTGTGCCGTCCGCGACCCGTCACGGCGTTGACCCCGCCCGTGGCGCGCTCGGCCCCGGTGAGGGCATTCACCATAGTGGACTTCCCGACGCCGGAATGGCCGAGCAGTACGGTGACCTTCCCGTCGAGGTAGTCCCGCAACTGGCCGACGGCATCGCTATCGAGGCGGGCGGACAAACCGTCGTCGGATCGTGCATCGATGCCGGAGGCGCCTGCGTCCGCCGTCCGGCTGATGATGATGGGGAAACCCAGGCTCACGTAGTTGGAGAGCAGTTCTGTCGGATCCTTTACATCCGCTTTGGTGACGAGCAGCAGCGGATCGATTCCGGCGTCGTACGCCGCCACCAGGGCGCGGTCGATAAATCCGGTCCGCGGTTCCGGGTTGGCGGACGCAACCACCACTACGAGCTGGTCTGCATTCGCGACCACTGCCCGTTCGATCGGGTCCGTGTCATCGGCGCTTCGCCGCAGGAGGGTTTTTCGCTCTTCGACGCGCACGAGGCGGGCGAGAGTGTCCGGTGCCCCGGACACGTCGCCGACGAGTGCCACGAAGTCTCCGGGAACCACCGGGGAGCGCCGGAGTTCCCGGGCACGGGCCGCAATGACGATGCGCTCATTGTCCGAGCTTTCGCCTACTATCGCGGTGTAACGGCCGCGGTCGACCGTAACGATGCGTCCGATCACGGCGTCGTCGTGGCTGGGGCGATCCTTCGTGCGGGGGCGTGAGCCCTTCTTGTTGGGGCGGATCCGTACATCGGACTCATCCCAGGAGCTTGCGTCGCGAGCCATCGTCAGTTGCTTGTCTCCGTTGAACCAGTGTCCGCGGCCGCTTGGCCACCACTGAGCATCGATGCCCAGATTTGCGGAAATTCGGGCATGGTCTTGGACGTGGTCGCGATGTCTTCAACCTGGACACCATCGACTGCGAGCCCCAGGATGGCGCCGGCCGTCGCCATCCTGTGGTCGGCGTAGCTGTGCACGACGCCGGCATGCAGTGTTGCGGGACGGATCACCAAGCCGTCGCTGGTTTCCTCGGCGTCACCGCCCAACCGGTTGATTTCGGCAACGAGTGCGGCGAGCCTGTCCGTTTCGTGTCCGCGCAGATGCGCGATGCCGGTGAGCCGGGAGGGGCCTGAGGCGAGAGCGCACAATGCCGCAACGGTGGGGGCAAGCTCACTGGTTTCGTCGAAGTCCCCGCCCAGGATGTCGGAACCGCCCCTGACTGTCAGCGTGCCGTTATCCAACGTGACAACGGCGCCCATAGCGGCAAGAATGTTCCGCCAGAGATCGCCGACCTGAGTGGTGTTCGTTGGCCAGTTGGGGATGCGGATGGTCCCCTTGGTGGCCAACGCCGCAGCCAGAAACGGACCGGCATTGGAGAGATCCTGCTCGATCCTTTGATCGAAGGCTTGAATGGTGCCCGGGGACACCCGCCAATGGTTCGGCACGGAGTCGTCGACCTGCACACCCACGCCGCGCAGGACCGACACTGTCATGCTGATGTGGTCGAGGCTGGGTACGGGCTTGCCGACATGCTCAAGGTGAAGGCCCTCGTCGAAGCGGGCACCCACCAGCAGTAGTGCGGAGACGAACTGCGAAGAGGCGCTCGCATCGATCACCAAGTGGCCACCACGAACAGAGCCAGTACCGGAGACCTTGAATGGCAGGGAGCTAGCCGTTTGCCCGTCCACACCGCTGACTCCCACTCCGAGGGTTCGCAGGGCTTCGATGATGGTGCCCATGGGACGGTTCCGGGCGTGCGGATCGCCGTCGAATACCGTAGCGCCGTTGCGGAGCGCAGCAAGGGGCGGCACGAAGCGCATGACCGTGCCGGCAAGGCCGCAGTCGATGGCCGTCTCTGACGCTGCGATCGCCGGGTCGACGGGAGTTACTTCAATATCCGGGCCGTACTGGCCATCGCCGGGAACCTCCGTAACGGTGGCGCCCAGCTGGCGCAGGGCTTCGACCATGAGCGCCGAGTCCCTGGAGTGCAGGGGAGCCCGCAGCCTGGATGGCCCGTTGGCCAAGGCCGCCAAGACGAGATAGCGGTTAGTCAGCGACTTCGAACCAGGAACCGTGACCGTGGCATCTACCGGGCGGTTCGCGAAAGGCGCGGGCCACAGAGGGGGCGAGGAGGCCGGGCTGCTGCCTGAATCGTCTGTCTGCGTGGCGGGGGTTCCTGGCATGCTTCCTTATGCTCCAACTGCGTTGTCTACGGCCTTGCGGACGGCCCGGTCTGTTTTCTTGATCTGCTTTCCCGTGGCCTTCTTGGCGTCCATGGCGAGGTGCTCGGCGCGCCATGCGAGGCTGGGTTTGCCCGCAGTGTCGACGGCGGCAAGAAGAACGCCGCCTGTCAAGGAAATGTTCTTGAGCAACTGGGCGCGGCGGCCGAGGCGGCCTTCCTTGGTGCTGATGTCCGCGGAACGCCATTCAACAAAGGCGTTGAGGACCGAGATTCCGGCAAGCAGCGTGGCCGAGAACCGGGAGCACTTGCCGAGGGCCAGCATCGCACCGGCGCCTACCTGCGTGCCGCCGATGACCCGCGCAAGCAACTTTTCGTCAGCAGGGAAAGGCAGCGACTTAGCGGCGCGGCGCAGCAGCGGAGAAAGCTGCTGGGCAGTGTCATCCGCATTCTTGAGCTTGTCCAGCCCGGCGACGACAAAGCTGGACGCCAACATTGGCCTGGCGAGAAAACGGACGAGGGACATATTTGCCTCCTGGGGGGCTTGCCACAATGGTCAGGTGGTGCTGCGTTCAAGTGGTGCTGCGTTCAAGTGGTGCGGGGTTCACGGGGTGCAGTCGGTTCTAGTCTTGCATCTTTGCGGAATATTTGCCCGGAGCCTGCGGTTGTGAAAAGAGGGTGCGGTAAGGGCTGGACCTTCGGTTGAGGTGTGTGTTGGGCGCGCCTGTGACACAAGTGGAGCGGAGTTGGTTTTTTGACCCTGGTTAAGGACCGCGAGGAACAGCTTGCGCCCGGGCGGGGGCTGCCGATGAACTCCCGGCGCGTGACAGTAGACTTGGATGCAATGAGCACCATGGATCCGGCCGCAGCGGCCACGTATAAAGCAGCGACGGACGTCGCGGACACGACGTCCGTGGACGACGCAGCCGTTGAGGCCGACGTCGAGATTGCCGTTGACTTTGCAAACGAGACCCCCGAGCAGCGGAGGGCGCGCTTCGAGCGCGACGCCATGCAGTATGTCGACCAGCTGTATTCGGCCGCCATGCGCATGGCCAGGAATCCGTCCGACGCGGAGGACCTGGTCCAGGAAGCCTATACCAAGGCTTTTTCGGCATTCCACCAGTACAAGCCGGGTACCAATCTCAAGGCGTGGCTGTACCGCATTCTGACGAACACCTACATCAACCTTTACCGGAAGCGGCAACGCGAACCGCTGCAATCGAACTCGGACACGATCGAGGACTGGCAGTTGGCGCGGGCCGAATCCCATACGTCCGCGGGGCTCCGCTCTGCCGAGGCGGAGGCGCTCGATCATCTGCCGGACTCGGACGTGAAGAGCGCCCTGCAGTCCATACCGGAAGAATTCCGGCTCGCGGTGTACTTCGCCGACGTTGAGGGCTTCGCATACAAAGAGATATCAGACATTATGAACACCCCGATCGGGACGGTCATGTCCCGGCTTCACCGCGGCAGGAAAATGTTGCGCGATCTGCTGGCGGACTACGCTGCAGAACGGGGAATCAGCGCCGGCGCCGATGAAAAGGCTTTGGCCGTGGGCGCGGCCGCAAGCAAAAAACAGGAGAAAAGGAAATGAGCTGCCAAGGATTGGGCGACTGCGACGATGCTCGGATGCAGCGTATCTATGAGTACCTCGATGGTGCGTTGACGCGCGAGGACATCGCAGAAATCAAAGTGCATCTGGAAGACTGCCCGGAGTGTACCGAGCAATACGACCTTGAGTGCGTCATCCGCACTGTGGTCAAGCGCTCCTGCACGGAGGCTGCTCCCGAGAATCTCAAGAACTCGATCCTTGACAGGATCCACGCGATGAAGTCCGTGGACGTCTAAAGATTCTGGAACGGCAAGGGCCCCGGAAACCTGATGGTTTCCGGGGCCCTCCGCATTAAGTCTTACGCTAAGCCGCTGGCTTAGGTGTTGGGACGCTTGCCGTGGTTTGCGCCGCCGCGCTTACGGTCACGACGCTTACGTGCACGCTTGCTCATAGCTGGCCTCCTTAGATTCTTGATACTCAATAAAGCTGCCCTCCAGTCTCCCACATCCGGGGGCCGCCCCGCGAACCGCGCGGGACCCGGGCTCGCGCGGAAATTCGTGCTCAGTCCCTGAGGGAATTCAGGATGGAGATCCTGGCTTGGTCCAGGACGGTGCGTACGGTTTCAAGGGCGACCGGAGTCAAGGCCTTGGAGACCGCGTGCTGCCGCAGCTCGATGCGGAGGTCGTCACGGAAGGATTGGACCATCAGCTCGGCCTCCTTGAGGATGCGTTGGCCCTCTGGCGAGTAGCTTCGCGCCCACGACTGGAATTCCGAGGTCTTCGCATTGGCGCGCGCAGCCTCCGCGGTTGCGGCCAGGTCCGCGCGTAGGCCACGCATGTTGCTGCGGATGTCCTCGCGGAGATTGTCGGCTAACCGCCGGACGGAGGCAGAAATGTTGTCTTCGACGTCGGCCAGTTCCTGCCGCCGGCTGTTGAGCTCGGCCAGCCCTGCCGCAGTGATGGAGTAGTTGGTGCGTCGTCCATCGCTGCTGGTGGCAACCAGCCCTTCCTCCTCAAGTTTGCCGAGGCGCGGATAGATGGTTCCGGCACTGGGGGAGTACGTCCCGCCGAAGCGTTCGCCAAGGGCTTTGATGAGCTCGTAGCCGTGCTTGGGCCCCGATTCCAGGAGTGCCAGCAAATAGAGCCGGAGGGCGCCGTGGGCAAAGACGGGCGGCATCAGAATGCCTTCTCTCCGGGGACTGAGCGCGCTGGCCCGGGCGCCGGTGCGCTCCCGTGGATGATGCAGATCTTGCCCGAGACGGAATTTGCGCGCACCACCATCAGCTGCTCGTCCGGACCCGCGATGGTCTGGACCTTGCCGCCTGGCTGTGCGAATAGCTGATCATCGATCATCACGGTGCCGCTGGCCGATTTGGCCACGATATCCACGCCGACGTCGTGGGGCAGACGGATGGTGAGGTCGCCCGAAACCGAATTGGCTCCGAAGTCCTGCGTGTAGCCGTGGAGGTCGAAACTCAGGTCGCCGCTCACGGTGTTGGCCCGGATGTTCCTGAAGCGGCCCGAAGCCGTGACCTCGCCCGAGACGCTCTTGGCGGTCATGACGCCGTCGTGGTTCCGGGCGATCACCTCGCCGCTGACGGTATTGACGTGAAGCTCGCCGTGCGTGCCGTCCGCAAGCACGGACCCGGATACCGTGTTGAGGCGGATGTGTCCATTGACGCCCGACACCATGCCGTCGCCACTCACGGTTCCCGCTTCGACGTCGACGCCGGCCGGCAAGGCAATGCTGATGACGATCGTGTTGGCGCTGGTGTTGTTGACGGTCCCCATCAGGTTGCGGAACCAGCCCTGTGCGCCGTGCAGTTGGTGGCGCACCTCGAGACGGCCGTCAACGAGGGTGACGCTCAGCGGATCACCGTCGAGTTCGGAGACTTCGATCCTGGTGATCGGCTCGTCATGGGTGACGACGTCGAAGCGGCCCTTGACGATGCCCAGCTTGAGCGAGCGGACGCCGTCGACCTCGATCGTCTGCGGGCCGGTGACGGTCCAGTTTTCTTCTGACATGACCCCTCCAAATATTGCGATATATCGCGTTTATGAACTGACGATATATCGTGACTTGCGGTTTGGCAAGCCCTTCTGCGCGGGGAGCTGTTTGTTTGGGCCTATTCCGGCTGGGCGATCCTCAGCCACTGGAACCAACCGCGGTGCAACACAAGCCACGCCATGAGTCCGTAGCCCGCCTGCCCAGGGGTGCCGCCGTTCGCTGCAAGATCGGTGCGCCACTGCTCGTGGTTGAGCAGGGGCGAGAACGTATCCACGTACTGGTGGTTGCGGCGGGTGGTCACGTCGGCGAATGCGGCATTAAGCTCGGCGATCCGGCGGTTCTGGGCCGGGTCCAACCTAGGTGGCGGACCGACGACGAACACTTCGATGTTGCTTTGGGAAGCCCCGTCCAGGATATTGGCCAGATTGAGGCGGCTCCGCGCGGTGGATACGCCGAATTCGACGTCCCGGCCGGACAAACCGATGACGAGGCGGTTCTCGTGGAGATTGCTGAAACGACGTCCGGCTTCGTCGAGCCAACGCCCTGCCAGGCCCTCGGTGCCCTCCATCGGGCAGGGAAGAGAGTAGCACTCCACCAGAACGGCGTCTTGGGGAGTACGGGCGAGAACCCTTCCGAGCCAACCCAGTGCCCTGGGGTCACCGAGCCCGGCGAGCAGTTCATCACCAACGGCTGCGATGCGCAGCTTCCTGTCTTCCACAGTTACCTCTTCACCAAACGTTGCGGTTCTTGCACTGTGCCCGGTCGGCGGCAGGATTGCCGGACACCTGTTCCATTAAACAGAACTGCCCGGCTGGAAACGGGTATTGAACCTCCAGCCGGACAGCCTTCTTATATGAGGGTTTACTTGCGCTCGAATGCTTGCTTGAGCAAGGCAGCCTGCTCGGCGCTGTGACGCTTCATGGAACCGGCCGCCGTGGAGGCCGATGCTGGACGTGAAACGAGACGGACCTTGCGGTCCAATGCCTGCGGCAGGTTCAGGCCGATGAACGGCCACGGACCCTGGTTGGCGGGTTCGTCCTGCGCCCAGACGATGTCGGCATTCGGGTACTTGGCCAGTTCCGCCTCGATCTGGGCCTGGGGCAAGGGGTACAGCTGCTCCAGGCGGATGATCGCCGTCGAAGCGTCGCCGGTCTTCTGGCGGTTCGACAGCAGGTCGTAGTAGAGGCGCCCGGAAACCAGGATCACGCGATCCACGTTCTGGCCCTGAAGGGGCTCGTGCTCGCCGATGACCGGCTTGAACCCACCCGTGGTGAAGTCCTCCACCGCCGAAGCTGCAGCCTTGAGGCGCAGAAGCTGCTTCGGGGTGAAGACGATGAGCGGCTTGCGGGGACGGCTGTAGGCCTGGCGGCGCAGCAAGTGGAAGTGCGAGGCAGCCGTGGTCGGGTTGGCCACGATCATGTTGTCTTCGGCACAAAGCTGCAGGAAACGCTCGATGCGGGCGGACGAGTGGTCCGGTCCCTGACCTTCGTAGCCGTGCGGAAGCATGAGCACGAGCGAGGAACGCTGGCCCCACTTCTGCTCGGCCGAGGAAATGAATTCGTCGATGATGGTCTGTGCTCCGTTGACGAAGTCACCGAACTGGGCTTCCCACAAGACCAAGGCATCCGGGCGTTCCACGGAATAGCCGTATTCGAAGCCCATGGCTGCGTATTCGGACAGCAAGGAGTCGTAGATCCACAGCTTGGCCTGCTTGTCGCTCAGGTTGCCCAGCGGCATCCATTCGCTGCCGTTCGCGCGGTCGTGGAAGACGGCGTGGCGCTGCACGAAGGTGCCACGGCGGGAATCCTGGCCGGCGAGGCGGACAGGGACGCCCTCCATGACGAGCGAACCGAAGGCCGCGATCTCGCCGAAGCCCCAATCAATACCGCCTTCGCGGGACATCTGCTCGCGCTTTTCAAGGAGCTGCTTGAGCTTGGAGTGGACCGTGAAACCTTCCGGAATATCGAGGTGTGCCTGGCCGATCTTCTGAAGCATTTCTGCCGAAATGGCCGTAGTGGCCGGGGCGTTGGTGCCGACGTCCGCCTGCTGGGCAATGGGACGCTCGATGTCCGAGACCGCAGCAGAGTCTGCCGTGATGATCGGGATGGGCGACGTCTGAGCGGCGTGGGTCTCCGCGAATACCCGCTCCAGGCGTTCCTGGTAGTCGCGCAACAACTGCTCGGCTTCGTCCTCGGTGATGTCGCCACGGCCGATGAGGGATTCCGTGTAGAGCTTGCGGACGGAGCGTTTTGCTTCGATCAGGTTGTACATGAGGGGCTGCGTCATCGAAGGGTCGTCGCCCTCGTTGTGTCCACGGCGGCGGTAGCACACCATATCGACAATGACGTCCTTGTGGAAGCGCTGACGGAACTCGTAGGCCAACTGCGCGATGCGCACTACGGCCTCGGGGTCGTCACCGTTCACATGGAAGATGGGGGCCTGGATCATCTTGGCTACGTCGGTGGAGTATGTCGAAGAGCGCGAGGACGACGGTGCGGTGGTGAAGCCGACCTGGTTGTTCACGATGATGTGGATGGTTCCACCGGTGCGGTAACCGCGCAGCTGGGACAAGTTGAGCGTTTCGGCCACCACGCCCTGGCCGGCAAAGGCAGCGTCGCCGTGAACCATGATGGGCAACACGGGGAACGCTTCGCCCTGGTCCAGCCGATCCTGCTTGGCACGGACGATGCCTTCAAGGACGGAGTCCACCGCTTCAAGGTGGGACGGGTTTGCGGCGAGGTAGACCTTGGTCTCGTTGCCGTTGTCCGAGGTGAACGTGCCCTCGGTGCCGAGGTGGTACTTGACATCGCCCGAGCCCTGCACGGAGCGGGGGTCCTGGGTGCCTTCGAACTCCCGGAACACCTGGGCGTATGTCTTGCCAGCGATGTTCGTGAGCACGTTGAGGCGGCCACGGTGGGCCATGCCGATCGCGACTTCGTCGAGTCCGTCGTCGGCCGCGTCGGAAATGATGGTGTCCAGCAGCGGAATCAGGGATTCGCCGCCTTCGAGGGAGAAGCGTTTCTGGCCTACGAACTTCGTCTGCAGGAAGGTTTCGAAGGCCTCCGCAGCGTTGAGCTTGGAAACGATGCGAAGCTGCTCTTCGCGGCTCGGCTTCGAGTAGGGGTGCTCCACTTGGTCCTGGAACCACTTGCGTTCTTCGGGCTCTTGGATGTGCATGTACTCAATGCCCGTGGTGCGGCAGTAGGCATCGCGAAGAACGCCCAGGATGTCGCGGAACTTGAGCATCGGCTTTCCGCCGAAACCGCCGGTGGGCCACTCGCGGTCCAAGTCCCACAGGGTGAGGCCATACGTCAGGACGTCGAGGTCCGGGTGCTTGCGCTGCACGTACTCAAGGGGGTTCGTATCTGCCATGAGGTGGCCGCGGACCCGGTACGAGTGGATCAACTGCTGGATGCGGGCAACCTTGTTGATCTCGTCGGCTGGGTCGACCTGGAGGTCCGGGCTCCAACGGACGGGCTCGTAGGGAATGCGGAGCGCTTCGAAGATCTCATCATAGAAGTTCTGGGCGCCGAGGAGGAGCTGGTGGACGAGCTTGAGGAACTCGCCGCTTCCGGCGCCCTGGATGACACGGTGATCATAAGTGGACGTCAGCGTGAGGATCTTGCTGATGGCGTTCTGGGCGATGATCTTCTCGCTCGCGCCTTGCCATTCGGCCGGGTAGTCGAGCGCGCCGACGCCGATGATGGCGGCCTGGCCCTTGGAAAGGCGGGGCACGGAATGCACGGTGCCGATGCCGCCCGGGTTCGTCAGCGAGACGGTGGTGCCAGCGTGGTCGTCCGCCGTGAGCTTGCCGTTGCGTGCGCGCTTGATGAGGTCTTCGTAGGTGTGCCAGAACTCGGCGAAGTTCATGGTTTCGGCCTTCTTGATGTTGGGGACCATCAGGAGGCGGGTGCCATCGGGCTTGGGCATGTCAATGGCGATGCCGAAGTTGACGTGCGCGGGCTGAACGGCAACGGGCTTGCCATCCACTTCGTCGTAGTACACGTTCATCGACGGGAACTGGGAGAGAGCGCGGACCACAGCATAGCCAATGAGGTGGGTGAAGGAGACCTTGCCGCCACGGGCGCGGGCAAGGTTGGAGTTGATGACGACGCGGTTGTCGATCAGGAGCTTGGCGGGAACGGCCCTGACGCTGGTGGCGGTGGGAACTTCGAGGCTCATGACCATGTTGGAAGCGATGGCCTTGGCGGGACCGCGGAGGACCGAGACAACGTCCTCTTCCGGAGGAGTGGGTGCCTTGGTGCTCTTGGGGAGCTGTGCCGGGATCGGCTGTGACTGGCTGCCGTCGGACGGCTTCTGTGCGCCGTCCTTGGCGACAGTGGCCGGAGCCTTCTTGACCGGTGCTGCGGGAGCAGCCGGAACAGTGGTGGCCGGGGCGGGAGCGGCTGCCGGTGCAACCACGGGCGCAACCGGCGTCATTGCCGTTGCTGCGGCCTGTGCCACGACAGGAAGTTCACGAGTGGGAGGGTTTGCAGGGGTTGCGGATGTTCCGTTGGAAGAAGTGCCGTCAGCGGTGTCGAAGGACTCGAAAAGCGGCCACCACTTGGCGTCGACCGAATTCTTGTCCTGCTGGTACCGCTCGTACAGTTCGTCAACGAGCCACTCGTTTCCGCCAAATTCCTCGGGTAGACGGTGGCTTGGCTGCTCTGGCACTTGAAATACGCCTCTTCCATGAGTGTTGATTTCCAGCTGGCCCGAGAAAATGCAGGGTGCAAGGCGAGCCAGAGTCTGGGTCCCGCGAACTCAGACCCTAGCCAGTCTAGTGACGGGCGGCAGCTATCTGCCAATAGTGGTGACCTAAATCATGCCAATCCCGACGCCTGTCGGCTTCAGGATCATGGCGGGATCCTCCTTCCTTGGTTTCATACCCCGGTTTAAGCGGATGCAGGCCTTGTTGCGGGCGGGTGAAGCCGGGTGGCAGCCGGACTGTAGACTGGGATTCTTATGGACAGTAATTCTAGGTGCCGGCCTGGGAGCTGCAGGGGGAGCCGTCTGGCGATCCCTTCGCAGCGCACCCGTCGAGCCGGCAACACCCGTACACATGCCCATCAAACCCCGGAGCTCCAGGCCGACAGTTCAGCGGAGCGTTCAGCCGCTGCGTCCGACCAGCCCCCGCCGGGTCAATCAGCCCCTGGCCTTCCGGGGCTGCTTCCCAAGTTCTCCCCGCCATCCGCCGGTGGTCTCTAGTGGAGTGGCTTCTCCTTCTCTCCGGCGTGCTCCTGATTCTTGGCACGGGCTTCTTTGTCGCCGTCGAGTTTTCCCTCGTGGCACTCGACCAGGCAACAGTCCAAAGAGCCGTCGACGGCGGGGATCCCGCCGCTGCGGCGCTGCTCAAATGCTTGAAGTCCCTTTCCACGCAGCTATCAAGCTGCCAATTGGGGATCACTCTCACTACGTTATTGACCGGCTTCGTGATGGAGCCCTCCGTTGGCAGTTTGCTGCACGGGCCGCTGCTTTGGGCCGGACTGCCCGAGGCTGCCGCGCAGTCCTTGTCGCTCATCCTCGCCATGACATTCGCAACCGTGTTGTCGATGCTGATTGGCGAGCTCGTCCCCAAGAACATGGCCATAGCCTTGGCGTTTCCGTTGGGCAGGGCGTTGGCACGCCCGCAGTTGGTCTTCACGGCCGTCTTCAAACCGGCGATCATGGTGCTCAACGGCTTCTCCAACAGGATGCTCAACCTCGTGGGACTTGAAGCAAAAGAAGAGATCTCGGGCGCCCGCTCGCCATCCGAGCTTGCCTCCCTGGTGCGCCGTTCCGCGGAGCTCGGAACCCTTGATGCCGGTACGGCCAACTTTGTGGCCCGGACCCTGAAATTTTCGGCCCGTACGGCGGCCGATGTCATGACACCGCGTATCCGCGTGGAAACCATCGACGCCGAGCAGCCCGTCTCGGACATTATCGAGGCTGCCCGGCGTACCGGGTATTCACGCTTCCCGATCATCGGCGATTCCGCGGACGACATCCGCGGCGTGGTCCATATCAAAAAGGCCGTATCCGTCCCGTCGGAACGTCGGAGCAGGCTCCAGGCCGGTGCCATCATGTCCGAGGTCCTGAGGGTTCCCGAAACCATCCACCTTGACTCCCTGCTCCTTGAACTTCGCGAGGGCAACCTGCAACTCGCCGTCGTGCTTGATGAATACGGCGGAACCGCCGGGATCGCAACCCTTGAGGACTTGGTGGAGGAAATCGTCGGCGAAGTGGCGGATGAGCACGACAAAGTCCGGCCGGGATTGCTGCAAAGCGCCTCGGGTGACTGGTACTTCCCAGGACTCTTGCGCCCGGACGAGGTGAGCGAGCAGATCCCCGGCCTGACCGTCCCTGATGACCCCGCCTACGAGACCGTGGGTGGTTTTGTCATGAGCCAATTGGGTCGGATCGCGGTCGTGGGCGACATCGTCGAGGCCGGCGGTGGCACCCTTGCCGTCACCCGGATGGACGGCCGTCGGATCGACCGCATTTGCTTCCACCCCACGGCGCCGGAGCCCGACGACGATGCGGATCACGAAAGTGCTGATCCTGGGGGAACTGCGGAGCGCGCATCGACCGGTTGGCAAAGCCGCAAGCAAGCCAGCAAACGGTTAGGCAAGGGCGCCGGCAACTCGGCAGGCGACGCCGTCGGCAACCCGGTAGCCAAAACCGCCCGCAGAGGACGTGCAGCATGAGCGACTGGGCAGGAATCTTGTGGCTCGTGGTGCTGTTGATCGGCAATGCCTTCTTTGTCGGTGCCGAGTTTGCCGTGATGTCCGCGCGCCGCAGCCAGATTGAGCCCTTGGCCCAAGATGGTTCAAAGCGCGCCCAGACCACGTTGCATGCTATGGAAAATGTCTCTTTGATGCTGGCGTGCGCCCAGCTTGGCATTACCGTTTGTTCGCTGCTGATCCTCCTCGTGGCCGAACCTGCGATCCACCATTTGCTGGGTGCGCCGTTGGAAACGCTCGGTGTCCCCGGTAAATTGGCGGACGTCATCGCTTTTGCGGTTGCATTGTTGGCGGTCACGTTCCTCCACGTGACGTTTGGCGAAATGGTCCCCAAGAACATCTCGGTTTCCGTGGCGGACAAGGCGGCATTGCTGCTGGCGCCTCCGCTGGTCCACATCGCGAGGTTCGTGAAGCCGGTTATCTGGACGCTGAACTGGTTGGCCAACCACATTCTGCGCCTAATGAAGATCGAGCCGAAGGATGAGGTGACCTCCTCCTTCACGCTTGAGGAAGTGCAATCGATCGTCCAGGAATCGAGGCGTCACGGACTGGTGGACGACGACGCCGGCCTGCTGAGCGGGGCCTTGGAGTTTTCCGAGCACACCGCGGCGCACGTCATGGTGCCGCTGGACAAGCTCGTGATGATGAAGCCCGGATCCACGCCGCGCGAATTGGAGAAGGCAGTGAGCCGTACGGGCTACTCCCGTTTCCCGGTGTTGGACGACGACGGCGAGTTGACGGGTTATCTGCACATCAAGGACGTGCTTTCCATCCCGGAGGAAGGACGCCGCTATCCGATTGCGGAAAGCCGGATCCGTTCCCTCGTGAACCTTGCGCCGGAGGACGAGATTGAAGATGCCATGTCCGTCATGCAGCGGACCGGCTCGCATCTTGGCCGGGTTGTGGGCCCGGGTGGCGCGACCCTCGGGGTGTTGTTCCTGGAGGACGTCATCGAGCAGCTCGTTGGCGAGATCCGGGATGCCACCCAAGCCAGGGGGATCCGGCGCTTTGGCGGATCGGGATCCGCGTAGCTGACTGCCCGCCCGGGTAGCTGACTGCCGGCCCTCGAAAGGGGCCGGCAGGAGGCCCCCAGAATCCTAAATAGGAATCATTCCCATTTAGGGATACACTCGTTGAGTTCCCTGTTGTGTTTGATTCGGTAGATCCGAGGTTTCCCGTGCGTCACGCTGCCGCCCGCTTTTCCCTTGCCACAGTGCCTTCCGCATGCGCGGCAGTTGCCGTCCTGCTAGCCGGCTGCGCCGCACCTGCCGGGACGGCGCCGTCGTCGCCCTCCGGGGTGATTGACGTGGTCGCCTCCACCAGCGTTTACGGCGATATCGCCAAGAGCGTCGGCGGAGACAAGGTGTCCGTGACGTCCATCATCAGCAAGACGAGCCAGGATCCGCACTCCTACGAGGCAAGCACCCAGGACAAGCTGGCCATATCCAAGGCCGGACTGGTGATTGACAACGGCGCAGGTTACGACGATTTCTTCAGCAAGCTGAGTGAAGACAGCAAGCTCTCCGCTGACAAAATCATCACTGCCGTCAACGTGTCCGGACTCCTTCCGACGGCTGGCTCGGGCGCTTCCGCCAAGGTGCCCGAAGGGTTCAACGAGCATGTCTGGTATGACTTCGACGCCATGGGCAAGGTAGCCGATACTGTGGCTGCGAAGCTCGGGAGCCTGGACTCCGCCGAGGCGAAGACCTTCACTGCCAACGCGGACAAGTTCAAGTCTTCCCTGACCGCGCTCAAGACCAAGTTGGCTCAGATCAAGTCTTCCAAGGGCTCCGCTCCAGTAGCTGTCACCGAACCGGTACCGGGCTATCTGCTCGACGCTGCCGGCCTGGAAAACAAAACTCCTGAAGCTTTTAGTCATGCCATCGAGGTCGGCTCGGACGTTCCACCGGCGGCAGTCAAGGAAACGAGTGACTTGCTGACTTCGAAGTCCGTTCGGTTCTTGGCCTACAACGAGCAGACGTCCAGTCCGGAGACGGAAAAGCTGAAGGCTGCGGCAGCCACGGCCGGAGTTCCGGTGGTCGCTTTCACCGAAACGCTTCCGGAAGGCAAGGACTACCTCGCCTGGATGACGGACAACGTCAACAACGTTGCCGCCGCACTCAACAAGTAAACGGCATTTGGCAAGATTGTCAGCTGGTGGGCCCCGCAGTCGTCCTAAGATGTACAGGGCGGCTGGGGGGCCTTATGCGTTCCAAGTGCAGGGTGCTATTCATGTGCAAGTCAACAGCAACACAGCTTTGCAAAACCCACGGATCGAGGATTCTTTTTGACACCGGTAGTGAGCCTTCGCGGTGCGGGCCTTCAATTTGGCCAGCGGGCCCTCTGGAAGGACCTCGATGTGGACATCCAGGCGGGTGAGTTCTTTGCCGTGCTCGGTCCCAACGGCAGTGGCAAGACCAGTTTCCTCAAGGTCCTCCTCGGTTTGCAGCGGCTCCACTCGGGGACAGTGACTGTGGGCGGGCAGCCCGTGCAACGAGGCAGCCGAAAGATCGGTTACATTCCGCAGCAGAAGTCGTTTTCTTCGGACATACCCCTGCGGGCCAGGGACCTGGTAGCCCTCGGCGTCGACGGCCACCGCTGGGGCCTGCGGATCAATGCCAAAGCCGTCAATGACCGCGTCGATGCTCTCCTGGAGCTGGTGGGGGCGAGCGACTACGCCCGCGTGCCGCTTGGCCAGTTGTCCGGCGGAGAGCAACAGCGGCTCCGTGTTGCCCAGGCGTTGGCCGCCGAACCCGAACTCTTGCTATGTGACGAACCGCTGCTGTCTTTGGACCTGCGCCACCAGCAGGCGGTCAGCTCCCTCATCAATCAGCAATGCCACGAGCGGAACAGCGCAGTGGTGTTCGTGACCCATGAAATCAACCCCGTCATCGACTACGTGGACCGTGTCCTCTATCTCGCAGGCGGTAGGTTCCGGGTTGGAACACCACAGGAGGTCATGACGACCGAAGTCCTCTCGGAGCTGTACAACAGCAATGTGGAAGTCATCCGCGCGAACGGCAGGATCGTCGTCGTAGGGCTTCCCGACGCCACTACCCACTATCACGATGACGCGTACGCCGGCGTGGAGGAGGGCCACTAAATGGATCTCGGCAGCATCCTGCACACCATCTTCAACTTTGAAAACTACGGCGAACTGCTGGCTCTTGTGCAGAATTCCCTGTGGGCCGGAGCCGTCCTTGGCCTCCTCGGCGGGCTCGTCGGCACCTTTGTCATGAAAAGGGATCTCGCTTTCGCGGTGCACGGCATCTCGGAGCTGTCCTTCGCCGGTGCCTCTTTCGCCTTGCTGATCGGCGCGGACATCATTTTCGGTTCGCTCGCAGGATCCGTTGCGGCCGCATTGCTGCTCGGACTCATGGGTGCCAAGGCGCGGGAAAAGAACTCAATCATTGGCGTCATCATGCCGTTCGGGCTGGGCCTTGGCATCTTGTTCCTGGCCCTCTACCAAGGCCGGGCGGCCAACAAGTTCGGTCTCCTGACCGGTCAGATCGTGTCCGTTGACACGGTGCAGCTCCAAGCCCTCGTGGGCACAGCCGTGGTGGTCATGATCGCCTTGGCCGCCATGTGGCGTCCGCTCAGCTTTGCCAGCGTCGACCCGGAGATGGCGGAGGCCAGGGGAGTTCCTGTCCGTGGCTTGGCCATTGCCTTCATGGTGTTGCTTGGCGTGAGCGTCGCCTTGTCCATCCAGATCGTTGGCGCACTCCTGGTGCTGGCGCTCCTGATCACCCCGGCCGCGGCCGCCCTGCGGGTGACCACGTCGCCGCGGCTCGTGGTCTTGTTGAGCGTGCTTTTTGCCATCACGGCGACGGTGGGTGGCATCCTCCTGGCGCTCGGCAGCAGGATTCCCATCAGCCCGTACGTCACCACGTTGTCATTCCTGATCTATGTGGTGTGCCGGATCATCGGCAACATACGCGCCAAACAGGGAATCAACGGCAGGGTGGTCCGTCCCCACGCCGCCACCGGTCAAGCAATGGAAGACCGGACGGTAGCCGGCTAGAGCTCGCCCGCAGCTTTCTTTGCAGTGCACTCGGGACAGAGTCCGAAAATTTCCACGGTGTGCGCCACCTCGGTGTAGCCGTTTTCGGCCGCTACCCGAGCGGCCCACGTCTCGACCGCCGGGGCCTCCACCTCGACGGCTTTGCCGCAATTGCGGCACAGCAAGTGATGGTGGTGGCCGGTCACCGCACAGCGGCGGTAGACGGCTTCACCGTCGGAATTGCGAAGGACGTCGATGAGCCCGTCGTCGGCAAGCGACTGCAGAATGCGGTAGGCAGTCGCCAGGGACACCGAAACGCCCTTGTTCTGGAGCAGCCTGTACAACTCCTGGGTACTCACGAAATCGTCCAGTTCATCCAAGGCCGCGCTGACGGCCAGGCGCTGCTTGGTGACCCGCTGCTCCTTGATCGCAGGATCCTTCGCGGCCGGGAGCGGCTGGGGTGCGGGCCCGGACGTGGCGGCAGTGGCGCCGTGTGACATTCGTGGCCTCATTTCGATGTGGATGTTCGCAAGCACCAAGATTACCAGCCGGGACGCTTAACGACCGGTTCGTGGACACCGCAGGAGGCTCGGTCCTAGGCTGGCTGCATGAAGCTCACCAAGTTCACCCATGCGTGCGTCCGCCTGCAAAAGGACAACCGGGTCCTCGTGATCGACCCCGGCACTTTTTCCGAGTCCGGAGAAGCCCTGGCAGGCGCCCACGCGGTCCTGATCACCCACGAGCACGCAGACCACGTGGACGTAGACGCCGTCATCGAAGCGTTGCGGGGAAACCCAGGACTGCAGGTGCACGCACCCGCGGGCGTCGCGGCCCAGCTGGCCGCGAAGGCGGGCGACGACGGCAGCCGGGTGCACGCCGTCGAACCCGGCATTTCCTTTGAAGCGGGCGGCTTCGCGATACGGTCTTTCGGAGGGCAGCATGCCCTCATCCACGCGCAGATTCCAGTGGTGGCCAACATCGGCTACCTCGTGGACGAAAATGTTTTCCACCCCGGGGATTCCTTTGTTGTCCCGGATGGCATTGACGTCAAGACCCTCCTCGTTCCGATTCACGCGCCGTGGTCGAAGGTGGGTGAGGTGGTTGACTTCGTGATCGCGGTCCGGGCACCCAAGGCCTATCCGGTGCACGATGGCTTGCTCAACGAATTCGGACGCGGTTTGGTGGAAGGCCACGTGACCCGGATTGGTGCGAAGTACGGGACGAGCTATGCGCGGTTGTCGCCACGGGAATCCGTGGAGGTCTAGCTCAGTCCGCCCGGTCTTCTACCTGTTGCTTGGCCACGTGCCTGTCTCGAAGAAATCGGCCAGGATGGCCTCGTAAGGGGCAGGGTCCAAGCCACGCTCGGCAATCCAGTCCGGGTTGTAGTAGCTTCCCGCGTAGCGATCGCCGGCGTCGCACATGAGCGACACAATGCTGCCGCGCTTTCCTTGGGCCATCATGTCTGAAAGCAACTGGTAGACGCCCCACAGGTTGGTTCCCGTTGAGGGCCCTGCGTGCAAGCCGGCCAGCGGGCGCAAGTGACGCATGGCGGCCACCGATGCGGCATCGGGAACCTGGATCATGGTGTCGATGACAGCCGGGACAAAGCTGGGCTCCATCCGCGGGCGTCCGATGCCTTCGATCCTGGACGGCATGCCCGTCGAGTAGTCCGATACGCCGTCGCGCCAACCGGGATAGAAGGCGGAATTTTCGGGATCGACCACGGCCAGCCGTGTGTTGTGGCAGCGGTAGCGCAGATACCTGCCGATGGTTGCACTGGTCCCGCCGGTGCCGGCGCCCACCACGATCCATTCGGGTATCGGATGCTCTTCGAGGGCGAGTTGCTCAAAAATCGATTCCGCGATGTTGTTGTTGCCCCGCCAATCGGTAGCGCGCTCGGCGAAGGTGAATTGGTCCATGTAGTAACCGCCGGACGTGCGGGCAACCTCCTCCGCCACGGCGTAGACCTCGGAGGCGTGGTCCACCAGCAGGCAGGCGCCCCCGAACTCTTCGATGAGGGCGATTTTTTCCGGGCTGGTGGTACGGGTCATGACGGCGATGAATGGAAGTCCGATCAACCTGGCGAAGTATGCCTCCGAGACTGCGGTGCTGCCGCTCGAAGCCTCCACAATGGTGGTCCCTTCCGTGATCCAGCCGTTGACCAGGCCATAAAGGAAGAGTGAGCGGGCCAGGCGATGTTTGAGGCTGCCTGAGCGGTGTGTGGACTCGTCCTTGAGATAGAGCTGGACGCCCCAGTGCTCGGGGAGCGGCACGGCATAGAGGTGCGTGTCCGCCGAACGGTTGTTCTCGGCTTCGATCCGTCGGATTGCCTCGCTGGCCCATGCTCGGTCCTGCTTGCGTAGAGTGCTCACCGATTCAGCCTACCGGCGTTGCCTTCGGCCAAGGATAGGCTGGTAGCCGCTTGGCGGGTGCACGGCAGCTGCCTCGAAGTCGTTTGGTAGACCACAGCAAAACGAAGGAGATTCGATGGCCACCCTCATTGACGTAGCTGCGCTCAAGGACCGCATGGATGCGGGCAAGCGAACCGTGTTGCTCGATGTTCGGTGGGTGTTGGGCGATCCGCACGGCCATTCGCACTTCCGTCAGGCGCATATCCCCGGTGCGGTCTATGTGGACTTGCATCAAGAGCTTGCCGATCCTTCAGCCGAGGGCCAGGGCAGGCACCCTTTGCCGCCCACCGCCGCCCTGCAGCGAAGCGCGCGTGCTTGGGGGATCAACGACGGCGATACCGTGGTTGCGTACGACGACACCGGGAGCACTGCGGCGGCGCGGTTGTGGTGGCTGCTCCGGGACGCCGGTTTCCCTTCCGTCTTCCTGCTTGACGGCGGGTTGGGCGCCTGGCGCGCGGCCGGCCTCCCCCTGGCGCAGGACGAGCAACCACCGGTTCCGGGCGACGTCGTGCTTGGTCACGGCCACATGGATGTCATCACCCTGGACGAGGCGGCGGACTGGCACAAGTACGGAATTCTTCTCGATGCCCGGGCCGGGGAGCGATACCGCGGCGAAATCGAACCTATCGATCCGCGCGCTGGACACATTCCGGGCGCTTTGAGCGCTCCTACTGCGGACAACCTCGGACCGGACGGAACGTTCCTTCGTGCAGCCCAGCTCCGCAACCGATTTGCAGCCCTGGGTATCGGCGAGGGCAGCAAGGTAGCGGTCTACTGCGGCTCCGGCGTTACGGCTGCCCACGAAATCGCCGCCCTCGAAATTGCCGGGTTCAGGGCGGCACTGTTCCCGGGTTCCTTTTCGCAATGGTCTTCGCTGGACTCCAATCCCGTGGTCACCGGAGCTGCGCCCCTGGGCACTCCGGGTCAGTGAGACTTGGCTGGAGTGGGTCTCATCTGGAGTGAAGGCGGCGCCTGGCTGCGCGGAGTGGCAAATAATCATCCCGCAGGGGTAGCGTCGAAGCATGACTCCCGGACGCCCCGTTCCCCCGCCCCTTGGCAAGCCGCTCCTCCCGATTGACGAAGCAGCCGATACCATCCCCTCGCCAGCACCGGCGGGCGGCGTCCCGACCCTCGTGGCCGCATACGGCGCCACGTCCGCGGTCAGCGGCCTTGTCCCGCTGACGGTTGCCCGCCGCGTTCCCAAGGAAGACGACGTCGAGATCGAGATCGATTTTTGTGGACTATGCCACTCCGATGTCCATGCGACACGCGGCGAATGGGGGGCCCAGAGCTATCCGTTGGTCCCCGGCCACGAAATCGTGGGCCGCGTGCGCAGCGTGGGTTCCGCCGTCGACGACTTCGCCCCGGGCGACCTGGTGGGCGTCGGCTGCATGGTGGATTCGTGCCGTGAGTGCGAAAGCTGCCTCGATGGCCTGGAGCAGTATTGCGAACGCGGAAACGTGGGCACCTACGGCGTCAAGGATCCCCGGAACGGTGACTCCATTACCCAGGGCGGGTACTCCACCTCGGTGGTGGTTGACCGCCGCTTCGTGCTGCGCGTGCCCGAAGGCCTTGACCCGGCCGCAGTGGCGCCATTGCTCTGCGCGGGTATCACCACCTACTCGCCGCTGCGCTACTTCGATGTCGAGGAAGGGGACGTGGTGGGCGTCGTCGGACTCGGGGGACTGGGCCACATGGCCGTCAAGATTGCGAAGGCGATGGGCGCGCACGTGGTGGTCTTCACGACGACGAATGCCAAGATCGAGGCAGCGAGGGAACTCGGCGCGGATGAGGTGATCCTCTCGAGGGACCCCGAAGCCATGGAGAACGCCAACCGCACCATCGACGTCATCATCGATACCGTTGCGGCGCCCCACGACTTGAATCCGTATTTTCGCACCTTGCGCCTTGACGGCGCACTCTTCCAGTTGGGGCTGCCTTCCGCGGCGATGCCCCCCGTCAGCCCGGGTGCGCTGATCCGGCGCCGGCTCGCTTACGCGGGATCATTGATCGGCGGCATTGCCGAGACCCAGGAGATGCTGGATTTCTGTGCCGAGCATGGCGTGGTCAGCGACATCGAAATGGTCACCGCCCGGCAACTCGACGAGGCCTACGACCGCATGGTTGCGGGTGACGTGAAATACCGGTTCGTCCTCGACACCAAGACCCTTCAGACCCCTTCGGAAAAGGCAGACGCATGAGCACCCTGTTTACCAAGATCATCAACGGCGAGATCCCTGGACGTTTTGTCTGGAAGGATGACGACGTGGTGGCGTTCCTGACCATCGCTCCGCTCACCCAGGGACACGCCTTGGTGGTACCCCGCCAGGAGGTGGACCGTTGGACGGACGTCGCCCCCGAGCTTCTCAACAAAGTCATGGCCGTTGCGCAGACAATCGGCCAAGCCCAAGTGAAGGCGTTCGGTGCACCGAGGGCAGGCCTTTCCGTGGTGGGCTTCGAAGTGGAGCACTTCCACGTGCACGTGTTCCCGGCTACCTCCCTGGCCGATTTCGACTTCGGAACCGTTGACCACCACCCGGACCCCGCAATCATGGATGCCAGCGGTGTGAAGCTCCGTGCCGCGCTCCGTGCCGCCGGGCACGGGGAGTTCGTTCCAGCGGACTGAGCCACGACGCCCGATCACCTTTTCGCCCTTTCCCCAAACGCTCGCTCAGCTATGGTGGAAAACCCCGAAACCCTCTTGCACATCCTGTGCAGGAGGGTTTCGCTCGCGACCCTCATAAGTGCAGGAGGGCTGAAAGAATGACCGCGAAAGGTGAGCGAGCGTCGGTGCCCGCAGGCACATCCGCGGGGGCGGCGGAATGAGGCGGGCGGTCGACGTCGACACCTCACCAACGGTCCAAACGCCCGTTACCTTTTTCGTAGCCCTTTCCTGGTGCAGGATATGGGTGTGTTGGCCTGCCGTCCCGGCATGATTGTGACGCTCTGTCGATGCATGATCCTGAGCGTGTTGTCACCGGGGCTTGGCAGGTGCCAGGGAGACCGCTAATAGGGGCAGGACAGTTTGGGATCGTCGTGCGTAACGTGGATGCCGGGCCCTGACACCGCTGACGGGCCGGCACTGGAGGATGACCCGCGACTGGAGGTGCCAGGTGATCAGAAACCACGAAACCGTTGACGTTTTCATTGGCTTGGACGTCGGCAAGGGCGAACACCACGCCGTTGCCTTGGACCGGGCCGGGAAGAAGCTGCTGGACCGGGCATTGCCCAATGACGAGGCCCGGATCCGTGAGATCCTGGCCGAGTTTCAAGGCCACGGACAGGCGTTGCTGGTCGTCGATCAGCCCGCGACGATCGGGGCGCTCCCGGTGGCCGTGGCCCAGGCCGCCGGCATGCCCGTCGGTTACCTGCCGGGCCTGGCGATGCGGCGGATCGCGGATCTGCACCCGGGAGAGGCGAAGACCGATGCCCGGGACGCGTTCATCATCGCCGACGCCGCACGCACCATGCCCCACGCCCTGCGCTCGGTCCAACTCGCCGACACCCAGCTCGCCGAGCTGAGCATGCTCTGCGGTTTCGACGATGACCTGGCCAAACAGATCACTGCGACTTCCAACCGGATCCGCGGTCTGCTCACCCAGATCCACCCGGCACTGGAGCGTGTTCTTGGCCCGCGCCTGGACCACCCTGCCGTGCTGGACCTGCTGCGGACCTGGCCCACCCCGGAGGCCTTGCGTCATGCCGGCCGGCGCCGGATCGGGAACCGGCTGGGAAAGCTCGCGCCCCGGATGGGCGAACGCCTCGCCGATGAGATCATCGAGGCCCTGGGCAAGCAAACCGTGGTCGTGGTCGGCACGAACGCCGCCACGATCGTGCTGCCCCAGCTCGCGGGCATGCTCGCCGCGTTCCACGAAGCCCGCGCTACCGTTTATGCCCAGGTCGAAGCCCTCGTGGAGGCCCACCCTCTTCACCACGTCCTGACGTCACTGCCGGCGGTCGGCGTCAGGACAGCAGCACGGATCCTCACCGAAGTCGTCGGGAAAGACTTCGCCTCAGCGGCGCACCTGGCATCCTACGCAGGCCTGACACCGGTGACCTGGCGATCCGGGACCTCCATCCGTGCCGACCGCGCCTCCCGGAAAGGCAACAAAGTCCTCAAACGCGCCCTCTACCTCTCCGCCTTCGCCGCACTGAAAGACCCGCTCTCGCGCGCCTACTACGACCGCAAACGAGCCGAAGGAAAACGACACAACCAAGCCCTCATCGCCCTCGCCAGACGCCGCTGCGACACCCTCTACGCCATGCTCCGAGACGGAACCCTCTACCAAGCACGAACACCCACAGCAGCTTGACAAAAAACATAGGGGCCCGCTCAGCTTTTTCGCCCTTTCCCCAAACGCCCGCTCAGCTATGGTGGAAAACCCCGAAACCCTCTTGCACATCTTGTGCAGGAGGGGGCGTCGTAAGCGCTGGTACCGGCTAGGCCGGCGCCAGCGCTTGGTTGAGCACCGTCCGGATGCGCTTTTCCGAGACCGAGTAGGCTGTGCCGAGCTCGACCGCGAAGAGGCTCACCCGGAGTTCCTCGATCATCCAGCGCACCCGTGTTAACTCGGCGCCTGCCCGGCGGCCAGGCAGCAGCGCGGAGACTGCGTCGTCGTAGTCGTCTTCCAAAGCCTGCACAACGGACATGTTCAACGCATCCCGCTGGACGTTGTTCGGGAGCTTTTCGAGGCGCTTCTCGATTCCGCTCAGATACCGAGGCAATTGACTCAGCTGTGCGTAGCCCGTTTGTGCCACAAAACCCGGGAACACAAGTTGCCCCAACTGGCTCTTCATGTCATTGAGGGCACTGACCAAGGCGAGGCTCGTGCTTCCCTTGAGTTGCTTCTCGATCCGCCGGGCGCTCCCCAAAACGCGTTCGACGACGGCCGTCACCGTGAAGACGGTGTCGATCAGTTCCGCACGGACCACCTCGTACAGCGCATCGAACGCTTCCTTGTCCCAAGGAAGGTCGGCCGGGGTCAGCTTGTCGACTGCCGCCAGGACGCAGTCCGTGATCAAGGCGCTCACAGAGCCATGAGGGTTCTGGCTGAAGGTTAACTTCTCCGTATTGTTCAAGTGTTCCAGGACGTAGCGGTCCGGGGCGGGAACCCGGAGCGCCAGCAGCCGGATGACGCCGCCGCGCATGGCTGACTCTTGCTCCGCACGGGTCTGGAAAACCTGCAAAGCAACAGATTTTCCCTCGTCGACGAGGGCGGGGAAACCCGTGACATCGTGCCCCTTCACGGTGCGGGTCACTTGGCGTTCAAGAGCGCCGAAAGTCCACGCTGTGAGGCCGGACTGCTCGGACAGGAAACCGGCGCCCTGTTGGGTCCCTCTGACACTGCCGTTTCCCCCGCGGGAGCCTGGACCGCCGGACGCAGGAGCGCTGGTGCCCTGAGGACCCTTGGCGCGTGCTGTCGTCGCGGGTGTGGCGCCGAGGGATTCGGCGATCGCCCGGCGGGTAGCCGGCGCGAGTTGTTCCTGGAGCGCAGCGAGGTCCTTGCCTTCGTCCAGCACCTTGCCGCGGCTGTCCACTACCTTGAAGCTGACGCGCAGGTGCGCCGGAACGGCGTCCCAATTCCACGATCCTGGAGGAATGATGTGCCCCCGGATACGGCGCAGCACGAGTTCGAGCGAGGCCTCAAGATCGTCCGAGGCAGGATCGAAGTCGGTTTCCAAGGCGGCGGCCGCTTGCCGGGCCACATCCGGGGCCGGGACGAAGTTCTTGCGGATGTGCTTGGGCAGCGATTTGATCAGCGCCGTGACGAGTTCCACCCGCTGGCCGGGGATCTGCCATCGGAAGGGAGCATCGTCGAGCTGGTTGAGGAACAGCACGGGAACCTCGGCTGTGACACCGTCCGAGGGATTGGGCGGCGAGCCGGGAGCCACGGGATGGAACTCGTAGCTCAGGGGGAGCTCAAAGCCCTTGTGCAGCCAGGTTTTAGGATAGGCAGAATCATCCAAGGTCTCGGCGTCCTCGCTGATGAGCAGCGATTGGTCGAAGTCCAACAAGGTGGGGTTCTGCTGGCGGGTTTCCTTCCACCATTTGTCGAAGTGGCGTTCGGAGACCACATCCTCGCCGATTCTGGCGTCGTAGAACTCGAAGAGGGTGTGGTCATCCACCAGGATGTCGCGGCGGCGCATGCGAGTCTCGAGTTCCTCGATCTCATGCAGCAGGGCGCGGTTGCGGTGGAAGAATTTGTGGTGGGTCTTCCAGTCGCCCTCAACGAGCGCATGCCTGATGAAGAGTTCGCGGGAGAGCTCGGGGTCGATCCTGCCGTAGTTGATGCGGCGGTTCGGGATGATGGGCACCCCGTAGAGCATGACCTTTTCGTGCGCCATGACCGAGCCCGTCCGGGCGGACCAATGAGGTTCGCTATAGGAGCGCTTCACTAAGTCCGGTGCTACTTGTTCGGCCCACAAGGGATCGAACTTCGCCGCGACCCGGGCCCACAGCCGGCTTGTTTCCACCAATTCCGCGGCCATGACAAAGGCCGGCGACTTCTTGAACAATGCCGAGCCCGGGAAGATGGCGAAACGGCTGCCGCGTGCTCCGGCGTATTCGCGCTTGCGTTCATCCAGCATGCCGATGTGGCTCAGCAGTCCCGAGAGCAGGCTGATGTGGATTCCCTCGTTGTTGCCGACAGGGTCGGCTTCGCGCTTGTTGTCGATAGTGATGCCCAGCGGCTTGGCGAGCTGGCGCAATTGCTGGAAGAGGTCCTGCCATTCGCGGACGCGCAGATAGTTGATGAACTCGTTCCTGCACAGCCGGCGGAATTGCGTGGAGGAGAGTTCCTGCTGCTTTTCCTGGATGTAGTTCCACAGGTTCAGGAATCCGGTGAAGTCCGAGTTCTCGTCCCGGAAACGTGCGTGCTTCTCCGCCGCAAGCTGCTGCTTATCGCTCGGGCGCTCTCTCGGATCCTGGATAGTCAAAGCCGCCGCGAGGATCATGACTTCCTTGACGCAGCCGCGCTTTCCGGCCTCCACAATCATCCTGCCAAGCCGAGGGTCCACCGGGAGCTGGGCCAACTTCTGCCCGACGGCGGTCAGGCCGCCCGCCGTGCGCTCGTTGCCCCGGTCTCCGGTGGGGGGAACCCCGCCGTTGCCCGTGCGCGCAGGGCTTAAGGCGCCGAGTTCGCGCAGCAGGGTGACGCCGTCGTTGATGGCACGGGAGTCCGGTGGCTCAACGAACGGAAAGTTCTCGATGTCCTTGGGGCTGCGGGCCACGCCCATGGCCGTCATCTGCAAGATGACGGCGGCAAGGTTTGTTCTCAGGATCTCCGGATCAGTGAACTGGGGGCGGGAATCGAAGTCCTCCTCGGAATAGAGCCTGATGGCGATGCCTTCGGAGACGCGGCCGCAACGGCCCGAGCGTTGGCTCGCCGAAGCCTGCGAAACACGCTCGATCGGCAGGCGTTGCACCTTCGTCCGGTGCGAGTAGCGCGAGATGCGGGCTGTACCTGTGTCGATGACGTACTTGATGCCGGGCACCGTCAAGGAGGTCTCCGCGACGTTCGTGGCAAGGATGATCCGCCGCTTGCCGCCCGGGTTGAAGACCCTGTGCTGCTCCTGCAGGCTCAACCGGGCAAACAGCGGCAGCACTTCGGTGCCCGCAAGCCTGCGGTTGGCTTGGATCCGGCCGTTCAGGGCTTCCGCAGCGTCGCGGATCTCGCGCTCGCCGGAGAAGAAGACCAGGATGTCGCCGGGGGCTTCCTGGGCGAGTTCATCGACGGCGTCGCACACGGCGTCGAGGGGGTCGCGGTCTTCCTCGAGTTCGTCGTCGGACGCGTCCGCATCGTCACCGTCGACCGGGCCCCAGGCCGGTTGGGACAGAGGACGATAACGGATTTCCACCGGGTAGGTGCGCCCTGAAACCTCGATGATCGGCGCTGGCTCCTCCTCGCTGCCGAAGTGCTTCGCGAAACGCTGGGGGTCGATCGTGGCGGACGTGATGATGACCTTCAGGTCCGGTCTTTGCGGCAGAATCCGTTTGAGATAGCCCAGGATGAAGTCGATGTTAAGGCTTCGTTCGTGTGCCTCGTCGATGATGATGGTGCTGTACTTGCGCAGCAGCTTGTCCCGCTGGATTTCGGCGAGCAGGATGCCATCGGTCATGAGCTTGATCTTGGTGGCCCTGCTGACCTCGCCGGTGAAGCGGACCTGGAAGCCCACTTCCTGCCCGATCTCCACGCCCATCTCGAAGGCGATGCGTTCTGCAACGGTGCGGGCAGCGAGGCGGCGCGGCTGGGTGTGGCCAATCAGGCCCTTGTCCCCGAGGCCGAGTTCCAGGCACATTTTGGGGATCTGGGTGGTTTTGCCGGAACCTGTTTCGCCGGCGATGATGGTCACCTGGTTTGCGGCGATGGCCGCCATCAGGTCCTCGCGGCGCTCGGAGACCGGCAGCTCTGCGGGGTAGGAAATATGAAGTGTCATGGCTGCTGACAGTCTACTGTGGCGGCGCGTCGCCTTGCAGTTTATGGCGCCCGGCGGCTTTGCCCAGCCGGCTCGGCATTGCTCGGAAGGGTGGTGACCGCCGCCTTGAGCATCGCGAACTTCGGGCGGAGGCGTGCGGGCACCACCTGCTCGAGCTTGGCCAGCGCGCGAACCGAGGCTTCTCCGATACCGGCAACTGGGCCCGCCGTCACGGAGTCCGGTCCTAGCGCGACGGCGAGGGAGTTGGGCTCCGGCGCCCGGTTGGTATCCACCGGCTATGCCGGGCAATGCGTGGACGGGATATCCGCAGGTTGCGGAGTTTATCGATGCCGGACCTGCAGCAAGGACAGCAACTGCAGCAGCCTGGCGAACGTCTGGATCTTGGGATCGAATCCAGCGCACCATGCGGACAAAAGTCGTCCCTGTGGAGGGCTGGTCCGGCCCGGATGCCTAGAAAGCCCGCAGCGTCCAGCAGGCGTTGCTTGGCAGTTCCGGTGCGGTCCAAGGCTCGGAATGGTCTTGGTAAGAGTGGCCGCGCCCGTTCCGAACGACTGCTGAGACGGAAGCGGCGATGTTGGCGATGAGGATGATGAAGGCTAAGACTCCGATGAATTCCATGACTCCATCGTGTTCCCGAGACGGATCACAAAACAGTGGCAGTAATGACCCATTTAGACAATTTTCTGCCACACTGGAACTATGTTGAAAACGGTAGCAATCATTGTTGTTCCTAACTTCTCGATCTTCGAGTTCGGGACCGCTTGCGAGGTCTTCGGCATTGATCGCTCGGACCGGGGGAGTGGCGTTCCTGGCTTTGACTTCAGGGTGTGCACTCCCGACCCGGGAGACGTGAAGATGAAATCCGGCTTGTCGATGCATGTCGGAGTTGGGCTGGAGGCCGCGGCCGATGCCGACCTAGTCATCATGGCGCCGTACGGCAGAGACGAGGAGGTACCGGATTCAGTGCTGGAGGCGCTGAGGGCGGCGCATGCGCGCGGGGCGTGGGTCATGTCTATTTGTTCCGGCGCTTACGCCCTTGCCCGGGCGGGGTTGTTGGATGGGCGCCGCTGCACTACGCACTGGCACTACTCACAGGATCTGGCGGGCAGGTACCCGGAGGTGCACGTGGATGAAAACGTGCTCTACGTCCAGGACGGGAGGATCATCACGAGCGCGGGAACAGCTGCTGGCATTGACGCTTGCCTGCACTTGGTCCGTGTGGAGTTGGGCGCCAACGTGGCAGCAGCCATTGCCCGCGACATGGTGGTTCCGCCGCACCGGGACGGCGGACAGGCCCAGTTCATCGACCGGCCCATGCCCACGTGTGGTTCTGCGCCCATGGAGGCGCTGTTGCGCTGGATGGTGGAGAATCTCGATCGGGACCACAGCGTCAACGAACTGGCGGCCAGGCTCCACATGTCCGCCCGGACCTTCGCTCGACGTTTCCGGGCTGAAACGGGCGCCACACCGGCCGCCTGGCTCAACTCGCAGCGGGTTCTCAGGGCACAGGAACTCCTGGAAGCCACAGAGCTGAACATCGACGAGGTTGCACGTGTTGCAGGGTTCGGGCATTCAGTGTTGCTGCGGCACCACTTTGCCAAGGTCTTGGACACGAGCCCGCAGTCGTACAGGAGGGCCTTCCGGGGCCAGTTGGCCGAAGCCAGCTAGATGTACTGAGTCAGGACGTTGGTTACATCGTGAATAGGTGAAGACCTCTTAGGTTGGTGGTTACCACACACAGCCAACGACTAAGAGGTCTTCATGTCCCACCGTAATGCCCGCCTGACTCCCAACGGTAGGCGGATCATCATCGAGCGCGTCCTCGCCGGCCGTCCAGTGGCCCATGTGGCCAAGGAAATGGGCATCTCGAGGACCTGCGCGCACCGTTGGATCAGCAGGTACCGGACCCACGGCTGGGACGGACTCGAGGACCGCAGCTCTCGTCCCAGGTCGTGCCCCCACGCCACCTCAGCGAAAGTCGTTGCCGATGTCCTTATCCAGCGCGTGGAACGCCGTGAAGGGCCAACGGGCCTGGCCTTGCGCTGCGGCACGAGCGCCAGGACGGTCTCCCGGATTTTGGCCAGGGCGGCCATGCCCAGGTTGTGGGACCTGGACCCGGTGACCGGGGAACGGATTCGGGCTTCCCGGGCCACCGACCGCCGCTACGAACGAGACGCTCCCGGCGACATGATCCACATCGACGTCAAGAAACTAGGCAGGATCCCGGACGGCGGGGGCTGGCGGGCCGACCCGTCCCAAAGCCCGGCCAACCACCGCTCCTCAGACCAGAAGCTTGGTTTTGACTACGTCCATGTCGCCGTGGATGACTACACCCGCTTCGCCTACGCCGAGGTCCTGCCGGATGAGAAAGGCCCTACCTGCGCCGGATTCCTCACCCGGGCCGCGACGGCCATGGCAGCCCAGGGAGCACCGGTGAAACGGGTCATGACTGACAACGCATTTGCCTACCGGCTCTCCCGCGACTTCCAGGAGGCGCTGGCCGCACTGGGGGCGAAGCACATCCTGATCAAACCCCGCCACCCCTGGCAAAACGGCAAAGCCGAACGCTTCAACCGAACCCTGCAGGAAGGCTGGGCCTACCGGCAACCCTTCACGTCCAACCAAGCGCGCACGGATGCTCTGCAGCCATGGCTAAACTTCTACAACAACCACCGGCCACACGGCAGCCTCGGAGGCAAACCACCCATCAGCAGGTGCAACCAACCTACTGGCTGAGTACAGCTAGACGCCACGAGCCCGACGAAAACGCGCTAGCGGTGAAGGGTCTCCCGGCCCTCCGCCTTGGCATTCTCGACGAGGGTGTGCCACGGCCCGGTCACGGCGGTCTCCGGCAGCGTGGCCCGGTGCTGGCCTGCGCGGATCGAATACATGAAGCGATCGGCTTCCCCAAGCCCCCGCGTGGTTGGCTGATCGCCTGCCTGCCTGCGGGACGACACCTGGTCCCACGGGCACGCCTCGACGATCGGCATCCAGCGCTGCCTGTCTTCGGAGCTGGCGGCATTCACGGTCCAGACGCGTGTGATCGCGGCGACGCCGCCGCTGCGCTGGACGGTGATCTTCATGTTCGCGGCTTCCACTGCTCCGGAGGGTGTAGCTAGAGCTTTACCTTCACAGTTTCCCACGCCTTCCGGACGGCGTCATGCTCGGGTGAATCCGCGCCGAACAGCTCCGTCGCCGACGCCAATGTGGCCTTTGCGAAGCGCCCGAAGGTACAGGTGGCGGGTAGGGAGCCGTTTGTCAGCGTGTTGTACCAGATGTGTCCCGGCGCCTCCCATGCATTGCCTCCCAGCTCCAAAGCAACCAGGGCGAAAGCCCGGTTGGGGATGCCCGAGTTGATGTGGACGCCGCCGTTGTCCGCCGTGGTGCGGACATACTTGTCCATGGAGTCCGGTTGCGGATCCTTGCCGAGCACGTCATCGTCATACGCGCTCCCCGGGGCTTTCATTGACCTGAGGGCGGCGCCCTGAACGGCGTCGGTGAACAATCCCTCGCCGATCAGCCAGCTGGCCTCGGCGGCGGATTGCTTCTTTGCGTGCTGCTCCACCAGGACGCCGAAGACGTCGGACATGGACTCGTTGAGTGCGCCCGCCTGGTTCCGGTAGGCGAGGGCCGCGGTGTACTGGGTGACACCGTGTGCCAGTTCGTGCCCGATGACGCTGAGTGATTTCGTGAACCTTTGGAAGATCTGGCCGTCGCCGTCTCCAAAGACCATTTGGCTGCCATTCCAGAAGGCGTTGTCGTAGAGCTCGCCGTAGTGCACGGTGGCATCGAGCCTCAAGCCGGCGCCGTTGATCGAGTTGCGGCTGAACGCTTCTGCGTAGAGCGCGTGGGTCTCTCCCAGAGCGTCGTACGCTTCATCCACGGCTGGGTCGCCCGTCGCTGGACCGTTCTCCCTCCGGACGGGTTTGCCGGGCAGGACCTCGGTGGAACCGGTGTCGTAAATGGTCCGCTTGGGCGGTCCCGGCTTGGCCTGGCGCGCTGTTGGCGCGGGAACGGGAATCGGCAGCGCACGGACCGCCTGGAGGGACTTGATGTGCAGCAGGGATTCCTTGGCCGCACGTGCGATGATCCGCAAGCGGGGCTCTTTGTGGGCCGCCAGCCTGCGCAGCATGTAGGGCGGAACGATGGAACAGATCATGGCGAACCCCTTAGTGCCGGGTGGACTTTGACCGGGTACGAACAGCTTAGGAGCGGCCACCGACTTTTTGGCCGGCAGGACGGGGCATGTCCGCGATCACGACGACGGCGAGGTCCATGACAAGATCCAGGTCGACGATCCATGGACGCCGTCGGATTTTGCTGGATCATTCTCTTCGCCGAGGTTGCCGGTCCCGTGAGTCTGTGAGTCCGAGGGACCGGAATCTGTCCATTCGAATGATTGAGCAGAATCCGACATCCGAGCGAAGACGATCCCAGGGCGCTCATGACGCGCCCGGGATTTACACACGTTTTGTCTTAAACCCCGGCAACGCGGCCAGGCAAGTAAAAACCCCGCCAGTTCAAGGAACTGGCGGGGTTTTTCTGTGGTGCCCTCGATAGGATTCGAACCTACGGCCTTCTGCTCCGGAGGCAGACGCTCTATCCCCTGAGCTACGAGGGCATCCCGGGGATCCCATCCGTTGCCGGAGGGACGTCCACGAGCTTAGCAGGTCACCGCGCCGCAATGGAAAACGGACGTGGCGCGCCGTCAATAGCCGGCAAATGCGTCCACATGGATTCGTCGGGCTCCGGCACGGTGGGCGGCAGCGCGGAGGGCGTCCACGTTTGCCGGAGACCCGGAGACATACACGTCCCGGACCGCGATATCGGGCACGAGTTCTCGCAGGGAGTCGCCATCGATGCGGCTCCGCCCGGCGTCGTGCATGAACGACGGCGGCGGGGAACCGTCCGAAAGTCGCGCGATGACCCGTGCGCCGGAGGCCGCCAGAACATCGCTTCCGGCAAGCTCGGCGGCGCTCGGCGCGAGATAGAGCACCACGATGTCCCGTCGTTCCGGGTCGAGCGATGCCAACTGGGACAAGAAGGGCGTGATCCCGATTCCCGCCGCGATGAGCAGCAGGGGTTTGCCGGCGTCGGGCGGTAAGACAAAGTCGCCGCCCACAGCGGTGCCACGAACGCACTCGCCGGGCTCAAGCGCGAGCAACGCACGCTTCGCCGCCGAGTGCGGCTCCGCCGTGCCGACGCCGAACGTCAGCTCGGGCGCGCCCGGTGCGCTGGTCATGCTGAAGACCCGCCGCCGCCCTTTCCCGTCTGAGCGGGAGTGCGGGAGGTTCAGTTCCATGAACTGCCCCGGGAGGAAACGAACGGGCCGGTGCGGCTCGAAGCGGAATTCGGTAGTGAAGGGCGTCAGGGGACGCGAACCCTTGAACGTCAGCATGATCCCGCCCCGTTGTCCCACGAGGAACGCGAGGAGGTTCCCGATGAGCAGCGCAAGCTCAGGCGAATTGGCGACGCCGCCGAGGCTGAACGGCACCGCGAAGAACACGCCGACGACGACGGCCAGCGCCACCTGCTGCCAACGACGGGGAGGCAAAGTGAGGGGTTCCGTGAGCATGAAGCCGACGAAGAACAAGAGCGGCTGCTGCGAGATCGGCTGCCACAGGGCCGGTCCGGCGGCCATGCCGCTCCGCAGGAGTATCGTGCCCACAATGGACACCGCCCCCACGAGGAAAGTACCGGCCATGAGCATCTTCAGCGTCCTGTAGAGCACCAGCAGGACCCCGGGAGCCAGGAGCCACAGCATGGCCGGGGTGGCTGCCCACCACGTGGCGATGTTCAAGCCCGTGAGACCGGCGACGAAGGCGCCGGCAGCGGCGGGATTGAAGATGTGCCGGCCACGGAAGGCGAGCACGAATTTGGAGAATGATGCCACGACACACGCTAAGGCGACCCCGGCGAGATGGGTTAGCTGGACCGCGGGAGTGAGCTCCGTCGGCCAGAACAGGAAGTACAACAGGAGGCCGGTGATCAGCGATGACTCCGAATGAGGCCGGACCCTGAACAGCATGGCTGCGAGCCGGCCGGACGCGTATGTCAATCCCAAGCACAAAACGAGGTGGACCAGCATTTCGGGCAGCCCGAAGGTCAGCCAGCCGAGGACATCCAGCACCATGCTGTACACGACAAGCACCGACAGGACCCAGAGGATCAGCCGGTACATCGTAAAATGGCCGAGCCAGGCATCCACTCGCGATTTCACGGCGATCATGCGAACAACGTCCCTTCGAAGCCGGTCGAAAAGACGGCATGTCCGTCCGAATAGACCTTGAGCCAGGAGAACTCGAATTCTTCCTCGAGTACCTTCGGATCCACCATGAAGAGCGCCGTGGCCAAGGCATCGGCTTCCATCGCAGTGGCAGCCATGGTCCACGTGGCCACCACCGTCTCGATCGGACGCCCGGTAGCGCCGTCGAGGACATGGTGCAGGCCGTCGCCCCATGCACGCCTGTTGGCCGCGGAAGCGCACAGCGCACCGTCGTGGAGGTCGACGACGCCGATCGCCTGGGTGGGGTCGTAGGGGTGTTCGAGGGCCACGCGCAGTGGTTCCATTCCGGAATGGAACATGTCGCCGCTCGCATCGACGAGGAACTCCGCGATTCCGCTCGAACGCAGGACTTCGGTCGTGAGGTCAACCAGTTGGCCTTTGCCGGCGGCGCCGATGTCCAATACCAAGGGAACGGAAGTGGTGACCTGTGTCCCGTTCCACTCCAGGACGTCTTCCCAACGCGGCGCGGGCACCGGATCGCCGAGAGCTTGCAAAGCATAGCCAGGGCCGTAGCCCAACTGCTCAAGGCTTCCGCCGATGAGTGGCGTCACGGCGCCGCTGCTCAGGCGGTACAACTTCCGGAACAGCGCTTCAAGCCCGGACGCCCCTGATGGGAGGGTGGCCGTTCCGGCTTCCCGGGCAAGGCCGGCGACCACGGAGTCGGCGCGGAAGCGCGAATAGTTTCGATCGTAGTCCTCCACGACCTCCCGCAGGCTGCGTCGGACCGCGTTGCCGAGCGGCTCCGGCGTCGAAATCTCCCATCGGGTCCCGATACCGTCGAAGCTGAAACCGCTCCAGTCCTGGTGCGGCATGGCGGCTATTTGGCCTCGGCCTTAATGGTTTCCACGGCCTTGTTGAATCCTTCGCTGGTCAGGGAGGAGCCAGCTACTTTTGAGACGTTGATCTCGTCCAGTTTCTTGCCGACCACCTGCGCGGCGATGCCGTTCTTGAACTCGCCCTGGAACTCCTTGGTGTTCGGGTTGTTGGCATGGACCGTGATGTCAACCGCGGAAACAGCGCTACCGGCCAAGGTCAGCTGGACGCCCACGGTTTCACCGCCGTTGGGCGATATATAGTCACCATCCGCACTGTATGTCCCGTCCTTGTATGGGCCGGATATCGTCGAAGTCTTTTGCGGAGTGCTGCCTTGGGCCGACGGGGCACAGGCGGCCACCGAACTGGCCAAGGAAAGGCCGGCGGCGCCCACCAGAAGGCTCTTGCGGAGTGGCGTAGTCATGGTTCTGCTCGTTTCAACTGGACTCGAAAGGGGTCAAGGCAAATTGGGCCGGTGGCCGATCACACCTTTGACGTCGATTTCAGCCTATCGGTTCAATCTGGGAGCTCTAGCGGCTCAAGCTGAGCGCCCGCTGGGTGCGCGCTGATGCCCGCGTGTACGCATTACTAAGCACCGGAATTCCACCACTTGCAAGCCCCACCGGTAGGCTAGACGGGTGACTCCCGAAGAACTCTCTGCCGCCATATCCGCTTGCTTGAAAGACGCTGTCGCCGCCGGCGAGCTTGCGCTTTCTGAATCTGCCCTCCCCGAGGACGTGCGCGTGGAGCGACCCAAGAACCGGGAGCACGGCGACTGGGCCACGAACATTGCCTTGCAGTTGGCCAAGCATGCCGGGACCAATCCCCGTCAATTCGCAGCGATCCTCAGCAATCGCCTCGAGGCGATCGACGGCGTCACCGCCGTGGACATCGCGGGCCCGGGCTTCCTTAACATCACCGTGGACGCCGCCGCCGCCGGCGCACTCGCCAAGGTCATCGTCGAGGCCGGACGTTCCTATGGAACCAACCAGACGCTCGCAGGCCACGTGGTCAACATGGAGTTCGTATCTGCCAATCCCACGGGACCGCTGCACATCGGCCACACGCGCTGGGCTGCCCTGGGCGACTCCATCGCCCGCGTGCTCCGCGCCTCCGGTGCGGACGTCACCGCGGAGTATTACATCAACGACGCCGGCTCGCAGATGAATGTTTTTGCGAACTCGGTGCTGTCCCGACTGCACGGGCGCGGTGTTCCGGAGGGAGGCTACCCCGGCGAGTACATCCGGGATCTCGGCGACGAGGTCCTCAACGCCCACCCGGCAATCCGCGAGCTGACCGACGCGGCAGCGCTGCCGGTGATCCGCGCGGCCGCCTATCAGGCCCAGATGAAGGACATCAAGGACACCCTGGCCGGGTTCGGCGTGGCTTTCGATGTCTTCTTCTCCGAGCAGGAACTGCACGACGCCGGCGCGATCGAATCCGCGGTGGCCCGCCTCCGGGAGCAGGGCCACGTGTTCGACGACGGCGGAGCGGTCTGGCTGCGCACCACGGACTTCGGCGATGACAAGGATCGCGTGATGATCCGGGCCAACGGCGAACCCACGTATTTCGCAGCCGACGCCGCCTACTATCTGTCCAAGAAGGACCGCGGCTTCACCGAGAAGATTTACCTGCTCGGGGCTGACCACCACGGCTACATCAACCGGCTCAAGGCCATTGCCGCGTGTGCGGGCGATGACCCCGAGGTGAACATCGAGGTCCTGATCGGCCAGTTGGTGTCGGTCAACGGTGCCAAGCTGTCCAAGCGTGCCGGCAACATCATCGAGCTCAAGGACCTGATCGAGTGGTTGGGGAAGGACGCTGTGCGCTACTCGCTGGCGCGCTTCCCCGCCGATTCGCCGTTGACCCTGGATCCGGAGCTGCTGAAGAAGAACAGCAACGAAAACCCGGTGTTCTATGTGCAGTATGCGCACGCCCGGTCCCGCGGAACCGCGCGCAATGCAATCGAGGCAGGCGTGGACCACAGCGCTTTTGACGCTTCGCTGCTGGACCATGCCACCGAGAACGAGCTGCTGTCCTATCTGGGCAGCTACCCGTCCATCGTGGCAAAGGCGGCGGAACTTCGCGAACCGCACCGTGTGGCCCGCCACCTTGAGGTCATCGCCGGTGCTTACCACCGCTGGTACGACGCTTGCCGTGTGTCGCCGCTGGGGGAGGAACCCGTGCAGGACGTCAACCGCACGCGATTGTGGCTCAACGACGCCACGAGCCAGGTGCTGGCAAACGGACTCGAGCTCCTCGGCGTCTCAGCCCCGGAACGGATGTGACGTGGCGTGCAGAATAACACCAATAACAGCACCTCAGCCTCACCGCTCGCTCCACAATGGCTCGCTGTGCCGGAGGACCTGAACGCGCTTCACGCGCCGATGTGGGCCGCAGGTGTCCAGCGGAACGACGACGGCGAACTCGCCATTGACGGGGTTCCCGTCCGGGAGCTGAAGGAGCAGTTCGGCACCCCGCTGTTCGTCATGAGCGAGGGCGATTTCCGTGCCCGTGCACGCTCTTTCAAGGACGCCTTCGACGCGGCCTTTGCCGACATTTGCGGGGGAGTGGACGTCTACTACGCCGGAAAGTCCTTCCTGTGCACTGCCGTGGCCGCCTGGGTGGCGGAGGAAGGCTTGCGGCTGGACACCTGTTCCGGCGGGGAACTCGCTGTCGCGGCCCGGGCCGGCATCGACGGCGCGAATTTGGGCCTGCACGGCAATAACAAGTCCGACGCCGAGATCAACCGGGCACTGGACATGAAGCTCGGCCGCATTGTGGTGGACAGCCTCGACGAACTTGAGCGTGTGGCCAAGATCGCCTCCGGCCGCGGCGACACGGCGAAGGTCATGTTGCGGTTGACTCCCGGGGTCCACGCACACACCCACGAATTCATTGCCACGGCCCACGAAGACCAGAAGTTCGGACTTTCCATGGCCGGGGACTCCAGCGAGACAGCAGGACTCTCGGCTGCTGAGGAAGCCGTCGCCGCGGCAACTTCCTACTCCAACGTGGAACTTCTTGGCCTGCATTGCCATATCGGCTCCCAGATTTTCGAGCCGGACGGCTTTGCCTTGGCGGCCGAGAAGCTGCTGGACTTCCTGGCCGCGATGCAAGCGAAGTACTCCATCGATTTGCCGGAACTGGATCTGGGCGGCGGATACGGAATTGCGTACACGCCGGTGGACACCCCGCGCCCGCCAGCGGAGATCGCGCAGGCGATGGCCGCCGTCGTACGCTCCAAGTGCGCCGAGCTGGACATCACCCCGCCGCGTATCTCGATCGAACCGGGCCGCGCAATCGTGGGCACCAGCACCTTCACCTTGTACGAGGTCGGGACCTTGAAGACAGTGCGCGTGGATGTGCCCGCAAATGCGGCTGTAGACGCCCCTGTAGCTGCAGGAGGCAAGCACAACGTTACGTTCCCCCGCCGCTATGTGTCGGTGGACGGAGGCATGAGCGACAACGCCCGTCCGGTGCTGTACGACGCGGATTATTCTGCCATTGTCGCCTCGCGGGCTTCTGATGCGGCTCCGCAACTGTCCCGAGTAGTGGGCAAACATTGCGAGAGCGGCGACATAGTTGTTAGAGATGTATATCTGCCCGAAGACGTGGCAGCCGGTGATCTGCTCGCTGTACCGGGGACCGGCGCTTACTGCTGGGCCCTCTCAAGCAACTACAACTATCTGGCCAGGCCTGGCGTTGTCGCTGTGCGCAACGGAGCCGCCCGGCTGATTGTCCGCGGGGAAACCGAAGAAGATCTCTTGAACCGCGACATGGGAGTGGCGAATGTCTGAAGTGCGAACCCTGAAGGTGGCCCTGCTGGGCTGTGGCAACGTGGGAGCCCAGGTAGCACGGATTCTCCTTGACGACGCTGACGCCCTTGCTGCCCGCAGCGGTGCGCGCCTGGAGTTGTCCGGAATCGCCGTGCGCAACCTTGATTCGGAGCGCGACGTCGAGCTGCCCCGCGAACTGTTCACCACGGACGCCGACACCCTCGTCAAGGACGCCGATCTCGTGATCGAGCTCATGGGCGGCATCGAGCCGGCCAGGTCACTTATCCTGACCGCCATGCAGAATGGCGCCTGCGTTGTGACCGGCAACAAGGCACTCCTGGCGCAGGACGGCCCCACCCTCTACGAAGAGGCCGACAAGGCCGGCGTCCAGCTCTCCTACGAAGCCGCCGTCGCGGGAGCCATTCCGATCCTGCGTCCCATCCGCGACAGCCTCTCCGGCGACCGCATCACCCGGGTCCTGGGCATCGTGAACGGCACCACCAACTTCATCCTGGACCAAATGGACAGCACGGGGGCGCAGTTTGCCGATGCCCTCGCTGAAGCGCAGCGGCTCGGTTACGCGGAAGCCGATCCGACCGCCGACGTCGAAGGCTACGATGCCGCAGCCAAGGCCGCCATCCTCGCGTCGTTGTCTTTCCACACGCGCTTCGCTCTCGAAGACGTCTACTGCGAAGGCATCACGAAGGTCAGCGCAGCGGATATCGCGGCGGCGAAGGAAGCCGGATTTGTCATCAAGCTGCTCGCTATCGCCGAGAAGATCAACAATGCAAAGGACGGCGGGGGAGAGGGCGTATCCGTCCGCGTTCATCCCACCCTCCTGCCGCGCGAACACCCGCTTGCTGCCGTCCGCGGCGCTTTCAACGCAGTCTTCATCGAGGCCGAAAACGCGGGTGAACTGATGTTCTACGGCCAGGGCGCGGGGGGCACTCCGACGGCGTCTGCCGTGCTGGGCGACCTGGTCTCGGCTGCCCGCCGCGTGGTGCTGGGTGGTCCGGGCCGTACCGAGACCACCACGGGGTACGTTCCCGCACTGTCGATCAAAGCCTCCACTACGAGCTACTACATCGGCCTCGACGTTGCAGACCAGGCCGGGGTGCTGGCCCGGATCACCCATATCTTTGCGGAGCACGGCGTATCGATCGAAATCATGCGCCAGACGATCCACCGCGATGCCGCCTCGAAGGTTGAGTCGGCCGAGCTGAAGATCGTCACCCACCGCGCATCCGAAGCCGCACTCGCGGCTACCGTCGAGGCCATCAAGGGCCTGGACGTTATCAATTCCGTAACATCCGTCCTGCGGGTAGAAGGGGTCTAAGTGGCTCACCAATGGCGCGGAGTCATCCGCGAATACGCTGATCGTTTGCCTGTAACGGAAGCCACGAAGGTCATTACCCTCGGTGAGGGCGGTACTCCGCTCGTCCACGCGCAGAAGCTTTCCGAGCTCACCGGATCCACCGTGTACTTGAAGGTGGAAGGTATGAATCCCACCGGTTCCTTCAAGGACCGCGGGATGACCATGGCCATGACGGCAGCTGTGGAAGCAGGTGCGAAGGCCGTTGTCTGCGCCTCGACCGGCAACACCTCGGCCTCCGCCGCCGCCTACGCCACGGCCGCCGGCCTGAAATGTGCGGTGCTGGTTCCCGAAGGCAAGATCTCCATGGGCAAGCTCAGCCAGGCGATCGCCCACGGCGCCACGCTCCTGCAGGTGGACGGGAATTTCGATGACTGCCTGGACATCGCCCGCAAGCTTGGTGACTCCTACCCCGTGTTCCTGGTGAACTCGGTCAACCCGGCCCGTATCCAGGGCCAGAAGACCGGTGCCTTCGAAATCGTCGACGTACTCGGCGACGCCCCGGACATCCACGTCCTGCCGGTCGGCAACGCGGGCAACATCAGCGCTTACTGGAAGGGCTATAAGGAGTATTCGGCGCCGTTTGAGTCCGCGACCGCTGGTACACTTCCCGCCGTCTCCACCAAGACGCCGGCCATGTGGGGATTCCAAGCAGCAGGTGCGGCGCCGTTCGTGGCAGGCCACCCCATCACCGAGCCGGATACGATCGCCACGGCCATCCGCATCGGCAACCCGGCGTCCTGGGACACGGCCATTGCGGCACGCGATGAATCCGGTGGCTTCATCGACGCCGTGACTGACGAGCAGATCCTCGAGGCCCACCGCTGGCTTTCCGCCAAGGAAGGCGTCTTCGTGGAACCCGGCTCCGCGGCGGGCGTTGCCGGTCTCATCAAGAAACATGCCGCAGGCGAGGTTCCCGCCGGCAAAACGATCGTCATCACGGTGACCGGACATGGCCTCAAGGACCCGCAGTGGGCCCTCCGCACCGAAGACGGCAGCGAGGTCCAGCCGGTCAAGGTACCCAACGACGTCGTGACCGTGGCATCCGAGCTGGGACTGGAAGAAAACTAAGAGTGGAAACCACCCATCCCACCGCGACCGGCCTTAAGCTGGTCGCGGCAGGCCAGCAGCTCACCGTCCGGGTCCCGGGTACCAGCGCCAACCTGGGCCCAGGCTATGACAGCCTCGGCCTCGCATTGTCGATCTACGACACCCTGACCGTCGAGACACTCACCACCGGAGAGCTCGAGTTCGAGCTTTCCGGTGAGGGGGCCGACACCCTCCCTCGCGATGCCAGCCATCTGGCGGTCCGTGCCATCAACACGGCGTTGGCGCGCCTTGGCTTCCGGCACAACGGATTGAAGATCACCGCGGATAACGTCAATCCGCACGGACGTGGACTCGGTTCCTCTGCATCGGCAGTGGTTGCTGCCGTGATTGCGGCGAACGCTTTGGTGCCCGAATCCGCCCAGCGCGACCGCGAGTGGATTCTGCAGCTCACGAGCGAGATGGAAGGCCATCCGGACAACGTCGCACCGGCGATTTTCGGCGGACTGGCCTTGTCATGGCAGGACAGCGAGCAGTACAGCAGCACCCGCGCAGAGGTAGTCCCGTCCGTCATTCCCATCGTCGCTGTACCTGATTACGAATTGTCCACTGAGACGGCCCGAGGTCTGCTCCCGGCGTCAATAGGCCATCACGCGGCAGCCATGAATTCAGGACGTGCGGCGCTCCTGATCCATGCGTTGACGGCAGAGCCCCGTTTCCTGCTTTCCGGAACCGAGGACTACCTGCACCAGAGCTACCGTGCCGAGGCTATGCGGCCTAGCGCGGCCCTGATTGCGGCACTGCGGGCCGCAGGCCACGCGGCCGTTGTTTCCGGAGCGGGACCCACGGTCCTGGTATTGGCCAACGGCACCGACGAAGCCGGGGTGATTGCCGAATTGATTGCCACTTTCACCGCCGACAACACTCCGGAGGTTGCTTGGCGTGTGATGACACTAGCAGTGGACGTCGAAGGTGCTAGAGTGGACTTGCACCGGCGGTAGCATCGCGGGCAGTTCCCTGACATTGGATCCCGGCTTAATGCCGTTCCCGTCTTCTACTGTGCCGAAGTCTGCCGGTGTCGTCTCCTTATCGGCCTGTCGCAGGTGCCACAGAAAGCTATGTGTCAACCGGACCGTCAGCCCGCGCCCCGCCCGCCGGAGCATCGAAGACGCATCAGTATCCGGCCCTGCTGAAACTAAACGGCAAGACCGAAATCACGGCTGCAGATCTGAACTGCAGTCCAGAACAAATCATCGCGTCCAGCTCTAGGTCTGGACGCCGTCGAGGGGGAAGGATCCTTCGTGACAGAAACCACTGAGCTGGCTTCAGCTGTGGACACAATATCTTCTGCAGCTGAGTCAACGGCCGCAACCGCCAAGAGCAGCGGCCTTGCAGGCCTCAAGCTCGCGCAGCTCCAGGCTTTGGCCAGTCAGCTGGGCATCTCGGGCGGATCGCGGATGCGCAAGGGGGACTTGGTTTCGGCTATTTCCGCCCACCGTGCCGGTGCAACCACCAGCAAGGCTCCTACAGCGGCCAAAGCCGTAGCGGCGAAGTCCGCACGGTCGGCGGCCCCGGCAGTTGAGGCCCCGGCCGCACCTGCCGTAGAGACCCTCGAAGCTCCGGCAGAGGAAGGCACCCGGGCACGGGGGCGTGGCCGAAGCCGTCGCGCCACGAGCGACGGGGTCGTTGCTGCCCCCGCTGCGACGGAAACCGTCGAGGCTCCCGCCGCCCCCGAGACTCCCGCAGTGCCCGTCGCCGAAGCCGGCGAGACCGTCGGCGAACGCCGCCAGCCCCGCACGCGGAACCGTCGTCGTAGCGAGACCGCGGCCGCTCCCGCGGAGTCCGTGGAAGCCACCGAGCTGCCCCAGGCTGAACAGCCCCGCACCGAGGAGCAGGCCGAGCAGCCTCGCGCTGAACAGGCCCGTGGTGATCAGCGTCAGGCCGAACAGCGTCAAGCACAGCCCCGCCAGGGCGAGCAAGCGTCGGTCGAGGCAGGCGAACCTGCCCAGCGCGAACGCCGCGACAATACCCGTACACGGCGCGAAGACAACGACGGCGATGACACCGGCAACCGCCGCAACCGTCGCAATCGCCGCGACCGCAACGACCGTCCGGGTCCGCAGGACAACCGTGACAACCGCGACAACCGCGAGGGAAATACCCGCAGCGACCGCTTCCGCGACCGCAACGAACGCCGTCGCGGCCGGGGCCAGGGTCCCGACGTCGACGACGTCGAGGTGACCGAGGACGACGTCCTGCTTCCTGTTGCCGGGATCCTGGATGTATTGGAGAACTACGCGTTCATCCGCACTTCCGGTTACCTTCCCGGTGCCAACGATGTGTATGTGTCCCTCGCCCAGGTTAAGAAGTACAACCTGCGCAAGGGCGACGCCGTCGTCGGCGCAATCCGCGCCCCGCGTGACGGCGAGGATCGTAACCAGCAGTCCGCGCGTCAGAAGTTCAACGCGCTGGTCCGCGTCACCTCGGTCAACGGCAAGACGCCCGAAGAGCTCAAGGACCGCGTCGAATTCGCCAAGCTCGTCCCGCTCTACCCGTCCGAGCGCTTGCGCCTCGAAACGGATCCCAAGAAGATCGGCCCGCGCGTCATCGACCTTGTGGCCCCGATCGGCAAGGGCCAGCGCGGCCTGATTGTCTCCCCGCCCAAGGCGGGAAAGACGCTCATCCTGCAGTCCATCGCCAACGCGATCACCACCAACAACCCTGAGGTCCACCTCATGATGGTGTTGGTTGACGAACGTCCCGAAGAAGTCACCGACATGCAGCGCACGGTGAAGGGTGAGGTCATTGCCTCCACCTTCGACCGTCCGGCCGATGACCACACGACGGTGGCCGAGCTGTCCATCGAACGGGCCAAGCGCCTTGTGGAAATGGGCATGGACGTGGTGGTCCTCCTGGATTCCATGACCCGTCTGGGCCGCGCCTACAACCTGGCAGCACCGGCCTCGGGCCGCATCCTGTCCGGTGGTGTCGACTCCGCCGCGCTCTATCCGCCGAAGCGCTTCTTCGGAGCTGCGCGGAACATCGAAAACGGTGGCTCGCTCACCATCCTGGCAACGGCCCTCGTTGAGACCGGTTCCAAGATGGACGAAGTCATCTTCGAAGAGTTCAAGGGCACGGGCAACATGGAGCTCCGCCTGTCCCGCCAGTTGGCGGACAAGCGCATCTTCCCCGCCGTGGACGTGAACGCTTCGGGTACCCGTCGCGAAGAGAACCTGCTTTCGCCTGAAGAAGTCAAGATCATGTGGAAGCTGCGCCGCGTCCTGTCCGGACTCGAGACCCAGCAGAGCCTTGAACTCCTGACCAACAAGATCCGGGAGACCGGGAGCAACGTCGAATTCCTGATGCAGGTACAGAAGACGACTCTTGGAGCCAAGTCGGATAACGACAAATAGCTGTTTTAGGGGCGGGTGCTGGTTCGTTCGTGCGGTTGGTGCCGCGCGGATGTTCCGCCCCCGCCCCTTCCCGTTGCAACGCGAGGTCAGATACGGCCCATCCGGGCCATCGGCATGGGCCGTAAGTGACCCCGCGTTGCAGTTATTAGACTTGGTTGCAAGTCGAAAGAGGTTGAGAAATGTTTGAGTCCGTACAGGGATTGCTTGATGAGCATGCTGCTATTCAGGCGCAGTTGAGTGATCCTGCCGTTTATGCCGACCAGGCGTTGGCTCGCAAGCTGGGACGGCGTTCGGCGCAGTTGCAGGGCATTGTGGAGGCGTACAACCGTTGGCGCGGACTCATGGACGATCTTGAAGCGGCAAAGGAAATGGCTTCCGAGGACGCCGAATTTGCTGCTGAGGTAGATGAAATCGAGGCAAAGCTTCCGGCAGCGCAGGAGAAATTGCGCCGCTTGCTGATCCCGCGCGATCCTGACGACGCACGTAACGTCATTCTTGAGGTCAAGGGTGGCGAAGGCGGTGACGAAGCTGCGCTCTTCGCCGGGGACCTGCTGCGGATGTACATGCGCTACGCGGAGTCGCGGGGCTGGAAGACCGAGCTCATCTCAGCCACGGAATCTGATCTGGGCGGTTACAAGGACGTCCAGATGGCCGTCAAGGGCAACTCGAACGATCCCGCTGAAGGCGTGTACGCCCGGCTGAAGTTCGAGGGCGGAGTGCACCGTGTTCAGCGTGTTCCTGTCACGGAGTCGCAGGGCCGCATCCACACCTCCGCTGCCGGCGTACTGGTGCTTCCGGAAGTGGATGAGCCCGAAGAGCTCGAGATCAACCAGAATGACCTCAAAATCGACGTCTACCGGTCCTCCGGTCCTGGCGGCCAGTCCGTCAACACCACCGACTCGGCAGTCCGCATTACCCACCTACCGACTGGCATCGTGGTGGCGATGCAGAACGAAAAGTCCCAGCTGCAGAACCGCGAAGCGGGCATGCGCGTGCTGCGCGCCCGTATCCTCGCCCATCAGCAGGAACAGATCGACGCCGAAAACTCTGCCCAGCGCAAGTCGCAGATCCGCACCATGGACCGTTCTGAGCGTATTCGCACCTACAACTTCCCGGAAAACCGGATTGCCGACCACCGTACCGGCTACAAGGCCTATAACCTGGACGCTGTCATGAACGGTGACCTGGAGCCGGTCATCCAATCGGCCATCGAAATGGACGAACAGTCGCGCCTGGACGCCCTGGGCGAGTAACAGCCTGCAAGGATCCCCATGACGCTCTTCCCGGGCCAAAGCCTCGCCGACGCCGTCCGTGAGGCAACCAATATCCTGACCGACGCCGGAGTCCCCACTCCGCGCGTGGACGCGGAGCTCCTCGCCGAACATCTCTTGGGTGTCGGCCTGGGGCGGCTGCGTGCCATGCTGCTCGGCGATTCCGCAGCCCCCGAAGGCTACGCGGACTTGGTGGCCGAGCGCGCACAGCGCGTTCCACTGCAGCACATTACCGGCGTCGCGCACTTCCGCTACCTCACGCTTGCCGTGGGGCCGGGCGTGTTCATTCCGAGGCCCGAAACCGAGTCAGTGGTCCAGCTGGTCATTGACCACCTCCAGGGAATCCCCCACCCGAAAGTTGTCGATCTTGGCACCGGTTCCGGTGCGATTGCCGGCTCGATTGCCCAGGAGGTGCCCGGAGCCGAGGTCCACGCCGTGGAGTTCAGCACGTTTGCCCACGCCTGGGCCACGAAGAATTTGAAGCCCCTTGGCGTGAAGCTCGTGCAAGGCGACCTCCGAAATGCTTTGCCCGAGCACGACGGAACCTTTGACGTCGTCGTTTCCAACCCGCCCTACATTCCCGCCGCAGCAATTCCGAACGAACCTGAAGTCGCACTGCACGATCCGCCCGAGGCGCTCTACGGCGGGGGAGCGGACGGAATGGAACTCCCGACGGCGGCTGCCGCCTCGGCTGCGCGGCTCCTCAAAGGCGGCGGCTTCTTCGTGATGGAGCACGCCGAGGTTCAGGCAAGGTGGATTTCCGAACATCTCAAGGCCGCAGGCTGCTGGACGAAAGTCACCACCCATATCGATCTCAACGGCAAGGAACGTGCCACGAGCGCAGTGTTGGCAATTCCTGCCTCCGGGAAATGAAAGAATAGCGCTGTGACCACAAGCTACAACTGCACGTCAGAGGAACAACGCGCCGAAGGCCTGGAGCACGCGCAGCGCGCCATCAACGAGAAAAAGTGCATCGTGATGCCGACGGACACCGTCTACGGCATTGCGGCCGATGCTTTCTCACCCCAGGCCGTTACCATGCTGCTTGTTTCCAAGGGCCGCGGCCGCCACATGCCGCCCCCGGTATTGATCCCACGGCCCAATGCATTGGACGGGCTCGCAACCGATGTGCCGGAGGACGCCCGAAAACTGGCTGAGGCCTTCTGGCCAGGCGGTCTGACGCTGATCTTCCACGCCCAGCCATCCCTGGACTGGGACCTGGGGGAGACGCGCGGAACCGTTGCCTTGCGCATGCCCGACGACGAAATTGCGCTTGAACTGCTCAACCGCACCGGCCCACTGGCAGTGTCCTCGGCGAATCGTACCGGCCAACCGGCGGCGCAGACGGCATCCGAGGCGAGGACCCAGCTTGCTGAATCCGTCGAGGTGTACCTTGAGGGCGGGTTCCGGCCGGTCGTGGGAACCGAGTCCGTAGCATCCACGATTGTTGACGCCACCGCCGTGCCGTTCCGGGTGGTCCGCGACGGCGCAATTTCCCTCGAGCGCCTCCGTGAGGTGGTTCCGGGCTTGCTGGGACTGGGCGAAGAGGGGCCGGAAGCGGCGGGTGAAGCGGAAGCCGCACCGGAAACGTCCACCGAACCAGCGCCCGAAGCGGTAACGGAAAACCACGCTGAGGGCCCGGTTTCCGGTGAAGCCGCTGTTTCGGGGGAGACCAGGGCCGAATGAGCCTGGTCCGGGATCGTGTTCCCCTTTTGGACGTAGACGTTACTGCCTTGTGCGCCGACGAGCTGATCCAGGCCATGAGCGGGTTCGTTTCAGACGGCACCACCAAAGTGGTTCTTGGACACAATCTGCATAGCGTCACGCTGTTTCATTCGAGTCCGGATTTCCGGCTCCTCTATGAACGCAGTGACGTGGTGCTCCTGGACGGTGCGCCCGTCGCCATGCTCTGGGGGCTTTGCCGCCGGGGAAACTCACGCAGCAGCGGCCAGGGGTTGATGGAACACCGCTTGGGATCCACGGACTGGGTGCCCGCGCTCGGCGGTGTTGAAGGACTACGCCGGATTGCGGTCGTCGGGGCGGGTCCCGAGGCCAACGCCAAGACGGTCGAGCGTCTCCGCGGAATCGTCCCCGACGCCGAGGTCGCAGGCCGGCCCGGCGATAATTGGGACAATGACAGCGAAGAGTCCGCCGTTGCCTGGCTGGCGGAATTCCAGCCCCAGCTGGTTCTTCTTGGCTTGGGAATGCCCCTGCAGGAATCCGTCCTACACCGCCGCCTCGAGGAACTTCCGCCTGCCGTCTACTGCACGGTGGGCGGGGCGATTGAACAGTTGGCGGGCCTACAGAAACTCGCTCCCCGCTGGCTTGGTCGCCTCGGCCTCGAATGGGCTTGGCGACTCATCTTGCACCCGGGACGTGTCGCTTACCGGGTCTTCGGTGAACCGTGGATTCTGCTCGGCCTGCTGGTCCGCCGTCGGCTCGCGGGCAACAACACCACGGTGGATCGCAGTCCAGCCGAACACGAGCGCTAGAACTTCTGGTCCTCCAGCGGCCCGAAGCCTTTGTTCCGCAGACCCGCCGAGAATGCCCGGAACCACTCTGCGAGCCCGCGGAAGTCACCGCGGGGGAGGAAATAGCCCAAGTAGCCCCCGACGTCGGCCACCATCGACTTTCCGCGGCGATAGCGGCGGATCAAATAGCCGCGGTTGCGGTAGTAGAAGTAGCGCTTGAAGGCTGAATCCGGAACGATCACATGCCAGCGCGCGCCGAATACATGCTTCGTCTCTGAAAAGGCATGGGGATGGGTGATCCAAGCGGTCGCGACCGTGCCGAAGCGTATCCCGGCTTTCCGAAGGCGGATCATGAAGTCCACTTCATCGCCCCGGATGAACAGCCGGATATCCGGCACCCCTACTTTGAAGAAGACGCTGGAGCGGATGAGCGCCCCGTTGAAGAAGTGCCCGACGTCGGGCAGGAACCCCGCCTTCTCGACCTCGGCGCGGTCGTGGGTCACCTTGCCGTCTATTCGAAAGAAGAAAGAGAGTTTGTCCGGGTAGCCGGGTGCCACCACGAGGGGGACTACAGCATCGAGTCCTCGGGCTTCCGCTTCGCGAACCAGGGTCTCGAGACATTCGGGGTCGCCGGGTTCGGCATCATCGTCCATGATCCAGACCCATTCAGCGCCGCTGGCTACCGCCTTGAGGATCGCAAGGGCGAAGCCGCCCGCCCCGCCCAGATTCGCCTCGGAGCGGACATAGTCCACTTTCGGATGAGCCGTTGCAACCTCCCGCGAAGGGGTGGTACCGCTGTCCACCAGACAGATGGTATCCACCGGTATGGACTGCTTGTTGACGGCGTCGAGCAGGACTTTAAGCTCTCCGGGGCGGTCAAAGGTCACGGCCGCAACGGCAACGGAGAGAGTCATGTAGGGTTCCTTCCGGGCAGTAGCGGGAGGGTCCTCCCGGCTCGCCCTAGGGGCGCGTGAAACGGAGCAAAGCCGCCGTTACCGCTAGTATCTTGACAGAGTCCAACTGTAGTACAGCAATATTCGGCGGTGCGCAGCGGTGTTGCGGGTGTTGTACCGGCAGCTAGTCGCCGGGGACAAAATCCACCACCACCGCCAACAGGAGCCGCCCACGTGATCATGTATTCGCTCATGATGCTCACGGCTGCCGTCGTGTCCTATCTCGCTACGTGGGTAGCCCGCCGGATGGGGAACAAGCTTCGGCTTTTTGCACCCATCCGCAGCCGCGATATGCACTCAGTGCCCATCTCACGGCTCGGCGGATTGGGCCTCTTCGCAGGCTTTGCCGTGGCCCTCGTGGTGGCGAGCAATTCGTTTTTCGTGAAGGACATCTTCCGTGGGAACGGCGCGCCGTGGGGAATACTGGCCGGAGCGCTGGTGATCGTCGCGGTTGGCGTTGCCGACGATGTGATGGATATCCGGTGGTGGGTCAAGCTGATTGGCCAATGCACGGCCGGCACGATCGTCGCAGTTTGGGGCGTGCAGATGTCCGTGATTCCGTTTGTTCCTGAACCCATTCGGATTGAAGGTGAGCCGCTGCGGATCATCCTGACCGCACTCCTTATCGTGACCACCATGAATGCCGTCAATTTCATCGATGGCCTTGACGGCCTGGCGGCGGGCGTTGCAGCTATTGGCGGGGTTGCGTTCTTCCTTACCGCATATTGGGTCCACCGCAATGCAACTCTTACGGACAGATCGGATCTGGCGGCGCTCCTGATGGCGATCATCGTGGGGTGCTGCATTGGATTCCTGCCCCACAATTGGTTTCCGGCCAAGATTTTCATGGGTGACTCCGGGGCGATGCTCTTGGGACTCGTGATGGCCTCGGCCGGTGTGGTCTCGACGGGCCAGATCAGTTCCGGACTCTATGACCGTGCCAACGGTATTCCGACGATCGTCCCCATCCTGTTGCCGTTCGCGATTCTCTCGCTGCCGTTGCTGGACCTAGGCCTGGCGGTTTTGCGGCGGACAGCCCGCGGACAATCGCCCTGGTCCGCCGACCGGGGACATTTACACCACAAGCTCATTGAGCTTGGCCACACACACCGCACGGCGGTGCTCATGATGTACGTGTGGACCTGCATTTTGGCCTTCGGAGGGCTCGCCTTTGCCATTTTCCCCTGGCAGATGGTCCTCACAGTGGATATCGTGGCTGCACTGATCATGGCTGGAGTGACAGCATGGCCATACTTTGCCCGAAAAGGGCGTGCTGCACGGTAGACGCTGTATGACAAGGGCGTTATCATCACAGTTCTATCTCATGTAGAATTCTAGGGCGGACAGTCACTCGCCCGCGCACCCACCTTTTTTGAGACTTTGGCATTTTTGCCACGACGATTGGCATCCCCATGACTTCCAACGCCGGCGGACAACAGTCCGACTCGAGCGGCGTTGTTGCCTCCCGCTCCGCCTCTTCGCTGTGGCTACGGCTGCTCTTCCTCAGTTCAATAGCGGCCGTGCTGGCCCTCGCGGTTACTTCCGTCGTCGCGGCGGTCATGAATGGCGGCCAAGGGGTTCTTTCCGTCGCTTTCGGCGGCGTGCTGGTGATGGTGTTCTTTGCCATCAGCTTGCTGATCGGCCATTTCGTCGGTCGTGACAACCCTTCAGGAGCGGTCGGCCTCTTTGTGGCCAGTTACTTTGTCAAGGTTGTCGGGTTCGCCGTCGTGCTGTTTGTCCTCGGAGCACCCTCGTGGCTGCACGGTCGCTGGTTCGTGATTGGCGCCGTCGTCGCCGTCGTCTTTTGGCAAGCGGCCGAAATCTACGGCTTTAGCAAGGCCCGGCTGCAGATCTACAACGACCCTGAAGCACGCAAAGGGGATAACGATGTTCACCCGTAAGAACAAAGGACGCGTCGCTACGCCCCACGCCGAAAAACCCGGCGATTCCACTGAGTCCACGAGCGACGGAAGTGACGGCGGTTACAACGCCGGCATAGCCGTCTTCAGCTACATTATTGGCGGGATCATAGTCTGGAGTTTGATAGGCTGGGGTTTGGATAATCTGTGGGGGACTCGCTGGATTGTGCTCCTTGGCGCTCTGCTCGGAGCCGCAGGAGGGTTCTATCTTTCCCATATGCATGGACTCACCAGTCAGCGTTTTTCTTCAGGTGAGAGCAAAGCAGACAGCGGTCCGCCCCAGGACGGGGACAGAAATGCCAAATAATTCCACACGGGAAAAGGCTGCAAGAAACGCGGCCGGATCCTCACCAACGCCCAATGATGGACACTGCAGAGAGGAAACGCGTTGATCGCGCTTGCGCTCCCGGCCCAGGATTCAGGGACCTTCACTCCTCCCGGAATCGACCAAATGCACCTGCCGGCTATTCTGCCGTGGGGTGCGAGCGATGGCTTCTCCAAGCAAATGCTGCTGGTGATTCTGTCGGTCGTCCTTATCGCTACATTCTTCATCCTTGCTGCACGCAAGCAGCAGCTGGTTCCCGGCAAGCTGCAGTTCGCAGGCGAGATGGCCTACGGCTTCGTCCGCAACAGCATCGCCAAGGATATCATCGGCGGCCGTGACTTCATGAAGTTCGTGCCGCTCCTGTTCTCCCTGTTCTTCTTCATCCTGGTGAACAACATTTACGGCGCCATTCCCGTGATCCAGCTCCCGAGCTTCTCGCACGTCGGCGGGGCCTACGTACTGGCCGCTGTCGTGTATGTCACCTGGATCGGCATCGGTATCAAGAAGAACGGCCTGAAGTACTTCAAGCTGGCTACTGTTCCTTCCGGTGTCCCGTGGTACATCCTGCCGATCGTCGTGCCGATCGAAATCATCTCCAACTTCATGGTCCGGCCGGTCACCCACAGCCTCCGCCTCTTCGCCACCATGATGGCAGGTCACCTAATTGTGATGATCGCCGGCTCGGGCATCGAGTTCCTTGTCATGCAGGAGAACGTCCTTCTCAAAGGTGCATCCGTTCTGGTGCTCGCCGGTTCCATCGCCATGTACATGCTGGAAGCCCTGATCATGGTGCTCCAGGCATACGTCTTCACCCTTCTGACTGCGATTTACATCGAAGGCGCACTCCACGCCGACAGCCACTAGGCACAACCCCTCAATCTTCCCCCTCGGGGGTTGAAGCAAACCAAACAACCTGCCGCGACTGCGGCATCTTGAAAGGAAAACAATGAACGGCGATATCAACGGCTCCCTTAACCTCATTGGCTACGGTCTCTCCGCTATCGGCGGTGGTATCGGTGTGGGTCTCGTATTTGCTGCTTACATCAACGGTGTTGCACGTCAGCCGGAGGCCCAGCGCGTGCTCCAGCCGATCGCGTTCCTTGGTCTGGCTCTGACGGAAGCCCTCGCCATCCTCGGCCTGGTCTTCGCTTTCGTTCTCAAGTAAACCGCTAAGAACCAAGCGAACATTCAGAACCGAGTAGATAAGGACGGGTGAAATATGAATCAGCAGATCATCTCAGCCGCCGCTCAAGGCGCCGCGGAATCGGCTAATCCGCTCGTTCCCAACCCCTGGGAAATGGGCGTCGTCCTCGCTGGCTTCGCGGTCCTCTTTTACATCGTGGTCAAGTTTGTTGTCCCGATGTTCGAGAAGACTTTCGCCGAGCGTGCAGAGGCGATTGAGGGCGGAATTGCCAAGGCTGAAAAGGCTCAGGCTGAAGCTTCTGCAGCTCTTGAAGAGTACAAGCAGCAGCTCCAGGACGCCCGCGCCGAGGCTAACCGCATCCGCGAAGAAGCTCGTGCCGAAGGTGCCCAGATCCTCGCGGAGCTGAAGACCAAGGCAGCAGCGGAGTCGGCACGCATCACCGAGCAGGCGCATGCCCAGATCGAATCGGAGCGTCAGGCGGCTGTTGTCTCCCTGCGTTCCGAGGTGGGTACTTTGGCCACGACTTTGGCTGAGCGCATCGTTGGCGAATCGCTCAGCGATGACGATCGTGCCGCCCGCGTGGTGGACCGTTTCCTGGCAGATCTGGAGACCCAGAGCGCAGGTGCAGCTAAGTAATGGCAGGTGTATCGAGCGAATCGCTGACCAAAGCGCTGGAGCAGTTGGAAGCCAAGCTTCCCACGGCCTCGCTGCAGTTGGCTAAGGATCTCTTCGGAATCCTGGGAACGGTGGACAGCTCGGCTGGCTTGCGCCGCGCCCTGACTGACCCCTCTCGCAGCGGAGAAGAAAAGTCGGCGCTGGTCAAGCAGCTGGTTGGCGGGAAAGTCTCCGCTGATGCTGCGGAAATCGTGAGTGGATTGGCCAGCTCACGCTGGGCATCCGCACGCGATATCGGCGATGCACTCGAGACTCTTGCCGCCACGGTGGTTATCGCCGTGGCTGAAAACAAGTCGGCCGTTTCTGCCTCCGGAATCACGGGGCTGGAAGAGCTGGAAAACGATCTGTTTGCTTTCAACCAGGCCGTTGCTTCCAGCCACGAGGTACAACGTGCTCTGGGAGAGTCGCAGGCCAGCGCCGCGGCCAAGACCATCCTGGCGGAGAGGCTGGTTCCTGGCGCAAGCCCGGAATCCCAACTTCTCATTGGCCAGGCTGTGTCGCAGCCGCGCGGCATCAAGCCGAGCAAGCTCATCGACAACTTCGCCAAGCTTGCGGCCAAGCGGCAGCAGCGCTGGATCGCAACTGTCCGTGTCACCCGTCCGTTGACGGATGCGCAGACCAGCCGTCTGCAGGCCGGGCTTGACGCCCTCTACGGCCGCGAGCTGAAGGTCAACATCAGCGTTGATCCGACGTTGATCGGTGGAATCCGGGTCCAGGTGGGGGACGAAGTGCTTGACGCTTCGGTTATCGCCCGGCTGTCCGAACTCCGCCGGCAACTCGCCGGCTAGCCAGACAAGCACAACTTAACTGATACAAAAACCGGTCATCGTGAGCAACGATGATCACGAAACAGGAGAGCAGGGACTGCAGATGGCCGAATTGACCATCAACGCCGACGACGTCCGTAATGCGTTGAACGAGTTCGCGGCGTCCTACGAACCCGGAAACGCAGAGCGCGTAGAGGTCGGCCGTGTGACCGCCGCAAGTGACGGCATCGCCCGTGTTGAGGGTCTTCCCTCGGTCATGGCGAACGAGCTGCTTCGCTTCGAAGACGGCACCCTGGGCTTGGCCCAGAACCTCGACGTCCGCGAAATCGGCGTCATCATCCTCGGTGACTTCACGGGTATCGAAGAAGGTCAGGAAGTCCACCGCACCGGTGAAATCCTGTCCGTCCCGGTAGGCGACGCCTTCCTGGGCCGCGTGGTTGACCCGCTGGGCCAGCCGATCGACGACCTCGGCGAGATCAAGGCCGAGACCACCCGTGCACTGGAACTTCAGGCTCCGGGCGTGACTCAGCGCAAGTCGGTTCATGAACCCATGCAGACCGGTCTCAAGGCTATCGACGCCATGATTCCGATCGGCCGTGGCCAGCGTCAGCTGATCATTGGTGACCGCCAGACCGGCAAGACCGCCATCGCCGTGGACACCATCATCAACCAGAAGGCCAACTGGGCTTCTGGCGATGTGACCAAGCAGGTCCGCTGCGTGTACGTCGGTGTCGGCCAGAAGGCTTCCACCATCGCCGCTGTCCGGCAGACCCTGGAAGACCACGGCGCGCTGGAATACACCACGATTGTGGCTTCGCCGGCATCCGACCCGGCCGGCTTCAAGTACTTGGCTCCGTACGCGGGCTCGGCCATCGGCCAGCACTGGATGTATGGCGGCAAGCACGTACTGGTGATCTTCGATGACCTGTCGAAGCAAGCCGAAGCCTACCGCGCAGTATCCTTGCTGCTTCGCCGCCCGCCGGGACGCGAAGCGTACCCGGGTGACGTCTTCTACTTGCACTCCCGTCTGCTGGAGCGTTGCGCCAAGCTCTCCGACGAGCTGGGCGCAGGCTCGATGACCGGTCTTCCGATCGTCGAAACCAAGGCCAACGACGTCTCGGCCTACATCCCGACCAACGTGATCTCGATCACCGATGGCCAGATCTTCCTGCAGTCGGACCTCTTCAACGCCAACCAGCGCCCTGCTGTTGACGTTGGTGTGTCCGTGTCCCGCGTTGGTGGCGCGGCTCAGGTCAAGTCCATGAAGAAGGTGTCCGGTACCTTGAAGCTGGACTTGGCGCAGTACCGCGACATGCAGGCGTTCGCGATGTTCGCATCCGACCTTGATGCCGCTTCGCGCCAGCAGTTGACCCGTGGCGCCCGCCTGATGGAACTGCTCAAGCAGGGGCAGTACTCGCCGTTCCCGGTCGAGGACCAGGTTGTGTCCATCTGGGCCGGCACCAAGGGCTACTTGGACGATGTCCCGGTTGAGGACGTCAGCCGTTTCGAGTCCGAGTTCCTGGAGCACCTCAAGCACAAGTCTTCTATCCTGACCACGCTGGCGCAGACCAACGTCCTGGACGACGACACCGCTGAAGCGCTGAAGTCCTCGATCATCGACTTCAAGAAGGGCTTCTTCGGAGAAGGCGACAACCGTTTGGTTGGTGCCGGCCACGAAGAGCACCAAGCGATTTCCGGCGGCGAAGTCGACCAGGAAAAGATCGTCAAGCAGAAGCGCTAGAGCATTGGTTCCCGGGCCTGCGGAATACGCAGGTCCGGGACCTTCGCCAAAGCCTTAGCCGCTGATCCATCGGGATCTTAGGAAAGGAAATGTATGGGAGCCCAGATCCGGGTCTACCGCCAGAAGATCAGCTCGACGACGTCGATGCGCAAGATCTTCAAGGCGATGGAACTGATCGCTACCTCGCGCATCGGTAAGGCCCGCGCCCGCGTTGCAGCTTCGACGCCCTACGCAAACGCGATTACCCGTGCTGTTTCTGCTGTCGCAAGTCAGAGCGAAATCGATCACCCGCTAGTCACTGAGCCGGAGCAGATCCGCCGCGCCGCCGTCCTGGTTATCACCTCGGACCGCGGTCTGGCTGGTTCTTACTCGGCGAGCGTGCTCAAGAAGGCCGAAGGACTCAATGAGCTTCTCCGCGCTGAGGGCAAGGAAGTCAAGACCTACCTGGTAGGCCGCAAGGCCCAGGCATACTTCGACTTCCGCAGCCGTTCCTACTCACGCGTGTGGACCGGCGGGACCGATTCACCGGAATTCAAGACTGCCAGGGAAATCGGCGCTGCTCTTCTCGAAGAGTTCGCCAACGACTTCGCTGAGGGTGGCGTGGACGAGATCCACGTCGTTTACACCCGCTTCAAGTCGATGGTCACGCAGGAGCCCACGGTTATTCGTCTGCTTCCGCTCGAAGTTGAAGAGCAGGCAGTCAGTGAGTCCGAACTTCTGCCGCTTTACGAGTTCGAACCGGAATCGGAGCAGGTGCTCGACGCACTGTTGCCGCGTTACATCGAGTCCCGCATCTTCGCAGCTATGTTGCAAGCAGCGGCTTCCGAGCTCGCCGCCCGCCAGCGTGCCATGAAGTCCGCAGGCGACAACGCGACCGAGCTGATCAAGAAGTACACGCGTCTGCGCAACACGGCCCGACAGGCTGAGATTACGCAGGAGCTTTCCGAAATCGTGGCCGGCGCCGACGCCCTGAACGCGTAGTTGCCGGTGCATGGTTCGGCGCAAGCTACCCCTGCACCAAACAGATAAACTTAACCCCACGCCATCTACTGAGTGAAGTGAGAGAGATGACTGCCACCGCTACCGAGCACGTAGCCGCAACGGCCGGCGCCACCGGCCGTATTGCCCGCGTCATCGGCCCGGTTGTCGACGTCGAATTCCCGGCTGACGCAATCCCGTCGATCTACAATGCACTCACCACCGAGGTAACCCTCAACGGTGAGACCAAGACCATCACGTTCGAGACCTCCCAGCACTTGGGTGACAACCTCGTCCGCGCCATCTCCCTGCAGGCCACCGACGGACTCGTCCGCGGAACTTCCGTGCGGGACTCCGGCGCCCCGATCTCCGTGCCTGTCGGCGACGGTGTCAAGGGCCACATCTTCAATGTTCTCGGCAAGCCGCTGGATGTTGACGAATCCGAGATCAAAGCTGACGCCTACTGGCCGATCCACCGGAAGGCTCCGGCCTTCGCCTCCCTCGAGGGCTCCACGGAGATGCTCGAGACCGGCATCAAGGTCATCGACCTTCTCACCCCGTATATCAAGGGCGGAAAGATCGGTCTGTTCGGTGGCGCCGGCGTCGGCAAGACTGTTCTGATCCAGGAAATGATCACCCGTGTTGCCCGCAACTTCGGTGGTACTTCGGTGTTCGCCGGTGTTGGCGAGCGTACCCGTGAAGGCAACGACCTCTGGGTTGAAATGGAAGAGGCAGGCGTTCTCAAGGACACCGCCCTCGTATTCGGCCAGATGGATGAACCGCCGGGAACGCGTCTGCGCGTGGCATTGTCTGCTCTCACCATGGCGGAGTACTTCCGCGATGTTCAGAACCAGGACGTGCTGCTCTTCATCGACAACATCTTCCGCTTCACCCAGGCTGGTTCCGAGGTCTCGACGCTGCTCGGCCGCATGCCGTCCGCTGTCGGTTACCAGCCGAACCTCGCCGACGAGATGGGCCTCCTGCAGGAACGCATCACCTCGACCAAGGGCCACTCGATCACGTCGATGCAGGCCATCTACGTGCCCGCTGATGACTACACCGACCCGGCTCCGGCAACGACCTTCGCGCACCTCGACGCGACCACGGAACTTTCCCGTGAAATCGCCTCCCGTGGTTTGTACCCGGCCGTTGACCCGCTGACGTCGACCTCCCGCATCCTGGACCCGCAGTACATCGGTAAGGACCACTACAACACGGCTGTCCGTGTAAAGCAGATCCTGCAGAAGAACAAGGAACTCCAGGACATCATCGCCATCCTCGGCGTTGACGAACTGTCCGAAGAAGACAAGATTGTCGTCTCGCGTGCACGACGCATCCAGCAGTTCCTGTCCCAGAACACCTACACCGCCAAGCAGTTCACCGGCGTCGAGGGCTCCACCGTGTCCATCAAAGACACCGTGGAAGGCTTCACGGCGATCTGCGATGGCGAGCTGGACCACATCGCAGAGCAGGCGTTCTTCAACGTCGGTGGCCTGGATGACGTCGAGCGCCAGTGGGCCAAGATCCAGGAACAGACCAAGTAGCATGGCTGAGCTCGAGGTTGAGATTGTCGCAGCGGACCACTTTGTGTGGTCCGGTGCGGCCAAGATGGTCAAGGCCCGCACCAGTGATGGTGAGATCGGGATCCTGCCAGGCCACTCGCCGCTCCTCGCCATTCTGGCTGAGGGCGAGCTGGCCATCGAGCCGGTATCCGGAGACCGCCTTTCGGTAGCTGTGGACGGTGGGTTCTTCTCCGTCGACAACAACCGCGTGGTGATCGTCGCTGACAACGCCCAGTTGGGCGATTCAGCTACTGCGGGGATCCGATAGCAAGACCTTGATGGACGAATCTGCCCTTCCGTTCATCGCCTTGGCAACTGCGTTTACGTTGCTGATCTTTACACTGTGCCTCGTCGGGGTGCGCCGCTTCAATTTGCGGCGTGCCCTGGGCACGGTTGACGCCTCCATTTGTACGGCTGGAAACAGTTGGCGAATGGGGGTTTGTCGTTACCAGGACTCGGAGCTCGAGTGGTTCCGCCTGCTCTCCCTCAGCTTCCGTCCGAAGCACAGCTTCCGCCGCAGTTCCTTGGAGCTCTTGGGGCGCCGGAAGCCCACGGAAGAAGAGCGAACCAAGCTTCAGCCTGATGTCGTCGTCGTGGAACTCCGGCATGAAGGCCAGTCGTTCATGCTGGCGATGAGATTTGACGCTTATGCGGGGTTGTCTTCCTGGCTGGAAGCAGGCCCTGTCGTGGGCGTCGGGACCTGGCGCTGAGGAGAGTGGACTTCCTTGATGCCGTAAGCCTTGTCGATGGTCCATTCTTTTGGACCATCCTTGGTGCCGGAATCTTGGGCGCTGCATTCCTCCTCTTTCGGCGAAGCTGGCGCTGGATACTTTCCATTGTTGTTTCGCTTGTCGTGGCAACAGGAGTTATCGCAGTCATTCATTGGCTGCTCGTCAACGTTCTGACCGTGTTCCCGGAGGATCTACCCATTGATGTCCTCGCGTGGTCGGTGGTTGCCTGCTCAGCGCTGATGCTCTTCCTTTTCCGGTTTGGTGCTTCTTCGTGGCGTGGCAGGAGTGTCGCCGCAGTCTCGTTCGTCGCGGTCTTGTCCCTCGCAGCGCTTCAGATCAACGGCTATTTTGGTCTCAACCACACAGCATCGGATCTTCTGGGCCACAAAGTAGCGCGGATCCCGGAGCTTCGTGTCGGTTCCAATGAGGGTGTTCCCGAGACCCCGCCCGTGTCTGCACATGGTCGCGGAGAAGTCTGGAAGGCATCAATTCCAGGCACCGAATCCGGTTTTAAGGCACGGGAGGCTTTCATCTATTTACCGGCAGCCTACCGGACGTCCGGCCGCAGCCAACTACCCGTCCTGGTCTTGTTTGCCGGCCAGCCTGGACGTCCCGCCGATTGGCTGGTCGGAGGGCGGCTTGAGGCCGGCATGAATACCTTCGCCGCCCGGAACGGAGGTGTGGCGCCGGTTGTGGTGGTGGTCGATCCCAATGGTTCCGACACCGCGAACACCATGTGCATGGAAAGCCGGATAGCACGTGCAGACACTTATCTCTCGATCGATGTTCCGCGTTGGATCAACTCGACGCTCAAAGCGTCTGCCGACCCCGGCAAGTGGGCAGTCGGCGGGTTCTCCTTCGGGGGAACCTGCGCCTTGCAGATGGCTACTCTGCATCCTGAAATCTATCCATCCTTTATCGCTCTCTCGGGTGAGCGCGAGCCTTCGCTTGGTCCGGACCGCCAGCGGACCGTCCAGATCGCATTTGGCAGCGACTCCGCGGCCTTCGACGCACTGACTCCGCTGACGCTGATGGGGAAGCGGAGCTACCGCGGCCAGGCTGGCTTCATTGCCGTGGGGTCTGCTGACGACGCGTTCACCCGCTTTGCCACCGAGCTTGCCGTGGCAGCCCGCGGTGCGGGCTTTGATGTCAGGCAGGCTTCGGTCGCAGGCGTCGGTCATTCCTGGGCTGTGGCCGTGCAGGAGCTTCCCGCTGCAATGGAGTTCCTCGCTCCGCGGTGGGGACTCGCGAAATGAGCACCAAAGAAGCCCCGGTGGCCCACAGCCCGGCGGCGGGTCCAGAGGACATCAGGCCAGGGCGGAAGATGGTGGCAGCGCTTGCCCGGACCCTGGTTCGAAAAGTAACCACCCATATTGGTGCGATCCCCTTCACGGTGATGGTACTCGCGCTGTACCTTCTCGCTCCCGCGATTTTCGACGGCGATACCGGATTCACACCCGAGGTGTTGAGGCACCTCACGAGCGTCAGCGGTGGCGGATTAAGATCGGGGGATTGGTGGTCTATCTGGACTTCGATGTTCTTTGCCAACAACCCTTTCGACTACGTGACGAGCTCGTTGATGCTCGTTGTGTTGCTGGGCTCCTTAGAGCGCAAGCTCGGATGGTTCCGCACGGCAGCAGGCTTCCTTGGCGGCCAATTCGCCGCGGTCACCGTTTTTCTGTTGGTGGTTCAGCTCGCTGCCTACGCTGACGACGGTTGGTTGGGACGGATGATGGACGCCAGAACTTCGGGACTCATTCCGGCAACCCTCTTCGTCTCGGTCGCGGCCAGCGGCCTCCTGCCGACTCTTTGGCGTCGGCGCTTGAGGGCTACGGTTGTATCCTTGGTGCTCCTCCTGGTTCTCTACGTCGGAGATCCTTCTTCTGTCATGGCCCTGATAGGTGCGCTGCTGGGCTTGGGGGCCGGGCTGTGCTTCCAACTCGACCAGGGCATTCAACCAAGCCACCGTGCCACGAGACGTGAGACGCGAAACTTGTTGTCACTCATGGTGGCGATTTTCGGCGTCGGGCCCTTGGTCGCTGGCGCTTTCCGGAGCCCGGCGGGGCCGTTGGCGTTGCTCCGAGAGATGGTCTTGAACCCCGTTCCGACACTTAACCAGCTGCAGGCGAATTGCGGTGGGACCGTGGACATCAGTTGTTTGGAACTTGGACGGCAGGGCTATCCCGGGCCAGCCGGCGTAGCCCTCGCCGTAGTACCCGCGTTGCTTCTCTTGATTTGTGCTGTGGGCATGCGCCAAGGACGCCGCTTGGCCCTGAAGATCGCCATCGGCGTGCAACTCGGTGTGGTTGCATTGTCCTTCGCCTATCTGGTGTTGTTTGCCAGCATTCCACATTTTCCAGGACGTGGACGCACTGTTGTCCTCGGCTCCGCGGTGTTCCATATCCTGACCCTCGCGCTCGTCCCGCTGATCCTGGCGATTCTGCTTTTCCTGTTCAGGGGCAACTTTGTGGTGGGGTCTAGGCAACCGCTTCGCAGGAAGATGTCCTGGTTGGTCGGCGGAACATGGCTGGTATTGGCGAGCGCGTACACCGGGGCGTGGCTCGGCGCAGGCGGAATGGCGCACGACGGCGGCATCCTGGGACTCATCGCAGAACTCGCCCGGCAGTATCTTCCCTTACCGATCCCCACGGCTTTCGGCCGGGTGTTCGCGGACCGCAGCGCCGCGGAATCAATATTGTTCGCATGGTCGGGGATCGTCTTCTGGCTTGTGGCCCTTGCCGCGGTGTGGACGCTGCTCCTCAAGCGGCAACACGGTCCTGGGGGAGACGATCCGGCACGGTTAGCGGCAAGGGATTTGGTCAAGCGCGGCGGAGAGTCACTCTCCTGGATGGCGTTGTGGGAGCCGAACAAGTTCTGGTTCACTCCCGGAATGGACGCCGGCATTGCCTATCAGCAGCATGGCAACGTTGCACTGACCCTCGCGGGTCCGTTTGGCGATCCGGGACAAGTCCAGACCGTGATCGAGGGGTTTCTCGACTACTGCGCGCATCACGCATTGGTTCCGTGTCTTTACTCCTGCACCGAGGAATTGTGGCCGATGTTGCAGTCCACGGGATTTCGCCGAATTGCCGTGGCCCAGGAAACCCGGCTCTCCATCCGCGACCTTGAGTTCACGGGCAAGGCGTGGCAAAACGTCCGCACCGCAAAGAACCGTGCGCTGAAGGCCGGCGTTGAAGCTCGGTGGGGGCGCTATTCGGAATTCTCGCAGCACATACGTTCCCAACTCGGGGAGGTGTCCGAAGAATGGGCTGCCAGGAAGAAAGTGCCTGAAATGGGCTTTACCTTGGGTTCCCTGGATGAGCTGATGGACGATGAAGTGCTGTGTTGCGTAGCCGTTGACGCCAAAGGGTTTGTCTACGGGGTCACCAGTTGGCTGCCGGTTTTCCGTGCGGGCCAGGTGACCAGCTGGACATTGGATTTCATGCGCCGGCGCGGCGATGCGTTTCCGGGCCTGATGGAATTCATGATTGCATCGGCAGTGCAGGAGTTGCGCCAGGGAGTGGAAGTCATTTCCTTGTCGGGCTCACCTTTGGCGGGGGAGACTGCGGAATTCTCCGGCGGGGAAGCCGATATGGAGGGCATTCTCGACCTCGTGGGCAGGACTTTGGAACCTGTTTACGGATTCCGCTCGCTGGCGCGCTTCAAATCGAGGTTCCAGCCGGAGTACAGGACCTTGTATATGTACTACCAAGACAGCTTGGCGATTCCGGCGATCGGCGCGGCACTCAGCAGAGCATATTTGCCAGGACTGTCCGTTCGGCAAACTGCCAGGCTTCTCCGCACGCTCGTCGCCTGAACCACCCAACTAGCTCGCATTTGTTGTCATTTTGACGCCCCATAACGACAACAAATGCGAGTTAGTTGGGAAGGAAAAAGGGGTCCCGCATCGAATGCGGAACCCCTTCATTGAATCCCGGAAGCAGAATTCAAGCAGTCTAACTAGACAGCCGTGACGCCGGTGGCCTGCGGGCCCTTGGCGCCCTGACCGATCTCGAACTGAACGCGCTGGTTCTCGTCGAGGGTGCGGAATCCGCCGGTCTGGATCTCGGAGTAGTGGACAAAGACGTCGCCTTCTGCGTCGTCCGGGGTGATGAAGCCGAAGCCCTTTTCAGCGTTGAACCACTTAACGGTGCCCAGTGCCATTTTTGTTTCTCCTCATTGTGGAACTTTAAGTCCGGCACACCGCGTGCCGGCCTTGGTTACTCCGCGAGAAGACCTGGTTTTCCGTCCAAGCCAAGCTTGGGTGGTGTCGCAGGAGCTTCACGCTCGCAACTCGTCTTGCGAGCATGAATCACACCTACACAAAGACTGCTACAACACTTTCATGGCGGATACTGGAGGTCAACGGTCTGTTCACGAATTCGGACAAATTTTAAGTAAAAAGAAGGTAACGGAAGAAAGCGCTCTCGCCATTGGGTGTGGGTGAATTCGGCCTAGGCCAGCCAATCTCCATTGCGCAATACACCGGCGAGTTGTAGTTCCTTGTCCACGACCACGAGATCTGCCCGCAGGCCCCTGCGCAGTCCGCCCAGTTCATCCGAGAGTCCCAAAACTGCGGCGGGAACCGTGGTCGCCGAGGAAACCGCATCGGCGAGTCCGACGCCGGCTGCAACGGTGCGCCGGACGACGTCGAGCATGGTGGCGGTACCGCCAGCGATCGAGCCTGTGGCATCCAAGGTAGCGACGCCGTCCGTCACGGTTACGGGGGAGGGCCCCAGCATGTAGTTTCCGTCAGAGAGTCCCGCCGCCGCCATTGAATCGGTCACGAGGACGACGTTCGCGGCGCCCACCAGCTGAAACACGGTTGCCACGGTGCTTGGGTCGAGGTGGGTGCCGTCCGCAATCAGTTCCACCACGGCTTTGCCTTCCTGGGCCGAGCGCAGGCAGGCTGCGACAGGGCCGGGGGCGCGATGGTGCATCGGAGGCATGCCGTTGAACAAATGTGTCACAGTCGGCAATGAGCTGACGCCGTCGAAACCAGCGAATTCCAAGCCCTCCCGCGCTGCGGTGAGCGAGGCGGCTGCCGTTGCGTCGTCGCAATCCGTATGGCCGAGAGACGGTGTGACGCCGTGGAACGTCATCAGATCCACCAGCGCCGCCGCGCCCGGAAGCTCCGGCGCGTAGGTCATAGTGGCGAGCTTGCCGGCAGCGGCTTCAACCAGCTCGTTCATGAGATCCAGGTCCGGCTCAAGCAGGTAGGCGGGATTCTGCGCTCCACAACGGGCATGCGAAAGGAAAGGCCCCTCCAGATGAATTCCTGTGACGAGTCCTTCGTCGGCCAGGCGTACGTAAAGCTCGATGCCGCGGAGGAGGTCATCCCGGGATGCGGTGACCATGCTGGCGAGCAAGGTGGTGGTTCCGGACCGGTGCAGGAAATCGATGGCTTTGCGTGCGGAGGATTCATCGGCACTCGGGAAGTCGCCGCCGTTGCCGCCATGGCAGTGCAGGTCCACGAATCCGGGAAGGATGTACCGTTCCGCCGGGAAATCGGTCCGGGGAGTTTCCTCGAAACCCTCGAAGGCTGCTTCGTGGAATTCGGCAGCCGGACCGGCGAAGGCAATACGGTCGTCCTCCACCGCCACCAGGCCATCTTCGATCACCGAACCGTCGCTGACGATGGTTCCGGTGATCAGGTGGCGCACAGGCGCAGAAGAGGATAGAGGCCGGTCTGGGACAGTCATGCTTCGATTCTAGTTGCCGCTGCTTGCCTCTGACCCGGTTTACCGAGGATGAAGGCAGGGACCTGCGGATTATCTAGAATAAGCGCGACTCGCTGTCGTCTACCCCGCGCATGGCGTCATAGTCCAAGGTGATGCAGTCGATTCCGCGGTCGTTGGCAAGGACCTTCGCCTGCGGCTTGATCTGCTGGGCGGCGAAGATACCTCGCACGGGTGCCAGGAGCGGATCGCGGTTGAGGAGCTCAAGGTAGCGTGTGAGCTGCTCGACGCCGTCGATGTCGCCGCGCCGCTTCAGTTCGACGGCGACCGTTCCGCCGTCGCCGTCCCTGGCGAGAATGTCCACCGGACCGATGGCAGTGAAGTATTCGCGGCGGATGAGCGAATAACCTGCACCGAGGGTTTCGATCTGTTCTGCAAGCAGCCGCTGAAGATCGGCCTCGACCCCGTCCTTGATGAGCCCGGGGTCTGTGCCAAGATCGTGGGCAGTGTCGTGGAGTTGCTCGTAGATGTTGATGATGAGCCTGTCATCGGTCTTGGCCGACTGAACCGTCCACTGCTCCACGACGCCCTCTTCCACCTCAGCCTCCTCCGGCGAGGTCACCCGCAGGGTGGCGGGCGGACTCATCCAGTTAAGCGGCTTGTAGGAGCCGCCGTCGGAGTGGACCAGCACCGAACCATCGGCTTTGACGAGCAAGAGCCGGGTGGCAAGCGGGAGATGGGCCTTGAGGCGGCCAACGTAATCAACGGAACAGCGGGCTATGACGAGTCGCACCCGCCCTACTTTACTTCCTCTGCGGTTTACGATCGGCGACTGCGGCAGAATGGAGTCATGCCCCGCTCCAACCGCCCCCGACGCACCGAATCGGCCAAAGCAAGCTGGAAACGCACAGGCGAGTCGCCCGAGCTGGATCTGGAACGTGCCCGTTCGGGGATCGCCCGCAGAGAAAGCGCCCCCGACGGCGACTGGATGGTCCGGACCATGACCGCGCGGAATGCCGAGAAAACCTATATTTGCCCAGGTTGTTCGATGGCCATCCTGCCTGGGATAGCCCACTTGGTGGTGTGGTCCGAGACGCATCTTTTCGGCGAGGCCGCAGGTTTGGCGGAACGACGCCACTGGCACAACAACTGCTGGACAGGCCGGACCTACAGGTACCGCTGAGACCTTGAGACGTCCCGCTGAATCTTCCCACCTTTGGCCGGGGCGGCCCTTCGGAACACCCGGAATGACGGGGAGTCCGGACTGCGCTAACGGCCAAAAGCGGGAAAACCCACGACGACGACGCTGCCGCCGAGCACTTAAGCTTGGAAGCATGAGTTTCGATCCTGCCTCCCTCGTTTTCAGTCAGCCGGAGTCTCCCACGGACATTCGCGCATCCACGGTTTTGCCGGCGCGCCGAGAGAACGTGGAGTTCCTCACTGAGGACGGCAAGCTGTTGGTGGGAGAGCTTGCATCGCCGGAATCCGGCGAAATCTCAGCAACCCTCATTACCTTGCATCCCTTGCCCACGCACGGCGGGTTCATGGATTCGCACGTCTACCGGAAGGCGTCTTATCGCCTTCCGGCACTGGCCGGCGTCGCGGTTTTGCGGTTCAATACGCGCGGGACGCACTCGCCGCGAGGTACTAGCCAGGGGCACTTCGAAGAAGGCATCGGTGAACGGTACGACGTCGAGGCCGCCGTTCGCTTCGCAGCCGAACGCGGGCTCCCGAACCGCTGGTTGGTGGGCTGGTCCTTTGGCACGGAGCTCGCCTTGATGTACGGGGCGGTTGAACCGATAGCGTCCCAAGTGGAAGGCGCTGTCCTGCTGTCTCCGCCCTTGCACCGGGCTACGGACGTGCATTTGAAGGAATGGTCCGCCTCAGGAAAGCCGTTGACGGTCCTGGTTCCGGAACACGACGATTATCTCCAGCCCGCTGAGGCCACCGAGCGTTTCGGCCTTGTGCCGCAGGCGCGCGTCCTGGGGATCGACGGCGCCAAGCACCTGTGGGTCGGGGAGAAGTATGCCGCCCGCGTCTTGGACGAGATCGTCGACGACGTCACGGAAGCCGGTGCGGGACCCGATGGCCTGCCGCGCCGCTGGGCAGGTCCAGTGGCCACGGTCTGATGGGCACGGGCTAGTGGCGGTCCTGACGAACGATAAAGACTTCCTTTATCAGGAGCATGATTGCCGCCGCCGTCGGGATGGCGATCAAAGCCCCCAGAACGCCCAGCAGGCTGCCGCCTGCGATCACGGAAATTACGGCCACCGCACCCGGGACGGCAACGGCTTTCTGCATGATGCGCGGAGAGATGAAGTACGCCTCGAACTGCAGGTAGGCGAAGTAGCAGATGGCGTAGATCACGGCGGTCTCCCAGCCGGCGGTCAGGGCTACCAGAATGACCACCACAGCGGCAATCATGCCGCCCACCAGAGGGATGAACGCAAGCAGGGCAACCACGAAGGCGAGCAGGACGCTGAACGGAATACCCAAGATGCTCATGACGATGAAGGCGAAGAGTGCGTTCAGCAAAGCTACGCACACCTGGCCGATCACGTAGTTGCCAACGGAGCGGGTGATTTCCTCTGACAGGGCCTCCACGCGGGGCCTGCGGGAGCGGGGCGCCAAGCGATAGCCCCACCTTTTCATGGCAGGCAGCGCACCGAGGAAGTACAGGCTGAGGACCAGGACGATGAGCGTCCCGAACACCCCGTTGGCCACAGTGGAGCCGAAGCCGACGACGCCGCCGAAGATACCGCCCATTGCGTCAGGGTTCTTGACGAATTTGTCCAGCTCCTGGCTGATCTTGTCGCGGACGCCAAACTGGCTGTCGATGGAGCGGAAGAAATCTGAGTTCATGAAGCCCCGGATCCAGTCCGGAGCCTGCTGCACGATCTGCGAGACCTGTTCCACGATGGTCGGGATAAGCGTGCTGAAAAACGCTGCCACTCCGGCAACAAGGGCTCCGACTGCGATGGCGACTCCGGCGGGCCGGGGAACCTTGCTCATTTCGAGCCAGCGGACCACGGGATCCAAGCCCAGTGCAATGAACAATGCGGTCACGATCCACAACAAGAGCTGGGCGGTATTGGTGCCGATGTAGTACAGCAAGAGGGCTATGCCGACGCCGGCCGTGCCCATGAAGCCGACATACAGCGGATGCTGCGCGGACATCCTTGGACCGGGGGAACCGAACTTCGGACCAGCGGATTCATCCTCGGCCTCGGCTGCCAGATCCTGCTCAAGCTCGGGAGGCATCTCGAAACGGACCCGCGGTTGGGCGCCAGGAATGGGCTGGCGGAGGCGGCGGACGAAGGAAGCCATGAGGCCCTCACCGTGATCTTTGCCATCGTGGGCAGACCCATGAGCCACAGCATCCGGGCTGGTCCCCGGTTGTTGCTCGGCGGGTGTCGGGTCCTTGCGCTCTTTCACGTGTTCAGCTGCCTTTTCGTTCGGCTGTCAGGCTCCGGAGAACGCCCGATCTCATGTTGTTCGCCACACTATCAGCAGGCCGGAATCGGCGAATTCTAGGGGGCAAACGGTGTGTCGGGAAGCCTCTCGGGAGGACCCCGAACTGACTCATTGGTAACAAAACCGTTACCCTTGAAGTTCAACGACCGCTGATGATTGGTATTCCTGTGCGATTGAAGACTGCAGTTTCGCTGGTGCTGCTTGGCCTGCTGACACTGTTGGCCGGCATTGGCCAGCTGACCTTTTGGGCTCCGGCCGAGACCGTGACCGCGTCCGCCCCGGGCGACTCCAAGCCCGCTCCGCTGACGGTGATCACCCACGACGTGCTGGCCCATAAGGGCGGCCCCACGCAAATCAGCATTAAGGGAGACGGCAACTTCGTGTTGGCCGTTGGACGCCCGGATGACGTCGATGCGTGGGTAGGCAAGACCGCGCACAACAGCATCACCGGAGTGTCCGAGGACGGTAAGTCCCTCCAGCTTTCCAGCACCGACGGCGAGGCCAAAGCCCCGTCCCCGGCTGGATCGGATATGTGGGTTGAAACGCAGAACGCGAGCGGCCAGTTGGACTACACTTGGACCCCGCCCGCGAGTGGCAACTGGTCTCTCCTGTTGGCCAGCGATGGAACCAAGCCGGCGCCATCGTCGGTCTCCGTAACATACGCCAACGATGCCAGCATGCCGTGGGCCGTCCCGCTCATCGTCATTGGCGCGATCCTCATCGTCGCTGGTGCGGCGCTGCCGTTCGTCAGCAAGTTCACCGGCGGCCGAGGCAAAGGCGGGCGGCGCAAGGGCTTTGGTCCAGGCGAACCGGGGGCCAGGGAGAAGACGGAAGCCGCTAAGGACACGGCCTCCGGGGATGCTACCGACGTCGATGCTACCGACATCGACACTGCTGACGGCGATACTGTTGCCCAGGAAACCAAGAAGGGCCCGGGCGGTCCCGCGCTCCGTATTTCAGCCGTGGCTGCCGCCGTCGTGACGGCCCTCGTGGGTGGCACTGCGGCGGGCGCCGCCCAGGCGGCCGAGACTCCGTCCCCGACGGCGAGTCCCTCATCGACGGCCGGTGCGCAGACTACCCCGGTGGTGGTCGACGCACAGCTGAAGCGGATCCTGGACCAGGTTGCCAGCGCAGTGACCGCCGGGGATGCCGCACGTGATGCTGCCAAGCTCGCCCCACGGGTGGACGGCACGGAGCTGCAGGTTCGCACGCAGAACTACAAGATCCGGTCCCAAGTTGCCACTCACGAGGCCCGGATGCCGGTGCGGTCCAGCAAATTGCTGGGTAGTGTCATTTCCACGCAGCGAACCTGGCCGCGCACGGTCATCGCTTTGACGCAGGGCGAGGGAAACGTGGTTCCCCAGATCCTGACCCTCGTCCAGGCCTCGCCGCGTGAGAACTATAAACTGAAGAACACCTCTCCGCTTCAGCCTGGAACCTCGTTCCCTGCGATCCCGTTGGGTGGAACCGAGCAAGTGGCGGCCAACGACAAGACCGGCCTGCAATACAGCGGCACGGAGGCACTCGCTGCCCTGAGCGACCGCTTGACGAAGGCGGATTCGGCGTACAAGGACAAGCTGGTGGAGGGAACAAACTCGCCATACATTGCGGATGTCCTCGACTACCAGGCGAGCACGGTCAAGTCGGGGACCAATGGAGACTTCACCTTCACGCACACTCCTTCCCCGGAGGATACGGCGGTGTTCCGGACCTCGGACGGCGGAGCGGTAGTCGTGGGAAAGCTGAATTTCGATTTCACGAGCAAGCCCAAGGCTGATGGCGACACGCTGACGGTAGACAAAGCCGCGGCTGTGCTCGCGGGCGGCGATTCCACCACGGTGGGCCTTGTCCAGACCTTCGCGGAATCGGTGGCCTTGTACATTCCGCCGGCGGGCTCGACTTCTCCCATGAAGCTCGTCGCGGCTGTCCGCGGTCTGGTCGGGGCCAGCTTCAAGTAGGAAAATGCTGTTCTTGCAGCGGCTAGAGTGGACGGTATGAGTTCGCCAGGATCCCGTCCCGTCTCTCCAGCCGCTGCAAGCCAGCTCAACCTTCGCGGCGCCGTCGACCTCTCTGCTTTGCGGCGCCCGGCGCCCGCGGCACCGAGCGGCGCCCCGGCCGGCTCCGGGAGCAGTCCCGGAAGCCAGCAACCACTGCGCGTGGATGCCACCGAGGCAAATTTTCAGGACCTCGTCCAGCTGTCCGCGCAGATTCCCATCCTCTTCCTTTTGTGGTCCAACCGCTCCTTGGAGGCTTCGACCCTGCTGCACAGCCTCGAAGGCGTCGTTGAAGGCTACGCCGGCAAAGTAGTGCTGGCCGCCGCTGACGTTGACGCGTTCCCGCAGCTCGCCCAGGCATTCCAAGTCCAGGCCATCCCCACCGCCATCGCGGTCTTGAAGGGACAGCCGGTGCCGCTCTTCGAGGGCCCCGCTTCGGATCAGGAAATCCGCAGCCTCATCGATGAACTCCTGAAAGTGGCCGAAGCCAACGGCGTGACGGGAAGCATCGGCGCAGGGGTGCCGGCAGGGGAGGCTCCCCCTCTGCCGCCGCTGCACCAGGCGGCTTTCGATGCCATCGAAGCCGGGGACTACGCCGCTGCCGCGAGGGCTTACCGCCAGGCGCTTGCCGAGAAGCCGGCAGATGCCGAGGCGAAGGCCGGGCTGGCCCAAGTGGAATTGATGGGGCGCATTGAGTCCCTGAGCGCAGCCGAAGCCGAGGCCGTGCGACAGCAGGCGGCGGAAGAACCGGACAACCTCGAGGTGCAGCTCAGCGTCGCGGACCTGGACATTTCGGGTGGACACGTCGAGGATGCGTTCAACCGCATCATTGCCTTTATCGGCCGCAACTTCGGGCCGGAGCGCGAAACGGCGCGCGTACGCCTCCTGGAACTGTTCGACGTCGTCGGCATTTCGGACGAACGTGTTGCCAAAGCGCGGCAAGGTCTCGCGCGGGTTCTCTTCTGATGGCGCAGCCTGCTCTGTTCAGCCCGCTTCAGTTGCGCTCGCTGACCGTAGCGCATCGCGGCTGGGTTTCGCCGATGTGCCAGTACAGTTGTTCGCCCGACGGCGGGGGAGGCGTGCCCAACGATTGGCACTTGGTGCATCTTGGGGCGTTTGCCACAGGTGGTGCGGCACTCATCCTCACCGAGGCGGCGGCCGTCAGTCCCGAGGGCAGGATCAGCCCCCGGGATGCCGGCCTGTATTCGGATGAGCAGGCTGCTGCGTGGGAGCGGACGGTCGACTTCGTCCACCGCAATAGCGCTGTAGGCGGCAAGATCGGCGCCCAACTGGCGCACGCAGGCCGCAAGGCTTCCACCTACTGGCCCTTCGCTGAAGAGAGCGGATCCGTCGCGGAGTCGGACGGCGGTTGGGTGACTCGGGGTCCGGGTGCCGAGCCTTTTGCCGGGCTCGCCGCTCCTGTTGCCATGACGGAGGCCGATATTCAGGCCGTTATCTCCGACTTCGCGGCGGCAGCATCGCGGGCCGTGGACGCGGGCTTCGACACGGTCGAGATTCACGGCGCGCATGGCTACTTGCTGCACGAGTTCCAGAGCCCGCTCATCAACAAGCGGAAGGATGCCTGGGGAGGCAGCGAGACGGGCCGGAACCGCTTGACGCTAGCGGTCATCGACGCCGTTCGTGCCGTCATCCCGGATTCGATGCCGTTACTGCTCCGGATTTCCGCGAGCGACTGGGCCGAGGGCGGCGTGGACATTGACGCCTCAGTGCGCCTCGCGCGATCGGCGTCTGAGCACGGTGTTGACCTGGTGGACGTCTCCAGCGGGGGAGCTGTGGCCCACCAGCAGATCAAGGCCGGTCCCGGCTATCAGACAGGATTCTCCGCGCAGATCCGGCGCGAGGCCAACGTCCCTACCGGGGCTGTTGGATTCCTGACCGCCTCGGGGCAAGCCGAACACACAGTGGCTACCGGCCAAGCTGACGGCGTGTTCATGGCACGTGCGGCCCTCCGTGATCCGCACTGGTGGCTTCGTGCCGCCTTTGAGCTCGGCTACCCCCTGGAGTGGGCGCCACAGTATCAGCGTGCAGTGCCACGGCACAGCTTCTGAGGCGCAGCCATCCTGAGAACTCATCCTTTGGGATGAGGCAGGTACGGGAGGACGCTTCGAAGTTACCCCTCCGGCGCGGCTTCTCGACGGGTCGCCCGGGCTAGGCTGACTGCATGAATGTCCAGTTTCCCGATACCCCTCCCGCTTTCCCGGTGCCGGCCTTGTCTCTGCGCGGTCTCGCGAAACGCTTCGGAGGCAAGATCGCCGTTGACGGGATCAGCCTGGACGTGCCTGCCGGTTCCTTCTACGGGGTGGTCGGCCCGAACGGGGCGGGGAAGACCACCACGTTGTCCATGGCCACAGGACTCCTCCGGCCCGATTTCGGAACGGCCCTCATCCATGGGGTGGACGTTTGGGCGAAACCGTTGGAAGCCAAGAGGCTGATGGGGATTCTGCCCGACGGCGTTCGCCTCTTTGACCGGTTGACTGGTGAACAGCTGGTCACTTATGCCGGGCTGCTCCGCGGGATGGACCGGGAAGTCGTGGCCCACCGGGTGGGAGAACTCATGGCGGCCCTGGACCTGAGCGCCGATGCAGGTACCCTCGTGGTGGACTACTCGGCCGGCATGACAAAGAAGATCGCGCTGGCCTCGGCGCTCATCCATGCGCCAAAGCTGCTGGTGCTGGACGAACCCTTTGAGTCCGTGGATCCTGTATCCGCGGCCAACATCCGGGGGATCCTGGACAATTATGTGGCCTCGGGAGGGACAGTGATCGTCTCGAGCCATGTCATGGACCTTGTGCAGCGTATGTGCTCGCACGTGGCCGTTGTTGCTGCCGGCAGGGTGCTGGCCGCCGGAACCGTGGACGAGGTCCGCAACGGGGCTACGCTCGAGGAACGCTTTGTGCAGTTGGTCGGCGGCGGGAACAGGACGGAAGGGCTGGAATGGTTGCGCACCTTCTGAGCCTGAAGTGGCGGCTCTTGCTGAACGGTTTCCGCCGCAGCCCGGGGCAGATCGTGGGCATGGCGATCGGTGGACTCTACGCGCTGGGGGTCGTGGCGAGCTTGGCCGGGGCGCTCGTCGCCCTCCGGTGGGCCGATACCGAGACCGCACAAACCGCCGTCGTCCTCGGTGGTGCCGCGGCGCTCCTGGGCTGGGCTGTCGTTCCGCTCATGGCTTCAGCGGCGGACATGACGCTCGATCCTTCGCGGTTCACAACGACGGCGATCCCCATGCGCCAGATGCTTATCGGCCTGGCCCTTGCCGGTTTCATTGGAGTCCCGGGCTTGTCCACGATGGTGGTGGCGTTGTTCACCGTGGCAACATGGTGGCGCAGCGCGCCCGCAGTGCTCGGCGCCTTGCTGGGTGCAGTCTTGGGCGTCCTGAGTTGCGTGGTGCTGTCGAAAGTCATCACGACGGCGACTGCCGGCCTCGCAGCGTCGCGCCGCTTCAAGGATGTGAGCAACATTGTGGTCCTCGTGCCCCTGGTGCTGATGGGACCGCTGGTGGCCGGCGTCATCAAGGGGGTGTCCGGTTCCACCGGCTATCTCCCCGAACTGGCCCGGACGGTCGCCTGGACTCCGCTTGGAGCTCCTTGGTCCCTTGGCGGGGATCTGGCGTCCGGAGATGTTGCGGGGGCGAGCATCAAGGTTCTGATCTCCTTGGCCACCCTCCTCGTGTTGTTCGCCGCGTGGAATGCCCTGCTCAAGCGGGCGCTGGTCACTCCGCGATATTCGGGTGGTTCAGGGAAGCGCGGTGGAAAACTGGGCTTGTTCGGACTTCTTCCGGCAACGCCCACGGGTGCCGTGGCCGCTCGCGCGCTCAGCTACTGGATCCGCGATCCGCGCTACGCCGCCGCGCTGATTGTGGTTCCGTTGTTGCCCGTGATTTTCCTCTTCCAGTCGGGGCAGTCCGGAAGCTACTCCCTGCTGATGATTCTTGGACCCTTGGCTGCTTTTGTCCTCGCGTGGTCCATTGCCGCGGATGTTTCCTACGACAGCACCGCATTTGCGCTGCATCTGGCTACCGGAGTCCGCGGCCTCCACGACCGGCTCGGCCGGGCCTTGGCTTGCTTGTCCTTCGCCCTCCCTGTGGTGTTGATCTTCGCCATCGGGCCCTTCTTCCTGACGGGAGACTGGGATTGGCTGCCCGGTATTCTGGGCCTTTCCCTGGGGGTTCTGTTCACGGGCCTCGGCCTGTCCTCCATCGTGTCGGCGCGGTACACGTCAAGCGTGCCGTTGCCCGGGGACAGTCCGTTCAAGAAGCCCCCGGGAAACGTTGCCCAAACGCTGGCCGTCCAATTCGGCGGAATGGCGGTGCTGTTTTTCCTGGTCCTTCCGGAACTTGCACTTGTGGTGCTGCAGTCCATCACGGAAGATCCAAGGTGGGGGTGGATCAATCTAGCCACAGGTACGGTCCTCGGGGTTGTTCTTTTCGTGGCGGGGGTACGGCTCGGAGGCCGTTGGCTCGACCGGCGCGGACCTGAACTCTTCGCGCAATTGAGCGTCAACCGTTGATTCCATGGAACAACAATGACAAGTTGTGGGACATGGGATAACCTCAAGATCTAATAGTCGATCCGGAAACACAGCGAGAAAGGTCGTGGACGGTGGAAGTTGTCATTCTTCCGGGAAACAAACAGATCGGGGCGCTTGCCGCGGATGCCATCGAGGCGTTGCTACTTCGAAAGCCGAACGCGGTCCTGGGCCTGGCCACGGGATCTTCTCCGCTTCCTGTCTATGACGAGCTTGCGCGCCGTCACCAGGAAAAGGGCCTCGACTTCAGCCAGGCACACGCCTTCGCCCTCGATGAATATGTCGGGCTCGAGCCCGGGCATCCGGAGTCGTACCGTGAAGTCATCCGCCGCGAATTCACCGATAGGGTCAATATCGACCCCGCCAATGTCCATAGCCCTGACGGTACAGCTGAGGACCTACCCGCAGCCTGCCAAGCGTACGAGGACACGATGCGTGAGCTCGGGGGAGTCGATCTCCAGATTCTCGGCGTAGGCACGGACGGCCACATCGGATTCAATGAGCCAGGCTCTTCGCTCGCTTCCCGGACTCGGATCAAGACGCTGATCGAGCAAACCCGCAAAGACAATGCCCGCTTTTTCAAGAGCATCGACGATGTCCCGCACCACGTGGTGACGCAAGGGCTCGGGACCATCATGGACGCCCGGCATGTTGTTCTGATTGCCACCGGAGCCCAGAAAGCCCAGGCTGTCCGGGACTTCGTCGAAGGCCCGGTCGCAGCGATCTGCGCGGCATCAGTGCTGCAAATGCACCCGCACGCCACCATCCTGATCGATGAAGCCGCGGCTTCCTCCCTCAAGCTCGCCGACTACTATCGGCACACCTACGACAACAAACCGAAGTGGCAGACCATCTGATCCACTGCATCCGAGCAACGGCATCCGACGCGGTGCATCTGACGCCGCGGCTCCAGCGGCTAAGATGGATGGCATGACGACGCTGCCTCCGGACCCATTCGAAAACGATCCCATGCGCGAGCTTTCCGGAGCCGGAACATCCACTGCGACCATTGAGCGCGAGGAAACGCGCCAAGAAGTGGAACCCGGTGACCGGGAGCGCTTCTCGCACTATGTCCGCAAGGAAAAGATCATGGAATCCGCCATGACCGGCGAGCCCGTGATTGCGCTGTGCGGCAAAGTGTGGACCCCGGGACGGGATCCGCAGAAGTTTCCGATCTGCCCCGAGTGCAAAGAAATCTATGACGGTCTTCGCCCCGGCAAGGATGGCGGAGACAAGGGCGGCGGCTCGGGCGACTCGAAGTAGTGATCAAGCCCTAGAAGTCGGGAATTCCTCGTAGTACGCGGAGGAGAGCTTTCTCCTGCTTGCTTGCTGCCCCGCGTGATTCCGCGCATTCGGAACAGATTGGTGTTTTTGTGGTTATTTGGGTTTCGCTGGCTGCAGCGGCCTTGCTGGGAATTGCCGCTGCCTCGCGCAGCGGCCTGCATATAGCCGTGCCTGGTGGCGTGGGTACTTCTGTGGCTGATGGCCTGGTTGCCGCGAGTCAAGCAGACACCAGGCGGGTGGAATCCGCGTGACTGAAACACTCTTCGGCGGCCCTGCGCTGCCCCCGGCATATCCGGAGCGTGCAGCCTGGGGAACCGCCCCGAAGTTGCGCGCCTGGCAGCAGGAAGCACTAGACCTGTATCTCAACAGCAGCCCGCGAGATTTCCTCGCCGTGGCGACGCCGGGCGCCGGTAAGACCACCTTCGCCCTACGTGTTGCGTCCGTACTCCTTGATAGCGGAACCGTGAACCGTGTGACGATTGTGGCTCCCACGGACCACCTGAAACGGCAGTGGGCGGACGCCGCAGCCAGGGTAGGCATTGCCATCGACCCGAATTTCAAAAATTCCGACGGGCAGCACGGCAGGGGGTTCGTCGGAGTTGCCGTGACCTATGCGCAGGTGGCCAGCAAGCCCATGCTCCACCGGGCCAAGACCGAGGCTGCCCGCACCTTTGTCATTTTGGACGAAATCCACCACGGTGGGGAGGCATTGTCCTGGGGCGACGGATTGCGTGAGGCCTTCGATCCTGCTGCGCGGCGCCTGGCCCTCACGGGAACGCCGTTCCGTTCCGATACCTCGCCCATCCCTTTCGTCGAATATGCGGAGGACCGCGACGGTATCCGCCGCTCGAAAGCGGACTACACCTACGGCTACGGCAACGCCTTGAGGGACCACGTTGTCCGTCCCGTGCTGTTCATGGCGTATTCGGGCCAGATGCGCTGGCGCACCAGCGCCGGAGAGGAAATGGCCGCTTCCCTCGGCGAAGCTGCCGTGACCAAGGACGTCACCTCCCACGCGTGGCGGACCGCCCTGAACCCCAGCGGCGAATGGATTCCTGCGGTTCTTGCTGCCGCCGACAAACGCCTGGGCGAGGTGCGCCGTACCGTGCCGGACGCTGGCGGCCTGGTCATTGCCACTGATCACGACGACGCCCGTGCGTATGCCGGTCAGCTCAAGAAAATTACGGGCCAATCGCCCACAGTGATTCTGTCCGATGATTCCAAAGCATCGCACAAGATCGAGGAGTTTACCGCCAGCGACAAGCGCTGGATGGTGGCGGTCCGCATGGTGTCCGAAGGCGTCGACGTTCCCCGGCTTTCGGTGGGCGTTTATGCGACGTCCACGTCCACGCCGCTGTTCTTCGCCCAAGCCGTGGGCCGTTTCGTCCGTGCCCGCAAGCGCGGCGAGACGGCGTCGGTATTTCTGCCTTCCGTCCCGCCCCTGATGGTTTTGGCGAACTCCATGGAAGCCGAGCGGGACCATGCCCTGGACCGGCCCGAGAAGGAAGACCCGGACGGTCTCTTCAATCCCGAAGAGAACCTCATGGCCGAGGCCAACCGCGAGGAAAAGGCGTCAGATTCCCTCGAAAAGGGTAAGTTCGAAGCCCTCGATTCCCAAGCGTCCTTTGACCGGGTGTTGTTCGACGGCGGCGAATTCGGCACAGGAGCGGACATCGGCTCCGAGGACGAGCTCGATTTCCTAGGGATCCCGGGACTGCTCGACGCCGAACAGGTGGGGACGCTGCTGCGGCAACGCCAGCATGATCAGCAGTCGCGCAAGAAGAAGCAATCGCCGTTGGCAGCGTCAGCGTCACCCGCTGTTCCGGACCACCGTATGCTGATGGACTTGCGTCATGAGCTTGCGAAGAACGTCGCGGCGTGGTCCGCGCGGACCGGCACCCCGCACGGCCTGGTCCACAACAAGTTGCGCGAGGTGTGTGGCGGACCGGCGGTTGCACAGGCGAACGAAGAGCAATTGCAGTCTCGCTTGCGCAAGCTCCAGGATTGGTTCATCGGGCGGAAATAGCCTTGCTTCGCTGCTCCCGGGCGCGCTCCAGTCAGCGGGGCTTAGCCGGTGCTGAGCTCGACGCCGTTTTCTTCCAGTTCCGTGTAGGTCTCGTCAAGATCCTCCGCGATTCCGGCGGTGAGTTCGCCGATCACTGTCACGGAGTAGCCTGCTTGGACAGCATCCAGGGCAGTGGCTTTGACGCAATAGTCGGTGGCGATTCCCACCACCACCACTTCTTCCACCCCATGGCTTTGCAGCCAGTCGTCGAGCCCGAGCGCGTCTTCGTCCGGTTCGAGGGAGGGGACAGCTCCGGAAGCGAGTTCGCCCGTGGGCACCTCGTCTTCGGGTGCCAGGACCCCTTCGAACCCTGAATAGGCTGCGGTGAATTGTCCCTTGCGGAAGTAGGCCTGGACGTACTCCGCATCCAGGTCCGGATGGAGCTCAGCGCCTTTGCTTCCGGCGCGGCAATGCGGCGGCCAACTGTCCACGAAGTCCGGGGTGTCCGAAAAGTGGCTGCCGGGATCCACATGCCAGTCCTGCGTGGCCACGATATGGTCGAAGTGCTGGTGGTTGGAGTCAAGATATTCGCTGATGGCCGCGGCCGTGGCGGCACCACCTTCGACTGCGAGGGACCCGCCCTCGCAGAAGTCGTTCTGGACGTCGACGATGATCAGGGCACGGGACATTCAGTCCTCCTCATAGACGGTGGGGATTGCCGGTTCGCCGCGCTGCAGCCTCCGGACCACTGGGGGTAGTTCGGCCATGGTGGCAGCATGGCGTTCCTGGGCCCGGACCACGCCTTCGTGTCCTGTCCACCCGGGAAGCAACTCGCCGTTCTTCACGAACTGCTGGAGCAGGGGGCGGTCGTTGCCGTCGTCGTCCGGCCGATGCCCGATGCCCACGATCTCCTGGCTTGCGATACCGAGTTCATTGAGCTTGCGGAGGGCGTATTTGCGGCCGCCGACACTAGCTTTGTTCTTGGCGGTCTTGGCCACGGAAACGAATTCCCCGGCATCGTTGGCCCGGCTGACCAGTTTGTAGACCATGCTGGCCGTCGGGGCCCCCGAGCCCGTGACCAAGGAAGTTCCGACGCCGTACACGTCCACCGGGGCTGACTGCAGGGCAGCAATCGCGAACTCGTCGAGATCCGAGGTGACGACGATCCGGGTGTCGAGGTTACCGAGACTATCCAGGAGTTCCCGCACCCATTGCGCCTGCGCCACCAGGTCTCCGGAGTCCAAGCGGACTGCTCCGAGCTTGCTCCCTGCGAGTTCCACCGCGGTGCGTACCCCGGTCTCGACGTCGTAGGTGTCCACCAAGAGCGTCGTTCCCGGTCCGAACGCCGAGATCTGCGCTTCGAAGGCTTCACGCTCGGTGTCGTGCAGGAGCGTGAACGAATGGGCGGCTGTGCCCACGGTCCTGATGCCGTAGCGGCGCCCGGCCTCAAGATTGGAGGTACTGCCAAAACCTGCGATCACTGCGGCCCGGGCTGCCGCCGTCGCGGATTCCTCCTGGGTGCGGCGGGAACCCATCTCGATGCACGGCCGGTTTCCGGCCGCGCTGGTCATGCGGGAGGCGGCCGAGGCAATGGCCGTGTCGTGGTTGAGCACGGACAGGATGTACGTTTCCAGGATGCACGCTTCAGCGAAGGTTGATTCGACGATCAGGATCGGGGAGCCGGGGAAATAGGCCTCGCCCTCGGGATAGCCCCAGATGTCTCCGGAGAACCTGTAGTCGGCGAGGAAGTCCAGCGTCTGCTTGTCCACTACTTTGTTCCGGTCCAGGAAGGCAAGCTCGGCGTCGCCGAATTGGAAGTCCTTGATTCCCTCAAGCAAGCGGCCTGTGCCGGCCACTATTCCGTAGCGGCGGCCATCGGGCAGGCGGCGGGCGAAGGCCTCGAAGACCGAGCGCCGATGGGCCGCGCCGGAATGGAGGGCAGCTTCCAGCATTGTTAGCTCGTAGTGATCGGTGTACAGCGACGTGCGGGGGTGGTCCCAGGCGACGGATCTACTCACGAATTCACTCTAGTCCCCACTCTCGCCGGTGTGCGCCCATCCATCGCCTTAGAATGGACAGATGACCACTACCGTTGCCCCCGGCACTGCAGCCGTCACAGACGCAGGCCTCAAGGGGGAGGAACGGACGGACACCGCGGAGCAGTCGTCCACCGACCTCCTCAGCGCTGCTGACATCCCTTGGAACCTGGTGATCTGGAACGATCCCGTCAATCTCATGAGCTACGTGAGTTACGTCTTCCAGAGCTACTTCGGGTATTCCGAGGCCAAATCCAACAAACTCATGCTTGAAGTCCACAAGAAGGGCCGTTCCATCGTGGCGCACGGTGGCAAGGAACAAGTGGAGCAGCACGCGGTTGCCATGCACGGCTACGGCTTGTGGGCGACGGTTGAAAAAGCAAGCAACAGCGGCGACGGCCGGGGACGCAAGGGCGGCGCACGTGGCTAAGGCTTTCAAGTACGGACTCAAAGGCATCACCGGCTACCTTGAGCCCGCCGAGCGCGAACTCCTGCGCGGTCTCCTGGACGATGTCATTTCCATGCTGGAACCACAGCTGTCCCAGGGCGAAGATCCCCTGACGGCCTTGATCGGGCTGGACATGAATGTCAAGGAACCGTCCGACCGCGCCCTGTTGAGGCTTCTGCCGAACGTCATGAAGAACGACGACGGCGCGTCCCTTGAATTCCGCCAGCTCACCGAGCGCTCGCTGCGGGAAGGAAAGATAGGCGCGCTCCGGGCCGCTGCGATGGGCCTGGACCGCAGCGAGCTCGTGCTGACGAAGGAAGAGGCAAAACTCTGGTCCATGGCGCTCAACGACGTCCGTCTGGTGTTGGCCGAGCGCCTCGATATCCGCGACGAAGCCGATGCCGACCATGTCCACGCCATGCAGGATTGGTCCCAGGCCGAGGACGTTGAAAGTTACTTGGCGCTCGTCTACAACTTCACCACGTGGCTCCAGGAATCGTTGGTGCAGGCCATGATGGCATCGATGGAACGGAAATCCTGAGCTGACACGAGGCGCTCGTGGTCTTCCGTGTGACAAAACAGACACGAGGCCCCCGACACAAGTCGTGGCTGTGGCACATGCCTTGCTTTATTCTCTAAGAATCATGAACTCAGCATCGGACCCGGTATCGGACGGGGAGCGCGCCGCCGAGGCAGCGCCGGAAACCCAGCGCAGGCCGGAAACACTGACTAACAATGCAGACAACCCTTTGCTGGGAGCACGCCCCATCGGCGTCTTCGATTCCGGGGTCGGCGGACTCACGGTGGCACGGTCAATCATCGACCAATTGCCCAATGAGTCCATCATCTATGTAGGGGATACCGCCAACGGCCCGTACGGGCCGCTCCCTATCGCCGAAGTCCGGGCCAATGCGCTCGGGGTCATGGACGAGTTGGTGGACTCCGGCGTCAAGCTGCTGACCATTGCCTGCAACTCAGCCTCGGCAGCGGTTCTGCGCGATGCCCGCGAACGCTACACGGCCCGCTATGGGATTCCCGTCATTGAGGTCATCCAGCCCGCCGTACGCCGGGCCGTGTCCGCTACCCGGTCCGGCCGGATCGGCGTGATCGGGACATCGGCAACGGTGGGTTCCCGCGCTTACGAAGACACCTTCGCCGCTGCTCCGGACCTGAGCATCACCTCGGTGGCCTGTCCGGAATTCGTGAGTTTCGTGGAAGCCGGGATCACTACCGGTCCGGAGCTCCTGGCCGCAGCCCACGGGTATCTGGAACCGCTCAGGCAAGCCGGCGTGGATACCGTGGTACTGGGCTGCACACACTATCCTTTGCTCACAGGCGTCATCTCATACGTCATGGGGGAAGACGTCACCCTTGTGTCCAGCGCCGAGGAGACGGCAAAGGACGTGTACCGCGCACTGGTCACCCACGGAATCCAGCGAAGCGATGCGGTCCAGCCCCACCATGATTTCATGGCCACAGGAGACGCCGCGCAATTTGAAAACCTGGCCCGCCGCTTCCTCGGCCCCGAGGTCCTCTCCGTGCGCCACGTGGACCATGTGGCCGCCCAGTACCCGACCGGAAGCCTCGCGCGCATCACCCCGGAAATGTTGGAGGCCGCCCGCGCCGGCGGCCATCATGCGAGGACGTCCAACTTCGTTGACCCCGCAGCCTTCACGGTAAAGGAGTTCGGCGCGGCCCGCGGGGGCCGCATCCAGTGAAACTGACCATTGTTGGCTGCACAGGTTCCTTCCCCGGGCCAGGCTCTCCGGCGTCGTGCTACCTGCTGACCGCGCACGACGGTGAACGCCAGTGGAAGATCGTCCTGGATATCGGCAGCGGTGCCCTCGGAGCCATCCAACGCTACACGGACCTCGAAGATATCGATGCCATCTTCCTGACCCACTTGCACCCGGACCATTGCATGGACCTGTGCGGCCTGCACGTGGCCGTCCGCTGGAAGCCGGGCGGCTGGGGGCGGGACAGGATCCGGGTCTGGGGTCCCGAAGCCACAGCTGATCGCATGGCCACCGCCTATGGGCTCGAACTGAACCCGGGAATGCACGAGGAATTCGACTTCAGCATCTGGGCCGAACGCCAGCCCGTGCAGCTTGGACCGTTCACCGTGACGCCCTATGCCGTGAACCACCCCGTGGAAGAGGCCTACGCCTTGCGCGTGGAAGTCACCGAGCCGGACAAAGAAGGCAATGCCGTGCGCCGGATCCTCACCTACTCGGGGGACACCGACTCGTGCGAAGGCCTTGAGGATGCCGCGCGCAACGCGGACCTGTTCTTGTGCGAGGCGGCCTTTGAAGAAGGGCGCGACGACGACATCAAGGATGTGCACCTGACCGGCAAGCGCGCAGCCCAAGCAGCGACAGCCGCCGGAGCCCGGCGCCTCTTGTTGACCCATATACCGGTGTGGACATCGCAGACCAAGGTCATGGCCGACGCGAAGCCCGAGTTCGCCGGTGATGTCGCCGTCGCTGTTGCCGGAGTTCACTACACGGTCTGACGCAGGAGTCCGCCTGCGCAGTCCAGCTGTGCAGTCCAGCTGTGCAGTCCGGGGAGGGCCGGGAGATCGCTAAGCTTGCAGTATGACTTCCGAAGCCACCTCTGTCCCCGTCATCCGTGCCGACGGACGTACGCCCGATCAACTCCGTCCCATCAGCATCACCCGTGGCTGGTCCAAGCAGGCCGAAGGCTCGGCCCTGATCGAATTCGGCAATACCCGGGTGCTGTGCACGGCTTCCCTGACCGAAGGCGTGCCTCGCTGGCTCAAAGGTGAGGGCCGTGGCTGGGTCACCGCCGAATACGCCATGCTTCCGCGTGCCACGAACACCCGTTCAGACCGTGAATCGGTCAAAGGCAAGATCGGCGGCCGCACCCACGAAATTTCGCGCCTGATCGGACGTTCGCTACGTTCCATCATCGACACCAAGGCTCTGGGGGAGAACACGATCGTGCTGGACTGCGATGTCCTGCAGGCCGACGGCGGTACCCGGACGGCCGCGATCACCGGGGCCTACGTGGCGCTCGCCGAGGCGATCCGCTTCGCCCGGGAGAACAAGATGATCGCCAAGAACGCGCAGCCCTTGATCGACACCATCGCCGCGGTCTCCGTGGGGATCATTGACGGTATCCCGATGCTGGACTTGCCCTATGTCGAAGATGTGCGTGCCGAAACCGACATGAACGTGGTGGTCACGGGATCGGGGAAGTTCGTGGAAGTCCAGGGAACCGCAGAGGGCGCCCCCTTCGACCGCGATGAACTGAACGCTTTGCTGGACCTTGCCCTCATTGGCACGGGAGAGCTGGCAGCCATCCAGCGCGAGACACTGGCTGAGGCCCCGTGAGCGAGGCAACGACAGCAGCTGCGCCGCGACTCGTTCTCGCTAGCCACAACAAGGGCAAACTTCGCGAACTCAGGGAACTCCTCAGGGGGCAGGTGCCAGGACTCGACGTCGATACCCAAGTCATTGACGCAGGCGCGGCCGGAGCACCCGATGTTGCCGAGACGGGCGTGACCTTTGCCGAGAACTCCCTGCTCAAAGCACGCGCTGTCGCTGAAGCTACGGGACTGGTGGCGATTGCCGATGATTCAGGTCTCGCTGTCGATGTGCTGGGCGGAGCCCCGGGGATCTTCTCGGCGCGCTGGTCCGGCCGGCACGGTGACGATGCCGCCAATCTGCAGCTTTTGCTGGCTCAACTCTCCGACGTCCCGGACGCCCACCGTGGAGCGGCGTTCGTCTGTGCAGCGGCGCTCGCTGTACCGGACGCCGTCGACGGCGGGGCGCGCGAGGTGGTCGAATACGGCCAGCTCGAAGGCATTCTCTTGCGTGAACCCCGCGGTGCCGGAGGATTCGGTTACGACCCCGTGCTGCAGCCCCAGGGCCTGGATCGCAGTTGCGCCGAGCTGAGTTCCGACGAGAAGAACGCCATCAGCCACCGGGGCAAGGCATTCAGGGCACTGCTCCCGGCCATCGTGAACGCCCTGCGCTGAGTCCTCCGCGCGCAAGGGTCACAACGAGAGAGGCACCCCGCAACTGGACTGCGGGGTGCCTCTCTCGACAAATCAGTTAGCTCGGTTGGGGGCAGTCAAGCCCTGGCCTAGCGCTCGATGTGCTTGCCGGCTTCGTGTTCTTCGATGAACTCTTGGACGGGTTCTGTTCCACGCTCTGTGGCCTTGCGCTTGGCCAGGAAGCCGCGGATGACCTCGACGGCCACGGGGACCACCGAGAGCAGGACGATGACCACAAAGATGATGTCGAGGTTGTCCCGGACCCACGGCACCTTGTCGCCCAGAAGGTAGCCGAGCAACGTGACGCCGCCGCCCCAGAGCACGGCCCCGATGACGTTGAAGATGAAGAACTTGCGCTTGTCCATCTGCGCGACGCCCACAATCACCGGGACGAAGGTGCGGATGATCGGGACGAAGCGCGCCAGGACCAGGGCCTTGCCGCCGTGCTTTTCGAAGAAGGCGTGTGCGCTCTCGACGTTCTCCCGCTTGAACAGCTTGGAATCAGGCTTGTTGAAGATGGCCGGCCCGGCTTTGGAACCAATGAGATAGCCGCTTTGGTTGCCGATGATCGCAGACACGACAATGAGGGCCGTGAGTGCCCAGATATTGAACTTGATGGTATCCGTGGCGACGAGCAGTCCTGCGGTGAAGAGCATGGAGTCGCCGGGCAGGAAGAAGCCCACCAGCAGTCCCGTCTCTGCGAACACAATGCCGCACACGAGCAGGACGACCCATGGTGCCAAGGCGGGGTCGGCCAGGAAGACTTGGGGGTTCAACCAGTCGGGGAGGAGCGCGGACATGTGCGGCTGCACCGGTCCCGCGCCCACCAAAGTGGATACGGCAAAGTCGTTCATCGCAGAAAGGGTCACCCTTCAAGGGTACGGGACAACCGCCGTCGGGCCATTGAGACATCCGATGGGGCGGAGCAAGCGGCGTGGCAGCGTTCGCGACGCGTTGGGCAAGCTGCAGGTGACCGCGGATGAAGTCTGATCGTTTGCACACACGATGTGGCGACGACCGCGGGTGCGCCGTGCGGATTCGTTTCCACCTGTAACCTTGTCCAGTGGCATTGGACTTTACGGCGATCGACTTTGAAACTGCGAACGGCTTCAGGGGCTCGCCATGCTCTGTCGGCCTGAGCAAGGTCCGCAATGGAGTCGTGGTGGAGGAAGCCTCCTGGATCATGCGGCCACCGGAAAACCATGACCACTTCGAATACCACAACACCCGCATCCACGGCATCCGGGCCGAGGACGTCGCTGGCGCTCCCCGCTTTGGTGAGCTCTTTCCTGAAATAGGGGCATTTATCGGCGGGGATATCCTGGCCGCCCACAATGCAGCCTTCGACCTCGGTGTCATCCGCTCCGGGCTCGAAGTTTCCGGGCTGCCCGGCCCCGCCTACGAGTACGTCTGCACCGTGATGTTGGCCAGGCGCTGCTACTCCTTGGTGTCCAATTCCTTGCCCTACGCAGCCGAAGAAGCCGGCGTGCCCCTCGTGAACCATCACGACGCCGCCGAGGACGCCAGGGCCTGCGCCGGAATCCTGGTGGATATCGCGCAGCGGAACAACGCCAACAGCATTGCCGAACTCTATTTGTCCCTCGGCCTGGCCATACCCAAACAGCAGGCCTTCCAGCCCGGAGACAGCCTGTCCAAGCAGACTCTGGCTGCGCTCGCGGTCGGCGGAGGACGGGACGCGCAAGCCGCTGGCCGGGCCGGCGCCGGCCAGCTTGGGCGGGCTTGGAGCAACTGGCCGGAAGAGGGCACTAATCCGGAGCCCAACCCCGCCGCGGAACCGGGCCACCCCTTGTTCGGCCAAACAGTGGTCTTCACGGGTGAGTTGGCGATTGCCCGGCCCGAAGCGAAACAGCGCGCAGCCGAACTGGGCGCGCGTCCGGAAAGCCGGGTGACAGGAAGGACCACCGTCCTGGTGGTGGGCGACGGCTTTGTGGCCGGCGATCTGCGGAATGGTCGGCTTACCGGAAAAGCAAAGCGGGTTCTGGAGTTGCACAGCCGCGGCCAACAAATCGAGGTGCTCTCCGAAGGGGAGTTCCTACAAATGGTCGGCGGACGCTAGCGAGGCCAAAATTCACACGGAGCAACAAAGCTTCCTGTTGCGTTCCCGCGCTCCTAGCCTTGAGCCATGACACAAGGCAACCAGCCGTACACTGCACGGTTCATCTCAGGGACGCTGGCTCCGGCAGCCACCGGTTGGCGGGCCGTCTTCGCTTTCCCCAACCCGGTCAATGAATACGCCGCGAGGATCACCGCCGGGCTGGTGGTTTTGGCGTCAGTGGCCACCCTCGTGAGCGGCTTTGGCTGGGGACTCGTGCTGATCGCGGCCGGCTTCTGGCTGCGTGTGCTCTTCGGGCCGAGGATCTCGCCGTTTGCGCTGTTGTCCGTCAAGGCGCTGGCTCCCAGGGTGGGTTCAGCCAAACTTGTCCCTGGACCGCCCAAGCGTTTCGCACAGGGAATCGGCGCCGTGCTCAGCACAGCGGCCGCGGTACTGTTTTTCGCCGATTTCGCGCTCGGCGCCTGGATCCTGCTCGCCCTGTTGATTGTGGCTGCGTCCCTTGAGTCCATCTTGGGGTTCTGCCTTGGCTGCGCCATTTTTGGCTTCCTACAGAGGCACGGCCTCATTCCCGAGGAAGTCTGCGAAGCTTGCAACAACATCTCTCTTCGCCGGTTTTGAGCCGATTGCCTTCTAGCCGGCCGTGACAGCAATAAGCCGCTGCGCCATCCCGCGGATGACATCCGGTGCCTCAAGCGCTTCAAGCCAGTCGGAGGGCAAAGCGCCTTCGCCGTGGAAAGCACCCAGGATATTGCCCGCGATGGAGGCAGTGGAGTCGCTGTCGCCGCTGTGGTTCAGTGCCATGGCTATGGCTTGGCGGAAATGGTCCGCCGGATCGGGCCGCGCTTCGGCTGCAGCGGTTGCCAGCACAGCATAGAGCCCGACGGCGAGTGCCTCCTCCGCGACGCAGCCTTCGCCCAGTTGCGCCGTGAGTTCCTCCGGGCTGAGCAAGGTGCCGGTGGACGACAGTTCCAGGGCCTGGCGAAGGCGTTCCAGTAGTTCGGGAGCCGGATTCGGCAATGCGGCCACCACGCTCAACGCATGTTCAGCCGCGGACCGTACATCCGAGCCGGTGGCCAGCCGGTGCACCAGTACGCTGAAGGCGCCCGCACTTTGCCGGGCAGAGGGGTGGCCATGGGTCAAGGACGCGGCATCGGTGCTCAACTTGTAAACCGCAGCCTCGGAGATATGGGGGATCAAGCCAAACGGCGCGGACCGCATCACAGTGCCGCAGCCCTTCGATTCCGGGTTGACGGGGCGGAAGACGGTTCCCATGTCGCCGGTGGCAAGCCCGCTGAGACACGCCTTGCCCGGGTTCCTGCGATGCCGGAGCACATCCTGGCCGTCAATCCAGCGAGGCTGGGGAACGGGCCCCGACGCCGGCAAAGCTACCCCCTGGGTGGCGAGCCACCGTAAGTATGCGAGCCAAAGGCACGCAGTTTCATCGGCAGCCACGCCGTCGTTGGCCCATTCGAGGGCATCCACGAGCCCGTCGACGGTGTACAGCGTCATCTGGGTGTCGTCCGAAAAGTGGCTGCCGCCGTCGAGCTGTCCAAAAGAGGTGAGGCCCGCCGGGCCGAAGCGAGAGCGGATGGTCGCTACGTCGTCGAACTCCACCGCATAACCGAGCGAATCGCCGAGGGCGCCCCCCAACAGGCAGCCGTGTACCCGGGACTCGAAGGACGGCGCAGCGAAGGGGGACGGTTCAGCACTCATAGTGGTAATCTACCGCGGCTGCTTGCCGGGCTTGACCTGGCCCGGCGCTCGCGGTCGCCGTAATCGCGTTGGGCGGCTAGGCTCGGATTCAGGAAGCGTCCAGTCTCGGCTGGCAGGATGCTGCAGGCAAGAGCGCCACCCGAACCTCGAACTAAGGAATCATCCCCCATGACCACCACTGTGTCCGTTCCCTCCTCCCGCGGCCCCCGGCTCCTTGCCCGGGCGTCCGCTGAAGCTCTGGGGACGTTGTTCCTTGTGGTTATTGGCTTGGGCGTGCTCATTTTCATCAATCCACAGGCGGTTCCAATGCCGGCACCGCTGGCAAGCGGCCTTGCCGTTACTGCTGCGATGCTGGCGTTCGGCTACCTGTCGGGCGGCCACTTCAACCCGGCCGTCACGGTTGGCCACGTGATCGCCGGCCGCTTGAAGCCCGTGGATGGAGCCGCGTACCTCGGGGCCCAGATCGTCGGTGGCCTGCTGGGCGCTTTGGCGATTTTCGCCGTCGTGCGGACCGTGCCGGGTATCACGGACAGCCGCACCGTCTTTGACACGGCAACGTCGGGATTCGGTACGCACTCCAGCTTCCAGGTTCCGCTCGCCGGCGTCCTGCTGGTTGAGGTCCTTGGTGCCGCGCTTTTGGTAGGGGTCTTCCTTGGTGTCACGGCGCGACGAAACCCCAACCGGGTCGCGGCACCGTTCGCTGTGGGCCTGACCGTCGCTGTGCTGCTGCAACTGGGCCAGTCCACCGGCAACCTCGCGTTCAACCCCGCCCGTGCCACGGCCTCCGCAGTCTTCAGCTCCAGTTGGGCGCTCGAGCAGCTCTGGCCTTTCTGGGTTGCACCGTTGGTGGGGGCAGCGATCGCGGGTCTCGTCTTCCGCGGGTTCGGTGAATCCACCCCCGCAGCTGCGGTTGCGGTCGAAGAACCCGCAGAACCCTTAGATGCCGATGAATGGGACGAAAAGTCGGACGAAAAGTCCGACGACGGCGCTGACGCCGTGGCGCCTGTTGGCGCGGCCGAGGTTTCCACACCGGCTGCAGGGCCCGCAGCTGTGCCCGCTGAGGCGACGCCCGACGTCGACCCCGCCCGTGATTTCTTCGACGGCAAGCGGGACTGACACAAGAATCCAGCTGTCTGGAAGGCACTCTGACGGCCGGTGCCGCCGCGCCGCACCAATAATGTCCGTGCCTCCGGTTAGCGTGAAAACATGAGGCTTCTTCACACTTCGGACTGGCACCTGGGACGTTCGTTCCATGGCGTCGGGATGCTCGATGCCCAGCGCGACTTTGTCGAGCAATTGCTGGAAGTCGTCCGGGAACGGTCGGTGGACGTCGTGCTGATTGCCGGGGACGTCTACGACCGCGCGCTCCCTGGCCTGGATGTCGTGAAGCTCCTCGACGACGCCCTGGTGCGGATCACCGACGCCGGTGCCAAGGTGGTGCTGACAAGCGGGAACCACGATTCGGCGATCCGGCTCGGTTTCGCCTCACGCTTACTCGAACGCGGGGGAGTTCATCTGCGGACCCGGGTAGAGGATCTTGATTCTCCTATCTTGTTTCCACTGGACGGCAACGAAGACACAACAGCGAGGCCGGATGCCCCGGTGCTGGCCGTCTACGGTATCCCGTATCTCGAACCGAGGCTCGTCGCCGAGCGGCTCGGCACGGAAACCGCGAATCACTTCGACGTCACCCAGGCCGCGGTACAGCTCATCCACGAGGACATCTCGCGGCGACGTGAGACGGGACCTGTGCATTCCGTCGTGCTGGCACACACCTTCGCCAGCGGCGGCATTACCTCGGACAGCGAGCGTGATCTAAGCATCGGTGGTTTGGGGGCAGTCCCCTTGGATCTCTTCGAGGGCTTCGGCTACACGGCCTTGGGCCATCTGCACGGGCGGCAGGAGCTTGCGGAACACGTCCGGTATTCGGGTTCGCCGCTGGCCTATTCTTTCTCTGAAGCCAAGCACCGGAAGGGAGCCTGGCTGGTTGACGTTGGCGTCGGCGGCGTTGAAAACGTTGAGGAAATTCTGTGGAAAGCACCGCGGGAGCTCGCGATACTCCGGGGAAAACTCACCGAACTCTTGGAATCGGAAGAATACCGCTGGGCTGAAGCCGCTTATTGCCAGGTCACTCTGACGGACGCTGCACGGCCCGCGCAGGCCATGGAACAACTGCGTGCCCGGTTCCCTGACACCCTCGTGTTGGGCTTTGATCCTGAAGATGCCGAGGGAAAGGCCAATGTCAGCTATAGCAGCAGGCTTGCCGAAGCAGAGGACGATCTAGGCGTATGCTGCGGCTTCCTTGACCATGTGCGGGCAAGGCCTGGCGACGAAACTGAACTCTCCGCCCTTCGTGAAGCTTTGGAAGCGGTCAGGCTGGAAGGAGCGGAGTTGTGAGAATCCACCGCCTTGAGATGACGGCCTTCGGGCCATTTGCCGGGCTCCAGTCGATTGACTTCGACCAGTTGGGCGCACAGGGTCTGTTCCTCCTGAACGGTGCCACCGGTGCAGGAAAAACGAGTGTCCTCGACGCAATCTGTTTTGCGCTCTACGGCTCGGTGCCAGGCGCGCGTCAGGACGGCAAACGCTTACGGAGCGACCATGCTGAACCGACCGCGGAGCCCAGCGTCGTCTGTGAATTTTCGGCGCGCGGACGGCGCTTCGAGGTCACCCGCTCGCCGGCATGGGACAGGCCCAGTGCCCGTGGCCGCAAAGGCTTCACCACCCAGCAGGCCAAAACGCTTCTCCGCGAACGGGTCAATGGTTCGTGGGAAGAGAAGACTTCCCGCAACGACGAGGCCGGAGTGGAAATCGGGGACGTTCTCGGAATGGACCGGGAGCAGTTCACCAGGGTTGTCATGCTTCCGCAAGGAGATTTCGCGGCGTTCCTGCGCTCCAAGGCCTCCGACCGCCTGGACTTGCTGCAGAAGCTCTTCGGCACCCAGCGCTTTGAAGCGATCGAACAGCAGTTGGCACTCCAGGCAAACGCCGCGCGGGCCAAAGTGCAGGAGAGCGAGAACGAACTCCAATTGCTCCTGCAACGGGCGGAGGCAGAGTTTGCGCAACTCGGCATGGAAGAGTCTGAGGACCTTGCCCTGGTCGCCGACGCGGGTGCGCCCACGAACCAAGCAAGACTCGAGTACCTCGAGCAGCAGGCGCGCCTCGAGTCGGCGGCCCGGCAGCAAGATGCCAGCTCTGCCGAGGCTGCAGCGCTTCAGCTAGCAGACAAGTTCAACTCCGCCCGGGAACGGGTTCAACGGCACGGGAAGCTCGACGCCGCCACGCGCCGACAGCTTGTGCTCGCCGCAGGCGCGGCAGAAGTCCAGGATTTCCGTGACCGCCTGGGACGTCACCGGAAAGCTGCCGTGCTCGGCGGACAGCTCGAAGGCGTGGATCGTGCCACGAAGGCACTTCACCTGGCGGCCTCGAAGGCTGAGTCGGCTACGGCGAAGCTGACTGCAGCGTCCCTGGATGCCAGCGATCCTGCCGCGGCCTTGGCCAGGATTCAGGAAACCACGGCTGTCCTGGAAGCCCGGGTCCCGGACGAACAAAAACTCGAGGACATCACCGCGCGGCTTGGTGCGCTCAACGTGGCGGCAGAGCAGCGCGAATCCTCCAAGGAAGCGCGGTCCCTCGCTTTGGCCGCGGTTCGCGCGGAGGCAACTGCCTTGGAAACCCGGATAGCTCCATTGGAAGCGGCGGCTGCGGAACTGCCCCTGCGCGAAGCCGAGGCGGCTGCAGCGCAGAACACGGTCAAGACCGTAGCCCGTTACACAAGCTCCCTCGAGTCCCTGTCCGTGGCCGGGAAGCGGCACGCATTGGCCCGTGCGCTTTCCCAGGACCTCCGCCAACTCTGGCTGGACCTCCGCGAAACCCGGCTAGCCAATGCCGCCGCCGAGCTCGCCGCCAAACTGCGGGAGGGCGAAGGATGCCCTGTCTGCGGAAGCGTCGAGCACCCTTCCCCGGCAGCGGCCGGGCTGACGGCCTTGGCTCTTGCCCAAGAAGAGCAATCGGCCCGCGAACGCTATGACGCGAGTGAGCACGACCTCCTTCAGGCGGCGGCCGAGCTGGCGGCGGCCGAGCAGGAGGTCGCCGTGCTCGCGGCCGGGGGCGGAGACCTCGATCCGAAGGAAGCCGCTTCGGCGGAGACCGTGGCCAGAGAGGCCCTTGCCTCGGCGCGTTCCGCCGTCGAAGGGCTCAAGCAAGGCACAACGGATCTCAAGCGCGCGCTTGAGCACATTGCCCGATTGGAAGATGAACAACGCCAGGAGGAGACAGCCGCGGCGCAAGCTGAGTCCACCATGGCCTTGCTCGTCGAACAACGTGGGGCGCTGGACTCTGTGCTTTCCGGGCTTCGCGATGGCTTCGGCACATTGCGCGGCCGGATTGAGGCGTTGGACGGGAAACGTGAGCTCCTGCAGCATGCCGTCACCGCCAGCGTGCAGTTGGAACGTGCCCGGGAGGTTTTGGCCGATACTTCCACAGCCCTGGAACGGGCTCTGTCGGTCAACGGATTCGAAACCGCGGAGACCGCCCGGCTCGAAATCCTCGACGAGAAGCACGCCGCACGGCTTGACGAAGCCATCCGGGCGGCCGAGACCGAAAGTGCCCGTCTGGCGGAGCTCTTCGAGTCCGAGGACCTCGTGCTCGCCGCCAAGGAAGCGCGGATCGGAGAGGTGCCGCTGTCCGCCGTCGAGCTCGCCGCCGTCGAACACGAAGCCGGCCATGCGGCGGAAACCGGCCGCCGCCTGGCTCTTGCTGCCGGACTTGCCGCACGGACGGTGGCTACCTTGGCAACGATCCGCTTGCAGTACGAAGAGGCTGCGGCCTCGGGGCGCGGCCCCCGCGAACGCGCCCGGGTTCTCAGCGAGCTCGCCGAAACTGCCAGGGGGGCAGGCGACAACGGCTACAAGATGAGCCTCAACAGCTACGTCCTCGCGGCCCGGCTCGAACAGGTCGCGGCAGCAGCTTCGGAGCGGCTCATCGCCATGAGCGATGGCCGGTACACCCTGCAGCACACCGACGCGAAGGCAGCCAGGGGAGCGAAATCGGGTTTGGGCCTGGAAGTCGTGGATGAGTGGACGGGCCAGCGGCGCGACACCGCCACGCTGTCCGGAGGGGAATCCTTCATGGCTTCGCTCGCGTTGGCTCTGGGGCTCGCGGATGTTGTCCAGCAAGAAGCCGGGGGAGTGGACATCGAAACCTTGTTCGTGGATGAGGGCTTCGGAAGTCTCGACGAGCAGTCCCTCGAACAAGTCATGGATGCACTTGAGGGACTCCGCGACGGCGGAAGGGTCGTCGGGCTGGTCAGCCACGTTGCCGAGATGAAACAGAGAATCAGCAGCCAGCTGCAGGTGATCAAGGGCCGGAACGGCTCCACCGTGCGAATCGTCGACGCCGCAGCGGCTTAGGAGCCGCTCGCCCAGGCCACCCTCAGCAGGCCGTCCGGTATACTCGGGGGGTTACACCGGGTCGCGCGCATCGGGAGGAGGGACGATGCGCACTATTCAGCGAACCCGGAATCATGAACTCCTCTCCACAGAACTCTGCGGCCAGTGCAACGCTTCAGGCCGCCCCGTCATTTCCTGCTTCCCCGGCGCCACGCCGTTCCCGTCTACCGGGACGCTTTGCCCGCTTGCCCGAACTTGCAGGGCGAAACTTCCTGCCGTTGGGACTCTTCGCAAGGCTGCCGCTCGCCATGCTGACTGTTGGCACCCTCACGCTCGTGACCGCTGTCAGCCACTCTTATGCCATCGGAGGCCTGGCGGCCGGAGCCGTCGGAATCGGTTCGGCCCTGGGCGCGCCTGTGCTCGGCTCGCTTGCCGACCGGAGAGGCCAGCGCCCGGTCTTGCTCGTGGCCGCGGCCGTCAATGCAGCCGCAGTGATTGCGTTGCTGGTCGCCGCATACCTGACACCTGATTTCAACGCTCCCACGGACACGCTCGCGATTCTGGTGACGGCGTTCCTCGCGGGAGCAAGTTGCCCGCAGGTCGGTCCCATGGCCCGTGTCCGGTGGATGGCTCTGACCACACGGAACGTGAACTCTGAAGGCGGCACGGCTGCCGTCGGTTCCGGCAGCGCGGCGGCCAGCCGCGCAGACCTGGACACCGCTTTGTCTTACGAGGGAACCGCAGACGAAATCACGTTTGTCCTGGGGCCCGCGCTGGTTGGAATTCTGGCCAGCCTGGTAGCCCCGTGGCTTCCGCTCGCACTGGCGGCCGTGCTCACTGCCACCCTTGTGCCTGCCTTCGCCGTCCATCCTTCACAACTGGCCGTGGTTCCGGCAAAACGCAAAGTGCCCGCCGGCGTCGGGAGCGCCCGCGCGGAACGGAAATCAGCCGTCGGTTCCGTGGCCTGGCTGAGGGTGGCCGTTCCGGTCCTGGCCATGGTTTGCATGGGAACGTTCTTCGGTGCGACACAGAATGCCTTGAGCGCGTTCTCTGCCCAGTTCGCCACGGCGGAGATCGCCGGATTGTTGTATTCGGTCGTGGGGCTGAGCTCGGCAGTCGCCGCGCTTTCCGTTGCCTATTGGCCCCAGCGCTTTGGGCTGGCCATCCGCTGGGTGGTCGCCGCGGTCGCGATGACGGCGTTCTCCCTTCTCTTGTTCCTTCCGGCCGGGATCTGGCCGATGGTCATCGTTCTGTTCGTGCTGGGAATTCCTGTCGGACCCGTCATGGTGACTGTTTTCAGCATTGGGGGAGTGGTTGCGCCGGCGGGTCGCATGGCAACGGTCATGACCGCCCTGGCGAGCGGGATCGTGGCCGGTACGGCCTTGGGTGCCTACCTCGCGGGCCAGTTGGCCCAGACTCAGGGTCCCGCCGCAGCTTTCGTGGTATCCATAGCCGCGTCGGGGGCTCTCCTGGTGCTCGGCATCGTTGCCGGACTCGTCCTCCGCCGCAAACCGAGCCCCCAAGGATAGCTCCTCGACCCCCAGCCGCCCGCCCCCAGCCGCCCGCCGCCCGCCCCGAACCCACCCCCGCCGTCGACGCCCGCTCACTTTTGGGTCCCTTTTTGGAAACCCTCGCTCACGTCTTTGTGAATTGCTGCAGGAGGATTTCCGATTTTGGCGCTAAAGGTGAGCGAGCGTCGGAACCAGCGGCAGACGGGTCTTTACGCCAGCTGGTTTTCGATACGGGCCGCGCTCGCGGCCAGGGCTTCGCCGACGGCGGCCTGGTCCTGTTCGCGGCGGATATAGACGACGGCGATCGCCGCGGGCCGGCCGCCGGGCACCTGGATGGGGGCGGCCAAGGACGACAGCCCTGTGATGACTTCGTCGTGGCTTGCCGCGTAGCCGAGTCGACGCGCTTCGGCTGCCTCGCGCCGATAGGGCAAGCCTGGAGCACGGACGGCCCATTCTTCCTCGCTCATAGTCGACTGGATGGCGATTCCCGGGGCTCCGATGTTCACGGGGTGGCGAGTCCCGGGGTGCTGTGCCAGAGTCGCGGGCGAGTGGCGCGGCTCAACGGTGACCAAGGTGACGCAGTCCTGATGGTCCCAGATCGCCACGAAGGCCGTCATGTTCAGGGCGTTGGCAAGCTGGGTCAGCTCAGGCAGCGCGGCCGTCTGGAGGTCACGGGAAACCCCGCGCGCCAACACTGCCAGGCCAGGGCCGGGCTGGACACGGCCCGCGTCGTCGCGTATCAGTAAGGAATGGTCCTCCAGTGTGCGCAGGATCCTATAGGCCACAGAGCGGTGAACGCCTAAGGCGCCGGCAAGTTCCGCAATGGTCAGGGAGCGTTCGGCGGCGGCCAGGATTTCCAAGGCTTGGATTCCGCGGGAGAGGGTCTGCGACGGCGAGACTGTCGCCGTCGTTTCTTTCAGATCCTTCGCGGCACTGGGAGACTTCATGGGCTCCATCCTATGTTGGCATTTAACACGGCTGAGCCGTCGTCTTGTGCTCTGGGACGTAAACGACTATGGTTCTTTATGAGAATTTATTGTTCAAATATAGAACAAGTTCACATATAGAACAATCTCCAAGCAGGAATCAACGATGATTGCCAAGTCCAGCCGGAATGCGGAGCCCGGCCCCTTCAGCCGTACTGCGCGGACACGGGCACTTCATTTCCGCGGCAGTCTGGGCCGCTTTGCCACAGGTGTGGCCATTGTGACCTTCGACGGTGCCACCAGGCGGCACGGCATTACTGTCAATTCCTTCACGTCGGTGTCCATGGAGCCGCCACTGGTCCTCGTCAGCATCGCCCGCACAGCGAGGGCCCACGACGAGCTCGCTGGGCGGCCGTTCACCGTCAACATCCTGGGGGCGGAACAAAAGCAGCTCGCCCTCCATTTCTCGGGCCGCCCCGGGCCGGAACCACTGTGGGTCGAAGGCGGCACGGCGCCTCGGCTATCCAACGTCCTGGCTTATTTCGAATGCAAGCCATGGGCCGCTTACGACGGCGGAGACCACACCCTCTATGTAGGCGAGGTGGTGGACTTCAACTACCGCAACGGCGATGCGCTCGCTTTCGCCAACAGCGCCTTCACCACCATCCCGGAAAGCCAATTAGGAATGGAGGATCTTCTCTAGTGGCCGCGGCCCGTCCACGGCGCATCCATCATGCAATGCCGCTTCAGCTCAACCCCTCTTGGAGACAACCATGGGAATCCGGACCGGACAGCAATACCTGGACAAACTCAACTCAATGACCCCGCACGTCCTGATCGACGGCGAAATGGTCACCGGGAAGATCGCAGACCATCCCTCCTTCAGGAACGTGGCCCGCACGTACGCGAAGCTCTTCGACATGCAGCATGACCCGAAGTATGCGGATGCCCTCACCTACGAATCCCCGACGACGGGTGACCAAGTGAGTGCCTCGTTCCTGGTGCCGCGCAGCAAGGCGGACCTCGAGCATCGGCACGCGGCCATCCGTACCTGGGCCGAGTACTCCCATGGATTCCTGGGCCGGACCGGCGACTACATGAACGGAGCCCTTACGGCGCTCGCCGCCGCGGAAAAGTGGTTTGCCCAGGCCGATCCGATGTTCGGCGAAAACATGCGCAAGTACTACGAGCATTGCCGCGAGAACGACCTCCTGGCCACACACACCCTGATCCCGCCGCAAGTCAACCGCTCGGTGTCCGGTTCCGAACAGCTCGGCGGGCAACTCTCGGCCAGGGTAGTCGAGGAACGGGAGGACGGAATCGTCGTCCATGGCGCTCGTATGCTCGCCACTATCGCTCCGATTGCCGACGAACTCCTTGTTTTCCCTTCGACCCTCCTTCGCTCGACGCCTGAGGATGCTCCCTATTCCTACGCCTTCGCGCTCCCGAATGACGCTCCGGGAATGCGTTACCTTTGCCGCACCTCCCTCTACAACGGCGGCGGCATCCACGATGAGCCGCTCGCGAGCCGTTACGAGGAAATGGACGCCGTGGTTGTTTTCGATCATGTGTTCGTCCCCAACGAGCGAATCTTCATGCTCGGCCATCCCGAACTGTGCAACGCTTTTTACTCCGAGACCGGCGCAGGAGCCCTGATGACCCACCAAGTGGTCACGAGGACCATCGCGAAGAGCGAGTTCTTCCTGGGCCTTGCTTCGGAGATTGCCGCATCGATCGGGATCGACGGATTCCAACACATCCAGGAAGACCTCGCGGAGCTGATCGAGACCGTTGAAATCGGCAAGGCCCTCATGGTGGCGGCGGAGGCCCAGGCTGCCCCGAGTCCGGATGGCGTGTTCCTGCCGCATTGGCCCACATTGAATGCGGCCCGTAACTGGTATCCCAAGGTTGCCCAGCGTTTCCCGGCGATCATCCGCAAGTTTTCGGCGTCCGGCCTCATGGCCCTACCGGGTGAAGCGGACGTCGCCAGTGAGGCATTGCCGGACATCGAGTTGTACATGCAGGCGAAGACACTGACAGGACCGGAGCGCGTCCGACTCTTCAAGCTTGCCTTCGATGCGAGCATTTCCTCGTTCGCCGGGCGCCAGGCTTTGTACGAGTACTTTTTCTTCGGCGATCCCGTTCGTATGGCGGGCGCCCTTGTCAGCAGCTACAACCGTGAGCCGGCCCGCGCCCGCGTTCGCGAATTCCTCGAACGGACAGACTGAACGCGCCACGGCGCGGACGACGACTGCAGCCGACCGCCGTCGTCCGCAACTCCGACGCCCGCTCAGCTATGATCGGAACGATCGCAACCCTCATGCAGAAGATGTGCAGGAGGGTGCGCCCTTCCGGCCTTAAAGGTGAGCGAGCGTCGGAATTCCGGCAGATACCGGCTACGCAGCCCGCTCCAAAAGCCGCACAGCGTCGTCGTCGGTCAACTGCTCGAAGTGTTCGTAGAACGCCCCAACCGCGTGGAACCTGCCCGGCGTGTGCAGGCACATCACGAAGTCGCACACCCGGCTGATGGACGCCTGGGCTTCGAGTGATGCCACGGGAACGGCTGCCACCACGGTCCCCGCTCCGCGTGCGCGGACTGCCTCGACGGCGGCGCGCATCGTCGCTCCCGTGGCGAGGCCGTCGTCGACAAGGACCACGGTCTTGCCCGAGAGGTCTACGTTGACGCCGGGATAGGTTTTCACGCGCCGCAGGAGTTCGCCCCGCTCGCTCGTTTCCACCGCGTCGAGAGATGCCTGGCTGATTCCGTGCTGCGCCATGCGTTCGGCGAGGGGCCGGTTCACGATGCGGACGATTCTGCCGCCGGACCAGGCGAGGGCGCCGAACGCGGTTTCTTCGCGCCCCGGGATACCAAGTTTGCGCACCAGAATGGCGCCAAGTGGCTGGTCGAGCTCGACGGCGGCCGCGGCCGCCACAGGAATCCCACCACGGGCGAGGCCCAGAAGGATGGTGTCCGGCCGGTGCCGGAGTTGCGGAAGCCCGGCTGCCAAACGGCGACCGGCATCTGCGCGGTCCTTGAAGCGCATGCCCATTCGACCCACTTCCACGTAATCCGGCGCTGAATCCAGCCTACCGTCCTTGCCGCGACAGGCTCCCCGCTGTCACGATGGGCCATGTGAACAAGCCGATCGGTTATTGGACCAAACGCCTGGACGCCGCCTTGGAAACGCATCTGGACAGGACACTGGCGAGGTTGAAACTCAGTCGGCGGCAGTGGCAGGCCATTAATGTCCTGGCCGAGACGCCCCTCAGCCCCGAGGACCTCGACGGCGTCCTCAGCCCTTTTTGGGGCGGTGACACGCGGCGCCGCGAAAGCGAACTCGCCGCGCTGGTGGGCCGCGGAATGATCATCATGGTGGATGATCGCATCAGTCTCAGCGAACTGGGCCACGCGAAACAGGCCGAAGCCCAAAGACTTGTCGAGGATTCCCGCCGGGAACTTTCCATGGGGATCGGCATCGACGAGTACGCCATGGCCCTCAGCGTGCTGGAACGCATGACCCGCAATGCGGAGCGGTTGGCACGGTAGAGCCGGGAGCGCCTTAGACGCCGAGGAACGCCACCGTAGCGTCTTTGAACACCCTGCTGGTGACGGCGTTGCCATGGTTCCGTCCAGGAATGAGCAATTGTTCCACCATGCTCCCCGCACGGGACGCGATTGCGGCAAGCTCGGGCATGGTGCTTGCCCGCTCGTCCTTTTCACCGGCGACCAGCAGCATCGGCATGTGGGGCACGGCTTCGGCGGGATCGTAGGGTTCGCCCTTGATGGCCTCGATCAGTGACAAGAGCGCAAACAGATCGTTGCTCGGCAAGAGCTGCGCCATTTTAAGCAAGCCTGCCGTGGACGCGTCTTCAATCGGCGTCCCGTCCGCGAGGTAGCGCTGGGCGGCCACGAGGTCGAAGGATGCCAGTGGGTCTTCCTTGTTCGGGCCACCCAATACCAAGCGGTGCACGAGTTCGGGCTGGGTTGCTCCGAACTCCCAGGCGAGCCGGGATCCCAAGGAATAGCCAACGACGTCAAGCCCGCTCGATGGGTCGCCGTCGCGCACAGGGCGCGCCCCGGCGTCGGCCACTATTTGGAGCAGGTCCGCGCGGATCCGGCTGGGGGTGTAGGAGTCCAGGTCTTCGGGCGAAGCGCTCCGGCCATGTCCTGGGAGGTCTATGGTGATCACGCGCCGACCGGCGGACCGAAGAGTGGAAATCCACCCCGTGTCGCCCCAATTGAGTTTGCTCGACGAGGAGAAACCGTGCAGCAGCAGGACGGGACGCAACCCGGCGTCGGTGCCTTCGGCAGGCTCATGGACCTCCACGAAAATATGGGGATCCGTTCCTTCCACGGTGTGGATGTGCTCTCCTGTGTGCCTGCCGCTCATCGTGTCAGTCCTCATCGAGTACGGCGCTCAGGCGGACCCGGCGCTTCGGTGCTTCATCCTTCGGAACCGTGCCCACGATGCCCGCAGTATTGTCCGGCACCTCGAACACCACCAGCGGCTCGCCGACGTTGATGGTCTCGCCCGGCGCGCCGTGGATACGGATCACTTTACCCGCCTGCGGGCTTGGCAACTCGAGCGCTGATTTAGTCGTTTCCAGTTCTACGAGGGGCTGGTTCCGTTCCACCTGATCGCCGGGGGAGACGAGCCAGTCCAGCACGGTCGCCTCGATGAGGCCTTCGCCGAGATCGGGCAGGGGGAAGCTGATTTCAGCCACGTCGATACTCCAGTACTCGTTGGATCCCCAGAAGGATGCGGTCAATGTTCGGAATGTATTCGTCCTCCAGATCACCGGAGGGGTAAGGCACGTCGAATCCGGTGACCCGCTCGACCGGCGCTTTGAGGGTGTCGAAGCAGCTTTGCGTGATCAGTTGGGCGACTTCCGCGCCGAGTCCGGAAGTCAGCGGAGCTTCGTGCACGACGACGGCGCGCCGCGTCTTTCCGACGGACGTCGCCAGTGTTGCGGCGTCGATCGGCTTGAGCCAGCGCAGGTCGAGGACTTCGACGTCGATTCCGTCCTCCGCTGCGAGTTCGGCAACCTGCAGGCATCGGGCCACCATGGCGCCCCAAGCGACGAGGGTCAGGTGGCGGCCCGGGCGGACAATGCGGGCGCCGGTGAGGGTGCCCCCGTGGGCTGTGTCGACGTCGCCCTTCTGCCAATAGCGGGACTTGGGTTCCATGAAAATCACCGGGTCAGGTCGCGAGGCAGCGTACTTGAGCAGGTGATAGGCGTCATGCGGGTCCGACGGCGAGACAACCTTCAGGCCGGGAACGTGCGCGAAGAGCGCCTCAAGGCTTTCGCCGTGGTGTTCGGGGGCGCGGATGCCGCCGAAGCTGGGCACCCGGAGCGTGATCGGCATCGGCAGGGTGCCGCGGCTGCGGTAGTTCATGCGGGCGATCTGGCACACGATCTGGTTGATGGCGGGATAGGCGAAGCCGTCGAACTGTACTTCCGGAATCGGGTGGAAGCCTGCCATGGCCAGCCCTACGGACATGCCCAGTATTCCCGATTCCGCGAGCGGCGTGTCGAACACGCGGGTGTCTCCGTGCTTTGTCTGTAGGCCGTCGGTGATGCGGAAGACTCCGCCCAATTGGCCACAGTCCTCACCGAAAACAAGCGTCTTTGGATCGGCGGAAAGGATCTCGTCCAGGGCGCGGTTGAGTGCCTGTTGCATGGAGAGTTGAGTTAGCCGGGCCTCCATGGGTGCCCGGGCTTCAAGGGTGGCGGTGCTCTCAGACATGTTCGGACTCCTCGCGCCAACGGGTGGCCTGATTTTCAAGGGCGGGGGTGGTTTCCTGGAAGACGAAATCGAACATTTCGTTGCCGGGCCGGGGGCCGAGGGCTTCAATTCCGGTGCGGATTGCTTCCTCTTCTGCCCGCGCGGCCTCGTGGGCGGCGGCGAAGAAGGCCTCGTCGGCTACGCCTTCGGCCAGCAATCGCTCGCGGAGGCGTTCCAGTGGGTCCACACCGGCGTCGATGCGCTCGTTGTCGAGGCTCCGGTACCGGCCCGGATCGTCGGCGGTCGAATGCGGCCCGCGGCGGTAGGTCATCGCTTCGACCACCACGGGGCCGTTTCCTTGGCGGCAATGGGCGAAGGCATTGCGGGTGGCTTCATACACGGCGACCACATCGTTGCCGTCCACCTGAATGCCCGGGATGTCGTAGCCGGCGGCCCGGGCAGCGACCGAGCCGCCGGCCACTTGCCGCTCGGTGGGCACGGAAATCGCCCAGCCGTTGTTCTGGATGAAGAAGACGACCGGCGCTTTCATGACGGCGGCAAAATTCATGGCTTCATGGACGTCGCCTTGCGAGGAGGCGCCGTCGCCGAAGTAGCTGAGGGCCACGCCTTGCTCGCCGCTCAGGGTTTGGCCGTGGGCCCAGCCGACGGCATGGAGCACCGAACCTGCAACCACGGCCTGGATGGGCGCGAGGCGGCTTGCCAGGGGATTGTACATGCCGCCGTGCCACGTTGCCTTGTGGGTGGACATGTACGCCACCATGTCCACGCCCATGGCCCTCGCGACGCCCATTTCACGGTACGTCGGAAAGGCGAAGTCGCGGGCCGTGTCGAGGGCGTAGGCGCTCCCGACCTGGGCTGCTTCCTGGCCGAGTTCCGGAGCATAGCCGGGGATGATTCCCTGGCGCTGCCACGCGACGGCAGAGGTATCCAGGTATCGAACGGCAGCCATCAGGGAGTAAAGCTCCCTGAGCTGTCCAGGGCCGAGGGGCTCAGTGTCGGTTGTGGCCACAGCGGGAAGAATTGAGTCCATGGACGTGACCGTAGTCACCGTCCGGACAATGGGCAATCCGCCTATTTACGCCTAGTCAAACTGCCAAGAACTGTCAGCTATCCGGAGGGAAGGCGTGACAGTTTGTGCACCCTTCCGCCCACCCAACTGACTGACATTTATTGTCGTTATGAGGGCTCAAAACGACGTTAAATGCGAGTTAGTTGGGTGGGCAGAGAGCTGGGCGGATCAAGCGCTTCGTGCAGCTTTGGCTTTGGCCTTGATCCGGCAGGCGATAGCGATACCGGCGACGAGTAGGAACGTACCGATCAACTGACCGGCGCTCTCGGCATTTGAGAAGCCCACCACGAAGATGACCGCAAGCAACGCCAATCCGAAGAGGGTGAGGAAGGGGAAGCCCTTCATGCGGAGGGGCAACTCCGTTCCTTCGCGGTCGGCGCGGCGGCGGAGGATGAACTGGGACACGAGTGCGGTGCCCCAGACCACGAGGCAGGTGGAGCCCACAAGGTTGAGCAAGGCCGGGAGTACGTGGTCGGGGAACAGCAGTTCCAGGATCGTGGCGATGAAGCCGAATGCAACGGAAACCCCGACGGCGGCCATGGGCACCCGAGCGCCGCGAAGCCGCGACAGGAAAGCCGGTGCCTCGCCGCGTTCAGACAAGGAGAAGACCATGCGAGAGGCGCCGTAGAGGTTCGCGTTGAGCGCCGAGAGCAGGGCCACAACGGCAACAAGCGTGATGGCTGTGCCAGCTCCCGGGATGCCGGCAAGGTTCAGGACACCGGCGAACGGCGACTTCAATGCCTCTGAGTCGGAGGGCAGGACGGCTGCAATAACAAAGACCGAGCCGATGTAGAAGACCAGGATGCGCCACACCACCGTACGGATGGCTTTGCCCACGCTTCGTACCGGATCCTGCGTCTCCGCCGCCGCCACGCTCACTATTTCCGTCCCCCCGAAGGCGAAAATCACCACGAAGAGTGCCGTGGCAATTCCAGACCAACCAGACGGGGCGAAGTTGCTCGTGAGGTTTCCGAGGCCGGGGGAGGTCAGTCCCGGCAGCCAACCAAACAGCAAAGCCGCACCGATAACCAGGAAAGCGACTATGGCCGCGACCTTCAGGATGGCGAACCAGAACTCGAACTCGCCGAAGTTGCGTACCCCGGCGAGGTTGATCGCGGTGAACGCCACCATGAAGACCAAGGCGAGCGCCCACACCGGAACGACTGGCCAGACAGAGAACAGCAGCCCGGCCGCGCCGAGTGCCTCCGCGGCAATGACGACTACCAGCTGCAGCCACCAAAGCCAGCCGACGGTTGACCCGGCCGTCTTGCCCATGGCCTTTTCCGCGTACACAGAGAAAGCGCCGCTATTGGGGTTGGCCGCCGCCATCTCGCCCAGGGCCCACATCACCAGGATGATCAGGGTGCCCGCCGCTAGATAGGAGATGAGCACGGCCGGGCCGGCCGCATGGATCCCTGCGCCCGAGCCGAGGAAGAGACCTGCGCCGATGGCACTGCCCAGGCCCATCATAGTGAGCTGGCGCGGCTTCATTGCGTGGCCGAGGCCATGCGAAGGAATGGTTGGTCGAACAGCGGTGGACTTCGTTGTCATTCGTGTTTGCCTTCTTGTGGATGGTTTCTCGGCGGGTCCTCATGGGACTTATCGAATTTACCGCTTCCGAAGGAAAGTGGCGAAAAACACCCATGAGAGAATGCTTACAACTTGGTGCAGCATGTGGGAATCAAGTGCCAATATGTTCAGCTCATGGGTGGAAGTAGGAAAAACTGGTGGCTGTTGACGAGCTGGATGCCAAGATTGTTCGTTTCTTCACGGACTCTCCGCGAGCCTCCGTCCTTGAGGCATCCCGCGTCTTGAAGGTCGCCCGCGCTACGGTCCAGTCCAGGCTTGACCGGATGGCCGAACGCGGAGTCGTGGCTCCTTGGGTTCCGCAGCCTGACCCTGCCGGTTTTGGGTATCCGGTGGTGGCCTTCTGCTCACTGACCATCAATCAGGACCTGGGGCACGACGCCGTCGTCGAAGCCCTGGCCGCCATCCCCGAATTGATTGAGGTCCACACCGTTTCCGGCAGTTCGGATCTGATGGTGCGGGTGGTGGGCAAATCGAACTCGGACTTGCAGCGCGTGCTGGACAAGCTCATCGCCACCAAGACGGTGCTCCGCTCCTCGTCGGTGATCGTGCTGAATACCCACTTCCAAGGCCGCACCTTGCCTTTGCTGGAAGCTGCGGCCAAGGAGGATGTGAGCTGAAACATTTGGACACCGTCCGTTGACAGTCGTACCATTAGTTCTAGTCATATTGACTATAACTAATTTTCCAGTTCCAACGGCAAAGAAGCGGGGTGAACACCGTGTACGCCAACTCCGCGAACGTCGCAGAGCGCAGGCTCGCACCGCCGTCGTTGGCTATTTCCACGGTGATTTTCGCGCTCCGCCCGAGTGAACGCTCCGGGCGCCCGACGCTGTGGCTGCCGCTGGTGCGGCGTATCCGCGAACCGTTCAAGGGAATGTGGGCGCTCCCCGGTGGGCCGCTGCAGCATGACGAGTCCCTTCAGGATGCCGCGTCCCGGAACCTGCGTGAGACAACAGGGCTAGCGCCTCAATACCTCGAACAGCTCTACGCCTTCGGCGGCCTGCACCGCTCGCCTGCCCAACGGGTCGTCTCGATTGTCTACTGGGCCTTGGTCCAGCCCACGGAAGCCGCACTGGCGGACGAATCCGAGAATGTCCGCTGGTTCCGCGCCGACAGGCTTGCGGAGCTGGCCTTCGATCACAATGCGATAGTGGACTACGCCCTGTGGCGGCTGCGCAACAAGATGGCCTACGGGTCCATCGCCTATCACTTGCTGGGTGAGTTCTTCACCCTGGCACAGGTCCGCGAAGTCTACGAGGCTGTCCTGGACCGCCAATTGGATCCGGCGAATTTCCGCCGGCAAATCAAGGGAACGCCGGAGATCGAAGAGACCGGTGAATACCTCCAGGGCGGAAAACACCGCCCGCCCCGCCTCTACCGCTTCACCGGCACGCCCGGACTCGGGCCAGACAACAGGAGTACACCATGAGCAGCGTCAACACAGCTATCCAGCTGATCACGCGGGAAGAAGCCGAGAGCGGCCGTTCCGCGGCCGGCTCAACGTGTAGCCCCGCTCTGGCCAAGGGGCCGTGGGAGTACGACCTCGCTGAGGACCTCGCCGGCGTCCCCGCGTACGGGCCCGGCGCCTCAAGCTCCGACGCCGCTCCCAAGGCCACGCCCCGCCAAGGCCAATTGCCTGAAGAGTACAAGGTGGCCAGCGACGCCGAGCTCGACGCCCGCATCCGCGCCGCCAAAGAGACACTGGGGGACCGGGCCGTCATCCTGGGACACTTCTACCAGCGCGACGAAGTGATCCAGTACGCGGATTTCGTGGGGGACTCCTTCCAGCTGGCCAACGCGGCCCTGACCAAGCCCGACGCCGAGGCCATCATCTTCTGCGGTGTGCACTTCATGGCTGAAACCGCGGATATCCTGTCCAGCGAAGGCCAGGCCGTGATCCTGCCGAACCTGGCCGCAGGCTGCTCCATGGCGGACATGGCGGACGAGGACTCGGTCGAGGAATGCTGGGAGCAGCTCGAAGAGCTCTTCGGCAGCGCCCCTGATTCCGAAGGCCGGGCGCAGGTCATCCCGGTGACCTACATGAACTCATCGGCGGCATTGAAGGCCTTCTGTGGCCGCAACGGCGGCATTGTCTGCACGTCCTCCAACGCCAAGACGGTGCTCGAATGGGCCTTCGAACGTGGCCAGCGTGTGCTCTTCTTCCCGGATCAACACTTGGGCCGCAACACAGCCAAGGCCCTCGGCGTGCCGCTGGAACAAATGCCCATGTGGAATCCCCGCAAGGAGCTCGGCGGTAATGACGAGCAGACCCTGCAGGATTCCCGCGTCATCCTTTGGCACGGCTTCTGCTCGGTCCACAAGCGCTTCAACGTGGGCCAGATCGAGAAAGCCCGTGCTGACTTCCCGGGCGTGAACGTCATTGTGCACCCCGAATGCCCCATGGAAGTTGTTGATGCCGCGGACGGCGCAGGTTCCACAGACTTCATCAAGAAGGCCATCGCCGCTGCTACTGAGCCCACCACTTTTGCGATCGGCACCGAGATCAACATGGTGAACAGGCTTGCCGCGGAAAACCCGCAGCACACTATCTTCTGCCTGGACCCGGTGATCTGCCCTTGCTCCACGATGTACCGCATCCACCCCGGCTACCTTGCCTGGGTTCTTGAGGAACTGGTGGAAGGCCGTGTGGTCAACCGGATCACGGTGGACGACTCGGTCAAGGACAATGCCAAGATCGCCCTCGAACGGATGCTGGCCGCACGCCCGCTCTAGGCCATACCCCCATCAACCAGTCGAATTGAGGCTGACATGACTGCAGAACGCTTCCCGGGCGCTTCGGCGCGGCGGCGACTCGTCGTCGTCGGGAGCGGTATCGCCGGACTCTATTCCGCGCTGCTCGCCGCCGAGGCCGGTGCGGATGTTGTCCTGCTCAGCAAGGGCGCGCTGGCTGACAGCAACACGTTCTTCGCACAGGGCGGGATTTCGGCAGTACTGGAGGAACCCGCACCCGGCGACACGGTCGCTTCGCACATTGCGGACACACTCAAAGCCGGGGCGGGCCATTGCGATGAGGAAGCCGTGCGGGTGCTGTGCACCGAAGCGCGCCTGGATATCTTGGGGCTGGAGCGTTTCGGTGTCCGTTTTGACGCGGACGACGACGGCGAGCCCGCCTTGGGGCTCGAAGCCGCCCACTCCGCCCCCAGGATCCTGCACGCCGGTGGAGACGCCACTGGCGCGGAGGTCGCCAAGGCGCTTATCCTCGCGGTCCTCGACGCACAGGAAGCGGGGACGATCCAGGTGCTGGGACATGCGCAGGCCGCTTCCCTGATCCAGTCCGAGGGACGCGTGACGGGTGTTGACTTCCTGCGGAACGGACGTGCCGAAAGCGTCTACGGCGATGCCGTGCTTCTTGCCACGGGCGGGGCAGGGCAGCTGTTCGCCCAGACCACCAACCCTTCGGTAGCGACGGCTGACGGCCTCGCGCTTGCGTGGCGCGCTGGAGCGGAGCTCGCAGACCTCGAGTTCTTCCAGTTCCACCCGACGAGCATGGTGTTGTCTGCTGCCCGGGGCCGGGACCACACCGGCGCAGATCCGCTCCTCATTTCCGAAGCGGTCCGCGGTGAAGGCGCCGTTCTGGTGGACGCCAACGGCCGGCGATTCATGCCCGACTACCACCCGGACGCGGAACTTGCCCCGCGCGACGTCGTCTCCCGCAGCATCGCGCTCCACCTGGCTTCACTGGGCGATCCCAACGGGCACGTCTTCCTTGACGCCCGGGTCGTCGAAGCGAACAAGGGGGAGGGATTCCTCGAGAAGCGCTTCCCCACGATCAGCGCCAGGACCCGTGACGCCGGCGTCGACTGGACACGCGAGCCCGTTCCGGTGGCACCGGCCGCGCATTACTGGATGGGCGGCGTGGTCACCGATCTGCACGGCCGCACCTCCGTGCCCGGGCTGCTTGCCGCCGGCGAAGTCGCCTGCACCGGAGTCCAGGGCGCCAACCGCTTGGCCAGCAACTCCCTGCTTGAAGGACTTGTGTTCGGGCGCCGGGCAGTCGAGGGTTTTCTGGGCGAGTTGCCGTCGAATGGTGGGTTGACCGACTCGCCAGATCCCACGGCGTCGGCCGAGGCACTCGCTTGGCAGCCTGAGCTTGTCCCCGAGCCCTTCAGCCGTCCCGCCCTTCGTCGGCTGATGACTGCCAAGGCCGGGGTTCTCCGGACCGGGGGGCTGCTCCGGGAGGCGGCTGAGGCACTCAACGCCTGGGCCGACGTCGTGCTTCCCCGGAACGTGCCGGATTCTGTGGATCCGCGCGAGCATGAGGACGCTAATTTGCTTCTGGCCGCGCAGCTGTTGGTGCAGGCGGCGGGAGCGCGGCGGGAGTCGCTGGGGGCGCATTACCGGAGCGACGCCGTCGAAACCCCACGCGAAGCAATTGTTCGAAGATACACGATCCGCCGGAAAGCGAGCCTCGTCAATGACTAGCCTGACCCTCCCCGCAGCACCTGTCCGGGACATTCTGGAGCGTGCTTTCGCGGAGGACGCGCCGAGCGGGGACATCACCTCACAATTGCTCATCCCCGCCGAAGCCCGGGCAACTGCCGTTCTCAATGCCCGGGTGCCCGGCGTCTTCAGCGGCGGAACGGTGTTTCGCGACGCCATGCTGCTCATCGATCCGGACACCGAAGTGGATTTGCTGCTGGCGGACGGAGAAGCGTTCGACGCCGGAGCGCACCTCGCGCGGGTCAGCGGCCGGGCGCGCTCGGTGTTGCTCGCCGAACGCGTCGGGCTCAACCTTGCCCAACGAATGAGCGCCATTGCCACCAAGACAGCGGAGTTCGTGAAGCTGGTCGACGGCACCAAGGCCCGCATCACCGACACCCGGAAGACTACCCCGGGGCTGCGGGTGCTTGAACGCTACGCCGTACGTTGCGGCGGGGGAGCCAACCACCGCTACAGCCTGTCCGATGCGGTTCTTGCCAAGGACAACCATTTGGCCGTGATGACCGGAGGTGACTCGGCCAAGCTGACGGCCCTGCTGAAGGCCGCCAAAGCCCAACTGGGCCACACCACGCATTTCGAGGTGGAAGTTGACCGGGCCGAGCAGATCGAACCGGTGCTCGCGGCCGGGGTAGACACCATCATGCTGGACAATTTCTCCCTCGAGGAACTCCGCGCCGGCGTGCAGCAAGTGGCTGGGCGCGCCGTCGTCGAAGCGAGTGGCAACGTCAATATCAAGACGGTGGCGGAGATCGCCGCTGCAGGAGTTGATGTCATTTCGATCGGCGGACTCACACACAGTGTTATCGCGCTGGACCTGGGCTTGGATGTGACGCTGGACGTCACGCCCTCCTCGGGTCTGGGCTGATGCCATGATCTTCCTCGACGCCGCGGCGACAACACCCGTCCGCAGGGAAGTCCTCGAAGCGATGTGGCCGTTTCTGACGGGGGAGTTCGGCAATCCCTCCAGCCATCACAGCCTCGGAGAAGCGGCTGCGAATGCGTTGTCCGGGGCCCGCGCTGCGGTAGCGAACGCACTGGGCTGCCGGCCGGGGGAGATCACCTTCACCTCCGGCGGTACCGAGGCCGACAATCTGGCGGTGAAAGGAATCGCCCTCGCCAGACGTGCGGCGGATCCTGCTCTGAATCGCGTTGTTGTCAGCGCCATTGAGCATCCCGCCGTCGAGGAATCGGCGCTCTACCTGCAACGCGTCCATGGGTTCGAGGTGGACGTGGTCCCTGTGGACCGGCGTGGCGTGGTGACGCCCGGGGCGCTTCGGGCTGCACTGGGTCCGGCGACGGCACTGGTCAGCGTTATGTATGCCAACAACGAGATCGGGACGGTTCAGCCGGTAAGGCAGCTTGCGGCGGTGGCCGCGGACCAGGGCGTGCCGTTCCACACGGACGCCGTCCAGGCTGCGGGCTGGCTGCCCATCGGTGTCAAGGAACTGGGAGTCGACGCCCTGAGCATTTCGGGCCACAAACTCGGCGCGCCCAAGGGCAGCGGCGTGCTCTATGCCAAGGGAAGGCTGCGGCTCGAGCCGTTGATCCACGGCGGCGGCCAGGAGCGGGGCAGGCGCTCGGGAACGGAAAACGTGGCGGGTGCAGTTGCGCTGGCGACGGCTTTGACGCTTGCGCATGCCGAACAGGCCCGACTCGGAGCGAGCGTCTCGGCGCTGCGGGATACCTTCATTCGAACTGTCCTTGAAAGTGTGCCCGGTGCCGTACTAACCGGCGATCCCTCGCACCGCTTGCCCTCGCTCGCGTCCTTTTGCTTCCCGGGTACAAGTGGCGAGTCCGTCTTGCTGGAGCTTGAGCGGCTTGGTGTGGTCTGTTCGAGCGGATCGGCGTGCGCCGCGGGCTCCGATGCCCCGTCGCCGGTTCTGCTTGCTTTGGGAATCGAGCCCGAGGTGGCCCAGACTGCCGTGCGCTTCAGCTTCAATTCCACGGTGACCCCCGCGGAACTGGAGCACGCCGCGGAAGCCGTGGCTGCCGCCGTCGGGAGCGTCCAGGGCCTCGGTCGCCGCTGACTGCCCCCAGCCCAACTAGCTCGCAGTTGTTGTCGTTTTGAGGGCTCATAACGACAACAACTGCGAGCCAATTGGGTAGGACGGAGCGGGTCAGACGTGGCGGGCTCGGCGGAAGATCCAGTGCCGCAGCAAGGTGAAGCGCACCCCCGTCGCGACGAATCCGGACAGCGTTGTGGTCCAGAGATCCTCGCTCAGGGTGGCTTCGGGCCGGAGCGCGTGCAGGATGCCCAGGCTCCCGCCGGTGATGACCAGGGCGACGGCGATCACGATCAGCCCGTTCACATGGTCACGGGTTCTCTTCCAGTTGCCGGTGATCTTGAAGGTCAACCGTCGGTTCAGGGCCGTGTTCATGAGCGAAGTGATGATTAGCGCAGATGCGTTAGCCAATTGGGGTCCCATCCACGGCCGGAACAGCGCGTAAAGTGCCAATGAGGTCGCAGTGCAGACGAGTCCGACGCCGGTGAAACGGATGAGCTGACGGACCACCGGATAGCGCAGAAGGCCTTTGCGGCCCTGGCTGGCGGGCGGCCTGGCGAGGGATTCCTGCCGCGGCTCGGTTCTGGGTGCGGCAGAAGAATCCATGGCTCAACCATTTCACATCAAGCTGGAGATCTACTCCCAAGATGCTGTCTTTACGGGGTTGCTGAGCTCTCCGATGCCCTCAATGCGGCACGTCACAACGTCTCCGGGTTCGATCCGGGCGCACTCCGCGGGGAAGCCTGTGAGGATCAGGTCGCCGGGGTGCAAGGTCATGAATGAGGTGAGGTACACAAGGATTTCGTCCACTTTCCAGCCGAGATCGGCGGAACTGGCCGCCCGTAATTCCCTGCCGTTGTGCACGATGCTGATCGATAGCTCGCTGTCGTCGAGGTCCGTGACGATCCACGGTCCAGCGGGAGTAAACGTGTCTTGGCTTTTCGCGCTGATCCAGAGTTCGTCGGACCGCTGCAGATCGCGTGCGGAGACATCGTTACCGATCGTGAAGCCGAGGATGGCGGTGCGCGCGTTGTCAAGCGTCAGACCCCGGACTTTGCGCCCGACGACGACGGTCAGTTCCGCTTCGGGGTCCACGTGGCCGACGTCGGAAGCGAGCTCGATGGCGTCGCCCGGTCCGATGACACTGGTGGCTGCCTTATGGAATGCCTGCGCAGGCAGGTCCCGGCCTGGTTGACCGGTGTTGTGCGCCATGCCGAAGACGTTGGCGGGAACGGACGGAGCCAGAAATGTGAAGGAATCTTCCGGGACTTCGGCGCCAGTGTGCCAACCGGGTCGATCGGCGCTGCTGCCATTTGCCGGTGAGCCCGGGAAGGGACTGTCCACCACGGTCCAGTTTCTGCCAGCCTCGGAATCGAAGTCGACGGCGTCGTTGGCTACGAAGAATTGTTCGTTCGGCGTGGCGGGGAAGAGTGGGCGGACGCGGGCGATCCGGCATGAACGTGAAGATGTCATGAAGACATCCTACGTCCTCGGTCAGGCGGGCAGGTAGAGCTCACCTACCGGGACGCCCGCGGCCAGTCGATTTGCCGGTCCGGCCAAAGGGCAGGCCCAGGCCTCGTTATACGCGCACGACGGGTTGTAGGCGAAGTTGAAGTCGAGGATGAACTCCTGTTGCCCGGATCCGCGAAGGCCGTGGAAGGCACCCTTGATGGTGTCCAACAAGTACCGGCCGGCGCCGTAGCTTCCTCCCGGTTTGCCTGCCGTCGCGTCGCGGAAGGGTACGAAGATGCCGCCGCCGTAGCTGCGGAGGCGCCACACGGCGAGCGAGCCAAGCTCGTCGAGATCGAAGGTGCCGAGACGGACAAACGGCACCACGCCGTCGGTGCCGGTCTGGACGTTCATCTCCTGGCCAGCGCCTTCCGGAGACAGGGACGCATAGCGGCGAAACCGGGGATCATAGTCCGCGGTGCGGAGGCCGGAGAAAGCCTGCTTGCTGGCGGGAGTCAATGCCGACGCCGGGTGGGTCCCGAACATGCGGTCCCGTTCCTGGCGCCAATAGACATGGGCCTCGAAAGGATCGTCGCCCGCGATCTTCCGGACGTCGTCGTACAAGGCAAACGTCCGCAAACGCCAGTCCGCGATGTCCAGGGCGGAAATTCCCGCCACACTGTCTTCGTCCTCATCAAGCTGATCGGGAGCCATGCGTCCAGCCTAGTCCTACGGCGCGGGCGGACGCCGGGCCCAACGCCGTCGGCAGCTCTGCGCGTGCGAAACGCCGTCGAAACACTGTTCCGGACGAACGGGCAGCGGCTCGGCGCCGCTAGGCTGGTGCGCATGAGAGCGAAACGGATCCCGTCGAAGGTTTCAACCGCCGTCCTGGGCGCACTCATCGTCGTTGCCGCGGCTGGCTGCAGTTCCGCGGGCAACGGCGGAGCTGCCTGGACGGCAGGGTCCAACAGCGCATCGCCGGGCGCCAGTACGGCCCCGCTGTCGGGTGCCCCCACCGCTAGCCCCTCCGCTGGCGCTACAGCTTCGCCGGGGGCAACCGCCGCGGTTTGGAAGACGTACTCGGATCCGGCCAAGAAGGTCAGCTTCGATCTGCCAAGTGACTGGATCGCGCAGTCGGTCACACCCGATCCCGGATCCCTGCCGGGCGCTTTGAAGATCGAGGTCAAGGATGCGAAGGGAGGGTATCTGGCGACCCTTCATACCGGACTGCCCCCAGCGAGCCCGGCTGATTGCAGCCCAGCCGCCAAGCGGCCCTACGTGGTGGTCAGCAGCGTGCCCATTGACCTGCCCCATGCCGACGGGGACTCCACGATTCCCCCGCGCGTGGTGTTCCGGGTGATCCAAGGCTATAAATTCTTCGGCTCGTACGGCATCACCAATCTAGTGGCCGGGACCGATAGCCAGGCCTGCCAGCTGCGGAACCTTGTGGTGGGACCCGCAGGAAAGGGAGACTACTACTTTGGGGACATGCCCGCTGTGCACGCTTTTGCCACGGATGAAGTGGTTGCGCCGGCGAAGTCCTTCGACACTTTGGACCAGGCTGCCAAGTACGTTGACCAGAGCTCGGAATTTGCCAACGTCCAGCGGATGCTACTGTCTCTGAAGGTCAATCCGTAGAACCACGATTGACACATACACTCGCTGGTGCCAACCCCGCATCTCAGCGGGTTGTCCAGCCGCAATACTCCGGAGATCCATGGAACGCAACGTTGCTGCCCAGCTCGTTTTCAAGACCGTCGCGAACACCAAGGTAGCGATGGCCATCGCCGTGGCCAGTAATCCAGGCTACGAATCTTTGACTGAAGAATTGAGCGTCACGGTCGAGGGTGCGGCAGTCCCTCTCACTGAGCTGATAGACCACCATGGTGGGCGATTCCATTACATGGAGTTCGCCGAACCCAGCGAGGTCACAGTGGACTACCGCGCCTCGGTGGAGGGTCTTGGCCTTCCCGACGAGTCCTCACGCATGGAACTCATCCGTTATGTGCGTCCCAGCCGCTATGCCGAGTCTGATCGGCTCCTTCCGACGTCGTACGCTGAGTTCGGAGGGGTGCACGGCGAAGAGCTGTTGCACGCGGTCCGGAACTGGGTCCACGGAGAGCTGCGCTACGTCAGTGGTTCCTCGCGCGGAACCGATGGGGCGGTGGAAACGCTCCTGCACCGCAAAGGAGTTTGCCGCGACTTTGCCCACTTGGCTGTTGCCCTGCTCCGTTCCAAGGACATCCCCGCGCGGCTTGCCGCAGTGTACGCCCCGGGCCTGAGCCCCATGGATTTCCACGCCGTGGCAGAAGCCCACATCGACGGAACATGGTACGTGATAGACCCCACCGGACTGGCCCCCAGGGAGTCCATGCTCCGCATCACGGCCGGGCGAGATTCCTCCGACACCGCGTTCTTGTCCACGGTGGGCGGTAGCTTGTCATTGAAAAGCATGAAAGTCACTGCGGTAGTGGCCGACGAGCTGCCGGAGGAGGATCCGGAAAAACTCGTCATCCTTCGCTAGCGGTCGCTGCGGCAGTCCCCGGCCGGCCGCAGCGAGGCCCTCCTCTGGCTATTTGCGAGCGACGAAGGCTTGCAGCTTTTCCGTCAGGCGGAGAAGCTCACGCTGTTCCTCGACCGTCAGGGCAGGGGCTACCAGCTCGGCAATATCGCGGATGTGTTCCCGGCCGATCTCCTTCTGCAGTTCCTGGCCGGCCGGGGTCAGCCCGAGGAGGATTCCGCGACCGTCGTCGGGGGCGATGCTGCGCTCCACCAGGCCGCGCTTTTCCAGCCTGTCAACCAGCCGGCTCAGACTGGATTGACTGAGCAGGACGTGGTCGTTGATCTCGTTCAGCCGCAGTTTGCCCGTGGGGCATCGGGAAAGGGTGAACAAGACGTCATATTCCTTGATGGGCAACGTCCTGAATGCTTTCCCGGCCTGGAGCCGGCGCATCACAGCCACCTGGGAGCGGAACAAGGACTCCCAGGTTTCGGCGGCGAGGCGCACTGACGAGGAGCTGGGCGTCTTGGTGCTCACGGCTTCCGCCCTGCGGTGTCACTGGCAGCATCGGCAACCGCCTCACTGGCGGAGGCGATCACGGACGCGGCCACGCGTGAGGCGTGGGTAGGGGCGTCAGGTACGTGGGCCGGCTTCCGCTCCGCGAATTCCTTGCGCAGGACCGGCAGGACTTCTTCGCCGAAGAGGTCCAGTTGCTCCAGGACGGTCTTGAGCGGCAGCCCGGCGTGATCCACCAGGAACAGCTGGCGCTGGTAATCGCCGAAGTACTCGCGGAAAGCCAGGGTCTTTTCGATGACTTCCTGCGGACTGCCGACCGTGAGGGGCGTCTGGGAGGTGAAGTCCTCGAGCGAGGGTCCGTGGCCGTAGACCGGTGCATTGTCGAAGTAGGGACGGAATTCCTTGACGGCATCCTGGGAATTCTTGCGCATGAAGAATTGTCCGCCGAGTCCGACAATCGCTTGGTCTGCCTTGCCATGGCCATAGTGCTCGTAGCGTTCGCGGTACAGGCCGATCAGCTGCTGGTAATGCTCCTTGGGCCAGAAGATGTTGTTGGCGAAGAAGCCGTCGCCATAGTATGCGGCGAGTTCCGCGATCTGGGGGCTGCGGATGGATCCGTGCCAGACGAAGGGGGCCACGCCGTCGAGCGGGCGGGGCGTGGACGTGAAGTTCTGCAGCGGGGTGCGGTACTTGCCGCTCCAATTGACGGTGTCTTCATCCCAGAGCCGGCGCAGCAGGGAGTAGTTTTCGACGGCGAGCTCGATCCCGTCTTGGATGTTCTTGCCGAACCAAGGGTAGACCGGTGCGGTATTGCCGCGGCCCATGATGAGGTCCACGCGGCCATCCGCCAGGTGCTGCAGCATGGCGAAGTCTTCGGCAATCTTCACGGGATCGTTCGTGGTGATCAGCGTGGTGGACGTGGAGAGCGTGATGCGCTCCGTCTGCGCCGCGATGTAGGCCAGAGTGGTGGTGGGGGACGATGAGAAGAAGGGCCGGTTGTGGTGCTCGCCTATCGCATAGACATCCATGCCGATTTCTTCGACCTTTTTGGCGATGGCCACGGCGGCCTTGATGCGCTCGTTCTCCGTCGGGGTGTGGCCCGTGGTTGGGTCAGTGGTGATGTCGCTGACGCTGAATACGCCGATCTCCATGATGTGCCTTTCTGCCTGCCCGGTTGGTGTTCGGGCTCTGCCAACAGTCTATCCCAAAATAGATGCATTTGCATGTATCACCGCCTACAACGGGGTAAGGCACCATTTTGTTCCCGGTATGTTGGCCTACTCGGCGGGGCCGGAGGCGGCCCGCCGCCCGGTGACGCGGGGGATCATTCCCGTGGTCCAGTCCAAGTGGTCTGCATCGCCGTGGCCTGCGACACCGTGGTCTACATCGCCGTGGCCAGCGACGTCGGGGCGTTGCCTGAGTGCCTTGAGCAGCGCCTTCTTCTCCCGCTGGCCTTCGACCAGCTTGTAGAGGACAGGTACCAGGACGAGCGTCAGCGCCGTCGAGGAGACAAGGCCGCCGATAACCACGATCGCCAGCGGCCGCGAAATGAAACCGCCGCCCCCCGTGAGGCCCAAAGCCATGGGCGTCAAAGCGAAGACGGTTGCGAGCGCAGTCATGAGGATGGGACGCAGCCGCTGCCGGGCGCCATGGGTGATAGCTTCGGCCACGCTCATTCCAGGGGTGCCACCGTGTGGTTTACGGTACTGGTTGATGAGGTCGATCAGGACAATCGCATTGGTCACCACGATCCCCACCAACATCAGCATGCCGATCAGGGCAGGAAGTCCGAGCGGCACACCGGTCACCAGGAGCAAGGCAATGGCGCCCGTGGCCGCAAAAGGCACGGACACCAACAAGATGAGTGGCTGGATGAGGGACTTGAACGCGGCCACCATGATGACGTACACGATGGCGATGGCGGCCAGGAGCGCCAGGCCGAGCTGCTGGAACGAGTCCGCCTGCTGCGTCGTCGCACCCCCGATAACGGCGGTGACGCCTGCCGGGAGCTGGACTGCTTTCAGCCGGTCAGTGACTGCCGTGCTGACGGCACCGAGGTTGGAGCCCGACGGCGTGACAGTCACCTTCGCGCTTCGCTGGCCGTCGCTGCTGGTGATGGACACTGGCGTGTCAACTTGATCCACGGAAGCGATGCTGGCCAGCGGAACCGGCCCTCCCGGCGTCGGGAGCTTGATGGCCCTGACATCGGCGATGCTGCTGAAATGCGTGCCTTCGCCGATCTGTACGGGGAAGTCCGTCGTCTCGATGCGGACAGTGCCCGCGGGGACGGGACTGACCGTGGACGCCAAGACACCGGCGACCTGCTCTTCGTTCAGTCCGGCTGCCACGGCTTTGGTGCGGTCAACCTTTACTTGGACCACGGACTGGCTGGCATCCAGGTTCGTGGCTACCTCCGAACTCCCGGGGACGCCGTCCATGGCTTTCACTACCGCATCGCTTGCGGTCTTCAGATCCGCGGAGCTCGCGGCGTTAATGGTGATGTCGACCGTGGACGAGGTGCCCAAACCACCCTGTTGGGCACCCACCGTGACCTTGCCTGCAGTCGAAGCGCCGGCGAGGCGGGACCGCACCGTATCCTGCAGCTTTTGCTGGTCAGCTTTGTCGTCCGTCACCACTGTGAACGTCGAGTTGGACGCGCCGCTCGAGGTGAGTGCGGCGAAACCCGTCTGGGCGTTGCCTGAGGTTACCTGGATGTCCTTAATGCCATCGATCCCGTGCAGGACGGATTCCACTTGCGCAGCGGCAGCGCTGGTTTGTTCGAGGCTGGTGCCCGCAGGTAGCACCTGGCGCACGGTCATGCTGTTCTGCCCGGAGTCGCCCAACAAGTCAGTGGCCAACAATGGCGACATAGCTGCTGTTCCGCCTAACACAAGGACCGCAGCGACGATCGTCATGACCGGGTGTTTCTGGGTTTTGGCAAGGATAGGCAAATAGCCGCGCTGCAGCCGGCTGCGTTGCTCGGCTTCGTGCGCGGCGGCAACCGCATCGCCGGTGCGGGAATCGTCGGCTCCCGCAGCGCCGGCGGCTGGCGACCTGAGGAACCAGTAGGCCAGTACCGGGACGATGGTGAGGGACACGAGCAACGAGGAGAGCAAAGCGATCGTCACCGTCAAGGCAAAGGGCCGGAACAATTCGCCCGCCAGGTTGCCCACAAAAGCGATCGGCAGGAAGACGGCAACCGTGGTCAGCGTGGATGCCGTGATGGCCCCGGCAACTTCCCGGATGGAATTGAGGATCGCCGCGAGCTTGTGCTCTCCGTAACTGAGGTGCCGCTTGATGTTCTCAATCACGACGATCGAGTCGTCCACCACCCGGCCTATCGCAATGGTCAAAGCGCCGAGGGTGAGGATGTTGAGCGAGTAGTGGGTCGCTGATATTCCGATGAACGTGATCAGCAGCGACAAGGGAATCGATACTGCTGTCACCAGCGTGGAGCGCACCGACATGAGGAACACCAAGATGACTGCCACGGCGAAGCCGAGTCCAAGAAGGCCCTCCGTGGTGAGGTCCTTGATGGACTTCTCGATGTACGGTGCCTGGTCGAATACCGGAGTGAAATGCGCATTGGCGCCGAGTTCTGCCTCCATCTGGGCGATGGAATCCTTGACGGCGTGCGAAATGGCAACGGTATCGCCGTCGGGCTTCTTCGTGATGGACAGGGCCAGCGTCGGCTTCCCGTTGGTCCGGGTAATCGAGGTTGCGGCGTCGTCCTGGATGCTCACGTCGGCAACGGTGCTGATTGTGGTTCCGGCCTTCGCGCCGGTGAGCGGCAAGCCCTTGACGACGTCGAGGGAGTCCACCGGGCTGCCGATTTGAAGGGAAAGCGTCTTGCCCTTGTCCTCAATGGTTCCAGCCGGGACCAGCGTCCCGTTGTTCTTCAGGGCATTCGTCAGCGACTGGACCGTGGCGCCGCTCGCGGCCATGGCCTGGACATTGGGTTGGATCAGGATGTGCTGCGTAGCGCCACCGGTCACGTCAGCGCTCCGCACGCCGTCGAGCTTTTGGAGTCGGGGAACACTAAGCCGCTGCAAGTCCGTGTTCAACTCACTTAGCGGCTTGTCCGACGACACGGCCAAGTACACGATCGGGAAGTCGCTGATGCTTCCCGCGAAGGACTGCGGCTCGACGTCGGCCGGCAGGACACGTTTGGCGTTGGAGATGGCGCGATCGATTTGATTGCGTGCCCGGTCCAGGTTCGAACCGTAGGTGAACACCATGGTGATCTGCGAGACGCCGTTCCGCGATGTCGACGTGGTTGATTCGAGGCCCTCGACACTGTTCAACGCCGTCTCCAGGGGGCGGCTGAGTTGCTTGTCGACAACTTCCGGAGACGCGCCCGGCATGGCCGTGATCACCGAAATCTGCGGGAACTCGATCGAGGGGATAAGTTCCTGCTTGAGCGAGGACATCGTGATCACGCCGAACACCGCAGCGAAAACGGTGATCAGCGCGATCAACGCCCTGTTCGCCAGTGAAAGCTTTGCCAGACGGAACATCGCATTGTCTCCCGGGGTCTACGGTCTGTTTCGTATCGCGAACCGGCCGTAGCCTGGACGGTTCCTAATGCTGAACGGCGTCCGCAGCCTCAAGTTGCAGCGAACGGGCAGTACTGGCTTCCAGCTCGGCGGCGAGTTCCGGATTTTCGTTCAGCCTGACCCCGTACCCTGGCATCATTTCCTTGAGCTTGGACTGCCAGCCCTTGAAATTCTTCGGGAAGGACCGCTGAAGCATCTCGATCATGATGGGGACGGCGGTGGAGGCTCCGGGGGAGGCACCGAGCAGTGCGCCGATTGAACCGTCGCGAGCCGTGATGACTTCCGTGCCGAACTGCAGCACGCCGCCCTTCTTGGAGTCCTTCTTGATGATCTGGACGCGCTGGCCCGCGGTGATCAGTTCCCAGTTGCCGCCGTCGGCCTGGGGGTAGTACTCGCGGAGTGACTCCACCTTGGCGTCGTGGCGCTTGGCCACTTCCTTGATCAAGTAAGCGGTCAAGTCCATGTTGTCCTTGGCCACGGCCAACATCGGGATGATGTTGCCCGGGCGGATGGATAGCGGCAGGTCCAAGTAGCTGCTGGTCTTCAGGAAGTTGGTGGAGAAACCGGCGTACGGGCCAAAAAGCAGGGAACGCTTGCCGTCAACGTAGCGGGTGTCCAGGTGGGGCACGGACATGGGCGGGGCGCCCACCGAAGCCTGGCCATACACCTTGGCGCTGTGCTGGCGGGCGATTGCCTCGTCGGTGCAGCGGAAAAATTGCCCGGATACGGGGAAACCGCCGTAGCCCTTGCTTTCCGGGATTCCCGAGGCCTGCAGCAGATGCAGCGCTCCGCCGCCGGCGCCGACAAAGACGAACTTGGCGTGGATCTGGCCATGTTCGCCGGAGGCGGGGTACTTGAGGGAAAGGTCCCAGCCGCCGTCGGACGCTTTGCGGATGTTGGTGACGTTGTGGCCATAGTTGACTTCAACGCCGTTGCCGGCGAGGTAGCCGGTAAGTTCGCGGGTCAAGGCGCCGAAGTCGACGTCGGTGCCTTCCGCTGCGCGGGTGGCGGCAACGCGCTGCTTGGCGTCGCGCCCCTTGACGATCAGCGGAGCCCACTTGGCGATCTGGGCTTGGTCTTCCGTGTATTCCATGCTGCGGAAGAGTGTGTTGGGCTTGAGGGCCTCGTAGCGGTTCTTGAGGAAGTCCGCGTGCTTGTCGCCGATGACGAAGCTCATGTGTGGAACGGTGTTGATGAAACCCTTGGGGGAGCCGATCAACTTGTTGTCCACCAGATGGGACCAGAACTGCCGGGAAAGCTGGAATTGCTCGTTGATATGGAGGGCCTTGGACGGGTCAACAGAGCCGTCTTTTGCTGCGGGCGAGTAATTAAGCTCACACAGCGCGGCGTGTCCGGTTCCCGCGTTGTTCCACGGTCCGGAGCTTTCCAGGCCGGCTTCGTCGAGCCGCTCAAAGAGGGAGATGGTCCAGTTGGGTTCGAGCTGCTTGATGAACGCACCCAAGGTGGCGCTCATGATCCCGCCCCCAATAAGGACGACGTCAGCGTGGTGTGTCTTGGAAATGAAGGTCACGATCAATCTCCGATAGCGGCGGCACTGGCTGTCACAGAATATCCCCGCGTGGGCCCATAACTGAAATTGCGGCGGGCCGTCAAGACTTCAGACGAACGTTTGTAAAAACTTCGTTTAAGACAGGCGACGCGGGGTACTTTTCAACACGGTCGGACAGGGCCAAAGCCGAAATGGGGAAGGCGATCGGGACTGCCGGGACAGTGGCAGCGATCTGGGCGTTGATGGTCTGGTACTGCGAATTGCGGTCCGAGCCGTCGGGGAGCCCCCGTGCACGGTCGATTTTTGAAAAGACCTGCGGATCGCTGTAGCCGAACTCGCCGTTGTTTTCACCGAAAAGGGTGCCAACGAAGTTGTCCGGGTCCGAGTAGGCGCCATTCCAGCCGAGCAAATGAAGTGCATGGTCCCCCGGGGATTGGACCTTCTGGAGGTAGCCGTCATCCCAGTTCACAGGCACTGGCTTGATGTTCAGCCCGATGGCCGTGAGTTCTGCGCTGATCTCCGCGTAGATCTTCTCCGGAGTGGGAAGGTAGGCGCGGGTGACGTTGAGCGGGTAGTAGAACTTGAGTTCCTCGCCTTTGTAGCCGGATTTGGCGAGCAGCTCCTTGGCCTTGCCGGGGTCATATCCCAAGGACGGGGCGTTGTTGTTGAAGCCGCTCAGCTTGGGTGGGACGAATTGAGACGCCGGAGACGTGTTGTCGATGAAGAACTTGTGGATGATGGTGTCCTTGTCGATGGCCATCTCTATGGCCTGGCGCACGCCAAGGTTCTGAAGGGGCGCCACGGACTCGTTCATGCCGAGGTACATCACGGAGAACGGGTCCCGTTGGACGATTTGCATCCCCTTCTTGACCAGTTGATCGAAGGTACCGGCGGTGACGAGGTCGTATCCGTCGATGGTGCCGGCAAGCAGGGCTTGGAGGCGGGCCTGCGGATAATCGAAGGGAATGAAATTGACCGTGGCTATCTCTCCACGGTCGCCCCAGTATCCCTTGTAGCTAGTGAGTGTGATCCGGTCTGCGGTCCACGAAGAGAAGGCGTAAGGACCTGTACCCACCGGGTGGGAAGCATAGGACGACGCCGGCTGCCCTCCCAGCTTTTTGTCCAGGAGGTTGGCATTGCCTTCAGCCAAGGCTTTTGGGGAAGACATGGCGAAAGCAGGCAGGGTCAGGGCTTGAAGGAAGCCGGTGAAGGGCTTGCTCAGGTTGATTTGGACGTGGTCGCCAGAGACAACCTTGCAGTTTTTGAAGATTGACAGCGATGGCTCGTCCGAGAAGGACTTGAAGACACTCTTGAAGGGGATCCCCGGTGCCTGCTGGCGAAGAGTTGCCGGGAAGTTGAACCAACGATTGAAGTTGCTGCACACGGCGGCTGCGTCAAAGGCGGTTCCGTCCTGGAAGGTGACCTTTGACCGCAGCGTGAAGTCGTAGCTGAGTCCGTCATTCCCTTGCGACCACCCTGTGGCCAGCAGCGGAGTTGGCTGGCCGGTGGAGGCGTCGACTCCCACAAGGCCTTCCATCACTTGCCGGGTGACGCGATACGACTCCGAGTCGTTCGTCAGGGCAGGGTCGAGTCCCAGGGGCATCGACGGAGTGCCGAAGTTGAAGGTCTTGCTCGGCTCCGCCTGGGTGCCGCTTCCGGCCGATGTTGACGGAGCAGGTCCTGGATTGGCTGTGCACGAGGCCAAAGCCACGGCCAGAAGGCCTGCGCCGATTTGGAGCGTAACTCGGCGAAGCTTGCTGCTTACCACTCTTGTCCCCTCAAGGCAGTCGGACGGGCTGGGGCCCTCGGCAGCCGGGCCGCGGGCCAGTCTAGTTCAGGGCCCTGAGTCCTGGCTGAAAACGGGAAGTGCCCCGATCAAGGACCGGGACACTTCCCTGTGTGCGCAAGGGGGGACTTGAACCCCCACGCCCGAAGGCACAGGAACCTAAATCCTGCGTGTCTGCCAATTTCACCACTCGCGCCGGCATCGGTGCGTTGGCCTGGAAGCAGAGTTCGTGCTCCGGGCCATATACCGGCCTCTATTGTACCCGCGGTTAGCCCCCGGCTGTCCCAGCCCGGAACGACGCCGCGCAGAGGGAACTACTTGTTGAGCTTTAGGTCCCTGAGGAGCTTTCCGACATGGCCGGTAGCACGCACGTTGTACTGCGCCACCGCCACCTTGCCATCGGGGTCGACAACGATGGTTGAGCGGATCAGCCCTTGGTACGTGCGGCCGTAGTTCTTCTTTTCACCCCACGCCGCATACGCGTCGGCCACGTGGTGCCCTTCGTCCGACAGGAGGGGAAACGTCAGTGATTCCTCGGCCGCGAACTTTTCCAGATCCTTCACCGGGTCCGGAGAGACCCCAAGGACCTCGTAACCGGCAGCCTGCAGGACTGCAAGGGAGTCGCGGAAATCACAAGCCTGTTGTGCACATGCCGGGGTGGATGCCGCCGGGTAGAAGTAGATGACTGTATTGCGGCCACGATAAGAGGCCAGGGCGACCTCGTGGCCATGATGGTCCTTCAGGGTGAAATCGGGGGCAGTATCACCCGGAATAAGTCGTTCGGCCAAGATGTGCTCCTTATTGCGTTTTCGTCCGCGCCCACTCAGCATAATGACGAGCTGTCCGCTTCCCGAATTGAATCCGGGCGCAAGCTGTTCATTGCGGTCGATATACTGGCCCTTATGCCTGATATGGAACGGTGGCCCACCGGGCGCCTGCTGTCCACAGCGGCGCGGCTCGTGGAGCACGCCTGGAACGAGAAACTGCGCGGTATGGGGCTGACTCACGCCGGAGTCATTGTCATGGAAGTCCTTGCCGTAAAGGGACCCACCACCCAATCCATGCTCGCCCAGATTATTCGCGTGCAGGCGCAGACGATGGGCAAGACGCTCACCAGGTTGGAGGCCCACGGCCATATCAGCCGCACGCGCAGCATCTCGGACCGTCGAAGCCAAGTGGTCAGCCTGACCGAAGCGGGGGAGCGTACACTCGGGCTCGCCACGCAATTGGAAGGTGAAGTGCTTGCGCCTGTTCCGGTGGATACGGCCAAGCTGCGGCGGGAACTCCAGGCTTTGGTGCGTGAGCTGGCAAACAGTGATTCCTCGGCCGTTGTACATGACATTGTCGCAGCCGCGGAATCAGTCGGAGCGCCCGGGGAAGTCTCCAACTGAGCTTTGGCTCGCTCGTTCATCCGGTGCGGAGCCGGCCGAACGACAAAGATCCCTGGAGGGCGTTTCGCCGTCCAGGGATCTTCCTTTTGGTGCACCCCCCGGGACTTGAACCCGGAACCCATTGATTAAGAGTCAATTGCTCTGCCAATTGAGCTAGAGGTGCAATTGTTTGTTGCTCACGACGCAAAGAAATAACCCTTGGGCGGCTAGTGCCGCCCAAGGGTCCTTCCTTTTGGTGCACCCCCCGGGACTTGAACCCGGAACCCATTGATTAAGAGTCAATTGCTCTGCCAATTGAGCTAGAGGTGCATCTGTTGAATTCAATCAGCTGAAGGCTTTTCTTCCCTCGTTGATCTCCGCAACGACATGTAACTCTACACGACACTTGCCGAAGTGTGAAATCGACTTGAACCCCTCGGCCGCCCTTGGCCGGGAGGCTTCAGGAGCGGCGCGAAATCAGGGTTTTTGTTGTTGCTCCGGACCCGCAGGGTGCCGTCCGGCTCCATGCCGCTCGGTGAGAAATCCGCCGTCGTGGGTTGGGGCTTTGGGAATGCCGGGGAAGGTGACGTCGGGCGTGCGGAGGCTCAACCGCCCGTCCGCGGTCCCGGCAGCCCATCTTCACCTGCGGGCACGACGCCGGGAAAATCGCAGACCGTCATAGCTCCGATTAGCGCCGGTTCCTCCGCGGCGGCCGGAAACCGGCTGCTTCGGCGTGGGCACTCGAAACGAACCAGACCTCGGCCTTGACCTCGTCGTAGGAGGGACTGTCCTCATCGTGGTAGGTCATGGTGTCGGCGTTTCCCTTGACGGTATAGCCATCAGGTCCGCTTCCATCCGCGGCGGCAGCAGCCGAGCCCTCACCATACGGCTGCTCGGCGGCAAGATGCCCGCCCAGCGGAACCGCGTCAGTGGATTCCGGAGCAGCGTCGACAGTTTCCGCCGCGGCGGATTCCGCACCTGGAAGCGTTGGTGCATGCGGGTCCGTGTACTCGTGGTGGTGGATCGGCGCGCCAGCACCTCCCTGGGCGCCGCCTTCGCTCCATGTGACTTCCCATTCGGCCCTATCTGCCAGCTGCTCGGGGGTGGCTGGTTGAGGTGTTTCCGATCCGGTGCCCGGCGCAAGGCGACTCGCTGGGGACGCGGGACCGGAAGGTCCCGCGTCGGCCGGCGTGACGTCGTCGGCTGTCACGCCGCCTTCGGGCTCCGGTTCGGGAGCGCCTTGTCCGGGGGCTTCTTGTTCGGGGGCTTCTTGTTCGGGGGCTTCTTCCTCGGACAGCACGGGCTCTGCAAGCGTGGGCTCGTCGAAAATCGGCTCCCCGGGAACGCTTCCGGCAGCTGGTGACTCTGGCGGGGTGTCCATCCCGGATGCGTGGGGTGGGACAGGGTGCTCCCAGTCGTCGACGTCGCCCGGTTCAGAGTCGCCCGGTTCAGAGTCGCCCGGTTCAGATGCGGGTTCGGTGGCGAGTTTCGATTCGGACGCCGGCACGGTTTCGGGCTCTCGTGCCGCCGTGCGTTCCTCGGCCAAGTCTTGTCCGGCGGTTGGTGACGAGGCGGCTTGCGACGGCGCGGACCCTGCCGCGCCGCTCGAAGAAGACTTCGCGCTGTTGCGGCTCAAGAGCCACCAGACAACCGCGACGATCAACACAATGACGATAACCCAGATCAACCAATCCATGGGAGGAGCCCTTCTGTTCGAGTGGCACAGGTGTCGTGATTTGACGTTACGTCCGCGCCACGGGGCTGTCTAGCACGGGCAATCGATTCGAGGCGTCCCGGCAGATTTCATGCATTGGGATGGCTGTCCACTATTTGCATGAAATATTGGATGAATTAGCACTGAATTTGCCTCCACCCGCCCGCCGTGCTCGTGGCCACAACTCAAGAGTCATAGACTCGTGCCCATGAGTGAGCACACCCCCATTGCGTCAGACAGCCAGCCGGACATCAAGCCACGTAGCCGGGTGGTAACGGATGGCATTCATGCCGCTCCCGCGCGAGGCATGTTCCGGGCCGTAGGCATGGGCGATGCTGACTTCGCCAAGCCCCAGATCGGTGTCGCGAGTTCGTGGAACGAAATTACGCCGTGCAACCTCTCGCTGAACCGCCTCGCCCAGGGCGCCAAGGAAGGCGTTCACGCCGGCGGCGGGTTTCCGATGCAGTTCGGCACTATTTCCGTGTCGGACGGCATTTCCATGGGACACGAGGGCATGCACTTCTCCCTGGTTTCGCGCGAAGTCATTGCCGACTCCGTCGAGACCGTCATGCAGGCCGAACGCATCGACGGCTCCGTTTTGCTGGCCGGTTGTGACAAGTCCCTTCCGGGCATGCTCATGGCTGCCGCCCGCCTGGACCTGGCCAGTGTCTTCCTGTACGCCGGTTCCATCATGCCCGGATGGGTCAAACTCGAGGACGGCTCAGAGAAGGAAGTCACCCTCATTGACGCCTTCGAAGCCGTGGGTGCGTGCGCTGCCGGCAAGATGAGCAAGGGCGACCTGGACCGCATCGAACGCGCAATTTGCCCGGGCGAGGGTGCCTGCGGCGGCATGTACACGGCCAACACCATGGCGTGCATCGGCGAAGCGCTCGGCATGTCCCTCCCGGGCTCTGCAGCCCCGCCCTCGGCAGACCGCCGTCGTGATGATTTTGCCCGCAGGTCCGGGGAGGCAGTGGTCAACCTGCTCCGCCTCGGCATCACCGCGAGGGACATCATGACCAAGAAGGCGTTCGAGAACGCCATCGCCGTCACGATGGCCTTCGGCGGGTCCACCAACGCGGTCCTGCACCTGCTCGCGATCGCCCGCGAAGCCGAGGTCGAACTGACCCTGGATGACTTCAACCGCATCGGCGACAAGATCCCGCACCTGGGTGACCTCAAGCCCTTCGGCCGCTATGTGATGACCGATGTCGACCGGATCGGCGGCGTGCCGGTCATCATGAAGGCACTGCTCGACGCCGGACTGCTGCACGGGGACTGCCTGACCGTCACGGGCAAGACCCTCGCGGAGAACCTGGCCTCCATCAACCCGCCGGACCTGGACGGCAAGATTCTGCGCGCCCTGGACAACCCGATCCACAAGACCGGCGGCATCACCATCCTGCACGGCTCCATGGCCCCGGAAGGCGCCGTCGTCAAGAGCGCAGGCTTCGACGCCGACGTCTTCGAAGGCACGGCCCGCGTGTTCGAACGCGAACAAGGTGCGCTCGACGCCCTGGACAAGGGCCAGATCATGGCCGGGGACGTCGTCGTGATCCGCTACGAAGGACCCAAGGGCGGCCCGGGCATGCGTGAGATGCTCGCCATCACCGGCGCCATCAAGGGCGCGGGCCTGGGCAAGGACGTGCTCCTGCTCACCGATGGCCGCTTCTCCGGCGGCACCACCGGGCTGTGCATCGGGCACGTTGCGCCTGAAGCTGCCGACGGCGGACCCATCGCCTTCGTCAAGGACGGCGACAAAATCCGCGTGGACATCGCCGCACGCTCCTTTGACCTCCTGGTCGACGACGCCGAACTCGAGTCCCGCAAGACCGGCTGGGAACCCCTCCCGGCCAAGTTCACCAAGGGAGTCCTCGCCAAATACGCCAAACTCGTCCACAGCGCCTCCACGGGCGCCTACTGCGGGTAACAATCCTGATAGCGCCCGTTGCCCAACTAACTCGCACTTGTTGTCGTTTTGAGCCCTCAGAACGACAACAAGTGCGAGTTAGTTGGGCGGAGGGCAGCGTAGGGTCCGGCAGGCGGACATCAAGGTCCAAATAGTGAGATAGGGTGTTACTCAATTGACACGAATCTCACTCAGAGGGAACACTGAACGCATGATCACATTCGTTACTGTCGGCGTCGTCGTACTTACCAAGCGCGTGGCCCTGTAGCCCGACTGGTAACGAACCGTCACGCGCAACCCCTCGAAGAGCCGCAAGGCTGAGGGGTTTTTTTATTTCCCGCTGGGGAGAGCGCACCAAGCACCAACCCGCATGAACGCAGTACCAAGCAGTACCTTTCACTAATTGAAGATCCCCAAAGGAAGAGTCCGATGAGCAAAGGATCGCCGATCAGCCCCTCGCTGATGGCTGCAAAGTCCGCTGGAGCCCCCAAAGCTCCGGAAAAGGTCGACCGTCCGGCTGACGCCGTCGTCGACAATGCTGCAACTCCCTCTCCTGTACTCGGGCCGAACAACGTTGTACCCCCAACGGTGATGACCGGCTCGGAAGCTATTGTCCGCTCGCTCGAAGAACTCGGCGTGGACGATATTTTTGGTTTGCCCGGTGGCGCGATCCTCCCCACCTATGACCCTTTGATGGCCTCCAAGATGAATCACATCCTGGTCCGTCACGAACAGGGAGCCGGCCACGCAGCCCAAGGCTATGCCATGGTTACCGGGCGGGTTGGCGTCTGTATCGCCACCTCGGGACCCGGTGCCACCAACCTCGTTACCGCCATCATGGATGCCCACATGGACTCCGTGCCCATCGTTGCCATCACGGGTCAGGTCTCGGCCTCCGTCATTGGTACGGATGCCTTCCAGGAAGCAGACATCGTCGGCATCACCATGCCGATCACCAAGCACTCCTTCCTGGTGACGGATCCCAACGATATTCCGCATGTCATGGCCGAGGCTTTCCACCTTGCAAGCACCGGGCGTCCCGGTCCCGTATTGGTGGACATAGCCAAGAACGCCCAGCAGGGCACCATGACCTTCTCATGGCCCCCCAAGATCGACCTGCCGGGCTACCGTCCGGTGCTCCGCGGCCACAACAAGCAAGTGCGCGAGGCCGCCCGGCTTATCGCTGCGGCCAGCAAGCCCGTGCTCTACGTAGGCGGTGGTGTGGTCAAGGCGCATGCTTCGGCCGAGCTCCGCGAACTCGCAGAGCTCACCGGCGCCCCCGTGGTCACTACCCTCATGGCCCGCGGTGCGTTCCCGGATTCCCATCCCCAGCACGTCGGTATGCCGGGCATGCACGGCACGGTCTCTGCGGTCACCGCACTTCAGCAGTCCGATCTGCTGATCACCCTCGGTGCGCGCTTCGATGACCGGGTGACGGGTGTCCTCAGTACCTTCGCTCCGTACGCCAAGATCATCCACGCCGACATCGACCCCGCGGAGATTTCCAAGAACCGCCTGGCCGACGTTCCGATCGTGGGATCTGTCAAGGAGATCATTCCGGAACTGACCGAGGCCGTCAGGACAGCTTTCGAACAGTCCGGCACCCCGGACCTCGAAAGCTGGTGGGCGTTCCTCAACAACCTCCGCGATACCTACCCACTGGGTTGGACCGAACCGGAAGACGGACTGAGTGCTCCGCAGCGGGTTATTGAGCGCATCGGGGCGCTCACGGGCCCCGAAGGCATCTACGTTGCCGGTGTCGGCCAGCACCAGATGTGGGCCGCCCAATTCATCAAGTACGAGCGTCCCCATGCCTGGCTCAACTCCGGCGGCGCCGGCACCATGGGCTATGCCGTGCCGGCAGCCATGGGCGCCAAGGTCGGGGAACCCGACCGCGTGGTCTGGGCGATCGACGGCGACGGCTGCTTCCAGATGACCAACCAGGAACTTGCCACCTGCGCCATCAACAAGATTCCCATCAAGGTCGCCATCATCAACAACTCTTCGTTGGGCATGGTGCGGCAGTGGCAGACCCTTTTCTATGAAGGCCGCTACTCCAACACCGACCTGAACACCGGCCACGACACCGTCCGTATCCCGGACTTCGTCAAGCTGGCAGACGCGTACGGCTGCGCCGCGTTCCGCTGCGAACGGGACGAGGATATCGACGCCACCATCCAGAAGGCCCTGGAAATCAATGACCGCCCGGTGGTCATCGACTTCGTGGTCAGCCCGAACTCCATGGTGTGGCCGATGGTCCCGTCCGGAGTCTCCAACGACCAGATTCAGGTTGCCCGCAACATGACCCCGGAATGGGAAGAGGAGGACTAACCATGAGCCGCCACACATTGTCCGTTCTGGTCGAAGACAAGCCCGGAGTGCTGACCCGCGTGGCCAGCCTTTTCGCCCGGCGCGCCTTCAACATCAACTCCCTGGCTGTCGGCCCCACCGAGGTCTCCGGGATTTCCCGGATGACGGTCGTCGTCGACGCCGATGGCGACCTTATCGAGCAGGTCACCAAACAGCTCAACAAATTGATCAACGTGATCAAGATTGTCGAGCTGACCTCAGAATCTTCCGTGCAACGTGACCACATCCTGGTCAAGGTACGTGCGGATGCCGCGACACGCCTGCAGGTCACCCAAGCTGCAGACTTGTTCCGTGCCTCAGTGGTAGACGTTTCCACAGACTCGGTGGTCATTGAGGCAACCGGTACCCCGGAAAAGCTCGCAGCGCTGCTTTCAGTGCTTGAGCCGTTCGGCATCCGCGAAATAGTGCAGTCCGGCACCTTGGCCGTTGGGCGGGGATCCCGCTCCATGAGTGACAGGGCTCTGCGGAGCGCTTAGGCACTGTCCTATGTACTGCGTAGTAGCCCGATACCGAACCACAGACAATATCTACAAAACCACTCAAGAGGAGTTACGCAAGTGACTGAAATGTTCTACGACGACGATGCTGACCTGTCGATCATCCAGGGTCGCAAGGTTGCCATTGTCGGCTATGGTTCCCAGGGCCACGCCCACGCGCTGAACCTCCGCGACTCCGGCGTCGAGGTTGTCATCGCGCTCAAGGAAGGCTCGAAGTCGATCGCCAAGGCCGAGGATGCCGGCTTCACCGTCAAGAACGTCGCGGACGCCGCCGAATGGGCCGACGTCATCATGATCCTGGCACCGGACCAGCACCAGCGCGCGATCTACAACGACTCCATCAAGGACAAGCTCACCGCCGGTAAGGCCCTTGCCTTCGCCCACGGGTTCAACATCCGCTTCGGCTACATCAAGGCACCCGAGGGCGTTGATGTCATCCTGATCGCTCCGAAGGCTCCGGGCCACACCGTGCGCCGCGAGTTCGAAGCCGGCCGCGGCATCCCGGACATCATCGCCGTCGAGCAGGATGCTTCCGGTTCCGCTTGGGAGCTGGCCAAGTCCTACGCGAAGGCAATCGGCGGCACCCGCGCCGGCGTCATCAAGACCACGTTCACCGAAGAGACCGAAACCGACCTCTTCGGCGAGCAGGCCGTCCTTTGCGGCGGTGTCTCCCAGCTGATCCAGTACGGCTTCGAGACCCTGACCGAAGCCGGCTACCAGCCGGAGATCGCCTACTTCGAGGTGCTCCACGAGCTCAAGCTCATCGTTGACCTTATGTGGGAAGGCGGCATCGCCAAGCAGCGCTGGAGCGTTTCCGATACCGCAGAGTACGGCGACTACGTTTCCGGCCCGCGCGTTATCGACCCCCACGTCAAGGAAAACATGGCCGGCGTCCTCGCCGACATCCAGTCCGGCGCTTTCGCCAAGCGCTTCATCGACGACCAGGACAACGGTGCCGTCGAGTTCAAGGCGCTGCGTGCCAAGGCTGAGCAGCACCCGATCGAGGGCGTTGGCCGTGAGCTGCGTTCGCTGTTCTCCTGGCAGCAGCAGGACGAGGACTACGTCGAAGGCTCTGCAGCCCGCTAATCAAGGCAACCGTTGAAGCCGCGGCAGGAGCCGTAGCAATTCAACACAGAACGCCGTTCGGGATAGGCTCGGAATGAAGCCGCCCGGCATGGAGGCCGGACCCGGTATACCGGGTCCGGCCTTCGTCGTCAAAGAATCGTTTCACCAAAACCCCACCTGAAAAAGAGAGCTAAAGAGGTCACCGGTGACAAGCACCAAGCCAGTAGTACTCCTCGCTGAGGAACTTTCCCCCGCCACGATCGAGGCCCTTGGTCCGGACTTCGAGATCCGCCAGACCGACGGCGCGGACCGCTCCCAGCTGCTCTCCGCAATCGTCGACGTCGACGCCATCCTCGTGCGCTCCGCCACCCAGGTGGACGCCGAGGCCATTGCCGCAGCCAAGAACCTCAAGATCATCGCGCGTGCCGGCGTCGGTCTGGACAACGTGGACATCAAGGCCGCCACCCAGGCTGGAGTCATGGTGGTCAACGCTCCGACGTCGAACATCGTGTCCGCGGCCGAACTCACGGTAGGGCACATCCTCAGCCTTGCACGCCACATCCCGCAGGCCAGTTCCGCCCTCAAGGGCGGCGAATGGAAGCGGTCCAAGTACACGGGTATCGAACTCTTCGAAAAGAAGATCGGCATCATCGGCCTGGGACGCATCGGCGCCCTCGTGGCCGCACGCCTGCAGGGCTTCGAGACCGAGATCCTCGCGTACGACCCTTACATCACCTCCGCACGTGCGGCGCAGCTCGGCGTCAAGCTTGTCACCCTCGATGAGCTGCTGGAGAGGTCGGACTTCATTACGATCCACATGCCCAAGACCCCGGAAACCGTGGGGATGCTGGGCGCGGATGCCTTCAAGAAGATGAAGGAGACGGCCTACGTGGTCAATGTTGCCCGTGGTGGCCTGATCGACGAGGAAGCGCTTCACGAAGCCCTGGAAGACGGCCAGATCGCCGGAGCCGGCATCGATGTCTTCGTCAAGGAGCCGAGCACCGACCTCCCGTTCTTCGGCATGGATAACGTCATCGTGACGCCCCACCTGGGCGCGTCCACGGATGAAGCCCAGGAAAAGGCCGGCGTCTCTGTGGCGAAGTCCGTGCGCCTCGCCCTCGCCGGTGAACTTGTGCCGGATGCAGTCAACGTTGCCGGTGGCGTGATCGCTTCCGACGTGCGTCCCGGAATCCCGCTGATCGAAAAGCTCGGGCGGATCTTCACGGCCCTGACCCATGCATCCCTGACGCAGATCGACGTCGAGGTCGCGGGCGAAATCGCCAGCCTCGATGTGAAGGTCCTTGAGCTTGCCGCGCTCAAGGGTGTGTTTGCCGACGTCGTGACCGAGCAGGTCTCCTATGTCAACGCACCCGTCATCGCCGAGCAGCGCGGCATCAACACCCGACTGATCACGACGTCGGAAGCCGAGGACTACCGCAACGTCCTGACCATCCGCGGGGCGCTCAGCGACGGCTCCCAGATTTCCGTCGCCGGCACCCTCACCGGACCCAAGCAGGTCCAGAAGCTGGTCGGCGTCAATGGCTACGACGTCGAGATCCCGATCAGCGAGCACCTGGTGGTTGTTTCCTACGCGGACCGTCCTGGTGTCATCGGCACCATCGGCCACATCCTGGGCATGAACAACATCAATATCGGTGGCATGCAAGTGGCCCGCCAGAGCGAAGGCGGGCAGGTCCTTGCGCTGCTGACGATCGATAGCTCGGTGCCGCAGCAGGTCCTTGAAGCAATCAAGGCCGGCATCGGCGCGGACATGGTTCGCGAAGTGGACCTGGAGGACTAGAATCCGAACCGTTTGAGCTAGCTTTGTGTGCCGCAGTTCACATCGGCCACATATTATTGGCCGGTCTGCCTACAATGGCTTGGTCCGAAATTCGGATCCGGCGGCAGGCCGGCCAATAATTTTTGCACGTACCCGATGGATCCCTCTTGCCTCGGCATGGTTCCAGGGAGAGCAGCGTGCACGCCCGCAATCCAGGACTCAGGGAGCCCTATGAACGCCGTCCAGAGGTTCATCAGAAGCCGCGTGCTGCTGCTGACCGCGGCCATTTTGATCGTCGCCATGTGCTTGTCCGTTTTCATTCAGAGCCAGTCGCAGGCCGCGTTGAACCGGACGGTGGACGAGAACTCACGGGGCCTGTACGACATCCTGGTCCAGACCAAATCCGCGAATTCCAAAGACGGCGGGGCACTCATCCAGCCGGACATCGCCAACGGCCAGGGCGGCATCAGCTTCCAGCAACTCGAGAACATCCGCGGGCTGAACGGCACGTCCGTTGCGGCGCCCATCAGCCTTGTGTCCCGGGTCACGCAAAATCTGGAGACGCCGCGGCTTGATGCCATGGATTACCTCGGCTACAACGCCGGCCTGGCTGGGGGTGCCACCGCAGGGGACCCCACTGGAACGGACGCCACGAAGTGGCCCGCTCCGGAATCCGTGCTTTCCGCGCAGCCCAAGAAGTACCGTTTGACGGCCACCGCCGTGAGCTCCGATGGTGTGTCCCAGCAAACCCTGTTCCAGACCAGCGCTGAAGGCACGCTGGGCAAGGGGCAGGTCGTAGAGCAGCAGACTGCCGGGGGCAAGAGCATCCGCATTGCCGGCCCGGCAGGTGAGACCGGCATTAAGTTCCCCGCGCCCGCCGGCGGTTCGGAGCACAATCTCTTCAACCTTTCCGTGGCCCTGCCGATGGCCCCCCAGGTTACGGAATCCGTCGTCGCCGTCGACCCCACGGCTGAACGTGCGCTCCTGGGTTCGGCCGGAGACTTCCTGGCGCCGTTGCAAAAGGCGCCGCCGGCCGACACGCGCAACGCGGGGGCGATCGGCCGCTACTTCGAACAGCTTTTCGCCAAGAGCCCCACGCAGCAGGAACTCGAGCAGGGCCCGGACTTCCTTGGCGTCAAGCTCAAGTACTGGGCTCCCCTCATGACCCAGTACCAGCAGGCCAAGCGCTCCGGCCAGATCACGGACGCCTCGCAGGCCATCCCTTTGATCGTGCGGCAGGGTACCTCGCTGGACCTGAAATACTCGGTCAAGATCCAAGAAATCGATGATTCGGGCAAGGTCGTCAACGACGTCGGCACTGTCTCGCGTTCCTTGGACAAGGACTACCTGCCCTTCGTGTCAAAGTCGCCGTTCGCCCTGGAGTGGCCCGGCTCCACGGACCACAGCCAGTTGCTCGGCAACACGGGCAACTTCGGCCAGGGCCTGTACCAGCCGGCCCAATGGAGCACGGACTTCGCTGCCGCGCCCAAGTACCAAGACGGTGAAGCTGCTGCGAATGGTGCCGTCGGCAAGTCCGCCATGCCGGGGGATTGGGTGACCGTCAACAAGCTGCCCGAGAAGTCGGCCTTCGGAGTGATCGTCGACCAGGCCCAGCGCAAGCCTGTCGACGAGCGTTCCTACCGTGAGAACCTTTCCACGGGATCGAAGCCCGCTACGCCGTTGCCGATCGTCTATGGGACGTTTGATCCGGCCGCGATCCAGAAAGCGGCCGGGGATGTCAACAAGCTGCCGTTGGGCGGTTATGACCCCGCCCCGATGACGCTTGAGAAGGACGCCGCGGGCAACGCCACCGCAGCCAACACTCTCAAGCCGTCGCTGAGCGCCACGGGTTTGGTGAGCCAGTCTGCAGGTGCCATTACGGACTACTACGGTCTAGCCGCGGCGCGCGGTTATGATTCCAACGCCAATGTGATCGATGCCGTGCGGGTCCGGGCCAGTGCGCCCGGCAACTGGAAGCAAGCCCAGCCGGAGGTCGACAAACTCGCCGCGCAGATCCGCGACATGGGACTCGAAGCCACTGTCGTGGCCGGGTCGGCGCGTGAAGACGCCAACATCTTCGTTCCCGGATACTCCAAGGACGACGCCGGCAAGGAGTCCCCGCTGGGGACCGTCGCGCAGTCGTGGGTCCGTCAGGATGCGGCCGACGCAGTCTCGGGCTCCCTGACGAGCACCAACATCACCCTCCTCTTCCTGACCCTGTGCGGGGCCACGCTCCTCACAGGAGCTTCCACGGTCAGCTATATTCGTCAGCGACGCAGCGAAGCCGGGATCCTGCGGGCCATGGGCTGGACCCAAAAGAGGGTCCGGCGCTGGGTGCTTGAAGAATTCGGCATCGGTGCCGGCATCCTCGCCGTGGCGGGCATTGCGCTGAGTCTTTTGAGCTGGAATCTTGCCACGGTGATCGTTTCGGCATCCGTGTTGCTTATCTACTTCGCTGCCGCCTTCTTCGCCGCCCAGCAATTGCGGCACCGCGATGTCGTGGACCAGGAACCGCAACACGATGAACGACTCATTGCCGTGGATTCGCCGCTCACGTTCGCGTACCGCCAGCTGGTCACCAACCGCTTCAACTCGGTGGCGCTGGCCGTGGCAGTGGGCGTCTTCGGAGCGGCCGTTGGTGCCCTGATCGCGTTGCTCATCGACATTCCACGGGCAGCAGGAGCCAGCGCCCTCAGTGGTCTGGCCTCGGCCACCGTTGCACTGCCAAGCCTTATCTTGGGAGTCTGCGGGGTGCTGGTGGGCCTGGTGCTGACCTTGGTCACAGGACGGTTCGAACTCCGGGCAAAGCGCGAACAGCTCGCCACGCTCAAGGCCATGGGCTGGAACCCGGACATGCTAGGCCAGGTCCGCTTCTTCGAAAATGCGTTGGTCGGGACTGCGGCCCTGGTTCTGGGCGTCCTGGGCGCGCTGGGCCTTGGCTTGCTGCTCGCACCCTATGCCGCACTCTGGGCTGCCTTGGCCGGATTGTTGGCTGTACTTTGCTGGATTCCCATTGCAACGAAAGTGGTCAAATGACTGACAATCTCCATCCCGATCTGACCGCGACCACGGAATCCACCGACGGGTCGTTCCAGACCCGCGCCAACACGATCGTCAAGGCGGCGGACCACGCCACGCCGCTGCAGCTGAGTAATATCACCATCCGCTATGGCGGGGACAAGGGCGGTGCCGAGCCGGTCAGCGTCGTCGAGGACTTCAACCTCACGCTGCACGCCGGTGAGATGCACTGCGTCGCCGGGCGCAGCGGATCCGGCAAGACCAGCATCCTGACAGTGGGCGCGGGACTCACGCTTCCGACGTCGGGCCGGGTCCTTTGGGAAGGCGACTCCCTGGAGAGGATGGGCGACGACGAAATCGCCGACCGCCGACGTGCACTGATCGGGTACGTGGACCAGGGCGGCGCCTTGATCGACGGCATGAGCGCGTTGGAGAACGTGCTGTTGCCGGCCGTCCCCGACGGCGAAGTGGAACAACGTACCGAAATGGCCAAGGACTTGCTGGACTTGGTGGGGCTGGGCCGGCGCATGCGCCACCGTCCGGCGCAGCTTTCCGGCGGTGAACGTCAGCGGGTCGCTATCGCCCGGGCCCTGATCCTCGGCACCCGGGTCCTCGTGGTGGACGAGCCCACTGCCAGCCTGGACCGGACTTCGGCCAACCGCATTATCAGCATCCTGAAAGACACCACTAACGACGGAATTGCCGTGCTGGTGGCTTCGCACGACCACGAGCTTGTGAGGCTCAGCGATACGCTGACTGAATTGAACTAGTAACCGATGCCTCCGGACCGGCCGTCACATGCGGCCGGTCCGGTCTTTCCATCTCCAAGAGAAGGTAACTTCGTAGAGTGACGTCTCCAGATAAACCCCCGTTCTACATCACCACCGCCATCACGTACCCGAACGGTGTGCCGCACATCGGCCATGCGTACGAGTACATCGCCACCGACGCGATGGCCCGCTTCAAGCGCCTCGACGGCTACGACGTGATGTTCTTGACCGGCACGGACGAGCACGGTATGAAGATTGCCCAGGCGGCGGAGAAGGAAGGGATCACGCCCAAGGAGCTCGTGGATCGGAATGCCGAAATCTACAAGGCCGCCCACGCTGCTTTGGGCATCTCGTACGACCGATTCATCCGCACCACCGACGCAGATCACTATGCTGCCTCCCAGGCCATCTGGAAGAAGATGGAAGCCAGGGGCGATATCTACCTCTCCAAGTACGAGGGCTGGTACTCGGTCCGCGACGAGGCTTACTACACCGAGGACGAAACGGTACTGAAGGACGACGGCGTCCGCTACTCGCGCGGTACGGACACCGAAGTGACGTGGACCGCGGAGGAGAGCTACTTCTTCCGGCTCTCCGCCTACCAGGACAAGTTGCTGGCTCTGTACGAGGAGCAGCCGGAATTCGGCGCCCCGCAATACCGCTTCAACGAGGTCATCAGCTTCGTCAAGCAAGGTCTGCAGGACTTGTCCATCAGCCGGACGACTTTCGACTGGGGCGTGCCGGTACCAGGGAACGACAAGCATGTCATGTACGTGTGGGTTGATGCCTTGACCAATTACCTGACCGGGGTCGGTTACCCGGATGCCGAATCGGAGGCGTTCCGTAAGTTCTGGCCGGCAGACGTCCACGTCATTGGCAAGGACATCTCTCGATTCCACGCGATCTTCTGGCCTGCCTTCCTGATGAGCGCAGGCCTGGAATTGCCCAAGCGGGTCATGATCCACGGCTTCCTGACCAACAACGGCGTCAAGATGTCCAAGTCCCTCGGCAACGTGGTTGCCCCCAAGGATTTCGTGGAGCAGTACGGGCTGGACCAGGTTCGATTCTTCTTCCTCCGCGAAGTGCCCTTCGGTGCGGACGGAAGCTACAACCATGAGGCCATCGTGGGCCGCATGAACGCCGACCTGGCCAACAACTTCGGGAACCTCGCGCAGCGTTCGCTGTCCATGGTGGCCAAGAACTGCGAAGGCAAGGTTCCGGTACCCGGCAAATTTTCGGCCGAGGACTCCGCACTGCTGGCCCAGGCCGGTGGACTGCTGGACGTGGCCCGCGCCGCGTTCGAGAAGCAGGAATTCAGTCGCGCCCTCGAGGCCATCTGGGCCGTGCTGGGTGACACCAATGCCTACTTCGCCGAGCAGGCTCCGTGGGTACTGCGCAAGACCGACGTCGAGCGCATGAACACGGTTCTGTACGTCACCCTGGAGGTTGTCCGCATTGTGGCGATCCTCGCCCAGCCGGTCATGCCGACGTCGGCGGCCAAACTGCTCGAGGTGCTGGGACAGCCGGAAGGCGAGGCCCGCCAGTTTGCGGCTATCGCCACACCGATCGTCCCTGGTACCGAACTCCCGGCCCCGGCTCCGATCTTCCCGCGTTACGAGGAACCCACCGAGTCCTAGACGCACGCTCACTTACGTGGTGCGTAACGCAAACGCTCCTTCAGATCTGTCCGGCCAGTCCGGCAAATCTGAAGGAGCGTTTGTCTTTTCTCGCTCATAAGTGAGTGAGCGTCGGAGGGGGATTATGGGCCTACACGGTCGCCAACCCCTCCACGGGCGACAGCCGCGCGGCGCGCCGGGCCGGCAGCACGGAGGCGAGGAGCCCGGCCACAACCGCCACGGCGAAGACTCCCAGCAACTGGAGCCACGGCACCACCGGTACCACGTCAGCCACGGGGTCGAGGGCAGCCTTGGCACCCAGCCAGCCGTAAGCGACACCGAGCGCCGAGCCCATCACCGCTGCTACGCCTGCCACCAGGACGGCTTCGATCGCCAACATGCCGCGCAGTTGGCCTTTGCTCAGGCCGAGTGCCCGGAGGAGTGAGTTCTCACGGGTCCTCTCCAGGACGGAGAGGGACAGCGTGTTGGCGACCCCGATCAAGGCGATGAAGACGGCGACGCCCAGCAGTCCGGTCACCACCAGCAGCAGGACATCGATCACGCCGTTGTACATCCCACGTTCCAAGGCGGCTCCGCTGACATTTGCGTCCGGCACGCCGAATGCCACTGCGAGGTCCGTTCGAATGCTCTGCACTTGGTCGGCGCCCAGGTTGTCCTTCAGCTTGAGCCACACCACCCCGTTCCCCTGCGAAGCCGCTCCGGAAGGCAGCTTCGCGGCGTCTTCGCTGTTCACCAAAGGCTCGACGTGCCGAGTCTGCAGAACCACCGATTCGAGGGCGAGTGTGCCGCCCTGGGCGGAGATCGTCGTCGGACCTGTCATTGATCCTTTGGGGAGGTAGACGGAACCCGGTGCGAGACGGACAGCTGTGTCCCGCATGATCCGTGAGGCATCGTCCGAGGAGATGGCATAGACGGTGAGGGCCTCCGTCGCGCTTCCCATCCCGGGGATCGTTTGCGCAGGGATGGTTCCTGCTGGACGCAAGAGCACTGCAGCTTCGACGCCGTCGATCGTCCTGACCTTCTCGACCGTGCCGCTCACGTCGACCGGGGTGGCTGACGCCGGTGTTTTACCTTCGCCGCCCGAACCCCGAATGGTCAGATCCACTGCCACATCCACAGGGTAGTTCTCCGCCAGCCTGGAGTCGAACGCTTGACGGGACGTTTCGGCTCCGGTCATCATGAGCGTCACAAGCGTCACCCCAATCAACAGGGCGGCGGCCGTTGCCGAAGTGCGCGCCGGATTCCTGACTGCGTTGACGGCTGCGAGCTTTCCGGGGACGCCCGCTGGGGCAGCAAGACGCCCGGCTGCCGACACCAAAGGCGGGACAAACAAGCTGGCACACAGCAGCACCCCGATGAAGGACAGTGCTCCGGCCGGCATCGCGAGCTGGACCGTGCCGGCCATTGCTCCCAGGACCAGGCCGGAAGCCCCCACGGCTAATGCGGCCACACCGAACCACAACCTCAGCCTGCCCTTCTTGTCGTTGATCGTCACGTCGTCCGCTGGGCGCAAGGCGGCCAAGGGCGCGACGGCGGTGGCGGCTTTGGCGGGAATCATCGCGGCGACGACGGTCAGGAGGGTTCCGGCCACCAGCCCGGCGAAAACTGCCGACGGCGGGACGGCCAGGGTGGCGAAGGCTTTGTCCGGGGTGGTCCGCGCCCAAGTGATCACGGCGGCCATGAGCCCAACCGAGGCGAGGACACCCAGAACCGAGGACACGGATCCAACCACGAGGGCTTCGAGCAGAACGGAGGAACGGATCTGCGCCTTTCCCGCACCCAGGCAACGCAGTAGCGCCAGTTCCCGGGTGCGTTGGGCAACGAGCACGGAGAAGGTATTAGCGACCACCAACGTGGAAACAACAAGCGCGATGCCCGCGAAAGCCAGGAGTACGGTGGTGAGTTGATCTCGGCTGCTGCTCATGGTCGCGACGGTGGCTGTCACCTTTTCCTGCGCGGTCCGCACCGTGGCGTCCGAGGCCCCTGCTGCGCCCAGGCGGTGGGACAGATACTCCTTGGCTGCCGCGGTATCTTGACCCGGCTTCAGTATGACCTGGAGTTTGGAGTAGCCTGCGCCGGCGTCGCTCAGAGCAGTCACTGTGCTAGTGGTCGCCACAAGCTGGAAAAGTGGTGCTAAGGACGGATCGTTGCTGGGTTGGAGCAGTCCGGTGATTTTTACGGTGGACGTCCGTGGTTTTTCGCCAGGCTGCCCGAAGTCCAGCGTGTTGAGCTCCAGGAAGCTGCCTTCTTTGAGGGCGAATCGATCTGCTGTCTTGACATCCACGGCGGCCTCGTTTGCTGCCGAGGGGTACGCGCCACTGGCCAGGACAGAGGGCTCCATAGCGGCCGACGCAAGGCTGCGGATCATGCCGTACTGTGCTGTCCCCCCCGCGGTGAACTGGACAGACGTGCTGCGCACGGCGTAGCTGTCTTCGACCACCGGAGCGGATGCAACGGCATCAACGGCCTCCTGCTGAAAGGGACCCGATGCACCTGGATCCATGATGAGGTCCGCTTTGCGGTACTCCTCCCCAACACTGGCAAGAAGAGTCGCCTGGGTGCTGGCGCCAACCACGAGGGCCGACGAGAGGAACCCGACGGACAGCATGACGGCCAGCCCGATCGCGACGAACCGCCTGAAGTGGGTGGACAACTGGGACAATGCAACGCGGAGCATTCCTAGGCCCCCAGCTTGCCCAGAGCTGAGAGAACCGATTCTGCGGTGGGATCCAGCAGTTCGCCCACCAGCCCGCCGTCGTTCATCAGCACTACCCGGTCAGCGTAGCTCGCAGCCACGGGGTCGTGAGTCACCATGATGATGGACTGGCCCAGTTCCTTGCTGCTGCGCCGCAACAGGGCCAGGACCTCACCGCCGGACTTCGAGTCCAGATTTCCGGTGGGCTCGTCGCCGAAGACGACGTCGGGACGGGTAAGCAAAGCGCGTGCGACGGCGACCCTCTGTTGCTGCCCACCGGACAACTCATGGGGGCGGTGCGTAAGCCGGTCCTTGAGTCCGAGGGTGCCCACAACGTCGCTGAACCACTCGGAGTCCGCGGTGGTTCCGGCAAGCGCCAGCGGGAGTTTGATGTTTTGTTCGGCCGTGAGCGTTGGAACGAGATTGTAGGCTTGGAAGACGAAGCCTATGCGTTCTCGCCGCAGCGAGGTGAGTTCCCGGTCGTTGAGTTGTGTGATCTCAGTTCCGCCGAGCACGATCCTGCCGGAATCCGCGGTGTCGAGTCCCGCGAGGCAGTGCATGAGGGTGGACTTGCCGGATCCGGAAGGTCCCATGATGGCGGTGAAATGGCCTGCTTCGAAGCTGACGCTGACATCGGCGAGGGCTGTGACCCGGGTGTCTGCCAGACCGTAGCCTTTCGATACATTGAAGGCTTCGACGGCGGGGGCCGGGGGTAACGGCTCGGGGCCGGCGTTTCGAGGGGGCGAAGCGAAAGTCGTCATGCTTCCACGCTATTTCTCAGCAAGGGCATCCGGATCGGGCTGCGGGGGGATTATCGGCAGGCCCGGCTCATACCGTGGTCTGAGCCGGAATCCTCGTTGGTTGGAGCGCCGTCGGTACGAAGCCCGTCTAGACGAGGCTCAATTCCCGGGTGAGACCACCCCGGTCTCGTACGCGATCACCACGATTTGCACCCGGTCGCGGGCGTCAAGCTTGGCGAGGATGCGGCCGACGTGGGTCTTCACGGTCGCCTCGGACAGGAAGAGGCGCGCAGCGATCTCGGGGTTCGAGTGCCCCTGCGCGATGAGCTCGAACACTTCGCGCTCGCGGGCGGTGAGGCGTTCGACCGCGGAAGCGTGCCCTTCCTGCTCCGGTGTCTGGGCGCGCAGCATCGGCGCAACGTGGTCCAGGAGCCTGCGTGTCGTGGAAGGAGCAATGACGGCGTCACCGCGGTGTACGGTGCGGATGGCCTCGAGGAGTTCCTCCGGCGGCGCGTCCTTGAGCAGGAAGCCGCTGGCGCCAGCCTGGATGGCGGCCAAGGCGTATTCGTCCAGATCGAAGGTGGTCAGGACCACGATCTTGATGTCTCGGCGTCGGGATCCGTCGGGCTGGGCGGCGGCGTGCTCCAGAATGCGGCGAGTGGCCTCGATCCCGTCCATTCCCGGCATGCGCACGTCCATGAGGACGACGTCGGCGCTCGTGGCTGAGAGGGCCTGGACGGCTTCAATACCGTTGCCTGCTTCGGCAACCACTTGCAGATCCGTCTGCGAATTGATGAGCATTCCGAATCCGGAGCGCACCAAATGTTGGTCGTCAACAAGTGCCACTCGGATGGGAAGGTGCTCTGTCGCCATGTCTTAGGCCTCCGAATAGGGGATGAAAGCGGAAAGGTGGAAGCCGCCGCCCGTCGCCGGGCCGGCCGCCAAGGAACCATCGTAAAGGGAGATGCGTTCGGCCATGCCGAGCAGTCCTTTTCCGCCGCCGCCCTGGGGCGGTTCGGCGGCGGCGCCCCTGCCGTCGTCGTGCACGTCGATGTGGAGCCCGCGTGACTGCCATTCCAGGGATGCCGTGGCGCAGGCCCGGGGCCCGGCGTGTTTGATGACGTTGGTCAGCGCTTCCTGCACCACCCGGTAGGCGGTGAGTTCGGCGCCCGGCGGCAAGTGGCGCCGCGGTGTGCCGCTTTGTTCGAAGGAGAATTGCAGGCCAGCGGCACGGAAGCCGAGGAGCAGCTCGTCGAGATCGCCGAGCCCCGGCTGCGGACGGGTGGGGGAAGCCTCGTCGGAGCGGAGCACGCCAAGCAGCCGGCGCATTTCGCCGAGGGAACCGCGGCCCGTGGCGGCGATGGTGGCGAGGGCATCCGTGGCAACGGCTGGATTGGCGGCTGCGGCGTAGCGGGCACCGTCGGCCTGGGTGATGATGACCGAAAGCGAATGGGCCACGATGTCGTGCATTTCCCGGGCGATGTGCGATCGCTCGTCGGCTGCAGCCAGTTCACGTTCCTGTTGATGCTCGATCTCAAGGCGCCGGGCGCGGTCTTCGAGCGCTTGAAGCTGAAGCCTGCGGACCCTGGTGAGATCGCCGATCGTCCAACTGACCAGGACCAAGAGCGATATCAGTACCGTATAGAGGGCGCCGATGGTCAGGTCGAGGATCCCGATCTCGGGTGAGTTCGAGTACAAGCGGGTGGTCAGCATGACGCTGCCCGCGAGTCCCAAGCCCAACACCGCGCGGCTCGCCCAAGTGGGGCCGTAGGCAGCAGTCGCATAGATGACGAGCGGCACGGCAACTTGTCCGGCGACCGGCGTGATGGCCAGCGCCCATTGGATGAGGCAGACGAGGACCACGACGGCGGCCGCATACACCGGGCGGACGCGTCGCCAAGCGAGGGGCAAGATGAGGGCGCACGAAACCAGGAATTCTTCTGGCCGCCCGGCGACGAGGTAAGTGGGGCCAAGGAGCAGGAGAAGCAGCAACATCGCGGCCAAGTCCACCTTGAAGGGATTGCTCCGGAGCCAGTTGTATATCGCGTGCCGTCTGTTCACCCAAGAACCCTATCGGCGGCGCTGGGACGCCGCATCCGACCCTGGGTGGACAACACGGTGAGCGATCAAATAGTGAGACGATTTTGACCAGCATATGGATACCTTGGCAGTCTGAAAACATGAGCGCAACGCAACCCGCCGCAACGATCAACCTGGCTGTCATTCCCGGCGACGGCATTGGCCCCGAAGTCATTGCCGAAGCCCTCAAGGTCCTTGAAAAGGTTGTTGCCGAAGAAGGCGTCACCTTGGAACAGACCGAATACAAGCTGGGAGCCCAGCACTGGCTTGCAACCGGGGAGACACTCCCGGACGAGGTCCTTGCCGATCTGCGCACCCGCGATGCCATCCTTTTCGGAGCCGTCGGTGCAGCCCCGGGGGACACCCGCATTCCTTCCGGCATCATTGAGCGCGAGATGCTGCTCAAGCTTCGCTTCAGCCTGGACCACTTCGTGAATCTGCGCCCCTCGCGACTCTACGGCACGGTGGGCAGCCCCCTGGCGAACCCCGGCACCATCGATTTTATCGTGGTCCGCGAAGGCACCGAGGGGCCGTACGTCGGCAACGGCGGCACGCTGCGTGGCGGGACCCCCCATGAGGTCGCCACCGAGGTATCGCTCAACACGGCCCACGGCGTAGAACGCGTTGTCCGGGACGCCTTCCGCCGCGCCAGCGAGCGGCCCCGCAAGCACGTTACCCTCGTCCATAAGCACAACGTCCTGGTCTTTGCGGGCCATTTGTGGAAGCGCACTGTTGAGGCTGTGGCCAAGGAATTTCCCGAGGCCACCCATGACTACCTCCACATTGACGCTGCGACGATCTTCATGGTGACCGATCCCTCCCGCTTCGATGTGATTGTCACCGACAACCTTTTCGGGGACATCATCACCGACCTCGCCGCGGCCATCACCGGCGGCATCGGTCTGGCAGCGTCGGGCAACATCAACATGGACCGCACCGCTCCGTCCATGTTCGAACCTGTGCATGGCTCCGCCCCGGACATCGCCGGCCAACAGAAAGCGGACCCCACCGCCGCCATCCTGTCGGCTTCGCTGTTGCTGGACCACCTTGGCTACACCAAGGCCGCCCGCAGGATCGAAGCCGCCGTCGTGGCCGATATCGAAAGCCGCAGCGGCGAAACCCGCAGCACCGCGGCCATCGGCGACGCTATCGCAGCCGCACTTTAGGCCCCTGTACTCAGGAGTAAGCTTTACTTGAATTATTTACCTGCTGCCGTGGTCCGTCGCTGAACCATATCCTCCAAGAGTTGGTTCGCTCTGCCAGGTAGCCGACTGGAGGAAACATGACTCAGACTGCCCACGGCGTCGAATTCAGCCAGCAGCTCTCGGAGACCCCGAAGTCTGCTGAGGAGCGTGCAGCGATCCTGGCACACCCGGGATTTGGCGACTACTTCACCGACAACACCGTCATTGTCGACTACAGCGTTGACGCAGAGGGCAGGGGCGGCTGGCACAGCGCGCGGGTAGAGGCCTACGGGCCTATTTCACTGGATCCTTCGGCAGCGGTGCTGCACTACGGCCAGGAGATCTTCGAAGGCCTTAAGGCATACCGCCACGCTGACGGCTCCATTTGGACTTTCCGCCCCGAGGCCAACGCCGCGCGCCTGAATAAGTCCGCCCGGCGCTTGGCCCTCCCGGAACTGCCGGAGGAATACTTCCTTGGCGCCATCCGCGAACTCGTGCAGGCAGACAAGGAATGGGTCCCTTCCGGCGACGGTGAAGCCCTATACTTGCGCCCGTTCATGATTGCCACCGAGGCATTCCTGGGTGTCCGCGCAGCACGCGAGGTCTCCTTCCGGGTCATCGCTTCCCCGGCAGGCAACTACTTCGGCGGCGAGCTCAAGCCGGTATCCATCTGGATTTCCCGCGAATACGCCCGCGCAGGTCGCGGCGGCACCGGTGCGGCCAAGTGTGGTGGAAACTACGCTGCCTCCCTGATCGCACAGATGGAGGCCGAGGAGAACGGCTGCAAGCAGGTCCTCTTCCTGGACCCGTTCAACGACGATGCCGTCGAGGAACTCGGTGGCATGAATGTGTTCTTCGTCATGAAGGACGGTTCTCTCGTCACTCCAGCGCTGACCGGAACGATCCTCGAAGGCGTGACCCGTTCTTCTGTCATCCAGGTCGCAAAAGACATGGGCCGCGAGGTTTCCGAGCGCAAGATCACCCTCGCTGAATGGCGCGACGGCGTGGCCTCCGGTGAGATCGCCGAGGTCTTCGCTTGTGGAACCGCGGCCGTCATCACGCCTATCGGTGTGCTCAAGGACAAGACCGAGTTCATCGGCTCTGAAGATGCGACGGCCGGAGAAACCACCATGGCCATTCGCCAGCAGCTGCTCGGCATCCAGACTGGAACGATCCAGGACAAGCACGGCTGGCTGACCCGCCTCGCCTAAGACTTAACGGCTTCTGGACTGCCCGACGGCGGCCCCCGCTTCGGTGGGCGTGCCGCCGTCGTCGTTTCACCGGGGGACCGGTTGTTCCGCGGGCCGGGACCCACGGAGCAACGGTTCGATGAGGGATTCCATCTTGGCCTGCAGATATTGTTGCCCGGCTTTCGAGGGGTGATCGCCATCGGGACCAATGAGGTTCTCGGCATCGTTCATGATCCACCCGAGGTTGATCGGATCGACGAAGTCGGCGCCTGCTCTCAGGGCAGCGGCTTGGTCCTGGTCGCGGATGTCCAGTCTCTCCTGCTCGGGCATGCCCGTATACGACGGCGGACCGACCACCACGATGTCGGCGAGGGGAGCCCGCGCCTTGGCCGAGGCGAAGGCCTGCGACGCCGCAATCTCGGTTTCTCCGGGGGCTGTACCCATGTCATTTTCGGAACCGAAGAAAAGCACCAAGCGCGTCGTGTCAGTTACCGCCGTGTCCACTTGCGAACCGAAGGTCGATCCGTCCTGGCCGACGCTGACATAGCCGCTGCCATCCTTCGCGGCATTGACCACTGTTGCCTGGAGCTGTTGAAAGGCGGGGTCGTTCTCCATGAGGGTCGGCCAGGCATCAGCGGGGGAGGTGCCATGCCCGGTGCTGAGGGAATCTCCAATGATCACCACCGTGGGCCGGGATGAGGTTGCCGTGGACCGGGGTCCCGTGTCGGACGAGCAAGCACTGAGGGTGGCGAGGATGGAGAGGCAAGCGCCGGCGATCGCCGTCGTCCGGAGAAGTCCTCCGCGCCGGGTGTGAGTCCGCAACAATTCGACCGCCCCCTGCAACTTTTCACGTCCGCAACTGTCCGAGTGCTTTGCACCATGCTACGTCGTGTGCCGTCCTGGCTTTCGGCAGCGGGCTCCCTGTTCACACGCCCGGCCATGTGTCGTGTGCCAAGATGGAGAAGTGAATCCGGTCAATGACGCCTCGTTCAAGAACAGCAGTTCCCTCACCCGCTTTCGGCTGGCACCCAATCCGGGTCCGATGAGTCTTGACGGCACCAATTCGTATGTCATCGCCGCCCCGGACGCTGCGGGAGTTGTCGTCGTCGACCCCGGGCCGCTCGACGAACCGCACCTCGCGGCCCTGGCCGCCAGTGGAATGGTTGAGCTCGTCATTATCACCCATCGCCACAAAGACCACACTGAGGGGTCCGCGCGCTTCCGCGAACTCACGGGCGCTCCCGTCCGCGCGGCGGATCCGGCACACTGCCACGGTGGCGAACCGCTGCGCGGCGGCGAGGTCATTGAGGCGGGAGGCGTCGAAATCCGCGTCCTTGCTACGCCTGGCCATACTTCGGATTCAGTCTGCTTCCACCTTCCGGGCGACGGACCAGATGGCTCCGTGCTGACCGGCGATACAATCCTGGGTCGGGGCACCACAGTCCTTGACTATCCCGACGGAAGGCTCGGGGATTACCTCTTGAGCCTCGACACGCTCGAAAGCCTCGGTCCGGCAACCCTGCTGCCCGCACACGGTCCGGTCCTGCCGGCTGTGGACGCGGTATGCCGCGAGTATCGCGCGCACAGGGTGATGCGCCTTGAGCAGATCCGTGAAGCCCTGGTCAGACTCGGGGCCCACGCCGAGGTCCAGGCCGTCACCGATGCGGTGTACCCCGACGTCGATCCTTCCGTACGGTGGGCAGCTGAAACCTCGGTGGCGGCGCAATTGGACTATCTGCGCGGCTAGCGGACACTTCCGCAGCCCCGCGCGTGCTGGCCTCTTGCGGACGGTACCCTAGAGACCATGCGTATCGCCCGGTTTGTTGTTGATTCTGATCCCGTCTACGGCGTCGTCGAAGGTGAGCCTGGCAGTGAAATGATCACTGTCATCCATGGCGATCCCTTCTTCAACGGCGTCGAGCGTACTTTGGTCCGCCACAAGTTGGAAGACGTGCGCCTGCTGGCCCCGATCATTCCGCGCAGCAAGGTGATCGGCGTTGGCCGGAACTTTGCGGAGCACGCCCGGGAATTGGGCAATGAAGTTCCCCAGCACCCCCTGCTGTTCCTGAAGCCGAATACGGCTGTTGTGGGCCCCAACGATCCGATCGTGCTGCCTGAGTTCTCCGAGGAAGTTTCCTTTGAAGCCGAACTCTGCGTGGTCATTGGCCGCATTTGCAAGGACGTCCCGGAAGATCGCGTGGACGATGTCATTTTCGGTTACACCTGCGGCAACGACCTCACTGCACGCGACGTCCAAAAGACAGACCTGCAGTGGGCGCGTGCCAAGGGCTTCGATACCTCGGCTCCCTTGGGACCGTGGATCGAGACGGAACTTGACCCCGAGGACCTCGCTATCAAGGGCTGGCTCAATGGCGAACTCCGCCAGGACGGCAGCACCAAGCAAATGATCCGTAGCGTGCGCGAACTGGTGTCGATCGTTTCGCAGGCTTTCACCTTGCTTCCGGGCGACGTCATCATGACGGGTACGCCAGCCGGCGTCGGCCTGCTCCAGGAAGGCGATCGCTACGAGATCGAGATCGAAGGCATCGGACGATTGTCCAACCCGGTCGTCCGCCGCTAAGGGTTGACTGCTTGCCTGCTGCTCGGCGCCCCGTCAAGCAGCAGGCAAAAGCGGCCGTGCAGCAAGCGGTAAAGTTGGAACCATTATGACTACTGTTGCTGCGTCGAACTTTTCATTTTCTTCGTCAATTCCCGCCGTGAATGCCGAAACCCCGGTCCGCGTCCGGTTCTGCCCCTCGCCCACGGGAACCCCACACGTTGGACTGATCCGTACAGCCCTGTTTAACTGGGCCTACGCGAGGCACACCGGTGGCAAGCTGATCTTCCGCATCGAAGATACCGACTCGGCCCGTGACAGTGAAGAAAGCTACCACCAACTGCTTGACGCGCTAAAGTGGCTCGGCATCGACTGGGACGAGGGCGTTGAAGTCGGCGGACCGCACGAGCCGTACCGCCAGTCGCAGCGCAGCGACGTGTACCAAGACGTCATCGCCAAGCTCAAGGCCGGCGGTCACATCTACGAGTCATACTCCACACCCGAGGAGATCGAAGCGCGGCACCGTGCTGCTGGCCGAGATCCCAAGCTCGGTTACGATGGCTTCGACCGGCATGTCACCGAGGAGCAGCTCGCCCAGTACAAGGCCGAGGGCCGGAATGCCGTGTTGCGCCTGCGCATGCCGGACGAGGACCTGACCTTCAACGACCTTGTGCGCGGGGAGATCACCTTCAAGGCCGGCTCCGTTCCCGACTTCGCGGTGGTGCGCGCAAATGGAGCGCCGCTGTATACCCTCGTGAACCCGGTTGATGACGCACTCATGGGCATCACTCACGTCCTCCGCGGCGAAGACCTGCTCAGCTCCACCCCGCGCCAGATCGCCCTGTACCGCGCCCTATACGCCATCGGCGTGGCGGAGTACATGCCGGAGTTCGGCCACCTTCCCTATGTCATGGGCCAGGGTAACAAGAAGCTTTCCAAGCGTGATCCGGAATCCAGCCTGTTCCTGCACCGTGAACGTGGCTTCATTCGCGAAGGATTGCTCAACTACCTGTCCCTCCTGGGCTGGTCCCTGAGCGCAGACGAGGACATCTTCACGGTGGAGCAGCTCGTGGCCAACTTCGACATCCACGATGTCCTGGGTAACCCGGCGCGCTTCGATATCAAAAAGGCCGAAGCCATCAACGGAACGCACGTGCGCATGCTCGCTCCCGAGGACTTCCGGGAGCGGCTCGTCCCGTACCTGCGGGCCGCAGGTTTCGTGGGGGAGATTTTGACCCAGCGCCAGGAAGAGATCCTTGCCGAGGCCGCACCGCTGGTCCAGGAACGGATCACCCTGCTGGGCGAGGCTCCGGAGATGCTCGCCTTCCTGTTCAAGAACGACGACGCGATCGACGTCGCCGACGACGCTCGCAAGGGCCTCCCCGAGAACCTGAGCGAGGTGCTGGACGCTGCATTGGTCGCGCTGGAACCCCTCGCGGACTGGACAGCAGAAAGCATCCAGACAGCGCTCAAGCAGGCGCTGGTGGAGGATCTCGGTATCAAGCCGCGCCTTGCGTTCGGCCCCGTGCGCACGGCGATCTCCGGTCGCCGCATCTCGCCGCCGTTGTTTGAATCGATGGTCATCCTGGGCAAGGATTCCTCGCTCATCCGCCTGCGCTCGTTCCGCGGCTAGTTCAGGAACGCCGTGATCAACGCGCTTCATGAGTCATTCGGCACGGTGCGGGGCGTCCTGTTCGATATTGACGACACCCTGGTGGACCTCGAGTACGCCATGACCACGGCCCTGCGTGATGTGAGCGAACATCTCCTGCCCGGCCTGGACCAGGCCGGGTGGGAGAAATTCGGACGGATCTTCACGCACGAAACCACGCACTTCTACGACCGGTACCTCGCTGGCGAGCTGACGTTCAACGAGCAGCGGCTCCTCCGGGGCCGCGCCGCGCTGGGGCATTTCGGCGTCGAGCTTGGCGGCGACGATTCCCACACGTGGCTCAACGACTATGCCCGCTTGCAGCCCAGCTATGTCAGGGCCTTCAGCGACGTCAAGCCGGTCCTTGACGCTCTAGATGCTCTCGGCATTCCGTACGGTGCCGTGAGCAACAATGTCCACGACTACCAGAGGGTCAAGCTTGACAGCGCCGGACTCTCCCGCGTCTCGGTCCTTGTCGGAACCGACACCGTGGGTGTGCCCAAGCCGGACCCCGCCATCTACCTGGAAGGGGTCCGCCGCTTGGGCACCACCCCGGCTGAGACACTTTTCGTCGGAGACAACCGGCTGCTCGACGCCGACGGCTCCACCGCCGCCGGATTACGTGGTGTCTGGCTGAACCGTACCGGCGAACTCGTCTCCGACTTTTCGGGCAGGGAAATAGACTCCTTGTCGCAACTGCTCGGCTGAGCGGCTTCCCGGCTACTCGTCGAGCCGGAACTTCCGCAGGAAGACAAACGCGCCCACGGAACCGGCACCCAGAACGCCCACAAGGCCGAGCGCCGTGCCGGTATCGGACTTTTCGGCCATGTTCGACGGCGATACCGCCGCGGCGCCCTGATGGAGCTCCGCGGTGCCCGCCGCAATGCGCGCATTCCCGTCTGCGAGTTTGTCCGCGCCTGCGGACAATTGGGCTGAGCCCGCGGCCAGCTTGGCATTTCCTTCGGACAACTTGGAGGCGCCCGCCGCCAACGCCGTTGAACCGTCCAGGAGACCAGGGGAGGACGGATCAGCGGGGCTGCCCTTGATGCCGGCCATCAGTGAATCCGTGCCCGAGGCCAAGCGGGACGTTCCGTCGGTCATGCCGGCCGTGGCCTTGAGGAGTCCCGGGTGCTCCGGGTCGCCCGGAACACCGTCCATGCCCACCCGGATCTTTGCCGTTCCATCAGCGAGCATTTGCGTGCCCAAAACTACTCCCGGGGCGGCTGGGTCCTGGCTGTTGAGTTTCCGGGCGAGGGTGGAAAATCCTGCTGTCAGCTTTCCTGTCCCGGCAGAGAGTTTCCCGGTGCCGTCGGCGAGCCGTCCGGTGCCGTCGTGCAGTTGTTCCGCCCCGGCCTCGAGCTGGCCCGCGCCGGCCTGGAGCTGTCCAGCTCCGGCATCGAGGCAATGCGCGCCATCGTTGAGGGCATTGATCTGGGCCTTCAGTGCCGCAAGGGGCACAACGCCCTGGAGCCCGTTCGCGGCGTCGGCCAGTTGCTGGAGCCCTTGGGCCAAGGCCGCTGATCCCGTGCCTTTGGTGGGATCGTTTCCGGCGCCGGGGAAACCCTTGAGTTGATCGGTCCCCGCTGCCAACCTGGCCGAACCTGCATCGAGTTGGGCAGCACCGGCGTTGAGTTGGGTGGCCCCGTTGTTCAGCTGGATCGCGCCATTGTTGAGTTGGGTGGCGCCGTCGGCGAGATTGTTTTCCGCGTTGCCTCCGGGCGTCGGAGTCAACGCGGCTGAAAGCTGCGCGGCCCCGGCGGCGAGCTTCTGGGCGCCGTCATCCACTTTGTAGACTCCCGGTGCCAGCTTCGCGTCGACGTCGTTCTGGATCTTCTCTGCGCCACTCGCGAGCTTGTCGGCACCATCCTTCAATTGCTGGGCGCCCGGGGTCAGCTTGCCTTGAATTCCGGTGTGGACCTTCGATGCTCCATCGGCCAGCGTGGCGGCTCCGGTGCTGGCTTCAGCGGCTCCGCCGGCAAGCCTTGCTGCGCCGTCCTTGAGCTGTCCGGCGCCGGTTGAAGCCTGGCCTGCGCCGTCATTGAGTTGCGCCGAACCTGCAGCGATCTTCCCGATGACCAAGGCGTAGAAGCCGAGGAGCGCGATCAACAGGAGCGCGAGGACGGCAATAGCGATCATCTGGGCGCGGCTTCGGGTTCTGATGGTAAGGGCAGGGTTCCGTGTCACGGGCAATTCCTCTCGATGACTTCCCGGCGGCGGCGCTGCTGCCGGGTATCCCCCCATGTGACACAGCTAACAGACGACTTGGCCTGCGACCGTGCCACGAAATTTGTGTCAAGCTTGGTTACCGAGCGGTAACTTACCGAGGGTAAACTTAAAATCCGGTTGATTGCAAGGGTCTTTCGCCGGGGTTGGTGGATCGACGGGGTGGCAGGTGGATCCCATGCGGCGATTTGTGCGCGCCGAAAGTCTCGGGTAAAGTAATTACTCGTGCTGAGGGGCGCGGAGCGAAGGTTTAGGCCATCGAATCCGGCCTAAAAGCGCCAATGGGATATGGTGTAATTGGCAACACTACGGTTTCTGGTACCGTCATTCTAGGTTCGAGTCCTGGTATCCCAGCTCTAAATAGACCGCATTATTCTGCGGGAATTTGGAATTCTGAATCAGTCCGCTGATTTGAATGAACGCTGAATGTGTGAAATACTTATTCAGCTTGAATCCCGGAATCGGGATTCAAAAATGTAGTCAAAAGTGCAAGGCCCCATCGTATAGCGGCCTAGTACGCCGCCCTCTCACGGCGGTAACGCGGGTTCGAATCCCGCTGGGGTCACAAAATGAATCCCCCGGAACCAACAGGTTCCGGGGGATTTTTCGTCGTGCAAGATACGGATGGACATCTGGAGCCGTATCTTTCTCCCCTTGTTTGCCGCGAGAAAGCCCCGGAATAAGGCGACTTGCCGCGTAGCAGGCCCTTTCCGAACTCAAAAGAGGGGAGAACGGTGCGGGCGACCGCTCATTCTTCTTTCTGGAGGGCAACTGCGGCGTCCCGGACCTTGATGAGAGTGCGCAGGTTCCGGGTGGTGGTGCTCGCCTTGTAGCGGGGCTTCGAAGAGAGCTTGCTGAAGGGGCTGTCCAGGGTGCCTCCCGTCGGAGCGAGCCAGGCCGACGCTTCGGGACCCAGCCTGACGTGCTCGACGCCGCCTCGCCCTGGGGCGCCGAGGGCCGTGCCGGCGTCGAACAGTTCGTCCAGCATGGCAGTGTCCGAGGCGAGGGTGATGTAACTGTGCGTGGTTTTATCGTCGGCGGGATAAGGGCAAGCGTCCACCAATTCAGCAACCCTTCGTGCGGTGAGGACCACTACCCAGGCGTCATAGCCGAAGGCTTCCCTTAGGCATTCTTCGAACTGCTCTTTGACCCCCGCGGCGTCCAGCTTGCTCTGAAGGACAACGTTCCCACTGGCCAGCAGGGTCTTGACGCCGGTGAAAGGGTACGCCTTGAGGGCGGTCTTGAGGTCGGCCATTTTGATGTTGATCCCGCCCACGTTGATCCCGCGCAGGAACACGGCAAAGCTGTTCATGCGCCCACCCTACATGCGCACCCGCAGATAGTCCGGGCGCTAGCGGGGTACGCGGTCAGTCGTTGTTCTTGCGCAGGGCCTCGGTCAGCACGCGGGCGGCATTGCAGACAACCTCGGCGTGGAGGCGTCCCGGCTGGCGGGTCAGCCGCTCGATGGGGCCCGAGATGGACACTGCCGCGATGACGCGACCGGAAGGGCCGCGCACCGGCGCAGACACGGAGGCGACCCCGGGCTCGCGTTCGCCGAGGCTCTGAGCCCAGCCCCGGCGTCGTACTCCCGCCAGGACCGTCGGCGTGAACCGGGCATTCTGGAGTCCGTCGAGAAGGCGATCGTGGTCTTCCCATGCCAGGAGGATCTGGGCGGCCGAGCCGGCCTTCATGGATAGCTGGGTGCCCACGGGAATGGTGTCGCGCAGGCCGATCGGACGTTCGGCCGAGGCGACGCAGACGCGCCAGTCCCCCTGGCGTCGGAAGATTTGGGCGCTTTCTCCGGTGGCGTCGCGCAATTGGATGAGGACCGGGCCGGCAGACGCGATGAGCCTGTCTTCGCCGGCCGCCGAAGCAAGCTCAACAAGGCGGCTCCCGAGGACAAAGCGCCCTTGGATGTCGCGGCTTACGAGCCGGTGGTGGACGAGCGCCAGCGCCAGCCGGTGTACGGTGGGGCGGGCCAGTCCGGTTGCTGCCACAAGTTGAGCCAAAGTGGTTGGCCCCGCCTCAAGTGCGTCGAGTACCTGGGCCGCTTTATCGATGACGCCGACTCCACTAGAATTGTCCATGTAATGATATTGCCGTCTCAATATCTGAGATGCAAGTTGTTTCACTGGCGCAGTTCGGGTCACTGATGTTCAGTGGAAGTAGTCAAGCCAACCGCAGTGAAGGGAGCAGGCCGTGGGAAAGACTCTGGCCGAGAAAGTCTGGGATGCGCACGTAGTGCGCAAGGGCGAAGGCGAAGGAGCCAACGCCCAGCCCGATCTTCTGTTCATCGACCTGCACCTAGTGCACGAGGTGACCTCGCCGCAGGCTTTCGAGGGCTTGCGCTTGGCCGGACGTCCCTTACGCCGTCCCGACCTCACCATCGCCACGGAAGACCACAACACGCCGACACTCGATATCGACAAGCCGATTGCCGATCTCACCAGCCGCACGCAGATCCAGACCTTGCGGAACAACTGCAAGGAGTTCGGTGTCCGCCTGCACTCGCTAGGCGATGCCGAACAAGGCATTGTGCACGTCGTCGGTCCGCAGCTGGGTCTGACCCAGCCCGGCATGACGGTTGTCTGTGGCGATTCCCACACCTCGACCCACGGTGCCTTCGGGGCGCTCGCCATGGGCATTGGCACCTCCGAGGTGGAACACGTCATGGCAACCCAGACGCTCTCCCTCAAGCCTTTCAAGACCATGGCCATCAACGTTGAGGGCACTCTGCGCCCCGGCGTGTCGGCAAAGGACATTATCCTGGCCGTCATCGCCAAGATCGGCACCGGCGGCGGCCAAGGCTATGTCCTGGAATACCGCGGCTCGGCTATCCGGACGCTGTCCATGGACGCCCGCATGACCATCTGCAATATGTCCATCGAGGCCGGCGCCCGTGCGGGACTGGTGGCGCCGGACCAGACGACGTACGACTACATGTACGGCCGCCCGCACGCCCCCCAGGGCGAAGAATGGGACGCAGCCGTCGAGTACTGGAACACGCTGCACACCGACGACGACGCAACGTTCGACGTCGAGGTAGACCTCGACGCCGATACTTTGGAACCGTTTGTCACCTGGGGGACAAACCCGGGCCAGGGTATTTCGCTCAACGAAGCGGTGCCGTTCCCCGAGGACTTTGGTGACGAAAACGCCAAACTGGCGGCCGAACGCGCGCTGCAGTACATGGGCCTGGAAGCCGGCACGCCCATGAAGGACATCCGCGTGGACACCGTCTTCCTGGGATCCTGCACCAACTCACGCATCGAAGACCTCCGCGCTGCGGCCGACGTCATCCGAGGCCGCGAAAAAGACCCCAAGGTGCGGATGCTGGTAGTGCCTGGCTCCGCGCGGGTCCGGCTCGAGGCCGAGGCCGAGGGCCTGGACAAGGTATTCAAGGAGTTCGGTGCCGAGTGGCGCTTCGCAGGCTGCTCGATGTGCCTGGGCATGAACCCGGACCAGCTCGAGCCGGGGGAGCGCTGTGCATCCACCTCGAACCGCAACTTCGAAGGCCGGCAGGGCAAGGGCGGACGCACGCACCTGGTTTCACCGGTAGTGGCTGCTGCCACTGCGGTTCGCGGGACACTCAGCTCGCCGTCGGACCTGGAGTCCGCCTCCGTTTCCGCTTCCACCACGACCGACGCCGCCTAGGAGGATCCCATGGAAAAGTTCACCACCCACACCGGCATCGGTGTCCCGCTGCGCCAAAGCAATGTGGACACGGACCAGATCATTCCCGCGGTCTATCTGAAACGGATTACCCGTACCGGCTTCGAGGACGCCCTGTTCGCTGCGTGGCGCAAGGACGCATCCTTCATCCTGAACCAGGAACCTTTCAACGCCGGCTCCGTCCTGGTGGCCGGGCCTGATTTCGGCACCGGCTCATCCCGCGAACACGCCGTCTGGGCACTGAAGGACTATGGTTTCAAGGCCGTCCTCTCTTCCCGTTTCGCAGACATCTTCCGCGGGAACTCGGGAAAGCAAGGCCTTCTGGCGGCCGAGCTTGCCCAAGACGACATCGAGCTCATCTGGAAAGTGCTCGAAAACGCCCCCGGTACCGAGGTCAAGGTGGACCTCGTGTCCAAGACCGTCGAATGCGGCAACGTGGTGGCGCCCTTCGAAATCGATGACTACACGCGCTGGCGCCTTTTGGAAGGCTTGGACGACATCGGCTTGACGCTCCAGCACGAGGAAGACATCACGGCATACGAGGCCACGAGGCCTTCCTTCAAGCCGAAAACGCTGCCTGCAAGGATCCAGTAGGCTGCGGCCCACGAATCCAATACTTCTGGCCGACGGAAAGACCGGCGATGGCGACGAGCCACGCCGGTCCTTTTCCGTTCCTTCAAGCATGCCCCGGTGGGCCTCCATTTCGAATCGGTAACGTCAGCTTTTATGCTTAGTTGGAGCCTTTGTAAGTGTGGGGGCATCAACTCGTGAGGAAACCGGTATAGATGAGTAGTGTTCTGACAATCCGCGGCGGCGTCCCTTTGACCGGCCGTGTCACCGTCAGAGGTGCCAAGAACCTTGTTCCCAAGGCCATGGTGGCTTCGCTTCTCGGCAACGAACCTTCGGTGCTGCGGAACGTTCCGGAAATCAAGGACGTGGAGGTGGTCACCAGCCTGCTGCAGCTCCATGGCGTGACTGTCCAGAAGGACCCCATCACGGGAGATCTCACGCTGGATCCCCAGAACGCCAAGACAGCGTCCAGCACCGCGATCGACGCCCATGCGGGGGACTCCCGTATCCCGATCCTGCTGTGCGGGCCATTGATCCATGCCATCGGCGAAGCTTTTATTCCTGACCTGGGTGGCTGCAAGATCGGCGACCGGCCCATCGATTACCACCTGAATGTTCTCCGGCAGTTCGGCGCGGTCGTCGAAAAGCGGCCGGGCGGCATCCACATTTCCGCCCCCAAGGGACTCCAGGGTGCCAAGATCTCCCTGCCCTACCCGTCGGTGGGAGCCACGGAACAGGTACTGCTGAGCGCTACGCGTGCCGAGGGCATCACGGAACTCAGCGGTGCCGCCACTGAACCGGAAATCATCGACCTTATCGCTGTGCTGCAAAAGATGGGCGCCATCATCAGCGTCCAGACTGACCGCACCATCCGGATCGAAGGAGTCAAGGACCTGGGTGGCTACGACCACCGGGCCCTGGCGGACCGCAACGAATCGGCTTCCTGGGCTTCGGCCGCCTTGGTGACCCGCGGAGACATCTTCGTGGAGGGTGCATCCCAGCGCGACATGATGACCTTCTTGAACACCTACCGCAAGGTGGGCGGCGGAATGGACATCCGCGAGGACGGCATCCGTTTCTACCACCCTGGCGGAAAACTCAGCCCGCTCGTCCTGGAAACGGATGTGCACCCGGGCTTCATGACCGACTGGCAGCAGCCGCTGGTGGTCGCTTTGACTCAGGCTGAAGGCGTGTCGATTGTGCACGAAACTGTGTACGAAAACCGCTTCGGCTTCACCGATGCCCTGACCCGCATGGGGGCAACCATCCAGGTGCACCGCGAATGTCTTGGCAGTGTGCCGTGCCGTTTCGGCCAGCGTAATTTCCTGCATTCCGCCGTCGTCTCGGGACCTACACCGCTCAGGGGAACTGACATCGACATTCCCGATCTCCGTGGCGGATTCAGCCACCTTATTGCGGCGCTTGCCGCGACCGGCACGTCCAGGGTGACCGGGATCGACATCATCAACCGCGGCTACGAGCGCTTCACCGAAAAGCTCGCCGCATTAGGTGCCGATTTCGACCTCACCGACTCCAAGTAGCGGGGGACACTTTGAAGGAATCGGCCCAGAGCCGGGCCATGTTCGCCGTTCTCGCGGGAGTTGCCCGTCCGCTCATGAACCTTCTCATGGCCAAGAAGTGGGAGGGGACTGAAAAGTTCCCTGCGGGCGGCTTCATTGCCGCCCCGAACCATTGCACCGAGATCGACCCCATCGTGGTGGGGCACATGCTCTATAACCTCAAGCGTCCGCCGCATTTCCTCGCGAAGGCCGGGCTCTTCAAGGTGCCTGTCCTGGGTAGCCTGTTGCGCGCCACCAACCAGATTCCGGTGGAGCGCTCGACGACGGGAGCGAACCGTTCGCTGCAAGCCGCCCAGGAAGTGGTAGACGCGGGCGGCGCCATCATCATCTATCCCGAGGGGACCTTGACGCGTGACCCCGGCTTGTGGCCGATGAAGGGCCACACCGGAGCTGCACGCCTGGCGATCCTGACCGGCGCACCAGTGGTGCCGATTGCCCATTGGGGTGCCCATGAGGTGTTTCCCCGGTATGCCAAGCGTCTGCATGTCTTCCCCCGGAAGACTTCCCGCATCCTGGTGGGAGAGCCAGTCGACCTCAGCGCTTTCCAAGGCCGGCCCCTGGACCGGGCAACGCTGGTTGAGGCGACGGACATCATCATGGACGCCATCACGGGACTTCTCGCGACCTTGCGCGGAGAGGCTCCGCCCAAGGAACGCTGGGACCCTTCTGCCCACAACCAGTCGAAGCATGGCCGCTTCGAAGCAACTGAAGGAACTGCAGGCAATAACGGCGCGGACGGACAGAAGTGACCGCTGGGGAAGTGCTTACGGCCGACAACGCGGTTGTAGCTGTGCTCGGCGCGGGATCCTGGGGCACGACGTTCGCCAAGGTCCTGGCGGATGCGGCAATAGCCACTGGCGCAGAGCGCAGCATCCGTATTTGGGGCCGGCGGGACGAAGTGGTTGAGCAGATCAACACAGAGCACCGCAACGAGCAGTACTTGAAGGATGTCGCGCTGCCGGATTCCATCACTGCCTCAACCGACGTGTCCAAGGTCCTTGCCGGCGCCGGAATCGTGATTCTCGCCGTCCCGGCGCAGTCCCTTCGGCCGCAGCTTCGCGAATGGAAGCCACTCGTGGCCCCAGACGCCGTAGTGGTTTCCCTCATGAAGGGTCTTGAACTCGGCACGGACTCGCGCATGAGCCAGGTCATCTCCGAGGAACTCGGCATCCCGCAGGCACGGGTAGCGGTAGTTTCGGGGCCCAACCTGGCCATGGAGATCGCGCGAAGGGAACCGACGGCCTCCGTAGTGGCGTGCAGCGACGAAACCACGGCTGCATCGTTCGCGCTCTACTGCACCGCACCGTATTTTCGTCCCTACACGAGCAACGACGTCGTCGGAGTCGAAATCGGCGGGATCGTAAAAAACGTGATCGCCCTCGCCGTCGGCATTTGCGAAGGCAAGCAAATGGGGGACAACACGAAGGCTTCAGTGATCACCCGCGGCCTCGCGGAGACGTCGCGACTAGCCCTTGCCCTGGGCGGCGAAGCACGCACGATCGCCGGCCTTGCCGGTCTGGGCGACCTCGTGGCGACCTGCTCCTCGCCGCTCTCCCGCAACCATACGGCGGGCCGTCTGCTCGGCGAGGGCCTGACCCTCGAACAGGTTACCGAGCACATGACGCAGACGGCGGAAGGCATCAAATCCGGGTACGCTGTCTACGAACTAGCCGGAAAACTCGGTGTCGACATGCCGATCACCGCGGCCGTCGTAGCCGTCCTTGAAGGCAAACTATCCGTTGATGAACTGGGGCCCAGGCTCCTGGCCCGCTCCCTGAAGTCCGAAGGCGACTACTGACTGTGACCGAAGAATCCCTGTCTGCTGGAACTACTGAGTCCGCTGGAACTACTGAGTCCGCTGGAACTGCCGTTTCCGCGAAGCCCGTTGAGCGTCGTCGGCCGCGCGTCGCAGTCCTCTTTGGAGGGCGCTCCAGCGAACACGCAGTCAGCTGCGTGACTGCGGCTGGAGTGATGGGTGCCATCGACAAAAGCAAGTACGACGTCATTCCCATCGGAATCGCCAAATCCGGCCAGTGGGTGATCCCTTCCGCCGACATCGGCGAGTGGTCGCTCAGCGCCTCGGCTTTGCCCGAGGTGGCCCCGTCCGGAAGGACTGTAACCCTCGCCGAAGTCGGCGGAGCCCACCAATTGATCGTCACGGCCCCGAACGAGGTGCCCGAAGAACTCGGTTCCGTGGATGTCGTGTTCCCGCTCCTGCACGGGCCGTGGGGCGAAGACGGCACCATCCAGGGACTGCTGGAGCTTTCGGACACGCGTTACGTAGGCGCCGGTGTCTTGGCGTCAGCAGTCGGCATGGACAAACACTTCATGAAGGTCGTTTTCGAGGCCGCGGGCCTTGCCGTGGGACCCTACGTGGCAGTCAATGACCGGGAATGGATCAACGACGCCGAAGCCGTGCGTAAGCGCGTGGACCGCCTCGGCTTCCCGGTCTTCGTGAAGCCCGCCCGCGCCGGTTCCTCGATGGGGATTTCCAAAGTGGATTCGATGGATGGGCTGGACGCTGCGATTGAGGAAGCACGCCGACACGATCTCAGACTCGTGATCGAGGCCGGCATTGTGGGCCGTGAAATCGAGTGCGCCGTCCTTGAGGGGCGTGGCTCTGCTTCCCCGCGCACCTCCATGCCGGGGGAAATCGCAGTCGCCGCGGGCGAACACGAGTTCTATGACTTCAACGCCAAGTATGTGGAAGACGGCGCTGCTGCCCTCAGCTGCCCGGCGGATCTTCCGGATGAAGCCATTGCCCGCGTCCGTGAACTTGCCGCGACAGCCTTTGATGCCGTGGGTGCCGAAGGCCTCAGCCGCGTGGACTTTTTCTATACTCCCGACGGCGAAATCATCATCAACGAGATCAACACGATGCCGGGATTCACGCCCAAGAGCATGTATCCGCAGATGTGGGCGGCTTCCGGGCTTGGCTACTCCGAGTTGATCGACGAACTCATCGACTTGGCGCTCAACCGGAAGACCGGCTTGCGCTGAAACGGTTGGTGTGGAACTTGCCTACTTGCCGGGGGTGCTCGAAGGCAGGTTCTGCAGCAGTTCGGGCTGACCCACGCACTTGCGAGTGGCCTTGATTTTCGACGCGGCAGGTGCCAGATCGGCCAGGACCGTGGCGGAGCTGATCTTGTTCGGGTCCATGAGAATTTCGGTGGCGGGCTCGCGGCCGTAGGTTGTGAGGGTCCACACGGGATCACCCTCTTTGATCACCCAGTCGACGTCGTTCACGGTGACGCACCGGTCCGTGGTGGGTCCCGGGACGTTGACGCCGCAGCGCAAAATCAACACGGACGGGTCACCCCAAGCTGCCGTGGCCTGGCTGTTGGTCTTCCTGAGTGCGGCGTCGCCGATCGTGTCCGGGAGCGCCACCATCATGGGCGCGCAGGCAGGATTCGCGGCATCCGCCGCTGCTTTGACGTCAACGACCGGCGAACATGCTGCCAGGGTGAAAACCGAAACCGCCGCTGCCGTCAAGGTACAGAGGGCGCGGACGTACACAGCGGCTTTCGTTTGTTGCATTGATCAAGCCTATCGCGGCTGCGGCGCCCAGAAGATCGGGGCGGCTCGGACGGGGAACGATAGCCCTGTGTTGTCGGTGGTTCGCGATAGCGTAGAGCTGTGTCCATAGAACAACAGACTGTCGGCGAACTTTCCGAGGGCGAACTCCTCGCGCGTATTTTTCCGCGCCTGCGCCCGAGCAGCAGTGTGCTGCTAGGGCCGGGGGATGACGCCGCTGTTGTGGCCGCTCCGGATGGCCGGACGCTTGTCTCCATTGACACCCAGACCCAGGACCAGGATTTCCGCCTGGAATGGAACAACGGATACCGGACCACAGGGTATGACGTCGGGTGGAAGTCGGCCGCACAGAACCTCAGCGATATCAACGCGATGGGTGGTACCGCGGTGTCGCTCGTCGTGAGCCTGACTATGCCGCCCGGAACACCGGTGCAGTGGGTGGAGGACTTCGCAGACGGCTTGACTGCCGGCATCGTAGGCCTGGGTGCGGCCGACTGCTCAGTGGCCGGGGGAGACTTGGGCCGTGGCCGCGAAATCGCAGTGACGGTGGCAGTGATCGGGAGCATGCACGGGCTCTCCGCCGTGTTGCGTTCCGGGGCTCGTCCGGGAGACACTTTGGCGCTTGCCGGCACCGTTGGCCGGGCCGCCGCCGGTTTGGCCCTTCTTGAAAGCACCATACCCGTGGGAGAACTGAACCCTGCCCAGCGCGGACTCATGGACAGCCAATGCCGGCCGCAACCACCCCTTGCGGCAGGTCCGGAGGGTGCGAAGGCAGGAGCGACGGCCATGATGGACGTTTCAGATGGGCTTTTGCGTGACGGGGCCCGTCTCGCCGAAGCCAGTGGCGTCGCGCTCGACCTCGACCCCATCGCGCTCAAGGCTCTCGCCGCTCCCTTGGAAGCCGCCTCGGCCCCGCTTGGCCGCGATCCCATGGACTGGATCCTGGGGGGTGGGGAGGACCACGGCCTGCTGGCCACTTTTCCAGCAAATGTTCAGCTACCATCCGGCTTCACTGCGATAGGCTCGATCCAGGCCGTTGCCGAAGGACAGCACAGCGGCGTCCGGATAGCGGGAATGCCCGCTGACACCGTGGGATGGGATCACTTTGCAGACTAAGATTGCCGCAAATACGCACGCCATGAAGCGGTGGCTGGGCAAAGCGGAGACGACGCTCGGCAACCACAGCGACCGCCTCAATGCCATCAACATCTTCCCCGTGGCCGATGGCGATACCGGCACCAACCTCTACCTCACTGTCCGAGCCGCAGCGGCGGCATTTGTTGACACTTCCGTCTTCGATGAACCGGTTAATGACGTGGGTGCCGTTCTGGCAACGGCCGGCCGGGCGGCCATGGAGCAAGCTCGCGGCAACTCCGGAACCCTTTTTGCGGTCTTTTTGTGCGCCGTCGCTGAACCCTTGAAAGGGCACACACGCCTCAGCGCGCCCCTTCTTGCGACCGCACTGAACCGAGCCCAGCTCCGGGCGTGGTCGGCCTTGAGCGAGCCTGTGCCCGGCACCATGCTTTCCGTCCTGGAGGCTGCCGCCCGGGCAGCAGGTGAATGTGACACCGCGCACCACCGCGATGACAGCAATCAGGCGTTGGGCCTGGCGCTCGATGCCGCCGTCAATGCGGCGCTGGAAGCGGTGGTGCGAACCGAAGACCAGCTTGCCCCGCTACACGCCGCCCATGTGGTGGACGCCGGCGGAGTGGGTATGTTGTTGATCCTGGACTGCCTGCGTTCGGCCGTGCTCGGCGAAGAGCTCCAGGGCGAGCTCTTGGATGGCCTGCACGGCTACGACCTGCAGGATCCTCATATCCACGCAGGAATGCCGGACGACGACGGCGTCGAGGTCATGTGCACCATCAACCTTTCGCCGCTCGCCGCCGCCACACTGCGTCAGCGGCTCGACGAACTCGGCGACTCGGTCATTATGAGCCAAGTCGGCAGCGCTAGCCCGGTGGGCGGAGCGGCTGCGCAGGACGACGACGATGACGCTGACGATGACGGTGACGCTGCGGAAATCAGCTACCGTTGGCGCGTGCATGTTCACGTGCCCGACGCGGAACCTGCCGTGGCAGTCATCCGCTCGCTAGGTGACCCCACCGACATCTCGGTCAGCCAGCTCTCGATGCCGCGCGACCCCGGCCTGCCGGCAGGCCAGCACGGGCATGAATCCTGAGCTTCAGCTTCCCCTCGAGCGAAGGATCGGCAAACGATCCGCCTCCGTCATCGGGAAGCACCTTGGCCTCGACACGGTCGGGGAGCTCCTGAACTACTTTCCCCGCCGCTATCTCAGCCGAGGGGAGCTGACGCCCATCAGCAAACTGCCGTTGGATGAAGAGGCCACCCTTATCGCCCGGGTGCTGTCCAATTCCACGAGGCAGATGCGCGCGAGGCGGGGCTCGTTGACGGATGTGGTGGTCACGGACGAGGCCGGTGGCGAGCAGATTCCGGGAACCCTGAAGATCAGCTTCTTCAACGGTTTCCGTGCCCGCAGTGAGCTCCAACCGGGGTGCCGGGTGATGTTCTCCGGTAAGGTCAGCCGTTACGGCGGATCACTGGGCATGACCAATCCGGACTTCATGGTGCTCGATGAGGACCCTGAGATGGCGGGTGCAGTTGATCCGGAAAAACTCGCGGCCATGCCCATCCCTGTCTATCCGGCCACTGCGAAGCTCACCAGCTGGTCCATCCACAAGGTCATCACCACGCTCCTGGACACCGTCGAGGTGGACAGCATCGAGGATCCGCTGCCTTCTGACATTGTGTCCCGGGAGAAATTCCTAGGGGTAGGGGATGCGTATCGGCTGATCCATTCGCCCGAAACGGCAATGGACTGGCAGCGGGCCCGGGACCGTTTCCGCTACCAGGAAGCCCTGGTTTTGCAGACAGCGCTGGCACGGCGTCGGTCTCAACTGGCAGCCGAAGAGGCAACCGCGCGCCGGCCCCTGCCGAATGGCCTCCTGGCTTCTTTCGATCGGCAGCTGCCGTTCACGCGGACGGCGGGGCAGGCCGCCGTCGGAAAGACGCTGGCCCATGAGCTGGCGCAGGACTCGCCAATGAACCGCCTCCTACAGGGCGAGGTTGGTTCGGGCAAGACGATCGTGGCCTTGCGGGCGATGCTGCAGGTGGTGGATGCCGGTGGACAAGCGGCGTTGCTTGCCCCGACTGAGGTCCTCGCGGCACAGCACTTTGATTCCATCCGGCGGACGTTGGGTCCGCTGGCCCGCGATGGTTTGTTCGGCGGGGCCGGGATGCTGGGCGGGGCCGGATTGTCGGACGGCGACTCTGGGAAAGGGCCAGGATCGGTCCAGGTCACGTTGCTGACAGGCTCGCTTCCGACCGCTTCCCGCAAGCAAGCCATGCTGGACGCGGCCTCGGGTAACGCCGGGATTGTGATCGGTACCCACGCGCTGCTGAGCGACAAGACGTCCTTCCAGGACCTCGGGCTGATCGTCGTCGATGAGCAGCACCGATTCGGGGTGGAACAGCGTGACGCCCTGCGCGCCAAGGCAAACCGGCCACCCCACCTGTTGGTGATGACCGCCACTCCCATCCCGCGCACGGTGGCCATGACCGTCTTCGGTGACCTCGAAACTTCCGTGTTGGATGAACTTCCCGCTGGCCGGGCACCCATCTCCACCCATGTGGTGGGACTCGCTGAAAACCCTGGCTGGGCGGACAGGATCTGGAAACGCTCGCGGGAAGAGATCGACGCCGGCCACCAGGTATACGTCGTGTGTCCCAAGATCGGGGACGACGACGACGGCGACTTCAGCCCCGGCGAGGCGGAACCGGGCGACGCCGAACTTTCGGAAGAGGGTCCCGCTCGCGAGCTCGCTTCGGTGACCGCCGTCGTCGAGACGCTCAGCCAGGAGCCGGCCCTGAGCGGCGTCCGGCTGGGGCCCCTCCACGGGCGGCAGGATGCGGCCCTTAAGTCCGAAACCATGGCCTCGTTCACCGCCAACCAAACCCAGCTGCTGGTCTCCACTACGGTCATCGAAGTGGGCGTGGATGTCCATAACGCCACACTGATGGTGATCCTCGATGCTGACCGCTTCGGCATTTCACAGCTCCACCAGTTGCGCGGAAGGGTGGGCCGCGGTGGGCTTCCGGGCACCTGCCTGCTGGTCACCACGCTCGAGCCCGGCCATCCAAGCCGCAGGCGCCTGGACGCAGTTGCTTCCACCACGGATGGTTTCGTCCTTTCCCAGGAAGACCTCAAGCTGCGCCGTGAAGGCGACATCCTGGGAGCCTCGCAATCGGGTGGGCGCTCCACCCTCAAGCTATTGCGCGTCCTGGAGCACGAGGACGTGATTGCCCGCGCCCGCACCGATGCCCAGCGGCTCGTGGCTGAGGATCCAGGGTTGGAAGGCCAGCAAGCCCTCGCGGCGGCGATTGACGAATATCTCAACCCCGAAAAGGAGGCGTTCCTTGAACGCGGCTAAGGAACCCACGCCCGAAAGAACCCTCGTAGGCGCCGCCCCCGGGGAGAGCCGGTGAGCCGGATCATTGCAGGCATCGTTGGCGGCAACCCCTTGGTCAGCGTCCCGGGAAATGCCACCCGGCCCACGACGGACCGCGTCAAGGAGGCCTTGTTCTCGCGGCTCGAGGCCCTCGACGCGATCGACGACGCCCGGGTGTTGGACCTGTATGCGGGTTCGGGTTCGCTCGGCATCGAAAGCGCCAGCCGAGGCGCACGTTCGTCAGAACTCGTGGAATTTGATGCCCGCGCTTCCGAGGTCTGCCAGCGAAACGCCGACATGGCCAACCAAGTGCTGGGGCGCAGAACCGTGATGGTCCACCGCTCCAAGGTGGAGTCCTTCCTGGAACGCGCTGCCGATGACGCCCTCTGGGACTTGGTCTTTCTGGATCCGCCGTACCCTTTGGACGAAGCTTCCCTCAAGGCCGTCCTCACCAAGCTTGCCTTCCACCTGGACGAGGGGGCCGTCGTCGTCGTCGAGCGTTCCTCACGCTCTCCGGAACCGGACTGGCCGGCCACCCTGGAACGCTTTGCCGACAAGAAGTACGGCGAAACCAAGCTCTGGTTCGCCGAACCTGTCTAGCTGCGACTCAACGGGAGATCCGGTCCAGTTCCACTCCGCTCAAGACCGCCGCAGGATGCGGCCCACGGGCCAGGAGTTCGGTTGTCCAGCCGGAGGGCCACGGCCAGCGCGTCCCCACCAGGATGATGTTGCCGGGGTACCGGCCAGCGAACATGCCGCTCTCGGCGAAGGCCGCGACGTCGGGCATTGCCCGCCGCATCGCCGCGACTTGGCTCCGCACCAAGGTCAAGGCCGCTTCATCGCCGACGTTGACAATGAGCACCCCATCGGGCCGAAGCCGCGCAGCGGCCTCCTCGTAGAACTCCTGGCAGGCAATGTGTGCAGGAGCCTCGGGACCCGAAAAGATGTCCAGGATCACGACGTCGAACCGGAGTTCCGAGGGCAACTCGGCAAGGACTTCGCGGGCATCTCCAATATGCGTCTCCAGACGGGTACCGTCCGGCAGGGGCAACTTCTGCAGCACGAAGTCCAGCAATTCGCGTTCGAGTTCGACGGCGTGTTGTTCCGAGCCCGGTCTCGTCGCCTCGATGTAGCGGGCGAGCGTCAATGCCCCGGCCCCGAGGTGGAGGGCAGTGATGGCTTGCCCCCGGGGCGCTGCAAGATCAACCACATGGCCGATCCTGCGCAAGTACTCGTAGAAGATTTCCGCGGGTTCGGCGAGATTGACGTGGGATTGCTCGGCGTCACCGATCCGTAGTACGTAGGCGCCGTCAATCAGTCCATCGGCTTCGATCGCTGCGTGCTGACCTGTGGTCCGCAGGAAACGCCGTCCTTCACGGCGTTGGCGGGGCGACTCGTTTTCGCGGCTCGGCACGATCAGAGCTTGTCCCGCAACGTGGCCAGCCTGGCGGCTGCTTCTTCCAGCACCCCGGTTTTCTTGCAGAAGGCGAATCGAAGAAGACTTCGCGTCCTTTCCGCGCCTTCGGGGTGGCAGAAAACGGGGACGGGGATGGCAGCCACACCGACGAGTCCCGGCAGCCGTCGCGCCAGATCCACGGAGTCCTGGATACCCAAGGGGGCAGTGTCCACGTTGATGAAGTAGGTTCCCTGCGGCGCAAAGACGCCAAAACCGGCGGCCCGCAGGCCTTCGGCCAGGATGTCCCGCTTGTGTCGCAGAGTGGAAGCGATGCCGGCGTAGAAGTCATCGGGCAAGGCCAGGCCTACGGCGATCGCACTTTGGAAGGGCGTACCGGAACTGTAGCTGAGGAATTGTTTGACCGTACGGATCGCCGCCACCAGATGGGCAGGGCCGCTGAGCCAGCCGATCTTCCAGCCGGTGAAGGAGAACGTCTTGCCTGCTGAGGAGATGGTGACGCTTCGTTCAGCGGCTCCGGGGATGCCGGCGATCGGAAGGTGCCGCACTCCGAAGGTGAGGTGCTCGTAGACTTCATCGCTGACGATCACGGCGTCGTATTTCCTGGCGAGCTGCACCACGCGTTCCAGCACCTCGCGCGGGAAGACCGCGCCGGTGGGATTGTGCGGGTTGTTGAGGAGCACCACCTTGGTGCGCTCACTGAACGCCGATTCCAAGGCGTCCAGATCCGGAAGGAAATCGGGCGCCAGCAAGGGAGCGCTGACGTGTGTGGCGCCTGCGAGGCCGATGATGGCGCCGTATGAGTCATAGAAGGGCTCGAAGGTCAGGACCTCATCGCCGGGCTCGATGAAGGCAAGCAATGATGCGGCGATCGCTTCAGTGGCCCCTGTGGTCACAATGACCTCGGTCTGCGGATCGGGGGTCAGTCCGTAGAAACGCTCCTGGTGCGCGGCAATGGCCTCGCGAAGTTCGGGGATGCCTTTGCCGGGGGCGTACTGGTTGGCTCCGGCCGTGATGGCTGCCTGTGCTGCTGCTTTGATTTCCGCGGGACCGTCTTCGTCCGGGAATCCCTGTCCCAGGTTGATGGCGCCGGTGGAGTCTGCCAGGGTGGTCATCTCTTCGAAGATGGTCACTCCGAGGCTCCCGTCGGCGGACAGCAGATTGGCGCCGCCGGCAGCACGTAGCCACGGAGCGACAGACGTATTTTCGCTGAGAGGGGCCGGGCTCGTCACGGTGGGGCTGCCTTCCTGGTGCTGGCTTCCGGCTCGTCCGGCCCGCCATGTCAGCCATCGTATCGCCATAGTGCCTGCCGCTTCCGATGCGGTAGGTTCGAACCATGAGACGCGCAGTGTGCCCTGGCTCCTTCGACCCCATCCATAACGGACACCTGGAAGTCATTGCCCGGGCCTCTGGCTTGTTCGACGAAGTCGTCGTCGCGGTGTCCACCAATTACGCGAAGAAGTACCGCTTCAGCTTGGAAGAACGCATGGAAATGGCGCGGCAGACTCTTGCATCCTTGCGCGGCATCATCGTGGAACCCATGGGGGAGGGGCTACTGGCCGAATACTGCAGGCACCGGGGAATTTCGGCGATCGTGAAGGGCCTGCGCTCGTCTTCCGATTTTGACTACGAACTTCCGATGGCCACGATGAACCGCCAATTGTCCGGAGTCGAGACTGTCTTTCTTCCGGCCGAGGCCCATTATCTGCATTTGTCCTCTACGCTCATCAAGGAAATCTCACTCCTGGGGGGCGATGTCTCCGATTTCGTGCCCAAGTCGGTGCTCAAGAGGCTTCTGGGCGGCGAGTCGGGAGCGGAGCAGCCCCGCAAAGGGTAAGCTGGATCGGTATCTCAGACAGAACGCGTCGTCATCGACCCGGTTTGAGTCTGTTCATGCGTTCAGGCTAAGATGATACGTCGGTCATATGTTCTACAGGAGTTCTCATTAAGCGAGATGTAAGTTCGCCTTTGACGCTTGACGTCAAGGACCTCGGACGTAGTCCAGGAAGCATGCGGACGCTCACCGAACATGTACCCGCGCCAAGTGACCTTGGCGTGGCACTCATTGGCGTTCAGGAAGGCTCGGATATCGAGCTTGACCTGAGGCTGGAGGCCGTACACGAAGGAATTCTGGTATCAGGAACCGTGTTTGCTGAAGTCAAGGGCGAATGCGGACGATGCCTGGATCCCCTTGCGTATGACCTCGAGGTCAATGTGCAAGAACTTTTCTTCTATGAGGGCATCGAGCTTTCGGATGAAGAAGACGATGAAGAGCAACGTCGAGTCGAGCACGATCTAATCGATCTTGAACCGGTGTTGCGGGACGCAGTTGTAACCATGCTGCCGTTCCAGCCGGTGTGCCGGGAAGACTGCCAGGGCCTGTGCTCCGAATGTGGAGTGCGTCTGGAAGACGAGCCGGGGCACCACCACGAGGACCTGGATCCTCGCTGGGCTGCCCTAGCTGAACTGGCTAAGTCTGACCGGCAAACTGATTAGTAAGTGTTGACTAAGAGAGAAATGAGATAGCCGTGGCTGTTCCCAAGCGGAAAATGTCTCGCGCGAATACACGCGCCCGCCGTGCCCAGTGGAAGGCAACTGCCCCCAACCTGGTCAAGACCATCGAAAACGGCCAGGTTGTTTACAGCCTGCCGCACCAGGCAAAGGTTGTTACCGACTCTGCCGGGACTGCGCTGTTCCTTGAATACAAGGGCCGCAAGGTCGCAGACGTCTAAATCCGCCATACAGGCTGACAACGGATGTCTTCAACTGAAGAGCTTCTGAAGCGTCTCGGTGTCTCAATTGACGCCGAGACGCTTCGTCTTGCTCTGACACATCGTTCATACGCGTATGAAAACGGCGGGATTCCCACCAACGAGCGGCTCGAATTCCTGGGCGACTCGATCTTGGGCTTTTCCGTGACCGATTCGCTGTACCGGGATAACCCGGGGCTACCGGAAGGCGAACTGGCCAAGCGGCGTTCCGCCGTCGTCAGCACGCGTGCCCTGGCAGGTATCGGCAGGGACCTTGGCATCGGCGAATTCATCTACCTCGGGCAGGGCGAAAGGCTCACCCAAGGCAAGAACAAGGCGTCCATTCTGGCGGACACCATGGAAGCACTTATCGGTGCCACGTACCTTTCCAATGACATTGAGACTGCCCGTCAGCTGGTCATGCGGCTCGTCGGTCCGTTGCTGAGGGACGCTGCGGCCCTGGGGGCAGGTACCGACTGGAAGACGAGCATGCAGGAGCTTGCAGCCAGCCGACAGCTCGGATCCATCTATTACGCCGTCGAAGGTGCCGGGCCGGACCATGCACGTACATTTGAGGCAGTGCTCCAGATCGCCGGCACCGCCTACGGCAAGGGCGCAGGGCATTCGAAAAAAGAAGCCGAGCAGGAAGCCGCCGCAGATGCGTGGCGAACCCTGAACAAGAAAGCCGGTGCGAACGGCTCGGCCACCCCTGACAGCAAGGCCGACGCTCCGACCGGTCCTGCGCGCAGCGCCTGAGGCCCCATGCCGGAATTGCCCGAAGTCGAAGTGGTACGCCGCGGTTTGGCACGTTGGGTGCGGGGCCGGACCATCACGTCCGTGGACGTTTTGGATCCCCGCTCCATCCGACGCCACACCCTTGGCACGGAGGACTTTGTTGGCAACCTTGAGAACTGCACGGTCCTGGATGTCGTCCGCCGGGGCAAGTTCCTGTGGATGCCGCTGCAAGCCGAGGAACCCCGGAGGACTGGCGGCGCCTTCGAGGCAATGTCCAAGGAGGCGTTGCCCGGCGTCGCGCTCATGGCGCACCTCGGCATGAGCGGGCAGCTCCTCATGCAGGATCCCGACGTTCCCGATGAGAAACACCTCAAAGTTCGTCTCCGCCTTAGTAGATCCGACGGCATGCCCGAGCAGTTGCGGTTCGTGGACCAACGGATATTCGGCGGACTTTTTGTCACTTCACTGATACCTACGCCTGACGGCGGTCCTGGTGGGCAAGGCGAGACGCCCCTTCCGGAAATCGCCGAAGAGGCCTCCTATATAGCTCGCGATCCGCTGGATCCGCACTTTTCCTTTGACGACTTCTACCGCAAAATCAAAGTCCGCAAAACGGGGCTCAAACGTGTACTGCTCGATCAGGGCGTCATCTCGGGGATAGGCAACATCTACGCCGATGAGGCCCTCTGGCGGGCCAGGCTCCACTATGCCAAGCCGACGGACAGCCTTAAACGGGCCGATGCGCTGCGGGTGGTCGATGCCGCGAAGGAAGTGATGAGCGATGCCTTGGCGGCGGGCGGGACGAGCTTCGATTCGCTCTACGTCAACGTCAACGGGGATTCCGGTTACTTCGCCCGTTCCCTTGATGCCTACGGCCGGGCGGGCGAGCCATGCCGGCGATGTTCGGCCCTTGGCTTGTCCGGTGTCATCAGACGCGAGCAGTTCATGAACCGCTCCTCCTACACTTGTCCGGTCTGCCAGCCGAAGCCGCGCAACGGCCGCTGGTAGCCCTGTGCACCCACGGGCTGCCCCCGGTTGTCGCGGCGTAGGGCCCGCAAATCCGGGGATTTCCGCCGTCGGGCAGTAGATTGAGCAGGGGAAACCAGCCACTCAGGAGATCCGAAACACCTTGCATCTGAAAAGTTTGACTGTCCGTGGATTCAAGTCGTTCGCGTCGGCCACGACGTTCGACTTTGAGCCGGGCGTTACAGCCGTTGTCGGTCCCAACGGTTCGGGCAAGTCGAATGTGGTCGACGCCCTGGCCTGGGTGATGGGCGAACAAGGTGCGAAGACCCTGCGCGGCGGAAAAATGGAAGATGTCATTTTTGCCGGGACATCGGGCCGGCCGCCCTTGGGTCGGGCGCATGTTTCGCTGACCATAGACAATGCCGACGGCGCCCTGCCGATCGAATACAGCGAAGTCACCATTTCCCGCACGCTATTCCGCACCGGCGGATCCGAATACGCCATCAACGGCTCTCCATGCCGCCTCCTGGACATTCAGGAACTGCTATCCGACTCCGGTCTGGGCAGGGAAATGCATGTGATCGTAGGTCAGGGGCAGCTGGACAGAGTCCTTCATGCCACCCCTGAGGACCGCCGCGGATTCATTGAAGAGGCCGCAGGCATCCTCAAGCACCGGCGTCGTAAGGAAAAGACGGTACGCAAGCTGGAAGCCATGCAGGCGAACCTCCAGCGACTTGGCGATCTCACGGCAGAAATCCGCCGCCAGCTTACGCCGCTGGGTAAACAGGCCGAAGTCGCCCGCCGTGCCCAGTCCGTGCAGTTCGACGTTCGAGACGCCAAGTCCCGGCTGCTGGCGGATGACCTGGTGCTTCTCAAAGAAGCGTTGGAGAAGGACGTCGCCGACGAAGCGGCTTTGAAGGAGCGCCGCGAGGCGGTTGAGGCGGCGCTCGGTGCCGGCCGTCAACGCCAGGTCCGTCTTGAGCAACTCGCGGCTGAGGCAACACCACGCCTTAATGCCGCGAGGGACAACTGGTACCAACTATCCGCAACCAGGGACCGTCTTCGCTCCCTTGGATCTCTTGCCACCGAACGTCGCCGCCTCCTGGGCGCCGCGGATGCGGTGCCGGATTCCGGCCGCGACCCGGACCATCTCGACCGCCAGGCTGCCAGGGTGCGGCAGGAACAGTCTCAGCTGGAGCACGACATTCTGGCCAAACAAGCTGCGCTTGTCGAGGCTACCGCGGCCAAGCAGGAAACCGAGAGCCTCGCCGCTGCCGAGGACAAACGCCTCACGGCCATGCTGCGGGCGGCCGCCGACCGCCGTGAGGGCCTTGCAAAACTCGTGGGCCAGGTGGCCGCGGCGCGATCCCGGGCTGAGGCAGCGGCTGCCGAGCGGGGCAGGCTCAGGGAGTCGCTGTCTGCCGGCGAGGAACGCCGTCGCCACGCGCAGGGCGAGTTCACGGCCCTCGAATCGCAAGTGGCCGGTGTGGAAGACGGTGAGGAAAGCCTCGATGCGGACTACGAGGAGGCCACCGCCCTTCTTGACGAAATCAACGCCGACATCGAGGCGTTGAAAGCCGCCGAACGCGATGACGTCCGCCAACGCGACGCCCTCACCGCCCGCCGGGATGCCTTGCAGTTGGGACTCAACCGCAAGGATGGCTCCGGACGGATCCTGTCCTCGGGCCTGCCCGGGGTCTTGGGATCCCTGGCTTCCCTTCTGACCGTGGAGCCTGGCTATGAGACTGCTGTGGCCGCGGCGCTCGGCAGTGCCTCCGAGGCGGTAGTGGTGACCGACGGTGCCGGGGCCGTCGCCGCGTTGCAATTACTGAAGGATGTCGACGCCGGACGCGCCTCGCTTTTGGTGGCGGGCGCAGTATCGTCCGCCGGTCCAGAGCTTGGGCCGCCGGAGTTGCCAACGCTGCCTGACGGTGCGCGCTGGGCTGCCGAGCTGCTGAGAACTAACGGTACCGAGGCCAGTGGCGCGGCTGCGCTGCTGGCGCGCACCGCCGTCGTCGACGGTCTTGCCGAGGCGGCAAGCCTCATTGCGGGCAACCCGGCACTGACCGCAGTGACCGTTGAGGGCGACGTCTTCAGGGCCCTGACGGTCGACGGCGGATCGGCCACGGCGCCGTCGCTCCTTGAGGTCCAAGCCGCAGTGGACGACGCCGAAGCCCGGCTCAAGGAACTGACCATACGTCTTGAGCGGGGCAAGTTTGCCCTGGCGGGGGCCGAAGCGCGCCGGAGCGATGCACAGGAGCGGGCGGACGCTGCACTGGACAAACTCCACGACTCGGATGCCCGTTTGGCTGCCGTCGCGGAACGTCTTGGTCACCTGAACTCCCAGTTGCGCAGCGCCGTCGCGGAGAGCGATCGCCTGGCCGAGTCCTTGGCCAAGGCCGAGCTGAACATCGCCGTCGCCGAGGAATCCCTTGAGCTTGCGGCGGAAAGGCTGGCCGCGGCTCAAGAAGCCCCCCAGGAAGAAGAACCTTCCACGGAGCACCGCGATGCCTTGTCCAGGGCTGCCAGCGAAGCACGCTCCCACGAGATGGAGGTCCGGCTGGGGTTGCGGAGCGCTGAGGAACAGCTCGCAGCCACGAGCAACCGGGCCGCATCCTTGAAACGGGCCGCCGCGAGCGAACGGCGGGCACGCGAGGAGGCTGCGCGCCGGGCCGTGCTCCGCAAAGCCCAGGCCGAGCGAGCCTCGGCAGTCGCTTCCGCCGTCGAACTGACGGTTCGGTTTGTCGACGTTTCGGTGGATGTGGCCGCCCGGGCCCGCGACCTCGCCGAGGCCGTGCGCGAGCAGCGCGAAAAGGAACTTGCCGAGGTTCGGAGCAGCAACGAAGCACTGGCGCAGGAACTCGCCGGGCTAACGGATTCGGTGCACCGGGACGAACTCGCGCGAGCCCAACAACGGCTCAGGATCGAGGCGCTCCAGACCCGCGCCATTGAGGAACTCGGGCTGTCCGCCGAGCAGCTCGTGGCCGAGTTCGGTCCGGCGCAGCCCGTTCCGGTTCCCGCCGCTGCGGTGGACAAGTGGGCCGAGCTCCGCGCGCCCGTGGACCAGGACGGAAACGCAATCGTTGCGGGTGTTCCTTTTGTCCGCGCGGAGCAGGAGAAACGGCTCCGGAAGGCCGAACGCGATCTCGCCGCGCTTGGCAAGGTGAATCCCCTGGCGCTGGAGGAGTTCGCGGCACTCGAGGAACGGCACCAATTCCTCAGCACCCAATTGGAAGACCTCAAATCCAGCCGCAAGGATCTACTGGACATCATCAAGGAAGTGGACAACCGCGTCCAGCAGGTCTTCGCTGAAGCCTTCGCCGATACGTCCAAACAGTTTGATCACGTCTTCGCGCGGCTCTTCCCCGGTGGGGAAGGCAAATTGGTGCTGACCGACCCCGATGACATGCTGACCACCGGCATCGAGGTGGAGGCAAGGCCGGCCGGCAAGAAGATCAAGCGCTTGTCCTTGCTTTCCGGTGGTGAACGGTCGCTCACGGCGGTCGCCTTGCTCGTGGCGATTTTCAAGGCGCGGCCTTCTCCGTTCTACGTCATGGATGAGGTGGAAGCCGCTCTGGATGACACGAACCTGGGCAGGCTCATCACGATTTTTGAAGAACTGCGCGAGTCCAGCCAGCTGATTGTGATTACGCACCAGAAGCGGACCATGGAAGTTGCGGACGCCCTTTACGGAGTGACAATGCGGGGCGACGGCGTGTCCACAGTGATCAGCCAGAGGCTCGGTGCCGAGGTCTAGCTTTGTGAGAAGCTAGGGGAGTGAACGATCTCCTCCCCATAATCCTGTCCATTGTCGCTGCCATCGTGGTGGTCGGAGGGCTGATTCCTGTCCTGCTCAAGGTGCGGAAGTCTTCCTCGACTTACGCTGGAACGCGCGACTCCAACGATCCTGTTGACTCGGCGTCGGCAGGCGCCGGAACGATCGTCGATGATGCTCCCGATGCGGTACAGGAGCGTACGGTACCTGGCGACGTCGTCGCACCCGCAGACGCTGCTACGCCGGAGACCGACGTTTCCGATGACGCTGCCGGCCTGGAACTCATCGAGGTGGAGACCCCCGCCCCCGTGGAGGGTCGCCTCACCCGGCTGAGGGCGCGATTGGTCAAATCCAACAGCATTCTCGGCAAGGGTCTCCTGGCTCTGCTTTCGAGTGACAAGATCGACGAAAACGTCTGGGACGAAGTCGAAGAAACACTTCTCCTTGCGGACCTTGGCACCGAGCCCACCATGCAGCTGGTCGAGGCGCTGCGTGAACGGGTGAAGGTCCAAGGCACCCGTAGCCCCGAGGACGTCAAGGCCCTCCTGCGCGAGGAACTCATCAAGCTCGTGGACCCGACCATGGACCGCAGCTTGAACGTGGAACGCAAGGGGGCCCACCCGGCCATCATGATCGTCGTCGGTGTCAACGGGGTCGGTAAGACCACCACCGTGGGCAAGTTGGCCCGCGTTCTCGTCGCTGAGGATAAGGATGTCCTTCTGGGTGCTGCGGACACTTTCCGCGCGGCAGCTGCCGAGCAGCTGGCCACATGGGGCCAGCGTGTCGGCGTCGCAACGGTGAGGTCGCACATCGACGGCGCGGACCCTGCCTCGGTTGCCTACGAGGCCGTCAAGTCCGGCATCGAGCAGGAAGTGGATGTGGTCATGATCGACACCGCTGGACGCCTGCAGAACAAGGTAGGCCTCATGGACGAGCTCAGCAAGGTCAAGCGCGTCGTTGAGAAGCTGGCTGAAGTGGACGAAGTCCTGCTGGTGTTGGACGCGACCACCGGCCAGAACGGCTTGAATCAAGCGAAGGTTTTCGCCGAGGTGGTCAACATCACCGGAATCGTGCTCACCAAGCTGGACGGGACCGCCAAGGGCGGCATCGTCGTCGCGATCCAAAAGGCACTTGGCGTGCCGGTCAAGCTTGTCGGGCTAGGCGAAGGGCCCGACGACCTCGCGCCGTTCGAGGCTGAAGCCTTCGTCGACGCCCTGCTCAACTAGTCTGCGCCCGGCCCAACTAGCTCGCAGTTGTTGTCGTTATCAGCGCCCAAAACGACGTTAACTGCGAGTCAGTTGGGTGAGTCGATCCGTTCGGGCGTGCGCTCCATCGGCTCGCGGGCCATGGACCAAGCCGCAGCCGAGAGCAGGAGGAGGCCGCCGGTTGCGCCGAACGCCCACCCGTAGCCCAATCCATCGGCCAGGAGGCCCACCAGGACCGGCCCCACGATCGCTCCGGCGTCGGAGGCCATCTGGAAGACTGCCAGCACCTTGCCACCGGAGCGGCCCCGGCCGATGATGTCGCCGACGGCGGCCTGCTGGGCCGGGTTGAGCAAGCCGGAGCCGAAGCCTGCCACGGCAGATGCCGCGAAAAACGCGGGAAGATTCCCAGTCAATCCGATGGAGGCGGTCCCCAGGCCGGTAACCGCCAGGCCCAGCAGCATCATGGGCTTCCGGCCGAAGCTGTCAGCCAAGCGGCCGGAGAACGTCAGCGCAAGCGCATTGCCCGCTGCAAACACAGCGAGCGCCCAGCCTGCCGAGCCTGCTCCGGCGGCAAGGACAACCACCGCGAACAACGGCACGGTGGCCATGCGTACGCCGAACGTCGCCCAGCCATTGCTGAAACTTGAAAACAGCACGGCCCGGTAGGCAGAGTCGCCCAGGGCTTCCTTCATGGGCATCGCCGGCCCTACCACTCCATGCCCGCTCGCTGCCTTGGAACTGCCCCTTAGCTGCGTGCGTACAACCAAGGCCGCCAAGACCAGGGCTGCCGCGTAGGCGAGGAACGGGACCCTCAGGCCGAAACCGGCCAACAACCCACCCACCACCGGGCCAAGGACGCTTCCGATCAAGAAGGCGGAGGCGTACGCACCGGAGACCCGCCCACGGCTTTCCGGAGGGGCGAGCCTGATCAACAGGCCCATCGCCGCCACCGTGAACATGACTGAACCGGCTCCGCCAAGGCCCCGGAAGACCAGCAGCTGCCAATAGTTCTGGGCAAAGGCGCAGGCCGCCGTCGACGCTGCCACAATCAGCAAACCGGCGATGTACACGGGGCGCTCGCCAAAGCGGGCCATCAGGGCGCCTCCCGCCGGAGCGAATGCCAGGCGCATGAAGGCGAAAATACTCACGATCACCGCGGCCGCCGTAGCTCCGACACCGAAAGTCGTAGCGAACTGGGGGAGCACCGGTGCTACGAGGCCAAAACCCAGTGCAATCAGGAACGCAGCCGCCAACATCACCCTGATGTCGCGTGGCATGGCAGCCTTAGCGGCCCGGGACCCTCGATTGGCGCGGGATTTGGGGCTTGCGGTCATGGTGCTGGAATCCTCGGGGTAGTGGCAGCTCGTAGAAAGTGGAACTGATGAAACATATCCGTAACAAGGGTGATATGCACCATTTACGTTCGAGAAGTTCTTGTAACAGCCCGGCAATCTAAAACCTTCGCAGGTGAAACACGCTCCCGCAAAACTCTTATGTAGAACGCAAATGCGTTGGGACAGGCGGCAAAGTCCGCAACAAGAGCAGAGAGGACGTAGACCATGGAATTCAGCGCCGGTCTCGTTTGGCTCCTGGTCGCGTCAGCCTTCGTGCTGTTCATGACCCCGGGCCTGGCATTCTTCTATGGCGGCATGACCCGTGCCAAAGCCGCCCTGAACATGATGATGATGAGCTTCATCGCCATCGGCACAGTGACCATCGTCTGGGTCTTGTGGGGTGCGTCGATGTCCACGAGCAACACGGACAACTTCTTCCAGCTCTTCGCAAACCCCTTCAGCCACTTTGGCCTGCACAACTTCACGGATCCGGCGGACCTCCTCAAGGTAGGCTATGCGGCCACCTTCGCGATCATCACGGTGGCGTTGATCTCCGGGGCCATCGCAGACCGCGCAAAGTTCTCCGCATGGACGCTCTTCACTCCCATCTGGGCCACACTGGTCTACGCACCCATGGCCTACATGGTGTGGGGCGGTGGCCTCTTCTCGAAGGACGGCTGGTTCGGCCAGACGTTTGCCCCCGTCATTGACTTCGCCGGTGGAACGGTGGTTCACATCAACGCCGGTGTCGCTGGCCTGATCCTCGTCCTGATCATCGGCAACCGCAAGGGTTTCGGCAAGGACCCCAACCACCGTCCGCACAATGTGCCGCTGGTCATGCTCGGTGCTGCCATTCTTTGGTTCGGCTGGTTCGGCTTCAACGCCGGCGCAGCGGCAACGGTAGAGCAGGCAGGCCTCATCTGGATCAACACCCTTACCGCTCCGGCCGCGGCCATGCTCGGCTGGCTTATCGTGGAGCGGATCCGTGACGGCCACCCCACCTCGCTCGGAGCGGCTTCGGGCGTTGTTGCCGGCCTGGTTGCCATTACCCCGGCCTGTGCCAACGTTTCTCCGCTCGGCGCCATCGCCCTCGGTGTTGCAGCCGGCGTTGCCTCGGCCCTCGCTGTCGGCCTGAAGTTCAAGCTTGGCTACGACGACTCCCTGGATGTCGTCGGGGTTCACCTGGTCTCAGGCATCATCGGCACGGTGGCCATCGGCTTCCTCGCCACCCCGACCCAGGGTGCTGCCGGCCTGTTCTACGGCGGCGGTACGACGCAATTGGTTGCACAGTCCCTGGCTGCGCTTTGCTCGATCGTCTTCACCGGGGTCATGACGTTCATCATCGCCTTCCCGATCCACAAGCTCATGGGCTTCCGTATCTCCGAACATCAGGAGATTGCCGGTGCAGACCTCAGCCTGCATGCCGAAACGGCATACGAGTTCGGCGTCGGTGGCCACGGCGGAAGCTTCCAGCCCCTTCATGACCTCATTACCGGCAAGGCATCTGCCGAGTCCGGCGCAACTGGCGAAGCATCCGTATCAGGCAAGGAGAGTGTCCAGGCATGAAACTCATCACGGCGATCGTCCGCCCGGAGAAGCTCGACGCCATCCGAGAGGGGCTCGAAGCTTACGGGGTACAGGGACTGACGGTCAGCGCGGCCAGCGGCTACGGCAGGCAACGTGGCTACACCGAGGTGTACCGCGGAGCCGAGTACAACGTGGATCTGCTACCCAAGATCCGCGTGGAAGTCCTGGCCACGGATGAGCAGGCGGATGACATCCTCGATGTCCTGATCGCTTCCTCGAACACAGGCCGGGCCGGTGACGGCAAAGTCTGGACCGTGGACGTGTACGAAGCGGTCCGTGTCCGCACGGGCGAACGCGGCGCAGCAGCCATCTAAAGCAACCTGGCGCGCAGCGGGGCCGGTACCTGGAAGGTACCGGCCCCGCTGAGCACGGCCCCAGGTGCGGACGCTTCCGCGGAAGCTAGTTAGAGGCTCGCGGACTTAGCGCTCGACGGCGGTGGGCCAGTCCGCGGGCCCCGGCCCCCCGGCGTCGTACTCTTCGAGCGGCACGGAATCCTTGGCCCAGGCCTTGAGCGCGGGCTCGATGATCCGCCAGCAGTCCACGGCGGTGTCACCCCGGACGGAGAGCAGGGGATCGCCGCTGATGATGCCCTCAAGTACTTCTCCGTATGGCAGGAGGGCGGAACCGTTCAGTTCGACGTTGAGCGTCACGCGGTCAAGCGAGAACATGTTTCCCGGACCGTTGACATCAATGTCGAGCTGCAGGGTGTCCGGACCGAATCCGATGCGTAGTTGGTTGGGGGCGTCCACGCCCTCGAAGCCCGACGGCAGGTGCGGGACGGGCCGGAAAGTGATGATGGCCTCCCTCCGCGCGCGGCCCAAGGCCTTGCCGGAGCGCAGCATGAAGGGGACGCCTTTCCAACGCCAATTGTCGATTCCCACTTCGACTTCTGCGAGTGTCTCGGTATGCCGCGCAGGATCCACGCCCTCCTCCGCGGTATAGTCCGGCACGTTACGTTCGCCGATCCGGCCGGCCGTGTATCTCGCGCGTCGGGTGGACTTCTTATACGGTGCGCTGATGCTGCTCGCACGCAGCACGGTTGAAATCGCGTCGCGGAGATCGCGTTCGCCGATGCTGGAGGGAGCATCGAGAGCGAGCAGCGCCATGATGTGGAGCAAATGGCTCTGGATCATGTCCTTGAGGGCGCCGGCCCGGTCGTAATAGCGGGCGCGTCCCTCGAGTGCGAGATCTTCATCGAAGATGATTTCCACCTTCGCGATGTGGTCCCGGTTCCAGACCGGCTCCAGGAAACTGTTGGCAAAGCGCAGGCCCAGGATGTTGAATACAGTCGCCTTGCCGAGGAAGTGGTCCACCCGGTGGATGCGGTCTTCCGGGACAAGTGCGGCGAGGGTCTTGTTGAGTTCCCGGGCAGATTCGGAACTGGATCCGAAGGGTTTTTCCATCACCAGGCTCGTTCCGGGCGGCAACTGTTGTGCCGTGAGGACCTCGCAGGCCTTCTGGCTGATAGCTGGGGGGAGAGCGAAATAAACGGCGATGGGTCCTTCGAGCCCTGCCAGGAGGGTCCCGAGTTCGCCGTCCGCCGTGACATCCAATTGATGGTACTCGGTGCCCTTCTCCAAGGCCGCAATAGCCTTCTTGCCTGCGGCACCTGCGCCGTTGGCAGCCTCCGCGAAGGCGCCGGCCACGCGTTTGTTCCACTGCTGCGACGTCCAAGGGTCCGAGCCTGCACCGACAAGCTTCAGGCCGTCCGCGAGCCCGTCGGCTACTAGCCTGGCAAGCCCGGGCAACAGCAATCGGCCCGTCAGATCTCCGGAGGCGCCTAGGATGAGCAACGTTTTTACTGTTGTTTTGCTGGTCACTGTGCCAGCATGCCATCTTGCAGGCGCGTCTTGGTACCCTAGATAGTCGAGTCCCTCAGTTGAGTCAGATTTGTTTGGGGCAGGAATCGTCAAGATATTGGTGTGCCGGAACGGCCGCCATTCGTAGACCATTGAAAGAAGTGCACGGCGCGTGTTCAATTCACTCTCTGACCGGTTGACAGCAACCTTCAAGAATCTCCGTGGCAAGGGTCGCCTCACGGAAGCCGATGTCGATGCCACCGTCCGGGAGATCCGGCGCGCCCTTTTGGACGCTGACGTTGCCGTTTCCGTGGTCCGCGAGTTCACCGCTCGCATCCGTGAACGGGCCCTGGGCGCTGAGGTTTCCGCGGCCCTGAACCCGAGCCAGCAGATCGTGAAGATCGTCAACGAGGAACTCCAGGAGGTCCTTGGCGGCGAGACCCGCCGTATCCGCTTGGCGAAGACCGGCCCCACCATCATCATGCTCGCCGGTTTGCAGGGTGCGGGCAAGACCACCCTCGCGGGCAAGCTGGCCAAGTGGCTCAAGGCCCAAGGTCACAGCCCCATGTTGGTGGCCTGCGACCTCCAGCGTCCCAACGCCGTCACCCAGCTCCAAATCGTCGGTGAGCGTGCCGGCGTTCCTGTCTTCGCGCCGCACCCCGGAACCACATCGGATCTGGACGTCCCCACCGGCGATCCCGTCGCCGTCGCACGCGCCGGCGTCGACGAAGCCCGCCAGAAGCTGCACGACGTCGTCATCGTGGACACGGCTGGCCGGCTCGGCGTCGATGCCGAAATGATGGACCAGGCGCGCCGCATCCGCCAGGCGATCATCCCGAACGAAGTGCTGTTCGTGATCGACTCCATGATCGGCCAGGATGCCGTCAATACGGCGGTTGCCTTTGATGAAGGCGTCAACTTCACCGGCGTCGTTCTGTCGAAGCTCGACGGCGATGCCCGCGGTGGTGCCGCGCTCTCAGTCGCGTCCGTCACGGGAAAACCGGTCATGTTCGCGTCCACCGGCGAAGGTCTGGACGACTTCGAACTGTTCCACCCGGACCGCATGGCCTCCCGCATCCTGGATATGGGCGATGTCCTCACCCTGATCGAACAGGCCGAGAAGAACTGGGACAAGGACGAAGCGGCCCGGATGGCGAAGAAGTTCGCCGACCAGGAAGACTTCACGCTGGACGACTTCCTTGCCCAGATGCAGCAGATCCGCAACATGGGTTCCATGAAGAAGATGCTCATGATGATGCCGGGGGCGCAGAACATCCGCCAGCAGCTGGAGCAGTTCGACGAGCGCGAGATCGACCGGGTGGAGGCGATTGTGCGCTCCATGACCCCGCATGAGCGCGTGGCTCCGAAGATTATCAACGGATCCCGTCGGGCCCGCATCGCCCGCGGTTCCGGTGTGCACGTCTCGGAGGTCAACGGCCTCCTGGAGCGCTTCGTGCAGGCGCAGAAGATGATGAAGAAGCTGGCCCAAGGCGGCGGCATGCCAGGGATGCCGGGCATGCCCGGCATCGGCGGCGGTGGCTCCCGCAAGGGTGCCAAGAGCGCTCCCAAGAAGAAGGCCCGTTCAGGCAACCCCGCCAAGGCGGCCCAGGAATTGCGCGACGCCGAGAACAAGCGGGCGAAGTCCGTTCCCACTGGCGCGGCTTTCGGCCAGGCCGGTGGCGACTTCGATCCTTCGCAGCTGAACCTGCCCAAGGGCTTCGACAAGTTTCTCAAGTAGCACAGGCAAGTAACCGTCCCACCCAACTAGCTCGCAGTTGTTGTCGGTTTGAGGGCTCAGAACGACAACAACTGTCAGCTAGTTGGGTTGTCAGCCCCGTGCCATAGGCTGGGGGGATGCAAAAGCAGCGCGTTGTGTTCGTCCATGGAGCAGGCACATTCGGCGCTGCCGCGTGGCCGAAGCAACACGGCATGGCGCTGCAGTACGACGCGCTTTTCCTGAAACGCCACGGCTTCGATGCGCAGGCCGAGCCTTTGGAATCCGATTTTGCGGCAGATGTGGACATCGTATTGGAGTGTCTCGGTGCGCGGGAGGCGGCGTCAGCTCCCGGCTCCCGCGGCGGCCATGTCGTGGCGCATTCCCAAGGCGCGATTTCCGCGATGCTGGCAGCAGTGGAGCGGCCGGACCTGGTCCGTTCCCTCGTGTTGGTGGAACCGGCGTGTCTTTCCCTCACCGCTGAATTGCCCGCCACGGCGGCCTACCGATCGCTGATGGAGCCCCTGTTCCGGATCCGGCACGAGCTCAGCGATGACGACTACCAGCGCGAATTCGTCCGCAGGGCGTTCTCTTCGGAGGCGGCAGTCCTGAACACCCCGGAGGCCCGGCGTACCGCCCGGCGCTTGCGGCTGCAGGCTCCGCCGTGGGAAGCACCTCTGCACATTGTGCCCGGAGTTCCCACCCTCGTCCTGACCGGTGGTTGGGAGCCGCTGTACGAAGAGATCGCAGGCTACTTGCAGGAAACCGGTGCCCTCCACCGCGTTGCGGCGGGAGGACACCGGCCCCATGATTCAGTCGAAGGAGACCGGATGATCCGCTCCTTCATCGCGGACGTCAGCCGCGCGGGAACAGTCCAAGCTTCCTGATCAGTTCAGGCTTCCTGACTTCGCCTCACTCTTTCCGGCAGGAACCTCCAGCTCAGGAAGGTAGACCTTGCCTCCCGATGCCAGGAATTCTTCGCTCTTTTCTCGCATGCCGTTGTACATTTCAGCGATGGCTGCTTGGGAATCGGCGGAACCGAATTCGTCGCGGATATCCTGGCTGATGCGCATCGAACAGAATTTCGGCCCGCACATGGAACAGAAATGCGCTGTCTTGGCCGGTTCTGCCGGGAGCGTCTCATCGTGGAAAGATTCCGCCGTGACGGGGTCCAAGGACAGCGCGAACTGATCGCGCCAGCGGAACTCGAAGCGGGCCTTCGACAGCGCGTCGTCGCGTTCGTGGGCGCCCGGGTGGCCCTTGGCGAGGTCGGCGGCGTGGGCGGCGATCTTGTACGTGATCACGCCCGTCTTGACATCGTCCTTGTTCGGCAGGCCCAGGTGTTCCTTCGGCGTGACGTAGCAGAGCATCGCGGTTCCGTAGCGGGCGATCTCCGTCGCGCCGATGGCGGAGGTGATGTGATCGTAGCCGGGAGCCACATCTGTCACCAGCGGGCCCAAGGTGTAGAAGGGGGCTCCCTTGCACAGTTCCTGCTGGCGTTCCACGTTCTCCCGGACCAAGTGGAACGGAATGTGGCCGGGTCCTTCAACCATGACCTGGACTTCGTACTTCCATGCCCGCTGCGTCAGCTCGGCCAAGGTGTCGAGCTCGGCGAACTGGGCGGCATCGTTGGCGTCCGCGGTGGCTCCCGGGCGCAACCCGTCGCCGAGGGAGAACGCGACGTCGTATTTGGCGAAGATCTCGCAGAGCTCGTCGAAATGGGTGTAGAGGAAGTTCTCCTCGTGATGCGCCAGGCACCAGCCGGCCATGATGGATCCGCCGCGGGAGACGATGCCCGTGACGCGATTGGCCGTGAGCGGGACATATCGGAGCAACACACCCGCGTGGATGGTCATGTAGTCGACGCCCTGCTCGCACTGTTCAATTACGGTGTCGCGGAAGATCTCCCAGGTGAGTTTGTTGGCTTCGCCGTTGACCTTTTCAAGCGCCTGATAAATAGGCACGGTGCCGATCGGAACCGGAGAATTGCGGATGATCCATTCCCGGGTTGTGTGGATATCGTCCCCCGTGGACAGGTCCATGACCGTGTCGGCGCCCCATTGCGTGGCCCACTGCAGTTTGTCCACTTCTTCGGCAATCGAACTGGTGACGGCCGAGTTGCCGATGTTCGCGTTGATCTTCACCAGGAAGGCCTTGCCGATGATCATCGGTTCGGACTCGGGGTGGTTGATGTTGTTGGGAATGATCGCCCGGCCGGCTGCGACTTCGCTGCGGACCAGTTCAACATCGCAGTTCTCGCGAAGGGCCACGAACTGCATTTCCGGAGTCACCATGCCCCGCTTGGCATAGTGCATCTGCGTGACGGTCTTGCCATCGACGGCGCGGCGGGGCACCGGCCGTGCTCCCTTCCACTCGGCGGAAGCGGCGCCGCGGCGTACGGCCGACTTGCCGTCGTCGAGCAGGTTCCGCTCGCGGCCGCTGTATGCCTCGGTGTCGCCCCGGGCTTCGATCCAGTCGCTACGGAACGGCTCAAGGCCGACCACAGGATCACTCCCGGGCCCCGCGGTGCGGTACACCTGGAAAGGCGCGTTGGCCTCGCCGTTGGGGGAGGGTTCCAGGGCGATTTCCGTGACCGGAACCCGGATTCCGTTTTCGGCATCCTCCAGAAAAGCGAGGGAATGCGAGTTGAGGGACTGTGTCACCTCCTGGACTGATCCGTTTTGGGCAGGGCTCAGCTGTGTTTCTTTGGTGCTCAAAGGATTACTCACTTCCTTCGCCGGCATTACCCGGACAGGTTCAACGGTCGCAGGCCGCGTCAGCCCGATCTCAGCCCTTGCCAGGGCCCCCGTGTGGTCGTAAACGAAGCTACCACAGCTCCTCGCATCTCGGACAGATGTGACTGGGCCGGCCTCCCGCCACTGAGCCTAAGGGGAATGAACCGGAGCCTAAAGTGGATGCATGGCAGAAATCATCGAGTTCAGCGGAGCCGTTCTCACCGGGCCGAAGGATGAGCGGCGCGGCCTCTGGTCGATCGACGGACGGCTGACCTTTGTCCGCCCAGCCGCGGTGCCGAACGTGGTCCTGGACGGATGGGTGTTGCCCGGCCTTGTGGACGCCCACTGCCATGTGGGCCTGGGCCCAGGTGGAGCGGTGGACGGTGAGACCGCTCGCCGGCAGGCGACGGCTGACCGGAACGCGGGGACGCTCGTGATCCGCGACGCCGGATCCGCCAGTGACACGCGATGGCTCCAGCACCGGCCGGATATGCCCCGGATCATCCGCGCTGGCCGGCACATCGCCAGGCAGCGCCGATACATCCGTGGGCTAGCAGAGGAAGTCGAACCGGACGGCCTCGTGGAGGCGGTGCGTAAGCAGGCACGGTCTGGAGACGGTTGGGTGAAGATCGTCGGGGACTGGATTGACCGCGCCGCCGGGGACCTGGGTCCGTCCTTTCCGGCTGCGATGGTCAAGGACGCGGTGGCGGCGGCACACGACGAAGGCGCCCGGGTCACGGCCCATTGCTTCGCCGAAGAGACCATCGATGACATGCTCGACGCCGATATCGACTGCATCGAGCACGCCACCGGTCTCCTGGCCCGCCATATTCCGAGATTGTTGGATCAAGGTGTGCCGATCGTCCCCACGCTCATCAATATCGCGACATTTCCGGACATTGCGAAGCAAGCGGAAGCGAAGTTCCCGCGCTACGCCGCGCACATGACCGCGTTGTGGGAGCGCCGGCATGAGCGTGTCTCAGAGGCATTTGAGGCCGGAGTGCGGATATATGCCGGGACCGACGCCGGCAGCGTCATCAAGCACGGTCGGATCGGGGAGGAAATCCTGGAGCTGCATCGGGCCGGCTTGCCGCCTGCCGCCGCCCTCGATGCTGCCTGCTGGTCCGCCCGCGACTGGCTTGGCCAGGACGGTATCAGCGAAGGTGCGAGTGCCGACGTCGTGCTTTACGCAGAGGATCCCCGGGTGTCCCTCGACGTCGTACTTAAACCGCAGCGCATCGTGCTGAGGGGCACTTGTCAGGAAACGGCGAGCATTAGGAATAAATTGAAGCTTCAAGTAATTTAGATATATAGAGGTTGCCGAAGGGCGGCGCCACAAGAAGCCAGGAGTTTCACATGACCACTACATCCAGCCAGGATCTCCTTCCTGCCGAACTCACCATGGGCACCGTCATGCTCAAAGTGGGGGACATGAAGCTCATGGGGGATTACTACCAGCGGGCCCTGGGGCTCGAGGTCGTCGCCGAACAGGACGGCGGGCTCTACTTCGGACGGCTCGGCCAGCCGTTGGTGCACCTTGCCCCGGCGTCCGGGCTCCAGGTTCCAGGGCGGGGTGAGGCCGGCCTCTTCCACACTGCACTGTTGTTCGCGGACCAGTCCTCGCTCGCAGCCACTGTTGCCTCCGCGGCGCAATACGAACCGCACGCCTTCGTCGGCAGCGCAGACCACTTGGTCAGCGAGGCCTTCTACTTCACTGATCCCGAAGGCAACGGCATCGAGCTGTACTACGACAAGCCCCGCGAAGGCTGGGAGTGGAACGGCAGTACCGTCGTCATGGACAGCCTGCCGCTCCCACCGCAGCGCTACCTCCAGCAGTACCTGAGCGAGGCCGCCGTGAGCGGCCAGCACGACGCCGGCGCCGGCATCGGACATGTCCACCTCCAGGTGGGCGATGTGCCCACCGCCCATGATTTCTACGTTGACACCCTGGGCTTCGAGCAGACCGCCGGCTGGCACGGGCAAGCATTGTTCGTCTCCGCAGGCGGCTACCACCACCACATGGCCATGAACGTCTGGAATAGCCGTGGTGCCGGTCCGCGCAAGGACACGCTCGGTCTCGGCGAGGTCGTCATCGAGGTCCCGTCGGGGGACGACGTCGGCGCGCTCGCCGACCGCCTCAAGGTCGCCGGCATCGCATCACACCACACGGGCCAGGAGTTGCGCTTCGAGGACCCGTGGCGGAACCGGCTGCGCGTCGCCGTTCGCTAGCGTCCA
>NZ_KI912155.1:0-1606 GCF_000517125.1 Arthrobacter sp. MA-N2 | reverse complement strand
TGTACTACGACAAGCCCCGCGAAGGCTGGGAGTGGAACGGCAGTACCGTCGTCATGGACAGCCTGCCGCTCCCACCGCAGCGCTACCTCCAGCAGTACCTGAGCGAGGCCGCCGTGAGCGGCCAGCACGACGCCGGCGCCGGCATCGGACATGTCCACCTCCAGGTGGGCGATGTGCCCACCGCCCATGATTTCTACGTTGACACCCTGGGCTTCGAGCAGACCGCCGGCTGGCACGGGCAAGCATTGTTCGTCTCCGCAGGCGGCTACCACCACCACATGGCCATGAACGTCTGGAATAGCCGTGGTGCCGGTCCGCGCAAGGACACGCTCGGTCTCGGCGAGGTCGTCATCGAGGTCCCGTCGGGGGACGACGTCGGCGCGCTCGCCGACCGCCTCAAGGTCGCCGGCATCGCATCACACCACACGGGCCAGGAGTTGCGCTTCGAGGACCCGTGGCGGAACCGGCTGCGCGTCGCCGTTCGCTAGCGTCCATGGGGGTCCCCGACCTCGCTCCGCTCGGCCGGGGACCCCTCGCAAGTTACCGTTCAACTTGCTCCCCAACCTCGCTCCGCTCGGCCGGGGACCCCTCGCAAGTTACCGTTCAACTTGCTCCCCAACCTCGCTCCGCTCGGCCGGGGACCCCTCGCAAGTTACACTGGGGCCTGACGGCGTGGCGCATGATTTTCGGTCGCCGCGCCGCAGCTCCGTTGGCACGAACGAATGAGAGTAGTTTCCATGGGCTTTGCTGAAATCTTTGTTGCCACCCACGATGAAGCACTCAAAAGGGCCGCTGCCCTGGAGAAGGGCAGTGACGCCTCCGGCTCCGCAGTGCGGATTCCGGGAATCAGTGATTTCGAAGTAGAACAGTTAGGCGATCTGGCCGGCAAAGCTGTGCACGCCGCCGGGGCCGACTACGAGCTCGCCTTGGTGGATGTCACCAGTGACGCTTTGCTCGGCGTCCCCGAAGCGATGGTGCGCGCACTCTCGGAGCTTCTCAGTTACGAGACGGAGGGTGAGGGAAGTGTCCTGGACGATGTCGCTGAGAGCTGGGCGGCCCAGGAGGACATGCCCTTTGACGCCCAACAGTCCCGCCTGTACGTCCAGCAGTTGGCGTCGCTCGCCAGTGACGTCGAAAAGACTGAGCGTGCCGGTCTCTACGTCTGGTCCGCAGGGCAGTAGACCCGTAGTAAACCCGCCGCACAGGCCGCGTGTTCGAAATACTGTCTGCCATCTGGCACAATAGACAGGTACTCGATCCGCGCGGCCCCTCTCTCCGTGTGTGCATCTTGTCCTTTGGAACCCTCAAGTATGGCCCGCCCCACGGGTGCAGAACGACGGGCTCAACCCCGTTTCAGAAACAGGAGTGACCACAAAAGTGGCCGTAAAGATTCGCCTTAAGCGCTTCGGCAAGATGCGCGCACCGTACTACCGCATCGTCGTCATGGACTCCCGCGCCAAGCGCGATGGCCGTGCGATTGAAGAAATCGGCAAGTACCACCCCACCGAAGAGCCCTCGTACATCGAGGTTATCTCTGAGCGTGCACAGTACTGGCTGTCCGTTGGCGCCCAGCCCACCGAGCAGGTTGCTGCGATCCTCAAGATCA